>NZ_CP043046.1:0-4800000 GCF_008119665.1 Pigmentiphaga aceris | reverse complement strand
CCTGCGCCGCACCACCCGCGACGAGCGCGGTGGTCTGGACGTCACCATGTTGTTGATCAATGGTGGCGCGGACGCGGTTGATTTCAAGATGCCCGATCCGCAACTGCAATGGAAGTTGGTGGTCGATACGGCGGAGCCTGATGCCGATATCTACGTGTCGGTGGATGGACCCGTTTCGGTGCAGGGGCGCTCGGTGGTCTTGCTGAGTGGCTTGCCCTTGGATGCGCCTTTCGAGGACGCGCCGGATGAATCGAAGGACGCCAACGCGGAACAAAAGCACGACCAGGCACACGACCAACCGAACGACCAGACCAACGATCAACCCGACAACCAGCCGGCTGATTCGCCGCCGACGGAGTAAGCATGTCAGCGGTGTCTACTGTGGCAGCGGGTGCCGAATTCGGTGCCAGCTTGCTTGCGCACGATCAGACAAGATTTCGTTTCTGGGCACCGTCCTTGACCACTGCCTCGGTAGAAGTCGAGGGCATGGCACCCGTTGTCATGCAGGCAGTGGGGCAGGGCTGGTTCGAAGCAGTGATGGCGTGCGGTGCGGGTGCGCGTTACCGGTACCGTGTGTCACCGGAACTGCTGGTGCCAGACCCGGCGTCACGTGCGCAGGCTGGCGATGTGCACGACCCCAGTGTGGTGGTCGATCCCACCGCCTATGCATGGCAGCACGCTGACTGGCGTGGTCGTCCCTGGCACGAAACGGTGCTGTATGAATTGCACGTGGGGGTGATGGGCGGCTTTGCAGCAGCTGCTGCAAGGTTGCCGGAATTGGCTGCGTTGGGCATCACTGCGATTGAGCTGATGCCGGTGGCAGATTTTCCGGGCAAACGAAACTGGGGTTACGACGGCGTCTTGCCGTATGCCCCGGATGCCGCCTACGGTACGCCCGACGAACTGCGCGCACTGATCGATACTGCGCATGGTCTGGGCCTGATGGTGTTCCTGGATGTGGTCTACAACCACTTCGGCCCCGATGGGAATTATCTGTCGGCCTACGCCAAGGATTTCTTCCGTGAAGACGTGAAGACCCCGTGGGGACCCTCCATCGATTTTCGTCGGCCCGAGGTACGCGCGTTCTTCGCAGAAAACGCCTTGTACTGGTTGCAGGACTTCCGTTTCGACGGCCTGCGCTTCGACGCCGTGCACGCGATTGCCGACCCGCAATGGCTCGATGAGATGGCCGCCTTTCTGCGTGAATCCGTCGGTCCGTCGCGACATATCCACCTGGTGCTGGAAAACGAAACCAACGGTGCTCGCCACTTGGCTGCGGACTTCACTGCCCAGTGGAACGATGACGGGCACAACATCCTGCATCGCATGCTGACGGGCGAGACCGAAGGCTATTACGAAGACTATATCGATCGTCCTGCCGAGCGGCTGGCGCGTTTCCTGAAAGAAGGGTTTGTCTACCAGGGCGAGCCTTCCGTACACAAGAAAGGCGCACCGCGTGGTGAGCCCAGCGGCTATTTGCCGCCCACTGCATTTGTGCTGTTCTTGCAGAATCATGACCAGACCGGCAACCGTGCCTTGGGCGAGCGGCTGACGACGCTTGCGCCGCCTGATGCGCTGCGTGCTGCGTATACCTTGCTGTTGCTGGGGCCGCAGATTCCCATGCTGTTCATGGGCGAAGAATTTGGCGCGACCACGCCGTTCCTGTTCTTCACCGATCACCACGACGAGCTGGCCGATGCCGTGCGCGAAGGCCGTCGCAGTGAGTTTGCCCACTTCGCCGCGTTTTCCGACCCGGTGCGGCGCGAGAAAATTCCTGATCCAAACGCTGCATCGACGTTCACGCATTCCAACCCGTTTGCAGCAGAGAAGTCTGCCGACAATCAGGCGTGGCTTGCGCTCACCCGCGAACTGCTTGCGCTGCGTGCGCAGGAGATCGTGCCGCGTCTTCCCGGTGCACGCGCCGAACGTAGTCTGGTGCTGGGTGAGTCATCCGTCATGGCGCAGTGGAAATTGGGCGATGGCAGTCACCTGCGCATTTATTTGAACCTGGGCGAGGATCATGCGGTAACGGCTGATCTGCCTGCCTTGGATGCCAAGCTGTTGCACGAGAGCCTGCCCGGTGCAGCGTCTGCCGTACAGGGGGGCAGTGTGCCTGCCGGCAGCGCAGTGGTCTGGTTGATGTCTGCCGGCACAGAAGGCGCAGCGCTCGGACAGGCAAACGCCAAGTCGTCCATCGATGCTGGCGGAGATGCCCATGACTGATTTCGCTGAAAGCAATGACACGCTGAAAACGCTGGCCGAAGCCGCCGGCCTGTCGGTGAACTGGACCGACGCATCGGGCCGGCAGCAGACGGTGTCGGACGATACCTTGCGCACCGTCTTGTCGGCCCTGGGCTTGCCTGGCGATACGCCAGAGCAGGCTGCCGAAAGCCTGGAAAAACTGGCGCATGAAAAAAAGACCCTGCCGCCTTTGGTGACTGGCAAGGTCGGCATGCCTGTCGAGCTGCCCTTGGCCTTGTCGACGCCCCGTATCGGCTACCGGATCGAGCTTGAAGACGGCACGGAACTGACCGGAGAAGCCGAGCGCGTTGACGACGAGCGTACGCGTCTGCCCGCGCTGTCGCAGCCGGGCTATCACCGCCTGGAGATCGACAACAAGGATGTCACGCTGGCGATTACGCCTGTGCGCAGTCCCTCGATTCCTGCTGCTGATCCTGCCTCTGGCAAAGGCCGTAACTGGGCACTGGCTGCCCAGTTGTACAGCCTGCGACGCGCTGACGGCGCTGGGATTGGCGACTTCTCTGCCTTGGCGCAGCTGGCACGTGTTGCCGGTGCGCAGGGGGCCTGCGGTTTGGCCATCAGCCCGGTACATGCGGCATTCGGTGCGCACCCCAAACGTTTCAGCCCCTACGCGCCGTCCAGCCGCTTGTTCATCAATGTGCTCTTCATCGATCCGGCGGCGGTGTTCGGTGAAGAGAAGTACGCGCAAGCTGTTGCCGAGCTTGGGCTGGAAGACGATCTTGCGCATCTGGAATCCTTGCCTTTGATCGACTGGGTTGGCGTGGCCAAGCTTCGGCGCGCGATCTTGCGATATCTGTTCGATCGTTTCCCGGCAAACGCAGCGGTTGGTGACGTACAGGACTTCCAACGCTTCCGCGAACGCGGTGGTGAGGCCCTGGAGCGCCATGCTCGCTTTGAGGTGTTGCAGTCGCTGCCCGAGGGGGGCGGGGTGGAAGGCGAGGGATGGCACAGCTGGCCGCTTCCCTTGCGTGATCCACGCTCGGAATCGGTGGCGCGCCTGGCCCGTCAGCATGCCGACGAAGTGCGCTTTCAGCTGTTCCTGCAGTGGCTGGCTGATCGTGGATTGGCCAACGCGCAACGTGAAGCGCGCGCAGCCGGCATGTCGATCGGGCTGATTGCCGATTTGGCGGTGGGTACCGATCCGTCGGGCAGTCATGCCTGGAGCCGTCAGGCCGATATTCTGGATCGCCTGTCGCCGGGGGCACCGCCTGACCTGTTCAACCGGGCAGGGCAGGGCTGGGGACTGACGGCGTTTTCGCCGCGTGCCATGCGTCAGAACGGCTTTGCGGCTTTCATTGAAATGCTGCGTGCCACGCTGGTACACGCGGGCGGCGTGCGCATCGATCATGCGCTGGGACTGCAGCGTCTGTGGCTGGTGCCGGAAGGTGCGTCACCGACCGAGGGGGTTTACCTGGCCTTCCCGTTCGATGACATGATGAACCTGATCTCGCTCGAAGCCTGGCGGCATGACGCTGTGGTGATCGGCGAAAACCTTGGCACGGTCCCGGAAGGGTTTGACGAACGCATCGCGCGCGCCGGCATGCTGGGCATGAGTGTGCTGTGGTTCGAGCGCGGCGCAGATGGCAGCTTCCGTGCACCGGAACACTGGACCGCAAACAACGTTGCGATGACCACCACGCATGACCTGCCGACCATCACCGGCTGGTGGGCAGGTCGCGACATCGATTGGCGGGTGAAGCTCGACATGCTGGGCGATATTGACGAGTCCACCCAACGTGCCGAGCGTGAACAGGACAAGCAGGCCTTGTGGCGGGCACTTGCGCATGAATACGCTGGCAGTGCTTTGCCCGACGACGCGCCGATTGCGGCTGCGTTCGATCTGCTGGCAAAGACACCTGCACCCTTGCTCATCCTGCCTGTCGAAGACCTGCTGGGGGTGATTGAACAACCCAATCTGCCGGCCACTATTGATACTCATCCCAACTGGCGTCAGCGTCTGAATACCCCGGTCGAGCAATTGTTTGCCGATCCGCAGGTGGTACAGCGCCTGGCCCCTATCCTGCATCATCGGACTTCACTATGAGTTTGTTGCGCGCAACGGCGCGGTTCCAGTTTCACGCCGATTTTCCGATCGATGCCGCCGTCCCGCTGGTCGACTACTACGCGCGGCTGGGCGTCAGCCACTTCTACGCATCGCCCTTGACCCGCGCGCGAAAGGGGTCGACGCACGGCTATGACACCATCGACTACAGCCTGATCAGCCCCGAGCTGGGCGGCGAGCCGGCATTGCATCGCCTGGTCACCAGCCTGCGCGAAGCAGGCATGGGGCTGATTCTGGACATCGTGCCGAATCACATGGCCAGCGGCCCGGAAACAGCCTGGTGGCAAAGCATGCTGGAGTGGGGGCCGCACAGTCCTTATGCCAGCTATTTCGACGTTGATTGGCAAGCAGACGATCCCTGGTTGCACGGCAAGGTGCTTGCTCCTTTCCTGGGTGAACAGCTTGGCAAGGTGTTGGACAGCGGCACGCTGCATCTGCGCTTCGATGCCGACACCGGCCAGTTCTATCTTGCCTATCATGAGACCCGGTATCCGCTTACGCCAGGCAGCTTCGGGACGATCCTGCGTGCCGGTGTCCCCCTGCTGGACGAAGCGACCTTGGCCATGGCCGCCTTCTTCGATGATCTGGCCGGCGAGGACGTGACCGCCGCCCAGCGCGAGCAGGCGCGTGAAGTCCTGAAGCTTGCTGCCCAGACGCCCGCCGGCAAGCAGGCGATCAATGATGCGTTGGCCGCGCACGATCCCTTGCAGGTTGCCGGTCGGCAACACCTGGACAGCCTGCTCGACAAACAGCATTACCGATTGGCCTGGTGGCGCACTGCCCCCGAGACAATCAACTGGCGGCGCTTCTTCGAGATCACCGATCTGGCGGGTCTGCGCGTCGAGCAGGAAGAGGTGTTCGAGGCAGTACACGAACTGGTGTTCCGTCTGTATGCCGAGGGCTGGATCGATGGTGTGCGCATCGACCACATCGATGGTCTGTCGGACCCCTTGGCCTATTCACGCAAGCTGCGTGCGCGACTGGAAGCCCTGCAATCGCAGCGGCCCGGCCGACTGGCCCAGGATGCACCAGTGATCCTGGTGGAAAAGATCCTGGCTGCCGACGAAACGCTGGACCCGCGTTGGGGTGTTGACGGCACCACCGGTTACGAGTTCATGGACCAGGTGGGTGCCTTGCTGCACGACCCCAGTGGCGAGGCTCGGCTGACCGCGTTGTGGCAGCGAGTCAGCGGCAGCACGCTGCGTTTTGATGAGCATGTGATCAATGCGCGCAGGCTGTTGATCGCCCAGCACTTTGCAGGCGAGGTCGAGGCCGTAGCGCGTGTGCTGCAATCGATTGCACGCATGCACCCGGAATCGCGTGACTGGAGTCTGGTGGCGATTCGCCGTGTGCTGAGTGAGCTGCTGTTGCACGTTCCGGTGTATCGCACCTACGTCGATCTGGATGGCCGGTCCGAGACCGATCAGGCGGTGTTCGATCGTGCGGCCGACGCCGCTCGCGCGAATCTGCGTGGCACCGATATCGAGTTGTTGAAGGTATTGGATGGCTGGTTGGGTGGCGACGCCCCGCAAGACTTCCCGCCGCCGGAATGTGAGCAACGCTTGTATGTAGCGCGTCGATTCCAGCAACTGACTTCGCCGCTTGCCGCCAAGTCGGTCGAAGATACGGCCTTCTTCCGTTATGGCCGGCTGCTGTCGCGTAATGAAGTTGGTGCCGACCCGGGACAGTTCTCTTTGTCGGTGGCGGATTTCCACCAGTGCAATGCCGAGCGGCTGGCCACCACGCCAAACGCCATGCTTGCCACCGCAACGCATGATCACAAACGTGGCGAAGATGCCCGGGCAAGGCTGGCTGTATTAAGCAATCAACCTGCGCAGTGGGCGCAAACGATTGAACGTTGGTTGGCACGTGACGCAGCAGCGGCTGCCAAGCACGGGGAGGTGGCGCTTGATGCCCCGGACGCTTATCTGCTGTATCAGACCATCGTGGCCAGCTGGCCCTTGTCGCTCAGGCTGGACGACGGCCCCGCCTTGCAAGCGTTTGCGGAACGCCTGATCGCATGGCAGCAGAAAGCCCTGCGCGAAGCCAAGCAACGTTCAACCTGGTTCGACCCGGACAGCGACTACGAAGCTGCTGGCGCGCGCTTCCTGACTCGCCTGTTCGATCCGGTACAGGGCGCGGATGCCTTGGCGGACATCCTGACTTATGTGGAGTCGATTGCGACAGCCGGGGCAGTCAACAGCCTGGTGCAGACCGTATTGAAGCTGACCGTGCCTGGCGTGCCCGACATCTACCAGGGTACCGACTGGTGGGACTTGAGCCTGATGGACCCGGACAATCGTCGCCCGGTGGATTTCACGGCGCGACGCGCTGCGGAATCGATGCCGGCCGAGGTGGACGAATTGTGGGCGGACTGGCCAAGCGGTCGGGTCAAGCATCACACGATCAGCCGCATCCTGGGTCTGCGTCGTCGCCTGCCTGCGTTGTTTGCGTCGGGTGACTATGTGCCGCTGGAGATCATCGGGGCGGCCAAGCACCATGCATTGGCATTTGCACGGGTCGATGCGCAGGCAAGCATGTTGGTGGTGGTGCCGCTGTACATGGCAGATCGCCTGGATAGTTCGGGTGTTGCGTCCACGCTGGATTGGGCAGATACCTGCGTCATCCTTCCCGATGCCTTGGAAGGCCGACGCTTCGAGTCGGTTACGGCTTCCGGCAGCATTGCACCGCTGGATGGTCGGGTGCGTGTGGCCGATGCCGTCTTTGGTTTGCCGTTCGCAGTGCTGGTGGCGAACTGATCAGCATTGCGCTGATCAGTGTGTTCTGAACACCGCATCTGACGTGGCCCCCGGCCACGTCAGATGCAGTGCAATCAACGCTTCAAGGCGGCAATCGCAAGCATCGCCCAGGCGGCCAGAAAGCCCAGTCCGCCGATCGGTGTGACGGCACCCAGCACCTTGACGCCGGTGAATGCCAGCACATACAGACTGCCGCTGAACAACACGATGCCTGCCAGCATCAACCACCCGGCGATCTTCAGCATGGGTGCGTAGCCGTTGCGCAGCAACAGGCCGATCAGCAGCAATCCCAGTGCGTGTGCCATCTGGTAGGTCACACCGGTGTGCCAGATCGTCAGCATCTCCGGGGTCAGCATCTGCTTCAAACCATGTGAACCGAAAGCGCCGGCACCGACGGCGATGAACATGTTTATCGCACCGGCGAACACCAGTTTGCGGTCGGTCATGGAAAAGTCCGGAAAAGGGAAGATGGGTGCCGATGTTAGCGCAGCGGGGCAATGCAGCCTTGTCCATGACTCGCAAGGCGGCTGTCACGTATTTCCAACACCCAGAGGCAAGCAGGCCGGCATTCAGCCGCTTGTTATTTCCCTGTCATCACAACAACGCATGCTTCTGCGCTCTGCTATCAGGAGCGCAGCGTGGCCATTCTCGATCTAAGCTCGGCACAAGCCAAGATTTCCAGCCTTTACGTTACCCTGTTCGGCCGCGCGCCAGACAGTTCCGGTCTGCAATTCTGGAGCAGAGCTGCCGACTCTATGTCCATGGCCGATATCGCCGCGTCTTTGCTCGCCAGCCCCGAGGGCGTGGCAACCGTGCCAGGCGGCAACGCAGCGTTCATCAGCAGTCTCTACACCTCGGCACTGGGGCGTGCACCCACTGCTGCAGAATTGGCTGCCGCCACGCAAACACTGTCGCAAGGCGGTGATATCGGTGCCGCGCGTGCGTCCTTGGCGTCTGCGCTAATACAAACCCTGGCCACGCCGGCCCCAACCACCAAGCCGGCAACCATGACGGATGCCGAGTACGCGCAGGCCCTGGCCGACCGCGACACCTTGGCAAACAAGGCCGATGCCGGTGTGTATTTCGCACAGAGCGTGGCGGGCAACAACATGAGCCTTGCCGGCCGTGTCCTGGATGCTGTCAATGCCACCCCGGCATCGCTGCAGGCGGCACGCACGCAGGCCGACCAAGGCACCGCCACCCAGGTAGCCGAACTGTATGCAGCCTTGCTGGATCGTGCACCCGACACCGCGGGCCTGGCCTGGTGGACTGCGCAGCTCAATAACGGCGTGCCGATGAGCAACATCATTGCCAGCATGCTGGGCAGCGCCGAAGGCACGGCCTTGTATGGGTCTGCTGCTACGTCGCAGGCGTTCCTGCAGACCTTCTATCAGTCTGTGCTGGGCCGCGCGCCTGATGCTGCCGGCATGGCCTTCTGGGCATCGGCACTGGACGCTGCAGGTGGCGATGCGGCAGCACGTGCTGCCGTCACCCAGCAGATATTGGACGCGCTGACTTCTGGTACGGCGACGAACGACGACCAGAAGACACTCGCCAACAAAGCTGAAGCCGGCAAGTACTTCGCTGCATCCACGTCGGGCAGCAACGTTGCATTGGCCAAAACGGTGATCGATCAGGTCACGTCAAACGCCGACAGCGTGACGGGAGCCAAGCAGGTAGTGGATGCTGGCGGTGTAGTTGCACCTGCCCCTGCTCCCACGCCTGCGCCCGTCCCACCGGCATCTACGTTCTTCACGCCCAACGCAGGCACCACGGGTGGTAGCTCGGACGCCTCGACGGCGATCGCACTGGCAAACAACTTCATGCTGGTCGGCGACGACGAAGCCAGCGTGCTGCGCGTGTACTCGCGCGACGGCGGCGCGGCGGTGAAGGAAATCTCGTACGACAGCTTCCTGAACCTCGGCGGCGAAGCCGACCTGGAAGGCTCGACGCGCATCGGCAACAAGCTGTACTTCATCGGCTCGCATGGCAACAGCAAGAGCGGCAACGAAGCAGATAGCCGCGAATGGATCACGTCGGCCACGCTGACCGATGCCGGTGCGGACACCGCGCTGACCTTCGACGGCAAGTACACCTCGCTCGAAACCGCGCTGAAGACCTGGGACAGCAACAACGTGCACGGCAAGGGCGCGAATTACTTCGGTATCACCGTCGGCGCGACGACGGGTAGCCCGGAACGTACCGGTGGCCTGGGCATAGAAGGCCTGACTGTCTCGCCCGACGACAGCAGCCTGTGGATCGGCTTCCGCGCACCGGTGACCGGCAGCGCGACGCAGAAAGCGCTGATCGTGCAGATCAGCAACATCGACGCTGTGCTGGCCGGCAGCAACGCCGTCGCGCCTGCTTTCGGCGCTGCTATCGAACTGGATCTGGGCGGCCGCGGCATCCGCAGCATCGAGAAAAACGCAGCCGGCCAGTACGTGATCATCGCCGGCCCCTCGGGCACGGCCAGCGCCGACGTCGCCGACGACTTCCGCCTGTACACCTGGGATGGCTCGGTGTCGGGTGGTCAGGCGACCAACCTGGTGCAGAACGCGGTGAACCTGGACGCGATCCTGTCCGCCACCGGTGGGTCCTTCGAGTCCATCGTGACCGTGCCGGACAGTCTGGCGGCAGGCAGCTGGATCCAGCTGCTGCAGGACAACGGCGACACGATCTGGCCGGGCGAAACGCAAGTGTCCAAGGACCTCGCGAACGCCCAGCAGAAGTTCATGGGCAACTGGATCCAGCTGGGTGGCGCGGCAGCGGCCGACACCACCGGCCCGCTGCTGGTGCGCAGTACGCCGGCGGACAATGCGTTGACGATTGCCACCGGGTCCAAGATCGAACTGGTATTCAACGAGCCGGTGCATGCCGGCACGGGCAGCTACGTATTGAAGTCCGGCAGCACCACGCTTGCGACCATCGCCGCCAACGATTCCCGCATTACCTACGAGTACAACAAGGTAACGGTGGATGTGTCGACGTTTGTCTCGGCCGCCAACACCGCGTATTCGCTGGAGATCGCCAGCAACACGGTGCTGGATGCATCGAACAATGCGTTCGCCGGCCTGACCCCGGCGCAGGCGATCGATTTCACGACGGCACCGCTGGTGGGGACATCCCTGGCCGCAGGCGATATTGCTTTCGTTGGCATCAACACCGCTGGCACCGACGCCTACGCGTTCGTATTGCTGAAGGACATCGACACCGGCACGTCGATCCGGTTCACCGACAAGGGGTGGGACGGTACCGCGTTCAAGAGCGGCGAATCGGATCTGCTGTGGACGGCAAACTCTGCGCTCACCGCCGGTACCATCGTCACCATCCAACCGAGTGGGTCGGGCACCGCCAGCACGGGAACCCTGACAGGAGGCGGCGGTGGCCTGGGTGGTTCGGGCGAACAGGTATTTGCCATCACTGGCACGGTCGCCTCGCCTGGCACGTACTTGGCCGCAATTGGCATTGGCCCGACGAGTGGTGGATTGAGCAATGGCGGTACTGGCCCTGATTTCGATATCTCTGCGATTCCGGCTGGCGTGACCCTGGGTACCAACGGCGTCAACATCATCGGCTCCAATGCCCATTACACCGGCACCCTCACCGGCACGCCTTCGCAGTTGCTCAGCGCAATCCATAACAGTGCGAACTGGACAACGGGCACGCCCGCGGCCGTCACGGCCAACCAACTCAATGTCGGGTTCACCTCGGTGGACGTGAAGGGACCAACGAAGTTGGCTGCCGGCGAGGTGATCTTCCTGGCGATGGGCACCGATTCGCCTGACGCCTTTGTGTTCACGGTGACCAAGGCCATCGAAGCGGGGACGCAGATCGGTTTCACGGATCGGGACTATTCGACGCTGAACGGCATGCCCGCCAGCGGTGAAAGTGCTTATATATGGACGGCCAATCAAGCCTATGCAGCCGGAACGCTGATCACGATCCAGCCGGACCAGTCGGGAGCGAACAATCCGATCGTTTCGCACGGAAGTGCTGTCGGCAAGGGTGGTGGCCTGAGTGCTTCGGGTGAAACGATCTATGCGTTCCAGGGCAGCATTGCCGGCCTGAGCGCAGGCAATGCCGGTGCGATCAGTGCAAGCACCTATCTGGGTGCCATCAATGCCGGTGGTGCGGCGGCGGGCGATACGCCTGCTGGCATCACCATTCAGACCTTTGCGATGGACAATGCGTTGTACACCGGTTCGCGCGACGCGGCTGACATGACCGCGTTCAAGGCTGCGGTGCTCAACACTGCCAATTGGAGTACCAGTGATACGACGGCGCTGGTCATCGCCGTGGGTGGCAACGTGGAGTTTGCGCCGGCCTGAAGCGGCCCTGATGCTGGAACCAAGTCACGCCCGTCAGTCGGTTCAGGATTGACCTGATCGATGATGACCCAACCGGCAGGATGCAGATCCTGCCGGTGTCATTTCATCAGCCGGCTTTCCTGCAATCCCCCCACGGCTTCCAGCACCGCGTAGGTAGTGGCAGCCAGGTGCGACTCGATACGCTTCAGATCGCGGAACACATCCAGCACCAAGGCACCGGCTTGCACGCTCAGACGGTCGCCCTTTCGGATCAGGTCGAACTGACGTGCGGCAGCTGAACGTTCCAGTGCACGCATTCTGTCTTTGTCGTGAATCAGGTCACGCGCCGAGCGCTCGTCGGCCGAGATGAAAGTAGTGATGGCCAGTTGCAGATCACGGGTCAGCAGTTGCTGAATCTCGTCGATTTCGCTCAAGACCGCAGCCGGGAATTTGATGCGCAGATCGATGCGCTTGCTGGCGAGTGCCATCAGGCTTTTTTCGATCACGTCGCCGATGTGTTCCAGGTTGACTGCGAACACCAGGATTTCCGACACGCGTCGGGTATCGACCTGATCCAGTTCCTGGGCCGCACCCACGGCCGATGCGTAGTAGGTCACGGCCGCGTGCAGGCGATCGAGCTGATCGTCCATGGCGGTGATCATGTTGACCTTGTCGCGGTCGTCGGTCCGCAAGACTTCGAAGGTGCCGCGCAGCATGGTGTCGACCACATCGGCCATGCGCAGGGCTTCGCGTGATGCATTGGCCAGCGCAACTGCCGGACTGTGCATGCTGGATTCATCGAGGTAGCGGGGGCAGCCAGCCTCGGTGGGCTGTTCCGCTGCGGGCAGGCGTCGGGTCAGCCATGCCGCCATGCGCGGCAGCAGCGGCAGGAAGGCCAAGGCCACGATGGTGTTGAAAGCCAGGTGGTAGGCCACCACCGCAGTGGTTGCCGACAGGCCCGCGTCATTGGCCAGACCTACCGTCAGCGGAATCAAGGGCATGGCCACGACCAGCCCGACCAGGCGCGTCATGACATTGCCAAGCGGCAGCCGCAGTGTTGCCAGGTTGCTGCGGTCGCCTTGCAGGATGGGATTGAGCGCACTGCCCAGATTGGCACCCAGCACCATGGCCAGCGCAGCAGGCATGCTGATCGCGCCGACTCCGGCCAGGGCCGACACCAGCAGCGTGGTGACGATGCTGGAATGCGCAAGCCAGGTGAACAAGGCGGCCAGCATGATGTTCAACAGCGGGTCGGCCGTGATGGCCAGCAGCAGGTCGCGCATCACCGGCTCTGCCGAAATGGGCTGGACTGTCTGGTCAAGCAGGCGCAGCGACAGCAAGGTCAGGCCGATGCCGACCAGAATGCGTCCGATATCTCGCCCACGTGCGCTGCGGCTGCGGCGGGTGGTGACGAACCCCGCACCGATCAGCAAGGCAAACAGCCAGCTAACGTCGAACGACAAGAGCTGCACCACCAATGCCGTGCCGATATTGGCCCCAAGCATGACCGCCAGCGCGGGTGCCAAGGCAATCACGCCATCGGCGGCGAGCGAGGTCACCATGAACGCGGTGGCCGTGCTCGACTGCAGCACGGCCGTCACGCCCAGACCAGCTGCGATCGCCTGTAATGGGTGATTCAGCCCGCGCGCCAGGCGCTCGCGCAGGTCTGAGCCGAAAGAACCAAGCACCCCTTGGCGCACGGTTTGTACGCCCCACAGCAGCAGGGCAATCTCACCGAACAGACTTACCAGTACATGCGTAGCGGACATAGGTTGCTTCTTCATGACAAGTAGTACTCGTCCGGTACATCCTCACCCTATGCCCCCCGCTCGTCAAATGTCCGTTGTGTCTGGGGCGAGACATTGATAGCCATTACGCCTTGCTCAGTTGTTTTCCACCCGAATTTCCACGCCCATGTCGTGTGCTGCGCCAGGGGGGATCAGCAGCACGTCTGCCTCGCCCATGCGGGCGGTTTCGATGCACAGCATGCGTTGCCAGGCATCGTCGGGGAAGTTCGGCATGCGTTGAGCTTTGTTTATCCATGGGTTCCACACAATCGCCGAGCGCGACTGGCGCGTATGCAGGTGGATGCGGCGTTCCCAGCCCGGATCGTCAATGCTCAGCGTCGGGCCGACACCCAGATAGATGCGGTCGGTCTCTTCCGTGAAGCGGATGTCCCCATCCTGGTGCTTCTCACGCCAGTTATCCATGGCGTCCAGATAGGTGCAGCCATCAAAGCCGCGCAGGCTGACCTCACGGCTGTCGCTCACCGCGAAGTAGGTGTGCAGCGCCTGGGTCAGCGCAAGCTGCGTGGTGCCCAGGTTGCGCGTCTGCAGGTTCATGTCCAGATGCTGGCCAATGGTCAGCCGCAGACGCAGTTCCGACGGATGTGGCCAGTTCGGCAGACCTTGCGGAAGCAGCAGCTGAAACGTCAGCTGCACTTCATTGTTTTCAATCACCGGGTCTTGCATCTGCCAGTCAAGGGTGCGCACCATGCCGTGGAACGGCGGCTCCGTGCCTACGTAGGTATTGCGTACCGATTCAGGGCTGCGCGTCAGATCGCCGAACCAGGGCCAGCAGACCGGCACACCGCCCCGGATGGCCTGGCCGTGTTCGAGTGCGGTGGTGTCGCTGAGCCAGACCAGCGGCTGTTGCCCGTGATGCTGGAAGCGCATCAGGTGGCCACCCTGGCGGGCAATCAGCGCCTCGCTGAAAGGGGTGCGAACGCGCAGGCAGTCGAGTTCGCCAAGCTTTTCCTCGACGACGGTCGGGGAAGCAAAATTGTTCATATGAGTCCTTTGAACGCAGTGACCATGCCGTTGGCATGGGTGGCGCAGGTACCAGGAACCACAGGGGGGAACCACAGGTACGCGGAAGCGAGGGTACTTTACGTGATCGCTTCGCTACCGAGATAACGAGAGGCAACATTTCCACCGTCCGGGCAAGGCTTGGTAGCGCTTACTGACATTTACGGTCGAGCTGGCAGGTGCTGCGCTGACGGACGGCAGGCAAACCCGTACCATTGCCTTTCGACTCATTGGCTGGAGGCAAACGTGAAACCAGGCATTCTGGCAATCGACATCGGCGGTACGGCGCTGAAAGTGGCGGTCATCGACGATCACGGTCAGCTCATCAGCGAACGCATGCGCACGCCCACGCCGCGGCCTTGCCAGCCTGAGCAGATGCTTGACGAGCTGGCTGCGCTGGCGAAGTCACTGCCAGCCTATGACCGCATTGCGGTCGGCTTTCCTGGCGTGATCCGCAATGCGCGCGTGCAGACTGCCGTGAACATTGGCGGAGCTGAGTGGCTCGATTACCCGCTTGCCGACAAGATCGCAGCGCGCTTCGGGCACCCTGTGCGCCTGGTCAACGACGCCGACATGCAAGGTTTTGCGCTGATCAGCGGGCAGGGCCTGGAGTTCGTACTGACGCTGGGCACCGGCCTGGGCAGCGCACTTTTCCTGGACGGGGAACTGATGCCGCACATGGAACTTGGCCACCACCCGTTTTACGGCGATGCGACCTACGAAGAGTGCCTGGGTGCCGAAGCGCTGAAGCGCATCGGCGTCGCGCAGTGGAACCAACACCTTGAACGCGCGCTGCATTGTGTGAAAGTCTTGCTCAATGCCGATCACATCTATCTGGGCGGCGGCAACGCCAAACGTGTGACGCTTACGCTGCCGAAAAACGTGCGGATCGGTTCCAATGATGCTGGTCTGGCAGGTGGCGCGGCCTTGTGGAACGGCCCGGCCGCTACGCGCAGCACCGACGATAGTCCCTCGAATCGATAGCCCCTCGAATCACGACGCAGCAGACGGGTCTGCCTGCGCAAAGGATCGCCAATGAGTTCTTCTGTTCCTGCTGGACGCACGCCACGTGGCAAGAAGGCCGCCAAACCGGCCAAGGCTCCGCCGGCCACCTTGTTCCTGTTCGGTGCCAATGGTGATCTGGTCAAGCGCCTGCTGCTGCCTGCGCTGTATCACCTGCACCGCGATGGCCTGATCGATGAAGGTCTGCATATCGTCGGCGTCGACCACAACCCGAACACCGACGAGGGCTTTGCCACGCGGCTGGCGGATTTCATCCGTACCTTGCCGCAGCACAATGAGGCGACAGGCGGTCAGCCGCTGGATGAAGCCTTGTGGAGCAAGGTGTCGAAGAACATTTCGTATGTGCAGGGCGACTTCGTTGACGATGCCACCTACACCGCCCTGGGCGAACGCCTGGCGCGCAATGGCACACGCAATGCGGTGTTCTATCTGGCGACGTCACCGCGCTTCTTTGGTGAGGTGGCAGACCGCCTGGGCAAGTCAGGTCTGTTGAAGGAAAGCAAGGACACCTATCGTCGCGTGGTGATCGAAAAGCCCTTCGGGTCCGATCTGGCATCGGCGCAGGAACTCAACGCGCGACTGCTGCGTGTGATGAGCGAGTCGCAGATCTACCGCATGGATCACTACCTCGGCAAAGAGACGGTGCAGAACATCCTGGTCAGCCGATTTGCCAATGGCATTTTCGAGGCGATCTGGAACAACCACTACATCGATCACGTGCAGATCACTGCCGCTGAAACGGTGGGTGTGGAGCAGCGCGGCGGTTTCTACGAGCAGATCGGTGCGCTGCGCGACATGGTGCCGAATCACCTGTTCCAGTTGCTGGCCATGGTCGCCATGGAACCGCCTGCGGCCTTTGGTGCCGACGCGGTGCGATCAGAGAAAGCCAAGGTGATCGGCGCAATTCGTCCGCAGACACGACGCGAAGCCTTGTCCAACTCGGTGCGTGGCCAGTACGCGGCAGGGCGGGTGGGCGAGGCTCAGGTGCCGGCATATCGCGCGGAATCGCGCGTGGCCCCCGACAGCAATACCGAAACCTATGTTGCCCTGAAGATCATGGTCGACAACTGGCGGTGGTCAGGCGTGCCGTTCTATCTGCGTACCGGCAAGCGCCTGCGTGCGCGCGATACCGAGATCGCCATCTGCTTCAAGCCGGCTCCGTTCTCGCAGTTTCGCGGAACCAAAATATCCAAACTCACGCCCAACTATCTGATCATCCAGATTCAGCCCAATGAGGGCATGTGGCTGGACTTCCAGGCCAAGCGTCCGGGACCGACGCTGGAAATCGAGAACGTGGAGATGGGTTTTGCCTACGCCGACTTCTTCCCGATGCAGCCGTCGACCGGGTACGAGACGCTGATCTACGACTGTCTGACAGGCGATCAGACCCTGTTCCAGCGGGCTGACAACGTGGAAAACGGGTGGCGTGCCGTGCAGCCATTCCTGGATGCCTGGCAGGACGATGCGGCATCTGTCGACTTGTACGCCGCGGGCGCAGACGGTCCGCGTACCGCCGATGAACTGCTGGCACGCGACGGGCGCGTCTGGCGCAAATTCGCATAAGGAGAATCGACCATGAGTGCTGCTTCCGCCGCTGTCACGTCCGTGCTGCCCGATCGCGAGACTTTGGCAACCCATGTCGCCGAATGGCTGGTCGATGAGATTGCGCGCAGCACCGGCCCGTTTTCCATCGCCTTGTCGGGCGGCAGCACGCCCCGGCCCTTGTTCGAACGGCTGGCCGAACCGGCCCGCGCAGCACGTATCGACTGGTCGCGCGTGCACCTGTTCTGGGGCGATGAGCGTTTCGTGCCGCATGACCATCCCGACAGCAATTACCTGATGGCCAGGCGGGCGATGATCGACCACGTGCCGATTCCGCCCGGCAATGTGCACCCGGTGCCCACCCACGGCAGCCCGGAAGAAGCGGCACGTGATTACGCCCGCACCTTGCGCGATTTCTATCAGGGTGAACGCATCAATCCGACAGCCCCCTTGTTCAACGTGAACCTGCTGGGCATGGGCGGAGACGGGCACACGGCGTCACTCTTCCCCGGGTCGCTTGCGCTGTCCGAGCGCGATGACTGGGTGGTGGCGGTGATCGGTGAAAAACCGGAGCCGCGCATCACGCTGACACTGCCGGTGCTGGCCAGCGCTGCGTCCGTGGTGTTCATGGTGGAAGGTGCGTCAAAACAGGAGCCGCTTGCACGCGCACGTGCGGGCGATCCATCGGTCCCGGCAGGCTTGGTGTGGTCGGATGGACAACTGATCTGGTTCCTCGATGAGGCCGTTGCAGGAGGAAAAATTGACCCAACCGATTGAGAACTATGCCCTCTTGGGCAATTGCCGCACGGCGGCACTGGTGTCGAACGAAGGTTCGATCGACTGGCTGTGTTTCCCGCGTTTCGATTCGCCCGCGTGTTTTGCATCGCTGCTGGGTGAAGTCGACAATGGCCGCTGGAAGATTTCGCCGCATGGCAAAGTGCTGTCGTCCAGCCGCGCCTATCGCGACGGCACGATGGTGCTGGAGACCACATTCACCACCGAGACCGGCACGGCCAAGCTGATCGACTTCATGCCGCAGGGCGACCGCAGCTGCATCGTGCGTATTGTCGAAGGCGTTGACGGCGGGGTGGTCTTCGACATGGACCTGGTGGTTCGCTTCGACTATGGCCGCAGTGTGCCCTGGGTCGAACGGGTCGATCCACACACCCTGACAGCGGTGGCCGGCCCCGACATGCTGGTGCTGCGCGCACCCACGCCGATCAAGGGTCGTGACCATCACACCACCAGCCGTTTCAGTGTGACGACCGGCGAACGCCTGGCGTTTTCGCTGACACACCAGTCATCCAGCAAGCCGATTGCCGAACCGATCGATCCGTATGGCGCACTGACCACGACCGAGTATTTCTGGCTGGAATTCTCGGATCGTTGCCCTGACGTGGGTGAATGGACGCCTGCCGTCAAACGCTCGTTGATCACCTTGAAGGCGCTGACCTACCAGCCCACCGGCGGCATCGTGGCGGCCGCCACGACGTCGTTGCCCGAGCACGTGGGCGGCGAGCGCAACTGGGACTACCGGTACTGCTGGCTGCGCGATGCCACCATGACACTGTTGGCCTTCATGAACCTGGGGTACTTCGAAGAAGCCCAGGCATGGCGCAACTGGCTTGCCCGCTCGGTGGCAGGCAACCCGGAACAGATGCAGATCATGTATGGCCTGGCCGGTGAACGACGGCTGCCTGAGTACGAGTTGCCCTGGTTGAAGGGCTACGAGAACTCGAAACCGGTACGCATCGGTAATGCCGCTGCTACCCAGTTCCAGCTGGATATCTACGGCGAAGTGGCAGACGCGATGGCACAGGCGCGACGCGGTGGTCTGCCCACGCATCGACGCAGCGCAGCCATCGCCGAAGTCATCATGCCTTTCCTGGAGCAAGCCTGGCGCAAGCCCGATGAAGGCATCTGGGAGATCCGTGGGCAGGCCTTGCACTTCACACATTCCAAGGTCATGGCCTGGGTGGCCTTCGACCGTGCTGCCATCCTGACGGAAACCAATAAAGGCAGCCGCGAGAAGATTGCACGTTATCGCCGCATTGCCGACGAGATTCATGCCGAGGTATGCGCGCAGGGCTACAACGAAGAGATGGGTTGCTTCGTGCAGTCTTACGGGTCGACGCTGATGGACGCCGCTCTGCTGCAGATTCCGTTGACCGGCTTCCTGCCGCCCGACGATCCACGCGTGGTGCGCACCATCGACATGATGGAAAAGCGCCTGATGCGCGATGGTCTGCTGCTGCGGTATGAAACCCAGCACGGCGTGGATGGCCTGCCGCCCGGCGAGGGCACCTTCCTGGTGTGCTCGTTCTGGCTGGCCGATGCCTACGGCCTGATGGGGCGGCAAGCCGACGCGCGCGCCTTGTTCGAACGCTTGCTGGGGCTGTGCAACGATGTCGGCCTGCTGGCCGAGCAATACGAGCCGCACGCCAAGCGCATGCTGGGCAACTTCCCGCAGGCGTTCAGCCACATCGGCATCATCAACGCGGCGCTCAACATCCATCGCTCGCAGCAGCCTGCGCAACAGCGTGCCCACCCGGACGCAGATGTGGTGGAACCTCAGGTGTTGGATGTAGGCGCTTGATCGATTGCTTGGCCGGCGCGAAATCTGATGCGTGACAGCTTGGTGTCAGGAATTGGTCAATGGTGTGTCATAGGGCATGACTAGCATCCCGGAGGTCCGCAACGCGGGCGTGTGAATCGGTTCACACGTCCGCGTTGCACTTTCTCCCCTCTCGCTGAGATGCTCATGTCACACGCCCCGAATTCCACCCGTCGCCAGATGCTTCAGTTCTTCGCCGGCGCTCCGTTGCTGCCGCTTGGCAGCGCATCGGCTGCCGCCGCTTTGCTGAGCGCCTGTGGTGGGGGCAACGACGAGGTCGTCGCCCCCACGCCGCCGGTGGTGCCCGCCAACTTCGTGTCGGCATCGTTTAGCAACATGGCTGCGCCCAGCCTGGCCAACCCCGCTGAAATGGCCACGATTTCGGTCGGCTCGACGCTGACGATTTCCTTCAGCGACAACAGCAAGCAAAGCTACAAGCTGGCGCACCAGACCTTCTTCATGACCGGCGACATGGTGCCGGACGGCAAGGGCGGCACGATTCTGAGCGGCGGTTACGTCGACATCAACAATCAGCCGATCATCGACCGCTCGGTCTCGGGCAAGGAACGCCAGTTCTTCTCGGATTCGCCGGATGGTTCCTCGCTGTTGACCGTGGCCAACGCCACCGTGACCGGCGTGAAGGGCAACACCGTGTTTGCCGTGGTGCAGTTCGAATACACCACGCGTGACCAGGCGGGCAATTCCACCTACGGCCAGTTGCCGTCGCCCATTGCCGTGCTGACGCTGGACCAGGACAAGACCACCGGCAAGCTCACCCTGGTGAAGTATCACAACGTGGACATGTCCTCGGCACACGGCCTGTGGATCACCTGTGGTGCCAGCCTGTCGCCCTGGGGCACCCACCTGTCCAGCGAAGAGTACGAACCCGATGCCTTCAAGGCCTCGACCGACAGCATGTTCAAGGCATACAGCAAGAACGTGTTTGGCAACGAGACCACCGCACGTGCTTATCACTACGGTCACCTGCCCGAAGTTACGGTCAACCCGGACGGTACCGGCACGGTGAAAAAGCACTACTGCATGGGCCGTATTTCACATGAGCTGATCCAGGTCATGCCGGATCGCCGCACCGCACTGATGGGTGACGACTACACCAACGGCGGCCTGTTCATGTTCGTCGCCGACCGCGAAAACGATCTGTCTTCCGGTTCCTTGTACGTGGCCAAGGTGGGGGCTTTCTTCTCGCTGGATCCGGCTGCCGATGGTGCAGGGCTGAACTGGATCAAGCTGGGCAGCGCCACCAGCGCCGAAATCGAGGCAATGGCCAACACCCTGAAGCCCACCGACATCATGGACGTGGTGTTCGCGGTGCAGACTTCGGCCAATGC
Organism: Pigmentiphaga aceris; assembly: GCF_008119665.1. Classification (NCBI taxonomy): domain Bacteria; kingdom Pseudomonadati; phylum Pseudomonadota; class Betaproteobacteria; order Burkholderiales; family Alcaligenaceae; genus Pigmentiphaga; species Pigmentiphaga aceris. The sequence goes on along the minus strand of NZ_CP043046.1, from coordinate 4,779,275 downwards.
CGACGCCACGCCCCTGACCCCGGTCACGCCGATCGATGACAGCTACAAGCTTGTCTACACCGATGGCAAAGCCAACTGGGTCAAGATCAAACCGGGCATGGAAAAGGCTGCCGCCTTCCTGGAAACCCATCGCTACGCCAACCTGGTTGGCGGCAGCATGGCCTTCACCAAGATGGAAGGAACGACCGTCAACGCCAAGGACAAGGTGGCGTACTCGGCGCTGGCCAACATTCAGGATTCGATGGTTCGCAACGGCAAGGCCTGGCGTGCAGACGCCAACGTCACCGTGGAAAAGCAATTGAAAGCGGGTGGCATTCTGGCGCACTCGCTGAACGGCGGCCAACGCGACACGGCTGGCGCTGCGATCAACAGCGAATGGGTGCCGGTCTTGACCAAGGCACTGCTGATGGGCGAGGACATCTCCGCCGACGCGCTGGGCAATACCGCCAACGCCGACAAGATTGCCAGCCCGGATAATCTGAAGTTCTCGGAAAAAATGCGCACGCTGTTCATCGGGGAAGACAGCGGCAACCACGTGAATAACTTCCTGTGGGCCTATAACGTCGATACCAAGAGCCTGTCGCGCATTCTGTCCACACCGGCAGGTGCAGAATCTACCGGCTTGCACGCCGTTGACGAAATCAATGGCTGGACCTACATCATGAGCAACTTCCAGCACGCCGGTGACTGGGCAAGCCCGCTGCATGACAAGGTGAAGGCCACGCTCGATCCGCTGATCCGTGCAAACTACAAGGATCGCTTCGGCGCATCGGTGGGTTACCTCACCGCCGATCCGGTCGCCATCAAACTGACCAAGGTATCAGCGTCGTAATGCCGTAGATACTGCAAATCTGGAGGCTTGATCCCTGGAGGTGTAAACCCCATCCGGGATTAGGCCTGCATGGCGGGGCAGTTCTGCCTGGCCAAATCGCACGTGGCGCAACGCCACATCAAGTGCGTCTTTATGTCGGACATGTTTATATCGAACATGTCAAACATCGGGCATCCCAGTCGTCAGGCCTGGCGATGCTCGGTCTCTGTGACAGGGCTCAAGGCAGCCTTGAAGTAACCCGTGCCGTCACTGCGCTTCACATACACCACACCCGAACAACGTTGATCTGCGCCGGTTTGTTCAAGCCATGCGTCGATGTGATGAACGATGTCGTCCCGGGTTTCCAGTTCGGTGGCAATTGCAGTTCCCATGATTATCTCCTCTGTTGCATATCCGCTACTTACTGATCAGTACTCAAGCATTTTGCGTGCCCAATGTAGTGGTGCTCCTTGACGGTAGAGTGTGAAGGTGAGTAGGAGTTCCGCAGAAAATCGCCACGCCGGACACGAGTTAACCCATCCATTGAAGGAATGACTTTCATCGCGCTGCTTGCTCGGAAAAGCAAAAGCGTGGAAGAAAGGCGAGGAAAATCTTGGATGATCGGCGCGCAGGCGTTACCCACGCCGAGAGAAGATAAGACCTGACGAGTGAACATCAGCTCTGCTTCAACCACGTTCTATTGACTGCTTATCGTTGATCTCTCAGCCTGGATACCGACAGGCCAAGCTGCGGTCGGCTATTTCTTTTTCGCATCAGCCGGTGTGGGCCGGCTGGAACTGGTGCTGAACGGCGAAGCCGGTGCGGCCGGTTTCTTGTCCTGCTTGGGCTTCTTTGCTTCGCGATTGCTACGTACTTGACCTTTGGCCATCGAAATTCTCCGAAGCACTGCGGTTGCACGCCACATGGCTGGAGCTAGCATACGCGCTATTTCGAGCAATCGGAGCTGCGGATCCTGGGCGGATGCACGTGTTTTTGAAGGTTTACATCGTGCTCGCGGGTCAAACGTCGGGGCGCTGGCGGCTGCGCCACTTCTGTCGCCAGACATGCAGCCAGCCCACCGTGGCGAAGATAACTACCGTGCCCAGCACCAAGGTGGTCAAGCCGCTGATCGCTACCTTGATCACAAAATCGGCGGGATCGCTGTCGAAGGTGAGCGGGCCCAGCTTGCCATCGACATAACCGTAGAACAGCGCCGTGAACAGGTTGCTTGCGCCTGCCGCGGTGTAGAACAGGCCGACCAGATAGGCGGCACCGTAGGCGACCCAGGTATTGGCGGCGAAGAATCGGCGGATACCACCCTGTGTGGCGCGATCTTCAGGCATGTAAATCAGTCATGTAAATCAGTCATCGCAAACAAGGTCAATAATAGCCATGGCAGGCGGTCAAAGATTCAGCCGCACGATATGGCTGATCAGACAGATTGCGCTGACACCTGCAAGCAGTTTGCATGTTCGCTGCAACGCAAGCGGCATCGGCGATTTGGGCCATAAGTACACCAGCAGCAGGCTGAGCACCAAGGCTGCGCCGGCAAACACCATCGAGGCAAACAACGCCAGCCCGGGGCCCAGGCCGCAGTTGCTCAGGTGTGGGCCCGTGCAATACGGGTATGCGTAGGCGAAGGTGTACACCATGTAGCCCAACGCAATCGCAAGCAGCGAGCCGAGCAGGGCGCGCACGATGATCTTCCACGGAAAACGCTGGTTCGCGGATGGTGCCGGCGGGAACGAATTCAAGAAAGCTCCTGGCGTGTCCGCGCCATTATCCATGCAGGTCGATTGATCTTGTTCTCACCCTGCATGGGTGGTCGGACACGCAGCCTTGGCAGGCTTGCGCGAAGCCTGCCAAGCCGGTCGACGATCAGGCCAGGCCTTCAGCCGCCAACACTTTCTGAACGGCAGGACGTGCTGCCACGCGTGCCTGGAAGGCCACGATTTCGGGCCACTGGTTCAAGTCCAGCTTTGCCACCGGCGACCAGCGCAAGACGGTGAACAGGTAAGCGTCAGCCACGCTGAATGCTTCGCCCATCAGATAGGACTTGCCCGCGAGCTGCTGATTCACATAAGCCAGGCGGCGGTCCAGCGTGGCCTTGGCAATGCCCTTCCAATCGTCGCCGGAAGCCGGGTTGAAGAAGGCGCTGAAAGATTTGTGCAGTTCGGTGCCGATGAAGGTCAGCCAGCTCTGCACTTGATAACGCTCGACGGTGCCGTTGGCCGGTGCGAGCTGCTTGCCCGCAGCCTGGTCGGCGATGTATTGCACGATGGCCGGGCCTTCGGTCAGCACCTGGCCGCCGTCCAGCAACAAGGCAGGCACGTAGCCCTTGGGATTGATTTCCAGGAAATTGGCGCCGTTGGCCGTGACCTTGGTTTTCAGATCGACTGCTTCGGTTTCGTAGGGCAGCCCCGATTCTTCAAGCACGATATGGGGGGACAGCGAACACGCACCGGATTTCAGAAACAGCTTCAAGATATCTCCTGGGATAAGTTGCGCGAGTCGATGGGGGATTGCCGACCATCGCGCATCGATGGAACGGCAGAAACTATACGACTGCCCCATGGAAAAAGCGCCTGGCATCGCATCATGCCAGGCGCTTTTTTTGTTTGGATCGGTCACGGGCGGGTGGCATCTGATTGGCATCTGGTTGGTACCTGTGTGCCTCGGGCCATTCCACCCCGCGTGGTGTGTCGCTGCCCTTACGCTGCAACCGCCACCGGCAAGGTCTTGCGTTTGCGCCAGCGCAGCACTGGCACCAGCATGCCCAGACACATCAGCGACAAGCCCGCGACCAGGTCCAGTGACAAGGATTCATGGAAGAAGATTGACGACAAAGTGATGCCCACAATCGGTACGCCCAGCATGCAGATCGACACGGTCACCGGGGCCAGGCGCTGGGTCATCTGCAAGACCACCAGGAAGGTAAGCGCCGTTGCCAGCGGGCCGGTGTAGGCAATGATCGGCCAGGTCTGCGGATTGGCCAGGAAGCGCGGCGCACCGTCAATCACGCTGGCCAGAATCAGCAGGGGGACGGCAGCCACCAGCGTTTGCCAGGGCAACAAGCTCAGGTCCAGAGATACGCCACGGGTCATCTTGATCTGGATGATGTTGATCGCCCAGCTCAGCGACGCGCAGGCCAGCAGACCGAAGCCGATCAAGGCAGTCAGGTCGGCGTGCAAGACGGCGGGCAGCACCACGATCGCAATGCCTGCATAACCGCAGACCGTCGACACCCACTGACGTGTGGTCATGCGTTGCTTCAGAATCAGCGCCGCACCGGGCACCACCCAGATGGCGGTTGCATAGGCAATCAGCGAGGCGCGGCCCGGCATCACGAAATGCAGGGCAGCCGTCACCAGTGCTGTGAACAAGCCCATTTGCAGCAGGCCCACGCCGATCACCACCGGCCATTCGCGGCGGTCAGGCACGCGCAGCTTGCCCAGCATGGCTGCCATGCCGAAGCTCAGCACACATGCTGTGGCGAAACGGCTTGCCGCAAACCAGATCGGCGGAATGATTTCTGCACCCAGTTTCATGACGGGCCAGTTGCCACCCCAGATGAAGATGGCCATTGCGCACAGTGCGATGAAGCCCAGGCTCAGGGGCTTGGTGGCAGGGGTGGTTTTGGTGGCTGCGCGGGTAGTCGCTTTGCTGCCGGTCATGCTGATGTCGTTCACGTGCGGATGCTCATCGGTGCGCGTGGCTGATGCACTGGCGCTGAAGCATGAATGCTACCGAGGAGGGTGCCGCAGACAATTTCGAATAGGGTTTACCCGTGGTCAATTATCGGCATAAAAATCTGCTTTGATATTGTTCGGCAATAAAATATGCCGATAAATTGCTGTGCACCAAAATATGGCGTCTTGTGCCCGTTTTCAGGGCGGGATTGCCCTAGGTGCCGATCACAGGAACTTTTCGCATGGCTACCCGCAAGCTGGACAGCATTGACGCTCGCATTCTTTCTCATCTTCAGCGCAATGCGAAGCTGACTAATCTGGAGCTGGCTGAGCTGGTGAATCTGTCTCCGTCTCCGTGTCTGGCGCGGGTGAAGGCGCTGGAGCGCGATGGGGTGATTTCGCGTTATACGGCGTTGGTGAATCCGGCGTCGCTGGGGCTCAATGTGAATGTGTTCATCCGGGTGCGGTTGGAGAAGCAGTCGCGTGAAATTCTGGCAAGCTTTGAGCACGCGATTGGGTTACGGGAGGAGGTTTTGGATTGCTACCTGATGAGCGGTGAGGCGGACTATTTACTGCGGGTGGTGGTGCCGGACGTGGCGTCGCTGGAGAAGCTGACGATTGATCATTTGTCGCGGATTCCGGGGGTGGCGAATATTCAGAGCAGTTTTGCGTTGAAGGAAGTGAAGATTCATAGTCCGTTGCCGGTTCGGTAAGGGGTAGTGCAGACGTGGCCTGTGGGGCGGTCGCGGGTGTGAATTCGAACATCGCTTTCGTCGCTTTGTAGCCAGTCGCGGGTGTCGGGGGCGCATCGTCTGCCCCGCTGGACCTACGCGTCGGGTCTCCCGCCCTCCACGTCGTCCAGAAGGGCAGCCGCCGCGCCCCCGACACCCACGCCTTCAAGGTCGTTTGGCTAAAAGCAGATCCCGCCTTTGGGCGATCTGCAATTTTCTTGCTGCTTGGTGCTGGATGCGGTGCTCGGCATTCGGTGGCCACCATTCTTGAGCACCATGCGGCTGGCCCTAGGGACTGGCTGGCCAGGTCGCTACGAAGCGACTCAGCGGCTCACGTTTCAGGTCGTTCTTCAGGGGCCTTTAAGGGCAGCGCCACTCAAAGATGTCGAGCGTCTGCTTGGTCGTGGGGTGACTTGGAAGCGGGTGGCCGCGCATCAGGTAATGCGACGAAAAGGCGGGGCGCTGATGGTTGGCGCTTTGAAGGCCGTGCATCGAACGTTCGGGGCGATGACGAACATTCGGAGTGGTGAGAAACGGTTTTAGCGGTGCTAAACGTTGATACTGCTAGGCGTTTCCGAAAGCCCTGACACGTCTGTTGAGCGCATGTATCAAATCAGTCACCAGCACTGTGATCGTGGACCTGTGGGGCAGTCAGAAATTTTGTGTGCAAGGCGTGTCCGACCGCCAGCCCTCCGTACACAGTTAAGTGCGTCAGGCTACCCATGCCCTGGTAGTGCTGCTATCGCCGAATGGCGGGCGTTTCGATCAACAGGCAGCACAAGCGTCGGCTCCAAATCAGCCGCCGGCACCACGATCGTCGCTACCGCTCTCCGCATGCCGTAATGCGGCGGCCACCCGCTTCGGTGTCACCCCACCATTAAGCAGAAGCGCAAATTTTCTTGCGTGGCACTGCCGTAAAAGGCCGCCGAAGAACCCACCGAATCGTGAGCCGGAGAAACCGCTTCGTGGCGACCTGGCCGGCCAGTCCCCGAGGCCAACCGCGTGGTGATTAAGGATGGTGGCCGAAAAATGCCGAGAGCCGGTTGCAGCACTTGGCAGCCAGAAGAATGCTGCCTACCAAAGGCGGGATTGGCTTTTAGCCCGAGCAGGTCTGAAGGCGTGGGTGTCGGGGGCGTGGCGGCTGCCCTTCTGGACGACGTGGAGGGCGGGAGACCCGACGCGTAGGTCCAGCGGGGCAGGCGACGCGCCCCCGGCACCCACGACTGGCTACTCAGAATTGCTCAAATCGCTACACGGCGCCGGGCCGATCAACGAAGTTCGAATCGCCAAGACGACTGGCCCAACAGCAAGGTCCACATCGGTACTGCGACTGTCTCAACAGCAGCGTTCAGATCGATTCCCGCTCAATCAACTCAAATCCCACATCGATCACTTTCTCTGCAGAATCATCACCCGCCGCCCGCGAAATGAACGCCTCCGCCGTTCGCGTACCAATCGCCTTCTTATCGATGCGAACCGTCGAAAGCGACGGGAACGTATGCGCGGCAAAATCGAAATCACCGAAGCCGAAGACAGCCAAGTCTTTGGGAATGGTCAGACCACGCGACTGCGCCTCGGCAAGCGCACCTTGCGCAATCGCGTCTGACCCACACACCAGCGCATCCAACGTTGCGCCAGATGCCAGCAGATTCGACAGACCCACTCTCCCAAGTTGGAAAGTCGACGGAGCCTTGCCAACTTCCCGGTGAATCTCCGACACCCCCTGCGCCGCCAGCGTGTCGGCAACGCTTTGCAGACGTATCAGCGAACGCTCGTCATCCGCACACAGCAACCCATAGTTGCGATACCCCTTCTTCAGCAGATTCAAGGCAATCGCTTCACCGATTTTCACGTGAGAAAAACCGATGACCGTGTCCAGCGGGGTGGGGGTCAAGTCCCAGATTTCGACCACCGGAATGCCCGTCGACAGAATTTTGCGACGCGTTTCCTGAGAATGACCGATGCCGGTCAGGACAATGCCATCGGGACGACGGCTCAGGATGGCGGTGATGAGCTCGTCTTCGCGTGACGCCGGGTAGCCGGACAAGCCCAGCAGCAACTGATAGCCGTCTTGCCATAACCGATCCGACATCGCCTGGATGGTCTCGACGAAGATTGAATTCGAGATGTGGGGAATGATCGCCGCGACCAGACGGGTTCGCCCGCCGGTCAAGGCACCCGCCAGCTGGTTGGGGATGTAGCCCGTGAGCTTGACGGCTTTCTGCACCAGCTCGACCGTTTCTGGATGAACGATTTCAGGTCGATTCAGTGCGCGGGACACGGTGATCGGCGATACGCCTGCCACGCGTGCGACATCTTTGAGCGTTGCGCTTTCCATGCGCGCAGTGGCTCGGACGGTGGTGAGTGGCGCTGGCGCGGCGTCAGTCGATTTTGCTCGGCGGGTGTTCATGGTCGGGGCGTGATCGTTGATCTTGAGTATAGCTGGCGACCATGAGCCCAAAAAGCGGATGCGGCAGCCACATAAAGCTCGAATGGTAGCGATGTCATATCCGTATTGACCCGATATCGGGAAATCAATGAATACCTGTAGATTAAAAATGATTGCGCAATCATTGGCCTCGTTTGTAGACTTTCAGCCACCAGAATTCGCATTGGCCTGCCGGCTGATCGCTGGAATCGAAGAACAAGGAGACATGATGAAAACCAGAATATTTGTCGCCACCCTTTTGTTCGGTATGAGCGCGGCTGCGCTCGCCCAAGAGACCTACCCGGTCAGACCGATCACCGTTGTCGTGCCGTTCGCGCCGGGCGGCTCAAGCGACATGATTGCGCGGGCGCTCAGCCCGAAGATGAGCGAAAAGTTGGGACAGCAGCTTGTCGTCGAAAACAAACCGGGGGCCACCGGCGCGATTGGCGCGACGTTTGTGAAGAGCGCTGCGCCCGATGGCTACACGATCCTGGCGGCGTCGATTGGCGTGTACTCGGTGAACCCGCATTTGCAGAAGAAGTTGGCGTATGACCCGTCGAAGGATCTCGACATGCTGTCCATCGCCGTGCGTGCGCCGAACGTGCTTGTCGTCAATCCCAAGCTGCCGGTCACGTCGGTGCACGACTTGATCGCGCACCTGAAAAAGAATCCGTTGGCAGTCAGCTTCGGCACATCCGGTGCCGGTACTTCCGATCATCTGACGACTGCCTTGTTCTGGCAGAAGACCGGAACCAACGGCATTCACACCCCGTACAAGGGCGGCGCGCTGGTGATCACCGATGTGATGGCGGGCCACCTTGACGCGTCGTTCCAGAACATTAATGTCACGGTGCAGCAGATCAAGAGCGGCAACCTGAAACCACTGGCGATCACCAGCGAAAAACGTTCGCCCCTGTTGCCTGACGTCCCCACGCTTGATGAGCTTGGCATCAAGGATATGAACGTCTATTCCTGGCAGGCCTACGCCGCACCAAAAGGGCTGCCGGCTGCGGTGAAGACGAAGCTGCATGCATCGATTGTTGCCGCGCTGGACGACCCGAAGTTGAAGACCCAGCTGGTGGATCAAGGCTTCGAGCTGGTGGGTAATTCTCCAGAAGCCGCGTCTAAGTTCCAGAGCGAAGAATTAGCTCGTTGGAAGAAAGTCATCGAGGTGGGTGGCATCACGGTGGACTGAGGCCTGGCTTCACTCATCACGCATTTATCAGCGCGTGCATTTATCAACACGCGCCCTTTATCAGTACAAGGCATTGCTCAACATGAACGCTCCAGACGTGTCGTCTCCGAACCCGAACGATGATCGGATTGCCTGGATCCGCATTTCGTCCGTCTACCTTCCCTTGGCCACGCCGATCAGCGATGCCAAGGTGCTGACCGGGCGGCAAAAGCCCATGACCGAGATTGCGATGCTCTTTGCCGAGATCGAGACTCGGGATGGTCATTCCGGTCTGGGTTTCAGTTATTCAAAACGGGCGGGTGGTCCGGGTCAGTTTGCGCATGCCAAGGAGATCGCACCCAGCCTGATCGGTGAGAATCCGAATGACATTGCCCGGCTGTGGGACAAGCTGGTGTGGGCTGGCGCGTCAGTTGGTCGAAGCGGGTTGGCAACGCAGGCAATCGGGGCCTTTGATGTCGCCTTATGGGACATGAAAGCAAAACGGGCAGGGCTGTCATTGGCCAAGCTGCTGGGCGCGCAGCGCGATTCCGTGCAGTGCTACAACACCTCGGGCGGGTTCCTGCATACGCCGCTGGATCAACTGCTGAAGAACACCGATGTATCGCGCAGCAAGGGTATTGGTGGCATCAAATTGAAGGTCGGCCAGCCGGACTCGCGCATCGATATCGAGCGTGTCTCGACGGTGCGCAAGCACTTGGGTGACAGCTTCCCCTTGATGGTGGATGCCAACCAGCAATGGAATCGTCCGACGGCGCAGCGCATGTGCCGCGTGATGGAAGCGTTCAACCTGGTGTGGATCGAAGAGCCGCTGGACTGCTATGACGCGGAGGGCCATGCGGCGCTGGCCCGGCAATTCGACACACCGATTGCCACCGGCGAGATGCTTACCAGCGTTGCCGAACACTGGGATTTCATCCGACAGGGCGGGGCGGATTACCTGATGCCCGATGGGCCGCGCGTGGGTGGCGTGACGCCTTATCTGAAGGTGGCGACCTTGGCGGAACATGCCGGGCTGATGATCGCGCCGCACTTTGCGATGGAACTGCATGTGCATTTGGCGGCAACGCATTCACGCGAGCCTTGGGTGGAACATTTCGAGTGGTTGGAGCCGCTCTTCAATGAACGCCTGGAGACCAAGGACGGCCGAATGATGGTGCCCACGCGTCCTGGCCTGGGGCTTACGCTCAGCGATCAAGTGAAGTCGTGGACGGCTGGGGTGGAAGAGGTCGGCACGCGTCCATGATGGGGATGTGAGGTCAGGTCTCTGTCGTGAAAGGCAACCTGACGCTTGCGTGGCGCGTGCGATCTCAGTCGTTCTGCTCAACTCAGGGGCGCAGGTTCCGGTGCCCCTTGCTGCGCATCGCGCATCTGCGTCAGCAAAGCGTGCAGCATCTCTGATGACAGCCCATGCAGCACCAGCCGATGCCCGGCGCGCAGCGTAGACAAGGGCACCAGCGGGTGGTTGTTGTTGACCAGAATCAGGTGATGCGGGGCCGACAGCAGCTGCGCTGCATAGATGCCGATCGTCTCGTCCAACTGCAGGGAATTGGCGGCCCGCCAGAAATCGTTGTCGGTCAGCAGCAGCTGATACAAGGGCGTGAAAAGCTCGATGGCGCTTTGCAGGTCCAGGAAATTCAACTTGCCCTGGGGCATGCTTTCCAAGGGCAGGTCTGGCTCGTGGATCATCGAGAAATCAAGCCGTTCAGGCGGGTGCATATCCAGGTTCTGGTCACGCAAAGCCTGGTTCAAGCGGATCACGAAGTTGAACAGGTTGATGTCGTGTTTGACGAACAGGTCGTCGCGATAGTCCTCGACTTTGTAGGGCTTCAGTGGCGTGGTGGTGATCGGCGCGGGCGAGTTCGTGCCGATGAAGGCAAGGATCTGCGAACCCAGATGGAAGTGCCGCATGATCAGCCAGTTCGCTTCTGGCGACACGAAGCGTTTCAGGCCCCACGCCAGGATGCGATGCAGCAGACGCGAGTGCGACCAGCGCTTGGGCAGCACCATTTTGAAGATCTGAATCAAGATGATGAATGCGCGCGCCAGCGGCCGGAACAGCGGTAGCAGGTACTGGCGAGAACGCGAACTTGAATCCTTGAGCCAGGCTGACTTCACTTCATCTGGCAAGGGCGTGCTGCGATCCAGGTACGACGCCAGCCAGGGGCTGGGGTCGGCTGGGTCGTGACCGCGTTCAAGAAAATCTGGCGTTGGGCGCATGGCGATCAATGCTCTTTGACGTAGTGGAATTGCATCAGGTACAGCGCGGCAGTCCGCCGTGCGGTGTCTACGATACGGCGTTCAGCTGAACCATCGGGATCGCAATCCAGAGCCAGCCGGACCGCCACCAGCCATTCTTCCAGGTGATGCTCGTCATTATGGCCGTGATATTCCAGGAAGCGGAATGCGTCCGGGGGCAGCGGTACGCTGGCCTTCAACAGCGGCAGCAGGGCTGGCACGATGCGTTGCCCGGTGCCTTCGATCACGTAGATCGCGCCCAGCAGGCCAATCGGGTCACGGGTGGCAGCCAGGGAGTGCAGGTAGCTGTTCAGCGCTTCGCCGCCTGGGTTGCGGTGCAGCGTGTCGATGTCTTCAGTACCGCCTGCCTTCTGATAGTCGCTGAACAGAATCTTGAAGTCGTTCTGTTCTTCGCCTGCGTGCTCGCTGATGAGGGCAGCCAGCGGTGCATAGGCTTCGGACAAGGATGCCGCGCCTTCACGCATCCACTTCGAGCCCTCTCGCACCTGGGGAATCCAGTTGGCCATCCAGGTCACGTAATCGTCCTGGGTGAAGCGGCGTTCGCGCAGCGTGCGAACCAAGGGCGTGCGCCATACACGTGAGCGGTAGTCGTGCCAGATGGACGCCAGTTCGGTCAGCAGTTCGCCCATGCCTTCCGGGGCTTTGGCGGGATCGTGCGGTGGCGCGATGGCATCGGCGTCGAGCGACAGGCCGGTTTCACCGGCAGGTGATGTGATGGATGTTCCGCCGGTCGGTCGATAGGCAGACGGGCTGCTCGTACCGTTGGTCATCGGCTGGTCATCGGCCTCGACTTCAAACAGCATGTAGGCAGTCGTGAAGCGGCCCGATTCTGGGATGTAGCAAAAGATCTGCTCGCCCGGTTTCACGGTCTTGGTTTGCAGGAATTCGGCCAGCATGATCATGATCGATGCTGCGCCGGTGTTGCCGCGCCATGCCAGGTTGCTGAACCAGCGTTCGCGCGGAATCGACAGGCCCGCCTGGTCCATCAGGTTTTCCACCACCGGGATGAATTTCTCGGATGAGTAGTGGCACAGGAAGTGATTCACGCGTGTGGGGTCGATCCACTTGTCGCGCACCAGCTTGGCGTATTCGTGAATGCTGATGTCGAACAGGTGTGGCAGCAAGCGGATGTCCTGACGCAAGGACAATGCCCCGTCTGCTTCGGCATCGGTCCACGACGGGTAATCCAGATGCGCCTTCTGGCGATCTGCCGTCAGGCCAAGCTGCATGCACACCGGGTAGTCGCCCGAGAAGCTGCGGTGATGAATGAACTTAAGTTTGATGCGAACGCCGGGTGCAATGCTTGCCGCCTGATGTGAGCCATCGCCCAGCAGCACGGCACCGGCACCGTCCGACAACATCCAGCGCAGGAAGTGGGCGTCGAAGTCTGCGTCGTAACCGCGCGCGGCGAAGCGCGATCGCTTGAACAGCCGCGAAGGCATCTCTGCGGCCACCGCCAGGCTCAGTCGATGGGAACCCAGCTCGATACCCTGTGCTGCAGCCTGAATGGCCGACACACCGGCTGCGCAGACTCCGTGGATGGACGAGGTTTCCATCGGTGGAGCAGCCAGTTCGCCTTGAATCATGTTGGCGAAGCCGGGCATCAGCGTGTCGCCACCCGAGGACCCGCTGGACAGGTACGACACGCTGGCGATATCCACCTGCGCGCGCTGCATGCAATCGCGAATCGCCTGGGATGCCATGGCCGCATTGGTCAGTACCGTATCGCCCTGGGTGTCGATGGCGTAGTAGCGCTGCTTGATGCCGTTCTCGGCCAGGATGCGCGACTTGATGCGCGAGGAAATGCGGTTCAGCGGCGCAATGAATTCGTCCATGCGCACGTTGTCCACGGGTTCACCCGGCAGGAAATAACTGGCGCTCTGAAGGTACACACGGTCAAAGGCGATTGGCATGAAAATTCGCTTCTAGAAAACAGTCGGGCGGGTGGTCGGCGGGGGTGTGTTTGTTGATGCGGGAACTGGTACGGGCATCAATGATCGACTGCGATAACGCTGGCAGAAAGTACCCAGCACAAACACACGTGCCATGTAGGACAGCAGACCCGGTTCGTTCAACATCGGGTCTACACGATGACGATAGTGCGTGCGATGCAGCTGGGTCAGCGTTGCCCAGTGTGCACGTGAGTGTTCATGATGAGCCGTATGCAGGCCGATGTTGAACAACAGCGGATTCACCAGCCCTTCAAAATTGCGTGCGTAGTTAAGCCGGCCTGGCGGACTTGAGGATCGGCCGTGCGCTGACCCATCGGCGTGCGCATGTTGCAGATAGTTGGTGACCAGCAACCAATGCAGTCCGTGCAACTGCGGAATGATGAAGTAGAGCAGGCCCTTCACCGGGTCGGCGATCAACACGCCTGCCCACAATGTGATCCACGTGGCGTACTGCGCCATGCAATAGCGCCAGACCCCTGGCCAGTGTCGTCGCAAGCTGCCCAGCCAGCTGAAAATAAGCGGATACAGCGCAACAATCGCCTGCAGCGGGTGCAGCACATAACCCAGCAGATGATTGGTATCGCCACCAAACCGATAGGTGCGCGCCACATCCTGCGGCCCGTGTTTGTAGCGATGATGATTGCTCACGTGCGACGGATAGAACACGCAGGTGGGATGTCCCTGCAACAGCGTGATCCAGAAATCCGTGATGCGATTGGCCCATCGTCCGTGCCACATGCGGCGGTGTGTATGGTTGTGGTGGATCACGCCAATGCCCAGCGTCAGGAACAGCAGCAGGCCATACAGCACGATGGAAAATCCGTGCGTCCACATCCAGACCACCAGCGCTGGGTAGGCCGCCAGATAGGCCACGCTTTGCCAGTCACGCCAATGGCGAAGGCGTGGCAGGTGACCAGGCGACTGCTTGCTGCTCAACGGGGTAGGCAAGGGATCGATCAAGGCGCAGACGCACCGCGCGCTTTGCGCCGCTGAAATGCGTCGATCTGATCGTGGGCGGCGTCGCCATCCAGACGCGTGCGGAACAGGCGATCCATGAACGTGAACTGGAAGCCGAAATTGCCTTGATAACAGGCGTGGTGCAAGTGATGGCGTCGGCTGGCGGCAAACCAGTGCGCATAGGACACGCGCGGGAAAAAGTCGTAGTTGGCGTGACCGATGCAATTGAAGAACAGGCTGAAGATCGGCACCGATGCCAGAGACCAGAAGCTGAAATCGTGCACGACCATCGGCAGCAGAATCACGTTGCCGAGCATCGCGGCTTCAATCGGATGAAAGCTGTAAGTGGAGAACGGCGTGGTCACGACTGACCGGTGATGCGGCAGATGAAACTTGCGCAGCAGCTTGGTGTGCAGCAGTCGGTGATTGATCCAGAAGTGGATGTCGTTCCAGATGACCAGTGCAAAAATTTCCAGCGCAATGCGGATGCCGCTGGCGTTGGGGGTAAGTTGTGCCCAGCCCAGTTGCAGCAGTCCCCACGGGAAAATCATGCCTGTGCCGAACAGCAGAATCGACAGCGCAGACTGTTGAAGTTCGCGTTTGAGTTGGCCAGGGGCCAGGGGGCGTGGGTCGAGTGGGTGACCGATGCCGAGCGCTGGCAGCAGTTTGGTGGTCAACAGCCACGTAAGACTGCCGAACACCAGGTAGATACCGCCGAAGAAGGCGAGTCCCCACAGCATGACTTGCCAGTAAGAGAGAGATTGAAACGCCAGTCCCATGTGCTTGCATTGTCCCGGTCGAGTATCAGCGCGGGATCATATCGAAAAGGCCACAGGCGGGGCTGGCGTGTTTACAACTTGCGACTAGCTGTTGGCACGTGCGCTGGTTGTGCAGTGCATGGTTGGGTGGTTTAGCGGGCCTGGTCGGTGCCGTACCAGCCGTCTACCAGTTCGCCAAGTTGTACCTGGCTGACTTCGGGCCGCTTTTCCAGCCATTCCTGGACTGCTTGTCGGTCGGCTTCGGATGCGGAGCCTGGTCCCCATTTGGATACGAGTCCGTCGGTTTCGAGCAGTGGCAGGCTGCCACCGAAGCCGCCGATGACGAGGTGGCGTGATTCGGTCAGGGCGATGAATCCGTCGAGCAGGTCGGCGTATGCGGATTCATCCAGTGGTGGGTTGAAGCTTAGTTGGACGTCGAAAACAAGTTCCTGGAATTCGCCGACCAGCAGCTTTTTGCGTTGGCGTCGATTGAGTCGTTTCAGCTTTCCGGTCAAAGGTGTCTGGCTCATTTTCCATCCTTGTTGGTTGGCAGCTTCGAACGCTGCTCGTCTCGAATCACGCCACAGTATCCATCAACCGTCGAGATAGTGCTGAATCGCTTGAGTCGATGGTGGGCTTTGGCTGCCAATAACGCTGCATATATTGCGCTGCGTCAGAGGGCGGTGGTTGATGGGGGTTTTTGTTTTGTGATGGTGTGGTGGTCTTTTGCCAGTCGCGGGTGGTGGGGCCGGCTCGTCTGCCCCGCTTGACCTTGGCGTCGGGTCTCCGCCCTCCACCTTGTCCAGAAGGGCAGCCAACCCGGCCCCACCACCCACGCCTTCAAAACGGCTTTGGTTAAAAGCGAATCCCGCCTGTGGATGGCCAGCAATCTTCTGGCTGCTTGGTGCTGGATGCGGTTCCCGGTATTCGATGGCCACCGTTCTTAGCCACTACGCGGCTGGCCTTCGGGACTGGCTGCCCAGGTCGCCACGAAGCGAGTCAGCGGCTCGCGTTTCCGCCCGTCTTTCAGTTGCCTTTTACGGCAGCGCCACGCAAGGAAATTTGCGCGTCTGCTTGGTGGTGGGGTGACACCGAAGCGGGTGGCCGCCGCACCACGGCATGCGGAGAGCGGCAGCGAAGATCGTGGCGCTGGCGGCTGATTTCGTGCAGACGCTTTTGCTGCCGTGGTCGAAGCGCCCGCCATGCGGCGATAGCAGCATCACCAGGGCATCAGTAGCCTGACGCGCTCCACTGTGCAGGGAGGGCTGGTGCGCAGTTCGTCATCGCCCCGAACGTTCAATGCACGGCCTTCAAAGCGCCAACTTTCAGCGCCCCGCCTTTTCGTCGCATTACCTGGTGCGCGGCCACCCGCTTCCAAGTCACCCCACCACCAAGCAGACGCTCAACTTCGTTGAGTGGCGCAGCCCTTAAAGGCTTCTAAAGAACTGCCCGAAACGTGAGCCGCTGAGTCGCTTCGTGGCGACCTGGCCAGCCAAGTCCCCAGCTACAGCCGGCTTGGAACTTAAGCGTTGCGGACGCCAATACGGGGGAGCCGTGTACAGCACCCGAACAGCCAGAAAAATCGGATCACCCAAAGGCGGGATCTGCTTTTAACCAAACGACCTTGAAGGCGCGGGTGTCGGGGGCGTGGCGGCTGCCCTTCTGGACGACGTGGAGGGCGGGAGACCCGACGCGTAGGTCCAGCGGGGCAGGCGACGCGCCCCCGATACCCGCGCCTGACTACTCAGAAACGTTCAAACTCTGCGAACGTCCACACCAGCTAGTTGCCCACCCGCCTCGTACATAGAACTACAGAGGTCTAAAGACATCTACCACCAATCAGAATTAATTCAACCCCGCCACCCGCGCCACTTCATCTGCACACTGCTTCAGCGCCGGCAACAGCTCGAACAAATCTTCAGGCGCATCTTTGCTTTTCAGCGTGGCAATCGTCAACGCCGCACGCGTGCGAGACTTGGGCGACCCGACCGGAACACCCAGGTCGCGACCGCCGATATAACGTAAGTCTTCCGCGTAGGCCCAGCCGTCCTCACGCACCTTGTCCAGCTTGGCCAGAAACGCACTGCGCTCAGCAGCCGTCATGCGCAGGTATTCAGCCCGGCGCGACAACATATCTTCGCGCTCAGCCTCCGACAAATACGCCAACAACAACTGACCAGAAATGGTATCCACCGGCGAATGCAGCGACCCAGCCTCGACCGACAGCCGAATCGGCTTCGGGCTGTCCACCTGAACCAGCACCAGCACCTGATCCCGATGCAGCACGCTCAAATGACAGGATTCACGCACCCGGTCCACCATGTCGCGCATGGGCGCGGTAGCAGCGCGCAGCAGTTGTTCGTGGGGGGAATGGGTGCGGCTGAGTTCGAATAGTTTCAGCGTCAGCGCGTAACCGCCGTTGCTTTCACGGCGCAAGTAGCCGCGCGCTTCCAATACTCCCAGCAAGCGGAAAATTTCCGTGGGTTCCCGACCCAGGGCGCGGGCCAGTTGCGCCTGGGTCATGGGGACGGCTTGCTCGGACAAAAGCTCCAGAACATCGAGCGCTTTGTCCACGGCGGGGACGGCGTATTTGGCACGCCGCTCGACGTCAGAAGAGGTATCGGTTTCGCTGGCGCTGCGGCGTGTCGTCGACAATGGCGGGCTCTTGGTCAGGTCCTGTGGGCAGCGCCGATTGTAATGGACGCAGACGGGCTGGATGGACGTAGCCAGAGCAACAGCAACACGGCAGCAAAGCACATCAGGGCGACCACCAGGAAGCCCGTGTTGGCGCTTTGCGTGACGGATTCTGCATAGGCCTTGGCCTGCGGCGAGATGAAGGCGCCCAGGTTGCCGATCGACACGATGAAGGCAATGCCGCTGGCGGCACCGGTGCCGCCCAGGTAGCGCGTCGGCAGGCTCCAGAACACAGGTTGCGACGCGGTCAGGCCGGGCACGGCAATGCAGGCTGCCAACACGATCATCCACGGGTTGCTCCACCAGGCAATCGATGCAAGGGCCAGGCTGCCTGCGGTGACCATCCACATCGCAACGGTGCGGTGATTGTCATGGTTGTCGGCGTAGACGGTGAAGACGCGGGTGGCAATGGCCGAGCACACCCACGGGATGGCCAGCAACAGACCGATGCCCAGGTCAACATTGCCGCCAAGCGATGCGGCCAGTCGCGAGGGCAGGTAGAAGGTCAGCGGGGCGGTGCCGATCTGCAGGAAGAAATAGATGCCGATGAAAGCCAGCACACGCGGATCTTTCAGCACGCCAAGCGCCGAGTGTTTGACTTCACGCAGTTTGCTGCGATCTTCCTCTTCCAGCACAGCGGTCAGCGCCTGCCGTTCTTCTTCGTCCAACCACTTTGCGTCGCGCGGTTTGTCGATCAGATAGAAGAGCGCGATCACGCCAACCACCGAGGCTGCCAGTCCTTCGATCACAAACATCCATTGCCAGTTGGTCAGGCCGAACATGCCGTGGTGAGTCAGCAGCCAGCCGGACAAGGGGCTGCCGAATACCAGCGACAGCGGCACGCCCAGATAGAACAGGCCGGTGGCGCGGGCACGTTGTTTGGCTGGGAACCAGTAGGTCAGATACAGCAGCACGCCGGGGTAGAAACCGGCTTCGCAGACACCCAGCAGGAAACGCAGGATGTACAGGCTGGTGGGGGTGTGCGCGAACATCATCGCGGCCGACACCAGACCCCACGAGATCATGATGCGACTTAACCACAGGCGCGCGCCAACCCGATGCAGGACCAGATTGCTGGGGACTTCGAACAGTGCGTAGCCAATGAAGAAGATGCCGGCACCGAATGCATAGGCGGCGTCGCTGATGCCGGTGTCGGCCTGGTAGACCGTCTTGGCGAAACCGATGTTGGCCCGGTCCAGGAAGGCCAGGATCAACATCAGTGCCAGGAACGGCAAAAGTCTTGCCGTGGCTTTTTTTACCGCGCGCTGGGCGGCGGGCGGTAAGTCTCCGTGAATGCTTGTTGTAGTCATTATTTTCTCTGGGACGGCCGAACGCCAGGGGTCGCGAAGCGCGTCGGCCAATGCCGCTTCACGTTATAGGTCAACCGGCACCGTTGGCTAACGGTGCCGTAAAAAGGTGCCGGAAAAATTCATTCGCTGCGGGGTGTACGTCGCTCCACCAGGTGCAGGTGTTCGCACACCAGTACGGCGTCGCCGTGTTGATTGCTGACCGTGACGGTTTCCACCACGACGCCGTGACTGGTTCTGCGCGGGTGGTCGCGCTGATCGGTGATTTCCACCGTTGAATAGATCGTGTCGCCAATGAACACCGGCTTGATGAAGCGCAGGCGGTCGTAGCCGTAGGACATCGCACGTGGGTTGATCTGGGTGGCGGTCAATCCGATGCCCACGCTGAAGATCAGCGTGCCGTGTGCAATGCGCTGGCCGAAATCCTGCGTGGCGCACCAGGCGGCGTCCATGTGGTGCGGGAAGAAGTCGCCGGTCTGACCGGCGTGCATCACGATGTCGGCTTCGGTGATGGTGCGACCGGTGGACGTGCGGCGTGCACCGCGTTCGTAGTCCTCGAAGAACTGTTCATGGATCATGATGTGGTGGTCCGAAGCTGAGGAAGGCCGAAGGTCTGGGCGATGGTCTCGGTGTCTGCACCCAGACGTGGTGCGCCACGCGAATTGGTCAGGCGTTGGCTATCCAGGCGAATCGGGCAGCGCGTGGTCTGCATCGCCTGGCCGTCGGGGCTGTGTATGGTCTGGGTCATGTCAAGCGCGGTGAAGGCTGGATGTTCCGTTAGTTGCGGCCAAGTCAGCACGTCGGCGCACCAGACGCCGGCCGGCTCCAATGCGGCCAGCCAATGCGCGCTGTCTTGCTGCACCAAGTGCGCTTGCAAGGTCTGCTTGAGTGCATCGCGGTTGCTGAACCAGGTGCCGGCGTCGCCAGCCTGCGCCGCAAGCGCCGGGCTGGCAATCAGTTCTGCCAGGCGGTCCATCGGTGTCATGGCGATGGCGATGAAGCCATCCCGGGTCTGGTAGATGCCGTATGGCGCAGCGGTGTGCACGTTGGCGTGGTTTTCCACGCTGCGGGCGGGTTGTGTGCGGTCGCTGTTCAGGAAGGCGGTGAAGGGTTCGAACTGCAGATCCATTGCCGATTCCAGCAGGCTGACATCGACCTGCCCACCTTGGCCACTTACTCCGCGTCGCAACAGCGCCGCCAGAATGCCCTGCACCAAGTGCGCTCCGGTAATCACGTCGATCACCGACACACCAGTGGGCACAGGTGCGCCGCCGCCATGTTCACCTGCGTTCCCGGTTAACCAGGCCAGACCCGACAAGGACTGCACCAGCAGGTCCTGGCCCGGCTTGTCGCGCCAGGGGCCGTGTTCGCCATAACCCGTGACTGCCGCGTAGACGATGCGCGGATTGAGCGCCATGACTGTCTGGGCATCCAGGCCGATGCGGTCCATGACGCCAGGACGGAAGTTGTGAATCATCACGTCGGCTTGCGTAACCAATGCCTTCACGCGGGCCAGGTCGTCTGGCTGTTTCAGGTCGGCCGCAAAGCTCTTCTTGCCGCGATTGATGGTGTGAAACAGGGCGCTGTCCTGATCGACCCGTTGGTCGGCTACCACCAGCGAGCGGCACAGATCGCCGCCATCTGGCCGTTCGATCTTGATGACTTCCGCACCCAGGTCGGCCAGCCGCAGTGCTGCCGACGGCCCCGCCAGGAACTGGCTGAAATCCAGTACCAGCAGCCCGGCAAGCGGCAGTGATGCTTGAGTACTATGTTGATTCATATAAAAAATCACTTTTCATAAATGAGCGGCTTGCTGGGCTATTTGCGGTAAACCCGACTAGTCAATGGCTCGTATGGGAATCATGATTTCATATATGAATTTATGATTCACCTAGGATAACTACCAGTGAGGTAATGCAGCGCCCATCCCGGGCGGTGCACGAACATCGGCATTTATGAGCACACCCATCGTTCTTCGCGGCATGACCTGGGACCATCCCCGGGGGTACGAACCCTTGCAGGCCTGCACGGCCGTCTGGCAGGCACGACACGGCGTCGACATCACCTGGGACCGTCGGTCCTTGCAGGATTTCGAGTCCTTTCCGGTCGAGGACTTGGCACGCAGCTACGACTTGATCGTGATCGACCATCCACACGTGGGACAGGTCACGCGCGAGGCGTGTCTGCTGCCGTTCGAGGGGGCGCTTGATTTCATCGCGCAGGGCAGCGTCGGCGCGTCTTTCCCGAGCTACCACTGGCGCGGTAAGCAGTGGGCCTTGCCGATCGACGCCGCCACGCAAGTCCAGGCCTGGCGGCCGGATCGTCTGGATCAGGCTGCGCCGGACTGGGATACCGTGCGTGCGCTGGCACGCGAGGGGCGGGTAGCGCTGCCGATGCGTGCGCCGCATTCATTGATGTGCCTGTACACGCTCGCCGCTCAGCTGGGTGAACCGGGGAAGGTCGAAGGGCCCGATCTGTTCGATGCGGACGTTGGTGCGCAGGCGATTGCCTTGCTGCGTGAACTGATGCAAGACATCGATCCGATCTGCTATACGCAAGACCCGATCGCGGTGTTCGAACAGATGGCGCAGCCTGACTCCCGCATTGACTGCGTGCCCCTGATCTATGGTTACGTGAACTATGCGTGGCAGAATTTCCGGCCGGTGCGTTTGGCATTTGCCGACATGCCCATGCTGAATGGGCGCGGCCTGGTCGGGTCTGCGTTGGGTGGAACGGGCATTGCCGTGTCGGCCTTCAGCAAGCATGTCGATGCTGCCGTGGCGTTTGCCCGCTGGGTGGCCGATGCCGAGGCGCAGCGTGGGCCGTTTGCGCATGCGGGGGGCCAGCCTGGCCATGCGGCAGCGTGGGAAGACGATGCGGTCAATGCGGCGGCTGGCAACTTCTATCGCGCAACCCGCGCTACGCTGGAAGGCGCATGGGTACGGCCGCGCCATGACGGCTACATGCCGTTCCAGCACGCGGCGTCAGAACGCCTGGTGGCCGGCTTGCAACAAGGCGAGTCTGCCGCCACGCTGATCGCCGACATCAATCGCCTGTTCCGTGCGAGCCTGTCTGCCTGAGTTGCTTGCGAGAATGTCGTGTGGGGCTGGACTGACCGGTTCCGCCCACACGCTTTTTAAATCGATCTTGTTCAAATGAGTCATGCCTGCATGAATACTTCCTTATCTTCGGCCGGCGACGGCGCACCGCTGGACGGTTTGCTGGTCATCGACCTTGCCCAGTTCCTGTCCGGCCCTTCGTCAGCCTTGCGTCTGGCCGACCTGGGCGCGCGCGTGATCAAGATCGAGCGACCGGGCACGGGTGATATCTGCCGCACGCTGTATCTGACCGACACCGATGTGGGTGGCGACTCAACCCTGTTTCACGCGATCAATCGCAACAAGGAAAGCCTGGCGCTGGACTTGAAGCAGCCCGCAGATTTGGAGGCCCTCAAACAGCTGGTAGCGCGTGCCGATGTACTGATTCAGAACTTCCGCCCTGGTGTGATCGAACGATTGGGTTTGAGTTATGAGGATGCACGCGCCCTCAACCCTCGGCTGATCTACGCAGGCATCTCGGGTTACGGGGAAACCGGGCCGTGGTCGGACATGCCTGGGCAAGATCTGCTGGCGCAGTCGCTGTCAGGGGTGACTTGGCTGAATGGTCATGACGGCGACGGCCCGGTGCCGCTTGGCCTGTCGATCGGTGACATGCTGGCTGGCCATGTGTTGACCGAGGGCATTCTGGCGGCGCTGGTGCGGCGTGGGATCACGGGGCGTGGGGCATTGGTGCAGACCAGCTTGCTGGAAGTATTGGTGGACCTGCAATTCGAATTGCTGACGACCCACCTGAATGATGGCGAGCGCCTGCCTGCGCGTGCGGAATTTCGAAATGCCAATGCGTATTTGGCAGCGCCTTACGGTATTTATCCGACCGCAGACGGGTACATGGCACTGGCCATGATGCCCTTGCCCAAGCTGGCTGATGTATTGCCGTTGCCAATTTTGAAGACGTTCACCGCCGAAGATGCCTTCACCCGTCGTGACGAGATCAAGCGTCTGGTCGCGTTGGAACTGGCCACACAGAACAGCGCCTATTGGCTGGCACGCTTGCGTCCGGCAGACGTGTGGTGCGCCGAGGTGCTGGACTGGCCACGGCTGCTGAAGGAAAAAGCGTTTTCCATGTTGGGCATGTTGCAGACAGTGGCGCGCGGCGATGGCACGCCGGTGCGCACCACCCGCAGTCCCTTGCGCATCGATGGCGAACGGGCGCTGAGCACCCGGGGTGCGCCACGCGTCGGCGAACACAGCCAGGCCATACGCGCCGAGTTCGGATTGCACACGCTTGCAACAGCAAACGACGACCACTCCCAGGTGGCATAAGCTTAAAACCACTGGTGTGCAGGGTTTCTTCGGACTCGATGGCGGTGACGCGGTAAAATGCAAGCTCTTCTCATTACCGCCTCCCGATTTCGGGGACTCCTTCGACACCTATGGCTGCCTTCAACACCGAGCGCGTCCTGCACGTGCATCACTGGAACGACACGCTGTTCAGCTTCAAGACCACCCGCGATCCGGCGCTGCGTTTCCACAACGGGCACTTCGTGATGATCGGCCTGGAAGTCAACGGCAAGCCCCTGATGCGCGCGTACAGCATCGCCAGCTCGAACTACGAGGAACATCTTGAGTTCCTGAGCATCAAGGTTCAGGACGGCCCGCTGACCTCGCGTCTGCAACATCTTAAGGAAGGCGATCCGATCCTGGTCAGCCGCAAGCCCGTGGGCACCTTGATTGCCGACGACTTGTTGCCCGGCAAGAACCTGTACCTGTTCGGCACCGGCACCGGCCTGGCTCCGTTCATGAGCATCATCAAAGACCCGGACATCTACGAGAAATTCGAGAAGGTCGTGCTGGTGCATGGCGTGCGTCAGGTCAATGAACTGGCCTATGCCGACTACATCGAAAACGAGCTGCCGAACAATGAGTACTTCGGCGACATCGTGCGCGGCAAGCTGATCTATTACCCCACCGTCACGCGTGAACCCTTCCGCAATCAAGGCCGCCTGACCGACCTGATCGTCAGCGGCAAGCTGTGCAGCGACGTGGGCCTGCCCCCGCTGAACCCGGAGACCGACCGCGCCATGTTGTGTGGCAGCCCGAGCATGTTGGCTGACACCGCTGCGCTGCTCGACGAGCGTGGTTTTGTGGTGTCGCCGGGCGTGGGCCAGCCCGGTCACTACGTGATCGAACGGGCGTTTGTGGAAAAGTAAGGTCGGGGCATAGGTGCCTGCGCGGCAACTCGCGCAGAACCTTGTTCCATCGAAATGAGAAGGGCGGCCGAGGCCGCCCTTTCTATTTGCTGTTGTCAGCTTTCACCGATTGATGGCGCTGCGACTATTCATCAAGTCGTAAGCGCCAATCAACGAACCATCTCAGTGCAGCTTGCCACTGGAGTTCGACAGTTCCCGAATCCGTTGCACCGTATCCAGATCAGACGCCACATAGGCTTGCTGACGAATTTCCCGCGTCTGTTCGTCAAGCGCGGTTTCTTGTTCGGTCTGGTCATCCCATTCGTAGATGAAACGCAGGAACAGTGCCTGGGGTTCCGGTTCTTCGATGCGCACGATGGCGCGGCTGCGCGGCCACTTGTCGGTGGCGGGCACCTGCACATCGACTTCCTGCTCGTGGGTCAGGGTGACGCTGTCATTGACCTGGAAGGGGCCGAAATCAAGGGTGCGGGTAATGGTCTCGACCGGGCCGTCCACCAGGTGACTGTGAATGGTGCAGCTTTCCAAGCCCATCACAAAAAACACGGGGTCGTGTGCGCGCAAGACCAGCCCACGCCAGACCTGCTCACGGCTGAGCACGTCGAGCAAGGGCACCAAGGGGTCGTTCAGCTGGATCAGATGTTCGAATCGCATGTCATGTCCTGAGTAGATGGAAAGTATAGGACCAGGGCGCTGTCCGTGCTGTCAAAGCTGTCAGGGGGCGCATAGCAGCCATGATCGTGTCATGGAGCCCAGCCAAACTTCGCCCCGCGTCGGTTTTGATCTGAACAAACCAAGATGAACAAACCGACGCCATGTCGCGCAGCGTGCGTGTTTGCTTGGGATCGAAACTCGCTCATGAATATTCGTTCGAAATTGTTTGTTCTTTGTGCCGCAGGCGTCATGGGAATGCTGCTGGTAGCCGGCAGCGCAATGATTGGCCTGCAGCGTCTGACCGATACGGCCAGCAGTCTGGGGCAACGCCGTTTGCCTGCCTTGGTGGCCGTGTCCGTGATGCAGGAATCGCAAGTACAGATATCCCGCCGTACCCTTGAAGTCTTGCAGTGGGAGCAGGATTTCTCCATCGAATCGCAGAACGAATGGTCGCGCATCCTGGCTGCCAAAGCGCAGCATTGGAAAGACCTTGATGAAGCGCGCACCGCCTTGAAGAGTGTGCCGGTCGGCGAAACCGGCGCCAAGCTGCTGGCAAGTGTGGACGAGGCGCTTGAGGCATGGCGCAAGCAGGACGAACCCCTGACGGAAACCATCACCAAGCTGGTGGATGTGAAGTCCGAGGGCGACCAGCGTTTCCTGTTTGCGCGATATCACTTGTACTACTCGGCGCAGGACAGTTTCTACGAAACCCTGCGCGCGGCGACGCAGGCGTTGACCAAGTTCAACGTTGACGCTGCGCGTACCGCAGGCGGCGATGTCAGCGAACATTCGGCGCTGATCATGAAGATCATGGCGGCCATCGGCATCTGTGCCACGCTGGCGTTGGTGTTGGGCGGATGGCTGGTGTCCCGGTCGATCGTGCGACCGATTGCCACCTTGCAGCACGTGGTCACCGACATCGCGTCGCGTCTGGATTTCACGGTGGTTGCGCCGGTACGTGGTCGTGATGAGATCAGTTCGATGGCGACTGCGCTGAACTCGCTGCTGGCACGTATGCGCGATTCCTTGGCGGCGGTGCATCGGCTTGCAGACGATATGAAGGCCACGACGGACGACGTGTCGGTTGCGGCTGACAACGTGGCCCACAGTTCCGTGCAGCAAAGCGAGTCCGCGACATCAATGGCGGCATCGGTTCAGCAGATGGCCGTGCGTATGGAAGAGGTCAGCACGGCTGCATCAGAGGCGGTGCGGATGTCGGAGTCGGCCAGCGCGCTGGCGGTCGATGGCAACCAGATCATTTTGCAGACGGGTGTGCAGATGGATGTGGTGGTTGGCCACGTTGAGCAGGCTGCCGAGCACATCGCCACGCTGAATCGTCACGGGGTGTCGATCCGCGAGATTGCGCGTCTGATCTCGGATATTGCGTCACGTACCAATTTGCTGGCTTTGAATGCGGCGATCGAGGCTGCGCGGGCGGGTGAGGGTGGGCGGGGCTTTGCGGTGGTGGCGGATCAGGTGCGCAGTCTGGCGGAGCAGACGGCGAGTTCCAGTCAGCGTATTGGCGATACGGTGGAGCGCATTGCGAAGGAGACTGCGGATGCGGTGTCGCAGATGGAGCGTGTGTCGAATGAGGTGCGTGCTGGCCGGATGCACACTGAGCAGGCGGGCAGTTTCATGGAGCAGATGCGGCATGGGGCGGAGCGCACTGCGGTGGTGATCGGGGAGATTGGGTTGGCGTTGCGGGCGCACACGGCGGATAACGAGGCGATTGCGCGTCATGTGGATGCGGTGGCGCGGATGACGGGGCAGAATCAGGAGGCGTCGGCGTCTACGGCTGCGAATGTGGTGCGGTTGCGTAGCGTGGCGGATGAGGTCGATGACACCGTTCGCATGTTCCGGGTGGCTTGATATGCCTTAGTTTCTTATGTGATGTTGCTGGCGGGTTTTTGCTTGCGGGTGGTTTTTGGTGTTCTTTTGCCAGTCGTGGGTGGTGGGGCCGCAGCGTCTGCCCCGCTTGACTTTGGCGTCGGGTCTCCGCCCTCCACCTTGTCCAGAAGGGCAGCCGCCACGGCCCCACCACCCACGCCTTCAGAGCGGCTTGGTTAAAAGCAAATCCCGCCTTTGGGCGTCTGTATTCTTCTGGCTGCCAGGGGCTGTATATGGTTCTCGGCGTTCGCTGGCCACCATTCTTGATCGCGGTGCGGCTGGCCTTGGGGATGGGCTGGCCAGGTCGCCACGAAGCGGTTTTTCCGGCTCTCGATTCGGTGGGTTCTTTAGCTGCCTTTTACGGCAGCGACACTCAATGAGGTTGCGTGTCTGCTTGGTGGTGGGGTGACACCGAAGCGGGTGGCCGCACGTAAACGGCTTGCGGAGAATGGATGGGGCGCTGGTGGATTCGAGCGGCCACTCATCAACGCGCGGGCGGGTCCGCGTTTCGGGATGGCTATGTTTCGATGGTGCCCGAAGCATCGATCCAACCGAGTAAACGATGCTGCCGATTAGCCGTTAGCCGTTAGCCGATCAACCGTTAGCCGGTTCGGCCAGCGGCTGTGTGCGCTCCACGCCATTCTCCCTTGCGGGAAAAGGTGGATCAGGGAACGGCAACGAATCCCAGGCGTGCGGGTAGTTCTTCTGACGATACTTCGTGGAAGGGAGCCAGGCTTTGTGGCAGCGGTTCGTACTTGAGTTGCGCGGGTGTCTCGCCATCGGCCAGTGGCCTGGCGGCGGCTTCGCCTTTTTCGTCTTGCAGGCCATCCAGTACTTTGCTCAAGTCTCGGTCGATCACCACGCCGGGGCCCAGGTCTGTGCTGGCCAGGAGTCGGCCGGTGTCGTCGAGCCACCAGCTATCCACGCGACCTACCGGTTGACCTGTGTGTGCGAACAGCGTGATGGAGTCGTCGCCGGTGCGTAGCACCAACGGGGCGACGTCGATGCGGACGTAGACGCGTTGGGGGCCGTTTTGTACGTACCAGCGGCCGTCTTCTTCGAACGCGTAGTTGCGTGCGAAGAAGTCGAGGATGCGGGGGTTGGTGATGGGTTCACCCAGGCCGCCGGCGGCGGCATCGCCTTGGGGGTGCAGGCGCCAGTTGCCGCGTGGGTCCAGCGATAGCCAGCCGCAGACCGAGGGCACATCGGGCCAGCGCTTCATGGCGGCGAGAACGTCTTCATCCATGGGGTTTGCTCCTGTGGGGCTCGTGCTGACTAGACGCCTGCGTCGAAAAAGCGCGCCAGGCGTTGCGGCAGCCAGCCAAGTTGCGAGGGGAAACGCCCGCTGCTGAACCCGGCGTGTCCACCATTGTTCGGCTGATGCAGCAAAACCTGGGCCGAGGCTTCGTGGCGAAGCGGCAGGTGGTCGGGGGGCAGGAACGGGTCGTTGCGCGCGTTCAGTACCAAGGTGGGCACAGTCACGCTGCGCAGGAAGGGCTTGGACGATGCGCGTGTCCAGTAGTCGCGCACGTCTTTGAAGCCGTGGACGGGCGCGGTGTAGGCATCGTCGAATTCGTACAGGTCGTGCGCATGGGCAATGCGCGCCACATCGAAGTAGCCGGGGTAGTCCTTGGCCTTGGCCAATACCTTGGACTTCAGCGAGCGCAGGAACATCCGGGTGTAGATCGCGTGGTTGATGCCTTTGCCCAGGGCCATGCCGCCTGCGTTCAGGTCCAGCGGGGCCGAGATGGCGGCCGCAGCATGCAGCCAGTTGGCTGCGCTGCCGGCTTCGCCCAGGTGCTTGAGCAAGGCGTTGCCGCCAAGCGAAACACCGGCTGCGTGCCAGGTTGCCTGCGGCAGGCGGGCGCGCAGCGTGTCGAGCACAAACGAGATTTCCTGGCTGTCGCCGGAATGGTAGGCGCGGGGCAGCCGGTTCGGCTCGCCCGAGCAGCCACGAAAATGCGGCACCACCACTGTCCAGCCACGGGCACGGAAGTATTGGGATACCGACAGCACGTAGTGGCTGGCGCTGCTGCCTTCCAGGCCATGGAACAGCACCAGTGCGCGCTGGCCAGGTTCGGTGCGTGGACGGATCACCGGCAGCGGTGCACCGGTCACTACTGACGCGCTGTTGGGCGTCAGGCCGGGACCGGTCCAGTCGAGGTCGATGAAATCGCCGTCGGGCGTATCGAGCCGCTCGCGCAGGAAGCCCAGCTGCGGGCGACGGGCGTACAGCGCGGCGAAGACGGTCTGGCTGTGCCCTTCGGGCAACCAGACCGGGGTAGGGCAGTCGCTAAGATCTAAACGGGCGAGCATGACCCGGCATCAATGCAGCATGTCCGGGACGTCGTGCTCGTCGGCATCGATGTCGTCGGGTGCCTGTGATGCGTGATGCAACACCATGTGCCAGCCAGTCGCGCCCTTGTGGAACACGTTGGTGGTGTAGCAGTTCACCACTTGGGTTCCTTCGCGTGTTTCCACCACCACTTGTTCGACCAGGGTGTGTACCGCGCCCATCAGGCTTTGCAGCGCATGGCGGCGGGTGGGGCGGATCGACACCGGGCCGTTGCCGAGAATCTCGGCCCAGGCCTGCTTGACGGCGTCGTGACCCACCAGGCGGCTGCCGCCCGGGTGGATGCACGCGATTTCTTCATCTTCCGCCCACACGCTCATCAGCAGCGCCAGGTCGGCATGTTCCAAAGCCTCGTAGAAGGCGTGTTCCGCCTCATCGGGCGTGGCGTAGTTGGCGCTGGGAGCGGGCTTGGGCATGGGATCAGCGGAAGACAATGGTTTTGTGGGAGTTCAACAGAATGCGGTGCTCGACGTGCCAGCGAACTGCACGGGCAAGCACTTGCGATTCCACGTCGCGACCAACCTGCGTGATCATCTCGGGCGACATGGCGTGGTCGACCCGCGCGATGTCCTGTTCGATGATCGGACCTTCGTCCAGGTCGGCGGTCACGTAGTGCGCCGTGGCACCGATCAGTTTCACGCCACGTTCGTGCGCCTGGTAGTACGGACGCGCGCCCTTGAAGCTGGGCAGGAAGCTGTGGTGGATGTTGATCGCGCGGCCCGACAAGGCCTTGCACATGTCGCCCGACAGAATCTGCATGTAGCGGGCGAGCACCACCAGGTCGACGCGTTCGCGTTCGACGATCTGCAACACCTGGCGTTCCTGTTGGGCCTTGTCGCCTGCGGTGACCGGCAGGTGATAGAACGGAATGCCGTAGGACGCCGTCAGCAGCGCGAAGTCAGGGTGGTTGGACACCACCGCCGGGATTTCGATCGGCAACTGGCCTGACTTGGCGCGGAACAGCAGGTCGTTCAGGCAGTGACCGTGGCTGCTGACCATCAGCAGGACGCGCGCCTTTTTGCGGGCATCGCGGATCTGCCATTGCATCGAGAACTTCTCGGCCAGCGGCGTGAATTGGGCGCTGATGTCGGCTTCGGACGTGCCTGCCGGCAGGTCGAAGTGAATGCGCAGGAAAAACAGGCCCGTATCGTCGTCGCCGAATTGCTGCGAGTCGAGGATGTTGCAGCCGCGCTCGAACAGGAAGCCGGACACGTTGAACACGATGCCGGTGGTGTCCGGGCAGGACAGGGTCAGGATGTAGTCGTTATGGTGCACGTCGATATAAAACCAAAACCCCGGCAAGCCGGGGTGGTGAGAACCAGACAGGGTGACCAGGTCCCCCTGTCCATCGAAACGAGCGGCCGGGCCGCCCGATCAATGCGCGTGGACTTTGCTACCGGGTTTGAGCCGGTAGTCGGTTCCACAGTACGGGCACTTTGCCTGGCCGGTGCTCATGTCGAGGAAAACCTTGGGGTGAAGGCTCCACAACGGGGTTTGCGGCCCCGGGCACGAGACTGGCAGATCGTGGCCGTCTACTTCAACGACCGGGCCTTGTTCGACAGCGCTGCTCATGGCAGGACTCCTTGGGATCTACGCCGATTAGCCCATGATTGTAGCAATCCATTGCCGGTTCGCGCCTAGGCCAGTCCCCAGACTGTGCGTAATACGGAACTCAGACCCACCACCATCGGGTCGCCAGCCCGTTCCGACGCGGTAATCAGACCCAGCCGGGCATCCGTCCGGGCGTGGCCCCAGACCAGGAAATCGCCCCGTTCCGCACCGCGCAGCGCCACTTCTTCACGCAGCAAGGCGCAACCGACGCCTGCCCGGACCAGCGCATCGAGCGCCGCCACGTCGTCGCTGCGAACGATTACCTGCGGGCTCAGACCGTGGCGTTCGAACAAATCGCGCAGCAAGACATGGGGGTGTGCACTGTCGGTGGTGTCGATCCAGGGCAGGGTGGCCAGCTCGCGCCAACCGGCACCGGCCGCCGACGCAGCCAGCGCATTGGGGATGGCAACCCGGAAACGCACGCTGCGCAGGTCGATCCACTGCACGTCCAGGGGCGGATTGGCGCTGATCGTCAGCGCGGCCGCCAATTGCCCGGTACGCACTTGTTCGGCCAGTGCGACAGCGGGCAGGGTGCGGGTGTGCAGATCGACACGAGGTAGCGTGCGTGCCATCGCAGCCACCAATTCGCCCACCCGAAGGAAATCGGGGTGCTCGCTGGGAATGCCGAAGTCCAGGTGACCGCAGATCTCGCCCTGCAGCTTCAGGGCCTGGGCGCGCAGTTCTGCACCGGCCGCCAACAAGGCATCGGCGCTGGGCAGCAGGATTTCGCCGGCCTTGGCCAGCACCAGCCGCCCGCCCTGACGTTCGAACAAGGCCACGCCCAGCAACTGTTCCAGTGATTTGATCTGGGCCGTGACGGCGGGCTGAGTGACCGACAGCGCTTCGGCAGCGCGCGTCAGGTTGCCCAGGCGGGCAACCATCACAAAAGCGCGAATCTGATAAAGCTCCATCAGCAGCACTGTCCCACGGACGAGCAGGCTGCGAAAGCCCTGCCGGCCGGGCGCGGCCACGGGGTGGACCGCGCGCGTGTGCCGCTCATGCCGCCAGCAGCCTCACCTGCGAGGGATCGATACCCACCGCCACCGATGCACCGGGCGGGAATTTCGACAATCCCGCGTAGTGTGTCTGATCGGCGGTCAGTTGCTGCGTGCCGATGCGGATCTGATAACGCGTGAATTCGCCCAGGAATTCGCTGGCCAGTATTTCGCCCGGCAGCCAGGTGTAACGCGCATCCCCGACTGCACCTGCCGCTTCGACCACCACGGTATGGGGCCGGAAACTGGCAGCGCATCTGCCGGTGGGCAAGGTCTCGTTATCGACCGGCAGGCGCAGATCGCCCACGCCGTCCACCCCCAGCACGATGTCGCCGCCGTTGCGTTCGCGGACATTGCCTTCCAGCACGTTCATGGTGCCCACGAAGTCCGCCACAAAACGGTTGCTGGGGAAATCGAACAGGTTGGCCGGGCTGCCGAGCTGCTGCACCACGCCGTGATTCAACACCGCCATGCGGTCGGCGGTGGTCATGGCTTCTTCCTGGTCATGGGTGACGAAGATGGTGGTGATGCCCAGTCTGCGTTGCAGCGCCAGCAGTTCACGCCGCATCTGCACCCGCAGCTTCTTGTCCAGATTGGACAGCGGCTCATCCAGCAGCAATACCTGCGGCTCGATCACGATGGTGCGCGCCAGTGCCACGCGTTGTTGCTGCCCCCCCGACAGGTGGTTCGGACGACGCTTGGCATAGTCGGCCAGACCGACCAGCTCAAGTGCCGCCTGTACACGTTCGCGCAGCTCGGCCTTGGGCACCTTGCGTTCGACCAGACCGAAGGCCACGTTGTCCCAGACCGTCATGTGGGGCCACAGCGCGTAGTTCTGGAACACCATGCCGATGTTGCGATCCCAGGGCGGCACGCCGCTGATGTCGCGGCCATCGACCAGCAATTGGCCATGCTGGTGCTGGTTGAAGCCTGCGATCAGTCGCAGCAGGGTGGATTTGCCGGACCCCGACGGGCCCAGCAACGCAAAGAACTCACCCGGCGCAATCGAGATATTGATGTCCTTCAACACCTCGGTGTTGCCGTAAGACAGACGGATGTTGCGGCACTCGACGCCGACTTTCTTGATGTTGGGTTGCTTCACGATTCATGTTCCTGTGCGCGGGTGGCGCGCAGCCGCGCCGCAGTACGTTCGACCAGCAAATGAGAGGCATAGGTGCCGGCGGCAACAGCGATCACGGCAAGCACGCCGAGTGCCGCGCCCGGGCCACGCCCAGCCACGCTTTGCATATATAGATAGATGCCGTAGCTCATGGGTGCCTGGCTTTCGCGCGACACCAGCATGATGGTGGCCGACAGTTCCACCGCTGCGGTAATGAAGCTGGTGACAAAGCCCGCCAGAATGCCGCCCGCCATCAGCGGGATGACGATGCGCCGGATGGTGCTGAGCTTTCCTGCGCCCAGGCTTTCAGCGGCTTCTTCCAGCGATACGTTCAACTGCTGCAAGGCAGCCATGCAGGCCCGCAGGGCATAGGGCAGGCGGCGCACCGCATAGGCAATCACGATGATGATCCACGACGAGGTGACCAGCGTGTCTGTGAACGGAATCTCCACGCCCTTGAAGGTGCGCAGGAAACCGATGGCCAGCACGATGCCCGGGATCGCCAGTGCAGCCGATGCTGCCCAGTCCAGCCATTGGCGGGCCGGCAGGCGGGTGCGCAGGATCAGGTAGGCGATGGCGGTGCCCAGCACCACGTCAATACCTGCTGCCAGGCCGCAGTACAGCAAGGTGTTGCCGATCATGTTGCTGGAATCTGCGAACACGGTCTCGTAGTGGGCCAGCGTGTAGGCGTCGGGCAGCGGTGCAAAACTCCACACCTTGGCAAACGACAGCAGCAGCACACCAATGTGCGGTGACAGGGTCAGCAGCAGCACCAGCACTATCCAGCCATAGGCAAGCATGCTCTCGACAGGCCGCAGGCGTCGGCGCTGAATGGCGGTGCCACCTTTTTGTGTGGTCGAGTAATCCCGGTTCTTCAACATGCGCGCCGACATGTACAGCGCCAGAATCGAGAACGCGATCATGATCACGCTGATCACATAGCCCATCGGGTCTTCCAGCCCCACCTGCGTGATGCGCAGATAGGCCTGGGGTGCCAACATGTTGGTGGTGCCCAGCACCAGCGGTGTACCCAGATCGTCGAAGACCTTCACGAACACCAGCGAGGTACCGGCCACGAAGCCGGGCAGTGCCAGGGGGAAGATCACACGCGAAAACAAACGCCAGCCACGTGTGCCGAGATTCATCGCGGCTTCTTCCATGGCTCCGTCGATGTTGCGCAGCGCCACCGTCAGGTTCATCAGGATGAACGGGAAGTAGTGCAGCGACTCGACAAAGATCACGCCGTTCAGGCCATCCATGATCGGGATCGACACGCCGAACCATTCGTCGAGCAGCAGATTCACGCTGCCTGAGCGACCAAAGATCAGCTGCAGGGCAACCGCGCCTACGAAGGGCGGCATGATCAGCGGCAGCACGCCCAGCGTCTGGATCAGCAGCGCACCGCGAAACTCGAAGCGCACCGTGAAGTAGGCCAGCGGCACCGCGATGATCGCCGCAAACACCGATGACATGACCGCGACGTACAAGCTGTTGATGAAGGATTCCTTCATCAGTGGCTGGTCGAAGAAGGCCGAGAAGTGGCCCAGCGTGAAGCTGCCGTCGCTATTGACGAAGGCACTGTGGAATACGGTGCCGACCGGGAATATCAGGAAGAGACCGAGGAAGGCCAGCACCAGCAGTGCTGCCAAACTGGGGCCCAGAGGGAAACGGGACATCATGCGGCGCGCTCGCTGCAAAAGAAAAAAGGTGGCGAGGAATCTGGCTTGTCGGCAAACGCAGGGCGATCAGAGACTGACGCCGGGTGCCGGACAAAAAGTCAGGAACCAGGCATCAGTTGGGGACCGTCGGGTATCTCTGTCAGATGCCGCGCGGGTAGACCGGTAAATCAGAGGCCATCGCCGCGGCAGTTGCCCCGCTCGGACTCAACGCCCGAACGTGCAACTGCCTAACGGTCGCTGAGGTTCAGCGTGCCAAGGCTGCCGCCTGCTGCGCGAGGGTGACCGCACGCTCGTAGTTGGCCTTGGCCTTGGTGTTCCAGCTGCCTTCCAGTCCGGTGATTTCCTTGTTCACCGCAGCGTCCTTCTTGGATTTGGCAAACAGTTCCAGGAAGCGCGGGTCTTTGGCCAGATCACTGCCAACCAAGGGCGTGAATGCCAGGCCACGGGCTTCTTTCAACAGCTCGGCGGCTTGCGGCGATGCCTTGCCGGCCAGCTTCTTTTCGGCCTCGAAGATGGCGCGTGCTGCGCCTTGCAGTTCCTTCAGGCGGAAGGTGATGGTCTGGTCGAACATCGACTGCACCACGTAATAACGTGCTTCCGACAGATTCGGGTCGAACTGAACCTTGCTGCGTTTGGCGATCGCTTCCGGGTCGGGGTAGCCCTGTGGCACCTTGCCCGCGAGCTTGGCGTAAGGCAGCACCGGCAGACGCGAGATCTTCGGGTCGAGCAGCAGTTGCTGGCCTTCGTCGCTGAGCGTGAAGGCGACGAATTTCTTTCCTTCGCTGGGGTTCTTGCTGCCATCGATCACGGCAATATTGGCCGGGACAATCGAGGTTACGGTGGGGTAGACGAAGTCCACCGGGAAGCCGGAATAACGACCTGCCAGTCCGAAGAAGTCGATCACCGGCCCGGCCCCGAACTGGCCGTTGTTGACGCCGTCAGGCACGCCGAACGAGCGCTCAGTGACAGATGCCGCGTTGGCCGACATGCGCAGCAAGGTGTTCCAGCCGGCATCCCAGCCTTCGCCTTGCAGAATGGTTTCGACCGTCAGGTGCATGGTGCCCGAGCGCGAGGGCGAGGTGGTGCCGATGTGGCCGAACCACTCGTGCCCGAGCAGGTCTTTCCACTCCTTGGGCGCGGTCAGTTTGTTGGCTTTCAGGTAGCGGGTGTTGTACATGATGCCGTAGCCCGCCAGCGCCTGACCCTTGTAGAAGCCCTTGGGATCGTTGATCGGATAGTTGCCGATCTTTGCCGGAATCGCCGGATTGTCGACCTCGGGGGCGGCTGCCAGCAGCTTGTCGCGGCCCAGCACCTCAAACGCATCGGGTGCGCTGGCCCAGAACACTTCAGGGCGTTGGCCGATGGCGGTTTCGCGCACGTAGGCGATGCCGGCGACGGTGTTCTTGTTGAGAATTTCCAGCTTGATGTCGGGGTGCTTCTTCTCGAAAGCCGTCTTGTAGGCCTGGGTCAGTTCCTTGGGGAAGGAGGTGATGACCGTGACGGTGCCGGCGAAGGCCGGCGCGCAAAGCGAGGCGAGTGCAGCGGCAAGCACAGTATGTCGACGTGCAGCGGCAAGCGCTGCGTGGCGCAGGGTGGGCAGCATGGGTGATCTCCTGGACGTACTTGTAGGTGTTGTGAAGTCACCTTACCGAGCGCTTAATGACGTGTCCAATAACAAGTTTTGATGGCTTGGATCAGCCCGACGCGTGCTCGGGTTTGTGCGGATACGACAAGGCGGGTGCCGTGCCTCGGTACAATCCTGCACCCAACTGCGCGGTGCCACTCGCAACGGCGGTATGGTGAACAACAGACGTGGCGAGGGAGACTAGGCTCGTGAGCGGGACAAGTGGGGAGGGAGCGGTGCGGTCGGCCGAGGACAGGTGCGCAAGCGCATCACCGGACTTGTCTGCGACATCTGCCGTGGCCCCGGTGGCGGCCTGTGGGATGTCACCCAACGAAGTCAGGCGCACCGCGTTCTGGCAAGGCGTGCGTGGCATTGCGCCCATGCTGGTGTCCCTGGGTGCCTGGGGCGTGGTGGCTGGGGTTGCGATGGCCAAGGTCGGGCTGGGGTTGTGGCTGTCGCTGGCCATGTCGATGCTGGTGTTCGCGGGGTCGGCGCAGTTGACTGCCTTGCCATTGATTGCCGCAGGCGCACCCATCTGGCTGATATTTGGCGCGGTCTTCATCGTCAATCTGCGCTTCGTGATCTTCGGTGCCGTGCTGCATCCGTTCTTCCGCCATTATTCGCCGGGTCGGCGCATCTTCCTGGGCTTCGTCAATACTGACGCAAGCTTCATCAAATTCATGGCCGATCACAATCACCTCAACGGCCCGGCCTTGCGCTCGCAGACGTGGTATTTCGTGGGTAGCGGGGTCATCTGTTGGCTGATGTGGCAGACGTCCACGGTTGTTGGCGTTTTGTTGGGCAGTGCCATTCCGTCAAGCTGGTCGGTGGAGTTTGCTGCCGTGCTGGCCCTGATCGCCATGCTGGTGCCCATGTGTGCCGCCCGCCCGGCTTTGCTGGCGGTGGTGGTGGCGTCTTTCGTATCCTGGCTGACGCAGCCGCTGCCCTTGCGGGTGGGGCTGCTGCTGGCCGTCATCGCCGGCATCGTGGCGGGGTATTGGGCCGATGTGCGCATCGAACGTCTGAAGCAGCAAGAGGGCCGTCCATGAGCGCGCAGCTTGATTTCTGGTACGCGGTGCTGGTGATTGCCGCAATGGCCTTGAATACCTTCATCACGCGTTGCGGCTACCTGCTGTTCGGGGATCACATCCCCTTGTCGCCGTCCGTGCGACGCGCGCTCAAGTACGCGCCGGTGGCGGCGCTGGCGGCAATCGTGGTGCCCGAGATGGCACCGTGGACGGTTGACGGGCCGCAACTGGACCTGCGCCTGCTGGCAGGTCTGTCGGCGATTCCGGTGTTTCTGATCAGCCGCAGCATCACACTGACCATGGTGGTCGGCATGATGGTCTTGTGGGGCACACGCTGGCTCGTGGGCTAGGGCGGGGCAGCGGGTGCCCCCTCTTGCTGATTACACGATCGGCGCATAGTCCACCGATCGGTCCGGCCACGGCGTCAGCACTTCAAAGCCCGTGTCGGTCACTGCCACCATGTGTTCCCACTGCGCTGACAACGACCGGTCGCGCGTGACCACGGTCCAGCCATCAGCCAACTGCCGGGTGTGCCGCTTGCCGGCGTTGATCATCGGCTCGACCGTGAACACCATGCCGGGTTCCAGCACCATCCCCTCGCCACGCTCGCCGTAGTTCAATACCTTCGGGCTTTCGTGATATCGCTTGCCGATGCCGTGGCCGAAATACTCCTGCACCACGCTGAAGCCATCTCGTTGCGCCACGCTTTCAATCGCGTTGCCGATATCGCCAAGCGTGGCACCCGGGCGCACTTCCAGAATACCGGCGCACATGGCCTCGTAGGCGGTACGTACCAGGCGGCGCGCAATCGGTGCCGGCTGGCCAACCAGGTACATGCGGCTGGTGTCGCCGTACCAACCGTTGTGGATGACCGCCACGTCGATATTGACGATGTCGCCATCGGCCAGCACCCGCGCCGATGGAATGCCATGACAGATGACATCGTTGACCGAAATACAGATGGTCTTGGGAAACCCGCGATACCCGATGTTCGCAGGCGTCGCTTTCTGCACCTCGACAATGTACTCGTGGCAGCGTCGGTCCAGTTCTTCGGTCGTGACGCCGGGCTGCACATAGGGTGCGATCATGCCCAATACCTCGGCCGCAAGCTTGCCGGCCACGCGCATCATGGCGAGCTCTGTCGCCGTTTTGATCAATGCTGACTCACTCATGCGTGACTACGCCCGCGTGCACCCAACACGGCCTCCCATAAAGCAATAACAGTATTGCGCTCGGCGACAAGTCTGTCGGCGGGCAGTCTGGCTTTGTCGATGCCCTGCAGCCGCAGTGCATGTTGTTCGCGTCGCAGGCTGCGGTAAGCATCACCTGCCGCTTCGGCCATGCCGGTCGGGATCAACCCCGCCTGTTCAGCTAGACGCAGCAGGCCGATGTTGCCCAGATTTTTCAGCAATGACGGATGTTCGCGGGCGTGCAGCAGCACCAGGTATTGCGTCACGAATTCGACATCGACCATGCCGCCCGCATCGTGCTTCAGGTCGAACTGGCCACTGGTATTCGGATGGCCGGCGTGGATTTTTTCACGCATGGCACGCACCTCGGTGGCCAAGGCTTGTGCGTCGCGCGGCATCAACAGCACATCGCAGCGGATCTGCTCGAAGCGTGCGCCCACCTCGGCATTACCCGCCGCAAAGCGCGCACGAGTAATGGCCTGATGTTCCCAGGGCCAGGCTTTTTCGCGCTGATAACGCTCCAGCGCCTCGGTGGAAATCACCGGCAAGCCGGCATCCCCATCCGGGCGCAGGCGCAGGTCGACTTCATACAGACGACCCGACGAAGTCATCGATCCCATCCATGACATGACGCGGCGCACCAGGCGCGAGTAGATTTCCAGCGCATCGTCACGCGGGTCGTCGTAGACAAAGACCAGGTCCAGGTCCGAGGCATAACCCAGCTCCTTGCCGCCGAGCTTGCCGTAGGCAATGGCGGCTATCCGAGGCGGAACGCTTGGATCGGCTCCCTTGATGTGCGGCCACACCCGGCGCAGGGTTTCGTTCAGCAGCACATCGGCCAACATCGACAGGTGGTCGCCCAGGTGCTCGACGCTAAGCCTGCCTTCCAGGTCTTGCGCCAGCAAGTGGAAGCTCAGTTGACGTTGCGCGTCACGCATTACGTTCATCTGGCTTTCGACATCGGGTGTGGGCGGGTTGCCGGCAATCACGCTGGCATCCAGTTCCGCCGCCAACTCGTTGGCAAACACAGTGAAGTCCGGTGCGGCCAGCAAGGTCCGCCAGTCCAGCAGTTCGTCAAGCAACAGCGGGTGGCGCATCAGGTACTGCGCCGCCCAATCGCTTGCGGCCACGATGCGGGCCACGCGCGCCAGGGTCTCCGGGTATTCGGCCAGCAAGGCCAGATAGGCGCTGCGCTGGGCAATGGTCTCGATCAGATCGAACAGGCGCGCCAGGGCGGCAGCCGGTGCCTGGGTAGCAGCGGCCGCATCCACAGCGGCGGGCAGCAGGGCGCTGAGCCTGCGCTGGCTGGTTTCCGGCAGGCTGCGAATGCGCGAGCTGCGTGCCATGGCCTCAAGCCGGGACTGCAAGGCGGGCGCATCATTGCCGAAGCGATTGGCAATCCGATCGGCCAGCGCGGCATCGGGGTCTTCGGCCACGGTGTCGGGCGCGGCATCGTCGGCAGGCGTTTCCATGCCCGTCATGCGGAACACGTTGCGGAAGGTTGCTTCGACGAAGCTACGGTGTTCCGCCAGCACGGCTTCGAATGCCGCTGTGTCGGCAAAACCCAGCACCTGGGCCAACGCTGCGCGCTGTTCCGGGTCGGACGGCATCAGGTGCGTCTGCTGGTCTTCCCGGTATTGCAAGGTGTGCTCGACCCGGCGCAGGAAGCGGTAGGCCTTTTCCAGCCTTTCCGCATCGGCCGGCGAGATCAGGCCGGCATCGCGTTCCGCGTGCAGTGCACTCAACAGACCACGCGTCTGCAAGGCTTGCAGCCGGCCCCCGCGCACCAGTTGCGACAACTGCACCACGAACTCGATCTCGCGGATGCCGCCTTCACCAAGTTTGACGTTGTCCTCGGATTCGATGCCGCTGCGGGCGCTGGCACGGCGATTCCAGTCCTGGCGAATTCGTTCGCGCAGCGAGCGCAGCGCGGCCAGTGCATCGAAGTCGAAGTATTTCCGGTAGACAAAGGGGCGACGCAGGCCTTCCAGTTGTGCTTCTTGCGCGTCAGGTGTGCTGCCTGCAAAGGCGCGCGCCGGCAGCTGCCGCCCTTTCAGCCAGGCATAACGCTCCCATTCCCGGCCCTGACTGACCAGGTAGTTCTCGAATGCGTCCAGGCTCCACGCCAGCGGGCCGGAATCGCCATCCGGGCGCAGACGCAGGTCGGTGCGGAAAACATGGCCGTCGGCGTCGATTTCGGAGATCACCGGCATCATGCGGCGGGTCAGCCGGCCATAGAACTCGTGGTTAGAGATGGGGCGTGGTCCGTCGGTGTCGCCTTCATCGCCATACAGCATCACCAGATCGATGTCCGACGACACATTCAGTTCCTGGCCGCCGAGCTTGCCCATGCCGACGATCAGCATTTCCTGGGGAGCGCCACTGACCGCTTCGCGCGGAACGCCGTGCACCTCGGTCAGTTCGGCTGCGATGCTGCGATACGACTCCGCCACTGCGATCTCTGCCAGCTGGGTCATGGCACCGACGATTTCCTCTAAGGGGGCCAGGCCTGCCAAGTCGCGCACCATTGCCACGCAGAACACCCGGTCGCGCAGGCGGCGCAATACCGACCGGCAATCGGCGCTGGGCATGGCTCGCCCCGGCTCGTCACTGGCCACTGCAATACGTTCTGCACGCAGTTCGCACAACCATTGGGCCAGACGTACCTCGTCAAGTGGCTGCGGTGCCGCCGTGGCCAGCCAGTCGGCAAAACCGGGTGAATTCTGAAGCCGACGGCGAAGGTGGCCAGACCAGGCCAGCGCAGGGGCGAGTAGGGAAGACTCGGACATCGACAGGACTCGCGAGTGAAAAACAGCACATGTGCCAGTCGGCACGGACAAGGCGTTGCTCCGTCATGGCAGATCAGACCAATCGGCCATTACGGTAATAAAAGCGCCCGGCAAGGCAAACGCGATGAAAGCCGCGTTACCGATTGTCGCTGGGGTTCGCGTCCAGAGACCGAATGCCAGCGTAAATCGGGATTGGGCCATCATATCTGGGTAGACTGGCATCTTTGTAGCGGTCGCTGCCCAGGTGCGCCGGTTTTGCTGCTTCTTATTCTGATTTTGTTGTCGCCTTCCCGGTGTCGACGCTTTTGATTCCTCGTGCGTATCGATTCCACACTTCGCCGCCTCATGCGCTGGCTTGGCCTCGCTTTGCTGTCTCTCTACCTGGTGTGTGCGCTTGGCATTCTGGCCGTGCGCTACCTGGTATTGCCGGGCATCGACGACTATCGTCCGGCAATCGAACGCATGGTGTCGCGCGCGGTGAAGGCTCCGGTCAGCATCGGCAGCGTTGCAGCCGACTGGCGTGGCTTGAATCCCGAACTGGCGCTGACGGACCTGCGCATTCAGGGGCCTGACGGTCAGGTTGCGCTGCGCCTGCAGGATGTATCGGCCACCGTGTCCTGGCGCAGCGTGTTTACCCTGTCCCCTCGACTGCGCCAGTTGGTCCTGACCGGGCCCACGCTCGATATTGAACGCGATGCACAAGGTGCGTTCTGGATTGCAGGCTTGCCACTCGATGATGGCCAGCCAAGCGATGGAAGCGAGCCGGCGCTGGTGCGCTGGCTGGTGGCGCAAGACGAAATCGTGATCCGTCAGGCCAGCCTGCGCTGGACCGACGCCCAACGCGGCGCGCCGCCCTTGGCCATCGATGGACTGCACGCGGTGCTGCGCAACCAGGGCCATCATCACCGTCTGGCCGTACGTGCCACACCGCCAGCCAATCTTGCGTCGC
The DNA here is from genome assembly GCF_008119665.1 of Pigmentiphaga aceris. Taxonomy (NCBI): domain Bacteria; kingdom Pseudomonadati; phylum Pseudomonadota; class Betaproteobacteria; order Burkholderiales; family Alcaligenaceae; genus Pigmentiphaga; species Pigmentiphaga aceris. The sequence goes on along the minus strand of NZ_CP043046.1, from coordinate 4,737,352 downwards.
CGCTGGATCTGCGTGCTGATTTCACCCATGCATGGTTTACCCGCAGCGCGGCCAATGTGCGTGAATGGCGCGGTGAAGCCTATCTGGCCGTTTCGCAGGTGGACCTGGCTGCCTGGCGGCCGTGGATCAGTGTGCCTGCAGACGTGAAGGCCGGACGTGCCGGGCTGACGGCCTGGCTTGGCATGGAACGTGGCCGGATCACCGATCTGACGGCCGATCTGGGCGTGGAAAACCTGGATGTCGGCCTGCGCAAGGATTTGCCGCGCCTGGATGTGCAGCAAGCAAGTGCTCGCTTGCAGGCATCTCGCAGCGATTACGACGAACGCTATTCGCTGCAGAACCTGTCAGTGCGTCTGCGTGACGGCCTGGCGCTTGCGCCCGGTGAACTCAGCCTCAAGCGCATCAAGGCGCAGGAAGCCACGCCCGCCTCTGGCGAGGTGCGCATTGCGCGTATCGATCTGGGCACGGTGTCTGCCTTGGCGCGTCGTTTCCCGTTGGAGCCGGCATGGCAAACCCAGCTGGCACAGCTTGATCCCAAAGGCGGGATCGACGCCTTTGCCCTCAATTGGGCAGGCTGGACGCCAACGCCTGACGGCGTGTCGGGGTCAGGCCGGATCGACAATCTGGCATTGGCCGGCGCGCCGGTGCCTACGGGCAAGCTGGCCGCCGAGCCGCAACGCCCCGGCGTGGAGCGCCTGTCGGGCAGCTTTTCGCTGGCGGCGCGCCGGCTCGATCTGCAGATCGATGCGCGCCAGCCCGTCCTGAATTTCCCGGGTGTGTTTGCCGACCCCATCGTGCCGTTGGAATCCCTGAAGGGCAGCGTGAAGGTGCTTTGGCCGGCCAACGCTCCGCTGCGGGTGGAATTCGACAAGGTGCATCTTGTACATGCCCGCCTGGCCGCGCGCGGGGCAGGTGCCTGGCAGGAAGGTGGCAAGAGTCCGAGCGGACTGCTTGATCTGACGGGCGTGCTGGAATACGGCGATGCCCGTGATGTGCATCGCTTCATACCCTTGGAAGTCAATGCCGACGTGCGTAATTGGCTGCGCCGCTCGCTGGTGGTGGGCCGTCTGCAGGAAACCCAGTTCAGGGTGCGCGGCGATCTGCGGGATTTCCCTTTCCGCAAGCCCGATACGGGCGAGTTCAAGGTGGCGGGCAGGATCAGCGAGGTCACGCTTGATTACGCAGCCCCGTCAGGCGGCGGCACATCGCCCTGGCCGCGAATCGACGGGATCAATGGCAACCTGGTGTTCGAGCGCAGCGGCATGCGTTTGGTGGCCGAACGCGGCAGCGCGCGTGTCGACGGGGTAACTGGCGGCGTGCAGCTTGGCCGCACCATAGCCAGCATCGACAACATGGACGATCACGCCAAGCTGAAGCTCGAGGCCACGCCAGCGGCACCGGCGGCGGCCCTGCTGCGCTTCGTGGCGCAGTCGCCGTTGCGTCAGATGATTGGCGGTTTTCTCGATGAGTCACGCATCAGCGGTGACGTGCGCCTGCCGCTCGCACTGACACTGCCACTGTCTGACCTGGACGCCACGCAGGTTGATGGCGGCGTGGAATTCAGCGGAAACGATGTCTTCCTGTTTTCACCCTTGCCGACCCTGGAACGGGTGACTGGGCGAATGACTTTCAACAACGACGGCATTGCCATGCCTCGTGTGGATGCCACCTTCCTGGGTGGACCGGTTGTGATCACGGGCGACACCGCAACTGGCGGCCGCAGCTTGTTGCGCATTGATGGCACCGTGAACAGCACGGGGATTTCCCGCTGGGGCAGCTTGCCCATCTTGCGTCGCCTGAATGGCGACAGCCGTTATCAGGGCACCGTGTCGTTCACGCAGACCGGTGATGTGGATGTGGCGGTCGATTCGACCCTGAACGGCATGGCCATCGATTTGCCCGCGCCCTTGGGCAAGGCGGCCACCGCACCATTGCCCTTGCGGGTGGATTGGCAGCGGCGCGGCACCGACGCGGCTGCTCGCGAGCAACTGGGTATCAAGCTGGGCCAGGTTTTTTACGGTCTGGCCGAGCGGCGGCCCAAGGGCAAGTCCATGCAGGTTCAGCGCGCAGCCTTGTCGCTGCACGATGGCCCCGCCAGCAGTGCTGCACTGACCTTGCCGGCACGTGGGTTGGCCATGCAGGTTGCGCTGGCCAAGGTGGATCAGCCGATCTGGCAGGGGCTGCTGGGTGAGTTCACCCCGCCATCTGCCAGCGCCCTGGCCAACGATCTGCCCGCAAAACCTGGCAGCGGCAGCGGCAGCGCGCCAGGCCAGTGCCTGGGAAGCGGCGAGGGCGTGGCGTTCGACCGTGTTTCCTTATCGATGCAGACGCCCGAATTGCATTACAGCAGCCGACGTCTGAAACAAGTCGACCTGAAGGTGGCCTGTGATGCTGCCAAGCCGTTTGTCTGGCAGGCGCAGATCGAGGCCGACAAGATGGCCGGGGACATCACATGGCAGGTTGGCCAGGGCGGCAGCGCTGACCGTGTGACGGCGCGCTTGGCTAGATTCGTGGTCGAAGACGATCCGTCGGTGGCGTCCGAATCGGTATTCGACCAGGATTCCGTCGCTGACATGCCCGATGTTGATCTGCGTGCCGCGCAATTCGTGTTGTATGGACGCGATCTGGGCGCGCTGGAGGTCACGGCATCCAGCCACGCGCAGGGCCGTGAATGGCACATGAGCAAGCTGCGTCTGAGCAACCCGGACGCCGATCTGGCCGGGACGGGCATCTGGCGGGTCGATCCGACTGTGCAAGGGTCGGGTCGTCGTCGCATGGAACTCGACGCCGCCTTGTCCTTGCATGACGCAGGCAAATTCCTGGACCGGCTGAAGCTCAAGGGCACCATGCAAGGCGGCAGCGGGACGCTGAACGGTCGGGTGTCTTGGGCAGGGCGGCCGTATTCGCTGGATATCCCGAGCCTGGACGGCAAGCTGTCGCTGGCGCTGGAAAAAGGGCAATTCCTCAAGGCCGAGCCGGGTATTGCCAAGCTGCTGGGGGTGATGTCCTTGCAGGCGCTGCCGCGTCGCATCACGCTGGATTTCCGCGATGTCTTCAGCGATGGCTTTGCCTACGACAGCATCATTGCCGGTGCCACGATCGAAAAGGGCATCTTGCGCACAGAAGACTTCAAGATGCGGGGCGTGGCGGCTACCGTGGTGATGGGCGGGCGCGTGGATCTGGACCGCGAAACCCAGGATTTGCGTGTGGTGGTGGTGCCCGAGGTCAACGCGGGAACCGCATCCATTCTTTACGCGCTGGCCGTCAATCCGGCCATCGGCCTGGGTACGTTCCTGGCGCAATGGGTGTTGCGCGACCCCTTGAACAAGGCCTTCACGTTTGAATACGCGGTCAAGGGTGGCTGGAGCGATCCGCAGGTCGACCGTGTGAAAAAAGAGCCAGGCCCGGCCCCCGTGGTGCCATGAGGCCAATACCCCAACCCTGATCTGCGCGACAATAAGCCCATGAATGCACCGACTGTTTCTCCTTTGTCGTTCCAGGTAGCCGCCGTTCAGATGGTATCGACGCCCAGCGTCGACGAGAATCTGGCCGCCGCTGCCGAGCTGATTGCCCGTGCGGCCGCCCAGGGGGCCAAGCTGGTGTCGCTGCCGGAATATTTCTGCCTGATGGGCCATGCCGACAGTGACAAGCTGACGATTGCCGAATACGTGGGCGAAGGCCCGATTCAGCAATTCCTGTCCGACACCGCGCGCCGTCACGGCATCTGGCTGGCGGGCGGCACGCTGCCGATTGCCACCTTGTCGCCGGGGCGGGTATTCAATACCTCGCTGGTCTATGGGCCGGACGGGGCCCGGGTGGCCCGCTACGACAAGATTCACCTGTTCAATTACCAGCGCGGCACCGAGTCCTACGACGAAGGGCGCAGCATCCGCGCCGGCAAGCAGACGGTCGGCTTCGATACTCCCGCTGGCCGGGTCGGTCTGTCGATCTGCTACGACCTGCGTTTCCCCGAGCTGTATCGCGGTTTGGGCGAAGTCAGCTTGATTTTGGTGCCATCCGCCTTCACCTACACCACTGGCAAGGCGCATTGGGAGACCCTGTTGCGGGCCCGCGCCATTGAAAACCAGTGTTACGTACTGGCGGCTGCTCAGGGCGGCAAGCACCCGAACGGGCGCAGCACCTGGGGCCATTCCCTGTTCATCGATCCCTGGGGCGAGGTGCTTGACGTCCTGCCCGAGGGACCTGGCGTGGTCGGCGGCATCGTCGATCCCGACCGACTTCTCGACGTGCGCGGCGCTTTGCCCGCGCTGCGCCACCGCGTCCTGACCTGATAGCCGAGACACACATATGTTAGTTGTAGAACCCAATATCCAGGCTCTGGCCACTGCGAAGTCCTTGTTGCTCGATCCCTGGGGCTTGACCGAGACCGACCTGAACCGTGCGCTGGGCGAAATCTTCACCCACAAGGTGGACTACGCCGACCTGTACTTCCAGTACACCCGCAGCGAAGGCTGGAGCCTGGAAGAAGGCATCGTCAAAACCGGCAGCTTCTCTATCGAGCAAGGCGTGGGCGTGCGTGCGCTCAGCGGCGAGAAGACGGCATTTGCGTATTCCGACATGCTGTCGCGTGACGCATTGCTGTCGTCGGCGCGTGCGGTGCGCAGCATTGCCAAGCGCGGTGCAGGCAAGATCAAGGTCGCCAGCAACTTCGCCCAGTCGGGTGCCCGTTCGCTCTACCGTGACCTGGACCCGGTTGCATCCCTGGAAGCACCGCAAAAGGTGGCGCTGCTTGAGCGCATCGAACGCATGGCGCGCGCCAAAGACCCGCGCGTGGCGCAGGTCATGGCCGGCATTGGTGCCGAATACGACGTCATCATGGTGGTGGGCAGCGACGGCCGCATGGCGGCCGACGTGCGACCGCTGGTGCGCCTGTCCCTGACAGTGATCGCCGAACACAACGGCCGCCGCGAAATGGGCCATGCAGGTGGCGGCGGGCGCACCGGTTTTGAGTACTTTACCGACGAGATCCTGAAGGCTTACGTCGAAAACGCCGTGCACGAAGCCCTGGTCAACCTGGAAGCGCGTCCTGCGCCGGCCGGTGAAATGACCGTGGTGCTGGGTTCCGGCTGGCCCGGCATCTTGCTGCACGAAGCCGTGGGCCACGGTCTGGAAGGCGACTTCAACCGCAAGGGCTCCAGCGTGTTCTCGGACCGTGTGGGTGAACAGGTGGCGTCCAAGGGCGTGACCATTGTCGATGACGGCACGATCCCGAATCGTCGTGGTTCGCTCAATGTGGACGACGAGGGCAACGCTACCCAGTGCACCACGCTGATCGAAGACGGCGTGTTGAAGGGCTACATGCAGGACTCGCTGAATGCGCGCCTGATGAAGACCAGCGTGACCGGCAACGGCCGACGCGAGTCCTACGCGCATCTGCCCATGCCGCGCATGACCAACACCTACATGCGTGCAGGCGACAAGGACCCGGAAGAAATCATCAAGTCGGTCAAGCGTGGTCTGTACGCGGTGAACTTCGGCGGTGGTCAGGTCGACATCACCAACGGCAAGTACGTGTTCTCGGCGTCCGAGGCCTACATGATCGAAGACGGCAAGATCACCTACCCGGTCAAGGGTGCCACGCTGATCGGCAGCGGCCCGGAATCGATGTCACGCATCACGATGATCGGCAACGACCTGCGCCTGGATTCCGGTGTGGGTACTTGCGGCAAGGATGGTCAAAGCGTGCCGGTGGGCGTTGGTCAGCCCACGCTGCGCATGGAAGGCTTGACGGTCGGCGGCACCGCGTAAGCGCGACCACGCAATGAGTGCTGCGCCACCCAACGGCACCCCCGCCCAGGGGATGCCGTCTACCGCCTTCCTGTTTCTGATCGGTGCCGGCTTCTTCATGCAGGGGCTGGACACCACCATCGTCAACACGGCGCTGCCGGCGATTGCGGCTGCATTGGGCGAAAGCCCCTTGCAGATGCAGCCGGTAGTGGTGGCCTACACCCTGACCATGGCGATGCTGATCCCGGCGTCTGGCTGGCTGGCAGACCGCTTCGGCACGCGTCAGATCTACTTCGCGGCGATCTTGTTGTTTGCGCTCGGCTCGCTGTGTTGTGCTGCCGCGCAGACCTTGCCGCAGCTGGTGGCTGCACGGGTGCTGCAAGGCATCGGGGGCGCAATGCTCTTGCCTATCGGGCGGCTGGCCTTGTTGCGCAGCGTGGCGCCCGAGCAATACATTGCCGCGCTGGCAACCGTCACGATTGCCGGGCAAATAGGGCCGTTGCTTGGCCCGCCCCTGGGTGGATTGCTTGCCCAATCCGCATCGTGGCCGTGGATCTTCCTGATCAACGTGCCCATCGCGCTAGGTGGTTTGTGGGCGGTGCGACGCTTCATGCCCGAGGGCAAGCTGGATCAGGCCGCGCCGTCTTTCGATGCTGTTGGATTCCTGTTGGTCGGTGCCTGCATGGTGGCGTTCTCGCTGGCGCTGGATGTGCCGGCCGGTGAGCATCACGACGATTGGGCCATGGGGCTGTCGGCGGTCAGCCTGGCGGCTGCATTGGCCTATGTTCTGCACGCCCGCAGGCGAGACAACCCCTTGTTCCGTCTGGGCCTGTTCCGGGACCGGAATTTCGGCGTCGGCCTGATCGGCAACCTGGTCTGTCGTATCGGTTCAAACGCCGTGCCCTTCATGCTGCCCTTGCTGCTGCAGCTTCAGCTGGGCTTCACGCCGCTGAACTCCGGTTTGATGCTGGTGCCGGCTGCCGCAGGCGGCATGATCGGTCGTCGCATGATCAGCGGGCTGATCAAACGCTTCGGGTACCACAGCTTCCTGAGCGTCAACACCGTAGTGGTCGGTTTGTCGATTGCGGCGTTCGGCCTGATCGAGCCAGGTGTGCCGCTGTGGCTGCAGATCGCAACCATCACCATATTCGGCGCATCGAATTCCATGCAGTTCGCGGTGATGAACAGCGCCACCTTGCGGGGCCTGGACCCGGCCGACGCGGGCAGTGGCAACAGCCTGTTCTCGATGGCGCAGATGTTGGCCACCGGCTTGGGCGTGACCATTGGCGCAAGCCTGGTCAACGTGCTTGGCAGCAATCTTGGTTCAACCGCACACGGCTTCAGCGGGGCGTTTGTGCTGCTGGGTGTGGTGACGGCGTTCTCGGCCCTGATCTTCCGGCGCATGCGCAGCCCGGGCAGCCGTCCGATCAAGCGCTGACCGACACCGCCGGATAGGCTGACGCCAGCAAAGTGCGCACGGCCTGGGTGGCTTCGACCGTCGGCGTCACCTGCGCCCAGCGCATGTAGGCCGCCAGGTTGGAGGCACCGATCCAGGAACTGGCCGGTTGGCGATCCAGGCTTACCGCCGCTTCGATCAAGCCTTGCTGATGCCATTCACTGTCGATTTCCTGCGCCAAAATCTGCTTGCGAAGCGCCTGGGCCTGCGGGCCAGCAGTTTTCAACCAGCGCCGCACTTCTCGCAGCGGATGCACCACGTGAGCGCGCCACGGCGCACAGGCGGCATCTGCAGTGGCAATCATTTCCGACGTAAGCGCCGTGCCGCGCACGCCTGCATACAGGCACCACAACAGCATGTTCACATCGAGGCCAAGTTCGTCCTGCAAGTGCAGACAGGCAGCGGGGACGTCATCGCCTGCATACAACCAGCCGGAAAAAGCGGGAAGGGTCTGAGTGGGAATGTCCATATCGACATGCTCGCACGATATGCCGCGCATTCACGCTGCCAGGGCACTCGCGAAAAACTTGCTTACGGCTTCATCCAGTCGGTCAGCTCGACCATTTCCTTGGCGACATCCCCCAGGCGACGCTGGCTTTGCATGGCGCGTTCGCGCAGCATCTTGTAGGCCTCGTCTTCCGAGATGTTGCGCATTTTCGCCAGAATGCCCTTGGCGCGGTCGATCCACTGGCGGTCGGCCAGACGGCGGCGGGTTTCCGACAATTCCTCGCGGCGTTCACGTTCGACCGCAAAGCGTTCCATCGCCACTTCCAGCAAGGATTGAATGCGCGACGCCGGCACTTCGCCCACGACATAGGCGGCCACACCGGCATTCAGGGCTGCGCGAATCGTCTCACGCGTGCTCTCGCCGGTGAACATCACTACCGGGCGAGCGCTGTGCTCGCTGGCCACACAGACGTCTTCAAGCGTGTCCCGGCCTGGGGCATCAGTATCGATCAACACCAGGTCGGGCGCGACCTGACGGATCACGTCGGCCAGCCCCTTGGACGGCTCGACTTCCGCGACGATTTGCACACCCGCTTCGGCGAGCACACGGCGCAAGGACACCACACGTCCTTCACCGTCGTTGATCAACATGACTTTAAGCATTCGTTTTCTCCCAGACGACCGCCGTTCGAGGATTGCGCCGCACCGCAGTATTTCAGTATTTGGACGCAGGCGATCCGCCGGGTTTCTAGCCCCTCCAAGCCCGTATGGTATTCGCAGACACGGCGTGAAGGGGAGCCTGATCGCCGCATGTTTCTTTCGCGCATCTCCGGTTGTGGCGAGCTTGGCACCGCTCGTGTGCCATGCCCGCGCACGCTCATGGTGCGATGCACCAGTCGGTCGCGTCGAAGCTCGTCGTCTGATGGGGGTTCAGAAAGGTCGGTGTGAGTCAGCTCGCTGGATGCGTGATCGCCACCCCGTTGATTTCAAAAGGAATTTTTCGCGGCGAGTAGCCAGCAGAAAAAATGGCATGGGATTTGCATTGAGGTGAATGACGGCCAACGGCGGCTGTCATTCGCCGCACAACGCGGCCAGGAACAACGACGTTCCGCACAATCCCGGGGTGATCCCCCGGGCTTGGCGGAGCGTTTTTTTTTGACTGGAGCCAATGCAATGAAGCCTGTGGATGTCGCGCCCCTGCTGTCCCCGTCTGTCGTAGAGCCCGTTGCTGCCCAGCAGGCTTCCGACCCCGCACGTCGCAACCTGCTGACTGGTTCAGCCAAGGTGCTGGCAGGTGCTGCATTGTTCAACCTAGTCGACCCCTTGGTGCGCGCAGGCGCATGGGCCGCAGGTTCAGATGCGCCAGAAAAGAAGGAAGTGAAAATCGGCTTCATTCCGCTGACCGACTGTGCGTCGGTGGTGATGGCCTCGGTGCTTGGCATCGATAAGAAATACGGCGTGACCATCGTGCCGACCAAAGAAGCATCGTGGCCGGGCGTGCGCGACAAGCTGATCAATGGTGAGCTTGATCTGGCCCATGTGCTCTATGGCCTGATCTACGGTGTACAGCTTGGCATTGGCGGCCCGAAGAAAGACATGGCCGTGCTGATGAACCTGAACCAGAACGGCCAGGCCATCACGCTCTCGAACAAGCTGCTGGAAGCCGGCGTGCGCGATGGCGCGGGCCTGGCCAAACTGATCAAGTCCGACAAGCGCGAATTCACTTTCGCGCAGACCTTCCCGACCGGCACCCACGCCATGTGGCTGTACTACTGGCTGGCCACCTACGGCATCAACCCGATGCAAGACGTGAAGGTCATCACCGTGCCGCCCCCGCAGATGGTGGCGAACATGAAGGTCGGCAACATGGACGGCTACTGCGTGGGCGAGCCGTGGGGCGCACGCGCTATTGCCGACAAGATCGGGTTTACCGGCGTCACGACCCAGGACATCTGGACCGATCACCCGGAGAAAGTGCTGGGCACCACGAGCGATTTCGTCGCCAAGAACCCGAACACCGCACGTGCCGTGACCGCCGCGATTCTGGAAGCCGGCAAATGGATCGACGCATCGGTGTCGAACCGCCGCCAGACCGCAGAAACGGTGGCGGCCAAGTCCTACGTGAACACCGCCACCGATTCGATTCTCGATCGCATGCTTGGCCGTTATTCCGATGGCCTGGGCAAGACCTGGGATGACGCGCACCCCATGCGTTTCCACGGTGATGGCTCGGCCAACTTCCCGTATCTGTCAGACGGCATGTGGTTCCTGACCCAGCACAAGCGCTGGGGTCTGCTGAAAGATCACCCCGATTATCTGGCGGTGGCCAAGCAGATCAACCGCATCGAGCTCTACAAGGAAGCTGCGGCCGCGGCCAAGACGGCCTTGCCGCAAAGCGAATCGCGTACCTCGAAACTGATCGACGGCACGGTGTGGGACGGCAGCAATCCGAAGGCCTATGCCGACGGATTCAAGATCAAGGTCTGAGTTTGTCCTGATTTTTCTGTCCTGATTTGTCTGCACCGATTTTTTTGTACTGATTCGATTCCTTCTTGGAGATTCCCGTGGCAGCAGTTCCTTCCTCAGCCGGGTTCAGCGAGCGCAACGCGCGCTGGCGTGAACGCAGCGAACCGCTGCTGCGTGCGGCCGGCGGTGCATTGATTGGTTTTGTGCTGTTCGTGGTGGTCTGGCAGGTCATTGCCAACCTCATTCCGTCGATTCCGACGCCCGGTGTGACCTGGGCGGCGGCACGGGAATTGTTCGCCAACCCTTTCTATGACAACGGCCCGAACGACAAGGGCATTGGCTGGAATCTGCTGGCGTCCTTGCAACGCGTCGCGCTGGGCTTTGGCCTGGCCGCGCTGATCGGTATCCCGGCTGGTTTTGTGATTGGCCGCTTCAAGCCGATCAACACCATGGTGTCACCGATCATCAGCCTGCTGCGGCCGGTATCGCCGCTGGCCTGGCTGCCGATCGGGCTGCTGTTGTTCAAGGCGGCCAACCCGGCTGCGATCTGGGCGATCTTCATCTGCTCGATCTGGCCCATGATCATCAACACCGCCGCAGGCGTGCAACGCGTGCCGCAGGACTACATGAACGTGGCGCGGGTGCTGGATCTGTCCGAGTGGAAGGTGTTGACCAAAGTCTTGCTGCCCGCCGTGCTGCCGCACGTGCTGACCGGCGTGCGCCTGTCCATCGGCACCGCATGGCTGGTGATCGTCGCAGCTGAAATGTTGACCGGCGGCACGGGTATCGGTTTCTGGCTGTGGGACGAGTGGAACAACGCCAAGATCGAACACATCATCATCGCAATTTTCCTGATCGGCATCGTGGGATTGATGCTTGAACTGGCCCTGATGCAACTGGCCAAGAAATTCACCTACGCCGAGGAATGAAGCCATGAAAAGATTCGTACAGATCGAAAGCGTCGGACAGACTTTCCAGACCCGCAAAGGCCCCTTCGTCGCGTTGCGCGACATTGACCTGACCGTTGAAAAAGGGGAGTTCATTACCCTGATCGGCCACTCCGGTTGCGGCAAATCCACGCTGCTCAATCTGGTGGCTGGACTGACCCGCCCGACGACGGGCGTGCTGATCTGCGATGGCCGCGAAATCGCTGGTCCGGGGCCGGATCGCGCCGTCGTATTCCAGAACCATTCCCTGCTCCCCTGGCTGAGCTGCGCGCAGAACGTGCACCTGGCCGTAGAGCGCGTGTTCGGCAAGACGGAAAGCCGCGCAAGGCTGGACGAGCGCGTGCAGGCCGCGTTGGACCTGGTCGGCCTGTCACATGCCGCGAACAAGCTGCCGCGTGAGATATCCGGCGGCATGAAACAGCGCGTCGGTATTGCCCGGGCGCTGGCCATCGAGCCCAAAGTGCTATTGATGGACGAGCCTTTCGGTGCGCTGGATGCCCTGACTCGTGCCCACTTGCAGGATGAGCTGCTGAAGATCGTGGCACAGACGCGCAGCACCACCATCATGGTGACCCACGATGTCGACGAAGCGGTGCTGCTGTCCGATCGCATCGTGATGTTGAGCAATGGGCCTGCCGCCACCATCGGCCAGATTCAGCAGGTAGACCTGCCGCGCCCGCGTGACCGTGTCGATCTGGCCAATGATCCGACCTACCTGGCCTGCCGGGCGGCGGTGGTCGATTTCCTGCACCGCCGTCACAGCAATCCGGCCGGTGCTGTCCGCGAAGCGAAGCCGGTTGCGGTGGCCGTCGGGGCGGTATCGACGCCAGCGGTGGCATCTGAGTCTGTTGCGCCGACGGTCGTGGCAGCGCCCGTGGTCGATGCGCTTGTTGTGCCGACGGTTGCCCCATCGGGTGTTGCTGATGTTGCTCCCGCTTTCACCCCCGCGGTCCCCCCTGTTGCTGCTCCGTCGCTATCGATGGACACAGCGGCATTCGCATCTACCGGCGGTTTCCTGACCGGCACCGATCGCCCCGAAAAAGAAGTCGTCCGCGTAGGCTTTATCCCTTTGCTCGACTGCGCCATCGTAGCCATGGCACACGAACTGGGCTTCGACCGCAAATACGGCATCCGCATCGAGCCGCAGAAGCAGGCCTCGTGGGCCATGGTGCGCGATGGCCTGGCAAGCGGTTCGCTCGACGCGTCCCACGCCTTGTATTCCATGGTTTACGGCACGCACCTGGGCATTGGCGGCGAAGCCACGCCCACCTCGATCCTGATGGGCTTGAATCACAACGGCCAGGGCATCACACTGGCTCGCAGCTTGTCAGAACGTGGCGTGCGTGACGGCTGGGGCCTGGCGCGTGCGGTACGTGGGGGCGAAAGCCTGACGCTTGCGCACACCTTCGCCACCGGCACCCATGCCATGTGGCTGGCGTATTGGCTGGCCGCCCACGGTATCGACCCCACGCGCGATGTGGATCGTGTGGTGGTGCCGCCGCCGCGCACGGTCGGTGCCTTGCAAGACGGTCTGGTGCACGGATTCTGCGTGGGTGAACCATGGCAATCGCTGGCTATCGAGGCGGGTGTGGGGTTCAGTGCTACCACCACGCAATCCATGTGGCCGGATCACCCCGAGAAAGTGCTGGCCTGCTCGGCAGATTGGGCCAACCGTTACCCGAACACCGCCCGCGCACTGATCGCGGCCTTGATCGACACTGCGCGTTATCTGGACGAAGCTGGCCAGCAAGCCGCAGTGGCTCGCCGACTGGCGCAACCTGACATCATCGGTCAGCCGGCCGGCGTGCTCGAAGCCACCTTGCTGGGGCGCGGTCAGGACGGCCTGGGTCACACCTGGCAGGAAACCCACCCGTTGCGCTTCTTCAACGAAGGGCGGGTGACCTATCCCTACGAATCCGATGGCATGTGGTTCCTGACGCAGTTCACGCGCTGGGGTTTGCTGCGCCGGCCGCTGGCATATCGCGACGTGGTGCGCGAGGTGCACCGTACCGATCTGTACCTGCAAGCCGCTGCCATGGCCGGTGCCTGCGTGCCGGACTCACCGGACCGTGCCGCCAACCTGTTCGATGGCGGCCGTTGGGATGCGCGCAACGCCGAGCAATACGCCACCAGTTTCGACATTGGCGTGAAGGTGGTCAGCCCCGACACCGTGGACAGCCCCACCATGCCGTAACCGTTTTCTGCAGCACGCCCCAAGTCGTCGCAAGAACGGCAGGGCGGACAGCTATCCCGTGTCATCGGGCGCTGTCCTGATTCAACGACTCACCCATCTATCTGTTTTGTTTTACGCGTGGAGCTCTGATCATGAACTCACCCCTTTCCGCTGCCGTGTCCTGTCAAGCCGGCAAGGTCTGGCTCATCGGGGCTGGCCCGGGCGACCCGGAACTGCTTACCCGGAAGGCTGAGCGAGTGCTGCGCTCCTGTGACATCTGGTTGGTCGACGACTTGGTCGGCCCCGGCATTCTTGAACTTGCCACTCCAGGCACGCGTTTCGTACATGTGGGCAAGCGCGGCGGTTGCCGGTCCACCCCACAGGATTTCATCCTGCGACTGATGACACGCTACGCACGGCAGGGTCACACCGTGGCCCGGGTAAAAGGTGGTGACCCGTTCGTTTTCGGGCGGGGTGGCGAGGAAATGGCCTGGCTTGCCGAGCGTGGCATTGCGGTCGAAGCGGTAGGCGGTCTGACGGCGGGTCTTGCCGTCGGCCCGGCGCTTGGCCTGCCCTTGACCCATCGCGGCGTGGCGCGCGGTGTGGCCCTGGTGACTGCCCACACCATGGACGGCAGCCGCCCGGACTGGCGCGCGCTGGCGACCAGCGGTCTGACGGTGGTCTGTTACATGGGCATGGGTGACCCTGCCCGGCTGAGCGATGAGCTGGTGCAAGCCGGTTTTTCTGCCGATCTGCCGGTAGCCGTGGTGCAGCGCGTAAGTTGCCCCGATCAGCGAAGCACGGTTACCTGTCTGCGTGACATGGCGGCCACAATTGCACGCGAGGGGCTGGCCAGCCCGGCGGTGGTGGTGCTGGGCGAGGCGGTGGCGTATAGGACTGAAAGCTTGAGGACTGAGAACTTGAGGACTGAGAGCTTGGGAATGGAAAGTCTGAGCACCGACAGCCTGCTGGTTGAGCCAGGCGATGTGATTCCTCACGTCGTTTCCACGGCCCGAACCGCGGTTGCGGCGTAGGCCAAGCGTCGCAAAACTGCCCGCAAAGGTTGGTCAAGCGCGACATGAATCGGCATTCGGGACCAATTCATGGCCGAATCGGACCAAATCCGGCGCAATCCGCCCCCATGCCGTTGGCGTGAGGCGCGCGTGTGGAGTAGCATTCCCGGTCCCCGATGTGATGACGAAAAATGGCAACGATCCTTCAGCACCTTCCCGCCGGCCAAAAAGTCGGCATAGCCTTTTCCGGCGGCCTGGATACCAGTGCCGCACTCCACTGGATGCGCGAGAAGGGAGCGGTGCCTTACGCGTACACGGCCAACCTCGGCCAGCCGGATGAGCCCGATTACGAAGAAATTCCGCGCAAGGCCATGGCCTATGGCGCAGAAAACGCACGCCTGGTCGACTGCCGCCAGCAACTCGCGGCCGAAGGTATCGCCGCGTTGCAGGCCGGTGCCTTCCATATCTCGACCGGTGGTCTGACGTACTTCAACACCACGCCGCTGGGCCGTGCCGTCACCGGCACCATGCTGGTCGCAGCGATGAAGGAAGACGACGTCAATATCTGGGGCGATGGCAGCACCTACAAGGGCAACGACATCGAGCGCTTCTACCGCTACGGTCTGTTGGCCAACCCCGAACTGAAGATCTATAAGCCCTGGCTTGACCAGCTGTTCATCGACGAGCTTGGCGGTCGCGCCGAAATGTCGGCTTACATGAGCGCCGCCGGTTTCGCCTACAAGATGAGCTCGGAAAAGGCATATTCGACCGATTCGAACATGCTGGGTGCCACCCATGAAGCCAAAGACCTGGAGTTCCTGAACAGCGGCATCAAGATCGTGCAGCCCATCATGGGTGTGGCGTTCTGGCGCGACGAGGTCGAGGTCAAGCGTGAAGAAGTCACGGTTCGCTTCGAACAAGGCGTGCCGGTTGCACTGAACGGCGTGGAATACCCCGACCTGGTCGAATTGATGCTGGAAGCCAATCGCATTGGCGGCCGTCATGGTCTGGGCATGAGCGACCAGATCGAAAACCGCATCATCGAAGCCAAGAGCCGCGGCATCTACGAGGCCCCGGGCCTGGCGCTGCTGTTCATCGCTTACGAGCGTCTGGTTACCGGTATCCACAACGAAGACACCATCATGCAGTACCGTGACAACGGTCGCCTGCTGGGTCGTCTGCTGTATCAAGGCCGCTGGTTCGACCCGCAAGCCCTGATGCTGCGCGAAACCGCCCAGCGCTGGGTGGCACGTGCCATCACCGGTGAAGTCACCCTGGAACTGCGTCGCGGCAACGACTATTCGATTCTGAATACCGTGTCGGAAAACCTGACCTACAAGCCCGAGCGCCTGACCATGGAGAAGGGCGAATCGACCTTCTCGCCGGCCGACCGTATCGGTCAGCTGACCATGCGCAACCTCGACATCGTCGATACCCGCGAAAAACTCATCGTTTATTTCAAGAGCGGTTTGTTGTCGATGGGCAGCGGTGCGGGTTTGCCGCAATTGAAAGGTCCTGACGAGAAGTAAATCCAGCAGCATCGCGCCCCGGACATGTCTTGTCCGGGACTGGATCTGAAAAACCCATGCCTTTCGTGCATGGGTTTTTTTTCGCCCGTGATTCAGGTGTGGCCGGATGAGTCGGCGGTGGGCATAATCGGCAGCTGCGTCCTGGCCCCCAGGGGCCGGCCCCTGCCTGTCCGAGTGCTACCAGAACCCGGATATCGCCCTCCCGTTCACCTACTTCTTACCAGGAAGTCCCCGTGATGTCGTCCACGTCAAAAACTCTTCGTGCAATTTCCGTAACGTCGCTACGTGCTGCGTTTGCCATCGGGGCGCTTGCATGGGGGGCGGGGGCCGGGGCACAGACGATCACCGCCGTGATGCAATCGGGGTTGCGGGTGCTGGACCCGATCCTGAGCACCGCCTTTATTACCCGAAATCATGGCTACATGATTTATGACACCTTGTTCGGCACGGATGCCAATTACAAGATCCAGCCGCAGATGGTGGGTAAATGGGATGTGTCGGCCGACAAGAAAACCTACGTCTTCACCTTGCGCGACGGCCTGAAATGGCACGACGGCGCGCCGGTGGAAGCCGAAGACTGCGTTGCGTCCATTAAGCGCTGGGCAAAGAACGATGCCGCAGGCCAGTTGTTGATGCCGATGGTGTCCGAGATCAAGGCCATCGACGCCAAGTCGTTCCAGGTGGTGCTGACCGAACCCACCGGCCTGCTGATGGAAGGGCTGTCGAAACTCAGTTCCAGCCCCGCATTCATGATGCCCAAGCGCATTGCCGAAACGCCGTCATCGGAGTCGGTCAAAGAGTTCATCGGCTCTGGGCCGTTCAAGTTCGTGGCCTCTGAGTTCAAGCCCGGCCTGAATGTGGTCTATGAGAAGAACCGCGACTACGTGCCGCGTAGCGAACCTTCCAGCTGGACGGCCGGTGGCAAGGTGGTGAACGTCGACAAGGTGCAGTGGGTCAGCATGCCGGACCAGATGACGGCCGTGAATGCCTTGACCAATGGTGAAGTGGATTACATGGAGCAGGTGCCGTTCGACCTGTTGCCGCTGGTTCAGGCCAACAACAAGGTCAAGGTCGATACGCTGGATCGTCTGGGCAGCTGGACCTACTACCGCTTCAACCATCTGCAAGCGCCATTCGACAACAAGAAGGTACGGCAGGCAGCCCTGTACGCGGTCAGCCAGGAACGGGTACTGCAAGCGCTGGTTGGCGACGCCAAGTATTACAAGACCTGCGCGGCAGTCTTCGGCTGCGGCAACCCCTACGCCAACAACTACGGTGCAGACATCGTGGTTCCGGGCAACATCGAAAAAGCCAAGGCCTTGTTGAAGGAGTCGGGTTACGACGGCACGCCGGTCGTCATCCTGCATCCGACCGACATTGCCATTTCCGCCGCCCAGCCCGTGGTCATCGCAGACGCGTTGCGCAAGGCCGGATTCAAGGTGGACCTGAAGGCCATGGATTGGCAGACCGTGGTGACGCTTCGTTCCAGCCAGAAACCGGTATCGGAAGGCGGCTGGAGCATCTTCTCCACCTACAGCAACCTGGCCACCAGCGGCGACCCGGTGGGCAACTCGACCATTGCGTCGGCGGGCAAGAAGTCCTGGGCCGGGTGGCCTGACGTGCCGGAAATCGAGGCACTGCGCCTGCAATTCACCAAGGCTACCGAGGTGTCCGAGCGCAAGGAAATCACGGCCAAGATCCAGAAGCTGGCGATCGATGAAGGCGTGGTCGGCCCGCTTGGCCAGTTCGTCATTCCTGCTGCCTATAGCACCAAGCTGACCGGGGTGCTGGATTCCCCGGTGACCGTGTTCTGGAACATCAAGAAGGGCCAATAAGGCATGTTGGCCTACATTGCGCGGCGTTTGCTCGCCACGCTGCCGGTCATGGCCATGGTTGCGGTGGTGGTGTTTGCGATCCTGCGCCTGACGCCGGGTGACCCGGCGGCCATCATCGCAGGCGACGATGCCACCAACGAAAAGCTTGCGCTGATTCGAACCAGCATGGGCCTGGATCTGCCGATTCATCAGCAGTTCACGCACTGGGTCGGTCAGCTGCTGCGCGGTGACCTGGGCACGTCCTTGCTGTCCGGCACGCCCGTGCTGGACATGATTGCAGACCGGGTCGGCCCGTCGCTTGCGCTGGGTATCGGCACCATGGTGCTGACGGTGATCATCGCCATCCCGCTGGGTGTCATCGCTGCCTGGAAGCAGGGCAGGTTGCTTGATCGCAGCATCATGGTGTTCTCGGTCTTCGGCTTCTCGGTACCGACGTTTGTCATTGCCTATCTGCTGATCTACCTGCTGGCGATTCAGCTGGGCTGGTTCCCGGTGCAGGGCTATCGACCCTTGAGCGCCGGGTTCTGGCCGTTTGCCCAGCGGCTGTGGCTGCCGATCATGGCGCTGAGCGCGGTGTACGTGGCCCTGATCGCCCGGATCACGCGCAGCAGCGTCATCGAGGTGATGAACGAAGATTTCATTCGCACCGCACGCGCCAAGGGTGCGCATGAAGGCGTGGTCTTGATGAAGCATGCACTACGCAATGCGGCCGTGCCCATCCTGACCGTGATCGGCATCGGGGTGGCCTCGCTGATCAGCGGGGTGGTCGTCACGGAAACCGTCTTCAATCTGCCTGGTCTGGGTCGGCTGGTGGTCGAGGCGGTGCTGGCGCGTGACTATCCGGTGATTCAGGGCCTGATTCTGCTGTTCTCCCTGATCTACATTTTCATCAACCTGACGGTCGACGTGCTGTATTCCGTTTTCGATCCGCGCATTCGCTACTGAGAATTTCGTGTCCGCCATCGATCCACACGCGCCGACCGACGCCGGGCCGGGCAGTCCTGCCGAGGCGAGCCGCCTGAGCGCATTGGCGGCAACGCTGAAGCAGGCCTTGGCTAGTGTTCCGGTTGCCATCGCCTTTGTCGTGTTGTGCGTGGTGGTCCTGATGGCAATCTTCGCCCCGTGGCTGGGCACCACCGATCCCACCGCCATCGATCCGGCCTCGCGGCTGCGCAGCATGTCGGCCGAGCACTGGCTGGGCACTGATGCCTTCGGGCGCGATACCTGGTCACGGGTCTTGTACGGTGCCCGGGTGTCCTTGTTGGTGGGCCTGGGCGCATGCCTGGCCAGCCTGGCGCTGGGCATGGTGATCGGCGTCATCGCCGGATATTTCCGGTCGGCCGACGGCATCATCATGCGGATCATGGACGGCATCATGTCGATTCCCAGCATCTTGCTGGCCATCGCCCTGGTGGCCTTGAGCGGCGGCACGCTGTTCACCGTGCTGGTGGCGATCACCGTGCCCGAAGTGCCGCGTGTGGTGCGGCTGGTGCGCGGCGTGATCCTGTCGGTACGCAGCGAGTCTTACGTGGAAGCCGCTATTTCGTTGGGCACCCGCACCCCGAGATTGTTGTTTCGTCACATGGTGCCCAACACCATTGCACCGCTGATCGTGCAGGGCACGCATATCTTTGCTGCCGCCATTCTGATCGAGTCTACGCTGAGTTTTCTGGGTGCCGGCTTGCCGCCCGCCATTCCCTCATGGGGCAACATGATGGCCGAGGGGCGCATGTACTTTCAGCTCAAGCCCGGCCTGATCGGCTACCCGGGCATCGTGCTGGGCCTGACGCTGCTGAGCGTGAACATTCTGGGCGACGTGTTGCGTGACGTGCTCGATCCCCGCATGGCGCAACGCTCATGAGCCAGTCGATGACAGATCACGCGGCAGATCACGCCGGGCAGGCGTCAACCGGAAAATGGGTGCTTGAAATCGAGGGGCTGTCGGTTCGTACCGGCAGTGCTGGTAGCCCTGGCAGCCCGGGCG
This sequence comes from Pigmentiphaga aceris, assembly GCF_008119665.1. NCBI lineage: Bacteria > Pseudomonadati > Pseudomonadota > Betaproteobacteria > Burkholderiales > Alcaligenaceae > Pigmentiphaga > Pigmentiphaga aceris. Next base: position 4,717,754 of record NZ_CP043046.1, on the reverse strand, counting down.
GACGCGAACTGATCCAGAACGTGAACCTGCAAATCGCGCCGGGCGAAACCCTGTGTGTGGTGGGGGAGTCCGGGTCGGGCAAGTCGGTGACCTCACTGGCCTCGATGGGCCTGCTGCCCAAGGGCCTGCAAGCAAGCAGTGGCCGCATTTTGCTCGATGGCGAAGACGTGCTGAGGGCCAGCGAGAAGCGCCTGCGTGCGTTGCGCGCCACCCGCATGGCCATGATTTTCCAGGAGCCGATGACCGCGCTCAATCCGGTCGAGACCATCGGCGAACAGATCGACGAGGTGCTGCGCATCCACAGTTCGCTGGGTAAACGTGCGCGCCGCGAACGGGTGATGGACATGCTGGCCTCGGTGCACATCGCCGAGGTGCGCCGTGTCTACGATTCCTACCCGTATCAGTTGTCTGGCGGGCAGCGGCAGCGGGTGGTGATTTCGATGGCGCTGATTCTCGAACCCAGGCTGCTGATCGCCGATGAACCGACGACCGCGCTTGACGTGACCACACAGAAACAGATTCTGCTGCTGATCCGTGAGCTGCAGGAAAAGTACGGCACGGCGGTGCTGTTCATCACGCACGACTTCGGCGTGGTGTCCGATATTGCCGATCGCATCGTGGTGATGAACCAGGGCAAGGTGATCGAGGTCGGCACCCGGGACGAGATTCTGGCGACGCCAAACATGCCGTACACCCGCATGCTGGTGTCGTCCGTGCCCAGCCTGATTCCCCGGCCCGCTCGTGATATTCAAAGCGAGGTCGTGCTGAACGTCACCGGGCTGGAAAAAACCTATTCCACCCGCCGCCTGTTCAAGGCCGTTGATGTGGTTCGCGCCGCGCAAGACGTGAACTTCAGTCTGCGGCGCGGCGAAATACTCGGTATCGTCGGTGAGTCGGGGTCGGGCAAGTCGACCGTGGCGCGCTGCGTGGTGCGTTTGCTTACGCCCAGTGGCGGGGCCATACGCATTCAGGATCAGGACATCGCCACGCTGTCGGGCCCGCGCCTGCACCCGCTGCGCCAGCGTTTCCAGATCGTGTTCCAGGACCCGTACCGCTCGTTGAACCCGCGCCTGAACATTGTCGATTCACTGGTCGAAGGACCAATGAACTTCGGTGTGCCCAGACACGAGGCCGAGGCCCGTGCGCATGAACTGATGGAAGTCGTGGGATTGGATGCCAGTGCCATGCGCCGTTATCCCCACCAGTTCTCGGGTGGCCAGCGGCAACGCATCTGCATCGCCCGCGCACTGGCGTTGCGGCCAGACATTCTGGTGGCTGACGAGGCGGTGTCTGCGCTGGATGTGTCGGTGCAGGCACAGGTGCTCAGGCTGCTGGACGACATCCGCGAACGCACCGGCATTGCGGTCTTGTTCATCACGCACGACCTGCGGGTGGCTGCGCAGGTCTGCGACACCATCGTGGTGATGCAGCAGGGGCGTATCGTTGAAGCCGGGCCGTCGCACCAGGTGCTGACCACGCCGCAACGTGATTACACCCGAGCCCTGATCGCGGCCGCCCCCGGCCGGGACTGGGACTTCCAGAACTTCCGGCCGGTGTCGCCGGTTTCCGTCCAATCCGTCTAGAAGCGAATGATGACCTCTCATTACGATGTGCTGATCCGCCATGCCTCGATTGTCGATGGCACCCGTGCCCCACGTTTTGAAGGCGACATTGCGATTCTCAAAGACCGCATTGCTCGCGTGGGCGACCTGGGCGATGCAACGGCCGATCTGATCATCGACGCCACCGGCCTGGTGGTGGCGCCCGGGTTCATCGACGCGCATACCCATGACGACCGATTGATGCTGTCTGATGGTGACATGACACCAAAGGTCAGTCAGGGCATCACGACCATCGTTGGCGGCAACTGCGGAATCTCGTTGGCCCCCATGCCGCGTCCGATTCCCGATCCGGTCACGCCGCCGCTGAGCTTGCTCGACAACCAAGGCGGCTGGTTCCGCTTCCCGCGTTTTGCCGACTACATTGCGGCGCTCGAGCAGCAACCGGCAGCCACCAATTGCGCCATGCTGGTGGGCCACGCCACCTTGCGCGTCGCCACCATGAGCGATCTGAACCGCCCGGCCACGCCTGCCGAGATCGGCGCAATGCAGGCCCTGGTGACCGAAGCCCTGGACGCCGGTGCCATCGGCGTGTCGACCGGGCTGTCCTACGCGCCCGCGCGCGCGTCCACGACCGAAGAGATCATCGAAATCTGCGCACCGCTGACGGCGCGTGGTGCCCTGTACTGCACCCACATGCGCGACGAAAGCAACCACGTGGTCGAGGCGCTGGACGAGGCGTTCCGCATTGGCCGCGAAGTGGGGGTGCCAGTAGTGATTTCGCATCACAAAGTCACGGGCACGCCCAACTACGGACGCTCGGTCGAGACCCTGGCGCTGATCGAACGTCACATGAAGACCCAGCCGATCTGCCTGGACTGCTACCCGTACAACGCGTCGTCCACCGTGCTCACGGCCGACCTGATCGCCAGTTCCGCACGCATTACCGTCACCTGGTCGACCACGCTGCCGCAGTACGCGGGCCGTGACCTGGTGGATGTGGCCGCCGAGCTGGGCGTCAGCCAGGAAGAAGCCGTGGCCAAACTGCTGCCGGCCGGTGCCATTTATCACCGCATCGATGATGCCGACGTGCAGCGCATTCTGAAGTTCGATGAAACCATGATCGGGTCCGATGGCCTGCCGCATGACGAAAAACCACATCCCCGCCTGTGGGGCAGTTTCCCACGCGTGTTGGGTCACTACGGACGTGCGCTGGGGCTGTTCCCGCTGGAAACGGCGGTCTACAAAATGACGGGGCTGACCGCGAAGAATTTTGGCTTGGCCGACCGGGGGGTAATCCGCGAGGGTGCGTTTGCTGACCTGACCGTGTTCAACGCCGAGACGGTGGACGAAGGTGCAAGCTTCGCACGGCCGATGGTGCCGTCGATTGGCATCGAGACCGTGTTGGTCAATGGCGTGGTGGTCTGGCAGGACGGCAAGACCAGCGGTAACCGCCCGGGCCGCGTGTTGCGGCGTGAGGTGGCTGCGGCGGTTTGAATAAGGTGGCCGGGCGTCGAAATTGATCCCGATGCCTGAGCTTCATATCTGAGGCCCGCGCCTGGGTTCAGGACTACAAATCAAATCCCTGACACAGGCGTGCTTCCCTCAAGCCGCCTGTTCCACCACCGTCTCGGCAATCAGCCGCTTGATCTCCGGGATGCACGACCCGCAATTGCCGCCCGCCTTCACGCAAGCCGTGACTGCCGATGGCGTCGTCAAATTGCGCTGGCGGATGGCGTCGCAAATCGTGTTGCGACCAACCCCAAAGCAGGAGCACACAGTCGGTCCGGTGTCGGCCCCCTTGCGCATCGGTTGGCCCACCAGAATGCCGATCCGGTCCGTTTCCTCCAGTTCCGTCTTGTCGAACAGGCTGGCAAGCCAGCTGCGCGAGGGCAGGTCGGGCCGGGGCGACACGAACACACAGGCAATCACCTTGCCATCGACCACGTGCGCGGCACGATACACGCCAGCGGTGTTGTCTTCGTAATCCAGCCAATCCAGGTGGGCAGCATCCACGCCCAACAGTTCGCGTGCCCACGCGCTGCGATCTTCCACCACACCGCGACCAGCGAATTCCACGCGTGTGAATTGGCGTCCGGGCACGCGTGTCCAGTGGGCAAGTTTGTCAGCATCGATATGCTCGCGGCTCAGCACAAATCCGTACCAGTCGGCGCGGAATTCATCCACCCGGGCGGGCGTGTGTTTGAATTCCGGCTCGCCAGAAACCGGATCGACCACCGGGTTCACCAAGGCACCCACACGGGCGTCGGATGCGAATTGTGCTGTCCAGTGGATCGGGACGAATAGTTGTCCTCGGGCAATGCCCCCGCCGTGGCGTACGCGCGCCACCATCGCGCCCCACTTGGTCGATATCCGCGCCAAACCCCCTTCACGCACGCCGTGCATCAGCGCGTCTTGCGGGTGCATGTCCACAAAAGACTCGGCAATGTGTTCCGACAGCCGCGCCGTCTTGCCGGTGCGGGTCATGGTGTGCCATTGGTCGCGCACTCGGCCGCTGTTCAGCAGCAGCGGGAAATCTTCGTCGGCACTGTTGACCGGTGCACGCGGGTGGGTCGGCACGAAACGCGCACGACCGTCTGGATGCGAGAAGCGGCCATCCGAGAACAGGCGGATCGGGGTATGACTTGCATCGGCCGGCAAGGGCCACTGCACGGGTTTCATTGCATCGAAGCTTGCAGGCGACATGCCTGTCAGCGCACCGATGTCAAAGCGCCGGGCAATACCCTTGGACGGGTTTGCATCGTCAGCAACAAACGCGCTGTTCGCATGCGCGCTCAGTCGCGCATGTTCATCGAAGATGTCTGCCGGGCCTGTGAAGTCGAAACCGTCATAGCCCATGCGCTTGGCCACATCACTGATGATGCGCCAGTCGGCACGCGCCTCACCCGGGGCCGGCAGGAACGCGCGTTGACGGGAAATGCGGCGTTCCGAATTGGTCACCGTGCCGTCCTTCTCGCCCCAGCCCAGTGCGGGCAGCAAGATGTGCGCAAAGGCGCTGGTGTCGGTGTTTTCAACGATGTCCGAGCACACGACCAGTTCACATTTCGACAGCGCACGCTTGACCTGGTCGGCATCGGGCATGCTGATCACCGGATTGGTGGCCATGATCCACACGGCCTTGACCCGCCCGGCTTCGATTGCCTCAAACAGATCTACTGCTTTCAAGCCCGGCTTGTCTGCAATTGACGGTGACTGCCAGAAGCCCTGCACCAATTCACGGTGCGCGGGTTTGTCCAGGTCCATGTGGGATGCCAGCATGTTGGCCAGGCCACCGACTTCGCGCCCGCCCATCGCATTGGGCTGGCCGGTGATCGAGAACGGACCCATGCCGGCACGACCGATACGGCCGGTCAGCAAGTGGCAATTGATGATGCTGTTGACCTTGTCGGTGCCCGCCGAGGACTGGTTCACGCCCATGGAGAACGCGGTGATGACACGCTCGGTCTTGGCAAACAGACGGTAGAAGTCCAGCAGCGCCTGATGCTCGATGCCGCAACGGCGCGCAACATCTACGCTGTCGGCTTCGCCAGCGGCTGCGGTCAGTGTTTCGTCCATGCCGTGGGTGTGCTGATCGACAAACTTGGCATCGGTCAGTCCTTCACGTGCCAGGAAACGCAGCAGGCCATTGAACAGCCACACATCCGTGCCCGGCTTGACCGGCAAATGCATGTCGGCCATTTCGCAAGTGGCGGTGCGGCGCGGGTCGATCACCACCAGCTTCATGTTCGGGCGCGCCTCGCGTGCCGCCGTCATGCGCTGGAACAGGATCGGATGGCACCATGCCGTGTTCGATCCCACCAGCACGATCAGGTCGGTCTGCTCCAGGTCGGTGTAGTCGACCGGTACCAGATCTTCCCCGAACGCGCGCTTGTGGCCGGCAACGGCCGAGGACATGCAGAGCCGTGAATTGGTGTCGATGTTGGCGCTGCCGACGTAGCCCTTCATCAGCTTGTTGGCGACGTAGTAGTCCTCGGTCAGCAATTGGCCGGACACGTACAAGGCCACCGAGTCGGGACCGTGGGTGTCGATGATGCGACGAAAGCCCTCGGCAGTCGCCGTCAGGGCTTCGTCCCAGGAGACTGCCTGCAACGCGCTGCCCGGGCCTTCGTCGCGACGCTTGGGCTGCAATAGCCGGCCATCGAGGTCCAGCGTTTCGCCCAGCGCCGATCCTTTGACGCACAGACGGCCAAAGTTGGACGGGTGCAACTCATCGCCAGCGATGTCGACCCGCCCGTCGGGGTGGGGGGTGGCGCGCACGCCGCAGCCGACCCCGCAGTAAGGACAGGTGGTGCGCGTGGTGTGCGGAATACTGGGCTGGACAGGGTGGATGGCGATGACGGTCACGGCAGAGTCCAGTGCTGGGGCAGGGTGGTCAGAAAAGCAGGGTCAGGCAGCTTGCGCGGTGTCGGCAGCACGAACGCTGGCGGCGGTATTCAAGGCGGGGGATTTCACGTTGTCGTCGTCTGTTTCGCAGAAGGCTTGGCCGAACAGCAGCCGGTCGCGAATGCCCGTGACATTCGCGCGTTGCTGGATCAGGTCGAAGTACCAGTTGCCATCGCGCACGTCGCCGTACAGCACGGCCCCGACCAGTTGGCCTTCTTTCAACACCAGGCGTTTGTAGACGTCGCGTGCCGGGTCGCGCAGCACCAGGTCTTCCGTGCCGGCTTCACCGATGATGTCCCCCGCCGAGTACAGATCGATGCCCGTCACCTTCAGCTTGGTGGCGGTGGCCTGTTGCACATAACGGCGGTGTCCGGCTCCGGCCAGGTGGGCACCACACACACGCGCCTGGTCCCAGATCGGCGCAACCAGGCCGAACAGTGCGCGGCGATGCTGCACACATTCACCCACGGCGTAGATGCGCGGGTCGTAGGTCTGCAAGGTGTCGTCGACCACAATCGCCTGATCGCAATGCAGGCCGGCGGCACGTGCCAGTTCTGCATTCGGGCGAACGCCGATGGTCATCACGACCAGGTCGGCGTTGATCACGGAACCGTCACTCAGCTGCACGCCGGTGACCCGGTCTTCGCCAAGAATGGCGGCGGTGCTGGCTCCCAGCAGGAAGCGCAGGCCACGACTTTCCAGCGCCTGCTTCAGCATCGCCGCGGCCGGTTTGTCCAGTTGCCGATTCAGCAGTGCATCGGCCACGTGCAGCACGGTGACTTCCATGCCTTGGCGCAGCAGACCATTGGCAGCTTCCAGGCCCAGCAAGCCACCACCGATCACCACCGCACGGCGATGATCGCGCGCGGCCACCATCATGCTTTCGACATCCTGGATGTCGCGGAATGCAATCACGCCCGGCAAGGTGTTGCCCGGCACCGGCAGCATGAAGGGCTTGGACCCGGTGGCAATCAACAGCCGGTCGTAGGGCACCTCGATGCCGTCGCGCGAATGCACCTTGCGTTTGACTCGGTCGATGCGCGTGACCGGGTCACCTGCATGCAGCGTGATGCCGTTCTCTGCGTACCATTCACGCGGGTGCAGCATGATGTCGGCAATCTGCTTTTCACCCGCCAATACCGGTGACAGCAGAATGCGGTTGTAGTTGCCGTGCGGTTCGGCACCGAACACGGTGATGTCGTACAGATCAGGCGCGAGCGCCAGCAGCTCGTCGATGGTGCGCATGCCGGCCATGCCATTGCCGATGACGACCAGACGGGGTTTCATGCGAGCGCTCCTGCGTGCACGTCTTGGTGGGCTTCTGCGCTTTCCTCGTCATAGGCTTGCGTCTGCGCGCCGGCCTGTACCCACACCCGCCCGCCTTCGATGCGGGTCGCATAGGCGCGTACCGAATATTCAGGCGATTCCACGCACTCGCCCGTCTTCAAATCGAAGTGCTGTTTGTAGATGGGCGAGGCCACTACCACCCGTTCACCGATGCTGCCCACCAGCCCGCGCGACAGCACGGCTGCTTGCGAGGCGGGGTCGTAGTTGCCGATCGCAAAGACCTTTTCCTGCGCATGCTGCACATGGAAGATGGCGACTTGTTCCCCATCGATCAAGGCGCAGACGCCCGTGTCGGGCACGATGTCGGTCAGGTCGCAGACGGCCAACCAGGCATTATTGATGGACATGGCGTTTCCTTGTTTCACGGAGTTGCTGAAGACGGAAGAGGTCGCGGTTTGATTGCTCATGGAATGCATCTCACGCCGCGTTGACGACAACAATCGGAATCGAAATCTTGCGCGTGCCTTGGGTGCGGGCTTCGCGTTCAATCGGCGTGGCCGGGCGAATCTGGCCGCGTACTTCTTCGAACATCACGGTCTTGTCGGTCTGGTCGCTGTTCACGAAGTGACGGAAGCGCTTGCGGGTTTCCGGGTCTTGAACGGCCAGCTTCCACTCGCATTCGTAGGTGTCGACCACGTGCTGCATCTCGGCTTCCAGCTCGGCGGCCAGGCCCAGTGAATCGTCGATCACCACACGCTTCAGGTAGTCCAGCCCGCCTTCCAGGTTGTCGCGCCAGGTGCTGGTACGTTGCAGGCGGTCGGCGGTGCGCACGTAGAACATCAGCACGCGGTCGATGTAGCGAACCAGGGTTTCACGGTCCAGGTCGACGGCCAGCAGTTCGGCGTGGCGCGGCTTCATGCCGCCATTGCCACACACGTACAGATTCCAGCCACGCTCGGTGGCGATGATGCCGATGTCCTTGCCCTGTGCTTCCGCGCATTCTCGGGTGCAGCCCGACACGCCGAACTTGATCTTGTGCGGCGAACGCAGGCCCTTGTAGCGGTTCTCCAGATCGATGGCCAGGCCCACGCTGTCGTCCACGCCGTATCGGCACCAGGTGGAACCCACGCAGGACTTCACGGTGCGCAGTGACTTGCCGTAGGCATGGCCAGTCTCGAAACCGGCGGCAATCAGGGCTTTCCAGATTTCGGGTAGCTGGTCTACCCGAGCACCGAACAAGTCCACACGCTGACCCCCGGTGATCTTGGTGTACAGGCCATATTGCTTGGCGACCTGGCCGACCGCGATCAGGCCGTCTGGCGTGACTTCACCGCCCGGCATGCGTGGCACAACAGAGTAAGTGCCGTCCTTCTGGATGTTGCCCAGGAAGTAGTCGTTGGAGTCCTGCAGGCTGGCATGCTCTTTCTTCAGCACGAAGTCGTTCCAGCAAGACGCCAGAATGTTGGCCGCCACCGGTTTGCACACATCGCAGCCCAGGCCCTTGCCGTGCTTCTCCAGCAATTCACCGAAGCTGCGGATATTGCCCACACGCACCAGGTGATAGATTTCCTGACGCGAATAACGGAAGTGCTCGCACAGGTGGTTGTCCACCGCCATGCCTTGCTTTTTCATCTCCGCTTTCATGATCTGCGTGACCAGCGACACACAGCCGCCACAGGCCGTGCCTGCCTTGGTGCAGGTCTTCACCGCGCCAATGCTGGTTGCGCCGTCGCACACCGCCTGCGCGATCTGGCCCTTGCTGACGTTGTTGCACGAGCAGATCTGCGCAGTTTCTGGCAGGGCGTCCACACCCAGGCCCGGCTTGGCCTTGCCATCGGACTGCGGCAGGATCAGAAATTCTGGCGACTCGGGCAGCTCGATCTTGTTCAGCATCATCTGCAGCAGCGTGCCGTACTCGGACGCATCGCCGATCATTACGCCGCCCAGCAGGAACTTGCCGCAGTCCGACACCACCAGCTTTTTGTAGACCTGTTTGCGCTCGTCGGTGAACTGGTACGAACGGCTGCCGGGGGTGACTGCATGCGGGTCGCCCAGGCTGGCCACGTCCACGCCCATCAGCTTCAGCTTGGTGCTCATGTCGGCACCCTGGAAGCTGCCGGATTGGCCAAGCAAACCAGCCGCGACAATGCGCGCCATGTCGTAGCCCGGGGCCACCAGGCCGAAGATCTTGCCGTCCCACAAGGCGCACTCGCCAATCGCGTAGATGTCGGGATCGGAGGTCAGGCAGTTGTCGTCGATCTGAATGCCGCCGCGGGGGCCGACGGCCAAGCCGCTTTCGCGCGCCAGTTCGTCGCGCGGGCGAATGCCTGCCGAGAACACGATCATGTCGGTGTCCAGATGGCTGCCGTCGGCAAACTTCATGCGGTGCGTGCCGGCTTCGCCATCGACGATTTCAAGCGTGTTTTTCTGGGTGTGCACGGTGACGCCCAGGGCTTCGATCTTGCTGCGCAAGACGCGGCCGCCGCCGTCGTCCACCTGCACTGCCATCAGGCGCGGCGCAAATTCCACCACGTGAGTTTGCAGACCCAGGTCGACCAGCGCCTTGGCGCATTCCAGACCCAGCAGGCCGCCACCGATCACCACACCGCTCTTGCCGCGTGCACCGCATTCGCGCATGGCTTCCAGGTCTTCGATGGTGCGATAGACGAAGCAGTCGGCGCGATCCTTGCCGGGCACGGGTGGCACGAAGGGGTAGGAGCCGGTGGCAATTACCAGCTTGTCGTAGGGCAGCACTTCACCGGTAGACACGGTTACGGTGCGGGCCACGCGATCGATCGTGGTGGCGCGTGCGTTCAGGCGCAGCAGCAGGTTGTCGCGCTCGAAGAAACCGGCCGCAACCAAGGACAGGTCTTCAGCCGTCTTGCCAGCGAAGAATTCCGACAGATGGACACGGTCGTAGGCCGCGCGCGGTTCTTCGCACAGCACGGTGATGTCCAGGTGATCCATGCCGGATTCGGCCAGGGATTCGAGCAGCTTGTGGCCAACCATGCCGTGGCCGATGACGATGAGTTTCATGAAATTCTCTCTTAGGCGTGGACGCTGGTCGGACCGGCCAGGCCGATGTCTGATTGGTTGTCTGGTTTGTTGTCTTGCGATGCGTGCGAGGCGCTGAAGCGAATGGCCAGGGCGCACAGGGCCGATACCGCCACCAGCACGCCCAGCAGGGTGAGCGTCTGCTGCACGTCGCCGACGCCTTTCATCAGGAAGCCAGCGGCCAGGGCACCGACATTGCCGCCTGCGCCCACGATGCCAGCGACACCGCCCAGCGCCTTGCGGTCGATGAAGGGCACCAGCGCGTAGGTCGCACCGCAGGCCATGTGGGTGAACAGACCGAACACCAGCATGGCGATCACGGCAATGACTGCACCTTCGGCCTGCGCAAACCACAGCAGGCCCAGGCCCTCGCCCAGCATCAGCACAAACAGCAGCTTGGCGCGGGCGTTGAGCTTGTCGCCACGGGCCATGCGGTCCGACAGAAAGCCGCCCAGCGCGCGGGCGAACAGGGCAAGCAGGCCGAAGCTGGCAGCAGCCAGGCCAGCGGCTTTCAAAGAGAAACCGAAGTGATCGACGTAATAGATGGCGGCGATGTTGTGGATGAAGATTTCCACTCCGAAGCACGCGCCATAGGTGATGAACAGCAGCCACACACGGTAGTTGCCGCAGGCTGCGCGGAAGCTCGCCATGCCGCCTTTCTTGCCGCCTTCAATGGCCACGCCTTGCGCGCGCAAGTCCGAATAGTTGCCAGCCGGGCAGTCTTGCGTGAAGCGCCAGTACACCACCGCCATCACCAGCATCAGCAGGCCGGGTACGACCAGCGCCACACGCCAGCCGAAGGCTTGATCCACACCCAGCATCAGCGCGGCAGCCAGCAGCAGCGGCATCAGCGCCTGGGCGGCACCGCCGCCTGCGTTGCCCCAGCCGGCGGTGGTTGCGTTGGCCGTGCCGACCACGTTCGACGAGAACATCACCGAGGTGTGGTACTGCGTGATCACGAAGCTTGCGCCGACTGCGCCGATGCACAGGCGGAAGAACAGGAAGGTTTCGTAGCTCTGCGCAAACGCCACGCCAATGACCGGAATGGCACCGACCGTCAGCAGTGCGGTGTAGGTTGCGCGGGGGCCGTATCGATCGCACAGCGGGCCGATCAACAGACGCACCAGGATCGTGACCGATACCGCGGCGATGTTGATATTGGCGATCTGCCCGGGTGTCAGGTTGAATTCGCCTTTCAGCACCGGCATCAGCGGCGCACAGGCGAACCAGGCGAAGAAGCACACGAAGAACGCCATCCATGTCAGGTGGAAAGCGCGCATCTGCGGTGTGCGCAGCGTGAATAGGGCGATGCGTGTCGCTTGGCCGTTCATGAAGGCTGTCCCCAAAAGCAAAAGGCGTCCCGTGAAGGCAGTGTGAAAACCGCTTCAGGGGACGCCGTTGTCCGTGACGAGCCTGATTGTGTATTCAGGCCCGGATCAAAATCGTGATGAGTCGCCGTTGACTCGTCGATCAGGACTAATGCAAAGGTCGTGCCACTTTATGGATGAGCCGGAAAGCCTGATGAATCAACGTCTCTGGGGGAAGGGCCATGCCCTGGTTTGCTGCGCTGCAACGGGGCATGGCACGGTGACGGTGCGCCCGCTGCCGCATTCCGGTGCATCGGCCGATTCTGGCGATGCCCGAAAAGAAAGAGGCCGGGTGCTTGAAAACGGCAAAAGCCCTCTTCAATCACCCGGCCTCGTCGCCGTATCCGTTCAAGCCATCAAGCGGCGGTCTCGTCTCCCTTGTTCTTGCTCAGGCGTCTGACGACCATCGGGCCGATGACCACGGTCAGTGCCAACACCCACAGCACGATGGTCACGCCGCTGCCCCACAGAATCGATAGGTCGCCGTTGGTGATCGACAGCGCGCGGCGCAGGTTTTGCTCCATCATGTCGCCCAGCACCACGCCCAGCACCATCGGGGCCATGGGCATGTCCAGCTTACGCAGCATGTATCCGATGGTGCCGATGATCGCAACTGCCACCAGATCGAATGTCGTGCCACTGATGGCGTAGACGCCGATGAAGCTGATCGACAGCACACCCGGTACCAGCAGCCACGCAGGAATGCGCAGCATGGCGGCGAACACGCGCACCATCGGCACGTTCATGATGAACAGCATCACGTTGGCCACGAACATCGAGGCGATCAGGCCCCACACCAGTGCCGGTTGCTGGTCGAACAGCACCGGGCCAGGGGTGATGTTGTAGAGCGTCAGCGCACCCATCATCACGGCGGTGGTACCCGATCCCGGCACACCCAGCGTCAGCATGGGAATGAACGAACCGGTTGCCGCACTGTTGTTGGCTGCTTCGGGTGCAGTCAGGCCACGCATGTCGCCACGACCGAACTTCGAGTCGTTGTTGGGACGACGTTCGACATAGCGCTTTTCATTGGCATAGGCCACCGCCGACGCCACGCTGGCTCCTGCGCCGGGCAGCACGCCGATGACAAAGCCCAGCACCGAGCCGCGCACGGTTGCCCACCAGGTGAAAGCCATTTCCTGCAAGTTGAAGAGTTTGCGCTTGCTGGGCGGTACTTCGACATCCTTGCCCGACAGCTTGCTTTCCAGCATTTGCAGCAGTTCGGCAACGGCGAACAGACCAATCACCACTACCACGAAGTCCAGACCATCTGCCAGGTGCGGCATGTCGAAGGTGTAGCGATAGACACCGCTGTTGGCATCGACGCCAACCGTGGCAATGCCCAGTCCGATGGCTGCGGCCAGCACACCCTTGACGGGTTGTTCGCCCAGCAAGCTGGTCAGGGCGCAGAACGCAAAGACCATCAGCACGAAGTATTCGGCAGGGCCGAACGCAAGTGCCCAGCGTGCCAGGAATGGTGCAAACACCACGATGCCGGTGATCGCAACCAGCGAGCCGAAGAACGAGGACCAGGCCGACAGCGAAAGCGCCACGCTGGCCAACCCCTGGCGTGCCAGGGGGTAACCATCGATGGCCGTCATCACAGCGGCCGCTTCGCCCGGCACGTTGATCAGGATGGAGGTGATGCGACCGCCGTATTCGGCACCCACGTACACCGCTGCGAGCAGAATCAGCGCCGTGTCAGGCGGCAGGCCCATCGCGAAGGCAATGGGAATCAGCATGGCCACACCGTTGATCGGCCCCAGCCCTGGCAACACGCCAACAATCGTGCCGAAGAACGAGCCGACCAAGGCCACCAGCACATTGGTCAGTGAGAAGGCGACGCCAAACCCCAGCGCCAGATTATCGAGAATATTCACAGGAGGCCTCCCAGCAAGCCGGTGGGAAGCACCACGTCCAGGCCGCGATCAAACAGGAAGAACAGCATGACGCTCATACCGAATGAGCCGCCGACCACCTTCAGCCAGGTACCGCCGAAGAGGCGGCCCACCAGGCTGGCGATGATGGTGGTGGCGATGATGAAACCCAGCCATTGAAAGGACAGGGCATAGATGAATACCAGTCCGATCATGGCAATGATGCGCGGCGTGGCACCTGCCTGGTTCGGCTCGACTTCACCGCCACCCTTGAAGACCAGGCGCAGTCCACACAAGCCGATGATGGCCGAGAGCATCAGCGGGAAGGCCCGTGGCCCGACCGGTTCGTAGGCGAACGGCGCTTGCAGGCCATAGCCGAATACGAACAGGAACAAGGCCAGCGCCAGCGCGGCGATGCCGAGAATACGGTTATTGAGCGTCATCTGAGTTGCCGCCCGTCTTACTTGATCAGCTCGAACGAACGGGCCAGCTCACCGTAGCTCTTGACCTGTTCACGCACGTAGGTGTCGAGGGCTGCACCGGTAATGTTGAAGGGGAACAGGCCTTGCTTTTGTTGGGTCTGCGCGAACTCGGGCGTGGCCATCGTCTTGTCGAAGGCTTCCTTCCACCAGTTGTAGTCGGCGTCCGACACCTTGGGACCGACATAGAAACCGCGGATGATCGGCCATTCGATCGGATAGCCTTGCTCGGTGGCGGTTGGCACGTTGGCCAGGCGGCCCGGCAGACGTTCCTTGTGATAGACGGCCAGCACGCGGATCGGTGCGCCACCTTCCATCATGGTCATGGCTTCGGCTGCATCACCCATGTAGGCCTGGATATGGCCGCCGCGCAGGGCGGTTACCGCTTCGCCGCCGCCTTCAAAGGCAACGAAACGCATCTTCTTGTAGTCGACGTTGGCGGCGCGTGCCGTCAGTGCGGCCTTCATCCAGTCCTGGCTGCCGATCGAGCCGCCGGCACCCAGCACGATCTTGCTGGGATCAGCGCGGAAGGCTTCCATCAGGCTTTTCAGATCCTTGTAGGGCGAGTCGTCACGCACTACCGCAACGCCGTAGTCGGCGCCCACGGCCGCCACCCAGCGCACATCATCCACGCCATAACGACCGAACTTGCCCTGCGCCAGATTCAGCAGCGAACCGCCCGAGAAGGCAACGATGGCACCAGCATCAGCCGGACGCTGGCCGATGATGCTGTTGTAGGCGACCGCGCCCACGCCACCCGGCATGTAGACGATACGCATGGGCTTGGTCAGCGCCTTGGAATCGCGCAGCGCGGCCTGGGTCAGTCGACACGTGATGTCGAAGCCGCCACCGGGCTGTGCCGGTGCAATGCACTCCGGGCGATTCGGTTCGGCGGCGACGATGGGAGAGAAGCTGACAGCGGCGAGCGTGGCGGCCACAGCGGTATAGCGGATCAAGGTGCGCATGATGCGATCTCCAGAAATAACGGTGACCGGCGCTCTCTCGGTGGAGATTTTGTCGCACGGTCTCGAAAAGGTTCTGAAGACTAGCGATCCGTAGCTTTCGATCTGCTTTCAAAGCAGGGTTATTGCGGAGGCGCGAACGGCCACGGGTTTTCCCGCTTATATGGAGGTATGTACGGGCGCATCCGTGGCGAGTGCCTCGGGCCAGGCCAAGCCCATGCACAAACCGGTTGGCGTGCGTTGTGCAATCGTCAACTTGCCATGGTGGCGTTCGGCAATCGCATGCACGATGGCCAAGCCCAGGCCGACACTGCCTTGCTGTGGCCCGGGAACGAAGCGTTCACCTGCGCGTGCCAGTACTGCGGGCGGCAAGCCGGGGCCATCGTCCACCACCCACAAGGCGTATTCGTGATCTCGCTTTGCGCCGCTGAGCGTGACTTCGCTGCCGACCGGCGCATGGCGGATGGCGTTGTCGGCAAGATTGCTGAGCGCTTCGCGCAGCAAGCCTGCATCGCCCACCATGGCAACCGGGGTATCGGCGTCCACCCCCAGATCGATGCCACGCGAGCGCGCCAGCGGCAGCAGGCTGACGGCAACGTCGCGCAGCAATTCACCCATGTCGAAGGGGGCAGGGTGCAATTGCGCCGTGTCGCTGCGCGCCAGGGCCAGCAACTGGTTGGTGTTGCGGGTGGCGTAGTCCACCTGCTTGACCAGGGCCTGCAAGGTGTCTTGCAGTTTTGCCGGGTCGCGGATCAGCAGGGCGTAATCAAGCTGGGCGCGCAAGGTCGCCAGTGGCGTGCGCAACTGGTGCGATGCGTCGTCGACAAAGCTGCGTTGCTGCGTCAGCAGATCGTGGGTGCGGGCCATCTGCGTATTGATGGCCTGGACCAGCAAGGACACCTCGGTAGGCAGTCCTTCGGTGTCGATGGGCGCAACATCGGCAGGACGCCGCGCCTTGACTTCGTTCGACAGCCGCGACACCCGCGCGGTGGCCCACCGTGCGATCAAGGCCAGCGCCAGGATCACTGCCGCCAGCAAGATCGCGTCGCGCACGGCTGCGCGGCGGATGAACGAGGCGGTGAAGGCTTCACGCGATTCGGTGTTCTCGGCGACCTGAACGATCATCAGTTCACCGACATTGTGTGCACGCGGATCTTCAATGCGGCGCAGCAGCGAGCCTACGCGCAGCGTTTCACCAAAGTAGGTGGCGTCGTAGAAGCTGGGCTTGTTTTCATACAGCGGCCCGGTGGGCAGTGGTAGCCCCGCACTGCCGATTTCCACCAGGCCATTGAACGTGGCAAGCCGGAAGTACACACGGCCGCTGGCCGTCATCTCGAAGAACTCGAACAAGGTGTAGGGCTGTTCGATCGACATGCCGCCCGACGCAAAGGAGATATTCGCATTCAGCGAGCGCATCGCACCCAGCAGCGAGCGGTCATAGGCAGCGTTGGCAGCGTCCAGCGCCACGTAGCGAGTCAGCGCCAGCTCCACCCCCGCCACGACTACCACGGCCGGCATCAGCAGCGCCATCAACTGGGCGCGCAGGCTGCGCGGCTTAAACCGCTTCCAGTGCATAGCCCAGCCCTCGCAAGGTTTGAATGCGCACGCCACTGTGTTCCAGTTTCTTGCGCAGCCTGTGCACGATCACTTCGATGATCTCTGGCTGCACGTCATCGCCATCCTGAAACGCCCGCGACAAAATGTCTTGCTTGGACACCGGTTCACCGCTGCGGGTAATCAGTGAGGCCAACACGGCGTGTTCGCGCTTGGACAAAGGCAGCGGCTGCTGGGCCAGCGTGAATTGGCGGGTGACCGTGTCCAGCGCCAGCGGGCCGCAGGCCAGGCGCGGGTGCTCCGAGCCGCGTGCACGACGAATCAGCGCCGTCAGGCGGGCTTCCAATTCAGACAGCGCAAACGGTTTCACCAGGAAGTCGTCGGCACCTTCGTGCAGCGTGGCCACCCGCTCATTCAGCGAGTCGCGGGCAGTCAGCACCAGTACCGGCAGGCGCTGGTCGGCGGCACGCAGCTTGAGCAAGGCTGTGCGGCCGTCGATGCCGGGCAGGCCCAGATCCAGAATCAGCGCGTCGTAGCTGCGCGCCGCCAGGCTGGTTTCGATCAGGCGGCCGTCGTCGATCCAGTCGACAGCAATCCCCAATTCGTTCAACGCGCGGCTTAGCCACTCGCCCAGGTCGCGGTTGTCTTCGGCAAAAAGGATACGCATGGTTTGCTTGCTGGAAAGTACCGTCTGACGGCGGCGGGTGGGTATTGTGCATGTAGAACAGTGGCTCGCACGTGCCTTTCGGGTGTCTGGCGAGTGCCACGACGTGGGACCGCTTCATCGCGAGTCAGCCAAATTCCTTTGACTGCGACTTGCAGACGCACGCTGCACACTGATACCATCGGCACATGGTCCTCATCTCCCGTCCGTTTTATTTTTATTTTTACGGAATTCCAATGCCGCTGGCGGAGGAAGGGATGTGTCGCACCTGACAGGGGTGACAAACAAGCCCCCCGAAAAATAGCCGCCAGCTTCACTGGCGGCTTTTTTTTCGCCTGTCCATTTTTATCTGCTACCAAATTCGCTGTTCCCAGTTCGTTAATCGCCCGCATCACTACCGAAAAAGCCCAGGAGAAATACCGTGTCGCACAATACCGATGACTTGCGTATCCGCGAGATCAAGGAGCTGACCCCGCCGTCGCAGCTGATGAGCGAACTGCCTTGCACGACCGGGATTGCAAACACGGTCTATGAAGCCCGTCAGGCCATGCACCGCATCCTGCACGGCATGGACGACCGGGTCATCGTCGTGATCGGACCGTGCTCGATCCACGATCCGAAAGCTGCGCTGGAATACGCCGAGCGCCTCAAGGCGGAACGCACGCGCTACGCCGGTGAACTCGAAATCGTCATGCGGGTGTATTTCGAGAAGCCCCGTACCACGGTGGGCTGGAAGGGCTTGATCAATGACCCGGACCTGGACGGCAGCTGCAACATCAACAAGGGTTTGCGCACCGCGCGTGAACTCTTGCTGACGATCAATGACAAGGGCGTACCGGCGGGCTGCGAATACCTGGACATGATCACGCCGCAATTCATCGCCGACCTGGTCTCCTGGGGCGCGATCGGTGCACGCACGACGGAAAGCCAGGTGCACCGCGAACTGTCGTCGGGTCTGTCCTGCCCGGTAGGCTTCAAGAACGGTACCGATGGCAACGTCAAGATTGCTGTTGACGCGATCAAAGCCGCCTCGCAGCCGCACCACTTCCTGTCGGTCACCAAGGGCGGTCATGCTGCCATTGTGTCGACCCACGGCAACGAGGACTGCCACGTGATCCTGCGTGGCGGCAAGACGCCGAACTACGACGCGGCCAGCATTGCGGCGGCCTGCCAAGACATCGCCAAGTCGGGCTTGGCCCAGCGCATCATGATCGATGCCAGCCATGCCAACAGCAGCAAGAAGCCCGAGAACCAGCCTGCCGTGATCGACGATGTGTCGGCGCAGATGGAAGCGGGCGACCGCCGCATTGTCGGCGTGATGGTCGAAAGCCACTTGGTGGGTGGTCGCCAGGACCAGATCGAAGGCAAGCCCCTGACCTACGGCCAGAGCATTACCGACGGCTGCATCGACTGGGAAACCTCGCTGGGCGTGCTGGATCGCCTGTCGCGCGCGGTGAAAGCACGCCGCGTGACGGTCAGCGCAAGCGGGAAGTAAACTCGAGCGGTGATCTGCTGCCGACGCGCGCAACGCGGTCGGCAGCAGGTTTCGCCCTGCCACCCCAGCAGGTGGCTGACGAACTCGACGGACTGCTCATGCCCAACACCGCCTCCCTGTCTGCCGTCCTGAGCGCCATGCTCATGGTCACCGTGTTGCCGACTGCCTTTGCGCAAAGTACCGTACAAAGCACCGCACAAACCGCACCCCCAGCGTCCACCAGCGACTCCTTCTTCGGATTGGGTGTCGGTGTCAGCACTGACCGCAGCCCATATACCGGCGTCGGTTATGAAAACCACCTGATTCCCGTCGTCAGCTACGAAAGCCGCTTGTTCAGCATCCAGGGCAAGACGGCCGATGTGCACTTGCTTGGCGATGAACGCCTGTCGTTTTCTGCGCGCGCGGAATACGGGTTTGGTGATGGCTACAAGGGTTCCGATGCTCCCGCCCTGAACGGCATGAGCCATCGCAAGGAATCGATCTGGCTGGGTGGGGTGGTGGAGTGGGATGCCGGCTGGGCAGACCTGACCGCATCCTGGCTGGGTGATGCGTCGGGCCGCAGCAAGGGTCAGCAAGTGGGCCTGGGCCTCGAGCGCGATTTTCCGATGGGTCAGTGGCTGTTGACGCCGCGTATTGGTGCCATCTGGCAGGACAGCAAGTTTGTGGACTATTACTACGGCGTGCGCAGTTCTGAAGCGCGCCCCGGCCGTGCGGCCTATGCGGGAAAGTCGGCAATCAGTACGGAGCTTGGCGTGCGTGCGCAGTATTCACTGACGCCCAAACAAACGGTGTTTCTTGACTTGAGCGCCAATCGGGTCGGGTCCAGTATTCAGGACAGCCCCATCGTCGATCGCACGTGGTTGCCTGCGGTGCGGGCGGGGTATCTGTATCGCTTCAATTGAGCGGTCTGGGTGGGCTGGGTTTCGGTGGGCTGCTTGATTGCGCTGCCGAATTGAGCGGTTCAGTTGACCTGCGTTGATTGAACTACTGCGCTGAGGCCGCCGCTTCAGTGGTTGCACACGATAGCGGGCGGGCAGGCTCCTTGCCCGTCTGTGCCTCGTCAGACAGCGCTGCCTTCTGCAAATAGTGACGCATGCCTTCCTCGGTCAAGGTGAACCACGTCACGCCTTGATCCGGCCCCGGCAACCCAAGCGTGCCGGTCGTGCCCCACCTGGCATCCAGCGACAGCGTAGTGATGTGCAGCGCATCCTGCTCACCGATGTCCACACTGATGACCTGACCTTGCGCGGCGGGAATCAGTGCCTGACGATCCCGCACCATGATCTCGGCCTCGCGGACCGTGGCGGGCAGGCAGTCGGCCTGGGCAAGGATCTTGCCATCCGGGGATATCAGACGCGCAAAACCCTGGTCGCCCTGCCGTGTCCCGGTCAGCAGAAAGCGATTCACCGCAGGCATCCACGCCACTTGATAGGTGTAGTAATTCAGCTTGTCCAGCAAGCGCCCCAGCGGCACCAGTTTGCCGGTGGCAGGCTGCATCAAAGCCGCATGCAGACTGGCGTCGGTGCGGCCGCGAACGAACTGCTGCCACACCAGCAAGGCGCGATCAGGGGCACCTGCCAATACGGGCCACCATGCCCGCTTTCCGCTGGCGACATCGACGTGTCGAATGATGCGGCCCCGGGTATCCAGGAATGCCGCGTGCACGTTGTCGCCAGAGCCCAGGTTGTCCACACCGCCACCCGGCACCCAGCCTTCGGAGTAGAAGACCACGAACCCATCAGCCACCGCCGCAATGTGGCCGGAATGCCCACCGCTCAGAATGTCTTGTGGGTAGGCTTTGATGGGTTCCAGCCGCTGACCATACAGACCGAATCGCTGCGTCAGCACATCGCGTGCGTCGAAACCGTCTTCGAACGTCAGCATGATGGTGCCGTTGGCATGCTGGGCAACCGATACAGGTTCCTGTGCCTCGGGGCGGGAAATGAAGGTCTGGGGTGCTGACAGCGTGCCGCTTGCAGGCTGCCAAGTGGACACGTACACGTCGTGTGGCCAACTGCCGTCGGCATCCGCACCGCGTGGTGGCAAGCCTGACGCACTGTAGAAAATATAGTGGGCACCATCGGGTGCCCGGGCCGTGCCGATGCCGTGCATGAACGCACGTGGATCATCGGCGGCATGACTGGTAGGCGTGCCTGTGACAAGCGTGCCTGCAAGCAGGCACATAGCAAGCGTCAGCGCTGAACACAGACGCCGATGGGTAGGCAGCTGCGTGCGTATGCGCATGCCGTGGCGCGGGCCACAGGCCCGCAGCCCCATCGCGGTCCAGACATCAGCCCCGATTTGCGCGGCCAGCCACGAATGTGTCAACCGACTTGGATACCTGGCCGTTGGCCTGTATCTGCTGTGACAACTGCTTGGCTGCTTCCACGTCGCCGGGCGACATGACTGGAATCAGGCGTTGCAGGTTGCCTGCGGCTCCGGTATTGCCGCGCGCGGCAGCTACGTCATACAGCGCATAGGCCGCAGCCTCACTTTTTGCCACGCCTGCGCCACGTTCGTAGTTCACGCCCAGGTTGGTGATGGCATCGGCATCGCCCTGGTCAGCCGCTTTGCGGAACCATTGGGCCGCCTGGGCCTCATCCTTGGCGATGCCAAGGCCCTTGGCATAGGCAATGCCCAGATCGTACTGCGCGGCGGGGAAGCCCTGGTCTGCGGCCTTGCGGAACCAGGACACGGCCTGGGCGTCATTGCGCGCCACACCCACGCCTTGTGCGTAATGGCTGCCCAGCTGATGCTGTGCCCCCGGGATATTCTGTTCGGCTGCCTTCGTGAACCAGGCAAACGCCTGTTTTTCGTTCTTTGCGACGCCAATGCCATTACCGTAAGCCATGCCCAGGCTGAACTGCGCGGGGCCGTTGCCTTGTTCGGCGGCTTTGCTGAACCAGCTGACTGCCTTGGCATCGTCCTTGGGCACGCCGGTGCCTTCTGCGTACATTGCCGCCAGGTTGAACTGCGACTGCACCATGCCTTGTTCAGCCGCCTTGGTGTACCACTGCGCGGCTTGCGCGGGGTCCTTGGTAGTGCCTTCGCCCATGGCGTACATGGACGCCAGGTTATGTTGTGCCGGGGCAAAACCTTGTTGTGCCGCGCGGCGGAACCAGGCGAAGGCGTCAGCCGGGTTGCGGGCTACGCCCGCACCTTCCACATAGGCCAGGGCCATGCGGTATTCCGCCTCGATGTAGCCCTGGTCAGCGGCCTTGCGAATCCAGTTTGCCGATTGCGTATCGTCTTTCGTAACACCTTGGCCATTTCCGTACATCCGGCCCAGGGCGTACTGCGATTTGGCATCGCCCTTGTTGGCACCTGCACGGAATTCCTTCAGGGCAGCGGGGAAATCCTTGCGCTGAAACGCGGCAAGCCCTTCGTCGTAGCCCGCGTGGGCGAGGCCGCCGTAGGCGCTCAGGCAAAGGGCGGCAAGCAGGGCGGAAGTGCGGACGTGGTTATACAAGGAGCGACCTGATCAACAGAAGACAAGACGCCGATTCTGTGCGCCTGATTGGGGTGGGTCAAACGCGGGGTGTTGCAAGTTCATACAGCGCGAATGGCGTGATATCTCGGTCTTGTTGGTGCGAATACATAGCTTGGTCGTGGCACCCTGGTCCTGTTTTACGGATACATCTGTCATAGAATGGTTTTTTGCCCGGATGGGCTTGACCAGGATTCCGCCGTGACCCGCACACCGACCACGCGTGAGTGGCTCGACAGGCTTGTTGCCTTCGACACCACCAGCCGAAACTCCAACCTCGACCTGATCGAAGATGTGCGTGACTGGCTCAAAGGACGCGGCATCGAGTCCTGGCTGGCGCACAACCCCGAACGCACCAAGGCCAACCTGTTTGCCACCTTGCCCGCGCATGACGGCAGCACCCAGGGCGGTATCGTGCTGTCGGGTCACACTGACGTGGTGCCGGTCGATGGCCAGAC
The DNA here is from genome assembly GCF_008119665.1 of Pigmentiphaga aceris. Taxonomy (NCBI): domain Bacteria; kingdom Pseudomonadati; phylum Pseudomonadota; class Betaproteobacteria; order Burkholderiales; family Alcaligenaceae; genus Pigmentiphaga; species Pigmentiphaga aceris. The sequence goes on along the minus strand of NZ_CP043046.1, from coordinate 4,695,107 downwards.
CTGGGACAGCGATCCGTTCAAGCTGATGGAACGCGACGGCAATCTGTATGGCCGTGGTACTTGCGACATGAAGGGGTTCATTGCCACTGCGCTGGCCATGGTGCCCGAGTTCCAGACACAAGCCCGTCGCAAGCCGATCCACCTGGCGTTTTCCTACGACGAGGAAATCGGCTGCATGGGCGCGCCGACCATGCTGGCTGAATTCGCCGATCGCGGCATTCGACCTGACGGTTGTGTGGTGGGCGAACCCACCAGTATGCAGGTGGTGGTGGCCCACAAGGGCATCAACGTCTTCCACTGCAAGGTGCATGGCCGCGCTGCGCACTCGTCGCTCACCCCCATGGGCAGCAACGCCATCGAATATGCAGCGCGCCTGATCTGCCATATTCGCGACCTGGCCGACGCCTACAAGGCCAACGGCCCGTTCGACAAGTTCTACGACGTGCCGTACACCACGATGACCACCAACCTGATTCAGGGCGGCATCGCACTCAACACCATTCCAGACCTGTGCGAGTTCTCGTATGAGTTCCGCAACCTGCCGGACATGAAGCCGGTGGAGATTCAGGCGACAGTCAAACGGTATGTCGCCGAATACCTGCTGCCGCGCATGCAGGCCGAGTACCCGGATGCCCGCATCGACATCGTTGACGGTGGCGCGGCACCTGGTTTGGATGCCTCGGAAGAAGCTGCCATCACGCAGCTTGCGCGTGCGTTGACGCAAGATCGCCAGATCCGCAAGGTGGCTTATGGTACTGAGGCCGGGCTGTTCCAGGCGCTGAATATTCCGACGGTCGTGTGTGGCCCCGGCAGCATCAACAACGCGCATCGGCCCAACGAATATGTGCCGCTCGAACAGTTGGCGCAGTGCGAAGGTTTCCTGCGCAATCTGGGCCAGGCGCTGACTGAGCCAGACGCGAAGGGCTGATTCGGCGGTGTGTTGAATTCCGGCGGCAGCTTGTGGCCGGATATGAAAATGGACGCGCAGGCGTCCATTCAGACTGCTGACCAACCCCCCGTTTTCGGACGTGGGGTTTTGTTTTTTGGGGATCAAGCAGCGAGCGCGGCGGGTTGTGCAGACAGCCAGCTATCGAGCCATCCGTCGGCACGGGCGGTCAGGGCGCGCCACCAGGGCGCAACAGGGGCCGATATCGACCACTGCAGGCGCAATAAAAGGCGCGCAAGCACCAGGGCGATCTTCTTGATGTTCTGCGCCGCCGCCGCCAGCAAGCATTGCTCGGCGACCTTGCGCAGCCCGCGCATGCGCGCGTAGCGGTGCCCATGCAGTTGCTTGGCATCGGCGAAGCTGCGCTCCACAGTTTCCTTGCGACGGGCGTATATCTTCTTACCCCAGTCCGTGTGGCGGCGTGCGTCAACCAGTTCCTTGTCGCGTTCCCACACGTGGCGCACGACCACCTTGATCGCGCTCTGGCTGTTGGTGCACTGGCTGCGTACCTCGCACTGCTGGCATTGCGTCGGGTCTGACTTGTATTCGCGGTAGCCCGCCCGATTGGTGGTGCTGTACGGCAGCCGCTGCCCAGCCGGGCAGACATATTCGTTGCGGTAGCGGTTGAACGTGTACTGTCGTTTGTAGAACAGCCCAGGCTTGTGGTTCGGCGTGCGGTAGCCCATTACTCCTTGGATATCGCGCGCATGCAGCCCGTGGCAGATCATCGGCGTGTAGTACCCCGCGTCCAGGCCTACCTTGCGCACACCGAAGCCGAAGCGCTCGCGCTGCCGATCCAGCCTCGCCAAGTAAGGTTGGCTGTCGTGCACCGAGCCTGACGTCACGTGTGTGTCGGTGATGATCGCGAACTTCGCATCGACCGTGCGATGGTCCAGGTAGAAGAACCCCACCGGCTTGTCGTCACGCACCATGAACCCGCTGTCCGGATCTGTACGACTGATCTTGACGTCCTTGGTCTGGGCAGCGCTGCCGCCCGCATCATCGTCGCCGCTGTCACGCTTGAGCGGCCGCTTGCCATGTAGCGCCCGATCCGCATCGACCGCCGCATCCAGCTCAGCCAAGTATGCCGAGGGTGTTTGTGCGACCGTCACCACGTCGAATTTCTTCTTGCTGGCGTTGGCCTTCAAGTGAGTGCTGTCCGTGTACAGCACCCGGCCATCCACCATCCCCCGCCCGATCGCCTGACGCACGATCTCGTCAAAAATCTCCTGGTACACCGAGGTGTCCGTATAGCGTCGCCTGCGGTTCTGCGAGAACGTCGATGCATCGGGCACCTTGTCGGTCAGCCGGAAACCGATGAACCACCGATACGCCACGTTCACCTGCACCTCGCGCATCAACTGCCGTTCACTGCGCACCCCAAACAGGTAGCCAATGAACAGCAGCTTGAACATCACCACCGGATCCAGCGCCGGACGGCCGTTGTTCATGCTGTACAGGTGCGCAACCTTCTCTCGGATGAACTCAAAATCGACCGCTGCCGCGATCTTGCGCAACAGGTGATCGGCCGGAACCAACGACTCCAGCGTCACCATCTCCAGCTCGTGCTGGTGGGGGATCGGTGCTCTTAACATCACCCAATTATGAACAAAGCCTCCGTTTTACGGGAGGCTTTGTCAGCAGTCTGAATGGACGCGCAGGCGTCCATTTTTTTCAGCTGTGTTTATTGATTCAGTCGACCGTTACACCTTGTCCCGACGCTGCCACAGCACATCGCCGCCGCCTTGCGTTCGGTTCAACACCCGCGCCAGCACGAACAGCAGGTCAGACAGCCGGTTGAGATATTGGCGCGCTGCCACATTGACGGTTTCTTCGTCTGCCAGCGCCACCACCTGGCGCTCTGCGCGTCGGCAGATGGTGCGTGCCACATGGGCCAGCGCCGCACTGCGCACGCCACCGGGCAGAATGAATTCAGCCAGCCTGGGCAGGTCGGCGTTGTAGTGGGCAAGCCGCGCATCCAGCCGTTCCACGTGGGTGGGCAGCACCATCACATGACCCGGAATGCTCAGTTCACCGCCCAGGTCGAACAGATCGTGCTGGATGACTGACAAGTCCTGATCGATTTCCGCGGGCAGCGACTCGGTACGCAGCAGCCCGATGGTGCTGTTGAGTTCATCGACATCCCCCATGGCAGCGACGCGCTGCGCGTATTTGCGGGTGCGACTGCCGTCGCCGAGTCCGGTGCTGCCATCGTCGCCAGTACGGGTCACGATGCGGGAAAGGCGAGTGGCCATTCGAATGCAATCCAAAAAGCGCCCACATGGGCAATTCCCCATTGTTGCATCGCGCGGGGCGCGCAGCGGAGGCGTAAAATGGCCGGCTAGATTTCAGCGGAGAAGAAGATGAACGCACCAGCACACCCAGAATCCTTGCGCCGCGAGGTTCCCGCAGCGCTTATCGACGCGCTGCTGGCGCGTTTCGGCGATCGTGCGTCGGTGGCTCAGGCTGTTCGCGATCACCACGGTCGTGACGAGTCCCCATACCCCACCATGGCCCCGGACGCCGTGGTGTTTGCCGAAAGCACGGACGATGTGGTGGCGGTCGCCAAGCTCTGTAACGAGCACCACGTGCCTTTGATCCCGTTCGGCGCCGGTTCTTCGCTCGAAGGCAACTTCCTGGCCATTGAAGGCGGTGTGTCGCTTGACGTGTCGCGCATGAACGCGATTGTGGCGATCCATCCCGAAGACCTGACCGCCACGGTGCAGGCCGGCGTGACCCGCAAGCAGCTGAACAGCGAAATCCGCGACACCGGCCTGTTCTTCCCGATCGATCCGGGGGCCGATGCCAGCCTGGGTGGCATGGCCGCCACGCGCGCATCCGGCACCAATGCCGTGCGTTACGGCACCATGCGTGAAAACGTGGTTGCCCTGACCGTGGTCACTGCGGACGGCCGCGTGATCCGCACCACGCGTCGTGCGCGCAAGTCCTCTGCCGGCTACGACCTGACGCGCCTGTTCGTGGGCAGCGAAGGTACGCTGGGCATCATCACCGAAGTCACCGTGCGCCTGTATCCGCAGCCCGAAGCCGTGTCGGCCGCCGTCTGCAACTTCAACACCGTGGACGACGCGGTGAAGTCGGTGATCGAAGCGATTCAGATGGGTGTGCCGCTGGCGCGCGTGGAATTGCTGGACGCCATGGGCGTGAAGGCGGTCAACGCCTACAGCAAGATCAGCTTGCGCGAAACGCCCATTTTGCTGTTTGAGTTCCACGGTTCGCCCGCCAGCGTGGCCGAGCAAGCCGCGACGGTTCAGGAAATCACCAAAGAAAACGGTGGCATGGACTTCGAGTGGGCCTCGCAGGCTGAAGACCGCAACCGCCTGTGGACTGCGCGTCACAACACCTATTTCGCCACGCTGCAACTGCGTCCGGGCGCACGTTCCTGCACCACCGATGTGTGCGTGCCGATCTCGCGTCTGGCTGAATGCATCCGTGAAACCGGTGCCGATCTTGCCACCGCAGGCTTCATTTCGTCGATCATCGGTCACGTGGGCGATGGCAACTTCCACGTGCAGATGCTGATCAACCCTGATGATCCGGCGGAATGGGATCTGGCCGAAAGCATCAACCGCAAGCTGGTGACGCGTGCCTTGGCCATGGATGGCACCTGCACCGGTGAACACGGCGTGGGTCTGCACAAGATGCAGTTCATGCTGGACGAGCACGGCGAAGACGGTCTGGGCCTGATGCGTCAGCTGAAACACACACTCGACCCCAACAACATCATGAACCCGGGCAAAATCTTCAGCTGGGCATGATTCAGGCGCGACCCGATGGTCGCGATGAACCCTCGCATGCAGACGTTGCTGTGGACAACCCGGTGATGTCTGTACGCGACTGACAGGGCAGTTTGTCGCGCTTGCGTCACGGTGACAGGTTAGTATTCACTGGTATCGAGATGTAGCAGGCATGGTCGGAATCCTGGATTGTGCGCCGCGCTGACTGATCAATTTCAGAAGGAAACGGGCGTGCGAAGCAGGTTCTGGAAAGTGGTGTTTGGGGCGGTTGCGCTGTGGTCTGCAGCGGTGCAGGCGCAGTCCGAGTGGTCTCCGCACCCCGGGCGTCTGGCCCCGGCATCTGTGGTGCCTTCGCTGGTCGAAGGCGGCGCGATCAGCGTCGTGGGTCCTGGCGACACCTTGTACATGACGGTGTTCGGCCAACCCGAACTGGCGGCGCAGGTCACCGTCGGTGCGGAAGGCGACATCACCGTGCCCTTCCTTGGGCCGATCAATGCCAGCGGGCAGTCGCCCGCAGCGGTTGGCCGTCGCATCGCCGAAGGTCTGGAGCAAAAAGGTTATCTGCGCAATCCTCAGGTCTCGATCGAGGTCGTGAAGGTGCGCAGCCGCATTGCGTCGGTGCTGGGCGAAGTCGAGCGGCCGGGTCGTTATCCACTTGAAGGCCAGATCAGCCTGCTGGAATTGCTGGCCATGGCGGGTGGCCCGAAGGTCGATGCCGCCGATACCGCCGTCGTCATGCGTCGGGGCGTGGGCGACAAGCCATCGACGCGTATTGAAGTGCGCGTGGCCAACCGCCAATCGCCCGGCCGCGAGATCGAAGACATCGTTTTGCAGCCTGGCGACGTGGTGTACTTGGTGCAGGTACCTCGCTTCTACGTGTATGGCGAGGTCAATCGCGCGGGCGCTTATCCGCTGAACACCGAGCTGAACGTGATGCGTGCCTTGTCGGTGGCGGGTGGTGTGACTGCCCGCGGGTCCGAGCGGCGCATTGAGTTGCGTCGCACCGATCCGAAGACGGGCGAAGTTCACAAGTCACGCGCGCAGGCAACTGACCAGATTCAGGCGGGCGACGTGATCTACGTCGACGAACGTCTGTTCTGAGTTCGCCGTTTCCGTGTCTTTACCCGTGAACCGCGCAGCACGCACGCTGATCTCCAGCGGGGTGGTGGCGGTGTGCCTGGGCATGTCATGCCAGGTGGCCAGCGCGCAGGGCGTGTTGTCACCGCGTCTGCTGGGCGATCCGCCCGAGGACGACCTTCCTGTTCGGGTTACTGCGCCGCCGCGCGCCGATTCGTTTCGTGCTGTGGACACTGGCGCGGTGCCGTCTGCGAGAGATGGGGCACGTTCGCCTGCGCAAGCAGATGTCGGCAGTCAGGTTTACACCGAGCCGCTTGTTATCGATGCGCCACCGGTCACGCTGCGGGAAGTTGAAGTAAGCACGCCACCGCAGAGCGATCCGGTTCCTGCCGCGCCGCAAGCCGTGAGCATTTACGACACGCTGTCACCGCAGTTGATGGACTACGTGCCGACTGCCATCCAGTACGTGCTGGAAGTCGAGCCCGGCGTGCAGTGGCAAAGCAATCCATTCCGTTTCTCTGATGCCGAAGCTGCGCAACGCGAGTCCGACATCATCCGTCAGTTGAGCTTGCGGGCCGGGGTGGTCGTGCCGCTGGGATCGGACCGTACCCGCCTTGAATTGTCGGGCGTGCGGACAGAGTCGCGTTACAGCACCTTCAAGCAGCTGGACAATGCCGCCAACCACTTGGAAGCAGCCCTGCGCTGGCAGGCTGGTGACTTGTTCGTTGGCTCGGTGGCGACCACCAGTGACGACAGCCTGTACCGCTATTTGAATCGCACGGCGCCCTCGCGCGACATGGTGCACACAGACACGCAAAGCGCAGACGTCGGACTGCGCATTACCGATGATCTGACGCTTCCGATTTTGCGAGTATCGAACGAAACCACGCGCCACGATTTTGGTTTGAACCGCATGCGTTTCAATCAAGACCTGGACCGCGTGCAGGTGGCGGGGCGGTACACGGGATGGCGGCAGTCAGCGATCAGTGCGGGCTTGTCCAAGGCAGACGGAAATTTCCTGGATCGCACTGACGAACTGGCCGCCTTGGTGGGACGGCGTTATCGCGATACCGAAGCCTTCCTGGATTGGACCTGGGACTACAGCATGCGCACCACGCTGGCCGGTCGCGTGAGCTACTTGCAGCGCCGATATCCGGGCCTGGTTGGACGCGATTCGAATCTGCCCACGGCTTTTGTGCGTATGGGATGGGAATACTCGGCCAAGACCCGGTTCGATGCGATCGTCTGGCGCCTACCTTATCCGAACAGCGAAGACCCCACGATTCTGTACACCACATCAACGGGCGGCCAGGTGTCTGCCGCCTGGAAGGCCAGCGAAAAGCTGTGGGCCTCGGCCACGCTGGCTGCTGAACGTGTCGGCAACACCCGTTTCACCGGGTCTACATCGGAAGAGGATAGCCAAGTGTATCGGGCAGGCGTTCGGGTGGAATGGGAGCTGACACGGGGTGCGGTATTGGCCTTGGATGCCTGGCGTGATCGCACCATCGCACCGGCAGCGCTGGACAGTTTTTCGAACAACGTGGTGCGACTCAATCTGTTGCTGACGACCGATAACGGCCTGGGGCGTCCGCAGCGTCTGTTGTGGCATCCGGAATGCCTGGCTCCACGTTCTATTCAGACCTCGAGTTGCCAGACACAATGAGTGGTGTGTCGGGCTTCAGTCTGTAGCAATGCACTTGCTGGCATCCACCCATTCAGCGCGTATCTGCGCGTGATCTTCTCCTCACACCTTACGCCATGATCCTTGACGCCAACACCGTCCCGACAGGTTCCACGCTGCAAGCCGATGTGTGCATCGTGGGCGCAGGCGCTGCCGGTATTTCGCTTGCCCTGGTCTTGCAGGAAGCGGGTATCGACGTGCTGTTGCTGGAAAGCGGTGGCGACCAGGCCGATGCGCGCAACCAGGCCTTGTATGCCGGCAGCGTGGCTGACGCGCGCATGCACAGCCCCTTGGACAAATATCGCGAGCGCCGGTTTGGTGGGTCAACCACCATCTGGGGTGGCCGCTGCATGCCCTTTGATGCGCTGGATTTCGAACCTCGTGCGCAGATCGCGCACAGCGGCTGGCCAATCGGTCTGGATGCGCTGCAGCCGTATTACGAAGCAGCCAACAAACTGTGCGAAGCCGGTGACTTTGCCTACACCGCCGAAGAGGCGTTTTCTACACCGCGCCGACCGCTGATCGCAGGTTTCGACGACCAGGACTTTTCCACCAATACGCTGGAACGTTTCAGCTGCCCGACCGACTTCGGTGCGCGTTATCGCCAGCGGCTGATCAACGGTTCGTGTCGCGTGGTGCAGCAGGCCAACGCGGGTGCAATCGAGCTGGATGCATCCAAGCGTCAGGTCGATCATGTTCAAGTCCGTACCTTGGGCGGCACGGCATTCACGGTGCGCGCGCGCCGATTCGTGCTGGCCGCTGGCGGGCTGGAAACGGCGCGTCTGCTGCTGGCCAGCCCGGGCGCATCTGGCGCGGGCGTGGGCAACGCACATGACGTGGTGGGCCGCTATTACATGTGCCACTTGGCAGGCACCATCGGCACCTTGTCGTTTGCGGATCGCCAAGGCGTCTATCACGGCTACGAAGTATCGGACGAGGGCATTTATTGCCGTCGTCGTCTGGCCTTGCGACCGCAGGCCCAGGATCGTCTGGGCATCGGCAATTTCGTGGCGCGCCTGCACCATCCGCGTATCACTGACCCAGCGCATCACACCGGCATTCTGTCTTTGCTGTATTTGGCGAAAGCGGTGATCCCGTATGAATACGGCAAGCGGCTACACGGCGAAGAAAAGCTGGGTGGCGGTCAGTGGCTGGCCCACCTGCGCAACGTGCTGATCGACGCCCCGGCCACGGCGGTTTTCCTGACACACTGGCTGCGTTATCGAACACTGGCCGCGCGCAAGTTTCCGTCGGTGATCGTGTATCCCCGGCGACCGCGTTACAGCCTGGATTTCCATGCAGAACAAGAGCCTAATCCAGACAGCCGGGTCAGCCTGTCCGATACCCGCGATGAATTGGGCATGCGCCAACTGCACGTGGACTGGCGTTACACCCCGCGCGATGTGCACACAGTTCAGGCCTCGTTGGCCGCGCTGGCGCAGGCCCTGAAAAAATCCGGCGTCGGCAGCTTCGATTACGAGCCTGCCGAGGTCGAACACGAGATGACGCGTTACGGCGCGTATGGCGGACACCACATCGGCACCGCCCGCATGGGCACCGACCCCGCAAATAGTGTGGTCGACGCCAACTGCCGGCTGCATGAGCTTGATAATCTGTATGTCAGCGGCGCTGCCGCTTTCCCGACGTCCAGCCAGGCCAATCCGACCTTGACCATCGTGGCGATGGCGTTGCGGCTGGGCGACCATTTGAAGAGGTTTTCATGAAGACCAAGGTGTTGGTGCTGGGTGCCAACGGTTATGTCGGCCAGGCGGTCATCCGCGCGCTGAAAGCCTCGACCTGGGCCGAGCCGGTTGCAGGCGTGCGAGGCACGTTGCGCCTGGGCGATGTTGCATCAGTGAAACTCGATGCCACCGATGCGTCGGCATTGCGCACTGCCTTGGCCGACGTCGGCGCGGTCGTCAATTGCGTGGCGGGCTCGCCCGCCGTGATGGTGGCCGGTGCCGAGGCGCTGAAGAAGGCCTTGGCACCCCTGGGCGCGTCTGCCCCGCGTCTGGTGCACTTCAGCTCGATGGCGGTGTACGGCGGCGCAATCGGTGTGATCGAAGAAAGCACGCCGGCTGCTACAGGCCTGGCAGGTTATGCAGGTGCCAAGGCGCAGACCGAAACCATTCTTGCCGGCTTGCCCAATGTGGTGATGCTGCGCCCGGGTTGTATCTACGGCCCTGGCAGCCCGCAATGGAGCGAGCGTATTGCGCTGCTGCTGGCTGATCGCCGCATTGGCGATCTGGGGGCGGCAGGCGACGGTTGCAGCAACCTGGTCTACATCGACGATGTGGTGGAAGCCGTGTTGCAAGCTGTGCAGCGCGCGGATGTCGCGGGCGGTGTATTCAACCTGGCGATGGCGCAGGCACCGTCCTGGAACGATTACTTCATTGCATTCGCACGGCGGCTTGGCAAGGTACCGGTGGCACGGATTGGCGGGCGTCGTCTGAAGATCGAAACCAAGATGCTTGGACCGGCCTTGAAGATCATGGAAATTGGCGCAGGCCGTCTGCGCTTCGATACCCGCCGCTTGCCACCGCCGATTCCGCCGTCCTTGCTGCGTCTGTGGGGGCAGGATATTCGCCTGTCATCGATCCAGGCGCAGCAGCGTCTGGGCCTTGACTGGACGCCCTTGGAAACCGGCATCGGCCGCACCGCCGACGCCTGGCGTACGTCACCGCGATGAACGCCCCGTGGCACGGTGCCTCTGTTTCAGGAAAGCAGCATGAGTGAAGCCGTATGAGTGAAGCCGTCCTGGCCGCCATTCGCAATGCACGCAACGGCCCGCCGAAGTACCCCCATCGGGTGGCGGCGCAGATCAGCATGTATCCGATGGATTTCCGGCATGTCGAACACCTGCTCGCGCACCAGATTCGTGTCTGGGGGCCGATGGTCGATCGCATCGTGGTCACGGTGGATACGCATCGCAGCAAAGCGGGGCGTTATCGCGGCACGCATTTCGATGATTACCTGAACCGCCTGCGCGAACTGGTGGCTGACATCGCCACGCACTGTCCGACGCTGGACATGCACGAGGTCGATTACAGCAACAAGGCCAGACGCGAGGTGGCGCAGGCGTTCTTCGGCGAAGATGACATCCCCGTCAAGGCCTGGGACGGCGGCCCGTTCTATGCCTATTTCTATGGCATGTATCACGCCCGTTCCCGCTACATCGTGCACTTCGACAGCGACATGCTGTTTGGCGGTGGCAGTACCCGTTGGGTAGAAGAAGCCATTGGTGTGATGGACGCCGATCCTTCATTGCTGTTCACCAGCCCCTTGCCCGGTCCGCCGCGTGCCGATGGCGTGCTGCTGGGTCATGGCAGTGACGTGCCCAAGCAGGTCGAGATCGAAGGCGTGCATGGCTACCGGTTCAGGCATGTCAGCACCCGTATTTTCATGTTCGACATGCAGCGCATGCATGAATCGATCGGCCACTTGCCGCTACTTGCCCCTGCGCTGCCAAGCCGCATGAAAGCCGTGTTGCTGGGCAATCCGCCGCGTGCACGCGAGGCCGAAGTCATCATGGGTGAGACCTTGCAGGCAAACGGCATGTCGCGGCTGGATTTCCTGGGCAGCGAGGGCGGGCTGTGGTCGCTGCATCCGCCTTACCGCAATGCTGCGTTCTACGAGCAGTTGCCGTCCTTGATCGACTCAGTGGAACGTGGCCAGATTCCGGACGCGCAACGCGGGGACTACGACATGAACGACAGCATGATCGACTGGTCGGCGCAACGCGCCGCCAATCGTCGTCATCATCGTTACCTGCGGTTGTTGCGCGATCGCTTGGGGCTGGCGCGCTAAGACAGGTCAGCGTGCCGTGGAAGGCACAGACACCGGCGCTGCTGGCTTGCGGCGTCGGTTGAAGTACCGCACCAGGGGTTGCTCGACCCAGCGATAGGCCAGCAGGCCGATCACGGTGGACACCACGGTCGCCACAATGCAGAACAGCCAGAAGCCGCCCGTCATCTCGCCCAGCCCCAGCCTGCGCCATGCCTGACCGAAGGCGGACAGGGTCATGAAATGGGTCAGGTAGATCGAGTACGACGCGTCGCCCAGCAAGTGAGTGAATGCATGGTGGCGCACCCCGCCGTGCAGTTCCAGCGACAGTGCCCCGGTCACGATGGCCAGCGCGGGCATGCCGAAGATGATGACGCGCGGCCATTCGGGCACCACCGCCAGCATGGTGCCGAAAGCGATTGCTCCTACCCCCATGCTGATCCACGCGGCGCTGCGCGTGGGTAGCAGGCGTCCGGCCAGATACAAGCGGGCCAAGGCCATGCCGAAGATGAATTCAAGCAACAGGCCAGACGTATAGAAATCGACCACGAAGTGCTCGGGCAGGGGCAGCAGTTGCAGGCTGACCAGACCACCCAATACCAGGCTTACGGTAATGAAGCGCGCACTCGGTTGCAGCAGCAAGCCCAGCCCGAACACCAGGTAGAAGAACATCTCGTAGTTCAGTGTCCAGCCCGGATTGACCACCGGATTGACCCAGCCGGTGGCGGGGCTGATGGCAGGCAGGAACGCGTAGGACGCCAATACGTGGGTCAGGCCGAAGCTGGTGGTCTGCAATAGTTTGGGAGCCACCAGCATCACGATCACCACGACGGTGGTCAGCAGCCAGTACAGCGGCGCAATGCGCACCAGGCGGCGCTGGAAGAAGGTCCACGGTGTCATCGGACGATCAACCGTGGTCACCCACATGATGAAGCCGCTGATGATGAAAAAGATATCCACACCGCCCGCGAGCCAGTCTGGCCAGTATCCGTCGTAGCCCATGCGGCGCAATTGGGGGACGAGGTGGAACACCACCACCATCATGGCGGCAACGGCACGCAGATATTGAACGGACAGCAGGGTCACGGGGAGTCGTTTCCGGACAAGGATGCCGAGCGGGGCGCGGCGGAGGGTGGGGACTGCGAGGCATCATGTCGGGCGTCGCGGCGAACCTCGACCAAGGCCAGCACGATGGCAACAATGAAGTAGGCGATCTCGCCGGCCAGAATGCCAAGCGGTGCGCCGGGCGCACCGTAGGCTTGCATGCAGAAGTAGCTGACCGCGAGCGCAAAGACGGAACACACGCCCGCTGTGGCAGCAAGAATGCGAAAACGCTGACGCATCACACTGACCAGCATGGCTGGTTCACGCAGGGCCATGATCAGGAAGATGCACGACCACAATGCCAGCAAGGTGTCACGCTGCGCGAAGTCTTTGTGCATCAGGTCGATGAAGATCCAGTCGCGCAGCAACCAGGCAATGGCGACGTAGACCGCCGCGCCCAGGCCCAGGGCAAGCGAGAAGATGCTCAGGCGTTGCAGTGTTTTGCGGGCACCATGTTCATGCAGCCAGCCGGCAGCCATTGGCATCAACTGTTTTTGCACACCGGTCACCAGCAAGTTGACTGGCATCAGCAGCAGGCGCGCGGCGGCCACGGCGGCCACTGCGGTGACATCCAGCGTCATCACCGTCAGGAAGCTGTAGCCCTGGTTGAACAGCCAATAGATCACGCCACCGGCCGCCGCCCAGATGCCGGTGCGCGCAATGTCGCGCAGGCGGCCGGGGGCGGCGCGGTGATCGACGGCATCGCCCAACACCCGGCGCAGCAAGGTGCCGCCGACCACGGCAGATACGGCCGCTGACAGCAAGGCAACGGTGGCCGCCCATGGGGATTGGGTGGCCAGCAAACCGCCTGCGATCAGGCCCACCACATAGACGGCATCGGCGGCCAGCACCGGGTGTGGACGCCTGAGCATGATCAGAATGCCCCGGTAATACTCGCGGTACAGCGCGGCCAGGATCAGCACGATGGCGGCGGCGCAGATCGGCCCGGCCTCAGTAGGCAGTGCGCCTGTCACCAGTGCAATGCCCGTGACCACCATCGACACCAGCGCGGCACCTGCTGCCCAGCGACGCTGGTCGTGCAACAGGCTACCCAGCCATTGGCTGCGCGTGCTGTCGCTCATGGTCGGCAGCATGGCGACCAGCGGTGTGTTGATGAACGTGCCTTGCAAGGTGGTGGCCAGCATCATGGCGTTGAAGGCCAGCACGTAATAGCCGTACTGCGTTTCGCTGGCATAGCGGATCAGGATCAGCCCGATCAGCAGATTCGCGCCGGACAGCATGGCCTGGTCAGCCACCGAGCTGCCGAAGATGCGCATCAAGGGCGCATAGGCGGAAGAACGCGACGCGGTATTCACGGGGCGTTCCGCTTGGTTTTGACCCATGCCTTGTTGCCCCGGTGGCGCAGCATCACGAACAGCTTCCACGCAATGAAGAAGGGAACTCGGAAGAGATCCAGCAACGCTTGCGGGCCAAGCGGTGACAACTGCCAGCCACGGAATACGTGGATCATGATGATCAGCAGCATCAGCACGGGCAGCGCCAGCCACAGCAGGCCCACTGGCCAGAAGACGGCCACCGCCAGGCAGGCAACCAGCAGCACGCCGATCTGCAGCGCGAGATAACCCAGCGGCAGCGTGATCAGGTCCATCGCCAATTCCAGACACACGCCACTGCGTTTCTGCCACGCAGCTTTCAGCAAGCGGCCGGTGTAGGCGCGGGCGACCATCAGCCGCCCACCTTCCCAGCGCTGGCGCTGCGAGGCCGATGCACTGCCTGAGGACACCAGTTCGGCATCGGCGCTGGCTTCGTCGATGTAATGCACACGCACACCGTTCAGCCCAAGCTGAATGCCGTATTCCAGGTCTTCGGTCATCGAATACACCTGGAACGGATGGCGCTTGAGCAGTGCATGTGTCAGACACATGCCATTGCCGCGTAACCCGCACGATGCCCCCATGCGTTCGCGGGCGCGTGAGCGTACTGCGTGCGACGCGCCGTAGGCCATGGTCACCAGGCGGGTGCGCCAGGAATCGTTCGGGTTCAAGACGCCGTAGTGCACCTGCATGGCCTCGGCACCGGCCTCGATGCGGGCGGCGCAGGCAGAAAGCAGGTTGGGCGTGACGACCGTATCGGCGTCGATGAACACCATCGCGTCGGCACGTCCGCCGCGAGCGCTGTGTGCAATGCCGGCTTCAACCGCATAACCTTTGCCGCGTCGAACGGCATCATGGCGTTCGATCACCGTTGCACCTGCGTCGCGCGCGAGGTCGGCGGTGTTGTCGGTGCAGTTGTCGGCAATCACCAGAATACGAAAACCGTCGCTGGGCCAGTCGATCTTGCGCAGGCTGGCAATCGTGCGTTTGATGACTGCGGCTTCGTTGTGAGCAGGCACCAGAATGTCGAAGCGCAAGCGGCGATGGGCGGGCTGCGGGCGCGGCAGGCGTGCCGACAACAAGGTCAGCAAACCCAGGTAAAGACAGACGACGGCTGGCGGAATGGCGATCAGCAGGAGCAGCAGATTGATCCAGGTCGACATCATGCGTATTCCGTGTAGTGCCATCCCCAGAGGACGGACAGTTTGCCGAAGTTGGCGCAGGCGCGGCCCAGCCAGTATGCGCTGTGGTGGCGGCCTGCGGGTAGCGTAAGCAGACTCAGCAGGCCGGCTGCCAGCAGTTGCAGCAGCGCCCGCGCAAAGAACACGGCACGGTTGCGCAGGCTGGGCGGCTGCAGGCGGCCAGCCAGGAAGTGGCGGGCAAAATCTTGCCCGCCGCGCAGCGCGCGCCGCAGTATCCAGCGCAGTTGCAGGCGACTGGCTTCCACAGGTTCGGTGACGGTCGCTTCGTCGTTCCACACCATGCGTGCACCGTCTTTCACCAGGCGCATCAGCAGGTCACCGTCTTCTCCACCCGTGAGCCCCAGACGTGGATCGAACACCGGGTCGATGCGGCCCAGCAAGTCGGCCTTCAACATCAGATTGCCGAAGCGCAGTTGATTGGCCGGAACGGGGGTGCCCGTATGCATGCGGGCCCAGTCGTAAAAGCTGCCACGACGAATCCAGGCGGGCGCGTCGTCTGGCAGCACGGGCAGCACGGGTCCCAAAACACCGTCTGCATGATGTGCCTGGGCGGACGCCAGCAAGCTTGCCAACCAGTCTGGCGGCGCGCGTTCGTCATCGTCGATGAAGGCCAGCCACGTGCCGCTGGCAAGCGCCACCGTGCGATTGCGTGTCAGCGAGATGTTCTTCTCGGGCTGAATGTCATAGATCAGCGGGCATGCCGATTGAGCGCTCTGATGGCGTGCCAGCACCGCGCGCGCGCTGCCTTGTGCGTCGTTGTCCACCACCACGATTTCTCGTGGCAGGCAGTGCTGTGCAAGCAGATCGCCCAGCAAGGCGTCCAGCCGGTCCAGGCGTTTATAGGTGGCGATGCAGACGCTGATATCGGCGTTCATCGGTTGCCCTCCAGCACGACTTCATACCAGGGGCTGGCCAGCGCGGCGCTGGTATGCAGACGGATCGTGGCGCGGCCGTTGTCGATGCTGGCCAGATTGCCGGCCATGGGTGCCTGGCGCTTGCCTGCGCCATTGAGCGGATAGACGGTCAGGCTGCGTGCTGGCGTGCGCCAGTCCAGCGTGGTCTCGGTGCGCGAGACCCATGCAGGTGCCTGACTGGCGCGTGGGCCGCTGGGGGAGGGGGTGACAGCCGGGTCGGGTTCGATGGCCCAGGTGTCGCGTGCTGCCCGGTGGCGCACCAGCCCCTTGGGCCGCAGCGGCTGCGAGCCAGGTTGGGTGCCGGTGGTGGCACCGCCAACCGTCACCAGCAGGCGGCGAGAGTCCGGCAGCGGCTGGGCGTCCAGAGCGGTGACCAGCAAGGTGGCGTATTGCGTGGGGGACGCAGCAACGCGAGCGCCCAGGGCATCGTCACCAACCCGCGCATCGCCCGGGGTGCCAAAGACGCCCCAGCTTTGTTTGCCACGGAATTCCAGTACCTGGCGCTGCGGATCAAAGCGCACCTGCTCATCCGGGCTGGAATAGGGGGCGACGGGTTTGGCCACGACGTTCGTCGCCGCACTGGCAGACGGATCAAGCTTGATCGCCATCGACTCGCGCCACCCACGGGCCGATGTGATGTCTTGTTTGTTGG
Organism: Pigmentiphaga aceris; assembly: GCF_008119665.1. NCBI lineage: Bacteria > Pseudomonadati > Pseudomonadota > Betaproteobacteria > Burkholderiales > Alcaligenaceae > Pigmentiphaga > Pigmentiphaga aceris. The sequence continues at coordinate 4,678,659 of NZ_CP043046.1, read as the reverse complement.
CCAGATAGGCTTCCAGCGCGCCGTAGCTTGGGTCGGCGGCGATGGCACGGCGTGCGTCCGGCCCCAGCGGAATGTCCAGACGGGTGCTCAAAGGCGTTGCCTGCGCCTCGCGGAACACTGCTGCGCTTTGCCCGGCCAGGGCCAATTGGCCCCAGTTGCCCGTCAGCGAGAAACTGGTGGGCGCTTTTGGCCAGTCGGCTTCCTGGGCGTAGTCGAAGAAGAACAGACCGTCCCAATCCTGCATGGACGCCACAATGGCCATCACCGGCAAAATCTCTGCGCCGTGGCGGTTCGGATAAGGCTGGTTGAACTCGCTGACCACGAAGGGCTTGCGGCTGTCTCGCCGGAATGAGATCGCCTGAATGCGCTGCATGGCGTCACCCGTGGCGGCAAGATTGCGGATGTACCAGTCGCGCTGCCAGTCCGGACCGGATTCCGGGTGATCGACGTAGAAGTGTTCGTCGATGTAGTCCATGCCGGCATTGGCGTCGAAATTGGACACGCCCCCGAACGCCATCTGGGTACCGGTGACAGGCACCTGCGTATCGGTTTCTTCGTGCACCACACGGCGCAAACGGTCGAAATAGACGCGGTCGGTGTCGGCCAGGAAACTCAGGAAGTCCTGCGTGCGCAAGGCCGCGCCGGTGGGCTTGCTCTTGTCGTTGCCGAACAGGCGATCAGCCATGCGGCCGACCCGGCGCTGCACGCCATCGATCATCCGGTCGCCGCCGACGGCATCGTCTGGCGACAGCAGCGGCACGCTGGTCTGGCTGGCCGGGCACGTATCCCAGGCGGTGCACGCCTGACCTATCGACCCGTAACGCTGCACCAGCCACGTCTGCCAGCGCGCAAGCAATTCGTCCGAATAGGCGGGAGGCACCATCGCCGCCCATTTGCGCTGCTGCCACGCCCACACCAGCGAAGACTCGTTGCTGATTTCGACCATTGCCAAGGCAGGATTGCCGCGCAGACCCAGCGCACGGATCAGCTCGCGCGCATAGCGTTCCTGCAGCTCAATCATGCGCGGCCAATAACTGTGCGCCGACGCACCGGTGGGCGCATCGGCAGGCAGTGCGGGCACCTGATCGACGTCAGGGCGGAACCGATATCCCACCCGCAGGTTCAGATTGACGTAGATACCCTGAGCAGACAGCGCACCGATCAGGTTCTTCAGCCGGTTCACCGCTTCCGGGTTGAAGCTTGGGTAGGGGCCGGGCGTCAGAATGCTATTGGGTGGTGCGGTGGCGGTGCCGGGAAGCGAGTCCAGGTGGTGCAGACGCACTGCATTGAAGCCCAGCTTGCGCAAGCGACTGGCCAAGCGTGGCGCGTCCGCCGCAGTGGGGAAATTGGCCGAGAAGCTCAGGCTGGCACCGAACAGGCGCACCCGCGCATCGTCGGCCGTTCCCGGTTTGCCATCGGCCCCGACAGACCAGAAATGCCCGTCGCGCGCGGTGATCTTGGCCGCAGGGGTCAGCGGCTGATTCAGGCGCGACATGTCAGGTGCGCCCGTCAGTGCATCTTCGTCGATGGCAAACGGATAGAAGGCCGTGCCGTCGGCGGTGGTGCTGAAGTTGGCGGGGGCTGCCGCGCATGCAGCGCCGCTGATCAGGCTTCCTGCCAACAGCGCCTGCAGCCAGCCGGCCGATAGCCACCCTTGGGTCACAGATCGCCGGATCATTCGCGTTGCCTGCCCAGTGCGGCCAGCGCCTGTTCGATACGCGCGCGTTTTGCCATCCACAAGGTGGCAGACATGGTGACCGAGGAATAGATGAACATCAGGTTCTGGAACGACACCTCGGCCAGCAATTGGCTTTCCGAGAAATTACTGACGATGATCAGCGCGAACAGTGCGGTGTGAATCGCCGCATCTTCGCGATCGATCCAGAACAGCCGCGCCAATTGGTACGCGTGCCACAGCAACAAGCCCGCCACCAGGCTGGACCCCACCGCGCCCAGCTCGTTGAAGATGTCGATGTAGCCGTTGTGCGCGTGGGCGGGCATCCAGGCAAGCGCATCGGCAATGAATTGCGCCGGGCCGTCTTCGCCGGTCCAGAACGCGCCGTAGCCGATTCCCCAGACAGGGTGTTGCATGGCCGCGTACAAGGTCAGTCGCCAGATGTCGGCGCGTCCGGTCAGGTCGGTGCTTTTGTTGAACAGGCCTGCAATCGGGCCGGCGATGTCCTGCCAGTCGGGCATTTCACCCACGGCGGTATACCAAAGGTGAACCGTCAGCACCAACACCACCGCGCCACCCAGCGCAATGCGCAGCCCGGGGCTGTTGCCCGCCAGCCAGGTGCGGCGGCAGGCCAGGTAGATGGCGATGCCCATGGTGGTAACCAGGATGGATGTAGCGCTCTTGGCCATCACCAGCACCAGCAGGCATAACAAGAAACCGCCAATGCAGATGGGGCCTGGGACGGTGCGCGCCAGCCATTCACGCAGCCACAGCATGACGCCGATGCCTGCAATCGAGCCAAGCATGTTCTTCTGCCACAGAATGCCGCGCCAAGCGCCGCCCAGCATGGTGTCCACGCCAATATGCGGCAAGGCAATCGCCACCACGGCAGATGCGCCGCACAGCGCCGTCAGGGCAACCAGTGTGGCGCGGGTGAACTGGCGTGGGGAACCGATGGGCGGCGAGATGGCTGCGCCGATCAGCAGCAGTCCGATAAACAGAATGGTGCGTTTGATGCTGATCGTCGGGTAGGCTGACCACAGGGTGGATGCGCCGCAATACAGCAAGGTGAGCGGCATGAACGGATTCAGGCCACGCGTCAGCAAGCGCACGCTGGTGCTGGCATGACGCCAGCACAGGAAAGCGGCAAGCAGGAACAGCGCACCGAACTGAATCTGCCGGATCGACGAGCCGCCCGAAATTTCGTGGGTGGCTTCGGGGCCGATCTCGGTCATATTGAACGAGGTGGGTACCAGCGAAAACACGATGCTGAATACCACCAGCGCCCCGGTTGCCAGGTGTTCCCAGGACACACCCCAGATGCCGGGCGCAGCGCGCGGCTGGCCGCCGGTGGGCACATCCGGGCGCAGGCCGTTGGCGGCCGTGCGTTCAGTCATCGGAACTCGGCAACAGCTTGCGAAGCACGCGGCCAATACGGTTGCGCAGGCCTCTGCGCATGCTGCGCGGGTCGAATTCGTTGTAGACCAGGCCCAAGGCCTCGGCCCCCGAAGTGCGCATCAGTTCCTGCGCGACCCGCAGCCTTGCGACACGGGTGACATCCTGGCGAGCAACCATCAGGCAGGCACCGGCCTGACGCGCAATCGCCTGCGCATCCGACGAGGTGGTGGACGCAGGCGTATCGAAGATGATCACGTCGAAGTCTTCCGACCAGCCTTCGATCAACACCTTCAGCGCGGGCTCGCGCAGAATTTCGATCGGATTCGGCGGCTGCGGACCCGGACCAAGCGCATGCAACAGCGGGAATCCTGGTACGCGTTGGCCGGAGTGCGGTGCAGCATGGCGCGCCAGAATCGAAGACAGACCGCTGGCGGTGCTGTGGCCCACGCCCAGCATGTCTTGCTGGCCCGACGCCCGCAGATTGGCATTGACCAACAAGGTCCGTTGGCCCGCCTGCGAAAATGCAATCGCCAGACTGGTGGCGATATAGCTTTTGCCTTCGCCCCGCCCTGGGCTAACCACGGCCAGCACGATTCGCTGGCGGCCCGTCATCCGTATCGACAGCTCGCCGCGAATTTGCCGGATGGCTTCGGCCTCACGTCCAAAGGGCGCATGAGCAATGCGCAGCGAGGGCGACAGATTGGGGAAGGTGGCGTTGGCTGTGGCGTAATTGAACTGTTCGGCCAATACGCTGCGCAACTGCGTATCGGTCAGGAAACCCAGGCGAATCGCGGCTTCGCCAAAACGCAGCTGTTCCGCGTTCTGCAGGGCAATGGTTTCTTCGACCTGCTTTGGCGTAAGCAGACCGGCCTGCACAAAGCGGTCGCCCAGGCGCATAGGTGGTGCGCCGGCTTCGATCTTGATCGGTGACGAGCTCATGCGCCCACCTCCAGATCAGGCTTGCCGACACGGCCAAGCAGGGGAAGCGAAATGCCGCGAATCACGTCGTCATCGCAGCGAATGCGGCGTTGACGCAGTTCCAGCAACAAGGACATGCACAGGCTGACGAATATGCCCGCGAACAAGCCAAGCACCAGGCTGCGACGCAGCACCGGATGCGACGGATTGCTGGGCAGTTCCGCCTGGCGCAGCGCGGTAATGCTGGGCTGGGTGATGTTGCTGGCCATCAGCAGGCCGTCATATTTTTGCAGCGCAGCGTTGTAGACCTGTTCGGCGCTGGCCAGCTGTCGGCGGTAGGCGCTCAGTTGGTCGCGGTGCTGCAGGTTTTCCAGCAGCTTGCCGCGCTGGGTGTCGATGTTCTGTTGCAGGGTGGTGCTTTCCATGCGAATGGCCGACAGTTCGTTGCGCTGGGCATCCAGCGCCGACTGGGCAGCACGCTTCAGGCGCGCCTGAATCTGGGCACGCTCATCGACCAGGCTGCGCAGCGTCGGGTGGTTCGCGCCCAGCACGTTGCTGACGTTTTCGATGCGCTCAGACACCGTATTCAGCCGCGACTTCAGGTCTGCCACCGGCAGCAGTCCGGCAATTTCCGGCAGTTCATCGGGGCGGATGCCACTTTGCAGCATCTGTTCGGTAATCCGGTTCTTGGCCTGGGCTGCCTGCTGGCGTGCTTGCAACTGCGTGGCTGCGGCAGACATTTCGTTGAACTGGCGCTGTGCCACGTCGGTGGTGTCTTGTTGGTCGACGATGCCGGTTTCGCGCTGGTAGGTGCTGATCTTGGCCTGCAAGGCTTCGGCTTCACCGCGCAGCTGTTCCAATTGCAGGCGGTACTGCTCGCTGCGCGAACGTGCCGAGCTGGTCGCAATCTGCTGGGTCAAGGCCACGTAGGCTTCGATGATGGCATTGGCAATGTCGCGCGCGGCTTCGGGGCTTTTGTTGGTGTGCGAGATCATCACCACACGGCTGCCGCGCGAGCTGCTGGTTTCGGTCTTGTCGGTGATCGACTTGATCATCGCGTCGAACGCGCGTGTCCTGCCGACGACCTGTATGGCTTGCTGGAATTCAGCCGAACGATCCAGGCCCAGCTGTTCGACCACCCGTTCCGCCACAATCCGGCTGCGCAACATGGCGATCTGGGTCTGCATGTAGCTCTCGTCCAGCATGGCCGAGAAAGCCCGTCCGCCGATGGGGTCGTTTTCCTTGTAGTCCACATACAGTTCGGTGGACGCCGTCCAGGCCTTGGGCGTAAGCATCACCGCCACCACGGTAAGCGCCAGCACGGTCGCCGTGATGGCGACCATCAGCCAGCGCCGTGCAAACAGCATTGCCGTGATCTGTTTGATCGACAGCAGTGTGTTCTCGGGAAGGGTTTCAGTAGACATGTAAGCGTAAGGAAAGAAAGGCGGCGCGTCGCCCGGGCGACGCGGTGAAGACTCAGTACGCCGCCTTGTCCCAGAAGAGGGTGCGCAAAGTCATGAACATGATTCGAATATCCAGATTGAGTGACCAGTTCTGGATGTAGTGATGATCGTATTCGATGCGACGTCGCATCTTGTCGAGTGTCTCGGTTTCACCGCGCAGGCCATTGACCTGGGCCCAGCCAGTGATGCCCGGTTTGACGGTGTGCCGCAGCATGTATCCGGTGATCAGGCTGCGGTACATCTCGTTGTGTGCGGCGGCGTGCGGTCGTGGGCCGACCAGGCTCATGTCGCCCATCAGCACATTGAAGAGCTGAGGCAATTCGTCCAGCGACGACTTTCGCAGGAATCGGCCCAATTTGGTCACGCGCGGGTCGCCCATCACCGCTTGCTTGACCATCGTGCTTTCTTCCACCGTCTGCTTGGTGTGCATGCTGCGGAATTTGAAGATCTGAATCGCTTCGCCGTTCAAGCCATATCGGGCTTGCCGGAAGAACACCGGGCCGGGGGACGTGAAGCGGATGCCCAGCGCAATCATCAACATGATCGGTGCCAGCATGGTCAGGGCAATTGCGCTCAACACCAGATCCACCGTGCGTTTCAGCAGACGCGACAGACCCAGGATGTGGTTCTCGTGCAGCGCCAGCAGCGGCACACCCGCGATATCGGTACTGGCCATCGTGAAATAGCCGAACAGGCGTGCTTCGGGCACCAGGTAGATCGAGGCGGTCGAATTTCCCAGGGCCTGCGCAACTTCCCGTTCTTTTTCCTGTTGCAGCACACGCATGCCAACAAACACCACGTGGTAGGTGTTGGTGGATATAGCCTTCAAGGCGTCGTTCAGGTCACCCAGTCTGGGCAAGGGAGGCGGAATGTCGATGGCGGTGACGATCCGATCGGGGTTGGCACTTGGCGGTTCACCGTAATAGCCAGCCACCTCAATACCCAGCACGGGCGAACGGCGCAGGCGCATGCCCAGCAGATTTGCTTCGTCTCCGGGCAGCAGGAAGATGGCCTTGCGCACCTCGCTTGCGCTGGCATAAAGCCCCAACGCCGATTTGCGCATGACGATCAACGCCAGCAACAGCACCGGCAAGGTCAGCAGCGCCCATAGCTCCATCATTTCCCTGGGCACGGACGCGTTCATGCTGGGCACCAGGAAGTAGGCCATCAGCACGATCACCATCAGGTTGATCCAGCGGCCGATGGCGCGCCTGGCCATGTACAAGGTGCGGCGCGCGCTGAGCAGCAGCGGGAAGCGATAGAAGATCGTGAAAGTGCTGACGGCAATCACCAGTAGCAGGCTTTTGTCGTTCATTTCTACTTCCCAGCGCCATTGAAGGCCCAGGAACAGGGCAACGGCCAGCACGGCGCTGCCCGCACCAGCCAGTACAAAGAAAAGACGGTCATGTCGCGTCAGGCGTTCCGACATTGCGTTCGCCTTCAGTTGCTGGCGTCGCGGCTGCGACGCCATTCCCGCCAAAGCAGGCTCAGGAACTTCCGGTCATCGACCAGATAACGACGCCATAGACGACGGGGGTTGCTGCCGAGCCGCCACAGCCACTCGAAGCCGGATTTCTGCACTGCCAGCGGCGCACGCCGCTGCAGACCAAGCGCGAAGTCCATTGCCGCGCCCACACACAGCACCACACCGCCACGCAGCGCGGGCGCGTGATGCAAGGCCCAGGTTTCCTGTTTCGGCATGCCAAGGCACACGAATATCAATTGCGGGGCGTACTCACGAATCCACTGTGCTGCCGCGTTGCCCTCAGCGCCGACCGGGTCGAACTGCATGGACGGGCAACGAATTTCAACCTGCAAACCCGGATAGGTCTTTGCAAACAGGGCTTTCAGCGTGGCTTCCTGGCCAGGCATGCCGCCCAGCATCGCAATTCGCCAACCATGACGCGCAGCTTCCTTGCACAGCGCAACGGTCAGATCCGATCCGGTCACGCGTTCCGGCAACGGGCGGCCCAACATGCGGCTGGCCCATACCAAGGGCATGCCATCTGCAAACAGATAATCCGCATGGGCATACCGGGCACGAAATGCCGGCATGCCATCGAGTCGCACCAGATGGTCCACATTGGGCGTGGCGACAACCTTGGCACCATTGCCGGAATGTGTCGCTTCTGTGACCAGCAATGTCACTGCTTGAGCAAAGTCGACAGCGACCAGATCAAGATCGAAAAGGCGTACACGCGGCGGATCGGATGCGGTGGAATGCGAATTCACGGGTGGAGACGAGGCCTTAGTATCAAAACCAAAACAAATGGTAAGCGAAAGAGGGTCAGTTGCAAGGGAAAACCCAGACGCTTCGCACAAACAACAACTTTGATTCTGTAACACCCTGCTTGTCATCTTTCAGCGTTTGCGAGGGTGTGACTTTGCGGGTTTCCTCCGCTGGTCCATCTCTTACGAGGCCGTTACGCTTTTGGATCAATGGAGAGTCACCAATGAACGCCCCCCTCGATGCTGCTCAGGATGCGTTGACGATTGCGCGCCGACAGGCCGAGGTCGTGGCGGCGCTGCGCCATGTGGTTCCCGAGCACTGCGTGATGTATCGCGAAGAAGAAGTTCGGCCTTACGAATGCGATGGCCTGTCGCTGTTCCGGGAACTGCCTATGGTGGTGGTGCTGCCGGAGACCGAGAGCCAGGTGCAGGAAATTCTTCGGCTGTGCAAGCGTTTGCAGGTGCCCGTGGTGGCGCGGGGCGCGGGTACGGGTCTGTCGGGGGGTGCCATGCCGCATGCCGGTGGTGTGTTGCTGGGCATGGCCAAGTTCAATCAGATTCGCAGGCTCGACGCCCGTACCTGTACGGCCGTGGTGCAGCCCGGGGTGCGCAATCTTGCGATCTCTGAAGCCGCCGCGCCCTACAACCTGTATTACGCGCCAGACCCATCCAGCCAGATCGCGTGCAGCATTGGCGGCAATGTGGCTGAAAATTCTGGCGGCGTGCATTGCCTGAAGTACGGGCTGACGGTGCACAACGTGTTGCGGGTTCGCATGGTCACCATGGATGGCGACATCGCAGAGCTGGGCAGCGAGGCATTGGATGCACCCGGTCTGGACCTGCTGGCGGTCTTCATCGGGTCGGAAGGCATGCTGGGCGTGGTGACGGAAGTGACCGTGAAGCTGGTGCCCAAACCTGCGCTGGCGCAGGTCATCATGGCCAGCTTTGATCATGTCGAGACGGCCGCCGATGCGGTTGCCGGCATCATTGCTGCCGGCATCATCCCGGCAGGGTTGGAGATGATGGACAAGCGCGCCACGGCCATCGTCGAACCCTTTGTGCAGGCGGGCTATGACCTGGACGCCGCCGCCATTTTGTTGTGCGAATCCGATGGCACCCCCGAGACGGTTGCTGCTGAAATTGCCCGCATGACCGATGTGTTCGAGCGCAGTGGTGCCACACGTATTCAAGTGTCGGCATCCGAAGCTGAACGGCTGCGCTTCTGGGCTGGGCGCAAGAACGCATTTCCCGCGGCCGGGCGCGCATCGCCTGATTATTACTGTATGGATGGCACCATTCCCCGCCGGCAGGTAGGCCGTGTGTTGCTGGCGATCCAGGAAATGGAAGTGCGCTACGACATGCGTTGCGCCAACGTTTTCCATGCCGGTGACGGCAATCTGCACCCGCTGATTCTGTTCGATGCCAACGACCCGGATTCAGTGCGTCGGGCCGAAGACTTCGGCGCGGAGATTCTGGAGCTATGTGTGCAGGTTGGCGGCACGGTTACCGGTGAACACGGCGTCGGCATCGAGAAGATCAACCAGATGTGCGTGCAATTCACGCGCGAAGAGCTGGATGCCTTCCATGCCGTCAAGCATGCCTTTGATCCGGGTGGTCTGTTGAATCCGAACAAGGTGATTCCGACGCTGGCGCGTTGCGCGGAATATGGACGCATGCATGTGCATGCCGGTGAACTGCGCTTTCCTGAGTTGCCCCGATTTTGATCTCACCATCTTTCCCCAATCCGCCATCCGACCCCTCCCTACAAGAAGACCCTGTACTCATGGATTCCTTGCTGTCCGACCTTCGCGCGCGGGTGATTCTTGCGCAGGCAAGCGGCAAACCTGTGTCCATTCACGGTGGCGGCACCAAAGACTTTCTGGGCATGAAAGGCACTGGCACCGCGCTGGACATGAGTCAGTACGCGGGCATCGTGAGTTACGAACCAACCGAATTGGTGGTGACAGCTCGCGCTGGCACCACGCTGGTCGAACTGGAGTCACTGCTGGCTGAAAACGGCCAGATGCTGGCGTTCGAACCTCCGCACTTCGGCCCTGGTGCGACGCTGGGCGGCTGTATTGCCACTGGCTTGTCCGGTCCCAGGCGGGCAGCAGCAGGGTCAGCGCGAGACTTCGTATTGGGCGTGAAGCTGCTGGATGCACACGGTCGGATGCTGACCTTCGGCGGCGAGGTCATGAAGAACGTGGCGGGGTATGACGTGTCGCGGATATTGACGGGGTCCTTGGGCATGCTGGGCGTGATGCTCGAAGTATCGGTAAAGGTCTTGCCCCGGCCCGAACGCGAATTGACCTTGCGTTACGCCATGCTCGAAGCCGCCGCCATCGAACGTCTGGCCGCATGGGGCGCGCAACCGCTGCCGATCACGGCCAGTTCCTGGGTGGCGGCAGACGGCGGCGGTGAGCTGCGCATTCGTCTGTCTGGCTCACCCAGCGCGGTGGATTCCGGGCGCGCGCGCCTGGGCGGTGACGTGGTGCCTGCTGCTGAAGCCGACGCATGGTGGCAATCCCTGCGTGAACAGACCCTGCCGTTCTTTGCCGCTCGCCCCCTGTGGCGCGTGTCGGTGCCGCCTGTCACGCCGCCGCTGGCATTGGGCGATACCGTCATCGAATGGAACGGCGGGCAGCGCTGGGTATCGACCACGCAACCTGCCGAGGCAGTGCGCAGCGCTGCCGCTGCATTGGGCGGCCACGCCACCTTGTTCCGGCCCGAATCGATCGACGAAGCACGTCGCGTGGGGGTATTCCACCCGCTTGATCCGGTGGTGGAAGGCATTCATCGCCGTCTGAAAAGCGAGTTCGATCCGCAGGGGATTTTCAACCCCGGCCGCATGTATTCCTACCTTTGAGCGACCATGCAAACCCATCTTGCCGACGAGTTCAAAGACACTGCCGACGGCCTGGAGGCGCAGGACATTCTGCGTCGCTGTGTGCACTGCGGATTCTGCCTGGCCACCTGTCCCACCTATCAGATACTGGGCGATGAGCGCGACAGCCCGCGTGGTCGCATCTATCTGATCAAACAGGTGCTGGAAGGCAAGCCTGCCACGGTGGAAACCCAGACCCACCTGGATCGCTGCCTGACCTGCCGCAACTGCGAAACCACCTGTCCGTCCGGGGTGCAGTATGGCCACCTGGTCGATATCGGCCGGCGTGTAGTGGATGCCCAGGTGCAGCGTCCGCCCGCCCAACAATTGCAACGCGATGTGCTGGGCAAGGGGCTGAATTCGCCCTTGTTCGGCGTGGCCATGCGGGCTGGTCAGATGCTGCATCCGCTGCTGCCCAAGGCGGTGAAAAACAAGGTGCCGCGCCGTCGTGCAGCCGGCCTGCGGCCGCGCAACGAGCATCCACGCCAGATATTGATCCTGGCGGGCTGCACACAGCCGTCGATGATTCCCGCCATCGACGCCGCAACCATCCGCCTGCTTGATGCCGTCGGCATGAGTACCCAGGTTGCGCGTGGCTCGGGTTGCTGTGGCGCAGTCAAGTTTCACTTGGACGACCAGGCGGGGGGCTTGGCGCAGATGCGCGCCAATATCGATGCGTGGGCACCGATGATCGAACGTGGCGAGGTGGAAGCCATTGTGATGAACGCGTCGGGCTGTGGTGCCACGGTGCGTGAGTACGGCCACCACCTGCGTGCCGACCCGGAATACGCTGAACGCGCACGTCTGGTGTCGGACCATGTGCGTGACATCGCAGAACTGCTGGCACCGCATGTGGCGGAACTGCGTGCCCGCATCGGCACCTTGCCTGCCGAGCGCGTCGCGTTTCATCCGCCGTGCACCTTGCAGCACTGGCAGGCGCTGCGTCCGGTAACCGAGAAGCTGCTGCGGGACCTTGGTTTCCACTTGCAGCCCTTCACCGAGGCGCATCTGTGTTGCGGGTCGGCGGGTACCTATTCAGTCTTGCAGCCAACGCTGTCGAAGACCTTGCGTGATCGCAAGCTGGGCCACATCTCGCAGGTGCGGCCGGAGATGATCCTGTCATCCAACATCGGGTGTCTGGTGCATCTGCAAGGCGGCACTGACATTCCAGTGCGGCATTGGGTCGAGGCGCTGGATGCAGCCTTGTTAGCTGCCTGACCTTGACAGCCTGAAAACGGACCCGCAAAAGAAAAGGGCTGATACGGTTGGATGCACCGTATCAGCCTTATTTCACCCACCCATCGCTCGCGCGGGATCTCATCAATCTGCTGTGCCGCCAAGTTCTGTCTCGCTGCTGCGGCGCGACAACCCATAACGACGCATCTTGTCGTACAGCGTCTTTCGGGGCAGGCCCAATGCGGTACCAGCGGCTGCCACATTCTGGTCATGACGCGCGAGCGCATCGACGATCACCTGGCGTTCGAAATCGTTGACCAAGTCGCTCAGTGATTGAGTCGTGTCGGCGGCCGGGGCAGAGGCTTCAGAAAGGAACGGGGCCGACAACACGCCCAACACAAAGCGATCTGCCACGTTGCGCAGTTCCCGGACATTGCCCGGCCAGTCGTAGGCGGTCAGGCGACGCATCAAGGCTTCCGGCACCAGTGGCGCTGGCCTGCGGTACTGCTCTGCGGCGTGCAGAATGAAGTGTTCGAACAGCAGCGCAATGTCTTCACGTCGCTCGCGCAGCGGCGGAATTTCCAGCACCACGATGCTCAGGCGGTAGTACAGGTCACTGCGGAATTTCTGGTCGCGTGCGGCCAGCAGCAGGTCGTCCTTGGTGGTGGCGATCACCCGCAGTTCGACTGGCACCACATCGTTGGAACCCAGACGCTCGATCTGGCGTTCCTGCAAGGCGCGCAGGAATTTCACCTGAAGGTTGAGCGGCATGGACTCGATTTCGTCCAGGAACAAGGTGCCACCGGCGGCATGTTCCAGCCGGCCGATGCGCTGTTTCACGGCCCCGGTGAACGCGCCCGACTCATGGCCGAACATCTCGCTTTCAAACAGCGGCTCCGGGATGGCCCCGCAGTTCACCGGTACAAAACGACCTTTGTTGCGCGATGAGAAATCATGCAGGCATCGCCCCACCATTTCCTTGCCGCTACCGGTTTCCCCGATGATCAGCACGTCAGGGGCGGCGTCGGCAATGTGCATAATGGTCTGGCGCAAGGCTTCCATCTGCGGTGATCTGCCGATCAGGCGGCTGGAAATATCGCGTTCGGTCTCGAAACGCTTGCGCAGGCTGTCGACTTCCAGCGTCAGCGCGCGTTTTTCCAGTGCGCGCAGCACGGCGCGGTGCAGGTCGGCGGTGGACAGCGGTTTTTCGATGAAGTCGTAGGCACCGGCACGCATGGCTTGCACGGCCATCGCCACGTCGCCATGACCGGTCACCAGAATGACCGGCAACTTGTCGTCGATGGCCAGCGCCGCTTCCATCAAGGCCAGGCCAGACATGCCGGGCATGCGGACATCGGTGACGACAATGCCGGGGAAACCGGCGCGCAAGCGTGCACGCGCCGACTCGCCCGAGTCATGGGGCTCGACCTTCAAGCCCTGCAGGCGCAGGGCCTGGGCACAGGCGAAACGCACGGCTTCGTCGTCGTCGACGAGCAATACGGTGAGGTCGTCATGCATGCAAGCTTTCCGTTTGTGGCGTAGCGGCCGGGACGTCGACCGTGAATTCGGCACCGCCGTCCGGCAGATTGCGCGCGTACAGCGAACCGCCGATATCGCGCAGGATTTTTTGAGAAATGGTCAGGCCCAGTCCAAGCCCGGCACCCGCCACTTTGGCAGTGACAAACGGGTCGAAAACGCGCGGCATGATGTCGTCAGGCACGCCCGGGCCGTTGTCGCAGATGGCAATCCGCACGCGGTTGCCGTTGCTGGTGACGACGATATCGATGCGCGGCGCGACGACGCCCGCCAATGCGTCGATGGCGTTCGACAGCAGATTGACGAATACCTGCTCCATACGACTGGGATCGCACAGAATCGCCACGCCTGACACGCCATGTTCCACCACCACGATGTCACGGGCGCGAATCCGTGCATCGAGCAGCAGGCTGGTGCTGTCCAGCATGGGAGCGACCGATGCGGCTTCCAGCGACACCGTTCCCTTGCGTGCAAACAGGCGCAACTGGCCTGTGATACCGGCCATGCGTTCAACCAGGCCCGCCATGCGTGCCACCGTGTCCAGCGCATCGTCGCGCATGTCGCGTTCAAGCAGCAGCTGGGTGTTTTCCGACAGCGCACGCAAGGCCGCCAGCGGTTGATTCAATTCATGGGTGATGCCGGCCGCCATCTGGCCCAGCACCGCCAGTTTGCCGGCGTGCACCAACTCGTCCTGTGTGGCGCGCAAGGCATCGGCGGTGCGTGCGCGTTCGCTGACTTCATCACGCAGCCTGGCATTGGCGCTCATCAATTCGTGGGTGCGCTCGCGCACCTTGTCTTCCAGCTCGCGCTTGGCGCGCAGCAGCGCATCACGCGCAGTACGTTCCTGCTTGCGGGCGCGGCGTCGCTGGATGATCAACAGAATGGCCAGCAAGGACAGTGCGGTAGCCAGCACGCTCAGCACACGGGCCAACATCACCACCAGACGCACCCCCGACAGGTCGGTGAAGCTCACCACCTGCCAGCCGAACTGGCCGACCGGGGCCTGCTTCATCAGCATGGGTTCGGCCCGGCTGGATTCCTCTCTGGTGCCCAGGGTGACCAGCGACGTACCTGGCGTCAGTTGGCGTTTCAGTTGCACGCCAATCGGGTCCAGGCGTTGCCCCTCGTATTGGCGTGTGCTGCGAAAGCGCGCCAGCACATCGGGGGGCAGGGGTTTCAGTGGTCGGTATTGCCAGTCGGGGGTCGAGCTGAGCAAGACCACACCGAGATCGTCAATCGCCACCGTGTGATTGGCGGGCGGTTGCCAACGCGCAGAAATACGCGCCAGTTCCAGCTTCACCACCACGACGCCTGCAGGTGATTCGGCGGGCATGGCTTCAGCAAAGAAGTAGCCGGGGCGATTGCTGGTCGTACCGATTCCCCAGAACTGCCCATGTCCGCGTCCCAAGGCTTCCTTGAAGTAGGGGCGGTAGGACAGGTCGATGCCAACGAAGGTCGTGGGGCTGTCCCAATTGCTGGCGGCAATGCCGACACCCGCTTCGTTCAGCACGTAGACCACATCGGTATCCAGGCGTCGGCTGAATTCCTGCAGATAACGATTGGCGCGATCGACACGCACCGGGTCATTGGGGAATTTGAGCACGTCCTGGATGGCAGGGTGCAATGCCGCCACGCCAGCAGCGTTGGCGTAGCGGTCGATGACTTCGTGCAACCGCATGGATTGCGTGCGGAGTTCCTGCGCCTGTTGACCGATCAATTGGTCAAGCTGGATGCGCCAGGTCCATTCGCCACCGGCCCAGGCCGCAAGGGCCAGCAGGGGGATGGCGGCCAGCAGGCGCAAGAGGCGCTGCCGGCGCTTGGCCGGGGAGGAATGCTGCATGTCTGCGAGTAGCGCCACGTCTGAGGGGGGTAAAGCCGCCCCGCGTTCGGGGCGACCCACTGTATCAGACGTGGACATCGCAGTGCTTCAGCGTGCCGTGGCGATGGGGGCCGAGGTGTCGATCGGACGATCGGGGGTATCGACGATGGCTTCGTCAGGCAGCACGTTCGGGCCGGCTGCCAGTTCCCGATCAAGCTTGTCGGTATCCAGCTCACCGCACCACTTGGCGACCACGATGGTGGCCACGCCGTTGCCGACCAGGTTGGTCAATGCACGGGCTTCCGACATGAAGCGGTCGATGCCCAGGATCAGCGCGATGCCGGCAACCGGCACGTGACCCACGGTGGACAGCGTTGCCGCCAGCACGATGAAACCGCTGCCGGTCACGCCCGCTGCACCCTTTGAGGTCAGCAGCAGCACGGCCAGCAAGGTCAGTTGCTGACCCCAGGTCATGTGCGTATCGGTTGCCTGCGCGATGAACACGGCCGCCATGGTCAGGTAGATCGCAGTGCCGTCCAGGTTGAATGAGTAACCGGTCGGAATCACCAGGCCCACGGTCGACTTCTTGGCACCCAGCTTTTCCATCTTGGCGATCATGCGCGGCAGCGCCGATTCCGACGACGAGGTACCCAGCACGATCAGCAGTTCTTCACGGATGTACTTGATGAACTTCACGATGCTGAAGCCGTGGTACCGCGCAATCGCCCCAAGCACCACGAATACAAACAGCACGCAGGTGATGTAGAAGGTTGCCATCAGGCTGGCCAGCGAAGTCAGCGAGGCCACGCCGTACTTGCCAATGGTGAAGGCCATGGCACCGAAGGCACCGATCGGAGCCACCTTCATGATGATGCCGACGATGCCGAACAGCACGTGCGAGCTTTTCTCGATGAACTCGAACACCACCGAACCACGGCCGCCGAAGCGGTGCAGCGCAAAACCGAACAGCACGGCGAAGAACAGCACCTGCAGGATCTCACCCTTGGCGAAGGCATCGAAGACCGTGTTCGGGATGACATTCATCACGAATTCGGTGGTCGACTGCATCTGACCGGGCTTGATGTAGTTGGCAACATCCTTGGTATTGAGCGTAGCCGGATCAATATGCATACCGGTACCCGGCTGCACGACGTTGATCACGACCAGGCCGACGATCAGCGCAATGGTGCTGACGATCTCGAAGTACAGCAGCGCGTAGCCGCCGGTCTTGCCGACCTTCTTCATGTCTTCCATACCGGCGATACCGATCACCACCGTGCAGAAGATGATTGGGGCGATGATCATCTTGATCAGCTTGATGAAGCCGGTGCCGAAGGGTTGCATCGCAACGCCCGCGTCGGGGTAGAAGTGACCGAGCAAAATGCCGACCACAATCGCGATGATGACCTGGACGTACAGGCTGGGGAACCAGCCGCGCTTTTTGGGGCTTTCAGCGGTGGGGTGAGCGCCACTGGTGGATTGTGCGGGCATCTGACGTGCCTCCGGATAGGGTTTGACTTGTATCCGTTTATGCAATGCCTATGCCAATTGTTTATAGGGTTTTCCCTTGATGGTTAAGTTATTGATTTATATGGATTTTCTTTGAAACTTACGACTGGCTAAACGCAGAATTCCGAGATTTCGGAATCAGGCCAGAAAAGTTGTGCGGATTTCCAGAATTGGCGCGGCCGGTTGGTTGTGGTCGCTTGTGAAGCGGGTTCGACGGCAACTGATCTAAAATGCCGCATGGATATCCGCTGGAAGCCCGCAGTCACGGTCGCCACCGTCATCGAACGCGATGGCGCTTTTTTGATCGTCGAAGAAGACACGCCCGATGGCGTGCGTCTGAATCAGCCGGCCGGCCACCTTGAGCCGGGCGAATCACTGGTTGACGCCGCCATACGCGAAACCCTGGAAGAAACCGCACACGCGTTTCGCCCGGTGGGTTTGCTTGGCATCTATATGTCCCGATTCGCCGGGCGTTCTGGCGAGCCGGATCGCGCTTATCTGCGCTTTGCCTTCGTCGGCGAAGTGGGCGATCCTGACCTCACGCGCAAGCTGGATACAGGCATTCGACGCGCATTCTGGATTTCCGCCGACGAACTGCACGCCAGGCAGGCCGAACACCGCAGTCCCTTGATGCAGCAATGCGTCGATGACTATCTGGCTGCGCGCAACGCAGGTCGGCCGTGGATATCTTTGGATGCGCTGTACACGCATCCCAACGCAATCGGACCGGCGTAAGCCGGTTCCCAGGCCGGGTGTCCGCACCCGTTCCCACCCAGATTCAAATCAGGTTTCAAGCATGGCAGGCAAAGGTCGCATCGTCATCGGCATGTCGGGCGGGGTCGACTCGTCGGTTTCCGCATGGTTGCTCAAGCAGCAGGGCTACGAAGTCGTTGGCCTGTTCATGAAAAACTGGGAAGACGACGATGATTCTGAATACTGCTCCACCAGGCAAGACCTGCTGGATGCAGTGAGCGTGGCCGACCTGATCGGCATCGAAATCGAGGCCGTCAACTTCGCAGCCGAATACAAAGACCGCGTGTTCTCGGAATTCCTGCGCGAATACTCTGCCGGCCGCACGCCCAACCCCGACGTGCTGTGCAATGCCGAGATCAAGTTCAAGGCTTTCTTGGACCATGCCATGCGCATGGGCGCAGAGCGCATCGCCACCGGTCATTACGCCCGGGTACGCGAAGCGGCTGACGGCCGCTTCGAATTGCTGAAGGCGGTGGACGCCAGCAAGGACCAGAGCTACTTCCTGCATCGTCTGAATCAGGCGCAGTTGTCACGCACGTTGTTTCCGCTGGGCGAAATCGAAAAGACCGAAGTCCGTCGCATTGCGCACGAGATCGGCCTGCCGAACGCGGCCAAGAAAGATTCGACCGGCATCTGCTTCATCGGTGAGCGGCCGTTCCGTGACTTCCTGAACCAATACCTGCCGACCAAACCCGGCCCGATCAAGCTGCCAGACGGCAAGAAGGTCGGCGAACACGTGGGCCTGGCGTTCTACACCTTGGGCCAGCGCAAGGGCCTGGGCATTGGTGGTGTGAAAGGGCGGCAGCAGGAAGACGGCACTGCCGACGCCTGGTATGTGGCGCGCAAGGACATGGCCAAGAACACCTTGTACGTGGTGCAAGGCCATGACCACCCGTGGCTGCAAAGCGCCACGTTGGCGGCTGACCAGCCCAGCTGGATTGCAGGCGAACCGCCAGCAGCCGGCACCTTTGGTGCGAAGACCCGTTATCGCCAGAAGGATGCGCCGTGTGAACTGCAGAGCGCGGGTGGCGAAGGCTTCTCGCTGTCGTTCCCGGAGAAGCAGTGGGCGGTGACGCCTGGGCAGTCGGCGGTGTTGTATGACGGGGATGTGTGCCTGGGGGGCGGGATCATCGCTTCTTGAGGTAAGCGATGTTGTTGTCATGTCGGCGTCGAGTGTTGGCAACCAGCCAACTGCGGTGCCGACCGTCTGTAAGCGAACAGGACGCGTCTGCGTAACGCTCGCGAAGACGTAACGCCTGTCAGGGCACCAAGGGCACGGTGTCGATGAACGAAGCGCGCTGGCTGAGCTTCTCAAACAGCACCGCCAGATTCGCATGCCTGGCGCGCCAGTCCAGCTGTGGACGGCGGAAGTCCAGGTACCCCAGCGCGCAACCCGTGGCGATATCGGCCAGCGTGTAATTGCGCCCGGTACAAAACGCCTTGTCGCCCAGCTGGTTCGACAGCATCACCAGCGCATGATCGATCTTGCGCTGCTGGCGTGCCACCAGCTTGGCACTGCGTGCACCTTCGTCGCGCTGCGTTTTCTCGATGTTGATCAGCACGGCAGCGTCCAGCAGGCCATCGGCCAGCGCTTCCCAGCACTTGATGTCCACGCGTTCGCGACTGGCACTGGGAATCAGCCGGCTGACTGGTGACAGTGTGTCGACGTATTCAACGATCACACGCGAATCGAAGATGGCGCTGCCGTCGTCGGTGATCAGCACCGGCACCTTGCCAAGCGGATTGAACTGCTGAATCTGCGAATCGTCTGCCCACACGTCTTCCAGCTCGAATCGATAGTCCAGACGCTTTTCAGCGAGAACGATTCGTACCTTGCGGACGAAAGGACTGGTGAGCGATCCGATCAGCTTCATGAAGACGTAAACCTGGCTGGCAGCCGGAGAAAACAGGCGGACCGTAGGTCGGCGCGTGCGTGGGACAGACCGGTGGAGAGGCCGGCACAAGGCGTCGATAATAGCATCGGGGCAACGGGGCCATCCCCGTGCAAACGTCTCTCAATGCTACAATTTTCCTTTACTATCAATCGTTTATGAAGTTTATGAAAACCGCCGCCCAGCTCAGCCCCCTTAATGCTCTGTCGCCGCTGGATGGTCGCTACGCCAGCCGTGGCGATGCCCTGCGCCCTCTGCTGTCGGAGGCGGGTTTCATGTATCACCGTGTCCAGGTCGAAGTCGCGTGGTTGTCCGCGCTGGCCGAAGCCGGCCTGCCGGAACTCGCGCCCTTCAGCGCCGAGGCGCAGGCCCGCCTGTCCGCACTGGTGACCAACTTCAGCGAAGAAGATGCTGCACGCATCAAGGACATCGAGCGCGTCACCAACCATGACGTGAAAGCTGTCGAATACTGGTTGAAGGAAAAGGTTGCCGACGACGCCGAGCTGTCGAAGGCTGCCGAGTTCATCCACTTCGCGTGCACCTCGGAAGACATCAACAACACCTCGCACGCGCTGATGCTGACCGCCGCACGCGACCAGGTGATCGTTCCCGCGCTGCGTGGTCTGTACGACAAGCTGGAAGCGATCGCGAAAGATCAAGCTGCCCAGCCCATGCTGTCGCGCACCCATGGCCAACCGGCCAGCCCCACCACCTTGGGCAAGGAATTCGCCAACGTCGCCGCTCGCCTGGGCCGTGCGCTGGACGAAATCCTGCGCATCCAGCCGCTGGCCAAGATGAACGGTGCCGTCGGCAACTACAACGCCCACATGGCTGCATACCCGGAAGTCGACTGGGAAGTCTTCAGCCGCAAGGTGCTGAACGGCCTGGGCCTGGCGCAGAACCGCCACACCATCCAGATCGAACCGCATGACTGGATGGCGCAACTGTTCGACGCGATCACCCGCGCCAACGTCATTCTGCTCGACCTGAACCGTGACGTCTGGGGCTACATCGCCCTGGGTTACTTCAAGCAGCGCCTGAAGGCGGGTGAAGTCGGTTCCTCGACCATGCCGCACAAGGTCAACCCGATCGACTTCGAAAACTCCGAAGGCAACCTGGGCCTGGCCAACGCCACGCTGCGTCACCTGTCGGACAAGCTGCCGATCTCGCGCTGGCAGCGTGACCTGACCGACTCGACCGTGCTGCGCAATCTGGGCGTGGCGCTGGGTTACTGTATGGTGGCCTACGACTCGTGCGCCAAGGGTCTGGGCAAGCTGGAAGTCAACGCCGCCGCCATCGACGCCGACATCGACAACGCCTGGGAAGTCCTGGCCGAGCCGGTGCAGACCGTCATGCGTCGCTTCGGTCTGCCGCAACCCTACGAGCGTCTGAAAGACCTGACGCGCGGCCAGGGCATCACCGAATCGGCGCTGCGTACCTTCATCGCTGGCCTGGAACTGCCGGAAGACGCCAAGGCGCGTCTGATGGACATGACCCCGCGCAGCTACATCGGCAAGGGCGCTGTGCTGGCCGCAGACCTGCAACGTCGTTGATCTTCTCGGCCGGGTGCCGCTATGGCGGCCCGGCCGTTCTCGTGGCAACAATATTCATGGTGAGATAGATGACGGGTTGAAATCCGGCATCTTTTTCACACTGACGTTGACCTCGAATCCATCCCCATGACTTCAGCGATTGCCGTGAATTCGTGTCTGACGACGGCACGTTGATATCACGTTGACGTCGTGATCCATGCAGGTGGGTGGGCGCGATATTTGCGTTCTCTTGTCAGGCACCATCCTTGCTCAAGCTCCAGCATTCATAGGGAGCAAGCAAGATGAGTACGCCAATCGGACAGGAACTTGCACAGGCCGTGGCCTGGCTGGAAGACGCCGACGGCTTGCTGATCGTGGCTGGGTCGGGCATGGCTGCCGGCTTGTCAGAAACCAGAGACAGCAAGAGTCTCGCACGCGCACTGTCGGTCATTGGCCGAGTGCGCCCAGGCGAGGACGATATTGGATCTCCAGATGTCTTTCGTGATTCTCCCCGGGCTGCCTGGGGCACTTACGGAAAACGCCTGAAGCAATATCGCGACACCGATCCGCATCCGGGTTACGCCATTTTGCGACGATGGACTAATGCTGCACCGCAAGGCTCCTTCGTCTACACCAGCAATGTCGACGGCCACTTTCAAAAGGCGGGTTTTGCCGTCGACCGAATTGTGGAAGCTGCGGGTTCGATCCATTGGTTGCAGTGCGTCAAAGCCTGCACGCCGCAACTGTGGTCAGCCGACGAACTCACGCCAAGCATCAATCCGGCCAACGGTTGGCTGGCTGGTGTAGTGCCAACCTGTCCGCAATGCGGCTCGGTTGCCCGGCCGAATGTCTCGCTCGCCAAGGATTGGGATTGGGTGCCGAATCGCACCATGCGTCAGCATGCACTGCTGTCGAGCTGGCTGTTCCCGATGAAACGCCTAGTGGTGGTGGAGGTTGGTGCCGGCACCTTGGCGATTCGCCGTTTCAGCGAGCAGCACGGCCCGCGCGTTATTCGTATCCACCCGACTGATTTCGATATTTCGCCTGATGTGGGCTTGGGCTTTGCGACGACGGCGCTCGATGGGTTGCGGCAGTTGGATGAATGTCGTGCACCGGCGTTGAAAGTCGCGACATAATGCCCTCAGAATCGCCAGCGTTCTTAGCGTTTGCGTTCGTAGTAAGCTGATATGTCGCGCGTTTCGTCGGCGAACAACTGACGCAGCTTTCGTGGCGACAGCACCTCAACGCCTGGTCCAAAGGCTCTTATCCACCAGCGGAGCTTGTCACTCAAGGTGACTGTGGCGCGCACGGTAGTCGTGCCGTTGTTGTTTCTCTTGATCGTCTGGTCTGGAGCGATCTTTCCATCAAGCACGCTCTGGGCAGCGTGTGCTTTGAAGCGCAGCACCAGTTTGATCTGACCTTCTGGATAAAAATCGAACTTGCGTTCCGTATCCACATAGGTTGCCAACGAGAAGTCGGCAGGGTATTCGAAGTGCTGGTTCAGTGTTTCGGCCGCGCTCACGCGATCTAGTCGGTACATGGTCGGATTGGGCTTGACCTTACCCTTGATCACATTGCGCGCCACCAACTAGACAAGGCCAGCCGCTGTTTCGACAAGTCCTAGTGGCATTACGCGTTGTTTGCGAGATGACGTGCCTGGCACAGTGTCGCGACGCGCATAAACCAGCTCCATCATGCGTTCAGTGAACAAAGCGTTTGAGACTTCATGAAATATTGCATCGGCAAGTAGCGGGGCTTTGGGTTGGAAACCGCTGTCGACCACGGCAACCTTGTGATGCCAAGCCGCATGCTGGGCACCGTCTTGCGTCCCCGCGCGTAATCGCAGTTCTGCCACCTTGAACATGCTATCGAGCGACGTGCTGACCATTGCCGGAACGTGTCGGTCCGAGAAGCGTTTCAATACTTGCAAGGCCAGGGCTTCGTTGAAGGTCATCAAGCCGCCTGCGCGTGCGGCAATGCCACCGGCACCCTCTTTCCGTTGCCATGCCAGCGCGTTGCCAGCCGGCTGTCGACTGACCACGCCTTGCGTTTCTAGCTTCTCCAACCAACGCTGTACGGTTTTGACATGAGTGATCGGGATGCCCGCGTTGCGAAGACGCTCAGCAACCTTTGGCGTCGTCATCCATTTGGCTGCATCGTTATGGGTTGGGAGCACTGAAAGAATATGCTCGTCGCGGGCGGACATAAGAAGCCAATGTTTAAGTTTGGGACAGGAAATGTCTCATGTGTGGCTGATCATCACAACTCGAGCCGTGACGAGAAGAGGCAGAAACGCATGAGTATTCAGCTGGACGACGCCGTTGAACAAGCCGCGCAATGGCTGCGCGATGCGGATGCCTTGTTGATTACCGCAGGGGCTGGCATGGGCATCGATTCGGGGCTGCCGGACTTCCGTGGCAACCACGGCTTTTGGCGGGTCTATCCCGCGCTTGGCCTGCAAGGCAGGCTGTTCCATGAGATCGCGTCACCTGGAGCCTTCCATGAAGTGCCAAGGCTTGCCTGGGGTTTCTATGGCCATCGTCTGAACATGTACCGTCAAATCGAACCCCATGCCGGCTTTGGCCTGTTGAAAGCATGGGGCGATGCCTTACCACACGGTGCCTTCGTATTCACCAGCAACGTCGACGGCCATTTCGCCAAGGTGGGTTTTGCACCTGAGCGCATTACCGAATGCCACGGATCGATTCACACATTTCAATGCCTGAATAGATGTGAGCCAGAACTGTGGCCTGCTGATGGATGGCAGCCTGTAATTGATGAGGTGCGATGTCATCTGATGTCACCTCTGCCGACTTGTCCGAGATGTGGTGCCATAGCGCGCCCCAATATCCTGATGTTCAATGATTGGGACTGGGTACCCGACCGCATGCTGCAAAAACGCGCTTTGCTGGATGCTTGGCTGGGGAAGGTAGATCGGTTGGTCGTGATCGAACTGGGCGCTGGCTTGGCGATACCTACGATTCGTCAGTTTAGCGAGCGGCATGGGCCGCGGGTTGTGCGGATAAATCCTGAGGATTTTCGGATAGATTCGACGGTGGGCGTTAGCGTGCGATCGACGGCGCTGGCCGCACTGCAAATGATCGATGTTCGTTTGGGAAAACTCAGCTGACTTCTAATTTTTGTTTTTAAATATGGAGAACTAACTTGCGTAGCCTATCGAGTATTCAAGAGATTTTTGCGTTCGAACCGTGTTATCGCCACGATGAAGTAACGGTGCAGATTTGCAAGGCGAATAGCGGCAATCATGAAAGAAATCTGGTTTGGCTATCAAGTGGAAAAACCGGCTATTGGGACCAGGTCGAAACCCATGTGATAGTGCTCGCCATCGAGCGCGAAGGTTCGGCAATATTTGACCTATGGGCTGGCGAAATCCTTCCAGGTACTCGTGGCCGACGTCCTGATGGTGAAAAATGGATTTTCCGGGTTAAAGATTCTTTCGCACATCTGGGTTTCGTCGACTTCAGCGAGGTGACGTACGAAAGGTTCTACGGCAAAAAAGCTGCCGCATCACGAGTTCGGGTGCTTCGCGCAGAGCTTGCGAGGCCTGCGGACGACTCAACTTCTGCTGAACTTGCTGAAGCGATGAAAACGTTATCCAAAGACGCCATATCCGAGGTCAGACGCTTCGTTTGGACGCGGGGCCAGCATCACACTGTTTTCCGCGACAATCTTTGGATTCGTTGGCAGCGGAAATGCTCGGTTCATGGCTTGGAGTGTGGTGGCCATTTACGCGCTTCTCACATCGTCCCTTGGGCGGAAAGTGATGATGCAGCCAAGATGGATGTCAATAATGGCCTATTGCTTGCTGCTCCACTCGATGTGTTGTTCGATCAAGGATATATCGCCTTTTCGGCTGAGGGGCTTATGTTGGAGTCCAAGCTATTGAGGGCTGAGGCAGCCAAAGTTTTTGGTGTTGAACCTGGGCTCAGATTGGCTTGGGATCATTTGAAGGACGCAGAGCGTAGCGCCTTGCAAGAGAACCTGAAGAAACATCTTCTTGTCCATGCTCAAAAGCATGGATATGTTGCGTAGGGGAAAAATAGACTTTTGCAGACGGGATCGAGCACTGACAGCGTGTTCATTGCTCGGTTTCGGCAGCCTGAGCCACAATCCAGTCGTGCACGGCCCTAGCGGCCGGCTGCTGCAGGGCACCCTCGCGATACAGCAGCACATACCGCTTCTTCACCGGCACCGCCGTGCCGAACGGCACCACCAGAATCCCGCGCTTCAACTCATCGGTAATCAGCGTGCGCCGTGCAATCGCGATGCCCATGCCTGAAATCGCGGCGCGGATCACCAGGTGATTGCGATTGAACACGTGACCGCGTCGCACGTTCAGCGAGGGTGCTCCGATTGCAGCAAGGTAGTACTCCCATTCCGCGTAATCAGAGCTGCCTCGCCACGCTGTCATGTCGTGCAGAAGCGGAAGCTGCGGCAACTGCAAGGCCAGGTCGGTCAGCGGTGCTCCACCGGGCAACAAGGACGGCGCACACACCGGGAAGATCGATTCGTCCATCAAGGGCGTGGCAAGCAGTCCCGGGTAACTGCCGTCGTTCAGATCAATCGCCAGATCGAATTCGGCCGTGCCCAGCGACGTGCTGCTGTCTTCAGATTCAATGCGTAGTCGCAAGTTGGGAAAGCGTGCTTGCAGATCCGGCAGGCGCGGCATCAGCCAGCGGCTTAAAAATGATGGCACCGAGCGCAGGCGGAATGCGCCAGCCACACCATCGCTGCGCAGTTCCCGCAGCGCATCATCCAGACGCCCATGCACCTCGTTGGCAACTTGCGCCAGTCGTTGTCCTTCTGCCGTCAACGCCAGGCCGCGTCCGTCGCGTTGGAACAGGCGGAATCCCAGCCGCTCTTCTAGCTGTCGCATCTGCTGGCTGATTGCGCCAGGCGTGACGTGCAGTTCTTCGGCGCAACGCGTGAAGGACATGTGGCGCGCGGCACAGGCGAAGACCTGGACGGCGGCGTGAAGCTGGGTGGGGCGAATGCGGCTCATTGATCAGCACGGCTAATGTGCGCGTTAGGAACTTTCGTTTGTACCGGCGTCGGTCATTGTCAACAATGACAGCATCAAAGATCCGGGTGTTGCAGGCATGGCTATCAGCGTTTTCGACTTGTTCAAAATCGGTATCGGACCGTCGAGTTCTCACACTGTCGGGCCGATGCGCGCGGCCAATTCTTTTGTCGAACTGCTGGCAGCGCGTGGCCTGTTGCACCGGCAACCCGCATTGGCTGTACACGACGACGCTGACGCCATTGACGCTGCCCAGCCCACATTATCCACCCCTGCGCTGACCCGCATCGAAGTCGTGTTGTACGGCTCGCTTGCCGCCACCGGCATCGGACATGCGACCGACCGTGCAGCCATTCTGGGCTTGATGGGCCATCGTCCGGACACGATCGACCCGAGCCTGGTCGATGGCTATCTGCGCGAGCTTGAACAAGACCGCACTTTGCTGATCGACGGCAATTACCCGTTGCCCTTCGTTGCCGACCGCGACGTGCGCATGGTGCTGAAGAGTCTGGCCTATCACCCCAACGGCATGACCTTCAATGCCTATGGCGAGGAAGGCGCGCTGTTGTCCGCCACCTATTATTCGGTTGGCGGCGGGTTTGTGGTGACAGCCGAGCAAGCTGCCAGCGGGGCTGTCGATCAGGACAGCACAATGCTGCCTTTCGAGTTCTCCACCGCCGATGAGCTGATGGCCTTGTGCAAGCGTCATGGCCTGCGGATTTCACAATTGATGATGGAAAACGAAAAGGCGTGGCGTCCCGAGGCGGACACCCGCGCCGGGCTGCTGAAGATCTGGCGGACGATGGACGCCTGTGTGGATCGCGGTCTGCAGCAGCAAGGCATCCTGCTGGGCGGGTTGGAAGTAAAGCGTCGTGCTTTCCGTTTGCATACCAGTCTGCAAGCCACTGTGCAGCAGAACCTGATCGGCAGCACCCTGTCGGCGATGCAATGGGTGAACCTGTTTGCGCTGGCCGTGAACGAAGAGAATGCGGCGGGGGGCAGGGTGGTGACTGCGCCTACCAATGGCGCGGCGGGCATCATTCCCGCTGTGTTGCGGTATTACATGCGTTTCGAGTCGACGGCCGGTGACGATGATGTCGTGGACTTCCTATTGGCCGCCGCGGCAATCGGCATTCTGTGCAAGAAGAACGCTTCCATCTCTGGGGCTGAAGTAGGTTGCCAGGGTGAAGTCGGTTCTGCCTGTGCGATGGCAGCGGCAGGCTTGGCAGAAGTGTTGGGGGCCACGCCGGAACAAGTCGAAAACGCCGCCGAAATCGGCCTGGAACACAACCTTGGCTTGACCTGTGATCCGGTCGGCGGCTTGGTGCAGGTGCCATGCATTGAACGCAATGCCATCGCATCGATCAAGGCGATCAACGCTGCGCAGTTGGCACTGGCGGGTGACGGCACACATTTCATTTCGCTGGATCAGGTGATCCGCACCATGCGTGACACAGGTGCCGACATGATGGACAAGTACAAAGAGACTTCCTTGGGTGGGCTGGCGGTGGCGCGCATCGCTTGCTAAGCTGACGCGCCGATTTACACGCACAAGAAAATTTCAAGGCAGTTGTGTTTTTACGTAGCGAAAGTTAAAGGCGTTGGCTTTGTCGTCGACGGGCCTTATTTGTCCATTGGCGCGCAGTTTTTGCAAGGCTGATTTAACTTTTTGCATGTCGTCTTCGCCACTAAGTTGTCTGACCAGTTTATTTGTCAGTTCGGCAGTAGGGTTTTCATTCAGATAAGCTAGTACGACTTCCTCAACGGACGCAATTTTTTGGTGCTTAATAGTCACGATGAAGGCATTTTCTTTTTCCTCAAAAACTGGCGCGATTAGGCCAGCTTTTTTTAGTTCGTTTTTTGCTGTATCGAGACCTTCGCCAATATCGTGATTTACTGGGTTTGGAAGGTTGTGCATCATTCGAACGAGATTCGGGTTTCTTGAAAAACGCTCTTCGTAAAGATTTTCTAGGCTCATGTACCCGGGTAGGCGCCCAGGGCTCTGAACTTCAACCCGGTTGTCGAAGACCCGAACATGAATGTCATCATTTAAGCTGTAATCTCTGTGCAAAACTGAGTTAACAAGAATTTCTTTTAGTGCCTCAGCAGGATAGCTAAGCTTAACTAATCTTCCATTTTCTTGGAATGCCGCTCCGTCAATATAGTTCGCAACTTTTTTAATGGTTTCTTTGATGATGTTTTCTATGTTTCCGTTTATTGTTACCGGCATCTCCTCAAGTTGCTCTCTTCGATACTCTTTCTCGGTAGTGCGCAGACGGTAAACTTTAACGGCGCAGCGAGTATCTAATGTGGCCTGTGGTTCCTCTCCAAAAAGAAGCACGCATCCCACATTGGGAAATTTCTTTGCTCCTTCTGCAGAAAGAAGTCTCTGTTTTCTCAAAAAAATTTCAGGATTTAGCTTGCTTCCTACCCTCGCCATATAGTCGTTGAGACTTTCAGCGTCTGTTATGTCATCGAGGTCTACGTCTTTGACGGCCTTTTTTTCATATAACTCTGCACCCTTGGAATATCCAAGCTGAGTAATTCTTTCGCCTTTTATTTTTCGTTTAGCGGCGTTAATTCTAATAAAGCAATCGCCGCTTGCGGTGTAGTGAACCTTTGGGCTTTTTGGAATTGCTACGTGAAGAATTATTCCGTCTCTTTCGGTTTGAAGGAATTCAATGTCAACATTTTCCACTGCGGGTTGAGTTTCTTCCAGGAGTGTCGCGATAATCGCGTTCGCTTCCTCCGGTTCTGTAAGCCCACAAACTCGCTGGCCAGCAACGGCTTTGTCTTCTATGCCAATATAAAGATCGCCGCCGTCTGAATTTGCAAAAGCGACAAACGTTTCTTGAAGTTTTGCAGGAGCGATTCTTTTGCTCTTAATGTCGTTGAAATGATCTTCGTGTAGGGCTAACAGGGCTTCCAGGTCTTCATTTGCGATAATATTTGCTTTCACCATAATCCTTAGATCGTTGCCAATAATGGTTGGTTTGAGCGGGGTGCGACGATTTGCGATAAACTTTTCACGTTAGTTCTGGGTCCCCTTTTTCTCGATGCGCGGCGTTCGGGGAAGATTTTGAATCTCAGTGCTCATGACTAAACGTAATTGCGTCGGCCACTAATAATTTTGGATTTTCTATTTTTATCTGATAAAAGGCCGGCTGACTTGCGGTCATCCGGCCTTTGGTAGGTCACAAATAAAGGTTCAGGCTAGATTAAGCTTTCAACACTCGTTCCGTCAACGCTACCCAATAACGTGCGCCCAATCCCAGCACATCGTCATTGAAGTCATAGTACGGATTGTGCAGCGGTGCATCCTTGCCCACCTGCTTGCCTGCACCCAGGAACACATACGCGCCCGGCTTGGCTTCCAGCATGAACGCGAAATCTTCCGAGGCCATGTTGGGTACGCAGTCGGCATCTACCTTGTCTGCACCCACCAGCGCCGTCGCGACTTCGGTGGCGATCACGGCTTCTGCTGCCGAGTTCACCGTGGCGGGATAACCGCGCATGTAGTTCACGTCGATCTTGGTGTCGGTGGTGTCAGCCACGCCCGCACAGACTTTGCCGAACAATTCCTGAGCGCGGTTGCGCACGTCCGGGTCGAAGGAACGCACGGTGCCGCGCAGCACCACGGTTTCCGGGATTACGTTCCAGGTGTCGCCACCGTGGATCTGCGTGACCGTGACCACCAATGCGTCCAGCGCGCTGGTGCGGCGGCTGGGGATGGTTTGCAGCGCGTTGATCAGCTGCGACGAGGCCACGATCGGATCGATGCCGCGTTCCGGCTGGGCGGCGTGCGTGCCCTTGCCGGTGATGACCACTTCAAAGGTGTCCAGGCAGGCCATGATCGGGCCTTTGCGAACACCGAAGATGCCTTCGGGCATGCTGGGCATGTTGTGCATGCCGTAGACCGAATCGCAGGGGAAGAGGTCGAACAGACCGTCTTCGATCATTTTCTTGCCACCGCCTTCGTTCTCTTCCGCAGGCTGGAAGATGAAGTGCACGGTGCCACGGAAGTTGCGGTGCTTGGCCAGATATTCGGCCGCGCCCAGCAACATGGACGTGTGGCCGTCGTGGCCGCACCCGTGCATTTTGCCGGGGGTCTTCGACATGTAGGGCTTGTCGCCCAGTTCGGTCATGTCAAGCGCGTCCATGTCGGCGCGCAGGCCGATGCTCGGGCCGTCGCCGTTACGCAGCGTACCGACCACGCCGGTGCCCGCCAGACCGCGATGGATCTCGATGCCCATGGCCTGCAAGGCGTTGGCGACGATTTCCGAGGTACGGTGTTCTTCGTAAGCGGTTTCGGGGTGGGCGTGCAAGTCGCGACGCCACGCCGTCATGCGGGCGATGGTGTCGTCTGCCAACCAGGGCAATGCCTTCATGTCCATGTCGGTTCCTTTTTAGTGGAAGAACTCGGCGATAACCGTCGCGCCAAGGAAGGTGCCGGTGCTGGCGGCCAGCGACACGACGATGATCTTCCAGCCCAGGCGGCGGAACGCCGGCAGGTCTTTCAGGATCGACAGGCCGGCCATTGCCAGGATCACCGTGGTGAATGGCAGGAAGTTTACCTTGGCGACCAGCGCGATCGCGGCATCCGAGAAGGGCAGCAGGCCAGGGCAGCCGACAGCCATCGCGAACAGCGACAGGATGGCGACCATCGGTACCTTGCCCAGCAGGCGGTAAACCAGGTCAGCAACGATCACGATAGCGATGATGATCATTGCGCCCGGCAGGGCGTCCATGATCGGCACGCCGTAACCGAACTTGTTGCCCACCAGGGTCAGCAGGCCGCACGCGAACCAGCCCACCAGCTTGTCGGCATAGCCCATCGGCGGTGCAGCGTGGCTGGTGCTGTTGGCGTCGACATTGGCGACTGCCTCGGCGCTGGCCTTTTGCTTGCCGAAGCGACCGATGACGGGCTCAAGCTTGCCATAGAGCCAGATAGTGGTCGGCAGCGAGATGAAGAGGGTGAAGTACACGCCGAACACGGTGGTCAGCAGGTTGGCGGCAGCAGCCAGTGCGCCGATTTCCTTCGCCATTTCGGGCGGGTACTGCGACGCGATCGCCGCCACGCCAGCGGCCATCATGCTGCCCGACCCGACGCCGGCACCCATCGCCAGCGAACGCGGGTCGAAGATGCCCAACGAGGTGATCAAGCTGGCCAGCACACCAATGAACAACGCGCCCAGCACGGTGCCGGTGATGTATTCCGCCATCACGCCACGGCCTTCCGGGGACTGCATGCCGAAGCGCTCGGCAATGATGGCCAGGCTGGGCTCACGGCCGACCGAGAAGGTCGCGCCGATGGCTTCGCGCTTGATGCCCAGCAGCAATGCCAACGGCAGGCCAATGGCCATGGTGCCGAAGAAGTGACCGAATTCCTGGAACACCAGGGCGAAACCTGCCGCCTTCACTGAAGGCAGCGAGCCGCCGACCATCATGCCAAGCTTGGCCAGGAAGGGCATCAGGGCGAATTGCAGGTAGCCGCTGATGTAGGACTGTTGTTGTTCGCTGATGCCGATCGGCGACGGCGCGCGGCGCGCCAGCATGGCCACGATGGCACCAATGAAGATGGCCCACAGCATGGGCTGCAACACGACCTTGCCCTTGCCGACGGCAAACGAGAAGGTGCCGATCGACTCCGCGATCAGAACGACCAGCAGGATGGCGATGATCAGGCGAATGCGCCCGGCCATGGTGGGAGAGCTGGCATCCATACCGGACAGTGCTGCGGACATGCTTTAAGTCTCCGAGGGGAAATCGGGGGAAATCAGGGGTGAAATCAGTGAGGCGTGGACGCCTTCGGTCTTGCGGTCGAATTCGGGATCGACCGCGGCGCGCAATTGTCGGCGATCGGCGTGCATGCATCCATGACAACCAATGACACGAACCGTTGCGTAAAATGCAACGATGTGTGGTTCCCTGGCAAGCCGCATTTCCGTGTGTGCCAGATGCCACAGGACTTTATTTTCTGCCCGCCGAGCGGGCGGTTGTTCTGCAAGGAATGTCTGGATGGACGAAAAACTCGACAGTCGGCGCAGCCAATACTTCATGCAGGTGATTCGTACCGGTTCGGTCCGAGGTGCAGCCGAGGCATTGAACATGGACCCATCCGCGATCAGCAGGGCAGTTGCTGCATTGGAAGTCGATTGCGGCATCCCGCTACTGGAACGGCGCGGTCGTGGCGTGGTGGCCACCGAGGCGGGTCTGGTACTGGCTGCCCACCTGAAACGGCGGCAGAACAACGAAGAGCACTTCTTCGCCGAGATCGACAGCCTGCGTCACGCCGAACGTGGTCACGTCGACCTGCTGGTGGGGGAAGGTTTCATCGAGTTGCTGGTGTCTCAGGTGTTGCGCGGCTATTGGCTGAGCTACCCGGAAGTGACGCTGGATATCGATGTTGCCCGCACCACGGAGATTGCCCAGCGCATTATCGATGGACGTGCCTACATCGGCATGGTGTTCGAGCCTCCGGCGGATGCGCGTCTGCACACGCATTACTCCCGGCCGGAACCCATACGCGCCATTGTGCGTCGCGATCATCCGCTGACCCGGCAACGCGAGCCGCTGACACTGGCCGACCTGATGCCTTATCCCGGCGCGACCATGCAGGAAGGGTTTGGGGTGCGCCAGCATATTCAGGCCGCCGAAATCAGTGAGCAGATCCGGTTGCGCAACGTGTTGACGACGTCCTCGTTCAAGGCGCTATGGCAGTTCGCCGCCACCGGCATTGGTTATGCACTGATGCCGACCGTGGCTATTCCTGGCGATCTGGCCAGCCTTGAGCTGGCCGCATTGCCCATGCAGAACGTGTTGCTGAACCAAGGTGGGCTGCACGTGGTGAGCCGGGCTGGCCGCCCGATTTCGCCTGCCGCCCGCGCCTTGCTTGAACATATCGTGCGCGGTCTGACCGTAGCTGCTCAGGACCGACACAGCGTGCCATAAGCTAGTGACAAGTCCGTGGGTAGGGTGGGGTAGCAAAAAGCCATGTTTTGCCCGTAGGATGCGCATGTGCGGAAGCCGTGCGCTTCAGTTGCCCCTTTCTGATGCTTGTGTCTGCCCAAGCCTCTTTCTACAA
Source organism: Pigmentiphaga aceris (assembly GCF_008119665.1). Lineage (NCBI taxonomy): Bacteria > Pseudomonadati > Pseudomonadota > Betaproteobacteria > Burkholderiales > Alcaligenaceae > Pigmentiphaga > Pigmentiphaga aceris. Next base: position 4,645,750 of record NZ_CP043046.1, on the reverse strand, counting down.
GGAATGTCGATGAAAAGAACCGCTTATATCCTGACCACGGCCTGTACCTCGCTCTTGCTTGTGCTGGGTGCCACGTCGGCATCGGCGCAGTCCGCGTTTGCGAAGCCTGAAGACGCAATCAAGTACCGCCAATCGGCGCTGTCCGTGCTGGGCACCCAGTTCGGTCGCCTGGCCCCGGTGGTTCGTGAACAGGCACCGTTCGATGCTGCTGCCGTGCAGAAGCAGACGGCCCTGTTGACGCAGCTGGCCGCCTTGCCCTGGGAAGCCTTTGGTCCGGGTACCGAGGGTGGCAAGGCGCGTGACGACGTCTGGAAAGAAACGCCGAAGTTCCAGCAAGCGGCAACCAATATGCAAACCGCCATGGCCAAGCTTGACGATGCTGCCAAGAGCGGCGATCTGGCCCAGGTGAAGGCTGCCTACGGTGCCGTGGGACAAAGCTGCAAGGCGTGCCACGACAGCTTCCGGAATCGTTGATCCGGTTTGAGTAGACGCAGGCTTCTAGCCTGGCTCGATCAAACCCACCATGCCATTGGCTGGTGGGTTTTTTTATTCAGAACCCGCCCGGCCCAAAACGCACAATCGACCACACAATCCCCACCGATACCAGCGCCACCACCAGCCCACGTACCCTGACTGAAGCGTTATCCGGTGTCGACTCGCGGGTATCGCCGGGCAAAGCGGTGTCGTCGCCTGTGATCATCGCGGTCACGATGCGCTTGCGTTGCACCAGCACGTAATACGCTACTGCGGCGATGTGCAGACCGACCAGCCCGATCATGATCCATTCGTTGGAATGATGCAGGCTGGAAATCCAATCCGAGGTCTCTTTCGAGATTCGTGCCACCAGCGGCCCTTCGCTCATGATGTCGTCGTTGGTGAACAGGCCGCTGACCGTCTGAAAGCTGAAGGCCAGCAGCATCGCCACCACTGACAAGGCACCTAGCGGGCTGTGCCCACGCTGGTCGGGCAGGCGGCCACGCAGATACGCCCATACCGTTGCCGGGCCGCGCACGAAGTTGATGAAACGGGCGCGCGGCGGGCCGACAATGCCCCAGATCAGGCGGAACAGAATCAGCGACAGCGCGGCGTAGCCAAACAGGAAGTGGTAGTCGACCCACAGGCCGCCTACCTTGATACAGACGAAGGCACCGATCACACAGGTGGCCAGCAGCCAATGGAAGAGGCGCGTGGGAAGGTCCCACACGCGAATGCGTTTGCCTGAAACGGACATGCTTGGTCTTCCAGCGGGAAAACCCAGAGCATAGAAAAAAGCGCCCGGGTGCGGGCGCTTTTTTTAAGACTTAGTTCAGATCAGAAGCGGCCGCGCAGGGTCAGCATGGCTGTGCGAGGCGTACCGTAGAAGCTGCCGTAGTCGAGCGTGCCAATGGTGCTGTAGTACCGCTTGTCGAACAGGTTGTTCACGTTCAACGACGCCGTCCACCGGCTGTTGATCGTGTAATCGAGGTGGGCGCTCGCCAGAATGTAGCCACGCTGGATGAAGCGGTATGGGGCGGTCTGGTTGCTGACCGTGCCATCGCCATTTCGCACATACGCGAAATCGTTCACAAAGGTCTTGCTTTGCGCGGTGATGCCGCCGCCAAGCTTCCAGCGGCTCAGGGAACCCTGGAGACGATACGAGGCAAAAGCCTTGACCAAGTGCTCGGGGTTCAGGCCATTGAAGCGCGGTTGCCCCGCCGCGTTTTCGTTGCGGTTGTCGTTGTAGCTGTAGCTCAGCGAGACGTGCAGGTCACGAAGGGGTTCGCCGCTCAGCTCGGCATCGAAGCCCTCGCTTACCACCTGACCCGTGCCCAGGTAGCAGCAGCTACTGCCCATCGGACCATTGCTGGCGCGGTAGTTGGGGTCGCGTACGGCTTCGCCCTCTCTATTGATGCGATAGAAGGCAAACGCACTTTGCAGTCGTCCTCCCAGATGACTGCCCTTGACGCCGACTTCGTAATTCCTGCCGGTGATCGGATCCAGCGGACGTCCAGGTTCCGGTCCCGCCAGGGAGCTGGCTTGGGACTTGAAGGTCTCAGCCAGACTGGCGTAGGCAGTCCAGGTCTGGTTTAGGTCGTAGGTCGCAGCCAGGTAGGGAGTGAAGACATTCTCATCGCGGTAGTCGGTGATTGAGGTACTCGTCGGTGTGCCGCTGGCGTTCACGCTGTTGAATTCAAAGCGGTAGTGATAACGGCTCAGGCGGCCGCCTGCGATGAGGTGCAAGGGATCCGTGACGTGAAACCGGACCGATCCGTAGATGCCGGCCTGTTGCTGAGGCAGACTGTATCGCCGGTACATCGTCATCGGAGACGACGGCTGACGGTAATCGTAGGGGTCGAACGCGTAGATGTTGGGAATCCTTGCGGTGACATAGGGCTCGTGCCGCAGGAAATCCGTGTCCAGTTTAAAGCGTGACCAGTCGGCACCGAGTATCACGTCATGCTGGCGTCCAAGCAGCCCGAAGCGGCCTTTCAGGGATGCATCCAACGAGCTGTTTTGCCACGTCTCGTTCTGGAGGTTGGTGCCATTGCTGTAGGTGCCGTAACCGGTGTTCAGGTTCGGGGCACCGAAGAAATAGTGGTCGTATCGATCCTGCGTGGCGCGCTCGTGGTTCACGGCCAGGTCCAGCCGCCAGTCTTCGTTGAAACGATGGGCGACTTGCCCGAAGACCGTCTTGATACTTTTGTCAGCGTGGTCATTGGCACCGCTGAGGAAGATAGTATGCGGCAGTCTGAGGTCTTCACCGGTGCTGGCACGGGGCAGGCCGTAACCCTGGACGGACGAGTCGCGTTTGACGTAGCTGGCACCCAGGGTCACGGTAGTGTCAGGCGTCAGGTCGGCTTCCAGAATGCCGTACGCTAAGGTACGTTCGCTCTCGGCCACGTCGAAGAAGAAACGCTTGTCTTCGCGGGCCAGGACGGCACGACCGCGTATGCGACCGTCCTCGGTCAAAGGCCCGCTCACATCAATGTCGGCACGTTTGAAGTTGTAGCTTCCATACTGGGCTTGAACAATCGTCTGGGTTTCACGGGTGGGACGCTTGCGCACCAGATTGATGACACCGCCAGGCTCGCCGTTGCCGCCGAACAGACCGTCGGCACCCCGCAGCACTTCCACGCGGTCGTAGAACGCCATGTCGTTGTCGATGCCGTAACCGCGATCGACGCCTGCCCCGCCGTCCACCCGCATGTTGGTCATGCCGACCTCGAAACCGCGTGCAAGCGCCCGGTCGGTCAGCATGGCACCCTGGAAGCCGGTCACGCCCGGCATGGCCTTGAGGGCGTCAGGCAGCGTCGTCAGGCCCAAATCCTCGATCTGCTGGCGGGTGACCACCGACACGGACTGCGGCACCTCGCGCAGAGACAGGCCCATCTTGCTGCCGACGGTCGAGGACTGGGCGACATACGAACCTGTGCCCTCAGTCGCATCGTCGTGACCAACTGGCGCGGTGACCGTCACCGGCGCAAGCGTGGCCGGGCCAGTCTGCGGTGCCTGCTGCACGGTCAGCACGCCGTTGCTGATGGTGCCAACCAGGCCCGTTCCCGCCAACAGTCGATCCAGCGCTTGCCGGGCAGTCATCGATCCCTGGATGGCGGGTGCCGTCTTGCCGGCAACGAGCACATGCGAAAACGCCACGGAGGACATGCCGAGGGCGGCACCCAGTTCGTTCAGCGCATCGCCCAGCGGCTGTGCGGCAATAGAAAGAGCAATGGGCCGTGCGTCCGTGATGGCTTGCGCGTGAGCCAATGCGGGCACGGACAGCGCCAGGGCAATGGCAAGCGCCAGCGGCGCTGGGTGGAAACGAGTGGACTGCGGGTAACGCATGAAGGTGGCTTCCTTGGATGGCAAAGAGAACGAAAACAATTCCCACTACCGTTAAAGACGCACACCCCCCTGAAACGGACACCTCGGTCGGCTAAATTTTTTTGATGTCTTCAACGCGTGCCAACGACTTCCCGTTTGCCATCGTCGCGAGGCCTGAGTTTCACCGGCAGGATGCGCGGAAGTACCTGGGCCAGGGTATCGGGGCGGGCGATCTCGAAGCTGCCGCCCAGGCGCAGATCGGCCACCTTCGGGTCCGTGACCACCAGGCCGGTGGGGCCGTAACGCTCCATCTCTTCGATGGCGCGGGACAGCGGGGTATCGGAGAAGCGCAGTTGTCCCTTGCGCCACGGCGCCACGCTGGAGACCGGTACGGCAGCCACCTCGCCGACGATCCCGTTTGCGGTGACCTGAACCGCCTGGCCGGCACCCAGCATCGTTCCGATGCGCGTGGCGAGGGAGGTGGTGCCATCGACTGCCACCCGGCCTTCCTCGACGGCAACTTCCACGGTGCCCGCCTTGCTGCCGGTGGTGTCGTAACGCACCGAAAAACGGGTACCGACGACGGTGATGCTGGCGGGGCCGGCCAGTACGCGGAAGGGCTTGGCCGGGTTTGGTGAGACCGTGAACATCATCTGGCCCTCGTCCAGGCGGACTTCGCGTCGGTCCCGGTACAGGGCGACTTCGGCTCGTGTCTTCACATCCAGCACCAGTTCGCTGCCGTCCGGCAAGGTGGTGGTGATGCGCTGCCCCGCCTGGGTGGCGTAGTGCTGCGTGAAGCTTGGCTCGTGCCACAAATGCCAGCCAATGCCCGCAGACAGGAGCAGCAAGCATCCCAGCACGAGTGCAGCCGGGCTGGGCATGAGCCAGGCCAGGCGCGACCGCGCAGGTCGACGATTGGTGCGCGGCCGAGTCGTGGCAGGAATGTCTGTGGGGGCATCTGCCGAGGCGACGGACTCAGGCAACGATTGCGCGCGGCGCTGCGCAGCTTGCTCGTCCCCCAGGCTGCGCAAGACGGTGAAGCCCTGGTCCAACTGACGGTAGGCATTCAGATGGGCTGGGTCGGCAGCCAGCCATTGCTGGAATTGCGCCTCATCAGTGGCGTCGAGCCCATCTTCCCGGCGGGTATGCCACTCGGCCGCCGCCGCGATCGCCGGATCGAGCGTGCGCATGAAGGCGTCGTGCTCGCGCATCTCCCGCTCCTCATCGAATGAGGCGTCGGGGCGCGCAACTGGGGGCGTGGGATGACTCATCTCAGGAATGGAAGCGCACAGGTCCGGTCGAACGGACACCTGAAGAAACGCGATAGTGGCTCATGGTTTCGGCTTGTCGGCATTTTCCGTGGCAGCCAGCGCTTGCCTGCATGTTTCACACACGGCTTTGGCACGGGTCACATATTGCTTGACCATGCTGAGCGACACGCCCATCCGGTCGGCGATCTCCTGCTTGGACAGACCATCGAACACATACAGGCTGAAAGCTTCCCGGCAGCGGGGCGGCAAGGTGTCGATGGCCTGGAGATAAGCCTGTACCGCCTGCGAAGATGCGTAGGCTTCTTCTGGCTGCAGGTGACGCGGCCCGGCGGGATGGCTGAGGTCGTCAAGGTCGTCGAGGCTGTCGGCTTGTCGCACAGCCGTGCGGCGGTCCAGATCGATTTTGGCGGTGGTGGCAACTTGGCGCAACAAGGCCGCTGGACTGAGGATGGCCTGACCAGCCTGCTGCATCTTGAGCACACGTGCGAAGCTCTCCTGCGCCAGATCGGCCGCGGTGTCGCGGTCTCTGGCCTTGCGCAGGCAGAAGTTCAGCAAGTCTCGGTAATAGCGGGTCAGCACAGTCCGGCCACGGTCTTAAACAACAGGCCTTCCCAGGCAGGGCTGTGTCCAGACTGACAAATCAAGGAAACCGGAATCTTACCTTGTGATGAGAATGCGTCCCACTCTTGAAATGCATCATCGCCGGTTCAGGGCCTTCCCCAAGCTGAAATGAAAAACGGGCTGGTTCCGATACAAACCCGGAACCAGCCCGTTCGATCCAGCGGAGCACCCCCTGATTTTGGAGGGGGCTGTCCTGGTGGGGTCTTCTACGGCAAGTCGGCAAACGGCGCGTGGCGCACGCTTGCCGCGACCGACATCAGCCGACCACTTCGCCGCCTTTCTCGCCTTCCTTCTTCACCGGCTTGATCATGTCTTCGCGGGTCACGCCCAGCCACATCGCGATGGATGCCGCCACGAACACCGACGAATAGATACCGAACCAGATGCCGATGGTGATGGCCATTGAGAAGTAGTGCAGGGTCGGACCGCCGAAGAACAGCATGGCCAGGATCATCAACTGGGTCGAGCCGTGGGTGATGATCGTGCGCGAGATCGTGGCGGTAATAGCGCTGTCGATCACTTCCTTCACGCTGGCCTTGCGGTACTTGCGGAAGTTTTCACGGATACGATCCATGATCACCACCGACTCGTTCACCGAGTAGCCCAGCACCGCCAGAATGGCCGCCAGCACCGGCAACGAGAACTCCCACTGGAAGAACGCGAAGAAGCCCAGAATGATCACCACGTCGTGCAGGTTGGCGACCACGCCGGCCAGTGCGAACTTCCACTCGAAGCGGAAGGCCAGGTAGATCACGATGCCGATCACCACGAAGGCAAGCGCCATCAGGCCGTCATGTGCCAGTTCCTTGCCGATCTGCGGGCCGACGAATTCCACGCGGCGCAGTTCCACCGTTGGATCCGCGACCTTCAGAGCAGCCAGCACTTCCTGGCTTTGCGTGGCGGATTCCTTGCCCGCCTGAATCGGCAGGCGAATCATCACGTCGCGCGAGGTGCCGAAGTTCTGCACCTGGAAGTCGCTGTAGCCCTGGCCCGAGATCACCGTGCGGACTTTGTCCAGCTCGGGAGCCTGCGGGTAGGCCACTTCCATCACCGTGCCACCGGTGAACTCGATGGACAGGTGGAAGCCCTTGGTGGCGATGAAGAAGACGGCGGCCAGGAAGGTGACCAGGCTGATCAGGTTCAGGATCAGCGCATACCGCATGAACGGTATGGTCTTTCGAATGCGGAAAAATTCCATGTCAGACCTTAGTGGGTTTCCAGACGGTGCCGATCGACAGCTTCGTCAGCTTCTTCTTGCGGCCGTACCAGAGGTTGGCCATGGCGCGGAAGACCATCACAGACGTGAACATCGAGGTAGCGATACCGATGCAATGGACCACCGCGAAGCCGCGCACCGGGCCGGAGCCGAAGGCAAGCAGCGCCACACCGGCGATCAGCGTGGTGATGTTGGAGTCCAGAATCGTGCCCCACGCGCGGTCAAAGCCAAGGTGGATGGCCTGCTGCGGCGTTACCCCGTTGCGCAGTTCCTCGCGGATACGTTCGTTGATCAGCACGTTGGAGTCGATGGCCATGCCCAGCGTGAAGGCAATAGCCGCGATACCCGGCAGCGTCAGCGTGGCTTGCAGCATCGACAGCACGGCCAGCAGCATCAACAGGTTGACCGACAGCGCAATGGCCGAGAACACACCGAACAGCATGTAGTAGACGATGATGAAGACCGACACGGCGATGAAGCCGTACATCGTGGCGTCAAAGCCCTTCTTGATGTTGTCGGCACCCAGGCTCGGGCCAATGGTGCGTTCTTCGATGATCTCCATCGGCGCAGCAAGCGAACCTGCGCGCAGCAGCAGTGCGGTGTCGCTAGCTTCAGCCGAGGTCATGCTGCCGGAAATCTGCACGCGACCACCAGCGATTTCGCCACGGATCACAGGAGCCGTCACCACTTCGCCCTTGCCCTTCTCGAACAGCAGAATGGCCATGCGCTTGTTGACGTTGTCGCGGGTCACGTCGCGGAAGATGCGCGAACCCTTGGCGTCGAGCGTCAGGTGAACAGCGGGCTGCTGGCTCTGGCTGTCGAAGCCGGCCTGGGCATCCTGCAGGTTTTCACCGGTCAGCACAATCTGACGACGCACCAGTACCGGACGGCCATCACGTTCGCTGTAGCGCTCCAGGCCAAACGGCACGGTGCCGCCCGCCAATGCGGCCTGGGCTTCAGGTGAATCGTCGACCAGACGCACTTCCAGCGTGGCGGTACGGCCCAGGATGTCCTTGGCCTTGGCCACGTCCTGCACGCCCGGCAACTGCACCACGATACGATCGGCACCTTGCTGCTGGATGATCGGCTCGGCCACGCCGAGTTCGTTGATCCGGTTGTGCAAGGTGGTGATGTTCTGGCGCAGTGCGCTGTCTTGCGCGGCCTTCACGGACGCTGCGGTCAGCGAGCCGATCAGCTTGAAGTCGGTGCCAGCATTTTGCTCGACCACTTGCAGGTCGGGCAGGTTGTCACGCAGCACGTCACGGGCACGACCACGCGAGTCGTCGTCACGGAACACGATTTCGATCGTGTCGCCAACGCGGTTGATGCCGGCGTTGCGCACGTTCTTGTCGCGCAGTTGCGTGCGAATGTCGCTGGTCAGGGAGTCATAACGCTTGGTCAGCGCGCCCTTCATGTCGACTTGCAGCAGGAAGTGCACACCACCACGCAGATCCAGACCAAGGTACATCGGCAGCGCATGGATGGCGGTCAACCAGGACGGCGAAGCCGACAGCAGGTTCAGCGCCACGATGTAGCTGGGGTCAGTCGGATTCGGGTTCAGCTCGCGCTCAAGCAAGTCCTTGGCACGCAGCTGGGCGTCGGTGTTCTGAAGGCGGGCACGCACCGTGCCAACCGGGCCATTCTGGTCGAAATACAAACCGGTGTTGGTCAGCTTCGCGGCGTCGAGGATCTGTCCGACGCGCGTCATCATTGCCGGATCGACCTTGACGGTTGTCTTGGCGCTGGACACCTGGACCGCGGGCGACTCACCGAAGAAATTCGGCAGCGTGTAAAGGATGCTGATCACGACCGCCACGGCGATCATGATGTACTTCCAAAGGGGATAGCGATTCATGTGTCATCCAGATTCGGAAACGCCCACGATCGGCGCGCCGACAAACACGAGAAGGGCCCGGGCATTGCACGGGCCCTTCGAACGAAGGGGCCGGACAAGCCGGCCCGCCTCTTTAAGCGTGCACGGGCAGCCATGACGATTCGTCAGGCTGCCACCGCAGTCGATTACAGGGTCTTCAGCGTGCCCTTGGGCAACACGGTAGCCACAGCAGCCTTCTGCACCACGATTTCGACCGGCTTGTTCTCGTCGCGGCCGATGTCGAGCGTGATGAATGCATCGCTAACCTTGGTAATGCGGCCAGCCAGACCACCAGCGGCAATGACTTCTTCGCCCTTGGCGAGCGCGGCGATCAGGGCCTTCTGTTCCTTCTGACGCTTCATCTGCGGACGAATCATCAGGAAATACAGCACAACGAACATCAGGGCGATGGGCAACATGCCCATCAGCGCGCTTTCGCCGCCGGCGGCAGGCGCCGCTTGAGCAACGACCGCGCCGAGCGTGGAAGAAATCGACATTTTGTCTCCGTAATCAATGACTTGCGTCTAGTTAAGCGTGGGATTGTAGCTGACCGTAAGCGCTAGACACCACGCGCACGATCTGCCGCGAAAGCAGCGCGCCAGGCAGCGAAGGTACCGCCACCGATCGCGTCTCGCATCTGCTGCATCAGATCCAGGTAGAAATACAGGTTGTGGATCGTATTCAACCGCGCGCCGAGGATCTCGTTCGAGCGGAACAGATGATGCAGGTAACTGCGAGTGAAATTCCGACACGTATAGCAGCCACAAGTTTCATCCAGCGGTGCCATATCTGCGCGATATCGCGCATTTCGGATCTTCACATCGCCAAAACGGGTGAACAGCCAGCCGTTGCGGGCATTGCGGGTGGGCATCACGCAGTCGAACATGTCGATGCCCTTGGTCACGCCTTCGACCAGGTCTTCCGGCGTACCCACGCCCATCAGGTAGCGCGGGGCGTTCTGCGGCAGCTTCGGACCGACATGGTCCAGGATGCGCAGCATGTCTTCCTTGGGCTCACCCACCGACAGACCGCCGATGGCATAGCCATGGAAACCGATATCGGTCAGCCCGGCCAGCGATTCGTCGCGCAGCGGCTCGTACATGCCGCCCTGCACGATACCGAACAAGGCATTGGGATTCTCCAGACGATTGAACTCGTCCTTGGAACGCTGCGCCCAGCGCATCGACATGCGCATCGATTTCGCCGCTTCCTCGGTCGTGGCCGGACGGTCACCCACCATATATGGGGTGCACTCGTCGAACACCATGGCGATGTCGGAATTCAGGCTGCGCTGAATGCGCATCGATTCTTCCGGCGTCAGGAACAGACGCGTGCCGTCGATGGGGGAGGCGAACTTCACGCCTTCTTCCGTGATCTTGCGCAGGCCTTCCAGGCTGAACACCTGGAAACCGCCCGAATCCGTCAGGATCGGCTTGTTCCATTGCATGAACCCATGCAGGCCCTTGTGGGCGTCCATGATTTCCGTGCCCGGACGCAGCCACAGGTGGAAAGTATTGCCCAGCACGATCTGCGAGCCGATCTCGACCAGCTCGTTCGGGGCCATGGCCTTGACCGTGCCGTAGGTGCCGACCGGCATGAAGATGGGGGTCTCGACCACACCGTGATTGAGCGTCATGCGCCCGCGGCGGGCCAGGCCGTCAGTGGCCAGCAGTTCGAAACTCAGACCGTTGGTTGGCGCGTTGCCGGCCTTGTTCTCGTTGTCGTTTGTTAGACCGTTCGTCAGACCGTTCATGCTTGTCCTGCAGAAGTTTGGGGCGCAATCAGAGGGCGCTCGATCAGCATGGCATCGCCATAGCTGAAGAAACGGTAGCGCTCGGCCACCGCATGCGCGTAGGCAGCCTTGACTGCATCGGTACCAGCCAAGGCGGAGATCAACATCATCAACGTCGACTTGGGCAGGTGGAAGTTCGTGACCATCGCGTCGATCACGTGGAAAGTGAAGCCAGGAGTGATGAACAGACGCGTATCACCAGACTGCGCGTCCAGCGTGGCGGGCGGGCGGGGGAGGGTGCTCGTCCCGTCCAAGGCGGGATGGGCAGCAACGCTTGCGCGCGTTTTCGCCGTTGCGGTCGCAGCCGATTCCAGTGCACGAACGCTGGTCGTGCCAACCGCGATCACCCGACCGCCAGCAGCACGGGCAGCATTGATCGCATCGACGGTTTCCTGCGTGACCGTATACAGCTCGCTGTGCATCACGTGTTCAGTCAGATTCTGCACACGAACCGGCAGGAAGGTGCCTGCGCCCACGTGCAGCGTCACAAACGCCGTGTTCACGCCCTGCGCCTTCAGCGTGGCCAGCATATCCGCGTCGAAATGCAAACCTGCGGTCGGGGCCGCAATCGCGCCCGGCTCACGGGCATACACCGTCTGATAACGCGCATCGTCGCCTTGGTCGGGCGTGTGCGTAATGTAAGGAGGCAAGGGCGTCTGGCCGTGCTTTTCCAGCAATTCCAGCACCGGGCCTGCAAAACGCAAATCGAACAGATCGCCGCCATCGCCGGCGCGGCCCAGCACCGTGGCGTCGAACGCATTCGACAGACGCAGACGCGCCCCCGCCTTGGGCGACTTGCTGGCGCGCATGTGTACCAGGGCACGGTCCGTCTCGACAATGCGCTCCACCAGGATCTCGACCTTGCCGCCGCTGGATTTCTCCCCGAACAGGCGTGCCTTGATCACGCGGGTGTCGTTGAACACCAGCAAATCGTTCGGGCGAAGCAGAGACGGCAGATCGGCGAACTGGCGATCATGCAGCAGGCTCGCGGGGTCAAGGTGCAGCAGGCGGCTGGCCCTACGCTCCACAGCGGGCGCTTGGGCGATCAGCTCCGGCGGCAGGACATAGTCGAAATCGTCAACGGTAAGGCCAGGCACGGCAGCAGAATCCTGAGAAAAGCCGGCAATGATACCGCTTCAATGCGTTCGGCGTGACGAAGTGGCAAATTCATGCTTATAATGCGTGGCTTCACGGGGTGCGCAACAACGCATCTCAGCAGTTGGTGGTGGCAGTAGGTGGCTTACAAACCTATGGCCTGGACTTGGTTCCGAACCGTCAATGACTGCAACCTGCCCGGGTGGTGAAATTGGTAGACGCAGGGGACTCAAAATCCCCCGCCGCAAGGCGTGCCGGTTCGATTCCGGCCTCGGGCACCAAATTTGAAAAGCCGCTAGCTCTCACGAGTTAGCGGCTTTTTTCTTGCGGTTTTTCTTTGTGATGGCTGTTTGATTTGGCCCCAAACCCGAGACCCAACCAATGACCCCCATCCCCTCAAGCATTCGCCCCTTGTTCGAAAACGCCGGCTTCAGCCGCGAGTCTTGCAATGTGCTGGGCGCAGGCCATACCGCCGCTGACATTGCCCAGTCAATTTTCCGTGAGTTCGGCGGACTGGAAGTGGGGCAGTGCGGGCGAGGGGAAGAGATGGCAAGCAGCGACGTGTGCTTTTTCTCTGCGCCTCACACGGATCAACACGAGGAAGTCGCTGACTGGCATAAGTCCTTGCCATCGCTGTTTGCTGTGGCCGAAGCTCACCACAATCACATGATGGTGCTGGTTGCCGATGGCGGTGCGTACTATTTCTATACCTACCCGGACGGCAAGCTCTACCTGGGCGGACATTCCTTTATTGCAGCAATGGAGTGCTTGCTGCTTGGCAGACGACTTGGTTCTGCTATTGACGAAGACGCGTGAAGCCCGCGTCTGGTGATCCCGCCAGGGGCGCGTGGCGATGTTGTATCTGCAAGTCGCAATAAATAATCGTGTCGATTCTCTGTTTTCAATTCCTTGATCAGCCCGGCGCGGCAGGCGTCGGCTCGCAAGGGTTCGTACCGTATGTATGGCATCCAATCAGAGATAAGATTCTGCTTAATCTCTACTAGGAATATGTATATGAATGGTCATTGTTTATGCGGTGCGGTCAGCTTCTCCGCAGCTCAAGCAAAAGAAATCGGGGCCTGCCATTGTGGTTTTTGCCGCAGGTGGGGCGGTGGGCCTTTGCTTGCTGCGCATTGCGGGCCAAACGTTACATTCAATGGAACCGATCAGATCGCTGTCTACGCTTCTTCGGAGTGGGCAGAGCGGGCCTTTTGCAAGCAATGCGGAACCCATCTGTACTACAAGCTGCTGGCAACGGGGGAATACTTCGTTCCTGCCGGGGCATTCGAATCCGACGATTTTGAAATTGCGACGCAGATATACATCGACAAGAAACCTGCGTATTACGCATTAGCTAATAAGACGCCAATGCTTACCGAGCAGCAGGTGATTGAGCAATATGCGCCACCAAGTGGTGATGCCAAAATCTGAGGTCAGGCCTGATGCTCATAGAATAATAAAAACACCGCGTAAAACCGATATTCAGGCTTAAGCGCGCTTGGCAAGTCTGTCGGTTTTGCCTAAGCTTCATGACCGTAGTTTGCCGGCATGAAACGACATGGATTTGAATATCGCAGGGCGTCGCGCCCTGGTTACTGGCGCGAGCAAGGGCTTGGGAAGAAGTTGTGCGTATGCCTTGGCGCGCGCAGGGGTTGAGCTCACCATCGTGGCGCGCGATGCGCAGACTTTGCAAGACACCGCCAATGCCATCCGCAACGATACCGGGGCAACTGTGCACATCGTTGCCGCCGACGTCACCAGCCCGGATGGCCGAGCCGCCGTGCTGGGTGCCTGCCCAAACCCCGACATCCTGGTGAACAACGCTGGCGGCAAGCCGCCGGGCGACTTCCGCAACTGGAATCGGGACGACTGGATCAGCGGCATCGATCTGATGATGCTGGCCCCCATCGAGATGATTCGCGGCACCTTCGATGGCATGGCCGAACGCGGCTTCGGCCGTATCGTGAACATCGTGTCGCGCAGCGTGAAGGCGGCCCACGCCGAACTGGGGTTGTCGAACGCCGCGCGTTCCGGGCTGGTGGGGTTCGTTGCCGGCATTGCCCGCCAGCATGCGCATCGCAATGTGACCGTGAACAATCTGCTGCCCGGCATCTTTGCCACGGGCGCGCAGATTCATCACGTCGAAAAACTTGCCGAGGAAGGCAAGGAATCCTTCGACACGATCTGGCAGCGTCGCGCAGACGGCAACCCCAGCAAGCGTTTCGGCGACCCGGACGAACTGGGCAATTACTGCGCGTTCTTGTGCTCTGCGCACGCCGGCTTCATCACCGGCCAGAATCTGTTGATCGACGGCGGCGACTATCGCGGCACGTTCTGAATCCACATTTTCCATCTTTCCAAGGCTCACGCTATGAATCAACAGGCAGACACCACCGTGCCTACACTCGCTCCCGAGGTGAAAGAGGCGCAGGCACAGGTCAAGGCAGCAGGTATTGCTGCATCGAACGTGCTGACCCAGCCGCTGGCCGAGTCGCGCGAAACCAATCGAATTTTCCAGCGTTTTCTGAACGAACCGGTGCCTGACGTTGGCCGCATCGTCGAGCATGAACTGACGCACCTGGCGCATCCGGTGAAGGTGCGTTTGTATTACCCCGCATCAACCGCAAGTGCTGCGTTGCCTGCCTATCTGCACGTGCATGGCGGCGGGTTTGCGCAGGGCGATATCAACAGCCTGGATCGCTGGAAGCGCGAAATCGCCAACGATGCGGGCATCGTCACGGTAGGACTTGAATATGCGCTGTCGCCCGAGGCGCGTTATCCGGTGGCGATCGAGCAGGTCATTGGCGCATTGAAATGGTTGCGCGATCAGGCAGATGTGCTGGGTCTGGATGCCGAGCGCATTGCGGTCGGCGGTGATTCGGCAGGTGGCAATCTGGCGCTCAATGCCTTGCTGCGCCTGCGCGACGAGGCCGATGCGTTTGTGAAGACCGGCGTCATCGTTTACGGCATGTTGTCGGCCAATCACGATTCTGATTCGCACCGGGATCTGGGCGACGGGCGTTTCGGCTTGTCCACCGAGAAACTGAACTGGTTCTGGGATCAATACACCGACAGCCGGCAAGATCCCGGCGTGGCACCGCTGTACGCAGACGTGAGCAATCTACCGCCGCTGTTGCTGCTGGCGGCGGCGCTCGATCCTTTGTTGGATGACACCTTGAATCTGACCAAGCGACTTGGGTCGGCCGGTCAAAAAATCGTGCCGCGCGTGTATCCTGGCGTGCCGCACGGGTTCATTGCCATGACACGCATCCTGCCGCAGGCACGCCAGGCGCGCGATGATGTGGTCGCGCACCTCAAGCAGCACCTGGCCTAAGCGCGGTCTTAGCTCTTTACGGGCTTGTTGCCGTGGGACACGCTGGGCGTGTCCCGGAACAGCGACATGTGGGTGTGGGTGGCTACCCACGGCGCGCCCACGGTTTCACGTGCAAACGACACGGTTGCGCGTCCCGGACGATCAAAGGGTTTGCCGTCGGGGTGGTAGCCGGTCGAATCCCATACTGCCAGGCCCACGGCAAACAGGCGGTCGGGCGACACGAAGGCGTGAATGTCATTCAGACGCCATGTGAAACCGTCGATGGTGGACCACACGTTGCGCCACTGGTTCTTTTCGGCAAGTGCCTGGCCTGACACGAAATTGGTGAAGGTGCCGAAGGCCACGAAATCGTCGGCGAAAAGATATCGGGCGGCTGCGTAATCCACCGCCTGAACCTGGTCGGACAAGGCCTTGAACCAATCTCGAACTTGTTGCACGTCAGTGGCATCTACCGGTGCCAATGCTTGGACACTCATCGTGTTCTCCTGAAAAATCAAATATGGGTCGGGTCGGCTGGGTGCACATCGGGCAGATCCCAGGCGCGCATCGTGGGTGCGGGCTGAGTGTACGGCTCGACATCTACCAAGGCCGATTGAGCACTCGGCCCTTGGGCCAGGCGCGACGTGCCGATGTCGGCAGTCAACGCGTTGGGATTGCCGTGGCGATCCAGGCTGCCGTCTGGGTCGGACCATGCGCCGGTGGCCATGATCACCACGCCGGGCAGCAGGCCTGCATCAAGTCGGGCACCGGCCAGGCATGCGCCGCGATCGTTATGCACACGCACCAGATCGCCGTCTGCAATGCCACGTTTCGCGGCGTCATCGGGGTGGATCGCAATCGGCTCACGGCCATTGATCTTGCCTTCACGCGACAAGACCGTCGGGTCCATCTGGCTATGCAGTCGGTGCTTGGGCTGATTGCTCAGCAGGTGCAGCGGCCATTTGTTGGCTAGCTTGGCACCCAGCCATTCGCGGGGCGGCAACCACGCGGGGTGGCCGGGGCAGTCGTCGTAGCGGAAGCCTGCAATGACCTTTGAGTGCAGTTCGATCCGCCCCGAAGGCGTCTTCAGCGGATGAGCGATGGGGTCGCGTCGAAACGCGTCGAACAGCACGTAGTCGGATTCGGGTGGCGGCAGCTCGGCGTGCCCGTGTGCCCAGAAGGCGTCGAACTCGGGCAGCTTCACGCCCTTGTCGGCGCACCCGGCGCGCATGCCCTCATACACATGACGGCACCACGCCATTTCGTCGCGCCCGGCGGTGAAGGTGTCTTCAAATCCGGCACGGCGTGCCAGGGCGGCGAAGATATCAAAATCGTTGCGTGCCTCGCCCTGCGGTTCCAGTGCACGATGCATGGCAAAAACGTAAGGGTCACGAGTCGAGCCACCCACGTCACAGCGTTCAAGTGAGGTGGTGGCGGGCAGCACGATGTCGGCGCGGCGTGCAAGCGGTGTCCACCACGACTCGTGCACGATGATGGTCTCGGGCTTTTGCCAGGCCTGCCGCAAACGGTTCTGGTCTTGATGATGATGGAACGGATTGCCCCCCGCCCAGTAGATCAGCTTGATGTCCGGGTAGTGATACTCGGCACCATTGAACGCATACGGTGCGCCAGGGGCCAGAAGCATGTCGGTGATGCGGGCCACGGGAATGGCCAGCTTGGCCGGGTTGGCAGGCACCGGAACTTCGGGGCCGGGCAGGGGGCGACGAGGTTGGCCGATATTGTTGAGCGAGGCATGACCGAAGGCGAAACCGCCACCCGGCAGGCCGATCTGCCCCACCAACGCAGCCAGCGCAATGACGGCCCAATACGGTTGTTCGCCATGTTCGGCGCGTTGCAGCGCCCATGCTGCTGTCAGCAGGCTGCGCTGGGCAACCAGGCGGCGGGCCAAGGACACGATGGTGTCGGGTGCGATGCCGGTGATAGAAGCGGCCCACTGCGCATCTTTGACCTGCCCGTCGTGTCTGCCTTGCAGATAATCGGCCCATTCTGGAAAGCCTGCGCAATGGCTCTGCACAAATGCCGCGTCATGCCGTCCTTCCGACAACAAGGTGTGGGCCATGCCCAGCATCAGCGCGGTGTCGGTGTTGGGCCGGATGGGTACCCACAGCGCGTCAACGCCCTCGGGAATATCTGCGCGTGTGGGGCTGACCACCACGAGTGCGATACCGGCCTGCTGGGCCTTTGCCAGCCAGCCGGGCAGGTTGTGCAGCCCCGCGCCACCCGAGGTGACCTGAGCATTCTTCAAAGGCATGCCGCCAAAGGCGATGATCAGGCGAGTGTGACCAAGCACGCTGGCCCAATCGGTCACATCCCCGCTTACCGGGCTTGTCGTGCCGATGACGTGGGGCAGCAGGAACTGTGCAGCGCCCCAGCTGTAGTTGCCGACCTGATCGACGCACCCGCCGCCTTGGAACAGGAACCTGCGGATCAGGCTGCGGGCGTGATGCACGCGCCCGGCTGACGACCAGCCATAAGATCCGCCGAATATTCCGCCAGGCCCGTGGTCACGGCGCACGCGGGTTAGTTCGCCGGCAACCAGATCCAGCGCGTGGTCCCAGGATACTTCCACATACTCGTCGCCTTCACGGTTGCGGTTGTGATTGTGCTTACCATCGCCTTTTTCCCCGCTGTTCTCGATCAACCAGCCGCGACGCACCGACGGACGCTTCACCCGCAGCGGCGAGTGCACCATTTCGGCAATCGACCCCAGCATCGGGGATGGGGATGCGTCCGCGTCAAAAGGCTCGCAATTGATCAGGCGGCCAGACTCGACAACCGCCGTGAAAGCCCCCCAATGCGCCAATGATGGATGCCGGGTCAGGCTCATGCGGCAGTGCGGTCTTGAACCAGGCGCACCCAGAATGCGGCAGCCGACGCAATTGCCTGATCGTTGAAATCATAGGTAGGCGTGTGCAGGCCGGACGACGGGCCGTTGCCGAAGAAGACGAACGCACCCGGCTTCTTTTGCAGCATGAACGAGAAATCCTCGCCGCCCATGACAGGTTTCATGGCCGCTTCGACGGACGCCGCACCCACCAAGCCCTGAGCAATACGTACCGCGTGCGCCGTGCTTTCCGCGTGATTGAAGGTGACGGGGTAGTCACGCAGGTAGGTGACCGTGGCCTGCGCGCCGAACAGGCCCGCCACACCTGTTACCACCTCTTTCAGACGCCGTTCGACGAGGTCTTGAACTGCGGGATTGAAGGTCCTGACCGTACCGCGCAACAGTGCTGTCTGCGGGATCACGTTGTCGGTCTGGCCGGCCTGGAACATCGTGACCGACACCACCGCGCTTTCATGCGGGTGCACGTTGCGCGACACGATGGTCTGCAAGGCGTTGACGATCTGGGTGCCCACGATCACCGTATCGATGCCTTCCTGCGGACGCGACGCATGGCTGCCACGTCCTTCGATCTCGATCGCAAAACGGTCCGACGCCGAGGTGACGGGGCCGACTGTGGTCGAGAACTTGCCCAGCGCAAGGTTGGGCATGTTGTGCAAGCCATAGACCTCGTCCACTTCGAAGCGATCGAACAAGCCATCTTCGATCATGGCCTTGCCGCCGGCACCGCCTTCTTCCGCAGGCTGGAAGATGAACACCGCACTGCCAGCGAAATCGCGCGATACCGACAGATAGCGCGCTGCGGCAAGCAGGCTTGCGCTGTGGCCGTCGTGCCCACAGGCGTGCATCACGCCAATGTTGGTGGATTTGTGCGCGACCTCGTTGGCTTCCAGAATCGGCAAGGCATCCATGTCTGCGCGCAGACCCACATTGCGACCGGGGCCGCTGCGCTTGCCTTTCAGCAGGCCCACCACCCCGGTTTTACCGATGCCGGTTTCAACCCGATCGAAGCCGAAGGCGCGCAGCTTGTCGGCGATAAACGCAGCCGTTGCATGCTCTTCGTAACGCAGTTCCGGTGTGGCGTGAAAATGACGGCGCCATACCCCCGCTTCGGTAACGGCATCATCGAGCGCGAATTCAACAGCTGACATTTCTGAGTTCCTGGACAGGGTGCGCGCACCTGGGATTCAGTGGCTGACCAGATGAACCACGGCGCAAAAAACGAGGCGCGATTATGGCAAACAAAGGTTCGCCACATGATTATTATTTTGGAATATGGACATAGCTAAATCGGCTAAACATAACGCGCTCTTTCATAACCTGTTGTTCTACTATCTGCCGTCTTCAATCGCCCGGCCACCGATATTCTCATGTTCAACAAAACCCTATTGCAGTGCGCACTGGTTGCCACATTAGGCTTATCGGCGGCTGCGTACGCAGGCCCGCAAGACAACACTGCGGTCATCGCCTTAACCGAAGAAATGCCCAGTTTCGACGCATATCTGAGCACCGCGCGCGAAGGTATCGTTGCGTCGAAACAGATATTCGACACCTTGATCGAACGTGATCTGGCCAGCGGCGAATACACCGCATCCTTGGCCACGGCGTGGCGGCGTATCAACGACAAGACCTGGGAATTCGACCTGCGCCAGGGCGTGACCTTCCACAACGGCGACGCCTTCACGGCCGACGACGTGGTCTTCACCCTGACCCATTACGCCCGCCCTGATTCCGGCGCGCGTTCCACCAGCTGGCTAGACTGGATCGAGCGGGTGGAAAAGGTGGACAGCCATAAAGTTCGCATCGTTTCCAAGGCGGCATTCCCCGCTGCGCTTGAATTCATCTCGGGTTCGCTGTCGATTTTCCCCAAAGCATATTTCGAGAAAGTCGGCCAGCCCGCTTTTGGCAAGCAGCCTATTGGGACCGGTCCTTTCAAACTGGCTTCCGCACGCGGGAATGAATATATTCTCGAAAAGAATAAGGCGTATTTTGGTGGTGCCAAGGGAAATGCCAAACTGGATCGCATCACCGTTCGCGTGATTCCCGATGAGTCCACGCGTATTGCCGAATTGATGGGCGGTGGCGTCGACTGGACCTGGAATGTATCGGCCGATCAAATCAATCAGCTGCAAGCAGTCCCGAATCTGAAATCCCAGTTTGGTTCGACGCTGACCATCGCTACGATTTTGCTGGATGCACGTGGCCGTGCCAGCGGGGAAAGCAGTCCGCTGAAAGACGTGAAGGTCAGGCAGGCCATCAACCACGCCATCGACCGCAAGAAAATCGTCGACACCTTGCTGGGCGGGGAAGGTCGCCTGTTGACGACGCTGTGCCATCCGCTGCAGTTTGGCTGCGATGAAGCCGCTGCCGTGACCTACGACTACAACCCGGCAAAAGCCCGCGAACTGCTTGCCCAGGCTGGTTATCCCAAGGGATTCAAGGTCAGTCTTTCTTCGTTCCGCGACAAGCCGCGTGCCGAGGCCGTCAAAGCCTATCTGGCGGCGGTGGGCATCGACGCCAACCTGGAAATGCTGCAATCGCGCGCCAGCTTCAGCAAATGGCGCGAAGGCAAGCTGGACCTCTGGTATGGCGACTGGGGATCGTCCTCGATGTTCGACACCTCGGCGTCGCTCAGCGCCTTCTTCAACTTCAGTCCGCAAGACGGCTTTTACGACGCAGAGATTCGTGACATCGTGAAGCTCGCCGACAATGCCATCGACCCGGCCGCCCGCAAAGCCGCCTATGGCCGCGCGATCAAGCTGGCCTCCGAACGTGCCTACTTCGTGCCCATGCACACCATTGTGGTGGGTTACGTCAGCGACAAGCGACTTCAATACGTGCCATCGCCCGATGGCATCCCGCGCTACTACCAGCTGGGCTGGGCAGCAAAGTAGTACTTGAATGCTCTCTTTGCTTTTGCGACGCATGGGCCTGGCGCTCATGGTCGCGATCACCGTGTCGTTGCTGTGTTTCACCTTGTCCAACGTGGCGGTCGATCCTGCGCTGGCGCTTGCCGGTGACAGTGCCACCGAAGCCGATCTGCAAGCCCTGCGCATCCGCTACGGGCTGGACCGCCCCTTGCCCGAGCGCTACGCCGCGTATCTCGCGCGGCTGGTGCAGGGCGACCTGGGAACCTCGCAACTGACGGGTGAACCCGTCAGCAAGATGTTGACGGATCGCGTCGGCGTTACCGCCATGCTGGCCTTCACCGCCATCTTGCTGGCCTTGCTGATCGCGGTGCCGGCTGGCGTGCTGGCTGCCGCCAGGCGGGGAGGCTGGGCCGACCGCATTGTGTCGCTGATTGTCGTGGTGGTGCAGGCCGTACCAAGTTTTTGGGCCGCTTTGGTGCTGATCATTTTTTTTGGCGTGCAACTACGTTGGCTGCCGATTTCCGGCAGCAGTTCCGCGGCGCACCTTGTGCTGCCCACGGTAGCTCTTAGCCTGTACGCCTTGCCCGCACTGACCCGCCTGACGCGCAGCGGCATGATCGACGCACTGGAGTCGGACTACATCCGCACCGCACGGGCAATGGGCTTGCCCACCTTCAAGATTTTGTTCGTCAGTGCGCTGCGCAATGCACTGCTGCCGGTGGTGTCCTTGGGAGCCGTGCAGTTCGGCTTCATGTTGGGCGGATCCATTGTGATCGAATCCATCTTTGCCATACACGGCATTGGTTATCTGGCCTGGCAGTCGATGATCCGTTCTGACATGCCCGTGATCCAGGCGGTTGTGCTGATGATCTCGCTGACCTACATCGTGCTGACCTTCCTTAGTGATGTGATCAACACCTTGCTCGACCCCCGAATGAAACGGGCCGCCTCATGATGTCCAAACGCTGGGGCTTCAAGCTTGGCATCGCCATCATCATCGTGCTGGCCATCATTGCGGTGCTCGGCCCGTTGGTGCTGCCCAATGATCCGTTCACGCAGTCACTTGGTCAGCGCCTGTCGCAGCCGTTCTGGCATGACAAGACGCTGTCTGCGCATGTGCTTGGCACCGATCAGCTTGGTCGTGACTACCTTGCCAGACTGGTCTACGGTGCACGCATTTCGCTGGGCATCGGCGTGGCAGTCGTGCTGGTGTCCGGTTTCATCGGCATCACCCTTGGCCTGCTTGCGGGCTACTTCGGTGGCGTCACCGATGCCGTCATCAGTTTCCTGATCAACACGCGCATCAGCATGCCCATCGTGCTGGCCGCGCTTGCCATCGTGTCGGTCACGGGCAACTCGCTGACGACCGTGATTCTGGTGTTGGGCTTGCTGCTGTGGGATCACTTTGCCGTGGTGGCACGCAGCGCTGCGCTGCAACTGCGACAGGCCGACTACGTCACCGCTGCGCGTGCGCTGGGTTGCTCGAATCTGCACATTCTCATCAAGGAAATTCTGCCCAACGTGCGGGGACCGCTCTTGGTCATTGCATCGGTGGAAATGGCCCACGCCATTCTGGTGGAAGCCGCCTTGTCGTTCCTGGGCCTGGGTGTACCGGCCCCGTTTCCGTCCTGGGGCTTGATGCTGTCAGAGGCCAAATCATTCATGTTCTTCAGCCCCTGGTTGATTGCGTTGCCGGGGGCTGCGCTTGCACTGCTGGTGCTTGGTATCAACCTGGTGGGTGATGGACTGCGGACGCGGCGGCAGACATGAGTACGATTGATATCAGCAACGCGACGCAGGCCACGCTCGACGTGCGGAATCTGCACATCACCTTGCCCACACGTGCAGGGCTGTTGCATGCGGTACGCGGCATCGACCTGCGCATCGATAAAGGTGAAACACTCGGGTTGGTCGGTGAGAGCGGCTGTGGCAAGTCCTTGACCGCGCTGAGCCTGCTCAAGCTGCTGCCGCACGGCGCAAAGGTTCGCGCCGACCGCATGGCTTTCGATGGCCATGACCTGCTGTCGGTCGGTGATCGGGCGATCAACCGCTTGCGTGGCGACCGCATTTCCATGGTGTTTCAGGAACCCATGACTGCGCTCAATCCTACTTTTACTATCGGTGCTCAGCTGCGTGCGGTCTATCTCAGCCATCGGCGCGGCGAGCGAGCGCAGGCTCAGGCATGCGCGCTGCATCTGCTGGAAAAAGTCGGCATTGGCGATGCTGCGCGCCGGCTTGAACAGTATCCGCACGAGTTGTCCGGTGGCATGCGCCAGCGTGTGCTGATCGCCATGGCACTGATGTGCGGGCCCGATCTGATCGTTGCTGACGAGCCGACCACAGCCTTGGACGTCACCGTGCAAAAGCAGATTCTCGATCTGCTGAAAACACTGCAACAGGAAATGGGTCTGGCCATTCTGCTGATCACCCACGACCTGGGCCTGGTCGCCCACTACACCGATCGCGTGTCTGTCATGTATGCGGGACAGATTGTGGAGTCCGGTCGAACCGATACCGTGCTTCGGCACGCCGGCCATCCGTACACGCAAGGGCTGCTGGACTGTCTGCCCATGGGGGGCTCCCGTGCCCCCGGACAGCCACTGGCAGTCATCCCTGGCGTGGTCCCAGCGCTGCTTGAGCCGCCCACGCAATGCGCATTCGCACCCCGATGTGCGCATGCCGCACCCGTGTGCAACAACGTGCCGCCAGACCTGATCGCCATTGGCGCGGCACACACACGACGCTGTTATGCCCCGTTCGAGGCGCGCGTATGAACACACAGGTTTTCACCCAGGATGACCATGCCGCCAACACACAGGTTTCTGCGCGCATTCTGGACGCCATCAACCTGACCAGACACTACACCGTCCGCCGCATACTGCCGCGCGCGGCCACGCCGTTCACGGCGCTGGACAAGGTGTCGCTGTCGATCGGGCCAGGGGAGATTGTCGGCATCGTGGGCGAATCGGGGTCGGGGAAAAGCACGCTTGCCCGGCTTCTACTGGGCCTGGATCGACCCAGCGCAGGTAGCGTGTCGCTGCTGGGGCAGCCCATTGCAAACCTGGATCGCAAGCGGATTGCAAGCATTGTTCAACCGGTATTCCAAGACCCCTACGGGTCACTGAATCCGGCTTACACCGTTGCACAATTGCTGGACCTTCCCCTGCGCTTGCACAACACCGCGCTGGACGCCAGCACCCGCCAAGCCGCCATCGTGCGCCTGCTTGAACAAGTGGGTCTGCCTGCACGCGTGTTGCGTTCCTATCCGCACGCGCTGTCAGGCGGACAGCGCCAGCGCGTGGCGATCGCACGCGCCCTGGCCGTCAAACCGCGTCTGATCATCTGCGACGAGCCGACGTCGGCACTGGATGTATCGGTGCAAGCGCAGATATTGAATCTGCTGCTGGCGCTACGCAAGGATCTGAATCTGGCGCTGATTCTGATCAGCCACAACCTGGCGGTGGTCGGGCATATGTCCGATCGTGTGCTGGTGATGCGTAACGGGCAAGTGGTCGAGGCTGGTGCTACGGCGACGGTCTTCGCTAACCCGACGCATGCCTACACGCAGCAGCTTTTCAGTTCGGTGCTGGATGTTCCCCGACCCAGCCCGCCGCTGTTACCTGTCGACCCAATGCAGTCGCAGTGACTTATTTATTCGTCACGTGCCACTCGGGCCGCTGTCCGCCATTCCACTTTCCGTCGATCGCGCGTTCGATCTGGGCTGCCAGCTGCAACAGCAAGCCATCATTGGCCATCCGTGTCTGCGCTTGGATACCCAGCGGCAAGCCGCTTTCCTGACGCGCGAGCGGCATGGAAATGCCGGGCATGCTGCACAGATTGCCAAGCGGGGTGAAGGCAAAGTTGCGCCAGTTGATGTCGAACCAGTCGAGCACTGACGGGTTGGTGCTGGTCGTAAGGTTCTGGCTTTCGCCAACCTTCGGTGTGGGCAATGCGACCACGGGCGTCAGGATGATGTCCCAGTCTTCGAAGAAGCGGCCGAACGCGCGCGACGTGGTATTGAACACCTTCTGCATCTGGTAGCGCTCGCTGTACGAGATGTCGCGGCCTTCTTCCCAGATCTTGATGTCGATCGGCTCAAGCAGGTCACGCGGCGGCTGGTCAAGGCCAAGCCGTTCCATGTGGCCGGCGATTACCTGGGCAAAGTTGCCGATGTAGCACTGCGTCTGCGCCTGGAAGGCTGCGCGGAAGTCGACTTCGGGCAAGGCCCACTCGACGTGGTGACCCAGGCTTTCGAGGAAGCGTCCGACGCGTTCCAGCTCGGCCACGAAGTGCGGCACCGCCCGATAGTCGCCCCATTCGTGCGACATGGCGATGCGCAGGCGACCCGGATCACGCTTGATCAGTTCGCTGTACGGTTCTTCCGGCGACCAGAAGGGCATGAATTCACCCGGTGCGCCGCCCCGGCAGTTGTCCACGAACGCGGCCGTGTCGCGCACGGTGCTGCTCAGGCAACCCTGGATCGACACCAGTCCGGTCAGGTCCGACAGGTTGGGCGCCAGCGAATACACGCCACGTGACACCTTCAACCCCAGAGTGCCGTTGCAGCCTGCGGGAATGCGGATGGACCCGCCGCCGTCGGTCCCGTGCGACAGCGGCAGCACGCCTGCGCCCACCATTGCAGCCGTGCCTGCGGAAGACCCGCAGGTGGTGTAGTCGGTATTCCAGGGATTGCGGGTGACGTGCAAGTCGTTTTCCGACGAGCTGCACACACCGAATTCCGGCGTGGTCGTGCGGCCGATGATGTTCAGGCCGGCGTTGCGAATCTTGCTGGTCAGGAAGGCGTCTTCAGTCGGCCGGTTGCCCTGCATCAGTTTCGAGCCGAATTCCTGCAGCCTGCCCTTGACCGTGGGCCCCAGGTCTTTCATCAGGAAAGGCGCGCCACCAAAAACGCCGTCCAGATTCGTGCCATCGACGGCAGGGTCGGCAACGGCGTCGTCGAAGACCTGAACCACCGCGTCGAGCGTGGGGTTGAGCTTGCGGATGCCCTCGACCGCCTGCGCCGCCAACTCGGCTGCGCTGACTTCGCCCTTTTTCACGCGTTGTGCCAAGCCCACCGCATCGTGGGCACACCATTCTTCCCAGGTCATTGCCAAGCTCAATTCATTCTCCGTGCAGGTTTCAAGAACAACAGATCGCGCCGGATCTGTGTGCTATGACGAAAAGTTGGTTGATGGCGCCGCCGCAAGCAAGGCGCGCGTGTAGTCTTCAGATGGGTTGCCGAATACGCTGGCCGTCTGCCCTTGTTCCACGACGCGGCCGGACCGCATGACCACCACGCGGTCGCATAGCTGCGCCGCTACGCGAAGGTCGTGGGTGATGAACAGAATGCCGATACCCAGGTCGCGCTGAATTTCGCGCAGCAAGTCCAGAATCTGGGCTTGCACTGACACGTCCAGCGCCGACACGGCCTCGTCGGCCACCAATACCTTGGGATGGCAGGCTAGTGCGCGTGCGATGGCAATACGCTGGCGTTGTCCACCCGAGAACTGGTGTGGATAGCGTTCCAGCGCAGTGCGTGGCAGCTGGATGCGGTCCATCAGTTCCTCGACCTTGGCCTGCGCCTGCGCTGCGCTCATGCCGAAGTTCATCGCGCCTTCTACCATGGACGAACCAATGGTGCGACGCGGGTTCAGCGAACGGTTCGGGTCCTGGAACACCACCTGCACCTGCGAGCGCAGCGGGCGTAGCTCGGATTCCTTCAAGGATTGCACTTCCTTGCCTGCCCAGTGCACCACACCGTCTGTAGGTTCGATCAAGCGAATCAGGCAGCGGGCAAACGTCGATTTGCCCGAGCCTGATTCGCCCACCACGCCAACCGTTTCGCCCTGGTGCACCGACACGCTGGTTTCCTGCAATGCCTGGGTGGGCTTGGCGCGGCCAAGCCAGTCGCGACGGATGTAGGTCTTGCCGACGTTGCGGCCAGCCAGCAGCGCCGGGCCGCCAGGCAGCTCGCGCGGTGCGGGCGGCGTCATGCCCGGCACGGCGTCCAGCAGCATGCGGGTATAGGCCTGACTCGGTGCGCGCAGCACCTGATCGCAGGTTCCTTGTTCCACGACCACGCCCCGATGCATGACCAGAATGTCGTCGGCGATCTCGGCCACGACACCCATGTCGTGCGTGATGAACAGCACGGCGCTGTTCTGTTCGGCCTGTAGTTCCGCAATCAGCTTCAGAATCTCGGCCTGCGTGGTGACGTCCAGCGCAGTCGTGGGTTCATCGCAGATCAGCAGGCGTGGCTTCAGGATGATCGCCATGGCGATCACGATGCGCTGGCGCTGGCCACCCGACAACTGGTGCGGGTAGCTTGCATAGATGCGCTCGGGCGAGGGCAGGCGCACGCGCTCGAAAATTTCCAGAATGCGCGCCTTGCGGGCGCTTGCGTTCCAGTCAGTGTGGGTGCGCAGCAGTTCGTCAACTTGCTCGCCGCAGGTGTGCACCGGGTTCAGGGCTGTCATCGGCTCTTGGAACACCATGCCCATGCCGGTGCCGCGAAGCTCGCGCAAACGTTTTTGCGGGATGGGCACGCCTCCGTCTACCAAGGCTTCGCCAGCCAGTCTGATGCTGCCCGACTTGACGGTCAAACCCTTGGCAAGCAGGCCCAGCACAGTCGTGGCCAGCACCGATTTTCCCGAGCCGGATTCACCCACGATGCACAGTGTGCGTCCTGCCGGGATGGAAATGTCCATCGACTCGATGGCATAGGGGCGATCTGCATCGGATGGCAGCGCTACCTGCAACCCGCGTACTTCCAGAATTGATTCGGTCATAGGCGTTTTGCGAACTTGGGGTCCAGCACGTCCCGCAGGCCGTCTCCGAACATATTGATGGCAAGTACCGTGGGCACCAGGAACAGGGCAGGGAACAGCACGTTGCCAGGCGACTGCGTGAACTGCACGCGGCCTTCGGCCATGATGTTGCCCCAGGTCGGGATGTCAGCAGGCAAGCCCAGGCCAAGGAAGCTGAGAATGGCCTCGGTGAGAATTGCCGACGCAGCAATGAAGGTGCTTTGCACGATCAGCGGGGCCAGCGAATTGGGCAGGATGTCGCGCCAGAGAATGGACGCGTCGCGTGTGCCCAGTGCTCGGGCCGCTTCGACAAAGGGTTCTTCACGCAGGCTCAGCACCAGCGCGCGAACCAGGCGGGTCACGCGTGGAATTTCCGGCACGGCGATGGCAAGAATCACGGTCGTCAGGCTGGCCCCCAATGTGGCCACCAGTGTGATCGCCAGCAACACGGACGGGATCGCCATCAGGCCGTCCATGATCCGCATCAGCACGGCGTCCAAGGCGCGGAAGTAACCTGCGAGCATGCCGAGTACGCAGCCGATGCACACGGCCACCATCGCGGTGGCAATGCCCACGATCAGCGAGATGCGCGTGCCATACAGCACACGGCTCCAGACGTCACGTCCGATCGGGTCACTGCCCATCCAGAAGGTGTGGGCGATCTGGGTGCCGTCGGGCAAGGTGAACATGCCTTTGGTGCCAGCGGCTACCGAGATGAACGTGGCGTCCATGGCGACCGGATCGATGGTGCCCAACAGTGGCGTGGCAATGGCAAGCAGCACCAGCACTGCCAACGTGCCGAAGCCAGCGCGAATGGATACGTTGCGCCAGAGCTTTTGGTAGGTTGATGTCATTGTGGCTTTGCTATGTCAATAACGAATGTCAGTAGCGGATTCGGGGGTCAAGGATCAGATAGCTCAGGTCGACGAGCAGGTTCAGCAGCACGTAGACCAGTGCAAAGAACAAGACCACGCCCTGAAGCACCGGGAAGTCGCGGCTGAGCACGGCGTCCACCGTCAGTTGTCCCAGACCAGGAATGGCGAAGACCGTTTCCGTCACCACCACGCCGCCCATCAGCATCGCTGCGCTCATGCCGATCACGGTGACGACCGGCACGGCTGCATTGCGCAGCGCGTGATGACCCAGCACCGTCCATTCGGTCACGCCCTTGGCGCGTGCCGTGCGGATGTAGTCCTCGGTCAGCGCCTCGCTGACTGCGGCACGTGTCACCCGCGACAGCAGCGCAACATAGGTCACGGCCAGCGTCAGGCAAGGCAGCAGCAGCTTGATTGCCCACGGACCGATGCCATCGGCAATCCGGCTGTAGCCCTGTACCGGGAACCAGCGCAGTTCAAGCGCAAAGACATAAATCAGTATGTAGCCGATGACAAACACCGGGACGGAGAAGCCGGTGACGGAGAAGCCCATCACGATGCGGTCCAGCCAGCCACCCATGCGCCATGCGGACAAGGTGCCAAGCGGCAGGGAAATCAATACCGCCATCAGCAGCGTGCCGGCAGCCAGGCACAGCGTGGGTTCCATACGCTGAAGGATCAGCGTGCTGACGGGCTTGTTCAAGAAGTACGAGAAGCCGAAGTCGCCGGTGATCACACCGCGCGCCCAGATGGCAAATTGCGTCCACAGGGGTTCGGTCAGGCCGAGCTGCATGCGGATTCGGTTCAGGTCTTCTGTGGTGGCGCTGTCGCCGCCAATGATCGCGGCCGGGTCGCCGGGTGTCAGGCGGATGATCATGAACACCGCGATGGCGACGACCAGCAGCACAGGAAGCGTGGCAAGCAAGCGCTTGCCGAGGAAGTTCAACATGGGGCAGACCTAGAACTCAGTGAAAATATCGGGGCCGAGCAGGGCGCCGATTGGCGCCCATGCTGGCGTCACTGCTTCTTGATGTTCCAGTAGATCTGCGCGCCGGAAGGCAGCAATCCGCTGATGTTCTTGCGCATGGCTACCGGCTGGCTGTACTGGCCGACCGGCACGTGCGACACGACTTCCACCGCACGCAACTGCGCTTCTTCAGCGAACTTCTTCTTTTCTTCCGGCGTTTGCGCCATCGCGAACTTGCGCTTGATCTCTTCCAGCTTGGCATCTTCCAACCAGCCGAACCAGCCCTTCTCGCCGGTGGCGTTCATCGGTGCCATGGTCAGTGGGTTCAGAATGTCGGACGCTGACCACGAGGTCATGAAGGCGCTCCAGCCGCCTGCCTTGGGCGCGTCCTTGCGAGCGCGGCGTGATACCAGCGACTGCCAGTCCATGGCCTGCATGTCCACCTTGAAACCGGCTTGTTCCAGTTGCTGCTTGGCGACCAGTGGCAGTTTGCCGATGGTGGGGTTGTCGGTGGGGCGCAGCAGCACAACCGGTTCACCCTTGTAACCTGCCTCGGCCAGCAGCGCCTTGGCCTTCTGCGGGTTGGCGATGCCGGTGTAGTCACCTGTGTTCTGCGATTCGTAAGGAGTGCCGCACGGGAACAGGCTTTTGCAATACTTCGACAGTTCGGGCGAACCGACCTGGGTGCGCAAGATAGCGTCCTGGCCCAGCGCCAGCATGGCCGCGCGACGTACCTTTTCATTGTCGAAAGGCGGTTGCAGGAAATTGAAGCGCAGCATGAACTGGCTGCCTGCGATGACCGCTTCCGCCAGTTGGATGTCGGCGTTGGCCTTCAGCGTGGGGTACTGGTCGAATGCAGGCTGTTCGTAGATGTCGACTTCGCCGTTGAGCAGCGCATTCATGGCCGTCTGCGGGTCGCGGATGATGACCCATTCCACACGGTTCGTGTAGACATTCTTGGCACCTGCGGTGCCGGAAGGCTGATCGCTGCGCGGCTTGTACTTGGGGTTCTTCACGAACACCACGCGTTCGCCGGGGCGGAACTCGTCGGCGTTGAACAGATACGGGCCGGATCCGACGACTTCCTTCAGTTGCGTGTCACCCGGGGTGTCGGCAAGACGCTTGGGCATGATGAACAGCACGTTCGACGAAGGCTTGCCCAGGGCTTCCAACACCATGCCGAAGGGCTCGTTGAGCTTGATGACAAAGGTGTTGGCGTCAGGAGCCTCATACGCATCGACGCTCTTGGCCATCAGGCCGCCGAAGCTGTCGCGGCTGGCCCAGCGCTTGATGGAAGACACCACGTCTTCACCCGTGACCGGCGTGCCATCAGAAAACTCCAGACCGGCGCGCAGCTTGAACGTCCAGGTCTTGCGGTCGTCGGACACCGTCCAGGTGTCCACCATCTGCGGCTTGATATTGCCCTCGGCGTCGGTGCCGAAAAGCGTGTCGTATACCATGTAGCCGAAGTTGCGTGACGCGTAGGCGGTGGTCCAGATCGGGTCCAGCACCGTGATGTTGGTGGTGGGCACGATACGCAAGGTGGACTGCGCATCTGCCTGCGCTATGGCAGGGCTGGCAGCCAGTCCTGCCATCGCCATCACACCGGCGCTGATCAGGGTACGCAACATCGTTTTCTTCATGGGTTTGTCCTTTGTCGGCTTGTGGGGAGCAAGTGCACGCAATACATCAAACGGTCATGAGCTGGTGTGATGAGTATGCCATCTGAGTCGATAAAGTGTAATGGTGGTTACGATTACACGAGGGGAGCAGTGCGGAGTAAGCGCAGCCTTCAAGAAGTAGAGGCCGTGATGATCTGCCGATAAAGCTTGTTGGCGCGATTCAAGTGGGCTTCCATCGCGCTGGCGGCACCGGCCGGGTCGTGTGCCGCGATTGCATCCACGATGCGTTCATGTTCAGCCAGCGTTAGCGCTTCCGCACCTGGCGCGCGAACCAAGGACCGGTAGTACTCGCTGGCCCATTGGAACATGGCGTCCACGATGGACGGAAAGATCGGGTTGCCGCTGATGCCGGCGATTTCCCGATGGAAGGCATTGTCGAGCTCGATGAAGCGCTCGGCGTTGGCGATGGCTGCCCGGTGTCGCGCAATCGTCAGGCGCAGTTTGGCGATGTCTTCTTCAGATGCGCGTTCTGCGGCCAGGCGCGCAGTCCCTGTCTCCAGGAAGACGCGCAATTCCTTGAAGTGTTCCAGCGCGCCGGCCTGCGTGCGCAGCAAGTGCATGGCCCCGGTGGCCAGCTGAGACATCAGGCGTTCCGCCGTCGGCACCACCACCCGTGCGCGTTCGCCATGGACGATCTCGACCACACCTGAGCGATGCAGCGCCTGCAGAGCCTCGCGCACGGCAGGGCGACCCACACCGTATTCCTCCATCAGTTCTCGCTCTGAGGGAAGCTGCGCATTGGGCTGAAACGCACCGGAACGAATCCGTTCCATGAGGCGATCGTGAACCTCTTGAAAAATCTTTCGGCGGCGGATCGGCTCATTCATCTGGTCTCTCCAATGGGTCGTCATACCGGGGTGGCTGATGACCTTATCACAGGGTTCCCGGTCATGTGACGGCAGGAAAACACGGGGCAATACTGCGTCTATGGAAAACCCGAGCATCCAATATTTTATTTAAGTGGTCTACTCATCACACCACTTGAGCCGATCTGTGTTTTGTTCAGAGCGGCACCTTTTCAGTCTGCTGGAGACAATCTTGAAAGAGACCATTGCTTTGTTCGGTGCGGGCGGCAAGATGGGCGTTCGCCTGTCGAAGAACCTGTTGAAGTCGGACTATCGGGTGCACCACGTCGAACCTGGCGAAGCCGGTCGCAAGCGACTCAAGGACGAACTGGGATTGGACTGCGTTGAGGAAAGCGTGGCGTTGGCCGATGCCGATGTGGTGATCCTCGCCGTGCCCGACACCATTATCGGCAAGGTCGCGCACAAGATTTCGGATCAGCTCAAGCCGGGCACGATGATCATGCTGCTGGATGCTGCCGCGCCATTTGCGGGTCATCTGCCGGATCGAAAAGACCTGACGTATTTCGTCAGCCATCCGTGCCACCCGACGATCTACAACGACGAAGTGGAAGAAGCCGCCCGACGCGACTACTTCGGCGGTGTGGCAGCGCGCCAGTCCATCACCAGCGCACTGATGCAAGGCCCGGAGTCGGCCTTCGACCTGGGTGAAGACGTGGCCAAGACCATCTACCAGCCCATCAAGGATTCCTACCGCCTGACGGTCGATCAGATGGCCTTGCTGGAGCCGGGTCTGTCCGAGACGGTCTGCGCCACCTTGCTGGCCGTGATGCGCGAAGCCATGGACGAAACGGTGCGTCGTGGGGTGCCCGAGAAATGCGCCCGTGAT
The DNA here is from genome assembly GCF_008119665.1 of Pigmentiphaga aceris. Classification (NCBI taxonomy): domain Bacteria; kingdom Pseudomonadati; phylum Pseudomonadota; class Betaproteobacteria; order Burkholderiales; family Alcaligenaceae; genus Pigmentiphaga; species Pigmentiphaga aceris. Next base: position 4,613,013 of record NZ_CP043046.1, on the reverse strand, counting down.
TTCCTGCTGGGTCACATGAACATCCTGGGCGCGGTGATCTTCAATGAGATTCCAGGTGCGTTCTCGGACGCATGCAACAAGGCCATCACCTTCGGCAAGCCCCGCTTGATGCGTGACGATTGGATCAAGGTCTTCGATCGCGACGAAATCGCAGAAAGCATCCGTCGCATTACCTGATCTTCCCTGTCCAAGCACAACGCAAGGAATACGCGATGGCCGAACGCATTTACGCCAGCTATTGGTTCGAGACGGGCGGTGATCCCGCACGTGCCGCCGACACCATCGCTGGTGAACAGTCCAGCGGCACCTTCGTGGCGCTGCCGACCGAAACCCCGGAATTGAAAGCCCGTTCCGGGGCGCGGGTAGAGCGCCTGGAGGTGCTGGGCACCAGCCCCACGCCTAGTCTGCCGACCCCGAAGGTGTCGTCGGTCTACACCCAGTGTCTGCTGGAACTGTCCTGGCCGATCGAGAACCTGGGCGCTTGCCTGCCGACCTTGATGGCCACGGTGGCGGGCAACTTGTATGAACTGCGTTCGGTCACCGGTCTGCGTCTGCTCGATCTGCAATTGCCTCTGTCGTTCGCCGCTGCCTACCCCGGTCCGGCGTTCGGCATCCAGGGCACACGTGGGCTTGCCGGCGTGCAGACCGGGCCGCTGATCGGCACCATCATCAAGCCCAGCGTGGGCCTGTCGCCTGAAGAAACCGCCCAGCAGGTTCGTGAACTGGTGGCGGGCGGTATCGACTTCATCAAAGATGATGAGCTGCAGGCCGATGGCCCGCATTGCCCGTTCGAAGACCGGGTGCGGCTGGTAATGGATGTGGTCAACGACCATGCTGCGCGCACGGGCAAGAAGGCCATGGTGGCCTTCAACCTGACGGGCGATCTGGATCGCATGCGACGCCGCCACGACATTGTGCTGGCGCACGGCGGCACCTGCGTGATGGTGTGCCTGAATGCGGTCGGACTGGTGGGGCTGCATGAACTGCGCCGACATTCTCAGTTGCCGATTCACGGGCATCGTGCCGGCTGGGGGGCGCTGTCGCGCTCGCCAGCGCTGGGTTTCGACTATGCGCCGCTGCAGAAAATCTGGCGTCTGGCAGGTGCCGACCATCTGCATGTGAATGGCCTGCGCAACAAATTCAGTGAACCTGATGACAGTGTGATCGCGGCGGCACGTGCGGTGCTGGCCCCGGTCATGCCGGGTGTCGACATGCCCGCCATGCCGGTATTCAGTTCTGGTCAGACCGGCTTGCAGGCACACGACACCTACGCGGCCATCGGCTGCGCCGACCTGATCCACACGGCGGGGGGCGGCATCTTCGGTCACCCGCAGGGTGTGTCAGCGGGAGTCGAGGCGCTGCGTGCTTCATGGGATGCGGCAATGGCTGGGGAATCCCTCGCAGCGCGTGCTGCCCAGGTGCCGGTATTGGCGCGCGCGCTGGAGTTCTGGAAATGACGGCATCGGCGCTTCCGCCAGGACTGCTGCTAGCCTACTACGGTGATGACTTCACCGGGTCGACCGATGCGATGGAGGCCATGACCATGGCTGGCATCGAAACGGTACTGTTTCTGACGCCGCCAACCCCCGCGCTGGCGGCGCGTTTTCCGACCGCCCGCTGCGTGGGCATCGCAGGTTCCTCACGCGGTCGTGACCCAGCATGGATGCGGCGAGAATTGCCCGCTGCGTTTTCGTCATTGGCGGCGCTCAATCCGCCGGTGTTGCACTACAAAGTGTGTTCGACCTTCGATTCGTCACCCACGACCGGGTCCATCGGCTGTGCCACCGAATTGGGCGTGCAGCATGCCAGGCAAAACTGGTCACCCAGCATTGTGGGTGTGCCTCGGCTGAAGCGTTATCAGGCCTTCGGCAATCTGTTCGCGGCCGTCAAGGGCGTTGCTCATCGGATCGACAGGCATCCCACGATGTCGCGTCACCCGGTCACCCCGATGGCCGAGGCGGACTTGCGTCTGCACCTGGGCAAGCAGACCACGCGGCGCATTGAACTGATCGACATGGTGGCGCTTGCCGATGGGTCGGCGGCGGCACAATTGAACGACCTGCGCGGAGACGATGTTCCCACCGTATTCATCGACGTGTTGAATGATGAAACGCTGGTGGAAGCAGGCCGGCTGGTGTGGGAGCAGCGCGGAGAAGGCGTGTTCAGCGCGTCTTCGTCAGGCTTGCCGTATGCGCTGACCGCCTACTGGCGCGCGCAGGGCTGGGTTGCCAAGGACGTGGCGCTGCCGCGTGCCGCGCCTGTGCGCAGCATTGCCGCTGTCAGCGGAAGCTGCTCGCCGGTTACCGCCGGCCAGATTGCCTGGGCGCGTGACAACGGGTTCACGGTCGAACGCATGGCGCTGGATCAGGCGCTGAAAGAAAGCAGCTATGCCGAGGAAATCGCCCGCCTGGTCGCTCTGGCCGTGGGCGTGTTGGACGCAGGGGGGAGTCCTTTGATCTTCAGCGCAGAAGGCCCCAACGACAGCGCTGTCGTGAATTTCGACGAAATCGCCACCAAGGCTGGCCTGTCGCGCTCGGATGCGGCACGCAAGGTCGGGCAGGCGCTTGCCGCCGTGATGCAGGGCATTGTCGATCAACGTCCATTGAAACGCGTGGTCATTGCCGGCGGTGACAGCTCTGGCGAAGTGATGAGCATGCTGGATATCGACGCCTTGACGGTAGCGGCCGAACTGACGCCGGGCGCACCCTTGTGCCGTGCCTGGTCATCGCATCCGGTCCGGGAGGGGCTGGAGCTGGTGCTCAAGGGCGGGCAGATCGGGCTGGAAGATTTCTTTGGTCTGGCACGCGATGGGATTGTCATGCCGTAGCCCAACACAAACGTGCGATCTTTTCGCCCGATCTGGCCATGCGTACCGGTACCATGCTGTCCGATACCGCGCCCTCCGACTCGCCGATGCAGCAAGACGATACGATCGATTGGAAGAAGATCCTGATTCCCGTGTTCGGGCCGTCCTTGCTGTATGGCCTGAGCAATGGTGCGATTCTGCCGGTGATCGCGCTTACCGCGCGCGATCTGGGGGCCTCCGTTGCCATGGCGGGCCTGATCGCAGCGCTGATCGGCATTGGCTCGCTGCTCGGCAACATTCCCGCATCGCTGATCACCGACCGGCTGGGAGAGCGGCGAGCATTGACGGGAGCAGCACTGATCAGCGTGCTCGGCTTGCTGCTGGTGGTCACCGTGCCGCACTTGTGGGTGATGGTGATCGCCATGCTGATGCAAGGGGTCGCCCAATCCATCTTCCAGCTCGCCCGCCAGAGCTATCTGATCGAAAGTGTTCCCACGGCCTACCGGGCGCGCGCCTTGTCCACCCTGGCGGGCACCACCCGCATCGGCGCGTTTCTCGGCCCTTTCGCGGGGGCGGGACTGATCTTCCTGATGGGCCTGGACGGAGCCTACTGGGTCGCCATCGCAGCCATGCTCGGCGCGGGCGTCATCGCCGTTTCGGCACCCGACATCGTCAGGCCCTCGCCCTCGGCCCGTGGCCCTGGGCGGATCGGCGTGGCGCAGATTGCACGCAGTCATCGGGGTGTCTATGCCACGCTCGGCGTGGGCGTCATGCTCATCAGTGCGCTGCGAACCTCGCGTCAGGTCGTCATTCCGCTCTGGGCCAGCCACCTTGGCATGGACGCGGCCACGGCATCCCTGGTCTACGGGCTGGTCGCCGCCGTCGATATGTCGGTGTTCTACCCGGCGGGCAAGGTGATGGATCGGTACGGTCGCCTGTGGATCGCCATTCCGTGCACGCTGCTGATGGGCGGCAGCCTGATGGCGATTCCGTTCACTGAAACCGTCACCAGCTTTGTGCTGGTGTCCCTGCTGCTGGGATTCGGCAACGGGATCGGCTCCGGCATTGTAATGACGCTTGGTGCGGATGCGGCACCGCCCAACGCGCGCAACCAGTTCCTGGGTATCTGGCGCCTGATTGCCGACCTGGGGGCCTGTGGCGGGCCGGTGATGCTGTCGTCGGTGACGGCCTTGGCATCGCTGGGTGCCGCGGCTTTCGGGGTGGGTGTACTCGGCATCGTGGCGGCGGCGGTGTTCGCGCGGTGGCTGCCTGCGTCGACGGCGCGTTAGCGGATGGTGCGACACCGCAGTGTCTCAGTCGATGTATGCATCCCGATGCAAGTCAGGCAAACCATTGATGACGGCGTGTCCTGCGGCCAGGCCATGCTGCCACGCTTCAATTTGAATCCGCCGCTTCAAAAAACTGACTTGGTGCCAGCCCGAACTGCTTTCTGAACATCGTCGCAAACGCCCCAGGGCTTTCGTACCCCAGCGCAAGCGCCACATCAATGATCTTCTCCCCGCTGGCGATCAACTCCAAGGCCCGTAGCAGCCGAGCCTGCTGACGCCAGCGCCCGAACGTCATGCCGGTCTGCGCGGCAAACAGCCGCTGGATCGTCTTCACATCCACCGCCAGTCGCCCAGCCCAGTCCGCCAGGGTAGACGGGTCATCTGGCTGCTGTTCCAAGGCCTTGCAGATGCGCAGTGCGCGCGGGTCAGTGGGCATGGGCAGATGCAGGGGCAGCACTGGCAGTGCGTGCAGCTCATCCAGCAACAGGCGCATCAGCCGTCCATCGCGTGAATCAGGCGCATAGGGGTGTGACACCTCGGCCGCCGCACGGATCAACTCGCGCATCAACGGCGATATGCCGACTGCGCAACACATGGTGATCAGCCCGGGGGCGGCGTCTTGCCGAACGTACAGGCTGCGCATATGGACTTCGCCGATGCACCGCACGGCGTGGGTCGTGCCCGCTGGAATCCACAACCCGCGACTTGGTGGGATGACCCAGTAACCGGTCTGGGTGCGCACGCTCATCACCCCATGCACCGCGTAGACAAGCTGGTGCCGGGTGTGGGAATGAGGTTCCATCACCCGGTCGTATTCGTAGTCGGTGGCCCGACACGTCACTGGCGAAGACGTATTCTCGACTTGCGCCAGCATGTCGCGCATGTGGGCGGTTTCAGCGGAGCTTGGCATGTCTCTTTTGCGAAGACAGTTAGGCAGATTGCGTAAGACAGACTTTATGTCGCTTCCTACAATTCTGTCTATCGTCTCTGCCCAGGCCGTTTTTCGCGACTGATGCAGGCAACAATAATAGAAGGCCACCCAACATGTCCGGCTCCTCTTCTGCGCTTCAGGCCGCAGCCGTCCCCCCTGTCGACGTCTCCCAAACACCACCGCCACAAGGTTTCTTGATCCGCATCGTGGGCGCTGCCGCGTTCGCGCATTTGCTCAACGATCTGATTCAGGCTTTGCTGCCGTCGGTCTATCCAATGCTGAAGACCCAGTATTCGCTCACGTTCGGGCAGATTGGCTGGATTGCGTTGGTCTATCAGATCACGGCATCGCTCTTGCAACCGTGGATCGGGCTGTATACCGACAAGCATCCCAAGCCTTACCTGTTGCCGATAGGCATGCTGGCAACACTGGTTGGCATCGGCATGTTGGCGTTCGCAGGCAGCTATCCCATGTTGCTGCTGGCCGCTGCGGTGGTGGGAGTAGGCTCGGCAACATTCCACCCGGAAGCTTCCCGGGTAGCGCGCATGGCGTCGGGGGGTCGCTTCGGCACCGCACAGTCCACCTTCCAGGTTGGCGGCAATACCGGCTCGGCCATCGGGCCGCTGCTTGCCGCAGCGATTGTGGTGCCTTACGGACAGTCGGCAATTGCGTGGTTCATGTTGGCCGCATTGCTGGCGATTGCGGTGGGGCTTACGTTGACTGGCTGGACGCTGCGTCATGGGCAAGCCCGTGCAAAGAGCCTGAGCCGGGGTCACGCCGTCGGGCTGGGCCGTAAAGAGATCGTGCGTGCGATCCTGGTGGTTGGCGTGCTGATGTTTGCGAAGTTTGTCTACATTGCCGCCTTCACGAATTACTTCACGTTCTATCTGATCGAACGCTTCAGCCTGACGGTTCAGCAAAGCCAGCTGTACCTGTTCATGTTCCTGGCCGCCGTGGCGGCGGGGACGTTCTTTGGTGGACCAGTGGGGGACCGCATCGGCCGCAAGGCGGTCATCTGGGTATCGTTCCTGGGGGTGGCACCGTTTGCGTTGGCGCTGCCGTATGCCAATCTGTTCTGGACGGCAGCGCTGGTCATCACCATCGGTCTGGTGATGTCGTCGGCCTTCGCAGCCTTGGTGGTCTACGCGCAGGAAGCCGTGCCCGGCCGGGTCGGCATGGTGTCGGGGTTGATGTTCGGCTTGATGTTCGGCATCAGCGGCATCGGGGCGGCAGAGCTGGGCAGGCTGGCTGATTCACACGGCTTGGTGTGGGTGTATAACCTGACGTCCTATCTGCCGCTGTTGGGGATTGCGACGGCCTTCTTGCCGAAGACGAAATCGGTGCGCTGATAGAGGAAGCGACCATCGGGGCTACCATCAGCTTCTGCCCACCATTGCCGGGTTCAGGCATGACCTTGCGCCTAAGGAGCTGATGTGTCCTACGAATACATGTGGGTCGATTCGCCAGTCAAACAACTGAAGCTGATCGCGAAAGGCCCCGCGCTGGCGGGTGTCTTGTGGGAAGTGGAACGCGAGAATCGCGTCATGCTGCAGCCCATGAGCGAGAACCGGAACAATGCGGTGCTGAACCAGACCGCACAGCAATTGGCCGAGTATTTCGAGCGGCGTCGCGATGTGTTCGACCTGCCGCTCGACTTTCAAGGCACCGAGTTTCAGAAAGAGGTCTGGGCGGCGTTGCTGACCATTCCTTTCGGGCAGACCAGAACCTACGGCGACATTGCCCGACAGATCGGCCGGCCCGCTGCGGTGCGGGCGGTTGGTGCCGCCAATGGCCGCAATCCCATTTCCATCATTGCGCCGTGCCATCGTGTGATCGGCTCGACGGGTGCGCTTACCGGGTTTGCTGGCGGGCTGAAGGCGAAGGAAATGCTGCTTGCCTTGGAAGGACATTCGTCAGATCGCGACGATGCTCGCGGACGTGTGGCTCCTGCACAGACCGTGTTGGCGTGGTGAGTATTTCTGCATCAATGTTCGATTTCACGCTGCCTCTGCCGCGCGGCTACATCGTTGCGGATATATTGAATTTTCACGCCCGAGACAAGGATGCCTTGTCCGAAATCGTCAGCGACACGCCGATAACAAAACAGATCAAGAAAGCAGTGTTGCTCGGTGATGTGCCGACAGTCATCGACATCGCGCTCGACACGTCCCTTGAGCAAGCTTGCTGCGTGGCGCTGTCCGATGCACCGATCAACATCGCCATGCAGTCGCAGGCCAAACACATTGCAGCCAGCATGCTGGGGCTGCATATCGATCCGGCCGCGTTCCTGGCCTTCGTCGAGACAGACCCGGTATTCGGTCCCTTGACCGCACGCCAGCAGGGCTTGCGCATTGCACAGTCGGCGTCGATCTTCGAGGCGCTCACCTGGGCCATCATGGGCCAGCAGATCAACGTGGCGTTTGCGGTGTCCTTGCGGCGCAGTTTCATCCGACTGGCGGGCCAGCCCCACAGCAGTGGACTGATCTGTTATCCGAGTCCGGCGGACGCGGCACGCATCGATATCGAGGCACTGACGTCACGGCAGTTCTCGCGCGCCAAGGCAGAGACTTTGTTAAGGTTGGCCGACTTGCTTGCAAGCGGGCAGATCGATCTTCAGGAAAGCCCGGCCAACTCGCTGGATACCATTTGCGCGGCATTGCTCGCGGTCAAAGGGATCGGGCCGTGGACCGTGAATTACGCCTTGCTGCGTGGTTATGGATATGCAGACTGTTCGCTGCACGGCGACGTTGCCGTGCGTGCCGCCATCGCCAATTTATGGGGCCATGAGACGCGCCCAAGCATTGCCGCAGCCGAGACGCTGCTGGCCCGTTATCGACCCCACCGAACCATGGCAGCGGCGCATCTGTGGGCCAGTCTGAACAAGTCGTCGAATTATTGATCTTGCAGAATGCAGGCCTTGTTGTTGCGCTTCACTTTCTTGGATAGGACCCCAGCACACGGAAGACGGCGTGCTGCGCAAGCAACGCAGCCAGATGATCGTCTTCCGCATGGCCCGCTACCTCGATGAGATAACGATGCGTGTCCAGCGTCTGCTTGCTCGGACGTTCATAGATGGTCAGGATCTGCACGCGAGCATTGGCAAGCAAGGCGAGCACGGCACCGAACTGATCGTCCGACGTGTCCACCAGCAACGAGGTCTTGTCGTGCCCGCTGGGCGCGGGCACATCGCGGCCCAGCACCCACCAGCGCGTGACGTTGTGCGGGCCTTCTTCAATGCCATCTTCCAGCGACACCAGCGAATAAAGCGAGCTGCCAACCATCGGGCCCAGAGACGCCTTGTCCAGCCCTGCGCTGTTGGCGACCGTTTGCGCTGCCGCGCCTCCGCTGCTTGCCTGAATCCTGCGCACATGAGGCATCTCGCGGTCAAGCCAGGGTTTCACTTCTTCAAGTGCAACCGGGTGCGCAAACACGTCGGTGATGTCTTCCCGCCTGGTTCCGGGTCGCACCAGCAGGCTGTAGCCAAGCATCTTCGGGTACTCGGCGACGACCGTCAGCACGGGTAATGCAAGCACATCGTCCAGGTAAGGGGTGACGCCTACGACAGAGGTCGCCACCGGCACGCAAATGCATGCGATCTCACCTTTGCTGTAGCGCTCGAACAGATCCTCGCGCGATAGCGGTACCAGTGGCTGGTCGTTGAAAAGGTCGAGACATGCCTGGTGAGTCCAGGAGCCTGGCGGACCAATGTAGCCAACCGAAGCTGAAGTGTGGGTGCTCATGAGGGAACGGTTTTCAGACAGGAAGCCAGGAGCAGAAATTATCATCACTGTGACTCCAAGGATTTTTCCATCGTGAAAAAAACCGGCAGGTCCCGGCGGTTGGGTCACGGAATGTCCCAATGGCGTCTCTTCGTCAACCTGTCAGTCCTACAGCGCAATACTCTGCTGGCAAGGCTCAACTCTGCTTGCCAGTCACAAAATACGCGCAATCAATCGATAGCATCTCGCGCTTCAGTCGGCTGTAGACCTGTGGAGGTTGGCCGGACCACAGAGGATTGCTGTGCAGATCAGATCGGTTTTACTTGCGGAGATTCCGTCGCTGGATGTGCGTTCGGGCATGCCGCTGCCTTGGGATGTGCATGACGCCGAGGGGCAATTGCTGCTTGCGCGTGGCCATCTTCTCGCGAACGATTCAATCCTTGAAAACCTGATTGCGCGTGGTGGCTGCGTCCATCTCAGAGATGCCAGCAAACCAACGGGCGAGGTCGAGGTGCCGCCGCCGTTGCCGGTTCGATACGCCTCTTTGAAACTGGAGCTGGCATGGTTGCTGAGCCACCCCGAAGAGGCTGATTTCATCGCGCGCATTCGCGGTATTGCAGAGGCCGTTGCCAGCCTCACCGAGCGCAATGTGGATCAGCTGATCTTCCTGATCATTCGTCACGACTACACGCGCTTTGCCATCTATGGTTCGGTGCACTCCTTGCACGTCGCCACGGTCTGCAGTGTGCTGGCGCGGCGTCTGGGCTGGTCGATGACGCGGCATCTGCGACTGGTGTGTGCCGCGTTGACCATGAACCTGTCGATCATCGAGCTGCAGGGCACGCTTGCGGGCCGGCTCGATCCCCTGACGGATGCGCATCGCGCCTTGATCCATGCCCACCCGTTGACCAGTGCAGCCATGCTGCGCGAAGTGGGATTGGTAGACGAAGAGTGGCTTGCCAAGGTCGAGCAGCACCACGAAGAGATGAGTGGACAGGGTTACCCGCGTGGCATCGAAACACCAACCGATGGTGCACAGATTCTGCGTTTCGCCGACCAGTTCGCCGCCAAGCATGCATGGCGGGCTGATCGGGGTGCCATTCCTGCGCAACAGGTGGCGCGCGAGCTATATCTGCAAAGCCAAGGCCATCCGCTTGCCGCCTTGCTGATCAAAGAATTCGGCATCTTCCCGCCGGGCTGCTTCGTGCAATTGGCATCGGGTGAAGCTGCCATTGTGGTGCGGCGGGGCAGCAACGCGAACACGCCTGTTGTCGCAGCCATCATCAGCTGCCATGGCGACACCATTGTCGAACCGGTGATGCGCGACACCACGTCGCCCGAGTATGCGATTTCCACCACCTTGGAAGAGCGCTTGGTGCTGGCGCGGGTGTCATCGGAGACGCTGTATTCACTGTGTTGAAAGGGCGCTTTTGCGCGCGGTGAGCGGCGATTGCCGCGAGTGCGTTACTCTCTAGGGTTCAATTTTTAGGAGCAAGACTCATGGCCCAAGCTACCGCCCGCCACATCCTGGTGTCCACGGAAGAGAAGTGCAACGAACTGAAGGCTGCCATCGAAGGCGGCGCTGACTTCGCGCAAGTGGCGAAGGACAACTCCAGCTGCCCGTCCAAGCGTGACGGTGGCAACCTGGGCACCTTCGGCCGCGGCCAGATGGTCAAGGAATTCGACGAAGTCGTGTTCAGCGCCCCGGTGAACGTGGTTCAAGGCCCGGTGAAGACCCAGTTCGGTTATCACCTGCTCGAAGTCACCGCACGTAAAGACTGATCATGCTGTACGCGTCCCGTCTGGCTGGTGCCGGCCAGCGTGGTTTGTTCGTGTTGGCAGGTTTCATGCTTGCCTTCAGCGCACAGGCAGCCACCAGCCCGGAAAACGCCCGCAAGACCTGCTTGAACGTGGCCACGATGGCGCGTTCATTCATGGAGGCGCGTCAGCGTGATGTGCCGATGGAAGAGGTGATGCGCGCGACAGAAGACATGCCCAAGGGCACGGTCCCGCTGGCGCGCGAGATGATCACCGATGCCTTCGTGCAAACGCGCCGCGACACGCCCGACGCGCGCAAGAAGGCGGCCGAGGAATTCGAGGCCGACTATTACGCGAGTTGCTACGAGCAGTTGACGCAGTAAGTCCCCAGGATACGGAGCGCTCCGTTGGTATGGTGCGCTCCGCCTTGGTTCAACCCGGTTTCCCCGCTGTGCGGTGGAAACGCCATCTGTCGCCGTGTTCGCCACGTTGCGTTTCAAGGCGAGTCGGTTTTTGTACCGGCATTCGCAGGACCCGCCTGTTTCAAAGGCGATCCATGAAGGCGGCGACCAGCAGGTCTGCCCCAAGTCTTTGCAGGCGACGAACGCCGTGCGAGCCATCTGCACTGGCCTCTGCATTTGCATCGCTAAGCAAGCAAAGCGCCTTCCCCGTTTCCGTCACGCCCTTGTGCTGCCCGGATATCTGCTCGCCACCGCTTGCGGTGTGTCAGCCCACGCATGTTTTCAGAAAGGACCCCCCGCCGCATGAACAGCAGCTTCATCACTGACCTATTCAACGACACTTCATTCCTTGGCATTCCCTTGCTGAGTTGGCTGTTCGCCTTATGCGTGGCTTCGCTCAGTTTTGTGGTGCTGCGCGCGGGCGTCAGTTTCCTGCGCCGCCGATTTACTGCCGCCGCCTCGCGGTCTGATTCGCTGTTCAGCGCCGTGGCGGCGCTGGTGGTTGGCGGAACCAGCAATTTTCTGATCGGCTTGGCAGCCATCCTGATCGGGGCGGGCATGCTTGAATTGCCGGCACGCTGGGCAGATCGGATAAGCAGTCTGTGGTTCGTGGTGGTGGTGTTGCAGGTGGCGCTGTGGGGAAGCCGGGCAATCAGCCTTGGCATGACGCATTATCTGAAAGGGCGGGCCAGCGGTCAGCCCGCGCAGCTGAGCGCGCTGTCCTCGCTGCTGATGTGGGGTGCCAAGGTATTGCTGTGGGCGATCGTGCTGCTGGCCATGCTGTCGAACCTGGGCGTCAATATCACCGCCTTTGTCGCCAGCCTGGGGGTGGGCGGCATTGCGGTGGCACTGGCCGTGCAGAACATTCTGGGTGACCTGTTTGCCTCGCTGTCGATTGCCGTCGACAAGCCATTCGAGGTGGGTGACTTCATTGTCGTCGGTTCCCTGGCAGGTACCGTCGAACACGTGGGCTTGAAGACCACGCGCATTCGCAGCCTGGGCGGCGAGCAGATCGTGATGGCAAACACCGCCATGCTGGGTGCCACCATTCAGAACTACAAGCGCCTGGCCGAACGCCGCATTGTGTTTGAGTTCAAGGTCACGCGGACCTGCACCTCGGAGCAGGCCAAGCAGATTCCGCAGCTGGTCGAGCGCATCGTGCGCGACATTCCGAAGACGCGTTTCGACCGCTCGCACTTGAAGGGCTTTGGCGAAAGCAGCCTGGATTTCGAGACGGTCTACATCGTGCTCGACCCGGGCTACAACGCTTACATGGACATCCAGCAGGCGCTCAATTTCCGATTGATGGATGGCCTGGCTGAAATGGGCGTGAGCTTTGCGTTCCCGACGCGGGTGGTGCATGTGGCGTCGATGCCGGAGGTGGTGACTGAATCTGCGGACGAGTCGCCGATGCAGCGCACGCCGGCGACTGTGGTCCAGTAAGGCGTTTGTTCAACAGAACTTTTGTCCGTAGCGCTTTTGCTCAACAAGGGTTTCAAGGTCGTGCTGCTGCGCCGGCAATGCACATTGACCGGCGCAGCACGATGGCTGTTGGCTCTGGCCTTAGCCCACGCGCCGCCACACGCTGGCCAGCCACGGTTGCTGGTCCAGCGGCAAACCGGTCGGCCGGTAATAGTGTTCAAGTTCTTCAAACCCGGCCGTTGTCATGAAGTCACGCCACGCCGCCAGGTCGTGATATGAACCATAACGGCCGCGATTCCAGCCTTCCTGATTGTCACCACGCGGGTTCGAGCAGAACAGCACACCACGCGGCTTCAAGGTGGCGCGCAGTTGTCCAAGCACACGCGGCAACTCTTGCGCAGGAATGTGGAACAGCACCGCGTTGGCGAAGATGCCGTCGAAGTATGCATCGGGCAGGTCCAGCGCCAGGAAGTCCTGGTGCCACACCTCACAGCCAGAATCGTCGCGTGCCATCTCGACAAAACGTTCGGTGCCATCCAGCCCGACTGCACGGTGTCCAAGCCCGCTGAAGGTCTTCAGATCACGCCCCGGTCCGCAGCCGAAATCCATGATGGTGAAAGGCTCGGTGCCTTCGATATGTCGCAGCAGGGCGGCAATGTTCTGACTGACATCGTGGTCGGCCGTGCCTTCGCGGAAGCTCTCGGCAGAGTCTTGATAATGCGTGCGGGTCAGGTCACTGATCTGGCGCAGGGTGTCGGGGGAAAGTGTCATGGATGGTCGGTGGCGCAGGCTGCTGAAGTGCCAGTATTGCATCTTCCGAGGCTGCGGATTTGATGCTTTATTTGCTATAAAAAGTTTGGGTTTTGCCGATTGGTCCAAGAATTTATCTGGTTTTCTAATCTGCTTTATGGCAAATACAGCAAATTTCAGACGTCGTCAAAGTTGCTGTATTTGCTATATTTAAATGTCAAAATCTTGTTTTTATGTTGGAAGCACTGCATCCTTACCTGATCAACATAGCAAATACAGCATATGGACAACCTGCAGTCCCTCGGGCGCACTGTCGCGCAGTTGCGGCAGGCTCGCGGCATGACACAAAAGCAATTGGCTGCCCTCAGTGGTCTTGGCCAGTCAACGCTTGCGCGGTTTGAAACCGGGGGCGTGGCAGAGTTCGGTTCCCGCAAGTTGCTTCGGTTGCTGGAAGTCCTGGGGCATGAACTTTCTTTCGTGCCGACGCAACGCACCTTCACCCTGGACGACGCATTGGCAGAGCGTCAGCGGCAAGCCCAGGCACCTGACGAGGGGAACGTGGTGCGTCGGAGCCGCACCTCATGAAGCTGCATGTGTATGTACATGACAAGCCGGTTGCCACCTTGGAATCCACCGACGGCTTTCGTCATGTGATGACCTACCACCCGGACGTCGCGCCCGATCAGTTCGTCTCCCTGCTGATGCCGGTGCGCACCGAATCCTACGTCTACCCTGAACTGCATCCTCTTTTCAGGATGAATCTGCCCGAGGGTTTCCTGCTGTCGATTCTTCAGGAACAGCTTGGCCCACACGTAGGGGCTTCGCCGCTGAACCTGCTGTCCGTGGTTGGACGCAATGCCATTGGGCGCGTCAAACTTGCAACGCCCGGTGCCGATCCCACACAAGCCCCCGTGCCTTTTGACTTGAACGGCGTCCTGCGTGGCGACAACTCCGAGGAAGCTTTTGTCGAGCTTGTCCGACGGCATGCAGTGTCTGGCGTTTCCGGGGTCGTTCCAAAGTTTCTTTCCCCGAGCACGCTGGGCGAGCACGGCAAAGGCACTCTGGCTACCGACCGCTACATCATCAAGGGGACGACTTCCCGGCTGCCGGGCATTGCCTTGAACGAGCACCTTTGCATGGAAGTGTCGCGCCAGGCAGGCTTCCCAACTGCCGCTACCGAGGTGTCCGAAGACGGTCAGGCCCTGGTCGTGCACCGCTTCGACATCGAGGACGATGGCTGTACCCGCAAGGGCATGGAAGATCTGTGCAGCCTGCTTACGCTGCGTCCCGAACAGAAGTACGAATCCACCTGGGAGCGGGTCGTTGGCCGCATCAAGGACGTGGTTGCGCAGCCCGAACAACAGAACGCCGCGCTGTCCCAATTGGCCGATCTGCTGCTGTTGACGTATGCCCTGCGCAATGCCGATTGCCACACCAAGAACATTGCCCTGCTTTACGGCGAGGATAAGCAGATCCAGCTGGCCCCGATCTACGACATGCTGACCATCACGGTCTACGACGATTACGCCAAGAACCCGCCTGGCATGCCTGTCGACGGGTGCAGTACCTGGATGCCTGGCAAAGCACTGGAACGCTTCCTGCAAACGCGCTGCAACGTGATGCCGGCAGAGACACGCGAACGCGTCGAGCGAATTTGCGACGCTATCGTTCACGTCACGCCGCAAGTCATTGACGCCGCGCGACAGCACGCGGCTTTTCACGAAACCGGCAAACGCATGTTGCATGCGTGGAATGACGGCATGAACAGCCTGCGGCTGCAGAAGACCTGGAGCCTGCCCAGCCTGGACAATCCTATTGCTGCGGCCGGATTCTCAGACCCTTTACCGATCAAGCCCGCAAAGGCCGAAAAAATCGGGCGCTCGGAACTGCTCGGAAGGCGTTGACAACAGCGCGCGGGATCAGCAACAGCGGCTGGTGCTGTGCTGCCGACCGCGCCCCGACCCACAAGGAATATTCCATGCAAGAACCCCGACTTGGTTGCGGTGCAGCCATCGTGCAAGACGGCAAGATTCTGTTGATCCAACGCCTGCGTGAACCCGAAGCCGGCTGCTGGGGTCTGCCGGGCGGCAAGGTCGACTTCCTGGAGCCGGTAGAGCTAGCCGTGCGCCGCGAGATCAATGAAGAATTGGGTATCGAGCTGCACGACATCAAGCTGTTGTGCGTAGTCGATCAGATCGATGCGGACAAGGGCGAGCACTGGCTGGCCCCGGTGTACCTGACCTCGGCCTTCACGGGCACGCCACGCGTGGTCGAACCCGAGAAACACGCGGCCATCGGCTGGTTCGCGCTGGATGCGTTACCCAAGCAACTGACCACGTCCACCCGTTACGCACAGCGTGCCTTGGCGCAGCTGGTCGGCTGACGCGCGCAGTCTCCCGTCACGTGAACAAGTGAACGCGTGCAAGCTTTTCTTGTCTCACCTTCACGTCTGATCGGGCACACGGTGCCCGGCACTTCTCCAGGATTCTGAATCCATGCGCAGCCCTCGTCGCGATGCCATCCTTGTTTCTTCGGCCCCGATCGACGTGCGTCGACGGGTCTTGCTCGCGGCGCTACCTTGCCTGGGTGCCGTGGCTGCCTGGCGGGCGTTGCCGGCTTCTGCTGCCGAGCTGGTCACGGTGATTCCGTCACCCTCAGATGATGTAGTGGCTACATCAGGCGCAAAAGAAGCCGTTGCGGTGATCGCGGGCGGTTGTTTCTGGGGCGTGCAGGCGGTTTATCAGCACGTCAAAGGCGTGCGCAATGCGGTGTCGGGTTATGCAGGTGGCGATGCAAAAACCGCCAATTACGACGCGATAGGCAGCGGCAGAACCGGTCATGCAGAAGCGGTGAAGATCAGCTACGACCCAAGCCAGGTCAGCTACGGCACCTTGCTGCAGATCTTCTTCTCAGTCGTCCACAACCCGACCGAGCTGAACCGCCAGGGCCCGGATACCGGCACGCAGTACCGGTCCACCATCTTCCCGGTCGATGCGGAACAGCGTCGGGTTGCCGAGCGCTACATCGCGCAGCTCGACCAGACCAAACTGTTCCGTCAGAAGATTGCGACGACGATCGAGCCAGACAAGGTGTTTTATCCCGCCGATGACTATCACCAGGACTTCCTGGTCAGACACCCGAATCATCCTTACATCGTGATCAACGATCAGCCGAAGATCGAGCAGTTGAAGAAGGTGTTTCCGGCCCAGTATCAAGATAAACCGGTGCTGGTGCGCTCGGCGTAAAACGGGTCAGCCCGCCAGTGACCGATCCACGGCGGCAAGCGCGTGCAGGGTGGTCGTGTCGAACAAGGGCACGCTGCTGTCCTCGGGCTTAACCAGCAACATGATTTCCGTGCAGCCCAGGATGATCGCTTCGGCACCGCGTTCGATCAGCCGGGCGATCACGCCGCGATAAGCCTCGCGCGACGATTCCAGCACTTTGCCGGCCACCAGTTCTTCGTAGATGATCTTGTGCACGGTGGCGCGGTCGGCGTAATCGGGCACCAATACATCCAGCCCGAACTGGTCTGCCAGGCGGCCTTTGTAGAAATCCTGTTCCATCGTGAACGCCGTGCCCAACAGGCCCACGCGTTGGTGTCCTGCTGCCTTGATCTGGGCGGCGGTCGGGTCGGCGATGTGCAGCAGCGGAATCGACACGCTGGCCGCGACTTCATTGGCCATGCGGTGCATGGTGTTGGTGCAGATCAGAATGAAATCGGCACCGCCGCGTTCAAGGCGCTGTGCGGCGTCGATCATTTCTGCGCTCAGTGCTTCCCAATCGCCGGCATGCTGCAGGTGTTCGATCTCGCCGAAATCCACCGAGAACATCAGGCTGCGTGCCGAGTGCACGCCGCCCAGGCGTGTGCGAACTTCCTGATTGATGATGCGGTAATACTCGGATGAGCTTTCCCAGCTCATGCCGCCGATCAGTCCAATGGTTGCTGCCTTGCGCATGGTGTCTCCTTGGGTGGGGGCCTGAGCATCGCAGGCTGGCGTGCAGGCAGCAACCTGAATTCGGTTTGAGATTCGGCCCAGGTGTCGGCCTAGATTTCGGTCTACGCGACGGTTTCAGGCTTGTCGCCGGCTTTTTCTGCGGGCTTGTCAGTGTTGTTATCGGCCTTGCCCGCTGGTGGCATGGCATCTGCCGTCGGCCATACCGCCACTGCCGCCAACATTGCGCCCACCATCAGATACGGTGTGCCCGGCGACACGCTGTACAGCACCGTGCCCACCAATGGGCCGACCACGATGCCCAGTCCTTGAGCTGCGCCGACGGTGCCTGCGGCAGCACCTTGCTCATGCGCTTCCACCGAGTTCGCAGCCAGCGCGGAGAACGCTGGGAATATCCAGCCCATGCCCGCTGCAGCAACGAAGTAGCAAGCCCACAGCACCGGAGCCGATTCAGCCAGCGCCACGGCACCGAAGCCGATTGCGGCGACCAGGCCTCCGACGTAGATCATGCGCTGCGGTTGCCACTTCAGCTTGCGCACCAGCATTTGCGACAGCACCAGGGACACACCAACCGCTGTCAATGCAATGCCGGCTGCCTTGGCTGCTGCCGGGCCGACCAGACCAAGACGGTCGATCGCAAAGAAGCCCACGGTGATTTGCGCAACGGCCACGCAGAACATTGCCGTGAAGGCCACCGCCATTGGCCGACGCAGGCGCACATCGTTGAGCTTGAGCGTTGCGCGTTGCGGGTGTTGAACCGGCGTGGTGCGCGGCAATGCCATCCACAGAATGACAAAGGCGATGATCGGCAGCAGGCCCGTCAGGTACAGGGGCAGACTCAGGCTGTGTTGCGCCAGCATGGCGGCAAGCGCCGGGCCGACCACCATGCCGACGGCATTGGCCGCACCCAGCGACGCCATGGCACCCGCGCGCTTCATGGGCGGAACGTGGTCGGCGACCAGCGCCATGCCTGCAGTCGGGATCGCGCCGTAGAACGCACCGATGGCCCCGCGCGTGATGACCAGCCCGATGAACACCAGCAGCGCAGCCGGCATCATCCGCAAGGACACATCGATCACCGCTGCCATGGCCCAGTACGACAGCACAAAACCGCCGACACCCAGCAGCAGAATCTTGCGGCGTCCATGTTTGTCGCTGGCCGCCCCCCACGGACGCGCCAGCAGCATCCACAACACCCCGCCCACCGTCACTGCTGCGCCGGCTTGCCAGGCCATCAAGCCCACCTGGCGCACGATCGGACCGATCAGGGACACAAAGGCCATCATGGCCATGGTGCAGGCCATGTTGGCGGCCAGCAGCGGGCGCAGGGAAAAGGGGGCGGGTGTGGGGGTGCGGGGACTCATACGCAAGGCCATCTGAAAAGAGACGCCATTCTAGTTGAGAATTACTATCAAATAGCGAGCATCTATGCGGTTCGTTTGGCGCGTGTGACGCTGGCCAATCTCAAGCCTGCGATCACCAGGATCATCGACAACCATTGTGTCCAGGACGGCATCGCACGCGTCAGCAGCAGTTCGATGGCGGCGGCGGTGATGGGCCCCAGTGCCTGGAAGGCGACGACGCGACTGGCGTCCAGTTGGCTCAGCGCCCATAGCCAGCAGAAATAACCCACGCCGCTGGCCAGACCGATGAAGCCGATGTGCCCCCACTGCACCGCGTTCAGTGATGGCGCAAGCGGCTGCCCGGTTGCCACGCACAGGCAGGCCAGGAAGAGTACGGCGGCCAGCATGGCCAGTGCGCTGACGGGCAGGGCGGCATAACGTTGCACATAGGGTCGATACAGCATGCTGCAGATTGCGCCGATCAGCGTGGCACCAATCAAGGCAGCCATGGCCGTCATGTCGCTGCTGCCCGAGCCATCCTGCTTCAGCGTGGCCTGCAACAGCACCGCCACGCCGGCAACGGCCAGGCTCACGCCAGCCAATCGCGCCATGCTGAAACGTTCTTGTCTCAGACCTACCGCCAAGCACAAGGTGACGAGCGGCATGGTCGAGAAGATCAATGCACACGTTGCCGCCGACAGGCTGCCCAAGGCAATGTTCAGCAGAACGATCAACACGGCGAACTGCAAGACGCCCAGCGCGGCGATGGCGGCCGCGTCCTTGCCCGCAAAGCGTATACGGTGCGCCAGCAGCACCGGCAGCCCCAGCATCACCACACCTATCAGGTAGCGCAGAAAAGCAATGGTGACCGGCGGCGCGGCGCTGGTCAGGCTGCGTGTGGACACCATGGCCGCGCCCACCAGCACGCCGGTTGCGGCGGCCGCGACAATTGCAAGAAATCGGGTGTTGCTCACGCGTGTGCCCCCCGGTGTCCCCGTCAGGGCCTGCTCAGCAAGCTTTCAATGCTGTGCATGGCGTCGATCAGTTGCCGCTGTTCGTCTGATGAAAGCTTGGCGAGCATCTCGACCACTTCCTGCTGCGAGGCCTGGCTCAAGGGCGTGTAGGTGTCCCGACCCAGGGTGGTCAGGCTCAGCTGCATCGCGCGCCCGTCATGAGGGCTGCGCGTTTTTTCGATCAAGCCCTGCTTTTCGAAACCTGCAATCACCCGGCTCAGGTAGCCGGGATCGAGGCCAAGTTCACGGCAGAGATCGGTGGCGGTCAGCGATTCCTGTTGTGCCAGTTCGAACAAAATGCGAAGTTCGGTCAGCGAGAAACTGCTGTGCAGCAGATGTTCGTGCAGCACCCCGATCTGGCGCGTATAAAAACGGTTGAAGCGGCGGACGGTCAGCGCGCGTTCGTGCAGGGCATCGGACGTCATGGTAGCCAGGTATTTGCTTTTGGCAACTATCTGCCGCTTCGTCGGTTACGTCAATCCGGGGCTGCATCACGCGGTTTTTTGCCCACAGGGCGCTTTCGTCTGCCGATTTTCTGAACGTCAAAACGCGCCAGCAGGCCCGCAACGTGATCGCGCACCATGTCGGCAAACACCCGTGCCAGCGCATTCACCTCCTGGCTGTCCGGGTGAACGGCGTACCCCGAAAACACGATGTCGGGTGTGAAGGGCCGGTAAACCACATCGTCCTGATCATGCGCCGCGGCAGCCAGCGGATTGACGATTCCGACGCCTGCGCCGTGCGCAACCAGCGAACAGATCGTGGCCCCGTAGGGCGTCTCGATGGCGGGAAGTTGCGTCACACCCGCTTGCTGAAACGCCTGGTCCAGCGCGGTGCGCGTCATGTCGGCGTGTGAAGGAAATATCAGCGGTTCATCGCGCAGGTCCGTGGCCGACAAGGTGCTGCGGCTTGCCAATCGATGCCCCGCCGGCAACACACACACGCCCGGTGCCGTGTAGATCAGGTCTGACTTGCCACCGCTGGTGTCGGGCAGCGCCGTAGCGAATCCCACATCGCAATTCGCGGAAGACACCCAGCGCCTGATGGTCGATTCACTGCGCATTTCCAGCGCCACCAATACGGTGGGGTAGGCCTGCCTGAATTGTGCGATGACGGCCGGCAACACGCCCAGCGCCAGCACCGGCGCGGCGGCAATGCGCAGGCGTCCCGAGCCGAAGCGCGCAATTTCATGGGCGGTCTGGGTGAGCTTGTCCAGACCGATGAAACTCAATTCGACTTCGCGGTAGAACGCCAGCCCGGCCGCGCTTGCCTGCAGGCGATTGCCCAGGCGTGCAAACAGTGTCAGCCCGGTGGCTGCTTCCAGCTCGGCGATCAGGCGGCTGATGGTGGGCTGCGAGGTCTTCAAGGCTTCTGCCGCGCCGGTCATGGTGCCGCGCTGCATGACGACCCGGAATGCTTCGATCTGTCGTTGGTTCACCGGGACCTTGTTGGCCATGACTAATGTATATCCCGTTTGAATAGTGAGTCGAAAAACTGATATTTGACCGGATAGTAGCGCGTACCTAGAATTTTTCAGACCCCACGCGCCTACCCCTTACCTTTCTTGCAGAGCCATCATGTCGACTGAGTCGTGCTATTCGCCGGATTTCAAGACCGACCCCTACTGGTGGGATGCCGCCCCGCCGGAAACCGCCATGGCGGCTTTGCCCGGTGATGCCGATGTGGTGATCGTCGGCAGTGGCTACTGCGGGCTTTCCGCCGCAATCGAGCTGGCCGGGCGCGGCCTGTCGGTGGCCGTGCTGGACGAAAAAGAACTGGGTATCGGTGGCAGCACCCGCAGCGGTGGCATGGTGTCCAGCGGCCAGAAGCTGGTGGTCAGCAATGCCATCAAGGGCGTGTCGGAAGAGCGGCGGCAGCGTCTGCTGGATGAGTCCTTGCGCAGCTTCCAGTTCATCAAAGACCTGGTGCAGACCAATCAGCTGGATGCCGACCTGGCGTTCCCCGGCCGCTTCTTTGGTGCCTACACGCCGCAGCACTACACGCGACTGCAAGCCCAGGGCGCGCTGCTGCATGCACGTACCGGCGTGCAGGTGCATGACATCGATCGCACGGCGCAAGCTGCATTGGTCGGAACCAACTATTACTACGGTGGCATTCTGGTTGACGACTACGGTGGCCTGCATACCGCCAAATACCATCGCAGTTTGCGCCAGCTGGCTCGCACGCGGGGGGCCACGCTGCATTCTCATGCGCCGGTTCAGCAAGTCATTCGGCGTGGCGCGGGCTTCGAGGTCAAGAGCGGTCGAGGCACGATCCATACCCGTCATGTCGTGATGGCCACGAACGGCTATACCGGTAGCGCGTCTCCCTATTTGCAGCGACGCCTGGTACCGGTGACCAGCTATCAGATCGCGACTGATGTATTGCCGCCCGGCTTGATGGATGCCATCAACCCGCGCCGCGTGATGATCAGCGATTCCAAACTGAACCTGTTCTATACCCGGCCATCTCCTGACGGTCAGCGCATTCTGTTCGGCTCGCGTCCGGCCGTGTTCGACATCAGCGAGGCAGAAGCCGCTGCCCGCATGTACAAGAAGCTGCTGGCCGTGTGGCCGCAACTGCATGGCGTGCGGCTATCGCATTCCTGGAAGGGGCGGGTCGCCATGACCTTCGACAAGCTGTCGCACATTGGCGAGGAAGACGGCATTCATTACGCCGTGGGCTGCAACGGCAACGGCGTGGCCTTGATGACCTATCTCGGTTTCTGCATCGCCCGCAAGATCGCCGCTAAACATGCGCCCGCCTGCGCTTTCGACGGTGGCCGCTTTGTCGGCAACCCGCTGGGCGCGTCGCAGCGTGCACTGGTTCCGCTGGCCACCGCCGCCTATGAACTTGGTGACAGGTGGGATGGTCGCAAGCGCGATCAGCCCGCCCACGCCTAGGCGCTACGTTCGTCAACCGAGTGTTGCATTGCGGATGAGTCGTCTTGCACGCCCCGAGGTCGAGGTCTACAGTGAAATCGTCGTCCACGCATCGACTCGGGAGCTTCCATGGAGATCTTCGACACGATTTCGGCGCACAGCACCGCCATGGGCCTGCCGCTTTTCGCGGTAACCGTGGCAGCCGCCGCCAAGGCGGACACGCCGATGATTCTCATCCTGCATTGGCACGGATTCGGCAAGGAGACGCCCGTCTCCATCCCCGGCATTCCCACCCCCAGCCGCCCGGTTGCAGGGTCGGCCATGCAGATCAACCAGCGCTGGGACTCGGTCGAATCGGTCGATCAGGCCATGCTCGATGCAGCTTGGCAGCTTGGTGCCTGGGATGTCGAACGGCTGGTGGGCCGGCCGTGGTGGCGACTGGGGGCCACCGACAGCGAAACGCTGGCCTGTTATCGCGCCTTTGGTGAATATCCCGATCAGGAGCCGGGCCAGGAACACGTGGTCGTCGCCGACGCGCCTGACCGTGAAGAGCTGATGTGGCTGGCTGCCAATCGTGGCTACATCCGCTGGATGTTCCGGCCGCGCAAGGGTGGGCTGTGGGGTGACGTTGACGACGAGGATTGCACGTTGGAAGAAGGGGGAGGGCGAACGCTGCCTTGTCCGGTTCAGCCCCGAGCCTGTGACGCCGATCGCGCCATTCGCACGATCTACCGCCTGGGCTATGTGGATCACATCATCCTGCCCGAAAAATACGATTGACCCCTTTTTGCTGCAAGTGCACAAGCAGCCGCGCAGCCGGGAGGCGGCGCGGCTTTTTCATTCTCAATAAAAAAATCATCACCGGCCAGCGGTGTTGACGTCGCGGGAGCGGCCAGTTCGGGGTATCTTTCTGATCCTTACGAAAGCAACACCAAAGGTAGTCCATCGTGTCCTCCCCCCTTTCAGACGCAGAAAAAGCGCTCCGCGACGCAGCGCGTGAATATCACCGCTCTCCGAGCAAGGGCAAGATTTCGGTCACGCCGACCAAGCCGCTGGTCAACCAGCGCGACTTGTCGCTGGCCTACTCGCCCGGCGTTGCCTATCCGTGCCTGGACATTCAGGCCGACCCGTCGCTGGCCTACGAGTTCACCTCGCGTGGCAATCTGGTTGGCGTGATCACCAACGGCACGGCCGTGCTGGGCCTGGGCGACATCGGTCCGCTGGCCGGCAAGCCGGTGATGGAAGGCAAGGGCTGCCTGTTCAAGAAGTTTGCTGGCGTGGATGTGTTCGACATCGAACTGGCCGAGCGCGATCCCGACAATCTGGTCGAAATCATCGCCTCGCTGGAACCCACGCTGGGCGGTATCAACCTGGAAGACATCAAGGCCCCCGAGTGCTTCTACATCGAACAGAAGCTGAGCGAGCGCCTGAACATTCCGGTCTTCCACGACGACCAGCACGGCACCGCGATCATCTCGTCGGCTGCACTGCTGAACGGCCTGGAACTGGTCAACAAAGAAATCGGTGACGTGAAGATCGCCGTGTCGGGCGCGGGCGCAGCTGCCATTGCCTGCGTCGACGTGATGGTTGGTCTCGGCGTGAAGCGCGAGAACATCTTCATGGTCGATTCCAAGGGTGTGATCTACGAAGGCCGCCCGGGCAACCTCGATCCGTCCAAGGCACGCTACGCACAGAAGACCGACGCGCGCACGCTGGCCGACGTGGTCAATGGTGCTGACGTGTTCCTGGGCTGCTCGGCTCCTGGTGTGCTGACCGCCGACATGGTCAAGACCATGGCGCGTCAGCCGATCATCCTGGCACTGGCCAACCCGGAACCTGAAATCCGCCCGGAACTGGCCAAGGCCATCCGCCCGGACTGCATCATCGCGACCGGCCGTTCGGACTACCCGAACCAAGTCAACAACGTGCTGTGCTTCCCGTACATCTTCCGTGGCGCCCTGGATTGCGGCGCGACCAAGATCACGCAGGAAATGAAGCTTGCATGCGTGCGCGAAATCGCTGACTTGGCCAAGGCCGAGACCAGCGACGAAGTGGCCGCTGCCTACCCCGGCCAGGAACTGGTGTTCGGCCCCGACTACCTGATCCCGACGCCCTTCGACGCGCGCCTGATATTGCGCATTGCCCCGGCCGTGGCTCGCGCCGCACAAGAGTCCGGTGTGGCAACCCGCCCGATCGAAGACTACGCTGCCTATCGCGAAAGCCTGACCCGTTTCGTTTACCAAACCGGCATGTTCATGCGCCCGGTGTTCGCTGCCGCCAAGGCCGAAACCAAGCGCGTCGCCTACGCCGAAGGTGAAGACGAACGCGTGCTGCGCGCCGTGCAAGTCGTCATCGACGAACAACTGGCACGTCCGATCCTGATCGGTCGTCCGGCTGTCATCGAAGCCCGCGTACGCAAGGCTGGCCTGCGCATCAAGCTGGGCGAAAACGTCGACGTCGTGAACCCCGAAGACGATCCGCGCTTCCGCCAGTACTGGGAGGCCTATCACGAGAAGATGGCACGCGACGGCATCACGCCCGACGCCGCCAAGGCAGCAGTGCGCCGCTCGAACACCTTGATCGCGTCGTTGATGGTCAAGCTGGGTGACGCCGACGCCATGCTGTGCGGCACGGTAGGTCGCTACGACCATCACCTTGAGCACATCAACAACATCATCGGCCTGCAAGACGGTGCCAATGGCTTTGCGGCACTGAATGCGCTGATGTTGCCCGAGCAGACCCTGTTCATCGCTGACACCTACATCAACGACGAGCCGGACGCCGAGCAACTGGCGCATATCGCGCTGGCTGCTGCCCAGGAAGTCGAACGCTTCGGTCTGCCGCCCAAAGTGGCATTCCTGTCGCACTCGAACTACGGCAGCTCCACACGTCCGTCGGCCCGCAAGATGCGCGCAGCTTTCGAGCGCTTCCAGGAACTGGCCCCGCACATCGAATCCGATGGCGAGCTGCATGGCGACGCCGCTTTGTCGGAAGTCGTGCGTGCACAAGCCGGCCAGACCAACAGCAAGCTGACCGGCTCGGCCAACGTGCTGGTCTGCCCGAACCTGGACGCGGCGAACATTCTGTTCAACGTGTTGAAGACCATCGGCGGTCACGGCGTGACCATCGGCCCGATCCTGCTGGGTGCGGCCGCATCGGTGCACATCCTGACCCCGTCGTCGACCGTGCGCCGCATCGTCAACATGACGGCGCTGGCTGCGGCGCAAGCCACGCCGGCGAAGTGATCGCATGAGCCGGTCCGCGCGCCTTGGTGTGCGGACCGGTGGCCCATCAGTTGCCGGTGTGATGCGATGACTGCACGGGCTGCGTGGGTTCAGAACGTCGGTGCTGAACCTGCGTACCCAGACAACACCCCGAATGTCTTCAAGGCTTCGGGGTGTTTTTTCGTGTGTCGGGCTGGCAGCGTCGCACCCTCGGCACCTATCCAGTGTGCGGTCAGCACCCGTTTACGTCGCACGCTGCCATCCATGGAAACTCTCTTAGGGGGTACTGGCTAGCTGCTTGCCTTGATGCCGTCAAAGATGCTGGTGCGAGATCGTCATCGGTTGGCCAAGCAGGCCTGCCAGATGCGCACGCAAGCGCTCGAAGAAATCGGCATGCCAGCCGCCCTCTATCTTCAAGAAGCGGTATCCGAGGCCCAAGCTCTGGCTCCAGTCCAGATCAAATATGTGGAAGGATTTGCCGGTGTCCGGGTCGGTCCAGGTCACGGCCGGATCTTCATAGGCTGCGCCGATGAAGTCCACATGCGTGCCGAAAGGTGCCATCAGTTCAAGCGGCTCGTCGGTACCCGGCCGCAAGGGCGCGCACAGGTTCTCGCCCGCCGTCACGTTCGGGCTGCCCGCATAGGCCAGCAGGCTGAATGACAAGGCGTTCGCCTCACGTACCCACTCGTCCTTGTCATCGAACAGTGCTGCTGCCGCATCCCCCAGCCGATGCCGTGTACCACCCCAGGCGCAGCGCTCTGCATCGGACGAGGGCCAGAACTGAAAGGCGAACCCTTGTTCACGCATCGTGGCCACGGTGTCTGCCATCGACAGGCCAGGTGCAAGCGACAGACGAGCGATCGCTTCAGAAGAGGCGCGATACGCATCAACGACATCTGCCGTCGTTCGCCACGATGGATCGATATCTACCCATGAGGTTTGTCCGTGTATGGCCAGTTCACTGGACAGCTCCCGCAGGTCTTCCGGCGCAATATGCTGGCCATCTGCCGGCAACAAGATGCCGGTATCGATCAGCCGCTGTGACAGCGCAGGCCAATCCGGTGGCGGCAGGTGAGGGTGTGTCGGGAAGATGAACCAGTCGTGTTGCGACATGCGATGCCTGAGCGTTGGAAGCGTGATGACCGAACGTGGTGAAGCAAACGGATGGTAAGTCAGATGCTTGCGTGTCCTACGTACGGATGAGACTATGCTTGGCTACCCGTAACTGGTTGTAATAACAAGATATGTCGATAGCCGCTCGAATCATCACGTTAAGCGTCGCTCTATTACTGGCGGGCTGTGCCAAGCAGTTCTATACAGAAACTGAACGGGCGACCGTGCTAATAGAGGATGCCAGATCGGCATTCGTGAGCGGCGATATCAACACCGGTAGTCGCAGTGTGGACTTCGCACTTGAGCGCGAAACGGGACCGGCCCAAGCCCGCGCTTATTTCGCAACGAATCCAGAAGCGGCCGCTGCCTATACCTACCATGTCGAGCAGCAAATTGCCTCGCTCAGGGGAGTGCAGTCCTCCCAGCAACGGCGGGAGTCTTTGCAGACGTTGCGCCGGGAAGAAGTATTGCCTGCTGCCAATACCGATTGGCTGAATCGCTTCTTCGATGCCGAAATGACGTCGGCAAACAAGAGCGGCGCGATACCGATCACGCTCTTTGATGACATCTCAGATTTGCCCGCGCTGCAACTGCCACAACCGCGTCGTCTTATCCTTGATCGCACCATTAGCAGGCTCGCCCGAGAGCCTGATGCTGCGAGCCGACCCATTGCACGGATGATTGCTTTCTATAAGCTTGATGACACAAGCATGGAAGAGAAGACGCTCATCCGCAATGCTCTGATGAAATTGAAGCTCCGGCGTTCTGAGCTTGATGCGGTCGGCGAAGTCTTCAACGACGTCGCTGTCGCACGTCGCAATGAATTGACGACCACCGCCACCTTGGTCGTGCTTGGCGCAGACCGCTTGTTCAAGGACGATCTTGCCCAGACTATCGGGATCGAACCTGGAATCGAATGGGTGGCTGGCGGTGCCACCGTTGTCACCGTCGAAAAGCTCCGCCACAACGAGACGGTGCAGCCGGAACGTGCGCAGACGGTGATCTACGCGTTTCACGAGGTGGACATACTGAAGGCCGCGTTGCTGATGCCCAAAAATGCCTCGTATCTATATGAGCTCATCAGCAGTGGTTCCAGCGTTGAATATGGTTATGTCGTTACCGCAACCACTGGTGGCAAGCCAATCTTTGAAGAAGTGGTTCGTGGCACGATCAGCAGCGAAGGTGGCCGTTGCCAGAACGCCAGGGTGCAGAATGTTTTTGGTGGGGTAACGCCTGCCAGCTTCACAGCTAACGACGATATGTTGGCTCGCTGTCGCGGAGAAACTGCTGAAGGTGTAGATGTCCTGCGTTCAAAGGTGAACAGGCAGATCGCAGCAGCAGTGATGCGTGTACCGGCGTTGAAGATGATCGTCGATCAGCGTTGAGCTAATCCGTTTTCATCGCTATACGTGAAGCACACCTTGGCAGTGCAACTACATGCGCTGCTGCCAAGGTATACAACAGGGGGCTCTCGCGCTGCTTAACGCGCTGCGCGCGTGGCCGTCCAGGCCGTCTGGCCGTTGATCGTGCCCTTGATCTGATTGCCGTTCACTTCACCCGCGTACTTGTCGCTGCCCGCCGTGAACGCAATGCGCGTACCGTCCAGACTGCCTTCGGTGATCGGGGTCGCCTGGCCACCCTGGCGCAGCGAACCTTCGAACTTCTGATAGCGCTGGTCGAAGCTCACGTCCTTGTCACCCAGCTTCCACGCGCCTTCGATCTGTGCCGGCACAATCCACTTATAGGCATTGCAATAGTTGGTGCAATCCTCTTTCACCTGCGACGACTCGTCGGGCTGCCAGTCACCCATCATGAACGAGTTGGACACCACGCGCGTGCCTGGCTTCATCGCCAGCAGGGTGGGGCGCAGGCGCACGTTCAGGTCGGGCAGCAGGAACAGCGTGACGACGGTTGCGTTCGAGAAATCGGATTGGAAGATGTCCGCCTGTTCAAACGTTGCGCGTGCCGTCACGCCCTCCGCTGCGGCGGCGCGTTTGGAGATCGCCACCATGTCGGGATTGAATTCGATCCCGCGTGCGGTCGCGCCGCGCTTGGCGGCCGTGATGACGGTGCGCCCATCGCCCGATCCCAGGTCGACCAGCTTGTCTTCCGGCGTCAGCTTGGCCATGTCCAGAATGCGGTCGACCAGGGTCTGGGCGGTGGGTACCCAGACGACGTCCTTGCCTGCCTGGCCTACGGTCGGCTTGTAGGTGGACGTGTCGGTTGCAGCGCTTTGCGCCCAGGCGCTGCCGCTCGCAGCAAGCGTGCACAGGGCAATGGCGATCACGGATTTGCGCAGGGTCGTCATGGAAGATTCCAGGTTATGGGTTCAGGTAAGGATGCAAAAAGACTACTTCAATGCCGTGTTGCTGGGGGCCGTTCGATAGCTTGTCTCGCCCCCATGTTTGGACTTGAACAGCAGAATCGGCGTGCCGGCGGCCAGCACCACCAGCCCGACCAATGCAGCCTTGCCGCTGTACGCCAGGCTGGCGTAAAGCATGTAGGCACAGGTCAGACAGAAGACGATGGGTGTGAACGGGTAGAGCGGCACGCGGTACGGCAAGGGGCGCTGGGGGTAACGTCGCCGCAGCACGAACAGTGCCAATCCCACCAGCAACAGAAAGAGCCAGAACACCGGTGCGGTGTAGTCGATCATCGCCTTGAAGCCATCGCGCGTCACCGCACCCATGCCGATCAAGGCCAGTGCAATCGCCGCTTGCAGCAATTGAGCATTGGCGGGCGTCTTGCCTCGTCCATTCCAGGTGCCGACCCAGCGCATGACTGTCAGGTCGCGCGCCATCGCGTAGAACACGCGCGAGCCTGTGAAGATGGTTGCGTTCAAGGTCGAGACAGCTGCCACGGCAATCGCCAGCGTCACCAGTATTTCGCCTGGGCGACCGGCCACGACGCGCATCATGTCAGCCGCAACCGCATTGGAATTACGCAGGCCATCAAGCCCAAGCACAGACAGCATGGCCCAGTTGGTCAGCACGTACAGGCCTACCGTGATGAGCGTGCCCAGCGTCAGCACCTTGGCGATGTTGCGTGGCGCATCTTTCAGCTCGCCGGTCAGATAGGCGGCTTCATTCCAGCCGCCGTAACTCAGCAGCACAAAGATCATGGCCATGCCAAGTGCAGCGGTTTGCGGCGGGGTGACGACAGGCGTCAGGCGTGTCAGGTCAGGAGTGCCGAAAAAACCAAACCAGATGATGGCCAGCACGGCCGCGATTTCCAGAAAGGTCACCACGATCTGCAGGTTTTTGCTCTCGGTCGTGCCTACTACATTGACTGCCGTCAGCACCACCACTGATAAGGCCGCATAAATGGCGGGACCGTAAATGCCCATCGGCGCGATCTGCGCAAGGTAGTCGCCAAGCATGAAGGCCACGGCAGCAATCGCGCCCGTCTGGATCACGGCGCAGCGTGCCCAGCCGAACATCATGGCAACCGACTTGCCATAGGCCTTGGACAGAAAATGGTATTCGCCGCCCGCGTTCGGGTGCGCGGCGGATAGCTCGGCATAACAGAGCGCACCAATCAGGGTCGCTGCACCGCCGATCAACCAGACGGCGATGAACATGGCTTCGGACGCCACGTTGCCTGCGACGATGGACGGTGCCCGGAAAATGCCGATGCCGACGATCAGGCCCACCACGATCATGACGGCGTCGAAGACCGACAGTTGGGCCTGAGGTTCTGATCGTTGGGGGGCGACCATCTACATCCTTGTGGGAACTTGCGGCGGGAATGGGGAATCCTGACAGGAAGCTGTCAATGCCGCAGTGACCAAAAGGTACAGAACGCGAGGGCGGGTTACTAGGCGTTGCTTATCGCATGACCCTATGAATCTTGCTCATGAATCACTTGGTGTGTCACCGTTTACATTCCATCCGCCGCCCAATGCCCGGAACGAGGCGACTGCGGCACGCGATGCTTCAGCCTGAGCCTGCGCGCGGGCATCGCGCGTCCGCAAAAGCCGGCTGTCGGCGTCCAACACTTCAATAAGGCTGACCACGCCGCCCTGATAAGCCTTCATCGAGACGTCCCGGGCGCGGGCCAAGGCCTGTTCGCCATCAGCCAGCAGGCGCTCCTCAGTCTCCCGTTTGACCAAGGCAGTGAATGCGTTTTCCACATCTTCGGAGGCGCGCAGGGCAGATTGTCGGTAGGCCACCAATGCTTCCGCGTTCTGGCCGCGCGCTGCCGCAATCTCGGCGTCGACCCGTCCGAAATCGAACAAGCGCCAGCGCAAGCCGAACGTGCCTTGTGCCTGCAAGGTGCTGCCGTTACCCAGGTTGCCGCTGCTGGTGCCTGCAAAGCCCAGCAGGCCGCTGATGGAAAACTTCGGGTAGTACTCGGACATTGCCGCGCCGATCCGGGCGTTGGATGCCGCCACGCGACGCTCGGCAATGATCAGGTCGGGACGGCGTCGGATCAGGTCTGCCGGCCCGCCTGCATGGGCAATGGCGGGAGCGGACGGAATTGCCGCAGGTGTCTGAAGCTCGGCCCGGTAGGTGCCGGGCTGTGCGCCAAGCAATACATCCAGCGCGTTCATGCCGGCTTCCAGGCCATTTTCCAGCCCGGGAATGCTCGCCTGGACCTGCGACAGAGCACCTTCCGCCTGGCGCATTTGCAGTTCCGCCGCGACGCCCGCCTGAAACTGCAGTTTCACGACGGCAAGCAGTCGGCGCTGTGTCTCGACCTGTTGCCTGGCGATGGCAATGCGCGACTGCAGGCCGCGCACCGCGACATAGGTATCGGCCGTCTGGGCCGCCACCATCAGACGCGCACCGGCCACACCTGCCTGGGATGCCTGGAACTGCGCGCGTGCAGCTTCCTGATTGCGGTCCAGCCCACCGAATACATCGATTTCCCAGCGCGCCCCTAGGTTGGCTTCGTGCAATTCACCGTCTCGGTCGAAGCCAGGGGTGGCATTCAATACACGGCCAAGTGGCGTTTCCAGTGACTGGCGGGCGCGGGTGGACTGTGCACTGACATCACCCGCTGGCAACAGCGCAGCATTGGCTGATTGCAAGGACGCTCGTGACTGTGCGACACGCGTGACGGCCTGCGCAACATCCAGATTTTCGTCCAGCGCCCGCAACACCAGCTTCGTCAACAAAGGGTCATCGAATCCTTCCCACCACTTGGCCAGGTCGGCGTGGGATGCCGCTGCACGTTGGGCCACCGCCTGGGTGCCCATGAACGTGTCTGGTGCAGTGAGTTCAGCTCGGCGATAGTCAGGGCCAACGGTGCAGGCGCTCAGCAAGGAGATGGCCAGGATGAAGGGAACGGTTGCAGATGCGGCGCGCATGTCATGGCTTCACAAGATATTTTAGTGACTATAATTCAATATGGTCACTTCATGTCAATGATTAACCGTTGTCAGTTCCCGTCAACAATCTCTCTGGGGATGGTAAAACTCGATCATGAGCACTCTTCCACACGATCAGTCAGCCGGCCAGCGCGGACCGGCCGACCACACGATCCGCGAGCAGATCGTATCTGCCGCCAACGAGCATTTCGCCAAGTACGGTTACGGCAAGACAACGGTTTCCGACCTTGCCAAGGAAATCGGATTTTCGAAGGCCTACATCTACAAGTTCTTCGATTCCAAGCAGGCGATCGGCGAAGCCATCTGCAACCAGTGCCTGGATGCCGTGCTGGCCAGCGTCGCCCTGTCGATGGCGGATGCAAAAACCCCGACAGACAAGCTGCGACGCATGTTTCGCGCGATCGTCACTGCCAGTGCAGAGCTGTTTTTTTCGGACCGCAAGCTCTACGACATCGCCTCGCATTCGGTCATCGAGAAGTGGTCATCGTCGACGCAGTACGGCGACAAGATCTACGCCATGCTTGAGCAGATCATTGTCGAAGGAAGGCAATCGGGCGAGTTCGAGCGCAAGACGCCGCTGGACGAAACCTGCCGGGCCATTACCCAGGCGATGCAGCCTTTCACCAATCCGGTGATGTTGCAGCACAGCCTGGATCTGTTGCCCGATGGACCCAATGAGGTCATCAGCCTGGTGCTGCGTAGCCTGTCACCCTGATGTCTCCAAATAGTGACTAGTGACCAATTGACAAACTAGTCATTGAATCGGACACTGCAAGCCTGTCTCGTCAGAGAGGGCTACCGTGTCCTATTCAAGCAAACCCATTTCCGTCCTTCTGGCGAGCATGCTCGCCATCGCGCTGGCCGCCTGCCAGCCCCATGCCGAGCAAGCCGATCCGCGTACCGGTCCGCCGCTGGTGCGCGTCGCGACCGCCGGTGGTGCTGTCCAGACAGAGCGCGGTTTCACCGGCATCGTGTCGGCACGCGTGCAAAGCGAACTCGGTTTCCGGGTGCGCGGAAAAATTGTCGAACGACTGGTCGATACCGGTCAGACCGTCAAGCGTAGTCAGCCGCTGTTCCGTGTTGACCGCACCGATTTCGCCCTGGCGAGCGCGGCGCAGGCCAGCACCGTGGCTGCCGCGCGCGCCCGTGCGTTGCAGACGGCATCGGATGAAAAGCGTTATCGGGGCTTGGTCGAAGCCGGTGCGGTGTCTGCATCGGCCTATGACCAGATGAAGGCTGCCGCTGATGCCGCCGATGCGCAGTTGAAGGCTGCGCAGGCGCAGGCCGATGTACTGCGCAACGAGGCGACGTATGCGGTGTTGCTGGCTGACGCCGACGGCATCGTGGTGGAAACGCTGGCAGAGCCTGGTCAGGTGGTGGCAGCAGGGCAGACCGTGGTGCGCGTGGCCCATGCCGGTCCGCGTGAAGCCATCGTCAGCTTGCCTGAAACCCTGAGACCGGAAGTGGGGTCGCTTGCACGCGCAACGCTGTATCACGATGCCCGTATTACCGGTGCCGCTCGCCTGCGGCAGTTGTCCGATGCGGCAGACCCCCGCACGCGCACCTTCGAGGCGCGTTATGTGCTCGACGGTGCTGCCGCCACAGCGCCGCTGGGCACGACCGTGACCATTCATCTGCCTGATACGCGTGGTACTTCTGCCATGCAGGTGCCGTTGGCTGCCTTGTTGGACAAGGGGCAGGGGCCTGGCGTCTGGGTGGTTCAGGGAGAAGCGCCGCAAGTCGTCTGGCGGCCGGTTCAGGTGGCAAGCCTGGGGGTGGAAACGGCGGCCTTGTCAGGCGGCCTGAACGCGGGTGAACGTTTTGTCGCGCTGGGCGCGCATCTGTTGCACGACGGCGAGCGCGTGCGCATCGCTGGCGAGCAGCAGGCGGGTGCCGCCAGCCCTGCAGCAGCAGCGACTCACGCAACGCGGACGGATGTGGCCAGTGCAGGTGCGATCAAATGACTGGCTTCAATCTTTCCGCGCTTGCCGTGCGCGAGCGGGGCGTGACGCTGTTTTTGATTATCGCGATCACCATCGCCGGGATCTTTGCTTTCCTGAAGCTGGGCCGGGCCGAAGACCCGAGCTTCACGATCAAGGTGATGACCGTGGTAAGCGCCTGGCCAGGCGCAACCGCGCAGGAAATGCAGGACCAGGTTGCCGAGCCGCTGGAAAAGCGCTTGCAGGAATTGAAGTGGTATGACCGAAGCGAAACGTTCACGCGGCCTGGGCTGGCTTTCACTACCTTGACGATGCGCGACGACACGCCCCCCGGCGAAGTGCCTGAAGAGTTCTATCAGGCGCGCAAGAAACTGAGTGACGAAGCCATGCGATTGCCGCGTGGCGTCATTGGCCCGATCGTCAACGACGAATACGCCGACGTGACCTTTGCGCTGTATGCGCTGAAGGCCAAGGGAGAGCCGCAGCGCCTGCTGGTGCGCGAAGCGGAAACCCTGCGCCAGCGGCTGCTGCATGTGCCCGGTGTGAAGAAGGTCAACATCATCGGCGAGCGACCCGAGCGGATCTTTGTCGAGTTCTCGCACACGCACCTGGCCACGCTGGGCGTGTCCGCGCGCGATATCTTCTCGGCCTTGACCACGCAAAACCTGGTGACGCCGGCCGGCTCGATCGACACGAAAGGCCCGCAGGTGTTGATGCGCCTGGACGGCGCTTTCGACAACCTGCAGAAAATCCGCGACACACCCATTGTTGCGGCTGGCCGCACATTGAAGTTGTCGGACGTGGCTGAGGTCACACGCGGTTATGAAGACCCCGCCACCTTCCTGATCCGCAACCAGGGCGAGCCCGCCTTGCTGCTGGGCGTGGTCATGCGCGACCGCTACAACGGTCTTGAACTGGGCAAGGCGCTGGAAAAAGAAGCGCAGGCCATCTCTGCCGAGATGCCGCTGGGTCTGTCCTTCACCAAGGTGACCGACCAGGCCGTGAATATCCAGGAAGCCTACGGCGAGTTCATGGTGAAGTTCTTCGTGGCACTTGCCGTGGTGATCGTCGTGAGTCTGGTCAGCCTGGGCTGGCGTGTGGGCATCGTGGTGGCCGCTGCTGTACCGCTTACCCTGGCCGGCGTGTTCGTGATCATGCTGGCAACCGGACGCGACTTCGACCGCATCACGCTTGGGGCGTTGATCCTGTCGCTGGGCCTGCTGGTGGACGACGCCATCATCATCATCGAAACCATGGTGGTGAAGATGGAAGAGGGCTACGACCGCATTCATGCGGCGACCTACGCATGGACGCATACGGCTGCGCCCATGTTGTCGGGCACGCTGGTGACCGCCATCGGGCTGATGCCGGTGGGCTTTGCGAAGTCGACCGCCGGGGAATACGCGGGCAACATCTTCTGGGTGGTGATGTTTGCGTTGTTGACCTCGTGGGTGGTGGCCGTGGCATTCACGCCGTACATGGGCGTGAAACTGTTGCCGCAATTCAAGAAGATCGAAGGTGGCCACGCTGCCATCTACGGCACGCCGGGGTACCGCCGATTGCGCACCCTGCTGGGTATGGCGGTCACGCACAAGAAGAAGGTTGCTGCTGCCGTGCTGGCATTGCTGGTGCTGTCCGTGGTCGGCATGGGCGCAGCCAAACAGCAGTTCTTCCCGCAGTCCGACCGCCCAGAGGTCATCGTGGAAGTGCGCATGCCGCCAGGCACCAGCATCGGTGCGACCGGCGAGGCGGTCACCAAGATCGAAACCTGGTTGCAGAAGCAGCCCGAAGCCAAACTGGTGACCAGCTACATCGGCCAAGGTGCGCCGCGTTTCTACCTGGCGATTTCGCCAGAGCTGCCCGATCCGTCCTTTGCCAAAGTCATCATCCTGACCGATAGCGAGGCCGCACGCGACAGCCTGAAAGCATCGTTGCGCCAGGCTGCCGACGAAGGCCTGGCACCCGAAGCGCAAGTCCGCGTGACCCAGCTGGTGTTCGGGCCTTATTCGCCGTTCCCGGTGGCCTTCCGGGTCATGGGGCCAGAGGAAAAAACGGTACGCAGCATCGCTGAAGAAGTGCGCGGCGTGATGCTGAAAAACAGTATGTTGCGCCAGGTGAATAGCGACTGGGGCGAGCGTGTGCCGACCGTTCACTTCGTGCTTGACCAGGACCGCCTGCGCTCCCTTGGCCTGAGTTCACAAGACGCGGCCGAGCAACTGCAATTCCTGCTGAGCGGCGCGCCGGTTACTCAGGTTCGCGAAGACATTCGTGCCGTCGAAGTGGTGGCGCGCAGTGCGGGCGCAGACCGCTTGGACCCTGCCAAGTTGGGTGCCTTCACGCTGACCGGCAGCAATGGACAGCGCATTCCGCTGGACCAGATCGGCCGTTCGGAAATCCGCATGGAAGATCCGATATTGCGTCGTCGTGACCGCCTGACGACCATCACCGTACGCGGCGATGTGGCCGAGGGTGTTCAGCCACCCGAAGTCTCTGTGCAAGTGCTCGCCGCACTGAAGCCGATCATCGACAAGCTCCCCGCTGGCTACAAGATCGAGACGGCCGCCGACCTGGAAGAGTCTGCCAAGGCCAATGTTGCACTGGCTGCCGTCTTCCCTATCATGCTGGCCTTGATGATGTTGGTGATCATCTTCCAGGTACGTTCGATGTCTGCGATGGCCATGGTCTTGCTGACCGCGCCGCTGGCCCTGGTGGGTGTCGTTCCGACCTTGCTGATCTTCAATCAACCCTTCGGCTTCAACGCCATCTTGGGCTTGATCGGATTGGCCGGCATCATCATGCGCAATACCTTGATTCTGGTTGGCCAGATTCACACCAACGAGCAGGACGGCCTGGACCCGTATCACGCCGTGGTGGAAGCCACCGTACAACGTGCGCGACCGGTGATCCTGACCGCAATGGCCGCCGTGCTGGCCTTCATCCCGCTCACCTTCTCGGTGTTCTGGGGCTCGATGGCCTACACGCTGATTGGTGGCACGATCGGCGGCACGGTGCTGACGCTGGTGTTCCTGCCGGCCTTGTATGCCATCTGGTATCGGATCAAGCCAAGCCGCGACAGTGACCCTGGTGCGGTGCCTGCGCTGGCGCACCCGCAAGCCGAGGCGCATTGATCGGCCTGAGGGTTACACCGCCTTCGACGCGGTTCATGCCAGGGCATGTTCCTCGTCGAAGGCCTTGGCATAGGCCGCACCTGGCAAGGCCATGCATCGGTCCACCCATGCGTCGATAGCCGGTACGCCCGGCTTGCCGAACCAGGCGAAGGGCGAGTGCAGCAGCAGATCGGCAGCGGTGGGGCGCTCGCCTACCAGGAAGGGCTGCTCGGTCAGCGCCTGAGCCAGACGCGCCTTCATTTCTGTGCTGCTGCGGAAAGTGCCCGTGATGAACGGGTGCTGAAGCTCGGCGGCCTCCAGCACCATCACCGGTTCCATGACGCCGCCGTACCAGGCCAGCCAGCTCAGGTAGGTACCGCGCAGCGGGTGGCCCACGGGCACGTTCAAGCCTGCCTGCGGAAAGCGGTCCGCCAGGTATTGGAAGATGGCGCTGCGTTCCCAGATGGCCGCCTCGCCGTCCATCAGCAGGGGCACCTTGCCGTCCGGATGCGGATTGCGCGGATCGCGCGCGCCGGTACCGTCCTGGCGTGTGATGGTGACGATCTCGATCTTCACTTGGTCGATGGCATCAAGCGCGTTGAGCAAGGCGATGACACTGGTGGAGCGGCTTTGGGGGGAGTGGAAAACAGTCAGCATGGCAGGGGCCGGTGGGTTGGAATGGCTGCTATTCTAGGCAGCCCTCCTGTCAATTCCTGTCAGTTGAAGCATGGCGCGTCCTGATCGACTTCTACGCCTCTTGCAGGCCTTGCGAATGCTGCCGGCACCGGTTACGGCTGCTCGCCTTGCGCAGGAAACCGGGGTGTCGGTTCGCAGTATCTATCGCGACATCGACAGCCTGCGCGCCGCGGGTGCCGAAATCGGTGGCGAACGTGGTTTCGGTTACTGCCTGGTTGAGGACGGCACCTTGCCGCCGCAGATGTTCAGCCGCATCGAGGTCGAGGCGCTGGCGCTCGGCCTGGCCGAAGTGCGCCATATTGGCGATCCGGCGCTGGCTGCGGCCGCAGCATCGGTGCTCGCCAAGGTATCGGCAACGCTGCCGCAGGTTCGGCAACAGCAGGTCTTGAACGCGGTGTCGCAGGTCTACCGGGGCGAGCAGGCTTTTGCCGCCTTGCCCGACATGCAGGTGATCCGCGAAGCGTGCTGGCGTGAAGAGGCGCTGAAGATTTCTTATACCGACAGCCAAGGGCAGCAGACCGAACGCGAGATCTGGCCCTTGGCCATCGTGTACCTGGACCGCTCGCTGATGTTGCTGTCCTGGTGCTGCCTGCGCCAGGCTTTCCGCATGTTCCGGGCCGACCGGGTATCGGCGACAACGGCCACTGGTGCCAGCTTCAGGCCGCAGCGGGTGGGTTTGCTGCGGACCTACATCGCGGAAATGCAAGCAGCGAAGCGAGACTGAGCCACCTGTCTGGTCGCGGTGGGCAGTCAGCCGGCTTGCACGCCGCGCACTGCATCTGCCGTGCGCCTTGGCCGACCGATCTTGCCGAACATCGACCCTCCAGAAATGGCCAACGCAATGCCCACGCCATACACCAGCAGCGCCGCACTTTGCGCCAGGAACACATGGCCAAGCGTCCCGCCCAAGTAGATTGCCAAGGTGCCCAGACCAGCGGCGATCACCAAGCGCACGATGGTGGCGGTGATTGGCCACAGCAGGCGTCCCGCACCTTGCGACGCGAAATACATCGCCAGGCCCAGGCCCAGGAATCCGTAGAAAGGCCCCACGGTTTGCAGGTAGACCGTGCCGGTTTCCAGCATCACCGGATCGGTACCGTACAAGGACAGCCAGGCGCGCGGAAACAGGGCCGCCGCAATGCCGATAAGCTCGGTAATGGCAAACGCCATGGCACCACCGATCCAGGTGGCTTGCAGTGCGCGGTCGCGCTTGCCGGCACCGATGCATGTGCCCACCATGGTCAGCAAGGGCGCACCCAGGCCGAAGACCAGCGGGATCAGCACATATTCCAGCCGCGATGCCGTGCCGTAACCGGCAATCGCCCCGGAACCGAAATGCCCGACCAGCGAGGTTGCAATGGCCACGGCAAGGTTGGTGCAGATCACGCCGATGGCCGACACGATGCCGACCCTCAGGATGTCGCGGAAGAACACGGCACGCAGGCGGATGGCGGTAAGCGACAGTTTCAGCAGACTTTTCGGCGACCGCATGTACGCAACCAGCACCAGCGTGCCCACGATGTAGTACAGCAGCAATGCCAGTGCACCGCCGGCAATTCCCATCACCGGTATTGGACCCCAGCCAAAGATCAGCAACGGCGACACCGGCACCAGACCAATGACGCCGTACACCGTGATCTTGGCTGGTACCGCCATGTTGCCGGTGCCGCGCAATACGGCTGCCAATGAGTTGAACAGCCAGACGAACACTGCCCCGGCGAAGATCCAGTTGGAATAGACCAACGCCGCATCAAGCGCGGCACCCGATCCGCCCATCTGCGTATACAGCCAGCGACCGCCGAACCACAGACCGACGGTGAAGATTGCACCAAAGGCAAGCGCGATCACCAGCGCGTGCAGGACCACCGCATTGGCGTCGTCACGTCTACCGCCGCCCAGCGCCCGTGCAATCGATGACGCGATGCCACCGCCTATGGCACCGGCCGACATCATCTGCATCAACATCACGATCGGGAAGACCAGCGCCATGCCGGCCAGTGCGTCGGTCCCCAGCTTGCCGACGAAGTAGGTTTCGATCAGCCCGGCGGACGCTTGCGCGACCATCACCAGGACATTGGGAATAGCGAGTCTTGCGATGGTTGGCGCAATGGGCGCTTCCAACAGCATGCGCGTGCGCGGGTCGAGCGTGGTCATGGAGTCAGTCCGTCGATTCGTCAGTCAGGCCAGCGGTATTGAGCACGTCCATCGTGTCGTCCAGCAGGGCGTGCAAGGCCAGGACACGATCAAGGCCCAGCAAGTCGTTCAGGCTCAGCTGCGCTCTTTTCCACATGGCGTGGGCATCAGCATGTTTGCTGCGTCCTGCCTCGGTGATGGTGATCTGTCGACTGCGGGCGTCAGTGCCGTCGCCTTGTTCGACAAGGCCGGCGAGCATCAATGGCTTCAGGTTTCGAGTGAGTGTCGACGCGTCCAGGCCCATCTTGCGGGCGAGATCCACCGGACGAATCGGGCTTAGCTTGACCAAGTGGGACAGCGTTGAATACTGCGTCACTTTCAGGCCGCTGGCAGACAGGTGCGCATCGTAATGACGCGAAATCACCCGCGACACCCTGCGCAAGCGGAAGTTGGTACAGCCTTTGGAGGTGGTGGCATTCATGTAATGATTGTAGCTACAATCATTGTATATGCAAGTATCTGGGTTTCACCGCCTGTCGCGATCCGCTGGACCCTTACGTGATTGGCTTGAGTCCGCAGCTTTCACATTGACTGGAAAGCTGCGGGACACGTCTTGGGAGATGCGCCCGAACCCCGCGCTGGCTCAGACTCCCGGCAAGCCCGACCCGGATCGATAGATCACCTGCCCGATCACTTGGAAGCTGGTCTCTTCCGATGCCGGAACGATGCGATCCGGGTATTTCGCATTGTAGGAATGCAGCATCAAGGCTCCCCCCGCCTGCTTGAACAGCTGTTTCACCAAGGTCTCGTCTTCGAAGCACACTGCATAGACGTTGCCGTCGCGCACCGTAGTTTTGCTGATGTCGATCATGATCATGTCGCGATCGAACAGAAACGGTTCCATGCTGTTGCCGCGTGCGCTTGCCAGCCGGCAATGCTCTGGCTTGGAGCCAATGGCCTTGAAGAAATCGATGGTGAAAGGCAGTGCCTGTTTTTGCCTGATTTCCCACTGGATGATGCCGGTGCCGGCTGAACACAGCAGATCGTAGCGATCGATCCACGTGCGGTTTTCGTCCGGAGGCAGATCAGACAGCTTTTCCCACACCACGATCTGGTCACTGGCATCGACACTGTCAATCGCCGCCTGAGCCTTGCGCGGTCCCTGACCACTTGCCAGCCAGGTTGGGTTGACCTGCAGCAATTGCGCTATCTCGACCAGGCGGCCAGAACTCTGGTTACGGCCGTTCTCAATGCTGGCGATCGTCGATTGTCCTGCGCCGAGCTGCTTGGCCAGCTCCGCCTGCGACAGCCCGGCTTGTACCCGGGCTTCTTTCATTCGTTCGCTGAGAGTGCTCATATCGCAAAAGTAATGGTTGTGCACGCGCATTTGCGCTTGCTGATTGAGCGCAAATGCGCTTAAATTGATACATCAAGTCTTGCGCTGTTTTGCCAATCCTCCTACTAAATTCTTCGGAAGTCGAGCAATTGCAAGCTGATCGCATCGCGATGCCACGTATCGTAGTTGATCGCGATAACGATTTCAAATGATCAAGGGCGCTAGCCCTTCACCAACAACATGAATCAGACGACACGTCGCCGGAGCCGTTTTCCGAGCGCGACGGGGGCGTTCGTTCGCAAACAAGCTGAGTTGCTCGACGAACTGGCGCGCTCATGGTGGGGCATGACGCGCGGCCCTGTGATTCGCAAAAACGCGTAGGGAGTAGGGCAGTGAGAACACTGTGGGAACAACAAGCAGTCCGATATGGGGGAATGCCTTTGGTGAGTACATCGAAGTTGGTTGAGCTTGGTGGCAAAGGGCCGCAGGTTGAAGACGGATTTTTGCGCCTGGCCAACGAGCTGTACGACGCCGTGCTGCGCTTCGGTTTTTCCGGACGCCAGTTGCACGTGCTGCTGGCAGTCGTGCGCAAGACGTATGGCTATGGCAAGAAAGTCGACGACGTGACCGCGTCGCAACTTGGGGCCTTGTGCGGCATTGCGCGCAACCACGTGACGACGACACTCAAGCAGTTGGAGCGCATGAATGTCGTGGTCTGTGAGCCTGGCCGGTATGGGTTGATCGTCGGGATCAACAAACGGCACACAACCTGGGTGAAGCCAGTGCGGCAGTCCGATGTTGCATTGCTGCCTGTCCCGGATCGGGACGACGCGGAGCCGATTGCATCTCCGGCTTCCAGTCCGGTTTCGGGACTGGTATTGGTCCCGGATCAGGACGTGCAGCGTCCCGTCTCGGGACCCTCAAAAGACAAGCCCAAAAACCAACTTCAACAGACAAATCTTTATCCTCGGCCGGTCGCTGTCACTCAGGTGTCACCTCGTCGTGCGGCGCGTTCGCATCTGATGATGAGCGACACCTTGAAAGACCGCTTCGATCGTTTCTGGCAGGCCTATCCTCGCAAGGTCGACAAGCAAGATGCCCGTGACGCTTTCGCGCGGCTGATGCCTGACGAAGCGTTGCTGGATTTGATGCTTGAATCGATTCGGCGCAGCACCGCAGCTGGTTTGTGGAGCGATGTGAAGTATGTGAAACATGCATCGACCTGGTTGAACAGCGCGTGCTGGGAAGACGAAGTGCAGTGCGAATACGACGCGGCTGCCGTCGAGGTGATCGAAGCCTACAACGCGGCACTTGGCGAGCAACTGGGTACGGTTTCCGTCAGCGTCTATTCCACCCGGCGCGCGGGCAACATTGCTGCCTTCATTCGATATTCGGACAAGCCCAAGTTCTGGCTACGCTACTTCGCTTGGGTGCGGGAACACTGCGCGCTTCCCCCCAATGTCGGCTTCGACTGGATGATCAGCCCGGCGGGCTTCTCCAACGTGGCCGGCGGTCAGCACGAGCGTCGCGCATGACTCGCGCCGAGCTGTACAGCGACATTGCCGAGCAGTCCGTACTGGGCGGGCTGCTGCTGAACAACGAGGCCTTGGATCATGTAGGTGAGCTTCGGCCGGAACACTTCTTCAGCCCGCGCAACCGGCAGGCCTATCGAGAAGTCTTGCGACTGATCGGTGAAGGCGCGGCGGCCGACGTGCTGACGGTGTTCGATCGCCTGGGCGCGCAGTCAGCCGAACTGCTGATCTATCTGAACGCCTTGTCACGCAACACGCCGGGCGTGGCCAACATTGGCCACTACGCAGACATGGTGCGTGACCGGGCGCAGCGGCGTGGGGTCTTGGCCCTGGCGTCCGAGTTGTCCGATCGTGCGCACACCAGTATTGGCGAACCGATTTCCAGCTTGATCGATTATGGCCAGGGCGAGCTGGAAAAGCTGTCTGCCTCGCGCGGCCGGATCGAACCCGAGCATGTGGCCGATGGCCTGCAGAGCTTTCTCGATGAGATGAAACGACAGGCTGCCGGCGTGCTGCCCAAAGCCATTTCAACGGGTTTCGCGGACCTGGATCGCAGGCTGTCAGGCGGCATGCGGCGTGGCGAACTGATCGTGATCGCCGCGCGCCCGAAGATGGGGAAAACCGCGTTTGCGATGAGCGTGGTCAATTATGTTGCCACGCATGGGCAGGCGCTTTTCCTGTCGATGGAAATGCCGAAACGACAACTTCTGCAACGCCAGATTGCCAGCCTCGGGCGGGTCGATCTGCGCTACCTGCTGCAGGCAGACACGATCCCTGCAGATGACAGTGGCAATGCCATCTGGTTGGCCATATCAACGGGCTTGCAACGCCTGCGCACCTTGAGCCTGTGGATCGACGATCAGGGTGGCCTGTCCTTGTTCGACGTGCGCACCAAGGCGCGCTCGACCAAGCGCCGTCATGGCCTGGATGTGCTTGTCATCGACTATCTGCAATTGATGAGCGGCGAGGGCGACAACCGCAATGCGCAGATCGAAGGCATCACACGCGGTCTGAAGGCGCTGGCCAAAGAGCTCGACATTGCGATCGTGCTGCTGTCGCAGCTCAATCGCCAGCTGGAAAGCCGTGCCGACAAACGACCGATGCCATCAGACCTGCGTGATTCAGGCGCAATCGAACAAGATTGCGACGCGGCCTTGTTCCTTTATCGAGATGAGGTCTACCACGCAGACACCTTGGCGCGCGGCATTGCCGAAATCAACGTGGGCTTGATTCGGCAAGGAGAACCCGGGCGAGTACGACTGGCATATGTCGGTGCGCAAACCCGCTTCAGCAGCCTTGCTTCAACCGAGTTGCCAGCCACGCCAGACGTGATGCCAGCGCCGCGCAAGACCAGAGGCTTCGAATGATGCACAGCAGCCTGTGCCAAGACA
Organism: Pigmentiphaga aceris; assembly: GCF_008119665.1. NCBI lineage: Bacteria > Pseudomonadati > Pseudomonadota > Betaproteobacteria > Burkholderiales > Alcaligenaceae > Pigmentiphaga > Pigmentiphaga aceris. The sequence continues at coordinate 4,568,882 of NZ_CP043046.1, read as the reverse complement.
AGGGCGGGCGCAATCGTGGCCGAAACCAACAGCGCAGGGGAGACAACAAGATGAATATCTCGACACAGACCCAGGCGGTAACCGCCGTCAATCATGCGGGCTTGAGCTTGCTCGCCGAATCGAACCAGATTGCGCCGCCGCGCCGCGTGATCATCAGCAAGGGAGTGACCATGTCCGCTCGTGAACGTTGGGAATACCGCGATCCAGCCGCCGTGTTGGAACACAAAGAAGCCGCGTCAGCGCGTGCCGGAGAGGTCAACGTGATCGACCCCTTCGGCAAGCTCGTGACCATCAAGCAAAACGGGCCGCGACCACACCGCGAAGTCGACTTCCGGCTGCGCGTGCCGCTTGCGCTGCATGAACGCCTGGAGCGCTGGGGCGAGATCATGCGCGAGCGCCGTCGCCCCGATATCAGCATGACCGGCAAGGTCTGCCATCACCTGGCAGTGCTGGCAGGCAAGGCGCGCCAAGAATGGCGACAGCCACCGTCCGGTGCGGAAGTATCGGATGCTGCCTTGGTAGAAGCCGCATGGCGGGGTGAGCCGCTGCCGATGAAAGACAAAGTGATGTTGGCTGGCTACTACTGCTATGGCGTGCATCCCTCGGCATTGTGCCGCGCAGCTGCGATTCCATATCGCCAATTTGATCCGTTGATGTTCCATGCAGTCACATCGATTGGAAATATTCTTGACTACCGCGCAAAAGTGCGCAATAATAGATCCACAATTTGATCACCGCACTTTCGAGTGTGAGTATATGCAGCCCGATGGGCTGCATTAATTCGCCCGAAAGAAATGAAGCCCGCCGATGAGCGGGCTTTTTTGCGTTCGGCGTTTTTTTGCGATGTTTGTCGCAGCGCCTAGGTAAGAGAACAACCCTGACATCGAAAAGCTGTCGGGGTTTTTTTTCGTCCCGACCCGATCAGGTTTCACCCCAATCCCGCCATCGAGTGGGTTTTTTTCGTTTCTGGAGTCAATACATGGCCAATCCCGTTCTGCTCGTTCAAGGCACCAAGCTCGATATCTCGACCGCCGCCGTCACCGACGTCAATGCCGTGGTAGCACCCGCCGGTTTCGCATCGCTCGACATCACCGCCAAATCGGTGCAATACCAAGGCGGCAGCGCCGACGAAATCGACGCAACTGTCCTGGCCTCCAGCGCCAAGGAATTCCGTCTGGGTCTGCGCGATGCCGGCACCATGACCGTGTCCGGCCACTGGGTCCAGGCTGACGAAGCGCAAGTCGTCATCAAAGCCGCTGCACAAGACAAGCAGACCCGCCTGATCCGCGTCACCTTCAGCGACGGCTCGACCTTCTCGGCCCTGGCCCTGGTCTCGCAACGCTCGTGGGACGCGCAGGTGTCCGGCGTCGTGTCCGCCACCTTCAACTTCCGCCTGACTGGCGACACCGTGGAAGTTGCGGCACCCGCCAACGGCGGCTGATCGCCCAGAGCGTCTTTCAGCCCGGCTTCGGCCGGGTTTTTTTCTTCAAGGAGCAGGCGTATGGCGCGCGTAGAAATCGCGGTCGGCGACAACGGCCGCGGACGGGTTCGTGTAGACGGCGTGGACCTGTCAGCCTCGGTGTCAGCGGTAGACACCGCGATCGTTGCCGACAGCGTATCCACCGTCAGCTTGACGCTGTCCCTCACTGCCCAGGATTTGTCCTTTGGCAACGCGCAGGTATCGATCAAGGGCACCTACTTGCCCGACTCGGTACAGCGCGCGCTGTACGACTACCTGGCACCGATTTACGGCGTTTGAGTTTTCCTCAAGCCCGACATTTTTCCTTTATCGCCGCATTGCGGTGTGACCCCACAGGACAAAAAAACATGACCCAGGCACAAGAAATCAGCATCGACAACTTCGACGAACGCGGCGCCAACGAACAAGGCGTCGAGATCGAATTGCTTACCGCAACCAACCTGCCCACCGGCATCCACCTGCGCGTGCTGGGCGAGCACTCCGAGAAAGTGTCCTCGCACACCTTCCGCACCATCAACACCCGCCGTCGCCAGGAACTGGCCAATGCCCGCAAAGGCAAAAACGCCGACGTGCGTCCGATCGAAGATGACGTCACCCTGACCATCGACAAAGCGGTCATCGCCACCATCGGCTGGCGCGGCCCGAAAGAACCCTTCGGTGAAGCCAACCTGCGCAAGCTGCTGACGCGCAACCCCAGCTTCGTCACGCAGATCCTGGAAGCCTCGGCCGACAGCGCCGCTTTTACGCAGGGCTGACCGATGCGCTAGTCGCATTTGCTGAAGCCGAGTTTGCGTTTACTCGGCCCGGCAAGGATGGTCAGCCTTCAAGAAAGAAGGTGCTGTTGGAAATCCATGCGCAGACCGGCGTGCTGGCCGATGAATTGGCCAGCGCCCCTGTGCCGCCTGAAGAGACGGCGTATCTATGGCGCTGGTTCTGCGAGATTGCCGCCGGACGGCAGTGTGGGATGGCACCGAATCCGTTGATGCACGGGGAAATCGATGTGTGGTTTCGTCAGCGGGGGATCAGGCCTGCGGAGTGGGAGTTGAAGGCGCTGCGCGAGGTGGATGGCGCGTGGTTGGTGAGTTTGGCGGATGACTCGGGAGGGAAGATCGGGTCTGCAATGGGGATGGGGGCGAGCGACTAACCGTTGGTCGCTTCGATGTTCCCATCTGATATTCGTACTGCATCGAGTTTCTCCCGACTCAAAGCGGGGATTTTTGATTGATGCTGCGGACATTCCTTAGCCGCAGATACTTCGTCGTCCTTGAAGGGACAAATTAATTTCTGCCCCGCCATCGAGCGGGGTTTATTTATTGGGTGCTCCATGGAAAAAACCGCTGATCTGAAGATCGATTCCGCGGCAGCTGTATCAGCCAAGGCCGATCTCGATGCGATGTCAGAGGCGGCTGAGCGGACTGAAGCGGCAGCTCAGCGGGTCGGTCAATCCTGGACGGACAACGTCTCGAGAATCGTTGCGGCTGTCGACATACTTGCTGCCCGGATGGATGCGTTGTCAGGCATCAATACAAAGGCGATGCAAACGGCCGCAGCCGTTGCCGACTCCGTTGCACGCTTGTCTGCTGCATACGAAGGAAACATGCAACGCGCTGCTGCAGTTCAAGCAGCCACCGAAAAGATGGCCAGTTCGATGGCTAAAGTTGGCGAGCAGGGCGGTGGCATCGCGCAAGGGCTCGATGGCCAAGCCGCAGCTGCGGCACGTGCAACCGAGGCACTGAACGGTTTGGGTGGTGCTTTGGTCAACTCGTTGGATATTGACAAGATCATTGCGTATTCCGATGCCTGGCAGGGTGTCGAGAATCGTCTTCGCTTGGTCGCCGAAGGAAGCGCTGGTCTGGCGCAAGTCACAGACTCGGTTTTCAGCACAGCCCAACGCACCAGCATGCAGTTGGAAACTGTTGCACAGCTCTACCAGCAGCTTGGGCTCCAAGCTAGCGCGCTGGGCCTGAGTCAGCGAGACGTGGCGATGGTTACCGATACCGCTGCGCAGGCGATTGCTGCATCGGGTGCAAGCGCTGCGGATGCTTCTGCGGCCATGGTGGGCTTTGGTGAGGCAATGTCCAGTGGGGGTATCGGCGCGGAGGCTTTCAATTCTCTGCTCAGCCAAGCGCCCAGCTTGCTTCAGGCACTGGCGACCGGCACGGGAGTCAGCCTGGAAGGCCTGAAGGCAATGGCCTCGCAGGGCGAGCTTACCGGGGATGTCATTGTTACGGCCCTGGCCAAGGCGCACGAAGCGGTGGGTGAACAGCTTGATGGCCGTGTGAAGACCGTCGGTCAAGCATTTACTGAACTGGAGAACGCGCTGACGCGGTTTGTTGGCACAGCAGGGGAGAACAGCGGCGTTGCGTCGGTATTGGCGGGCGGAATCAGTGCGCTGGCCGACAACATTGGCGCCGCCGCCTCAGCCGGAGCCACATTGGCAGCGTTGCCCCTGGCTGCCTGGCTGACGTCTGCGGGTGGAGCCACCAACGCCATTGTTACTGGCCTCGGACTGGCGTCCACCGCCGCTCGAGTGTTCCTGACAACGATTGGTCCCATTGGATGGACGGTGCTTGCTATTGGTGCGGCTACCACTGCCTGGGAGTTGTTCGGTAATAAGGCAACTGAAAGTGCCTCAGAGCAGGAGTCTGCAGCCAATCGCGCTGCTGCCGCGGCGCGTGCTGCGGCTGATGGGACGGTAACTGGCTTGGACCACCTCATCGCGACGTACGAAGATCTCGCCAAGAAGCGACGTGCGGCGCTAGGCTTGGACGATAACGAGCTTGATATTGCTCGTAAGAAATTCGAGACGGATTCGGCTCGAATTAAACAGTTGTCAATGGACTATGTGGCTGCGTTGGAAAAGGCTCGCGATCCAAATCTGGGTGCGTTAGAGCATAACAACGCTGTGGCGGATTTCGAACGCATTAAGAATGAACTTACGGCTGCGACTGCAGCTGTAGCCAAGTTGTACGAGTCCATTCAGAAGGCAGCGGCTCTGAGCCGTCAAAATTATATGGATGGGGGAACCTCCGCAGGTAAACTGGCCGACGCCCTTGCTGGAGAGGACAAGAAGTTTAAGCGGGAAACTGTCGGTTTGGTAATTGGAAGTGCTGAATATCTAAAGGTGGAGGAAAAATATAAAGAGAACGTGCAAGCAATAAACTCTCGATTTAAACCGCCTGTACCGATTTCTCCCCCTAAACCTCCTGGTACAAATCCTCCTGGCGGTACTCCTCCGTCCGTCGGTGCTGCGCCAAGCGATTTTCAGTCCTCCTACGAAAAAACTTCAAAAGAGGTAGACAAGCTTGCAAGGCGGGAGCAAGCGGATATAGCACGTCGTGAGGAAATGAACGAAGCTGCTTATCGCCGTGGAGCCAAAAGCGCGGAGGATTACTTCACCGAGCGCGCAAATCTGGCCACAGCAGCTGGTAAGGTGGCCGTTAAGGCAGCTGAGGACGAGAAGGCAGCTGTTGAAAAACTCATTTCAAGCGGAAAAGGCGGCGCGACACAGCAGCGTGTGTGGCAGGACAAGCTTACCGAGCTAAGTGAGAAAGTGACCGACGCGAAGTCGGCCATGAGCCTGAGTCAACAAAAAGTTGAGGACGCGCGTACCGATTACCTGCTGAAACCGCAGCAGGATGCAGTGAGTGCTGCACAGATGTCAGCACAGACTGCTGAGCAGCAGGCAGAGGCCTTGCGCACTCAGGTTGAACAGTACGGTAAGACCAAAGGGGCTGTTCTGGAACTGGTCGCGGCGAAGGCGGAAGAAGATGCCGCAAGTGCACGTAGCAGGTTGGAAACGGCCGTGGCCTCAGGTGCTCGGCAAGAAGAAATCGCGTTGATCGAAAAGCAAGTCGAAGCACTTAATCGCAGAGCTAAAGCAGCTGGCGAGGCCGTTGATAGCAATAAAGAGCTCGAAGCAAAAGTTGCAGATAACGAATTTACCCAAGAGGTAAAACGTAGAAACGAACAAATCGGTTCTTCTTTGACTGATGCCCTAATGCAGGGCTTTGAGAACAGCAAAGGGTTTGGCGAGAAATTCAAGAATACCCTTGTCAATATGTTCAAGACGATGGTGCTGCGGCCGATCATCCAACCGATCGCGCAGGGGGCTGCGAACTACCTGACGAACGCGCTGGGGTTCACCAGTGGGTCGGGCACCGGCACTACGGGCGGTCCGTCGTGGACGGACACTGTTAGTAATCTGTCATCGCTTTATCGCGGAGCGCAGGCGGCTGGCTGGCTTGGTGGCGGAGCTGCTACCAGTGGATTCATGGCAGGAGGATTGACCGGCGGAATCGCTAGCGGCGGTGTTGGCCTGACGGCAGGTGGCGGACTTGGGTTGACGGCTGGTGGTGGTCTTGGGCTTAGTGCTGGGGGGTTGACGGTAGGCGGTGGTGTTGGCGGTGGCCTCGCGGGTGGCGGATTGGCTGGCGGTGGTCTTGCAGGAACTGCTGGAACCGGTCTTGGATTGAGCGCTACAGGTAGTGGACTTGGCCTAAGTGCTACTGGAAGCGGGCTTGGTCTGTCGCTCGGTGGCGGAACGGTTGCCACCGGCGCGGCCACAACAGCAGCGACGACGGCTGCCACAACAGCAGCCACCACCGCGGCAACGACTGGCGGAACTCTGGCAGGAGCGATGAGCGCGATCGGCACGGCGATGCCGTATATCGGCGCGGCGATCGCTATTTACACGATGCTCAGCGGGTCGTTCAAAGGCGAAAATCGGAGCGGCGGCACATTCCAATGGGAGGCCGGACAAGCCCAGTTCCTGCACGGTCCATCTGGCGGTACGGCAGGTCAAGAAAGTGTCGTCAACGCTGCGATCTCGGCAACAGCGGGCGGTGTAAACGCCCTGCTGAAAGCCGCTGGTTCGGGCCTGAGCGTCACCAGCCTGATCGCTGGGTTCGAAGGCTCAGAGAAGGGGCGCGGCGGCGTGATGAGCGGGGTGACGCTCTCGGACGGCCGGCAACTGGGCGAGGACGGTAGCGGCAGTAACTATAAGGGCAGCTACTACAACAGTAAATTGCCCACTACGCTGACGACCGAGGCCGCTGCGGCGTTGCTGACAACGGATCTCAAACACCTGCAAATCGAGGTATTGCAGTCAGCAAACGACATCCCAAGCGCGCTGCGCAAATTGGTGGAGGGTGTCGACGCGGTTTCGTTAAATGATGAAGCCGCAACGTCATTGCTCGCAAAAATCGGGGCTCAGGTCGCAGGGGTCAATACCTTCAGTCAGTTCGTCGATTCATTTGATGGGCCATTCGAGAAGCTCAAAGGGCTGACTTATGACCTCAAGGCCAGCCTCATAGAAGTAGCAGGCGGCGTTGAGCCGCTCACCGCAAATCTAGGCAGCTACTACGAGAATTTCACGTCCGAAGCTGATCGAATGGGCAACAGCTTCGAGTCAATGAAGCAGGCTGTTGAAGGCGTTGGCCAAGTAATGCCCACCACGGAGGCGGGCTTCAAATCATTGGTTGATGGCTTGATCGACAGCTTGAGCGAGACTGATGTAGAAGGCCAAAAAGCACTGGCAACGCTGTTGGGCATAAACGGAACCTTCAAGTCTTGGTCTGACTATACCGTCGCCACTGCCGAAGCCACTGCTACCAAACAAAAGCAGTTGGCAGATCAGCAGAAAGCTGACGTTGTGACTGCGTTTGAGACACAGCTGGCTGCCGTGCAAAAGGCAACGCAACGCGCAAGCGCTTTGCTGTCTTCACGCAATGCTGTCGGATCGACGATGGATTCGATCGACAAGGCGCTGGATGGTGACGCGGCGTTCGGTGCCAAACGTGAGCAAGAGCTTTGGGCCGCGATGCAAACTGCGTCTCTAGAGCAGCAAGTGTCATTGTCAGGCGAACTTGCCAACTTGGTACTGGCACGCTTCCAAACCGAGAAGACCAATCTCGAATCATTGCTCGAGTTAGGAAAGAGTCTGCGCAAGTATGTGGAAGATCTGAAGAACAGTGATCTTTCTCCTCTTACGCTGGGCGAGAAGCTTGCGGAGGCGGCCAAGCAGTACCGCGATACGTTGGGCAAGGCACAAGGGGGCGACGTTAAAGCCCTGGAAGAGTTGCAAGGTAGGGCGCAGACCTATCTACAGCTTCAGCGTGAGTACAGCGCATCAGGGACCGACTACACCGCAGTGTTCGGTAGTGTGACCGGAGCGTTGGACGGTCTGGGTTCATCTACTCAGAAAGATGCCCAACAGCAACTTGATGTGGGCGGCGCATCTTTAGCGCAGTTGCAGGAGCTTCGGGGCGTTGCCGCTGACGCATACGCTGTGTTGGATCGTCAGTATCAGCACGCGGTAACTACCGCGCAGTCTGAGCTGGCAGCCCTTGAGGCGCTTGCGCTGAAAGCCGGGCGGCTTGACGACGTGACGTCACTTCTTGCTGGTCTGCCGGCGGACCTTGCTGCAGCCCTTCAGTCGCAACTGGCAACGCCTAGCAATGTTGGAGGCTGGTACCAGGAGACGCTCAACCGAACTGCAGATGCCGGCGGCCTGAAATTCTGGTCAGACGCTTCTGAAAATATGGGGGTAGACAGCGCCAAGTCGAGCTTCCAGCAAGTTGCGCAGAACGAGCTGTGGTTGAACTCGATATATCAGTCTGTATTCGGTCGTACTGCCGATGCCGGTGGGCGTGACTTCTGGTTGACGGCCCTAGGTAACGGCATGAGTAAGGCTGAGATCGAAGCAGAAATTCGCCAGGCTGAGATTGATGGTTCTCATGCACATGGACTTGGCTACGTGCCGTTCGATGGTTATGTCGCAGAGCTTCATCAAGGCGAACGCGTACTGACCGCTGCGGAAAGCCAGATGTATTCGGCCACGGCGATCAGCACTTCCCGTAACGAAAACAATGCGGAGTTGGTGGCGGAGGTGCGCGCGTTGCGCGCCGATGTCGTGGGCTTGCAGTCGGCGTTGGTTAAGGCAACGGGCGATGGTGCCAATGCCGTCGCGTCAACTGTTGCAGCTGGCGCTGAACACGTGGCGGGTAGTGTCGGCCAGGCGGTTAGTCGTGGTGCCTACGCCGCATTAGAACGAAAGGTGGAACTGGTATGACAGACGCAGAGTTTCTTGTCTGGCTCGATGAGCCATCAGCAATCCGGGTGGTGTTGGCCGAGGTCGGTGTGTTCAGCAAAGGAGTGGAAACTACGCGCTTTTTGGCTGATCGTCACTACACCACGTCGACGACAGACACCCCGGCCAACCTGGCGTACCTCGGCATCATCCGTGGCGGGATCTCATTTGATGAATCGCTGCCGCTGGATGGTCAGACGTCTCTGTCGACGGGCAACATCGAGATCGACAACGCCAGCGGTGAACGTGACGATTGGCTCGCCGATGTTTGGCACAACCGTTCCATCGAAGTTTTCATTGGTGATGTGCGCTGGCCACGCAGTGCTTTCCGGCGGATCTTCGCTGGAACCGTGGCTGACATCGGTAGCCGAGATGCTGGCGTGTTGAACCTGTCGCTGCGCGACAAGTTGCAGCGATTGAACACGCCGGTCAGCGAGATGGTGATTGGTGGCACAGGTACCAACAAGGATGCCTTGCAACCGCTGGTGTTCGGTGAGTGTTTTAACGTCAGCCCTGTCTTGGTAGGGACCAATCATGAGTATCTGTTTCATGCTGGTCCTGCCGAGAGTGTGATCGAAGTCCGTGACAACGGCGTGCCGGTATTGCGTACCGACAAGTTGTCTACCGGTCGATTCACGCTTAACCAGTCCCCTGCGGGCCAAATTACAGCCAGCGTGCAAGGGGATAACGTTGGCGGTTACCGCAATACGGTGGCGGGCATCGTGCAACGGCTTGCGACGGCCTATGGCACGGTCGAAGACCGGTTCACGACCAACGACCTGGACCCTGTAAACCTGAGTGCTTTCGACACGTTGCACCCTCAACCGGTGGGGCTTTACCTGCCCGATCGCGCAAATGTGTTGGCGTGTTGTCAGCAATTGGCGAGCAGCGTGGGAGCGCAAGTGGCGATGTCTCGAAACGGGCGTTTGCGCTTGCTCAAACTTGCGCTGCCTGCTTCGGGGGCTGCTCGTGTGATCACGGCGGCTGACATGGTGGCGGGGAGTTTCAAGCCCGCCAGGCGGACTACGGTCATTGCTGGCGTTCGACTGGGATATGCACGCAACTGGACCTTGCAGCAGTCACTCCAAACGGGCATTCCGGCGGCGCATCGGACGTTGTACGAGCAAGAGTATTTGGAGCGAACTGCGAACGATGCCGCGGTCGCCGTCACGTATCGCTTGCACGGTGAACCGACCCGCGTCGACACCTTGCTGCTTACGGAGGCGGATGCGCAGGCCGAGGCCGCGCGTGAGCTTGCATTGTGGTCCGTGCCGCGCAGTGTTTACACCTTTACTGGGTTCGCGTCGCTGCTGCTGCTTGAACTTGGACAAGCGCTCACCATCGTGCATCCGCGATATGGGATGGATGCTGGGGTGACGGGGCAAGTGATCGGGTTGAGTACCGATTGGTCGACGCGCCGCGTTGGTGTGGAGGTGTTGGTATGAGCACGATTATCAATGCTCGCGACAAGATTCTGCAGGCGGCAACCGTGCGTACCGAGCCGGTCACGTTGCCACCCACCGTCGTTGTGCCACCAGGTCAGATCGGTGCCGGTTCGCTGCCTGAAGCAGTCAAGGGGGCGGGCGGCAACACGCTCGTCCATCAAGGGAACTTTCAGGCCCAGACCGTCATTGCTAATCAGATCGACAGCCGCGGCCTGACGATCAGAGACGAGGCGGGGACCATTGTATTTTCGGCCGGTCAGAGGCTTTCAGCAGCGCGTGTTCAGGGCCTAGGAGACCTCGCGTTGCAGAGTTCTATCGACTTGGCGACACAGGTTTCCGGGCGCCTGGACGCTTCTACGAAGGTCACCAACCTTGGCAGCCTCGCTTTTGCAAGCACGGTCGCCGCGAATCAGATTGTTAGCGGCTCTTTTATCGGTAAGACGTTTTCAGGTGGGCACTTCAGCGGCACTTCTTTCGAAGGCGGCACTTTCACTGGGACGACTTTTAATGGCGGGACCTTCAACGGAGTCCGCTTAACTGGCGATGTTGTGAATGCCACCAATATTGCCGCGTCTGGCTATATCGAAGCCGCCCGCCTGATTGCTCGGACTTCTGTCGACGCTTGGGATCTCGCCTGCAACGGCACTTTCTCGCTTAACACTCGACCCGCTGGCGCGTTTGGGAAAGATATTGTCCTTCGGGGGGATAACCTTCGTGGCTCGATCAATATCGACGGTGTCGACAAATCTTTCACCATGACTATTAGCTATTAAGGACCATAACTATGCAACGCCAAACCATACTCGCTGGGCTTCAGATATCTATTCCCAATAGCCTGCAGGGCGGCGGTCAACCCTTTAATGTGTTGATGACATCCGTGCAGTTAATGACCGATGCGGCCGGGCAGCAAATTGGCTATCCGATTCAGCAGCAAATGCCTGCCATTGCCGCAGACCTCACACCGGACGTGCTATCGGCATTTAACGAACAACTCCTTTACCTGGGTGTTTCACTGGTGCCGATTATTCCTGAACAGGAATCTTTTGATGCCTAATCTACGTCTGGTTCATGATAACGCTGCCGACCGCGCCGTAATTACCGCAAGTTCTACTGCGGGGGCATCCATCGCAGTCCATATGCAGACTGATATCAAAGGTTCTGTGCACAGGGCATCTGGCAGTGCCGTGACATATACGTTGATGTGGCCCAACCTTGAAAGTGTTGGTGCTATTTCATTGCCTGCGACCAACTTGTCGCCCATGGCAACTATCCGCGCTCGACTTTACGACGCAGATACAGCTGGCGAATTGCTGGTTGACACCGGACTCGTTTATGCATGCCCGGGCGCGCTGCTGGAACTTTGGGACTGGACCGAACCGCTTAATGCAAACGCATTTGCATATGGCGGCGCAAGCAAGACGGCAGTGTGGTTTGAACATGTAGCTGCTCGTCGTGTGGAGATTGAACTGTCTGATCCTGAAAACCCCGCTGGTTATATCGACTGCGCACGCATTGTGGCAGGGGCTTACTGGGAACCCGAGCATAACGCCTCATACGGTTTGGCAGTCAACATCGCCGACATGAGTACGTCCGATCGTGCGGATTCTGGTGACCTTCGTACCGATCGTGGTCCGCAGTACGACGAAATGGAGCTCGATCTGGAATGGCTTGATGCGCGAGACCGCGCACGTGTCATGCAGATCATGCGTGGCACGAGCGGTGGTCGCAAGGTATTCGTCAGCGTATTTCCCGGGGACACCGATGCGCTGCTCGAACAAGACCACATGATCTACGGAGGGCTCGCTGCCGGCGGCGTTATCGCCGCACGCACGCTTTCCTACTCCAAGAAAATTTCTATTCAGGGGTGGTAATGGGACGTTTTTCTACAGGTATGCGCGGGCCTGATGCTATACGGAAGCTTAATGAGCTGGACGAAGCTGCGCAGAGTGCAATCAGCGGTGCAGTGGATGCGGTCCGCCAAGCAGAAGATGCTCGGGATGCAACACTCGTTTATCGCAACGATGCGGAGCAGGCGCGCGCAACTGCGGTAGCAGCCGGTATCAATGCAACCGAAAAAGCCGTGCAGGTCGAGCTTACCCGCCAAGCGGTTGAAGACACTGCAGCCGAGGCGTCTGAGGCCAGGACTCTCGCGCAGGCTGCAGCCGGCTCGACAGCGGCAGACCGCGTGGCTGTCGCCCAGATCGTGGCTAATGGAACTGCGGCACTATCCGAGCAGATCGACGATGGCGCTGCAGACTTGGCGGGTCAAATCTCAGCTGGCGTCCAGGCCGTGAATACCGAGCTATCGTCTGCGCTCAGCAGCATCGGCTTGGAGGTTTCCAAGGCCCAGGCTAGCGCAGCAGCCACGCAGGCAGACCGCCTTGCTGCTACCACGGCCAAAGATGCAGCTGCGGCCTCCGCGGTCGATGCCGCGACAGCGGCAAGCGTCGCCGCGACAAAGGCGCAAGAGGCGAGCGCGTCCAGCGAATCATCCTCTCTGGATGCTGCGGCCACGGCAGCCGATCGCATCGCAGCGGCGGCGTCTAAAGTGGATGCAGCAACGGCAGCAGATGTCGCTACGGGGAAAGCCAATGAAACAGCAGTGAATGCCGCTATCGTTGCCGCCGACCGTGTCGCTACGGCAGAGAATGCGGAAGAAGTCAGAGAGTCAACGCAGGTTGTCGCGGGTGACCGGGCTGTGGTGTTGACGGCTAAAGACGAGGCTATTCAAGGGGCTTCGGAGGCGCTTGTCGCGGCCAACAGAGCCGAGGTAAATGCGCAGTCTGCCGCAACGATTCTGGCAAGCGTCGAGGCATACGGTAATGGCTGGACGCCGACCGTGGCGTTGGCCATCGACGGCAATCGACGCGTCCTGCGTATTACCTCGTGGGCCGGGGGGCGCGGCACGCCTCCTGCAACTGGCTACCTGGCAGAAACTGGGGTGGTGTCCGATCCAGCCATGGCGATCAACGTTCGCGGTGCGCCGGGCGCAGACGGCCAAGGCACGGGTACGGTTAAAAGCGTGAACAACGTTCTGGACGTCGAGGGCAATGTTTCGCTTGGCATCGACGATATCCCCGGCCTGCAAGAGGCACTATCCGCTGCTGGTCAAGTAAAAACCGTCGCTGGGGTCGCGCCTGGCGAAAATGGTGATGTGCCGCTCGGTCCTGACAACGTTGGCGCAGACCCAGCGGGTACCGCTGCTACTGAGGTCGAGGCCTTGAGCGAAACTCTGGCACCCGTCGCTTTTACCGGCAGCTACGACGACATGGGAGAGGGCGGCAGCGTCACCGCGGACTCGGTCAAGACTAACGGCGCGCTTATTGTGAATGGCGCGGCAGGCGCAGAGAGGTTGGTAGCGCTGACGACGGGTAACAGCTCGCGCTGGCGTGTCGGTATGACGGCCACACCCGAGGCGGGCGCGAACTCGGGCAGCAACCTCGCCATCACCCGCTTTTCGGATACCGGCGTATATCTTGGCCAGGCTCTGTACATCGATCGCGCCACAGGAAGCGTTGCGATCGCGGCAGCGCTGAACCTCGACAGCGGAATGCTAGTCCTTAACCCACGTACCAACGGGGCCGCGAATATCGAGCTGGGCGCAACCCGCGGTCTGGCCACCACCCCGTACATCGATTGGCACTCAGGGGCTAGCACCGTCGACTACGATTTCCGCATGATTGCCAGCGGCGGGAACGGGTCGAATGGCGGCGGAAATGTGGCGATGATCGGGGCGCTCCTCGATATGCGTAACGTCGGCAATGTAGCGGTACAGACCGCCGATCCTGGCGACGTTGGCTTTCGTATCGCAAACACGCAGTACGTGCGCCGCCTCACCAAAAATCAAGGGGTGGTGGCCCTGACGGGCGACGTGACGCTCACTCAGGCGCAGACCGAGTGCTCCAGCCTTACGTTCACCGGTGCTCTCACGGCCAGCGTCGTTGTAACCTTGCCCGCAGCCCAGGGGAATTGGTCGATTTTTAACGCAACCACGGGCGGATTTAGCGTCGCTGTCAAAAGCGCCAGCGCTGGATCCATCGTTATCCCAGCGCAGGGTCGTCGTCTGGTGTGGTGTGACGGCGCGGGCGTCTTTCTCCAAGACGACTTTGCGCTGAAGGCCATTGGCAATCTGACAACTCTCACAACGACCGACAAGACCGATATCGTCAAGGCGCTCAACGAAGTGAACGCGAAGCCCTCTGGCGGGGGCGGGCGCACACCTCTGGCGTCTGGCTTCACCTTTGGTTCGGTCGTAACGGCGGGTACCTATTCGGGACAAACGGCCGCCGTGGACGCTCCGGAGAGCAGGGGTTCTGGCTTTTACCTTATTGACGTCGTCCGCGAGTACAGCGGGAGTCCTGCGATTGGCGATATCGTTGCTCAGCAAGTGTCATCGATGGCGGGCGGCCTTTGGATTCGGACTGGTTATCCCACTTACCCGGATAGCGCCGGAACATGGAATGCTTGGCAGGGCCAGAGTCAATCGCAAGTGACGGCGCAGACGCCCTACGTCACAGATCTCAACTCTGCGACGAACCCGGGTGTGTACTCGAACAGCGTTGCAGCGGCAAATGCTCCGGTTTCATCTGCGGGGCTTTTTATCCGAGTGTCGCTTCGCGGCAGCGACATTTTGCAAGAGGTCTATAACTCCAACACAGGAATGGGGTGGACCCGCAGCCGCACCACCGGCAACTGGACACTTTGGGAGCCGCTAACCTCACGCGTGACTCCCGCAGCGGCTGTTCTGGGCAGCGACCACGGCGCGACGCTTGTGTTCGCCCCTGGTGCGATGAGTGCTATGGGTTCCTCAGAAGCTCACCCGAATGGGTGGTGGTGCGACGTACAGATCGACGTATCCGGTACAGGTGCGGCGATATTCGCCGCGCCGACCGGAAAACCCTTTCTGACTCAATCGGGGAGCGCGACAACGCTTCGTCTATATCCTGGCGAAAAAGTCCGTTTTTATGCGACCGGCACGAACATCAAGGTCCTCGGTCTGGCCGCAGTAATCAAGCTAGGAGACGTCTCCAACATCGGCAATGTGGCGTCTGTGGCTTTTACCACCGGCTTTGACGACCCGGAGTTGACGCGCCTCGAGGTGCACTTCGACGGGCTGTACGGATCAAGCGCGAGCGCGACTCCGTGTATGACGTTCAGGAATAGCTCGGGTGACGTAACAACCTCCATCTACAGTTTCGCCAGAGAAAGTTATCAGGGTGGCCGGCTGGACAACTCCACCGTAAATACCTCGATGTTTCAAATCTCTCCTGGCGTCACTACAACGGACGGGACACGCTGGATCAGCGGCCGTATCGCGGTCACATTGAATGCTGGTGGGCAGGCCGCATTCACGGCGCAGGGTATTGTGAACAACAGTGCGGGGGCGACTCCCGGCCCCTACTCCGCGGCAGGCATAGCGGCGCTGGCCTTGGCAGATATTCGAGGGCTCACCCTAAAAATGTCCTCGGGCAATCTTGGCAATCTTTCCCGCGTCGTCACCTATGGATATCGCAAATGACTCTTAAGCACATAATCGATGGGGTGTTGCTGGACATGGCACCCGAAGAAGATGTCGCACACCGCGCTGCCCAGGCCGCAGTGGCCCCTACGTTCGACAACCGCGTGAAGGCCCTTACCAATTTCGTTCAGGGGCATCTTGATGCCGCTGCGCAAGTCCGCCGATACGACGACATCAAGACCGCCATCACCTACGCCGACGAGCCGGCCGTGCCACTGTTTCAGGCCGAGGGCCAGGCGTTTCGCAAGTGGCGTAGTCTGGTTTGGGCCAAGTGCTACTGGTATCTGGGCGAGGTACAGGCTGGTCGTGCCCTGGAGCCGACCGAAGCCGCACTGATCGCAATCCTTCCTGCGCTGGAGTTACCCACGTGAATCGTCTTGCGTTGACCTTCAGGTGTGCTGCCATACGTGCCGTATTCGGCTGTATTGATCGTTGCCAGGCTGTTGACATGGCTGCTGGCGCCGCTTTTCGCATTGACCAGATGGTGGCTACGCACGTGAACCCAGTTCGACGTCCCAAAAAAGCTCCACTAACTTCCGGAACCGCCACATGGCGGTTTTTTTTCGCTCGGAGATTCCATGCCGCGCGTCACGTCCGTTGAAGCAGGCGGCCCCAACCTCCTCCCCTTCCTCGACACACTCGCCTTCTCCGAAGGCACCTCCAACTCCCCCACAACCCGCGATGACGGCTACGACCAGATCGTTGGCCGCACTCGCTTCACCAGCTACGCATCCCACCCCCGAGTATTGGTCGACCTGCCGCGTCTGGGCATCAAGTCCACCGCAGCAGGTCGCTACCAACTCTTGGCCAGGTATTGGGACGCCTACAGCAAGCAGTTGAACCTGAAAGACTTTTCCCCCATCAACCAGGACCGCATCGCTCTCCAGCAGATCAAGGAGCGGCGGGCGGTCGACGACATCCTCGCGGGTCGTTTCACTTTGGCAATCAGCAAGTGCCGGAATATCTGGGCCAGTCTTCCTGGCGCCGGATATGGCCAGTATGAGCACAGCATTGCCACTTTGCAGGGCTTTTACCTGCGTGCCGGAGGAACCATGGAGATGTAGATGCAAACACCGGATGACTGGCAGGCGCTTGGTGCGGCGGGGGGCGTGTTGGGTGGGATTGCCACTGCTATCGCCAGCGCCGTCTGGGCATTTCGTAAGGTTTGGCGTAACGACCGTGTGGCGGACGCGGAAGCGGCCGGGGCGGTCGGTTCTTTCGATCAGCTTTACAAGCTGCTCGATGATAAGGATGACACGATCAAGGATCTCAGGGATGCGCTGAAGACGGCGAACCAACGGGCCGATGATGCGTTCAAGGAACGCAATGAGGCGGTGAAGGAGCAGGGGGCGCAGCAGGTTCGGGTCGAGACGCTGACCGACCAGGTGCGTTTGCTGCAGGACCGCGTTCGTGCGCTGGAGGCGCAGATCGCTCAACTTATGGATGTGCTCAAGCATGCCCAACATTCTTGATTGGCTGCATGGGCATGGCGATCGGTTTCGTCGCGTTGCGCATGTGGTCGAGGGCTTTTTGCTGTTGGTGTTGATCGCTGGCGGTGGCGGGCTGGCCGGGTATTCGGCTGCGTTGAGAGCGGATGATGTGCTCGCGTTGCAGCGTGCGGACCATCAGGCGGAGATCGGTCGTCTGCAAGCGACGACCGATGCCTTGCTCAATAGCAAGGAGGATCAATTGGCGTGGATGTCGGTGCGGCTGGAGGAACTGACGGCGTCTGCGAATACGGCTGCGCGAACCTCGGAGTCGGCGGCCAAGACCTCGGTGCGTGCGTCGCGCCAGGCCGCGGCTGCGGCACAGGTGGCGGGGGCGACGGCGGCGGCGGTGTCGTCACGGCCGAATGTGCCGGAGTCGGCGCGCGAGGCGCTCAATGCGGCAATCGAGCGGACCAATCGTGCGATTGCGGAGGGGCAACCATGAGGGCCGCTTTTTTATCTTTTCTGTTGGCGGGGTGCGCGGCGAATGTGCCGTGTCCGCCCTTGCCGGAACTCGGTGCGGGTGATGATCCCGTTGCGTATGCCGAGATACTGGCCACGCTGTATGCGCGTTGTGCGGGGGCAGGGGAGTGACGCTCTTGTCCAAGCTCATTCTGGTGGTGAGCCTGCTGATGTTGGCCTTGTGCGTGTGGCTTGCCGGACAGCGCAATGAAGCGCGCCAGCAGCGTGACGATGCCCTGCGCGAGCTTGCTGTCGTAAACGTCGATCGCGTGACGCTTCAGGGCAATGTGGCGACCTTGCAATCCAGCATCGACGCGCAGAACCACGCGCTTGAACAATGGCAGGCCGAGGCGCACTTGCGCCAGCAAAAAGCTGCCGATGCCTTGTCGGTGGCGCAGCGTGCGACACGAGAATTGCTGGAACGCAATCGCGTGCTGCACACCATTATCCAGACCACCCGCCCGGAGACTTGCGATGCGACCTTTGATGCTGCTCGTGCTGGTCTGTAGCGTGGGATGTACGGCCGTGCCCACGCCGCCAGAAGCGGTTGTTCGCACAGTAGAGGTGAAGATCCCTGTGCCCGTGCCGTGCATCGCAGCCATGCCGCTACGGCCGACTGTCGATACGCTTGCCGACATCCTTGCGCTGCGAAACGCCGACGCCGCGCTTGCGCTGATGACGCAGCACAATGTGCTGTTGGCCTATGTTGGCGAACTTGAGGCAGTGCTTGCGGGGTGCTTGCCGGCCCACGTCATGTCGTAGTTCTTCTGCAAACCCCCTTCTGCAAATCCCCTTCCCCGACAAGCCTTTCCCCCGTCTGTCCATTTTGATCTTGTAAGGTTGCATGCATCGTCGCCGCGCTTGGCGCTAATCGACTGCCGCTTTCAAGGATCAATATGGAATCAGCACGCCAATTGCACCTGGGTGCCTTCATGCGCCCGGTGGCCATCCACACCGGTGCCTGGCGCTTTCCCGGTGCCTACCCAGACGCCAACTTCAACTTCCAGCACCTGCGAGACTTCGCGCGCAAGCTCGAAGCCGCAAAGTTCGACGCATTTTTCATGGCAGACCATCTGGCGGTGTTGGACATGCCGGTCAATGCCTTGAAGCGTAGTCATACGGTGACTTCTTTCGAGCCCTTTACGTTGTTGTCGGCGCTGGCGGGTGCTACCGAGCGCATTGGTCTGGTGGCGACGGCGTCCACCACCTTCGATGAGCCGTATCACATCGCCCGGCGTTTTGCGTCTTTGGACCACATCAGTGGGGGCAGGGCGGGCTGGAATATCGTGACCACGGCGAATCCGGATGCGGCGCTGAATTTTGGCTACGAGAGCCAGATGGATCACGATGCACGTTATGTGCGCGCGCGGGAGTTCTATGACGTGGTGACGGGGCTGTGGGACAGCTTCGCGGACGACGCGTTTGTGCGTGATGTCGATCAGGGCGTGTACTTTGATCCGTCGCGCATGCATGTGCTGAATCACAAGGGGCCGAACCTGTCGGTGCGCGGGCCGCTGAATATTGCGCGACCGGTGCAGGGTTGGCCAGTGATCGTGCAGGCGGGGGCGTCTGAGCCGGGACGTCAGCTGGCGGCGGAAACTGCCGAGGTGATCTTCGGGGCGGAGGCGTCGCTGGACGGGGCCAAGCGGTTCTATGCGGATATCAAGCAGCGCATGCGTACGGTCGGTCGTGACCCGGCTGCGCTGAAGATATTGCCGGCATTGCTGGTGGTGGTGGGCGATAGCGTGGAAGAGGCCCAGGCCAAGCGCGCGCAGCTGGACAGCCTGGTGCATTACGACAGCGGGATTGGGTCGTTGAACAGTGCGCTGGGTTATGACGTGTCGGGTTTCGATCCAGACGGTCCGTTGCCGGAGATCCCGGAAACCAATGCCAGCAAGAGCCAGCGCGAGCGCATGTTGAACTTGGCGCGCGAGGGCAATCTGACGATCCGCCAGTTGGCGCAGAAGGCGGGGAGTTATTCCGGTCTGGCCTTTGTGGGTACGCCCAAGTCAATTGCCGATGACATGGAGCGTTGGCTGTTGGAAGAAGGCTCGGACGGCTTCAACGTGATGTTCCCGTGGCTGCCGGGTGGCCTGGATGATGTCGTGGGCCGGGTAGTGCCCGAGCTTCAGCGACGGGGTCTGTTCCGTCGCGAATATTCAGGCACGACCTTGCGCGATCATCTTGGGCTTGCACGGCCCGCCAACCAGTTCTTCTGATCAGACAAGGACAAAGGCGCACCCTTCCTAATCCTTGCTTGCCTTGCTGCGATACAGCGCTGGCCAGTCCCAGGGCCGGCCTGCGCATATGCGCTGCTCGTGAAACTCGGCCATCACGAAGGCGTCGCCGTCGAAGCGCCACTTTGCCCAGTATCCGCAGTCGGCAACGCCCCGGCCTTTGGCTCCCACGGTCAAGGTGCCGGTGTCGAGATCCCATTCTGGCTGCGACAACACTTTCTCGAAGCGCTTGTCGATGCCTGCCATCACGGGCAGTACCAGGCCTTGTACTTCCTGCGGTTTGTCGCGGTTGACGCGATAGGACAGGTACTGGCTTTGATACGCACCGCGCCGGCATTCCAGGAACACCAGCACTTCTTTGGCGCTCAAGGATTTCGCTTCGTCGTTAGGCTTTTGCAGGTCCTGTTCGCATTCGCTTGCAATGGCAGCGCTGCGCGCTGTGCGAACGGTGGCGAGGAAACCCTGCGGGATAGCCGTGGCAACTGTCGTGCGAACGGGCAGATAGGGCAGGGGGACGCTTCGTGCGACGCGGTTTTCGGATAGAGGTCCGGTACGGACCAATGCACCAGGGGTGTCCAGCCGACCCTGCAATTCATCCATCGACAAGAGCACGGCCTTCAGCCCGATCAAGGAGATGGTCGCGTTCTGTGCAGATGCGCCCAGCGATAACTTGTTGGCTTCAATCATTGCCGCCAACGCGCGTTTTGCGTTGTCGCGCGACAGACTAAGCTGGGTTTCGCTCAGGTCGCGTCGGCCCCCGATGTGCCAGGGCAGGGTCTGCAGCACGCTTGGCTTGTCATCGACGCGCAGCAAGTCTGGGTGCAGCTCGCCCAACGCGTCGATCACCAGATTGATGGGGGTATTCGGGCCTGCTTCCCGCTCGATTCGCATGGTGGCGTGGTTGCCTTCCACCAAGCCCTTGGCTTCGCAGTACCGGGTGTTGTCGCAGACCAGCGTCCAGTCTTTGATGGGGCGATACACCGAGCTTGGCGGCTGGCTCAACGGCGTGGCGGCCGTGCCCGCACCCGCCATCACAAGCAGCGTGGCTCCGGTCAACCGTCGGCACCAGGAAATGAGAAACATGGGTCGTGTTTCCGAGCAAAAGCGCAATTTTACGTAAGTGCTGCTGTCACGTGTTCGACCTGGAAAGTGCGTATAAATGTAAGCGTCATCAGTTATGATCGGGGCGGAAAAACGGCCGACCCCATGTATGGACCATGCATGGAAGCCCCTGAAGACAGGGGTCTTGGCGGTGGCGCTTCAAGAGGCTGTGCATTCACGGCAAACCAGATTTATTCACGTGCAGGCACCGCAATGCGCATTTTGATCGTAGAAGACGACCCCGCCCACGCCTATCAGGCAGTGGCCACGCTGGAAGCCGAAGGACACGAGGTCTTTGGCCCGGCACTGAACTCGGACGAGGCTTTCCAGTGGGCATCCAGCGAGAATCTGGAGCTTGCCCTGGTCGCCGTGGAGTTCGGTGGACAGCGTGCCGGGATCGAGCTTGCGCGCCAGTTGCATGGCCGTCATGGTCTGCCCGCCGTCTTCGTAAGCACCGCCGATGGCGTTGCACCTGAGCATCAAGACGCCGCATTGGGCCTGCTGCGCAAGCCTTTCGAGCCGGCCGATCTGGTTGATAGCGTGCTGGTTGCGCAATGCCTGCTGAACGGGGGATGGCCGCCCCCGCCACCGGTGCCTCGCCCCATGGAAATTTTCCATCGCGCGGGCATGTGGGACCAGGTCTGATCGGTTCTTCAGCGGCGTGGTGCCATGTTCCACGCCAGCCGAACTGATTTCAGGGCAAACCCTGATGGCTTCAGAATTTTGTAAGTAGTTTGCCAATTGCGGCGAAAAGTGACGTAGAGTGGGCGCGCCTGGATGATCGTGATGTGAATCATTCCCATCCTGCACTGATCTTCGACGGGTGCCTTGTGCTTTTGCATCGTGCACCGCGCCACTGTCCTTTTCTCTTCGGACTCGCAATGACTCTTCGCAAACCCACGCTTTCCCTGCTCCGCATCGTCACCCTTTCCGCATTGGCCGGTATCGGCAGCCAGGCGCTGGCGGCAGATGCAGTGAATCTGTATACGACCCGTGAAGCCAAGCTGATTCAGCCTTTGCTCGACGCGTTCACGCGTGAAAGCGGCATCAAGGTCAATACGGTCTTCGTGAAAGACGGTTTGCTGGAGCGCGTCAAGGCAGAAGGCAACAAGTCGCCTGCCGACATCTTGATGACGGTTGACATCGGCAACATGATCGACCTGGTCGAAGGCGGCGTGACGCAGCCTTTGAAGTCGGCCGAGCTGGAAAAGGTGATCCCGGCCAATCTGCGTGCCGCCGATGGCCAGTGGTTCGCGCTGTCGCTGCGTGATCGTGTGTTGTACGCCGACAAGAGCCTGAAGATCACCAGCTTCACCTATGAAGAACTGGCGGATTCCAAGTGGCGCGGCAAGCTGTGCATTCGCGCAGGCCAGCATCCTTACAATACCGGCCTGATCGCGGCCAAGATCGCACACGACGGCGTCGAAGCGACCGAAACCTGGTTGCGCGCAGTCAAGACCAATCTGGCACGCAAGGCCACGGGCGGTGACCGTGATGTGGCGCGTGACATCCTGGGTGGCATCTGCGATATCGGCATCGCCAACGCTTATTACGCTGGTCAGATGAAGAGCGCTGCTGCCGGTACTGACGCGCGCAAGTGGGGCGATGCGATCCAGGTGATCCGTCCGACCTTCGCCAATCCCAAGAATTCGGGTACGCACGTGAACGTCAGCGGTGCATCGCTGGCGAAGTTTGCACCCAACAAGGCTGGCGCAACGAAGCTGCTTGAATACCTGGTGTCGCCGCAGGCGCAGGCCATGTACGCAGGCGCGAACTATGAATACCCGGTGCGTCGTGGCGTGAAGCTCGACCCGATCGTGGAAAGCTTCGGCAAGATGAACGTCGACGCCTTGGCCTTGACCGAGATCGCCAAGCACCGCAAGCAGGCCAGCCAACTGGTCGACAAGGTCGGTTTCGACAACTGATCACGTGTCACGCGCGCCCCGCAAGGCTTTCTTGCGGGCGTCGTGAGCAATTGATTGTCCCTCGGGGCGGCTACATGCCGCCCCGCTCGTTTTTCTTGGCACTAGATGGGTTTACGCAATTTCCTGTTTCCGATCCGGCATGCGCCGGTGGGCAAAATCTGGTTGATCGGTGCTGCGTTGATCGCATTGATCGTGCTTGCGCCGGTGTTCTCGCTGATCGTTCACGCAACCGGTGCAGACCTTGCGCACTGGACGCACCTGCTGGACTACGTCCTGCCGAACTCGGCCAAGAACACCTTGCTGCTGCTGGGGGGCGTGGGCGTACTGGTGGTCTGTCTGGGCACTGGTAGTGCATGGCTGGTGACTGCCTTTGATTTTCCCGGGCGGCGGACGGTTGCGTGGGCCTTGCTGTTGCCGCTGGCCGTGCCCAGCTACATCATTGCCTTTGCCTATCTGGATCTGCTGCACCCGATCGGACCGATTCAAACGCTGATCCGCGATCTGCTGGGCTATGACAGCCCTCGCCAGTTCCGTCTGCCAGACCTGCGATCGCTGCCCGGTGCGATCTTCGTGCTTGGCTTTGTGCTGTATCCCTATGTCTATCTGAGCACCCGCGTGATGTTCTCCACGCAGGCCGCAAATCTGCTGGAAGCCGGGCGGACCTTGGGTGCCGGTCGTATTGAAGTGTTCTTCCGCGTGGCATTGCCGCTGGCGCGGCCAGCCATTGCGGTGGGTACCAGCCTGGCCTTGCTGGAAGCCTTGAACGATGTTGGGGCCTCGGAATTCCTGGGCGTACAGACGCTGACGGTATCGGTCTACACCACCTGGGTAACCCGGTCCGACCTGGCGGGGGCTGCGCAGATTGCCTTGTCGATGCTGATTCTGGCGGTGGGGTTGATCTTGCTTGAACGGCATGGCCGCAAGCGTCAGCGTTACGCCAATACCCAGCGCATGCGGCCGATGAGCCCGCGCCGCTTGCGTGGCGCAGCCGCTGGCATTGCCTTGTTGCTCGGCAGCTTGCCGGTAGTAATCGGCTTTGTGTTGCCCGCCGCTTATCTGGTGGTGGAAACGGTCAAGCGCCTGAACCTGGTGGGTGAGATTTCCGCGCAGTTGACCGCGAGTGCACTCAATACCCTGGCGCTTGCCGGCACTGCCACGGTGGTGACCGTGGCTGCCGGCTTGATCGTGGCGTGGTCGGCGCGTTCGGTACGTGAAGGTGGTGGTTTCACGCCGCGTAGCCTGGCGCGGGTGGCCAGCCTGGGTTATGTGATTCCCGGCACTGTGTTGGCGATCGGGCTGCTTGCGCCCTTTGCGTGGTTCGACAAGGCCTTGGGGGCAGCCATCGAGACCTTCTTCGGCGTGTCGACTGGCTTGATTCTGATGGGCTCGATGGCTGGCCTGGTGTGCGCATACTGCGTGCGTTTCCTGGCAATTTCCGTCGGCGGCATCGAATCCGGCCTGACACGCATTCCAGTGTCGCTGGAGCAAGCGTCGCGCCTGCTGGGCGAAACGGGCACCGGCACCTTGTGGCGCGTGCATGCGCCCTTGCTGCGTCCGGCATTGGCCGCCAGTGCGTTGCTGGTGTTTGTCGATGCAATGAAGGAACTGCCGGCCGTGCTGCTGCTGCGCCCGGTCAACTTCGACACGCTGGCGACCATGCTATATGCCGAGGCGGCTCGGGGTACCTACGAAGAGGGCGCGTTGGCGGCATTGGGGATTGTGGTGGCGGGACTGCTGCCGGTCATTTTGCTGGCGCGTACCGACTGGCAGGCCACGCGAAAATTCTCCAATCCTGTGGTGTCATCAACTGTGCCGTCAACCGTGCCGTCCGCTGTTCAGGCCTTTGCTCCGCAGCCAACCACGCCTGCCGGGCAAGCCACCGCTGCTGTCGCTGATGCGCCTGGCAATGTTTCCGCCCAGTCCGCCGATCATCCTACTGACAACCCCGCTGTAACGAGAACGCCATGACCGCAACGCTATCGATCCAGAGCCTGGGCCTGGCCTACGACACGCCGACCGGCCGACGCACCGTGGTCGACGATCTTTCCTTGTCGCTGGGTACGGGCGATATTGGTTGCCTGCTGGGTGCGTCGGGTTGTGGCAAGACGACGGTGCTGCGTGCCATCGCCGGTTTCGAGCCGGTGCGCCAGGGCAGTATTGCGTTGGACGACACGCTGCTGTCCTCCGCTTCGGAGCACCTGGCGCCGGAACGTCGCCGGGTAGGCATGATGTTTCAGGACTACGCCCTGTTCCCGCACCTGACCGTGGCCGGCAATGTGGGCTTCGGTCTGCGCCGGCAGGCGTCTGGCGCACGCGCACAGCGCGTAACGGAAATGCTGGAACTGGTTGGCCTGGCGGCATCGGCCGACAACTATCCGCATGAGCTGTCTGGTGGCCAGCAACAGCGCGTGGCGCTGGCTCGTGCGCTGGCCCCGGCCCCCGACCTGCTGTTGCTTGACGAGCCGTTCTCAAACCTGGATATCGATACCCGCGAGCGTCTGGCTTTCGAGGTACGCGACATCCTGAAGCAGACCGGCCATACCGCATTGCTGGTCACCCACAATCAGGCAGAGGCCTTTGCCATTGCCGATCGGATCGGCGTGATGCATGCGGGCCGGCTGGCGCAATGGGACACGCCCTACAACGTGCACCATCACCCGGCAAGTGCGTTGGTGGCCGAGTTCATTCGCCCGGAAGGTTTGATGGAGCAGCGCGCTCAGGTGTTCCAGCGCGGCAGATAAGCGCTGGCCGGTGATGTGAAAAGCCGGTGCGGACAGCAATGATGAACGACGGTGAGGACTTTGAAGCAAGGCGTCGATAAACCGTTTTCACGCGCGGTTTTCACAAACGGCCAGCGCGTTTACCTTCGTGAAGAGCTGCCGACCTATCTGGTAGCGCGCATGGCCTGCAACACATTGGCTACCAAGGCTTCATGACTGCGGCCATCGTCGGCGCGCGAAATGATCCGCACCACCGCCTGGGTGGTGCCCGACGCTGCCAACAAACTGGTGCTGAGCGTGCGGACCTGACCGAAGGTCGAAATGCCTTCGGTCTGACGAATCCCGATGCCTTTTATACGCAGCGCCTTGTCGCCGATGATTTCGTAATCGGGCAGGGATTTCTGCATTTGCGCGATGTAATCGGCCCGCGCGCGTTCCAGAAATACGTGGTCGTCATCTTTGACGCGTACACCACTTGGCGTACGCCATTCCGCTGCGATGATCAGTTGCTTGTGCGTCGGGTCGCCGTAGACGGTTCCCTTGACGTCAGCATTGCCCATGCGTGCACCGGGCGGCAATTGGGAGCCAACAAACCCGGCCGGCAGGCGGAATCCTATTTTGCCTTTCAGCAGTGAGGCGCGCTCGACCACAGGCTTGGGCGCGGGCGCAGTGGCCACAGAAGGTGCTTGCGGTGCCGATTCGGCGGCGGGCGGCACGCTGCGTGTGATCTTGCCTGTGACGGTATCGCCGGACAGCACGGTTTGTTCAGTGCGGGACGCATTTGCGCTTGCATACGCGGGCAAGAGCACGAGTCCGGACGTCAGCGCCAGCCGCAGCGCGATTTTTGTCATGGCAATGCTGAACGTGATCGACCTCAAGGTACGCGAAGACATGCGCCGCCGGCAGAGTGGGTGGGAAGGTCCATGCTAGCAAACTGCTGCGTGGACCGGGAGCAGTCAGCGACCCACGGCGCACTGAGCCCCAAGGTTTGCTGTGCCAACTGCCCCCGCTTTGATCAGCGGCCCGACTTGATATTGTCGATCACGGTAGATACCAGCACGTTGTGGCTGGCGGCGTCATCGGCCTTTGACATGATGCGGATAAGCGCCATGGTGTTGCCCGAACCGGCCACCAGCATGGTGCTGCGTGTAGGTGTGCCGCCAAAGGTGCCAATGGCATCGAGCTGACGCAGGCCCACACCCTTGATGGTCATGGATTTTTCCCCAAGCCGCTGATAGTCGGGCAGGGCGGCGCGCTGCTGTTCAACAAAACTCGTTGTGGCACCGTCCAGGAATTTTGCATCGTTGTCCTGAACGCGCGTACCGCCCGGCACCGGGGCCTCGGTGTTCAGGACAACTTGCTGCAGCGCCTGATTGACATAGATGGTGCCGGTTGCGCCTGCGGCTCCGTCCGTGGCAGACCCGGGGGGCAGCTTGTTGCCGACGAAACCGGACGGAAGCGAGAAGCTGAGTTTTCCCGCCAGCAGCGATACCTTTTCGCCCTTGGCGGGTGCGGTCGCGGGGGCGGCGGGTGTGCGCGCTGCTTGCGCAAACGCGCTTGCCTGGATCAACGACCCTGCAATGGCCAGCGCCAAGGTGGTCGAACGAAGAAGTGTCGAAGCCTTGGTCGAAGTGGTGTTGGAAATCGTACGTGAAGCCATGATTGCCTGCGTTCCCAGATGAAGTTGATTCATCCTAGCGCTGAAACGCGGGCAATCTGGCGCACCAGGCCAGCAAAGTGCATCAAAACCTAATTTCAGGATTCAGGGTTTTACTCGGCAATCTCTTTCGTTTGCCAGGAGCTTGTGTCCTGACGTTCCTGGCTTCAGCTGTACAGGTTGACCGGCATGCTGCCCGTCAACTCCCAATCGCCCAGTGCGCGCAGCTTGTAATCCAGCGGATCGTGCAAGGTGTGGGTGCGTGCGTTGCGCCAGAAGCGGTCCAGTCCCAGTCCGGCGTGCGCGGCGCTGGCACCGGCTGCGTCAAACAGTGCCTGGCCGTTGTACAGGCTTGCGCGGTGTGCAATGACCTTTGCCTCGGCCACCGCCAGAGCGGTTTCCTGCCGTTGCACTGCGCTCAAGGCCAAGCCTTGCTGCCAGCTCTGGTCCAGCAACTGGGCACCTCGGTCTGCCATCACGGCGGCGGTCGCACTGTGGACATGCATCTCGCCAATACGCAGCAATCGGTAGGGGTCTTCGCTTGCTTGCTGAACATCCGAAAACAACCAGGGGCGTGCTTTTTCCAGCGAATAACGACGCGCTTCTTCCAGTGCCCCCGCCGCGATGCCAGCATAGAGATTGACCAGAATCAGCTGTGCAACCGGCGCGCGGACGCTGTGCCAGGGTTGCGGCGCAAAACCTTCCCCGCGCAGCACGTCTTCCGTGGGCACGAACACATTCGTGAATTCCACGGTGCCACTGTCGGTCTGGCGCTGACCGATGGCATTCCAGTCGTCCAGCACCCGAATGCCCGCCTGCTGCGTGTCGGCGACGAACAGCAACACCTCACCTGTGGGCGCGTAGTCTGCCGAAATCGTCAGGTAGGACGATCCGGTGGCCCCCGAGCAGAAGCGCTTGGCCCCGTTCAGCACATAGCCGCCCTCGACCCGGCGCGCATCCAGCCGTCTGTCGAGCGGGTTCAGGGCGTTGCCCCACCAGCCGTTTTCACGGCTGCTGCGATCCAGCCATTTGTGTTTCTGGGTGTCGCTGCCGAAGATCAGAACCGTGGCAACCTGCAATGCGTGGAAGGCAACCAGATGCGCCAGGGCGCTGTCTACCGTGGCAATGCGGCGGATGATGGCCAGGGTGTCATGCCAGGACCTTCCGTCGCCACCGTGAATGGTGGGAATGGCGCAGGCCAGCAGGCCCGCTTCGCGCAGCAGCTGTTTTTCCTGGGCGGCGTGCCCGCCTTGCTTGTCGCGAGCAATGGCACTGTCGCGCAAGATGAGCAACAAAGTGTCGAGCGTGTGCGTTGATGTCATGGAAACAGATAGTAGGCAGCCATGATCGCGTCACAGCCGCTTGTTGACGCGTCGGGCCAGGGCATTCGCAGGCGGGTCCTTGCGCGCGACGGCGACATATAAGGACCGCGAAGTGTAGGAGCCGAATGCGCCTGCGTTAAATACGTTTTTATTATCTGGTTATGGGCACAAGGTCATGGGGCATCAAAACATGGGGCATCAAGACATGGGGCATCAAGCCCGCCAAACGCGGGACTGCCGGGCTGCTGCCAGCCCGAGCCGACATGCGCCGGCCAGCATCGGGACTGGGCGTCATTGCCCGAACGTCATTGCCCAAGCGTCATCGCCCGTGTGTTACCACCGATAACCAACCGTCGCCGTGATGGTTCGATCCTGACCGTAGAACTGGGCGCGGTTGGCCGTGGTGACTCTGTCTGTCAGGTTCGCCACGTTGAGCGCGAAGCGCAGGTTGCCGCGGTTGTAGTGAAGCGCGGCATCGAACAAGGTATAGCCCTCGTTGAAGTAGCGGTTGTAGGTGTCGGCCACGGTCGGACCCACGCGTCGGACGCCACCGCCAATTCCCCAGCCGCGCATCGCTTCGTGCTGGAAGGCGTAGTCGACCCACAGCTTGGCGGTGTTGCGAGCCGTCTGGAATGGGCGCTTGCCAAGTTCGGCGGCATCGTTGCTCTTTGACACCCAGGCATCGAGCCAGGTGTAGCTTGCAATCAGGTCCAGACCTTGGCCGATGCGTGTCTTGGCCTCAAGTTCCAGGCCACGCGAGCGTACTTCGCCGGTTTGCGTACGCAGCAGCGGGTTGCCTGCATCAACCGTCGTCACGTTCTGTTTGCTCATGTCGAACAAGGACGCGGTCATGAAGCTGTCACTGCCAGGCGGCTGGTACTTCAGGCCCAGTTCCACCTGTTTGGCGGTCTCTGGCTTCGGGGCACTGCCGTAGTTGGTGCCGACCACCGGTGCGAACGAGGTGGCGTAACTGACATAGGGCGAAAAGCCGCTGTCGAAGCGATAGAGCACACCGGCGCTACCGCTGTTCTTGCTGTCTTTCGCGCTGGCGGTCGCAGTACCTGCGCCGCGTTCGGTATCTGCCCGATCGTGTCGCAAACCGGCATTGATGATCCAGCGATCGATTTTGATCTGGTCTTGGATGTAGACACCGAACTGGCTCAGCTCGGCAGTGTTGCGCGTGGTAACCGGCCTGACGAAGCTACGGCCATAGACCGGGTTGAATACGTCCAGCGACGGTGCGGTGCCGAAGCCGATGTTCTCCACGCCCGAGAAGTCCTGGTAGTCGACACCCACCAATACCTGGTGTTGCAGCGGACCGGTGCCGAAGTTCTTCTGCAGATGGGTATCGACCGTGGTGGCGCGGCTGCTCGAATTCGAGATCAGCGAGGCGCGCGTTGCCGTGCGGTTGTCGCGCCCCATGGCGGTGGCGTAGACGTGCTGATAGTCCAGGTCGTAGCGTGCATGGCGCAGGTTCTGGCGCAGTACCAGGCTGTTGTCGACGCGGTGTTCCAGCAGGTAGCCTGCTGAACTCATGTCGCGGTCATAACGATCGAAGTCAGGTTCGCCCGCAAAGCGATCGACAGGAATTCGGCCTTCTGCGTAATTCAGCAGCAGCGACTGGTTCGGCCACCAGCTCTTGGGCGTCATGCGGTCGCGGGTGTGGTCGGCAAGCAAGGTCAGGGTGGTGTCGTCGGTGAGCTTCCAGGTCAGCGAAGGCGCGATGAAGACACGGTTGTCCTGAGAATGATCCGTCTGGGTTTTGCTGTCGCGCACCAGACCGTTCACACGAAACATCACGGTCGCGTCCTGATTGATAGCACGGCCGAAGTCGAAGTTGGTCTGATAGCGCTGATGGTTGCCCACCGACAAACCCACGTCGTTGATCGCTTCCGCGACTGGGCGCTTGGATACCTGGTTCACCAGACCGCCCGGCCCACCCTGGCCGTAAAGCATGGCGGACGGGCCTTTCAGCACTTCGACGCGTTCGATGCCCTGCGGGTCGGCAAGCCAGTCGCCGTAGGTGCCCGTTCTGAACAGGCGCAGCCCGTCACGGTAAAGCGAGGCGTCAAAGCCCCGGATGTTCAGGCTGGCGTATCGCAGGTCGTATCCGGTGATCTCGGTCAGTACGCCGGCCGTGTAGCGCAGCGATTGCTCCACCGTCTGGATTGCCTGGACTTCCATCTGGTCGCGGGTAATGACCGAGATCGACTGCGGGATTTCGGTCAGCGGCGTGTCGGTCTTGGTAGCGGTGGCACCGCGCAGGGCAATGTATCCCGGCGGCGATACGTTGATCGGCTCCTTGCCCGAACCGGTGACCACGACTTCCGAGAGCACGCGTCCGCCCGACAGCGCGGCGGGTGCTGCCGAGATGATGGCGGTGCCGCCGTCCAGCGACGCGGTCAGGCCACTGCCGGCAAGCACGCGATCCAGTGCCTGTCTGGCCGTCAGTCTGCCCGAGACCGCAGCGGTGGTCTTGCCTGCCACCAGCTCGGGGCGGACGATCAGCTGCAGCCGGGTCTGGCGTGCCAGTTCGTTCAACGCGTCGCCCAGCGGCTGTGCCGACAACGAAATCTCGAAGCTGGCCACGGTCTGGGCCTGCGACGGGGCGGCAAACACGGCAAGGCAGGCAACTGCTGCAGACACGACAGGCACAACACACGCGCGAGGGTTCATCGAGGAAGATCTCCGGGTAGAAATAAGAATCACTACCAATGAAGACGGATCACGACGCAAACAGTTGAGGTCGCTTGCGAATTTATTTTTTGGGGGATGTCTGGGGGGATTCGTCCCGGGGCCTGAATCATCGAGTCCAGGCCCGCAGCCCGCACCGTCGGCTTAATTCGCCGGCACGATCTCCGTCGCGCCCTCGCGTGCGCGCAGGCGAACCGGCAGCACCCGGGGCAGGGCCTTGGCAAAGGCACCGGCCTGTTCGAGTTCGAAGCTGCCACTGATGCGCAGGCCGGCTACTGCCGGGTCCAGACGCAATCGGGTGTCGCCGTAACGTTCGAACTCCGCCAAGGCTTGCGACAGCGGCACGTTGTTCAGGTTGACACGGCCTTCGCGCCACAGCATCGCAGTACGTGCAGGTAAGGCCTGCCTGGGGCCGAGCCGACCGGCCGCGTCACTGTGCACTGACTCGTCCGCGTTCAGTGCCACCATCGGTTGCGCCTTTCCATCCGCCGTATCGGCGCGTGAACTGACGTGGACACGGCCTTCATCGACGGTCACGGTGACCCCGTCACCGCCCAGCCCTGCATGGGTATGGCGCACCGAAAAACGGGTACCGACGACGGTAGCGCGCAGCGGTCCGGCATCTACCTCGAAGGGCTTAGCCGCGTCAGGGGTGACGGTGAACAAGGCCTGTCCCTCAAGCAGCCGCACTTCGCGTCGATGGCGATACAGGCTGACTGCCGTGGTGGTTGCCGTGTCGAGTTGCAGGCTGCTGCCGTCGGGCAAGGTGACGGATAGCTGTTGCCCGCGCGCGGTGGCGTAGGTTTCGACAAAGATCGGCTGGTTTTGCAGATGAGACCAGCGCAGCCAGCCACCGCCGCCCACTATGGCCACCAGCCCCAGGGCTGCCAGCGCATAGGGCAGGGCGCGTCGCTTCGGCGACACCTGGCGACGCACGCCAACAGGCCGGGGCGACACCCGCACCGCAGGGGGCGCGATCTGCTTGCGCAATTGACCGACGCGATCAGCCGGCAACTGCGCCAGGGTTTGACAGACGTCACGCAGACGATCGAACGCGCGGCGGTGTGCCGGGTCCGTCTGCAACCACGCCTCGCACGCGGCTGCGTCCTCAGTCGACCAGCCGTCTTGCTGGCGCAGCAGCCACATCGCGGCCTGGGTGTCGATGGGGTCCTGAGTCGCCAGGAATGCTGCGGTGTCACGCGCATCCTCGTCCGGTATCGGCAAGCGGGCAGACCGGTTCATGACTGTCCTTCGGAGATCGGCTGCTGAACGCGCAGTGCATCGTCACACGCCTTGCAGGCCAGCACGCCGCGAATCACATGCTGCGCGACCATGTTGCGCGAGATGCCCATGTGTTCGGCCACTTCCTGGTGCGACAGGCCTTCAAAACGATTGAGCACAAAGGCCTCGCGGCAACGCGGCGGCAGCGCATCGATGACCGCGTGCATGGCGCGGGCGCGTTGCTCAAAAGCATAGGCCTCGTCCGGCTGCAGATGGGTAGGCGCAGCCGGCTGTTCCGATTCAGCCAGACCATCAATGTCTTCATGATCGCGTACCTCGGCATGACGGTGCTGGTCGATCATCAGGTTATGAGCGGTTCTGTACAGCAGGGCGCGGGGCTCCTGTACGGACTGCCCGGCGTGCTGCATGGACAGCAGACGCACGTAGGCCTCCTGGACCAGGTCGGCCGCGCCGTCCCGGTTTCTGAGCCGGTTGGCGAAGTGGTTCAGCAGTTCTCGGTAATAGCGGACGACCACGACACCAACCAGGCAAGAGATGCGACATGCGTCAACACGAAATCGGGCGGCACAAGGCCGCCCGGAATCGAGGATAGCAATCATTCGCATTTTTGCAGAGTGGCACTGCGCAGTCGATGCGGGCAGTGGTCTCGTTGCAACGCTTACCAGCCCGAGCCACCCCCGCCACCGCCGCCGCCGCCCGAAGAACCACCGCCAGAAGAACCGCTGGACGAAGAACTGCCACCGCTGCTGCTCCAGCCGCCGCTGCCACCTGAGGAACTGGTGGAGCTGGAACTGGAATCGTGATCGGACGCACGCGGGGCAATGTCATTGGACATGTCGCGCACTGCGCGGTCCGGATTGCCGCTCAGCAAGTCATGGCCGCCATACATCTGCTGCATGGCATCCATTGCCGCTATGCCTGCAATCCCGGTAAACGCTCCGGCGAATGCGGCCGCCCAGGCCTTGCCTACATCCAGCGCCACGGCGTAAGGCAGGCATTTTTCAAAGACGCCGAGCTTTTCCTGTGGCGTGGCAAGGGCCTGCAGGCGCGGGCTTTCGGCCAGCGTCAGGTATTGCTTCAGACCATTGATCTGGTCCATGACCCGATAGCCTTCCTCAGTGTAGCCGCGCAGGAAGGTGTAGGCGCGCACGACCACGGGCAACAGAATGAAGGGCAGCAGCGCAGGCAGCGCACCGATACCGGTTGGCCGGGTGAACACCAGCAAGGTGACCAGGCCACCCGCCAGGAACGGGCCGACGAAGAACAGAGTGAACAACACCACCTTCCAGCTGGCATTGCCACGCCGCATCGCGCCGTACAGGCCTGTGAACGCCAGAATTGCCGGGATCGCGAAGGGCAGGCTGAAGCTGACGTAGCCTGCGTTATCGGGGTTATGCCACCAGGCTGCGCCAATAGAGACTGCGGTGTACAGCAACCACAGCAATACCCCACGGTTTGCCACTGACCGGTTCTTGGCAAACAGACGGTCCTGGTATTCCTTCTCCAGTGTCTTTTCTAGCGCCTGTTCGGCGTCCACGAAGCGGGAGCCGGCCGAGACATCTTCACGCAGGAATTTTTCTTCCTTGCCGAACAGCTTGGTCAGCATGCCCAGCAGCGACTGCGCCATCGGGAAACCATGTTTTCGGTCGTGCAGCCGGATGAACTGAACCCCGCGTTCAGTGCTTTGCATGCGCATCGCGCGGATTGAAATCAATTCGAGCACACCCACCACAAAGGTGCGCTGGTCATAAGCCTGGCGGCTGATGTAACGCACGGCCGATGCGGTCAGCCCGTCTGGTGCTTCGTAAAGCGGCACCACCATAGGCGTGCTGCGTCGGCGGGTCTTGCGGGCAGCGTTGAGGTAATACAGCGCCAGCAGCACGAAGCCGCCTACCGACACGATCGTGGTCAGATTGTCCTGCATGAACAGCAGCGCGGTCTGCGCTTGCGAGGGCGGGGCAATCAGGCCCTTGGCCCAGCCTGCCGCCACGGTCAAGCCTTCTTCTGCTGCCAGCGGGCGCGTCGTCTCGAAGCTGATCGTGCCAGGGGCCTTGTTGGTGACCCGCGCGTTGTTCGCCGTAGATCCCTGCGGCCCGGTGTAGCTGGCCTGCTGAATGATGTCGACTGGCGAGGGCAGGGTGATGCGTGCGCGGGCGCGATCGATCGGGAACGTCCAGCTGCTGCCAGTGGCATTCCAGTACAGCTCGTCAAAATTCTCGAAGAAACCGATCTGGCGCGTGGTTCGGTAGCGGATCTCGTAGGTGTGTTCGCCCCGATTCAGGGTGGTGTCCGCCGATCCGATCTGAATGCGCACACCGTTGCTGATGGACTTTTCCGCGTACTGCTCAATGCTGCCGTCACGCTTGACGCCCAGCACATCGAACCCCACCCGGGTCGTGGTGCCATTGCGATTCTGATAGGTGGTCGGGAAGTCGCGCAGAATGCCGCGCTTGATGGATCTGCCCTCTGCGAATACCCGAATGGTTTCGGTCACCAGCAGATCGCCGTTCTGCTCGACCTTCACATCGCTGAAGTAATCCAGAATCCGTTCGTCTGCACGAGCAACACCGATCAGACTGACTGCCAGCAGCAGTACCGCCAAGCATTTGCGCATCATGCTGCTCTCCTTAGAAAGCAACTTTCGGGACGGCTGCGGCGGCGGGGTCGCCAATCTCGTAATAGGGCTCGGTCTTGAAACCGAAGGACTTCGCAACCAGCACACTGGGAAAAGATTCGACCAGGATATTGAGTTCGCGTGCGGTGCCGTTGTAATAACGGCGGGCCATCTGCAGGTGGTCTTCGATTTCCGACAGTTCTTCCTGCAGGCTGCGGAAATTGGCGTCTGCCTTCAGGTCAGGGTAGGCCTCGGCCACGGCAAACAAGCGACCCAGCGCGCCGGTCAGTGCTTTTTCTGCCTGCACCTGATCGGTGATCGATCCCGCATTCATGCCGGCCGCACGCAGCTTGGTGACTTCCTCGAAGACGCCTTTCTCGTGCGAGGCGTATCCCTTGACCGTTTCCAGCAGATTGGGAATCAGGTCGTAGCGACGACGTAATTGCACGTCGATGCCGCTCCAGCCCTCCTTGGTCATATTGCGATTGCGAACCAGCTGGTTATAGATCTTGATCGCATAGACCAGCACGACTGCGACGACTGCAATGGCAATCCAGGCGGAGATAGACACGGGTTCTGTCCTTGTTTTTGTTGACGGTCATCGGTGTGCGCGCGATGCAAAAAGCATGCGCCCACGGGCCGATCGGGGGCTTCGAGACTGTAGCCCAAGCATTCAGCGGTGGCCTGTCAGCACTGGGGATTTGTTGCCGAACGAGACAATATCGAACAAGTGTTCAAGGCCTGCAGACAGTGGTTTGTGTCCATTTGACCGATGGTCGCCAAGCGACACGATGCGTCTGAATGCGCCGATATAAAGTGTCGGAAGATTCCCGATTTCTACCGCTGAGGCTGCCATGCAATTTGCTTGTGACCCGATCGCATTGACCCAGGCGCTGGTGCGCATGGACACGATCAATCTTCCAGGCAACGAAGATCAGTGCACGCATCACCTGGCCGCCTTGCTGACGGCATCGGGCTTCGAATGCAAGCTGGTGGACTTCGCGCCGCATCGGACCAGCCTGGTGGCGCGTATCGGCAGCAGCCCGGACAAACTGCCGCTCGTCTTCACCGGACATGTCGATGTGGTTCCACTGGGCAGCAAGCCTTGGACGCAAGCGCCGTTCGGCGGCGACATTGTGGACGGCAAGCTGTACGGCCGTGGCACCACCGACATGAAAGCAGGGGTAGCTGCTTTTACCTCTGCTGCGATTGAACTGGCCGAGGAATTGAAAAGCTCCGCAGGACTCATCCTGATCATCACCGCAGGCGAAGAAACGGGCTGCGAAGGGGCGGCGCACTTGGTGCGTCAGCCCGATATCGCCGCCATGCTCGGGCAGGCCGGTGCATTGGTGGTGGCCGAGCCGACCTCAAACCGTCCGCTGGCCGGACACAAGGGGGCGTTCTGGCTGCGTGCCAGCAGCAAAGGTGTGACGGCACACGGATCGATGCCCCAGCATGGTGAGAACGCCATCTACAAGCTGTTGCCCGCGCTTCAGGCGATGGAGAATTTCGACTTCGGCATTGCGCCGCACGACATCATGGGCAAGCCAACACTCAATGTCGGCACGATCATCGGTGGCATCAACGTCAATTCAGTGCCTGATGCGGCGTCTTTCACCATCGATATCCGCAGTGTGCCCGGACAGGATCACCAGCAAATTGTCGAGCAACTGCGCGCGGCGCTGGGGCCGGACATCAGTCTGGAAGTGTTGCTTGATCTACCGGCGGTCTACACCAACAAGGACGATCCCTGGATTCGTTATCTGTGCGAGATGTGCATCGACGGCGAGACGGCGGGGTCCGAAGCGTATTTCACCGATGCGGCGATTTTGCGCAGCGCGTTGGGATATCCGCCAACGGTGATTCTGGGGCCGGGTGAGGCGCACATGGCACATCAGACGGACGAATATTGCCGTGTGGATCTGTTGCTGGCGTCGAAGGATATCTACGGACGCATCATCAGGGATTGGTGTCTGGCTTGACGCCTATCCCTGCGTGCCAAGCTCGGGTTCGTCCTGGGCTGCGCTTGCCCGTAATGCATCGAACAGCAAGCGCGCAGCCGGGCTCAGGTCGTTGACCCGGCGCACGCACAGCAGCAGATGCCGACGGGTCCATTCGTCGCGCAAGGCGATGATGCGCAGATCTTCGATGCCGCCGTAGTGCCGCAAGGTTTCGCGCGGCAGCAAGACAAGCCCCAGGCCACCCTTGACCGCGCGCAGTGCCGCATCGATGGTTGCCACACGCAGCCGGAATTGCAGTTCGTGGCCCAGGTTTGCTGCCATGCGTACCTGCATGGCGGTAATCGGCGAATTCGTGTTTACGCCGATCTGTTCGTAGCGCAGCGTGTCGACAAAATCGACCTGTGTCTGCGACGCCAGCGGGTGGGTGCGGAGCACCGCCAGCATCAGGTGGTCAGGGTGATGCGGGAAGACCTCCAGGCCTGATGTATCGACCACGTCGCGGCAGATGCCGATGTCAGCTTCACCTTCCGCGACGCCGCGCACGATCTCTGCACTGACCGGCGCATCGACTTCCACGCGGATCTTCGGATGCGCAAGCAAAAAGGCCGTCAGTGTGTCAGGCAGGCTTCCGGCTATTGACGAGATATTCGCCAATACCCTGACCACGCCGCGCGCTCCTTGACCGTGTTCCCGCATCTCGGCATGCATGTGGTCGATGCCTTGCAGCACGTGGCGCGCATGGCGCAGCAAGGCTTTGCCAGCCACGGTGGGCACCACGCCACGCTGGCTGCGCAACAGCAGGGGCGTGCCGATGTCGGCCTCCATTTCCGCAATACGTTTGCTGATGGCCGACGCCGCGATGAATTCGCGTTCGGCGGCGTGGGCGATCGCACCTTCTTCGCAGACGGCAACAAAATAACGCAGCGTGACGGGATCGGTTTTCCAGGACATGCAGGATTATCACCCGAGTATCTGGATTTAGAGATTTTTTGCGTGTGTGGATCGTGATGCCGATTATCTGCTTGGGTAATGCCTGCCTAAGCGAGATGGACTCCATCTCCAATAAGCACGCCGGTTTCGCACAGTCTTGTTATTCGTCAGAGTGCCTGTGGAAAAATGCCGGCACGCCCAGTCATATATAAGACTTGGGTTTTGCACGTCCGCTACGAGATCTGGAAAAACATCGATGACTTCTGAAAAACAGCACCCTCCATCACGGGTGGGGGGATGGCTTTTTGCGCTCTACGCAGGGCTGATAGTGATACTGGGTGCCGCCTTGGCATTCTGGGGCGGCAAGCTCCTGGTGGCGGGTGGCTCGCCGTATTACGTGGCAATGGGTCTGGCACTTATCGTGTCCGGCGTTCTGTTCATCAAGGCCCGCCGTGCCGGTTTGTGGCTGTTCGGTGCGGCCTCATTGGTGACCATTCTGTGGGCCATCTGGGAGTCCGGCTACAACGGCTGGGCGTACATCCCGCGCCTGGGCTGGCTGGCCATCGTCGGTGGCCTGCTGGCGCTGTTCTGGCCGGTGGTACGCCGTCGCTTCGCCGGGGTTGGCATCGCCAGTTACTTCGGCATCACCCTTGGCTTGCCCGGTGTCATGGCGGGGTTGATCCTGGTGCCGCTGTTCTTCCCGAACACCGTTCATCTCGCCAAGCCGGAGTTGGTATCGGCGCGCCCCAAAGACACATTCAGTCGGTCTACCGTGGTCTCGCCCGATGGCAACGTCGCGGCCAGCCACGACGACACCAACTGGACGTCCTACGCTGGGTCGAACCTGGGCAATCATTTCTCGGCTGCGGCACAAGTCACGCCCGCCAACGCTGGCAAGCTTGAAAAGGTCTGGGAATATCACCACGGTGACGTCAAGAAGCCGGGCGAGAAAATCTCGTATATCAACGCCTCTACGCCGTTGAAGATTGGTGACTCGCTTTATACCTGCACGCCCAAGCAGATCATCGTGTCCGTTGATGCGCGCAGTGGCAAGGAAAACTGGCGCTTCGACTCCAAGGTCGACCCGGTCTACCTGGCTGGTGGCGGTGCCAATTGCCGTGGCGTGTCGTACTACGAAGTGCCCGGTGCCACTGCCGGCCAGATGTGCGCACAGCGCATCATCTGGGGCACCACCGACATGCGTCTGGGCGCTGTCGATGCCAAGACTGGCAAGTCGTGCGAAGACTTCGGCGTGGCCGGTTTTGTCGATCTGAAAGGCGGCCTGGGCAACTTCCGCCCTGGATCGACCGCCATCACTTCGGCACCGACCATCGTTCGTGGCACCATCATCACGGGCCAGCAAGTGATCGACTCGGATGTGCGTCCGGCACCGTCGGGTGTGGTGCGTGGCTTCGACGCCCGCACCGGTGCTTTCCGCTGGGCATGGGACATGGAACGTCCGGGGGTGAAGACGCAACCCGCGCCCGGCGAGTTCTACACCGACAGTACGCCCAATTCGTGGGCACCACTGTCCGCCGATGACGAACTCGGTCTGGTCTACGTCACCACCGGCAACTCGGCGGGCGACTTCTACGGCGGCACCCGCCGCAAGCTGGAAGAGCAGTACAGCTCTGCACTGGTTGCCATCGACGCCGCCACTGGCGACGTGCGCTGGCACTTCCAGACCGTCCACCACGACCTGTGGGACTACGACCTGAGCCCGACCCCTGCGCTGGTGGACTTCCCGTCGCCCAACGGGCCGCGTCCGTCGGTGATCCAGGCGACCAAGTCGGGTCAGATCTATGTGCTCGACCGCAAGACCGGCGAGCCGGTCCTGCCGGTAACCGAAGTCGCCGTGCCCCAGGGCACCGCACCGGGCGATTACACGGCACCGACGCAGCCGCTGTCGCTGCAGATGCCCAATACCGCCGGTCGCCCGAGCAAGGAATTCGAAGTCCTGACGGAAGCCAACGCGTGGGGCCTGACGCCCTTTGATCAGATGATTTGCCGCACGGAGTTTGTGCAGGCGCGTTACGACGGCATCTTCACGCCGCCAGTGGTCAACCAGAACAGCGTGATCTTCCCTGGTCACCACGGTGCCTCCAATTGGGGTGGTGTGATGGTCGATCCGCAGCGCGGCCTGCTGATCATGAACACCCAGCGTCTGCCCTACATGCAGAGCCTGGTACCGCGCGCTGAACTCGACGCCTTGGGTGCCAAGTCTTTCCAAGAAGCGCCGGGCAACAGCAAGGGCTATCGCGTGCAGGTGGGCCAGCCCTACGGTGCCACCAAGGGGCCGTGGATGTCGGTGTTCAATCAGCCGTGCATCGCGCCGCCCTGGGGCTTCATCTCGGGTATTGATCTGCGCACCACGGAAGTGATGTGGAGCCGCCCCTTCGGTACTGGTTACGACAGCGGCCCGATGGGCATCCCCACCCGCACCAAGTTCGAGGTCGGTACGCCCAGCGCCAGTGGTGGTTTGATCACTGGTGGTGGGGTGACCATCATCGGCGCAGCGCTTGACCAATTCATGCGTGTATTCAACAGCGAGACTGGCGAGATGTTGTTTGAAACCCGCCTGCCGGCTGGCGCGCAAGCCGCGCCGATGAGCTACATGAGCGGTGGACGCCAGTACATCGTGATGGTGGTCGGCGGCCATGATCGCATCCCGACCAAACGGGGCGACAGCATCATTGCCTGGGCATTGCCAGAGGCGAAGTAAGTGGCGCTGACGTAAGCACAAGCAAAGCCAGAAAAAAGAAACCGCCCCTGTCGAGCGCTCGTCAGGGGCGGTTTTTTTATCTGGGTTGCATGTTGGCTTGCGTTGCACTCACCACACGTTCACTGCACCACCTGAATCTTCAGCGACCCGAACCATGCTGCCAGGTTGTCGATATCGTCATCGGTCAGCGGCTTGGCCATCAGGTTCATGACCTCGTGTCGACGTGTACCGCTTCGGTAGGCCTTCAACTGCGTAACCACGTAAAGCTCTGGTTGGCCTGCCAGGTTGGGCGCATCGGGCACGGTCGACAGACCTTGTTGTCCGTGACAGGCAGCACACGAAATGGCTTTCTGCTTGCCGAGCACGACATCACCCGCGAAGGCCGGTGATGTCGCACAGGCGGCGAGCGTCAGCGCGATCAGAAAACGTCGCTGTCGCATCGCCTGTCCTTATTGGCCGCTGTAGGTGATGCGATAGATCGCACCCGCATAGTCGTCCGAGACCAGCAGCGAGCCGTCCTTGGCAATGGCCACGTCGACCGGGCGTCCGCGATAGATGCCGGTTTCATCATCAAGCCAGCCTTCGGCAAACACCTCGGTCTTGTCGGCAGTGCCATCGGCTTTCAGAGACGTGAACAGCACCCGTGCACCGATGGGTTTGGTGCGGTTCCACGAGCCGTGCTGCGCCGAGAAGAAGCCGTTCTGATATGCGGCGGGGAATTGCTTGCCGACATAGAAGGCCATGCCCAGGTCGGCGGCGTGGGCGTCGGTCTTGACCTGCGGGTTGACCGCATCAGCGGGGATCGTGTCCTTGTCGTAGCCGTTCTCGGTGATGCGGGTGTCGGCCACGATGTAGGGGTAGCCGAAGAACTGGCCCGCCTGAGTGGCGCGGTTGATTTCGCCCAGTGGGATGTCGTCACCCATGCCATCGGTCTGGTTGTCGGTGAACCAGAGTGTCTTGTCTTTGGGGTTGAAGTCCATGCCCACGGAATTGCGGATGCCGGTGGCGAAGACTTCGCGGCCGGTGCCATCCTGGTTCATGCGAACGATGCCGCCAATGCCGGTCTTGGTATACAGCTCGAGCTTTTCACGCGGCTGCACATTGAAGGGTTGGCCAAGCGTGATGTAGAGCTTGTTGTCGGGGCCGATGCGGCAGACGCGTCCACTGTGGTTGAAGGATTCTTCTTCTGGCGGAATCAGCGCGCCTTGGGCCACCACTTCACCGACCGCGACGTCTGCGCCTTCGTAGAAGAATTCGGCTGCCGGGAAGGTATAGACGCGGTTGCTTTCCACCACGATCAGGAAGCCGTCACGGGTCCAGCACACCGCATTCGGATTGCGGAACTTGAGCGAGGGCGCGAACTCTTTGACCTCGGTTGCGGTGGCCCCGCCCGTGCGGTTGGTGACGGCCCAGACCTTGGTCTTGCGTGTGCCGACGAACAGCATATTGGTTGAAGGAGCCACGGCAATCGAACGCGCGTCCGGCACCACGGCATACAGGTCGATCTTGAACCCTGGCGGCATTTTGATGCGCTTCAGGTTCTCGCGCAGTTGGGCGGCGTCCTTGCCGTCCTGGGCCACCGTGGGGATGTTCGGGTCGGTGCCCGACACTTTCATCTGCTTGAGCTTTTCGATATTTTGCTGCTGTGCGGCAACCGGAAGGGCGGCTGCAATGAGAAGCGTGGCGGCCACGCCCGCGCCAAGATGCCTGGTGATTCCGTGAAGCATGCTGATGTCCCCGTGATGTTGTGATGTCGGTGTGGCCGGCAGTGACCGCGTGACCGGCGATGCGATCGATGCAACGCCTGTGCCATCCGGGACTTACCCGAATACGATCACGCGATTGCCTGGGCAACCAAGCCGGTCTGCGCTGGGAAATCGTTCATTTCCAGCTCAAGCAGGCGGTGCACTGTCCAGTTTCTGTGCAGTTGCCGACGCCAGGGCTGCCTGCTACCTTGGCTGAGCAGGCGGT
Source organism: Pigmentiphaga aceris (assembly GCF_008119665.1). Lineage (NCBI taxonomy): Bacteria > Pseudomonadati > Pseudomonadota > Betaproteobacteria > Burkholderiales > Alcaligenaceae > Pigmentiphaga > Pigmentiphaga aceris. Next base: position 4,526,304 of record NZ_CP043046.1, on the reverse strand, counting down.
GATTAACACCCAGTGAAACGCCGCACAAAAATAAGAAATGCGACGGGTGCGGTCACCGCACTCGCGAGGAGAGCAGCATGGCACCCCCTACCGCGCGTTCGTTCGCCCAGACACCGGCTACGCGCGCGAACGGTCAGGCATGTCCGACTGGGTTTGCGTCAAGCCCCGCATCGCCCGATGTGCTCGACAGCTGGGCGCGCTGCGTTGCCCGGCAGCTTGATCCGGCACGGCCACCTGCACCCAGGGTGATCGAAGGACATGAGCTGCTGCGCCGGCGTGAGAACCTGGCCTCGGTCAGGCGGCTTGCGCTTGCTGAGATCGAAACCTTGTTCCAGCAGATTGCCGGGTCCAACTTCCTGCTGGCCTTTGCCGACGCGGAAGGCGTGATCCTGGATCTGTTTGCGGACAACCGGTTTCGCAGCAGCGGCTCGTCGGCAGATATCGTCGTGGGCAGTTGCTGGGCCGAAGCGCACTGCGGCACCAATGGACTGGGTACGGCATTGGCCATGGGGCGGCCCGTGTCGATTACCGGCGACGAGCATTTCTTCCTGAAGTACGGCGACATCTCCTGTACCGCTGCACCCATCCACGACGGGCAGGGCAGAGTACTGGGGGTGCTGGACGCGTCGTCCTATGTGGAATCCCGGCAACGACATACACAGGCCCTGGTGCGCATGTCGGCCATGCATGTGGAAAACCTGCTGTTGGCCGAGCAGATGCGCGGGCACCTGGTGATGGCGATTCACCCGCGTGTGGAGTTTCTGGCGACACTCGGTTGCGGCATGATTGCCTTCGATGCCATTGGGCATGTCAGCGCGATGAATGCGCGCGCACAGGGCTTGTTGTCGGGTTTGTCGTTGAGCCTGGGCACACCCTTCGAGCGGATTTTCGATGAACCGTTTGCGCGTTTTTCGGCGCGCTTGATGCACGAGGATGAAGTGCGGCTGCGGGATGTGTTGGGCAGCATGCTGGCGGTGAGCCGGGTGGGGGGCGCGAGGGCGGCAGCGGCGGTGGTCAGTCCGGCGGTGAATGCAGGGTTTGTGTCTGCGCCGGTGACAGCATCTGCGTCGATATCCAGTCCGGTATTCAGCCCTGCATCCAACCTCGCATCGCACCCCACATCCAATCCCGGATCTGATCCGACGTACGCACCTGCCTCCACAACTGGCTCCGCTTCATCGCGGACACGTGCGTCGCAGGCATCTGCACTGTCAGCGCAAACGACCATCCCCATGGTGGCGGACGATCCCGCCGTTGTCGCCACCTTGCGCATGGCCGAGGCCGCCGTGCGGATGCGTGTACCGATCCTGATCCACGGCGAGACCGGCACCGGCAAGGAATTGCTGGCACGCCATGCCCACGCCAGCAGTGGTCGCAACGGGGCGTTTGTGGCGGTGAATTGCGGGGCCTTGCCTGCGGAATTGTTCGAGGCCGAGCTGTTCGGCTACGTAGGCGGTGCATTCACCGGCGCGCGGCGTGACGGCAGCTCCGGCCTGATCGAAAGCGCCGACGGCGGCACCTTGCTGCTGGACGAGATTGTTGAATTGCCCTTGTTGCTTCAGGCGGCATTACTGCGCTTTCTGGACGACCGACTGGTGCGCCCGGTCGGCGGCCGCACTGCCCGTCATGTCGATGTGCAACTGCTAGCGGCCACCCATGCCGATCTGGATGCCGAAGTCGCAGCCAGACGCTTTCGCGCAGACTTGCTGCACCGCCTGAACGTCGTGCGCCTGGCGCTGCCGCCCTTGCGTGCACGCGAAGATTTCGCCGCGGTTACCCGCAACGTATTGGCGGCAATCGACCCGATGGCCAGCATTTCTGATGAAGCCGTAGCACAACTGTCGCGCCTGCCCTGGCGCGGCAACATGCGTGAACTGCGCGCGGTGCTGACACGTGCCTTGCTGATGCATGCCACCCGGCATTTGAACATCGATGATTTTGCGAGCCTGTGTCCGACCGCTGCAGTCGAGTCGCCCGGGCATTCGGCGTTGCAGCAAGCCGCCTTGCAGCGCGTGGTGTCAGAGTTCGAGCGCACGGGTCACAGCGTAAGCCAGACCTCACGCAACCTGGGGGTGTCACGCACCACGGTGTACCGCTATCTGCGCGAGCAGGGTGGGCGGATTGTTTAGAAAGCGCTGCCCAACATGTACTGCTTCAGTGATCCGCCATTTCGCGTGTAGCCGCCAGCGCAAGAAAGGCCGACCGGCTCAGATGGCGCGCTTTCGCCGCTGCATCGATTCGTTGGACCAGGTTTTCAGGCAGGCTGATATTCAGGCGAACCGCTTTGGCTTTCACCTTCGACAGGTCGATGTCGACCATCATCCAGAAACCACCCTGATAGTCCGGATCATTCATCCAGGCGTCCGGTGCGCTAGGCAACGGGATCGGCGCATCGTCATCATTGAAGTGCGCCTCAACGGCCTCCTGCGCCATGCGTGCAATGTCATGGGCCTCGTCGGCGGCAGAAAAGCAGCCAGGAAAATCCGGAAAGATCACGCCGTAGGCGCTTTCCGCTTCCTTGTGAACATAGATTGGGTAGAGCACTGTCTGCATTCCTCAGAGTAGACCGGCTTGCTTGAGGGCGCTTCGTACCGTACCTATCGGCAAGTCTTTTTTCGGATGCGGGATCGGCACTGTGCCCTTGAGTGTAATGCTCAGCAGTACAACAAAGGCACAGTGACTTAACGCATCAAGCGCCTGCCAAGTACGCAGTCTTGCCGTGCCGCACGACCCGTTCGCACAGCGGTCGGCCGATCCAGTAGACGAGTTCGGCCAGGTTCGACACGTTCCAGACGGCAAAGTCTGCTGACCTGCCTACTGCTATCCGGCCATGTTCCTCGGCCTTGCCCAGGGCCTGGGCGGCGACGGTGGTCACGCCTGCCAGCAATTCCGGCACGGTCATGCGGAACAGGGTGGCGCCCATGTTCATCATCAGCGGCAACGAGGTGCTGGGCGAGGTGCCGGGGTTGCAGTCGGTCGAGATGGCAATCGGCACGCCATGCTGGCGCAGCAGTGCGATGGGCGGCAGTTGGGTTTCGCGGATGAAGTAGTAGGCACCGGGCAAGAGCACGGCCACGCTGCCTGCATCGCGCATGGCGATCACGCCGGCTTCGTCCAGGAATTCCAGGTGGTCGGATGACAGCGCATGGTGCTTGGCCGCAAGCGCGGCTCCGCCCAGGTTGGACAGTTGTTCGGCGTGCATCTTCACCGGCAGGCCGTGACGTTCGGCTGCTTCGAAGACGCGCTGGCTTTGCGCCAGCGAGAAGCCGATGCCTTCACAGAACACGTCCACTGCATCGACCAGATTTTCTGCCGCCAAGGCGGGCAGCATCTGTTCGCAGACTTCGGTGATGTAGTCGTCGGCGCGACCCGCATATTCCTTGGGCAAGGCATGCGCGCCCAGGAAGGTGGTGTAGACCGTGACTGGGTAGCGCTCGCCCAACTGGCGGGCCACACGCAGCATTTTGCGCTCGGAATCCAGATCCAGGCCATAACCGGACTTGATCTCAACGGCCGTGACGCCTTGCGCAAGCATGGCTTCAAGGCGCTTTGCGGACTGCGCGAACAACGTGGCTTCGTTGGCCTCGCGGGTGGCGCGCACGGTGGACAGGATGCCGCCGCCGCGTCGCGCGATCTCTTCGTAGCTGACACCTGCCAGGCGTTGCGCAAATTCGTCGGCGCGGTCACCGGCATAAACCAGGTGGGTGTGGCAGTCGACCAGGCCAGGCGTGACCCAGTGGCCGTTCAGGTCCTGGCGGGGCAGGGTGGCGTAGTTGCCGGGCAACTCAGTAAGCAGCCCGATCCAGGCAATGCGGCCGTCTTGCGTGACGATGGCTGCGTCGCGCACGACCTGGCCGGGATCGCCATCGGGACAGAGATGCAGGTTGTGCCAGACGGTATCGGTCATGGTGTCCTTCAAGGTTCTTGGCGCAGCGTAATCGTGATGAACAGGACGTAGCCGTTCCCCGCAATGCCGCAGCGCTTGGCAAGGGCCACGTCCACCGGCAATGTCGCGCCGGGCGCAAGCGTGATCGGATCGGCACCGTCGAGCGTCACCAGAATGTCGCCGTGGACGCAATACAGCAGCACGGTCGTGCCCGCCAGATTGACGTCGGCCGGCGCGCTCAGTGCCTGCACCGTGGCGCTGCCGTGTTCACGGCGCACCATCACGTTCAGGTCGCGGGTTGGGCCGTCGAACAACTTGGCCGAGATGGCGGTTTCGCCTGCAAAGCGCGCGATGTCCATCGGCTGGTCCAGGCGGTATACCTTGCCGTCGTCGTGTACCAGTTCCATGCCCTTGCCGGACAGCAGCACCAGGTTGCGGTCGATGCCCGGAAAGGTCGAGAACGGGCCGCCAGCATCGATGTCGGCAACGCTTACGCGCCACGTGAAGTTGCTGGTGTCGCTGCCGGCAGGGTAGGCCGCGATCTCGCGGGTGACGCCGCCGCCGTTCTTCCACGGGGCGGCCCGCAGGGCCTCCCACGGGATCGGGGTGAAGGAGGCCGTCATGCTCAGCGATCCAGCATCGGCAGGTTCAGGCCTGCGTCGCGGGCGGTCTGCTTGGCCAGCTCGTAACCGGCGTCGGCGTGGCGCATGACGCCAGTTGCCGGGTCGTTGAACAGCACGCGTTCCAGGCGGCGGTCGGCAGCTTCCGTACCGTCGCAGACGATCACCACGCCAGAGTGCTGGCTGAAGCCCATGCCCACACCACCACCGTGGTGCAAGGACACCCAGGTGGCGCCGCCTGCGGTGTTCAGCAGGGCATTCAACAAGGGCCAATCGCTGACCGCGTCCGAGCCGTCCATCATGGATTCGGTTTCGCGGTTGGGGCTGGCCACCGATCCGGTGTCCAGGTGGTCACGGCCGATCACGATGGGCGCTTTCAGTTCACCGTTGCGCACCATTTCGTTGAAGGCCAGCGCCAGGCGATAGCGGTCTTTCACGCCAACCCAGCAGATACGCGCCGGCAGGCCCTGGAAGGAGATGCGTTCGCGCGCCATGTCCAGCCAGTTGTGCAGGTGGGCGTCGTCGGGAATCAGTTCCTTGACCTTGGCGTCGGTCTTGTAGATATCTTCCGGGTCGCCAGACAGCGCCACCCAGCGGAACGGGCCCTTGCCTTCGCAGAACAGCGGGCGGATGTAGGCAGGCACGAAGCCGGGGAAATCAAACGCGTTTTCCACGCCCATGTCGAAGGCGACCTGGCGGATGTTGTTGCCGTAATCCAGCGTGGCGGCACCAGCGCTTTGCAGGGCCAGCATGGCGCGCACGTGTTTGGCCATCGACTGCTTGGCTGGCAGCACGATGCTGTCGGGGTCGGACTTCTGGCGTGCCTTCCAGTCGGCCACGGTCCAGCCTTCGGGCAGGTAGCCGTGCATCGGGTCGTGCGCGCTGGTCTGGTCGGTGACCACGTCGGGGGTGATGCCGCGATCCACCAGTTCCGTGAACACGGTGGCGGCGTTGCCCAGCAGGCCGACCGAGATCGCTTTGCCTTGCTGTTTGGCTGCTTCGATCATGGCCAGCGCTTCATCCAGCGTGCTGGCCTTCTTGTCCAGGTAACGCGTCTTCAGGCGCATGTCGATGCGGGTTTCGTCGCATTCCACGGCCAGCATCGAGAAGCCGGCCATGGTGGCGGCCAGCGGCTGCGCGCCACCCATGCCACCCAGACCGCCGGTCAGAATCCAGCGGCCAGCGGGCTTGCCGTCGAAGTGCTGATTGGCGACCGAATAGAAAGTTTCGTAGGTGCCCTGGACGATGCCCTGGCTGCCGATGTAGATCCAGCTGCCAGCGGTCATCTGGCCATACATCATCAAACCCTTGCGATCCAGCTCGTGGAAGTGTTCCCAGTTGGCCCAGTGCGGCACCAAGTTGGAATTGGCGATCAGCACGCGCGGCGCGTCGGCGTGGGTGCGGAACACGCCCACCGGCTTGCCGGACTGCACCAGCAGCGTCTCGTCGTCGTTCAGGTCTTTCAGCGAGGCCAGGATCTGGTCATAGCAGGCCCAGTTGCGCGCCGCACGACCAATACCACCATAGACCACCAGCGCCTGCGGGTGCTCGGCGACCTCTGCATCCAGGTTGTTCTGGATCATGCGATAGGCGGCTTCGGTCAGCCAGCTCTTGCAGGTTTTTTCGCTGCCGCGCGGTGCCCGGATGACACGGCTTTCGTCGAGGCGAGGATCGATCTGGGTGGAATTGCTCATCGTTTTTCTCTGGAAAATGGCGGTGTGCGGGGCGCATCGAGCTGCGGGCGCTGGCGTCGCCGGATCTGGGTTTTGGCGAAGTATATACAACAAAAAAACGTCATAGCGATTTTTCTCGATGCGGGAAAACACACCGGAAATCGCTATCGTTTTTTGAAAACGAGCGGTATATACTAGTTCGCAAATGACGGCTTGAAAAGTGGTCTTCACCGGTTTCTCGCCTCGTCGTATCGCTGTCTCCCTCCATCCGTTTCCTCTTTGGCAGGCTCCCCATGACCTCCTCTGCTTCTCTGTCCACCTCGCTGGTACTCGACCCCGGTCACGTCACCCTGGCCGATCTGCGTCGTCTGTATCTGGCACCGCTGAGCCTGTCGCTGGTACCCGCCGCTTACGAGGCGATTGCCCGTGCCCGTGACACCGTCTCGGCGATCGTGGCAGAGAATCGGGTGGTCTACGGCATCAACACCGGTTTCGGCAAGTTGGCCAATACGTCGATTGCGAACGACAAGCTGGCGCAGTTGCAACGCAACCTGGTGATCTCGCATGCGGTCGGCACGGGCGACGCCTTGCCTGACGGCGTGGTGCGACTGATCCTGGCGACCAAGGCGATCAGCCTGGCACGTGGCCATTCCGGTGTGCGGCCCGAAGTCGTTGACGCACTGCTGGCCATGGCCAACGCCAACGTCTTGCCGCGCATTCCGGCCAAAGGTTCGGTAGGCGCTTCGGGTGACCTGGCACCGCTGGCGCACTTGGCATGCGTGTTGATCGGCGAAGGTCAGGCAAAGCTTGCCGATGGCCGTGTGGTCGATGGTGCGGAAGCCATGCGCAGCCTGGGTCTGGAACCCTTCGTTCTTGGCCCGAAAGAAGGTCTGGCCTTGCTGAATGGCACACAGGTATCGACCGGCTTGGCATTGGCCGGTCTGTTCGGGGCCGAGAACGTGTTCGCCGCTGGCCTGGTTGCTGGTGCCCTGTCGCTGGAAGCCATCAAGGGCTCGGTGGCACCGCTGGACGCCCGCATTCACGAAGCCCGTGGCCAAGTGGGGCAGATCGACGTGGCGCGTGTGCTGCGCGGCATTTTCGAGGGCAGTGCGATTGTGCCCTCGCATGCGCACTGCGGTCGTGTGCAAGACCCGTATTCGATTCGCTGCGTGCCCCAGGTGATGGGCGCTTGCCTGGACAACCTGCGCCACGCTGCGCGCATTCTGACCATCGAGGCCAATGCCGCGTCGGACAACCCGCTGGTGTTCTCTGCCGAAGGTGACGTGATCTCGGGCGGCAACTTCCACGCGGAACCCGTGGCCTTCGCTGCGGATACCCTGGCGGTGGCAATCGCGGAAATCGGTGCAATCTCCGAGCGCCGCATGGCCTTGTTGCTGGACACCGGTCTGTCGGGCCTGCCGCCGTTCCTGGTGCGTGATGGCGGCCTGAATTCGGGCTTCATGATTGCGCAAGTGACCGCTGCCGCACTGGCATCGGAAAACAAGTCCCTGGCGCATCCGGCCAGCGTGGACAGCCTGCCGACGTCTGCCAATCAGGAAGACCACGTGTCGATGGCCACATTCGGTGCCCGCCGACTGGCCGATATGGTGAACAATACGGCTGTGGTGGTCGGCATCGAGGCGATGGCGGCGGCGCAGGGCATGGAATTCCAGCGCCCGCTGCGCAGCTCGGATGCGATCGAAGCCGAGTTCGACGGTATCCGTCGCGACGTTGCCTTCCTCGATCAAGACCGCTACCTGGCGACCGACATCGAAAGCATGCGATGCTGGGCGCTTCGCAATACCTGGCCGGATGCCTTGCGCGCCGTGCTTCCCAGTCACCACGGATAACCCATGACCGCCACGACCCCCGAGCCGATTTCCACGCCTGCCGAATCCACCGCGTCGCACCTGGCGCGCAGCGAAGTGGCCGACCTGCCCATGTACAACGCGGGCCTGTCGAGCGACGCCGTGCGTCAGCGCTACGGCGTGACGCGCATCTCGCGTCTGGCCAGCAACGAAAATCCGGCTGGGGCGAGTCCGGCGGTGGCGCGGGCGCTGGTGGATCTGGTGAGTGGCATCGGCGTCTATCCCGACGCGGCCAGCACCGAGCTGCGCGAAGCCATCGGCAGCCGGCTTGGCCTGGCTGCGGATCGCATCGTGGTAGGCAACGGGTCGGAAAACCTGCTGGAACTCTTGTGCCAGGCTTTCCTGTCGCCGGGCGACCGGGCCGTCACGCTGATTCCGTCCTTCGGCCTGCACGAGATCTATCCGCGCATGATGGGGGCGACAGTCACCATGGTGCCGGTAACCGAGGCGCTGGAATTCGACGTGGACGCCTGGTGTGCGGCTTTGACTGCGCCTACCAAAATGGTCTTGCTCAGCAACCCGTCGAACCCCGTGGGCTGCATGGTCGACGAAGCGCAATTCCGTCGCATCATCGATGCCGCGCCGGATGACACCTTGTTGGTCATCGACGAGGCCTACTTCGAATACGCCAGCCTGGCTGAAGGCTTCCCCGACGCCTTGAAGATTCTTCACGAGCAGCATCGCCCGTGGATTGTGCTGCGCACCTTCTCGAAGGCCTGGGGCCTGGCCGGCTTGCGGGTGGGCTATGGCATTGCGTCGGACAACGTTGTCGTGTCCTTGCTTGACCGCGTGCGTACACCGTTCAATGTGAACATTGCTGCGCAGCGTGCTGCGTTGGCGGCGTGGTCGGACGTCGAGCACATGAATTACTCGGTGACCGACACCGTGCGCCAACGTGAGGTCATGGCCAAACAATTGAAAGCCATGGGTCTGACCGTGGCACCGTCTGCTGCCAATTTCTTGTTCATCGATCTGGGCCGGCCCAATGGCCCGGTGGCGGAAGCCTTGCTGTCGCACGGCGTGATCATCAAGCCCTGGAAGGAAGCGGGTTACGAACGCTTCATCCGCGTGTCGATTGGCAGTGCAAGCGACAACGCGCACTTCATCAAGGCCTTGACCGAGGCCTTGGGAGCCGCTGCATGAGCGAGGCCAAGTCTGCGGCTGCTGACAACGCCAAGGCTGGTCGTGGTGTCGGGGGCGGTGTTGGGGTAAGCAAGCCTTCCACACCACGCATAGTGAAAGTCGCCAAGCTCGAAGAGCCAGTTGCGCGTTATGAACAGGTGAAAGACTACGTTCGTTCGCGTGTGCAGTCGGGCGAGTGGGCAGCGGGCCAGCGCATTCCGTCCGAAAACGCTTTGGTGGACTTGGTGGGCGTGTCGCGCATGACCGTCAACCGGGCAATCCGCGAACTGACTGCTGAGGGCATGTTGACCCGGCTGGCGGCAGTGGGCACCTTCGTCGCCGAGGCCAAGCCGCAATCGACCTTGTTGATGATTGCGCACATTGGTGACGAGGTGCGCGCGCGTGGACATGAGTATTCGTACAAGGTGATCTATGCCGGGCGTGAAACCGCACCCGCCGTGGTGTCCAGTTCGATGAATCTGTCTCCGGGGGCGTCCGTGCTGCGTGTGCTGTGTCTGCACCGGGAAAACGGTGTGCCGGTGCAGTTGGAAGACCGCTACGTGAACCCGGCGATTGCCGAGGATTTTCTGGAGCAGGACTTCAGCAAGATCCTGCCGTCGCAATACCTGCTGCGCAATCACCCGCAGTACGAGGTCGAGCACATCGTCGATGCCTCGCTGCCCACGCGCCGAGAGGCCGAGTTGCTGGAGATCGAGGCGACCGAGCCTTGTCTGGTGCTGCTGCGCCGTACCTGGACCGCCGACAAGATAGCGGTGACCTACGCGCGCTTCATTCATCCGGCCTCACGTTATCGCCTGGGCTGCCGGTTTTCGGGTGATGCGCGAGGCGAACAGGCCTGAGCCGCGGGCGGGTCTATATACAAGCTGGCCTACAGCTCGTTGTCTGCCAACTTGGCGGCCAGTTGCGCCGAGATTCCCGTCTTGTCGATGTGACCCAGATCGCGGCCGGGGTCCAGCCGGTCGCGAATGCGCTGCTTCAGCAGCTTGGCATCCGGGAAACCGCCATCGGCCTTGCGATCCCAGACCAGGGTGCCGTTGTAGGTGATCTGGAAAATACCACCCGTGCCGGGAATCAGCGCAACCTCGCCCAGATCGGTGCCAAAGGTGGATAGCAGCTCTTGCGCCATCCAGGCAGCGCGCAGCAGCCACTGGCATTGCGTGCAATAGGTAATCGTGATGCGGGGGGCAGTGCGCGTCATGGCGGCCTCGGAAGTGCTGGGGGATGCCGTAGTCTACCTAGCCGCCGCAAGTGGCCGATGTGCGCATCGGATCAGCGGTCTGGCGCGCTGGACACTTCTGCCATGCCGATTTCCGCTGATGCGCCCGGGCCGTCCGGCATCTGGTCCATCCTGGCGGGCAGGGGGCCCCGTCCGCCTTCGTGTTTGATCGGCTGCAGGGGTTCCGGTTGTGCGGTGTTCGATTCATACACGCGTAGCGTCGGCAGGTACTGGGGATACTCGCGTTGCATGAAGTCGATCATGGCTTCGCGCACCTTGCAGCGCAGATCGAAGGCCTTGCTCGACGAACCCGCTGTCACCAGTATCCGCAACTGCATGGTGCGCTCGGTGGCATCCGTGACCTGCAGGTTGAAAAAGCGCCCGTCCCATTCCGGCAAGGTGGGCACCAGCCGTTCCAGTTCGCTGCGCAAGGGGGCGATCGGCATGGCGAAGTCGACATTCAAAAACACCGATCCCAGCAATTGTGAACCCGTGCGTGTCCAGTTCTGAAACGGGTTTTCGATGAACCACTGCAAGGGGATGATCAGCCGTCTGTCATCCCAGATTTTCAGCACCACATAGGTGCCGGTGATTTCTTCGACGCGGCCCCATTCGCCTTGCACGATCAGCACGTCATCGATGCGAATGGGCTGGGCCAGCGCAATCTGCAACCCCGCAATCAGGTTACTGAAGACCGGCTTGGCGGCAATACCGGCAATCAGGCCGATAACCCCTGCCGACGCCAGCAGGCTGGCACCGACCTGGCGTGCGCCCGGAAAAGTCATCAGCATGATGGCCAGGCCCGCAACCAGCGCGGTCAGTGTGGCGGTGCGTGCCAGCACGCGCGCCTGGGTCTGTATGCGCCGCGCCTGCAGGTTGTCGTCCACATCGGCCGGGTGTCGCGCGATCACGCCATCGGTCAGGCCATTGATCACGTTGATGGCCAGCCAGGTCAGCGCACCGATCAACGCCAGGCCGTTCAGATGGCGAATGCTTTCGATGAAGTGCACCTGGTTCGGTGCGGCCTGCCAGACCAACTGCAGGGCGAACAAGGGCAGTGCAAGTCGGGCGGGGCCGTGGCAAGCCAGCACCATGGTGTGGACAACCGGCATGCCACGCGTCGCGCGCAGCAGTAAAAGGCCGCCGATGCGAAAGGCGATCAGCGCAACGACAATGCCGATCAGCGCGGCAATACCCGTGGCGACAGTAGGGGAGAACTGGGATAGATCCAGCATGCGGGGAGCTTCTCCTTCAGAAACGGTTAGCGTCGGAAGGCTTTCCAAGTGGCAGGAATGATCCGAAATAAGGGTTCAAACCCGACTGTATCGCCGCAGCGCAGCAAATTCGACCCCGGTCGAGCCAATGCGCAAACAAACGTTTCTGTAGGTGCCGACCGTCAGATGCTGTTTCCCTTGAGTGACTTGTCTGGAGAAAATATCGACATGGAAAGCACCAAGCGGCAGATTGCGCAGGCTCTGTGGATGTTTGTTGCGACGCTAAAGGTCTTTAGGCAGTGGGCCACACGTTCCGTACAGTGAAGGCTCTGATTCATTCCTGCGAGAGCCGTCATGCGTAAATGGTTGCTGGTCCCGATGATGGCCGTCATGGTCACCATGTTGTCTGGTTGCTGGTGGGGGCCTTACGGGCCACATGGGCATGGTGGGCGCGATCGCGGTGGCTATGACCGAGGTTGGCACGATCGCGGTAGTTACGATCGAGGGGATTACGGTGGTAGAGGTGGTGGACGCGACTGGCGCTGAGCACGCCTGAGCGGCAAGAAGAACGGGGCAACGACTTTGGTCGTTGCCCCGTTTGTTTGTCTGAGTCCTAGCTAGGTTGCAAGTACGTCATGGCTTGGAAGCGATGGTGCACTTGTGCCGACCCGGCGAAAACGGCCTCAGTAGCCTGCCGCGTGCCCGTCCTTGCGGTGATCCGATCCGCCCAGGTATTCCCCTTCGGCAACACGCAGAATGGCTTGCGATCCGCCGAATTCGTCGGAATGGCGCTTGGCGATCACCACCTTGTGACCCAGCGCGCGCAAGCCTGCAATGGCCTGCGGCGGGAAGTTCCACTCGACCGCAACCGTGACGTTGTCGTCGTCGATGCGCCAGCGTGGCGCATCGATAGCGGCCTGCGGGTTCTGCCCGTGGTCCCCAATGCGTATCGCCACTTGCAAGTGGCCTTGCGCCTGCAAGGACCCACCCATCACACCGAAGCTCATCAGCGGTTTGCCGCCACGTGTCAGGAAGCCAGGAATGATGGTGTGGAAGGGGCGCTTGTTCGGCCCCACTTGGTTCGGATGACCCGGCATCAGGTTGAATCCCCAACCACGGTTCTGCATGGCAATGCCGGTGTTTGGAATGACCACGCCCGATCCGAAGCCCTTGAAGTTGGACTGGATCAGCGACACCATCATGCCCTTGCTATCGGCCACCGTCAGGTAGGTCGTGCCGCCGTGGTGGATCTTGCCCGGGCCTGGGAAGTTGGCCTTGTTGGGGTCCAGCAACTTGGCACGTTCTGCCAAGTAAGCGGGGTCCAGCAGTTCTGCGGCGCTCACGCCTTGCATGTGATCGGGGTCGGCAACATAGCGGTAGATATCGGCGAACGACAGCTTCATCGCTTCGATCTGCGCGTGGAAGTATTCGGTGGAATCCAGCGGCAGCTTGCCGATGCCGCTTTGCTCGAGAATGCCCAGCGCGATCAGCGCACCGATGCCCTGGCCACTGGGGCCGATTTCGTGCAGCTCGATGTCACCGTAGGCAGTCGAGATCGGCGTTTCCCAGGTATTGAAGTGGGCGGCCAAGTCGGCTTCGGTCATCAGCCCGCCCGTGGCGCGTGCGTGGTCGGCAATCGCCTTGGCGATCTTGCCGTGATAGAAGTCCTCGCCGCCCGTCTGGGCAATGGCTGTCAGCGTGTCGGCCTGGCCCGGCGAAATGAAACGCGTGCCGGCTTCCGGTGCTTTGCCACCGGGGGCGAAGCCGTCGATGAATCCCGGCTGAACCGATAGTTCTTCCACCTGGCCTGCCCATTGGCGCTGCGCGATCGGGGCAACCAGGTAACCGTTGCGGGCGTAGTGAATGGCAGAGTCAAACAGCTCGGCAAAGGGCAGGGTACCGAATTTGTCGGACAGTGCGCGCCAGCCCGAAACCACACCCGGTACCGTGACCGAATCCCAGCCGCGCTTGGGCATCGCATCGTATTTGGCGAAGTGTTCTGGTGTCCAGGCGGCGGGGGCGCGGCCCGAGGCATTCAGGCCATGCAACTGCGTGCCGTCCCAGACGATGGCGAACAAGTCGCCACCAATGCCGTTCATGCACGGTTCGGTCACCGTCAGGGTGGTGGCCGCTGCCAGTGCCGCGTCAATGGCGTTGCCGCCCTTGGCCAGAATGCGCAACGCGGCATTGGTCGCCAAAGGTTGCGAAGTGCACACCATGTTCTCGGCAAGCACAGGCATGCGCTGCGAGGTGTACGGAAAGTCCCAAGCGTTGGCATGAGAAAGAGACATCTGGACTGGCTCCGAAAGTCGGAATGGGCAGAGAGGTTCAGGCGGCGCGTCGGCTGAAGTCGAAATCCTGGCCTGGTGCAGCGGCCAGCAACTTGCGTGTGTAGTCATGCTGCGGCGAGAAGAACACCTCGCGGATTGGGCCTTGCTCCACGATTTCGCCGCGTTGCATCACGATCACCCGATCGCAAATCTGGCTGGCCACCCGAAGATCGTGCGTGATGAACAGAATGCCCAGCTTCAGTTGCCGCTGGATATCATTCAACAGCTTCAGAATCTGATCCTGCACCGAGACGTCCAGTGCCGACACGGCTTCATCGGCGATCAGCAGTTTTGGTTCGCAAGCGAGGGCGCGCGCAATGCAGATGCGTTGGCGCTGACCACCCGAGAACTCGCTGGGATAACGACGCAGCGCTTCCGGCTTCAGACGCACCAGGTGCATCAGTTCTTCCGCCCGACGGGTGGCGTCTGCATGCGAGGTGCCGAAGTTCATCGGGCCTTCGATGATGGATGCCCCCACGGTCTGACGTGGGTCCAAGGATCGGTACGGGTCCTGGAACACCACCTGCACGTGGCGGCGGAACGGCGACAGCGCACGACCATTGAGCTGCGCCACCGACCGGCCATCGGCAAAGATTTCACCGCTCGACGGCTCGATCAACCTGGCGATGCAGCGTGCAACCGTGGACTTGCCCGAGCCGGATTCCCCCACGATACCAACCGTCTCGGACGGATGAATACGCAAGGACACTTCCTTGGCGGCAAACACCTCGACCTTTTTCTTCGGCCATCCCCCGGTGACGTAGGTCTTGCACAGTGCTCGGGTTTCCAGCAGCGGGTATTCATGCGACACCGCCGGCCGGTCCACCGGAGCGAGCGCAGGCACTGCATCCAGCAGCATGCGGGTATAGGCCTCGCGAGGCTGGGTCAGAACTGTCAGTTTGTCGCCGGATTCCACCTGGTTACCTAGTTGCAGCACGACAACTTGGTCGGCGATTTCAGCGACCACGCCGAAGTCGTGGGTGATGAACAGCACGGCCGTGCCGTTTTCAGTCTGCAGCTCGCGAATCAGCTTCAGAATTTCAGCCTGCGTTGTGACGTCGAGTGCCGTGGTGGGCTCGTCGCAGATCAGCAGCGCGGGCTTCAGGATCAGCGCCATCGCGATCACGATGCGCTGGCGCTGGCCACCCGATAGCTGGTGCGGGTAAGACGCATAGATGCGCGCCGGATCCGGCAGCTTCACACGCTCGAAGATCGCCAGAATCTGCTGCTTGCGCTCAGCTGCGCCCGTAGACACGTGCTGCGCCAGCATTTCGTCTACCTGCTCGCCGCAACGCATGACCGGGTTGAGCGCGGTCATGGGTTCCTGGAACACCATGGCCATGCGCGAGCCGCGCAGTTTGCGCAGACGGTCCTGGCTGGCATTAAGGATGTCTTCGCCTTGCAGTGTGATGCTGCCACCCACGGCTTTCAGGCCGGGTGCGGCCAAGCCCATGACGGCGCTGGCGATCACCGATTTACCCGAGCCGGACTCCCCCAGCAGGCACACGATCTTTCCCGGTGCCACGCTAAAGCTGATGTGTTCGACTGCATGCGGTCGGTCTGCTCCGGGGGGCAAGGCGATGCTGAGGTCTTGTACGTTCAATACGGGCTGCGTGCTCATGGCTCAGCCTCCACGCTTGTTGAATTTCGGGTCGAGCGTGTCGCGCAGGCCGTCCCCCATGATGTTTACAGCCAGCACGGTCAGCGCCAGGAACACGCCCGGAATCAGCACGCTGTGCGGGTACTCGTTGAACTGGTTGCGGCCCTCGGCCATGATGTTGCCCCAGGTGGCCATGTCGGCCGGCAGTCCCACGCCCAGGAAGGACAGCACGGCTTCGATCAGAATGGCGGCCGCGCACACGTAGGTGCCCTGGATGATCAGCGGGGCAATGGCGTTGGGCAGAATGTGACGCACCAGGATCTTGATGGTGGGCGTGTCCAGCGCAATCGCTGCCTCGATGTACGGCTCTTCGCGGATTGTCAGCACCACCGAGCGCACCAGACGGGCGACACGCGGGATTTCGGGAATGGTGATTGCAACGATCACGGTAGCCAGGGTGCCACCGAAGATGGCCACCAGGCTGATGGCGAACAGCACGGCCGGGATCGACATGATGCCGTCCATGATGCGCATGATGATGCTGTCCAGCATGCGGAAGTAGCCGCCGATCAGGCCCACCGACATGCCCAGGATCAGCGACAGGATGGCGACCACGATACCGATCGTGATCGACACCCGGGCGCCATACAGCACGCGGCTGAAGATGTCGCGACCCAGCGCGTCGGAACCGAACAGATAGATGTGCGAGAAAGTCTCGCCCGTCAGCGAGTTGAACTCGGCGCGGGTGCCGGGCAGCAGGTTGCCGTTGACGGGGTCGATGGCATTGGGGTCGATTGCACCCAGCAGCGGGGCCAAAACCGCCATCACGATCAGCAACAGCAGCAGGCCGCCGCCTATGCGCACCGACCAGTTGGACAGACTCTTGGACAGGCGCGAGCGGCGTTTGACCGGCGGCGGTGCATCAAGCGCGTTAGGAGGAAGCATCTGAATGATCTTGGACATGGAATAGGCTCCCGGCTCAGTAACGGATGCGCGGATCGAGCGCGAGGTAACTCAGGTCGACCAGCAGGTTGACCATGACGTAGATCACCGAGAAGAACAGTGTGATGCCTTGGATCACCGGGAAGTCGCGCGACAGCACGGCATCCACGGTCAACTGGCCCAGGCCGGGGATGGCGAACACCGTTTCAGTCACCACCACGCCGCTGATCAGCAAGGCCACGCCAATGCCCACCACGGTGGCAATGGGAATGGCCGCGTTGCGCAAGGCATGGCGTGCCAGCACGCGTGCTTCAGAGATGCCTTTGGAACGCGCAGTGCGGATGTAATCCTCGGTCAGCGCTTCGGCTACCGATGCACGGGTCACGCGGGCGATCAGCGCGATGTAGACGGTGGACAGCGTGAAGGCAGGCAGGATCAGGTTGCGCAACCACGGCCACAGTCCTTTCGACATCTCTACGTAGCCTTGCACCGGCAACCACTTCAGGTGCAGTGCAAACAGCCAGATCAACAGGTAGGCGACCACGAAGGCGGGCACCGAGAAGCCCAGTGCCGACATGCTCATCAGCGCGCGATCAAGCCACCCGCCGTGACGCCATGCCGCGAGCACACCCAGCGGAATGGCGACCAGCAAGGTCAAGGTAAGCGTGACGGCGGCCAAGGATAAGGTCGGGCCGACACGCTGTGAAATCAGTTCAGCAACGCTTTTCTTGATGAACAGCGAGGTGCCCAGGTCACCCTGCAACAGCCTGCCGCTCCAGTTGGCAAATTGCACCGGCCAAGGTTGATCAAGCCCCAATTGGGCACGGACACGGGCAATGTCTTCGCTGTTGCCACTGTCGCCGACGATGGCGGCAGCCGGGTCACCCGGAGACAGCTGCAACATGGTGAAGACGATCAGGGCAACCACGATCAGTACAGGGATCGTGGCCAGCAGACGGCGCAACAGAAAAGCGGGCATGACGAACACCTTCTCAAACTGGGTACGAAGGCCTTGCCCGCGCGGCGGGCAAGGCTGACAGGCCGACGGACAGCCCGACTTACTTCTTGTCGATGTTCCACATCACGGTGTTGGGCGACGGCACCACGCCCGTCACGCCCTTGGCCACGGCAACCAGCGGCTTGTATTCACCAAGCGGTGCAAGCATGCCGCTGCTCAGTGCTTCCTCTTGCATCTGGGCTGCCAGTTCCTTGCGCTTGGCCTCGTCCAGCGTAGCCAGGAATTCACCCTTCAGGGTTTCGATCTTGGGGTTGGTCGGCCAGCCGAACCAGCCTTTCTCACCCGTGCCATTCATGGGGGTGAACACCAGCGGATTGATGGTGTCGGCCATGAAGAAGCTGGTCATGAAGATGTTCCAGCCGCCTTTGTCTGCCGGGTCTTTCTTGGCGCGACGGGCCACCAGGGTCTGCCAGTCCATTGACTGCACTTCAACCTTGAAACCAGCCTGCGTCAGCAGCGCTGCCATCACGGGCGGGTACTTGTTCAAGGTCGGATGGTCGGTCGGATGCAGCAGAACCACCGGCTTGTTGTCGTAACCCGCTTCCTGCAGCAGTCTCTTGGCCGCCGAGAACTGCGGTTTGCCGGTGAAGCCTGCCGTGCGGGTGGTCGACGCGTAGGCGGTGCCGCAGGGGTAGAACGACGGGCAGGTCTTGAACAGATCGTTGTTGACCATCTGCGCGCGCAACAGGGACTCCTGGCTGATGGCGAGCGTGGCGGCACGGGCGATCTTGGGGTTGTTGAACGGCGGCACCAGGTGATTCAGTACCAGCATGACCGAGCCTTGCGGCACCTGGGTGATGATCTCAACGCCGGGGTTCGCCTTCAAGGCGGAATATTGTTCGGGCGGCATGCGCTCGATCATGTCGATCTCGCCGTTGGTCAGGGCGTTCGCCTGAGTCTGGGCGTCTTTCAGCACGATCCATTCAACACGGTCCACCGGCACGGGTTTGCCACCAGCGGTGCCGGCAGGTGCCTCCGAACGCGACACGTAGTCCTTGTTCTTCAGATAGACGATCTTGTTGCCCGGACGATATTCATCCTGCTTGAAGATGAACGGACCCGAACCGATGTTCTCGGTGATCTGCTGGTCGCCCGATGTCTTGGCGATGCGCTCGGGCATGATGAACGGCGGGCTGGACTTGGCGAAGGCATCGAGCACCATGCCGAAAGGCTGCTTGAAGGTCATGCGGAAGCTGTTGGTGTCGACCGCTTCGATCTTCGTCAGCGCGGCCATCATGGACTGGCCCAAGGTGTCGCGGCTGCCCCAGCGCTTGATCGAGGCGATCACGTCGGCGCTTGTGACGGGTGTCTTGTCGTGAAATGCCAGGCCCGGGCGCAGCTTGAAGTCCCACACCATGCCGTCAGGGCTGGTTTTCCAGGTATCGACCATCTGCGGCAGGATCTTGCCGTTTGCATCCATGCCGAACAAGGTGTCATAGATCATGAACGCGTGGTTGCGCGTCACGATGGCAGTGGTCCAGACCGGGTCAAGAATGCGCAAGTCGGCTTGCGGTGCCACGCGCAGGACTTTTTCCTGGGCGACGGCAGCGGTGCCCGACAGGGCGAGAAGGCCGGCGGCGATGACGCCGACGAGTTTGCGTGATTGGAATACGGAGCCTGACATGTGGGGGAACTCCTGCAGTGCGGGGGAAGGATTAACGCAAACGTGCCGGATCGAGTCCGGGGACATCGACGCCCTGGGTCACCAGGGTTTCGTCGAGTGCTTCTCCGAGGAGAAGATTCTTGGCCAGCAGGGATGCTCCTGCTGCGCTCTGAATGCCGTAGCCACCTTGGGCTGCCAGCCAGAAGAAGTTGGGTTTTTCCGCGTCCCAGCCGATCACCAGATCGCCGTCGGCAACAAAAGAACGCAGGCCGGCCCAGGTGTTGCGCGGGCGACGGATCGTCATCGTGGTGCTTTGCTCGATGTGATAGATGCCAGTGGCCACATCGATTTCTTCCGGCACCACGTCGTGCGGTTCGGTCGGGTCGGCGTTGGCCGGTGAACCCAGCAGCAGACCGGCGTCGGGCTTGAAGTAGAAGCTTTCGTCGATGCCGACTACCGATGGCCAGTGTTCGGTTGCGACGCCTTCAGGTGCCGCGAAAATGAAGGCGGTACGGCGACGCGGCTCCAGGCCGATCGGGCGCACGCCGGCAAGCTTGGCGACGACATCGGCCCACGCGCCGGCGGCGTTCACCAGCTTGCGTGCCAGAATCTTGCTGCCATCGGCCAGCGTCACTTCCCAGCCGTCGGCGTAGGGGGCGATTGCGGTCACTTCGGCGTTGGTGCGCACGGTGCCACCGCGCTGCTTCAAGCCACGCAGATAACCTTGGTGCAAGGAATTGACATCGATGTCGGCCGCACCACTTTCGCGCATGCCAGCAAAGGCAGCTTCGGGACGCAGGCAGGGCACCTCGGCCAGCAGGGTTGCGCCATCGACCATCTCAACGTTGGGCGAGCGTGCCAGCGCGGCTTCATAAGCCTCGGTCAGTATGTCCATCTGATCTTCGCGGGCGATGTAGAGCACGCCACGGGGCGTCAGCAGCGGGGTTTCGGTGAACCCTTCTGGCGGGTGCTGGTAGAACTCGCGGCCAACGCGGGTCAGTGCCTGGATGTTGGGCGTTCCATAGGTTTCCATGAACATGGCGGCAGAGCGGCCGGTAGAGTGATAACCGGGCTGCGCTTCGCGCTCGAGCACGGTGACGCTGGCGTGTTCGGCCAGGCGATAACCGATTGATGCGCCAGCAATGCCGGCACCGATTACGACGAAATCCTGGAGTTGCATGGATAGGTCTCGTTGCTAAAAGAGGATCAGACGGAAGAGGTCGACATGCTGTTGGCACCGGCATCGCGCTGATAGATGGGCGGTGCGGTCACGATCGAGGTCAGACTGGGCTCGGCGTGACGAAGTGCTGCAATGTTCGGGATGGGACGGCGCAGCGTGGGCGACGAGGCAAACGCCTGTTCCATGGCGTGGGCCACGTTCAAGGTCTTGCGGTCTTCACGGAAGCCGCCAATGACCTGCACACCGAATGGCATGCCTGCGTAGTCCAGGCCGCAGGGCAGGGCGAGCGAGGGATGCGCGGTCAATGTGACCACGTAAGCCAGGCTCAACCAGCGGTAGTAGTTCGCCTGCGTCTTGCCGTCGATGACTTCGGCATATAGATTGACCCAGGGGAAGGCCGACACCGGCACCACCGGTGCCAGCAGGATGTCGTAGTCCTCGTAGGCTTTTTCGAATTCACGCAGCAGGCGAGTCTGCTCGGCACGTGCCCATGCAGCGTCGAGCAGCGACATGGCTGCACCCATCTCGAAGTTGGCGCGAGGGTTGGGGCCCAGGCTGGCCGGATCGCGTTCGTAGGCTTCGCGCATGCCGGCCACGAAGCTTTCCGCACGCAGCACGTCGAAGCAGCGATGCGCATCGTGCAGATTCATCTGGATGGCATCGCAGCGGGCGAACAAGTGGCCCATTTCAGCCATCTTCGCGCGCATGGTGTCGCGCATGCCGGGGTCCACGTCGCAGACGCCGAAGTCCTCGATCCAGCCCACCTTCAGTTTGCCCAGATCGACCGGTTCAGGCGTCAGGAATTGCAGCGGATCAAGCGGGTAGCTGAGCGGATCGCCGCCTGCCGGGCCGGCCGTGGCCGCCAACTGCAGGCAGGCATCGGCCACCGTGCGGCCCATCGGGCCGACCACCGACAGGGGGCTCCAGCCAAGCAGCTTGCGCTCGCTGGGCACCACACCAGGCGAGGGACGGAAGCCCACCACACCGCAGATCGCGGCAGGAATGCGCAGCGAACCACCGGTGTCCGATCCGGTGCATACCGGCAACATGTCGCAGGCCAGTGCCGCAGCTGAACCGCCCGACGATCCGCCCGCATTCAGATTGGGGTTGAACGGGTTGCCGGTGGCTCCCCACACGGCATTGCGTGAATTGGACCCCGCACCAAATTCGGGAATGTTGGTCTTGCCGGCCACGATGGCACCGGCTGCGCGCAGGCGCGCCACCAGCAGATTGTCGGCGGCCGGTATGTTGTCGCGGAACAGCGGCGACCCATAGGTCGTCAGCAGATCGGCGGTAGCTTCCAGGTCTTTCACACCCAATGGCAGGCCGTGCAGCAGGCCCAGCGCATCGCCGCGCAGCACGGCTTGTTCGGCCACCCGGGCTTCGGCCCGGGCACGATCGAAGCTGGTGGCGGTGATGGCGTTCACGTAGGGGTTGACCGCCTCGATACGGGCAATGCAGGCTTCCAGCAACTCGACCGGCGAGATTTCCTTGGTTCCGATCAGGCGTCGAAGCTCGACGGCGGACAGGGCGGTCAGACTGTTGTTGGCATGCACGGTTGCGTTCCTCTATGCCCGTTTTGCGGGCGCTTCTGTTTGGTAATTGCGTGTTGTCAGTGCGTCTTGCGCCTCAGCATGAGCCATAATTGGCTCGAAGAATTCTCTTTTAAGGGAATTCTCGTATACGAGAAATTCAAAGCATGATCCATGCCAGTTCCTGTCCATGACCCAAGAATCACCGTCTGTCTTAGATAGTCTTGCAGGGGCTTCGGTCTCTGCATTGATCTCCCGGTCCGAAATGGGGCAGCGGCTGCGGGCGGCTCGCAAGTCGCGCAAGCTGACGCTGAAGACCTTGTCCGACCGCAGCGGCGTGGCCTTGTCGACCT
Organism: Pigmentiphaga aceris; assembly: GCF_008119665.1. NCBI lineage: Bacteria > Pseudomonadati > Pseudomonadota > Betaproteobacteria > Burkholderiales > Alcaligenaceae > Pigmentiphaga > Pigmentiphaga aceris. The sequence goes on along the minus strand of NZ_CP043046.1, from coordinate 4,504,126 downwards.
TGTCGAAGATGGAATTGGCCCAGGTCGCCATCAGCTTCGAAAAAGTAGCGGCCGTGGCCAAGGCGCTTGACCTGGATATCTCTCGCCTGTTTGAAGCGTCCGTGGTCGAGACCGATGCAGCATCCGTCGCATCCAAACCCACGTTCGTGCGCAACTCGGTGGCCGACGTACCCGTCTATATCGGGGACCACTATCAGTACAAGATGTTGGCCGGTGACTATCCCGGCAAACACATGTTGCCCATGCATGGCCGCGTCTTGGCGCGCGAGCTGGAGGAGTTCGCTGATTTCGGACGTCATCCCGGTCAGGAATTTCTGATGGTGTTATCCGGTGTGGTGCAGGTTTGTTTCGAGACCGGGGAATCTGTGGTGCTCAGACCGTCGGAGTCGATCTACTTCGACAGTGGCATTGGCCATGTTTACCTGTCCCAAGGTAAGGCAGAGGCTGAAGTGCTCATCCTGATGCATCACGCGTGAACCCGCGTTCAGGTGTGATGCGGGGTTCAGGGTGGGCATAAGCTTTGCTGAAAGGCTTTCATCAACAATCCCACAGGATCACCCAGATGAAAGCACTCAAATTCACCGCCGCCTCTATCGCACTTGCCATCGCTTCGATCGGCGCTGCACACGCCGAACTGTCCAGCGGCGACAAGAAGTTCCTGGAGAAGGCTGCTGAGTCCGGTCAACTGGAATTGGCGACCAGCCAACTGGCGGTCGAGCGCGCTACGCACCCCGATGTGAAGGCCTTCGCCCAGATGATGGTGACCGACCACACCAAGGCCGACACTGAATTGAAGGCGCTGGCTGCATCGAAGCAGGTCACGCTTCCGATGGAGCAGCCGCGCAAGGTCAAGTCGGAACTGGAAGACCTGGGCAAGAAGCAGGGCATCGAGTTCGACAAGGAATACGCGGACGAGATCGCCGTTGATGCGCACAAGGATGCCGTGGACCTGTTCAAGGACGCGGCTGAAGATGCCAAGGACCCGGACGTGAAGGCCTGGGCGGCCAAGACCCTGCCCACGCTGCAAGCCCATTACGATGCGGGCCGCATGTTGAAGGAAAAGCTGAAAGACGTGAAGTAATCGTCTGAAGTGGGCGGGCTTCGTGCCCGTCTTGCAGGCAAGTGTCTGATGACATAGTTGGCCATCAGCACTTCTGCAAGCCAAGAAGCTGGACCTTTGACGGGGTCCAGCTTTTTTTTATGGGCAAAAGTCGGCTGAGAATTCATGGCCGCGTCGCGCTACGATTTCGGCACTCAGCAAGCCCGTAATCTCTACCGCAGACCTTGCTTCTCTGAAGGAAATATATGGACAGTCACATTGCACCGGTTGCGCTGGAAAAAGCGTATCGGCTGTTGAATCACGGCCCCACGGTGTTGGTATCTGCACGACATGATGGCGTGGACAACGTCATGGCGGCAGCCTGGGCCTGCGCACTGGATTTTTCACCCCCGAAATTGACGGTGGTATTGGACAAGGCCACGCGTACCCGCGCATTGGTGGAAGGCAGCGGCACCTTTGTGATTCAGGTGCCTACGGTTGCCTTGCTTGCGCTCACGCATCAGGTCGGCACACGCAGCTTGATCGATGAGCCGGCCAAGTTGGCCAACGCCGATGTGAAACTGGTCGAGATTGAAGGATATGACCTGCCGTTTGTGGCAGGTTGTGCCGCGTGGCTGGCGTGCAAGGTGGTGCCGGAACCGCATAACCAGCAGACCTACGATCTGTTCATCGGCGAGGTGGTTGGGGCTTGGGCGGACACGCGCGTGTTCAGGAATGGTCACTGGGAATTTGCGGATGCCGATCCGTCCTTGCGCAGCCTGCACTATGTGGCGGGTGGGCAGTTCTACGCCATTGGCGAGTCCTTGGTAGTCGATGAAAAAACGGCCTGATTGCCGTTAAGCATTTCTAATTGGCAGCACCTTCGCTGCACAGTCCACATACGTGCCGACGCCCCCTCACACATGGTGTGAGGGGGCGTCGTGTCTTCAGGTCATCGGACTACTTGTGCCTTAAACCGGCGGTACGTTCCGGCCAGGCCTTCTTGCCTGCGCCTGTGCTTGCGGCTTCACGCCGAGGCGACCTTCACGGAAGGACTTGTACAGCTTGCTGGCCAGGCCGGAGGTAATGGCAAACATGATCAACTTGCGCAACATGGGTGGACTCCTTAATTCGGCTTCTGGTTAGCGTTGGGGTTTCGCAGCAATGCGCTGAGGTCTTCGTCTTCGCGCTTGGGTTGGTCGTCTGGCGGTGGTGCTTCGCCTTCCACGCCTTTAACGCGTTTACCGTCCACAGTTTGCACCACGGTTTTTTCAGCGAACGCGTCCGGGGACTTGTCCTGTTCCGCGGGCTTGTCGTCCGTGAACTTGTCTGTGGTGCTCATGCCGGGTCTCCTCATGCAATCATCAGACCTGTGCTGTAGCAACACTCGTGCCCCGCATGGCTGCGGGGCATTTTTTACTATCGATCAGGAAGAAACCGGTGCCGGCCCGACCTTCCAGACCCGTTCCGCATAGTCCCGAATCGACCGGTCCGACGAGAATTTCCCCGAGCGGGCGGCATTCAGAATCGACCGGCGCGTCCAGTCCTGGGTATCGCGATAAGTGCGATCCACTTCACCCTGGCAATCGACATAGGACTGGTAGTCCACCAGCAGCATGTACGGATCGGTATGCATCAGCTCGTCGATCAGCGGCGCAAACAGGTTGGCGTCACCCCGCGAGAAGAAACCGCTGCGGATCAGGTCCAGCACCGCATGCAGCTCGGCGTTGTTGCGGTAGTAGTCGCTGGGCGAATAGCCGCGTGCGCGCAGGGCGTAGACCTCTTCGGCGGTCAGGCCGAACAGGAAGAACTGGTCTGCCCCGACCTCTTCTCGAATCTCTACATTCGCACCGTCCATGGTGCCGATGGTGAGTGCGCCGTTCATCGCAAACTTCATGTTGCCGGTGCCGGACGCTTCCTTGCCGGCAAGCGAAATCTGCTCGGAAAGATCCGCTGCCGGGTAGATGCGTTGCCCGCGCGTGACGCTGAAGTTCGGCAGGAACACCACCTTCAGGCGGTCGCGTACGGCCGGGTCATTGTTGACCACATCGCCAACTGAGGTGATCAGCTTGATGATCAGCTTGGCGCGGTGATAGCCCGGTGCTGCCTTGCCGCCAAAGATGAAGGTGCGCGGCACCACATCCAGATTCGGGTCGGACTTCAGTCGGTGATACAGCGCCACAATGTGCAGCACTGCCAAGTGCTGGCGTTTGTATTCATGGATGCGTTTGACCTGCACATCGAACATCGAATCCGGGTCGACACGAATGCCGGTCCGTTGCAGCAACTGGCCCGCCAGCTCGATCTTGTTGTCGCGTTTGATGGCCTGCCAGTCGGCGGCGAAACCCGCATCGTCGGCAAACGGTTCCAGTTCCTTGATGCGCGAGAAGTCCTTGATCCAGTCGTTGCCAATCGCACGGCTGACCAGGCTGGTCTGGCGCGGATTGCTGAGCGCAATCCAGCGGCGCGGCGTCACGCCATTGGTGACGTTGGTGAACTTCTCTGGCCACATCGCATAGAAGTCGGCCAGCACGTCCCGCTTGAGCAATTCGGAATGCAGTTCTGCCACGCCGTTGATGGCCGAGCTACCCACGCACGCCAGGTGAGCCATGCGCACATAACGCTCGCCGGATTCATCGATCAGCGACAGTCGCGACAGGCGCGATTCGTCGCCCAGGAAGCGGATGCGCACTTCGTTCAGGAAGCGGGCATTGATCTCGTAGATGATTTCCAAGTGACGCGGCAGCACACGCTCGAAAAGCTTCAGCGGCCAGCGTTCCAGGGCCTCGGGCAGCAAGGTGTGGTTGGTGTAGGCAAAGGTCTGGCGTGTGACGTCCCAGGCCTGTTCCCAGACGATCTGATGTTCGTCGACCAGCAGGCGCATCAACTCGGCCACACCAATGGCCGGGTGGGTGTCGTTCAGCTGGATCGCAAACGCCAGGTGGAACTCGGTAACCGGCTGACCGCGATTGATCTGGATGCGCAGCATGTCCTGCAAAGAGCACGACACGAAGAAGTATTGTTGCTCCAGTCGCAGTTCCTTGCCCTGGTCACTTTCGTCGTTCGGATACAGCACCTTGGTCAGATTTTCCGAAGTGACCTTCTTGCTGACCGCACCCAGGTAGTCGCCGCGATTGAAGGTCGGGAAGTCGAAGGCTTCCGTTGCTTCTGCGCGCCACAGGCGCAAGGTGTTGGCGGTATTGACCCGATACCCCAGAATGGGTGAATCGAAGGGCACACCGGCCACCGTCTTTTCCGGTACCCAGCGCACCCGGAATTTGCCTGCATCGTCGGTATAGGTTTCCGTGCGGCCGCCCAACTTGATCTCGACCGACCATTCCGCGTGCTGGATCTCCCAGGGGTTGCCGTAGCGCAACCATTTGTCGGTATTCTCGACCTGCCAGCCATCGATGATGGTCTGGTAGAAAATGCCGTACTCGTAGCGGATGCCGTAACCGATCGCCGGAATTTCCAGCGATGCCAGCGAGTCGATGAAACACGCCGCCAGACGGCCCAGGCCGCCATTGCCCAAGCCAGGTTCTTCTTCCTGATTGGCCAGGTCGTCGAAGTCCAGGCCGAGCTCGGCAATCGCCGCCTTGACCTCGTCCATCAGGCCCAGGTTGAGCACGTTGTTGCCCAGGTAGGGGCCCATCAGGAACTCGGCCGACAGATAGGCCACCATGCGCGAATGCTTGGCCTTGTAGCTCGATGCGGTATCGAACCAGGTGCGCAACATGCAGTCGCGAATGGTGTGGGCAAGCGCCTGGTACAGATCGTTGCGCGAGGCAATCGCCAGGGATTTGTTCTGTGTGTACAGCAGGTGGTCAAGGAAGGCGCGTTTCAGACCCTCGCGCGTGGGCAAGGATCGGTCGCGCCCCAGGGCAGCGTTAATGGACGGAGGAAGCGAGCTGTCGTTCAAGGCAGTTCTCCTGCAACAGGCGTGAACACGAACGGTGGAGGCGTCCGCAACCTTCGATCGTAGTCCAGCCTTTCGTCTTCGCTGCAGTGCCGCAACCAGACGTTACGCAGTTTTCCTCCGTGCACCACCCGCGTGCAGATTTACTGTCGGTCAGCGCTTGGTCGGGACCAATCCGGCCAAAGCCTGCCGTACCGTCTGGCCGATGATGCCGCGCTGGTTCGGGTCACCCTTGGCCAGTGCGCTGGCGTATTTCTGCGCTTGCTGCAACGTCAGGTGCGAGGGCAGGGGCATGGTGTCGGGATCAGTCTTGAATTCGATCAGCACCGGGCGGCCGGCCGACAGCGCGGCTTCCCACGCGGGTCCAATGGCTTCCGGCGTATCCACGTAGATGCCCATCAGCCCGATGGATTCGGCAAATTGGTGATACGGCACGTCGGGGATGTTCTGCGAGGCTTCGAACTTGGGGTTGCCCTCCATGGCCCGCTGTTCCCAGGTGACCTGATTCAGATCCTCGTTGTTGAAGACGGCGCACACCCATTGCGGGTTGTCCCATTCGCGCCAGTATTTGGCAACGGTGATCAGCTCTGCCATGTTGCTCATCTGCATGGCCCCGTCGCCAACCAGCGCAATCACCGCTCGATTCGGATGGGCAAACTTGGCCGCAATGGCATAGGGCACCGCCGCCCCCATCGACGCCAGTCCGCCAGACAGCGAGCACATCATGCCGCGACGAACCTTGAAGTCGCGTGCATACCAGTTGGCGCAAGAACCGGAGTCACTGGTCACAATGGCGTGGTCCGGCACACGGGGCGACATTTCCCACACCACCCGCTGAGGGTTGATGGGCTTGGCAGGAGCCATTGCACGCGCTTCCATCGTTTCCCACCAGCGTTCGGTCCAGCGCTCGACACGGCGTCGCCAGGTGCGACGTGGCGGGCCTTTCAGCAACGGCAACAAGGCGCGCAAGGTCTCGGCTGCATCACCGACCAGATTCACTTCCATCGGGTAGCGCAGGCTCAACATGTCGGGTTTCAGGTCGATCTGCACGCCGCGTGCGGCACCTTCCTTTGGTAGAAATTCGGCATACGGAAAGCCAGACCCGATCATCAGCAAGGTATCGCAGTTGCGCATCATCTCGTCGCTGGGGCGCGTACCCAGCAGCCCGATTGAACCGGTCACCCAGGGCAGGTCGTCCGGCAGCACGGCTTTGCCCAGCAGGGCCTTGGCCACACCGGCACCAAGCCGGTCAGCAATTTCGACCACTTCGTCGGTCGCACCCAAGGCACCCGCACCGACCAGAATGGCGACCTTGTTGCCGGCATTGAGCACATCGGCTGCGCGTTGCAAGTCTTCGTCTTGCGGCAATACCCGTGGGGCGCTGTAACCCACGCCGGAATGCAAGGTGCCGTGCGCACGGGGTGGGTCTTCAAATGGTGCTTCTTGAATGTCGTTGGGCAAGACCAGGGCAGTAACGCGCCGTTCGCCGATGGCGGTGCGCACTGCCCGGTCCACCAGATGGCGAACTTGTGCCGGGGCGCTTGCCTGCTGCACGAATGCGCCTGCTACGTCCTTGAACATCGACACCAGATCGATTTCTTGCTGGTAGTGACCGCCAAGTGCGGTGGTGGCCTGCTGGCCGCAGATGGCCAACAACGGCACGTGGTCCAGGCGGGCGTCGTACATGCCCGTGATCAGGTGCGATGCGCCTGGGCCGGACGTTGCAATGCAGACACCAAGCTCGCCGGTGAACTTGGCATGGGCGGCGGCCATGAACGCCGCCATTTCCTCGTGTCGTGCCTGAATGAACCGTATCTTGTCCGGCGCGCGTTGCAGTGCGCCAAACACGCCGTTGATTCCATCGCCGGGATAGCCGTAAATGCGGCGCACACCCCATTGATACAAGCGGTCTACCAGGAAATCTCCCACGTTCTGTGCCATTGCTCGGTCTCCTTTGCAAATGCGACAAGGCCGACCAAACCGGAGTATCCGGTGAGATCGGCCTTGTTGGGTCTGCAAGAAACAAACCCGTCGGGTCTAGCAGGTGAGGGTGTTCCTGGTGGTTCGCATCCGACTGATTGGCAACAGCCTTAGCGCTGCGGCGCTTCGCGGAAATACAGCCGGCGCGGCAGGCCCCAGATGATCAGCAGGGCGGCAATGAAGCACATGGCGGCAACCGCATACAGCGCCAGCGTGGTGCTGCCCGTCAGGTCTTTCACCTTGCCGACCATGTAGGGGCTGATGATGCCGCCCAACTGGCCCAGCGAGTTGATCAACGCAATGCCGGCTGCGGCAGCCATGCCGCTCAGGAAGCGCGGTGGCAAGACCCAGAACAGACCGATGGCGGTGATGATGCCGGTCGCTGCCAAGGTCAGGCCACCCACCAGGGCGATGGTGTTGGTATTGAAGTAGCCGCACAGCAGGTAACCCGCGCCGCCCGCCAGTGTGGCCAGGCCAAGGTGCCAGCGTCGTTCGCCGGTGCGGTCGGAATTCCGGCCGATCAGGATCATGGCAATCCCGGCAACCGCATACGGAATCGAAATGATCAGGCCGATGACAAAGGTGTCCTTGGTCCCGGCCGTCTGCACCAGTTGCGGCATCCAGAACACCAACCCGTAGATACCGGCTGCCAGCGCAAGGTAGATCAGCGACAGGATGTACATGGCAGGCTCGCGCAGCGCCGCCGAAAACGCATGGGTCTGTTCGGCCTTGGGTTCATTGGCAATGCGGGTTGCCAGGCGTTGTCGCTCCTCGGCGGTCAGCCACTTGGCGTCAGCGATTTCATCGTCCAGCATGAACCAGACAACCAGGCCCAGCAGGATCGACGGAATGCCTTCCAGCAAGAACAGCCACTGCCAGCCAGCCAATGCGTTCACACCGTCCATGTACTTCATGATGCCGCCGGAGATCGGGCCACCGATCAGGCCGCACAGCGCGATCGACGCCATGAAGTAGGTGTTGATGCGGCCTCGACGCTGCGCCGGAAACCACTTGGTGAAGAAATACAGCGCACCCGGCACGAAGCCAGCTTCCAAGGCACCGATCAGAAAACGAACGATGTAGAAGCCCATCTCGGTGGTCACGAACATCGTGCACGCCGAGGCAATGCCCCAGGTGATCATGATGCGGGCGATCCACAGTCGTGCGCCGATCCGATGCAGCAACATGTTGCTGGGCACTTCGAACAGGAAGTAGCCCAGGAAGAACACGCTGGCACCCAGGCCGTAGACGGCGTCCGAGAAACCCAGGTCGCTTTGCATCTGCAGCTTGGCGAAGCTGATGTTCACGCGATCCAGATAGGCAAAGACGAAGCAGATCACAAACAAGGGCACGAACCGCAGCGTGACTTTGCGGAACAAGGCTTCGTCGGCGGCGGACACGGGTGCGGCTTGTGGCACGGTGCCCGTTCCGATCACCGACGCGGATGACGGTTGATTCACGACTGATCTCCTGACTGCATATTTTTATGGGCGTCAGGCGGACCGACCTGGGTCGTGTCCGCCTGCGCAGGCGTGGCGAGGGTGCTGGCGCTGGATTGGCAGCGTTCAGTTGGGGCGCTGAGAGAGCGCTGGCGGGGGCCTAAGGAGCGCTCAGGTGGCGCTCAATTGGCGCTCAACGCACGACGTCGCTCAGTAGGTAGCGCGGCCACCCGACAGATCGAACACGGCACCCGTGGTGAACGAGTTTTCGGCCGATACCAGCCAAGCCACCATGGCTGCGATCTCGTCAACTTCCACGAAACGCGCACGCGGGATCTTCGACAGCATGTAGTCGATATGCTGCTGCGACATCTGGTCGAAGATCTTGGTGCGTGCGGCGGCAGGCGTAATCGCGTTCACCGCGATATCCAGTTGCGCCGTCTCTTTGCCCAGGCTCTTGGTCAGCGCGATCACACCCGCTTTCGACGCGCTGTAGGCCGATGCGTTCGGGTTGCCTTCCTTGCCGGCAATCGATGCGATGTTGACGATGCGACCATAACCGCGCGCGATCATGCCGCGCACGATGGCCTGGTTGACATTGAAGGTGCCGGTCAGGTTGATGTCGACGACGCGTTGCCATTCGGCTTGCGGGTAGTCGGCCAACGGGGCATTGGCACCGGCGATGCCCGCGCTGTTGACCAGAATGTCGATGGTACCCAGGGCATCTGCTGCGTGGCGGACGCGCTCGGGCGACGTGATGTCGACCACTTCAGCTTTGGCTGCCGCGCCCAGCTGGGATACGGCGTTTGCCAACGCAGTGGCGTCGGCATCCCACAACGACACCGTCGCGCCGCCTGCGATCAGTCGGGCGGCAACTGCGTAGCCAATGCCTTGTGCGCCACCGGTGACGACGGCGGACTTGCCTTGAAAATCGTATTGGTTCATCTGGAATCCTTGGTTGGGGTTTCGGCTTAGCCGACCACGCGCTGTTCTTGTTCGCCCAGCCCTTCGATGCCCAGGCGCATGACCTGGCCTGCACGCAGATAGACCGGCGGCTTCTGGCCCATGCCGACACCCGGCGGCGTGCCGGTCGAAATCACGTCGCCGGGTTGCAGCGTCATGAAGCGGCTCAGGTAGGCAACGATCTGCGCCACCGTGAAGATCATCGTGGTGGTGCTGCCATCCTGGTAGCGCTTGCCATCGACTTCCAGCCACATGCGCAGGTTCTGCGGGTCGCCGGCTTCGTCAGCGGTGACCAGCCACGGGCCGGTGGGGCCGAAGGTGTCGCAGCCCTTGCCCTTGTCCCAGGTGCCACCGCGTTCGATCTGGTATTCGCGTTCCGACACGTCGTTGATCACGCAGTAGCCCGCCACGTGCGACAGCGCGTCGGATTCCGACACATAGCTGGCGGCAGTGCCGATCACCACGCCCAGTTCCACTTCCCAGTCGGTTTTCAACGAGTCGCGCGGAATGCGCACGTCGTCGTTCGGGCCGACCACGGCTGACGTCCACTTGTTGAACACAACAGGTTCTGCGGGAATGGCCATGCCGGATTCGGCGGCGTGGTCGGCGTAGTTCAGACCGATGCACACGAACTTGCCGATGTTGCCGACGCAGGCACCGATACGCGGTGAACCGTCCACCTTGGGCAGCGACGCGGTATCGAGCGCACGCAGCCTGGCCAGCACCTCGCTGCCCAGGTTGGCACCATTCACATCACTGATGACCCCGGACAGATCGCGGATCGTGCCATCGGCGTCGAGCAGGCCAGGCTTTTCTTGGCCGATGGGGCCGTAGCGGAGCAACTTCATGGGTTTCCTTTGCGAAAGTGCAGGCGGGGTTTTTGTTATCCACAGCTGTGGGCATACCCGGTGTCGAACCCGACGCCTTGTCGTGCTGCATGTCGGCGGTCGACCGGGCACGTCGAGTTGGCGAGACTTTATGGGGGTGGTCTCTTGCCGTCTAATGAGAGCTGTTGATCAAGCGATAACGACATGTCATCTCCGCATTTACCCTCGCTGCATGCAATTGGCTCCCGGCTGCGGTTTCGCCAACTGCGCCTGCTGATTGCCGTCGAGGAACTGGGGTCGTTGCACCGTGTGGCCGACCAACTGGGCATGACCCAGCCCGGCGCAAGCAAGGCGCTGGCCGAGATCGAATCCACGTTTGGTGCCGAGCTGTTCACCCGACATCCGCATGGTCTGGTGGCCAACGAACTGGGCCGTTGTGCCATCCGCTATTCGCGGTTGATGAGTACTGATCTGGACCATCTGCGCGAAGAAATGGCCGGCATTCTGGACGGCCGCGGCGGGCGTCTGGCCATCGGGGCGATCAGTGGCGCAGTGCCCACAGTGTTGGTGCAATCGGTCATGCGGCTGCGTGAAAAGCAGCCGCTGGTGTCGATTGAAATCATCGAAGACACCAGTGCGCAGTTGCTGCAGGCAGTGGCGGCCGGACGGCTCGATCTGGCGATCTGCCGCACCACGGTCGCGGCCCAGCCCGAGCTATTCGACTTCGAATGGTTGTGTGATGAATTCGCCGCGATGGCGGTAGGAGTGCGTCACCCGTTGGCGTATGCAGACACCGTCACCCTGCAGGATCTGGCTCCGTATCGCTGGATTCTGTATCCCAGCAACATGCCCTTGCGCACGCTGCTGCAGCGCGAACTGCGCGAGGCCGGCATCGACATGCCGTCACATGCAATCGAAACCGCATCTACCTTCACCAGTGTGTTGATGCTGCATGAAGATCCCAGCCTGGTGGCCTTGTTTTCTGCGGAGACAGCCGCCTTCTTTCACGAGCACGGCATGGCCCGTCGCCTGCCGCTGGAAATTCGTGCGCGCACCGAGCCGTTCGGCATCGTCAGCAGGCGTGGTGCGCCGCTGTCGCCCGTGGCACGCATGATGGTGGACGAATTGCGACAAGAAGGCCGCGCGCGCAGTGCCACATGATGAAGTCAGGCTTGCCCCTGGTATGTCCCAATACTGCTCAACGAGGCGCGAAGGCACCCTTATACTCTCGCCGCATCTGCACAAGCACAAGCTATGTGAAGCTGTTGTGAAAAAGACCGCGCGGACATCCCGCATGCATAAAAAAACACGCACCATCCGGAGATCTCATGGGTAATTTCAGCCACACCGCGTTCAAGGCCATGGCAGCCACGGCGCTTGCGCTCACCTGCTCGATGGCCTTTGCCCAGGCCAAGGAAGTCAAGCTGGGTTACGCGCTGCCGATCGCCTCGCATTACGGTGCCGGCGCAAACGCCTGGGCCGAAACCACTGAAAAAGAAAGCAAGGGCACGCTGAAGTTCCGTCAGTTCCCGTCCAGCGCACTGGGTGGCGAACGCGAACTGGTTGAAAGCCTGCAACTTGGCACGGTCGAGGCCGCCATCGTGTCCTCGGGCCCCCTGAGCAACTTCGTGCCCGAGGTGGGCGCGATGGACATTCCCTTCCTGTTCCGCGATTCCGCGCACGCGCGTCACGTGCTTGACGGTCCGATCGGCCAAGGCCTGCTGGACAAGTTCAAGGGGCGTGGCCTGATTGCGTTGGCCTGGGGCGAGCAGGGCTTCCGCCACGTCACCAACAACAAGCGTGCGGTCGAAAAGCCGGAAGATCTGAAGGGCCTGAAGCTGCGTACCATGGAAAATCCGGTGCACATCACCGCGTTCCGCACCTTCGGTGCGTCGCCCACGCCCATGTCTTGGCCGGAAGTGACCGGTGCCTTGCAACAGGGCACTATCGACGGCCAGGAAAATCCGCTGTCGGTGATCGTGTCGTCCAAGCTGTATCAGGTGCAAAAGCACCTGACGCTGACCGGCCACGTGTATTCGCCGGTTGCCATCCTGGTGTCACCCGCGTTCTGGAACGGCCTGACCCCGGAACAGCAAGTGGCCGTTCGTGACGGTGCCAAGGCTGCTGCCGCCGCTACCCGCAAGTATGTCGAAGACCTCGACAAGAAAGCGGTCGACGAACTGAAGACGAATGGCATGCAAGTGGTAGTGCTGTCGGACAAGAGCCCGTTCCAAAAGGCACTCGACCCGGCCTACAAGCAATACGCGTCCAAGTACGGCAAGGACCTGCTGGACAAGATCGCTGCCGAGAAGTGATCGCTCTGCTTTTACTGGCTGCGTGTTGACAACCAGACGTTGAAGACGACACCGCCCGCCCGATGCGGGCGGTGTTCGTTAAGCATTGCATTTTCCGATCTGCCAGTGGCATCTATGTCTGCTGCGCGTCTTTTCCAGGTAATTCCATGCTTGATCGAATCGAAAATGGCCTTGTCGCGGCCAACCGCTGGCTGCTTATCGTGATGTTGATTGCGATGGCCTGCATCGTGTTCGCTAACGTCGTGCTGCGTTACGCCACCGATGACTCCATCATCTGGGCTGAAGAGGTTGCGCGTCACCTGATGATCTGGGGCACCTTCCTGGGCGCAGGCCTGGTGTTGCGCTACGGCGGCCACGTGGCCATCGACAGCCTGCACCACGCCGTGGGCAACAAGGGCGCGCAAGTGCTGCGTGGCATCGTTGCGTTTCTGATTGGCGCGTTCTGCCTGGTGATGACGGTGGCTTCCATGAACTACACGTGGTTCATGCGTTTCCAGACCACGTCAACCACTGACATTTCCTTTGCGTGGATTTACGCCGCGCTGCCGGTCGGCTTCTTCCTGACCTTCATCCATCTGTTGTTCGTCGTGCGCCGTTACGTGCTGGAAGGCCGCTACATGGACTCCCCCGAAATGGACGCCGAATCGGCTGCCTCGCTGTAAGCACGCAGGACACACGACCATGATCACTACGCTATTCATTGCAGCCGTTGTGCTGATGGCCATCGGCATGCCGATCGCTTTCTCGCTCGGCATGGCTGCCGCGCTGTCTGTATTCGTCGGCGGCAAGTACCCGCAGGCCATCGTCTTCAAGGAAATGTTCACCGGCATCGACAGCTTCCCGCTGATGGCCGTGCCCTTCTTTATCCTGGCCGCAGAAATCATGTCGGGCGGCGCGCTGACGCTGGTGCTGCTGCGCTTCGCGTCGCAATTTGTCGGCCACCTGCGCGGCGGGCTGGGTCATGCGAACATTTTGTCGCTGACCTTGTTCTCCGGCATTTCGGGGTCCGCTCTGGCCGACGCCGCCGGTCCGGGCTCCATGATGGTCAAGATGATGGACAAGGCCGGCTATTCGCGTGCTTACGCGGCCGCGCTGACCGCCAGCACCGCTATCGTGGGACCGATCATCCCGCCGTCGATCATCATGATCATCTATGCGTTGCAGGACGAAAGCGTGTCGGTCGGCGGTTTATTCATCGCTGGCTTTGCGCCGGGCATTCTGATTGCCGTGGCGATGGCCATCGTCAACTGGCGCGTCTGCGTCAAGCGCGACTACCGCTCGCGCGAACCTCGCCCCACCATGCGAGAAATTCTGGTCAACAGCTTCAAGGCAATCCCTGCGCTGATGTTGGTGGTGCTGATTCTGGTCGGTATCCGCTTCGGCATCTTTACGCCTACCGAGGCATCGGTGGTGGCGGTGTTCTACGCGCTGATCTGCGGGAAGTTCGTATATCGCACATTGGAGTGGTCGGCACTGCCGAGCATCATTGCGCGGTCGGCCTTCCTGACGGCGTCGGTGCTGTTCGTGGTGGCGGCATCGGGTGCCTTTGCGTGGGTGCTGACGATCAACGGCTTGCCGCAGCAACTGGCGAATCTGATCATCAGCTGGGACCTGTCGCCGATCGCCTTCCTGATTGCGGTGAACATCTTCCTGCTGCTGTTCGGCATCTTCATGGAACCGCTGCCCGGTGTGATGATTCTGGTGCCGATTCTTGCGCCGATTTCCGCTGCGCTGGGTATCGATCCGATTCACTTTGCGATGGTGGTGATCGTGAATCTGACGTTGGGGATGATTACCCCGCCAGTGGGTGGCTTGTTGTTCGTGACTTCAGTTGCCACCAAGGTGCCGCTGTCTGCGCTGACCCGCGAGCTGCCGCCGTTCCTGGTGGCGCACGCCATCGTGCTGATGATGCTGACCTTCATCCCGGCGATTTCCACCTGGTTGCCGCATACGCTGGGCTTCTGAACAAGCTTGGGTAAACAGGGGAGTGCACCTTGCCATTTGTCGACGTGAACGGCATCAGTCTGCACTACCGACAAGACGGTGACGCCGCGCTCCCCCCTTTGCTGCTGTCGCATTCGCTGGGTGCCTCGATTGAACTGTGGGACGCCCAGATGCCCGCCCTGACCGAGCACTTCCACGTGCTGCGCTACGACACGCGTGGTCATGGCCAGTCATCCGTGCCACCCGGGCCGTACACGCTTGAGCAACTGGGCGGAGATGTCGTGGCCTTGCTGACGCATCTTGGCATTGCGCGCACGCATTACCTGGGTATTTCGATGGGCGGGCTGACCGGGCAGTGGGTCGCCTTGCATCACCCCGAGCTGATCGATCGGCTGGTATTGGCCAACACCGCAGCCGAGTTCGGGTCGCCCGATACCTGGAATGCGCGCATGGAAAAGGTCCTGGATGAGGGTGTGAAAGCGATTGTCGATGGCGTAATGAGCCGTTGGCTGACCGCTGACTTTGCTGCGGCCAATCCAGCCATCGCAACGAAGATTCGGACCATGGTCATGGCTACCGACGACGAGGCTTACGCGGGATGCTGCGCTGCGGTGCGCGACGCCGACTTGCGTGGGCACATCGCTGGCATCGAGGCCCCCACGCTGGCGATTGGCGGCACCTACGACCTGTCATCGCCGCCCGCCAGCACACGTTTTCTGGCAGAGTCGATTCCGGGGGCGCGTTACCTGGAATTGGAGACTGCGCACTTGTCGAATGTGGAAAACCCGATGCTTTCAATGCGTCGGTGGTGGGGTTTTTGACGGGTAGGTAAGGGCCGTGCGTTCAAGCTTTCAGTGCCGCGCGGGTTGCCTCGAATCGCTCTCGCATCAGGGTTGATAAGGAAGCGGGCAAGTTGTCCTCGATAGACGGCAAAGTGTCGCCTGCTTTCTCGATAATCGCATCCAACCGTGCTGCAGCTGAGGCCGTGTCGGTGAACCCAAAACGCACTGCATCGGCCAGCACCGAATCACGCGAAATGTCGAAGTGGCCCTTCGACAACTGCATCGACAAAGCGGTTGGTACCAACTCTGGATTCGGCACCACGTCGAAGGCCGGCGACAAGCGCCAGCGGCCTTCGTCCTGCTGCCAGACTGCCGCATGGTTGCGAGGGTGATCATCGTCGTTGCCTGCCAACGCGTTGAACACCATGCGGTCAAACAATTCGTGGCGATCTTCAACGGGCGTGCCAATGCGGCGTAGTTCTTCGGCAAGGCGCGGATAACTGAATCCGTCGCGCAGGCCGCCGGGATATTCGACAGCCAGCAACGATGCGCCGCTGATCGCCATGTGACGCTGCTCCCCCTCGCGATCAAAGCGACGGATGCGCAACACGCTCAATCCCTCGTCGATCTGGTGGTGCACGGTCAGGGCCATGCGTATGCCAAGGGCTGTGCCCCAGCTCATGGCTGCGTGTTCGAGCTGCGGAATGTCGACGACATCAGTCTGCAGCAGTGGCTTGACCAGCCAATAGGCGTCTCCATCGCGCAGCGTGCCCTTGGGGCGTGCGCCGCCCAGGCTGGTTGTGGTCATCAACATGCGCCTCACGCGCATGTCTTCGGCGGGGCGGCGTTCGTGAATGGCCTGAAGCTCCTGGGCCAGCAATGGCAGTTGCGGCAGGGTGGGGCTTTTCAGCTGGATCGATGGCGGCGTACGGCCTGGACCCAATGCCAGTGCGCCCCAACGATCGCCGTTTCCCGCCAGACGCAGGTAGTCAAAGATGTGCGTGTCGTCGCCGAGACCATGCACGCGCTGCAGCAGCAACTGTCCCCATGAGTCAGGTCCGGCGTCACGTAGCACATCGTGCAGACCACGGTAGCGTGGTGCGGGTTGCCGAATGCCCGACAGCAAGGGCAAGTTGACTGGGTCGATGGCCCAGGGCGAGTCTGACTCAAGATAGCTTGGCGCGTAGACGAAGCTGCCGCTGCTGGCATCGTCGTTCAGGGTATAGCGGCCAACCGTTACCCAGACGCCGGTATCCGGGCGCTGCAGGTAGACAAACTGAGACCTAGAAATAGTCGTCCTCCTCGATGCCCCCAGGCACACGCGCGGAGGGTGAGCCGGCGCTGTATTCGGCTGGCAAGGACGGCGCAGCGACGTTGAAGACACCCAGGATGAGCAGGGCGTTCAGATAGCTCGCCGCGCTTGCGCCTGGATCACCTTGTTCGATTCGGCGCAAGGTCGGTAGCGAGATTTCCATGCGTGCGCACAGGTCGGATGCGCGGATGTGTTGAGCTACACGCTGGGTGCGAATGCAGGCACCCCACTCGCGTAGTCGTTCGGCGATTTGGGTGGCGACAGCGTCTGATTGACGAAGTGTTCTGGGCATGGACCAATCATAGATATCTTTTTAATTCACGTAAAAGAAAATCTATGACGTTTCCGCACAAGCTTCTCTATCGTTGGATAAACGCAGGGCTTGTTCATAGATGTTCTTTTAATTAGATCAAAGAAACATCTATGAGTGTTGTTGAGTATTCTTGTGGACAGGGTGTAGCCCTGGATGGCTGCTTTCCTAAGACCCCCCGAACCGATACCTAGCTTTCTTATCCCCGCGTCCGCCCGATCCGGCTGCTGATGTCTTCCGCCGTCGCCAACAACTTCGGCAAGAACGTTTCCATCATCACCGCCGCCGACGTTCGGCTACTGTGCCCGCTGACGTTGATCGCGGCAAACACGCCCCGACGCCGGTCGCGGATAGGCGCGGCCAAGGAAATCAGGCCGGTCTCCAGTTCCTCTTCCACCAAGGCCCAGCCTTGTCGGCGCACCGTGTCGATCTTTTCACGCAACACGGCCACGTCTGTGGTGGTGCCCGGCGTATGCGCAATCAGCTTGCTGGCTGCCAGCCGCGCATCCAGATCTTCGTCTGACAGACCGCTCAACAGCACTCGCCCCATTGATGTGCAATAAGCCGGCAGGCGGCTGCCGACGCCCAGGCTGATGCTCATGATCTTGTGCGTGGGCACACGCAGCACGTAGACGATTTCCGTGCCTTCCAGCACCGCAGCCGAGCTGGATTCCTGCACGGCCTGCACGAAGTCTTCCATGAAGGGCTCGGCCAAGTTCCACAACGGCAACGAGGTCAGGTAGGCAAAGCCCAGGTCCAGCACCTTCGCCGTCAGTCGGAATTGCCGGCCGTCGACTTCCACATAACCCAGCCCTTGCAGCGTGTGCAGGATGCGGCGCGCGCCGGCGCGGGTAAGCGCCGTGGCTTCGGCAACTTCGCTGATGGTCTGCGCGGGGTTATCCGCGTTGAAGCTTCGGATTACCGCCAGCCCGCGCGCAAAAGATTGCACGTAGCTGTCGCCGGGGGCGGGCGCAGACGGCGTTTCGCTTTCGATGGACGACATTAGTGTTTACCCCTGTAGAGCGGTTTGAGCAGTTTCGATAGCATTCGTTTCGTTCGTAATTAGAACTTATGTTCGTATATAGAACATATTCAGTGGGTATTCAGCAGAACGCGTCGATTCATGCTTCGAAACGATTCTTTCAGCCAAACGGCCAGGCCGTTTCTTCTTTTGTTCGGCAGGCGCACATGATCAACAAAATATCTCCTTCCGTCGAGGCGGCGCTCAGTGGCATTCAGGATGGCGCAACGGTGCTCATCGGCGGCTTCGGCACTGCGGGCCAGCCCAATGCACTTATCGATGGCCTGATCGCCCAGGGCGCACGTGACCTGGTGGTGGTCAACAACAACGCCGGCAACGGCGAAACCGGCCTGGCCGCGCTGTTGGCCGCCGGTCGGGTGCGCAAGATCATCTGCTCGTTCCCGCGTCAGGCCGATTCGCAGATCTTCGATGCGCTGTATCGCTCGGGCAAGCTGGAACTGGAACTGGTGCCACAAGGCAACCTGGCCGAGCGCATTCGCGCCGCGGGTGCCGGTATTGGTGCGTTCTTCTCGCCGACAGGCTACGGCACCGAGCTTGCCAAGGGCCGTGAAACCCGCGAGATCAACGGCAAGCACTACGTGCTGGAGTACCCGATTGCGGGCGACGTGGCGCTGATCCAGGCCGAGCGCGGTGACCGCTGGGGCAACCTGACCTACCGCAAGACCGCGCGCAACTTCGGTCCGATCATGGCCACCGCCGCCAAGCTGACGATTGCCGCCGTACACGAAGTCGTGGAATTGGGCGACATCGACCCGGAAATCGTGGTCACGCCAGGCCTCTACGTGCAGCGCGTGGTGCAGGTGCCTGTCACTTCCCGCCGCGTCGCCTGAGCCGTCTGGCTCGTCTTGAAAAGAATCAAACATGACAAACCCCGCAAACAAGTGGACCCGAGACCAGATGGCCGCGCGTGTCGCCTGCGACATCGACGAAGGCATGGTGGTGAACCTGGGCATCGGCTTGCCCACACTGGTGTCCAACCATCTGCCGGCTGAACGCGAAGTGATTCTGCACAGCGAAAACGGTGTGATCGGCATGGGCCCGGCACCCGAGGCCGGCCAGGAAGACTACGACCTGATCAACGCGGGCAAGCAGCCCGTGACCTTGCTGGACGGCGGTGCGTTTTTCCACCACGCCGACAGCTTCGCGATGATGCGCGGCGGCCACCTGGACGTGTGTGTGCTGGGGGCTTTCCAGGTCAGCGTGAACGGTGATCTGGCCAATTGGCATACCGGCGCACCTGACGCCATTCCGGCCGTGGGTGGTGCGATGGACTTGGCTATCGGCGCGAAGAAGACCTTCGTGATGATGGAGTTCCTGACCCGCCAGGGCGAGGCCAAGCTGGTCCCCGCATGCACGTATCCGCTGACGGGGATCGGTTGCGTCAGCCGCATCTATACCGACCTGGCCGTGATCGATCTGGCTGGCGGCGAAGCCCGTGTGATTGATCTGGTTGAGGGCATGGACATCGATGCATTGCGTGCCTTGACGCCGGTGCCGCTGGTGGACGCGCGGGCGTAGGCGGTTTCTAGCGGCACGCATACGGGGATGTTTCGCACATACCGGTTGTGCTCCCCCCATCGCGCAACGCCGCGCCACCTTGCCTGCATGCCCCCGCTGTCCTTCGCCCCGCATTTCCTCCACATATATATAGAGATCCCCCATGAGCGATGCCTTCATCTGTGATGCGATCCGTACGCCTTTCGGCCGCTACGGTGGCAGCCTGGCCACGGTGCGTGCCGACGATCTGGCCGCTGCACCGATCAAGGCCTTGATGGCGCGCAATCCCTCGATCGACTGGTCTTTGCTGGACGACGTGATTCTGGGGTGCGCCAATCAGGCGGGCGAGGACAACCGCAACGTGGCCCGCATGGCTGCCTTGCTGGCGGGTTTGCCGATCGAGGTGCCGGGTGTCACCGTCAATCGCCTGTGCGGATCGGGCCTGGATGCGCTGGGTGCAGCTGCCCGCGCCATCAAGGCAGGCGAGGCCGACTTGATGATTGCAGGCGGCGTGGAAAGCATGACGCGCGCGCCTTTCGTGGTGGGCAAGTCGGCCAGCGCCTTCGGCCGCGACCTGAGCATGCAGGACACCACCATGGGCTGGCGCTTCGTCAACCCGGCAATGAAAGCCGCGTATGGCGTGGACACCATGCCGCAGACCGCCGAGAACGTGGCCGATGACTACGGCATCAGCCGCGCCGACCAGGACGCGTTTGCGCTGCGCAGCCAGCAGCGCGCTGCCGCCGCCCAAGCCGCAGGCCGTCTGGGTGACGAGATTGCTGTCGTCAGCATTCCCCGCAAGAAGGGTGATCCGCTGCTGGTGGACAGCGATGAACACCTGCGCGCCGACACCACGCTGGACGCATTGGCCAAGTTGAAGGGCGTGGTGCGGCCAGACGGGTCGGTGACGGCAGGCAACGCATCGGGCATCAATGACGGCGCAGCCGCGTTGCTGGTGGCTGGCGACAAGGCGATTGCGCAGTACGGCCTGACGCCACGTGCCCGCATCGTTGCCACCGTTGCGGCAGGTGTCGCGCCGCGTGTGATGGGCATTGGCCCGGTGCCGGCCGTGCGCAAGCTGCTGGCGCGCACTGGATTGACGCTGCAACAGATGGACGTGATCGAGCTGAACGAAGCCTTTGCCGCGCAATCGCTGGCGGTGCTGCGTGAGCTGGGTCTGCCTGACGATGCACCGCATGTGAATCGCGATGGCGGCGCGATTGCGCTGGGTCATCCGCTGGGTGCCAGCGGTGCGCGTCTGGCGATGACCGCGCTGCGTCAGTTGGAACAAGGCAATGGCCGCTATGCGCTGTGCACCATGTGCATCGGCGTGGGGCAGGGCATTGCAATGATCATCGAGCGGGTGTGAGGCGTAGTGACGCCGCTTCAGATGGTCGGCGTTAAGTAAGCAGCGTCAGATAAGCCGATTTAGATCGGTATCTGCAGCGCTTCTTCATCACGCCGCCATCCCTCAACCCGCACGTCGGCATCAGAGCGCCGACCATCAAGGAATCTCCATGAGCACCCCCCGCTGGAAACAACGCCCCGAAGGATCGAACTGGGGCGACTTTGGTCCCGACGATCAGTTGGGCCGCTTGAATCTGCTGACGCCTGCATCTTTGTTGCGGGGAGCTGCCGAGGTCCGTGAAGGCAAGGCCTTTGCGCTCAGCTTGCCGCTTGATTACCCCGGTGGCAGCGGTCTGAATCCCAATCGCAAACCCCCCGTGCTGCGTCCGCTGCAACGGCGCGGCATGGTGAATTTCAATTGCCAGCTGGGCGTGCTGGACCCAGGCCGCACCGATGTGCTGTCGGATGATCTGGCGATTCTGCATCTGCAGTATTCCACCCAGTGGGATGGCTTGGCGCACGCAGGCTCCATGTTTGACGCCAATGGCGATGGCTTGCCTGAAGCCGTCTACTACAACGGCTTCAGGGCGGGCGAAGACATCGTCGGCCCCGACAGTCTGGACGACACGAATGTGCCCGCGCAGGCCAATGCCGCCGTCAGCACTTCCGCAGCCAAGGCGCTGGGCATAGAGCACATGGCCCGCACGAGTGTGCAAAGCCGTGGCGTGATGGTGGACCTGCACGCGCATTACGGCGATGGCCGCACGCTGGTGGGCTACGACGAACTGATGCGGGTGATCGAGGCCGATCGCATCGAGATCGCAAGCGGCGACATCCTGTGTCTGCACACCGGTTTTGCCGAGATCGTGCTGGGCATGCAACGCCAGCCGGATGCAGAACGCCTGCATACCGCATGTGCTGTGCTCGATGGTCGTGACGAGAAGCTCTTGCAGTGGATCACCGACACGCCGATTGCCGCCTTGGCCGCTGACAACTACGCCGTCGAAGGTTTCCCGGCGCGTCCTGGCCCGGTGTGCTGCGCGGCCTTGCCGCTGCATGAGCACTGCCTGTTCAAACAAGGCCTGCACCTGGGCGAACTGTGGCGGTTAACGCCATTGGCCAACTGGTTGCGTGCGCAGGTTAGATCGCACTTCCTGCTGACCGCCCCGCCCTTGGATCTGCCCGGCGCAATCGCCTCGCCGCTGATGCCAGTCGGAACGGTCTGAGGCCCTGCCTGCACACCATGCATGCCAATCACGTACTGACACCCGTCATCCAGCGACGGGGACTTACCAAATTCCCAGGAATCTATCATGAGCAGCCTTTCATCGCGCGTGGCACCTGAACGCGTATTGATCACGGGTGGTGCAGCGGGCATCGGTGCAGCCATTGCCGCGCGGTGCCTTGCCGATGGTTACCAGCCCATTGTGATCGACCGTGTGCTGCCCGCATCGGGCGAGGGCATCGTTGCTGACTTGTCTGACCCGGACCAGACGGCAGAGGCACTGTTGCAGGCGCTTGATAGTGGACCCATCACCCGCCTCGTCAACAACGTCGGCATCGTGGTGCCAGCTGCCGCAGGTGAGCAGTCGCTGGAATCCTTTGACCTGGCTGTGTCATTGAACCTGCGCTGCGCTTTGCAGTGCATGCAGGCGGTGTTGCCAGGCATGCAGGAAGCTGGCTTCGGACGCATCGTCAATATGTCTTCGCGTGCGGCATTGGGCAAAGAATTGCGTACCGCGTATTCCGCGACCAAAGCCGGCTTGATCGGCATGGCGCGGGTGTGGGCACTGGAGCTTGGTCAGCATGGCATCACCGCCAACGCCATCGGCCCTGGCCCGATCCGCACCGAGCTGTTCGATCGCGCCAACCCGCCCGATGCGCCGCGCACCCGCGCCATCATCGATGCCGTGCCGGTCAAGCGGGTGGGTACGCCCGACGACGTTGCGCACGCAGCGTCTTATTTGCTGGATGCGCGCAGTGGCTTTGTCACTGGGCAGATTCTTTATGTGTGTGGCGGCATGACGGTTGGCGTGGCGGGAGTATGAGCGTGCAGGCTGCTACCGAATCCGCGAACAAGCCCGTGAGCCAACCCGCGCACGAAACCATGCTTGAACCCATCGCCATCGTCGGCGCAGGCAGCATCGGCGTGGCCTTCGCCATCGTATTCACACGCGCCGGTCACCCAGTGCGTTTGTACGACCCCGATGCGCAGATGCGTGCCCAGGCACCTGACACTTTGCATGCCCGCGCAAGCGACTTGGCGGCAGCCGGTTTGCTCGAAGAAAAGCCGGATGCCTTGGTCGCCCGGTTACTGGTCACCGGCGACCTGTCCGTCGCTGCACAAGACGTGGCGCTAGTCATCGAATGCGCGCCCGAACGTGTCGACATCAAGCAGGCCCTGTTCACAGAACTCGACCGCCTGACCCCGCCCGATGCGATTCTGGCCAGTGCGTCGTCGGCATTGCCCGCCTCGCGCTATGCCACTGATCTGCCCGGCCGCGCCCGCTGTCTGGTTGCCCATCCCGGCAACCCGCCGTACCTGATCCCCGTTATTGAAATCGTCCCCGCGCCGTTTACCGACCCTGCTGCCGCAGACCGCGCGCAAGCCTTGTTCGCCGCCGCTGGCATGTTGCCCATCCGCGTGGGCAAGGAAGTCGAAGGCTTTGTCTTCAACCGCCTGCAAGGCGCGATCCTGCGTGAGGCCTATTGCCTGGTTCGCGACGGCGTGGCTTCAGTGGCCGACATCGACACGGTGGTGCGCGAAGGGCTGGGCATGCGCTGGTCCCTGATCGGTCCGTTTGAGACGGTGGACCTGAACACCCGTGGCGGCATCGCGTCGCACGCACAGAAGATGGGTCCCGCTTATGAACGCATGGGTGCCGAGCGTGGCCAGCATGACCCATGGACGTCCGATCTGGTCGCCAAGGTCGATGGCGAACGCCGTGCTCAGTTGCCGCTGGACCAATGGGAAGTCCGCGTTGCCTGGCGCGACCGCGCGCTGATGCAACTGGTGGCAGCCCGACGCAAGCCCCCTGCGTAACACCCACATCCACACCCGATACGCAAACCAAAACGCGGCCCACCCAAGGCCGCACCGCACCCCGACCAAGAGACTGGCATGACAAAAATAACGGCTTTCTTCACCGAACTGATGCGGCGCTATCTGCCGGACCCCTTCGTCTTCGCGATCCTGCTGACCGTGTTGACGATGATGCTTGCCATCCTCGTCGAAGGCCGCGCGCCGGCACAAACCGTCAGTGATTGGGGCAAGGGGTTCTGGAGCCTGCTGGCCTTCACCACGCAGATGGCAGTGATCCTGGCCATGGGCTATGTGCTGGCCACCGCGCCGCTGGTCGATCGTTTCCTGGATCGCATCACCGACCTGATCCACACCCCGCGCGGCGCGATCATCACCGCCACGCTGGTCGGTGCCATCGGCAGCTACCTGAACTGGGGTTTCGGCCTGGTGATCGGCGGCATCGTGGCCAAGAAGCTGGCGCGCAAGGTCAAGGGCGTGCATTACCCCTTGATCATCGCGTCGGCGTTCAGCGGCTTCACGATGTATGGCCTGGGCTTCTCGGCCACCATTCCGGTGCTGATCTCGACCAAGGGCCATGCCTTCGAGTCGAAGATGGGCATCATCCCGCTGACCGAGACCATCTTCTCGCCGATCATGCTGATCACCAGCCTGGTGGTGTTGATCACCTTGCCGCTGCTCAATGCATCGCTGCACCCCAAGGCCGGTGAGACGGTCATCGAGATCGATCCGAACCTGGACGCCGAAGTGGTCAAGCCCAAGACAGAAAGCGTGCTGGGCGACGCGAACACCTTTGCCTCGCGTCTGAACAACAGCCGCATCATCAGCTACATGATCGGTGCGCTGGCTGTGGTCTACACGGTGCGCCACTTCATGACCGGCGGCTCGCTGGACCTGAACATGATCAACTACATCATCGTGTTCCTGGGCATCATCTTGCTGGGCACGCCGGTGGCCTATGTGGAGAAGCTGAACGAAGGGGTGAAAACCATCGGCGGCATCATCCTGCAGTACCCGTTCTACGCCGGCATCATGGCCGTGATGGCTGCCTCCGGCCTGGTCGAAAGCATCGCCGGCGTGTTCGTGAACTTTGCCTCGCCCGCCTCGTTGCCTTTCTGGGGATTGATCAGCTCCTTCCTGATCAACTTCTTCGCGCCCTCGGGCGGCGGTCACTGGGTGATTCAAGGCCCGTTCATGATCGACGCGGCCAATGCCATGCAGGCCTCGCTGTCGCAGACTGCCATGTCGGTCATGCTGGGCAATGCCTGGAACGACCTGGTGCAACCCTTCTGGATTCTGCCGGCGCTGGCCTTGTCCAAGCTGAAGCTCAAGGACATCATGGGCTACACCGTGGTGATGATGATCTGGGTTGGCATCATCTACACCGTGGCCGTGCTGGTCTGGCCGCATCTGTAATCTGAATTGATCTGATCAGACATCGCGTCCCGCGCGCATCGTCGGGACGCACCATCGAATATCAGGAGTCTTTCGAATGCTCTATCTCGTGCATATGCAGGTCAACATTCCCGCCACGCTCGCGCCCGAACAGGCTGATCGCCTGAAGGCCGAAGAGAAGGCCTATTCGCAGAAGCTGCAAGCCGATGGCGTCTGGCGTCACCTGTGGCGCGTGGCCGGTCAATACGCCAACTACAGCGTGTTCGACGTGGCGGGCAACGATGAATTGCACCAGACGCTGATGGGCTTGCCACTGTATCCGTACATGGCGATTACCGTTACGCCGCTGGCCCAGCATCCCTCTGCCATTGCCCTGAACTGAGGACCGTCATGCCTTTCATCATCGAAACTTTCGACAAGCCCGGAACCTTGGATGTGCGCAAGGCCAATCGCGACAAGCACCTGGTTTACCTTGACCAGATCAAGGACAAGCTGCTGGCCTGCGGTGCCAAGTTGAACGACGACGGTACAGACGCAGGTGGCGGCCTGTATGTGGTCGACGTCGACACGCGCGAAGCCGCCCAGGCTCTGATCGAAGCCGATCCGTTTCATGCCGTTGGTCTGTTTGATCGCGTCGAGATCAAGCGCTGGCGTAAGGCCTACATCGGCGGCAAGTCGTTTCTTTGACGAAAGGTAGAACCATGGCATTTGCCGACCTGAACGATCTGCGCATCCACTACCAACTGGACGGTGATGCCGGTAAACCCGTGTTGATGCTGTCGAACTCCCTGGGGGCCACGCTGGACATGTGGGCACCGCAACTGGCTGCGCTGACGCAAGACTTCCAGGTGCTGCGTTACGACGCGCGCGGCCACGGACAAAGCACCATCACACAAGGACCGTATTCGATTGCGCAGTTGGGGCAGGATGCTGTTGCCTTGCTGGACGCGCTTGGCATCCTGCAAGCGCACTTCGCGGGCGTGTCCATGGGCGGCCTGACCGGCCAGTGGATCGCGCTGAACCAGCCCGCGCGCCTGAAGCGCCTGGTGCTGGCCAATACCGCCGCCTACATCGGCCCGCCGGAAAACTGGACCACGCGTGCCGACAAGGTGAAGGCCGATGGCATTGCTTCCATCGCCTCGGCTGTGGTGTCGCGCTGGATCACCCCCGACTACGCCGCCGCCACGCCCGCGCTAGCTGCGAAATTGTTGAGCATGGTCGAAGCCAACAATGACCAGGGCTACGCCAGCGCCTGCATCGCCGTGCGCGACGCCGACTTCCGCGCGCAACTAGGCAAAATCACCACGCCCACGCTGGTGATCGCCGGCACGCACGACATCCCGACGCCGCCGTCGGACGGCAAGTTCCTGGCCGACCACATTCCCGGTGCGCGCTACGTGGAACTGTCGGGTGCGCATCTGACCAATCTGGAAGCGGTCGATGGCTTCAATCAGGCGGTGCGTGATTTCTTGTTGAGCTGAAACACAGGAGCTGAAGGCCTGTGGCCAGATAGCCCGGGTTGTAAACCAGACGATGTGTTGCGCCGGGCGAGGCGGGGAAATACCCTGTGCTCGCCCTTTTCACGGCTTTCCGCACATCGAATTTATTGTGTTCAGGGGCTTGCCACCACCTGCGCCGACTGGTGGAATCGTCAGTGCGCCGAGCATCGGCGTTTACCTAGCGAGCGCACCATGAAAAAAATCCTGATCTCCGGTCTGTTGGTCTTGGGTGCCGCCATGGCACCGGTGCACGCTGCCGACAAGACCGTCGCGCAATCGGCCCAGCAGGGCTTGATGGCCACCTGCAACAAAAACGCCGAAGGCATGAAGGGCGACGAGCGCAAGACCTTCATGAGCACCTGCCTGTCGAACAAGCAGCTTCGTCAGCAAGAGAAGATGAAAGTCTGCAACACCAATGCGGCAGGCAAGGCTGGGGAGGATCGCAAGACGTTCATGTCGACGTGTCTGAAGAGCTGATTGTCTTCAGCGATGGCGCGCGTCAGGCGGCGTTTTCCGCAATGAGCGCGTCATCTTGCCTGGGCCGGGATGCAATCTGCACCCGGTTCCTGCCTTTGCCCTTTGCTGCATACAACGCTTCATCCGCCAGCGACAGCAAACCGGCCAGTTCGTAACCCGCCTCGTCGGTGGTGGCCACGCCAATGCTGACGCTCAGTTGCCCCAGTTCGAACAGGTTCAGCTTTCCGTAGCGCTGTCTGATCTGCTCGGCCGTGTTGATTGCGCGCGCGGCGTCGGTGTCGGCCAGCAGGCATGCGAACTCTTCTCCGCCGATCCGTGCCAGGACGTCCTGCTTGCGCGTCGAGGCTGCCCCGACTTTGCTGAAGGCAATCAGTACCTGGTCACCCATCGGGTGGCCGAAGGTGTCATTCAGGCGTTTGAAATGATCCAGATCGCACAGCAGCAGCGCGGCCGGGCTGCCACGGTGCCTGCAGTCGTCCAGCAGCGTCTGCCCGTGCTGCATGAATGCACGGCGGTTGCCGATTTCTGTCAGCGGGTCGCTGTAGGCGGCGGCTTTCAGTCTGAGTTCTGCGCGTTCCTTGACCATGGACAGCGTGACGTAGCCGATTCCGATGATGTACATCATGGATTCGAAGAGCATGAACGAAAAGAAGACGGCTCCCGGGCCGGTGCCAAGCCGCACCTGATCCAGATCCATGGCTTGTTGACTGACACTGCGCAGGGCGTAAAAAATCGTGTGGACCAAGGTCAGTATCAAGGCGGGAAAGTAGGAAACGCCCAAGGTTTTACGGCTGTTCCAGATTTCGGCGGCGGTGGCCCCGGTGTACGCCACGGCCGCCAGCGAATAGATGAACACGCGCAGGTCTACCGAGTTCTGGAATGCCGGCACGGCGCACAGGGCCAGCCACAGCAAGGGGCCAGCGACGATGCCTGCAACGCAGGGCTTGCGTCCGGCAAATACGCGCATGGCGGTCCAGCCCATGGCTGCCCCCAGCAACAGCACGATGTTGGCGAAGATGATCCGCGCCATGTCGATTTCCGGGCTGCCTGTGCTGAACAGCACCACGCCCAGGGCAGCCAACAGCATCATGGCACCCAGGTAGGCCAGGGTACGGTCGCGTGTGTCGCGACTCCAGGCGTGAAAAGTCAGCAGCCCCATCGCGCTGAAGATGAAGATCGATACGATCAGCAGGGTGGGGATGTGCAGCATCATTTTTCGTGCGCAGGTTTTCCTTTGCGGGTTACCAGCATGATCCCCGCTGCCGCCAGCAACATGCCGGGCCAGGCCAGGGTGGGAATGCGTTCACCCAATAACAGGAAGGCGAAAATCGCAGTCCCAGGCGGCACCAGGAAGAACAGGGCCGATACACGCGATGCCTCACCGTGTCGCAACATGCCCAGCAGCAAGGTCATGGCGATCAGGGAATTGCAGATCACCAGATAGGCCAGCGAGCCGATCAGCGGCCAGGCCCAGTCGATATGCATGGTTTCGAACATCCACGCGAGCGGGGCAGTGGCCAGCAAGGCCACGCCGTACTGGATCAGGTTGGCGCTGACCGGATGCGCGTCGGAGCCGAAGCGTTTTTCCCACAAGGTGCCGGCAGTCAGGGTTATCAGAGACACCACGGCAAAGCTCAGGCCGACCGGTGATGCCAGGTCAACGTTGGATTTGGCTGCGATCACCAATGCCGATCCGCCTACGCCCATTGCCAGACCCAGCCATTGCCGCGCGCCGACGCGCTCGTTGGCGATCATCGGGGCGAACAGGCCGACCAGAATCGGCTGCAATGACGTAATCAGCGCCGTACCGCCGGCCGACATGCCGTGGCTGAGCGCAATGAACGAGGTGGCAAAGTAGGCCGCTTGCAGCAGCAGGCCGACCACCATCAGGTGCATCCAGGCCCGTCGTGTGGTGGGCAGCGGTGGTCGCAGGATGGCGAAGGCCAGGATCAGCACCGCCACCACACAGGCGTAGCGCAAGGTCAGGAAGGTCAGTGGTTCTGCATGCGCCAGGCCGAATTTGGAGGCAACAAAACCATTGGACCAGAACACCAGGAAGATGACTGGTGCGACTTTCAGCCAGCCGGGCTTGGGTGGCGCGGCGGTGGATGCGGATACGTTGGCGGGGGAGGGGGCAGGTGACGCAGAAGCTGTGGCCATGACGCAGGGTCGGGCAAGGGAAGCGCCGATGGTAGCGCGTTCACCCTGCCTCGCGTCTTACATCAGAGAACGCTTTCTGCCAGATTGTGGTGCTCGATGACGGTGCGGTAGGTGGTGTCGCTCGGCTCGCCAGCAAAACCGCAGAGATTTTCCGGCGTCGCACCCGGTACGCCCGTGCCAAGCAACGGACAGCCATTGAACAGGTCGGCGACCCAGTCAACGAAGACGCGCACTTTGGATGAAAGGTGGCGGTTGTGCGGATAGACCACGGATATCGGCATCGGGGCCGAGATGGTGTTGGGCAGCACTTGACGCAGCGCACCCGACGCCAGATGGTTCAGGGCCATGAAACGCGGCGTCTGGATCAGGCCGAAGCCTTGCAGGCCGCAGGCAAGGTAGGCGTCGCCATCGTTGACGGAGATCACGCCTTTCAGCTTCATGGCGGTGTGCACGCCGTCGACGATGAAGTCCCAGTCGTAGGCACGGCCGGTACGGCTTGAAAAATACTGCACGGCCTGGTGTTTGGTCAGGTCTTCGATTGTCTGCGGTTCGCCTTCCCGTGCCAGGTAGCTGGGGGCCGCGCAGATGATCGATTCAAACGTGCCGATGCGGCGCGCCACCATCGATGAGTCTTTCAGGTCACCAATACGGATCACGCAGTCCACGCCTTCCTGCACCAGGTCGACCGGGCGGTCAGCCATGCCCAACACCAGTTCGATGTCTGGGTACCGGGTGTGGAAGTCGCACAAACGCGGGATCAGGATCAGCCGTCCGATCGATGGCGGTACGTCCAGACGCAGCCGGCCCTTCGGTCCCCGTGTCACGTCACGAAACGACGCCTCGGTTTCTTCGATTTCGCTGAGGATGCTTACGCAGCGTTCGTAGTACGACGCGCCATCGGGCGTCAGGCTGATGCGGCGCGTGGTGCGGTTGAGCAATCGCACCTGCAACAGCTTTTCCAGATTCTGGATGGTGGTGCTGACGGTGGCACGGGGCAGGCCCAGATTTTCGGCTGCCAAAGAAAAACTGTTGGCTTCGACGACACGCCGGAACACCTGCATTGCCTGGAATCGGTCCATCTGAAGCTCCTGGAAGGGTGTGCAGCGTGTCGAACCCGGGTGTTTTGGGTCCCGCGCCGGGTATGTTGGCGATTGTTCGCTGTGCGCGAATAGTGTTGCCAAATTATAGGGGTTTATCCGTGTGTGAAGAACCTAGAGAATGCGGCCATCTCGGAAGTTGTCTACCTAGTAGTAGGTTAAGTCCTTCCGCCCATTCTTGAATTGAGGTTCACATGTCTCTTAACACCAAACGCCTGGCGATGGCAGCCGCTGTGGCCTTGATCCTGCTGGGCGCGGGGGGCACTGCGGCATTCCGGGCGAACACCGCCGAGGCCCAATCCACCCCCGCTGCACCGCCTCCGCCGCCAACCGTCGATGTTGCAGAAGTGGTACGCCGCAACATCGTTGATTGGCAAACTTACTCCGGCCGACTCGAAGCTGTCGATCGTGTCGAGATCCGCCCCTTGGTGTCGGGCACGCTCACCACCGTGAATGTGCGCGAGGGCGGCCGCGTGAAGAAGGGCGATCCGCTGTTCGTGATCGACCCGCGTCCGTATGCCGTGGAAGTCGACCGCGCCCGCGCACAGGTGTCTGCCGCGACGGCACGCAATGAGTACGCGGCCAGCGACCTGGCCCGTGGCAAGCGGCTGCTGGCCGAAAACGCGATTGCACGACGCGATTTCGACGAGAAGGAAAACGCGTCACGCGAAGCCGCTGCCAACTTGCTGGCTGCGCAGGCGGCACTCAATGGTGCGCAGCTGAACCTGGGTTACACGCGCATCACCGCGCCGGTGGACGGCCTGGTGTCGCGTGCCGACATCACGCTGGGCAACATCGTTGCCGCGGGCGCAGGTACTGCGCCGCTTGCCACGCTGGTGTCGGTGTCGCGCATGTACGCCGCCTTCGATGTGGACGAGCAAAGCTACCTGAAGGTGGTTGCCCCTACGCGTGAAAAGGGTGGCGCATCGGTATTCCTGGGCTTGGCCAATGAAGAAGGCTATCCGCGCGAAGGCAAGGTCCGCTCGGTCGACAACCGTCTGGATGCGGCATCGGGAACCATTCGCGTGCATGCCGTGTTCGACAACGCCGACGGCGTGCTGTTGCCCGGCTTGTATGCCCGTATCCGCCTGGGTGGCGGCACGGCGCGTGATGCCTTGCTGATCGACGAGCGTGCCGTGGGTACCGACCAGGACAAGCGCTTTGTGCTGGTGGTCGATCAGGCCAACAAGACGGCGTATCGCGAAGTGCGCCTGGGTGCCGTGCAGGAAGGCTTGCGTGTGGTCGATCGCGGCTTGGCGCAAGGCGATCGCATCGTCGTCAACGGCCTGCAGCGTGTTCGTCCCGGTGACTCGGTTACGCCGCACATGGTGCCGATGGCAGGCGTGGGCAGCAAGACGGTTGCCGTGGCTGCTGGTAAATAAGAGCAGAACCTTCATGAATATCTCTCGTTTCTTCATTGACCGCCCGATCTTTGCCGGCGTGCTGTCGGTATTGATCCTGCTGGCAGGTCTGCTGGCCATGTTCCAGCTGCCGATCTCGGAATACCCCGAGGTCGTGCCGCCGTCCGTGGTCGTTCGTGCCCAATATCCGGGTGCCAATCCGAAAGTCATCGCAGAAACCGTCGCCTCGCCGCTGGAAGAATCCATCAACGGCGTCGAAGACATG
Organism: Pigmentiphaga aceris; assembly: GCF_008119665.1. NCBI lineage: Bacteria > Pseudomonadati > Pseudomonadota > Betaproteobacteria > Burkholderiales > Alcaligenaceae > Pigmentiphaga > Pigmentiphaga aceris. The sequence continues at coordinate 4,472,119 of NZ_CP043046.1, read as the reverse complement.
ATGTACATGCAGTCGCAGGCCAACAGCGACGGCAACCTGGCCATCACCATCAACTTCCGTCTGGGTGTGGACCCGGACAAGGCGCAGCAACTGGTGCAGAACCGGGTGTCGCAGGCCTTGCCGCGTCTGCCCGAAGACGTGCAGCGCCTGGGCGTGACGACAGTCAAAAGCTCGCCCACGCTGACCATGGTGGTGCACCTGGTGTCGCCTGACGACCACTACGACATGACCTACCTGCGCAACTACGCGATCCTGAACGTGAAGGATCGCCTGGCGCGCATCGGTGGCGTGGGTGAAGTGCAGGTCTGGGGCTCGGGCAACTACGCCATGCGGGTGTGGCTGGACCCGAACAAGATCGCCCAGCGCAACATGACCGCGACCGACGTGGTGCGTGCGATTCGTGAGCAGAACGTACAGGTGGCGGCCGGTGTGATCGGCGCATCGCCCGCGCCGTCGGACGTGTCGCTGCAACTGTCGATCAACACCCAGGGGCGTCTGCAAAGCGAAGAAGACTTCGCCGAGATCATCGTCAAGACGGGTGCCGACGGCAGTGTGACGCGCCTGTCTGACGTGGCGCGTATCGAGCTGGCTTCGCAGGAATATGGTCTGCGTGCCTTGCTGGATAACAAGCCTGCCGTGGGTATCGGCATCATGCAGGCACCGGGTGCCAATGCGCTGGACGTGTCTTCGCAGGTGCGTGCCGCGATGGCCGAGCTGCAGCAGGACTTCCCCAGTTCGGTCGAATATCGCATCGAATATGACCCGACCCAGTTCGTGCGTTCCAGCATCAAGGCCGTGATCACGACCTTGCTGGAAGCGATTGCACTGGTGGTGATCGTGGTGATCATCTTCCTGCAGACCTGGCGCGCGTCGATCATCCCGCTGCTGGCGGTGCCGGTGTCGATTGTGGGTACCTTCGCGCTGATGCTGGGCTTTGGCTACACCATCAACGCGCTGTCCTTGTTCGGCATGGTGTTGGCGATCGGTATCGTGGTGGACGATGCCATCGTGGTGGTGGAAAACGTCGAGCGGAACATTGCCGATGGCTTGTCGCCGCGTGACGCGACCTACAAGGCCATGCAGGAAGTCAGCGGCCCGATCATTGCGATTGCGCTGACTTTGGTGGCGGTGTTTGTGCCGCTAGCGTTCATGACCGGTCTGACTGGCCAGTTCTACAAGCAGTTCGCGATGACCATCGCGATCTCCACCGTGATCTCGGCGTTCAATTCGCTGACCCTGTCGCCAGCGCTGGCTGCCATCTTGCTGAAAGACCATCACGCCAAGCCGGACTGGCTGACGCGTGGCATGAACTTCGTGCTGGGTGGTTTCTTCCGCTGGTTCAACCGCAGCTTCAACCGGGCGTCGGACGCCTACGGTAATGGTGTTGGTCGTGTGGTGAAACGTCGCGGCGGCATGATGTTGCTGTATGTGCTGCTGCTTGCCGCAACCGTGGGTATTTCCAACTTGGTACCTGGTGGTTTCGTGCCGGCGCAAGACAAGCAGTACCTGATCGGCTTTGCACAGTTGCCGGCCGGTGCCACGCTGGACCGCACGGAAGAAGTGGTGCGTCGCATGGGTGACGTGGCACTGAAGCACGAAGGCGTGGCCAGCGTGATCTCGTTCCCGGGCCTGTCGATCAACGGCTTCACCAACAGTTCCAGCGCGGGCATCGTGTTCGTCACCTTGAAGCCCTTTGCAGAACGCAAGTCGGATGCGCTGTCGGGCAACGCCATTGCCGGTTCGCTGAACCAGCAATTCGGCGCGATTCAAGATGCCTACATTGCTGTCTTCCCGCCGCCACCGGTGATGGGCCTGGGCACGATTGGCGGCTTCAAGATGCAGCTGGAAGACCGTGGTGCACTGGGTTATGCCGAGCTGGACAAGGCCACGCAAGCCTTCATCGCCGCCGCCCGCAACGCGCCTGAACTGGGCCTGTCGTTCACCAACTACCAGATCAACGTGCCGCAGCTGGACGTGAACCTGGACCGCGTGAAGGCCAAGCAACTGGGCGTGCCGGTGACCGACGTCTTCGACACCATGCAGATCTACCTGGGCTCGATGTACGTGAACGACTTCAACCGCTTCGGTCGGGTCTACCAGGTGCGTGCGCAGGCCGATTCAGAATTCCGTGCGCATTCCGACGACATTCTGCAGTTGAAGACGCGCAGCCGTACCGGTGAGATGGTGCCGCTGGGTTCGCTGGTGGAGGTGAAGCAGAGCTTCGGCCCTGAAATGGTGGTGCGCTACAACAACTACACCTCGGCCGATATCAACAGCGGTCCGGCACCGGGTTACTCGACCAACCAGGCACAGGCTGCGGCAGAACGCATTGCCAAGGAAGTCTTGCCGCGTGGTGTGCGCTTCGAGTGGACCGACCTGGCATACCAGCAGATGTTGGCAGGCAATGCCGGCCTGTGGGTGTTCCCGATCAGTGTGCTGCTGGTGTTCCTGGTGCTCGCTGCCTTGTACGAAAGCCTGACGCTGCCGCTGGCCGTGATTTTGATCGTGCCGATGAGTGTGCTGGCCGCCATGACCGGGGTGTATTTCACCGGTGGCGACAACAACATCTTCACGCAGATCGGGTTGATGGTGCTGGTGGGGCTATCGGCGAAGAATGCGATTCTGATCATCGAGTTTGCGCGTGAACTGGAGTTCCAGGGCCGTACACCAATTGAAGCCGCGATCGAAGCCAGCCGCCTGCGTCTGCGCCCGATTCTGATGACCTCGATTGCGTTCATCATGGGTGTGGTGCCGCTGATCACGTCGAGCGACGCCGGTTCGGAAATGCGTCATGCAATGGGTATTGCGGTGTTCTTCGGCATGTTGGGGGTGACGCTGTTCGGTCTGTTCCTGACGCCGGTGTTCTATGTGCTGCTGCGCCTGATGACGGGTGGCAAGCTCAAGTCGCACGACACCCAACATGCACAAGCTCCGCACGCGCCGCAAAACCCGGCACCGCTGTCGCCGGCCGCGCACTGAGCAAGGGAAACATCATGATGTTGAGAAAATTCCACGGTATGTCCGTCCTGCTGGCCAGCTTGCTGGTGATCGCAGGCTGCGCAACTGCCCCGCAATTCGACCGCCCCAGCGTGGAAGCGCCGGCGGCCTTCAAGGAAGCCGCGACTTCGCCCGCGCAAGCTGGTGATGCTGTGTGGCAACCGGCCAATCCGGCCGATGGTGTTGCTCGCGGTGAGTGGTGGCGTGTGTTCAACGACGACACCTTGAACGGCTTGCAAGTGCAAGCCTTGCAGGCCAATCAGAACCTGAAGGCGGCTGCGGCGCGCGTGGCGCAAGCCCGTGCTCTGCAGCAAGACGCCAACTCGGAACGCAGCCCGCAGATCGGTGTGGGGGCTGGTCCGACGCGGCAACGTGCGTCACCGGCATCGCAAGGCATTTCACAAGACGCGCCGAACTCGGCGCAGACCTTGTGGCGTGCGCAGGCCACGGCGTCTTACGAGGTGGATCTGTTCGGTCGTGTGGCATCGATTGTCGATGCTGCGCAAGCCGATACGCAGGAACGCGAGGCGCTGTATCACTCGGTGATGCTGGCCTTGCAGGCTGACGTGGCGCAGGCCTATTTCACGGTGCGTGAACAAGATGCCGAACTGCGTCTGTTCCGCGACACGGTGGACTTGCGTGCGCAGACTTTGAAGCTGGTGGACCGTCGGTTCACGGAAGGCGACATCAGCGAGCTGGACCTGGCGCGTTCGCGCACGGAGCTGGCGTCGGCGCAGTCTGAGCTGCTGGCGATCAAGCGTCGTCGTGCGGCATCCGAACATGCACTGGCTACCTTGTTGGGCCGTGCGCCGTCGGACTTCACGCTGGCGGCGTTGCCGCTGGATCGTGTGCGGGTCAGTGTGCCGCCGGGCTTGCCGTCTTCCTTGCTGGAACGTCGTCCTGACATCGCGGCGGCAGAACGTGCGATGGCTGCGGCGAATGCGCGTATCGGTGCTGCCAATGCTGCGTTCTTCCCGCGTCTGGAACTGACCGGTGCCTTGGGCTTCGAGTCGGGCAAGCTGGGTGATCTGTTCAACTGGTCCAGCCGGTCGTTCTTGCTGGGTCCGATTGCGGGCACGATGCTGTCGCTGCCGATCTTCGACGGCGGTCGTCGTCAGGCTGGGTTGGATCGGGCGCGTGCGGTCTACGAGGAAGACGTGGCGAACTACCGTCAGACGGTGTTGGTCGCTTTCCGTGAAGTCGAAGATGGTTTGTCGAACCTGCGTATTCTGTCGAACCAGACGGTGGCGCAGGATGAGGCGGTGAAGGCGTCGGAACGTGCGGCGCGGCTGTCGCAGATTCAGTACCGGGAAGGGGCGGTCAATTATCTGGACGTGATCGATGCGGATCGCAGTGTGTTGGCGCAGCGTCGGGTGGGGGTGCAGCTTGATGGTGAGCGGGCGCGGTCTACGGTGGCGTTGATTCGGGCGATGGGCGGCGGATGGGATATTTCGCAGGCGGCGGTGGCGGTGAAGTGACCGCCTGCTGATCGATTGCGTGTGTTGATGAAAGGCCCTCTGTGACTGGAGGGCCTTTTGTTTTTGCGCAGATTTGCGAATCTCCAAGGACGCTATACAGAGATATAGGAAGTTATAGATATTTTTTGCTATAACTATGAATAACTTCCTACAGACTTCTGTACGCCTTATCGCATGGATAAAAACATCAACCCGTTCAATCCTGGGGCTGGAGTGTCGCCGCCCGAACTCGCGGGGCGAGTAGAGGTGCTTGGCACGGCTGACGCTGCGTTGGCACGTGTGAAGCGCGGAAAGCACGCAAAGTCCTTGATGATCTTGGGCTTGCGCGGCGTAGGTAAGACAGTATTGCTGAATCAAATCAGGGATCGCGCCATTGCCCAAGGCTACCTGGCGGAAATTCAAGAAGCCCACGATGGAGCAGAGCTCAAGCAGCTGTTGATTCCCGTACTTCGCCGTTTGCTGTTGCGCCTGGACAGACTGCAGAACACGGTTGACACGGTGAAGAAGGGCATTCGTGTACTTCGCAGTTTCATCGGAACGATCACGATCGCAGCGGGTGGTGCCGAAGTCACCTTGGGTGGCGATCCTGAGCCCGGTTACGCAGACAGTGGAAACCTGGAAGACGATCTGAAGGACATCTTGATCGCGACAGGTGAGGCAGCCAGAGATGCCAACACGCCCGTCGCCATTCTGATCGACGAGCTGCAATATCTTTCCAAGGACGAGCTAGGCGCGTTGATCCGAGGTATGCACGCGATCAATCAAGCCGGGTTGCCGCTTGTCCTGTTCGGTGCGGGCCTGCCTCAGTTGGCTGGACAGGCTGGCGATGCGAAAAGTTATGCCGAACGACTGTTCGAGTTTCCGCGTCTTGGTGCTTTGCTGGAAGCCGATGCCTGGAAGGCAATACGAGATCCGGTCGAAGATGAGGGGGCCTCGATATCCGATGAGGCGCTGCAAGAGATCTTCGACAAGACCCATGGCTATCCCTATTTTCTTCAGGAATGGGGCTACAGCGCCTGGAATATTGCGACGGGAAATGCGATTACCGCGCAGGATGCGCGAGCTGCAACGGTAGACAGCATCCGCAAGCTCGATGAATCGTTTTTCCGAGTTCGCTTTGATCGCACGACGCCGGCCGAGCGCGATTACATGCGTTGCCTGGCTGAGTTGGGAGAAGGTCCGCAGCGCTCGGCAGATGTCGCAATGGCCTTGGGGCGCACTGCTACCAGCTTGGGCCCGGTGCGGGATGGGCTGATAAAAAAGGGGATGGTCTATAGCCCCGAATATGGACAGATTGCGTTCACCGTTCCGCTTTTCGACGAGTTCATGCGGCGGGTTACTGCAGGGGCAGGGTCGTAATACCGTGGCGCATTCGGGTTAAGCGATTTGCCAGTTCCGGGCATCACCGAGGGGTTTCAATGATGCCCGGACTTGCCCGGCGGGCCGTTCGTGCCCGCCGTCTTATTGCGGCGCGCCGGTCTGATCAATGCGTGCAGTGTGCGCGTTCAGACGGGTGCCGCACGCGATGCAGATCGGCGCGATATCAACGTATCAACGCGATGCGATGATGCCGATTTCGACCAGGTGAGCCGGCGTGGCCAGCTTGGCTTCCACCGTTGCACGGGCGGGGGTGTGGCCAGCCGGCACCCATGCGTCCCAGACTTCATTCATCTTGGAGAAGTTGCTGATGTCGGCAAGCCAGATCGTGGTGTTCACGATGTGGGTCTTGTCGATACCGGCTTCAGCCAGGATTGCATCGATCTTGGCCAGGATCTGTTTGGTCTGGCCCGGGACGTCGGCGCTGGTGTCGTCGGCGACTTGTCCTGCCAGGAACAGCAGGCCTCCGGCGCTGACGGCTGCGCTCATGCGGGGACCGACCTGGAAGCGTTCGATGGACATTGGGTATTCCTTATTCAGTATCAAATGAGAGGGAACGGTCGTGGACCCGGCGATGCGCCGGAGCGTCCAGCGGTGTATTTTGCATCATGCACGCCACTAACCCCACTTTTGGAGAGTTCGCATGACCCAGAAAACCATCCTGATCACCGGCGGCAGCCGCGGTATCGGTGCTGCCATCGCCCGTTTGGCCGCTGCCGACGGTTACGCGGTATGCATCAATTACCGACGTGACGCGGGTGCGGCCGAGCATGTGGTGGCAGATATCCGCAAGGCAGGCGGCACGGCAATCTCGGTGGCGGGTGACATCGGCGTGGAGGCTGACGTGCTGAAGATGTTCCAGACGGTGGACCAGCAATTGGGGCGTCTGGACGTGCTGGTGAACAACGCCGCCATTCTTGAACAGCAAATGCGCCTTGAAACCATGAGCGCGGCCCGCTTGGCGCGTGTGATGAACACCAACGTGATCGGCACCTTCCTGTGCGCGCGGGAAGCCGTGTTGCGCATGTCGACCCGGCACGGCGGGGTGGGCGGTGCGATCGTCAATGTGTCGTCGGCAGCTGCACGTCTGGGCTCGGCGTTTGAGTACATCGACTATGCGGCGTCGAAAGGCGCGATTGACACCATGACCATCGGGTTGGCGCGAGAAGTCGCAGAAGAAGGCATTCGTGTGAATGCCGTGCGCCCCGGCCCGATTCTGACCGAGATGCACGCCAGCGGCGGAGAGCCCGGGCGGGTGGATCGGGTGAAAGATGGCATTCCGCTCAAGCGCGGTGGCACGCCCGACGAGGTAGCGCGCGCCGTGTTGTGGCTGGCCTCGGACGACGCGAGCTATTCGACGGGTGCGATTCTGGATGTGTCGGGCGGGCGCTGAGGGACGCGCTGGTAGGGGGCTTTGCTTGCTTGAGGCTCTACCAGTTAATGGGCTTACCAGCTGACGGTCTTACCAGCTCACGGCCTTACCAGCAACGGTCTTACCAGCAACGGTCTTACCAGCTAACGGCCTTCAGCTCATGGCCCTACCAGCTAAGGGCTTTGCGAGTACATCGACCTCACAGCCCTTACGCCGCAGGCCGACGCCAGGCAATCAAGGTGGCTGTGAAATCTTGCGCCACCTCATCGTTCTGATTCAGCGTGCGGGTGCGCACTCTCACCATGCCGCGATCGGGTTTGGAGCGCGACGGCGTGATCTCCAGGATTTCGCTTTCCACCCGCAGCGTGTCACCCGGCCGGGTCGGCCGGGGCCAGCTGATTTCGCCCCCAGCCCCGATCACGCCGCGCGCCAATTTCAGTTCCCCATCGACCAGCATGCGCATGGTCATTGCCGCGGTGTGCCAGCCGCTGGCGGCCAGGGCACCGAACAGGCTGTCTACTGCTTCGGTTTCATCCAAGTGGAAGGGCTGCGGGTCGAATTCTTGCGCAAAGCGCTTGATGGCATCGGTTTCCACCAGAATGCTGCCGCCCCGGTACGTCTGACCGACCGCCAAATCTTCCAGGTGCAATCGGGTGGCAAGTGCGGAATCGGGCGCGGGCATGGCGTGTCCTGAAGGTGCTTGAATGAAGATTCATTATGGCGCGAAGCATGCCCGGGGTTAGTGGGGGTGTTCCGCATGTTGAAACGTCTCGTCCGACGTTCAGTGCTACGGTAGGTGATCTGCTTGTTACTCGCTCTGGAGCTTATCCATGACGCCCATCGACACGCTTTTTTCATCTAGTCGTGCAGTACGAGTGCGTTGGACTCACCCCTTACGCCGTTTTGCGCTTGCCTCGCTGACTGCCATGCTGCTGGGGACAACGGCCGCGCACGCAGGCACTGCGGACCAGGTCGACGTGCAGTACGTCGATCCCGACAACTTCACCGAGTTTCGCCATGCCGGTGTCGGCGTCGATCGCAATGAACGCGGCTGGCTGAATTCGCTGGCCCGCCACATTGCCCAACGTGTGGGGGGCGTGCTGCCTGCCGGGCAGCACATGACCATTGTTGTCACCGATGTAGACCGCGCAGGCGATTACGAGCCTTGGCACGGCGGGCAATCTGCCGATGTGCGCATTGTTCGAGACATCTACCCGCCATCGATCACGCTGAGTTTTACGCTGCTGTCTGCGGACGGCACCATCCTGCGCGCTGGCCAGACTCGCTTGCGTGACACCACCTTCATGATGCGGATGAACCACTATTCCGATGATCCGCTGCGCTACGAAAAAGCCTTGATCGACGACTGGGTGAGCCGTGCGTTTCCTGCAGGCTAGTTGCTGACAGGTCGGTTGCTTCCGCAAAACCTTTGGCTACTTTCACTGCCAAAAAACCCTCTACGCCAGTTTTGTTGTAACAGCATGGATAGAGAATCCCCGTTTCTGTACTAAGCCTCCGTTCAGCTCGTCGCAACGACAACATTGCGGCCGACCTGGGCTTGTCCGCATTGGCGGCTGGCTGTTCGCAGGGGGGAGTGTGAAGAAGATCGGTTTGGAAATGGAGATGGTCGTTGCGAACCAGAAGACTGGGCGCAGCCATGCTGTGTCTGGCTATTTCGACAGCATGTCGCGCCGCAAGCGGGCGCGTGGTCAGGTGCCGCAGCAAAAGCAGTTGTCAGGCAAAACCGTGGCGGTCTTGAGCGACGGGGTCGATAGCGGCCTGGACAATGCCTTCAACCATCTTGAAAGCGCGCTGGGGCCAGTGCAGGGCGGTGCAGGCGGCCTGGCTCGCCTTGACGCGATGGTGACGACCGAGCTTGGTGACGTGATCGACGCACTGGCAGAGGAAGGGGCCGTACTGCTGAATACCTCCGAGCACCCGGACTGTCCCACTGACGAAGCCGCATATCGCGCCGTGCGTGCGCCCAAGCCTTTGTACGACCATTGGGTGGACTATCGGGGTTGGCAGCACCGCGTCGGCATCGACGCAAAAGCCCAGAACGGCCCCACGACCTCGATACCGCTGGCCTTGGCGGCGCGGGCAGTCAATGTGGTGTTGGCTGCGGCTCCGGCGTCCATTGCGCTGTTTGCCAATAGCCCCTTGGAAGGCGGCATGCCCACCGGGCTCAAGGAAAACCGCTTGTCGATCTGGCCGCGCATGTTCGCGGCCGCCAAATTTCCTTGCGACGCGCGTTTGTCACAGACGCCAGGCAGGCGTTTCAGCGATCTGGCCGACTACTTTCGCCGCGCCTATGGCGTGGGCACCGTCATGCACACGGTGCCGCTTGCCAGCAGTCGAGATTACAAGGGCGCATCGCACACCGCGCGGCCGGAAGGGGACCCATCCCTGATGCGTTTCCTGGCGGAATCTGCCTGGCCGGGGATTGCATGCGACAGCGGCGAGTCCGTCATGTTGGCCCCGTCTGCCATGCACTTCGAATACCTGCAATTCATGCCCTTCCTGGACGCGCGCTTTCGCTTCCGTTTTGGCAGCCTGCCACCGGTGCCTGAACTGTTGGAAGCCTTGCACGGCCGCCGCAACCTGGAAACACTGATGGCGGAATATGGTGCCGAGGGCTACATCGAAGGCCGTTGCCCAGGTGCCAATTTCCCCGATGCCGGGCTGCTGGCAGAAGCCGGGGCTGACGTGGCCGCCACGGTGGTGATGTCGGCGTCGGCCGTGCAGGCGGGCCTGCTTGCCAACTTGGAAGAAGCCGAAAAATTGGTGGCTGACTGGGGTTGGCAGCGCTTGCTGGCGTTGCGCCAGCCGGCAGTGGCTGCCGCGCTGGATGATGCCGCCGTACATGCGTTTGCGGGCGAGGTGCTGGCCGTGGCACGTGCCGGGCTGGACGCCGGGGATCGCCATTGGCTGGGCTATGCCGATTGGGTCTGGCAAAACAAGCGCACCGGGGCGGATCGCATGCTGGAAACCTGGCACAGCCTGGGCGGTGACCGCGATCAGCGCCTGGCGGGGCTGGCCGCGCAACAAACCGTGTTGCATCCCAGTCAGTGGGCGACGGCTGCCGTGATCTGAAGGCAGGCCGTCTCTGTTGGCGTTTTCTATGTTGGCGTTTTCTATTTGTCGCCGACGCTGTCGTAAACCTCGTCCGATGCCAACAGAATATCGATGGGCGGATCAAAGCCGATGATCTCGGCCGCTTTCAGGTTGATGGCGATCTCGGCAGGCGACAGCCAGATCTGGCTCAGCTCGCGCGGTTTTGCGCCGTGAAAAATGCGCGCCATGACTTCCGCGTGGAACAGGCCGACGTGTGAGTAATCGGCCTGGGCCATGCTCATCAACACGCCGCGCCGTACTTCGTCCGATCCCAGCATCGAAAAGCTGGGCAGGCGCGCCTTCAGCAAGGTGTCCACGATCGGCCCCAGCGACTGGCTGGTGACACCACGGTGCACGGTCAGATACACGGCATCGGCCTTGGCGGCCACCTTGGCGTAGCAGGCTTCTGCACCTTGCATGGCCTCGGCCGGTGTGACGTTGTTGAAAGGGGCGTGGCAGGCTTCGATGGCAAAGCCCAGGCGGGTTGCCATCTGTTCGACCGCATCGACGCCGCCGAAGGTGCGGCCTTCGGCGCTGTTTTCATAGACGATGCCAAGGCGCTTGAAGGGCACGATGTCATGGAACAGCTGCACCTGGCGTTGATAACGTTCGGGTTCGACCTTGGCGTGCACATGATCGCGGCCGCTGTCGTCGGTGCTGGCAATGATGCCGGCAGCTACCGGGTCGCTGGTCGATGCCACGATGGTCGGCACCGTTATCTGCGCACGCGCCAGGTCCTGGCCTGCCCAGGTGCCCATGGCGATCATCATGTCCAGGTCGCGCTTGTCGTTCAGGCGCGCCGTCAGTGCGTCGCGTACCTCGGGCCGCAGCTTGGCGTTGAAGTTGCCAGGGCTGTAGTAGCCGTCAGGCACGAATTCCACATATTGGCTTTTGGCCTTGGTGGCCAGGAATGCCCAGATGTCTTGTGAGCTGGTGATCCGCGCATCAGGAATCTCCAGGTCTTCCAACCAGCCCAGGGTAATCATGCCGCGCACAATGGCCGACAGAATGATCGGGTAGTCGCCGTAGTCGCCGCCTTGCAGGTAGCCCAGCCGCCAGCGCGTGCCATCAGGCTTGCGGGTTGGCGTGACCGGAAATACGCGCGGGGAGGCGTCCGTGGTGGCGACGTTTGCCGGGGTGGTCGGTGCCGGGTCGGCCGCAACTGCGCTGGCACTCCACCCGCAGGCCAGGGCCAAGGCCGTGCAGGACAGCAGACGCGGCAACTGCGCCAAGGACATAGGAATCGAACGGAAGGTCATGACAATGTCTCGGAGGGATGCCTGCGCACCACGATCAGCGTGATGTCGTCGGCCTGCTCGGCACCGTTGGCAAAGTGCACCACATCGGCATGCAAGGCTTCGGCGGCGGTCTGGCTGCTGCTGTCGTGCGGCAGGCTTTCCAGCAGGCGCAGCGCGCGGTCGTCGCCATAGAAGCTGCCGTCGGTGGAATCGGCTTCGGTTACACCGTCGGTATAGCCGACCAATAGCGTACCCGGTGCCAGATGGCAGTCGAATTCGGCATAAGGAATGTCTTCGACCACCCCGCAAGCGGGGCCGCTGCGGCCAGTCAGCAGGGTGACTTTGCCTTCGTGCAGCAGCCACAGGGGCGGATGCCCTGCGTTGGCGTATTGCAGCGCGCCGCTGTCCAGATCCAGAATGCCGATGAACAGCGTCACGAACATCATGTTCGGATTGTGTTCGGCCAGACGGTCGTTGATGGCAGACATCAGGTCGCCCGCGCTGGATTCGTCGCGTGCGGCAGCGCGCACCAGGGTGCGGGTGATCGCCATGAACATGGCTGCCGGCACGCCCTTGCCGGACACGTCACCGATCACAAAGCACATCCGCCCGTCGCCCAGCATGAAGTAGTCGTACAGATCGCCGCCCACTTCCTTGGCAGCCGTCATGGTGGCGAACAGGTCCACACGTTCGGTGACTTCCGGCACCAGGCGAATGGGCAGCAGACCAAGCTGAATGTCGCGGGCAATCGACAGTTCGCTCTCGATGCGTTCGCGGGCAGAGGTTTCCGACATCAGCCGCGCCACGTTGCCTCGCAGTTGCTGTTCCATGTACAGCAGCGTGGTGGCCAGGCGACCCACTTCGTCGCGATAACGCGTGGGCAATTCAGCAACCGCTTTTGGCACCTGATGGGCCACTGTCAGATCTCGGTCGGGCAGTTCACGCGCATAACGCGTCAGCAGTTTCAAGGGGCGGATCAGGCGCGAGGCATACAGCCAGGCCAGCAACATGGCCACGCCCAGCATGGCCAGGAACACCAGCCCTTGCTGGCGCAGCAAGGCGCGTCCGGGGCTCATCAGGTCACTGCGCGGAACCGCACCGGCCACATACCATTTCAAGGGTTTGACGTAGGTGGCGTACAGCTCCCAGTCTTCACCGCCAGTACCTTCCGGCCGGAACGATACATGTGTGACGCCAGTCGTGTCTTCGGCCGCCTGTTTGAGCAATTCGCGCAGTGGCTGTCCGGTAGCCGCATCGCGCCCATTCAACAGGGCGCTTGCACGGTCGGGTGGCGACACCACCATATCGCCGTTGTCGGCAAAAACGAACGAGAAGCCCGAACGCGCCAGGGTCAGACGATTCAGCGTTTCACCCAACGCGGTGACGATTTCCTTGCGTTTTGCCGCGACCGTGCGCTCGACCGTACCGGCCTCGCTGCCCACCACGAATACCCAATCCCAGGCGGCAAAGCGGCGGAAGTAGCCGAAGTGCGTATCGATCTCGCCATTGGTGGCACTGGGCCAGGGGTACACGCCGAACAGCGGAACGCCGCTGCCCCTGTACATGTCTTCGGCAATCGCGCGGCCTTTCATGTCGCGCAGCAGATTCAGACTGATGCCGCGAAAGCCCGCCTGGGGGTGGGCAAGCACGCGCAGCGAGCGGTCGTAGACCATGACCTGGATGTTGTCGCTGCCATGCAACTCGTTGATCCAGTCCAGCGCAAGGCGCTGGGCGGCGGCGCGATCGATCACGCCGGTCTTGGCCAAGGCGGCGAAACTGTTCAGCGTGGACTCGACCGTATTGCCGTGGCTTTCCAGTTGCGCGCGTGAGCTGCGCACGGTGGCGATTTTTTCGCGCAGCAGCTGGCCATAACGGGCCTCGATGTCCAGCGACACCAGGCGCAGCGCATTGATTGCGGCGCGTTCTTCAGAACCATAGACGGTGTCTGTAACAGCGCGCTGCGTGATCAGCATGACAAAAGCCGCCACCAATACCAGCATGGCGGCGATCAGCATGAAGATTCGCGTTCTTAGGGAAGTGACCATCTTTTTTTGACTTGCCCTATATTTCGCCCGCCTTGTAAGGAGCTGGATTATATTTGGCCGTAGCGAATTCTCACAAAGGAAAAGTTTCGTATGAATACGCGGGCAGTTACCGCCGTCGCGGCACGTCGCCGCCGTGTGGTTGTCGCCGAAGTGATCGGCGCTTGCCTGCTGATTCTGGTGCTGGCGCAAGCATTGACCGCCGCACTAGGCTTGGCCGCGTTCAATCGACTTTCCACCGCCACTACCGCTGAACGCGTCGAGCTGCTGGCACGCGACACCGCCGCCAAGATCGAGGGCGGTTTGCGTCTGGGCAAGCCGATTGCCCAGTATTTCGGGCTGGCGGCGTTGCTGGATCGCAACTTCAGCCATTTACCGGATCTGGTCGGTGCCACGGTGCTGTTGCCCGACGGTTATGTGCTGGCGCAGACCTCGACCGCACTGCCAGGCGCACCTGCGCTTGCCAAGACATTTGCGGCCCCAGCCTCGGCCTTGCAGACGGACAGCGACATGAGCCGCCTGCGCAGCGGCGCGGTCATGATGACCAGCACCAATACCTTTGCGCTGGCCGTGCCTTTGCATGGCCGACAGTCACAGTTGGACGGTGTGCTGGTGCTTGCCGTCGACAACACCGATCAGGCCGCGCGAGAACAGGCTTTCCTGCATCGCACCGTGATGGTGTTGGGATTGACCACGCTTGCGGCTGCGATCTTCCTGATCGTGGCGCTGGGTTGGGTCGTGCCGTTCGACACCTTGACGCGCCCAGGTGGCCGCGCCCGTCTTGCGGTGCCGTTGATCGCCCTGATTCTGGCGCAAGGTGTGTATTCGGCCGACACCATTGCATCGTTCCGCAGCGCCTGGCTGGAAAACACGCGCGCCAACGTCACCATGCTGGTCGGTCGCATGCAGGCGGACATCGGTCGTGTGCTGGACATGGGCATTTCCATCGATCGCCTGCGCGGGGTGGACACCTTGTTCACCCGCTTGGCATCCACCTTGCCCGCCATCGAGCATGTGTCGCTGCGCGATAGTCACGGCCGGGTATTGGTCGGTGCAGATGCGCGTGGCCCCCGACAGGTTGCCCCCACAGCGGCCCCGATGCCGGGTGAAATCCAGGACGAACTGCAGATATCGCTGCCGGTCAGCATGGCGAGCGCGGGCGGTTATCGCATCGGGGCGGGCACGCTCGATGTTCGCTTGGATGCCGCCGTCATTGCCGCGGGCGTGCGGTCGCGGGTGCTGGACGCCGGTACCGTGGCGCTGATCTCTGCCATTACCGCTTTCGAGATGTTCCTGCTCTTGACCCTGGTGATGGCACGCACGGTGCGTGCGCAGGCCCGGGCCAATGGCACGACCGCGCTGCTGGAAACCGAGTCCAATCGCGCCGAAAACGTGGCCCGCGTGGCCCGGCCGCTGATGTTCGGGTTCCTGTTTGCCTGGGCCTTGCCGCTGAGCTTCATGCCTTTGTATGCGCGTACCTTGCCGGTGCAATTGTTGTCCTTGCCGCCCGACATCTTGCTGGCCTTGCCGCTGTCGGTGGAAATGTTGTGCGGTCTGGGTGGCGCGTTGCTGGCGGGCCGTCTGACCGATCGTCGGGGCTGGCCTGTGCCGGTGCTGGGTGGTCTGGTGGTGGCAGCCTGCGGTTCCCTGCTGGCGTCCAGTGCGGTGAATCTGGAATGGTTTGCACTGGCGCGCGGTGTGGTTGGCCTGGGTTACGGGCTGGCCTGGATGGGCTTGCAAGGTTTCGTGATCGCCGGCAGCAAGCCGGCATTCCGTGGCCGCAACATGGCCTGGCTGGTTGCCGGGCTGTTCGCCGGGCATTTGTCGGGTACGGCGGTGGGTGCCATGCTGGCAGATCAGGCGGGTTATCGGCCGGTCTTCATTGCCAGCGCCGTGGTGCTGATGCTGCCCCTGATCGGCGCGTTTGTGATGGCGCGTCGGTGGAAAAAGGAATCGGCTGCCGCGGCGATGTCTGCTGGCGCTGTGGGTGGTGCTGCCGAAGGTTCTGTTCGTGCTGCTGCCGTCGTCAGCCCGGTTTCCGGTACGGTTACTCGCGCAGGATCTGCTTCGGGTTCCGCTGCAGGTATCACGCCAAAACTGGGTCTTTCCGCACGCGCAAAGCGCCTTGGTGCATTGATCGGCAGCCGTGATTTTGGTGCCTTGCTGGCGGGCAGCGTGGTGCCGTTTTCCATCGCCCAGGTGGGGCTGCTGTACTTTGCGCTGCCCCTGTACCTGGAAGCGCAAGGGGTGGCAGCTTCCAGCATTGGCCGTGTGTTGATGCTGTATGGCCTGTGCATGATCTACCTTGGCCCGATGATCGGGCGCGTGGTGGATCGCACCCGCACCAAGAAATATTTCATCGCGCTGGGCGGCCTGCTGGGCGGTACGGGCATGGCCTACCTATATGTCGACAGCAGCCTGTTTGCGGTGTCGATGGCCGTGTTCCTGCTGGCGCTGGGCAGTTGCTGGTCGGGTGCAGCCCAGACCACCTGGACCCTGGCCTTGCCGAATGTGCAGCAATACGGCGCAGGGGCGGCCACCAGTGTCATGCGCGCCGCCGACAAGCTGGGCCAGATGATCGGCCCGCTGTTCGTGGGCACCTTGTTCACGCTGGTCGGCATTGGTCCGGGCCTGGCCATGACCGGCATGGTCTATCTGGTCGCCACGATGTTGTTCGTGCTGGTTGCGTCACGTCAGCCAGGCGAGGGCGGGGCAGGGGTATCGAAGCGATAGGGCGTTCAACGTTCCTGCGGTAGTGCACCGGGGGCGGGACGCTGTACGCAGGCTATCGCCGCGCCTGCCAGCAACAGCGCGGGTACGCTGTAAAGCCAGGCCGGGGACATGAAGGGCAGCAAGACCCCGGCCAGCAACGGACCGGTGCCGGCACCGATATCCCGCCACACGGACCGCGCCGCAAGTGCGTGTACCCGTTCCGGTCCGGGCGTCCGCTGCGCGACGATAGGGGCCAGCAACGGCAACTGCAATGCCCTGAGCACCACGATGGCCGCCGCACCGCTCCAGAACCAGCCCAGGCCGAAACCGATCAAGGTAGCCGAGGTCAGCAAGGACAGACCCACCAACGCGTTCTCTGCGCCGAAGCGTTCGGCCAGTCGGCCACCCAGTGGACTCAAGACGATTTCACCCAGATAACGCGCCGCCAACAGCGTGCCCGCCATCACCACTGCGCCGCCAGGCAACAGCTCGCTGCCCAGATACGACAAGCCGATGATGAACAGGCCATCCAGCGTGAAGCCTTCCAGGAAGGACCACACGTCCAGGCTGTTCGGGCGGGTGAGGCCGCGCCGTTTTGCTGGCGTGGGCTGGTGATGTCGTGACAGTTGGCGAGTAACCAGCAAGCCCAGCAGCGCGGTGGCAGCGAGCAACCAGAAGACCGGGCGTGGCCCGTATCCGTAGGCAAGCAGGCCCGCGACTGGCAGCGCAATGACCGGCCCAAGTGCCGTGAATGCACGTGATCGACCGGAACGCTGCGCAGCGCCAACCGGGTCTGCCGTGGCCAGCATCTGCGTGGACAGGTTCAGCGCAGCGAACGACAAGCCCCACAGCAATCGCAGCGGCAGCAGCGCCCACAGGCCCGACAAGGTGGCGTACCCCAGCGCGCAGATCGCGGCGGCCACCACGGCCAAGGTACAGGTCAGGCGGTCACCATGCCTGGCATAGAAGCGCGCCACAAAGCCATAGCCAACGATGCGTATCAGCCGATTGGCTGCCAGCAGCAAGCCTGCTTGTGCCAGCGTCACGCCAAATTGTTCTGCGTACATCGGCAGCAACAGATACAGCACGGTGTCGGCCGGCAGCGCCAGGGCCAAGGCCAGTGCCGCAAATTTGGAATCGCGATTGACGAGATGGGTGTTTTGAGGAGGCTGGGCGGCGCGGGGCATGTCGGTCGTGTGGGGGGCTGGCGGGTTGCGTGAGCTGCACAGTTTGCGAAGCCGTCTGAGCCGCAGAGACCTGAGCAGCCCCCAATGCTGCGCCGCCACCAGGCACGTGACAAACGACATTAATGCCGTATACGTGTGAGAAAATTGCACGCATGCTCAATTCTCTGCCACCGCTCAACGCTGTTCGCGCCTTTGTCGCGGCTGCCCGGCATCAAAGCTTCACGCTGGCCGCGCAGGAATTGCATGTCACGCATGGCGCAGTCAGTCGGCAGATCAAAGCCCTGGAAAGTCAATTGGGCGTGTTGCTGTTCGAGCGCCGCACGCGTCAAGTGAGCCTGACGGCGGCAGGGGTGAAGTTCTTTGCACAGGCCGATTCCGCGCTCAAACAACTTGCCGCCGCTGCGCAGTCCGTCATGTCGGACGCGCCTGCGCGCGTGCTGCGTATCAACGTCCGGCCGTCGTTTGCCGTGCGATGGCTGATCCCCCGGCTGCCTGACTTCGTTGCGCAGTATCCGGGCATCGAACCGCAGGTACTCACCAGCACGCTGGCACCCGACAAGGCGGGGGACCGTTTTGATATCGCCATCCGCCGGGGCCGGGATGGCTGGCCGCCGTCGGCGCGGTTGACCCCATTTCTGGAAGACGAGGCCTGCCTGGTGGCCTCACCTGCCTTGCTCGACAGGTATCCGGTGGATACGCCCAGCGCGCTCAGTGCTCTGGTATTGCTGTGGGCCAGAACACGCAAAGCCGACTGGGACGCCTGGCTTGCCTACACCGGCATCGGCAAGCTGAAACCGGTGGGCCAAATGCAGTTCGATCACGAACACTTCGTGCTGCAAGCCGTCATGGACGGTCTGGGATTCGCTGTGGTGCCCGTATCCCTGGTGTCCAGCGCCTTGGCCTCGGGCCAGTTGCGCTGCCCGTTTCCCGAACGGCGCATGCCCTTGGCGCGCTATTACTACGGCGTGGCCGCAGACGCTGTGTCAGAGGTGCAGGCGTTCACGGCATGGCTCGATGCAGAAGTGGCGCAGCAGGCCAACAACCATCTTCCGCTGACCAAGAAAAACACCCCGAAAATTTGAACGGATGTTCAATTTCCGGGTGTGGTCCATCGTGGACAAAGACACTGATCAGTTCATTTCCAACAAGCCAATCAGGTCATCAACCTGCTCATGTAAAACCCATCGACCCACCATCACTCCAACAACAATTTCGGCAACCACAACGAGAACGCCGGCACATAGGTAACCAGGGCAAGCGCTGCGATCAAGGCACCATAGAACGGCCAGATCGTTTTCATCACCGTGCCTACCGACACCCCGCCAATCGCACACCCCACGAACTGCGTGGTGCCCACCGGTGGTGTGTTCAATCCCAATGCGCAGTTCAGCAGCATCACGATGCCGAATTGCACTGGCCCCATGCCGTACTGCATGCAGATCGGCAGGAAGATCGGCGTGCAGATCAGAATCGTCGCGGCCATGTCCAGGAAGGTGCCCAGCACGAACAGGATGATGTTGACCATCAGGAAAATGGCCCACGGACTGGTGGAGATCGATGCCATCAGTTCGCCGGTCTTTTCCGCCACGCTGTAGAAGCTGATCAGATACCCGAAGGTGGCCGAAATGCCGATCAGCAGCAGCACCACACCCGTCGTCTTCACCGCCTTGGCTGCTGCCCGAACGAACTGGTCCCAGCTCAGCGAGCGGTACACGAACAAGGTCAGTATCAGTGAATAAATCACTGCCACCGCGGCCGATTCGGTCGCCGTGAACACCCCGCTGAGAATGCCCGCGATGATCAACACCACCACAAACAAGCCCGGTGTTGCCGCTGCCAGTGAACGGCCAACGATTGCCCAGCCCGGGAACTGGCCGGCCGGGTAGCCGCGATGCCGCGCCACCAGATAGGCAGCCGCCAGGTTGCACAGCGTAAGCAGAATCGCGGGCACGATGCCGGCCGCAATCAGCGCCGCAATCGACACCTTGCCGCCTGCTGCCAGCGTGTAAATGATGATGTTGTGGCTGGTGGGCATCAACGCGCCCACCAGTGCCGCGTGGGTCGTCACGTTGACCGCATAGTCGGCGTGATAGCCCTCGCGTTTCATCATCGGGATCATCACCGATCCCATGGCCGACACGTCGGCCACCGGCGAACCGGACACGCCGCCGAACAAGGTGCAGGCCACCACGTTCGACATGCCCAGGCCACCGCGCACATGGCCGACCAGCGACTTGGCGAAACCGACGATACGATCGGCAATGCCGCCGTACAGCATCAGTTCACCGGTGAAGATGAAGAACGGGATCGCCAGGAAGGAGAACACGTTCATGCCCGAGGTCATCTGCTGGAAGGCCACCGCAATCGGCAGGTCTTCGTAGATGATGGCCGAGATCGACGCCAGCCCGATGGCGAAGGCCACTGGCACGCCGATCACCAGGAAGCCGAAGAAGGACACGGAAAGCAGAGTCAGCGCCATGCTGGAACCACCTTTTGCTTGCGCACGATTGCGATGATGTGTTCGATGGAAAACAGCGTGATCAAGACGCCCGAGATGATGGCCGGCACGTACTTCCATGCGTCCGAGATGCCCAGCGTGGGAATCCGGTAGGTCGATACCGATTCAGCCAGCACCCCGCAGAACCACGCCATCATTGCGCCGAAGGCCATCACCAGCAGGTGGATGAAGATCAGCAAGGCGCGCTGACCATTCGGTGGCAAGGCTTCGATCAGTACCTCGAAGCCGATGTGCCCGGCGTCGCGCACACCCACGGCTGCGCCCAGCATGGTCACGTACAGCACCAGCAGCAGCGACAGGCTTTCGGCCCAGGTAGGGGTTCGATTCAACACGTGGCGGCCGAAGATCTGGAAGGACACGGCAGCAATCAGGCAGACCAGCCCAAAAATGCTGATCCACATGCACGTGCGGGCAAGCAGAGCGCAGAACTTGGTGAAGCCGTCGGGCGGGCGCTGGGCTAACGCTGCCTCAGGGCCTTCGCCTGCGGGCAGCACCATGTCGGCGGCATCGCCCGCCGAGGGTGCGGTGGAGGGCGGCATGCTTGCTGCGCCGGGTTTGGAAGGGGAAGACTGCGGGGCGCTGGCAAGCATGACGGGCTCACTTCACAGCCTGGATGCGCGAGACCAGTTCTTTCGTCTCGGGCGTGTTGACGAAACGGTCATACACCGGCTTCATTGCTGCCTGGAATGAAGCCTTGTCGACCTCGCCCAGTTGCGCGCCGCCTTTCTCGACCGCTGCCTTGGACACCTGTTCGCGTTCGGCCCACAGTTTGCGCATGTAGGGCACCGATTCCTTCGCCGCGTCGCGGATGATCTTCTGATCGGCCTCGGGCAGCTTGTCCCACTGGCGCTTCGAGAACACCAGGATTTCCGGCGTCATGGTGTGCTCGGTCATCGACATGTACTTGGCCGCTTCGAAGTGACGCGTGCTGTCGTAGCTGGGCAGATTGTTTTCGGCGGCATCGATCAGGCCGGTCTTCAGGCCCGTGTAGACCTCACCCAGCGGCATGGGCGTGGCGTTGGCACCCATGGCTTCGACCATGGCCACGGCCAGGTCGGATTGCTGCACGCGAATCTTCATGCCCTTCACATCGGCCGGGGTCTTCACCAGCTTGCTGCGCGAATAGATTGAACGCGACCCGCTGTCATACCAGGCCAGGCCCACAAACCCTGCCTTCTCGCAGCCGCGCAACAGCTGTTCACCAACCTCGCTGTCCAGTGCCTTGTGCAAATGTTCTGTCGAGCGGAACAGGAAGGGCAACGACGGCACCCGTGTGAGTTCGCAGATGTTGTGCATGGCGGCACTGTTGACGCGTGTCATGGCAAGCGCGCCGAGCTTTACCTGCTCGATCGAATCGTTCTCGCTGCCGAGCGAACCACCCGAATACACCTTGATGGTGATCCGGCCTTGCGTGCGTTCCTTGATCAGTTCACCCATGTGGCGCACGGCCTGGGTGGTCGGATAGTTGTCGGGATGAATTTCTGCCGATCGCAGTTCGGCCGCTTGGGCTGCGGGCACCAAGGCAAGGGCGGACAGGGTCGTGCAGGCGGCAAGCGCCACCCGGGTAAGTGAGAACGGGGTCATGCAAGTCTCCTGGGTCAAACGGCTTTTTCTAGGAAATGCTCGTGGATCGTGGCCCCCACGCTTCTCCACTACGTGGGTCGCTGCCCCCCCAGGGGGCGCTTCTTGCCTTGGGGCGGCCCGGCAGCAAGAAGGTCGCGCCTCGCTCGCCTCATTTTCAAGAGGCTCGCAATGGGTAGGGGCGCTTTGCTGTCGTGCGGGCTGCACAACAGCGGTTCTGCAATAAAACGATGCGGGACGTGCGCGGTCGTTATCCGCTGTACGCGGGCTCTTCAAGTCCTTGCACGCCGGGGCGGGTGACGAAGACGGCCCCTGCCAGCGAATCCGGGTCGCTGTTGGCCGGACGGATCGATGCGATGAACAAGGTGTCGAGCTTGTCGCCACCGAATGCGCACATGGTCGGCTTGGCTACCGGCACTTCGATGCTGCGATCGAGTTTTCCATCGGGCGTGAAACGGTGCACCAGGCCCGCGTCGTTGCCGCACACCCAGTAGCACCCGTCCACATCGACGGCGGCACCGTCGGGGCGGCCTGGCAGCGTGTTCATGTCAACGAACACCCGACGATTGCTGGGGGTGCCGGACTCGGTGTCGTAATCGAATGCCCAGACCATCTGCTGGCTGGGGTGGGAATCGGCGAAGTACATGATCTTGCCGTCGGGGCTGAAGGCCAGCCCGTTGGGTACGTACAGCTCGTCCAGCACTGGTGCCGACAGGCCTTGCTTGTCCAGGCGGTACAGACGACCATGTGCGGCGCTCATGTCCAGCAACATGGAGCCGACCCAGAAGCGTCCCTGGCGATCGCAGCGACCATCGTTGAAACGCATGGCCGGGGCGACGTGATTGACCGATGCCAACAGATGTGGAACAGGCGTGTCTTCCACCGGTTCGCTCAGCGTGAACATGCCGGTTTCCATGGCCAGCAACCATCCGCCTTGCGCAAGCGGCGCAATCGAACCAGCCATCTCGGGCAGCGGCCAGCTGGCAAATGCATTGGACGCCGGCGTCCAGCGCCACAGCGTGCGGCCCGGAATGTCGGTCCACCAGAATGACTGATCGGCTGCACGCCACACCGGGCTTTCGCCCACACCGCAGCGCATGGTGCCTATCCGTTCAACCGTGCTGCTCATGATCGGAATCCGTCGCAAAAACAATACGTGGTGAACATCAAGGTCGTGAACATCAGAACGGCCCCGCCTTCACAAAAGCACCGCCTTGGAACTGGGCTGCGGGGTCGTCTGCGGGCAGCGCAGGTTGGGATTCGATCTGTGCCCGGAAAGGCTCGGACGAATCCTTGGGCGCATAGCCCAGATGTTCAGCCAGATGGTTGTCCCACCATGAATCGCGATTGGCCGATGCGCCGTAGACAATGCTGTGTCCGACGTCTGGTGCAAACAGCGAGCGCACCACCAGATGCGTCAGGTCTTCATAGCTCAGCCAGGTGACGAGCATGCGGCGGTCTTTGGGTTCCGGGAAGGACGAACCGATGCGCAGACAGACAGTTTCGATGCCGTAACGGTCGAAGTAAAAACGCGACAGGTTCTCGCCAAACGCCTTGCTGATACCGTAGTAGCCATCGGGGCGCACAGGTGATTCGGCATCCAGCACTTCACCTTGCCGATGAAAGCCGATCACGTGGTTCGAGCTGGCAAACACCACGCGGCGCACCCCATGAATGCGGGCCGCTTCGTACAGGTTGTAGACGCCCTGAATGTTGGCAGGCAGGATCTCGTCGAAGGGCCGTTCCACCGACACACCGCCCAGGTGCACGATGGCGTCCACACCCGCCACGATGCGCGACACCGCATCGGCATCGGCCAGATCGCAAAGCATGATTTCTTCGTGTGGGGCCGGCTCATCGAGTGCTGAGATGTCCGACAAGCGAATGGTGTCGGCGAAAGGCTGAAGGTTCTTGCGAAGCACTTTGCCAAGGCCGCCGGCAGCGCCGGTCAACAGAATTTTTCCCAAGCGGGACTGACTAGAAAGCGGGACTGCAGCAACGCCCATGATGGCGATCCTTTCCGGCGATATAGGTGTCTTGTATGTCGTCATACAAGATGATTTAAACGATATCCAAGCGACTCGATGGAAGCAATCTCGGCACGCTACGGACATTCCCTCGGTACAAATGCAACGCGGCGGTCGTTCCCAGGGAACGACCGCCGCGCGGTTTGTTTTTCACAACAAAAATTTTTTTCTCAACGCCCGAAAACGTTGATACAGCAGGCGTTCAGGCCATTGTCAGAAAGCGTATTGTGCACTTGCGCCAGCGAACCAGGTCAGGCCTGAAGCGGGCTCGTAATAGCGCCCATTGCCGTCGCCAACGATGACCGAACCGATGTACCGTTTGCCGAACAGATTGTCCAGGCGCAAGGTCTGGCGGAAGGTCCATGCGCCTGCCGTCTGTTCGAACCGCGTGCGCCAGTTGATCACGCCATAACCAGGCGCTGCCTTGGCTGAATTGGTGTCTTCCACGTAGACCTTGCTGCGCACCACGCCTTCGATTGCGGTGCTGACCCAAGGGCGCGGTTGCCATGCCACTTCGCTGTAGAGGGTGGTCTGGGGCACGCCCGGCAACTTGTTGCCCGACGCAATGCGGCTGGTACCGGTACCCACGCTGCCGTCGTAGGTGGCGTCCAGGTAAGTCAGGGCTACCAATGCGGTCCAGTCACGTGCAAAGGCGCTGTCCAGCGACAGTTCCACGCCACGGCGTTTGGTCTGCGCAGCATTGCGGTAGCTGGTGCGACCGCCTGCTGCCGTTGCCACCACCAACTCGTTCTTGGTGTCGATGTCGAACACCGCTGCATTCAAGCGTGTCCGCTCGTTGATGCGCGCCTTGATGCCCGCCTCGTATTGCGTGCTGGTCGACGGTGACAGTGCGCCATTGAAGCCGCTGCCATCTGCCGAATACGCGAGTTCGGCCTGGGTCGGTGTTTCGAAGCCCTTGCCGGCGCTGACGTACACATTGATGTCGGGATTGATCGCATACATCAGACCCGCAGAAGGCGTGGTCTTGCTGAAGCGTCGCTGGCCGCTGTCATCGCCATTGGCCAGGTACTTGTCATCCACATCGACACGCACCGTGTTGTGACGCAAGCCGGCCTGCAAGGTCCATGCACCCAGCACCCAGTTGGCTTGTGCATAAGGGTCGAGACTGGTGACCGTATCGATTTCATTGCGACGTTGGCGACCACGCACGCCCAGCGTGCTGCCGATGAAATTCTCGTAGCCGGTGCGATCGTCCTGCGTGCGGTCATAGTCGATGCCGGCAACCAGATTCAGCTTGCCCGGTGCCTGCGACACGGTTTGCAGCCAGCGCAGTCCCACACCCTGGAAGTCACGGTCGAAATCAACCACACCGCCTGCATGACGCGGGCTTGCCTGGGCGGTGGGCGGAATGGCCAGGTATTGACCCACCTTGCGGTTTCCACCGTATACGTTCAACTGAACCGCGCTGCCATTGACCAGCTGGCGTTCGTAATTCACGCCCAGTTGCTGTTGGTCGATGCTTTTGCGGGTGTTGTATTGCAAGGCCACCGGAGCCACACCGCGCGGGTTGCTGACCGCCTGGTCCCAGGTCAAGCCCAGCGGGTCTTGTGTGTCGCGCTGGTGCAGCCCGCTGACCGTGATGGCCAGTCGGCTGTCTGCGTCAGGCTTCAGGTTGATCTTGCCGAATTGCTGTTGGCGGGTGGCCGCACTGTGGTCACGATAACCGTCGGTGGACATGCGCGATGCGTCGAACAGGAAGCCAACCCCGTTGTATTCGCCTTCTGCACCGATGCGGTACTTGCGCAGTCCGTCGCTGCCCCCTGACACCTCGGTGATCACGCGCGGTGCACCCTGACCGTCACGCGAGAACATTTCGATCACGCCGCCAGCGTTGCTGCCATAGACGGTAGACAGCGGGCCGCGCAATACATCGATGCGGTCAGCGGTGTCGAGATTGAACGTGGCAGCCTGGCCCTGACCGTCGGGCGTGCTGGCCGGAATGCCATCGGTGATGAGCTTGATGCCGCGCACACCAAAAGCCGAACGCGATCCAAAACCGCGTGAAGATATCTGCAAGTCTTGCGCGTAGTTCTGGCGGTTCTGCACCACCAGACCAGGCACCCGTATCAGCACCTCGGACGCGTTGATGCCGGGCTGGCCCGGGGCGATCAGTCCGAGGTCCACCGAGTCCACCGACGCAGGCACGGAGCGGGCCGACGAAGGTGAGCGCGTGCCGGTAACCACGATCGGTTCAAGCACCGCAGGCTGTTCTGGTGCGGTAGACGTTGGCTGCGTCTGGGCATGTGCAAGACCGACCGTGCTCAGGCCGACGCCGGCAAGTGCCAGGCGCAAGGCGTGCTGGGATGCAAAGAAAGAGATAAGGGACACAGGAATCAATACAAAAAAAGCGTGGATCGAAGCGCGCGACGTAACGCGGCCGATGAACAGTCAACGGTAGACAGACCGGAAAGCCCGCCCCTATTTCGCACTGACGCGCCAGATGACATTGCCTACATCATCGGCCACCAGCAGTGCGCCTTTGGCATCCTGGATGACACCAACCGGCCGGC
Source organism: Pigmentiphaga aceris (assembly GCF_008119665.1). Classification (NCBI taxonomy): domain Bacteria; kingdom Pseudomonadati; phylum Pseudomonadota; class Betaproteobacteria; order Burkholderiales; family Alcaligenaceae; genus Pigmentiphaga; species Pigmentiphaga aceris. Next base: position 4,445,945 of record NZ_CP043046.1, on the reverse strand, counting down.
CAAACGCCTTGCCGTCAGGACCCAGGAAGCCCGTCAACAGGTCAACCGGCATGCCTGTGGGCATGCCATTCTGGAAGGGAACATAAATTACTTTGTAGCCGCTGTGCGGATCGCGATTCCAGGAGCCGTGCTGCGCGATGAACATGCCGTGTCGGAAATGTTCGGGCAGGGTGCTTCCGGTGGAAAACGCGATACCCAGCGACGCGGTATGTGCGCCTACGGCGTAGTCAGGTTTGATGGCAGTTGCCACCAGATCAGGTCTGGGTGGCTTGATACGGGTATCTACCCGGTCGCCATAGTAACTGTAAGGCCAGCCATAGAATCCGCCGTCCCTGACCGAGGTGACATAGTCGGGCACCAGATCGCTGCCGATTTCGTCGCGCTCATTGACCGATGTCCACAGTGCGCCGGTCTTCGGCTCCCAGGCCAGGCCATTGGGATTTCGCAATCCTGACGCAAACAGGCGCTTCTGTTTCGCGGCCGGGTCGATTTCCCAGATTGCCGCGCGGCCTACCTCTTCGTCCATGCCGTTTTCGCCCACGTTGCTGTTCGAGCCGACCGTGGCGTACAGGCGCTTGCCATCACGGCTGGCGATCAGGTTCTTGGTCCAGTGGTGATTGCGGCCGGCGGGCAGATCGACAATAGGTTTGCCGGCTGCGGTGATTTCGGTGTCGCCGCTGCGGTAAGGAAAGGCCACCACCCCGTTGGCGTTGGCCACGTAGAAGGTGTTGCCGATCAGGGCCATGCCAAAAGGCGAGTGCAGATCTTTCAGAAAAACCGAACGTTGATCGGCAACTCCGTCGCCATCGGTATCGCGCAGCAAGGTGATGCGATCCGCACTGGGTACGCCGGCACCGGCACGGGCCATCACTTTGCCCATGATCCAGCCACGGATTCCTGCTGATCCTTGCTGCGCGGGTTTGTTGCTTTCTGCTACCAGCACGTCCCCATTGGGCAACTTGAACAGCCAGCGGGGATGGTCCAGCCCGTCGGCAAAGGCCTGTACTTTCATGCCTGCTGCAACACTTGGGCGCGTCCCGGGTGGCCACGGGCTTGCCGGCGCGATGTTCACGGTAGGGAGCAGGCGGGGCTGCGGGTCGGGCAAAACCGGGTTTGGTCCGAAGCCAGCGGCTTCAGGATGCTTGGCAGTGTCGCTGCATGCCGACAGTCCCAGAGAAAACGCAATAACGCAGCCAGCCAACAACACGCTTTGCAAGGCCGTTGATCCCGAGGTGCTCAAGCACAGCAAAGGCATGGTGTCTTCCGGTCATTGAAGGGGCAGGGCGGCGCTGGTGCAGCATGATGTATACCGGCCGGGACGTGCCTTACCGTTCGTCGGCCTCTTATGTGCAAACCCTGCTGCAGCAGGCGCTCGTGCCAGTGCGCACACCCTTGTGGCACCAGTGTGAGGCGTGGTTTGCCCTCGGGTAATCGATGATGCAAACACTCAACTCGACCGTGAACGTTTACATCTGGCGCGGCGATTTCCTAGGGTATGATCAGTATGTAGTGTTGAGCGTGCTCGTAAGGGTGCTCGGTCGCGATTGCAAATGATTGTTTTTTTGTTACCTCGAATGCGAAAAACGAATTGACCATTCGTCTGGGTAAAGAGATAGTTAGTTCTGCAAGACGTTCAAGTGAGGCGGTGTTAGTTCTGCGTCCCTCACCGGTACTTCGGTCGGCCCTGTTCCCTTCCTTGATCTTCTCGCACTTTCGGGCATCCGCTCACTCCCCTATATCCAAGGAAATGCACAGCATGGCAACCGGTACTGTTAAGTGGTTCAACGACGACAAGGGTTATGGTTTCATCGCTCCCGATGATGGCGGCAAAGATCTGTTTGCCCACTTCTCCGAAGTCCAAGTTGACGGCCACAAGACGCTGGCAGAAAACCAGAAGGTGACCTTCGAAGTGACCCAGGGTGCCAAGGGCCCCCAGGCATCGAAGATTCGCCCGGTCTGATCAGCTTCGAGCTGTAGCTGCCTCCTAGGAGGCATGCGACAAGCCCCATCCGCGCAAGCGGGTGGGGCTTTTTTCTTGCCCATTTCCTGTCTGTCTCTTTTTCGTCTCTTTTTTGCCTAATAAAAAAACTTTGCTCACATCGCCCAAGTCGTGAGCAACCATCTTGACATGCCCTGTTGGCGCGGGTCTCCGGGTAGCCGATAGGTTCAGCCAACAGGCTTATCCACACCTTTTGTGAATAACTATGATGGTGCATGACACCGTGATGACCATCACAGGTGTCATTTCTTATGCACCAAACCAGTGCGAAAGTGCGCTATCGACATTGGGGTAGCGCAGCTTGACCCGCAACTCCTGTTGAAGGCGGGTGTTGCGCAGGCGGCGAGACTCGCGCATGAAGGTCCACATCATCGGACTGACCGCGGCTTCGACTTCCGCCGCGGATCGTGCCGGTGCACGGGGCAGGCCGGCTGCGTCGGCCACCGCGTCCAGATAGTCCCGCATCTTCAGTTCTTCGCCGTCGTTGGCGTGAATCACACGCTGTGCACGACCGCGCCATAGGGCCGTGGCCGCAATGCGGGCCAGGTCGCTGATCTCGATATGGTTGGTGTAGACGTCTTCAGAATCAGCCAATCGCGGCAAACCGCGACGCAGGCGATCCAGCGGCAGCCGGTCACGGCCGTAGATGCCGGGGATGCGCAGGATCGTCGATTGCCAAGCAGGCAGGTGGCTTCGCGCTTGGGCTACGGTCGGCGAACGCCATTGCGATTCCGCATCGACACGGCGTTTTGCCCGGTCAGTGGCAGGACGAACCGGCTCGGTTTCTGAAATCCAACGCCCGTGCGCATTGCCATACACCCCGGTGGTGCTTCCGTAGACGATATGCAAGGTGGGCTTAGCTACAATCGAGCCTGCCTTCGAGACAGTCTGCCTTCGTGCGTATTGTCGTGTTGACCCAGGCCGACGCAGTGCGGCCGCCAGGTGGGCGCTGCGGGTGTCACGCGCACCCTGCGTAGGCGGCGGGGCGAGCATGACGACACGGCTGGCCAGGCCGCGCAGGCGGCGCAGGCTGGCAGGCGAGTCCAGGTTGCCGACCAGCGGGATGGCCCCGGCCTTGCGAAGTTCGTCCTGGCGCGTAGCCTGGGACGTGAGGGCGAACACGCGGGCGCGGGTCGCAAGCTGCGCAAGCAGCAGCATGCCGGTGTCTCCGCATCCAGCGATCAGGATACGGGGGCGGCGGAAGCGGGCAGTTTTCATGGTGTTTTCATTTTTTCACAGGATAGGGCTCGATGAGTCATCAGGTCACCGTGTTGCCAAGCGGCCACCAGTTCACCGTGAATGCCGGACAGACCGTACTCGATGCCGCGCTCAAGGCGGGCATCGGCTTGCCGTACGGCTGTAAGAACGGTGCGTGCGGGTCGTGCAAGGGCAAGGTCGTGTCCGGTGACGTCTCGCTTGCGCCGCATCAGTCGCGCGCCTTGTCGGCCGACGAGATCAAGCAAGGCATGACCTTGTTCTGCTGTGCGTCGCCGCTGAGCGATGTCACGGTCGAAGCCCGTGAAGTCCGTGCGCAGGGTGACATCCAGATCCGCAAGCTGCCGTGCCGTGTACAGAGCATGGAACGGGCCGCGCCCGATGTCATGCTGTTGTCACTGCAACTGCCGGCCAATGAGCGCTTTCAGTTTCTGGCGGGCCAGTACATCGAATTCATCTTGAAAGATGGCCGCCGTCGCAGCTATTCGATGGCCAGTGCGCCGCACGAAGAAGGGCCGATGCAACTGCATATTCGCCACCTGGTGGGCGGGCTGTTCACCGACCACGTGTTTGGCGTGGGTGCCACGCAGATGAAAGAACGTGAAATCCTGCGTTTCGAAGGCCCGTTCGGTTCCTTCTTCCTGCGCGAAGACAGCAATAAACCTATTGTCATGGTGGCCAGCGGAACCGGCTTTGCGCCGGTGCGCGCCATCATTGAACACATGGCTTTCAAGGACATCCGTCGCCCGGTGCGCCTGTACTGGGGGGGGCGTCGTCCGCAAGACCTGTACATGGACGCCGCCGCGCGTGCCTGGGCTGCCAGCCGCCCCGACTTCCAATACATTCCGGTGATCTCGCATGCCTTGCCTGAAGACCAATGGACAGGTCGTAGCGGCTTTGTGCATCAGGCAGTGATGCAGGATTTGCCGGAACTGGCCGACTGGGAGGTCTACGCCTGTGGCGCGCCTGCCATGATCGACGCCGCGCGTCACGACTTCTCGGCACAATGCGGATTGCCCGTTGAGGCGTTCTACGCCGATTCGTTCACGTCCGAGGCAGACGTCGCCAATCCAGTCGTGGTCTGATGTCCGGTTCGCAGCTTGCTGGCTGCACAATCATGACTTGAGCCGTGTGGGTTCGGCCTGGTCATCCCGATCTTGTTCGACCGTTTTCCGATCTTTCCTGTCCAGTCGCCCAGCCCCGTGGCGTACTGGCGCTTCACCGAATTCTCCAGGAGCCGTATCCATGGCGTTTACCCCTTCCGCCACCGAAGCACTGATGTACATCACCCAGCGTCCCGATATCGCCTTCGTGCGCGGTGAAGGTTCCTGGCTGGAAGATCATCGTGGCAAGCGTTACCTGGACATCGTCCAGGGCTGGGCGGTCAACTGCCTCGGGCACTGCCCGCCGGAAATCTCGCACGCCCTGGACGTGCAGAGCAAGCTGCTGCTGAACCCGTCGCCGGCGTTCTACAACCTGCCGTCCATCGAACTGGCCCAACGCCTGACGCGTTCCTCGGGTCTGGACCGCGTGTTCTTCACCAACAGCGGTGCCGAAGCCAATGAAGGCGCAATCAAGCTGGCACGCAAGTGGGGCCAGCTGAATCGTTCGGGCGCGTTCGAGATCATCACCTTCCGCGACAGCTTCCACGGTCGTACCTTGGCGACCATGTCGGCATCGGGCAAGCCGGGCTGGGACACTTTGTTCGCCCCGCAGGTCGATGGTTTCCCGAAGGCGATCATCAACGACATCGACTCGGTGCGAGCCCTGATCGGCCCGAACACGGTCGGCATCATGCTGGAACCGGTGCAGGGCGAAGCAGGCGTGGTGCCCGCCACCCACGAATTCATGGCTGCGCTGCGTATGCTGGCCGACGAACACGGCATCTTGCTGATCTGCGACGAAGTCCAGACCGGCATGGGCCGCACCGGTACCATGTTCGCGTTCCAGCAGTCGGGCATCGTGCCGGACATCATGACGCTGGCCAAGGGCATTGGCGGTGGCGTGCCGCTGGGGGCCTTGCTGGCGCGCGAATCGGTGTCGGTGTTCGTGCCGGGTGACCAGGGCGGTACCTACAACGGCAACCCGCTGATGACCGCAGTTGGCGTGGCGGTGTTCGATGCGCTGAACGCACCGGGCTTCCTGGACCAGGTGCAGGCGCGCTCGCGCCAGTTGTCCAACGGCCTGAGCGCCATCGCCGACCGCCACGGCATGCCGGGCGAGCGTGGCCTGGGTCTGCTGCGTGCGCTGGTGCTGGATCGCCCGGACGGTGCCGACATCGTGCTGGCTGCTCGTGACCGCGAGCCGGAAGGCCTGCTGCTGAACTGCCCGCGTCCGAACCTGCTGCGCTTCATGCCGGCACTGAACATCACCGAAGCGGAGATGGATCTGATGCTGGCGCAGCTGGAAGAGATCATCATCCAGGTGCGTGCGACGGCTTAAGAAAGACGCTGCGGGACGCTGAACAAGGGTTCTGAAGTGAAAGGGGGGGCACCGCGCTATGCAGTGTCCCCCTTTGTTTTTCCGCGCTTGGTGCGTTCGGTGTCAGGTGTCAGGTGTCAGCGACTGCGTCGGCAAGGCCCGAAGCAACATGCCAGCAGCAGGATCAGACCACCGGTAGTGGCAATCATGCCGGCTGCACTGACGCTGTTCTCGAAACCCAGCCAGATCGGCCCCCAGGCGGCCAAGGTATAACCGCCGATCGCGGCCGTGGCGGCAAATCCCAGGCTCCATGCGACTTGCGTGTGCAGCTTGTTGGTCATCAGGCGCGCGGCCGCAGCCGGGCAGATGAACATCGCCACCACGATGATCGCGCCGACTGCCTCAAACGCGGCAACCGCAGACAGTGCGACCACCACCAGCAAGGCCAAGCTGGTCAGCCCGGGGCGTGCCCCCGCGCTGGCTGCAAAGGCGGGATCGAAGGTGCCGATCACCAGCGGACGCCACAGCACCCAGATCACGATGGCAACCACAGCCATCACCCATGCCAGTCGGCCCAGTTGTTCGGGCACGGTGGCCAGGGCTGCCGGGTTGACCAGCGATGCCCAGCTTTCGGCATCCAGCCAGATCAGGCTTTCCAGGTTGCCGTACAGCACGTGTTCGACGTCCAGGTGGACCGATGCACTGTTCGACTGTTCCAGCCACACCACGCCGGCCGCGAACAGGGCGGTGAAGACCACGCCCATGGCTGCGCCCGGTTCGACCTTGCCCAGTCTGCGGATGATCTCGATCAGGCCGACTGCGAACAGCGCTGCCACCGCTGCGCCGATCAGCATCGGGGCGGTGGCGATGGTGCCGGTGACGACAAACGCACCGACCACGCCGGGCAAGACCACGTGGCTGACCGCATCGCCAATCAGGCTTTGCTGGCGCAACACCAGGAAATTGCCGGGCAAGGCGCAGGCCATGCTGGCCAGGACCGCGATCAGCATGGGCACCAGGCTCAACTGCAGGAAGTCGATGAGCATCTCAGTATCCTGCCGGCGCAAGCCGGGTGGTGGCGTGCGACTTGCGCGCTGGCTGTGCCGCCAACAAGGCTTCCAGGTCTGCCAGTGCGTCGGCTGGCAGCACCTGTTTGATCGGCACAATGCGGTGGTAGTGCAGGGCGGCTGAGTCGCCTGGGTAGCGGTCGCCATGCAAGCGCCACAGCGCTTCATCATGCGCGGCGTCGCGGGCCGCCAGCACGCCTGCCGGGGTCGGCACGCCGTCGCGCCGAATCCACCCGGACTGACGCAGCAGGCGCAAGGTCATGCCGTCGTGGATGCTTTCCTGGCGGTCCAGGGCCAGCAGCCCCTGGCGGCGGTGTACCCGACGGCGGAATGCCTGGTGGCGGATCGCAGTGGCCAACACGCCACGTGCGGGCGCAAACAGCAAGGACACCACAAACATTCCGAACATGATCAACACGATTACCGCACCCGTGGGCAGGCTGGGGGCTGACGAGGAAATGGCGGCACCCGCATACGCGCCAGCCGCGCCCAGGGCGGCGGACACCGGCACCATGTGCTGTACCCGGTCGGTCCAGAAACGGGCGGCCACAGCAGGCATGATGCTCAGCGCCACGCTCAAGACCAGGCCCACTACTTTCAGGCTGGTGATGACGACGGCCAGCAAAATTACCGATAGCGCTGCGTCGGTCAGCCGCACCCGCACACCGCTGATTGCGGCGTAGTCGGGGTCGAAGCACAGCATGCTCAGCGGGCGGCGCAGGATGAAAACCGACAGCGCTGTCAGCGCGGCCATGATGGCGATCAGTTCGGCTTCACTGCGCAGCATGCCCGCGGCGGACCCCAGCAAGTAGCTGGCAATGCCGGCCTGGTTGCCGCTGGGCAGGGCTTGCACGACCGTCAGCAACACCACGCCCAAACCGAAGAACACCGACAGCACGACACCGATGGCGGCGTCTTCCTTCAGACGCGTGCGTGCGGTGATGGCATGCACCACCACCAGACCCAGCGCTGCCGAGATGGCCGCGCCGATCATCAGACCGGGCAACCAACGGCCGTTGCCACTGGTCATTGCCATCAAGATGAACGCCGCCGCCAGGCCGGGCAGGGCGGCGTGGCCTGCGGCATCACTGGCAAGTGAACGGCGACGCAGCAGCACAAAGGTGCCGATGGCGCCGGCTGCCGCGCCCAGCAGCGCAGCCCCAATGGTCACCAGCGTGGTGTTGTAGCCCGTACGCAATAACAAGGCGTCGAGCAGTGGGTTCATGCCGCTGCGCTCCGGGCATCTGCCTGTGTGTCGAAGGTGTCGCGGGTGCGGTCGATCTGCGCCAGCGACAGGCGGCCGCCGTAGGCCTGCTGCAAGTTCGCTTCGGTAAACACATCCCGAACAGGCCCGGCCGCAATGCGGCGCACGTTCAGCAGCAAGGCGTCGGTGAAGTAATCGGCGACAGTGCTCAGGTCGTGATGCACGCACAGCACGGTCTTGCCGGCCTGCGTCAATGCCCGCAGCACGGAAACCAACGTGCGTTCGGTAGCTGCATCGACGCCGGCAAACGGCTCATCCAGCACATACAAGTCCGCGTTCTGTGCCAATGCACGCGCCACGAATACCCGTTGTTGTTGCCCGCCCGACAATTGGCCGATCTGGCGATCTGCAAAGTCGCGCATGCCCACGCGGTCCAGACAATCCAGGATGCGCGTGCGGTGGCTGGCGCGGCGCCAGCGCAGCAGGCCCAGTTCGCGGTACAGGCCCATGGCGACCACATCGAAGGTGGTGGCCGGGAATTCCCAATCCACGCTGGCCCGTTGCGGCACGTAGGCCACGCGGTGGCGGTTGGCCTCGAAGGGCAGGCCAAATACGCTGACCTCACCCGATACCTTCGGCACGATGTCGAGCGCGGCTTTCAGCAGGGTGGATTTGCCCGCCCCGTTGGGGCCGACGATCACGCCCATGGCCCCCGTGGGCAAGGCAAAGTCCACCGAGAACAGCACCGAGGTCGCCCCATAACTGGCGGTCACGCCACGGATGTCGAGCGCGGGCGGGACTTGGCTGGCGCTGGCGGGCGGGGCCACGTGGAGGTCAGCGTGGCGGGAGGCGGGGTGGCTACCAGCATTACCCGAGGACTGATTTGTCGACTGGCTCATGGCGCGGCTCCCAAGGCTTTGGCAATCGTGTTGGCGTTGTGCTCGATCATGCCCAGGTAGGTGCCTTCGGGCGTGCCGGGCTGGCCCATGGCGTCTGAGAACAGCTCGCCGCCGATGGTGACCTTGTGTCCGCGCGCCGCCGCGCCTTCAACCAGAGCGCGAATGTTCTGATCGGACACCGACGATTCCACGAAAATCGCGCCGATCTTGCGCTCGACCAAAATGCCGACGATCTTCTCGACCTGATGCAGGCTGGCTTCGCTTTCGGTCGAGATGCCCTGGATGCCCAAGACCTCGTAGCTGTTGGCTCGGCCGAAGTAGCGGAAAGCGTCATGTGCGGTCACCAGCATGCGGCGGGCGGCAGGCACTGCTCCCAGGCGCGCCTTCACGCGTTTGTCCAAGGCGGCGATCTGTTCGGCGTAGCGCGCGGCATTGCTGTCGTAGCTGGCCTTGCCGGCTGGGTCGACCTGGATCAAGGCATCACGCGCGGCGGTGACGATCGGCAGCCACAGTTGCGGGTCCATCCACACGTGCGGGTCAAAAATTTGCGGATTCTGCTCATCCGCCAGCAGGCGCGACTTGGGAATGGTGTCGGCCAAGGCCACCACCGGCTTGCGGCGCGCCAGGTCTTTGAACAGGTCTTCCAGCTGCGCTTCCAGATTCAGCCCGTGCCAGACAACCAGATTGGCGCGTGTGAGCTTGGCGACGTCAGAGCGCGTCTGACGATAGGTGTGCGGATCGACACCCACACCCATCAGCGCAGTGACTTCAATGCGGTCCCCACCGACTTCCCGCATGGTGTCGGCGAGCATGCCCGTGGTGGCAATCACCGACAACTTCTTCGCGTCTTCCGCCTGAACTGCCGTCGGCAAGGCCAAGCCCGCACACATCGCAAATGCGGCGAGCGCGCCACGGCCGAGCAGTTGGTGGAAACGTCGTCGAAGCATGGCAATACCTTGTCAGCGTATTCGTGAGGCCGACATGCCGGATCTACCCGGCACGCAGCGCTTGGGTCAGGTAACTATAGCTTAGGCTATAACCAATAGCCAAGGAAATGACAGCAAGATGTAAGAAAGAGAATTCGCGGTTTTCCCAGATCGGTCAAAATGGCGGCTGGTTGCGAGGGAAGTCCTCTCGACCATTGGAGAAGATATGAACAAGATGAAGGCCACGGCGGAGGCGTTGCCGAAGTTGATGGACGCCGCCGTACACGTGGAAAGCTTCCGGCAGGTGCGTGAGGCGCGCCGCCTGGAACGCGTGGAAGACTACGTGGAATTGATTTCCGACCTGATCCGTGACGGTGGTGAGGCCAGACAGGTCGATATCGCTGCGCGCCTGGGTGTTGCACAACCGACGGTGGCGAAAATGTTGGGTCGCTTGGCCGACACCGGATATGCGGTGCGCCGACCCTACCGGGGTGTGTTCCTGACCGAAGCTGGCGAAGCCTTGGCCGACGCCACGCGTCGCCGCCATCAGACCGTGCACGACTTTTTGCTGGCCCTGGGGGTGGACGAAGATTCGGCCCGCCGTGATGCGGAAGGGATCGAGCACCACGTCAGCAGCGCCACGCTGGAAGCGTTTGCGCGCTTCATTGCAGAACGGGGTGTGCCGCCTGCCGAGTCCTGTTGATCGGCAAGACCATCGGCTACAAGACAAACGGCCCGACTTTTGCAAGTCGGGCCGTTTATTCGTGCACTGTTCGAAGATCCAGGCTTGGGAAGCTTGAAACTCAGGGCTTCAACCTTCAGACACTTCAGACCCCGGTTTCTTCCGCACCCGTCTCTTCACCCAGATACGCTTCGCGCACGCGGGGGTCGACCAACATGGCCTGCGCATCGCCTGCCATGGTGATCACGCCCGATTCCATCACATAGCCCCGATGCGCGGCCTGCAATGCCAGGTTGGCATTCTGCTCGACCAGCAGCATGGTCACACCTTGCGCCGAGACCGCACGGATCACTTCAAAGATCTTGTCGACCATGATCGGCGACAAGCCCATCGACGGCTCGTCCAGCAGCAGCAATTTCGGTTGCGCCATCAGCGCACGCGCCATCGCCAGCATTTGCTGTTCGCCGCCCGACATGGTGCCGGCCAGCTGATCCGCCCGTTCCTTCAGGCGCGGGAAGGTCTCGAACATGCGTTCGATGTCCTGCTTGATACCGGCGGAATCGCGTCGCAGATACGCGCCCATCTGCAGGTTTTCAACGATGGTCATGCGTGCAAACACGCCCCGACCTTCCGGGATCATGACCAGGCCACGTGCCACGCGCTGGTCGGCGCGGATGCCGTCCATCGGTGCGTCCATGTAGGCGATGTCGCCCGATGCCGGGTTCAGCAGGCCGGTAATGGCCTTCAGTGTGGTGGTCTTGCCCGCGCCGTTGGCACCGATCAGCGTGACCAATTCGCCCTTGCGGACTTCCAGCGACGCGCCTTTGACTGCCTGGATGCCGCCGTAGGCGACTTGCAGGTCCGTGACGCGCAATACGATTTCAGTGTCAGCCATCGATTTTCCTAGTGCCCGCCGCCAAGATAAGCCTCGATCACGGCAGGATTCTTCTGCACATCCGCCGGGACGCCTTCCGCGATGCGCTTGCCGTAGTCCAGCACGGTGATGCGATTGCACAAGCCCATTACCAGCTTCACGTCGTGCTCGATCAGCAGAATGGTCTTGCCATCGCGGCGAATGTTGTCCAGCAGACCGCGCAGGGCGACCTTCTCGGTGGCATTCATGCCAGCTGCCGGTTCATCCAGCGCCAGCAGCAGCGGGTCGGTGGCCAGGGCGCGTGCAATTTCCAGACGGCGCTGGTCGCCGTAAGACAGCGTGCGGGCCTGGAAGTGGGCGTAGCGTGAGATGTTCACGTATTCCAGCAGCTCGAATGCACGCTGGCGGATCTCGGCTTCTTCGCGCTTGACGCCCGGCGTGCGCAGCATGGCACCCCAGATGCCGGTCTTGGTGCGCACGTGACGGCCGACCATCACGTTTTCCAGCGCAGTCATCTCGCCGAATAGGCGGATGTTCTGGAAGGTGCGGGCAATGCCTGCGCGCGCCACATCGTGCACCGCCGTCGGCTTGTAGGGTTTGCCGCCCAGCTCGAAGGTGCCGGCGTCAGGCGTGTACAGGCCAGTGATCACGTTGAAGAAGGTGGTCTTGCCGGCACCATTGGGGCCGATCAGCCCGTAGATCTGGCCGCGCTGGATTTCCAGCCCGACATCAGACAAGGCCTGCAAGCCGCCGAAGCGCTTGCTGATGCCCGCCACGCGCAGCAGCGGTGCTTCATTAGTGCCCGGCATGTCGGCCACGCCCAGCGGAGAAACGGTCGTTGTCATCTCAGGCCACCTTGGTCGGTTGCGGGGCGTCCGGCACCGGAGCCGGCGTTTTCTTGACCCCATGCGGTGACGATGGCCACAGTCCCTTGGGACGGAACAGCATCACCAGCACCATGGCCAGACCGAACAGCAGGGTACGGCCGATTTCGGCATCGACAATCACATTGCCTGCGCCAAACAGCAGCTCTTGCGCCGGCACCACGAAGTGACGCAGCAGTTCCGGCAAGCCGGCCAGCAACAACGCACCCAGCACCACACCCGGCACGTGGCCCATGCCGCCCAGCACCACCATGGCCAGCACCACAATGGATTCCATCAGCGTGAAGGATTCCGGGCTGACGAAGCCTTGGAAGGCCGAGAACATGGCACCCGACACGCCACCGAAGGACGCGCCCATGGCAAAGGCCAGCAGTTTCACGTTGCGGGTGTTGATGCCCATGGCCTTGGCGGCGATTTCGTCTTCGCGGATGGCCATCCAGGCGCGCCCGATGCGGGAGTCCTGCAAACGAATACACAGGAAAATCGCCAGGATCACCAACAGCAGGAACAGGTAGTAGTAGGCCGTCACGCTGGGTATCTTCCACCCGAATATGTCGACCATGCCGCGACTGCCGCGCGTACCCGCCAAGGACGTACCGAACAGGCTGATCGGATCGATGCGCGTAATACCTTGCGGGCCGTTGGTGATGTTCACCGGCGCGTTCAGGTTGTTCATGAAGATACGCACGATCTCGCCGAAGCCCAGCGTGACAATCGCAAGGTAATCGCCGCGCAGCTTGAGCGTGGGTGCCCCCAGCAGGACGCCGAACAAGGCCGCAACGCCTGCACCCAGCGGGATTACCAGCCAGATCGAGTTGTGCATGCCATTGGGGAAGGTCGCAGCAATCCACGCGAAGTTGTTCGCCAGGTGCGGCGAGGACAGCAACGCATACATGTAGGCACCCACCGCGTAGAACGCGATGTATCCCAGGTCGAGCAGGCCGGCAAAGCCCACCACGATGTTCAGGCCCAGTGCGAGCAATACATACAGCAGCGCCAGGTCGATGATGCGAACCCAGCTGTTGCCGTATTGGCCCAGTACCAGCGGCAGGACGGCGAGCGCCACTGCCACCATCACCATGCCCAGGTAGGCACGCATGGCATTGCCCTGCGCGGGCAGGAAATTGAATTTGAATCCGTGATGCATGACGAGGATCCTCAGGCGCGGTCGGCGACGCGTTCACCCATCAGGCCGGAAGGCCGCAGGGTCAGCACGATGATGAGTACGACAAAGGCGAAGATGTCCTGGTAGTGGCTACCCAGGAATCCACCGGTCAGATCGCCGATGTAACCCGCGCCCAGCGACTCGACCAGGCCCAGCAGCAGCCCGCCCAGCATGGCACCGTACAGATTGCCGATACCGCCCAGCACCGCAGCCGTGAACGCCTTCAGCCCGGGCATGAAGCCCATGTAGAAGTGGGTCACCGCGTAGTTGGCGGCCAGCATCACGCCAGCGATGGCGGCCAGTGCGGCACCCAGCGCGAAGGTCATCACGATCACGTGGTTGGCATTCACACCCATCAGGCTGGCCACACGCGGATTTTCCGCAGTGGCGCGCATGGCGCGGCCCAGGCGGGTGCGTTCCACCAGCAGGGTCAGGGCACCCATCGACAAGGCAGCGAACACCAGAATCAGGATTTGTGTCTGCGTGATCAGCGCGCCGCCGACTTCGATCGGGGCGGTGGGCAGCAGGGCAGGGAACTGGTTGTAATTGCGGCCGAAGATGATCATGGCCATGGTCTGCATCATGATCGAGATGCCGATGGCGGTGATCAAGGGAGCCAGCTTGGGCGCATTGCGCAGCGGGCGATAGGCCACGCGTTCGATGAACACGTTGATCGCCACACAGACGGGAATCGCTGCCAGCAGGCCAATGGCCAGTACCGCCGGTCCGGGCAGGCCCGGGAAGGTGGCTATTACCCACTTGACGGTGACCATCGCGACCATTGCGCCAACCATCAATACTTCACCGTGTGCGAAGTTGATCAGCTGCAAAATCCCGTACACCATCGTGTAGCCGAGCGCTACCAGCGCATACACGCTGCCGAGCACCAGTCCGTTCAGGATCTGTTGCCAAAGAATGTCCATGGTTCCCTCGAATGCGACTTTTGGTCGCTGCCGTCGACACGAAAGGCGCGAGCGTAACGCGACAAAACGATTTCAGCACGCAATTTTCTGATGTGCGGAATTTTTTGCATAACGGGCTGTCAGCATCGCCCTATAGCCCCCTTCTGCAATCCCTACAAGGTCATCTGCGACGGGCGTCGCGCATACACTATGGGCCGATCCGACAGGGTCGTGTCTGTTCGATTGGGCGCAGGCAGGTACAGTCTGGTCGCGTTACTTCTACGGAGCCCCGCAATATGAAAGTTGTCGTCCTCGGCAGTGGCATTCTCGGTACGTCCAGCGCCTGGTGGTTGCGCGAGGCGGGACACGAAGTCACGGTGGTCGACCGCCAGCCCGGGGCGGGGCGCGAAACCAGTTTCGCCAACGGTGGCCAGATATCGGTGTCGTATTCGGTGCCCTGGGCCAACCCGGCCGCACCACGCAAGATCTTCAACTGGGCCTTTCGGCCGGATTCGCCCTTGCTGTTCCGGCCCACGGCCGACTGGCGTCAATGGCAGTGGGCGCTTGCCTTCCTGCGCGAGTGCATGCCCTCCCGGCTGGCTCCGAATGTGCGCGCCATGGTCGCCATGGCCAGCTACAGCCGCCACACATTACAGGACATGCGCAGCACGCTGGGCATCGATTATCACCACCTGTCGCGCGGTATTCTGCAGTTCTACCGTGACGAAGCGGATTTCGAAGCGTCCCAACGCGCCGCCGATGTAATGCGCGACGCGGGCGTCGACCGCCGCACGATTTCTGCCGATGAAGTCATCAACATCGAACCCGCCTTGGCCGCCAGCCGTTCCCTGATTGTAGGCGGCGACTTCACGCCCGACGACGAAAGCGGCGACGTGCACGCCTTCACCGAAGGACTGGCCACCCGCGCAGCCGCTGCCGGTGTCGAATTCCGATACAGCACCCAGGCCACGCGGCTGGTGTCAGACGGGTCACGCATCACCTCGGTCGAAGTGATCGACCCGGACGGCAGCTACCAACAGCTACGGGCCGACGCCTTTGTGGTGGCCCTGGGCAGCCACAGCCCCGCGTTGCTGCGCCCGTTGGGCGTGCCCTGCCTGGTGTACCCGGCAAAAGGCTATTCCGCGACCTACCCGGTGCTCGATCCCGACCGTGTGCCGCAGGTCAGCCTGACCGATGCCGCCCACAAACTGGTGATGTCGCGCTTTGGCGACCGCCTGCGCATTGCCGGCACTGCCGAATTCGGCGGTTACTCGCGCGAGCTGGACCCGATCCGCTGCGAAGCCATCACCCGGGTGGCGCGTGAACTGTTCGGGGATGCGCTCGACACCACTGCGCCTGCCTATTGGTCTGGCCTGCGTCCTGCCACGCCGTCCAACGTACCCTTGGTGGGGCGCAGCCGGATTGCCAACCTGTTCCTGAACACCGGCCACGGCACACTGGGCTGGACCATGGGGGCGGGTTCTGGCCGGGCGATTGCCGATATTGTGTCTGGCAAGCGGCCCGAACCCGATTTTCCGTTCATCGGTTTGTAAGGTTTCGGGCGCGATTTTCAGCGCCTTTGTGACAAGTTGCATGGGGTGCCGATGGGCGGATGGATGCATCGCCATGCAGTGGCATAATCGTGCGGCCTCAAGGAGACAGCATCGATGCGCGCGGACAGCCTGACCCCGACTACCCAGAATTTCTCTTCTTCGCCGACCCGTCCCGCCCGTCGTGGCTGGCTGGCGGCGGCCCTAGCCACCGCCTTTGCGTTTGCGGGCGGCATGCCTGCCGCCGCCTTTGCCGCGCCCACCGAAATTTCGGTCTGGCACGCCATGGACCCGGCCCACCGCGCCACCTTCGACGAGCTGGTGCAGCGTTTCAACAGCCAGCAGCAAGACGTACATGTCACGGCTACCGCCTACGCCAGCGTGACTCAGCTGGCTGGTGCCGGTGAAACTGCCGTGCTCGCCAAGAAGCAGCCGAATCTGATCGAACTGTCCGACACCGCCGTGCCGGAGTTCGTGGCACGTCACAACGCGATCATGCCGATGTCGGATCTGTTGAAGACCTACCCGGTCAAAGACCTGAACTTCTTCCTGCCGCAGACCACCAACTACCTGCGTGATGCACGTGGCAACCTGCTGGCACTGCCGTGGATGGCCGAAGCGCCCGTTTACATCTACAACCGCGACCTGTACAAGAAGGCCGGCCTGGACCCCGATGTCACGCCCAAGACCTGGCGTGAAATGCAGAACCACCTGGTTGCGCTGGCCAACGTCGCGGAATCGGATTGCCCCTACGCCACCAGCCGCGAAAGCTGGATCCACCTGGAAAACACGTCGGCACTGCACAACGTGCCTTTCGCGTCCAAGAACAACGGCCTGGAAACCAACGGCGTAGGCGCTGAACTGCAGATCAACCAGCTGCTGCACGTGCGCCACCTGGCACTGATGATGAGCTGGGTGCGCAGCCGCCTGTTCACCTTCCAAAGCCACGGCTACGAAGCCGACGCCAAATTCATCAGCGGCGAATGCGCGGTCCTGACCACCGGCACCGGTTCGCTGGGTGCGATTCAGCAGCAGGCCAAGTTCTCGTATGGCGTGGCACCGCTGCCGTACTACGACGAAGAAGCCAAGAATGGCAGCAACCCCTTCGTGGGCGGTCCGGCGTTCTGGGCCATGTCGGGTCACCCGGCAGCCGAACAGAAAGCGCTGGCCACCTTCATCGCCTTCCTGGCTACCCCGGTAACGGCTGCTGAATGGCATCAGAAAACCGGCTTCCTGCCCCTGAGCGACGCTGCCTTCCGTGCATCGAGCGTGTCCTACTACCCGAGCCTGCATGGTTCGCAAGCAGTGATCCGCGCCTTGTCGCAAACCCCGGCGCAGTACACCCGTGGCTTCCGTCTGCACAACTACAACGCCGTGTCGGACATCATGGACCAGGAACTGGACAACATCTTCAGCGGCCGCAAGCCGCCGAAGCTGGGTCTGGATGATGCCGTTGCACGTGGCAATGCCGTGATGCGCGCCCCGGGTGCGCCCGCCGGTGGTGCAGGTGTCGGCAGCAAGCCCGCTGCAGCACCGCGTCCGGGTGTGAAGCCCGCCGCGCCTGCCAAGCCCGCTGCCGCCAAGCCTGCTGCACCAGCCAAGCCAGCGGCCGCCAAACCGGCAGCCGCCCCGGCCAAGCCCGCAGCAAAGCCGGCTGCTGCGCCGGCCAAGCCTGCCCCTGCCAAGCCCTGAAGACCTTACTGACCTGAAGCTGCACTGATACGGGAAACGCAATGACTACCCCCCGCGAAAGCAACCCCACCGCCGGGTTGCCCCCGCGCGGCTGGCACTACGAACGTGTCGTCGCGCATCGCGGGGGTGGAATCATCGCCCCCGAGAACACCCTGGCCGGCATGCGCGTGGCACACGCGCATGGCCTGCGAGCGGTCGAATTCGACGTCATGCTTGCATCCGATGGCGTGCCCATCCTGATGCACGATCCCAAGCTGGGCCGCACCTTGCCCGGCACCGGCAACATCGCCGATATTTCTTCGTCTGTATTGCAGACCATGGACGCCGGTTCATGGCGCGACCCGCATCACTACAAGGGCGAACCTGTGCCTTTATTTGTAGACGTGGTGCGTTGGCTGCGCGCCAACGACATGTGGGCCAACATCGAGATCAAGCCCTATCCGGGCAAAGAGATCGAAACGGGCGAAGTAGTAGGGCGCATGGCAGCCGAGCTGTACGCAGACGAGACCCGGCCGCTGGCCTTGCCGGTAATTTCTTCGTTCTCGATTGACGCACTGGCTGCCGCACAGCGCACCGCACCCGGCTTGCCGCGTGGGCTGCTGCTGAACAAGGTCACGCCAGACTGGGCAGAATTGCTGGAACGCCTGGATTGCATTGCGCTGCACACCAGCCATGCCAACCTGACGCCCGAGATTGCGGCGCAGGTGAAGAAGGCAGGCTATGGCTTGTTTTGCTACACGGTGAATGACCCGGCACGTGCCCGGGAGATTCTGTCGTGGGGGGTGGATTCGTTCTGTACGGATCGAATCGATCTGTTTGCGCGGGATTTCAGCTGAGAAAGGCCGCGCGGTTGGCGGCTCGGTTCGCCGATTAAGAACCGGGCCGTTCACCGCCTTTGGTCGGCTTGCTGGGCATGGTGCCATTGACGGGTTGCCGGTTCCAGCTTGCAGTTTCTTCTGCCGTAGTCTTCCACGCAAACGTAGTAACTCGCGCAAACTGCCCTGACTTCATTTCCTGGATGCTGCGCAGCAAGTCTCGCTTGAACGCTTCCTTTTCGGGATTCGGCTTCGTCGTTCTTTTCGGCATCAGCGTCTCTGTCGATCAGTTTGTGGCGGGAATGCGGTAGACCACGGAATCGTATTTCGGTGCCGTGCGTTCGCTGAACACAACGCCGCCCAACGCCTCCGCCAATTTCCGGCTGGAGGCGTTTTGTTTGGCAACGGGGTAGATGAAGGCGGCAGATCCGAAGCTGCTCGCCGCCCATGTCGCCACAGCTTGCACTGCTTCGCGCCCATAGCCGTTTCCATGCTGGTCTTCACGCACCCAGATGCCCAATTCGGGTTCGGTATCACCAGTTCGATGCAAGCCAGCCAGGCCGATGAGGCTGCCTGTGGCGCGATCACGGATCGTGAATGCGAAGTCCACGCCGGCTTCGATCTTCGGCAGCCATCCACGCCAGATCGTTTCGAACACGGCCGTTGACGGCGCGGGATCGAAGGACAAGTAGCGCGTCAATGTTGGGGTGATGCAGCCAAATGCATCATTGGCATCGGCCGCAGAGAAAGGGCGAATCGACAGACGTTCGGACGTGATTTCGGTGGTGCTCCACTGCACTGCTTATCCCCTTTTTCGATGGCGTGGCTGCGCGACGCAAGCAAGGATTCTCGCATAGCTTGCATGGGTTTTTTCCGGGGACATTGCGCAATTTCCGACCGTGAAGAAGCGCGCGTTTTTGGTCACGCTTGTACGTACTACACACGCTTGTCGCGCCACCCCGTTCCGTCAGGATGGCGGCTCTTCTGCTGCGTTGTTGCGGCAGGGTTTTTCGGAGCCGCGGCATGCTTGCCACGTTCGTATTCCCACGCCTGCGTCATGTGCGCACCAGCGTGTGTATCTTGATGTCTGCGCTGGCAGCCGCACCCATCGGCACGACATATGCCGCGCCGAACTACGATTTTTCCTATCGCGTGTCGGGGGATCGCCGGGTTGCACCGCAGCAGGTGTTCGATGACGGCGTCAGCACCTATCTGCAGTTCTATCCCGGGCAGGTGCTGCCGGCGCTGATCGCGATCGGCAGCGATGGCAAGCAGCTGTTGCTGAAGCATGTGCAGCTTGGTCCGTATGTCACGGTCTCGGGCACCTATGTCGGTTTGGTCGCACAACTCGGCACCGTGCGCTCAACAATCGATTACAGCGGCAAAGCACCGCGCGTGGCGGGTGAGAACGACGGTGGCTTGCCTGCGGCGATGCTGCCAGCGCCTTCATCTATTGCACCTTCATCCATCGCACCTTCATCTATCGCGCCGTCAGCGGTGGTGGCTACGGCTGCCCCGGTGGCATCACCTGCGCCCAGCATGTTGGCGGCCACGCCATCGTGGAATGCTGCGCCCACGGCAACTGCTGTGGCTCCGTTGGTGGTGAATCATTCACCGCTTACCGCCGCATTGCCCACAGCTGCGCCCACACCTGCATCTTCCAGTGCTTCTGTCGTACCGGTATCGACCGCCCCGGCCGTTGAATCGTCACGTGATATCAAGCCCGTGAACGCATCCACCGATGCCAATGTCGTGTCCGACAACTGGCCGCTGGCGGCATCCACACCACCTGCCAAACCCTTTGAAGCCACGCTGGCAGACCAGAATCTTCGTCGCGCCTTGGGGCGCTGGGCCGAGCAGGCCGGATGGACATTCCGTGCCGAGCACTGGACACCGGATGTCGACATTGCCGTATCGGCACCGGCTGTTTTCGGTGGCGATTTCAAGCGTGCCGTGCGTGCTTTGCTCGCCGGCACCGAGCTTTCCGCCAAACCCTTGCAGCCGTGCTTCTACGCCAACCAGGTGCTTCGTGTGGTGGCTCAGGCCGAGCGTTGCGACCGTCGCGTCGCACATTGAGGATCGGACTTATGCACTACCGCATCATGCAGCGCGGCACCTTGCTCGCCCTGGCGTTTTCCGTGTCGGCGTGCGCGCCGTTTTCCGAGTACATGGATCGTGTCGATGGGTCGGCCAAACAGCGCACCGATCACATGGCCGAGCAACGCGAACGCTTCGTCAAAGCCCTGTCCGACCCAAAGGCCCGCGAGGCCGCGCAAGAGGTCGATCAGCCCTGGGTGGCCGGTGTCATCGTTCCCTTGGCGCGTGAGGTCACCTTGCCATCGGCGCTGCGTGCCGAGGTCGATACGGCCTTGATGTTCGAAGGCGGTGGCGTCGATCTGTTGCAGATGGCCGAACGCATCATGTTGGCCACCGGCATTCCGGTGCGGGTGCGACCGGACGCGCTGTTGCCGCTCAGTGGCTTCCTGCCACGGCTGGCCGGCAACGACTCGGCCCAGTCGACGACGCTGGCCGCCACGGATACCGTGTCCTTGCCAAGCGGCGCGCATCCCTTGCCGCGTCTGCTGGACCTGATCGCCAACCGGCTTGGCGTGTATTGGCGACATGTCGACGGCAGCATCGAGTTCTATCGCGTCGAGACGCGTACCTTCGATGTGCGTGCGCTCAACCTGAAGTCGACGGCCAGCGTGGCGCTGGGTCGTCGATCGGGCGGCGACCAGGGCGCGTTCGAAAGCAGCGCCGCAACGCGCCTGGACACCCAAGGGCAGGATTCCCTGGCGGCGGTGCGCGCCAAGCTTGATCCGATGTTGACCCGCGCGGGCAACGTGGTGGCTAACACCGATGCATCCAACCTGATTGTGGTCACCGACACGCGCGAGGCGCTGGACCGGGTGGCTGCCTTCCTTGAACGCGAGAATCGTGCGCTGACACGCAGGGTGCGGCTGCTGTTCGAACGGGTTGAAGTCATGGTGCGCGACAACACCGAGCAGGGCATTGACTGGAACGTGCTGGCAGGGCGGTTCGCGCTGCTGGCCCCTGGTTCATCGGTCGGGGCAGCGGCCGCCAGCGTGGGGTATCGCGCAGAGAACGGTTCGTCGGCTGCTGTGCGGGCGCTCAGTGAATTGGGAACGGTCGTGCATCACTCGGCCGTGCCGCTGCAGGGCTTGAATCGCCGGCCAATGACCCACGCAGTGCGCACCACGTTCTCGTATGTGGATCAGGTGCAATCCACCACCGTGGCATCGGCGTCGGGTACTACGACGGCTCCTACGGTGAGTCAGAAGGAAGAGACGGTGGGCTCCTTCCTGACCATCGTGCCGGATGCCCAGGACGACGGGCAGATTCTGTTGTCCGTGTCCTACGACAACACCGTGGCGCAACCGCTGAAGACCTTGAGTTTCGGCAGCGGTGCCAGCGAGATCAAGTTGCAGCAGAAAACCGTAGACGGCATCGGCACGGTGCAGCAACTGCAGGTGCGTCCGGGGCAGCCGGTGGTGGTGTCAGGCTTCGAGCGTGATCAGACGCAATACGACCGGCGCACCCTGGATCGCGGCGCGCCAATTCTGTTGGGCGGCTCTGGCACATCCACGCGTGAACGATTCTTCACTTTGCTGATCCTGACGGCCCAGCCCGAGGAAGGGTTATGAAGCTGCCGGTGCGCTCCATCGACAAGCCAGTGAAAAAGCCCTTCCTGGGCGGCTTCCGACGTAGCCGTCGCGGAACCACTGCCGCACTGGGTGGCGCGGCAGCCGCTCACGTCTTGGTCAGTCTGCCGCAACGTGACGTCACGCTGGTCTTCGGCATGAGCTGGCACACGATCCTGGGTAGCCAGCTTGTCCAGGAGGCAAGGCATCGTGCGGCGGCCGCAGGGGCAACGCACCTGGTGCATGCCGATATGCAGGCCGAATCGGTCGGTACGATCCGGCTTTCGCGCGCGCACCGCAGCGGGCACGCTGGGCGTCTGTACTCGGCGGCGCAGCTGTTTGCCCGCCTGCACCCACGAGGCGTGGCCATTGCCTGCCTGACGCTGCCCGGTGGAGCCACCTGGGTGGGGGCAGTGCGTGATGGCACGGTGCTGGCACGTACCGATGTGGTTTACGCCTCGGTTTCCGAAGCCGAAGCGGCCGTCGATAGCCTTCTTGCACAAGAGCCTGACAGCATCTGCTACGGACAGATCCTGGCGCGCCGGGTCCAGCCGCTGGACCTGGACATGCTTGCCGGAGACCTGCCCGCGCAAGCCCTTCTGCAATTGCGTCCGCGTGCCTGGACGGCGGTACCGCGCTCCTTGATTTTTCTGCTGGTGTTGTGCGTGGCCGTGCCCTTGGGGCAGCGCGGGTGGCAGACCTATCAGGCCAAGCAGCGTCAGGTGCTGGAGGCGCAGCGCGCCGCCACGCGCCTCGACCCCGCAACGGCCTGGCGTGAGCGGTATACGCAGCACTTGGCTGGCGTGACTCTACTGGCGCACGAGGACTTGCCGCAGGCCTTGGAGACGCTTGCCCAGGTTCCGCTGAACGTGGCGGGCTGGCGCTTCGACGGTGCGCGCTGCGAACCTGCGCTGCAGACTGGGTGGAGCTGCGAGGCCATCTATCAACGCGGCATGCAATCCGCCAGCAACGCCGGGTTCGCCAGTTCGGCCTCGTCGGGATGGCGCATGTTGTGGGCCCCGTTTGATCAGGTCATGCCCACCTTCACCAGCAACCTGCCGCCTCGGCCACTGACCTTGTCAGCGCTGGTGCCGCTGTCCCAACAGAACCTGAATGTGGTGTCGCGGCTGCAAGTGCTGCGCGCTGCGTTTGGCAACGCCGAAATCGGTCCCGCCGAAATCGTTGAAGTGGGGCAGCCACAAGAGCTTGATGGCACCGGCATCACCCGCCCGGGCGATGCGCCCGTGTTGAGCAGGCGACGCATCCGGCTGTCTGGTCCCATGCGCTCGTTATATGCGCTTGCCGCTGCTGAGGGCCCTTATCGCTGGTCCCGGCTGACCTTGGCCGTGCAGCCCTCGTCCCGTCCCACCTTGAAGCTCAGCGCGTTGATGGCAACCCTGGAAGGAGTCTTGTATGCGTATGGCGACTGAAATGCGTATGGCCACTGAAGCTTGCCTGCGGGCAATCGTGTTGATCTTGAGTGCAAGCCTGGCGGGCGTTGCCGGAGCCAATGGCCTGAATGAAACCGTTGGACAGCTGCTGCATCGGGATGCGCAGGAAGCGATTGCGGGCAGCGCTCCATTGCCTCCCGTGCCGCCACGCCTCCCGCCAGAGATTCCCCCCATGCTGATGGCGCCGCCGCCTTTGGCACCTGCGGCAGCACCCGTGGTGACAGCCATCTACGGCACCCCGGGCCAGCTTTCCGTGGTGTTGCAGATGGACGGGCAACGTGTGGTGCTCGATCAACGCACGGGCAAGCCAGCAGATGCGGCACTGCCGATGCGACTGGCTGGCGTAGGCGGATCGTGCGCACGTGTTGTGCTGGCCGCGCGGCAGGCACCGACCACGCTTTGTGTCGCATCCAGCTTTGGCTTGGCGCAGCGCAGCGGAGGCATGCAATGAGAGTGCCCCGTTTTGGCCTTGGCAGCCCCGTCACTCGCCTGGATCACGGCATCAGCGAGGCCAGCACCGTGCACTTCGCACGGCAGCGCGTCCGCATTGCCAACCAGGACGAACTGGCCAAGCTTGCGACCCCGTTTCGCCGCAGCCTGCGCGCCGAGTTCGATCTGGCCAGCGCGTCGAACAAGCTATGCCCGGTTGAGCTTGATGACGGCAGCGTCACCATTTTCACGGTCGAGGAATATCACGACAGTGATCAGACCGATGAACTTGAGCGCCTGATCCGCCGTCGTCAGCGGCTGTTGTCCGAGCCGGCACGAATCGTCGTGCCGCCCACGCTCTTGCTGGCGATCGTGCGTGAGCAGATATCCGGCGACACTTTGCGCAATCGCCGTCGCGTATTGCTCGACCCTGATCGGTCATCGATGGCGCAGGCATTCCAGGACATGGTCGAGTGGGGCGTGCGCAATGGGGCGTCCGATCTGCATGTCAACGTGCGCTTGCTGGGGGCGGAATCCGACGTGCGCTACACGGTTGGTGGGCGATACGTGGCCCCTGAGCGCTTTCGCCGCATGCCAACGGCCACCATCATGGAGGTGCTGGCGGTGGCGTGGATGGATATTCAAGGTGGCAACGGCGCAGTGTTCGATCCGGTCACCGAGCAGCAGGGACGCTTGTACCGCGAGGTGGACGGGCAGGCACTGATGCTGCGCTGGGCATCGCTGGCGACCGACGCAGGCCCCTCGGTATGCCTGCGCATTTTGCAGCTCGATGCACCGACCCACGGTGCCAGTATCGATGCGCTGGGATACCTGCCGTCGCAACTGGCGATGATGTCGCGCGCCCGCATGGCAGAAGGCGGTGCCGTGGTGCTGGCGGGTGTGGTCGGCTCGGGCAAGTCCACTACGATTGCGTCGATGTTGCGGACCATTCCCGGACATCGCAAGGTGATCACGCTGGAAGATCCGGTCGAATACCTGATCCCGGAGGCCTTGCAGAACACCGTGGCTCGCCCGCTCGATGGCAGCGCAGCCGGGGCCTTCGATGCCAAGCTGAAAACCGTCAAACGTTCCGCGATGACGGATCTGCTGATCGGTGAAATTCGTGACGACGAGACGGGCAGGGCGTTTACCGACCTGGCCGGTTCGGGCGCGAATCTGTACACGACCACGCACGCAGGTGGGGTATTGCAGATCGCTGACCGCTTGGCGTCCGACTTCATTGGTGTGCCGCGCGAACTGCTTGCCACGCCAGGCATTCTGAAGCTGCTGATTTTCCAGGCCCTGTTGCCGAAGTTGTGCCCGCACTGCGCCTTGCCGTTCTCTGCCCTGTTTGCTGGCGGTGCAGATACCGATGGACGCCCGCGCGATGGGTCGTATTGGCAGGCATATGGGGCGCGCATCGAGCAACTGTATGACATCGACTCGGCGGGCTTGCGCATTCGTAATCCCAACGGCTGCCCACATTGTGCAGCGGCGGCTGTGCCGGAACTGTTGGGGCTGGCAGGTCGCACCGTGGTGGCGGAAATGATGGAACCCGCGCTCGATGACGTGGTGTTGGGGTGCATCCGGCGTGCCGATAACATCACCTTGCGTGCCCACGCGGCACAACAGCGCGAGGCCGGCTACGGTGATCCTGACATGTCGGGCAAGAGCGCCATGGAATGTGCGGTCTACAAGGCAGCTATCGGTATCGTCGATCCGCGTGACATCGAACCCCGGTTCCGGGCATTCGAAACCGTGGCGCTGGAACGCCGCCAACGCCGCAAGCCGGTGGTGTCGGACCTCGCAGCGGTGGCGGCAGGTGGGCGCCGATGAGCATGGGGCCTTGGTCGACCTCCCTGTCATTGCGCATGGCCGCATGGCGTTTCCGTCCCGACCGTGCGGATTACTACGAGTATCTGGCTGACCTGATGGCGCAGACGGGCGGTCGCAAGACCCTGCGTGATTTGTTTGCCGACGATGCAGTACGTCATGGCGCAAGCACCGCACGCGGTCAATTGACCGCGCACTGGTTGACGCGATATCAGGAGTCCGGCGGCGACCTGGGCGCAACCTTCGAGAACACGCTTCCCGACGAAGATGTGCTGCTGATCCGCGTTGGTCAGCGCGCGGGTGCCGGCGCATTCGAACAAGCCCTCTACGACCTGGCCAAACTCACCCGTCTGGTTGACGAGGCTAGACGAAGTTTCGTCGCGACCACGGCGGTCGGCCTGCTGGCCGTTTTGATAGCACTGGTGGCAATTGCCGCCGTACCGATGTTCACCGTACCTAAGCTGAAGCAGACCTTCACCTTGCCGGCTGAGTATCTGTACCCGCTGACGCGCCGCCTGTATGCCATAGCCGATGCCATCGATGCCTATGCGCTGTCGGTGGGCGTGGTGCTGATTGCCATCGGGTATCTGGGCATCTGGTCTCTGCGCAGCCTGGTGGGGCCGCTGCGGCAACGCCTGGACCAGTGGGCCATCTGGCGGCTGTACCGCGATCTGCAAGGCGTGCGTTTCCTGTCCTCGCTTGCCACCTTGCTGCGTCGTCGCGGCAACGTCAGCACGCAGCTACGCGAAGCGCTTGCCCTGCAAGGCGCAGGAGCCGGGCCGTGGTTGCGCTGGCATGTCGATGCCATGTTGGCGCGCGTCGATGCGGGCCAGGTAGGCGCATCCACGTTCGATACCGGCATCGTCGATCCCGAAACCTTCTTTTACCTGCGCGACATGATCGATACCCGTGGTCTTGACGATGGTCTTCAGCGGGCCAGCGACCGTATCGAACGACGCACGTTAGGCCGCGTGGCGCGACGCGCGGCGGTCTTGCGTTGGGTGTTATTGCTGGGAGCCATGTGCCTGTTGATGGGCCTGGCGCTTTGGCATGTCGCGGTGATTCAGGAAATGAAATCTGCACTGACGAGCTTTTATGCCGGTCGTTGAGTGCGCTGTTTTTGTGTCGACCAAATTGGCGTCGAACGAGCCTTACAGACCTGTCTACGTCCTCATTCAAGCAGTAAATCGCTGCACCTAAACCATTTTATTGCCGGGACGTGTGATCGCCCCGGTTCTTCGTCCAGGAGCCTTATTCCATGCAGCACTCGAACTACAAACGCCTTGATCGGCAACGCGGTTTCACGCTGATCGAACTGACGGTGGTCGGCGCGATCATCATGATCCTGTCCATCGTCGTGGTCCCGAACATCAACGGGTATCTGGTCGAAAACAAGGTGCCGCGCATCGGTGAAGAAATCCAGCGATTCGTTGCCCGCGCCAAGGTCAGCGTGCAGGGGCTGGGCAGCGCACCCTACGGCTCGGTGACGACCGCACAGATCGCCAATGCGGTGCGTGGCAGCAGTGTGTTTCAGGTTGCCGGCAGCGGCGCAACGGCCACCGTCACCCACGACATCGGTGCAAGCGGCGCAGCCGTCACGCTGACCCCCGCCACGCTGACCAGCACCGGCGACGCCATGCAGATTCAGTTCGCCAGCGTCAATCGCGCCGCATGCCCGGGCCTGGCCGTGGTCATGCAGAAGGTGACTGAGGTGATTCGTGTCAACGGGACCGAGGTCAAGGCGGCTGGCGGTAATTACCAGCCCACCGTCGCCGAGAACGCCTGCACGGAAGGCGATACCAACCAGTTCCAGTTCGTCGCGCGTTAAGGCTGAAGGGGCTGTTCATGTGCCAACCCATCCACAGAGATCGCGGCCGTATCGGTCCGCTGTCGATCAAGGGAGCGCGCCGCTTGGGCGGACGCGGTGCGATACCGTCTGCGCAGCAACAAGGCGGTGTGTTCCTGCTGGAACTTGGGTTGGCGCTGATGCTCGCGTTGATCGGCGCGACCTGGGCTGGTGCACATTTGATGCAAGCCGTTCGTGATGGCCAGGCCGAAGGCACTGGCACTTACCTGCTGGCCGTAAAAGGGGCCATGGACAGTGCCATCGCCGGCAACTTCCAGGCTTATGCGCGTGGACTGCCACTGACAAATGCCGATGGCAGCACGCGCTTCGCCGATCCCATGACGCCTACGCTTGCCGAGCTGCGAACCCTGGGCCATTTACCGACCACCTTTCCCGACATCACACCAGCAGGGCAGGCCGTGCAAATCCAGATTCGTCGCGACGCCGCCAAGTGCCCGGGCATTGGTTGCCGTATCGATGCATTGATTCATACGAGGACGCCTTTCCGTAAGTCACAGGACGACATCGATTACCAAGCCGCCGCCCTGGCCGTCAGCAGCATGCAAGGCTGGGGAGGCGCGGCGTGGTTTGACGAGCCCGGCAAGATCCGAGGTTCGGCATTCAACGTAGATAACCCGGTGTCGTCGTCGGCGGGTGGGATAGTTGCGGCAATCGCCATGCTCGATACGAGCATGTGGAATCAGTTCGTGCGGGTGGGAGATGATCGCGACCCGGCCTTGCAGGGCAATCTGTCAGTCAACGGCGCAATGAGCACCGCGCGCGTTGGCGTACGCGAAACCGCCGTTCCCAACAGCGCCTGCACCGCAACCGACTTTGCCAACGCAGCCAACCCCGCGCTGGCCACCATCAACCTTGCCGAGAACACCGAGTACGCAAAGACGAGCACCGGCGGCTTGGTTGCGTGCGTCAACAACACCTGGCGTTCGATTGCCGTGGTGGCCACGGTAGGCACAGCATGTGGAGACGCCGCCTATCCAGAAGGAACTCTTGGTGCAGACGTCAGCGGAGCGGGCCTGCTCTGCCGAGACGCAACATGGTCGCCGGTAAGCCAGTGGCTGTCGCGCTACACCATCATGACCACGCATCTGGCCCCAGCCACGCTCAGCGCGTCGCCAACCGCCACGACGATCAACAAGCCCGTTTGTGGCGTGTCAGGCGGCGTGGCAGGGACGCCGCATGTCTACGTGATTCCGCAATCGATCCACAACACGGGCTCGTTTGCGCTGACCGGTTCGCGTAATGGCGACAACATCAGCGTGTCTGGGACGATGACTTTGAATCCCACGAACTTTCAGGCGACGAACGCTGGTAACGGATGGCAGGTTGCTGTGCCGGCGAATAGTCAGGGGGTTGTGGTTACTTACTGTTCGTATTCTTGATTTTCTGACTGCGGGCGGTTGGATTGACGGCTTGCGGTCTTTTTACTTGGAACGTGAATGAAGCACGTGAATTTTGTTCTTGCTGCGCTGCTGTTCTGCTTGTCGCCAATAGCAGGGCAGGCGCAGGTGGGGACTGCATGCCTTGGTTGTATGCCTCGCACTGGTGCTATATATGACTCGACGGGGACGACACCGTCGCCGCCTTTTACCACCACAGCGTCGACTGGGAACGTGTATATCCCACCGAGAGAGATTATTGTCGTTCAGCCGGCACCTGCACCCGTGCCTTCAGGTCCGTCGATGGCAAGGTCTTTCAGCAGCGAACGGTTTGACTGTAGCCCTCCTGCATCTGTGGGGCCAGATGCAACGCGAGCGGCTGTAGCACCGCTCTACCAGAGTATTGGGGGTCGCTGCGCCGACAGAGACGGGCTTCAGGGCTGGGCAACTCGACTCTATGTATGCGTTCAGGATCAGGGTAATGATGATGCGACAATGCGTAGTCTGCCAACATGGTTCTTCGCCCAAAAAACCTGGGAGTGCGGCATTAATAGTGGTATTGCCGCAAACATCAACACATCTGCCGACACGGTAAGTATGAACGAAATGTGTACATCCGATGCGCGAACTCGGTCGAATGTGATTCCAGGGATATACACATACGTCCGCGGGCCCTCGAGCGCAGTTTGCAATTTGTCGTAATAATCCACTAGCCAGATTCGTAACCTAGCCAGCTCGTCAAAAAACCCGCATATATGCGGGTTTTTTTCAAATTATGAGGAAGGAGTCATTAAATCGGTTTAAATCGAACTGTGTCAGCTGGAACCACAGGTCTTGCCCAACGTCGAGATTCCCGTTTTCATTTATATCAACGAAGACATTTGTCGTCACGTTTGGGCCGCCTGCGCCACTTCCGACAGCAATGGCAATGGGTCTGCCCTCGAAGAAGTTGTGATATGTTTTATATGCGCCGGGTTGAATGCCAACGAAATTAATGAGCTGAGGTTCTGTCCATTCCAAAGCATTTTTTACCGTAATGGCTCCACCGACTGGAATGTTTAGCTTAAAGGCGGTGAAATCGATTCGGTCAGTAGAGGTAGAGAAATTTCCTACCGAAACTCGTGATGGTACATATGCGTGCCCTCCGCCCTCGAATACCTCGCGAAAGCCAAACGGGGCATCACTAGCCGCGTCAAATTTCAAAATCTCTCGCTTTTCGCTGCTCAGGGAAACTCCATTTAAAGGAAACGTTTCAATTATCGTGAAAGCTGGAACATTAGGAACAGCTTCCCCTGCCTCGTAGATACCACCAACCTTAATCTTCGCCAACGCCGCATCAACCGACGCCTGCGTGTGATCAACACCCGCCAGCAGCCCTTGAGCCTTGTTCAACTGAGTCAGATAAACCGACTCCGTCCCATAAGCCTTCACGCTCGCCGTCATCATGTCGGCCACCGTCAACTTATTCGTGATCGTCAGCTTGTCATTCGTCCCAGACTGACCATTTGCAGCATCCACGAAATTCTGCAGAATCATCGCGCGGGCTTCCCCTTCTGATCTGCCGCTATCAACCCAGTTGGTGAACGCGGCACTCCAGAACGCCTTGCCGTCCGCATCTGGTACCCGGTTGAACATGTTGTTGTATGCGGTA
This sequence comes from Pigmentiphaga aceris, assembly GCF_008119665.1. Classification (NCBI taxonomy): domain Bacteria; kingdom Pseudomonadati; phylum Pseudomonadota; class Betaproteobacteria; order Burkholderiales; family Alcaligenaceae; genus Pigmentiphaga; species Pigmentiphaga aceris. Next base: position 4,415,381 of record NZ_CP043046.1, on the reverse strand, counting down.
TCCAGGAACGTCGAGATCGAGGTGCCTGCCGGGAATCGCAGTGCGAATTCCGGAGTGGTGGCGCTTCCGAATACTCGCGTGGCGGAACCAAGCAGATCTCCCGAGTTGTTCACGCCGTTGACCCAGAACGACAGTCCCGAAGGATCTGCAGGGCGTCCGTAGAAGGCGTTGTAGTACTGCTGGATGGTAGTGGCGGTCGACATGTATTACCTATTATTCGAAGCGGACTGGCTGCGCGCAGACGGGTTGGCTGGCGGACGCGAGATGGTTCGGGGTCGCTGTTCTTGTCTGGAGAAGACGCGATATACCTGCAAGGCATAACGTTCTTTCAAATTCGGGGTGCGGGAATGGTAGGCACCTACGGCTTCCCAGGTGTTCCCGTATTTCCTGATGCTCTTTGCCAGCAGGAAGGCACCGACCATGATGTTGGTGCAAGGCTCCCACAGGGCAGTGGGCGTGATGCCGTAGGATTGCAGCTCGGGGAAGTGGACCGAGTTGATCTGCATCACGCCGATATCGACTGACCCGTTCTGGTTTCTGTTGATCGCGGTGGCTTTCAGCCCCGATTCATGCTGTCCGATGGACTGCAGAACCACGGGGTTGATCCGGTAGCGGTCTGCGGCTTCATTCCAGCAGTATGCTTGGGCAGCCAGCGGGCAGAGTGTGGCAAGTAGAAGCAATGGCAAGACTGTCTTGGCTCGATGGCAAGGCAGTCGACTGATGTGGACTTTTCTCAAGCTGTCATCGCCGTTATGGGCATTCTGATGCCAGAAATCACGCAGGCTGAATAACTTTTATGCAGGAATATCGCTGAATTCATAACCATTCTCGAAGCGGTCGCCTATTTTCTTGGCAATCCGCTCGAAGAAATTGGTATGCACATTAAAGCAGGCGATGAGAATTTATCCTATCGCCCGATGCTGTGGTGGTCTGCTTGTGGGTACTACTTATTCGATGGGATGAGTTTGCCGGACTTGATTGTCTCAAGTGAGTGTGATGGCAAGTGTCAGTTCGGCATCCTGATAATCCGGATGTCGTGTGAGCGCCGAAGGCGGCTTGGCGCGCAGTGCAAGGCTGTTTCCCCGCTGGAAGAGCACCATGGCTTTCTCTGTGTTCATCAACCGGGACATGTAGATGAAGCCGTCGACGCCTGCAGCGTGATCGAATATCGCTTTTGACCACGCTTGGGGAATCTCATAACTCGGCGTGCCGCTTAGTTCTCCGTGTCCGCCCAATCGATTCAGGGATGCGCCTGTCAGGTTGGCCAATCGCAGAGCAGGTCCTTCAAATGAATGAACAAATCGGCGTTCGATGTCTTCAGCGGAAATACGATATTGCCCCGCACGCGGTGTCAGGTCGTGCAATAGGGATTCAGCAAGCGCGGTAACCAGCGACAGCGCGACATAACACGTGCCGTATTGTTTTTCCGCATCGTCAAAGCGGTTTCCTCCGCTGCGCCCGAAATAAGGCTCACCTGTGGCATGCCCGGAAACTCTGAACAAGGTGGCGGGATCGATCAACGCAATGTCCAAGTCCACGTCTTGCAATGCCGGATCAGGCAAGCCCAGTCGACGTGCCACCATGCTCAGGCTTCGGCCGCAGCGGCGGCAGCTCTGAGTACTGTGTCCAGACCGATGCGTTCAAGCTCGCCTGCCGCGTAGCCTGGCTTGGCCGCAGGCCGTTTGCCCGCCAGCACGTCCAGCGGCGTCAAATCACCCAGCGATTCACGCGGACTGGTGAAGAACAGCCATTTGCTTGCGCCGGGCAAGTTGCCAAGGGCCTTGGTTACTTTGCGCACCGCTTTGGTATCCAGCGTGGCGTCGGCAAAGAAAGCGGGGTAGTAGCGTTCGTTGCGGCCACCATCCACATAAAAGATGCTGCCGGCCGCCAGTCGGTTCGACAGGGCCTGGCGGGTGATATCAACACGTGCGATCAGATCGGCGGATGTCAGCAGTTCGCCCTTGTCCACCAGCGCGCGTCGGCGGGCGTAGGTTTGTTCGCTCAATGGAGCGCTTTCGGCAGCGATGTCATCAGCTTCGTCGTCGGCGTGGCGCGTGGCAGGCAGCTTGATGGTGCTATCGCCGTCCAGCTTCAGTTCCGCGCGCAACTTGTCCAGCACCAAACGCTGGTCGGCGCGGGGCACGGAACGCACGGCGGCGGCAAGCGCCTTGGCCATCACGTCGATCTCTGGACGTGTTTCTGCCCGATCAGCAGACGTGGCGCTCGCGCGTGCTGCTTTGGTTGAACGGGCGGGGGGAGCGAGATGGCTCATGGCGTTCTCCTGCATGTGACGCTTTGATTGTGTACTTGCTGAATATTCATGTCAACTATGTACACTTTATTAAAAAGAGCAGGTCAGAGTTATCGCCTTGGAACCTTCGTCACTGGCTTGGTATGAAGATGTTGCGGCCTGCCTCTTGATACCCTGTCGGACATTACTATTCCCCGGGTCAAAGCCCAGGAAATCCGACTCAGTGATCTCAGGAAACGACGCAAGACAAGTGCTGCAAATGACCCGATCTGCCTTGCTCTGCGCAGGGTTCGTCTTCACAACGCTGTGCTCCACCGCGTCTTTGGCCCGCGCCATCGAACCCGCAAAACTGGTCACTGAAGCCCGCAAACAGGTGGGCGTCACGCTCAGCTACGATCCGGTCTACCGCCGCCTGTCTTATCCCGGGGGCGACGTGCCGCTGCATACCGGCGTATGCACCGATGTGGTCATTCGTGCGCTGCGCGCGCAGGGGCTGGATCTTCAGCAGTCAGTGCACGAAGACATGCGTGCAAACTTCTCCGTGTATCCCAAAAATTGGGGGCTGAGCCGGCCCGATCGCAACATCGATCATCGCCGTGTGCCCAACTTGATGACCTGGTTCAAGCGCCAGGGCAAGCAGGTGCAGACGGGCAGCCAGGCCAGCGACTTTCGTGCGGGCGACATCGTTACGTGGGACCTGGGCCGGGGCCTGACGCACATTGGTGTCGTCAGCGACCGCCGCACGGCTGCGGGCACCCCGTTGATTCTGCACAACATCGGGCAGGGCACGCGGGAAGAAGACATCTTGTTTGAACACCGGATCACTGGCCAATATCGCTATTCGGCACAGCGTTGACGCCCGCGCCAAGCCTTAATGCACGTTGCAAGCGCCACACCGAACGGCAACCCGTGCACCAATCCGAACGCCAAGCCGCCCCGACGATATAATCGTCTGCTTTGCTGCGCAGGCACCCTTGGCCGTCCGCCCGCCGGACCTTCGATCATCATCGTTGCCGCCAAGTGCCTGCCGCGTCCTTCCGAATTGCCAACTGGCCGCTTTTGGCCCTAAGTGTCACGATGAAATCCGCTGAGATCCGCCAGAAGTTCCTGCAGTTCTTTGAATCCAAGGGACACACCATTGTTCCGTCGTCTTCACTGGTGCCGGGCAACGACCCGACGCTGCTGTTCACGAATTCGGGCATGGTGCAGTTCAAGGACGTGTTCACCGGCAAAGACCCGCGCCCTTATGTGCGTGCGACGTCTTCGCAGCGCAGCCTGCGCGCCGGTGGCAAGCACAACGACCTGGAAAACGTGGGTTACACCGCGCGTCACCACACCTTCTTCGAAATGCTGGGCAACTTCAGCTTCGGTGACTACTTCAAGCAAGACGCGATCAAGTTTGCGTGGGAACTGCTGACTGGCGTCTACCAACTGCCGAAGGAAAAGCTCTGGGTCACCGTGTACGCGGAAGACGACGAGGCTTACGGCATCTGGCAGAACGAGATCGGCGTGCCGGTCGAACGCATCATCCGTATCGGCGACAACAAGGGCGCACGCTACGCGTCGGACAATTTCTGGACCATGGGCGACACCGGCCCGTGCGGCCCGTGCTCGGAAATCTTCTACGACCACGGCCCGGAAATCTGGGGCGGCCCCCCGGGATCGCCGGAAGAAGACGGCGACCGCTACATCGAAATCTGGAACCTGGTGTTCATGCAGTTCGAGCGTGACGCTGCCGGTACGCTGACCAAGTTGCCCAAGCAGTCGGTCGACACCGGCATGGGGCTGGAGCGTATTTCGGCTGTGTTGCAGCACGTGCACTCGAACTACGAAATCGATTTGTTCCAGGCGCTGATCAAGGCGGCTGCGCGCGAAACGAACACTTCCGATCTGGACAACAACTCGCTGAAGGTCATTGCTGACCACATTCGTGCGTGCTCGTTCATGATCGTAGACGGCATCATTCCGGGCAGCGAAGGCCGTGGTTATGTGCTGCGCCGCATTGTGCGCCGCGCGCTGCGTCATGGTCACCAACTGGGCCAGACCAAGCCGTTCTTCTACAAGCTGGTAGCAGACCTGGTTGGCCAGATGGGCGATGCCTATCCCGACCTGGCTACCCAGGCAGAACGCGTGGCCCAGGTGCTGAAGCAGGAAGAAGAACGTTTCGGCGAAACGCTGGAACGCGGCATGGAAATCCTGAACAACGCCATCGCCGGTTTGAAAGATGGCGCGCCCATCGACGGCGAGACCTTGTTCACGCTGTATGACACCTACGGTTTCCCGGTTGACCTGACGGCCGACATCGCCCGTGAACGCAAGCTGGAAGTGGACATGGACGGCTTCGAAGCCGCCATGAAGCGCCAGCGCGACACGGCACGTGCTGCTGGCAAGTTCAAGGCCGCCGCTGGCCTGAGCTACGACGGCGTGAAGACCACTTTCGACGGCTACAACGCCGTGGAAGGCGAGGGCACCATCACGGCGCTGTACGTGGATGGCGCTTCGGTACAGGAAGTCAGCGCGGGCCAGCAGGCCATCATCGTGCTGGACCGCACGCCCTTCTACGCAGAATCGGGCGGCCAGGTGGGTGATGCAGGTGTGCTCAGCGCCAACGGTGCCACCTTCAACGTGGAAGACACCACCAAGATCGTGCCAAACGTGTTCGGCCACCACGGCGAACTGGCCAGCGGCTCGCTGAAGCTTGGCGACAAGCTGCAAGCCAATGTGGATGCCACCCGCCGCCTGCGTACCTCGCGCAATCATTCGGTGACCCACTTGCTGCACAAGGCTTTGCGCGAAGTGCTGGGCACGCACGTGCAGCAGAAGGGCTCGTTGGTTGACCCGGACAAGACCCGTTTCGACTTCTCGCACAATGCGCCGATCTCGGCCGAAGACATTGCGCGCATCGAGTCGATCGTGAATGCCGAAGTGCTGAACAACGAAGCCACCGCGACCAACGTGATGAGCTACGACGAAGCCGTGAAGACCGGTGCGATGGCGCTGTTCGGCGAGAAATACGGCGACGAAGTGCGTGTGGTGGACGTCGGTTCGACGCGTGAACTGTGCGGCGGTACGCACGTGCAGCGCACTGGCGACATCGGCCTGTTCAAGGTGACGACTGAGGGCGGCGTGGCCGCTGGCGTGCGTCGCGTGGAAGCCGTGACCGGTGACAACGCGGTTGCCCTGGTGCAAAGCCTGAACTCCACCTTGTCGGCTGCGGCAGGTGCCTTGAAGGTGCAGCCGGCCGACTTGCCGGCGCGCTTGGCGCAAGTGCAGGACCAGGTCCGCGCACTGGAAAAGGAACTGGCTGCGCTCAAGAGCAAGCTGGCCAGCAGCGCTGGTAACGACCTGGCGTCGCAAGCGGTTGACGTGAACGGCGTGAAGGTCTTGGCCGTGAAGATGGAAGGCATTGACCCGAAGTCGCTGCGCGAAACCGTGGACCAGCTGAAGAACAAGCTGCAATCGGCAGCCATCGTGCTGGCAGCGGTCGATGGCGGCAAGGTGTCGCTGGTGGCCGGCGTGACGGCGGATGCGTCGGGCAAGGTCAAGGCGGGCGAACTGGTCAACTTTGTGGCTCAGCAAGTGGGCGGCAAGGGCGGTGGCCGTCCCGACATGGCGATGGCTGGCGGTACTGATGCCACCAACTTGGCCCAGGCGCTTGCCGGTGTTCAGGAATGGGTGCAGGCTCGTCTGTGATCGTCTCGGATGTGCAGCAAGGCCGATTGCCCGCCAGGGCGTCGGTGCTGCACGACATCTGATTCACGGGGCACCGACGTCACTGTCGGTGCCCCGTTGTCTTTCATGCAGGAGATAGCTTGATGAATACTGCTGTCGCAAGTTCTGCTGTTCTTCCCACGGCCACCGACGCCGCGCCCGCGTTGCCGGGCGGTTATCGCTTCTGTCCGCGTTGCGCCACCGCCTTGAGCCGTGGCGTGCCGCTTGGTGCCGATGACCCGCGCGAGCGCACCTTGTGCGGCAATTGCGGCTGGGTGCATTGGGACAATCCACTGCCGGTGGTTGCTGCCTTGGTGCAGCTTGGCGACAAGATTCTGCTGGCGCGCAATGCAGCCTGGACGCCAGGCAAGTTTGCGTTGATCGCGGGCTTCATGGAACGTGGCGAAACGCCGGAAGCAGGCATTGCACGCGAAGTGATGGAAGAAACTGGGCTGACTGTTGTTGAACACAACATGATTGGTGTCTACCCCTTCCTGCTGCGCAATGAACTGCTGCTGGTCTATCACGTGCGTGCCGAAGGTGACGTGCACTTGTCGCCCGAGCTTGCCGAATACAAGCTGGTGGACCCGGCGGACCTGGTGCCCTGGCCGCAAGGCACCGGCCCGGCCGTTGGAGATTGGATGCGCAGCCAAGGCTTGGTTGTGCCTGACGCGGTGCCTTTGCCATGACTGATGTTTTGAAGAACGATGCTGCAACGACTGACGCAGCAAACCTCGGCACTGACGCGCTGCCTACCTCGGCAGACTTCAACCTGGAAATCGATACACGCGGTCTGACTTGCCCCTTGCCCATCCTGCGTGCCAAGAAAGCCCTGGCCACCTTGGAAAGCGGAGCGGTGCTGAAGGTGGTGTCCACCGACAAGGCGTCCATGCGCGACTTCGAGGCCTTTGCTCGGCAGACCGGCAATGCCCTGCTGGCGCAGCATGCCGATGGCGGCGAGTTCACGCACTATCTGAAGCGGCGTTGAGCTATCCAGCGGACACAAAACGTCCCACGTCATAAAAACAAACGCCGCATGCGAAACATGCGGCGTTTGTTTTTCCAGGGCAGGGCGGGCGTGCCTTTTCAGCGATGCTCGGCAAATATCATGTGCGGCTGGAAGGGCGCAGTCGGGATTGTGTGCGCTTCTGCCGACGCGTGTTCTGCCAGCTGCCGGTCGTAGGCCTGTTGCGCCTGCTCGACTTCCGCCGCGTATTCGACAGTCCAGGCATACAGCGCACCGAATGGCTTTTTCAGGCTCTCGCCCAAGGGCGTGACACGGTATTCGACTGCCACCGGTGAAGTCTGCAATACGCGGCGTGCCACGATTCCGCTGCGCTCCAGTCGGCGCAGGGACTGCGTCAACGCCTTCTGCGTAATGCCGTCGAGTCGGCGCTTCAACGCGTTGAAACGCTGCGGCTCTTGACACAGCGCACCCAGGATCAAGATCGACCACTTGTCTGCAATCTGGTCCAACAACAAACGGCTGCTGCAGGCGGCATGGTTGCAAGGCTGGGTATCTGACATGGCGGTTTCCTTCGATATACCTGGTAGCGTTTCGGTGCCTGATTGACGCTAAGTATACGTTGTATACCATGATGGCTTGCTTCTTGGACCACTCATCATGACCACACCGAACGTAGACGCGCTGTTCCAGCCTTTCTCCATCAAGTCGCTGACACTCAAGAACCGGATTGTCATGGCTCCCATGACCCGTTCTTTTTCGCCCGAAGGCGTGCCCGGTGACAACGTCGCCGCGTACTACCGCCGTCGTGCAGAAGCCGACGTTGGACTGATTCTGTCCGAAGGTACGGTGATCGATCGGCCGGCTGCCCGCAACGATCCGCAGATTCCCTTCTTCCACGGTCAGGCTGCGCTGGCCGGCTGGCAGCACGTGATCGACGAGGTACACGCTGCTGGCGGCAAGATGGGTCCGCAGATCTGGCACGTGGGTTCGGTCGCCAGCCCGATGACCACCTGGGTGCCAGAGACCGGCATCGAAGGCCCGTCTGGCTTGGCGGCTCCCGGTGTGCCGCGTGGTGCCACCATGAGCGACGAAGACATTGCCGACACTATTTCCGCCTACGCACGCGCGGCGTCTGATTCAAAGCGTCTGGGCTTCGATACCTTCGAGATTCACGGTGCACACGGTTATCTGATCGACCAGTTCTTCTGGTCGGGCACCAACTTGCGCACGGACAAGTTCGGCGGCGCAAGCCTGAAAGAACGTTCGCGTTTCGCAGCCGAAGTGTTGAAAGCCATGCGTGCGGAGGTAGGGGCCGATTACCCGATCATCCTGCGCCTGAGCCAATGGAAGCAGCAGGACTACAGCGCCCGCCTGGCCGACACGCCGGATGCGATGGCAGCCTGGCTGGTGCCCTTGGTGGAAGCTGGTGCCGATGTGCTGCACTGCTCGCAGCGACGTTTCTGGGAGCCCGAATTCCCCGAGATCGACGGTGCGGAAGGCCTGAACTTCGCCGGCTGGGCCAAGAAGCTTACCGGCGCGGCCACCATCAGCGTGGGCTCGGTCGGCTTGTCGGGTGACTTCATGGGCTCGTTCTCAGGCGAAGCGTCCAGCCCGGTTGGCCTGGACAGCCTGGTGAAGCGTCTGGAGCGTGAAGAGTTCGACCTGATTGCCGTCGGCCGCGCCTTGTTGGGCGACCCGGCATGGGTGACGAAGGTGCGTGGTCACGACACGGCGAACCTGAAAGACTTCAGCGCCGCCGCCTTGGCCGAGCTGGTCTGAGCCAGTCGGTCAGTACGAGTGGGTCAGCACGGGTAGATAAGCACAAACCCGTCTGACCGGATGCCGGGTATCCAACCCCGGCATTCCTCACTCGTCGGCCACCACCTGATTGCGTCCATTCGACTTGGCCCGATACAGCGCCACGTCGGCAGATGAAATCAACCGCACCAGGTCGGCATCAATGCCGGGGTCCGTCGGCAGGCGAGTGGACACCCCCACGCTTGCCGTGATCGCGCGTTTCTCGGTGGTGATCTGGGCCACTGAGCTGCGCAGGCGTTCGGCCACTTCCATCGCTTCCTCGCGATTGGTGTCGGGCAGCAGCACCACAAACTCTTCGCCACCGTAGCGGGCCACGAAATCGCCGGCCCGTGACGAACGCGACAGGCAGCGAGCAACCGCACGCAGTGCGGAATCCCCGGCAGGGTGACCGAAGTCGTCGTTGTATTGCTTGAAGCGATCCACATCGACCATCAGCAAAGACAGCGGATGGCGGCTGCGCTGTGCGTCGGCAATGGCATCTTCCAGCTGGCGGTTGAAGGCGCGGCGATTGCCCAGACCGGTAAGCTGATCCACGCTCGCGAGGGCACGCAGGCTGATGTTGGCGATTTGCAGCTGACTGCGATGCGCCAGCAGTTCAGCTTCAGTCTGTTTGCGCTCGGTGATGTCTTGCACCTGCGACACGAAATAGTTCAGGTTGCCGGTGCGGTCGCGAATCATCGAGACATACAGCAATGCCCATACGACACTGCCGCTTTTATGCAGATAGCGTTTTTCCAGCTGGTAGGCGTTGCGCCGTCCTTCCACCAGTTCGTTGAATTGCGCCAGGTCTTTGCCCAGATCGTCGGGGTGGGTGACGCGCTGGAAATCGATTTCCAGCAACTCGTCTTCGGTGTATCCCAGCATGTCGCACATGGCCCGATTGACCTTCAACCAGCGGCCCTCGCGCGCCACCAGCGCCATGCCGATGGCGGCGCTGTGGAAGGCGCTTTCGAACAGGGCAATCTGCTCGTTCAGGCGCTGCTCAATCAGGGCGCGTTGCTGGTCTTGCAGGTCGCGTTCAATGGCGCGGCCCAAGGCGAGGGCCTGAAGTTCCAGGAACTCGAGGTCGTCGGCCGAAAACGGTTCGGCCTGCGGCACGGTGTCGGAAAAGCTCAGCGTGCCGTAGATCTGGTCGTTGACCCACAGCGGAGCACCCAGGTAGCGCTCCAGCCCGGTGTCTTTGTAGACCTGGTACTGGTTGGTCGTCGGGTCGCCTCCGATATTGTGGTGGGCGACCGTGCGACGTTCCCGAATGACCTGTTCACAGAACACATTGGCCAGCGGGTAGATCTGATCGGGCTGCAGATTTTCCAGCGGGCTGGACACCGCAAGTATCCGATAGGTGACGCCTTCGATGCGGGCGATCACACCCGTGGGCATGCCCAGCAGGCGTTTGCCGGTGTCCAGATGGTCTCGGTAAAGCGAGGCATAGTCCGGATGGCGGACCAGCGATATGCGGTGCAGTTCGTGCAGGCGTGTCTTCATCGGGAAACAGTCCACGAAGAGCGGAAAAAGCCTCTTTCACGAGGGGGGACAATAGCGCGGTTGCATGCGGGCAAAAGTGGATGCGCAGCTCGGGGGCCAAGGCCTGTTCCGGTCGCACTGCCCAGATGTCGCGCATTGTGTTGGCGGCGCAGCGTGCGCCGCCAACACAATGTAGCAGCCTTGCCCCAGCGCTGGCTTGGCGCGGGGGCAGGCCTTTCAACCCAGGCGCACGCGCTGTTCGCGCACCTTGTCCAGGGTCTCGACGAACTGCGCCAGACGCGCCTTTTCCTGTTCGACAACAGCGGGCTTGGCGCGCTCGACGAAGCTGGCGTTCGACAGCTTGGCATTGGCCTTGCCGATCTCGCCTTCCAGACGCGCGATTTCCTTGTCCAGACGGATCTTCTCAGCCGCCACGTCGATCTCGATCTGCAGCATCAGACGAACGGTGCCCACCACTTGCACTGGTGCGCCCACGTCAGGCAGCGCGTCCACGATCTTGACTTCCGACAGACGGGCCATCGATTCCAGATACGGGGCGTTGCGTGCCAGCATGGCCTGATCACCAATAGCGATCAGCGGTGCTTTTTGCGATGGCGGTACGCTCATCTCGCCACGCAGTGCACGAATCGCATCGATCTGCGCTTTCAGTTCAGTGATGGCGGCTTCGGCTTCTTCGTCGATTTTTTCGGCTTGCGACAGCGGGAAGGGTTGCACGCTGATGCTGGTCACGTCGCTGGCAACACGCTTGCCGGCCACGACCGACACCTTCTGCCACAGCTCTTCCGTGATGAACGGAATGATCGGGTGGGCCAGGCGCAGCACGGTTTCCAGCACGCGGATCAGCGTGCGGCGGGTGCCGCGTTGTTCGGCCTCGTCGCCGCGCTGCAACTGGACCTTGGCCAGTTCCAGGTACCAGTCGCAATACTCGTCCCAGACGAAGCGATACAGCGAGGTGGCGATGTTGTCGAAGCGGTAGTCAGAGAAGCCCTTGGCCACGTCCGCTTCAGTGCGTTGCAACTGGCTGATGATCCAGCGGTCAGCCACCGACAGCTTCACCTCTGCCGTGTCTTCCAGGCCGCAATCCTTGCCTTCCACGTTCATCAGCACAAAGCGCGTGGCGTTCCACAGCTTGTTGCAGAAGTTGCGGTAACCCTCGCAGCGCTTCAGATCGAAGTTGATGTTGCGGCCCAGCGTGGCGTAGGCAGCCATGGTGAAGCGCAGTGCATCGGCACCGAAGGACGGAATGCCGTCCGGGTATTCCTTGCGGGTCTTCTTGGTGATCGATTCTGCCTGCTTCGGGTTCATCAAGCCGGTCGTGCGCTTGCCCACCAGGGTTTCCAGGTCGATACCGTCGATCAGGTCCACCGGGTCAAGCGTGTTGCCCTTGGACTTGCTCATCTTCTGGCCTTCCGCGTCGCGGATCAGGCCGTGCACGTACACGTCCTTGAACGGCACCTGGCCGGTGAAGTGCGTGGTCATCATGACCATGCGCGCTACCCAGAAGAAGATGATGTCGAAGCCCGTGACCAGCACGGACGACGGCAGGTAGCGGTCCAGGTCAGGCGTCTTGTCGGGCCAGCCCATGGTGGTGAAGGGCACCAGTGCCGACGAGAACCAAGTGTCCAGCACGTCGGGATCGCGGGTAAGCACGCCGGTCACGCCAGCGGCGCGGGCTTTCTCGGTCGCTTCCGCCTCGCTACGGCCCACGAAGATCTGGCCGTCTTCCGCATACCAGGCCGGGATCTGATGGCCCCACCACAGTTGGCGCGAGATGCACCAGTCCTGGATGTTGTTCAGCCACTGGTTGTAGGTGTTGGTCCAGTTTTCCGGGTAGAACTTGATCTCGCCCTTGGCCACCACGTCCAGCGACACTTCGGCGATCGACTTGCCCGGGTTCAGCGTGCCTTCGGGGGCCGGCTTGCTCATGGCGACGAACCACTGGTCGGTCAGCATCGGCTCGATCACCGACTGCGTGCGGTCGCCGCGCGGCACCATCAGCTTGTGCTTGCGGGTTTCGACCAGCAGACCTTGTTCTTCCAGATCGGCAACCACGGCCTTGCGGGCGGCAAAGCGCTCCATGCCCTGGTACTTGGCCGGCGCGTTGTCGTTGATGTTGGCTTCCAGCGTCAGCACGGAAATCAGCGGCAGCTTGTGGCGTTGGCCCACGGCATAGTCGTTGAAGTCATGCGCAGGCGTGACCTTCACGGCACCGGTACCGAATTCACGCTCGACGTAGTCGTCGGCAATGATCGGGATCAGGCGATCAGACAGCGGCAGGCGCACGTTCTTGCCAACCAGGTGCTGATAACGCTCGTCTTCCGGGTGGACCATGACGGCCGAGTCGCCCAGCATGGTTTCCGGGCGGGTGGTGGCAACCGTGATCGATTCGTCGCTGCCATCCACCGGATAGCGGATGAACCACAGGTGGCCGTCTTCTTCCTCGCTGACCACTTCCAGATCGGACACTGCCGTACCCAGCTTCGGGTCCCAGTTGACCAGGCGCTTGCCGCGATAGATCAGGCCTTGTTCGAACAGGCGCACGAAGGTTTCGACAACGCCACGCGACATCGTGTCGTCCATCGTGAAGTATTCGCGCTTCCAGTCGGTGGATGCGCCCAGGCGACGCATCTGGCCGGTGATGGTGCCGCCCGAGAACTTCTTCCATTCCCAGACTTTTTCCAGGAAAGCGGGGCGGCCCAGGTCGTGGCGCGACACCTTCTGTGCGTCCAGCTGGCGTTCAACCACGATCTGCGTGGCGATACCGGCGTGGTCGGTGCCCGGCACCCACACGGTGTCGAAGCCGCGCATGCGGTGGTAGCGCGTCAGGCCATCCATGATGGTCTGGTTGAAGGCGTGGCCCATGTGCAGCGTGCCGGTCACGTTCGGCGGCGGCAACTGGGTGGCGAAAGTCTTGTCGGCGTCGGCCGTCTTGGTGTGGGTGCCAGCGGCGAAATAACCACGGCTTTCCCACTCGGGGTACCAGCACGACTCGATCGGTGCCGGATCGAAGCTCTTGGGCAGTTCGTCTTGCTCAGGCGAGGGAGTGGCGGGGGAAACTTGTGTCATCAGGATATCCGGGGGTGGCGACCGCAGCCGGAATCGAAGCCGGGGCGGAAAACCGTCTAGTTTAGCGTGCCACCGGCTTGAACCGGGGCGCTATGGCGTCTTTGAGCGCGTACAGGCATATCGACAACGAGATTTCTTTATTCCCTGGGCGGTGATTTGGCAGGCCCATATATTCCTTGGTTGCATATGGACATGCCGCGATAGTATTTCTCTATGGATAAGCCCGCTGGCACGATTCGTTCATCAATTCGAATCCGTTCCGGAGATTTCATGAAGTTCCTGTTCAAGGCGGCCGCGGCCGTCGCACTGACTGCCGTCGCCCTGAGCGCATCCGCCCAAGACAAGACGTCCATCACGGTGGGCGTGTCGGTCGGCAATGGCGAAGAAATCTTCAAGGTGGTCAGCAAGGTGGCTGAGCGCAGCGGCCTGAAGATCAAGGTCGTGGTGTTCAACGACTACCAGCTTCCCAACGCTGCCTTGGCGGCGGGGGATCTGGACGCCAATGCGTTCCAGCACAAGCCTTTCCTGGACAACCAGATCAAGGCGCGTGGCTTTGCACTCACCCCGGTCGGCTACACCATCACCGCACCGCTGGCCTTCTATTCCAAGAAGTACAAGTCGCTGGACCAACTGCCGGAAGGTGCAAGCGTCGGCATTCAGAACGACCCGTCCAATGGCAATCGTGCGCTGCTGTTGCTGCAAAAGTACAAGCTGATCACCCTGAAGCCTGAAGCCGTGGCCGCCAACACCGCCACGCCCAAGGATGTGATCGAGAACCCGCGCAAGCTGAAGCTGGTGCCGCTGGACGCCGCCCAACTGCCGCGTTCGCTGGATGACCTGGATGTTGCGTCGATCAACAACGACTACGCATTCAAGGCTGGCCTGAGCGCTGCCAAGGACGGTATTGCGGTGGAAGACGCCAAGGGCATCTACGCCAACCTGATCGCGGTGCGTACTGAAGATCAGGGCAAGTCGTGGGTCAAGCCGCTGGTGGCTGCCTACCAGTCGCCGGAAGTGCGCGAGTTCATCGAAGCCAAGTACAAGGGATCGCTGATCCCCGCCTGGTAAGCCGCGCTGCAAACGCTTAATAACTAAAACGGCATGAAAAATGCCGTTTTAGTGTTTTCTGGGAATAACTGTGGTGGCATGATTCGCTTCCCACATATTTCGTTTTTCCCCGAGGCATCATGCAGTTGCTGTTCAAATCTGTTGCCGCCCTTGCGCTGGTTGTTGCTGCAAGCGGCGCATTCGCACAAGACAAGTCCACCGTCACCGTTGGCGTGACGGTCGGCAATTCCGAAGAAATCTTCAAGGTCGTAAGCAAGGTCGCCGAGCGCGACGGACTGACCGTGAAAGTCGTGACCTTCAACGACTATCAACTGCCCAACGCCGCGCTGGACGCAGGCGATCTGGACGCAAATTCTTTCCAGCACCAGCCTTTCCTCGACGCGCAGATCAAGCAGCGCGGCTACAAGCTGACCACCGTCGGCTACACCTTCACCGCGCCGCTGGCGTACTACTCGCGCAAGGTGAAGTCGCTGAACGACCTGAAGGAAGGTGCATCGGTCGGTGTGCAGAACGATCCGTCGAATGGCAACCGCGCCTTGCTGTTGTTGCAGCAGTTCGGCCTGATCAAGCTGAGCCCGGAAGCCGTGAAGAACGGCAACGCCACGCCGCGTGACGTGATCGAGAATCCGAAGAAGCTGAAGCTGATCCCGCTGGACGCCGCACAATTGCCGCGCTCGCTGGATGATCTGGATGCCGCCGCCATCAACAACGACTTCGCCTTCAAGGCCGGTCTGTCGGCCAGCAAGGACGGCATTGCGGTGGAAGATGCCAAGAGCCCCTACGCCAACATCATCGTCGTGCGCACCGAGGACAAGGACAAGCCCTGGGCGAAGAAGCTGGTGGCGGCTTACAACTCGCCGGAAGTGAAGACCTTCATGGCAGAGAAGTACAAGGGATCGCTGATTCCGGCTTGGTAAATCTGCTTGTTAAATCCTGCCCGGTAAATCTGTTGCTGCGCTACCTGGCGTGGTGAGCTGATGGGCGCTGCGTCAGTCAGCGCCTGCCTGGATTGGACTTATCCAGTTGTACCCATTTCAGTCAGCACCCAATAAAAAAGGCGCTGCAAGCCATCATGGCCTGCAGCGCCTTTTGCTTTCTTGCAGTGCTGGTTCAGTTCTGCGTCGTGACGTGGTGGATCAATGCCTTTTCCACCGCTTCGTCGACCATGCTGGCCAGTTCTTCCTGCAGCCCGCCGGATATATCTGCCAAGGCCGTGCGCAGGATCGGTTCCAGACGTTGAGCCATGCGTGCGCGCAATACCGGTTCGATACGTTCCTGCAAGTCGGCCAGCACATTGTTGCGCAGGCGTTCGGCCAGCGCATCCAAGTCCAGCGCGGGCGCAGCCGGTGCCGGCGGCACGATCGACAGCGATGCCGTGGGGCGAGAAGGCGCTGCGCTGATCGGCGTCACGGTGGACGATGCCGTTGCGGCGGGTTGCGCTGGCGCGGGGACAAAGACCGAGGGCGTCGTTGCGTTCATTAAAGGTGATACAGGCGCTTCGGCATCAACGGAGGGCGCGGCGGCTTCGGGCGCAGCACTGGCCGTGACGACCGGTGCGGCCGGTTCACCAACCGGGGGAGGCGGTATCACGTGGTCCGACAAACCGGCTGCATCGACGATTTGCGTCGAAAACGTGGCCGATCCGCTGCTGCCACGCGTGCGCATCACCAGCGGCTCGGGCGGCGGCGGGACCACGGGTTCGGGCGTCAGGTGTTGAGGAACCAGTTCCTGCGGCACCACGGGCACCGGGGTTGCCAACTGCTGCGGCAACTCCAGCACTTCGGTCAGGATGGGGATGCTTGTCGTATTTGTGCCGGGGCGTGCCGTGATCATGGCCGTCCAACTATATAAAAGAGGTTCGAAAGATCGTACTGCGTGACGCCGGTCTTGGGGCATCACGCCACGCACTCAGGGCATTTCGTTGCGCGTCAGATCGTGGCGTGCAATCGGATGTCCACAGCCTTGATAGAACCGCCAACGATTCCGTGCCGCCTCGCGGTCGGCGGCATCGTTGGACACCACTTCAATGAGCTTCTCGAAACGCGCGTAGATCGGTGGCCACGCATCGTCCAGATTCAGCAACCACTGATGGTGCGGGGTTTCACCTTCATCGGCGGTCAATACCACCGGCGTCTGTGCGGCCAAGGCATCCTTGGCAAACACATGGGGCACGAAGGAAATGTCTTCGAAGCTCCACAGCAGCTTGTCGAACGCGGCCAGACGCGCGGGATCACGACACCAGACGACCACCTTGTGGCCGGCCTGGTAGTGCCGCTTGACGATCTCGCAAGCGGTGCGCAGGCGATCCGGCGCACCGAAAGCAAATGCAATAGACGTCATTTCACCGTCGACAACAGGTATTGCATCAGCAGCGGCACCGGACGGCCCGACGCGCCTTTGTCCTTGCCACTGCGCCACGCGGTGCCGGCGATGTCCAGGTGCGCCCAGCGGTACTGCTTGGTGAAGCGCGACAGGAAGCAAGCAGCGGTCACTGCACCAGCCGGGGGACCACCGATGTTGGCCATGTCAGCGAAGTTGGACTTCAGCTGTTCCTGATAGGCCTCGTCCAGCGGCATGCGCCATGCCGGGTCCAGGGCGGTGCGAGAGGCTGCCAGCAGTTCGTCGGCCAGCGCGTCGTCGGGGCTGAACAGACCGGAATTGATGTAACCCAGCGCGGTGATGCACGCGCCGGTCAAGGTAGCCAAGTCGATCACGGCGGCCGGCTTGAAGCGCTCCACGTAGGTCAGCGCATCGCACAGAATCAGACGGCCTTCGGCGTCGGTGTTCAGAATTTCGATGGTCTGGCCCGACATGCTGGTGACCACATCGCCCGGCTTCAGCGCACGGCCGTTGGGCATGTTCTCGCAGGTCGGGATCACGCCGATCACGTCGATGGGCAGTTGCAGTTCAGCCACGGCGCTGAGCGTGCCGAACACGCTGGCGGCACCGCACATGTCGTACTTCATTTCGTCCATGCCCGCGCCGGGCTTGAGCGAGATGCCGCCCGAATCAAAGGTGATGCCCTTGCCGACCAGCACGATGGGGGCGGCTGCCGGGGCGGGCTTGCCGCGCACGGTCTTGACCGGTGCAGCCAGCTTGGCACCTTCGTGACGCAGCACGATGAACTTCGGCGGTTCGTCCGAGCCGCGTGCCACCGACAGGAACGAGCCCATGTTCAGGGCTTCGATCTGCTTGCGGTCCAGCACTTCCACCTTCAGCTTGTGGCTGCGCGCCATCTTGCGAGCGGTCTGGCCCAGGTAGGTGGGGGTGCAGATGTTCGGCGGCAGATTGCCCAGGTCCTTGGTGAGCGACATGCCAGTGGCGATTGCCGAGCCTTCGCGCAGGCCGGCATCGGCTTCCTTGACGGCAGCGCGTTCCAGCGCCAGGCCCAGCTTGACGAGCTTGACGGCTGCTTCCGGGTCTTTCTTGCCGAAGGTGGTGTCGTAACGATAGGTAGCGTCACCAACTGCAATCGCGGCAATGCGCGCGCTCCAGCGCGGGTCGGTGCCTTCCACGGGAATAGCCGCCAGCGCCGACACGCCTTCGGTCACGCCAAGCGACACCAGGGCACCTGCGGCGGCGCGGTGCGCTGCCTGCAAGCTGCGCGGCTTGATGTCTTCCTGGGCACCCAGGCCCACCAGCACCACACGCTTGGCGGCGACGCCAGCGAGGTTGCGCAGCACCAGGGTCTCGCCGGAACGGCCCTTGAAATCGCTGCCGACCACCGCGCGTACCGCACCGGCGCTTGCGCGATCGATCACGTCTGCGGCGGGGCTCAGTACGCCATTCGTATAGACGCCGACTGCCAGTGCGGCGGTCTTGATCTTCTCGACGGAGGCGGTCTGTGTGCTAAATTCCATTGACGTTTTTCCTCGTTTCTTCAGTGTGTGACTGCCAGTGTGGCTGCATGTCCGACTTCACGTCGAACGCAGTTTCTTGGCTGCAAGTTCGTTGGCTGCGATTTTGTTGGCTGCAACTCAGTGGCTGCAATTCAGTAGCTGCAACCGCTCCGGTTGGCGTCCGGCCGATCTGCGATTATCCCGCAGAATCTTCCCGATGCACGCGTCACCGCTTTTTTCCGCTCAAGCCTTACTCCCGAATTCCTCGTGTCCCTGTTTCAGCGCTCTGTCCGTAATGAACTGACCAGTCATGCCAGCGTGGTGTTCTCCACCCTGGTCGTGGTCTGGCTAAGCGTGTTGCTGGTACGCCTGCTTGGCGAAGCCGCAGCCGGTCGCATCGGCGCGGACGCCGTGATCGGCATGGCCACCTTCTCCACGATCAATGCCTTGCCAACGATTGTGTCGGTCACCGTGTTCATCGCGGTGTTGACCACGGTCACCCGCAACTACCGCGAATCCGAGATGGTCGTGTGGTTCGCCAGCGGCATCAGCCTGCTTGGCTGGATTCGGCCCGTGCTGCAATTTGCGATTCCCTGTGGCCTGGTGGTCGCGGCCCTGACCCTGGGGGTCTCGCCGTGGTCTTACCGGCAGATCAGCGAATACCGCGAACGTTACGAAAACCGGTCCGACATCGCCAAGGTCACACCTGGGCAATTCGGTGAATCCGGCGGCACCGATCGTGTGTTCTTCGTGGAATCGGCCAACGACACGGCCGATCGGGTGTCCAACGTATTCGTGCGTGCCATCGAAGCTGGCCGGATCAGCATCATCACCGCCAGCGGTGGGCGCATCGAGGAAATGCCCAACGGCGACCGTTTCATGGTGCTGGAGACCGGCAACCGCTACGAGCTGACCCCTGGCCAGCCCACCTTCCGCATCATGGACTTCGAGCGTTACGGCGTGCGGCTGGAACGGGCGCACGACTTCCTGTTGTCCGACCCGTCTACCAAGCTGCGGTCCACGCCCGACCTGATCCAGAACCCGGCTGGCCGGGCGCTGGGCGAGCTGCTGTGGCGTATCGGCCTGCCGATCCTGGCCGTGAACCTGGCGCTGCTGGCGATTCCGCTGGGTGCGGTGAATCCGCGTCTGGGCCGATCCGGTGACGTGGTGATTGCCTTGCTGGTGGCGCTGCTTTACCTGAATCTGGTGAGTTTGTCGCAGGCATCGGTGAACAGCGGGCGTCTGAGTTTCAGCATTGGTGTGTGGGCGATTCATGCCATCGTCGCAGGGCTGACTGCGACCTTGCTGTACTTCCGGCTCAAGCTGCCAGCGCCCAAACGGCAACGACGCAGCAAAGCTGCATAGACTTGGCTTGCGACGCCTGACCAGCGTCGTCCGCTTCGATGATCCCGCCCGCGTGCAGATGCCGCCGGCGGGATTTTTTTATCCCCGCGCACCTGTCTATTGCCTGCTTGGGAACCCCGGGGCGTCCCTCTGCGGACAAGCCCTTAGGTGGTGCGCACAAGCGTTTTCGCGCAGCTAGACTCTTTGGATAACAAAGAGAAGCCCCTAAGAGAAGCCCCCTATGCGTGCCGCGTCACGACGGCATCGCGAAAACAAGCAGTCCCAGGAGATAGGCAATGAAGCGCACCCTGCTTGCCGCAATGTTTGCGGCCGGATTCACGGCAGTCGTCCCCCACGCAGCCACCGCCCAGGCCAAACCCGCCGTCAAGATCGGCATCTTGACCGATATGTCCGGCACCTACGCCGCCATGGGCGGCGCGGGCTCGGTGGCAGCTGCCAAGCTGGCGGTTGACGACTGCCTGCAAGCCGAGTGCAAAGGCATGACGATCGAAGTGATCTCGGCCGACAACCAGAACAAGGCCGATGTCGCCGCCGCCCGTGCGCGCGAATGGTTCGACCGCGACAACGTCAACGTGGTGGCCGACCTGACCAACTCGGCAGCTGCATTGGCTGTGCAGCAGATTGCCAAGGAAAAGAACCGCGTGGCGCTGTTCTCCGGCCCGGCAACCACCCGCCTGACCAACGAAGACTGCTCTGCCACCGGCTTCCACTGGATGTTCGACAGCTACTCGCAATCGGCCGCGGCGGCGCGCGGCCTGGTCAGCACCGGGGCCAAGTCCTGGTACTTCCTGACCGTCGATTACGCCTTCGGCCATTCACTGGAAAAAGAAGCCAGCGACATCGTGAGAGCGGCTGGCGGCACCGTGATGGGCAGTGTGCGCCACCCGCTGAACGCACCTGACTTCGCATCCTTCTTGTTGCAGGCACAAAGCTCGAAGGCACAAGTGGTGGCGCTGGCCAATGGCGGCCAGGACACCGTCAACACGCTTAAACAAGCATCGGAATTCGGCATTGTGGCGGGCGGCCAGAAGCTGGCCGCGCTGCTGGTGTTCCTGTCCGATATCCACGCGCTGGGCTTGCAGACCGCGCAAGGGCTCAGCTTCGTTGATGGCTTTTATTGGGACTTCGACGACCAGACCCGCCAATGGTCCAACCGTTTCCAGCAGTCCTTCCGCAACCTGAAACCCACCATGGTCCAGGCCGGTGTGTATTCCAGCGTGCGCCATTACCTGAAGGCAGTTGCCGCCACCAACAGCACCGACGGCAAAGTGGTGGCCGACAAGATGCGTGAGATCCCGATCAAAGATGACGTGATGCGCAACGCATCGATTCGTCCCGATGGTCGCGTGATCCACGACATGTACCTGTTCCAGGTGAAGACGCCGGCCGAATCCAAGGCACCGTGGGACTACTACAAGCTGGCCGCCACCGTGCCGGCTGCGGAAGCCTTCCAGCCCCTCGAACGCAGCGCTTGCTCGCTGGTCGCCAAGAAATAATCGTGGATGCGGCGTCGCGCCCACAGTGGTGAGGCGCGACGGCATTCCTTTCACCCAGGAGTTCGATGTGAGTGATATTCCCCGCATACCGCTGCTGATCGGCGGTGAACTGGTCCAGTCCGTATCCACCGAGTGGCGCGACGTGATCAACCCGGCCACCCAGGAAGTCGTGGCCCAGGTGCCGTTCGCTACGCGTGAAGAACTGGACCGCGCCATTGCGGTCGCCAAAAAAGCCTACGCCACCTGGCGCAACAGCTCGCAGGGCACGCGCATGCGCGTCATGCTGAAGCTGCAGCAACTGGTACGCGAACACGCCAGCGAACTGGCCGAATTGATCACCCGTGAACACGGCAAGACCTTGCCCGACGCCGAAGGAGAAGTCGGGCGCGGGCTGGAAGTGATCGAACATGCTTGCGCGATTGCGTCGCTGCAACTGGGCGAATACGCCGAAAACGCAGGCACCGGCATCGATGTCTACACCGTGATCCAGCCGCTGGGCGTGGTCGCGGGCATTACCGCCTTCAACTTCCCGGTGATGCTGCCCAGCTTCATGTTCCCCATTGCGATTGCGTGCGGCAACACCTTCGTGCTGAAACCGTCCGAGCAAGATCCCAGCTCGACCATGCGCCTGGCCCAGCTGGCACAGGAAGCCGGCTTGCCACCCGGCGTGCTGAACGTGGTCCACGGCGGTCCGGACATTGCCACCGGCCTGTGCGAGCACCCGGATATCAAGGCCGTGTCCTTCATCGGTTCCACGCGCGTGGGCACCGAGCTGTACCGCCGCGCGACCGAAGCCGGCAAGCGCTGCCAAGCCATGATGGGTGCCAAGAACCACTGCGTGATCCTGCCAGACGCCGACCGTGAACTGGCGCTGAACCACCTGACCGGTGCCGCATTCGGCGCTGCCGGGCAGCGTTGCATGGCCACGTCAGTAGCAGTGCTGGTGGGCGAGGCCAACCAATGGGTGCCAGACCTGCTGGCACGTGCCAAGGGCCTGAAAGTGGGACCAGGCAGCGATCGCAGCGCCGACCTCGGGCCGGTGGTGTCGGCCGCCGCGCGCGCACGGGTCGAGCGCATGATCCAGCGCGGTGTCGATGAAGGTGCCGAACTGGTGCTAGACGGCCGGGGCATCCAGGTGGAAGGCTACGCCAAGGGCAACTTCGTCGGCCCCACCATGTTCACCAACGTCCGTGCCGACATGGACATCTACCGCGAAGAAATCTTCGGACCGGTGTTGTGCGTAACCGGGGTGGACACCCTGGATGAAGCAATTGCCTTCGTCAACGACAACCCCAATGGCAACGGCGTGGCCTTGTTTACCCAGGATGGCGGTGCCGCACGTTACTTCCAGAATTCCATCGACGTAGGGCAGGTAGGGATCAACCTGCCGATCCCGGTGCCGGTGGCGTGGTTCAGCTTCACCGGGTCACGGGCGTCGAAGCTGGGTGATCTGGGGCCGAATGGGAAGCAGGCCATTCAGTTCTGGACGCAGACCAAGACGGTGAGCGCACGCTGGGCTCCGCGGGGGAGTGGTGGCGGCGGAATCAACACGACGATCACGATGAAGTAAGGGTCTGGTCCTCTTCCTGAGAAAGATGGGAAGAGGGCCAGATTCCAAGGCCCGGACATATTCCCGCCTTGCGGTGGAAACACCCGAAAATCAAGCGTTTCTCATGAATCGACAGAACTGTTTGATTCAGTTTTTGCGAGTGCGCAGTTAGCCTGTGTCTGATGAAAAGAGTGGTCTAGGATAAGCATGTCTCGATGTGTGATCGCGCCAGCGTAAACGGCACGAAGCGTCGGCCTATTCCTCCTAATCAGGCAACTTCGGCATGCTGAAAAATCTCCTGACGATTGTTCTGTTTGCTGCGATCAATATCTTTCCGGCGGTGTCGAGCGCAAATTCTGCACAGGATGCCGCTTATTCGTTCGTGACGAAGCAGCGCTTGGGGCATAACTTCGAAACTACAGCTCGTGGCCTGATCGAGGAATCGGCACCTTATATGGGCTTGGTTCAGCAGCTCGGTGCAGTCAAAGCGAAACGCCTGGTTTCCGATGAATTCAATGCACGGATTGATGTTTATCTGACACGCTGGGAACGAAGTTTGGCCAACGTATTCGCCAAGCATTTCACTGCTCAGGAGTTGTCGTCGCTGACTGCAGAAGGGGGAGCATCGGCACACAGGGCAAAGTTCGTGCAGAAGCAAACTGTCATTGAGCAGGATATCAGTGCCGCCACCAAACCCGTGCTCAAAGAGTTCGTCACCGAGGTGCTGGGCAGGGCGATGGCCAAGTCGCGGAGCTAGTCTTGTTGAGGATTTGCGAGGTGTGGTTCGGGCAATGTCGTGAGTGCGAGACATCACGGCGGCTTTTCTCAACGCAGACCCTTGTTACCTAAGAAGCAGAAAGGGCTGCATCGCACTGTTCCTCCAGGCTCTCGTTCTGCATAGCGAATCGTTGACGCAATTCGCCACGGTTTTATCTACATAGCTAGATAGAATAAAGATTGGCTTGCTTATAACTTAGAATCAAATTCTGCCGCAGCGTCCATGTTGGGCGCCAGCTGAACGTTTTTCGATAGTGGCTAGCCATGAACCTCCAGCAATTCAAATTCGTCCGCGAAACCGTCCGGCGTGACTTCAACTTGACCGAAGCTGCGCGGATGCTCTTCACCTCGCAGCCCGGCGTGTCCAAGGCCATCATCGAGCTTGAAGACGAACTGGGCGTGAAAATTTTCGAACGCCACGGCAAACGCATCAAGGGGCTGACCAAGCCCGGCGTGGCCGTGTCCCAGATTGTTGACCGCATCATGCGCGAGATCGACAACCTGCGTAAGGTCAGCGACGAATTCGCGCGCCGTGACGAAGGTGGCCTTGTGGTTGCGTGCACGCACACCCAGGCGCGTTACGCCTTGCCGAAGGTGATCCCCGCTTTCCGTGCGCAGTTCCCCAAGGTGCACTTGTCGCTGATGCAAGGTACGCCGGCGCAATTGGCCGAGATGGTGCTGACCGAGCAGGCCGATGTGGCAATCGCCACCGAGTCACTGGCCCTGACACCAGGCCTGGCGACGCTGCCGTGCTACAGCTGGGAGCACATTCTGGTGGTGGCGCACAGCCATCCGCTGGCGCAGCTGACACAGGCACAAGCCAACGAGCTGACGCTGGAGCAACTGGCCGAACATCCCCTGGTGACTTACGACCGCGCCTTCACGGGCCGGACGGCAATCGACCAAGCGTTTGCTGCCAAGAACCTGCACCCCGATGTCGTGCTGGAAGCCATCGACGCCGATGTGATCAAGACCTATGTCGAACTTGGCATGGGGGTAGGGATCATTGCCGGCATGGCGTTTGACCCAGAGCGTGACGATCGCTTGGTAGGCATTCCCGTTGGACGCCTGTTTGGCCTGCATACCACCCGGGTCGGCGTGAAGTCGGGCGTTTTCCTGCGCGACTATGTGTACACCTTCCTGGAATTGCTGGCCCCCAGCCTGACGCGTGATGTTATCCAATCTGCCATCAAACCCCCAGAAAACGTATGAGCCATGGGGTTTTCACGCGTTCGGATGCCTGACCCAGCCTGTCTTAATTGTAATTAAATGAGATACGTTCTTATTCTTATTGACTATTGAATGAGAACATTTATCATTTGAGTCTATTGAGTTCAGCTATCGGGGTAATAGGCATGCAATCAGTCAGCGCAGTCATCGTCGGGGCGGATCGGCTTGGCAATATCCCCGATCTGCTCAAGGGGCACAACATTGCGATCACGCACCACATCAGCGGTCGTGATCCCTCACATCAGAAGAAAACCTTGAACCTGCCCTCGGGCACGGAACTGGTGATTCTGTTGACCGACTTCCTCGGTCACAATGTGATGAAAGCCTTCCGACAGGCTGCGCAGCGCTCGGGAATCAAGGTGGTGGCATGCCGCCGTTCGGTCTGCAGCATGCAGCAAGCGCTCGAGAACTGTGGACTGTGCCAAGGCGTGCCGGGCGCGTGTCCGAAAGATGGCATGAAGGAAGCCGTGATCAGTGGACCGACCTCGCGACGTCACCAGCACGTGACGCACCACTGATTCCTGCTGGCGGGCATTGCCTGCCGATACCGATCAGCGATGAATAAAAAAAGCGCTCATGCAGAGCGCTTTTTTGCGTTGGTACTGAAGGGGACTGGATCAGTACCGCGCCGCTGCTGAAGCGGCGCATCTGTGCTGCATGTTCAGCGAGAAGACAGCGACGCTACGTCAATGCGGCGGGCACCGTTGAAGCGCTTCTTCCAGTAGGCGAGTTCCATGCTTTCGATACGCACGACGCCACCGCTGGACGGTGCGTGGACGAATCGGTTGTCGCCGAGATAGATGCCAACGTGGGAATTGCGGCGGCCCATGGTGTTGTAGAACACCAGATCGCCCGGCTCCAGGTCTTTGCTCTTCAGTTCCTGGCCCATGTTCACGATTTCTTCCGCGCGGTGCGGAAGTTTCAGACCCAGGACTTCGCCGAATACAAATCGCACCAGGCCGCTGCAATCAAAGCCAGTGGGGCCGGTGCCGCCACGGCGGTAGGGGATGCCCAGGTACTGCACGGCGCGCAAGGCCAGTTCAGCGGTGCCGTCAACCATGGGGTCATCCCCGTCGTCGGCGCTGAGCTCCTGCGGCAGAATGCTCATCAGGTCAGGCTTGAGGCTCAGCATGTCCGGCTTGACCGTCATGTCCGGTCGGGCCAGCGGGCGGTCAAGCGAAATCGGCTGTTTGTTTGTGTTGCTGGGGCGATTCAGTTTGGGACCGGTTGGGTCCGCAATCAGGGGTTCGTGGAGGTTGCGGGGAGCGGCATTGCCGAACTCCATGATTTCCTGAGCATGTGCCAGAGGGGCAGCGCACAGCGCCAGGATGGCAAGGGTACGGGCAAGCGGCAAAGTCATCCGGTGGCTCTCACGATCGCGCTAAAAAAGTAATACTACAAAAAAAGCCGTCAAAAGGGTAACAAAAACACGTAACAGCAGCGGATCTCACGGGAGATTGCATGAATCAGTATCACCGCGCACATCGTCAATCGATCAACGAACGGGACGAATTCTGGGCTGCCGAAGCCGCCCGAATCCATTGGGAGACGCCGTTTACGGATGTTGTAGATGCCTCTCGACCACCGTTTTCGCAGTGGTTTGTCGGGGGACGGACCAACCTGTGTTTCAACGCGGTTGATCGGTGGGCAAAAAAGCAACCCGAGCATACGGCACTGATTTGGCACTCCACGGAAGTCGAGCGAGAGAATCGTTACAGTTACGCCGAGTTACTGGCAGAGGTTCAAGCGGTCGCGGCCGGGCTGGTAGAACTCGGGGTTGGGCGCGGCGATCGTGTGTTGATCTATATGCCGATGATTCCCGAGGCCGTTTTCACCATGCTGGCCTGCGCGCGAATCGGTGCCGTGCACTCGGTTGTCTTCGGCGGATTCGCCGCCGTCAGTCTGGCCAACCGCATCGACGACGCGCGTCCAGATGTGATCGTTTCTGCCGATGCGGGCTCTCGCGCCGGAAAAATCCTTCCCTACAAGCCGCTGCTGGACGATGCCATCGCCCGTAGTCAGCACCCGCCAAGAGCGGTGGTGATGGTCGATCGCCAACTGGCCGCGTTCCAGAAAGTGGCCGGCCGCGACCACGATTACGCCGCGCTGCGAGCGCGTCATCTGGGCGCAGAGGTGCCCGTTGCCTGGCTGGAATCGTCCGAGCCGAGTTACATACTGTATACATCGGGTACGACGGGCAAACCGAAGGGCGTTCAACGAGACACCGGTGGCTACGCAGTCGCGCTGGCAACCTCGATGGACTACGTGTTCCAGTGCAAGGCGGGCGACACCTTCTTTTGCACCAGCGACATCGGCTGGGTCGTTGGCCATTCTTATATTGTGTATGGACCCTTATTGAGCGGCATGGCAACCGTGCTGTATGAAGGCACGCCCGTGCGTCCCGACGGTGCGATCTTGTGGAAGCTGGTGGAACAAGAACGCGTCAATGTGCTGTTCTCATCGCCGACCGCCATCCGTGTCTTGAAGAAGCAAGACCCGGCGCTGCTGTCCCGCCACGACGTGTCCAGCCTGCGTGCCCTTTACCTGGCCGGTGAACCCCTGGACGAACCCACCGCCACTTGGATTTCACAAGGCCTGGGCAAGCCAGTGATCGACAACTACTGGCAGACCGAAAGCGGCTGGCCGATTCTGTCGGCACAGCCCGGCATCGAACAGACGCCCTTGAAGTTCGGCAGTCCGTCCTTCCCGGTGATCGGTTTTGACGTGCGTGTGTTCAATGAAAGCACGGGTGAAGAATTGCCGGCCGGCGAAAAAGGCGTGGTCGCCATCGTCCCGCCCTTGCCACCCGGCGCGCTCAGCACGCTGTGGGGCGACGACCAGCGCTTCGTCGACACCTACTTTTCATCGATTCCGAACCAGCAGGTGTATTCGACCTTCGATTGGGGATTGGTAGACAAGGACGGCTACTGGTTCATCCTGGGCCGTACCGACGACGTGATCAACGTGGCGGGGCACCGGCTGGGCACACGCGAGATCGAAGAGTCGATCAGCAGCCATTCGAACATCGCCGAATGCGCCGTGGTGGGCATTGCGGATGCCCTGAAGGGGCAAGTAGCCGTGGCCTTTGCGGTCTTGAAGAACACCACCGTGATCGAATCCGAAGCACAGCGATCGGCCCACGAAGCAGAAATCATGCGGCAAGTTGATCAGCAACTGGGCGCAGTCGCGCGCCCGGCGCGCGTCTATTTCGTCACCGCCTTGCCGAAGACACGTTCAGGCAAGGTACTGCGCCGCGTGATCCAGGCCGTATGCGAGGGCAGGGCACCGGGGGATGTGACGACGATGGAAGACCCCGCAGCGCTGGCGCAGATTCAGGCGGCGGTGGGGTGAGTTTTACACGGATGTTGCGGTAGCTTCGGGATGCCTGGTGCCGAAGCTGCGGCAAGCCTATTCAAATTAGCGGGTGGCTGTTCCTGAACAGCCGCCCGCCACCCACCACAAGCTCCCGGTAGAATCGCCTTTCTCGTTTCCAGACCGGAAGCGACTTTCAACTTTTCCAGGAAGCATTCAATGCCGACCAAGCCTTACCTCAGCGCCGCCGACGTCAAGATCATCGCCAATGCCGCCGAAGCCGAAGCGCTGCGCAACAGCTGGCCGGTGTCGATTGCCATCGTGGACGACGGCGGCCATCTGCTGGCCTTCCAGCGTCTGGATGGCGCGTCTGCCATGTCGGCACAGATCTGCCAGGCCAAGGCCAATTCCTCGGCGATCAGCCGCAAGGAAACCAAGGTCTATGAGGACATCATCAACAACGGCCGTCATGCATTCCTGACCGCGCCGTTCAACGGTTTCCTGGAAGGCGGCGTGCCGATCGTGATCGACGGCCACGTGGTAGGCGCAGTCGGCGTGTCGGGTGTGAAGTCGGTGGAAGATGCGCAGATCGCCAAGGCTGGCATCGACGCGCTGACCAAGGGCTGAGCCAAGACCGCCTGAGCACTTGACTCAGGATCGCCCGCTTTTTTCCGCCTCGGTGCGCGGGGCCGTTGCGAGCATGACCATGACTGGTTGGATTGCATGAAACCTTGGATACGCGACGCCCTGAATCCGGGCGTGCGCCCGCGCGAAGTCGGTGCCTGGGCACTGTTTGACTTCGCCAACTCCGGCTACACGACGGTGGTACTGACGGCGGTGTTCAACGCCTACTTCGTAGGCGTCGTGGCGGGCAATGCCGACTGGGCCACCTTGGCCTGGACGGCAGCGCTGTCTGCGTCCTATCTGATCGTCATGCTGGCGATGCCCGCGCTGGGTGCCTGGGCGGATGCGCGGGCGGCTAAAAAACGCTTGCTGCTGATCAGCACGACGGGCTGCGTGATCGCCACCACCGCGCTTGCGCTGGTCGGGCCGGGCGATATCTGGCTGGCGGTGGCGGCCATCATCATCTCCAACGTGGCGTTCAGCGTCGGGGAGTCGGTCGCAGGCGCGTTCCTGCCGGAACTGGCCCGGCCCGAGGCCCTGGGCCGCGTATCCGGCTGGGGCTGGAGCTTCGGTTATCTGGGCGGCATGTTGACGCTGGGATTGTCGCTCGCGGTGGTCTTGTCTGCGCAAGAGGTCGGGCGCGGGCCGGCCGACTTCGTGCCGGTCACCATGTTGCTCACGGCCGGGGTATTTGCCGTGGCCGCCTTGCCGGTGTTCCTGGTGCTGCGTGAACGGGCCAGCCCGCAGCGCGCAGCCGGCGCAGTCGCCCCGGTAAAAGGCGTGTTCCGGCAACTGCTGGTGTCTTGGCGTGACACGCACCACTACCCGGATTTCCGCCGCCTGCTGATCTGCGGCGTCTGGTATCAGGCAGGCATTGCGGTGGTGATCACCCTGGCGGCCGTCTATGCCGAGCAGGAAATGGGCTTTTCAGCACCCCAGATCATGACCTTGGTGTTCCTGGTGAACATCAGTGCCACGCTGGGTGCCTTCGGATTCGGTTATCTGCAAGACCGGATCGGCCATCGAACCACTCTGGCGCTGACCTTGTTCGGCTGGATCGCCATGGTGTTGATGGCCTACTTCGCAACCGCCGACATCGGTTTCTGGATTGCCGCAGGCCTGGCGGGCATCTGCATGGGGTCCAGCCAGAGCGCCGGGCGCGCCATGATCGGCGCATTGGCCCCCACGGCACGCGTGACCGAGTTCTTTGCGCTGTGGGGATTCGCCACGCGGCTGGCCTCGATCATCGGACCGATCACCTACGGCCTGGTGACCTGGGTAACGGGCGGCAATCACCGCTTGGCAATTCTCATCACCGGCGTCTTCTTCGTCTTCGGGCTATTGGTGTTACGCAAGATCGACATGGTGCGCGGCGCAGCCCTGGCCAAGCAGATCAGCTGACAGGATTGACAGGAAAAACCACCGAAAAGCCCGCTGTTGCGGGCTTTGTTACCTTAATCACACCTGTTAGCGCAGCCTTCACTAGCCTGACTGCAAGCTGACAGGCAAACTCCGATGCTCGCAGCGCCCACGCTGTATCTGCCCCGGAGTAAATAGTGGATTACCTCATCTCGCTCGCCCAGCAGCCCGCTGCCTGGGTGGCGCTCGTGACGCTGATCGCGATGGAAGTCGTGCTTGGCATCGACAACCTGGTTTTCATCTCGATCCTGACCAACAAGCTGCCCGCGCATCAACAGAAGCGCGCGCGCATGCTGGGTATCGGCATGGCGCTGTTCCTGCGTCTGGCCTTGCTCGGTACGGTTGCCTTCATCGTTCAGCTGACTCAGCCGGTCTTCGAGATCTTCGGCAAGGGCCTGTCATGGCGTGACATGATCCTGATCGCCGGTGGTCTGTTCCTGGTGTGGAAAGCCACCAAGGAAATCCATCACCATGTCGATCCCCCGCAAGAGGGCGACATGTTTGAAGGCAAGAAGGCCGTGGTACCCAGCTTTGCGGCCGCGATTGCGCAAATTCTGGTGCTTGACCTGGTGTTCTCGATCGACAGCATCATCACCGCCGTTGGCATGACCGAACACGTGCCAATCATGTTCATCGCCGTGATCTTTGCCGTGGTCGTGATGCTGGTCGCTGCCAATCCGCTGTCGGCGTTCATCGAACGCAATCCCACCGTGGTCATGCTGGCGCTCAGCTTCCTGGTGATGATCGGCATGACGCTGATTGCCGAAGGCTTTGGTGCCCATGTGCCCAAGGGCTACGTGTACGCAGCAATGGCGTTCTCGGGCCTGGTTGAATTGCTGAATCTGTTCGCGCGACGTGCGTCGAGCAAGAAGAAGCCGCCGGTCGCCGGGGCGTGATCGACATCTGACCGCATGAAGCCGTGCCGGGATAACCGGAACGGCTTGCAGACCGGGGTAAAAAAACGGGGGTGACGCTTTTGGCGTCACCCCCGTTATCTTTTCAAGGCTCGAATCCCAGCGCCTTGATTGCCTCGATCGACCCCTCGCGCAGCAAGCTGCCCTCGGGTTCGCTGTCGGCATGGCGGCGCAGCCACGACAGGGTCTTCGGCAACACATCGTCGTCCACGCTGAAGGCCGCATCGGCCAACGCAAACAGCAACGCGTCATTGCGAGCTACCGTCGCGTTGAGCAGCTCAACGGTCTTGGCCAGCTCTTTGGAGACTTCCAGCAGATCCTGCGCGACTTGGTCTTTCATCGGAATGCCTAGAAAAAAGAGAGACAAACGCCGCAACCAGGCTGCGGCGCTGTCGTAATGGGCCGCATCGGCCTGTCACGACACCAATCAGGCAATGACCGGAATCTTGCCGATCTTTGCCTGCCAGATCTTCGGCGCGGTGTTGTGCACCGACGTACCGGTCGAATCCACTGCCACGGTCACCGGCATGTCCAGGACCTCGAACTCGTAGATCGCTTCCATGCCCAGGTCTTCGAAGCCAACGACCTTGGCCTGACGAATCGCCTTCGACACCAGATAAGCCGCGCCGCCCACCGCCATCAGGTAAGCCGACTTGTGATTGCGGATTGCCTCGATCGCAACCGGACCACGTTCAGCCTTGCCCACCATCGAGATCAGGCCGGTCTGGGCCAGCATCATGTCGGTGAACTTGTCCATGCGGGTAGCCGTGGTCGGGCCTGCCGGGCCCACGGCCTCGTCACGCACCGGATCGACCGGACCCACGTAGTAGATCACGCGGTTGGTGAAGTCCACCGGCAGCTTCTCGCCGCGTGCCAGCATTTCCTGGATACGCTTGTGCGCAGCATCGCGGCCGGTCAGCATCTTGCCCGACAGCAGCAAGGTCTGGCCCGGCTGCCAAGACGCCACTTCTTCCTTGGTCAGCGTGTCCAGGTCAACGCGCTTGGACTTGTTGTAGTCCGGTGCCCACTTCACATCCGGCCATTCAGACAGCGACGGCGGGTCCAGGCGGGCAGCGCCCGAGCCGTCAAGCGTGAAGTGCGCGTGGCGCGTAGCGGCGCAATTCGGGATCATCGCAACCGGCTTGGACGCCGCGTGCGTCGGGAACATATTGATCTTGATGTCCAGCACGGTGGTCAGACCGCCCAGGCCCTGCGCGCCGATACCCAGCGCATTGACCTTCTCGTACAGCTCGATGCGCAGCTCTTCCAGCTTGTTCTGCGGACCGCGTTGCAGCAGCTCGTACATGTCGATGTCTTCCATCAACGACTGCTTGGCCATCAGCATGGCCTTTTCTGCGGTACCGCCAATACCGATGCCCAGCATGCCCGGCGGGCACCAGCCGGCACCCATGGTCGGGACGGTCTTCAGCACCCAGTCGACCAGCGAGTCGCTCGGGTTCAGCATCACGAACTTGGTCTTGTTTTCCGAGCCGCCGCCCTTGGCCGCGACCTGCACATCCACCACATCGCCGGGCACCAGCTCGACGCTGACCACACAGGGCGTGTTGTCACGGGTGTTCTTGCGCTCGAAGTGCGGATCGGCCAAGACGGACGCGCGCAGCTTGTTGTCCGGATTCAGGTAGCCGCGACGAACGCCTTCGTCGCAAATATCCTGCAAGCTCTTACAGGAATCGAAGCGGACATTCATGCCCACTTTCAGGAACACATTGACGATGCCCGTGTCCTGGCAGATCGGACGCTTGCCCTCGGCGCACATGCGCGAGTTGGTCAGGATCTGCGCGATGGCGTCCTTGGCGGCGGGGCTTTCTTCACGCTCGTAAGCGCGCGCCAGGTGGCGAATGTAGTCCAGCGGATGGTAATAGCTGATGAACTGCACAGCATCAGCGATCGACTGGATAAGGTCTTCTTCCTTGATTACGGTGGTCATGACGGTGTCCGGCTGACGAGGGGGGATAAGCGACGGGCGTCAGTGTAAGCCGGTTTGGGATGGCTGCCGGACGCAGAAAATCGGTACTGAGAAGCACTCTCAATCAACTGTCGGTGTTGCACCTGATAGCCCGTTTTTGCGGCCTCGCCAGCCAATAAAAAGGCCCGCTTGAGGCGGGCCAGTCATCTGTCTGCCAGACACGCCCGGCAAGGCATGAGTCTGGTCAATACAGGTCTTGATCGCAGCGTGTACTCACTGCTTTCAGTGCTTTCAGTGCTTTTCCACCGCCAGCAAGCGATCGCACATCGCAATTGCCATTGCCGAAATCAGGAACACGGTGTGAATGCCGGTCTGCGCGACCAGTGTCTTCACGTCGTAATGCGCCGCGTTGATGAAAGTCTTCAGCAGGTGGATCGACGAAATCCCGATGATGGCCGTGGCCAGCTTCACCTTTAGCACCGACGCATTCACATGCGACAGCCATTCCGGCTGGTCCGGGTGCTGTTCAAGATGCATGCGCGACACGAAGGTTTCGTAGCCGCCCACGATCACCATGATCAGCAGGTTCGAGATCATCACCACGTCGATCAGGCCCAGCACCACCAGCATGATGGTGGTTTCCGACAGTTTGGTCGGTACGGCCATCGCGACCTGTCCCGGCCCGGTGGGCAGCACGGTCTGCGCGATCAGCGCCACGGCTTCCGTGTTGCCGAAGGCGGCTTCGATCAGGTGGACCAGTTCCACCCAGAAGTGGAAGACGTAAACGCACTGAGCCAGGATCAGGCCAAGGTACAGCGGAAGCTGCAGCCAGCGGCTCATGAAGATCAGGCGGGGCAGGGGACGCATGGGTCGCGTCAGGTCGAGCGGGGCCGACGGTTTCGACATGTACAGAGATTTCCAGGGGTGACGAGCGCAGCTCACAGGGTGCCGGGCGTTCCCGGCGACCAAAAAGTCAGGCCGATGTAAGGACCGGCGCGGCCCGGATTGTACGTTGGCAGGGTTTGTCCGCAGTAAGAATATTGCGTTGCAAGCCGCGACAGCCGCTGGTTTCGGTACCCTTGGGGGTTTCCAGCAGACGGCGACCGGCTGGCGGATTGGTAAGCCTGAAGTAAGCGGCTGCCGATACCGTGGCCGCAGCCCTGACCTCATATTCACCACAGAAGAAGGATGTGCTGCGATGTCTACCATCGACTCAGTGTTGACGGAAAACCGCGTATTCCCCCCTGCCGACGCATTTGTCGGGCAAGCCAATATCTCCGGCCGCGCTGCCTACGACGCCATGTGCGCCGAGGCGACGAACGATCCGGAAAACTTCTGGGCGCGACTGGCGCGCGAAAACCTGAGCTGGGCGACGCCTTTCACTCGCACGCTCGACGAAAGCCAGGCTCCGTTCTACAAGTGGTTTGACGATGGCACGCTGAATGTGTCCTGGAATTGCCTGGACCGCCATCTGGAAAACGGCAACGCCGACAAGACCGCGATCATCTTCGAGCGCGATGACGGCACGTCTGAACGCGTCACCTATCGTGCGCTGCACGCCCGTGTCGCCCAGTTCGCCAACGGCATCGCCGCGCTTGGCTACAAGAAGGGTGACCGCGCGATCATCTATCTGCCGATGTCGATCGAGGCAGTCGTTGCCATGCAGGCCTGCGCCCGCCTGGGCGTGATCCACTCGGTGGTGTTCGGCGGTTTCTCGGCCAAGAGCCTGCAGGAACGCATTGCCGACGTGGGGGCCACGCTGGTCATCACCGCCGACGAACAGGTTCGTGGTGGCAAGACCATTCCGCTCAAGCCCGCTGTGGACGAAGCCTTCTCAATGGGCGGCTGCGACGCTGTCACCAATGTCATCGTGTATCGCCGCACGGGCGGCAATGTCGCGTGGAACGAAGGCCGCGACCGCTGGATGCACGACGTGACCGCTGGCCAGCCAGAAACCGCGCCCGCCGTGCCGGTCGAAGCCGAACACCCGCTGTTCATCCTGTACACCTCGGGTTCCACCGGCAAACCCAAGGGCGTACAGCATGCGTCGGCCGGTTTCCTGCTGTGGGCACAACTGACGGTGAAGTGGACCTTCGACCTGAAGCCCGACGATGTGTTCTGGTGCACGGCCGACGTGGGCTGGATCACCGGCCACACCTATATCGCCTATGGCCCGCTGGCAGCAGGTGCCACGCAGGTCATCTTCGAAGGCGTGCCGACCTACCCGAACGCTGGCCGTTTCTGGGACATGATCGCGCGCCACAAGGTGTCGATCTTCTACACCGCGCCCACGGCGATCCGCTCGCTGATCAAGGCAGCCGACAACCAGCCCGACCATCATCCCGACAAATACGATCTCAGCTCGCTGCGCCTGATCGGCTCGGTGGGGGAACCGATCAATCCCGAAGCCTGGATGTGGTACTACAAAAACGTCGGCGGCGAGCGTTGCCCGATCGTCGATACCTGGTGGCAGACCGAAACCGGTGGCCACATGATTACCCCGCTGCCGGGCGTCACGCCGCTCAAGCCGGGCTCGTGCACCTTGCCGTTGCCAGGCATTGCCGCTGCCATCGTTGATGAAACTGGCGGTGATGTGGAACTGGGCAAGGGCGGCTTCCTGGTGGTCAAGCGCCCGTGGCCGGCCATGATCCGCACCATCTGGGGTGATCCGGAGCGCTTTAAGAAAAGCTATTACCCGGAAGAACTGGGCGGCACCTACTACCTGGCAGGTGACGGTGCGAACCGCGATACCGATGGCTATTTCTGGATCATGGGCCGCATCGACGACGTGCTGAACGTGTCGGGCCACCGTCTGGGCACCATGGAAGTGGAATCTGCGCTGGTGGCACACCCGCTGGTGGCTGAAGCCGCTGTGGTGGGGCGTCCCGACGACTTGACTGGCGAAGCCGTGGTGGCTTTTGTGGTGCTGAAGCAAGAGCGTCCGGATGGCGAAGAAGCCAAGGCCATCGCCAAGACCCTGCGTGAATGGGTCGGCCGCGAAATCGGCCCGATCGCCAAACCCAAGGAAATCCGCTTCGGCGACAACCTGCCGAAGACCCGCTCGGGCAAGATCATGCGGCGTCTGCTGCGTGTGGTGGCCAAGGGTGAAACCGTGACGCAGGATGTCTCGACGCTGGAGAACCCGGCGATTCTTGATCAGCTGGGCAAGGCGCTTTGAAGGTTTGCAGCTAGGTTCAGCGGGGTCTTGCCCCAAACGTTCAAGAGGCTGCCGTTCGAGCTTTTGAACATGAGGCTGGACTTTCCATGAAACGCCGCCCGGTCACCATCTGATGACGGGCGGCGTTTTTTATCGCCCGAAGGATTCTGTTGGTATTCGCATTGATGTGATCATGCCGTCGGGGGCACGCAACAAGACAGACCGCCTTCAGCCTTTCTTGCGCAACAGCGGGCAGGTGCTGCATAGCTCGCCAGACGGCAGCTTGTAGTACAGGCAGCAGGTCTTGCGAAAACGAGTGCCGTCTTCGTCATCCACCGTCGGCGTGAGCGAATGAAAGTAACGGGCAAGCGGGTTGTGATCCAGCCCGAACAGCGTGCCTGGGGCCTCGCTCACCAAGTAAGCGAAGTCTGCGTCGATGCGGGCGCGTTGCGCTGGCGTGGCGTCGCCAGGCATGCGGCTTTCGTACAAGGAATACACGCGCACCGCCATGTTTTCCCACAAGATGCGAGGCGCGAGGCGCGACACGGCACAGAAGCTGGACCACAGCGGTGCCAGATGCTGAGCGAACAACTGCGCAATCACGGTATCGCGCCAAGCGTGACGGGCATTCGCATCATCGGGGGCCGCGCATGTATGCAGAGTGCGCAGGCGCAAGTGCGAACGCCACAGCTTGCCGTCATGGGTGACGTCGACGCAGGTGTTTTCGGGGGACAGGTCAAACGCACGGTTGTAGACCGACATGGCGTACAGGCTTGCACCCGTGGCAAGAAAGCTATGTCGTTTGCCAAGCATCGACGCCGTGATCGTGCGTGATGGCGAGCCTATCCGTGGGCCGAGTTCATCCAGCAGCGCGGCGCAACGTGTGGGGTCGAACAGGGCACTTAGTGATTCACCTTTTGACTGGTTGCCCGACTCCCATGATTCCCGGCCTGGCTCCGGCAGCGCCAGTGCCAGTTTGCCGGTCAGCGGTGCCCATTGCGCAGCGCTCAGCTCGGCCCGAAAGGTTTCAGCTCGAGAAGTTTCAGCTTTACAACGCGCTGCTCGAAAAATCATCGCTGTGGGCGGCTGGGTTGGCGCCCTTTGCCAAAGGGCACGCACAGCGGCGTACCGAACAGCGGGTCAGCGATGATGCGGCAGTCCAAGTCAAATACCTGCTTCACCAGCGCAGCATCCATGATCTCGGCCGGGGCACCTGCTGCCACCACCACGCCTTCGCGCAAAGCCACCATGTGATGGGCATAACGTGCCGCCAGATTCAGGTCATGCAACACCATCACGACCGTCTTGTCTCGCTCGGTGTTCAAGCGGTCTACCAGATCCAGCACGTCGATCTGATGGGCCAGGTCCAGGAAGGTGGTGGGTTCATCCAGCAACATGATGGGCGCGTCTTGCGCCAGTGTCATCGCAATCCAGGCACGCTGGCGTTGGCCGCCCGACAAGGTATCGACAGCACGGTCACGCAGGTCGGACAGACCGGTGTCGCGCAGGGCTGCGTTCACCTGTGTCTCGTCTTCACGGGACCACTGGCGTAACCAGTTCTGGTGGGGGTAACGCCCCAGACGCACGAGGTCGTGCACGGTCAGTCCGTCGGGTGCCGTGGACGATTGCGGCAGCATCGAGAGTTCGCGCGCCACCTGTGCTGACGATTGCTGCGCAATGTCGCGGCCATTGAGCAGCACCGTGCCCTGGTTGGGTGCGAGCAGGCGCGCGAAGCTTTTCAGCAAGGTGCTTTTGCCACAACCATTGCTGCCCACGAACACGGTGATGCGACCGGGAGGCAAGCTCAGGTCAAGCCCGCGCAGCACGGGCACGGCGTCGTAGCGCACGTGCAGGTTCTGGCAGGCAAGGGGAGCGGGCGATGCAGTCATTTGAGGCAAATGGGTAATCGGTGGTCAGGCAAAGAGCAGCCGGATAAGAATCGGATGGATGAAAACAGGTCAATAAGAGGCTGGTAGATAGAAAGCAAGTATCTGGAAATCAAGTAGATCAGTCGGCGCGATGACGCGAACGAAGCATCAATTGAACAAAGAAGACTGCGCCCAGCGCCGCCACGAAAATGCCGGCCGGCAAATCGCGCGGGGCAAACAGCACACGGCCTGCCAAATCGGCCACCATCACCAGCAGGCCGCCAATGGCCGCACTGGCCCATGCCGCCACGCCGAAGGAATGGCCGATCAGGCGGCGTGCCAGGTGCGGTGCGATCAAGCCAGTGAACGCCAGTGGCCCGGTGCAGGATACCGCCGCACCTGCCATGGCAACCGCAACCGTCAGCAACACAGCGCGCATGACTTCCACGCGCTGACCCAGACCTTGGGCAAGCGCGTCGCCCAAGCCCGCGATGGCTGCATGACGCGCCAGCACCGCCAAGGCGATGGCCAGTGGCGCGAGCCATGCGGCCAGTCGTCCGATGTCGGTCCAGGTAGCGCCGAACACGCTGCCGGTCAGCCACACATAAGCCGACATGGTGGCGTTGGCCGGTCCGCGCACCAGCACGAAGGTGGTGACGGCGCTGGCCAGGGATGCCACCGCCACCCCGGTCAACACCAGGCGCACCGGCGTCACGCCGCCGCGCCACGCCAGTGCATAGACCGCCGCGCCGCATGTCAGCGCCCCGGCAATGGCGGCGACCGGCAACCAGTTCGGTGCAGCCACCCCTGCACCGTAAGCCAGGAACAGCACGGCGGCTGCTGCCGCACCCGGGCCCACGCCCATCAGGTCGGGCGAGGCCAGCGGATTGCGCACCAGGGTTTGCAGCAGCAGTCCGGCTACGCCAAGCGCGCCGCCGGCCAGCAGGGCAAGCACGACGCGGGGAAGTCTAAGCAGATGGATCACCAGTGCGTCGCTATCATGGCCTGGTGCGGTCAAGGCCTGGAATACTTTTGCTGGTGACAGCCAGTGCTGACCCGCACTCAGGGACAACACCGCGACCGCCAGCAGCAGCACGATCAACACCGCCAGGCGTCCGAGCGCCGGCCCGGGCGGCAAGCGCGAGAACGCACCGATGCGCCACGCGCGCTGCATGTCAGCCACGGCCATGCTGACCCCGCCGCAACATCACGATGAACACGGGTACACCCACTATCGTCGTCAGCACACCAATCGGTAGTTCCTGAATGCTGCCCGTGGCACGCGCCAGTACATCGGCCGCCACCAGCAGTACTGCGCCAAACAGCGCACAGGCAGGCAAGAGCCAGCCATGTCGGGGCGATACCAGCCGACGCGCCAGGTGCGGCACGATCAAGCCGATAAAGCCGATGCTGCCCGCCATCGATACCGCAGCCCCAGCCAGGCAAACCACGGCCAGGCCGGTCGCGGCTTTGATGCGACCCATGCGCTGGCCCAGCCCGGCTGCTACCTGATCGCCCGCTGCCAATACATCCAGGTGTGGAGCAAGCAGCAGCGCACCGATCAGGCCCAAGATCAACACTGGCACCAAACCCAATACATCGCGCATGTCACGCGCAGACGTTGAACCCGCGAGCCAGAACAAAATGTTGTCCAGGCTTTCCTGGTCCACGATCAGAATGGCTTGGGTGATGGCCACGCACAGGGCCGTGATGGCGGCACCTGCCAGCACCAGTCTTGTCGGGCCTGCATGGCGTGCATTGCCCAGCAGGTGTACAGCGGCACCGGCCAACGCTGCGCCCGCAAATGCAGCGCCGGTGATGAGTGCGGCAGGCGAAAGGGCCACGTACAACGACACCAGCACGATGGCCAGCACCGCTCCGGCATTCACGCCGAACAGGCCTGGCGAGGCTAATGGGTTGCGTGTCATGGCCTGCATCAGTGCGCCTGCCACGGCAAGCGCAGCACCCACCAGCGTGGCAATCATCAGGCGCGACAGGCGAGTGGTGGTGACCACCACATGTTCCGCAACGCTGGGGTCGTGGTGCAACAGGGCGTCGATCACCGTGCGTGGCGCAATGCGCAGCGGTCCGGTGCTCAGGCTGACCAGCGCAATCACCAGCCACAAGACGCCCGCCAGCAACAACCAGGCGGCGGGCGCAAGGCGAGCCGGGCGATTCATGTTCGGAAAAGCCATGTCAGCACCACATCACGTCAGCAGCACCCGTTCGACATCGTCCAGCACCTTGTGCGCGGTCTGGAAACCGCCCGCCAGGCTCCAGCTGACGTTGTCCACCGGGAACACCAGGCCCTCACGCGGGGCGCGCAGTGTGGTCCACAAGGGGTGCGCCTGCCAGGCACGCAAGGTGCGCTGCACCTGAGCGCTGCCCGATCGTTGCAATACAAAAAACACGTCCGCATCAGCCACCGGAATCTGCTCGGCCGACACCAGTTTCTCCATCACCCGCGTCGGCCCGCGCTGCACTGGCATGCGCGCAAAGCCAAGCTGACCCAGAATCAGGCCCGAATAGCTGTTTTCCAGATAGGCGCGCACATGGTCGTCACGGAAGTCCAGCACCGACACGGTCAACGGCCACCGTGCACCAAAGCTCGCAGCCAAGCGTGTACGAAGCTGTGCAGTGCGATCGGCAAACGCCGCAAGCAGACGGTCTGCCAAGGCGGAACGACCAATTGCCCGGCCGATTTCCCGCATGCCGGTACGGAAGTCGTAGACATCGTCCAGCATCAGGGTAGGTGCAATGCGCGCCAGCAGTGGCTCGATGCGCGCATGCCGAAAACGCGAGCCAACAATCAGGGTGGGGCGCAGATAGATCAAATCTTCCAGGCTGGGCTGCGTCTCCAGGCCCAACGGCAAGCTGCCCTTCAATGCATCGCGCAAATACCGATACGTCGGCCGCTCGCTCCATGATTCCACCACGGCCGCAGGTTTTACACCCAGCGCAACCACGATGTCGGTCGCGCCCTGGTACAGCGTGGCCACCCGCTGGCTGGCAGCGGTCGCATCACGTGCATCAGCGGCATGCAAGCGGCCAGCGGCGGCCAGCAACACGCCGCCGGTGATCAGCCGACGGCGTGTGTGATTGGGCGGAAGCTGCGCGGCCAGGGCAGGCGAATTCAAGGCACGCGCAGTCAGTCCCTTAGAAGTACAGCGAGTAGCCAATCGTCAGGGTGCGGCCGCGGCCTGCGAAATAACGATCGGGTTCGACCAGTGCGCTTTGCGAGTAGTACGTGATGTAGTCCTCGTTGAACAAGTTGGCAATGGCGAACTTGAGTTCGCCCTTGGGCAGTTGGTAACGCAGCGCGGCATCGACCAGGGTGTAGCCACTGAAATGCTTGGCCGATTCGTCGAAGCTGCGGGTGAAGGCGTGTTGTACTTGCACGTAGGTGGACACTTCACGCGACCAGTCCGCCGACCAGCTTGCCACCACGCGGTCTGGAGACACGTTCAAGCCGTCGAGCTTGGCATCCAGGCTGCCGTTCTCGTCACTGTCATAGCGGCCACGCGTATGCACATACGACAGCTTCACCTTGTGCTGCGGGTTGATCTTGAAGCCAACCGAGGCATCCACGCCCTGAATGCGCGTCTTCTCACGTGCGGTGAGGAACACGCCACCCACAGAGGTTACCCGGGCCCCCAGGTCAGAGTCCGACTGGAAGTAGCTCAGGCTGCCATCGAACGCACCCTGCGCCCCACGCACGCCGACTTCCTTGCTTTCCGTGATGATCGGCTGCAGCGCCGACAGATTGTCGATGCGCTGGCCCGGCTGGTTGATCGACCGCAGCGTGCGGCCCACGTCAGGAATGCCAAAGCCTTCGGAATAGCTGCCGAACAGGCTCAGGCCCTTCACCGGCGTGTACACCAGGCCTGCGTTATAGACCGTGTCCTTGAAATCGATCTTGCCGCCTTCCACCAGCACGCCGTTGTTCGCAGCCAGGGTGCGGTAGCTGCCGACCTTCAGTTCAGCATCTT
Organism: Pigmentiphaga aceris; assembly: GCF_008119665.1. Lineage (NCBI taxonomy): Bacteria > Pseudomonadati > Pseudomonadota > Betaproteobacteria > Burkholderiales > Alcaligenaceae > Pigmentiphaga > Pigmentiphaga aceris. The sequence continues at coordinate 4,373,549 of NZ_CP043046.1, read as the reverse complement.
CGCGGCGCACACCGCCGTGCACGGTCAGCGCATCGGTCAACTGGAATTCGGCCTGACCGAACAATGACAGGTTGTTGTACTTGGATTCAGGCACATACGTGCGGCCCGTGCCGTACAAATCCTGCTTGCCCTTGTCGAACAAGGTATCGAAGCCGCCTGTCAGCTTCAGGCGGCGGTCCATCAGGTCCGACTTGGTCAAGGTCACTTTGCTGCCGTACTTCGATGCCACTGAGCGGCTCTGGTCGTACAAGGTGCCGAGCGGTGCGAAACGCACGTCCTGGAACGTAGCCGTGTTGGTGGCCCCGAACAGACCCTCGAATTCCTGATTGAACGCCATTACCGACAATTCCATGCCCGCGAAGTCGGTATTCTGGTAATTCACGCTCGATGTCCACACGTCGTTCCGTGGTGCCGAACCGGGCGGCGTGCCTTCGCGTGAGGTGGTCGGAATGCCCAACTGGCGATTGCCCGTCACGCTCAGGTAGTCAGCGTTGTTCTTGATGCGATAGCGGTTCACCGACATCTGCAGACGCTGCTTGCCGTCGATCTGGTAGCCCAGCTTGGCCAGCACGTCGTAGCTGCGCGAATCCATCATGTCGCCCTGCGTGTTGTCCACGCCGATCAAGCGGCCCTTGGCGTCGCGATACGTACCCTGATCGTCGTAGCTCAAGGACAGCAGGTAGTCCCATGCGCCTTGTCGGCCATTCAGGCCGTAGGTGGTGCGCAAGCTCAGGCCATCGCCGTCCACGCGCTCGGTGGGCATGGTCATCTGCACGTCGATATGCTGGTTCAGCGTCCCGTCTTCCGGGCGCTTGGTCACCAGGTTGATGACACCGCCTGTTGCACCCAGGCCGTTCACCGCGTTGGCACCCTGGATCACCTCGATGCGTTCCAGCATGCTGTAGTCAATCGTGTGGACTTCACGGCCGGTAGGGCGAATCGGGTTGGACTGCGGCACGCCGTCGATCAGAATCAGGGGGGTGCGGCCTCGCAATGTCTCGCCGCTGCCTGTGAGCTTGCCCCGGCTGGGCGTATACGATGGAATCAGGTTGCTGAGCACGTCTGACGCATTGGTGGAAATCGACAGTTGCTGTTCGATCTGTTCCTGCGTGATCACCTGCACCGTCTGTGGTGACTTGTCGGTAGTGATATTGGACCGTGTTGCCGACACGACCACGGTCTCCAGTTGGGCCGGCTCCTGGGCGTAGACGGTGAAAGGGAGCGGAACGGCAATGGCCAGTAGTGGCAGGGTGCGGGTACGCGCGCGGGAGGTCAAACGCTTCATCATGACAGCTACCTGACGGCGAGTTGAAGACGCCAAATGGTAGAGTGATTGAGAATTGTTCTCAATAATTGTTTCAGGTTTTGTGTCTATCTGTTCTCATTGTTTTGAACGATCAGGGTGATTCCGGATGTCACAATGGTTTAACCTTATGCAAAATACCGGCCATGCAGGTGGAGGAGACATCTACCTTGCTGGCACAGAAGAACAAACTGCAGGCGGCCTGGCAACACAGAGTGCCGGCCGCCGGCAAATAAGCGCTGAATCCGGTCCTGCGATGTTCCATCCAGAGACAGGCGTTCAGACTCAAGGCACCCATCAAACGCGGCCGAGTGTTTCAAACCTCGACCCGTCGTTTGTCCAGACGCCCACCCCCATGCCGCCTGCCGTGTCGTACCCCGACTTGCGCGCGCACTGGCGCCGTCATCTACGCCTGATTCTCATCTTGCTCGCCGCAGGCGCTGCAGTCAGTTTCGGCATCAGTTTCTTCGCACGATCCCTTCAGTTTTCCTTCTTCGGCTGGCCCTTCTCATTCTGGGTGGCAGCCCAGGGTGCGCTTTTTGTCTATGTCGCGATCGTCTGGTGGTACGCCCGCCGGATGGAAGCCATGGACCTGCGTGATGGTGTCGCGGAAGAGGAAGACTGATGGCGGGCGGCGCGACACAACGCGCGTTCGAAGCGTCGCTCAAGCGCGTTTACCTGTGGTTTGCGCTGAGCGTTCTGGTGTTCGTAGGCCTGCTGGCGATCATGGAACGCTTCGGTCTGCCGCGCGACTGGATCGGCTACATCTTCCTGCTGGCAACGGTCAGCCTGTATGCCGGTATCGGCATCATGAGCCGTACTTCGGATGCCGCCGAATACTACGTAGCCGGGCGTCGCGTTCCCGCCATCTTCAACGGCATGGCCGTCGGTGCCGACTGGATGTCGGCCGCGTCTTTCCTGAGCCTGGCCGGCACGCTGTATCTAAGCGGTTACGGCGGCTTGGCCTATGTCATGGGCTGGACGGGCGGCTACTGTCTGGTGGCCTTGCTGCTCGCGCCTTACCTGCGCAAGTTCGGCCAGTACACCATTCCCGATTTTCTGGGCGCGCGCTACGGCGGCAATCTGCCTCGTCTGTTGGGCGTGCTGTGCGCACTGGTCTGTTCCTTCACCTATCTGGTTGCCCAGGTCTACGGCGTGGGGCTGATCGCCACCCGCATGACGGGCGTGGCCTTCGAGCTTGGCATTTTCATCGGCCTGGGTGGCATGCTGGTCTGCTCGTTCCTGGGCGGCATGCGCGCGATCACCTGGACGCAGGTGGCGCAGTACATCGTGTTGATGATTGCCTACCTGATCCCGGTGATCTGGCTGTCGGTCAAACATACCGGCATCCCGGTGCCCCAGTTGGTCTACGGGTCGGTGCTGGAACAGGTCAGCGAACGCGAGAAGCAACTGGCGAACGATCCGGCCGAACTGGAAGTGCGCCGCATCTATCAGCACAACGCCGATGTGCTGGGCGACCGGCTGTCGCGCCTGCCCGGTTCCTGGGTCAGCGAAAAGGTGGCGCTGCAAAAGACTTTGCAGCAGTACAACCAGAGCAACGCCCCCCTGGCCGATATCAAGGCGGCTGAACGTGAACTCAATACCTACCCCGCAAGCCCCGAGCAGGCGCGGGTGCGTTGGACCGAAGAGCGGGCCGCGTTCGAAGCGCGTGCAGGTCCGCCACTGCCGCATGCCGAACCGTTTCCGGCGGCAGACGAGGCAGGCAGCGACACGCTGCGGCGCAATTTCCTGGCGCTGGTGTTCTGCCTGACGCTGGGAACGGCGGGGCTGCCGCATATCCTGGTGCGCTACTACACGACGCCCTCGGTGCGCGAGGCGCGGCGCTCGGTGGTGTGGTCGCTGTTCTTCATCTGCCTGCTGTACTTCACGGCTCCGGCGCTTGCCGTGCTGGTGAAGTACGACATGTACAACGTGGTGGTTGGGTCGGAGTTCATGCGACTGCCGGCCTGGGTCAGTGCGTGGAATTCCGTCGATGCGAGCCTGCTGTCGATCACCGACGTGAACCGTGACGGCCTGGTGCAACTGGCCGAGATCGGCATTGGTGCCGACATCGTGGTGTTGGCCATGCCGGAAATCGGCGGCTTGCCCTATGTGATTTCCGGGCTGGTGGCCGCGGGCGGGCTGGCGGCCGCCTTGTCCACAGCAGATGGCCTGTTGCTGACTATATCGAACGCCTTGTCGCACGACACCTATCACAAGGTGATTTCGCCGCTGGCATCGCCCGGTCGGCGGGTGATGGTGTCGAAACTGCTGTTGCTGATCGTCGCGCTGGCTGCTGCCTACGTGGCGGCGCGCAAACCTGCCGACATCCTGTTCACGGTCACGGCCGCGTTTTCGTTTGCGGCCTCGACCTTCTTCCCGGTGCTGGTGCTGGGCATCTTCTGGAAGCGCGCCAACAAGTGGGGGGCAGTCGCCGGTTTCGTGTGTGGTTTGGGCGTGACCTTCGCCTACATGGTGGCCACCCACCCGCCGCTGCGGGAACTGCTGTTGCAGATTCCCCGCAGCCAGCCGGTGCGCCTGCTGTGGGATATCCAGCCTTTATCGGCGGGGGTCTTCGGTGTGCCCGCAGCATTTGCAGCGGTGATCATCGTGTCGCTGCTGACCCGTCCGCCCGATGCCGCCACACGCGCCCTGGTGGATTTCATCCGCGTGCCCTCACTGCCTCGTCCGGCTGTGCTTGATCCCGATCAGAAAGGGGAGTGAGCGCTTTGTTTATTTCCCGGAGTTCGAGGCGTGTGCGCGTGCTTGCAGATAGAATCCTGCGCATGTCGCCGATCCGCGCCTGGTTGCGCACACCTCGTCCTGCTTACGCTGTCCGGCAGTATCTGCTTGGACTGGCGCTGCTGGCGTTCGTATTGCGGGCGCTGATGCCCATGGGCTTCATGCCTGGCATGGATGCGCATCACGGCAATCAGGTTGTGCTGATGCTGTGCAATCCCGCAGGCGTGGAAACCGCCTTTGTGCTGGACATCGGCGACAGTCATGCGCAGGCCGATGCTGCCAGTACGCAGGACGATCAGGGCATGTCCATGCAGAACTGTCCGTTCTGTATGGCCACCTCGCAAGCCATGTTGCCGACCGCCGACATCGTGCTGCACGTGGCGTCGCTTGCCACCAGCGACGTGCCGGTTGCTGTCTATGTCGGCCCGTCGCCAATCACTGCGCAAGGCCCGCCGCTGGGCTCACGCGCGCCGCCTGCCCACCTCGGTTGATGGTTTTGTTCCGGTCCTGAACGGGCCGGTCGCTACATACATCCCGAGGTTTTTTTCATGTCTGGAATTTCCCACGACGCTGCCATTGCGGCGCGTCGCGCGGCGCTTGGCTGCGCGCTTTTCCCTGTTGTTCTGCTTGCTGTTTCCCCCCTTCATGCCCAGACCACTGCGTCGCAACTGCCGCAGATCGACGTCGTTGACACCAGCCCCGTCGTCAACGGACGGCTCGATCTGGACACCCCTTCCGATACCGGCAGCCGCCTGGGTCTGACGCCGCGCGAAACCCCTGCCACCGTCACGGTGGTCAACCGCGCCACCATCGACGCCCGCGGTGCGCAGAACACCCAGGACATCTTGCGCAGCATCCCTGGCGTGACTGCCCACGATGCCCCGGGGTCGGTCGGCGTGTTCTACCGAGGCTTTTCCAGCAACTCGATCAGTCAGTTGTTCAACGGCGTGAACGTGCAGTATTCGATTGCCGCGCGCCCGGTGGACAGCTGGATCTACGACCGCGTGGAAGCCATCGGTGGACCGTCCAGTTTCCTGTTCGGATCGGGTGCGGTGGGTGGTTCGATCAACTACATCACCAAGGTCGCCGAGCGGCAGAACTTTGGTGAAGCCCAGGTGCGACTGGGCTCGTATGGTCTGAAGGAAACCTCGTTCGGCATCAATCGGCGCATCGCAGGCGATGGCAGCGGGGCAGGGGACCACTACGCCCGGCTGGACGTGAACCACCGCGACGCAGACAGCTGGACAGATGGCACCGGCAGGCGTTCGACCCAGGTGGCGGCCTCGTTGCTGTCAGACCTGGGCAGTGGGTTGTCGCACACCTTGGCCTATGAATTCCAGGACGAAGATGTTGACCGTCCTTATTGGGGCACGCCAACGCTGAACCCAGCAGTTGGTCGCATGCGGATAGACGAAGGCATTCGAGACAAGAACTACAACAGTGCCGATGGCGTCTACCAGCAGCGCGTGCAATGGCTGCGGTCCGTTACCGACTGGAAGGCGTCCAGTGCGCTGTCCTTCAAGAACACGCTGTACGTCTACGACGCCTTGCGTGACTACCGCAACGTGGAGACCTACCGCTACAACGCGTCCAATACCGCAGTCATTCGCTCAGCCGCCTTGCTGCAACGCCACGACCAACACCTGATAGGCAACAGGGTGGAAGGCCTGTATCGCGGCACGCTGGGTGGCTTGAAAAGCGACTGGTCGTTTGGGGTGGACTACAGCGTCAACAAACAGACGCGGTTCCCGAACAGCTTGCCAGCCGTGGTCAGCACCGTGAACCCGTACAACTTCGGCACCGAGAATTTCTTTGACGTGCCGGGAATGCGCCCCGGTTTCGTGCCCGACCGCAATAACAAGATCACCACGGCTGCGGCCTACCTGGAAAACCGCACGGCCTTGCTGCCCAGCCTGAACCTGATCACCGCGCTGCGTCACGAGCGCATCGATCTGGACCTGACCAACCGTCGTGCTGTGACAGCCGCCAGCCCGGCCAGCTATTCGCGTAGTTATTCACCCACCACGGGCCGCATCGGCTTGGTGTGGGACGCGACGCAGAACGCCAGTGTCTATGCCCAGTACGCCACGGCAGCAGATCCCCCGTCGGGCGTCTTGTCCACCGCGAGTTTTGCTGATGTGATGAACAACAGCGAACTGACCACCGGCCGCCAGGCGGAAGTCGGTGCCAAGCTCGACTTCTGGGAAAACAAGGGCACGGCGACGCTCTCGGCTTACCGCATCACCCGCAAGAACATTGCCACGCAAGACCCGAACAACAGCGCCTTGACCGCGCTGGTGGGCGAACAGTCCGCGCAAGGCGTTGAACTGGCCGTGGGCTTGCAACCTGCGCCACGTTGGTCGGTGCAGGGCAACCTGACCTATGTTGATGCGCAGTACGAAACCTTCCAGCAAGCCGGTGTATCGCTGGCCGGCAAACGGCCGACCAACACGCCTGCCGTCGTCGGCAATCTGTGGTTGTCGTATGCGTTCACGCCTGCATGGCAGGCCACGCTGGGTTTGCGTCACGTGGGAAAAGCGTATGCCGATGGTGCCAATACCCAATACTGGCCGTCTTACACATTGGTGGATGTCGGCCTGGGCTGGCGCATTGACCGTTCCATGACGTTGACAGCACGCATCCGCAACCTGACCGACAAGGTGTATGCGGCGAATGTGGTCAGTGGCATGGCGTATCTGGGTGCCCCGCGCACGGCCGACCTGACGCTGCGCGTCGCGTTCTAGGCCGCCGCATATGCAACGCGCAAAACGTTGGCTGTTTCTGATCCATCGGTGGCTGGGCATTGCGCTGGGCGTGTTCTTCGCCATGTGGTTCGTGTCTGGCGTGGTGATGATGTATGTCGGCTACCCGAAGCTCACGGAACGCGAACGTCTTGCGCAGCTTCCGGTGTTGCGTGACGTGGCCTTGAGTCCTCGGCAGGCGCTTGATGCCGCGGGCATCACAGGGCCGTTGCAGGACTTGCGGCTGGCCGTCGCCAGTGGGGGAAGGGCGGTTTATCTGGCTGTGCCGGCAGCAGTTGAGTCGTCGCGGCAGACGGCCCCGGCGGCGGATGCTGCGTCCGCCTCGGCCACGCAATCTGCTGCGGCGTCTGCGGTGGCTGCCGCACCGCCACCGCGTCGCGCACGGCCTGCCAAGACGGTCGTGATCGATGCCAACACAGGTGTCGTGCTGGGCCAGGTCACACCGACGCTGGCATTGGCCAGCGCCGCTGCATTTGCGTCAGACGGTGTATCAACAACCTACGTGGACACCATCGACGAAGATGCCTTCACCCACTCGCGTGGACTGGATGCGCATCGGCCCTTGCACCGGGTGCAGCTTGACGACGCCGCATCCACCTTGCTGTACATCTCTGGCAGCACAGGCGAAGTAGTCCGCGATGCGCCAAGAGCAGAACGCTTGTGGAACTATGCAGGGGCGTGGATTCACTGGCTCTATCCCTTCCGGGGCGGAGCCTTGAACGCCTACTGGACCGACATCGTCAACTGGCTGTCGATCGTCGGGATTGCTGTGATCCTGACCGGCACCATAGTCGGCATCATGCGGTGGCGCTTCACCCGGCGCTATAAAAGCGGGTCGCGCTCGCCATATCCAAGCGGCATGATGCGCTGGCATCACATCAGTGGTTTGCTGTTCGCGGCCATTACGCTGACGTGGATGTTCAGCGGCTTGATGTCCATGAACCCGTGGCGAATCTTCGATGCCGGTGCACCTGCCTTGAAAATGGCCGACATGAATGGCAGCCCCTTGCTGCCCAGCGCCACAGACGCCACGCCCGCCAACCTGCTGCTCGCCGCACATGGCAACGTGCGGGAACTGCGCTGGGTGCAGGTGGCAGGCCAATCGCTGGTCCTGGCGCGTCATGCAGGGGGTAAGCCTGTCGTGCTGGACGCCGGCTCCGGGCAAGCCATCAACATCGACCCCGAGCGACTGAAATCGGCCGCTGCAAAACTGGTTGCCGCACCTGTGGCCCGGGTTGAGGTGCTGACCGCCTACGACCTGTACTACTACGCACGAGTGGAAAGCGCCATGATGGGCGGCGGCTATAAACCGCTGCCGATATGGCGGGTGGTGTTCGACGACAAGGTTGGCACGTGGGTGCATCTTGACCCGCACACCGGCGCAGTGCTGGACCGCAGCGACAGCCATCGCCGCACCAGCCGCTGGCTGTTTGCCATGCTGCACAGCTGGGATTGGCTCCCTTTGCTGGAACGCAGACCCATCTGGGACGTGCTGATGGTGGTGCTCAGCCTGGGTGGCGCGGTGCTGAGTCTGACCAGCGTTGTGATTGGCTGGCGACGCCTGGGGCGCAAGCTGAAAAGCGGCCAAACTCCGCGAGATGAAAAATTTGCACGCGGGGCCAAAGCAGGGCGCGCATAACTCTGATAGAATGCGCGGCTGTTGTCGAGATGACTGATTAATCAGACCATCTTGGTGGACACGGACAGGTGGCCGAGCGGTTGAAGGCGCACGCCTGGAACGCGTGTATAGGTTAATAGCCTATCGAGGGTTCGAATCCCTCCCTGTCCGCCAGTCGTTTAACCAGCGACTATTTGCTGATTGAAGCTACCTAACCCGTAGTGGAGAACGCAAACCCAGAATGACCAGTAGTAGCAAGAAACGATGAACCCGTATCGGCCTTGGCTGTACGGGTTTTTTGTTTTTCAGAAGCTCGTTTTCAGAAATTCCGGTTGTACGAAAACATGAGCGCTGCCGTGCCCAGCACGTTCAACTGCACTGCGCTCTGCGGCGTGACCCGGTAGCCGATTGCTGGCACGATGGCGGGCGAAACACCACCCACGTTAAGCGGCACCTTGTTGCGGAACTTGCCCCGGTAGCCGTACATCAGTCCACCGGAAATCTTTGCATACAGCGCTGGCTGGCCCAGGAAATGGTCCCACTGCCTGCCGTAGTACACATAGGCCGAAGCCTGGCCGAAAGAATTCCTGAATGCGGACGCGCCCCACAAGGAACGGTCCTGATCGATGCGCTCGATGCCCAACGCAAAGACCGGCTTGTGATCGTCGTCGTGGCTCCAGTGCATGGTGTAAGGCGATGCGAACAACTGCCACGACGGGCCGTCCGCCGAGTCTGGCACCTCGGCAAATGCGGTGGCAGACAACAGTCCGATACAGGAACCCAGAACCATCCGGTGCCTGGCGCGTGACGGACGAAATCGCTTGAACATGGACAAACCTTCGAGCCTCCTTTGACGTGTTCCCTGAGCATGATTTACGCCAGGGTGATGCCTCCCATGAAAACAGAAGTGCTTTGGTGGGTCCACGAACGTTGCCTAGTGTTGCTCAAGCGCCGTGCCCAGCGTTGTGCCCGTTCGGCCATGACTTGCTCAGTACATTTCACGGGGACAGGAATCGATGGCTGTGGCCCGATACCGACTATCCACCTACGCATTGTCCCAACGCCCTTGATGCCCACGCCATATTCCCGCATTCTCGCCGCATGACTTCCACACCTGCCTCTTCGTTCGACTCCCTTGGCTTGTCCGCGGCGCTGCTGCGCGCGATTGCCGAAAACGCCTACGCCACGCCCACGCCGATTCAGATCGCGGCGATTCCCGCCATCCTGGCCGGTCGTGACGTGCAAGGTGCTGCGCAAACCGGCGCAGGCAAAACCGCCGCCTACTGTCTGCCCTTGCTGCAACGGCTGGCGGCTGATGACGCACCCGCGTCCAAGCGCCGACCCGTGCGTGCGCTGGTGTTGGTGCCCACGCGAGAACTGGCAGTTCAGGTGCAGGACACCATTGCCCGCTTCGTTGCGCACCTGTCTGTATCGATCAAATCGATTGCGGTATTCGGTGGCGTGTCGATCAACCCGCAGATGATGGCGCTGCGCGGCGGTGCCGACCTGGTGGTTGCCACGCCGGGCCGCCTGCTTGACCTGATCGACCACAACGCCTTGTCCTTGGAGCAAGTGCGCACGCTGGTGCTGGACGAAGCCGACCGCATGCTGGATCAAGGCTTTGCCGACGAACTGGCAGACGTGCTTGGCCTGTTGCCGGCACGACGTCAGAACCTGTGCTTCTCGGCCACCTTCCCGGCCAGCATGCAGAAGCTGGTCGCGCAGCTGATGCACGACCCGGTCGTCATCGACATTCCGGCGTCCGAGCTGGCCACGCCCGATATCGACCAACGCGCCATCCAGGTCGATGCCGAGCGCCGCACCATGTTGCTGCGCCATTTGATCGCCACAGAAAAATGGTCACGTGTGCTGGTCTTCGTGGCCACCAAACATGGCTGTGACCACGTGGCTACCAAACTGCGCCGCGCCGACATCTCGGCCGAACCCTTCCACGGCGAACTCAGCCAAGGCAAGCGCACCCAGGTACTGGCCGACTTCAAGGCCGGACGCGTGAAAGTCGTCATCGCCACCGATGTGGCCGCGCGCGGCGTGGACATCGCAGAACTGCCGGTCGTCCTGAATTACGACCTGCCGCGTTCTCCCGTGGAATACGTCCACCGCATCGGCCGCACTGGCCGAGCAGGCAAACGCGGCATGGCCGTGACCTTTGTCAGCGCCGATACCGAAGCCCACTTGCGGGTCATCGAAAAACGCCAGGGCATGCGCCTGGGACGCGAACAAGTAGCAGGCTTCGAGCCCGAAGACGTGCTTACCCCGCAGCAGGACAAGGCTGCTTCTGACGCCGCCACCGGCGGTATCAAAGGCAAGCGGCCCAGCAAGAAAGACAAGCTGCGAGCGGCAGCAGCAGCGGCTGCCGAATCAGGCGACGCTTGATGCCGCAGCGGTAGGGCCGATCGGGCCTTATCCCACCAAAGCCTGCAAGGAGCGTGTGCTACGGCTGCAATTTGCGGCAGACGGATCTTCCTTGTAGGCGGCCTCGGCCGCGTCAGCGGCCCGGGTGGTGTACTCGGCAATCTGGTCTGGTAGTGCGCCGGCCTCTGCGGCGAATGCCGTCAGCGCCTTGTCGAGATTCGCCGCCATGGCTTGCTGCTCGGCTTCATCGAACACCTTGCAGAACTTGGCCATGCGCAGATGGAAATGCGCACGCGAGGCCAAATCGAACAGCTGTACTTGCCCCGCCTTGCGTTGGGCCACCATTGGTTTGTAATACGTTCTGACGTCATGCATGATGTATTTGCAATCGTCTGCAGACATGGTGGGAAAGCGCTCATCCGCGTAATTGATGCCTTCCTTGGTGCCCACTGCCAACGCCGCAGGCGACACCCCCACTCTTGCTGCTTCGGCGTCTATCCAGCCCAGAATCTTCGATGACAAGGCTTTGCGTTCGGCTTCATTGAACTGTGGACACCGCTCGGCCCTGCGCAAGAAAAAATTGGCTTGGGACGCGATGGACTGCATCGCTTCTTCTGCTGTCTTCGGCTCGGCCGCGCTGGTCAGCGGCAGCAGAGTGGCAGAGGCCAGCAAAAGTGGAGCAATCAATCGAAGATGCATAGAAAAAGGCTTCTTGGCAGATAGGTGGCGTCAAGATAGCGCCCACCGCTGGCGCAAACAAGTTTCGTAAAATCTGAATACGCGATTGGTGGGGCGGGGATAATTGGACGTCCTGTGGTCAGAAGTCCCTGATGCTATCCATCAGCTCGTCCAACGCAGTGCGGTCCACCGGCCCGGCATCAAGCTCACGCCGCTTCTCGTCAACCGCATCCACAATCTGCTGCCAGGCCATGCAGATCTGTTCACGCTCTTCAGTGAAGATGAAATTGTTGCGGGCATCAAGCTTGTTGAACGCCTCGATATAGGTCCGCACAATCGGGCCAAGCGCCGCCAGCGAATCCGCTTCACCCGCCACCTTCAACGCATCTGCACGCGCCGTCTTGTACAGCGCTGCCCCCTTCTTTGCCTGGGCTGCCGTAATGCCTTCCGTGCCATCCCAATCGCGGAACGGATTATCCAGATTGGCCGCCAGCCATTCCGGCTTGCGCGGCTGACGCACTGCCAGGTCAAGACCATTGGCCGTCGCCGCCTTATAGGCCTTCTTGATGGCTGCCGCCGCATCGGCGGGAATACTGTGCGTCCAGAACATCCCCAGCATCGGGAAATTCGACGATGCCGGAATATCCTCGGGCCCGAAGCCGAACACATCGTAGAACGTCCAGGTCTGCAAGCCTGACAAGGCAGCCAGCGAAGGCAAGTTGCGCACATACCCTGGCGCACCCCAGATACGCAGTTCCGACAAAGCAGGGAAGCGCGTCACGATCTTCGCCACATCTACATCGCGTCCCTGTCGCACGTTCAAGGCACCCAGAGCATCCAGCCCCTGCCAAGGCACATCGGGATCGATCAACATCACGGTCAACCAACGGCCGTCCGCATTTGCATGAATCCGCAAGTCGCTGCTTGGGGTGCCCAGCAAAGACAGATGTTCCAGATCGTCATTCAGGAACAGCTCGGTCACGCCCGTAACATCAAGGCTCAAGCGCGTCAGATACGTGCCACGCAAATCCACCCGAGCTTCCCCGTGATTGCATAGCTCCGCCTCGTAGACAAAAGCATGTTTGCGCAGGAAATCGAACAGACCCGCAATCGGGCGATCCGTCGTCACATTGGTCAACAAGGGTAGCGCGTCGAAGACCGACAAGTCCCCCGCCATAGCCAGCCGCTCCCCATCCAATCGCTGCGTAGACAGATTGACCGAGACATCGCCCAGGGTAAGCAAAGGCGTCTTGTCGCGCGTCGCCGCGGCCTCTTTGAAGCGATCACGCTGCGCCTTCGGCCGGGCATCCCATTGCTGTTGGGAATAGAAAGACGACCCTGTCGGCCAGCCGCTGTAGCTGTTTACTTCGGCATCGTGCAACGAAGGCTTGTGCCCAACGTGTGTGAAGCCCGGCGGCACGGGAAGCGACACCCACCGATGAACGAAGCGCGCGTTCCAGAAAAAGAAATCAAAAACCTTGGGCTGCATCACCGCGATTTCAGCATCGCTTGGCAGTGTCTTGCCCCTCCAGTCGAGGGTAAGCACCGCGACCTTTGCAGGTTTCTTGTCAGTCTCCACATGGGTGACTTGAATAGCCGTGTAGGCGTTCAGGCGAGCGTTGTAAAACGCGAAGATGTCTCCGGGCGTGGGCGTCATAAGTGCGCTTGCCTTGGGGAAATTCGAGGGGCTTGAGTCTAAAGGACTGAGTGGCGCAGGGGGCCGGCTGAAAATTGAAGCTCTGATTTCCGACGTTACAAGGGGCAACTGGACTTGGTGAAACGAAGTTAAAAACACGTTATTGCAGGTTTTTAGTGATTTCAGCAAATATGCTTGTTAAAAACCTAGAAAAGTAGACCTATTCAGGATTTTTCGCATATCTTGTCTATAAAACTGGAATAGCAGGATTAATCATGCGCCGTGTCGTACCACTTCCGTTTCCCTCCGACCCGCTGGTGCAAAACGCTGCGGACTTCGGCGCAGCCATACGCGCAGCTCGAACCGCCAGCAGCATGACCATCGCCGATGCGGCGCTGCTTGTAGGCGTCTCTAAACAAACCCTTGCCGACTTGGAGACAGCTCGTGCGTCGGTAGGCTTGGCCACCGCGATCAATGTTGCGCGCGCTTTTGGCGTGGGGGTCTTCATTGCCGCACCCGAGGATCGAGAAATCGTTCGCCGACAACTGCTGAGCGAGCGCACGTCATGACGCGTCTCGCGATATGGCTTGATGACGCCCCGATCGGATGGGTAGGTCATGATCCCGCGTTGAACCTGTTCTCGTTCGACTATGCCGGTACGTGGACAGCTGCAAAGCACGCCTTTGCGATAAGCCCACGTCTTCCGCTGAAAAAGGAGCCCGAGCAAAGCCCTGAAAAACACAGCGCCGAGGTACGCCAGTTTTTCGAAAATCTACTGCCCGAAGGAGAGGCACTTGATCACGCGGCGCAGGCTTACGGGATATCCAAGGCAAATCTGGTTGGTTTGATGTTTGCCTTGGGCAAAGAGACGGCTGGCGCGCTGCGTGTCTTGATGGAAGCCGGCACTGCGGAGGACGCAGCCGACAGCCCGCCTGTCCGGGCTGCTGTATCCGACGCGAATCAACTTCGCCGCGTTACCCAGGAAGAGCTGTCAGAACGAATTCGTCGGCGTGCGGAACGCCCTTTTTCCGTCTGGGATGGCAAAGTCCGGCTATCGATAGCGGGCTATCAAGACAAGATTGCCATTTACGAGCGCGACAGCGAGTGGTTCCTGGTAGAAGGGCCCAGGCTTGCATCGACCGTGATCGTCAAACCCGTGCCAGCGCGGCCGGCGCTCGCCAGCCTGCCGTACAACGAATACTTCTGCATGCAGCTTGCCCAACGCGTGGGTGTGAAGGCCGCCAATACGCGCGTCGCTACCGTACCCGAGCCGGTACTGTTGGTAAGTCGTTTCGATCGACTTGAGCGCGCAGACCGGGTGGAACGCTTGCATCTTATCGACGGGTGTCAGGCCTTGGGGCTTCCCGTGTCGATGAAATATGAGCGTCCTTATGGTGATGGCGTTGATGTGCGCAACATTCGTGACGGCGTGACTTATGCAAAGTTGTTCGACCTGATTGCACGCTTCAGCATGCAACCCGCCATCGACAAACTGGCCTTGCTTCAATGGGTCATTTTCCAGGTACTGATCGGCAACACCGATGCGCACGGAAAAAACCTGTCTTTCTTTGTGAATGCCGCAGGACTTACGCTTGCCCCCGCCTACGACATGGTGTGCGTGCCTGCGCTTGATGATGCGCAGCTAGGTAACACCTACGCAATGGCGATTGGCGACGCATTTACCGCCGACGCGCTGAGCGCATTCGAATGGGCCAGCTTTGCGAAAGACAACGGCTTGTCAGGCGCGCTGGTGGGGCGGCAGATCAAGCTGCTTGCTGATCTTGTGCTGAAGGCATTGCCGGGTGTTGGCGGCGACCCAGTCGTACCTGATGCGGTGAAGCATCGGATAACTGAAGTAGTTCAAGAAAACTGCGCGCGGCAACTGGCCATGGCTGACATGGTTGCGCAGGTTCGGGCAGAAGACTTGTAGAGATCATGGTCTGCAATCATGCGTTGGGCAGGTTTTAGCTACCCAACGCATGCGCCGTCTTTCGCCCTATATCCCCGCTAGGCGGGGAACGTTTGGTCCGCCTAGCTATAAGACGGTTCATCTCTTGGTTCCAAGAGACCGCCAGTCTACAAGTACCGATCGTCTTGCCGTTGAAATGCTGCCTTCGGTGCGTAAAGTCCGGCCATTTTTCCTTGACTCATCAAGCAAGAAGCACACAAGATAGATAAGTCGACGATCTAGCTATAAGACTTATAACTTGATGTTTTGCTTGAGGGTGAGATGAACACGCTATGTGATCCATTCCTTGATGTACGTACCCGTGACGGTGATGAATGTCGTATTCGTGCCGTAGATGTATGGCGGCCTGACATTTATGACTTGATCTCACCAAGACCAGATTTCCGCGCGGCACTATTTCAATATCTGATCGGCGTCCTTCAACTCAGCTTCGCACCCGCAAAGCTTAGCGACTGGAAAAAGTACTGGGACGCACCCCCCACCGAAGCGCAGCTGAAAGCCGCCTTCGAACCCTATCTGCACGCCTTCGAACTCGACACCGACAAACCTGCATTCATGCAGGATGTCGACCTGCTGAGCGACAGCGAAGCATCCCCCATCGCTGCGCTGCTGATCGAGTCACCCGGCGAAAACACCACCAAGAAAAATCTCGATCACTTTGTCCACCGGGGCGCAGTGAACGGAATGTGTCCCACATGCGCCGCAACGGCCTTGTTCACTTTGCAGATCAACGCGCCGTCTGGTGGAGCAGGGCACCGCGTGTCGGTGCGTGGCGGCGGGCCGCTGACGACTTTGCTGATGCCTCGCAACCCTGCCGCCACGCTTTGGCAGAAACTCTGGCTGAATGTGATCCCCAAAGATTGGCTGGGGTACCCCGAGCTTGCAGACTTGTCTTCCGTCCTGCCCTGGATGGGGCCGACCCGTACCAGCGACCCAAAAGGCGTGGGCGACACCACACCTGAAAACGTCCATCCGCTACAGGCCTACTGGAGCACGCCACGCCGCATTCGGCTGGATTTCGCAAACGTGCAAACAGGCCATTGCGACTTGTGTGGACAGCACAGTGAAACGCTGCTGACGCAGTACCGTACCCGCAACTACGGCACCAATTACAACGGCCACTGGGTGCACCCGCTGACGCCCTACAGCTTTGATCCCAAGACGCTGCCCTTGTCGATCAAGGGTCAGAAGGGCGGTATCGGTTATCGGCATTGGTTGGGCTTGGCGATCGGCAGCGACGATGCCAAACCCAAGGCCGCCCGGGTGGTAGAGCACATGAACAGCAAACAGGGAAAGCTGCCTGTGAAGCTGTGGTGCTTCGGCTACGACATGGACAACATGAAGGCTCGCTGCTGGTATGACAGCACCTTGCCATTCCACAACATCGAATCCGAATGGCAACTGCGTCACTTCGCCAAAGCCGCCCGCCTGGCTATCGATGTCGCGTCCGAGTCTGCCAGCCTGCTGGGCAAATACGTCAAAGCCGCACGCTTCAACCGCCCTGGGGATGTGGCCAGTGACGCTGCCGTTCCCCTGAGCTTCTGGCAGCAATCAGAACCCCATTTCTACGCTTTGCTGGAACAACTGTCGCAAGTCGATTTCGACAACGAAGCGATGCTGGCCGAACCGTATCAACGCTGGCTTCGGGACACCCGCAAGCATGCGCTTGGCCTGTTCGACCAATGGGTGCAAACCGCGCCTATCGAAGATACGAACATGCGGCGCGTGATTCAGGCACGTGCAGACCTGGTGAAGTGGCTGCACGCCAGCAAGGCCATGAAACCGCTTCGGGACATCGTCAACACCCATCTGAAGGAAGCTGTGTGAAGCACCGATATCTGAATGACGCCCAGGCGAGCTGGGTTCGCGCGTGGTGGGCGGCCATACATCCGCAAGAGCAAGGTTCACCGGCTATCCACCCAGGGCTGCTGGGCTTGGGGCGCGGGGCCAGGGCAGCACTCAAACGCTGTGCTGGTGTTGACGAACTGATTGTCGAAGCGTCTACCAATCGCCTGGCATCCGGGCTGATGAAGATCGAAGCCGACAAGCAGTTCAAACATTTTGCGGACGACTACGCCGCAGTTGCCCTGGTTGCCGGTGCGGTCGCTGCCGTTAGGGATGACGTGCGTGATGGCCGCAGCCTTGCCGCCCAGCTAGGCGGTGATGACGCCAAACTGAGCGAGCTGAGATTTTTGCGCTTGATGCGTACCAGCGACGTCGACGACTTCTATCGCCAGTTGAAGCGCGCCATCCAGCTTGCTGGAAACAAGGCCGATGTGGTGGCGCTTGCCAACGATGTGATCGCCTGGTGCGTTGAACAGCGTCAACCCGTACAAGACCCCAATCACAAGCTGAAGTCGCGCTGGGCGCGCGATTACTACCTGCCTGCGCGTGACCGCGCTGTCGTTGAAAAATCCATTGAATCCACTTCTGCCGAGATCCGCTCATGACCCGCTTCGTTCAGTTGCACCTGTTGACCTCTTATCCGCCGGCCAACCTCAATCGCGATGACACGGGCAATCCCAAAACAGCACGCGTGGGTGGTGTTGAACGGCTTCGTATTTCTTCGCAGAGCCTGAAGCGCGCATGGCGTACCTCAGAGATTTTTCAACAACACTTGGCAGGCAACATTGGCACGCGCACCAAGCGTTTGGGACGCGAAGCCTATGAGGCATTTTTAAAGGCGGGTATTGCTGAAAAGCAGGCTACTGAATGGGCGTCCCAAATCGCCAGCGTGTACGGTACGACCAAGAAAGAAAGCCCGCTCGATATCGAGCAACTCGTTCATGTCGCCCCTGAAGAACGGGCGTCACTGAATCAATTGATTGCCAACGTCATTGCCGACAAACGTGCGCCGACCGAGTCGGAGCTAAAAGGCCTGCTGCACGTTCAACATGCCGTCGATATCGCTATGTTTGGCCGCATGCTGGCCGGCAAAAACCAATTCAACGCAGAAGCTGCCGTGCAAGTAGCGCACGCCATCGGCGTACATGCATCTGTGGTCGAAGACGATTACTTCACCGCGGTTGATGATCTGAACAACGATGATTCCGGTGCCGGTCACGTTGGCGAAGCCGGCTTTGCCGCCGCCGTGTTCTACCAGTACATCTGCATCGACCGTGACCGCCTGAAAGAGAATCTTGGCGGTGATGAAACCCTGACCAAGCAAGCCCTGGGCGCACTGACCGAAGCCGCCGCTACCGTTGGCCCCACTGGCAAACAGAACAGCTTTGCCAGCCGCGCTCGCGCGCACTATGTTCTGGCGGAAAAGGGCAGCCAGCAACCGCGCTCGCTGTCCTTGGCCTTCGTCAAACCCGTGACGGGCATCGACTATGCAAAGGACGCCATCGACGCGCTGACCACCGTGCGCAACAACATGGACAAGGTCTATGGCGCGTGTTCGGATGCGCATCTGGACATCGATGTGCTGGCGGGCAAAGGAACGCTTGCTGCACTGATCGACTTCGTCGCAACGGAATGAACGCATGGCCGACTATCTTGTAATGCGCCTGTACGGGCCACTGGCAAGCTGGGGGGAAATCGCGGTAGGCGAGTCGCGGCATTCCGCCGTGCATCCGTCCAAGTCGGCGCTGATCGGGCTGCTGGGGGCCGCGCTTGGCATCAAACGCGATGACGACACCGGCCAAGCCACGCTCATCGCCGGGTATCGCTTTGGGGTGAAGCTGGTCAGCGTAGGCACGCCGCTGCGCGACTACCACACCATTCAAGCACCCGAACAGCAGCGAAAAATCCGCTACCGCACGCGCCGCCAGGAACTGGCTGACCCGACGCGCGTGGGCACCTTGCTGTCAGCTCGTGAATATCGCTGCGACAGCATTGCATTGGTTGCGGTAGAGGCATTGTCTGGTGCACCGGCCAGTTTGTCGGCACTTGACCACGCCTTGCGTCACCCCGTGTTTCCGCTTTATCTGGGAAGAAAATCCTGCCCCTTGGCCGTTCCCTTGTCGCCCCAACAGGTAGGTGGTGTCACGCTGCGCAGCGCGCTGGATGACACGCCTCAATATTCCCTTTTTTCCTTGTTGAACACGACAGGCGAACACGCGTGGCCCACGCGTGAAGATCGCATCGGCTTCAGACTTTCCGCAGCGCGCTATTACTGGGAATCCGGCATGGACGCGGGCATGGAAGCAAGCTTCCACACAGATCGCCATGACCAGCCCTTGTCGCGGCTACGCTGGCAGTTTGCGCCTCGCCAGGAATCGGTATTTCTGGCGGCAGAGGAATCCCGATGAGCCACTATTTCTCGCGTGCTCAATTGTTGGACCGTCCACTCGACATGGCGCTGCTGGCGTCACTCAGCAGGCATGGCGATGCCTACCGCGATCACGCCTTGGTATGGCGCTTGTTCCCTGGCGATAACGAACAGCGTGACTTCCTGTTCCGACGCGAACTGGATGCACGCGGCAAAGCCTTCTATTACGTGGTGTCTGCGCGCGCCCCCATCGCGGAAGCTGGGCTGCTGGCCGTGCAGTCCAAGCCCTACGCACCCGTCTTCGAGTCCGGCGACTGGGTCCGTTTCGACCTGCGCGCCAATCCCACCGTTGCCCGCCGCGATGCGGCGGGTGGCAAGTCACGACGGCACGACGTCCTGATGGAAGCAAAGCGCCAAGGTGCCAGCCTGCCGGAAGCATCGCGAAATGACTTGATCACCGAACGGTCGCTTGCCTGGCTGTCATCGCGCGGGGAAGACTGGGGGCTCGAATTTCAGGAAGAAAGTGTTCTGACGACCGCTTATACCCAGCACAGGCTGCACCACAAAAAACGCAGCATCGAGTTCTCGTCGTTTGACTACCAGGGCCTGGCGCAAGTGACAGACCCAGCACGCCTGGCAGCCAAATTGGTGGGTGGGGTAGGACACGCGCGGGCGTTTGGCTGCGGGCTGTTATTGGTCAAGCGCGTCTCGTGAGTCTGCTGCCGCCACTCAAACCCTTGCCCATGAAAGATCGGGTGTCGATGATCTTCATCCAGTACGGACAGATCGACGTACTGGATGGAGCTTTCGTTGTCATCGACCAAACAGGCGTGCGCACGCACATCCCCGTCGGATCGGTTGCCTGCATCATGCTGGAACCCGGAACACGGGTATCCCATGCGGCAGTACATCTGGCTGCCACGGTTGGCACCTTGTTGGTCTGGATCGGTGAAGCTGGCGTGCGCCTGTACGCCAGCGGCCAGCCAGGCGGTGCACGCGCCGACCGCCTGCTGTATCAGGCCAAACTTGCGCTGGACGACGACTTGCGACTGAAAGTCGTGCGCAAGATGTACGAAATCCGTTTCCAGGAACCCGCACCCGCGCGACGCAGCGTTGAACAACTGCGTGGCATCGAAGGTGCACGCGTCCGCGAAACCTACAAACTGCTAGCCAGGCAATACGGCGTTGACTGGCAATCGCGCAACTACGACCGCCAACAATGGGATGTCGCAGACATTCCAAACCGATGCCTTTCCGCCGCCACCAGTTGTCTGTACGGCATTACCGAGGCAGCGGTTCTGGCGGCCGGATACGCACCTGCCGTTGGATTTATCCACACCGGCAAACCGCTGTCTTTCGTCTACGACGTGGCCGACCTGTTCAAGTTCGACACCGTGGTGCCCCTGGCTTTCAAGATCGCCGCCAAGCCTGCGGGCAACCCGGAACGGCAGGTACGACTGGCATGCCGCGACATGTTCCGCAGCACCAAACTGCTGGCCAAGATCATTCCCGCGATTGAAGAGGTACTGGCCGCAGGCGAAATATCGCCACCCGAAGCACCACCAGAATCTGTCCCGCCTGCGATTCCGAATGCATCCAGCATTGGCGATGTCGGCCACCGAGCGCAGTAATGAGCTTTGTTGTCGTGGTGACTGAAAACGTACCGCCGCGTTTGCGGGGGCGGATGGCAATCTGGCTGCTGGAAGTCAGGGCTGGTGTCTACATCGGTGACGTGTCCACCCGAACGCGCGAGATGCTGTGGGAGCAGCTTGTTGCAGGCCATGAAAGTGGCAACGTGGTGATGGCCTGGGCGAGTAGTCATGAGTCTGGATATGAGTTCCAGACTTTGGGCGAAAACCGGCGCTTTCCGGTGGAATTCGATGGGCTGCAGTTGGTGTCCTTTGAGCCGTTGCAAGACTCTGAAAAAGACGCCTGAAAGTTGGTGGAATTTTGAGGGTGGTTTTTTCTCTTTAAAAACAAGGATGTAGGCTAAGTGTGTTCCCCGCGCGAGCGGGGATGAACCGCTTTACGAATTCAATGAGTCCGGGCTGGGCGGGTGTTCCCCGCGCGAGCGGGGATGAACCGGGGTTCATGCTGGCGTGGGCGTCTTCCGATTGAGTGTTCCCCGCGCGAGCGGGGATGAACCGCAGGTAAAGGCTAACCCGAAAGCCATTCAAGAGTGTTCCCCGCGCGAGCGGGGATGAACCGGCGTAGGCACACATTCCTTCGCTTTCTTGCACGTGTTCCCCGCGCGAGCGGGGATGAACCGCCGGTCCGTGATTGGCAGGCACGGTGCCTTGAGTGTTCCCCGCGCGAGCGGGGATGAACCGGAAAACTTCCTGCCTCGACCCGAGGAGCCGCCGTGTTCCCCGCGCGAGCGGGGATGAACCGTTGGCTACTACATGCTGAGCTTCCTCAGCGTCGTGTTCCCCGCGCGAGCGGGGATGAACCGTGCTGGGTTGCAACTTGCAGCCCAGCTAGGATGTGTTCCCCGCGCGAGCGGGGATGAACCGTGTCTTCATTGGCTGGACTCCCGTTTTTTCTCGTGTTCCCCGCGCGAGCGGGGATGAACCGTGAGCCACGAATACCCACCCCGCGTAGGAGCCGTGTTCCCCGCGCGAGCGGGGATGAACCGCTTGGCAGTGCCGGCGCATCGGTCACTGTCGCGTGTTCCCCGCGCGAGCGGGGATGAACCGGAACTCGACCACGCCGTGCGCTCGTACCTGTCGTGTTCCCCGCGCGAGCGGGGATGAACCGGATGTTCAGCTGCGGGAGGCGTTCCACTTGGCGTGTTCCCCGCGCGAGCGGGGATGAACCGCCACTTCTACGCATCGCCCTTGACCCGCGCGCGTGTTCCCCGCGCGAGCGGGGATGAACCGGGAGATGAGGAATGAGCAAAAGAACACATACGGTGTTCCCCGCGCGAGCGGGGATGAACCGTATATCCCCCAGTGGCTCAAGGTGAACGGAAAAGTGTTCCCCGCGCGAGCGGGGATGAACCGATTCGTTGGTCTTGGTGCGCACCTCTACACCCGTGTTCCCCGCGCGAGCGGGGATGAACCGCGCTTGGCTCGGCTGCGCAACGACACCAAACGGTGTTCCCCGCGCGAGCGGGGATGAACCACCAGGATGCGCGGGGCCACGCCAAGCAGAGACGTGTTCCCCGCGCGAGCGGGGATGAACCGCGAGCGGGACTTGCTTTTCGCCCGTTGGAAGAGTGTTCCCCGCGCGAGCGGGGATGAACCGGCCGGAGATGCAGCCGCGGCGATTCGTCTGGTGTGTTCCCCGCGCGAGCGGGGATGAACCGGTCGATCTCGACCAGGGTTTCTGGTGGTCCAAGTGTTCCCCGCGCGAGCGGGGATGAACCGCTCTTCTGCTCGGCCCGGATTTGTTCCGCGTAGTGTTCCCCGCGCGAGCGAGGATGAACCGCATTCGTGACCAGTACGCAGAGAACTTCGGCCGTGTTCCCCGCGCATGCGGGAATGAACCGTTGGTCGACGGCGTGCAGGCCACGGCGTTGTCGTGTTCCCCGCGTATGCGGGGATGAACCGATCTGCCCAGGCATCGCTACGGGCTGCAATTGGTGTTCCCCGCGCAGGCGGGGATGAACCGGGATTGCGCGCACGCGCTGGCTACATCCGTCGGTGTTCCCCGCGCAGGCGAGGATGAACCGTAGGCCGAAACAAGGTGGACTAGAACGACCTTGTGTTCCCCGCGTGAGCGGGGATGAACCGGCCGCGCGCAGTGCAGCGACCGTGATGTCATCGTGTTCCCCGCGCGAGCGGGGATGAACCGCAATGGTCCGACTACGCCACGGCGCAGGCTGAGTGTTCCCCGCGTGAGCGGGGATGAACTATACATCTCCAACGCCGAGAGCGTCACGTTCGAGCGTTCCCCTCGCATGCGGGGATGAACCGCCTAGATTGGCGCTGCGATTGCCATCTATATTTGTTCCCCACACATGCGGGGATGAGCTACGTCCATTCTCGAATACGTAATTCGATTTTTCGTTTTCGCCTCCCATCAAATCACAGCAAACTCAACGTCAAAAATTTCCCTCCAAGGCCAAACGGTGACCGCTCCCCCAAGACCTTCCTACTACGCCTACTGGGGCAAGGCCATGCCCGTCTCCCAGTCGGATTCGTCCCGTTATCACCTGCTGGCCTATCACTCGCTGGAAGTTGCCGCTGCGGGAAGTCGCATCGTTGATCTGCCTGCTTTCTCCCTGCACGACTTTGCCCAAGACTTGGGCTGGCCGCTGAAAACCGTCGCAGCGCTACACCGGTTTTTCCTGGCCATCCACGACCTCGGAAAATTCGCGCGCGCTTTTCAGCGGCTCGTCCCCGGCATGTCTGCTGACTTGGTGCCTGTCGTCGCGTCCAAGCGCTATGACGAACGACACGACACCTTGGGTTGGCTGCTGTGGCGCGACTATCTGGCGCAAGATTTCGATGGCCAGCCGCTTCCCAATCCTGACGATTATTTCTGGGCAGATTGGGCGCGCATCTGCACTGGTCACCACGGTGTGCCGCCTAAAGAGACAAGCACAAGTGGTGCGTGGGCGTTGGACCCTGACGATTTTTTCTGCACCGCAGATATCGATGCCGCGCGTGCGTTCTACGTCGAGGCGGCAAGGCTGCTTATCCGCACAGACATTCCAACGCCTGACGAAGCATCGTTGGTGGTTCTGAAAAAGCATGCGTGGCGGCTGGCGGGGACTGCCGTGTTGGCAGATTGGTTGGGGTCTGACCAGCGGGCGTTTGCATATCAGTCGCAGCCAGTCGCGCTGGACGAGTACTGGGACCGCACGGCATTGCCCGTTGCCAAAAAAGTCGTTCAGGCTGCGGGTGTCGGTGCCGAGCCAATCCGCGATTGGAGCAGTCCTTTCAAGCTCTTCGATTACCTTGCTTCACCCACGCCTTTGCAGCAGTTGGCGGCGACGATGCCACTCGGTTCAGGCCCGCAATTGTTCTTGCTTGAAGACGTCACCGGCGCTGGAAAAACCGAAGCCGCGTTGATGCTGGCGTATCGCCTGATGTCGGCCAATCTTGCGCACGGCCTGTATTTTGGGCTGCCCACAATGGCAACCGCCAACCAGATGTACCAGCGCGTCGGGTCGGTATATCGACGCCTGTACGAAGACGACGCGTCTCCTTCATTGGTGCTCGCGCATGGTGCCAGGCAGTTGGTGGATGCCTTCCGAGAAAGTGTGCTGTATGCGCACGCGCAGTCAGGTGACGCCGACTATCGGCATGACGACACCAGCGCAAGCAGTCAGTGCGCTGCCTGGTTGGCCGATAGTCGCAAGAAGTCCTTGCTGGCGCACGTTGGCGTCGGCACGCTGGACCAGGCCCTGTTGTCTGTGCTGCCCGTTCGGCATCAGTCACTGCGGCTGTTGGGCCTCGCAAGCAAGGTATTGCTGGTTGACGAAGTGCATGCCTACGATCCCTACATGCGTGCCTTGCTTGCCAAGTTGTTGGCCGCGCATGCCAGCCAGGGCGGCTCTGCAATCTTGCTGTCGGCGACCTTGGCTAACGACATGCGGGCAGAACTGGTGCAAGCATTCCAGGCGGGCAAAGGCAACCAAGGCGAACCGCTTGCGGCAGACCTGCGTTACCCGCTGGTCACGCATGTTCACGACACCACACAGACCTACGCATGCGAAACGCGTTCGTCTCTGGTGCGACAGGTAGCAGTGCGTTGCTTGCATGACGAAGATGCGGTGATCACCTTGATTCGGGAACAGGCGGCGGCAGGCAAAAGCGTTTGCTGGATACGGAACACGGTTGGCGACGCACGCGCAGCCTACGCAAAACTGAGCAGCGACATGCATGCGTCTACGCTGACTTTGTTCCACAGCCGATATGCGATGGGTGACCGTCTGGACATCGAAGACAGCGTGCTAGCACGTTTCGGCAAAACGTCCACCGCAGCAATGCGCAGATCGCAGGTGTTGGTGGCAACGCAGGTTGTCGAACAATCGCTGGATCTCGATTTTGATGTGCTCATCTCAGACCTTGCGCCTATCGACCTGCTGATCCAGCGAGCAGGGCGCTTGCATCGTCACACGCGAGCAGCAGATGGTGAACCGTCTGCCCATGAACAGCGCCCTGAACCTGTGTTGCACATTCTGGCTCCGGTGTGGACAACGACACCAAGGCAAGACTGGTATTCGCTGACCTTTCCACGCGGGCGATACGTGTACCCCAATGTCGGCAACCTGTGGCTTACGCAGCGTGCATTGGTGAATGCAGGGCGGATTGTCAGTCCTGGCGAGCCAGGGCAGATCGGCGGGGTTCGGACTTTGGTCGAAGCGGTCTATGGCGATGCTGCGGAAGAAATACCAGACGCCCTGCAAAAAGCCACGTCGGCCTACATGGGCGTCGTGATGGCCGAAGGTGCGCAGGCACGCTTCAACGCGCTGCGCATGGAAAACGGGTACTGCGTGGAAAGCAGTCACCACTGGTATGAAGACACCCAGGTACCCACGCGATTGGGTGAAGCAACGGTGAAGATTTTTCTGTGCCGGGATACTGGGTCGGAACTACAGGCTTGGCGTAATGACGGAGCCTTTGCATGGGAGCAGTCCGCCGTGACGGTTGACGCTCGCCATATTGAGGCCTTGTCGCCGGCGTGGAGTCAGCGCTTTGGTACGCAGATCGATGCGCTGAGAGCACGGCATCGATTGCTGGAAGCACCTGCGTTGTTGTTGCCGCTGGTGGCTGCGGACGGACGCTGGCAAGCCGAAACCGTACGGGCGGATGGCAAGGTGGTTTGGGCCGTGTATGACGCAGTGATTGGGTTGGTGTTTGAGGCGGTCGGCAAGGGCTGAAACAGGGGTGAAAATCTGCCTGGAAAATCGGTAGAATTTTCGAGGGTGGTTTTTCTCTTTAAAAACAATGATGTAGGCTAAGTGTGTTCCCCGCGTATGCGGGGATGAACCGGACTTTGCTGATAACTTCGATGAGCGGAAATCGTGTTCCCCGCGTATGCGGGGATGAACCGCTCAATGATTTCGCTTGCTGGCGGCGGGTTTAGTGTTCCCCGCGTATGCGGGGATGAACCGCCCAATGGCGGGAAGGGACGCCATGTTCTCTAGTGTTCCCCGCGTATGCGGGGATGAACCGTGGCTACTACTGATTTCTATCACGGCGTCGAGGTGTTCCCCGCGTATGCGGGGATGAACCGTAGCTTTTGGTCCCCGCCCTTGGTGATCCTCGGTGTTCCCCGCGTATGCGGGGATGAACCGTTACCTCGCGGTTCTTCTGGCGCTCCCAGTGCGTGTTCCCCGCGTATGCGGGGATGAACCGCAGGTCACTGACTTGCAAGCGAGCGTCACGACGTGTTCCCCGCGTATGCGGGGATGAACCGTTCTCGTACTCCAGCGCGTTCCACTCGCGGAAGTGTTCCCCGCGTATGCGGGGATGAACCGGCTAGCGGCAGCAGCGGCCATTTGCTCATAGAGTGTTCCCCGCGTATGCGGGGATGAACCGGCTCTATGCGCCGGTCAGCGTGGCCACAAAGAGTGTTCCCCGCGTATGCGGGGATGAACCGGCACCCTTATAGCTGCGCTATTGGGCGGAGGCGTGTTCCCCGCGTATGCGGGGATGAACCGTTGGTGGTCCCGGCTGGTGTGCCTATGTGGGCGTGTTCCCCGCGTATGCGGGGATGAACCGCAGGGAGATGTTTGATGGCATACCCGAGCAAAGTGTTCCCCGCGTATGCGGGGATGAACCGCAATTTCTTTGGCGTGTGTGGCGCTGCCATCTGTGTTCCCCGCGTATGCGGGGATGAACCGCCAATCAGAACGGCCTCGGGCGAGTAGCCGTGGTGTTCCCCGCGTATGCGGGGATGAACCGTTGTAGCCAGAACCCTGGCTGTTCCGACGGTCGTGTTCCCCGCGTATGCGGGGATGAACCGTCAGGGTAAACGTCAGTCCGTCGCCATCGCTGGTGTTCCCCGCGTATGCGGGGATGAACCGGCCGTCGGCGTCACCAATCAATCGATGGCGCAGTGTTCCCCGCGTATGCGGGGATGAACCGGCTTCGAGGCAGGATCGACACCCACATCAGCCGTGTTCCCCGCGCGAGCGAGGATGAACCGGTCGGTGCTCGGATGGCGTTCAAGGACGCATAATGTTCCCCGCGCGAGCGGGGATGAACCGCCCACCGCCGCTGTTTCTCCGCTGTTCGACGCGTGTTCCCCGCGTGAGCGGGGATGAACCGGTGCGTGCACTGCTGGCAGGCACGAAGACATAGTGTTCCCCGCGCTAGTAGGGATGAGCCGTGCGCCGACTACTACGACGGCAATCAGCTGACATGTTCCCGGCGCGAGCGGGGATGAACCGCCGAACCGGGCCTGGTTAACACGCTTGGTCTGCGTGTTTCCCCGCGTCAGCGGGGATGATATGGTCCACCAACACGTGCTTCGTCCTGGCAAATTTTCCCGCCGGGCTGATAACTTTAACCAGGCAGATGGTCTTACCCGAATAACCATCACGCCGCTCACTCACCCCGCAAACCCTGGCGGCACCACAAACTGGCTCAGCCCGGCCTGCTGCAACAAATGCGCAAACCGGATCGGCGTCAGATCCTCCAGAAACGGACCAATCGCCTGCGCACCAACGGGTAGCCCCAGGGCATCAAGCCCCAACGGAAACGCCGTCGCTGGCAAGCCCGGAAGCACCGGCAACCCTGCCCAGTTGAACAGCTCAAAAAATCCAAGCTGCCGCACCCCATCCGCATACGAAACCGGAATGGTGCGCGTCTGTTTGGGCGGATTCGGATCATGCCGAAACGCCGTCGTCACCAAGTTCGGTGTCAACACCAAATCGATGTGTTCGAAAATGCGGCTCCAGCGCTGGCGCAGCTGCATGCGCGCTTCGTTTTTCTCCAGCCATTCGCCATGTGTCAGATGCGGCCCGCGTCGGCCGGCGATTTCGTCACTGTCGTCGCTGCCTTCGCGCAGGGCCTGTGCCTCGGCTTTGGCGTGCGGGGTATCTGGTCGCGGTGCTGGCCGGGTAGCTGTTAATAAACTGCGATAAAGCCGATGTGTCGCAGGCAGATCGGGCCATAGACCATCGGGCAGGTCTTCAATTGTCAGCGGCGTGATACCTGCTGCTTGGACTACAGCCACCAAACGATCATGCACCCATTGTTCCGATTCGCTGCGGTCCTGGCCGGGCCATTGGGTCAGCAGCAGCACCCGAAAGTCTCTCAGCCTGTGCTGCCTTGGCGCGGGCAATTCTGCGCGCCACGTCTTGTTTGCCTGCGGGTCGCGGTTCAGCAGCAGGGTCAGCGCCAGTTCAAGGTCTTGGGCACTGCGTGCCAGCGGGCCTGCCACTGACAGGTCGCGCAGCGATTGTTTGCCGGGCGGTACGCCCAGCCCGCCGTTGTAGACCAAACCGTAGCTGGGCTTGTGGCCGAAGGTGCCGGTGAAGTGCGCCGGAATACGGATCGAGCCGCCAATGTCGGTGCCCAGGTCCAGCGCCGAGAACCCGGCCGCGACGGCTGCGGCCGATCCGCCCGACGAGCCGCCCGGGGTGTGGGCCAGGTTCCACGGGTTGTTGGTGGTGCCGTAGATGGCGTTGAAGCTTTGCAGGTCGGCAAGCGCCAGCGGGACGTTGGTTTTGCCGATGACCACTGCGCCGGCCTCGCGCAGTGCCGTGACGGCCGGTGCGTCGACCTGGGCGCGGTTGTCTGCCCAGGCCGGGTCGCCCACGCTGGTGACCAGTCCGGCTACGTCGAAGTTCTCTTTGAAGGTGATGGGCACGCCCAGCAAGGGCTTGCGTTCGCCGCGCGCTAAAGCCGCGTCGGCGGCCCGGGCGGCGGCATAGGCGGACGTGTCGTCACGCACGATCACCGCGTTGATGACGGGGTTGAGCCTGTCGATTCTTGCCAGCGTGTAGGCCAGCAGTTCAACGGCGCTTACCCGTCCTTCTGCCAGTGCCCGCGCTTGCTCGTGGGCCGGTGCAAAGACCAGTGCCGGCAAGTCGGCAGAGCGATCCGGCGCAATGATGTCAGCGGCGATGTCCAATGCGTGCGTCATGGATGCCTCGTTGCTTGTCAGGGGGCGATCCACAGGTCGGACCAATCGCCTGCGGTCAGTTCGACGTTGTTGTTCAACTGGTGCACCCGCTTCTGATAGACCTGCAAGGCGGACGGCACGGTCACCAGCGGCAGTACCGGCAGTTCGCGGCCAACGGTCTGCTGGATTTCCTTGAATTGCGCGGCCCGTTTGGTGGCGTCGGTTTCCACGGCGGCTGCACGGAACAGTTCGTCTACACGCGCATTGTTGTAGTGCGATGCGTTGACCCATGGAATCGGGTTTTTGATCGCATCGGACCAGTAGATGCGCTGCACGCCCACGGTCGGATCGAACAGGCGGCCCAGGCCGTTGACGTTCAGGTCGAAGCCGCGTTCTTTGTAGACCCGGTTCAGGAAGGTGGGCAGGTCGCCGTCGACGATTTCTACTTTGATGCCTAGGCGGTTCAACGACGCGCGAATGTATTCAGATGCGCGTTTGAAATCGGCCGAGGGCAGGAAGCTCAGGCGCAGCTCAAAACGTGTCTGGCCGTCTTTGCGGGGGTAGCCTGCTTCGTCCAGCAGCGCGTTGGCCTTGGCTGCGTCTACGGTGTAGTTGAAGGTGCTGTCGTCGTAATAGTCCGTCAAGATTGCCGGGATCGGAGAATTGACGACTTGGGCGCGACGGTAATAAACGGTGTTGGCAATAAAGTTGCGGTCGATCGCATGGGCGATTGCGTAGCGCACTTTCTGGTTGGCCAGAATGGGGTTGTTGTGATTGAACTCCAGGAACAGGGCGTTGTTCAGGAAGGCGTCGTAGGTGTCGTCCACCGCCAGCTTGGGGTCTTTGGCCAGGCGGTCGATGTCGGCGATTGCCACGTTCAGCGCGGCGTTGACTTCGCCTGCTTCGATGGCCGCTGAAATCGATGCCGCGTTCTTGATGAAGCGGAAGATCACGCGGTCCACGTAGGGGTAGCCTTCACGCCAGTAGCTGGGGTTCTTTTCCAGCACCACGTGGCTGCCCTTGACCCATTCCTTGAAGACAAACGGGCCGGTACCGATCGGCTGATTGGTGTTTGCATGCGCAAGCGGGCTGGCGTCGCCGTAGCGCTGGTGCGGCACGATGGGCGTCTCGGCCGACGACAGGGCGTTGATCAGATAGGGCGCGGGTTTGGCCAGCGAAATGACCGCAGTGTGGGCATCGGGCGTTTCGACCGCCTGCACGTTGGCAAAGGTGATGCGGCCGCGCGGGCCCAGTTCTTTCTGCTTGAGAATCGAATACCGCACATCGGCCGAGGTGAAGTCCGAACCGTCGTGGAACTTCACGCCTTTGCGCAGCGTGAAGGTGTAGCGCAGGCCGTCGGCGCTGACTTCCCATGCTGTTGCCAGCAGGGGCTGGGGTTTGAACTTCAGGTCGTAGCGCAGCAGGCCTTCGGTCACTTTGGCGCTGACATTGCGGTTGTCGGTCTTGGTATCCAGGAAGGACACCAACGTGGTGGGTTCCTGCGCCATTGCATAGGTGAAGGTGCCGCCGCGTACTGGCGCTTGTGGCGACGCTTGTGCCGACGTGCTGGCATTCCAAAGCATCAATGGCACGGCAAGCGCAAACGCGCGCGCCCAGGTGGTATTCGTCATGTGTCGTCCGTGAAGAAGGGAAATATCAGAACCGCAGTCCGGCCTGTTTCATCAGCGGCAGAATGTGCTCGCCGAAGAATTCCAGGTCGGGCTTGAAATCGAAGAAGCTCAGTTGCAGGCCGTCGATGCCTGCGCGCTTCAATTGAATGAACTGTTCGACCACCTGTTCAGGTGTGCCGACCACTTCGATGTTGCCGCCGATGGCACGGCGGCTGGGTGGGTCGATGCCGGCACGGCCTTTCCAGGCGTGTGCATCGCTGTCCAAGGCTTGGAAACCTTCGGGCGTGCGGAAGTCTTGGTGGGCCACGATGGCGTTGTAGTAGTCACGCGTTTCCGCTTCGCTTGCGCGGCTGATGACCATTGGATTCAGCAGCGTGCGGATTTCACGACCTTGATCGCGGGCGGCCTGTTTCACTCGCTGTGCATGCGCGGGCAGCACCTGGATGGCGCTGGCAAAGTCCGACGCACCGGGGCTGGTGATGAACACGATGTCCGAATGCCGGGCAGCGAAGGCAATGCCTGCATCCGACCCCGTCGCATTGACCAGCAGCGGGCGGCCGTAGCGCGGCTTGGGGGTGACAAAAGCGTTCTTCAGCTTCCACGACGACTCACCTTCGAATGAATAAGGCTCGTCGTCTGACCACAGGCGTTGCAAGACCTGGGCAAACTCATCTGCCAAGGCATAACGCTTGTCGTGCTCGATTCGGTTCCAACCGAATGCCTCGTGTTCCACCGCACGGTGCCCGGTCACCAGGTTGATGCCCCAGCGGCCACCGGAAATGTGATCCAGCGTTGCACCCCACTTCGCCAGATGCAAAGGGTGCATGGGGCCGTACAGCACGTGGATGGTCGATACCAACAGAATGCGTTTGGTGATCGACGTAAGCGCAGCGGTGGTCTGGAATGAGTCCAGCGCATTGCCGTCGAAGACGCCGCCGTAACCGCCCTTGGGCAGCCATTGCGACAGCGCAAACACCAGGTCAAAGCCTAGCGCTTCGGCATGCAACACCAGGTCGCGGTTGTATTCCCAACTCCAGTCGGTGGTACGCGGGAGCGTCGATGCGCTCCATCCGCCTGCCTGAATCGGCAGAAACAGACCCAGCAGCACAGGCTGTTTCAGTGCTTGCGAATACGGACTGTCTGGGAAGTCTGACGGTGAAACGGGGTGGTCGAGCCTGGCCGAAGATTCGGCTGATTCAATAACACTCATGCTTCCTTTGGGCGCACACGCCGACATGCCGAAGAAGATATTCGACACACGGGGTGGAAATGCCGGGCTGATCGATAAGCGGCGCAGGTGTCAGCAACACTGTGCCAGCGGCAATCTATTTAATGCCGCGAGAAATGGAATTTGATAATGGAGGTTGAACGCAGATATGGTGGGTATCTGCGTAAAGTTATTGTCCGAATTTCGATGCGATCGCGTCAAACAATCATTTGATCTTCGCAAATAACCTTTTGTGATGGCACGCGTTGGCTTCTGTCGGCTCAGGGGATAAGCGTTTCGGTCAGCCAGACGGGTGTTTGCTTATAAGTATTTGCTAACGCGATATCAGTCTTTGACGCTGGTGTTGGGCATTTCTTAGTATTTATTGTTGTCGGTGCGAGCTGGTTCATATCTCGTAGCTATATCCAATAATCGGATTCGAGCCTTATTGCGCTCGGGTCGGCAAATACTCTTAATCGAAACGGTTTCTCATGAGTCATCGCTATCTGGGGCGCAGCGCCCTGCAAGTTTCTCGTCTTGCCCTGGGCACCATGATGTTCGGTGGCCCGACCGACGAGGCCACTTCGCATGAAATCATTGCGCGCGCAAAGGCAAGTGGCGTCAATTTCATCGACACTGCTGACGTCTACCAGAAGGGCAAGACCGAAGAAGTCGTGGGGCGCGCCATTCGCGGCGATCGTGACGACTGGGTGCTGGCCACCAAGTTCGGCAATCCGTTGGGTGAAGGCCCGAATCGTCGGGGCAGCTCGCGCAAGTGGATCATCGAATCGGTGGAAAACAGCCTGCGTCGTCTGGGCACCGACTACCTGGACATCCTGTACTTCCACCGCGCCGACTTCAACGCCCCCTTGGGCGAGGCCGTGCGCGCCATTGGCGACCTGGTTCGCTCGGGCAAGATCCGCTACTTCGGCGTGTCCAATTTCACCGGCTGGCGTCTGGCTGAAGTGGCTTACCTGGCCGATGCCGAAAGCATCGATCGCCCCGTGGCCAGTCAACCGCTCTACAACCTGGTCAATCGCACGGCCGAAGTCGAACAACTGCCCGCCGCCCACGCATTTGGTGTGGGCGTGGTGTCGTACAGCCCGCTCGCCCGTGGCGTGCTGACTGCCAAGTACGACAGCGTCGATGCGCCGGCCGAAGGCTCGCGTGCCGCCCGCAAGGACAAGCGCCTGCTGGAAACCGAATGGCGACAAGAGTCGGTCGATATTGCCCGCGTGATTCGTGAACACATTGCTGCACGCGGCATCGACCCGGTCGCCTTTGCACTGGGCTGGGTGCTGAACAATCGCCTGATCACCTCGGCCATTGCCGGGCCGCGCACGGTCGAACAATGGGACGGCTACGCCAAGGCGCTTGACTACGTGTTCACGCCGGAAGACGAAGCGCTGGTGAATCGGCTGGTAGTCGCAGGCCATTCGTCTACGCCTGGTTATACCGATCCGGGGCACCCGGTTGAAGGGCGGGTTGCACGCGTGCTTGCCGCCGCCACGGTGAAGGAATAAAGCCATGCGCCTGAACACGAATTTATCTTCGCATGCTGTGCTTAAGACCATCGGGCAACGCACCTCGCGCTTTCTGCTGAACGCCGCTGTCGCCACCCTGGGCCTGAGCCTGTCTCTGGGTGCAGTTGCACAGACGGCATCCACGACCGCTGCCCCGGTGCCCACCGACGCGGCCAAGCGCGGTGGCACGCTCACCTGGATCGTCACGCCTGAACCGGCTGCCTTTGTACCGTTGACCACCACCGCTGGCGGTAGCACCGACCTGGGTCCGAAAGTGGTCGAGGGCTTGTTCAACTTCGACGTGAAGCTGCAGCCCATTCCCGCGCTGGCAACGGCCTGGCAGGTTACGCCGGACGGCCTGCGTTATACCTTCACGCTGCGCAAGGGCGTGAAGTGGCACGATGGCAAGGACTTCAGCGCCGCAGATGTGGTCTTCTCGATCGAGACGCTGAAAACGGTTCACCCGCGTGGCCGCGTCACCTTCGCCAATGTGCGCAGCATCGAAGCGCCCGATGCCCATACCGTCATTCTGCTGCTCGACAAGCCAGCGCCGTATCTGCTGACCGCGCTGGACGGCGCAGAGTCGCCGATCATCCCCAAGCACTTGTACGAAGGCAAGGACATTGCCAGCAACCCGCTGAACAACGCGCCCATCGGCACCGGCCCGTTCGTTTTCAAGGAATGGGTGCGCGGCAGCTATGTGAAGCTTGAACGCAATCCCAATTACTGGGATCAGCCACGTCCTTATCTGGATGCCATCGTGGCGCGCTTCATTCCCGATGCTGCGGCACGGGCTGCTGCGCTGGAATCGGGCGAAGTGCAGTTGGGCAACAAGGTCATTCCGCTGTCCGACATCGAGCGCTTCAAGGCGCTGCCGAAGATCACGGTGGACATCACTGCGTGGCCTTACGTGGGCGACCATCAGCAGATCTATTTCAACCTGGACTCCGAGCCGTTCAAGCGTCGTGAAGTCAGATTGGCCGTTGCACAAGCCTTGAATCTGGACGTCTTTGCCAAGACGATCTGGTACGGGCATGGCGTGCCATCGGCCACGCCCATTGGCGCGGCATCGCCGTTCCACAATCCGGCGATCAAGCGTTATCCGTATGACGTGAAGGCAGCCGAAGCCGCACTGGATGCAGCGGGCTACAAGCGCGGTGCCGATGGCAAACGCTTTGCCGTGCGCTTGCTGAACAACCCCTTCCAGGACCGCCGCGCGGCCGATTTCGTCCGGCAATCGCTGATCCGCATCGGCATCGACGCCGAACTGCAAACCCTGGACTTCGCCACCTACGTCACACGTGTCTACACCGACCGTGCGTTCGACATCACGCTGGAAAACCTGACCAACGTGTTCGACCCGACGATTGGGGTGCAGCGCGTCTTCTGGTCCAAGAACTTCAAGGTCGGCTTGCCATTTTCCAACGCACCGCACTACGTAAGCGCTGACGCCGATCGTCTGCTGGAAGCCGCCGCAGGCGAGGCCGATGCGGCACGCCGTCGTGCCTTGTTCTTCGAGTTCCAGGAAGTCATTCACCGTGACATTCCGTCGATAGAGCTGGGTGCCAACCCGAACGTAACGATCGCGGCTCGCAACCTGCACGACTGGGGCGTGAACGCAGGCGGCGTGCGCGCCAACCTGGCCCGGGCCTATTTCAGCAAGCCTTGATCGCGCATGTGGCTTCCTGGTGAACCAAGACGGATTCGACGATGAGCAATAACGCAACATGGGCCAGAATCGGCGGCACGCTGCGCCGTAATGCCTGGCAGGCCGTGCCCACCATTCTGGGCATCATCGTGCTGAACTTCGTGCTGATGGAACTGGTGCCGGGTGACGCGGCCGATGTGATCGCCGCTGAGGCAGGGTCGGCCACTGCCGAGAGCATGGCGCAGCTGCGTGCCCACTTCGGGCTGGACCTGCCCATGCTGCGCAGACTTTGGGACTACCTGTCGGGCTTGGTGTTCCTCGACCTGGGCGTCTCGCCGCGACACAACACGGAGGTCACCACGCTTATCTTCGGTCGCCTGGGCAACACCTTGCTGTTGATGGGCACCGCGCTGGGCGTGGCTGTGTTGTCGGGCGTGCTGATCGGGGTGTTGATGTCGTTGAAGGCCGGCAAGTGGCAGGACCGCGTGTTGTCGGTGCTGGCCTTGCTGCTGTATTCCACACCCGGTTTCTGGCTGGGCCTGATGGCGATTGTGCTGTTCTCGGTGAAGCTGGGTTGGCTGCCCACGGGCGGTGATCACAGCATTGGTGCAGGGCTGACAGGCTGGCCCGCCGTGATCGACGGTGCGCGTCACTTGGTGCTGCCCGCGCTGGCCACCGCAGGGTTCTTCGTGGCGATCTTTTCGCGGCTGACCCGCGCGTCGATGCTGGAAGTGAACCGCCAGGATTACGTCCGCACGGCAGAGTCCAAGGGCCTGAGCCCGGCCGCCATTACCTTCCGCCACGTATTGCGCAACGCGCTGATCCCCGTCACGACGGTGGCGGGCATGCACTTCGGTGCACTGCTGGGTGGGGCAACCGTCATTGAAACCGTGTTCAGCTGGCCGGGGCTGGGCCGCCTGGCGCTGGAATCGGTATTGGCACGTGACTACTCGGTGTTGCTGGGCATTCTGTTCATGGCATCGCTGCTGGTGATCGTGGTCAACATGCTGGTCGATCTGCTGCATGCCTGGCTCGACCCGCGCATTCAGATCCGCTGAAAAAAAGGAATTCGCATGACACGACAAGCGGTATTGGGATGGCGTCCGTGGCGCACGGCGGCATCGAAGGCGGTGGCTGCCCAGCCGGTCACAGGCGCGCTGGCTGCACCATCGCGCCACACGGCGTGGAAGGCGCTGCTGCGCAACCCATCGGCGATGGCGGGTCTGCTCATCTTGAGTGCATTCGTTGGCTTGGCCTTGTTCGCCAACGTCATCTTTCCGGGAGACCCGCTGGATATGGTCACCGAGCCATTGCTGTGGCCCGGCCAAGACAGCACCGCCTTGCTGGGCAGCGATTCACTCGGGCGCAACGTGGCCGCAGGCGTGGCACACGGGGCACGTGTATCGCTTGCCGTAGGTGCCGTGGCGGCGCTGATCAGCCTGACGATTGGTGTGCTGGTGGGAGCATCGGCCGGTTACTTCGGCGGCTGGGTGGACGACCTGCTGGTGCGCCTGACCGAACTGATCCAGACCATTCCGACCTTCCTGCTTGTGATCGTGATCGTGGCGATCGGTCAGCCGTCGGTGCGTGTGATTGTGCTGGCCATCGGGCTGGCGTCCTGGCCGGTGATTGCCCGCCTGGTGCGTGCTGAATTCCGGGCGCTGCGTGAATCGGAATTCGTGCTGGCGGCGCGCAGCCAAGGCTTCAGCGACGCCTGGATCATCTTCAAGGAAATCTTGCCCAATGCACTGCCGCCCGTGGTGGTGACGACCTCGGTGCTGGTGGCAACATCGATCTTGCAGGAGTCGGCCTTGTCCTTCCTGGGCATGGGTGACCCGAACATCGTCTCGTGGGGCAGCATGATCGGCGAAGGGCGTGAAATGCTGCGCACTGCCTGGTTCCTGACCGCCGTGCCCGGCATCGCAATCATTTTGTCCGTACTGTCGCTCAATCTGCTGGGCGATGGTTTGAATGACGCGCTCAACCCGCGCTCGCGAGGCTGACATGACGACGCTGAAACAGCCTGCCAATACTTATGCGGCCAACGCCGGTGACGGACGCCGCAGCACCACTGCTGCACCCTTGCTGGACGTGCGCGCGTTGAACGTTCATTTCCAGGGGCGTGGCCATGCACACCATGCCGTGCGCGACCTGAATTTCAGTGTTGAGCGTGGCGAGACACTTGCCCTGGTGGGTGAGTCTGGCTGCGGCAAGTCGACCACCGCACT
This sequence comes from Pigmentiphaga aceris, assembly GCF_008119665.1. NCBI lineage: Bacteria > Pseudomonadati > Pseudomonadota > Betaproteobacteria > Burkholderiales > Alcaligenaceae > Pigmentiphaga > Pigmentiphaga aceris. The sequence goes on along the minus strand of NZ_CP043046.1, from coordinate 4,335,992 downwards.
GTCCATTCTTCGTCTGCTGGGACCGCAGGCCAAGATGGGCGGAGAACTGCGCTTTCAAGGGCGCGACATCCTGAGCCTGGATACCCTCGCATTGCGCGCCTTGCGCGGGCGCGATATCTCGATGATCTTCCAGGAACCGATGACGTCCCTGAACCCGGTGCATACCGTGGGGGCACAGATCATCGAGACGCTGCGACTGCATCAGGGTCTGTCTTACGAAGCGGCCCGCAAGCGCACACTGGACATGCTGGAACTGGTGCGCATTCCTGAACCACAGCGCCGCATTGACGACTATCCGCACAACCTGTCTGGCGGGCAGCGTCAGCGTGTGATGATCGCGATGGCTGTGGCTTGCCAGCCCAAGCTATTGATCGCCGACGAACCCACCACCGCGCTGGACGTCACCGTGCAGGCGCGCATTCTGGAACTACTGGACCAGCTGCGGCGTGACCTGTCGATGGGGCTGTTGCTGATCACGCACGATCTGGGCGTGGTGTCGCAATGGGCGGACAGGGTGTTGGTCATGTTCGATGGGCAGAAGGTTGAGGAAGGCCCGGCGCGACAAGTGTTTGAACAACCCAGGCACGCCTATGCGCGCGGCTTGCTGGGTGCATCGCTGCATGCGGGCAAAGAGGTGCATTACAGCGCTGGTCTGCTGCCCGAGATTCATCGATTGGCCGATAGCCAGGGGGAAGGGCAGGGCTTCAGGCTGGTGACGCCGACCCTGCGCGCGGGGGTAGTGAAGGGGGCTGTGAAGGATGGTGCAAACAGGCCGGCAACAGCGGCAAACGCTTCACCGGCAAGTGCTTCACCGACCGAGACTGACAAAGCTAGTCCGCTGTTGTCCGTACAGTCTTTGCGTACCTCGTATCCCAAGCGCGACGGCGGCGTCTTCCACGCGGTGGACAACGTTTCCTTCGATATTGCACGCGGCGAAACGGTGGGCTTGGTGGGCGAGTCGGGTTGCGGGAAATCCAGCCTGTCCCGCACCCTGATGCGTTTGATCCCTTCCTCTGCCGGCAAGATCGTGTTCGACGGGACCGATCTGGCTGCATTGAAAGAACGCCAGGTCAAACCGTGGCGGCGGCACATCCAGATGGTGTTCCAGGACCCTTATGCATCGCTCAACCCGCGCCGCAACGTACACGACACACTCGACGCAGTGCTGGCCGTGCACGGTGAACGCGACAAGCGCGAGCGCGCCCGGCAGATCAGCCAGACGCTTGATCGCGTTGGCCTGCCTGCGGCGGCGGCCAGCCGTTATCCTCACGAATTTTCAGGTGGTCAGCGTCAACGTATCGGCATTGCCCGTGCATTGATCGTGCGGCCGTCCTTGCTGATTCTGGATGAGCCAGTTTCTGCTCTCGACGTGTCGATCCAGGCGCAGATACTGAACCTGCTGGTGGAGCTGAAACACGACTTCGGGCTGTCCTACCTGTTCATCTCGCACGACTTGTCAGTGGTTCGCTACATCGCTGACCGTGTCCTGGTCATGCATGGCGGCCAGATCGTTGAGCAGGGCGACCATCAAAGCATCTGGCAGTCGCCACAACACGACTACACGCGCAGTTTGATCGCCGCAGTGCCCAAGCCTTTGCCAGTCATGCAGGCTGCCTGAACGTCGCCATCACGTCAGCGCTGCGAGATCGGCGGCATCTTCCAGTCGGAGGCATCTGGCTTTGCCCGTTCCTCCGCAGTCGTTGGCACCATGCCTGCTTTCTCCGGTGTCCAGTCGGGGGCTTCGATCCAGCGCCGCAAGGGTAGTGCATGGTTCTTGTCGCCGGTTTCGAATATTCGCCGTGGGTAGACCAGTTCTGCATAACCTTCCGTGCGGCCGTCGCCCACGTCGATCTCCAGCAGGTACGTCTGGCTGCGCTGCGCAGGCTTGTGGGTCGGATCAGGCACGATAATGAAGCTCTCGTGTTTCGGGGCAAGGCCATAGTCCCGCAAGGTCATCGTCAGTTCACTTCCGCTTGGTGATCGCATGGCACCAAACACGCTTTTGGCACCCACATCGAAGTCCTCCGGACCGGCGGGAATCTTCGACGAAGACGTCCGTTGCCATCCCTTTCTTTCCAGCGACGCGATCAAGTCAGTCACGTAAGCCTGCATGTCGCTCAAAGGTCTTGGTTGCGCAAACGGGCGAAATGACAGGCCGATCACACGACCCGCGTTCTGCGAAATCTGAAGCGTACGGCCAGGGGGCAAATCAAAAATCTGGTCCCCGTCCAGCAGGTGCAGGGTGATCCAGTTGTCGTCGAAATACATGGGCATCACGTCGCCCAGCTTATCAACGTCGATGACGTAACCCTGCGGCACGCGCGGCCCCATGTCCAGCCGATTCCGTTCTATCAAGTCGTTGACGGTCATCCTCATGCCCACCTCGATCTTGCGAGGTGCGTCTTGCGCAGGATCGTGTCGTTTGAAGATCAGGTAGGCACCGATCAGAACACAGACAGCCAGTGCTATCAGGAACAGGAGCTTCTTCATATCACGCAGTCACCTCTGCAACGCCGACAGGCACAACATCCGAGCTTGGCGATGCTTCGAATGCCTCACTGCAAAAAGAAAATCCAGCGGGGTTCTGGATAGCTTCATCGGCCAAGTTTGACGATGCGCCGAAGTTTCACACGCGGGCGATTGGCAGCAGGAATTGAAGATGTCTCCAGATGAAATCTGGCGTCTTCGTCATGAAGGCGGCAACACAACCTGAGGTTCAATCAGCAGTTGGTGCACAGGATTCGACTGCAACGCGCGAAGCCAAGGCAACAAGCGGGTTCGTCAGCCGCAAGAACGTCGACTTAAAACCTTTGAAGCAGGTCGGTTATCGTGTGTGGCGATACTTGAGCTGGATGACAAAACTCACCAAATGAGCACCGAGGCCAGCGTCTCGATGCGTCTCTCATTCGCAGCAGTTTGTCGCGGGTTGGCTGGCGGCATGATTAAAGATTTCTGATGACATCACGAGCCCAGGACCGTAAACGGAAAAGCACCGTTCACTTCGAGAAACAAGTACGTGCAGACCTTCACAAACGAAGGTGGCTTCGCGTACACGTCACGCTGATCGGCCTGTTCACTTTTCTTGCGTGCTGGGGCATCTCATCCGCCTTGCTCCATGCAGGCGTGCATTCCCTGGCAATGCGTCACGCAGGTGCCTTGCTCGGGGCCTACGGCGTTTATCTTCTGCTGCTGTGGACGTGGTCGCACTACCTGCTTGGCAAGGGCGACGCATGGGACTTCACCGACGTCACCAGCGGTATCGATGTCAGCCCATCGGGCGGCGGGCGCGCGGCCACATCACCTGCATTTCGATCAGGCGGCGGGGACTTCGGCGGTGGTGGCGCAACTGCCGCATGGTCCGAGGGTACGGCGTCCACTTCCAGCGGGGTGTTCAGCGGCGTTGGAGATGTGGTGTCTGGGGCTGCGGATGCACTGGACAGCGCCGACGAAGGGGCAGTCGTCGCCATTCCGCTTGCGATCGTGATCGGCATTGCCACCTTGCTTGCAACGGGAATGGGCTTTGCCGTCTTTGGGCTGTTCGGTATCGAGGTGTTGATGGGCGTGGCCGTCGAAATTGCCTTTGCCTCTGCGGGCGGTGCGATTGCGCTGAAGGCGCGCCGCCAAGGATGGATGGCACATGCCATCCGTCGCACGGCGGGGCCGATGGCAGTCGTGCTGCTTGTCAGCGTGCTGGCAAGCCTGACCATTTCCCATTGGCTGCCAGATGCGAAAACCTTACCGGATGCGATCCGGCTGATTACGCAGGCGTTTTAAGCACAGCTCAAGCCATGGCCAGGAATGTGGCGTTTGAACCGTCTAGGTTCTCACCATTTCTCGGAATGCCATGACTTTGGGCCGCGGCTTCTGCTCGGCTTGCCACAGGTCGTACTGTGCCTGCATGGCAAGCCACATTTCTGCGCTGGTGCCCAGCGCGTCACGCAGTCGCAGAGCCATGTCGGCCGATATGCCTGCAGACCCATTAAGTATCCGGGACAGCGCAGCACGGGTTACGCCAAGGCGGGCAGCAGCTTCAGTGACACTGAGCTCACCCAGGTACTCTCTCAGGACTGTGCCAGGATGAGCCGGATTGTGCATGCGCATGGCAACGCTCCTAGTGATAGTCCATGTAGTCGACCAACGTGGCATGCTGGCCTTCAAACATAAAGATCAGCCGCCAACTACCGTTGATGGTGACAGCCCAATGATCCTGCACACGCTGGCCCTTCGGGTTCTTTCCGGAAAGCTTGTGCAGTTTCCAGCCAGGTGCATTCATGTCTTCTGGCGATTGCGCCACGTTCAAAGCGGTCAGCAAAATCTGTAAACGGCCTGCGTGTGCAGGCTGAATACCCGCACGAGAGCCAGTCTCAAAAAAAGCTTGAACGCCCTTGTGCCTGAAACTTTTGATCATGAGTGGGTTGTGTAGTGTATAGCTACGCTATACACGCAGCAAGTGGGCTCGAACCTGTTCGTGACAAGCGCGCTCGCCTTACACAATCATCAAATGCCGGACGATGACGGTTGAGGCGACGACTGCCTAGCTTATCGGTGTTTCCCACTGCTGGTCATGTCAGGCTGGACAGTTCTGTCCGGCCTGAGTGTGTCGCCGTGACTCCCTTACGGCAGCAAACTTTGCTGCGCGGGCACGATGAAGCCCTTGTAGTTGTCGTTGATGTAGGCCGCGACTTTCGGGCTGTTCAGGTAGGTCACCAGCAGCTTCAGGCGCGGGTCGGTCAGCAGTTCGCGGCGGGTGGTCAGTACGTTGGCGTAGGGGTTCTTGTCGGCACTTTCCAGGGACAGGGCGCTTTTCGGGTCGATGCCATTCGTCAGTGCAATATCACCGTTGATGAACGAGGCCGCGACGTCGGGCAGCGCCTTCGCACGAAGACCTGTTTCGGTGGGGACGAATTGAAACTTCTTCGGATTGTCCTGGATGCTCTTTTCGTCAATTGCCACGGCTGCCGGCGATCCGTCCGAGCTGGTGTGGCTGAGCTTGAGCAAGCCTTCGTTTTGCAGAATGAACAGGGCGCGCGGCAGGTTTGTCTGTTCATTCGGCACCAGGATCTTTGTGCCTTCGGGGATGTCTTTTACCGACTTGTATTTGGACGAATACAGGCCAAAGATATTCACCAGCAAGGTAGACGCATGAACCAGCGTGTCCTTGGCTTCTGGGTGCGCGGCAATCCAGGAATTGAAGTAGGGCTGGTGCTGGGTCAAGTTGGCGTGCACGTCGCCTTTGAACACCAGTTGATTCGAGTCCAGGCCCTGGCTGCTTTCAATCACTTTCAGCTTCAGGCCGCTGCCATCTTCGTCGGCCAGTTTCTGCACGTAACGCAGCACGTCGCCCTGCGGCGTGGGGGTGGCGTAGATCAGGAATGGGGTGTTGGGGACGCTTGGTTTTGCGTTGTTTTGCGCCAGGCTTGGTGCGCTGGTGAGCGTGGCAATGGCGGCCGCCGCACTGGCGAGCAGGAGCCTGCGCCGCGTGCTGCGGCCGAAGGTGAATGACATGGTAGGTTTCCTCAAGAGGATTGGAAGGGCGGACGGCCTTGCTTGGCCCGCGTACTTATCAGCGTTTGTGTTTGCGCAGGCGCACCCACGTATCACCGGTGATCTGAATGATCTGCACGATGGCGACCATGGCAATCACGGCGATCAGAATCAGTTCCGTGTACCAGCGCTGGTAGCCGAAGTTCATCGCGAAGTCGCCCACGCCACCGGCACCGATGGCTCCGGCCACTGCGGTGCCTTCCACCAGGCCCACAAGAATGATCGTGGCCGAGCCGATGATGCCGGACAGTGATTCCGGCAGCAGAATCTTGAAAATGAATTGCGGGGTGGTCACGCCAATCACCTTGGCGGCTTCGATGCGACCCTGATCGAGTTCGCGCAGGTTGCTTTCGATCAGCCGCGAGAAGAAGGGCGTGAAGCCGACGGTCAATGGCACCAGGGCCGCGGCCGGCCCAAGCGGTGTGCCGACGATGAGTCGGGTGACCGGGATCAGAATCACGATCAGGATGATGAAGGGGATGGACCGCCCGGTGTTCACGATGGTGTTGACCACGTGATAGACCACCGGGTTCGGACGCCAGGAATTTGGCGCGGTCAAATACAGCACCAGCCCGATGGTGATGCCGATCAGAATCACCAGCACACCCGCCAGCGAGGTCATGTACAGCGTCTGCCCAAGGGCTTGCCAGAAGTCGGGCAGGTATTCCGTCCAGTCGCGGCGCATGCTTATGCCACCTTGCCAAGCACGATGCTCTTTTCGCGCAATGCTGCCGACAGCGCGGCTTGCGCAGATGCCGCCTTGCCCCGCAGGTCGAAGTCGACCTTGAAGCGGGCCGCATCCACCCCACCCAGGCGTTCGACGCCACCCGACACCATCGCTGCCGTGATGCCCAGGCTGCGTGCGACCTCTGAAAAGAACGTGCTTTGTTCACGCACGTCGGACAGGATCAGGTCGTAGCGTACCCAGCCGTCGTCGGGGTTGCGCCCCAGGTCGGGCGCGGGCAGCAGTTGGCGTCCCAGGTAGGAATCTGCATCGTGCAGCAGCGTGCGTACGCTGCCGGCTTCGATGATATTGCCGTCCTGAATCAAGGTGACCGAATCGGCGGCGTAGCGCACCACGGACCACGAATGGGTGATCAGGATGATGGTCAGGTTCAACTGCTGCTTCAGCTTCAGCAGCAGGTCCAGAATGATGGTGGTGGTCTCTGAATCCAGCGCACTGGTGGCTTCATCGCACAGCAGGACTTCGGCGTCGGCCACCAGCGCGCGGGCGATGCCCACACGCTGCTTCTGTCCACCTGACAGTTGTGAGGGGTAGGCGTTTTCCTTGCCTTGCAGGCCAACCAGTTCAATCAGTTCTGCGGCCTTTTTCAGCCGTGCGGTTTTGCCAATTCCGCGCACTTCAAGCGGGAAGGCGATGTTCTCCAACACGGTCTTGGCATGGAACAGATTGAAGTGCTGAAAGATCGTCGGAACCTTGCTCAGGTACTGGCGTACCGCTGCACCCTTCAATTCGTGCAGAGGCTGGTCATGGAAATGGATGGTGCCGCTGCTGGGCTTTTCCAGCAGGTTGAGCAGGCGCAATAGCGTGCTTTTGCCTGCCCCGGATGTCCCCACGATGCCGAAGAAAGAACCCGCTGGAATGTCGAGCGAGATGCTTCGAAGTGCATGGACGGTATCGCCTGACCTGCTGAAGGTCTTCGAGACGTTTTCCAAGCGGAACACACTGCTCATCTGCGCAATCACCGTAATGCTTGAGGCCGATCCGGGCGCACCCGGACGCGAGTCCGCAATGCATGGCGGGTCGGGCAAGTGCGTCGGGCAGCGGCGGGCGGTCGTCGGAACGAAGAGCAGCTAGTCTAGGAGCGAGCCACGTCGCAATGGAACGTTCGATTTTTTATTTCCATATGAAGAATCACGGAAAAACCGTGGCTCGGTTTTCTCGCCTTCTCGTATCTGAAATCCGTATTCCGGTAAGCAAGCGTCAGGCAGCAACCACGGCACCGCATTCTCGCGATATGGTTGTGTCCCCCGCTCAAGCACCCGGAACAAAATGAGACCCACGATTCTTCTCGCGGCCACCTTGTTGCTGCCTGCTGCCTTCCCGTTGACGGCCAATGCCGCCAGCTTCGACTGCGCCAAGGCAAGCACTTTTGTTGAACACCACATCTGTGCCGACCCGTCGCTGTCGGCGCTGGACGAACGTCTGAGCAAGGTTTATCGGCAGGTGGTGGATGCATCCCCGCGCCCCGATGCCGTGCGGGCCGAGCAGCGCACATGGTTGCGCGAAGTGCGCAATGGCTGCACCACGCCGCAGTGCGTGTCGCAAGCCTACAGCGTGCGTCTGGACAAGCTGAATGCACAGGCGCGCACGGAAGGCAGCGTGAAATCGGACGGCAAGGGGGCAGGGTCCACTGTCGAGATCGCACTAGAACCGGTTCGCTCGAACACGGTAGTAGTCAAGGTGCCGCCGGCCTTGGACGTACCCGCTGAAGTTGCCCACACCGCCATTTCCGCGACGGTGCCGACACCGCGTTCAACCATAATGTTCTCGTACCAGATTCTGGAGACCAGTCTTCAGTCGCGCATCGCGGGAAATGGTGGTGCCGACATCACGCCGCCCGATGGCCATACCTTCGTGGTGGTGAAGTACCGCTACAAGAACCTGACGAAGCAGCCCATCGGGTCCATGCGTCTGCCCAGTCTGGGCCTGGATCTGCCGGACGGTCGGCATGATCATCCCGATGTGAATGCGTCGACCGCCTATGCGGCAGCGTCGAACCTGGACACGCAACTGACGAACGACGCAAACCCGGTGTTGAACCCCGGCATGACGGCAGTCGATGCCGATGTGTTCAAGGTGCGCAAGGACCTGCTGACCAAGCCGGGTTGGGTATTGGTGATCGAGGCCGACGAGGATGTGAAAGTGCCGCTGACGCTCAGGAATTGAGCGTCAGCGGCTGGTGCCTGTGATCAAGCTGCGCATTTGCGTCTTGCGTCCAGGTCTGGCCCTTTGCACCTCGCACGCCAGCCCCATCCTCACCCTTCAGGTACTGGCGCGAGGCACATCCGTCAGGCTTTGGCCGGTGATTCCCGGACCGATCAAGGCCACCGTTTTCAGATGGGCGGTGGTGGTTATCTCATTCAGCCAGGCTTGTGGTTCGATCTGGCGACGCAAGGGCGAGCCACTACTTTCCTGGCCTGGGGGGGCATGGACTTCGCTGCTGCGGCTATCCAGCAGCCACCAGGCGCCCTGGTCGTCCTTTCTGAATGCGACGAAGTGATCGATGTCGTCTGCGCCGGCAGCAGTGCGCGCGTCGCTGCCCACCTTCACGTCGAAAATCAGACGGTCAGTGTCGCCAAGCGCCGGCAGTGTGACCTGGGTAATCATGGCCGCACCGCTACGCGGCGACAGAATGCTGACGCCGATGTTCCAGTCCTTGCCCTGGGTGGCGGGTGTGCCATCCAGCAGGTTCAGTGCGCGCTCGACGCGGTGCGGACTGAAACCGCTCGCGGCGGATTCCGGGGCCAGTGCATCTGCGTCGTCGCCAATGAACGCGGCAGTCGATGCCGTGCTCCAGGTGGTGAACGTCGGAATGTCGAAAGCCGGGCCGCCAACGAATGCGTTGATGCTGTGAATGGCGCACGCGCTTGCGACTTGCGGTTCGACGTGGAATTGATCGTGTGGCACTGGTCCCAGTGCCGGCAACAATGCTGCGTCGAATCGGTCGCGCAGGGCTTGGTCCCAAGGACTTCGTGCCGCCCCGATCTGGGCATCGGATTCGGGGACGGCCTGCACCTGACTTTCCACCGCCAGGGCGTCGACGTTGACCAGCGTGGTGGGGGCGGCAGAGGAACTGCTGGGGTCCGTGCTGATCGCGTCGGTCGCAGGCATGACAGGCGGTGCGTCGGTGCCGCCGACGGGCGCTTCGGTACTGACGGATGCCGGCATCCCTGTGCTGTCTGCAGGCGCTGATTCGATCGAAGACGCGGAGCCGCTCAAGGACGTGACGCCATCTGAAGCACTGAAAGCGCTGGTAGACATGGACCCGCCTGCCAATTCGCCTGCCGTGCCGCTCGCAGACCCTGGTCCGGTGGCTGGCGGTGCATCCGTCGCACCACTGAGTGCGCGTTCAGCAGCCATGCTCTTGGCGGTCGGCCCACCGGGCATTGCCAGGATCATCGTCGGGCGTTCTGCGCTGCCTTCCGACACGCGGCCGACCGTCATGATGCCCACGCTGGCCAGGGTGGTGCTGTTGTCCACCGAGGTCACGGCCGATACCTGAATCGTGTCGACGCTGTAATTCTTTTCGTCCTCGTACATCGACCGCGCGAGGTCGCCCAAAATCTGCGCGCGGGCAAGATCGCCGATTTTTTCTGCGTGCTCGGCAGACTTGATCATGTCGTTGATGATCAGGCGTGCGTCTTCTTTCAGCGCGTAGGTCACCGACAGCGAGCTGCCGGGTTTGGCGGTGGCGAGCAGTTCGTCAAGCATCTTCGACGACGTTTCGCCCGCCCGCATTTCCTTGACTGCGTTGAACAGGGAATCGTCCCCGCGGCTGCGAGAAGACTTGCTGGAAAAACCGGGCTGGATCAGCGCCAGATCGCGTTCGCTGGCGCGTCCGGTAATGACCACGCTGCGCGTCATGGTGTTGCCGCTTGCCGAGAGCAGGCCGTCGCGCTCAAAGGCCAGGCTGGTGGATTCGCCCAGTGTTCGTTTGGCCGACAGGTTCAGCGAGAACATCTTGGCCGATGCCGGGCTGAAGGGATCAAAGACGTGGTTGTCCGACCCTCCGAAATTCTTTGCACCTGCCCCGAATGCAGCTTGTGGGGCACCGCTCATCATGCCGTTCCTGTTCACGGCGTCATCGATGGCCGAATAGACCGGGTTGTCGTCAACGAAGTGATCGATGACGGAATCCTGGACGGTGGGCAGGCTGGCCCAGATGCCGATGGTCACGCTGCCTTCGACCGTGGTGCTGCGCGATTTTTCAACCACGTGGCCGCTTGCATTCTGTTGCTGGGTGGTGCGCCATTCGCGCGAGGCGCTCAGCTTGGCCTGTGCCCCGCCAAGGAAGTCGAAACTCGATCCGGCAACCTCGCCCTCGTAAGACAGATATTTCAAGGCTACTTCGCTGCCGGGTACTTTGGCCATCAGGTGCTTGGCGGTTACCTTGCCATCGAGTGACGCTCCGACGCGCGTGGCGCGGTCACTGACCAGCGCGGTTTCACGCGCGGTTGCCCAGGTGCGTGGCGACACCTTCTTGCCGTCCAGAATGGTGTCCAGGAACTTGACCGCCGATTCCGTATCCGGAAAACGGAAGCCCGCACCCGACAGGGATTCATGGCCCCCGCTTGCACTGGCGGTGGCCTTGGCTGCGCCGTATAAGGTGGCACCAATGGCAAGCGAGCCTCCACCATCCATGCCGGCCTTGAACACCACTTCCACGCCTTCTTCGGTGCGGCGCACTTCCAGGGCGTTCTTGCTCTTGATGTCCACCACCACCTGTGCGGTCAGGTTGCCGGTGGCTTCCACGGCGGTGGGGGTGGTGTCCAAGCCCCAGCTCAGGCCGCGTGACAGGCCCAGGCTGTCGCCCACATGCATGCTGCGCACGCTGTCCAGCAGCGAGCGACGTGTACCGGTGTCCAGCACGCTGCTGTCGGTGACGAAAACCCGGGCGGCATCGAAGGCGCGACGTGCTATTCCAGGTGTTTCCTTGGCGGGTGCGCGGAAGGCCACCTCTGCATCTTTGGTCCACTCTTCAATCTGGGCGATATCGAAGTTCTGGTGCAACACAGCGTCGATCTCGGGACGGATCACGGCGCTGTCCAGGCCCCATTCCTGCAGCTTTGCTTCAATGGCATCCCGATGCGCAGCCGGATCGAATTGCGTGGGGCCGTCGGGCCAGGCGAGTGCGACTTCCAGCACGGCACAGCGGACGGCGCTTTGAAGCTGGCCTGGGTCGATGGGCTTGCCCGGTGCAGATGACAGGGCACCCCGGTAGGCGGCCAGGGCCGCATCTGCTTCGGTTGCCTGATCGGTGATCTGCCGCAGCTTGGTTTCCTTGGCACCCGGCAGCCCGTGCAAGGTGTCCAGCGCAGTGACGGCGCTCTGGTTGTCGGGATTGGCAAGAAAGCTGCGCAGGCCATCGACGGTGGTGATGCGGTCTTGCGGACGCACGCTGCGTTCCAGTGTGCTGGGGCTCATCCAGCGCAGGCTTTGAATCTGCGTATCCAGCCTGGTCTGAAGCCCGTCGCGCATGTTTTCGCGCATGGTCAGAATCTCGGCATACGGTGCGCGTTCGGCTGCAAGTTCGTCATTCAGTTCGGTCAGTGCCGCCTGGCTCGTGACCAGTCTTGCCTGGCATTCGGCATCGACGATCCGTGCGTCCGACAGGGCTTGTGTGCTGGTTCGATGATCGGCTTCCAGTCGACTTCGCACATCAGCGGGTTGCCCTGGTTTGTTCAGGCGGACTTGAATCGCATCCACATCGGCTTGCAAGCGCTGCACTTCCTGATGGCTGGTATTTGCGGCCAAGGTGTCGGCGGCAACCTGTCCTGCGACGGGTATTCGCTTGCCCTGCGCTTCGCCATCCAGAACGGCCAGGTCTTGTTGCGCGGCAGTGATGGAAGCGGTTACCTGATCCAGCGTGTCCAGCGTGTCGCCAGCGGCTTTCAGACGCGTGGCATTGACCTTGGCAGAATCCGAGCCGGGGTCGAACTTGCGCGATGGCGTGCTGACTTGGTCCAGCACCTTGCGGGCAACGGCAGCCCCGGTGTCCAGGTCCGACAGTTCGCCCACCAGTCTGGTCATGGCGGTCTGTGCCGTGGCAACCTGCATGCCGGTGCGCTGCATCAGGCGGCCCAGCGGCCGGTCTGGCGCAGACAGAGCATCGCCAAATACACCGCTGAATACCTGGCGCGAACTTGCCTGGGCGGCCCCGCCCACGACGGGGTGAGCAAGGGCTAGCACCGACGCGATGTACTGGCGTGCTGCCGTTTCGGGGAAGGCCTTGGCGACGTCGCGCATGGTGCCTTGCGTCAGCGCAGACGTGCCTTTGACGAACAGTCTGTTGATGCCATTGTTGACGGCGTCGGTGACTTTTGCCGCATCGGCGGTGGAACGCAGTCCTTGGTGGAACAGGGCTTCGATTGGCTGGCCAAGCTGTCCGCTCAGTTCCTGTTTGACCTGCGCCGTCTCTTCAGGACTGAAGCCCATTTCAGCGAAGTCCTTGTCGCTCAGGCCAAGGGCACCGTCTTCGGCTGCGTGGCGCACATCTTGCTCGGCGCGTTGCACGCCGTCGATGCCTTGCAATACCGTGCCGAGTGAACGAATGTCGGCCGTGCTGAGGTCATCGCACCCAAGGGCGCTTGCCAGCTGGTCACGTGCCTGCGCAGCGCTTGCGGCACGCTGGTCGATGACGGCGTCGAGTCGGCCAGAAGATGTCAGCGGCGCGCTTGATGGCGCACTGTCCGGCACCGCGTTCATGTCCTTCACCAGCCCGGTATAGACGCCATGTGCGCCTGTCAGGTCACGTTGCGCCTGAGTGCTGACGGCTTGGTCTGCGCTGTTCAGACGCGTGCGTGCGCCCAGTGCTTCCTCGTGGTCGCGCTCGGCAGCAAAGGCCTGTTTCAGCAGATCAAGATGCCGGGGCGTGGACAGACCAAGCGCAATGACGCCGGGACGCTCGCCCAGGGCAAGTGCACTGGCGCTCAATGCATCGCCAAGCTTTTCCTGCAAGGCCTGGGGCAGGGCAGAGGCGTCCCGGACAAGCTGATCTTTTCGTGCCTGCAGCGTGCCGCCGCCTTCCATGGCATCTACATGCTTTTGCAGCAACATCACCTGGGCGATCAGCAGATTCACGTCTTTTCCTGCACGTGCGTCTGTCTGGATGCCTGCGCCCTGGCGCGCCGATGCTTCACGGGCGGCCACATCGCGAGACGGGCCTTCGCGCAGGACGCGCAACAATTGCGCATTGACCCGCAATTGGTCGCTGCCGCCTGGGTTAATGACCTGACCTGTACGGGTGCCAAGCCTGCCGAATCCACCCAGTGCCTGGTCCGAGCCAGTGATGCGGCTGACTTTTTCCTGCTGCGTCCAGGCTTGCGCCAGTTCATGCTTGGCGCGCGACAAGGTGTGGCGCAGCACGGTCTGCTGGCGCACTTCGCTGCCCTCGGGCATGTCGATGGTTTTCAGCTTCACCGCCACGGCGTCATGGCGGCTGTCACCCGCTGTCAGCAGGTTGATGACCCCGGGGTTGCCTTCGACCGCTGCGGCAAGCAGTTCGGCCATCACCGGCAGTGCGGCGATCTGGTCTGAGCGCTGTTTGCTGTGGGTCTGCGTCGCCAGCGGGGGGAAGCTGGCAAGCGGCTTCAGGACATCGGCATCCAGAATGCCCGCGCGATGCAGAGCCAGCACGCTATCGCCGATGCTCTTGGTGGCGGTGGCAAGCGTGTCCCCGGTGTCGCGCTCTGACTCTCGCAGCCGGGATGTCTTCAGCACGCGTCGATCACCCGGGGACAAGTCTGCCAGTTCGTGCGCGGGTGGGTCGTAGCGGCTGGCATGTCCCAGCAGGCGATCGGCCACTTCAAGCTTGAGCTTGGCGCTGGGCGCACCACTTCCTGAAGCTTGCGGGCCGGCTGCATGGCGGTATGCCGCGCTGCTCATGCCGGCAGCAGAGCCGTCGCTGGCCGCGAGCTTTTGCAGCACGGCACCGCTTGCGCCCACGTTCACGGTCATCAGTTTGCCGACCAGCATGTCGAAGGCTTTTGATGCCTCGCTGCGGGGCTGGCCGGGCTGTGGCCGAAGCGACTCGCCTTGCGCATCGGCAAGGCGAACCAGTTGATCGATATCGGCGAGTACCTCGGCTTCCTGGGTGCGCCGGTTGGCGCTGCTGGTCACCAGCCTGTCGAATGCTTCGCTGATCGAGCGCGTTGCGGTGGGGGCGGTTGCTGATGTGGCGGGGGCCGTCGCCGGTGTCAGAACCCGAGCGATCAAGGTGTCCAGTGCGGCGCGGTCGGTCGTGGGTGCAACAGATCCCGATGCCGATCCCCCCGTCGGTGCGACCGTCGAGGTGCTGGTGCTTATGCCTGTTACCGATGTGCCCGTTGCCGATGTCCCCACAGCCGACCCCGGCGCACTCTGTTCCGCGCGCGAGGGCACCACCCGCACCCGGGCACCTTCCGGGCTGGCGTAGGTAGCCTGTGGCCGTGGTGGAGCCTTGTCCAGAATGTTGAGCCGCTGATAACCCGTCTGGCCCTTGCGTTGCAGGCGGTAGTCGCCCGGCCCGGCGTCGACGACACTGCGTTCGGGTTTTGCGGTACCGCGGATGCTCTGCCACAAGCCCTTGAGCTTGCCGGCGATTGCACCCGGCAGGCTTTTGACCGCACCCGACAGGGGGTCACCGCTTGCACCGATAGGGGAGTAGACATTGGCCGTCGTGCTGAACGACGGTTTGGGCAGGTTCAGGCCAGCAGGCATGGTCGACTATCCTTCTTGCGTGTTCAGGCGAGGAAACGCGGGTCGGTGTGGTCGTTGAAAAACGGCTGTGGAACAGGGGGCACCGAAGCCGTCGATGGTGCTGGTGCAGCGGACTTCCCGGGTGCGCCGACCTCGTTCAAGCGGGCCTGCAGGTCTTCCGCCGTTTCTGCAAAAGCTGCCAGCAAGGTGGCAAAACCCGTATGGTCGAGCGAGGCAATGTCGCGGGACAGGGACAGGATCAGGCTGTCGCTGCCGCGATCCAGGCCCAGCGTTGCGCCCTGGGTGGCACGGGTGAACAGATTCAGCGCCAACGCCTCTTCAATCACGAGGGCGCGGGTGCCGTCGTTGGGCAAGCGCTGCAGGCCTACGTGCATGTGCACCATGCCGCTGTCTTCCTCGACTTCGAGTGTCAGCACCTTGCCATCGGCCAAGGCCAGGCCGAGCGCGCCAGCCTCATCCAGAACCAGGTTCACGCCCGCCGGTGCATCCAGACCGGCAAGCCATTGATTGATCGAATCGCGAAACGACATGGTGTGCTTTTCCTCGGTATGACAGGCATCTTGCAAGGGGAGCGAAATGCAGGGGCAGCGCTTATCGACGCAGCCAAGACAGTAAGTACCGTCACGCGCCGATGAGTTCCATAGTATGTCGGCGAGAAAAGACAGTTCGTCGTAGGGATTGCGCAGGCAGACGATTGGCCTGGACGAAAAAAGGGCGTTCGGCTGGTTGCGGAACGCCCTTGGTGGCCTGGGTAAGAGGCTGCTTGCAAATTGATGGACCTACAGGCTTACATCACCGCGCCCAGTTGCCAGGGCAGGAATTCGTTGTCGCCCAGTCCGTTCCGTTCACTCTGGCTGAGTGCGCCCGAAGCATGGCTTCGTCGCCAGCGGAGTCAATGCCTGGGCCGCAGGACGGCGCTCAGGCCACCCGGGAGCCTGCCAGTTGCGCCATCGTAGCCGCGTCGGGCATGCCGCCGGCGAACCACACGCTCGCGCATACCGCCGACATGGCGCGGCCATCGTGGCCGATACCGGGCACGCTCTGCAGACGCCAGTTGAAGGGCACGCCCAGGCGCGCGGCCTCGCGCTGGCCCGCCTCGAAGTAATGGTGCGCGCGCGAATAGCGATGCGGTCCCTGGCGCAAGGCCGCGGGCTCGGAAGGCAGGTGCGGATCTTCGGTGACGATGTCCTGATCGCCGGCCAGGATCAGCAGCGGGTAGGCCAGCAGACGTTCGACGTGGCCCGCATCCAGGCCGACGCCATCCAGGCCTTCCGGATAGGCGTGGTCCTGCGTGGGCAGCGTGTACCAGCCGGGGTTGCCCGCGGCCACCGCCGTGAACGGCGCATGTGATTGGCTGCTCATCAGGCGGTGCACGAACTGGCCGCCGGCGGAGTGCCCGAAGAGGTAGACCTCCTTCCCGGCGACGACCCCGCTTTCGACCAAGTCGGCGATCACGCGTTCGATGATGGCGTAGGTCCAGCGCTCGCGCTCACGCACGCTGCCGTCCTCCGCGAATACGCGGCCATTGTTGTAGCTCTCCACGCCGGGCCACATGTCATTGCCGAAAGTGGGGGCCACGATCAACAGATTGTGCCGGTCGGCGGCCTCCATCCAGAAGTCGCGGTAATCGTCGCCATTGCGCAGCACGCCGTGCTGCACGATCACGACGGGACGGCCGGGCGTGTAGGCAGCGGGCCGGTATGTGTGCAGCGTCAGCGGCCAATCGGGATTGGCTGCGTCGGTATAGGCGATGGCCGCGCGGCCGGCCTGGGCCAGTCCGTTGGCGATGTTGTCGATGTTGTTCATGGTGAGTGGGCGTGGCAAGGAAGGGGCTCAGACGCGATTCAGGTGGCAGGCAGACCAGTGGCCGGGCGCGATGAGGTCAAGCGGGGGTGCCTGCTCTTTGCACACGGGCATGGCGTGGGGGCACCGCGGATGGAAGGTACAGCCCGAAGGCGGCGCGAGCGGCGAAGGAATCTCGCCCTTGATCGGAATGAACGTGCGGCCCCGGCGCGAGACATCGGGCACTTCGGCCAGCAGGGCCTGCGTGTACGGATGGTTGGCGCGGGCGAAGATCTCGCTGGCCTGGGAGATCTCGACGATCTTGCCGAGGTACATGATGGCGACGCGATCGGAGATATGGCGCACCACGCCCAGGTCGTGGCTGATGAACAGATAGGTGAACCCGTGCTGTTCGCGCAGATCCATGAACAGGTTGATGATCTGCGCCTGGATGGACACGTCCAGCGCGGCGACAGGCTCGTCGCACACCATGAACGAGGGCGAGACCATCAGCGCGCGCGCAATGCCGATGCGCTGGCGCTGGCCGCCCGAGATCTGGTGCGGAAAGCGCTCGCGGTAATCGGCGTCGAGGCCGACCTCAGAGAGCGCACGGTCCACGCGCGCCGGAATTTCGGCGCGCGGGCTGAGCCCGTGCACCTTGAGCGCTTCGCCCAATATCTGGCGCACGCGCTGGCGCGGATTGAGCGAGGCCTGGGGGTCCTGGAAGATCATCTGCACGCCCAGGATGTAGGCCAGCCGCTCGGCACCCCGGAGCTTGTCAGCATGCTGGCCCTTGAAGAGCAGCTCGCCTTCGGTCGGCGGATGCAGGCCGGCGACGACGCGTCCGAGCGTCGATTTGCCACAGCCGGATTCGCCCACCAGCCCCAGTACCTCGCCGCGCCGGATGGCCAGGTCCACGCCGTTGACGGCATGGACGGTGCGGCGGTCTATCGGTCGGCCAGCCAGCGCCAGGATGCGTTGCGCCAGATCAGGCCGGTGCTCGAAGCGCTTATGCACATTGCGCAGTTCGATGACGGGGGTTTCCTCGGTACTCATACGGGGATGCTCTCTCGGGCGATCGGCACGTAGCAGCGGTAGTTGCGCGATCCTTCGATGGTGATGCCAGGGGCCTGCTCGGTGCAGCGGTCTATGACGTTCGGGCAGCGCGGGCTGAAGGCACAGCCGGCGGGGCGTTTCGTGAGGCTGGGTGCCATGCCCTTGATCTGCTGGAGACGCGTGCCGGGCTGCGCGATGCCAGGCATCGATTGCAGCAGGCCCTGCGTGTACGGATGGCGCGGCGCGCTCAGGATCTCTTCCACCGGCCCGGTCTCGACAATGCGGCCGGCATACATCACCGCCACGCGGTCGGCGAGTTCGGCGACCACCCCCAGATCGTGCGTGATCCAGATCAGCGCCGTGTTCTGCGTGCGACAGATTTCCTGCATGCGATACAGGATCTGGCCCTGGATGGTGACGTCCAGCGCCGTGGTCGGCTCGTCGGCGATGATCAGGTCGGGGTTGTTCAGCATGGCGATGGCGATGGCCACGCGCTGGCGCATGCCGCCGGAAAACTCGTGCGGATAACTGTCGAGCCGGCTCTCGGCCGATGCGATGCCCACCTTCTCCAGTGCGTCGCGGCAACGCTTGCGCGCCTCCGCGTTCGATACCTTGGCGTGCGTCTGGATGGCCTCCATCATCTGCTCGCCGATGCGCAGCACCGGGTTCAGCGTCATCAGAGGGTCCTGGAAGATCATGGCGATGCGGTTGCCGCGCAGTTGGCGCAGCCCTTCCTCGTCCAGCTGGCGCAGGTCGGTGCCATCGAAGACGACTTCACCGGCCACCACTTCGCCCGGCGGGTCGATCAGGCCGACCAGCGAAAAGCCGGTCACGGATTTGCCCGATCCGGATTCGCCGACCAGTCCGAGGATTTCGCCTTTGCGCAGCGTGAGATCCACCTCGTCCACCGCCGGCCAGGCGCCCGCTTCGGTATGGAAGGCAGTGCGCAGGCCGCGTACTTTCAAGAGTTCGTCATTCATGCGTTTCGCGGATCCAGGCTTTCCCGCAGGCGGTCGCCCAGGATGTTGATGGTGAGAATCAGCAGCAGCAGCGCCAGGCCGGGGAACATGCTGATCCAGTAGTCGCCCGACAGCAGATATTGGAAGCCGTTGGCGATGAGCAGGCCGAGCGACGGCTCGGTCACCGGCACGCCCACGCCCAGGAAGGACAGCGTGGCTTCGAGCACAATGGCCGCGGCGATCTGGATGGTGGCGAACACCATCACCGGCCCGAGACAGTTGGGCAGCAGATGGAACAGCATGATGCGCCAGGCCGGGAACCCCAGATTGGCGGCTGCCTCCACGTACTCTTTATGGCGCTCCTGCAGGGCACGGCCGCGCATGATGCGGGCGTAATGCGCCCATTGCACGATCACCAGCGCCAGGATGACCTTGTCGATGCCCCGACCCAGCATGGCCAGCAGTACCAACGCCACCAGGATGGTGGGAAAGCCGAGGATGAAGTCGACGACGCGCATCAGCATGGCATCGATGAAGCCGCCTGCGTAGGCCGCCACCAGGCCCACCAGCGCGCCGATCGTGGTGGCCAGCACCACGGTGGTCAATCCCACGAGGACGCTGATGCGCAGGCCATGCAGGATGGCGCTGAGCATGTCGCGGCCTTGGTCGTCGGTGCCCAGCCAGTAGGTGCCCCCATCCATCATCTGCGAACCCGGCGCAAGGCGGCCGTCGAGCAGGTTCAGGTTGGCGAGGTCGTAGGGATTCTGCGGCGAGAAGAACGGCGCCACCATCACCACCACGATCAGGGCCAGCAGCGCGATGACGGAGCCACGCACCGTTGGCCGGCGGTGCAGTTTCTTGAGGATGGCGCGGCGCCGGGGCGTATCGGCAAGCGCACCGATGGTGCGTGCGCGCTCGGGATCTGAAGGCGTCATAGGTTTCACTTGGCGGGCGCGAGCAGCTGTACGCGCGGATCGAGCACCGCATACAGAATGTCGACGACCAGGTTGATGAGGACGAAGATCAGCGTGACCAGCATCACGTAGGCCACCACCACCGGGCGGTCGAGCTGGTAGACGCTGTCGATCAGCAGCTTGCCCATGCCGGGCCAGGCAAAGACCGATTCCGTGATGGTGGAGTAGGCGATCAGCGAGCCGAACTCCATGCCGATCACGGTCACCACCGGGATCAGGATGTTGCGCAGGATATGGCGGCGCACGATGCGGCCGGGCTTGACGCCCTTGGCGCGCGCGAATTTCACGTAGTCCTGGCTGCGGGCCTCGACCACGCCGGAGGCGGTGAGCCGCAGCACCAGCGCGATGTTGGCCAGCGCCAGGTTGATGGCGGGCAGCATCATGTGCGACCAGCCATCGGCGGTGAAGAAGGAGAGCGGCACGCCGAGTACGTCGGACGTGTCTCCACGGCCCGACGCCGGCAGCCAGCCCAGCCACACCGCGAACAGCAGGATCAGCATCATGCCTTGCCAGAACCCGGGCAAGGAGAAGCCCAGGATGGACGTGGCCATGATGCCGCGCCCCAGGCGTTCGTCGCGGTACAGGCCCGCCACCAGGCCTAGCGGGATACCGATCGCACAGGTAAGGAAAATGGCCACCACGACCAGTTCGAAGGTCGCGGGAATGCGTTGCACGATCAATGAGATGGCGGGGATGCCGTGCACGAAAGAGTTGCCGAGATCGCCATGCAGCGCGCGCCACGCGAAGCTCAGGTATTGCTGCCAGACGGGCAGGTCGAGGCCTAGGCGCGCGATCATGGCTTGGCGGTCGGCCACGCTGGCCTCGGGGCTGACCAGTAGTTCGATGGGATCGCCCACCGCATAGACCGCGAAGAACACCACCACGGAGACGGCGATGAGCACAAACAGACTCTGGATCAGTCTGCGCAGGATGAATAACGCCACGAAATGGATTCCTTCCTAATGCAAAGGCCCGCAGGCAATGCCGGCGGGCCGCTTTGGCACCACAGAACGCCCACGCAGTGGGCGTCGTGCGGGGCTTTTACTTAGCTTTCGTGACCGACGTGGCCAGCGTGTACTGGTCGCGCCGTCCTTCGTAGGCCAGGTCCTTGCGGAAAGCCCAGCTGGTGCTTTCGAAGTGCAGCGGGATCAGCGGCACGTTGTCCAGCGCGATCTGCGTGGCTTGCTCCAGCAGCTTCTTGCGGGCGGCTTCGTCCACCGTGGCTGCGCCCTTCAGGTAGACCTTGTCGAAATCGGCGTTCGAGAAGCCGCCATAGTTGCTGGTGCCCAGCGAAGCGGGCGCGTCCAGGCTGGCGACCCACAGTTGGAACAAGGCGGAGGCCTCGCCCGTTTCCGACGGCCAGCCACCCATGGAGAAGCTGTACTCGCGCTTGGCGCGCTTCGGGAAGTAGATGGACGCGGTGACCGCATCGACGTTGGTCTTGATGCCGACGCGCGAGAGGTACTGCGCAACCGCCTGCGACACCTGGCCGTCATTGATATAGCGGTCGTTGGTCGAGGAGATGGTCATCTCGAAGCCGTTCGGATAACCGGCCTCGGCCAGCAGCTTCTTCGCGCCTTCCGGGTCGTACTTGACCTCGGGCGCCTTGGGCAGCGCGCCGAACATGCCGTCGGGCATGTATTGATAGGCCGGCGTGGCCATGCCGTCCATGATGCGCGAGGTGATGGTCTTGCGGTCGATGGCCATCGAGATGGCGCGACGCACGCGCACGTCCTGCAGCGGGTTGGCGCCGTTGGCGGCCTTCACCTGCGGGCTCGGATTGCGGGCGATATCAGGCTGCAGGAAGATCAGGCGGGTGGACGGCGTGGCGACGAAGGCGAACTTGGGGTTCTCTTTGATGCGCGGCAGGTCGCGCGCGGCCGGATTCTCGATGACATCGAAGTCGCCCGACAGCAGGCCGGTCAGGCGCGGGCCGGCATTCGGCACCGGAATCATCTTGACCTCTTTCCACTCGGGCTTCGGTCCCCAGTAGTTTTCATTGCGTACCAGCTCGATGCCGCTGCCCTTCACATACGACTTCAGCATGTAGGGGCCGGTGCCGATGGCGTTCTTGCCGCTGTTGAAATCCGCCACGGTGGGCCAAGGGCTGGTTACGCCGCAGCCCTTCTTGGGTTCATAGACCAGCTTGCCGTGTTCGACGATGCCGTTCCACAGAATGGGCAGCGAACGCGCCATCTCGGCGGGCAGGAGCGGCAGGGGCTCCATCGTCTTGATGATGACGGTGTGGGCATCCGGCGTCTGCACGTCGGCGATGCGCTTGGTGACGTCGGTGTACGAGGCCGAGACGTTGGTCTCGTTGTTCAAGGTGCGGCAGATGGTGAACAGCACGTCTTCCGAGGTGAAAGGCTTGCCGTTGGAGAACTTCACGTCGTTGCGCAGCTTGAATTCCCAGGTCGTGTCGTCCACGATCTTCCAGCTCGTGGCCAGCGACGGCACGAGCTTCATATCGGCGTCGCGGCCGACCAGCGAGTTGTACACGTGCGCGGACAAGGCATCGTTGGCCGTCATCTTGTGGTAGTTCGGGTCGGCGGCGGTAGGCTCTGCTGACAGCGCGATCTTGAGGGTCTGGGCCGAGGCGGGGCCAGCCAGGAGAGCCGCGGCGCCGAGGGTGGCGGTCATCAGCGTGAGGGTAACGCGCAACGTCATGGAGAACTCCGAGAAAAGCCGAGCTGGTCTGCCCGGCCCGGGTATCTTGATCGATACCGGAAAGTCGGCGATTTTAATGATGGGTCGGACTACGTCAACACGGGTTTACCGCCGACCCGTGCTTTTACATCACCGCGCCCAGCTGCCAGGGCAGGAATTCGTTGTCGCCCAGGCCGTTCTGTTCACTCTTGCTCGGTGCACCGGATGCCGTGTCGATCATCAGCTGCAGAATGGCCGCGCCGGCTTCTGCAATGGTCTGGCGACCTTCCACAATGCCACCGCAGTCGAAGTCCATGTCCAGGCTCATGCGCTTGAACATCGGCGTATTGGTAGCCAGTTTCAAGGACGGCGTGGGCTTGCAGCCGTAGGTCGATCCGCGACCCGTGGTGAAGCAGATCAGGTTTGCACCGCCTGCTACCTGGCCGGTGGCCGACACCGGGTCGTAACCCGGGGTGTCCATGAATACCAGGCCTTGCGCAGTGACGGGCTCGGCGTATTCCAGCACTTCCATCAGGCCCGAACTGCCGGCCTTGGCAACCGCGCCCAGCGATTTTTCCAGAATGGTGGTGATGCCACCTGCCTTGTTGCCCGGCGAGGGGTTGTTGTCCAGGTCGCCGCCGTGCAGCGCGGCGTAGTCTTCCCACCAGTGCAGGCGCTTCATCAGCTTGTCGGCGATCTCGGTGGACGCTGCACGGCTGGTCAACAGGTGTTCCGCGCCGTAGATTTCCGGCGTTTCCGACAGGATGGCGGTGCCGCCTTGCTTGACCAGCAGGTCGACGGCCGCGCCCAGTGCCGGGTTGGCGCTGATGCCTGAATAACCATCCGAGCCGCCGCATTGCAGACCGACCACCAGGTGCTTCAGCGGCACGGGTTGGCGAGTTGCCTGATTAGCCAGCACCAGCATGTCGCGCAGCAACACCTTGCCTTGCTCGATGGTTTCGCGGGTGCCGCCTTCTTCCTGGATGGTCAGGGTGGCGAACAGGCCGGGTTCGCGCCGGTTCAGCGTGTCGATCAGGGGGGCGATCTGGTTGACTTCACAGCCCAGGCCGATGATCAGCACGCCGGCGAAGTTGGCGTGTTCCGCGTAGCCGCGCAGCGTGCGTTGCAGCAATTCCAGGCCTTCGCCGTTGCCGCCCATGCCACAGCCGCTGCCGTGGGTGATGGCGACCACGCCGTCGACGTTCGGGAAGCTGGCCAGTGCCTCGCCTTTAAAGGCGTCGGCAATGTGTCGACAGACCGTGGCCGAGCAGTTCACGCTGGAAATCACGCCCAGGTAGTTGCGGGTGCCGACCTGACCGTTCTGGCGCACGATGCCCTGGAAGGTGGCCGGTGCCGCATCGACCGTGGTCGCGCGGAAGGTCTTGCCCACTGCCAAGTCGTGCTCGGAGCCTGACATGCCGACGTTATGCACGTGCACGTGGTCACCGGCCGCGATGTCGGCGCTGGCAATGCCGATGGTCTGGCCGTACTTCAATACGACGCTGCCAGCGGGGATGTTCACGCGCGCCACTTTGTGGCCGGGGGGAATCGCCTGGCGCGTGATGATGGTCTCACCCGCGATGTCGAGTGCCACGCCGGCGTCGACGGCGTGGCGGGCGACCGCCACGTTGTCGTCATCACCCAGCAAAATGACTGGCGGGGCCAACAGTACTTCGGTCGTCATGATGCTTGTCCTGACGGGGTGGCCACATTTGCAAGTGCGGCCAACAGTCGTGGTTGTTTCAGCAGCGGCGCATGTTCGGCTGCCATCGTGACGATGGGGGCCAGGCGACGCTGCTTTTTCTGCGCATGGTTTTGCGCGATGTCGGCAATGCGGTGGTCCAGGAACGGGTTTTCCAGGCGTTCGCGCAGGTCCACCAGGTAAGCCATCGCGGCTGCGCCTTCACCCAAGGCGACGAACACCGGCACGATTTCATCCAGCCACAGGGCTTCGAGCTCGGTGCGCAAGGCGGTGTCAGCCATCGCGGCGCGCACGGTCTCGTCGGCTGGGCGGCCGTCAAGCTGCCAGCGCTCTGCCAACCAGGTGTGGGCTGCGTTCAGCAGGAAAAGCTTCAGGCGTTCATGGCGTGCCAGGTCGTCGGTCAAGACGATGGCCGGGTGCACGCAGGGCAGGACCAGACGCGGTTGGGCTTCGATGGCCCACAACGCATAGGGTTCGGCCACGGCACCGACGGGTTCGATGGCCTCCGACACAATGCGGTCCACCAGCGAATTGGCCCACACGCAGTGGTCGCGCAACCAGGCGATGAACGCGGTGTCGAGCTGCCATTGCGCGGCCAGCGACATGACGAGGTCACGCAAGACCTCGCCATTCTTCTCAATAAGTTCGCAGGGCAGCAGCGACAGCGGTGCCTGCGGGTTGGCTTGCCAGCGGCCGTGCAGCAGCACCAGCAGTTTTGCCGGGAAGCTGCGCGGTGCCGGGCTGGTGTCGGCCAACAGCGCCGCGTTGTCGCTGTCGTCCAACTGGTAGCCACGGTCTGCGGTGTTCGATACCACCACCTGTACGTCGTGCACAAAGGCTTGGCGCAGTTGCGGCCATTGTGCGTCTGCTTGCACGGCTTCTTTCACTGCCGTGCATTGCACCGTGCGGTCGACACGTTCGCCGCCTGCCAGACCACGAATACGCACCGGATAGCCCGCACCACCCGCCAGCGCGGCGACCCGCGCGGCGCTCGCCGGGTTGGACGTGCTTTGTACCAGCGTGATGCCGCCAAGCGCCTTGCCCGCATCGCCTTGCGCAAGCGCTTCCGACACGAACAGGTCAACGTGGGCCAGCAGGAAGCGGCTGGTGCCGAACTGGAGAATGGGTTGGGCCATGGTGATCAGAGCTCGACGATGGCCTTGACGACGCCACGCGCCGGGTCCAGCAGCTTTTCGAACTCGGTGGGCAGTTCGGCCAGCTTCAGACGGTGGGTGTTCAACGCGTCGGTCGGCACTTCACCGGCGCGGATCGCGGCCAGCACGGCTTCGAAGTCTTCCGTGGTGGCGTTGCGGCTGCCCAGCAGCGTGGTTTCACGCTTGTGGAACTCCGGGTCCGAGAAGGTGATGTTGTCGCGCACGATCGAGATCAGCACGTAGGAACCTGCGTGCGCCACGAAGCCGAAGCCACGTTCGATAGCCTTGGCGTTGCCAGTGGCGTCGAACACCACGTCGAAGAATTCACCGTCGGTGGCTGCCGACAGTTGTTCGGTGTCGTTCGGGCCCAAGGCGATGGCGTGCGCCACACCCAGTTCACGGGTGCAGAAGTCCAGACGGTCTTGACGACCATCGATGGCGGTCACGGTAGCACCGTTGATGCGCGCAAAGATCATGGCGGCCATGCCGATCGGGCCGGCGCCGACGACCAGCACGCGCTGGCCTTGCTTGACCTGCGCACGACGCACGGCGTGTGCGCCGATGGCCAGGAATTCCACCATGGCAGCCTGGTCAAGCGTTACGCCTTCTGCCTTGTGCACATAGGCTTCGGGCAGGGACAGCAGTTCAGTCAGTGCGCCGTCACGATGCACGCCCAGCACTTGCAGCTTGGTGCAGCAGTTGGTCTTGCCCTGGCGGCAGGCGATGCACGCGCCGCAAGCAATGTAGGGCATGACGTAGACGACGTCGCCGACAGACAGACGACCGCCGGGAATGGCTTCCTCGACGATCGCGGAAATTTCGTGCCCCATCACACGGGGGTACTGCAGGTAGGGCTGGTTGCCCGAGAAAATATGCAGATCAGTGCCACAGACGCCAACGCGCTTGATGCGCAACAGCACTTCGCCTTCGCCGCGCACGGGACGTTCGGTTTCAATGGCGCGGAGGGTTCCGGGGGTTTCGCAGGTAACGGTCAGCATGTCTGTGGGCCTAGATATAAAGGGTATTAATTACCGTGGAACTTCTTGTGCAGTTCGTTCAGCTGGGTCTGGTTCTTGGTGATCCAGTCGTTGACCCAGGCCTTGAATTGGGGTTCGTCCTTGCGCATGCCCATGCCGAGCGGCACGCTTTGCATCACGAACTTGGTGCTCAGGTCCTTGGTCGGAACCTTGGCCAGAATGGCGGTCAGGATCGCGGGCGAGGTGGCGATGGTGTCGGCCTGGCCGCTGACCAGCGCGGTCACCAGCGTGGCGTCATCGTCGTAGCGCACGATCTTGGCGTCAGGCGCGCCGGTGGTCACGACCTTGTCGTTGTTCGAACCACGGGTGGTGGCGACGCGCACACCCTTCAGGTCGGCGAAGCTGGCGATCTTGGCGTCTTTCGGTGCTGCGACCACGGCAAGGATCTGCGCGTAGGGCACCGAGAAATCGATGACTTTTTCGCGTTCCGGCGTCACCGACAGCGATGCCACCACGATGTCAGCCTTGCCGCTTTGCAGGAAGGGGATACGGTTGGGGCTGGTGACCTGGATGATTTCCAGTTCCACGCCCAGGCCTTTTGCCAGCAGGCGGGCGGTTTCCACGTCCGAACCGGTGGGCTTCAGGTCAGCACCAACAAAACCGTACGGGGGCGAGCCGGTGTCCAGCGCAATGCGGATCTTCTTCGCGTCGCGGATATCCTTGAGCAGATCGGCGTGGGCTGCGCCCGTGCCGAATGCGAAAATCGAGGCAACCAGCAAGCCGCGCAGCAAGAACTTGTTTTTCTTCATGGGAAATTCCAGAGGAGAAGGGGGAGGAAAGGCGTGCTTCGTTGCCGCCTCATCCGGTCAGACCATTTTGCCCGTAAAAGCTGATTGGCCTTACCAGAGAAAACCCTTGGAACCGTAAGGAGAAGAAATCTCATAAGCTGGTGTGCAGCGGATTGCCTATGTCTGATATGCCTGTGTTTCGCTCGGCAAGCAGGCAGTTTACCGAACTTGGTCAGGCCAATTTAAGGGGGTCTTCCAAAATTTGGCCTGACCAGTTGTTTTTTACCCACCCGTTGGCGTCTTGACCCAACACCCACGCGCTTGCCTAACCATGTCTGCCGACCTGAAACCCGCCGATCCCCGTCGTCTTTATCAACAGATTGCCGATCGGGTGCGTGAACGCATCGTCAGCGCTGAA
Organism: Pigmentiphaga aceris; assembly: GCF_008119665.1. NCBI lineage: Bacteria > Pseudomonadati > Pseudomonadota > Betaproteobacteria > Burkholderiales > Alcaligenaceae > Pigmentiphaga > Pigmentiphaga aceris. Next base: position 4,308,550 of record NZ_CP043046.1, on the reverse strand, counting down.
TACCCGGTGGGCAGCAAGCTGCCCCCCGAGCGTGACCTGGCGCAGCAGTTGGGGGTGTCCCGGCCATCATTGCGCGAAGCACTGATTGCGCTGGAGATCGACGGCAGTGTCGAAATCCGGATGGGGTCGGGCATTTATGTGTGCCAGCCCGCTTTGCAACGTGTGGGCCGTCCGGCACCCATGGGCGAAAGCCCGGCCGAGCTGATGCAGGCGCGTGCCGCCGTCGAAGGGGCGGTGGCGGTGATCGCCTGCGCGAACTCGACCGCAGAAGGGCTGGCGCGCGTGAAGGAAAGCATCGAGGCGATGCGGGCCGACATTGCGGCAGGGCTGGACGTGCTGGATCACGACCGTGAGTTCCATGTGCGGATTGCCGAGATGAGCGGCAACTCGGTACTGGTGACCTTGGTGGGCACCTTGTTCGACGAGCGCCGCAGCCCGCTTGCGTCGGCGATGCGCGATCGCCTGGAAAACCTGCCTACTTTCGAGGCAGCGCTTTCCGAACACGAACAGATTTATCGTGCGCTGGTGTCACGTGATCCGCTGGCGGCGCAAGCGGCCATGCGCTCGCACATCCAGGCTGCAGCAGACCGCTGGGTCTATACCTGATCAGCTGGTCTGCCGGGTCGCCAGCAGCAATTCCAGCAAGGCGTCGGCAACTTCTGCCGGCGCTTCCTGAGGGATGTTGTGGCCCACGCGCGGCAATATCCGGCGCTCGTAGCTGACCGAGAAATATCGTTCGTCGGGATCAGGCTGCCTGGGCGGTGTCACGCCATCGTCTTCGCCACACAGGGAAATCGTCGGCACGGCGATCAGGGGCTTGGCGGCCAATGCTTCTTCAATCGCCGCCAGCGCTGGGTCGCCCGGCACGTAGCCGAAACGATGCCGGTAGGAATGAATCACGACATCGACGAAATCGGGGTTGTCGAAAGACGGGGCCGTGTGGGCAAAGCGTTCGGGCAGAAAATCCCAGGACGGTGACCACAGCCCCCACAGCAGATTGCACAAGGCGCGACGATTGGCCGTCAGGCCTTCGGCACCGCGTGGGGTATGGAAGTAATACTGATACCAGAGCCGGTACTCGGCTTCCGGTGAGGCAGGCGTTGCTGCGTTCGCAATGTCATGGATGCTGTAGCCGTTGGCCGTGACCAGGCAGCGTACGCGTGCCGGCCACAAGGCCGCCACGATGTTGGCGGCGCGTCCGCCCCAGTCATAGCCGGCCAGGGCAGCACACGGGATGCCAAGCGCATCCATCATGTCGATCAGGTCTTGAGCCAGCGCGGCCTGCTGGCCGGAACGCATGGTATCGGGCGACAGAAAGCGCGTGGCACCATACCCACGCAGGTAGGGCACGATCACCCGATAGCCGCGCGCCACCAACGGGGGGACTACCTCATCGAAGGCGCGTGGGTCGTAAGGAAAGCCATGCAGCAAGATGATCGGATCGCCATAGACCTTGCCGTGGGCCTCGTAAGCAATGGATAGCTGCGGGGTGGTGATGTGGTGGATGGGAACAGGCGTGCGGATCGCCTGGGGCGCGGCTGTTGAATTCGGGGGCTGTGTCATGCGTTTCCTCCGCCACATCTGTACCTGGGGCCGGTATGCTTCGGGTTACCCAACCACTCTCATATTCGCAGCCAATGACTTTCCTGCACCGACTGTTTTTCCTGGGCCTGTCTCTGCTTGCCTTTTCGGGCGCGGCATCTGCCGCTGGTGTTCCGCTGATCGACCCCATGCCGATTTCGGTTCCGGCGGGTGCCGATGAACGGACCATCGTGCAAGCCATCAAGCGTGGTCTGGCCGGCCGCGACTGGCAGGTGATCGGCGAGCAGTTTGGCCGTATCGATGCCGATATCAACGTGCGCAACAAGCATACCGCCCGCATTCGCATCGACTACAACGAACGCGAAATCAGGATCCGTTATCTGTCCAGCGTGAACCTGGACTATTCGATGCACACCGGTTCACCGACGATCCATCGCAACTATCCGCGCTGGATCAATTTCCTGCAGGACGACATCGCCCGCAATCTGCGGGTTGGTCAAATACAGTAAAGCCCGCGGGCGGGTCCGACAAGGGCCCGCCCTGCTTGTTCGTCATGCGTGCATCATTCGATGTGCCACACCTTGCTTCATTCCCAGCGACCGAAGATCAATGACGTGTTGATGCCGCCGAAGGCAAAGTTGTTGTTCATCACAAAACGGTTGCGCATCGTGCGGCCTTCCTTGCCGCGCACATAGTCCAGCACGCCGCAACGCGGATCGATGGCATCCAGATTCAAGGTGCCGGCGTACCAGTCGCGATTCATCATCTCGATGCTGAACCAGGATTCCAGTGCCCCGCACGCGCCCAGCGTGTGACCCAGGTAACTCTTCTGCGTGCTGATCGGCATCTGATTGCCGAACAGGTCGGCGGTAGCCTGGGTTTCGGCGATGTCGCCTTGTTCCGTGGCGGTGCCATGCCCGTTCACATAGCCGATGTCTTGCGCCGACAAGCCGGCATCTTCCAGCGCCAGTTCCATGGCAATACGCATGGTCCTGGCTTCGGGGCGCGTCACGTGGGTGCCGTCCGAATTGCTGCCGAAGCCCATGACTTCCGCGTAAATGGTGGCCCCACGCGCCAAGGCGTGTTCCAGCTCTTCCAGCACCAGCATGCCGGCACCTTCACCGATCACCAGGCCGTCGCGGCCTGCGTCGTAAGGGCGGGGTGTCAGGCCCGGCGTGTCGTTCTTCAGGCTGGTCGCGTACAGGGAATCGAACACGATGGCCTCGCTCGGACAGAGCTCTTCCGCGCCGCCGCCCAGCATCATCGGGATGCGTCCGTACTTGATGGCTTCGTAGGCGTAGCCAATGCCCTGGCTGCCAGACGTGCAGGCACTGGACGTGGGAATCACGCGTCCGGTCAGGCCGAAGAAAATGCCGATGTTGGCGGCCGTGGTGTGCGGCATCATGCGCACGTAGGAATTGGCATTGATGCCGTCCGACACGCCATTGATCAGCATGTTGCCGAAGTTTTTGACTTCCTCCGTGCTGCCGGTGGATGAGCCGCAGGCCACGCCCATCTTGCCGTCCAGAATCAGGGGAGAGTCGGTCAGGCCAGCGTGCTGCAAGGCCAGTTCAGCAGCGCGTACCGCCAACTGCGAGACGCGGCCCATGCTGCGCAATTGCTTGCGGGTCCAGTGGGCAGGCGGTGCAAATTCCGGGATCGGGCCGCCTAGCCGGGTGTTCAGGTCTGGGTGCCGGTCCCAGTCGGGCATGTTGCGGATACCGCTTTGGCCCGCGCGAAAATGCTGCTCGATCGTGGCCCAGTCCTGGCCCAGGGAGGTCACGCCACCCATGCCGGTGACAACAACGCGGCGCATCAGCAAAGCCCTCCGTTGACCGACAGGACTTGTCGGGTGATGTAGGCGGCGTCGTCGGACAGCAGGAAATCGACGGCGGCGGCCACTTCTTCGGGTTGACCAAGTCGTTGCATCGGAATGGCCTTCAGGATTTCTTCCACCGGCACGTGTTCATCGAGCATGTCGGTGTCGATCAGGCCGGGGGCCACACAGTTGACGGTGATCTTGCGTTTGGCGAGTTCGATTGCCAGCGCCTTGGCGGCACCGATCAGGCCCGCTTTCGACGCGCTGTAGTTCACCTGCCCACGATTGCCCATGATGCCCGACACCGAGGTGATGCAGACGATGCGGCGCGGTGCGCGCACGCGGATCATCGGCATGACCACCGGATGCAGCACGTTGTAGAAGCCATCCAGGTTGGTGTGCACCACCTGGTCCCAGTCGTCAGACGTGAGCGCGGGGAAGGCTGCGTCGCGCGACAGGCCGGCATTGAGCACGACGCCGTAATACGCGCCGTGGGTCTCCACGTCTTGCGTCAGGATGTCGCGGCATTGATCGCGGTTGGCGATGTCGAATTGCAGCAGGCGCGCCTGGCGGCCCAGCGCCTGAATCTCGGCGATGACCGCCTGCGCGTCTTCCGCGCGAGCGCGGCAATGCACGACGATATCGTGACCACTGCGCGCCAGACGCAGGGCGATTGCACGTCCGATGCCCCGGCTGGAGCCGGTGACGAGAACACTTTTGGTGGGAGTTGAGCTCATGGTATCGGTCGGGAAGTTCAGATATGTCTGGAAATCAGGATTCTTGAAGGTATTGCGCGGCATCGGTCGGCTGGAACACATTCACCCGCGCTGAGGCGAGCAGGTCCGGGCCGTGGATGTTGCATTCGAAAACCGCGATGCCACTGTCGTCTTGCAGGCTGCGGTCGATGTCGATCCGCAGTTCTGTACCAACCGTAAAACGGTCGACGCTGCAGTTGTAGTTGCGGGTGCCAAGCAGGAAGCCCAGCTGCACCGGGCGCTGTTCCTGCCGGGCGTGCCAACCGGCCCAGGCGGCAATGCTCTGCGCCATCAATTCCAGACCCAGCCAGGCGGGCACGCTGCCGTCGGCATGGTTGAACAGGCCACCGGGCGCGATCACGACGCGGGCAGACAAGGTGTTCTCAGCGCAGGCCAGTATCTGGTCGATCAGCACCATGTCGCCGGAATGCGGGACCAGTTCGTCGACCGGAATCAGGGCAGTGTCTGGGTCCAGCGCCGGGGCGTCCCGGCCAGGTTGCGCATGGTTCATGCGGGGCTCCCGAGGATCAGGCTTGTGTTGTTGCCGCCGAACGCGAACGAGTTGCTGAGCAGGTAACGGGCATCTTGTGCCAGTTGCGCGCCAGGGCGGGCAAAGTTCAGGAGCGGAAGTGCCGGGTCGGCGATTGCATCCCAGCGGTGCGGGGGAACCCGGTTGCCGGGATTGTCGGCCAGTGTCAGCCAGCAGAACGCGGCTTCCAGTGCACCGGCCGCCCCCAGCGTGTGGCCGCTGAGTGGTTTGGTGGACGAACAAAGCAGTTGGCTGCCGAACACCTCCGCCACCGCCAGGCTTTCCATGGCGTCGTTGTGTGGCGTGCCGGTGCCGTGCAGGTTCAGATAACCAATCGCGTCCGGTGCCAGCCCGGCGTCGGCCAAGGCCGCGCGCATGCTGCGTGCCGCCCCTGCGCCGGTCGGATCGGGCGAGGACATATGATGGGCGTCCGATCCTGCACCGGTGCCAAGCAAGGCAACGCTTGCTGGCTCGCGGCTCATCAGGAACAACGCGGCGGCTTCACCCAGATTGATGCCAGTGCGGTTCGCCGAGAACGGGTTGCTGCGCTCGGACGACATGGCTTCGAGCGACGCAAAACCGTTCGCGGTCAGCCGGCACAAGGTGTCTACACCACCGCACAGCACCACATCACACACATCCATGTTCAGCAGTCGGCGGGCACTGGCCAAGGCCTTGGCGCTGGACGTGCAGGCGGTGGAAATCATATAAGCGGGGCCGGTGATGGCCAACCAGTCGGCCAGGAAACGCGCGGGGCCGTTCAGGGTCTGGCGACGGTAGGCATAAGACGTGGACCGTTCCCCGGTGTGCACATAGGTTTCGATTGCCGACTCGGATTCCAGGATGCCCGACGTGCTGGTGCCCAGCACCACGCCGACACGATGTGCGCCGTAACGCGCGACGGCGGCACGGGCGGCATCTTCGATGTCTTGCGCGGCCGCGAGCAACACACGGTTGTTGCGGCTGTCGTGCATGGCCAGGTGTGCGGGCACCTCTGGCAAGGGAAGATCGATCGTGCCAAAGCAGGACACGCCCTGGTCCAGCCAGGTGTTGCACATGGACATGCCGCGCGTGTCGCCCGCCAGCAAGGCCGTGCGCACGTCGGTATGCCCGCGGCCCAGCGCGCAGATGACGCCAAGTGCGTTCAGGTAGGCGCTCATTTCACCGCACCCGGCAAGGGACCGACCTGCCATGCGGTGCCATCAACAGCGCGCAGTGTGAAACGCTGCATGCTTGCATCGGCATAGACCACATCCCAGCGCTTTTCTCCGTCTTGCCAAAGGCTGCGCGTGGTCGCAGATTCCTGTTTCCAGCTTCCGGCTGGATAGCTAATCGCAAGGTCTTTTCCCGGTGTCCAGGCGAACAGCAGCGCGGCAAACAAGGCGTGTGCGTCGGGGTTGGGCGGCACCAGCCCGTCGTTGGACCACGCGCCGTCTTGCAGCAACTGGCGCGCGAGCGGCATGCCAATCGGGTCGAGCAGCGACCAGCGCAGTCCAGCCGGGTCTTGCTGCACCACCAGAATCAGGTCGCGAGCCTCTTGCGCGGTCTGTTTCTGAATGAGCAATTGCACCGGCAAGTCCAGCGCGGGCATTGCGGTGGGCAAGGTAGGTGCGGTGCTGCACGCAGCAAGCAAAACCAGCAGGGAAAGTAGCAATCTACGCACGGTGATTTTTTTCAGTAAGGCTTGCGTGCGGCGAGATTCACCAGCGTTTCTTCACGCTTGCCCGGCGGCGGGGGCGCGCGCAGCCCGAAGCGTTCGAGCAAACCGAAATCGCTGGAACGACTCCACCACAAATAGGGGTAAGAAACATGGGCTGCGTCGAACGCAAACCCCATGTTGCGCATCATCGCCAGGTATTCCTCGGCGCTTTTCTGCACTTCCATCGGATGCCGGAAGAGTAAGCGGATTACCCAGGTATCGATGTAAGCCTTGGTTGATTCGGCAAACAGCAACACGCCACCCGGTTTCAGCACCCGGTAGAACTCGTTCAGTGCCGTCTGCTGGTCGACCAGATGATGAAAGGTCTGGTGGCAGAACAGCACGTCGATGCTGTTGTCGGGCAGCGCGATCTGGGTGCAGTCGCCTTCGATCAAGCGGGCCGACAGTTTTTGTCGGTCGATTTCCTGTTGAGCTTCCGCCAGACTTTCACCGTGACTGTCCAGGCCGATCAGCGTGTCAGGTTTGAACTTGCGGGTCAGCAGCCCCAGTGATTTGCCCTGGCCGCAGCCCACGTCCAGTAAGGTGCCACCCCGAAGCGGGCCGTCGTTCAGGCGCATTGCCAGCTTGTCGAGGTCTTCGATCGCCACACGCAGGACATGGTGCTGCCAGACGTGGGTGCGCAGGAACCAGACGCCGAAAGACGTTTCCGGAACATAGTTTGAAGGGGAGTGGGTACCGGGCGTATGCATTGGCGTCAGAGGGTCTTGGGGCGTGCGAGGGTAGTAATCGTGGAGCGGCGCGCATGGTGCTGGCCGGTCCAGGGCGAGAGCAGGAAACAGAAGGTGATGCCAAGGCCGACGGCCATGCCGAAGCTGCGCACGGCGGGTGTTTCGCTCAGTGCCAGCAGGCCAAATGACAGCAAAGTGGTGCCTGCGTCGAGAATCACCCCGGCCAGGGTGGTGGAGCGGCCGGCGATGCTCTCGAACATGAAGATGGCGTAGTCGACGCCGATGGTCAGCACCAAGATCAGCCCGAACAACACGAACAAGGTCAGCGGCTGGCCGGTGTAACCCAGCACGCCCAGCGTCAGCACGATGCTCGTGACCGGCACGGCGAGGATGTTCATCCCGTCGCGCAGTCCGAAGTAGAAGCACAGCAAGCCGCCCATGACCAGGCAGGCTGCGCCCATCAACCAAGACGCGGTCTGGCGTGTGGCCGAGAACAGCTCGGTCAGGCTGCCCAGCCGATCCACCAGTTTGACGCCTGGCAGGTCTTTGCCAAGCGCTGCCAGCTCAGCGCTGCCGACACGGCCTTGCAGACTGGTCAGGCCCGCAAAACCATCGGGCGTCTGCATCCACAACGGACGCCACAGTTCTCCCAGCGGGCCTGCCAAGGCCTGGCTGGGCGCAACCGGGGCGAGCGCGCGCAATCGATCGATTTCCTGGCGCAATGCCTCGTCCGGCACACCCAGTGCGCTCAGCGGGGCCAACGCATCGGCGGGAAGTCCCGCCAAGGTCTTGGCCAACGCCTGCTGATTGGCCACTGGCGATACCAGCTGATCGACCGAGCGATAGCCTTGCAACCCGCCTGCACTGCGCGCCTTGTCCAACCGTGCCGACAGGGCTGCCTGACGTTGCAGGACTTCGTCTTCGGTTGCGCCGCTTACCAGGAAGAACTGACTGGTCGGCTGGTAGCCTGTAATCATCGACACCTGACGTGCTTCTTCCTGCAATGCACGTGAGGGGGCAACCCACTGACGCAGGTCATCCTGAGCGTTCAGCATCAAAATGCCGCCCAGGCCCAGCAACAACAGCAGTGCCAGGCTGGTGTATGAGCGCAGGCGGCGGATCTTGCGCTGGCTCCGCACCAGGAACTGCGACACCGTCAGCAGATGGCTGTGGGCGGCCGGCTTGAAGCCCTTCAGCAAGGGCGGCAACAGGCAGATTGCGCACAGGTATGCGCCCGCCAGGCTGGCAATCGAAAAGACGGCAATCTGACGCAGGGCGGGGAACGGTGCCCAGGCCAGCGTCAGGTAACCCAGCGAACTGGTCAGCATGCTGAGCGTCAGTCCCGGCAACACCAGTTCAAGCGCCCGCCGCACGTTCCAGGGGCGCAGCGTGAAGCTCTTGCTGAGGTAATGCATGGCGTAATCGATGGTCACCCCGGTCAGGCTCATGCCCAGTACCAGGGTCAGCACATGGATCTTGCCGAAGACGGCCACGCAGATCACCAGGCCGCTCAGGCTGCCGGCTGCAACGGGAATCAACACCATCACGGCACGCCAGCGGCGGAAGCTGCCCAGCAGCAGCAACAGGCTGCCTGCGGTGGCAATACTGCCCATCAAGGACATCTCGCGCTTGGCCTGGTCACTGGCAGCGGCGGCGTACAGCATGCCGCCCGTGGCCAGTACAGTGCCGTTGTCGGCACCGACCAAATCACGCGCCTGTTGCACCAGTTCAGCAGCCTGGGCAGGAACTTGCAGGTCGAAGGCGTTGACCTTGGTATGACCGCGCAGCAGCGTCCAGTACTTGCCGTCGTACTCGCTGACCAGTGCGCCCGTGCCCAGGTCGGTCTGCATGCGGGTGGGGTTGACCAGGCCTTTCAGAATGCGTCCGCTCAAGCCCAGCCAGTCGTCCTGGGCAGCAACCGGACTGACCGCGCCGAACGGGTTTTGCAGTTCAGCGGCGCGTGCCTGGAAGAAGGCGTGCGGGTCTTGCGCCAGTTGCACGGCATCTGCTGCGGGCAGGTAGGCCAAGCGGCCGGCCAGCAACTGCTTGCGCAAACCGTCGAGGTCGGGCTGGAACTGCCATTGCACCTTGTCGAAGATGGCGTGCTGCGCCCACTGGGCCTGCAAGGTCTCGGCAAGCTTCAGGGCACGGTCCCGATCCGCGTGGCCGACCAAGACCAGCAGCTCGCGGTTCAGCGGTTCTTCGATGCGCGTGACGGCTTGCTGTTCGACCTGCGAGGGCATCTCGTCGGGCAACAGTTCAAGCAGATTGGCCGATACCGGCGCGGCCCCGCGCCACTGCCAGGCAGCGGTCGCCAACATCACCACAAGCAGGACCAGGAAGGCGCGCAGCGCCAGACGTTCAGAGACCAAGATCGTCCTTTTCCTGCGCCGTCAGCGGCTGCGAGGCATTGCTGTCGACCATACGCACCACCGTGCTGTCGCCCTGCGTCTCGCTCATTTCGATGCGTTCCACATACTTGGTGCCGGTGATCTTGATGCTGGTGAAAATCTGCTTGAGCAAGGCCGACTTCGGTACCAGGTCCAACTGCCAGCCGGAAGCCGGTGTGCTCAGCGTCAGGCTGAAATCGCGTTCCAGTGCGCTGCGGTCGCCTTGCAGCACGGCAGTGAACAAGCGGCTTTGCTGGGCCATGCCGGCTTGCTGGCGGATCGGCTTCCAGCCTTCGGGCGTGCGTTGTTCAATGCCGGCCGGCACGATGCGGTAGTCCTGTTTGACGGGGGTTTCCATCAACCACAACATGCCGTGTGCACGTTCCAGCACAAAGCGTCCTTGGCTGAGCAAGGGCTTGGGCAGGCCGCGCAGGTGTTTTTCCTGCACGAACTTGCCATGCACCAGGGGCACGGATGACAGTTGCGCCGCCAACTGGTCAAGGTCCAGCGCGTGGGCGGGCAGGCTGCCCAGCAGGGCGGTAATTCCCAGGGCAACCAGTGCGCTGCGACGAGCCAGTAGGACGGATGCAGGGCGCAACAAGGCCGGGCGGTGTTGCGTCATGCCGATTCCTGTTTTGGCAGTGATGCCAGCAAGTGGTCAATGCGGTCGGTCAGCGCGGGCGGCGACGCAAACAGCATTTCACGCGTGTGCATGTCCACCGCAACCTGCACCGAGCTTGCCCGGGTCAGACGTGTGCCGCTGGCCACGTCGGTGATCAGGTAGTTGACCTTCACCCGGTTCTGCCATTCCACCAGGTCGGCCTGCACGCGAATCATCTGGCCGCAGGTGGCACCCTGCACATAGCGCAGCTGAATGTCGATGATCGGCCAGCCAAAGCCGGATTCGACCATCTTGGCGTAGCCGTAATCGAAGCGTTCGAACAAGGCGCAGCGGGCTTGTTCCAGATATTTGACGTAATGCCCGTGCCACACGATCTGCATCATGTCGACGTCGAAGAAGGGCACTTGCAGCTCGATGGCTGCGCTCAACACACCTTTCTTACGCATACAGGCTCCAGGCCTGTTCCCGGATATGGGTCAGGCAACGGCGCAGGTCGGGTTCCAGCGCGCGGTCTTCGATCACCGGCGCGAAGTCCTGGCTCAGACGCTCGTGCATGGGCAACAGGGCGGCGGGCAGCACGGCGGTGGGCACTTGCTGGCTGCGCAGCCACAGCGCCTGATTGCCTGCCAGCAGGGTGGCGGCGGCCACTTGTTCGGTCAGTTCCAGCACCCGGATCGCGTCGCGCGCGGCGATGGTGCCCATGCTGACCTTGTCCTGGTTATGGCATTCCGTGGATCGCGAAAACACGCTGGCCGGCATGGTGTTCTTCAGCGCCTCTGCCGTCCAGGCCGAGGCCCCGATCTGCACGGCCTTGAAACCGTGGTTGATCATCGCGCGATCGGCCGGTGCGCCCGACAGGTTGGATGGCAGCCCGTGGTTGTAGCGGGTGTCGACCAGCAGCGCCAGCTGACGATCGAGCAGGTCGGCAATGTTGGCCACCAGGTTCTTCAGGCTGTCCATCGCAAAGGCGATATGGCCGCCGTAGAAGTGGCCGCCGTGAAGAATGCGTTCGGCATCCCCGTCAATGATGGGATTGTCGTTGGCGCTGTTGATCTCGGTTTCGATCATCTGGCGCAGCCACGGCAGGCTGTCGCCCAGCACACCCAACACATGGGGCGCGCAGCGCAGCGAGTATCGGTCTTGCAGGCGATGGGTGGGTTCGTCGGTACGCCCGTCGTCGGCCAGGTCACCGCGCAGCCATGCGGCCACTTGCACCATGCCCGGATGGGGTTTTGCTGCAAACAGCGTCTCGTCGAAATGTGCCGGGTTGCCTTGCAGGCCCACCACGTTGATGGCGGTAATGCGGGTGGCAAGCTGCAGCAGGTAGGCGGCACGGTCGAAGGCCAGGCAGGCCAGGCCGGTCATCACGGCGGTGCCGTTCATCAAGGCCAGCGCTTCCTTGGGCCGCAGGGTAAGCGCGGTCCAGCCCAGCTTGGCGTGGACATCTGCCGTATCGGTTTCCTGGCCTTCATGGCGAACCACCCGTTCGCCGCTCAGGGCCGCCGCGACATAGGACAGGGGCGTGAGGTCACCGCTTGCCCCCACCGAGCCTTCTTCCGGGATCAGCGGCAGAATGTCGTGTTCCAGGAACGCGCACAGTCGTTCCAGCAAGGCCATACGGACACCCGACACGCCTTGGCACAGCGACTGCAAACGCACCGCCAGCACCGCACGTGTGGTGGGTTCGTCGAAGTGACGACCCAGGCCGCAACCGTGGAAGGTGTACAGATGCTGCGGCAGGCTTTCAACGTGTTCCAGCGGCACCGCCACCACGCAAGAGTCACCGTAACCCGTCGTCACGCCATAGATGACGCCTTCGCGGGTCAGCAGGCTGTCCAGGAAACGTGCACCGCGCGCAATGCGCTGTTCGAACGCCGCATCGTCTTGCAGCCGGGCGCGCGCGTGGCGGCGAGCCAGCGCAACAACCTGTTCGATGGTGATGGCGTGTTGGCCGAAGACGACGGTGTCATGACCGGCGGGAAGAGACATCGATGTTCCAGAATGGGAAAAAGTTGAACCACTGCAAGGGCGTGTCCAGGCATGCCTGCGCCAGCCGGTCGGCGTAGCGCTGGGCGTGGGCTTGCAACTGTGCATCACGGGTGCGGCGCTCCCAGGCGACTTGGTCGGCGAAGCGCTCCATGACAAGCCGGAAGCCGTTTTCCTTGCGTGTGCAGAACAGCGCATTGAGCGGGCATTTCAGCAGGCCGGCCAGCAGATAAGGCCCTTGCGGCAGGTGTGCGCGTGCGCCCAGAAAATCCACCTCGGCAACCCGGCCGCCATGCAAGGGAATGCGATCACCCGCAATCGCAAGCCATTCACCGCGCTCGATGCAGGCGCTCAGGCGCAGCATGGTGGCGGCATCCAGCTCGCTGACTTGAATCAGGTTCAGATGACTGGCACCTGCGTCATTCATCAGGCGGTTGAAGTTCTCGGCGTGGCGGGTGTGAACCAGTACGTTCAAGCGGCAATGCCCGCCTTGTTCGGCCAGCGCACGGCAGACTTCCAGATTGCCCAGGTGAGCACCGATCAGAATCTGGCCCCGGCCCTGGCTCATCTGCGCGGCAAGTTGATGCGGGTCTTCAACCGTGACCGTATCCCAGCGCAGCTTGCCGTGCCAGGCGTCCAGCTTGTCCAGCAAGGAGTCACCGAAGGCCATGAACTGGGCAAATACGCTGCGGGTGCTGGGTTGCAAGGCAGGCTGGCCGCTCCAGTCGGCCAGTCGCTGCTGATACTGACGAATGTTGGCGCGCGCTGCTGAACCGAAGGTGAAGAAGTACAGCACGATCAGATAGACCAGCGGGCGCAGGCCGCGCCGGCCGATCAGGCGCAGCCCCCATGCGGTGGCACGCATCAGCAGCAGGCTGCCACGCTCGGCGTGTTGCGCCCAGTGACGCGGCGAGCGTGCGTCGCTCATCGTTGCCACTTGAACCACAGCAGCAGCGGCGCGCGCAGCAGCATTCCGAAAAACAGCCGTGCGTGCATGCGCGAAATCAGCACGTTGTCGCGCAACATGCGGAAGTGCGATATGCCGTCGGTGGGATAACGCACCTTGATCGGCAGCCAATACATGGCTTGCTGCCGCCAGTGCAGTCGCACCAGAATTTCGGTGTCGAAGTCCATGCGGCTGCCGATGTGTGCCTGATCGGCCAGCAGCAGCGCGGGCGCAAGCGGGTAGATCCGAAAACCGCACATGGAATCGCGAATATCCAGCGACAAGGTGTTTATCCACACCCACACATGCGTCAGATAACGGCTGTACAAGCGGCCCTTGGGCACGCTGGCATCGTATTTCGGGTAGCCGCAAATCACGGCATCGGGCGCGGCATGAGAGGCACGGATGAAGGCATCGAGGTTGCTCAGGTCGTGCTGACCATCTGCATCGACTTGCAGCGCATGGGTATAACCCAGTGACTGCGCTTCACGCAGGCCGGCCAGCACGGCGCGTCCCTTGCCCTGGTTGTGCGGCAGGCGCACCAGGAAAATGCGTGCCTGGCGGGCAAGCCGGTCCAGCACCTCGGCGCAGGCGGGGCTGGAGCCGTCGTCCACCAACACGCAGTCAAGTCCAGTCACGACCAACCGGGTGACGACTTCCGCAACCGCGTGTTCATGGTCATAGACCGGGATGACCGCGCAGAGCTTATGCATGATGGTCCTTGAACAGGACACGCCCCGACGAATTCGGTGCGTCGTCCGCGCGATAGCTGAAGTACAGCTTGCCGCGTGCCGCATCGAAGCGCAGTTCCAGCAATGTGGTGTCACCGGGGCGCAGCAGCCGTTGGAACTTGATGACTTCCATGCCGGCGAAGCATGGCGGGAAGTCCAGGTGTTGCCGGGCCAGTTCGATTGCCCAGCCGATCTGCAACACGCCAGGCAGAACCGGTGCCTGGGTGAAGTGACCCGAGAAATGGGCCAGGTCCAGCGGAACTTCCAGCTGGATGTGCAGGGTGTCGCCTTGGCGATCCAGGTGCTGGACGATGGGGCTGTGGGGTCGATCTGCCTGCAGTTGCGCATCGACATCGACTTGTCGCAGTTTGCCCTGACTGTTGGTCGGCAGATGGCGCACAAAGCGCCAGCGGCGGGGCAGGGCGAGTTCTTCGACGTGGGGAGCAAGTGCCTGGCGCAAGACTTCCGTCATGGCACGCCTGCCGCCTGCACGCAGTGCGTCGATGCCGGCGCTGCTGAGCGCAACCAGTGCGCCCAGCGAGGCACGACGACCGCTGACCACACCCAGTCTGGCGTCGCTTACCCAGTCGTGGATGCACAGCACCTGTTCGATGCGCGGCAGGCTGATGCGTTTTTCTTCCAGCTTGACGATGCGATCCAGGCGGCCCAGCAGGCGGAAACCGTCTGCATCGATCTGCACGGCGTCTGCCATGTGTTCGGTGTGGCCTAGGGGCAGGTAGGACGAGCGCACCCACAGGCTGCCGTCGGCGTCCTGGCCGATGTCGGTGCCGGGGAAGGGCGTCCAGCGATCACCGCCCTGACGCCAGCCGACACCACCGGTTTCCGAACTGCCGTAGACCTCGATGGGGGCCTGGCCAAGTCGTGCATGCAGACTTTGCGAGGTCTCTGCCGCCAAGGGGCCGCCCGAGGAAAACACCTTGGCAACGCGGCTGCCCAGTGCTGCCCAGTCAAGGTTGTCGCCCATGCGCTTGAGCAGCGCGGGGCTGGATATCCAGGCCACCTGGTCATGGGCCAGCGTGGCGCGTTGCAGGTCTTCGGGGAAGGGTAGTTGCTTGCGGTCGATGCTGCGGCCGGCGATCAACGGCCACAGCACGCGGAACAACAGGCCGTAGATGTGCTGGGTGCTGACGCTGCCAAGTATGGTGGCATGACGCAGCGCATCGCCCCACAGGGTTTCAAGTACATCGACTTCATTGGCAAGCTGCGTCAAGGTCTTGCCGATAAGTTTGGATTCACCGGTGGAACCGGATGTCGCGAGGATCAGGCCGGGCAGGCCAAGCGCCAGGCTTTGCGCGGGTAGTGGCTGGTCGATCAGGGCGTCCGGAGCCAGGGTCAACAAGGTGCTAGCAGCAACAGCGGGTGTCACTGTGGATGGCGTGGCACTGACTGGGTCGTCAGTGGCCGGCTCGGCAACAGCACCATTTTCATTCACCCAGCACTGCACCGTCGGCGCAAGCCGTGCAATGGTTCCGGGCAACTGGTCGCCAGGCAAGGTGACACACACGCCCGCACGCCATGCGCCCAGCAGTACGCAGGCCAATTCCCACGCATCGTCCAGATACACCGCCACCTGACGGATACCGCGCGCGTGAAATCCGCCGGCCATCGCCAAGGCGCGGGTTTGCAGTGGGGCAAGGTCGGTCGTGCCGGGAGCAGGCAGCAACAGATCTGCAAGCGCAAGACGCATCACGCGGCACCTCGCAGACGGCTGCGTACCAGCCATTCACCGATGAACAGCAAGGCCATCAGCACGTAGGAGATCACGCCGTTGTAGAGCGTCCACCAGGCAAGCGGCGCAGCGAGCGTCAGCGCGGCGGCAATACCGCCATTGAGCAGGAAAAACATGACCCAGACTTGCGTGACTTTGCGGGTGTAGGCAATAGCCTGCGGCGGCAGATCGGGCTCGCGCAGGCGTGCCAGACGTTCGATCAGTGGCGGCCCGAACTTCAGGCTCCAGGCGAAGGTGACCAGCATGGCTGCGTTGACCAGAACCGGGTACCAGCGTAACAGTGCCGGGGTGTCGATCGATGCGACCACGGCGCAGAAAACAAGCGCCGGCACGCACACCAGGCGTCGTCCGGGTGGTGCAAAGACGCAGCGCAGCAGCCAGATCGCACCCAGCAACAGCGCCAGGTGGCGCGGCGTGACCGAGTCGCGGCCGAAATAGACGGCAAACGGATAGAGAAAACCGGCCAGGAGCAGGCCCTGGCTGGTGAGTCGCCTCATGCGGGCTCGCCGAGCCGCTGCATGGCGTCGATCACGTCACGCACGGTGCGTACCGAGCGGAAGTCTTCTGCCGTGATTTTCTTGCCGGTCTGGCGTTTCATCTGGTCGATCAGGTCGATGGCGTCGATGCTGTCGATTTCCAGATCGTCATACAGACGGGCGTCGAGCGAGATGCGCTCGGGTTCCAGTTCGAACAGCTCTACGAGCGTATCGCGCAAGGTCCCGAAGAGTTGTTCGCGGCTTTGCATGTCAAGCTTCCTGCTGATTACGTTTTTCGATGACAAACGCCGCCAGGGTGGCGACGGTAGCGAAATGATCGCGGGTGTCTTTTGCGTCGGGGTCTATTTTCAGTGCGAAACGCTTTTGCAGCGCCAGCGCCAATTCCAATGCATCGACCGAGTCCAGTCCCAGGCCGTCGCCGAACAAGGGCTGGTCGCTGGGAATGTCTTTGGGTTCGATGTCTTCCAGGCCCAGTGAATCGATGATCAGGGCCTTGATGTCATGTTCGAGTTGCGTCATGCAAGCCCATTTCCTTGGAAAAATATTGCTGCAGGAAGTCGTTCAGCATCCGGGCGGCGCGTGGCCCCGGCGCGGCATCACGATAAACCGCAGGATCGATATCTGTGCCGACACGCAGGTGAAAGTGCATGCGACGTGCTGGAATGCGGTACCACGGCTGGTTTTTTTGCAGGCCACCCGGTTCCACGCTAATGATCAGCGGCGTGATGACCTGGGCACCGCGCAGCGCAATCGCTGCCGCGCCACGGTGAAAACTGGGTGCCACGCCCGGCGTGGTGCGGGTGCCTTCGGGAAACACGATCAGCGTCTGGCCGTCTTTCAGCACATCGATGGCTTCTTCAAGCATGTCCAGGCTTGAGTCGTTGCTGATGTAGCCGGCGCTGCTGACCGGGCCGCGTGTGAACGGGTTGTCCCACAGCGCCGATTTGACGATGCAGTTGCTGTCGCGGATCTGGGCGATCACGAACACTACGTCGAGCAGGGACGGGTGATTGGCGATCACCATCTGACCCGGCCGGCCCAGGCGTTCGGCCCCGTCAATGGAGTAGGTCAGCGCACCGCTTACCCGCATGTAGCGAATGAAACGGTGGAACAGCCGGTTGATGATCAGGCGGGTCCAGCGACGCCGGGTCAGCGGATTGCGCGTCATCAGGCGCAGCAGCGGGAACACCAGCAGCGTCAGCACCAGGCCACCCAAGCCGAACAGTGCAAAGCTTGAGGCCGTGGCGAGCCAGCGGGCAGCCCACGGGAACCAGCCTAGCACTGCGATTGCCATGTCCAGCTCCGGGGTGGGCAGTGATGAGTCCAGCTTGAATTGCCCAGCAACATGGCGCGCAGCATGGGCAGCACGTGACCGAAGCTCGGTTCGGGCGTGACGACACCAGCCTGTGCAGGCGTGCTGGATAAGGTCCAGGTCGTGCCCGGGATCAAGCGCAAGGCCACGGCGAAAGGAAAAGGAATGTCATCGATCTGATCTTGGTAGAACGGAGCCGGGGTATCTTCAGCCAGAATGACAATGACTTCGGGCGCGCCATCGTTGAGCAGGCCACACGCTTCGATGATGCTGTGTTCAAGCGTGTCTTCGTCCGCCGCCACCGCACAGGTCTCGGCAATATCTCCACGCTGTATCGACCACTGGCCGGCCACCGCGTTGTGCACGGACAGTCCGAATTGGGTCGGCGACAGCGGTTCGTGTTGTGCCAGGCTTTGCAGCAGAGCAAATGTCAGGGGTGTTTCGCCATGACGCGATCCGAATATCATCGGAATCTGCGTCTTGCCTTGAACCAAGGGCCAGGCCGCGGCAAAACTCATGCGTGCCAGGCGCGTCAATCGGCGGCGCTGCATGGCGGGCACAAAACTCACGTCGGGTTGCAGGGTGAGATCAGCGGGTACGAAGGGCGCGCGCGCCCAAGCCTGCCAACTTTCTGCTTCGGTAATGCCGGGCGCCCAGGCGTGCCATTGGGCGATATTGAAACTGATCGGCACTACCAATTCCTTATGCTTTTTTCGAACTCAGGCTGCAATTCAACGTGCGCCGGGGCGGTATTTTATCGGAGACCGGCGCAGTCCTGAGCCGCAAGCGGCGTCCCCTAAACGCCGTCCTGATTGATTCAAATAATGTTACCAAATACGTCAATGCCCCGGGAAAATTGCCAGCCCAATACCGGTCGCCGCAAGCCTGATTCAAGGGATATCGCCATTTATTGGGGCGGGCCTGCGTTGGTAAATAGATACGATCCCAGCTTGCTTCGAGAACAAGATTTATTACGTGCGGACTTGATTCGCAGATCGAATGCGGAAATTGAATGGAAAGTGAGTAGAGGATTACTTCAGGTTATTGATTGCCGATCGCGCGCAATCAGCATCAGTCATAAACGTCACCATGCTGCGGTGGCGACTGCCCCGTCAGGCTGGCAACTGGGCGTGGATCTGGAGCAGATCCGGCCCCGCGATGTGGAAGCGCTTTCTACATGGATGGCGTCCGACGTCGAGGCAGCAGCATTGGCGCAATTGCCACCAGACTTGGCCTTGCGCCACTTCTACCGGCTGTGGACGTTCAAGGAAGCGATGGTCAAGGCGCGGGCACAGGACTTTCCCGCCGATTTGAAGCGCAATACCTTGACGATGGAAGCGGGTTCCGGGCGATGGTGCATCGGAACTGCGCCTGACATGTTCGAAGGCCGAGACTGGGCCTTGCGTATGTTCGAGGCCGAGCCGGGGTGGCTGCTCTCGGTGGTCTGGAAGGCACCGCCTGGAACGTCTGCCGATATTTCGTGGCACATCGAATCCGATGCGCCAGCAACGCCGTTTGCCTTGGTTGCTGCCTGTGATGGCAGTAGTGTGCGGTAGTGGGTCAGTGATGGCTGCAGGGCGCGATGTCATGGCCATGTGAGCGCCGGCAAGGCCTTGGCAGGTGATTCACGCCACCGCGCCCCGCCTGTCTATTTTCCGGCTCAGCACTACTGATGTCTGCGTCACGTTCACCCCTTCGATCAGTCCAATCTGATCCAGCAGCGCATCGAGCTGCTCGGTGTCGTCGCAACGAAGCAGAATCAGGTAGTCGAACGCGCCGCTGACGGCCGACACTTCTTCGACTTCAGGCAGGCGTGCAAGCGCATTGATCACGGCGATACCGGTCTTGGGTCGCACGCTGATCGAGCAATACGCCCGCACCGAGGCTGCCTGCACGGCCTTGCCCAGTCTGACCCCATATCCCGCGACCACGCCGTTGCGTTCCAGTCTTGCAATGCGGGCCACGATGGTGGTTCGTGCCACGCCCAGGCGACGGGCGAGGGTGGCGACGGATTCGCGTGCGTTGGTTTGCAGCAGGCTGAGCAAATGGCGATCGGTGTCGTCGAGGCTGACGCTCATGGGGTGTCCTGGGTTGGGCAAATATCGGTATTGATGCGTGGTCAGGCAATCTGTATTCGATCCATCGACAGCACCTGCTCTGCACCCAGCAAATGACAGCAGTTCATACAAATCGACATCCTGAATCGTCATTATGACGCCGCCAAGCGACTTATCGACGTTTTGCTCGCTAACTTCTGACCGAAATCGGCAATAGCATAAAAAAGCCGTAAACGACCGCGAGCGCGGCGTTTGCGAGGTCTCGGTCGATTGGTCCGGGCGTCACGTTGCTGCTTACAGGGGAAAGACATGTCTACATCGATTCGCCATATCACTGTGCTGGGCGCAGGAAAAATCGGCTTTGCGCTTGCATTGCTTTTGCAACGCAGTGGCAGCTACGTGGTGCGTGTCGCTGACCGGGACGCGAATCGCCTGGCGCTGGTGGCGGCATTGGGTTGTGACACGCTGGTGCTGGACCAAGACCGCGACACCGCTGCCGCCATCGACGGCCAATACGCCGTGTTGAATGCGCTGCCGTTCCGCTATGCCCATGCCATGGCACAGCAGTGCGCGCAGCGCGGCGTGCACTATTTCGATCTGACCGAAGACGTTGAAAACACGCAGGCAATCCGTCGCCTTGGTGTTGATGCACGCACCGTGCTGATGCCGCAGTGCGGCCTGGCTCCCGGCTTCATCGGTATTGTCGGCAACGACCTGGCCAAGCGTTTCGACCGGGTGCTGGATGTGAAGATGCGGGTCGGTGCCTTGCCGCGTTATCCAAGCAATGCGCTGCGCTACAACCTGACCTGGAGCACCGACGGCCTGATCAATGAGTATTGCAACCCGTGCGAGGCCATTGTTGAAGGCGAGAAAGCCCAGGTGCAGGCCCTGGAAGGGCTGGAAACTTTCGTGCTCGATGGTGTCGAGTACGAGGCTTTCAACACCTCGGGTGGCTTGGGCACATTGCCCGACACCTTGCTGGGTCGGGCGCGCAATGTGGATTACAAGTCGATCCGTTACCCCGGTCATCGGCAGATTCTGAAGTTGTTGCTGGACGATCTGCGGCTGCGCGATCGCCGTGATCTTCTCAAGGACATCTTCGAGAATGCGCTGCCGGCTACCGCGCAAGATGTCATCGTGATCCTGGCCAGCGCAACCGGTTATCAAGGCGCAAGCCTGATCGAGTCCAGTTACATCGCACGAATCCTGGGGCAGACGGTGGATGGGCATGCGCTGTCGGCGATTCAGTTGAGCACGGCCTGCGGTATGTGTGCGGCGTTGGATCTGGTGGCGGAAGGTCATCTGCCGCAGGCTGGTTTCATCGGTCAGGAAGCGATTGGCCTGGATGCATTCATGGCGAATCGTTTTGGCCAAGTGTATGCGGGCAAGCCGGTTGCCAATGTCGATGCGCAGGCAGAGCTGCTCGCACTCGCATAGTCAGACAGACGGCAGAAAACAGGGTGAAGAGGGCGGGCAACTGGTCGACATGCAGGCGTTCATTAATGCGTGTCGGCCAGCGTAGTGATGGCGGCGCGCAACGCAAGCGTGTTTTTGCGCTGCCCGCTTCATGCACTAAATCAGTGCCTGGAAGGGGCGAAAACGTCGTTGTGGTGCGGACTGTCGACAGTTTTAACGAAATCTTGATGCTTGATCGTGTAAGCGAGTGGCGAAGCTAGTCGGGAAAGCCCGTGCTGGTGCTTGTAAGCAATTGTGGCATCGTTCTTGCATAGTGCCTTTCACCTGCGCTTGCCGGACTCATATCCAGTGTCTTTTCACAAGAAAGATGCCGCTTGGCGGTCCTTCAGCGTTTCCTTGATGTGTTCGACTCGTCACGCCCGACGGAGTACTAATGAAACGACGCACCTTCGTTGCCTGCGCTGCTGCAGCTTGCCTCTCGATCGCCACCGCCCCGGTGCTTGCACAAGCCAAGTGGGATCTGCCGACGGCTTATCCGATCTCCAATTTCCACACGGAAAACATCCAGCAGTTCGCCAAGGATGTCGATGCAGCCACGGGCGGCAAGCTGAAAATCACGGTGCACCCGAATGCATCGCTGTTCAAGGCCCCGGAAATCAAGCGCGCCGTGCAAAGCGGGCAAGCCCAGGCAGGCGAAATCCTGTTGGCCAACTTTGCCAATGAAAACCCCATCTACGGTCTGGATGGCGTGCCCTTCGTGGCCTCCAGCTACGCAGAATCGCGCCGCCTGTATGACGCGCAGAAGTCTGCGCTGGTCAAGTTGATGGCAAGTCAGAACATCAAGCTGCTGTTCTCGGTGCCGTGGGCACCGCAAGGCTTGTTCTCGAAGAAGGAAATCGCCTCGGGTGCCGACTTGCGTGCCATCAAGTGGCGTGCATACAGCCCGGCCACCGCGCGTATTGCAGAACTGGTCGACGCGCAGCCGGTGCAGATTCAGCAAGCCGAATTGAGCGCCGCCATGGCCACCGGTGTGATCGAGGCCTACATGAGCTCGGCGTCGACCGGTCTGGACACCAAGACCTACGAAAGCCTGAAGAACTTCTACGACCTGCAGGCGTGGATTCCGAAGAACGCGGTCATGGTCAACATGAAGGCTTTCAGCGCGCTTGACGCCGCTACCCAGGCTGCCGTCACCAAAGCGGCCGAAGAAGCCGAAACGCGCGGTTGGGCACTGGCCCAGAAGAAGAACGCCGAGTACAAGCAAACCTTGATCGAACGCGGCATGAAGATCAACGCCCCGTCGCCCAAGCTGGTGACCGACATGCGCAAGGTCGGCGTCACGATGCAAGGTGAGTGGCTGAAGTCTGCCGGCGCGGAAGGCGTGGCCATCATGGACGCTTACAAGGCTTCGAAGTAAATCATGCGCCGCTTCCTCGACAAGCTTTACGACGGGGCGGCAATCCTCGGCGGGTTCTGCGTCTTCTCGATCTTCATTCTGATGATCGCCGGAGGCGTAGGACGCCAACTCAATCTGCGCGTCAGCGGCCTGAACGACTATGTCGCCTGGCTGTGCGCCGCAGCTGCTTTCCTGACGATGGCCCACGCGTTTCGCCACGGCGATTTCGTGCGGGTCACCTTGTTGCTCGAACACGTGTCCGCGAAAACGCGACGCATGCTCGACGTGGTGTGCCTGTGCTGCGCAACGGTTGCCGTGGGCTATCTGACCTACTGGGCAACGTCGTTTACGTGGGAAAGCTATGAGTATGGCGAAGTGGCGACCGGACTGGTCGCCATTCCCATCTGGATTCCGCAAATGAGTTTTGTGATCGGTTGCTGGATCTTCATGATCGCGGTGATCGACGAGTTGGTGAACGTATTGCGTGGCCAGCTTCCCACTTATCAGCGCGCCGTAGAAGAGCGGCACGCCAAGGGCGACTTCTCATCTGAAGTGTAGTAATCGGCCTGACGGTTCGTCTTCGACACCCAGTCCCGCAGGCCGGGCCAATATCAATTCCACGATACGAGATTATGGATACCCTCCTCATGGGCGGCATGTTGCTCGCCCTCATGCTCGTCTTTCTTGCTGGCGGCGTCTGGATTGCCATGACGCTGGCCATTGTCGGCTGGGTCGGCCAGGCATTCTTCACCTCGACCCTGCCTGGCAAGAACCTGTTCTCGGCGTTCTGGGAGTCCAACGCGTCCTGGGAACTCGCCGCCTTGCCGCTCTTCATCTGGATGGGCGAAATCCTGTTCCGGACGCGTCTCAGCGAAGAGATGTTCGAAGGCTTGCGGCCCTGGTTGAACCGGGTGCCGGGTCGCCTGATGCACACCACCGTGATCGGTTGCGGCGTGTTCGGATCGGTGTCGGGATCGTCCGCCGCCACCTGCGCCACCATTGCCAAGGTGGCGCTGCCGGAACTGAAACGCCGGGGTTACGACGAAAAGCTGGCGATCGGTTCGCTGGCGACCGCCGGCACGCTGGGCATTCTGATTCCGCCGTCGATCACCATGGTGGTGTATGCGGTGGCGGCCGATGCCTCGATCATTCGCATCTTCCTGGCAGGCTTCCTGCCCAGCATGGTGCTGATCCTGCTGTTCTGCGGTTATATCGCCTGGTGGAGCCACCGCAACCCGGACAAAGTGCCGGCTGCTGACCCGCCAACCAGTTTCCGCGAAAAGCTGCGCCTGTCGCGCAACCTGATCCCGTGTTCCCTGCTGATCATCTTCATCGTCTGGGTGCTGGTGGCAGGCTGGGCAACGGCGACTGAGTGCGCGGCTTTTGGTGTGCTGGGATCCTTGGCGATTGCAGCCAAAGAGCGTTGCCTGACCTGGAAAGCCTTCTATGACGGCCTGATGGGTGCCACGCGTACCAGCTGCATGATCATGTTCATTCTGGCCGGGGCTGCGTTCCTGACCAAGACCATGGCATTCACCGGCATTCCGATGCATCTGGCTGAATGGGTGGACGGCATGAACCTGTCACCGCTTGTACTGATCAGCGTGCTGGTGGTGGTTTACCTGGTGCTGGGGACGGCACTGGACGGCATTTCGATGATCGTGCTGACCAGCGCCGTGGTGCTGCCAATGATCCAGAAGGCCGGCTTCGACCTGGTCTGGTTCGGCATCTTTGTGGTCTTGCTGGTGGAAATTGCCGAGGTCACGCCACCAGTGGGCTTCAACCTGTTCGTCTTGCAGAACATGACGGGCAAGGACAGCAACATCATCGCCAAGGCTGCGATTCCGTTCTTCTTCTGCCTGGTGGTGTGTATTGCACTGATCACCATGTTCCCGCAGATCGTCACGTTCCTGCCGGACCTGGTGATGGGGGCTGAGAAGTAATCGGACGGGTAAGCCTTGTCAGGTAAGCCCTGTCGGGTAAGTCCTGTCAGGCAAGCAATCGTCGGATGCAAAGTAAAAGCGGGTACCGGATCGGTACCCCCTTTTTTACTTTGACCTGCCAACCCTTAGAAATTCAGCATAGGCCGCGGCGAGCAGCTCAGGCCTTGACAGGCCATTGCGACGGGCATATCCGAGTGAAGCTGTGCAGATCGGGCGCACCTTCCACCAGGGGTTTGCTGGCGAGGGCAAAGTCACGCATGTGCGCTGACTGGAAGTGCTTGTTGACGTGAGCGGGAGATTCCCAGGTTTCGTACAGCATCCACATATCGCCGTCATCGTTGGCCCGATGAACTTCATATGCGACGCAGCCCGCTTCAGCGCGAGAGGCCGTCACCAAGGTCATGAGTAATTCGCCAAGTTCGTCCGAACAGCCGGACTTGGCCCGAGCAATCGCCAGATTGGTCACTTGATGCATTCGTTTCTTCTTGATGTAAGCAGACGGGATCTGTCTATCCCGTAGCTTACAGCGAACGCGAACGGCGCTGGCGCAAGGCCTGAGCAATCCCACCCGTGACTGAACCGATGGCACCTGCCGTGCCAAGCTCGACGTAGGCCAGCAGTGCCGACTGCACGTGGCTGGAGACCGAGGCAACGAACATCGGCACGGAACGGACATGGGAGACGAAAGCTTGTTTTGCGCAGTTCATGACTTACTCAGGAGTCTGTTTTGATTAGGGAGGTAGGTTCACATGTTCGACAGTGGCGATAAACCCGCAATCTTGGGAATTACTGTTCGGCTACCGCCAACAATCCGGTCGATCAAGTTTTCGTCTGACACTGGTTTTGTCCAATCGCCGCGCTGATCCTAGGGAAAACGCGATGTTGTCGGCTCGAGCTTTCAGCACATTGCGTGCCCGGGGGAGTCAGAAGAACGCATTTCTGGCGCGAGCAAAGATACGTGCCCGTTGTTTGAGGGCGACATGATCATGTGGGCGTAGACATAAGCCTGCCCAGTGGCGCGCAGCCATCAGGCAACGAACTGGTCGAAAACGACTGCACGCTGCCTGAGTTTTTCAGGCACTGACAAAGCGGCTCGGGCTGGCTTTCAACCTGGCAACGTCTCGTGCGGGCGGCGCACCGAACAGCCGGCTGTATTCGCGCGTGAACTGCGATGCACTTTCGTAGCCGACTTCATAGGCAGCGCGGCTCGCATCCAGCGCACGGCCCACCATCAATCGACGTGCTTCCTGAAGGCGAAGCTGCTTCTGGAACTGCAAAGGGCTCATCGCGGTGACTGCCTTGAAGTGCAGATGCAGGGCCGACGGGCTCATGTGTGCTTCGGCGGCCAGCATGTCGATGCTGAACGGCTTGGCAAAATGCTGTTTGATCCAGGCAATTGCACGATTGACCTGGTGCAGACGGCTTTCGCTGGCGGCGATGTTGCGGATGGTCCCGCCTTGTTCACCGGTCATCAGCCGATAGAAAATCTCGCGCTGCGCCAAGGGGGCCAGGTAGGTGATGTCGTCCGGCGTGTCGAGCAGGCGCAGCAGGCGGATGGCAGCATCGGTCAATGCAGGACTGGTGTTGCTGACGAACAGACCCCGGTCGTGGTCGGGTCGGGACAGGGCGGATTGTTCGATGGCTGTGGCGTCGCCGGTAGGATCATTGACCGGGTTTTCCATCATCACCGCCGCCAGCATTCCCGGATCCAGGTCGATCCGCACGCACAGATACGGTTGGTCTGCTGTCGCTTCAGTCACCTGGCCACCAATCGGCAGGTCTACCGACACCACCAGATATTTGGCCGCGTCGTAGTCGTAGCTCAAATCGCCCAGCGTGACCTGCTTGCGTCCACTGGCGACGATGCAAAGCGCCGGTACATGCAGGACATGGAGCGGCTCGGTAGGTTGCGATGCACGAATGACCCACACGCCCGGTATGGCAGTCGGGTGTACACCGTCGGTGTGCGCATGGCGGGCGATCAGCGCCGCTAGCAAGTGCATACTTTCCATAGCGAAGCGGCAAAGCCGAAGGGCAGTGGGGCTTGAATTGTCGCCCACTTCCTGGCTCTGGATGAAGTGCATTTGCATGACTGATCTGACGTCCTGCAAGGACACAAAGCAGATCAGCCACTTCGCCGTTCAGTGCCTGACGAATCACAGAAAGTAAGTACCTGCTTTCAATGCAGCCCAGACAGTCATACGACTGCCGGCTGGATACGCATGGCCCCAACAATGTCTCGCAAGCGCGTATTGGTCTTGAACAGGCGGCACAACACACCGCTGCCTTGCAGGCTGGCAAACAGGGCTCTTCCAGCGGTTTCCGTGTCGCCGCGCACATGCAGCGTGCCGGCGTCACGCCCTTCGGCCAGGACCTTGGCCAGCCAGCTTTCATTGGCCTGCACAAAGCCCTGCACCTCGTGCGCGACTTGTTCGGGCACGGACGCCAGATCGGCGGCCAGCATGCCGCACAGGCAGATTTCTTCGCCGTCGCTCAATTCCACGGACATATCCACGTATCGATCAAGCTTTTCATCGGCAGGCAACTTGGCGTCGATTGCTTGCAAGGCAGCAAGCGTGCGGGTGCTGTAAGCCATGACCGCTTCCAGCAACAGGTCGTCCTTGCTGGGGAAGTAGTAGTGAATGGAGGAGGTCTTCACCCCCACATGGTCGGCCAAGTCGCGATAGCTGAATCCGTTGCAACCACGCAGGCGGATAAGCTTTTGCGCGTGATCGAGAATTCGGTCGCGGGTGCTTGGTCCAGGGGTTTTCAGGTCAATCGTGTTCATGACAATGGCCCTTGAAAAGACAGGTAAGTCAGCGCTTGCTTCGCGCCGATCACCTGTGCCGATCGGCCGAAAGCGCCCGTGGCGGCGACAGATGCCGCTCACGGTCTTGCCGAACGGGCTGGGGCATGGCTTTTCCAGCCCCACCCTTCAGCCCGCTTGCCACACGGCCCTTATCCATTCGACACCGGCGAATCAAGCTCGCCATTGCCGTTCAGATCCACACCGCGAGACACCTGAATGTCGCGTTGCACCTGAGCACGGGTCAGTTGGCTGGATTGGGCTTGCGGCGTCTGAGCCAGTTGGATCAATTCGCCGTTGCCGGTGACGCCGTTTGCGCGTGCCTGGTTCAGCTCGGCCTGCACTTGCTGGTGGCTCAGTGCGCCGCCGCTTTGCGGGGCCGGGGGATAACCGAGTTCACCGGCTTGGGCAGCGCCAATGGTGGCTGCAGACAGAATCAGTGCGGAAAGAATGGCTTTCATGATGGTTCCTGGTATTGAAGTTATCTATGTGTAGGTAGGTGAAAAGGCGGAAAAAATCAGCCGTTCACGAATGCGTTGCCTGCCGGGCTGACTGCCTTGGCGACGCTGAGTTGCTGCACGACTTGAGCGCGGGTCAGGGCACCGGTATGGCTTTCGGCGATGCTGGGATCAAGCTGGCCTTGGAAGGCTTGAACTTGCGCACGGTTGGCGTTCAGCTCAGCCTGGACCTGGGCACGCGTCACCGAGCTTTGGGTGTGTGCACCGGGGTTGTCGAGGTAGCCGATTTCACCGGCTTGGGCAGCGCCGATGGCAGCGGTCGAGAGGATCAGGGCGGCGAAGATGCGGTTCATGATGATTCCTTTGTCTGGTTTGTTATCTACTACTAGGTAGATAGCAGGGGAAATAAAAACGCCGAGGTCGGCGCGTAGAGCAGTTCGTTGCGGCACTGGTTTGTGTGTGCTGCGTCGATGGATGAATCTTATCTACTAACAGATAGATAGGCAAGCGGTGTTTTGCGGATTTACGCTTTGTTACCCAGGCTTTGTTCCCCAGTCTGGGGCGCTGGATCAACGCCTCAGACTTGTCTTACCGTTTTTCCTGGCTACCGCACACGCCGCCTGATCGCAGGCGTGCACGGCAACTCAAGAAAACACCGCGCTTGGTCCTCGCTTGGTATTACTTCAGGTCAAAGCTTGCTTGCTTGACGTTCTGCGAATCCAAGCCGATCTGCACATCAAATGCACCGGCCTCGGCCACGTTCTGCAACTTCGGATTGAAGAACTTCAGCTTGTCCTCGTCGATCTTGAAGCGGACAACCTGCTCTTCACCTGCCTTGAGCATGATCTTGCGGAAGTCCTTCAGCTCTTTGACCGGGCGCACCACCGATGCCGCCACGTCGCGGATGTACAGCTGAACCACCGTGGCACCATCGCGCTGCCCGGTGTTCTTCACACGCACGCTTGCGTCGACGCTGCCCTTGCGTTGCATGGTCTGGCTAGACAGAGTCACGTCCGACACGGTGAAATCGGTGTAGCTCAAGCCATAACCGAAGTGATACAGCGGACCGTTCTCTTCATCGAAGTACTGCGAGGTGTAGTTGCCAGGCTTGCCAGGCGTGAACGGGCGGCCCA
Source organism: Pigmentiphaga aceris (assembly GCF_008119665.1). Taxonomy (NCBI): domain Bacteria; kingdom Pseudomonadati; phylum Pseudomonadota; class Betaproteobacteria; order Burkholderiales; family Alcaligenaceae; genus Pigmentiphaga; species Pigmentiphaga aceris. The sequence goes on along the minus strand of NZ_CP043046.1, from coordinate 4,280,074 downwards.
GACGCAGGTGGTTGTAGTAAGACGGGATCTGGCCCACCGAGCGCGGGAAGGTGATCGGCAGCTTGCCCGACGGGTTGTAGTCACCGAACAGCACGTCGGCAATGGCGTTGCCGCCTTCGGTGCCAGGGAACCAGGTTTCCAGCATGGCGTCGGCGTTGGCCTGGGCCCAGGTGAGGTTCAAGGGCCGGCCGTTCATCAGCACGATCACCAGCGGCTTGCCCGTGGCCTTCAGCGCTTCCAGCAGCACGCGCTGGTTGGCCGGCAGGTCCAGGCTCACACGGCTGGAAGACTCGTGCGACATGCCGCGCGATTCACCCACGGCGGCAACGATCACATCGGCCTGCTGGGCCGCCTTGACTGCTTCTTCGAGCATTTCGACCTGGAGGCGAGGGTCTTGCACAACTTCAGGCGCATCCCAGTTCAGGTAATTCAGGTACTCGACGATCTTCTTGTCTTCGGTGATGTTCGAGCCGCGTGCATAGATCAGGCGACCTTGCTGACCCAATGCGTTCTGCAGGCCCTGGCGCACCGTGACCGACTGCTTCAGGAAACCTGCGGCAGACCAGCTTCCCATCACGTCGATCTGCGTGTCGGCCAGCGGGCCGACCAGTGCAATCGTGCCGCCTTTCTTCAGCGGCAAGGTCTGGTTGCGGTTTTCCAGCAGCACCAGCGACTTGCGCGCCACGTCACGGGCGTCGTCACGATGCAGGCGGGATTCCGCATTGGTTTCAGCCGGGTCGTCGCTGGCCTTGCCGATACGGCGATACGGGTCATGGAACAGGCCCATGTCGTACTTGGCACCCAGCACTTCACGCACTGCGTTGTCGATGTCCTTGATGTTCACTTCACCCGACTTCACCAGGCCCGGCAGTTCCGCGCCATAGCTGGTGTCGGCCATGCTCATGTCGATGCCGGCTTTGATCGCAAGCTTGGCGGCTTCACGGTTGTCCTTGGCCACGCCATGACGCATGAGTTCGGTAATGGCACCGTGATCGCTCACGGTCACGCCCTTGAAGCCCCAGTCCTTGCGCAGCAGGTCTTGCATCAGCCACATGTTGGACGATGCCGGCACACCGTTGATGGAATTCAGCGCCACCATCACGCCACCCGCGCCTGCATCGATCGCGGCGCGGTAGGGCGGCAGGTAGTCCTGATACATGCGCATCGGGCTCATGTCGACCGTGTTGTAGTCGCGTCCGCCTTCGATGGCACCGTACAGCGCAAAGTGCTTCACGCTGGCCATGATGCTGTCGGGTGCGCTGGCGCTTTTGCCTTGCAGGCCGCGAACCGTGGCACGCGCGGCTTCCGACACCAGATGCGGATCTTCACCGAAGCCTTCCGACGTGCGGCCCCAGCGCGGATCACGCGCGATGTCGACCATCGGACCGAAGGTCATGTCCAGGCCGTCGGCGCTGGCTTCGATGGCAGACACGCGACCGACGCGTTCCACGGCTTGCATGTCCCAGCTGGACGCCAGGCCCAGGCTGATCGGGAAGATCGTGCGATGCCCGTGAATCACGTCATAGGCGAAGAACATCGGGATCTTCAGACGGCTGTTCTTGGCTGCTGCGTCTTGCAGCGGGCGATTTTCCGCACGCGTGACGCTGTTGAACGTGCCGCCGATACGACCAGCTGCGATTTCCTTGACGATTTCCTTGGCGGGCATTTCCGGGCCGATGCTGATCAGGCGCAACTGGCCGATCTTCTCGTCCAGCGTCATCTGCTTCATCAAACTGGCGATGAACGCCGGTTTGTTGTCGATGGACACGGGTTTGGTGTCGGCAAAGGCCAAGGGACTGGCAAGGCTGGCAGACAGGGCCAGCACGTACAGCTTGTTCATTTGATGTTTTTCTCGGGACTTGGAGGGCACTGGTACGGACTCCGTCTTGGAGCGCGTTGCCGGTCGCGGTGGGACGCTGTTTGTTGCAGCGGAGCGGGCACAGGGTGAATGCACGAATAGGCTCGGGTGGGTGGCTGGCTTGCCTGTCTTGCGTCAAACCAAAGGCTTGAAGCAGTGGACTGGCGGGGGGTTATAGCCGGCAGCATCCGAGGCGCGACTGATCCGGTATTTTACTGTCCGACGCTGGCTTGAACAATGTGTGTGGGTGTGTCAAACATGCACATATGTTTGTGTGCGGGTCTACCCTCGCGGCCCGTGATACTTTGCGTCCTTGGATGCGCGGCCCATCAGGGTTGCGGGCTTATTTTTCGCGTTTTTTGGGAGAGATTCGTGGTTCTTACTGCCGTCAAAGCCGTGGGGCGTCACAACTTATTACGAACGTGGCTGTGCCTGGCTTCAGCGTCATTGCTGGTGGGTGCCACGCAGGCTCAGGCATTCTCGCTGGATGACGTGACGGCCAAGGCGCGGGCACTGGTCGATCAGCCGTATTCGAAACCGGCCAGCAACCTGATGCCGGTGTTCAGCCAGATGCAGTTCGCCGACTACATGAAGATCCAGCCGCGCGCGGACAATTTCATGTGGCGCGACCAGACCACGCCCTTCAAGCTCAGCTTCTATCACCAGGGCATGCACTTCAACACCCCGGTGAGGATCAATGAGATCACGCCGACCGGCGTGCAGGAAGTCAAGTACGACACCGAGCGCTTCCACTTCGGTGACTTGCACTTCAACAAGGAAGAAACCAGTCAGCTTGGCTACGCCGGGTTCCGGATCATGTATCCGATCAATCAGGCCGACAAGCAAGACGAGATCATGAGTGTGCTCGGTGCGAGCTATTTCCGGGTGATCGGCAAGGGCCAGATCTATGGCCTGTCGGCACGCGGCCTGGCGCTGGACACCGCGCTGACTGCTGCGCCCAACGGCGAAGAATTCCCCGATTTCCGCGAGTTCTGGATCGAACGCCCGAAGGCTGCCGACAAGCAGGTGGTGTTCTACGCGCTGCTGAATTCGCCGCGCGCAACCGGTGCGTATCGCTTTGTGCTCAAGCCCGGTGAGGATTCGGTGCTGGACGTGCAGGCCCGCGTGTTCATGCGTGGCGATGTGGCCAAAATCGGCATTGCGCCGCTGACCAGCATGTTCCTGTTCGGCCCGAATCAGCCGTCGGACAAGCAAAGCTTCCGTCAGGCGCTGCATGATTCGAACGGGCTGGCGATTCACACCGGTTCCGGTGAGTGGCTGTGGCGTCCGCTGCACAACCCCAAGCACCTGAATGTCAGCACCTATCGCGTCGAAAACCCGAAGGGCTTCGGTCTGCTGCAGCGTGGCCGCGACTTCATGCGTTACGAAGACCTGGAAGACCGCTACGACCGTCGTCCCAGCGCCTGGATCGAACCCAAGGGTAATTGGGGCAAGGGCAAGGTCGAACTGGTGGAAATTCCGACGGCAGACGAGACCAACGACAACATCGTGGCCTTCTGGACGCCTGAAGAAAAGCCGGTCAAGGGTCAGCCGATGGTCTTCGACTACCGCATGCACTGGACCACCGACGAGCGCGCGCTGTTGCCCGCCAACGTGGCCTGGGTCAAGCAAACCCTGCTTACCGCAGGCGAAGTGAAGCAGAAGAACCTGATCCGTCACCTGGACGGCAGCATTGGCTTGCTGGTCGATTTCGAAGGCCCGGACATGGCCAAGATGCCGGCCAATTCGCCCGTGACCGCGCAGGTCAGCGTGGGTGACAACGCCGAAGTCCTGACCAACATGCTGCAGCGCAATCCGGTGATCGGTGGCTGGCGTCTGACCTTGCGGGTGCGTGTGAAAGACCCGAAGCAGCCGGTGGAAATGCGCGCTGCGCTGGTGGAAAATGGCAAGACCCTGAGCGAGACCTGGAGCTACCAGCTGTCGCCTGACTCGGTGGTCATGCGCTGAAGGTGAGTACCGGGGGGGGGATCACGATTGGAATGTGATCCGCCTTTTGTGATCACCCTTGGCAAGAAGAGGGTGCCGCCACGGCACCTTCCGCAACTGCCTGCGCCATGCAGGCAGTTGCTGCCCTGATTGCTGGTCTTACCGCCGGTCTTCAGGGTAAGGGGCCGCCTACTGCTTGCCCCTGCCGCTTATATCGACTTCGTCGCCTGGGTACGGCGAACGTAGTAGTTGTCGAACTCCTCGCGTTTCACTTCTTCGAATCCATGTCGGGCATAGAACCGGTTGGAGTCGCTGTCACGCAGTGCACCCACATGAAGATCGAGTGCGGCTGCGTCGGCCTCGGCAAACACCTGCGCAAGCACCGCTGCACCAATCCCCTGGCCCTGTGTGCCGGGCTGGACATAAAGGTGGTCTAGCAGCAGGCCATCTTCCCGGGGCTTCACCACGACAAAACCGATTCGCTTGCCATCGACCAGAATGTGTCGCGTATGGGCTGGTGAAAAACTTGCCCGCAGTCGTTCGCGTGCTCGGACCGGATCGAAACGGCCGATGTGCTCCAGGCTGGGGCGCATGGCAGCAATGCGCAGATCAGCAAGCGCGTCGAAATCAAGGTCGAGTACGGGTTCGAAAGACACCTGGGGCATGTTCGTGAATATTCATGAGGGTCAAAGGGCTTCTACGATATCGAATCTTGGCACTGACCGGTGCAGCGCATCGCGCCGCGTGGTATTAAAGCTGCCTCGCTGCGGTCTTGCTGCTGCAGTCTTTAATGCGTTGCCTTCTTATGCGCCGCTTTCTTTTTTTGCGGTTTTCCTGACAGCCTCCTGCCAGCTTCTTGCCGCCCCGCTGTCCTTCTTGCCCCCAACTGCCGTCATGCGTCCCGTTGATCTGTTCCGTCTGTTTGTCCTTGCCGCGATATGGGGCGGGAGTTTCCTGTTCATGCGGGTAACCGTCCCCGTGCTGGGTGCAGTGCCCACCGCATTTGGCCGGGTCGCCCTGGCAGCGGCGGGGCTGCTGGTATTGGTCAGCATCATGCGGGTGCGCTGGAACTTCAACGGCCTGTTCAAGCAGACCGTGTTTCTGGGCCTGATCAACTCAGGCATCCCATTCCTGATGTTCGCGTTTGCCGCGCAAGTCTTGCCCGCAGGCTACAGCGCCATTCTGAATGCCACCGTACCCCTGATGGCGATTGTGATCGGGTCCACCTTTTTTGGTGAACGTGTGGGTGGGATCAAGCTTGCAGGCGTGGCCTTGGGCTTGGCGGGGGTGGCCATTCTCACCGGAGCCGGCCCGCTTGCCCTGACACCAGTGGTACTGGCAGGGGTGGGGGCATGCTTGATCGCCACGGCCTGCTACGGGTTTGCCGGGTTTCTGACGCGTCGCTGGATCACACAGCGCGGCGGCCTCGACAGCCGCTTGGTGGCGTTGGGAAGCCAGACCGGAGCCGTGTTTTTCATGGGCGCTTGCCTGGTCTGGCAACTGGTCACCACTCCAGTGGCCATGCCGGTGGTCAATGCCAATGTGTGGCTGGCCTTGCTGGCGCTGGGCCTGGTCTGCACCTCATTTGCGTACATCCTGTACTTCCAGTTGCTGAGCGACATCGGCCCCATGAAAGCCATGATGGTGACCTTCCTGATCCCTGTTTTCGGGGTCTTGTGGGGCTGGCTGCTGCTGGACGAGAAGCTGTCGCTGGCGCACGCAATCGGTGGGGGATTGGTGGCGGTGGCGATCTGGCTGGTGGCCAAGCCGGAGCGGCCTAGAATTACCGCCTGATCTGGCCTGTGTGTCGGTCTGCCGGTGTGCAGTTTGCTTTTCTGCACGCCATTGCGCAGCCGCGCCTGGTCACCAAGGTGACGCAACTGCTCGCGTGATGTTCAGCCGGGCGTCGCAGTACGCCCACGCAGAACCTGTTCGATACCCGCGCAAACCTCTTCCAGCAGCAGCGGCTTTTGCAGCACCACCGCATCAGGTGCCAAGGACGCTGCCACGCTATCGATATCGATGTGGCCGGTCATGAACAGTACCGGCAAGCCTGCGCAGACAGCCTGCAATCGGCCAGCCAGCGCCACGCCGCCCAGGCCATGCATGGCGCAGTCGGTCAGCACCAGATCGGGCGCATCGCGCATCACGAATTCCAGCGCCGCCTGGCCGCTGCTGACCGCGTCCACCCTGTAGCCCGCATGAATCAGCAACTCGGTGAGTGCGGTCAGGTTGGCGGTGTCATCGTCCACCAGCAGAATCTTCACCCCGGCAGACAGCTTGCCCACGGCCGCTGGGGCACACGCGGCAGCCGCGGGCACGTCGTCACCCACGGTCTTCAACCACAGGGTAATGGCGGTGCCGGCCTTGGGTTTGCTGCGAATGCGGGCCACCCCACCTGACTTCATCGCAAACCCCGCCACCTGAGCGAGACCCAGGCCGGTGCCCTTGCCCGATTCCTTGGTGGTGAAGAAGGGATCGAAGGCGCGTTCGGCTACTTCTGGTGGCATGCCGGGGCCGTCGTCGCTGACGGTCAGGGACAGGTATTCACCATCGGGCAGCTCGGCATCACCCTGTACGGTAACCAGGCGGGTGGAAATGCCGATGTGGCCGACGCCCTCCATCGCATCACGTGCGTTGATCGCCATGTTCAACACGGCACTTTCCAGCTGGGTGCTGTCGCCGAGAATGTGGGCGGCCACGTTGCCCAGTTCAACCTGCACGCGCACCTCGGGGCCCAGCGCACGCGCCAGCAGTTCTGTCATGCCGTTCAGGTGTTCGGCAACATTCAGGGATTGCAGTTCCGGGGATTGGTCGCGCGAGAACGCCAGCAACTGCGCCGTCAGCCGTGCACCGCGTCCGACGGCTTCCAGTCCGCTGGTGGCCCAGCGGCGAACCTGTGCCGGGACATCGGCTTTGCGGTCCACCAGTTGCAGGCTGGCGTTGATGGTTTGCAGCAGATTGTTGAAGTCGTGGGCAATGCCGCTGGTCAACTGACCAATGCTGGCCACCCGCTGGCTTTGTCGAAGCCCCGAATGCGCCAGGGCATCGTCTGCCATGGCCTCAGTCACTTTGCGCTTGAGTTCCTGCGTCTGGGCTGACTTGAGCGCGCTGAGTTCACGCAGTTGCAGCAGCGCGGCGGTCTGGCGGGCCAGGGCCGCCAACGCGCGGCGTTGCTCGTCGTCCAGGGTGCGCGCCACGGTATCGATCACACAGACTGTGCCCAGCGCGTGGCCGTCGGCCGTCACGATGGGGGCACCGGCATAGAAGCGGATGTGCGGTGCGCCCAGCACCAGGTCGCTGTGTTCGAAGCGCGGGTCTTGCGTGGCGTCTTCAATCAGCAGCAGTTCGTCAGGCTGCAAGATGGCGTGGCCACAGAACGCCAGGTCACGATGGGTTTCCGAAACATCCAGGCCAATCTTTGCCTTGAACCACTGACGATCACGATCCACCAGGGAAACCAGGCTGATCGGTGTCTGGCAGATTTGCGAGGCGAGCGTCACGATGTCGTCGAACATCGGTTCCGGCAGGCTGTCCAGCACGCCCAGGCTCTCAAGCGCGGCGATACGCTGCGCGTCGTCGAGTGGCAAAGGGGCGGGTTGGTGGGTCATTGAACTCTGCAGGAAAGGGGTAGCCGTTGGGCACCCGGCATTATGGCAAGTTCGCCTGCCCGACAATCGGCACGGTGCCCGCCAGACCCTGTCTTTTGCGTTATGCAACAAAGTTGTAGCCCATCTTCACCACAAAGCATAAGGGCCGACCGGTACTTGCCCGATCGGCCCTTATGCTTTTACTGCTTGTTGACTGCAGTGGCGCTACGAGTTGATGACGTGGCGCGCGAACTTTTCCAGGTAGTCCATCAGCGAATTGGCACCACGCAAGGCAGCGGTGTCGTCGCCAGATGCAATGCCCTGCGCCAGTTCCATGTGGGTGCGGGCTCCTTCCTTGATCTCGCCTTCGTGCTGGTAGGCATACCAGAAGCGCCGGCATTGCACGACCAGCGGCACCACACACTTCACTGCCGACTGGTTGCGGCTGGCTTCGTGGATCACCTCGTCCAGCTGGTGGTCGGCTTCCATGTACTGCTCAAGGCTGTCGTTCTCGGCCGCCTGAATCATGTTTTGCGCACAGGCCAGAATGGCCGTGCGCTGGCTCTGGCTGGCGCGCCGCGCGGCGCAGCTGGCGATCAACTGATCGAGCACCCGGCGCGTCTGGATCACGTCCAACAGCTCGGCCAGATCAATGTTGGACACCAGCAGGCCACGCCGGGGCTGCTGCACGATCAGGCCGATCGACACCATGCGCAGCAGGGCTTCGCGCACGGGGGTTCGGCCCAGCCCGGTGAGTTCGGCCAGATCGGCTTCCACCACGGGGCTGCCAGGTTCCAGCTGGAGGGTCGAGATCATCGCCTCCAGCGAGTCATAGGCCAGATCAGCGGCCCGACGTTTCGCTGTGGGTTTCAACGAGCGGGCTGGAATGGGCATGTTGTTTCTTTGATTCACGACGTTGCAGCGCGGCTTGCAGTTCGCCGATGATCCCGAGTCGGAAGAACGAGACGCAGACGACGAACGTAAAGCCGATGATGATGGTGACGACGCCGCCCAGTGCTGCAAGATAGTTCTGTAAGGTAAGCACCAGGGCCGCGCCAACCACCGGGCCCCATCCGGTGCCCAGGCCGCCCAGCAGTGTCATCAGCAAGACCTCGGTCGAGGTCGACAGCATGACGTCATTGAGTGCGGCCAGTTGCAGCACCAAGGCCTTCATCGAGCCTGCCACCCCCGCGAGTGCGGCCGACAACATGAACGCATAGAGCTTGCAACGATCGATATCGTATCCCAGTGAAATGGCACGGGCCGGATTGTCACGCAGGGCTTTGAGCGCCTGGCCGAACGGCGAGTGGATGATGCGGTGAATCGCCAGGAAACCAAGCACGAACACCGCCAGCACGAAGTAGTACATCGCGGTGTCGGACGACAGGTCGATGAAGCCCAGCAAGTGACCACGAGGCACGCCCTGCATGCCGTCTTCGCCACCCGTCCACGGTGCCTGCACCGCGAAGAAATAGGCGATCTGCGACAAGGCCAGTGTGACCATCGAGAAGTACACACCCGTGCGACGGATGGCGAGCGCGCCAATGACATAGCCAATGGCAGTGGCAACCAGCACGCCGGCCAGAATGGCGATCTCGACCGGCAGGCCCTTCGGCGCGTAATGGATCATCAGCCCGCCAGTGGTGTAGCCGGCCCAGCCGAAGAAGGCGGCATGGCCGAATGACACCAGACCGGTGAAGCCGATCAGCAGGTTGAAGGCCAGGGCAAACAGCCCGAAGCACAACACCTTCATGATGAAGACGGGGTAGGCGATCTCGGGGAAGAAGGGCACCAGCATGGCGGGCACCAGCAGCACCAGCAGGATGCGAACCGGCATGGGTATCGAAGTGAAGCTGAAAGCTTGGGCCGCGGTCGGCACAGAAGCACGCGTCATTTATTTCTCCTTGCCGAACATGCCGGCCGGGCGCGTCAGCAGCACCAGTGCCATCACCACAAACACCACTACCGTGGCGGCTTCGGGGTAGAAAACCTTGGTCAAACCTTCGACCAGACCCAGCGCCAGGCCTGTGAAAATCGCTCCCAGGATGGAGCCCAGGCCACCGATGACCACTACCGCGAACACGATGTTGAGCAGGTTGGCTCCCATCAGCGGATTGACCTGCATGATCGGTGCGGCCATCACGCCGGCAACGCCTGCCAGCGCCACACCAAAGCCGTAAGTGAGCGTGATCATCAGCGGAATGTTCACGCCGAAGGCCTGCAGCAGCTTGGCGTTTTCCGTGCCGGCGCGCAGCAGTGCGCCAAGCTTGGTGCGCTCGAACAGATACCAGGTCACGGCGCAGATAATCAGCGAGAACACCACCACGAAGGCCCGATAGGTGGGCAGGAACATGAAGTCCAGATCGATGCCACCGCGCAGCAATTCAGGCGGGTCGTAGTTCAGGCCCGAAATGCCGTAGAAGTGGCGGAACGCGCCTTCCAGCATCAGCGCAATGCCGAAGGTCAGCAGCAATCCGTACAGGTGGTCCAGGTGATAAAGACGCTTCAGCAGCGTCTTTTCCAGCACGATGCCCAGGCCACCCACGATCAGCGGAGCCAGGATCAATGCCAGCCAGAAGTTGATCTTGAATTCGGGGCCGAGCAACAGCGGAAGCTGGGCGAAACCCATCCACGCCAGGAATGCCGCCACCATGAACTGCGCCCCGTGGGCGAAATTGATGATGTTGAGCAGACCGAAAATAATCGCCAGGCCCATGCTCAGCAGGGCATAGAAGCAACCGTTGATCAGGCCCACCAGCAACTGGGCCATCAGGGCGTTCATTGAGATGTCGAACATGGGTGTCTGCGCAAAAAAAGCCGTGGCGTCGACAGGACGGAATCGATCTCCGCCAGACCGCGGATGGATGACGCCACTCTCGGCCAGACGAAGGTCAGGAGATCAGGAGCTGTCCCGGCGGCCATGCGCCGGGCATCACGCCAGACTTACGACTTGTTGATCGGGCAAGCCGGGTTCGGCGCGGGGTAGACGTCCTCGCCCTTCAGCACAGCCTTGACCTTGTAGTAGTCCCACGGCTCTTTCGATTCCGCAGGCTTCTTCACTTCCAGCAACAGCATGTCGTGCACCAGCGAGCCGTCGGCGCGCAGCTTGCCGTTGCGGATCACTGCGTCGTTGATGGTCATCTTGCGCAGCTGGGCCATCACGGCACCGGCTTCGTCGGTTTTTGCCGCCTCGATGGCCTTCAGGTAGTTCAGCGTGGCCGAGTACACACCCGCTTGCGCAGACGTCGGCATGCGTTTGGCCTTCTCGAAGAACTTGCGCGACCAGGCACGTGATTTGTCATCGAAGTCCCAGTAGAAGGCTTCGCTCAGGTACATGCCCTGGCCCTTTTCCAGTCCGATGCTGTGGATGTCCGAGATGTAGGCCAGCAAGGGTGCCACCACCTGCTTGCGGGTGATGCCGTATTCGTTGGCCTGCTTGATGGCATTGATGGTGTCGTTACCCGCGTTGGCCAGCGCGATCACGTCAGCTTTCGACGACTGGGCTTTCAGCAGGTAAGACGAGAAGTCGCCGCCCGGGAAGGGGTGGCGCGATACGCCCAGCACCTTGCCGCCGTCATGGTTGATGACTTCGGTCGCGTCTTTTTCCAGCGAGTGGCCGAAGGTGTAATCGGCGGTCACGAAGTAGAAGGACTTCTTGCCTTCCTTGACCAGCGCACGCGCGGTGCCGGCAGCCAGCGCGTAGGTGTTGGTGGTCCATTGTGCGGTCAGGGCATTGCAGCGCTCGCCCAGAATGGCGGTTGCCAGGCCCGACGAGGGCATGGTCACGCGGTTCTTCTGCTTGGCGATTTCCATCACGGCCAGCGCGGTGGACGCGGTGGGGAAGTCGGTCGTCATGTCGACTTTTTCCTGGTCGAACCAGGTGCGCGCCAGGTTGGCTGCGACGTCGGGCTTGTTCTGGTGATCGGCGAAGATCAGCTCGATCGGGGCACCCAGCACCTTGCCGCCAAACTCTTCGATCGCCAGTCGCGCAGCAATCACGGAACCCTGGCCCGACAGATCGGAATACACGCCTGACAGGTCGTTCAGGACGCCGATCTTCACGACGTTGTCGCTGACTTGTGCGTGGGCACCAAAGGCGAGGAAGCTTGCGAGGCAGGCGGCGATATAGGTGAGTTTCATCGGAATGATTCCATCAAGGGGGAAGGAAGGGGGACGACGATTCAAATGCCAAGCAGTTCGGTCAGGCGGTCTTGTTTCGCCTCGACCTCCGCACGTTCGATGACTTCCACCACTTCGCCGTGCTCGATCACGTAGTGGCGATCCGCGAGATGCTGCGCGAAGCGGAAGTTCTGCTCCACCAGCACCATCGTGAAATTGCGGGCTTTCAGTTCGCGTATCACCTGCCCCAGCTTCTGGACGATGACAGGCGCGAGTCCTTCGGTGATCTCATCGAGCAACAGCAATTGCGCGCCGGTGCGCAGAATGCGCGCCATCGCCAGCATCTGCTGCTCGCCACCAGACAGCCGGGTGCCCGGGCTGTTGGCGCGTTCTTTCAGGTTCGGGAACATCTCGTAGATCTGTTCCAGCGACATGCCGTTGGGTCCGACCATGGGCAGCAAAGTCAGGTTTTCTTCGGCGGTCAGCGAGGCATAGATGCCGCGCTCTTCCGGGCAATAGCCCAGGCCCAGCCGGGCGATCTTGTGCGGCGGCAGGTCGATCACTTCCTTGCCCGCCACCTTGATGGAACCGGTGCGTTTGCCCGTCAACCCAAGGATGGCGCGCAGGGTGGTCGTGCGCCCCGCACCGTTGCGCCCCAGCAGGGTGATGCACTCACCTTGCTGCACGTCCAGGTTGATGTTGTGCAGCACGTGCGATTCGCCATACCAGGCGTGCAGGTCGCGGATGGACAGCATGGGCGGTGTGTTGCCGGTGTTGCTGCCTGCAGAGCGGTGATCAGGCATCTTCGGTTCCCATGTAGGCAGTGCGCACAGCAGGGTTGACCGACACTTGCGCGTACGGGCCCTCGGCAAGCACTTCACCGCGTTGCAGCACGGTGATGGTGTCGGTGATGTCCGCCACCACTTTCATGTTGTGCTCGACCATCAAAATGGTGCGACTGGCCGAGACTTTCTTGATCAGGTCTTTCACGCGGTCCACGTCCTCGTGGCCCATGCCCTGCGTGGGTTCATCCAGCAGCAGCATTTCCGGGTCGAGTGCCAGCGTGGTCGCAATTTCCAGCGTGCGTTTGCGGCCATAGGGCAGGTCGGCGGCAAGATGATGCGCAAACGCAGCCAGCCCGACTTCTTCCAGCAATGCCATCGCCGGTTCGTCCAGGCTGCGCAGCGAGGCGGTCGATTGCCAGAAGTGGTAATCGACGCCCAGTTTGCGTTGCAGTGCAACCTTCACGTTTTCCAGCACGGTCATCTGCGCGAACACTGCTGAGATCTGGAAGGACCGCACCACACCGCGTCGTGCGGTCTGGGCGGGCTTTTCTGCCGTGATGTCCTGCCCGTTGAAGATGATCTGCCCGCGCGTGGGCACGTGGAACTTCGTCAACAGGTTGAACACCGTGGTCTTGCCCGCACCATTCGGTCCGATCAGCGCGTGGATGGCACCGCGTTTGACTTGCAGGTTCACGTCGCGAACCGCGACGAAACCCCGGAACTCTTTAGACAGAGCCCGTGTTTCAAGGATGATGTCCTGATCCATGCGTATGACCGAATCGAAGGTGGAGGAGGGCGTGCAGCGGGGGCGGGGCGTGTTTACGGCATGGCGGGTCAGATCACCGATTGGTAGGCAGCCGGGCGGGTGGCCAGGGCCTTGGCAACGATCTGCTCGATGTATTCACGTTCCGTGCCAACCAGCGGCAGACGCGGACGGCGCACGTTCTCGTTGCCCACACCGACCAGCGTTTCCACCAGCTTCAGGTTCTGCACCAGCTTGGTCGAAACATCCAAGTGCAGCAGCGGCGTGAACCACTGATACAGCTTCAGTGCCTCGTCGTACTTGCCGGCTTGCATCAGGTCGTAGAGCGCCACGGTTTCACGCGGGAACGAGGTCACCAGGCCAGCCAGCAGGCCATCGCAGCCCAGTGCCAGGCCTTCGAAGGACAGATCGTCCACGCCCAGGAACAGCTGATAGCGCGTGCCAACGGTGTTGCGCAGGTCGGTGATGCGACGGATGTTGTCGGTGCTTTCCTTGATCGCCACCAGCCACTCGCAGTCAGCCAGTTCCACCATGTCTTCCGGCTTCAGATCCACGCGGTACGCGACCGGGTTGTTGTAGATCATGATCGGCTTCTTCGCGGCTTCGGCAATGGTGCGCACGTTCTGCCTGGCTTCGCGTGCATCGGCCACATAGATCACCGCCGGCATCACCATGAAGCCATCCACGCCCAGCGCGTTAGCACCTTCGACGAAGCGGATGGCTTCGCGTGTGCTGGTCTCCGACACATTGGCCAGCACCGGCACGCGACCGGCTGCCGCCTTGACGGCGATGTCCGCGACTTCAAGTTTTTCTTCCAGCGTCAAGGTGCTGGCTTCGCCCAAGGAGCCGGTCGTGACCAAGCCGTGCACCCCGTTCTTGATCAGGAACTCGATGTGCTTGGCGGTGCCGGCTGCATCGATGCTTTCGTCTGCGTGGAATTTGGTGGTGATGGCGGGGTAGACACCACGCCAGGGCTGGCTGCTCATTGAGGACTCTCCGAAAGGACCCGTCAGCCCGGCCAGCGACCGCTTGGACGTAACTGATCGTGTAAATATATTTATAAGATATTGAACTGGTTGGGCGTCGTCAACAGATTTTCTTTGCGTTGAGGACGCTCGCTGGATGTCCCGAAAACCCATGCCCTACGCCGGTGCGCGCGAACCTGGGGTATGTACTGAGACGGGGCAACGTATGCCCGGGGATGGGGCAAAAGCGGGGTGGCGGCCTGTTGCGGGGTTACTTTTTGCATCGTTTGGTGCAAAGGAAAAAAATCTCTGTGCGATGCAAGAAAAGTCGTTCGCGGCGAATGGCTTGCCGGATGATCCCGCCAATTTTTCGTTGCCAGGTGGGTGCTTGCGCGGCACCGGCCAACCACATGAATGGGGCCTGAGACAAGGCATCGCGCGGTGCGTTTTACGCAGTGGGTGGCAGCTAGACCACGTGGATGGTGGTCCTGGCGCGTGATCTGATTTTTGTGTTCTTGAGCGCCGGTTTCATCAACGGGCTGGCTGCGTCGCCAGCGGCAAAGACGCCCGGCACCGAGGTCTGTTTGCGGTCATCGACGCGAATCGTCCCTGGGTGAAGTAGGTGGTCGGTCCCCATTCGGGAATCAGGACGCCGTGATGTGCCGACATCACGTGATTGGCGAGCACGCCCAACGGCGGGCCCGCCACCTCGTAACCGTGGCAGTAAGGGCAGTGCAAGACCGTCTGGCCCCAGCGTTCCTGCAAGCCGGCAATGGCAGGCAGTTCATCACGCACGCCGGTGGCAAGGATCAATCGGCTGGCGTGGTGTTCACTGCCATCGGCCAGCGACAAGGTGAACCCGCAAACCTTGGCCCGGGCTTGCATATCGAGGCGAAGACATGCAGCCGACGCGGCGCTGGCCGCGCCGTCGACAAAGACTTAACAGGGGAGAGGGCTTACCAGTCGAGCGGAACGGGGTAACCCATGCCGTTCAGCACCACGCGAAGCTGGTGTTCGGCAAAGTAGGCAATCAGCATGCTGGCCACCAGGATGACCATGTCCAGCGAAGATGCTTTGCCCAACTGCGGCAACGTGCGGCGCAGCCGGGTGAAGCCTGACCCGGCCAGCAGCATGGGCAGGCCATACATCAGCAACAGCGTGCCCAGCAGCAGAAGCTTGGCACCCAGCAGCGTCACGCGCTCGTTGGCCTGCGCAGCCAGATAAGGGGCCACCAGGGACAGGTGCAGCGGGACGGCGGATGCCACCAGCAGCAGAAAGCCCCACAGCCGGATCGAGCCGGGTGGGCGGCGCGGGGCTGGCGTCGGGTCGATGCCTGCTGCTGGCGAAACCTGTTCACCGTCGGGTGTCGAGCGCGTTGCCGCGCTGTCATCGTGGTCAGGCTGCCCCGTTGGTCTGGTGGGTTCGTTCATCACGCGCTTATTTCGGCTCGTGGTCGGCGATGACGATCATCTGCCAACGGATCGGGCCTTGCGGTGGACCGTGGGGGTGATGTTTGTTGTTCGGAAACGGTTCACCGCGCGTGACGGCGATTTCGCGGCTGCATCCCAGGCATCGGTAGATGCCGGAGACCGGTACCGTGTCGTTGGCGGTGAACACCATGTTGAAGACTTTGTGGGTCATCTGGTGAAGGTGTTCTTCGTTCTGGAAAAAGGCCATGCGATGCTCGGTATGTCGTCAAGCGGGAATAGTAGCGCTCTGTGGGGTTGGGCGTATTTTTGCTGTGTCGGTGTGTGGTTCTTGAGCCAGTCGCGGGTGTCGGGGGCGCGTCGCCTGCCCCGCTTGACCTTGGCGTCGGGTCTCCGCCCTCCACCTTGTCCAGAAGGGCAGCCGCCACGCCCCCGACCCTCACGCCTTCAAAACGGCTTGGTTAAAAGCGAATTCCGCCTTTGGGCGATTCGGTATTTCTGGCTGCTCGGATGCTGTATTCGGCTCCCCCGTATTGGCGTTCGCCATCCTTGAATGGCAAGCCGGCCGGAGTCGGGGACTTGGCTGGTCAGGTCGCCACGAAGCGATCTCTCCGGCTCACGATTCGGTGGGTTCTTCAGCAGCCTTTTACCGCAGCGCCACTCAAGGAAATTTGCGCTTCTGCTTGGTGGTGGGGTGACACCGAAGCGGGTGGCCGCACGGCAATAGCATGCGGAGAAGGGGCGGGGCGCAGGTGGTCGCTGGCTGGATTGCTTAGGGACGAGCGTCCCGCGATTAAGGCGTGCGGGAGCCGACATGACGGTGCATGCCGAAGCCTCCGTAGCGGATAAATCCCTGTTCGTCGCGGCGCTATGTGTGCATCCCAGCCGTCTCTCTGAACGTTTGCGACGGCTGTCTCTTCGCTGGCAACGAACAGGCGTTTCCCAACGCCGTTTGGCCTACGTCGCATGTGACGCACGCGTGCTGAAGAGCCGTCCGAAGCCGTCGGCCTTCCAGCCATTCTCCCGCATGCCCTTGCCGTGCGGCCACCCGCTTCGGTGTCACCCCACCACCAAGCAGACAAGCGACTTCGTTGAGCGTCGCTGCCGTAAAAGGCCGCTGAAAGACGGCCCGAAACGTGAGCCGTTGACTCGCTTCGTGGCGACCTGACCAGCTAGTCCCCAAGGCCAGCCCTGTGGCAATCAAGGATGGTGGCCCACGCATGCCGAGAACGGGGTACAGCACTTAACAGCCAGAAAAACGGCAACCGTCCACAGGCGGGATTTGCTTTTAACCAAGCCGTTTTGAAGGCGTGGGTGGTGGGGCCGGATTGGCTGCCCTTCTGGACAAGGTGGAGGGCGGAGACCCGACGCCAAGGTCAAGCGGGGCAGACGAGCCGGCCCCACCACCCGCGACTGGCAGAAGAAACCAACAGCGATCACAAAAAAACGCCGACCGTGAACAAATCACGACCGGCGTATAGACGAGCAACTTGCAGAAAAAAAACTTAATGGCTACCCAGATACAACTGCGCCATCCGCTCATCCGCCAACAGCTCAGACGCACGCCCCGACAACACGCACGCACCCTGGTCCAAAATGTACCCCTGCTGACTGATCTCCAGCGCCTGACGTGCCCGCTGCTCCACCATCAACACCGCCACACCCGCCGCCGGCAACGCCTTCACCATATCGAACACCTTGCCCACCAGCGAAGGTGCCAACGCCGCCGTCGGCTCGTCCAACACCATCAAACGCGGCGACGGCATCAGCGCCCGAGCAAACGCCAACTGCTGACGCTCACCGCCCGACAACGCACTCGCACGCTGGCCCAGACGTTCCTGCAGCACCGGGAAATTCACCAGCACCTCATCCATGCGCACCTTCAGGTTCTTCACCCCACGCACCACCTGCAGATTTTCCCGCACCGTCAGCGATGGAAACACATTCGCCACCTGCGGCACATACGCCAGGCCCGCGTAGAAACGATCCTCGGCACCCAGGCGCGTCAGCGACTTCCCATCCAGCACCACCTCGCCTTCCACACGCGGCAGCAGACCCAGCAATGCCTTCACCAGCGTCGACTTACCCGCACCATTGGTGCCGGCAATCGTCACGATCTCACCGGGGGCGACATGCAGGTCGATGCCCTTGATGATGTCGACTTCCGAGTAGCCGCCACGCAGCCCGTTCAATGTCAGCAGGCTCATGCCACGCCTCCCATATACGCTTCCTGAACCCGTGGGTCGTTCATCACTGCACGCGGGTCACCTTCGGCCAGAATCGCGCCGCGATCCATCACGATCATGCGACCGGCCAGCGCTTGCAGCGCCTGCAAATGGTGCTCGATCACGATGAAGCTGATGCCTTGTGCGTGCAGTTCGCGCACGCGGGCGCACAGCTCGTCGATCAGCACCGGGTTCACGCCGGCAAACGGCTCGTCCAGCAAAATGCACTTGGGGTCGAGCATCAGCACGCGGCCCAGTTCAACCAGCTTTTTCTGCCCGCCTGACAAGCCACCGGCCATGGTGTCGCGCACGCGCTTCAGGTTCAGGAATTCCAGAATCTTGTCGGCCTTCTCGCTCAGTTCATGTTCATTGCGTACCAGCGAAGACGTGCGGAAGAACGAGGACAGCAGGCGTTCGCCGCGCAGGTTGGGTGCGGCAGCCAGCAGGTTCTCGTGCACCGTCAGGCTTTTGAATTCACGCGGAATCTGGAAGGTGCGAACCAGGCCCAGATGTGCGCGTTTGTAGGGCGGCAATTTGGTGATGTCGTGGCCGTCGAACATGATGCTGCCGCCGTCCGAGCCTTGCTGGCCGGCAATCGCGGCGAACAAGGTGCTTTTGCCTGCGCCGTTGGTGCCGGCGATGCCCAGGATTTCCTGCTTGCCCAGGGACACGGAAACCTTGTCGACTGCCGTGAAACCGCCGAAGCGGCGGGTAATGTCGCGCGCTTCGAGAATCATGCTTGCCTCTTGCCGAACATGCCTTGCGGCCGATACAGGGTGAACAGGATCAGCGCGAGGCCAACCACGGCCAAACGCACGCTGGCCATATGCACTTCAGACACGCCGGGGATCAAGTCCTTGGCGAAGCGCGAGCCTTCCAGGAAGATCATCAGCAAGGCGGTGCCGCCAATCGCGCCGCGCACGGTGCCCGTGCCGCCCATGATCAGGCTCATCCACACGTAGAAAGTCACCAGCGGAATGAACTGTTCGGGCGTGATGAAGGTGATGAAGTGTGCGTAGAACGCACCGCCCATGCCGGCCAGTGCCGCGCCCAGCATGAAGATCTGCACCTTGAAGCGTGCCGGGTCTTTGCCCAGCGCCATCAATGCGGTTTCGTCGTCGCCAATTGCGCGCAACAGGCGGCCCAGCGGGCTGCGGGTCAGGCGCAAGGTGCCCCAGGCGGTGATGGCGGTAACCAGCACCAGGGTCACGAACAGAGCGATGTCCGAATTGCCGCTACCCAGCGACGCAAAAGCTTTGGGCAGACCGGGCAGGCCTTGCACGCCGTTGGTCAGCCATTCTTCTTGCTGAATGGTGATGCGGATGGCTTCCGAGAAGCCCAGCGTGACAATCGCCAGATAGTCTTCGCGCAGGCGCAAGGACAGCAGGCCGATCGGCAGCGCAGCCAGCCCCGCGACGATCATTGCTGCCAGGAACGACAGCGGCAGCGGCACGCCTTTCAGCGATAGCAGGCCCGACGTGTACGCACCAATCGCAAAGAACGCGACGATGCCGAAGTTCACCAGCCGGGTCAGGCCGAACTGCAGGTTCAGGCCCAGCGTGAGCAGGGCGTAGATCAGCACCACAATGCCGATGGAAAGTAGATAGGCGGTCATGCTTACCTCACGAGTTCGATGCGGCCGAACAGGCCGGCGGGGCGAATCAACAGCGCAATCGCCAATACGCCAAAGGCAAGCACCAGCTTGTACGAGGCACCCAGGAAGGGCACCGACAGTTCCTGTGCCACGCACAGCAGCACGGCACCGACGACAGCACCGACTGGACTACCGATACCACCCAGCACCATGGCAGCGAAGGCCGGAATCAGGTGTTCCCAACCCAGGTCGGGCATGACAACTGCCTTCATGCCAAGCAGCACACCGCCGACCGACGACAGTGCGCCCACCAGTAACCACAGCGAGATCAATAGGCCACGCGCGCGGATGCCGCTGGCACGTGCCAAGTCGGGGCTGTCTGCCACGGCGCGCAATTGGCGGCCGAAGCTGGTCTTGTAGAGCAGGATGAACACCACCGCCAGGCACGCCAGCGCAACGCCTGCAATCGCCAGGTCGGTCGGCAGGATGCGCACGCCGTTGAAGTTCCACGCGCGCATCAGCGGCAGTTGGAAGGTACGCTGGTCATGGCCTGCGAACAGCGAGATCAGACTGCGAATCAAAAAGCCCAGACCGATTGCCGCAAGCAGCGAAGCGACCATGGGCTGGCGCGCAAGCTTGCGGAAGATCAGAAAGTAGGACGCGGCCGAGGTCGCTGCGATGGCGAGCGCGCCGATCAGGGCGGCCAGCACCAGCGAGGGCACGCCGGCCAACTGCAGGCCGATGGTGGCATAGGCACCTGCGGTCATGAAGTCGCCGGTGGCGGCGTTGGGGAAGCGGTTCACGCCCATCACCAGCGTCATGGCAAGTGCTGGCAATGCAACCACCAGCCCTTCGATCACGCCGTTGATGAGGAGATTCAGGAATTCTGTCATTGGGGATACCACAGAGCGGGCCGGCCGCATCCATAGACACGGCCGGCCCGAGAGAGCAAAAACGCGATCAGACAGCCGCAGCGATGGAAACGACGTCGCGACGGACCAGCTGGCCCTTTTCGATCACGAACACGCCGAAGTCAGGCGTGGTGTCGCCGAACTTGTCGAAGTCCAGCTTGCTGGATGCGCCTTCGTAGTTGATCTTCTTCTTGGCCGCGAGGGCTGCCTTGCCGCTGGCAAACGAGTACACCGCGTCGCCCGGCGGGTTCGACACTTCACGGATCTTGCCGTTGATGGTGGCGATGTCGGCTTTGGCACCGGCTGCTTCGATAGCCAGGGCCAGCGAGATCACCATGTCGTAGGCCATGGCGGCGTAGATGTTGCTGCCAGCCGAGCGGCCCATGGCCTTGGTGTAGGCAGCGTCGAAGGCCTTGTAGGCATCGCTGCCTTCGTTGGACACGGTTTCCACCGAGATCACGCCTTCGCAGACTTCGTTGCCCAGTGCCTTCACCAGATCCGGGCCGGCTGCCCAACCCGGCATGATCCACTTGTTTTCAGCGCCGGCCTGGAACCACTCGCGCAAGATGATCGTGCTGTCCGGCAGGTAGGAACCGGTGACGATGACGTCGGGCTTGGCATCCAGCACTTTTTGCAGTTCGCTGCGATAGCTGGGGCGATTGGGTTCGTACACCACTTCGGCCACGACCTTGTTGCCGCGCGCTTCCCAGGCTTTCTTGAAGCCGTTCACATTGCCCAGACCCGAGGCGTTGTTGAAAGCCATGGTGGCCGGGCGCTTGAAGCCGCGCTTGGTGCAGATTTCGGCAAACGCAGCGCCGAAGCGGTCGTTGGTTGCCTGGAAGCGCCACACCAGATCCTTGGTGTCCAGCGTCGAGATTGCCGGTGCACCCGACACGTTCATCTCGATGATGCCGGCAGCGTCGGTCAGCGGCATGACTGCCAGCGTCACGCCCGACGACCAGGTGCCCAGAATGGCCTGGACCTTATTGACTTCGATCAGCTTCTTGGCGGCCAGGACGGCGGCGTCAGGCTTGGTCTGCGAGTCTTCCGTGATCAGTTCGAGCTTCATGCCGGCTACGCCGCCAGCTGCATTGACTTCATCGACTGCCAGGCGGATGGCCTGTTGCATGCCCGGGCCGTAGGGGCTGCCAGCGCCGGTGATCGGGGTCAGCGCGCCAATGCGGAAGGTGCCGCCTTCCTGCGCAAAGCTCAGCGAGGGCAACAGTTGTACTGCCGCGGCGGCGGCGCTCAGCTTGACGAAACTTCTGCGGTCCATGTCTCTTCCTTTGGTATGGATTGGTCTTGCTTGTTGTCTGGTATTTCCAGTCTTGCCGGCGATCTATATAAATACGTGCAGAACACGTGATGGATTCATGTCATCGCGCGTTTTGCCGCGCTTTCTGCCGTGCTTTCAGTGCGTGTACGCCTTGCCGTCCTTCACCACGTTCTGGATATGGTCGCCCTGGCCCAGCAGGCAGGAAATGTCTGCCAGCGGGTCACCGTCGACCACCAGCAGGTCGGCGATTGCGCCAGTCTTGATCACGCCCAACTGGCCCGTCATGCCCAGAATTTCCGCGCCAACCAGGGTGGCTTGTTGCAGTACCGGGCCGTTGCCCAGAATGTCGGCACGGATGCGCAGCTCGTCCGACTGGAAGCGGTGCGAGGCACCCAGCAGATCGGAACCCAGGCCCATTTTCACGCCTGCATCTTGCAGCAGGCGCAGCGCGGCCTTGCCGGTGGCGCGCACGGTTTCGATCTTGGCAACCGATTCCGGCGGCAGGCCCAGGCTTTCGCCTTCGCTGGCCAGCGCTTCGTAGGTCACCAACGTCGGCACCATGAACGCGCCTTTCTCTGCCATCAGGGCAGCGGTTTCCGCGTCGACCAGGTTGCCGTGTTCGATGGTGCGCACGCCCAATTTCACCACGCGGGAAATGGCCTTCGGCGTGTAGGCGTGGGCCATCACGTAAGTGCCTGCGTTGCCGGCTTCTTCCACCACGGCGCGCACTTCGTCTTCCGAGTAACCCAGGAAGTGGATCGGGTCGTTGGGCGAGGCCACGCCACCCGAGGCCATGATCTTGATCTGGTTCGCACCCTTGAGCATTTCTTCACGCACGGCCACGCGCAGGTTGTCCACACCGTCGACCACGCGGGCAATGCTGCCCACTTTCTGCGAGCAGGCGCAGGGTTCCAGAATGTCGGTACGGGCGCGGAAGTCACCGTGACCGCCGGTCTGCGACAAGGCGCGGCCCGACGAGAAGATGCGCGGACCTTGGATCAGGTCGGTGCGGGTGGCTTCAGCCAGCGTCCAGTCGGCACCGCCCGCGTCACGCACGGTGGTGAAGCCGCGCTTCAGCATGCCGCCCAGAATCGGGATGGCGCGCATGGTGGCAAAGGCGTTCGGCACGTTGCCGTTCAGGCCCAGGTTCAGGTGGGCTGCGACCACGTGGACATGACAGTCGATCATGCCGGGCATGACGGTCTTGCCAGTGGCGTCGATCACGGTGGCGTCAGCCGGGGCGGTCAGGTCCGACCCGATGGCGGTGATGCGCCCGTCTTCCACCAGCACTGACGCGCCAGCCTGGTAAGTGAGCGATTCGACGTCCAGCACATTGCCGCCGCGAATGAAAAGAGTCGTCATTGGTGCATATCCAGTGAGGGAGGCGCTATGCAATTCACTCATGTGGTGCATTGCCGCATGTACTACAAAGTATTGCCGTATATGCATATTGCGCCGTGGCGTTCATACGGACAATCGACATAAACTCACTGCATCATGAGCTTTCCTCATGGAGAAATCGTTTGCGTCGTCTTTGTCCTTCTCTCTCCGAGCTGAGCGCTTTCCATGCGGCGGCACGCCATCTGAGCTTTACCCAGGCAGCACAAGAGCTTTGTGTCACGCAGGGTGCCATCAGTCGGCACATTGCCGGGCTGGAACAGTTCCTGGGCACCATGTTGTTCTTGCGCCGGCCCAAAGGGCTGGAGCTGACCCATGCGGGTTTGACATACCTGAACGCCACGCGCCCGGCGATGAAGCAGCTGGAAACCGCCACCGCGCACCTGATGTCGCACCGGGGGACGGGTGGCGTGCTGAATCTGTCGGTGTCGCCTACCTTCGTGATCCAGTGGCTGTTTCCCCGGCTGGGGCATTTTCAGCAGAGCCTGCCCGATGTCAGCCTGAATTTTGTCCGGCATGAACATCTGCACGATTTCTCGTCGTCCTACGAACTCGATGCCGCCATCCAATTCGGGACTGGCGAGTGGCCGGATGCCGAAGCCGAATACCTGACGGGGCGCGAAACCAGCATCATTTGCAGCCCCGGCATGCGCGATTCGTTGAATTTCACCAGCACCGAGGCGCTTGCGCGGGCCACCTTGCTGCAGCACGTGGAAGTGCCGCATGCGTGGAAGGAATGGCTGATCGACAACCAGGTGCCGGAAGACATCAACGGACTGTTCGGCCCGCGCTTCAACCAATATTCGTTGATCATCCGCGCGGCTGTGTCCAGTGTGGGGGTAGGCGTGGTGCCGACCTGCCTGATCGAAGAAGAACTGCGCAGCGGCGCACTGGTCGAGCCGCTGGGCCGCCGTTACACCGGGCGCGACGGCTACTACCTGTGCGCCACGCCAGAGAAAAGCAACCTGCCGGCATTCCGTCTGTTCATGAACTGGGTGCGCGAACAGGTCGGGTCGCAGGCACAGGAAGCGCGTGAACTGCTGGGCCGGGCAGGGTCTTTGCCGCGCCCGGGTCAGGCGGCCATTCCTGCAGGCGCGCTGCGAACTCCGCGTGGCAAGCGGCGCGCACCGGTAGACGCGGCCGTGTCTTCGCTGCGTTGCGTGCGTCACGCGCGACCGCGCTGGCTATTTCTGGACAACGAACGAATGAGCTGATCGCTTTTTGTCCTGCCACGTGGCGATGCGTAAGGGTTGTCCCGTATCGGCAAGCGCTGGCCATCTGGTAAAAAGCCCCAGCGTCGACGACGCCCGTCGTGCGCAGATCGGTGTGCGGGCGGCTTATCCACCAGGAACGGCATGCAACTGCGCATCAGTGAAGAGATCACCTTTCGCAAACTGGAAGTGTTGCTGGCCTATCTAGAGGCCGGCAGCCTGGCGCGTGCCGCCGAACGGCTGGATATCAGCACGGTCAGCGTGCACCGCGCGCTGCATTCGCTGGAAGCCGGCATGCACTGCACGCTGTTTCGCCACGAAGGCCGTAATCTGGTGCCGACCGACGCGGCACAGGTGTTGGCCGAAGCCGCCCGCAACCTGATTGCCGACATGCACCAGGCGATTCGCAAGACGCGCGAGGCGGCGGGTTATTCCGCTGGTCGCCTGCGTATCGGCTCACTGTTTTCGCTGACCGCCACCACCGTCCCCGAGGTCTTGCGTGGCATCAAGCTGCGCAGGCCCGAACTGCATGTCGAACTGGTGCCGGGGTCCAACGATGACTTGCTGAATCAGCTGCGCCAGGGTGAGCTGGACGCCATCCTGACCGCCATGCCCGAGCCCGAGCCGGAAATCGAATCCATCGTCTTGTTCGAGGACGACATCTTCTTCGCTGCACCGGCCGATTCCGCCTACGCGGGCAAAACTTGCATCGACTTGCGCCAGTGCGCGGGCGAGCGCTTCGTTACCCTGAGCGCAGGTTTTGCCACTTACCGTGGGTTCATGGAAGCGTTTCGCATTGCCGGGTTCGAGCCGACCATCACCATGCGTGTGGACGACATCTACACCTTGATGAATCTGGTCAGCGGCGGGATTGGCTGCACCTTGCTGCCTGGTCGGGTGCGTGGGGTGGCTGGGCATCGTCTGCAGATGATCCCGCTCGATTCGCGCTATGCCATGCGGCAGACCATCTGCCTGAGTTTCAAACGCGCTCGCGAACGCGACCCGAATCTGCTTGCGCTCGCGGCCGCGTGCCGCATGGCAGTGTCGACGACCTAGATCATGGTCGTGCCGGTGGGCGGATAGTGCCGACTGGTGGCCCCCGAGGAATCCCGCAGGCCCGCACGGCGTTCCCTGCGGCGATGCGGCAATCGTTTCGTCCCGCGTAATGGTATTGGTCCAAGCGTAATTGATCCGGGCGCAGGGCGCGCGATACGGTGTGGCGCATATCGAGGGCGGCCGGACTCCGGTCGTCCCATTTTCACGCCGCTTGCCGCACCCACGGTCGAGGACGCCATGTCATCCCATATGCTTTCCATTTACGTGCTGGCCGCGATGTTTTTGCTGGCCACGCTGTTGCCGATCAACATGGGTGTCATCGCCTTTGTCGGCGCGTTTCTTGTCGGCACGCTGTTCGCCGGCATGTCGACCAAAGCCATCATGGCCGGCTTCCCGGCCGAGCTGTTCCTGACGCTGGTTGGCATTACTTATCTGTTCGCACTGGCCCAGAACAACGGCACCATCGACTGGCTGGTACGGCTGGGCGTGCGGCTGGTGCGCGGGCGCATTGCCGCCATTCCGTGGGTAATGTTCTTCATCACCGCAGCCTTGACCGGGGTCGGTGCAGTCAGCCCCGGTGCCGTGGCCATCGTCGCACCGATTGCACTGGGCTTCGCCGCCAAATACAAGATCAGCCCCTTGATGATGGGCTTGATGGTGGTGCACGGCGCGCAGGGCGGCGGGTTCTCGCCGATCAGCATTTACGGTGGCATCACCAACCGTGTGGTCGAGAAAGCCGGCTTGCCTTTGAGCGAACTGACAACCGCGTTTGCCAGCCTGGGCGTGAACCTGGCGGTTGCCGCGCTGCTGTTCTTCACGCTGGGTGGCCTGCGACTGATGCGCGAACCGGTGGTGCCGCCGGAGCGCCGCTCGGTCATTCGCACGGCACCGGTCACCATCGCGCAGCGTGGTTCGCAGGTTTATGGCGATTCGGGCGACGAAGCGGAATTCCACGCCCCGGCTGACGACGATGCGGCAATGGCTGCACCGGCTGCCAAGCGCGATGGCTCGTTCGAACAGTGCGCCATGGTGTTCGGGCTGATTCTGCTTGCAGTGCTCACCTTGTACTTCCGACTCGACATCGGTTTTGTGTCGATCACCATCGGTCTGGTGCTGACGCTCTTCTCGCCGAATCTGCAAAAGCGCGCTATCGGTCAGGTGTCGTGGCCGGAAATCATGTTGATCGTGGGTGTCAGCACCTATGTGGGTGTGCTCGACAAGATGGGCACCATCGACTTCGTGGGGCATAGCGTGGCGGGCCTGACCTCGCCATTGATTGCCGCCTTGCTGCTCTGCTTCATCGGTGCCGTGGTATCTGCCTTTGCCTCGTCAACGGCAGTGCTGGGGTCCTTGATTCCGCTGGCGGTGCCGTTCCTGCAACAGGGAACGGGTGTGAGCGCGGTTGGCTTCATCGCGGCCATGGCGGTGGCGTCTACCATCGTTGATGTCAGCCCGTTCTCGACCAATGGCGCGCTGGTGCTGGCAAATGCACGAGGCATCGACCGGCAGGTGTTCCTGAAACAGCTGATGATCTACGGCGGGGTCGTGACGCTGGTTGCGCCTGTGGTGGTGTGGCTGCTGTTTGTGGTGTGGTGAGGGTTTGAAGGGTGGGGCGGATGATCGGTGGAACGATCTGAATGCCCCACCTTGAGTGCGGAGGCTTGGGAGTTTCAAGCTTGTAAGCGCCAGGCTTTTAGTCCCAAGCTTCTAGTTCCAAGCTTTTAGTCCCAATTTTTCACGCTCGGGTTTTTTAAGTGCGATGTCTAATTCCGCACTCGCAGCGGCTTGAACACTGGCCGCCGCAAGCGATCAATCAACCCTGACGCGCTCGCGTGCCATCAGTGCTGCAACGGTGTCCAGACGGGTGTCATCGATTGCCACGGTGCGAGCATCGGGCAAGGCTTCGGTGCACAGGCGGGTCAGCACCTTGCCCGGGGACATTTCCACGAACAGGCGTGCACCAACTTCCCAGGCCAATACGGATGTTTCGTGCCAGCGCACCAGGCTTGCCATGTTGTGGGCCAGGTCCAGACCGATTGCCGCCGGGTCACGTACCGCGCGGGCAGCGCTGGCGCTGTAATAGCGCAGGCGCGGTGGGCGCAAGCTGGTCTTCTGCACGGCGATACGCAAGGTTTCTGCCGGGGCATCGAGCAGCGCGCAGTGCGACGGCACGGCAATCGCGATCTCGCGAATGGCCCGAGCGCCCTGCGCCAAGGCCAGCGCACCAAGCCGATGGCGAGCACCATGTTCGCCAGCCACCACCAACTGCAACGGCGCATTGATGTTGGCCAGGTATACGGGCGTGTCAGGCGTATGAATGCTGGCGATCAGCGGTTCCAGCGCCGATTGCGGCATGCCCAGGATTGCGGTCATGCCATAGCCTTGCGGGTAGGCTTCGGCCATCAAGCCGCCCCGCAGGGCAACCAGTTTGATTGCCGCTTCCAGGTCCATGACGCCCGCGACCACTGCCGCGGCATACGCGCCGATGGAAAGCCCCGCTACGGCATCCGGTGCGCCGCCCGCGTCACTGGCGGCGTTGGCCGAGGCAACCCCTGCAATCAGCAGGCAGAGCTGGGTGGCAACGGTGCTTTCCAGGCTGGTGGCACCGTCCAGATCGGCCAGTGAGCCCAGCGACTGCACATGACGAGAGGCCGGATTCGACACGTCGGCTTGCAGCGCATTCAGGGCGGCCGCCGCATCTGCCAGGGTGGCATGCACAGTCGGGCAATCGGGCAGGGCGTGCAGCATGCCAGCGCGCTGCGCGCCCTGGCCGGGAAACGTGAAGAGGGTGCTCATGGCGTCAAGGATCTCATGAGACCGTCATCGGGGTCGTGATTTCCACCTGCCAGGGGTCTGAGAGCAACAGCGGACCATCCGCCGTCTTGAGCATCACCGGGCCACCCGTGCGTTGCCATTCGGCAAATGCAAAGCCACCCGCTGGCGTGTCGATCTGCACGTCGATGCGGATTGGGGCGGTGGTGGTGTCGGCAATGTTGTCCAGCACCTTGTTCAGTGCTCGTGCCGCACGCATGAATTCGTCTTCATCATCGGCGCGCACGATCAGGTCCAGGTCACTGTCGGGCCGCAGCACCGGCAGGTTGGTTGCCAGCGCAAACCCCACGCCGCCGCCAATCCCCCAGCGCACGCCTTCATCATTCAGCACGGCCGCAATCGGCCCGATGGCCGCCACGGCAGCCACCTGCTGCGAGGCAGAAGGCTCGCGCCATGCCTGGCTCCGTGCGATATGTTCCGGTGTGACGCAGCGTCGTACCGTGCGTGCGGGCAACCAAGCCGCGCAGCGTTCAGCACGCAAGCGGCCGCGCAGGCCAACCGGCAACCAGCCTGCCGGGCCAGCTGCCCGGCGCACCACGACCGGGGCGTCGGCCAGCCATGCCGGAGTCAGCCAAGGCGCACGGTCAAGCAAGGCGGCATGGCCGCTTTCGCCAGCGGCTTCAGGTGCAGTCTGCAGCGCACCCGGTAAGCCCAGCCACAACAGATCGTGCGCGCGGACCGAGTTCACCACTGCGCCCGAAGCTTGGCGCGTACCCGTGCCGAAGCCTGGCGGTTTTCCGCGCCCAGCCGACTGGCCAGACCACGTGTCGGGTCCGCCTGGATATCAGCAAGCGCATCACGCAAGACCGTGTCCACCTGCGCCAAGTCTGCCGTGCCTGGTTGCTGCGCGTTGCTAACCTCCACCAAGCGCCACAAAAGCCCCAGGGTTGCATAGGCAGAAATGTCGTAAGCCATTGGCGGCACGGTGGCCGCCAGGCGTTCCAGGTCTTCCACACTGCGCATGGTGATGCGCGCCGCCGCTGACTTGCCCATCGCGTGGACCTGCACACCGACATCATCCAGTGCAATCAGACGATTGGCCTGGTAGCCGTGGGCCAGGAAGGCACCTGACATCGCCTTGCCCACCAACAGCGCAATCACCGGGTGACCGGCCAGGCGTGCTTCGGCATAGGCACCTGCTGCCCCGGCCAGGGACTGGTGCAGCCCCAGTGCTTCTTCGCGTCGGCCGTAGGCTTGACTGGCCACATCGACAATCGCAATGATCGGTCGCGGTGTCTTGCCTTGGTCTGCGGCAATGACTTCATGCACGGCCTGTGCAATTGCCCAGCCTTCGATGACGCCGGTTTCGCCTTTGCGCACACGGGGATAGGCGTGGTTGGCATCTGGCACCACGCTGATGAAGCGGGCCTCTGAACCTGCAAAGGGGGCATCTGCCACCAGCAACGTGGTCGGATAACCCTGGGCTGGCGTTGCGTTACCGGTAAGCGCGTCGAACCAGATGGCCCCGCGCGAGGATGCGGGTTCCTGGGCAGCACCCGGGGAACGGTCATGAGAAATCGGCGTGGCGCTCATGAGGCCTCCGGGGTGGAATAGAGCTGGCGGACACCTGCGGCGTCAATAGCCACAGATGGGTTGTACGCAGCCAGTTTCGACAGATAGTGTTGCCACGCGTCGCTTTTCGGCGATGTCGGCAGCGGACCATTCACCAGTGCTGCAACGGTCTGGCGAACCTGTTCGACATCGTCTTCTACGTAGGCATCGACCAGGCCGGTGGCGAAACGCTGTTCACCACCCGTCAGGCCCCAGATGAAGGGGCGGTCACGCGAGTCGTATTCGTCAATGCCGGCTTCTTGTTCGATCACCGCCGGGCCGTTCAGGCCCAGACGAGCTTCGCGGGTAACGACCAGATAACTGCACAGGCCTGCGGCAATCGACATGCCGCCAAAGCAGCCAACGCTTCCGGCAATCAGTCCGACTACTGGAACATAACGGCGCAGGTCGA
Source organism: Pigmentiphaga aceris (assembly GCF_008119665.1). Classification (NCBI taxonomy): domain Bacteria; kingdom Pseudomonadati; phylum Pseudomonadota; class Betaproteobacteria; order Burkholderiales; family Alcaligenaceae; genus Pigmentiphaga; species Pigmentiphaga aceris. Next base: position 4,250,154 of record NZ_CP043046.1, on the reverse strand, counting down.
CAATGGCTGCATGGATTTCGGCAATGGCAGCCAGGCCCAGATTGGCTTCCTGAAGGCGTACGCCACCGGTTTCCAGCAACAGGACTGCGCGTGTCGGAATACCCTTGCGGTTGTCTTCAGCCGCGAGTTCCAGCGCGCCCGCGATCTTGGCACCGCCGACTTCGCCCATGCTGCCGCCTTGGAATGCGCCTTCGATGGCAAGCACGACAGCAGGCTGACCGTCGATTGTGCCCTTGGCCACCACCACGCCGTCGTCGGCTTGGGTGACCACGCCTTGCGCGGCCAACCACGGCGAGCGTTCACGCTCGAAAGGGTCTATCAGTTCGCGGAAGCTGCCCGGGTCGAGCAGCGCGGCAGCACGTTCGCGTGCACCCAGTTCAACGATGCTCTGGCGGCTTGCCAACGATTCAAGCGAACGGGAATTCGCCGCAGCCGGGTGAGTCGCCGGTGCGGGTTGCGTTGCGATGCTCATGTCTGGTTCCTCATGCTTGATTCCTCATGCTTGACTCTTCATACGGTGCCCTCATGACTTCGATTGCTGGCGGGCGTCGGCCAGCGTGTCCAGGGCCTGAGCGAGTCGCATGCCGACCACGCCGGGGGTTGCGCCGAAATCATTGATCTCGATGTCGAGTGCAGGCAGTGCCGTGTCTGCAAAGACGCGATCGAGCTGAGCACGCCAAGTGGCGGCAAAACCGTCGACCGAGGTGGTGACGCGAATGCGGGTACGGCCACTCTGGCCGGGTTCGACCAGGACTTCCAGGTCGCCCGAGCCGACAACGCCGACCAAGGTACGGGTGACAGGTGGCGTGCTCGCGGTGTAGTCGAAATCCAGTTGTTCCATGAGCAATGCTCCAGGTATGCAAATCAAGCGCAGATCAAGTGCAGATCAAGCGCAGCAGATCAGACGGTCAGGCTGTCCAGGAACAGCGTGGCGGCCAGCAGGTCGGCGGCACCGCCTGGCGATACCCCCAAGCGCAGGGCTTCGCTGTCCATATGATTCAGCAGTTGCTTGCCTCGGCAGGTGGCAGTGCCGCCCGCCTTCAGAATGTTTGCTGCAGCGTCTTGAAGGCTGCGCAGGGCGTGCGGGCCACCGCGTGCTAACACGCAGGTGTCATCGAGCTTGGCAAGAATGGCCATCAAAGCATCGAGCCGAGCGCAGGATTCTTCTGCGCCTTGTCGTCGGCTGGCGTGCAGGGTGGGCAGACCATATTGCAAGACGTGCGGAAAGCCGGCTTGTGCCTGCCCCCGTGCGCCTGCCACCCCATACTGCGCACACGCGCGTCCACCCTTGTGGGTTGCCGGGTCACCAGCAAAACGGTCTGGCTGGCTGGCGATTGCCCCGGCACGCTTGGCAATCGTGGCGGGGCGGAACCCGCCGCAGCGGCTGGGCATGTTGGCAGCAGCCACCAGCAAGCCCAGCGCCCAGATTGCGCCGCGATGGGTGTTCACGCCCTCGGTTGCGGCCATCATCGCGCTTTCAGTCGCGCGGCCCAGCAAACCCAGGCGTTCGCGCAACACCCGCAAGTCGCGCCAGTCTGCTGCACCGGCCAAAGCCATGGCTTCCAGCCCCGGCCGCAAGGCATTGGCCGAGACGCACATCAGTCCGATATGGATATCGGTGTGAGAACCCCGGCCGCGCAAGTCCACCAGCCCGGGTTTTGGGGTGAGCGTGGCTTCGTCAAGCAAGGCCTGCACGGCCAGCTCGGCCAGGGTGACGGCATCGGGCCGGGCAGGCCAGGCTTGACGGCCAGTTGCCCGCGACGATTGCCCCAAGCTGCCATCCGACGTGGCGGCTTCTTTCGGAAACCGACCCGCCACACGCGCCGGGCGTTCAGACCAAGGCAGCGAGTCCGACATCACCAGCTCCGGAAACGGGCCGGCGGATCGTACAGACCGCCCGACCAGTCGACCAGATCGGCCATGCTGCGTGCGGCCAGCAAGGAACGGGTGGCCAGCTTGCGGTCCACGCCCAGGTCTTCAGGCAGGGCAACCAGGCCATCGGCGCGCAGCTTCGCGGTGCGTGCCGGGTCGTGGCGCATGCCGATGGGCGTGACACCCGCCACGGCAGCCAGCATTTCGCGACGCTGTTCGAGCGACGTTGCCTTGTACAGATAGGCAATGCCTTCTTCGGTCAACACGTGGGTCACGTCGTCGCCGTAGATCATGATGGGGGCCAGCGGCATGCCGCTGTCGCGGGCAACCTGCACGGCATCCAGCGTTTCCACAAAGGTGGGTTTGCCACCACCCTGGAAGGTTTCCACCAATTGCACCACCAGCTTGCGACCGCGTGCCAGCATGTCGCCGGGTTCGATCGTGTCCAGCCAGGCCGGTGTGGCATGGCGGCGTCCGCCCGGATTGTGGCCCATGTTCGGGGCACCTCCGAAGCCTGCCAGGCGGCCGCGCGTGACGGTCGATGAATGACCGTCACCGTCGATCTGCAGGGTCGAACCGATGAACAAGTCCACCGCGTATTGCCCGGCAAGCTGGCAGAACGCACGGTTCGATCGCATCGAGCCGTCCTGGCCGGTGAAGAACACGTCGGGCCGGGCGGCCACGTAACGTTCCATGCCAAGCTCGCTGCCGAACGAGTGCACGCTTTCCACCCAGCCGGATTCGATGGCCGGAATCATGGTGGGGTGGGGGTTCAGTGTCCAGTTACGGCATATCTTTCCCTTCAATCCCAGAGATTCGGCGTAGGTCGGCAGAATCAGCTCGATGGCAGCGGTGTTGAAACCAATGCCGTGGTTCAGCGACTGCACCTGGTGGCGTTCATACACACCACGAATCGCCATCATGGCCATCAGCACATGAATGGGCTTGATCAAGCGCGGGTCGCGGGTGAACAGCGGTTCCATGAAGAACGGGCGATCGGACTGCACCACCAGGTCGATCCACGAACCGGGCACGTCCACCCGTTTCAGGTCACGCGGGTCGTCGACGATTTCATTGACCTGGGCGATCACGATCCCGTCGCGGAAGGCGGCAGCCTCGACCAGCGCGGGTGTGTCTTCGGTACTGGAACCGGTGTACAGGTTGCCTTCGCGGTCCGCTTGGTAGCCGGCGATCAACACGACGTTCGGCGTCAGGTCCACATACAGGCGCGCGTAAAGCTCGATGTAAGTGTGGATGGCTCCGATCTCAAGCGCACCGTCGGCCAGCAATTGCGAGATCCGCAAGCTTTGCGTGCCAGCGAACGAGAAGTCGAACTTGCGGGCAATCCCGCGCTCGAACAGATCGAGATGTTCAGACCGACCGACGCTCGGGATGATCATGTGCAGGTCATGGACCTTGCTGGAATCAACGGCGGCCAGCGCGCGCGACAGGAAGTCGGCCTGCTTCTGGTTGTTGCCTTCCAGCACGACCCGATCGCCAGGCACCAGCAGCGATTCCAGCAGCGGCACGATATCGGTGGTGGGTATAACCTTGCCGTCGGCGTAGTGGGCAGCGCGTGCAAGGCGGTCACGTTTGTCGCTGCGGCGGGTGTCCCAGCGACGCGCCGGGGGGGAATGACTCATGTCGTCTCCTGGATACCCTGAGGGTCAGGGCACGGTAGCTCGCTACCATGACCGCATCAATAACATCAATGATGCAATCATTAGCTTATCCCTAACGTTTGCCGATAACGTGTGCCGGTAGTTCCTGGTTCTCCACGGCGTGGCACCGGGCATTCCCTTGCGCGCTGTGGTTCAATCGATGATCAGGGCTTTTCCCGATGGCGGGCATAGCATCTGCCGCGAGTGCGGCGTGGACGACGATATGAAAGCTGGCTTTACCACCACCATTCTTCACTCTGACCTTGAGTCGCCGATCGAACATAACGCGATGCACAAGCCCATGCATCCCGCTGTGGCCTTTGGTTACCCGGATGCGGGCGACCTGGTGAAAGTGTTCCAGGGTCTTCAGCCGGGCTACGCCTACGGCCGTCAAGGCGTGCCGACCACCGGCGCGCTTGAATCGAAGATCACCAAGATGGAAGACGGCATCGGCACCGTTTCCTTCGGCACCGGCATGGCTGCCATCGGCTCGACCTTCACGTCCTTGCTGCGCGCAGGCGATCACGTGGTCAGCAGCCTGTTCCTGTTCGGCAATACCAACAGTGTGTTTGGCACGCTGGAAGGTTTTGGCGTGGAAGTCACCTATGTTGACGCCACCGATGCCGCCGCCGTCGAAGCCGCGCTGAAGCCGAACACGCGCATGGTGTTCGTCGAGACCATCGCCAATCCGCGCACCCAGATTGCCGACCTGCTTGGCATCGGTGAACTGTGCCACGCGCGTGGTCTGCTGTACGTGGTCGACAACACCATGACCTCGCCCTACCTGTTCCGCCCCAAGATGGTCGGTGCCAGCCTGGTCATCAATTCGCTGACCAAGCACATCAACGGTCACGGCAATGCGCTGGGCGGTGCGGTGACCGACACCGGTCTGTTCGACTGGGAAAAATATCCGAACATTCTGGACGCCTACAAGTCGGCCAAGCCCGCCATGCGCGGCCTGACGCAGATCCGCAAGAAGGGCCTGCGCGACATGGGTGCGTCGCTGTCTGCCGAAAATGCACACCGCATTGCGATTGGCGCAGAAACGCTGGCGCTGCGCCAGACGCGTTCGTCCGACAACGCGCTGCAACTGGCGCGTCTGTTCGCCGCGCATCCGAAGGTCTCGGCCGTGTATTACCCCGGCCTGGAAAACCACCCGCAGCATGCGCGCGCCAAGTCCTTGTTCCGCAGCTTCGGTTCGCTGCTCAGCATCGAGCTGATCGACGGCATCGATCCGGTCAAGTTCCTGAACGAGCTGGACCTGGTGGTTTCGTCTACCCACCTGGGCGACAACCGCACGCTGGCGATCCCGGTCGCCACCACCATCTACTTCGAGATGGGTGCGGCACGTCGCGCGCAAATGGGTATTGCCGATGGCCTGGTGCGCCTGTCGATTGGCATCGAAGACCCGGAAGACCTGCTGCGCGACTTCAACAACGCGCTGGACGCGGTGTAAGTCGGTTTGCGCTGACGCTGCATGAAGCGTCAGCGCAAACCCGGACGATCCGTATTCAGCGCAATGCCGGGTACAGATCGTCCACGCAGGTCATGAAGTGATACGGGCTGCTGCCCGGTTGTTCGGCGCGCAGCACCCGGCCGGCATGGATGACTTCAAACCAGCCATCTGCTTGCAGAAAGTGCGTTTCCAATGCCGCCAGCCCCCGGTCGCGGGCTTCGGCAAAGCTTGCATCCCCGTGCAGCCGATACGCAGTGTGGGCGGCACGGATGAATTCCAGTTGGGTCCACACCCGGTGTACCGGATCTTTGATAGCGTAGTCCGGTGTGCAGGCCAGCGGCACCAGATTGTCTTGCGTCAGCCCTTCGTACAGCGCGCGCTGCAACATGCGGTATACCAACCCCCCTGGTGCCACGCCCAGCGGCTCGGCGAGCGGGCTTGCTGCAGCCAAGCTGAACCACTCGAATTGGTGGCCTGGTTCCACGCGATTGTCTGGCGTACCTAACGGCAACTCCAGAAGACGGTCACGTTCAGGCACCACAAATTGCTGCTGCATCACCTGCGCAATGTCTTTCAGCCGTGCCAGATGCGCGGGGGCAGCGCTGTGTCGATGCAAGTGGCTGACGGCCTCGAAGCAATGCATCAACGGGTTTTGCGCCGGCGCGTCGATGCCCGTCTGGAAATCGCTGCTCATGCGCGCCCACCATCCACCTTGCGGGGCGGCGAACTTGTCCAGGCCAGTCAAGGCTTCGTCGGCCTTCGCCAGCCAGCGATCGTCGCCCGTCAGCCCGGCGTATTCGGCCAATGCAAAGATCGCAAACGCGTGGGTGTACAAATCCTTGGCGGCATCGTGCGGCGTGCCGTCGGGCTTGATGCTGTAGTGCCAGCTACCGTGCTTCGTATCGCGGAAAGCGCCATCCAGCAAACCGATCTGCGTGGCCGCCAGTTCACGCCAGCGTGGGTCCTGCGGTTGCCGGGCTGCGCAGCGGGCGTAGAAGTAGCCCAGGCGAGCGGCAACCATCGTGCGATGGAAGCCGCTGACCACCGGCTGGCGCTGGCGATCCAGCGCTTCGAACGCAAAACCCGTGCGCGCATCAACGCCCTGATCACGCCACATCGGCATCAGAACGTTGTCCACCCAGGTGGCGAAAGCCGCGCTGGGCGGCGAGGAAGCAGAAAAAGGCATGCGCGCAATGTACCCGTAAATCGGCGTTTGGCTAAGCGCAGTAGGTAGCAACCGCTTTCGGATCGGTCACAAAGCGGTTGCCGGTGCCTTGGCGTGCAACGATGCGGCGGTCGCGGGTCAGTTCCCACTGGTCCACCGGCATGCTGCGCGCCCAGGCGCACATCAGCTGTTTGTCCTGTCGGCTCATGCGCAGGGAATAGGTTTCGTGCATGTACATGTAGATGCGCGCGATGCGGCCGCGCACTTCAGGCCGGGGCTGCACGGCACGTGCCTTGAAATCGACCACCGTCTGGCATTGGCCATAAATGGTGTCCGGGCGCTGCGTCCAGACGCTGAAGGGCAGGTTGCTGCGATCACCGTTGACCTCACCGATCGAGGGCACCAGGTTCACCAGATCGCCTTCGGCCCGCGCGAATACCGGATCGTCCCCACAGGCCTTGCGTCCGCCGTTCTGCCAGCATTGGCGTTGATGACCCAACGCCCAGGCGGCCACCACGTGTTCCCATTCAAGCTTGCTGGCACGCGCAGCCTGTTTGCGGACCTGATAGCCGCACGAGGCCAGATTCATGTCCTTGCCTTCGTACTTGCAGCCGCAATAGAAGTCTTCCTGCATGCCGGTGTAGATGGCCGGCAGGATTTCCTTGGCGCGGCGGAAGTCACGATGACCAACATCGGCTTTGCGGGTGACAAGCGGTGCGTCAGGTGAGGGGGCTGCGGGTGCTGGCGACGCAGCAAGCAGCGAGAGGGAGACAAGGGCGCTGCGAAACAGCGCGGTGGTGCGAATTCGGTGCAGATCTACAGACAGTGCGGAACGCAAGAACGGAAAGCCACCAACGATACGGCCAAGCAAAAACATGTGAATCGACAAAGAAAAAACCGGCCGTCAATTTGACCACATGGGTAGGATCAAAATATCCCACGGCCGGGCTTTTTACTTACTGATTCGTTCAGCCATTTCCGAAGCGGCGTGAAGCGCTGACAGCTGCTGCCGCCAAGGCTGCCACGACGCCAAACACCAGCGCCATGGTTGCGCCGTGGGTGCTCATGGCGGCAAAGCTAAGTGCCACGATTGCAGTGCCCAGGGACTGACCGAACAGCCGCGCGGTGGATTGCAGGCCACCGGCCGCGCCGCTGCGCGACAGCGGTGCCGAACTCAGCATGGCGCGGTTGTTGGGCGATTGGAAGAAACCAAAGCCCAGGCCCGTGAGCACCATGCCGAACAGAATGCTGCCGTTGCCTGCACCGGCAGGCAGCAGGGCCAACACCGCCAGGCCGGCGGCCATCATGATGCCGCCCAGCGAACATAGCGTGGCTGCCGACAGACGGTCCGACAAACGACCTGCCAAGGGGGCGGCCACCGCAACCGCAAGCGGCCAAGGCGTCATCAGGAAACCGGTTTCGACCTGACTGCGGCCCAGTTCCTGCAAGTAGAAGGGCAGCGACACAAAGCCCAGCATTTGCGCGCTGAAGGCGCAGATTGAAGCCACCACGGAAAACGCAAAGCGCGGAATGCGCAGCAGGTCCAGCGGCAGCAAGGGCAGTGGCTGCGACAGCGCACGGCGATACAGCAACCACGCGGCAATGGCTGCAGCACCAATGCCCAGCAAGCCCATGCCCGGCCGTTCGAACAAGTGGTCAACACCCAGAAACAGCAGCGCAAACGTGGTGCCGCTGAGCAGCGCACTTTGCCAGTCGAACTTGCGATGCGAGGCGGGCGGCGAGGGCAGGTTGCGCCATGCAATGGCCATTGTCATCAAGCCCAGGGGCACGTTGATGCCGAACAGCCAGGGCCAGTCGGCTACTGACAGAATCAGCGAACTAAGTGTGGGGCCCAATGCAGACGACACCGCCACGGTCATGGCCGAGATGCCCACGGCAGTGCCCAGCATTTTCGAGGGATAGGTGAAGCGCACCAAGGCTGCGTTCAGCGCCATCAGGCCGGCTGCGCCCACGCCCTGAAGAATGCGGGCACCAATCAGCATGGGCAGCGAGTTCGCCATCAGGCACATGGCTGACGCGATCACGAAGATGGTCAGGCCGCCAAGGAATACGCGCCGATAGCCCAGTGAATCACCCAGTGCCGACACCGGCAGCAGGCAGGCGACCACGGCCAGCTGATACGCATTGACCACCCAGATTGCCTCGGCCGGTGTGCCGCCCAGGTCGCGCGCAATGGTTGGCAAGGACACATTGGCAATCGAACCGTCGAGCACGGCCATGACGATGCCGCACAGCAAGGCGGCAATGGCCCAATAGCGCTGCGGGACAGGCAGGCCCGGGTGAGAGGCAACAGAGGGTTTGGGCGATGCGGAAGAAGGAGAGGACATGGTGATGCTGGCCTTCGGAGGAAGGCGTGAACTTAGCATGGGTCGTGCCGAAGAACAGCAGGCGAGCATCGTCAGGACATCTTCATCCATGTCGGTTACTGCGCATTGTCCGGGATCGGCCCGGCCGTGAGACTGCTTTCGTGCGGACCCGGGGCGTCGTGAATCAGCGATGCCGGCGTTCGCGGGAGGCAGGCATGGTGCGGAGCAAGGTGTGGGGAAAGGCGCAGGGTAAAGGGCAGGGAAAAAGGCAGCTCGGACAGGGTATGACGGAGTACATCATCATCGTGGCGCTGATCGCGGTCGCGGCAATTGCCGTTTATCAGTTGTTCGGCCAGGTGATCCGCTCGCAGACCGCAGCGATGGTGCAGGAAATTGCGGGTGAAGACGGTTCGGCCGAATCTCAGGCCGCGCAAGGGGCGGCCAGCACGGCCAAGGCGCAGGCTGCCGCGCGCTCGCTGAAGTCGTTCACAGGTAACGCGGCGCTGGGCGGCGCACAGTGATGAAGCGCGCCACCTGGGCACCTGCTGCCGGATTTCCGTCCGGTGCGAGCGCAGTGCGTGGACAGGCGCTGGTGCTTGTCCTGTTTCTGCTGGTGCTTGGGTCGGCTGTGTTGATTCACCTGTTCAACGCCGGTCAATTGATCGGTGCCAAGACGCGCCTGGTTCATGTTGTCGATGCCGCTGCCTATAGCGGTGCGGTGATCCAGGCGCGGGCCTTGAATTTTCATGCGTACGTGAACCGGGCGCAGCTTGCGCATCAGGTTGCCATGGCGCACTTGGTCACCATGGCGTCCTGGGCGCGTTTTGGCGATACCGAGGCGCTGCAGTTGGCACAATCGAATCCGCCGCTTGGCGTGATCACCAGTTTCTTCGGCGTTGCCCACGGCACCGCCTATGCGCAGTCAGCAGGTGCCGTCGGCCAAAGGCCGGCGCTGGCCAGGGCATTCGATGCGCACGACCAAACGGTTCACCAGGTATTGATGACCGCCCAGCGCGCAGTATTCAATACCTTGGCGCAAAGCCGGCTTGATGCCATCGAAGCTGTGGTTGCCGCGAACTATGACGGGACACCGCCGCTGGCCGACGTGCTGGCAGACACGCTGCCGGGTACCTTGCGATGGCAGTCTGGCTCGGCACGTGAATCGCTTCGTGCGGTGGCCGCGCAGGCCGTCGCACCCTACGACTATCTTGGTCCGCGCAATTACATTGCCCGCAGCCTGCTCCCAGTCAGTGCGCGTTGCCCCTGGCTGCGCCACGAGCTGCGCCGGAACGGCGCTACGCAGCAACTGGGCCTGGAGGGCTGGGAGGCTACCGACACCCAGTCCTGGCATGCGCTGCGTTCGAACCAGTGGATTGGCTGCTACTTCCGCGAATACCCGATGGGCCGCGCGTTGGCGCAAACCACGGGCAACCCGCTGGACGTGGTGGAAGAAATCGAAGGCATGGTTGAAGACGCTGTGCCGACTGACTTCAGCCAGGAAGACTTCTGGCGCTGGGCCACGCGGCAGTCGAACTGGAACATTTTCGGTGGCAGCAGCAATCCCTTGGGGCAGGCCTGGGCGTTTACGGAACCGGTTCGGCTGGGTGGTCGCGGATTGCCGGCGAATGCAGGGTTGAGCAGTGGGCGAGACAGCGTGCGTTTTGTGCTGCGTCTGCGGGAACCGCAGGCGCGCTTGCCGACGACCGACGGCAGCAGCCGTGTGAAAGCGGGCGTGGACAAGCTGCATATCGGCACGCATACGGCCGGTGGCGACATGGCTGCAATGGCAGCCGCCGAAACCTATTACGTGCGACCTGCGCCGCGCCCGGATGGACGCGGCGAGCGGGCCAATCTGTTCCAGCCTTACTGGCAGGCCCGACTGGTGCCGGTGCGTCAGGAAGAGCGCGTGTTGGCGCGTAGTTTGCAGGGGTTCAAATGAGTGCGCATCGTCTGATAGCACGACAGGCAGCATCCATGCGCGTGCAAGAAACTGCATTGGTCAAAGCTGCTTTCATCGCTTCGCGTGCCAAGGGACAAAGCCTGACCGAAGCGCTGATTGGCATGGTCGCACTTGCCGGTCTCTTCGTATTGATCCCTGTGCTGGGCCGCTATCAAGACCTGAGCCTGCAAAGCATGCATGCGGCAAGCGGCGTGGCCTTTGCCACGGTGCGCGGCGCGCCCGACCCGGCCCGTGCCACGGCGTATCCGTTCCAGAACGCCAACCAGCGATGGACCGATCGCGGTGGCCGCGCCATGCTGACGCTGGACGGCAGCGGGTTGGGTGCCTCGGTCACGGTCGCCAATGATGCGAGCGCAAACTGGCAGATCGGGGGCCAGAACGCGCACGCCCGCCAACTGCGCCAGGATTGGGGGTTGGATGCGGGCATCGTCACCGCGCGGGTGCGTGTGGCGCCCGTCGCGGGCACAGGGGCCAGTTCAGGCAAGCCTGGCAATACCAGCACATCCTCCAACGGTCTTGGCACCTTGTGGACGGGTGGCATCACGCCGCCGATTCACCGGCGCATTGCGATTCTTGCAGGCGTCGGCCATGCAGGTAGCGATAGCGCAGCGCAAACAACCATGGCTTCGTCGCGTCTGGCTTGGTCGGCCAATGCCACGCAATCTGTGCAGACAGGGCGGTCGGCTACCTCTGCTTTGCAGCCCTTGGATGCCGGCTGGCAACGTCCCGCACCTAATTTCGACTGGCTTAGCCCGTGGTTGGGATTGGTGCCGGCAAACGCAGTGGATGCCCGATGATTCGCCGCATAAACCATTGCCTAGCCCAGGGTTTTTTTCGCCTGCTGTTTGCATTTGGCATCGCAGCAACGATGACCACGTCACCCGCACGGGCGCTTGGCCCTGATTGGCAGTTGCCTGCGGGCAGCACGGAGGCCATCGACACCAATGCGATGTGGCTTTTCGGGCGTCAGGCATCGCTGAAGACCTTCGAGGTACCCGCCAATATCGCAGATGTGGCGGTCGGACTGATCGCGCAAGTTTCCGCTCCCCCGCAATTGCAAGCCATGCCCGACGGCTTGCTGATGGCAGGCAAGGCAGGCGACGTGCATTGGCTGGTTCGCCTGGTTGCCACCAGTGCCACCCGTACTCATGGCAGCGCGTCGGCAATCGATCTTCAGCAGCGCCCGACGCTGCCTGCGCTGCGCTGGCAGCCTGCGGGCATGGAGGTGCGCATGGATGTCGCCACCCGCGACGACACGGGTGTGGTGCGCCAGCAGGTGCTGACCGGAACCAGCTCGGCACCGGTGCTGCATCAGCGCCTGTGTGCAGCCTTGCAGCGTCAGGGCTGGCGCATGGACCGCACGATGGTCAGTACCCCGTGTGGACCGCAACCCCTGTCATGGCCCGCCAGCAGTTTCTGGCAGCACAACGGGTCCACGCTTGCGCTGGTCACCGACCGGCAGGCATCTGGTAGTTCGGTTTTCGTGTTGCAGACAGACCCGGCGAATGCCGGTCTGCGCATCTTGCCGGAAAAGCTGGGCGATTGGCTCAGTCATGTTCGTATTGGAGAGGTTCGATGAAGCGCCCGGTTTTCCTGCGCAGTGCAGGTGTTCGCCCTGTCCGTTTGCCACGGTGTCGGGGTGGTGATGTGTCTCGCGGACTTGGCCGACATCACGCCGCAGGTCAGGCCAGTGTCGAGGCGATCATCATCGTGGTGGCCTTGATCGGCGGTGCGGTCGGCCTGGGCCTGTTTGGCGAAGACGGCGGACTTGCCTCCGCCTTCGTCGATGGCTTGCGCCGCTTTCAACGCGGCTTCGGCTACGCGCTGAGCCTAGCGGGGTAAGCGTCATGCGTAAATATCTTGATCCGCGTTTCCTGCTGTTGGCGGTTGCGCTGTGTGCCGGTGGCTTGGCGGCGTGGAGCACGCGTCATTACATTGCCGGCCAGGTGGCCCGCATCGAAGCGGAAGGCCGTGTGCCGATGGTAACGGTGGTCGTGGCCGCCACCGACCTGATGCCGGGTGCCAAGATCAGCGCCGACACGGTAGCCACGCGCGACATGCCGCGCGAATGGGCATCGGACAGCGCCATCACCCCCGAGCAATTCGTGCAGATCGATGCGGCGTCGCTGGGCCACGCCGTGCGTCGTGGCGAGCCCATTCTGTGGTCACACCTGTCGGCAGGGCGTGCCGCACCGTTCTCGTCGCAACTGCGCGAAGGGCGACGGGCAATCACGTTGGCCGTCGATGAGATCAGTTCGGTGTCGGGCATGCTGGTGCCCAGTGACGTGATCGATGTGTACGTGTCGTTCGATCACCAGCGCAAACGGGTGACCAGGCTGTTGCTGCCCGCCGTGCATGTGTTGGCAACCGGGAGGCAGATCGTGCCAGCAGCGGCTGGCGAAGCCGAACGCACGTTTTCCACCGTGACGCTCGACACGACCCCGGAAGAAGCCGTGAAGCTGATCGTGGCGCGTCAGGGTGGCACGATTTCCGCCGTGCTGCGTGGTGCCAAAGATGCACAGGCAAAAGGACCAACCCAGTCCGGTGATTTGCCCGCCATCTTCGGCATTCAGCCTGCACCAGTGCGGCGACCCGCGCGGGTTGCGGTGGTGTACGGCGATCAGGCCGTCAAGCAGATGCCGTCCTTGGCCTCGGCAGGGTCTGCTGGTGATGACGAACCAGGCAATATCGAATTGCCCGCTGTCGCACTGCCCACCTATGTGCCCGGCACCGGCACGCCAATGTTGAGCATGCCGCTTGCCGGGCCCGACTCGATGCTTGCGCCAGGCGTGGGAGACGCCGCACCCTCAATCTCGGGTGGACAGCTCGCTGCATCCCTGATCGAACAGGCTGCTGGCCAGACCGATATGTTGCCCTTGAATCCGCTTGCGCCCCGGGGGACACGATGAACCGTCGTTGTATGTTGCCGTGCTGGTTCGCGATGGCCTTGGTCATGTTCGCGCATGTCATGCCTGCGCACGCCGTACCGCCTGCGCCCCCCGCGTTCAGGATGACGGAACCGATTCCGCCGCCAGTGGCATCGGCGTCGGCCGCCACGGATGAACCCGATATCGACATGCTGGTAGGCGAGTCGCAGATTGTCGATGCGCCCGATCTGGGTCGCGTGGCGGTAGGCAATGGCCGCGTGTTGAGCGCAGCACCGGCCGAGGGCAAGGAGGTGGTGCTGTTCGCCAAACAGGCGGGTAATTCCACGTTGGTGATCTGGCAGCGCGACGGCCGGTCCCGGCGTATTCATGTGAATGTGCTGCCTGCCGATACGCGCCGCGTGCAGCAGGAACTGGCCGCGTTTCTGACGCGCATTCCGAATGCGCGCAGTACCCCGGTGGGCGACAAGCTGATCATCGAGGGCGATGACCTGTCCGAGATTGATCGGTCGCGCATCGCCACCTTGGCCAAGCGGTATCCGCAGATCATCGACTTCACCGGTCAGCTTGGCTGGGAAAGCATGATTTCGATCGACGTGAAAGTGGTGGAGATTCCGCGTTCGAAAGTGCAGGAATTGGGTTTGCGCTGGGACCAGACCTCGACGGGCGGCCTTACCACCGGGGTGGCCTATGAAGCAGGCGGGCGTCGTCTGCAATCCCGACCGGGCGAAAGCCCGCTGGATGCCCCGTTTCCGTCCAGCGGCGGCCCACTTGGCTACTTCGGTTTGAATGCGCTGTTGCAGGCCAGGTTGACCGCCATGGCGCAGGCTGGCGATGCGGTGGTGCTGGCCGAACCAAAGCTGTCTGCGCGAAGTGGTTCCACCGCTCGCTTCCAGGCGGGCGGTGAAGTGCCATACGCCACGGTGGACCGAAACGGTGCTTCATCGACCACCTTCAAACCATACGGCGTGACGCTTGGCATTACACCGCGTGTCGACCAGCAAGGCACTGTGCGTTCGTTGATTGAGATCGAGGTCAGTTCGGTCGATCTGTCGGTCGCGGCAACGAGCGGGCCGGCTTTGAAGACGCGCCGCACCGAGACCGAGTTCAACGTGCGATCCGGCGAGACGCTGGTGTTGAGCGGCTTTCTGTCACGTGAACATGCGGAAGACGTGGACAAGGTGCCGGGCTTGTCCGAACTGCCGGTGCTGGGCGCGCTGTTCCGGTCGCGTCGTTATCAGCTGCGCGAAACCGAACTGGTGGTGTTCGTGACGCCGGTGGTGGTGACACCTGCCCACCCGGATTCCGCCGCACCGGTGACACGCGCCAACCGTGCGTTGGAGCAGACCTTTACCGAGCCGCTGACCTTGCACGGCCCGGCCAATCGTGATCCTTTCCTGCTGGAGCCGCAATGATCGATGTTGTCATTACTGCGGAAGATGGCAGTCGGCGTGTGTGGCGGGGTGACTCGCCGGTGTTGATCGGGCGCAGCGATGCCTGCCCGATACGGGTGCCGGGCTGGCGTGTGGCGCGCTCCCACGCGCGGCTGAGTCGCACGCCGGCAGGTGTGGATATCGAAGACCTGGGTTCGTTGGCCGGCACCCAGGTCAACGCCCGCCGCATCACGCGTTACGGGCCGCTGCAACCCGATGACGAGATATTCATCGGCGGGGCGATGTTGCAGGTTCGCACCGTGGCAGAGGCGGCGGAAGCGGGCGAGGTATATGCGGGTGGGGATGCGTTCATGACGTCCGACCATGGTGGGGTTGATGCCCCACGTGACACGGTACCCACGCGGGATGTGCCTGAAATCAATTCGCGTCAGGGGACCATGCAACAGGGCAATACGCGTCAGGCTGCGGATGCGGTAGATCAAGACGTTGCGCATCATCGCAAGTCGCTGCTCGCAGGGAAGGAGGGCGTGGCTGCACCTGCTGTGTCTTTGACGCAGACACGTATCGTCCATCAAACGCCTGATCAGTTTTTGCCGACAACACCGCGCACCGACGTATCCCCGCGATCAGCAGAGATTCCTGTGCCCGATGTACCAACCGAGCAGATCGCCGCTGCCGATGACCTTAGATGGCGACGACGTCTGCATTCTCGCCTGCTGGACGGGCTGGACCTGCGCCGTCGCGATGTGTCGAGCATGAGCGACGCCGTACTGCGAGAAGAAGCCGGTCGCCTGCTGTCGCAACTGATCGAAACCGACCCGGAACTTCCACCCGACATCGACCGCAATGTGCTGCGCCAACACGTGCTGGATGAAGCCGTTGGCCTTGGCCCGCTGGAAGGCTTGCTGGCCGACGATGCGGTGACGGAAATCATGGTGAACCGCTTTGACGAGATATTCGTCGAGCGCTCGGGCAAGCTTCGCCGCCATCCGACAGGCTTCAGCAGCGAACGCGCGGTGCTGGGCGTGATCGAGCGGATTGTGGCCCCGTTAGGACGCCGGATCGATGAGAGTTCACCGATGGTGGACGCCCGGCTGCGCGATGGCTCGCGGGTCAACGCCGTGATCGCGCCGGTGGCGTTGCGCGGTGCGTCGCTCACCATCCGAAAATTCTCTAAGCGCAGACTGGGGATCGAAGACCTGATCGCCGTCGGGGCCGTCGATACGGCCATGGCGCGGTTCTTGAATTGCTGCGTCGAGCAGCGTTGCAATGTGCTGGTGTCAGGCGGCACGGGGTCCGGCAAGACTACGCTGCTGAACGTGTTGTCCAACTTCATCCCGCTGGGTGAACGCATCGTCACGATTGAAGATGCGGCCGAACTGCGACTGCGGCATCCGCACCTGGTCAGCCTGGAGTCACGCCCGGCCAATCTGGAAGGTCGGGGTGCCATTCTGATCCGGGATCTGGTGCGCAATGCGCTGCGCATGCGCCCGGATCGCATCGTGATCGGCGAGTGCCGGGGAGCCGAAGCGCTGGACATGCTTCAGGCCATGAACACCGGCCACGAAGGCTCGCTGACCACCTTGCACGCGAACACGCCGCGCGACGCGATTGCGCGCCTGGAAACCCTGGTGTTGATGGCCGGCATGGATTTGCCGCTGACTGCGATACGTGAACAGATCGCATCGGCCATCGACATCGTGATTCAGCAGACGCGGGCGTCTGATGGCCGTCGACGCATCACTTCCATTGTCGAACTTACCGGCATGGAGAGCGGGCGCATTCAATTGCAGGAATTGTTCCGTTTCCAGCCATCTCGGGATGCGGCGTCGCCGGACGGGCTGTTCGTGGGGTGCGGCTTGATTCCCACCATGTTCACCGAGTGGCGCGAGGCCGGTGTGGATATCGATACCGACCTGTTCTTCGGTAGCGCACCAGCGCGTGGCGCTCGGCACACGCTATGAGGATTGGTGTCGATGCGTGGTGCCTGGTGTTCCTGCCAAGGAGGGTGCGATGACCGTATGGGTTTGGCTGGCCATGTTGTCGATCGCACTGGCAGCGGGTGCCGCCGTGTGGATGATCAGCGGCGTGGTCATCCAGGCCTTTGCACGACAGCGCGACGCGTTCACCGAGCAAGCGGGCGTGCGCCTGAGCGAAGCATTTCTGTTCATCGATCCGTCTCGTTTGTGGATCGCTGCCATGGTGCTGGCGGGCTTGGCGGCGTCATTGACCATGGCGCTGACTCAGCAGTGGATTCTGGCCGGCGCGGCCGCCATCGCGGGCATGGTCCTGCCCCGTCGCTGGTTGAATCAGCTGCGCCTGCGACGCCAGCACCGCTTCGACATGCAATTGCCCGACGCTTTGCTGGCGCTGGCCGGGGGATTGCGGGCGGGGGCCAGTGTGCAAGGAGCCGTCGGTCACGTGGTGGCCGAGGCCAACGCACCGCTGAATCAGGAGCTGGGACTGATGCTGCGCCAGCAGCGTCTGGGTGTGTCGTTTGAAGATGCGCTGTTGAATCTGCAAGCGCGCATGCCGACGGAAGCCACGGTGTTGCTGGTGTCCTCGCTGCGCATCGCGTCGGACACGGGCGGCAATCTGGCAGACGCGCTGGAGCGCATCGCATCGACCGTGCGCAGCCGTCTGCACATGGAAGGGCGCATCCGCGCACTGACCGCGCAGGGTCGGCTACAAGCACTGGTGGTAGGGCTGTTGCCGGTGCTGCTGGTTCTGGTGCTGCACAAGCTGGAACCCGAGGCCATGGCCGAGTTGTGGCGAACGCCGATGGGTTGGGCGACGCTGACCATTCTGGTCATGATGGAAACCTGCGGCCTGTGGCTGATCCGGCGCATCGTGCGCATCGACGTTTAAGGGTGGCCTATGCCAGACACTGCATTTTCAAGTCCCCTGATCGCCTTGATGGCCGGCATCGGTGCGGCAGCGATGGCGTGGTTGTGTGGCCGGTGGGCGGCGCAAGGGGTCGCGCGTTGGCTGGGCCGATCGCGCGCGCACGAAGCGCCGCCCGGCAACGATGTGCCGCCTTTCTGGTTTCGTGTCTTTGCCGGTCCGATCGGTGTGCTGGCCGGTCTGGCAGATCGGCGAATGTCGTGGCGGTCGCGTCGCGCGCTGACACGCCGACTGCAAGTAGCCGGCCTGCATCGTGCCATCGACGCAGCGCAGTTCGTTGGTGCGCAACTGTTCGCCGCACTGATCGGCGCAACGGTGCTGGGACTATTCAGCGCGGGGCAATGGGGCGGTCCGGTCGGCGTGCTGGTGGGGCTGGCCGGTGCGTGCCTGGGGGCATTGTTGCCGCGCCTGTGGTTGCGGGATCGGATCGTAGCCAGACGCCGTGCCGTGGTGCGCGCGCTACCGTTTGCGCTGGACATGATCACCTTGTGTGTCGAAGCCGGTCTGAATCTGCAAGGCGCGTTGCAACAGGCGGTGGCGCGCGGCCCGGTTGGCCCGCTGCGCGATGAACTGCGTCAGGTGCTGGGTGACATGCGCGCCGGCATGGCCCGTGCGCAGGCGCTACGTGCGCTGGCCGACCGCATCGATGAACCCGCAGTGCGCAGTTTGGTAGCAGCCTTGGTGCAGGCGGAAAGCATGGGCATGAATCTGGGTGCATTGCTGCGCAGTCAGTCTGACCAACGCCGCAGCGACCGTTTCCTGCGGGCTGAAACGCTGGCCATGCAGGCACCGGTGAAGATGTTGCTGCCGCTGGTGGTTTTCATCTTCCCCTGCACGTTCCTGGTGATCGCGTTTCCGATCGCGGTGAAGTTGATTGGGTTGGCACGATGAGGTGTGTGTGGCCTGACGCATCACGCACGATTGCCCCTGCCTCTGGCGTTCTATTTTTATGACCCATTACCTGAAGATTCTGCACGCGCGCACCATGTGGCAACGTCTGGTCGGTCTGTTGGTCAGTGGTCCTTTGCCGATCGGGTCTGCATTGCGGCTTTCACCTTGCTCAGCTGTTCACAGCATCGGAATGCGGCACGCAATCGACGTGGTGTTCGTGGATGCCGACAACGTCGTCTGCGCCGTGCGCGCCCCGTTGCGCCCCTGGCGGGCGGCTGTGTGCCTTCGCGCCAAGGCGGTGCTGGAATTGCGGGCAGGTGCGGTGGCCGCATTTGGCATTCGGCCCGGCGACAAAATTGAAGCATCAGAGAATGCTGCGGCGACTGATGTGGGAGTGACCTTAACGGATCAGTTGCGTCAGCCATGACAGATCATTCGTGCACCTCGATGCGGTCGGACAGCGGAGCAAAAACCACGGCGAGGCTTGTGCCGGCAGGGTTTTTTGCAGTTAGCAATCCGGTACCTGCGATCAACTCAGCCGGCGTACTTCGCCACGCGGCACCGTAATTTTCCAAAAGGCCAATGCCGCCACTGTCACCCCGGCTCCCAGCAGGCACACACCTGCCCATCCGGCAACCGCAAACACCGCCGTGGACGCAATCGCCCCTAGCCCGCTACCCACCGCATAAAACAGCATGTAGCCCGCCACCATTCTGCTGTGCGCATCACCAGATTGCGCACTGAAGATCATGCTTTGATTGGTCACATGGATTGCCTGTCCGCCCAGGTCCAGCAACACGATTCCGATGATCAACCACCACAGCGAATGCGAAAGACCGGCCATCAGCAGCCATGACAGCAGCATCAACCCAAGCGCAATGCCGGTGGTGCGCTGCCCCGCACCGCGATCGGCCCAGTAACCCGCACGCGCAGCGGCCAAGGCACCGACGGCACCCACCAAGCCGAACGCACCAATCTGTGTGTGCGACAGCGCGTAGGGTGGAGCGCTCAGCGGCAGAACGAGTGCGGTCCAGAAGATGTTGAACGCGGCGAACATCAGCAGTGCCAAGACCCCACGCGTCTGCAGTACCCGGTCATGGGCAATCAGGGAGAAGGTCGACAGGATCAGTGCCCAGTATCCAGAGCGTGACGGGCTGGGGGTTGGCATGTCTGATTCGGTGCCATCAGACGCCAGATGAGCCGGCGTTGGCGCTGTCGGGCTGATGCTCGAATGTTTCGTTGCCGACGCTTTGCGCAGTCCGCTTGGCAGCGGTTCAGCTAGCTTTGCATCGCCTACCTTCGACGCAACTGGCAGCATGTAATACAGCACCGCCCACATCAGCACCGCCACGATGCCCGCCGTGCCGTACACCGCACGCCAACCGGCCAAGTCAGCAACGCCACCCGACACGGTGCGGGCAAGCAACAGACCGATCACTACGCCACTTTGCGCCACCCCGACCACACTGCCGCGCTCGGTCGGCGCAGCAACACTGGCGGCGTAGGCGATCAACCCCTGTGTCATGGCTGTACCTAACAAACCCACTGCCAACATGCCGACCAGCAACCAGTTGGCCGACGGTGCCTGCGCCACGCCTGCCGACGCCAATACCAGGCAAGCCAACTGCGCCAGAACCAGGCGTCGCCGGTTGATCAGATCGCCCAGTGGCACCACGAACACCAAGGCCAGCGCGCAGCCAATCTGGGTGGCGGTGACCACCACGCCAACCGACGCGTTGCTGATGCCGAAGTCCTGGGCCAGGGCGTCGAGCAAGGGCTGGGCGTAATACACGTTGGCCACGCTTAGCCCGGCGGCGATGGCGAACAGCAACACCATCAGGCGAGGCAGTTTCGCGGCGACGCCTTCGTTTGCTGACTTGTCAGAGGTTGAGCAACTACCGACTTGGCAAGCACGGTCCATGGACGATGCGTCAGACGTCATCAACTGATCGGCTGCGTCGGCAGGGCAAGGAAGATTGTGTGGCTGGGATGACGACATGCTGCCTTTATTCTGGTTTCAAATTAAAACCAGTTGAAGTTTAGCTATCCAGTTTTAAAATGCAACCACTAAGTTTGTGGACACCTTGATGGCCAAACGACGCAGTCTTGATACGGACCGCTGCCCGGTCGCTCGATCGCTGGACGTGATGGGCGAGCGCTGGGCGCTATTGATCGTGCGCGACGCCTTCGACGGCATGCGACGTTTTGGAGAATTTCAGAAAAGCCTGGGAGTAGCGCGCAATATCCTGGCGGACCGGCTGCGCAATTTGGTTGACGCCAACATCCTGGAAACCAAACCGGCGTCAGACGGTACGTCTTACGAGGAATACGTGCTGACGCCCAAGGGTCGCGGCCTGTTCCCGGTGATCGTGGGGCTCAGGCAGTGGGGCGAGGCCCATCTGTACGGTGCGGGGGATGCGCACAGCGTGATGCTGGAGCACGCCAGCGGCAAGCCCATCCAGTCAATGACATTGCAAGACGCGCAGGGTCAGGCGCTGGGGCCAGACGACGTGTGGGTGAAGAAAACGACAGACTGAACGCGGTAAAGCAGGGCAGGGAGGAATCACCGTGCCCTGTCTTCTGAACGCCCCTGTTAGTTCACTCCGTCATCAACCGCCTTGGTCGGGTTGACGAAATCACGCGAGTCTTTTTGCAGCAAGGCCCACAGGCCCAGGCCAGGCAGGAACAGCCCGATCGCATATAAGCCCAGATCGCCGATGCCTAGTTCTGCACGAACACTCGTGGTGAAGATATCCCCCAGCACCTTGAACAGGCTGAGCCCCATCAAGATGACTGAGTACTTCCAGGCTTTTGCATTGCCGCGCTTCAGGAACTTGGCACAGTAATGAAATGCGACGCCCAGCAGCAAAGCCCTGAGCGTGGGCACGATCAGCGTAGTCAGCACGCTGGTGGGCTTTTCATCTTGTCCGCCGCCCAGGCTGGCGTAGTTGATCAAGACGTAGACGATGCTGGCGACGTAAAAGAAAGAGATCAGGTGCAGGCAGGCCGCGGCGAGATTGATGCGGTTCTTCATGGGTACTCTGTACTTGGGTTGCACCGAATTATCCATGTTGAGCCATCAACAGGCGAAGGCTGCACCGCCTGATTCCCCTCACTTCCTCGGCAAGCTCAACACAAACCGAAGCGCTGCATCCAACAGCTTCCTGCGCATCGCATCGTTCCCGTACACCCGTGGGTCTGCCCACACCCACCCTGGCATTCTGCGGCTGCCCGTCATCATCGGTGTGACGCCCGCCATCTTCAGCGCCCACGCATCGTCGTCTTTGCTCAGCCGAACCAGCATGGCGTCTTCGCGTGCACCGCACAGCAGATTGCCGCCCACCAGCCACACCCAGCAGCCGAACATGCCTTTTTCGCTGACATCAGGAATGTCTCGAAGCTCCTCATGCATGATTGCTTCCAGACCCGGATCTCGCGCCATATCGCTTTGCCTTCTTCCATAAGGTAAAAAAACCACGGCCCCACCAGACAAAGTCCGGTGGGGCCGCAGCTTCGATCAGACAGACTTTGTCTGAACCGCTTACGCTGCAGTTTCCTGCAACACGCGTTGCGCTTCTTCACGCACGCGCGCGGGCGCGGTGCCGCCCACATGCGCACGTGCCGCAACCGAGCCTTCCAGCGTCAGCACGTCATGCACATCATCGCCTACCGATGCATGGAACTCGCGCAGTTCTTCAACCGTCAAATCTGCAAGATCGCATCCGCGATCGACGCAGGCGCGAACCGCCAGGGCCACGGCTTCGTGGGCGTCACGGAAGGGAATGCCCTTTTTGACCAGATAGTCAGCCAAGTCGGTTGCCGTGGAGAAGCCTTGCAGCGCAGCTGCGCGCATGTTGTCGGCCTTGACCTGGATGCCGCTGACCATGTCGACGAAGATGCGCAGCGTGTCGCGCACGGTGTCGGCGGTGTCGAACAAGCCTTCCTTGTCTTCCTGGTTGTCCTTGTTGTAGGCCAGCGGTTGGCCTTTCATCAAGGTAAGAAGTGCGACCAAGTGGCCATTTACACGACCTGTCTTGCCGCGCGCAAGCTCTGGAACATCAGGGTTTTTCTTCTGCGGCATGATCGAACTACCGGTGCAGAATCGGTCTGACAGGTCGATAAACCCGACGCGCGGGCTCATCCACAGCACCAATTCTTCCGACAGGCGCGAAATATGCGTCATGACCAGTGCGCCGGCTGCGCAGAACTCGATCGCGAAGTCCCGATCCGAGACCGCATCCAGCGAATTGCGGCAGACGCCGTCAAAGCCAAGCGTAGCGGCAACGCGCTCCCGGTCGATCGGGTAGCTGGTGCCAGCCAGGGCGGCGGCGCCGAGCGGCAGACGGTTCACGCGCTTGCGGGCGTCGGCAAGACGTTCCGCATCGCGTGCAAACATTTCAACATAGGCCAGCAGATGATGACCGAAGGTGACGGGCTGGGCGACTTGCAGATGGGTGAAGCCCGGCAGAATGGTGTCGGCGTGGGTCAGTGCGAGTTCGGCCAGCGCACGGCGGAATTGGCGCAGCAGTTCAAGCAGGCCGTCGATTTCAGCACGCAGCCACAGGCGGATGTCGGTGGCGACCTGGTCGTTGCGCGACCGGCCGGTGTGCAGGCGCTTGCCCGCGTCCCCGGCGATTTCGGTCAGGCGCTTCTCGATGTTCAGGTGGACGTCTTCCAGGTCGATGGACCAGACGAAGGTGCCAGCGTCGATTTCGGCCAGGATTGTATCCATGCCGTTACGGATCGCTTCCACATCGTTTGCATTAAGGATGCCAACTGCGTGCAACATGTCTGCATGGGCGAGCGAGCCCTGTATATCGAAGCGCGCCAGCCTTTTGTCGAAGTCGACGGAAGCGGTGTAGCGTTTGACCAGATCCGAAACAGGTTCGGAGAAACGGGCAGACCACGCTTCGCCTTTCTTAGCGAATTGGTCCTGGGGGCGGGGATCGGGCGATTGTGTCATGAACACGATTATAGAAGACGACCGTAATGAGTTGTCCGCATTCCGCGGACGCGAGGCAACTATGACCGCCTCGGTGTTGGTGATTGCCGACGACCCGGCTGCGCGCCAGCGTCTGCACAGGCAGTTGCGGGATATTACCCGTGATGTGCCTTTGCGCACGGCACTCAGTGCCAGTGATGACGCATTGGATGAGGCGCGCCGCCTGGGCGTAGACGTGGTGGTGGTCGATGGCCGCCCAGAGGAGACAGACGGGCCGACACTTTGGCGCGCGTTGGCTTCCTTGCACCCGGCACCGGTGTTCGTATTCATCGGCTTCATCGACAACCCCCAGGCGATGGTGCCGGAGCTGCGTGTGGCGGCACGGCTGAATCGCCCGGTCAGGCGGGATGTACTGGCTGATGTCTTGCGCGACGCTGCCGGGGGCCAGGCGGCACCTGCCGTGCAAAGTACCGCGCGGTTTGTGTCGGTGGCCGAACGCGGCAGAGTGCTGCACGTGCCAATCGAAGACGTGGTTTACCTGAAGGCCGAGCTGAAATACGTGACGGTTCGCACCCGCGAACGGGAATACCTGACGGATGCGTCCCTGCTGATGCTGGATGCTGCGTTTCCGGGGGTGTTTCTGCGAATACACCGCAATGCCTTGATTGCGCGTCACGCAATCATCGGCATTGAACGGGTAAGCGGTGGCAGCGCCGACAACGAAGCCGTTCGCCAGGTGGTGCTGGACGGCGTGCCGGAACGGTTGCCGGTGTCACGTCGGCAGTGGGCCGCCGTGAAAGCGGTAATCGAGGGGCATCTGGTCAGGTATTAATCACCAGACTGGTTGCGAAGACGGGTTCGATGCTTACCTGGGCTTCTTGAAGGGCGAATGCTCTTCCAGTTCGTCCACCAAGGCATCGACCCCGTCGCCTTCACGCACCAGAAAGTCTTCCACTGCTTCAGCAAAAGCGGGGTGGGCCAGCCAATGCGCGGAATCGGTGCGAGACGGCAGGAATCCGCGCGCCAGCTTGTGTTCGCCCTGCGCACCGCCTTCGATCATGGCGATTCCGTTGGTCATCGCCCATTCCATCGGGGCGTAATACGCCACCTCGAAGTGCAGGCTGTCCATGTCTTCCAGCGTGCCCCAGTAGCGGCCATACAAGCGATCTTCGCCGTCGACCGTATCGCGAAACAGCAGGCTGGCCGCCAGCGGTTCGCCGTTCTGTTCGGCGATCGTCATGACACAGTGTTTGGACAACTGCTTGCCCAAGGTCTGGAAGAACGCCAGATTCAGATACGGCGTGGAGCGACGCACGTGGTACGTATTGCTGTAGCAGCGATAGAAGAACAGCCAATCCGCATCGGTAATTGCCGCGCCGGTCCTGATCCGGGTCGTGACACCCGCACCCGCCACCTTGCGGCGTTCGGCGCGGATATTCTTGCGCTTCTTCTGCGACAGGCTTTTCAGGAAGGCTTCGAAGTCTTTCCAACCCGCATTGCGCCAGTGGAACTGCACGCCGTGGCGAATCTTGCAGCCGGCCTCGCGCAAGGCATCGGTTTCCGGGGCTGTAGGGAACAGCACGTGCAATGACGACGCACCACTGCGTTCCGCCACCATCATCAGGCTTTCGGCCAGCACCCGGCGAATTTCCGGCTTCTGCGTCAGCAGACGCGCGCCGCCAACCGGGGTGAAGGGCACGGCACCCAGCCATTTCGGGTAGTACTCCAGGCCGTGGCGCTGGTAGGCATCGGCCCAGGCCCAGTCGAAGACATATTCCCCGTAGGAATGACCCTTCAAATACAGCGGCACCGCGCCGACCAATTCGTCTCCCTGGTGCAGCAGCAGATGGCGGGGCACCCAGCCAGTGTCTTCGCCCACACAACCGGTGGTTTCCAGCGCGGACAGGAATGCGTGAGACGTCAGCAGCGAACCGCCGCCCAGGGCGTCCCAGCTGGCAGCCGGGATCTCGGCCAGGCTGTCGGCAAGCACAATGCGGAAATCTGGCGAATTAAGGGAGTCGTCGGAAGATACGTCAGTCATGGATGGCCGAAGGCGGTGATCGGGCGTGCGTAGGATACAGCGTGCGCGGGTCCGGCATCCGAGAGCGGGGTGTTGGCTGCTTATGAATGAGAACTATTGCTATTATCCTGGGCTTTGCACGATCCGCCCCGACTGCCGCCATGTCTCGCCCCGCAGTGCCCAAGAAAAACTGGCTCGCTCACTATAGCGAGCTGGTTGCGGCGTGGCGTCGGAAAGCGGTTGGCCAGGAAGACCGCGAAGATGCTATGCACGACGCAGTGGTGCGGCTGTTGGAAAATGGCGCGGCAACCGTAGACGACCCGCGTGCCTACCTGAAACGCAGCACCACCAACGGCATCATCGACAGGCACCGCCACCAGACAGCCTTGCCCGTGACACCACTGCATGACCTGGAGGAAAGCGAACATCCCCAGGTGTGCGGGCCGGAAACCAAGGTGTATTCCCGGCAAATGGTCACTGATCTGAAAGACGCGTTGGGCGAATTGCCGCTGGTGTGCCAGCAGGTCTATGTGCGGCATCGACTGGAAGGGTGGACGCACGCCGAGATCGCGCGGGGCATGGATATTTCCCAGGCAATGGTGGAAAAACACATGACGCGTGCTTTGCAGCACCTGAATCAAAGGATGCAGAAATATGCGCCTTGATCCTTGCTGCAAGGTGGGTTCGGGTACGGCTATATTGGCGACGCCAGGTTCGGCCGTGGGTCCACGCTGTCTTTATTTGCGCTGCCTGCAATGAAACCTCCCATCGATTCTTCGACTGCCAGTGAGCCGGGCGATCTGGCTGCATCCTGGTTCGCATACCTGCATTCCGGGGAAGCCACGGACGAGGGCCGGCGCATGTTCGAGCAATGGCGGCAGGCGCACCCTGAACACGACCGCCAGTACCGCAGCGTGCAGCAGATATGGGAAGCGACGCTGGCAATTCCCGAGGCTGAACTGCGGTCGGTGCTTGCGCAGCGTGAGCCAGCCGTGTTGCCGACAAGGGTTTCAACTGCGGCACCAACTGCGGTGCCAACCAATTCAGGACGGCGTCGTCTGGTCTGGGGCCTGGCTGGCGCATGTTCGGCTGCGCTGGTCGGCGGGATTGCGCTGCAGGGTGGCTGGTTGGCGTCGCCGCAGCACACGATTCAGATCGCCACGCCGCGCGGCAAGCGGCAACAGGTGACGCTGCCCGATGGTTCGATACTGGACGTCAATACCGGCACGCGGGCGGTTGCGCGCATGTACGCAGACAAGCGTGTCATTGAACTGCAGGAAGGCGAGATTTTCTTTGCGGTCCGGCACGATGCGCAGCAACCCTTCATTGTCGACGCCGGGGCAAGCCGCGTGGTGGTGACCGGCACGCGTTTCAACGTTCGTCATGACGCAGACGCCGCGCGCATCAGCGTCGAGTCAGGCTCGGTCGTGGTGTCTAGCGGGCCGTGGTGGCAGCGGCAGTCGCGCGCGCTGACCAAGGGGCAGGGCGTGGATGTCTCGGCGGACCAGACCTTAGGCGAGGTTCGGCCGCACGACTTGCACAGCTTGCTGGCATGGCAACGGGGCAAGGTCGTGTTTGAAAACACCCCCTTGGCGCAGGCCGTGGCCGAGATCAACCGTTATCTGGATCAACCCGCACGGCTGGATGCGCCGGCGCTGCGCGATCACCGCATCGCGGGGATTTTCAGCGTGGACGATCCCGAGGCGCTGATCGACATGCTTCCCGAATTCGTGCCCGTGCGCGTCTATCGTCTGCTGGATGGGCAGATTCGCATCGTCGCGAAATAGGGTTTTTGACGGGTTGGTTGGCACCGCTCCAATAACCCTCCGCGTCCTCAATTCGTTGATTACATTTTGTTTCACGAATTGTTCTCATTTCGATTCCGAGCTTTCTCCGCTGGCACGTCTATCCCAATGAAGGGGTAAGTCCTGCGACGACATGGTGAACCCCGGAAAGCCTTTGGCCAAAGGGTGCTGCGCGCGAGCGCGAAAACTTCATTCATGGAAATCGTAGGACTGTGGAAACGACAACCCCGCGCGCAAACGCACGTGCGCAAACGACCGCCACGTTTATCGGCATGTCTGCCCTGGCCATTGCCATTGCCGTCGGATTCGGCACCTTGCCCGCACCCGCATTGGCCCAAAGTACCGCCGTCGTGCAGGTCAACATTCCCGCGCAGCCGCTGAGCAAAGCACTGCTGCAACTGGGCGAGCAGACATCCCTGCAGATATTCTTCTCGCAGGAAACCGTCGAGGGCTACACCGCGCCCGCCTTGTCAGGCAGCTTCCCGCCCGATGAGGCCATGCGCCGGCTGCTGGCCGGAACCGGCATCCAGTTTCGACGCACGGGGAACAACTTTTCGCTGTCACGATCTGCGCCTGCGCCTGGAGAAGCAACGCAGCTGAAGTCGGTCACCGTTGTGGCAAGCCCGGATTCTGTCAGTGAAAACACGGGCACCTACGGCTACGCGAACAACGTGCTCAGTGCGGGCAAGGGCAGTCAGCACATCCGCGACGTGCCGCAGTCCATCACGGTCATGACGCGTCAGCGCATCGAGGACCAAGGCCTGCAGACTTTGGCAGAGGTGTTCAAGAACACCACCGGCATCACCACCACCCAGCGTGACAACGAACCCATCGGCCGCATCTACGCACGTGGTTTCGAGATCCAGAACATGCAGGTGGACGGTGCTTCTGTGGGCCCCTTCAGTCCGCAGTATTTCAATCCCAATCTGGCCATGTTCGACCACGTGGAAGTGCTGCGTGGTGCCGACGGCCTGTTCGCGGGCAATGGCACGCCGGGCGGCTCGGTCAACCTGGTACGCAAGCGTCCGCTGGCAGAAAAACAGTTTCTGTTTACGGGAAGCGCTGGCCGCTGGGACCGTTACCAGACGGACTTCGACGTCACGGGTGCCCTGGCGGACGACGGCTCGGTGCGCGGGCGCGCGGTATACAGCCATGAAGACCGCAAGGGTTTTGTGGACAACGATTGGGGCCGCAGCAACTTCCTGTACGGCATCGTGGAAGCGGACCTGGGATCGCGGACCATGCTGTCCCTGGGCGGCACCTACGACCAAGGGCGTAAGTACGCGCGTTCTGCTGGCTTGCCGCGCGGGCTGGACGGCAGCGACTTGGGTTTGTCCAGAAGCTGGAGTGCCGACCGTCTAGGCTGGTCCAACAAAGAACACGAAGCCAAAGACGTATTCGCTGAGCTTCAGCACACCTTCGCCAACGACTGGAAAGTGAAGATGAGTGCCGGTTACGGCGAGCGCATGCAGGACAACATACAGGCCGGGCACCTGATCACCACCGGGATCGATCCGCTGACCCGCTCGGTCATCGTGGCAGCCAACGGTCAGTCGGGCCTGAACGTCCATCCGCTGACGGGTTTCGATTCGACCTACAAGAACCTGGATGTGAACCTGCAGGGGAACTTTGCCGCGCTGGGTGAAAAGCACAGCTTCCTGCTGGGCGCGGATTGGGGCAAGTTCGACACGCTGGAGTACACGCGGCGATACCGCCAGGGCGTGGCCGCTGGGGGCAACTGGACTGGCTCCATCGATGCGCTTGGGAGCGCGCCGGTGGTGTATCCCTATCCAACCATGGGCACCACGCGGCCCATGACCAGTTGGCTGTCGAGCGTGACGCAGTACGGCATGTACGGACGCATGAATTGGTCGCTTACCGACCGCGCAAAGATCATTGGCGGTGCCCGCTACGCCTATTACAAGTCGGACAGCACAACGCTGGGCTACGTCGAGAGCGGCGCACTGACCAGCAGCTCGGCTGCCGTGTTCGAAGACAAAGGCATCTTCACCCCTTATGTGGGCACGACCTACGACCTTGACGAGCGCTGGACGGCCTACGGCAGCATGACCGAGATCTACCAGTCTCAGGCGAACCGACGCAGTGGCCCGCTCGCAACGGGCGGCCCGCTTGACCCCATCACCGGACGCAACTACGAGATCGGCCTGAAAGGCGAGCTTAACGACGGCCGCCTGCAACCGGCTGTCTCGGTCTATCGCATCGAGCGGTCCAAGGTGGCGGTGCTCGACCCACGCTACCCGGCGGCGACGCTGGAAGACGGCAACACGTGCTGCTACTCGGCCAGCGGTGAGCAGGTAAGCCAGGGCGTGGACCTGGAGTTGACGGGCGAAGTGGCGCGCGGCTGGCAGATTGCGGCCGGCTACACCTACAACCAGAACAAGGACAAAGCCACCGACGCCATCTACCACGCCGTCACGCCCCGGCACATGCTGCGCCTGTGGGCCAACCATCGCTTCGCCGACTATTCCGCATGGAGCGTGGGCCTGGGCGTGAACCTGCAGAGCAAAAGCTATGTCAGCGGCACCGCGTTCTCGTTCAACCCGGCCAGCGGCAGGTTCGATGGCGCGTCCCGGCGCTTCAACTTCACGCAGGGCGGTTACGCCGTATGGAACGCTGCGGTGCACTACGACATCGATCCCAAGTGGCGCGCAAGCCTGAACCTGAACAACCTGTTCGACAAGCGCTACTACGCCAACCTCGGCACCCTGGGCGGCCAGAATATCTACGGCGAGCCCATGAGCTGGATGCTGACCTTGAAAGGCCGGTTCTAAGCAGGGCGGGTCAGCATGAAAGCGTCGTTTCGCCAGTGCATGGCGTGGCTGCACACCTGGACCGGGCTGGTAACGGGCTGGGTGCTGTTCTTCGTCTTCGTGACCGGCACAGCCGGTTACGTGGATGATGAAATCACCCGCTGGATGCAGCCCGAGTTGCCGCTTCCCACACGCGTCGACCCGGGTGACGAGGCGCGCTTGCTGGGACTGGGTCTGGCGCGCCTGGAGATTGCAGCACCCCAGGCCAAATCCTGGACGATCACCTTGCCGCACCTGGGACTGGAGCCTCGGGTCGAGCATGGGCTTGGCGTGTCGTGGGAAGACATGCCGCCTGCCGGCCGTGACACGGGTCGGCGTCGCAGCGAGACGCTGAACACGGCAACGGGTGAGGTCGAGCCTGCGGTGCTGGCACGCGACACGGCAGGCGGGCGACGGCTGTACCGCCTGCATTACGAGCTGCACTACGTGTCCCGGGTCACCGGGTTCAGGCTGGTTGGCATCTGCACCATGCTGATGCTGCTGGCAGTCGTCACCGGCGTCATCACGCACAAGAAAATCTTCACCGACTTCTTCACCTTCCGGCCGGGCAAAGGGCAGCGGTCGTGGCTGGATGCGCACAACGTGGTCAGCGTGATGTCCTTGCCATTCTTCCTGATGATTACCTACACGGGCTTGGTATTTCTTGCCTTCCAATATCTGCCGGCTGGGCGGGATGTGGTCTATGGCACATCCGAGGTTCAGCGTCAGGCCTTGTTCGAGGAACTGCGCCCGCCCAAGCGTGAATACCAGCCGCTGTCCGGCCTGCAGGTGCCGGTGCCGGAACTGCTTCGTCAGATTCAGGTGACCTTAGGCGATGCGCGGATCGCCAGCCTGCAGATCATGCAGCCGGCAGGCAAGGGGCCGTATATCGACGTGCGTCCTGTCGGCGCGAGCGGCGTCAACTTCTATGACCCGAGGGTGGCGCGCTTCAGTGCTGTCGATGGCAGGCCGTTGGCGCGTGCGGATGAAGGCAACGCAGCCGTCGCCACCCAACGCACCATGTTCGCCTTGCATGAAGGCAACTTCGCGAACTGGTGGCTGCGCTGGTTGTATGTCGTCTCGGGCTTGCTGGGATGCGCGGTGATCGGCACCGGGCTGGTGTTGTGGACCGTCAAGCGGCGTACGCAGCATCTGCAGAAAGCAGGTGCGGATTCGTTCACTGCCAGGCTGAATGCAGGCGGATTGCGTCTGGTCGAAATCCTCAACGCCGGTACCCTGGTTGGCCTGCCGCTGGCCGTAGCCGCCTACTTCTGGGGCAATCGACTGCTGCCCGTGGCGCTGGCAGATCGTGCCGCGTGGGAACTGCATGTGCTGTTCCTGGTGTGGGGCTGGGCGCTGTTGTATGCGTCGATCCGGCCCTTGAAGCGGGCATGGGTGGAGCTGCTGTGGCTGACCGTTGCCGCCTACGCGTTGGTACCGGTGCTGAATGCAGTGACGACGGACAGACACCTGGGGGTCACGCTGCCCTACGGCGATTGGGGACTGGCAGGCTTCGATCTGAGCATGTTGGCACTGGCAGCGATCTTCGCGCATACCGCCTTGAAATTGCAGCGCAAGTGGCGGGTGGTGGATGGGGTCGGCCCTGCGGCAGGGATTGTGGTGTCGGGCCGTGCTGCCGCTTCAA
The DNA here is from genome assembly GCF_008119665.1 of Pigmentiphaga aceris. Lineage (NCBI taxonomy): Bacteria > Pseudomonadati > Pseudomonadota > Betaproteobacteria > Burkholderiales > Alcaligenaceae > Pigmentiphaga > Pigmentiphaga aceris. Next base: position 4,218,417 of record NZ_CP043046.1, on the reverse strand, counting down.
GCCAGATTGATGTGCCCAACCCAGTCGCTGCGACAAACCCGGCAGGGGGCCGTCCATGAAAACTGTGGATTTGTCCTGGCAATACCGCTTTCAGGTTGCCTCGCGCGTGGTGGCGGCAGCTTTGGGCGGATATGCGTTTGCGTCGGCTATGACTGTACTGCTGGCCTTGGTCTGGCCACTGCCTCGCGCGCAAGCTGTGCTGGCGTCGACCATGCTGGGTTTCGTGTGGTATCTGCTTGCGGTGATGTGGGTGTTCAGCACCCGCAGCGCGACAAGAGCGTGGATCGGCATGCTGGTGTCCACGGCGATTGTTGCCGTGTTGTGCTGGTGGCTGTTGCCTGCGGGTGGGGCAGCATGATGGCCGGCAGCAGCCTGTGGCTGAATTTATCGATCGCATCTATCTGCCTGATCGGATTTTTCCTGCTCGCTTTGGCCAGCGCGCGACAGGGCGAACAATTGCTGCACCGTCCCGCGCGTCCTATTGAACGCATGGCGTTTCACGCGGGTGGCTGGTCCTTGCTGACTTTGGCGTTGGTTTTATGCTTCTGGGGATGGGGCTGGAGCATCGGCATGGTGGCGTGGCTGGGCTGGCTGTGCAAGGCAAGCGCCACGCTGGTGTTTGCCTTGCCCAGGTGGACGGAGACACGCAAAGCCAAGCCCATGCCGGCCACGGTGTTGCCGTTGCCCCGGTCGCGGTTATGGCGTGCGTTGGTGTTAATGCTGCTGATCAGCGGGCCACTGATCTTTGCGTGGATGTTGCACGTCGCACCGTTTATCAAGAATTCGTAATGACTTTGTCGTTACGTTTTGCTAGGGTATGGCTGTTGGGTCATCAGCAGAGCATTCCCATGAGCACCGCCAGCACCACCAAAGTCCCTCGTGACACACTGAATCTGCGGATTCCTGCAGCCGAGCGCAACTTGATCGATCGCGCAGCGGAGTCTGCAGGCAAGACGCGCACAGATTTCATTCTCGAAGCGGCGCGCCGTGCCGCTGAAGAAACGCTTCTGGACCGTGCCCTGATGGTCGTCAGTCCCGAGGCATACGAAGACTTTTTAAAGCGGCTTGATCAGCCTGCTCAGCCCAATGAGCGACTGCGCAAGACCCTGCAAAGCAAGACGCCCTGGAAGGCTGCGTGACACATGCTGCTTGCCCCGGTACCGCTTGACTCGGGTCACGACACCCACGATTTCGACTGCGGCGTGGAATCTCTCAATGCCTGGCTGATACGCCGTGCCCTAACTAATCAAGTCAGCGGTGCATCCCGTACCTTCGTGGTCTGCGAGGGCGGCAAGCTTGTGGGGTACTACGCACTGGCTTCCAGCGCCGTGGTGCCAGCTGCCGCTCCAGGGCGTTTTCGACGCAACATGCCTGACCCCGTGCCCGTGGTGGTACTGGGTCGTTTGGCGGTTGCGGTCAGTCACCGTGGAAAGGGACTTGGCCGCGCGCTTTTTCAGGATGCCGCGCTTCGCGTTATCCACGCGGCAGACGCAATCGGCATTCGCGGCATGGTAGTACATGCGCTATCTGAGGAGGCCAAGCTTTTTTATCAAAATCTTGGTCTGGACGAGTCGCCGCTTGATCCGATGACGCTGATGGTCACTGTTGCCGATCTGCGAGCTGCAAGCGGGCAGGCCGTGTGACGACAACGGATCAAGAGTCCGTTTATTTACGTGGATGGCGGTGTACTGGCCGCCAGGCACGCGTTCATCAAGAAAACCCAAAAGACGCTGAGCGATGAGCTGGCAATGGCACGCAAACGTTAGAAGGAATTGAAATCATGAGCAAAAAACATCATGGATCGAGCCTCGACAATTTTCTGAAAGACGAAGGTGTCTTTGAGGAAACCCAGGCTCTTGCCGTCAAAGAAGTGATGGAGTGGCAGCTCATGGAAGCCATGCAGCAACGTTCGATGAGCAAAAAAGGCAATTGGCAGTCCTGCTCAAAACCAGCCGCTCACAAGTGGACCGACTGCTTGATCCGACGCGGGATGTCACATTGACTACATTGCAGCGCGCCGCAGCGCTGGTTGGTCGGAAGGTGCAGATTGAGTTGGTGTAACGTACATGTCCATCGCTGTCGTGATCTATACGGTGGACAGGTGGATCGCGTCTATCTGGAATGGAACAGGTCGACGCCTTACAACCGCGCTCGGGAACGCAATGATTCTAGGACGTTTTCCATCGTGAACTGACCCGATCGCAATCCATTGATCAGGAAGTCCGCCCACGCACGGTAGTTCGCGTACTCGACCGAAGACATGGCCGCAATCTCCCGCCTGAGTTGCGCTTCCTCCAGTCTGTGTCGTTCCTCATTAGCCGCTTCTTCCGCTGCAATAAGGCGCTCGAACTCGGCGTCATCCTCGGCCCGTTCGATACGCCACCGTTCATCTGCTTGCCGCATTTCTTCTTGGAAGGCTGCCCGGAATTCCTTGAACGCAGGCAGGCGGCCAGGCCATGGAACGCGCCCCGAGGAAGGGCGCAGACCGGTCACTTCAACCAGAACTTCCTGCTCGATTCGCATCAGCTCGGATTCGAGCATGGCGAGCGCCCGGATTCTTTCCGGTCGCCGCTTCTCGTGATGCGCGACGCGCTCGCGTTCGCGGGCGATCGTGGTCTGAACCGGATAGCTGTCTGCAGCATTCCGACCGTAATGTCGGCTGGCAAAGTCTTCCGGGCTTGCATTGAATTCGGCGAGACGCTTGCTGCTCTGAGCATAGTTGCGTTCGCCTGCAACGATCGCCACCCGCTGCTGCTGAACGCGTTCCTGCGCACCACGAATGCGCGCCGCCAAGCGCTTGGGAATATCTGGTTGCTTTGTCATGTTCGATGCCATGTCTACTTCTTTCCCAACGTCCCAATAAACTCCCACAACGCATCATCATCACTGGCCGCCGCATTGAACCGGAACCAGTTCGACGCCTCCTCGCGCGGATGAAAATACGACCCAGGTGCCAGCCAGATCCCCGACCGCAAAGCCTGTGTCGTAACCGCCGCCGCATCTTCCGCCGCAATCGGCAGCTTCGCCCACAGGAACAAGCCTGCATGCGGTTGATGAAATACCTCCAGCCCGGCATCGCGCATGCGACGCGCCACGCGTGCATGGGCACCTGACAACTTGTCGCGCACGTATTCCACGTGGCGTGCGTGGTGGCCTTCAATAATCACCTTGTGCACCAGCCGCTCGCCAATCGAAGACGAGGTCAGGCCCACCGCCATTTTCGCGCGGGCCAGTTCCACCAGCAGTTCACGTTGTGCACAGATGTAGCCCACCCGCGATGAAGGCGTGATTGACTTCGAAAAGCCGCTGACGTACACCACCCGGCGCAAGCCTTCCATGGCTGCCAGGCAGGGCGCGCCAGGCAGCGCCAGGTCTCGGGATACGTCGTCTTCGACTACCCATAGCCCGTGTTTTTCGGCCACTTGCAATAGCCGGAACGCGGCTGCCATGCTCATCGTGGTGCCGGTGGGGTTTTGCAGCACCGTGTTCACGAAGATGGCTTTCGGTTTGTGCTCAGTGATTACGGATTCCAACTCGGCGGTGTCTACGCCGTCAGGCAGGCGGCGCACGCCTACGGTGTTCAAGCCGGCCAGCTTCAGAATCTGCAGCAGGTTGCAGTAGCCGGGGCTTTCCACCACCACGGTGTCGCCTGGGCGCAGCAAGGTGCGCACGATCAGGTCCAGCGCCTGAGTTGCGCCGTGGGTCAGCAGCACGTTGCTGGCATCCACCGACAGCGAATAACGCCTGAGATCGGCTGCGATGTAGTCGCGCAGCGGTGCAAATCCGTATGGGTGCCCGTAGCCACCCATGCGCGATGCAGGCGCGCGGCTCAATGCCCGAAGCGCATGGCGCAGGCCACCTTCGTTGGTCCATTCGGTGGGCAGCCAGCCGCTGCCGGGTTTGAAAGGCACTGACTGGTCGGCAAACACATCAGACAGCAACCAGGACGCGTTCAGCGTGGGGGCCGACCAGGCGGGTGCTGCCGGAACGTCTTTCTGTTCCCGTTCGGCCACCCGGAAACCCGAGCCGCGACGGGCGCTGATCACGCCCATCGACACCAGCCGGTTGTAGGCCTCGGCTACTGTGAAGGTGCTTAAGCCCTGGCTGGTGGCGAACTGCCGTACCGAGGGCAGGCGGTCGCCTTCGCGCAGCAGATGTTGGCCAATGGCGACCGACAGTGCGCTGACCACCTGGTCGACAAGGGGGGGCGCAGTCTTGCGGTCGCGGTTGAGTTCCAGGGCAAACATAAAGGTCAGCGAGTAGGCCGGGCAGGGCGCATGAACGTGGGATATCTGTACAGTTTACCTGTCTGGATCAATACAGTTAGCGCGAGGCTTGCAGAGTGTATCGGGAGAAAGCCGGTGCGCTTCTCTACAGTGTGTGCCTCGCCCTCAGTTATTCCAGGAAACCCCCGTCATGAGCCAGACCGATCTGTCGAACCTGTGGATGCCCTTCACTGCCAACAAGCAGTTCAAGCAGGCACCGCGCATGTTGAAGTCCGCGAAGGGCATGTACTACACGTCCTCCGATGACCGCCAGATTCTTGATGGTTGCGCGGGCCTGTGGTGCGTGAATGCCGGCCACGGCCGTGAAGAGATCGTTGAAGCCATTCGCGATTCAGTCGGTACCCTGGACTTCGCCCCCACCTTCCAGATGGGTCACCCGCTGGCCTTCGAAGCGGCCAGCAAGGTCGCCGCTGTCATGCCGGAAGGCCTGGACCGCATCTTCTTCACCAATTCCGGTTCGGAATCGGTGGACACCGCACTGAAAATTGCACTGGCCTACCACCGCGCCAAGGGCGAAGCCCAGCGCACGCGCCTGATCGGCCGCGAGCGTGGTTATCACGGCGTGGGCTTCGGTGGCATCTCGGTTGGCGGCATTTCGCCCAACCGCAAAACCTTCTCGGCCAACCTGATTCCGGGCGTTGACCACCTGCCGCACACCTACCAACCGACGAAGTCGTCGTTTGTGAAGGGCGAGCCGGAAACCGGTGCCGATCTGGCTGACGAACTGGAACGCATCTGCGCGCTGCACGATCCGTCGACCATCGCCGCGGTCATCGTTGAACCCGTGGCTGGCTCGACCGGCGTCCTGATTCCGCCGAAGGGTTACCTGAAGCGTCTGCGTGAAATCACGGAAAAGCACGGCATTCTGCTGATCTTCGATGAAGTCATCACCGCCTTCGGCCGCCTGGGTGCCCCCACCGCTGCTGAATTCTTCGGCGTGACGCCCGACCTGATCACGCTGGCCAAGGCCATCAACAACGCGGCCATCCCCATGGGCGGCGTGGCCGTCAGCCGCAAGATTCACGACGCTGTCGTGCAAGCCGGCCCGGAAAAAGCCATTGAGTTCTTCCACGGCTACACGTACTCGGCCCACCCGGCTGCTGCGGCGGCTGCCATCGCCACGCAAGACCTGTATCAGCGCGACGGCATTTTCAACCGCGTGGCCAAGCTGGCTCCGCACTTCGAGCAAGCCGTTCACGGCCTGCGTGATGCGCCTTACGTGAAGGACATTCGCAACCTGGGCTTCATCGGCGGTGTGGAACTGGAATCGCGCCCCGGCGCACCCGGTGCCCGTGCTTACGACGTGTTTGTGAAGTGCTTCGAGAAGGGCCTGCTGGTGCGTTACACCGGCGACATTCTGGCCTTCTCGCCGCCGCTGATTGCTGACGAAGCCCAGATCAGCGAAATCTTCGACACCGTTGGCAAGGTTCTGCGCGAAGTTGCGTAAGCACGTCGCCTGACCCTGTGCCGACCGCCGCCGGGCTGCGTAAGCCCAGCGGCAATCTCAGATTTACATGGGTGTCCTGTGTGGCACGCATGTCACTTATTCCACGCCATACACGCAATACGGAGTGCAGCGCATGTCCTCGATTTCCAATATCGGTCATTTCATCGGCGGCAAGGCCGTGGCGGGTCAGTCCGGCCAGTCCAAGGATGTCTTCAATCCCGCCACGGGTGAAGTGACCGGTAAGCTGGCGCTTGCCACCACCGCCGAAGTCGACGCTGCTGTCGCCTCTGCCCACGCCGCTTTCCCGGCCTGGTCGGCCCTGGCACCGCTGAAGCGCGCACGCGTATTGTTCAAGTTCAAGGCACTGCTGGACCAGCACCACGACGAGCTGGCCCGCATGATCACCGTCGAACACGGCAAGGTGTTTTCCGACGCGCAAGGCGAAGTGGCACGCGGCATCGAAGTGGTTGAATTCGCGTGCGGCATTCCGCAACTGTTGAAGGGTCAATTCACCGAACAAATCGGTGGCGGCATCGACAACTGGAGCATGCGCCAGCCCCTGGGCGTAGTCGCTGGCATCACGCCGTTCAACTTCCCGGTCATGGTGCCGATGTGGATGTTCCCGGTGGCCATCGCCTGCGGCAACACCTTCGTGCTGAAGCCCTCGGAACGCGACCCGTCAGCCGCCATCCGCATTGCCGAACTGCTGAAAGAAGCAGGCTTGCCCGACGGCGTGTTCAACGTCGTCCAAGGTGACAAGGTTGCCGTGGACGCACTGATCGCTCACCCCGACGTGCAGGCCCTGTCCTTCGTCGGCTCGACCCCGATCGCCGAATACATCTACGCCGAAGGCACCAAGCGCGGCAAGCGCGTGCAAGCGCTGGGCGGCGCCAAGAACCACCTGGTGGTGATGCCCGACGCCAACCTCGACCAAGCCGTCGACGCCCTGATCGGCGCCGCCTACGGTTCGGCAGGCGAGCGTTGCATGGCTATCTCGGTGGCAGTCGCCGTGGGCGACATCGCCGACGAACTGGTCGAACGCCTGGTGCCGCGCGTGAAAGCGCTGCAAATCGGCAACGGCCTGGAAGGCCATATTGAAATGGGCCCGCTGGTTACCGGCGAACACCGCGCCAAGGTGGTCGGCTACATCGACCAAGGCGTGAAAGAAGGTGCCACGCTGGTTGTGGACGGCCGCGGTCACGTGGTCGACGGCCACGAGAAGGGCTTCTATGTTGGCGGCACGCTGTTTGACAACGTCACTGCCGACATGAAGATCTACAAGGAAGAAATCTTCGGACCGGTGCTGGCCGTGGTGCGCGCCCCCGACTTCGCCACCGCGCTGGACCTGATCAACAAGCACGAGTTCGGCAACGGTGTGTCGCTGTTCACGTCTGACGGCGGTGTGGCTCGTGCGTTCACGCACGGCGTGCAGGTCGGCATGGTCGGCGTGAATGTGCCGATCCCGGTGCCGATGGCCTGGCACTCGTTCGGCGGCTGGAAGCGTTCGCTGTTCGGTGACCACCACGCGTACGGCGAAGAAGGTGTGCGTTTCTACACCCGCTTCAAGAGCGTGATGCAGCGCTGGCCGGACAGCATTGCCAAGGGTGCTGAGTTCACGATGCCGGTGCAGAAGTAAGTTGGCTCGACGCGCGGCCTTTGGGCTGCGCGCAGGCACGACAAAACGCCCATCCGAGGATGGGCGTTTTGTCGTCTATGCATCTTCATTGCGCCAGCGCGAAATGCGGACCCGGGTCGTTCATCGAGTTTGCTACGCTTGCAAGATAAAATGCATACGTCGCACAAGCATGTCGAGGCGAAGAAGGGGCCGGCTGTGTTGGCCTGCATCAAGCAATGCGATTTTGATCGGTCGGTGCGACTTAATCATAGGAATGGCATGGCTACAGGTGGGGAGTGGTCGCCACTGGAAGTGGCGGCATGCGTTGCCGATTACCTGCGGATGCTCACGTTCGAGCTGAATGGGCAGCGGTATAACAAGAAGGCTCACGCGACTGCGTTGGCTCAAAAGCTGGATGGCCGCAGCCTGGGTTCCATAGAGTTCAAGCGTGGCAACATCAGCGCCGTGATGCTGTCTCTCGGCTATCCGTATATCAATGGGTATAAGCCACGGAGCAATTTCCAAGCGATGTTGGTGACCGAGGTGGAAGCTCAACTCTCGGCCGATGTAGCCCTGCAGGAGTCCGTGCAAGCAGCCGTGTTGCGCCCCGCGCTGTCGATGACGGCTGAGAATGTGCAAGATATCTGGGTCCCAGCGCCGAGAGTCCCGGTGCCAAAAGTCTCAAGGTCGAAGCCTTCGACCGGCCTGCGTGAAGAGCGGCCAGAATACACGCCACGTTTTATTGCTCGCCAGCGCGATTACCTCGCGCAGGAAGCACGCAACCGTTCTCTCGGGTGTGCTGGAGAGTTGTTTGTCGCTGATTTGGAAGCTCGTCGTTTGCATGCGGCAGGGCAAAAGACGCTGAGCGAGCGAGTCGAACACGTCGCCGCAACCCAAGGCGATGGATTGGGCTATGACGTGTTGTCGTTTGAGGACGACGGGCGAGAGCGGCTGATCGAGGTCAAAACCACGTCCTTCGGCCAGCTCACTCCGTTTTTCGTCAGCAGCAACGAGCTGGCGCGGTCAGAGCACGACGCGGATCGTTATCAGCTCTATCGAATTTTTGAATTTCGCGCCAACCCGCGTGTGTTCCGTCTACTGGGACCCATCAATACGCATTGCGTTTTAGATGCGGTGTCGTACTTGGCAAGACTTGCTGGCTGATCAAGCTGACGAAGTGTGCACTTCTTTCGTTCCGTCGCGACTTGATCGCGCCGACATGCCACCTCGGAGCCACCATTGTCTTCATCCGCCGATGCCGTCATTGCCTTGTACGAAACCCACGCCGATGCATGGGTGCGCGTGCGGGGCAGACACTTCATCGAAGCAGCGTGGCTTGACCGGTTCATCGCCCATCTTCCGGCCGGGTCTGCTCGGGTATTGGATGTGGGTTGCGGGTCAGGCGAACCTATCGCGCGCTACCTGATCGATCACGGCAAGTCGCTGGTTGGGATCGACTCGGCACCGTCTCTGATCGCACGCTGCAAGACCTTGTTTCCCGAGCACGACTGGCATCTGGGCGACATGCGACACATGGCCTTGGAGCACCGTTTTGACGGCGTGCTGGCGTGGAACAGCTTCTTCCATCTGACCCCTGAAGACCAGCGCCTGATGTTTCCGATTTTTCGTGAGCACACGGTATCGCGCGGCGTACTCATGTTCACCAGCGGACCCGCAGCAGGCGAGGCCATTGGTAGCTTTGAAGGGGACGCGCTGTATCACGGTAGTCTGGATGCAGCAGAGTACGAAACGCTGCTGAACCAGCACGATTTCGACGTTCTCGCCCATGTGGTGGAAGACCCCACGTGTGGACAGCAAACCGTGTGGTTGGCGCAGCGAAGGGACTGAGCTTTCCGCAATCCTCTTCGATGCGCCACGCCGACTTCAAATGACTATGCGTTAGATAACTCGCTGAATCGATTCAACGAAGCTCCTTCTCCAACGCAAAGTAGTTCTCCGACGCATACCGCTGCGCCGTCTGCGAGGGCGTCTGGTCGGCAGCGGCACCGCTTTGGTTGCGCAGCAGCGTGTGGCTGATCGCCGCGAGCATCAGACGATGCCAGGACCTTGCCGGGCCGAATGACTCAAGTTCAGCCCTTTGCCTGGCTAACGCGCATCGCAGCCTTACGCCTGAAAGTCAGACGTTCATTTGCTCGATGTCGACACGGCATCGCCGCGCCAGATCCAGGCACCGCTGCCGTTGCGCCCGGCCACGTCATCGGGGTTGCTTAGCTTGCAACGCTCCAGCGACAGGCAGCCGCAGCCTATGCATTGGTCGAGGTCCGTATCCAGGCGCTGCAATTCTTCGATGCGCTGCCTGACGCGTGCGCGCCATTCCTGCGTCAGCAATGTCCAGTTCGCTTTGGACGGCGATTTGTTGGTGTCGACCTTGCTTAGCTGACTGGTGATTTCTTCCAGGCTGTAGCCGATCTTCTGCGCGAACACGATGAACGCAATTCTGCGCAGGCACGAGCGCGGGAAGTAGCGTCGTCCGCCCCCGCTGCGCACCGAGGTGATCAACCCCAGTGATTCGTAGAAGCGCAGGGCGGATGCCGCCACACCGCTGCGGGTGGCGATGTCGCCGATGGATAACAGCGACATATCGGCAGAAACGGAGGGTGGCGTGTTCTTCACAGGTTTCATTGGACGGCCTTTTTATTGCTTGACTTAAAGTTTACTTGAACTTCTACCATCTGCGCCGTTCACCACTCGCTACCAGTCTTCCCATGTCTGCTTCACGTGCCCCCGACCGAGGCTTCGGTCTGCCTTTTCGCCTGACGCTTGGCGTTGTGGCGCTTGCACTTTCTGCTTGCGATGCACCGGCGCCCAAGCCTGCTTTCCCGCCGCCTGAAGTGGGGGTGTCGATCTTGGCTCCGCAGTCGATCGAACTGAAGGACGAGTTCAACGGGCGTGTCGAAGCGGTTGATGCGGTATCGCTGCGACCCCGTGTCAGCGGTTATCTGCAGAAAGTGGCTGTCAAGGAAGGGGATCACGTGGCGGCGGGCGCCGTGTTGTTTGTCATCGATCAGCGTCCGTATCGCATTGCGCTGACGCGTGCCGAGGCGCAGTTTCAGCAGGCGCGGGCGGCGGCGAATCTTGCCCAGGTGCAACTGGCGCGTGTGAAGGCGCTTCAGGCGGCGCGTGCCAGTTCTCAAGAAGAACTTGATAACGCGAGTGGCACCCAAGTGCAGCTTGATGCCGCCTTGCGCGGGGCCGCCGCTGCGGTTGATGAAGCTCGGTTGAACCTGAGCTTTACCGAAGTGAAATCGCCGATTGCAGGCCGTGTCGGGCGTGCGTTGCTGACCGTCGGCAACCTGGCCCAGGCCGACCAGACTGTGCTGACGACCATCGTGTCGCAAGACCCGGTCTACGTGTACTTCGATAGCGATGAGCAAAGTTACCTGCGCTATACCGCGCAACGTAGCGACGCCGGGACGCGACCCATTCAGCAGCGACCGGTACGTATCGGCCTGGCCAATCAGCCGGACTTCCCCTACGCGGGCACCGTCGATTTTCTGGATAACCGATTCGATCCAGCCACCGGCACGATTCGCGCAAGAGCGCGGATTGCCAATCCTGACTATCGCTTCACGCCCGGCCTGTACGCGCGTATTCAGCTCAGCGGCACCAATGCGCAAGATGTGTTGATGGTGGACGACAAAGCACTGCTGACCGACCAGGACCAACGCTACGTGTATGTGGTCGGTGCCGACAACAAGGCGCTTCGCCGTGACGTGAAAGTGGGTCGCGTCATTGCCGGCCAGCGGATCATCCAGGCCGGTCTTCAGGCGGGCGACCAAGTGGTAGTCGATGGCGTGCAGAAGATTTTCTACCCTGGCGCGCCGGTGAAACCTGTGCCGCTTGCTGGCTCCAGAAGCCTGACGCACTGACCAGGGAGAAGCACAAAATGGACTTCTCGAAATTCTTCATCGACCGCCCGATCTTTGCGATCGTGCTGTCGATCATCATCTTTGCCATCGGCGTGATCGCCATCCCAGTGCTGCCCGCTGGCGAATATCCCGACGTCGTGCCGCCCAGTGTGGTGGTGCGCACCAGTTATCCGGGCGCAAACCCCAAAGAGATTGCCGAGTCGGTTGCGGCCCCGCTGGAAGAAGCCATCAACGGGGTCGAGGGCATCATGTACATGAAGTCGGTCTCGGGTTCGGACGGCAGCTTGCAAGTGGTCGTTACCTTCACGCCCGGCGTCGATCCTGATACGGCTGCGGTGCGGGTGCAGAACCGGGTCAGTCAGTCCTTGTCGCGCCTGCCCGAAGAAGTGCGCCAATACGGCGTGACCACGCAGAAACAGTCGTCCACACCGCTGATGTACGTCAGTCTGTATTCGCCGGACAACAGCCGCGACCCGCTATACCTGCGCAATTACCTGCTGCTTCAGGTCAAGGACGAACTGACGCGCATTCCTGGTATTGGTGATGTCAGCCTGAGTGGCTCAGGTGACTATGCCATGCGGATCTGGCTCGACCCGAATGGCCTGGCATCACGCGGCCTGACTGCTGGCGACGTGCTGCGTGCAGTGCGTGAGCAGAACGTGCAGGTGTCGGCAGGCCAGCTTGGTGCCGAACCCTCGCCGCAGCGGGCGGATTTCTTGGTGCCCATCAATGTGCAGGGCCGCTTGAGGACGGCGGAAGAATTCGGCGACATCGTGTTGCGCGCGGGGGATGCGGGCCAAGTAGTGCGACTGTCTGATGTTGCTCGCGTGGAACTGGGCGCAGGCGACTACACCTTGCGTGCGTTCTTCGACGACAAGAATTCCGCCGTGGCGGGTATTTTCCTGTCGCCGGGTGCCAACTCGCTTGCCGTGTCCGATGCGGTCTACGCCAAGTTTGACGAGCTTTCCAAACGCTTCCCGCCCGGCGTGGCATACCGCCCGGTCTGGGACCCGACGGTATTCGTGCGTGATTCCATCAGCGCCGTGCAGGCAACCCTGATCGAAGCCGTGGTGCTGGTCGTGATCGTGGTCATTCTGTTCCTGCAAACCTGGCGAGCATCGATCATTCCGCTGGTTGCCGTGCCGGTGTCCATCGTTGGAACCTTTGCCTTCCTGTACCTGCTTGGATATTCGATCAACACCTTGACCTTGTTCGGGCTGGTGCTGGCGATTGGCATCGTGGTGGACGATGCGATCGTGGTAGTTGAAAACGTCGAACGGTATATCGAACAAGGCTTGAGCCCACGCGCCGCCGCGCATCAAGCCATGAAAGAGGTGTCGGGGCCGATCATTGCCATCATGCTGGTGCTGTGCGCGGTGTTTGTGCCCATGGCCTTCATGAGCGGCGTGACTGGCCAGTTCTACAAACAGTTTGCCGTCACGATTGCCATTTCCACCGTCATTTCCACCATCAATTCGCTCACGCTGTCGCCGGCCTTGGCCGCCAAACTGCTGAAGCCGCATGGTGCAAAGCCAGACTGGTTATCACGCGTGATCAACCGCGCGCTTGGCTGGATATTCCGTCCGTTCAACCGCTTCTTCCAGCGCAGTTCGGACCGCTATCACGGCACGGTCGGCCGGTCGCTGAAACACCGGGGATTGGTGTTTGCGATGTACGGCGTGTTGCTGGCCGCAACCGGGTATCTGTTCAACACCGTGCCAGCGGGCTTCATCCCCGTGCAGGACAAGTTGTACCTGTTCGCCGGTGCCAAGCTGCCCGAAGGTGCGTCGCTGTCACGCACCACGCAGTTGATGGAAGAAATGACGCGCATCGCGCTGAGCATAGACGGCGTGGACATGGTGCCGGGGTTCGCCGGGTTGAACGCCTTGCAGCAGACCAACACGCCCAACGTGACGAACTCCTACGTCATTCTGAAACCATTCGGTGAACGCACACGCAGCGCGCCCGACATCAGCGCCGAGCTGAACGCACGCTTCGCAAGCATAGGCGGCGGCATGACCTACGCCATGATGCCGCCGCCCATCGAGGGCCTGGGCAACGGGTCTGGATACTCGCTGTATCTGGAAGACCGGGCCGGACTGGGCTACGGAGCCTTGCAACGCGCAAGCGATGCCTTCAAGGCCGCCATCATGCAGACGCCGGGCATGGGCTATCCCGTCAGTTCGTATCAGGCCAACATCCCGCAGCTTCAGGTCAACGTGGACCGCGTGAAAGCCAAGGCGCAAGGGGTGTCACTGACCGACCTGTTCCAGACTTTGCAGGTGTATTTGGGGTCGAGCTACGTCAATGACTTCAACACCTTTGGCCGTGTCTACCGCGTGATGGCGCAGGCCGACAGCAAGCATCGCCAAGACGTGGCCGACATCGGCAACCTGCAGGTGCGAAACCTGGCAGGCGACATGGTGCCGATTGGCTCGATGGTGACCGTGACGCAGACCTACGGGCCAGACCCTGTCATGCGCTACAACGGCTACCCCGCCGCCGACCTGATCGGCGAAGCCGATCCCCGCGTCCTGTCGTCAGGCCAGACGCTTGCCAAGCTGCAACAGATCGCAGATGAGGTGCTGCCACCCGGCATCGTGCTGGAGTGGAGCGATCTGAGTTATCAACAGGTCAGCCAGAGCAACACGGCAATCATCGTGTTCCCGCTGGCGATCATGCTGGTGTTCCTGGTGCTGGCGTCCTTGTATGAAAGCTGGTCCTTGCCGCTGGCCGTGATCCTGATCCTGCCGATCTGCATGTGTGCATCCTTGTTCGGCGTGTGGCTGTCCGATGGCGACAACAACGTGTTTGTACAGGTGGGCTTGGTGGTGCTGATGGGCCTGGCGTGCAAGAACGCAATTCTGATTGTGGAATTCGCCCGCGAATTGGAAATGAAAGGCGTGACCACCGTCGACGCCGCGCTTGAAGCGTGCCGCTTGCGGCTGCGCCCGATCGTGATGACTTCGATTGCGTTCATTGCCGGGTCGGTGCCGCTGTTGATCGGTGGTGGGGCAGGCAGCGAAGTTCGGTTCGCCACGGGTGTGACCGTGTTTGCGGGGATGTTGGGGGTGACCTTGTTCGGCTTGTTTTTGACGCCCGTGTTCTATGTGGTGTTACGGCAGTTATCGGGGGCGGCGCTGAGCAACCCGGATGCAACGCATGGTCAGGTGCAAGGAGAGCACGCATGAACATATTTTCTTTACAAAGCGCTGTTGCGCTGGCTTTGCTTGGCCTGTTGTCAGCATGTGCAGTCGGGCCAGACTACGTTAAGCCCACGCCCGAGCTTCCCTCGAAATTCGCACGTGCTGACCTTGCCGATGCCGAGTCGTCGACCTTGCAGGACGATAGATTCTGGGACCGCTTTGGTGACCCGATGCTCAGTGGCCTGATCGATCAGGCATACATCGGCAACAAGGACCTGCGACAAGCGTTTGCGCGTCTGGATGCGGCAGCGGCCTTGCTCACGACTGCGAGGCTGGATCGATTTCCCACTGTCACGGCAGATGCGAGTATCGGTCACCAGGTACTGAGCCGGGATGAGGCGGCCGGCGCATCGCGCAGCTCGCCGATTTCCCGCGCCGGTATCAACGCGTCCTGGGAGTTGGACGTGTTCGGCCGCATTCGCCGACTGACCGAAGCACAGCAGGCAGAGCTGGCCGGCAGCGAAGCAGACATCCGCGCCGTGCGGGTTTTGATCGCAAGCGAAATTGCGCAGACCTACATGAACTTGCGCGGAGCGCAGGCCCGGCTGCGCGTTGCGCGAGAACAGGCAGACAACCAACAGCAGACCTTGGGGATCGTCGAAGCGCGACTGGCAGCGGGCCGTGGATCGGAACTAGACCTGGTGCGGGCGCGTGCGCAGTACGCATCCACCATGTCGCGGATTCCTGCCTACGAGGCTGTGATCGGCGTGAACACGCATCGTATTGCTGTCCTGACTGGGCAGACCCCTGCTGCGTTGATAGACCAACTGGCGGTAGCCGGACCGCTGCCAAACGTGCCAACCAGCATTGATGCAGGCGCACCCGCCGACCTGCTGCGCCGCCGCCCGGATATTGCTGCGGCGGAAGCCCGGCTGCACGCATCGACAGCGCGTATTGGCATTGCGACCGCAGGGCTGTTCCCGCGTTTCACGCTGACGGGTTTGATTGGCAGCAACGCGGGTAGCTACGGTTTCTTCCGGGATGGCAGTGATACCAGTTTGATCGCGCTGGGCGTGGACTGGTCCTTCCTTGATGTCGGACGCGTGCGTGCCCGTATTGCGGCCAGCGATGCGGAAGCTGTGGGGTCACTGGCGGCGTACCAGCAGACGGTACTGCGTGCGGTGGAGGAAACCGAGAACGCCTTGCTGCTGTTGTCCCGCACGGGAGAGGAAACCAAACGCTTGTCGCAGGCTGCGGCTGATAGCCGGCTTGCCAGTGAATTGGCGCAGTCGCGCTTCAGGGCGGGGGCGATTGATTTCTATCAGGTGTTGGATGTGGAGCGAAGTGGCTTGCTCGCGCAGGATGCGGAAGTCGAAGCGGATACGCGTCGGCGGGTTGCTGCGGTGGCGCTTTACAAGGCGCTGGCCGGGGGATGGTCGGCAGGCGACAGTACGCAGGGGAATGTCCCTTCAGCGGCCAAGCACACTGGCCACGCTTCGTTGGGAGGGCGCTGACGGATTTTTTTGACTTCAGCCGCTTGATTACAACCGGCTGTCCCGATCCTGCGCCTGATCAAGTCTGCGGGCACAGCAATGCTGTTGACGACCGCGCAGTCTTGCGGCTTTTGTAAGCGCCAACGAACCCCTTTTTATCTGGATACTGGTTTGACCGATATCGCTGTTTCATTCGCCGAGCTCTCTGCTTCAGCTTGGCTCGCCTGGGGCCTTGCCGCATTTTTCCTGTTTGGCAGCGTGCTGAACGCCATTGCGCCAGCGTCTATACGTGCGTCCTTTACTCGCTGGGGCTACCCTGATTGGTTTCATTACGTCACAGCCGCACTGGAGTTCCTGACCGCGGTGTTGCTCGTACTCCCTGCCTTCCGCTTGGCTGGTGTCGCGTTGGCCATCTTGGTGATGATCGCTGCGATCGTGACCCTGCTTCACCACGATGAGCACGCGCACGCGGTCGCTCCCTGCGTGGTGCTCGCCCTGGCGACGGCGTGTGGGTGGTTGATGGTCTGATCAGCGTAAGGTGGCAGCGCTTGCGAGTTGCGTGCGACTGCCGTGCAGCTTTCGGGTAATGTCCCAGGTCTGTAGACCACGGTCGGCATAGAGAACCAGAGACATGAGCGCGCACCCGCACCAGAATCAGCACTTCCTGAACCTGTACAACCACGACTTCGCCCGCATTGCCGTCGGCGTCCCCCGCTGCCGGATCGCCGACCCAGCCTTCAACGCCGCAGAAACGCAAAAGCTGATCATCGACGCCGCAGCCGGTGGCGCGAGCCTGGTAGTGTTTCCGGAACTCGGCCTGTCCGCCTACACCTGCGACGACCTGTTCCACCAGCGCGCTTTGCTCGATGGCTGCGAAGCCGCATTGGCAACAGTGCTGGACGCATCCAAAGACCTGAAGATCATCACCATCGTCGGTCTGCCGCTGCGCGCGGATCATCGCTTGTTCAACTGCGCCGCTGTGCTGTATCGCGGCCGCATTCTGGGCATCGTGCCGAAGACCTACCTGCCGAACTACGGCGAGTTCTACGAAGCGCGGCAGTTCAACTCTGGCGACGACGCGCTGTCTACGGAAGTCAGCCTGCTGGGCCAGACCGTGCCCTTCGGCTCGAAGCTGCTGTTCGCGCCGCGCGATATGCCGTTCTTCAAGATCCACGTGGAAATCTGCGAGGACGTGTGGACGCCGATTCCGCCTTCGTCCTTCGCTGCGTTGGCCGGTGCCACCGTGCTGGTGAACCTGTCTGCATCGAACATCACGGTGGGCAAGTCGGGCTACCGCCACCAACTGGTCAGCCAGCAGTCGGCGCGCTGTTTGGCGACCTATTTGTATTCCTCGGCGGGCGCGGGCGAATCCAGTACGGACTTGGCTTGGGATGGTCAGGCGCTGATCTATGAGAATGGCGACAAGCTGGCTGAGTCAGAACGGTTTTCCGATGAATCGCATCTGATCTTTGCCGACACCGACCTGGAACGCATGTCGCGTGAGCGTATGCGTCAGACGAGTTTTGGTCAGTCGGTGCGGGTGCATGCGGCGCAGGTAAGCGAGTTCCGTACGGTGGATGTGGAACTGGAAGTCGATCGCGAGCAGGCTTTGCCCTTGTCGCGGGTCGTGCCGCGCTACCCCTATGTGCCGGCGGATCGCACGCGTCGTGACGATCGTTGCCAGGAGGTCTACAGCATCCAGGTGCAGGCGCTGGTGCAGCGTTTGACGTCGAGCGGAATCAAGAAGCTGGTGCTTGGTGTGTCGGGCGGTTTGGATTCGACGCACGCGCTGTTGGTGGCGGCCGAGGCGATGGATCGGATGGGGCTACCGCGCACGAATATTCTGGGCTATACGATGCCCGGTTTTGCTACCGGTGCGCGCACTTTGCAGCAGGCGCATCGTTTGATGACATCGATCGGGTGTTATGCCCAGGAGATCGATATTCGTCCGAGCTGCCAGCAGATGTTCAAGGATCTGGGGCACCCGTTTGCTGAAGGCAAGCCGCAGTACGACATCACGTTCGAGAACGTGCAGGCTGGCGAGCGGACCAATCATCTGTTCCGCCTGGCGAATCATCAGGGTGCCTTGGTGTTGGGCACGGGTGATTTGAGCGAGCTGGCGTTGGGCTGGTGCACCTATGGCGTGGGCGACCATATGTCGCACTACAACGTGAATGCCAGTGTGCCGAAGACACTGATTCGCCACCTGGTGCGTTGGGTGGCCGAGGCGGGCCATGTGAGCGGCGATGCGCGTCAGGTGTTGCTGGACATTCTCGACACGGAGATCAGCCCGGAACTGGTGCCGGCTTCTGAAGATACCGGGGCGGTGCAAAGCACCGAGGCCAGCATCGGGGCCTACGATCTGCAGGACTTCAACCTGTTCTACACGCTGCGTTATGGCTTTGCGCCCAGCAAGGTGGCGTTCCTGGCGCATCGGGCCTGGAGTGACAAGGAAGTGGGTGCCTGGCCAGAGGAAGCGCATGTGTTGCGCAACCAGTTTGAGCTGGCTGCGATCAAGCGCACCTTGCGGATTTTTGTGGGCCGCTTTTTCCGGGGCAGTCAGTTCAAGCGCACGTGTGTGCCGAATTCGCCGAAGGTGGGTAGCGGTGGTTCGCTTTCGCCGCGTGGCGACTGGCGCATGCCCAGCGATTCTGAATCGGTGGTGTGGCTGGCGGACTTGGATCGGGTGCCGGAGCAGGTCTGACGGTTGCGGCAGGGCTGGATTAGAATAGATGAACCACTGCTAACGTACTGCCACCGCGAGAGAGCCGATCCATGAAGCAAGTCACCGCCGTCATCAAGCCATTCAAACTGGACGAAGTTCGTGAGGCGCTGGCCGATGTCGGCATTACCGGCCTTACCGTTACGGAAGTGAAGGGCTTTGGTCGTCAGAAGGGCCACACCGAGCTGTATCGTGGTGCCGAATACGTGGTCGATTTCCTGCCGAAGATCCGGCTGGAAGTGGTGGTGGGCGACGCCTTGGTCGAGCAGGCCATTGAAGCCATTCTGCGTTCGGCTCGTACCGGCAAGATCGGTGATGGCAAGATCTTCGTCACGCCGGTCGAACAAGTCATCCGTATCCGCACGGGTGAAACGGGCGAAGCGGCTGTGTGATTCAAGGCGGGAGCAGGTCTGACCTGACTTGCCTTTTCAGCAAGAAAAAACGGGGCTTCAAGGCCCCGTTTTTACGTCTGCAAGCAGCCACGGCGTTCAAGCCGCCACGTCTTCCGCCCGCCGGGAGCGCAGCAGCACCAGCACAACCCCCGCGCCGCCATCCACATCCCGCGCTTCGACAAACGCCAATACCTGTTCCTTCTGAACCAGCCAGCGACGCACTTTTTCTTTCAGCACGGGTGTACGGTTTTTCGATCCCAGGCCTTTGCCGTGGATCACGCGCACACAGCGCACTTCGCGCTTGACGCAGTCGCGCAGGAATTCGCTCAGCGCTTCGCGCGCTTCATCTACCCGGCATCCATGCAGGTCGATTTGCGAACCGACTACCCATTGGCCGCGACGCAGGTTGCGCACCACATCCTGGCCCAGGCCGCTGCGGCGATAGGACAGGGTCTCGTCGGTTTCGATCAGCCAGTCAGCACCGTACTCATCCGACAGGGATTCGCGCAGTACGGCCTTGTCGTCTTCCCAGCGTTTGAAGGGCAGGGGAGGTGGCGAGGCTGGTGCGGGGGTGAAGCGGGCGGTGGTGGCGAGTGGGGTCACGTCGCCCATGGCGTGACGGAATTCGTTGGCGGCGCGGCGCGCGTCGACGGCCGCCGCTTCCCGTGCCGCTTGCGCCACGGCTTCGGCGCGGCGTTGCTCCTGCAGCGCCTGCCGCATGGCTTTCAGCCCGGCAAAGCCGGTGTGCAAGGGTTTCTTGGCCACCCGTGTTCTCCGATGTTGCCTGGGAATGGGCAGGGTGTTCCCATGACGAGATGGCGTGTCGCCACTTCTGTAGTCACGCACCCGGCAGGGTGCGCGTCTTGAGTGTCGGTGTCGTGCAAATTCGGTCTGGTGTGGACGCACCCACAGGTGCGTCCATCCAAGGTCTTACTTTACTGCGCTTCGCCGTCCAGCCACTTCTGGGCGTCCAGCGCGGCCATGCAGCCCGTGCCGGCGCTGGTGATGGCCTGACGGTAGATGTTGTCCTGTACGTCGCCGGCGGCGAACACGCCGGGCACCGAGGTCATGGTGGCCAGGCCTTTCAGGCCGCTGCGGGTCACGATGTAGCCGTCCTTCATCTCCAGTTGGCCCTGGAAGATGTCGGTGTTCGGGTGGTGGCCGATGGCGATGAAGGCACCGGACACTGCCAGGTCTTCGGTTTCGCCGGTTTGCGTGCTGCGGATGCGCACGCCGGTCACGCCGGATGCATCGCCCAGGACTTCCTGCAGTTCGTTGAAGACCTTCAGTTCCATCTTGCCCTCCGAAACTTTCTCGTTGAGCTTGTCGACCAGGATCGGCTCGGCGCGGAACTTGTCGCGACGATGGATCAGTGTCACCTTGCGGCAGATGTTCGACAGGTACAGCGCTTCTTCCACGGCAGTGTTGCCGCCGCCGACCACGACCACGTCCTGGTTTTTGTAGAAGAAACCGTCGCAGGTGGCGCAACCCGACACGCCACGGCCCATGAAGGCTTCTTCCGAGGGCAGGCCCAGGTACTTGGCCGATGCGCCGGTGGCGATGATCAGGGCGTCAGCGGTGTAGGTGCCGGAATCGCCGATCAGCGTGAACGGGCGTGCGTCGAGCTTCACCGTGTGGATGTGATCGAAGATCATCTCGGTGTTGAAGCGCTCGGCGTGTTCCTGGAAGCGCTGCATCAATTCCGGGCCTTGCACGCCCATGACGTCGGCGGGCCAGTTGTCGACTTCGGTCGTCGTCATCAGTTGGCCGCCCTGGGCCATGCCGGTCACCAGCACGGGCTTCAGGTTGGCGCGCGCGGCATAGATTGCTGCGGTGTAGCCAGCAGGGCCTGAACCGAGGATCAGGACGTTGGCGTGTTTGGTTTGGCTCATGGCAGGTTATTGCGGCCGGTTAAGGCCGGATGATGCAAAGAAGCACCCATTATAAGTAGCACCTCGTTGCACCGTACTCATGCTTTCCTATGGCACCCATAGACGGGGAGCATCGTCAGCCACCTATAATCTTGCGCATGGCACGCACCGCACGCACCGCACCCGCCGCGAACCCCCGGCAATCAACGACTCGTTCTCTTCTGGGGCTTATCCCCAGCAGCCTGTCCAAACTCGCCCGTGAGGCGCGCTGGATACTTTTTGCGTCCCTCGCGGCGTACCTCACCCTGGTGATCGCCACCTACCACGCCACCGATCCGGGTTGGTCCCACTCTGTGGTGACCGACCGCGTGTTGAACAGTGGCGGGCGCTTCGGTGCCTGGGTGGCGGATTTAACCCTGTATTTATTCGGTTTTTCCGTCTGGTGGTGGGTGATCCTGCTGCTGCAACGGGTCTACGCTGGTTACCAGCGCTTGGCCGATCAACTGTCGAAAACCGACCCTGCCGACGCACTTCCACGCGTCCGTTGGGAACAGGCAATCGGCTTTTTCCTGCTTTTGCTGGGCTCGATGGGCCTGGAAGCCACCCACCTGACCGGATTTTTGTTGCGTCACAGCATCGGTTTGCCGAACGGTGCGGGCGGGTTGATCGGGCAGGCGCTGTGGAAAGCCAGCAGCGTGGGTCTGGGTCAGGCAGGGGGGACTTTGCTGTTGGTGGCCTTGTTCGCCATGGGCACCAGCTTGTTCTTCGGTTTTTCCTGGCTGGTGATTTCCGAGCGCATCGGTGGTGCGCTGGAATGGGTGGTGGTGCGCGTGCGTAATGCCGTGGCTGCGCGCGAAGACCGCAAGGTGGGTGAAGTGGCGGTGCAAAAGCGCGCCGTCGACGTGGTGGCCAAGCAGGAGGTGCTGGCCCACGAGCCCGTCAGGATTGAGCCCAGTGTGACCGTGGTGCCCAAGGCAGAGCGGCTGAGCAACGAAAAACAGCGTCCGCTGTTCCAGGATGTGGGCGATTCCACCTTGCCGCCGCTGGACTTGCTTGATCCTGCCGACCGCGAACAGGCGACTATCCCGCCCGAAACCCTGGAATACACCTCGCGTCTGATCGAGAAAAAGCTGGCCGACTTCGGCGTGAGCGTCTCGGTGGTGGCGGCGCAGGCGGGGCCGGTCATCACGCGCTACGAGGTTGAGCCTGCCGTTGGGGTCAAGGGCAGCCAGGTGGTTGGCTTGGCCAAAGACCTTGCCCGGGCGCTCAGCTTGGTCAGTATCCGAGTGGTCGAAACCATTCCCGGCAAGAATCTGATGGGCCTGGAACTGCCCAATCCGCGTCGCCAGACCGTCCGTCTGTCGGAAATTCTGGGCTCGGATGTCTACCACGCCAGCGCGTCGGTATTGACCATGGCGCTGGGCAAGGACATTGCCGGCAAACCGGTGGTGGCCGATTTGGCGAAAATGCCGCACTTGCTGGTGGCCGGTACGACCGGTTCCGGCAAGTCGGTCGGGATCAACGCAATGATCCTGTCCCTGCTGTACAAGGCTGACCCGAAGCAGGTCCGCCTGATCATGATTGACCCGAAGATGCTTGAAATGAGCGTCTACGAAGGCATTCCGCACCTGCTGGCTCCGGTGGTGACCGACATGCGCCAGGCCGCCAACGCACTGAACTGGTGTGTGGGCGAGATGGAAAAGCGCTATCGCCTGATGAGCAAGCTGGGGGTGCGCAACCTGTCTGGCTACAACGGCAAGATTGCGGAAGGCATCAAGAAAGAAGAGCCGATCAAGAATCCGTTCTCGCTGACGCCCGACGACCCTGAACCGCTGACTGAACTGCCAATGGTCGTGGTGGTGATCGACGAGCTGGCCGACCTCATGATGGTGGTGGGCAAGAAGATCGAAGAACTGATTGCCCGCCTGGCGCAGAAGGCGCGTGCGGCTGGTATTCACCTGATTCTGGCTACCCAGCGCCCAAGCGTGGACGTGATCACCGGTCTGATCAAGGCGAATATTCCGACGCGGATTGCGTTCCAGGTGTCGTCGAAGATCGATTCGCGCACGATTCTTGACCAGATGGGGGCGGAAGCACTGCTGGGTCAGGGTGACATGCTGTACATGCCGCCTGGCACCGGGCTGCCGGCACGGGTACACGGTGCGTTCGTGTCTGACGAAGAAGTGCACCGCGTGGTCGAGCAGTTGAAGGCGCAGGGCGAACCTGCCTACATCGACGGCATTCTGGATGGCGCGGGCGAAGGCGAAACCGGTGACGGGCTGAATGCCGTTACGGGTGTTGCCGATGCGGAAGCCGACCCCATGTATGACCAGGCGGTCGAAGTGGTGTTGAAGAATCGTCGGGCATCGATTTCGCTGGTGCAGCGCCATTTGCGCATCGGTTACAACCGGGCGGCTCGCCTGCTTGAGCAGATGGAGCAATCGGGTCTGGTGTCATCGATGCAAAGCAACGGCAACCGCGAAATCCTGGCACCCAAGCAGCAGGAAGAGGCTTGAGCCTGCGGGTGGGTTGAGTTGCAGACGCTTCAGCGCACCGGTGCTTGCGTCTGCAACGGTTTGAACATCTATCGACCTGAATCTTCACGGTTGTCCGGGGCGCTGACTTTTACACTGAATTGAAGGTGCTCTGGCATCGCGGTTGTTTCTTCAGGCAGCCAGCCAAGCATTTTTCAGCGCGCCCGTCCTGGGCCGCGACGTCAAAACGGAATACATATGCGCGTTATCTCTGCTGTTTCTGCTGCGTTTTCTGGGTCCGTTGTGCGCGGTGCCCTGCTGGCACTGGCCATCGCTGCCCCGCTGGGTGCGCATGCCGCAGGTGCCGTTGAGCAACTGCGCGCGTTTGCACGCGACACACAGTCAGCGTCGGGTGCGTTCAGCCAGCAAACCCGTGCCAGTACTGGCCGTGCGCAACCTGCGCAGTCCGGTCAGTTTGCATTCCAGCGCCCTGGAAAATTCGACTGGCGCGTGACCAAGCCGTTTGAACAACGCATCGTGTCCGACGGGCGTGAACTGTTCCAGTTCGACCCCGACCTGAACCAGGTCAGCGTGCGCAAGACCGACGCCGCCGTGGGCGCGTCACCGGCTGCCATTCTGTTTGGCAACGGCGATCTGGAAAAATCATTCACGGTGAAAGAACTGCCGGCCCGCGATGGCCTGGACTGGCTGGAAGCCGTGCCGCGCAGCGCTGATGCCGGATTCTCGAAAGTGGAGATCGGCTTCAAAGACGGTTTGCCTGCACGGCTGGACCTGTTCGATTCCTTCGGACAGTCCACCCAGGTGACCTTGAGCGACATTCGCCGCAATCCGTCGATTCCGGCCGGAACCTTCACCTTCACGCCGCCTGCCGGTGTGGACGTGGTGCGCATGGGCGGCCAATAAGCATCAATGGCCCAAGACCTTTTCAACGGCCAGATCGATCCGGCCAACGTACCGCTGGCCGAACGGTTGCGACCTCGCAGCCTGGATGAAGTCGTCGGCCAGTCGCATTTGCTGGGGCCCGACAAGCCACTGCGGGTGGCGTTTTCGTCTGGTCGCCCGCATTCGCTGATCTTCTGGGGACCACCTGGCATCGGCAAGACCACGCTGGCCAGGTTGATGGCTGATTCCTTCGACGCGCAGTTCATCTCCATGTCGGCGGTGTTGGGCGGGGTCAAGGACATCCGCGACGCGGTGGTGGCCGCACAGGCAGCGCAGGCGCGTGGTCGACGCACGATTTTGTTCGTGGACGAGGTGCACCGCTTCAACAAGGCGCAGCAGGACGCTTTCCTGCCGTATGTGGAAAGCGGCCTGTTCACCTTCATTGGTGCCACCACCGAGAACCCATCTTTCGAAGTCAATTCCGCCTTGCTGTCGCGGGCGCGCGTCTATGTATTGATGCCGCTCACGCAGGAAGAATTGGCGCAGTTGATCGAGCGCGCACTGGCCACCTTGAATGGTGATGCACCCGACGGCGGCATTAAATTCGACGATGCGTCGAAGCTGCAGTTGGCAGCATGGGCCGATGGCGATGCACGCCGCGTGATCAACGCGGTGGAAGTGGTCAGCGATGCAGCCCGTGGGGCAGGGCGTACCGAGGTCGATGCGGCTTGGCTGGAAACTGCCTTGTCGCAAAACCTGCGGCGTTTCGACAAGGGCGGTGACGCGTTCTACGACCAGATCAGCGCGCTGCACAAGTCGGTGCGTGGGTCGAATCCCGATGCGTCTTTGTACTGGTTGTGTCGCATGCTGGATGGCGGTGCCGACCCGCGTTATTTGGCGCGTCGCATTGTGCGCATGGCCATCGAAGACATTGGCTTGGCCGACCCGCGTGCGCTGGACATTGCATTGACCGGCACCGAAGTTTACGAACGCCTGGGCTCACCCGAAGGTGAGCTGGCCTTGGCTGAAGCCGTGGTGTATCTGGCCTGTGCGGCCAAGTCCAACGCGGTCTACAACGCCTACAACCAGGCCAAGGCTTACGCGCAGCAGCACGGCAGTGCGCCCGTGCCGATTCACTTGCGCAATGCACCTACCAAGCTGATGAAGCAGCTTGGGCACGGCAAGGCCTATCGCTACGCGCACGACGAACCCGAGGCTTACGCCGCTGGCGAAACCTATATGCCCGACGGCATGGGCACCCCGCGCTGGTATCACCCGACGCCGCGTGGCTTGGAAAGCAAGATCGGCCAGAAGCTGGAATTTTTGCGCGGCCTGGATAAACAGGCGCGCGAGAAGAAGGACTGATGGCAGACACAAGCAGCGTAGGGCAGAGAAGTGGCAACCAGCTTGCTGAACTTGATCTGCGTTCAGCAGATGAGTTGCCGTATACCGCTGTTCGGCTACGGCCCGCAACGCCTGCCGATGAGGACTTTCTGTTGTGGCTGCGCAAGCAGACCATGACCGAACATCTGTCGCGGGTAGGTTTGAGTCTTGACGATAAACACCATCGGCAGCGCTTGCTTGCCAAATATTCGGACGCGCATGTGGTCTGTGTAGGCGATGAGGATGTCGGCCTTTGCAAGGCTTACCGTTCTGAGACGGCGTGGGTGTTGATGCAGATCCAAATGGCACCTGCCTGGCAAGGTCGGGGGCTGGGTGCCAAGGTGATCCAGGCGCTGATTGCGCAGGCACGCAAAGATGGTTTGCCGGTGACGCTCAGCGTGCTGAAGGGCAATCCCGCCAAGCGTTTGTATGAGCGCTTGGGGTTTGTTGTGTTCGCTGAAACCGAACACGAGTTTGAGCTTCGCTGCGATCTGTAGTCAGCCTAGTATCCCCCCACAAAAAAGCAGCTTTCGAGCTGCTTTTTTATGGCCGTTCCCAAAGTTTCAATGGATGTATCTCATAAGCTGGGGGCCCTTCTTTCAAGGTGTGTTCGTAGGCACCATTGACGCCATCGTGGGCCGATTTCATCAGCAATGCCACGGCCCCAATAACGCCAACCACGGTGACGTACCCATGACTGCAGCCTCTCCCTTTTCTTCCTTGTTCAAGTATCAGGCTTGGGCCAATGACGCATTTCTTCAGGCCCTGGACACGCTGCATGCGAGTGACGAGCGACACACTGCGATTCGCATCATGAATCATTGCCATGTGGTGAACCTGATGTTCAAGGGCCATCTGAGTGGTGTTCCACACGGTTTTTCGGCCAACAATACGCTCGATACGCCGACGCCCCAAGACCTGCGTACCGCCATGGCAAGCGTTGATAGCTGGTATCTCAACTACGCCGCGACTGTCACCGCGACCGAGCTGGCCGAGCCCATCACGTTCGTATTCAGCGACGGTGATAGCGGCTGCATGACACGCGAGGAAATGCTGCTTCATGTCGCGACGCATGGCACATATCACCGTGGTGAAGTGGGCCGCGTGCTGAAGCAGATCAAGGTAGCGCCGCCGTGGGATACCTTTGCCGTCCACCTGCATCAGGCCGATCCGTCGCGACGCCTGCGTGCTTGAGGTGGTCAGGGTCGAACTTCGCCGCGATGGTAATCAGCCTGTTGAGCTGTCCTGTTCTGCCGTCGATATTGGTAGATGCACCTTCGACGCCAGAATGCACTCGACCGTCGCCCGGAATGCCGCCGTCATGGTCTTGTCCTGGCGCATGACCAGGGCTTGCGATCGATACAGCCTGGGTGTCAAAGACCGGAATTCCAGGTCCGCATGATGCCCATGTCCGGTCAGCGCCAAGCGGGGCAGAAAGCTGCTGCCAAGCCCCGCTGCCACCACCGCTTTGATCGCTTCCACACTGTCCAGCTCCATGGCTGCAGACGGGTTGCGGTCAGCTGTGCTCAGCCAGGCGTCTATCAGGCCGCGTGTTGACGTGCCTGGGCTGAACATGACCAGCGGGGTGGCGCTGAATGATGACGCATCCAGTCGATCAGGCCAGTCGGCCGAGCCCCGCCGTTTCACCGCCACGATCTCGTCTTCGACCACCACCTGAACATCGACAGATCGCGAGGGCACCGGCAGCGTGACCAGCGCCAGATCAATGCTGTTTGCTTCCACGCGGCGCACCAGTTCTTCGGTGTTGCCGGTGCTGACCACCAGGTCCAGCCCGGGATGTGCGTCTTTCAGTTTGCGCAGAATCGGCGGCAGAAAATACAGGCAGGTCGTCAGCCCGGTGCCCAGGCGGATTTGCCCCACCACCTTGTCAACGTGCGCGGCCACGGCGTTGAAGGCCGCTTCCAAGGCCATCGCAATGGCCGGAAGATGCGCCAGCAAGTCCTTGCCCGCAGCCGTAGGTGTCACCGAGCGCCCGACCCGTTCAAGCAGGCGCACGCCCAACTGGCGCTCCAGGGCACGAATCTGCTGACTGATGGCAGGCTGCGTCAGGCCCAGGTGGTCGGCAGCTGCGGTGAAACTGCCGTATTTCACGACCAGCTCGTACTTTCTGAGCTGGTCCAGGTGTTGGCCAAGCGGCTGGCTCAGATGTGGTCCCGACCCCAAAGTTGAACTGATGGATGGCATAAGTGGCGCGGTCTTTTTCTGTGTCTGGTTTGGCGGCATCATGTGTCATGCACATCCTACACATCAACACCGATCGTCTCTGGCAACGTCTTCAGACCATGGCCAGCTTCACCCGCCCCGACATGCCGTGGACCCGTCGCGCGTTTTCTGAAGAGTTCATGCAGGGACGGCACTGGCTGCGCGGGCAGTTCATGGAAGCGGGCTTGTCTGTGCGGCTGGACGAAGCCGGAAACCTGATTGGCGAGCTGGCTGGCACAGACCCGAACTTGAAGCCCATCTGCATCGGCTCGCACACCGACACGGTATTTCATGGCGGCCGATTCGACGGCATTCTGGGCGTGCTGTCTGCGCTTGAAGTGGCGCAAAGTCTGAAGGAATCAGGGCATCGCCTGCGCCACCCGCTGGAAGTCATCGATTTCCTGGCCGAAGAACCCACCGATCAAGGCGTGTCGTGTGTGGGCAGCCGGGCCATGGCAGGCGCGCTGTCGCCAGCCATGCTGGCCCAGTCCGATGCCAACGGCGAAAGCCTGATCGACGCCATGACACGCACCGGTGCACAGCCCGATGTGCTGTCGCATGCCACGCGGTCGCGCGCAGACATTGCGGCGTTTGTGGAAGTGCATATCGAGCAAGGCCCGGTGTTGGAACAAGCCGGTTTGCCGATTGGTGTCGTCACCAACATCGTGGGCATTCAGCGTGTGGCGATCACCGTCACCGGGCGTCCCGATCATGCCGGGACCACACCAATGGACTTGCGGCAAGACGCCTTGGCGGGTGCCGCGCATGTGGTGTCCACCGCGCGTGCAATGGCCGAGGGTTATCTGAGCGGACCGTCTTATGTGGTGGCAACGGTAGGACGACTGGATGTGCTGCCTAACTCGGCAAACTCGGTTCCTGGCCGTGTGGAAATGACCTTGGAAATCCGCAGCGATTCAAGGGATGTGTTGGCGCGGTTTGCCAATGATGTGATGGCCGCGAGCCAGGCGGAACTTGCACGCCTGAAGGTGTCTGCCAGCATGTTGTCCTTGACCGCGGTTACGCCGGTGGATTGCGATCCGCTCGTCATCCGCGCAATTGAGACCGCAGCGTCCGGGTTGAATCTGGCGTCTCGCCGTTTGCCCAGTGGGGCGGGGCATGATGCCATGCAGATCGCAGCTATTGCCCCCAGCGGCATGATCTTTGTGCCCTGCCTGGATGGTCGAAGCCACTGCCCGGAAGAGTGGGCGGACCAGCAGGCATCGGGTGATGGCGCGCGGGTGTTGGCGGGGGCTGTGCTTGCACTGGACGCGGTGCTGACCCCGGGCGTTGACCAACCAGCTTGATGACGGTTCAAGCTGCAAACCCTCTACAACCCGACTTTCAAGCGCGATCACCTGCCAATTGATGTCGGTAACGCGCGTCAGCTAACGCCCCCGCGTTGCTGACGGAACTGCCGACATTTCTCCACTGGCCGACAGCGGCCTGTCTCTACGCAAGATCAGTCATGTCTGCCGCCAGCAATGGCGCGTCGCAGTGCCGCTGTCTGATCTTGCCCACCCCCTGCATCACTTCATGATCTTCGGCGTCGCCACATCAGACGCGGAAGGCTGCTGCGCGGTAATCCGTTGACCGCCAATGCTGGCATGGCGCCGATCATCCGATTCCATGAAGGAAAACCCCGATTCTGATTTTGTATGCAGATAGGTAAATTGCACACAAATAAAGATCGTGTATACAAATTGGGGTGTGACGGTGAAGACATGCAATCAGTCCAGGCATTCGCTTGCGGCAGTGCGCTTATCAGGAGCGGGCCAATGAACCGCGCGTTGGATCTGTATTGCCGGGCGCTGTCCTTCGCATGCGCCGTCATCATGGCGGTGATGCTGGTGCTGGTATTCGGCAACGTGGTGCTCAGGTATTTCTTCCAGACGAGCTGGTTGATCTCGGAAGAACTGTCCCGCTGGCTGTTTGTGTGGATGGTGTTCATCGGGGCCATCGTCGCGTTGCGCGAACGAGGCCATTTGGGAACGGACATGGTGCTGGTGCGTCTGCCCGCCAAAGCGCGTCGCGCCTGTGTGGTCGTGGCCCATATCCTGATGCTGTACATCACCTGGTTGATGTTGCTGGGTAGTTGGGATCAGACCGTCATCAACACCGGAACGGAAGCGCCCGTCAGCGGATTTCCCGTCTCGGTCTTCTATTTCTGCGGCGTCGTTTTTTCCTGCTCTGCCTTGGTGGTGCTGGCCTATGACCTGTGGCGCTTGCTTACCGGTCGCGTGCCGGATCACGAGCTGGTGATGATTCAGGAATCCGAGGAACTGGCGGCATTGCCGGTGCACCAGGAGTTGGTCGACGCAACCGATCGTGATGGCCGCGCCACACACGACACCGCAGCAGGAAAGAACCCATGACCGTCCTTATCTTCGTCGGCGCGCTGCTGGCCGCAATGGCCATCGGGATGCCGATTGCTTATTCGCTGCTGTTCTCTGGCGTGGCCTTGATGTGGCATCAAGACCTGTTCGATCCGCAGATCCTGGCGCAGAACGTCATCAATGGCGCCGACAGTTTCCCCTTGCTGGCGATCCCGTTCTTCATGCTGGCGGGCGAGGTGATGAACGTCGGCGGCCTGTCCAAACGAATTGTCGGACTGGCGATCGCGCTGGTTGGCCACTTGCGCGGCGGGTTGGGCTTCGTGGCGATCATTTCGGCTTGCATGATGGCAGCGCTGTCGGGTTCCGCCGTGGCAGATACGGCGGCATTGGCGGCCTTGCTGCTGCCGATGATGGTCAAGGCTGGTCATGACAAGGCTCGGGCAGGAGGGCTGATCGCATCCGCAGGCATCATTGCGCCAGTGATTCCGCCTTCGATCGGCTTCGTGGTGTTCGGCGTGGCGGCGAACGTATCGATCGGCAAGCTGTTTCTGGCGGGCATCGTTCCTGGTTTGCTGATGGGTGTGGGGATTGCCATTGCATGGTGGATCGTGGCGTCCAAGGAAGCGGTCACCTTGCCGCCTGCCTCGTCGGGCCGTCAGAAACTGGTTGCGTTGAAAGATTCGCTTTGGGCATTGGGCTTGCCGGTGATCGTGCTGTTCGGCCTGAAATTTGGTGTCTTCACGCCGACCGAGGCAGGCGTGGTTGCTGCCGTGTATGCGCTGTTTGTCGCCACGGTGGTGTACCGGGAATTGCGTGTGTCGCAGCTCTATACGGTGTTTGTGTCGGCCGCCAAGATCACCTCGGTCATCATGTTCCTGGTGGCCGCATCGATGGTGTCGGCATGGCTTATCACGGTGGCGAATATCCCCGAGCAGGTCATCGACATGCTGTCGCCCTTCATGGACAACCCCATGTTGCTGCTGATCGTCATCATGCTGCTGGTGATGGTGGTGGGCACGGCAATGGACATGATGCCGACCATCCTGATCCTGACGCCGGTGCTGATGCCGGTCATTCGTGAAGCGGGCATCGACCCCGTGTACTTTGGCGTACTTTTCATCATGAACAACGCCATCGGACTGGTCACACCGCCGGTGGGCTCGGTGCTCAACGTCGTGGCCGGCGTTGGCAAGATGCGCCTGGATGCCGTTGCCCGAGGTGTCCTGCCGTTCATGCTGGCTCAATTCATCGTGATGTTCCTGCTGGTGTTCTTCCCGCAGATCGTGATGGTCCCTCTGCACTTCCTGACTAAGTAACCGGTTTCACCAATGACGAGCAAAACGCCTTCCAAATCTCCTGCGCAAGATGTTCTCGGTGCGGTATCCACGCACCTGATCGAACTGCGTGCGCAGATCACCGAACCGGTGCGCATTCGCGAGGAAGATCTCGCAGCCAAGCTGGGTGTCAGCCGCACGCCCGTGCGTGAAGCCCTGATCCGGCTGGACAGCACTGGCGTGATCAATCTGCGTCCGGGGCGCGGTGCCTTGTTGCAGCCAGTAAGCGACGAGGATTACCTGGAGTGGTTGCAGTTGCGCGAGCAGCTTGAAGCCTTCGCCGCGCGCGAGGCTGCGCTCAACGCGTCGCACCACGATGTCATGGCCTTGCGCGCCATCTTCGCGCCCTTTGCCGAAGCAGGCGTGGCTGAAGCCAAGCCCGAGGAATATTCGCTGGCCAATGTGGCGTTTCATACCGAGATCATGCGGCTGGCAAACAACCGTCTGCTTGAACGCGTATGGGCCTCGTTCGGCCATCGGCAGACCAGCTATCGCCGCCGCACGATTTCGCGCCTGCATCGCGCGGCGGATTCGCTGCGCGAGCACCTGGAGATCATTCAGGCAATCGAAGATCGCAACGCCGAGCGCGCCGCCGATCTGGCCCGCGAGCACGTGCGTGCGCTGTATCGCGCGGTACAGCGTGACAGTGCCTCGAACGAAGGCTGACATTCATCCATCCAGCGGAATGCAACATGAAATTCATCAATTTCGACTATCAAGGCAAGGCAAGTCTGGGCGTGCTGCTTGATGACGACACGATTCTTGATCTGTCGCGTATATGGCCGTCGCAACCGGCACCCGCATCGATCGATGCGCTGATCCGGCTGGGCGACGCGGGGGTGGCGCAAGCGCGTACGCTGATGGCTGATGCCAGTGCTGATGCGTCTGTGCCGCTGGCCAGTGCCACGGTGCTGACGCCGGTCGAGGCTGCTGGTCGGAACATCTTCAATGTGGGCCGCAATTATCGCGATCACATCATCGAGGGCAATCTGGCCAACGGGCGGCCCGCCGATGCCTTCCCCATCGCCATCGAATTCTTCACGAAACCACGTACTGCACTGGCTGCGCATGGCACACCCATCTTGCGTCATGCCGCGTTGACGCAAAGCCTGGATTACGAGGTGGAGCTTGCCATCGTGATCGGCAAGGGCGGGCGCGACATCACCGCAGACCGGGCGATGGAGCATGTCTTTGGCTACACGATTCTGAACGACGTGACTGCCCGCGACCTGCAACGAAAACATGGTCAGTGGTTTAAGGGAAAGAGCCTGGATACCAGCTGCCCGGTCGGGCCGGTGGTGGTGCACGCCAGTGCGGTGGACAAC
The DNA here is from genome assembly GCF_008119665.1 of Pigmentiphaga aceris. NCBI lineage: Bacteria > Pseudomonadati > Pseudomonadota > Betaproteobacteria > Burkholderiales > Alcaligenaceae > Pigmentiphaga > Pigmentiphaga aceris. The sequence goes on along the minus strand of NZ_CP043046.1, from coordinate 4,185,580 downwards.
CCCAATTCGCTTGAGCTGGAACTGGACGTGGACGGCGAGCTGCGCCAGCGGGACAACACCGATTCGATGATTTTTGATGTCAGCGAAATCATCGTTCAGCTGTCTGCCGGCATGACCTTGTTGCCGGGTGACGTGATCGCCACCGGCACGCCCAAAGGGGTCGGTTTTGCGATGAAACCGCCGCGCTGTCTGCAGGCTGGGCAGACCGTGCGGGCGCGTATTCACGGCATTGGTGAACTGGTCAATACCGTTGTCGATTGACGGGCCGCTGGCCTGCGCGAAGTCTGATTATCAACATAGGTTTATCTGGAGAAACCCATGGCCTTGAACACGCCTTTTCTTCCTGACGCCGACAAATACGGCCCGATGGATTCCCGCAATGTTTCGGTTGATGCGCTGCCGTGGAAGCCCACGCCCACGCTAGGCATCGACATGAAGATTCTGGTGCAGGACGAGCAGACGGGCCTGTTGACGGCACTGTTCCGCTGGCAGCCCGGCACGGTGTTGGCCCTGCATGAACACGTTGAGATCGAACAGAGCTTTGTGTTGGAAGGCGAGTTCGAAGACGACGATGGCGTGTATGCCAAAGGCAATTTTGCGTGGCGTCCGAAAGGGCATCGTCACGTGGCCCGGTCACCGAAAGGCGCGCTGGTCTTGTGTTTTTTCCTGAAGCCAAACCGGTTTCTGGAAGGTGAGCTTGCTGGCCGCGAGCTGAAGTAAGCCCAGTTGTAAGCCCGTTCTTAACCCCGTTCGACCAAGAAAAAAATCAGAAAAAAGAAACACCAGGAGATGACCATGAATGCACCCGCCCTGAAACACGTTTCCGCCACGCTGCTTGCGCTTGGTCTGATGTCCGCTGCGGCATCTGGCGCAATCGCCGCCGACTTCAAAGACCGGAAAATCAAGTTCGCGTACCCCGTGACGCAGGACAATCCGGTTGGCGTGGCCATCGACAAATATGCAGAGATCGTCAGCCAGCGTACCGGTGGCAAGATCAAGGTCACGGGCTACGGCAACGCGCAGCTGGGCAACGAGATTCAGTCGATGTCGTCGGCACAGGGCGGCATCGTGGAGATGACCGTGGTATCGACCGCGGGCGCTGCCGGCAATGTCAAAGAGCTGGCCATCTTCGACCTGCCTTTCATTTTCCAGCGCCCTGAAGAAGCCGACGCCGTGATCGACAGTGAGGTCGGTCAGTCCCTGCTGGACAAGTTCGAGCAGAAGAACCTGATCGGCCTGTGCTACCTGGATTACGGCTTCCGCCAGGTCACCAACAGCAAGCACCCCATCAAGCGACTGGAAGATTTTCGCGACCTGAAGATTCGTACATTGCAGAACCGCGTGTACATCGACATCTTCAAGACGCTGGGTGCAACGCCCTTGCCGTTGCCGTATCCGGAAACCTATACCGCGCTTGAAACCAAGGCCATCGACGGGCAGGAAAGCTCGTATCTGGTGACACAGTCGAGTTCCTATCAAGACATTCAGAAGTACCTGACGGAAACGCGTCACGTGTATCTGCCTGCGGTGGTGTTGGCCAGCAAGAAGTTCTGGGACCGCTTGAGCAACGACGAGAAAGACGTCTTGCGTGGGGCCTGCAAGGAAGTGGTGACCTTCCACCGCGACTACAGCCGGAAGATGGAAACCGAGGTGGTGGCCAAGCTTGAAAAGGCCGGGATGCAGTTCAACAAGATCGAGCCTGCCGAGCAGCAGCGCATGATCAAGGCGACCGAGCCAGTCATTGCCCGGTTCAAACCCGAATTGGGTGAAGACCTGGTGAACAAGACGCTGAGCATCATCGAGCAGTCGCGCAAGGCCAATCCCAAGCCTTGATTCCCTGGCAAGACGCACAGGCCACCTGATTTCCGCCGATCGATCGGCGTGAACCGCCACGCAGCTTCCGGGCTGCGTGGGACCTGCTGCGTCTGCGCGACGATCCGGAGATGTGCCATGACTGAACTTCAAGCGCTTCCCCACGACCTGACGAACCACCGTGTGCTGATTACCGGCGCATGCGGCGGAATCGGCCAGGCGGTCGCCACCTTGTTTGCCCGTCTGGGAGCAACGCTGGTGTTGACCGACCACGTGGATCTGACCCCTGGTTTTCTGGAAACGCTGCAGCAGCCTGCCCAAGGCGCGCATGTGTTTGTGAAAGCCGACCTGCGGGACCGTGCGGTGATCGAGGCCTTGGTCAACGAACACAGCCCCTTGCAGGCGGCAGTATTGAACGCTGGGGTGTTCGATATTGCCGACTGGAATCAAGATGATTGGGACGAACACCTTGAGGCCGCCATTGCTGTGAATCTGGCTGCGCCGCTGCATCTGGCGCGTGCCTTGTTGCCTGGCATGAAGGCACAGGCTTATGGCCGTATTGCCTTGGTGGGATCGATTGCCGCCTACACCGGCGGCACGTTTGCCCACGCCCCCTTGCACTACGCAGCATCCAAGGGTGCCTTGCACACGGCCATGCGCTGGCTGGCGCGCCGTGCAGCGCCCCACGTGATGGTGAATGCAGTTGCACCCGGTGCCATTGCCACGCGGATGGTGGCTGCCGCTGACCCGGCCAGCCTGGCTGGTCTGCCCGTTCCGCGCTTCGGCAGGCCCGAAGAAATAGCGTGGCCACTGGCTTTCCTGTGTTCGCCCGGTGCCAGTTTTGTGTGTGGTGCCACCTTGGACGTCAACGGTGGTTCTTACATGCGGTAGGAGCGAGCAGATGAACACAGCAGGAGATGACAAGCGGGACGAGCAAGCTGCCGCAGCGCCACTGCGCGTCATGATCAGCGCCGGTGCTTCGGGGCTTGGGCTGGGCATGGCGCAGGCTTTCGTGGGGCAGGGGGCGCATGTGCAGCTGTGCGACATATCGCAGACGGCAATCGATGCCGCATTGCCGCAGTTGGGCGAGCGGGCGGGCGCGATGTTGGCTGATGTCAGTGATCCAGCCGCCGTCGATGCGTGGTTCGAGCATGCCTTGCGTGCGCTTGGCGGCGTGGATGTGCTGATCAACAACGCGGGCATTGCCGGGCCGACGGCGCGCATCGAAGACATTGCGTCTGAGGCCTGGGATCAGACGATGGCGGTCAATGTACGCAGCCAGTACCTGTGCGTACGGCGTGCCATCGGCGCGCTTCGTGCATCTGACCGTGCCACGATCATCAACATGAGTTCGGTCGCCGGGCGGCTTGGTTATCCGCTGCGCACGCCCTACGCCGCATCGAAGTGGGCCGTGGTCGGCCTGACCCAAAGCCTGGCGCTGGAACTGGGCGAGGACAACATCACCGTCAACGCCATCTTGCCGGGTATTGTCGACAGCGAACGTTCGCGCGTGGTGACGCAGGCCAAGGCACAGGCGCGCGGCGTGACCGTCGCCGAGATGGAAGCGTCCATCCTGGCCAATGTGGCCTTGCACCGCAAGGTGCCGGTAGACGATGTCGCCGCCACAGCACTCTTCTTGGCGTCTCCTGCCGGGCGCAGTTTCACCGGCCAGAGCTTCAATGTCTGCGCAGGCATACAAACCCTTTTGTGATTGACCATGAACACCACTTATCTGAGTGAAACATTCGGCCTGAGCGGACGTGTCGCGTGCGTGACGGGCAGTGCGGCCGGCCTGGGGTTTGCCATCGCCAGGCACCTTGGCCTGGCAGGTGCGCGCGTGATCGTGACGGACCTGGACGCCGCGCGTTGTGCCGAGGCGGTCACCGCCTTGCAAACAGAAGGGATCGACGCATGCAGTGCGGTATTCGATGTGTCGAATGCCGATGCGGTGCGCAATGCCTTTGTGGCATTGGCTGCCGATGGGTGGGAGCCGGACATCCTGGTATGCAACGCCGGCAATCAGAACCGCCAGCCAGTCACCGAGATGCCTGTCGCGGCTTGGCAATCCCTGTTCGATGTGCATGTGAACGGCACCTTCCACTGCGTGCAGGCGGCGCTGCCCGCCATGCAACGCAAAGGCTTCGGGCGCATCGTGATCATGTCTTCCGTGGCTGGGCAGGCTTGCATGCCGGGTATTGCTGCATACGCCTCCGCGAAGGGTGCACTGGCGGCATTTACCCGCGCCTTGTCGGTGGAATACGGGCCGTCCGGGATCACCGCCAATGCGCTGGCACCGGGATTTGTGCGCACGCAATTCACACGTGGTTTGCAGGAGCGAGAGGGCTTCGACAGCTTCCTGCAAACAGCAGTGCCGCTCGGACGCTGGGGCGAACCAGCGGACATCGCGCCAGCTGTTGTTTACCTGACATCGCGTGCAGCATCGTTTGTAAACGGTCATGTGCTGGCGATCGATGGCGGCATGCTTGCGCGGATGTAGCAGGCAGGCATCTGCCTTTTCTTATTCAGTGTCAGAGAGAACGTGATGTATCTGCATATCGTGATGATGAAGTTCGACCCCGCGCCCGACCCGGCATTCATTGCGCAGGTTCAAGCGCATTGCCAGCGCGTGCGCGAAGAGTGTGGCGGATTGGTCAGCTACGATTTTCGGACCAATGAAGCATCGCGGTCGGATGGGCTGGACTACGCCACGGTGTCCTTGTTTACCGATGCGGCTGCGCACGACGCCTACCAAGTCAGTGCCGCGCATGTGGCGATGAAGGCCGACATGCTGCCGCGTATCCAGCGACTGGCGGTGTTTGACGGCACGCTGGAGTCAGCCTTGAAGCAATGATCCGGGCAAGCGGATGATCGCGTTCAGTCCGCCTGCAGATCGGTTCTCCAGCGTCAATTCCCCACCATGCGCCTGCACGGCGGATCGGGCGATAGCCAATCCCAGCCCTCGACCCAGCGCGTCTTCTCCGCGCGCGCCAAGCTGCACAAAAGGCTCAAACACCTGTTCCAGCAATGCCTGCGGAATGCCTGGCCCGCTGTCCAGAATGTCGATGCGCAGCGACGATGACGAGTGCTCGACTTGCAAGCGGATTTCTGCGCTGCCACCGTGCCGCAAGGCGTTGTCGATCAGATTGGTCATGGCCCGCTTCAGGCTCAGCGGCCGGCAGCGGCAGGCCACGTCAGAGGCACCGTTCCAGATTACCGGTTCATCCATCAGCCGATACCGTTTCACTACCTCGTCGATCAGCCGGTTGATCGGTAGCGTGACGGTTGCTTCGTGCATGGCGTCGTCGCGTACGAAATCCAGCGTGTGTTCGGTCATGGATTGCAGTTCGGCCACGCTTTCCAGCATGTCGTGGCGCAAGGCGTCATCGTCGATCAGTTCCGCTTGCAGCCGCATGGCGGTCAGGGGCGTGCGGAAGTCGTGGCTGATGGCAGCGAGCATGCGGGTGCGGCCTTCCACGTAGCGGGTCAGGCGTAGTTGCATGGCGTTGAAGGCGTCGGTCAATTCGCGGGCTTCGCGTGGGCCGGCAAGGGGCAATGGGTCCAGACGTTCGCCGTGACTGAGGCGGTCGGTGGCGGCGGCCAGGGTTTTGATCGGGGCCACGATTCGACGCACGAACACCAGCATGATGAACAGTGCGGGCAGGGTGCTGACGGGTAGCGAGAACGCCAGCAGGCGCGACCATTCGTAGCTGCCGGACGGGCGTTCGTCACTGTTCAGCCATTGGCCGTCGGGCAGGGCGATGCTGCTGCGCAATTCCAGCGGTGCCCAGCCGCGCGGGCTGAGTACAGGGGCGCGTGCGTGGTCGCCATCGGCGCGTTCCAGCTGGATGCGAACCTGGGTGTCGGCGGACAGGGACAGACGGGTGCGCAAGGCGTCGGCAAGCCGGTTTTCTTCCTCGCGCATCTCGGCTGCGGCGACGTCGGCCTCGGGGGATACCCAGAGGCGGGCTTGTTCCGTGGCGGTGGCTTGCATCACGCGCGTGGCGTGCTCGGCCGGGATAGTCTGCAAGGCGCGGTAGGCCACTGCCAGGCGGTCCACGACTTGTTGGCGCGACAGCGGGTGGATCAGTTCGCCTGTGCTTTGCAGGAACAGCACGGCGATCAGGTGTGAACCGAAAAGAGCCAGTGCCAGCACCAGGCACAGCTGCGAGGTCATGCCTCCGGCCCAGCGCCAGCGACGGGATGCTGCTGGTTTCATCGCAATGGCTGCCGTGACACGGACGAATGCGCTGGCAAGGCTGGCGCGCTGCTTATGAAACTTGCTGCCTGCACTGTCAACTTCCGTAGGTCGATCAACAGATCGCTGTTCATGCCAAGACCTTCACATCTGCGACCAAGCGATACCCGTTTCCCCACACTGTGCGTAGCAGTTCCGACTGCCTTGCATCATCGGACAGTTTCAGGCGCAGACGGCTGACTTGCCTATCGATGGTGCGATCGAACGCCGGTTCGCCACTGCGCTCGCCTTCGGTCAGATCCAGCAGTCGTTCGCGGCTCAGTACCGTGTTCGGGTGTTGCAGCAAGGCCAGCAACAAGCGGCATTCCACCTCGCTGAGTGCAACCGGTGCGCCCGATGGGCGGGTCAGCCGGCCTAGGTCGACATCGAATACCCATCCTGCAAACCCGTAACGTCGGACGGGGGGCTGGGCAGGTATTTCTTCAACCGCAACGGGTGGCATCGCCGCGCCTTGTGCAAGCGTGCGGCTGCGACGCCGCAAGACGCTTTGAATGCGCGCCACCAATTCGCGTGGGTCGAAGGGCTTCACCACGTAGTCATCGGCGCCTAGTTCCAGGCCGCGAACTCGTTCTTCGGATTCGCCCAGGGCGGTCAGCAGGATCACCAGAGAATCGTGTTCGGCGTGAATCTGGCGGCACAGGTCGAATCCGTCGCCGTCCGGCAACATCACATCCAACACGATCACATCGAATCGTTCGTGGCGCAGCAGCATGTGCATGGCGGCTGCATCGGGCGCGGTGCGCACGTCGAAGCCGTGGCGGCGCAGGTATACCGCCAGCGGATCGCGAATCTTGCGGTGGTCGTCAACCACCATGACACGGGCACTTGTCACAGCTTGTCCAATTTCTTACAGCCTTTATGCATACGATTTTTATTCGCATTCATTTCTGTAGGAAATTCTCTCATGCCTTTCCCGTTTCAAGGTCGGCAGTGCGCCGTGTGGACCAGCTTGGCGCTCGCCACGTGGACGGCAGGTGTCTTACCCGCGCAGGCGCAGAACGCCACGGGTGTCTCGGCCCTGGACGAGGTGGTGGTCACGGCCTCGGGTTTTGAACAACTGATCGAGGAAGCCCCCGCGTCGATCAGCATCATCAAGGGCGACGACTTGCGCAAGCGCGCCACCCGCGATCTGACCGATGCGTTGCGCGACGTGGAAGGTGTGACAGTAAGCGGCACGGCCAACGAAAGCGATATCTCGATTCGCGGCCTGCCGGGCGAATACACGCTGATTCTGGTCGACGGCAAGCGTCAGAGCACACGCGACGCGCGGGTCAATGGCAATCGGGGCTACGAGCAAAGCTTCATTCCGCCCGCCGAGGCGATTGAGCGCATTGAAGTCGTGCGTGGCCCGATGTCGTCCCTATATGGCTCGGACGCCATGGGCGGGGTGGTGAACATCATCACCAAGAAGGTTGCCAACAAGTGGGGCGGCTCGGTGAGCCTGGATTCCACCTTGCAGACGCATTCGGATTCCGGCAATTCCTGGCAAGGGCAGTTCTACCTGAACGGCCCGATCAAGGAAGACGTGGTGGGCTTGCAGATGTGGGGCCGCCAGATGGTGCGCGAGGCCGACGACAAGGATCTTAGCGGTGGCTTCAGCAAGGCGCGTCATCGTGACCTGACGGCGCGCCTGTCGATCACGCCGACGCAGTTCCAGGACATCTTGCTGGAAGCGGGAGCCACGCGTCTGGAAAACGGCAGTGAATTCACCAGTGTGGCCGCGACCACGCTGCAACAGAACAACCGCGATCACTGGTCGATTTCGCATATCGGCCGCTGGGGCTGGGCAACGTCCAAGGTGTCGCTGGCGCGCGAGAAAGCCTGGCGCATTGGGTTCCAGCCGCCGCGCGAACCGCAGATCGAAAACACGGTGCTCGATGCAACCTTGACGGCCCCGATCGGCAATCACATCGTCAGCACCGGTTTGCAATGGAACGATGCGTCGCTGACCGACTTCAACCCAGGCCTGCGTGACAACCGCAACTACCAGTTCGGTGTGGTGCAGAAGGCGGTGTTCGTTGAAGACGAATGGGCGCTGAGCGAGCGTTTTTCGCTGACCGGCGGCCTGCGTCTGGATGACCACGAGCACTACGGCAAGCACTTCAACCCGCGCTTGTACGGTGTCTGGCGTGCAACGGACAACTGGACGGTGAAGGGCGGTGTGTCGCGCGGCTTCAAGGCCCCCGAGCTGCGCGCGATTGTGCCCGGCTACGCCTACCTGCGCGGTCGCGATCGCTTTGTGATGCTGGGCAACCCAGACCTGAAGCCGGAAACCAGCACCACGACCGAGATCGGCACCACCTGGTCGAACCGCAGCAACCTGACGGCCAGCGCCACCTTGTTCCGCACCAACTTCAAGGACAAGCTGTCGACGCTGACCACGACCAATCGCTGGGTGGAAAATCCCGCCATCATCGTGATGGATCGGATCAACATCGACCGTGCCGTGATCAATGGTGCTGAGTTCAGCACCGTGTGGAATGTCAGCCGCACTGTCGATGTGAAGGCCAATTACACCTACACGGATTCCGAGCAACGCAGCGGCACCTATCAGGGCTTTGCGCTGGCACGTACGCCCAAGCACATGTTCAATCTGCGTGGCGAATGGCGTGCCACCGGCCAGACCACGCTGTGGTCGGCGCTGAGCTTCCGTGGCAAGGAAATCGAGGCGGGTGGGGCGAACGGTCGCGAGATTGCGCCGGGCGTGCGTGAGTATCCCAACTACATCACCGCCGACATTGGGGCGTCGTTTGCCGCGACCAAGGATTTGACCTTGAATGCAGCGGTCTACAACGTGGGCGACAAGCGCTTGAACGAAGCGGCCTACAACACGGTGAACTACGGCCGTCGTCTGTGGCTGAGCGCGAACCTGCGTTTTTAAACGGTCACTGAAAACTGCGGCGCTACACCTCTGCGTAGCGTCGCAGTCCGTCCAGATCAACGACGGTAGTACCGCTGTAGGCCACCTTCACCAGCCCCTCGCGTTCCAGTTGCTTCAACGCAATGCTCACACGCGACCGGGACATGTTGCAGAAATCGGCGACCTCGGCCTGGGTGACTTTCAGTTCAAGCGAGTGGGGTGGGAAGAACCACGGGTTGAACAAGGCCCCCAGGCTGCGGGCAACCTTGGCGACCGGGTCCAGCATTTTTTCGAAGGCCGTCAGTTCCATGAATTGCTGGGTGCGTTCGCTCATCTGGCGCATGACGAAGCGATTGAAGGCTGGGTTCTCTTCCAGCAGTTTCAAGAACACTGCCGCAGGCATCTTGGCGATGACCGCGTCGATCAGCGCCACGGCATCGCAATTGCGCGCGCCGCCCGACACGATTCCATCTTCCCCGATCCAGCCGTAGGCCATGCCGGTGTAGGTCACCGACTTGCCTGCGGGTGACGTGCTGCACAGCTTCATGCTGCCCGACACCATGCCAACCCAGTGGTCTGAGGTATCGCCACGCCGCCAGATGTAGCCGCCTGCGGGCACCGATGCAATCTGGATGGTGGGCAGCAGTTGCGTGGCTTGCACATCGGTCAAGGTGTGACTCCAGACGCAGGCCCGCCAGTCGGCCTTGATGCGTTCGATGTCCTTCGTACACAGCATGCAGTGGCTCCAGTCCAGTGCGCGTCGCGGTCATTGCAAAAGCATGCGAAAGCGTGGGAATACGCGCGAATTCACGCCAATTGTTCCGCAGGGAACAAAGTTCGCCTGACGCGGAACTTAAAGTTAATGATTCTTATTATCTAACAAAGTCTGACCGCGCCATGGCATCTGCCGTGCGGTCGGGGGAGATCGACATGCACGACAAGACCCCGCGCGCTGCGCGCCTATGGCACCGCAGTGCGTTGTACTGCGCCTTGATCGGCGCGTGGCCCATGCTGGCCACTGCGCAAGTACGCACGGAATTGCCTGAAGTGGTCAGCACTGCCACACGTGGGGCACAGAACATCTCGGAGCTGGCAGCAACCACCTGGATCATCGAAGGCGAGGAACTTCAGACGCAGATTCGCGCCGGCGTGCCGCTGAAGGAAGCGCTGGGTCAGCTGATTCCCGGGCTTGATCTTGGTCCGCAGGGCCGTACCAACTACGGGCAGAACCTGCGTGGCCGCAGTGTGCTGGTGATGATCGATGGCGTGTCGCTGAACAGCGCGCGTGGCATCAGCCGGCAGTTCGATTCCATCGATCCGTTCAATATCGAACGCGTTGAAGTGCTGTCGGGTGCCAGCGCTGTGTACGGCGGCGGGGCTACGGGTGGCATCGTCAACCTGATCACCAGGCGCGGCGAGCCAGGCGGCCCGGCCTTCACCTCGGAAGTGGGCGTGCGCAGTGGTCTGCGCCATGGCGACGACCATGACACGCGCATCGCCCAGTCGATCAGCGGCGGCAACGATGTGGTGCAAGCACGTCTGGGGCTGGCAGTGCAGAAGAACGAGGCCGCATACGGTGGCGACGGCAAGCAATTGCGCACCGACATTACCCAGACCGACTTGCAGTACAACCGCTCGGTCGATGTGCTGGGCAGCGTTGATATCAAGCTGCCGGCTGGACAGAAGCTGTCTTTGCTGGGGCAGTATTACGAGTCCAAGTACGACGGCGACAAGTCCTTGTACATGGGACCGAACCTGATCGGCGCGCTGACTACCCAAAGCCAGTATCTGGAACAACGCAGCGGCTTCAGGTCTGATGTGGTGCCAACGACCAAGCGCGGCATGTTCAACGCCGACTATCACGCCACCAATATTCTGGGCGGGCAGGACTTCAACGCACAGCTCTTTGCGCGCCAGGAAAAGATTGCGTTCTATCCGTTCCCCGGTCGCATTGCCGTGCCCGGTCTGGGGGCGCTGCCGTATTACTCGTCGTCCAAGCAGAATACCGACGCCGTGGGCTTGAAGACCGCGCTTACCAAGAACTGGGATCGGGTCAGCGTCACTTACGGCGTAGACCTGGACAGAGAAAAGTTCGACGCCACCCAAGTCTTGTTCAACAACGCCACGGCCCTGGCCAGCGGCGGCCTGGTGAACAACGCGATTGGCTCGGTGGGCCGTTATCCCAACTATCAGATCGATGGCGTGTCTGCCTTCGGCCAGGTCGATTGGAAATTGACGGATGCACTGACCTTGTCGGGCGGCGTGCGCCAACAGCGCATGTCGGTTGACGTGGACGACTTCGTGCAGGCCTCGCAGCAGGTACTGGTCAACAGTGGTTATGGCCGCAGTGCAGATGCCATTCCGGGAGGCAGCAATCGCTATAACGTGACCCTGTTGAACGCAGGTGCCACCTATCGTTTTTCGCCTGCGCAGCGGGTGTGGGCCAATTATTCGGAAGGCTTCGAGCTGCCTGATCCGGCCAAGTATTACGGCGTGGGCAACTACCAATTGGTGGGCGGCACGGGCGGAACCTGGCGCTTGTTGAACAGCATCAATGTGGCTGCGTCGCCGCTTACCGGCATCAAGACCAAGCAGGTCGAACTGGGCTGGGCGCGTCGCGCAGGTGGGCTGAGTGCGCAGGCGGCTGCGTTCTATTCGTGGTCCGACAAGAACATCACCTATGTGCCGATCACGCTCAGCTTGCAGGTGGCCGAGGAACGCAAGCGCAACTACGGGTTGGAAGGGCAAGTTGCCTACACCTGGAATGGCGGCTGGCAGGTGGGCGGCAATGTGTTGGCGATTCGTTCAGAGCGTCGCCAGAACGGCGACTGGGTGCGTCAGTCGATCACGGACGCAAGCCCGTCCAAGTTGACGGCGTTTGCCGGCTGGGCCGATGACAAGATGTCGGCGCGACTGCAGGCGGTGCGGTCGTTCTCGTTGTCGGACAGTGCGGGCAACCAGTTGGACAGCTACACCACGTTTGATCTGATGGGCTCGTACAAACTGCCGGTAGGCCGCTTGAGCTTCGGCATTCAGAACCTGCTGGACAAGGACTACCAGACCATCTGGTCACAGCGTGCGCAGGTGTTCTATCGGGGGCTGACCAATGCTGAGACGCTGGACTACCGTGGTCGCAGCCGGACGTTTGCGCTGACGTATACCGCCAGCTATTGATGTAGCAGTCTTTACCGCCATCACCGCTCGAACAGCCGGTCTGCCGGCACCGGCGTGCCGAACAGCCAACCTTGGCCGTAGGCCGTCGGATCGAGCTTCAGGAAGTACGCCGCCTGGCGTTCTTCCTCGATACCTTCCACCACCAGGCCCAGCCCCAGTCCCTTTGCCATCGCAACGATCTGGGGCGCAATGCTGGCGCTGTTGCTGTCTTCGTCCAGGTGCATGGTGAAGACCCGATCAAGCTTGATCGCGTCGATGCTCAGGTCAGCCAGGTAGGACAGGCTGGAGTACTCGGTACCGAAGTCGTCCAGGTACACGCTATGGCCGGCATCGCGCAGCTTCTGAATGCCACGGGCAAGCGGTTCGTGCTCAGCGGTGGAACGCTCGGTCACTTCAAAGCCAAGGCTGTCGGCGGGCAAGCCGCGCTGTTTCAGTTGCGCGGCCACAAAGGGCAGGAAACCCGGGTTGGTCAGATCCTGCACCGAGATGTTGATGGTGATCCGAAAACCCGGCCGCGCTTTGGCCTGCAAGGCCAGTTCGGCCAGCGTGCGCCTGACCACAAAACGCGTGACCTCGTTGATGAAACCGGCTTGTTCGGCGATGGCGATGAAAACTTCTGGATTGACGGGTTTGCCGGATTCGTCCTTCCAGCGCAGCAAGGCTTCCACACCTACCAGGTGTCTGTCGGCCAGCCGAACGATTGGCTGGTAGACCAGCGTCAGATCTCCATTGTGCAAGGCCCGTCGCAGCCGCCGCCTGAGCGAGCGCAGCCAGCCAATGCAAAGACTGATACCCAGGCCACCGCCCATGCCCGTCAGCAGGCCCAGCGCCGCAAACCCTTGCAGTACTGGCGACTCGGACACGGCAGGCGGGCTGGCCAATGTCGCCACGATGCACCCAGGGTAGCGCTTTGAACAGCTCACTTCATAACGCCGGTCCTTCAGCGTCAAGGTATCGCTCGATATCAGCGGAATCGCGTCGATGTCCATCTCGGGATCGTTGCTGATGAAGTGTTCGCGTTTGCCGGCGACATCGACCACGATGGCGTAATCCAACCGGGGATCGACCAGCGAGGTATAGCTCAGCCGACTGACAATGACAGACGCCCTGCCATGCGCAACGACCATCGCCTGAACGTCTGGCACACCCGCCACGTTGGCATTGAAATTCACACGCATGCCACCGGGCGTGATCATATTGGGCGGTGCAAGGGCGACAGGTTTGCTCAGGCGTCCCAAGGTTGCGCCGCACAGTAGCTGCTCGCCATCGAGGCGCGCCACACTTTTGATGAACTGCGACCGGATGACCATGCCGCGCATGTAGGCGATGTCTTCGTCGGAACATGCTGGTGCCGCGAAGGCATTGGTTTGCGCCAGCACTTTCACGACTTCATCGTGTACCTGGTCTGCCCGTGCGATATACGAGGCGGCCAGGGTGGCGGCTTCTTCATGATGCTGCTGTCGTACCGCCAATTCGCCCAGGGCGGCACCCAGCACCAGGCCAAGCAGCCCGCACCCGATCACCCAGGCGCGAGCGCCCGATAGCTGTTGTCCGATCATGCGAGCAGATGTCTCACGGCCTTTCGTATCCAGTCAGACCGCGGAACGGGCATGCACGCCAACCATGCGAAGGCTGGCCTGCCGCACCGTCGTTCCATCAGTTTCAACTAGATACTAAATCACGATGTTCGTGATTGCGGGCATGATTTGCCGCTTGTCTGCGCGACGCGACAGTGTTGGTGCCTATTGCTCTTCGGGGCGAGGCGGGCCCATGACAGGCACGCGGACTGCCGCTGCGCCGTCGGGCGTCGCCGCAGCCAGTCCGGTATCCAGATCGGCCGCGTGACGCAGGCGACCCTTGCGGTCGTGATGCGCCAGCAGGCGACGTGCACGCTGCCAGCGGCTGACGCGCTGGGAACCCAGCGCGGCAAATTCGGCCAGTTCGGCCGTGGAACTGCGCCGAATCATGTAATTGCGCGCTTCCGTCTGCTGCGCCTCGCGCCGCCACGGTCCCATCAACAGCATGATGAAGAAGATGCCCAGGATGATTGCCCCGTAGACCAACAGCAAATGGTAGTCATTGAGGTTCTCGGTAGGCTTGAAAAAGTGCCGCCACGAATAGGCGAACACCCCAATCCAGAAGACCGTGACCAACAGCGGACGAACCACGCGCAGCCACAGGAACAAGACCAGCGCCGCCGGCGCGGAACGGTTCTGCCGAATCGCGTCCAGGGACACGCGGGCGGCGTCCAGAATGGGTTCTTCGTCTTGCGCGGGTTGTGCCCAGTCACGGGTGCGGGGCGGCGGCCTGACGGCACCCGTGGCAGGCCGGATGGCTTCGTCGGGATAGGGGCCGATGATGAGCGGATCTTCAGTCATTGCTTGCTCCTGGTGACGGAACCGCGCCGCGTTCCGGGCTTTCCCAAAGCGCGCGTTTGCCGGGGCGACGCAGCAAGGTGATGGGGATGGCCAAGACGGTGGTGAACATGTTGATCATCCAGAACGCCAGCGGGTACCAGATGGTCCACAGGAAGTAGCGCAGCAGGCGCTTGTCGTAGTGGCGATCGATCCACAGGCTGACGAACATCTGCAACATGCAGGTGATGCCCAGCAACATGCCGTGCCATTCGGGCAGGAAGCCGACGAATTGCCAATCCGGCGGCAGCCACGGGCGCACGATGGCCAGTGCCAGGACGAGGAACATCGCATAGGCCCAGACCACACTGGCCAGATACTCTATATAGATAGGCCACATCTTGATGTGCGTCGGTCGCAGCACTCGGCCGGTGTAACGCATCAAGGTCTGAATGCCGCCGACCGCCCAGCGCTGACGCTGCTGATACAGGCCGCGCACAGTTTCCGGCATCAGAATCCAGCACAGCGCACGCGGCTCGAAACGGATGGTCCATCCCGCCAGCTGCAGTTTCCAGCTGACGTCGATGTCCTCGGTCATCACGTCCGGGCTCCAGAATTCGGTGTCCAGCAATGCCTTGCGACGGAACATGGCCAGCACGCCAGACACCGTGAACAGGCGACCGAACAAATGCTGGCTGCGTTTGATCAGGCCGATGGTGGCCGAGAATTCCCCGACCTGCATGCGGCCGATCAAGGTGGTGCGGGTGCGGATGCGCGGGTTGCCGGTGACGGCACCCACGTTGTCGGATTGCAGCAGGTGGCGCAGCATCCAGCCGATGGCGTCGGGATCAACCAATGCATCGCCGTCGATGCCCAGGATGTACTCACCCTTGGCGAGCAGGGCGGCCGTGTTCAAGGCCACCGCCTTGCCCTGGTTGGTGGCGTGGTGCACCACGCGCAGCGCCGGGTAGCTGAGCGCCAGTGAATCCAGAATGGCCCCGGTGTCGTCCGTACTGCCGTCATTGACGGCAATGACCTCGTAGTTCGGATAACGCGTGCGCATCAATTGCTCGATCACATCGCGAATCGCCATGGCCTCGTTCCTACAGGGAACGACCACGCTCACCAGCGGCAGTTCGGGCAGCAAGGGCAGCGGGTCAAGCCGCCGATTGCGCAGCCGCTCGAATACCAGTGCATGGGCTACGCCGCCGGCCATCCACACGTAGGCCATGAAGAAAGGGTAGTAGAAGACGTAATCGAACAACCATTTCGTCAGCGTCGTGCCGAATGTATCGGGGCTCATTGGCTGCGTCCCGATTGTTGGTCACGGATTTGGTCACGCATGCCGCCCGGCGTTTCAAGCCGGTCGTCGGCAGGCGGGGCTTGTTTCGACGGAGCCAGGGCTGGCGGGGTCTCCAGCGTGTCGACCTCACCCGCCAGGTTGGCGCGGATCGACAGCGCATTGCGTGACACGTCCAGACCAGGTTGATCGTTCAGGAAGTCGTCCGGGTACCACGCCAGGTGACGGGCACCCATGCGATGCAGCATCGACCATTGGGCAGCCAGCGTGGCGTCTGGCACCGGCTTGCTGTCACGCCAGTCGCGGGTTTGCAGCTCGAAGATGGTGCGATCCAGGCCACCAGGCGTAGCAATGACCTTCTGCGCCAGTTCACGCAGCCAGGCTTCCGGGTTCTCGGCCTGTTCCATGTAGGGCATGGCCATCACGGCGGTGTAGTCGTAGCTGGACAAGGCCTGCACGTAGTTCTGCGCGAACCAGGTTTCCGATTCCGGCTGCATCAGCGGCAACGCGAACAGGTTGCGGGCGGTCAGCAGGCCAGGCTGCTGTTCGCGCACGCGGGCTGCGAGTTCCAGCGTGAAATCGGTCAGGAAACGGGTTTTTCCTTTCGCCCACTGTGCGCTCAGAGCCGGGTCGGCGCGGATTGCCTTGATGTCAGTCGGCAGTCCCCACTTGGCGTAGGTGGCCAGCGCATGCGGACTGGTGTCTTCATCATCGGCCAGCATCGCGTCGTCGTGGAACAGCAGGCCGGCGAAGTTGGTGTAGCGGCCCAGGTCTTCGTAGATTTCGCCGATCAGGGTACGAACCGCCGGATCGAAGGGCGACAGGCGTGCGTAGCGACCCTTGGACGGCGCATCGGGCAGCCAGGTAACCGTGTGCGTGGCAAGCGGATTTTCGGCGGGCAGGTGGAAGGCCATCACCGGCATCCATGCATAGACCTGCACGCCAGTACGGGTGCGCAACTGCCATGCAACGCGGTTGAACAGGTCTGCGCGAACCGGCAGATGGCGATTGGGGAAGTACATCGCGTCGGCCACGCCATCACCATCCGGGTCGGCAAAGGCTTGCAGGAATACGCTGCGCGGGCCAATGGCCTGAACGCGATCCAGCAGGCGCGACAGATTGGCTTCCTGTTGAACCGGGTCCGGGTCGTAGATGTAGTCCAGGTCGATGTGCATGGCCCGGTTCTGCGGGTAATAACCACCCGCGCCAGCGCCGGCTGGCATGCGCAGCAGCGAGAAGTCGGGCACCGGCATGTCGTAGGTGGCCAGCGAACGGCGAATCTGGCTCAAGGGCACGTCAGGCGTGTTCGGGCCTTCGTCCAGCGTCAGCATCAAGGGCATGCCGGCCGCAGCGGCCGCATCCTGGGCCACGCGGTTGTAGGCACCGTAGGGCCAGACCATGGCGCGCACTTTCGTACCCGTGCGGTCTTGAATCAGTGCACGGCTGCGACGCAGGTCGGTTTCAATCCGTGCCTGGTACAGCTTTTCGTCTTCGTAAGTGCCATCGCGGTAGACGCGCGTAACGGCAGCCGGTTGCAGATTGCCTTGCGGATTGCCGGGCAAGCCGGTGTGCAGACTGTCGCTGTGGCTGGCGAATTCAACCAAGCCCGATGCGGCCATTTCGCGGGCTTGCGCCCAGGTCATGAAGTTCTCGCGCGGTGGCGGCACCAGGCCACCGTAGCCCTTCACCGGTTGCCCTGCGGGAGACTCCATCCAGTCGGTCACCAAGGCGATCAGCGCGGGGTATTGGAAGCGCTTCAGCAGCGGGAAGACCTTGGTGTAGAAGCTTACGTAGCCATCATCGAAGGTCAGCAAAATGGCGCGCGGCGGCAAGGGCTTGCCGCCAGCACGGGCGTCCACGATCTGCTGCACGCTGATCGGGTGATAGTCAGCCGACTGCAACCAGGCGAACCAGTCCGCCAGCGTCTTTTCATCCAGGGCGGTAGGTTCTGGCGATGTTTCGAAGCTGTTCAGCACGTTGGTGCGAATGTCGTGCAGCGCGACCACGCGGAAGGTCTGGCCATCCTCTGGATCAGGCGGCGGCAGACGCTGCGCGTTGGCGGTCAGCGGACTCAGGGCAAGAGGAATCAACACAAATGCCAGCAGCGCTGCAAAGACACCGTGGCGAGAAAATCGTGATGCGATTCGGCGCGCACTCGCGCGGATCAGACAGGAATTCATCATTGCAGCGGCACCGAGATCGTAAGGAAGACTTCGCGGCTACGTTCGCTGCGTCCATCGTAGGGGTGGCTGGAAATACCCAGGCCGTAGCTCAGTTGCAGGGCATCGCCGATATCCCATTGGTGTTGATATCGGACTGACCACAAGGCACCACTGCCAAACCCTGCCTGGTTGTATCGGCCGGTGCCGGCCTGTACGACTTGGTAGAAGCGGCGGTCATCGCGTTTCCAGGTCAGGTACTGGGCGCGCAGGCCAAGTTCCACCGCACGTTCGCGCGAGGGGCTGAAGTAGGGAACATCCTGGCGGTCCGCACCGGCGACTTCTGCGCCCAACGTGCTTTCCAGCTGGAAGCGCGGGCCGGTGATCAGGCGTTCGCGCCAGCTCAGGCCAACGGCATCGCGCTGGTTGCCATCGCTGTAATCCATGCGTTGCACACGACCGGTGAAGCTGCGCGACTCATTGACCACGTAGGTGGCCGCCGCCGCTGCCGAGTGCGCACCGATGTCGGCACGGCGGGCGCGCCACGGTGTCTCGGGGCTGTTGGTGTCGATTTCTGCGGCGAAGCGCCATGCGTCGCTGGCCCGGTAATTCAGGCCAAGCGCCAGGCCGGTTCGGTACGGGCCTTGATTGGCATGATGTATTTCGCCACTGGCACCCCAGCGTCCTTCAGTCCATTGCAGGCCCAGACCGCTGCGCGCAAGGCGCGAGCTGCCTTGGTCCACATCTGCCTGCGCAAAGATCTGGTGATAGAACACGCGCCATTGGTCGTCGATCAAAGGCGAGCTAAGCGTGGTGTCAGTGCGCCAGTCACGATTCGACAGCGCACCGCCGCCCCAGGACGCACCGGCTTCGATGTCGAGCCGGGCAGCCTGGCGGCCGTCGCGCATGCGTACGGCGTTGCGCACCGCGATCGACTCGGGTGCTTCCTGTTCCAGCGCGTCGGTCAATTCGCGGCCGGCACGGTGTTGGTTGGCGTCCATCAACGCAGTGGCATAGCCAGCGCGCACACTTACGTCGTCAGGCGAATCGGTCAGCAGTTCTTCATAGAGTGCGAGCGCGGCATCCGGGTGTTCGCGCAGGCGCTGCGTCTGGGCCTGACCGTCTCGGAAGCCAGAATGCATGGGGGCCAAGCCGGACAGAATGCCGAAGCTGCGTTCTGCGACGGCAGGGCGGTCGGTATAGAGCTGTTCCAGTGCCCGCAGGTTGCGAACCGCGCCATATTGCGGATTGGCGCGGCCGCGTTCAGGCGAGCGGCGCAGCAACGGAGGCGTGGCGGTTTCCAGCTGCGTCAGCAAGGCGTCGGCTTGCTCGAACTGGGCGGTATCCAGGTAGGCGTAGACCAGGCCCACATGGGTGTCGCTGGGCGTGGGAATGGCGCTGCCACCGTCGCGCAGCGCGGCCTCGTACAGCGGAACCGCCAAATCCGAGCGGCGTTGCTGTTGATAAGCACCCGCGGCAGCCGACAGCGCGTAATAGGGCGGGTTCACGCCATCGGCGCGAAGGGCTTCATATTCGGCAATCACGGCGGGGAAACGGCCGCGTTCCAGCCAGGCCAGCATCCGGTCATAACGAAGCTGCAACGACAGATCGCGCCAGGCGCGGGCAGATTCTTCGTCCGCCGCCGCACGGGCTTGCGCTTCGGCCGTGTTGGCTTCCTGAATCGCCGGTTCGAATCCGGCCAGCACCTCGTCCATTCTCACAAACCGGGCCGGGCCATGACCGACTGCCTGATCGCGCTCGGCAATCGCCCAGCGCAGGCTGCGGCCAAGCGCCTGTTGCTGCATGCTGGCGCGTTCAAGCGGGGTGAACATGTCAGGGGAGGCGGCCTGTGCCTCTTTCCATGCGGCAGTCGGCGCATCGACCTGACCCAGCAGGAAGGTACCTTCGCGGCGCGCATAACGGTGGCCGGGATCGATGGCGTTCAGATCGGTGTAGTTACCCAGCGCCTCCAGCGGGCGCTCACGGGCTTCGTTCAATGCACCGCGCGCTTCCAGCAGCGCAACGCGTTGTTCCAGATCGCTGCCGGCAGACCTGGCCGCCAGCACGTTCAAGACAGTCTCTGCGCGGTCGAACTCGCCGGTATCGGTCAGCCACAGGGCTTCCAGCACACGTGGCCGCCATGCTTCGGGCTGGCGGCTGCGCAATTGCGCAACGGCCTCGCCTTGCAGCGCGTGATCGGGGATCGACCGGGCTGCCTGAAAAACGAATTCCAGGGCGTAATCGGGCAAGCCTGCAATGCCGCCATCGGCGCGGGCGTATCGCACCGCCGACGCAGCGTCGCCCGCACGCATCGCAAACACGATGGTGTCTGCGCGAACGCGTTGGCGTACTGCCGGTGCCAGGGGCTGCGCGGCCCAGGCGTTCAGTTGGTCGACTGCTTGACTGGGGCTGGTGGAGCCGTCGCGCACTGCACCTACCAGGGCATCGTGGCGCGTTGCGTCGTAAGGGCTGGCCGTGGCGGCGCGCGGCGCACCGGCGGTGTCCGCCGATTGCGCATTTCCTGCCAGAGGGATTGCCAAGCCGGCTTGAGCAACGAGCGCGGCGGCAATCAACTGTCGCAGCGTAGGGTAGGCGCGGAGGCTGCGCGCGCCTGTGGGTGGGCTGCGTGTTGGCAAGGGAAAGGATTCCAGTCGAATCATTTGTATGGATGGGTTCACTGTAGGGGGCCATCTGTTAAGGATGAGATACCCCAACGTAAAAGGCGGTAACTTATGAGTAGTTTGGTGTGCTTGTGCCAAAAGCCCTATGTGAATGTTTGGATATTTGGTTTTGTGCGCGCGGCTTGATCCGGATCAAATCCCTGCTTGCTCATACGGAAACTCGGCCGTAACAGAGGCATATCATCTGTAAGCGGCATCTTTCCAGGCCGGGCCATGCGCACCGCCGGACGCCGCCGCAAGCCGTGCAGCCCCACGCGACGCGGTTTGTCGGTTACTCAAGCTGGAGATTCACGTGATTGCTAAGAAAATCTTGTTGGCCTTGGCCGCCTTTGCCGTTGCCGGCCCCGTAATGGCCGCCGACTGCTCGGTAGACATCGAAGGCAACGACGCCATGCAGTTCAACAAGAAAGTCATCGAAGTTAGCAAGAGCTGCAAAGAATTCACGGTCAAGCTGAAGCACTCGGGCAAGATGCCCAAGACCGCCATGGGCCATAACTGGGTGTTGAGCAAGGCCGCCGACGTGAACGCCATCGGCACCGACGGCATTCCGGCCGGCATTGCCGCCAACTACGTCAAGGCAGGCGACACCCGTGTCATCGCTCACACCAAAGTGATTGGCGGCGGCGAGACGGATTCCGTCACTTTCCCGATCAGCGCCTTGAAGGACGGCGAGGCCTATGCCTTCTTCTGCTCCTTCCCCGGCCACTGGGGCGTGATGAAGGGCGAATTGAAGTTGGTGAACTGAACGGATTGAGCTGAAAGGGCTGAACCGAAGCCCGCGAAGTCACCGCAAGACCACGAACGGGTGGGGGGCGTTGAAAAACCCCCACAGTTCGCGCGACCACAATATGGCCGGCATGCGATAGTGTTGCCTCGTCGCACCCCCCCGCTCGGCCCTTCTCATGCGTTTTCCCGCTTTTGTCGATTCTTTGCGCCGTCTCTGGGCGCTGGACACCTTCGTCTACAGCCTGCGCGTCTTCATTGCGCTGGGCAGCGTCATGGCCGTGTGCTGGGCGACCGGCAACGTGGCACTGGCCGCGCCGATCTTCCTGGGCACCATCGCCTGCGCCATCTCCGAAACGGACGACAGCTGGCAAGGACGGCTGCGCGCCCTGGCGGTTACGCTGGTGTGTTTTGCCGCCGCCGCGTTCGCAGTAGAAGCGCTGTTCCCGTTCCCGATACTGTTCGGCATTGGCCTGGCGCTGGCGGCATTCGGCCTGACCATGCTGGGCGCGGTCGGTGACCGATATCGCGCCATCGCCTACGGCACGCTGATCCTGTCGATCTACACCACCATCGGCATGGACCAGCACGCGCAGGCCACCGGCACCTTCTGGCGCGAACCGGTGCTGTTGCTGATCGGTGCCGCCTGGTATGGCCTGCTGTCGGTATTGTGGGCAGCGCTTTTCCGCCATCAGCCCGTGCAACAGAATCTGGCGCGCGTGTTTGAAACCCTGGGCGACTACCTTCGCCTGAAAGCCGCGCTGTTCGAACCGGTGCGCGACAACGACATCGAAGCCAAGCGCGTGGTGCTTGCGCAGAAGAACGGCCAACTGGTGCAGGCGCTGAACATCGCCAAGGAAAGTATCTTCAGCCGCATGGGCACGCGGCCCGATCCGAAGATCAAGCGCTATCTGAAGCTGTACTTCATTGCGCAAGACGTACACGAACGGGCCAGCTCGTCTCACTACCCGTATCACACGCTTGCCGACGTGTTCTTCCACAGCGACGTGCTGTTCCGTTGCCAGCGCCTGCTGCAACTGCAAGGCCGCGCCTGCCGCCGCCTGGCGCGCAGCATCCAGCTGCGCCAGCCCTACGAAAAAGGCCCGGATACCGCTCAGGCGATCGAAGACCTGCGCAATTCCCTGGAGTTCCTGCGGGCCCAGGACCGACCCGAATGGTTCCGCCTGCTGCGTTCGCTGGGCGCGCTGGGCGGCAACCTGACCCGCCTGGACGCCCGCCTGGCCAGCGCCAGCGCAGCCGACCTGGGCGTAGAGGGCGAAGACAGCAGCCTGTTCGACCGCTCGCCGCGCTCTTTGCGCGATGCCTTCGACCGCATCCGCCTGCAATTGACGCCCTCGTCGCCGCTGTTCCGCCATGCGCTGCGCCTGTCGCTGGCGCTGACGGCTGGCTACGTCGTGCTGCACCTGATCCACGCGCGACAGGGTTACTGGATCGTGCTGACCACGCTGTTCGTCTGCCAGCCCAACTACGGGGCCACGCTTACGCGGGTGGGGCAGCGCATGCTGGGCACCGCCTTCGGCCTGTTGATGGGCTGGGCATTTTTGACGCTATTCCCCGACCTGTTGATGCAGTCTGCGATTGCCGTGATGGCCGGCGTGGTGTTCTTCTCTACCCGCACCAAGCGCTACCTGGTGGCGACTGCCGCGATCACCTTGTTGGTGTTGATGAGTTTCAACCAGATCGGCAACAGCTACGACCTGATCGTGCCGCGCATGGTCGACACCTTCATCGGCGCGCTGATCGCCGGCATTGCCGTGATCACCATCCTGCCCGACTGGCAGGGCCGCAAGCTGGGCAAAGTCGCGGCCGCCGCGCTGGCCAGCAACCGCCGCTACCTGCAGCAGATTCTGTCCCAATACGACACCGGCGCGCGCGACGACCTGGCCTACCGCCTGGCGCGTCGAGACGCCCACAACTCCGACGCTGCCTTGTCGACCGCTGTGTCCAACATGCTGAAAGAACCCGGCCACGTGCGCCGCGACACCGACAGCGCCTTGCGCTTTCTGGTGGTGTCGCACACCTTGCTGGGTTATCTGTCGGCGCTGGGTGCGCACCGCGATGCGCTGTCCGAGGATTCGCGCGATGAACTGATCAGCAAAACGGTGGTGCAGGTGGGCAACCGGATGGACTTGATCATCCGCAGCCTGGCCCTTGGCGACCCCCTGCCGCCGGTAGACCCCACCGAGCAGGAACTGGCCGACGAACTGGACAAGGCATCTGACGACACCGATGATGCCCACCGCCTGGTGCTGACTCAGCTGGCGCTGATCTGCCGTCAGATGGGGCCGCTGCGGGACGTAGCGATGAAGCTGATGTCCAAGCAAGAGGTCAAGGACAAGGTGCAAGTCTTGCCCGCATGAACGCAGATTCCTGGGGCAAGTCGGGGGAAGTGCGCTTGCGTACTAAAATGCCTGCACATTTCTCCACTGGCCTCGCCTCATGCTCGATATCGCCCTGCTGCGCAAAGAACTGCAACCCGTCGCCGACCGCCTGAAGGCGCGCGGCTTCGACCTCGACGTCGCCCGTTTCCAATCGCTTGAATCGCGCCGCAAGGCCGTGCAGACCGAAACCGAAACCCTGCAAGCCCAGCGCAATTCGCTGGCCAAACAGATCGGCGCGCTGAAGTCCAAGGGCGAAGACGCATCTGCGGTCATGGCACAGTCGCAGGCCATCCCGGCCCGCCTGAAAGAACTGGAAGCCGAACTCGGCACCATCCAGCACGATGTGCAGGAACTGATGCTGTGGATGCCCAACCTGCCGCACGAAAGCGTGCCCACTGGCGCGTCGGAGGCCGACAACGTCGAAGTGCGCCGCTGGAGCCCCACCGGTTCCGAGCCGACCGCATTGCCGTTTCCGGCCAAGGACCACGTCGCGCTGGGCGAACCGCTGGGCCTGGACTTCGACACCGCCGTGAAACTGGCCGGTTCGCGTTTCAGCCTGCTGCGCGGCCAGATCGCACGCCTGCACCGCGCGCTTGCGCAGTTCATGCTGAACACGCAGACCGAAGAACACGGCTACACCGAGTGCTACACGCCCTACATCGTGAACACCGCGTCTTTGATCGGCACCAACCAGTTGCCCAAGTTCAAGGACGACATGTTCTGGGTCACCAAGGGCGGCCCGTCGGAAGACGAACACGGCAACCCCGTGGCGCAGGAAGACCTGTACCTGATCTCGACCTCCGAGATCACACTGACCAACACCGTGCGCGGCGAAATCGTTGCCGAAGCCGAATTGCCCATCAAGCTGACCGCCCACAGCCCGTGCTTCCGCTCGGAAGCCGGCAGCGGCGGCCGCGACACGCGCGGCATGATCCGCCAACACCAGTTCGACAAGGTCGAAATGGTGCAGATCGTGCACCCGGAAAAGTCGCAGCAAGCGCTGGAAGAAATGGCCGGCCACGCCGAACGCGTGCTGCAACTGCTGGGCCTGCCGTACCGCGTGGTGCTGCTGTGCACCGGTGACATGGGCTTTGGTTCGTCCAAGACCTATGACCTGGAAGTGTGGCTGCCCGCGCAGAACACCTACCGAGAGATTTCCTCGGTATCGAACTGCGAAGCCTTCCAGGCCCGCCGCATGCAAGCGCGCTTCCGCAACGCGCAAGGCAAGCCGGAACTGGTTCACACCCTGAACGGCTCGGGTCTGGCCGTTGGCCGCGCACTGGTCGCCGTGCTGGAAAACTACCAGCAGGAAGACGGGAGCGTGGTGGTGCCGGACGTGCTGCGCCCGTACATGGGCGGCGTTGAAGTGCTCAAGGCAAAGGCCTGATCGACAGGCGAGGGTGGTGCGCGACGGGCTTGCCAGCGCGCACCATCAAATTTTTTTCGTATTTCATGCAAAAAAAGTGCGGGTGCCGAGACAAGCACCCAATTTCTTTGCTATAGTTTCTGTCTTCGGTGCTCGCCAATGACCAAGGCGAAAACAATCACCCAGAGCAAAGCTCGAAAGAGCCAAACCAAGGTGATTTCAGCAAGATACTTAGCAAGATCAAGTATCAGCTGCTGACGAGAATGCAGTATCCGGAGAGGTGGCAGAGTGGTCGAATGTACCTGACTCGAAATCAGGCGTACGTGCAAACGTACCGTGGGTTCGAATCCCACCCTCTCCGCCAAATTCTGGCTTGGCAGTGCCTAATAACTGCTTAAAGAAACCCGCATCAGCCTAAGCTATGCGGGTTTTTTTACGTCCTGCGCAGCGCTTGATTCCCAGAACAGGCTTTTTCATCAGCTTTTAAACGAGAGGAATTTTATGGCGGTAACTTGCTATCTTCGTTATGTGGTTGACCCAGAAAAATTGGATCAATTCGAAGCCTACGGAAAAATGTGGATTCCGCTTGTTGAAAAGTTTGGCGGTACACATCACGGCTATTTCTTGCCGTCAGAAGGGGCCAATAACATCGCGCTGGCGTTGTTCTCATTCCCCAGTCTGGCCGAGTATGAGGACTACAGAAATCGTTCAAAAACTGATGCCGACTGCATTGCTGCATTTAAATATGCGACGGATACAAAGTGCATCATCAGTTATGAACGAAGTTTCTTCCGGCCGGTTTTTAATTAAGATTGGCATAAGTGTTCAAAAATCTTGCCTCTGTGCAGGATTTTTTTATTCAGGAAAGGGGCGTTTCCCAAGCCTAAGCCTCCAGTACATCGCGTGGCCGATGCTTACCGATGGAAATCACGCCAATCTGCTACGGTTCACACCTCATTCACCGCAAGCAAGGAGACGGCATGTCCGAACCCCAATCCGCCTTTTTGAAGTTCAAGACCAGCCGTGAGGTGCTTGCGCGCTGGCTCGACGCCAAGCCGTCTTTGGCCAGTCGCTGGCATGACTGGCGGGAAATTGGCGGTGAGTGGTACCTGGCGCGTGGCGTGACCTCGCTTGCCACGGCGACGGACGCCGATCTTGCCGAGACGCTGGGCGGGGCGGATCAACGCCTTGCGTCCTTTGCCGATAATCGCGAGCTGTTGACGGCGCTGGTCACCCATACCGCCGAAGCACCTGAATTATGGGTGTCGGCGTTCGATCAGGCTGGGGAGGCTTTCGTGGCAGGGTCATTGACCTATTCCGAAAACCTGGAAGATTTCATCGTCTTCCTTGCCGTGGCACGCGGTGTGGCCGACGACCTGGACCCCGCCGACCATGGCCTGGCGGTCATTCACAATTATCTGTGGGGCGGCGAGGAAGAACAGAACACGACGGCTGCGGTGCAGATGACGTCAGGTGCAAGCAGCCTGTTGCCCAAGCCAAAGCAGCCTGACGCGGCATCTGCGTTCCTGCCGATTGTCGACGCGCTGCTCGGGGGGCAGTTGCCGTCTGGGTTTTCAACTCGTGATGAGCTTGCCCTGCTGAATTAACACATGGCGTGCCCGCCTGCGATCCCCGCGCATCACCGCACCAAGCACATCACAGAATGAACAAGGATTCGTTCACTTGTGCGATGGGCAGCGCAATCGACAGCCACATATCGGTTTGCGGATCGAGGTTGCCGTTGCCGTTGATGTCGACAAAGACTTCGGTGGTGGGGCGATTGTTGATGCCGGTGTCTTCGAACATGGCCAAGGCTTTGCCCTGGAAGAAGCCATCGTGCACCCGGTATGCCGCGGGTGGGCCGCTGGTGCTGAATTTGCCGTTCAAGGTGTCGTTGACAATCGCGATATTGCCGGACTCTTGTGTCCGCAAGTTGAAGACGCTCAGGTCGATCCGGTCTCGCTGCGGCTCGACGTAGACAACCGGGCGGCCCGCCGTCAAATAGTAGGATGAGTCGCCGAAGTCGTAGGCGATGTAGGCGAAGGGCGCTTGGCTGGCTGTGCTGAATTTGACGACGTCGCGCCCGAAGGTCGTGAAGTGGTTGTCCGCGTCCGGGCCCCAGCCAAGCTCGATGCTCTGGTCAATTGCCGACGCAAAGCTCGTAATCAGGTTGATGGCTTCGCCCGATGCGCGACCTGGCAATACGACTTCGCCGTTCTGGATCATACCAAGCGCGGTATTGACCGAGGCCAGCGTGTGATCAACCGCGCCCAGCAAGATGCGCGCGGCATCCAGGGACGCTTCGTAATCCGATTGCGTGCCGAACTGCTTCACGCTGCTGGTTGCCGCATCTGCCACAAACTGTTTGTTCGTCAGCGACAGCTTGTCGTTGGTGTCGGTCTGCGCATCGGCGGCACGCAGAACGTTCATCAGAATCTGCGCGCGCGCTTCACCTTCGGAATACGTGCCGTCTGCCACCCAGGTGCGGAACGCGTTCGCCCAGAACAACCTGCCCTCGGCATCGGGTGCGCGGTTGAACATGTTGTCGTACGCGGTATCGAGAAAGGTCTCGATGGACGTGCCCGGCGGGTACATTCTGGCGAATTCCGGCGTTGCCGGATCACCGAACAGCTTGATTGCCGAGTCGATCAGATTGCCCGAGGCCGTCGCGCCAGCTTCCCAGAAAGCCAGGCCAGCGGGATCGGCCGGCCGTCCGAAGTAAGCGTTATAGAACTGCTGAATTTGCGCAGCGACGGTCAAAGCCATGATTTGCTCAGGAAGGTAGCGGAATTAGGTCAGGTTCGGTACTGGAGGCTCAGTCCTGAGCCCCACCTGGTGGGGTATACGGGGCTAGCGGCACAAAGGATGCATCAATCCTTTCGAATTTGCTCAACCATTCGTCCGATAGCGGGCAATGCCGCGCCGGCAGCGACATCGGCTTGCCCATACAACCCAATATCGTCCGGGAACATCAAGAACTTGATATCTGTGCTGTCGCTTTCTTGGCACGTGACATGCTAGGTCATGGGGGTATTCGCCAGCCCTTGGGCTGTCCTCAGTCAGTTTGCACAGGTGTTTTATGGACCGTCTTATCGTTTCCGCAGATTTACTTCGCCATGGCGAGCAATATTTGGAAGCCAGTGACGCCGTCCATCAAACCCTGACCGCGCAACCGCGCTACCAAGGCATTCCGCCACTGCCCACCTTGCAATTGATCGGCGGGGCGTTCGAGATGTTGATGAAGGCGTTCTTGCTGGAGTACGGCGAAAGCCCCAGGCTGCTGCAAAGCCTGGATTCGGATCTTGAACGTATCCGGCGTCGCGCGGCCGACATGGGACTCGGGCAACTGGTGGCGTTTCAGGGCCTGGAAGAAACCGCCATCGATTTGCTGGGCCAGCATTTGGTCAACCGCGAACTGGGGTTCCAGCGCTTCGCAAGCAGCTCACCACCGCCTTATTTCCTGCTGCGTGCAGCCGCAGGGCGGCTTGCGCCAGCAGTGCGTCAGGACATCGAGCGTCGCCATGCCGAGCGAACCGATCAAACGGGCAAGATAGCCAATCGGGCGTGATCGACGCCTGTAAATGGCTAGTCCGTCTGGATGATGGGTGTGGTGTCCGTGCCATGTCTTGCGCGATGAATGCCCCGATATGCACGCCACGAGGTACGATCCCGGGAAATTCGCTCGGAGAGCGGTAATGGACGGCGCAACATGGACGGCTTGAAATGGACGGCTTGATTACGTGGCTTATCGCAATGAAGCCGCTGTGGTTTTTGGCAGCTTGGTTGGCAAGCAGTGTGTTCGGTGCGTTTGTCGCGCTTGAAAAGAACCGCTGCGGGCTTTGCTGGTTTGCGATGGGTGTCTTGTTCGGCCCGCTGGCCTTGATCACCACGGTGGGCCTGCCAGTCAAGCTTGCGCGTCCGACTGCACCGCCCAAGCCTGACGCGCCTGTGGCACATGCGAACGCGCCGTTTGGGCATGCGTCGCCGGCACACCCGCCAGCAGCCCATGCCCCGCATCACGCACACCCTGCGGCGGCTCATCCGGCAAGTCCTGCCCACCCGCACCATGCGCCGACCGCGCATCCTGCCGTGGCGCAAGCCTTGCAAGCAGCGCATCCGCCCGCTGCTGCACATCATGCAGAGCCGGTACACACACCGCCCAAGATGAGTTTCCTGGAATCGGCCATGGAACGGCCAGCGGCAGGCATCGCAGTGGCCGCCGTGGTGGTGGTATTGCTGCTGCTTTACTTTGCTAGCCGGCATCTCTGAATGCTGAACAGTTCAGAATTGTCCTGAACAGTCTTACTTCGACCGATCTCCGCGTTTGCGGGGCTCGGTCAGCACGCCTTTCTCGAAAGTCCAGGTTTCTTCCACGATGCGCTTGCCATCTTCGGCAGGCAGCGTCACGGCAATCCGTTCGCCGTTGACATTGATCTTCGGAATGTCGCTGCAGTTGCCAAACACCTTGGTCGTCGTGACCGAGCCACTCTTGTTCAACTGCACCAAGCGATAGTTGGCCGGGCAGGCGTTGCCACCCGAATACTCGCTGACCAGCACGACCTTGCTGTTTGGCAGGTCAAACTGATATTCGATTTTCATTCTGTCGCCATCGGTGCGGGCAAGCTCCTTGTCGCCCAGCATCAGCTTGACGCCGTCATATTCCTCTTTCGGATTGACCAGCAAGATCCGCATGGTCTGGGAACCGATCTGCAATTTTTCGACGGACTTGAATTCGTCATGAGTGATGCCCAGCGGCAAGGCCGAAGCCAGTACCGGGGACAGGAGCGCCAATATTGCAGCGGAAAGGGTGGCGGTCTTTTTCATGGCGGAGTTGGTCCCTGCGAGGGCGGATATGAATGCCCGCTTATAACCGCCTTGCAGGTCAACGACGCTGAATAAATACAGCACCGCTACATGCCGTAAATCCTGAAATGAACAGCACCCTTGAATTGCAATGTGTTGCGTGTTGCTCGCGCATCGGTATCTGCATGCCTGCCAGCAGTTGGCATACTGACGAGCCTTGAATACGGACGTGCGTTAGTGCCTGTGTTCGCCATGGGCATCCACGATCAACGGCCATGCTGAGACACGACAATGCGCGATGACGTCATCACCGCCCAGTTGGTATCCCGCCAAGCTTGTATGCATAAAGCGTTGACTGCATGAGGCGCGTCGTCCGCTGGTTGGTGACCATGTTGGCAATTGCCGGCCCCGTGGTCTTTCTTTGTCTGATGCTGTCCCCCAGGTTGATGGAAACCATGTCGATTGCAACCGACAACCTGGTGCCCGTCGAGGCGCAGCTGACGTCCTGCACTCCCCATCGTAATGGCCAGCGCGCGCAGTCCGAGATCATCTGCCGCTTCACGTTCACCTATGAAGGCACACAGCGCAGCGCAGAAAGCAGTGCATGGAGTCGCGACGACCCGTTCCTGACGTCGGATGGCCTGGTGCAAGCGCTTGCACAGCAATCCGCACAGACCACACGCACCGCCTACTTGCGCCCCAGGGCACCAGAGGCCGCCGCGCTGTCTGACCCCAGATGGGTGACCACGCCGCCGCTGTGGCTCTTGTTGCTGGGTTTGTTCGGCGCATCGATGGCAGTCATCGTTCGCGCAGACCCATCGGGGCTGCCACATCGTCGTGCAGACCTGGCTCCTGATCCTGCCACCGGTCACTTGGTCTCGATCAACCACCATCGCCGCGATCGCATCCGGCGACGTCTTGTGATCCAGGCCGTGGCCGCATTGCTGGCTGGTGGCATATGTGTCTTCGGCCTGTCCAACCAACCCGCCAACACCGTGGCCATGCTGGGGATGCGCGCGTTGCAGCCGGTGCCTGCACAACTGGTGGATTGCGGTCATCGGTATCACCGCACCGGGCGCAGCGGCTACGACAGTCTTGAGTGCGGCTTTGTCTACACGGTTGCGGGAAATAGCCACCGTGGCGTTGCCGAGTCGCTGCGATTCGGACTGATCCCGACCAATGCGCGCATGGATGCGGAAGTGGCGAAGCTGAAGGCCCAACCCGCCGTCACTGCCTATGTCGACCCACGTTACCCCAACTATGCCTGGGCATTCCTGAACGAGAACATGTTTGTCTTATTCAGCTGGGGGCTGTTCGAGCTGCAACTGCTATTGGTGGTGCTGGTGATGGGCGGGGTGATTATTGCAGCGGCTGTGCGGTGGCAGCGCGCAGATTGATATGTTTTTGCTGATGGTGCGATTCAGTGAAGTAAAGCCATGAAGTAAAGCCCTGATTCAGGGCGGTAAAGCCATATAAGTGCTTGCTGTAGCTTGCTGCAACGCGGTAATTTGGTCCCAGCCAGAGCTTTATCTCAGTGCAGCGATTCCGCATGCACATCAGACGGCATCACCGTGTCCTTATGACAAGCAATCTAGATAATGCAGTCGAACTGCTGTTCGATTCGATACTCGACGATGCCTTGTTCGAGCCTGCGATTGCCGGTCTTGGCCAGGCGATGGGCAATCGTCGGGCCTTGCTCATCTGGTCGACGCGGGTTGGGAAGGAAGCCGCCGAGATCGTTGCCACGCACCGCGCCGATGGTGCGGATTTCGATACCTTCCTGAGCGATTACGGCGCGTACTACCATCAGTACGATCCCACCAAGTTCAGGTGGGAGTCGATGCGTGAGCATCACTGGTTGGTCGAAGATCAGACCGAAAGTCGCCAAGTGTGGGCCAGCGGTCATTTTTATCAGGACTTTGCGCTTGCCCAGGGGATTGTCGGGTGGGCGGCGCTGAAAGTCGGGCAGTCGGCACCGGAACGCGGCACGCACGATTGGGCACTGACCTTTCCGCGTGACAGGGGAGCAAAAGGCTTCGATGCCGCTGCGTTGCACGCCATGCAGCACGTGGCACCGCAACTGCGTCGCGCCTTCCACCTGCGTCGGCAGCATGCCGAATTGCGACGCCTGGCGAACGCCGGACTGGAAGCCTTCAATCTATATCGCTTTCCGCTGATGCTGACCGAGACGGACGGCAGACCGCGCTTCTGCAATACCGCTGCCGAGCGTTATCTGGCGCAGGCTACAAGCTGCTTGCAGATGAAGTCCACCATGATGCAGGCCCGGGTAGCCGAAGAACAGCCGCGCTGGCGCAGCTTTGTCGCCGCTGGCGCGCAAGCGCTGGGCAATGCGGCGGCCGGCATCAGGCTGCGGGATGGGAACGGAATCCCGGTCTTGATCCAGCGCTTGCCGCTGACTCCGTCCTTGCGAAGCACAAGCGCCTGGGAGCGTCCGCTGCAACTGATGGTGGTGCACGAGCAGTCTTCGCTGGACGCGGCAACATCCCCGGAAATCCTGCGCTACGTGTACGGCTTCACGCAGGCAGAACGCCGCGTGGCGCGCGCCTTGGCCCAAGACCGCAGCCTGCTGGAGATCGCTGAAGCCAGCGGCACCAAACCCTCTACCGTCCGCAGCCAGATCAAGTCCATGCTGGCGAAGACAGGGTGTCGTCGCCAGGTGGAACTGGTGCGGCTTCTGGTCATGTTGACTGGCTTTGTGGGGCACTGAGCGCCGTAACCACGCCGCCCTTCAATGGCCTGGTTCGATTCAGACCGCATGGCCGCCTGCATGTCATCCCCCAAAACAGGGATGACGGACTTTCGCAGGTGTTTCACGCTGTTGACCGTGGCGGTCATCAGTGAACAGGAACACCGGCGAATGAATATTCAAGCACTTATATCGATCGACGAACTGACGGTGATCGATGGTCCGCTCGGACAGGACGCAGGCACCTTGGTGCTGTTTGCGTCCCTGGGCCGGTTCAAAGCCCGCATGCGTGAGGCATGCCAGGTGTTGCTCAGACGTGCCGACCCGGTAACTCAGGAAAACTGTCGCCTGCGTATGGCTCCAGCGTTCAGGGCGTTGACCGAAGGATTTGATGCCTGGTCGCGGTGCGACATGCCCGCCACGCTTCGCCATGAAGTGGGTGCGCTCATGCAACGCGAGATGCTTCCCTATCTGTTGATGACCGAGGTCGCCGAGCGCTTTTACGCCAAGCCGCGTGGCTACGCTGGGGACTACCTGACGATCGACATGATTTATCGCAACCAGCCCGGGGGTTATGGCCGGCTCGGCCCCTTGATTGACGCGTGTTTTCTGGATGAACCTGCTGCCAGAGCGGTCAGAAATCGCCGGGCCTTGATGGCAGCTGAAATCCTGCACGTCCTTGATGCACGGCCAGATGCGCGCATCTGCAGCCTGGCTTGCGGTCCGGCCTATGAAATTCGCGACATTTTCTCGGCTTACCCCAACGTGCCCGCACGTTTCACCGCCATTGACAGCGATCGGGAAGCGCTGGATTTTGTGAATCGCTGGGTTGCCAAGGCTGGGGTGGAAACGCGCCTGTCGACCTTGCGCGGCAACCTGGTCTATCTTGCGATCGGGCGTGATACCTTGCCGCTCGTGCCGCAGGACTTCATCTACAGCATCGGCCTGATCGACTACTTCAGTGACAAGCTGGTCATCGGCCTGCTGGACTGGATTCATGCAAGCCTGAAGCCCGGAGGCCGGGTGTTGCTGGGCAACTTCCATCCGCAGAACGTCAACCGGGCGTTTATGGACCACGTGCTTGAGTGGCGTCTGATCCACCGTGGCGAGGCAGATATGGACAGGTTGTTCCAGGCGTCGAGTTTCGCTCGCCCAGCCACCCGCGTCTTCATGGAAGACGAGGGGGTCAACCTGTTTGCCGAGTGCATCAAGAACTGAGCAAGAACTGAGCAAGAACTGAGCAAGAACTGAGCAAGAACGCAGGCGTGTTCAGAAATCGAACTGCGCCGACAGCATGATGGTGCGCGGGGTGCCCACGTTCAGCCAGCCGCCCGAGGCCGAGGCCCAATACTGCTTGTCGAAGACGTTATAGACATTGGCGCGCAGCACGATTGGCTGGGCGTCGGACAGGCGCAGCACATAGCGCAGGCCCAGGTCCAACGTAGCCCATGCGGGAATCGAACGGGTGTTCGCGGCGTCGGCAAACTGCGAGCTGGAATAGTTCACACGAGACGTAAGCGTGGCACCCGGCACGGCTGCCACATCCCATTCGCCACCCAGTTTCAGGTTGGTGCGCGAGGTGCCCGAACCGCGCTTGCCGTTGTTCACACCGCCCGCTGTCGAGGTCAACTCGCTGTCCAGCAGCATCGCGCCAGCCAGCACACGGAATCCCTTGGCCGGTTCGCCGAAGACCGACAGTTCCAGGCCGCGATTGCGCTGTTCACCGTCCAGGTCGTAGCGACGGGTGGCTGCATCGGTCTGGCCGTTTGGTCGGGCGATCTGGAACACGCTCAGGGTGGAGAAGAAGCTGCCGAAGTCGACTTTCACGCCAGCTTCGTATTGCTTGCTTTTGTAGGGTGCGAAGATCTGGCCGGCGTTGCTGGCGGTGGCCGGTGCAGTCGGGCCCTGGGTCAAGGCTTCCATGTAATTGGCGTACACCGACACATCGTGGCGCGGTTTGACGACGATGCCCAGGCCGGGTGTGGTCGTGCTCTCGTCGTAGCCCGTGACGTCGACACGCTGGTGACGCAGGCCGCCCATGACTTGCAGGCGTCCATCCAGCATCGACACCGTGTCGGCCAGGACAAGGCTGGTCAGGCTGGTCCGCGTATGGTTGGGCAGGTTGTCGCGATCGGTGGTGAAGGCCGGCTTGGGATAGAAGACCGGCCGATAGATGTTCGACGCCCCGGTTCCCTTGAATTCGTTGGCGAAGTAACTCTTCTGGAAAAGCCCGGTGCCGGCCACGGTCAGCTCATGCTTCAGGCCCCCGGTGTCGAAGGATGCACGCACACCTGCTTCACCTGATTTGGTCAGGTTGCGCTGGGGCCGGTAGCCGAAGTATTCGATGTAGTCGCCTTGGGCGTTGATAATCGACGGTTCGGGCGATAACGCGTCAAGTTCCGAATCGCTGCCACCGACGGCGGCGTAGGCGGTCAGGTTTGCATTGAGGTCTACCTTGCCGCGAACCATGCCGTAGCGGGTGGTGGACGTCACGGCGTTCCAATGCTGGGTGGTATTGAGCGTGGCGTCTGGCGCTGCGGGGACGGCACTGCCCAGGAAATACCACCACGCGCCGCGCGTCACCTTCAGGCGGTCGTAGCCCAGGTCGGCGGACAGCCGCACGCCCGAACTGCGATAGTCCAGGCCGATGGCAGCGGTGCCAAGTGTGCGCTTGCTGTCATCAAGCGCGCCTTCGCCGTCGCGGTAGATGCCGTTGACGCGCACACCGAATTGCTGGTCTGCACCGAAGCGACGGCCAAGGTCGACGTGCCCGCCGAACTGCGAATCGGAGTCGTAGGTCGCCGTGAAGCGCGTGATGGGGGTATCGGTTGCGCGCTTGGGCACCAGGTTGACGCCACCACCAATGAAGCCACCCGGCGACATGCCACGCAGAAATGCCGAGGTTCCCTTGAGCAACTCCACCCGCTCCAGCGTTTCCACTGGCGTCTTCGAGATCGGTGAGACGCCATACAGGCCGTTGAAGGTTGCGTTGGTCATCGGCACGTTGAAACCGCGGATCTGCGGGATATCGACGTAGCTTTCGCGCGGCCAGCCGGTGAACACCGAGGCATCGTTGTCCAGCACGTCAACAATGCTGCGCGCCTGCTGATTCTCGATCAGTTCGGCGGTGTAGTTCATGGTGCTGAAGGGCGTGTCCATGAGGTCCCGGTTGCCCAGTACACCGATCCGGCCGCCGGTTGCCACCTGACCACCTGCCGCAACAGGGGGAAGGGCATCTCGCTCGGTGGTACCAGTTACCGTGACCTGACCAAGCGTGGCGATCCCTGGGCCGCCAGGTGCCACGGCCGGCAGACGGCGCAGGCGATAAGCGCCGTTGTCTGGCACCGCCTCCAGGCCCGATCCCGCCAGCAGACGCGTCAAGCCCACATCCACCGAATGCGCACCCGTCAGGCCGGGGCTGGTCTTGCCCTCGGTCAGCGCCGGGTCGATGACCACCATCACGTTCGACTGGGTGCCGAACTGCCCCAGCACGCTATCGAGCGTGCCGGCAGAAATCCGGTACTCCCGCTGAGCCACCGTTGCGCTGCGAGCAGTCTGGGCCCAGGCGTCGGTAGGTAGTGCTGGGCTTGCGGCCAGCAGCACGACGGCCAGACTGGTCAGGCGGGCAACGGGGGCCAAGGGAGCCAAGGGGGTGCCGCCCGGGAGCGAGCCAAGCCGTACGCGTGTGGGGTGGTTCTTGTTGCGGGAGGAGGGGCGGGGTGTCATCGCGTACGGTTTCCTTGGTTGCCCCGCGTCGGATGCGATCGGGGTTTGCCTGTTTGAAACGCGAAACGCGAGAATCTGCCGGAAGTTACAAACTTTCTGCCTGGCATCAGGGCGGTATGCGTGCGATGGCAATCACCGTGATGATCGGGCGGGCATTGCGTGACGACGTGCCAGGCTGTGTACTGACACCGTAGGCTGCGCTCAGGCCTCGATACTGACCCAGTAGCGTGTGCGATAGATGACCTGCACCTGTAGCACCCGCGCGATCATCTCAAAGGCCTGGTCGCTGCGTTGCAGGGGGAACGCCCCCGAAATCAGGCGGGGGGCCACGCTGGGTGCACAGCGTACGATGCCGGGTCGGTAACGGGCCAGCTCAGCGATGCACTCGCCCAGCGGCATGCGTTCGGCAACCAGCGTGCCCTGGGTCCAGGCATCCGAACCGGCGCGCAGCGCATTGATGTCCTGCGGGCCAGTGGCCGTCAGTCGCGCCTGCTGGCCAGCTTGCAGCAAGACGGGCGCGGCATCGGGTGTGGCCCGCAGTTCCACCACGCCTTCGAAAAGCTGCACCCGCACGGCCTCGATCTCTGTATCGCGCACACTGAAGCGCGTACCGATCGGCGTGACCGACCCGAAGCGGGTCGTCAGCACCAATGGCCGTCGCTGCGGGTCGATGCCCGTGCGCACCATGACTTCCCCCGCAAACAGGCGAATGCTGCGAATCGGTCCGCTGACATCGACGTTCACCGAGGTCTGGCTGGCCAGTGTCAACAGCGTGCCGTCTGCCAACGTCAGCTCACGGGTTTCTCCAGTGTCGGTTCGATGATCGGCCAGACGTGTACGC
The DNA here is from genome assembly GCF_008119665.1 of Pigmentiphaga aceris. NCBI lineage: Bacteria > Pseudomonadati > Pseudomonadota > Betaproteobacteria > Burkholderiales > Alcaligenaceae > Pigmentiphaga > Pigmentiphaga aceris. Next base: position 4,148,417 of record NZ_CP043046.1, on the reverse strand, counting down.
AAGCGCGTCGGCGCATCGACCGACCAGGCCAGCGCAGCCGAGCCACCTATTGCGAACAGATAAACCAGCAACTTGCGCCGCTCGCGGCCGCTGGCTGTGCGTTCCAGGGCCAGACGGGCTGCTGGGGCGAACAGTGGTGCCCCTGCCGGCTGCAGTTGCAGCAGGCCACACACGCGCTGCCAGGCGGATTCATGATGCGGATGAGCGGCACGCCAGTTCGCACATTGCGCAGCGAGTGCGGCGTTGTCGGCATCTGCTTGCAGGCGAACGAAGAAGGCGGCGGCTTCTTCCACCACCTGGCGTGGTACCGGTGCCGAACTCGCGTCGCTGCGGGCGAATGGCGACGATGCCTGCCTCATGCGTAGACCGCGTCGTAGCAGTGCGTGATCGCCTTGATCATGTCTTTCTGGACCACGTTCAAGCTGATGCCCAGTTCATCGGCAATCTGCTGGTAAGGCAGGCCATCGAGCTGCGCCAGCAGAAAGACCGAACGCGCACGGCGGGGCAGGCCGGCCAACACCCGCGAGATCGACTCCAGCGCTTCGACCACCAAGGCCCGTTCTTCTTCTGAGGGCTGTTGTGCTGCCGGGTACTGTTCCAGCGCTTGCAGATAGCTGCGTTCGAGTGCCAGCCGACGATAGAAATTGGCGGTCAGGCGCGTGGCCACTGTCGTGAGATAGGCGCGCGGTTCACGTACTCCGTCCACCGATCCTGCGCGGATGATGCGCTCGAAGGTGTCGTGTGCCAGGTCGGCCGCATTGTCGGCATCACCGCCCAACCGGCGACGCAACATGCCGACCAGCTAGCCGTGATGATCGCGGTACATGCCATGCAGGTCGGTGTCGGCGCAGGGGCTGGCGAGGTCTTGCGCGCTGGTCATGCTGTCTATCCCGCCTTCCGCGATGTTCCTTAAATGAGAATGGATGTTATTACATAAGGCGTTTCATGGGCGTTCGGTGGATGTATTACGGGGGCTAGGCGTCGCGCGTGATAGACACTTTGTGATGTTCAGCCACCGGCCTTTGCCGTTAGCTCTGCTGCCACCAAGTCTTCCAATGCCGCGCCCACCGACTTGAACAAGGTAATCTGCTCGGCGTTCTGTCTGACCGGCACCGCGCCTTGAGTCAGGCCGAACAGGTCGCCCACAATGCGCTCGGCAGCAAAGGCACCGTTTTTGATCGGGAACAGCAGGTCGCCGGCTTCGCGCAGCGCGCCTTCCAAGGTATCCACATAAACCACGCTGCGCGCAACCAGCGCATCGTCGCTTTCGCGCATGCCGGGGTTGAAGGCACCGACCAGGTCCACGTGGGTGCCGGGTCGCACGGCCGCACCGAAGATCAACGGCTCGGTGGACGTCGTTGCGGCGCTGACGATGTCGGCGTGTTGCAGGCCTTCTTCGATGCTGTTTACGGCTTCAACCCGCAGGCCGGGCCTAGTCAGCTTGCTGGCTAGCGCCTGTGCCTTGTCGAACTTGCGGCCCCAGATCAGCACACGCGAAATCGGGCGCACCGAGGCGTGTGCTGCGATCAGGTGCGGCACCAGGTGACCGGTGCCGACCATCAGCAAGGTGCTGGCATCTTCGCGCGCCAGGTAGGACGCGGCGAGCGCCGAAGCGGCAGCAGTGCGGCGGTTGGTCATGGCTTCCCCGTCGATGATGGCGCGCGGTACGCCGGTCACACCGTCGAACAACACATAAAGCGAAGACACCGCGCCCAGGTTGCGCGAGGCGTTGCCCGGCACCACCGTGACGAGCTTCACGCCGATGGCATTGCCGCGACGCCAGGCGGGCATGGTCAACAGGTGTGCGGGCAGGCCGGGCATGCCGACTTCATAGGCCTGGCGCACCGGCATTTTTTCGCCGCCTGCCTGAAAGGCGTCCCGCAGGGCGTTGATCAGCGTGGGGTAGTCGAGGGCCGCGTGAACTTCATCGGCTGTGTACAGTCGCATCTGACAGGCTCCGGGCGCAACGCGCCAAGTGATCGAGCGGGGTAATCGGATGGTTTAAACGGGGTTTCTTGAAGAGATAGGAAGGGCAGGGCGCTCAGCCCACACAGACCCAGATGACTTCCGCATCTTCTTTGCTCAATGACAGCAGCGCGTGGCCCATGCGGCTGTCGAAATACATGCTGTCGCCGGCTTCCAGCACGGCTGGCGAATAGAACTCGGTGTGCACTTCCACCTGGCCGGACAGCACCGACACAAACTCTTCCCCGTCGTGCCGCACCCAGCCGTCGAAGTCATCCAGACTGCGGGCACAGATAATGGCGCGCAGCGGCAACATGCGCTTGTGCGACAAGTCGGTGGCCAGCATTTCGTAGCGATAAGTGCCGGTCGCATGGTCCTTGCCTTCACCCCGGCGGGTGATGCTGCGCCGACCCAGCGGTGCATCGGCGCGCGTGGCATCGAACAGTTCGGCAATGTCGATCTTCATGCCGGCAGTGATCTTCTGCAGCACGTCATAGGTGGGTGACATCTGCCCGTTTTCGATCTTGGAAAACGTTGACCGTGCAACCCCGGTGCACTGGCTGGCGTCTTCCAGCGTCATGTCGAGTCGGGCCCGAATGCGCTTCAGATTCCTGCCCAGATCGGCACGATTGTCTGAAGCCGTTTGTGGCGTGCCGAATTTTGCTGGGATGCCGTCTGCGTGTTGCAGGGCTCGGCTGGGGTGTGTCATGAACTCTTGGTTTCCAATGGTCCATCAACCTGCAGACCGGAGCTTTTTAGCTTAGGAAATATTTTTCCTTTCGGCAACAAAATTTCGACTTAGTATGGAAGTGCGTCAACATGCCCCACTCACCAACCGTCGAGAATCCCGCCATGCAGAACGACCCCCTGTCGCACGGTCTGTGGGAAAAGAGCGCACCGCCTGCGCCCGTCACCGACGCACTGACGCAGCATCTGCAGGCCGATGTGGTCGTTATTGGCGGTGGTTTCACTGGCTTGTCGACTGCATTGCATCTGGCGCAGCAGGGCGTTCGCGTGGTGGTGCTGGAAGCCGTGGAAATCGGCTTCGGCGGCTCTGGGCGCAATGTCGGCTTGGTCAACGCAGGCATGTGGGTCATGCCAGATGACTTGCCCGCTGCGTTGGGTGAGGTCTATGGAGAACGTCTGTTGACTGAACTGGGCAACGGACCATCACTGGTCTTCGATCTGATCGCGCGTCACGGCATTGATTGCGAAGCTCGCCACGAAGGCACCTTGCACTGCGCCGTGGGGCAGGCAGGCCTGGCCGAATTGGAAAACCGTGTCATGCAATGGAGCGCCCGAGGCGCCCCGGTAAGCCTGCTGAGCGCTGAACGCACCGCCGCCATGACGGGCACCGAGGCCTACACCGGCAGCTTGCTCGACATGCGTGCCGGCACCATCCAGCCGCTCGCCTACGTGCGTGGCCTGGCGCATGCGGCCATTGCTGCGGGTGCCAGCATCCACACGGCCAGCCCGGTGCAAGACGCCAGCTACGCCAACAGCCGCTGGACGGTCAAGACCACGGGCGGATCGGTCAGCGCCGACTGGGTCGTCACCGCCACCAATGCCTACACCCGTGGGCCGTGGCCACAGCTGCGCAGCGAACTGATGATGCTGCCGTACTTCAACCTGGCAACCGCCCCGCTGTCGGCAGTGCAACGCGCCCACATCCTGCCCGGCGGGCAGGGCATCTGGGACACCCAATCGGTGCTGACCTCGCTGCGCGCCGACCGTGCCGGCCGACTGGTTTTTGGCAGTGTGGGCGCTTTGCGTGGGGTGGGGCGGGACATTCATCACGCGTGGGGACGGCGTGCGCTGGCCCGCTTGTTCCCGGAACTTGGCAAGGTGCGTTTCGAACACCAGTGGTACGGCAACATCGGCATGACCACCGACAGCCTGCCGCGACTGCATCGCCTTGCCCCCAGGGCAATGAGCCTGTCCGGCTACAACGGGCGCGGCATTGCACCGGGCACCGTGTTCGGCAGGATGATGGCGCAATACATCACCGGTGCGCTGCCCGAGCAAGACCTGCCGCTACCCGTCAGCGATGTGCGGGCGCACGCGTTCCGAGGTGTCAAAGAAACGTTCTACGAGGTGGGCGCAGGCCTGTCGCATCTGGTCAGCGCGCGGCGCTAGCTCGTCTTTCCTGATCGCCGACCCCGCTGCTACTATCCGGCCTCGATCTGGAGACCTCATGAGTCACGCGACAGGCTTGTCTGCCTTGCTTCCCTATGTGTTGTGGGGCTTTTCCGCGTGGTTGGCTTCAGCCATTTTCGCGGGTTACCTGGCATCCCAGAAAGGCCGTTGCGGCTGGTGCTGGTTTGCATGGGGCCTGCTCTACGGCCCGCTGTCCCTGATCGCCAGCGCCGGCCTGCCGCCAACGGTGCAAGTAGTGCGCGCAACCGACCCGGTTATTCGCACCGAACTCGGCTGATGTTGTTTGCGCTCATCTAATGGGCGCGTGACGCCAGTGCATCAGGTTTTTCAAACGCCCCAGCAGGTCAATGGCGAGGAACAACGTAGGCAACACTGAAACGTGACGCCAGATCAGCCAGACGTTTGTCGAGCGTCCACAACTTGGCGTCTGGGGTGATCAAGGTTGAAGCAAGCAAGCTGATATCGACCAAGCCACATCCCAAGCCGTAGAGCTTTTCGCGCTCGATAAACGCCATTACTTCACTCAAGCTTGCCTGCCTGGCCGCGACGAGGAGCTCAATGTCGCCGAGCGTCTGCAAACGAGGGGCTGGCGGTGTGCCACAAGCCAGCTCAGCCACGATCATTGGGTGAGTCAGCGCCAAATCTTGCTCGATCACGCTGATGAGCATGTCATTACGACGCCGAAAGTGATCCACCCACACAGACGTATCGATAAGTACGTTCATCGCGGCGCAGGGTTTGCACGTTGACGCGGCACATCCTGCATGTCAGCCGCTGCACCGCCGAGTGCGGCGAGTCGTTTTGCGGCCTGCACCCGGACGAATGTCTGCATGGCTTCACGGAAAATGTCCGCTTTGTCCATCTGCGGATCTGCCAATTCAATTGCCTTGGCATATAAGGCATCGTCGATGGTGACTGTCGTTCTCATGAGGTTTCCTCTCATAATAATTGATGCGAATGCGCATCAATTATTATGATAACAAGCTGTCTTCAGTAGCGGACCTACGGACCGCTGATCTCATTGATGCGCCATCGCGGGCGCGGCAGCTTCGACTGCTTCCGCGTGCATGCGTGACAGTGCATCGCCCAGGTCGTAGGTCGGCGCAAAACTGTCAGCACGTGCCATTGGCCAAGCCGCACGGTAAATCGTGTGGCGGAACACGCCGGTAAGCAGTTCGCCCGGGCGCAGTTCCGGGTATGCCGCCGACAGCAGGCGCACTTCGCTGCTGGAAATGCGCTGCGCGATGTGATGCGGGCGCAGCGCTGCCGGGTGTTGAATGCCCGCCGCCGACAGCAATTCCGCCAGCGCCTTCAGCGTATTGCGATGGAAGTTCGCCACCCGTGGTGCCTTGTCCGGGACGACCAGTGCGCGCTGGCGCAAGGGGTCTTGCGTGGCCACGCCCGTGGGGCACTTGTCGGTGTGGCAGGCCTGGGCCTGGATGCAGCCGATGGCAAACATGAAGCCGCGCGCGGCGTTGCACCAGTCGGCACCCAGCGCCAGCGTGCGCGCCATGTCGAAGCCGGAAATGATCTTGCCGGATGCACCAACTTTCACGCGTTCACGCAAGCCCGTGCCCACCAGGGTGTTGTGCACCAGGCGCAGTGCTTCGCGCAGCGGCGTGCCCACGTGGTCGGTAAATTCCACCGGTGCAGCACCGGTGCCGCCTTCGCCGCCATCGACTACCACGAAGTCGGGCGTGATGTTGGTTTCCAGCATGGCCTTGACGATGGCAAACCATTCCCACGGGTGGCCCACGCAGAACTTGATGCCAACGGGTTTGCCGCCAGACAGCCGGCGCAGCTTGGCAATGAAGTGCATCAGGCTGATCGGGCTGTCGAAGGCGCTGTGCATGGCGGGGGAATTGCAGTCCTGACCGGGCTGCACGCCGCGTGCTTCGGCGATTTCGATGGTGACCTTGGCACCAGGCAAGATGCCGCCGTGGCCAGGCTTGGCACCCTGCGACAGCTTGATCTCGATCATCTTCACTTGCGGCAGCGTGGCGTTGCGCGTGAAAGCTTCTTCCGAGAAATTGCCGCGCTCGTCACGGCAACCGAAGTACCCCGAACCGATGTTCCAGATCAGCGCGCCGCCAGCTTTTTTGTGGTGGGCGCTGATGCCGCCTTCGCCCGTATCGTGGGCGAAGTTGCCCAGCCGCGCGCCGTCGTTCAGCGCCAGGATGGCATTGGCCGACAGGGCACCAAAACTCATTGCCGAGATGTTCAGCACCGACATCGAATAAGGCTGCGTGCAGTCCGCGCCACCCACTGAAATGCGGAAATCGCTGTCGGCAATGTGAATGGGAGCCATCGAGTGATTGATCCACTCGTAGCCATCGCCGTACACGTCACGCTGCGTACCGAAGGGACGCTTGTCGATTTCCTGTTTGGCGCGCTGGTAGACCAGCGAGCGCTGCGCACGCGAGAAGGGCGCAGCGTTGGTGTCGTCTTCCAGGAAATACTGGCGGATTTCAGGGCGAATCAGTTCGAACAGGAAACGCAGGTTGCCCAGCACCGGGTAGTTGCGGCGAATGGCGCGGCGGGTCTGGATCAGGTCGTAGACGCCCAGAATGAACAGCGCCGTACAGGGGATGGCCAACCACAACCAGATCAGACCTTGCGAAACAGCCAGCGGCCAACTGATGAGGGTGCCCAGGAAAGTCAGGGCGAGAACTGCGTGACGGGGGATCAGGAAGTGCACGAACGTCTCCTTGCCCCGCAGTCGGCGCGGCGCGTGGGTGCGCGCGCGTTGGCGGGGGCAAGCTAGTATCGCCCAGCTTTGCTTCAGCTCGACAGCAGATCAACCCAGCAGATCAATCGTCCTTGTTTTGCGGCGACAGCAGTTCCAGCACTTTCTCTGCAGGCCGGCACAGACGCGTACCGAATTCACTGACCACGATAGGGCGGTTGATCAGCACCGGGTCTTCGATCATCGCATCCAGCAACTCGTCGTCGCTCAGCGCCGGGTTGGCCAGCCCGCGCTCCTCATAGACCGTGCCCTTGTCGCGCAAGACATCGCGCACCGGCACGCCCATCGCGGCGATCAGGCCTTTCAAGGTTTCGCGGCTGGGCGGCGTCTTCAGGTATTCGATGACGGTGGGCTCGACCCCGCTGTTGCGGATCATCTCCAGCACGTTTCGGGACGTGCCGCAGGACGGGTTGTGATAGATCGTGATGTCGTGCATGGTGGGCCTGCAGGGGATTTGAGTGTTCAGAAGGGTGCCGAGCGGGCTCAGGCACCGCCTTTTTCGATGGCGCGCTGGTACGCGGGGCGTGCTTCGATGCGGGCGACGAATGCGGTCAGGTTGGGGTAGGCATCGGTTCCGCACAGGCGAAGCGCCAACTGCGCCACGAAAGACAACTGGATGTCCGCACCGCTCAGTTCATTGCCAACGACGAATTCCCTGTCCGCCAGCTCACTGTTCAGGAAGCCAAGATGGCGTTGCATTTCGCTGTCGATGCGCGGTTGCAGCGCTGCCACGCCGTCGCCCAGGCGGCGGGTGTAGATCTGCAGCAGCATCGGCAGCATGGCAGAGCCTTCGGCGTAATGCAGGAATTGCAGGTAGCGGTAGTAGTCCGGCGTGTCGATTGCCGGGGCCAGACGGCCGTTGCCGTAACGGCGCACCAGGTATTCGACGATGGCACCCGATTCGAAGACCACTTGTTCACCATCACGAATCACAGGGGCCTTGCCCAGCGGGTGGATGGCTTCCAGTTCGGGCGGTGCCAGGCGCGTTTCCGGGTCGCGCGTGTGCACCACCAGTTGGTAGTCCAGGCCAAGCTCTTCCAGCAGCCAGGTAATGCGAAGCGAGCGCGATTCGGTCAGGTGGTGGACTTCGATCATGGAGGTTCCGTGGGTGAAAATCAGTCGGTGAGATCGAAGTAGAGCACGTTCGACCAGTTATCCAGGCCGAGTTCGGCCAAGGCTTCTTCCGATGTCTGGTGCGCGCTGTCGGGTCCGCCACGGTAGCCCGGCTGAAGGGCGGTCAGCATGGCTTCCGCGTCCTGGTCTACCTGTTCGATGCTGGCCAGCATGCGCGCATTGAGCTGCGCCATGTCATCGTCTTCCATGTCGTACAGCTCGCCGGATTCCAGCACCAGCCAGGTTTGCTGATTGTCCGTGTCATCCAGAAAGGCCAGCGCCTCGGCGATCATCGGCTGTGCGTCGGGCAGGGTGATGCGTGACAGAAACGCGCGAAGCTTTTCCACGCCTTGTGCGTAGTCACCCACGATCGCAATCTCTTCGGGCAGATTCCAGATGGTCGAGGGGCAGGTCCGTGGGTTGCCCGACAGCAGCAGCCTGTAGACCAGCGGGGTGTCCCAGGCCCATTCCGAGATGCCGATTCGCTTGCGTTCGGCGGGAGCGGCGTGGTGGTCGGGTACGACGTTGGTGGAATACAGGTAGCTTCGGTTGGCCAAGATCAGGCTCCAGGGATGGGGAGTCGAGTTTGTAGCGGCTTGCACGTCCAATGGCTAGGAAGGTCAGGTAAAAATTCCTACGCATCGTGTCTGCGGTGACCTGCGTTGACCGCGTCCTGCAAGGCGCATAGAGTGCTGGCATTCATCAGCCAGGGGTATCTCCGTGTCTCTCTCCTACTATCAAGCTTCCGTTCCAGTGTTCCTGCGTGGTTTCGAAAATCTGTCGGGCGTGCTCGACAAGGCGGCGGCGCACGTGGCGCTCAGCGGGATCGAAGAGGCGACGCTGGTCGATGCCCGGCTGGCCCCTGACATGTACCCGCTGGCGCGCCAGGTCCAGATCGCCACCGATGCCGCCAAGGGTTGTGCGGCTCGCCTGGCAGGAATCGAGATCCCCAGCTTTGCAGACGACGAAACCACCATCGAGCAACTGCAGGCACGCATTGCCAAAACCGTCGATTTTCTGAAAAGTGTCGATTCGGCCTTGATCAACGCGGGTGCGGACCGTGTGATCGAACTCAAGATTGGTGGTGCGCCGATTCAGTTCACGGCGCAGGCCTATTTGCTGACCTTTGCGCTGCCGAATTTCTATTTCCACCTGACCACCACCTACGCGATTTTGCGTGCCAATGGGGTGCCGCTGGGCAAAATGGATTTCCTTGGCAAGCCGTAAATATCGATGTGATATTGCGTCGGTATTGAAAGCGAGTGGTACATGACAACTGGATGACAGCTTCATGTAATACATTGGGGGTCGATTTATCGTCCCCCAATTTTTTCATGTATCGCAATGCTTTGCTTCACCCGGTCAGGCTGCTGACCGGATTTGTCCTTCTCGGCCTTTTATCCTGTTATCCGCTGTCCTTTGTCATGCCGGCTCGTATGGGCTGGGAGAACGGCGCAGTGGAAAACATCCAGGTCGTCGTGTTGTTGATCGGGTTGATGCTTGCCATTGCCTACGCCGCCCGCACTGTTGACAGGGTGGAACATCGTTTCTGGCTGATGGTGGCCCCGTTCTGGCTGATATTCATCGGCCGTGAATTGAGCTGGGGCGCAGTATTTCTGAAGCCCATTCATATCAATGAAGAAGGGCCGGGATTTTCGTCCAGCCTGCTTTGGTACAAACCGGCGGTTTATCCGTTTCTTGGTTTGCTGCTGGCAGTCAGCGCCTACCTGATATTGCGCCACCGGCTGTGGCGGGTCATATGGAAGTTGATTCGCAATGGCCAGTTTCCCTTGCTGCAGCTGGGGCTGAGCGTCATCGCCATTTTGGTGTCGACCAATACCGAGGGTCATGGCTGGCATGATTTCAATCTGCCCAAACCACAGTTGCAGGTAATGGAAGAGCTGGTGGAAGTGGCTGCCTACGTGTCCTTGCTCGCGGCTCAGTTGCGTATTCGGTATGGGATGGGGCTGATCAAGCGTTGATAAAGCGTTGATCAGACGCTGAACCGTTGCCAGACGGTTCAGTGTCTTATGTTCTGAATCAGATCAGGACAAGGGTTCGATGCGCGGCGGGGCTGCCTGGTGCGGCAGCGGAATGAATTCTTCGTCATCATCAGGCGGCAGCGCAATGCGGCCGGATTCCCAGTCGTCCTTGGCCTGTTCGATGCGCTCCTTGCGCGACGACACGAAGTTCCACCAGATGTGGCGTGGGCCAACCGAATCACCGCCCAGCAGCATCAGCACCGCGCCTGCGGTACCGGCTTTCAGGGTCGGGTCGTCTCCCACACGGTCGAACACCAGCATCTGGCCGGCCACGTGCGGCTGGCCGCCTACCTCGATGCTGCCTGACGCGATGTAGATGGCGCGTTCTTCATAGCCACGCGGCAGCGTGAAGCTGGCACCGGCTTGCAGCACCGCATGCACGTAGAACAGCGGCGAATGGGTTTTCACCTTGCTGTGCAGGCCGTAGGCTTCGCCAGCAATCAGGCGCATCCAGATATCGCCGTCGCGTGCTTCCGGTAGCGCTTCGACCAGGTAGTTATCGAAACTGGGGTCGGTTTCCTCATCGGCTTCGGGCAGCGCCACCCAGGACTGCAGCAGTTCGAGGCCCTGGCCGGCAAACGCAGCCGGGTCTTCGAAACGCTCGGAATGGGAAATGCCACGCCCGGCCGTCATCCAGTTGACCTCGCCCGGCACAATGACCTGCTTGACGCCCAGGCTGTCGCGGTGCGTGACATTGCCACTGAACAGGTAGCTGACCGTGGACAGGCCAATGTGCGGATGCGGTCGCACATCCACCTTGCGTACTTCCTGCGCGGGCAACTGAACCGGACCGGCATGGTCCAGAAAGATGAACGGCCCGACCATGCGCCGTTTGGCGAACGGCAGAATGCGTTGCACCAGCAGGCCGTGACCCAAGTCGGCGCGGCGGGGATCGATGACCATTGTCAGCATGGCGAAGCTCCAGGTTGGATGGCGCCTGGATGCAAGCGCCCGCGCCGATCTTACCTTGACCGTCAATACCGACGTCAGCCCTATAAGTGTCTTGAATTCACTGGCTGAAGAGAGTAGAAGCTGCGCGCTGCCGCTCTGTGGAAGGCGCATCGATCCGCAGCATTGCCTTGTCGATTCTGGCGGCTAGTGCATCTGATGCGGGTGTCATGGGCAGGCGAAGCTCGTCTGCAATCCAGCCTTGGGATGCGAGCAGCTTTTTGACTGGAGCCGGGCTGGGTTCTTCAAACAGCAGCCGGATCAAGGGGCGCAGCGGATCGAACAAGCTTCGCGCTGTGTCGGCCTGACCCGCGTGCGCCAGACGCATTACTTCCACCATGCGTTGGGGGAATACGTGCGCCACGACGGGAATGGCACCTTGGCCGCCGCGCAGGGCGTGGTCGAGAAACGCATCGTCTTCGCCGCACAGCACGGGGATTGCATTGCGTCGGACCAGGGTATCCAGCATGTCGGGATCGCATTCCTTGACGGCAGCAAACTGCGGGTCGCGTGCCAGCGTTTCCAGGGTCGCAACATCCATGGCAACACCGGTGCGTCTGGGTACGTTGTAGAGCATCAAGGGGCGCTGCGTGGCGCGCGCCAGTTGATGGTAGTGCCAGGCAATACCGTCTGCGGAGGGACGCAGGTAGTAGGGCGGGGGCACCAGGTAACCCGCCAGATTCAGGCGATCCAGGCGACGGATGTCATCGCAGACCTTGCGGGTGTCGACGCCGCCCATGCCAACAACGATGGGCAGGGCGTCGGGCAAGGTCTGCACGGCTTGCACCATGGCCAACTTCTCGGCCGTGCTGAGCAAGTTGCCTTCGCCAGTGGACCCGAACAACACCAGGCCCGTGATGCCTGCACGCCGATAGTGATCGGCAAGTTGCACGGCGGCGTCCATGTCCACCTTGCCGTGGCGCATGGGGGTGATCATGGGCAGCCAGATGCCGGTGAACTGCGCGCGTTCAGCCTTGCATGGCAGGCTTGAACGGCTGGCCTCGCTGTCCGCAGATGTCGTCGAAGCAGGGGCCGGTCGGGTGGGAAAAACTTCAGTCATGAGATATGTCATGACTTAGTGCGTGGCCGCGCTGATCGAAGGCTGCACACGACCGAATTCGGCACCGGGCAGGTCACGCATGATCGCGTGCATCAGGCTGTCAACACCACTGCGCGTGGTGCGCAGCGACAGCGTGACGCAGGCGCGCGCGTGGTCGACTTTCATCACATAGATGTCCACGGAATCTCCCAGTGCAGCATGCAAGGCGCGCCGCACGCCCAGTGCATCGCGCGTTTCCACACGCAGCGTCAGCTGGACGGATTCGGCAAGCGGTGCTTGCGGCGCAGCGTGGCGCGCCATCAGCAAGGGGGAGTACGTGGACTGATGATGAAACTGTCGTGAGGCCATGTCTGTGATCGGCGGTCCCCGCATCTGCGGTGACCGTATCGGCGAGTGGATAAGGATTCCAATATAGGAATTGCCGCATAAACCCCTCGCAAAGAAACGCGTGCTGACCGTAAAGATTGCGTCAATGCGATGTGCCCGGTTTACGGTGCCGGGCACGATCCTTCACAAGCGATCAGAAAGCCTGGGTAAGCGTCAGCAAGGCGGCCTCTCGCCCCATGAAGCGGCCTTTGGCATTGGTGTAGACGCTGCGCTTGGCGTTGGTGTCCACGTAAGCCAGTGACACCGTCAAGCCCTTGGCAAGTTCTTTGGACAGACCAAGTTTCCAGTCCAGATACGACGCGTCGGCTACGTTGCGGACATACTGGTATCCCACGTGTGCATTGGCCGTGAGGCCCCAGAAACCGGTGTCCAGGTTGGCGCTCAGGTCGTAGTACTGGCTATGCCTGCTGCCCGCGAAACCGAACAGGTTGGTCAGTGCATTCGAGTATTTGAAATTGAACACGCCGTAACCCACGCTTGCATACACCTCGGTGGTGTTTGGGCTGGTGTAGCCGGTCGGATAGTCGCCGGGGTAGTAGTAGCGCAAGACACCAGCATCCAGCATCACGTCGTTGGCCAACTTGGTCTTGAAACCGGCGTAGAAGTCCATTTCCAGCGGCGCGGATACCGCCGGGCTGCTGTCGTCCAGCCAGCTGACGTTGGAATTCCAGTTGCCGATGTAGAAACCGCTGGCATGATTGAGATCGAAGCCGCCTTGCAGTGCGGGGTGGCTGTTGGTCTGCATCAGGCCGCGATAGCGGTACTCGCTGGCCAGTGACAGATTGGCGGTCAGGGTGTAGTCGGACGAGGTGCTGGCAGGGGTTGAGCCAGGTTCAGTCGCCGTTGACTGGGCCAGTGCAAACGGGCTGAATGCGATACCGGCGACGACAAAAAAACCTGCGGCCAAGCGCTGGGGAATACGTGGCAAAGACATGCATTTCTTCCTGAGGTGACAAGCGTTTCAAGCGAGCCGCCACAGTAGAGAGAAGCGCATAAATGCCGAGACAATAATCCGGGCGTTTGTATAAGAAAAAGGTAAAAGCCGAGCAGCGAATCTGCTCCCCCTGGAGTCAGCCCGCGAACCGATACCCCACACCCACTTCCGTCAGCAGAAACACGGGCTGTGCCGGATCGGCCTCCAGCTTGCCGCGCAGATGGCCCATGTAAATACGCAGGTAGTGGTTGTCTTCCACATGGCTTGGCCCCCATACCTGGCGCAGCAATTCCCGATGGGTCATGACCTTGCCGCGCTGTGATACCAGGGCTGACAGCAGCCGGTACTCCATGGCGGTCAGATGCAGGTGTTCACCCGCCTTGGTCACGGTGCGACGCGACAAGTCCAGGTTGATGTTGCCGAAGTTGATTTCCGCCGAATGTTCGCCCGCCAGCCGCACCTGTCGGCGCAGCAGCACGCGCACACGTGCCACCAGTTCACCCACGCCAAAAGGCTTGGTCAGGTAGTCGTCTGCGCCGGCATCAAGCGCGCCGATCTTGTCGGATTCCGCGCTGCGGGCCGACAGCACCAGCACCGGTACGTCGGTCCAGCCACGCAGCTCGGTGATCAAGGTCATGCCGTCTGCATCGGGCAGGCCCAGATCGAGAATGACCAGATCAGGATGGCGCGTGCCGGCTTCGATCAAGCCACGTTTGACGGTCTCGGCTTCGAACACCACCCAGCCTTCGGCTTCCAATGCAGAGCGCACGAAACGCCGGATGTTCAAGTCGTCTTCGATCAGCAGCAAGGTGGGCTGGTAACCGTTGATGGGCGCGGTTTTTTCCAGCGCCGTGGTGCTCGTCCGCGTGTTCATTGCTGTGTGGATCTCCGTGCTTGTTTCAGTGCTCGTTTCAATGCGTCGTTCTGCATTTCCTGGACATTCGGCGGGTGTGTTGCCAACTGTCTGGTGTCCAGGTAATTCACCAATTTTATGAGTCAGCTTGGTCTTCAGTTTTACAGAGGTTCAGCCCGATTCGCTCGACCAGTTTCGCTCAATCCATCATGCCTGTTCATTCGGCAATTCCACATCCTCTGGCAGTTCCGCCAGCATCGCAGGCGGCGTGCCCAGCGGCAGCGTGAAGACAAACCGGGCACCGGCTCCGTCCGCACGCTCTACCCAGATCCGGCCTTGATGCGCGCTGATGATGGCCTCGCATACTGCCAGGCCCAGGCCGACGCCGGGCGTGGCCGACTCACGTTCACCACGTGTGAACTTGTCGAAGATGCGTCGCTCGGACCCTTCCGGCACACCAGGGCCGTGGTCTGTGACCGATACGCGCATCAGTTCGCCATCGACCTGCGCATCCATGTGGATGGCGCTGCCGACGGGGGCATATTTGGCGGCGTTTTCCAGCAGGTTGCACAAGACGCGTTCGATCAATACGCCGTCGCACTCCACCAGGGGCAGCGCGGACAAGCTGGCAATTCGCACCGGGTGGCGCAACAGCGCCTCACGCATGACTGCCAACGCCGCACCCACCAGTTCTTCCATCGACTGCCACTCGCGCCGCAACGGGGCTTCGCGGCTTTGCAGGCGCGCCATGTCCAGCAGGTTGACCACCAGCGCGTGCATGCGCTGGGCCTGGTCACGCATCCGGGCCAGGTCGTCCTGAACGTTGGATGGCAGGTCTTGTGCGGTGCGCATCAAGGTTTCTGCCGTGCCGATCAGACCCGTCAACGGGGTGCGCAGGTCGTGCGACACGGCGGCCAGCACCGAATTGCGCAGCTTTTCCGATTCCACATTGACCAGCGCCTGCTGCGCAACCTCCACGTAGTGCAGACGTTCCAGCGCGATCGCGATCAGGGTGGCATAGGCTTCCAGTTCACGCCGGGCATCGGGGCGGGCCAGCGATTCACCGGCTGGCGTCTCGATTGCCAGCACCCCGCGCACCCGCATGGGTGCCTTCAAAGGCAGGTACAGCAAGGGGCTGTTCGACAAGGTGTTGGTGCCTGCACCTGCGGCCTGCCCGTGGTCGTAGACCCACTGCGCCAGCGCCGATTCCAGCGCCTGCATGCCATTGTCTTCACGCGATGCCAGCTTCAGTCGATCATCTGGCCCCAGGATGTACAAGGCGCAGCGCGACCCGAAGGCGGCGTGGATGAAGGTGGCGGCAGAGTCCACGATCTGTTCGGGCATCAGCACCGACGACAGCTCGCGCGCGAATTCGTACAAGCCCCGTGCATCGGCCTCGCGTTTGACCGAACGTTCTGCCTGCATGCGCAGCCCGGCGGTCAGTTGGCCGATCACCATGCCCACGCCCAGCAGCACCACAAAGGTCAGCAGGTACTGCACGTCCGACACGCCGAACGAGGCAATCGGGTCCACAAAAAAGAAGTCGAACAAACCTACGCTGATCAGTGCAGCCAAGGCGGCCGGGCCGCGCCCGTGGCGCAATGCAACGACGACTACCGCCAGCAGAAACAGCATCACGATGTTGGTCTGATGCAGGATCGGGAAGACCAGCGCCGACAAGCCGGTGGCCACGGCGCAGTACAGCAGCGCCCACGCATACGCAGCCCAGCTTTTGCCTGCCTTGGGCGCGGGCGTGTTGTTCACGGTACTGGGATCGCGGCGCGGAATGGGCGCGGCAGCAACCGTGGGGGCACCCAGCCGGATCACGTCCATGCCGGGGCAGGCCGCTGCCAACTGGTCAGCAAAGCTATGGCGGTGCCAGATCCAACCGGGTGCCAGCACCGCTGACAACAAGGCCGACAAGGACCAGCGCAGCACCGGCGAGCGACCGGCGCGCCCGCGCCCGACAACCGCTTTGGTGACGTTGTGCCGGCGCACGTAACGCACCACGGCATCTACCATGTCGCCGCCTGCCAGGGTCTCGGTGCGAGCACCCAATGAATCGGCCAGCGCCAGCGCACTTTGCAGGCGGTCGTGGGCAGCATCCCCTTGCGGTTTGACGCGCAAGGTTTCGATGGTGATCACATGCAGCTCGCATTCCAGCTGCTGCGCCAGGCGATGCGCATTGCGCACCACGTAGTCGGCATCGGCGTCGCCCGCCAGGCAGGCAACCACCGCTTCGCGGGTGCGCCACACGGCATCGATCGAGCGGTCCTGGCGATATTCCAGCACGTCATCGTCAACGTGTTCGGCCGTGCGGCGCAGGGCCAGTTCACGCAGCGCAAACAGATTGCCCTTGCGAAAGAAATTGCCTGCTGCATGACGGGCCTGTTCGGGCAGATAGACCTTGCCTTCTTTCAGCCTGCGCAGCAGTTCATCGGCCGACAGATCGACCAGAATGATCTCGTTGGCCGCATCGAAGACCGTGTCGGGCACGGTCTCCCAGACGCGCACACCGGTAATGCCGCTGACCGCGTCATTCAGGCTGTCCAGGTGCTGCACGTTCAGGCTGGTCCACACGTCGATGCCGGCCGCCAGCAGGTCTTCGATGTCTTGCCAACGTTTGGCATGGCGGGATTCCGGCGCGTTGGAGTGCGCCATCTCGTCCACCAGAATCAAGGACGGCGCACGCGTCAGCGCAGCGTCCAGGTCGAATTCTTCCAGCGTGTGGCCACGATAGCTGATCTGCTTGCGCGGCAGCACAGGCAGGCCGACCAGCAGCGCCTCGGTTTCGCGCCGTTTGTGGGTCTCGATGATGCCGGCCACCACGTCGCGGCCTTCCGCGTGTTGGGCGCGTGCCGCCTGCAACATGGCGTAGGTCTTGCCCACGCCCGCCGACGCACCGAAGTACACCCGCAGCTTGCCGCGCGCCGCGTTGCGGTCGGCGGCGTTCAGGTGTTCGAGCAAGGCGTCAGGGTCGGGGCGGTCGGGGCTGGTTGAGGCCATCGTGGTTGGATGCGAATGAAAATATCAGGCCGGGGAAAAATCAAGCATGGGCGGATTTGGCTGGATCTCCTAACCCCAGCTACCACGCCGCTTATTGCTGCTTCGCTTCATCCAGCGCCAGATTCAGCGTCAGCACATTCACCACCGGCTCGCCCAATATACCGATCAGGGGCCGTTCGGTGTGCGCCTGGATCAGCGCATGGACGTTATCCAGCGACAGCTTGCGCAGACGCGCCACGCGGGCCGCCTGATAGTTGGCGGCTGCCGGACTGATGTGTGGGTCCAGCCCGCTGGCCGAGGTCGACACCAGGTCCACGGGAATTTGCGCGCTATTGCCAGGGTCTGCCTGGCGCAACGCTTCGATTCTGGCCACGACGGCATCACGCAGCGCCGGGTTGGTTGGGCCCAGGTTGGAACCGCTGGATGCGCTGGCGTTGTAGGGCATCGGGCCAGTGGCAGACGGGCGTCCCCAGAAGTATTGCGGTGAACTGAAGGCTTGGCCGATGAGGGTCGATCCGACCACCTTGCCGTCGCGTTCGATCAACGAACCCGAGGCTTGGAAGGGAAACATCAGTTTGGCGACGCCAGTAGTGGCCAGCGGGTAGAGCACGCCGGTGACCAGCGTCAAGGCCGCGAACAAGACCAGGGCAGGGCGCAGCACGCCGCTGCGTTCGGGGAAGCGGGCGGGGGTGCCACCGTGGGTGCCTCGTTGACCGGCATCCGAGGGAATAGGAAGAGTAGGGCTGTTCATGGAAGTGTTCCGTATTCAAGATGCGGATGCCTGGGGGCACCCGCGACAGTTTCAGAGGCAAGGCAATTGGGCCGAATCAGATGAGAGCATCACGCCCATGCATCTCAGGCCAGCCCCAGCACGGTCAGGATCATGTCGATGGCCTTGATGCCGACAAAGGGCACCAGCAGGCCACCCAGGCCATAGATCAGCAGGTTGCGACGCAGCAGCACGGCGGCACCCAGCGGGCGGTAACGCACACCTTTCAAGGCCAGCGGGATCAGCGCCACAATGATCAACGCGTTGAAGATCACGGCCGACAAAATGGCCGACGAGGGCGTGGTCAGCTGCATCACGTTCAATACGCCCAACTGCGGATACACCGCCGCAAACGCCGCCGGGATGATCGCGAAATACTTGGCCACGTCGTTGGCCACGCTGAAGGTGGTGAGCGACCCGCGTGTCATCAGCATCTGCTTGCCGATTTCCACGATCTCGATCAGCTTGGTCGGGTTGGAATCCAGGTCGACCATGTTGCCGGCCTCTTTCGCGGCCTGTGTGCCGGAATTCATGGCCACGGCCACATCTGCCTGGGCCAAGGCCGGCGCGTCGTTGGTGCCGTCGCCGGTCATCGCCACCAGGCGACCTTCAGCCTGATAACTGCGAATCAGCTTCAGCTTGGCCTCGGGCGTGGCTTCCGCCAGGAAATCATCCACGCCGGCTTCGGCCGCAATGCTGGCCGCTGTCAGCTTGTTGTCGCCGGTGATCATCACGGTCTTGATGCCCATGCCACGCAGCTCACCAAAGCGCGCCTGGATATCGGGTTTGACGATGTCTTTCAGTTCGACAATGCCCAGTGCGCGCGCACCGTCACTGACCATCAACGGGGTGCTGCCACGGCGCGCCACGTCGTCGGCCAGGCGGCGGGTGGCGTCACTGACCGTGCCGCCTTGCGAGATGACCCAGGTAGCCACTGAATCGACCGCGCCTTTGCGCAGCACGCGCTCGCCCAGGTCCAGCCCGCTCATGCGTGTCTGGGCAGTGAAGGGCACGGCCACGCCATCGACCGCCCCGGCCTGCGATTGCGTCACGCGGTCGGCCAGCACCACGATGCTGCGGCCTTCCGGGGTTTCATCGGCAATCGAGGCCAGGCGTGCGGCCTGCGCCAAATCCTGCACCGACACGCCTTGCGCCGGCAGGAAGTTCGAGGCCTGGCGATTGCCGAAGGTGATGGTGCCGGTCTTGTCCAGCAACAACACGTCCACGTCGCCAGCGGCTTCCACCGCACGGCCAGATGTGGCGATGACGTTGGCCTGCATCATGCGGCTCATGCCGGCCACGCCAATGGCAGACAGCAGGCCGCCGATGGTGGTGGGGATCAGACACACCAGCAGCGCCACCAACACGGTCACGGTGACCACTGAACCAGCACCGGCTGCGTTCACCGCATACAGCGAGAAGGGCAGCAAGGTGGCCACGACCAGCAGGAACACAATCGTCAGACCCACCAGCAAGATGGTCAGCGCGATTTCGTTCGGTGTTTTCTGGCGCTTGGCACCTTCCACCATGGCGATCATGCGATCCAGGAAACTCTCCCCCGGGTTGGACACGATCTCTACGAAAATCCAGTCCGACAAGACCCGCGTGCCGCCTGTGACGGATGAGAAATCACCGCCCGATTCGCGAATCACCGGGGCCGATTCACCGGTGATGGCGCTCTCATCGACCGAGGCCAAACCAGCCAGCACCAGGCCATCGCCAGGGATGGTGCCGCCGGCTTCGACCAGCACCACGTCACCTTTGCGCAGGTCGGCCGAGGCACGTTCAGTGGTGCGGCTGCGCCAGGCATCGGCGTTTGCGCCTTTGGCATCGGCAAGCCGGAAGTCTTTCAAATAACGCGCCATGACGGTGGTGCGCAGACCGCGCAGCGCAGCGGCCTGTTGTTTGCCACGGCCTTCGGCCAAGGCTTCCGCAAAGTTGGCGAACAGCACCGTGAACCACAGCCAGATGGTGATCGCCAGAATGAAGCCTGCCGGCGCTTCGGCCTCGCCCAGCACGGCCATGATCCACAGCACGGTGGTCAGCATGCTGCCCACGTACACCACAAACATCACCGGGTTCTTGATCTGCGCAGCGGGTGAAAGTTTGCGGAAACTGTCGATCAGTGCGGGCATCAGCAGCGCGCCGGACAACAGGCCGAAGGGTTTGGCCGCAGGCATTGCCGACGGCATATCAGCGTCGCGAGCGGCCGTGGCCGTCGTCGCGACAGGATGATGGAACTTGCTCATGTCAGTGTTCCGTGACAATCAAGGTTGAAGATGTTCGGCAACCGGGCCGAGTGCGAGCGCCGGCACGTAGGTAAGCGCACCCACCAGCAGCACGGCACCGATCAGCAGCACGACAAACAGGGGGCCGGTGGTGGGCATGGTGCCGGGGCCGGCCGGGATACGGCGCTTGGTGGCCATGGACCCTGCCAGGGCCAGCACCGCGACGATGATCGCGAAACGGCCGAACCACATCGCCAGGCCAAGCAACACGTTGTAGAAGGGCGTGTTGGCCGACAGGCCCGCAAAGGCGCTGCCGTTGTTGTTGCCGGCTGAAGACAGCGCATACAGGATTTCCGAGAAACCATGCACGCCCGGGTTCAGCACGCCGGCCTGGCCTGCACTGGTCATCACGGCGATGGCGGTGCCGGTGAGCACCAGCAGCGGCGTCACCAGAATCACCACGGCGATCATCTTCATGTCGAAGGCGTTGATCTTCTTGCCCAGGTATTCCGGCGTGCGTCCGATCATCAGGCCGGCGATGAACACCGCAAGAATGGCGAAGGCCAACATGCCGTACAGCCCCGAGCCCACGCCGCCGAACACCACTTCACCCAGCTGCATCAACAACATCGGCGACAAGCCGCCCATGGCCGTCAGCGAGTCGTGCATGCCATTGACCGCCCCGCACGATGCGGCAGTAGTCACCACGGCAAACAATGCGGTGGCGCTGATGCCGAAGCGGCTTTCCTTGCCTTCCATGTTGCCGCCCGGAGCCAGCGAGGAATGCACCGCGTCCACACCGGGTTGGGCCAGCATCAGATTGGCCTGCTGTTCGAAGTGCCCGGTGATGACAGCAAACACCACGAACAGCGCCGTCATTGCCGACAGAATCGCCACGCCTTGCCAGCGATTGCCAACCATTTCTCCGAAGGTGAAACACAGCGCAGCCGGGATCAGGAAGATCGCCAGCATCTGCAGGAAGTTGCTTAATGCAGTGGGATTTTCAAACGGATGAGCAGAGTTGGCATTGAAGAAGCCACCGCCATTGGTGCCCAGCAATTTGATGGCTTCCTGAGACGCCACCGGACCCATCGCAATGTTCTGCGTGCTGGCGGTGGCTGGGTCGGTCAGCGCAACGCCTTGGGCGTCTTTCAACGGTGTGCCAACTGCGTCCACACGCGGGTTGTCGTAGCTGACGGTTTCTATCGTCTGCACGACTTTGTAGTCGTCGAAGTTCTGAATCACACCCTGGCCAACCAGCGCCACGGCTAGCAGCAATGACAGCGGCAGCAGCACGTACAAGGTG
Source organism: Pigmentiphaga aceris (assembly GCF_008119665.1). Lineage (NCBI taxonomy): Bacteria > Pseudomonadati > Pseudomonadota > Betaproteobacteria > Burkholderiales > Alcaligenaceae > Pigmentiphaga > Pigmentiphaga aceris. The sequence goes on along the minus strand of NZ_CP043046.1, from coordinate 4,126,903 downwards.
ATGCGAACCAGATCGACCCAGAAGTTGCCGATGGTGCTCAGTTGATGGCGAACCAGGCCGCGCACCAGCGCAAACAACACGGCAATGCCGGTCGCGGCAGACACGAAGTTCTGCACGGTAAGCGCCAGCATCTGCGTCAGATAACTCATGGTCGCCTCGCCGCTGTAGCCTTGCCAGTTGGTGTTGCTGACAAAGCTGATGGCGGTATTGAAAGCGGAATCTGGCGAGATGTCGGGCAGGCCAGCCGGGTTCAGGGGCAGGCCGCCTTGCAGACGTTGCAGCGCATACAGCACCAGCACGCCTAGCGCGCTGAAAGCCAGCAGCGACACAGCATATTGCTTCCAGCCCATTTCCCGATCCGGGTTGACGCCAGCCAGGCGGTAGAAGCCGCGTTCCAGCGGTCGCCCCCAGGCGGTCATGAACCGGGCTCCCGTTCCGCCGCCACCTTCCACCGCCACGCGGATATACCGCCCCAGGAAGGGGGCGATGACAAACAGGACGGCCAGGTAAAGACCCAGCAGTCCGACAAATTCGGCGTTCATCAGAATTTCTCCGGCTTGAACAGGGCAAACACCAGATAGACCAGCAGCAGGGCGGCAACGCTGCCGCTAAGCAAGTAGAGCCAGGTCATGAGCGCTCTCCCTGCAGCAAGTCGTCGCAGAAGTGCGCCAATCCGAATGTCAGGCTGACAAAGAAGGCGAAAGTGATGAGGTAGACGGCGTCCACGTTGGTTCTCCCGGGAGCTTCGCTCCCCGTGCAAGCCAAGCCACAACAGGTGGCTCGGGCGTAGGCTTGCAGCGTAGGAAAACCAGCGTAAAAACGGGATATACGTTCTCGGGGGCGCTATAAAAAGCGCGTAAAAACGGCGTGCAGAATGCAAAACGCCGACCGGGCAAGGCGCGGTCGGCGTTTGTATGGGACGGGTGCCCGGTGGGAACAGTGCCTGGATCTACACTGCGCTTGAATCCAAAAAGTGCTTAGATATTCTGGACCTTTTCAGGCTTCACACACAAGACCAGTACCGCCCCCACCACCAGCACGGCTGCCAGCATGTAAAGCCCGATGTCGGTGCTCTTGGTGGCATCGACGATGCGGCCCATGATGATCGGTGCGGTGAACCCCGACAGGTTACCGAAGGAATTGATCATGGCGATCCCGGCCGCTGCCGCCGCACCGCCCAGGAACGCCGTGGGCAAGCCCCAGAACACCGGCAGCGTGGACATGATGCCCATGGTCGCCACGGTCAGGCCAAACATAGCGATGAACTGGTTGGCATGGAAGCTTACGCTGATCACCAGGCCGATGGCCGCGACCAGACTGGCGATGGCCGCATGCCAGCGTTGCTCGCGCACCCGGTCGGCATTGCGTGCCACCAGGTACATGGCGACCACGCCGAAGAACCACGGAATGGCGCTCAGCAGGCCGATCTGCAAGGGGTCGGCAACGCCGATCGACTTGATGATGGTCGGCAGCCAGAAGCTGACGCCATACAGACCGGACACAAACGAGAAGTACACCCCGGCCAGTAGCCACACACGCGGATTGCGCAATACGGTCAACGGGCTGGCTTCCGCCTTGGTGGATGCCTCGGCCGCGATGTCACGCGCGATCAGTGCTTTTTCGCTGGCGTTCAGCCATTTGGCTTCGCTGACGCGATCATCCAGATACTTGAGCACCACCAGGCCAAGCGCTGCTGCCGGCAAACCTTCCAGCACGAACAGCCATTGCCAGCCACCCAGCCCGGCAACGCCTGCCATGTCACGCATGATCCAGCCCGACAGCGGGCCACCGATCAGGCCGGCAAACGCGATTGCCGTCATGAACAGCGAAGTGGCGCGATTGCGTCGATGGGCGGGGTACCAGTAGGTCAGGTACAGGATGATGCCGGGGAAGAAGCCTGCTTCCGCCACCCCAAGCAGGAATCGCAGAATGTAGAAGGACATCGGCGTGGTGACGAACATCATCGCCGCCGATATCAGGCCCCAACTGATCATGATGCGCGCGATCCATTTTCGCGCGCCTACCTTGTGCAGGATGATGTTGCTGGGAATCTCGAAGATGAAATAGCCCAGGAAGAAGATCCCGGCACCCAGGCCGTAGACCGTGTCGCTGAATTGCAGCGCACTTTGCATCTCAAGCTTGGCGAACCCGACGTTCACGCGGTCGAGATAAGCCGCGACATAGCCGATGAACAGCAGTGGCAGTAGGCGCCAGCCCACCTTGCGGTAGACCGCATCGGCTTCGGCGCTTTGCGGACCTGGAATATTGGGAGTTGCGGTTTGCGTCGACATGCTCGTCCTGGAATTAATGGCCCGGCAAGGCTAGCGCCGATGTATACACATGGATATCCCGGATATCCCTTGCACTGCAGCAAAGGCCTGCAACGACGCCGTCTTTACCGCGCTGGGTGTCGGTCTGATGAAAGTGTATGCATAGTTGACAGGTCATCGCGCTGCATTGCATTGGTCGCAATACATTGATTTCCATGCAGGAAATTCACGCAAGATGCCCTGCGTGTGCAGTCAGGCTCGATGAGCGAACGCGATCGAAGGCGTTGGTTGCGCGCTTGAAGAACGCGCTGGCTGACCTGTGATGCTGAACGTCTTATTTGCCGAATTACTTTCCAAACGCAGAGGGCAAGTCGGCATTCAGACCACCCAGGTCGACACCCGTCGTGCCCAACCCATTCTTGCGCTTCTTGTTGGTGGTGCTGGGTTTCTTGGCCGCCGGTGCCTTGGTAACCACCACGGGCGCAGCGGCCTGTTCGCTGCCGGGCAGCGGCAAGGTAGCTTCCATCGACTGGCTGGCTACTTCGAAAGCGGCAAAAAAATCGGCAACGGCCGAGGGCGGATTTCCTGACATGGCAGACCGACAGCATAAGAGGCGGCCCGCAGTGTAGCGCGCCCTCGTGACCAATAGGCCATCGAGGGCGCGCGAATCTCCATCAATACCACGCACCGCAACATTTGCGGTGGCGTGGTTAGACATGGCGTATCAGTTCGGACGCCGGGCCCCTTGCCCGTGATTGCGCCCGCTCTGCTGATCGGCACCGGTGCCGATCTGGCTGGTGTGGCCGTCTTTCTTGCTGCGATTCTGTTCGCTGCCGTGACTGCGTTGTTCGTCGCGCGACACGTCATCGGCCTGCGCCTGCTGCTGTTGACCCGGCTGTTCGGTTTTGGTTGGCTTTTTCTGCGTCATGAAAGTGCTCCTGATCGGATGAAAGTTCAGCGTGCTGCCTGGCTTTGTGCGGCACGGTTTGCTGCACGTGTACGCGCAGCCTTCTTCGCGGCCTCGGACCGGCCAGCCGCGCCCTTGGTGGCTGCACCCTTGCGGGCGGCCGCCGAACGATCTGCTGCAGTGCGGGTGCTTGCCGTCCGCTTGGCGTGATGCGACAAGGCCACGCCCGAGGCGGGCGCGCTGCCTTCGCGTTTCAAGGCCCGGACACTGGCACGCACGCGCGTCGGCGATTTGCGCATGGTGGGTTGTTCACCGCGCTTGAGGTCAGTGTTGGCTTTCTTGCGTGTCTTCTCGCCCTCGGCACGTTTGGCAGGCGCCGGGCGCTTTGACGGTGCGGCGACTTTCACGCCGGCGCGGCGTGCTTCAGACAAGCCAATCGCAATCGCCTGCTCGGTGTTGCGCGCGCCATGTTTGCCTTCGCGAATGTGGTCGATCTGTTCCTTCACGAACTCGCCGGCCTGGGTCGAAGCGGACTTGCCGGCGCGCTTGTCCTGCTTCGCGGCGGCAACGGTTTTCTTCTCGGGCATGCTGCTCTCCTGATGAAAAAAGACTCCGTCGGTGGGACAGCAAATGGTGTGCCGGTCGTGTGCCGTCATGCGCTGCCGACGCGGGTGTCGAGTTTCCGCTAATGTGTTCCTGATTTTTGTCCTGAATTACTGTCCCTGATTCGTGTTCCTGATCTGGAGCCCCGCATGTCCGACGCACGCACCGATATCTTCCTGCCCGAGATCTGGCAAGCCATGCGCGGGGATGCTGCGCGCCTCGATGATGTGTCACTGTCACTGGCCGGGGGTCTGCCGTCGGCGTTCCCGGTGTCTATGCTTGCGCAAGCCACGGTCGGATCGGCTGCACTGGCCTTGTCCGAGGTGATCGAAGCGCAAGGCGGCATGGCATCGCAGGTCAAGGTGGATGGACGACTGGCGTCGTTCTGGTTCGACATGTCCTTGCGCCCGCAGAACTGGACGCCGCCATCGGCGCGCGACGAGCTTGCCGCCGACTATCCCACCCGTGACGGCTGGATTCGCCTGCACACCAACGCCCCGCATCACCGCCGTGCTGCGAAGCGCGTATTGGGTGACTGCCGCAGCTACGACACCATGGCGGAGTCAGTGGCGCAGTGGGACAAAGACGCGCTGGAAACTGCGGTGGTTCAGGCGGGCGGTTGTGCGGCAGCCATGCGGGATCACGCCGCATGGCTGGCCCATCCGCAGGGCATCGCGGTGGGTGCTGACCCGCTGGTGCTGTGGAATCATGGATTGCCAGGGACACGAACGCCGTGGCGCGGCACGCCTGCACGGCCGTTGCAAGGCTTGCGGGTGCTGGACCTGACCCGTGTGCTGGCCGGGCCGACCGCAAGCCGGTTTCTGGCGGGTTTCGGGGCGGAAGTGCTGCGTATCGATCCGCCGTGGTGGGACGAGCCCGGCCTGGTGCCGGAAATGACCTTGGGCAAGCAGTGCACCCAGCTGAACCTGACGATTGCCGCAGACCGCGAACGCTTTGGGGTGCTGTTGTCGGAAGCGGATGTCTTCCTGCACGGCTACCGCGCCGATGCGCTGGAGAACCTGGGCTTTGGTGCCGAGTGGCGGCAGCAGCATTGCCCGGGTTTGGTCGATGTGTCGCTCAATGCCTATGGATGGCAGGGGCCGTGGCAAGCACGACGCGGTTTCGACAGCCTGGTGCAGATGAGCTGCGGCATTGCCGAGGCCGGCATGCGTTGGGCAGGCAAGGACAAGCCGGTTCCGCTGCCGGTACAGGGGCTGGATCACGGCACCGGCTACTTGTTGGCTGCTGCGGCCTTGCGAGGCTTGGCCGAACGCCTGACGACCGGTGCCGGCGCACGCGCCCAGGTGTCGCTCGCGCGCACCGCCAAGCTGCTGATGGATGCCCCCGACATCGACCCACCGCCGGCACCGCTGGCCCCGGAAACCAGCGCCGATCTGGCCTTTGAGCTTGAGGCGACGGCATGGGGGCCGGCCCGACGCCTGCTTGCCCCGGTAACGGTCGGCGAAGCACGCATGCGCTGGCATCTGCCGGCCGGACCCTTGCACCGCGCACCCGCCGCATGGCCCGATGCGGCACGGAACACCCAGTGATGCACTGGGGCAGGAAAATCGGCCTTGGCATTGTGGTGACCATGGTTCATGGTCTGCTGGATTGCATGGCCACCTGGCCGGCATCTAGGTATCGCCGCGCCTGATCCATGCGCTACGATGGCAGACGTGCGCGCTCTGCCAGCGCCGCTTGGCATCAAGGCAGGGTTGCAGCCTCAACCAACGGGATTTTCACAATGTCTGACGACAAGCAGAACTACGCGAAGCTGGGTTTGTACATCGACGGTGAATGGGTGTTCCAGGCCTCGGGCGGAACGCTCAAGGTCTACAACCCTGCTGATGAAACGGTGCTTGGCGAACTGCCCCTGGCCGGTATCAGCGAGCTGGATGCCGCACTGGCCGCCGCACAACGCGGTTTCCGTGTGTGGAAACGCACCCAGGCCCACGACCGTTATTGGGCTCTGCGCCGCGCTGCCGCCTTCGCCCGTGAACGTGCCGAGCTGATCGCCGGCCTGATCACCAAGGAACAGGGCAAGCCGCTGGCTGAAGCCCTGATGGAAGCCAAGGCTGCGCCGGACCACATCGAGTGGTATGCCGAAGAAGCCCGCCGTGCCTACGGCCGGGTGATCCCGGCGCGTGGCAACTCGGTGCGTGCTTCGGTCATTCGCGAAGCCATCGGCCCGGTGGCCGCGTTCACGCCCTGGAACTTCCCGGTCAACCAAGCCGTGCGCAAGATCGCCGGTGCGATTGCAGCCGGTTGCTCGATCATCATCAAGGGACCGGAAGATACCCCGGCATCCTGCATCGAACTGGTGCGCTGCTTTGCCGACGCCGGCCTGCCCAAGGGCGTGCTGAACCTGGTCTACGGCAACCCGGCCGAGGTGTCGAACCACCTGATCCCGTCGCCGATCATCCGCAAGATCTCGTTCACCGGCTCGGTGCCGGTGGGCAAGCAACTGGCCTCGCTGGCCGGCCTGCACATGAAGCGTTCGACCATGGAACTCGGCGGCCACGCCCCGCTGATCGTCTTCGCCGACGCCGATGTCGATGCCGCAGTGAACACCGCGGTTGCCATGAAGCACCGCAACGCCGGTCAGGTCTGCGTGTCGCCGTCGCGCTTCTACGTGCACAACGACATTCATGACAAGTTCGCCGAAGCCTACGCCGCCAAGGTGCGTTCGCTGGTGGTGGGTGCCGGTGGCGAGCAGGGCACACAAATGGGCCCGCTGGTGAAGTCGCAACGCGTGGAAGCCATGACGCGCCTGGTGGACGATGCGGTCAGCCGTGGCGCACGTGCCCTGTCGGGTGGTGGCAAGCTGGATCGCGCCGGTTACTTCTTCGCGCCGACGACCCTGGTCGACGTGCCGGATGATGCGCTGGTGGCTTATGAGGAGCCCTTCGGCCCGATCTCGTCGCTGTATCGCTTCAACAGCTTCGACGAAGTGGTGGAACGCGCCAATGCCTTGCCTTTCGGCTTGGCATCCTACGTGTTCACCCGTTCGCTGAAGACCAGCATCGACATCAGTAACGAGCTGGAAAGCGGCATGGTGTCGATCAACCATTCCGGCATTGCCTTGCCCGAGACGCCTTTCGGTGGCGTGAAGGACAGCGGCCACGGCAGCGAAGGCGGCACCGAAGGCCTGGACGCCTATCTGGTCACCAAGTTCGTCTCTGAACTGGGTGTCTGATCGGTGTTGATCTGGTGATCCACTGGGTTGTGGAGCACCAGATCGGTTGAAAGATAGATGTCGGTTTCAAGCCTTGCACCCACGGTGCGGGGCTTGAACCGATACGCAAAGGCAGTTGCCTGACGCACGCGTTCATTACACGCACTCCAAAGACATACGCAACGTATGTCAACTGCCGATCTGCCTGCCGCAGATCCCGGCGCACGCTCACGCGCACCTTCCATCGCGCCAGCCCTCAAGCTGCTATCTGGACTGCCGATAACCTGATTACCTTCCTGGCGATAAGCATATGCCTTGTCGCGGACCACCTTCATCCTAGAGCCCACAAGTGAATATCAAGCAGAAGCTGACCTGGGCGTTTGCCACGATTGCGTGCGTACCCATCCTGCTGGTGGCTGCCGTGATCATCTACAACCAGCGTGCGCAGGCCGAGGCGGACTTCCTCGACGGCAGCAGCCGCGAGATCCGCCAGATCGACAATGCCATGAGCATGTTCTTCAAGGGCATCAACGAGACCGTCGAATACGTGGCAAGCCTGCCCGAAATCGTCGCGGCACCGACCCTGAAGAACTATTCGTCTGAAGATGCCGCCAGCATTCCCCTGCCGGAAACCAATAAAACGCTGGAAACGATCTTCGAGCGTTTTGCCAAGTCGCACCCCACGACGGCATACCTGTCATACGGGCGGGTCGATGGCGGTTATTCCAGCTGGCCGCGTGACGCGAGTCTCAAGGCTTACGACCCGCGTGTGCGCCCCTGGTACAAGACCGCAGTGGCGGCACCAGGTAAAACGCTTCGCACCGCCGCCTATTACTGGGCGCGTGATGACGCGGTGCTGGTTGGCACGGTGCGAACCGTCAACGACGCGCAGGGCAATCTTGCTGGCGTGGTGGGACTGGACGTATCGCTCAAGCAACTGACCGACCTGGTCAAGCAGATCAAGATCGGCCAGAGCGGTTACCTGATCCTGGCTGAAAGCAATGGCAACGTGCTGGTCGACCCCGGCAACGCCGCGCATAACTTCAAGTCGCTGGCCGATCTGGGCGGTGATTACGCCAAGATGGCGAACGCAAACGGTCTGCTCGAAGTGGTCATCGATGGCAAGCGTTACATGGCGAATGCTTGGGCCTCGCCAAGCCTGGGCCTGCGTTTCATCGGCCTGATCGAACACAGTGAAGTCATGGCCAAGGCCAATGCACTGGCATGGCAGATCGGATTGATCGTGCTGGTGTTGGCAGCCGTGTTTGCTGTCCTGGGCACCGTGTTTGCAAAGCTGATCGTCAACCCGATTCGCAGTGTCACGAATGGTCTGGAAGATATCGCACAAGGCGAAGGTGACCTTCGGCGCAACCTTGCGGTGCAGGGCAAGGATGAAACGGCCGTGCTCGCCGGCTGGTTCAATCAGTTCCTGGGCACGATTCGTCAGCTGGTTCAACGCATCGTTGAATCGTCGGCGGCCTTGCGCGTGACCTCTGAGGGGTCGACGCGCGTGGCGCAAGACATGAACGACATGGCCGAACGTCAGCGTGGTGCGGTGGAAATGGTGTCGACCGCTTTCCACGAGATGGTCACCACCGCCAACGAAGTAGCCCGTTCCTGTGGCGAGGCGGCAAGCTCCGCCGATGCCGGTCAACGCCAGGCACACGCCGGACAGGCCCAGATCGAAGATGCCAGCGACAGCGTGACGCGCTTGAGCGAGAACCTGAAGCAGTCCGCACTGGCGTTGCAGGCGCTGGAAAAGGACAGCCAGAACATCAACACGATTCTCGGCACCATCCGTTCGATTGCGGAACAGACCAATTTGCTGGCGCTCAACGCGGCGATTGAGGCAGCGCGCGCGGGTGAACAAGGACGTGGTTTTGCGGTGGTGGCCGACGAAGTGCGTGCGCTGGCTCAGCGTGCTGCTACGTCCACCGGTGAAATCGACGGCCTGCTGGGCGGCCTGGCGCGGCGCACCAAGGAAGTGACACGTCAGATGGAAAGCAGCCTGACGATGTCGCAGTCCAGCGTCGAGCGCATCAGTCTGGCGAACCAGAGCTTCGAGCAGATTCGCGAAACGGTGGACAACATCCGCGACCAGAACAGTCAGATCGCCACGGCGGCGGAAGAGCAGCACAAAGTCGCGGAATACATCAACGGGCACATTGCGCAGATTCAGAACGATGCGCAGTTGGTCGAAACGCTTGCACATTCCGCCCACCGCGATTCGCAGGAACTGGCGCAGTTGTCCGAGCAACTGCAAAGCCTGGTGGGACGTTTCAAAGCCTGAGTGTCACGGCGGAAACCAGCGTCAACGCGACCTTGGTTTCCGCCAGGCGGCTTGCCAGCAAATGTCAGAACGCCACGCTGGCCGACAGGCTGAGCGTGCGGGGTGAGCCAAGCGCAAAGGCACCCCATTGCGACACACCAGACCAATACGCCTGATCGAAGGCGTTTTTCAGATCCAGCTGAAAGGTCACATCGTTGCCGTGGATGTTCGTTGCGTAGCGTGCACCGACATCGACCCGGGTCCACGAGGACAGGCTGGCGCTGTTCTGCTGGTTGACGTATTGCTTGCCGGAATAGATCAGGCCCGAGGTCAGGGTGACGCCCGGCACCCACGGAAGATCCCATTCGGCCCCCAGTGTGGTGTGCCAGCGAGGCACGCCCACCGGCTGATTGCCACGCAAGGCGGGGTCTGCGGTCTGGGTCAGTTCGGCATTCAGCCAGGTAATGCCGCCGTGCAGGCGCACGCCCTTGGTGGCTTCGCCCTGCAAGCCCAATTCCAGGCCACGGTTACGTTGCTCGCCGCTTTGTCCGAACACCCCGTTTTCGATGAAAGCGCTGGGCTTGACGATCTGGAACAGGCTGGCGGTGGCCATGACGGAATCGAAATCCGCCTTGAATCCCAGTTCGTACTGCTTGGACTTGTACGGAGACAGCATCTCGCCGGCATTGCGCGCGGTCTGCGGGGCCACATCGCCCCGCGACAAGCCTTCGATGTAGCTGGCATACAGCATGGTGGACGACGTGGTGCGATAGATCGCGCCCAGCGCCGGGGTCCACGCCTTGTCCTGATAGGTGCTGGTGCGCGCGCCGGTGATCCGGTCCCAGTTGTCCGCGTCGATCTGCACGTACCGGGCACCCGCAATGATCTGCACCCGGTCGTTCAGGATCGACAAGGTGTCTGACAGCGCCAGGCTATCGAGCTGAGACTTCGCCACGCGCGGCACTGAACCGGGGGCGGCAACATCTTGTGCAGGCAAGCGCAGCGGGGCATACAGGTTGGACGAGAACCGGCGGCCATCGGTGCTGTTCTGGTAGTTGGTGACGTCCAGCGTGGTGGCTTGGATGGTGGCCCGATGTCGGATAGCGCCCGTGGTGAACCCCAGTCGCGCCCCGGCCGATGCCGTGTCGCGTTTGACCTCGAAGATGCCGTAGCGCGGCGTGCTGGTGAAATCACCGGCACTGTTGGAAAACACCATTTGCTGATCGAACAGACGGTCGACCTTGGAATACCCGTGGCCCAGGTTGCCGAATACGGTTACTTGGTCGTTCACACGATATTCAAGGTCCACAAGCGCCGACCGGTCTTTCAACGTGGACCATCCCCAGGTCTGGGCCGGGTTGCTGCGTCCGTTGGGGGCGTCAGGCACTGCCATGCCGGTGCCTATTGAAAAGACGCGCGACGGAGCATCCCAATCTTCGTATTGATTTATCAGGTCCAGGCTGACCGACAGCTTGTCACCGCGATAGTCCAGACCCAGTGCGCCGACGGAAATCTCGCGGCGCTGGTTATCCACGGCGGTTTTGCCTTGCTCGTGGCTACCGTTGACGCGAACACCCCATTCCTGCTGCTCGCCGAATCGACGACCGACGTCAAGCTGCAGCCCACCGACTGAGCGTTCTTCAAAACTGGTGCTCAGGCGTGTAATGGGTTGGTCCGTGGCCCGCTTGGGAACCACGTTGATGACGCCGCCCACGCCGCCATCGGGCGAGACGCCGTACAGCAGGCCAGTGGCTCCCTTGAGCACTTCGACGCGTTCGATGTAAGGCGTGAAGGCGCGGTAATTGGGCGCAATCCCGTAGACGCCGTTGAACGCGATTTCCCCCACGTTGCCTTCCGCTATCGGGAAGCCGCGTATCGAGTAGGAATCGACCATGCCCCCGGTCTGACTCACCATGACCGAGGGATCGAAGGCCACGGTGTCTGCGATGGTCTTGGCGCTGCGGCCACGAATGAAACTCTCGGTGTAGCTGGTCATGCTGAACGGGATGTCCATCACGTCCTGATTGCCCAGCACGCCAGCGCGTGCGCCGCGTGCGGTCATCCCGCCTGCGTATGCTTCCGGCAAGGCGCTGGGGTTCTGACGCGTGCCCACCACGCTGACTTCGTGCAAGGTGGTGGTGCTGGTGGCACCTACGGATGGAGTCTGCCTGCGCAAGGTGTATTCGCCGACGGTATCCCTGACTGGCTCCAGGCCGGTACCCGTCAACACACGCTGAAGCGCTTGCATGGTGGTGTAGCGTCCGGCCAAGCCTTGGCTTCGCATGCCTGCCGTAAGTGATGCATCGACAGAAATCACCGCTCCCGACTGACGCCCCAGATTGCCCAAGACCTGATCGAGCGAATCGCCTGCAAGCTTGAAATCGTGGCTGGCTTCAAGCCTGGTGGCGGTCTGCGCCTGCGCGCTCAGGAACGGCACCCCTGTTGTCATGCCAGCCGATAGCCACAGCAGCGCGTGGGCCAGGGGTTTCAGCATTTGCGTAGACCGAGCGCGCGCAAGCGTGGCCGGGGAGGGCAGGTGTTGAGATGTGTGGAAAGGGGCAGCCATAAATTCCTGTGCGAAGGCGGGTCATCATGTTCAAGCACCATGGAACCGTCAGGACCCTATCGATGCTTCTTGATAGGTAGGCCGCACGAGACACAAAAAACTGCCGACGAATTTGTAAGCGCGAAGATCCAAGGGGCTCCGTACCTGTTCGTGCCATCAGCGCAGAGAAACCTGAACCCAGTACTTTGTCGACCGGGTCACCTTCACGGGCAGGCGTCGCGCTATCGAATCAAGGATCAGGTCCGTGGCGTCGGCACCGTGCAGCGGCCACGTGCCGGTGATCCGCAGGCCAGCCACTTCCGGCGTCCAGCGCAGCACGCCTGGTCGGTAATGGCCAAGCTCGGCCAGGAAGTGATCCAGCCGCATGCTGGCTGCGACGAACATGCCATCGACCCAGGCCAGACTGTTTTCGTCCAGCGGGGTCGACGGTGCAATGCTGTCGCGCGTGAATTGCAGTTGCTGCCCAGCCCGGACGATGACGGGCTGTCCTTGCTGGCCATGCGGTCTGACTTCGACCGCGCCTTCCACCACGGCCAGCTTCGTATAGGCATGCAAGCCCGGAACGGCTTCGTGGCGAACCAGGAATTTGGTGCCGATCGGGGTCAGCGTGCCTTCTGCGGTGACGACCACCAGCGGCCGTCCCGCCGGGTCGGCACCCGTGGTCAGCAGCACTTCGCCTGCATGCAGAATAATGCGGCGCTGCTGCGCGTCGAAGCGCACATCGATGGCACTGGCGGTGTTCAGCGCCACCTGCGTGCCGTCGTCCAAAGTCACGGTGCGCTGCTCGCCCGTGGCGGTGCTGACATCGGCCAGCAGGCTGGACAAGGACGCACGCCAAGGCAGTTGTTCTTGCACCAGATACAGCGCGGTGCCACCCATACCCAGGCAGACCAGGGTCTTGAGTGCCCGGCGTCTGCCGCCGGCATGGGCTGCTTTCTGCAAGGCACCATGTGCAATCGACGGGGTGAGCAGTTCCGCACCATGTCGCAGCCGGCCGCCCATTTTCTGCAGTTGTGACCAGGCGCGAGCGTGGTCGGTGTGGGCGTGATGCCAGCGCGTGAACGCGGCTTCGTCTTCTACGGACTGCATGCCTGATGCCAGCTTCACATACCAGGAGATAGCTTGTTCGCGAACGGCTGGCGGGAGCGGTTCGATTCGGGTTTGGCTCTGGTCTGTGTAGCCTGCCGGGCTTGCCTGAGATGATCGGCTCATGCGATGTTCAGTCGTCGCGCAGCAGAATCTGGAAGCAATGGCCCACGGCGCGTGTCATGGCCTTCTGCACCACATTCACACTGACGCCAAGTTGGGCGGAAATCTGCGGGTAGGTCAGGCCGTCGATCTGGGACAGCAGGAATATTTCCCGGCAACGTGCGGGCAGGCCATCGAGCATGCGCGCGATCTGCTCAAGCGTTTCCAGGATGATCGCGCGATCTTCCGCCGATGGCAGCACGGCTTGCGGATGCACGGCCAAGGTGTCGAGCCAGGCCTGTTCCAGTTCGCGTCTGCGCCAATGACTGACCACCAGACCGTTTGCGATGGTTGCCAGGTATGCGCGTGGTTCCCGGATGGCGGCGTGTTGATCCCGCCCAAGTATGCGCACGAAGGTGTCATGCGCCAAGTCGGCAGCGTCGGATGCGTTGCCCAGTCGCTGCCGCAACCATCCGTGCAGCCACCCGTGGTGATCGCAATAAAGCGCTTGCAAAGCAGATGGAGCGGGTTGCCTGGGCATGGGTGACACTGCTGGCAGCCAACGCGCCAAGCATTTAGATGAGAATGAATATCAATTATGTAGCGTTTGAAGGGCGCTTGGCAATATCACCGACAGGCAGCTGTCCAGGCATATGGCACGCAGCTTGGCTGCTATGACTCAGGGTTTGATGCCGGGAAGTGTTCAACTTGTGCTGCAATTTCGGTAGAATGAGATTCATTCCCGTTCAGAAGCGCTTATCCAGCTCGGGCCTTGTCGTCACAGGGGCCGGTTTGCTGACGGACCTCGTCATCTTTCCTGGCCTTGCCCGATCCGTGGTTGCCCGTTATTACCGAGAACTGCTGAATTTCCTGTTCCGGGCCGTCCGTGACCGCCACACGGCGGCCGACTTGGCACAGGAAAGCTACGCCCGGGTGCTGGCGGCCGAGCAGCGGGGACAGAAAATCCACGATCCGCGTGCCTTGCTGTATCGCACTGCGCGCAATCTGGTGGTTGACCAGCACCGCCGGGCCGATGTGCGTGGCGAAGTGCTCGATACCGCTGCTGACGAAGCCTTTGACCTCGACGCCATTGCCGGGTCGGCATCTCTGCAGCCAGAGCAAATCCTTGCCTCGCGCGAGGGGCTGGCTTCAGTCCTGGCAACCATCGACCAACTGCCGCCACGGTGCCGCGAAGCCTTTATCCTGTTCAAGTTCGACGGCCTGTCGTATGCCGAGATCGCGTCGCGCATGGGTATTTCCGTGCGCACCGTGGAAATGCAGCTGCAAATCGCGATGGACGCGTGCTGGCAGTGTTTTGACCAGCTCGAAGGGCGGCCTGACGATGCCCCTGCGCCAATACGCCGAGGACGGTCCCGGTCATGACATGCCATGTTGCCAGCCGCCTTGTGGGCATTGCCGGGTTGGCCTGTTTTCGCGCTGCGATACCGGGTTCCAGGCTGCTCGTGCGTCTACTCAAGAAGATGGAAGTTTTTCGCCCATGAATGCGCCGCAGCCCTTCACGCCCGCCGCGCCTGGTCTGCGCCAGGAGGTGCTGGACTGGTATGTCCGTCGCCAAGGCGAAAGCTGGCGCGACGAGGACGAACGTGGGTTTCAGGTCTGGCTTGCGGCAGACGATACACATGCGCGCGCCTACACCCAGTGGGAAGCCAAGTCACGTGCGCTGGATGCGATCCCTGCAGATGCCGTTGCCGCGCTGCGCCTGCGGCTTGAACAGGAAAAAGCCACGCAACGCACGCGGATCAAGACACCCATCGAGGCCCCCTCGCGTCGCCGTTTCCTGATGCCGGCATTCGCGACCGCCGCTGTGCTCGCCGTACTTGCGACCACGGGACCGCTGGCCTGGAACCACTGGATGGCCCAGCCGGTGTACACCGAAGCCTTCGCCACCCGCCAGGGTCAACAGATCGAGCTGCGTCTGCCCGATGGCAGCCAGCTGCGGCTGGACACTGCCACGCAACTGACGGTGCGCTACTACCGGCATCGCCGCGAGGTACTGCTGGCCGAAGGCCAGGCCATGTTCACGGTCCAGGCCAATGCCGCGCAGCCCTTCGTGGTGTCGGCCGGGCCGCTGGACGTGGCGGTGGTCGGCACCCGCTTTTCGGTTCGCCATACGCCGCAGCAGCCGGGTGCCAATGGCGTGCGCGTGGCGGTCGAGGCTGGGCGCGTGCGCGTGGCGCGCCGCACGGACACCGCCGATGCGGCCTTGTCCGATACGCCTGGCAGTGTGTTGCTGGTGGCAGGCCAGCAGGTGTCGGGTGATTCGCAGGGCGCGCTGGGGGCGGTGTCTTCGGTGTCCAGCGAAGGGGTGGCCCCTTGGCGCGACAACCGCATCAGTTTCGTGGACACGCCGTTGTCGGACGCCCTGGCCGAATTGGGGCGCTACGGCAGTACCGGCTTGTCGATACGCGACCCGGCAGTGGGTGCATTGCGCCTGAGCGGCACCTTCGATCCGCGCGATGCGCAAACGCTGCGCCGGGTGCTGCCCAGCGCACTGCCGGTCAAGCTGCAAACGCGTGGCGACACGGTGGAAATCGTCTCGGCCAGATAAGAGGCAGGGCGGCAGAAAAGGGCGTTGCCGGGGCTGCCGAAAAAAACTTGCCGCGTATTACCGTAGTTCGGCGAACTGATGCGTCTACCTGAGTGGGAAGCATTTTTATTCACCATTTAGAGGAAGCTCATGCGTCGCCACCCCCTGCAGCCGGCCCCCCTGGCCTTGGCCCTTGCACTTGCCGTCAGTGCGCTGGCCGCCCATGCACAAGGCGTCGGCGCGTTCAACGACACGCCTGTCACGATCAGTCTGAGGACGCAGCCGCTGGCCGAAGCCCTGAACGACTGGGCACGGCAGACGCGCATCCAACTCATCGTGCAACAGGCGCTGGTGGCCGGAAAGACAGCACCGGCGGTGTCGGGCAGCTTCACGCCCATGCAGGCACTCGACCGCCTGCTGGCCGGCACTGGCCTGAGTGCCAGTGTGGAAGGCAGTGCCGTCATTGTGAGAGCCGCAGGGCCGCAGAACACCACGCTCAAGACCGTGACGATCATTGCAGAAGTAGAGCGCGACGCCACGTCCGAGGGCACGGGTTCCTATGCGGCGCGTGCCGCCACCATCACCGGCATGGCGCAGTCGCTGAAGGACACGCCGCAATCGGTTGCAGTAGTGACTCGCCAACGCCTGAGCGACCAGAACCTGGATCGCTACGACGATGTGGTCATGAAGACGCCTGGCGTCAGCCGAATTTTTCTGAACAGCGGGCAAAGCGGGTATTCCATCCGCGGTTTCTCGCTCAGCGCGGCGGCCTTGGTCGACGGCCTGCAGACCGCGGGCACCTTCGGCGGCATTCTGGGGCAGGCTCCGGACATGGCAACCATCGACCGCGTGGAAGTGCTGCGCGGTGCGGCGGGCTTGCAACTGGGCGCGGGCGACCCGGCCGGTGCCGTCAACATGGTGCGCAAGCGACCCTTGGCCGAAAAACAGCTTGAACTGACCGCACGCGTCGGTTCCTGGGGCTACAAGCGGGGCGAGCTGGATGCGACCGGGCCTTTGAATGATGCCGGTACCTTGCGTGGCCGCGCAGTCGTCGCTTATGAGGACCGAAACTATTTCTACGACCGGGCGACATCGAAGACACCGCTTGTGTACGGCGTGCTCGAAGCGGACATTGCGCCCGACACCACGGTGATGGGCGGAGTGCGGCATCAGCGATATGACCAGACGGGCGTCTACGTCTTCGCCGGCTTGCCCGTGTCGCGCAACGGCATCGACCTGAATCTGCCACGCAGCTTTTCGGTCGGCCCCGCATGGTCGGCGTACGAGAGCGGTACCGATGAGGTCTTCGCGGAAATCAAACATCAATTCAATGCCGACTGGAAGGCAACGTTCTCGGTTAATACGCAAGAAGCCAAGGTGCACGAGACCAACATCGTCCGGGGCACGCGGTTCACGGCAGGCACGTCCAGCATGTATGCCAACGATTCACGCTATGACTTCGATCGCACCTCGTTCGATCTGAACGTACAGGGCCGCGTGACGCTGCTGGGCCGCCAGCACGAACTTCGGGTGGGAGCCTCGTCGGCAGATGAAACCCGGGACTATGAGGCCGCAACCGTGACCTACCCCGGGCAGTTCTTCGACCTGAGCGATCCACATCAGACCCGCTTGGCAACCCCCCGGTTTGGCGCTCGCGCACTGGTGAACCGCTTCACGACGATCAATCGGGGCGTGTACGGCAATGCGGTGCTGCATCTTGCCGATCCCCTGAAATTGACCTTGGGCGGCCGTGTGAGCTGGTACGAATCCAACTTCGACAATGCGGCGGGCGTGCGACTGAGCGCCAGCAAGCAGACACGCGAAGTGACGCCCTTCGCCGGCCTGGTCTATGCACTGAACCCGCAATGGTCTGCCTACGCAAGCTACAGCGACATCTTTCAGCCGCAAAGTTCTTACATGACGGCGAGCGGGTCTGCACTGGACCCGGCTTTGGGCAGCAATTACGAAATGGGTGTCAAAGGCGAATTGTTCGGCGGTCGCATGACAACATCGGCGGCGATTTTCCAGATCAACCAGACCGGTCGCTACGCGGTCGACCCGCGATACCCGACCGGGGGCTGCCCGGGCCTGTCGACAACCGGACTTTGTTATGTGAACGGCGGCAAGGTGCGAAGCCGTGGCCTGGAACTGGAAGTTGCCGGCGAATTGGCGAGCGGGTTGCAGGCATCGGCCAGCTACACCTATACCGATGCGCAATACGTGCGTGACCGCGATGCCTATGGGCAACCCACTGCGCGTGAAGGCCAGGCTTTCGCCGTGGTGCCACGCCACATCGCCCGCGCCTACGTCAGCTACAACTTGCCAGGGGTGGCAAACAATTGGACGGTAGGCGGCGGCGTGTCTGCGCAGAGCAAGACCAGCGGAAATGACTACGACAGCATCCTGCGCCAGCAGCCGGGCCGGGTGGTGTGGGATGCCCAGCTGCGGTATCGCATCAGCCAGGACACCTCGTTGGCGCTTAACGTGAACAACGTCTTCGACAAGCGCTATTACAACGACGAGTACGGTTATCGCTATGGCGAGCCGCGCAGTGCCATGTTGACCTTGCGCAGCAAGTTCTGACGATGTCTATCCAATGATGAAATGCACGAGGCACCGGAACATGCGTGTGCCGGTGCCTCGTCTTTTCACTGCTGCGGGAGACTTTCCATCAGCAGCGCCTTGCTGTCCGAATTACTGTCCGAACGACTGCATCAGGCGTTGACCTGCATACGCCTGCGCCTCACGCGCCTTCTGCAACACAGCCGCACCGCCGAAGAACTCGTGGGTCACGCCCGCATAGTCCTTTCGTTCGACCGACACGCCCGCTTTTTTCAGCGCGTCTTCCAGCATTGCACCGTCGCTGCGCAAAGGATCGAGACGGGCATTGATGATGGTGACCGGTGGCAAGCCACGCAGATCGGCGTTCACCAAGTCCAGTCGGGTGTCCTGCTTGTCTGCCGGCGTGCGCAACAGCTTGTCCAGGAACCACTCGATCATCGGGCGATTGAGCGGTTTGGCTGCTGCATTTTCAATGTATGACGGGGTGTTCAGGCTACCGGTCTGGGCAACCGGATATACCGCCAGCACATGCTTGGGCTGCACCATGCCTGCGTCACGCGCAGCAATTGCCGTAGCCATCGCCAGGTTGCCGCCCGCGCTTTCACCGGCCAAAGCCAGGCGTCCGTCGCCGTTGATGGCGCGCGCGTTATTCACGGCCCAGCGATAACTGGCCAGCGCGTCATCCCAGGCAGCAGGGAATTTGGCTTCCGGTGCGCGCCGATAGTCGACCGACAAGACCACCGCGTTCGCTTGTTTGGCCAAACCGCGCGCGCCACCGTCATAGACCTCGCGGTCAGCCAGTACCCAGCCGCCACCGTGGAAATAGACGATGACGGGGAAGGGGCCTTGGCCTTGCGGTGTGTATACCCGCACCGGCAAGCGTCCGGCAGGGCTGGGAATAGTGCCGTCACGGGTGCTCACCCCCGGCACCAATGCGGTTGGCGTGGCGTCGCGGCCCTGTGCCAGCACCGTACCTTTCACTGCATCAGCAAAGGTAGGTTGAGCACGTGCCTCTTCCACCGAGATTTTCTCGATTGCCTTGGGGTTCAACGACGCGAAGGTGTCCAGCACCGTTTTCATGTCATCGTCGGCACGCAGTGCAGCCGAAGTATTGGATACCGCGTTCGCAAGGGGCGACGGGCGGTCGGAAGGCGTGCTGCACGCAGCGAGTGCGCCGAGTGCAACCAGGCTGCTGGCTATCAGCGTGGGGCGAAGACCTCGGCTGGAGGATTTCAACTGCGCGTGTCTGGCTGCTGAACCAGCAGCTGACGAAGACGCACGCGGATCGCAGTGCGTATGGGTGGACGAATTCATGGCATTGATGCTCCGGTCGGGTAGGCCGGTGAGACATGATGGCTCACCTGGGTGCAGCACTAGAGCAACTTTCACGCCCAGGAATCCGTCTGGATTCGCTCAGGACCGGTTATCGACCTTGGTCGATTCCGGCGTCATTCGTCCAGGGTCACGCGCATCTTCCGGGTCTACGCCCGGCGGAAAAGTGGTGCCAGCACCTGCACGATTGGCATCATCTGGCCGATTGTTCAGCGTACGCGCGGTTGTGGGCGGCAAGGGGCTACGGTCGGGATCGGGCTTTTTATCGTGGTCCATGTCAATCTCCTGTCAGGTTGTGGTGGTTTTTTCAGCAAGCTGCATGCCCCGTGCTCGTATGCGCGGCACCACCTCCAAAACCGCATCGTTGCTCAAAATTCTCAGGTTGCTAGTGCACGATCCCCAGACTTATCCACAGCAACTGTGGAAAAGTCGATCAGTCCCCAATTTGCTTGTCGCCTTTTTCGCTGACTTTTGCGAACATAGACGGTTTGCTACCGTCGAGCAGCGTCCGGTCAGGCGCAGTTCACAGGTGTGACGCCCGCATTGGTTCTGCGGGCGTTTTATGTAGGGCTCGGGGTTTCCGGGCATTTGGGATATAGCGCTTTGAGCTTGAGATGGAAGTCCGCGCTGACCATGTTGGCGTTGTTCGGTGTCCTGCTGCTGGCGGCACTGGGGGCTGGCTTATACGCTGTCGATTCGATACGCGGCCAGTTTGGTGCCGAATTTGCACGTGCGCACGCCTTGCTGCAAAAGCAGAAGCTCAGCACGGTGTTGTCGCGCGAAGTCGCGGTGGCGCAACGCTTTGCAGAATTGGCCGCCATGCGCGCCTGGCTGCAGGACGAAGACAATCCCGAGCGTCTTGCAGCGTTGCTGGCCGACGCAGAGCGCTTCCGTCGTGTGTTTCCCGACCAGAGCTACTTCGTCATGGTGGACCGCTCGCTGCACTATTACGTGCACGATGGCAAGCGCGACCCGGCGCAACCCAGCTACACCTTGAAAGCGGGCGAGGCCGGTGACGCCTGGTACTTTGCCACCCGCGACGCCGCTGCCAATGCCACGTCCCAGGATTACTCGCTCAACGTCAACGTCGATGAAAAGCTCAAGGTCGCCAAGGTCTGGATCAACGTTCCGGTGCGCGCTGACGGCAGCTTCATCGGACTGATCAGCAGCGGCATCGACCTGAGCCGTTTCCTGACCGACTTCGTCAGCACCACCCAGGCGGGGGTGACCAACATCATTGTCAATGGCAATGGTGTGATCCAGGCCCACCCCGACCGCAGCCTGATCGAGTACGCCTCGGTATCGAAGGCGGCGTCCGAGAAAACGATTTATCGCCAGGTGGATGCGCGCGACGTGGATGGCTTGAACGCGGCATTCACTGTATTGCGCGCCAATGGTGGCGAAGAGGTGCAGACCGTGGCCTTGCAGTTGCAGGGCCGCCCGCAGCTTGCCGGCATCACCTATCTGCCGGAACTTGATTGGTATGTGATCGGTGCCGTGGACTTGCGTACTGCAGCAGTGCTTGATGAAAAACTGCTGCTGACCTTATCGATCTGCGTATTGGCGGGCATGGTGGCCTTGGCAATCCTGCTTACATTCGCCATCGATCGGGCGATTCTCAATCCGCTCGCGCGCCTGCATCGCTCGGTTGCCCAGATGTCGGGCGGCAATTATCAGGTTTTGCTGGCGTCTTCACGCGACGACGAGCTGGGCGACCTCACGCGGGCCTTCAGCCACATGGCGGGGGAAATCCTCAGCCACACCCAGCAGCTTGAACACCGTATCGAAGAGCGCACCCGCGATCTGGCCAATGCCAACCGCGAGGTGACGACTGCCCACGGCGCGATTCAGGACAGCCTGCGTTACGCCAGCATGATTCAGCGGGGCATTCTGCCGCACAAGCATCTGGCCGAATCGGTCGGTGAGGATCATTTCCTGCTGTGGATGCCACGCGACGAGGTCGGCGGTGACTTCTTCGTGTTCCGGGCAGGCGAGGGCAGGTGCCTGCTGGGCGTGGTGGATTGCGCAGGCCACGGGGTGCCGGGGGCGCTGATGACCATGATCGGGCGAACCGCCTTTGATATCGCGGTCAGCGAAATCGGGTTGGATGACCCGGCGCGTGTCTTGACCCGTATGGACGACGTGGTGCGCACCATGATGCTGCACGACGAATCCATGCGCGGCATTGCCACCAGCATGGACGCCGCGCTGTGTGCGGTCGATTTGCACGCCGGCACGCTGACCTTTGCGGGTGCGCGTCTGTCCTTGTATTCCAGTGATGGCGAGACGGCCCAGGAATTGACCGGAACGCGTGCAAGTATTGCAGACAGAAAGACACCAAGTTTCGAGAATCAGGTGCAGCCGCTTGACCCCGGCTCCACGTACTATCTCACCACCGATGGTTATCTCGACCAGGCGGGGGGAGAGAAGGGTTTCGGTTTCGGTCGGCGGCGCTTCATCGAGCTGCTGACTGCCCAGGCCCGCTTGCCGATGGCCGAACAGCGCACTGCGTTCGCCCAGGTATTGGCGGACTACCAGGGGTCGCGTGTCCAGCGCGACGACATAACCGTGCTCAGCTTCCGTTTCAAACCGCGTAATTGAGTATGACTGAGCATCTAATGGAGAATGAAATGAAGCGGATCGATGTCCAGTCGCTGCGCGACGTCTTCATCGAACAGCAGATCCTGCTTTGCTTCAATGGGCCGTTTTCAGCGACCTTGATCGAAGAAATCGGGCACGCCTTGCGCCTGCACCTCGAAAGCCTGGCGGCACCTCGCCCTGCGGTCGGTGACGTATTTTCGGCCTACATCGAGCTTACGCAGAACATTCGTCACTACACCGGCCGCAAGGGGTGGGTGGGTGCGGATGCACAGGCTACGCTGGTGGTGTCGCATGGTCCTGATGGCGGCTACGTGGTCAGCGCCGGGAACGTGGTGGAGCTGGCCGATGGCGAGGAACTTGCTGCACGCGTGGACGGCTTGAACCTGCTGGATGCGGCGGCGCTTAAGGCTGCCTACAAGACGCAGCTGCGACAGCCGCGCGAACCGGGAGCCAAGACGGGTGCCGGCCTTGGATTGATTGATCTCGCGCGCAAGGCGCGCGAGCCGCTGAAATACACCCTGGTGCCGCTTGACGCTGGCCGGGCGTTTTTCAGTCTTCACGTAGCAATTTGACGAGGAATAATATGCGCGACCTCACTGTCGCCGGTACAGACTCGATTCCCGCGGTCAAGGCCGACTGGGCATCCGGACTGCTGGAAATGACGGGGGATTCCTACCCCGAGAATGCATTCGAACTCTACCAGCCGGTCATCGACTGGATCGAAGCCTATCTCGCCGCCGACCAGCGTCCGCTGAGCCTGCGGCTGACCTTGCTTTACCTGAACACCAGCAGCATCCGTGCACTGATCGATATCCTGGATTTGCTGGAAACAGCGCATCAAGGTGGTCGTGCCGTAAGTGTTGTGTGGCTTTACGAGCCCGAGAACGAAGGGGTGGCCAATCTGGCGGAAGAATTCCGTGAGGACTACACCTTCCCGTTCGAGGTCGTTGCTCAAGACCGTTGATGATGAAATCCGATGATCCGCTCGCCCGAGAGATAAACGCGCTGCTTGACGACGGTGCGCATCAGGGGCACCCCCTGCATGCCGCGTTGGCAGAGTTGTACACGCGTTATCTCGATCAGTCGCGGCAGATCGATCGGATTTCGCATATTGCCGATCGCTACCAGAACGCCGAGCGTGAGCGGGGTCAGGGCTACGCGGTCAACTACCAGCGCAAGCTGCGGCAGCTGGAAAAGATCGTTCGTATCAGCGATCAGTACCAGCACATGCTGCGTGATGTGAATGATCGCCTGCAGTGGTTGTCCAGCCGCGACGAGTTAACCGGGTTGCCCAACCGCCGCTTCATGCTGGGTTTGCTTGGCGACCACTTGCGCAAGCTGGCCAAGGGCGGCGAGCCGGTGTGTGTGGCCATGGCTGACATCGACCACTTCAAATCGATCAACGACAACTATGGCCACGACGCAGGTGACAAGGTGTTGGCAGCGCTCGGAGAGTTGTTTCGCAACAACTTGCGCGCCGATGACGTATGCGGTCGCTGGGGCGGCGAAGAATTCCTGATCATTCTTCCAGGGGCTGATCTCGAGTCCAGTACGATCACGCTTGCCCGCTTGCGCGCCCGTGTTTCCGCCTTGCCCGGGCCTGACGACGGGGATGCTTTCCGCCTCAGCCTGTCGATTGGCCTTGTGCGCGGCGACGATCCCGACGAAGCGCCCGACCATCTGTTGAAGCGTGTAGACGAAGCCTTGTATGCGGCAAAACGTCAAGGACGTGACCGCACGGTGATCGCCTGAAAACGTTCTTATTTACCATCGTTACCGCATGCTGTCCTGCACTCGCTTTCTCGGCAAGCGAGCGCTTGGTTAGCGTGCCGTGCTCAGGTAGTCTTGATGCTGCCGCTCGCAACGCGGCAGCCCTGAGTACGCCAGCTTGAAATGACTGAATGACAAACGAACACCTGCCGGACCAAATCGCCGCAAAAACGGCCGAAGCGCTGGCTTCGCCAGCCCGCTCACGCTGGTATGCGCTCAAGCCCTGGCTGGTACCCATCATTGCCATCGTGCTTGGCGCGTTGGTTTTCGATGCGCTGCATGCCGTATTGGCCGAGGTCGACTATGCCTCGGTGGTGGCCGCCACCATGGCGGTGGCACCCACCGACCTGGCCTTGTCCCTGTTCTTCACGGCCCTGAGCTATCTGATTCTCACTGGCTATGACGCCTCCAGCCTGCATTACGCAGGCGCGGTGGTAAAGAAACCGACCATCTTGCTGACGTCGTTCGTGGCGTATGCCTTGGGCAACACGGTTGGCCTGGGGGTGCTCACCGGCGGCACGGTGCGCATGCGCATGTACGCCGCTGCCGGGGTCGAACCCAGCAAGATTGCCCGGGCAATCGCGTTCAATGCAGGCGCGTTCGGGCTGGGCATGACTGCCTTCGGGGCAGTTGGCTTGCTGTGGGGCGCGAGCGAAACCGCCGCCATGCTGGAAATGCCGGTCGCGCTGATCCGTGGCCTGGCGATCCTGGTCATCCTCGGGGTGGCTGGTTTTGTCTGGCTGTGTTCGTGGCGTCGTGAACTGGTGATCGCAGGGCGTTGGCATGTTCGCCTGCCGCTGCCGGGGCTGGCCGTGCGCCAGTTGCTTATTTCTGCCGCCGACCTGAGCGCAGCCGCCGCAGCGCTGTGGTTCCTGCTGCCCGCCAATGTGGTGGATCTGCCTACCTTCGTGGCGTTCTATGCCCTGGCCATGGCGCTGGGGGTGATCAGTCACGTACCGGGCGGGCTGGGCGTATTCGAGGCAGTGATCCTGCTGGCCTGCGGGGGCCGTGCGCCAGCCGACGAGATCGCCGGTGCGCTGATCCTGTATCGCGGCATTTATTTCCTGCTGCCGCTGCTGGTTGCCACCGTCATGCTGGTCAGCTTCGAGGCGCGTCGCAGTTCGGCCGCGCCGCGTGTCGCACGCGCCGCCGTGCGCCTGACGCCGGGCCTGCTGGCGGCCGTCACGTCGCTGTCCGGCATCATGCTGATGGTGTCGGGCGTCACGCCAACCGGTGACGATGCCGCCAGCGAACTGCTGGCTTTGCAGATGCCGCTGTTCCTGGTCGAAGCCGCGCACTTGATCGGCAGTGTGGCCGGGGTGGCCATGCTGTTTGTGGCGCGAGGCCTGGTGCACAGGCTGGACGCTGCCTGGTGGAGCACCCTGGTTCTGGCGATTCTGGCCGGCGTGTTGGCGGTTCCCAAGGGCATTGCGGTGACCGAGGCTGGCATGCTCGGCTTCCTGACCATCTTGCTGATCGTGTCGCGCAAGCAGTTCTATCGCCGTTCTTCGTTGTTCACGCAGACCTTCGAGAAGGGCTGGCTGGTGGCGGTGGCGTGTGTGCTGGCAGCCTGCGCCTGGGTTCTGTTCTTTGCCTATCGCGACGTCGATTACGTCGATCGCATGTGGTGGCAGTTCGCCTTTGACGCCAATGCATCTCGCTCGATGCGGGCGCTGATGGCAGCGGCCATGTTCAGTTTGGCGCTGGGGTTGTGGCAGTTGTTCCGCCAGCCTTCGGGCACCATTACCGAACCCGACGAAGAACAATTGCAGCGCGCGGCCGCCGTGGTCCGGGCGCAGCCTGCCGCTGACGCATGTCTGGCCTTGATGGGCGACAAGAGCTTGCTGTTCTCGGCCTCGGGCAAGTCGTTCATCATGTACGGCAAGCAGGGCCGGTCCTGGATTGCCTTGTCAGACCCGGTGGGCGAGGCACGTGAATGGCCCGAACTGATCTGGCGCTTCATCGAGATGGCCGACGCCCACGGTGGCCGTGCGGCGTTCTACAAGGCTCGCCCGCAAACCCTGCCGATGTATCTGGATGCCGGCTTGCGTGCCTACAAGCTGGGTGAAGATGCCTACGTGTCCTTGCCCGAATTCTCGCTGCAAGGCCCACGCCGCGCCAATCTGCGTCATGGCGTCAGCCGTGGCGAACGCGAGGGCCTGAGCTTCGAGATCATTGAGCAACCCGATGTGCCCGGTGTGCTGGAAGAGCTACGCGCGGTGTCCAACGCCTGGCTTGCCAAGCACGAGGCACGCGAAAAGAGCTTCTCGCTGGGGGCGTTCGATGACGAATACATCTTGCGCCAGCCCGTGGCCTTGGTGCGCCAGCACGGACGCGCAGTGGCTTTTGCCACACTGATGTCGCCCGAAGTGTTGCGTGTCGAAGTCACGGTCGACTTGATGCGACAGGCGTCTGACGCACCCGCCGGCACCATGGACTTCCTGTTTGCCAAGCTGATGCTGCATTTCAAGGGATTGGGATATCAACGCTTCGGCCTGGGCATGTCGCCGATGTCGGGCATGACCAGCCACCAGCTTGCGCCCCGTTGGCACCGCTTTGGCCGACTGATGTTCCAGTACGGCGAGCGTTTCTATAATTTCCGTGGTCTGCGCAGCTTCAAGGACAAGTTCGATCCGGTCTGGGAAGCGCGTTATCTGGTAACGCCTGGCGGGCTCGCGCCCTTGTTTGTGATGGCCGATACGGCAGCGCTGATCGGCGGCGGTTTGAAAGGAGTAATCGCGAAATGAGCGGAATGAATACTGTGCGTATCCGCCAGGTCGCGGCGTGTGTGCTTGCCACGGCGACTGCCGCCTTGTATCCGGTGATCGGTTCGGCAGCAGATACGCCGACCGCCAACAGCTTGTCGCATGGCCGGTTCAAGAATGTTCAGATCATCAAACCGGAAGGTGCGCCCAAGGGCGTCACGCTGCTGTTCTCGGGCGACAAGGGCTGGACGCCGGCCGATCGCCAACTGGCCGACACCCTGGCTGCGCAAGGCGCGCTGGTGGCGGGTATCGATACTGCACAGGTGTTTTCGCAGTTCGATGGCGACGACGGCAAGTGCGTGTTTCCCGACGGCGACCTGGAGAACCTGAGCCGTCTGGTTCAAGCCTATGAAAAGCTGCAGGGTTACACCCAGCCGGTGATCATGGCTCAGCCGGGTCGCGGTGCAAACCTGGCCTATGCCTTGTCGGTGCAGGCATCGCCCAAACTGTTCGCGGGCACCATCTCGCTGGGCTTCTGCCCGGAATTGCAGATGAAAAAGGCGCTTTGCACCAATGACGAAGGCCCGGATGTACCGAACAACCGGCCGCGTGGCAGCAAGAGCCTGGTGTTCGAACCGGCACCCTTGCAGTCGCCTTGGGTAGTCGTGCCGCCGCAAGATGACGCTGCCTGCAAACAGGCAGCCGCACGCGACTTCATTGCCAAGGTGCCGGGTGCGCAGTTGGCCAACGTGGACAAGATCGTGGCCCCGGATGCCGCTTCCTTGGCCCAGATTGCCGCGCTGTACCAGAAGGTCAACGCCGGTCGCGCACCCGACACCCCCATGCCGCCCGCTACCGTGGCGGATCTGCCGGTCATCGAAATTCCCGCCACCGCAGGCAAGAGCGACATGCTGGTGATTCTGCTCAGCGGCGATGGTGGCTGGGCCAGTATTGACAAGGAAGTGGCTGCTTCGCTGGCTGCCAATGGCGTGCCGGTGCTGGGCTTCGATTCCCTGCGTTACTTCTGGAGCAAACGCACACCGGAATCCACCGCTGCCGACGTTGATCGCCTGATTCGCTATTACCTGTCGGCGTGGAAAAAGCGTCGTGTGGTGCTGGTCGGGTTCTCGCAAGGGGCCGATGTGCTGCCCTTCATCGTGAACCGTCTGCCTGCTGCCACGCTTGAGCATGTGTCCTTAGCCACTTTCCTGAGCCTGGGCAAGCGTGCCGATTTCGAGTTCAAGCTGACCAACTGGGTATCTGCCAGCCGCGGGGGCTTGCCGATCCAGCCCGAAATCGATCGCTTCCCGATTGGCCTGGGGCAGTGCGTATATGGGGCAGAGGACAAGGACAGCTTGTGCCCGAAGATCGACGTCAACCGCATGGCGCTGAAGAAGTTCCCGGGCGGCCACCACTTTGATGGCAACAATGACAAAGTCGCTGCGGCAATCATTGACGCTGCGCGCAATTGCGATGGTCCGCGTGAGGCAATCTGCAAGCGTCCCTGACGCCTGATACCGCGCTGCAGAAAGCTTGATCGGGCCGCGCAATGCGGCCCGATTGTCATTGGCGCAGCGCAATAGGGGTGCACAACCGCGCAATCTGGCCGCTTGGCCTGCGCCCACAAAATGTCAGCCCGTTTACATTAGGTCGTCAGGTGCTTGCGCCTGGAATCGGGCTGCGCACCTATAGTCAATTTACATTCACGAATAAAGTCGCGCCCAATGGGTTGTGCAGGTCACCATGGATGCCAAAACTCCTACACGGCTCCTTGAGCTGGATTTTTTCCGCGGCCTTGTGCTCCTGTTCATCGTTGTCGACCATATCGCCAATAGCGTACTGGCCAAGATAACGCTGCGTAACTACGCAATTGCCGACGCCGCCGAAGTTTTCGTCTTCCTGGCCGGCCTGGTTACCGCACTGTCTTATGCAGCCTTGGCGCGACGCCGCTCGGTTGCCACCGCAGACAAACGTTTTCTGCGTCGTGCCTGGGAAATCTACGTGGCTTTCCTGATCACCGCGGCACTCATGGTCGTGTGCGGCTTGATTCTGCGTGCCAGCCACATCGATATTCCGTCGTTGGGCCCGACCGAGGTCGAGGCATTTGTGGCTGCACCGTGGTCTTTCCTGTTCCAGGTCTTCACGCTCCAGCGCCAGCCTTTCCTGTCTGACATCTTGCCGATGTACGCCTTGTTTGCGCTGTTGACGCCCTTGCTTATCCGCATTGGCCGCAAGTCGGGTGTGGCATTGCTCGCGCTGAGCCTCACGGTGTGGCTGGCCGCGCCGACCTTGGGTGCGATGCTGCCTAGCGCCCAACCGAACAGCAACTGGACCTTCAATCCCTTCGCATGGCAACTGCTCTTCGTGCTGGGCATGTCGATCGGTCTGCGCCCGCAATTACCTGAAGACTTGTCGGATCGCGCACGTCGCCGTATTACCATTGCTGCGTGCTGCTTCGCCGCTTTCGGCGCGTTTTGCGCTATGTTGTGGGGCAATCCCGCATGGCATGCTGCGATCGTGCCGCAGTGGGTGGAAGACACGTTCTATCCGATCTCCAAGGCGAATGCCGCTACCTTGAGGGTGCTGAGCTTCATGTCCGTTGCCTGGTTGGTGTATAGCGTTTGCCGTGGGGGGCGTCTGCAAGGCGTGGCCCAGCGCATGAGCCTGATCGCCATGATCGGGCGCAACGGGCTGAACTGTTTCATTGGTGCAGCGGTGATTTCGCTGGGTGCCGAGGCTATCGCCTACGGCGTAAGTGGTGGCGAACCCGCATGGCCGGTATCCCTGACAGTTGATGTTTTGGCTATTCTTGCCGTGATCGCAGTCGCAGCCTGGTCTGAGTCGCGCAGCAAGGCGCGCCGTGCTGCGGCTGCGTCGGCATCCACGCCTGCTTCCGTATCTCCGGTTGCTTCGCGTCCCACCCCGCTTGGCAGCGCACCGGTGCAGCCTGTCCAAGCTCCTCGGCAGTCGACGCCGCATTGATGGCGGCGCGTCCGGTTTCTCTTGCGCCCGGTGATGCAAGCAGACCCTGGGCAAAGTGGCTGCTGGCCTGTTGCCTGAGCTGGACCACAAGCTGCGCGCTGGCGCAAGTCAAAACTCCATTACCCGTTCCCGATCCGGTCGCTGATCCAATCGCGTCGCCGGTCGCGCCAGATGCGTTGCGTATTCAGCCGGAAGTGTTGTCCTCGCGCGCGGATATGGTGTCTGGCGGCGATGTGCTGATCCGTATCCCGGTTCCCAGCGATATCGACCCCGATGACTTGCGCATTTATCTGGGCACGACAGATGTCACGCAGCGGTTTGCCGCCGGCCGTGGCGGCAATGAAGCGCGTCTGGTCGGGCGGCTCAAGGGATTGCAGCTTGGCGCAGTGTCTTTGGCGGTGCACTACCGGGGTAAGCAGGTAGGCTCGGTGGGCATGGTCAACCACCCGATCAGCGGGCCGGTTTTTTCCGGGCCGCATGAAGCGCCATATGTTTGCCAGACCACGAGTTTCACGCTGCCGGGCGGCACTTTCCTGGGCGAGCCGCTGGATGCAAACTGTTCGATCCAGACGCGTGTCGATTATTTCTATCATCAGACTGATGGCGATGCATCGGGCCTGGTACCCCTTGGCAACATTGGCAATCTTGCCAAGCCGCCAGCAGATGTGGCGCACCTGAACATCGGCGGCAAGCAGGTCAGATACATCCTGCGCCTGGAAACCGGCACCATCAATCGGGCGATCTATCAGATTGCCGCGCTGCATGACCCATTTTCTGATCGCCCTGTTGACCCGACCACCACCTGGGCAGGCTGGAACAACCGGTTGATCTACGCGTTTGGTGGCGGGTGCAATGGCGGATGGAACCGCCAGGGTTCGTCAGTGGGAGACGTGCTCAACAGCGATCTGATCCGCCAGGGCTACGCCATTGCGTCGTCGTCGCTGAACGTGTTCGGGAACAACTGCAACGAGATCCTGGCTGCCGAAACCATGGCCATGGTCAAAGAGCAGTTCGTGCGCACCTTTGGCCCGCCATTGTTCACAATCGGCTGGGGCTGTTCGGGCGGCTCTTACCAGCAACACCAGATTGCCGATAACTATCCGGGATTGCTCGACGGCATCATTCCGGGTTGCAGCTTCCCGGAATTGTTGGCGTCCACCATTCCGATGCTGGCAGACATGAACCTGCTGCGGCGCTATTTCGCCAAACCCGATGCGCTGGTGTTCTCGCCCGAGGCGCAGCGTGCGGTGGCGGGGGTCGTCACCGAAAAAGTGTTGAATAACGCCGATTTTCAGCAGGGCGTGAAGCGCATCGCGGTGTCGGGGTTTGTGCCTTCGGTGTTGCCGCGCGACGCGCTGTTCGATCCGCAGAAAAATCCCAAGGGATTGCGCTCGGATGTGTTTTCCCACTTGGTCAACCTGGTCGGGCGTGATCCCACCAGTGGGTTTGCGCTGCGTCCGCTGGACAACGTGGGGGTGCAATACGGCCTGAAGGCGCTCAACGATGGGGTGATCTCGCTCGATCAGTTCCTTGATCTGAACACCAAGATCGGCGGCTACAACCGCGACGGCGTGCCGATTGCCGAGCGCAGCGTGGGCGATGTGGAAGCCATCAACGCCTCGTATCGCAATGGGCTGGTGGTGGGGCGGGGCATGCTGGGTGCCACGCCCACCATCGACTATCGTGCTTACGCGGATGACCAGCCCGAAGGGGATCTGCACCTGCGTTATCACTCGTTTGCGCTGCGTGAACGCCTGATTGCGCAGCACGGCAAGGCACCGAACCACGTGATGTTTGTCGAGGACAACCGCTATGGGCTGTACTCCAGCGACAGCCCCTTGTTGCGCCGCGCGCTGACCGAGATGGATCATTGGCTGACGGCCATCGTCAACGATCCGGGCAAAGGGTCTGCCTTCGACAAGGCCGCGCGCCATCGTCCTGCAAGATTGCAGGACACCTGCATGACACGCGACAAGATCGCCACCGCCACGACAGGCACGGTGCACCTGGATCAAGGGGCGTGCGCCGCACGTTACCCGACGCCAGCCGGGCCGCACTACGTGGCGGGGGCACCGCTGGTTGGCGATATTCTGAAGTGCCAGCTGAAACCCGTTGATCCGGCTGATTATCGGGTTCAGCCCGATGAAGCCGACCTGGTGCGTATCAAACGCGCTTTCCCCACCGGCGTGTGTGACTGGAGCAAGCCAGGCGTCGGTCAGACTGCACCAGCCAATCCGTGGCGTCGCATTGGCATGTCTTGAACGCACGAAAAAAAGAGGACAAGGATTTGGTCCTTGTCCTCGTAGTGCTGACGGCGCCTGCCACATATTGGTTGCTGATCGGAATCATGCGGGGGTATCGACAGACAAACGCCCAGCTCTCCACTGATGGACGTCCGGATACTGCGCCGAGAGCGTCAGCCAGGCGGAGCTTGTCCGCCCGGCTGTTTCCGTGCACCGCCTACGTGCACTGCTTCATGCGCTCAGCCTGCGCGGGCTATACCACCACCGGTTCTTGCGGCGCGGAGAAGGCCACGGCGTTGCCAACCAGACTGACCTGGGTCATATCCGGCGTACCCGTCAGCTTCACCAGGATGTCGCCAATCCCGTATGCGCCGTCGTTTGCCGTGTCTGCCACGATGTAGGTGTCGCCACCATACTGGAAGGCTGCAATGGTGGCAGGTGCCGGATCAGCCTCCGCGTTCGCGATGGCGGTACCTGCTGCCAGGTACAGCGCATCACTTGCGCTCAGGTCATACACCTTGATCGCGCCTTCGGCAGAGGATTCCGCTGCGCTGAACACGATCTTGTCACCGGCACCGAAGTCCGTGATGGTCACGGTGCTCGCGGCCATGCTTTCTTCCGATTCAGCCGCCAGGGTCAGCGCACTGACGTCGATCGTGTCAGCGCCGTCCCCGGTAGTGACCTTCAGACCGCTTGCATCGAACGCAGTGCCCACCGCAAACGCCAGCTGGTCGTCACCGCCACCCAGGTTGATGGTGGCGTCAGCTGCCAGCGTGCCGCTTACGCCCAGGATGTCGGCAGCGTCGGTGCCGATGAACGATTTGGCGTTTGCCATATCGTAGATCGCGATGCCGCCGGTGTTGGCGCTGGCATCAACCGAGGTGATGCCAGTGACGGCCGTGATGCCGACCTGAGCCGTGCCGGTGACTGTCAGCGTGCCGTCCGTGACCCCGGTAATGCTGTCCACGTTGAGCGCGCTGGTGGCGTCGATGCTGATTGCGGTGATGGCACTGCCTGCCACATCCAGCTGCACGAGGCTGTTGCCTGCACCGCCTTCCGCACCGCCTGCCGTCACGGCCAGCGAGGTAAGTCCCGTGCCAGTTACATGCACGGCACCGCCCTGTGCATCAGCAAGCGTCAGTGTTGCTGCGGTCGCCGCGTCGTCAAAGCCGAAGCTGCTGTCGACATTGGCACCCGACACCGTGGTGCCTTGGCCTTCCGCCAGATGGGTGACGGCCAGCGACGCGGTGGAGTCCATCGAGCCGAAGCTGCCCACACCAGCGAAGTGCGTGGCGTCAACGGTGGTGGCACCGGTGGCGCTGACCTTCAGCATTTCGATGTTGGCGATTTTGTCGGTGGCATCGAGGACACCCGTGGCCTTTTGCACGATCAGGGTGTCAATGCCATCGAGACCGTCGACCGAGAAGCCGGTCTTGGTGAACGAAGCTGCATTGACAACCGTCAGCGTGTCATCGCCAGTGGTGCCGACGATGGGCGTGGCGTCGACCGGGTCAGGGTTTCCGCCTCCACCTCCGCCTCCGCCGCCACCACCTCCGCCACCGCCCGGATTGGTCGGCTGACCGAAGCTGGCCTCGGCCGCCGCTACGCTGGCCGGATCCGCCGTGATCTTGGAGAGCGATGTCTGGCTGCTGCCCGGGGCAACAATCGAATCGTCGTACGTACCGACGAAGGTGGCGTATGCAACCTTATTGCCAAACAGTGCCCGGTCATTAACCGTGGTGGCATAGTCCGCGTCGCTCAGGCCTTCGGGTTTCGTGTTCAGCGGCATGCTGACCAGATTCACGATGCTATTAACCAGAGACGCGCGGGCATCGGACGATTCGACACCGCCGGCGTTTTGCAACGCTTCCATCCAGAATGCCAAACCACCTGCGTCGGGGGCTCGTCCGAAAACGGTCTGGTAGAACGTCGTGACAAACTGGGCGCTGGTCTGGCCGGGGGCGTAAATACCCTGGCCTTCCGGGGCAGCCAAAAAGCCTTTGGTCACTGTCGGCAGGCTTGCGCCGTTAGACAGTGCCTCTGACCAGAATTTCATGCCTTCGGTGTCGGGTGCCCGGTTAAACAGCGCGACATAAAGATTGCTGACCTGAGTCAGATATTCAGTGCTGGTCGCCATAGTAAAATCCTCAATGGGTTTACGAGCTAATACGAACAGTGGCTTTGGCTGCAGGTGGGTGCAGACGCTTCTCCATGCCGGGGCACCTGCATTTTGAATACAGGCGTTTCGAATCGCGCCAAGATCAGCGTTGGGATTGCCACGAGTTATGGAGGCAGCTCATCCTAACCGAGCATTTCGATTACGTAATGAGCCTCACGGAAAACAAAGTTAAACCCATGGGGATTAATGGGTTTAATGAATAAACCTAAAACAAATATAAATTTGGTTATTTGCGCGGTTTAAAACTGCGCGCTCTGTTTTCAGATATTTGTAAGGCGGGGCGTCAGCATTGCCCCAAACGAAAACAAACCCCGACTGCTGGGGGGCAGATCGGGGTTTGTCTGTCGTGCAATCAGCTGATGATCATCACGTTGATGATCATCGCTGTACAGGTTGCTGGCACGTGCCTGTGCTGAGGCACCCGGCCAGTCAGCCTGCGGTCAACACACCATTACGAGGTTGCGCGCAGGCGGTTACGCAGGTCGCGAATCTGGTCGTGGTTGCGAACCACGCCTTCGTACTGGCGCTGCACCACAGCCTGAATGTCAGCCGGCAGGGCTTCCTTCAGGGCGTCGGCGTAGGCGGCCTTGGCCACGTCTTCGCCACGTTCCACTTCTTCCAGGATTGCCAGGTCGGTCCGGCCTGCAACCGCAGCCTTCAGGTTGGTCCAGCCGCGATGCACTGCGCCGGCGATGGTGCCGCTGTCTTCAGGCGTGTCACCCAAACGCAGAACAATTTGCTGCAGCTCTGCGGCACCCGATGCGCAATCTTGCGCGCGGCGCGACAGCAGGGCCTTCAGTTCAGGATTCTTTGCGTCTTCGGCTGCCGCTTGAAAACCCTTTTCGCCGTTCTTTGAAACTTCAACCAGATCGTTGAGGATACCGCTGACTTGTTTGGCCATGATTGTTTTCCTTGGGATATGGGTAAGTTAAAAAAAGCTGGGGGCGGGCAAAGCCTTGCACCGCCTCACATCGGGACATGAGCAGGAAACGGGCCTGAGTGTCGGCGAATGTCGGGAATGCCAATTGCTTAACTGTTTGCCATTGATTAAGTCAATGGTCCAGCGTCACGGATGAGCATGAGTTACCCCTTTTGGAACATGTGCTGAAAATTTTGCGAAATGGATTTTTTTCAAATCTTTTTCAACCGCGTTCAGCCGTTTTCGTACTGCTTTTTTCTCCTGCTGTTGTCATGCGATCAGTCGCTGGGCTTTTTGGCATTCAGGTAATGCTTTGACCGGCAATGCACGGTTTTCCTCTGATCGCGCCGGTCAATGCAGCGCCCATCTTTTCTGGACATTCGATTGCCCCCTTACTCCACTCAGCAAGCTGCGTTGACCGCTGTTGTGTCGCTGACACCGGCAGATGCCTTGTTCCATCTGATTGCTTGTGGCGCGGATAGCTTGCCGCTGCCCGGTCATGGGCAGACCTTGATGCGTTGGCAGATGCTTGCCGCGGTAGGGGCGCAGAGCCAGGCCCTGGCCAAGTTGTTCGAAGGGCATACCGACGCGTTGGCGATCATGGTCGAGCTGGGCGCACCAAAGCCTTCGGCTGGCAGTGTGTGGGCGACCTGGGCCGCGGAACCGCCCGATGCCCGGCTGAAAGTCACCAAGGTAGACGGCGACCTGGTCTTGCTCGATGGCACCAAGGCATGGTGTTCAGGCGCAGCGATGGTGACACATGCGTTGCTCACCGCGTGGGACAAGCAGGGCAGACAGCAGCTGGTTGCAGTCGAACTCGATCAGGGCAATATCGATCAGCACGCGCAAGACTGGCACGCAGTCGGCATGGCATCTACCGACAGCAGACGCCTGACATTCCACCGGGCGCTGGGTCATGCGGTGGGCGCACCCGGGGATTACACCGGCCGTCCGGGTTTCTGGCATGGCGGGGCAGGGGTGGCTGCATGCTGGTTGGGCGGTGCGCAATGGCTTGGCGATTGCTTGCGTCAACAGATAAAACCCGGTGCCGATCCCCACAGGCTTGCGCATCTGGGCGAGGTACACGTTTCGCTGGCCGGCGCGGCCAATACCTTGAAGGCCTTGGCAACGCAGATCGATGCCGATCCACGTCAGCCTTGTCGCATGGCTGTCATGCAGGCACGGCTGCAGGTGGAAGCCGCGTGCAACAGCGTGATCACGCACGTGGGCCGTGCGCTGGGTGCCACGCCATTCTGTACCGATCTTCATTTCGCCCGGCTTATGGCCGATCTGCCGGTCTTCTTAAGGCAGAGTCACGCTGAACGCGATCTGGCGTCACTGGGTGACGCCGTGTCAAAAGAGGAAGCTTCGCCGTGGATGTTGTAAACCCTGCCAACAATGGAATGTCCCGACGCATCGTGGGTGAGGGCACCTCTGACGCCGATTGGGCGGCATCGCAGTCTTTAAGTGGGATTGCCGCCGCTCCTCTGGAAGCCTTGGTGCCACCCGGCGCACGTGCGGTGATCGTGGCACCGCATCCTGACGACGAAATACTGGGCACTGGCGGACTGCTGCGCAAGCTCATGGCTGCGGGTAATCCGTGCCTGCTGATTGCAGTCACCGACGGCGGAGGCAGTCATCCCGAGTCATCCGACTGGCCGGTGGCACGCCTGACCGCCACGCGTCGTGACGAGACGCAGGAAGCGCTGCGACGCCTGCGTGTTGACTGTTCCGGTTCACCCGTCGAGGTCCTTCGACTGGGCCTGCCCGATGGCGGGCTGCGGGGCCAGGAAGACGCGTTGACAGCAGCTTTGCTTGCCCAGCTTGCTCCGGGCGATGTAGTGTTCGCCACCTGGGATCAGGATGGTCATCCCGACCATGAAGTCGTGGGGCGCAGCGCCGGGCGTGCTGCCGCGCAGTGTGGTGCGGCATTGATACAGGTACCGATCTGGGCATGGCATTGGGCGCTTCCCGAAGACGCCCGCATGCCCTGGGCCACTGCGAGGCGTTTGGAACTGAACGCTGCGGATGTCGCTGCCAAAGCGCACGCCTTGCAAGCGTTCACCAGTCAGATCACCCCTGACGCATCGACCGGGCGTGGTCCGATCTTGCCGGACTGGGCGCTGACCCGAATGCTGCGTCCCTTCGAGGTGTACTTCCTATGAACACCGAAGGTGTATTGCCTATGAACACCGACATCGATCCCGCCTATTTCAACGGCATGTTCGTCGCAGACGAAGACCCGTGGGCCTACCGCACCAGCTGGTACGAGGAACGCAAGCGTGCGTTGACCTTGGCGGTGTTGCCGCGCAAACGCTACGCCAACGCCTTCGAGCCAGGCTGTGCAAACGGTGAACTGACGGCAGCCTTGGCACCACGCTGCGATCGCTTGCTGGCGTGCGACTTCAGCCGCAGCGCCGTGCCGCTTGCACAAAGTCGTGTGCAGGCTTTCCCGCATGTCACGGTTGAAGAACGCTGTGTCCCGGCCAGTTGGCCCGACGAGACATTCGACCTGATTCTGATCAGTGAATTTGGCTACTACCTGAGAGAAGCATCGCTGACCGCCTTGGTGGCACATCTGGACAAGGCGCTTGGCCGTGATGGCACGCTGGTCGCTTGTCATTGGGCACGCCCCATAGCGGATGCCTTCACCGATGCCGCCACCGTGCATCGCATGCTGGGCGGCGTACCAGGCTTGAATCTGGTGGCTACCCATACCGAGCCGGATTTCCTGCTGCACGCCTGGGTGCGGGGGAAGCGCTCGGTCGCCCAGTTGGAGGGCTTGGCATGATTGGCATCGTGGTACCCGTACACAATGAAAGTGCCACCCTTGCCGACTGCCTGTTCGCCTTGCGGCATGCGGCGATTGCGCCTGCGCTTGCAGGCGAACAGGTGGATATCGTTGCCGTGCTGGACACCTGTACCGACGATTCCGCCTCCATTGCCGCCACCTGTGGCATCACTGTCCTGTCAGCCGATCTGCGCAACGTCGGGCGCGCGCGTGCGCTGGGGGCCGAGTTGATGGTGGCGCGCGGCGCACGCTGGCTGGCCTTCACCGATGCCGATTCGCTGGTTGCACCGGATTGGCTGGTCATGCAGCTGTCTCTGGAAGCCGACCTGGTGTGTGGCTGCGTGGAGGTGCAAGACTGGTCGGAACATTCCGATGCGGTCCGCGAGCGTTATCTGTCGCGCTACGTGCACGCAGACGGTCATCACCACATACACGGTGCCAACCTGGGCATTGCCGTGGATACCTATCGGGCGGCTGGGGGCTTTCCGCCGCTGGTCAGCGGCGAAGATGTGGCCTTGGTGGATGCGTCACTTGCCGTGGGCGCACGGGTGGCCTGGAGCGTGGCACCACGTGTGTACACCAGTGCCCGGCGTCGTGCACGAGCACCGGGCGGATTCAGCGACTATCTGCGGATGCTGGGAGAGACGACGCTGGTTGGCGGCTTGTCGGGGTTGCCGGGGCCGTTGGCGGCAGCGCCTTGAGCAATGGATAGGGGTTGATCGCCCCACTCATGGTGTAGATGCCGTAGTGCAGATGGGGTGGGGTACCTCGTGCATTGCCGCTGTCGCCCACGTAGCCCAACACATCTCCGACTGCCACGCGATCGCCCGCCGACAGGTCTTCAGCG
This sequence comes from Pigmentiphaga aceris, assembly GCF_008119665.1. NCBI lineage: Bacteria > Pseudomonadati > Pseudomonadota > Betaproteobacteria > Burkholderiales > Alcaligenaceae > Pigmentiphaga > Pigmentiphaga aceris. Next base: position 4,088,446 of record NZ_CP043046.1, on the reverse strand, counting down.
TAGCGGTCAAGATGCGCGTAGTAATGACGTTGGCGACCCGGACCGTATACCCAGACTGTGCGCCCGCCCAATCGATTTTCACCTATCCGCGCCACCAGTCCGTCCGTGGCGGCGATCACTGCCGTGCCTCGGGACGCAAAAATGTCGATGCCTTCATGGCGACGACCGCCGCTGCGCGCACCGCCCCAGGTATCCACCAGATTGCGGCGCATGACGCCGGCCACAGGAACGGCGACCGAGTCTGGTGCGGCGCTGCTGGATAACTGGATGGCAAATTTTATGTAGTCCAGCTTCGGGCCTAGCCAGGGCCACGTGGCAACGCCCACCAGAATGACGATGACCAAGGTGGCGATCAAGGCAACGAACGAGCGCATCCAGTCCTTTTCATATGCGATGCGCAGTACTGCGCGGACAATAAAAAACGGGGGCAATTGCCCCCGTCAGGGTTTTGGTGGTCTGGCTTATTGGGCTGAGGTCAGTGGACTAAGTTCAACATAGCAGGGCCATCAGCCAAAATCAGCAAACCAGATCTACCTCAGACCATCGTTGGAAAGTTGTCAATCAAGGCATCAGCGTTGTTGCGAGCCGCGATCCGACTTGCCGGTCTGTGTGCCAGCGAAGTTGCCCGATTTCTCGGTTGCACTGCCTTGCTGCTTGCGCTGCATGCTGTCTTGCTGCTGCTGACCGCCTTGCTTGCTTTGCTCATGACGGCCGGCCTGATTTTGCTGGTCATGCTGTCCAGCGCCGGATTGATGACGCTGCGTATCTTGCTGCTGTTGCTGTTTGTTCGACTGGGGTTTCTGCATCGAAGTTTGCTGCGGATCTTGATCCTGCGGCTTTTTCTGCTGGGTCATCTGAGTGCTCCAAGTCTGGACGGCATTGCATGCGGCTGGTGCCTGCAGCAAATGACTCGTCGAAAAACGCATCGTGGGCACACTTACCACAGCAACCCTTATGCCTGATCTGTGTCACCAGCCATCTGGCGATTGCGTGCGCCAGACGGTTCGATTCAATCTCCAGCGCTAGCGCGGGTGTTTCGCTTGCGCGACCCGAGCGTGTCCCGACGAACGGCTTATGACACGTTTGCCTGGGCCGGTAGCCCAGTGGTCTCGCACATCAACATCAAGAATATCGTTTGCAATCCTTGCATGCGCAGTGTCATCTGGCTGATGTAGCCGTATCAAGCTCACCGCGAACGGGAAGTGCTTACTTCTCGGGGAAGCTGCCATCCAGATAGAACCAGCGTCCATCGATGCGAACAAAGCGGCTGCATTCGTGCAGCCGGTTGGCTTGTCCATGAAAACGGCTGCGGGCAACAAACTCGACCGTGGCATGGTCGGCGTCTTGCACGGCATGGCGTTTGATGGACAGGCCCAGCCACTTCAGGCCTGGCTCGTTCGGTTCCAGCTGTGCCGGCCGGGTGTCGGGGTGCCAGGTGGCAAGCAGGTAATCGCTCAGGTCCAGCACAAATGCGCTGTAACGCGAGCGCATCAAGGCCTGGGCGTCAGGGGCCTGAAGGTGTTGTGTTCCTGCATGCCAGCGACCGCAGCACTTGGCGTAGCTCAGCGCATTGCCGCAAGGGCATGCGGACGAAGGCGCGATGGGGGGCACAGCAGTGGAAACGGAAGAGGGCGGAGAAAATGAAGGCGGCATGGCTCGGGAGGGCGGCGTGGTCTACAGTAGCGGCTCATCCGCTTCCCGATTTTGCCATGCTGCTCCTGCTCTCGCCCGCCAAGAAACTGGATTACGACACGCCTGCCCACATCGCCAAACACACTCAGCCGCTGTTTGTAGACCAGGCCGCCGCGCTGATCAAGGTGTTGAAGAAGAAAACGCCGGCCGATATTGCTGAATTGATGGACTTGAGCGAGGCCTTGTCGGAACTGAACGCCACGCGTTATGCCGACTGGAAACCCGAGTTCTCGGCGGACACGGCCAAGCCCGCGGTGCTGGCGTTCAATGGCGATGTGTACGAAGGGCTGGATGCGCCAAGCCTGACGTCCGCGCAACTGGATTGGGCGCAGGATCATATGGTGATTTTGAGCGGTCTGTATGGCGCGCTGCGCCCGCTGGATTTGATGCGTCCGTATCGCCTGGAAATGGGAACACGGCTGGCAACCGATCAGGGCAAGACGCTGTACGCCTTCTGGAACCGCACCATTGCCGATTATCTGAACCAGCGCCTGAGCGATGCGGGTGGTGGCCGGGTGATTCTCAATCTGGCGTCCGAGGAATACTTCAAGTCGGTCGATCGCAAGGTGCTTGATGCACGTGTGGTGCAGTGTGTGTTCGAAGACTGGAAGACCGATAAATACAAGGTCATCAGTTTCCACGCCAAGCGCGCACGTGGCCTGATGGCGCGCTATGTTGTGACCCACAAAGCGCGTGGCACGGCAGCGTTGAAGAACTTCGACGCCGAGGGTTATGCCTTCGACGCCGATGTGTCGGAAGAAGATCGCCTGGTGTTCCGCCGCCGTCAGGCTTGATGCAAGGTTCTGCTTGCTGGGGTGGCTAGGACGGCGTTGCCGACTTGCGCACCCCACGCAGGCGCAGGCCGTTCAGCACCACCAGCAAGCTGGCTCCTGTGTCGGCGAACACCGCCAGCCACAGGCTGCCATGCCCAGCCAGCGCCAGGCCAAACACCAGTGCCTTGGTGCCCAGCGCAAACGTAATGTTCTGCACCAGAATGCGGGAAGTCCGACGCGACAGTTCGATGAAGCGCGGCAATTTCTCCAGCTCGTCGCCCAGCAAGGCCACATCGGCGGTTTCCAAGGCGGCAGCGCTGCCTGCTGCGCCCATTGCAAAGCCGATGTCGGCACGCGCCAGCGCGGGCGCATCGTTCACGCCATCCCCAACCATGCCCACCTTGCCCTGCGCGGTCCAGCCGGCAATGGCGTCCAGCTTGTCTTGTGGCAACAGACCACCGCGTGCATCGGATACGCCGAGTTCGCGCGCCACCGCCGCTGCCACTGTCGGGCTGTCGCCGCTCAGCATGGACACCTCGATACCCAGTGCACGCAGATCTGCAATGGCGCGAATTGCGTCGGGGCGCACGGTGTCGGCAACGGCAAAGATTGCCAGCGGCTTGTTGTCGTCAGCCAGCACGATGGCCGTCTGCCCCGCCTGTTCGATGACTTTCATGCGCGCGCGGGTCGGTTCGTCCAGCAAGCTGCCGATCAGTCGGGCATTACCCAGGGCGTAGTCCTGGCCATCGATGCGACCGCGCACGCCCTGACCGGGGACGGCGATGAAATTGTCCACAGGCAAGGGGGCCGTGGAATCTGTAGCGGTGTTTGTGGCGTGAGGTTTTGCGCCATAACCGTTCGGGCTATCAACGTTCGAAACACCATCGTTCGCAGCCGGGGCGCGGGAAACCTTGGCTGTCTGCGGCAAACCATCTGCCGCAATTTCCACCGAATCTTGATTGTTCCGATCCGCATACGCCTGCACGATCGCGTGAGCCAGCGGGTGGGTCGACAAGGCGTTCAAGCTTGCGGCCAGGCGCAGCATTGCGTCGGGTGTCTGGCCGTTCAAGGGAACGATGTCCCGCAAGGCCGGACGTCCGTGGGTCAACGTACCAGTCTTGTCGAAAGCCAGCCGACGCAGCTTGCGGCCTTGTTCCAGATAAAGCCCGCCTTTCACCAGCACCCCCATGCGGGCGGCCGCCGCCAGGCCACTGACCACGGTGACCGGTGTCGAAATCACCAGCGCGCAGGGGCAGGCCACGACCAGCAAGACCAGGGCTTGATAAAGCGCCTCGCGCCATGCCATGCCAGCAAGGGGCGGGGCCAGCAGCGCAAACAACACCGCCGCCGCAATCACTGCAGGGGTGTAATAGCGCGAAAACACGTCCACAAAACGCTGTGTGGGCGCGCGTTGCGCCTGGCCTTCCTGCACGGCGCGCGCAATGCGCGCCAGGGTGCTGTCGCTGGCAAGCGCGGTTACCCGGTAATCCAGCGTGCCGTGGGTATTGACAGTGCCGGCGAACACGGTATCGCCCGGTGACTTGTCGACGGGCAGGCTTTCACCGGTGATGGGGGACTGATCGACGGCCGAATGACCGGTTTCGACGGTGCCATCCAACGCAATGCGTTCACCAGCACGGGCACGCACCCGGTCGCCGGTTTTGACTTGCGCGGCAGGCACCGCCACCCAGTCGCCATTGGCTTGTTCGACCTGGGCAGTATCCGGCGCAAGCGCCGTCAATGCCCGGATGGCATCGCGGGCGCGGTCCAGGCTGCGAGCCTCGATCAGTTCGGCCAGGCCAAACAACCAGATCACCATTGCCGCTTCAGGCCAGCGGCCGATCAGGGCAGCACCGATCACCGCCAAGGCCATCAACAGGTGAATGTTCAGCGTCAGGTGGCGCAGCGCGATCCACCCTTTGAACAGCGTCTGTCGACCGCCCAACGCAATGGCGGATAGCGCAAGTGCCACCACGGGCAGCGAGGTGTCCTGGCCAGAATAGAGCGCCAGCCCTTCGGCACCGGCAGCCAGCACCCCGGCCACCGCCATGCGGGCATGCGGCCCGATGCGGGCAGCCAGCCCGGTGGCGGGCGGTTTGTCTTCGACAGTTGCCGTGTCACCAAAGGGAACGGGCACCATGCCGGTGCCGCGAATCGCCTGGATCAGCGGCTGCGTGTCCGGCAGGGTGTGCGCGATATGCAGCCGCCGTTCAAGCAGATCAACGTCCAGGCCGTGCACGCCGGGCATGGGCAGCAACACCTTGCGCAGCAACGCCTCTTCGGTCGGGCAGTCCATCTGCTCGATCTGGTAACTGGTGCGAGTGGTGCCGGGCGGCAGGGGGGTATTGGGGCTCTTGCTGCGGTTCGCCCGACGAGATGTGGGCATCGCAATCGTTGCGGAGCCTGTGCAGCACGCACTGTGAGCGTGATCGTGGGCAGCGCTGTGATCGTGGCTGTGACTGTGGTCGCGAACAGGTTCCGGCGCATGGTTGTGCTGATGCGCATGATCGTGCGAAGCGGAGCAGTCATGCCCGTGCGTGTGAGCGTGCGTCCGGGCATGCGAATGGTCTGGCGCACGTTCAAACGCTTGACCAGACGCATGCACAGGTTCACGCACATGCTCATGAGTATGGGCGTGATCATGAGCGTGGTCATGATCGTGCACGCGAGCATCAGCATGTGCATGGCGTTGGTCATGCGCGGAGACGGCGGGGAGCGGTTTTTTGCTTTGCATGCTGCCATTGGAAACCCTGAAGTAACTACAGAGTCAAACCCTTTGGCGTCCCCTTTGGCATTCTTTCGCAGCTTTTCTTGACACTACTGCACTTCATTTTTTCGCCGCGTATAGTCCTCGGTCTCAGCAGCGTTTCAAAGGAGTTTTCCTCATGAAAATCGGTGAATTGGCACGCAGCGCCGGCTGCCCCGTCGAAACCGTGCGCTACTACGAGCGCGAAGGATTGCTTGCCGAGCCTGCACGCAGCGAAGGAAATTACCGGATCTACGATGCCTCGCAAGTCGATCGCTTGGCGTTCATCCGCCATTGCCGTTCCCTGGACATGACGCTGGACGAAATCCGTCGCTTGTTACGGCTGTTCGACGCCCCCGATGGCGATCTGGCCGATGCCGATGCGGTGCTGGACGAACATATCGGCCACGTTGCCGACCGCATTACCGAGCTGGTGTCTTTGCAACACCAGCTCAGAACCCTGCGTGAACTGTGCCGACAAGCGGTTGCCAAGGGCGGTGGCGTTGACACTTTGCAGGCGCTTACGGCGGCGGTGGATACGGATTGGTGCCCGCCGACGGGCGAACATCGGCATGGGTCGCTGGGCCGCACGCACCGTTGAAAACGGTTTTTCCAACGGCCTGGACCAACGGCCTAGACACTAGTCAGGCCAGGTTACTCACCGGTATGGATGGGGTTTTCATGCGCTGACCGTAGAACGGCTGCCACCTGCACAAACCCCAGCCGTGCCGGGGGAAGCACACCCACGCAGACGTATCCTGCATCACACGTCCATCGGGATCTTCGCTTACAGATTGCGCAATTTTTACGTGTATGCGCTAAACTCTTGATTCTCAAGCCGTTTTTCTTCAGCCCGATAGTCTGGAATCCCTAGGCGCAGTCCTCGGCGCAGTCGCAGAAAAATCGCTACTGAACAGTCACTCCCCGCAGGGCGCTTGCCGTGCGAACCGTGACCACCGGTAGCCATCTGCATGCTGCATCCCGGTTCCCCCGCGCGCAGGTCGCGCCGCTTGTCACATTGCCTTGTTGCAGGACCCATCCTGCACCGGCCGGACAGAGCAAGTGAACCGTTCTGGCGACTCGACCTTCAAGGGGCTCGACCGTCATGGGACTGGACCTTCCTTTCATGTGTGGGTGATTCCTGTTCATGGATACCGATGGTTCGGGCATTGGCAGCATCCGCCATCGCGGGATGCCACGTGTCGAATTCCGGCGAGTCCCCTCTGGAAATCAATGACCGACCTCGCAACTTCTACTGATATTGCCGCGACTGATGCGGCGCCCGAGTCCGCCGCCAGCTTCGAAGAGTTCGGGCTGCACCCGAACCTGCTGACCGCCATCGCCGCCACGGGCTACACCAAGCCGACGCCGATCCAGTCTCAGGCAATTCCCGTGATCATCAACGGGCGCGACGTCATGGGTGCCGCGCAAACCGGCACCGGCAAGACCGCAGCGTTCACGCTGCCGATCCTGCACCGCCTGATGGCCACGGCCAACACCAGCGCGTCGCCCGCACGTCACCCGGTACGCGCGCTGATCCTGGCGCCGACCCGCGAGCTGGCCGACCAGGTCGCCGAAAACGTCAAGCGCTACAGCAAGTTCTCGCCGCTGCGTGCCGCCGTGGTGTTCGGCGGTGTAGACATCGGCCCGCAGCGCGAAGCCGTGCGTCGCGGCTGTGAGGTGTTGATCGCTACGCCCGGTCGCCTGCTGGACCACATCGAACAGAAGAACGTGAACCTGAGCCAGGTCAGCACCTTTGTGCTGGACGAGGCCGATCGCATGCTGGACATGGGCTTCCTGCCCGACCTGGAACGCATCATTCGGCTGCTGCCCAAGCAGCGTCAGAACCTGCTGTTCTCGGCCACGTTCAGCAACGACATTCGCAAGCTGGCACGTACTTACTTGACCGAACCGGTCGAGATCGAGACCGCCAAGCGCAATGCGATTGCCGATACGCTGACCCAGGTTGCGTACCAGATGGACAGCGAATCCAAGCGCGCTGCCGTGGTGCATCTGGTGAAGTCGCGCGGCCTGAAGCAGGTCATCGTGTTCTCGAACACCAAGATCGGCACGGCACGCCTGGCGCGTCTGCTGGAAAAGGACGGCGTGAAAGCCGAATCCATCCACGGTGACAAGACCCAGGCCGACCGTATGAAGGCACTGGAAGCGTTCAAGGCCGGCGAGCTGGAAGTGCTGGTGGCAACCGACGTTGCCGCACGGGGTCTGGACGTGGCGGGCGTTCCTTGCGTCATCAATTACGACCTGCCGTACAACGCGGAAGATTACGTTCACCGTATCGGTCGTACGGGCCGTGCGGGTGCCAAGGGTGAGGCGATTGCCTTGTTCACGGCCGAGGAAGAGCGTTTCCTGCTGGACGTGGAAAAGCTGATCAAGACGACGATTCCGCGTGGGGTGCTGGACATTCCGGCATCGATCACCGAAGTGCGCACGCGTACCGAGCGCCCGGATCGTGCGGCGCGTGCACCGCGCAGCAGTGAGCGTGGCGCGTCGTCGGATATGGGTCGCAGCGCATCGCCCGCTGGTGGCGAGCGTGGTTCGGACCGTGGTTCTGATCGTTCCTCCGATCGTGGTGCTGATCGTGCAGCATCGCGTTCGCCGCGTGATTCGCGTAGCAGCGGGTCGGCGTCGCGTTCCCGTTACGACTCGCGTCCGCCGGTGATCGATGACTTCTTCCTGAAGCCGTACGAGCCGTCGGTGTCTGCTTCTACCGCAACGCCGGAACCGGAAAATACCTACTCGCGGCCGGCACCGCGTCGCCAGGTAGGCGCGCTGCTGGGCGGCGGCAAGAAGATCTGAGCGCACGCTGATTGCTGCCACAATAAGCGTTACAGCAAGGCTGTTAGATAAGGACTCGACCGGATCATGTATCCGGTCGAGTTTTTTTATGGGCTTGAAGTTACGGGCTTGAAGTTACGGGCTTGAAGTTACGGGCTTGAAGTTACGGGCTTGAAGTTACGGGCTAAAAGTCACGGGCTTCCAGCCACAAGGCCTTCAATTACAAAGGCTTCATGTTCTCGTCCAGCAAGCCAGTCAAAACGGCTCGCCCCTTGGTATCGACCCGGAATTCGCCGTATCTGGCGGCATCGAAGTCATGGGCCCGGCCCTCGGCGAAGAAGAAGTCCGAGGTCACGACCTGAACCCCTTGCGGGCTGCGTCGGAACGGCAGCGCAAACTGTTTGTCGGCCAGTGACGACACGTCGGCCTGCACACGCACGAAGCGGCCGATGTTTTTCTGGTCGGGCTGCACGATCACGAAACCCGAACGCATTGGAGCGCTTGCCACTACGCCGGTGGCCGGTTGGGCGTCTGCGTTGCTACGCATTACTGATTTCGCATTGAGGTCAGCGGCGTCGTCCCCGTCTTGTTTGACGTATTCCATCTCGGTGAGCGCATCACGCACCGTGCTTGCGATGTCCAGGCGCAATGCCATGTAGTCGCCTTGCATCAGCGAGCGTGGGTCCTTGGGCGCAAGTTCCAGATAGACCACGCTGCCATCGGTGCGCAGCTTCTCGAAAGACCACACCGTCATGTTGACGCCCACCAGCGTGGCCAACACACCCAGCAACAGGATTGCCGCGCGCTTCATGATGCAGACTCCGGGTTCGCGTGCGCCACACCGACAGCCTGCCGTGTGCGGTGGCTGATGGCCGCCTGCCAGATGGCCCACAGCAACAGCATGAAGACCCCCGCGCCGCCAAGCCACACGGCCTTGTCCAGCAGGGTCAGATCCGTCAGATAAATGTTGCGCACCAGGTAGACCGGCAGGCAAGCCAGGCCGAAAGCCATCAGCAGCGGGCGAGCCAGCGCAAAGCCACCCAGCATCCACATGACGGCCATCGCGATGCCCGGCATACCCTGCCAGAAGGGCGACAGCACCAGCAGCACCACGGGCACTGCCACCATCATCTTGCGGCTGACCAAAGCGCGCTTGGGCCACATCAGCAAGGCGGCAAACAGTGCAGGCATGGCGCTACTGAAGAGCAGCACACCCCTGGTCAGCGTCATGAGCTCAAAGTCATAGTAGACGCCCATCATGGGTATGGCCGTGGCGCACAAGGTGAAGGCCCAGGTCAGCGGTGCCAGCCCTGGATGTGCGCCGACAGGACGCGATGCCAGCCACAGGCCGATGGCCACGCAGTTCAGTACCAGCGGCAGCAAGACCGAGACGACCATCATGCCGTTGCCGTCGAACAAGCTATTGACCGGGTTGCCGCCAAGCATGAAGTACAGCGAGAAAGCCATCGCAACGCCGCAGATGAAGCGATGCAAGCTCACCCGGTTCAGCAGGTACAGCACCAGTGCCAGCACGAAGACGGCAGTGCCGCCGGCAAGCGCGCGTTCCGTCGAGGTCTCGTGGAACAGAACCAGCCCGCAGGCCACGATCAACTGTCCTGCCAGGCTCAGGGCCGTCAGGCCTTGAAGAAGGAAGGTGCCCAGGTTTGCCCGCATGCATACGCCTGCACTCAGGGCGATCATGGCCCCGACGGCGGCAAAGCCGGTTTCCGGCATCTTGCTGAAGCTATCGAACATCATGAAACCGAGGGCAATGGTCAGCAGCAAGGCCGCCAACCAGGCCGCCGCACCGGTGATGGCGCGCAGAAACCACGGGGTTTCCGAACGCGGGTCGGGCATGGAGGGTGACTTCACCAATCCGGCCGCATGCAGTCGCTGCCACAGCGCGAGGTCACGCGCATGGGCTGCTTCGCGTGTTGCCTCAAGCGTGGCTTCAATCGCGGTTTCAGGTGATTTTTCGTGCATGGCTGCTTTCGATGTATCGCCCATCATGCTCGCCACCGTTTGCCAATGGCGCGCAAGGCACCGGTATAGGCTGCGGCCTGGGCAATGGCCAGCACGGCACCGCCCACCAGGCCCAGCACAAAGTCCTCTTCAAACATGATGCGGGTGCCCGACCAGTTGACCACCATCAACACACTGAGCGCGACCAAGGCCAGCATCATCAGGTCTTGCCGCAGTCGGTAATAGACCACGCCCAGCACCGCCACCACCAGCACCCAGGGACCCCAGCCAGGCAGGGCGAATACATCATGCACATCATTGCCCATGGCAATTGCACGGTATGACAGCATGGCCAGGGCAATCGCCGCCAGGTAACGCGGACCGATGCGATGGCTCATCCAGCGGATGCGCGTGCCAGCCCATTCCCACACAGCCAGCAGCACAAGGTTGAGCGCGGCGACCGCGATAAAGACATCGAAGCTTTTGGGCACGTACGCGGGCATGACGTACGTGGTGACGGCAAGCCAGGTGGCAAATGACAGCACGGTGGCCCACAGCAGCCACAGCACTGGTGTGGTGCCGACCAGGACCCAGGGCAGCATGGTCAGCGACCAATAAGCAAACAAGACTGCGGTGTCTGCACCTGTCTGGTAGGTCTGGCCGACCAGGGCCAGCAGGCCACCGGTGGCAAGCGCGCCGGTCAGCAAGGCGGCATTGCGGGCGGCTTCGTGGCCGCGCAGCAAGACGGCGGCGATGGCGCAGACCAGCATCAGGACTTCCATGCCGCCGATCTTCAGCATCGGGCCAGCGCGTTCCCAGTTGGCCGCGATGAACATGATGACGCCAACGCCGGCCAGCAAGGCACCCAGCCACAGCAAGCCCAGATTGAGTGCCGCGCGCCAGTCGGGGGCGGTGGGCCAGGGGTCGACGAAGGGGTCTACAAGCGGGTCGGTATTCGGGCTGGCAGGCGTGTCGAGCGCACGTCTTGCCGCTGGGGTCAGGTGACCCGCCTCAGTCCAATCGGCAATCCGGCTGCGCTGCGTCGCGGCCGTATACCAACGTTGCAGGGGGAAGTGGAGCATGGGGTTGCCGGGAGGGTGGGGTGGGGCGATTCTACGGGACCGCTTCCCCGCCTCGACCGTGCAGCCTGTATCCAGCTGTTTAAGCTGTATCTGCGCGCAGGCCCGGCACCGTGTCCAGACCCGCATAGAGCCCAGGACGAATCAGGGGCGGCGCATGCGGAACATGCGATCTTCAGTGATCTCGAAATAGGCTTCCGGGCCGCCGCCACGCAGAATCGGGCGAGCCGCTGCCGTGTCGTAGACGCCGTCCTTGATCAGCGACTTGTCGATGTGTACCGCAACCACTTCGCCAAAGGTCATCCACGATTCGCTGTCCACGCCGTCCTTGTTCTTCAGGCGGACGATCTGCGTGACCTTGCATTCGAAAGCAACGGGGGATTCGCCGACACGAGGCGGCTTCACCAGGCGGCTGGCCACCGGGGTCAGGCCGGCCAAGTCGAATTCGTCGACCTCGTGCGGAACAATCGACGCGCTCAGGTTCATTTTCTCGGCCAGCGGGCGGGTGGCCAGATTCCACACGAATTCACCGGTGGCTTCGGCGTTGCGCACCGAATCCTTGTAGCCGTTGCTGGAAAAGCCGATCAGGGCCGGCGTGTAGCTGAAGGCGTTGAAGAAGCTGTAGGGCGCAAGATTGAGCACACCTTCGGGGCTGCGGGTGGCGATCCAGCCGATCGGCCGCGGGCCCACGATCGAGTTGAACGGGTCGTGCGCCAGGCCGTGACCGGCCGCAGGTTCGTAATAGTGCATGTCTTGCGTCACCGAACTCTCCAGAGAAGGAGCCAGAAAAGGCTACCAGGTGATTGACGAGCGCTTTGGGCTGCGCGCTGTCCACGGTCAAAGAGCGGACTGGCCGTGCGCAGGCACAAAGCGCTGCGCCCATTGGCGTGTCGCCGAGGTCCAGAAGTCTGGCAGATTTTGCGCCGGCAGCGGGGAAAACCCCAGCGCAGACCAGGCGTTTTGCAGCGTGCGAAGCGGATTGTCCAGATCGAGCGCAGTGGCCCCCGTTTGTTTGGACAGCTTCTGGCCCAGTTCATTGGTGACCACCGGCACGTGCATCATCTGCGGCAAGGGCAGGCCAAGCAATTCCTGCAACACTCGCTGGCGCGCGGTAGACCCCAACAAATCGGCCCCACGCACGATGTCGGTAATGCCTTGCCATGCGTCGTCCACCACCACCGCAAGCTGATACGCCCACAGCCCATCGGCGCGCCGCAAGACGAAGTCGCCCACCTCGCGCGCCACGTCCTGGCATTGTTCACCCACCCAGCGGTCGTTAAAGCAGTGCACGCCATCGGGCACACGCAAGCGCCATGCGCGCGCACTGCGTCCGGCAGGCAAGCCGTGCCGGCAGGTACCTGGGTAGGGCAATTCGCCCACCGGCAAAGCCCCTCGGCTGGACATCAGCGAGTCGGCAATTTCCTTGCGGGTACAAGCGCAACCGTAGATGTGGCCGGCCGCAATCAGTTGATCGAACGCTGCCTGATAGGCCGCGTCACGGGTCGATTGATAGACCACATCACCATCCCAGTGCATGCCCAGCGCAGTCAGTTGCGCCATGATCTGGCGGTCGCTGTCAGGCACCACGCGTGGGGTGTCGAGATCTTCGATGCGCAGCAGCCAGGTGCCTTGCCTGGCGCGTGCGTCAAGCAGGCTCGCCATTGCGGCCACCAGTGAGCCTGCATGCAGGGCACCGGTCGGGCTGGGCGCAAAGCGGCCAATGTAGGAAGCGGGTGTCGACATGGGCTAATTATTGATGGGAATGGCTGCGCCCGGATTGTCCAGCGCAACATCCTGGGACAGCAAGGCAGCGCGCAGACGCGGCGATTGCAGGCGCTGCAGGAACCAGCTCAGCGCCAAGCCATCTGCAGGGCTGCGCCAGGCGTAAAGCAGTGGTTCGGGCGCGCTTGGCCGATTCAGCCGCAAATGCACCAGCGTTCCGTCTGCGATGTGGGGAGCAGCCAGGTTCAAGGGCAGGAATCCACAGCCCAGGCCGCGCTGTAGCGCCGTCACTTTATGAGGCAGGGAGGACACCGTGAAGCTGTTGCGACTGGCATGCATGCCCCGGTTCAGTCCGGGCATGCGCCGCGTGGTGTCGGCCAATATCACCACTTGGTGACGGGCGATCTCGCTGGGTTCGATGGGTTGCGGCAACTGCGCCAGCGGGTGATGCGGCGCTGCGCAGAAAGCCATGCTGAAAGCACCCAGAGCCCGTGACGGAAAACCTGGGCCGGGCGCGCCTTCGGTGTGGGCACCGATCACCAGGTCCACGCGTCCTGATACCAGTGCATCCCAGTTGCCTTGCAGGATTTCGCTGCTGAAGATCAGGTGGGTGTGCTGGTTGATGCGCTGAAAGTCTTCCACCAGATCGAACAAGGGTTCCATCGGAAAGAGTGCATTGACGGCTATGCGCAGTTCCACTTCCCAGCCAGTGGCAACCCGTTTTACCCGGTCGGCCAAGGCGTCGAAGGCGTTCACCAAGTGGCGGCCTTCCCGCAAAAGCGCTTCGCCTGCAGGCGTCAGTCGGGCCCGGTGACCACTGCGGTCGAACAGCAGCACGTCCAGGCTTTCTTCCAGCTGCCGCACGGAATAGGTGATTGCAGACGGGACTTTGCCCAGTTCGCGCGCCGCCTTGGCAAAACTGCCGTGGCGGGCAATGGCATCGACCATAAGAACCGAATCGGGGGTCAGGGTATTGGCGAACGACATCAAACCACGATAGTAGTTCGTTCAAAAATTTGCAATGGTTTCGTCAATTGCGTGGCGCAAACCCCGTTATTGGCGCGCTCACAATGCAGCCCATGCACAGACGCGGCCGCAAATCAGATTGCCCCGCAGCGCTGCAAGCCCCCTAATAACTTCTGGAGTTGTCATGAAAGTTCTGTTCCCCGTCGCCCTGGTTGCTGCCTTGTTTGCTTCGTCCGCCTACGCCGATGAAATCTCCAATCCCGCCGACCAGATTCGTGAACAGGCGCAAAGCGTGAAGACCCGCGCGCAAGTCGTGTCGGAACTGCAAGCAGCCCGCCGTGCTGGTGCAATGGGTGAAGTGGGCGAGGATGTCGAGTACGGTCAGCACGCTGCCGTGACCAGCCAACTGAGCCGGGCGCAGGTGGCTGCCGAGGCGCTCAAGGCGCGAATCGCAGGCAACGTTCAGGTTGGTGAGCTGGAAGGCTGAACACGTTCTGGACACGATGTTTGTGTCATCAGGCGCAGCATGCGCTTGATGACAATGAGCCCGTCATTCCAAAGGAATGACGGGCTTTTTTCTTTCAGCAAATAATTTGAACCTTTTCTGTCCGATGGCTGTCCTGTCGCGCTGAATCCAGCCGCGCGCTGCCTTTTGGCAGGCTTTGTCTAGGTATCGGCCGAAAGTCAGCCGCGCGGTTTAAAATGGCCGGATGTCTTCCGTAGCGCAAAACTCCCCCTTCGTTCACCTGCGCGTCCACTCCGAGTTCTCGGTTGTCGACGGCACGGTGCGTATTGACGACCTGGTCAGCCGGGTGGCCGAGATGGGCCAGCCCGCCGTCGCCCTGACGGACCTGTCCAACCTGTTCGGTCTGGTCAAGTTCTACAACGCGGCGCGCGGCAAGGGCGTCAAGCCGATTGCCGGCTGCGATGTCTGGGTGACCAACGAGAACGATCTCGCCAAACCGTATCGGCTGCTGCTGCTGGCGCGTACGCACCAGGGTTACCTGAACCTGTGCGAACTGCTCAGCCGCGCCTTCCTGCGCAACCAGGAACGGGGCCGCGCAGAGGTCTTGCCCGAATGGTTCGCGGAACTGGGCGAGGGTTTGATCGTGCTGTCCGGCGGTCGTAATGGTGAAGTGGGGCGTGCGCTGGAAGACGGCAATGTGCCGGCTGCGCTCGCCGCTGCGCGTGTCTGGTCGGCACGTTTTCCCGGGGCCTTCTATATAGAGTTGCAGCGCGCGGGCCACGATGGTGACGAACGCTACGTGCAGGCCGCGTTGCATCTGGCGGTGCAGGCGCAACTGCCCGTGGTCGCCACGCACCCCATCCAGTTCCTGGAGCAAGACGGCTTCATGGCGCACGAGGCCCGCACCTGCATTTCCGAGGGCGAGCAACTGGGCAATCCGAAGCGCGTGCGCCGCTTCACCCAAGAACAATACCTGCTGACGTCTGAAGACATGCAGCGCAAGTTCGCCGACATTCCCTCGGCGCTGGCCAATACTGTGCAGATTGCGCAGCGCTGCAATCTGAGCCTGGTGCTGGGCAAGCCGCAGTTGCCTGACTTCCCGACCCCCGATGGCGTGTCGCTGGACGACTTCCTGATCCAGCTGTCGGAAGAAGGGCTGGAAAAGCGCATGGCCTTCCTGTTCCCCGACGAAGCGGAACGGGAATCGAAGCGCGCGCAGTATTACGAACGCCTGCGCTGGGAATGCAAGACCATCATCCAGATGGGCTTCCCCGGTTACTTCCTGATCGTTCAGGACTTCATCAACTGGGGCAAGAACAACGGCGTACCGGTGGGGCCGGGCCGGGGCTCGGGTGCAGGCTCGCTGGTGGCCTATGCGCTGGGCATTACCGACCTGGACCCGATCCGTTATGACTTGCTGTTCGAGCGATTCCTGAATCCCGAACGCGTCTCGATGCCTGACTTTGACATCGACTTCTGCCAGGACAACCGCGAACGCGTCATCGACTACGTGAAGGAAAAGTACGGTCGCCAGGCCGTGAGCCAGATCGCCACCTTCGGTACCTTGGGTGCCAAGGCCGTGGTGCGTGACGCCGGTCGTGTGCTGGACATGCCTTACTTGTTCTGCGACGGCTTGTCCAAGCTGATCCCGTTCAATCCCATGGACCCGTGGACGCTGGAACGCACACTGAAGGACGAGCCGGCCTTCAAGGAACGCTACGAGCAGGAAGAGGAAGTTCGCTCGCTGGTTGACCTGGCCAAGCCGCTGGAAGGCCTGACCCGAAACATCGGCATGCACGCAGGCGGTGTGTTGATCGCCCCGGGCAAGCTTACTGATTTCTGCCCGCTGTATTGCCAGCCGGGGCAGGAAAACAGCGCGGTGTCGCAGTTCGACAAGGACGATGTGGAAGCCGTCGGCCTGGTGAAGTTCGACTTCTTGGGTCTGCGAAATCTGACGATTCTGGATTGGGCCGTGCGCTACGTGCGCCAGTTCAACGAGAACAAGCGCGACTTCGATGTGATGGCCTTGTCGCTCGACGACCCGGCCGTCTACAAGCTGCTGAGCGAGGGCAACACCACTTCGGTATTCCAGCTCGAATCGCGCGGCATGAAGGAACTGCTGAAGAAGCTGCGCCCGAATACTTTCGAAGACATCATCGCAATGCTTGCGCTGTATCGTCCCGGCCCGCTGGAATCGGGCATGGTGGACGACTTCGTGAATCGCAAGCACGGTCGTGCATCGGTGGATTATTTCCACCCCGACCTGGAAAGCACGCTGAAGAGCACCTATGGGGTCATCGTCTACCAAGAGCAGGTGATGCTGATCTCGCAGATCATCGGCGGCTATTCGCTGGGCGGTGCCGACTTGCTGCGCCGCGCCATGGGCAAGAAAAAGCCCGAGGAAATGGCCAAGCAGCGGGTGATGTTCGAAGAGGGTGCCAAGCAAAAGGGCCACGACCCGAAGCTGGCGGTGAACCTGTTCGACCTGATGGAAAAGTTCGCAGGCTACGGCTTCAACAAGTCGCACTCGGCCGCTTACGCCCTGATTTCCTACCAGACCGCGTGGCTGAAGGCCCATCACCCGGCCGAGTTCCTGGCCGCCACCATG
The DNA here is from genome assembly GCF_008119665.1 of Pigmentiphaga aceris. Classification (NCBI taxonomy): domain Bacteria; kingdom Pseudomonadati; phylum Pseudomonadota; class Betaproteobacteria; order Burkholderiales; family Alcaligenaceae; genus Pigmentiphaga; species Pigmentiphaga aceris. The sequence goes on along the minus strand of NZ_CP043046.1, from coordinate 4,071,636 downwards.
TCGTCCGATATGGACGCCACCGACAAGGTGCAGGTGTTCTGCCGTGATGCGCAGGAAAACGGCGTCGAGGTCTTGCCGCCCGATGTGAACTATTCGGGCTACCGCTTCGAGCCGGTTGCCGACGTGCACACCAAGAAGGGCCTGCCGCCGCGCACCATGCGTTACGGTCTGGGTGCAGTGAAAGGCACGGGCCAAGGCGCAGTGGAAGACATTCTGCGTGCCCGCAAGGAAGGTGGCGCGTTCAAGAGCCTGTTCGATTTCTGCCGTCGCGTCAGCAAGCAGAGCGTGAACCGTCGCACCATCGAAGCCCTGATCAAGGCAGGTGCTTTCGACACCATCGAACCGAATCGCGCGGCCATGCTGGCATCTGTGCCGCTGGCGATGGAAGGTGCCGAACAGGCGGCACGTGCCGCCAGCCAAGTGTCGCTCTTCGGTGGCGACGACCATGACGATCTGACCGGTGAGCTGGTCAAGGTCGACCCCTGGGACATGCGTGAACAATTGACCCAGGAAAAGCTCGCGCTGGGTTATTTCTTCAGCGGCCACCTGTTCGATTCGTATCGCGATGAGGTTCGTCGCTTCGTGCGCACACCGCTGAACAAGATGCAGCCCAACCGCGAATTGCAATGGCTGGCAGGCGTGCTGACGGCGGTGCGGGTGCAGATGACCCGTCGCGGAAAAATGCTGTTTGCGGTGCTGGACGACGGCACGGCACAGGTGGAAATCTCGATCTTCAACGAGCTGTTCGAGCAGCATCGCAGCAAGCTGCGCGAAGACCAGTTGCTGGTGGTGCATGGCAAGGTCAGCAACGATGAATATTCGGGCGGCACGCGGATCGTGGCCGAAAATCTGTTCGATCTGCAGTTGGCGCGCGAGGCCAATGCACGTGCGCTGCGCATTACCTTGAATGGCAATGCAGATGCTGATCGCCTGCGGCAGATGCTTAATCCGTTCCGTGCAGAACCTGAAAACGGCTTGCCCGGTACGCCGGTCGAAATCCGCTATTCGCGTGGCGATGCGCGCTGCGTGGTCAGGCTTGATGAATCGTGGCGGGTGCGTTTGTCCGACACGCTGATTCAGCAGCTGGGCAAGTGGGTGCAGCCCGACGGCGTGGAGCTGACATATTGAGCACGACGACTGAGGGTGCTGGTGTGATGCCCGCGCCTGGATCGCGGCCGCGACTGTCCGTGATTCTGATCACGCACAATGAATCGGCCAACATCAGCGACTGCCTGGCCAGCCTGCGATTTGCCGATGAGTGGATCGTGGTTGATTCAGGCAGTTCCGATGACACGGTGGTGCGCGCGCGTGCCTTCGGTGCGCACGTGGTGCCCACCCGTGACTGGCCCGGTTTCGGCGCACAGAAGAACCGCGCATTGGCACTTGCGACCGGCGATTGGGTGTTGTCGATTGACGCCGATGAACGCGTGCCTGAACCGCTGGCCGAAGAAATTCGCCGCACCATCGAGCAGGCAAACACGGACGACAACGCGCCCGCCTTGTACGAACTGCCGCGCCTGTCGTCCTATTGCGGGCACTTCATGCGTCACGCTGGCTGGTGGCCCGACCCAGTGCTGCGCCTGTTCCGACGGGGCGAGGCAAACTTCACCGATCATCGGGTACACGAGCGCCTGATTCCCGTCGTGCCAGAAGCGCGCATCGGCCGCTTGCAACAGTCGCTGATCCATTACAGCTTCCGCGATCTGGAAACGGTGCTGGACAAGGTCAACCGCTATTCCACCGCCGGCGCGCAAGCCATGGGCGAGCGGGGCAAACGGGTGTCGTTGACCAGCGCGATCACGCACGGGCTGTGGGCATTTTTCCGCACCTATGTGATCAAGGCCGGGTTTCTGGATGGTCGCTACGGCTTCATGCTGGCGGTGTCCAATGCGGAAGGCACGTACTACCGCTACGTGAAGCGCCTGCTTGCGCAGGATGCCGAGAAGCCGCAGAAATGAACAAGACACCTAGCCTGGCCCTGGTCGTGACGACCTACAACCGGCCGGATGCCTTGGCTGTGGTGCTGCAATCTGCACTGGCCCAGACGCACCCGTTTGACGAAATCCTGGTGGCCGACGACGGTTCCGGGGCGTCAACGGCGGCGGTAATCGAGGAAGCGCGCAAGCATACGAAGGTGCGCATCGAACACGTCTGGCATCCCGATGAGGGCTTCCGGGCAGCCGCGATCCGCAATCGGGCCATTGTGCGAAGCCGGTCCGACTATGTGGTGTTTGTCGATGGGGATTGTGTCTTGCGCCCCAGTTTCGCGGCTCGCCACGCGGCACTTGCCGAGCGCGGCTGGCTGGTGGCGGGCAACCGGGTGCTGCTGTCTTCGCAGTACACACAGGCATTGCTGCAAGCCGGTGATGCATCGCCCTTGTGGCGACCGGTCGAACTGCTGCGCCAGCGCTTCAAAGGCGGCTTGAATCGCCTGCTGCCCTTATGGCCTCGGCCGTTGCATGCGGCGTGGCGCAAGCGTTATCCGCAGCGCTGGGAAGGGGCCAAGACCTGCAATCTGGCGGTGTGGCGAGACGATCTGCTTGCGGTGGACGGCTTTGACGAAGCGTTCGAGGGCTGGGGAATGGAAGATTCCGACTTGGTCATCCGGCTGATGCATGCCGGTGTGCAGCGCAAGGAAGGGCGCTTTGCGACGGGTGTATTCCACCTTTGGCATGCAGAGAATGACCGGTCGCGTCTGACCGAGAACGTGGCTCGGCTGGAAGCGCTGATCGACAGCAAGCGCCGGATGGCGGAGCGGGGTATCAGTGGTGTGCAGACGGGTGTGTCAGCAGGACATGCATCGCTGAAAAGCGCTTGATCCGGCAAGCGCACATTCGTTGCGTGTGATGCCCAGTGGAGATGTCAAACCAACTGGTGCGGCTTTAAAACCAATCGCGCGGCATCTCTAACCGACTGGCGCGGCACCACTTCCGCTCACGCCGCCGCGTTATCCCACTTGCCCCGGCCATCCTCATCCGCCTTCACGATAATGGCCAGCAGCGTAGCCGCCACCACGGTATAGAACGCCGCCACCATGGACACCGTGAACATCACCTCGGTCAGTCCGAACACCATGAACCCAAGGGTAAGAAACAAGCCCATCGTGCCGGCAATGCGCTTGTCCGGGTTCATGCTGCGCGCCGCCGACGCAAACACCACCGCCGGCACCAGCCAGATCGACAGCATGCTGGCCACGCCCAGCAGGCCCAGCGTCGCCAGGTTGAACATCAATTCATTGTGAGAATGGCCGAAAGCGGCAGCAGTGGGTGTCAGCACACCGCGCTGCGCCAGCTCCGACATGGTCTGCTTGTAGTTCTGCCGGCTGACGCCTATCAGCGGATGTTGGGTGAAGGTCAGCCAGGCTGCGTTCCACAACTGCAGGCGAGTGCCCACCGAGGAATCCAGATTTTTCCCGTCGAGATATTCCGTGATCTCGGTATGGGCGGCAGCGGTGCGCATCTGCACTTTCGGATTGAAGTGATACGCAGAAAGCACAGCCGTCACGACCAGCAGCAGGGCAAGCACCTTGATGCGCCATGACCCGCGATATTGCACCAGCAACACCAGTGCCATCACCGGCAAGGCCAGCCATCCACCCCGCGAACCCGAGGCATACGACGCCAGCAGGCCAGCCGTGCCTGCGCCGATCTTCACCAGCACGCACAGCTTGCCGGCATTGCTCTGCCAGTTGGACCAGCTGATCGACAGGAACGAGAACAGGCCAAGCAACAAGGCGATGTTGCTGAAGGCCAGCAGGTTGGTGAAGCCGACCTGCAAGGGCCGTTCGCCACCATTGGCCTGCAGCGCCACCGCCAGCATCAGCGCCGCAGCGATCGCACCGATGACGCAGCCCCATTGGAACTGCTTCAGCAACTTGCGAGGTGCACCCATCACGGCGAAGAACACCAGGCCGAACACGGCTACCCGGGTAGGTGTGTCCAGCACCGACATATCGCGCTCCCCCCAGGCGAGGGTGCTGACGGCCGCCGCCACCAGGAGCGAGGTCATGGCGGCATACAAGGCCCAATAGCGTCGTGCCAAGGCACCGAAGCGGGCGTCAGGCGTGCGGTGGCTGACGACGGCTGCAATGGCCGCACATAGCAACAGAACCAGCAGAATCCGATTGGCGCTGCCGCGAATCGTCAAGGTCAGTGCGGGCAGCAGGCATACGGCAATGGCTGCGCTCCACCCGGTAAGGGCGTCGACCGAGCGGCGAGTGGGTAATCGAACTTGCATGCAGGACAGACTCTTCTTCAGGCTTGAACCGTCGGGCAAGCGCCCGCGGTAGACAAGATGGCGCGTGCGTGGGCAGCCATGTCGGGATCATAGGAAAGGTGGCTGCGCGGGTCTGTCAGTCGACCGTCACCGCGCTGCACCCGGGCGACGGCGTCGCCAATGCAGGCGGCAAGCGATGCCGGATCATCCAGCTCGAAGCGCATGACCGCGTCGGCGGAAAGCACCTCGGTGCAGCCCACATTGCTTGCCAGCACGGCAGGGGTGCCGCACAACACGGCTTCGGGGCCGACCAACCCGAAGGGCTCGTAGCGCGATGCCAGGATGGCGTAGTCCGCCGCGCGGTAGGCGTTTTCAATATCTGGGTGATAGCCCAGGTATTGCACGTTCGGCCAAGTCTGGTCGACCGGGCGTCCCAGCACCGCCAGCAGAATCGGTTGCGTACTTTGTGCAAAGTAGGCGGCCAGTTGCGGCAGTCCTTTGCGCACATGGCTGGACGACGGGAACAGGAACACCACGCGATCGGTCGGCAGCCCAAGTGCTGTGCGCAGACGCAATCGCTCGTCGGCATCGACCGGTGAAAAACGCTGGGCATCAATCGGCGGATACAGCACATGAATGCGCGAATCCTCGACCTGGTAATGCTCGCGCAGTTCCGCCGCCATCAATTCGGCGTGTGCAACCACCACGCTGGCATGCGCATAGTGTTGACGTTCCAGGTTGATCTGCCGACGATCCCAGAAACCCGCAGGTTTTTTGCGGTTGAGAATATGACCGATATGCGTGCCACCGCAAATCGCAATATCCGACACCGTGGTGCGATTGCAGGCAATCAGCAAGTCAACGTTGTGCAGCCGCTTCAGCTTTTGCAGGCGATGCGAAAACACGTGGTCACGCAGCTTGCCCGGCCAACCGCGCACGCTGATGCGCACCGGCTCGATCCAGGCATATTCCGGGATGCTGGTGTCGAAGGATTTGGCGAACACAACCGGCCGGATGCCCAGGGCATGCAGGCCGTTGACCAGGTCCATGGTGTAGCGCTCGATGCCGCCGCCGTGGCCGAAGCCATGGCAGGAAATTCCGATCTTCATGCGTGCTTCCCGGCAGATACGTGCATCAACCGCTGCACCGCGTCCAACACTTCACTGGCCGGAAGCGTGTCCAGACAGTCACTTCTGCTGCCGCGATGCCGTTCGCAACCTTCTTGCTGGCACGGCATGCAGGGCAGGGAAGGATTCTGAATCAGAATGACCTTGCCGCGATGTTGTTCCGCCTGTGCTTTCTGCCAGTCGACATCCAGCCCCGTGGCAGGCCAGGGACCCCAGACGCGCGGATCGGTCGGCCCGTACAGCGCAACCGTTGGCGTATTACAGGCAGCAGCCAGGTGAGTCGTTGCCGTGTCCGGCCCGATGTAGATTGCCGCGCCGTGCATCAAGTCGGCCAGTTCGCCCAGGCTCAACACGCCTTGCACACGGATGATGGCATCTTTCGCGTGCGCGGGCAGTGCGGCTGTCAGCTGGTCCAGATAGGCGGATTCTTCCTGGCCCGGCCCGCCGCTGAGCACGATGCGCATGCCGCGCGCCACCAGATCGTTCATCAGCGCATGCCAGCCCTCGACATGCCATTGCTTGTAGCGCCAGCGCGGGGACGGGTGGACGATGGCGTAAGCCTGGGCAGGATCGAAATCCTGTCCGGCCGGGCTGTGCGGGCGCAAGCGCTCGGCCCAGTCTGCCGGCTGCATGCGTGCGGTGGGCGGCACTACCGTGCGCACATCGACCAGATCCATCAACTGACCCAGGCGTTCGCCCTCGGCAACCCGGTGCATCACGCTGTCGAGCACCAGCGATTTTTTCAGCAACAAGCGCTTCCACCAGGCCTGGCCAGCGCTGGCCGGCACAAAACCCAGTCGATTGCGCGATGCTGCCCATCCATATAAGTGAGGGCGGTCGCCTGGCAGCGTGACCAGCACCAGGTCGTAACGCCGCCACAGCCGTTTGATCAGCGCGATCTGCGCGTCCCTATCGGGCCGTTGGGCAACGGTGATGACTTCGCGCAGATCGGGGTTGTTCTGCAAGATGCCTTGGGTACCCTCGAACACCAGCATGTCGACCTGACAGCTGGGGTCGCGCTGTTTCAGCGCGTGCGCCAGCGGCGTGGTCAACAGCACATCGCCGATGTAACGCAGGGCGATCACCAGCACGCTACCCGGTAAGGGGGCCGGACGCTTGCTCATGATGCCGATGCCTGTTCCGCAGGGGCGGGCATCGCCAGCATTTGCATGGCCTGCTCGACCACGGTGACGACATCGGGCCACGCATCATGCGAGCCCAGGCAGACCGCGTCGGGCGACCAAGGGCCAGTACGCTCGCGCCGCGTTACGCCGAACAAGGTGATCTGGCGTGCACCCACCGACGCCGCCAGGTGTGAGGTGCCAGAATCGTTGCAGATGACCAGGGATGCGCGCTGCGCCAAGGCGGCAAACCCGCCCAGCGGCAATGACGGCAATACCTTTGCGGACGGCACGGCTGCCTGTGCAATCGCCATTTCATTGGGCGGCGGGCAGATGACGGTGCAGTGGCCGGCTGCGTTCAATGCACGCGCCAATGCCTCGAAATGCGGCCAGGCCTTGGGCTGACCGTGATGCAGCCCGGTGGCGGTCGGAGACAGCAGCACAATCGGTCCATCGATGCCTGCCAGCGTCAGCGCCTGGGTAGCGGCACCGTAGTTGCCGGTAGTCAGCGGCAAGTGCAGGCGTGGCGGTGGCGATTCGGGGAAGGCCGAGATATCCGCCCCCCACCGGGCCAGCGCCTGGCGCGCCAGGTAATAGAAGAACTCCACCTCGTGGGTGAGGGCGGGTCGGCTCACCGGCCAGCGCAACAACAGGCTACGTCCATCGCCCCGGAACCCGGCTGCCGGGACGTGCGCCAGCCCCATCGTCAAGGCGCTGGAAAACGAATTGGTGAACAGCAGACCGCGCGTGCCCCGCGTCGGCCGCGAGCGCAGATGTTTCAGATCGGCGCGAAAGCCCTGGCCGACCGGCAGCACGGCGGCAGGAGCCAGCCCGGCGAACAAATCGCGGGCCCAGGGTTTGCCGCAAAGCACCAGGGGCAGGCCGGCGTCCTGCAACAGCGCGAGCGCAGGCAGGCACATGCAGGCGTCGCCCACCCAGTTGGGCAGTCTGACGTAGACCGATGAAGGCATAGAAATCGACGGAACCAGCGTAAGAGGGAAGCCGGTCGCGACGCCCGGTTCGGAGGTGTCCGAACTGCGCCGCGTACAATGGCGAGCCCGGATTGTAGGATGTTGTGCGCCAGCGCGCGCTCACCGGACGTAAGAAGCATTCACGTAGGCCCGTCACCAGGGGCCTCGTCACCGTCGAAGCAGCGCTTCGATTCCGTCCAAAGCTTGTGTCAGGCACTGATGAGCGATGCCTGTCGTCGAGTCCCTGTTCTGAATGTCGGTTTTGAATTCCAGTTCAAAGGGTGCTCGTCCGACGCCTTGCCCACGCCCGACATCAAGCCTCGTTTGAAGCAGAACGCCCCTGTGAACCCATCGTCGACCTCCCAGCCGATCAATCGCCAACTGTGGAAGCGTGTCTACACCCGCCTGCTCAGCCGCTGGCCCGCGCTGATCGCGGCCACCTGCTGTCTGCTGGGTGTGGCTGCCACGCAACCGCTGCTTGCCCTTGCCATGAAACCCTTGCTGGACAAGGGATTTGTCGAAGGCCGCAGCGACTATTTGTGGATCGCGCCGCTGGCGATCATCGCCATCTTCGTGTTCCGTGGCCTGCTGTCCTTCGGCAGCGACTATTTGATGTCGTGGATTGCCAACGGCGTGCTGGCTGACATGCGTCGTGACATGTTCGACCGCATGCTGCGATTGCCCGACACCTATTTCAAGCGCATGGGCTCATCAGCGCTGCTGAATCGCTTCGTGGTCGATGCCAGCACCGTCATGCAATACGCTACCGAGGTCTTCACGACCCTGGTGCGCGAAACCATGATCGCCACCGCGCTGGTCTGCGTGCTGTTCTATCTGTCATGGAAGATGACATTGATCGTGCTGGTGCTGATCCCGGCATCAACCTTGATCACTCGTGTCGTATCGCGCCGCCTGCGCCGCATCAACCGCGAAACCCTGACCATGAACGCAGAACTGACGCGCATCGTCAGCGAAGGTATCGACGGTCAGCGCGTGATCAAGCTGTTTGGCGGCTACGAGAGCGAGAACGACCGTTTCCTGCACGTGAACAACCGTCTGCGCCGTTTCGCGATCCGCAACACGGTGGCCGGCGCGGCAGCAGTGCCGCTGACCCAGACTGTGGCTGCCTTGTCTTTGGCGATTGTGGTGTGGATGGCGCTCGATCAGTCCAGCGGCAATCAGATCACCATCGGTGGCTTTGCCGCGTTTGTCACCGCCATGCTGCAGTTGCTGGACCCGCTGAAGCGTCTGGCCAACATGACCGGCCCCAAGCAGCGCATGCTGGTTGCCGCCGAAAGCGTGTTCCAGCTGATCGATGAAGTGATCGAAGCCGACAACGGCAAGCAGTCACTGCCGGCTGAGGTGCGCGGCCGCATCGTTTATCAGGATGTCGTGCACCGTTATCCGGGTGCCGATCAGCCTACCTTGCACGGCGTGTCGTTCACGGTGGAGCCGGGCCAGACCGTGGCGTTCATTGGTCGTTCCGGCAGTGGAAAGACCACGTTGGTGTCGATGTTGCCGCGTTTCGTTGAACCGGATTCAGGCCGCATTCTGGTTGACGACATGGAGATCCATGATGTGACGCTGGCCAGCTTGCGCAGCAACATTTCCTTGGTGAGCCAGGACGTGGTGTTGTTCGATGACACCATTGCGGCGAACGTGGGGTATGGGTCGAATCGGACGCCTAGTCGTGAGGAGATTTATGAGGCTCTGGCGGCGGCGAATCTGCGGGAGTTTGTGGATGGTTTGCCGCAGGGGATGGATAGCAAGGTTGGCGAGAATGCGGCGCGCTTGTCGGGTGGCCAGCGTCAGCGTTTGGCGATTGCGCGTGCGTTGATCAAGAATGCGCCAGTATTGATTTTGGATGAGGCGACGTCGGCGTTGGACAATGAGTCGGAGCGGCAGGTCCAATCGTCGTTGGAGAAGCTGATGGCGGGCCGCACGACGCTGGTGATCGCGCATCGGCTGTCGACGGTGTTGAATGCAGATCGGATCGTGGTGTTGGATGCGGGGCGGATCGTGGAGCACGGTAGCCATGCTGAACTGTTGGCGCTGGATGGCTTGTATGCGTCGCTGTATCGAATGCAGTTCAAGGACTGATTCAAAGGGATTTTTTCAGCCGTTCGCGTTCTTGCTCGTGGCTTTTAAGTGCTGTTGAGCAAGTCGCGTTTTGCGTGACGGCGTGGTGTTCTTTTGCCAGTCGCGGGTGGTGGGGCCGGCTCGTCTGCCCCGCTGGACGTTGGCGTCGGGACTCCCGCCCTCCACCTCGTCCAGAAGGGCAGCCAATCCGGCCCCACCACCCACGCCTTCAAGGTCGTTTGGTTAAAAGCGAATCCCGCCTTTGGGCGTTTGTCGTTTCTCTGGCTGCCAGATGCTGGACTTGGTTCTCGGTATGCGTTGGCCACCGTTCTTAGTCACTACGCGGCTGGCCTTCGGGACTGGCTGCCCAGGTCGCCACGAAGCGACTCAGCGGCTCACGGCTCGGGCCGTATATCAGCGGCCTTTCAGGGCAGCGCCACGCAAGAAAATGTGCGTGCCTGCTTGGTGGTGGGGTGACTTGGAAGCGGGTGGCCGCGCATCAGGTAATGCGACGAAAAGGCGGGGCGTTGACGGTTGGTGCTTTGAAGGCTGTGCATTGAACGTTCGGCGTGGTGACGAACGGTGTGAGCAGTACTAACGCTGATGCCGCCAGGCGTTTCCAAAAGCCCTCACACGTCCGTTGAGCGCCTGTATCAAACCAGCCGCCAGCACCACGATCGTCGCGGCAGCTTTCCGCATGCCGTAACGCGGCGGCCACCCGCTTCGGTGTCACCCCACCCTCAAGCAGACGCGCAACTTCGTTGAGTGGCGCTGCCGTAAAAGGCAGCTGAAGAACCCACCGAATCGAGAGCCGGAGAAACCGCTTCGTGGCGACCTGGCCAGCCAATCCCCAAGGCCAGCCGCATAGCAGCTAAAGGATGGTAGCCAACGAATGCCGAGAACCGATTCCAGCACCCGGCAGCCAGAAAAACGGCACACGCCCAAAGGCGGGATTTGCTTTTAACCAAACGTCTTTGAAGGCGTGGGTGGTGGGGCCGGATTGGCTGCCCTTCTGGACGAGGTGGAGGGCGGAGACCCGACGCCAAGGTCAAGCGGGGCAGACGAGCCGGCCCCACCACCCGCGACTGGCAAAAGAACAAATAATCCGTCACAAGCAAACAGCAACCGGCTCATTAACTCCATTTACTGAGTAACAACCTCAGCCGCCGCCTCCCTCGCAGCCTGCAAATCCCGCAAAGCAATAAATACCGCATCCACCACCGGAGCCCAACTCGCAAACGGCGGCTGACGGAACAAACGCGTTGTGGGATACCACGGCGTATCGGCACGGCGCTTCATCCAGCGCCAGTCCGTTTGATGCGCCGGCAACAACAAAAAGCAAGGAACCGCCAAAGCCCCAGCCAAATGCGCCACCGCCGTATCCACCGCAATCACCAAATCCAGATCGTCAATCAACGCCGCAATATCAGCAAAGTCTGCATTCGGCGGAAGTTCCTCATTCACCGTAAATGAAGACGGCAAATCGTGAATCTCACGGCTCGCCTTGCCATGTTGCAAACTCACAAACTCAATATCCGGCAAATCACCCAGTCGCGACAACATCCGTAAATGTCGCAAAGAACGCTGCGCATCATTGGAATGCCGTGGATCACCCTGCCAGACCAAACCCACCCGCATCCGGCGCTCATTCACCTCGGGCGCTTCATCGTGCAGCGATGTCACCGGCTGCAAATACGGCACCACATCGGGAATCGACTCCAAACCAGTTTCAAACAGACCCGGCAAACTCATCGGCAGCGTCCAGACATCAAAACGCTTGGTCGAGGGCATGTTGCCGGGGCTGAACACCTCGTCCACGCCTTCCAGCGTACGCAGCAAACGTACCAGCGGAGGCTGGCAGATCAGCGTGACCCTGGCCGCACCGCGCGCTTTCAACCACGGTAGATAACGACAGAACTGGATCATGTCGCCATAGCCATCTTCACAGCAGACCAGCACACGTTTGCCCGTCAGCGTCTCGCCGCGCCATTCAGGCAAGGGCAGGGTGCGCCACTGGCTGTCGGGCTGATGGCGTGACTCGAAAGCCTGCCAGCCTTCCTGGAAACGGCCCTGGCGCAGCAGCAGGCACGCCAAATGGAACCGGGCGGTGGCGTAAGTGGGAGACAGGCTCAGCGCCTGGCGATAGCAGGCCTCGGCCTCGGCGTCGCGGGTGGCTTGCTCGTTGCGCCGGTCTTCACTCAACAGCGTGCCCAGATTTGACCAGGCGCGAGGCTCCGTGGGGTCGCATTGCAAAGCTTCAAAATATGAAACTTCAGCGTCTGCCGTGCGTCCGGTATGGACAAGCAGATTACCCAGATTCAAATGCGCGGCGGCGCAGCTGGCATCTACGTCGATTGCCTGACGGTAATAGCGTTCTGCACTTTCCCAGTCTTGCCTGCGTTCGTGCAGGATGCCAAGGTTCACATAGGGCTCCGGCAGGCCGGGGGCCAACCGCAGGGCTTCATGAAAGCATTGCTCGGCCGCCGCATCGTCTTTCGCAGTCAGGTGGCTTGCCCGTTCCGCGAAACATGGTGTGGCTTCGGCGTAGACGTTGGATGTCATGCGCACTGTCCTTGCAGAAATGGGAGTCTGGGGGATTGCCCCCCGGGTCAAGCTTCGCACAATCCGCCCCTGAGTAATCTGACGGAATCCGACAAAATACGCCTCGTTTCGAGATTATTTTGCAATGAATATTGCAGGCGAGCATTACGCAAAATGGTCCACGCACCTGATTTCGCACTGCGCTGGGGCGTCCAATGCCGCAAACGGGGCGCTATAGGCAGCGAATGATCCATATTTGGGTGGCTCGCATCCAAGTTTGTTTGATTGGGGCACGCATTCACGTGATTTAGCGCCGAATTTGCGTGAATTGGCCTCGGGTTCGCACGATCCGACATATGGCACGCGACTTGCACGGAATAGCCGTGCCCATCGACTTGCCTGCCATGCTCGCCTCTGATCTTTCCCTCGCCCGGTCTGCACCCTGGCGCGACAAACTGTCGCTGCTGCTGGAATCCACCGGTGACGGCATGTGCGGCATCGACCTGGAAGGGCGCTGCATCTTTGCCAATCGCGCGGCTGGTCGGCTGCTGGGACGAGAACCTGAAGCCATGCTGGGTTGCAACATGCATGCGCTGATGCACCACACCCATGCCGATGGCAGTCACTACTGCATTGACGATTGCCCGATCTTCCGCGCGTTCTGGCAGGGGCAGGCGTGTCGCATCGATTCCGAAGTGCTGTGGCGGGTCGATGGGTCCAGTTTTCCCGCTGAATATTCGTCCTATCCGATCGTGGAAGACGGCGCGGTCTGCGGTGCGGTGGTCACGTTTGTCGATATTTCGGACCGCAAACGCGCCGAAGCGCTGCTGCGCGAAACCAATGCCGATCTGGAACGTCGAGTGGCCGATCGCACCCGCGAACTGACCGAGGCCCTGGCGCAGCTGCGTGAACTGTCGGCGCATGCCCACGCCGTGCGCGAAGACGAACGCACGCGCATCGCCCGCGAAATCCACGACGAACTGGGCAGCCTGCTGGTCGCCTTGAAGCTTGACGTCGATTGGATGGCGCGCCGGGTAACGACCGAGCCGCTGCAGCACAAATGCCGATCCATGGGGGGCTTGATCGACGGTGCGGTCGATGAGGTCGGTCGCATCATCACCGATCTGCGTCCCAGCCTGCTGGATCACCAAGGCCTGCTGGCGGCACTGGAGTGGCAGTTTCAGGAATTCGCCGGCGCGACGGACCTGGCCTGCGACTGGCACTTGTCGCTTGAGCCGGGAACCAGCATTGACGACAACGATGCCTGCGCAACGGCGGTGTTTCGGATTTTTCAGGAGGTGCTCAGCAACATCGCCCGTCATGCTCGTGCCCAATGTGTCGGTGTCGAAGTGAAAGGGAGTGCGCAAGGGCTGCGCATTGTCGTCAGTGACGACGGCGTGGGCGCAGCGGGCACCGCTTTCGCAGCGCCACGCGCCTATGGCGTGCGGGGCATGCGGGAAAGAGCACGACATTTCGGTGGCGATGTGGAGATTTCCAGTGCACCCGGTGCCGGCACACGGGTCGTGCTGACGGTGCCCTGGACTCCAGCCACATAACGAGACGAGTGTCTCATATTCATCTGGCTGTGTGCGTGCGGCGGCACGAACGGCCGATTTTTTTGTTCGATTTCTGAAGGAGCCCGCAGGTGATCAACGTATTGATGTGTGATGACCATCTGATCGTGCGCCAGGGCTTGCGGCAAATCCTGGCCGATACGGAAGACATCGTGGTGACAGCCGAGTGCGACAACGGTGCAGATGCCCTGCGCGCGGTGCGCGAACATCGCTTTGATGTGGTCTTGCTGGATATCGCCATGCCGCAGCGCGACGGGCTGGACGTGCTGGTGCAGATCAAGCGCGAGGCCGCGCGCCAGCCCGTGCTGATGCTGTCCACCTATCCCGACAAGCAATACGCCGGTCGATCGTTTCGCCTGGGGGCGGCCGGCTACCTGAATAAACGTGCAGGGGCAGACCTGTTGACCAGCGCGATTCGCAAGGTGGCGACCGGGGGCATTTTTGTTGCGCCCGGGCAGGCCGAAATGCTGGCGATGGCCTTGGCGCAGCCATCTGCCAACGCGCCGCACGAAGCTTTGTCGCGCCGTGAATATCAGGTTTTCGAGCTGATTGCCGCGGGTCACAGCGTTGGTGACATCGCCGGGCAGCTTGCGCTGAGCCCGAACACGGTCAGCACGTATCGCAGCCGGATTCTGGACAAGACCGGGGCGCAGAACGACGTAGGCATCGCCATGTACGCGGTCAGGCATCAACTGGTGGAGATGTAGGCCCCCCCAAATGTAGTGCCAGCCCTACACGTTTATGGCGGGAATCGCGATGTTGCATCGCGTCACGACTCCGTAGCATGGTCCTTGCCCCCCGGTTCTGTCCGGACCTGCCCTGGAGACTCGCATGCCTGCCGCCCACGATCCTTACGACGCCTATCGCCCGCTATTGTCCGGGTGCGCCTGCGGTCGCCATGCCAGTGCCAGCGAGCATGATCGCGACGGTGCCATTGCCACCCTGAAAGCGCGCGCCGATGATGACCAGGCTTATTTGACCCGCTACGTCGAGGCCGCGATGGTCAAGGCGCTGTTTCCGCAGGACAGCGTACGCCGCAAATTCCTGCAGGCCGTGGGTGCAGGCACCGCGATTTCCGCGATTCAAGCCGTGCTGCCGATTGGCGCGATGCAAGCCATGGCGCAGGAACCCGCCGCGCTGGAAAAGAAAGACCTGAAGATCGGCTTCATTCCGATCACCTGCGCCACGCCGCTGATCATGGCGCACCCGTTGGGTTTCTATCGCAAGAATGGCCTGAACGTCGATGTGGTCAAGACCGCTGGCTGGGCGTTGATCCGCGACAAGATGCTGAATCGCGAATACGACGCCACGCAGATGTTGTCGCCCATGCCTTTGGCCATTTCGATGGGTGCCGGGTCCACCGCCGAACCGATGCGCGTGGCCACCATCCAGAACGTCAATGGTCAGGCCATCACCTTGGCCATGAAACACAAGGAAAACCGCGATCCGAAGAACTGGAAGGGCTTCAAGTTTGCCGTGCCTTTCGAGTTTTCGATGCACAACTTCCTGCTGCGCTACTACGTGGCAGAACACGGCCTGGACCCCGATCGCGACATTCAGATCCGCGTGGTGCCGCCGGCTGAAATGGTGGCCAACCTGCGTGCCGGCAACATCGACGGGTACTTGGCCCCCGATCCCTTCAACCAGCGCGCGGTCTACGACGAAGTGGGCTTCATCCACCTGCTGACGCGTGATCTGTGGGAAGGGCACCCGTGCTGCACCTTTGCCACGTCGGAAGCCTTCATCAAGCAGCATCCGAATACCTTTGCCGCCTTGTTCCGTTCCGTGTTGACGGCGGCTGCGATGGCGGAAAAACCCGAGAATCGCGGCCTGATTGCCAAAGTGATTTCCCCGCAGGCCTATCTGAACCAGCCGGAAGCGGTGGTGACCCAGGTGCTGACTGGCCGCTATGCAGACGGCCTGGGCAAAATTCAGACGGTGCCCCAGCGCATCGACTTCAACCCGGTGCCATGGCAGTCGATGGCGGTGTGGATCATGACCCAGATGAAACGCTGGGGTTATGTGAAGGGCGACGTGCAATACAAGCAGCTGGCCGAACAGGTGTTCCTGCTGACCGACGCCCGCGCCAAGATGAAGGAGCTTGGCATGGAGGCCCCCGCAGGCGGCGCGTATCCGAAGTTCAAGATCATGAACAAGGAGTTCGACCCGGCCAGCCCGGATGCGTATGTGAATAGCTTCGCGATTCGGAAGACGACGTGAGCGTTGCTGAATTGACTGCCGCCTTGACTGCTGCCTTGGTCATCCCTTTCACCTCAGCCGCGAGGGCCATCGCATGAAGCAAGTGTCTGAACGCGTTCGCGCCGCATTGGTGTCTGTGCTGCTGCTGGTTGTGCTGATCGGCAGCTGGCACCTGGCGACGCTGCCGGTGAAAGGGGGGGCCGGCAGTGCCGTGAAGATGACGGCCGAGGAAATCGAATACCAGAAGATGCTGGGCAAGGACCCGGAGAAGGAAGCCAAGACCAGTGGCTTCCCCACGCCGGTTCAATTGGGCCAGACCATTGTTGCGCAGCTTTCTTCGCCCTTCTACGACAACGGCCCGAATGACAAGGGCATCGGCATCCAGGTTGCGCACTCGCTCGGGCGCGTGGGGCTGGGCTTTTTGCTGGCCGTGCTGGTGGCCTTGCCGCTGGGCTTCGTGATTGGCATGTCACCCATGCTGCACCGGGCGCTCGACCCCTTCATTCAGGTGCTGAAACCGATATCGCCGCTCGCGTGGATGCCGCTTGCGCTCTACACCATCAAGGATTCGTCGATCTCGGGGATCTTTGTGATCTTCATCTGCTCGGTGTGGCCGATGTTGCTGAACACCGCGTTCGGCGTGGCCAATGTGCGCCGGGAATGGCTGAACGTGGCGCGCACCTTGGAAGTTCGGCCGTTGCGCCGGGCGCTGCAAGTGATTCTGCCGGCAGCCGCACCCACCATCGTGACGGGTATGCGCATTTCCATGGGCATTGCGTGGCTGGTGATCGTGGCCGCCGAGATGCTGGTGGGCGGCACGGGCATTGGCTACTTCGTGTGGAACGAGTGGAACAACCTGTCGCTGACCAACGTGCTGTTCGCGATCCTGACGATCGGGGTGGTGGGCATGTTGTTGGATCGGTTGTTTGTGCTGCTGCAGAAGCGGGTGACGTATGTGGAATAACAGCTGGTGGAATGAAGGCAGACGGAATAACGGCAGCTTGAATCACAACAGGTGGCATCAATGACACAGACACCTTTCCTCGATGTCCGTGGCCTGTCCAAGTCCTACGTACACGGCGCACCGCCTGTATTCGAGTCCGTCGATTTCAGCATCGCGCGCGGCGAATTCGTTTGCATCGTTGGTCATTCCGGCTGTGGCAAGACCACCATCTTGAACGTGCTGGCCGGGCTGGAACAGGCCAGCTCGGGCACCGTCATCATGGACGGCCAGGAAGTCAGCGGGCCAAGCCTGCAACGCGGGGTAGTGTTCCAAAGCCATGCGTTGATGCCCTGGCTGACAGTCCGTCGCAACATCGCTTTTGCCGTCGCATCGCGCTGGCCCGAATGGAACGCCAAACAGATTGACGAACAAGTCGTGCGCAACGTCGACATGGTGGGCTTGACCCACGCCATCGACAAGAAACCAGCCGCCTTGTCTGGCGGCATGAAACAACGCGTGGGCATTGCACGCGCCTTTTCCATCGAACCGAAAATGCTCTTGCTGGACGAGCCTTTCGGCGCGTTGGATGCGCTGACACGCGGCACCATCCAGGACGAACTGCTGCGCATCGTGCAGGCCACGCACCAGACCGTGTTCATGATTACGCACGATGTTGACGAGGCCATTTTGCTGGCTGACAAGATCCTGCTGATGAGCAACGGCCCGCAGGCGCGCATTGCCGAGATCGTGCAGAACACCATGCCCCGCGACCGCACCCGCAGCACAGTTCACCACGACCCGCAGTACTACCCGATCCGCAATCACCTGGTCGATTTCCTGGTCAATCGTTCAAAGACGATCCAAGCCGAGGGCAGGGCGCTTGGTGCGCCCCAAGTGGTCACACCGGGCTTGCTCCCCGCCTGAATTTTCTGCCAAGCCTGTGTGCAACAGCCGGCTTCAAACCCCTGCGTTTCGAACACCAGCACTTCACGTCCACATTCATTTCCAAGACCCGATTCCATCCGGAGTATCGCCATGTCCGCCATCTACGACCGCAGTGAAGTCACCCGCCAGATTGTGTCGGCCAAAGTCCGCAAGGGCATCAAATGGGCCGATGTGGCCACGCAAGTAGGCCAGAGCAAGGCATGGACAACCGCCGCCTGCCTCGGCCAGATGCAGATGACCAAGGCCCAGGCCGACGTAGTGGGCGGCATATTCGACCTGAACGACGAAGCCATCGCCTGGTTGCAGATCGTGCCCTACAAGGGCTCGCTGCCGACGCCCGTGCCGACCGACCCGCTGATCTATCGCTGGTACGAAATCGTCAGCGTCTACGGCACCACGATCAAGGAGTTGATTCACGAAGAATTCGGCGACGGCATCATGAGCGCCATCGATTTCTCGATGGACATCGACCGTCAGGCCGACCCCAAGGGTGACCGGGTGAATGTGGTGCTGTCGGGCAAGTTCCTGCCGTACAAGATGTATTGAGGCCTGCGCTGGCGGGGCGAGTGGTTTCAAGCTCATTCTCCTGAGTCTGGTTGATCGTTCTTTATCTGCCCGATCGCTCGAAACGCTCGCCTGCATCTGCCTTTAGAGCACCCGAAAATTGTCCGGGCGCTTCACCTTTGCTGCACATTTTCCCGTCAGAATGCGCAGCATGAAAAAGACACATTCTCGTTTGTTGATGGCCGCAGTGTTGGTGGCGGCAGGGGTCGGTGCCTACTTCGCGTGGCCGATGCTCAAAGCCGCGCCTGCGCCCACCTTCGTTTCTGCCGTCGCCACGACCGGCAACATCGAAGATTCCGTGCTGGCCAACGGCACGCTGCGTGCGCTTCGGCAGGTCAGCGTGGGTGCGCAGGCTTCCGGGCGGGTCAAGTCCTTGAAGGTGGCGCTGGGTGACGAGGTCAAGGCGGGCCAGCTGGTTGCCGAGATCGAATCCCTGACCCAGCAAAATGCGCTGAAAAATGCCGAGGCTGCACTTGCCAATGTGCAGGCACAACGCCGCGCCGCGCAAGCCACCTTGCAGCAGAACCAGCTGACCTTGAAACGCCAGCAGGAAACCCGTCGCGCTGACGCCAGCCCGCAAGCCGACCTGGAAAGCGCAGAAGCCGCATTCAATACCAGCAAGGCCAACATCGACGCGCTGGACGCGCAGGTTGCGCAGGCGCGCATCACGGTGGACACCGCCAGGCTGAACCTGGGTTACACGCAGATCACCTCGCCGATCGACGGGCAGGTCGTGGCCATCGTCACCGAAGAAGGCACGACGGTAAATGCCAACCAGTCGACGCCCACCATCATCAAGGTGGCGCAGCTCGACACCATGACGGTGAAGGCCTATATCTCGGAAGCCGACGTTACCCGCGTAAAAGTGGGGCAGCGCGTGTCTTTCACCATTCTGGGTGAGCCGGACAAGCGCTATACCGGCCAACTGCGAACCATTGAACCGGCCACCGACAGCATCACGGCCAGCGACACGTCCACCAGCAGTTCCAGCACTTCGTCCAGCAGCAGCACGACCGCCATCTATTACAACGGCTTGTTCGATGTGCCCAATCCCGATCGGCAACTGCGCATCTCGATGACCGCGATGGTCAATATCGTGCGTGCGGAAGCCAAGCAGACGGTGCTGATTCCGGTTGGCGCACTCGGTCGTCGTGGCCGCGATGGCTACACGGTGCGGGTGATCGGTGCCGACGGCACGGCCACGCCACGCCGCATCAAGGTTGGCATCAACAACAACGTGATGGTGCAGGTGCTGGAAGGCATTGCAGAGGGCGAACGCGTGGTGTTGGGCGACGCAGCAGGCGCAGGTGCCGCAGGCGGCCCGGGTCGCATGCCGGGCATGGGACGCGGCGGCCCGCCGAGGATGTTCTGATGGCTGCATCACAGACCAGGGACAGCGCGCCCTTGCTGTCGCTGCAAGGTGTCTGGCGCGAGTTTCCCGCAGGCGAATCCACGATTGCTGCGCTGAAAGAGATCGACATCACGATCCGAGCGGGCGAGATGGTGGCGATTGTCGGCCAATCAGGCTCGGGCAAGTCCACGCTGATGAACCTGCTGGGCTGCCTGGATAGGCCGTCTCGCGGCAGTTATCGGGTGGCCGGTCGTGAGGTCCGCGAGCTGGATGCCGATGAACTCGCCGCGCTGCGTCGCGAACATTTTGGCTTCATCTTCCAGCGTTATCACCTGCTGTCGGACCTGACGGCGCAAGGCAATGTGGAAGTGCCTGCGGTGTATGCCGGCGTTGCGCGTGGCGCGCGTCATGAACGTGCGCAGGCGCTGCTGGGCCGATTGGGCCTGTCGGATCGGCTGGAACACCCGCCCGGCAAGCTGTCAGGCGGCCAGCAGCAACGGGTATCGATTGCGCGCGCATTGATGAACGGCGGCAGCGTGATCTTGGCCGACGAGCCCACCGGGGCGCTGGACACGCATTCCGGTGCTGAGGTGATGAAGATCCTCGAAGAGCTGCATGCCGATGGCCACACCGTCATCATCGTGACCCACGATATGTCGGTGGCCCGCCATGCGCAGCGCATCATCGAGATGCGCGACGGCGAGGTGATTTCCGATAGCGGTGCCGCCGATATCGCACCTGCCGCCAAGCCCTTGGCGGAAGCTCGTTCAGGCGGGGTCGGCGCATTCTTCGACCGCCTGACAGAAGCCTTCCGCATGGCTTTGCTGGCCATGAATGCGCACCGGTTGCGCACCTTCCTGACCATGCTCGGCATCATCATCGGTATTGCATCCGTGGTGTCGGTGGTGGCACTGGGCGAAGGATCGCGCCAGAAGGTGCTGGCCAACATCAGCTCCATCGGCACCAATACCATTGAGGTGTTCTCCGGCACCGGCTTCGGAGACACGCGGTCTGCGCGCATACGCACCCTGGTGCCGGGTGATGCCGATGCATTGGCCGAACAAGGTTATGTGGACAGCGTGACGCCCAACGTCAGCAGTTCAGTGACGGCGCGCTACCGCAGCATCGAGGCATCGGCTACGGTCAACGGGGTAGGGGAACAGTACTTCCGCGTAAAGGGGCTGGAGCTGGCAAACGGGGCCGCCTTCGATGATGACGCCGTGCGTCGTCTGGGCCAGGTGGCAGTCATCGACGACAACACCCGCAAGACCCTGTTTCCCGACATCGCAAACCCCGTGGGCCAGGTGATCTTGCTGGGGTCTTTGCCGGTGCAGGTGATCGGCGTCACGGCCAAGAAAGACAGTGCCTTTGGCAACAGCGAAGCGCTGAACGTCTTTGTGCCGTACACGACCGCCATGCGCCGTTTGATCGGGCAAGGTCACTTGCGCAGCATCACCGTGCGGGTGGACGACGATGCGTCGATGGAAGCGGCCGAGCAGGGCATCAGCCAGTTGCTGGAAGCCCGTCACGGGCGGGTCGACTTCTATGTGCTGAACACTGACAGCATTCGCCAGACCATTGAAAGCACCACGCAGACCATGACGCTGCTGATCTCGTCGATTGCCGTGATCTCGCTGCTGGTGGGTGGCATCGGCGTGATGAACATCATGCTGGTCAGCGTGACGGAACGTACCCGCGAGATTGGCGTGCGCATGGCGGTCGGCGCGCGGCAGGCGGACATCCAGCAACAGTTCCTGATCGAAGCGGTGCTGGTCTGCCTGATCGGCGGTGTGCTGGGGATTGCTACGGCGCTTGGCTTTGGCGCGGCGTTCGCGCGCTTCAGCAGCAACTTCACCATGGCGTTTTCATCAGCCTCGATGCTGTATGCCTTCTTGTGCGCAACGCTGATCGGCGTGGTGTTCGGATTCCTGCCCGCGCGTTCGGCGGCACGTCTGGACCCGGTCGATGCCTTGGCGCGGGATTGAGATGAGTATGAATATGAATAGTCTGAACGGGATTGAATCGCACGGCATGGCGGGTGGGTTCGCGACCGCTGGCCAGGGCGCGTTGTCGGGCGCGCCGCATGGGTGGGCTGCTGGGCTGAACGCGCGTGCCTCAGCGCGGCGTGCACCCACCCCTCGCATGTGGATGTCGGGTCTGGCGTTGGCGGCCTTGCTGGTATTGCAAGGGTGCGCGACCACCACCGACTACACCCGTCCGGCCGTCTCGACGCCTACCGATTGGGCGCAACGTGATGCGGCATCTGCGGTTGCGACACCCGCCATCGACACCTGGTGGCGCGCCTTCAATGACCCGGCATTGACGCGCTTGGTCGAATCCGCCCTGGCCCGCAACAACAACCTGGCCGCTGCCGCATGGAGGGTACGCGAGGCCCGCCTGAACGCCGGTCTGGCTGCCAACAGACTGTGGCCCCAGGCGTCTTCGAGTATCAGCAACAGTGTGTCGACGCCGCTCAACACCGGCACCAGCCGGCGCAGCAGCGGGGCCAGCGTCTCGCTGAGCTACGAAGTCGACATGTGGAACCGGTTGGGCAACACACGCGACGCGCAAACCTGGGAAGCCAACGCAACCGAACAAGACCGCCAGTCTGCCGCCCAGGCGCTGGCGGGCACCGTGGCAGGGCTGTACTGGCAGATCGCGTATCAGAACGGCGAATTGGCCAGCACCGACGCCAGCCTGGACTACGCACGCCGCACCTTGGCCTTGGTGCAGGCGCAGTACCAGGCAGGTGCCTCGGCGCAATTGGAATTGCGTGAAGCCGAAGCATCGGTAGCCAGCCAATTGGCATCGCGCACCTTGCTGGTTCAGCAGCGCACTGAATCACGTAACGCGCTGGCCATTCTGTTCGATGCACCCCCCGGCGAAGACAGCCTGAAGGCTTGGTTAGATGCTGAACCGCAGTCATTGCCGCTGGACGAACTGCCCCCGATTGCCACCGGCCTGCCGGCCGACATGCTGGCCCGTCGTCCCGACCTGCGTGCAGCAGAAATGCGCCTGCGCGAAACCCTGGCCTTCGGTGATGCCAGCCGTGCTGCCTACTATCCAAGCCTGACCCTGACCGGATCGCTAGGTACGTCGAGCAGCGCCTTGCTGGAAGTGCTGCGCAATCCGGTGCTGGCGATTGGTGCGGGCCTGTCGCTGCCTTTCATTCGGTATCAGGAGATGAAACTGAACACGCAGTTGACCGAAGCGCAGTATCAGCAAGCAGTGATCAACTTCCGGCAGACGCTGTACACCGCGTTTTCCGAGGTGGAAAACAGCCTGTCGGCACGTCGACAATACGCAGAGCGCGCTGAGCATCTGGCGATCACGCTGGACGCCCAGCGCAACGCAGAACGTCTGTACGAAGTGCGTTATCGCAGCGGCGGTGTGGCCTTGCAGCCCTGGCTGGATGCGCAGGAGCGCAGGCGTAGCGCGGAACTGTCGTTTGCTGCGAATCGCTTGCAGCAACTGACGACCCAGGCCACGCTGTATCAGGCGCTGGGTGGGAATCTGCCGCTGGCGTCGGTGGATGAACTGCCGGTGGCGATGAAGTAGTTTTTCATCGGGCACGTGACAAGGGGCACGACTGGTGCCCCTTGTGTATTGGCGATCATGGCCTTGCGCTTGACCTTCACTTCGTCTGACTGTCGCTGGTCGTCGAGAGAAAGTGCGGCGATTTCAAATCGTGATGCCTAGAAGCCCAACCCTCAGATCGCCGCCTTCGGCACCCGCCCCATCAGATAGAACTCCGGGTTCGGCTTCATGCTGGCCATGTTCGCCAGTCGATTCGACATGCCAAAGAAGGCCGTGATCGCGCCGATATCCCAGATGTCGTCTTCGGTGAACCCGTGCGACTTCAGTACATCGAAATCAGCCTCGCTGACTTCAGCCGCGCGCTGCGACACCTTCATCGCATAGTCCAGCATCGCTCGCTGGCGAGCGGTGATGTCGGCCTTGCGATAGTTGATCGCCACCTGATCGGCAATCATCGGGTTCTTCTCGCGAATGCGCAAAATAGCGCCGTGCGCGATCACGCAGTATTGGCACTCATTGGCATTGCTGGTCGCCACCACGATCATCTCGCGCTCGCCCTTCGTCAACCCGCCGTCCTTGTCCATCAAGGCGTCGTGATAGGCGAAGAATGCACGGAACTCGTCCGGGCGGTGCGCCAGGGCAAGGAATACCGTGGGCACAAAACCGGATTTCTCCTGCACGGCCAGAATGCGCGTGCGCAGGTCTTCGGGCAGATCGGCAATGTCGGGCATGGGGAAGCGGGACATGCGGGTGGTGCTGGTAGCGTTGGTGCTGGGGGCAGACACGTAAGACTCCTGGTTCGCCGTCGAAACATGGGGGCGACGGCTGCCGGGCCAGTATGCGACGGGGCTGGTGCGCCTGGAACTCGGGTCAATACCAGTCCAGCGGGCGGTGCCGCCAAGCCACGGGCGTGCACCCCACTAGAATGGTGAACACACGTCCGCATTCAAGGGCGTGCCAAGCCATCGGGACCTCATGGATACGCTGATCGACCTGCTGCCAGACCTGCTGCTATTTCTGCTGATCGGCATTGCGGTGGCTCCCTTGCTGCTGCTTGGGCTGTACGTGGTCACCGACTACTTCAAGCTGGCAATCGCCGATCGAATCCTGGATCTGATCGGACACCTGCTGAAACTTCAATGGTTGACTGGCAGCGTGGTGAACATCGTGGGTGGCATTGCGCTTGCGGCGCTGGGCGTCTGGTCGATGTTCCACTTCGATCCGCAGTGGCAGCGATGGCTCGGCGTATTGCTGGTGCCGTTCGGACTGTGGCGGGCTTGGCGAGGCTTGGCCTTGCTCAGGGCATAGCCTGGCAATGTGTGATTGCCGGGCACCAGGCTGTGGTAGGTGGTGGTCTGCCGGGTAAGTTGTTGGGCGTGCGCTTGCTCAAGCGACATGGCAACAATAGGGCTGGTCAGGATCATGAACGCTTGGGCGAAAGCAGGACAATCAGCAACGCAAAACTCAGTGCGAGTGCGGACAAAGGAAGCAGCGTCTGTGACAAGCTCATGCCAGCCGCCGACATGCTTGCGACCAGGTAGGGCACCCCGAAGATCGCCGTCTGGAAAACCGCGGTGAACAAGGCCATGGGTTGTCCGCGTTCTGCCAACGGAAACTGGTCTGCCACCCACAGGCTGAGCACCGGAAACGCGGTGCTGTAGCCGACGCCAAAAACGACACCGGCCAAGGCCACGATGGACCTATCCAAGCTCAACATCGACAGCGCAAGATAGCCTGCGCTCATCGACACCAAGCCACCCGCGACCACCCACCGTGCCGGCATGCGCCCCAGCCATCGCATCAAGGTGAAGCGTGACAGCAGCATGGCCAGCGTGGCGCTGGTGAAGAAGAACGCCACTGGGATGGCCTGACCTTTCAACAGCAGGGCCATGAAGGACAGCATGAAGCCCCACATCAGCCCGACCATGACGATGGCGGCATGGGGGAGCCACAAAGACTTCATCGTCAGCAGACGCAGATATCCCGTACCCGCCGTGCCAGTATTGGGAGCCGGCACGTCTCGCTTCACAAACCGCATCATCACCAGGCTGGCGAGCAGGGGCAGTGCGAACACGACAAAGAACCACTTGCTGCCGTAGTGCATGAAATACCACTCGGCCAGCGGCGGGCCGATGAAGTTCGGCAAGGGCACCATGCTGGTGAAGATGCCGAACCAATAAACCGTGTTCGGCCCGCTGAGCAGACCGCGCGCATAGATCAGCGCGGCCGGGAACACCAGGCCGAAGCCCAGACCAAGCAGGAAACGCGCGATGGTCGCGCCCGTTGGGTCGGCCAGCACAAGGCCCATGCCCAGGAACGACACCAATGTGAGCACCTGGCCTGCAATCGCAATACGCAGCGCGCCATATCGCTGAATGAATTTGCCAGCGAACAGCACGCCCGCCACCACGGGTATCAAGGGTGATCCCAACACTACGCCGATGTCTTCGGGCTGCATGCCGACCGACGACAGCATGACCGACAGATAAGACAGGGTCGAGGTCGTCAGGAAGGACAGAAAGGTAAGGCCACAGAACACGTAGAACGCCCGCTTGGGTCGCACCGCCACGACGGTCTGTGGGGCGGACGGTGCGTGCTGGGCGAGCGGGTCTGTCATGGGAAGCCTCGGGGGCGATTGGCGTGCAGCGTGGGTCGTTCACCTTATCGGCAAAGTTGACCACCGTCGAGATAGGGACGTGCGCGGGCTTGTTG
Organism: Pigmentiphaga aceris; assembly: GCF_008119665.1. Lineage (NCBI taxonomy): Bacteria > Pseudomonadati > Pseudomonadota > Betaproteobacteria > Burkholderiales > Alcaligenaceae > Pigmentiphaga > Pigmentiphaga aceris. Next base: position 4,045,757 of record NZ_CP043046.1, on the reverse strand, counting down.
AGGCCAGGGCAGCGCATCAAAAAGTCTTTAGTCTGTTCGGTTAGCGTTTTTGCATAAAATGGTCTTGGGGTTATCGTTTTTTGTCTTTTCTTAGCGGATTCAGCGATGAAACTAGGGTTCACGGCACTTGTTGATCGCTACGGCATTGCGCTGGTGCAAGCCCTGCGTGTCGAATCGGAGATTGGAAAGACGCGGGTAAGCCGCGAGAGCAATGGGCATACAGCAAATAAATATCCCCCAAGCTATCAACCGACAGATGATTTCGCCGGGCATTTCGAGTTCGGGCTCAAATACGAAGAAATTCACATCGAGTTTTTCGCTCGCCTGTTTGCTGCAACCGGTCCGGGACCCATTGAAGCGTGGTGCCGCGAAGCACCTTTCGGTCAATACGCTCGTCGCACGGGTTTCCTGTACGAGTGGTTGACTGGCGAGCTTCTGGATGTGCCGGATGTCAGCAATGGCGGCTACGTGGATGCTATTTCATCTCAGTGCTATCTGACCCGCACTGAGTTTGTGCGTAATCGGCGCTGGCGCATCAACGACAATCTACCCGGCACGGCGGCCTTTTGCCCGCTTGTCCGCCGGACCGAAATTGTCCAGGAAGCACTGCTATTCGACCTTGATGCCGCATTGGGAGCACTGCACCAAGCCTTTGGTGCCGATATCTTGATGCGTACGGCCAGTTGGCTGACGTTTAAGGAATCGCGAGCTAGCTTTTTGATCGAGAAAGAAGCCGATAAGACAGACAGGGTTCAGCGTTTTGCCTACGTGATTGCCAAGCACTGTGGCCATATCGAAGATCCACTGAGCAGCAATAGTTTGCACACTTTGCAAGCGGGCATTCTGGGTCATGATGCCGTTGGGCTTGGGCTTCGACGCTCTCCAGTTTTCGTCGGTCAGTCGACCATGCGTGAGGACATCGTTCACTATGTGGGCCCGAATTTCGAGACGTTGCCACAATTGCTTGAAGGCCTGAGTGCATTCGAGGCGGCAACCCGGGGTGCCGAGCCGCTGGCTCGCGCTGCTGTAATTGCCTTTGCTTTTGTTTATATCCACCCGATGCGGGACGGCAATGGTCGTATCCATCGCTTCCTGGTCAATGACACGCTGATCCGTGATCGAGCGCTGCCGGATGGCGTGATTTTGCCAGTGTCAGCCACCATAACCAGTTCAGTGGATTTCCGGGTGCGCTATGACCGTACGCTAGAGGCGTTTTCGCGTCCATTGATGCAACGCTACGCAGCGTCTTATCGATTTGGTGATCTTGTTCACTACGAGGATGGCACGTCGAGCAATTTGATTTTCGATGACTACAAGGATGCACTGTTTGCCTGGCGTTATCCCGACCTGACCGAACACGTCCTGTACACGGCGCAAGTGGTTGCGCACACGGTTCGCAAAGAGATGGCTGATGAGGCCCAGGTGCTGGTCATGTTCCAGCGTGCCCAGACGCAACTCAAGGATGTGCTGGAAATGCCAGACCAAGACGCGAATCGCGTGATCCGCTCGCTTAAAGAAAATGGCTGGCAGGTGTCCGGCAAGCTGAAGAAGGCGTATCCACAGCTGGATGATTCCGCTCGGGCTGAACGTGTCGTGGAGGCTGTGCGTTCGGCATTCGAAGGATGAAATAAACGGAGCCGGCAAGCAGCAACTTTCGGTTGTGCAGAGGCTGCTTCAACGTCTTCCGCTTTGTTTTTTCTCGTCAACCTGGTTCACACCACATCTGCGGCCAGACACTCCACAAAACACGTCGCCGCTGCCGACAGTTCATCGAAATCAATCGCGTGCAGATTCAGTTCACGCACGGCCCACGGGTCGGTCAGGCTTGCTGCGTGCAGGCGTTGTTCGCCCATGGCCTGGAATGCGCCAAGGGGCATCACGCCAATGCCGATGCCGCATTCGATCATCCGGCACATGGCCGACAGACTGTCGACTTCCAGCCGCTGTCGCAGTACACGGTTTGCGCTGCGGGCCACCTGGTTCAGCGTGGCTTGTACGGTGCTGCTGCCGCGTAAGCCCACCTGTTCGTAGTCCAGCGCTTCGGCAAAGTCCAGGGTGTCGCGGTCGGCCAATGCGTGGCCGTGCGGCATGACGAGTACCAGGCGCTCCATGCGATAAGGGCGCGATTGCAGCGGGGCAACGTCTTCGCAGTGGCCGCAGATGCCCAGTTCAGCCTTGCGATTCAACACGGCGTTGGCTACCACCCGGCTGCTGCCTTGGCGCAGTTCGATGCGAATGTCGGGGTTGGAGTTAGCAAAGATGGCCAGGTCGGCGGGCAGGAATTGTTCAACGGCCGAAGCGCTGGCGCATACGCGCACGTTGCCGTGGATGCCGCCAGAGAAGCTGGCGATGTCCTGGCGCAGGCGGTCCGCGTCGTTGAGCAGGGTACGGGCGTGGCGGGCCAGTCGTTCGCCTGCGGCCGTGGGGTGTACGCCGCGTGCGTGGCGTTCGAACAAGGGCAGGCCGACCAGGTGTTCCAGTTCGGCAATGCGTTTGCTGACGGCGGATGCGACCAGTTGCCCGCTTTCGGCGGCGCGCGCAATGCTGCCGGTTTCGATGATCAGCAGAAACAGGTCAAGCGTGCCCAGGTCGAGCTGTCGCAGGAAGCTTCGGGATGAGGGCGAGTTCATGGCGGCGGTAAGTCGGAAATGGCGACGGGCGTTTGCGTCACCTGGAAATACGGCAGTCAGCCAAGCCTTGGACGATCGGTTTCAACAGAAATGAAGCGCATCCACCTTACCTGAAGCCATCTCCAAATGGAACGGCTCGCGGGCCGGATGAGCACTTCTATTCACTTTTCGGCATGCCTACTATAAGTCTTCAATCCTGATTCCGGGCCAGTCCAATGACTTTGTCTGCCTCTCCGTCTGAACAAGTGGCCAGCACACTGGTCCGCCTGGGTGCCGTGCGCATTTCCAGTGGCCAGCCGTTCATCTATACCTCGGGCTGGGCCAGCCCGGTGTATATCGACACGCGCTTGCTGATGTCCGATGTCGCCGCCCGTCGCGTGGTGCTGGATGTGGCCACCGCGGCGTTGGCCGATCATGTGCGCAGCCAGGGCATCAATGCCGTGGTGGGTGCCGAGAGTTCGGGCATTGCGTTCGCGGCCTGGTTGGCCGAGCGCCTGAACTTGCCGATGCTGTATTTGCGCAAGCGCCCGCTTGGCTGGGGCAACGCGGCCCGGCTGGAAGGCCTGCTGCCGCCCGATGCAAAGCTGCTGTATGTGGATGACGTGACGACCGATGCGCGCTCGAAAGTGGCGGCCACGGCTGCGCTGCGTGCCACGGGGGCACAGATGCATGACTGTCTGGTGTTCGTCGATTATGCGATCTATCCGGGGGCGCGTGCGCTCTTGGCCGAACACAAGTTGGGCCTGCATTCGCTGGCGCATTGGGCCGAGCTGCATGCGGCCTTGATCGAGGCGGGTGGTCTGAGCGATGAGCAGATTCAGACCTTGGCGGCCTTCAGTGCCGACCCGGTGCAGTGGTCGATCGAGCATGGCGGGGTGGGGGCATGATGGTGTCTGATGTTGGGTTGAAGGACGACGTGGCTACATTGCCCACAGCAACGGGCACCTATTCGCACCAGACCGCACTGGTGAATCGGATGCTGGACGAAATCGGTGCGCTGACACGCGATGGCGAAGGCATCACCCGCGAGACCTATGGTGCTGGCGAAGAAAACGCCATCCAGGCGATCGAGCAGTACGCCGCCGAACTGGGATTCGCGGCCGAGCGGGATCGTTTCCAGAACCTGTGGTTGCGCCTGCCGCTGGATCATCGCACCGAGCCCCCGGTGGTGATCGGCTCGCATATGGATTCGGTGCCGCAAGGCGGCAACTTCGACGGCTTGGCGGGTGTGTTGGCCGGCATGCTGGTGCTGGACCGCCTGCGCGACGATCCGACACAGGCCCCACCGCTGCGCGTGCTGGCTTTGCGCGCCGAAGAAAGCGCCTGGTTCGGCAAGGCGTATATCGGTTCGCTGGCACTGCTGGGCAAGCTGCCGGCCAGTGCGCTGGCGCTGCGTCATCGCAGCGGGCAGGGCACCTTGGGTGAAGCCATGCAGCGCAGTGGCGTAGACGTGGATGCGCTGGCACGTGGCGAAGCGCTGCTGGCTCCGTCCGATATTGCGGCTTACCTGGAACTGCATATCGAACAAGGGCCGGTGATGGTGGCGCGTGGCTGGCCGGCGACCGTGGTGACCGGCATTCGCGGCAACATCCGCCACAACCGGGTGCGCTGCCTGGGCGAGACGGGGCACTCGGGTGCCGTGCCGCGTTGGTTGCGCAAGGACGCCATGCTGGCCGTGGCCGACTTGCTGTCGCGCCTGGACGAACACTGGCGTGTGCTGTTGCAGATGGGCATGGACCTGGTAATGACCACCGGCATGTGCAGCACGCCGGCCCGGTCACACGCGGTGTCGGTGATACCGGGCGAGGTGGAATTCAGCTTTGAAGTGCGCAGCCAGAGTGTGGATACGCTGGAGCGCTTTTATCAGTTGATGCAGGAAGAATGCCGGGCAGTGGAAAAGAGCCGGGGCGTGCGGTTTGAGTTCGATGGCTTGATTCGCTCAGAACCGGCCGCAATGGACCCGGATTGGATCGCGCGTATCGAAACTGCCGGGCAGACCTTGGGTGCGCCTATCGAACGCCTGCCCAGCGGTGCGGGCCACGACGCCGCCGTGTTTGCCAACGCCGGCGTGCCGTCTGCGATGGTGTTCGTGCGCAACGAGCATGGATCGCACAATGTGCATGAAGCCATGGAAGTTGCCGATTTCATGCAAGGCGTGGATCTGCTGCATGAGGCGTTGATCGCACGTTGATTAGGAGGACACCTTGGCTGCGCCGACGCCGATATGCCGTTGGACGCACCAAGGTGCACCAAGCGTCTTGCGCAGATACTGGGGCCGAAGCCCCTCGGGAAACCCGCCCTGATACGTGGGGCAGCATCATCCAGTTTGTGGCATCAACCCTTCGCCAGCCGAGTCAGCAAGGCCATCGCTGCGGCCGGCGCGCGTTCCTTTGCGCCGTTGATGAAGAACACAAAAACGTCGCGCGGCTTGGTAGTCTTGCCTGGCTGGGCTGCGTAGGTCAACGCATCGGGCAAGTTTCCCTGCGCCCAGCTGCGTGCCGTGTCTGCCCAGGCGTCCAGCGCCTTGGGCGCATAACCTGCCTTCAATCTCGACTTCGCGTCCATCAGGCGGGCATACACAAAGTCGCCGGTCACGTCGGCAAACGATGGGAATTTGGGCGAGTCGGTGAATACGGTGGCAACCCGGTACTTGCGGGCCAGCGCCACATAGTCCGCACACATGAAACTCTCGTGGCGTACTTCCAGCACGTGGCGCAGCGGCAGGCCGTCTACTTTGTCGGGCAGCAGCGCAAAGAAGGCGCGTAGGTCGTCAGGGTCGAAGACCTTGGTGGGAGCCAGTTCCCACAGAATCGGCCCAAGTTTGGGGCCAAGCTCTGCCAGCCCGCTGCCGATGAACTTTGCAATCGATTCACCCGCATCGCCCAACACCTTGCGGTTGGTGGCGTAACGCGATGCTTTTACTGAGAACACAAAATCCTCGGGTGTTTCGTCACGCCAGCGTGCGAAGGTGCTGGGCTTTTGCGTGCCGTAGTAGGTGCCGTTGATTTCGATGGCGGTTACCTGCGTGCTGGCGTATTCCAACTCGCGCGACTGGGCTAAATCAGCGGGGTAGAAGTTGTCGCGCCACGGCGCAAACGTCCATCCGCCAATGCCCACCCGTATGTGCGTGCGCGCTTTGCTGCGTGCGACCATGATGTGCTCCGTCTGATCTTGGCACTGATCCCCAGGCGTCTACCGGTGATCGGTTTTCCCTGCGCCTGCCTGTGCGTTTTACGCTCTCGCTTCTATGCGCAGCAGGCTTTTTTCGATCAGACACATCGAGCAAATCACAGTAGGCAAGGGCCGATACCCATCAGCCCCGCTACCTTAATCAGGCTGCCACGCGGTTCGACGCTCGGCCGCCTGCATGCAGCATGGCGCTTACCCCGAAGACCAGCAGCCCACCCACGGCCAAGACTGCACCCACCCACGCGGTGGACGTCCAGCCATAGTTTGCGGTGATCACCACACCACCCAGCCACGCACCCAGCGCGTTGGCCAGGTTGAATGCCGAGTGGTTCATGGCGGCGGCAAGCGTCTGTGCATCAGCCGCCACGTCCATCAAGCGGATTTGCAAGGCCGGACCCAGGCCCACGGTGGTGCCGATCAACACCAGGTTGATCATCGCCAGCCAGGCATGATGGGCGGTGAACGGGAAGGCGGCCAGCACCAGTGCGCTCCATACCAGAATGGCCGCAATGCCGGGCATCAGCGCCCGGTCGGCCAGCCAGCCGCCCGCGAGGTTGCCCAGGATCATGCCGACGCCGATGGCGGCCAGTGCAACTGGCACGGCAGACGACGACAGACCGGTCACTTCCGTGACGGTAGGCGCTACATAACTGAACACGGCGAACAGGCCCCCGAAGCCGATGGCGCCGGTGGCCAGCGTCAGCCACACCTGGCCACGCGCGAACCCGCTCAGTTCACGGGCGGCGTTGCTGGTTTCCAGGCCGATTTGCCGAGGCAGATAAACCGCCAGCATGCCGATGGTGGCAGCCCCGATGATGGCCACCGTGGCAAAGGCCGAGCGCCAGCCCAGCCACTGACCCAGCCAGGTTGCCACGGGGTTGCCGATCAGCGCGGCCACCGTCAGCCCCAACATGACGTGGCCGATGGCCTGCCCACGTTTCTTCGGTCCTACCATCGATGCCGCCACCAGCGCGGCAATGCCGAAATAGGCACCATGCGGCAGCCCGGTCAGGAAGCGGAAAAAAGTCAGCGACAGGTAGCCAGGTGCCAACGCACTGGCGAGATTGCCCAGCACGAACACCGCCATCAGCGCAAACAGCAAGATGCGGCGCGAAGCCCGGGCAGCCAGCACGGTAATCAGCGGCGCACCCACCACCACGCCCATGGCGTAGGCGCTGATCAGGTGGCCCACGTCGGGCGCGGACACGTTCAGGTCGCCAGAAACCTGAGGCAGCAAACCCATGATCGCGAATTCGCCGGTGCCGATGCCGAAGCTGCCAACGGAAAGCGCCAGCGTGGCGAGGCCTACGGCACGCGGCGAAAGTGCCGAGGTGTCGGTGGTGGAAGTGTCTTGGGGCAAGGGGCCGTGCATGAAAATCCTAGAAAGCCAGATGGCGGTCGGGGTGTTCGCCCTGGCGATGATCGCCGTCGAGCGTGGCAAGGGTGCGTAGGTCTTCGCTGGTTAGCGAGAAACCGAAGATGTCCAGATTTTCTGCGATACGCGCCGGGTTGCCTGATTTGGGGATAGGCACCAAACCAAGCTCGACGTGCCAGCGCAGCAGAATCTGCGCGGGACTGCGTTGATGTTTCTGCGCCAGGGCGGTGACGACCGGGTGGTCGAACAGATTGCCTTTGCCCAAGGGACGCCAGGACTGCGTAACGATGCCGTGGCGGGCATGAAAGGCGCGCAACGCGGGCTGCGAGAAGTCTACGTGCAGTTCGATCTGATTCACCGCAGGGGCGACGTCGGTTTCCGCGATCAAGCGTTCCAGATGCGGCGCTTCGAAATTGGACACGCCAATCGAACGCACCCGGCCTTCCTCGCGAAGCCGAATGAATGCACGCCAGGTGTCTATATATAGATCGCGTTCGGCCAGGGGCCAGTGGATCAGATAGAGATCGACGTAATCCAGGCCCAGTCGCGCTGCACTGGCGTCGAAGGCACGCAGCGCGGCATCGTAGCCGTGATCGGCATCGTGCAGCTTGGTTGTCACCACTATTGAGGTACGTGGCAAGCCGCTGGCCTCGATGCCACGTCCCACACCGACCTCGTTTTCATAACGGGTGGCGGTGTCGATCAGGCGATAGCCTGCGGCAAGCGCGCGCTGTACCGAACTACAGGACTCGTCGTCGTTCAGCCGCCACGTACCGAAACCCAGCGTGGGCAGCCGGTGGCCGTCGTTCAGATGCACGTCGGGAGTAGGGAAGGTCATGGGCTGGGGCAAAAAGCTGCAGGGTGAAGAGTAACGCCGTTTACAGGCAAGTTTGCGGGAAAACCCTATGAATAAGCTGGTTTTACGCGGCGTTAATGCGACAGGCGTGGAGGGACTACCACACGCTACGCTAAGATTCTTCGACCCCAATCCCCAGCCGAGCCTCGTCATGACCCAGATCCGCGCCCTTGTCTTTGACGTCTTTGGCACGGTGGTCGACTGGCGCAACGGCATCGCCCGCGAAGCCGCGCCATTCCTGAAGAAGTGGGGCCGCACCGACATCGATCCGATTGCGTTTTCAGATGCGTGGCGCGGACGTTATCAGCCGTCGATGGAAGAAATTCGCAGCGGGCGTCGGCCGTACTGCCGTCTGGACGTGCTGCACCGAGAAAACCTTTCCTACGTGCTGCAGTATTTCGGCATTGAAGAAGCCGCGATTTCCGAGCAGGAACTGGTGTCACTGAACAAGGCATGGCATAGGCTGGACGCATGGCCCGACGTGGTGGCGGCGCTTGACCGCTTGAAGCCGCACTACATTCTGGGGCCGCTGTCCAACGGCAATATTTCCCTGATGGTGAACCTGGCGCGCCATGCCAAGCTGCCTTGGGAAGTGGTGCTGGGAGCCGAGATCACACACGCGTACAAACCGTCGCCGCAGGCCTACCTGCGCGCGGTCGAGGCGTTGGACTTGCCGCATGCTGAAGTCTGCCTGGTGGCGGCACACAACAGCGACCTGCGCGCAGCGCGGTCTTGCGGCTTGAGCACCGCATTTGTGCCGCGACCCGATGAATATGGGTCACATGAAAAAGCCGATTTGAAAGCGGACAGCGAGTGGGATGTGATCGCGACGGACTTCACTGATCTGGCAGACCAGCTGCTGGTCGGTAAATCAGCCTGACTGGCCCAGCCACTGATCCGGTCGACTGAGCCAGTACTAAAACACCTTGGCTGTCAGGCTGCCGTCTTGCCGACGGCGGCGGTGACAATGATTTCCACCAGCACATCTGGTGCGCCCATTTCGCACTGCGCCGTGGCGCGGGTGGATGCCGCACCCGGTGCCGTCCAGGCATCCCAGACTTCATTCATGCCGGCGAAGTCAGCTTTCAAGTCCTTGATCCAGATCTGGGCGGTCAGCAGACGGCTTTTGTCGGTGCCGGCCTCGGCCAGAAATTTCTCGATCTTGGCCAGCGTCTGTTGGGTTTGACCACGAATATCCTGGCTGCGGTCGTCGGCGGTCTGGCCACCCACGAAGACCATGCCGTTGTAGACCACGGCGCGGCTGCGGCGCTTGTCGGTGGCAATGCGAGTGATGTCGTTCATCTGATTTCCTTGCGTCGAGTTAAGAAAAAGCTCAGCTGCCTAGTTCGCCAAGCGTCACGGGTTTGATCGGCGGGCGAATGCGGTAATAGCCAACTGTGTCTGGCGATACGCCCCGGGCATCGGCGATGAGTTCGGTCACCGTCAGGCCGCAGAGTCGCCCTTGGCATGGCCCCATGCCGCAGCGCCCGAATGCCTTGGTCTGGTTCGGGCCTTGGCAGCCCAGTTCGGCATACTTTCTGATCTGTCCGGCGGTGACTTCTTCACAGCGACAGACAACTACCGAGTCTTCTACTGGCATGCGGTGCATTGCTGGCGGGCGATACAGCGCGTCCAAGAAGGGACGGATGTGAAGTTGGCTTTGCAGTTCCGCGCGCACCACACGCTCGCGCTCATCGCGTGCGGTGTTTCCTGGTCGCGCCAAGGTGTTGGCAATCGCAATCGCCGCCAGCCGACCTTGTGAGGCCGAGGCTTTGGCACCCACGATGCCGCGACTGTCACCAGCGATGTAGATGCCTGTCTGTTCGATCTGACCGTCGGCATCGGTGTCGGGTACCCAGCACAGCTGCGCATCGTCCCAGTGATGTTTCGCGCGCAGCGCCCAGCTGAGCTGGGTGTTGGGGACCACCCCCTGATGCAACAACACCAGCGACGACTCAATGCGGTGGTATTGCCCCTTGTGACGGAAGCGGATGGCTTGGGCGTGATCCGTGCCTTCGATGGCAAGCGCCTCGGCACCGGCGTAGACCGCCACGCCGTGTTGCCGCAACTGGCCCAGCATGCGCATGCCTTTGCGCAGGTCGCGCCATCCACGCAGGGCACCGGCCAAATGCGAGGACGCGCGCAGGTAATCGCTGTGCTGCGTGGTGTGGATCACTGCCTTCAGCTTGACGCCGGCTTGCAGGTATTGGCTTGCCAGCAGGTACAGCAAAGGTCCGCAGCCTGCCAGCACGACGGGTTCGGCGGGCAAGGCACCTGCGCTCTTGTAAAGAATCTGCGCGGCACCTGCACCCATCACGCCAGGCAGCGTCCAGCCGGGGATGGGGAAGGGGCGCTCCATGGCACCACTTGCCAGGACGAGGTGTCGCGCTTGCAGCGAGTGCGCGGCCCCTTGACGAAGAAAGCTCACCTTCCGGTCGCGACTGACGTTCCATACCGCCGCCCCGGCAATGTGTTGTGCACCGCTGCTGGCGAAGGCAGCGGTCAGCGCTGCCCCGGCCGCGTAGTCCTCGCCCAGCACCGAGCGGCGCTTGGCACTGGCGGCGTCCACCGCGCGGTAGATCTGTCCGCCTGTGGCACTTTGTTCGTCAAGCAGGCACACGCTCAGCCCCCACTGGCGCGCTTCGCAAGCGGCGGCCAGTCCGGCCGGACCTGCTCCCACGATGACAAGATCAATGATGTCAGCGTCCATGGTCTTCTCCTGCTTCGGGCAAGGCCACCGCCGACGCCCCGTGTTGACGCCTGACGACCATGCCGTCTTTTACCGGGGTCAGGCAGGCTTGGCGGCTGGGCATGCCGTCTACCTCGACCAGGCATTCGAAACAGACACCCATCATGCAATAGGCGGCGCGCGGCGCTGCGCTCACGGGCGTGGTTCGGAACGGCTCCACGCCGTTCAGCAGCAAGGCTGCGGCAACGCTGATGCCAGTGGGCACGCTGAGCGAACGGTCCTCGAATTGCACCGTGACGCGACTGGTGGCGGTTGCCTCATCCGAACTGAACAAGGGTTTAGTGGGCATTTGAGAAACTCCGCGTGGGGTCGAGGAAGCGTTCCCCAGCAAAATAGTCGAACTCGTCGGGCGTGGGAGCCAGGCCCGCCATCCAGGGGCCGATCACATGGGCGTGGGCGGCCGCCAGAGACACGCCGCTGTGACTGGTGGCCACAAAGGCACCGGGGCACGAGGCGGACTCCTGGTAAATCGGGAAACCGTCCGGGGTCAGCACCCGCAGCGCCCCCCAGGCGCGCACCAGGCGCACACTGCCAAGAATGGGGAAGGTGGTGATGGCGCGTTTGGCGATCGCCTCGATGGCCGACACCGTGGTGCCATCGTCAAGGCCGACATCCTCGACCGAGTAGCCCAATTGCACGCTGCCCTCGTTGGTCTGCCGTGCTTTGTTGGTGGGGTAGGGCAGAAATGGTTTGAGGCGCTCGGTGATCAGCACCTGGCCGCGATTGGGCGAGACCGGTGCGTGAAGGCCGACTTGAGCAGCAAGTGTGGTGTTGCTCAGTCCGGCAGCCAGTGCCACCCGGGGCGCATGCCAGCGTTGGCCGTCCTGGCTGGTGATCTCGAAGTCGCTGCTTTGTGGGCGGTGCTTGATCTGCGTGACGTCGACACTCGAGATCACACGCGCACCACGCGCTTTCAGGCCGGCGTGTAGTGCGTGTAGCAGCAACAGCGGATTGGCATCGCCATCCAGTGGGCAGAAGCTGCCGCCCGCAACGCCTTTGCCGATGGCGGGCAGACGCGCTTTCAGTGCAGCGTGGTCGAGGATTTCATAAGGAATGCCGCCGACCGCTGTATTGATCTTCTCCAACATGACCTGGCGCGCTTGCACTTCCGCATCGCTGAAGCCGATCCAGAAACCGCCTTGCTGACGCAGCGCCACGTCTACGCCGGTAAGGTCGAGCAGCTCTTTGGCGAGTGCAGGCCACAGCGTCACGGCGTCGCGACTCCAGCGCGCATAACGCGGCAGCTTCTCGCCTTTGCTTTGTACCCATACCAGACCGAAGTTGCCTCGGGAGGCACGGTGGGCGATGTCTCCTTGATCCAGCAAGGTCACGGGGGCACCGGCCCGGGCTGCGCCGTAGGCGATGGCAGCACCGACCAGGCCGCCGCCGACGACGATCAATTCTTCTGCTTGCACGGTGTTCTCCTTGCCTGTGGGGGCGGGTTGCGTTCGTTTTGGACGAACGCGGTCCGTTCACAGGCTTGGCCTGTTAAGTAATTGATGAATGAATTGGGAAGGGAGTGGCGGCTTGCCGACTACTTCTTGCCGATCAATACCCGGTCAAGCCCGACGGTGCGGTCCAGCAAAACCATCAGAATCAGGGTGCCGAAGATCATCACCGTGGATATCGAGGTGACCAGCGGGTCGGTCATCTGCGAGATCCGGTTGTACATGGCGACCGGCAAGGTATTGGTGCCTGGCGTGGCCACAAAAATCGTCATGGTGACTTCGTCGAAACTCTGGATGAAAGCCAGCATCCAGCCGCCCGCCACACCAGGCACGATCATGGGCAGCAAGATGCGCCTGAAGGTGGTGAGCCGCGTTGCGCCCAGCGACATGGCTGCTTTTTCCGCGTCGCGGTCCATGCCGATCAGCGCGGCCAGCGTCAGGCGTAGCGCATAGGGCACAACGATTACGGCATGCACCAGCGTCAGGGCGATGAAGGAACCGCTCAAACCCGTCAGCGAGAAGAAGCGCAGGAAGGCCACCCCCAGGACGATGTGGGGAATCATCAGCGGCGACATCAGCATGGCCGTCAGCGTGTCGCGTCCACGGAAGCGATAACGTGCCAGGGCAATCGCGCTGGGTACCGCCACGGCGGCCGCAATCGTGGCCGAGCCGAGCCCCAGCCACAGAGACAGCCAGAAGGCGCTGATGATGTCGGGTGCATCCCAGATCGCCCGGAACCAGCGCAGCGATGCGCCAGAAAACGGCATGGAGATGTAGTCCTTGTCCGAGAAGGAAACCAGGGTTACGACCAGCAGCGGGGCGATGATGAAGATCACGAAGCACGCGTGGTACAGCAACGCCAGCCAACTGTTTTGTCCGATGTCGTCTTTCATGCTGAAAACACCTGTTTGAAGCGGCGCTCGAGCATGCGATTGCAGCCCACGATGACCGCGATATTGGCCAGCAGCAGCAAGACTGCGATTGCCGCGCCCAGCGGCCAGTTCAAGGAATTGAGGAACTCGTCATAAGTCGCGGTGGCGACTACCTTCACACGTCGCCCGCCGATAATCGAAGGCGTGGCAAAAGCCGATGCCGCCAGGGCAAACACGATGATGCTTCCCGACAGCACGCCCGGCAGCAGTTGCGGAAACACGATGCGCAGGAACGAGGTGACTGAGGATGCGCCCAGCGACCGGCCGGCATGCTCCACCTGCGGGTCAAGCTTCTGCAGCGCACTCCACACGGCGATGACCATGAAGGGCAGGAACACGTGCGTCAGCGCAATCACCACACCCAGCATCGAGAACAGAAAACGCAAGGGTTCGTTGATGATGCCCAGGCTTTGCAAGGCATTGTTGATGGTGCCCTGGTTGCCCAGCAAGATCGACCAGCCCAGCGTGCGCACCACCACCGAGATCAGCAAGGGCCCCAGAATCACGATCAGGAACATGCCACGCCACGGTGCGCGGATGCGGGCCAGGATGATTGTCTCCGGTACCCCGAACAGCACGCACAAGGCGGTGACGCCCAGGGCCATCAAGCCGGTCCGAATGAATATCTCGTGGTAGTAACCGTCGCCAAGAATCTCGACGTAGTTGGCCCAGGTGTAGCCGGGCTGGATGCCACGCATGCCATCGAAGGCATTGAAGGACAGCACGGCCGTCAGCAGCAACGGCACCAGCAGGATGCCAATGAACAGCAGCAGCGCGGGTGAAGACAGGCTCCAGGGCGCGCTTGCGCGGGCGGAAGTGTCAGTCATTGGGCACGCTCGCTTGGAACTTGGCCAGAAACTTCGTTCGCAATCGCGCGCAAGTCTTCATCGCGCCAGATCAGGCCGACGTTTTCGCCTTCTTCGGGCAATTGATCGCCCAGATTGGCCGAGGTCAGGCGCAGCTTGCCAAGGACGCTGTCGACTTCGTAGAGCCACAGGTTGCCAAGGAACAGCCGGGTCTTCACACGGCCGGCGAGGCTGCCCTGACCGGCGGGGGCCAGGCGCAGCCGTTCGGGCCGGATATACACGCCGACTTCGCCGCTGATGGCTTGCCCGGCGTGGCCCGCGTGCGGAATACGCAAGCTGCACGGGCCAGCCTGCACGATTGCACAGTGCTCGCGCATTTCCGTGACGCGGCCGGCAATCACATTGGTCTGCCCCAGGAAGCTCGATGCAAAGCCCGAGGCGGGCCGGTCGTACACGTCGAAGGGCGTGCCCAGTTGCGCGATCTTGCCCTGACTCATTACCGCGATGCGATCGCTCATGGTCATGGCCTCGACCTGGTCGTGCGTCACCAGAATGGTGGTGATGCCCAACTGCCGCTGCAAGGCACGCAATTCGACGTGCATTTCGCCGCGCAGTTTTGCGTCGAGGTTGGACATGGGTTCGTCCAGCAACAAGACTTGAGGACGGATGGCCAGCGCGCGGGCAATTGCCACGCGCTGGCGCTGACCGCCCGAAAGCTCGCTGGGATAACGCTTGCCCAGACCGTCCAGCCTGACCATCTCCAGCGCCTCCGCAATGCGCTTGGCGGCTTCGGCTCGGGGCAGCTTGCGCATTTCAAGCCCGAAGCCAACGTTGTCGGCGACGTTCATGTGGGGGAACAGGGCATAGCCTTGAAACACCAGGCCCATGTCGCGCTTTTCCGGGCGCATCTCGGTGATGTCGACACCGTCGAGGAAAACGCGACCTGCAGTAGGCGCGGCGAAACCAGCGACCATCTGCAAGGTGGTGGTCTTGCCGCAGCCCGAGGGGCCGAGCAAGGACACGAATTCGCCTCGTTCGACATCGAGGTTCAGCCCACGCACGACCTGGGCGTCACCGCCGTAGGTCTTGCTCAGGGATCGAAGTGACAGGAAGCTCATGGAATACAGGGACCGAGGCCCCTTCCGCAAAATGAGGGAACGGGAAACGTGCGAACGAGGAACGGCTGACCAAAACGAGCATCAGCAAGCGGTTCAACGTTCTATCGTTCGATTCCAGCGATTGGTCCACTCCGCGCGTTTCTGATTTACGACCTGCCAGTCGACTTTCACGAGTTTCTTGATGTCATCGGGGCCATAGGGAACGTTCTTGGCTACGTCATCTGCAAGCTTGGTTTTGCTGTTGGTGGGGCCCCAACCTTCAGATGCCAGCCACTGCTGCACCTGGGGCGTCACCAGAAATTGCACGAAGGCCTGCGACGCCTCTGGCGCATTGTTTTGCACGACGACGCAAGCCGCGGTGACCAGCGCCGCAGCACCTTCGGCGGGGTAGACGAATTCAACCGGGAAACCGGTGTTCTTCAGCGCGAGAGTGCGGCTGCTTCCCCAGACGGCGACGTCCACATCGCGGTTCTGGAACATTTCGGCCAGCTTGGCAGGCGACGATGACCAGCTCAGCACATTGGGGGCCACTTTCTTTCCGATCGCGTCGAAACCCGGCTCGATGTTCGTTTCGCTGCCGCCATTGATGCGCGCGAACATCAGCAAGGTGTGCACGCCGTAAGTGCCGGACAAGGACGATGCCGTGAGCCGCTGTTTGTACTTCGCATCCGTCAGGTCGTTCCAGGACTTGGGTGCGGCCCAGCCGTTCTTGTCGAAGGTGGCCTTGTTGTAGGCAATGCCGGTGGCAATCAGGCCGATGCCGATGGCGTTGGGGCCGAAGCGCGCCGTATCGTAGATATCGGCATAGGCCGCAGGATTGCTCAGCGGCTCACAAAAACCATATTGCAGGGCCTGATACATCGGGCCGTCGTCGACCATCACGACGTTCAGTTCCTGTCTGCCTCGCTGGGCTTGCAGCTTGGCGACCAGCTCGCTTGAGATGCCTGGCACATAGCTGATCTTGACTGGATGCGTCGCTTCGAAGGCGGGGATGATCTTTTCCTGGAACAGTTTCTGGACACTGCCGCCGGAGCCGCCTACGTAAAGGATTTTCTGCTGTTGTGCCATGGCGTGGCCGCCCGCAAGCATCAGCGCAAACGCCACACAGATCGATGTTTTGTTATTCATGTTTGTCCCCGCCACATTAAAAAGAACCCCTGCCGGCATCGGCGTCGAGGGTCGTTTCAGCTATGTTCTTCGACACAGTGGCACCGCGAGGTGCGGTGTGAAGTGACTGTATCGAGGGGGGCACTATGCGGTCCAATAGATATCTGGGGCCGGCCTATTCACGGAGGATATACGGGGCAAGGCTCCTCCTCAGACGCCTGCTGTGTCCTGTCTTTTTTGCACCGCGTCGCACTCTTCCTGCGCAAGCTGGCGAAGCACCTTGGTGAACTCGCCCACCAGGCGATTGGTCGGTCTTCCTTTGGGGTAGATCAGCAGACCTTCGCAAGTGACTGCCGGCTCGAAAGGCCGCGTGACGATGGCGTCTTTCTGATAGTCGAGAGTCGCCAGCGGGTTGCCGATGCTTACCCCCATGTCGATCGCCACCAGCGAACAGATAATCGAGCCGTATGAGGTCTCGACATTCATTTTTCGCGTGACGCCAGCCTCATCGAATATACGGTCTACATGCGCGCGTCCCCAGTCGGGTTTGGCCACCGACAGAAACGTCTCGCCAGCCAGATCGGCGGGTGTGATCAGTGCCTTCTGGGCCAGCCTGTGACCTTTTGCCATCATGCAGACGCTGTTGATGCGATACAGCACATCTGGCTCGCCTGATATGGCCTGGTTCGATAACTGCGACACGATGCCCATGTCGCACATGTGTGCATCGATCCACTGTGCGATCACCGACGAATGCCCCATGTGAATGGAGATGCCGACATCCGGGTACACTTGCGTGAATCGCTTGATCGCACGCGGCAACAAACCCAGCGCAATGGTGGACACCGCCGCAATCCGCAGCAGACCCGTGCCGAAACGTTTGATCTTGCCAGCTGCTTCATCCAGCTTTTCCAGGCCCAGGAAACTGCGCTGCACCTCATCGAAAAAAGCCAGGCCTTCCTCGGTTGGCGTCAGCTTGCCGGGAGAGCGCTCGAAGAGCTGCAGCCCGATCGCCTTTTCAAGTTGGGAAATCGAGCGGCTGACATTGGGCTGCGAGGTATGCAGAACACGCGCGGCCGCCGTGGTGGAACCGGACAGCATGACCGCGCGAAAGGCTTCTACCTGCGAGAGATTCATCACGGATTGAGCTCGCTGAGTGGCGGGTAAGTGAGTGCGGGTAAGAACTCACTGTAATCGTCTGCGTTTCTCAGCGCATCAATGCGGTGATCAGCTGGGGTTGAAGGCATCACTTACCGCAGACAGTCTGTCTGTGGCTGGTGGCAATCGTTCCCTGCTGCGGAATACCGCCTACGTGGGGTCGGGCAGCGCAGTCATGGCGTCAGCCGGCAGTGCGGTCTCGTCACTGCGATCTTTCAAGGCCACGCCCGTCGTACCCAACGCCTTGGCTGCGGTGATCAGCCACCACAGCTTGCGGGCAGCCAGCGGAATATCCAGACCTTCCGGCCTGACGTTGGAAATGCAATTGCGCTCGGCGTCGTGTCGGCCTACGCGTGGTGCCGAGGTCAGGTAGATACCCAGGCTGTCTGGTGAACTTAAGCCCGGCCGCTCGCCGATCAAGACCGCCACCATGCGTGCGCCGAGCAATTCCCCAACTTCATCGCCCAGGGCCACACGCCCTTGCTCGGCGATCACCACCGGGCCGAGCGTCCAGCCAGCGGGGGCTTGGGCGCGAATCTCGTGGATCAGGGGCAGGGCGTTGCGGTGAATGGCGAGCGAGGACAGGCCATCGGCCACGACGATCAACAGATCGCAGGCGGGCAGTTCGGCAGCGCTGGTTTGCAGCTGTGTGACGCTGTTGGTGTCCAGCCGCCGGCCCAGGTCAGGGCGCAGCAGGTACTGCGCGCGGTCGGTGGCCGCGCTGTGCACACGCAAGCTGGGTATGCCTGCGTCCTGCAAGGCCTTGGTCAGTTCGTCTACCTGCAATGCCACGTGGACCGCATCGCGGGCCTGCGCATGGGCGTAGCCGAAGCGCAGGATTTCATCGGTGGGCATGCTGGCCCCGGCACGGCCCAGGGCCAGGCGGGCAGCGGTATGGCGACGCAGGTCTTGCCACGGGTCGGCGGTGGTCCGGCCAGCTGCTTTGGTGTGCGATTGGGTGTCGATGTCCGGGGTGCCCGATTCGATGCCGATGGAATCAATCACGGGGGCTGACCCTGTCATGTCTTTCTGTTCGCGCGCGTTTGCCATGCTGTTTCCCCTTCACGCCGTCAGCCGCAGCTGGCGCATGGCACGCAGCGCCGGGTGCTCGGGTGCGACCGGTTGCACGCGTCCTTGTGCATCCGCCAATTGCATTTTCTCCAGCCAGGCTTCGAACTCGGGCGCGCGTTTCAACCCCAATGCTTCGCGCAGATACAGCGAGTCGTGGAACGACGTGCTTTGATAATTCAGCATGATGTCGTCGGCACCGGGCACACCCATGATGAAGGTCAGCCCGGCCACACCCAGCAAGGTCATCAGTGTGTCCATGTCGTCGGAATCGGCTTCTGCATGGTTGGTGTAGCAGACGTCGCAGCCAAGCGGCACGCCCAGCAGCTTGCCGCAGAAGTGGTCTTCCAGGCCGGCACGGATGA
Source organism: Pigmentiphaga aceris (assembly GCF_008119665.1). Taxonomy (NCBI): domain Bacteria; kingdom Pseudomonadati; phylum Pseudomonadota; class Betaproteobacteria; order Burkholderiales; family Alcaligenaceae; genus Pigmentiphaga; species Pigmentiphaga aceris. The sequence continues at coordinate 4,026,956 of NZ_CP043046.1, read as the reverse complement.
TCTGTTTGCCGTCGTACAGGTATTCGGGGCCGATGAAGCCCACGACCGTATTGGTCAGCAACGGGGAAAATTCCCGTGCCACGGCATAAGCGCGGGCCTCGCAGGTCTGCTGATCGACGCCAAAGTTGGCGTTGGCCGACAGCGCGCTGCCTTGGCCGGTCTCGAAATACATCAGGTTGTCGCCCACCGTACCGCGTCGCAGTGAACGCGCAGCCTCGTGTGCTTCACGCAGCACCGCCAGGTTGATGCCGAAGCTGGTGTTGGCTTGTTCCGTGCCCGCAACCGACTGGAACACCAGGTCTACCGGCGCGCCTTGTTCGATCATCTGGATGGTGTTGGTCACGTGGGTCAACACACAAGACTGGGTCGGGATTTCCAGCCCGCTGATGACCTCGTCCATCATGTGCACCAGTCGAACCAACGCCGGAATGCTGTCGGTCGCCGGGTTGATGCCGATGGTGGCGTCGCCAGCACCGTAGAGCAGGCCATCCACCATCGACGCGGCGATGCCCTGAAGATCGTCGGTAGGGTGGTTCGGTTGCAGTCGCACCGACAGGCGACCGGGCAGGCCGATGGTGTTTCTGAAGCGCGTGACCACCCGACATTTGCGTGCCACCAGAATCAAGTCCTGATTGCGCATGATCTTGCTGACCGCGGCGGCCATCTCGGGCGTGATGCCTTTGCAGACACGGGCCAGGGTGACTGAGTCGGCTGCATCCGACAGCAGCCAGTTGCGGAAGTCGCCCACCGTCATGCTGCTGATCGGCGCAAAGGCTGCGCGGTCGTGGCTGTCTATGATCAGGCGGGTGATTTCATCGGTTTCATAAGGAATCAGCGCTTCGTTCAGGAACACCGTCAAGGGCAATTCGGCCAGGCACATGCGCGCGGCCATGCGTTCCACGGAAGACGTTGCGCCCAGGCCCGCCAGGTAGTCGCCCGAGCGGGCAGGCGTGGCCTTTGCCATGACTTCCCGCAGGTCTTGGAAGGCCCAGGTCTGGGTGCCGAAAGTGTGGCGGTAAGCGGTGCGACGGTGCGACATGCCGGGTTCCTTGAGTTGGCTCACGCGATCACGGTGTCCGGGATCACGCTGCGCAAGGTGTCGAATGCAGCAATGCGACGTGCGCCCTTGTCGGTGACAAGGGTGTGAATGCGTTCCACCGGGCAGTAGGCGATCCGGCTGCGTTGCCCGAGCTTGCTGTGGTCGGCAAGAATCACGCAGCGATCGGCGCGTTCTGCCATGGCGCGTGCCACAGCAGCTTCGGCGTGATCGAAGCTGCTGGCCCCCAGGCTGGTATCCACGCCCACGGGTGACAGCATTGCCACGTCTGCCTGGTAGCGATTGATCTCAGTAATCGCCAACGCACCGCCAGTGGCCGCCAGGCCATGCAACAGTGTGCCACCCAACACGATCACCTCGTGCCGCCGTTCGGCCTGTGAATCGGTGCCCACCAGAATGCGCGCGATATCGAAGCCGTTGGTGATGATGGTCAGTCCGCGCAAGGACACCAGCGCTTCCGCCAGGGCCAGCGTGGTGCTGCCGGCATCCAGGAAAAGTGTTTGCCCGGCCTGCAGCAAGCCGACCGCCGCACGCGCAATGGCGTGCTTTTCGGCATGACGTGCCCGAATGCGTTCATGAATCGGCGGCTCGGGCTCGCTGCCCTTGGCCGCCACACCGCCGCGCACGCGCCGCAACTGGCCAAGGGCTTCCAGCGCCACCACGTCGCGTCGCGCGGTTTCTCGGGACACGCCAAGATCGGCGGCGATGCGTTCGGTGCTCAGCCGTTTGACGGTGGCCAGCAGGGTGCAGATGCGTTGGTAACGGTCTTCTTGAAGCATGCGAGCAGGGCGGTCCCGGAAAGCGGTCGAGTGGATGAAGATGGCAGAAAGATGGCGGCGGTGAATGATTGCTAGTGCTTGATTGCCTGGGTGCTGCGTGCACTGCGCTGGTTCGCAGCATGCAAAACCAGTGCCACGGTGCCCACCACGGCCATGATGCACGTCGAGAACGCGGCCGCCTGGGACGTGAATCCGGCTTCGTCCAGACGCATTACGGTAACCGCAGACAAGGACAACCACGGCGTGATCAGGAAGATGACCGCAGACAAGGTCACCATCGAGCGCATGAACAGGAAGCCCGCCACCGTCCACAGGGTACTGCGCGCCACGGGCAGATATACGTCACCCAGCACACGCCGCACCCCACCACCCAGCACGCTGACCGCTTCTTCCAGGGTGGACGGCACGGTGCGCAGACCCGTCATCATCGTGACGAAACCTTGCGTGTGATAGTGATAGAAGTTGCACATGGCCAGCAGCACCGCGCTGCCGTAGAACCAGTGCCAGGGTGTACCGGGCACGTTGAAGGCGAACACGTAGGACAGACCAAGCACCAGGCCGGGAACCCCCACCGGCAGTGACGCCAGCAAGGTGATCGTGCGTGCGGGGCCGGGTGGCAGGCGGCGTACCGAGAAGGCCAGCAGGAAAAGCAGTACCGCGCCGATCACAGCAGCCAGGGCCGACACCCATACCGATGTCCACAAGCTGGCGTAGCCGTCAGACACTGTGATGTCGTAGTGCTTGAGCGTCAGGTCCAGCTTGTAGGGCCACAGGCGGATGAAACCTGCCAGCACCACGGTGGCAACCACCGCCAGAATACCGGTGCCCAGGCCCACGCAGGCGAAGGTGTAGGCCATGTCGCGCCGGTGGCTGGGTACAGGCACCGGGGCAATTGCGGATTCAGCGCCGACACCCGCCTGGCGTTGTGCGGCCGCGCGCTCGATCCACACCGACAAGGCTGCGGGTGCCAGCAGCAACAGTCCGACGACTGCGCCCATGCCGAACTTCATCTGTCCGTTGACCTGGCTGTAGATTTCCGTGGCAAGCACCGGGAAGTTGCCGCCGATGACCATGGCATTGCCGAAGTCGGTGATGGTGATCGTGAACACCACGAACGCCGCACTCAGCAGGCCATAACGCATGGCCGGCAAGGTGATGTCGCGGAACTGTTGCCAGGGGCTTGCGCCCAGCACTTCCGCCGCGTCGTACTGGCGGGCGTCGGCGTGGCGCAGGGCCGTGCGCAGAATCATCACGGCTTGCGGCAAGGCGTACAGTGCATTGGCTGCCACCAGGCCGTAGAAGCCGTAGATGTCAGGCCGAATGCCCAGCATCTTGCCGATCAGTCCGTTGCGACCAAGCAGGAAGATCAGGCCCAGGCCCAGCACCAGCGACGGTGCCAGCATGGGCAGTGACAAGGTCATGGCCACGTAGCGACGGCCATGCATGCAGGTGCGTTCCAGACCGTAGGCCATCACAAACGCAAAGACCAGGGTGATGGCGGTGGTGCTGACGCCTACCAGCACGCTGTTGCCGGTGGCCCGCCACACACCAGGCGTATGCAGCAGCGCAGCGTAGTTGCCCAGGCCGATGCCGCCGCCTTCCTGCATCAGGCTGCGCCAGGCAATGAATACCATCGGCATCGCAAAGAACAGCAGCAGCGCAGCCAGGGGCAGGCCCAGGCAGATGCGCAGCAACCAGCGGTCGGTGAAGGACACGGGCAGTTTCACCGTGAGGCGAGCTTTGGCCGTCGCGGGCATGGGAACGGCCGTCATGCTGCGACCCATGCGCAATCGTGCGGGTCGATGTTGACATTGACCTGATCACCCACGGTCACGGGCATGCGTGCCGGCACTTCGGCCAACAATTGCCGGTTGCGCCAGGCCACGCCAACGCGTTTCACATTGCCCAGGAAACTGATGTCGGTCACGGTGGCGTCTGCGCCAGACTGCACTTGCAAACCGATGCGCTCGGGGCGCACGCAGGCTTCTTCGCCATCGGCAATGGAGCGGCCCGCTGCTTGCAGCAACTGCGGCGCAGCACCACGCAACCAGGTCGCGGGCAGCAGATTGCTGTGCCCCATGAAGTTGGCGACGAAGCGTGTGTGCGGTGTGTCGTACAACTGTTGTGGCGTACCGACCTGTTCGATGCGCCCCCGGTTCATGCATACCACGCGATCGGCCAGCATCATGGCTTCTTCCTGATCGTGGGTCACCATCAGGGTAGGAATGCCCAGGCTGCGCTGCACCGCGCGCAGTTCGGTTCGCAGTTCAGCACGAACCTTGGCGTCGAGCGCCGACAAGGGTTCGTCCAGCAACAGCACTGCCGGGTCCACGGCCAGCGCGCGGGCAATCGCCACGCGCTGCTGTTGTCCGCCCGACAACTGGCCGGGATAGCGGTTGGCAAACTCGCTCAGTCGCACAACATCCAGCAATTCCGCCACGCGTCTGGCGGCTGTGGCCGACGCGGTGTTGCGAATATGCAGACCGTAGCCCACGTTCTGCGCCACCGTCATTTGCGGAAACAGCGAATAAGACTGGAACACAATGCCAAAACCGCGTTCACGCGCCGGCACTGCAGACAGATCGCGGCCGTTCAGCACAATGCTGCCGCTGTCAGCCGCCAACAGGCCGGCGACGATGCGCAGCAACGTCGTCTTGCCGCAGCCGCTGGGGCCAAGCAGGCAGACAAAGTCGGATGCGCCGACAGCCAGATCGATGCGTTCGAGCGCCGGCACGCCGCCGAAGGTCTTGAGCAGATTACGAATTTCGAGAGACATGCAGGCGCTCCTGGGCTTAACGGCCGATGTTCTTTTGCCAGGCCGCCAGGGTCGCGTCGCGATCCTTGGCCGACTTGTAGAAGTCCATCGGGTACAAGACCTTGGACAGATCCGCCGGCAGTCCAGCCGCTTGCGCCGTCTTCGATTGCGGCACACCCGGAATCGTCACGATTTCCTTGTATTTGGTGTAGATCGTGGCCACGGAAGGAGACAAGGTCCAGTCCAGGAACCGCTTGGCATCAGTCGGGTTCTTCGACGACTTCATCAGGCCCGATGCCTCCAGTTCGTAACCCGCGCCATCGCTCGGGATGATCATCTTGATCGGGAAGCCTTCTTCAATCGATTGCATGGCAGCAAAGGCCAGCGAGGTGCCAATGGCGAACTCACCCGAACGCGCCGCCTTGCACGGACGCGAGCCCGACTTGATGTATTGCGCGACGTTGCCGTCCAGCGTTTTCAGGAAGGCCATGCCGGCGTCGGTGCCTTGCGATTGCAGCAGCGCGGCAATCTGCAGATAACCTGTTCCCGAGGACACCGGGTTGGGCATCACGACCTCACCTTTATAGATAGGATTGGCGAGTTCTTTCCAGGTGGTCGGCACCGGCAGATTCTTGGCTTTCAGCACTTCGGTGTTCACGCAGAACGCGGCCATGTAACCCGTTGCCGCAAACCACTTCATGTCCGCGCCCCGGTATTTGATCCCCAGCTTGGAACCGCCTTTGACCTCGTAGGGTTCCAGCAACTGGTTGATACGCGGGTCCAGCAGATTGGTCACCGCCCAGCCCCAGATCACATCGTGCTGGGGGTTGCCCGCTTCGGCCAGAATGCGTGCGCCCAGGTCGCCCGTGGACAGTCGCAGCACCTTGACCTCGACGTCCGGCATGTCCTTCTTGGCAGCCGCCAGGTAGTCCTTGATCTCGTCTTCTTCAAGTGCGGTGTACGCGACGATCGTGCCGGCATGCGCGGCGGCGGCGGCCATCAGGCTGGCCGCAAGCGCCAGGCTGTGCAGGCGAGCGGGTTTGCGAAAAGCGGATCGAATCGAGGACAGAATAGAGTGGGCGCGCATGTCAGGCTCCGGCAAGGGCAGGCGAAAACTTGGAAAGACGAAACCCGGAAAACGAAACTCAGAAAGTTTCTTGTGTATTTCTGGGTAATTGAGCATAGTTTTGCAATACGACACCAACCAAGCAGGAACCATGCCATATACCGAAGCACTGCCGGCCGACGTTGCCGCCTCCCTTTCCGCCTACGCAACGCTTGCTCACGAGCTGGCTGACGAGGCCCGTGCCCTGGCGCTGCGCTACTTCCGCACCCGCCTGGACATCATCGATAAAGCCGATGAAAGCCCCGTCACCATTGCCGATCGTGAGGTGGAAGCCGCCATGCGCAAGCGCATTGGCGAGCGTTACCCCTCGCACGGCATCCTGGGCGAAGAACACGGCCAGGCTGCTACCGACGCCGAGTTCGTATGGGTGCTGGACCCGATCGACGGCACGCGCAGTTTCATCAGCGGTTCCCCACTTTGGGGCGTGTTGATCGCACTGTTGTGGCGCGGCCGACCGATTCTGGGCTTGATTGAGGTGCCGATGACCGGCGAGCGCTGGTTCGGCCTGGAAGGTCACGGTGCCGCCTTGAACGGCACGGAAGCTCGCGCAAGCAATTGCACAACGCTGGCTGATGCCTGCTTGTATTCCACCTCGCCCGACATTTTCGATGCTGATGGCTGGGAACGCTTCGAGCGCGTGCGCAAGCAGACCCGCATGCGGCGCTTTGGTGGCGATTGTTATAGCTACGGCTTGCTGGCTTCAGGGCATATCGATCTGGTGATCGAGTCGGGCCTGCAGCCTTATGACTACCTGGCGATTGTGACGGTGCTGGCGCAGGCTGGCGCGGTGATTACCGACTGGGAAGGGCAGCCGCTGACGATGGCGTCGAATGGGAATGTGGTGGCGGCGGCGACTGCCACGCTGCATGCGGAGGCGTTGCGGGTGTTGCGAGGCTAGGCACCAGGTCTACCCGCCAGGTCTAGCCGCTGAAGGTAGCGATGACACAGCCCGAATAGTTCAATGACAAGATCGGGCTGTGATGCTTTCGCACGCAGCGGTTTACAGCCAAGAGCGCCAATGATTTGTGCCGTCTGCTGCGACGATGATGGTTGATTGTTCAGTTGACGGAGTTGACCGGGTTGACGTGGTTTACGGAATGCGATAAACCATGGAAAGCGTCACCAGGAGTTGCTGATGTCCACCGCTGCCGTCCGTACCCGTGCAAAGAATGAGATTGATATTCCGTCCTTGGTTCACCACATTCGTGAGGTCAACAAGCAAGCCGTACGTATTGCCAGCACACCACCGGCCGATAGTAAGGGCTTGAAGCCACGTGCTCGCCGTGAGTTGGTGGTCGTTCTGAACGAACTGGAAAAAACACTCAAAACTCTGCGGATCGCGACGGCTGACGTTCAATCGGTGCCTAACCGGGTGCAGACTTCGGTCACTGCCAAGCCTGCTGCCAAACAGGTGACTGCTGCACTGGTTCTGGACACCACCGAGGCCATGATCGAAAAAGGCCAGTTGTTGACGCCTGTCGAGTTTCAGCGCTTGATGGGATGGGCCAGCCGGCAGGCGGTGTGGAAGGCTGCGAAAACCCATCGCGTGTTTTATCTGACACATCAGGCAGAGCGTTATTTCCCTGCGTTCTACGGTGATGCGCGTTACGACCGCAGCCACCTGGAGGCGGTCACCAAGGTGCTTGGCGATCTGCCGGGCGGTGCCAAGCTTCAGTTTTTCCTGACACGCAAAGGCTCTCTGGGGGGCAGTACGCCCTTGGACGCACTGGCTGATGGCCGTTTTGCCAAGGTCAAGGATGTCGCTGCCGCTTTCGCTGAAGTATCGACGGAGGCCTGACTGTCGTGCCACTTCAAGCACCTGCGGCCAATTTCTCCGAGCTGCCTTTGCATGTCAGAGAATTCTCTGTGACGAAGCTGAAGAGAATTGGTCGACGCAACAGTGGGGAACCCTATTTTGGTAAGCATGCTGCTAACCGATTTGATGATCCGAAAAAGGGGTTCGGGACGTGTTATTGCGGCACTCAGTTGGACACCGCTATCGCAGAAACAGTGTTGCACGATGAGCTGCCGGAAAATGGCGTGTTCAAGATTCGGCAGGAAGATATCGACGTACGTTATCTAGTGACTTTTGCGATGGGTGCCGACAAGGGCATGCTGAGGCTGGCTGATCTCACCGGCCAGCACCTCAAGCGCATCGGTGGGGACAATAGCCTGTCTGCCGAATATCCTTACGACATGACTCAGCGCTGGAGCGAAGCGGTCAACGCGCATCCGGCTAATGTCGATGGCTTTATATTTATCTCCAAGCAGCTCAACGATAAACGAGCGATCGTTCTGTTCGACAGAGCAAAAGCGAAGTTTGGTACGCCTACCTATACACCACTGGCAGCTGCATCAGGGCTGACCCAGGCCAAGAACAGGCTGGGGATTGTGACCATCGGTCCCTGATTTCGTGACAGCACTCGGCCATTGGCAGCACTGGGTGCTTCCATGGGTGTACTGAGTTCAGGCTAAGCACAAGACGCCGTCTGAGCCACTCACGCTTCTAGGTCGTGAATTTGCTTGTCTGAAATGGCTTACGGGCAATCATTCCAACGCCGCATACGCCTCTTTCACCCGTTCCGGCCCGTACAGCCTTTCCAGGCGTCGCACCGTGAAATGCCCGCGTGCCATGTCCTGGAAATGGCTGATGAACAAGGTGTTGATCAGCGCACCGCCTGCTGCACCCACCAGTGGAATTGCCTGGGCGGCGGCTTTCTCGGTCACCACGATCGAGAAGCGCGCCGCAATATCCGTGATCAATCGGATCAGCGGCGGGGCCATCTTGCTGTTCAAACCACCTGCCGCCAGATGTTTGGCGGCAGCGGTGATGGCTTCCGACAGCGCAGCGCGGGCGGCGAAGTAGCCCGTTTCCGCGGCGTCGTCGTGCTTGGCGGCTCCGCCCAATGCCAGCACCTGCACACATTGCAGGCGCACATTATGCGAACTCAGGTCTTCGCCTTCGCTGCGCGCAATGTCTGCAATTGATCGCATGATGATGGTTGTGGATACCGGCAATTCCACTGCCAGCGCGGGCACGCCGAAGGCACCGCCTACGGCTCCCGAGGCAAATACTGCGCTTTTGTGCCACCAGTTCGAGGGCGCTTTCGGGGTGTCGGCGTCCATGGTGCGCAGCGCCGTGGACAGGGCAACTTCGATGGCTTTGCGGGTGGCATCGCCCACTTTGTCGGCCCACTGGCCGGGCAGCATGGCCAAGCCTTTCTCGATTGGCGACCCCAGCAGGTTGCTGGCCTTGGCGGCAAGGCCGGGATGCTCAAGCAGAATCTTGGCCTGACGCAAGGCTTGCAGGTCTGAGGGGGCGAGGGGCATGGCGATCTCCAGAACGGCCGGGAAAAACAGGGCCTGCGAAGATTGTCGCCTGTGCTGGTGCCAGGCGTCTGTCAGGCGTGTATCGATCTGCTAATGCACAAGCAATCAGTCACCGATATACGCCTGACGGCGGGGCGGGTGGCCCACGCCACCGTGTCACGCCTCTCATTCTCACACCGTGAAGAAGCTCACTTTTTCCGTCAGTTTGCCGGCCAGTGCCGACAGTTCGCGGCTGGACGCTGCCACCTGATCCGATCCTGCGGACGTCTCTACGGTGGCGTCACGAATGCGGCTGATGTTCTTGTTCACTTCATCGGCCACCAGGCTTTGCTGGCCGGATGCGTTGGCGATCTGCGCGTTCATGTCGTTGATGGCACCGACTTCGCGGCGGATGGTGCTCAGGGCACCTTCGGCGACGCGGGTCTGTTCAACGGTTTCCTGTGCGAGCAGGCTGCTGCTTTTCATGGCGTCGGCGGCTTTGCCGGCACCTTGTTGCAGCTTGGTGATCATGGCGCTGATTTCACGCGCCGAGTCCTGGGTGCGTGATGCCAGCGAACGGACTTCGTCAGCCACCACCGCAAAGCCTCGGCCTTCTTCACCGGCGCGGGCGGCTTCGATGGCGGCGTTCAGGGCCAGCAGGTTGGTCTGCGACGCAATGCCGGTGATCACTTCCATGATTTTTTCGATGCTTTCGCTGTCGGTGGACACCTGTTGCACGGTGCCCAGCGTGCCTTCCAGGATGTGCGCCAGATTCTGAATGGCCCTGGCGGTTTCTTCCACCACACGATTGCCCGTGACGACTTCGCTGTCGGCGTTGCGGGTCGCGGACGCCGCATTGTCGGCGTAGGTGGCGACTTCGTTCACCGTAGTGGCCATCTGGTTGACGGCCAGGGCCATCTGTTCTGCTTCGCGCGATTGCACCTGCAACTGCTGGTGGTTGTTGGCCGAGGTAGACAGCAGCTGTGCCGACGATTGGCTCAGTTCTGCGGCAGCGGTACGTACCTGGGTGATGGTGTCGCTCAGGCGCGCAACCATGTCCTTGACTGCGCCCATGACACTGCCCGGATAGCGGGTGTCGATGCGTTGTTTCAGGTCGCCATCGGCCAGGCGTTTGATGACCTCGGCTACTTCATGGGGCTCGGCACCAAGCGTCGAACGCATCTTGCGGATGATCATCATCGACACGGCAACGCTCAGCAGTGCGGCCAGCGCGGTGGCGATGATGATCAGCGAACGAAACCCCCCTGCTGTGTCGCGCACCAGTGCCAGGTCGGTATTGGCCGCATTTTCCTGATAGTCGATGAAGGCGTTGATGCGCTTCAGCCATTCTGTGTAGGCGGGCGATACCTCGCGGGACAGCAGGGCTTGTGCGCCGGCTGTGTCGCCTGTCTGGCGCATGCTGATCAACTGTTTGGTGACGCCGAGCGTGGTGGTTTCAATGGCTTTGATGTCGGCCAGCATGGTGCGCTCGGCAGGCGTGGCGTCAGCGGCCATCAGGCGGTCAAGCGGCCCGGCAGATTCCTGGTAGAAGGTTTCCAGGCGCTGAATGGTCTGCAGGTAGCCATTCAGTGATGCCTCGTCACGAGCAAGCACGACGTCGCGCACGGCAATCGCCCGGTCGTGAACACTGCCGCGGAAGTTGATGGCCCGACGCTGCTTGGGGCTTGCGCCCTGGCTGACGCTTTGCAGGGTGTCGTCGATCAAACCGACGCGTTGGATGCCGATCAGCGCAATCAGAATCATCAAGGACAGCACGAGCCCGAAGCCCAGCGCCAGGCGTTGGGAGATGGTCAAGGGGGTAGACATAGAAGGGCCTGTTGGGTGCGGATAGCTGCCGGGTCGGGCGCTTGCCGGGTGGCTGAGCGGCCCTGCCAAAGCGTGCAGGTGCGGCCGCGCGTCATCTATTCAAGATGCGACGACGGCAAAACGTAAGGGGCGTGCGGGGGGCTGGTGCGATGTGGGCCATGCGCTGCAGGGCGCTGGTGCCAAATTGCCTGCGGATGCAAGCATACGCCTGGCGATCGCCAGGCGCGTGGTCGTGCAGCAAATATGTGAATTTATATGTGCGGGAACGTACCCACCATCCCGATTATTTGCTGGCAACTGCCGGCCAGATGGCCGGCTCGCCAGCCAGCGGACGTTGCAAGGAACGTTCCGGGATTTCCCAGATCACCAGTTTGGGCGGGGTGTCCTTGAACGAGGCGCTGTTGAAATACGCATGGGCGGCCCCTGCGAATTCACCACCGTCGCGGGCGAAGTTGCCCACCCGTGTGCCAAGCGCCGTTTCCAGGAAGGGGATGAAGCTGGCGTTGCGCGAGAACGAGGTGCCCAGCACTGCAATGCTTGGCAATCCAGTGTCGCCAAACAGGTCGTCGCCGGTGTCGCCGGTCTTGGCCGCCGGGTCAGTAGCGCCACTGCCTGCGCCACCGATTTCGATGAAACGCGTGGGCCGCATCATGTCGGCAGGCGGCTGCAAGCCTTCGGGCAACCAGTCGATGCCGGCCAGGCGCACCAGGTCGCCGGGGCGTCGGACGACGGCGCTGACTTCGGTGCGCATATGCAAGGTGGGGGTTGGTAGCTCAAAGCCACCCGGTTCACGCAGGCGTTGGGCAATTGCATTGGCGGCGGTGGCAGCCCCTTTCTCGTTCCAGTGCGTGTCGGTACGCAGGAAGTAGCGTTCCTGAGGGTCTTGCATGTCGCCCGCCAATGACAGCACGTTCACGCCGGGCAAGGCCTTGATCCAGTTGTCGACACGATGCTCGAACGCCGCCGGCCGGCGCAGGCCGCACAGCAGTTGATCGGCGATGCGTGTCTTGTCGGGCACAACTACCACCAGCAGTTCGATGCCCTGGCTTGCCAGGCGATTCTTCACTTGCGCCAGTTCAGCGGCACGCGCCAGCGCATTGGCTTCGGCGTTGCGATAGACCGTCAGCTCGTCGCTCAGGAACAGCCAGCGCGCGCAGCCTTGGCGAACACGTGGGCCAAGGTCGCCAATCGCCAGCCACGACAAGCCGCGTTCCAGCTTGGCGGCAGCCTGGGGCATGGGGGTATCGGCCAGCGAATCGGCGATCTGTTTGGTGGTCTTGCCGTCCAGGAAAGCGCTCCAGGTGACGGGTGGCTTGGTGAGCGACACACCGCCCCAGATAACTGCGCAGATCACCGTGAGCAGTCCGGCTGCAATGAAGACCAGCAGGCTGATGCCAGCCAGGCGGCTGTTGGCAACAGTGGCTGTGGCGGAGGTGAGCGGTACGTTCAGCGGCGCGGAGGGTTGCGTCACGGCAGCCTCAGAATTGGAAGTAAAGGAAAGGGACTGCGCCACGGCTGGCGATCAGTGAAAAAGCCAGCAAAAAGCCTACTGCTGGCCATACATAGCCCAGGGCTGAAGCACTGGGCCTGCCTGCAAATTCCCAACGTTGGCGCAGCACCGGGAACAAGATGGCTGCAACGCCTATTGACGCAGCCAGCGCATGCACCCAACGCAATTCCAAGCGTAAGGGATCACCCAGTGCAAAGTCACTGAATCCGAACTGTGCGGCATACATCGTCGAGGCGGTACTCCAATCCGGTGCTCGGAACACGGTCCTGGTCAGGCACACAAACAGCAAGGTGAACACGTGTGCGGGAATGGCTGGCCAGGCTGGCAACCCGAGACGTTCCCATAACCGCTGCGCGCATTGGGCAACGCCGTGCGCAAGTCCCCACAACAGGAAATTCCAGCTATCGCTGCCATGCCAGAGCCCCGCAATGGCCATGGTCAGCATCAGATTGACATAGGTGCGCAGTTCGCCGTTGCGACTGCCGCCGAGCGGAAAGTACAAGTAGTCCCGTAACCACGATGACAGCGACATGTGCCAGCGACGCCAGAAATCCTGGATGTTGCGCGCAATATAGGGATTGTTGAAATTTTCCGGGAAGTGAAAGCCCAGCATGAGGCCAAGACCGATAGCCATCGCGCTGTAGCCTGCAAAGTCGAAGAACAGCTGCAGGTTGAAGGCAAGGCAGCCAATCCATGCATCGGTGAAAGAGGGGTTGCTTTGGCTGAAGGCGATATCCACCACGGGTGCCAGCGTGTCTGCCACCAATACCTTCATCGACATGCCGATCATGAAGCGGCGTGCACCGTTGGTGAACTGCAGCCACGTCAATTTGCGGTCGACCAGATCTTTGTCCACCCAGGCATAACGCACGATGGGACCGGCGATCAACTGCCCGAACATCGCCGTGTAGGCAGCGAAATCGATGAAATGGCGAGATGGCTTGATGGTGCCGCGATAAACATCCACCAAATACGATATTGCCTGCAATACGATGAATGACAGGCCAAGCGGCAGCACGACTTTTTGCCAGTGAACCGGCGTTGCGCCTAGCCATCCGATCAGTTCGTTGAGATGGGCAACCACGATGTTCACGTATTTGTACCAACACAGCAGACCCAGGTTGATGGTCAGTAAAGCCACCAGTAAGTATTTGGCGCGTTTTTTGTGGCTCGAACTACGTGCAAGTGCCATGCCGCCCAACCATGCCAATACCGTCAGGCCAACCAACATCGTCAGGAACGCAGGGCTCCACCAGGCGTAGAAGACCCAGCTCGACAGCATCAACACGGTATTTCGCCATGTCTTGGGCGTGCACGTGTACAGCACCAGAAACGCGGGCAGAAACAGCGTCAGAAATTCCAGCGACGCAAAAACCATGTCGAGCGTTCCGTCAAAGAACCAGGGGAAATCAATCCGGCGTCACGATCACTGCGTCAGCGAATCATGGGCAAAAATCAGTCGCGGTCCTTTTGTGTCGGGAATGGCAAGGACGCTGTAACGCTCGCCCGCCTCTAGCTGACCCAGTGCCAGTGCAGCACCGACCGGCTTGCCGCCACATGTCAGTTGCACGGAAACATCGACTGGATTAAGCAGTCGGCGCGAGAAGGTCTTGGCATCTGCTTTCTCAAAGAGGAACGTGTCACGCCCTGCAAGCTTCAAACCGGCTGCTTCGCATTCTTTTTCTGCCAGGTTGGCAAATCCCAGCGATGCTTTGATTGCGTTGAAATCGTCGGGCTGCTCACGAAGCAATTGCAACGCCAACCCTTCAGCAGAGCCAGGCAGAGCCACCACGGTCACGAACTCGCCTGGCTGGACGTCTACCGCGACGTGCGCCTGTTTGCCGTTCTTTGTCACCTGGCCTTTGACCTGCCATTTGGACGCAACAGGCGTAAATGCCGTGCTGGCTTGTTGAGCTGTCAGAACCACTGTGCCTGCCGCCGAAGTGGCAGTTACGCCACCACCGGTTCCGTCCACGAAGCGCAGGAATGAAGCGTCTGCTGTTGGTCCGGCGCGGTACAGTCGGGTGGGTTGGGCGCTGGCACCCAGGCAAATCATGGCGAGCAGCAACGAAGCAAAGCCGCGCGATATCGAACGGAAATTGGTCATTGCACGGCCTTCCCGGATGCAGGCACAGCGCTGATTTCTTTAGCCAGTGCTTCCCCCCAGTGTCGGTAACCCGTCGCCGTCAGGTGTTGACCGTCGGTCGTAGGCCATTCGCCTTGTTTCGATAGCTTCAGCGAATCGATATAGCGACACGGTGCCACGCCAGTTTCCAGGAACTTCGAAACCATCTGCACACGGGGAAAGGTTCGGTTGTAATGGCCGCCTTCGTTGCCCCAGGTAGGACCGATCCACACGCAAGGTGTGTTGGTGGCGGCAATGGCCTTTGTCAGGCTGCTTACCTGTTGCCAGGCCCAGGCCTTTGGGAAACCCGGGTTTCCATAGCCGGCAATGTTGTCGCCAATGACGACGACCACCAACGCTGGCTTGTCCTTGGAAATCAGTTGTCCGATCGGCTGCGTGACGGCTTTTGCACCAAGCACCGTGGGCGTGGTTTTGCCCACACGTTCAGCGCCTCCGCAAGTACCCGCCGTTTCCTTCAACCAATCGCTGGGTGTGGTGCCGCATACTCCCAGGGTGTGGACTGTTGCCCCCTTGGCCTGGAGGGCGTCGTGTAACGAGGAAATCAGGTAGTTCGGCGTGGCCAGATGACTGCCTCCGATGATCAGAACAGACGCAGCAAATAAAGATGTAGACATGATTAATGTTCTTTGAAAATGACGGAAATCTGGTCGTGCGCACCCGGCAGCTGCAATACCCGTTCGGGAATTTCCCAGATCAGTAGCCGTGGCGGATTCCGCCGATATGCATCACTGCTGAAATATGCCTGTGCCGCGCCGTCGAAATCACCGCCGTCTTTGGCAAAACGTCCGATACGTGCCTGCAGGCTTTGTTCGAGAAATCGACCAAAATTGGAAATGTTGGAAAAAGATGTACCGATCAGGGCGATATTGGGTGCCTGCGCATCGCCAAACAGATCTTCGTCGCTCAATTCCTTATTGCCGGTTGCCACCGCCTGGAAAATCGAGGATTGCACGACATCTGCCTGTAATGGACGTCGTGCCTGCCAGTGATCCAGGCCTGCCAGCCGGATCAGATCGCCGTGTTCTGCGACACGTTGCTGGGTTTGCCAACCCTGTGCCGGCACCGGTTGCACGCCCTGTGCAAGCACGGTAGCGGCTGTCGTTTGCGCAGCAGCCTTGGCAGCCACTTCGTTCCAGTGTGTGTCTGTGCGCAGGAACATTGGCTGGTTTGTGAGCTGCTGGGTTTTGTGTAACGTGGTCTGCAGATCAAGATGCGCAATGCCGCGTGCAAGCAGCAAGTCGTTCCATGTCTGCAGACGTCCTTCAAGGGCACTGGGACGTCCCAGGCCACACAATTGGTCGGCTTGGGCCCGGCTTTTGTCGGGAACCGTAACGACCAGCAGCGTAGTGCCGCGCGTCCCAAGGTAATCGCGTACCCGGGCCAGTACGTCAGCACGGACGGTCATGTCCAACGCGCCGTGCGGATGCACACGCAGTTCGTCGGCAATGAACAACCAGCCAGGGCATCCCTTGCGAACCAGAGGCCCCAGGTCGGCAAGCACTTCCCAACTCATCGCGCGTTGCAGGCGGGTTGCCTCGACAGGAACAGGTGCCCACAGCAATGCTTTTGAGATGTTCGAGGTTGTCTGCCCTGTCATGAAAGATGTCCAGGTCACGGTTTCTGGCAGCACATCTATCCGATGCTGCAGAATTGCCCGCGCGGTCGTAACCAGTCCAAGCAGCAAAAACAGCGCAAGGCCTGCTGCTGCCAGGTTGCGTGCCCATCGCGTGACGATGTGCTCTGGCGCAGAGCCATCGCGTGTCGACGCCTGGTCTGTAGGTGGCATCAGAACTGGAAGTAGAGGAAGGGCACGGCACCACGGCTTGCCATCAACCCGAAGGCGATCACAAACCCGGCGATCGGCCACACAGCGTCGATTGTGCGCAGGCTGCTCCACGACGAATCACGTACCCGAGTGTCGATCAGCGGATACAGCACCGACGCGATGCCCAGCGCGATGGCCAGGCCGTGCGTGGGACGCAGGCTGACTGCCATCGCATCGCCAAGCCAGAAACCGTTGAAGCCGAACTGACCTGCGTACATGGTCATGGCCGCATGGAAGTCGTGCGCGCGGAACAGGGTCCAGGCCAGCATCACGAACAACAGCGTGGCCACGTGTGCGGGAATGCGCGGCAGGGCGGGCAGGCCGCGATTGGTCCACAGGCGTTCGAACGCCAGTGCCAAGCCGTGCGCCATGCCCCACAGCAGGAAGTTCCAGTTATCGCCACCGTGCCACAGGCCGGCAATCGACATGGTCAGCAGCAGGTTCACATACGTGCGCACCGGACCGATGCGGCTGCCGCCCAGGGGGATGTACAGGTAGTCGCGAATCCAGCTGGACAAAGACAGGTGCCAGCGCCGCCAGAAGTCCTGGATGCTGCGCGCCAGGTAGGGTTGGCGGAAGTTCTCGGGGAAGTGGAAGCCCAGCATCAGGCCCAGGCCGATGGCCATGGCGCTGTAGCCGGCGAAGTCGAAGAACAGCTGCAAGGTGTAGCCCAGGCAGCCAAGCCAGGCATCCACGAAGGTGGGGGCGGGCAGGGCAAAGGCGACGTCAACCAACGGTGCCAGGGTGTCGGCGATCAGCACCTTCATGCTGATGCCGATCATGAAGCGGCGCGCGCCCAGCGAGAATTGCGCCAGGTTGACCGTGCGCGACGATAGTTCCTGGCAGACCCAGTCGTAGCGGATGATCGGCCCGGCGATCAGGTGCACGAACATGGCCTGGTAGGCACCGAAGTTGATGAAGCTGTGGTCGGCGGCCACCGTGCGTCGCTGCACGTCGATCAGGTAGGAGATCGATTGCAGCACGATGAACGACAGGCCGATCGGCAGGATCACGCGTTCCCATTCAATGGGTAGCGCACCTGCCATGACACGTATGTTGTTGGTGGTTTCGACCAGGATGTTGGCGTACTTGTACCAGCACAGAATCGACACGTTGATGACGATGAACACGGTCAGCGCCTGCAGGCGCGCCCGGTTGGTCTGGAACCGGTCGATCACCAGGCCACCGACCCAGCCCACCAACGTCAGCCCGACAAACAGGCTCAGCAGCAGCGGGCTCCACCACCCATAGAACGCCCAGCTGCAGAACAGCAGCACGGCGTTACGCCACCGGGCAGGAGAAAGCGCATAGACCAGCAAAAAAGCAGGCAGGAATAGCGTCAGGAACTCCAGCGATGCGAAGACCATAGGACGGGGCCAGTGACGAAGTTGGGGATCGAAGGGCTACACCTGTCGTACCGCCGTTGTGTCAGCAGCGGCCGCCAGGTGTGGTGTTCAGGTGCAAATGTCTGCGCAGCAGGAGGGCTGAGCAGGTCATCGATTCAGGCCGTGAAAGCCTGAATCGATGTTTTCAAGTAACGGGTTAATTCGGAATCAATTTGGCGTCAGTTCGCCAGCGCGTCGTTCGTGAAGAACACACGTGTGCCGTTGGCGCTGGGAACTGCGAACACGCTGTAGCGTTGGCCGGGTGCCAGCGAGCCGAGGGCCAGCGGTTCACCTTGTGGCTTGCCTGCGCACACCAGTTGTACCGACAGCGCCACCGGGTTGATGAAACGGCGCTTGGCTTCGTTGACCGGCACGTCACTGAACACGGCAACATCGCGGCCGGCCGGCTTCAGGCCGGCTTGCGGGCAGGCGCTGTCCAGGTTGTAGAAGGCCAGCGAGGCGCGCAGGGCGTTGAAGTCCTCGGGCAGCTCGCGGACGACCTTGGTGCTGAACTCGCCCTTGGCCGACACGAAGCCGAACACCGTGGCGAATTCACCCGGCTTGACTGTGACGTCGATCGGCGCGCGCTGCGTGCCACGCGTGAAGGTACCGACCAGCGCCTTGTTGGCGGCAACCGGCTGGAAATCCGATGCGGGCTTGGATGGGGGCAGGGCCAGCGTAGCCTTGCTGCCGGTGGCTTCCAGCGAGATTGGCGTGTCGCCGGTATTCACGAAGCGCACGAAAGACGAGTCTTCCGACGGGCCGGTGGGATACAGCGGGATGTCGGCTGCGTGAACGGCGGCAAACGGGGCGGCCAGCAGGGCGGCGGCAAGGGCTGCACGATGCAGACGAGAAAAAGTATGGATCATTTCCGGGCTCCGGGTGCGGCTGTAGTGGCAGCGGTGGCAGCAGGTTTTGCGCCAGTCTTGGCGACGGCTTTTGCCGCGTCCGACGCGGCAATTGCCTTGGCGATGGCTGCGCCCCAGGACTTGTAGCCGGCAACCGTGAAGTGTTGACCGTCGGTCGTTGTCCACTGGCCGGGTTTCGAGAAAGTGAGCGAATCGACGTAGTCGCAAGGCGCAACATTGGTCGCCAAAAAGCGCGACATCAATTGCACGCGTGCGTCGTTTTTCTTGTATTGACCGCCCGGGGTACCCCAGGGCGGGCCGACCCATACGCAGCGCGTGTTGGTCGCGGCAATCGCCTTGGTCAGGCTGGTGACGCTTTGCCAGGCCCAGGTCTTGGGGAAGGCTTCCTTGTCGTAGGAGGCCATGGTGTCACCAATGACGAGCACCACCAGGTCGGGCTTGTCGGTGGCAATCAGCTGGCTGATCGGCGTGGTGGTGGAGTCGCGACCACGCACCACGGCCTTGCCGGTACCGACCCGGTCGGCACCGCAATCGACGTTCTTTTTCACCAGCCAATCTTGTGCGCTGGCACCGCAGGCACCGATCGAATGCACGGCGGCACCTTGCTTGTTCAACTCATCATGCAGTGACTCGATCAGCGATCCACTGATGGTGAGGTGGCTTTCACCGAGCACAAGGATGCTCAGTCCAGCCAATACGGACAGCGACATGACTACTCCAGAAAACGAATGAAAGGCTGTGGAAATTCAGCCGGTTACGGCTTTTCGAGCGCCTTGGTGATGGCGTTCGCCCACTGCGAATAACCCGGTGCGGTGAAATGCTGGCCGTCGACCGTGGCCCATTCACCCTTCTTGGAGAAGCTCAGCGAATCGATGTACTTGCAGGGGGCGACATTGGCGCCGATGAAGCGCGAGGTCAGTTCGACGCGTGCAAAGGTCTTGCCGTACTTGCCGCCTTCGCTGCCCCAGGCCGGTCCGATCCAGGCGCACTTGGTGCCGCCGGCGCTGATGGCCTTGACCAGCCCCGTGGTCTGTTGCCAGGCCCAGGTCTTAGGGAAGCTTTCCTTGGTGTAGCCGGCCATGGTGTCACCCATGACGATCAGCACCAGGTCCGGTTTGTCGCTGGCCAGCAGCTGTGCAATGGGCTTGGTCATGGCACCCGAACCAGTGACCACGGTCTTGGCGCTGCCGATGCGTTCTGCGCCACCGCAGGTACCGGGCGTTGCCACCAGCCAGTCGCTGGGCGTCGAGCCGCAGACACCAACAGTGTGGACAGTCTTGGCACCTTGCTTGAGCAGATTGTCGTGCAAGGATCCGATCAGATAATTGGGGGTCGCCAGGTGACTGTCGCCAATGATCAGAATAGTCAGGCCTGCGAGAATGGACACCATATCTAACTCCGGTAATGCGTTGATGCGAGTGGTCTTCAACATCGGCACACAGTTGCTTGCGTGCACCGATGTTGATCTTGCTTAGTCGACCGTGCGTTGTCGGCCCTGCTTGTTCTACTGCGTTTACTGCGCCGCGTTTATTCCACGGTGTAGGGCGACGCGAGCGGCAGCATCGGCAGTGCCATCTGACCGTTCTGTTCTTCCATGGCATAGCGCAGGTACACGCCGCCACTGAACTGGCGATAGTCACGGGCGTTGTCTACGCCGATGTTGCCGCCCAGATACCATTTGCGACCGATCTGGTATTCGGCACCGGCGGCCAGGCCGTAACCGACGCCGGTCTTGCTCTGACCCGGGAACATGGCGGTTCCGCCATTGGCCGCTTCGGCGTTGGCCTGACGAACCGGGTCTGAGTAGTACGGCACGGCGTCTTGCCGGATGTTCTGTACGCCGATCGATCCCTTCACTAAGTAACTGAAACGGCCTTGGCGTTCCGCCCACGACATCGGAACGCTGAGCGCCACGAAACGTTGCGGGCTGAAGTAGCCGCCGCTGCCGTAGGTGTAGTTGCTCTGGTTCTTGTCGTAAGAGAAGCTCGTCAGGTTCAGGCCGGTGGTCAGCACGCGGTTTGGCTGGCGGATCAGGTGCATGTAGGCACCTGCCGTGCCTTCCAGGCTGCTGTTGGAATCGACGTTGTGGCCGTCCTGGCTATGCCAGCCGCCACGGGCGTAGAAACCGTTGTTGGCCCAGTGCAGACCGACGTTCGCAGTACCGCCGGTGCTGGTCACGCCACCCCAGGTGTCACCGGTGCGGCTGTCGCGTGCGCCGGCAAACGACAGCACGCTGTCGGTGACCGCACGACGGGACACTTCTGCGCCGTAGGTGAAGCGCGGTCCGCCGCTCGGATCGGCTTCGACCGCGCCGCTGAAGGCGGCACCGCCCACGATGTTCTGGTAACGGAAACCGATGGGCGTGGTGCCGACATCGAGCTTCACGCCGGGCATTTCGTAGCCGACGGCAACGCCCACGCCACTCTCGCGCTGTCTGCCGGCGCTGACTTGGCCAGGCAGGACGGCCGCGGCCGGGCCGGCACCGAAGCGGCTGCCGCTGGCAACGCTGCCATCGACGGTGCCTGCGTTCAGCGTGACGGGTGTCACTTGAATCGATGCGCGGTTTTCACCCAGCGGGAACTGCACCGTTACCGGCGTTTCCACGTCCAGGATGCGACCCATGCCGGCGTCGCCGTTGTGCTGACGAATGGTGGTGCCGACGGTGACCGTGGCGCTGCGTGCCTGCTGGATTTCAGCCAGTTCGGCTTCCATCGAGCGTGCGCCACTGACGGCATCGGCGCTGTCGTCGGTCAGACGGCCTTGCGCGTTGGCGCTGAAAGCACCCGGCATGGGCGCTGGCACGGGCGCGCTGGGGTAGATCGGATAAGAAATGTCGCCTGCGGCAGCCAACTGCACCGGACGCGGCGCGGCGGCGATCGGCTCGGGGCGGGCCGACCGTGGGGAGACAGGGGCCGCAGCAGGAATCGCGGGAGCCAGCGGCATCACCTGGGAGGGAGCAGCGCGGTTTGCTGTCCCGGTGTTCGACGACCCGTAGTTCGATGTCCCGGGCGGTTGCGTTCTGGGTGCGGGGGTAGCAGCGCTTGATGCGCCATAGCTCGACGGCGACGACGGCGCATTGCCGAACACCGGGCTGCTGGAATAGGCCGCGGGGGCGGCTTGTCCATACGATCCCGACGGTACAGGAACGATCACTGGCAACGATTGCGCTGCCGGTGCTGCGTACTGCTGCGCCGCAGGCGGATTGCTGCGGGTCTGTCCCGGCAGACGGGCGAAGGGATTCTGGTCTGCCGCCGCCTGGGGCGCAGCGCTGGGCGCGTTGGTGAAGCCGTTGCTGCTGGCCACCGGGCGTGCCTTGGTCTGGGCAGCGATCGCAAGCTTCAGATATTCGGCCGCCTTGCCTGACTTGCCCTGGCTGCGATATACCCGCGCTGCCGCACCCAGTACCTCGGGGTCTTGCGGCTTCAGGCTCAATGCCGTGTCCAAGGCGCTGTTGGCGTAGTCGTAGTCTTTTGCCTGAGTAGCGGTCTGGGCGGCAGCTACCAGCAGATCGGTGTTTTCCGGGTCGTTGCGCAGCAACTGCTTGTACAAGCCGGTTGCCTTGGCTCCGTCGTTGGCCGCGCCGTACATGCGGGCCAGCGCGCCGACCACCAAGGGGTCGTCGGGATACTGGTCCAGCATCGGTGCCAGCATGTCGTAGGCATCGGCCAGCTTGCCGCGCCCGCGCAGGGCTTCGGCTTGTCGCACGGTGTAGATCTTGCGCAGACCTTCGAAGTTGCGGCGTTCGGTTTCCGTCAGGTTGGCGGACTGCAATTGGCGCAACACACCAGCGGCTTCGGCATCTTGTTCGGTCTTCAGCAACACGCCTGCGTATTGCAACAGCAGGCTGTTGTCCGCGCTGGTCGAGCGTGCGGCGGCCTGGCGCAAGACGCTCAGTGCGCGGGTCGATTCACCGATATCTGCATAGGTGGATGACACCGTGCCCAGCAAATCCGGGTTCTGGCCGATTTCTGGTTCCAGGCGCGCCAGAATGGCAAGCGCTTCCGGCTTGTTGCCAAGGCGTGCCATCTGCACGGCCTGGGCGGCTTCGTTCTGCAGCCAGGCGCGCTTTTGCAGTTCCTGCACTTCGCGGGTGCGGTTCTGCGGCGAAATGCGTTCAAGCGCCGACAGCGCGGCAGGCCAGTCCTGCAGCTCAGACGACATCAGGGCGCTGGCCATCAAGGCACCCGGCATGTCGGGGTGGGTCAGCAGCAGGCCATCGACCACGCCGCGTGCCTGCAGGGAATTGCCAGACTTCAAGTACACCCGCGCCAGATCCAGTCGCAGCCACGGATCGTCGGGATTGAAGCGCAGGGCATCTTCCAGCAGGCGCTGCGCAGTGGCATCGTCGCCACGCGCGCTGGCTGTCTTGGCAGCACCACGGGCCTGCGCGGCACGCAGTTGGCCAACCGAGGCGATCTGCCCCTGGCGGTCCGCCGGCAGGCTGTCGATCAGGCGCAGTGCTTCGTCAGCGCGATTGTTCTGGGCCAGCACATTGACCAGGCCTTCGGTCGCCAGGGCATTGCCCGGATCGCGCGCCAGCAGGCGGCGATAGGTTTGTTCAGCTTCTGCAAGCTGGCCGCTTTCGGCCTGCACGCGGCCCAGTGCGGTCTCGGCGGTCAGGTCTTTGCTGTCAAGCTTGATGGCTTGATTGAGCAATTGCCGTGCATTGTCAAAATCGCCACGAGCACGTGCCTGTTCGGCACGGCCATTGAGCGACCAGTATTGCGCGGTGGCCAGCATGTTTTTCCAGCCCGTGCGATTGCCGGGTTGGCGACTGGCGCGGGTCAGCAGTTCTACAGCTTCGTCGGGCCGGTCCTGGCGCAGTCGCACCGAGCCCAGGCCACCCAGTGCATCGGCGTCGTTGGGCTGGACTTTCAGGCGGGCGACGAAATTGGCTTCGGCTTGCACCATGTCGCCGGCTTCCAATGCCTTGAAGCCATTGGCCAGACTGGCATCTTGCTTCCAGACCGGTGCCGGTGCTGCGCGTGATGCTTGCGCCGGGTCGCGCGTGCTGCGGTACTGGTCGCGGATTTCCGTGTCGTCCGGGTGGGCCTTCAAATAGGCTTCGAACAAGGGCTTTTCAGCCGGGCGCGGCACGCCGTACCAAGTCAGTGCCAGACGCCAGCTCTCAGTCGCATCACCACCGATGTCCGGGCGATTGGCCAGCAGCGACAGGCGACGAATGCCGTCAGCACGCGTGGTTTCGTTGCGGATCAGCAGTTTTGCCAGCACCAGGCCAATGGTCGGCTCGCCCGGCGATTCACGTTGGAGGCGCTCCAGGCCCTGGCGCGATTCTTCCCAGCCGCCGTCGGTGTAGCCCAGATAACCGTAGTATTCGAGCGCAATCTTGCCGTGCGGTTGCTGGTTGCCGAACACCGTGCGGTACTGCGCTACGGCCTTGTCCAGCTCACCAGACGTGGCCAGCAGGCGGGCTTTTTCCAGATCTTTGGGTTTTGTCCCGTCGCGCAAGCGGATTTCTTGGTCGAGCTGGGCGGCATATACCTCGGCCGAGCCGAGCTTCTGCAACTGCGTCAGGTAGTCGCGTGCCCGCGCAGCGCGCTTGGCATCGAGTTCGAGCAGGCCCATGTTGTACAGGCCTTCGGCGTTCGTCGGGTCGATCAGCAGCAGCCGGCCCCATGCTTCCTGAGCACGCGCGGCGTTGTTGCGGGCCTGCCAGTAACGGCCTTGCTCAAGCAGGGCCTGACCGGCCGTTGCATTGGCGGGGGCGGTCTGCGTGCCCGCAGCAGCGTTGGCAGCGGGTGCGGCAGCTTCGGACTGGGCGAAGGGATTCGCTGGTGCGGCCAGCCCCGGTTGCGCGGCCAGCACGGTCAGCAAACCGACCGCTAGCGAGTGGTGGCGCGGGGACATGTTTTCTCCCAGGAGAGTTGCACTTTTCCAGTGCTGAGGAATCGGTATCGGTCGTCGGCCCAGCCAAGGCTGAACATGCTCAGGACGACATCGTAATAGGGCGGCTGGCGACCGCGAACACGTTCCGGCAGCAGACTCTGTTGAAGCTGCGTATCGACGCGTCGTCGTTGTAAATCAGCCAACCAGGGTTGCCCCTTTGCCTGGAAATACGGAATCAATGCGGCCGAAAATCCAAACGGACCGCTGCCGGTGCTGGAACCTGTGGTGGTCTGGACACGTTCGGGCGGCGTGCCTGCGGCGGCGGTAGCCGTTGTCATGCCGTCGAGCGCCCGCAGCACGGGTGCCGCCAGCGGGTCTTCCGGAGGTGTCATGCCGGCCCACATATAACTGCGGATCGCATCATAGCTGCCCAGATCGCCCTTGACGGGATCGACCACGAATACGCCGCTGGTGGGCGAGGTGCCGCGATACGACACCCAGTCGGCCACAAAGCCCTTGGGGCTGACTGCCGGCATCATCGCGGCCGTGTTTTCGGCAATGCGCGACCACGGGCCATTGGGTGATGCCAGGGCCAGTCGGCGCAAGACCGGCACCGGCAGGTAGCTTGGGTTCAACTGCCACAGGTGGTCTGGCCGCGCGAAGTCATTCTTGCCGGGTAAAAGCATCGGACCCAGACCGGGCAGGTCTGCGATTTCTTCGTTTTCGATACGTTTGAGCAATTGCTGGGCATCGCGCGTGTAGTCGGCCCGTTGCCACAGTTCGCCTGCTTCCAACAGAACGTAGGCAAACCACAGGTCGGCATCAGACGCGGAATTCTTGTCCAGCACGCCCCAACTGCCATCTTTCTGGCGGCCCCAGTACCAGGCCGGCAACTGCTTGCTGATGTCGCCGCCCGCGAGGTTGGACACGCTCCAGCGCCAGAGCTTGTCGAACATGGCCTGATCACCCGCCACCAGCGCGAAGAACATGCCGTATGACTGGCCTTCCGACGAGCTGTGTTGCTGCGGGGTGCTGGCATCCAGCACCCGGCCATCGGGCTGGATGAAATGGGTGGTGAAGTCACGCCATATCGGCCACGCCGGCACCTTGCAGGTATTGGCTGCCGATGCCGCCACGGGCGCGGCCAGGGGAGCCGGCGTAGTGGCAACCTGCGCCGACGACAGGCCCGCCATCAACAGCGTCACGGCTGCCAGGGCGAACTTCGCCGGCAGGCCGCAGCGCGAACGCTGCGACACCAGTGCTGCGCGTGCAGTCAGCGTGGTCGTGATTGCCGTCATGCTGCGGGCCATGTCAGGCGTACTCAGCTACCCAGGCGCTGACGCGCCCGGGCACGCAGGGCCAGGTAGATCGGCACGCACAGCAGTGCAATGCCCAGAATGCCCAGCAATACGACCAGCCACGGGTGACGCGACATGTACCACTGCACCGTGCCAACCAGGCCCAGCGAGCCGACGGCATAGGTCTGGTCAGCGACCAGCGAATCGACCTGCTTGTCACGGATGACGGCCACGCTGCCCTGAATCGTCTGCGGATATTCCTCACCGCCGATCATGGCATTGACCGCTTCTTCCAGACCTTCCGGACGGCTGCTGGAAATTGCCACCACGCTGCGGCCTGCCTGCAAGGGTGACTCGAAGCCCACCAGCACGACGCTTGCGCCGTCGGTGGTGAAGGACACACTGTTGCGGGCCTGATCGACGGCAGCACGCGGATTCGGCATCAACCAGTTCCACGTACGGTAGATCAGGTCAGACAGCTCGAAGCGGCGACCGGGGCCGTCCAGGCTCATGGGCAGTTGCTTGGCCCATTGCTTGAGCAGCGGCTGATTGTCGCCAGAGGCGATCACCAGCAAGTCCTTGTCGGCCAGCGTCGGCGCCTGATCCGGGCGCGCCACGGTAACGGCAGTCGCCGGGTAGCCCGTGGATTCCGAGAAACGGCCAAGCACGCTCAGATAGGCGCTGAATTCAGCCGGGCCAGCGTTGTTCGGCAAGACAACGGCGGTCTGCGACAGATCGGCCATCTTGGTGAACGGGAAGCCGCTGTCGTTGAACACGCCCAGGTTCGGCATGGCGATGTAATGCGAGAACGACGAGATGTCGATGGTCGAGTCAGGCTCGATGGCACCGCGCACATTGTCGATGATCACGTCACGGCACTCGCCCTGCTTGATGTAGTCGTACTGATAACGCAGTTGCAGTTGCAGTTGCGAACGCGGGTTCATGATCTGCAGCGGGATCACCATCTGATCGGTGACGGGAATGCTGCTGTCGGACTTCAGGCGTTCCAGCAGTCCTTCCCCACCACCCAGACGGGCGACCGACGGCAGATGGATCGACTTGATGAACTGATCGTTCAGGCCCACCGTCAAGGACGAGTTGGTCGAGATCGGCTGCGGCGTGTAGCGATACTTCAGGTTCAGCGGCACACCCTTTTCGCGCCAGCCGAAAAGGTCAGGCGGCAGGCGCATGTCGATGGCGATCGGGCGCGGGCTGAAACCGGTGACGTTCAGGGTTTCGGGCGTGGCCAGTTCACCCAGCTTGACCGGACGGTCGCTGCGCAACCAGTTGGGGGCGTCGTAGGGAACGCGCTTTTCCAGTTCCAGCAATTGGGTGATGACGGCGCGCTGACCGGTCAGGGTCTTGTTGCCGGTGACGACGGCCAGGGCCGCCTGCTTCAATTCCTTGGCGTCCCGGCCGCCGACGATCAGCAGCTTGCCGAACTGGTCGTTGGGATTGGGAACGATGGTAACGGTCGGGCCATTGGGCGCGGGCACGTCGATGCCGGCAGATTGCAGCGCGCCGGTTGCGACGATCACGGCATTGCCCTTGGTCGGAATTTCACCGGTGGTGGATACCGGGAATTTCGCGCCGCGATACGTTGCCAGGCCACCGAACCACGAAGACAGGGCACCAGCAGCTTCCAGCGTGCCGTTGTCGGGCGCGCTGTTGAAGATGAAGGGCAGTCTCAACTGGCTGGCGTCACGACGGTCGAAGAAGGGCAGCGGCAGGATCGACAGATCGTTGACCAGCGCCAGCGGCGAAACCGTCACTTCCAGCACGCTGCGATTGCTGATGTTGGCCCACAGACTGGTATGAAGTGGGTCTTCACATTCCATCGTGTAGTGGCCGATCAACTGGATGTTCAGCGTGTTGAACTGGGTGATCAGCGGCGGTGGCAGGTCGACGGTGATTTCCTGATTGGTGCCGGCAGCCACCTTGGGCACCGGCACCGTGGCGGCCACTTCACCGTTGACCATCACATTGATGTGCGACAGGTCGGCCAGCAGGGCCGGCGAGTACGCGTATTTCAAGGTCAGCTTGGCGCTGGACACCACTTCGTCGGCACGGATGGCAAACGGCACGGCACTGCTGCCTTCGATGCCGCGCAACACCATCGGGATACGTGCACCCAGTTGCTTCAGCGTGACGGAATAACGACGTCCGCCTTCTGGCAGGTCGACGCGTGCGATCACCGGCGTAGCGGCAGCACCGACCGCAGGAATGGTCGCGGCAGTCGGTGCGACCGGTACCGGTGCAGCGGCAGGGGCGGGCACAGCAGCGCGTGGCGGGGCAGCCTGCGTGGCTTGCAGCGGCAGTGCACCGGCCAACATCACTGCCGACAAGGCCAAGGCCAGCGGACGTTTTGCGGAGCGCTCGCGGCGTCGGCTCGAAAGAAGCGTCGAAGTCATCAGGTTTCCGTTTTTGTTTTGAGAGAACGCGCAGCCCGACGCTCGCGCGTCGCCTGCCAGCCCAGCGTGACGAGTTGTTTGAATCCGTGAATGCCGATGCGCGTGACTTCCTTGAACGCCTGCAAGGGCGTATCGGGCGTACCTTGACCCCAGGCTTTGGCCCAGGTGTCGGCGCGAGCAAATGTCATTTCTGCCAGTTCGATCTGCTGGTGCATCGTCAGGGTCTCGAAGTTCAGACCCAGCACGTCGCGCCCGGCAAACATGACCTTGGCAGGGAAGACGCGTTCTTCCGTACCGCGATAGATCGACACATGCAGTCGTTCACCGGTGGCAATCGGCGGGAAGTCGGGCGGCAGGCGAATGCCCAGGCCGCTGGACGAATAGTCGGTGGTTTCGCACACCACGGTCTTGCCGTTGCGAAGGCGCAGCATGGCGGGCAAGGAGACTGCCACACGCGGTTGGGCACGGAACTGACGTTCTTCACGCGCCACCGCCACGCTGGCGCTGGTAATGATGATGTTGTAGAGCGTCCAGGCCAGGTTGATGGCCAGCGTGAAGACGCCGCCCGCATCGTGATCGCCCAGGATCAGCGCGCCGATACCGACGATCATGCCGATGATGTTCAGCCCCAGCAGCACCAGGTAGGGCCGTGCCATATCCCAGTCGAACCAGGCATCGCCGCTCATGCCGCCCTTGGCCGTGACGTTGAAGCCGCCCAGCTTGGGATTGACGATGGCGAGGAATGCCGGACGCATGATGTACCAGGCCAGCACCGACTCGTAGACCTCGTTCCAGAACGAATGCCGGAATCGCCCCTGCATGCGTGAGGTGGTCACGTTTGCATGAATGATGTGCGGGAAGGCGTAGATCGTGATCAGCAGCGCAGACGCCTGGAACACGTGGGCACCAAAGAACAGGAACGCCAGCGGTGCGGTCAGGAACACGATGCGCGGCAAGCCGTAGAAGAAGTGCAGCATCGCGTTCAGGTAGCACATGCGCTGGCCGATGTTCAGGCCCTTGCCGAACAACGGATTGTCCAGACGGAAAATCTGCGCCATGCCACGGGCCCAGCGAATACGCTGACCGATGTGACGCGACAGACTTTCGGTCGCCAGCCCGGCAGCCTGCGGCACGGCCAGGTAGGCTGTGTCGTAACCGGCGCGATTGAGCTTCAGCGCAGTGTGCGCATCTTCGGTCACGGTTTCGGTCGCCATGCCGCCGATTTCCATCAGCGGTTTGCGACGCAGCACGGCGCACGATCCGCAGAAGAACGCTGCGTTCCACAAATCGTTGCCGTCTTGCACCAGTCCGTAGAACAGCTCGCCTTCGTTCGGTACCGCACGGAAGGTGTTCAGGTTCTTCTCGAAGGGGTCGGGCGAGAAGAAAAAGTGAGGTGTCTGCAACATCGCAAGATTGGGGTCTTTCAGGAACCACCCCATCGAGATCTGCAGGAAAGAGCGCGTCGGAATGTGGTCGCAATCGAAGACCGCCACAAACTCGCCATCGGTCAGTGCCAGCGCGGCATTCAGGTTGCCGGCCTTGGCGGATTCGTTGCTGTCGCGCGCGATGTAACCCACGCCGATTTCCGTGCAGAAGGCCTGGAATTCCGGGCGACGACCGTCATCCAGCACGTAAATGCGGATGCGTTCGGGCGGCCAGTCCATCGACACAGCGGTCAGCACCGACAGCTTCACCACTTCAAGCGGCTCGTTGTAGGTCGGGATCAGGATGTCGATGGTGGGCCAGGTGTCCACGTCCAGCGGCATGGGCACCGGGTCGCGGCGCAGCGGCCAGATGGTCTGGACGTAGCCCAGCAGCAGCACGGTCAGCGCGTAGATTTCGGCCAGCAGCAGCCCGTAACCGAAGAAGATGTCGAGCCAGTTCTGGAAGTCCAGCGTGGACGTCACGCGCCAGTACATGTAGCGCAGCGACATGATGACCGAGATCAGCACCATCACGATGGTTGCCAGGCGTCCGCCGACGCGGCGCAGGAACAAGGCAAAGGCGAGCGCGATCAGCGAGAAACCGAGCTGGGCAACGGTATCCAGCGGTGCGCTGACGACCACGATCAGACAGATGACGGCGATGACGCTCAGTACCGTCGACGTCGCCTTGTGCTGCCAGAACGGATGTTTGGACCAGGATTCAACCCGGGCGTCGAGCGGCGACGGCGCTTCGCCGCGGTCGGAAAATGGCTGGGGTGTGCTCACGTGGCGGTCCGATTCAGAAGCATGGCGTTCACGATTTCAGGAGTCGCGTGAACAGCGACATCACCGGCGTGGTGGTTTCTTCGGGCGCGGCCAGGCGGTCGAACAGCGGCTTCAAGCCGGCATGTTTGACAGCAGCCTCGCCGTCGGCAGGCGCTGTTTGCGGCGCGGCAACCGGCACCGTCGGTGCGGGGGTACTTGGGGCGGCTTGCACGGCTTGAGCTGGGGTCGAGGGTATTGCGGGCATGGTCTTGCGGGGCAGGGCAGGGCGAGTTGCCAAGGGCGGGGTGGCAACGGGGGCGGGCGCGGCGATGGGGGCAAGGGGCACTGGTGCCGGTGCAACCGCGGCAGGGGTAAACAGGGACGCAGGCACAACCGGGGCAGGGCTTGCGAAGACGGGATTGCTTGCTGCCGGGGTGTGGATTGCAGGCGTGTCCGCTACAGGCGTTCTGGCAACAGCCGGGCGAAGCGTCAGCGGCTTGAGCGGTGAGCTTTTCACCGGCGTTTCCGCGATCGGTGCAGCCGTAACGGGAGCCGTGGGCGTGATGGCCGGGGTTGCGGCCGGGATCACCGCTGGGATCACAACAGGGATCACAACCGGCGTAACCACCGGACTGACAGCGGCAACCGGGGTTTCAGCCGGGGCCTCAACCGGTGCGGCCAATGCGAATGGGGGCAGTTCCGCATCAGCGGCAACAGCAGGCGGTGTTTCGATCAGCGGCGCGACAAACTGCGGTTTGAGCACGATTGGCTCATCAGCCATCGCTTCACCAGTCGCCAGCGTATCAGCCGCTGCTTCAACAGTCCCGACGTCGCCAGCGACCACGTCTTCAGCACGCTCAGGCTCTGCCGCCAGTTCATTCAGCGCCGCCTCACGACGCGCCGCCAGTGCGCGTTCCACCTGAGCAAAATGGCGCGCGCTGAAGGGGGCCGGAGCCATGAAGATGGTATTGGTACCGGGCACGGTGATCGGCTCGGGGGCGGCGGGCGGGGCGTCGATGTCGGTCAGCGCCAGAATTTCATCGTTGGTCAGCGTCACGCCGTCATCGCTTGCCAGCGCCAGGATCTCACCCGTCGTGGGCGGTGCTTCTGGAATCACCTCGGTAAGCACGGCAAATTCAGGTTCCGCGGCCACGGCTGGCACGGCTGGAACAACAGACACCACAGGCTCTGCAAGCGCTGCGTCCGGTTTGGTCGGCGCGGTTTCCAGCACCGTGCGACCGGTTTCCCGATCGATCACGGCAGGAATATCGCCTTGTTCCAGTTCGACGGCAGACAGCAGCGGCCAGCGCGCTTGCGAGGCGCGCGCGGCAGCGGCTCGCGTGAGCTCCTGGTAATTGGCCGAATTGCCGCTGAACTGGCGGAACAACTCGGGAATATCGCTTTCTGTCGTGGTCTTCATCGAAATCTCCTGGCCCAAGGTCCGGCAGATGTCACTTGCCGAAGCTGAATACGATGCCTGCCTGTGGCTCGGCCGGCGAAACCTGCCGAACGCGCAACACGTCGCTCGCCCCCAACTGAACAAACCATTGCTGATAAGCGCCTTCAAGGAAGGCCGGGGTCCAGTTCAGTGCCTCTGCGCCAAAAGCGGCCATCAGCGGGGAACAGTGGTGGACAAGCTGTAAGGAACCAGCTTCCTCGCCGAGTTCCACCCAACCCCAATTTAGTTTTTGCCAGACCGCACTCATGGCGGCTTCCATGGCCGGCACAGTATTGCTGTCGGGCAATTCGATCTCGGCGGCGAAGCGGCTGCCAATGCCGTGCATCACCAGGCGCAGTTCATCCGGGCCGAAATGGCTGGCGAGTTCTGCCGCAGTGGCGTTCAGAAAACCCTTCCATTGCTCTGGGCATTGGCGGGCAGCAAAATATTCAAGCGCAGCGTTCGTGTCGGCCACAATCGTCTCGTTCACAATTCATCAGGAATAGGTTCCGGTGCGGCGCAAGCGGCTGCGCACAGGAGCGAAGAGCCATGACTTCGCGTCCATGGCATGAAGCACTGGAGCAACGAAGGCGCGGCGGCAACTGGAGGATGCGTGGCCCTAGGCGGCGAAGCGCCTGGCCGACAAGGCGATGACCTGAAACCCCGGCATTGCGCAGGGGGGCGTTGGGCGGTCAAAGCCGAACAAAACGGAAATCGAAGCATTCATGACAGGAGGTTCCCGTCTGGCAAGGCGGAGCCACGTGGTTCAGCCACGTGTTCTTGGAGCATGACCTTGCGTCTGAAGCGGTACCCATTGTCTGGTTACGGGTACTTCCCGATGGTAAACGACAAGGGGTGCCAGGGGCAACAATCTGTTTCATGGGTCTAAATATCTGCATCGACTGGTATGCCGATTGCTACAACC
This sequence comes from Pigmentiphaga aceris, assembly GCF_008119665.1. Taxonomy (NCBI): domain Bacteria; kingdom Pseudomonadati; phylum Pseudomonadota; class Betaproteobacteria; order Burkholderiales; family Alcaligenaceae; genus Pigmentiphaga; species Pigmentiphaga aceris. The sequence goes on along the minus strand of NZ_CP043046.1, from coordinate 3,994,260 downwards.
ATCAATGTCCAGGCTTATGACGGGAGACAACATGTATAACGAACCCTTGCCCGATGCGACCTTGAAGAACCTTGAGCAGACAGTGCTGCGGGGTGGAGAAGCCGCTATCGCCGCCATCGAAACGCTGGACGCGGAACTAGCCGGGGCCGATCCGGATTACGCCGTCCGCCTGCGCGAGATCATCGCCCTGCATCCCGAACCAGAACTTCAGGTACTTGGGTCACGTCCTGACCTGACTTTATAAGCCTTTGCGGTTTTCTGCTTCCGCTGATCCGTTTCCTCAGGAGCGTCCATGCGCTATCGCACTTTGGCCGCCGCCGGCCTGATCTGTCTGGGTGTGTTGTCTGCGCCCGTATCGGCACAAGCGCCTGCAGGCAAGACGGTTGCCTCGGCACCTGCTGGCAAGCAGCTTGGCACGTCCGACAAGAATTTTCTGGATGAAAGCCTGGCCTCCGGCTTGGCGGCTGTCGAAGCCAGCAAGCTGATTCTGACCAAGACCGCGAATCCCAAGATCAAGACGTTCGCAGAGCGGATGATCAAGGATCAGGGCGCGTTGAATGACGAGATCGGCGCCCTGGCAACGCTCAAGGGTAGTACGCCGGTCACGGAACCCAGCGTGTTGCAACGCACGCAGTTGAAAGCGCTGGGTGCCTTGGAGGGTGAGGAGGCGGACAAGATGTATGTCCAGCAGATCGGTGTGATTTCCCAACAGAACAATCTGTTGAGCTTCCAGAACACCAGTGCAAAAGCGGACGACCCGGAAATCAAAGCCTTTGCCAAAAGCAGGGTGTCGGGCTTTCAGGATCGGCTGAATATGGCCCGTGCTTTGGGTAAGTCAGACCACGGGATGTAATCGCGTCGGGTGCGCTTCATGATTAGCGCGTTGATTGCCGAAGGGGCTGCCATGCCGCCCCTTTCCCGTACTACATCAGCACGATGTCGTACTGTTCCTGCGAATAGATCGTCTCGACTTGCAGGGTCACCGGTTTGCCGATGAAGTCCCCCAGCATTGCCAGGTTCTGGCTTTCTTCTTCCAGGAACAGATCCACCACCGACTGCGACGCCAGCACGCGGAATTCCTTCGGGTTGAACTGGCGGGCTTCGCGCAGCACTTCCCGCAAAATCTCGTAGCAGACGGTGCGTGCCGTGCGGATATTGCCCCGGCCCTGGCAGGTGGGGCAGGACTCACACAGCAAGTGCGACAAGGACTCGCGAGTGCGCTTGCGTGTCATCTCCACCAGGCCAAGCTGGGTGAACCCGTTGACCGTCATGCGGGTGCGGTCGCGGGTCAGTGCCCGGCGCAATTCTGCCAATACCGCATCGCGGTGCTCGACATTGTCCATGTCGATGAAATCGAGAATGACAATGCCGCCCAGATTGCGCAGGCGCAGTTGACGCGCAATGGCTTGCCCGGCTTCCAGATTGGTCTTGAAAATGGTGTCGTCGAAATTGCGGCCGCCAACGAACCCGCCCGTATTCACATCGATCGTGGTCAGCGCTTCGGTCTGGTCCACGATGATGTAGCCGCCGGATTTCAGCTCCACCCGGCGCGACAGTGCGCGGCTGATCTCTTCATCGACGTTGTACAACTCGAACAGCGGGCGTTCACCGGTGTAATGCACCAGGCGTTCGGTAACCGACGGCGTGTATTCACGCGCCCAGGCCGTCAACATGGCGAAGTTCTCGCGCGAATCCACGTGAATCGACGTGGTCTCGGCGCTGACCAAGTCGCGCAATACGCGCTGCGCCAAGGTGATGTCGGTGTGCAGCGGGTGCGGTGCCCCTTTCACGCGTGCCTGCTTCTGCATGCTTGCCCACAGCTTGCGCAGGTAGGCCACGTCGGCAGCAAGCTCGTCGTCGGTGGCTTCTTCGGCCTGGGTACGGACGATGAAGCCGCCTTTCTCGTCCTCCGGCATCATCTTCTGCAAGCGTTCGCGCAACTGCGTGCGTTCGGCTTCCGATTCGATGCGCTGCGAAATCCCGATGTGCGGGTCATGCGGCAAGTACACCAGCATGCGGCCGGCCACGCTGATCTGCGTGGACAGGCGCGCACCCTTGGTGCCGATCGGGTCCTTGATGACTTGCACCATCAATGTCTGCCCTTCGAACAGCAGCTTTTCAATCGGCGTGATTGCGTGGTTGGTGCTGCGTTCCTGGCGGTTCTCGCGGATGTCGGCAATGTGCAGGAACGCGGCACGTTCCAGGCCAATGTCGATGAACGCGCTTTGCATGCCGGGCAGCACACGAACCACCTTGCCCAGATACACGTTGCCAACAAACCCTTTCTGGGCGCTGCGCTCGATGTGCAGTTCCTGCACTGCGCCTTGCAGCACCACAGCCACCCGGGTCTCGTAGGGGGTGATATTGATCAGAATGTCTTCAGTCATGGCGGCACGCATCATGAGGATTTTCGGTTGTCCAGCTTGGCCAGGAGGCGCGCGGTCTCGAACAGCGGCAATCCCATTACGCCGGTGAAGCTGCCCGCTATGCGCGACACAAAACGGCCAGCGCCGCCTTGAATGCCATAGGCACCTGCTTTGTCATAAGGTTCACCGCTGTCGCAGTAGGCGGCGATCTGCGCATCGGAAAGCACATCGAACACGACTTCGGTGATCGATACGTCTTCGTGCAGCTGTTCGCCGTCCACCAAGGCAAGCGCGGTATGGACTTCGTGGGTAGCACCCGACAGACGCCGCAAGATGCCGATCGCGTCGTCGCGATCACGCGGCTTGCCCAGCACCTCGCCGGCCAGAATGACCGTGGTGTCTGCAGCCAGCACCGGGCGCGGCGGTAGCTGTCGTTCAGCGAGCGCACGCGCGCCTTGCCATGCCTTGTCGCGGGCAGTGCGACGCACATAGTCGGCGGCGGCTTCGCCAGGAAGTTGGGGCTCGTCGTCCACGCCTGGTGCGGCAGGCGCAAACAGCAACACGTCGTGGGCCACGCCCAGCTGGGTGAGCAGTTCGCGGCGGCGCGGGCTTCTTGAGGCGAGATAGATGACGGTCATGAATTCAGGGAAGGGGGATGCCCAAGGAAGTGAGACCCAAGGCGGGAGTCACCCCGTTTGAGGTGACATCCATGTGTCACCCCTGAATCATGCCTGACTCGTCAGACGCGGTGGTAGGGGTGATTGCTCAGGATCGACCAGGCTCGATAGAGCTGCTCTGCCAGCAATACGCGGACCATGGCATGCGGCAAGGTCAGGCTGGACAGCCGCAGCAGGCCTGCGCAGCGTGCCTTCAGATCGGGGTCCAATCCGTCAGGACCGCCAATCAGCAAGGCCACGTCGCGCCCGTTCTCGCGCCACTGTTCCAATTGCTCGGACAGCGCAACGGTGGTCAGGTCGCGCCCGCGTTCATCGAGCGCGAGCCAATGCCCACCGGGCGGCAGCGCCGCTTCGATCCGGCGCGCTTCCAGCGCCATCATCTGCGCGGGAGTCTTGCCGGTGGTACGCGGCTCGGGCTTGATTTCGCGCAGCTCGATCGGGCAGTCGAGCGGCATGCGCTTGGCGTAGTCGGCGAAGGCTTCGTCCACCCAGAAGGGCATCTTCGTGCCGACCGCCACAATGACAAGTTTCATGACGACGGGCGAAAACTCAGTCGTCGATCGGGTCCAGCGGGCCAAGGTGCGGGCCGCTGGGCTTGCTCTCGGCGTTGAGCTTCATGCGCACCGGCTTGCCACCCCAGACTTCTTCCAGGTTGTAGTACTGGCGGATGGCCGGTTGCATCAGGTGGACCACGATGTCACCCAGGTCGACCAGCACCCATTCGCCGGTCTCTTCGCCTTCGGTGGCGATGACTTCGCCGCCAGCCTTCTTGGCGCGTTCACGCACTTCAGAGGCCAGTGCACGGGTTTGACGGTTCGAGGTACCGGTGGCGATCACCACACGGTCGAACAGGCCGGTCAGGTGGGTCGTGCTGTACACACGGATGTCCTGGCCTTTCACGTCTTCAAGCGCGTCGACAACAACGCGCTGCAGTTTCTTGATATCCATTCAGGTAGTGCCATAGAGGCGATGCGAACGGATGTAGTCCAGCACCGCAGGAGAGATAAGGTCGTCGACGGGCTCGCCTTGGGCGAGTCTGCGACGGATGGTCGATGCCGACACCGTCATCGCGGGCATGGGCAGGTCTTGCAGCGCGCGACCGTGGCGAGCCAGCCATGTGGCCAGTGCCTCGGGGACGTCCGGCTGGTCGCCGGCGCGCGCCGCGACAGCAAGGTCAACGTTCGTGATGACGTCTTCCCACCGGTGCCACGTGCAGAAATTGGCAACCTGATCGGCCCCAAGAATAAGCACGTAGCATGTGTCGGGGCGCTTCAGCGCCTCGACGGTATCGATCGTATAACTGGGGCCGCCGCGGGCCAATTCAATCTGGTTGACCACCAGCCCGGAGTGTCCGGCAATGGCCAATTCGAGCATTGCGGCCCGATGCTGGGGTGCGGCACCCAGCGGCGGACGCTGCCACGGTTCTGCGGCGGGCACTAAATGTACGGCATCCAGCTGCAAATGTCGCAGTGCAGTTTCAGCCAGCGTGACATGGGCAAGATGAACGGGGTCGAAACTGCCGCCCAACAAACCGATTCGGCGTGTTGCCTGCAGACCCGTCACACCCACTCCCGAGGCACGATGGCCTCGTACAGACGCGCTTCAGGCGAACCCGCTTCCGGGTGCCAGTCGTAACGCCAGGCGGCCATGGGCGGCATCGACAACAGAATCGATTCCGTGCGCCCGCCCGACTGTAGCCCGAACAGGGTGCCGCGGTCGAATACCAGATTGAATTCGACGTAGCGTCCGCGCCGATATGCCTGGAAATCACGCTCGCGTTCGCCGTAGGCGATATCGCGTCGCGCGCCGACGATCGGCAGGTAGGCGTCCAGGAAATGGTCGCCTACCGAGCGGGTCATGGCGAATGCCTGTTCGAAATCAGGCTGGCTTACGTCGTCAAAGAAAATGCCACCGACGCCACGCGCTTCCTTGCGGTGCTTCAGGTAGAAATACTCGTCGCACCACTGCTTGAAGCGGGGGTGCAAGTCGTCGCCAAAGGGGGCCAGGGCGTCGCGGCAGGTGCGGTGGAAGTGCACCGCATCTTCATCGAACGGGTAGTAGGGTGTCAGGTCCATGCCGCCACCGAACCAGAACACGTCGGCGTCGCCGGGCACGACGGCTTTGGCGACAAAACAACGAACGTTCATGTGCACGGTGGGCACATAAGGGTTGCGCGGGTGCAACACCAGCGACACGCCCATGGCTTCCCATGGACGTCCGGCCAGTTCCGGCCGGTGTGCGCTGGCCGACGGCGGCAAGGTCTTGCCGAACACGTGGCTGAACAACACGCCGCCGCGTTCGAAGAAATTGCCGCCCTCGATCATGCGCGAGATCCCGCCACCGCCTTCCGGTCGGGTCCAGGTGTCGTTGCGGAAGGGCTGGCCTTCGACGGTTTCCAGTCCCGCAACGATGCGGGCCTGCAAGCCGGTGAAGTATTCGTAGGTACGGCGGGTGTCTATCTGCATTCAGGCCTCAGGTGCGACGCGACAAGGCGCGCCAGCCGATATCGTCGCGGTACTGCATGCCGTCGAAGTTGATGCCACGCAGTACGTCATACGCGCGTTGCTGCGCAATCCGCACCGAGTCGCCCAGGGCGGTGACGCACAGCACACGGCCGCCGTTGGTCAACACCTTGCCGTCTTGTTCGACGGTGCCTGCGTGGAACACCATGCAGTCATCGGCATCGGCCGGCAGACCGGAGATCGCATCACCCTTGCGCGGGGTCTCGGGATAGTTGTGCGCAGCCATCACCACGCCCAGCGCGGTACGACGATCCCATTCGATCTCGGCGTGGTCGAGCGTGCCGGCCACACCGTGTTCGAACACGGGCACCAGATCGCTTTTCACACGCATCATGATCGGCTGGGTTTCCGGGTCACCCATGCGACAGTTGAACTCGACAACCCGTGCCTTGCCTTCGGGGCTGATCATCAGGCCGGCATACAGGAAGCCCGTGAACGGAATGCCGTCACGTGCCATGCCCTGGATGGTCGGGTGGATGATTTCGCGCATCACGCGGGCGTGCACGGTGGGGGTCACGACCGGGGCGGGCGAGTACGCACCCATGCCGCCGGTGTTCGGGCCCTTGTCGTCATTCTTCAAGCGCTTGTGATCCTGGCTGCTGGCCAGCGGCAACACATTGCGGCCATCGCACAGCACGATGAAGCTGGCTTCTTCGCCTTCCATGAACTCTTCGATCACCACGCGGGCACCAGCGGCACCCAGGCGATTGCCCGACAGCATGTCGTCAACGGCGGCGTGTGCTTCTTCCAGGGTCATGGCAACCACGACACCCTTGCCGGCAGCCAGACCATCGGCCTTGATCACGATCGGTGCGCCTTGCGCATCAATGTAGGCGTGTGCCGGTTCGGTTTCCGTGAAGGTCTGATAGGCAGCGGTGGGGATGCCGTGGCGGATCAGGAAGGCCTTGGCGAAGTCCTTCGAGCTTTCCAGCTGGGCGGCAGCCTTGGTCGGGCCGAAAATCTTCAGGCCACGAGCGCGGAAGATATCGACCACACCAGCGGCCAACGGTGCCTCGGGGCCGACGACGGTCAGGCCCACGCCTTCTTTGACAACGAAGTCGGCCAGGGCTTCCGGGTCCTCGATCGGCACGTTCTTCAGGTCGGCCGAGCGCGCGGTTCCACCGTTGCCGGGGGCCACGAAGACTTGTTGAACACGGGGCGACTGCGAAATGCGCCACGCCAAAGCGTGTTCGCGTCCGCCCGAGCCGATTACCAGGATTTTCATCATTGTTCGTCCAGTACTACGGTGGTGAAGACTTCCTGGACGTCGTCGAGCGACTCCAGCGCATCCAGCAATTTTTGCATGCGCACGGCGTCGTCGCCGGCAAGCTCAGTTTCGTTCAGGGCTTTCATGACAATGCCATCGACGTCTGCTTTCAGACCAGCTGCGTCAAATGCCTTCTTGACGGCGGCGTAGTCGTTCGGCGCGGTAATGACTTCGATCAGGCCTTCGTCATCGGTCAGCACGTCTTCGGCACCGGCTTCCAGCGCGATTTCCATCACGCGGTCTTCGGGCGTGCCGGGCGCAAACAGGAATTGGCCGCAATGCTGGAACATGAAGGCCACCGAGCCTTCCTGGCCGAGATTGCCGCCGTTTTTCGCAAATGCGTGTCGCACTTCAGCCACAGTGCGGGTGCGATTGTCGGTCATCGTGTCGACAATCACGGCCGCGCCGCCAATGCCATAACCTTCGTAGCGGATCTCTTCGTAGTTTTCGCCATCGACGCCGCCGGCGCCGCGCTGGATCGCTCGCTGGATATTGTCCTTGGGCATGTTGGCGTCGGTGGCCTTGTCCCAGGCCAGCCGCAGACGCGGGTTGACGTCGGGATCGGCCCCGCCAGCGCGCGCGGCGACGGTAACTTCACGAATGATCTTGGTCCACAGCTTGCCGCGCTTGGCATCCTGACGGCCTTTGCGGTGCTGAATATTGGCCCATTTACTGTGTCCGGCCATGGGGTTCGCTTGAATTCGGTAAAAGGAACCCAGCATTTTACTAGACCGGACGCCTGCGGGTCTAAACTGTCGGTCTAATTCAGATCCCCCGCAATGAATCGCTTGCATTCCCGGTCGCCGGTTACCTGGCTGGTGATCCTCTCGCTGTTCAATCACGTCGGTTACACAGGCACGCGCTTCGTTGCGCTGCTGTCAGTTCTTGCCCTCAGTGACTCTCCCTTCATCGCTGGCGCGTTGCTGGCGACTTTGTCGCTCGTCCCGATGTTGACGTCCTTGCCCCTGGGGCGCTGGATCGATCGCCATCACAAGGCCGGGCCGATGCGCCTGGGGGCGGCCATGACGGCAGCCGGGTGTTTCCTGCCGATCGTGTTCCAGGATGTGGTCGGTCTGTTTGTTTCGGTGGCGCTGGTCGGCACCGGCTACAACATCCACCAGATATCGCTGCAAAGCACCATGGGGCGCGCAGCCAGCGATCTCGTGCATCGCACGCGCCTGTTCACCTGGCTGTCGCTGTGCGTATCGACCTCGATGGTGGTGTCGCCGCTGATCGCAGGCTTTGGCATCGAACACGGCGGCTATCGCGTGGCGCAGGCCATTGTGCTGCTGGGGCCGTTGGCTACGCTTGGCCTGCTGTGGCATCGCCGCAAGCAGCTTGCACTGGAACCCGCATTGGCTGCCAGCCCACGGCCGGCTCCGGCCAAACCTGCCCCGGTGACACTGGTGACGCCCGCGGGCACCAGCTGGTTTGGCCGCTGGACAAGCCGGCGACAGGCGCGTCGTGCCCATCGCGCCCCGTCCTCCATCGGACTGCTGCGCGAGCCGCCGGTGCGCCAGGTGCTGCTGGCGTCTGTGGCCGTGTCGCTGGCTTTCGACATGCACACCTTTGCCGTGCCCTTGCTGGGCCACACCATGGCGCTCAGCCCGGCGGAAATCGGCACCATCATCGCGTTCTTCTCGGCCGGCACCTTTGCGGTGCGGGTGGCGATGCAATGGCTGGTGCGCCGGGTGCGCGGCTGGACCATCGTGCACGGCGCGATGCTGACCTGTGCCGCCGGCTACTACCTGTATCCCCTGGCCCCTGACACGGCGGTGATGTGCGCGTTGTCGTTCGTGATCGGCATGGCGCTGGGCAGTTGCCAGCCAAATGTCCTGGCCTTGCTGCACGAGGTCGTGCCGCATCACCGCAGCGGTGAAGCGATTGCGCTGCGCGTGATGTTCTCGTATGTGTCGGGCTTCATGCTGCCCCTGGTGTTCGGGGCACTGGCCGTGCACCTGGGTGTGGCACCGCTGTTCGTGGCGATTGCCACCAACCTGGTGGTGGCGTGGTGGTTCAGCCGCCGCCCTGTTCAACATAAGTCTTCAGGCGACGCGTCGCACGATTGAGCGTCACGCCGTAGTTGTATGCCAGGTCGGCAAATACCTGGTCGACCTTGGCGAATCCAAGCCGCTTGGTCCCGAAACGTATGCGCGAAGCCGTTGAAGGACGGCTTACGCACGGTCAGGTCGAATTCAATGTGCCCCGGCCGCCTCGGCCGACGGAGCGCCGCCCTTGCGGTTACGCTTGGCAATCCACACCAGCGGAATCAAAACCAGGAAGACGATGGCCGATGCGTGGAAGATATCCAGCGCGCCCATGGTCATCGCCTGCGTCGTCACCATGCGTTCCAGCATGGCGTAGGTCTGCTCCACACTCTGACCCGCTGCGCGCATGCCAACCAAGGCCTGCTCGGTGATCGGGTTGCCGGGGTTGGTGACTTCGGACAGCGTGGCGTGATGCACGGCAGCGCGGTTTTCCCATTGCGTGGTGGCAATGGATGTACCGAATGCACCTGCGGTGATCCGCACGAAGTTCGACAGGCCAGATGCACTGGGGATCTTTTCCGGCGGCAGTCCCGACAAGGTGATCGACACCAGCGGCACAAAGAACATCGCCATGGCTGCACCTTGAATCACGGTCGGCAGCATGAGGGTGCGCAGGTCGACTTCGGTGTTGAAACCAGAGCGCATGAAACTGACCAGCGAGAAGATCATGAACGCAATCGAGGCAATCGCACGCGGGTCGCGGGTGGCCAGCGCCTTGCCCACGAAGGGGCTGATGATGATCGCCAATATGCCGACCGGCGCGGTCACTACCCCTGCCCAGGTGGCGGTGTAGCCCATCTGGGTTTGCAGCCACAGCGGCATCAACACCACGTTGCCGAACATCACACCGTAGGCCACTGAAATGGCCAGCACCCCGGACGTGAAGTTGCGTCCTGCGAACAGGCGCAGGTCAACTATCGGGTGTTTTTCGGTCAGTTCCCAGATCAGGAAAAATACGAAGGACACCAGCGCCACGATACCCAGCAACACGATTTCACTGCTGGCAAACCAGTCAAGTTCTTTGCCCTTGTCCAGCATGATCTGCAAGGCAGATACCCAGACCACCAGCAAGGCCAGGCCGATGGTGTCGATGGGCAGCTTGCGCGTGGGGGTTTCCCGCTTGCTGAAGATCGACCATGTGGCCCAGGCCGCGATCAGGCCGATGGGGATGTTGATGTAGAAGATCCACGGCCAGCTGAAGTTGTCGGAAATCCAGCCGCCCAGCAGCGGGCCGGCAACCGGTGCCGTCAGCGTGGTCATCGACCACAAAGCCAGCGCCAGCCCGGCCTTGGCTTTGGGGTAGCTGGACAGCATCAGCGTTTGTGACAGCGGAATCATCGGCCCGGCGACCAGGCCTTGCAGCACACGGAAGGCGATCAGCGATTCCAGGTTGGGGGCCAGGCCGCATAACCAGGACGCGATGATGAACAGGATGATCGACGCCACGAACAGGCGCACCTGGCCGAAGCGCTGTGTGAGCCAACCCGTGAGTGGCACGGCAATGGCGTTGGACACCGCAAACGAGGTGATGACCCAGGTGCCCTGGCTGGCCGCAACGCCCAGGTCGCCCGAGATCGCGGGCAGCGACACGTTGGCAATCGAGCTGTCGAGCACGTTCATGAAGGTGGCCGCCGACAACGCGATGGTGCCGATCAGGCGCTGGCTGCCAACCAGGGGCGGGTAGGCGGCCTGGGGGGCGGCTGGGGCTGGTGCGGGTGCCGCAGCCGGGGCAGGTGAGGACATAGTCGTGTCGGTCATGGCCGGGTGTCTATTCAGTGACTGAAGCGCAAAACGGCGGCTCGGTGCTGAGCTGGGTGCCGAATTTGGTACCCAGCTTGATACCAATAACGGATCGACCTCGCAGTCAACCCTGGCGATTGGCCGCAAGTGACGGCGTCTTGCCAGATTGATGCTGTGCCGATGCCGCCTTGCTTACGGGGGCGCGTGTCAATGCGGTGGACGGGCCGGCTTGTGATGCGGCAACTGGCGCGTTGCCCAGATTGGCGGCGATGGTTTCGCTGACCAGGCGTTCGGCCTCAGGCGACACGCTGTCGAAGGCCTGGGTGGCGTAGGCGGGCGCACTGCGCTTGCCTTGCGCCAGAGTGGGGCCAGAGGTGTCCGTGATGTTCACCTCCACCGTCATCGACAAGCCCACGCGCAGCGGGTTCGCGGCGATTTCCTTCGGGTCCAGCGCGATGCGCACCGGCAGGCGTTGCACGATCTTGATCCAGTTGCCGGTGGCGTTTTGCGCAGGCAGCAGGGAAAACGCGCTGCCAGTTCCTGCTGCCAGCCCGGCGATGGTGCCGTGGTATTCCACCTTGTCGCCGTACAGGTCGGCAACCAGCTTCACCGGTTGGCCGATGCGCATATTGCGCAGCTGCACTTCCTTGAAGTTGGCGTCCACCCATACCTGGTCAAGCGGAACAATCGACATCATCGTGCCGCCCGGAGCCACGCGCTGGCCCAGCTGCACGGCGCGCTTGGCGACGTAGCCAGACACCGGCGAGGGCAATTCCGTGCGTGACCAGTTCAGATAGGCTTCACGCACCTTGGACGCAGCCAGCATCACATTCGGGTGGTCTTCCACACGCGTGCCATCAGTCAGCGCGGTGTTCGATGCCAGTTGTTCACGGGCACCCACCAAGCCAGCCTGCGACGCGGTCAGAGCGGCGCGTGCGGTGTCGACCGCGCTTTGCGCATGCAGCAGTTCTTCGCCGCTGACTGCACCCGAACTGCCCAATTCCTGACGACGCTTCAAGTCGGCCTGGGCGCGGGTGAGTTCGGTCTGAGCACGCTTGATTTCGGTATTGCGCACATCGATGGTCGCCGCCAAGGCACCGTTGCCGGTGTACAGCGTGCGAACCTGGCGCACGGTCTGGGCCAAGTTCGCACGAGCCTGATCGAGCGCGATCTGGCTGTCGGCACGATCCAGATCGACCAGCGGCGTGCCGGCTTTCACGAAGTCGGTGTCGTCGGCGTGAATAGACACGACCGTGCCGGCGATCTGCGGCGTGATCTGCACCAGATTGCCTTGAACATAGGCGTCGTCGGTGCCTTCGTGATAGCGCGCTACCTGATTCCACCACATGCCGTAGCCAACTGCGCCCAGCACCACCAGAGCACCGAAGGACAGCATCAGAAACTTGCGTTTGGGCGAAGCGGGGGCTGCGGCAGGCGTGGGTGCAGCAGCGGGGGAGGTCGTAGCCGAGTTGGGGTTGCTGGACATCGTGGTTACCTTTCTGTCATTCGTCCCGGCGGCGGGCCGGAAGGTGTTTGGTCATGGGCGGCGCAAGAAGCAAGGGCAGTGAGCAATGGCAGTGCTCGGCGCGTCGTCAACGCGGTGCTGCGCTCGCCACGTCTTGCGGGGCTGCCGGGGCTTCGGGGGTGGCGCGGGCTTCGGGCCAGTCGCCGGTATCGATGCCGCCACCCAGATTGCGCATCAGGTCGGCATCCAGCAGCAGGGCGCGCGCTTGCAGATCCGCATCCAGCCGCTGCTGGGCCAGCACCGAGCTTTGCGCGGTCAGCACCGTCAGGTAGGTACCCAGACCCGCGCGATAACGCTTCAACGCGATTTCATAAGCGGCTTCGATGGCCTGGCGCGCTTGGCGCTGCTCGGCGGTCTGGCTTTTCAGCCACTGCATGGACTGCAAGGTGTCGGCAACTTGGTGAACGGCATCTGTCACCGTCTGGTTGTAGTTGGCGATCGCCAGATCGGCATCTGCACGCTTGCCCTGGTAGTTGGCATTGAGCCGGCCTGCATCGAAGATCGGCAGGCTGATCGCCGGGCCGATGCCGGCAATGCCGCTGCCGCTTTTCAGCAGATTGGGCAGACCCAGCGCCGACAGCCCGACAAAGCCCACCAGATTCACGTTCGGATAGAAGCTGGCGTGCGCGGCATCGATGTCGCGTTCGCTGGCCTCGACACGCCAGCGCGCCGCCACTACATCGGCGCGACGGCCCAGCAGGTCAATCGGAATGGCAGACGGGGCAATCGTGTCAGGAGTCTTCACCGCTTGAGCCACCACCGCTTCGCCGCGCGAAGGCGCTGCGCCGATCAACGCCGACAACTGGTTGCGTTGCAGTGCAATCGATTCATCTAGGCGCGCACGTTCGGTACGGGCAGATGCCATTTCGGATTCGGCCTGGCGGACTTCCACCTGCGTATCCAGCCCGGCGTCGAAGCGCTGGCGAGTCAGGGCCAGCAAGTCTTCACGCTGCTTGATGGCTGCGCTCAACACCTGGTGCTGGGTGAACAGACGCTGCAAGTCCAGATAGCTGCTGGTCACGGTGCCAGCGATCAACACACGGGCCGCTTGCTGCTGGGCCTGTGCGGCGCGGGCTTGTGACAGCGCGGCATCCAGCAGCGAACCGTTGCGATTCCAGAAATCCAGGTCGATCGAAGCATCCAAAGACAGCTTGGCATCGGTATCGACACTGCCAGCCAAGGGCTTGGGCACCGCGCCGTTTTCCGTGTACCGCTGGCGGGTGGCGTTCAGATTGCCTGTGACACGACCGCCGCTTGATGCCCGTGCCAGGCCGGCAGCTGCATTGGCTTGCGCCAGCCGGGCACGTGCCACGGCCAGGCTAGGGCTGCCCGTCAGCGCTTCGTCCACCAGCGCGTTCAACTGCGCATCGCCGTAACGCTGCCACCACTGTTCAGTGGGCCAGGTAACCGGCGTGAGTTGCGCGCCAAGCACGGCGGGATCGACTGCCGTTGCACGTGGCGCGCCGGCGTCGATGCTGGCGCACGCGCTGAGCACGGCGGCCACGATGGGGATAAGCAGAAGACGAAGTTTCATGATGGTTCTGACAGTTAGCTGAATTATATTGACCGGGCTGTAATTGCTTAGGCAGCTATTTGTAGAAAAAAAAGCGGCTCGCACCGCTGGCTTTTTTCAGGGCTGGTCCGGGGGAGGGGTTCCATTGGCCAGCATTCGACGAAGCAGACCTTTCATGATTTCGCGTTCATTCTCATCGAAGCCGGCGAAATGCATTTCCGTGACCTTCAACAGCAAAGGCGGAATCTGATTCGCCTTGTGCCGACCTTCTTCCGTCAGTTCAAGCTTGATCACACGACGGTCTTCGGCGCTACGCGAGCGGCGGATCAGCCCCTTGTGTTCCAGGCGATCCAGCATGCGGGTCATGGCGCCGGTGTCCATACCAACCACCCGCGCCAGTTCAGCAGCGGTATCGGCCTGACCAGCCGCCATGCGCAGCAGTGGTGTCCACTGCATTGCGGTCAAATCCATGGGCGCGACCTCGATATCGATGGCGCGCTGCATGGAGGCGTAAGCCGACTTGATCAGATAACCAATGCTTTCTTCGGGCCGAAAGTTGGTCAGGCACCAAGGGGCGGACTGGAGAGGATCGTTTGGCAGGCTCATGACTCAAAGTTTACTGCCTATGCAGTAATTGTCAATAAAGATTGCTGCTTGCACAGCAACTGTTGCGCGATGACCAATTTTGTTTATCCAGGCACAGCGGTGGCTTTCGCCTGGTGTTTGGTCTGCTGTTTAGTCTGTCTGTGCATTCCATATGGGGCCGATTTCGCGTCAAACCAGACGTGCGCGCATCAACTCGTTTTTCAGATAGGCGTAATAAACGGGTGCGGCAACCAGGCCGGGTAACCCGTAGGCGGCTTCCATCAGCAGCATGGCGGCCAGCAATTCCCAGGAATGCGCGTGGATGCGGGTGCCCACGATGCGCGCGTTCAGGAAGTACTCGAACTTGTGGATGGCCACCAGGAAGGCGAGTGCGGCAATCGCCACGTTCAAGGATGCGGACAGGGCAACCAGCACCACGACCGTGTTGGAAATCAGGTTGCCCACCACCGGCAGCAGTCCGGCGAAGAAGGTCACCAGAATCATGGTCTTGGTCAGCGGCAGGTGCACCCCGAAGAGCGGCAGCAGGACCACCAGGAACACGGCAGTCAGTGCGGTGTTGACCAGTGAGATACGGATCTGAGCGAAGACGACGCGATGAAAGGCGTCGGCCAGCAGGCGCATGCGCAGGGTCAGCGCTTCGGCCAGGGGGGCGGATTCGTGCGGCGGTCGAGCTTGGTACAGGGACACCATGCCGCCCAGCACCATGCCGATGATGGCGTGCACGATGCCGGTGACGACTTCGCCGCTGGCCAGTCGCAGGGTGCTCATGTGTTCGCGCGCCCAGATCATGACGTCGTTGCGGAATTCGGTGGCGTCGGTGGGCAGGTATTGCACGAGCGGGCCAGGCACTTGTGTTTTGGCTTCGTCGATGACCCGCATCAGGCGTCCCAGCAGGTGGGGCAAGCTGCCGGCGTCGCTGCGCAGGAAGCTGATGGCGGCGACGACGGCGATGGCGAGGGCGGCGATGACGATGGTGGCGACGAGTGCAACGGAGATCATGCGGGCGCGTTCGCCGGATACGCGGCGCTGTAGCAGCGGCGACATGAGGCGGACGAGTTGGTGTACGAGCAGGCCGCAGAGCAGGGGGAGCAGCAGGCGCAGGTGCAGGACGAGTATCAGGGCGGCGGCTGCGAGTAGCCAGCTGGCGATGGCGATGGGCCGGTTGATGGCGTCGTTCTGGGCGGTCTGGGGGGCGTTGGGCATGGGGTGGCCATTTCCGTACGTGTGCTGGTGTCGCGCTTGGCGGTTTGTTGGACCTTACCGCAGTGGGGGACTTGTCTGTCTGGTCTTGCCAGATCCTTTACGAGTTTTACGGGGTTTGTTGGTGATGGTGCGGTGGTTTTTCTGCGAGTTGGGTTTTGCGCGTAACGGTGTTTTCGTTCTTGAGTCAGTCGTGGGTGGTGGGGCCGGGTCGGCTGCCCCGCTGGACGTTGGCGTCGGGGCTCCCGCCCTCCACCTCGTCCAGAAGGGCAGCCGACCCGGCCCCACCACCCACGCCTTCAAGGTCGTTTGGTTAAAAGCTGATCCCGCCTTTGGGCGTTTGCCGTTTCTCTGGCTGCTTGGTGCTGTTAGCGGTTCTCGGCATTCGGTGGTCACCATCCTTCAATCGCTACGCGGCTGGCACCCGGGATTGGCTGGCCAGGTCGCCACGAAGCGGCTCAGCGGCTCACGTCTCTGACCGTATATCAGGGGCCTTTCAGGGCGATGCCACGCAAGAGAATTTGCGCGTCTGCTTGATGGTGGGGTGACTTGGAAGCGGATGGCCGCACACCAGGTAATGCGACGAAAAGGCGGGGCGCTGAAGGTTGGTGCTTTGACGGCTGTGTGTTGAACGTTCGGGGCGATAGAGAAAGTTCGACGCGGTGAAGAACGTGCGGACTGATGAAGAATGTTCGGACCGATGAAGAACGGTGATGAGTGGTAGTAAGTGCTGATGCTGCCAGGCGTTTCAAAAAGCACTCACAGGTCCGCTGAGCGCATGCATCAAATCAGTCGCCAGTAACAGGATCGTGGACCTGTAGGACGGTCAGAATTTTTGCGTGGAAGGCGCTTCTAACAGCTCTCCGCACGCAGTTGAGCGCGCTGAGCCGCCGACGCTCCGGTGGTTTTTTTATCGCCGCATGGCAAGCGCCTCGCCAACACGCAGCACAAGCGTTTTACGTAAATCAGCCGCCAGCGCCACGGTCGTCGCTGCCGCTCTCCGCATGCCGTAATGCTGCGGCCACCCGCTTCGGTGTCACCCCACCACCAAGCAGAAGCGCAAATATTCTTGCGTGGCGCTGCCGTAAAAGGCTGCTGAAGAACCCACCGAATCGTGAGCCGGAGAAATCTCTTCGTGGCGACCTGGCCAGCCAATCCCGCGTGCCAACCGCATAGCGATTGAAGGATGGTGGCCATCAAATGCCGAGAACCGATTCCAGCACCAAGCAGCCAGAAAAGTCCAGCTCACCCACAGGCGGGATTGGCTTTTAACCAAGAAAGTCTGAAGGCGTGGGTGGTGGGGCCGGATTGGCTGCCCTTCTGGACAAGGTGGAGGGCGGAGACCCGACGCCAAGGTCAAGCGGGGCAGGCGAGCCGGCCCCACCACCCGCGACTGGCAGAAGAACCGCCACACCGTTACGAGCAAACCGCACCCGGCCCAGCAGCACAGCAACCTAGCCGAAATAACTAACCTTCAAGAAACCTTGAGCGACAACCCGCCATCAACCGGCAGATTCACACCAGTGATATAGCTTGATGCGTCCGACGCCAGGAACAGCGCCGCATTTGCGATTTCCCATGCCGTGCCCATGCGCTTCATCGGGCATGCCGCGTCGCGTTGCGCGACCATTTCTTCGGGGCTCGCGTACTGATTGCTGATCTGCTTGTAAATCAACGGCGTATTGATCATGCCCGGCAGAATGGTGTTGGCGCGAATACCTTGGCCCGCGTATTGCAGTGCCAGGCCAACGGTGAACTGGTTCACGCCCGCCTTGCTGGCGTAATACGACGCATAGGGGTAGCCCGTCCAGCGAATAGCGGCCAAGGACGACACGTTGATGATCGAACCCCTGCCTTGCGCAATCATGTGCGGCAGCACGTGCTTGCAGGTCAGGAAAATGCTCTTCAGATTCACGTCCATCACACGTTGCCACGACTCTTCCGACTCTTCGATCGGACCGCCCATGGCCGTGATGCCAACGTTATTGTGCAACACATCGATGCTGCCCAGACGCGCGGCGAGTTCGTCCACCAGGGCTTTGACTTGCGCCGAGTTGGTCACGTCGACCGTGGCTGCTTCGGCCTTGAATCCTTCGGCCAGAATCGCGTCGCGGGTGGCTTCTGCTGCCGAACCGCTGATGTCGGCAACCACCACATGCGCGCCGGCGCGGGCGAAGGTGATGGCGGTGGCTTTGCCGTTGCTCCAGCCAGTGGTGTCGTTCGACCCGCCGCCGAACACCAGGGCGACGCGATTTTCAAGGGGGAGGCTCATGCTTGTCTCGTGAAGAAAAATGGGATGGTCTGATGAGGTGCTGACGGGCGAGGATCAAGGTTGATGCGTCGCGCAGCAGGTAATGCGTTGGTGTGGCGGGTGCGGTGTCGGGCAGAACGCAAATGCAAAATCCACATGCAAAACCGAACACACAGACCCACCACCCGCCAATCAACCGATCAACGTGCGCGTTCCAGAATGCTTACGTAGTTCGCAACGGCTGCGCCGCCCATGTTGAAGACGCCGGCCAGCGTGGCATTGGGGATCTGCATGTCGCCTGCGGCATGCATCAATTGCATGGCGGCCATGACGTGCAGCGATACGCCGGTGGCTCCCAGCGGGTGGCCCTTGGCTTTCAGGCCGCCCGAGGGGTTGACCGGCAGCTTGCCTTCGCGGGCGGTGGTGCCGTCCAGCGCGGCTTGCCAGCCCTTGCCGCGCGGGGTCAGGCCCATGGCTTCGTATTCCAGCATTTCGGCGATGGTGAAGCAGTCGTGGGTTTCGACCAGGTCCAGATCGAACAGGCCCACACCAGCTTCTTTCAGGCCCTTGCTCCAGGCTTGCGATGCGCCGCCGAAGTAGTGGTCTTTGCGCAGGCTCAACGGCAGGAAGTCGTTGACCTGCACGGTGGAGCGGAACTTGATGGCCTTGTCCAGGGTGCGTGCGACATCGCCGCTGACCAGTACCAGGGCGGCGGAACCGTCGGATACCAGCGAGCAGTCGGTGCGGCGCAGCGGGGCGGCAACCAGCGGGTTCTTGTCCGACACGGTGTTGCAGAAGTCCACGCCCAGGTCGCGGCGGAACTGTGCGTAGGGGTTGTGCACGCCATTGCGGTGGTTCTTGGCGGCGATGGTGGCAAGTGCCAGGCTCTGGTCACCGTGCTCGGCAAAGTACTCGCTGGCCACCTGGCCGAACACACCGGCAAAACCGTGGTCGATGCGGTCTTCTTCCTTGCGGTAGGAACCGGAACGCAGCACGTCGATCAGCTTGTCGTTGGGTACACCGGTCATCTTCTCGACACCCAGTACCAGCGCGATCTTGCCGGCACCCGATTCGATGTAATGCATGGCGGCGTGCAGGGCGGCCGAGCCGGTTGCGCACGCGTTTTCCAGCCGGGTGGCGGGGGTGTGGCGCAGAGCAGGGACGGCCATGGCGACCAGCGCTGCACCAAAGTCCTGCGGCGACAGGCCGTTGTTGAAGGTACCCAGGAAAATCGCATCGACCTGAGCCGCTTCTACGCCCGCGTCGTCAAGCGCGGGTTGTGCCACCAGCCGGATCAGGTCTTCCACGTCCAGCGCGTCGTGTTTGCCAAAGGGGCTGTGGGCCCAACCAGCGATGCATACCTGGGGAGTCATGGTGCGTTTCCTTGTGGGTTGATTGCGTATTGAATGGGGTAACAACAACTGGAGTAATCAACAAGCCGGTAATCAGAGGACGTGCGGACGCCTTGCGGCGACCCGCAATACCTTCCACGCCGGTGTCATATCAGAGGGTGTTGATGCGTTGCATGACGGTGTCGGCCTCGGTGCGCAGCAGGGCCGACAGGCTTTCCTGGCGTGCACCGACGATGCGCGACTCGATGGCTGCAATCGACAACGCGCCGATCGGGCGGCCCTGCTTATCGGTGATGGCCACACCCAGCGCCCACGAACCTTCGAGGATCATGCCGGGGTTGAGCGCCACCCGGTCGCGACGCGTCTGGGCAGCCATTTCGCGCACGCGTGCGAGCTGCACACGTGGATAGTGTTCGGCAATGACGGCTGCGTTGGCTTGCAGCGCAGATTCCATGTCGGCATCGGGCAGCGAGGCAAGAATGGCCAGGCCTGCGGCACTGATGCCCAAGGGGTGGCGTCCACCTGGTTGCAGCAGATGGGTACGAATCGGGTACGAGCCTTCTTCGCGCAATACACAGACGCTGTAGCTGCCGCGCGGAATCACCAGGAATGCGGTGTCGCCGGTGAGCTTTGCCAGGCGCGTGACGCTGTCGGTGGCGGCGTCGAGCAGGCGCTGACGACCATTGGCCAAGGTGCCCAGCACCCAGGCCTCTTCGCCCAGTACGTAGTGTTTATTGTCGGGATTCTGTTCCACCATGCCCGAACGGGCCAGCGCGCCCAGCAGGCGTCGTGCGGTGGATTTGCTTAGCTTGAGTGCGTCTACGACGTCAGTCAGTCGCGCGCCACGATGGTGTGCGCTGGCAACGAAACGCAGGACTTCCATAGCGCGTTCGATGCTTTGGGTGCCCGCAGCAGCTGCGCTACGGGGTGTTGCCTTGTCCATCCTAATGCTCTCCAGGGCTGCCGTCCCTTCTTCGAAGGACTGCATGTTGGCGTCGATGATACCGAGTGCCATGCCGGGACACGGCGCGCGGTATTTCATCAATGCCACCATACGGCACTTTTGCCCTGGTGAGTCATGGGGATGTCTTATTCAGTGGCTTGGCTACGGGTTATCCCTTGGCACTTATTGGGCACTTACTGGATAGTTCCTGTGTTCTTCTCCGGTTTTCAGCGAACCAGGCAAGGGCGCTTGGCGTCGAAGCGCCAGTTCGGCGACAGGAATTGCATGGCAATCGCGTCGTCGCGTGCGCCCAGACCGTGTTGCAGATAAAGCTGGTGCGCCTGCTCGACCTTTGCCATGTCGAGGGTCACGCCCAGGCCCGGTGTGGTCGGCACGGCAACGTGGCCGTCGATGATTTGCGGCGGGTTGATCGTCAGGCCTTGACCGTCCTGCCAGATCCAGTGGGTGTCGATGGCAGTCACGCGGCCCGGTGCAGCGGCGGCTGCATGGGTGAACATCGCCAGCGAGATGTCGAAGTGATTGTTGGAATGCGAACCCCAGGTCAGGCCGAAGGATTCGCACAGCTGGGCGACGCGAACCGAGCCTTGCAAGGTCCAGAAGTGCGGGTCGGCCAGCGGGATATCGACGGCTTGCAGCGAGATCGCGTGCACCATCTGACGCCAGTCGGTGGCAACCATGTTGGTGGCGGTAGGCAGGCCAGTGGCACGACGGAATTCGGCCATGACTTCGCGGCCCGAGAAGCCGCCTTCGCCGCCGCAAGGGTCTTCCGCGTAGGCCAGCACGCCATGCAAGTCACGGCACAGGCGAATGGCGTCTTTCAGCAGCCAGCCGCCATTGGGGTCGAGCGTGACGCGTGCTTCGGGGAAGCGGGCGTGCAGGGCGCGAATGGCTTCGACTTCTTCCTCGCCGCGCAGCACGCCGCCCTTGAGTTTGAAGTCACGGAAGCCATAACGTTCGTAGGCCGCTTCAGCCTGGCGCACGATGGTTGCGGGGGTCAGGGCTTCCAGGTCGCGCACGCCGAACCAGCTGTTTTCGGCGTTTTCGTCGCGGCGATAGGGCAGGTCGGTGCGCTTGCTGTCGCCAACGAAGAACAGGTAGCCCAGCATTTCGACCGCATCGCGTTGCTGACCGTCGCCCAGCAGTGCGCACAGCGGCACTTCCAGGAATTGGCCCAGCAAGTCGAGCATGGCGGTTTCAACCGCTGTCACGGCGTGAATGGTGATGCGCAGATCGAAGGTCTGCAGTCCGCGTCCGCCCTGGTCACGCTGGGCGAACTCGCGGCGCACGTCGGCCAGCACCTTTTGGTAGTTACCCAGCGTTTGACCGACGATCAGCGGCCGCGCGTCTTCCAGCGTCTGCCGAATGCCTTCGCCGCCCGGCACTTCGCCTATACCCGTGCGACCGTCGCTGTCAGTCAACAGCAGCAGATTGCGCGTGAAGAACGGTGCATGTGCGCCGCTCAGGTTGAGCAACATGCTGTCATGGCCGGCGACCGGAATGACTCGGACGTCGGTGATGCGTGGGCTGGATGCGGGGATGCGGGGGGAGGTGTTGGACATAGATGGCTGCGGCTGGCGAAAGTGGAACACTGCGTAGAGGCCCCTGCGATGGGGCTGCTGCGCGAAGGCAATGCGACGGCGATAAGCGAATAGGAAAAGAACGAAAAGAACGGGACGAAAAAAGCAGGACGAAAACTAAAAGGGGCTAAGAACGGACTTCATACGATCAAGAAATCACAGCAAAAACCAGCAGGAAAACACGGCACAACAAACACCAAATGCCGCGGCACGCACTCAGCGCACCACGGCACACGACATCAGATGACTCAGTCCGCCGTGATCTTGCGGGTTTCGATCAGTTGCTTCCAGCGGGCCGATTCCTTGGACTGGAAGGCGGTCATTTCTTCCGGCGTGTTGGCAACGATTTCCAGACCTTGGTCAGTCATGCGCTTGGCAATGGCCGGATCGCGGAAGGTAGCAATGGTGGCATCGGAAATTTTCTTCAGCACGGCGGGCGGCAGGCCCTTGGGTGCTGCGAAACCTTGCCACGAGTAGATCTCGGCACCTTGCACGCCTACTTCAGCCAGGGTCGGGACGTCAGGCAGCACGGGCGAACGCGTGTGGCCGGTCACGGCGATCGGACGCAGTGACTTGGCGCGCAGGTGGGCGATCACGGTGTTGACGTTCTGGAACGAGAAGTCGACCTGGCTACCCAGCAAGTCGTTGACTGCCGGGCCGCCGCCCTTGTACGGCACATGCAGGCCTTGCGTGCCGGTCTGCTGCCAGAACAGTTCTGCCGACAGGTGGTCAGACGAGCCATTGCCCGAGCTGGCGAAGCTGACCGCACCCGGACGCTTCTTCAGTTCCGCGATCACGTCGGCGACCGTCTGTGCGGTTTGCTTGGGGCTGGCGACCAGCACGTTGGGTGCCTGCACCGGCACGCTGATGTAGTCGAAGTCTTTCGTCGCGTCGTAAGCCACGCCCTTGATCAGATGCGGCGAGATGACAAACGGGCCCAGCGACGCGAACAGCAGGGTATAGCCATCGGGTGCAGCGCGCTTCACCGAGGCTGCACCGATCGTGCCGGTGGCACCCGGACGATTGTCGATCAAGAAAGTTTGGCCAAGCTGTGTTTGCAAGCCTTGAGCCATGACGCGACCCACGGCGTCGGTGGAGCCACCGGGCGGGAAGGGAACGACGATGGTGACGTTCTTGGTGGGCCAGTCAGTGGTCTGTGCCAGCGCGGGCGCGGATGCAGCGAAGCCTGCGGTTGCGCAGACTGCGGCCAGGGTGGCTGCACGCAGGCGGTTAGCGGTCTGCGGGGAAAAAGCCAGGGCGATTTTTTTCATGGCAAGCATCCTGTTCCAGATGGACGCTGCCCATACCGCAGGCAACGCCCACCTGGGTATTTACCGCCGGCGTCTGGGCACCGTGCGATGTGTCGGGTGGGGGCGTCCGGATCTTTCGTGACTCCGTATCGCTACGCTAATCATACGTTGTCGTACAAGATAGGCGATTGGGGATAGCCCGATGCTCGGGCTGACTTTTTCATCAATCAGTGCTGTGTTGTAGGTTGTCGTATGACATGCGGGTTTCCACCTGAAATCCCGTATGTCATGTGGCCAGACCTGCGTTGCCGCGAGGTCCGCCGCTCACGCGACGCCAACACGTCAACCACCACGCCGCTGCCAGCATGCTCCACCCGCCCCAGGCTGCCAGCCAACCGATGGACAGGGCCGTCTCGTTCTTCGCCACCCAGATGTTGGTGGCAGTGCCCAGTACCATCAGCAGTGCGCTGATACCTGCTCGCCCCCATCCACCACGCTGCCCTTGCGACGCGAGCCATGCAGCGCCTAGCGCCAGCACCAGCACGACCATGCTGAAGCATGTCCACCATATCAACCAAGGCAGACTTACCGGGTAGGCGAGGTGCAGGGCGACGGCTGCCGTCAGGCTGACCAGCGCAATGCGTTCCACCAGACAATGCGCCACCTGCCGCATCAACATGCCGCCCAGACGGTCGCGTGGCGGCATGCCGGGGGCCAGCATCAGTTCAGCCAGTTGGGCTGATCGCGCGTGATGGATGTGTGCAATTGCGCTGGCCGGCCTACCTGCGACCAGCATCAGGCCGGTAACCATCAGGGCGAGCACGGGCATGTTATGGACACGCGCCTGCTCGTCCATCAGGAAGGCAGCAGCCCACAGCATGGCGGCGATGGTAGTCGCGGTGACCAGATAAGTGATTAGCTGCGCACGTTGGCCAAGCGCTTGGCGGACAGTCTGGCATCCCCGTCCAAGCAGTGCGGCAAGCAGGTCGCGATTTCCCAGGGTTGGCGTTGCGTGCGTAGGAGTCTGGCGGCTTGTCTGTTTTTTCGACGCCTGTCTGGAAAAGCGAAATGCATCCAGCGACATGCCTTCCATCACCATGGCAAACGGTGCCAGGAACGGCAACCTGAGCGGACCGAGGTGCCATCGCCACGCCAAGCCTGCGATCAGCATGGCGAAGCTGCCCATCAACAAGCTGAACACCGGCGTTGCCATCGTATTCCAGTTGGTACCGATGATCAGTGCAGGCATGACCGGGACGGCAGCCGGCATGCTGACGATCAGAAAGCCCATGGCAGATCCCAACCACAAGGCGGCGATCAGTGCCGGCATGTCTGCACCAGCTGGCTGCCACACGAGTAGCGTCATGGCGGGCAACCCCACGGAGAACGCTAGGTGCAGCAACACACCACGCCAGAAAACGCGCCTGATTCCTGGCAGTCGCAACGACGTCATGCGGTAGACCAGACTGCAGACGCGCGTGCCCATCAATAGCCACCAGACTGCTGCGGCAATTGCCCAGCCTTTCAACCAGACGAGTCGGCCGGCGCTGTCGTTATCCATGTGGCCGATGAAAGCCGCCATGCCCAGCCCGCCAATGAACAACACCAGATTCAGCAGACTCAGCCAGGGAGCGGGCAAGATGGTCCGCAGCCATGTGGTCTTGGACTGCGCAGACATTGATTGCGCAGACATGGATTGCGAAGACATTACCGTCATGCCGCGACCTCCATGAACAGGTCGTCGAGATTGACCGGATGTACTTGGGCGGCGGCAGGCAATGTTGCTGACAGCGTTCCTGTCGCATCGTGCATCAGCAGAGTCCATCCGCCGGCCTCCAGCGCGCGGCGTGATTGTTCGCCGGGCAGGGGCTGTGCCGGTAGCGCCGACGACGCCGGCCACCAGACTCGTCGCCAGCTTTCTTTCACATCATCCAGGCTGGCGTGCAGGCGCAACTGAGCATCATGCAAGACCGCAACATGCGAGGCCACTCGCTCCAGATCGGAGATCAGGTGTGTGGAAAACAGCACGGTGGTCTCGTTTTCGCCGACCAGATTCACGACTTCACGCAGCAGGGCGCGCCGGGCGACGGGGTCGAGTGCCGATGCGGGTTCATCCAGCACCAGCAGGCTGGGGCGCGGTGCCAGGGCGCGAATGATGGCGACTTGCTGGCGTTCACCCGGCGACAGGGCCTGCAGGCGGCGCGTGCCATCCAGCTTCCATTCGTTCAGCAGACGGGCGCACAGTTGTGCATCCCAATTCGAGTACAGGCTGGCGATCATGTTCAGCATGCCGGCAATCGTCATCCAGTCGAAGCCATCAGGCTTCTGCGGCACGTAAGCCAGCCGCGACTTGTCGGTGTCATCAATGCTCGTGGCAGCTTTGCCGAACAGTATGGCTTGGCCGCGATCCGGCATGCGCAGGCCAATCATGCACTCGATCAAGGTACTTTTACCCGCACCGTTACGGCCTACCAGTCCCACGATGCTGCCGGGTTCCACGTGTAGCGACACCTCATCAAGTACACGGTGATGGCCGTAATCTTTCACAAGTCCTTCGGCGCTCAACAAGTTTGCGGGGTGGGGCACATCCGTCATTCCTGATTCCTTTCGTCGGTTGTCTTCATGCGTTTTGCGTGTGCGTTCTTCTTACGCGTTCGTCTATCAGCTGTCTTTCATCAGCTTGCGCAGTGCATCGATCACCTGATCGACTGGCAGCGCGAGTTCCTGTGCTTGCCTGGCCAAGTCGCGCAAGGCGGGGTCGAGCGCCTGAAGCCGCTCTTCCATGGATGTCACCCCCTGCGTGCGGTCGGCCACCACCATGCCTTTGCCACGCTGGCGCTCCAGCAGGTGCTGGGTTTCCAGCTGGGCATAGGCCTTGGATACCGTCATTGGATTGATCGCATGTGCTGCGGCGACCTCGCGCACCGAAGGCAGGCGGGTGCCTGGCGGGCACTGCCCTGCGGCGATCATCCGGGTGATCTGACCGACGATCTGTCGGTAGATCGGGTCAGGCGAGCTGGGCTCGATGTGTAACTTCATGGCGTCCATGTGTATTAGTATAGCAATACACTTAGGGCGAAGTGGTAGACATAAAAAAAGCTGGCCTGACTTGATGTCAGGCCAGCTTTCAGGCGTTCAGCAGGGCGTCGTGCCTACGTCCGTGTAAAGGAAACCCGGCAAACCCACTCAACAAGCCAGATCAGTTCTTGGTGCCGAACAAGCGGTCACCCGCGTCACCCAGGCCCGGCACGATGTACGCGTGGTCGTCCAGATACTCGTCCAGCGAAGCCACGTAGATCTTCACGTTCGGGTGCTTTTCGCAGAACACGGCCATGCCTTCGGGCGATGCCACCAGCGCCAGGAACTGAATGTCGCTGTCAGCCACGCCGCGCTGCTTCAGCACGTCAACCGCGTAGGCAGCCGAGTGGCCGGTGCCGATCATCGGGTCGCACAGAATGAAGCTGCGGCCTTCGACTTCGGGTAGGCGAATCAGATATTCCACCGGCTTGTGGTCCGCGCCACGATACAGGCCGATGTGGCCCACACGTGCCGAGGGCACCAGTTCCAGCAGGCCATCGGCCATGCCGCTGCCCGCGCGCAGCACCGGCACCACCGACAGCTTGCGGCCGGCAATGACGGGGGCGTCCATGGTGACCATGGGCGTTTCGATGGTGCGGGTGGTCAGCGGAATGTCGCGCGTGATCTCGTAACCCATCAACAGCGTGATTTCGCGCAGCAGTTCGCGGAAGGTACGCGTGGACGTGTCCTTGTCACGCATGTGCGTCAGCTTGTGCTGGATCAGCGGGTGATCAAGGATGAACAGGTTGGGGAAACGCGGATCGGTTTTCATGGGTGCGAGATACTTTCTCTGATGAATGTGGGTCAGGTCCGACCGGGCGCTACGCTCGACGGCGTGGACCTGCTGGTAATGATTGTGCTGCGTGGTTCCGGGCAAGCTGGTCGAAGCAAACCCGCCACCGCAGCCTTACTGCCAGTCGACGCGCGACGGACGACCCGGCAAGTCCAGGGTCGCCACCGCAGGCGGCGTATGCGCAATGATACGTCCGCGGCGCATCACCCACAGGCGGGTGGCGCGCAGGCGCAGGGCTTCGACCGGGTCGGCGGCTTGCAACAGCACCAGGTCGGCGTTGCAGCCAGGTTCCAGGCCGTAGCCTTCGATGCCCATGGTCTTGGCCGGGTTGCGGGTGACCGCATCGAAACAGGCCAGCATCGGATCGCGGCCGGTCATCTGGCCCACGTGCAGACCCATGAAGGCGACGTCCAGCATGTCGCCGGAACCCAGCGAATACCAGGGGTCGCGCACACAGTCGTGGCCGAAGGACACGTTGATGCCGGCGGCCATCAATTCCGGTACGCGCGTCATGCCACGACGCTTCGGGTAGGTGTCGTGGCGGCCCTGGATGGTGATGTTGATCAGCGGGTTGGCGATCACGTTCACCCGTGCTTCGGCCATCAGCGGGATCAGCTTGGACACGTAGTAGTTGTCCATGGAATGCATGGACGTCAGGTGCGAACCGGTGACGCGGTCGAACAGGCCCAGGCGATGGGCGTGGTACGACAGGGTTTCGATGTGACGCGACATCGGGTCGTCGGTTTCATCGCAATGCATGTCCACACGCAGGCCGCGTTCGGCCGCGATTTCGCACAGAATGCGGACCGATTCCGCGCCGTCTGCCATAGTGCGTTCGAAGTGGGGAATGCCACCCACCACGTCGACACCCATGTCCAGCGAACGCTTCAGGTTGTCCAGCGCGCCGGGCGAACGCAGCACGCCGTCTTGCGGGAAGGCCACCAGTTGAAGGTCCAGATAGGACGCAACCTGTTTTTTGACGTGCAGCAGCGCTTCCACCGCCAACAGGCTGGCGTCACAGACGTCCACGTGGCTGCGGATGGCCAGCAGGCCATTGCCCACCGCCCAATCGCAATACGCCAGTGCGCGTTCGACCACGGCGTCTTGCGTCAGCAGGGGCTTGAGTTCCCCCCACAGCGCAATGCCTTCCAGCAGCGTGCCGCTTTGGTTCACACGCGGCAGCCCGTAGCTGAGCGTGGCGTCCATGTGGAAGTGGGCGTCAACGAAGGGCGTGGACAGCAATTGGCCGGCCGCGTCGATCACCTGACCCGCTTGCACATTGGCGAATTCGGCGTCGGGGCCGACGGCATCGATGCGGCCGTCGACAATGGCCACGCTGATGGCCTTGCGGCCGTCAGCGAGGGTGGCGTTCTTGATAAGCGTATCGATCATGTTGCCTGGTAGAAAATCATCGTTCGCCCTTGCGATAGGGCTTCATCAGGGCCTGCGGGTAGGCGGCGCGACGCGCCATCACCACCAGGGCCAGGATGGACAGGATGTAGGGGATCATCAGGTAGACCTGATAGGGCAGCGATGCCCCCGAGGACTGTTGCAGGCGCAGTTGCAGCGCGTCGAAGAACGCGAACAGCAGCGCGCCTGCCAGGGCCTTGCCGGGTCGCCACGACGCAAATACCACCAGCGCCACGCAGATCCAGCCACGGCCGTTGATCATGTTGAAGAAGAAGGCGTTGAAGGCCGACAGCGTCAGGAAACTGCCCGCCACACCCATCAAGGCAGAGCCTGCGACGATGGCACCAATGCGCAGACGCGTCACCGACAAGCCCTGGCCTTCTGCGGCAGCGGGGTTTTCGCCGACCATGCGCAGCGCCAAACCGACCGGCGTGCGATACAGCAGCCAGGCAATGGCCGGCACCGCCAGCAGTGCAAACAAGGTCATGGGCGTTTGCCCACCCAGCACTGGTCCGATGATGGGAATGCCGTCCAACCAGTGCATTTCAGCAAACGGCGTGATGGTCGGTGGGGTTTCCACCTTCGGGAAGCTCACGCGATACGCAAAGTAGCTCAAGCTGCTGGCCAGCATGGTGACGCCAAGCCCCGACACGTGCTGCGACAGGCCCAGCATGACGGTCAGCACGGCATGCAGCAGGCCGAACAGACCACCGACGACGGCTGCAACCAGCACGCCCACCGGAAGCGGTGCACCCAGATAGACGGCCAACCAGCCCGAGAAAGCGCCGGCGACCATGATGCCTTCGATGCCCAGGTTCAAGACGCCTGCGCGTTCGCACAACAGCACACCAAGCGTGCCCAGAATCAGGGGCGTCGCAATACGCAGCATGGCGACCCAGAAGGCCGCGCTGCCAAGCAGATCCAAGGTTTCCATCATGCGGCTCCCATGCGGCGCAGCCGGTATTGCGAGAACAGCATCGCGACCAGCATGGACAACAAGGCGGTGGCAACGATCACGTCAGCGATGTAGTTGGGGACGGCAATCGCGCGGCTCATGCTATCGGCACCGACCAGCACACCTGCCACGAACACGGCGGCTGCAACCACACCCAGCGGGTGCAGCGCAGCCAGCATGGCCACCACCACACCGCTGTAGCCGTAGCCCGGCGACATGTCCAAGGTGACGTAGCTGGTGCGACCGGCCACTTCGATGGCACCGGCCAGACCGGCCAGGGCACCCGACAGCAGGGCGGTTCCGATCATCACGCGCGTAACGGGCAGGCCGAGGAATTTCGATGCGTGGGCATTGGCACCCACGGCACGCATGCGGAATCCGAACACGGTGTAGCGGTTGACCAGCCACACGACCACGGCCAGACCAGCCGCCCACAGCAGCCCGGTGTGGGCGCGCGTGCGTTCGATCAGCTTGCCGAGTTCCAGGTCCGATGCCAGCGCCACCGATTGTGGCCAACCCATGGCCATCGGGTCTTTCATCGGACCATCGAGCATCATCGACACGATCAGCAGCACGATGAAATTGCCCAGCAGCGTGGTGACGACTTCGTCCACACCCAGCTTGGCTTTCATCAAGGCCGGGATCAGCAGCCAGACGGCACCGGCCAGCGCAGCAGCGGCCATCATGGCAGCGAACAGCACGGGCATGGGCCAGTCCAGCGCCTCGCCGCCGTGCATGCCACCGACCGCGACGGCAGCCAGCGCACCCAGGTACAACTGACCTTCGGCCCCGATGTTGAACAGCCGCGCCCGGAATGCCACGGCGCAGGCCAGGCCGGTCAAGATCAACGGGGTGGCACGGGTCAGTGTTTCCGAGATAGCGAAACGTGAACCGAAGGCCCCATCGAACAGCAGGGCATAGGTCTGGCCGATCGGTGCGCCCGCCCAGGCGACCAGCGCCGCGCATACCAGCAAGGTGAAGGCAATGGCCGCCAGCGGCGCAAGCGCGGTGGCGGTGCGGCTGGGTTCGGTACGGCGTTCCAAACGCCATGCGCCGATCATGCTGTGGCTCCTGCATCAGCCACCGGAATGGTGGCCGGGTCAACGCCGGTCATGGCCAGGCCAATGCTGGCCAGCGTCCAGTCGCGCGCGGGGCGCACGGCCACCAGGCGACCGGCGCACAGCACGGCAATGCGGTCGGCCAAGGCAAAGATCTCTTCCAGGTCTTCGGAAATCAGCAGCACGCCAGCCCCACGCGTGCGTGCGGCAAGCAACTGCGAGTGCACATAAGAGACGGCCCCGATGTCCAGGCCCCAGGTCGGTTGATCGGCCACGATCAGGCGCGGTTCGCGCGCCAACGTGCGGCCGAGAATGAGTTTTTGCATGTTGCCGCCCGACAGGCTGCGCGTACGCACATCCAGCGAGGCAGCACGCACGTCGAAGCGTTCCACCAGTGTCTTGGCCCACGCACGGCCAGCACCGGCCCGGATCAGGCCGAAGCGCGCAAAGCGCGGGTCGTGCAGGTCTTCGACAATCGCGTTTTCCCACAGCGCGGCATCACCGATCATGCCTTCGCCGTGACGGTCTTCGGGAATGCGGCCCACGCCACGTGCGGTCCACTGGGCAGGCGCAATCGGTGCTGCTTCCGAGGCGGTCCCCAGGCGGATGGTGCCGCTGTCGGGCGCGTGCATGCCGGTCAGCACCGACACCAATGCTTGCTGGCCATTACCGGCAACCCCTGCAACCGCCAGGATTTCATGCTGATGCACGGTCAGGTCCAGCGCTTCGAGCTTGCTGGCGCGGCCCCCATGACCACCACCGGTTACCGTGACTTGCTTCAACTGCAACACCGGCATGGACGCAGGCGCACCCGAGGAATCTGCCAGGCGCGGCATTTCCACTTTGCGACCGACCATCAGTTCGGCCAGTTCGCTGGGGTTGGTGGCAACGGTATCGCGCTCGGCCACCAGTTTGCCCTGGCGCAGCACGGACACGCGATGCGAGATCGCCATCACTTCGTCAAGCTTGTGCGAAATGAAGATGACGGCCAGACCTTCGGCAATGAAACCGCGCAAGGTGGCGAACAAGGCGTCCACTTCCTGCGGGGTCAAGACCGATGTCGGCTCGTCCAGAATCAGAATACGCGCGCCGCGATACAGCGCTTTCAGAATTTCGACCCGCTGTTTTTCACCGACCGACAGATCACCCACACGGGCGTCCGGATCGACAGCCAGACCAAAACGTTCGCCCAGCGCGACAATACGCGCCTGGGCTTCCTTGCGGCCAGAGCGCCAGCGCCACAGCGACTCGGTTCCAACCAGCACGTTATCCAGGACCGACAGATTGTCGGCCAGGGTGAAGTGCTGGTGGACCATGCCGACACCCGCCGCCAGCGCCAGGTCTGGACGACCCGGCGGCAGCGGCTGGCCGAATACCTCGATGTTGCCTGCGTCGGCCACGTAGTGACCGAACAGGATAGACACCAGGGTGGACTTGCCGGCGCCGTTCTCGCCCAGCAGGGCAAGGACTTCGCCGCTGTTCACCGTCAGCGAGATATCGTCGTTGGCAGTCAGGCTGCCGAAGCGCTTCGTGATCCCACGAAGCAGGAGGGCAGTCTGTGCAGTCATCAACGTGCCGTCGACTTCGGCTCTTTGTCGTTTACCACCACGACGAGCTTGCCGTCACGGATTTCCTGTTCACGTGCCTTGACCTTGGCGATCAGGTCAGCCGGAACCTTGGACTCGAAGGTACCCAGCGGTGCCAGTTCCGACCCCTTGTGCTTCATGGTCGAGTAGACGCCGTAGTCGGCTTCCTTGAAGGTGCCTGCCTTGATGGCCTTCAGCGCTTCGTTGATCGTGGGTTCCATGCTCCACAGTGCCGAGGCCACCACGGTTTCCGGGTACTGCGGCTGGGTGTTCACGACATTGCCGATGGCCAGCTTGCCGCGTTCCTTGGCGGCGTCGGACACACCGAAGCGCTCGGCATACAGCACGTCCACGCCCTTGTCGATCATGGCGAACGACGCTTCCTTGGCCTTCGGGGGATCGAACCACGAACCGATGAAGCTGACCGTGAATTCGGCCTTCGGGTTGGTTTCCTTGGCACCGGCCATGAAGGCGTGCATCAGGCGGTTGACTTCAGGGATGGGGTAGCCGCCAACCAGACCGATCTTGTTGGTCTTGCTCATGCCACCGGCGATCATGCCGCTCAAGTAGGCCGGTTCCTGGATGTAGTTGTCGAAGACCGCGAAGTTGGGGGCCTGGGGCTTGCCCGAGGAACCCAGCAGGAAGGCGGTCTTCGGGTAGTCCTTGGCAACCTTGCGGGCAGCAGCTTCCACCGCGAAGGCTTCGCCCACGATGAACTTGTTGCCTTGCTCGGCGTACTGGCGCATGACGCGCTCGTAGTCGGCGTTGGTGACGTTTTCCGAGAACACGTAGTCGATCTCGCCGCGCGCCTTGGCTGCGTCGAGTGCCTTGTGGATGCGGCTGACCCACTGCTGTTCAACGGGCACCGTGTAGATGGCGGCGACCTTGATTTTTTCCTGCGCGAATGCGGGCAGCGACAGGCCGGTGGACAGCGCGATCAGCGCGGCGCCAGCCGACAGCAGAGTGCGGCGAGTGGTCATGGGGTGAGCCTTTGGAATGTGGACGTGATCGGACAAAACGGATGCGGACAAAGCGGATGAAGCGGACAAAAACAGGAAGAATGTCGATTCTTGCGAAAAGCGTGCAGCGACAAGCTGCGGTCAGGTGCCGGAACGACAGGAGCGGGGCTGTTCCGGCACGCGCCGCCGGGACTTCACCGGCAGTCGCGCCCCGTACGCAAAAGCAAATTCGATGCCATGCGCAGCGGCCCAGGCTGCCAATTCGGTTCTGTCAGCCAGGCTCGTATCAAAACTGACCAAATGGTCAGATCGGGTCGTGTCAAGGTCGCGCCAAGCTTGTGTCGGCGATTCTGAAAATCGGCTCGCGCACTGCTTTTGAGCATGGAAAAGAAATGCACCAACATGGGGTGGTCTGCCACATTGTCTTCCTGCAACTCGCCATTTTAGTGCAGGATTGATACTTCGGTCAGATCTCGGCATGGCAAATCTGCAAGACGGCCGCCGACCCGGCCTTATTTCCCGCTGCTGATGTCTTCTCCTGCCTCCCCACCTACCTCATCCCCTGCCGCTCCCCCCGTACAAGCTGGGTCCCGGCGCAATCTGATCATCGGCATGAGCCTGGCCGCGCTGGGGGCGATCCTGTTCTCGGGCAAGGCTATCGTGGCCAAGCTGACGTATCGCTACGGCGTCGACGCGGTCACGCTGATCGCGTTCCGGATGATTTTCTCGTTTCCGTTCTTCCTGCTGATCGCCTATGCAGAGCGTCAGCGGGCGAAGAAACGCAACGCGCTGCTCAGCCGCAGAGATGGGGCGCGCATCATCGTGCTGGGCCTGCTGGGCTATTACCTGGCGAGTTTTCTGGACTTCCTGGGCCTGGAATACATCAGCGCCGGCCTGGAACGCCTGATTCTGTTCCTGACGCCCACCATCGTGGTGCTGATCACTGTGCTGGTGCTGCGGCGGCCGGTCACGAAGCGCGAATTGCTGGCGCTGGGCGTGTCCTATGGCGGCATCTTGCTGGTGTTCGTGCACGACGCCTCGCTGGGTGGGGGCGCAGTGGTGCTGGGGTCTTTGCTGGTGCTGGCATCGGCGGTCAGCTATTCCTGCTATCTGATCCTGTCGGGTGAATTGCTGGCCCGCGTAGGCGCCACCCGGTTGGTGGCCTATGCGATGTGTGTATCGAGCGTGGCCTGTGTGATCCAGTACCTGCTGGTCCATCCCGCCGCAAAATTGTTCCAGCAACCCCCCGAGGTGTATGGGTATTCCTTGTTGAACGCGGTGCTGTGCACGGTGGCGCCGGTGTTCGCGACCATGTGGGCTGTTCAGCGCATCGGTCCGCCCAGCGCTTCGCAGATGGGCATGGTGGGGCCGGTGTCCACGCTGTTCCTGGGGGCATGGCTGCTTGATGAGCCGATTACCAGCTGGCAGTTGTCCGGCATGTCATTGGTGCTGGTCGGTATCTTCATCCTGAGTCGAAAAAAGGTGTGAGGCTTCTGTGGTGCACGCATGCGCGGGTGTATCGTCACAGACCATTTGCCTGCAGTCATTTCTGCAGCGGTTGCTGCGCAAATTTTCCAGTCATATTCCTTGCACCAGGAGTCATCAATGCCCAAGGCAATCCAGATCGATCAACACGGTGGACCTGAAGTCTTGAAGTTTGTCGACGTGGACGTGGCTGCGCCCGGCCCAGACGAAGTCCGTATCCGCCAGCACGCGATCGGTCTGAACTACATCGATACCTACTATCGCACTGGCCTGTATCCCAGCCCGCTGCCGCATGGCCTGGGTTTTGAAGGTGCTGGCGTGGTTGAAGAAGTGGGCGCAAGCGTGAAGCGCCTGAAAGTGGGCGACCGCGTGGCCTATGGCCAAAGCCCGCTGGGTGCCTACGCCGAAGTGCGCAACGTGCCCGCACACCAATTGGTCAAGCTGCCTTCGTGGATCAGCTTCGAACAAGCTGCTGCGTCGATGCTGAAAGGCCTGACGACGCAGTACCTGTTCCGTCAGACTTATCGTCTGCAAGGTGACGAGACCATTCTGTTCCACGCTGCTGCAGGTGGCGTTGGCTTGTTTGCATGCCAATGGGCACGCGCGCTGGGCGTGAAGTTGATCGGTACGGTGTCCAGCCCCGAAAAGGCAAAGCTGGCTCGTGAGCACGGCGCATGGGAAACCATCGACTACAGCCACGAAAATGTGGCCGAGCGCGTGCTGGAACTCACCGGTGGCAAGAAAGTGCCGGTGGTCTACGACGGTGTGGGCAAAGACACCTGGGAAGCTTCGCTGGATTCCGTGCAGGCACGTGGCCTGGTGGTCAGCTTCGGCAATGCGTCTGGCCCGGTGACGGGCGTGAACCTGGGCATCCTGGCGCAGAAGGGCTCGATCTATGTCACGCGTCCCACGCTTGGCACCCATGTGGCCACGGCTGAGAAGCTGCAAGCGGCTGCAGACGAACTGTTCGGGCTGATCAAGTCCAAGGACATCGTGGTGCAGATCGACCAGCGCTTCCCCTTGTCGCAGGCTGCCGAGGCGCACAGAGCCCTGGAAAGCCGCAAGACCACGGGTTCCACGATTTTCACGCTGGACTGAGCGTAATCGTGTGATCTGGCATCTGGCTGCACGCTTGCGTGTGGCCGGGTCGGGCACCTTGGTGTAGGCACCAGATGCCATACATCAGCCCCATACGCCGGCCATTTGGCCGGCGTTTCATTTGGCCGGCGTTTTTGCGTGCGTGCTGCGCCGCCGGGCATCAGGGTTTTACAGCGCGTGCCCCGTGGGGTTACGCTTGGCGCCGGTTCAACGCTCTGCAGGTCATCGCGTGACTTTCGTAAAATGGGCCCTTGTGGTCATCTATTTGTCGTCGATCGCCTACGTTCACTTCCGTGGACGGGTCCGGTTCGGCTTTCTTCGGCAGCTGTTCAATCATTCCGCGGTGCTGGCACCCGTCAACGTACTGATGTACCTGACGTCGAAAGTGCCCGCCACGCCGTATATCGACGCCCGGCACGTGCCCGCGCTGAAGGTGCTGGACGACAACTGGCACATCATCCGCGACGAAGCGGTGGCGCTGGCGCAAGCCCAGCAGATCCGTGCTGCCGCCAACAATGACGACGCGGGTTTCAATTCCTTCTTCAAGACCGGCTGGAAGCGTTTCTACCTGAAATGGTACGAAGCCCAGCACCCGTCTGCGCTGGCGATGTGCCCGCGTACCGTGGAAATTCTGCGCGGCATCCCGGAAGTGAAGGCGGCGATGTTTGCCGAGCTGCCCCCGGGCGGCAAGCTCAATGCCCACCGTGATCCGTATGCCGGTTCGCTGCGTTATCACCTGGGGTTGGTCACGCCGAACGACGACCGCTGCAACATCGTGGTCGATGGTCAGGTCTACAGCTGGCGTGATGGCAAAAGCGTGGTGTTCGACGAGACCTTCATCCACTCGGCCGAAAACACCAGCGATGCCAACCGCATCATTCTGTTCTGCGACATTGAACGCCCGCTGCGTTATCGCTGGGCTGAAGTGTTCAACGGCTGGTTCGGTCGCAAGGTGATGACGGCTGCCAGCTCGCCCAACGAGACGGGCGACCAGACCGGTGGCATCAACAAGGTGTTCTATGTGTTCTCGGTGATCGGCAAGTACCGTCGTCGCCTGAAGGCCTGGAACAAGACCGTGTACAAGGTGATCAAGTTCAGCCTGATGGTGGGCTTGGCTGCGCTGATTATCTTTGGTTGAGATGGGTGGTTGGGCCGCGTGGTGCGCTTGGTGCTTGTGGTCCTCGTGGTCCGCTTGGGCCTCGAACCAGCAGGGCAGGGCAGAATCGAAGTTGATGGTAGGCCGGGCTTGAGACAAGGCTGAAGCCGTTTTAAATGCAATGCCCAGACAGGGCCAAGTGTGAGTCATTCATGGTGAGGTCATCCATGATGATCAGCACTTGGCCCTGTTGCTTTTTGCGGTGGCTGGAAAGCTCGCCGACCCCTGCCGGCAGGATCAAACCCTTATTCCGAAACGATATTTTCTAATGGATGGTTGAGGTAAAAATATCAATAAAAACAAAGACTTGAATTCGTCTTTTGCAGGCATAAGGTTAGTAGAAAAGAATACTTCAGGATTGCGCACGACAACGATTCAATAGGTGCCTGATCGGTGGCAGAAGCATTGCCACGCAGGACGTCGCGCCTTGGCCGGCGATTCGATTCTTTCGACGGCAGGGTGATTGATGGCGGGTAGCGCAACACAGACGTTTGCAGCACAGACAGTGGTGTCGGGCAGCCAAGCGGCATCTGCCGAGGCGCTGCTTGATGTGCGCGGCCTGCGTGTGCGTTTTCCGGGGCAGGTGGCGGTCGACGGGCTGGACTTGCGGGTGCAGGCCGGCCAAACCGTGGCGCTGGTAGGTGAGTCGGGCTGCGGCAAGTCCACCACGGCGCTGTCGATCATGCGGCTGTTGCCGCAGCAGGCACGCATCGACGGGCGCATTCTGCTGGACGGTGAAGACGTGTTGGCGCTGTCGCCCAAGCAATTGGCGGCCATGCGCGGCAATCGGGTGTCGATGATTTTTCAGGAGCCGATGAGTTCCCTGAACCCCTTGCTGAGCATTGGTCAGCAGGTGGCCGAAGCCATCACGCTGCACCAGCCGCTTTCCGCGCGCGAGGCACGCCAACGCGCAATCGACCTGCTGGACTTGGTGCAGCTGCCTGCAGCGTCGCGTCGTTTCGATGACTATCCCCATCACTTGTCGGGCGGCCAACGTCAGCGCGTGATGATCGCCATGGCGGTTGCCTGCCGCCCGCGTCTGTTGATTGCCGACGAGCCCACCACCGCGCTGGACGTGACGGTGCAGGCGCAGATTCTGGCGCTGATCGATTCCTTGCGCCGCGAACTGGGCATGGCCGTGCTGTTGATCACCCACGATCTTGGCGTGGTGGCGCAATGGGCCGACCGGGTAGCGGTGATGCATGGCGGGCGCAAGCTGGAAGAGGGCGATGCTGCGCGTGTGTTTGCCGCGCCGGCCAGCCCCTACACCCGGGGGCTGCTGGGCGCATCCTTGCACTTCTCGCGCGATGATCAAACTCACGACAGCAATACACGCTTGCCTGAGATCCGATTGGATGCCAAGGGGGAGTTTGTATTGGTGCGGCCGACGCCGCGTGTGGCGGCTGGGCAGAATGTGTCATCCGCAAAGCCTGCGGCACCCGTGTCGCCGCTGCTTGCCGTCCAAGACCTGCACGTGCACTACGCCAGTGCTCACGGCAACCTGCATGCCGTCCGTGGGGTGTCCTTCGATATCGCACCTGGCGAAACGCTTGGTTTGGTGGGCGAATCGGGCTGCGGAAAGTCCAGCCTGTCACGCGCCATCATGCGCCTGACGGCCGCTCAGCGCGGCAGCGTGACGCTGGCCGGCCAGGACTTGCTGGCGCTGTCTGCGCGTGCCTTGCTGCCTTGGCGCAAGCACATGCAGATGATTTTCCAAGACCCTTATGGCTCGCTCAATCCCCGGCACCGGGTAGACGACATCCTGGGTTATGCGCTGGAGATTCACGGCGTGCGTGACCGCGCCGAGCGCACGCGCCGCGTGTCCGCAATTCTTGATGATGTAGGCCTGCCCACAACGGCAGCGCGTCGATATGCACACGAGTTTTCTGGTGGTCAGCGTCAACGCATCGGCATTGCCCGCGCGCTGGTGCTGCGTCCGGAACTGGTGATCTGCGACGAGCCGGTGTCGGCATTGGATGTGTCGGTGCAGGCGCAGATTCTGAATCTGCTGATGGACTTGAAGAACGTCTACGGCCTGTCTTATCTGTTCATCTCGCACGACCTGGCAGTGGTGCGTTATCTGGCCGACCGGGTGATGGTGATGCATGACGGCCAGATCGTTGAATTCGGCAACCGCCAGACGATCTGGCAGGCCCCGCAACATGCATACACCCGCAGCCTGATCGCGGCTGTGCCGGGCGCGCATGACCGTGGGCAGCGGCAGGGGCCTGGACACGCTTCGGCGCAAGCCCTTGCGCAACCCCACTTGCCAACGCATGCCCAGCCCCACGCGCATGCCCAGCCTGAAACACAAGCCGGGGCAGGCACCCGCAAGTGGGCGGCTTGAGTTTCTGGTCCTGACTATTCCCGAATGCCCGTCCCGCGCTTTCTCCCGACACCGCCGTAGCCCCTGTCGCCTGAACCCCTGATCCGCTCGCCGCGTATGCGGCGGGTACTTCCCGTATCCCGCGTCGCTTTCCACCGGCGCGATCTTGCACTTCCGGAGCCTTGATGACTTCTTCGACCCAGCTGCCTCTTTCCGCCGACGAGCAAGAGGTGATCGCCGACTTGCAGCGACGCAGTTTCTTCGGCATCAGCGGTGCCTTGCTGGCGGGCGGTCTGCTGTCCGGCCTGCCCACGGGCGAGGCCAATGCGCTGACCAAGGCCTTGCCCAATACCGAGGACGGCGCGCAGCGCGGCGGCACACTGGAAGCGCTGGTGCACCCGGAACCGCCCACGCTGGCCTTCTTCATCAACACCGCCACGCCGACCCGGCTGGTGGCCAGCAAGATCTTCGATGGCTTGCTGGACTACGGCCCGGATCTGCAACCGCGAGGCCAGTTGGCCGAACGCTGGCAGGTGGCGGCCGATGGCCTGAGCGTGACGCTGAACTTGCGCAAGAATGTGTTCTGGCACGACGGCAAGCCCTTCACCTCGGAAGACGTGAAATTCTCGGCCGAGCAGGTCTGGCGCAAGTACGCCCCGACTGCGCGCCGCGTGTTCCAGAACCTGACGCAAGTCGATACGCCCGACGCGCACACCGTGGTGCTGCGTCTGTCGAAACCCACCCCTGTGATCCTGAATGCGCTTGATGTGGTGGCCGCGCCGGTGTTGCCGCGCCACTTGTACGAGGGCACGGACATTCCTAACAATCCGCACAACAACAAGCCGGTCGGTACCGGGCCGTTCGTGTTCAAGGAATGGTCGCGCGGCAGCCACATTGCGCTGGAACGCTTCGACAAGTATTGGGCACCGGGCCTGCCGTACCTGGACCGCTTGACCTTCAAGGTGATCCCCGACGTGGCAGGGCGTGCCACGGCACTGGAAACCGGCGCGGTGCATTACGGTGAACGCAATCCGGTGACCTTTGCCGATGCCGATCGTCTGGCCAAGTCGAACAAGCTGGTGGTCAGCACTGACGGCTACAACGGCTTTGCGGCCACACTGTGGTTGATCCCCAATCTTCGCGATCCTATCCTGGGCAAGTTGGCGGTGCGTCAGGCACTGGTGCACGCCATCAACCGCGACGCGCTGGTCCGTACGGTGTGGGGCGGTTATGCCGCTGCCGCCACCGGCCCGGTGTCCTCGCAGTTGAAGACCTTCTACACCGCCGACACCCAGCAATATCCTTTCGATCGCAAGAAGGCCGAGGCCTTGCTTGAAGAGGCGGGTTACCCCAAGAAAGCCGATGGCTGGCGTTTCGACCTGACCCACGCCTTCATTCCGTATGGCGACGATTACCGTCGTACTGGTGAATTCGTGCGTCAGGCCTTCCGCGCGGTGGGCGTCAATGTCGACCTCAAGTCGCAAGACCTGGCCAGCTGGACCAAGGATGTGTTCGCTGACTACAAGTTCCAGCTGGTCAGTTCCTGGGGCGTGAACTGGCAAGACCCGCAACTGGGCCTGGAGCAACACTACTGGTCCAAGGCCGAATCCAAAGGCACGCCCTGGCAGAACGCCTCGGGCTACGCCAGCCCCGAGATGGATCGTCTGCTGGAAGCGGCACAGGTCGAACCCGACATCGCCAAGCGCGCGCAGATCTATCAGGACGTGCAGCGCTTGGTGCAGAAAGACCTGCCCCTGTTGCACCTGTTCGAGTTCCGCTGGTTCGGCGTGTGGGACAAGCGCCTGCGCAACGTGACCGACACCTTCAACCACAGCCAGAGCAACTTTGCCCG
This sequence comes from Pigmentiphaga aceris, assembly GCF_008119665.1. NCBI lineage: Bacteria > Pseudomonadati > Pseudomonadota > Betaproteobacteria > Burkholderiales > Alcaligenaceae > Pigmentiphaga > Pigmentiphaga aceris. The sequence continues at coordinate 3,953,646 of NZ_CP043046.1, read as the reverse complement.
GGTGTGGTTCGACGCGAAGGCGTAAGGCGGTGTCCATGACAAGGCAGGTACTGGCGCGATTGCTGCAATTGGTTGGCGTGGTGCTGGCCATTGCCGTGTTGAACTTCGGGTTGCTAAAGCTGCTGCCTGGCGATCTGGTGGACGTGATCGCCAGCGAAAGCGGCAGTGTCACGGCGGAATACGTGGCACAGCTGCGCCAGTTGTACGGGTTGGATCGCAGCGTGTTCCAGCAACTGCTGGCCTATGTCGGCCAGTTGGCGCAGGGCGATCTGGGCTTTTCGTTCCGCTTTGGCGAACCGGTGCTGGGCCTGGTGCTGGATCGCCTGCCGGCAACGCTTGCGCTGGTGGGCACAGCGCTGCTGGTGTCGGTGGTTGCCGGGGTGCTGCTGGGCATTGCCTCGGCACGCCGGCCGCATGGCGTGGTTGACGCTGCCTTGTCTACCTTGGCCACGCTGGGTTATTCGGCACCGATGTTCTGGACGGCCTTGATGCTGATCGTGCTGTTCGGCGTGCGGCTTGAATGGCTGCCGATCGCCGGGCTGCGCGACATCAGCGCGGCCTACACCGGCTGGCGTCTGGTGCTGGACCTGGCCGCGCACCTGGTGCTGCCGGTGCTTACCTTGTCGATCTACTACGTGGCGGTCTACGCGCGCCTGTCGCGTGCGGCGTTGATCGAGACCTTGGGTGAAGACTTCATCCGCACGGCTCGCGCCAAGGGTGCACGTGAACAACGCGTGATTTTCAGGCATGGCTTGCGCAATGCCTTGCTGCCGGTAGTGACCATGCTGGGCCTGCAAAGCAGTGCCTTGCTCGGCGGCTCGGTGGTGGTCGAAACCGTGTTTGCGTGGCCGGGCCTGGGGCAATTGTCATTCGAGGCGATCAAGAGTCGTGACTTGCCCGTGCTGCTGGCCGTGTTGTTGTTCAGCGCGGCCTTTGTTGTGATTGCCAACCTGCTGGTGGACCTGGCTCTGGCACGGCTCGATCCGCGTATCCGCACCCGGGCGGTCAAGGTGCCTGCGGACAATCTTTCCGCTGACCACCTGGCAGCCGTGGCAAAGGAAGCCGCATGAAAAACTGGACCTTGTTGCAGCCCTCTGCCATCGTGGGCGGCCTGGTGTTGTTGCTGATCGTTGGTGCCGCGCTGGTCGCGGGCTGGCTGTTTCCCGATGACCCGATGGACATGGTGGGCAGCCCTTACCTGTGGCCGGGGCAAGACGCCACGCTTCCGCTGGGCACCGACCTGATGGGCCGTGACCTGTTGGCCGGGGTGTTTCACGGCGCGCGCGTATCCCTGCTGGTGGGGCTGTCGTCCGCCTTCATCGCGTTGCTGATCGGGCTGGCAGTGGGTGCGGCGTCTGGCTTCTACCGAGGACGAGTCGATGCGGTGCTCAGCCGCATCACGGAATTCTTCCAGACGGTGCCAGCCTTCCTGCTGGCGATCATTCTGGTTGCCGTGCTGGAGCCCTCAGTCGGCACCATTGTGTTTGCACTGGGTGTGACCTCCTGGACCAGCATTGCACGCCTGGTACGAGCTGAATTCCTGGCGCTGCGTGAACGCGAATTTGTGCGCGCAAGCGTGGCGTTGGGCGCAAGCGACCTGCACCTGATCTTCCGCGACATTCTGCCCAACGCCTGGACGCCGGTGATCGTGTCCACCGCGCTGCTGGTGGCCAACGCCATCTTGTCCGAAGCAGGCCTGTCTTTCCTGGGCCTGGGCGATCCGAACCTGGTCAGTTGGGGCTCGATGATCGGCACTGGGCGCGATGCACTGCGCACAGGCTGGTATATGACCGCCATTCCCGGTCTGGCCATCATGTTGACGGTACTTGCGCTGAACCTGCTGAGCGACGCGCTGCATGCCGCGCTCAATCCTCGCCTGCGGCGTGCGCGCGGCACAGGGCCGGTGCCGTCGTGATTGCTGTATGTCGGCTTGTGCCAGTCCGGCTTTTGCCCGCGTCGCTTTGATCGATATCGCCGCTTTTGTCTTCCACCCCATGCACCACCGAGTTTCCTGATGTCCGTCGTATCTGCCACCGCCAAACCCGTCCTGCTCAACGCGTTCAACATGAACAGCGTGGGCCACATCAACCACGGCCTGTGGGCGCATCCGCGCGATCGCTCGTCTGACTACCACTCGCTGGACTACTGGACCGACCTGGCGCGCACGCTGGAGCGTGGCCTGTTCGACGGGCTGTTCCTGGCCGACATCGTGGGGGTCTATGAAACCTACGAACAATCTGCCGACATCACGTTGCGTGAAGCGATTCAACTGCCCATCAACGATCCGCTGCTGGTGGTGCCTGCAATGGCTGCGGTGACGCGGCACCTGAGCTTTGGTGTCACCGTCAATCTGAGCTACGAAGCGCCGTATCTGCTGGCGCGCCGTTTTTCTACCTTGGATCACCTGACCCGAGGACGGGTAGGGTGGAACATTGTCACGGGCTACCTGGACAGTGCCGCACGCGCCATGGGCCAGCGCGAACAGATTCGCCACGACGAGCGCTATGACCGTGCCGACGAATACCTGGAGGTGCTCTACAAACTGTGGGAAGGAAGCTGGGAAGACGGCGCGGTGAAACGCGACCGCAACGCGCGGGTCTATGCCGACCCGGCGCGGGTGCATCGCATCGAACATCATGGCCGTTACTTCGATGTCGAGGGCTATCACCTGAGTGAGCCATCGCCCCAGCGCACCCCCGTGCTGTTCCAGGCGGGCAGTTCGGGCCGTGGCCTGCGCTTCGCTGCGCGCCATGCTGAATGTGTGTTCGTGGCGATTCAGGATCGTGATGCTACCCGCAAGCTGGTGCGCGAATTGCGTGAAGAGGTGGTGCGTGCCGGACGGCACCCTGACGAGGTGAAAGTGTTCATGGGGCTGACCGCAATTGTCGGCAAGACCGCACGCGAAGCGCAGGAAAAATACGCGGAGTACGTGCGCTACGCCAACCCCGAAGCAGGGGTTGCGCACCTTGCGGCGACAGCAGGCATCGACTTTTCCCAGTACGCATCTGATCGACCGCTGATTCAGCAGCAGGGCAGCAATGGCATTGAAAATGCGGTGCGACGACTCAGCGGCGGTCGATCCGACTACACCATGGGCGACCTGCATCACGATCTGGCCTTGGGCGGGCGCTATGCAACGGTGGTGGGGGATGCAGGGCAGGTGGCCGATGCCATGCTTGGCTGGATTGACGACACCGGTATAGACGGCTTCAATCTGGCACGTGCAGTGGTGCCGGAAGGATTCGAGGATTTTGTGAACTTGGTCGTCCCCGAATTGCAATCGCGTGGGCGCTACAAGACAGCTTATGCCGACGGCAGCTTGCGACAGAAGTTGTGGGGGCGGGGTGACCAACTGAGCGCTGGCCACCCGGGTGCAGCATTTCGGCGTTCAAGCGTCGTAGCGTGAGGCAATACTGACTTCACGCCGCGACGTTTCAAGTCGGAAAGACTTAGGTCAATGCGCTTAGGCCGATGCGCTTAAATCGACGCGCTTAAGCCTGCGCACTTAAGCCTGAGCACTTAAGCCTTTGCCCCGGCTTCGTTGTGATAACGCGTCAGCAGTTCGACTTCCGACTTCGAACCCAATGCCACGCTGACACGCTCGTGCAGCGTCGTTGGCTGCAGGTCCAGAATGCGCGACACACAGTTGGTCGCGGCACCACCAGCTTGCTCGACAATGAAGGCCATAGGATTGGCTTCATACATCAGGCGCAGCTTGCCCGGCTTGCCCGGTTCACGCGCATCCCACGGGTAGATGAACACACCACCACGGTTCAGGATGCGGTGTACGTCGGCAACCATCGACGCGATCCAGCGCATGTTGAAGTTCTTGCCGCGCGGGCCTTCGGTACCAGCCAGTGCTTCGTCGATGTAACGACGCATCGGCGGGGCCCAGTGGCGCTCGTTGGACATGTTGATCGCGAATTCCTTGGTCTCTTCCGGAATACGGATATCCGGGTGGGTAAGCACCCACGACCCCATCTCGCGGTCCAGCGTGAAGCCGAATACGCCGTGGCCGAAAGTGAGCACCAACATGGTCTGCGGGCCATAGACGGCATAGCCTGCGGCAACCTGTTGCTTGCCCGGCTGCAGGAAGTCTGCTTCCGTCACGTCCTTGCCGGCCACGTGATCCTGCGCCTTCAACACCGAGAAGATGGTGCCGATCGACACGTTCACGTCGATGTTCGAGGAGCCATCCAGGGGATCGAAGAGCAGCAGGTATTCGCCCTGCGGGTAACGGTTCGGAATGCGGTGGATGGTTTCCATCTCTTCCGAGGCCATGGCAGCCAGGTGGCCGCCCCATTCGTTGGCTTCAAGCAGGATTTCGTTGGACAGCACGTCGAGCTTCTTCTGAACCTCGCCTTGCACGTTCTCGCTGTCCAGGCTGCCCAGCACGCCGCCAAGCGCGCCTTTGCCCACGTTATGGCCGATGGCCTTGCAGGCACGCGCGACGATTTCGATGAGCAGGCGCAATTCCGCCGGAACGGTATTGTGATTGCGTTGCTGCTCGATCAAAAACTGGGTGAGCGTGGTTCTTTTCATGCGCTGATCTCCAAGGCTTTACTGACGATTTCGGTAACGGCGCGGGACAGGCCCGGGTGCTTGCGCACCTGTTCCAGGGCCTGGCGCATGGGCGCACGCAGGGCAGGCACGAACCGCACCCAGCGGTCCATCGCCCGCGCCAATCGGGCCGCGACGTCGGGATTGAGGGCATCCAGGGCAAGCACTTGCTCGGCCCAGAAGCGATAACCTGCACCGCCTGCCGCGTGGAAACCACGCGGGTTGTTCAGGCAGAACTGGAAGATCAGCGCGCGCGCACGATTCGGGTTGCGCAGCGTGAAGGCCGGGTGATCGGCCAGCTTGCGCACGGCGGCCACGTCGGTGCGACGGCCGGTGGCTTGCAGCGCAAACCACTTGTCGATTACTAGCGGCTCGTGTTCCCAGCGCTGATAGAAGTCTTGCAGCGCGCGATCGGCAGCGGCGGCTTCACCGAACTGCACCAGCGCAGCCAGTGCGCCCAGGCGGTCGGTCATGTTCTGGGCGGCGGCGTATTGCGCTTCCAACTGTGCTTCGGCACCTGCGACCTGACCCGCCTGCAAGGTTGCCAGCGCGAAGTTCTTCAGCGCGCGGCGGCCAGCAGGGATCGGATCGGGCGAATATTCGCCGGGTGTCTGGTTGTTGTCGACCGCAGCCTGCCAGTCGGCGGCCAGTTGGCGGCCCAGTTCGGCGCGCACGAAGTCGCGTGCCACGGCCAGTGCCACCGGGTCGACTTCGGTCATGCGCTCGGCCAGGGTCTTTTCGCCCGGCAGTGCCAATACACGTTCGCGGTAGGCCGCATCCAGGGTCGGTTCGCGCAGCACGGCGGCCCAGGCGTTTACGAAGCTTGCCGACAAGGACAGGGGACGACCGGCGGCTTGATCAGCCGTCAGGCGCAGGATTTCGCGGCTGGCGAGTTCCTGGCCGGCTTCCCAGCGTGTGAAGGCGTTGGTGTCGTGTGCCAGCAGCAGAGCCAGTTCGGCGTCGCTGAAATCGTATTCAACGATCACGGGGGCCGAGAAGTCACGCAGCAAAGACGGCACGGGGGCGTCGGCGATGTCTTCGAACACCCACTGCTGGCGCTCGGTGGTCAGTTCCAGCAGCACCGTATCGGCCGCGTCTGTGCTGCCCGCCAAGCGCAGCGGCAATGCGCGACCAGTCTGGTCCAGCAGACCAATCGCAAACGGGATGTGCAGCGGCTGCTTGTCAGGCTCACCGGGCAGGCGTTCCACCCCCACCTTGTCCGAACGCTGGGCCAGTTCCACCGTCACCGTGCGCGCCGCTGCATCGTGGCGCAGCGTAACGGTCACGCGCGGGGTGCCGGCCTGACGATACCAGCGGCGGAACACCGTCAGATCTTTGCCCGGGTGACGGGCCTGGTAGACCGATTCCATGGCGGCGACGAAGTCATCGCAGGTGACTGCCTGGCCGTCGTGGCGACGGAAGTATTCTTTCAGGCCGGCATTGAAGCCATCGACGCCCAGCAGGGTCTGCTGCATGCGGATGACTTCAGCACCTTTCTCGTACACCGTGGCGGTGTAGAAGTTGCCGATTTCCTGGTAGCTTTCCGGGCGGATCGGGTGGGCCATCGGGCCGGCATCTTCGGGGAACTGCGCGGCGCGCAGGGTTACCACGTCGTCGATGCGTTTGACGGCACGGGCGCTGGCGGCTTCTTCTGCGCTCAGCGATGCCGCCATCATGTCGGCCGAGAATTCCTGGTCACGGAAGACCGTCAGACCTTCCTTCAGGCTCAATTGGAACCAGTCGCGGCAGGTCACGCGGTTGCCGGTCCAGTTGTGGAAGTATTCGTGGCCAACAATGGCCTCGATGTCGCTGTAGTTGGCGTCGGTGGCGAAGTCCGGGTCGGCCAGTACATAGGCGGCATTGAAGATGTTCAGGCCCTTGTTTTCCATCGCGCCCATGTTGAAGTCGCGCGTGGCGACAATCATGAAGCGGTCTAGATCGAGTTCCAGGCCGTAGCGGGTTTCATCCCAGATCATCGAACGTTCGAGCGAATCCAGCGCGTACAGCGTCTTGTCTTCGCTGCCCGGGTCGCTGTAGACCTGCAGCAATATATTGCGGCCAGAGCTGGTGCGCGCTGTGCGTTCCACATGGGCAAACTTGCCGGCCACCAAGGCAAACAGGTAGCAGGGCTTGCGGAACGGGTCTTCCCAGCGGGCTTCGTGGCGACCATCTTCCAGGTCACGCTCACCCAGCAAGTTGCCGTTGGACAGCAGCACCGGATAGGCAGCCTTGTTGCCACGCAGCGTGACCGTGTAGCGCGACATCACGTCGGGCCGGTCGGCAAAGAAAGTGATGCGGCGGAAGCCTTCGGCTTCGCACTGCGTGAAGAAGTTGCCGTTGGACACGTACAGGCCCATCAGCGTGGAATTGGTTGACGGGTTGCAGGCGCTGGTGATTTCCAGCACGCAGTGTTCCGGCAGGCCCTTGATGCGCAAAGCCTGGGCATCGACCGTATAACGATCGGCGGCCAGCACTTCACCATCTACCTTGACCGACACCAGTTCGAGTTCTTCGCCGTCCAGCACCAGCTCGGCGTCGGGCGTCAGCCGCTGCAGCGCAAGACGCGAGTGCACCAGACTGCGGGTGGGATCGAGGTCGAACTGCAGATCGACAGATTCGATCTCGAAGGGGTAGGGCCGATAGTCCTGTCGGCTGATGGTGACCGGCGAGTCTGTACGCATGTGGGCAGCTTGCGCTTGAAGGCGCGGAAATTGAGCTGCCCCGATTGTAGCGGGGCGCTGCCGTCTCGCGCCGTAGCGGCAGGTAACGACAGGCAATCAGGTATGGGTAATCGGGTGGGGCAGAAAAATATCGGAAAGCAATCGCGATCATCGTTTACCGCGAACCAAGTTGCTCGGCCGAGGTCTACCCAACTATAGAATGCCGCTTTGCGGTGTTTCCGCTGGAGAGTTTTGCATCATGAGTCACGCACAGGCAGTTGTCCGGCAGTCAGCTAAGCACCCGATTGAGCCCGCCGCAGGTCGGTCCGCGTGGCTGCGCCTGGCTGGTCTGGGTGTATTGGCACTTGTCCTGAGCGGCTGCGCGTCCACCATGAGCAGCCGCGTCACTACCTTTCAGCAGTGGCCGGCCAATGCCACCGGATCGACCTATGTATTTGAACGGGTAGGTTCGCAGCGCGACAGCCTGGAGCATGAGCAATACGAAGAGGAAGCACGTGCTGCACTGGGCGTGACCGGTCTGCGTGAAATCCGGCCGGGTGAGACGGCGCGCTTCGGTATCTCGATGGAATATGGCGTGACGCCGGGTGCGGTGTCAGTGCAGCGGCCTGTGACTGACCCGTTCTATTCAAACCCGCGCCCCGTGGCTTACGTCGCGCGTGATGGCCGGGTGTATTACCGCTGGGTTCAGCCCTATCCGTTTGCCAATACGTACTGGGAAAACACGACGGTTCCCGCATTTCGCAATGCATTGAAGATAGAGATTCGAGATCGAACGCAGGCTAATACTAAAGTATATGAAACGACCGCAGTCCATGTCGGGCAGAGCGAGAATTTTCCCGCTGTGATGCCGTGGTTGCTGCGCTCGGCGTTCGATAACTTCCCAAATGCGAATGGGCAGGTCCGAGACGTGACCTATAAGCTTGACTGACTATCAGCCTGACTTCATCTGTTGTTCGGTCGGACACCAACCAAGGCCGCGCAAGAATATGTCGGTCATCTGGGTGCCGAGTTCAACCACGTCAAATGAATTCGGTACCAGCAGCCAGTTCAATAACAGCCCGTCGGTCAGTGCATGCAGGCTAATAGCCGATTGGACAGGATCGACTGTTGCTGGCAATAGTTTGACTTCAGTTGCACTGCGCAACCACTTTTCCAGGCGTTGCAGACTCAATGCACGACTGGATATATGGCGGCGCTGCATGTCGGCGGTTTCGTCGACATATTCGCACTTGAAGAAGAGGATTTCGACGATGCGCCGAATGCGCTCGTCGTCTCGCAGACTTCGTAGTGCAATGCCATTACAGCTGCGCAATTGTTCGATTGGATCGAGCTGGCTGTCTTCTACCTGAACTCGAAATGCTTCTTCCATCGGCAAGACGACTTGCTGAAGCATTGCGTCGATCATGTCGGTTTTGTTCTTGAAGTGCCAATAAATGGCGCCTCGGGTCACGCCCGCTGCTTCGGCGATATCGTGCAACGAGGTATGGGCGACACCTTTGTGATGAAAGATGCACTCGGCAGTTTCGAGAATCCGCTGGCGTGTTTCCAGGGCTTCCTCTTTGGTTTTGCGAACCATAATCGACAGATCCCACTTACATACACTGAAGTATGTATGCAGGATAGCATACCGCTGACGGGAGCAAAGTCGGGGGAGGCGATGAGCGGAGTGAGGCGTTAAGCCACGTTTGCCGCTATGCAATGGGATTTGCGCAAGCCGATTTGTAGAAGAACCTGGCTTGTAAAAATATTCAGCTGCATGAAAGCAGATGTCTCATGCGGATTGTTCACGGAGACATGTCGCACAGATTTCTCGTGCGGATTTCTGATGTGGACGCCTTATGGGCGTCCCATGCAGCTGAATGAATTCCTGATTATTACTTGATCAGGAAGGAGTCGCGCGTTGCGCCTTGCGCTTCGGCGGCGGCGAGCCAGCGCGGAGCCTTGCCACGACCAGTCCAGGTATCGCCAGTATCGGGATGGCGATACTTCGGTGCGACCTGACGTGCAGGCTTCGGCGCGGCAGCGGCTTTACCCGCCGGACGGCCCGGCGACTTGCGCACGGATACGCCTTTGGTTTGTGCTGCTTTGATTTCGTCGAGCGTGATTGAGTACTCGTCCAGCGATCGCACGATCGATGCGATGATAGGCTGGCGCTGTTTGGCGCGCAGCGTATCGGCTTTGTCTTGCAGGCGCTTGATTTGTGCCTGGATCGCTTGATACGTTTCTTTAGCCATGGTGATCCATTAGTTGTAAAGCATACGGCTGTGCCGTGCGCGAGGGATGATTGGTCAGTTTGTCGCCAGCAGCGTGCCGGATGCCAAATTTCTGTTTTTCTGCGGTGGAAGCCTTTTACGGCATTCTGCAGAAAAAATCCATAGCTGTCATTCTATTGGTTAAATCACGCAGTGGTGAAGACCTCGGATAGACTTGATACACATTTTCGTTAATAAACTCTTAACTCCCATGGCGCTTCGATCGATTGTTTACAAAGCCGTACTGCAGGTATCCGACATGGATCGCCAGTACTACGCAGAGCACCCGCTGACCATTGCCCGCCATCCTTCCGAGACGGAAGAACGGGTCATGGTGCGGGTTTTGGCATTTGCCCTCCATGCAGAAGAACACCTGGTTTTCGGCAGAGGTCTGAGTGCCGACGACGAGGCCGATATCTGGAGCCTGGATTTAACCGGTGCGATTACCCTGTGGATCGACGTGGGCATGCCTGATGAACGTCTGATCCGAAAGGCGGCAGGTCGTTCCGACCAAGTGGTGCTTTATCTGTACGGACGTTCTGCCGACGTGTGGTGGACCCAGCACAAGAGTGCACTGGCCAAGATTTCGAATCTGTCGGTTTATCGCTTCGGCGTGGAAGAAACGCTGGCGCTGGCTGAACTGGCACAACGAACCATGCAGGTTCAGTGCACCATTGAAGATAACGAGATCTGGGTGACCACGGGCGATGCCGCCGTGCGGGTGGAGCGCGAACTTTTGCAGAAGGCTCGGTAGCTGGCAACTGCAGCAGTAAGCGCCAAGTTGGGTATCTGGCTCATTGCGTATCTGACTCAGTGCGTCTCTAACCCATCGTCCTGCACGGTTTGCCGTCCGGCGTTTACCGTGTGGCAGTTGGCGTTGGTATATGGCAGTCCGGTTTGCATCTGCAGTCGAGCGTCATTCAAGCGCTCGATTGCAGATGCCCCCAGCCGGTCTTCAGTTTGCCGTCAGTGCGGCTCGCCGTGTCGAGAAATGCCGGCCTTGCCCAGCAACAGGGCACCCACGCCGCACACCGACATTACCGCCAGCAAACTGAGTTCCCCCGCGTTCGGTGCCAGGCTGACTGCCACGCCTGCCAAGGTGCCCAAAACAAACTGCAAGGTGCCCAACAGGGCTGATGCGGCACCGGTGCGGGCACCTTGGCCTGCCAGCGCAAGCGCCGTTGCATTGGGACCGATGAAACCCAGGCTGCCAATAAATACGAACAGGCAAAGCATCAACAAGGGCAGGTTAATCATGCCGCTGGCGGCCAGGCTCAGGCCGACCAGGCTCGCAATCGGTAATCCCCACAGCGCCTTGCGCAGGATTCGATGCGGCTGGCATTTGCGCAGCAGTCGGGCATTGACTTGCGAGCCGCCCACGATACCGATCGCGTTCAGCCCGAACAGCAGGCCGTAATGTCCAGGTGAAACGCCATAGTGTTCGATGAAAATATGCGGCGAGCCGACGATGTACGCAAACATGCCCGAGATGCCAAGTCCGCCAGCGGCTGCACAGGCCATGAAATGGCGGTTCTTCAGCAGCCGGCCGTAATTGCTGAGCACCGAACCAATACTGATGCGTGCTGCGCTTTGTGCGATAACGGTTTCCTGCATGCGGCTTACGACGGCAACCAATACGCCACCGCCGAATACGCTCAGAAATACGAAGATGCCGTGCCAGCCGGCCAGAGTCAGCAGCGCACCGCCCAGCAACGGGGCAAGAATCGGCGCAACGCCCATTACCAGCATCAACAGCGACAAGGCCTGGGCGGAACCCCGGGTGTCGCTGCGGTCACGAATCACTGCGCGTGCAATCACCATCCCCGCGCTGCCGCCCAATGCCTGGAAAAATCGCAAGGCGGTCAGGGCGTCGATGCTGGATGCAAATACGCAGCCCAGGGACGCCGCCACGTAAATGGCAAGGCCTACATATAGCGGCGGTTTGCGTCCGAAGCGATCGCTCAGCGGGCCGTAAAACAATTGGCCAATCGCCAGCCCGATCAGGAACGCAGCCAAGGTACGTTCAACCGATCCACGGTCGGTGGCCAGGCTTTCTGCAATTGCCGGGAAACTCGGCAGATACATGTCGATGGACAGTGGACCAAGCGCGGTCAACGAAGCCATCAGAACCAGCCAACCGGGAATAGGGGATTTAAGAGACATCAAGAAGAAGCAGGATCGGTAAGGGGAAAGCGTGAAGGTAGAGCAGTCAGATTACGCAAATACGGCATGCGGCGGCGTGCAGTGTTCGAGGCGACGCAGGGCTTCTGTGACCGGGCCAGCAAGGGGAGCAAGGATTTCGTCTTCCGGATAAGCCTGGATCACGTTTTCGATGGTGTGCAAGGCACAAGCGAGTGCGGCCGCATCAGCAGGTACATAACGACCCGCCGCATTCAAGCGAGCAATAGCGTGCAGCAGATCATGGGCGGTGTCTGCGGTATAGCGCAGTGGTGGCGTCTTATCTGCAAGATCAGGAGCAATGGTGATGGTGTAGCGAAATGCAGAGGCTTCAGACATGACAGGCGTACCTTTAAAAAGGTGAATTGCCGGGCCGTTCAGTCATTTGCCAGACAAAGCCGGATACGTTGGACCGGTACTGTGGAAGACGGTTTTGCGCATGACTGTGTGCGGTTGCCGCTATATATCAGCGTCGGCGATCATACCAGGGGTGTAAGTAATTACCCGGTATTGTTGCGAAGTGGAAGCGGGAATTGCGCACAAGCAGCAACTCGTCCGGGTAAAAATGACTGCAGCAGGCTGCGAATGTTGGCGTGATGATTCGACCCGCCCGGAAATGGCAGGTTCAGCAGTGTGCAAGATAAACCTCGAATAATTCAGCTTGTATTCAGTGTTAACTGAGCTGGCGCAAAAAAAAGGCACCAAATAGGTGCCCTTTTGTCCTTAGTCCTGCGGGTTCAGCGTGTAGTGCGCGTAGGGAACGGGTGATATTGGAACGACCACGTCTCTGTCAGCGTCTTGTCGCCGGACTTCAGGAACAGACGCAGTTCAATCGGGTCCGTACCATCGGCCACTAGGTCGAATTGAATACGCCAGTGACCAGGCACATCATTCGGGACTGCTTCCGGCAAAACGTAGGAGAAATTTCCGCGTGAGGTGGTCAATACCGGTTCCGGTATCACCCCAAACGGCAACTCTGCCAAGGGCTTGCCCGAAAACTCGACCAGGAATTTGCGCACATTGGCTGGGCGCGGCTGGCCCGGCTGGCCGCCATTGCCCAATCGCGTTGCCACGCAGCGGGCCAAGGGGCTGGGGAACGGGTCATCTGCGAGCCAGTGCAATCGATACCCAAAGCGATAACTTTGGCCCTGGCGCGCCGGATCTTGCGGCACCCACATGGCAACGATGTTGTCGTGAATCTCGTCATCAGTAGTGATTTCGACCAACTGCACCGAACCCTTGCCCCAATCCCCGATCGGTTCCACCCACAGGCTTGGGCGGCGGTCGTAATGGACGCCGTCCAGGTAATGGTCGAAATTGCGATCGCGCTGCGACAGACCATAGCCGCGTGGCTTGTTATCCATGAACGCCGATGCGGTGGTGTGCGGCGGATTGTTCAGTGGCCGCCACAGATGTTCGCCTGCACCGGTCCAGATGGCCAGGCCGTCCGAATCGTGCACCTCCGGACGCCAGTCCACTGCCGTGGGTTTCTCGGTTTCCGAGTACCAATACATAGAGGTAAGCGGTGCGACACCGAAGCGTTTGATGTCTTTGCGCAGGAACAGCACGCTGTCGACATCCATGACCACCCCTTTTCCACGCCGCATGTCGAATCGAAAGGCACCGGTCACGCTGGGACCGTTCAACAGGGCATAGACTGTGACCACGTCGCTGCCCGGTTTGGGAGGGTCGAAATAAAACTGGGTGAAGTCGGGGAATTCTTCCGGTGACGTGGGTTCGGCGACATCGACCGCAATGCCGCGCGCCGACAGTCCATATTGATAGAGCTCGCCGATGGCGCGGAAGTACGAGGCACCCAGAAATGCCACCCAATCGTTCTTTTTCCAGTCCAGGTCGCCGTCGCGTGCTTCCTGGAAACGAAATCCGGCAAAACCGGCACCGTGGGGCAGTTCATGGGCCGGACTGTTTTCCGGCATGTCGAAGTACTTGTCGTCGTAGGCAATTTCGCGGGCAACGGTGGTGTCGTCCGATTTGTCCAGCAGGAACATCTGCACGGGAATGCGGAAAAACTGCCCAAGGTGGAAGAACGTCACCGGGAATTTGCCTGGTCCGTCGACGAACAGGGCATGGTCGGGCTTGAAGCGGATTTTGCCGTGCTCTTCGTAATTGATACGGTCAAGCACTTCAGGCGGCAAGACCCACGCGGGCGCGTAGGGTTTGCCAGCCATGTCGCGGGCCTGAGCAATCAGGCCGTCGTGAGAAAAAGGTTTTGCAGGGCTAAAGGAAAGTGCGGCTGCGTTTGTCGCGTTTGAATACCCGAGCGCAGTCAAACCAACGGAGGCAGCGGCGGAAGCAAGGAAAGTGCGTCGATCAATCATAGGCCGGGGTCGCTGTCAAGATCTGCAAAAATCAATACAGTAGCAAACACTTGTGGCTTTCCCGTCAGCCAGACGTAACCCTATGGTTCTGATTGGGCTCGGCCTTACGGATCGATGCACGAATAGCAAAAAGCCCGAAAGTTACAAACAGATACGCGCATTTGGCTGTGGCGCACGCGTACTCCTTAAAATCGCCGTGTGCGAATTTATGCACACTGACCATACACAGAGGCTTCGTGATCTCGTCTTCTTCTTTTTTCCGCCTGCCGTTTATTGGCGGACGTCGCAGCCTTGGTGCTGGCGTAATGGTTCTTGGCTTGCTGTGCGCGGGTCAGGCCAACGCGTTCAACTTCTTCGACGTCGCCAAACGTGCGAAGACCTTGTCGTCTGAAGGCTTCAAGCCGGTCAATAACAACATTCCCAAAGAGCTGCGCGACCTGAAGTTTGCTGGTTACCAGCAGATCCAGGCCAAGCGCGAGGGCTACCACTGGAACGATGCGAAGCTGCCGTTCCAGATTGCCTTCAATCATTTGGGCATGAGCTTCGACGAGCCGGTGAAGATTCACGAGATCGACGCGCAAGGCGTGCGCGAGATCAAGTTCGATCCCGCGCTCTTTGACTACGGCAACGTGAAGCTCGACCCGAATGTCGCCAAGAATCTGGGGGGCTTTGCTGGCTTCCGGATTCTCAGCGCACTGAATGACCCGGCCAAGCGTGACGACGAAGTTGCGTCGTTCCTGGGTGCCAGCTACTTCCGCGTGTTGGGCAAGGGCCAGGTCTACGGTCAATCGGCGCGCGGTCTGGCGATCGATACCGCCATGGCCACGGGTGAAGAATTCCCGCGCTTCCGTGAGTTCTGGATTGCCCGACCGGGCAACAAGGAAAAGCACCTGGTGGTGTACGCGCTGCTGGATTCGCCGCGTGCCACGGGCGCTTTCCGCTTTACCTTCACGCCCGGCGACGACACCGTGGTGGATGTGAAGTCGCGTATCTATTTGCGTGACCGTGTATCCAAGCTGGGTATTGCCGCCACCGCCAGCATGTTCCTGTTCGGCTCGAACCAGCCGTCGCCAACGCCTAACTTCCGTCCCGAACTGCATGATTCGGACGGCTTGGCCATCCACGCCGGCAATGGCGAATGGATCTGGCGTCCGCTGAACAATCCGCGTCGCCTGGCGACCAGTGGTTTTGCGATCGAGAACCCGGCTGGCTTCGGTCTGTTGCAGCGTGCCCGTGATCCCTCGCGTTACGAGGACATCGAGGACCGCTACGAACTGCGTCCCAGCCTGTGGATCGTGCCCAAAGGGCAGTGGGGCAAGGGTCGTGTCGAACTGGTCGAGATTCCGACTGGCGATGAGACCAATGACAACATCGTGACCATGTGGGTGCCCGAGACGCAGCCGAAGGCTGGCGAGGCGCTGGACCTGGAATACACGATGTACTGGACGCGCAACGAGCCGAAGTATCACGACTCGAAGGTTGCATGGGTTCAGCAGACGCGTCGTGCACCCGGCGAAATCCGTGGTGCTGACCAGATCCGTCGTCCGGACGACAGCACGGCGTTCTACATCGACTTCGTCGGCCCGGTCTTCAAGGACCTGCCGCAAGACGTGGTGATCGGTTCGAACGTCTCGCACAACGGCAATGCCGACATTCTTGAATCCACGGTCCGCCGCAACCCGGTCACGGGCGGTTGGCGTCTGCTGATTCGTTTGAAGGTCAAAGACGCAACCAAGCCTGCCGAACTGCGGGCGCAATTGCGCAACGGCGACAATATTTTGTCGGAAACCTGGAGCTACCAGTTGCCGGTCAATGAAAACGCCCAATAAGCCTATGAACGCGCCGGCCGAGGTCTATCTCGACCTCTTGCCGCTGTCCGGGACGCAGCGCGATGTCCTGCACAACGCCGTGGGCGATCCGGCCGAGTCCGACGCCTTCCTGAAAACACACCGGGTGCTTGCCGGCGCAGACAGCGCCGTCGAGCGCGCCGACGTTACCGACCCGGTGGCCGCCTCGCAGGCGACTCGCCTGGGTATCGGCTTTGGCGAATCGCTGGTCGAGGCAGGCGTCGTGCGAGAAGACGCGCGTGGTGCCGCTTGTCTGGCTGCCACGCCGCCGCTCGCGCGTACCTCGATGGCCCCGGAACCCTGGATCACCAACCCGGTGGTGCGGGGCTGGCGGCGCTTCCGTGGCACGGCACCCAAGCGCCGTTCCATCGAAGGCGCATCGCACGTCGAGCCGCGCTGGCGTCGTGCTGGCGAGTCACGCCGCATGGTGTTGCTGTTCCTGGTGATCGTGCAGACCTGCGTGGCCACCTGGTACATGAAAGCGGTGCTGCCGTACCAAGGCGGCCAGATTCTTGAAGTCGCGATCCTGTTCCTGTTCGCCTTGCTGTTCGGCTGGGTCGGGGCGGGGTTCTGGACGGCCTTGATGGGCTTCCTGCAGCTCATGATGGGCCGCGACAAGTACAGCATCTCGGCGTCTGCGGTGGAAGATGCGCCGATCACGCCGGGCGCGCGTACTGCAATCGTCATGCCGATCTGCAACGAAGACGTGGCACGCGTGTTTGCCGGACTGCGGGCGACCTATGAGTCGGTGGCAGCCGCAGGACAGCTCGATCACTTTGACTTCTTCGTATTGAGCGACAGCTATCACGCCGACACCTGCGTGGCGGAACACGCCGCATGGGTAGAGCTGTGCCAGGCGGTTGGCGGCTTCGGTCGCATCTTCTATCGCCGTCGCCGCCGTCGCGTGAAGCGCAAGAGCGGCAACATCGACGACTTCTGCCGTCGCTGGGGTAAAGACTATCGCTACATGATCGTGCTCGACGCCGACAGCGTGATGACGGGCGAATGCCTGAAGCGCCTGGTGGTGTTGATGGAAGCCAACCCGGAAGCCGGTATCATCCAGTCGGCACCGCGTGCGTCCGGCATGGACAGCCTGTATGCGCGTTTCCAGCAGTTCGCCACACGTGTGTACGGCCCTTTGTTCACCGCCGGTCTGCATTTCTGGCAACTGGGCGAGTCGCATTACTGGGGCCATAACGCGATCATCCGGCTTGCGCCTTTCATCCAGCATTGCGCGCTTGCGCCCTTGCCGGGCCGAGGTGCGTTTGCAGGGGCGATTCTGTCGCATGACTTCGTCGAAGCTGCGCTGATGCGCCGTGCTGGTTGGGGTGTGTGGATTGCCTACGACCTGGACGGCAGCTACGAAGAATTGCCGCCCAATCTGCTGGATGAAGTGCAGCGGGACCAGCGATGGTGCCAGGGCAATCTGATGAACTTCCGCCTGTTCCTGGTCAACGGCATGCACCCGGTGCACCGCGCTGTGTTCCTGACGGGTGTGATGTCTTATCTGTCGGCACCGCTGTGGTTCCTGTTCCTGACCTTGTCCACCGCGCTGCTGGGTGTACATACCTTGATGGAACCGACGTACTTCGCCGAACCCCGGCAGTTGTTCCCGATCTGGCCGCAGTGGCATCCGGACAAGGCCATCGTGCTGTTCACGACGACCACTGTGCTGCTGTTCTTGCCCAAGGTGCTCAGCGTGCTGCTGATCATCGTTCAAGACTCGAAAGGCTTTGGCGGGCCGCGCAAGCTCATGACGAGCATGCTGATGGAAGTCCTGTTCTCGATGCTGCTGGCACCGGTGCGCATGTTGTTCCATACGCGCTTTGTGGTGTCGGCCTTCCTGGGCTGGTCGGTGCAGTGGAAATCTCCCGCACGTGATAACGATCAGACGCCCTGGAGCGAGGCCATCAAGCGTCACGGCCTGCAGACCTTGCTGGGCTTGTTGTGGGGCGCACTGGTGGCCTGGCTGAACCCGGTTTTCCTGTGGTGGATGGCACCGATTCTGGTGTCGCTGCTGCTGGCGATTCCGCTGTCGGTGATTTCCAGCTACGTGACGCTGGGCCGCAAGGCGTTTGACGACAAGTTGCTGCTGATTCCCGAGGAAACCGACCCGCCGGCGGCGCTGGTGGCGACCAAGCAGTACACCGACGAAAACCGCGCCAAGCGCAAACCGGGCTTCCTGGATGCCGTGGCCGACCCGGTGATCAATGCACTGGCTTGCGGCATGGGTACCGCGCGTCACCGCGACGCAGCCCCGGTCGAAAAGCATCGCTCGGAAATGGTCGAAGCAGCGCTTGAAGCAGGTCCGATCGGCCTGACCGAACCGCAGCGCATCAAGCTGCTGAACGATCCGGTGGTCTTGTCCCGATTGCATGAACGGGTCTGGATCGAGGGCCGTGCACCGGTCTGGTTGCGAGAAAAAGCACCGTCTTGATGGGGCGATGGCGGGAGCTTTTTCAGGCCCGACAGCATGAAAAAAGAGCGTGATCGATGTCTGTCGATCACGCTCTTTTTTTTGCGTTATACGGCTGCTATCAGGGCACCGTTTTTGTCTTCTAAACAGATCAAAGCAGGTCTACTGTTGAGTAACTCGCTGGCTTGTAAAAGGTGCTTAAGACGCCCGTTCATCGCCAGGGTTCCCTGCTTTATTTGCAATAACTGGCATCTTTCGGTAAGATGCTGTCATCTTCTGATAGCTATCGATAAATAGCTCGCATCCCCGGCTGCCCTTTGCGTAGCCCAGCGCGCACTTTGTAGACAAGCACTGCTGCGCGCTATCCATGCCGACGTCGCTGGTGTCCCCGTCGACCGATTGCCTGCCTTCCAGACAATTCTCCTGACGCGGCCGACCCAACTCGCTCGGCGCCCCCTTTGGTGGCTCTCTGCTGGCCGCCATTCGCGACGCTCCCGGCGTTTTCTTGTTTGCCAATCCGGCGCTTGGGCGTACCTGTGCCCGGCGGGTTGTGCATCCCCCATGGTTTCTACCTTGAGGAGGCTGTTTTGTCCCTATCGTCCACCCCCGTACGATTCACGCGTCTGGCCCGTTCGATTCTTGGTGCCGGCGCGGTTGCCGTTGCTGCCAGCTTTGCTCCGATCGCCGCTCAGGCCGCTGCGCCTGCCTGCGAACTCGACCGTCCCATTCTGTTTGGCGGCATGAACTGGGAATCCAACCTGATCGTCACCGACATCGAACGCGCGATTCTGGAAAAAGGCTACGGCTGCAAGACCCGTGTTGAGTCCGGTGAAACGCTGCCGATGCTGGCCGCCCTGCAACGCGGCGACGTCGATGTGAATTCGGAAGTCTGGTTGAACAGCGTGCGCGACCCCTGGGAAAAAGCGCTGGCGACCGGCAAGGTTGCCAAGGCTGGTGATCTGTACCCAGGCGGCGAGGGCTGGTTCATTCCGCGTTATGTGGCAGAACGCTTCCCCGAGCTGAAGAAAGCCAGCGACCTGCCGCGTTTCAAGAAAGAATTCGCTGACCCGGAAGAGCCTGGCAAGGGCCGCTTCTACGGTTGCCCGGCAGGGTGGGGCTGCGAAGTGACCAGCACCAATCTGTTCAAGTCGCTGGGTCTGGAAAAGGACTTCGTGCTGTATTCGCCGGGCACCGGTGCCGCACAGAAAGCCGCGCTGACCTCGGCCTACAAGCGCAAGCAGAACATTGCGTTCTACTACTGGTACCCGACGCCGCTGGTAGGCGGCCTGGACCTGGTGAAGCTTGAACTGCCGGCCTACAACGCCGAAGCGCACAACTGCAATACCTCGCCCAAGTGCGCCAACCCCAAGCCCAGCGACTACCCGGACAATCCGGTCTTCACCGCTGTGAACACCGACTTCGCGGCCAAGGCTCCGAAGACCGCTGAATTCCTGGGCAAGGTTGCCATCCCGCGTGAGACCGTGGACAAGCTGCTGGCCTGGTACGACGAGGCCGGTGTCGACACCGATGAAGCTGCCACGTATTTCCTGAAGCAATTCCCCGATGTGTGGACCCAGTGGGTCCCGGCCGATGTGGCCGACCGCGTCAAGGCATCGCTGTAAGCCTTGCGCCCGGGCGCTGGGCCTGTACCTCTTGTACGGCCCCGCCCGATCTGTGAACCCGCCGCCGCCGCAACCTGCGGGGCGGTCGATGCAGTTCTTTTTCCGGTGAGCAGCGCTTGCACCGGCTGCATCGAACCTGGGTGGCCGGGTTCATATCCACGGAGAAAATAAAACCATGTTTCCTGAGTTCTTTCCTGCCCGAGCAATCCGGCAGGCTATCGACGGTTTTGTCGACCATCTGGTGACCGACTACGCCTCGACCCTCGAGGCGATGGCCCGTCCGCTGCTCAATCTGCTGATCTGGATCGAACAGGTATTGCGCGATTCACCCTGGTGGGCCGTCACGCTGGTCGTGATTGCCATCGCCTGGGCGGTCAGCCGCCGTATCGGTTTCAGCGTCGCGATGGGCGCGTTGCTGTGTGTGATCGGCATGCTGGGCCTGTGGGACGCCGGCATGCAGACGCTGGCTTTGATGATCGTTGCCACAGGTGTGTCGGTGGTGATCGGCATCCCGATGGGGATTCTGATGGCGCGGGTGGACTGGCTGCGCCAGATCATGCTGCCCGTGCTCGACGTGATGCAGACCATGCCAAGTTTTGTGTATTTGATTCCGGTGGTGATGCTGTTCGGCCTGGGCAAGATCCCGGCGATCATCTCCACGGTGATCTACGCCGTTCCCCCGCTGATCCGTCTGACCGACCTGGGCATTCGCCTGGTCGACCGCGAAGTGCTGGAAGCCTCGCGCGCCTTCGGTGCGTCGACGCGCCAGCAGCTGTTCGGTGTGCAGTTGCCGCTGGCCTTGCCGAACATCATGGCCGGTGTGAACCAGACCACGATGATGGCCCTGTCGATGGTGGTGATTGCCTCGATGATCGGTGCCCGTGGGCTGGGGCATGAAGTGCTGCTGGGCATCAACCGCCTGGAAGTCGGCCGTGGCCTGATGGCCGGCCTGGGCATCGTTGCGCTGGCGGTGCTGTTCGACCGTATCACCCAATCCTACGGCCAGCGCCAACGCGCGCGCATTGGAGGTCAGCGATGAGCAAGATCGAAGTTCGCAACATCTACAAGATTTTCGGCCCGCAACCCCAGAAGTGGATGAAAGATGTCCAGGGCGGGATGAGCAAGGAAGAGCTGCTGTCCCGCAGTGGTCACACGCTGGGTCTGCGCGACATTTCGCTGTCGATCGAGGAGGGCAGCATCTTTGTGGTGATGGGCTTGTCGGGCTCGGGCAAGTCGACGCTGATCCGCCACTTCAATCGCCTGATCGAGCCGAGTGGTGGGCAGATTCTGGTCGATGGCGTGGACGTGGTATCGATGTCGCCGCGTGATCTGGAGACCTTCCGTCAGCGCAAGATGAGCATGGTGTTCCAGCGCTTCGGCCTGTTCCCGCATCACACGGTGCTGGAGAACGCGGCCTATGGCTTGGCAGTGCAGGGCGTGGACCGTGCCGTGCGTGAAGAGAAGGCACGTCACTGGCTGGATCAGGTGGGTTTGAATGGCTTCGAGTCGCAGTACCCGCACCAGTTGTCGGGCGGCATGCAGCAGCGCGTGGGCTTGGCGCGTGCGTTGGCCACCGATGCGGAAATTCTGCTGATGGACGAGGCGTTTTCGGCGCTTGACCCGCTGATCCGTCGTGAGATGCAGGATCAGTTGCTGCGCCTGCAGGCGAAGCTGAACAAGACGATCGTCTTCATTACGCACGATTTGGATGAGGCTTTGCGACTGGGCAATCGGATTGCGATCCTGAAGGATGGCGAGCTGATTCAGGAAGGGACGCCGGAAGACATTCTGCTGAATCCGGCCAACGATTACGTGCAAGCTTTCTTGCAGGATGTGAATCGTAGCCGGGTGTTGAACGCGGCACATGCGGTGCGCGACGAGCCGCGCTTTACGCTGACGATGCGTTCGCGTCCGCAGCATGCCTTGGAGCGTTTGCAGTCTTTGCGTTATGACTATGCGCCGGTGTTGGATGGCAAGCGGTTGGCGGGTGTGTTGACGCTGTCGTCTGTGCAGCAGGCGATTCGTGAGTCGGCGCGGGATGTGTCTGCTTATGTGGAAGATATTGCGTCCGTGCCAGCGACGACGGGCTTGGATGAGGTCTTGGGGCGTCTGTTGCGCAGTGATCAGCCGTTGGCGGTGACGGGCGAGCAGGAGGAGTTCATTGGCTGGCTGTCGCGCCGCAAGGTGGTGGAGTTGGTGGTGCCTCCGGTTGTTGAACCTGAAGTTGTTGCCGATTCGGGTGAGGATGTGAAGCCTGTGGCTGAGACGGTTTCTTGAAGGGTTTTTCGGCTAGGTAGCTGTGTTGCTGGGCTTGGTACGGTTTTTTCGTGACGGTGCTTGGTTCTTCTGCCAGCCGCGGGTGGTGGGGCCGGCTCGTCTGCCCCGCTTGACCTTGGCGTCGGGTCTCCGCCCTCCACCTTGTCCAGAAGGGCAGCCAATCCGGCCCCACCACCCACGCCTTCAAGGTCGTTTGGTTAAAAGCAAATCCCGCCTTTGGGCGATCTGCGATTTTCTGGCTGCCAGATGCTGGACTTGGTTCTCGGCATGCGTTGGCCACCGTTCTTAGTCATTACGCGGCTGGCCTTCGGGACTGGCTGGCCAGGTCGCCACGAAGCGGCTCAGCGGCTCACGCATCGTGCCGTATATCAGGGGCCTTTCAGGGCGGTGCCACGCAAGAAAATGTGCGCTCCTGCTTGGTGGTGGGGTGACTTGGAAGCGGGTGGCCGCGCACTAGGTAATGCGACGAAAAGGCGGGGCGCTGAAGGTTGGCGCTTTGAAGGCTGTGTGTTGAACGTTCGGGGCGATAGAGAAAGTTCGACACGGTGAAGAACGTGCGGACCGATGAAGAATGTTCGGACCGATGAAGAACGGTGATGAGTGGTAGTAAGTGCTGATGCTGCCAGGCGTTTCAAAAAGCACTCGTACGTCCGCTGAGCGCATGTATCAAATCAGCCGCCAGCGCACGATCGTCGCTGCCGCTCTCCGCATGCCGTGACGCGGCGGCCACCCGCTTCGGTGTCACCCCACCACGAAGCAGACGCGTGACTTCGTTGAGTGGCATTGCGGTAAAAGGCTGCTGAAGAACCCACCGAATCGTGAGCCGGAGAAATCGCTTCGTGGCGACCTGGCCAGCCAATCCCCAAGGCCAGCCGCGTGGCAATCAAGGATGGTGGCCAGCGCATGCCGAGAACCGCGTACAGCACTTGGCAGCCAGAGAATTCTGCCCGCCCAAAGGCGGCATGCGCTTTTAACCAAACGTCTTTGAAGGCGTGGGTGGTGGGGCCGGATTGGCTGCCCTTCTGGACGACGTGGAGGGCGGGAGTCCCGACGCGAAAGTCCAGCGGGGCAGACGAGCCGGCCCCATCACCCACGACTGACTAAAGAGCACCAAACCGCGACGCTCAAAATTTGGTCGATCAATAAGCGCTAGCCCGATCCAGCTGAGCAATCGCCTCAGCATCCAACTTCAGCTTCGTCGCCGCGACCAAGTCATCGACTTGCGCCAAGCTAGTCGCACTCGCAATCGGTGCCGTAATGCTCGGGCGGGCAATCAGCCAAGCCAACGCAACCTGCGCCGGATTCGCATTCACACGCGCGGCAACATCGTCCAGCGCCGCCAACACCTGCATCCCCTTTGGATTCAGATACTTCAGCACCTGCTTGCCACGCGTACGACCGCCGGCATCCGCCTCGCTTCGATACTTGCCGCTCAAGAAGCCGCTCGCAAGGCCCTTCCAATTGATGACGCCAACTTCCTTCGCCAACACCAGCGGCTCCAGCTCCGCCTCGAAATCCTTGCGCGCCATCAAATGGTATTCCGGCTGCAAAGTTTCATAACGAGGCAGGCCAGTACGCTCACTGATCTCCAGTGCACTCGCCAAGCGCGCCGCCGTGAAATTCGATGCGCCAATGGCGCGCACTTTGCCCGCCTTGATCAAATCCGCGTACGCGCCCAATACATCTTCCTGGGGCACCGTCGGATCATCTTCATGGGATTGGTACAGATCGATGTAGTCCGTCTGCAGGCGGGTCAGCGAATCTTCCACCGCGCGACGAATGTAGTCAGGGGCCAAGCCTTTCTTCTCAGGCGTCAGCTGCATGCCCACCTTGGTGGCCAACACCACGCGCGAACGATTGCCACGTGCCTTGAACCAGTTGCCAAGAATGGTCTCGGACTCGCCACCTTGGTGGCCCGGCACCCACACCGAATACATGTCGGCGGTGTCGATGAAATTCAGGCCTTGATCAAGCAGCGCGTCCAGCAAGGTGAAGGCGGTGGGCTCGTCGACCGTCCAGCCAAGCACGTTGCCGCCGAAGGCCAGCGGGGGCACTTGAATGCCGGAACGTCCGAGTTGACGAAGAGACATGCGAAAACTCCTGTGCGTGAGTTGGCCAGGAAGTGGCCAGACGCACAAGTGTCGCATTTTGATGCGCGCCGCAACGGCGGGCGCTGGAGGGAAACGTAAGAATGCGCGCAGGAGGCGCGGCGCAAAGACGGTGCACTACGTGGGTGAAAAACCTGCACGAATTCGTGCATCGGCAGCGAGGCACCCGTGTACAGGGCGGGGCATCACCACATGCGGCAGACCTTCGGTTTTATGCAGCCTGTTGTCTGAATGCCATCGACGGGCATTCCTTGCGATAACGCTACCGCAACAAGGATCTGCGACCTTGGTCCGCCTGAGGATCACGCAACGCATGATGCGAAACGGATCGTACAAAAGACAAGAGCCTACTGACTCTGCAGCGCGCACCGCCAAAAGGCGGCGCGCTGCAGGGAGGAGGCTCATCACGCTTGTTCAACGACCGCCTTGGAGGAGGCGAGCTCGTCAAACATCAACCTATCACTGGGTCGATCGGGCTTGTGGCCCTAGGGTCTTAACCCTTTGGCTGCTTCTTAGGCGCCGGCTTGTTGCAGGCCGTGCGACTTGGTGCGGCCGATCACGCGCAGGAAGGCTTGCTTCGCAACAGCGAAGAGGTCTGCCAGCGGGTTGACCAGGGACGAATTGTTCAGCATTTCTTCGTGTGCCAGAGCACGTTCCAGTTCGTCGGTCAGGCGACCGTCGGCCGGGAAGTTGCGAATCAGGTCTTGCGAAGTGGGCATCGAGTAGAGGAAGTGGTTCATGAAGAGCTCCTTGGGTTTACGTTTAAGTGATAACCCTAATGTTAAGCATCTTCGTGGTGCACTGCAAACTATTTTGGTGCTATTTGCTTAAATCGTGCACCACGTTGCGGCGTAACTACATGCCACGTGGTGCATCGACGTCTTAGGCATTGGCGGTGCGGCGTGCGGTGCCGCGGGCGATCCAGGCCTTGAATGCACGTGCGATCCCTTGGAAGGGCAGGGCATCGGCGTAGATCTGCGAGCGCACTTCTGCATGGGCGAGCGAACGCTCCATGTCATCGGTCAGACGGCTTTCTTGAATGAAGGATTGCGGCAGATAGCCGGCGGCGAAGGGGTAGTTGGCGCTGGAAGCGGGCATTTGAAAACGGGCCATGATGAACTCCGGGTTAACGACTAGGTAATAACCCTAGGATAACCCTTGCTCATCATGGCCCGCAAGAAGCGACCTGTTTTATTGCACTACAGCAACAGGATTCTGGTTGGCTTAGCGGAAGCCTCCAGACACCAGGTCGAAGCTGAACAGGCGGCACTCCAGCGCACCGTTGTACAGCGGGGTACGACGCGACGGATTGAGCCGAAGCTTCTTCGGCAGATCCAGGTCGTTGGTGATCATGTGCATCTTCCAGCCATTGAACTCACGCTTGAGTGTGCTGGCCCATTCCGGCCACAGCGTGGCGTTCTCGGCCAGTTCCAGGCGTTCGCCGTAAGGCGGATTGGTGATGATGGCACCGGGACGTTCGTCAAGCGGGCAGGTATCGCGGGCGTCTGCGACTTCGAAGTACACGGCTTCTTCGGTCAGGCCGGCGCGGTCTGCGTTCATGCGTGCTGCGTCGATGGCGCGGGGATCGAGGTCGGCTCCTGCCAGGGTGGCGGGGATTTCCTTCAGGATCTTGGCGCGGGCGTCTTCCTTCAGGTCGTACCAGCGACGTTCCTGGTGACCGCGCAGACGTTCGAAAGCAAACGGACGAGAAATGCCGGGCGGAACGCGCAGGGCTTTCAGGGCCGCTTCGATCACCAGCGTGCCACTGCCGCAGAACGGGTCGAGCAAGGGGGTGGCAGCGTCCCAGCCTGCCAGCGCCAACATGCCGGCGGCCAAGTTTTCACGCAGGGGTGCTTCGCCCTTGTCCAGACGCCAGCCTCGCTTGAACAGCGATTCGCCCGAGGTGTCCAGATACAGCGTGGCGGTCGATTCCGACAGGAAGACGTGCACACGCGCGTCGGGACGCACGGTGTCGATACTGGGGCGTTCGCCTTCGCGTTCGCGCAGGCGATCGCAGATGCCGTCCTTGGCGCGCAGGTTGCAGAACTGCAGGCTTTGCATGGGGCTGCGCACGGCCGAGGTATCGACGCGCAGCGTTTGTTCGGCACCGAACCAGCGTTCCCAGGGGGTAGCGCGTGCCAGGGCGTACAGCTCTTCTTCGGTGGCCACGGTTTCCTGGGCGACTTGTGCCAGGATGCGCGTGGCCAGGCGCGAATGCAGGTTGGCGCGCAAGACGCCGTTCCAGTCGGTGCTGAAATGCGCACCGGCGCGGCCAGCGCGGGCGTCGGCAAAGCCCAGATCGCGCAGTTCGCCGGCCAGGGCTTCGTCCAGGCCTTGCGGGCAGGGGGCGAAGACCTGGAAGATTTCGGCACCGGACGTGTGACCGTCAATAGTGGTGCGCGTCGGGCTGCCTGCTGGTTTGTCGTAGGGGCGACGGGGCGGACGGTGATCGGCTGCGCCAGCGCTTCGTGCTGCCGGGGCGGGCGTAGCGGCTCCGGTTACCTGGGCCAGCGGCTTGCCGCTGGCTGCCGATTCGGCGGCGGCTGCAATCGCGGCGGCGCGCGCCGCGCTGCGCAGTGCCATGTCGCGCGGACGGTCGGTGCGGGGGCGATCGGTACGCGGTGCGTCGCCACGTGCGCTGTCGCCGCGCGGACGATCGCCGCGTGCGTATTCGCCACGAGGCGCGTCACCACGGGAAAAATCACCGCGAGATGAGTCACCACGGGACGATTCACCACGAGCCCCCCCACTGCGCTGGCCATCCCGGTGCGGTGCGTCGCCACGGCCACCTTCCGCACGGGGCGGCTGGCTGCGCGGGCGCGCGTAGGGCGAGTCGGTCGGGTCTTCGTATTGCGACGCTGCCGGTGCCGGTCGAGCTTCGCGCTCGTCGCGTTGTCCATCACGCGGGGTGAACGACGGACGCGGGCCACGATCCGGGCGGAAGCCGCCTTCCGGACGGGCTCCGCGCTCGGGGCGATCACCTGCCGGTCGGGCCGGACGTGCACCTGCCGGTCTGTCGCCATAGCTGGGTCGGTCGCCGCGTGGCCGATCGCCGGCATCGCGCGGCGGACGGTCAGCCGCATCGCCAGACGCGGGGCGCGGGCCACCGCTTCGGGCCTTGGCTTTGGCCTTGCTGCTCTCGATGTCGGATTGCGCGACACGGCGCGCACGGGAACCGCTGCGTGCGCTGGGCGGGTCGTCGCGCCGGGCTCCGCGCTGGGCGGGGGCCTGGGGCTTCAACGTGAGGGTTTTCTTGACGGAATCGTCGGACAAAGTAGTAACCTGCCTGGAGTTCAGAAGGGTTTGACGACAGCCAGGACTACCGCTGCAAGCAGCAACAAGACCGGGACTTCGTTGAACCATCGATAAAACACATGCGAGCGCGCATTGCGGCCCGCTTCAAACTTGCGCAGCAACACACCACAGGCGTGGTGGTAGCCAATAATCAGTACGACCACGCCCAGCTTGGCGTGCAGCCAACCGTTGCCCGGGCCTTTGCCGATGCCGTAACCCAGGAACAGCCATAGGCCCAGAATCAGCGCAGGCAAAGCAAGAATGCTCATGAAACGGTACAGCTTTCGTGCCATGCGCAGCAATCGGGTGGTGACCGCCGGGTCATTGTCCTGCGCGAGGTTGACGAAGATTCGTGGCAAATAGAACAGTCCTGCAAACCACGACGCGACGAAAACGATGTGCAAAGCCTTTACCCAGAGCATCCGGCCATCCTGTAGAAATATAGATAAGAAAAAGAACCACGCCTGGTCAGGGGATCAAGCGTGTCGTGCCGTTGACGCAAGTCTGTTGTCATGCAGCCTTGCGCCGGTTTGAAGGTCAGCCGCGTTGCTGGCCTTCACCGTCGAGCACCCATT
This sequence comes from Pigmentiphaga aceris, assembly GCF_008119665.1. Classification (NCBI taxonomy): domain Bacteria; kingdom Pseudomonadati; phylum Pseudomonadota; class Betaproteobacteria; order Burkholderiales; family Alcaligenaceae; genus Pigmentiphaga; species Pigmentiphaga aceris. The sequence continues at coordinate 3,925,497 of NZ_CP043046.1, read as the reverse complement.
TCAGGGTGGTCAAGCCTTCCAGGCCAACCGGGCCACGCGCGTGCAGCTTGTTGGTCGAAATGCCGATTTCCGCACCCAGGCCGTATTCAAAGCCGTCGGCAAAGCAGGTCGGCAGATTCACCAACACTGAAGCGGAATCGACTTCGCGCTGGAAGCGACGGGCGTGCGTGACGCTGTCGGTAACGATCGAATCGGTGTGGTGCGAGCCGTAATACTCGATATGGTCGATGGCCTCGTCCAGGCTGTCGACCACCTTGATCGCCAGCACGGGCGCGGCGTATTCGGTAAACCAGTCTTCCTGCGTGGCGACAGCAGCATCGGGCAACAGGGCACGGGTGCGTTCACAGCCGCGCAATTCCACCTCGCGGGCGCGCAGTTCCGCAGCCAGCTTGGGCAGGAAATCGGTGACTACCGACTGATGCACCAGCAGCGTTTCCATCGCGCCGCAAATGCCGAAGCGATATGTCTTGGCATTCAGCGCAATCGTGTGGGCCTGTGCCAGGTCTGCGGCGCTGTCCACGTAGACATGACAGTTGCCGTCCAGGTGCTTGATCAGCGGTACACGTGCTTCTTCGGTCAGGCGCGCAATCAAGCGTTTGCCGCCGCGCGGCACGATCACATCCACGTATTCCGTGGCGGTGACCAAGGCACCGACGGCCGCACGGTCGGTGGTTTCGATCACTTGAATTGCGTCGCTCGGCAAGCCGGCTTCTTCCAATCCCGCCCGAATCACAGCGCCCAGCGCCACATTCGACTCGATGGCTTCCGAGCCACCGCGCAGAATCGTCGCGTTGCCCGACTTCAGGCAAAGCGCCGCCGCGTCGATGGTCACGTTGGGACGCGATTCGTAGATGATGCCGATAACACCCAGCGGAACACGCATCCGGCCGACACGCATGCCATTGGGGCGAATCTTGACCTCGGTGATTTCACCGATCGGGTCCGGCATGCCGGCGATCTGGGTCAGGCCTTCGATCATGCGCGACAGGGCTTTGTCGTCCAGCTTAAGACGATCCAGCATCGCGGGTTCCAGGCCGTTGTCGCGGGCTCGCGCCAGGTCGATTGCATTGGCGGCAATCAAGGCATCGCGATTGGCTTGCAGGCCACGTGCGATGGCGCGCAGGGCACCTGACTTGGCAGTGTCGTCAGCTCGGGCGATGGCGCGCGATGCTGCGCGTGCTCGCGTACCGAGCTGCGTCATGTATTCGGAGATGTCGAGAGATTTCATGGTCGTCGGCGGACGTGTCTGGGTCTGCTGTTGGAAAGGGCGGCGGGTGGCGGCAATTGAGGTGGCAAGTAAGCCGGCAAATCAAGCGGCCGAGCCGGGCGCTTACCGAGTGTAAGCGCTTTGGGAAAACTGCCGGTCAGGCTGCAGGGCGCGGAGGTCGGCGTGGTGTCTGGCGCGACGGGCGTGCGGCCAGTCGCAGGGCAAGTCGGGTGATTTCGTGCCACGGGTCTGCCAAGCGCCCGGGCACCGACAAACCCTTGATCATCTTGTCGACTTCGTGGGCATGTCGAACCGCGGCAGGCCAGGCGTTTGGAGCCACCCGGTCAAGCACCTGTTCGGCCAGGCGCTCACGCGGTCCGAAGAAACGCAGGCTGCGCATCAATGCGCTCAGGTTCTGGCCTTGTGCACGCGCTTCGGCCAGGCGGGCCAGCAGGCGAATTTCCTCGCCAACTGCCCACAGCACCAGCGGCAGTGCTTCACCTTCAGCGCGCAAGCCGTCAAGCGTGCGCACCACGCGCGTGGCATCACCCGCAAGCATTGCGTCACGCAAGGTGAACACGTCGTAGCGGGCCACGTTGGCGACGGCATCCTGCACCTGTTCCAGGCTCAGATCGCCTTCCGGATACAGCAAACCCAGCTTCTGGATTTCCTGATGCGCGGCCAGCAGATTGCCCTCGACCCGTTCGGCCATCCATTGCAATACCGGGCCACGGGCGCGTTGTTGCTGGGCTGCCAGACGAAGGCCGATCCAGTCCGGCAGCGCATTGCGATCAATGGTGGGTACTTCCACCACCACGCCATGCGCGGCCAGTGCGGTGAACCACGGTGTTGCGCGACCGGTCTTGTCGATGCGCGGCAGCATCACCAGCGTGATGCAGTCGGCGGTGCCCGGCGGTTTGGTGCCGCAATCGGCCGCCAGACGCGCAATGACATCGCCGCCTGATTTGCCGGGTTTGCCACCCGGCAGCTTCAGCTCAAGAATGCGCCGTTCACCGAACAGCGACATCGACTGCGTACCGGCCAGGACCGTGGTCCAGTCGGTACGCGCATCGGCGACTACCACCTCACGTTCAAGGTGGCCGGCCGCGCGCGCAGCCGCCCGCAGCGCATCCATGGCTTCGATGACAAGCAGGGCTTCGTCGCCGGTAACGGTGTAGAGCGACGACAAAGGCTCGCCCGGTTTGAGCCGGGCAGCCAATTGCTCCGCGCGTAATGACACACCCATGAATCAGCGGCCCTGCGCTTCCATGCGACGCATGATCTGCTGCACCAGGTCAGCCTGCATCTCGCGGTAGATCAGGCGTTCTTCCGATTCCTTGGCCATCAGTGCGCTGTCGTTGAACGAGATTTCACGGCGCAGACTGATTTCGGTCGGCGGCATGAATTCGCGACCCTTGCCGTCATGCACGCGGAAGACCACGCGGTAGATCAGCTCGTAGTCGCGTACCCGACCCTGACCGTCGAGCGTCAGAATGATCTTCTGACGCTCTTCGCTCATCATCTGGAACAGCGCTTCTGCGTCCTGCGGCCGATCAACCACTTCGGTGCTGGAGGTGTAGCGGATGTTGCGTCGCAGGTTTGCGCCAAGTTCGTTGTTACCCGAGAAACCCAGGTAAATCGTCTTGTAGGGCAGGGTGGCCTGGCCGCGCAGCGCGAAGCCGCAACCGGCCAGCGCTGCGGTCATGCCGAGCGCCAGCGCGGTGCGCAACACCGTGCGTCGTGCCGGATCCATCTCAAACCGTTTGACCATCATCCCACCACGTTGACAAGTTTGCCGGCCACCACAATAACGCGCTTGGGCGGACGACCTTCGAGGAATTTCTCGACCGCCTCGTGTGCGCGGGCGGCGGCTTCGATGGCGTCCTTGTCGGCCGCTGCGGGCACGGTGACCGAACCACGCATCTTGCCGTTGACCTGCAACACCAGCTCGATCTCGTCCTGCACCAGCGCGGCTTCGTCGACCTGCGGCCACGGTGCATCGATCAGATCACCGATGCGCGTGCCGAAGCCAAGCTCCTGCCACAGCGCGTGGGTGATGTGCGGTGCGCCCGGGTACAGCGCACGCAACAGAATGCCGGTACCTTCGCGCAGGGCAGCACGGTCGGCCGGCGAATCGGTCAGCGTGGCGTCGTCCAGTGCATTCAGCAGCTTCATGGTGCCAGACACCACGGTGTTGTATTGCAGGCGGTCGTAGTCATGGCCGACCGTGCGCAGCAGCAAGTGGATGTCACGGCGCAGGCGTGCACCGGCCGGGCTGATGCCGGTGAAATCGTCACCCGCTTCACGCACGACATCGGCTTGGCGATGGGCAAAGGTCCAGACGCGACGCAGATAACGTGCCGTGCCTTCGGCACCGGTGTCGGACCATGCCGCGCTTTGGTCCGGGGGACCTGCGAACATGGTGAACAGGCGTGCCGTGTCGGCACCGAAGCGGCTGATGATGTCGCCCGGTTCCACCACGTTGTTCTTGGACTTCGACATCTTTTCGATGCCGCCCATCTGCACCGGCTGGCCGTCGGCGCGCGCAACTGCGCTGACCGGGGCACCGCGCTCGTCGTGGGTGACTTCCACTTCGCTGGGGTAGAACCAGCGCTTCTTGCCATTCGGCTCTTCGCGGAAATACGACTCATTGAGCAGCATACCCTGCGTGAACAGCTTGGTGAACGGCTCGTCGTACTTGATCAGGCCAATGTCGCGCATGGCCTTGGTCCAGAAGCGCGCATACAGCAGGTGAAGCACGGCGTGTTCGATGCCACCGATGTACTGGTCCATCGGCGACCAGTAATCGTTGCGTGCATCGACCATCGCGTTGGCGCTGTCCGGGCAGGTATAGCGCATGTAATACCAGGCCGAGTCCACGAAGGTATCCATCGTGTCGGTTTCGCGCTTGGCCGGCTTGCCACAGTGCGGGCACGCCACGTTCAGGAACGCGTCGTCCTTGTTCAGCGGGTTGCCACTGCCATCGGGGATCAGGTGTTCCGGCAGGATCACCGGCAGGTCTTTCTCGGGCACCGGCACGTCGCCGCAATCGGCGCAGTGGATGATCGGGATCGGCGTGCCCCAGTAGCGCTGGCGGCTCACGCCCCAGTCGCGCAGACGCCAGGTGGTCTTTTTCTCGCCCAATTCCTTGACCGTGATGGCGGCGGCAATTGCGTCGACGGCGGCTGCATAACCCAGGCCGGTGTACTCACCCGAGTTCACCAAGACGCCGCGCTGCTTGTCGCCGTACCACTCTTGCCAAGCCTGGTCGCTGTATTGCTGGCCTTCGACGGCCACGACCTGCTTGATCTCCAGGCTGTATTTGCGGGCGAAGGCGAAGTCGCGCTCGTCGTGGGCGGGGACGCCCATGACAGCGCCGTCGCCATAACCCATCAGCACGTAGTTGCCGACCCACACCGGCACTTGCGCGCCGGTCAGCGGGTGGGTCACGAAGAAGCCGGTCGGCACGCCTTCCTTTTCCTTCGTGGCCATTTCGGCCTCCGAGGTACCGCCTTGTGCGCAGTCCTCGATGAACGCGGCCAGCGTCGGGTTCGTCGCGGCGGCCAGCGTTGCAATGGGGTGCTCGGGGGCCACGGCGCAGAAGGTCACGCCCATGATGGTGTCGGCACGGGTGGTGAAGACGTACATCTTGCCGTCTTGCACCAGTTTGCCGTCGGCGTCCTTGATGTCATGCGGGAAGGCGAAGCGCACGCCCTGGCTCTTGCCGATCCAGTGTTCCTGCATCAGGCGCACACGCTCGGGCCAGCCATGCAGGTAACCGGGGGCAGCCGGGTCGGACACGTTGTCCAGCAGTTCGTCAGCGTATTGCGTGATGGCCAGGTAGTAGCCCGGGATTTCGCGCTTTTCCACCACGGCACCAGAGCGCCAGCCACGGCCGTCGATGACCTGTTCGTTGGCCAGCACGGTCTGGTCGATCGGGTCCCAGTTGACGACCTGGGTCTTCTTGTACGCGATGCCCTTTTCCAGCATCTTCAGGAAGAACCACTGGTTCCACTTGTAGTACTCGGGGTCGCAGGTGGCGAGCTCGCGCGACCAGTCGATCGACAGGCCCAGCGGTTGCATCTGCGCCTTCATGTCGGCGATGTTCTGGCGCGTCCACTTGGCGGGCGCGATGCCCTTGTCCATGGCGGCGTTTTCGGCGGGCAGGCCGAAGGCGTCCCAGCCCATGGGCATCAATACGTTGTGGCCGGTCATCCGCAGATAACGGGCCATCATGTCGTTGATGGTGTAGTTGCGCACATGGCCCATGTGCAGCTTGCCGCTGGGGTAGGGCAGCATGGAGCAAGCGTAGAACTTGGGCTTCTCAGAGCCGTCCGGGCGCTTGGCGTGTTCGGTGGTCAACGTGGCGTTGGTGGCGTTCCAGTGTTGCTGGGCGGCCGATTCGACCTCGGCGGGGTGGTAGCGTTCCTGCATGGTTTCCGGGGGCTGGGCTGCGATCAAGGAAATGCGTCCATCCCGTGCACGGCGGCCGGGACGCGAGGCGTGGGCGCGGCCCCCGGAGAACATCATCACGAGTAGGCCGCGCGACCTAACCCAGCATTATAGGGCCGAGCTCCACCCTGCGGCGGCTGACCGTTGGCTGCCGTCACGCCGCCATCAACCGGCAGGTTCACACCCGTGACATATCGGGCGTCGTCGCTGGCCAGAAAAGCGATCGGTCCGGCGATATCTTCAGGCGTGGCTGGCCCCCACAGTGGCGTGCGTTCCTTGAAGCTTTCCATCAGTTCGGGCTTGTCCAGCATGTCCTGCGTCATGTCGGTCATGGTCATGCTCGGGCAGATGGCATTGACCCGGACCCCTTGACGGCCGTAGTCCATCGCAATCGAGCGTGTGAAATTGGTGACCGCGCCCTTGGCCGCGTTGTAAAGGCTGGAATTCCAGTCGCCACCCATGCCCGACACCGACGAGATGTTCACGATGTTGCCCTTGCTTTGGATCAGGTGCGGCATGGCGGCCCGGCACATGAAGAAGATGCTGTCCACATCGTTGGACATGACCTTGCGCCAGTCTTCCGTGGTGGATTCGGTAATGGTGCTGCCCGCAAATACGCCGGCTGCATTGACCACCACGTCGATGCTGCCGAACTTCGTGACCACGGCTGAGATCAGCGCGTTCACTTCGATTTCCTGTGATACGTCGGCAACATGGACCAGCGTGCGGTCTGCTGGCAGGCTGGATGCGATCTTTTCAAGCTTTTCCTTGGTTCGGCCAACCAGCACCACCTTGGCACCTTCGTGGGAGAAGCGGCGCGCTGCGCCTTCACCAATGCCCGATCCCGCGCCGGTGACAATGACCGTCTTGTTTGCAAATCTCATGCGTGACAACTCCTGCTCGGATTGGCCGCGGTGGCAAGGCCTCGGTGAAGGTTCCACGGAAGGCCTTACTTCGCACGGCAAAGGGTTATCCCTGGCGCAAGAGCTGTTCCCGTTGTTGGGAGCGAATCGGTGCTGCCAGAAGGACAAGCAGGACCGGGGCGGCCACAGTCGGCCGGTCGTCAGGTGCTAGACTGCCCGGCGCTCTCTCTGTCTTTTTTGTCGGTCCCGCCATGTCCCTGCTTGCCAATCTGAACCCCCCGCAACTTGCCGCTGTCACGCTGGAGCCGCGCCATGCGCTGGTGCTCGCCGGGGCCGGGAGCGGCAAGACCAGGGTGCTGACCACGCGCATGGCCTGGCTGATCCAGACCGGCCGTGCCACGCCGCACAGCCTGCTGGCCGTGACTTTCACCAACAAGGCAGCGCGTGAAATGCTGACGCGCATGTCTGCCATGCTGCCGATCAACACGCGCGGCATGTGGATCGGCACCTTCCACGGTCTGTGCAACCGCTTGCTGCGCGCGCATCACCGCGACGCCGGCCTGCCGCAAACCTTCCAGATTCTGGATACTGCCGATCAACTGGCGTCGATCAAGCGCATGCTGAAGGCCGCCAACGTTGACGATGAGAAATATCCGCCCAAGCAGTTGCAGCAATTTATCAACGGCAACAAGGAAGCTGGCCTGCGCGCAGGCGACGTAGAGGCCCATGACGCGTTCACGCGCCGCATGGTCGAGCTTTACGACTTGTACGACACGCAATGCCAGCGTGAAGGGGTGGCTGATTTTTCCGAGCTGCTGCTGCGTTCCTACGAACTGCTGGCACGCAACGCGCCGATTCGTGAGCATTACCAGCGGCGCTTCCGTCACATTCTGGTCGACGAGTTTCAAGATACGAACACCTTGCAGTACCGCTGGCTGAAACTGCTGGCCGGTGGCGGTGCAGCCGTGTTTGCGGTGGGTGACGACGACCAGTCGATCTATGCCTTCCGTGGTGCCAACGTGGGCAACATGGCCGAGTTCGAACACGAATTCGCACACGGTGCAGTGATCAAGCTTGAGCAGAACTATCGCTCGCATGGGCACATTCTGGACACTGCCAACGCGCTGATTCAGAACAACGGCACCCGTCTGGGCAAGAACCTGTGGACCGATCAAGGGCATGGTGAACCGATCCGTGTGTATGAAGCCGGGTCGGACAACCAGGAAGCGCATTTCATCATGGAAGAAATCCGCTCCTTGATCGGTGAAGGCCGCCTGCGCAGCGACATTGCCATTCTGTATCGCAGCAACGCGCAGTCGCGGGTGGTCGAGCACGCCTTGTTCTCGGCAGGCGTTCCCTACAAGGTCTACGGCGGTCTGCGCTTCTTCGAACGCCAGGAAATCAAGCACGCGCTGGCCTACCTGCGCCTGATGGAAAATCCGCACGATGACACCGCCTGGATGCGCGTCGCCAACTTCCCGGTACGCGGCATTGGCGCACGCACGCTTGAACAGCAAGCCGACTTGGCCCGTGAACTGAACGGCAGCCTGTATTCTGCCGTGGCCCGCGTGCCGGGCCGTGGCGGCAGCGCGCTGGTGCGCTTCTCGATGCTGATCGACCAGATGCGCTTCGACACGCAGGGCATGCAACTGCACGAAGTGGTGGAACACGTGATCGAGGCCAGTGGCCTGGTCACGCATTACCAGGGCGAACGAGAAGGTGCCGAACGCGTCGAGAACTTGCGCGAACTGGTGAACGCCGCCGCTGCATTTGCCTCGGAAGCTGGCCACATGCGCGACCCGGATCGTCAGGATGGCGTGATCGAAGGCAGCACGGTGGGCATCAACGATGCCGATCAAGGTTTGCCCGACCCCGAAGACGAGGCAGGTGCCTTGGTGCCGGACCTGGCCCAGGACATTCCGTCTCCGCTGGCGGGTTTCCTGTCGCATGCGGCGCTTGAGGCTGGCGACAATCAGGCAAGCGCTGGCCAGGATGCCGTGCAGTTGATGACGGTGCATGCGGCCAAGGGCCTGGAATTCGATGCCGTCTTCATCACGGGTCTGGAAGAAGGTTTGTTCCCGCACGAGAACAGCATTCTTGAACAATCGGGTCTGGAAGAAGAGCGCCGCCTGATGTACGTGGCGATCACGCGTGCGCGTCAGCGTCTGTATATGAGCTTCTCGCAGACGCGGATGTTGCACGGTCAGACGCGTTATCACATGCGTTCACGCTTCCTGGCGGAGATGCCCGACGAGGCGTTGAAGTGGTTGACGCCGAAGGCGGGGCGGGCGGCGGATGTGGGGTCTGCGTGGGCGACGTCGGCGTGGCGGGACGATGGTAAGTCTGCCCCTGAGCAGGTCGGGACGACCTGGCACAACCGCAGCCGCGAGCAGGGCTATTTTGGTTCGTCGCAAGGCTATTCGAGCAGCCGCAATGGGCCGGTCGGCGTTGAGGTGGGTGGCACGATGTTCAAGGTGGGGCAGAGTGTGGCGCACGCTCGCTTTGGTGAAGGGGTGATCCTGGCCCTGACCGGCAGTGGTACCGATGCTCAGGTGCAGGTGCGCTTCGCCGATGTTGGTACCAAGACGCTGGCCTTGGCGATGGCGAAACTGACGGCCTTGTGATTTGCTTGTGTTTGCTTTGCTTGTGACGGTGGTTGGTTCTACGGTTGCTTTTTGCTTGTAACGGTGTGGTTGTTCTTCTGCCAGTCGCGGGTGGTGGGGCCGGCTCGTCTGCCCCGCTGGACGTTGGTGTCGGGTCTCCCGCCCTCCACCTTGTCCAGAAGGGCAGCCGACCCGGCCCCACCACCCACGCCTTCAAGGTCGTTTGGTTAAAAGCGCATGCCGCCTTTGGGCGTTTGCCGTTTCTCTGGCTGCTTGGTGCTGTTAGCGGTTCTCGGCATTCGGTGGTCACCATCCTTCAATCGCTACGCGGCTGGCACCCGGGATTGGCTGGCCAGGTCGCCACGAAGCGGCTCAGCGGCTCACGTCTCTGACCGTATATCAGAGGCCTTTCAGGGCAACGCCACTCAAGAAAATGTGCGCGCCTGCTTGGTGGTGGGGTGACTTGGAAGCGGGTGGCCGCGCATCAGGTAATGCGACGAAAAGGCGGGGCGTTGACGGTTGGCGCGTTGACGGCTGTGCGTTGAACGTTCGGGGCGATAGGGAAAGTTCGACGCGGTGAAGAACGGTCGGACCGATGAAGAACGGTGATGAGTGGTGCTAGGTGCAGCCAAGTGCTGATGGTGCCAGGCGTTTCCGAAAGCCCTCACACGTCCGCTGAGCGCATGCATCAAATGAGCCGCCAGCGCCACGACCGTGGACCTGTGGGACTGTCAGAATTTTTGCGTGGAAGGCGCTTCTAACAGCTCTCCGCACGCAGTTAAGCGTGCCGAGCCGCCGACGCTCCGGTGGTGTTGTTATCGCCGCATGGCAAGCGCCTCACCAACACGCAGCACAAGCGTTTTACGTAAATCAGCCGCCAGCGCCACGGTCGTCGCGGCCGCTCTCCGCATGCCGTAATGCGGCGGCCACCCGCTTCGGTGTCACCCCACCACCAAGCAGAAGCGCAAATATTCTTGCATGGCGCTGCCGTAAAAGGCTGCTGAAGAACCCACCGAATCGTGAGCCGGAGAAATCTCTTCGTGGCGACCTAGCCAGCCAATCCCGCGTGCCAGCCGCACGGCGTTCAAGAATGGTGACCATCAAATGCCGAGAACCGCGTCCAGCACCAAGCAGCCAGCGAATCAATACGCGCCCAAAGGCGGCATGCGCTTTTAACCAAACGACCTTGAAGGCGTGGGTGGTGGGGCCGGATTGGCTGCCCTTCTGGACAAGGTGGAGGGCGGAGACCCGACGCCAAGGTCAAGCGGGGCAGGCGAGCCGGCCCCATCACCCGCGACTGGCTCAATAGCGCTCACACCCTCATGAGCAAACCGCGACTGTCAGCAGAACCACCTGCTCAACTCATCGCCACATCGAAATCAATCAAACACCCTGCTCAATCCCAACATCATCGGGAGTATGAAAAACCGTGGTGTAAGTCGGATAAAAGCTGCAATACAACGTCGCCGCAACGATAAAACTGATCGGCATCTGAATCAGACTGGCCAAACTTTCCGGCAAACCAATCGCCAACAACAGCTCACCAAAAAGATTCAAAGCCAAGGCAATCACAAACCAGCAAACGCCGTAAATGATGAACGCGCCCTTATTGCGCCAGCACGCAATGCCCGAAAAGAACAAAGCCTTGCCCAGACTCATGCCATGCCAGGCCGCCAAGGCCGGTGCATGCCAGAACAGCGCAGCAATCGTCACATAAGCCAGCCCGAACAACATCAGCGGCGTAGCCATCGCGTTCATGACATCGCCCATGCTCAGATCCTTCGTGCCCTCAAACACCGTGCGTATATCGCTCATGAACGGCATGAAAATCAGAATGCCGACCACGGTCACCGACAAGACATACACACCGCCCATGGCGATCAGCTTACGGAACAGCTTCGGTGCCTTCAGCGCACTGAACAGCTGCACCGGCGTTACCTTGCGGCCCGCTGCGATCTCACGGCATGCGTGCAAGGTCATCACCGTCACCGAAGGCATCAGCACGATGAAGAAAATCGGACCGATCGGCGGAATGGCGCTTGCCATCAACAGCAGGAAACCCAGCGTGACAGCCCAGGTGAACATGGTCATCGGCTGACGACGGAACAGCTCGAAGCCTGCCTTGATCCAGAACCAGCCGGCAGATAACGGAAGTGATGCAGCTTGCATGTGTCGGGGCAACTAAAAAATCAGGGCAACAAAAAAGAATCGGCGGCGCGTCGCAGTCGCAAAATGCGTTCGAACACGCGCGGGTCGTGGGGCGTCAAGGTCTGCGCCGGACGCGGCATGTGGAAGTCGTACAGACGCGATATCCAGAACCGCAATGCCGCCGCACGCAACGCGTATGGCCACAGAGCATGTTCGGCGTCGGTGAAGGCCCGCACACGCCGGTAACCCTGCAGCAGCGCATCGTAGCGAGCCATGTCGATCTCGCCGGTTGCCGGGTCGGACGTCCAATCGTTCAGCGTCACCGCCACGTCGAACAGCCAGGTATCGCAACCAGCGAAGTAGAAGTCGATGAATCCGCCAAGCGTGTCGCCGTCGAACAATACGTTGTCGCGGAACAGATCGCAGTGCGAAGGCCCTGTCGGCAAGCTACGTGCCTCGGGCATGGCAGCCACGCGGGTCTGCACTTCCATTTCATCGGTCAGCAACGCGGCCAGCTCTGCATCCAGAAGCGGAAGCAGGGTGGGCGCGGTTTCCTGCCACCAGGGCAGGCCGCGCAAATTCGGCTGGACCACTGGGAAATCTGCGCCTGCCAGGTGCATGCGGGCCAGTGCCTCGCCCACCTGCGCACAGTGCACCGGGCCGGGTGCCATTACCGATGCGCCGCGCAGGCAGGTCACGATGCTGCTTGGTTTGCCGTTCACGGTACCGATACGCGTGCCATCGGTGCGCGACTGCGGGTCGGGCACGGCTACGCCCCGGGCCGCCAGGTGATGCATCAACTCGATATAGAACGACAGTTGTTCGTGCGTCAGGCGCTCGAACAGCGTCAATACATAGACACCCGTCGTGGTCGTGACGAAATAATTGGTGTTCTCGATGCCAGAGGCAATCCCGCGCAGCGAAACCAGGTCGCCCAGCGTGTAGTGGGTAAGCAGTTCTTTGGCTTGCGCCTCGGAGACGGGAGTGAAGACGGCCATAGGGGTCGGTGGTAAGCGGGAAGGAAAGTCGTCACGGACAAAAAGCAAGCGCCTCGATATCGAGGCGCTTGCGCATTCTAGCCCGTCCGTCCCCGGATGGCCTGTCTCAGAGCTTCAGCAACTGCTCGCGTTCGCCTGCGGAGTCGGCAAAACCACGACGCTGGTAGAAGTCGAAGATGGCATCGACCACCTTGGCCGGGTCATCGATGATTTGCAGCAGGTCCGGGTCGCCCGGCGAAATCAGCTTGCGCGCCAGGGTCTGTTCCTTGATCCAGGCGACCAGGCCCGACCAATACGCGCTGTCGACCAGAATAATGGGCATGCTGCGGCTTTTGCCCGTCTGCACCAGCGTCAAGGCCTCGAACAATTCGTCCAGGGTGCCGAAGCCGCCCGGCATCACCACGTAGGCAGAGGTGTATTTGACGAAGGCCACCTTGCGCGGGAAGAAGTGCCGGAATTGCACACTCACATCCAGGTAGGGGTTGTCGTGCTGCTCAAAGGGCAGTTCGATGTTCAGGCCCACGCTCAGGCTGGCACCGGCGAAAGCCCCTTTGTTGGCGGCTTCCATGATGCCGGGGCCACCGCCCGAGATCACCGAGAAGCCCGCGTCCGACAGGCGGCGCGCAATGTCCTCGGTAAGTGCATACAGCGGATCGTCGGTCTTGGTGCGGGCACTGCCGAAAATGCTGACGGCTGGCCGGATGTCTTTCAGGCGTTCTGCTGCCTCGACGAACTCTGACATAATCCCCAGCACATGCCACGACTCACGTGCCTTGACCGAGGTCGTGTGCTCCGCGCTCACCACGTCGCCGAAACCCGGGATCCGTTTGGTGTTGTTCGCTGTCTTCATCTGATTCCCGTATTCGCTGGCTCTACCGGCCTGACTAGATCCAATCCATGAATAAAACGCTGCTGCTGGTGGATGGCTCCAGCTATCTGTACCGTGCCTTCCACGCCATGCCCGACATGCGCAATGCGCAAGGCGAACCCACGGGCGCGCTCTATGGCGTCATCAACATGCTGCGTCGCCTACGTAGCGATCATAAGGCAGACTACATTGCCTGCGTCTTCGATGCCCGGGGCAAGACCTTCCGTGATGACCTGTATGTGGAGTACAAGGCCAATCGGGCGTCGATGCCGGAAGACCTCGGACGCCAGATCGAACCCATCTTCCAGGCCGTGCGGGCGCTGGGCTGGCCGGTGATTGCGGTCGAAGGCGTCGAGGCCGACGACGTGATCGGCACGCTGGCCGTGCAGGCGCGCGCGCTGGATGTGCACACCATTGTGTCGACCGGTGACAAGGACTTGGCGCAACTGGTGAATGACCACGTGACGCTGGTCAACACCATGAGCAGCGAAACGCTGGACCCGCCGCGCGTGCTGGAAAAGTTCGGTGTGCCGCCCGACCGCATCGTGGACTACCTGATGCTGACCGGCGATACCGTGGACAACGTGCCCGGCGTGGAAAAGGTCGGTCCCAAGACCGCCGCCAAGTGGATCACACAGTACGGATCTATCGAGGCACTGATCGCCCAGGCCGATGGCGTGAAGGGCGTGGCCGGTGAAAACCTGCGCAAGGCCATCTCCAACTTCCCGCTTACGCGTGAACTGCTGACGGTCAAGCTCGACTGCGATCTGAGTGCGCATGTGAAGGATCTGGAGGCCTTGCGTCCGGCCGAACCTGACAACGTCGCGCTGACCGGCTTGTACGAGCGTTACGGTTTCCGCACCTGGCTGCGCGACGTGACTGGCGACACCGAGCGTGTGCCGGAAGGCGATGCCCGCATGCCCGATGGCCCGCCGCCTGCCCCGGTCGAGACCAACTACCAGACCATTCAGGACTGGGCAGGCTTCGATCGCTGGCTGGAAAAGATCCGCGCAGCCGAACTGGTGGCGCTGGATACCGAAACCACGTCTCTGTCGGAAATGGAAGCGCGCATTGTCGGTATTTCGCTGGCGGTGGCACCGGGTGAGGCCTGCTACATTCCGCTGGCTCATCGCAGCATGGATTCCGGCGAGCAATTGCCGCTGGAGGAAGTGCTGGCGCGTCTGAAGCCCTGGTTGGAAGACGACAAGGCCCCCAAGCTGCTGCACAACGCCAAGTACGACACCCATGTGTTTGCGAACGCGGACATCAGCCTGCGTGGCGTGGCACACGACACCATGTTGCAGGCCTATGTGCTCGAATCGCATCGGGGTGTGGGTTTGCAGGACCTGGCCAAGCGCTGGCTGGGCCGGGAAGGGGTGACCTACGAGTCGATCTGCGGCAAGGGTGCCAAGCAGATTGGCTTTGACGAAGTGGCCATCGACATTGCTGCGCAGTATTCATCGGAAGACAGTGATTTCACCTTGCAAGTGCATCAGGTGCTGTATCCGAAGATCGAGGCCGATGCCAAGCTGAAGTGCATCTACGACATCGAGATGCCGGCGTCGCGCGTGCTGACCATCATCGAGCGCAATGGTGTGGCCATTGATGCCGCCGCCTTGGGCCGCCAGAGCCATGCGCTGGGCCAGAAGATGATCGAGATGGAAGCCAAGGCCTATGAGCTGGCAGGCCAGCCTTTCAACCTGAATTCGCCCAAGCAGCTTGGCGAGATCCTGTTCGGCAAGCTGGGCCTTCCGGTGGTGAAGAAGACCGCGAGCGGCGCACCGTCTACCGACGAAGATGTGCTGTCCAAGCTGGCGCAGGACTACCCCCTGCCGGCCACGCTGATGGAATATCGCGGCGTGTCCAAGCTCAAGTCCACCTACACCGACAAGCTGCCGAAGATGATCAACCCGGCAACCAACCGGGTACACACACGCTATTCGCAGGCGGCGGTGGTGACTGGTCGCCTGGCGTCCAGCGATCCGAATCTGCAGAACATTCCTGTGCGCACGGCTGAAGGCCGGCAGGTGCGGGAAGCTTTTGTGGCCCCGGCAGGCCGCCAGATCGTGTCGGCTGACTATTCGCAGATCGAGCTGCGCATCATGGCGCACCTGTCTGGCGACGAGAATCTGCTGTCGGCATTTGCGCGTGGTGACGACGTGCACCGTGCAACCGGCGGCGAAATCTTCTCGGTCAAACCTGAAGATGTGACCTCAGAACAACGCCGTTACGCCAAGGTGATCAACTTCGGTCTGATCTACGGCATGAGCGCATTTGGCCTGGCGGCCAACCTGAACATCGGACGCGACGCCGCCAAGCTGTATATCGACCGCTACTTTGAACGCTATCCCGGCGTCGCCCGCTACATGGAAAACACGCGTCAGCAGGCGCGTGAGCATGGCTATGTGGAAACGGTGTTCGGTCGTCGTCTGTGGCTGCCCGAGATCAACAGCCCGAACGGCCCGCGCCGTCAGGGCGCGGAACGTGCGGCCATCAATGCACCGATGCAGGGCACGGCAGCGGATCTGATCAAGCTGGCGATGGTGGCGGTGCAGGACTGGCTGTCAGCCGAGCAGTTGGGCAGCCGCATCGTGATGCAGGTGCACGATGAACTGGTGCTGGAAGTGCCGGATGAAGAACTGGAACTGATTCGTGGTCGCTTGCCGGCGTTGATGTGCGGCGTGGCGGCGCTGGATGTACCGCTGGTGGCCGAGGTGGGCAGCGGGTCGAACTGGGAACAGGCGCACTGAACGCGGTGCCCCGGACAGGGGCACAGCAAACACGCGCACTAAAGCAAACGCACTAAAACAAGCACACTAAAGCAAGCGCAATAAAACAGGCCGTACCACCGCAAGCGGGGTGGTCGGCCTGTTCAGGCAATCGGGTAGCGCGAGCTGCCCGATTTTTTTGCCTGCCTGGTTGCCTGCTTAACGCGCTTCCTTGGCCGCCAGCGCAGCTGCCAAGGCATCGGCGGCACGCTTCTTGTTAGCCAGGTCGGGCGAAACAACCTCGATCTTGTTCTCGATCATGTAGTTGTTCATCTCGCGCCATCCTTCGAAGATGGGTGCCTTGGGCACACGCGGATTGAGCATGTAACAGTCTTCGAGTGCTCGGCCAGCGTGGCGGCAGGCACCGCCTACCGCTTTGCCTTCGGCGCCAAGCCGTGCCTCGAGTTGAGTCGAGCTTTGCAGGCCGAGGTAGTCGCACGCAGCAAGGCTGGTCAGCCCGGCAATGGCGAAAACTCGGAGGAGCCCGCGCAAGACGGCTTTGCCGCGAAGCAGGGAGGCCCTGCCGTGCTGGCAAATCGAAGCGGGAAAGAGGATGATCCTGACGTTCATGTTCAAGATAACGGCGCTACGGCGCGCGACTGTAGGGTGATTTACCAATCATGTCACCGATTCCTTCCCACCAGCCCGCCGACGGGCGTCCTGGTGACCTTACTCCTGATGATGCGGTGGCGCTTGCGCGTTCCCGAATATTCGCTGGATGCCCTGCCGAAGCGGTGGCAATTGCCGCGCATGCGGCCTTTGTGCGGCACGTACCGCACGGAACCTTGTTGCTCCAGCCCGGAGAGAATAACGCGTATGTGTACGTGTTGGTTGAAGGCCAACTCGGGATTTTCCGGGACCCCGCTCAGAACCGTCTGCTGACCCGGCTTGCCCCTGGTGAGCTGGTGGGCGAACAGGCTGTGCACGACGACAGCGGATCGGCGTTCTACGTATTTGCCCAATGGCCGGCGCGGGTGTTGGCCATCCAGGCCAGTGTCATGCGCGGGCTCATGACACAGTTCCCCCAGGTTGCTCTCAACATGGTCGAACTGTTGTTGAAACGCCTGCACGACGTCAGTTTCGGCATGGCTGCCGATGACGGTGCCGAGTCGCTCGAATTCATGACGCATCGTGATGCGGTCAGTGGCCTGCACAATCGTCGCTGGATGACGGAAACCTTTACCGACGAACTGACACGCGCCAGTCGTGATGGTGTGCAAGTCTGCCTGCTGCTGATCGATATCGATTATTTCGCGCGGCTCAATCAGGCGCTTGGCAGGGCTGCCGGCGACACCTTGTTGAAAACCGTGGCTGATCTGATCCATGACGGTTTGCGGCCCACCGATATCTGCGCACGCCTGTCCGATGACAGTTTTGTGGCACTGATGCCGGGCGTCAGCATCCAGGTGGCAGGCTTGATCGCCGAACGTATCCGTGGCCAGATCGCAGGGCGACAGTTTGCGGTCCATGGGCAGATTTCCACGCAGTTGACGGTGTCGATCAGTGCGGTTGTTGCTGAAAACGGCCTGGATGCCAGCCTGGAAGCCGCCGGTGCCTTGCTGCAACAAGCCAAGGAACTGGGACGCAATCGCGTCGAACTCCAGAACGTCTGACCGGTCCATTCTTTTTATTCATCACTCGGAAAACTTCATGACGCAATCGAACGGCGATTTTGATAGCTTGCTGCCCCCGCTTACTCTGACGCGTCGCGGTTTCATCGCGACCTCGCTCGCCACCGGCTTTGCTGCCGCCGCGGGCTCGGTTTCCGCGCAGAACGTGATCACCACCGACACGCAAGGTCTGACCGCTGGCGAAATTCGTGTGCCCACGGCCGATGGCGAGATGCCTGCCTACCGTGCCGCACCGGCTGGCAAGACCAACTTGCCGGTGATTCTGGTGGTTCAGGAAATCTTCGGAGTACATGAGCACATCAAGGATATCTGCCGTCGTCTGGCCAAGGCCGGTTACCTGGCGATCGCCCCCGAGCTGTACGCGCGTCAGGGCGATGCCTCGAAGTACACGGAAATCTCGACGCTGATTTCCGAGCTGGTCAGCAAGGTGCCCGACGCCCAGGTGATGTCCGATCTGGATGCATCCGTGGCCTGGGCTGCCAAGAATGGCGGTGATGCCAAGCGTCTTGGGATCACCGGCTTCTGCTGGGGTGGTCGCATCACGTGGCTGTACGCGGCACACAATCCGTCGGTCAAGGCGGGTGTGGCGTGGTACGGCAAGCTGGTTGGCCCGAGCGCCACTTTGCAGCCCAAGCAGCCCATCGACGTGGTGTCGCAGATCAACGGCCCGGTGCTGGGCTTGTACGGCGGCAAGGACACCGGCATTCCGCTGGATTCCGTCGAGACCTTCAAGGCAGCACTGGCTAACGGTTCTGTCTCGGCCAAGGCATCGACTTTCCACATCTACCCGGAAGCCCCGCACGCCTTCAACGCCGACTACCGTCCCAGCTATCGCCAGGCGGAAGCGCAGGACGGCTGGCAGCGCACGCTGGCCTGGTTCGGCAAGCATCTGGGCTGATCTGGTCTTTGATGGCACCGCGCAATGTGCGTGGTGCCTGTTGATGTTGGCGGCAGTCATGCCGACGGCATGTGATTTTTACGGCAGTTGATCTTGTCTGATCTGCATGTCGAGGGGGGCGGCGCTGCTGCCCCTTCTCCCGTTTTTCCTTCCCTGTATTTGGTGCTGGACGCCTGTGTGCTGATGTCCAGCGTGCTGCGTCCGCTGTTGCTGGACCTGGCCGATGCGGGATGCTTCCAGCCCGTTTGGAGCGCGCGCATCGGCGATGAGTGGCGGCGCAATGCTGCCCGTATCTGGCAGATCCCCCCGGAAACCCTGCAAGCCCAATGGGACGCGATGAACGCGCGTTTTCCTGATGCGGATGCGGGCGAATTCAGTGCTTATGAGGTCGGGCTGAAGTATTCGGATCCCAAGGACGTGCATGTGATTGCGGCAGGACTTGCGCGCCGTGCCCGTGCGGCGGTGCGGCCGGCTGAAACCCGGGTGCTGACCTGGAACCTGAAGGACTTCGATCGCAGTGAATTGCGTCGGGCGGGCATGGAAGTGCGTGACCCGGACCGGCAGTTGTTCGAATGGTGGGAACGAGATGCCACGCTGGTTGGCAAGGCCTTGGCACGTGTGCCCGACTACACCCGCGAGCTGGGTCGGCCGGGTGAGGAATTGGCTGTGACCTTGAAGCGGGAACGCTTGTATCGGTTGGCAAAGCGGTGTTGATGTGGGGGTGCTGCGAGATCAATGCAGCACCGAATCAGACAGCACTGTATCAGACCGCACTGGACAGCATCCAATCAGGCCGCCCGGATTACGTTCTTTTATTACGTCCTGATCACGCTCTGGGCATTCGGCAACGGCGGCAAGGACGTCAGCCCCAGCGATTCGCGCAGGTTGTCTTCGATGTTCCAGCACATCGCATCCAAGGCCAGGTCGTTGGCCGCCAGGCCGAAGGGTTCTTCGATCTCGGCCCCCAGGGCTTCGAGCGCAAAAAACGTGTACGCAATGAAGGCAACGATCACGGGTGTCATGGTGCTGATCGAATCGATCAGGCCAAAGGGCAGCAACACGCAATACGCGTAGATCGTGCGATGCACGATGACCGAGTACGTGAACGGAATCGGCGTGCTGGCAATGCGTTCGCAGCCACCAAAGGCCGCGCCCAGTCTGCCCAGCGGGCGCTCCATTGCTTGTGCCAGCGCGGGCGCCAAGTGCCCACGCCGTCGTTGTTCGCCCATCCAGTCGCCCATCATCAACAACAGCACGGCAGACTTGTTGCGCGCTTGTGCCAGTCGGGTACAGGACTCGGCGGGCAGCAGTCTGGCCAGGTCCGCACTGGGGTCGGTACCCCGAAGCTGATGCCGCAGCGCATGGACAAAAGCCGTCAGCTGATTGATCAGCACGGGGGCGTCTTGGGGATTGTCCGTCAGGCTCAGGGCCTGGCGTGCCAGCGTGCGTGTTTCAACCAGTAGCGCGCCCCATAACTGGCGGGCCTCCCAGTACCGCGCGTAGCTGGTGTTGTTGCGAAAGCCCAGGAAAATCGCCAAGGTCAGGCCGATCAGCGAGAAGGGCACGAAGTTCAGTGGCACTTTCCACAGGAACACCTGGCCATGCAGATAGGTGACCAAGGTGGCAAAGGCGGTGGTCAGCAGCAGTTGCGGGGCAATGTCGCGCAGGATCGAGCCGCGCACGACAAAAATCAGGCGCAACCAATGAGGACGGGGACGGACGATCATGAGACACCCTGGCAGGCGATCTGCGATGACGGCATCGCAGACCGAAGGGCATCAATGATACGGGTAAACCCCTGATTGGGTGCACCTGGCGATCATCAGCCCTTTGCTACCGGGCGGGTGGAATCGGAGCACCACTCGCTCCACGAGCCGGGATACAGGCGCGAGCCGCTCAGCCCGGCCACTTCCATGGCCAGCAGGTTGTGGCAAGCGGTGATGCCAGAGCCGCACTGGTGAACCAGGTATTGCGGGCTGCGGCCTGCCAGCACGCCGGAGAAGACTTCACGCAGTTGTTCTGCGGACTTGAAGCGCTGGTCGGCGTTCAGGTTGTCGGTGTAGGGACGATTCAGCGCGCCGGGAATGTGGCCGGCGACCGGGTCCATGGGTTCCACTTCGCCGCGATAGCGCGGGGCGGCGCGTGCGTCCAGCACGGCAAATGCGGGCTGCGTCAGGTTGGCCAGCACCGCGTCGGCGTCCACGGTATCAACCAGCGGCGGACGAATCGACAGGCTGGTGGCACCCGGGCCGGGCAGTCGGCGCGAGGCGTCTACATCCAGCGCAACTTGGTCAACGGGGTGGCCGTCGGCCTGCCAGGCGGGGAAGCCGCCATCGAGCACTGCCACCTTGTCGTGGCCGATCCAGCGCAGCATCCACCACAGGCGGGCGGCGAACATGCCGCCGCTTGCGTCGTAGACCACGACTTGGGTGTCGTCACCGATACCGGCCTGGGCAATCAGCGCAGCGAAATCATCGCGGCTCGGCAGGGGGTGGCGGCCATTGGTGCCCGTGTGTACGCCGGCCAGCTGGGTTTCGGCGTCCAGGAACAGCGCGCCCGGAATCCGCGACTGGCGAAACGCGTCGCCGCCGGCGGCTTTGTTGGCGAGATCATGACGCACATCGACAATGCGCCAGCTTGGGTCATTCAGGTGCGCTGCCAGATCGGCAGGCGAGATCAGCGTGGTGAACATGCGGGTGATTCCTTGTAGACGTTGCCTGGTACGCCGCCCGGCCAAAGATCAAGGGGTCGATGCATTGCACTTCCATGCATCAAACTTCCCTGCATCAAACATCAAGCACCGACAGGCTTACGCCTTGCCTTTGTCGCGACGGGTACACCATGTCGAGATTAACCCGGCCAGCACGATCAATCCCATGCCGGCCCAGCCAAGCGCATCGGGTGCATCGTTCCAGAACAGATAACCCAGGCCTGCCGAGAACACGATGGTCGAATACTGCAGCGCGGCTGACAGCAAGGCCGACCCGCGCCCAAAAGCGCGCGTGACGGCGAACTGACCCAACATGCCGCTGCCCGCCATGCTGAGCAAAGCCAGCCAGCCGTCCATGCCGGGCGATACCCAGCCGGTGACTGGCAGCATGACCAGGCCCGACAGCGACGCCGACAACGCGAAATAGAACACCGTTCGCCATTCGGGTTCGCCTGCTTGTCCCAGCACCCGCAGCCCCAAATAGGCCACGGCCATCAGCGCGCCCCCGGCCAGCCCGATCATGGCGGGTACCCATTGATCTTCCGTCACGCTGGGTCGCAGCAGGATCAGCACACCGATGAAACCGATGAACAAGGCTGCGATGCGCAAGCTGTCGCGGGTGTTGCTGCGCCACATGACCCACGCGGCGATGAACAGCGGCGAGGTGTAGGAAAGCGAGGTTGCGGTGGCCAGCGACAGATGCGAGATGGCGTAGAACGACATCCACATGCTGGCAATGCCAGAGATATTGCGCACGGCGTGCAAGCGCCAGCTGGGTGGAATCAGGCTGCGTCCGCTGCGGCGCGCCCAGATCAGCAGCACGATCACGATGGGCAGGCCGCGCATCAACACGACTTCGGGGAGCGGCAGGCCGGCGGCGGCCAGTTTGACGGAAGCGCCCATGATGGCAAACATCACCGAGGCGAACAGCATCCAGAGCGCTTGCATGCGGGGGGGGAAGAAGAAGGGGAAAAGAAGAAAGAAGCAGCGTCATGGTGTGGCTGCATCGCAGGCCAACCCACCAGAAGCGTCGACGGGACAACGCGCGAGCCATCGATTGTACGCGCCGGGCGCGCACGCTTCGCGCGGTTTCGGTAGGATGCGGCGTGGCGCGCGCGAGGGCCGTGCGGACGTTCCGCATGCCCGATGCCCCGCGATGTTCCGATATCCGGCCTGCGCGACGACCCTTCCAGCGTCCTGACAGACCCTGGTCCCCTTCGACGGAGATTTTTTCATGTTCCCAGCTTCCGCCACGTTTCTCGGTTATCGCCGGGACAACGGCCGTGTCGGCATTCGCAACCACGTCCTCGTCCTGCCGGTCGATGCGGCCGCCAGTGTCGCGGCCCAGGCCGTCGGGCGCGCCGTTCACGGTGCCGTGGCCTTGTCGCATCAGGCCGGCCCCGGCCTGTATGGCGCGGACCTGGACCTGTTCCTGCGCACCCTGATCGGCCTGGGTGTGAACGCGAACGTGGCGGCAGTGGTGGTGGTGGGTGCCAACGCCGAGCAGACCAAGTGGCTGGTGGACCGCATTGCGGTCAGCGGCAAGCCGGTCGTGGGCTTTGCGATCCAGACCTTTGGTGACCGCAACACCGTGTTGCGCGCCAGCCGCGCCGCCGCCGAATTCGTGCAGTGGGCCAGCGAGCAGCAGCGCGAAGTGGTGCCGCTGTCCGAACTGGCGGTGTCGGTATCCATTGGTGATCCTGCACCGGGCAATGGCTCGGGTTATCAGCCGACCGCCTCGGTGGTGGGCGAGGTGATGGACGCCTTGTACGCACAAGGTGCAACGCTTGGCGTGGGCGAAACGGCCTCGCTGGACGGCTACGAAAGCGACGCCGCTTTCCGCTGCCGTGACGATGTGGTGCGTGCGCGTCTGCACGAAGTGCTGGATCGTTATCGCGATCTGCACCAGGGGCGTCGCTCGATTGCCGAAGTGCCCGCTGGCTGGCCCGAGGCCGTGGCGGTTGCCGGTATTGGTCGCATTGGCACCAGCACCTCTATCGACGGCATTCTGGACAAGGCGCAGGTGCCGCCGCACGCTGGTCTGTGGTTTGTCGACACGCCCTCGGCCCCGGCCGAAGCGCTGACCCTGTTCGCTGCAGCGGGTTATGTGCTGCACATCTTCCCGACCGACAGCGGCAATCCGGTTGGCAACCCGGTGCTGCCGGTGCTGAAAGTCAGTGCCAACACCGCTACGTTGCAAGACTTGGCCGAGCATCTGGACGAAGACATTTCTCCGTCTACCGATGGCGAATACGGCGGCGATACCTCGTCAGCGCGTCTGTCGGCCCTGGTGCTGCGCACGGTCAACGGGCGACTGGTGGCGGCGGAAGTGACCGGGCATCAGGAATTCGCGCTGACTCGGCTTTATGAAAGTGCCTGAAATCGGCTTGGCTTTTCGGAAGCGCCCAAAAAAAGCGCTTGCAGGTCAGACCGGTACCGCTTGAATCGTTATGGCGATGCCGCCATATGCGGAAAGAGTCGTCGTGAACCCACACCCCGTGTCTGCACAGCATCGTTCATGGTGCAGTGCACCGGGGCGCGGTAATATCGCGGCTTGAGTGTTCAGTTTTTTGTCAGGAACCTTGGTCGAGCAAGCTCGTCCAAGCTACTGTTTGGCGGCTTGCGCTTCGGTGCCTGCCGCCTTGATTTTGGTAATCGGAGATTCGTGCGCCATGAAACGCATCGTGTTGTTCTTGCTCACCAATATTGCTGTGATGGCAGTGTTGTCGGTCGTGTTGAGCGTGCTGGGGCTGAACCGCTACGTCAGCGCCCAGGGCCTGAACATGGGTCAATTGCTTGGCTTCTCGCTGGTGGTGGGTTTCACCGGTTCGTTCATTTCCTTGCTGATGAGCAAGCAGATGGCGAAGTGGAGCACTGGCGCGCGGGTCATCGACCCGGCACGCCCGGGTAACCAGACCGAAGCCTGGCTGGTCGAAACCGTTCACCAACTGGCTGACCGCGCCCAGATCGGTCGCCCTGAAGTGGCGATCTACGACGGCGAACCCAACGCTTTCGCCACGGGTGCGTTCAAGAATGCGTCGCTGGTAGCTGTGTCCACAGGTTTGCTGACCAGCATGACCGAAGAAGAAGTGGTTGCCGTGCTGGGCCACGAAGTTGCCCACATCGCTAATGGCGACATGGTCACGCTGACGCTGATCCAGGGCGTGGTGAATACCTTCGTGATCTTCCTGTCGCGTATCGTGGGCAACCTGGTTGACCGCGCGATCTTCCGCAAGGAAGGCGATGGCCCGGGCATCGGTTTCTACATCACGAGTTTCGTCTGTGAAATCCTGTTCGGTTTCCTGGCCTCGATGATCGTGGCCTGGTTCTCGCGTCAGCGTGAGTTCCGTGCCGATGCCGGCTCGGCCAAGCTGCTGGGTTCGCGTCAGCCGATGATCAATGCGCTGCAGCGTCTGAGCGGCACCCACCCGGGTGAACTGCCGCAGAACATGGCTGCGTCGGGTATTGCTGGTGGCAGCAAGATCGCCGCGCTGTTCTCGACCCACCCGCCGATGGAGCAACGCATCGCCGCGCTGCGCCAAGCACAGGGCTGATCGTCAGTCAGCAAGACAAGTCTTCGCGCTTGTGAAAAGGGGGTACCTTCGGGTGCCCCTTTTGCATGCAGAGAACTTAGCTGTCTGCACTGGAACTGGGGCAGGGCGTTTGCCGGTATCTGGTCGATCTCTGGGCCATACTTGGCCAATACCTGACCGGCGGCGCTGCTTAGCGAGCAGGGACGTTTTTCAACAGTCCTTCGACCATCGCCAGGAACGCAGCAACCGCTTGTTCAGACACCGCTTTCGGATCATCTGCGCTGGCAATCCACAAGGCCGCGTTCAGGGTCGCGCCGTTGATCAATCTGGCGGTGGCTTCAGCAGGAATCGGGCGGATGGTGCCCTCGTCCATCAGCCGTTGCAGGCTGGCGGTAGTGGTCTGCAGGCAGGCATTCTGCGTCGGCCACTGTGACGGATCGCCCAGCACGGCAGGACCATCCAGCAACATGATGCGGCGAATTTCAGGTTCGTGCGCCATGTTCATATAGGCCACACATTCGTTGATGAAGCCTTGCCAGACGGAATCGGCACCATTGGCGATGGCGGTCAGGCGATCGGACATTTCCTGGTCGATCTGGACGATGACCGCATGCAGCAGGCCTTTCTTGTCACCGAAGTGGTGATACAGCGCACCGCGCGTCAGTCCCGCATCAGCGGTGAAGTCGTCCATGGAAGCATCCGCATAGCCCTTGGTCGCAAAGGCCTGGCGGCCAGCGGCAATCAGCTTGCCACGGGTCTCTGAGATCATTTCCTTGCGTGTTTTTGGTGCCAAGCCAGTTCTCCACGGCGCGACATGCGTCGCCTGCCGCCATTGCATCGTTTGCATACGTCGCGTATGTGTATTGAGTTTTACATACGCGGCGTATATGATTACATACGCGGCGTATGTGAGTCCATGGCTTTTGACACCCGACAGCGCCGCCGCACCCATGCCTTCCAGAGCGACTTCTGATGTCCAATCCCTACGCTGAAATTTTCCGGGTTCCCGGCACCAAAGGTTTTTCCTCGGCCGGTTTCATTGCCCGGCTGCCCTTGCCGATGAGCACCATCGGCATCGTGGCCATGTTGTCGCAGACGCACGGCGAATACTGGCTGGCGGGGGCCGTGTCGGCCACCTTTGCGTTGGCGAACGCCTTCATCGCACCGCAGGTATCGCGCTGGGTGGACAGAAAAGGGCAAGCGGCCGTATTGGCACCCACGGTCAGCATCGCTTTTCTTGGGCTTATCGGGTTGGCGGCGGCTGCCTGGGCCGAATCGCCCAACTGGGTACTGTTTGTATTTGCGCTGATCGCGGGTGTCATGCCCAGCATCGGGTCGATGGTGCGTGCGCGTTGGACGGAAATCTACCGGGGCGAGCCTCAGTTGCATGCGGCGTTCGCGTTTGAATCGGTGCTGGACGAACTGGTCTACATGGCCGGGCCGGTGTTTGGCATTGGGCTGAGCGTGGCACTGTTCCCGGAGGCAGGGGTGTTGGCGGCGGCAAGCTTTCTTGCGGTGGGCAGCACGCTGTTCATGATCCAGAAATCCACCGAACCCAAGCTTGGCGCGCAAACGCTGAATCGCAGCGGTTCCGTCATGCGTTATCCCGCCATGTGGTTCGTGGTGTTTGTGTTTATCGGCATCGGCATGATCTTCGGCACGGTCGAAGTGGCGGTGATCGCGTTTGCCGAAGCGCTGGGCAACAAGGCGGCAGCTACCTACGTGCTGTCCTTGTACGCAGCCGGTTCATGTGCGGTCGGCCTGTTGTTCGGTGCCATGTCCTTCAAGCGATCCCTGGCCAGCCGTCTGCTGATTGCCAGTGTGGTGGCGTTGATCACAACCTTGCCCTTGCCCTTCGTCGGCAACCTGTGGGTCTTGACGCTGATGGTCTTCATTTCCGGGTCGATCGCATCGCCGACTTTCATCACCGGCATGAGCCTGATCGAGCGCATCGTGCCCAGCGCGCAACTGACCGAAGGCATTACCTATGCCATGACGGGTGTGTTGATCGGCTTTGCCGCCGGATCGTCGGTGTCGGGGTGGATGATCGATGCCTATGGCGCGTCCAACGGATTCTGGGGCGCTGTCTTCGGTGGGCTGGTGGCGGTAGCGGCCATGGTGGCGGGCTATCGTCGCTTGTTTGCCTTGACCCAGACGCCAGCGCCCACTGACGCGATGCTTCCCGCGGCAAGCTAGCCTGCCAGGCGTGTCGCACTGAACCCACCCCCAGAGATAAAGGCTGCCAGTTGTTACCGGCAGCCTTTATCATTTCGGCCGCGCCGCAAGGGCGGTGCCGATCAGCAGGCTGCTTTGCAGCAGGCCGATCGCGCAATTCAGATCAAAACCAAGGGATGGTGTGGTGGAAGCAGGGGCGGGTAGTAGTGGGCAAGGGGTTGCGCGCGGCGTAACGGACAAGGTCAGCAGTTACGGGTGGAAGGCGCTGGCCGGTTCTGCAATCGGTTATGCGATGGATGGGTTTGACCTGCTTATCCTGGGTTTCATGTTGCCGGCGATTTCCGCCGATCTGCAACTGACGCCAGGACAGGCCGGGTCGCTGGTCACCTGGACACTGGTGGGCGCGGTGGCAGGCGGCGTGATCTTCGGGTCGCTGAGCGACTACTACGGACGCATCCGGGTGCTGGCGTGGACCATCGTGTTGTTTGCGGTGTTCACCGGGCTGTGCGCATTTGCACAAGGCTATTGGGATCTGCTGATCTACCGGACCATCGCCGGCATTGGCCTGGGTGGTGAATTCGGTATCGGCATGGCGCTGGCCGCCGAAGCGTGGCCGGCCAAGCATCGGGCGCGGGTGTCGTCCTACGTGGCCTTGGGCTGGCAGGTGGGCGTGCTGGGTGCCGCATTGCTGACGCCTTTGCTGCTGCCCTACATCGGCTGGCGCGGCATGTTCCTGATCGGTGTCTTGCCCGCGTTTGCCGCCTGGGTGATCCGCAGCAAACTGCATGAACCGGAAGTGTTCGTGCGCAAAGTGCGCGTGAAGGGCGCGCGTGCCAAGACCTTCGGGCTGCTGGTGAAAGACGCCAAGACCACACGCATCAGCGTGGGCATTGCCATCTTGTGTGCCGTTCAGAACTTCGGGTACTACGGCATCATGATCTGGATGCCAAGCTTCCTGGCCAACAAGCTGGGCTTCAACCTGACCAAGTCGGCCATGTGGACCTCCGTCACCATCCTGGGGATGATGATCGGCATCTTCATCTTCGGCCAGTTGGCCGATCGCATCGGCCGCAAGCCCAGTTTCCTGCTGTTCCAGGCAGGGGCCATCGCGATGGTGCTGACATATTCCCAGCTCAACGACCCGGTGACCATGCTGTGGGCAGGCGCGCTGCTGGGCATGTTCGTCAATGGCATGCTGGGTGGTTACGGCGCGCTGATGTCGGAAGCCTATCCCACCGAAGCACGCGCCACTGCGCAGAACGTACTGTTCAACATCGGCCGGGGTATTGGTGGGTTTGGCCCGGTGGTGGTCGGTGCCTTGGCAGCCGCTTATTCCTTCCAGATCGCGATTGCGTTGCTGGCGGCGATTTACCTGCTGGACATGATCGCCACGGTGTTCCTGATTCCCGAGTTGAAGGGCAAGGAACTGGAATAAGTCATAAAGATATGGGTGGTGGCTGGGGCACGTAGCCAGCCGCCACCAAATACCAAAGATCAAAAGGGGGAAAGCGAACAAGCCGCTTTCCCCCTTTTGCATCACACCTTGAAGCGCGACACCAGCGTGTCCAGGCGTTGCGCCATGGCACTGACTTCGTCAGCGGAACGCGCGGTTTCACCCATGGCGGCCGTGGTCTGTTCGACCATCTGCGCAATGCTCTCCACCTGCTGTGCAATCGAGGTACTGGCCGACGACTGTTCGCGGGTGGCGTGGGCCACTTCGCGTACTCGTTCCAAGGACGTGTCGGCGCTGGAACCGATTTCACCCAGTGCACGTGCCACCTGTTCGGTCGCTGCTGCGCCTTCGGCCATCATCGGCACAATGTGCGCCATGGTGGCGGTCGATTCCTTGGTCTCACGCTGCACGGCGCTGACCGTTTCCTCGATTTCAATCGTGGCTGATGCAGTGCGCTCGGCCAGCTTGCGCACTTCGTCGGCCACCACGCTGAAGCCGCGACCATGCTCGCCAGCGCGCGCTGCTTCAATGGCGGCGTTCAGCGCCAGCAGATTGGTCTGAGCCGCAATTTCCTTGATGGACGCTGCAATCGCACTGATCTGTTCAGCACGCGACGCCAGTCCGCCGATTTTTTCGGATGCCTGACCTACAGCCGTGGCAATACGTTTCATGCCTGCTGTTGATGTCTCGACTTCGTGCTGGCTGGAACGGCATTTCTCCGTCACGTTCTCGGAGTTGCGCTGGGTTTCCAGTGCCGCATCCGAAATGTGGCCAACGGATACCGTCAGTTGTTCGACGGCGGCCGCGACAGAAGACGTCGCTTCGCTTTGCGCGGCTGTGGCCGACGACACCTGCGCAACGGAGTCCGCAATCCGGTGAGCATCACGTTTCATGGCCGACGCTTCTTCGCGAACCTGGCTGAGTACGTCGCGGGTGGCTGCGGACGTGGCCCCGAATCCGGCCAGAATGCTGCCGGCGGGTGCCTTCGGGAAGGTCTGTGTCAGATCGCCGTCGGCGGCACGCGCCATCACCGCAATCACTTCGCGCGGATCCCCACCGATCTGGCGCGTGACGCTGCGCACGATCAGCAAGCCGGCAACCAGCAGGATGGCAATCAGCGCGGCGCTGATGCCAAGTGCACTCTTGGCGCGGTTCATGATGGCTTCATCGATGTCATCGATATAGACACCCGTGCCGATCAGCCAGTCCCAGGGGGCGAACTTGATGTAGACGTTGATCTTCGGGTAGGGCACCTGGCCACCCGGTTTCGGGAATTCCAGCATCTCATAATGGATGCCGTTCGCCGGCGACAAGGAGAACTGGCGGGCGATGAACACGCGCAGGGTTTCCTTGCCGATCATGAACGTATCGGGATTGGCGTCCAGCAGCTTGGGGTTGGCCCCATGTGCTTTGAAGCCCGAGCCGTTGCCAAGTGCAAAGGCATAACCTTCCCGGCCATCAGCGCCGCCATAACGCAGATCGGTAATGGCCTGAACGGCTTGTTGCTTGGCTTGTTCCTCGGTGATCTTGCCTGCCTTGGCCGCCTCGTGATACTTCGACACCAGGCTCGTCAAGCCTTGCATCATCGACAGAATTTCGGTGCGCTTGTCGTTGATCAGCAGCGTGCGTTGGGTATACAGCGCCACCGCTTGCAGGCCGATCATCAGTGTGATGGCCAACGCCACCAACACCAACAGCTTCGCGCGAAGGGAGAATTGATAGCGTCGCGGTTTGACACCAGACATCGAGCCGCGTGCGGATGGGGTGCCTGAGCTAACCCCAGATTGAATGACTGCGCTCATGATGCCTCATCGAGTGGTAGTCGCCTCATCACATGTCGGTTCATCCGTGATGAGGCGGTCGTAGATAATCGTTCTATCCGTGACAACGACACTCTCTGTAGGAATCTGTAGCAACGTTTCCCCTAATACCGTTCGCTATTTGCGAGCGTCTTACACCTTGAAGCGCGCTACCAGCTCATCCAGGCGACCGGCCATGGCGCTGACTTCATCGGCAGACCGGGCGGTTTCACCCATGGCGGCGGTGGTCTGTTCGACCATCTGCGCAATGCTCTCCACCTGCTGCGCAATCGAGGTGCTGGCCGACGACTGTTCGCGGGTGGCGTGAGCCACTTCGCGTACCCGTTCCAGAGATACGTCTGCACTGGTGCCGATCTCGTTCAAGGCGCGCGCCACCTGTTCGGTTGCTGACGCGCCTTCGGACATCATCGGCAGAATGTGCGCCATCGTGGCTGTCGATTCGCGGGTTTCGCGTTGCACGGCACCCACCGTTTCTTCGATTTCCACCGTGGCTGACGCCGTGCGTTCCGCAAGCTTGCGCACCTCGTCAGCCACCACGCTGAACCCACGGCCATGTTCACCTGCACGCGCTGCTTCGATCGCGGCGTTCAGTGCCAGCAGATTGGTCTGCGAGGCGATTTCCTTGATCGATGCGGCAATCGCGCTGATCTGTTCAGCCCGCGAGGCGAGGCCACCGATCTTGTCCGAGGCTTGTCCCACGGCAGTGGCAATGCGTTTCATACCAGCCGTGGACGTCTCGACTTCATGTTGGCTGGCGCGACATTTCTCGGTCACGTTTTCGGAATTACGCTGGGTTTCCAGCGCGGCTTCCGAGATGTGGCCGACCGACACCGTCAGCTGTTCAACCGCGGCCGCTACTGATGACGTCGCTTCGCTTTGTGCGCTGGCTGCCGTGGACACCTGCGCCACCGATTCTGCAATCCGATTGGCGTCGCGTTTCATGGCCGACGCTTCTTCGCGAACCTGGCTGAGCACGCTGCGGGTGGCTGCCGAGGTGGCACCGAAGCCAGCCAGAATGCTGCCGGCCGGCGCGTTGGGGAAGGTCTGCGTCAAGTCGCCCGCCGCTGCGCGTTCCAGCGCGCTGATTACATTGCGCGGGTCATCGCCGATCTGGCGCGTGACGTTGCGCACGATCAACCAGCCAATACCCAGCAGCAAACCGATCAGCACCACGCCAATGCCCAGGGTGAGCATGGCGCGTTCTTGTACGTTTTTTTCGATGTCGTCGATGTACATGCCTGTGCCGATCAGCCATTCCCACGGCGCATATTCCACGTAGACATTGATTTTCGGCACCGGAACCTGTCCACCCGGGCGCGGGAAATTCAGTTCCTGAAAGTGCACGCCGCCGTTCTTGCGAGCCAGCGCAAAGTTGCGCATGGTGAAGTCATACAGCGATTCCGCGCCGATCTTGGAGGCTTTCGGGTCCAGTTCCCCCGCTTTCGGATTGACGCCGTGCGACTGGTAGCGGGCATCTTTGCCGAAGATGAAGGTGTAGCCCTCCTTGCCATCTGCGCCGCCGTAACGCAGGTTCGCAACGGCCTCGGCGGCCAGTCGCTGTGCTTCTGCCTCCGACATCTTTCCGCTGCGCGCCGCCTCATGATATTTGGAGATCAGGTTTAGCGATGCCTGTGCGATCGACAGGATTTCGGTGCGCTTGTTGTCGAGCAGGATATCGCGCTGCGTATACAGCGCCCAGACCTGCAAGGCGACCAACACCGCAACCGCAAAGACCACCAGCGACAGCAGCTTGGCGCGCAGTGAATAGCCGTTGCGGGCAGCGGAACGAGCGGGACTACGAAGCTTGACGCCAGAACCGGCGTCGCTGGCGAAGATGGGGGCGGAACTCATGCGGGATGGGCCTTTATCAGTAGCATCCTGGCTACGCTAAAGGCGTTTTCAGGCGTGCGTCAGCAATTAGTGTGCCTGCTATTACGGTCGTACCAGACGAAACTGTAGCCATCTGTGTACAAATTTTTACGTGATTTTTCTTGTGTTGTGACAGTTGGATGACAGTGGTGAATTCGCAGGCCGCTGTCATCCATCCTGCCCTGCGATGCCTACACCTTGAAGCTCGCCACCAGCGCATCCAGACGATCGGCCATGGCGCTCACTTCCTCTGCAGAGCGGGCCGTTTCACCCATCGCCGCCGTGGTCTGCTCAACCATCTGGGCAATGCTCTCTACCTGCTGAGCAATCGAGGTGCTGGCAGATGACTGCTCGCGCGTGGCATTTGCCACTTCACGCACGCGTTCCAGCGATACATCGGCGCTGGTGCCGATCTCGCCCAGCGCACGGGCCACGTGTTCAGTCGCGGTCTTGCCTTCGGACACCATGGGCAGGATGTGCGCCATGGTGCTGGTCGACGCCATGGTGTCGCGTTGCACGGCACCCACCGTCTGCTCGATCTCGATCGTGGCGGACGCCGTGCGTTCAGCCAGCTTGCGGACTTCATCGGCCACCACGCTGAAACCGCGCCCATGTTCACCCGCGCGTGCAGCTTCGATCGCGGCATTGAGCGCCAGCAGATTGGTTTGCGCAGCGATTTCCTTGATCGACGCGGCAATCGCGCTGATCTGTTCGGCGCGCGCAGCCAGGCCGCTGATCTTGTCCGAGGCCTCGCCGACCGCCGTGGCAATGCGTCCCATCCCAGTGGTGGACGTCTCGACTTCCTGTTGGCCGGCGCGGCACTTCTCGGTCACGTTTTCCGAGTTGCGCTGGGTTTCCAGTGCAGCCTCCGAGATATGGCCGACCGATACCGTCAGTTGTTCAACGGCAGCGGCAACCGAGGACGTTGCCTCGCTTTGTGCGGCAGCGGCGGTGGATACCTGGCGAACTGAATCGGCAATTCGCTGCGCGTCGCGTTTCATGGCGGCGGCTTCATCGCGCACGCGGGTCAGCACGGCACGGGTGGCAGCCGAAGTCGCACCGAAGCTTGCCAGAATGCTGCCTGGCGGCGCATTCGGGAAGGTCTGCGTCAAGTCGCCGTTGGCGGCACGGGTCATCACTGCAATGACGGCGCGCGGGTCGTCGCCAACCTGGCGGGTAATGCTGCGAACCACTGCCCAGCCGGCCGCCAGCAGCAACACGATCAAAACAAGGGTGAACACCACGCCTTTTTTCATGCTGCTTTCCACCGCAGCATCGATGTCGTCCATGTACGCGCCCGTGCCGATCATCCAGCCCCACGGCGCGTATTCCAGATAGACGCCCAGCTTGGGTTCAGGCACTTGTGCGCCCGGACGGGGAATCGGCACGACTTCGAAGTGCACGCCATTGCTCTGGCGCGACAGGTCGAAGTGGCGTTTGGTGAATGCCCGCAAGGTTTCCTTGCCGACCATGAACGTATCGGGGTTGATGCCTGACAGCAGCTTCGGATTGGCACCGTGCGCGCGGTAGACCGCATTGCTGTCCAGCACGAAGGCGTAGTTGGCGCGACCGTCGGCACCGCTGTAACGCAAGCCATTGATGGCCTGGGTGGCAAGTTCCTGTGCCTGTGCTTCAGTGATCTTGCCGGCGCGCGCAGACTCGTGGAACTGGCCGATCACGCTGTGGGCCGCCTGGGCAATCGACAGCACTTCC
The DNA here is from genome assembly GCF_008119665.1 of Pigmentiphaga aceris. Taxonomy (NCBI): domain Bacteria; kingdom Pseudomonadati; phylum Pseudomonadota; class Betaproteobacteria; order Burkholderiales; family Alcaligenaceae; genus Pigmentiphaga; species Pigmentiphaga aceris. The sequence continues at coordinate 3,891,788 of NZ_CP043046.1, read as the reverse complement.
GTGCGCTTGTCCTGCAACAACAGCTTGCGCTCGGAGGTCAGGCTCCAGACTTCAAGGCCGATCAGCAACAACAACGCTGTACAGACCAGCAACAGCAGCTTTCCCCGCAGGGACAACTGCATGCGACGACCGGACCCTGAAGCGCGTGCGTCGGAAACGTAAGAAAGGGGAGGTGTCCCCGAAGGAGTGACGGCGCTCATGAAGTCCCTAGAGATAGCAATTGTCCGGGGGGGCAACGCCCGCCTGCGGACATAAATGGATACAGTCTCCATCTGCTATCGGCCAGGAGCTTCATAACTGAAGCGTTTCTTTCGGGAAAAGAGAAATACGTGAAAGGTGGAGTATGTCGGCCGCGCGGGCGGGCCGACATACAGACCGGAAAAGCGCTTAACCGCGTGCTTCCGGTTCGTCCATTTGCCTGCGATACCACTCGTGGAAGTGCTGCATGCCATCTTCCATTGGCGACTGGTACGGGCCAGTTTCATTCACGCCGCGCTGCATCAGCAGGCGGCGACCGGCATCCATGCGTTCACCGATCTCATCGTCCTCTACCGCAGTCTCCATATAGGCCGCCTGCTGCGCCTCAACGAATTCGCGCTCGAAATGCACGATTTCCTCGGGGTAATAAAACTCGACGATATTCACGGTTTCCTGCGGACTCTTCGGATACAGCGTCGACAGTACCAGCGTGTGCGGATACAACTCAATCATGTGAGTGGGGTAATACGTCACCCACACCGCACCGAACTCCGGCGGCTTGCCGCGACGGAATTCAAGCACCTTGTCGTGCCACTTCTGATAGATCCGTGAACCCGGGTCGGCCAGCGCGTCGCTCACGCCCACTTTCTGCAGACTGAACCAGTCGCCGAATTCCCACTCCAGGTCGTCGCAGGTAACGAAGTTACCCAGGCCGGGGTGGAAGGGGCCGACGTGATAGTCCTCAAGGTAGACCTCGATGAACGTCTTCCAGTTGTAATTGCAGGTGTGTACCTTCACGCTGTCCAGCACGTAGTCCGAAAAATCGAACTCCGGCCGGTCGGGCAAGCCCTTCAAGTCGGCCGCCACATTGCGCGGCCCTTCGAACAGCGAACCATGCCAGTTCTGCAGCGGGAACTTCTGCAGGTTGCTGCACGGTGTTTCGGCAAAATGCGGCGCGCCGATCAGTTCGCCCTGACCGTTGTAGGTCCAGCGATGCAGCGGGCAGACAATATTGCCGCCTGGTCCAAGATTGCCGGACGAGCGGATTTCGCCCGATGCGTCCGGACGCACGTCGCCCAGCATGACCGCCTGTCGGTGGCGGCATACGTTGGACAAGAGTTCAATGCCTTGTTGGTTTCGGACGAGCACGCGTCCGCCGTCTTCCTGGCGCAAGCTTCGGTAATCACCGACCTCGGGAAGCATCTTTTCGTGCCCGACATAACGTGGGGACCGGGCAAAGATGGATTGCATCTCGCGCGCAAAACGCGCTTCATCGAAATAGGCACTGACGGGGAGCTGCGCTCGGCTCTCCGTCACGTGTGCCACGCGACCGATATCGGCCATGACTTCCCTCCGCGGAAATGGATGGGCCCCCAGCTGTCGAAGTACCGCCTTTTACGCGACTTAAGGCGAGCCGGAACGGGCGTCCGGCCTGGACTGTCGATGAAAAGCGGGGGCGCAGAGAAAATGATCTGTCCGATCAAAGAGTTATTGTACCTGCGCCTGAACGGGGTGTCCCGCATGAACGTTGAGCTTTGCCAGCGCGGACAAGCGGAAGCTTTTGTGCCCGATCGTGTCGCAAGTGGGGCGTCCTGAAGCATTTCCCTTACAATCAGCGGTTACCGTCAGGCTTGGCCGCCCCCTGTTTTTCCGGAGACTCTTTTGACCGAACCCCTGTTGACCGAACTGCCCGAATCGCCGCGGCTGCCCGAGCAGCCCAAGCGCACGCGTGGCAGTAAAGCCGCGGGAGCCGAGGCTCCGCTTGCTTTCGAAGCGGCATTGGCCGAACTGGAGTCGCTGGTCGGCACCATGGAAGATGGCAGTCTGCCCTTGGAAACTTCGCTGGCCGCGTACCGCCGTGGCGTCGCGCTGGTGCGTATCTGCCAGGAACGTCTGGCCGATGTGGAAGGTCAAGTCAAGGTGCTGGAAGCCGACCTGCTGCGCCCGCTGGGCGCGGACGAAGCATGATCCGGGTGGCGCACGCAGCATGAACGGTACGATGAACGATCTCGATCTGTGGATGAAGGCCTGTGCGGCGCGCGCGGAACGCGCGCTTGACGATTACCTGCCCGATGCCGACGTGGCCCCCGAACGCCTGCACGAAGCCATGCGTTATGCGGTGCTGGGCGGCGGCAAACGGGTGCGTCCCTTGCTGGTCTACGCGGCGGGCGAAGCCTGCCAGAATGGGGCTGATCACAGCGCGGCGCTGGATGCCGCCGCCGTGGCTGTGGAATTGATCCACGTCTATTCCCTGGTGCACGACGACATGCCCTGCATGGACGACGACGTGCTGCGCCGTGGCCGGCCGACCGTGCATGTGCAGTACGACGAAGCCTGCGCCTTGCTGGTCGGTGACGCCTTGCAGGCCCAGGCATTCGATGTGCTGGCACGTTTGCCAGTCGCCCCGGCATTGACCGTGCAGGCCTTGCAGGTGTTGACGGTGGCTGCCGGCAGTGCGGGCATGGCGGGTGGGCAGGCCATCGACCTGGCAAGTGTGGGTCGGCAGCTGACGCGTGAAGAACTCGAAGGCATGCACCGGCTGAAAACCGGCGCATTGCTGCGTGCCAGTGCTGCCCTGGGTGGCATCGTCGTGGGTGCTGCGCCGGAACAGCGCCGCGCCATCGACACCTATGCACAGGCCGTGGGTCTGGCGTTCCAGGTGGTCGATGACATCCTGGATGTGACCGGCGATGCCGCGCAACTGGGCAAGACCGCCGGCAAGGATGCGGCGGCCGACAAACCTACCTATGTGTCCTTGCTGGGACTCGATGCCGCCCGTGCGCTGGCGGAATCGCTGCGTGAACAGGCGCATGCTGCGCTGGCACCCTTGGGCTCGCGCGCCGAGCGCCTGGCCGCCCTGGCCGACTTTATCGTGCTGCGCGACCGCTGAGGCGGTCGACGGTGCACCGACACGAATCAAAAACGATGACCTCTACGCTGCTCGACTCCATCCAATCGCCGGCCGATCTCAAGGGCCTGGACCGTCGCGAGCTTCAGGTGCTGTCCGACGAGTTGCGGGCCTTTGTGCTCGAATCGGTGTCGCGCACCGGTGGCCATCTGTCGTCCAACCTGGGCACGGTCGAACTCACGATCGCGCTGCACCACGTCTTCAACACGCCGCATGACCGGATCGTGTGGGACGTGGGCCACCAGACCTATCCGCACAAGATCCTGACCGGCCGCAAGAACCAGATGGGCACGCTGCGCCAGGAAGGCGGCATTTCCGGCTTCCCGCGTCGCCGTGAATCTGTGTACGACGCCTTCGGCACGGCACACTCATCGACCTCGATCTCCGCTGCATTGGGCATGGCCGTGGCGTCGCGCAACGCCGGCACGCCGCGCAAGCACATCGCCGTGATCGGCGACGGTGCCATGACGGCCGGCATGGTGTTCGAAGCCATGAACAATGCAGGCGTCACGCCTGACATCGACCTGCTGGTGATCCTGAACGACAACGACATGTCGATCTCGCCTCCGGTCGGCGCGCTGAATCGCTACCTGGCGCGCCTGCTGTCGGGCAGCTTCTATTCGGCTGCGCGCAATGTGGGCAAGGCCGTGCTGTCGAAGGTGCCGCCCGTGCTGGAACTGGCACGTCGCTTCGAAGAACACGCCAAGGGCATGGTCACGCCCGCCACGCTGTTCGAAGAGCTGGGCTTCAACTATGTCGGTCCCATCGACGGTCACGACCTGGATTCACTGATCCCCACGCTGCAGAACCTGCGCGGCCAGAGCGGCCCGCGTTTCCTGCATGTGGTGACCAAGAAAGGCCAGGGCTACAAGCTGGCCGAAGCCGATCCAGTGCTGTATCACGGCCCTGGCAAGTTCGACCCGGCAGTGGGCATCGCCACCGGCGGCAAAGCCAGCCGCAAAACCTTCACCCAGGTGTTCGGCGACTGGCTCTGCGACATGGCCGAAGCCGACCCGAAGCTGGTTGGCATCACGCCCGCCATGCGCGAAGGCAGCGGCATGGTCGAATTCGAACGCCGTTTCCCAGACCGTTATTTCGACGTGGGCATTGCAGAACAACACGCGGTGACCTTTGCAGCCGGCATCGCCTGCGAAGGCCAGAAGCCGGTGGTCGCCATTTATTCAACCTTCCTGCAACGCGCCTACGACCAACTGATTCACGACGTGGCCTTGCAAGACCTGGATGTCACCTTCGCGCTGGATCGCGCAGGACTGGTCGGTGCCGACGGTGCCACCCACGCCGGCAACTACGACATCTCGTTCCTGCGTTGCATCCCCAATATGGTGATTGCTACGCCGTCGGACGAAAAGGAATGCCGTCTGTTGCTGTCGGCTTGCTACCAGCACGTCGGCCCGGCATCTGTGCGCTACCCGCGCGGTGCGGGTGTCGGCGCGGCGGAAGCCAGTGGTCTGGAAGGCGTGGCAATCGGTCGTGGCGTGGTGCGTCGCGAAGGCAAGGGCATTGCGATCCTGGCCTTTGGCACCTTGCTGCACCCGGCCCTGGTTGCCGCGCAGGCATTGGGTGCCACGGTTGCCGACATGCGTTTTGTCAAACCTATCGACCGCGCGCTGATCCTCGATCTGGCTTCACGCCACGACGCATTGGTCACCATCGAAGACGGTGCCGTCATGGGTGGCGCGGGCAGTGCAGTATCCGAAGCCTTGAACGAAGCCGGTATCACTATTCCGATGCTGAACCTGGGTCTGCCGGATCAGTTCATCGACCACGGTGATGTGGCTGCCTTGATGGCGGGTGTCGGGCTGGACGCTGCGGGTATTGAAGCGTCGATTCGCAAGCGTTTTGCAGAAAACCTGGCACCGGTCGCGAAGGTTGCGGCCGCAGACTGAGGGACCGGCACAAAGCTGACCCTCCCGGATTCAGCCAATACGCCGGACGTCATCTGCATTGACCGTAGCGTGCACACCTGCCGGTCGGCGCTGCGCCGAGATGGTCTGACGCAGAACTGCCAAGAGAATCCTTCCATGGGCAGTCGCCATCGATATAATTGAGACGTTTTCTCATTTACATCGTGGCGACTGCCCATGTCTTTTTCTACATCCGGCCTGAGCGTGGACGCCATCGGCCAGCTTTACACTGGCCACCATCGCTGGCTGCTGGGCTGGTTGCAACGCCGCGTCGGATGCCGCGATCAGGCAGCCGATCTGGCGCAGGACACCTTTGTGAAGGTGCTGCGCAGTCGAAATAGTCTGTACGTCGAGGAAGCCCGCGCCTTGCTGTCGACAATCGCGCGCAGCATCGTCGTCGACCATTTCCGTCGACGTGCGCTGGAACAGGCGTTTCTCGATGCCTTGGCACTGATCCCTGAACCGCAGTCCCCCTCGCCCGAAGCACGTTCTCTGGTGCTGGAAGCGCTGCTGGCGGTCGATCGCATGCTCGATGGCCTGCCCGACAAAGTGCGGCGGGCCTTTTTGCTCAGTCAACTTGATGGCATGGGGTATCGCGACATCGCAACCGAGCTTGGCGTGTCTGTCAGCTCAGTACAGCAATACATGACCCGGGCCTACGCCGCCTGCTATGCGGCGCAATACGCCGACGAGACATGAATCCCCGGCCTGATGTGGTGCGGGCAGCCATCGACTGGATGGTCGATCTGCAATCTGGTGTAGCCACCGCAGAACAGCACGAGGCCTGCCGCCGCTGGCGTGAGGCCAGCCCCGAACATGCACTGGCTTGGTCACGCCTGCAGGCATTGGGTGGCAGCGTGCAAGCCTTGCCCGGCGTGCTGGCCCACGCCACGCTTGATGACGGCAGTGCCTTGCGGCGACGTCGCCGTGACATGATGAATCGACGCGGTGCGCTGGGCGTGATCGCCATGATGCTGGGCGCGGGCGCCAGTTGGTGGGCCGTGCAACCCGACGCTGCCTGGCACGCGCTGGCCGCCGATTGGCGTTCGGGTGTGGGCGAGCGGCGCGACAGTTTGCTGGCCGATGGCACACGCATCCAGTTGAATACTGACACCGCCATCGACGCGCGCTACGACGAGCATCAACGTCTGTTGATCCTGCGCCGAGGCGAAATCCTGATCACCACCGCACCAGACCGGCAAGTACCTGCACGGCCGTTCCGGGTGCGTACCCGCGACGGCCTTATCCGTGCGCTGGGTACGCGTTTTCTGGTGCGCCAGTATCGTGGGGATACCGTGGTGGCGGTTTTCGACGGTGCGGTCGAAGTCCTTCTAAGTCAGGGCGCACAGCCCGTGCGCGTCGATGCCGGTCGGCAACTGCGTTTCGACGCGCTTCACACAGGCGCGATGACGGCGGCTGATGCCGATGCGATTGCCTGGATCGACGGCGCAATCGTTGCCCGCGATATGCGGCTGGATGACTTTCTGGATGAACTTGGCCGGCATCGGGCAGGGGTGTTGCGCTGCGAGGAAGCGGTAGCAGGTCGGCGCATTTCGGGTGCCTTCCCGCTGGCCGATACCGACCGGGCATTGGCCGCGGTGGCGCGCACGCTGGACTTGCGCATCGATATGCAGACGCGCTGGTGGGTCACGGTACGCGCCAGGACTGTTGTCTGAGTGCGTTGGCATAGGCCTGATCGCAATGGCCTGCCTACGTGTCTGTCCGCATCGGTTCGGGGCCTATCGTCCCGCCAGCGTCATCGCACCGTGCTTCGCCACCACATCGTCTTCGCATCTTTCCGAAATTTTTTCGCACAAGGACTGCAGGTTTTTTGAACTCGCTCGGTTAAGGAGACAGAACAACCACTGTCTCCTTGCGGACGATCATGAACTCTCGTATTTCTCCTGCCGTGCCACGTCCTTCTCTTACGCTGCGCCGCCTGTCCGTGCTGGTGCTGACCGCTGCCACACTGGCTGCGACTGCCGTACCCGACAGCGCCCACGCACAGGCCAGCACGGCCAGCGCCAACAAGCGCTACGACATTCCTGCCGGCCCGCTCGATGCCACGCTGAACCGCTTTGCGCTGACGGCAGGTGTATTGCTGCCGTTCCAGCCCGCTGATGCGCAGGGCCTGAACAGCCCGGGCCTGCGTGGCGAATTCTCGGTCGGGGAGGGCTTCAACCGCCTGCTGGCCGGCACCGGCCTGCGTGCGGTACCGCGTGGGGGCAACGAATACCGGCTGGAGAATGCGGCAGCCCCCGATATCTCGCGTTTGCCCACGGTGCAGGTAGCGGGCGATGTCGTCGAAGATGCACGCGGGCGAGTCGAAGGTTTTGTTGCGCAACGCACGGCCAGCGGCAGCAAGACCGACACGCCGATTGTGGAAATTCCGCAGACCATCAACGTGGTGACTGCTGACGAAGTCGCCGCACGCGGGGCAATCAGTCTCAGCCAGGCCTTGCGCTACACACCGGGCGTCAGCAATCGCGGCTATACCGAGAGCTACATGCTGGCCGACGAGACCACCTCGCGCGGTTTTTCCCCGTCGCCGCAATATCTGGATGGCAGCTACCTGCCGTATGCGGGCAGCCTGGGCGGGGCCTCGCAGATCGAACCGTATTCGCTTGAGCGCATTGAAGTCCTCAAGGGGCCAGCGTCTGTGCTGTATGGCCAGAACCAGCCCGGTGGCATCGTCAACATGGTCACCAAGAAGCCGACCGACACGCCTGTGCGCGAGGTCAAGCTCGGCCTGGGCAGCTACGGACGCGTCAATGGCGCGCTCGACGTGGGGGGTGTCATCAATGAAGACCGCAGCCTGCTGTATCGACTGGTGGCAGTCGCCAACACCGGCGACCAGCAGATCGACGCAACTAAAGGCCAGCGCCTGTTCATTGCCCCCAGCCTGACTTGGCGACCCAGCGCGGCCACCTCGATCACGGCCTACCTGCAACTGCAACGCGACGACGCCGTTCAGGACTATCAAGCCTTGCCGCACATCGGCAGCCTGTTGCCAGGCCCGGGCGGTCAACGCATTTCCCGCGATTTCTTTGGCGGCGATCCGAACTACAACGACTTCTATCGTGAACAGCAAATCCTGGGCGTGGACTGGTCACACCGCTTCAGTGACAGCCTGCAATTCCGCCAGGGCCTGCGCTTTGTCAACGTCAACGACCGCTACAAAGGCTTCTACCTGAGCGCCTTCGCCTCCGGTGCTGGCGGCCAGAGCGACTACAGCCGCGCGCTGCGCACCAAGATCGACTGGCAGCAGCACAACACCGTGCTCAGCCTGGACAACAACCTGGAATGGCGCAGCGCAAGCGGCCCGGTGCAACACACGGTGCTGGCCGGCGTGGACTACCGTCGTTTTGACCGCCGCTACGACGGCTACAACGCCTATTCAGTCACGGCCATTGACTTGTACAACCCGCGCTACGACCTGGCTACGGCCGACCCGGTGCTGACTACCAACTGGCACGACACCGTGGACCAAGTTGGCTTCTATCTTCAGGACCAGATGCGCTGGCGTGACCTGATCCTGACCGTTGGCGGCCGCCACGACTGGGCCGGCATCCACAACCGCGATCAGTTCGCCAACACGCAGACCGAGCAGAATCATTCTGCATTCACTGGCCGCGCAGGGCTGACGTGGCTGGCGGGTGGCGGCTGGGCACCGTACGTGAGTTATTCCGAGTCCTTCGTACCCATCGTCGGCACGGATTTCTACGGCTCCACCTTCAAGCCCACCACAGGTGAGCAGATCGAATTGGGTGTGAAATTCCAGCCTCCAGGCACACGCGCATTGGCGAGCTTCTCGGTGTTCGACATTCGCCAGAAGAACCTGACCACCACCGACTACGCACACCCCGGATTCTCGGTGCAGGAAGGCGAGGTGCGTTCACAAGGTGCGGAACTGGAGATCAAGGCGCGGGTGTTCGATAACATCGACGTGATCGCGGCGGTGTCGCGCGCCGACGTGCGCACGACCAAGTCGAACAACGCGGCATCCTTGAACAAACAAGCGGTATTCAGCCCGCCTTGGTCTGCCTCGCTGTGGGCCAACTATCGCTTGCCCGACGGTGCGCTGAAAGGACTGGATATCGGCCTGGGCGCACGCTGGACGGGCAGCAAGTACGGTGACTCCGGCAACACCTTCCGCACGCCGGCCTACACCGTGTTCGACGCAGCGTTGCGTTACGACTTGGGCGAGATCAACGCCGGATGGCGCGGGGCAGAGCTGACCTTGAACGTGCAGAACCTGTTCGACAAGGAATACATCTCGAACTGCAATTATTCCTTGGTTGCTACTACGGCAAGGAACGCACGGTGGCGGCAGGGATGACGTATCGCTGGTAAGCAAGGTGGCGCAGGGGTGGGTGATGCCGCCCCTGCGTCGTATCGGTTTAACCAGTCTTTGATGGCTTATCGCTTGATGTAGTCCAACACCGGTGCCAGTTCAGCTATCTGCGGGGCGGTGGCCAACGCAGTCGATGCCGTGCACCAGGGATAGGACAGCGTAGCCAGCCACTGGTCCAGCACTGCCTCGGCATGTTCGGCAGCCAGCACTTGCATGGCTTCAATCGTGATTTCCAGACCTTGCACGCGCAGCCCTTTTTCAGTGCCCGCGAACTGCCAGAGATAACTTCCGCAGCCCACCCGAACACTGCCGCTGGCTTTCTCGGTCATGCCCACCAGCCAGTCGCAGCGATAGCTGTCCAGCGCCTTGTCGGCAGGCGGCGTATCGAGACAGAAGGTATAGACGTTGTCGTAGTTCTGCCCGAAGCGGCGCGATAGCACATCGGCAATGGCCGACTGGCCTTGGGTCTGGGCGGGGAAGGAGATCGCTTCTGATTTGACCAGCATCGTCAAACTGGCATCTGGCGCGAAGGTACTCGCCATCAGATGAGGACGGTTGCTGTCCTTGGCGTGGATGTAGGTGCGGATCAGGGATTCAACCGTCGGGCTGACGGCGTGCTTCGGGTCTGGCGTTCCAAGCGTCATGGATATTCCTTCAGGGCAGGTTCGATCCGCAGCGCTCGGTTGCCGGATAGCCACCGGGCAGCGGAAATGCGGGAAGGATGCTAATCCAAGCGCCTGGCATCAGGCCCTGCGCCCCTTGCGTGAGCGCGGGTATTGCGCGGAATGGGCAGCAGACAGGGACGGCAGACAGGGACAGCAAACGAGCAAGCAGCGTGAAGTCTTACTGCTGCTCGTTCGCAGGAAACAAATGTCGTGCTCAGCGTTCCACGTACCAGCGATCTGCCGCCAGCATCACCTCGTGGTGACCACGCCCTGCGGGCATCATTGGGAAGCAATTCTGCTGGGCAGCCACGACCACATCCAGGAAGTAGGGGCCATCGGACGCCATGCAGCGTTCCAGCGCGGCATCCAGTTCAGCCGGGTCTGTCACGCGTTCAGCCTGCCAGCCGAATGCCTTGGCCAAGGCCACAAAATCAGGCAAGGCCTCAGTGTAGCTGTGGCTGTAGCGACCCCCGTGGATCAGTTCCTGCCACTGGCGCACCATGCCCATGTAGCCGTTGTTGCTCAGCACCAGCTTCACCGGCGTGCGGTGCTGCATCGCGGTCGAGCATTCCTGGATGTTCATCAGCACGGAAGCGTCGCCGCTGACGCACACTACCAAGTCGTCCGGATGAGCGATCTGCGCGCCGATGGCAGCCGGCAATCCATAACCCATGGTGCCGGCACCGCCCGAGGTCAGCCAGCGATTCGGGCGCTCGAACTTCAGATGCTGGGCTGCCCACATCTGATGTTGACCGACATCGGTAGACACGATCGGGTCACGATCCGCGATGGTGGCTTGCAGACGCTGCATCAGGAACTGCGGCAGGATCTGCGTGGTGTCCGTAGGTACCGCCAAGCACTTTTCTGCGCGCCATACTTCGATGCGCTTCCACCAGTCGTCCAGTTGCCCGGACACTTGCCGATGCACATTCACGGCTTCCTGCAAGGCCAGCAACACCGGCAGGCAATCGCCCACCAGCGGCACGTCGGCCTGCACCACCTTGTTGATCGACGACGGGTCGATATCCAGGTGGATTTTCTTGGCGTTCGGGCAGAAGTCGCGCAGCTTGCCGGTCACGCGGTCATCAAAACGTGCGCCGATGCAGATCACCAAGTCGGCATGGTGCATGGCCAGGTTGGCTTCCAGCGTGCCGTGCATGCCCAGCATGCCGACGAACTGCGGGTCTGACGCGGGGAAGGCACCCAGGCCCAGCAAAGTAAGCGTGCACGGCGCGCCGGTGTGGCGAACCAGCTTGGCGAAAGCCTCGCAGGCTTCTGCACCCGAGTTGATCAACCCGCCGCCACCGTAGAACACCGGGCGACGCGCGTTGGCGATCAGGTTGGCGGCTTCGGCCAACTGCCGGGGCGGCGGCGTGCGGCGTGCGGGCGGCTGGCGGCGCAGGGCCACCGGAGCTTTGGTGTAGCCGCGCGGCGCGGGTGTCAATTGCATATCTTTCGGGAAATCGATCAGCACCGGGCCGGGACGATCGCCGGTAGCGATGCCCAAGGCGCGCGTGACGGTGTCAGAAACGTCTTCCACCGCGCGGATCTGCGTGTTCCACTTGGTTACCGAGCGCGAGATACCCAGCGCGTCGCATTCCTGGAAGGCATCGGTGCCGATCGCATGGCTGGCAACCTGGCCGCTGATGCACAAAAGCGGGATCGAATCGCACATTGCGTCCAGCAGGCCAGACGTGGTGTTGGCCATACCCGGACCCGAGGTCACCAGCACCACACCCGGCTTGCCAGTGGTACGGGCGTATCCTTCGGCTGCGTGTACCGCCGCCTGTTCGTGTCGCACCAGCACGTGGCGCAGACGCGGTTCGGCGAACAGCGCGTCGTACAGCGGCAAGACGGCACCGCCCGGATAACCGAAGACGGTATCGACGCCATTGGCGACCAAGGCGTCAATCAGCGCGTGGGCACCCAGAAAAGGGGCTTGGGCGAGCTCGACGGCGCCGGATACGAGGTGGGGTGCGAGGCGATCATTCATGTCAACATCTTATGACGATCGGCGAAGAAATATTCCCCTATTATTTCCCCTAAAATCGGCGTGTTAGGAAAAATTTTCTGCAGATAGTCTGGATGAGAGAAAATGAACCTCGATAAGTTCGATCTGGCAATTCTGGGCGTGTTACAGGGCGATGCGCGGGCCAGTCTGCAGGACATTGGCACGGCAGTCGGCCTGTCATCCACCCCCTGTTGGAACCGCATCAAGCGCATGGAAGCGGCGGGTGTCATCAAGGGCTACACGGTGCAGATCGACCCGGCCGCCGTGGGTTTCATGGACACCGTGATCGTCCACGTGACGCTGGAAAGCCACAGCGAAGAAATGCTCTACAAGTTCGGCCAGGCGCTGGCCCAGATTCCCGAGGTGCTGGAAGCCTTCCTGGTGTCTGGCGACTACGACTATTTCATCCGTATCGCCGTGCGCGATACGCGCGACTACGAAAGGCTGCTGCGTGAAAGGCTTTATATGATTCCCGGCATTCGGCACAGCAAGTCCAGCTTCGTGCTGCGACGCCTGAAAGAAAGCGCGTTGCCGCTGCACTTGGCCGGGGCGCAGACTCGTGGCTGAAGCAAGGCGAGGAGCGAGCAAGGCAGCCGTGCGGGTCGAGCCAACAATTGCGCAACCGGCCCGATCAAGCAGCAGATCCACGACCAAGCCATCAAACGATCGCGCCGCCCGTACCACGGCAGGCGGTGTGGGCACAAAAGCCCGGGTGGCACCAGGCGGCACGATTCAGCCGGTCACGGCTCCCAGGCGCGATGGGCGTGCCGAACCAACCGGCACCATTGCGCCAGCGCGGATGGCCAGATCGGCAAGACATGCCGGTGGCTGGGGGCTTGGCGCAACCATCGGGCTGTTCTTTGTCATCGCCTTGGCGCTTGGTGCCATCGCAGGGCGCGTGCCCGCCTGGGTGGCGCTGGTCTATGCGGTGATGAGCGGCATAAGCGTGCTGGTATATGGGCTGGACAAGTCTGCCGCGATGGCGAACCGGCGACGGACGCCCGAGCGCAGCTTGCATCTGCTGGCACTCTTGGGCGGCTGGCCGGGTGCCTTGTTGGCGCAGTCAGTGTTTCGTCACAAGTCGAGCAAGGCCGGGTTCCAGTGGATGTTTCGCTTGACGGTGGTCGTCAATCTTGGCGTGCTGACCTGGTTGCTCTGGAGCCGTAGCGGCATCTCGCTGGATCGTCTGCTGCTTGTAGGATGGCAAGCACTGCACAGCGTCATCACACGCGGTCAGTGATCGCGTTTCTGGCTGGCACTGGAGTTGTGATCGTGATCGTGGTTCTGGTCGTGACCGTGATCGGCATGACTGTGCGCCACGCCACTACCCCCAGACTCCGCGCGCTGATCCTCCACATGCCCATGCCCCTCGAAATGCGCATCCCAAGGTAGCGGCTGACACGGTACGCGTTCGCATTGCACCGTCGAATGCGCAATGCCGTGCGCGGCGATCAGCGCACGGCGAATCGCCGGCACCACCTCGGTTTCCGCATCGATCACAGGATCGACCACCGCGTGCACCGTCAGGCTGGGTTTGCCACTGGTCAACGACCAGACATGCAAATCGTGAATCGACAACACCCCCGGCACCGCCAGAATGGTTCGTTCGACCGCATCGATATCCAGGTCCTCGGGCACACCTTCCAGCAAGATGTTCAAGCTGGACTTCAACAACACCCACGTGCGCGGCAACACCCACAGGCCAATCAGCACCGCCACCACCGAATCCACCCAGCCCCAGCCCGTGAAGCGGATGACCAGCGCCCCGATGATCACGCCCACCGAACCGAGCATGTCTGCCCAGACTTCGAGATAAGCGCCTTTCACGTTCAGGCTGGAATCCTTGCCCTGGCTGAGCAGACGCATGCTGATCAGATTGACCACCAGTCCCAGCACGGCGACGACCAGCATGCCTGTCGACTCGATCTGCACCGGCGAGAAAATGCGCTGCCAGGCCTCGATCACGATGTAGATCGCCACCATGAACAACAACATGGCATTGAACGCCGCCGCCAGAATTTCAAAGCGGTGATAACCAAAGGTGCGCCGCTTGTCTGCCGGGCGCTTGGCGATCTGGATTGCCGCCAGCGCAATCGCCAGCGCCGCCGCATCGGTGAACATGTGCGCGGCGTCGGACAGCAAGGCCAGGCTTTGTGTCATCAGCCCGGCAATGACCTGCACGACAAGAAACGATGCCGTCAGCGCCAACGCGATGCGCAGAGACTTTTCATTGGCACCGGCTGCATGGTTATGTGCGTGATTGTGGTCGGAGCTCAAGGGGGCCTGATCAGAAAAGAGGTAGCAGGGTGGTCATGCAACGGATTGCAAATCCGTGTACGTGATAACAAACGAAGCAATAACAACGAAGCAATAACAACGAAGCAATAACAACGGTGCAATAAAAAAAGCCACCGGTCGTACAACGATCCGATGGCTTTTCAGCACTTGCAATAGCTGCGACTCTTGAAAATCAGTCGCGGAAGTTCTCAAAGCCCAGCGGCAAGTCCGTGATTTCCTTCTTCAGCAGTGCAATTGCAGATTGCAGATCGTCGCGGTCCTTGCCTTGCACGCGCACCACGTCGCCTTGAATGCTGCCTTGCACCTTCATCTTCGAATTCTTGATCGCGGCCACGATCTTCTTGGCGTTTTCCTGCGGCACGCCGTTGCGCACGGTCAGCACCTGCTTGGCTTTGTCCATGCCCATCTTTTCGACCTTGCCCATGTCCAGGAAGCGGACATCGACCTTGCGCTTGGTCATCTTGCTCAGCAGCACGTCACGCACCTGGTCCAGCTGGAAGTCGCTGTCGGCGAAGATCGTCAGTTCTTTTTCGGTCTGCTCGACCTTGGCATCCGACCCCTTGAAGTCGAAGCGCGTGCCGATTTCCTTGTTGGATTGCTCAACCGCGTTGCGCAGTTCGACCATATCGGGTTTGCACACGGTATCGAATGAGGGCATGAAAAACTCCATATCAGTGTCTGCACGCAAGCAGAAGGCGCGGCGCGCAGCCGGGGCGTTTGGGGATTCCGGTGCGCAGACGGCACCGGCTATCCCTCGATTGTAGTCAAGTAACATGGCCATCCTTGTCATTGCTGCGCGGATCGCTCGTGTCACTGCCCGTTTTCCCCGATTCCGGTTTGCCTGCCTCGCCGATGAACCCACTTACAGACGCTGCGCACGCCGATGGCCAGCAAGCCGTCCTGACGCCGGTTGCGCAAGATCTACGTGCCTTCAATACGCTTGGGCTGGCATCGCACACACATGCCTTCGTCGAGATCGATGACGCCGCGCAGTTGCCCGCGCTGGCCCAACTTGCCCGCGAGTATCCGGGCCTGCTGGTGCTGGGCGGGGGCAGCAATATGGTGTTGCCAAGCCAGGTGAACATGCTGGTGGCCCATATGCGGCTGCGCGGTATTCGCCTGCTGGACACGACCGCAGACCACTTGCTGATCGAAGCCGCCGCCGGTGAACGCTGGCACGAGGTGGTAGCCCACACCATTGCGCAAGGCTGGCCGGGGCTGGAAAACCTGGCACTGATTCCCGGGCAGACGGGTGCTGCACCGGTTCAGAACATCGGTGCCTATGGTGTCGAACTGAAAGACCGTTTCGACAGCGTGGTGGCCTATGACCTGCACGAAGAATCCTGGGTAGAGATGGACCACGCCGCCTGCGCCTTTGCGTATCGCGACAGCATCTTCAAACATCATCCTGGTCGCTGGATCATCACGGCGGTGCGCTTTCGGTTGCCGCGTGCCTGGGCACCGGTGTTGGACTACCCAGACCTGCAACGCCATTCGGCACTGGCTGCCGCGCGCGAAGCAGGCAATGTCACGGCCCAACAGATTTTTGATGCGGTCTGCGAAATC
This sequence comes from Pigmentiphaga aceris, assembly GCF_008119665.1. Lineage (NCBI taxonomy): Bacteria > Pseudomonadati > Pseudomonadota > Betaproteobacteria > Burkholderiales > Alcaligenaceae > Pigmentiphaga > Pigmentiphaga aceris. Next base: position 3,875,863 of record NZ_CP043046.1, on the reverse strand, counting down.
CGCATCCGCAAGCTGCCCGACCCGGCCGTGCTGGGCAATGCAGGCAGCTTCTTCAAGAATCCGATCGTGGATGCTGCCACGCACATCAAGCTGGCTGCGGAACACACCGGGCTGGTCGCCTATCCCCAGGCCGATGGCAACGTGAAGCTGGCCGCTGGCTGGCTGATCGACCAATGCGGCTGGAAGGGTAAGGCCTTGGGTCGCGCAGGGGTGCATGCCGCACAGGCGCTGGTGCTGGTGAACCTGGGTGGCTCAAGCGCTGCCGACATCATGGCGCTGGCGCGTGCGATTCAAGCCGATGTGATGACTAAGTTCGGCGTGGTGCTGGAGCCTGAACCTATTGTGGTGACTTGAGGACGCGATGACCGATACGAAGCCGGGATTCTTCAAACGCCTGTTTGGCGCAAAACCATCGCAGCCAGATCCGGAGTGCGACGACACGCCGCCCGAGCCTCGACGCCTTGACATGCTGCCAAGCGGTGAAAACCCGATCCATGTCTTCCTCGATCAGCTTGGGCTGCCCTGGCGCTCCCCGCGTAGGGTGGTGGAGCAGGCTTGTGGCATACAGCAGCATCCCTGGTACCGCTCCGACATGGTCAGTCTGGAGCAGGCAACCCCTTTGCCGGGCTTCATGCTGCCCTGGCATGCAAGAAGCTTCGATCGGCTTTCTCCCGAGTTTCCGATTGCGGAGTTCGAGGGCATCGTCTCCTTGAGCACCGACACGCGTCTGAATGTGCAAAAGACCCACGATGCGTTGGCGCAGCATCTTGGCCCGGCTCCCATCGGCGAGCGTTACAACACCTGGATTTGCGAATGGCGGGCTGGTGCTGCTGCCATCGAACTGATTGCCTGGCCACCGGAATGGCAGTCGCAGGACTTGGAAAACGACGCGCATGATGCCGAGCCCAGGTTGATCACGGCGTGCTTCATCCATGTGCGAACGGGGTTCAGGCAGCCGCCCAGCGAGCTTGAAGCCGCATGGCTTGCCGCCTTCCAGGCGATGGATCCCGGCGTCTCTCTGTATCCGCAGTCTGCCGAGCAGATCCTTGACACCGCACCCAGTGAAACCGAACTGGAATATGTCCGTGAGCCGTCCGGCTACTTGCCGCAGTTGTTGGGCAAACTGGGTTGGCCGTCGGACCGGCGCGCACTGATCTTCTGCACCACTCAGCTATTCGTGATTCCCCGCGACGATATCCTGGGCTTCGAGATCGAGCGCATGTTGCCCGCCAAGGGGGGCGGCGGGTCCAGGCTGTATGTGCGATGCCGCACGTCTTGCCCGGATGTCGCGGACAAACTGATACTTGTCACTGGCAATGGCAAGCCCGATGGGTTGAACGATCTTGGCCAGGAACTTGCCACCTCGTTCGACAAGCCTATCGAAATTCGGCCCTACGAGTACGACGCGTAGCGAGGCATAGACAGGGCTTGCACGACGCGCGGTCAGGGCGGTGTGCTGGTGTCGGCCAGTACATGCATGCCGGTCACTAACTCACGTCGGTCAACGCACCGGCTGCCGCCACGAATCTATCCCGCAACCACTGATGCCCAAGATCATCATGGGCACGAGGGTGCCAGGCCATGGCGATATCGAAGGACGGCAAGCGCAGCGGCGGCTCGAAGATATCCAGGCCGTCTGCATAACGTTGCAGCAGCAGGTTTGGCAGCGTGGTGATGCAGTCGGTGTCGGCCAGCACCAGGGGCACCTGGTTGTAGCTTGATACGGTGATGTGCACGTCGCGGCGTGCATCCAGTGCGGCCAGGGCATCGTCAATGCTGCTGTGAAGCATGCCTTGGCGAGACACCATTACATGAGCCAGCCGGCAATACTCCGCGAGCGACAGCGGGCCTGGCCCGCGTGGGTGTCCACGGCGCTGCGCTACGCGGAAGGTATCGGTCAGCAGATGACGAGATCGCAAAGGGCCGGGGATCTTGTCGCGCAGGCCCAGATACAGGTCGATTTCGCGACGCTCCATGCTGTAGACAAGATTGGTCTCCTCCGGCGTCACGAAACTCAATCGGATGTTCGGCGAGTACTGCGCCAGCACCATCTTCGCCACTGCCATGCCGATGATCGTGAACACGTTGTCGTCGATGGCGACGACGAAGTGTCGGGATTGCCGGGTGGGGTCGAACTTTTCCTGTGACTGCACCGCGCTTTGCAGATCCATCAAGGCATCGTGTAGCCCCGTCTGCAAGGCAAGCGCCTTGGCCGTGGGCACCATGCCACGCCCGGCTTCCGAGGGAACCAGCAGGGGATCATCAAACAAGTCCCGCAGCCGGCTCAGTTGTGCAGACAGTGCTGGCTGACTGATGTGAAGCCGCTTTGCCGCCTTGGTGACGTTGCGCTCTTCCAGCAGCACGTCCAGGGAAATGAGAAGCGGAAGGTCCGAGCGCCTGATATCCATTTTGCTTATACCTCGTATCGTCAATGCGCACTCGTGGTGCAGACGCACGAGGATCTACGCTCGCCGTTCTTCTACGACATCCGGGCAGAGGCAGCGTTTTGCATGGCAAATGCTGCCATCACTGGGTCGCAATCATCCAAGGCGAGCACCATGAAATTCAGCAAAACCAAATTTAGCAAAATTAAATTTAGCAAACTCATCACGGCAATGGCAGTTGCGGCATCTGCCGTTTCAGCCACAAGCATTCCTTTTTCTGCCTTTGCCGCCGGCGCGGACGCGACCACTATTGCGCGCACTCGGGCGCAATCCCAAGGCGTGTATCAGTACCGGATTGGCGATTTCCAGGTCACCGCACTTTCCGATGGCACGGTGCCGCAGAACTTGCACGCACTGCTGACCAACATCAAGCAGGCAGAAGTCGATGCGCTGCTGCACCACGCCTTCCTGGCCAACCCGGTCGAGGTGTCGATCAACGCCTACCTGATCGACACAGGTTCCAGGCTGGTGCTGGTCGAGGTCGGCGCGGGCTTGTTGTTCGGCCCAGGCAATGGCGGCAAGCTGCTGGGCAATCTGAAGGCAGCGGGCTACGAGCCGGCCCAGATCGACGACATTTTGTTGACCCACATCCACGCCGACCACAGCGGTGGCCTGACTGCAGACGGCAAGGTGGTGTTCTCGAATGCCACGGTGCATGTGGGCAAGCCCGATGTGGACTTCTTCCTGAACCCGGCAAACGCCAATGGTGTCGATGGCTACGACAAGCAGTATTTCCAGCAAGCCGTGGCTTCGCTCACCCCTTACGTGAAAGCGGGCAAGGTGCACGCCTTCAGTGGTGAAACGCAGATCCTGCCCGGCATCAAGGCCTTGCCCGCACCGGGCCACACGCCCGGTCACAGCTTCTATGCGCTGGAAAGCAAGGGCGACAGCATCACCTTCATTGGCGACATCGTGCATGTAGCGGCGGTGCAGTTTCCCAAGACGGCAATCACCATCGTCTATGACGTAGACCCCAAACATGCAGCCTCGGAACGTGAAACCCAGTTTGCTGGTTTTGCTGCCAAGCGCAGTCTGGTGGCGGGTGCACACTTGCCGTACCCGGGGATTGGCCATGTCCGGGCCGAGCAAAGCGGGGGTTATACCTTCGTGCCGGTGGATTTCATCGATCGCACATCGACGGCAAAGTAAACATCGGAACTGGGTGGGGTAAGCAGGTCATTGCGATAGCAATCGACCTGCATGGCCTCCGGGTCAATGCCGGGTCGCTCAGTTGCCCCGGCCTGTTGTCGCGCTGAGCGCTGCTTGCGGTGTTTTCACAAAAATCACCGCGTCTGCCGCGCTTGTCAGGGCTTGCTGGCAGTCACCGAACGTGCAGGATGTCTGCCACCAGTTCGATGCGTCAGGCTTGCCCGCAAGTTCACGGAAATTGACCGCAAACACATCGGCAGATCCCGCGTTGATGAATGCGGCCAAGCCATCGTCAGTGTAGAACTCGCGGGCTTCCCGCGCGGCAATCATGCCGATGATGGCCATGTTGTGCTTGAACGTGGTGTGCAGTTGCTGGCCCATGGGGATGAAACCCCGGTCCGAGGCCCGGTGGCTGGTTCGCGGCACACGCACCGCATGTTTGAACGCAGAGAAGACCAACACGCGTCCTCGTGCACCTTCCTGATCCAGCACCCACTTCACGTTGTCGGCCATCGACGCATCACGCATGTCCAGGTTGCGCTGTCGATTGCCGGGGTCTGCGCCTGCCCACCAGCCATTGCTGCGCAGATCGGTATCCAGGTTCCTGGCGTTCAGCGCATTGCGGTAAGCGCGCTGAAAACGCTGGAACGAGCTAAGCCCCGTCCACGCGTTTTTCTGCCGTTCGAACAGCTTGACGAGGTCTGCGAGCGCAAGCGTCATGGATTCGCGATCGACCGAGGAAATGTCGGCATATCGCTGTTGCACCAGCGCTGCCAGCAGCGGTTCCATGCGCTGCTGCCAAGCCTTGCCTGCACCGGGGTCAACCTGGTGAAGATAGGCGAGCGCAGCGTCTGCCGAGCGGCGGGCCGGGCTTCGATCGGCACCGTTCAGATAACGCGCGTTGCCCAGCATCTCGATGCCGTAGAAGCGCACGGCCTTTGCTGGCCCCACACGCGCGTTGTGCTGCCGCATCCATTCGATCAACTGGCGATTCGCATCCCAACTGCGTGGCGCAGAAAACGAGAACACCTTGGCGACCAGCGTGTCATCCAGGCTGCGCGCACCATTGACGTATTCATTGACCTCCATGCCATCTTCAAACCCGGTTTCCAGCGCAATGGTGGTGAAGCCGTGCGTCTGCACCAGGTATTCGAAGAGCCTGTTCCTGGCTTCCAGCGACTGCTGAACCCCATGCCCGGACTCGCCCAGCAGCACTAACTTTTTGCCGGCGACCAAGGTGTCGACGAAAGCCCATTCCTGGGTACTGTGGCTGGCTGCCAGCGTCGTCAACGCGTGGGTGGGGGTGCTGGGTGACGGATGCGACAAAGCCTGTGCCTGCGACAGACCCGACATGCCCACCAGCAAGCTTGTCGCAAGCAAAAAGGCCAGGGATGTTCGACGCTGCCGCCATATCAACTGCCCCCATCCCTTGCGGCACTCATTGGCCAGTTTCAGGCCAAGCGGGCCGGCAATGGTGTTGAGGGCAGGGCGAGTGTTGGATGGCACGGAATTCAGGACTGGCATATCTGGATCTGGCTTGAAATAGGTGTGCAGCAACATGGCCCACATGCGCGACACACACATACCTCTGCGCGGTGTGCTGGCATTAAGGAACATAAAAAAACCGGGCCATGACGCCCGGTTTGATCGATGTCCGGGTGTACGTTCCACCCGTATCGGTTTCAGCTTAGTCGCACTTGCCCAGCAGCAGGAACTCCATCAGTGCCTTCTGCACGTGCAGGCGATTTTCTGCTTCGTCCCACACCACGCTTTGCGGGCCGTCGATCACGTCGGCCGTGACTTCCTCGCCGCGGTGTGCCGGCAGGCAGTGCATGAACAAGGCATCGGGAGCAGCAACCGCCATCATGTCGGCATCGACGCACCAGTCGGCAAAGGCCTCGCGGCGTTCGTCGTTTTCGGCTTCGAAGCCCATGCTGGTCCACACGTCGGTGGTGATCAGGTCGGCACCGCGGCAGGCGTCGATCGGATCATCAAAAGTGGCCACATGCGAGGCATCGCCCAGACCTGCTTGCGCCAGGTCAACCGCATAACCCGGCGGGGTCGACACGTTGACCTTGAAGCCCAGCAGTTCACCGGCTTGCAGCCAGGTGTAGAGCATGTTGTTGGCATCACCCACCCACGCCACGGTCTTGCCCGCGATGCTGCCGCGATGCTCGATCCAGGTGAAGATGTCGGCCAGGATCTGGCAAGGGTGGAATTCGTTGGTCAGACCGTTGATTACCGGCACGCGCGACACGCTGGCGAAGCGCTCGATCTTGGTTTGTTCGTAGGTGCGGATCATCACGATGTCGACCATGCGCGAAATCACGCGCGCGGTGTCTTCGATCGGTTCGCTGCGACCCAGTTGTGAATCACCCGTGGTCAGGTGAATGACCGAGCCACCCAGCTGATACATGCCGGCTTCGAACGACACACGCGTGCGCGTGCTGGCCTTCTCGAACACCATGGCCAGCGTGCGGTCATGCAGCGTCTGGTGGGGCTGATATTGCTTGAAGTGCGTTTTGATGACTTGCGTGCGTTCGAACAGGTAGCCAAGTTCTTCGGCCGACAGGTCTTTGAACTGCAAGAAGTGCCGCACCGGCACCGGGGCTTGAATTTTCGTGGCTGTCATGCGTTCTTTCCTCCCGCGAGGAATTGCTGCACCAAAGGTGTCAGGATGGATACCAGTGTTTCCGCGTCTGCTTCCTGGAAGATCAGCGGAGGCAGCATGCGGATTACGTTGTCGCGTGTCACGTTGATCAGCAGGCCTGCATCCAGCGCCTGCTTGACCAAGACACCGCAAGGGCGGTCCAGCTCGATGCCCAGCATCAGGCCGCGCCCGCGCACTTCGACCACACCTTCGGTGTTGTCCAGCGCGCGTTGCAGCGCAGCCTTCAGGTAGTCACCAACGCGCGTGGCATTGGCAAGCAGCTTTTCTTCTTCCAGCGCGTCAAGCGTGGCCAAGGCGGCTGCGCTGACCAGCGGATTGCCACCGAAGGTCGTGCCGTGGGTGCCCGGCGTCATCACGTCTGCCACACGTTCACCCGCCAGCACGGCACCGATCGGCACACCCGAGCCCAGGCCCTTGGCAAGTGTCATCACGTCCGGGCGGATGTTTGCCCATTCGTGTGCGAACCAGCGGCCAGTGCGGCCGATGCCGGACTGCACTTCGTCGATCATCAACAGCCAGCCACGCGCATCGCACAAGGCGCGCACCTGCTTCAGGAAATCAAGGTCGGCTTCACGGATACCGCCTTCGCCTTGCAGCACTTCCAGCAGCACGGCGTTGACGCGCGGCTCGTTGTCGCCGGCCTGTTCGATCTGCTTGATGTCGTTGTAATCAACGGCGATGAAACCCGTGGGCAGCGGCTCGAAGCCTTCGCGTGCCTTGGCGCTGCCGGTGGCAGCCAGCGTGGCCAGCGTGCGGCCATGCCACGAGTTTTTCATCGTGATGATGTGTGCGTGCGTGTTGCCCTTCAGGTAGCCATAACGACGAGCGATCTTGATCGCGCCTTCGTTGGCTTCGCTGCCGGAGTTGCAGAAGAACACTTCTTTCATGCCCGACAGCTTCACCAGACGTTCAGCCAGTTCAGTCTGCAGCGGCACTTCGTAGATGTTCGAGGTGTGGATCACGCGCGCAGCCTGCTGGCTGATGGCCGCGACCAACTTCGGGTGGGCATGGCCCAGGCCCGATACTGCAATGCCGGCAAGCGCATCAAGGTATCGTCGGCCCTCGGTGTCCCACAACCAGACGCCTTCGCCGTGCGTGAACGCAACGGGCAGGCGGGAATAGGTGGACATAAGGGCTGACGACATCGATGACTCCTGAAAGCGTCGATCAATAAATGAAAACGGCGGCCCGGATGAGGCCGCCCAGTTGGAACCGCCGTGGCAAGCACAGCGGGAAATCAATGGCAAAGACGGTAGAACGCGACAGCGACACACGTTCACGGCACATGCTCACAACAAGCGCTCACGACTGCCTTCGGCCGTGCACGTGCGCACCAAGCATGGCCGCGCAGCATCGCGTCAGACACTACAACACGAATGTTACCCAGCGATGATACCCGAGGGGCGCGCGCACGGCATCCGGGTGAGTCTGGACGCCAATTCCAGGGCGATGCGCGATCAGGCTCTGGCTTGCGCTACAATTTTGGCTTGGCCTTCATCGCGTTTCTCATAAGCGCCTGGGGCGGTGCGGGAACGGTGCGGGAACACTCACGACTCCATGGCAGACAGCGTCAAACAGCTCATCATTCAGGGCATTACCTCTTCCGGCAGCACGTTTCGCCCCAGTGACTGGGCCGAGCGCCTGGCTGGCGTAATGGCATGCTTCCGGCCGGCTGGCAGCGCCAGCAGCCACATTACCTATTCGCCTTACGTGGTGCCGCGTTTCATCGACGGCATCAAGTGTGTGGTGGTCGATGAGCGCATTCGCGGCATTGAACCGCTGGCGTGGAAATTTGCGGTCGACTTTGCACGCGACAACGGCCTGCAGACCATCGAGTCCACCGTGTCACCAGACGACCCGCCGATCAAGTAAGCCGATACCGCCCGCAAGGGCATTTTTTTCGCCTGGACGCTGTGGCGTGGATCAGGCCGCCGCCGGTCCTGCGTTGGCAGATTCTTCGATGTACAGACCCACGCCACGTTGCTTGACGGCATGTTTGGCCAGCGCCGCCGCGCTCGCCACTTCTTCCGGGCGTTGGTAGCTCCCTGGCTGAATCCGGACCGCTCCCACCGCCAAAGTGGTCAGCGGGAAAAAGGCCAGATAGCCCTGACGGTCTTCCGCTTCAATGCCGCCAAAAGCGCGTGCGGTCTCGTCGTACAGCAGTGCTGCGCGGGTGTTGAATTCTTCCAGCATGCGTTCGACTCGCTCTTGCCAGTCTTCGCTCTGGAACAGAATCACAAAATCGTCACCGCCGACGTGACCAACGAAATCGCGGCGTGCATTGCACTGCGATATCAGCACCTCGGCAAGCAGGCGGATCATCTGGTCGCCGCGCCAATAGCCGTATTCGTCGTTGAATGGCTTGAAATGATTCAGGTCGCCATAACAGGCGGTGAATGGCTTGCCGTGATCAAGCAGCCGCTGAATGTGCGCGCTGATCGGAATGTTGCCGGGCAGGAAGGTCAGCGGGTTGGCATGTCGGGCGGCCTCGATGCGCACTTCGGTAACTGCGCGCACCAGTTGTTCACCCGTGCCCAGGCCCAGATAGCGGCCATCGTCCACAATCACAAAACCATCGGTCAGATAGCGCTGATCGCCCGACAGCAGCAAGGCCGTCATCTCGTCCAGGGTCTGCGCTCGTTCCACCAGAATGGGATCGGCTCGCATGAAGGGCTCGCAACTGCGGCGACCGTACAGCTCCTTGTGATAGGGCTGGGTATAGCGGTCCATGAAGTCACGCCGGTTGATCAGGCCAAGCGGACGCGAGGCGGTGTCGACCACACAGACCGCATGCAGCGCCGGTGTCTGGTGGAAGAGGGCGACCACGGCATCGTTGGTGGTATTGGGCAGCACAGGCGGCGCGTCGACCCGCAGGGCATCCACATGATGGTTGTTGTGCGCAACCGGCCCCGACGGTGGATAAACCGCCACCTGACGGTGTTCCAGCACTTCCAGCGTCGCTTGGTTCAGATGATGATTGACGCCCAGTGCCGGCCGATCAAGGAAGTAGCCCTGCGCGTAATGAAAGCCCAGGTCACGCACCGCACCCAGTTCGTCGGCGGTCTCGATGCCCTCGGCCACCAAACGTGTGCCATAGGCTTCTGCGATGTCGAGCAGGGCGCGCAGCGCCTGCATCTTGCGTGCATCCAGATGCACATCGCGTGCAAAATAGCGGTCGATCTTGACGATATCGGGCTGCAATTCAGCCCAGCGACGCAGGCTGGAATAACCGTTGCCGAAATCGTCCAGGGCGAGCATGGCACCTTGTTCGCGCAACTGCCGCAGCACGCGACCCAAATCGTCAGAGCCTGGGCCGGGATCGTCTTCGGTCAGCTCGATCACAAGTTGCGAGGCATCGATGCCGGTATCGGCAAGCAGGCTGGCCAGCGGGCGAACCGGGTTCTGTCGCGCCAAGGCCAGCAAGGCGGTCGCCCCGAAATTGACGAACAGTTTTGCGCAGCCCCGTTGTGCGGCGTAGCTGGCCGCACCGACCCGCGCCGCCACGCGTTCCAGTTCAACCACTCGCCCTTGACGCTGCGCAAGGGCGAACAATGCGTCAGGGAATTGAATATCGGTGTCGCGCGGTCCTCGGATCAGGCTTTCGTGACCATAGACCTTGCCGCGTGCAAGATCGATGACCGGCTGAAATACCGCGTGCAGCGCAGTCTGATCGACCAGGCGCTCAGGCGAGGAAAGGGGCCGGTTGACGGCATGCAGGTCAGTGAGGGTTGGCATGGCTCGTGGGAGCCTAGTCCCCCCTCGTGATGGTTTTGTTACTCTAGGGTTTTCCCTATATAAAAATGTTGCGGCATTGCTTCATGTCTGCATCGGCTTAAAACGTTTGCCAGAAGGCTCCACGAGACCGCTACCTGACGTATAGTGTGATATGAAAAGTTGTGACAAATTTTCGCGCCGAGTCCCATGAGCCTTTCCACCGATACCCATCCCATGTCGTCAGAAGCGCTGAATGCGCCGCCTAGCGATGACGCCAAAGACGAACCGTCGATGGATTCTTATCGGCTAGTGCACCCGCTGGATATTTGCTCGGTACTTGCCGACCTCCGGCGTGGCCGTAATCCCCTGACCATGCGTTGGGGTGTTGGCGCTCAACAGGGCGTGACCAGTGTCGTCCACGTCGATAACGCCAAGCAGGAATGGATGTTCGAGCCTGATATGGCTCCGGGGGTCACGGACTCGCTGCTGGCTGCCAAAGCCATCGCGTTTTCGGGCTCCGCATCCGGCATTCGCGTTCGCTTCGTGACGCCGCCGCCGGTTGAACGCAAGATCGACGGCGTGCGCGTGCTGGTGTCGCCGCTGCCGCAAAGTCTTATCCGACTGCAAATGCGCCGGCACTTCCGTGCGGTTGCCAAGAAAAGCAATCCGTATGGCTGCGTCTCGGTGCTGGCCGATGGCAAAGAGCGCTCGCTATACCTGCACGATATTTCCTTGGGTGGTGTCGGGCTGCGCGCGCGCGACCTGCCGCTTGATGATCTGCCTATTGGTACGGTGTTGAGCGATGCCTTGCTGAGCTTCGGTGAGCTGGGCAGCTTGCAGATCGGCCTGCGTGTGATGTCGCAGCGCGCGGTTGATATGGCGGTCGGACAAGTCAGCCACTTCGGTTGCCAGTTCATCGATCCAGGTCGCAGCGACGAGCCTTTCGTGCAGCGCGTGATCTATCACCTGGAACTGCTTCGTCGCAACGGCGCTTGATTATTGTTGGGCTGGCAGGCTGCGGACTTGATGGCCGTGGCCTGAGGTGCCAGGGCTGACAAAAGCGCTGGCGCTGATCAAACGATGGCACTGATCAGAAAATTCAGCCAATAAAAAACCCCGGATACGCAAAGCGTTCCGGGGTTTTTTTCGACCTGGACGGCATTGCTGCCGTTATCGCCGGGAGTGCAGTGCTTGACGCGCTTGCGCTCCCAACGATTGTCGTGAACTTAGGCCAGTGCCTTGATGGCGGCAGCCAGACGGCTCTTGTGACGAGCAGCCTTGTTCTTGTGGATGATGTTCTTGTCAGCCACGCGATCGATCACGCTGGTGGTCTTTTGGTAGACGGTGGTGGCAGCAGCCTTGTCGCCAGCGTCGATCGCTTGGCGAACGCGCTTGATTGAGGTGCGCAGCATCGAGCGCAGGCTGGAGTTGTGTTTGTTGCGTGCGACAGCTTGGCGTGCACGCTTGCGAGCTTGGGCAGTATTGGCCATGAGGTATTAGTCCAGTTTCCGGTTCAAGAGAGCGAAGCTCGTTAGTTCAAGCGGATGGTTCAGAGGGGCTGTTCGGTCTTGAGCCACATATCTGCGTAAAGCCCGAAAGAGCAGGGTCCTACGTCGATCCGTTGCATCAAGGCCAAAAAGTTTTGTCGAGAAGGTGGCAGTTACGCCCTGGTTGGCATGTCTTGGCGTTTAAGCCTTGGCAATTCAACCCTGCGTGAAATCAGTCTGAAAGCCCGGTTTCACATCAGCTCAAGAACGCAGTCGAAAAAAGCCTGGTCTTAAGTCCCACTCTCCCCCTGGCCTGCTTGTTGAACAAACGCCGGGCCGGGGAAACTTCCAGCTAAGAAAGAACTTCGCAAAGCCAAGCAATATAGCCCGGATCGGCCGGGAAATCAACACAAAGGCCGTCCAAGTGCTTGGATTCAGGCCGAATAGTAGCCCAATGTGAGGATTGCGCCGTTCATCAGGCTGAAGAGGGCCTTGCAAGCTGCGGCAGGCCGCGCTTGTCGGGCTATTAGGGACTGATTTCAGGGGAGTCGCATTGGTCGCAGTGGCACCAGTCGTTTCTCCGTTTTTCACGTTCCGTGCATGGTGAGACCCGGTCAGCGCGACGGCAACGCAGAACTATCCCGGGAAAGGTGTCCCAGCGACATCCATTTATGGTGTGGCGCCGTGCGCATGGTCTGTCTGGCAGACGCAAGTCTACTTGTCGATGGCAATGGCGAACGCTCTACAATCCACCGCGCCTGTCGCCCCGCGCGCCGGTGTGATTGATCGGATCGATTCAGTATCGATTCGGATCGGGTGTGTTGAACTCTCGTACTTTCGCCATCGTGGGCTGCCGATGTGTGCGGTCGTCCTTGCAAGTACTGTCCGCCTGTCGCGCTCATCGTTCGCGTACTTTCGTTTTCCGGAGTTTTCTCATGAGTCTGCTGCGTTCCGCCGCCACCGTCAGCGGCCTGACGCTGCTGTCACGCTTCACCGGCCTGGCACGCGACATCCTGATCGCACGTGCCTTTGGTGCGGGTGGCTTGACTGACGCTTTCTGGGTCGCGTTCCGGATTCCGAATCTGTTGCGTCGGCTGTTCGCCGAAGGCGCGTTTTCACAGGCTTTTGTGCCTATTCTTGGCGAGGTGAAAGCCCAGCGTCCCGAGGCCGAAGTACGTGTGCTGATCGATCGGGTTGCCAGCCTGCTGAGTGTGGTGCTGGTACTGGTGGCATTGGTCGGCATCATCGCCGCGCCCTTGATCGTGTCGGCCATGGGCAGCGGCATGCGCGGCCCCGAGCGCGCGGCAGACTTCGATTCTGCCGTGTGGATGACGCGGATGATGTTCCCGTACATCACCTGCATGTCACTGGTGGCGCTGGCGTCTGGTGTGCTGAACACTTGGCGTCGCTTCACGGTGCCGGCGGTAACGCCCGTGTTGTTGAATCTGGCGATGATCGGCGCAAGCCTGTGGATCGCCCCGCACATTGATCCGCCGATCTATGCGCTGGCCATTGGTGTGATGATCGGTGGCGTGGCCCAGATCGCCGCGCAATTGCCCGCCATGGCCAAGCTGAAAATGCTGCCGCGCCTGTCGCTGGACCTGCGCACCGCGTGGGCAGATCCCACCGTCAAACGCATTCTGCGGCAGATGCTGCCCGCCACGCTGGGTGTGTCGGTGGCGCAGTTGTCTTTGCTGATCAACACCAACATTGCCACGTGGCTTGCGCCTGGCAGCGTCACCTGGCTGTCGTTCGCCGATCGTTTGATGGAGTTTCCGACTGCGTTGCTGGGGGTGGCGCTGGGCACGGTGTTGTTGCCCAGCCTGTCGCAGGCGCACGCAAAGGGCGACACGGCGCAGTACAGCGCGTTGCTGGACTGGGGCCTGCGTTTGACGGTCTTGCTGGGTCTGCCGGCTGCGCTGGGCTTGGCTTTGTCGTCTGAGGGCTTGGTGGCGGTGTTGTTCCACTATGGCGCGTTTACTGCGGCCGATGTGGGGCAGACGCGGCTGGCGGTATTGGCTTATGCGGTTGGTTTGGTGGGCTTGCTGGCGGTGAAGATTCTGGCACCGGGGTTTTACGCGCGGCAGGATATCCGCACGCCGGTGCGTATTGCGGTGATGGTGTTGGTGGTGACGCAGATGTTGAATCTGTTGTTGGTGCCGCAGTTGCAGCACGCTGGCTTGGCGTTGTCGATTGGGTTGGCGGCGTGTGTGAATGCGTTGGCGTTGTTGATCGGGTTGCGTCGTCGTGGGATTTATCGGCCGGTGTCGGGGTGGGGGATTCTGGCGTTACGGATGGTGGTGGCCGTGGGGGCGATGTCGGCGTTTCTGGTGTTTGCCAATCAACATCTGGATTGGCTGGCGATGCATGGTCTGGTGCGGGTGGCGTATCTGTTGGGGGTGATTGGTGTCGCTGCTGGCATTTACGGGTTGGCGTTGCTGGCGATGGGTCTGCGTCCTCGTCATCTTCGTCGTGCCAGTGCTGTGTCGGTAGTTGCTTCTAAGCAGGCGTGATTTGAGGTTTTTTGCTGTTGTGATGGGTGTGGGTTTGGTAGCGTTGGCGTTTTCTGGGCGGCGGTGTGGTGTTCTTTTGCCTGCCGCGTTTTGCTTGTGGCGTTTCAGTTGCTATTGAGCCAGTCGCGGGTGGTGGGGCCGGCTCGTCTGCCCCGCTTGACCTTGGCGTCGGGTCTCCGCCCTCCACCTTGTCCAGAAGGGCAGCCAATCCGGCCCCACCACCCACGCCTTCAAAGTTGTTTGGTTAGAAGCAAATCCCGCCTTTGGGCGTGCGGAATCTTCTGGCTGCCAGGTACTGGAATCGGTTCTCGGCATTCGGCGGCCACCATTCTTGAACGCCACCTGGCTGGCCATGGGGACTGCTGGCTAGGTCGCCACGAAGCGATTTCTCCGGCTCACGATTTGGTGGGTTCTTCAGCTGCCTTTTACGGCAGTGCCACTCAAGAGAATTTGCGCGTCTGCTTGGTGGTGGGGTGACATCGAAGCGGGTGGCCGCAGCGTCATGGCATGCGGAAAGCGGCAGCGACAATTGTGGCGCTGGCGGCGGATTTGCATAAAAACGCTTGTGCTGCGTGTCGTTCGCGGCGCTTGGCGTGCGGTAGCGGCAACGCCACCAGGGCGTTGGCGGCTTGGCACGCTTAATTGTGTGCTAAGGACTGTTGGGGCGTCGGCGGGCTAGAGCGCCTAAACTATGTACGCGAGGCTGCTGGAAGCGCCTTGCACACAAAAATTCTGACCGTCCCATAGGTACACGATCGTGGCGCTGGCGGCTGTTTGATACAGGTGCTCAACGGACGTGTCAGTGCTTTTTGGAAATGCTTGGCAGCGTCAGCATTTGCCATCGCTCATCGCCGATCTTCATTGCCTCGAACGTTGATCATCGCTCCGAACGTTCAGTGCGCAGCCTTTAATACGCTGACCGTCAACGCCCCGCCTTTTCGTCGCATTACCTGGTGCGCGGCCACCCGCTTCCAAGTCACCCCACCACCAAGCAGACGCGCAAATCTTCTTGCGTGGCGCTGCCCTGAAAGGCCTCTAAAGAACGGCCCGAGACGTGAGCCGCTGAGTCGCTTCGTGGCGACCTGGTCAGCCAAGTCCCCAAGGCCAGCCGCATGGTGATCAAGAACGGTGGCCACCGCACGCCGAGAACCGTTCACAGCACCAAACAGCCAGAGAATCCAAATGCGTCCAAAGGCGGCATGTGCGGTTAACCAAGAAAGCTTGAAGGCGTGGGTGGTGGGGCCGGATTGGCTGCCCTTCTGGACAAGGTGGAGGGCGGGAGTCCCGACGCCAACGTCCAGCGGGGCAGCCAATCCGGCCCCACCACCCGCGACTGGCAGAAGAACAGCTACACCTTCACGAGCAAAACGCCGCAACAACAGCGAATCTGGCAACCGTGAAATGCAAAACGAGCCATGCAATGCATGACCCGCTTCAACAAACCGTCGAGTAAAACTCAGACGTCGACTGCTTACTTCGGTGCCAGACGAATTGCACCATCCAGGCGGATCGTCTCGCCATTGATCATGTCATTGTCGAAAATGTGCAGCGCCAGCTTCGCGTAATCGTCCGGCGTACCCAGGCGCGACGGGAAGGGGACCGACGCGGCCAGCGCGTCTTGCACTTCCTGCGGCATGCCGAACAACATCGGCGTACCAAAGATCCCCGGGGCGATCGTCACGCAGCGAATGCCGACCTTCGACAGATCGCGCGCCACCGGCAAAGTCATGCCTACGATGCCACCCTTCGACGCCGAATAGGCCGCCTGACCAATCTGCCCGTCATACGCTGCCACAGACGCCGTATTGATCAACACACCGCGCTCGCCAGTAGATTCTGGCTCATTCTTGCCCATGGCCGCTGCCGCCAGACGGATCATGTTGAAGCTGCCGATCAGATTGATGCCGATCGTCTTCTGGAACAGACCCAGCGCATGCGGGCCATCACGACCAACCGTGCGCGCTGCAGGGGCGATGCCGGCGCAGTTCACCAGGCCAACCAGCTTGCCAAGTGCTTGCGCAGCTTCCACAGCCGCCTGGCCGTCGGCCTCGCTCGTCACGTCGCAATGCACAAAGCTCTGGCCCAGCTCGGCGGCCAGCGCCTTGCCTGCTTCATCTTGCACGTCGGCGATCAGCACTTTGCCGCCAGCAGCAACCACGCGTCGTGCCGTGCCCGCGCCAAGGCCCGAGGCCCCGCCGGTGATGAGAACGACTTTGCCTGTGATGTCCATCGAAAATCTCCTGAGTCGGGGCGGCACGCCTTGAGTGGAAGGGCTGCCTATCGTTTACGTAAACGTCAATCAACGCGCGTCAATCAATACGCGTCAATCATGCGCGCCGAGAATAAATGTCTGATGTGACACCTTATTCATCGCCGTGCATAAAGAAAGGGGCTTGCAGCAAAACGCGCCGTCCGAAGACGGCGCGTTTCAGGTCGTACACGTCTTATTCGAGCGCTTCGAACAGACGGGCCTTGATGGTGTCAACCGTGCCCACGCCGGCGATGCGGCGATATTGCGGGGCGGCAGTGTCGCCAGACTCGGCCCAGGTCGAGTAGTACTCGACCAGCGGACGGGTCTGCTCGCGATAGACGGTCAGGCGCTTGCGCACCGTCTCTTCCAGATCGTCGTCGCGTTGCACCAGCGGCTCGCCGGACACGTCGTCGATGCCTTCAACCTTCGGCGGGTTGAAACGCGTGTGGTACACGCGGCCGCTGCCCGGGTGGACACGGCGACCGCTGATGC
Source organism: Pigmentiphaga aceris (assembly GCF_008119665.1). Classification (NCBI taxonomy): domain Bacteria; kingdom Pseudomonadati; phylum Pseudomonadota; class Betaproteobacteria; order Burkholderiales; family Alcaligenaceae; genus Pigmentiphaga; species Pigmentiphaga aceris. Next base: position 3,859,142 of record NZ_CP043046.1, on the reverse strand, counting down.
GCTCGATGATCTCTTCTTCGGGCACGTCGACTTCGATCACGAAGTCCAGCGCAACGCCGGCGCTCTTCAGTGCGTCGGCTTGCGGAATCGTGCGCGGGAAACCGTCGAACAGATAACCGTCGGCGCAATCGGGTTCGTTCAGGCGATCCTTGACCAGACCAATGATGATGTCGTCCGACACCAAGCCACCTGCATCCATGATCTTCTTGGCTTCAAGACCCATCGGCGTGCCGGCCTTGACGGCGGCGCGCAGCATGTCGCCGGTCGAGATCTGAGGAATGCCGAAACGTTCCTTTAGAAAAGTGGCTTGGGTACCTTTGCCGGCACCCGGGGCGCCGAGCAGAATGAGACGCATGGGAATTGTCCTGATGGTGATTGAGTATTCTGAGTAATGCGTGGCATTGGCACCGACGGCTCTCCGGCCGGTGCCAGGCGCGAACAATGTCGCCATACGGGCCGACATTGCGACGTAATTGTGACGAAACTTACCGTAGGGCGATAAAGCGGTCAAATGGCGGGGTGATGTGCAAACGTGGCACGCACCCGCTCAAGATCTTCGGGGGTATCCACGCCGGCAGCCGGTGCATGGGCTGCCAGGTGTACCGCAATCTGGTAGCCATTTTCCAGCGCACGCAGCTGTTCCAGGGACTCCCAGCGTTCCAGTACCCCGGTCGGCAGGGTGGGGAAGCGGCGCAGGAAACCGGCGCGATATGCGTACAAACCGATATGGTGCAGCGCGGGTAAGCCCGGAGCCAGAATCTGGTTTCCTTCGCTTGCCGACAGGGCGTCGCGTGCCCAAGGTATGGGCGCACGTGAGAAATACAGCGCGCGGCCATCTACACCACGTACCACCTTGACCACGTTCGGATTGAAAAGCGCTGCAGCATCTGCAATGGGATGCGCTGCCGTCGAGATGGCGGCATCGGGGTGCTGCCCCAGCATGCGGGCCACCTCTGCAATCAAGGCCGGGTCGATTAAGGGCTCGTCGCCCTGGACATTCACCACCACCTGGTCATCGGGCAGATCAAGCTGCACGCAGACTTCGGCCAGGCGATCGGTGCCGGTCGGGTGATCTGCACGTGTCATCAGCACATCGATGCCGTGGGCAATCGCTGCGTCTTGCACCCGCACATCATCGGTGGCGATCACCACACGCTTTGCACCGCTGGCAAGCGCACGTTGAGCAGTGCGCACGACCATCGGCATGCCGGCGATGTCGGCAAGCGGTTTGTCCGGCAGCCGCGTCGAGCGGGTTCGGGCGGGAACGACAGCGATGAAATCCATGGATGGCGATGACTCGGGAAGTCTGGTGGTGTCGGTAAAGCGGGGCAGATGGGTCAATCAAGCCAGACCTGGGAAAACAGGTCATGCAACTGGCTTGATGAATCGACTTCAGTGATTCGTGGGCAGCGGGCGGGCTGCGCTTTCCAGCATGATCGGAATGCCGTCCCGAATCGGGTAGGCCAGGCGTGCAGCCTCGGAAATCAGTTCCTGGCGTTCGCGGTCGTAACGCAGCGGGCCTTTGCAGACCGGGCATACCAGGATGTCAAGCAAACGTACGTCCATGGAGTCGGGCCTCCAGCCAATCGAAGAAATAAGGGTCGGACAGATGTGCCGACACGGCAACGCTCCACAAACGCGGATCGTCGAGATGTCCGCATTTTACGGCGTCTTTCTCGGTGATCAGGACCGCATCGGCATTTATTGCGCTGAAAGGTGAGACGGCGTAGTCATAGTGGTCGGGCAGGGCCAGTTCTTCCACTGGCTGGATGCCCACGGCATGCAGCATGGAAAAGAAGCGCGACGGCCGACCGATGCCTGCTGCGGCACCAACCTTGCCCGCGTTCGCAAAGCTGGCAAGTGACCGCTTTTCGCCGCTGCGCAGGTTCACGGCGACGTCGCCCGCGACCCGCATGTCCAGTTGGCGGGCAGCGATTGTTCGCGCAGGGCCTGGTGCATCGCCTGTGTTCAGATTGGTGACCAAGGCATCCACCGAGGCCAGACGCGCAGCCGATTCACGCAGCGGGCCGGCAGGCAGCAAGCGGCCATTGCCGACACCCCGGGCGTCCTGCACCACGATTTCCACGTCGCGGGCCAGTGCCAGGTGCTGCAAGCCGTCGTCAGACAGCACAACATCTACCTCTGGATGAGCAGCCAGCAGGCTGCGCACCGCAGCCGGGCGGCGAGGGTGTACGGCAATCGGCACGTGGGTGCGCGCGGAAATCAGCGCCGGCTCGTCGCCAAAGGCACGCGGATCGAGTTCACCGCAGCCCACATTAGGTTGTTCGCCCACTTGCGCACCATAGCCCCGGCTGACCACGCCAGGATGCCAGCCACGCGCTCGCAGTTCCTGGATCAGGGCAATCAGCAAGGGGGTCTTGCCGGTGCCACCGACATAGATATTGCCGACCACCACCAGCGGTACGGGGGCCACCCAGGCTTGGCGCAGGCCAAGCCGGTAGGCTGCCCGCCGCAGTCTCAGCACCGCCCCGTTCAACCAGGCAAGCGGCAGCATCAGGTGGCTGCGCCAACCGGCGCGTTGCCACTCTGCATGCAGCCAGGCCGGATCAGCGGGGGGCGGCGGGGCTGTTTTGCGTGGCAAAGTTCAGGCGCCCGATCTGCGCAAGGCGCGCGGCTTCCATCACTTGGATCACCGATTGATGGCTGGCTGCGGCGTCGGCATTGACCACCACCGCAGGCGCATCACGACCCGTCGCAGCTTGGCGCAAGGCCTCGGCCAACTGGGTTGGCGAGCTGCCAGCAGCTTGCAGCTTGCCGTCCACGGCATAACGCCCGTCGGCTGCCACTGCCACCACGATGTCCTGGCTGCGATCCACCGGTGTGTTCTGCTGGGCCGTCGGCAGCACGATCTGCAAGGCCGATACCTTGGTGAACGCGGTTGAGGCGGCCAGGAAAATCAGGATCACCAGCAGCACGTCGATCAGCGGAATCAGGTTGATATCCGGTTCGTCGCGCTGGTGGGCGCGGCGGAATTTCATGCCTCGGCTCCGTGGATGGTGTCGAGCAAGCGCCAGGCGGCGTGTTCCATGTCGAGCACATAGGCGTCGATGCGGGCGCGCAGGTAGCGGTAGAACACCATGGCCGGAATGGCGATCAGAATGCCGAAGCCGGTGTTGTACAGCGCAATGGAAATGCCGCGTGCCAGCTGGGCCGGGTCGCTGCCAGTGGGCGAGTACGCGCCGAAGATTTCGATCATGCCGACGACGGTACCGAACAGGCCCATCAGCGGTGCAATGGCAGCGATGGTGCCAAGCGCACCTACATAGCGACCCAGGTCGTGTGCAGCAACGCCGCCTGCGTATTCCAGGCTTTCCTGGGTACGTTCGCGCGGCAGCTTGCGTGAACGCAGGCCGGCAGCCAGGACCTTGCCCAGCGGCGAGTTGGCTTCAAGACGGTTGACGTTTTCGACCGTGACCTGGCGCTGGCGAACCAGGCCGAGCACTTCGTCGAGCAGGCCGATCGGCAAAATGCGTTCGCGGCGCAGGGACAGCAAACGTTCGATGATAAGAGCGAGGGTCAGCACAGAGGTGACGAGCAACGGCCAGATGGGCCAGCCGGCGTCGCGGATGATGGCGAGCAAAAGGCTCTCCTGATAAAAGATCGTAAGATGTAACCGCAGGACGGGTGGCGGGGGACAACACCACAAGTATCCACAGTTACTGTGGATAATGATGTGCGTAACTCGCATCCGGCCCACGTTTCATGCGGGTCGAGCTAGGCTGCCCAGTTTTTGTACAACTGCTCGGCCTTGACGAATTTTCAATTAAATCAAGTGCTTAATCCAAAAAAAACGGCATGAAGAATAAAATATTTCTTGACATCGAGCATCCGCGCCACTGTGGACAGCTTTTTGCCGGGAAGACCGCGTGAGCGCGGCATCCTGGACGCCGCAGGACGCCCCGACGCGGGAAATACTTACGATTACTCAGCTAAACCGTACTGTATCGAACCTGCTCGAACGGCACATCCCGCTTGTGTGGGTTCGTGGCGAAGTCTCGAATTTTACCGCTGCCGCGTCCGGTCATTGGTACTTCACGCTGAAAGATAGCGGTGCCGCGGTTCGCACGGTGATGTTCCGCGGGCGGGCGGGCCTGGTTGGCTTCGTCCCGCGCGAGGGGGATCAGGTCGAAGTGCGCGCGCGGGTGTCCTTGTACGAGCCGCGTGGCGACTATCAGCTGCAAGCCGAAAGCATGCGTCGGGCCGGGCAGGGCGGCATGTTCGAAGCCTTCATGCGCCTGAAAGCAAAGTTGGAAGCCGAGGGCTTGTTCGCGCCGGATCGCAAGCGGGTGCCTTTGGCCTTGCCACGCGCCATCGGGGTCGTGACCTCACTGCGCGCGGCGGCCTTGCATGACGTGATCACCGCCTTGGCCCGTCGTGTGCCGCATCTGCCGGTGATTGTGTACCCAGCGCCGGTTCAGGGTGACGATGCACCGGCCAAGCTGGTGGCTGCCATCGATCTGGCCAACCGTCGTGCCGAGGTCGACACGCTGCTGCTGGTGCGCGGCGGCGGCAGTATCGAAGACCTGTGGGCCTTCAATAACGAGGCGGTGGCGCGTGCCGTGGCCAATAGCCAGATACCGGTGGTCTGTGGGGTGGGGCACGAGACCGATTTCACCATCGCCGATTTTGTTGCGGACGTGCGCGCACCTACGCCCACGGCCGCCGCCGAGCTTGCCGCCATGCCGCGGGACCAATGGATGGCACGGGTCGAACGCGCTGCGCAGGCCTTGATGCGAAGCCAGCAGCGACGTCTGGATCAGGCGACGCAACGGCTGGATCGCGTGGCCGGTCGCATGCTGTCGCCCCGGGACCGGCTGTCCCGCCAGCGCGAACGACTGCAAGCCACCGTGCACCGTTTGATCGCGGCATGGCGCATGCCGCAACAGGCTCGCGGTGCTCGTCTGGCCATGTTGCAGCAGCGTTTGCGCTATCGCGTGCCCACGACCAGCCGTCTTCGTGATCGACTCAGCGATGCGGTGCGCCGATTGCCGGCAGCCCAGCGACGACGCATCGACACGCTGCGTGCTCAGCTTGCATCGCATCGGGCTGCGCTGCAGGCCTTGGGGCCTGACCAGACTTTGGCGCGTGGATATGCCATAGTTACCGACCAGGATGGCAACATCCTGCGACAGGCTGCCCACCTTCGGGTGGGTGACACAGTTACACTAGGATTTGCCCAAGGTCAGGCGCAGGCGTCTGTGACGCAGGTGTCGGCCGATGGGCAGTCGGTCCCGGTGCAAGAGTGATGCTGCTTGTCTGATGTCACTCGTTTGACGCACTTGCCCCCCAAATTCTCATGTTTGCGCCCGCAGGCTGTGGCGCGACATGCTGTCTACCCGACGGTCCACTTTGACAGAGGAGCCAACCATGGCATTTGAACTTCCGGCACTGCCTTACGCTACCAACGCGCTTGAGCCCCATATCGATACGAAGACCATGGAAATCCACCATGGCAAGCATCATCAGGCTTACGTCACGAACCTGAACAAAGCGTTGGAAGGCAAGCCCGAGGCTGAATGGTCGATCGAAGAGATCAACAAGAACATCTCCAAGTTCGCGCCGGCAGTGCGCAACAACGGCGGCGGCCACTACAACCACTCGCTGTTCTGGACCGTGCTGGCCCCGAACGCCGGTGGCAACCCGGAAGGCGAACTGGCTGCTGCCATCGACGCCACCTTCGGTTCGTTCGACGAATTCAAGAAGAAGTTCTCGGAAGCCGCTGCAACCCGCTTCGGTTCGGGCTGGGCATGGCTGGTGGTCGACGCTGACAAGAAGCTGCAGATCACCTCGACCGCGAACCAGGACAATCCCCTGTTCGACCTGCCGGAAATCACCGTCAAGGGCACGCCGATCCTGGGCATCGACGTGTGGGAACACGCCTACTACCTGAACTACCAGAACCGCCGCCCGGACTACCTGGCCGCCATCTGGAACGTGGTCAACTGGAAGAACGTATCTGAGCGTTTCGCTGCGGCCAAGGCCTAAGCTATTCGGATGATCAGGCCGCGTTTGACCGCGCAGGCCAATGGCAATCGATGTTTATCGAGTGCCTGAAATACCGCTTTATTGCTCGTATTTCTTGAACGGGTGGATGCCGCAGGCGCGGGCATTCACCCGTTTTTCATGATGGTCACGCTCGGTTGCATCGCCTTCCTGTCGAGCAGGGAACTTCTTCCGTATCATCTGGGTCGCCCGGACGCCCTCAGTGCGTCGCACCCATCGGAAGATCAGCTATATGGCAGCCACCCCCGCTCCCAAACGCATCATGCTTGTCGTACTGCTGGCAATCGTTGCCGCAGTCATCGCCGGAATCGTGTGGTTCAAAGGAAGGGGGGAGCAAGGCGCAGCGCCAGTAGCTGCGCCGACGCCGACCAACACGCCAGCAGCTCCGCCAGCAGCCACGCCGGCTCCCAGTGCGCCGTCCTCGGTCGGGACTGTCGCGGGGGGCAAGGAAAAGTTTGCCGTCCTCAGTTGCCAGGCGCGTCTGTTCGATAATTCGCCTGCGCTGGCGGTGACCTTCTCGCAACCCATCGATACGCGTCAGTCGCTCGACAAGGTCATGCGCGTTTCTGAGCTGGGTGAAGCCAAGCCCGATGCGTCCAGCCAAGGTTTGCCCCAGCCCGGTCCCGCCACCGGCGGCACCGCACGCAACGGCAACTGGGTCGTTGGCGACAATCCGCGCGTGGTGTATTTCCCGTTTGCCACGCCGCAACGACGTTATGCCGTCACCATCGACGCTGGCCTGAAGCCGCGTGAAGGTGACGCGCTCGACGCCATCGCCCACTGCGAGATGGCAAGTGAAGCCATGCCGGCAAGCTTCTATTTCGCCAGCAAGGGCGTGGTGCTGCCAGCGGCGCAAAATGGCGGCTTGCCCATCGTCACGGTGAACGTGCCTGAAGTCGACGTGCAGTTCCTGCGCATTGACGAAGCGCACATGCCCGAATTCTTCGAAAAAGTGCTGGGTGTGAAGCCCGCCACCAAGCGCAACGAAGAGGAAGAAGAGCAGAGCGAAGACGACTACGAGTATGGCTACGAATACGGCAGCTCGGGCAAGGCCTTGCAAGGCACGTCCAGCAACTGGGCGCTGGATCGCCTGAAAGATATGTCGACCAGCGTGCACATTGGCCGCTATCAGACCGAACAGACGCCGAATCGCCGCCGTGTCAGCTTCCTGCCGGTGGAAAAGCTCGAAGCCTTGCAGCAACCGGGCATCTACGTCGCCGTGATGAATCAGCCAGGCCGTTTCCGCGAGGAATATCAGGTCAGCTATTTCTACGTGACTGACATCGGTCTGCATGCACGCCGTTATGACGGTCGCATCGATGCATTCGCCAGTTCCTTGAAGACGGGCAAGGCCATTTCAGGTCTGGACATGCGCCTGCTGGATGGCAATGCCAAGCCGATTGCCAAGGCCACCGCCGACAGCCTGGGTCACGCCACCTTCACCGGCGCGCTGGACAGCGCTCGCTTGCTGCTGACGCAGCGTGGCAAGGAAATCTCGGTCATTGCGCTGCATAACCCGGCGCTTGATTTGTCCGAGTTCGACATCGGTGGTCTGCCTGCGCGCAGCAATCGCCTGTTCGTCTACGCCGGCCGCGATCTGTATCGCCCGGGCGAACGCATCGACGTATCGGTGCTGGTGCGTGGTCCCGATGGCGAACCGCTGCCGCCCAGCCCCTTGTCGGCAACCTTGAAGCGTCCGGACGGACGCACGGTCAGCACCTCGACCTGGCCCGCAGGTGTCGATCCTGCTGGTTATCTGCGCCAGACTCTGGCTGTGCCTGCCGATGGCCAGACCGGTACTTGGACACTGGAGTTGCGTGTCGATCCGGGTGCGCGCCAAGCCGATGCCAGCTGGACCTTCCAGGTGGAAGAGTTCCTGCCCGAACGCATGAAGCTCACGCTGGATGCCGGCCCGCCGATCGTTCAGATTGGCGAAGACATCGAGGTCACGGTTCAGGGTGACTATCTGTACGGTGCACCGGCTGCGGGCAACCGCCTGCTGGGTACGCGTCTGATCGCACGCAAGCCGCTTGCCTTGCCGCAACAATGGCCCGGCTTCATCTTCGGTGACGTGGCCGATGACACAAGCAAGCAGATCGCCGACCTGCCGGAAATGGAACTGGACGATCAGGGCGCAGCTGAATTCACGCTGCCGGTCGAACTGGAAAACGTCCATTCGCCAATGCGTGTCAAAGCCAGCCTGAGCCTGCTTGAATCCGGCGGTCGCCCGGTAGTGCGTTCGATTGAACGTGATGTCTGGCCGGCCCCCGCGCTGATCGCCGTGCGTCCGCAATTCAGCGGCAACGTCACCGGCGAAGGCAGCCTGGCGCAATTCGAATTCATCCGTGTCAATACGGAAGGCAAGGTGCAGCCCTTGGCCGAGGCCAAGATGCGTTTGTATCGCGAAGACCGTCAGTACTACTGGCGCTATGACGACAACCGTGGCTGGCACAGCGGCTACACCGAAACCGAAGAACTGACGGAAACCGCCACGCTGAACCTGACCGAGCGTGCGCGCATCGGCTTGCCGGTTCGCTGGGGCCGTTATCGTCTGGAAGTGACTGACCCAGAACATGGTCAGACCATGCGCTACCGCTTCTACGCCGGCTGGGATGCCCAGGACGCCGAGGCCATGGGCAATCGCCCGGACCGCGTGCAGTTGAAGATCGAACAGTCGCCGCTCAAGCAAGGTGAACCGGTCAAGCTGACCATCACCCCGCCGCATGATGGCGAAGCGCTGATCACGGTCGAAGGTCAGGGCCTGTTGTGGACCGGTCGTGAGACGGTCAAGGCCACTGGCACGCAGATCGAGATTCCGTTCGGCAAGGACTGGAATCGCCACGACCTGTATGTATCGGTGGCGGTGTTCCGCCCTGGTAGCCAGGGCAATGGTGTGACGCCCGCACGTGCTGTCGGCTTGCTGCACCTGCCGCTTGCACGCAGTGACCGTGGTCTGAAGGTCAAGCTCGAAGCCCCTGCCAAGATCCGCCCGGAACGCAAGCAGACGGTAGGTGTGCAGGTGGAAGGCGTGCCCGCCGGGACCAAGGCCCACGTGACCTTGTCGGCGGTTGATGTCGGCATTCTGGGCATCACGCAATACAAGACGCCCGATCCCTTCAACTTCTTCTTCGGCAAGCAGCGTTACGCGCCGGACATGCTGGACCTGTACGGCAAGCTGATCGAGAAGATGGACGGCACCATGTTGCAGCCGCGCTGGGGCGGTGACGCCGACCGCGCAGACAGCCGCAACATGCCCGCCAAGGTCAAGCTGGTCGACCTGTTCAGCGGCGTGGTGCAACTGGACGAAGCAGGCCGTGCGCAGATCCCGCTCGACATCCCTGACTTCAATGGCACCTTGCGTCTGATGGCAGTGGCTTTCACCGAAAACCGATTCGGCAACGCCGAGGCTGAAATGGTGGTGGCTGCGCCGATCGTGGCCGAACTGTCGACACCGCGTTTCATCAGCCCGGGTGACCGCGCCATGATCGCGCTCGACCTGACCAACCTGAGCGGTGCCACGCAGAACGTCAGCGTAACGCTTGATGGTGCCGCACCTGTGCGCATCGTGGACGGCGCGCGCAGCGTTCGCCTGACCGACAAGCAACGCAATACCGTGCACTTCGAAGTCGAAGCAAGCGGGCCGGTTGGTCTAGGCGTGTTGCAACTGAAGGTCACTGGCCGCGGCGGTCCTGAGCCGATCGACATCGTTCGTACCTCGGCCTTGCAAGTGCAGCCGGTGTGGCCGGCCGTGCGTGCGGGCTATCGCGTGCGCGTTGCACCTGGAGCTACGTGGCAACCTGATCCGGCGTGGGTGACGGGGCTGTACCCGGATGGCGCATCGGTGTCGATCACCATGTCCAACCAACCGCCGTTCAACATCTCGCGCCTGGTGCAAGGCCTGCTCGACTATCCGTACGGATGCACCGAGCAGACGCTGAGTGCGGCGTATCCCTTCGTGTTGATTGAGCCCGATCAAGCCAAGGCATGGGGCCTGGCACCGCAGTCTCGCGAAGTGCGTGCGCAGCGCGTCGCGGCCGCCGTGGCTCGCTTGGCCGGTACGCAGAAGAGCACGGGCGGCTTCACGTTGTGGGGCGACGGTGCACCGGATGCCTGGCTGTCTTCGTATGTGCTGAGCTTCCTGCAGGATGCCCGCAAGGAAGGCTTCGCCGTGCCCGAGTCGATGGGCAAGCAGACCCAGACCTGGTTGCTGTCGCAGTTGCAATCGGCACCCAACTACTTCCCGACGCTGCCGAGGATGACCCGCGACAGCAACGGTCGCTACGCATCCCGCGATCTGGAATTGCTGCGCAACAGCCATCGTCGTTTTGCTGACCTGGCCTATGCCTCCTTCGTGCTGGCCCGTGACAATCAGGCTCCGCTGTCGACCTTGCGTGTGTTGGCAGATCGTTATGCCGACCGCGCCATGTCGCCGCTGCCCCTGATCCACTTGTCGCTGGCCTTGCGTGCCATGGGTGATGCGGCCCGTGCCGACAAGATGCTGGACGAGGGCATGAAGCGCCCATACGGTGGTGAGGGCAACGAGTGGCTGGGTGACTACGGCAGCGCGGTGCGTGACCTGTCCATGACCTATGCTTTGCTGTCTGAAGCCAAGATCGATCATCCGCGTCGTGAACTGCTGCTAAACGACATCGCGCAACGTCTGGCTGGTCGTCGTTATCTGTCCACTCAGGAACAGATCTCGGTGTTCCGCGCGGCACGTGCCATGGGTGCGGGCGGTGGTGAGTGGCAGGCGCGCTGGGACCAGGGCGGTCGCAGCGAGACGGTCACCTCGCGCACCACCGAGATGCGCAGCGTGTCGGCCGAAATGATCAATCAGGCCGGCTTGACCAACCTGAGCGACAAGGCCATGTACATCGAGGCTGATGTGCAGGGCTTCCCGACGCAACCCGACACCACGCAAAGCGAAGGGCTGTCGATCACGCGCACCTGGTTCTACAAGGATGGCCGCCGCTGGACGGGTGGTGCCCTGAACACCGGTGACACGATGGTGGTGCGCCTGGAAACCAACAGCCGTCGTCGTATCGAAGACGCGCTGGTGGTGGACCGCGTGCCGGCCGGCATGGAAGTGGAGAACATGAACCTGCTGGTGGCAAGCGGCGGTCAGGACTGGACCATCGACGGCAAGGTTGTCGCCGCGGCCATGACCGACGGAGCGATCCGCCACACCGAATACCGCGACGATCGATTTGTGGCGGCAATTCGTGCCAACGGCAAGAACACCTTGTTCTACACCGTGCGTGTGGTGACGCCGGGTCGCTATCGCGTACCGGCACCGGTGATCGAAGACATGTATCGCCCTGACATCCGTGCCAGCGGTGCTACGTCGGCAGATGTCGTCGTGACCGATCCGCGCGCGGCGCGGACCCGGTGACATGTCCAAGCCTGGTCAAGAAGAGGAACCGGGTTCAGGCCCGGCTCCTCGACCGGGCCTGGTGTCTGATCCTGTTGTGTCTTCATCCCCATCGCCCAATCCCGGGCTGAACAAAACCCCTCGGTCCCGATGGAAGAAATGGGCAGTGCGCAGCGGATGCGCACTGCTTGCTTTGACGGTCGGTGTACTGATCGTTGATCGCCTGTTTCCTTTGCCTGCGCGGGGTGCCGACGCTGGCTTGGTGGTGGTCGCGGAAGACGGTCTGCCACTGCGCACCTGGCCAAGCCGCGATGGCGTCTGGCGATATCCGATCCGGCCCGACAAGGTGTCGCCGTACTATCTGCAAGCCTTGCTGGATTATGAGGATCGCTGGTTCTACTACCACCCGGGGGTGAATCCGGTGGCGATGCTGCGTGCGGCATCGCAGTGGATTCGCAGTGGGCGCATCGTGTCTGGCGGGTCCACGCTGACCATGCAGGTTGCCCGCATGATCGACCCGGTCTTGCGCCAGCCTGGCAGCCGCAAGGTCAGTGACAAGCTTCGGCAGATGGCGCGCGCGGTGCAGCTGGAACTGCATTACTCCAAAGATGAAATTCTGGGCCTGTACCTGGCGCATGCGCCCATGGGCGGCATTGTCGAAGGCGTCGAGATGGCAAGCCGCGCCTATCTTGGCAAGCCCTCGGCGGAGTTGAGCCTGGCCGACGCGGCCTTGCTGGCGGGACTGCCACAAGCACCGTCCCGGCTGCGGCCCGACCGCGAACCCGAAGCGGCCCAGCGCGCGCGCGATAAAGTCTTGCAACGCATGGCCGATCAAGGCATATGGACCGCTGCTGAAGTAGCCGACGCCCGCATTGAAACCGTGGTTGCGCAACCCTTGCGCGCCCGGTGGCTGGCTCCGCTGGCTGCAGAGCGGATGCGCCAGCAAAGTTCACCTGGCCGCCGTCGTGCAGGCGTGGTGCAGACCACCTTGAATCCGGAAACCCAGTCCGTCGTTGAGCACATGCTGCTGGATCGGGTGGACAGTCTGCCGCCCAAGGTGTCGATGGCGGTGCTGGTGATGGAAAACGATTCGCTGGCGGTTCGCGCCTACGCAGGCTCGGCCGATTTTTCCGATGCCAAGCGCTACAACCATGTGGACATGGTGCGAGGGGTGCGATCGCCCGGGTCCACGCTCAAGCCCTTCCTGTACGCAATGGCGCTTGACCAGGGTTTGATTCATTCGGAAAGCCTGCTGGTCGATGCGCCGCAGTCTTTCGGCGGTTATCAGCCCGGAAACTTCCAGGCCTCGTTCACCGGTGCGGTCAGCGTGTCGCAGGCCTTGCAGCGGTCCTTGAACGTGCCCGCCGTGGACGTGCTGGATCGCGTCGGGCCGGCGTACTTTGCGTCCACGCTGCGCTCGGCAGGGGTGCGGCTACGCATGCCGCAAGGAGCAACACCCAATCTGAGCCTGATTCTGGGCGGGGGTGGCACAACGCTGGAAGAGTTGGTCGGGGCCTATCGTGCGCTGGCCCACGACGGCTTGGCGGGAACGCCGCGCATGACGCCGCGGGCACCACGCAACGAGTTCAGGCTGATGAGCCCGGGCGCTGCGTTTATTGTGCGCGACATTCTGGAAGGCGGTGGTCAACCGGATCGGGCACGTGAAGGCACGGAACGCGGCATTGCGTGGAAAACCGGCACCAGCTTTGGTTTTCGAGATGCGTGGGCGATTGGCGTCACCGATCAATGGACCATCGGCGTATGGGTAGGGCGGCCTGATGGCACACCCAACCCAGGTTTCTTCGGTGCCAATGTCGCCGCGCCGCTGTTGCGCGACATTGTGGCCGCCTTGCCGGTTGCGCCGCCTAAAGCCCGCGTACAGCCGGAAGCGGTGGGGAAGGCGGAAATCTGCTGGCCGCTTGGCTTGCCCGCCGCCAGCACGGCACCGGAACATTGCCAGGTTCGGCGTGCCGCGTGGACCTTGGACGGTGCGATTCCGCCCACCTTGCCCGACCGTCTGGGGTTGGGTGCTTTGCTGGAAACCGTGTGGATCGATCCCCAAAGCGGCTTGCGAACCCGGCCCGATTGTCGCATTGCCGGCAACCCGCGTGAGCAGGCCAATTGGCCCAGTCACTTGCGACCCTGGCTGGCATCTCAGGTCGGCCCGGCAAGCCAGCTGCCTGCCTGGCATCCCGACTGTGTTCCTGCGGGTAGTGCGGGCAACTTGCGCATCGTCGGGCTGGATGACGGCGCGACCTTGTTGCCAGTACCCGGGGCGCGTGAGCTGAGCGTCAATGTGGAAGTGTTGAACGCCAGCGGCCCGGTCTACTGGCTGCTTGATGGTCAAGTGCTCAACAGCGACGGCACCGTGGGAAGCGGCGATTCAGTGATTGCACGCGCCGATGTCGATGCCGCGTCCCCGCAAGGGGACGCCCGTAGCCGACGACTGCGGTTTTCCTCAGCCGGGGCGCACGCGCTTACCGTGCTGGACGAGGCGGGCCGCTTTGATCGCGTGCCCTTCCAGGTGCGAGGCCTGCCCCCGTCTTGAGAGGCATGGGCCAGGGGGCAGGCCCTGCAGACCCAGTCTGGCCCACGCAAGCTGCCTGCGTCAGTTCGGAATGCCCCGAATGACCGTACCGGCCTTCAGTCCGCGCTTGGCAAACCAGCCTTGCTGCATCTCCAGCGCATAGCGCAGGCGCTTCGATCCACAGTGGCTTTCTTCGCTTTTCGGCGTCATGTCTTCGATATTGACGATGGTGCCGTCATCGGCAATGAACGCCACCGACAACGGAACCAAGGTATTGCGCATCCACATGCACTGGATAGCCGTATCGTCGAATATGAACAACATCCCTTCATTCGGACCCAACTGCTCGCGGAACATCAGGCCACGTGCCCGGTGTTCCGGCCGGGCGGCGAGTTCTGCGTGGATCACGTGCATGCCAGCTGTGAGGTTGACCACGGGCAAACGAGGCATCGGCTGGGACGGCAGCGTTTGCTGGGCCTGGACGACGGGCGTCATCAGCGCCAGACCAAGCGCAAAGGCGCAGGTCTGGGCAATACGACGCAAGGGTGAAGTACGCGAATGGCCCGATGCAGGGCAGGGCGATTGCGTGATGGGTGTACGGGAAAGGGGTGTAAGGGAAAGCAAAGAATTCAAAGCAGCTGAATTCAAAAGCGGAAAACGCAGGCGAAGCATGATCAACGGCATCCGAGTCGATGAGATGCTAGCGTATCAGCATCACCTGACAGAAAGGCCTCCGCGCCTGCATCCTTCGTGCTGTACATCAGTCGCTGGTGATGTTCAGCGCCTGTTTGCCCTTCGGCCCCTGGGTGATCTGGTAGACCACTTTCTGACCTTCCTTGAGCGTCTTGAATCCGTTCATCTGGATCGCCGAAAAGTGGGCGAACAGGTCATCCCCGCCATCATCGGGGGTGATGAAGCCGAAACCCTTCGCGTCGTTGAACCACTTCACGATCCCGCTGGCGCGGTCGGCGGTGTTGCTGGCGGCACTGCTTTGCTCGGTAGACATGACGGGATTGCCTTTTTTCTTGGGGATGAAATGCAATCGCTTGATTTTGTTGCGCCCGGCCCCCATCTCCCCACCAAGACGCCGGTAAAGGGCGTCGATGCTCGACAGCAACGCGCCCACAGGCGTGCGATGTCGATGCAGCGTTTTGCACGATGCGTGGCAAATACTTGTGGTGTGGATGTAGGTCGGCCGTGGCCGGTGCCCGCATTTTTTCAGCGACTGCCGTACACTTGTTCCAAACGTCTTCCGTCGAAATGATGGAGAAACAAGTCCCTTCAAGTCAAGTGGGTATTCAGCTTACAAGCCAAGCTTACAAGCCGTACAGCGCACTTTGCTTGCGGGGGGATTTCAAGTGGATAGAATAGGCGCATGAGCACCGAGTTCGGGTCGCAGAAAAGCCAGACAACGCTGCTCGAGCGTGAGACCGCCCAAGTCAAGCCGCCACCGATGTTCAAGGTGGTCTTGCTGAACGACGATTTCACGCCGATGGAGTTTGTCGTGCTGATACTGCAAAAGTTCTTCAGCAAGGGGCACGAGCAGGCCACGCAGATTATGCTCAACGTGCATCAACAGGGTCGAGGCGTCTGTGGAATTTATCCGCGCGATGTAGCGTCGACCAAAATCGATCAGGTGAGCCGGTTCGCCAGGCAACACCAGCATCCGCTTCAGTGCATCATGGAGGAAGCGTGATTTCCCAAGAGCTCGAAGTCAGCCTGCACATGGCATTTGTCGAGGCCCGTCAGGCCCGGCATGAATTCATCACCGTCGAGCACTTGCTGCTCGCGCTGCTCGACAATCAGTCGGCAGCTGAGGTGTTGCGTGCCTGCGCAGCCAACGTCGAAGACCTGCGCCGCAATTTGCGCAACTTCATCCATGACAACACGCCGGTCATCCCCGGCACCGACGAGGCCGATACCCAGCCTACGCTCGGTTTCCAGCGCGTGATCCAGCGCGCCATCATGCACGTCCAGTCCACCGGCAACGGCAAGAAGGAAGTCGCCGGGGCCAACGTCCTGGTCGCGATCTTCGGCGAAAAGGACTCGCACGCGGTGTACTACCTGCACCAGCAGGGCATCACCCGTCTGGACGTCGTGAACTTCATGTCGCACGGCATCACCAAGCAGCCCCAGCTCGAAGCGTCGAACACGCCCAAAGAGCCCGAGGCTGAAGCTGAGGCCGAACCGCGTCAGTCGCCGCTCGACCTGTACACGCAGAACCTCAATGCTGCCGCGAAAGCGGGCAAGATCGATCCGCTGATCGGTCGTGAGCACGAGGTCGAGCGTGTCATTCAGATCCTGTGTCGTCGCCGCAAGAACAACCCCTTGCTGGTGGGCGAAGCAGGCGTTGGCAAAACGGCGATTGCGGAAGGCCTGGCGTGGCGCATTACCGAGGGCGAAGTGCCCGACGTCTTGGGCGATGCGGCGGTCTACTCGCTCGACATGGGCGCGTTGCTGGCTGGCACCAAATATCGCGGTGACTTCGAACAGCGCCTGAAGGCGGTGTTGAAGCAGCTGAAGGACAATCCGCGCGCGATCCTGTTCATCGACGAGATCCACACGCTGATCGGTGCAGGTGCTGCATCGGGCGGTACGCTGGATGCCTCCAACCTGCTGAAGCCGGCGCTGTCTTCGGGCCAACTGAAGTGTATTGGCGCAACCACCTACACCGAATATCGCGGCATCTTCGAAAAAGACCACGCGCTGTCGCGTCGCTTCCAGAAGGTTGACGTGACCGAGCCGTCGGTGGAAGAAACCGTGCAGATCCTGCGCGGGCTGAAGCCGCGCTTCGAAGATCACCACGGCGTGAAGTACTCGGCGGCTGCCTTGTCGGCGGCGGCAGAACTGTCGGCCAAGTTTATCAATGACCGTCATCTGCCCGACAAGGCAATCGACGTCATCGACGAAGCCGGTGCCGCACAGAAAATTCTGCCGAAGTCGCGTCAGAAGAAGATCATCGGCAAGTCCGAGATCGAGGATATCGTGTCCAAGATCGCCCGGATTCCGCCGCAGTCGGTATCCAGCGACGATCGCAGCAAGCTGGCCACGCTCGACCGTGACCTGAAGGCGGTCGTGTTCGGTCAAGATCCCGCTGTCGAGGCCTTGGCCGCGTCGATCAAGATGGCGCGTTCGGGCTTGGGCAAGCCGGACAAGCCTACGGGTGCGTTCCTGTTCTCCGGCCCGACCGGTGTGGGCAAGACCGAAGTGGCACGTCAGCTGGCCTTTGTGCTGGGCATCGAGTTGCTTCGCTTCGACATGTCCGAGTACATGGAACGTCATGCGGTGTCGCGCCTGATCGGTGCGCCGCCGGGCTATGTTGGTTTCGACCAAGGTGGTCTGCTGACCGAAGCCATCGCGCGCAAGCCGCACTGCGTGCTGCTGCTCGATGAAATCGAAAAGGCGCATCCCGAAGTCTTCAACATCCTGCTGCAGGTGATGGACCACGGCACGCTGACCGACAACAACGGTCGCAAGGCAGACTTCCGCAACGTGATCATCGTGATGACCACCAATGCGGGTGCCGAAGCCTTGCAAAAGCGCACCATCGGCTTCTCGAACAAGCGCGAGCACGGCGACGAGATGAACGAAATCAAGCGTATGTTCACGCCTGAATTCCGCAATCGTCTCGATGCCATCATCTCGTTCAAGTCGCTCGACGAAGAGATCATCCTGCGCGTGGTCGACAAGTTCCTGATGCAGCTGGAAGAGCAACTGCACGAGAAGCGTGTCGATGTGATCTTCACCGATGCATTGCGCGCTTACCTGGCGCGCAAGGGCTTCGATCCGCTGATGGGCGCGCGTCCGATGCAGCGTCTGATCCAGGACTCGATCCGTCGTGTCATGGCCGACGAACTGCTGTTCGGCAAGCTGACCTCTGGCGGCAAGGTGACGGTCGACGTGAAGGAAAACGGCGAAGGCAATGAAGAAGTGGTGCTGGACTTCAATGAGGGCGCACCGCCCGAAGCTGCGCCGGAACCCGAAGTCGTGCTGACCGAGTAAGCATGCAGGCGTGGTTCAGGACGCAAGTTGATTGATTGCGTCTTCAAGGCCCGGTGTTTTCAAAAACGCCGGGCCTTTGTTTTGGATAGGGCAGTGCAAAGAAACGTGTGTTTGGAAAAATCAGTGCTGCCTTGAATCTGAAAATTTATTGAACACGCTTTACATCAAAAAAAGACACCGCGCTTAAGGGTATCCACGAATAGATCGTGACAAGAGCATAAGTTTCTCGTATAGTTACGGCACTGCACAAATCACGTTTCGGTTTCACCCGGTTTTATATAGGTTCCGACGGCTTCTACTGCCTGGCGACCTGCTCTGCCGAGCTACCTTTCTCGTGGCCAACTCGCAGTCGATCGAGGATGCCTTTGCATCGCTCGACACTGCATCAGCACTGACCTCGTCTTTCCCTTCGCTGGCTCCTGTTCAGGTGCCACCGCGCACGGTGATATCGGTCGGCGCCGATGAACCGTCCGGAGCGGCTATAAGCCAGCTCCGCTTGCACAGCGCCCGTTTCCATTGGTCTGCTCTGTTGCCCCGTTGCCCGTTTTCGAACGGTGCCGCGCGTATCGCATTGTTGTATGCGAATGGCTTCAGGACGTCTGAACGAAATGTGCATGTGCCTCTCAGCGAATGATAGGAAATACGCATGTC
Source organism: Pigmentiphaga aceris (assembly GCF_008119665.1). Lineage (NCBI taxonomy): Bacteria > Pseudomonadati > Pseudomonadota > Betaproteobacteria > Burkholderiales > Alcaligenaceae > Pigmentiphaga > Pigmentiphaga aceris. Next base: position 3,840,567 of record NZ_CP043046.1, on the reverse strand, counting down.
TTTTGAAGCCCTTGGCCTGAACCCCGCCATTCTGTCCTCTATTACCGAAGCCGGTTTCACCGCGCCGACGCCCGTTCAAGAACAATCGATCCCGCTGGCCCTGGAAGGCCACGATCTGATGGTGTCTGCACAAACCGGTAGCGGCAAGACCGCCGCGTTCATGCTGCCGTCGCTCAGCCGCCAAGTCGAAGGCTCGCCGCTGCGCGCCACCGGCGTGCGCGTGCTGGTCCTGACCCCGACCCGTGAACTGGCCCAACAAGTTTCCGACGCCACCCGCGTCTACGGCAAGAACCTGAACTGGTTGCGCACCGCCACCGTCGTCGGCGGCATGCCCTACGGCGCACAGATCCGTTCGCTGGCCCGTCGCGTTGACGTGCTGGTTGCCACCCCGGGCCGTCTGCTCGACCACGTGCAAGCCGGTCGTGTGAACCTGTCCGAAGTCGAAACCCTGGTGCTCGACGAAGCCGACCGCATGCTGGACATGGGCTTCATCGACGACATCGAAGCCATCGTTGCCCGCACCCCGGCTACCCGCCAGACGCTGCTGTTCTCGGCAACGCTGGACGGCACCATCGCCAAGCTCGCCGCTCGCATGATGCGCGACCCGAAGCGTGTGGAAGTGTCGAACCAGAAGGAAAACCACGCGAACATCACGCAGACGCTGCTGTACGCGGATGACATGAGCCACAAGAGCCGCCTGCTCGATCACCTGCTGCGCGACGTCAACGTCCAGCAAGCAATCGTGTTCACCTCGACCAAGCGTGCGGCCGATGATCTGGCCAACACCCTGGCCGACGGCGGTTTCGCGTCCGCAGCCCTGCACGGCGACATGAACCAGCGCCAGCGTACCCGTACGCTGTCGATGATGCAGCGTGGTCAAGTCCAGATCCTGGTTGCCACCGACGTTGCCGCTCGCGGTATCGACGTGCAAGGCATCAGCCACGTGATCAACTTCGACCTGCCGATGCAAGCTGAAGACTACGTGCACCGTATCGGTCGTACCGGCCGTGCCGGTCGTGATGGCCTGGCGTTCACGCTGGCTACGCACTCCGAGCGTCACAAGGTTCGTACCATCGAGCGTTACACCGAACAAAGCATTCCGGTGCAAACCATTGCTGGTCTGGAACCGCAACGCGCCCCGCGTCCGGGTAGCGGCGACCGTTCGGGTCCTCGTGGTGCACGTCCTGGCTTCCGTGGCGGTTATTCCCGTGACGGCGCAGCCCCGCGTAGCGGCGGCGGCTATCGCAACGAAGGCGGTGGTGGCTATCGTGGCGAAGGCCGCCCGGCACCTGGTTTCGGTGGCCGTGATGGTGCCGCACCGCGTCCGCAAGGCGACCGTCCGTGGGGCGATCGTCCGGCCCGCTCGGCTGGCACCTGGAGCGACCGCCCGGCACGTCCGGCTGGCGATCGTCCGCAAGCTGCGCGTACCTGGGGCGACCGTCCCGCCGGTGATCGTCCGGCCCGTCCGGAAGGCACTGCACCGCGTCGTTTCGACTCGCGCCGCAAGGTTGCCTAAGGTTCAGGTATCGATGTTGCCCCTGCGGCAGCACCGATAGGTTGACCGCAGCATTTGATAGGTCGGCAGTGCGTTGTAGTCAGCGTTGCCGTCAAAAAAACACCCTGATAGTCGGACTTCTGTCCTGGCGATCAGGGTGTTTTTTATTGTGCGCCCGGGGATGTATCCGCATTTGCGGTTTGGCGTTGAGGACGTGTGTGTGAATCTGCGGGGGAGGCAGGCTGCTTGAGGACGGCATCCCGTTGCGTGTCAACGCTGCCAATCTTCAGCGCAGGTCTTTCAGAACACCGTTTCAAGAAAAAAGGGCTGATCCCAATGCGTGTCGGGATCAGCCCTTTGACTTTCAGATCAAGCCTGAATTTCAGGCGCATCTGTCAGTCAGGTCGTTCTCGGTGCCAGTTGCCTGGTCAGCACGCTAGTGCCGCACTGCAGCGCCACACCGCAATCAATACAGGGCATCAACACACTACCTTGACGCATCGCCTCAGATTTTGAAGCGGCCCAGCAACTGGCCTTGCTGGTCTGCCTGTTCCACCATGACACTACACTTGCCGACCTGGTCTTGTGCCGCCACGGCAACCTGTTGGCTGATGTCGCGGATATTGTTGGTGTTGCGGTTGATCTCTTCGGTCGTTGCGCTTTGCTCTTCTGCTGCCGTGGCGATCTGCGTATTCATGTCGTTGATGCGCAGAATGCCTTCACGAATGCGGTGCAGGATGTCATTGGCCGCTGCGGCTTCGTCGGCAGTCCGGCTTGCACTCTGACGGCTTTGCTGCATGCGCAACTCCGTATTGCGTACGCCGGCTTGCAACTGGTCGATCATCTGGCGGATTTCTTGCGTCGACTGCTGCGTGCGCGATGCCAGTGTGCGCACTTCGTCGGCGACCACGGCAAATCCTCGGCCAGATTCGCCCGCGCGCGCTGCCTCGATGGCTGCGTTGAGCGCCAGCAAGTTGGTCTGGTCTGCAATGCTGGTGATCACCCCAAGAATCGATTCGATGCTGTTGCTGACCTGCGCCAACTCGCTGATCGCCCGTCCTGTGTCTTCCATGTCCACAGCAAGGTGCTTGATTGCGGTGGTCGATTTCTGCACCACAGCTTCGCCGTTTTCGGCTTCCTGGTTGGCGACATAGGCCGCTTGCGCAGCGGTCTGAGTATTGCGCGCCACGTCTTCAGCCGTGACCGACATCTGATGCATGGCGGTGGCCAGTTGGTCCAGTTCACGCAATTGTTGTCGTAGCTGATCTGCGGCAGCGCTGGCCCCGTGCAGATTCAGGTTGATGCCGTCGCGCACCTGGCCTGAACTGCCGGTGACCTGGCCGATCAAGGTCTGCAGATTTCCCAGGAATCCGTTGAACTCGCGTGCTACCTGCGCCACTTCGTCGTTGCCGCTTACCGGCAGGCGGCGGGTCAGGTCACCTTCGCCGCGGCTGACTTCACGAATCGAGCGGTTCAGCAATTCCAGCGGTTTAAGCAGGCGGGTCATGAATGCACCCAGCACCAGCATGCTCAGAATCACGCCCAGGATGGTTGCAACGACAGCGCGCTGGCTCAGGCTGTTGGCTTCTGCCATGACGATGCTTTCATCGAGCACGACGCCGATATACCACTCCATTCCCTTCAGATTGCTAAGGGGAATGAAGGACACCATCAGGTTTTTATCGCCTACCCGCATTTCATGCAGCTCATTACGCAGCGTCGGGCTTTGTCCGCCAAACAGCTCGCTGTAATTCTTGCCGTGCATTTCATTTTTGGGATGGGAAATGATATTTCCGCTCCGACTCAGCAGAAATGCGTAACCGGCACCATCGAAATCGAAGCTGCTGACCGCGTCGGCAATTGTTTTCAGGCGAATATCGCCGCCAATCACCCCCAGTACGGTATTGCCATCGCGCAGTTGGGTAACTGCGGAAATCAGTGTTTCACCTGTCGTGGAATCTACGTATGGTTCGGAAAATACCGCGTCCTGGGCGGCAATGCCGGTGGCATACCAAGGGCGTGTGCGGCCATCCCAATCGGGTTTCGGTTTCCAGGAATCCAGGTTCTTGATGGGTTTTCCGTCGCTTTGCAGCGCCCCGAAAATCAGCAGAAATTCTTCTTTCAACAGGGGGCTGCTGATGACCCGCGTGGTCTCGGCAGGGCTGTATTGGCTGCCAAGATTCTGCGTCAGCAGATTGATCATCTTCAATTTGGCATTCAGCCAATTTTCGATCTGGCGAGCCAGCGCACCGCTTGATTCGGCAATGCTGGCCGATGCGTGTTGACGCAGAGAATCGCGAACTGCGCTGACTTGTACGACGGACAAAAGGCCTGTGGCGAGGAACAGCACGACGGCAGCGGCCAGACTGACCTTGTGGGCAATCTTCATGCAAATAACTCCGGGGGGCGGGGCAGAAGGGGAGGGGAAGAATTTGAAGTAAATAAAAGCGCTGTTTCAACGCGCAGCGATACTAACATTTGCTTACGGCGGCCTTAACGTCGAATCCGGGTAAATAGAATTTCAATTAGCGAGCGAATAGCCCAATGTGCTTTTTTGCGCACATCAGCGCTATGCGAATGAGAATTGGGGCCGGTGCGGTTTCTTTTGTGGTAGAAAGCCCCCATGAACGCCAACGACATTCTTAGCCTGCTCGGCACCCGTGCCGATGACGAGCGCGTGCAAGCGCTCCTGACCCGCCTCGGCACGCCGCTGCGCCCGAAACTGCCGGTTGAGGATTACCGGTTTCATGACTGGATCATGATTCCTGAACTCGGCATCGAGCTTGGGTTCTCGGATTCTCAATTGCAGTCGGGCGGATTTTTCTACCTGTGGGGCAGCGGCGATATTTTGCTGACCCAGGTTTATTTCTATGCCAACTTCGAAGGCATCGATCCCTATCAAGGCGAGTTGCCGTATGGGCTGTCGATGGAAGACAGCCGTGACGCTGTGCGCGCCAAGCTCGCTGCATTCGAGGCAAGCCGTCATTCCGGTCTGAAAGACACCTGGGATGTGGACGGCTACCGCATGAGCGTGACCTACGACGAAGACGAGCTTGCGGTGGCAGGCATCGCATGTCTGGCCGTGCCCGCGCCAGTAAAACGCCTGCGCGAATTCGAGCCGCCCGCAATCGAGGCCATCCTGAAGACCTTTGGTGACCCCCCGAAGCCGGTTGCGCTCAAGCCTGTGTGGCCGGCTGGGTGGGACGACGAGGCCTTGGGTCTGGCGCTTGATGACGGCGAGCTGGACATGACCGACTCCTACGGCGTGACGCTTACCTACGCACGCAAGAACGGCAAGCAAGGGCTGCGCACGATTGCGTTGCATCGCAATGGCGACCTGGCGTCACCGGGTTGGACGGGCGAGCTGCCTGCCGGTCTGGATTTCGAGGACAGCCCCGACACCTTGCTGACCAAGCTGCAGACCAAGCCCATGTATCACATCGATGGTGAGCTGGCCGGGCTGGCGGTATGGACGCTGCCGGATTACACCTTGCACGTGCTCTACAGCAACTTGCACGGGCGTTTGCAGCGCGTGAGCCTGATCGCTCCCGGTCCGTGGCGGCCAGCCGATGTGGATGTCGATGTCGACCAGCAACTCGACTGAATTGTCTGCGTGGTGAAGGCAGGTACCCAGGTAACATGACGGTTATTCGTTCCATTCCAGCATTACGGAGACACCTTCATGAACCGCATCCTGCGTAGCGCGCTGATTTTCGCGCTGCTGGGCGCTGCCGCGTCGGCCCGTGCCGACATCACCATCGGCATCGATTTGTCCACCACCGGTTCGGCTGCTGCCATCGGCATTCCGTCAAAGAATGCGGTCCAGTTGTGGCCGGACCAGATCGGTGGCCAGAAGGCCCGCTACATCATCCTGGATGATGCGACTGACCCGACCAATGCGGTCACCAACGTCAAGAAGCTGATTGCCGACGAGCGTGTCGATGCCATCGTCGGCCCGAACATCACGCCCAGCGCGATTGCGGTGATCGACGCGGTGTCTGAGGGTCAGACGCCTCTGGTGGCGCTTGCTGCGTCTGCAGCCATCATCGAGCCGCAGTCCGATCCGCGCCGCAAGTGGGTCTTCAAGATGCCGCAGAACGATGCGTTGATGGTTACGGCGGTGACTGAGCACATGCGTCGTGCGGGCATCAAGACGCTGGGCTTTATCGGCTTCAACGATGCTTATGGCGAAAGCTGGGCCAAGGAGTTGACCGCGCTGGTGGAAAAGCAGGGCGTGAAGCTGGTGGCCAACGAGCGTTTTGTTCGTACCGATACCTCGGTCACGGGCCAGATTCTGAAGATCATGTCGACCAAGCCGGATGCGGTGTTCATCGCGGCTTCTGGTACGCCTGCAGCTTTGCCGCAGCGTACGCTGGTCGAGCGTGGGTATGCCGGCAAAATCTATCAGACGCATGGCATTGCCACGCCTGATTTCCTGCGTGTGGCGGGCAAGGAGGCGGAGAACACTTTGTTCCCGACTGGTCCGTCAGTGGTGGCTGCCGATCTGCCTGACAGCCATCCGGTGAAGAAGGCTGCGGTGGATTTCGTCAATCGCTACGAGAAGGCGTATGGCGTTGGCACGTCGACTCAGTTTGCGGCGGATGCCTGGGGTGCCTGGCAGTTGCTGGACGATGCGACGGGCCGTGCGCTGAAAACTGGTGCGAAGCCGGGTACGGTGGAGTTCCGTCGCGCGCTGCGTGATGCGTTGGAGTCGACGGCGAATCTGACGGTGCCGAATGGTGTGTTGAATCTGTCGGCCAAGGACCACCAAGGTTTCGATGAGCGCGCACGTGTGATGGGCGTGGTCAAGAACGGCAAGTTCACCTACGCGGCTGAGCAGTAATTGCTGTGCCGGGCGTCGGGGGTTTCTCGGCGCTTGGTTGGTTTGGCTGTTGTTCTGGCGGGCCGCGATGATGTCGCGGCTTATTTTTTGGTGCAGTTGAGTTCTTAAGCGGCGCTTGCGGCGCATGGCGGCAGGCTCAAGCGGTTGCGGTCCTGGCTGCGCCAGGACTCCCCGATGCAATGGCGCGAATCGGGGCGGTCGCGAACTCGCGGGGTGAACAAGCCCCCGGCTTGTTCACAAGCGTCCCGCTCAAACATGCGCTCCCTTGCCTCCCCGATTCGTGCCCTTGCATCGGCGCTACCGATTTCGCCCACCGCCACGCGCCGCAAGCGCCTTGGCGTCAGGTGATTTGAAGAGGTGGTGGCAGGATTGGTAAATCCCGGCGGGTCGTCTTGGCTATCGCGCTTGAGAACCCGCATTTCAGTATGACAAGCCCTGCTCAAAAAGCACGGCTTCTTATCCAGCAAAAATCAGGCACCTGCGCATTGCACGCCGGTGCCATCAACAAGCGCGCTTATGCGCGCCCCGTGCTGCCGAAGCCACCTTCGCCACGCTCCGATGCCGTGAAGTCTTCCACGACATTGAACTGCACTTGCATCACCGGCACGATCACCAACTGCGCCAGGCGCTCGAAAGGTTCCAGCGTGAACGTGGTCGAACCGCGATTCCAGGTCGACACCATCAGCTGACCTTGATAATCCGAATCGATCAGGCCGACCAGATTGCCCAGTACGATGCCATGCTTGTGGCCCAGGCCCGAGCGCGGCAGGATCAGCGCGGCGTAGGCGGGGTCACCGATGTGGATCGCCAGGCCAGTGGGCACCAGCGCGGTCTGGCCTGGGGCCAGCACAATGGCTTCGTCCAGGCAGGCGCGCAGGTCTACGCCGGCGGAGCCGCCCGTGGCGTGGGCAGGCAGGAATTCCCGCATGCGCGGGTCGAGAATCTTGATATCGATGGCTTTCATGAACGACGTGAGTTGAACTGTTTGATGATGAATGCCAGCGTCTCGCTGGCTTGTTGAATCCGTGTCGCACCCGTGGACGATCCCAGGGTGGGCATGCTTGGGGATGAGGGCACCGAGTTCATCGGTGCCGTGGATTCGCCACTGCGCCCCCAGCTGTTGGCGCTGGCGGTGAGCTTGTGTGAACCGGGTACTTTATAGGTGCCGGGCACGGGGCCTTGGCCGGGTGCAAGTGCAGGCGCAGATGCAGATGCCGATGCAGATGTTCGGGCGGCAGGCGCACTGCCTGTCTTGGCAAGGCCTGTAGGGAAGCCGCTGGCTTTGCCTTGCGCCAGCGCGCGCTCAGACGCCTTGGCGGCCCACATCTCCGTAGACATGCCAGCGCCCGGGGCATGGCCACCCTGATTCACCAGGCGATCAACGTAGGCGGCAAAGTCACCGTTCTTCGGTTCTGCGTCGAAGGGCATGTAGGCTCCGCTCAAGTGCCGGGCGACCAGGGTGCGCTCAGGCAGCGATAAGGAAGGAAACGGCGCGGGTCGGTGCGACCGGCCGCTGGTTTTTGGCGAGATGCGGAAAGGGCTTGCTGCGTGACGGCGTTTATCTCGACGCCACGATGATGCGGATTACAACCGGGCCGACACGCTCAGCGCGGCAGGCGTTGTGCGATCTGCGCAATCAATTGTCGCGCACCGGCCAGTTTTGGCAAGCGGGGCAAAGGATGCCCACCCTGCTCGTCGAACAAGGTCAGCACCGATTCGTCCGCCCCGAACGACTGCTGCGCAATGTTGCCCACCAGCAGGGGTACTTGTTTGCGCACGCGCTTCTCGGCGGCGTGGCGTTCCATGTCGTCTGTCTCGGCAGCAAAACCCACACAGTAAGGTGCGTTTGGCAGCGCGGCCACGGTCGCCAGAATGTCGGGGTTGAGTTCGAATTCCAGCGTCATCGAGGCATCGCCATTTTTCTTCAGCTTGCTGGGGCTGACATGCTTGATGCGCCAGTCCGCCACCGCAGCGACGGCAATGAAGACATCGTTGCGCGCGACTTCGGCAAGAACCTGGGCCAGCATATGCTCGGCCGTGTCCACATCCAGGCGCAACACCCCACGCGGAGCCACAAGCGCGGTCGGCCCCGATACCAGCGTAACTTCCGCGCCTGCTTCGTGCGCGGCGCGTGCAATCGCATAACCCATCTTGCCCGATGAATGATTGGTCAGCACGCGCACCGGGTCGATAGGCTCGGCAGTCGGCCCGGCTGTGATCAGCACACGTTTGCCGCGCAGCGGTTTGGGCTGCAGGAAGCTGATGAGTTCTTCGACGATCTCGGTGGCTTCCAGCATGCGGCCGCTGCCGATCTCGCCACAGGCCTGGTCACCATCGGCCGGGCCCAGGATCTGGACGCCATCTGCCCGCAGTTGCGCGGCATTTCGTTGCGTGGCGGGGTGGGCCCACATCTCGCGGTTCATGGCCGGGGCAATCAGCAGCGGGCAGGCGCGCGCCACACACAGGGTAGACAGCAGATCATCGGCAAAGCCGTGAGCCAGCTTGGCCATGAAGTCGGTGCTGGCCGGGGCAATGACAATCGCGGCTGCGCCACGGCTGAGTTCGATGTGGGCCATGTTGTTATGGACCCGGGCATCGAAGGTGTCGGTCCAGACTGGCCTGCCCGACAGTGCCTGCATGCTGACTTCAGTGATGAAGCGGGTGCCTGCCTCGGTCATCACGACGTCAACCGTGGCTCCTTGTTCAGTCAGGCGGCGAACCAGTTCGGCGCTCTTGAAGGCGGCGACGCCACCGGTGATGCCGACGACGATGCGTTGTCCAGCGAGATCCTGCATGGCGTGTTCCGATCAGTAAAAGAGTCTGTCGCGCATGGGGCGACAGGCGGGGAAGGTGGGGCCAAAGCGATGAGGGCGATGTGGGGCTGGCAAGTATCGCGGTGAACGGTGGCGCTGCAAGGTGGCGGTGAACCTGCCTGTCAACGTCTGGATTGCACCTTCTGCGATACCTCCCAGCGGTCTTGGTCAAGACCCTTTGCGCACACGCCTTATTTCATCGACGATCATCAACACGGCACCCACGGTAATGGCGCTGTCGGCGATGTTGAAGGCCGGGAAATACCACTTGTCGTAGTAGAACAGCAGGAAGTCGACCACGTGGCCGTGAATCAGCCGGTCGATCACGTTGCCCAGCGCACCGCCCAGAATGAGCGTGATCGCCCACGAGAACATGCGCTGGTGCCCATGGCGCAGCAGCAGCCAGATGATCAGGGCAGACGCGCCCAGGCCGATTACCGTGAAGAACCAGCGCTGCCAGCCGGCACCGCCGGCCAGGAAGCTGAAGGCCGCGCCACGGTTGTACAGCAGCGTGAAGTCAAAAAAGGGCAGAACCGCCACGCGCTCGCCATACGCGAAGGTGCGGTCCACCATGATCTTGCTCAGCTGGTCGATCAGGATGATCAGCCCGGCGATGCCAAGCCAGCCCATCAACCGCTTCGAGCCCCCGCCCGCCGAGGCGCGGGGCGCTGCCGTGCGCGCGGTCGCCATTATGCGTGCGAGCGGGCTTCACCCGCACCGAACAGGTTGGACACGCAACGGCCGCAGATCAGCTTATTCGAAGCATCTGCGCCCACGTCTGCGCGGTAGTGCCAGCAGCGCTCGCACTTCGCATAGGTGGACGGCGTGACTTCAATGCGCGTCTCGCCCGCAGTGTCTCCCTCTGTGGCATGCACGGTGGCGCGCGAGACGATCAGCACAAAGCGCAGGTCGTCTTGCAGTTCCTGCAAGGCGGCCAGATCGGCACCCGATGCGTAGATGTCCACTTCGGCCTGCAAGGACGATCCGATGCCACCGGCGGTACGCACGTCTTCCAGCTGACGGGTGACCGCAGCGCGCAGTTCGCGCACCTTCGCCCAACGGGTCAGCAGCGCATCGTGGCCAGGAACCTGCGGGACTGCGTGATAGGTCTCGGTGAAGATGGTCAGCGCACCCGGGTTCACCAGCGCCCACGCTTCTTCGGCGGTGAACGACAGGATCGGGGCGATCAGCTTCAGCATGGTCTGCGTGATGTGCCACAGCGCGGTTTGCGCCGAGCGACGCGCCAAGCTGTCGGCACCGGTGGTGTACAGACGGTCTTTCAGCACGTCCAGGTAGAACGCGCCCAGGTCTTCCGAGCAGAAGATCTGCAGCTTGGCGACCACCGGGTGGAATTCATAGACCTCGAAGTGCGACAGCACGTCGGCCTGGAACTGCGCCATGCGGGCCAGTGCCCAGCGGTCGACTTCCAGCATGTCGGCAGGGGCAACGGCCTGCGTCTTGATATCGAAGTCGCTGGTGTTGGCCAGCAGGAAGCGCAGCGTGTTGCGGATGCGGCGATAGCCGTCCACCACGCGTGCCAGGATCTTGTCGTCACCGGCGATGTCGCCGGAATAATCGCTGGCGGCCACCCACAGACGGATGATTTCCGCGCCCAGCTTTTCGCTGGTCTTTTGCGGATCAACGCCGTTGCCCAGCGACTTGCTCATCTTGCGGCCTTGGCTGTCCACCGTGAAGCCGTGGGTCAGCAAGCCCTTGTAGGGCGCGCGGCCGTACATGGCGCAGGCGGTCAGCAAGGACGAGTGGAACCAGCCGCGGTGCTGGTCGTGGCCTTCCAGGTACAGGTCGGCCTCGGGGCCGCTGGTGTGGTGGCCTTCGTCACGCGAGCCGCCACCGCTGATGGCGTTGTCGAAGTGTGAACCGCGCAGCACGTGGAAGTGCGTGGTGCCCGAGTCGAACCACACGTCGAGAATATCGTTGCTCTTGGTGTAGTGCTGGGCTTCTTCCGCACCCAGGATTTCTTCGGCCGTGGCCTTGCTCCAGGCTTCGACGCCGCCTTCCTCGACCATCTTGGCCGCCACGTCCATCAATTCCATGGTGCGCGGATGCAATTCGCCGGTGGCTTGATGCAGGAAGAAGGGCAGGGGCACACCCCAGGAGCGCTGACGCGAGATGCACCAGTCGGGTCGGCCGGCGATCATGTCGCGCAGGCGGGTCTTGCCGTTTTCCGGGTAGAAGCTGGTCTGCTCGATGGCGTCCAGGGCCAGCTGGCGCAGTGTGGCCGGGGCTTTTTCCGACGTGAACACGCCTTCGCCCTCGTCCATGCGCACGAACCACTGGGCAGCCGCGCGGTAGATCACCGGCGTCTTGTGACGCCAGCAATGCGGGTAGCTGTGGGTGATGGTTTCCGTGGACAGCAGGCGGTCGGCATTGCGCAGTGCGTCGATGATGACGGGCACAGCCTTCCAGATGAACTGGCCGCCGAACAGCGGCAGTTCCGCTTCATACACGCCCGTGCCTTGCACCGGGTTCAGGATGTCGTCGTGCGACATGCCGCTGGCGATGCAGCTGTTGAAGTCATCCACGCCATAGGCGGGCGACGAGTGCACGATACCCGTGCCGTCGTCGGCGGTGGCGTACTCGGCCAACAGCACCGGGGCAACGCGGGCATAACCCGGGTCCACGTCGTAGAGCGGATGCTTGAAGTTCAGGCCAGCCAAATTCTTGCCGACGGTAGTCGCCAGCACCGTGCCTTCCAGCTTGTAGCGGGCCAGCGCCTTTTCCACCAGCGCATTGGCCAGCAGCAGCGCGCCGCGCGGCGTGTCGACCAGCGAATATTCCAGGTCCGGGTTCAGGTTCAGTGCCTGGTTGGCCGGGATGGTCCAGGCGGTGGTGGTCCAGATCACGGCAAACGCGGGCTTGGGCAGCGATGCCAGACCGAAGGCTGCAGCCAGCTTTTCCGGCTCGGCCGACTCGAAGCTGACATCGATGGTGTCCGACTTCTTGTCTGCGTATTCGATCTCGAACTCGGCCAGCGAGCTGCGGCAATCGAAGCACCAGTACACGGGCTTCAGGCCACGGTAGACAAAGCCACGCTTCATGATCTGCTTCAAGGCGCGGATTTCGTCGGCCTCGTTGCCCGGATTCATGGTCAGGTACGGATTGTCCCAATCACCCAGCACACCCAGACGCTTGAAGTCTTTCTTCTGCAGCGCGATTTGTTCCGTGGCGTAGGCGCGGCTTTTCGCCTGCACTTCGTCACGGCTGAGATTGCGGCCGTGGGTCTTTTCGATCTGGTTTTCGATCGGCAGGCCATGACAGTCCCAGCCCGGCACATAGATCGCGTCCATGCCCTTCAACTGGCGGGCCTTGACGATAGTGTCCTTCAGGATCTTGTTGACCGCATGACCCATGTGGATCTGGCCGTTGGCATACGGCGGGCCGTCGTGCAGCACGAAGCGCGGACGGCCGGCGCTTGCAGTGCGGATGGCCTGATAGATCTTTTTTTCTTCCCAGTTCTGGACCCAGCCAGGTTCGCGCTTGGCGAGGTCGCCGCGCATGGGGAACAGGGTGTCGGGAAGATTCAGAGTTTCTTTATAGTCCATGGGAACACGAAGAGGGTCGCGTCGGCCCCGATTGCGGGGCGGGCAGGCTGCAAGGCGGAAATTTCAAGACGGAAGTTGTCGGGCGCGGGCCGCAAGGCGCGCATCGCGCCTTCCTGAAAGCGGAACGTCTGAATGTCAGTCATTCGGACGCCGCGGCACGGCCCGGTCAAATTCGGTCAGTGGCGGAAGTGGCCAGGTCTGACTGCACCCGATGCGTGGTGTCGAACCAGGCACGTGCGTGGTCGACGTCGCGATCAATGGCGGCGATGAGGGTAGGCAGATCGACGAATTTGGCTTCGTCGCGAATTTTTTTCAGGAATTCCACCCGCACGAGTTTACCGTATGCGTCGCCGCTGAAATCGAAGATGTAGGTCTCAAGCAATACCCGGCCTGCGTCTTCAATGGTGGGGCGCACGCCAAGACTGGCTACACCGGCCAGCGGCTGGGGCCCGAGGCCGTGTACCTGCACCACAAAAATGCCCGACAGACTGGTCTGGCCCGGCGCAACGCCGAGGTTCATGGTGGGGTAGCCGATGGTCCGCCCCAGCTTGCGGCCGTGGATGACATGGCCGCCGATCATGTACGGATGACCCAGCAGCTTCTTTGCCTGGGCGAAATCGCCTTCTGCCAGCGCGGTGCGGATCGCCGAGCTTGAGATGCGCTGGCCGTCGGCGCTGACAGTGGGCAAGGACACCACTTCGAAGCCCAGGCGGGCACCGGCTTCGCGCAGCGTGTCGAGATTGCCGGCGCGACGGGCACCAAAACGGAAATCGTCGCCCACCAGCAACCAGCGCACGTTCAGGCCTTCAACCAGGATCTGGCGGATGAACTCTTCCGGCGGCATGGAAGCCAGCGCGGCGTCGAAGCGCTGCACGATGACCCGCTCGACACCGGCTTCGTCCAGGCTGGTGAGCTTGTCGCGCAGGCTGGCGATGCGGGCAGGGGCCAATTCCGGGCGCTGTTGCAATTGCGCGAAATATTCACGCGGATGCGGTTCGAACACCATGACGGTGGGCTTGAGCGACAGGCGTTCGGCGGCGGCGCGCAGCGCGGCCAGCATGGCTTGGTGACCCAGGTGTACGCCGTCGAAATTACCGATCGTCAAGGCGCAAGGCGGACGCTGGCCCGAGGGCGGCACGCCCCGAAAGACCCGGACTTCATCACGGGGCTGATCGGGCGTGTGATCAGGGACTGGGCCAGACCCACAGGTGTTGTCTGTAGACGAAGCGCTGGCACCGTCCCGGATGTCAGACTGGGCGTCAGTCAGCGAAGCGGACAGCGGAGCCGGCACGGGTAATTGGGTCGATTCGCTCATCGATGCATCGGTCGACAAATCACTCGGCTTCGAAGAAAAGGGCTTGGTGGCAGGTTGCACGCATTGCTCAGACAAAACGCTTGAAACAAGACAGCGGACACTGCCTAAAACGTTGAATTATAGGGCTTTTTTAATAGAGCCACACAGGGGCGGTGATACAATCGCGACATGCAAGCACCCCAAGTTTCTCCCCAGCCGCCCGCGTCGGCTGCGCGTCGTTTCGTCATTCTCGTGTCTGGTCGTGGCAGTAATATGCGCGCCATCGTGCAGGCTGCACGTGCGGGCACCTGCCCGGCAGACATTGTCGCCGTAATCGGTAATCGGGCAGATTCCGCTGGTCTGGCCTGGGCTGCCGAGGTCGGTATCCCCACGGCAGTGGTGTCTCATCGGGACCATGATTCGCGCGAATCTTTCGATGCGGCCCTGGCGGCCGAGATCGACCGTTTTGCGCCCGATTACGTGTTGCTCGCGGGCTTCATGCGCATACTTACTTCCGGCTTCGTCGATCATTATCGCGGCCGGCTCATCAATATCCATCCTTCGCTGTTGCCGATGTTCCCCGGTCTGGCCACCCATGCACAGGCACTTTCTGCCGGCGTGCGTGTCCATGGCTGTTCGGTGCACTTCGTCACCCCCGTGCTCGATCACGGCCCCATCCTGGCGCAGGGCGCGGTACCGGTACTCGATGACGATACCGAAACCACCCTCGCTGCCCGTGTGCTTGAGGTCGAACACCGCCTTTACCCGCAAGTGGTGCGCTGGTTGGCCGAGGGCCGCGTGCGGCTCGACGGCAACCGCGTCATCGTCGACGGCGAGAACAACCGGCTCCTGGAGTCCGCATGACTGCTTCCAAACCTTTCCGATCCGCCCCTGGCGGCACCGGCAAACCCGCTGACGCCGCAAATGGACGTTCAGCGCGTTCGGCTGCGCCCAATCGGGAACGTGCAGTCGATCCGTCGCTGCGCCGTGGCAAATCCGCCGATGCGGGCGCTCGTGGCGCGCGCCCCGACGCCGGTGGCGACCGCCGTGACGGCGCGCCGCGCGAATCTCGTGATTCACGCGAATCCCGCGAAGTGCGCGATTTCCGTAGCTTTCGCGATGCCCCGCGTGGTGGCAGCCGAGATGCGGGTCGTGACTTTGGCCGTGAATCCGGTCGTGATTTCGGCCGTGGCGAAGCGCGTACCGGTGGCCGTGATGGCAACCGCGACGGCGCTCGTGAACACGCTCGCGACAACAGCCGCGACATCGGCCGTGAAGCCGCACGCGAAGCTGGTCGTGCGGCCGCTGGCCGTGGCCCCGCTCATGTTGGCGCACGCAGCGGCAAGCGCGACACCTCGCGCGACAACTTCGAAAACCCGCGCGCGTACCGCGACACCTCGATGGACAATCGCGAAAATCCCAACCCGGGCGCAGGCCGCGACAAGAAGACGCGTGCAGCCTTCAAGAATCGCGATGTGTCTCGTGACGTGCCGCGTGATGCAGCGCGTGATCAGTCTCAATCTCGTGACGGTGCCGGCGACAAATCCGCACGCCCGTCCCGCGAAGGCCAAGGCCCGGCGCGCAATTCCGCTGCCCGGCCCATGGCCATCCGCATCGACCAGGTGCGTGACGTCTTGGGCGAAGTGCTGCAATGGTCGGGTCCGGCCGATCTGACGCTGTCGCGTTGGTTCCGCGCAAACCCCCGCGTTGGCATGCGTGATCGTGGCGAAATTGCCGAAGCCGTCTACGACGTGCTGCGTCATCTGCGCCGTTATCGCCAAGTGGCCGAGGGCGGCCGTGGTTCCGCCACCCGCCGTCTGGCCGTATTGGGCCTGGCAGCCACTGTGCGCCAGGAAGTCCTGCGTCCGGCACTGGAAGCTGAAGAGTCCGCGTGGCTGACGCGTGTGCTGTCCATCGACCCGGCATCCATGCCCCTGGCTGTCCGCCAAAGCGTGCCGGATTGGCTGGAAGAAGCCCTGCGCGACGAGCCGCAGGCCGAACGCCTGCTGGCCTCGCTCAACCGTGCGGCGCCGCTCGACATCCGGGTCAATCCGATGAAGACCGACCGCGACGCCATGATGGCGGAATTGCTGGCCGGCGCGCCCGATGCGGAAGTAGCTCCTACGCCTTATTCGCCGTTCGGTATTCGCCTGCAAGGTCGTCCGGCCTTGAACCGCTGGAATCGTTTCGAAGACGGCAGCATTGAAGTGCAAGACGAAGGCAGCCAGTTGCTGACCATGCTGGTGGCCCCGCGTCGCGGCGAAATGGTCATCGACTTCTGCGCCGGTGCGGGTGGCAAGACCTTGCTGCTGGGCGCGATGATGCGCTCGACCGGTCGCCTGTATGCGCTCGACGTGTCCGAGAACCGGCTGGCGCGTTTCAAGCCGCGCCTGTCGCGCAGCGGTCTGTCCAACGTCTTCCCGATCGTCATCGCCAATGAAAACGACGCACGTGTGAAGCGCCTGTCGCGCAAGGCGCATCGTGTGCTGGTCGACGCTCCGTGCAGCGGTACGGGCACCCTGCGTCGCAATGCGGACCTGAAATGGCGTCAGAACCCCGATTCCGTGCAGGAATTGGTGGCTTTGCAGCACAGCATCCTGGCATCGGCGGCGCGCTGCGTGGCACCAGGCGGCCGCTTGGTGTATGGCACCTGCAGTGTGTTGCGTGAAGAAAACGAAGGCCAGGCTGAAACCTTCCTGGCCGAAAATCCTGACTTCGAATTGTTGTCGGCCACGGAAATCCTGCGTGCCGGGCGTGCGGGCGAGATGGTTGGCGAAGCTGAATTGACCACGCCGTTCCTGAAGCTGCGTCCCGACGTGCATGGCACCGACGGCTTCTTTGCCGCGGTATTCCAGCGCAAGGCGGCTGGTGCAAGCGCAGCTTTGGCAGCGGAAGCGGCCGCCGATCCCGCCGTCAAGGCAGTGATTGCCGTGGCTGAAGCGGCAGTGGTAGTGCCCGAGGTGTTGGCTGAACCTGCGCCCGCAGACGTGCCGGAAGTTGATGACGGCGCGGTAGTCGAGGTGCCAGCGGTTGAGCCTGCCGAGGCACCTGTGCCGGATGAAGACACGCCGCCGGTTGCGCCGGCTGTCTAATCAGGGCTTGGGGGGCATGCTTGGCGTGCCCCTTTTAGTTTCTGTGCAATGGGCGCGGGTTGATGCGTAGCCCGTCCTGCACTGTTGTATACCTGCTTACGTAAAAGCCTCGTGTCCCAGGGGAACTCCCTGGGCGTGGGCGGTCGAATTAGTGTAAGCACTGTGCCACCGCCTGGGGCGGTCGGCTAAACTTTGTGTGTACGTTTTTCAGCGATTTGTAAGCGGAAAGCGCACTATTCGATCTGTGGTCGGCTGGTGCGTGTGATCGTTATTACCTGGCGACTGCTTGCTTGGTGATCGCTTGTTTGTGCGCATGTTTTCACATGTGTTTTCTTTCGCCACCTGGCACCGCCGGTGGCTGCACAGGGGTGTATGGATTCCTTCGTCAATTTTCTGACTGACGGCCTGCTCGACGCCGCATGGTGGCAAATCGTCGCATTCACGCTGGTGGCGACGCACTTGACCATCTTGGCAGTCACGATTTTTCTTCACCGTACGCAAGCGCACCGTGGTGTCGAACTGCATCCGGTGATTTCGCATTTCTATCGATTCTGGCTGTGGCTCACCACGGGCATGGTCACGAAAGAGTGGGTGGCAGTCCACCGCAAGCACCATGCGCGCTGCGAGCGCGAAGGCGATCCGCATTCACCGATGGTATTCGGTATTCGCAAGGTGTTCTTCCAGGGCGCCGAGCTGTACCGTGAAGAGGCGAAAAAGGACGACACGCTGAACAAGTTCGGTCATGGCACGCCCAATGACTGGATGGAGCGCAATGTCTACACGCGGTTCAGCATGCAAGGCGTGGCCTTGATGCTGATCCTGGATGTTGCCATGTTTGGTGTGCTTGGCCTGACGGTGTGGGCGGTCCAGATGTTGTGGATTCCGTTCTGGGCGGCGGGTGTCATCAATGGCATTGGCCACTTCTGGGGCTATCGCAACTACGCCAGCCCGGACACCAGCCGCAACGTGTTTCCGTGGGGCATCGTGGTGGGCGGTGAAGAGCTGCACAACAACCACCACGCACATGCTTCGTCGGCGCGCTTTTCCAGCAAGTGGTACGAGTTCGATATCGGCTGGATGCACATCCGTTTCTATCAAATGCTGGGTCTGGCCAAGGTAAAGAAGGTTGCGCCCAAGCTGCGGTTGGATGAAGCCAAGCCGGTGATCGATCTGGACACGTTGCAGGCGGTCATTACGCATCGCTACGAAATCATGGCGCGTTATGCCGATGTGTTGAAGCACACTTGCCATGACGAGATCAGCCGTCTGAAGAATGCCAAGGTATCGGCTGCAGACTGGCAGCCCCTGCGTCGAGTGCGCAATTGGCTGACGCATGCCGACCACGATTCCTTGCCGGCGGCCCACCGTGCCGAACTCGACAGCGTGCTGGCCGAGCATCATTCGCTGGCTACGCTGGTTGAAATGCGACGCGAGTTGAATCGGATGTGGGAGCGTTCCAGTGCGTCCAGCGAACAGTTGTTGAAAGAGCTGCAAGACTGGTGCGCCCGCGCGCAACAAAGCGGTATTGCGCGTCTGGAAGACTTCTCAGCACGGTTGCGAACCTACGCGGTCTGATTGACTGGGTGTGCGGACGAAAAAAATCGGGCTTCGGCCCGATTTTTTTATTGCAGCACGCCCGGTTGTCGCAGGAACTGAGTGATTCGTTCAGCAGGAAGCGGTGGCGCGCACAGGTAACCCTGCCACGCATCGCAGCCAAGACTGCTCAGCAGTTCGCGCTGTTCTGGCTGCTCGACGCCTTCTGCAATGGTGGTGATCTGCTTTTTCTTGGCCAGGTCGATCAGCATGCGGATCAGGTCATAGTCGTAGCTGTCGGCCGTCATGCGCGACACGAACTGGTGGTCGATCTTCACGGTCTTGAAGGGCATGCTGCGCAAGCGGGCAAAGCTGGAATACCCCACGCCGAAGTCGTCCAGGCTAAGCGTTACGCCCAAATCAGCCAGTTCGTGCGCAATGGCTTTGGCTTCGGCCGGGTCGCTCAGTAGTGCAGACTCCGTCAGTTCGATCTCAAGCTGGCTGGGAGCCAGGCTATGGCGGGCCAGCGTGCGCCACACCGTGTCGACAATGCCGCCACGCAGTTGGTGGGCCGATACATTGACCGCCATGCGCGGGCAGTGCATGTCTTCTCGCTGCCAGAACGCCATTTGCCGGCACGCTTCGTCCAGTACCCACTCGCCCAGTTGAACGATGGAGCCATTGTTTTCAGCGGCGGGGATGAATTCTGCCGGGGGCACTAGGCGGTCTGATTGCTGCCAGCGCACCAATGCTTCGACGCCAACCACCTTGCCGGTGTCCAGTGCCAGCTGAGGCTGGTAATAAAGACGGAATTCTTCCTGCTTGAGCCCGGCGTGAATCCGTTGAGCCCAACGATCGGCTTCACGCGCCACGGCATGGGCAGACTCGGAATCCGAGCGCCAGAGTTCCCAGCGGCCACAACTGTATTGCTGCGCCCGCAGTGCTGCGGTATGTGCCTGAGCAATGGCCAGCATGGCCGGCACAGCTTGACCGTCCAGCATCAGAATGCCAACCGAGGCTTCGCCGGTACCTGGGTTGGCAATCGGGCTGGTCAGGCTCAGCATGCGCTGGGCAATGCTGATGGCTTCGGCAGTCGTCTGAACGTGATTGAACAGAATGCCGATGGTATTCGTATCAATGCGCGCAACCAGGTCGTCGCTGCGAACGCTGGCGTAAATCCGCTGTGCCAACGCGTCTTCCAACTCGCCAGGACGGCCCGCCGGGTGGGCGGGGCACTCCACTACCTGCAATGCCAGGCGTTCTTGCCCTGCTTTGCTGATGCGGTCGGTCAGTGCGCGAATGAAGAAATGCTTGTCCGGCAGCTCGTTGAGACGCCGTGGTTGCAGGCTGTTGATCTGGCGGGACATCGCAGAGTTGAGATAGTCGCAGGCTTGCGCCGGGTTGCTACAAATTGGTGATTCCGGAACTTATCATGTTTGGCGTACAAACCGATTGCTTATCAATGCTTCAGTTCGGATCGCCGTCAAAAACATGAAATACAGAGGTCAATGAAGCGATGAAGAAAGTGGACGGCAATAAAAAAACCGCAGACTGGCTGCGGTTTTTTTATTGCCCCGCTGAGCGGGGCTCCGTCACCGTGCTGCCGAAGCAGCAAGTGCGGCTGTCGATCAACGAAGCTTGGTTTCTTTGTAGTCGACGTGCTTGCGTGCCACCGGATCAAATTTCTTGATCAGCATTTTTTCCGGGGTGGTGCGCTTGTTCTTGGTCGTGGTGTAGAAATGACCCGTGCCTGCGGTCGATTCCAACTTGATTTTCTCGCGGATGCCTTTAGCCATGATGTGCTCCTATATGCCGCTTAGCTTAGATTTCGCCGCGGGCGCGCAGGTCGGCCAGAACGGAGTCGATGCCGTTCTTGTCGATCGTGCGCAGCGCGTTGGTGCTGATACGCAGGCGAACCCAGCGGTTTTCGCTTTCAACCCAGAACTTGCGCGATTGCAGGTTCGGGAGGAAACGGCGCTTGGTCTTGTTGTTGGCGTGGGAAACATTGTTGCCCACCATCGGACCTTTTCCGGTCACTTGGCATACACGTGCCATGGCGACACCTCTCTAATCAATAAATTCGTCATTTCGCCCAAGCGCCGCGCGCTACGATCGTGGCCGGCAGAGGCGGCTTGCGGTCCGCGCGAAATCATCTTTCGCGAGGGAGCGAATCCGTTATGAGTGCTTGGCTGCTGCACGACTACATGGCGGGGAAAGAAGAGATCACGTAAAACGCGGTCTTTTCTCGACGCAACATAGCAATGCATCCAGATAGGCAACTCTGTAAAGCTCGCAAGATTAACACGGAAGCGCTTTGCGAATCAATGGACTGTGCAGAAGGGCGAAGATGTCGCGCGATCTCCACGTTCAAAAAGTGCAGCGTTTCGAGCCTTACGCTATCTGAGGCATACCGCACGCAACCGCCGATGTGGCTTTATCCCGGCCTTTGTATTGCAGGACAAGGCTTTGCACCACCCTTCACATCAACCCACGTTCGGCCAAGGACAAGGTGCTTTGCCCTGCCACGATGATGTGGTCCAGCAGCCGAATGTCCACCAGTGCCAATGCATCGCGCACGCAGCGTGTGAACTGCTCATCGGCGCGGCTGGGTTCCGCCACGCCAGAAGGGTGATTATGCGCGAGGATCACGGCGGACGCATGGTGGCGCAAGGCCGCGCGCACCACTTCGCGTGGATACACCGCCGCCTGGTCGATTGTGCCGCGCGCCAGTTCTTCACTGGCGATCAAGCGGTTGCGGGTGTCCAGGTACAGCGCTATGCAGCACTCGATTTCCTTGTTTGCCAGGGTCGAGGCGCAAAAGCGCTTCACCAGGTCGGGTTGGGTCAGGGCATCGTTGCGGGTGATGGCTTCGGCCAGTTGCCGTCGCGACAGTTCCAGCGCGGCCAGCAACTGGCTGACTTTGACTGGACCGACGCCGGGCACCCCCAATAGTTCTTGTGGGGGCGCAGTGAACAGGCCACGCAGACCGCCGAAACGCAGCAGCAGCGCGCGCCCCAGTTCGATGGCGTTGCAGCCGGCGATGCCGGTGCGCAACAGCACGGCCAGCAACTCGGCGTCGCTGAGTGCGTCGGGGCCGTGGCCCAACAAGCGCTCCCGCGGCAGCATGTCGGCGGGCAGGTCGCGCAGGGTGGGCGAGGCGGGTACGTGCATGTTTCACCTTGGGATTTCGCAGGCGGGCTAAAATCGGACTTTTGCCGACTGGCGCACCCTGGTGTGCCGTGAGCGCAGGCGGAATGCCTGCGCCATCTGACCGGCACAGTATCGATACGGTGACACCACTTGACCTCCTCCACATCCGAGATGCCCGTGTTTGTCCGTGAGGATTCCTACGTGACACTCCACTACCGGATCACGCTTGATTCCGGTCCCGGCGCGGGCCAAGTCTTCGCCGACACCTTCACCGGGCGGCCCGCTACGCTGCAGCTTGGCACCGGACAATGGGCGCCCAATATGGAAGCGCAATTGGTCGGACACGCAGAAGGCACCGCCTTCAGCTTCACCTTGGCACCGGCCGACGCCTATGGCGATCGCAACCCTGAATTGCTGCAGCGAGTGACCCGCAAGATGCTGCGCGAACATGCGGGCGCGACTGAGACCTTCACGCCAGGTGACCTGGTCGAATTTGCCGCACCCAACGGTGGGCGTTATTCGGGTGTGTTGAAGGAAATCTCTGACGACTACGCCAGCTTCGACTTCAATCATCCGCTTGCAGGCAGTGCGCTGCGGGTGGACGTATCCATTCTTGGAGTGCTGTGATGGCCGATGTCGAGATCGTCCTTGCTCAGCCACGCGGCTTCTGCGCCGGCGTAGACCGCGCCATCGACATCGTCGAACGTGCGCTCGAAATCTATGGCGCACCTATATATGTACGCCACGAAATCGTTCACAACCGCTATGTCGTGCAAGACCTGCGCAACAAGGGCGCAGTCTTCATCGATGAGCTGGAAGATGCGCCCACCGGGGCAACCGTGGTGTTCTCCGCGCATGGCGTCTCGCGCGCCGTGCGCGCCGAAGCCGAAGAGCGTGGCTTGCATATCTATGATGCAACCTGCCCCCTGGTCACCAAAGTCCACGTCGAAGTATCCAAGATGCGTGCGGCCGGCCTGGAAATCGTGATGATCGGCCACAAGGGCCACCCCGAAGTGGAAGGCACACTTGGCCAGGCCACAGGTGGCATGCACTTGGTCGAAACCGTCGACGATGTCGCGGCCTTGGTCGTGGGTGACCCGGAGAAGATCGCCTTTGTCACGCAGACCACCTTGTCGGTTGATGATGCTGCCGTGGTTGCCAATGCATTGCGCGCACGGTTCCCGGCGATTGTGGAACCCAAGAAAAGCGACATCTGTTATGCCACGCAGAATCGCCAGGATGCGGTGAAGGTCATGGCACCGGACTGTGATCTGGTTCTGGTGGTGGGCAGCACCAACAGCTCGAACTCGAATCGCCTGCGCGAAGTGGCCGAGCGCAAGGGCGCACGTGCGTATCTGATCGATGGTGCAGAATCCATTGAGCCGGCATGGCTGGAAGGTACGACACGGGTTGGCGTGACTGCCGGTGCATCGGCTCCCGAGGTATTGGTGCAAGCGGTAATTGCGCGCCTTAAAGAGCTGGGCGCGGTGTCGGTTCGCACCATGCCGGGCCTGGAAGAGGGGGTTTCTTTCCCCTTGCCGAAGGGTTTGTCGAAAAAAACTGCGTAATCGATAAAAAAACCCGCCGATCGTTTGACGCAATCGGAATTTATTTGCTATAGTTTCCTTCTTGGCCGATGTAGCTCAGTTGGTAGAGCAGCGCATTCGTAATGCGAAGGTCGGGGGTTCGACTCCTCTCATCGGCACCAGAATAAAGTTCGATTATTTCCAGGTGTTTGGTCCAAGAAATTGTCCAAGCCAATGTTTAAAGCATTAGTGCTTCCAACACTGGAAATAGTCGGAGTGCAGGATAGGTGGGCGGGTTAATCAGCGATGATTAACTGCCACATAACAAAAAGGCCAGCTTTCGAGCTGGCCTTTTTGTTTTTCAGTCGCTTTTTTCAGCCGCCTGGCGTCAGGCCAGTGTGTCGAATTGGGCTTTGATGTTGACGCTGGCTGCTGAATCGGATCAACACGTTTCGCCAATGCGCTGGATAGACAAATCTGGCGATTGACCGGTCCACACCAATCTTCAGCGCGGTTGCAGCGCAATTATCGCCATGCCGGCCAGGCAAAGTGCACCACCCGCCACGTCCCAGCCATTTGGCCGAATGCCATCTACTGCCCACAGCCAGATCAGCGCTGCCACGACATAAACACCACCATAGGCCGCGTAGACACGGCCCGATGCTGCGGGGTGCAATGTCAGCAACCACGCGAACAGCAGCAAACTGAATATTGCCGGCGCAGCCAGCCAGGCGCTGCGCCCCTCGCGCAACATGACATAGAACAGGTAACAACCCAGAATTTCCGCCAGCGCGGTGGCGGCGTAGAGCAGAAAGGTACGCATCTGCCGATTGTAGGGCGGTAGCCTACGATTCACCCGTTGATGATTTCGCCCCCGTTCGGGTGCATCACCTGGCCCGTCATGTAGCTTGCATCTTGCGAGGCAAGATAGACATAGCAGGGAGCAACTTCATCTGGTTGGCCCGGGCGTTTCAGCGGGACGCTTGACCCGAATTCCGCCACTTCTTCAGCGCTGAACGTAGCGGGAATTAACGGTGTCCAGATCGGGCCGGGAGCCACGGCATTCACACGAATCCCACGTTCAGCCAACTGACCCGCCAACGATCGCGTGAATGCCACGATGGCACCCTTGGTTGACGCATAGTCGACAAGATGCGGGCTGCCACGATACGCCGTGACCGATGTCGTGTTGATGATGGCGGAACCTTGGGCTAAGTGGGGCAGCGTTTCACGCGTCAGATTGAACATGCCGAAGAAGTTCGTGCGGAACGTGCGTTCCAATTGTTCACTGCTGACGTCTTCAAGCTGCTGCTGAACGTGCTGTTCTGCCGCGTTATTCACCAAGATGTCGACACGCGCAAAGCTGTCCAAGGCCTTGGACACAACCTGTCTGGGAAAGTCGTTGTCGCCGATGTCGCCGGCAATCAGTTCACACTTGCGGCCGGTGGCTTCCACGAGCTTGCGTGTTTCTCGCGCGTCATCGTGTTCATCCAGATACGCGATCAGTATGTCGGCACCTTCGTGGGCAAACGCCACAGCAACGGCACGGCCAATGCCGCTGTCGCCGCCTGTGATGATGGCAACCTTGCCTTTGAGCTTGTCTGAGCCTTGATACCCCGCGCGGATAATGTCCGGACGCGGCTCCATCTGGGATTCGATGCCGGGTTGGCGGGGTTGGTGTTGAGGGGGAAGCGTCTGGTCGGATTGCGCTGCCATATTGGGTATACCTCCGTAAATTAGTCCTGCGAAATCATCGCAAGTCATGCGGCAAACCAAGCAAATTGCATTCCTTCGCAACCGTGACGGCGGCCTGAATCAATCAGGTGGCACATGGCTTTTCACGCTTTTAATCGACCGAGAACTACACCCTGATCCGATGACCGACAAGCAGGTACAGGCTTTGCTGTAGCGAGGTTCTACCCGGAATAGACCCGGTAAACAGAACCCACAAGGAGAGTCATATGGTCACGACCACCACTGAAGATCGCTACGTTACCGGCCTGTTCAACGACCGTGAGTCGGCCGAGCTCGCCTATCAATCGGCTGCGAGCCGTGGTTATGGCAAGGATGATGTGAACCTGGTGCTGTCCGACGAGTCGCGTGAGCGTCACTTCGGTAATGGTGTCACGACCGAACTGGGCAACAAGGCCGCTGAGGGCGCAGGCGTTGGTGGTGCCATCGGCGGCACGATCGGCGCGGTTGCTGCTGCGATTGCCGCGGTGGGCACCTCGCTGGTGGTTCCGGGCCTGGGTATCGTGGTTGCCGGTCCGATCGCCGCTGCGCTGGCTGGTGCCGGTGCAGGTGCTGCAACGGGCGGTATCGTGGGTGCGCTGATTGGCTGGAACATGCCGGAAGAGCGCGTCAAGGGCTACGAAGAAGGTATCAAGAACGGCGGCATTCTGATGGGCGTGCGTCCGCGCAACGCTGAAGATGCCGCGCTGCTGGAACAAGACTGGAAGAAGAACCGCGGCGAGCACGTGTACTACTGATCGCGCAGTGCCTGCCTGTAAACGGGCGGGCATTCGTGAAAACAGGCGGCCAGTTCATGACTGGTCGCCTGTTTTTTTATGTCAGGACGCGTGCTACACGGTGATCGCTGTTCAGCGGTTCCCGTGCGGACGGTCGTGATGGCGATTATTGGCGGGCAGGTGGGTCTACGATCCCCAGTTCTCGCAGCAAGCCTTCCAGCAGGCTGGGGTTCTCGCCAGTGGGATGGCCCAGGCGTTCGGCTTCGTATTGCTGATAACGCACATAGGTATCGACGGGTACTTCAACTTGCACGTCGGCAGATTGTCCCGGCCAACGCAGATTGAGCTGAGGTCCATCGACCGGATTGACGACCCGGCGAACTACCGTGCCAGAGCCAAGATGGATGACGTAATCGCCATGTTTGGACAGGTGGAACTGCGGCAGGCTGGCAAGAAACTCCAGTGCGGGATCCCGTAGGCGCATAAGGTGTGGTCTCCGTTGGGTGCCGTCGGCGTGAACGCCGTCGAATTCAGGGGCTGCGTTGCTTGCGGATGGCCCAGGCGGCGAACAAGCCGACCCCGACTGCCACCGCGAGCGTCATGCCAAGCGACACCGTAGCGTTGAAGTGGTGGTATTCATCGATCTTGCGGCGGTGCTCGTCCAGCGCACGCTCGAGTTTGCGCCGGGCCTCCCACGCGGGGCTGCCGACGTCGAGTTGGGCAAGAAGAGTGTGTTCAGGCATCGTCCTTCCTGATATCGGGTAGTGGTAAGGCAGCGGGCAGGTGCCCGGTCAGAAGCTCGCACAAGTCAACGCTCGCGCAATCAGGGCGGGGTGGAAACGGGATCTGAGAGCAGCTTCTGCACAAGTGCCAGCAACGCTGCCCGGTCTGCCGTGTCATCGCCGTCAACCCAGGTGTGGTCGTCACGTTGCACGTCGACATCACCCAGCTTCCAGCCCAAATGATACTCGGCCTGAGGGCCAATTTCGGCGCGTACCCGAGCAATCGATTCGTCTGTTTCGGCACGGTCGATGTAGATAGTGACCATGGCTTGAGCCTTCAAAAATATGACGCCAGCCCGGCAGCAGCATTCGTGCCCGCCTGGGTGGCAAGCCAGGTTTTCTAATGGAAGTTGCGGCTTCGGGTACCCAGTTCACCCAGCATGGGCGACAGATTCACCAGCCTGCCGGCCACCAGGTGACGAACTTTGTTTTCATTTTGCCAAGTGCCGTAGACACCCATCAGTTGAGAGCCCAGCAAAGCCTGGCGTTGCCGTTCGACCACACGTGGCCAGACGATGACGTTGACCACACCGGTTTCATCTTCAAGCGTCACGAATATCGTGCCTTTGGATGTGCCGGGGCGCTGCCGCACCGTCACGATGCCGCAGGCGCGGGCCAGCCTGCCGCTGGGATAGTCCTGCAGTTGTGCGGCACTGGCAAAACGCATGGCAGACAGCTTGCCACGCAGCAGGGCAAGCGGGTGGCGGCCCAGCGTGAGCGCAAGTGAGCGATAGTCGCTGACCAGGTTTTCTCCCTCGGTCGGGGCGGCCAGCACGGGTTGCTCGGTTTCTTCGATGCCGGCATGGCGCAGCAGCCCGCGATCGGGGGCACTTGCCACGGCTTGCCACAGGGCCTGGCGGCGATGGCCGGCAAACTGATACAGCGCATTGGCGTCGCCCAAGGCTTGCAACTGCGCACGGTTCAGGTCGGCTCGCAGCGCAAGGTCGTTCATGTCGGTAAATGGGCGGACAGCACGGGCTTCGGCGATACGCGTGGCGGCGGCCCGGTCCATGCCTTTGATCAGGCTCATGCCGAGGCGGACGGCGGGGCGAGGAGACTCCTCTGATGCATCTTGCTGTGCGGCGGTGGCTGGCGTGCATGTCGTTCCGTGCATGGATTCGTAATCCTGCAAGTGAGCCTGTTCAGCAGACCAACGCGCATCATGGGTCCAGGGACTGACAGAGCGGTCCGCCTCATCATCGGCGCATTCATCTGCTTGGCTGGCCGCTTGGATTGCCGAAACCGCTACAAAAGAATGTGGCAAGGGTGGCTGCGGATCATCGTTTTGGTTCACTGCAACCAAGCGCTTGCCCGATGCCACTTCCTCAAGCGTCGCGTCCCAGTCACTGGTCATCACGTCTACCGGGCGGACGACAACGCCATGGCGTTGTGCATCCTGAACCAGGGTCGATGGCGAATAAAACCCCATCGGCTGGCTGTTGAGCAGTGCCGCCAGAAACGCTTCGGGCTCGTGGCACTTGAGCCAGGCACTTTGATAGGCGATCAGGGCAAATCCTGCTGCATGGCTTTCAGGAAAACCGTATTCGCCGAAGCCTTGGATCTGCGCAAAAATCTGTTCGGCAAAGGCAGGCTCATAACCGTTCCTGGCCATGCCTTTTGTGATCTTGTCGTAGTAGTGCTGCAAGCCACCCTTGCGCTTCCAGGCTGCCATCGAGCGTCGCAGCTGGTCTGCTTCGCCAGGGGTGAAGTCAGCCGCGATCATGGCGATCTGCATGACTTGCTCCTGGAAAATCGGCACGCCTTCCGTGCGCTCCAATGCCGGTTTCAATGCGCCTGGATAGGTCACTTCCTCGAGTTTCTGCCGACGCTTCAGATACGGATGCACCATGCCACCCTGAATGGGTCCAGGTCGCACGATTGCCACTTGAATCACCAGGTCGTAATACACCCGTGGGCGTAGGCGCGGCAGCATGCTCATCTGTGCGCGCGACTCGATCTGGAAGACACCAATGGTGTCTGCTTTGCAGATCATGTCGAAAGTGGGGACGTCGTCATCCTTGATGTCTTGTGCAATGAATGGCCTTTGCCGTCGCAGGGCGACCAGCTCCAGCGCCCGCCGCACCACAGACAACATGCCCAGAGCCAGGACATCAACCTTCATCAGGCCCAAGGATTCGATGTCATCCTTGTCCCACTGCACCACGCTGCGGTCGGCCATCGCAGCATTTTCGATGGGCACCAATCGGCTGAGTTTTCCACGCGAGATCACAAAACCGCCTGGATGCTGGGACAGGTGGCGCGGGAAGCTTGCCAATCTTTCTGCGAGGATCACCCATTGCTGTGCGACGCTGGAATTTGGGTCCAAGCCACAGGATGCCAGCCGTTCGCCAAAGCCTGCACGCCCGTCCCAGTAGTGATGCGACTTGGCGACTGCATCAATGATGCCCGCATCAATGCCCAATGCGCGGCCTGTGTCTCGCAGCACACTGCGAGGCCGGTAGCTGATCACCACCGCAGTCAGCGCAGCGCGTAGCCGCCCGTATTTGCGGTAGATGTACTGAATGACTTCCTCGCGGCGCTGGTGCTCGAAGTCGACATCAATGTCTGGCGCTTCGTCGCGCTCGCGGCTGATGAAGCGTTCGAACAGGTTATTGCCACGCTTGGGGTCTACTTCAGTGATGTGCAGGCAATAACACACGGCGCTATTGGCAGCGGAACCACGGCCCTGGCAAAGAATGCCTTCATCGCGTGCAAACTTCACGATGTCGTAGACGGTCAGGAAGTAGGGCTCGTATTTTTTCTCGGCAATCAACGCGAGTTCTTTTTCGATCTGCGCGATGACTTCTTCGGGGATGCCCGTTGGAAAACGCTTTGCTGCACCGATGTAGGTTTCGCTGCGCAGGAAACTGGCCGGCGTGGTTCCTTCAGGGACGACTTCGTCGGGATACTCGTATTCCAGTTCGCTCAGTCTGAAGAGGCAGTTCTCTGTAATACGCTGGGTCTCGGCCATTGCCTCAAGCGGATAGAGCTGGGCAAGGTCCACCCGTTGCCGCAAGTGCGCCTGGCCGTTCGGTGCCAGCGAATAGCCGCATTGTGCGACCGGCTGGCTCAGGCGAATGGCGGTCATGGTGTCATGCAGTGTCTGGCGTGCTCGCGTGTGCATTACCACTCGCCCCGTAGCCACGACGGGCACGCCATGTCTGTCTGCCACGGTTTGCACAACAGTCTGGTGGCGGTCGTCATCGGCACGGCGATGCAAGGTCAAACCCATTCGCAGCCGGTCGCCAAATACCTGACAAGCCCAGGCCGTCTGTGCATCCAGTACCGCGTCACTGACACCATGCTCGGCGGCGAGGATGATGAAGCAGTCCGGCAGGCCGCGCAGATGGTCATTGGGCTGGGCAGGACGGGCAAAATCCTCGTGGGTGATCAGGTAGCTGCCTTTTTCTGCGCGCGTGCGGCCAAGGGTGATCATCTCGCTGAGATTGCCGTAGCCCTCCCGATTTTTTGCCAATGCCACCAAGGTGGGCGCATCGTCACCAGCGAGTCGAAATGACGCGCCAATCACCAACGTCAAGTTTAGTTTTTTGGCCTCGAAATGGGCGCGCGGCGCACCAGCCAGCGAGCACTCGTCAGTGATTGCAATCGCTGAATAACTGAGTTCCTTTGCTTGCTGCACCAATTCTTCCGGCCACGATGCCCCGCGTAGAAAGCTTGAGTTGCTGAGGCAGTGAAGTTCAGCGTAGGCGGGCAGCTCGTCGCGTCCGTTGGGTGGCTGACCCGTTGCCGTTGATGTAGGCGGGCCGGGCACGCCAGGGGACAAATGGATCGCGTTGGCACTTGCTGTCCGTTCTGCGGGTGACGA
The DNA here is from genome assembly GCF_008119665.1 of Pigmentiphaga aceris. Lineage (NCBI taxonomy): Bacteria > Pseudomonadati > Pseudomonadota > Betaproteobacteria > Burkholderiales > Alcaligenaceae > Pigmentiphaga > Pigmentiphaga aceris. The sequence goes on along the minus strand of NZ_CP043046.1, from coordinate 3,810,182 downwards.
CTTGGCTTGGGCACTGGGATCAGCGCCACCGATCTGTCGGCTGGCTTGCGCGTATGCCTCGGAAATCTCCGACCTTCGCGCATCTCCCGGCAACACATCACCCTGTACGACATCAGCCTGTACGACATCACCCATGAAACTCACCCGAATATCCCGTGCAGGAACCACTTGATATCGGCCCCCGGGTTGCGGTCCTGGTACAGCCAGTAGCGCGTGGCGTGCTCGTCCTCATAGACAAAATAATCCCGAATCGCAAGCTGATCCCACCAGCCGCTTTCAATGCGTTCGGGGCCACGCACTTTGTGCAAGGGCGTACCGTACAACGGTCGGTTATCACGCATCACCAGCGCAATCGGGGTGTCGAGCAGCCAGAAGGGCCGGTCGGCAACGGGCGCATCGGGCAGCTTGGCAGGGCGGTGGTTGATGGGGGCCCAATGATTGGCAACTTCGGGTCGGTGGTCGGCGCGCGCGGCGACTTGCAGCACCTGTTCCGGTCCCAGTCTGGCGGTCAGCAATTCGACCAGACGACGACGGTCGGCCGGGGTGCCGCCCGGCTCAGGAAACAAGGAATCGCTGGGCGGCGCAAAGGGGACGGAATCCGGGGCCTCCAGGCCGATCTGAATGACCGGCGCAAGCAGTTCCAGTCGCCCCAGGCGTTCACGCAGCAAGCGCACCAGGTGCTCGGGCTGCCAGGCGGGTTCGGCCAGCGCGATATCGACCCGGGTAGGGGCAATGGCGTGGCGACCACGTTCGTGTTCCAGCACCAGGGTGATTTGCGACACGGCCCGTTGCTGAACCGCCAGCCAGCCGCACAGTTGCTCAACCAAGTGACGGGCAACAAACAAGGCCGCTTCTGCGTGATCGATGCGCGCGATCAATTCAATACGTCGGCTGAATGATGCAGGTGCAATCACCCATTCGAACAGTTCGGGTGTATCTCCGTGGGCGGCATCCAGGGCCTGTATCAGCGGTTTGCCGCAGCGGCGTTGCAAGCCGGCGCGGGGCAGGGCACGCACCGCCCCCAGGGTGCGACAGCCCAAGCCGTCGAACCAGTCTCGATGGGGGCGTGCAGCAGGGAGCCAGGTGCACGGCATGGTGTTCAGGTGGCGCACCAGGGGGGCCATGCGCAGCACACGTCGGCCGCGTCGTGCCATCAGCCAGGCACCGGTGGCGGTGGGGGCCATGCCCAGTTGCGCATGCAGGCCAAGCGCGGCAACGGTGCTGCGGATACGCCTGCACAGGTTACGCGGCCCGCCGAACAGGCGCAGGCTGGCCGCCACGTCCAGCAGCAGGCTGTCTTCGTCGGCATGGGCCAGTTCGGGCGTGTATTGCAGCAAGGCCAGGGCGGTGCCGTCACGCGTATCGGTTTCGCGCAAGGGCTGGCGCTCGATCATGAGCACATCGGGAGCCAGTGCCGACAGGCTGTTGCGACGCATGCCGGCCTGCAGTCCCTGGTCGATGGCCTGGGGGCTGAGCGCGATGGCACACTCGTGCTCAAGCACCACGACGGCCTCAGTGGGCCAGGACGTGTGCAGCACGTCGAGGCTCAGCCGCGACAGGTGTACGCAAATCCATAGGTGCATCAGAGACATCCGGGTAGAGCGGGGGCAGGGCGCTGATGTCGAGCGCAACATGCACGGGTTGGTCGCGTGCGGGGCCGCGACGTTTGGTGATGCCGACTTCAACGCCACCTGCGGCGGCTTTCAGGGTCAGGCGCAAGGGGGCGGGTGATGACTGGCTGGCGGCAGACAGCGGCCGCAACATGAAGAACAAGGTGTCGCTTCCCTGGGCCGCCACGTGCAGACGACGCAGTGATTCCGGGCGGATGTTGCGTGCCCAGAAGAGCAGGGCGGCACAACAGCCCGAGCGCAATACCTGATCGGCTGCCCACAGGGCGTCGTTGGCCTGCGTCGGGCGCAGCCACAACAGGCGTTCGGGCGCAGGCTGCCAGGCGCGCCAAGCGGCAATGTGTGGAATATGCGGGGGTTGCAGCAGCACGATGGGCTGCTGCGCGGGCAGGCGGGCCAGGGCCGATTGCAGCAGACGGAGTTCGCCTGCGCCTGGCCCTGCCGTGAGCAATTCGGTCAGGCTGCCTTGGGGCCAGCCGCCACCGGGCAATTCCGCCGACAACGCGGGATGCCCGGTGTCGACGCAATGCCCTGCGTGCCGGACAAGCTGAGACCCACGCCAAAGCGCAGGATGCAGTGCATCCAGACTGGTCGCGTGGGCAGGCACCTGATTGGTGAGCTGGGCCGCGGGCTGAAGATCGGCCTGAAGTTCAGGCTGAACCGTGGTCTTGAGCGCAGACTGATCCGAAGGCTGACCAGCACGGTGACGCGCCTGGGTAGACGACGCGCTGGACGAGGTTCGGGTCGTCGGGCTGATTGAGCCAACTGCTACATCACTGCCTGAGATCGGAATGGGCATGGCATCGGCTGGGTTGATACTGTATGGATATACAGTAACCCAATTCCGTGCCTGCGTGCAGCGTCAATGTTGGCGAGCAAACGACAAACGGTCGAGTTGCCATCGTTCAATAGCAACACCGAACGCGGGTCCGCCGCTTGGATCGAGCATGCCAATCGTCTTTGTCTGAATACCAATCAGGCAATGAGCATGCTTGGCTGAAGCCCATACCCAAGGTATTCCGACCTGGGTATTCCGCCCTGGGTGTTCCGACTTGGTTAAGACTTGCTGTCGATTTCCTGCAAAGCCCGGCTCAGGGCCGACATATCAAGGCTTTCCTTGCGGGGCGGGGCGGCCTTGACCTCGATGCCGAACAACTGGGTCACCGGCAGCAGGAAGTCGTCACGCTTCTGGCCAGCGGCTTCGGCTGCCGTGATCCAGTTGGGTGCACGACCCTGGCCAGTCCAGGTCAGGCCGGTTTCGGGATCTCGATACTTGATGCTGGCAGCCTTGCGGGCACGCACGACCGGAGGCGGTTTGGTGCGCCACTGGCCTTGCGGAGAAACCGCACGTTCCAGGTCTTCGAGCGTGATGCCGTATTCGTCCATCTGATAGACGATTTTTTCAATGACGGTATCGCGCTGAGCACCTTGTAAAGACTGGGCTTTTTTCTCGAGCACGGATATCTGTTCCAGCAATGCCGTGAAACGACGGCGCGAAGGGGATGTGTTCACTTTTTGCGCGCAGAAAGAGGGATAACGGGATCGTAGGTCAGTATCACCCCATTGGGGGTGAGGACGGTAATGCATACGATATTGTTATTATTCTACGACTGCCAATGACGCAATTGGTTCTGCCACCACCACATAATCTGCACCCAATCGGATGCCGTTGTTCTGCGCAACCAGTCCCAGGGCGCGGCTGCGCAAGGATTTCACGTGCGCATCGAGCGCATCCGCCAGAACGCGATCCTGTAATCGTTTGATTCTATGGACACACATGTCCAGCTGTCCGTTAACAAAGCGCTCGCGGTAGCGGATCGGGAAGTGTTGCACCGTATCGACGCGAAATCCGGCTTGCTCCAGGTGGCGTACCACCCAGTCCGACGGGTATTCGCGGTAAGGCAATTCCCCTGCAAGCAGCAGGCAGGCATCACGCAGCCGGCCAATGTCGACCAGCAGCCTGCCGCCTTCGTCGGCGGGGTAATGGGTAACGTAAGGCTCAAGCCCGATAAGATAAAGCCGTTTTCCGACGAGAGGAAACAGGCGCTTGAACAGACGGTCCTGGGTATAGGGCGCAAAACCTTCGACCGCGCCCAGCAGGTAGTCTGCCAGCACGATGTCGAAGCGCTCACCTGCCAGCAGGTTCTGGTCGCTCCAGTTGCCCAGCACCAATGAATCCTGGGTGCGCATCTGCGCATCGAAGTCTTGATGCAGTTGTTGGGCCATGGACGCCGCCCCGGTGACGGCCGACCAGCGTTCCGTGTCCAGCCCGGTCAGCCAGCGCATGGAATGCTGGCCGGTGCCTGCGTCCAGCACACTTCCCCAGGCTTGCTCGCCTTGGTAGTCACGGATGAAATCGAATAAAGGATCACTCATAGGGGTGCGAGAATAGCAGCGTCCCGCAGCCAGGCTCTGGCGGGCGGGACGCGGGACCATACGTACTAGACAGATTTCAGGCGCGGGTGCTCAGAAACTCAGGCGGGCACCCAGGGTGATGTTGCGGCCGGCCAGCGGCGCGGCGTCCTTGATGAACGAGGTATGGTTGTAGGCCAGCTTGTCGGTCAGGTTGTTGCCTTTCAGATAGATCAGGTAGTCGTTCGTACCGATGCGGCCCTGGTAGCTCACCCCCAGGTTAAGCACTGCGTATCCGGCAGTGGCAGTTTCCAGATCGGCCACTTTGTCCTGACGGCCGTTCCACACCACTTCGGCATCGCCACGCCATGCATTCCAGGTGGTATCCAGGCGTATGCCCACCCGATAGGCCGGGATGCGGGGCAGGTTGCCGCCGCCATTTTCGAACTTGGCACGCACGTAATCACCGAAGGCGGTGGCACCCAGATTGCGCGTGAGCTGCTGGCGCACGCTGCCCTCGATGCCGGTCAGCACGGCATTGCGCTGGTCGTACTGCAGCAGTTGCAGCGAGTCCTGCACGGCCAGCGTCCGGCCATAGATGAAGTCGTTGATGCGGTTGTGATACGCGCCCACCGAGAACGTGGTGTCGCCCGCATATTTGCGCAGACTGATGTCCAGGTTGTTGGCGGTTTCGCGCTTCAGGTCCGGGTTGCCGATTTCATAGCTGTGGCTGGCCAGGTGCGGGCCGTTGGCGTAAAGCTCTTCGGCGGTGGGCAGGCGCTGGCTGCGTGACAGCGACGCACCCAAGGAATACTGCGGCGCAAAGCGCCACACCACCCCCGCCGAGGCCGAGGTGCCGGAGTGCTTGCGATCGGGCTGGCTGGACTCGACATCGATGTCCTGCCATTCATGGCGCAAGCCCAGTTCATACCGGAAGTTGCCCGTGCGGAATTCTTCCAGCAGGAACACGCCATGATTACGCGTGGTCGTGGGGTCTACATACTTCTCTTCGCCACTGGTGCTGAAGTCGCGGTGCAAGGTCTGTGCGCCCAGCAGACCGCGCCAGCCCGCCACCGGCAGGTGTTCCAGTTCGACCCGGCCGTCGTAAGCCTTGTTGCGGAAGGTGGTCGATACCGCGCCGTCTTCCAGTTCGTTGTGCCGGTAGTCGGTCAGGCCGCCGCGCACACGCAGCAATGAAAATCCGGCGAAGGGATCGCGGTATTCGCCGCGAACATCCCAGCGCTGGCTTTTCAGGTCCACATACGGGACGCCTTCTGCGTGTGCGTCTTCGGCATCGTGGTCGTGCGCGTCGCTGCCGTGATCGTGGTCATGGTCACTTGAGCAATGGAAGTGCGGATTGGCACCCAGGTGCGGCACGCAGCCCTCGCCACTGTGGTCGTGGCCGGGCAGGCCATACCGGCTGCGAATGCTGGTGAATGCCACGCCCAGATAACCACGGTCACCCACCCAGGACAGGCCAAGGGTGCCGGTTTCGCTGTTCAGATCGCTGCCCGGCACCCGTTTGCCACCCGACCAGCCACGGCCCACTTCGTATTCGTTGGCATCGCGTTTGACGCCTTCTGCACGGATTGCAAAGTTGCCCGATCCAGCCGTCACCCCAAAGGCTCCCGTGGTTTCGTGGGTGCCCGTGCTGCCTCGTATGTCCATGCTGCCTTCAACACCGCGTTCAGGCACCGCAGTGGGGATCTTGCGGTCGATGACATTGACCACACCGCCAACCGCACCGCCGCCGTAGCGCAGTGTCGAGGGGCCACGAAGCACTTCGATGCGATCGGCCAAGGCCGGTTCGACCGTGATCACGTGGTCGGGACTGACGGTGGACGCATCCAGGATTTCCGAGCCGTCGGACACCACCTTGACGCGCGCACCATCAAGTCCGCGGATCACCGGCCGGGTGGCTCCGCGCCCGAAGCTGCTGGAATGAATGCCGGGTTCGCCGTCCAGCGTATCGCCCAGGGTGGCGTCGCGGCGGATGATCAGGTCCTCTTCTTCAAGGATGGTGGCGGGGGTGCTCAGGTCGTCGCGGCCTTGCGCAAGCGGGCTGGCGCTGACGGATACCGGAGCCAGCACTTGTGGCGCGGCGTTGTCGGCAGTTTGTGCGTGGACGGGGAATGCGTAAGCGGGCAGGGCCAGCAGAACCGAAAGGGTGAGCGGGTGAAGACGAAGTGACATGAAAATTCCGACAATTGCACAGTTATTGCAACAGTGTTGCTTATGCATCTGAGTTGCACAAGTGTTGCGTCGAATATTTTTTATCGATCAGGGGCCTGCTTGCCATCGCCAGTCAGGGGTGCGCTTCCGTACACTTGCGTCGCGCGGTTTTTTGATCGGTCCGATCGACCGCTTTGCACCTACACACAAGGAGAACGGCGGTGGCCAATTCTTATTTCCCAACCTGGCGTCGCGCACACGCTCAGGCCCCTGGCCAGGTCATCGCACCCGACGAAGTGCTGCCCGCACCACAGACGGTGGTGCTCGGTTTGCAGCACGTTGTCGCCATGTTCGGTTCCACGGTTCTGGCCCCCTTGCTGATGGGCTTCGATCCCAATGTGGCGATCCTGATGTCGGGTATCGGCACGCTGCTGTTCTTCGTGCTGGTAGGCGGCCGGGTGCCCAGCTATCTGGGCTCCAGCTTCGCGTTCATCGGCCTGGTGATCGCGGTGACTGGTTATGCAGGCAAGGGCCTGAACGGCAATATCGGCGTGGCGCTGGGCGGCATCATTGCCTGCGGCGTGGCCTACACCGTGATCGGCCTGATCGTGATGGTCAGTGGCACGCGCTGGATCGAAAAGCTGATGCCGCCGGTGGTCACGGGTGCCGTTGTGGCTGTGATCGGCCTGAACCTGGCACCGATTGCCGTGCGCAGTGTCAGCGCCACCCATTTCGATGCATGGATGGCCGTGCTGACCATCTTGTGCGTAGGCGGCGTGGCCGTGCTGGCGCGCGGCATGGCGCAACGTCTGCTGATTCTGTTGGGTCTGCTGCTGGCCTACGTGCTGTACGCCGTGCTGACCAATGGGGCAGGACTGGGCAAGCCGATTGATTTCTCGGGTGTCGCCGCTGCCGCCTGGTTCGGTCTGCCGGCTTTCGCTGCGCCGGTCTTCCAGCCCGCAGCCATGGCGCTGATTGCGCCGGTTGCCATCATTCTGGTGGCTGAGAACCTGGGCCACATTAAGGCGGTCAGCGCAATGACTGGTCAGAACCTGGACCCGTATCTGGGCCGTGCCTTTGTGGGCGACGGGCTGGCTACCATCGTGTCGGCTTCGGCTGGCGGCACCGGTGTGACCACCTACGCAGAAAATATCGGCGTGATGGCCGTGACGCGCGTCTATTCAAGCCTGGTGTTCGTGGCGGCGGCTGTCTTTGCCATCGTGCTGGGCTTCTCGCCCAAGTTCGGTGCCCTGATCCTGACGATTCCGAACGCCGTGCTGGGTGGTGTGTCGATCGTGGTGTTCGGCCTGATCGCCGTGGCGGGTGCACGCATCTGGGTGCAGAACCAGGTGGACTTCTCGAACAACCGCAACCTGATCGTGGCTGCCGTCACGCTGGTGCTGGGAGCAGGGGACTTCACGCTGCACATCGGTGGCTTTGCGCTGGGTGGCATCGGTACCGCTACCTTCGGGGCGATTCTGCTGCATCTGCTGCTGCGTCCGCGCAACTGATCCACTGCGCATTTGCGCCAAGGCAGCGCGCGGATTCGTGCGCTGCCTCAGACCGTGATTGGCATGGTCGGGTTCACGATCCGGTTCAACCCTAGGTTACTAATTGCGAATAAATCGCATTTCCCTTAGAATGATGGGCTGAATTCACCACCAAGCCACTCCTGCCTGAATGAGCGCGATCGCAGCATCCTGGAAATCTTCCGCGCCCCCGTCGTGGCTTCGCATGGGGGCGGGTTTCACTGTCATTGCCCTGCATGCAGCCGTGGTAGCGGCTATCTTCATCATGGGCAAGACGGCGGTGACCGAGATTGCATCGGCACCGGTCGTTCAAGTGCGTTTCGTCCAGATCGCACCCGAGCCGCAGCAAGCGCCCCCCGCGCCCACGCCGCCCGCTCCACCGCCACCGGTGCCTGCCCCCCCGGTTCCGCCGCCGCCCGTGCCGCCGCCTCCGCAGCCGGTTCCCGAGCCGCCAAAGCCCAAGCCCGTGCCGAAGCCGATTCCCAAACCGGTTCCCAAGCCCACGCCCAAGCCAGTTGCGCGCCCTATTCCGACGCCCGAGCCTGCGCCGCAACCCGATCCGACGCCGTCGGCACCGGTTGAAACCGCACCCGCGCCGTCGCCACCGCCAGCTGCTGCTGCGCCGCCACCAAGCGGTGCACCGACTGGTGCGGCAGCGCCCGCCGGTCCGACCGGTCCTCCGGGGCCGCCGCAGCCCAAGATGATTGGCCATATCGACTATCTGGGCGCGCCGCCAACCCCGGTGTTCCCGTCCATCTCGCGCCGCATGCGTGAAGAAGGCGTGGTGGTCGTGCGTGTGCAGATCAATACCAAGGGCTACGTGGACCAGGCGACGATCCAGAAATCGTCCGGTTACGAGCGACTCGATGAATCGGCGTTGCAGGCAGTCCGTCGCGCAGCGTTCAAACCCTATACCGAGAACGGGGTTGCCTATCCGGCCCTGGCCGATATCCCGTTCAACTTCAAACTCAAGGACTTTTGATCATGGCACCCGCAGCAGCAACTCCACAGCTCGGCTTTTCGCACTTCATTGCGCAGACCGACACCTTGGGCAAGGCCTTGTTCGTCATCCTGGTGCTGATGTCGCTGGCCACCTGGTACCTGATCATCGTCAAGACCATCTCGAATGCTCGTATCCGTCGCCGCAGCGACGAATTCGTCGAGCACTTCTGGAACGCGACCTCGCTCGAAGCGGTGTCGCATGAAATCGCTACGCACGGCGTGGCCGACCCGTTCTCGCACCTGACCAGCCACGCGCTGTATGCCCGTGACCACCACACCAAGTTCGGTGCATCCAAGTTGGTCGAATCGGGTTCGCAAGGCGAATTCGTGACCCGCACCATGCGCAAGGTCATCGATGAAGAAACCGCCAAGCTCGAAGGTGGCCTGACGGTACTGGCATCGGTCGGTTCCACCGCACCGTTCGTCGGTCTGTTCGGTACCGTCTGGGGCGTGTACCACGCACTGGTTGCCATCGGTTCCGGTGGCGCGGCCACCATCGACCGCATCGCCGGCCCGGTGGGCGAGGCGCTGATCATGACCGGCCTGGGCCTGGCAGTCGCCATCCCGGCTGTGCTGGGCTACAACTTCTTCGTTCGCAGCAACCGTGTGTTGTTGGCTCGTCTGGACGCCTTCGCCCACGACCTGTTCGCGTTCCTGACCACCGGCCAGCAAATCGTCACCGAAGGCAATGTCCGCACGATCAAGGCGGCCGACACCCGCGTGATCGCCAAGAGCTAAGGAGAATCAGATGGCTTTTGGTGGTTTCAACGGCGGGGCGGGCAGTGGTGCGCCTCAGTCCGAGATCAACATGGTGCCGCTCATCGATGTGATGCTGGTGCTGCTGGTGATCTTCATCCTGACTGCACCGCTGATGTCGCACTCCGTGCGCATCGACGTGCCGCAGGCCAGCTCGGCCCCCATCGATGCCGAGCCGTCCAAGGTCGATTTCGCCATCGACGCCGACGGCAAGATGTTCTGGGATGGCGAGCCGATCGCTGCCGAGGTTGTGTCGGATCGTTTCATCGCGGCCGCCAAGCAGCAGCCGCAGCCTGAACTGAATCTGCGTGCCGACAAGGCAACGCGTTACGAGGTGCTGGCCAAGGTAATGGCTGACGCTTCACGCGCGGGCCTCTCGAAGATCGGCTTTGTCAGCACGCCGGAATCCACGCCTGCACCCAAGTAATTTTCAAGCAGGCTGGGTCTGAAAATGCTGGCGGCAAGGTGCAAACACCTGCCGCCAGCTGCATTCAGGATGCTGGAAACTTCAAATATTGCTCATAGGGGCCGACATGCCGAGTGGCGTGTCGGCCCCTATGGGTTTACGCTCTTGGTTTATTCACTTCGGGCCGCGCCGCCGGTTTTCCGCCCCTATGCGTGTATTGGTAATTGAAGACGACCCGACTCTGGGCGGCGCACTCAGCGAGTTCCTGGGCGACCAGGGTTATGCGGTCGACTTGTTGACCGAAGGTGATCGGGCTGCGGGCGCAATCGCCGCCCAGCCCTATGACCTGATCCTGCTCGATCTGAACTTGCCCGGCGAGGACGGTTTGACCGTGCTGCGTCGGTTGCGCGCCAATGAGAACACCGTACCGGTGCTGATCCTGACTGCCCGCGATGCGCTGCAAGACCGCGTCGATGGTCTGGACGCCGGTGCCGACGACTACGTCACCAAGCCCTTCGAGCTGCCGGAACTTGCCGCCCGTGTGCGCGCGCTGATCCGTCGCCGTGCCGGCCACGTCAGCCCCACCCTGGAAGCAGGGCCGCTGGTGTTCGATACGGTCGGACGTGAAGTCCGTCTGAACAACGAACGCATTGCCTTGTCGGTGCGCGAGCTGTCCGTGCTGGAAATGTTGATGAACCGCGCTGGTCGTGTCGTTACCAAGCGCCAGATCGTCAATTCTCTGTCTGCCTGGGACGCTGACTTCAGCGAAAACGCGGTCGAGGTATATGTGTACCGCCTGCGCAAGCGCCTGGAAGGCTCGGGTGTGCTGATCCAGACCGTTCGCGGTTTTGGTTATCTGCTGGAAACGGGTACGCCGGCTGTCAATGCCTAGGTCGGGAAATTCGCTGGGCAGTACGTCTGCCAATTCGGCGAGCAACGCATCGACCAGTACCTCGGGCAATACATCGCCCCCGGCCCCGGCTCCTGCCGGCACCCGGGGTCGTTCGCTGGCCTGGCACCTGTTGATACGTCTGCTGCCTGCGGTACTTGCCCTGGCGGCGCTGGATACGGTTGCTACGTATGCAATCAGCCGGCGCCTGGGCAACGAGGTCTACGATCGATCCCTGATCGACAGCGCCCGCACGCTTGCGCGCCAGGTACGCCAGACAACCGATGGCCCGCGCTTGCTGAACCGCTTTGGCATCGTTCACGAACCTTCCAGCGATGAAGTGCGTGACGACACGCCATCGGCGTTCAGCGAAGCCAGCGGGATTTTCGACGGCGACCCGTCTGACCGGGTGTTTTTCCGTGTCAGCACGCAGGACATGATCCTGGCGGGCCGTACCGATCTGGCGCGCGAGCCGGCCAAGCCTGAAGATGCCGACCTGGTTCCCCGCGATCGTACGCCTGGCCGTTCATCGCCCGTCGATGCGGCAGCCCCTCGGGTCTACAACACCCAGGTGGACGGTGTTGAGGTGCGTGCAGCATCCATTCAGTTCCATCTGGGCGACACCCCGGTGGATGTGGTGGTGGCCGAGACGCTCAACAAGCGCACCCGTGTGATCGAAGAGATCCTGTCGGTGTTGGTGGGTGGCCTGACGCTGATGGTGGTCATGCTGGCTTTCGTGATCGTCACGGGCGTGCGCAGTGGCTTGCGGTCCATCAGCCGGGTGTCCGAGGAAATCGAGGCACGTGGCATTGATGATCTGCAACCGATCGGCGCAGCCGGGGTGCCAAGCGAAATCACACCGCTGGTGGCGCAGACCAATTCCTTGCTGACGCGTCTGGGGCAAGCAATTGCCGCACAACGGCGCTTCATTGGCCACGCTGCACACCAGTTGCGCACGCCGCTGACGGGATTGAAGCTGGAATCTGAGCTGATGTTGTCGCGACCCCTGCCTGATGATGTTCGTCAGCGCGCGGAACGCATCAAATCGGTTGCCGACCGCATGATTCGGGTAGGTGAGCAGCTGCTGGTGCTGGCACGTGCTGATCTGACCACACGCCCGCAAGATAGCTTCAAGACCGTCGACTTGGCCGAAGTCGTGCAAGAGGGCGGGGCTGCCTGGGTGCCGCGTGCGCGTGCTGCCCAGATCGATATCGACCTGGACGCGCCGTCCGAGCCGGTGTGGATCGCGGGTGACCCGGTGTTGCTCAATGAGTTGCTGAGCAACCTGATCGACAACGCCATGCGACATGGCGCACGCCCGGGATGCATCACCTTGAAGGTGGGCGCGTCGCCACCGCAGTTGATCGTTCAGGACGACGGACCGGGTATCGATGAGGCCGATATCGACAAGGTGTTCGAGCCTTTCCATCGGGCACCGAACGTCCGCGCGTCAGGTTCTGGGCTGGGTTTGGCGATCGTTCATGAGATTGCGCAAGCGCACGGCGGAACGGTGACAGTGAAAAGCCGTCCTGCATTTGCAGGTACGCAATTCACGGTCAATTTCCCGACTGGGTCAGTGGCTGAGCCGCACAGGTAGCAGGGTGAAGGCTGCGGCGCTGTCATGACAGCGCCGCCAGTGCCTGCCTGAAGTGCATCTGCTTAAGGCGCGTCCACCTGAAACGCGCGAACCGTACCTGGCTCACCGACGACACCTGTCGCAGCTACTTCAGGTACGGCACACCCATGGTGGTGATACGCGAGATCGGACCTGCCATGGCACCCAGCGTGATCCACAGCGCCAGCATGCCGGCGATCAAGGTGATCGCAAAGCCGATGTTGAAAATGCTCAGCTGCGGCGCGCTGCGCGAGATGAAACCCAGCGCAATGTTCAGCGCAAGCACCGAACCCATCACAGGCAAGGCCATTTGAACGCCTGCCGAGAACACCAGGCTGCCCAGTCCGGCCATGCGCATCCAGTCGATGGACGCCAGCGGTGAAGGGCCGACCGGAATGGTGATGAAGCTTTCGACCAGGGTCACGATCAGCGTCAGGTGACCGTCGAGCGACATGAACACCATGGTTGCCGTCAGCATCAGGAAGGTTGCCAGAATGGGCGACGGTGCGTTGCGCTGCGGGTCCAGGAACGATGCAAAACCCAGGCCCATCTGCAAGCCGATCAAGTCACCGGCCAACTCGAAGGCCGCAAACACCACCCGCAGGCCGAAGCCCATGGCTGCGCCGACGATGAACTGCTGCAACACCATCAGAATGCCGGTACCGGAGAACGGATCGATGACCGAGCTAGGGGTAACCGACGGCCCGATGATGACGGCCAGCATGAACGCCAGGCCAATCTTGTAGCGCTGCGGAATGGCGCGGTGGCCGAAAACTGGCGCGGTTTGCACCATCGCCAGGCAACGCATGAACGGCCACATGTAGGTGGCGAACAGCAATTGCACATCGGCGTCGCTGAAACTGAGCACGGTTGCTGCCCGTCAGCCCAGCACGTAGGGAATGTTGCCAAACAGACGCTGGATGTACTCCACCACCATCTGGATCATCCACGGACCTGCCAGCAAGGCGGCCAGGAAAACGCCCACCAGCTTGGGCACGAAAGCCAGCGTCATTTCGTTGATCTGCGTGGCCGCCTGCAAGATGCTGATCACCAGGCCAACCACCAGGGCCGTCAGCAACAGCGGAGCAGCCAGGTAGAACGCGAGTTGCATCGCGCCCTGGGCAAGCGTCAGTACGCCACCTGCGTCATTCATGTCGAGAACTCATCTGGCGAATGCATTGCGAAATCATGTGGCAAAACTGGCCACCAGGCTGCCGATCAGCAGATTCCAGCCATCAGCCATCACAAACAGCATCAGCTTGAAGGGCAGGGAGATCAACACCGGTGACAGCATCATCATGCCCATGGACATCAGCACGCTGGACACCACCAGGTCGATCACCAGGAAGGGCAGGAAGATCATGAAACCGATCTGGAATGCCGTCTTCAGTTCGCTGATCACAAAGGCCGGCACCACCACACGAAGCGGCAGCTGGTCGGCAGTTTCCACGGGCGGCACATTCGCCAGACGCGAGAACAGCGCCAGATCGGACTCACGGGTCTGACGCAGCATGAAGGTGCGCAGCGGCACCTCGGCGCGGACCAGGCCTTCCTGGAAAGTGATTTCGTTGCGCTCGAAGGGCTGGTAGGCGTCGACGTAGACGCGATCCAGGGTCGGCGACATGATGAAAAAGGTCATGAACAGCGTCAGACCGATCAGCACCTGGTTCGGCGGCGAACCTTGCAGGCCGATGGCACTGCGCAGCAGAGACAGGACGATGATGATCCGGGTGAAGCCGGTCATCATCAGCAGGGCCGCGGGCAGGAAGGTCAGCGACGACAGGACCAGCAAGGTCTGCAGCGACAAAGACCAGGTGGTTGCACCAGCCACGCCCGGTGTGCTGGTCAGCGCGGGAATGCCCGCCTGTTGTGCCATGGCTCCCATGACGGGCAGGGCAAACAGCATCGCGCCGAGCGCCGCCTGGGCGAGCCTGCGCGTACGCATCGCGCTCAGGCGCGCTTGAAGAGAAACAGCCGTCATCATGATTACTTGCGCAGTCGGGCGAGCAGGGCGCGGAAGTCCGCGACATCGACAGGATCGGGAGCAGGCGGCGCGTCTTCAGGACGCGGCATGACCGCGAGCGAGCGGACATTGCCTTGCGCCACCCCGGTGACGATCCACTGATCGCCGACTTCGAGCAGGACCACGCGTTCGCGCGGTCCCACCATGATCTGGCTGCGAACACGGAGCAGGTTGCCACCAGGTCCGCCAGGACGTTGAACCCGGCGCATCAGCCAGGCGCAGCCCATGATCAGCGCCAGTACCGCGAACAGCGCAAAAACGGTCTGCAGAATTGACGGACCCGCACCCATCAGCGGTTCAGCTTCCGCAGTCGTTCCGACGGGGTGATGATGTCAGTCAGACGAATACCGAACTTGTCGTTCACGACCACGACTTCACCCTGGGCGATCAGGCAGCCGTTGACCAGCACGTCCATCGGTTCACCGGCCATGCCGTCAAGTTCAACCACCGAACCTTGTGCCAGCTGCAGGATCTGCTTGATCGGAATGCGCGTGCGGCCCAGTTCCACGGTCAGCGTGACCGGGATGTCCATGATGATGTCGATATCGTTGGTCATCGACGGCGCCGGGCCGCTGCTGCCGAACTTCTCGAACACTTCGTCAGTGGCGCGTACCGCACCCGCCGCCTGACTCTGTTCCGCCATCGCGGCGGCCCAGTCTTCCGTATCGTTAGACGCCATCTTCATCTCCGAGGCTATTTTCTGATTGCGGGGTCGCCAGCACCTTTTCGATGCGAACCGCGTGCTGGCCGTTCAAGATCCCCACCTTGCATTCAAATACGGGTACGCCGTCGACTTCTGCCGCGACGAGCGTCGGGATGTCGATCGGTATCACATCGCCCGTGCGCATCTTCAGCAGGTCGCGCACCAGCAGCGGGGTCTGGGCCAGCTTCACCTTCAGGTCGACATCGGCCAGCTGGATCTGCTTGCGCAGCATGCGCAGCCAGCGCTTGTCGGGTTCCATCTGGTCGCCCTGGACCGGGCTGTACAAGGTGTCGCGAATCGGCTCGACAGCCGCATACGGGAAGCAGATGTGCAGCTCGCCGCCCGACGATCCGAATTCGATCGAGAAGCTGGCAGACACCACGATTTCAGACGGTGTGGCAATGCTGGCGAACTGCGTGTGCATTTCCGAACGCTGATACTCGAAGCGTAGCGGATAAACGCCTTGCCACGCTTTCATGTAGTCGTCGAGCACCACCGTCAGCATGCGCTGGATGATGCGTTGTTCGGTCGGCGTGAAATCACGACCTTCGACGCGGGTATGGAAACGCCCGTCGCCACCGAACAGGTTGTCGACCACCGAGAACACCAGACGCGGCTCGAACACGAACAGCGCGTTGCCGCGCAGCGGTTTCAAGGCAACGATGTTCAGGTTGGTCGGAACCACCAGATTGCGCAGGAATTCGCTGTACTTGATCACGCGAACCGGGCCCACCGAGATCTCGGGGTTGCGGCGCATGAAGTTGTACAGACCGGTGCGAATCAGCCGGCCGAAGCGGTCGTGGATGATTTCCAGCGTGGGCATCCGCCCGCGGACAATCCGTTCCTGTTTGACCAGGTTGTAGGGGCGTACGCCCCCAGGAAAGTCCGCTTGTGTCTGTTCTTCCTCTTCGCCGTTGACGCCTCGCAACAAGGCATCGACTTCATCCTGGGAGAGAAACTCTCCCGCCATGCTGATATTTCCGCTTGGTTCAGCCATATCGTCGGTTTGCGCTTACTGGACTACGAAGTTGGAAAACAGGACGGCGTAGATCTTGGGGCCGTTCTCTTTGCCTGCTTCCGATCGCGTCATCGCCAGAATTTCGGCGGCGAGTGCATTCTTGCCTTCCAGCGTCAGCAGTTCGGTCGACGACTTGGAACTGAGCAACATCAGAATGCGGCTACGGAAGATCGGGATGTACGACTTCACGATCGGTTCGGCTTCCTTGCCCGCGATTTCGAGCGTCACGCCAATCTGGCCGAAACGTTCGCGATCCTTGTCGGACAGGTTGGCCGTGAACATGTCGAGCGGCAGGAAGTACGGGTTCTGGCCTGCGGGACGACGCGGCGCAACGGGTTTGGCAGGCGCTTCATCAGCGGCTGCCGTCAGACCAAGTGCAACGGCCTGTTGGTGCTGCAACATGCGAACCACAAAGAAACCACCGACCAGTAACGCGATCAAGACCACGATGACGATGATGATTAGCGTCTTGCGCTTTGACAGCGCGCTGAGGGCGGACGCCATAAACGGGTCTCCGTAACAGAACAGGGGCGATAGCTACGCCATATGGCGACATTATCGGTGGCGCCACGTTGCAAGCATCGGGCGAACAGCAAAAGAAAACCCGGGCTTATCGCCCGGGCAGCGAATGAATCAAACCCTCAAGCGTACAAGTCGACCAGTCCGTTGCCGGATTGGACGACAGGTTCCGACCGTCCGCTGAGTGCGCTGACGGTAGCTTGCATGCGATCGGCGGCTGCCTGGCGAGCGCGACGATCGTCGCCACTCGAGTTGGCAAAAGCCGCGAAGGCCTGCTGGTTCTGCTGTTCGCTACCGACCTGCGCCTGGCCAAGTTGCAGGCCATCTTCGCCAAGTGCGGTGCGAAGGCCACCCATCGACGCCTCCAGCACCTGGCGAGTTTGTGCATGTTCGCTGCTGAACGTGACATTGGCGGTATCGCCGTCCATGCGAACGTGCACGGTGATCGGCCCCATGTTCTCGGGCGTCACACGGATCTGAGCGGTCTGGATGCTTTGCGTGCTCATCCAGCGTACGGCGTCATCAACCCGATTCTGAAGCTGCGGCGCGTGCAGGGGCACTGGCGGGCCGGGCACGGTCGGGACTTCCTGGCGAGCCGTGGCAGGGGTTGCTGCTGCCGCAACCGGCGTCGAGCTTGCATGGGTGTTGCTGGCGAGCACACCCGATGCGGCGGTATTGGCCTCGGGGTTGCCACCCGTGCCGGTATTGCCTGCATTGACGTTGCGTGCGCTGGCGGCGTTGGCTGCTGCTGCCATCTCGATGGCCGTGGCGTTGGCCAGCGGCGAAGCATCGATGCTGTCGTCGGCGGCCTGGCCGGTCTTGATATCGGCGTCCGTGTCGCTGGCACTGGTGCTGCGTGCCTCGACACCGCTGGTCGTGGCACCAAGCGCCTGACCAGCACGGCGCACGCCGCTGGCGGCCACGTTGGCCGGGCCCATCTGATTGACCATCGACGCGGTTTCCGGAGTCGGGATGGCAACGATGGTTGCGGGGTCCAGGGTTGCCGTGTCGGTGGCAGGCAACTCCGATGCTGCCAGACCTGCTGCAGCGTCGTCGCTGGCCTCGGGTGCTGCCTCGACAGGTTTCGCTACGACAGCATCCGTGGGCGCGGCCCAGGGCATGGATGCCAGCAGGGTAGCCACATCAACAGGCGCCTCTGCGGTCGTCGACGCGTCGTCGGTCAGCGAGGTGTCGGCACCTGCCTTGTCGGTCGTTGAAACGACCGGGGCAGGGGTTGGTTCTGTCTGCAGCAGCATGGCCGCGTCGAACAGGGCCGCAAACGGGTCTGCGGGCTGTTCGTCGGGCTTTGCCGTGGTCGACGAGGACGAGGCGCGATTGGCCGCAGTACGAGTCTGCTGCGCGATGTCGGCGTTGGGCGAGGATACGGTGGTCATGAGTGTTAAAACCTCGAGTTCGTGCCCGCAAACGCTGCGCGCGCGGCAAACTCATCAAACTGTTTCTGGGTGCGCTTGGCCTCCGAGGCAGTCTGACGCTGCTCGGCACGGTCGGCAAGTATTTCAAATGATTTCAGTTTGCGCTCTTCAGCCAGAAAGGCGAGCCGCGTGTGTTCTACCAGTGCTTCGCACTGCGCAATTTCCAATTCCTGTTGTTCGTAAGCATCGGTCAACTGCGCAATGAAGCGATTGTAGTTGGCGATCTGCGCGCCGCCGATACCCACACCAGCCTGTGTGCGCATGCGGGTTTCATATTCGCCACGATAGTTCTGCAGCAACTGCAGGCGTTGCTTGGACTGTTGCGCGCGCGCCACCGCTTTCGCGAACTCCTGGGCTGCGTCGGTCTTGCGATCGCGCGCAAGCTCGATGAGCGTATCCAGTGTCGATTGGCTGGCCATGTCATGTGCTCCTTATTGCGCCTGCGGCGTGCCGTATTGCTTGGCCAGCTTGTCCAGCTGGGCGCAGGCCACCGGGTAAGGCGACTGCTCAAGAATGTCTTGCTGCAAAAAGGCACTGATGGACGACTGTGCGGTAATCGCACGGTCGAGCTCAGGGTCGCTGCCGGGCACATAGGCACCGACCTGGATCAGGTCGCGCGAGCGCTGGAAGCGGGAGAACAGATTCTTCAGTACACGGGCCGACTTCTGATGGTCGTGGTCCGTGATGTTGTGCATGGCCCGCGAAATCGATTGCTCGATATCGATGGCCGGATAGTGCCCGGTTTCAGCCAACGCACGATTCAGCACGATGTGGCCGTCCAGAATTGCACGTGCCGAGTCGGCAATCGGATCTTGCTGGTCATCGCCTTCGGTCAGCACAGTATAGAAGGCGGTGATGGACCCCTTGCCATCGGTGCCGTTGCCCGCGCGTTCCACCAGCGCCGGCAACTTGGCAAAGACCGACGGCGGATAGCCCTTGGTGGCAGGCGGCTCGCCGATGGCCAGGGCGATTTCGCGCTGTGCCATGGCGTAACGTGTCAGCGAATCCATGATCAGCAACACGTTCTTGCCCTGGTCACGGAAATATTCGGCCAGCACCGTGGCGTAAGCCGCACCTTGCAAGCGCATCAGCGGTGCCGCATCGGCAGGTGCCGCCACCACGACCGAGCGGGCCATGCCTTCCGGTCCCAGAATCTGGTCGATGAATTCCTTCACTTCGCGGCCACGCTCGCCGATCAGACCGACGACCGTGATGTCGGCCTCGGTGTAGCGGGCCATCATGCCCAGCAACACGCTCTTGCCCACGCCGGAACCGGCGAACAAGCCCATGCGCTGGCCACGGCCCACCGTCAACATGCTGTTGATGGCGCGCACACCGACGTCAAGCGGTCGGTCAATCGGGGTTCTTTCAATCGGGTTGAGCGGCTTTGCGCCAAGCGGAGCACGCGCTGTGGTGTTCAGCGGGCCCAGGCGGTCCAGGGGGCGGCCTGCGCCGTCCACAACCCGGCCCAGCATGGATTCACCCACCGGCAGATGCTTGGTGCGCTCTTCGCCATGCGCAGCCACTGACGGACGAATGCGTCCCGAGACCTGGTAAGGGGGCATCAACACCCCTGGCTCTTCGGGCGATACCTGCGCGCCCGCCGTCAGGCCTTGCATTTCGGTCGAGGGCATCAAAAACAGGCGCTCGCCGTTGAAGCCGACCACTTCCGCCTCGGCACCCACTTGTTTGCCTTGGCGGATGACGCAGGTGCTGCCCACCGACAGCTTCAGGCCCATGGCTTCAAGCACCAGGCCGGCTGCGCGTGTGAGCTTGCCGGTCACTTCGATGGGCGAGTTTCCGCCAATCGTGCTGGTGCAGTCGCTCAGGAAATCTTCCAGGCGACCTGCGGTGGTCGGTGCGTCAACGGCCTGGGTCATGATTGGTCCGCTGTGTCGCCCAATGCGGGCCCCGTTTTGATGGCGATGCTGTCAGCAGCCTGCGTGGCGCTGCCTTCACGGGCAGCAGGCGCGGCCGCCGGCATGCTCGACAAAGCCATCGACGCTACCGAACCGAAATCATTCGAGGCGTGAGCGGCGGCGGCATCTTGGTCACCTGCCTCGGCATCGCGCCAAAGCAGGGGATCGCCCAACGCTGCCACGGTTCGCCGCCAGCGGGTCTCGACCGTGGCGTCGATTTCCGACTCCCTTGTCGAAATGCGGCAACCACCCGATTCAATGCGAGCGTCTTCAACGATACGCCACGGGGCCGTGCCTGCATCTTCACTCAGATGCGCGCGCACCAGTTCCACGTCGGCGGGATTCAGGAAGAGCTGCTTGCCGGTTTCGCTACCCGTCAGTTGCTCGAACGCTTCGCGCATGACCGGCAGAACCACCTGCTTGTCGATAGCGATTTCACGTCGCACGATCTGACGGGCAATGGCGGTTGCCAGCGCCAGCAATTGCGGGGCAAGCTTTTCTTCGAATTCAGTGAATGCCGTACCGGCGTTGCGTGCGACGGCTTCCAGGCGCTGAACCTCGGCAATTGCCGCTGTGATCCCCTGGTCGTAGCCAGCCGCATAACCTTCGTCGAAGGCTTCGCGCCGCACGCGTTCGCGTTCTTCCGGTGTCATCACTGGCACCATGGTCGCGGCCTTCGCTGCGGCGGCGGCATCGGCAGCCGCTTTGGCCGCAAGTTCTGCTTCGCGCTTGGCAGCAATTTTTGCTGCTTCGATGCGCTGCTCTTCGCGGGCGGTTTCGATCCCGCCAGCGAAGGGTTGGATCTGCCACACCGGCAGATCCAGGGCCTCTTCGGCCTTCAGGATCCGACCAGGTTGCAGCAGGCGTTCATCAGACATAGTCGTCTTCACCAGCGGCCGTCAGCACCAGCTGGCCTTCCTCGGCCAGACGACGCACGATCTTGAGAATTTCCTTCTGCTGGGTCTCGACTTCCGACACACGCATGGGACCCTTGGCTTCCAAGTCGTCGCGCAGCTGTTCGCCCGCGCGCTTGGGCATGTTGCGCAACATCTTTTCGCGCAACTCGATGCTTGCACCCTTGAGCGCAACCACCAGCACTTCGTTGGGCACTTCGCGCAGCATGGTCTGAATGCCGCGATCGTCCACGTCGTTGAGGTTGTCGAAGGTGAACATTTCGTCGACGATCTTCTGCGCCAGGTCGGCATCGAAGCCGCGCACCGACTCAAGAATCATCGCCTCGGACGTCGTACCCACGAAGTTGAGAATTTCTGCTGCCGTCTTGATACCACCCAGCTTCGCGCGCTTGACCTGTTCGTTGCCGGACAGCATCTTCAGCAGCACGTCGTTGAGTTCGCGCAGCGCAGACGGCTGAATGCCGTCGAGCGTGGCGATACGCAACAACACGTCGCTGCGCAAGCGATCGGTGAGTCGGTTCAAAATGGCAGCAGCCTGATCCGCTTCCAAGTGCACGAGAATCGACGCAATGATCTGCGGATGCTCGCTGCGGATCAGTTCCGCCACACTGGCAGGGTCCATCCACTTCAAGCTCTCAATACCGGTGGTGTCACCGGTATGCAAGATCCGCTCGATCAGGAAGCCAGCCTTGTCGGTACCCAGGGCTTTGGTCAGCACACTGCGCAGGTAGGCATCGGCATCGGTGCCCACGCCGGTCTGCATCTGTGCGTCGTTATGGAAACGCGCCAGCACTGCGTTGATGCGGTCACGCGGCACGTTGCGCATGTTCGCCATCGCAGCGCCCAGCTTTTGTACGTCGCGCGGCGGAAGGTGACGCAACACATTGGCTGCTTCCTCTTCCCCCAGCGTCAACAGAAATACGGCACCGTCGTCGACGCCTTGATCATCTGCCATGTTCGTTTTCTCTTATGCGTTGCCGCCGTTAACCCACTGCCGGAGGACATTGGCAACTGCTTCAGGATTGTCGCGCGCGAGCTGACGGGCCGAGTCGAGCGGATCGTTGCCTTGCACCAGCGTCAGTTCGTCGTTTTCGACCGCGCCTGGAATGCCGTTCAGATCGATCTGACCAGGCTCTGCCACGGGTTCGGGTGGCGGCGGCGGCGAGGTCAGCTGACGCACTGCGGGGCGAATCACACCAAAGATCAGATACAGCGCAATACCGGCGATCAACAAGGCAAGGCCCACGCTCTTGGCCAGGTCGATGGCCCAGGGCTGCTGCCACAAGGGCAATTCAGGTCCGACCGGATCGGCCGGGGCATTGAACGGCATGTTCACGACAGAAACCGAATCGCGACGCTCGTTCGATGCACCCACTGCTTCGCGCACCACCGCATTGATCTGGTCGATTTCAGCCTTGGACAGCGGCGTGCTGACCTGCTTGCCATCGACTTCGGTCATGCGGTTGTTGACGACCACAGCAGCCGACAAGCGACGAACACGACC
Organism: Pigmentiphaga aceris; assembly: GCF_008119665.1. Taxonomy (NCBI): domain Bacteria; kingdom Pseudomonadati; phylum Pseudomonadota; class Betaproteobacteria; order Burkholderiales; family Alcaligenaceae; genus Pigmentiphaga; species Pigmentiphaga aceris. The sequence continues at coordinate 3,787,800 of NZ_CP043046.1, read as the reverse complement.
CGTCGGCTCGCGGGTGTAAACCACGCTCTTGTCGACTTCGTAGTTGGTCGTATTGGCGCGCTGCGTCGAGCGATTGGCCTGCGCCAGCGCCATCTGGGTCTGTGCGGCGGTATTGGCTGCTGCCGCTGCGGCGGCTGCCTGAGCAGGTGTCGGCGGCGCATTCGGGTTGGTGGCAACGCCCGCACCGGTTACCGGCGCAGCCACGTTGTTGCCACCAGGCGCATTGGTCAGCGCACCCGGCACACCCTGGGCAGCCTGGTTGCCCGGCGCAGACGAGTCCGACGTCTGCATGCTGCGAATGGAGGCTTGCGTCTGGTCGGTGTTGGGCTTGAAGGTTTCTTCTGTCCGTTCAAGCTGGCTGAAGTCAACGTCTACGGCAACCTGGGCACGCACGTTGGCGGCACCCACGATCGGATTCAGCAGCGCGGTAATGCGCTGGGCGTATTGACGCTCGAGTTCGTGCACGTACTGGATCTGCGTGGAATCCAGACCGTTGGTCTTCGATTCGGCCGACAGCAGATTGCCGTTCTGGTCGATGATGCTGACCGCGCTCGGCGTCAGTTCCGGCACAGACGACGACACCAGATGCACGATGCCTTCGACCTGACCGCGATCCAGCGCCCGGCCGTTATAGAGCTGCACCAGCACCGAGGCGCTGGGCTTGTTCTGTTCACGCAGGAAAATGCTGGGCTTCGGGATGGCCAGATGAACACGGGCAGACTGTACGGTGCCCAGGCTCTGGATCGAACGCGACAGCTCGCCTTCAAGCGCGCGTTGGTAATTGACCTGTTCCTGGAACTGGGTCAGACCCAGTCGGGCATTTTCCATCAGTTCGAAACCGACGTTGCCGCCACGCGGCAGGCCTTGCGATGCAAGACGCAAACGGGTTTCGTGAACATGATTGGCCGGGACCAGGATCGCCGTGCCGTTCTCTGCCATCTTGTACGGCACGTTCTGCTGCGCAAGAGAGGTCAGGATGGCACCGCCGTCCTTGTCGGACAAGCCGCTGAACAAGACTTTGTAGTCAGGTTCGCGTGTCCACAGCAAGGAAGCGACGATCAGCGCCAGCAGGAGGGGTACCCCAAGGAACAGCGCCAAGCGGTGTCGGGTCGACAGACGGCCGTACGCTTCCTGCAGGGCGTTGCCGGCAGGCGGGGGTGAAGCGGGAGCGGTGAATTCTTCAGCCATGTATTGCGCGGTGCAGCCTGTGTCGGGAAACGTGATCGGCGCAGCGCCGACCTGTTAACAATCGGTCACCATTGTCGAAGCATGTTTGCTTTTCCTAAAGCTGGAACAAGCGGTGTTTTGCGCTGTACTTCGCTTCCTGGAAAGTACAACCCGACCATTAATATCCCTCATCCATTGAACCGTTAGATGATAGAGGTCATGTCATGGTCGATCGCATTGCCGCCCTGATGGGCCAGGAAACCGCCAGTACCGGCATGACGCGCGCCGCGCAGATGCTGGGCCATCCCGACGCCTTGTCGCAAATGGGAGGCAAGGACGACAAGTTCAGCTTCTCGACGCTGCTGTCCGAAGCTATCGACGGCGTACACAAAAGCCAGACCGCATCGAAAGCCATGCAACAGGCTTATCAGTCTGGTGATCCGACGGTTGGTATTGAAGAAACCATGGTCGCCATGAACAAGGCCAGCCTGTCTGTGCAAATGTTGGCGCAAGCCCGCAACAAGGTTGTGGCGGCTTATAACGATGTGATGAACATGCCGGTCTGAGGCGCGTTCCAACGCTCGTTTCAAGACCTGTTTGAGTTCAGCCCAGGCCGCGTCAAGCGGCCTGGCTTGTTGTCTGCACAGGCTCACGCTTGGTTGGGGTGTGCTTGTGCAGGTAATTCAGCGTTTGGTTTCAACGCATGGTTTCAACGCGTGGTTTCAACGTTTCAGCTGATTCGGCGATTTGGGTTTCGCCGTCGGTGCCAGTTTGCTGACGGGCTTGCTTGTCGGCTTGCTCAAGCTTGGCAGGGCGGGCAGATTCGGTGCCGCTCCAGGCGGGACGCTACCACCGGGGACTCCTTGCAGCGGTCCCAGGCGTTGCGCAACACGTTCATCCTGCCGATAAACCCAGGCAAGGATCTCGGCCACGGCGGTATAAAGCGCCGGCGGCACGCGTGCATCCAGGTCCACCTGCATCAGCATGCCGACCAGTTCGCGCGACTTGTGCACGAATACGCCGGCTTCTTCTGCGCGACGCAATATCTCATCGGCCACGATGCCAGTGCCTTTGGCAACCACCGACGGTGCGCCGCGCGCGTGTTCATAACGCAACGCGACCGCACGGGTACGAGAATCACCCGCAGGCAGATTGGCGTCTTTGCCGATCGCGCCTGCCTGGCCCGGGCTTTGCGGCCCGCCGGTATGCCGGTTACGCAAGTTCATGCATCCTCCGGCGTAATGTCAGTTGCTGCCTTGCGCGCAGCCAGCGGTACTCTGTCGATAGCCAATTCCTGCATGCGCAGACCGCGTGCATCCAGCGCCTGAAGCAGGTCGCCGGTCTGTGCGCCCAGCGTGGTTCGGGCGGTTTGAGCATCTTCGGCGCGCACGCGCACACTGGCCGCTTCGCCGGCCAGGCCAATCTCTATTTGCAAACGGCCCAGATTCGGCGTTTCCATATCGATGCGTACGCGCCAGTTCGCCAGCTGCTCGCTTGGCAGAATGTGCTTGTTGTCGTTTTGCTCGTCAGGCTCGATCAGCACGGAAAACGCCTGTCCTTGCCAAGTGCCCTGCAAACCCAGTTGCCCGGTTTCCAGCAGGGCGATCTGTTCCTGTACCAACGGGCGAACGCTGGCAGGAATCGATGCCAGCGCCGCATTCAACGCGCGGGGCTCGGGCAGGGCAGATTGTTCTTCCGCACTGAGTGCGGAATTGGCGTGTTGCGGCAGGCTGCCTTGCGGTTCGGCACGCAGGCTTTCCAGGGCGCGACGGCCTTCGCTCCAGGCCTGAACGTGCGATTCATAGAAAAGCCCGGACTTTTCCACGGCATTTTGCAGGTGTTGCGCAGCCCGAGACGGATCGGCCTGTTCCGCACCGCCCAGTGGGGCAACCTGAATCATCTTGGGCTGCGCTGCCGCAGGTGACGCCAATTCGGACATCAGTCGTGCCGTGCCACTGACGCGCACACGCGCATCACCAGTGGTGGACAGCAATGTCTCTAGCTTGGGGCCGGTGTTGACCGCGCGCTGCGGTGCGACGCCATCGGCGTCCTCGGTAGCAGCCGTGTCATCAACCGCTGTCTCGACACCTACGCGTGCCGGGCCGCCGGTCTTTCCCTTCGCATCAACAGCTGCTGCGCGTCCGTCGCCACGTGCAGCCTCGGCGTCGTCTACACCTGGGTCGATGATGCGCAGCAATACGCTTGCGCCCATTGGCAGGGGCAGGCGAGTACGAATCAGGAAAGGCTTGCCTTCAATGTCGACCAGCGCTTCATTGCCGGCGCGTGCTTCGATCAGGCGTGCACGAACCAAGCCGCCCGCAGTGGGGGCAGCATCGGTAGCGGCAACGGGAAGCGGGCGACCGTCGGGGGAGAGCAGTCGGGCCAGAACGGCCTGGCGGGGATCTTCGCGGCGATCCCAGGGGCTAAGCGGTGCAACAGTGGCAACCGGCCTGGTGGGCGGCATTTCGGTTGCCATTCACATCCTTAGCTAGGTACTTGTCGAACACGCGTCGAAAAGACAGTCAACGCGCCGGGGTGGAATCAGCGAAAGCTGGGGATGGCCGGGCGCCGTTTGCTGGATTGCAGAATCCGTTCCAGTTCGCGCATCCAGGGTTGCGCCAGATCACGCACTTCCGCGTCGTTGGCCAGGATGGTGCGAAGCAGACGCATGCGCTCTTCATGCTCGACATCGTTGACCGGGGCCGGGTCCGGATATTGACGCAGATCACCGATCACGCGGGCGCAGATGCGCTCGGTGCTGGTGACTGTGTCCCAATCACCGCGACGCGCTGCTTCCAGCATGACAACGCTGAGATCGGAAAGCTGTTGGTAACTGTGCATGGTACGCGTCACTGAATCGGGATTTCAAAAATGGCTTGAACCTCAGGCGATATCGTTGCCGATGGCACCAGTCTCAGGCCGCCTGGGCCGTAGGCGAAATCTCCGCCCATGCGCCACGCAGTTCGCGCAGCAGCTTTTGCACTTCGAGAAGCGCGTCCGGATCGTTGCCTGCATTGGCGACAACCAGACGCCGACTCATGTAGTCATACAAGGCTTCCAGGCGTTCGGCCAACTGACCCCCGGTGCTGGGGTCCAGGCTGGCACGCAGTCCTTCACTGATGATCCGGTCAGCGCGCACGATTGCTTTGGCCTTGCCTGGAATGTCTTTCTCTTCCAGGCAGACAAGCGCGCGTTGCACGGAGTCGAGTGCGCCGTCGAACAGCATCAGCACAAGCGCATGCGGATTGGAGCTGGTTACCTTGGTCTCGACGCCGACGCTGGCGTAGGCGCGTGCGCCAAAACTGCCGAATCCTTGCACTATCTTCTCCTCGCGCCCGACTTGACCTGACTAGTCAGTAGCTTATCTGTTTTCTGACTTTTAGCGGGAATCTCTAAAAGTCGAGCTTGACCAAAAAAACGTGTCAATTAGGACGATGCCTGTCAGCGCAATGACGCCATGGCGTCGATTTGCTGGCTCAGGAACGTGCTGGTGCTGGTCATGCTGGTCAGCATCTGGTCCAGGGCTGTGAACTGTGCCCGGTAGCGGGCCTCGATCTGCACCAGACGTGCCGACATGGACGTCTGCTGCGCTTGCAACTGCTTGGTTACCGTCGTCAGGCTGTCGATGCGGCTCTTGACTTGACCACCATCAGCGATCATAGGCGTGACCAAGGAAGCGATGGCGGTAGTGATCCCTTCGGAGCCTTCGCCGTTGGGTACTTTGGTGAACAGCTTGGTCACCGCAGTACGGTCTGCGGCCATGGCTTCATCGAAACGTGTTTCGTTCAGCTTGAGCGTGCCGTCCTTCTGGAATTCCATGCCAATCGCACCCAGCGAGCTGTAGGGCGCAGTAGCACCTTCCATCGGTGCGGTGATCGCGGCCTTGATCTGATTCATCAGGGAGCGAATCGTGGCATCGCCAGACAGCGGGCCGTCTGTACGTGCAGCCGTCGAACCGGGATCTTGCGGCACCGACAGCGACAGTCTTTTAGTGGTCGCAAGCAAGGTGTTGTACGCGGTGGCTAGCGTAGTCACGGCCGCTTTTGCGCCGGCATTGTCCTGCGACACAGTGATGGTCGTGGATGCGGTTACTCCATCAGTGACCCCACCTTTGAGCAAGGTGATGTTCAAGCCGTCGATGGTATCGGTCAGTACATTGTTGGGGCTGCTGATATCCATGCCGTCCAGCGTGATCGAGGCGTTGACGCCAAACGTCAGCTGCGAAGGGCTGGAGGCTGCCGGGCCGGGCTGTGCCGGGTCGTAGGCAAACTGTGCCAGGCCGGGGCCGTCGCCGTTTGCAGGACCTGAAGTCTCGATCTTGAAGTTGCTTTGCTCGCCGGTCTTGGTCGAGGAAAACACCAGTCGTGCGCCCGTGCCATCGTTGACAATGGCGGCGGTAACGCCACGGCCTTGGGCGTTGACTGCATCGCGGATGCCCGCAAGCGAGGCTTGATCCGAACCGATGTTGATCGTGAACGACTCTTTCTCGGTATCGGGCTCGAACCCGGCAGGCGATTGCGTTGCCTTGCCAAGGGTGAAGGTCATGGTACCGACGCCGACCGTCGAGGTGCTGGTGGCTGCATTGCCATCCGAGTCAACCACGCGAGCGCTTGCTACCTTGGCTTCCGTGGCCAGATTGTGCACTTTCAAGGACAAATTGCCGGAAGACGCCCCGAGTTTCCCGGTAACCGTCGCCACAGTTGTATCGCTGCTGGTGGCTTTGGCAGTGTTGAACTTGGTCTCGTCCACAGCGGCGTAGGCATCCCGAAACGCGGACAGCGCAGAGCTGAGCGTTCCGTAGGCAGTGATTTTCGTCTGCTCTGCTGCTTCTTTTGTTTGAAGCGCCACCAGAGGAACATTCTCTGCCTTCATCAGATTGTTCAGCAGGGTCGTCATATCTGCCCCTGAACCCACACCCAACGCTGCGCCGACACTTGCCACGGTTAACTCCTTGTGCGCTTGCGCGCAGTAGTACGTATTCTTTTCGTCGCCAGAACCTGGCGTTTCTTGACTGACCTAAGCGACTGACTTACGCCTTGTCGCTCAGCAGCAGGCCTTGCAGCTTGTCCAGCGACTTGCTGATGGCGATAGCTTCTTCGCTGGGAAACTGGCGAATGACTTCCTTGGTGGTCATATCGACAACCTTGACCACCACTTTGCCGCTGTCATCATCAAGGCTGAACGTCAGGCTGCGGTCCGAGGAGGACATGAAACTGTTGATGGTCTCAGTCGCCTTTTGTACATCGGCACTGGATACCGGGTCTACGGCTACCGTAGGCAATTCAGCCTCTGCGGCGGGTTTCAAGCCCACGGGGGGAGGCTGGACGACCGGGGCTGCGCTGGACGTGATCGAGGCAGCGGGCGTCTGAATTGAGGAGCGGATGTCCATGGCGGATTCCTGATGCGGCGCGCTGGCATTTGGCAGCCACATGCGACGCGAAGAGAGTTATGCGGTTTTGCAACTATTGCGCTTATATCTAGTTAACGGACGGTCTGGAGAAAAACTTTAGGACCATCGTTATGCCAGCGTAAAACGCGGTGGCAACCAGTAAAAAAGGCGAATCCCCGGAAGGATTCGCCTTTTTGTAGACGGGATCGTCCAACCAGGCAAGCCTTGCAGCTTGCCTGGCCAGCCAAACCGATCAGCCGCGCAGCAGGGTCAGCACGTTGTTGGGCAGCGAGTTGGCTTGGGCCAACATCGCGGTACCAGCTTGTTGCAGAATCTGGTTGCGGGTCATTGCAGCCGTTTCTTCGGCGAAGTCGGCGTCAACGATGCGGCTACGCGACGAAGACAAGTTTTCCGACGTGGTTTGCAGGTTCGAAACCACCGAGCTGAAACGGTTCTGGATTGCGCCCAGGTCAGCGCGGGCTTCGTTCACGCTCTTCAGGGCAGCGTCCATTGCCTTGATTGCGTTGTCCGCGCCTTCGATCGTCGAGACATCCAGGTTGGCGAAGCCAACTTGTTGCTTGCCAGCAGCGTAGGCGGTCGAGCCCGGGATGTTGGTCGTGGTGCCCGAAGTGCCGGCGGTCAGGCCAGTTTCGGTCAGCATTGCTGCAGCACCCAGCGAGCCACCGACGGTGATGTTGCCGGTTTCCGAGGTCAGCTTGATACGGCCGCCGTCGATCACTGCGCTCACGCCGGTGGTGGAGCTTTGGTTGTTGATCGCGTCGCTCAGCTGATTCAGGCGGCTGGTGGCGCTGGTGGTTGCGCCGATTGCGCCCAGGCTGGTGCCGTTGATCGTCAGGCCGCCGTTGCTCACGGCCGCGAAGGTAGCCGATGCCGGGGTTTGTGCCTTGACGGTGGTCGTGCCAGCGAAGGTGTCACCGGTGATCGAGAACGGGGTCTTGCCAGCGTTGGTGAACGTGACGGTCGAGGTGGCACCGGCACCGCTGGTCGAAGCGGTCAGGCCAGCCAGACCGGCAGTGGTCACGGCGTTGTTGATGTTCTGGATCAGCGATTGCTGAGCAGCCGTGGCGGTGGTTTGCGTAACAGCGGCAACGTTGAACGAGGTGCCGTTGATGCTGATGCTGCTGGCGGCGTAGGTGAAGTTGGTGCCGTCGGTGGCAGCAGCGTTCACTGCGTTCAGCGAGGCGGTGCCGTTGACGGCAGCCACTGCGGTACCGGCCGGGCCGGCGCCGTTGACTTCAGCCTTGGTCACAACGCTGGTCCACGAACCCAGCGAATCAACGTTCGCGTTGGCGATGCCGGCGATGTCGATGGTCTGGCCTTGGTTTGCGCCGACTTGGAAGGCTTGCGAGGTGAAGCTGCCGTCGATCAGCTTGGTACCGTTGAACTCGGTGCCCTTGGCAACGCGGTCGATTTCCGAGGTCAGCTGTGCAACTTCTTTTTGCAGTGCTGCGCGGTCTTCCGGCGAGTTCGTGGCGTTACGCGACTGAACCGACAGCGTACGGATACGTTGCAGGTTGTCGCCGATCTGGCCCAGTGCGCCTTCAGCGGTTTGTGCCAGCGAGATGCCGTCGTTGGCGTTACGAACAGCTTGGTTCAGGCCGTTGATCTGGGTCTTGAAACGCTCGGAGATGGCCAGGCCAGCTGCGTCGTCCTTTGCGCTGTTGATACGCAGGCCGGTCGACAGACGCTGAATGGCGGTCTGGGTCGCGGTTTGCGAAGAGGTCAGATTGCGCTGCGCGTTGAGCGAAGCGATGTTGGTATTGATGACTTGTGCCATGACACATCTCCAAGAGTTCGGTCACACGGTTTGCTTCGGTCTCAAGACCGGTTCGCGGAGTGCGCTGCTTACTGCGTTGCACGGTGCCAAGTTGGCCGCGATAAACCAATTAACGGAAGCTCTTTCCTGAACTTTAGGGGAGAAGATGGGGGAAATCGAAAAAAACTTGGCAGGCTGGAGAAACTGAGTCGGGAGGCAGGGTTGGTGGGGTGTCGGCCCTGCGCGCGGGCTTGCCGCAAGTCCTGGTTTTTACGCATTTTGGCCTTTTGCGTCAAGGGTTTGGTGGTGTTGGTGCCCTGCGCCGAGGTGGTGGTGCGGGGGGTGACTGCAGGGGCTTAAGGGTTGCTCTGAGCTATTGGGCAGGCCTTGTTCGTCGGATCGGGCATGGTCAAGGTCTTTACAATTGGAGACAGCGTGTTGTAGGGAAGGGTGAACTCCCTCGGTGACCGTCTTGGTTTTTCCACCTAGTGGATCGCCAAACGAGGCTCATTCGTCCGCAGCGCTCCTGTCCTGACCCCTATTCTTAGAGAGTTTCAATGAAGAAAGCGAAAGCGCCCGGCAAGACGCGTGGCCAGGTCTCCTACGGCCAGCCATCGGCCGCGCTGCTGGCGACCACACCGACCCAGCGGCGTGCCTTGAGCGAATTGTTCCAGCGTGGCAATGCCCTGTATGACGAAGGTCGCTACGCCGAGCTTGAAGTCCTCGGGCAGGAATGGGTGCAGCGGTTTCCGCAGCAAGCGGCGAAGGGCTGGGATGTAATAGGTCGGGCGCGGTTGTATCTCGGTCGCCTGTCGGAGGCCGAGGCTGCCTTGCTGAAGGGACTGGAGCTGGATCCCGATAATCTGGATATCTGGGACTGCCTGGGCGTGGTCCGCAATCGCCTTGGCCATTTCAGCGGCGCGCACGAGGCCAATATGAAGGCCTTGGCGATGGCCCCTGACCTACCGCATGTGTTGATCAACGCGGCGGGTAACCTGAACGATTCCGGCCGCTACGACGAGGCCCTCGAACTGGCCGAGCGTGCGTTGAAACATGAACCCTTGAATCGCCTCGCGCTTTTGGTGAAGGGCAATGCCTTCGTCGGCCAAGATCGCACCGACGAGGGCATTGCCATGTACCGCCAGGTGACTGCCATTGCACCCGACTGGCCAGATGCCTGGACCAATCTCGGTGGTGCCTGCAACAAGCGCGGGCGGGTGGACGAGGCGATCGCCGCGTTGCAGCGGGCGCTCGAACTGGACCCCAATCAGGCCATCAGCTGGAACAACCTGGGTCTGATCCTGCGCGACCAGAAGCGCGACCAGGAAGCGCTGGACTGCTTCAACAATGCCATCGACAAGCAGCCCGAGCTGGCCGACCCCTACGTCAACCTGGGTACGGTGTTGCAGATTGCCGGCCGCACGCTGGCGGCCCTCGAATATATGGAGCACGCTCGCAAGCTGCGTCCGACCTCGCCCATGATCTATATGGGGATTGGCACGTGCTTGCAGGACATGTGCCGCTTTGAAGAGGCAGTGGTTGCCCATTGCACGGCACTGGAACTCAAGCCCGATTTCGGCGCAGCGTTCAGCAATTTGCTGTTCACGCTTAACTATCACCCGACACTGTCGGCCGAGGAAATTTTCGGTGCGTACGGCGACTACGAGCTTGCGAATGCGCTGGTCACGCCGGGCGAATGGGCATCACATGCCAATTCGCGCGAGCCGGGGCGTCGTCTGAAGATTGGTTATGTGTCGCCCGACTTCCAGTCGCACCCGGTGCGGTATTTTCTTGAGCCCCTGCTGGCGCACCACGGCCACAAGGACTTCGAAATCTTCGCTTATGCCGATGTGGCGGTGCCCGACGCGATGACCGAGCGTTATCGCAGCTACATGGATCACTGGCGCAACGTGCGTGGCCTGAGCGACCACGAAGTGGCGGATCTGGTACGCCAGGACGGTATCGACATCCTGGTCGATCTGGCTGGCCACACGGCCAACAATCGCCTGAAGGCGTTCTCGCTGAAGCCGGCACCGATCCAGGTCAGCTGGCTGGGTTACGTCAGCACCACCGGCATGCGCTCGATCGACTATCTATTGAGCGACGATGCGCTGACCCCGCCAGGCTCCGAGCACCTGTTGTCCGAGATTCCGTGGCGTCTGCCATCCGCGCTGGTGTATCGGCCGCCGGCCGATTTTCCCGAGCCGACGCCGTTGCCTGCGCTGGCCCGCGGCCATGTCACTTTCGGCTCGCTGTCGCGTGCCATCCGCCTGAACGATGACTTGCTCGATGTCTGGGCGGAGCTGATGCGACGGGTGCCCGACAGCCACCTGGTGCTGAACAGCCGCGACTTCCGCACGCCGGAAATGCAGGACTGGATGCGCAGCCGCCTGGTCAGCCGGGGGGTGGAGGCGTCGCGCCTTGACATCGACTACACCTCGCCGGCCTGGCTCCCGATGTCGAACATCGACATCATGCTCGACTGCTTCCCCCACAATTCGGGCACCACGCTGTTCGAGAGCCTGTATTTTGGCTTGCCGGTGGTCTCGCTCAAGCATCGTCCGACCGTGGGCCGGGTCGGTGCCAGCGCGTTGACTGCGGTGGGGCATGCGGAATGGATCGCCGAGGACGTCGATGGGTATTTGCAGATCGCCTGCGATCTGGCTGGTGACCTGCCGCGCCTGGCGCAGATCCGCGCCACCTTGCGCGAGGAAATGCACCGCAGTGCGGCCATGGACGAGCCAGGCCTGGCACACGCCGTCGAAAGCGGGTATCGCCGCATGTGGCAAGCTTATTGTGAAGGAGGTCAGGCGTGAAGGCAGTGATTCTGGCGGGCGGTCTGGGCACCCGGATTTCGGAGGAGACGCACCTGCGTCCCAAGCCCATGATCGAGATCGGCGGCAAGCCTATCTTGTGGCACATCATGAAGATGTACTCGGCGCATGGCGTGAACGAATTCATCATCTGCTGCGGCTACAAGGGTTACGTGATCAAGGAATACTTCGCCAACTACTTCCTGCACATGTCCGATGTCACCTTCGACATGAGCAAGCACAGCATGGAAGTGCACGAACGCAAGGCCGAGCCCTGGCGCGTGACCTTGGTCGATACGGGCGACGACACCATGACGGGCGGACGCCTGAAGCGGGTTGCTGCCTACCTCAAGGATGAAGACGCCTTCTGCTTCACCTATGGTGACGGCGTTGCAGACATCGATATTTCCGCATCCATTGCCTTCCACAAGCAACACGGCAAACTGGGCACGATCTCGGCTGTGCAGCCGCCGGGCCGCTACGGCGCAATTCGGCTCGATGGTGCGCAGGTAGCAGGGTTCACCGAAAAGCCCCGTGGTGATGGCGGTTTGATCAATGGTGGTTTCTTCGTGCTGTCGCCCAAGGTGATCGACCTGATCGATGGTGACGATGTCTCGTGGGAGGCCGCGCCGCTTGAACGGCTGGCGGCTCAGGACCAGCTGATGGCATTCCAGCACACGGGTTTCTGGCAACCCATGGATACCCTGCGGGAAAAGAACCTGCTGGAAGATCTCTGGAGTTCCGGCAAGGCTCCCTGGAAACAATGGTAATGGCGGCTGCACAGGGCTTCTGGCAAGGTAAGCGCGTACTGCTTACCGGCCATACCGGATTCAAGGGAGCATGGCTGTCCTTGTGGTTGCAACGACGGGGGGCGGTACTGACTGGCGTGTCGCTCGCGCCATCGACACAGCCTAATCTGTTCGAGCTGGCCAAGGTCGAGCAGGGCATGACCAGCACCTTCTGCGACATCCGTGATGCGCAGGGCTTGGCGCGCATCGTGCGAGAAGCGCGTCCTGAAGTCGTGCTGCACCTGGCAGCCCAGGCGCTGGTGCGGCCTGGTTACCAAGACCCTGTCGGCACCTATGCCAGCAACATCATGGGTACCGTTCACTTGCTGGATGCGCTTCGCGGGCTGGATTCCGCGCGCGTGGCGGTCATGGTCACCACGGACAAGGTGTATCGCAATCACGAGACGGTCTATCCCTATCGCGAGGACGATCCCCTGGGTGGGCATGATCCCTATAGCGCCAGCAAGGCTGCTTCCGAGATCGTCATCAGCAGCTACCGTGACGCATTCCTGGCCGCACAAGGCGTCGCCGTTGCCAGCGCCCGCGCAGGTAATGTGATCGGGGGTGGCGACTGGTCCGCAGATCGACTGATTCCAGATGCGGTTCGTGCCTGGCAGAGCGGGCAGGTGCTGGATATTCGTCGACCCCTGGCGATTCGCCCCTGGCAGCATGTGTTGTCGTCCCTGGCGGCTTACCTGACATTGGCCGAACGCCTGTGGACGCAGCCGGAACTGGCAAGTGCCTACAACTTCGGCCCGCTGACGCATGAAGCCGCCACGGTACGTGAGGTTGTGGAACTGGCGCGTCACGCCTATGGCGCGGGTAGCGTGCACTATGAGACCGCATCGCAGGGACCGCACGAGGCAGGTCTGCTCAGTCTGGAAATTGCCAAGGCGCGAGACGTGTTGGGCGTCAGTCCCAAATGGGGCCTGACCGAGACCGTCAATCGAACCATGGCCTGGTATCGCGCACATCACGACGGCGGCTTTGCGCGTGATCTGTGTGAGGCTGAAATTGCGCAGTACGAGGAATGACGTGAACGATTCACTGGATACGCCGCGCTTTACCTTTCAGGCGGCACCGATTGCCGGATTGTGGATCGTGGATCGCAAACCGATCGGCGACAATCGCGGGTCTTTCACCCGCTTCTACTGCGGTGAAGAATTTGCTGCGATCGGTCTGCAAGATCCCATCGTGCAGATCAACCATTCAAGCTCTGCGCGGGCGGGCACGGTGCGCGGTCTGCATTTTCAGCATGCACCACATGCCGAAACCAAGGTCGTCACCTGCGTGGCAGGCAGCATTCTTGATGTTGCCGTCGATTTGCGCGCGGGCTCGCCCACCTTTTTGCAGTGGTTCGGGGTCGAATTGTCGGCCGACAACAAGCGCGGCCTGATCATCCCGCCCGGATTCGCACACGGTTTCCAGTCGCTGGAAGATCACAGCGAAGTCATGTATCTGGTGACGGCGGCCTATTCGGCACAGTTCGAAGACGGGTTGAGTCCTTTCGATCCGGCAGTAGGCGTGGTGTGGCCTTTGCCGCCCACCGAGGTCTCGGCGCGCGATGCGCAACGCCCCTTCATCGATCGTGATGCGTATGCAGGCGTGGCGGCGCAGGGGGCGGATCGATGAACACATTGATCACCAAACCGCGGGTCACCGTCTTGGGCGCGCGTGGTTTTGTCGGCAGTCACCTGGTCGCCCATCTGACTGCACAGGGCTATGACTGTCATGCTCCCGCCCGGGGTGCCGAGCTGGGTCGTGAGCCGATGGGGCATGTGATTTACGCCATCGGTCTTACCGCCGATTTTCGCAGCCGTCCGCTTGATACCGTGGAAGCGCATGTTTGCGTGCTGCGCCAATTGATTGCCTCGGGCAATTTCGATTCGCTGACCTATCTGTCCAGCACGCGCGTTTACACCGGTGCAAGCGATACCTCGGAAACGGCGGTGTTGCGGGTCAATCCGAATGACCCCAGCGATCTGTACAACATCTCGAAGCTGATGGGCGAGTCGCTTTGCCTGCATGCAGGTCTGCCCAATATCCGCATTGCCCGGCTGTCCAATATCGTTGGTCTGCGACCAGACCCCGATATCTTCATCGACCAGCTGCTGGAAGAGGGCAGAAGAAGCGGAAAGGTGGTGCTTCGCACTGCGCTGACGTCCAAGAAAGACTACCTTTATATCGACGACGCGGTGTCACTGCTGACGCGTATCGCGCTTTCTGCGGAACACGGGATTTTCAACGTGGCAAGTGGTGAGGCCGTGGAAAACGGCGACATTGCGCGCTTCCTGGAGCGCGATATGGGCTTTGCCGTCAGTGTGCTGCCCGATGCACCGGAATGGTATTTCGCACCGGTCGATGTGTCGAAAGTACGTACGCACTTCGGATTCGCACCCGTTGCGTTTTCCGAATATTTTCCCCGGTACTTGAGTCGTTACAAGGCTGCGAACAGTTTGCAGGCGTCGCTGTGACCTTATCGCGCCACCCAGGCATCGGGTTTCAAGGAGAAGGGTTGTGATCGTCAACGACGGCATCGCCGCCGCGTTATTGCCGTATGGCTTTGTGGTTCCGCCGGGCGTGGAAATCAATGGCCGGCTACGGTTCGAAAAGAACACCCGGGTCTATTTTGCGGGTGCCAAGCTCAATGTCTGCGATATCGGGGCGTACTCGTATATCGTCAACGGTACCTTCCACTCGGTGAGCATCGGCAGATTCTGTTCGATCGCCCATGGTGTGGAAATCGGATTTTTCAATCATCCGACCGAGTGGGTCAGCTCTCACCCGTTCCAGTTCATGCATTACCTGCCTGAGCCCATGCAGTGGCCGATCCCGCACAGCTTCGAGTATGGTCCCAAGCAGGCCGTGATCGGAAATGATGTGTGGATCGGGGCTTATGCGCGAATCATGGGCGGCGTAAAGATTGGCGATGGCGCGGTGATCGCGGCCGGCAGCGTCGTTACCCACGACGTCGAGCCATACACGATTGTGGGTGGCGTACCGGCAAAACCCATCAAAAAGCGCTTTTCGCAGGCCCTGATCGATGAAATGCTTGCCTTGCGTTGGTGGGACTATGACTGGCCCGAGCTGATGAAGCACGATGCCGGTGCCATACGCTGGGATCAGCCGGAGCGCGCGGTGAAAGCCATGAAAGAGAAGATCAAGCGCGGCGATATGGATGCATATCTGCTGAAAGAGAATTTCAATGTCGTCGAGTGATCTCGGCGAATCGATCAATAGTTAGTAGAAGTCGAGCTGAAATGACGTATCTCGAAACCACCCCCGATGCCCACCCCGACTATCGGGATGAGAAGAAAAACCGCATCGCGTCCTTCGCCAGCGACGAAGAGTTCCGTGCCCTGTCCGTGGCTTGGCGCGCTGCTGCGCTTGAGCGCAAGTACATGAACAACTTCTCGTGGCTCGGACGCCCGATGATCCAGCTGCCCATGGACGCCATGGCAATGCAGGAGATCATCGCTGCGGTCAAGCCCGACCTGATCATCGAAACCGGCGTGGCGCACGGCGGCTCGGTGCTGTTGTCTGCCTCCATGCTGGAACTGCTGGGTCATGGCGAAGTCCTGGGTATCGACATCGATATCCGTCCGCACAATCGGCAGGCAATCGAAGCTCACCCCTTGGCCAAGCGCATCACCTTGATCGAAGGGTCCAGCGTTGCCGACGACGTGGTCGCCAAGGTCAAGGAAGTCGCTGCGGGCAAGAGCAAGGTGCTGGTGTTCCTCGACTCCAACCACACCCACGAACACGTGCTGGCTGAACTCAATGCGTACGCCGGTCTGGTCAGCGTGGGCAGCTACTGCGTGGTGTTCGATACCTTCGTGGAAGACCTGCCTGACGATTACGTCTGGGCCGATCGTCCCTGGGGCAAGGGCAACAATCCGAAGACCGCAATCTGGGAATGGATGAAGAGCCATCCCGAGTTCGAGATCGACCGCTCCGTGGAAGATCGCTTGCTCATCACGTCTGCACCAGACGGTTTCCTTCGCCGTATCGCCTGAGCGGTCTGTCACGTCGTGCAAACCGGGCCAGGCAAAGTGCTGTCCGGTGCGCGGCGTTCATGTGTTTTCTAAGTTCGGTACGGTTGCCAATAAGGTAGGCATTATGTCTAACGATCCGCGGGATCTCGATGGTGAGAAGTTGCGCAAGGCCCTGTTTCTGCTGGGCAGAAACGAGGCGCTGCGCCTGGAACTGATGGACTGGCTCAAGCGTGCTGAAACACGTTTTGATGCGTCGGTCGCAGTTCGGGACGACATCACGGGACCTATCGTCGACGCAATCAATACGTCTGACGATCTGTACGAAAAGACCCTTGAGAACGGAACGCGCTTCAAGTTCCTGTTCCGCACGAAGATTGCGCGCGACTTCATTCTGGCTGATCGTGAGCACCCCACCCACGTGTGGGAGCCGCAGACCACACGTCTGTTGGCCTATCTGGCGGGCCACACCGATGGCGACATTCTGATTGGTGGTGCCTATTTCGGTGACCACGCCATGTCCTTGGCGCGTCAGATTGCCGACGCCGGTCGGCAGGTTCATTGCTTCGAGCCGGATACCGCCCAGTCGGCCATGCTGGAAGGCAATGTCGAACTGAACGGCCTGGATAACGTGCGTATCCACCGCCTGGGCTTGTGGCGCGAAAGCAAACAACGCCTGCGTTTGACCGGCTTCGATTCTTTCGCCAATGCCGTGGTTGCCGACAGCACTGAAGAAGGTTTCGATACCGTCACCATCGACGATCACTTCAATGAACTGCAGCGTCATTGCGGTTTGCTGATGCTTGACATCGAAGGTGGCGAGATCGACGCGCTGCAGGGTAGTGCAGCGGTACTGGCCAAGGACAAGCCCGCCATCGTGTTCGAAGTGCATCGCGACTACGTGGATTGGACCAACGGCTTGCAGAACACGCCCATCTGCTCACTGTTGATCGCGGCGGGCTACGACGTGTATGCGTTGCGCGACTTCCACACCAACCAGGAAATGGGGGATCGTCGTATCGAATTGATCCCGGCTGCGTCGGTCTACCTGGAGGGGCCTCCGCATGGCTTCAACATGCTGGCAGTGCCGTCGGCTGCGTTGCTGGATGACCCGGTCTTCCGCATTGTCGAAAATGTCAGTCCCAAGCTGCTGAAACATCGGCGTGCCGATCTGCATCATCCGCTGGATGGCTTGCCAGAGTGATGGAAAAACGATGGATTCAACTCGCGTGAATCCATCGTTGCTGACCTTGATTTGTCCTTTCTGGTCAGCCTGGCTGGGTTAGCCCAACCTATTTAGCCCAGCATATCCAACGTGAAGTAAAACGTCGCCCCCTGCCCAGGGGCCGACTCTGCCCACACCTGCCCGCCATGCCGGCGAATGATCCGCTTCACCGTCGCCAGCCCGATGCCGGTTCCGGTGAAATCCCGTTCATGGTGGAAGCGCTGGAATGCGGCGAACAACCTGCTGGCGTGCCCCATGTCAAAGCCGGCACCGTTGTCACGCACGAAATACACCGTAGAAGATGAGCGGGCGAAACTGCCGAATTCAATACGCGCGTCCGGAATCTTGCTGCTGAACTTCCAGGCATTGCCCAGCAGATTTTCCAGCGCGGCATTCATCAGGCCAACGTCACAATCTGCCGAAATATTTTCGGCGATGTTCACCACGACTTCCCGTTGCGGATCGCGTGCACGCAGGTCGGCCACGATTTCCCGCACCAGGTGTGACAAGTCCACCCGCTGGCGTTCCAGCTCGCTCTGGTTCATTTTCGCCAGCGCGATCAGGTCGTTGATCAAGCGACTCATGCGATGGGTGCCCTGCACGATGTGGCTCAGATAATCCTGGCCCATTTCGTCCAGCTGCGGCCCGTAATCTTCGCGCAGCAGGTCAGTGAAACCTTCTACAGCACGCAGCGGTGCCCGAAGATCGTGTGACACGGAATAAGAGAAAGCCTCCAGTTCTTCGTTGGATGCTTGCAACTCTGCGGTCCGTTTGGCGAACTTTCGCTCCAGATCGATCTGGTTTCGGCGGGCTGCCTCCTGGCGCTCGATGCGCGACGTGATGTCCTGCGCAAAGCCCGATACGCCTTCTGCGCGGCCCTGGTCATCGACCACACACTGCAGTTCGATCTCGAACCAGCGCGGCTCATCGCCTACTGGCCACATCTCTTCGAAGCGCTTGCGCGCACCCACGGTCATCATCTGCTGATTGCGCAGCGCGTAGGCGTGACCAAGCATCGGCGGCCACAGATCGCCGACCGACACGCCGATGCATTCATCGGCAGATTTGGCAAATAATTTTGCGTAGCTGTCTGTGACAAAAACGTGTCTTCCGTTGATGTCGATCATCCAGGCAATCACCGGTAACGAAGTGAAAGCACGTCTGAGGGTGTCGGCGTCCGCTGTCGGGTGAAGCAGTACGCGCGGCAAAATCTGTGTCATTACGCAGCTCTAAGCAGGTTATGGCTGACATTGTGTAGGACTTTTTCTTACACGTCGAACGGCGCGGAACCGTACGTCAGCAACATCTTGTTTCTGTATGGTCCCGTAACGACTGTTTGCGCATAATTCTGTTCATGGGTTAACCCGCAGTTGCCGCGGCCCATCGCTCGGTACCGAGTTGGTGCTGATCTCTAGGAAGTAACATGACTATGCGCCTTGCCGAAGACCTGATGATCGACGCATCCGAAGAAGTCTCTTCCGTCCGCCAGCCTGCCGCCCGCTCTGCGGTGCAGCGCCTGAACGACGAGATTCGTGACGCCAACCTTACGTATCTCATGCTGGCTCAGCAACTGATTCGTGCAGATCGTTCCGAAGCGCTGTATCGGCTTGGTCTGTCTGGCGAAGTGGCCGACATTCTCGATTCGCTGACCACCGCCCAGGTGTTGCGCGTCGCGTCGTCCAATATGTTGCTGGCTCGTTTCCGCTTCGACGACTCGATGGTGTGGAGCCTTCTGGCCTCGCCCAAGCGTGATGAAGCACCGTCCCGCATGCATGCTGCCATCCTGATGGCCAGCCGTACCACCACGGAATCGGTCTGATCATGGCGCGCAGCGTTCTTACTGAAGCCCGTCAGATCGACATTGCCCGCGATCTGATCGAACTCGATGCCCGCCTCCAGGTGCTCGAAGCCGAGGTGAGTCTGTCGCGCGAGCGCCTGTTGAGGCTGTACCGCGAGGTCAAGGGCAAATCGCCCCCGAAAGGCATGCTGCCTTTCTCGACTGATTGGTTCATGACCTGGCAGCCGAATATTCATTCGTCGCTGTTCATGAATATCTATCAGCACCAGTTCAAGTCAAGCGATCTTGAGCCAGTTGAAGCGCTGATCCGCGCTTTCCGCCTGTACCGCGAACAAGTCGAAAGCCTGGGCATGCCCGAAGTGCTTTCCGTGACGCGCGCCTGGCGTCTGACGCGTTTCTTCGGTGCCGGCATGCTGGGCATGACCGAATGCACCTCTTGCCGAGGCCATTTCGTCACGCACAGCTTTGAGCTTTCGCATCAATACGTGTGCGGACTGTGCAATATGCCGTCTCGTGCTGGCAAGACTCGCCAGGCAGTGGTTGGCCGGGAGCCTGCTACGACATGTGCCGCGTTCTGATCATTGACGACAATTCGCTTACCCGCCGCCTGACTCGCGCGTGGTTGCAACGACTCGGCCAAAGCGTCGATGAAGTTGCCGACGGCGCGACCGCGTTGGCGCAGCTCGGCCTGCATGGTGCTGGCGCGTCCAGCGGCCGCACCAGCATGTCGGTCCTGCCCGACGTCATTCTTCTCGACATGGTCTTGCCTGACACCGACGGTTGGTCGGTGTTGCGTGCGATCCGCGCCGATGCGCGGCTCGATGGGGTCGCGGTCTATTGCTACAGCGGAACGGTCGCTGTGGGGGCCGAATTGAACGGTTTTGACGGAACGATTGCAAAGTCGGGCAGCTACGAGCGGTTTCGCGATGGATTTTCATCGCTTACAACTCGAAACCAGGCCTCAAGATTTGGCGCGTGCTGCCGAAAACCTTTCTATGGCGATGCTCAGGTCTGAGTGATTCGCAGCGGCTGCAAGCAG
This sequence comes from Pigmentiphaga aceris, assembly GCF_008119665.1. Classification (NCBI taxonomy): domain Bacteria; kingdom Pseudomonadati; phylum Pseudomonadota; class Betaproteobacteria; order Burkholderiales; family Alcaligenaceae; genus Pigmentiphaga; species Pigmentiphaga aceris. The sequence continues at coordinate 3,767,812 of NZ_CP043046.1, read as the reverse complement.
GCCACGTTTTTAGGAGCGACGACGAATGCTCGTCATCGTTGGTTATCTGATCGTCATCTTGTCCGTCCTGGGCGGCTTCATGCTCCACGGCGGGTCGCTTGGTGCATTGTTCCAACCTTTCGAATTCCTGATCATTGCAGGTGCTGCACTGGGCGCGTTCGTCTGTGGCAATTCCGGCAAAGTGGTCAAGGCATCGCTCAAGGCGCTGCCGCAAACCCTGAAGGGCTCCAACTTCACCAAGCAGCGTTATCTTGACCTGCTGGCGCTGCTGTACGAAATTCTGAACAAGATCCGCCGCGAAGGCCTGATGTCGGTGGAAGGTGACATCGAGGAACCGCATGAAAGCCCGATGCTGCAAAAGTATCCGGCGCTGCTGGCCGATCATCACCTGATCGAGTTCCTGACCGACTACCTGCGTCTGATGGTCAGCGGCAACCTGAATCCGCTTGAAATCGAAGCCCTGATGGATCAGGAAAACGAAACCCACCACCACGAAGCCCTGATTCCCGCACAAGCCATTCAGCGCGTGGCCGACGGCCTGCCGGCATTCGGCATCGTGGCCGCTGTGATGGGCGTGGTGAACGTGATGGGATCGGTGGGCGAGCCGCCGTCGATTCTGGGCGGCAAGATCGGTGCTGCACTGGTCGGTACCTTCGTGGGCATTTTGCTGGCGTACGGTTTTGTCGGTCCGCTGGGTTCGGTGCTGCAGCAAAAGGCAGACGAGAGCTCCAAGCAGTTCGAATGCGTGAAGGTTGTGCTGTTGGCGAGCCTGAACGGTTATGCCCCGGCGCTGGCTGTGGAATTCGGTCGCAAGATCCTGTTCTCGACCGAGCGTCCGACCTTCTCCGAACTCGAAGATACGGTCAAGGGCCGCAAGCCCGCGTAAGCGGCTTGTGTTCAGCGACCACAGTAAACGGACCTAATCATGGCTGCAGTCAAGGGCGCGGCGCCCATCATCATTCGCCGGAAGAAGAAGGGCGGCCACGGCGAACACCACGGCGGCATGTGGAAGATCGCGTATGCCGACTTCGTGACCGCGATGATGGCCTTCTTCCTGCTCATGTGGCTGCTCAGCTCGGCCTCGCAGGCCGACCTGGGCGGTATCGCCGACTACTTCAATCAGCCCATGAAGGTTGCGATGGCGGGCGGTCAGTCGTCGGGCCAATCCAATTCGGTGATCGTTGGCGGCAGCGAACTTTCCATTCAGAAAAAGCAGATGCGTTCGGGTGCCGAACTGGAAAAGATCGACCGTGACGCCCGTGCACGCATGGAAGTACAAGAGAAGAAAAGTCTGGAAGGCTTGAAGACCAAGCTTGAGGCGATGATCTTCAGCACGGAAACGCTGCGGCCTTTCAAGAACCAGATCCTGTTAGATCTGACAGACGAAGGCCTGCGTATTCAGGTAGTCGATGCACAGAATCGACCCATGTTCGACGTGGGCAAGACGGTGCTGAAAGACTACAGCCAGACGATTCTGATCGAACTGGCGCGCGCTTTGAACGGCGTGCCCAACAGCCTGTCGCTGTCCGGGCACACCGATTCCAGTACCTATTCCTCGGGTAATGCGGGTTACAGCAACTGGGAACTGTCGGCGGATCGCGCAAATGCGGCCCGACGTACCATGCTTGCGGCTGGCACGCCACCTACCAAAATTCTGCGGGTTGTCGGTCTTGCCGATTCGGTGCCGTTCGACGCCAATAATGCTAACTTGCCGGCCAATCGCCGCATCAGCATTGTGGTCATGAACCGCCGCAGCGAAGAGTACGTGAAGACCGGTGGCGCACCGGTCGCGATTCCTGACGCACCCGAAACACCGTCTTTGACCGAAGCGATTTCGATCAAGCCGGCGTTGACGCCTACAAATTGATTCACTGAGCAACTGGTTCGGCTGAATGCCGAATCCACGGAGAAATACATGGGGACTAGCGACAACCGTCTCATGGACATGATCGACGAGAAGGCCCGCCTGGCCGGTTCCAATAAAATGGAGCTGCTGCTGTTCTCGTTGGGCGGGACCGAGATCTACGGGATCAATGTGTTCAAGGTGCGTGAGGTTTGTGAAATCATGCCTCTCACGAAGACGCCGAATGTTCCGCGCGGCGTGGAAGGCATCATCTCGCTGCGAGGCGCGATCCTGCCGGTCATCGACCTGGCCACCGCGATCAACATGCAGCTCGACGCACCGCGCACGAAGCTGCTGATCACCGAGTTTTCGAGCCACACGCAGGCGTTCCAGGTGGCCGATGTCGATCGTATCGTTCGTATCGACTGGGATCATGTGAAGTCGCCGCAGTCCATGCCGGCCAACACAATGAGCTTCATGACGGCGCTTACCGAGTTGCCCGATGGTAAGCTCGTGTCCATTCTCGATGTCGAGCAGATTCTTTCTTCCGTTATTGGCGAAGACAAGGTCCCGACCGGTATCGAGGATATGGCGCCCGAACACAAGGCCAACGTGTTCTTCGCCGACGATTCCGTCATTGCACGCAAGAAAATTGTCGAAGTTCTGGACAAGCTTGGTCTGCCGCACCAGCACGCCATCAACGGTGCCGAAGCCTTGGAAAAACTCAAGGCAATCGCTTCGCGTGCCGAAGCTGACGGTGTCGCGCTCGAAAGCGTGCTGGGTCTGATTCTCGTCGACGCAGAAATGCCCGAAATGGACGGCTACGTGCTGACCCGACACATCAAGTCGGATCCGCGCTTTGCGCGCATCCACGTGGTTATGCATTCCTCCTTGTCTTCGGTCGCCAACAAAAAGCTTGGTCAGCAAGTCGGCGTGGACGCCTACGTTGCGAAGTTCGATCCCGTCGAGTTGGCCACCATGATCACCAGTCACCTCGTGCCCACGAAGGCTTGAAAGAAGACACATGAACCAGGACGACTTGAAATTTCTGATCGTCGATGACTTTTCGACCATGCGGCGCATCGTGCGCAACTTGTTGAAGGAAATTGGCTACAACAACGCCGACGAGGCGGAGGATGGCCAGATTGCTTTGAACAAGCTGCGTAGCGGCGCGTTCAATTTCGTGGTCAGCGACATCAACATGCCGAATATGAACGGCTTTGAATTACTTCGCGAAATCCGCGCAGACGAGGGTCTGAAAAAGATGCCCGTCCTGCTCGTGACCGCTGAGGCAAAGAAGGAAGACATTGTGCTGGCGGCCCAACTTGGCGCCAACGGCTACATCGTCAAGCCCTTCACCAAAGCCACCCTCGAAGACAAACTTCTCAAAGTCGTCCAGAAGATGACCGGAGCGGCATGATGTCCCGCGATACCGAAGACCTAGAAGCCCTGTTCGACCAGATTTCCTCCGAAACGTTGGCGCGGCTGGATGCGCAGGCTCCGGCGGCACCGGCGGCCTCGCCGTCGGCGAACGATGCAAAGCAATCCGCACCAGCTGCTTCGGCAGCCGGTGGTGAGGATGGCGACGTATTCTTCCAGCGCATCGGTATCCTGACACGACAGTTGCATGATGCCCTGCGCGAGCTGGGCTATCACGAAAAAGTCGAGCATGCGGTCAGTACCTTGCCTGATACGCGCCAGCGCCTGGACTACATTGCCCGTCTGACCGGACAAGCCGCAGATCGTGCCTTGTCCAACGTCGAGAAGGGCCAGGACATCCAGGGTTCGCTTGAAGGCGAAGCACTCAAGCTCAATGCACGTTGGGACAAGCTGTATGCCCGCGAGCTGAGCGTGGAAGAGTTCAAGGTGGTCGCTGCCGATACGCACGCTTTCATGAAGCGCGCCAGTACCGATGCAGTGGCGACTCAGGCTTTGTTGACCGACATCATGATGGCGCAAGATTTTCATGATCTGACGGGTCAAGTGATCCAGAAGGTACTGAAACTTGCCTCCGATTTCGAAGCGCAATTGGTAAAGTTGCTGGTCGAATCCACGCCCGCAGACAAGCGCACGGCGCAGACCGACTGGATGAACGGTCCGGTGGTCGATGCCAAGGGTCGCGACGATGTGGTGACGAGCCAGGCGCAAGTCGACGACTTGCTTGAAAGCTTAGGTTTCTGACGCAAAGGAGCAAAAGGTGTCCGCCTTTGCCGAAATGAACGATCTGCTCGTCGATTTCCTTACGGAAGCCGGCGAGCTCCTGGATGACGTCGACAGCGGTCTGGTCGACCTGGAGCAGCGCCCGAACGATAACGGTCTGCTCAACCAGGTTTTCCGTGGTTTCCACACGGTCAAGGGCGGTGCCGGCTTCCTGGAAGCAACGGCACTGGTCGAACTGTGCCATCGCGGTGAGAACCTGCTTGATCTGCTGCGTAGTCACCAGCTGCAGATCACGCCTGAAATCATGGACTTGATCCTCGCCGCCACCGGCGAGGTGCGTCGCATGTTCGGCGAAATGGAAAGCGGTCGCATGCCTTCGCCCGCGCCTGCAGCATTGCTGGCCGGACTTGAGGCTGCTGCGCGTGGCGAGACCGTGGATACGCGCGCTCTGCGTGGCGATATCCGCGACGTGGAATCCATCGCACCGATTGCTGCTGCGCCTGTCGCATCCGTTCCACATGTTCCGCACGATCCCAATTCGCCCGACTGGCTCGGTTACTACCGTGCTGCTTTCGGTGAACCCAAACACGGTGAAGGTTCGCCGGGCGCTGCAACACCTGCCGCTGAATATGCACCGCAGCAGTTGCTGGCTCCGAAGACGGGTCAGGCAGTTGCCGCACCCCAGGTTCAGCGTTCGCCTGCGCCGGCAGCTGCACCGCGTCCGGCACGGGGTGCACCGCAAGGTGGTAGTGCTGTCACCAAAGAAAATACGATCCGCGTCGATACCGCGCGTTTCGACCAGATTCTGAACTTGTCGGGTGAAATCGGCCTGACCAAGAACCGTCTGAATTGCCTGCGCGACGCGCTCAACGGCGAAGGCGTGGACGCGGAAGGCGCAAAGACTGTAGACACAGTCCTGAGCCAACTCGACACGCTGGTTTCCGATCTGCAGTCGGCAGTCATGAAGGCGCGGATGCAGCCGGTTGGTCGTGTGTTCCAGAAGTATTCGCGCCTGGCGCGAGATCTGGCACGTCAGCTGGGCAAGGATGTCGACCTGGTCATCACCGGTGCCGACACCGAGGTCGACAAGACCATTCTGGAAGAACTGAACGATCCGCTGGTTCACTTGATCCGTAACTCGGTTGACCATGGTATCGAGACCATTGAAGAGCGCCGTCGTATCGGTAAGCCGGAGCGTGGCACGCTGCACGTCTCGGCACGTCAGACCGGCGACAGCATCGTCATTGAAGTTACCGATGACGGCAAGGGCATGGACGCCGAAGTCATCCGTCGCAAGGCGGTTGAAAAAGGTGCCATCACTGCCGAAGAAGCAAGCGTTCTTGATCCAGCGCAATGTCTGGCACTGATTTTCCTGCCAGGATTCTCCACCAAGGCGGAAGTGTCCGATCTGTCCGGCCGCGGCGTGGGCATGGACGTGGTTCGCACGAACATCGAAAAGCTCAAGGGCCGTATCGATATTCAGTCGGTCCCCGGAAGCGGTTCGCGCATCACGATTTCTCTGCCTTTGACGCTGGCGATTCTGCCTGTGTTGATGCTGGAACTGCTGGGGCAGGTCTACGCCTTGCCGCTGTCGTCCGTGCGGGAAATCATTTCGGTCGACACCACCCAGATTCAGCGTGTGGGTGACTGTCCCTCGATCGTGATTCGTGGGCGTGTGTTGCCCATCTTCGATCTGGCCACCTTGATCGGTCTGCCGCGTGAAAAGCCGGCAGAGGTTGCTGTTGTGCTGTCTCATGGCGACAAGCAACTCGTATTGACCGTCGACGGTTTTGTCGGTCAGGACGAAGTCATGATCAAGCCGCTGGAAGGCATTCACCCCAAGGGTGTTGCAGGTGCCACGCTGTCGGGAGACGGCACGCTAGTCTTGGTGTTGGAAATGCGCGAGCTGCTCGAAGGCTTGTACTAATCCTCGCTGTATCTCGGCCGGCCCGTCCGGGCCGGCCCATGTCGGAATTGATCGATAAAGGCCGCACCCAATGTTGGTAAGCCAGGCAGAGCCGCGCGCGCTCACTGAATCTTCATTCACATCGACGCGGCATGCTTCCGCCGCACCACCCAATCCGTCCGCCCTCAGGCGTGGCTACGAAGCGGTGGAGCGTGCGATCTTCAATACCTTGTCGCGCAAACTTGCCGGCAATCTGATCATCGTCGCCATCTGGCCGGTATTGGCCTGGATTGCCGTGGCAACCGGCCGTGGCCAATGGCTGCCGTGGATCGCAGGCATTGGCGTGCTGGCAGGTATCGGTGCCTTCCTGTACTTGCACCACCTGATCGTGCGGCCGGTGCAGCAACTGACCAGCATGATGCGAGACATCGGCCAAGGTGCCGGTGACCTGTCGCATGAAATGCCCACCTTCACCCACGACGAATTCCGCGATCTGGCTCAGGCCTACAACGACTTCGCGGTCCGCCTGCGCGGCATCATCCGCGAAGTGCGTCGACTGGGTGTGCAGGTTGCCTATGAATCTGCAAAAGTAACCGCACACGTCACGGCGTCTGCCGACATGGCACGCAAGCAGGACAACCTGTCTGGCGCGGCCGCTGGTTTTGTGGCGCAGACCGCCGAACAAATGGGCTCCACGGCGGGCCAGGCAAAAGAAATGGCATCGTCGACCGAGCATCATGTGTCGGTTGCCAACAGCTCCTTTGCCGACTTGGAACAGGCGTCCAACAGTGTTGGTCGTGTGCGTGACCAACTGGTCGAATTCGGCACTGTGGTGGAACAGCTGACACTCAGCTCGCAGTCCATTGAGAACATTGCCAAGCTGATCAGCGAAATTTCTGATCAGACTAATCTGCTGGCGCTCAATGCTGCCATTGAAGCCGCCCGTGCGGGCGAAAGCGGCCGTGGTTTTGCAGTGGTTGCCGATCAGGTGCGATTGCTGGCTGAACGCGTCAAGGGCGCCACCGGCGAGATCTTCGAGAGCATTCGCAGCATGATCGAGCTGGCCGATGGTACCAGCCGTCGTACCTCCGACATCACGGTGCAGGTGCGAGACGCGCAGCAAGTCATCGGTCGTGCCACGGAAGGCTTCTCGGCCATGGTCCATGACCTGGGCGTGATGAGCGAACACCTGTCGGGCATGAGCCGTGACATGTCGACGGTGGCAGTTGCCAACAACACCGTGCAGCAGCATGTCGTGGACATCCGCGAATTGTCGGGTGGGCTGGTCGGCAAGATGCAGGAATCGGAAGTCTCCACGCGCGAACTGTTCACGGCAACGGAGGACATCTGCGAGACGACGGCGCGCTTCCGAATCGGCGACGAGGTCTATGAAACGATTCTTGAACGGGTAGCTGCCCAGCGCGATCGTGTGCAGGCATTGCTGGAAACCGCAGCCGGCCGTGGTCTGAACCTGTTCGACACGGCTTATCGCCCGGTCACCGGCACCAATCCGGCCAAGTTCCGTACCTCGTACGACGATTCGATCGAAGCTGAATTGCAGCCGCTGCTGGACGAAATCGTCAAGCAAGTCGATGGCGGTGTGTTTGCCATCGCGATTGATGAAAACGGCTACGCGCCTGCACACAACAGCTTCCATTCACATCCGCCCACCGGCAACCCCGACGTCGATCGCGTGAAAAGCCGCAACAAGATGATCTTCAAGGATCAAGTCGGTCAGCGGGCAGGGCGCAGCAAGGACCCGTTCCTGTTGCAGACCTACTGCCGTGATACCGGCGAAATTCTGAACGATCTGTCTATGCCCTTGTTCATCAAGGGCCGCCACTGGGGCGCGCTGCGCCTGGGCTTCCACCCGGAAGTGCTGTTGAAGTGAGCGTGGGCGGCTGCGCAGGGTGATCCACCCAGCAGCCGCACCTTCTTGGCGATGCCCCCCGTGGCCGCACTCCGTGGCCATACCCCGGGCGGACCTCGATGAGGTCCGCAGCGCGCTCGCGCCGCCTGCCCGAACCTCTCCCATCCTTGCCCTTCCTGCCCCTGTATCACGCCCGATTTTGCGGCGGTAACGATACGGGGAGGAATAAGCCTCGGTTTCGACCACTTGTTCTGCGTTTTGACACAGGGTGTTACGCGGAATAATGCCATCCATTGAACTGGATAGCGGTGGGCGCGTACGGTGGCTGGAGATGCAGATAGCGAAGACAAGACACTAGCCCCTTCTCAACAGCGGCTGGATAAGGCGCGTGAGGATGGGCAGGTGCCGCGTTCGCGCGAGCTTTCTGGAGCCTTGTCTACCTTCGCTGCAACCTGCGCTGTCGGATTCGGTGGTGCCATTCTGGTCGCGGACTCGCTGACCTGGATTCGCAGTTCCTTCATCGCCAGCGGGCGCATGGTGGCCACGGCGCGCGACAACAACGCGATCGTCAATGCCTTCTACGAAATGGTCGGACATGCCTTGATCAGCATTGCGCCGATCCTGGGGGCCGCCATGATCGCCGGCATCATCGGATCGATCGGCCTGGGCGGTTTGTTGTTGTCCAGCAAGGCCTTGATGCCTGACTTCAACCGTCTGAATCCGTTGACTGGCCTCGGGCGCATGTTTTCTTCGCGTGGCCTGGGCGAACTCGGCAAGTCCCTGTTGAAAGTGATTGTGCTGGGTGGCCTGGGTGCCTTGCTGTTCTGGCGCGGCAACGCCGACAAGATGGCGCTCATCGCCGGTACCCAGCCCAGCGCCATCACGGCGCTTGGCAATATGCTGCGCTTTGACATGCTGATCATGGCCAGCGGCCTGTTCATCATCGCGGCGGCCGACGTTCCTTTGCAGTGGTGGAACCACCACAAGCAAATGAAGATGACGCTGGAAGAAATGAAGCAGGAAAACAAGGAATCCGAGGGCGATCCGCATTTGAAGGGCAAGATCCGCCAGATGCAGCGCGAACGCGCACGCTCACGAATGATGCAATCGGTACCGACGGCGGACGTGGTGTTGACCAACCCGACGCATTACGCGGTAGCGCTCAAATACGAAGAAGGCAAGACAAGCGCCCCGCGCCTGTTGGCCAAAGGGACGGATGTGATCGCAGCACGTATTCGCGAACTCGCCGCCGAGAACAAGATCCCGGTATTGGAAAGCCCTCAATTGGCACGAGCCCTGTATCGCCACGGCGAACTCGAAAAAGAAATCCCCACGGCCTTGTTCCGTGCCGTAGCCCAAGTGCTGGCCTACGTCTACGCATTGCGCGCACCGGGCCCCTCGGTTGCGTGGCAGGCTGTCGACGTGCCCCCGGGCTGGGACCCCAATGACACGGATGCGATCGGTCGTGGCCGCCGTGCCAAGATCGCCGCTGAAAAAGTCGCTGCCGACAAAGCCGCTGCCGACAAAGCCGCAGCTGACAAAGGAGCATCCGCATGACGCCGGGTCGCAGCGTCACCATCGCAGGGCTGCGCTTCGAGGCCAGCCGCCTGCGCGAACTCGGGATGCCGCTGTTCATCCTGATGATTCTTGCAATGATGTTGCTGCCTTTGCCGCCAGCATTGCTCGACATCTTGTTCACGTTCAATATCGCCATCTCGCTGATGGTGTTGTTGGTAGCTACTTACACTCGCCGTCCGCTCGACTTCGCAGTGTTCCCGACGGTCATTCTGGTCACCACCTTGTTGCGCCTGTCGCTCAACGTGGCATCGACCCGAGTGGTGCTGTTGCACGGTCACACTGGTCCTGATGCGGCCGGCAAGGTGATCGAGGCCTTCGCAACCTTCCTGGTGGGCGGTAACTTCGCCGTCGGTATTGTGGTGTTCATGGTCCTCGTGATCATCAACTTCATGGTGGTGACCAAGGGTGCGGGCCGTATCGCCGAAGTGTCTGCTCGCTTCACGCTGGATGCGATGCCCGGCAAACAGATGGCGATCGACGCCGATCTGAATTCGGGTCTGATCAACGAAGCCGAGGCGCGCAAGCGTCGTGAAGAAATCAGCAGCGAGGCTGATTTCTTCGGTGCCATGGACGGTGCCTCGAAGTTCGTTCGCGGCGACGCCATCGCCGGCATCTTGATTCTTTTCGTCAACATCATCGGTGGCCTGATCATCGGTATGGGCCAGCACGACCTGAGCTTCGCCGAAGCGGGCAAGGTCTATGTGCTGCTGTCTATCGGTGACGGTCTGGTGGGTCAGGTACCTGCGCTGCTGATCTCGATTGCTGCCGGCCTGATCGTGTCTCGTGTGGGCGAGGGCGAAGACATCGGCACGGAAGTCGGCAAGCAGCTGCTGGGTTCGCCCCAGGCGCTTGCGATTTCGGCTGCCATCATCGGCCTGCTGGGGCTGATTCCAGGCATGCCGAACCTGGTGTTCCTGGTGCTGGCTGCCGGCATGGGTTACCTGGCGTTCCGTCTGGCAAAGAAGAATGCGGCGGCGGCTCAGGTCGTGGCCAAGCCCGCTGCGGCGGCTGTCGCGCCAGCAGAGTCGGCAGAAGCCACCTGGGAAGACGTCAGCCACGTGGACACCATTGGCCTGGAAGTGGGCTATCGCCTGATTCCGCTGGTCGACAAGAGCGCCGACGGCGAACTGCTCAAGCGGATCAAGGCGCTGCGCAAGAAATTTGCACAAGACGTCGGTTTCCTGCCGGCAGCCGTGCACATTCGCGACAACCTGGAGCTGCGTCCCGGTGCCTATCGCATCACGCTCAAAGGTGTGGTGATCGGCGAAGGCGACGTGCAGGCCAATGGTCTGCTGGCCATCAACCCAGGTAGGGTGACCCGCGAAATCCAGGGTACTCCCACGGTAGATCCGGCCTTCGGTCTGCCGGCGCTGTGGATCGACGCCGCTGGCCGTGAAGCGGCGCAGGCTGCGGGTTACACCGTGGTCGATCCGGGAACTGTGATCGCCACACACTTGTCGCACCTGTTGCACAGCAATGCTGCCGAGTTGCTTGGCCGCGGCGAACTGCAGGCACTGATCGACCACTTCACCGCGCAGACGCCGAAGTTGCTGGAAGATCTGATGCCCAAGCTGATTCCGATGGCAACGTTGCAGCGCGTGCTGCAGTCCTTGCTGGAAGAGGGTGTGCACATTCGCGATTTCCGCAGCATCGTCGATACGCTGGCCGACCATGCTGCCCGCACGCAAGACCCGGGCGAATTGACGGCTGCTGTGCGTATCGCCCTGGGCCGGGCCATTACCCAAGGCATCTTCGGGCCGACGGGCGATGTGGAAGTGTTGGCACTCGATCCCGATCTGGAACGCGTGCTGGCCAATGCCTTCGGTCGCGGCGATGCTGGGGCGATCGAGCCGATGCTGGCAGAGCGCTTGCTGCAGGATGCCAATCGCGCCGTCGACAGCATGGATGCCTTGGGCAAGCCGTCGGTGCTGCTGGTGCCCGACCGCCTGCGCAGTGGCATGGCTCGTCTGTTCCGTCGTACCGTGCCGCGCCTGAAGTTGCTGGCACATTCCGAAGTACCGGAGTCTCGCACCATCCGCGTCACGTCGACGCTGGGTGGACGTTGATCCTCCGCTGGTTTCATCGTTGCAATCTCTGCTTATTCCGACCCTACCGTCCGAGACATCATGAACTTGCGTAAATTCATTGCCACCAATACCCGGGACTGCCTGCGCATCATGCGCGAAGCACTCGGCGCGGATGCCATGATCGTGTCTACCCGGAAGACGGCAGATGGGGTCGAGATCGTGGGGGCCAGTGCGCAGGAAGTGCACGATGTACAAAACGCCGTGCTCGCGCCGGCCACGGTTGCGCCGCAGCGTCCGTCCTACAGCGTGCCCGCGCCGATTGGTCAAGATAGCGGCAGTGACAACGATACGGGCGAGACCGGTGGCCGCGCGTTGTGGGACGAGATCGAAGACGAACCCGTGCGCCTGTCGCCGGCTGCACGTGTGCTGGCACAGCAAAGCGGCACGCCGGCCTGGCCGCGCATGGATGAGGACCAGGCGCAGCACGTGGTGCGCTCCAATCTGCCGCAGGCAAGCCGTCCCCAACGTGAAGCCGTACACCCCGAACCTGAACGACCCCGCGTGCGCCCGATTGCAGAATCGGGCAGCCGCGTGTCGGAAACCGAACAAGGCATGCGCGAGACCCTGCGCCAGTCGCAACCCAGCTTGCCGGTAGCTGCCTCGCATTCGTCGCCTGAAGCCCAGCCAGCCGCAGCGCCCGCGATCTCGCCGGAAGATGCGCAGGCCATTGCTTCTGCCGCGACCGCACCGGTCATGGAAGAAATGCGCGCCATGCGTGAGTGGATGTCCCAGCAGATGGGCGCGCTGACCTGGCGTGATGCCACCCACCGCAACCCCATGCGTCGCAATCTGTGGCGCACGCTGGTCGACTCGGGTTTCTCGCCGGTGTTGGCGCGTACGATTCTGGCTCGCCTGCCCGACGATTACGCCGAGGCTCAAGCAGAACAGTGGTTGCGCGAAGTGCTGGTGCGCAATCTGCGCACGGTGCCGCTGGCTGACAGCATTGTCGAAAAAGGTGGCATTTACGCCATCGTCGGCCCGACGGGTGTGGGCAAGACCACGACCACGGCCAAGATCGCCGCGCGCTGCGTCGTGAAGTACGGTGCCCGTTCACTTGGTCTGATCACCACCGACCAATACCGGATCGGTGCCGTTGACCAGCTGCGTACCTTCGGCCGCATTCTGGGCGTCGATGTCTACACCGCACGCGGTGCCCAAGACCTTGAATCCACCTTGCTGGGCATGAGCGACCGCAAGCTGGTGCTGGTGGACACCACCGGTATGAGCCAGCGCGACGAGCGCATCCCCGAACATCTGCAATCCCTTGCCGTGACGAACGTGCAGCGCCTGCTGGTACTGCCGGGTGGTGCGCATGCAGAACAGGCCGAAGACATCGTCCAGGCGTATCGCGGCGACGGCCTGGCCGGCGCGATCATCTCCAAGCTCGATGAAGCGGTGCGCCTTGGCGGTCCGCTGGACGCCGCCATTCGTCATCAGCTGCCGCTGCATTTCCTGACCACGGGTCAGCGCGTACCGGAAGACTTGCACGGTGCCAACATCCAGTTGTTGGTGCATCGCGCGCTCAAGCAGCGCGGCTCGTCCTTGTTCGAGCTTGAAGGCGATGAGCTGGACTGGTCTTCAATGCCTGCGGTGGATGCCCCTTCCGGCAATCCGGCCCGCGTCTCATGATGGAGTCCTGACCGTGCAGGGCACGTCACTATATTCTGGCGAACTAACTGATCAGGCATCGGGCTTGCGTCGATTGCTGCAGCCTGCGACGCCGGTTGTCGAGATCGTCTGGGCAACCAATTCAGCCGTGCGCGCGGCTGCCATCCGGCGGCGTGTGCTGGCGTTGCGCCGCGAAGGTCGCGCACCCCTGGTGCTCGATCCGTCATACGGCGACCTGGCGCGGGCGTTCTCGGTCACGCCACGCTTCGAACTAGGCCATTTGCTGGACGGCCACACCACTGCCGATCACGCCTTGCACGCGATCGAGCCAGGCTGCTTCTTGCTGCCGGCAGCTCGCGCCTTGATGCGGGTTGTCAGTGGCGATGTAACCATGCAAGAGATTCTGGATGTTGTCGTGGCATTGCCGTCGGTGCCCGACATCCTGATCATCGGGGCAGGCCGCCAGCGGGCGAGCGAGCTTGCCTCGTGGAGTGGTGAAAACACGCGGTTCATCATGGTGGTTGATTCGCAGCCGGGGCAATTGATGACAGCCTATGTGCTGATCAAAGGGCTGCACGCCATCTTGCCGCAACTGTCGGTGTCTATCTGGGCGGGGGCCGCGGCGATGGAGGCCGCTACCCAGCTCAGCCTGACCGCCGAGCGTTTTCTCGGCTTGCACGCCGAGTTGGATATTTCCTGAATAAGATCTCATGTACAACCGAGCCGGCACGCTAGAACGTGATAGACAGCTGGAGCGCCATGTCCCCTTGGTGCGCCGCATGGCACACCACCTGGTGGCAAGGCTTCCTGCGAGTGTCCAGATCGAGGATTTGATCCAGGCCGGCATGATCGGCCTGATGGATGCGCTCGAACGATTCGAAGAGGGCATGGGTGCCCAGTTCGAAACCTACGCCACGCAGCGGGTGCGCGGTGCGATGCTCGACGAGTTGCGCCGCGGCGACTGGTTGCCGCGCAGCGTTCGACAGACGCAGCGCAAAATCGACGTGGCCATGCAGAAGCTTGAGCACAAGCAGGGGCGCGCACCGTCGGAAAACGAAATGGCCGAAGCGCTTGAGGTGCCGATCGACGAGTACCGGCACATGCTGGCCGATGCACGCGGCTCGCACCTCTTCTACTACGAGGATATGGACTCGGACGAAGATAGCGACAACTATCTGGACCGCCATATTGCCGACCATTCGGCAAATCCGCAGGAACGGCTGACCGATCGTCGTTTCAAGGAAGCGCTGGTCGAAGGTATCGAGCGCCTGCCCGAACGCGAGAAATTCGTGATGGGCCTGTACTACGAGCACGAGATGAACTTGAAGGAAATTGCTGCCGTGCTGGGCGTGACCGAGTCGCGCGTGTGCCAGCTGCATTCTCAGGCGGTTGCACGCCTGCGGACACGACTCAAGAGCTGGCGCGCCAATTGAGGTTCAGGTCGCTGGGCGACTGAATCGGCAAAAGGGATTTCTTACTGGGGATTTTGGGGATTTTCTAACTGCTTCTGGCTGACATCCGGCAACGGATCGTCGGCCGGATGTCTTTGCAGTACTGTGGTGGCACTGTTCTGCTGCGACGCTTAGACCGTCTTCAGCGTCAGTTGGCCGCCAGGACCGTATGTGGTCTCAAGACCGGCGGCACGTGCCAGTACTGCCAGGCGACTGCTGGCTGCGTGAGCTTGAATGTCGGAGAGTGCAGCAGCAACGCGCAGCGGCTTTGCCGTGTTCTCGATCCGGACACGCCATGCCTGGCGCACTGACTCATCTGCCGTGCTGAGTTGCTCTGCGAGTTCCGGCAAGACTTTTTGCAGGCTCAACAGGATTTGCGCGACTTCGCCCGCCAGACTGCGGACCAGGTCGGAATCGCCGCGTGCCATGGCATCGGTCAGCTGGGCACCCGTCGCATCGCAACGTTGCATCAAGGGCTCGAAGCGGCTGAGGGTAGCCGCGTCTACGCCTTGTAATCCCGCGAGGGAATTACCGGGAAGTGATGAGTTCGCGTTCAATTTGCAGGAACTTGTCTGCCACAGCTTCGGCGTTCACCTTGAACTTGCCGTCACGGATGGCTTGTTTGATTTCTTCGACGTGGGCAGCGTTGAAAGGTGCTTCGCTGCCTTGCGTCTCGCGCGATGCAGCCGACAGCTGGATCGATGAAGAGCTGGCGCTCACGCCGCTGGGCGCGCCTTGCTCGTTGGTCTGGCGAACGCGTGTTCCGGCCTGAGCATTGCTGCTGGGACGAAGCGGATCGGTACCGTTCTGGGTGATTTTCACGACATGACTCCTGCGATATACCCTAGTAACGGCGGGCCTGCTTAAAACTGTAGGGCTATATCGCCAGGAACTTTATCAGTTTGTGTATTTGGCGCGCTAGTTGCGCGGGCACGTGCCAGCATATGTTCTCACAGATGTACCTCGATCTGCTTGTCCGCGCGCAAGGTACCCGACACCGTTCGTCCGGATTCAAGTTTTACCCGGGCTGAACCGCCCACGGTCGACTGCTGAACGATTTCTCCGGCAGAGCGAACGGTAAATCCTTTGCCGATCAACAACACACGCACTTGTTCGCCAACACCCATGCGGGCTGCCGAGGTCAGTGCGTCTGGCGGAATTGGTTCACCGGCACGCAGCGGTCGCGTTACCCGTGAGCCGGCAAGACTTTGTTCATCAACGGTCACGCCGCGTGTCCAGCCAGCAACATCCAGCTCGGTCAAGGTCCAGTCGCCCTGTGCCAGCACGGAGCCTGCCTTGATCGGACGCGTGGGCACGGGAATCGTGGCGGTCAATGACACTTCGGCAGGCAGGCGCACTGTCCAGTTGCTGTCAGCGCAACGCAAGCCGATCTGCGTCTTGCCCCAGGATCTGGAGGAGGGCGGCAGGAAAACTTCGGGTTTGCAGGGCGCGTCAGCGGCTCTGGAGGCCAGTGTCGGCACCCGGACAGCGATTTCGGCACCCAGCACGTCGGCCTGGGATTGGGCGCGATCACGCAGCATCCGTTCGCCGATTTCAGCGATGGATTGCGCATCGACCGGGGCTGCCAGCAGCGGGGTCGATGCCAGCAGCGCGGTGGCCAGGGCAAGGGATCTGATCAGAAGCATGGACTGCACTTTACGCGCGGGGTGGGTACGCGAAGGTGGAAACAGGGGTAGAAATCCGTTCATTCTCGGGCTTTCAATGGATGGGCCAGGACGAATAATGCTTACACCTGATAAATAGGTTCGGAGCACGGCATGATTGGTCGCATCAACGATGAGTTCAACTTCAACGCGCAAGCGTTGCAACTGCGTTCGCAGCGGCAGGAGGTATTGACCGCCAATCTGGCCAATGCCGAAACGCCGAATTACAAGGCGCGAGATTTCGATTTCTCCACGGCCTTGAAAGAAGCCACTGGCGGCGGCAAGGCCATCGGCAGCGCAATGACCGTCAGCCTTGCCAGGACCCAGACCGGCCATATCGCCGGTTCGTCCACCGCAGGTTTGCCGGTCGCCATGCTTTATCGCACTCCCACGCAGGATGCGATCGACGGCAATACCGTCGATCCGGATCTGGAACGCGGCCAGTTCGCCGAGAACGCGCTGCGCTACGACGCGTCTCTTCGGATGCTGAGCGGCCAGATCCGCACGATGCAAACCGTCATGCAGAACAACTGATAGGAAGGATCGTCAATGTCGCTCAATAAGGCATTCGAGATCGCCAATACGGCGCTCACCGCCAACAGCCAGCGCCTGAGCACGGTGGCCAGCAACATGGCCAACGCGGAAAGCGTGGCCGGCCCCGATGGCGAGGTGTATCGCGGTCGCAAGGTGGTGTTCGAAGCGTTTTCGCTTCCGGGCAGCGCCAAGGATGCGAAAGCCGTGCGTGTGAAAGAGGTTGTCACCGACTCCGCACCCGGCAAGCGGGTCTATGACCCGAAGCACCCGCTGGCCGACGCCGATGGTTATCTGACCATGCCCAATGTCGAGGTCGTTGACGAAATGGTCGACATGATCGCGGCGTCGCGGGCGTATCAGACCAACGTCGAAATCATGAACACCACCAAAACTCTGATGCAAAAAGCCATCACTCTCGGAACCTGACGATGAGCCTTACCGTAAACAGCGGCGCCAGCACTGCGCCGATAGCGACCACCACCACTAAGGACACCACCGCCAACGACCTGTCGGAACAGTTCCTGAAGATGCTGGTTGCGCAGATGCAGAACCAGGATCCGATGAATCCGATGGACAACGCTCAGTTGACGTCGCAGCTTGCGCAGATCAGCACGGTCAACGGTATTTCTTCGCTGAACGACACCGTGGCTGGTCTGGGTAGCAACCTGGCAGGCATGCAATCGATGCAGGCCGCCGCGCTGGTGGGTCGTGATGTCGAAGTGCCGGGCAAGACGCTGGTGCTGGAAGAAGACTCGACGGTTCGCGGTGGTTTCGATGTGCCTTACGCCGTGGAAAACGCCAAGCTCACCATCGCCAATGCCGACGGTGCTGTGGTGTACACGTCCGATATGGGCAAGACCAAGGCCGGCACCACCCATTTTGACTGGGACGGCAAGGACTCCGATGGCAATCAGCTGCCTCCCGGCACCTACACCTTCGATGTGCAGTTGACCGCAAGCGGTGTGACCGGTGCGGCCACGACGCTGTCCACGGTAACGGTGCAAAGCATCCAGCCGGGCGCAGCGGGTACCAGGGTCATCGATAAAGGCGGCAACCAATACAACATGTCGGCCGTACGTCAGATCAGCTGATCTTCTACTACTGAATATCGTTCCGTACACGGGAGCATTGAATGAGTTTCCAGCAAGCACTGAGCGGTCTGAACGCCGCCTCCAAGAATCTCGACGTGATCGGCAACAACGTTGCCAACGTCAACACCATCGGTTTCAAGGCCTCGCGCGCCGAGTTCGCGGACGTCTTCGCATCGACGCTGGCCGGTTCGGTGTCGAACACCTCGGCAGGTATCGGTACCCGCGTCGCAAGCGTGTCGCAAACCTTCTCGCAAGGTGGCATCTCCATCTCGGATCGCCCGCTCGACGTGGCAATCAATGGTGAAGGCTTCTTCCGCATGGATGACAACGGCAGCGTTGTCTATTCGCGCAACGGTCAGTTCAAGGCCGACAAGGACGGTTTCCTGGTCAATAGCTCCAATGGCCTGAAGCTCACGGGTTACGGCGTGGATAACAACGGCAACGTCCTGACCTCGGCACCGGTGCCGCTGCGTCTGACGGTGGACACCATCAACCCGCGTGTCACCGCCCGTGCCGAGCAGGGCGTGAACCTGGATTCGCGTGTTGCGCCGATCGCGACGCTTACGCCGCCGACCTCTGCAACGCCGGGCCCGGTCACGCCCAAGCCTTTCGACCCGCTTGATACCTCGACCTTCACCAAGGCAACGTCGCTGACGGTGTTCGACACGCTGGGCAATTCCCACGTGCTGACCACCTACTACCGCAAGGTTCAGCCGGAGGCTGCACTGGTCAACGGTGAAGTGCAGTATTCCGGTGATGTGAAGTGGGAGGTCTACGCAGGCCTTGACGGCAAGATCACCACCGGCACGCCGCCGGTGTCCATCGTCGGTAGCGATGCCGGTGCCTTGGCTGACCCGGCTACCGGCAAGATTGCTGAACTGAAGTTCAATTCCAGTGGTAAACCGCTGCTCGCCGACACGGGTGCCGACTTCAATCCGACCCTGACCATCAAGGGTGCCGGTACGGACGACGTGCTGAACAATGGTGCTGCGGACATCGAGTTCCTGTTCGACATGAGCGCCACCACCCAGTACGGCCAGATCTTCGGGATCAACGTCCAGGATCAGGACGGCTACACCTCGGGTGAGCTGACGGGTTACTCGATTGGTGCCGACGGCATCGTGCAAGCGCGTTACTCCAACGAACAAACCCGTGCGCAAGGCCAGATCGTGCTGGCCACGTTCAAGAGCCCGCAAGGCTTGTCGAGCCTCGGCAACAACCTGTTCGCCGAGACCGGTTCCTCGGGTGGCCCGCGTGTCGGCGAACCCGGCAGCAGCAACATCGGTTCGTTGCAATCCGGCGCACTGGAAGAGGCCAACATCGATCTGACATCGGAACTCGTCAACATGATCACTGCGCAGCGTGCCTATCAGGCCAACTCGCAGACCATCAAGACGCAAGACTCGATCATGCAGACGCTGGTCAATCTGCGCTGATACGGCTTTGGCGGCGTGGCGCGCCTGTTGGCGCGCGCGCTGCAGACTTTCAGGAAATATCGATTCATGGACCGCTCGCTTTTCATTGCAGCCACCGGCACGCGCGAACTGATGCGCCGCCAGGACATTCAGGCCAATAACCTTGCCAACGCGTCGACGCCCGGCTTTCGTGCCGAGTTGGCCGCACAACGTACGGCACCGGTCAGCGGCGGCAATCTGCTGTCCACCCGTGCCTACGCAGTCGAGTCGGCGTCAGGTGCTGATCTGACGCCGGGCGCAATGATGGCGACCGGCCGTACGCTCGATGTCGCCATTCAGGGCGATGGCTGGCTGGCCGTGCAAACGGCCAACGGTGCCGAAGCGTATTCGCGCGGCGGCAGCTTGGCGATCTCGCAGAACGGCCAGTTGGTCGACGCAGGAGGCCGGCCGGTCGTGGGTGAGGGCGGTGCGATCGCCATCCCGCCCGATAGCGATGTGGATATTTCGCACGACGGCACGATTACCGCCATTGCTCTGAACGATCGCGCGCAAGCGCAGATCGTCGGCCGGATCAAGCTTGTCAACCCGACGCGCGCGCAGTTGTCGCGTGGCGAAGACGGTGTGTTCCGCAGCACCAACGGTCAGCCGCTTCAGGCCGACAATACGGTGCGACTGGCTGCCGGCATGGTGGAAGGCAGCAACGTGAATGCGATCGAGTCGATGGTCAACATGATTTCTTCGGCGCGACACTTCGAGATGCAGACGCAGTTCATCGAAAACACCAAACAAAACCAACAAGCGGCGACCCAGTTGCTGTCGTTGACCTAATCGCCCCAGGGCGCGAAGAAAAAAAGGAATACCCGCCATGATGCGTTCCCTGTGGATTGCGAAGACCGGTCTCGATGCTCAGCAGACCCAACTCGATGTCATCTCGAATAACCTGGCCAACGTCAGCACCAACGGTTTCAAGCGTTCGCGCGCCGTGTTCGAAGATCTGCTGTATCAGACCCTGCGTCCGGCAGGCACGCAGGCTACCCAGGACAACCAGGTGCCGGCCGGCCTGACCGTTGGTACCGGTGCACGTCCTGTCGCCACGGTGCGCAACTACACGCAGGGCGCACTGCAAAAGACCGACAACTCGCTCGACGCCGCCATCAACGGCAACGGTTTCTTCCAGGTGCAGCTGGCAGACGGCACGCTTGCCTACACGCGTGACGGCAGCTTCCAGCCCGACAACCAGGGCCAGATCGTGACCAGCAACGGCTTGGTCGTCGACCCCGGCCTGGTGATCCCGGAAAACACCCGCAACATCGCCATCGGCCAAGACGGCACGGTCACCGTGACGGTGGCTGGCCAGGCGCAACCGGTGCAGATTGGTCAGTTGCAGGTTGCCACCTTCATCAACCCGGTCGGCCTCCAGCCGCTGGGTCAGAACCTGTTTGCTGAAACCGCTGCCTCCGGCGTGCCGACGGTCAATGCGCCGGGTCAGAACGGTGCCGGCCTGATCAACCAAGGCTACGTGGAAGCATCGAACGTGAACGTGGTGGAAGAGCTGGTCGGCATGATCCAGACCCAGCGCGCCTACGAAATCAATTCGCGTGCGATTTCGACCAGCGACCAGATGCTGCAAAAGATCACGCAGCTCTGATGAAGACAAGCGGGAAACGAGAAATGAATATCCGTGTGCAAAGCATTTTCGCGTCGCTTCGTGGCTTGGCGGCCGTGGGCGCGCTGCTGGTATTGAGCGCGTGCGCCGCACCCAAGATCGATATCAGCGGTCCGACCACGATTCGCCCGGTCGACCCGGTGGCCGTGCAGGCGTCGCGTCGCGCAAGCGGCGGCATCTATGCAGACGCTGTTGCTTACCGTCCGCTGTTCGAAGATCGCCGCGCACGTAACATCGGCGACACGCTGGTGGTGCGAATCGAAGAGCGTATCGATGCTACGCAGCGGAACAATTCGTCCGCTTCCCGCACAGGCTCTGCAAGCCTGGGCATCCCGCTGATCAACAAGCTGCCCTTTGCGAAGGGCCTTGGCGGCACGGGGCTTGATGCCAATTCGGCCAACACCTTCGACTCGAAAGGTGCAACCGGTGCGTCGAACCTGTTGACCGGCACGATTGCGGTCACGGTGATGGAAGTGCTGGGTAACGGCAACCTGATTGTCGCCGGTGAAAAGCAGTTGGGCACCAACCAGGAAACCGAGCGGATTCGCTTCTCTGGCGTGGTCAACCCCGCCAGCATCGTGGGTGCCAATACCGTCAGTTCCACTCAGGTAGCCGATGCACGCATCGAATACCGCGGTGAAGGTGCGATCGACTCGGCACAGACCGCCGGTTGGTTGACGCGCTTCTTCTTCTCGTTCCTGCCGATCTAAGGCTCGTCTATGTCGACTCTCGTTTCCTTGGCTCCCCGAAATCTGGCGCTGCGCCTGCGTACCTTGCTGGGTTGCGCGTTGGCCGGTGTGGCCTTGGTCACCGCAGTTGCGCCTGCCCACGCCGCCCGCATCAAGGACATCGCGTCCTTGCAGGGCGTGCGTAACAACCAGGTGGTGGGTTATGGTCTGGTGGTCGGCCTTGATGGAACGGGCGACCAGACCACACAGACGCCGTTCACCACGCAATCCTTGATGGCGATGCTGTCGCAGCTTGGCGTGAACGTTCCGCCTGGCACGCGACTGCAACTGAAAAACGTGGCAGCCGTGATGGTGACGGCAACGCTTCCGCCGTTCGCCCAGCCCGGTCAAACCCTGGATATCACCGTCAGTTCGATGGGTAACGCCAAGTCGCTGCGCGGCGGCACGCTGGTGCTGACCCCGTTGAAGGGCGCGGACGGCCAGGTCTATGCGCTGGCACAGGGCAACCTGGCGGTGGGTGGTGCCGGTGCCTCGGCGGGTGGCAGCAAGGCGCAGATCAATCATCTGAGCGCAGGTCGCGTGCCGAACGGTGCAACCGTGGAACGTGAAGTACCTACCGCATTCGGTGACGATCACCCGTTGCGCCTTGAACTGTTGCAGGCCGATTTCTCGACTGCCAAGTCGGTGGTCGATACCGTCAATCGTCGTTTTGGCCAGAATATTGCACGTGCGCTGGATTCGCGCGTGATCGAAGTCATTGCCCCGCCGGGACCGGATGGTCGCGTCGAATTCATGGCAAGCATCGAAGAGTTGGAAGTCACGCGGGGTCGTGTTGCGGCCAAGGTCGTGGTCAATGCGCGCACCGGCTCGGTCGTCATGAACCAGAGCGTGCGGCTGAACCCGGTCGCAGTTGCTCACGGCAATCTGACCGTCACGGTCAACAACGCACCGGAAGTCAGCCAGCCCAACGCATTCAGCAATGGCGAAACGGTAGTCGTGCCGCGTACCGACATCCAGGTTACACAGCAGGGCGGTGCCCTGATCCAGCTCGATGGCGGTGCGCAGCTGTCTGAAGTGGTGAAAGCCTTGAACATGCTGGGCGCATCGCCGGCAGACCTGATCTCGATCCTTCAGGCCTTGCAGTCGTCAGGCGCGCTGACCGCCGAGCTGGAGGTTATCTAAGATGGCAAGCCCCCCAGCTGGCAGCGGCATGGCCCTGGATGCGCGTGGGCTTGATTCGCTGAAACGCGACGCGCGCGACAATCCCCAAGCGGCAATGAAGCGTGCCGCACGCCAGGTGGAAGCCCAGTTCACGCAAATGCTGCTCAGCCAGATGCGCCAGTCCTCCATGGCAGGCGAAGGTGGCATTGCAAGCATCTTCAACAGCCCGGCGGCAAAGTCCTGGCAGCAGATGATGGACCAGCAGATGTCGCAGGTGCTGGCAGGGGTGCCCAGCGCGCAAGCCGGCAGTGGTACGCCAACCGCTGGTGGGGTCGATGCCGATGCGCTGAAAATGGCTGCAATTACCCGTACCGTGCCGAACCAGCACGGCTTGGGGCTGGCCGACATGATTGAAAAGCAGTTGTCGCGCCAGATGATCTCGCCAGCCAGTCTGCGCGAGTCGGCAGGCGACATCACCATGTCCACCTTGTCACTGGCTGACGCAAGCAAGTCTGCCCAGGGCATGGCTTACGATCCGCGCGCCCGCGTGGTGGCTGGAAGCTCCGGCTTCAGCACGGCAGGCTACACGCCTGGTGGTGGTTTCAACCCCGGCATGGGTGGCTTTGCGCCGCGTCGTATTCAGAACGGCAAATTCGAAACGCCGATGGTCGAGACAAAGTCGTCTGCCATCGACCCCGACTTGCCGGCAGATCAGGCGCGCGAAGCGTTCGTCAAAAAGTTCTACCCGGCTGCAAAGCGTGCCGAGGCCGCCACCGGCATTCCTGCCGAGTTCATGGTGGGCCAGGCTGCGCTGGAATCCGGCTGGGGGCGTCGCGAAATCCGTGGCGACGACGGCAAGCCTACGCACAACCTGTTCGGCATCAAGGCCACGAACTGGAGCGGCAAGGTATCGGTCAACACCACGACGGAATACACCAACGGCAAGGCAGAGCGGGTGCAAGAGGCCTTCCGTGCCTACGATTCCTATGACCACGCTTTCGAGGATTACGCCCGTCTGCTGGCCAAGAACCCGCGCTATGCCGGTGTTGTTCAGGCGGAAACGCCAGAACAGTTCGGTCATGGCATGCAAAAGGCCGGTTACGCAACCGATCCGAAGTACGGCGAAAAACTTACTGGCACCATCAAGGTGACCAAACGACTGGCGATGTAATCGTCGCCTCAAGTGCCGCTGGTCACGTCGTGATGGTGCTCCGTTACGGTGAATTTGCCCAGGCAATAATTCTGCGCGAATCGGGTTCAAGATTTCGAATGGCCCGCCGTTAATACAGATAGAAGATATAAATAGCGGGTGGATGATGAGTCTGATGGGATCGGCCCTTAGTGGCCTCAATGCAGCGCAAGCTTCCTTGGCAACGGTGTCGCACAACATCGCCAATGTGAATACTCCGGGTTATACCCGCCAGGAAGTGGCGCAGACCTCGACGCTTGGCCAATACACCGGCGCAGGTTTCATCGGTAACGGCGTCCAGGTGACGCTGGTGCGACGCATTTATGACGAGTTCCTGACCAATCAGGCTACCCGCGCGCAAAGCCAGTCCAGCTATCACGACAGCTACGATGCGTCGATGACCCAGCTGATGAATACGCTTGGCGACGCCAAGACCGGCGTCAACGTGTCGGTCGACAAGTTCTTTACGTCGATGCAGGATTTCAGCGCGCGTATCGGTGAACCGGCTGCCCGTCAGACGGCGCTGTCGTCGGCTGAAGCCATGGCCGCCCGGTTCCGCACCGCAAGCGATGCCCTTGATTCGCTGCGCAATGGTGCCAACCAGCAGATCGCCACGGATGTCGCCGCCATCAATCAGCTGTCGCAAGGTATCGGCCAGCTGAACGAACGTATCGGCATTGCGCAGGGTACGGCCAGCGGCAACCAGCCGAATGACTTGCTCGATCAGCGCGACGCCCTGGTGCGCGAGTTGAACAAGCTGGTCGGTGTGTCCACCACGGTTCAGGACGGCACGTCGCTGAACGTCTTCCTGTCCAGCGGCCAGCCCCTGGTCGTAGGCAATATCGTGTCCTCGCTGGTGTCCACCGACGACCCGAACAGCCTGAACGGCGCGCGCCTGGAGCTGAAGACCAACGGAAACAACGTGGTGCTGCGCGAAGACGACGTCTCTGGCGGCGATCTGGGTGCAACGCTGAGCTTCCGCAACAACGAATTGGCCAAATCGCAAGACGATTTGGGCAAAATCGCCATCACGCTGGCCGCGGCACTCAACAAACAAAATCAGTTCGGTCTGGACGCCAATGGCGACCAAGGCAAGGCCCTGTTCACCGTCGGTCCTCCGCTTGCCTATGGCGCGAAGTCCAATGCGGCCGCATCCAAGCTGGATGTGTCGATTGCCGACACGCGCAACATGGTGGCCAGCGACTACGCCGTGTCCTTCGACGGTACCAACTACAGCGTTCGTCGCCTGAGCGACAACAACACGACGACCATTCCGACCGGTTCCCTGGCGGCAGATGGCACGTTCACGGTCGATGGCTTGAAAGTCAAGCCCACCATGGCGTCGGGTGACACCTTCACCATCAATCCCTCGCGTCAAGCTGCTGCGGGGCTGAACGTGCTGCTGAAGGATTCCAAGAATCTGGCTGGCGCAGCACCGATGGCTTTGGTCAACGGAACGGCCAACACCGGTTCGGCAGTGGTCAGCCGATTGACGTCTTCCGGTCAGGGCACCCCGAACTTCAACAATTCGATCACCGTCAAATTCGCAGCCAACGGTGCGTACGAATTGTTCGATGCCGGCACGGAAGCTGCACCGAATGTGCCGCCGGTCTCGGTGGGCACTGGCACCTATACCGGGCCCAACGGAAAGATTGCCCACAACGGCTGGTCGTTCGAAGTGTCCACGACACCTGCCGCTGGTGACGAGTTCACGGTCAAGGCTGGTGCGACCGACCCGACTGGCGACAATCGTAACGCCACCGCGATGGCATCTTTGACCTCGGCCAAACTGCTCAATGGCTCGACGCTGACGCAAAACTACGCGGTGCTGGTGTCCGATATGGGTAGCCGCGCCAATGAAATTACCGCAGGCAAAGCTGCCTACGGTGTGATCTTGAGCCAGGCGATCGTGGAAGAGCAATCTGCTGCGGGCGTCAACCTTGATGAAGAAGCCGCCAAGCTGTTGCGTTTCCAGCAAGCTTACGCAGCCTCCGGCAAAGTATTGGCCATCGCATCCTCGCTGTTCGATACGATTCTTGCTGCGCTCAACTGATCTCGTTGATCGCTCTGTTTTCCCTCTTGCAGTCGCGGCGGTGCCAGGCCGATCTGCCGACCGCGCGACACTTTGACTTGAAGGACGCCCCATGCGTGTAAGCACCAATATCCAGTTCGATGCCGGACTTCGTGCCATGACCACCCAGCAATCCGAAATCGCGCGCTTGTCGCAGCAAATTTCGGGTGAGCGCAAGGTGTTGAATCCTGGCGACGATCCGATTGCTGCCGCGCGCGAAGTGACGCTGACCGCGACCAAGGCCGCGTATGAGCAGATGATCAAGAACCAGGGCGATGTGAATGATTCGCTGAAGCAGATCGAAAACACCCTCGACACTGCTCGCGAAGCGATTGGCACCTTTCGCACCAAACTGATTGCCCTGAACAGCGGTGCACTCAATGATGCCGATCGCGCCAGCCACATCAAAGACATGGAAAGCCTGCGTGATCAGCTGATCAGCGTGGCCAATCAGTCCGACGGTAATGGCAACTTCCTGTTCTCGGGTTACGCCGCCAAGACGCAGCCGTTTGTTGCTGACGGGGCAGGGCAGATTGCGTACAACGGCGACATCGGCGTGCGTGAAGTTCAAATTGGACCGACCCGCACCATGGCGGCGAACATGACGGGTGATTACCTGTTCATGAGCGTTCCCACCGGCAACGGCAAGGTGGAAGGCACGGCCACGTCGACCAATACGGGTTCGGGCTACATGAAGAACGTGTCCGTGACGGACAACGCCGCCTGGAAGGCTGCCGAAGCCGCAGGCCCGTACAGCGTGGAGTTCGTGTCCACCACGACCGGCACCACCACCAACGGCATCGCGGTCAATCAGACCGTGACGGATCCTGCTGCGTGGGGCAAGGCTGCTGCGAACAAGCCGTTCTCGCTGGAGTTCACGGACGCCACGACGTACACCTTGACTGATGGCAAGGGCGTTACCAGTACCGGCACCTACACGCCCGGCGCGCCGCTGACCATCAACGGCATGCAGATGAATTTCGGTACCGACCCGGCAGCGGGTGACAAGTTTGCAATCGGTGATGTTGCTGGCAAGTATCAGGTCAGCAATGGCGCCGGCGCAGTCGTGGGTACTGGGACGATTGATCCTGCCAAGGGCGGAAGCGTGACCTTTGCCGGCATCACGCTCGACGTTTCCGGCGTGCCTAATGCCGGCGACACGTTCACCTTCAAGCAGCCTGGCACCGCAGATATTTTTGCATCAATGCAAGCTGCCATTGATGCTGCAAAGATCCCTGCCGCCGACGCCGCAAACGGAGCCACGCAGCGAAACAATGTGCTGCGCGAAATGATGGCCAATATCGACGGCGGCCTGAACCGTTTGTTGGATGCCACGACGACCTTGGGCTCTCGTCAGGACGAGCTTGACGCGCTTACCGGTCAAGACACCGTCAGCCGCGATAACGTCTCTGCCCAGATCACCAAGGAAGTTGGCATGGGCACGCAAGATCTGGTTGCTGCAATCAGCGAATTGGCACAGCGCAACCTGTCGCTGCAAGCTGCGCAGAAGGTCTACGCGCAAGTGTCGAACATGTCTCTGTTCAACATCATCTGAATTCCCGGTACCAAGGCATCGGTCATTGCACCGATGCTTTTTCCTGGATACACGCTCAACCGTGTACAGCAAAGCCGCCTTCCAGGGCGGCTTTTTTGTTGGGTCGCGCCAGTTTTAACAGCGCTTTTGCTGTCGGGTAAGAATTCGTCGCAACCCGGGTGTGATTCATCTGCTCTAATCATGCAAACTTAGCAGTAACCCGGTAAGGTACGCGCTGCCCACTTTACGGAATAGCCATGCTCCATCAAGTCTTCACCGTGCTGGTAGTCGACGATGAACCGTTGAATCTTGAGCTCATTGCCGAGCATCTCGACGATTCCCGTTTTCGCCTGGTACGCAGTGTTGACGGTGTGCAGGCGTGGGATTCTCTGGATATGTTGGGCAGCGAAGTCGATGCGGTTGTGCTCGACCGCATGATGCCGGGCATGGACGGTATGGAATTGCTGGGGCGCATTCGCCGTGACCCGCGCTTCGCCGATCTTCCCGTGATCTTGCAGACCGCGGCAGCGGAAAAGCATCAGGTCATCGAAGGTATTCGCCGGGGTGCTTTCTATTATCTGGCCAAGCCCTACGACCGCGATATTCTGGTGTCGGTGGTGAATGCCGCGATTGAATCGCGCCAGCACCGCAAAGCGCTGCGTCGTCGTATCGATGACGCCCAGGAAATTTTCCTGCGTATGGAATCAGCTGAATTCTCGTTCAGCACGCTGACCGAAGCCCGCCAGCTGGCCACCTTTTTTGCCCGCCTGTGCCCAAGCCCGGACGCCACCGTCATCGGCTTGGCTGAACTGATGATCAACGCAGTGGAACACGGCAATCTGGGCATTGGTTATGCCGAGAAAGGGCGCTTGAACAACGTAGGCGGCTGGTCTGCCGAGGTGGAACGCCGCATGGGCTTGCCGGAATATCGTGACCGGGTAGCCACCATCGGATTCGTGCGCAGCCCGTCCACGCTCAGTTTCACCATCAGCGACCAGGGTGATGGTTTCAGCTGGCCCGATTACCTGCACATGTCGCCAGACCGTGCCTTTGCCACGCATGGCCGGGGTATTGCCATGGCGCGCATGCTGGCTTTCCACGAACTGTTGTACCGCGATGGCGGCCGCCAGGTGATTGCGACGATCCCCTTGCCTTGACGATATCCCTGTTGCCCGTCCAAAAAAATGCCCCGCAAAAAAACGGGGCATTTTCTTTTGGAGCAAGCACTTGCTTCGCGTAATCGGCTTATTCCACCAGCTTGTGCTTCAAGGCGTAGTGGGTCAATTCTGCATTGTTCTTCAGGCGCATTTTTTCCAGCAGGCGGGCGCGATATACCGACACCGTCTTGGGCGACAGCGACATCTGCTCGGCGATTTGCGACAGGGTATGGCCCGAGGCGATCATCGACATGGTCTGATATTCGCGGTCTGACAGACGTTCGTGCAGCGGTTGGTCGGCATCTTGCCCAATGTGGGTGGCCAGTTGCTCGGCGAGTTCGGGGGTGATGAATTTCTTGCCCTTGGCCACCGTACGAATCGCCTGGATGACCGTCTCCGGCGGCGAATTCTTGTGCAGATAGCCTGAAGCACCCGCCTTCACACTACGCACGGCATACTGGTCTTCCGGGTACATGCTGAGCATCAGCACTGCCGTGGTGGGCCAGCGTTCCTTGACCAGTTTCAGCGCGTCCAGCCCATTTTTGCCGGGCATCGAGATATCCATCAACACGACGTCTGAGTCCTGTTTGCGCAGGACGTCCAGTAATTCACCGCTGTCAGCCGCTTCGCCGACAACATTGATATCGGTTTCGGCTTGGGCAATCTGGCGCAGCCCGGAACGCACGATGGCGTGGTCGTCGACGATGACGAGGCGGATCATGAATTCGATTCCGAAAGTGTAGAGGGGTCTGCGGCGTTACCGGGCGCAGGAAACGCGCCCGCGCCTAGCGGGATCGAGATCATCAAGGTCGTGCCGGTTGCAGTCGCGTCGTCGCCGCGCCCCGTGGGTTGGACGGCACCGATGTCCATCCAGCCCCCCAGGCTGCGAATGCGTTCCATCATGCCGCGCAGTCCGAACGAGGTCTGTTTGCGCAGGGCGTCGCTGCTCATGCCCCGGCCGTTGTCGGTGACTTCAAGGGTCAGGCTGTGCTCATCGGCGAACAGCTCGACATCGATCCGGTTGGCATCAGCGTGTTTGTAGATGTTGGTCAAGGCTTCCTGGAAGATCCGGAACAGGCTGGTGGACTGTTCCAGGTCAAGCGACAGGTCGTCCTGATTGGTGTTCAGATTTACCGGGATGCCCGTGCGCTGCGCAAAATCCCGGGCCTGCCATTCAATGGCCGCAACAATCCCGAAGTCCAGCACCGGCGGGCGCATCGAGCGCGCAATTCTGGAAATCGCCACGCCCAAAGACGCTACCAGCTGCTCGGCAACATCCAGGCGCTGTGCCGTGTCGGTTTCCTGCGAATTTCGCCGCGCCATGGTCAGTTCGGCGCGGATACGGGTCACGAGTGCACCCAGGTCATCGTGAATTTCACGGGCTAGTTCTGCGCGTTCCTGCTCACGCAGGCGGTCGGCGTGGCGTGACAGTTCACGCAGTTGCTCTTCGGCATGCAGGCGCTGGCGGCGCGTCTGCGCCGCGCGCAGGCTGCGTTTGAGCGCAGGCGGCAGGCGACGCAGGTTGTTCTTCATGATGTAGTCGTCGGCACCGGCCAGCATTGCCTCGACGGCAGCACCTTCACCGATTTCACCGGACACGATCAGGAAGGGCACATCGGCGTTGTGGTGCTGCGCCAGTTCCAGTGCCGCCTCGGCATTGAACGTCGGCAGCGAATAGTCGCTGATGATGGCGTCCCAGGACTGTGCGCCCAGGGCATCGCGCATTTCCTGCTCGGTTTCGACCCGGCGCGGCTGGAATGAAATACCAGCCCGGCGCAGGGTAGCCTGCATCAACGCGAAGTCGCTGACGGAATCCTCGATGAACAGCACCGCCAGCGGGCGAGCATCTGCCGCCGGAGCATCGGGCGTCGCAGCAGCTGGCACGGGATTCGGGGTATGCGAACGTGCAGCGAAAGGGGGAATTGCGTCGGCGTCTTGCATGGGGAAAGGAGGCTTCTCGATCGGAACGTTTTTGCGGTGGAGATGGGCTGGGATATACCCGAATCCGTAACCCAGGCACCATGGCGCATGGCATCTTAGCGCTGTTATGGCGGTCAGCGCGGCGATATCGAAAGACTTGGCCTCGAATATCGCGGCTTATTGCAGATAGTTGTTTTTACCCCTGAAGGGCGGATCACGCTGGTACGTCAAACGCGCAGATTGGCGCAAGTTGTTGTTCGGTTCAGACGGCGTAATTGGCCGAATGCACGGATAATCATACCGTGTGCGCAAGTCATTCGACTTACTGCACCTGGTCTTGCAAGGCGTCACTTAATTGAATGTCAGAAATCCGTTCCCGGCGGCAGCACTGCACGCCGCGACTACTAGCCCTGCTGTCGGCGTACCCAGCGAATTTGCTTTTGATCTGCAGGATTTCGAGCTCGTTCGCACGCTGCTGAAACAGCACACAGGTATTTCGCTTTCCGAGAGCAAGCGCGGCATGGTCTATAGCCGTCTTGCGCGTCGCCTGCGGGCCACCGGTCAGCGCAATTTTCGCGATTATCTGAATGGATTGCGTCAGGGCACTGCTGAGTGGGAGCAGTTTGTCAATGCGCTTACCACCAATCTGACGTATTTCTATCGCGAATCACACCATTTCGAGACACTGGCCACCTTGTTGCGCACGCGGGCAAAACCCGGCACCAAGCTGCGTGTCTGGTGCTCGGCTGCATCTACCGGTGAAGAGCCCTGGACGATTGCGCTGACGGCGGCCGAAGTATTCGGCAGCCTCACGCCACCCGTGGAAATACTGGCCACCGACCTTGATACCGGCGTGCTGGCCACTGCCCGCAAAGCCACGTACAACGCCGAAACCGTTTCCAAGGTGCCAGAAGCATTGGTACGCCGGTATTTCATTCGGGAAGCCTCGGGGGACTTCACCGTGCGTCCGGAATTGCGCAGCCTGGTGACCTTCAAACAGCAAAATCTGCTTGATGCGAATTGGCAAGCCAAAGGTCCGTTTGATGCGATATTCTGCCGAAACGTACTGATTTATTTTGATCGTGATACGCAATTGCAGATCGTGTCGCGGTTTGCACCCATGTTGGCACCAGGTGGCTCGCTGTTTGTGGGCCACTCCGAAAACTTTGCACACGGTCAGCGGGCGTTGCGCCTGACTGGCCGTACCGTGTACGTGCGCGACGACGCATGACAGGAGGCCCGATGCGCAATATTTGCCTCGGAGAGTTGTCATGACAGCAGTACTTGCATCCGGCATTCCGGTCGATCGACGCATGCTGATCGTGATCGGTGCATCCACGGGGGGCACGGAGGCCTTGCGCGACGTATTGTCTGCGTTGCCCGCAGATTTGCCGCCGGTTGCCATCACCCAGCACATGCCCCCGGGTTTTACGCGCAGTTTCGCCGAAAGACTGGACAAGCAATGCGCGCTGCACGTGAAGGAAGCGGTAGATGGCGAACGCATGCTGCCTGGGCATGCTTACATCGCGCCGGGCGATTCGCATCTGGCAATCCGTACGTCTACGTTCGGCTACACCACACAGTTGCTGAACACCGAGCCGGTCAACCGTCACCGGCCATCTGTTGAAGTGCTGTTCCTGTCGGCCGCACGGCTGGCCGGCCCGGGCTGTGTCGGGGTAATGCTGACCGGCATGGGCAAAGATGGCGCTCAGGCCATGCTGACGCTGCGTCAGGCTGGCAGCTACAACATGGCGCAGGACGAAGCGACCTCAGTGGTGTTCGGCATGCCACGGGAAGCGATTGCCCTGGGCGCAGCGCATGAAACGGTGCCGCTGTCGCAGGTGGCGGCACGCATTGTGGCGGCGGTGCGTCACCAGTACGCGGCACTCAATAACCGTCATGGTAGCGACATGCTCCTGGCGCAGCCAGGCAATGTCCGTGGCGGGCAAGGTGACTGAAAGTATGGGCACGCGCTGTCTATGCATTGACGCGTAACGACAGCCCTCTGGCGTGCAATAAAAAACGGGCCGGATGCAGCAATGCATCCGGCCCGTTTTCATGATCAGCGCTTGACCAGCACTGATCAGCAGTACTGGCTTATTTCAAACCCAGCACATCCTGCATGTCGAACTGACCATTGCTGTGTTCGCCCAGGAAGCGAGCGGCGCGCAGGCTGCCTGCGGCGTAGTTCACGCGGCTGGCAGAACGATGCGTGATTTCGATGCGTTCACCCGGACCGCAGAAATACGCCGTGTGCTCGCCCACGATGTCGCCACCACGCACGACCGAGAAACCGATCTTGCCGGCCTCGCGCTCACCCGTGACGCCGTGGCGATCGAACACCGCGATGTCGTCCAGTTCCTTGCCCCAGGTGCGGGCAATCGCTTCGCCCATGCCCAGCGCCGTGCCGGAAGGTGCATCTACTTTGAGCTTGTGGTGTGCTTCGAACACTTCCACATCGTAGGTTTCCTGCAGGATGCGGGCAGCCACTTCAAGCAGCTTGAAGGTCACGTTCACCCCCACGCTCATGTTCGGTGCGAACACGATGCCGATGTGCTGCGAGGCCGCCTTGATGGCGGCTTTGCCCGACGCGTCGAAGCCCGTGGTGCCGATCACCAGCTTCACGTTGTGACGCACGCAGGCGGTGATGTGCTCCAGCGTGCCTTCCGGGCGCGTGAAGTCGATCAGCACGTCGGCACCGGCCAAGGCGTCGAGCTGATCGGTGATCAGCACGCCGGTGGTACGGCCAATGGGTTCGCCCGCATCGCGCCCGATGGCGGGGCTGCCTGCGTGGTCCAGGGCAACGGCAAGCGTCAGGTCGTGGGCACCGAGCACAGCTTCAATCAGCATGCGGCCCATGCGCCCGTTGGCGCCGGCAATGGCAATGCGCATGACCTTACTCCCTGATCAGGCGCGGCGACGGCGCAACGCTCGGATCCATCGGATCGGTCATGGGCTGCACGTCACGATTGATCGTCGCGCGCGGCTTCTCGGTGTTGGGAGCCGCCGTGTCAGCGGGGCGGCCGGGCAGCGGATTGCCCGAGCCCACTTCCGCAGGCGTGGTCACCGGCGGACGTTGTGCCGGATTGTCGATCGGCACATTCACGGCGCGAGGAGGCGGTTCCTTCTGGAAAGGCTGGCGATCCGGCATTTCGTCGCCACCCCAGCGGGCCAGGCGGTCGTTCTCGAAATACACCGTCAACAGACGCTGCTCGGGCTTGCCACGGCCAGGATTGAAGGTATAGGGATAGTCCCAGCGGTCGGCGTGGAAGATGTCGGCCAGCGCCGGGCTGCCCAGCGCGAAACGGACCTGCTCGCGGGTCATGCCGGGCTTGAGCAATGCCACCATTTCCGAGGTCACCCAGTTGCCCTGCTGGACGTCGGAGCGATAGGGCGTGATGAAGCCGGGGACGTAGCTGTTGTACGCGCCGCAGGCGCTCAGCGCCAGGACGGCGGCCAGTGCAGAGGGCGCACGCAGAACGCGCAACGACTTGCGCATTGGCTCGAACAAAGACTTGGGAGCATTCGGCACAGGAGCAGAATCCGTTAAGACTGGTGAAACCGCTATCATAAGGGTTGTATCGAAGGAAAGGGCTGTACCTCCAAATGAGCGACCAAAGCGAACTGAAAAGCATCGGGCTGAAAGCGACGTTTCCCCGGCTGAAAATCCTGGATGTGTTCCGCAAAGCTGAACACCGGCACATGAGCGCCGACGACGTCTATCGACTGTTGATGACGGAAAACGTCGACATCGGTCTGGCGACCGTTTATCGCGTTCTGACACAATTTGAAGAAGCTGGCATCTTGCTGCGCAGTCAGTTCGACGGCGGCAAGTCCGTGTTCGAGCTGAACGGCGGCGAACACCATGACCACTTGGTCTGTACCAGCTGCGGCATTGTGGAAGAGTTTCACGACGCCGAGATCGAGCGCCGCCAGCAGGAAATCGCGGATCGCCACGGTTTCACGCTGACCGAACACGCGTTGTCGCTGTACGGACTGTGCGGGGCCTGTAAGCCGGCCGCCCGGGCCTAAGACCACAGGGCGGCGGGCCGGGCAGGGCGATTGCCGCCGGATGTCGGTTCCTGATCAACGCTGCGATGGCGTGGATCTTCCCGACTGTGAACCCTGGCAAGAGCCTTCAGTTGCCGCCCAGCATTTCTCGCGCATGCTTGCGTGTCGTGGCCGTAATGTCGATGCCACCCAGCATGCGGGCCACTTCGTCGACCCGCGTACGCCGGTCGAGCGGCGCAATATGCGACACCGTGCGGCCATCTTCGATCTGCTTGCTGACCTGGAAGTGCAGGTCACCACGCGCAGCAACCTGCGGCAGGTGGGTCACGCACAAAACCTGGTGACGGCTGCCCAGCTCGCGCAGCAGCCTGCCCACCACTTCGGCCACCGCACCGCCCACGCCGGTATCCACTTCATCGAAGATCAGCGTGGGGACCCGCGCGGCGCGGCTGGCAATCACCGACAAAGCCAGCGAAATCCGCGCCAATTCACCCCCTGACGCCACCTTGGCCAAGGCGCGTGGCGTGCTGCCGGTATGGCCTGCCACCCGGAACTCCACTGCATCGATGCCGCTTGGCCCGGGTTCGGCCGCGCGTTGCATCACCACCTCGAACTTGCCGCCGCTCATGGCCAGCGACTGCATGGCTTCCGTCACCGCATCCGACAGAGACGTAGCCGCGCGCGCTCGAGCGACCGACAACACATTGGCAGCCGCATCGAAACGGCTGCGCGCTTCGTCTACCCGTTCACGTAATGCTTCGACGTTGTCGGCGTCCTTGAGCGTATCCAGGCGCGCCTGCAGCGATGCCAAGTGCGCGGGCAGCTCATTGGGCGTCAGGCGGAACTTGCGTGCGGTGTGAAACAGCGACTGCATCCGGCTGTCCAGCGTTGCCAGCCGTTGCGGGTCCAGATCCAGACGCGACAGATAACTGTTCAGGTCCGACACGGCTTCCTGCAAGGTGA
The DNA here is from genome assembly GCF_008119665.1 of Pigmentiphaga aceris. Taxonomy (NCBI): domain Bacteria; kingdom Pseudomonadati; phylum Pseudomonadota; class Betaproteobacteria; order Burkholderiales; family Alcaligenaceae; genus Pigmentiphaga; species Pigmentiphaga aceris. Next base: position 3,732,244 of record NZ_CP043046.1, on the reverse strand, counting down.
TGCGGGCGATTTCCAGGCTGTCGGCAATCGGCTGCAGACCGCTGTCATGCGAGGCAAGCTGCGCGATCTTGTGCGTGGCGGATGACAAGCGCGATTGCGCCGAATCATCGTCCTCATCCAGCGCGGCCAGTGTCTGGTTTGCACCGTCGATCAAGGCCTGCGCATGCGCCAGGCGCTGGTGCTCGGCCTGAATCGATTCCCACTCGCCGTCCTGCGGATTCAACTGGCCCAACTCACCGGCCTGCCATTCCAACTGGTCGCGTTCCTGGCGCAGTGCTGCCGAATCTTCCTCGACAGCGGTCAGCTTGCGTACCAATTCTCGCCAGCTCTTCCAGGTGTCGAGCACCTTCGCGCGCAGGTCCGCATGTTCGCCGTGACCGTCCAGCAAGTCACGCTGCGCATCGGCTTTCAGCAGGCTTTGGTGAGCGTGCTGGCCGTGAATGTCGACCAGTTGTTCGCCCAGTTCACGCAGCTGGGTAAGCGTGGCCGGGCTGCCGTTGACGTAACCCCGGCTGCGCCCTTGCGCATCGATCACACGACGCAGCACCAGGGCCTGGTCGTCCAGATCGTGGTCGGCAAGCCAGGTTTGCAAGGTGTCGGGCACGTCGAATACCGCGCAGACCTCGGCGCGGGTGGCACCTTCGCGCAAGACGGATGCGTCGGCACGTTCGCCCAAGGCCAATGCCAGGGCGTCGATCAGAATCGATTTGCCGGCACCGGTCTCACCGGAGAAAACCGTGAAGCCACCACCGAAGCTGACTTCGGTCTGGTCGACGATGACGAAATCCTTGATGTGCAGGGCGCGAAGCATGCAGGTCTGGGTGTCCGGAAATAACGAGGCGAGGGCGCGTTGCTATGCAAGCCCGCAAAAGAGTCAGCTATCCAGCGAACTCGTGGGATCGCTCGGATTTTGATTCCAGTGCAGCTTTCTGCGCAAAGTAGAAAAGTAACTGTATCCGGCAGGATGAAGGAAGCGGATGGTGTGCTTTCCACGACGCACCACAATCCGATCACCCGCTTGCAGCGATGAGAACGACTGCATGTCAAAGTGAACGCTTGCACCGCCTTTGCTCGACCCGGCGCAACGGATGATGGTGATATCGATGGTACAGGTGTCGGGCAGGGCGATCGGCCGATTGGACAAGGCCTGCGGGGCCACCGGCACCAGCACCATGCCGCGCAGCGACGGGTGCAGAATCGGTCCGTTGGACGACAAGGCGTAGGCCGTCGAGCCCGTGGGCGTGGCGATGATCAGGCCGTCGGCACGTTGTTGAGACATGAATTCGCCATCAACGTGTACGTTGATCTCGATCATGCCGCCCATGCTGGCACGGCTGAGCACCACGTCGTTCAAGGCCGGGCCGGAAAATAGTTCCTGATCGCCACGAAACACCTTGCCTTCCAGCAACAGGCGCTCGTCGCTGGAAAAATTGCCCTCGATCACTTCCGACAGTGCCTGTACAGACTTGTCCAGCGGGATATCGGTGATGAAACCAACACGTCCGTGGTTGATTCCGACCAACGGCACGTCATAGGGGGCCAACTGGCGAGCCAGCCCAAGCATGGTGCCGTCACCGCCCATGACTACGGCAAGTGATGCTTCTGCGCCAATTTCAGCCACACTGGCGACAGGAAAATCCTGAACGCCGATGTTGATGGCCGTATCTTTTTCGAACAACACTTTGCGCCCGGCTGCGCGCAGCATATGGGCAAGCGCCAGTAGCGGGGCGGCGATGCCGGTGTCGTGGTATTTGCCGACGAGGGCGACAGTGGGAAAATGCATGAAATGATTATAGGGCTGGAGTCCGCTCGGCCCCTACAATACACATATGGATGATCGCGCGCGTGCGCTGCTTAAAGCGCTTATAGAACGTTACATTGCCGACGGCCAGCCGGTGGGTTCGCGCACACTCGCGAAGGTCTTCGACCTGTCCCCCGCTACCATCCGCAATGTCATGGCCGACCTCGAAGAGATCGGTCTGATCCATTCGCCGCATACTTCTGCGGGCCGGGTGCCGACCCCGCGCGGCTATCGCATGTTCGTCGACTCGTTGCTGACCGTGCGCCAGTTCGAGCAGGCCGAAGCCTCTCGCATGCAGCAGCAGTTCCCTGCTTCTGAACCGCAGCGCATGCTGTCGGCCGCTGCCGGCTTGCTGTCGAACCTGAGTCAGTTCGCTGGCGTGGTGCTGGCACCGCGTCGGTCGCAGGCTTTCAAGCAGATCGAATTCATCCGGTTATCGGAAAAGCGCGTGCTGCTGATCATCGTCACGCCAGAAGGTGACGTGCAGAACCGCATCCTGTTCATGCAGCGCGACTACACGCCGATTGAACTGGCCGAGGCCGCGAACTTCTTCAACCAGCACTTCGGTGGCAAGTCCTTCGACCAGGTGCGTGGCAGCCTGCAAACCGACCTGGCACGCCTGAAAGACGACATCTCCAGTTTGATGCAGGCCGCAGTGCAGGCCAGCGCCGAAGCCGCCCAGAGCGGCGATGACATGCTGATCTCGGGTGAACGCAATCTGCTTCAAGTGGCCGACATCACGTCCGACATGGACCGCCTGCGCAAGATGTTCGGGCTGTTCGAACGCAAAAGCGACTTGATGCAGCTGCTTGATGTGTCCAGCCGCGCCGAAGGCGTGCAGATCTTCATCGGCGGCGATTCCCAGCTGGTGCCGATGGACGAAGTCAGTGTTATCACCGCCCCCTACGGCGTCGATGGCAAGGTGGTCGGCACGCTTGGCGTGATCGGCCCGACGCGGATGTCCTATGATCGCGTCATCCCGCTGGTGGACATCACCGCCCGCCTGCTTTCCAACGCGCTCAGCCAGCAACACTGATCCGCTTGCCGGATCGGTACTCACGCAGGCCCGAGCGCCCGCCAGGAATCTTTATGCGTTTTTCTCCGGAACCGCCGCATCGTCACGGCCAGTTCGACCATGGTGCCTCTGCGCGAACAGGGGTGTTGCTGGTCAATCTTGGTACGCCTGACGCCCCCGATCGCAAGGCGGTCCGTCGTTATCTGGCTGAATTCCTGTCCGATCCCCGGGTCATCGAGATCCCGCCGATCCTGTGGAAAATGATCCTGCACGGCGTCATTCTGAACGTGCGGCCCAAGGATTCAGCCAAGCGCTACGAGTCCATCTGGACGCCTGAAGGTTCACCGCTCATGGTGTGGACCCAGCGCCAGACCGCCCGCACACAAGCCTGGCTGGACGAACAAGGGCATCACATTGCTGTTCGCTACGGCATGCGTTATGGCAATCCGTCGATTGCATCCGTGATGACCGAGATGCGTGCAGAAGGCATCGAGCGCATTCTGGTGGTGCCGCTGTATCCGCAATACGCGGCCAGCAGCACGGCCACGGCAATCGACTGTGTCGGCCGCTGGCTGGCCAAGGCGCGCAATCAGCCGGAGGTGCGTTACCTGCGTCACTTCCACGACGACCCGGGCTACATCGAAGCGCTTGCGCATCGTGTGGAAAGCTTCTGGGCCGAGCGCGGTCGGGCCAAAAAATTGGTGTTGAGCTTTCACGGCGTGCCGATGCGCTCGCTGGAACTGGGCGATCCGTATCACTGCGAATGTCACAAGACCGGGCGACTGCTGGCCGAACGCCTGAATCTGACGCGTGACGAATTTGAAGTCACGTTCCAGAGCCGTTTCGGTGCCGCCGAATGGTTGCAGCCCTATACCGAACCCACCTTGAAGGACTTGGCATCGAAGGGCGTGGATTCGGTGGACGTCTTCTGCCCTGGGTTTGTCGGCGATTGCCTGGAAACCCTGGAAGAAATCGCCGAAGAGGCGCGCGAAGCCTATCTGCATGCGGGCGGCAAAGACTATCGCTACATTCCTGCCCTGAACGACACCGACCCCTGGATCGATGCGTTGGGCAAGTTGATTCTGAGCCAGGTTCAGGGCTGGCCTACACTGGCCAACGACCGCTCGGAAGCGCGTGCCGCCGAGCGCGCGGTGCAGCGCGAAGCGGCCTTGCACGTGGGCGCGATAGACTAGACGCCACGATTTGCGAGCAATGCAGGTGCAACATGGATGACCAACGTATCGACAAGTGGTTGTGGGCGGCGCGTTTTTTCAAGACGCGCAGCATTGCCCAGGCCGCCGTCGAAACCGGCAAGGTGAAATTGGCCGGCGAGCGTCCCAAGCCAGCGCGCGCAGTGCGTGTTGGCGACCGGATCGAAGTGCGGGCGGGCGATCAGGTGTTTGAAGTGATTGTTCGGGGGCTGTCCGGCATGCGCGGACCGGCCACGTTTGCCCGCACGCTGTATGACGAGACCCCGGACGGTTTGAAGCGGCGTCTGGAAGTCATTGAACTGAATCGGCAGGCCTATGAGCCGTCGCGGGAGATCAAGGGCCGCCCCACCAAGCAGGACCGACGTCAGCTCGATAGCTGGCGCGATCAGTCCTGATCTAACCCACTATAAGTCTGGCGCAGCGTGCGACCCGTGTGATGGCCGGGGCGCGCACGCCGCGCGCCAGTCACAGACAGAGCACACTCGAATGCTGCGTAAAAATCCCAGCGGCGACTTCCCCGTCGTCCACGAAACCGCCTTTGTCGACCCCACCGCCATTCTGTGCGGCAAGGTCGAAGTGGGCGAAAACGTCTTCATCGGCCCCTATGCGGTCATCCGCGCCGACGAAGTCAACGCCGACGGCACCATGGAACCGATCATCATCGGTGCCAACTCCAACATTCAGGACGGCGTGGTGATCCACTCCAAGGATGGCGCGGCGGTCACCATCGGCGCAAACACCTCGGTTGCCCACCGATCGATCGTCCATGGCCCGTGCCGGATCGGCAACAACGTGTTCATCGGCTTCAACTCGGTGTTGTTCAACTGTGTGGTGCATGACACCGCTGTGGTTCGCCACAACAGTGTGGTCGACGGTGTCGAGATCCCGGCAGGTTTCTATGTGACCTCGATGACCCGGGTCAGCAAAGACACTGATCTGGCCAAGCTGCCGCAGACCGACAAGGCCACCCGCGATTTCTCGGAATCGGTGATGCTGACCAACGTCAGCCTGGCGACGGCGTATCGCCGCATTCGCAACGACTTCTGAGGCAAGGCTTGCCAAGAATCATGCCGGCGCGCTCGCGCCGGCATGGCAGCCAACTGTTCCGTTGCGGAAAAGGGGCTCAGATCGTGATGGTGCCGCTCAGGTAGCGCGCACAATGGCCCGCCACTTCAACGCTGGCCTCGGTCACTTCGCAGAACAGCGTGCCCGTGCGGCGCGAAGCCTGGTGGCCGACCAAGACCTGCTTGCCGAGACGGCCTGCCCAGTACGGGGCGAGCGCCGCGTGGATGGAACCGGTGACCGGGTCTTCGTCGCCGCCATTGGCAGGCCAGAAATAGCGGCTGACAAAATCGTAGGGTGCCCCGGCGTTTGCGGGCGCCGTTACCACCACATCCAGCGGGCCCAGGGATTTGAGTCGTTCCAGATCCGGCTTGACCGCGAGCACGCTGGCTTCGTCGTCGTAGACGGCCACGTAGGCCTGCTGATTCACCAGGTAGGCGGACGGTGCCGGGCTCAGGCCTTCACGCAGGGCGAGGGGCGCATCGGCTACGGGCTGTGCGTCGCGGCGCGGGAAGCTCATGCGGATGCGGCCGCTGTCTTCCTGCGTAGCGGTGACGTTTCCCACGGCCGCGGCCCAGAAGGTGATCACTTGGCGCGTGGCATTGGCGTCGAACAGCACAAAGGCGCTCGCCAGCGTGGCGTGGCCGCAGAACGCGATTTCCTTGAGCGGGGAGAACCAGCGGATCTCGAACGCGTCGCGATCGGCGCTCCAGACCAGGAACGAGGTTTCGGACAGGTTGTTCTCGGCCGCGATGGACTGCAGGACAGCGTCGGGAAGCCAGGCGGCTAGCGGAACCACTGCGGCCTGATTGCCTTTGAATCGTTCCGAGGTGAATGCGTCGATGACGTGAATGGGTAATTGCATGGGGTGCGGGCGTTTTATTGTCGCCGGCGGTAGGCCGGCTTTCGATGAGACAACACGATGAGACAACAGGGAATATCAAACCAGAACAACTGGCCCGGATATTATCCACGGCCGCGATGTGCTGTGCTCGTACGACCCTCCCTGAATTGGCCCTCGGTTTTCCCTGCCCGGCCAGCCCCGCCTCAGTGCGCCTCGGGCGCGTCCCACAAAAAAGACTCAAGCACCGAGCGTCGCTCGTCTGCATCCATCTTCAAGAAGCGACGCTGAATGGCTTTTACGTTGCGCGGCTCGATGCAGGCATGCTCGGCCAGCCGTACCCAGTCGTCCGCCCACAGCAACGCGCAGAACCCGGCTGGGTCGCGTTCGCTTGCGCGCAGCATCCAGTCGGTAATACGCCGCGCGCGATCGTGCGCGCGTCTTTCTGCTTCCTGAAAAGGCGTACTGATTTCCGAGATATTCATGCGGTCTCCGCGTGCAGGCGGGGTGAAATCCACGTATTCGATATCTGTGTGCCCGGCTGCTTATACCCGCAGTTTATTCGCATGGATAACCGGTTCCTGATTATAAAAAACCGCGATTGACATCGTTTACGATTAATCGATTCCGGGTCGATAAGCTCGCGTGAGCATTTGTTTAAAGTTAGCGAATGCTATCGCCAGGATGGCTTAAATGAAGGGGCTTTGCACGGTTGGGTAGGGTGTTTGGCCCCAAAAACCGCAAGTCGCCGGGTATTTGAAAGTTTTAGCGTCTGGAAACCGGATTCCGATGTGCCTAGAATCGTTCAACCTTTTCAGGGTCGAGACAATGCTGCCATCTCCGGATTATCCAATGCTGCTGGTTTTGTGCACCGGCAATGTGTGCCGCAGTCCCATGGCCGAAACCTTGTTTCGCCATCACCTGCTGCGCAATAACCTGCAGGCCAGCGTGATATCGCGTGGGTTGGCCGCCTCGGTCGGCAGCCCGCCGCATCGTTATGTGACGGAACTGGCCGATGCGCACGGCATGCCTTTGCCCAGCGATAAACGCGCGGCAAATGCGACCAGTGCAGAAATCGCGGCGGCGTCGGCCATATTCATCATGGACGACGAACACCGGCGCGAAATGCGCCAGCGTTTCGCCGCTGCCACCGGAAAAGTGTTTTTGCTTGGACATTGGCAAGGCTTGCAGATTGTCGATCCGCTGCGCATGCCTTTCGGTATTTTTGAATCGACCTGGCGACAGATTGATCTATGCACCCGGGACTGGGTCAGTCGCCTGCGCGAAACCGGCATGGTCAAACCCGTTACCGGCACGATCGCGATGACTGTCAGCACCCAGACCCGCCCCCCGGGTATTGCACGAGCCTGAAACAACCCTTTGTTGCTGTTCTCCATGTCTGCGCGCACCCGCGTCGTCGGCCCACTGATCGTCGAGGTTCATCCATGCATACGTCAATGTTCGCCCGCGTAATCGCCTGGCGCCGGCTGCTGTGCGCACCCGCGCTTGTGATACTTGCAAGCTGCACCGTGCCCGGACCCTATCTGGGGGTCGTGCCGGACGCATCCACCCTCGACAGGCCTGATTTCTCCAAGGAATCGGTCAAGGATCGCGCCGACATCTTCTCCATTTCGCCGCAGACCATTGCGCAGATGGTGCAGGACAAACAACGCAACGACGCCGAGCGTGCCGCCGCCCGTGCCCAGGCATCGGCTGACCTGAAGGCCAACGGTTCAGGTGGGTATCGTTACACCGTCGGCAAATACGACATCTTGCTTATCACGGTGTGGAACCACCCGGAATTGAATAACCCGTCTGGCACGCTCAACGAGTTGTCGGGCCGCGTGGTCAGCGAGGCAGGCACCTTCTTCTATCCCTATGCGGGCAAGGTGCAGGCAGTTGGCAGAACCGTGGACGATATTCGTGACGAGCTGACCAAGAAGCTGGCTACCTATCTGGTTCAGCCGCAGGTTGACGTCTCGGTGCTGACTTACCGCAGCCAGCGCGTGTTTGCCCTTGGGCAACTGACGCGCCCGGGCGTGGTGCCAGTGACTGACGTGCCCATGACCGTCACCGATCTGATCTCTCAGACAGGGGGGCTGACTCCTGAGGCCGATCTGAGCGCCGCCACCTTGCTCAGTCGCGGTCAGACCCGGCCAGTGAATCTGTACGCGCTGTATTACGAGGGCGACGTAAGCCAGGACGTGCGCCTTAGCCCTGGCGACATCCTGACGGTGCCCGAGAGCCGCTACAACAAGGTCTTCGTGATGGGCGAAGTCACCACACCGCAATCGCGTGTGATGCCACGTGGCCGCATGAGCCTGGCAGAAGCCTTGTCGGACGCCGGTGGCTTCAATCCGCTCAGCGCCAATACCGGTCAGCTGTATGTGATCCGCAATGGCCAGAACAACCGGCCGCAGATCTGGCATTTGAATGCCTCAAGCCCCGACGCGCTGGTGCTGGCCGACCGCTTCGATCTGCAACCGCGCGACATCGTTTACGTGGACCCGACCGGCGTGACCCGCTTCGGTCGCGTGCTGACCAACATTTTGCCGGCCGCTACCGCGGTCCGTCGGTGAACCAGTCATGAGCGCAACGCCGATCGTCCTGTCAGAACGTATTCACGCCCCCGCCAATGGCGAGATCAACCTGTCCGAGTTGATGGAGACCTTGCTGCAATACCGGTGGCGGGTCATTGGCATCTTCCTGCTGGTGTTGGGGGCGGGGGCCGCCTATGTGCAGCTGGCTACCCCCATTTACCGGGCAGATGCCTTGATCCAGGTGGAAGACAAGAAAACCACCATGCTCAGCGGGGTGCAGCAGCTGTCCGATACCTGGGGCGGCGGCAGCAGCCCGGTTACCGGCGAAATCGAAATCCTGCGTTCCCGCGAGGTGATCTTGAAGGCGGTGAAAGCCACCCGCGCCGACATCCGTGTCAGCGTGTCGAGCCAGCCGCCGCTGATCGGCAACTGGTTCGCCCGCTATCACGCCGATGCCACCGCGCCGGTAGCCGCCCCATTCGGCCTGGACATGTTCTCGTGGGGCGGAGAGCGCCTGCGCGTGGACGAGCTGAGCGTGCCGGAAAGCCAGCTGGACAAGCCATTCAAGGTGCGTGCAGACGGCCCAGGCAAATATCAGCTGGAAGACCACGACGGCAAACGCCTGGGAGCCGGAACGGTGGGGCGGATGCTGGACTTCACCGTTGACGGCCAGCCCGGCCGCCTGATGGTGGCCGACATGCGCGCAGGCAATCTGACCACCTTCAAACTGGTGCGCGCGGCACCGGTGACGGCGTATCGGGACATTCTGCAAGACCTGTCGATTGCCGAAAGCGGCCGGCAAAGCAGCATCATGCGGGTCAGCTACGAGCACCCTGATGTGAAGCTGGCGCAAGACCTGGTCAACGCCATTGCCAGTGCGTATCTGAAGCAGAACGTGGAACGTCGCAATGCCGAGGCCTATCAAAGCCTGCAGTTCCTGGATGAACAACTGCCAGGCATCAAACGCGATGTCGAACGCGCCGAGGAACTGCTGAACAACTTCCGCACCCGCACCAACACGGTCAGCGTCGAGCGTTCTACCGAGACCTTGTTGAATCAGGCCGTGGAAGTGGAAAAGGGCCGGCTGCAACTGCAACTGCGTCGCGACGATCTGGCCCAGCGCTACACGCCGGACCACCCGGAGCTGAAGGCGTTGGAAGCGCAGCTGGCCGAAACGGCACGCGTCAATACCCGTGTGAACGATCAGGTGAATCGCCTGCCCGCCGCGCAGCGTGACCTGTTGCGCCTGCAGCGTGACGCCGAGGTCGCCAACCAGATGTACATCGCCTTGCTGAACAACGCGCAGCAATTGAAAGTGGCCAAGGCGGGCACGGTCGGCAATGTGCGGGTGGTGGACTTTGCGGTGGCCGATTTCAAGGCCGTGGCACCCAAGAAGATCATCATCGTCTGCGCAGCGGCTGCGCTGGGCCTGGCGCTGGGTGTGTTGGCTGCGGTCGGTGCACGCATGCTGCGTCCGACTGTGCGCGACGCCGAAGATGCCGAACGCGCGACTGGCCTGGTGTCCTACGCCAGCATTCCGGAGAGCCCATTCCAGGACAAGATGGACTTGCGATCCGGCCGGGCGAACGCGATCTCCACGGGTTCATTGCTGGCCCTGTTGCGACCCGATGACCCGGCAGTGGAAAGCCTTCGATCTTTACGCACCGGCCTGGGTTTTGCGTTGATGGATGCCAGCAACAAGAGCATTGTGGTCACCAGCGCCACGGCCGCATTGGGCAAGAGCTTCGTGTCGGCAAACCTGAGCGTATTGCTGGTGTCCAGCGGCAGGCGGGTGCTGCTGATCGACACCGATCTGCGTCGCCCCAAGCTGGGTGCCTACTTCGGTTATGGCCGGGTGGCAGGTTTGTCGAACCTGCTGAATGGGTCGGCAACGCTGGATGCCGTGTTGCGCAAGCGCATTCTGCCCGAGGGCGAATTGCACATCATCCCGGCTGGTCAGTTGCCCCCCAACCCCAGCGAACTGCTGTCAAGCGCACGCTTTGCCGAATTGCTGAAGCGCCTGGAACGCGACTACGACCACGTCATTCTGGATTCAGCGCCTGTGCTGCCCGTCAGTGACACGCTGGGCGTGGTCAACAACGCGGCCACGGTCTTCCTGGTGGTGCGCGCCGAGCACAGCACGGCAGACGATCTGCGCGAAGCCATGAAGAAGCTGGAGTCTGCCGGCACGGTGGTCAAGGGCATCATCTTCAACGGTGTGAAGCGTCGTCGGCTGACCTATGGCAACACCTACTGAACGCGCCGTGGCACCCCGGGTGATGACATCACGAGACCTGACATCATGAACACAGGCTACATCCGTGCGTCTTATGCAAGCGGTGCCGTGTCGGCGGCCCGCACCGTGGTGCCGCTGGCCGTGGGGCTGGCATGCACGATGTTCAGCCTGTACATCTTCCCGTATTACACCAGCGGCGATCAGCTGTACTACCGCAACTTTTACGACGGCCTGCCGTTCTACGACTGGACGAACGGCCTGGGATTCTACGCCGACACGCTGGACTCCCGCGAGCCCGGCTACTACACACTGGTCTTCCTGCTTGCACCCTTGATCGAGAAAGACTGGTTGATGTCGATCCTGAACGGGGCACTGGGCTACGTGTTGACGTTGTGGCTGTTGCGGGTGCGCACATCGATGATCGTGATTGCATTGGTGTTCACGAACTTCTACCTGCTGGTGCTGTTCTTCTCGGCCGAACGCCTGAAGCTGGCCATGCTTTGCTTTCTGCTGGCGTTCACCTTGCGCGGGCCGCTGCGCTATGTCTTTGCGGGCTTGAGCGTACTGACCCATTCGCAGACCATGATCCTGTGGGTCAGTCGCCTGGCCTATCCGGCATGGGGCATGGCAAAACGCCTGATGACGGCACGCCTGGATGGCAAACCCATCCGCATGCTGGGCGGCTTGCTGGGTGCCACGGTAGCGGCCTTCCTGCTGTATGAACACGTGGTCGGCAAGTTCCTGGTGTACGCCGCAGAAAGCGGCGGCATACAGACCTTGCTCAAGCCACTTGCCTTCCTGATTGCCGCCCAGGTCTACGCACATGGCCGGCGCTTCGAAGCCTTGCTGGTGCACCTGCCAATCATGGCGGCTGCGTATGCCGTCGGGCCTGATCGCGTGGTGATCTTTTCCTACTTCGCGTTCATGTATTACGGCGTTCAGTACCGACGTGGCCTGAACGTATTGACCATGGTATTCCTGGTGTACTTCGCGCTGAAAGGCGTGACCTTCATCGAAGACACGATTCACTACGGCTCTGGTTTCATGGCCGAACCGGGCGCGGGGCATCCGTGACAGTACCTACCTTGAGCAAAGCGGCCGTCGCCCCGGCCAGCCAGGGCACACGCACCGGTGTGCTGATGTCGCTGTTCGCGGTGGCAGTGGCGATCAGCGTCAGCCTGGTTGCGTACCCGATCTACTGGCACTCGCTGACGGCAACGCAGTTCAGCGTCTGGTTCTCGATCGTCGAACTGGGCACCTTGTTCATCCCATTGGACTTCGGCCTGTCCGAGCGTTTCATCAAAGTGGCAGTGGGCGAACGCGCCGACAAGATCGAGGCGCTGTATCTGCGGCTGCGCTCCGACCTGCTGCGCATCGCAATCATCGCGTTCTGCGTACAGGTGCCGATTTATCTGGTGATCGCGCATACCCAGCAGGTCGACCAATACCTGCCCTTCGTGGTGCTGGCCTTGTGTCCTGCCCTGGGCGTGATGTGCTATGCCGAATCTGCCTTGCTGCGCACGCAGTCGCGCTTCGTGGAGATCTATGCACTGAACGCCTTCGCCAGCTTGATGTTCCTGGGCCTGGTGCTCGCGCTCAGCCCCTACGGCATTCTTGGCCTGGCCCTGGCCGCACTGAGCCGCAGCCTGGTGATCTTCTGCGGACAAGTGGTGATGGCCCGCGAGCACCATCGCTGGCGCTGGCGCATTCTGCCGTTCAGTGGCGTGAGCTGGGGCGCATTTGTGGCCAATGCGTCCTACCTGACCATGTTCTCGTTCGACGGTGTGCTGTTCCTGTCGCAAGGCGCGGCACCCGGTGCCGTGTCTTCCTACCTGATGAACCGCAAGCCCTTCGACGTGCTCAAGGGCCTGTTCGATGCGGCCATGGCCGTGGTCTTCGTGCGCATTGCACGCATGCCCCACAACCTGGGCCTGGCCAGCGGTCTGATCGTGGCCTTTGCTGCCGGGGCGTTGATCGTGTATGCGGCGGGTGCCTACGTGCTGGGGCTATGGATAGGCCCAGGTGTGCACGATGCCACCTTGTCGGCGTCGCTGGCGTTGGTGGTGGTGGCCGTCGTCACTTCGCGCGTGACGCAGATGTTCAATTACGTGCTGGTATCCGAGGCCATCGCCACCCGTGCAGCCATCGTGCAAGGACTTGCCAAGGCCGGGGCAGTAGGCGTGTACGTCGCAGTCGGCATGAGCCTGCCGTCGTATCACTACGTGATGGCTGGCTTGATGTTTGCCGCGTCGGGGTATTCGATCCTGATGGCCTGGTCGTATCGGAGGCAGTTGCCGTTGAGCGTGCAGACACCGCCTTGATAGCGGGTTGATGTTCGCAGCGTCGGGGTTCGATCCTGGTGGCTTAGTCGTACGGGAAGCAGTTGCTGTTGAGCTTGCGGTCGCTGCCGTGAAGAAGTTGCAGCGGTTTCTCTGCATTCCTGATTGCTTTGATGTCCTTAGTCGTCTCAGATTTTCGACCTGCTTGTTCCGAAGAGTTTGTCCGAGTTGCGTCTTCGTCTCGCTGTTCAGACCTGCTGTTTCGTCCTAGACCTTCGACCTATTTTCTCGTCATACACCCTCGTCACACATCCTCGACCTCTCGACGGAGACTGCCGGCATGACCACCAAAATCCTGACCTTCGTCGGACACTACCTGCCAGGCCACAAGTCTGGCGGCCAGTTGCGCACCATTGCCAACATGGTCGACACCTTGTCCGACGATTTCGAATTCTGGATCGTCACGCGTGACCGCGATCTGGGCGACGCCGAGCCGTACCCGGGCGTGACTCGTAATTGCTGGAATCAAGTAGGCCGTGCCCGCGTCTGCTACGTTGACAACGAAGCGCCGTTTGCCGCGATACAAGCCCTGATCGAGCAAACTCCCCACGACGCGATCTACCTGAACAGCTTCTTCGACCGCCGCTTCAGCATCTTGCCCTTGATGCTGCGCCGCTTCGCTCGCGTATCGGACGCACCGCTTTTCCTCGCCCCCCGTGGCGAGTTCTCACCAGGTGCACTGGCCTTGAAACCCTGGCGCAAGCGCGCCTACATCTTCCTGGCCGGCCTGCTGGGCCTGTACCGCGACGCCACCTTCCAGGCCGCGAGCGAACACGAAAAGCTGGCCATTCTTAATGTGTTGAAACTGCCTGCTGAGGCCGTGGAAATCGCCATCGACCTGCCGCGCCGTTATGCCGAAGCCGCAGTGCCGGCAGTTGTGCCCACCGTCGAAGAGTCGTCAGACCAGACCGCCACGCGCAGCGTAAAACTGGTGTTCCTGTCGCGCATTTCGCGCAAGAAGAATCTCGACTTTGCGTTGTGTGTGCTGGCCCTGGTGCAAGCGGATGTCAGCTTCGATATCTATGGGCCTGTTGAGGACGGCGAATACTGGGCAGAATGCCGGGCCTTGGCCAAGGCTTTGCCGGCGAATGTGCGCGTGACCTATTGCGGGGATGCGCCGGCCGAGGACGTGGAGCGGATTTTCTCGCGCTATGACTTGTTTTTGTTCCCGACGCGGGGCGAAAGTTATGGGCAGGTGATTGGCGAGTGTCTGAGTGTGGGCACGCCGGTGTTGGTGAGTGATCAGACGCCGTGGCTCAATCTGGCTGCAGAGGGCTTAGGGTGGGATGTCCCCTTGGATGCGCCGGAGGTGTTTGCGCGGCGGATCGATGAGCTGGCGGCGCTTGATGTCGGGCAGCGGCGGCAGGGCAGGGAGCGTGTGCGGGCACGGGCGCGTGAGCGGCTGAGTGATCCGAAGGTGATAGAGGCGAATCGTGCTTTGTTCAATTCTGTGCTGCGCAGGTGGAGAGTTGCCAGGGGCTTGCCGGATGCTTCTGCTTGAGGCGGTGTGGTTGTTCTTCTGCCAGTCGCGGGTGGTGGGGCCGGGTTGGCTGCCCCGCTTGACCTTGGCGTCGGGTCTCCGCCCTCCACCTCGTCCAGAAGGGCAGCCAACCCGGCCCCACCACCCACGCCTTCAAAACGGCTTGGTTAAAAGCAGATCCCGCCTTTGGGCGCGTACTGATTTTCTGGCTGCTTGGTGCTGGAATCGGTTCTCGGCATTCGGTGGCCACCGTTCTAGATCGCCTCGCGGTTGGCCCCGGGGATTGGCTGGCCAGGTCGCCACGAAGCGAGCTCTCCGGCTCTTGATTCGGTGGGTTCTTCAGCGGCCTTTTACGGCAGCTCCACTCAAGAAAATTTGCGCTCCTGCTTGATGGTGGGGTGACATCGAAGCGGGTGGCCGCCGCGTCACGGCATGCCGAGAGCGGCAGCGACGATCGTGGCGCTGGCGGCTGATCTCGTGAAAACGCTTTTGCTGCGCGTTGGTCGAGGCGCTTGCCTTGCGACGAGATCAACACCACCGGGGCGTTGTCAGCCTGACGCGCTCAACTGTGCGGAGGGCTGTTGGACGAGCCTTGCACACAGAAATTCTGACAGTCCCCCGTTCGTCATCGCCCCGAACGTTCAATGTGCAGCCTTCAAAGCGCCAACCTTCAACGCCCCGCCTTTTCGTCGCATTACCTAGTGCGCGGCCACCCGCTTCCAAGTCACCTCACCGCCAAGCAGACGCGCGAATATTCTTGAGTGGCGCTGCTCTGAAAGGCCTTTAAAGAACGGCCCGATGCGTGAGCCGCTGAGCCGCTTCGTGGCGACCTGGCCAGCCAATCCCCAGGGCCAGTCGCGTGGCGTTCAAGAATGGTGGCCCACGGATGCCGAGAACTAATTCCAGCACCCGGCAGCCAAAAAAACGCACACTGCCCAAAGGCGGGATCTGCTTTTAACCAAGCCGTTTTGAAGGCGTGGGTGGTGGGGCCGGATTGGCTGCCCTTCTGGACGAGGTGGAGGGCGGGAGTCCCGACGCCAAAGTCCAGCGGGGCAGCCAATCCGGCCCCACCACCCGCGACTGGCTCAACAGCGCTTACACCGTCACGAGCAAACCACGACCAGCTCAAGAACCGCCAAACCAGTGCAAAAGCATCAATCCCGAACCGCCTTGATAAGCGAATCCATCGACCGCCGAGCCCCAATCGCCAGCGAAAAATGCTGCAGATAATGCTTGCCCGCATTAGCTGCCAACGTCTGACGACTAGCCTCCCCCATGGTGTACAGCTTGCATGCCGCCGCCGCAATATCAGCAGGATCCTCCGGCTGCGCAACCACCCCACACTGACCATCCGCAATGATCGCCGCCGCATCCCCCTTCACCGCCAACAGAATCGGCCTCCCCACCGCCAAGTAGGCCTGAATTTTCGACGGAATCGTAATCTCAAACAGCGGATCGTCACGCAAGTGAACCAGCAACGCATCCGCCGCCTTCAAGAAAGCACCAATCTCCTGACTGCGCACGCGCGGCACGAACACCACATTGTCCAGCTCCAGCTGATGCTTCAAGCTCTTCAGCTTCTCCAGCTCAACCCCGCTGCCAATGAACACAAACTGAATCTCCGGGTGAATCGCACCCACCCGCTTGGCAGCCTGCAACACTGCTTCTAATGCCTGCGCCTTCCCCATCGTTCCCGCAAACACAATGTTGAACCGGTTCGCCATGATCGCCGGCGCAGGGGCAGACGTACCCTCGTGAATCGCCTGCTCATCGCACCAGTTGTAGATCACATCGATCTTCTCCGCCGGCACGCCGCGCGACACCAGCGTGTCGCGGATACCAGCCGACACCGCCACAATGCGCGCCGCACGCCGATAGACAAACTGGCACACCCGTTCGACCAGCGCCAGTGCATGGCGGTTCTGCATCATGCCGGTCGCGCGCAAGGTATCAGGCCACAGGTCCTGCACATCGAACACAAACGGCGCACCGCGCAGCTTCGACATCAACGCACCGGCCACGCCAGTCGTGGCAGGCAAGTGATAGATGTAGATCACATCCGGCCGCTTGGTGCACAGCATGCCAACGATCAACGCCGACGCCGCAAACGAGGCATAGTTGAAAATGCGGCGCAACGCTGAACTGTCGTGACTGGGGTAGAGCGGAGCGCGCACCACACGAATATCGTCGATGGTGTCGACCCGCACCGGCTTCAGCCGATAGCCCGGATACAGCTTGCCGCCCGGGTAGTTCGGAAAGCCCGTCAAGACCTCTACCGAATGCCCCTGGTCGCGCAAGGCCTTGGCAAAGGCCAGCCCTTTGGCCGAGGGTTCCGGCTCGAACCACTGCGTGATGATCAGAATGTTCAGCGGGCGACCGGCCGACACTGCCGGCAGGTCGGCCCGTGAACCAGGGGCATCGTCATTCATATCGGCAGAACGGTCATTGACGGTTTTCATGGTGCCCTCAACGCTTCCAGACGACGTGGTTCACGTAGTCGGTGTAGCTGTGGATGATGCGCACGACCTTGGCGGCCACGTTGGGCATGCTGTAGTCGTCCACTTGCCGGATCAGGCGCTGGTTGTCGTCGCGCTGCTCCTTGCCTTCCCGATCGAGAATGGCCAGCGACTGCAAGATGCGCGGCAGTTCCAGCCCGGTCATCATCACTGCCGCTTCTTCCATGCCTTCTGGCCGCTCGTGCGCTTCACGAATGTTCAGTGCCGGGAAGTTCAGAATCGACGATTCCTCGGTGATCGTGCCGCTGTCCGACAGCACGGCGCGCGCATGGCATTGCAGCGTCACGTAGTCGCTGAAGCACAGTGGTTTCAGCAGGCGCACCGATGGCGGCAGCTCGATGCCGGCGGCGTCGATGCGTTTGCGGGTACGCGGGTGGGTGGACACGATGATCGGGTCATCGAAGGCCTCGGCCATGCCGCGCAGCACGGCAATCAGCTTGCCGAAGTTCTGTTCGGAATCGACGTTTTCTTCGCGGTGGGTGCTGAAGACGAAATAGCGTCCTTCTTCCAGGCCCAGCCGTTCCAGCACGTCGGATTGCTCGATGCGGTCGCGGTAATGATTCAGCACTTCGAACATCGGGCTGCCGGTCTTGATCACGCGGTCGGGCGGCAGGCCTTCACGCAACAGGTACTCGCGTGCGATGGCGCTGTAGGGCAGGTTCACATCGGCGATGTGGTCAACGATGGTGCGGTTGGTTTCTTCGGGCACACGCTGGTCGAAGCAGCGGTTGCCGGCTTCCATGTGGAAGATCGGAATCTTGCGGCGCTTGGCGGCAATGGCGGCCAGGCAGCTGTTGGTGTCGCCCAGGATCAGCAAGGCGTCGGGCTTGGTCTCGGCAAAGACCTTGTCGACTGCCATGATGACTTTGCCGATGGTCTCCGCCGCATTGCCGCCCGCTGCTTCCAGGAAGTGGTCCGGTGAGCGGATCTGCAGGTCTTCGAAGAAGATGCCGTTCAGCTCATGGTCGTAGTTCTGGCCGGTGTGAACCAGAATATGGTCGGCGCTTTCGTCGAGCGCAGCAATGACGCGCGACATGCGGATGATTTCGGGTCGTGTGCCGACCACGGTGGCTACCTTGAGTTTTTTCATGAAGTGCGAATCCGAAAGAGAGGTGAGCAGTGGGAGAGCGGACGAACAACGGTGAGCAAGGTGAGAGCGGGTAGAGCAATCAAAGCGCCGCCGCGATGGTGTCGGGCCGGTCGCGATCGAACACCTCGTTGGCCCACAACATGACGATCAATTCCTGATCGCCCACGTTGGTGATGTCATGGGTCCAGCCGGGGACGGTTTCCACCACTTCGGGCGTGTCGCCGTCGGTGTGGATCTGGTGTGTCAGGCCGCTGACGATCTGTCGAAACCGGAAGTGCGCGCGGCCGCGCAACACCAGGAATTTCTCGGTCTTCGAGTGGTGGTAGTGCCCCCCACGCGTTACGCCCGGCCCGGCGGTGAAGAACGAGAACTGGCCGGCGTGGGGCGTCTTCAGCACCTCGACAAATGCACCGCGCGCATCTGCGTGGCGGGGAATGCGATAGCTGAATTCGTCGGGCGGCAGGTAGCTCAGATAGGTCGCATGCAGTGCGCGCAGCAGGCCGGTGCCGACATCAGGCGTGGCAAGCGTGGCGCGACTCGCGCGAAATGCGCGCAAGGCGTTCAGCACTTCCCCTGCTGTGCTGGTGTATTCCACCGGCACCCTGGGGTGTTCAAGCACGGGCCGGTCTTGCAGCACACGGATGAACTCGTCGGCCACATCGTCCACATACACCAGACGCAGGCGCTCTGCCGGGTCGTCAATCGTGACGGCCTGGCCCGTGGCAATGTCTCGGCACCAGGTGGCAATGGTTGAATGCCGATCTGGCGCTGCCCATTTGCCAAATACCGTGGGCAGACGGTAGATGTAGACCTGTGCACCGGTTGCCGTCGCGTAGGCCTTCAGCACCTGTTCGGCTTCCCATTTGCTGCGCGCGTAAGGTGTCTGCACACGGGTCTGCTCGGCCGACGCCATGACCACCGGCAGCGCGCGTCCGTCGGCATACAGCAGTCCGGCCAATTGGCGGGTGAAGTCGGCATTGCCGACCCGAAAGCCTTCGGCGTCGGAACTCTGGTTCACGCCTGCCAGATGAATGACTGCATCGGCTTGCGCCACCAGCGCGGGCAGGGTGGCGGGGTCTGCGTCGCGGGTGTAGGACAAGACCTCGATGTCAGGCCGCTCCACCAGCTTCACGCGCAAGGTCTTGGCGATGAATCCGTCGGCGCCGGTGATCAGGACACGCATGTCAGTCCTCCGCGTAGACCGGCTCGCCACGCGTGATGGCCTGAATGAAGGGCAGCTTCAGCAGCAGCCGTTTCATGCCCTCGACGTCCAGGCGCGTGGTGTTGTGGGAGTTGTAGTCGTCCGCCATGGAAATGCGCGGCTCGCCCTGTTCCACGTACTTGCCGTAGTTCAGGTCGCGCAAGTCGGGCGGCAGGCGGAAATAGCTGCCACGGTCTTCGGCGTTGACAATTTCCTCGCGGCTCAGCAGCACCTCGTAGCGCTTCTCGCCGTGGCGCGTGCCGATGATCCGCACTTCGTGGTCCATGACATCCAGCAGCTGGATCAGCGCGGTGGCCAGCACCGAGATGGTTGCGGCAGGTGCCTTCTGCACCAGAATGTCGCCGTTGCGACCGTGCTGGAAGGCATACAGCACCAGGTCCACCGCATCGTCGAGCGTCATCATGAAACGTGTCATCGACGGGTCGGTAATGGTGATCGCCCGCCCTGCGCGCACCTGGTCCACGAACAGCGGAATGACCGATCCGCGCGAGGCCATCACATTGCCGTAACGCGTGGCGCAGACCACCGTGCCGCTGTCGATCAGGCGCGACTTGGCGACCATTACTTTTTCCATCATGGCCTTGGACGTGCCCATGGCATTGATGGGGTAGACCGCCTTGTCGGTGCTCAGGCAAATGACCCGTTCAACACGGTTCTTGATCGCAGCTTCCAGCACGTTGTCGGTGCCCAGCACGTTGGTCTTGACCGCTTCCATGGGGAAGAACTCGCAAGACGGCACCTGCTTCAGTGCTGCCGCGTGGAAGACGTAGTCCACGCTGCGCATGGCATCGTGCACGCTGCGGTAGTCCCGCACGTCGCCGATGTAGAACTTGAGCTTCGGATTCGCGTACTTCTTGCGCAGATCGTCCTGCTTTTTCTCGTCGCGGCTGAAGATGCGGATCTCGGACACCGGGGTGTCCAGAAAGCGGCGCAGCACGGCGCAACCGAAAGAGCCGGTTCCGCCCGTGATCATCAATACCTTGTCATTCAACATGTTGGATTCCCGGAGTAGTCATCCGCACGACCGCCTGCCAGGCAGGCGGGTGAAGGGGGTTAGCAGGCAGTGGCGCGCCGACGAAGCGTTCTTGTTGCGCAGGCACGCGGCAGCACTTCGTCAAGCGCCGCTACCGTCTTGTCCATGTCTTCGTTGCTCAAGGTCGGATGGACCAGGAAGGCCAGGCTGGTTTCACCCAGCAAGGCGGCGTTGGGCAGCCGGGTCGGCGGCACCAGGCCAGTGCCCGAGAACGCGCGTTCCAGATACACCTCGGGGCTGGAGCCGTGATAGCAGGGCACACCTGCCGCATTGATCTCGGACAGGATGCGGTCGCGATTCCAGCCCGCCGCCAGCTGGTCGGGTTGGATGAACAGGTAGCCGCGATAGGCCGCATGCTCGACCGCATTGGGGGTGACCGGCACCCGCACGGCGGGATGCCACTGTGCGGTTTCATGCAAGCGCGCAAGATTGGCCTGGCGGGCGCTGACCCACTGATCCAGCCGGCGCAGTTGAATGCGCCCGATCGCTGCCTGTACTTCCAGCATGCGCGCGTTGGTGCCGAAGGATTCGTGGACCCAGTTGAAGCCGAACGGCTTTTGCCGGTTGTAGATCGCATCCCAGGATTTGCCGTGGTCTTTGAACGACCACATGGCCGACCACAGGCGGCGGTCGTTGGTGGTGACCATGCCGCCTTCGCCTCCGGTGCTGATGATCTTGTCCTGGCAGAAGGACCAGGTGCCGATGTGGCCGATGCTGCCGACCGGGCGGCCTTTGTAGCGGGCACCGTGGGCCTGGGCGCAATCCTCGATCACGTACAGCCCGTGGTTGGCGGCAAGCGCCATGATCGGGTCCATGTCGCAAGGCATGCCCGCCAGGTGTACGCAGATGATGGCGCGCGTGTTCGGCGTGATCACCTCACGGATGCTGTCGGCCGTGATGTTCTGGCTGTCCAGATCGACGTCGGCGAAGATCGGTCGCGCACCGGCATTGACGATGCAGGACACCGACGCGAAGAAGGTGCGCGGCGTGACGATCACATCGTCGCCAGGACCGATGCCCAGGGCGTACAGCGCGGCGTCCAGTGCCAGGGTGCCGTTGTTCAGCGCCACCGCGTATTCGGTTTGGCACCATTCGGCAAACTCGCGTTCGAATTCGCGGCCTTCTTCGCCCGTCCAGTAATTGACCTGATTGGACAAGAGCACGCGGCGAACGGCATCGACTTCTTCGGCGGTGAAGGCGGGCCAGGGGGCAAAGGGCGTATTGAGCATCGTCGGCTATCCGTAGGAAGAGAACAGGCCTGGGTGCGCGGCCTGATGGCGGCTTTGGGGGTGGCGGCTTGCTGTGGAGACGTCTGAGCGGCAAGGTCTATTTCGGGTGTCCGCGGAACTGGTCCACGGTGGCGTGACCGGGGCTGTTGATGCCTTCCCGGATCAATACGGTGTGTACGGTCATGGCAAGAATCTTCAGGTCGAGCCAGAACGATTGGTTCTCGACATACCAGACGTCGTGTTCCAGTCGCTGCGGCCAGGGCAGGGCGTTGCGACCATGAACCTGGGCCCAGCCGGTGATGCCGGGCCGCACGTCGTGGCGGCGGTACTGGCGCGTGTCGTAGCGCGGCAGGTACTCCATCAGCAGCGGGCGCGGGCCGACCAGGCTCATCTCGCCCTTGAGCACATTCCACAGCTCGGGCAGCTCATCCAGGCTGGAACTGCGCAGCTTGTGGCCCAGCGGGGTGATGCGGAATTCGTCGGGCAGCAGGTTGCCGGCGGCGTCGCGCTCGCTGGTCATCGAACGAAACTTGACCAGTTCGAAGGGCATGCCGCCCTTGCCCGGACGGATCTGGCGGAACAGGGCTGGTTTGCCCAGGCTGCGGCGGACCGCAAGAAGCGTGAACAGCAGCACCGGGCTGAGCACGATCAGTGCAATCAGCGAAACCACGATGTCGAACAGTCGTTTAAGCATGAGCGCGTATTCCTGAAGCGATAAGGGTGCGAGGCGGCAAGCGGCGAGGGGTCAGGCCGCTCGGCCGACGGGGACCTGGGACTTTTCGATGGCGGGTACGGGCGTGACCATCGGCGACACTGCCGAGGGTGGCGAGGACACCAAGGGAACCTGCTCCGAGACGGCATCGGCTTCGCGGCGCGGCAGGGCGTTGCGGTCTGGCAGAACCGAGTACGGGGCGTATTCGGTCACCACGCTTTGCAGTGCCTTGCGTACTTCCAGCCCGTCGCCTGCCTTGCAGGCGGCCAGCAGGTGGGCCAGCATCGGCTCAAGCCGCTCGAGTTCGATCATGTGTTCTTGCGAGGCCATGATCCGTGGGTGTGCACTGGCCTCGACCTTGCCGCCGATCAGCAATTCTTCGTAGAGCTTCTCGCCGGGACGCAGGCCGGTGACCTGGATTTCGATGTCGCCATCGGGCTGGGCGGCAGTGCGTTCGCTCAGGCCCGACAACTTGATCAGCGTGCGGGCGAGGTCGATGATGCGCACCGGTGCGCCCATGTCGAGCACGTAGACCTCGCCGTTGCGGCCCATGGCCCCGGCCTGCATCACAAGCTGCGCGGCTTCCGGGATCAGCATGAAATAACGGACCACTTCCGGGTGGGTCAGCGTGATCGGGCCACCGCGACGAATCTGCTGGCGAAACAGCGGCACCACGGAACCCGATGAGTCCAGCACATTGCCGAAGCGCACCATGCTGAAGACCGTGCTGCCGTGTGCCCGCTTGGCAAGCGCCTGGAAGATCAGTTCGCCCACGCGCTTGCTTGCGCCCATCACGTTGGTAGGCCGCACGGCCTTGTCGGTGGACACCAGCACGCAGGTTTCGACCCGGTAACGCGCGGCCACCAGGCCAACGTTCCAGACACCCACCACGTTGTTCTGCACGCCTTCGGCGGCGTTGGCCTCGACCAGCGGCACGTGTTTGTAGGCAGCCGCGTGGTAAATGGTCTGGATGGTTTCGCGCCGCAGCAGGGCGTCCAGCCCCTTGGCGTCGCAGACCGACGCCAGCACGGCAGTGATCTGCACATCCGGTGCACGTTCACGCAGCTCGCGTTCGATGGCGTACAGCGAGTATTCGGAGTGGTCGAGCAGGATCAGCTTGGCTGGCAGTTGCGACACCACCTGGCGGCTGAGTTCGCTGCCGATCGAGCCACCTGCGCCCGTCACCAACACGGTCTTGCCCGTCACGCATTTGGCGAACAAGTCCTTGCGCGGTGGCACCTGTGCCCGGCCCAGCAAGTCCGCCACGTCGATGTCGCGCACCGTCACGTCGCTGACCTTGCGATTGGCCAGCTCGGCCAGGGTCGGCAGGGTTTTCACCGGCAAGCCGAGCGTGGTCAGGGCGTTGTAGATGCGGTGGCGCGCTGCCGGGGACGCCGAGGGCACGGCCAGCACGATCTCATCCACGCCCAGCAGTCCGGCGGTGTTGCGAAGCGTGTCCAGCGAAATCACGCGCAGTCCGGCCACATGCTGATTGCGCAACTGCGGATCGTCATCGACAAAGCACAGTGGCGTATAGGTCTGGCTGCTGCGCATGGCGTGGGCCAGTTGCACGCCGGATTCACCTGCGCCGTAAATCGCCACCCGCGGTATGCGGCCTGCGTCTGCCTGGCGTGCCCGCAGCAGATGGCGGGCACCGAAACGGGTCAGCACCACGTAGGCAAAAGCGATGAACCAGTAAATGAACAGGCTGCTGCGCGGCGGCAGGGGGTCGTTGACGATGTAGGACAGCGCGTAAACGCTACCCGCCAGCACGGCCAACCCTACGCCCGTCGAATAAAGCAGGTGCATGTCGACAAAACGCACGACATTGCGATACAGACCACAAACGTGAAATACCGGAATGGTGGCCAGGGCAATGATGATTGGCGCGCCAATACCATAATCATTTAGCAAGGTGCTGTCACCAAGCCGCACGTAATACGCGGCAATCAGACAAAGTGGCAATACCAGTGCGTCGGCAGCCAGCATCACCATTATCTTCTGCGGCCTTGGCAGTGCGAGTAACCAGTTTCGGGTGTCAGACAACATCATCAATCCTTTGCTGCTGCCGTCGGGATTCGGTCGACCTGCTTAACCCACTTGGGGTGTACAAATTCTATTCATTTGTGGTTAATGCTGCCAATGCTTCCGTTGCCGTCGGTGGATTGTTTACTTTTCCCTGGGAGATACTCGATTCATGCGCAAAACCCGCTTTGCATAAGCCTTTTATCGGCTGGCGGTTTCTGATTGCGCTTGTTTTCGATATGCGGGGAAAAACCCGTCTTGATTCAATTTTGTATCTGCATCCAGACGAGAAAGCTGTCGATATTCGTGGCTGTCGACAATTACCCGCTGGCTGCGGAATCGATGCAGATCATGGTTGAATCCCCGTTTGAACATGAACAGGGAATCCTCCGCGGCACCAATGCCGCCACCAAGATGCAGGCGCTGGTAGCCCGCCGCTTTGCCCCACAGGGCGGCGGTATGCATGATCAGCTTTGCCGGTTGGTGCATGCGATGATCTGCATGCGTCGTGGATAAGTGATATTGGATGATTCCCGATGACGGCGAAAGCGTATATACGACGCCGCCCGCAAAATCGTCGCCACGCTGGGAAATCATTAATACTGCTTTGCCGTCCAATCGTGAAAACAGTGAATCAAAATAATCGCGATTGAACAGGTAATAGCTGGAGGCACCCAGCCTGCGCATGTCCGAGTGATAGCTGTCGATGAACGCATCAAGATATTGATGCGTCGTGTCGACGCTCACAGTCATGCCAAGCTCTCTGGCCTTTTTGATCGCACGTCGGTGTGTAGCCCTGATGTGTTGCCAGATCACTTCCGGGGATTGCGTCAGATCCATCGACACGGTGGGGCCATGATCTACCGTCAAGCCTTCAGCGATGTGCCAGCTGGCATTCAGCAAAGGGTGCAGGCGCATGAACCAGGACACGCAACCTTGGGATTGCAGCAAGTCGATAATGCCGCGAAACCCGGCGTCCAGAAATTCCTGGCTGGCCCCGTCACTGCAGATCGGTCCCGGGTAGCCATACGCCGAACTTGCATCCCACCTGCCGTCGCCCAGTTCGCGCCTGAGCATCGGCACGAACAGCTCCTGGCCAAGATGGTGGGCGTATGCCGCGATGCCAGAGCCGCCCTCGCTGATCTCCGAGGTAATTGCCCAGGCAGGCGTGTGATAGACGTCATGCCTGCATCGAGACAGGATATCGTTCCACTGCGGGTCGGAGGTATTTATCAGCGTAATAATCATTGCGCGCCACGTGGTTATGCATTCAGGGGGTCGCTTTGCGTCTCATGGCTGCGTTTACCGATCCAGGCCGCGTGCAGCAGTGGCAGGAAATGGTCGGGCAGATATGGGACGGATAAGTATGTCGACCATTCTGAGATGCGGCCCCGTATGGACGCGTGTGTCGATGACGCTTGTTTATGTTTGGGACGGAAATTCTGCTTGGGCTTGTATAGAGTCCTGAAAATGCGGTTTTTCACGAGCAGCCATGCCTTCCTGGACATATGTGATCATTTTTGGTGATGCCGCACTGGCCATTTCCCTGGCCGGTGGAATCGCGCTGGTGCTGATGCAGCAGCGGGCATGGTCGCGTTTGTGGTTATGGATCGCGTCGTTTGCCGTAGCATTTCTTGCCATCGTGCTGGGCAAGGCCAGTTTCGATTTCACCGGCTGGGCCTTGCCGTCTATCGGCATGTACAGCGTCAGTGGCCATGCCATGCTGACGACAGCGGTTTATCCCGTGCTGTTCGGCTTGTTGGCCTGCAATCGCAGCAGCGGCGTAAAGCGTGCAGCGGTACTGGCCGGTTGGGCCGTCGCCGGTGTCATGGCCGTGGTACTGGTGGCCGGTCGATATCACACGGTGTCGGAGACCGTGCTGGGTGGCGCGATCGGCGGATGTGTCGCCTGGCTGAACCTGCGGCGCATGCAGCCCATGCGTCTGGCAATTCCCTGGTTGCCAATTACCATTGCCGGCTTTTGTGCCGTGCTGGTGCTTCCCACTGGCGTTGCCCGGGCGGCCAAGACCGAGTTGTGGCTTCGTACCGGTGAATGGGTGGGGGCGTCTGAGCGCTATGTCCGTTTCATTGAACGCAGCCCCTTCGAGGGTGGCAGCCACGTGCGTGTCATCCTGGTACCCGCTGATGTAGAGTTCTAGCCCGGCCAGACTGGATACGGGCAGGGCGGGATCAATGCTGTCGCCCGGATGTTTGCGCCCGTGCAGAAAAGTTCCCTTCGGTTAAAAAGACCCCTCTTGAAATAGGGATGCAGGCCCCCATTTGCTGTTCAGACCCTATTTCAGCCAGCTTTTTGGCACTTTTTACCGGAGAACACCGATGTCGGCCGAGCAGACGCCGGGACAACCGTCCCCGCCCGCAAACCAGGATGCCACCCAGCCGGGAACTCCCGACCCGGTGCAGAACGACGCACCGGGAACGGCCGCCCCCGTGGATCCGATCGCTGACCTGGAAGCCCGCCTGGCGGCGGCGCAAGCCAAGGCAGACGACAACTACGACCAATTGCTGCGTGCCCGCGCCGAGACGGAAAACGTCCGCCGCCGTGGCCAGGAAGACGTCAACAAGGCGCACAAGTTTGCAGTCGAATCTTTCGCTGAAAGCCTGGTGCCCGTGAAAGACAGCCTGGAAGCCGCATTGGCACAGAAAGACCAGACGGTCGAGTCACTGCGCGAAGGGGTGGAAATCACCTTGAAGCAGCTGACCGGCGCGTTCGAGCGCAACAAACTGAATGCAATTGCCCCGGCTGCCGGCGACAAGTTCGACCCGCACCAGCATCAGGCAATTTCGTCAGTTCCCTCTGAATTGCCGGCCAATACCGTCGTGCAGACCTTGCAGAAGGGGTACCTGATTTCGGACCGTGTACTGCGCCCTGCGCTGGTCACGGTTTCCGCAGGCGCTTGAGCCAAGCCTTGAACTGAACATTCAAGGGCTGATTCGCGTCGTTTATTTGTCGGTTTGCGACACATGAATGACGCGAAAGAAAAATGCGATCGGCGCCATTGAAATCGTCAATGTGCGACCTACCTACTCGACATCCGAAACATTTCTGAACTGATTCAGGAAGAGAAAAAATCATGGGCAAAATCATTGGTATCGACTTGGGCACCACCAACAGCTGCGTAGCTGTCCTGGATGGTGGCACGGTCAAGGTCATCGAGAATGCAGAGGGTGCCCGTACCACGCCCTCCATCATCGCTTATCTGGAAGACGGTGAAACCCTGGTTGGCGCACCCGCCAAGCGCCAGGCTGTCACCAACCCGACGAACACGCTGTACGCAGTCAAGCGCCTGATCGGTCGCAAGTACGACGAAAAAGTCGTGCAGAAAGACATCGACCTGGTGCCGTACAAGATCGTCAAGGCCGACAACGGCGACGCATGGGTTCAAACCCGCGACAAGAAGCTGGCTCCGCCGCAAGTCTCGGCTGAAATCCTGCGCAAGATGAAGAAGACCGCCGAGGACTTCCTGGGCGAAGAAGTGACCGAAGCGGTCATTACCGTGCCGGCTTACTTCAACGACAGCCAGCGTCAAGCCACCAAGGACGCAGGCCGTATCGCCGGTCTGGACGTCAAGCGCATCATCAACGAGCCGACCGCTGCTGCACTGGCCTTCGGCCTGGACAAGGTGTCGGGCGGCGATCGCAAGATCGCGGTGTATGACCTGGGCGGCGGCACCTTCGACGTCTCGATTATCGAAATCGCAGACGTGGACGGCGAAAAGCAGTTCGAAGTGCTGTCGACCAACGGCGACACCTTCCTGGGTGGCGAAGACTTCGACCAACGCGTCATCGAGTACATCGTTGGCGAGTTCAAGAAGGAACAAGGCGTCGACCTGTCCAAGGACGTGCTGGCTCTGCAACGCCTGAAGGAAGCTGCTGAAAAGGCCAAGATCGAACTGTCGTCGGCACAGCAGACCGAAATCAATCTGCCGTACATCACTGCAGACGCGTCGGGCCCGAAGCACTTGAACCTGAAGATCACGCGCGCCAAGCTGGAAGCGCTGGTCGAGGAACTGATCGCTCGCACGATCGAACCTTGCCGCATCGCCATCAAGGATGCAGGCGTGAAGGTCTCCGACATTCAGGACGTGATCCTGGTTGGCGGTATGTCCCGCATGCCCAAGGTGCAAGAGAAGGTCCGTGAATTCTTCGGCCAGGAACCGCGTCGTGACGTGAACCCTGACGAAGCCGTGGCTGTCGGTGCCGCCATTCAGGGCTCGGTCCTGACCGGCGAGCGCAAGGACGTGCTGCTGCTGGACGTGACCCCGCTGTCCCTGGGTATCGAAACCCTGGGTGGCGTGATGACCAAGATGATCCAGAAGAACACCACGATCCCGACCAAGTTCTCGCAGGTGTTCTCGACCGCTGACGACAATCAGCCGGCCGTGACCATCAAGGTGTTCCAGGGTGAGCGTGAAATCGCTGCCGGCAACAAGGGCCTGGGCGAATTCAACCTGGAAGGCATCCCGCCGTCGGCACGTGGCACCCCGCAGATCGAAGTGACCTTCGACATCGATGCCAACGGCATTCTGCATGTGTCGGCCAAGGACAAGGGCACCGGCAAGGAAAACAAGATCACGATCAAGGCCAACTCTGGTCTGACCGAAGCTGAAATCCAGCGCATGGTGCAAGACGCCGAGGCCAACGCCGAGGAAGACAAGAAGGTTGCCGAACTGGCCCAGGCCCGCAACCAAGGTGACGCGCTGGTCCACTCGACCCGCAAGTCGCTGACGGAATACGGCGACAAGCTGGAAGCCGGCGAGAAGGAAGCCATCGAAGCGGCCGTCAAGGCGCTGGAAGATGAGCTGCGTACCGGCGACAAGGCCAGCATCGACGCCAAGGTGGAAGCCCTGGGTCAAGCTTCGCAGAAGCTGGGCGAGAAGATGTACGCCGATGCGCAAGCCGCCGCAGGCGGCACCGCCGGTGCAGCAGGTGCACAGGGCGAAAGCAAGCCGGCTGACGACAATGTCGTTGATGCCGACTTCAAGGAAGTCAAGCGCGACCAGTGATCGGTGTCACGGCGGAGCGCGTTTCCGCCACACACCGACGGTAGATGAGTCGTCGGGCCCCCAGGGGTCCGACGATCCGTGTACAACGTCGTTTCGCATCGCCTGGTCGACGTCTTGTGCGTCGTCCGGGCGAAACCGTTTTTAGTAGCGCCTCTGCCCGAGGCTGGGCCCAACATGGCAAAACGCGATTATTACGAAGTTCTTGGCGTCTCCAAGACAGCCACGGACGAAGAAATCAAGAAGGCCTACCGCAAGCTGGCCATGAAGTACCACCCGGACCGCAATCCGGGCGACAAGGCTTCCGAAGAAAGCTTCAAGGAAGCCAAAGAAGCCTATGAAATGCTGTCCGATGGCGACAAGCGCGGCGCGTATGACCGTTATGGTCACGCGGGCGTAGATCCGTCGGCCGGTGGTGCAGGCATGGGTGGCCAGGCAGGCTTTGCTGATGCCTTCGGCGACATCTTCGGTGAAATCTTCGGTGCAGCCGGTCGCCAGCGCGGCGGTGGTGGCCCGCAGATGTATCGCGGTGCCGACCTGAAGTACGCGATGGAAATCACGCTTGAGCAGGCGGCCAACGGTTTCGATACCGAAATCCGCGTGCCCAGCTGGGACCGTTGCGACGTCTGCGAAGGCTCGGGTGCCAAGCCCGGTACCGATCCGAAGACGTGTTCGACCTGCGGTGGCGCAGGTGCGGTACGCATGCAGCAAGGTTTCTTCAGCGTTCAGCAAACCTGCCCGACCTGCCACGGCACGGGCAAGGTGATTCCCGAGCCTTGCACGGCTTGTGACGGCGTGGGCAAAGTTCGCCGCACCAAGACCTTGCAGGTCAAGGTGCCGGCTGGTATCGACGACGGCATGCGCATCCGCTCCAGCGGCAATGGCGAACCGGGCGTCAATGGCGGCCCGCCGGGTGATCTGTATGTTGAGATCCACCTGAAGAAGCACGGCATCTTCACCCGCGACGGTGACGACCTGCACTGCGAATTGCCGATTCCGTTCACCACCGCAGCACTGGGCGGCGAGCTGGAAGTGCCCACGCTGGGCGGCAAGGGCAGCATCACGATTCCCGAAGGCACGCAGTCCGGCAAGACGTTCCGTCTGCGCAGCAAGGGTATCAAGGGTGTGCGTTCCAACTACCCGGGCGACCTGTACTGCCACGTGGTGATCGAGACGCCGGTCAAGCTGACCGATCGTCAGAAGAAGCTGCTGCAGGAATTCGCGACCTCGGTCGACGAAGGCGGCGGCAAGCATTCGCCGCAAAGCAAGTCCTGGACGGATCGCGTGAAGGAATTCTTCAGCTGATCGATTGCTGAGAACACTTGCGCGGATTGATTGCGCGCTAAGTGCAATTCAGCACGTGCGATTCAGTAAGTGCGATTCAGCAAGCGTATTTCTGCAAGACAACTCGGCCGGCGCAATGCCGGCCGAGTTGCGTCTGGACCGAATGCAGGCGGATTTGGCTGATGTGTTTTCGATCAGTTGCTTTCGATCGGGCAACTCGCGCTTGATCAACCGCTGCTTGAGCAACTTCCACCCCTCACCACCGATCAGGTAATGCTGACGCCATCGAGCTTCAACTTCCCTGATGCTTACCCTGGGGTTTACCCAGTCATTTCTTCTGCGGCTTGCAACCGATGTTGTCTACGAATAGTAATTAATCGTGGCACACGGCATCATGCGCGGTGAAGACAAAAGCTTGTTTTTTTGCACCAATAAAACTCGCCAAATCTTTACCAGACCCGTATTGCACCCCCGGAGAAAAATCCATGTCAGTCAAGTCGCTCGTCCAGCGCGCAGGCACCACCTGCCTGTTATTCGCCGCCCTTTCGCTTGCCAGTGTCTACGCACAGACCAAGCCCAACATCGTCATTCTTGGCACCGGTGGCACGATTGCTGGCGCGGGTGTGGCCGCGACCAATACCTCGGCCTACAAGTCTGCCGTGGTACCGGTCGATGCCGTCATCGAAAACGTGCCGGCGATCAAGAACATCGCCAACGTGCGTGGTGAGCAGGTCTTCCAGATCGGCAGCGAAAGCTTCAACGACGAGCGCCTGATCACCCTGGCCAAGCGCGTGTCGGCACTGCTCAAGCAGCCCGACGTCGACGGCGTCGTGATCACCCACGGCACCGACACCATCGAAGAAACCTCGTACTTCCTGAACCTGACCGTCAAGAGCGCCAAGCCGGTCGTGGTGGTCGGTTCGATGCGTCCGGGCACGGCACTGTCCGCCGACGGCGCACTGAACCTGTACGAAGCCGTGATCGTGGCCTCGGCCAAGGAATCGGCAGGCAAGGGCACGCTGGTCGTGATGAACGACGAGATCCACTCGGGTCGCGACGTTTCCAAGACCAACACCTTCAAGATCGACACCTTCAAATCGCCGTATGGCCCGCTGGGTTATGTGGTGGAAGGCCAGGCCCAGTACTACCGTGCGCCGGTTCGCCCGCACACGATCTACAGCGGCTTTGACATCGACACCATCACCGCGCTGCCGCGCGTTGGCATCGCCTATGCCTACGGCAACGTTGACCGCGCTGCGGTCGATGCACTGGTTGCCAGCGGTGTGAAGGGCATCATCTACGCCGCGACCGGCAACGGCAGCGTGTCGGAATTCATGGTGCAGCCGCTGATCGAAGCACGTGGCAAGGGCGTCCAGATCATCCGCGCTTCGCGCACGGGTGCTGGCGTCGTGGTGCGTAACGGCGAACAGCCCGACGACAAGTACGACTTCGTGGTGGTCGGCGACCAGAACCCGCAGAAGGCGCGCATTCTGCTGGCACTGGCGCTGGCTAATGGCCCGACCAACGACACGGCAGGTCTGCAGAAGATCTTCTGGTCGTATTGAGTCGCGTTGCCGACCTGCACCGGTTTGTGACCGGTGCGGGTTGGTGATGACAGATGGATGCTTGAAACGAAGCCGCGAGTGGAAATTCCGCTTGCGGCTTTTTTATTTCGCCGTAGCGCCGGTTTCAAGGTGCGATAGACGGACAACGGTGAATCGTGAGTTCACACCGTAGTGTTTA
The DNA here is from genome assembly GCF_008119665.1 of Pigmentiphaga aceris. Taxonomy (NCBI): domain Bacteria; kingdom Pseudomonadati; phylum Pseudomonadota; class Betaproteobacteria; order Burkholderiales; family Alcaligenaceae; genus Pigmentiphaga; species Pigmentiphaga aceris. Next base: position 3,699,845 of record NZ_CP043046.1, on the reverse strand, counting down.
CACAGCGCGGTTCAGCACGCCAAGGTTCATCCCGGCCAGGCAAGCCACGAGTGTTTCCATGGACCCCGATTCGGTCGCGTGCAACGCGTCGATCAGCTGCTGTTGCTGCGCTGCCGTTGCCACCAGCCGCGTCGCCATCCGGAACTTCGCCTTCAGTTCCTCCCACGACATCAACGGCTCGCCCGCAGGCGGTGTCGGCTCGGAGGTGAAGCGCCGCGCGCCGCAGGTGATCGACACCCGAGCCAGAATCTCGCCCGGATAGACCGCGTCCAGGTCCGTGTCGAGTGCGAGGACTACCTTGTGCGCGAGCGCCGTCACGTCTTCATGGTCAAGCGCGTCCTGGGTCACTGGTACGAGTGCTTGCGGTCCACTCAAGGCGGCCAGCGCCAGGCAATACGGGATGCTGTATTGAACGTCGATCAGGTTGTCGGGTGACGGTCGGTTGGAAATGCGCAAGCCTGCCGCGTGAATGTCGACCTCAATGCGCTCAATGGTCTGCACGTCGATCTGATGCTCGTCGATCAAGTGCAGCAGGGCGGCCAGTGGGGCGTGGATGTGACGGCAGCAGGCGTAGGGTTTGAAGTAGGTCTGGCAAATGTGAGCGTTTCGGCCCAGTGCCAAGTTGGTTGGAAATTGGTAATGCCGCACGCTGTCCAGAATGTTGCGTGGGCCGGTATGGCCGGCTTCCGCTAGGTACAAGGCCGTCAGGCCAGTCACCACCGACCAGGGAATGCCTTCCTTGACGGCTGCCCCCTCGGGCGCGGGAATGCGCGGCGCGGGGCCGCCTGCGAAGGACTGGTTTGGTGCGCTTTCGCCGGCGATAGCCAAGGCGTGCTCCACCATGTGCCGTGGGGTGCGCCGCAGTGCGGCTGCGGTTGCCACCACGCCATAAGGTGTCCAGGTGCCTGAACTGCCGTAAGTGGTACGTGCAGTACCTACTGCCACGCCAACTTCGTAGCCGATGACGATTGCCGTGAGGATTTCTTCCTGGGTTGCATCTACCTCGTGTCCGACCGCAAAGGCCGTCGGAATTACGGCTGCGCCGGGATGCCCACGTGCGTAGCGGTTGCCATCGTCCAGATCCAGCGCAGCCGATGCCGAGGCGTTTGCCCAGGCCGCACCGATCACCGAGCTGGTCTGGCCGGTGAACCAAAGGGGGACGGTGCCACTGCCGAAGACCTGCGGCGCGGTCTGGCGAATTGCTTGCGGGCCAATGTCTTCCGTGCCCACGGCGGCCGCCGCCAGCAAGTCGAAGATGCATTTGAGCGCGGCTTCACGTGCTGGCTCGGGGCTGCGTTGACCTTGGGTGGCGTCGATATAGGCGGCGATCTGCTGGACTATGGATGGTGCGGACAGTGGCGGGGCAGATGTCGTGGGCTCGGTCTGTACAGGCTCACGCATCCCCGGATGATGTGTCACGGCGTCATCTCCTACCGGCATCCGCGTTGGCTCATATTCCACGAAATCACGCCCATGATCCGGCACTCCTGAATCATCCCCTGTCTGTATGTTCATGCTGTGCGTCACGATCAATCTCCACTCACGCGCTGCAACAGCCCCTCGACCGTTTCGGTCGAAATCCGCAGTACATCGATCAGGTCGTTGCCTGCGGTGAAATCCTCGCCGACGACCAGGCTGGACATCGCCACCGTTGCCGCCGTTGCCGGCATTGGTACCTTCGCGATCTGTCCCAGCGCAAGCACGAACACCAGCCCGAAGGGCACGTCTTCCGACAGATAACGCGTGGCCACATCGACCGGGCCGGGCGGCCCGCCGCGCTTGGCGTGCAAGGCTGCGGCTACTCCGGCCAGGCCCTCGGCCTCGATGCCAAAGGAGCGCGACAGCTTCTGCTTGACGCTTGGCAGCGTCCATCCGAAGGCCTGTGCCACCGCCATGCGCTCACTGTCCAGTTGTTCGATGACGGCGGCTACGCGTGGCGTCATGTAGTGATATTGCGGCCAGGCTTCTGCACGTTCGATGCGGGTCCAGTTGCACAGTGCAAGCGGTGCATGCGAGATGGCGTTGGTATTGGCCAGCGTCGAGACCAGTGGGTTCTCATCCAGCGTAAAGGTGTTGCCGAACAAGGCCTCGCAGTCGGTCAGCAATTGCGGCGCGCTGGCGAAGGGCAGACACGACACGCCCAGCGAGGGACGTCGGGTCATGATGTTGACTTCGTTCGCCTGCTTGCGCCGGGCGGTCAGCGCGGTGCTGCCAAAGCTTGCCACCCGGATGTCGATGCCACGTTGTTGCGCCTGCTCGTACAGGTACAGCGAGGATAGCGATCCCATCGAACTCACGATGACCCGCTGGCCTGAGCGCAGGTGCGGCAGCAAGGCGTCCATCACGCGGCGGTGGCCGTTGAGCGGCACGGTTATGACGATGATCTCCGAATCCAGTGCCAGGGCTTGTGCGTCAACCACCTGGGAGATTGGATAGCTGCCGGTGAGAACACCGCCTGCCGTCAGCGTCATGGCCGATGCGGCATCCACGCCAGCCAGACGCGGCGACCAGATGCTGACCGAGTGCCCGCGATCGGCCATCCACGCGGCGTAAGCCAGGCCGATGCCGCCCGCGCCGACGACGCCGACTTTCATGCTCACCCGCGTGCCCAAGGCCCCTTGTTCCAGCCCCGTTTGCGCCGATGAGGCCTGCAACGACGAGGTTCGTGCTGCCCCGGTCTGCTCTGACGCCGCATCCACCTCCTTCAATCCGCTTTGCATTGCACCCTCGTCCCTCACACTCAGTTCCATTCCGCACCCGCTTCCATGTAAAAGTGCCCCTCGGTTGCCTGGTGGTAGGTCCGCACCGGCGGTGTGTAGTCGCGCGGCTTGAAGGGTGTCTTCAATTCCCGCACCGACAACTGCCGCTGCTTGCGCCGCGCCGGATCGGGCACCGGCACCGCTTCCAGCAGGCGTCGGGTATACGGGTGACGCGGGTTGCTGAACACCTCGCTGCGCGGGCCGATCTCGACGATTTCGCCCATGTACATCACGGCTACCCGGTGGCTGACGCGTTCCACCACCGCCATGTCATGGCTGATGAACACAAAGCCCAGGCCCATCTGCTGCTGCAGTTCCAGTAGCAGGTTGACGATTTGCACCTTCACTGACACATCAAGTGCCGACACAGCCTCGTCTGCCACGATGGTGCCGGGCTTGAGCGCCAGCGAACGCGCAATGCAGATACGTTGCCGCTGGCCGCCCGAGAATTCGTGCGGCAGTCGGTACGCAGCGTCGGCGGGCAGGCCCACCGTGGTCAGCAGCTCGGCAGCCATCTGGTCGCAGTCGCGGGTGGTGGCAAGGCCATGCACCAGCAAGGGTTCGCTCAGCGCTTCACCCACGCTCTGGCGTGGGTTCAGGCTGGAGTACGGGTCCTGGAACACCATCTGGATCTTGCGTGCGCGTTCTTGCGGGGCGATGGCACCGACATCCTTGCCTTCCAGCACGATGCGCCCTTGTGAGGCCGTCAACAGCCCGGTGATCAGGCGTCCCGTCGTCGATTTGCCGCAGCCTGATTCCCCCACGATGGCGAGCGTTTCGCCGCGCTTGAGCTTGAAGCTGACGTTTTCGACCGCGTGCACCCGGCCGGTCACTCGCCGTAGCAGCGGCGAGCGAATGTCGAAGCGGGCGCTCAGGCCTGTGACTTCCAACAGGGTCGGCGCATCGTGTTGCACGCTGTCGCGCACAGTGGGCAATGGGTCGCTTGCGCCGGTTTCCACGTTGTAGATGGGGAAGGGCTGCGGCAGCGGGTAGGCGTTCATCGAACCCAGTTCGGGTACGGCCGACAGCAACGCCTTGGTGTACGCGGCCTGGGGGCGCGCGAAGATGTCGGCGGTGCTGCCGGTTTCCACCATGTCACCGCGATACATCACCAGCGTGCGGTCGGCCACTTCGGCCACCACACCCATATCGTGGGTGATGAAGACCACGGCCATCTGTTCCTGGGTCTGCAGTTCCTTGATCAAGGCCAGGATCTGCGCCTGGATGGTGACGTCCAGCGCGGTCGTCGGCTCGTCGGCAATCAGCACCGACGGGTTGCAGGCCAGTGCCATTGCGATCATCACGCGTTGTCGCATGCCGCCCGAGAACTGGTGCGGGAAATCGCTGAAGCGTTGTGCCGACGCCGGGATGTGCACGCGGTCCATCAGGCGCAGGGTCTCGGCGCGGGCCTGGCCGTGATCGAGCTTGCGGTGCAGGCGAAGGGACTCCGAGATCTGGTCACCGATGCGCATCACTGGGTTCAGTGAGCTCATCGGTTCCTGGAAGATCATTGCGATCTGGTTGCCGCGGATGGCCGCCATGTCGTGTTCGGGCAGGCTCAGCAGGTCTTGCCCGTTCAAGCGAATGCTGCCTTCGATGCGGCTGGCCTTGGGCGGCAACAGGCGCATCACCGACATGGCCGACACGCTCTTGCCGGAGCCGGATTCCCCGACGATGGCGAGCGTCTCGCCGCGCGATACCGAGAAGTCCAGGCCGTTCACGACCGAGGTCCAGGCGTCGCCACGGCGGAACGCGACATTCAGTCCGGCGACTTGCAGCACGGGGCTGGTCGCGGGCGTGTGGGGATGCTTGTCAGTCATGGCAATGGAAGCGGGCAGGTTGGACGTGCGCAAGGTAGTCATGCGCGCTCCGAGCGGGTCTTGGGATCGATGGCGTCGCGCAGCGCGTCACCCAGCAGATTCAGCGCAAGCACAGTCAGCAAAATGGCGACGCTGGGGAACACCGTGAGCCACCAGGCATCCAGAATGTTCTCGAAGCCTTCGCGGATCATGCTGCCCCAGGTGGCCGCTGGTGGCGGCACGCCCAGACCGATGAAGCTGAGCGCGGCTTCGGTGCGGATGGCAGACGCCATCCACAAGGAACCCAGCACCACCACGTCTGACACCATGTTGGGCAGGATGTGCACACGCATCAACCGCATTGGGCCGTAACCCAAGGCGCGACCGGCATCCACGAAGTCGCGCTGTTTGAGCGCAATGGTCGGCGCACGGGCCACGCGCACGAAGGGGGCGATCTCGGTGATGGCGATCGCGATGATCAGGTTCTCCAGGCTGGCACCCATCATCGCGGCAATCATCAAGCCCAGCAGCAGGGTGGGGAAAGACAGCAGCACGTCGACCAGACCCATGATCAGGCGGTCGACCATGCCGCCGACGTAGCCCGCGATGATGCCCAGCGTGGAACCGATCAGCATGGCGATCAGCACCGCGACAAAGCCCACCAGCAAGGACACGCGGGTGCCGTAGATCAAGCGCGACAAGACATCGCGGCCGTAGCTGTCGGTACCCAGCCAGAACTCGGCCGAAGGACCTTCCAGTCGATACGCGATGTTCTGCTGCAAGGGATCGTGCGGGGAAATCCAGGGCGCGAACAAGGCCACCAGCACGATGGCGGCAAGCAGGCCAAGGCCTACCCAGGACAGGCGGTTTTTCTTCAGGGCCTGCCACATGGGGCTGGGCCGGGACGTCATGGTTGCGGCAATGGCGCTCATTTGTATTTCACCCGAGGGTCGACCAGGCCATACACCAGGTCGGTCAACAGATTTACCAGGATCACGCAGGACGCGAATACCACCATCAGCCCTTGCAGCAAGGTGTAGTCGCGGGTGTTCAGGGCACCCAGAATCAGCTTGCCCAGGCCGGGGCGGTTGAACACGATTTCGGTCAGCACGGAGTTGCCGATCAAGGTGCCGAAGTACAGCCCGACCACCGTCACAATGGGGATCAGTGCGTTGCGCAGGCCATGGCGCAGCACAAGCCGCATGGGTCGCACACCCTTGGCTTTCGCCGTGCGCACATAGTCTTCGCCCATGACTTCCAGCATTGACGAGCGCGTCACGCGCATCACGTAGGCGGTCATGATCAGCCCCAGGTTGAAGGCAGGCAGCGCCAGGTTGCGCAGCTGCGTGCCCCAGTCCGCGTTCACTGTGTTGCCGATGACCGGGAACCAGCGCAACTGGATGGCGAACACCAGCAGCATCAGAATCGCCGACACAAACGCAGGGAAGGACAGACCGGTCAAGGACAGCATGCGGCCCAGGTAATCGGGCCAGGAATTGCGGCGCAGCGCAGCCCACACACCCAACGGCAGGCCGAACACCACGCCGATCAAGATGGATGCGAGCGTCAGCTGGATAGTCCACGGCAAGACCAGCGCCACTTCGTGCATCACACTCTTGCCGCTGGCCATCGAGACCCCGAAGTTGCCTGTCAGCATGTCGCCCAGGAAGTTCAGGTATTGCACGTGGGTGGGCTGGTCCAGCCCGAGCTTGATGCGCAAGGCGTTCAAGGCCTCGGCGCTGGCCTGGTCGCCCAGGATCACGGCGGCCGGGTCACCCGGCACCAGGCGAACCAGGATGAACACCGCCGTCAGCATCGCCACCAGGGTGGGGATGGCAAGCAGCAGGCGCTTGATGGTGTATTGCATCATGATGCGACCCCCATGCAGCGTGCATACGCAAGGCGCATGGTGGTCATGCCGGTCAAGGCGGAGGGCCCGTGGACGACGAGCCGGCAGGGCGGGTCCATCCTTCGCAGGGCGCGGCGGTTCTGCGCGTTCATGTCGATTCCTCGTTGATTTCCAGCGACGCCAGTTCTCCCAGCGTCAGCGGTTTCAGGGGCGGGCGGATGCGATAGAAACCCACCTCTGATACCTGTCGTTTCTGTGCCGTCGCCACGATGTGGGCGATGGTGTAGCCGCACTGCCGGCCCTGGCATGGGCCCATGCCGGCGCGGGTGTAGGCCTTGATCTGATTGGGGCCGGGTGCCGCAATGGCGACTGCCTTGCGGATGTCGCCGGCGGTCAGTTCTTCGCAGCGGCAGACGACGGTGTCGTCGCCGGGCGCAAAAATGTCGGCGCGTGGCGGATACAGCGCATCCAGCATGGGGCGCAGGCGCAGCAGCTTGTGCAGTGCCTCGCGGCTGCCCACCGCGCGCGTATCGGCGGCTGCTGCCGACAGCTTCCCGGCCTGCTGACCGATACCAAGCGCGACCAATTCGCCGCGCACACACGCCGCCTTTGCACCACCAATGCCCCCACCATCCCCTGCCACGTAGATGCCGGGCAGGCTGGTCTGCCCCCACGCATCCAACTGGGGCACCAGGCAGGATTGCTGCACGTTCCAGGTATGCGCACAGCCCAATGCCTGGCTCATGTGGATGGACGGCACCACGCCTTCATGGGCCAGCAGCACACTGGCCGCGACACGGGTGCTGCGGCCGTTGGACTGGGTGTATTCCAGGGTTTGCAGTTTTCCGTCGCCCGATGCCCGGAACGCGGTCACGCCGCGTATGCGTTGCACGTCGGCCCGACGGATTTCACGCAGCCACGACAAGCCTTTGCCGATCTCGCCCAGGTCTGCCAGCGCCGCGCCGGCCCAGGGTAGGGCGCGTCGCCAACCTCCGGGGGGCGAGGTGTCCAGCCATCCTGCGATGCGCCCGCCAGCACGCAGCAACTGGGCCATGTACAGCAAGGGCAGAGGGCCACTGCCGGCTACCCATACGGGTTCCGATGGAATCTGGCGCGAGGTCTTCAGCAGAATCTGGCCTGCACCAACGGTCAGCACACCGGGCAGTGTCCAACCAGGGAAAGGCGCGGGGCGTTCCTGGGCACCGGTGGCCAGCACGATATGTTCGGCTTGCACCGCTTCGGTCTGACCATTGCATTTGAGGAATACACGCCAGCCTGGCTCGATCTGCCAGACCTGGGTCTGTGCTTCGTAGACCGCGCCGCATGCCCGGAAGCGTTCAGCCAGCGTGGCACCTGCCCGGTATTCGGCTCCCAGCAGGGTGCCGGTGGACGTGTGGGCAACGGCTTCGACTGCACGCCAGATCTGGCCACCGGGTGCACCCTGTTCGTCGACTACCAACACTGACAAATCAAGCGCGCGCAGGCCAATGGCTGCGCTCATGCCGGCCGGTCCGGCACCGATCACTACGACGTCGAATCGGCGGCTCATGCGATCACGCTCCGGCGTCCGAACTGGCGGGCCACGCGCATGCCTTCCTGAACGGTGACCAGGCAGGTCTGGGTCGATCCTGCGTCATCGACCACAGCCAGGCAGTCGAAGCACACGCCCATCATGCAATACGGCGCGCGCGGGCTCTCATTCACCGGCGTGCTGCGGCTGGCGGGGTTCTGCTGACGCAGCAACACCGCGGCAACGGTTTCGCCAGGGCTGGCCTGGACTGCCTGCCCGTCGATGTAGAGCGTGAGCGATGGTGTGCCTGGTTCAGGCAGCTTTTTGAACATGGAAGCGTTCATGGTGAAAAATTCCCAAAGATGCCGGGAGCGCGCGTTCCATGAAGGCCTTGGCATACGGGCCGGCATGGAAGGACGCGAGGGTGACGCCTGAATGGCAAAGTGCGATGTCTGCGCCGGGGTGGGTGACGGAACTGGCGTAGGCCGGGTGGCCGTCGGGGGTCATGACACGCAGGCAGGCCCACTGGCGCACCAGCTTGGCGCGGGCCAGGTCGGGCAAAATGCGCAGGGCCTTGCGGACCATGCGAACCGCGCCCTCGGCGGTAGTGGCCAGGTCGTAGCCGACTTCTTCCTGTGTCACGCCGATCATGACCGTGCCTTCGGCCGTCTGGCGCAGTCCACTGGCCGGAATCGGCAGCAGTGGGGCCAGCCGCTCGGTCACCAGCAACTGGCCTCGCTGGGGACGCAGCGGTACGTCGAGACCGACCATCGGGCCCAGTGCAACGGAACCCAGACCGGCCGCGATCAGCACCCGTGCGGCCCGCGCCGTGGATGTGCCGGACGTCACTTCAAAACCGCCTCCCGGCAGAGCACGAATGGTGTCGGCCGCATGGTTGTTGCGCAGTTCGCCACCGCGACGCAGAAAAGCCGTTTGCAATGCGGCCAGCAGGCGCATGGGATTCACATGGCCGTCCAGTTCACCGAAGCTTGCGCCGGTGACCGCCGGCCCCAGCCGCATCGTGGGGAAGCGGCGCAGCAGTTCGCCGCGATCAAGCATGCGCGTCGACGGTGCAAGCTCAGGTGTCTGGGCGTGCCAGCGGTCCATGGTCGCGGCACGGGCAGACAGGTCTGCGTCGCTGGTGCAGAAGTTCAGGCCGCCGCGCTGCTCGTAAGCGATGTCCAGGCCGCTTTCTGCTTCCAGTTCGGCGGCGAATGCCGGCCAGGCTTGTGCCGCCTGGATCGACAGGCGTTGGTAGCCCGGATGCCCCATGCCTTTGCCGTGGGCCCAGACCAGGCCGAAGTTGGCCTTGGCGGCGCGATGATCGGTATCGGGACCGTCCAGCATCAAGACTCGTTGGCCCATGCCAGCCAGACCATAGGCGACGGCGGCACCGACCATGCCGGCACCGACCACGATCACGTCATGGTCGCGAGACATCAGCGTGCGCCTCGGGTGACGGTGGTGGCTTCGGTGATCGCGGGTTGCAGGTTCAGCGCACCGGTCAGTTTGTAGCCGTAGTTCACGCCATCGCCGTGGGTCCAGACCTGCTTCAAGCCGAACAGCGGAATGCCGCACACGTCTTCGTGGATCTTGGTCTGCGCCTGCTTCCACAGCGCAAGCTGGCGAGTGGCATCGGGTTCGACGCGTGCCTGACGGATCTCTGCATCGGCGATCGAACAATGGGCGAAGTTGGACATGGCACCCGGGGCCCCGATGGCCGCTGCCGAGTCATAGAACTCGGTCAACCAGTAGTCTGCATTGGGGAAGCGTGCGGCGCCGTAGAAGACGATGGCGCTCTGGTCCTGGCGGCTCTTGGCCTGGTAGGTCGCGTGATCCACGACTTCCATGTTGAGCTTGATTCCTGCCTTGCCCAGCTGTGCCTGGATGACTTCCATGATCGGCAACTGGGCGGCCACACTCGACACCACCACATTGAGGCTGATGCCGTTGGGGTGTCCGGCTTCCGCCAGCAGCGCGCGAGCACGTTCGACGTCATAGGTGTATTGGCCGACGCTGCAGTCTTCGCCAACGTAGCCGTTCGGAATCACCGAGCAGCCTTTGTCGGCAACGTCCTTGCCGACAAAGCGGATGATCTCGTCCACGTTCACCGCTGCGGCGATTGCCTGGCGCACTTTCACGTTATCCAGCGGCTTGATGCTGCGGTTGATGAACAGCGTGCGGAATTCGGCGGGCTCGAAGATGTCGACCTTGGTGCCGCGCTTAGCTGCGCGTTCGACCCAGCGTTGTTCGCGCTTGCCTGCCGCGACGTCGACTTCGCCGGATGCAAATGCCAGTTCACGTGCGCTGTCGGCCGAGATCATGCGGAACGTGATGCCGGCCAGCTTGGGCTTGCCACGAAAATAGGCATCGTTGGCCACCAGACGCACGTGTTGTTGCGTGACGTGGTCGCTGAACGCGAACGCCCCGGTGCCGATCGGCGATTGGCCAAAGCGGTCGCCCAGCTTTTCTGCTGCGGCCTTCGAGACGATGTTGCCGCCGTGGTAGTTCGACACCCTGCCCAGGAAACCTGCGTCCGGGTACTTCAGGATGACGCGCACGGTGTAGTCGTCCAAGGCTTCGACCTTGGCCATGACCACGAAATTCGCCGCAAAACTGGACCGTTTCGGGTCGGCCGCGCGCTGCAGCGAATACACCACATCGGCAGCCTTCAGCTCGCCATAGCCGCCGTGGAACTGCACGCCCTTGCGAAGATGAAAGGTCCAGGTCTTGTTGTTCGGCGCTGCTTCCCACTTTTCTGCCAGATCGGCTTCCAGTGTCTTGGGATCGGCGCTGCCGGGCGCGAAGCGAACCAGGCCGTCAAAGATGCTGGACACAATGCCCTTGTCACCAAAGGCGGTCGCCCGATGCGGGTCCAGCGTGGCGATATCGGCATTCGTCGGACTGACAACCAATGTCGGGCGCGTAGCGGTTTGGGAATGGGCGGGCATGCCTGCGCCGGAAAGCACAAGGAGGGTCGCGAGCACGCTGGCCCGGAACGTGGAAATGGACAGATTCATCAACAGGTCCTTGAGTAAATGAAAGAGGTCGTGAAGACGTTCGAAAGCATTTATCGATAGGGATAAATGCTAGATAAACTTGCGCTGTTTCAGTAGTGGTGTAAGTACCATGCGATGTCATTTCGCAATAACCATGCCAAATTTTCTTAGTCATTGATTTAAAAGGCTTTTATTTTATTTGTCGATATATATAATAGTGACTCAACATTAACCAATGTCTAAAAGCTATGGAAAATAGAATCACCCTGCGTCATCTTGAGGCGTTTCGCGCCATCATGGTGCGGCGGACCGTTACTGGTGCAGCGGAGATGCTTGATGTCACGCAACCGGTAGTCACCCGCCTGATTGCCGAGTTCGAAGAACGCATCGCCATTCCGCTGTTCGAACGGACCAAAGGGCGGTTGGTGCCCACGCCTGAAGCCACCTTGTTGTTCGAAGACGTGCACCAGTCCCTGATGGGTATCGAGCGCATCGCCAGCGCCTCCACCAACATCAAAAGCCTGCGCCTGCCCAGGCTGGAAATCGCGGCCGCACCGTCCATGGCCTTGTCGTTTTTGCCGCGCGCCATCGCCAGCTATACGACCGAGCATCCAGACACCCTGGTAGCGCTGCACACGCACAGCACCTCGACGGTGATCGACATGGTTCAGGGAGGTCGGTGCGATCTGGGTTTTGCGATGCGCAACACCCGCAACGGGCGCTATGGCAATAGTGAGCTGCTGCTCTCAGCCAAAATGGTCGGCATCGTGCCGGTGCATCACCGGCTGGCAACCCGCGAGGTATTGCACCCCGAAGACTTCGACGGTGAACGTTTTGTGTCGCTGGCACCGCTGATGGAATCGCGCACTCGCATCGATGCGCTGATGCTGGCGCGCGGGGTGCAGCGCCGCACGAACGTGGAAACGCAGCTGTCCTCGGCCGTGGTCAAGCTGGTTGAAGCAGGGGCGGGCATCGGCTTGGTCGAACCACTGACGGCAAGCGCCTATACGGGCAATGCGCTGAAGTTCATTCCTTTCGAACCTGAGGTCACGGTGGACTACTCAATCGTGATTTCGCCGCGCATGTCGTCCACGCTGATCCTGAAACCCTTCATCGACAATGCACGCCGTGAAATCCGCAAGATGCTGCCTGCGCATCTGATTGTGTGACGCGGCGTGGTGTGGGGCGTTTCAGTTCGCGCGCGATTCCAACGGCGTGCGACGCAAGAAGCGGTCGAACGCGGCAAGGTAGGCGCTTTCGGCAGAGGTCAGCTTGCGCTGCTTGTGCCAGGTCAGGAACACATCGATCTCGGCCACCGCTTCATTGGGCGGCAGGCGGCGCAGTTCGCCGTTGATCACTTCCTGGCGAATCAGGTGCTCTGGCAGGAAGCTCAGGCCGATGCCCGCAACCACCATGCGCCGGATTTCCTCGATGTTGGGCGAGGTGCCGACGATCCGGCCGGTGAAGCCTTGCTGGTCGCGGAAGATGGTCAGCGGCGACAAGGTGTCGCCGATTTGATCGCTGGCGAAGCAGATGAAGTTCTGGTCCAGCAGGTCTTCGATGGACACGCGCGGTTTCGAGAACAGCGGGTGGTGGCGGCCGCAGACGGTTACGTAGCGGTGGCGCAGGAATAGCTGGCGTTCCAGCAGGTCGACCGGTTTGCGGCAAATGCAGATGCCAAGTGCGGGCACACGTTTGCTGAGCGCATCCAGAATGGCGGCGCTTTGCAGTACGTCCACGTGAAATTCGATCTTGGGATAACGGCGATGGAAGTCGGCCAGGAAGTCGTCGTAGGCCGGGCTTTGCACCTTGCTCATGACCAGCAGCCGCAGCGTGCCGGCGATCTCGGCGCTGTCTTGCGTGGCCGCATGTTCGATGCGTGCCATGGTGCCGTACATCTCGCGGGCAATGGCGTAGATCTCGTCACCCAGCGCGGTCAGGCGGAATTCGCCGTTGCGACGGTGCAGCAGCACGCCGCCTACGGCGTCTTCCAATCGTTTCAGGGCCTGACTGACGGCCGGTTGACTCAGGTGCAGGGCCTGAGCAGCCCGGCCAACGCCGCGCTCTTGCACCACAAACATGAAGGTGCGCAGCAGGTTCCAATCCATGCGCTCGGGCGCAAGCGGGAGGGAAGAAGGGGAACGGGTGGACATGCCAAATAGTAGCCGCCTTCCCGGTGGGAAAGGCGGCGGGGCTTGCTGTGGTGTTGGCGTGGCCCGTGCAGGTCAGTCTATAGACCCTGGTCGGTTTCCGACATGCTCACGCGCCATTCAAGCAGGTTGCGTGTTGTCCTTTGCGCCTTGCGCACCCAGCATCAGCACCGACACCAATGACAGCAGCGAGATCACCGAGAACAGCAGCGCCAGCGGCCACCATTGACCCTTGAAGTTCTCGGCCAAAATCGTGCCCAGCAGCGGGGTCAGGCCACCGAAGATGGCGCCCGACAATTGGTAGGCCATCGAGATGCCGGTGTAGCGAATTGCGGTGGGGAAGCGGTCGCTGACGTAGCCGGCAATCACTGCGTAGTACGCGCCCATGAAGAGCACGGCAATGCCCACGCCGACGGTGATGCTGGGCAGGCTGCCCCGGTCGACCAGGTTGAACATGGCGTAGGGCGTGAACATCGACACGAATGCGGTGAAACCCAGAAAGCGCAGGTTGCCTATACGACTGGCAATGTAGGCCGACAGCGGCGTGATGAAGAACTGCATGATCGACACCACCAGCAGGCAGTTCAGGATCACGCCACGGTCCAGGCCCACGTACTGCGTGGTGTACGCGATCATGAAGGTGTTGGTGAAGTAGAAGCCTGCGATGCCCAGTACGTTGGCACCAACGGCCAGCATCAGCAGCTTCGGCGCACCCGTCAGCACTTGCCACAGCGGAACCTGTGCGGGTTTTGCGCGCTTGGTCTGGGCCTCTTTTTCCTTCAGGAAGTCGGGCGACTCGTTCACACTCAGGCGGATCACGAAGCCGATGATCAGCAGCACAGCCGAGAACAGGAACGGCACACGCCAGCCCCAGCTCAGGAAGGCTTCGTCATCCAGGCCGGTGACCAGCTTGAACATCAGCATCGACAGGATCAGGCCAGCCGGGCTGCCAAGCTGCGCAAACGATGCGAAGAAGGTGCGCTTGTTCTGGTCTGGCGAGTGTTCGCTGGCCATCAAGACCGCGCCGCCCCATTCGCCGCCCACGGCAATGCCTTGCACGATACGCAGCACAACCAGCAGCACCGGTGCCCAGAAGCCGATCGAGGCGTAGGTTGGCAGCAGGCCGATCAGTACGGTGACCACGCCCATCATCAGCAGGGTGATGACCAGGGATTTCTTGCGGCCGATCTTGTCGCCAATGTGGCCGAAGATCGCGCCGCCCAGCGGACGGGCGAAGAAGCCGACGGCAAAGGTGCCGAATGCAGCCAGGGTGCCGTAGAAGCCGGTGGCGGACGGGAAGAAGATCTTGCCGAACACGAGCGCTGCGGCGGTGGCGTAGATGTAGAAGTCGTACCACTCGATCATGGTGCCGACGAAGGCGGCGGTCGATGCGCGTACCGGCTGATGTCCTGTCGTGTTGTGTCCCGTCATTGTTGTGTCTCTAAGAACGTGGGTGGAATCTGAGGCAGCTTTTATACGCCCGCCCGCGCCATAAAAATAATTCGCATTTCTTATCCTGCGGATCACGCTGGCTTATGAGGGGTTAACCCTTGGCAGCTCGTGATCGATGGCGTGGTCTTGGGTTCAACGCAGGTTAGCGAGACAAAAAGCGCCGAGAAAGCAGGGAAGGGCCACTTGCTGAAGCGATAAAATGAGAATCGTTTCTGTTTTTTGGTTGGTTGTTCGGTTGCTTGTTCGTTTGTTCAAGCGCTTGTTCAGGCGCTCGTTTGCGCGTTTCTTCGCACCTTCTCAGTCTGCGGTTCTCACCTCGCCGCAATTTCCGTTTTCGTCCTCAAGGCACCCAATGTCCGGCATGACAAACACCCAGCTGGCTGCCCGCGTCTGGCACGACATTCATGCGGGCCTGAATCGGCCTGCAGTCATGTCGCTGGCCAAGGCAATCCTGGTGGTCGTGGTGTCCACCTTCCTGCTGAACTTCGCACCGATCTTCATTGCGCGGCTGATCGACACCACCATGTCTGCAACGGGCAGCGGTGGCAGCCAATTGCTTGTCTATGCCGGTCTTTATCTGGCGTGCCGGTTTGCCGGGCAGGTGCTGGCAGACTTTCGCTGGATCACGGTCAACCCGGTCATCTATCAGATCGCGTACAAGCAGTGCGCCGACATTGCCGCAGACTTGGCGGGCGGCAACGGAGGGCGTGCGGGCACGCGCCGAAGCGTGGCGGCGATTGCCGAGCAGGCCGGTGTCATCAGCAAGATGAACCTCAGCCTGGTGGGCATTCTGTACAGCGTCGTCGTGGTGATCTTCCCGGCACTGGTCGAATTCATCGTGGTACTGGCCGTGGTGGCCTACCTGGTCGGGCCAATCGCTGCTGCCTATGTGGGCATTGGTCTGCTGATCCTGTTCATGTCCGTGCGCTTCATGAAAGCGCGCGAATTGGCGGAAACCAAGCACGCGTTTTCCTTCGATAACCAGGTGGCTGGTTACTACGGCGAATACCTGTCGAACACTGCCTTGATTCGGGAATTCGCTGCTGGCGATTTCTTCCGCGCACGGCTTCAGGCCAATATCGACCGATCGCTGGATGCCCACCGGGTGCTTTTCGGCACCAAGACCACGCGCGGCGTGGCGCTCAGCGTGGCTACTGGTGTGGCCTACGCAGCCGTGGTGATATGGGCAGTGCTTGGCGCGCGGGATGGCGTGGTCAGCGCCGGCCAGTTTTTCCTGGTGATCTTCTACTTGGACCGGGTGGTGCAACCCATGGCCGCGATCTCCACTGCGGTTGGCGGCCTGCAATCGTCTTTGGTGTCCATGGGGATCGGGTATGCGTGCCTGGACCAGCAGTTGGGCGATGAACCACAGGAAAAACTCGTGCCCATTGCCAGCTCGGTGAACTTGTCTGCCCAGTACCGGTTCCACCTTGCCGATGGAGCGCTCAGCCTGGGTGCACCGGGCGTGGTGTTTCTGGCTGGTGCATCGGGGGCGGGCAAAAGTACGTGTCTGCGCTGGATCTACGACAGCATGCAAGCCCGGCAGGCGGCCGATTCCTGGGGAGCCATCCACTACCTCGCGGCTGATCCCTTGTTGGTCGGTGGTTCGGTGTTCGACAACATAGGTTTGGGATCGCCGCAGTTTGATCTTGCTGCGGTGACCGCAGTCTGGGACCGCTGGCACAGCGAATTCGGCAACCGTCGAATCGCGCTGGACGAATCGGTGGAACGCCTGTCTGCCGGCGAGCGGCAATACCTGGCCATCTGCCGGTCCTTGTTGCGGCGACCTGCCATGCTGATTCTGGATGAAGCCACCAATTCCATCGACGCGGTGGCCGAAAGAAAGGTGATGGCCTTGATCGCGCGTTGTCTGCCACAGTGCGCCTTGCTGGTGGTGTCGCATCGGGAACGGCCGATCACGCCCGATGTGGTGGTGAGCTTGCGGCAGGGTGGTTTGGTTTCTGTAGAGATCGCGGAATCGGAGCGAGCACCGGCCTGAACATCGGCCAACGCACCACCCCAAAACCAGCATAAGATCGCTTGACTTAGAGCGCACTCAAACTTCTAGAGTCCTTCCATGGAATCCCATCTGAGCATTGACGAGGTCGTCAGGCGTACGGGCCTGAGCGCCCATACCCTGCGCTATTACGAGCGCATCGGGCTGATCGGCCCGGTGGCACGCGCAAGCGGCGGCCAGCGCCGTTATGCGGCCTCGGACATGGCCTGGATCGAATTCCTGCTGCGCCTGCGAACCACGCACATGCCTATCGGCAAGATGCAGACGTTCGCGGCATTACGCGGCGCTGGGGACGCGACGGTGCCAGGTCGTCGCCAGATGCTGCAAGAACATCTGACAGAGGTTCTTGCAGACATCGACGCGATGAAGCTGGCGGCGGAAGCCTTGCAGGCGAAGATCGAGCATTACCGCTCGGTCGAGCAGTCCCTGGCGTCGGAATTATTTTCCGAGGAAGGACATGCTGATGAACACCAACCAGTCGAGCACGGATCAATCGAACACCAACCCATCCCAAAGCCGCTACGAACGCGGGCTGGAAAAGCTGCGGGAGATCGACGGCAAGGCCGGTGAGAACGTGGTGGCCGCGCTGGCAGATATTGCGCCAGACTTTGCGCGCTATCTGATCGAATTTCCCTTCGGCGACATCTACTCGCGCCCGAACCTGGACTTGAGAAGCCGGGAAATTGCGGTGGTTGCCGCATTGACCGCCATGGGCAACGCCACGCCGCAGCTCAAGGTCCACATTCATGCCGCGCTGAACGTGGGCGTGACCCGAACCGAAGTTGTCGAAACCATCATGCAGATGGCCGTCTACGCCGGATTCCCGGCAGCGCTGAATGGCTTGATGGCAGCCAAGGACGTGTTTGCACAACCGGCCAACGCATGAAGCGCGCCATGATTCATATCGCCTTGGCAGCAGGGGTGGTCAGCATCACCAGCGCTGCGGTAACAGGCGTCGAGGCACGCGCCGACACGGTACCCGCAAGCCTCGCCTTGTCAGCGCAAAAACCGGTGCGCATCCACGAGAACCTTGCATCACCGGTCGGCATGGCCTACGACGCGCAGGGCAACCTGTACGTGGCCAATTGGTCGGCTGGCACCGTGCTGCGCTTCACATCAACCGGCCAGCAAAGCGTCTTTGCCGACGGCTTCAGCAGCCCGGTGGGCTTGGCACTGGCACCCGATGGCAGTCTGACGGTGGCAACCTGGGGGGCGAACGCGGCCTTCAGCATTCGACTGAAATAGATCGGGCGCGTAGCAATGCCACAAAAAAAATGGGTTCGGAAGCTGAACGCTGCCGAACCCATTTCAGCGGGGATGCTGTGCAGCAATCCCCGTGATTTACCCCGTTACTGCTTCTTCGCCGCACCCGCAAAGTCACCCGCATACGACGAGGTGAATTTCGTCGTGTCGAAGTACTTGCGGAAGGCCGCGTTCACGTCGGCAGCGGTCAGGCTTTGCAGCTTGCGATCCACCTCGCCGGTGAAGCCGTACGTGCGCTCGGCTTCCAGCAGGTCGATCCAGCCAGCAGCCACGCCACCGTCTTGCGCACGTGACAGACGACGGTAGTTCAGCAGCGCTTCCACGCCATCCTTCACTTCCTGTTCCGAGAAGCCCTCGGCCGTCAGACGGTCAAGTTCTTCGCGGATGGCCGCGTCCAGCTTGGCACGGTTCTGCGGGGCGTAGATCGCGTACATCGACCAGCTGGCGCTGGGCTCGAACGACGATGCGCGCAGCATGCTGCGGATGTTGTAGGACAGGCCGTCCTTCTCGCGCACGCGGTTCCACAAGCGCGAGTGTTCGGACAGGCCCAGCATGAAGTTGGCCAGCATCAGCGCCGGGTAGTCGGCACTGGTGTCCTGCACCGCCAGCGGCATGCGGGCGATGTAGAACGCGTTGGCCTTGTCTGGCGTTTCCTGTTCAAGCTTGGTCGGGGTGACCGGCGTGAACGGGTTAGGCACACGGGTGTAGGCAGGCGCGGCTTTCCAGCCTGCCAGCGAATTCGTCAACGCGCCTTCCACCTGCGCCGGGTCGAAGTCACCCACCGCAGACACGCGCAGCAGGCTGGCACCGTAGAACTGCTGGTGGAAGCGCACGATGTCTTCACGCTTGAGCCCGCGAATGGCATTCAGATCGTCCTGGAAGCTCGGTGCGTAACGCAGGTCATCGGCAGGGTAGGGATTGCCGTGACGTGCCAGCGCGCGCGATGCGATCGCATCGGGCTGTTGCAGCGACTGTTCCAGGCTGGTGAGCATCGACCGACGATATTCCTCGACCTGGTCTGCCGGGAAGTTGGCCGTGCGCAGCAGTTCCACCACCAAGGCAAGGGTGGGGGCCAGGTTCTCACGCGTGGTCGAGATCGAGGCCGTGACATTGGTGCCGCTACCACCGATACGAACCTGCGCATTCAGCTTGTCGAAGCGATCGTCGATCTGCTGGCGCGACAGGGTAGGCGTGCCGCGTGTGATCAAGTCAGCAGCAGCATCAGCGATGTCACGCTTGCCACGCAGCGTTTCGACATTGCCGAACTGCATCAGCAACTGAGCCGACACCCGACTGCCGCGCGTGGGCTTGGGCAACAAGGCGAGTTGCAAGGTGCCATTGCCCGGCAGCGCAATCGTTTTGCGGGTGGTGCTGGCATCCAGATTTGCGGGCGACGGATCGAACGCTTCCGCCTCAACAAAATTGGGGTTGCCGCGATAGTCCTGCACCATCGGCGCGACATCCACGGTTTGCGGTGCCGGCGAACGCAGCGGTTGTTCCGTAGGCACATAACTGCCCAGCGTGCGGTTCGACTCGACCAAATAGCTTTGCGCAACGCGCTGCACGTCTTCCAGCTTGGCATCACGCACCCGGTCACGGGCCAGGAAGAACAGACGCCAGTCGCCCGCCGCAATCGATTCCGACAAGGCCACGCCAAGCTTCTCGGCATTGGCGTAGGTCAGTTCCCACGACTGCAGCCACTTGATGCGCGCGCGCTCCAGTTCTTCTGCCGTGATCGGCTGCGTCTTCAGCGATTCCAGCGTCTTCAACAGCACGGCGGTTGCCTTCTCGCGATCGGCACCCGGCGGCAACTGCGCACCGAACATCACCACGCCAGGGTCGTGCATGTCGAAGGTATAACCAAAGGTGCCTGCGGCCAATTGCGCATCCACCAGCGCCTTGTGCAAGCGGCCCGAAGGCGTATCGCCCAGCACAATCGCAGCCAGATCGATGGCCGTGTAATCAGGCGAGCCGGCAGCCGGCACGTGATACATGGTGGCCACCAGCGGCGCGCCGCCCGACCGTCGCAACGTTACGCTGCGCTCACCGTCTTGCGCCGGGTCCAGCGTGTACAGGTTCGGCAGCTTGCGGGTGGGCTTGGGGATAGATGCAAACGCATCTTGAATGGTGGCCAGCGTAGCCTTCACATCGAACGCGCCGCTGACGATCAGCACCGCATTGTCAGGCTGGTAATACTGCTTGTAGAACGCGCGCAGACGGTCGGTGTCGACATTTTCCACATCGGCACGTGCGCCGATGGTGGTCTTGCCGTAGTTGTGCCACTGGAACGACGTGGACAACATCTTTTCCATCAAAATACGGAACGGGCTGTTCTCGCCGCTTTCCATCTCATTGCGCACCACCGTCATTTCGCTGTCGAGGTCACTGCGCTGAATCAGTGAATTGACCATGGCATCAGCCTGCCAGCGCAGATACCAGTCCAGATTGTCGGGGTTGGCCGAGAAACTGGCGAAATAATTGGTGCGGTCCGTCCAGGTGCTGCCATTGGCCCGCAGCCCGCGACGCGCGAATTCAGCCAGCGCATTGCGGTGGGTAGGCGTGCCCTTGAACAGCATGTGTTCCAGCAAATGCGCCATGCCCGTCTCGCCGTAGTTCTCGTGACGCGACCCTACCTGGTAGGTCATGTTGACGGTGGTGGTGGGCTTGGACGAATCCGGTGCCAGCAGCACCCGCAGCCCATTGGGCAACACGTATTCGGAAATGCCCTCGACCGAGGTTACCGGCGCAAGAGGCGCAGCAGCAGGCGCGGTCGTAGAAGTCGTCGGGGCGTTCTGCACAGCGTTGGCGCCAGTGTTTGGGGTGGTCTGGCAGCCTGCCAAAGCAATCAGGCCGGCGGCGGGCAAGGCAATCCAGAAACGGCGTGCCAGAGGAAGAAGGGGCGAAGCGCTCATCGGCAGAGAACATCCATGGCGTTAAGGTGACAGGGTAAGAGTGTATCTGGCCGGAATGGTTCGGGCGGCGGTATGTGCTTATGGACCGCATGTCGCGCAACACAAAGAGGCATTCCTTTCATTGAGGAAAAGAATGCTGCCGCAGGGGAGGGTAAGGTTCGTCGCGTCTGGACGAGGTTGATGTAGGTGTTAGATCAGCATCCAGGCATGACGTATACCAGCCGTATTCTTTTGGAAAATGACTATGTTCAAAATGTTATGCATGATGTCGGCAGTTTTGGTGGCAGCTATCCCGACTGTTGCGGGTGCTGCTTCAGACGCTCCTGAAGTAAGCATCATGGCGGTAGATAAATTGCCTGCCGGCCAAGCCGATCTGAAATGTGATTATCCGGGGCTAAAGCAGAGGATAAGTGAGAAGCGGAAGGCGTCGGGGTCGTCAGAATACGAGACGATGCTGTCTTTTGCGCAACGCCATGAGGGCGATGGATATTCGCGAGTCATGGCGAATGAATCGTTGCGGAAGCTCTTGGTTGGAGACAAAGAAGCTGCAGTGTTCATTTTTCAGGATTTCAGCAAGGTGGCGCTGGTGAAATTTGAGCAGCCGGCTAATGTGAATACCTTCCTGAAAGGCGGCGCGGCGTGTGAGAAGGGATCGGGAGGTATGTGCGTTCCTGCTTTGTTCTTTGATGGGCAGAAAACACACTGCCTGCTTTTCACGAAGCGGGAGCTTGAGGGGTGAAGGCCGCCGCCTTGGATGAAGGCGTGCTGTTTATTTTGACCAAGCCTTTCAACTAAATTCTTCAGGCGAGGTCGCCGTTCTTGCAAGTGAGGATGCTGTGGCGAAGATTGCTCTACCAATCTATCGTAAATAGGCTGTCATGCCAGAATTTGCTCGTTACTAGAGCGTGTTATGAACTTCGGTCGTGGCAGGGTCAGTGGTGTGTAGAATTTTGGGATGTCTCGCAAGCCTTACCCTACCGATGTCAGCGATGAAGAATGGAGCTCGCGGCCCTGTATCTGACACTGATGAAAACGTCCGCGCCGCAGCGTCAACATGCGCTGCGCGAGGTGTTCAATGCCTTGCGCTGGATCGTTCGGGCAGGCGCGCCGTGGCGTATGTTGCCGAATGATTTTCCACCCTGGGAAGCGGTCTACCAACAGAGCCGTCGATGGGTGGGGGCGGACTGTTTTGAAGCCATGGTGTCGGATTTGCGCTCGTTGATTCGCGTTGCCCAGGGTCGCCAAGGTCAGCCCAGCGCGGTGGTGCTGGACGGCAGAACGCTTCAATCGAGTTGTGAAAGTGGGCCACGCGCCGGCTACGACGGATATAAACGCAAGCGCGGCAGCAAGGTTCACATGGCGGTCGATACGCTGGGGCATTACTGGCTGTGCACGTGACGCCCGCTGACGAGCAAGAGCGTGCGCAAGTCGACATGTTGTGCAATGCCGTTCAACAAGCGACCGGCGAGACGGTCAAATTGGCGTGGGCGGACCAAGGCTATACGGGCGAGAACGCCGCGCAGGCCGCACAAATACACGGCATCGACTTGCAGATCGTCAAACTGACTGAGGCCAAGAAAGGCTTTGTCTTGCTGCCCAGACGTTGGGTGGTTGAACGCAGTTTCGGTTGGCTGGCTCGGTTCCGTCGCCTGACGCGAGATTATGAGCGTCTGCCTTCTGTGCTGAGCGGGCTGCATTTTTTGGTGTTCGCCATCCTCATGCTGCCGGCCGCCACCAAGATATTGGCAACGGCAGGAAGTGCATAACACGCTCTAAAGGATGATTGGTGAAAATGAGGGAGATTTTCGAAAGGCAGCTCAATCTCCATTTGGAAATGAATGCCCTGGCCTGCGACAAGCTGTGTGCAACTACGCTCGAAAACGGGTGCCAGTTAGACACGATAAAAATGGTGTTGAACTGGCACCAGCGTCGTGTTTGATAATCAAGTGAACCAAAAACTGACTTCGTGTATTGCTGTCACCCCGGCCAGCTTGATCACCAAGTCGTTCTCAGCGTTGAAAAGACCGTTGCGATTGGCATCCACGATCACGTAGGTATCGGCACCAACCGTCGCGGCGACCACGCCCCGGGTGACACCGTCGCCATCCTTGAAAAAGTCGGCGCTGGATTCTGCCGTCACCAGGTCGGTCGTCGTCGCAAAATTTTTGCTCACCAGCACCGCGCGATCTGCCGCCAGGTTAAGACCTGCCAGATTGATCTTGTCGGCACCGAACTGGAAGTTGACGATTTCGTCCTGTGTGGCGGCTGCAGTGCCTGCAGCATTAACGAAGTCCTGCCGCGACTGCGAGGCAGATGTGTAGATGATGGTGTCAATTGCGGGGCCGCTGGACGCCAAGGTGATTGCGTCGCCGCCGTTACCGCTCCTGATCGAGGCCCCAGTCGACGCGACGTTGACGCTGAATGCCTTGGTGGCCGCATGACCATTTACCATCAGATAGGCAGTTGCGGCCGACGCGTCGATGGTAAGCGGCACGCTGTTCGTCAAGCTGCCGGTATCAAAGCTTATCGGCTGATCGCCATCGATTACTACTTTCGATAAGGTGGTATTTGCCTCGTCGTTGATGACTGCATTGCCAATCAGTCCCTCAAGCACCCAGCCTTTCGAATGCAGCGTGATGGTTTCGACATTGACGGCTTTCAGCGTCGACAAGCTGACGCCGCCGCCCAGCCCACTGCCGGGCGTCAGCCCGTTGTCCAGCGTCAGGTCTAAGATGTCGGCATTCCCGCTGTCGTCGTCAAGACTCAGAGACAGCCCTGCTCCGCTGACAGAGCCGGAAACCGTCAAGGCCGCTCCGGCACCCAACTTCGTCAAGGCAACCGAGCCCAGCGACTGTGCAACCTTGATCGCTGTAATGCCGGCAATCAGCGTCGTGTCATAGGTTTGAACGCCACTCTGGGCGCTGAGCTGCAGCACCTCGAAGCCCGTAATCAAGGCTGCAGTATCCGTTGTCAACGAAGCGCTCGTCGTAAAGCCGATTGTGTCGGCGGAACCGGCGCCGGCATCGATCGCGCTGGTGATCACGACCCCTGCGGCCAAGCCGATAAAGTCGTTTCCGCCGCCGCCAGTGAAAGTCACGGTTGGCGAGGAAATCGTTGCCGACACACCGCCGCCGGTCAAGCCCGATGCATCAATCGAGCTCAATACCGTGGAGGAAATCGTGCCGAGCGCGACGGAGCTTGCCGCTCCGGATACCGTTACGGTACGCAATGCCGCACCGCTGGTAGTGCCGCTGGCGACGACGCCGGGCGTTCCGATGAGCAAGTTGGTAGCCGCGTTGACTTCCAGCGCCGTCGTGGCACTGCTCAACATCAAACTCGTGACCTGGTTGGCCAGGCCCGTCGAGGTCATCAGCACGTTGCCAAGCCCCGTTCCGGTCAGGGTGAGCATGGACATCTTGGTTCCACCAGTCAGGACGACCGTTGCCGTGGTCACGTCGCTGAGGTAGTTGCCGTTGACATCGCCGTTGGTAATCACATTGTTGCCGATCACACCGAGCTTCTGACCCGCCAGCATGCCGTTAAACGAGATAGCAGCCGTGGACAGATCCGAGTTGAGCAAGGTGGCATTGGTCAAACTCGCGGCACCTACATAATCCCGCGTGCCATTCCCGCCTTGGGTGATTGAGCCGATAGCACCGGTGTTGAAACTGGTGCCGCTTACCCTCAGGTCGGGTACGTTGCCCAGCACAGTGGACGTGAGAATGACTGACGTTCCGCTTATGACCTTCGTGTACCCTGGCAGCGCGCCTGAGACCGCTGCATTTCCATTGGTTGCGCCCGAGGCAATGGCGGCTGCGATCTCGGTGCCGGTAGCGTTGCCGCCGGTTGCGGTCACGGTTATGCCGCCGAGTGTCAGGCTTTCGCCGACAGGAAGATTGAGCGGCGTGTTGTAGCGCACCGACTCGGCGCTCGTGCCAGCCGTATTCACATTGCGGATGTTGATGGTTTCGACATTCCTGACGACGATAGCGGGAAAACTCATGCCAGTGCTTGAGCTGTCGACATAGTTCAGCGTGTCATCACCGCCCAGCCCATCAACGATGGTATCTACGCCGATCGTCAAATGGGTAAAGTCGAAGGTGTCTGCACCTTCGGTCCCTTCAATCAGGCGCAGCGTCGGCACCGTCACGGCCGGGGCCGACGGCGATGATGTCAGCGGCGTACCATCCGCCACCTGTTTGCCGTTGTCAACAGTGCTCGGATTGGCGTTTACTGGGGCCAGTGCTTTCTTGGCCAGATCTAGATTCGTGCCGGGGGTATCAAGGGCGAAGTACACGCCGACGGCAACCTTGTTGGCGAAGGTCGCCCGATCTGCCAAGGTCTGTGCGTACTCGGCATCCGTGAGGTCGGCCGGTTTGGTGTCGAGCGGTGAATTAATAATGGTATTGATTTGCGATACGACAAGCGCCTTGGCCGCTAGGGAGTCCTGACCGCCCGCAGCCTCCAGCGCCTTTACCCAGAAGTCAAGGCCGTTTGAATCTGGTGCACGGCCAAATACCGTCGCATAGAAAGCCGAGATGAACTGTTCAGAGGTATACGCCGGCAGGTAAATAGCATTGGACTCTGGCGAGTTCAGAAACCCCTGCGTAATCGTGTCCAGCGATGCCCCGTTCAGTATTGCCCCGGTCCAGAAGGCCAAGCCATTGGCGTCAGGTGCGCGATTAAACAAGGCTGTGTAGAGATTGGTGATGGCCAATTGCTGGGCAGTAGGGGTCGTTGCCATATCGGCTATTTTCCGGAAGACGGCGAAATATCGCCAATTGAAAGATATAGATACAAGTCAGGGCAGAAATATATCCGAAAACAATGGCAAATCATGGTTGCGCTGCCCTGTTTTCATTGATGTTATGGAAATAGAAAAAACCTACTAAGAAACGAATCCTTGTTCGGTCCGGACAGACCGCAGCAGTAAGGCGGTTGACGTGGTTATCGATTGGGTATGTACAGAAAAATCTCGCCAGCTTGATTACATTCGTATTGCCCAAGCCACCGATATCGGTCGCCAGCACAAAGAATGGCGTGACGTCTTTCCAGGCTCGCTGCCAGACAGTAACGATGGCTGGTTACTTGCTGCCCCGGGTTAGGCTGCAAATGCCTGTGGTACGTATTACATGTTCGCCGCCACCTTCTCAAGCACCCCATCTCGAAAACAAATCGCTGGCGCGCTCAATACATGCCCAGGTGCCCAAACCAAAGTCAACGCCGAATTCTCCAGCGCGACCAGCTTGTGAGCGACCAACCCAACGCGCGTCGCATAATGCGCTCCCAAGCTCTCCACAATTGCCACCCCCAGCCCCTCCGCCGCCAGCGCGCACGCGGCTGACGACTGCATCACCTCGACCATCGTCCGGTAAGGCACACCTTGCGCGTCGAAAGCCGCCCGGGTGGCACTGCCTGCGGGTAGGGCATCTGCCAACACAATGATGGTTTGGTCAGCCATATCCGTCAGCGACAAACCGACACGTCCTGCCCACGGATGATCTTCCCGCATCACCGCATACAAACTCAGCGGTGCCAGCGTCAGACTCGTCACCCGATGATTATCGGCGACCTTGCCGATGATGATGCCTAGGTCGACGCGGTGTTCCACGGCCATGTCGATGATCTCCAGCGCGGTGCCTGCCCGCACGGTGACGGCAACCGAGGGATGCGCGGCGCGCACGCGGGCGAGGGCAGCGGGCAGGAGGCTGGATGCGGCGATGGCAACCGCGCCGATCACCAGGCGCGCCACGGTGCCGTGGCGCATGTCGTTGGCCAGGCGGTCGGCGCTTTCCAGGGCGGCCAGGGCGTTCAGCACTTCGGGCATCAACGTTCGCCCCTGCGCAGTCATGCGCAGACGCCGTTTTTCCCGGCTGAACAGCGCCACGCCCAAGCGTATTTCCAGGTCTTTCAGCATGGCGCTGGCCGCTGGCTGGGTCATGTCGATGGATGCTGCTGCCGCGGTGACGGTGCCCAGGGTGTGCATGGCGCGCAGCAGCTTCAGTTCACGGCGGCTAAGCATACGAAAAACCATATGGAAGTAGTCAATCCAGGTACTTGACCATATGCGTTCCGCGCACGACGATGGGCAATCCTGTCGACGCCTGATTCCCATGCCTGCCAACACCATCGTCTCTGTCACCTGCATTCCCATGCGCCTGCCGTTCCATCACTGGAGCCCCGCGCCGCTGTTCGCTGGCCGTCCGCGTGACAAGCTGGACAGCGCGCTGGTGCGGCTGGAAACCCAGGACGGTACGGTCGCGTGGGGGGAGTCCTATTGTGTCGAACCGACTGCGTTGGTCGCTATCTTCGGTACCTTGATTGCGCCGCTTGCCGTGGGCAGGGATGCGGACGACGCCGCCTTATTGCCAGGCATGCAGCGCACCTTGCACAACCTGGGGCGGTCTGGCCCGGTGGTGCATGCGCTGGCTGGGCTGGATATCGCACTATGGGATTTGCGCGCCAAGCGGGCAGGGGTGCCCCTTTACGAATTGCTTGGTGGCAAGCGCCGCGACAGGGTGCGGGTCTACGCCTCGCTGCTGCAGTACTACGGTGACGCGGAACGCCTGGACGCCGTGACCACCCAGGCGCTTGGCGAGGGGTATACCGAAATCAAGTTGCACGAACGCACAAGCGACGCGCTGGCAGCAGTGCGTCGCGCAACGGGGGCGGGTGTCCCGATCATGGTGGACACCAACTGCGCATGGTTGCCCGATGAGGCACATGACGCCATCGCGGCCATGCGTGAGCACGACCCGTTCTGGATCGAAGAACCCTTATGGCCACCGGAGGACGACCATGCCTTGAAGCAGTTGAAGCAGCTATGCCGAGTGCCGCTGGCAGTCGGCGAAAACGCCGCCAGCACGTATGCCTTGAAGCAGATGATTGCGAACCACAGTGTCGATTACGTGCAGCCCAGTGTCATCAAGCTGGGTCTGAGCGCAGCCTGGGACATCGCCCGGCATTGCGTGGACACGCCGGTTGTCTGTGCGCCGCAAGTGGCGTTCTTCGGGCCAGGTTACCTCGCATCGCTGCACCTGATTGCTGCGCAGCAGGCCGACGTGGCGCTGGAGCGTCTTTACGTGGAATTGGCGCATGTGCCCTATGGCAAGCGTGTGCCCATCCAGAACGGGTTTGTCCAGGTGCCTGACACGCCGGGCTTGGGTGCCGATCCCGAGTCGGAGCTTGCCGAAGGCCGTTACGCAAGCTGAGCCTCGAAA
The DNA here is from genome assembly GCF_008119665.1 of Pigmentiphaga aceris. NCBI lineage: Bacteria > Pseudomonadati > Pseudomonadota > Betaproteobacteria > Burkholderiales > Alcaligenaceae > Pigmentiphaga > Pigmentiphaga aceris. Next base: position 3,671,915 of record NZ_CP043046.1, on the reverse strand, counting down.
CCAAGTCGTTTGCCGCCAGATAGGCTGGATTCCTGCCCCGCATCACCCATAACAACAATGCGCACGGAGATACTCATGACCAACACCCTTTGCCCCACGAACCCTCGCCGTCGCGGCTTCATGGCCGCCACAGGCGCGCTGGCTGCGACCGCGATGCTGCCCTGGAGCCTGAACGCCAGGGCAGCGGGCTACCCTGACAAGCCCGTGCACTTCATGGTGCCGTACCCACCCGGCGCAGCGACCGACAATCTGGCGCGGCTGGCAGGGCAGGTGTTTTCGCAGGCGCTGGGGCAGCAGTTCATCGTCGAAAACCGGGGTGGTGGCGGGACGACCATCGGCACGCGGGCGCTGGCCACGTCAACCGCCGATGGCTACACCATTGGCATGGTCGATTCCGCGTTCACCATCAATCCCGGTCTGCTGGGCGAGCGCTTACCCTACAACACGCTCAAGGACTTCACGCCGATTTCCCTGATGGCGACAGCGCCCTTCGTGCTGGTGGTTTATCCCTCGGTGGGCGTCGAGGACATCCAGGCGTTCATCAAGCTGGCCCAGGCCAAACCCGGCACCTTGTCCTATGGCTCGGCCGGTGTCGGTTCCGCCCCGCATCTTGCCGGCGAACAGCTGCGCCGCGAAGCCAAGGTAGACGTGCTGCACGTGCCGTATCGGGGTGGCGGGACAGTGTTCACCGACTTGTTGGGCGGTCAGGTGCAGTTTGCGTTTGCCACCGTGCCCAGCCTGCTGGAATACATCAAAAGTGGAAAGCTGCGCGCATTGGCGGTCACCAGCAACAAGCGGGTGGCGCAACTGCCCGACGTGCCGACATTTGCGGAAGCCGGTTTGCCAGGCGTGGATACGTCACCTTTGTTTGGCCTGGTGGCACCCGCCGGCACGCCACCACAGATCGTGCAGAAGCTCGCCGCAACACTGGATGAGTCGGTGCGCAAGGGTGACTTGCATGCCAAGCTGTCGGCCATCGGTTTTGAGCCGGTGGGCAGCGGGCCGGATGCGTTTGCGCAGCGTATCAAGGCCGATGTGGCCAAGTGGACTGAGCTGATTCAGCGGGCTGGCATCAAGGCGGAATAAGCCGGCTGCTGGCCCTGTGTAACGCGCCGGGCGACTCACACGTCAGCCTGGCGCGGCGTGCGCGTCTGACGACCCCGTCCGCCTTACGCGGCGGGTGTGTCGAGCACTTGTAAAGCGTCGGCCGGCACGTGATTGACCAGCCAAACCCCGTTGTCAGCCTGGAAGAAGGTCACGCCCTGCGCATGCAGGCGCGCTGCCTCGACGCGCAGCACCACCACCTGTCCGTAGCGCTTTCCGACCGACACGGCGGTGTCGATGTCCTGCGACAGGTGCACATGATGTCGTGCACCGGCCAGCAGGCCTTGCTGTTGGATCGACGCCAGAAAGCGGGTAGCCGTGCCGTGGTAAAGCACCTCGGGCGGTGTCTTCTCGACGTGCGTGACAGTCACGCTTTGTGTGGAATGTCCTTGCACCGCGCGAATGCGCTTGCCGTCTTCCGACAGCGCGAAGCGCTTCTTGTCGTTGCCTTCGACAATTGACGCAATCGCTGCGTAGTCCAGTTCCCGGCCCTGCGCCGCAGCGCCTGCAATCAGCGCGTCCACATCTGCCCAGCCTTCGCGATCCAGTTCGATGCCGATGGCCTGCGGTTCATGCCGCAAGACAAAGCTCAGAAATTTGCTGGTTTCGTTCGCCTGTTTGCTGTTCATGCGTGATGGCTCCTCATCGTGGTACTGGTGGAATGGTACCGTTTGTGCAAGTCGCAATAACACCAGTCATCTATAAGAGTCAATGCTGAATGCTACAATCTGCTGGCATCGCTACCACCTATTGACCTGGATCAATTCATACAATCCGGCGGGTAGCCTCCACACTCTTATCCAGAAAGCAAAAGATGTCCGATAAAACCAAGATCGACGCCGTGTCCTGTACATCACGTCGACGCGTGTTGCTGGGAAGTGTTGCCATCTTTGGCAGCTACTTCGCCGGCGCATCGCTGCCGTCCTTTGCCCTGCCTGCCGCCAACGATCCGCAGCTCACGCGCTTCATGACCTTGTCGCGTCTGCTGATCAACCACGAACTCGATTCGCGGGTTGGCGCGCGCATTTTGAAGACCGCCATGAAAGAGCGGCCGGACTTCAAGGAATCGAGCGATTCCATCATCGCGATTGCGGACGCCAAGCAGGCCAAGATCGTTGAAGACTTCTTTGGCGACATCCCCGAAGGCAAGGCCAAGCAACTGGCCTTGTGGGTGATCTTCGCGTGGTACTCGGGCGTGTCCTCGCCCAAGGCAAACGCCGAACTGTTCACCTTCGAGCAGGCGCTTACCTTCAAGACCACCAGCGACGTGGTCACCATTCCGTCTTACGGCATCACCGGCCCGAACATGTGGCGCCAGGTGACCGTTCCGCTCAGCGCAATGCCCAGCTTCTGAGCGCGCACTTCCAGAGTATTTCCTATGACTACTAAGAACAGCGCCGACGTCGTGATCGTCGGCACGGGCGTCGTCGGCATCGTGATTGCCGAAGAATTGCTCGACGCGGGTGTTTCCGTGCTGATGATCGAGGCCGGTCCGCGCGTTGAACGCAGCGTGATCGTCGAGAACTTCCGCAACTTGCCCCTGGGCATCAAGGGCAGTGCGAATTCGTCTTACCCGCCCGCGCCCTGGGCACCGCACCCCATGCCGCCGACCGGCAACCCGGATGACACCTATCTGCAACTGACTGGCCCGGATTCCTACGACCAGACCTACATCCGCTATGCGGGTGGTTCGACCTGGCACTGGGCGGGCACGTCCTGGCGTCTGACGCCCGAAGACATGCGCCTGAACACGCTGTATGGCGTGGGCCGCGACTGGGTGTTCGATTACGCCACGCTGGAACCGTATTACGTTCGCGTGGAACAGAAGTTGGGCATCTGCGGTCCGTCGGACCCGGAACAGCAGTGGCCGCGCCTGCCACGTTCGGCACCGTACCCGATGCCGCCGCTGCCCTTCAGCCCTGGCGAAACCCGCTTCACTGAAGTCGTGAAGACCTTGGGCTACAACAACATTCCGGTTTCGCAGGCCCGCAACAGCGGCATGCCCTACGACGACCGTCCGGCCTGTTGCGCCAACAACAATTGCGTGCCGGTCTGTCCGATCGGTGCGAAGTACGACGGTGCAACCGCCTTGCGTCGCCTGGAAGCCAAGGGCGCGGTCATTCTCAGCGACTCGGTTGTGTACCGCGTCGAGACCAATGCCAAGAACCAGGTCGAAGCCGTGCATTACTTCGACCAGAACAAGGCCACGCATCGCGTGACTGGCAAGCAGTTCGTGCTGGCCTGTAACGGCCTGGAAAATCCGAAGTTGCTGTTGATGTCCAAGGACGATCGCAACCCGAACGGGCTGGCCAACAGCTCGGATCAGGTCGGCCGCAACATGATGGACCATCCGCAGATCACCATGACGCTGACCCTGGCCGAGCCGTTCTGGTCGGGTGTGGGTCCGGTGGTCAACAGCGGCATCATGGAAACCTCGCAAGGGGACTTCCGTGGCGAGCACGGCGGCGCGTACTTCCGCTTCAACAACTTTGCGCGCAATCGCTTCGTCACCTTCCAGGCGCTGAACAAGGGCCTGGTCGGCAAGGCGCTGGATTCGGAAATCCGCCGCCTGACCGCCTGCACGGCCGATGTGGTGATGGCGCACGAAATGCTGCCCGATCCCAACAACCGCCTGACCCTGTCGGACAAGCGCGACTGGCACGGCTTGCCCAAGCCGTCGATCCACTATGACGTGGGTGACTACGTGCGCCGTTCGTCCAAGGAATACGCCACGCCGATCGCCAAGCGCATTGCCGAGGCCATGGGCGCGATCGAGGCCAAGTTCAGCCCCAAGTTCAACCAGAGCAAGCACATCATGGGCGGCACCATCATGGGCAACGATCCCACCAATTCCGTGGTGGATGGCGAGTGCCGCTCGCACGACCATGCCAACCTGTTCATTCCGGGCGGCGGTGCGATGCCCAGCACGGCTTGCGGCAACAGCACGATCACGATGACGGCATTGGCGTTCCGCGCTGCCGACGCGTTGGTCAAGCAAGCGAAGGGGGCATGAGCATGCGTCGTTTCAAGCAATTGCTCGCCGCCATTGCGGCCCCGCTGATGCTGGCTGCGGCCGGCAGCGTCATGGCGGGACAGCCGCCGGTGCCCTTGAAGCTTGACGGCATGAACGACGCCGACAAGCAACTGATCCTGCGCGGTCAGTACCTGGCCACGGCATCGGACTGTATTGCCTGCCACACGGTTCATCATGGCAAAGCCATGGCGGGCGGTCTGGTGATGTCTTCGCCGGTGGGCGACATCGTGTCGACCAACATCACGCCGTCGAAGACCACGGGCATCGGCAACTACACCGAGCAGCAGTTCTCGGACGCCGTGCGCAAGGGCGTGCGTGCCGATGGCGCGCGGCTGTACCCGGCCATGCCGTACCCATCGTATGCCTTGATGACGGACGAAGACATCCACGCGATGTACGTCTACTTCATGAAGGGCGTGGAACCGGTCGAGAAGCAGACAGCGGAAACCAAGCTGCCGTTCCCGATGAACATGCGTTTCCTGATGACCGGCTGGAACCTGATGTTCCTGCCCAGCAAACCGCTGGCAGACGATCCGGGCCAGTCGGCAGAATGGAACCGCGGCCGTTACCTGACGCAAGGTGCCGCGCATTGCAGCACCTGCCATACGCCGCGCGGCGTGGCGATGCAGGAACTCGGCGACCGGGACCTGTCCGGCGCGCAAGTGGGTGCCTGGTACGCGCCCAACATCACGTCGGACAAGGTGTACGGCATTGGCAGCTGGTCGCGTGAAGAGCTGGTCACCTACCTGAAGACCGGCCGTGTTGAAGGCAAGGCACAGGCAGCGGGCAGCATGGCCGAAGCTATTTCGTTCAGCTTCAGCCACCTGACCGACGCCGACCTGAACGCCATCGCCACCTACGTGATGAGCGTCAAGCCCGTGGCCGACGCCAAGGCTGCGCCCTCGGGCAAGAGCCGCTTCGAACAAGGCAAGGCCGGCAATGATCTGTCGGGCTTCCGTGGCGAAGGGTATGTGATGGGCGTGAAGGGCGGAAGCGCCGGCGCGCAGCTGTTCTCGGCGAATTGCGCGTCGTGCCACGGCTTCAACGCACAAGGCACCAAGGACGGCTACTACCCCAGCCTGTTCAGCAACGCCGCTACGGCGGGCCCGAGCACCAGCAATCTGGTTGCCACGATCCTGTATGGCGTCGATCGCAAGACTGCTGCCGGCCATGTCTTCATGCCGCCGTTCGGTGGTCAGCCCAATGCGATGGTTGCGCTGAACAACGAGGAAATCGCCCAGCTCGCGAACTACGTGTTCACGAACCACGGCGAGCCCACGCTGCAAGTCACGGCGGCCGACGTGCAGGTAATCCGTGACGGCGGCCCGCGTTCCAACATCATCACGCTGGCCCGCATCGGCATGGGTGTCGGCGCAGTGGTTGTGCTGCTGTTGCTGCTGGCGCTGATCGTGCGCAGCAAGCGACGCAATCGCGGTGTGGTGGCACGCAAGCGGTAAGCGTCAGACAAGTCAGTCAATGCACGTCAGTAAGTAGCAGTCGTAATACTCCTGGCCAACCTTCGTTGGCCAGGATCGCGGAAATCTCCGCAGTCCCAAGGCCGTGTTCTCACCAGGACAATCAGCGCCACATCATCGACACAGCAGCGCTATAGAGACGTAAGGTATCGCCGACTGAGCAGCGGTGTCCGAATAACGTCCTACAGGTTATGCTGTATGTACACGTGTAAATACAAGTCATCCCATGCAGTTTGAATGGGATGAGACGAAGAACCAGTTGAACATCCGCAAGCATGGTATCGATTTTCAGGACGTCCCTGATATGTTCTCGCACCCCGTGTTGACGATGATCGATAACCGCTTCGACTACGACGAAGTGCGCTGGGTTGCCGTTGGATGGCTTCGCACTTGGATTGCAGTGGTCGTCTATACCGAGCGAGATGGCGATTCGTATCGTGTCATCTCCGCACGCAAGGCCACCCGCCAGGAGGCAAATCTGTATGTCAAAAGTATCGAAAACTGATTGGGATCGCTTGGCTGCCCAAGGCGATCAAGATATCGACAAGAGCGATATTCCTGAACTGGGCGAAGATTTCTTCCGCCAGGCGGACCTGCGTGTGCCGGTCAAGCAGGCGGTGACCATTCGCCTTGATGCGGATGTGTTGACGTGGTTCAAAGCGCAGGGCAGCGGCTACCAGACGCGCATCAACCAGCTGCTTCGACAGTACATGCAGGCGCATCAGCGTTGAGGGTGACGGTGGGTGTCGGGTGACGGCGTATATGTGTTCGTGCACTTGAAACCAGTTTGCGTGCAGACGCCAGCCGGCTTCGCGCTGGCGGGCAAAAATGCCCCGCTTTGCCCTAAAGCCCGCGGCGCGCGACAATAGCGTGCTTGCCATCGTTCATCATCGACGCCATGGCACCCGTGGCACGCGCACGGCGCGCTCCTCTTCCAAGGCAATCAAGGCACCTATTCGACATGTCCAAGATCATCTACACGCTTACCGACGAAGCCCCGTTCCTGGCGACGCAGTCGCTATTCCCGATCATTGATGCGTACACCGGCACCGCCGATATCGTGGTGGAGACCCGTGACATTTCGCTGGCCGGGCGCATTCTGTCCCAGTTCCCTGACCATCTGGACGAGTCGCAGAAGATCGGCGATCACTTGGCTGAGCTGGGCGAACTGGCGACCAAGCCGGAAGCCAACATCATCAAGCTGCCCAACATCAGCGCTTCGGTGCCGCAGCTGAAGGCGACGATCAAGGAACTCCAGGAGCAGGGCTACAAGCTGCCGGACTACCCGGACGAGCCGAAGAACGATGCTGACAAGGACGTCAAGGCGCGTTACGACAAGGTCAAGGGCAGCGCGGTGAACCCGGTGCTGCGCGAAGGCAATTCCGATCGCCGCGCGCCGTTGTCGGTGAAGAACTACGCTCGCAAGCACCCCCATCGCATGGGCAAATGGGCCAGCGACTCGAAGTCGCACGTCGCGCACATGGAGTCGGGTGACTTCTTCGGCAGCGAAAAGTCGGCCACGATGGCCGATGCCGGCGCGCTGAAGATCAGCTTCGTCGGGGCCGATGGCTCGACCACGGTGCTCAAGGAAAAAGTGTCGGTTAAGGCCGGCGAGATCGTTGACGCAGCCGTGTTGAGCAAGAAGGCACTGGCAAGCTTCATCGATGCGCAGATCGAAGACGCCAAGGCGAAGGGCGTGCTGTTCTCGGTGCACCTGAAGGCCACGATGATGAAGGTCTCCGACCCCGTGCTGTTCGGTATCGTGGTGAACGAGTTCTACAAGGACGTGCTGGCCAAGCACGCCGATGCGCTGAAGTCGGTGGGCTTCGATGCCAACAACGGCATCGGTGATCTGTATTCGGTCATCGCCAAGCTGCCCGCAGACCAAGCCGAGGCCATCAAGGCTGACGTGCAGGCCGAGTACGCCAAGCGTCCGGGTCTGGCGATGGTCAACTCCGACAAGGGCATCACCAACCTGCACGTGCCGTCCGACGTGATCGTGGACGCCTCGATGCCGGCCATGATCCGCGACAGCGGCAAGATGTGGAATGCCAAGGGCGAGCTGCAAGACACCAAGGCCGTGATCCCGGATCGCTGCTACGCGGGCGTGTACCAGGCCACCATCGACGACTGCCGCCAGAATGGCGCGTTCGATCCGGCCACGATGGGTTCGGTGCCCAACGTCGGTCTGATGGCGCAGAAGGCTGAGGAATACGGCAGCCACGACAAGACTTTCCAGATCGCTGGCGACGGCAAGGTTGTGGTGACCGATGCTTCGGGTGCCACCGTGTTCGAACACGCTGTGGAAGCCGGTGACCTGTGGCGCATGTGCCAGGTCAAGGACGCGCCGATCCAGGACTGGGTCAAGCTGGCCGTTACCCGCGCCCGCCTGAGCGCCACCCCGGCTGTGTTCTGGCTGGACCAGGCCCGCGCCCACGACGCGCAGGTCATCGCCAAGGTCGAGAAGTATCTGAAAGACCACGACACCAGCGGCCTGGATATTCGCGTCCTGCCGCCCGTCGAGGCGACGAAGTTCACGCTGGAACGCATCCGCAAGGGCCAGGACACCATCTCGGTGACCGGCAACGTGTTGCGCGACTACCTGACCGACCTGTTCCCGATCATGGAACTGGGCACCAGCGCGAAGATGCTGTCGATCGTGCCGCTGATGGCCGGTGGCGGTCTGTTCGAGACCGGTGCAGGCGGTTCGGCACCGAAGCACGTGCAGCAGTTCGTCGAAGAAGGCTACCTGCGCTGGGATTCGCTGGGTGAATTCCTGGCACTGGCTGCGTCGCTGGAGCACTTGGGCCAGACCTACGACAACGCCGCCGCGCTGACCCTGGCGAAGGCGCTGGACGCGGCCAACGGCAAGTTCCTGGACAGCGACAAGTCGCCGGCGCGCAAGGTTGGCGAGATCGACAACCGTGGCAGCCACTTCTACCTGGCCATGTACTGGGCGCAGGCACTGGCCGAGCAGAACGACAACGCTGCGCTGAAGGCACGCTTCGCGCCGCTGGCCAAGGCGCTGACCGAGAACGAAGCCAAGATCGTGGCCGAGTTGAACGGTGCCCAGGGTTCGCAGCAGGACATCGGTGGCTACTACCACCCGGACCTGGCCAAGTGCGCCGCCGCGATGCGCCCGAGCAAGACCTTCAACGACGCACTGGCGTCGCTGTAAGCCTGATCGAAGTCACCACCGCGTGACGTAAGACAAAAGGCCCGCTGCGTTTGCAGCGGGCCTTTGTCGTTCATGGCATTGCGGCCGCCGTCACGGTTGTAAAGCTGTGCCCGGATGTTGCTACCGGCGCTGACGGCAACGACGGTTCATCGATACTTGTCGTCGCTTATTTCGACAACATCCGCATGGCCCCTTCCAACCCGGAGGGCGTGACCGGATACATGCGTTCCTGCATGATGTCCCTGATCAGCGATACCGATTGCCGGTAGCGCCACAGGCTTTCCGGTTCCGGGTTCAGCCACACATGCTTCGGATAGGCGCTGACCATTCGCTGCAGCCACACCGCGCCTGCTTCTTCATTGTGATATTCGACCGAGCCGCCCGGCTGCAGGATCTCGTACGGGCTCATGCTGGCGTCGCCCACGAAGATCACGCGCCAGTCGGCGTTGTACTTGCGAAGCACGTCCCAGGTGTTGAAGCGCTCGGCCTGGCGGCGGCTGTTGCTTTTCCATAACCAGTCGTACAGGCAGTTATGGAAGTAGTACACCTCCAGGTTCTTGAACTCACTGCTGGCGGCGGAAAACAGTTCTTCCACGCGCTTGATGTGGTCGTCCATCGATCCGCCGACATCCAGCAGCATCAACACTTTCACGGTGTTGTGACGCTCGGGCACCATGCGAATGTCCAGATAGCCCGCGTTGTGCGCGGTCTGGCGAATGGTGTCGTCCAGATCCAGCTCCATGTCTGCACCTTCACGCGCAAACCTGCGCAAGCGGCGCAAAGCCACTTTGATATTGCGCGTGCCGATTTCGATGGAATCGTCGTAGTCGCGGAACTGGCGTGAGTCCCAGACCTTCACCGCGCTGCGGTTGCCCGACGACTTGCCGCCGACGCGAATGCCTTCCGGGTGATAGCCGCTGTTGCCAAATGGGGATGTACCGCCTGTGCCCACCCATTTCTTGCCGCCTTCGTGGCGACCTTTCTGTTCCTCCAGCCTTTCCTTGAACAATTCCATCAGCTTGTTCCAGCCGAGTTTTTCGATCTCGGCTTTCTGTTCGGGCGTGAGCGTTTTCTGGAACTGGCTCAACAGCCAGTCAAGCGGAATTTCCTTGGTCGGGCCATAGGCGGCTTCGACGTTCTTGTAGTAGCTGGCAAAGGCGCGGTCGAACTTGTCGAACTGCGTTTCGTCCTTGATCAGCGTGGCGCGCGCCAGGTAGTAGAAGTCATCGATGGACGTGCCGATCACGTTTTTCTGCAGGGCTTCGAGCAGGGTCAGATACTCGTTGACCGAGATGCGCAGCTGGTGCGCCCGCAGGTGGTAGAAAAAGTCGATGAGCATGGCGCGGCCTTGGCGTGAATAGGGCGTCTGGCAGGTACGAGTCGACGGGTCTTTGAAACGCTCAGCGGCGGCCGTTGCGTGCCATCAGCACCAGGCGCTCGAACAGGTGCAGGTCTTGTTCGTTTTTCAACAGGGCACCATGCAAGGGCGGGATGATCGCGTTCTGGTCGTCACTTCTCAAGGCCTCTGGCGGAATGTCTTCGGCCAGCAGCAGCTTCAACCAGTCCAGCAGTTCCGACGTAGACGGCTTCTTCTTGATGCCGGGCACGTCACGCAGCGCAAAGAAGCTGTCGAGCGCGGCTTGCAGCAGCTCTTTCTTCAGCGTGGGGAAATGCACGTCCACAATCTGGGCCATCGTTTCCTTGTCGGGGAAGCGGATGTAGTGGAAGAAGCATCGGCGCAGGAAGGCGTCAGGCAGGTCTTTTTCGTTGTTGGACGTGATCACCACCAGCGGGCGATGACGCGCACGCACGGTTTGCCGTGTTTCGTACACATGAAATTCCATGCGATCGAGCTCGCGCAGCAAGTCGTTGGGGAATTCAATATCGGCTTTATCGACTTCGTCGATCAGCAGCACCACCGGTTCATCGGCATCGAATGCTTGCCACAGCACGCCGCGCAATATGTAGTTGTGAATATCGTGGACACGTCCGTCACCCAGCTGCGAGTCGCGCAGCCGCGACACGGCATCGTATTCATACAATCCCTGATGTGCCTTGGTGGTCGATTTGATATGCCATTGCAATAATGGACGACCCAGCGCACGGGCAACTTCTTCGGCCAGCATGGTTTTGCCGGTACCGGGTTCACCCTTGATCAGCAGGGGCCGCCCCAGCGTCAGCGCGGCATTTACCGCGAGTCTGAGGTCGGGCGTGGCGACATAACTGTCTGTGCCCTCGAAACGGGGCTTGGGCAAAGCGGAGGCGTGCGTCTGTGTCATGGGCAAACCGATTCGAAAAATAGCCGACGTGAAGATGGGTTTTGCTTCAGTATAAGTCCGTGCCTGCGGCATGCTTGTTGGACGGTTTCAGATGAAGTCCATTACAATCGGCGGGCTCCAGCGCTGCACAGGTTTATGCGTATTACGCTGAGTACGCTGCGTATTCCCCGTTTTTACTCGGGTTTTCCCGGATTTTCTGGTTTGGCCGCTTTTTCTGCCACGCCTTAATCCGCGCTCTTCCTTTCGATTCCACAGGCCTCTGATGAAGTCGCGCATCTCAAACCGAAGCATTTCCCGCCGAATATCCGCGCTTGCGTTTGCCTCGCTGATTGGCACCTGTGCAATCGGTGGCTCGGCCTTTGCCCAAGCTACCCCAGCAGCCCCCCCAGCAACTGCTCCGGCGCCAACGCCAGCCGCTGCGCCTGCCGCCCCCGGCCCCGTGGTTGGCAACGTCGACGCCGCGCGCAACAAGGTGTCGATGTGCATCGGCTGTCACGGCCTGCCAGGTTATCGCTCCAGCTTCCCCGAGGTGTACAGCGTGCCCATGATCGCCGGGCAGAACGCCAAGTACCTTGAAATGGCCTTGAGTGAGTACAAGAGCGGTGCCCGCTCGCACCTCACCATGGTCGGCATCGCCAAGAGCTTGTCCGAGCAGGACATTGCCGACGTCGCTGCCTACTATTCCAACTTGAAGTGAGCGGGGCACATACGATGAAGCGCATTTCCATTGTGCTCGCTGGCCTGGTGCTGTCTGCCACGGGTGCAGTTGCCTGTGCGGGCGACAAGGTGGCGGGTGAAGCCGTCTACAAACGTGTCAACTGTGCATCGTGCCACGGCGTGGACGCCAAGACTGGCACCGATCCCAGCTACCCCAAGCTGGCCGGTCAGCACGAGGACTACCTGGTGCACGCATTGCGCGCCTATCAGCGTGGCCAGGCCGGTGCCTCGCCGACTGCCAATATCCGCAAGAATCCGATCATGGGTGCCTTCGCGATCCAGCTGTCCGCCAAGGACGTGGAAGACGTTGCCGCATATCTGCACAGCCTGCCGGGCGACCTGAAGGTTCGTCAGTAAGCGCTTTCGCAATCTCGTCACCGGATCGCGCAGCCTGTCACTGGCAGGCGTCGCGCGAATCCTGACCATCCAGTGCGTGTTACTGCGGCAGGGCCACTGATGCGCCCTGTACGTGGTGCACCACATCTCTGCATCGCCCCCCTCTGATTCGACAAGCACCATCGGCTGAGCCATGGTGGCTGCGGTCATGCATTGACCTGCATCACAGTGCCCGACTGTTTCGCATTTATTAATTCCAATATGCAAAACGACCTAAGCCAATTGGCTGATAGGGGTTTCCCTGTATATCGCTTTCCTTAATATTTCACTGTTTGCGCCGTAAACACATCAGTCGGGATCAAGCGTGGTTATCCCAAACGGTTTTATGGAGCACAGATGTTTTTCTTAGACCGCATTAGCCGTCGTTCGCTGGCCACGCAGGTTCTGGTCGCGTCGCTGGCTACCAGCGTGTTGGTAATGGCTGTCACCGCAGGCGTGGTGGCTTGGCGTTCGTTGGCAGCCAGCGAGCGTGAAATACAGCGCGAAATGAGCGCTGTGCTGACTCTGGTCCAGGAAAGCCTGATGCTTTCCTACAATGCCGCGGTCGAGCGAGCGCAGGTGCTGGCGCCCCTGATGCAAAACGAATACGGTGGCCTGCCGATCCCTGACGGCAGCAGCACACGCAGTGGCAACGTTGAACTGCCCACGCTGACGGCGGAAGGCAAGGTCGTCAACAACGACAGCAAACCGCTCGAGACGATTCGCCGCTACACCGGTGCTGACAGCTCGGTGCTGGTGCGGCACAACGGCGAGTGGCTGCGTGCAGCGACGCTGTTGAAGGACGCCAACGGCATTTCCATGGCTGGCACGGCGCTGCCCCACGATGAATTCCTGGCGAACACGCTCACCAAGGGTGAAGAGGGCGCGGGCTTGATGGAACGCGACGGCCGATTCTACGCGGCCTATGCGCAGCCATTGAGCGGTATGGATGGATCCACCTACGGTGGCTTTGCCGTCATTATCGACGTCAGCCGCGAGGTGAGCGATGTGCTGGCATCGGTGGCCCGCAGCACGGTTGCCGGACACGGCAAGATGTGGGTGATCGCACCGACGGCAGACGGTAAGGGCCGCCGCTTTCTGGTTCATCCGCAACACAAAGGCAAGTCGGTCGATGCCGTCATGAGCGGGCCAGACCTTGCCTTGCTGCAGTCGCTGGCTGGTGAGGGAAAGCGCGGCGTAATGGACGTAACGCTGGGCGGCGAGCCCCAGATTATGTCGTATCTGAACGTGCCGGGCTGGGGCTGGACGGTGATCGCAGTCGGCCCGGAGAAGGCATTCCTGAGCGACTCTTATCAAGACATCGCGCTGATGATTGGCGTGATGCTGCTGGGCGGCCTGCTGACCGGCGCGCTGATCTACTGGCGCACCGCCAGCACCCTGCGCCCGGTGCGCGAAGTGGTTGCCGGCATCACGCGTCTGGGTGACGGCGATCTGCGGGTAGACGTGCCTGCGGGCCCGGCCAAGTCGTCCAATGAAATTCACATCATGGCCGACCGCATCAATGCCACCCGTGCGCGCATTGCGCTGTTGGCGCAGCAGATGGGTGCCACCGGGTCGCAAGTTGCGGCGGCATCGACCCAGACGCTGGATGCCCTGGCACAGATCGGCCGCAGTACGGAAGTGCAGTCCGACGCCGCCAGCGGCGTGGCCGCAGCGGTTGAACAATTGACCGTATCGATTTCGCAGATTGCTGACAGCAGCCGTGACGCCAATACCTTCTCGCAAGCGTCCAGCGGTGCCGCCAATGAAGGCGCTGCCGTGGTGCGGACCACCGTCAGCGGGATCGAGACGCTGGCTGGCCGTGTGACCGCATCTGCCGATGTGGTGCAGGAACTGGAGACCTCGTCGCGCGAGATCTCAGAGGTCATCAAGACCATTCAGGAAATCGCCGAACAGACCAATCTGCTGGCGCTAAATGCTGCCATTGAAGCCGCGCGGGCGGGTGAGGGCGGACGTGGGTTCTCGGTGGTGGCTGACGAAGTGCGCCGCCTGGCCGAGCGCACCAAGGTGTCGACCACGCAGATCGCGCAGGTGATCAGCGGGGTGCAGACCAAGACCAGCCAGGCAGCAGATGCGATGCGCGCTGTGAACATCGACATGCAGGCGTCCGCCGAGAGCGCGCGTCAGGCGGGCGATGTCTTGCAGCGGATTCGTGAAGCCGCTGCGCGCACCGCAGCCGTGGTGGCGGATATTTCCAATGCGGCAGCCGAGCAGAAATCCGCGTCGGAACAGATTGCCAGCCGCGTTGAACAGATCGCGCAGCACACCGAAGAATCGGCGGCGGCGGTGCAGCAGTCGGTAGCGGCAGGTGAGTCTTTGCAAGATCAGGCGCGTGAGTTGGACAGCACCATTCGCACGCTCAGGACTTGATGCAGGCAAAGACGGACGCAAAGGAAGACGGACCGCGGCAAGCAAGATTGCCGAGGTCTGTCTGCGGCGATGCTCCGTGAGTGGCGTGGTCGCAAGCTGATGACAGGTGGATTAAACACGTGTCATGCGCGCGCCAAGCACGAACGTAATACAGCACGTAATACAGCACGTACTACAATTTGATACGAATGCCCGGAAAGCTGATGTCTTCGATGAATGCTTGCGGATGCCAGGAAATTTGACATGAATACGCTGATCACGACTTTGCTGAGAAATCAGTCATCTACGACAGGTGTTGGTGCTGCCAACAGTGCCAACGTGGCCGCTGCCAAGAATGCGGCTGATAAAGCGTCGGCCAACAACGAGTCGGTGAAGGTCGAGATCAGCCGCGAGGGCCGGGCGAAGCTGGATTCTGCCGAGTCATCGCAAGGCGATCTGCTGCTTGATCGAATGAAGAAAATGCAAGAGGCCATGGCTCGCGTCGAGTCTATGCCTTCGGGCGCAGCCATGCGCAAAGATGCCGCACGAGTTCGCGTTCAGCAACTGCGTGAACGTATCGAGTCAATGCGCCAGATGATGATCGGCCTGAGCCCCGCAGCCGCCAAGGCGATGGCGGGCCAGATCAAGGCGATGGCACAGGAGCTGAAACAGGCTGCTGCGACCTTGTCCGACTCCGGTGGATCGACTGCAGGCGCTGATCCGAGCACGGCAAGTATCAATAGTCTGGCTGCGGCCAGCAGTTCGGCAGCCAGCGCCACGGCAGGTGCTGCTGCGAGCGCGGCAACGGCGGATGCGGCGGTGCAGAATGTGGTCTCGTCCAGTGCCGCGTCGACCGGTGCCGGCGAAGGTTCGGCGGATGCAGCAGAAGGCGATGCAACCGGCGCAGCAGGCAGCGCAGCGACTGGCGCGGAACAGGTGGCTGCGGAGGCCGAAGCCGAGGCTGACGCCGTTGCAGAAAACGACGACAAGAAGGGTGTCGGCGGTGTGCATGCAAAGGATAAGGACAAGGACGGCAAGGTGGATGGTGCTGACGCACCAGCAACCAGCAAGTCGGCTGGCACTGACTCAGTCGCCACCGACTCGGAATCGACCGAAGAAACCTCGACTACCGTCGCCTCGGCTGCCGCAGCGCTGGTTGCATCCTTGTCGCCCAGCGAGGAAGAGGCTCAATCGGACGCTGACAAGGAACTCGTCAAGCAGGTTGCCCGCGCGCTGAAGAGCCTGATGGCCATGGTCAAGAGTCAGATGGACGATCCGAATCGCGACAAGGATATTCGGGGTGCCGAACAGGCGCTGGGCGATCTTGCAAACGCGGGCATGTCCTGATCGAACATAGACAGGTCACATTGCCAAATCACATCGCCTGATCGATAGGGTCTGAAAAAAGACTGACTGAAAAATGACTGATTGACATGCGGCACGGCGTCTCAACCGTGCCGCAGATTTTCCGCCGGGATTTAAAAACGACCCGCCCGCTGGCGAATCAATTCCACATACCCTTCCGTATCCAGCGGCTTGCCCAGCCGCTGCGATTCCCATACGACCTGACCAAGGCATTCCATGATCTGGTGAGCCGCTTCGTGCGCGCCCAGTTTCGGAGCCATCAACTGGTACGCCGCCCGGATGCCCGGCGGCTGGTCGATCGACAACTGTTCTGCAATAGCCAGGTGCATCGAAAGATGCAGGAATGGGTTCGTACGTCCGCCTTCGACGGCATACTCCACGGTCATGGCGTCTTCACGCTCCAGATCGCCGTGGTATTCCGGGTGTTCCAGAATCCAGTCAAGCGCCATGGATTCGAGCGGGGTAAGCAATTCGGTCGCCCGGTGCTTGCGCCACGTGTCGATGAAAAACTGTCGTACCTGGTCGCGAGAGGGATTGAACATGGAAGTCGATGCGGGTCGGGTATAAGCTATAAGACTGTGCAAGAAACGCTCCCTGCTAGATGGGAGCATGGCACCGTAATTCAAGGCTGGATATTCAAGAGCAGACATTCAAGGGCGGAATTTCCACGCTGAAATACGGTGTTTTGCAGGTCAAACCCAGGTAGAGCCCGGACGTGACCCGTGCCGCGTCTGGATTGACGCCCGCGTTGAAGCCTCGGTTGCTGGCTTGGCATCGCAAGACAAGGGCGCTCGCATTACGGGATAATCATCGGATCGCCACCAGAGGAACGATACGCGCAATGGCTTATCAGCACATCAAGGTGCCCGCAGAGGGCCAGAAGATCACGGTCAACGCGGACAACAGCTTGAACGTCCCCGACCAACCCATCATCCCCTTCATCGAAGGCGATGGTACTGGCGCTGACATTACCCCGGTTGCGCTGAAGGTGGTGGACGCAGCCGTGGCCAAGGCCTACGGTGGCAAGCGCAAGATCCACTGGATGGAAATCTTCGCTGGCCAAAAGTCGATCAAGATCTACGGCCCGGACGTGTGGCTGCCTGAAGAAACCCTGGAAGTCGTGCGTGATTACGTCGTGTCCATCAAAGGTCCGCTGACGACCCCGGTCGGTGGCGGCATCCGTTCGCTGAACGTGGTACTGCGTCAGGAACTTGACCTGTACGTCTGCCTGCGCCCGGTGCGTTACTTCAAGGGCGTGCCGTCGCCGCTGAAGGAACCCGAAAAGACCGACATGACCATCTTCCGCGAGAACTCGGAAGACATCTACGCCAGTATCGAATTCGCTGCCGAATCCGACAAGGCCAAGCGCCTGATCGAATTCCTGCAGAACGAATTCGGCACCACCAAGATCCGCTTCCCGAACACCTCGGGCATTGGCGTGAAGCCGGTGTCCCGCGAAGGCACCGAGCGCCTGGTGCGCAAGGCCATCCAGTACGCCATCGACCACGACCGCCGCTCGGTCACGCTGGTGCACAAGGGCAACATTATGAAGTTCACCGAAGGTAGCTTCCGTGACTGGGGCTACGCCCTGGCCCAGAAGGAATTCGGTGCCGAGCTGATCGACGGTGGCCCGTGGTTGAAGCTCAAGAATCCGAAGACCGGTCGCCAGATCGTCATCAAGGATTCGATCACCGATGCCTTCTTGCAGCAAGTCTTGCTGCGCCCCGCTGAATACGACGTGGTCGCCACGCTCAACCTGAACGGCGACTACATCTCCGCTGCGCTGGCCGCACAGGTCGGTGGCACTGGCATCGCCCCGGGTGCAAACCTGAGCGACACTGTCGCCATCTTCGAAGCCACCCACGGCACCGCACCGAAGTACGCTGGCAAGGACTACGTGAATCCCGGTTCTGAGATCCTGTCGGCCGAGATGATGCTGCGTCACATTGGCTGGACCGAAGCTGCCGACCTCATCATCGAAAGCATGCAGAAGTCGATCCTGTCGAAGAAGGTCACGTATGACTTCGCTCGCCTGCTCGAAGGCGCGACGCAAGTGTCTTGCTCGGGCTTCGGTGAAGTGATGATCGAAAACATGTGATCGACCGCCGTTAAGGCAAGAGCTTTGCGCGATGTCTTCAGGCGTCGCCCGAACCCCTGAGTTTCTTTGGAAATTCGGGGGTTTTCTTTTGTGCGCTGCAGCTTTGTTCCTTGCAAGTGGCGCATAGGGAAGCTAACGTTTGCGCACACTGAATGCTTGAGCTTGCAGGAGTTGTCGATTTTGTCTTCATCAGCGGGTGAAGTAGGAAAGAACGACCCGGCATCCCAGCGCGGTTTGCCGCATTTCACGCTCTCGCTCAAGAGCATGAGCTCGATCATGGGCGTGGTGTCCTTGCTGGCAGGTGCCCTGATCGTGTTCTTCGTCGGCAAGGCCGGGGTCGATCAGGCCGTGCTTTCCGTCACCGCCGACAAGATCCAGGGCGTAGGCAAGGCGATGTCGATACAGATCGGCCGCATGCTGGAGCCGGCTCAAGCGGTATTGCGCCAAGTGTCGTTCGACCCGATCACCACCGCCGACACGCTGGACGACAGACTCGCGCGAAGTTTTGTGCTCACCGAAGAGCTTCGGTCCAATCCGCTGGTGTCTTCGGTCTACGTGGGTAACAGCAAGGGCGAATTTTTCCTGGCGCGACGGCTTGACCACCCGGAGACACGGCAGCTGGTGAAGCCGCCGACAGATGCGGTCTACCTGCTGCAATCGATCGAGCGTAGCGCGGACGGTGAGGTAATTGGCGAGTTTCTGTTCTACGACAAGGACATGACGCTGCTGGCGCGCAGAGAGCAGGTTGGCTACGAGTTCGACCCACGCGAACGCCCGTGGTACCAAAGCGCGCAGCAGGCACCGGCCACGGCCGTGATGTCCAGTCCGTACGTTTTTTTCACCACCCGACAGATCGGGCTGTCTTTGAGCCGAACCAGCCGGGCGGGTGATGCGGTCATCGGCATCGACGTAGTGCTTGATGATCTGGCCAGTTACCTGCGTGATTTGAAGCTGACACCAAACACGGAACTGGCGCTGATCGACCGTCAGAACAAAGTACTGGCGTATCCCGACGTATCGCGTTTCCTGACGCCGGTCGGGGAATCGTTCATCTTCAAGACCGTCGACATGATGGGCATTCCCAGTCTGCAACGCGTATTGCAGCTGCCGGCAGGCGATGATCAGGTTCACGATATCGAGGCAGGCGGACAGAGCTGGCTTGGCATGACTGTGCCTGTGAACATGGGCATGGCCCAAGACCTGCGACTGTTGGCCGTTGCCCCCTATGACGAATTGACCGAGGGCGTGCGGCGTATGGGCAATCGCACGCTGCTGTTCATTGCGGCAGTTGTGCTGGCCTTCCTGCCCATTGGCTGGTGGGTAGGCAACACGATTGGCAGCAGCCTGGATCGGCTGATTCGGCGAACCCGCGAAATTCGCCGCTTTGACTTCGAGACCGGCAAAGATTCGAACACCCGTGATCGGGCGCGCGAAGTGGCCGAGCTGTCCAAGGATATGGACGGCATGGCCGAAACCATCGAGCACTTTCTGCAGATCAGTCAGAAGCTGGCCACTGAGAAAGACATGCAGCGCATGTTGGAAGCGGTGTTGCGAGAAGTGGTCAACGCCACCCACTGTGCGGCCGGTGCGGTGTACCTGCATCTGGACGACGTCATGCATCGTAATGCCGTGGTGGGCGAAGCATGTGCGCAGCTGCCAGAAAGTTTTGAATACGAAATGGGCCGCGCCAAGCGGACGAAAGATCGGCCGCTGGTTGAGGGGCTCAAACAAGTCGATCTTGAATTGCGCGACCGTAATGGTCAGCTGCAAGGCCTGCTGGTGCTTGCTCACCGGGGAACCGCCGCGCATCTGGACGAGGGCTTCTCTGCGTTCATGGCAAAGCTGTCCGGCATGTTGGCGGTGTCTATCGAGACACGTCAGTTGATCGATTCACAGAAGCAGTTGCTCAATGCGGTTGTGCAGCTGATGGCAGACGCCATCGACGCCAAAAGCCCGTATACCGGCGGGCACTGTAAGCGCGTACCCGAGCTGGCCTTGCTGCTGGCCGATCGGATGAACCTGGATACAGAAGGTCCGTACCGCGCCTTCCGGATGGACGACGCGCAGCGCTACGAGTTCTACCTGGGGGCGTGGCTGCACGACTGTGGCAAGGTAACCAGCGCCGAACACATCGTCGACAAGGCAAGCAAGCTGGAAGTGATCTACAACCGCATCCACGAAATACGGATGCGCTTCGAGGTCTTGTGGCGCGATGCCGAAATCGCGCATTTGCAGCGCATGGCCGTGGGGGCGGAAAAGACCGGGTCCGAGGCGGTAATGCGGGCGCGGCATGCTGCGCTAAAGGACGATTTTGCGTTCGTTGCGCAGTGCAATCTGGGTGGGGAGGTGCTGGCCGACGAGCGCATTGCACGCCTGCACCAGATTGCAGGTCAGTCCTGGCTGCGGCATTTCGATGACCGGCTTGGCCTGGCAGTAGGCGAGCTGCGCCAGTTGGACGAGGCCAGGCCACACGCGCCTGACCTGCCTGCACGGGAAGCCTTGCTGGCCGACCGGGCTGAGCACATCGTGTCCTGGGGGCAGGACCGGCCGCCGGTCGAGAAGGGCGATCCGGCCAACCTGTACGGATTCGACATGGTGCTGCCGTCGTACAAGCAGAACATGGGTGAGCTGCACAACCTGAGCATCAGACGCGGCACGCTGACCGACGAAGACCGTTTCCGCATCAACGATCACATCGTGCAGACCTACATCATGCTGTGTCGGCTACCGTGGCCGCGCGCGCTGTCGCGTGTGCCGGAACTCGCCGCGACGCATCACGAGAAAATGGACGGCAACGGTTATCCGCGCAGGCTGGATGCAAGTCGCCTGAACACTTTTGATCGGATCATGGCGCTGGCGGATATCTTCGAAGCCCTGACGGCGGCGGATCGGCCCTACCGGCCTGCCAAGCGTCTGTCGGACGCCTTGAAGATCATGGCCAACATGTGCCGGGAAGGGCACCTGGACCCGGAGCTGTTCCGGTACTTCCTGCGCAGCGGTATCTGGCAGACCTTTGCTGCCGACCACTTGCGGCCCGAACAGCTGGACCGCGTGGACATTGCCGGTCTGGAGCAGATGCTGTCTGTGGCGTAATTGCCCGCGAGTGACGACAGGGCGTGACGGGCCTGCAACGTGGGCGTGTCATGCGCTCATCAACGCTTGTCATCATGCGAAATTTTAGTGAGAATGATTCTCTTTTGAGTGATGCGTCAAGTGGCGCACCGCGCGCCTTCGTCTGTTTGCGGCTCGAACGCTTTCATCATGACCGCTGTCTTCCATCCCCCCGTCCATCAGCTATACCAAGCCCATCAGGGCTGGCTGCGTACATGGCTGGGCCGCCGGCTGGGTTGTGCCGAGACGGCGCGCGATCTGGCGCAGGACACCTTCGTGCGGGTGCTGCTGCGGCCTCAGGCCGTGGCCGGCTTGCGAGAACCACGGGCCTACCTGACCACGGTTGCGCGCGGTCTGGTGGTCGACCACTGGCGCCGCCGCTCGCTGGAGCAGGCCTATCTTGAGACGCTGGCGTCCCTGCCCGCGTCTGACGAGCCGTCTCCTGAAGAACAATTGGTGGTGCTGCAAATACTGGACGAGCTTGACCGCCTGTTCGAAGCCCTGGCACCAAGAGTGCGCGAGGCGTTTGTGCTGGCGCAGTTCGGCGGGCTGGATTATGTGCAGGTGGCGGCAAAGCTGAACATCACCGAGCGCACCGTCAAGCGCTACATGGCGCAAGGCTTTGAATGCTGCCTGCTGGCCATGACATGAATGCCGATGCCGAGCGCGTCGCCGTGCGTGAAGCGGCAAGATGGCTGGTGCAGTTGCATGGGAATACTTGCGGTGCTGCGGAACGCGAGGCGCTGGCACGTTGGCGTGCCAGTGCAGAGGTGAACGAACGCGCATGGCAGCGGGCCGAGCGCCTGCAGGCGCAGATGGCAGCAGTACCGGCTGCGCTGGCCGTACCGGCGCTTTCGCGCGCCTCGCGTGGCCGGCGCGATCTGCTCAAATCCTTGGCGGGACTTGCCGTGATACCGGCCGCGGGTTGGCTGGCTTGGCGTCACGTGCCCTGGCAGGCCTGGACGGCGGACCTGCGCACCGCGCGCGGCGAGCAGCGCCAGCTGCGTCTGCCCGACGGCTCGTGGCTGACGCTCGATACCGCCAGCGCGGTGGACGTGTCGTTTGACGACAGCGCGCGACGTGTATGGCTGCGGGCAGGCGCGGTGTATCTGGCCACCGCACCAGACCCGCGACCGCTTTCCGTGATCACCGTTCACGGTGAGGCTCAGGCGCTGGGAACGCGATTCGCCGTAGCGCTCGAACAGAATTCGACGCATGTGTCGGTGGCCGAAGGCCGTGTGCGTGCTCAGCCTGCGCGGGGCGAAGGGCGCATCGTGGCGGCAGGTCAGTCGGTTCGCTTCGATGCGTTGGCCTGCGACGCACCTACGGTGCTGAGTGAGCACGCGATCGCCTGGACCCGTGGCGTGCTGTATGCCGACAACATGCGCCTAGAAGATTTTGTGGCGCAGCTGTCGCGCTACCGCAGTGGTGTGGTGCGCTGCGACCCGCGGGTGGCGGATCTACGTATCTCGGGGGCTTTCCAGCTCGCTGACACCGATCAGGTCATGGCGATGGTGGCCGCCGCCGTGCCGGTCAGGGTGACTTACCGCACGCGCTACTGGGTCGAGTTCACGCCCGTCTGAGGGCATCGCATGCTCGGCATCGCCGCAAGGCGGCAGCATTGCTTGCGCCATCGGGCTGACGCACACCTTGATTGCAAGCCCCAATCTTGATTGCACGTACCAATGTCCCTTTTTCGCGTCTGGTTCGGCATAGGGGGGTCGACTCCACACTACGCAAGGAAATCACCCACCATGAATCCCCCTGTTCGTGCTGCGCTGCCTGCCGTCGCCGTGCTCGCGCCCCGCGCTCCGGCAATTCGTCGCCACGCGCTTGCCTATCTGTGCCGTGCGGCGTGGCTGGGTGCGGCGATTGCAGCCGTCCCGCTGTCAAGCGCCGCACAGACTGCACCCCGGACGGCTGCGCAAGACCGCATCGTCTACGACATTCCTGCTGGCCCGCTCGCGTCGACCGCCATGCGCTTTGCTGGCGAAGCTGGTGTGACGCTGTCCTTCGACCCTGCACTGGCACAGGATCGCCGCAGCCCCGGATTGCGCGGACCTTACGGTGTGGAGGAAGGACTTGCCGCGGTGCTCGCCGGTTCCGGCCTGGAAGCGGTGCGCGAGGCTGGCGGGTATCGCCTGCGTGCAAGCGTGGCACCGCAAGGCGCACGTACCTTGTCGCCGGTCATCGTATCGGCACAGGCCGACTCGGCATGGACCTCGCCTGTGGGTTATCGCGCCACCCGTGGTGCCAGCGCCAGCAAGATGGACGTGCCGGTCAATGAGACGCCGCAGCGGGTCAGCACCATCGGCCAGGAGCAAATCCGCGACCAGGCGATTTCGAGTGTGGCCGAGGCGGTGCGCTACAGCGCTGGCGTGCGGCCTTATGACTACGGCGTGACCGACGACGATGTGATCGTGCGGGGTATTTCACTGACCGGCACCGGTTTGTACCGCGACGGCATGCGCCTGATGCAGAACGGCTTCATGACCAATATCGAGCCTTATGGGCTGGAGCGCCTGGACGTGGTGCATGGACCTGCGTCGGTGCTGTATGGCCAGGCCGCACCGGGTGGTTTGCTGAACGCAGTCACCAAGCGCCCGCGCGCCGAGCGCTTGCGCGAAGTTGGGGTCGAAGTGGGCAGTTTTGATCGCCGGCAGGTAACGGCCGATATCGGCGGGGCGGTGAACGACGCAGGCAATGTGATGGCACGCCTGACTGTGCTCAAGCGCGATGCCGGCACGCAGTGGGACTACCTGGACGCCAACCGCACCTACGTCGCCCCGGCCTTGACCTGGGTGGGTGAAGACACGCGCGTGACGCTGCTTGCGCAATACCAGAAGGACGAGACCGGCTTCATCATTCCTTACTACCGCGACACGCCTTTCGGCCCGTCGCGTGGATCGATCAACGTCAACGGCCCGGATGGTTTTCATGAGAAGGAGACGATCAGCGCCGGTTACCTGATCGAGCACGAGTTCGGCAACGGCATGAAGTTGCGCCACAACCTGCGTTATCTCGACGGCACCAATCTGCGTCAGGAGATGCGCAATCGCGGTCTGGGTGCCGACGGTCGGAGCATGACGCGGCTGGCGATGCTGCGCCCCGATGGCGAGCACACCTTGGTGACCGATACGCAGCTTGAAGGCCGCTTCAAGACCGGCATCGCGCAACACCAGATGATCGTGGGCCTGGACTACTACCGGTCCAAGCTGGACTGGCGCATTCTGTCACTGAACGGACGCGTCGCGCCGCTGGATCTGGTGCAGCCGGTGTACATCCGGCCGAACTGGCAGGACAGCTTCCTGAGTGATCGCGCCATGTCGCGCAACGAGCAGCTTGGTGTGTACGTGCAGGATCAGATCAAGTTCGGCGAGCGCTGGGTGCTGAGTCTGGCTGGCCGTCACGACAGCGCCAGGATCAACTCCACCTACGATACCCGCCTGACTCCTACCGGGCCGATCAGCACCGCGCGCGTGAACCGCACCGACAACGCATTCACGGGCCGTGCCGGACTGATCTACCTTGCTCCCAACGGGCTTGCACCATACCTGAGCTACACCACGGCTTTTCAGCCGCCGTTGGGCACGACCACGGCCACCGACCAACATGGCCGGCCTTACGAACCCGAAGAAGGCAAACAGATAGAGCTTGGCGTGCGTTATGCGCCGCCCCAGGCCGACTACAGCGTCAGTGCTGCGATCTACGATTTGCGCAAGACCAACGTGCGCACGCCTTCGCAACTCGACCCCCGCTTCGACACACAGACGGGCGAGGTGCGGTCGCGCGGCCTGGAACTCGAAGGCAGCGGCGAGCTGGGAGGCGGGTTCTCGGTGATTGCGGCCTATACCTACCTGGACGCCAAGGTTACGCGCAGCAATCTGGCATACGAAGTGGGCACGCAGCGCGCCGCCAACCCGCGCCATGCTGCATCACTGTGGGGCAAGTACCGCCGCGACAAGCTTGAGCTGGGTGTGGGCGTGCGGCACATTGCGTCTGCGCCAGGCGACGCTGCACAGCCCAGCGGCCCGGTGCCGCGCAACGACGGCTACACCTTGGTCGATGCGATGGCGGCCTATCAGCTGGGCGCGTGGCGCTTGTCGCTGAACGTCGGCAACCTGTTCGACAAGCAGTACAAAACGCAGTGCAACGTGATGCGCGGCGGGGCGAGTTTCTGCGTGCTGGGCTATGAGCGCGATATTCGGCTCGGGGCGACGTACCGGTTCTGAGGAAGAGCCGGCGTTGTTCACCCTTGCGCCCAAGCAGGGCGCAAGGGTGACCTGCTTATCGTGCGGCGTGCAGCGCGGCGCGCGGGGCCGGCACGTGGGCGTCGCGATTGAGCGCCTGTTCAGCAGCCACACCCGACAGGCCCTGGTAGTACAGGTGCACGCCGATGGCCAGCGAGTCGTTGCTGATCTCGTGGAACACGCGCCATGCGTGCACCGGGTTCTTCAGCAGCAGATAACGGGTTTCCTTGGCGATCATTTCGCCGACTTCATGCAGACCGTGGCGATGCAGGGCATCAACCAGCGCATCCAGGCTCTTGTGGTTGCGGGCATCGACCCGCGGATACAGCATGTGCAACACGGCGATCTTTTCGTCGGCCAGCGCGAGCGACAGCGCGGTCACGATGTCCTGATGATCCACCGGCGTGGCGACGTCGCCGAAAGTCTTGGTCTGGAACAGCTTTGCGAGGGTGGGGCTCATGGTTTCCTTGATCGGCAGTGAAACGGTGGTTGAGAAGGCGCTTGCGGCATTGGCAAGCGCTGGCCATCGTCAGTCGATGTGGCATCAGTATGGCACTGCTGCGCTTTCTCGCTGCTGACTACGGATCGAATTTCGCATGAAACCCGATCGCTCGGCAATTGGCAGCTTGCCAAGAAAAACGCGCACTCCAGGGTGCGCGTTTTTCTTGGCGGGTGCCCATGCTGGCGGGTTTGCGCCAGCATGACCATCCTCTTTTGGCCAACAGGCTTATTTGGCGAACAGCATGTCGATGTTGGCGAAAGCCTTCATTTCGACGGCATTGCCCGAGGGGTCGGTGAAGAACATGGTGGCCTGTTCGCCGACTTCGCCCTTGAAGCGGATGTAGGGCTCGATCACAAACTGGACGCCAGCGGCGCGCAGTCTGTCGGCTGCGGTGTTCCACTCGTCCATGGACAAGACCACGCCGAAATGGCGCACCGGCACGCCGTGGCCGTCTACCGCGTTACGCTGGCTGGCACCCGCTTCCGACGGGGCCAGGTGGGCAACGATCTGGTGGCCGTAGAAGTTGAAGTCGATCCATTCGGGCGAGCTGCGACCTTCCGAACAGCCCAGCAGTTCGCCGTAGAACTTGCGGGCCTCGGCCAGATCGTTAACCGGGAAGGCGAGGTGGAACGGGGCGAGCGGGGCGGTGAAGGTAGTGGGCATGATCGATGTCGCTGAAATAATGGGGATGGCGGTTGATTCAAGGGGGGCCTGCACAGCAGCCTTGTTGAACCCAGCCTTAAGTCTAGAAATGATCGAGCACAACGAAAAGCGATATATTTTTGCCCTGAGCTACAAGGAAATTGTTGATTCATGTTGCGTGAGCTGAAAACCTTCGTTGCCGTGGCCCGGTACGGCACCTTTGCCAGTGCCGGTGCCCATATCGGCCTGACCCAGTCTGCGGTCAGCGCCCAGATGCAGCGGCTGGAACAATCGCTGGGGTTGGTGCTGTTCGAACGCACCGGTCGGTCGGCACGACTGAACGCCCAGGGTGAAGCCACGCTCGCGCGCGCCGAAGAAATCGTGAAGCTATGGGGCGGGTTGGGTGACTTGGGTCAAGCGCCCGAATCAGGCGGCAAATTGCGCATCGGTGCGATCACGTCGGTGCAGGCCGGGCCGCTGGCCGATGCGTTGGCGGGTTTCCATGCTGCGTCGCCTGGATGTCACACTCGGATCGTGCCCGGCGTATCGCTGAATCTGCTGGGCATGGTGGACAGTGGCGACGTAGACCTTGCCGTGATGATTCGCCCGCCGTTTGCGCTGCCTGCGGAAGTTGGCTGGGAAGTCCTGGCGCGCGAGCCTTTTGTGTTGCTGGTGCCTGCAAAACTGGCTGCTCAGGACTGGCGCGAACTGCTGGCCGAGCAGGCTTTCGTGCGCTACGACCGGACATCTTTCGGCGGACGCCTGGTTGAACAATTCCTGCGGCAGCAGCGTATTGACGTCAATGAAGTGGCCGAGATTGACGATCAGGAAGGGCTGGTGCGCCTGGTCGGGTGCGGGCTGGGCGTGGCCTTGGTGCCCACGCCGATTGCTTCGTGCGGCGTATGGCCGGTTGATGTGCGGGCAGTCAGCCTTGGGGAACACACGTTCTATCGTGAGATCGGCCTGGTGCAGCGACGTGACCGCAGCCGACGGCCGGCTGCGCGTCGGCTGGCGGATCAGATCGCGGCGACGTTTGCGGCGGCCAGGCTGCAGGGCGAAGACGTTGCGCAAAGGGCCGATTGATATCTGCACGGGTCGAGCTTGCCGATTGCATGCAGGCATATACCCCAGAAAACGGGATTTGCTATGCCGGGGAAGATCAACCCGGCATGCCGTCCACCCGTGGCTGCATCAGCATCTTTGCGTAGGCTGCCGCAAAGATCAAAAAGGCGATGGCCCAGCACAACCCTGCCAACGGCACGACAACCTGCCACCATGATGGGATAGCGACGACGCGAAGCAGGGCACCCAGGTTCAGCAGCATGAATGCGGTGTGCATGGCGCGGGGCGGCTGCAAAGGACGACCCGTGTGGCCAAGCGACACACGCGCCATCATGCCCAGGGTCATGCCGCCCAGGCCGCCGACCGTCAGTGCGTGCAACGGCAGGTCGGGTCGGTCAAGCCATCCCCATTGCCAGGCGGCCATGCCCAGCGCAAATGCGCCCATCCAGGCATAGGCCAAGTGCAATGACCACAGCAGCGGCACACGCCAGATGCCCCGGTGATACCAGCCTGCCAACTGCCACAGATGCCCGATTCCCAAGGCAAGATAAAGCGCGGTCGCCGCCCAAGCCAGCATGCCGTCTGCGCGTTGGGTACCCTGGAACGCCGCCAATACACCTGCCAACGCGCCGCCAAGCAGCAAGCTGTAGGCATAGGCGGGTTTGACGGCGCGCAGGGGGGCGATGCGCAGGCCGTTCTTGGTGAACATCGGGATCACGCGTGCGGCGATCAGCCCGGTCAGGGTCATCAACAGCAGAATGGCGGCCATTGCACCACGTGTCTGCAAGCTGGGATCGCCTTGCAGAACCCCCACCAGCGCAAGCAGGTTCGCCGCACCCAGCAGGCCGACGATGGCCACCACCGGATAGTTGCGCGGCTGGCGCGCACGATAGATGTTGCTTGCGATGAAACCTGCCAGCCCCAGCATGAAGGCCATCTGTGCCATCGCAGCAATACGCAGGTCTGCACCCAGCAACCACAGCAGACGCGCCAGCAGCCAGACGACAGCCAGCATCATCAGACTGCGGCCGCGCGCACTCGGGATGCCCGTCCAGTTGGGCACGGCAGTCAGCAGGAAGCCGCCGACAATCGCCATGACGAAGCCGAAGACCATTTCATGACGATGCCAGGCCAGCCAGCCGCCCACCGGTTGCCAGGGCAAGGCGTGACCGTGCAGCGATGCCATCCACGCCAGCATTGCCAAGGCCGTGAACAGCGCACCAAACAGGAAAAACGGGCGAAAGCCGAGCCGCCAGAGCGGGGTGCCTGATGCAGCGCGGTGCTGGGCAGGGGAGGTCAGGGGGATCATCGACAGACTCGCAAAGAAACGTGGCAGCACGCCACCCGTCAAGACTTATGGGCTGGGTGGGATGCCCTCTGATTTGCAAGTGATATGCCATGTGCGAGGTCCGCGTGCGTCAACGATCTGCCCGGAAATAAGGTCACTTTGACCGGGAGTCCAAATGACTTCCATAGAGTCCTATCGACACGAAATCTCCGTGCCCGGCGTCAGCACTTTCCGCCGTCCGCCCGAGTGAAAAGCGCGCTGGCATTGGCATGCAAGGCGCGTTGTATGGCCTGGACACTAAAGTTCCTGTGCGATGCGCCGTTAAAAAGAACATATGCGTACCGCGACCCTCATCCTCCTCGAAAACGCCGTGACGAAAGTCTCGTCGATGCTTTGCCGTGCAACACTTGCGCTGGCACTGTCCACCATCGCGTTGCCGCTGTTTGCGGCGGATGCCGTTCCTGGTGCTGCACTGGCCTCGCCTGGCACGTCGTCTGACGTGGACAGCGCTGCACTTGCCGACCTGCCGCTTGAAACGCTGATGCGTCTGGCTGTCGTGCCGACGGTGCCCGCACTCGTGCCGCTGGCACCCGTGTCCGAGGTCTACGCACTACGTTACGTGGCACCCGGGGTGGATCAGGGTGTTCCGCAGGAGACGCTGTCACAAGAACGTGTAGCCTTGTTTTCTGGGCCGATTAGCGGATTCTGATCATGTTGCAGCGAAAGCCCTTGTGCGCCGCAATCGCACTTGGATGCAGCTTTCTGGTGTCATCTGTCCTGTGTTTTGCCCAGGTACAAGACGTCGCGCTGAAAGCTGCCTATATCTACAACTTTGCGTTGTTCACCACATGGCCGGAGGATGTTGCCTCGACGGCCCATTTTGACGTCTGCGCCACGCCCGAGACGCCCATGTGGGACAGCCTGGAAAAGCTCAACGGCAAGAAGGTCGAAGGTCGTCCGTGGACCTTGGTGGACCTGGCGGCAGCCGGTCCTGGTCAGTGCCGCATTGTTGTGTTGTCCGGGGAGGGTTCGTTGGCGGGCACCGAGGCGGGGGTCAGCGCGCTGGTGATTGACGATGGCAGCGTGCAGGGCCCGTCGTCAGCGGCGATCAAACTCGTCAACGAGCAAGAGCACATCCGCTTTGACGTCGACACCCGCAAGGCGTCCTTCAGCGGGCTGACCTTCAGTTCCAAATTGCTGCGCCTTGCAAGGAATGTCTCTTGAGAGGCAGTCTGCGGTTTTATTCCCGACGCTTGTCGAGGAATCTGGGCGTCGGCCAACTGGTCGCGGCGATGGCCGCGTTCATCATCGCGGGCTTCATTCTGACCGCCTACCAGTTCGTGTCACTGCGCCAGGCTTTACGCGACGACGTGGAAGTGCAGGCCGCGATTGCGGCAGACAACATCGCAGCATCCCTGATGTTCGACGACCGGGTGGCTGCCCGCGAAATGCTGCGCTCCTTCAGCCATGCCAACTATCTGACCTCGGTGCTGGCCTACGACCGGGAAGGCAAGCTGTTTGCCGCGCATCACACCGACACGACTCCGCCGAGCGAGATGCTGCCGGTGGAACTCGATCAGCCTGGCAGCCAGGACGTATCGGTACTGCGCAATATCCGCTATCGCGGCGAGGTGCTGGGCACGGTGGTGCTGGTTGCCAATACCACCGTCATTCGCACGCGACTGCTCAGGTACAGCATGTTGTTCGGCGTGGCCTCGCTGGTGGCGGTGGCGGTGGGCTGGCTGGTGCTGCGCCGAACCAATGCGCGCATGGCACGGGCCGAGCGCGAGCTTGATTATCTGGCCTATACCGACCCCGTTACGTCTCTGCCTAATCGGCGTTCCAGCTACGTTGCCTTGGAACGCGCGCTCGACTCCAATGCCAAGTTCGGCCAGAAGTTCGCCGTACTGATCATCGATCTGGATAACTTCAAGACGGTCAACGACACGGCGGGCCACGGGGCAGGGGACCAACTGCTGCGCAAAGTGGGCAGTGCGCTCAGCACCGCAGTGCGACCGTCCGATCTGGTCGGCCGTATCGGTGGCGATGAGTTTGCGGTGATTTCTGCGCCGGTGCGTGACCGCGATCAGGCGTTTGCAATCGCCAGTGCGGTGATCGCGGCATTTCGTCAGCCCTTCCTGCTGGGCGGTGCGGAAGTATTTGTGACCGTCAGCGTGGGCGTCAGCATGTTCCCTGAAGACGCCACTGCCCTGAGCGAGTTGTTGAGCAGCGCGGACATCGCGCTGTACCACGCGAAATTGTCTGGCAAGAATCGCTTTTCGGGCTTTGTGCCAGAGATGACCTTGGCTGCCCAGCGTCGCGTTCGTATTGAACGTGACCTGCGCAAAGCCATGGAGCGCAACGAGCTGGAAGTGTTTTACCAACCGCAGTTCGACTGTCGTTCGGAAACCATTGTCGGCTTCGAGGCCCTGGCCCGCTGGCCGCATGCCGAGCAAGGCTACATTGCTCCCAGCGACTTCATTCCGGTTGCCGAAGAATGCGGCCTGATCGGCGAGCTGGGCTTGTGGGTGCTGCGCCGGGCCTGTGCCGACACTGCCGCCTGGAGCAAGGCCACGGGCAAGGCGCTTGGCTTGGCCGTGAACGTATCGGCCCGCCAGTTGCGCGAGCGCGCGTTTGTCGACCAGGTAGGTCAAATCTTGCGTGATACCGGCTTGCCGGCCGCACAGCTGGAATTGGAGCTGACCGAGAGCTTCCTGATGGGCGACGTCGAAGCGGCGCTGGCCTTCATGCGTGCGTTGCGCGAAATGGGCGTCAAGCTTTCCATCGACGATTTCGGTACCGGGTATTCGTCGCTGTCGTATTTGCAATCCTTCCCGATCGACCGCCTGAAAATCGACCGCAGCTTTGTGCAGTTGCTGCCCGAAGACGGTTTCACCATGACCAGCGCCATCATTTCGCTGGCGCATGGCTTCGATCTGTCGGTGGTGGCAGAAGGGGTCGAGGCCCCGTCACAGTTGTCCTGGCTGCAAGGCGCAGGCTGTGACTACGTGCAGGGATACCTGATGGCGCGGCCCATGCCCGCCAGCGCCGTGCGTGATCTGTTGCTGGCGCAGACCGCGTCACGCCAGGTGCCTGAGCCGGCCTGATATCAGGCCGGTATCATCAGGCCGGTGTCATCAGGTCGGTATCGATTCAGCGCTCGCCCCCGTGGCGCTTTTCAACCACCGACGGAATGCCTGCAAGGGCGGGTAGGCCGTGCGGCTAGATGGCCAGGCCAGGTAATACCGTTCTGCGCTTTCCACTGGCCCATCGATGGCTTCCACCAGGTCGCCCCGCGCCAATTCATTCTCGATCAGAAAGCGCGGCAGCAAGGCCACCCCCAGGCCTGAAATTGCTGCCTGCGCGGCAAGCGCGAACTGATCGACCAGCATGCCGTGCACGTCGTGAATATCCGTTCCCATGACGTTAAACCAGCGTTCCCACGCGTCCGGCCGGGACACCAGATGCAAAAGCGGCGCTTTCAACAGATCAGCGGGCTGCGCGAATTGATGCGTGTCGCGCAATTCACGGTTGCAGGCCGGCACCACCGTCTCGCTCATCAAAAAGTCGAGTTCGGCGCCTGGCCATTCCGGTAAGCCAAAGTGGATCGCTGCGTCCACGGTTTCCGACTGGAAATCGAAGGGAGCAAACCGGGTGGTCAGGTTGATGGTGATGCCGGGATTGGCTGCCAGAAAACCCGACAGGCGCGGGGCCAGCCAGCGCGTGCCAAAGGTTGGCAAAATCGCCAGGTTCAAAGTGCCACCCTGGGGGTTGGCACGAAAGCCCAGGGTGGCTGCCGAGATACGTTCCAAGGCCCCGCGAATCTCTTGCGCAAATGCGTCGCCTGCCAGCGTGAGCCTGACTGTCTGTCGCTCGCGGATGAACAGATCAGACCCCAGCAACTCTTCCAAGGCCCGGATCTGCCGGCTGACCGCGCTTTGCGTCAGCTTCAACTCGGCCGCGGCAGCAGTGAAACTCTGCGAACGAGCCGCGGCTTCGAAGGCGCACAGCAAGGACATGGGCGGGAGAAATCGCCGGGGAATGGCCATTGGATCGGTCCTGTAAGGCAGCGCATCACGCTGTTGGGCTATTGATGGGCTGCTGGTTCGGTAGTTCATTCTGATTTGGAATGAAGTCAGACGTTATCATCGTTTGACCGCATGGGAAACGCCACTTAGGATGCGTACAGATCATGCGCACAGGTAATGTTTTGGCGTCTTGGACGCCAGCCTTGTTCTGATCAAACCGCCACTTTCCCTTTCTCTGCCAGGTCCATTTCCCATGACTTCCTCGCAATTCGTCTCACCGGACGAAATTCGCACCCGTTTTTCCCAAGCGATGTCGGACATGTACCGGCAGGAAGTGCCTCAATACGGCACACTGCTGGAGCTGGTCGCGGACGTGAACGCCGAGGTGCTGGCCGCTGATCCCTCGCTGAAAGCGCAATTGGGTCAGGCTGGTGAGCTTGAGCGCCTTGACCTGGAACGTCATGGTGCGATCCGGCTTGGTACGCCCGAGGAACTGTCGACCATTCGTCGTGTGTTCGGTGTGATGGGCATGTCGCCGGTGGGGTATTACGACCTGTCGGTGGCTGGTGTGCCGGTGCATTCGACGGCCTTCCGTCCCGTGACCGACAAAGCCCTGGCGATCAACCCGTTCCGTGTGTTCACGTCCTTGCTGCGCCTGGAACTGATCGATGATCCGGCCCTGCGTGCCGAGGCCGCTGCCATCCTGGCAAAGCGCCGCATCTTCACCGAGCAGGCGATTGCGCTCACCGACAAGTTCGAGCGCGAGGGTGGACTGAATTCGGCAGACGCCGACGCGTTCGTTGCACAGGCGCTGGAAACCTTCCGCTGGCACAACGCCGCCACCGTGGATGCACAGACCTATCACCGTCTGCATCAGGCGCATCGGCTGATCGCCGACGTGGTCTGTTTCAAGGGCCCGCACATCAATCACCTGACGCCGCGCACGCTGGACATCGACACCGCACAGGTCGAGATGCCCAAGCGCGGCATCGCGGCCAAGGAAGTGGTCGAAGGCCCGCCGCGCCGCGACTGTCCGATTCTGTTGCGCCAGACCAGTTTCAAGGCGCTGGTCGAGACCATTGCGTTCCAGGGGGCTGCTGACGGCACGCCGGGTACCCACACGGCGCGCTTTGGTGAAATCGAGCAACGCGGTGTGGCGCTGACGCAAGCCGGCCGCGCGCTGTACGATCGCCTGTTGGCGCAAGTGCGTGACGTCGGCCAGGCAGGCAATGCAGGCCAGGACTATGAAGGCCGCCTGGCGTCGGTCTTCAAGGAATTCCCCGACGATCACACGGCATTGCGTCAGCAAGGCTTGGCCTATTACCGCTACCAGGCAACCGATGCCGGTGTGGCAGCAGCCGGCCCGGCGCTTGCCGGCGAGTCCCTGGACAGCCTGATTGCGCAAGGCCATGTGCTTGCGCATCCGATCGTGTATGAAGATTTCCTGCCGGTCAGTGCCGCCGGTATTTTCCAGTCCAATCTGGGTGGCACCGAACAGAAAAGCTATACCGCGAACGCCGCAAAAGCGGTGTTTGAACAAGCCCTGGGCAGCCAGGTGCTGGACGAAATCGGTTTGTACGAAGCGGCTGAACGTCGCTCGATCGAACTGGTCCGCACCCAGTTGCAAGGCTGACGGCCCCTTTAACTCCTGTGATGAAAACCATGACTCAATCTGACGTGTCGATCCGCCCCTTGCTGTCGCGCCTGGGTGTATCGGAAGCTGTGTTGTCTGCCGGCAATCTGAATGTTCGTTCGCCCATCGACGGTGCCAATCTGGCCAAACTGGCCACCCATTCGGTTGCTGACGTCGACACCATCGTCAAGCAAGCACAGACCGCGTTCCTGGCATGGCGCTCGGTGCCGGCCCCGCGTCGCGGCGAACTGATCCGTCTGTTCGGCGAAGCGCTGCGTGCTGAAAAAGAAGCACTGGGTGAACTGGTTTCCTACGAAGCCGGCAAGATCCGCGTGGAAGGCCTGGGCGAAGTTCAGGAAATGATCGACATCTGCGACTTCGCCGTCGGCCTGTCGCGTCAGCTCTACGGCCTGACCATCGCTTCCGAGCGGCCCGGTCACCGCATGCTGGAAACCTGGCACCCGCTGGGCGTGGTCGGCGTGATCAGCGCCTTCAATTTCCCGGTCGCCGTCTGGGCTTGGAACGCTGCGCTGGCCATCGTCTGCGGCAACCCGGTTGTGTGGAAACCGTCGGAAAAGACCCCGCTGACCGCTCTGGCTTGCCAGGCTTTGTTCGAGCGCGTGCTTGCCAATTTCGACGGTGCACCGGCCAATCTGTCGCAAGTCGTGATCGGCGAGCGTGACACGGGCGAAGCCCTGGTCGACAACCCGCTGGTGGCGTTGGTGTCGGCCACCGGCAGCACCCGCATGGGCCGCGAAGTCGGTCCGCGCGTGGCACAGCGTTTCGGTCGTGTTCTGCTGGAATTGGGCGGCAACAACGCCGTGATCGTGGCCCCCACCGCCGACCTGGATCTGGCCGTGCGCGGCATCCTGTTTGCGGCTGTCGGCACCGCCGGTCAGCGTTGCACCAGCACGCGTCGTTTGATCGTGCACAGCAGTGTGCGTGAGCAACTGGTGGCTCGTCTGAAGAAGGCTTACGCGGCACTGCCGATCGGCAATCCGTTGACCGCGGGTAACCTGGTTGGCCCGCTGGTCGATGAGTCTGCCTTCAAGGGCATGCAGTCGGCGTTGGCGTCGGCCAGGGAGGAGGGCGGTGTGGTGTTCGGTGGCGAGCGTGTGTTGGCTGACCAGTTCCCGAATGCGTTCTATGTGAAGCCGGCTATCGTGGAGATGAAGGGCCAGAGCGCTACGGTCCGTCACGAGACGTTCGCGCCGATTCTGTATGTGCTGTCTTATGACACGATCGATGAGGCGATTGCGTTGCAAAACGATGTGCCGCAGGGTCTGTCGTCGGCGATCTTCAGCAATGATCTGCGTGAAACCGAGACGTTCTTGTCGGCTGTTGGGTCGGATTGCGGTATTGCGAACGTGAACATCGGCACGTCGGGTGCTGAAATTGGTGGTGCGTTCGGTGGCGAGAAGGAGACTGGCGGTGGTCGTGAGTCTGGTTCGGATTCATGGCGCGCGTACATGCGTCGTGCAACGAACACGATCAATTATTCGCGTGAGTTGCCGCTGGCGCAGGGTATTCGTTTCGACGTCTGAGTTTTTGAAGTGGTAGCTTGAAAATTGCGACTGCACTGGGTTCTGGGGCAGTCGCTTTTTTTTCGTCTGTTTGGTTTTGTGTGTGTCGGAGTTTGTGTTCTTTGCCAGTGCTGTTTGCTCATGACGGTGTGAGCGCTATTGAGCCAGTCGCGGGTGGTGGGGCCGGCTCGTCTGCCCCGCTTGACCTTGGCGTCGGGTCTCCGCCCTCCACCTTGTCCAGAAGGGCAGCCAACCCGGCCCCACCACCCACGCCTTCAGAACTGCTTGGTTAAAAGCTAATCCCGCCTTTGGGCGTCTCGATTCTTCTGGCTGCCAAGTGCTGGAATCGGTTCTCGGCATGCGCTGGCCACCATTCTTGCAAGCCAAGCAGCCGGCCCCGGGGACTAGCTGGCCAGGTCGCCACGAAGCGAATCAACGGCTCACGTTTCGGACCGTCCTTCAGCAGCCTTTTACGGCAGCGCCACTCAAGAAAATTTGTGCTCCTGCTTGACGGTGGGGTGGCACCGAAGCGGGTGGCCGCCGCGTCACGGCATGCGGAGAGCGGCAGCGACGATCGTGGCGCTGGCGGCTGATTTGGTACATGCATTCAACGAAAGTGTGTGGTCTTTCAGAATGCTTGGCAGCATCAGCGTCTACCATTGCTCACCACTGTTCCGAGCGTTCTTCATCAGTTCGGACGTTTAATGCACGGCGCTTCAAAACGCCAATCTTCAACGCCCCGCTTTTTCGTCGCATTACCTGGTGCGCGGCCACCCGCTTCCTTGTCACCCCACCACCAAGCAGACGCGCGAATCCTTTGCGTGGCGCTGTTCTTAAACGCCGCTGAGGGACAGGCGGAACCGCGAGCCGCTGAGTCGCTTCGTGGCGACCTGGCCAGCCAATCCCCGAGGCCAGCCGCATGGGTGTCAAGGATGGTGGCCCCCGCACGCCGAGAGCCGCGTACAGCACCTGGCAGCCAGAAGCGTGCAGACCATCCACAGGCGGGATTGGCTCTTAACCAAGAAGGTTTGAAGGCGTGGGTGCCGTGGGCGCGGCGACTGCCCTTCTGGACGACGTGGAGGGCGGGAGACCCGACGCGTAGGTCCAGCGGGGCAGGCGACGCGCCCACGGTGCCCACGACTGGCAGAAGAACAACCACACCACCAGAACCAAAACCCACCCAGCCAGCTACGAGAAAACCCTAAAAGCAGTAAAGCGAACTCATCCGCTGTCTTCGTGACGTCTTTTTACTGTCAACACAACGTAATAAGTCGACCCCACACTGCGCCTGTCTAGACGATTCGGGGATCCACATCATGGAAACCGCGCTGCGCATAAAAGGTCTCAACAAACACTTCGCCAACGGCAAACATGCCCTGCGCGATATAGATCTGACCGTTCGACGTGGCGAGATGGTGGCTCTGATCGGCGCGTCCGGCTCCGGCAAATCCACGCTGCTGCGACACGTCGCCGGCCTGGTCACCGCCGACGCAGGCAGCGAATCGCTGATCGAAATCGACGGCCGTTGCGTCCAACGTAACGGTCGCATCAGCAGCGACATCCGCGCCGTACGCGCCCACGTCGGCTTCGTCTTCCAACAATTCAATCTGGTTGCCCGCCTGCCCGTGCTGATGAACGTCATGGTCGGCCTGGTACACCGCATGCCCTGGTGGCGCAGCCTGCTGCGCGTGTTCGTCGCACAGGAACGCGCCCTGGCACTGGAAGCGCTGACCCGCGTCGGCATCGCCGATTGTCATGCGCAACGCGCATCTACTTTGTCCGGCGGCCAGCAACAACGTGCGGCAATCGCGCGCACGCTGGTGCAAGGAGCCAAGGTCGTGCTGGCTGACGAGCCGATTGCGTCGCTGGACCCGGAATCGTCGCGCAAGGTCATGGAAATCTTGGCGCGCATCAATCGCGAAGATCGCAGCACCGTGATCGTCTCGCTGCATCAGGTCGACATCGCCGTCAAATACTGCCCGCGCGTGATCGCACTGCATCAAGGCAAGGTGGTGTTCGACGGCCCGTCGGCGACGCTTACGCCCGCCTTGTTGCGCGACTTGTATGGCGTGCAGGCCGACGAAATATTGGCACCGGCAATGGCCCCAAATGTGCCGCCGCAGACTGCGCCGCAACCGGCCATGGCTGGCTGGGCTGCGCAAACCCAGGTTGCCTGAATGCTGCGTGCAGAGGCTTGATCAGCGCCACTGAGTCGCAGGTTGGACCTTCCTGAATGCTGTCGGAACAGGAAACCGAAGCAGGCAGCCCAAATTAGGCAGTTGAAGCAGGCAGTTGAAGCAGGCAGCCCAGACCAGCCGCAGGCCAAGCAGCAAAACCGCATTCTGAACCTTAGCCGCAGCGGGCATTGGCCCACTGCGTTATCCCTTGTCGTCCCTTCCTTTGTCGTCTACTTCAATTATGTGGAACCCACCCATGATCAAGAAACTGTGCGCAACCCTGGCTATCGGCCTGGGCATGACCGGCGTGTCGATGGCGCAGGACATCAACTTCGGCATCATCTCGACCGAGGCCACGCAAAACCTGAAGGGTGATTGGGAACCGCTGATCGCTGACATGAGCCGCGAAACCGGCATGAAGGTCACCGCCTTCTTTGCCCCGGATTACGCCGGCATCATCGAAGGTATGCGCTTCAACAAGGTGCAGCTGGCCTGGTTGGGTAACAAGTCGGCGATGGAAGCCGTGGACCGTGCCAAGGGTGAAGTGTTCGCCCAGATGGTCAATGCCGATGGCACGCAGGGCTATTACTCGCATCTGATCGTGCACAAGGACAGCCCGGTCAACAACCTGCAGGACATGCTGGGCCAGGCCAAGAACCTGTCCTTTGGCAATGGTGACCCGAACTCGACGTCTGGTTTCCTGGTGCCGGGCTTCTACGTCTTTGCGCAGAACAAGGTCGACGCCAAGACCATCTTCAAGGTGACGCGCAGCGCCAACCACGAAAGCAATGCACTGGCCGTGGCCAACAAGCAGGTCGACGTGGCCACCAACAACAGCGAAAACCTGGACAAGATCAAGCAGCGTTACCCGGACAAGTTCAACGACATCAAGATCATCTGGACCTCGCCGCTGATCGCGCTTGACCCGCTGGTGATGCGCAGCGACCTGCCGGCCGACCAGAAGGCAAAGCTCACCAAGTTCTTCCTGAGCTACGGCAAGGACGCACGTGAAAAAGAAGTGCTGATGAAGATCTCGAAGCTGTGGGGCTTCAAGGCATCGACCAATGCCCAACTGCTGCCGATCCGCCAGATCGACCTGTTCGGCCAGCGCAGCAAGATCGCCGCCGACCCGGTGATCAACGAGACCGACAAGGCCGCTCGCCTGGCCGAGATCGACAAGAAGCTGGCCGCGCTGAACTGATCGCCCGCAACAAGCCTGTGATTGTGTAGTTGCTGTAGTTGCTGTAGTTGCTGTAGTTGCCAAGGGCCGCCGCGTACCTTTCGGGTTCGCGGCGGTGTTCCATCCGACGCCTGATATTTTCCGACGCCCATGCAAACCATGCTTCCTTCTCACGGCGTGACCACGCCTGTTCCGCCCGCGCCGAAGCGCAGCCTGGTCTGGTATCTGTCCTGGGCAGCCATGCTGCTGTTGCTTGCCGCGTCTTGGGACGGGGCCGACATGCGGCCGCTAGACCTGTTGCGCGACAGCGGCAACATGGTCAGTTATTCCGCCGAATTCTTCCCGCCCGATTTCACCCAGTGGCGCATGTACGTGACCGAGATCGTGATCACCTTGCAGATCGCGCTGTGGGGCACGGTGCTGGCCGTGATCACGGCCGTGCCGCTGGCTTTGCTGGCGTCATCGAACATCGTGCCGTGGTGGGTGTACCAGCCGGTGCGCCGCTTCATGGACGCATGCCGCGCGATCAACGAAATGGTGTTTGCCATGTTGTTCGTGGTGGCAGTTGGCCTGGGGCCGTTCGCGGGCGTGCTGGCCTTGTGGATTCACACCTCGGGGGTGTTGGCCAAGCTGTTCTCGGAATCGGTCGAGGCTATTGACCCGCAACCGGTCGAGGGCATCCGATCCACCGGCGCAAGCGCTTTGCACGAGATCGTCTACGGCGTGCTGCCGCAAGTCATGCCGCTGTGGATCTCGTTTGCGCTGTACCGCTTTGAATCCAACGTGCGTTCGGCCTCGGTGGTCGGCATGGTGGGGGCGGGCGGGATTGGGGTGGTGCTGTGGGAGATCATCCGGGGCTTCCAATATTCGGAGACCTGCGCGGTCATGCTGCTGATCATCGTCACGGTGAGTGCAATCGACCTGGTGTCGGCACGCATTCGCAAACACCTGATCTGACAGGGCGTAGCGCCGATTGCTGCGCCAGTTCTTGCGGGGGGCTGGCCACCCCCGTTTGAACTGGGTATGGCCTGTGCCCGCTATTCGCGGTTTGCGATCAGGCCTGCCGGCTCTAAGATGAGCGTCTTGCGTGTCGGTCGGCGTGTCGTCCGGCATGATTGCCGACTTATCCAAATTCTGCAGCGCCACCATGATTCTTCACTATATTTTCGATCCCCTGTGCGGCTGGTGTTACGCGGCCGCGCCCTTGGTTGAGGTCGCCCGCAGCATTCCTGGCCTGGAAGTCAGGTTCCATGCAGGCGGCATGATGACCGGCTCGAATCGTCGCCCGATCACCCCTGAATGGCGCGCGCACGTCATGCCGCACGACTTGCGCATTGCCAAGCTCACGGGTCAGGTGTTCGGTGACGCGTATCTCGACGGCTTGCTGAACGACTTGGGCGCGGTCATGGATTCCGAGCCGCCGACCACCGCCATCCTGGCCGCAGAAGCGCTGGGTGGCCGTGGCCTGGACATGCTGGCGCGCCTGCAACGGGCGCACTATATCGAGGGCCGCCGCATCGCCGATCCGGCTGTGCTGACCGATATGGCGGTCGATATCGGCATGAACCCGCAGGCTTTCACCGCTTTCTTCGGCAACGTGTCGGGCGAGGCCACGCGTTATCACATCAGTGCCAGCCGCAACCTGCTGGAGCAAGTAGGTGGCAAGGGCTTCCCGACCTTTGTGCTGGAATACGGACGCCAGCGCGAAACGCTGTCCATCGGGTCATGGCTGGGCCAGCCCGATACCTGGCGGGAATATCTGCTGGAACGGGTAGAGACTGCGCAGGATTGATTTGGGCGGACGTTGGTAATCAGCACAACTGCGCATCAGCGCT
This sequence comes from Pigmentiphaga aceris, assembly GCF_008119665.1. Lineage (NCBI taxonomy): Bacteria > Pseudomonadati > Pseudomonadota > Betaproteobacteria > Burkholderiales > Alcaligenaceae > Pigmentiphaga > Pigmentiphaga aceris. The sequence goes on along the minus strand of NZ_CP043046.1, from coordinate 3,630,689 downwards.
TGGTCGGGAAGCTTATTCAGGCCAAATGCTGGATGACTGCTGCAGAATCGCGGCTTCAGTAGTCAGTCTGGTGTTTGCGCGCTCAGTTGCAGCGGCTGCCCAGATTATTGGGCGATGTTTTCGCCTGATGTTTTGCCCGATATCTTTGCCCGATATCTTTGTCCGGTTTTTTTGTCCATCGTCCCGATCATCCGTACCCAAGGACACCGTCATGAGCAAGGTGCACACCGCCGCCCAGCAGGGCTTCTCGACCTCGGCCCAGGCCTATGTCCGTGGCCGTCCTGAATACCCGGCCGAGATTGTGGACTGGCTGACCAAGGAACTGGGTCTGGGCGCCGGCAAGACGGTGATCGACTTGGGGGCGGGGACGGGCAAGTTCACCAAGCTGCTGACCAAGACGGGCGCAACCGTGCTCGCGGTCGAACCCGTGGATGCCATGCGTGAACAGCTGGGCACGGCCTTGCCTGCGGTGCAGACCTTCGCCGGCACTGCGCAGGCCATGCCTTTGCCGGATGCATCTGCCGATGCCGTGGTCTGCGCTCAGGCTTTCCATTGGTTTGCAACCACAGAAGCGCTGGCCGAGATCCATCGTGTGCTCAAACCCGGTGGACAGCTTGGCTTGGTGTGGAACGTGCGCGATGAATCGGTGGACTGGGTGGCGGCCTTGACGCGTTTGGTCACCCCCTACGAGGGCGATGCGCCACGCTTCTACAAAGGTGACTGGCGCAAGCCTTTCGATGGCAGCTTTTTCACCCCGTTGCTGGAGACTGCCTTTCCGTATGAACACGTGGGCAGTGCCGAGGACGTGATCGTCGACCGTTTCCTGTCGGTAAGCTTCATCGCCGCCTTGCCAGACGATCAGAAAGCCCACGTGGCAGCGCAACTGCGCGCCCTGGTGGCCGCCTATCCGGCGCTGCAAGGGGACACGGTGTCGTTCCCGTATCGCACGCAGGTTTATCGCGCCACGCGATTGGCTGATTGACTGTGGGTGCTTGATATCCGTTGATCAATATCAGTTGATCAATATCAGTTGATCAATATCAGCCGATCAACACTGATCTCGATCATCTACCCTCATCAAGTCTCTTCGCCAGTCACATCCGGCAGAAGCTGCGCCATGAACTGCCTCAGCACCGGCGTCATCTGCTTGTCCCGGTGGGTGACCACATGACATTGCCGCATCATCGTCGGCAGTGTGCTGCGCACCGCACACAAGCGGCCGGCAGCAATGAAATCTTCCACCACCCAACGCGACAGGCAGGCCACGCCCAGCCCTTCGGCGGCGGCACGCATGATGGCTTCGGAACTGCCCAGTTCGATGCTGCGGCGGTAGGCGCGCAAATGCGGCAGCAAGGCCTGGTCTGTGGCTTCCCGGGTGCCTGATCCTGACTCGCGCAGCAACCACATGGTCTCGCGCAGCTTGGCCAGGGTGACGGGCGGCTGGTCTTTGCACGCCGGGCCTGCGAACACGCTGGCCGGTGCGGCAACGATCAGCAGTTCGTCATGTACCCACGGCGTTACCTGCAAAGCTGTCTCGTGGCACGGGCCTTCGATCAAGCCCACATCCAACTCGAACGCCGCCACCGACTCGCAGATGGCCGCGGTATTGCCAATGGCGACCGTCGATTTCCAGTCGGTGGTCTCGCGTCGATGCCCATCGCCCAGGAACTTGCCCAGCAGACTGGGCAACAGGTAATTGCCGATAGTCGTGCTGGCCCCGATGCGAAGCGACTGCATCTGGTCACTGCCTTCGCGTGCGAAGTTCTCGACGCCAATTGCGGCATCCAGCAAGGCCAGGGCGCGTGGCAGCAGGGCGCGACCGTTCTCGTTGAGCAACAGGCGTTTGCCTGCGCGGTCGAACAGTTGCAGTGACAGCAAACGTTCAAGCTCGTTGACGGCCGAGCTGGTGGCGGATTGCGACAAGGCAATCTCGGCGCTGGCAGCAGTGGTGCTGCCGTGGCGCGCAACCGCGACAAAAATCTGCAGTTGGCGCAGCGTAAGACGCAGGACGTCCATGAACAAAAATATCTATATAGCTACTGGTTAGATAGATATTACGCAAATAACACGTTGGACGGGTTTTTCCGGCGTCCGTAGATTGGCGGCATCCCCACCGTATCTGCCGGACCCACCATGAACCGCCCCGCATCACCCTCGCTCGCCACCGTTGGCGGTCCCACGACAGTATCGATATCGGGGTGGATGGCAAAAATGTGGCCGGGCCTGGCGCTGAGCGCTGCGCTGGCCTGTTGTGCGATGTGGCTGGGTGGCAGCGGCTGGGCACAGGCGCACGGGCTCAGCGCACTGACGCTCGCCATCATCATGGGCATGGTGATCGGCAACACCGTCTTCCCACGCATTGCCACAGTCAGCACACCGGGTATCAATTTTTCCAAGCAGCGCTTGTTGCGCGCGGGCGTGGTCTTGTATGGCCTGCGGCTGACCATGCAAGACGTTGGCTTGGTCGGGCTGACCGGCGTGGCCATCGACGCCTTGGTGATCGGCTCGACCTTCATGCTGTCCTGCTGGCTGGGTGTGCGCTGGTTGGGCATGGAACGCAAGACCGCCATGCTGATCGGCGTGGGCAGTGCGGTGTGTGGCGCTGCGGCGGTGATGGGTGCAGAGCCTGTGGTGAAGGCGCGGGCCGAACAAGTTACGGTCGCGATTTCAACGGTGGTGGTGTTTGGTACCTTGTCGATCTTTCTGTACCCGCTGTTGTTCGATCTGAATGCGATCTGGCAGTTTATTCCTGGTGGCACGCATGGCTTCGGGGTCTATGTGGGATCGACCATTCACGAGGTTGCGCAGGTGGTGGCGGCGGGCAGGGCGATTGGCCCCGACGCGGCGGGTGCGGCGGTGATTGCGAAGATGGTTCGCGTGATGATGTTGGCCCCGTTCCTGATTCTGCTGTCTGCCTGGCTGGCGCGTGATGAGGCGCGTGAGGGTGGGGACGCATCAGGCGATGGAAAGCGGAAGATGGCGATCCCGTGGTTTGCGTTCGGGTTTGTGGCGGTTGTTTTGTTCAATTCGCTGCAGGTGTTGCCGGCTGCGGTGGTTGAGGTGTTGTTGGCGATTGATACGGCTTTGTTGGCGATGGCGATGGCGGCTCTGGGTTTGAGTACGCATTTGAGCGCGATTCGCAAGGCGGGCATGAAGCCTTTGTTGTTGGCTGCTTGTTTGTTTGTGTGGCTGGTGGTTGGGGGTGGGGTGATCAATCGGGTGATGGTTTTGCTGCTGGGGTGATGGGGTAGCGTTTTTTGAGCTTTGTTTTTCTGTGGATGGGGTGAGTGTTCTTTTGCCAGTCGCGGGCACCGTGGGCGCGTCGCCTGCCCCGCTGGACCTACGCGTCGGGTCTCCCGCCCTCCACGTCGTCCAGAAGGGCAGTCGCCACGCCCACGGTACCCACGCCTTCAGAACTGCTTGGGTAAAGGCCAATCCCGCCTGTGGGCGTTTGCCGTTTTGCTCGCTGCTTGGTGCTGGAATCGGTTCTCGGCATGCGTGGGCCGCCATCCTTGAGCGCCATGCGGCTGGCCGTGGGGAATGGCTGGCCAGGTCGCCACGAAGCGAGTCAGCGGCTCACGGTCTGGCCGTATATCAGGGGCCTTTCAGGGCGGTGCCACGCAAAAGAATTCGCGCTTCTGCTTGGTGGTGGGGTGACTTGGAAGCTGGTGGCCGCGCACCAGGTAATGCGACGAAAAGGCGGGGCGTTGAGGATTGGCGCTTCGAAGGTTGCGCATTGAACGTTCGGGCTGATGAAGAACGTTCGAAGCGGTGAGTAACCGTGATCAGCGGTAATGAACGCCGATGCAGATGGGCGTTTCCAAAAGCCCTCACACGTCCGTTGAGCGCATGTATTAAATCAGCCGCCAGCGCCGCGATCGTCGCTGCCGCTCTCCGCATGCCGTGACGCGGCGGCCACCCGCTTCGGTGTCACCCCACCACCAAGCAGATGCGCAAATATTCTTTCGTGGCGCTGCCCTGAAAGGCCTCTAAAGAACGGCCCGAGACGTGGGCCGCTGAGTCGCTTCGTGGCGACCTGGGCGGCCAGTCCCGAAGGCCAGCCGCGTGGGCATCAAAGACGGTGGCCATCGAATGCCGAGAACCGATTCCAGCACTTGGCAGCCAGAAGATTCCGCACGCCCAAAGGCGGGATCAGCTTTTAACCAAAGCCGTTTTGAAGGCGTGGGTGGTGGGGCCGGGTTGGCTGCCCTTCTGGACAAGGTGGAGGGCGGAGACCCGACGCCAAGGTCAAGCGGGGCAGCCAATCCGGCCCCACCACCCGCGACTGGCACAAGAACAACCAGACCTTCAGATAAAAATCAGCTGACGAGAAACCCTCGCAAGCAGGGTGCCACGACGATATCCTGGCACCCATCAGGACAGATCAAAACCCCATCGTCGCCGACAACTTGAACGTCCGCGGCGCGCCCTGCGTCAGATAGCCGCCCGTCGCAGAATTCCAGTATCCGCGATCCGCCACATTCTCGACATTCGCCCGCCAGACCACGTCATACCCACTCACCTTCGTGCTGTAGGCTACCCCCAGATCAACCCGCGTCCAAGCCTTCAACCGCAGAGAGTTGCTGGCATTGAACGCCTGCGGACCCACCCGAACCACCTGGCCCTGCGCCGTCAAACCAGCCACCCCCGGCACATCCCACTCGACCCCCGCCGTCGCCTGATAATCCGGCACGCCCACCGCATCGTGCCCATTGTTCGTCCCCTGCGCCGTCCGCTTCAGCTTCGCATCGTTGAACGCAATCCCGCCCAACACACGCACGCCACGCACCGGCTCGCCATACACCGTCAATTCAAGCCCACGATTGCGCTGCAAACCATCAACACTGTAGATACGCGTAGCTGAATCCGTGATGGCCGACGGCTGCTCAATTTCATACAAGGCCACGCCCGCGCCGAAGTTGCCACGATCCAGCTTGATGCCGATCTCGTTTTGCTTCGAGGTATACGGCGCAAACACCTGGCCCGCATTGGCTGCACTGTTCGGTGCGGTCGGGCCTTGTTGCAGGCCCTCTATGTGATTCGCGTAGATCGACACCTGGTCCCAGGGCTTGAACACCACGCCATAGACCGGGCTGGTCACCGAGCTGTTGTAGTTCGCGTCACGTACACCGGTATAGGTGAAGCCCTGCACATCGATCGACTGGCGGCGTGCGCCAAGGGTGAACAGCAGGCGGTCGTCGAGCACGCCGATGGTGTCCGATACCGACAGGCCATGCATGCGCGTGCGGCTGCGCATGCCGGGGTCGTTGAAATTGCCGCCCGACGAGGTCGCGCGCGGCAGGGTGACAAAGTTGGGGTTGTACAGGTTGGTGGTGTAGGCGGCACCGGAGATGAACGCGGTACGGGTCTGGCGGTATACGCCGGAATAGCCCAGGTTCAGGCTGTGGCTGACCGGGCCGGTGCGGACTTTGCCGCGCACACCGAATTGCGCGCCGACCGAATCCGACTCAAAGGGCACGCTCAGACGTGATGCGGTGGCCGCACCATTCAGGGCGGCCACGGTGGGCGAGGAATACGTGCCCAGCTCTTCGTTGCGGCTGGCTCCCACGCCTGCGTAGGCCGTCCAGCTGTCGCTCAGATCGACTTCGCCGCGCAGCATGCCGAAGGTGCTTTTCAGGTCACTGAAGCTCCAGTCTTGCGCTGAGTTGTGCGAGGCATTCGGGGTCTCGGGCACGGCTTGCAGCGCACTGCCCAGGTAAGTCACGGTGCGGCCCTGGTTCACTTTAAGGCGCTGGTAGCCCAGGTCGAAAGAGGTGCGCACCTTGTCGCCGCGATAGTCCAGGCCGATCGAGCCAATGGTGTTGTTGCGGTCTTCGCGATCGATGCCGGTGTCACCGCTGCGTTGCAAGGCGTTCACCCGCACGCCAAAGGCTTGGTCAGGGCCGAAGCGACGTGCCACGTCCAACGATCCGCCCACTTGCGAGTCGCTGGTGTAGTCCACTGAAAAGCGGTTCAAGGGGGTGTCGCCGGCGCGCTTGGGTTCCACGTTGATGGCACCGCCAATGCCGCTGCCGCTGGGCGATGCGCCGGACAGGAAGGCGTTTGCACCCAGCAGCACTTCAACGCGTTCGATCATCTGCGTGGCAATGACCTGGCGCGGCGCAATGCCGTACAGGCCGCCAAAGGACACGTCTTCCGACAGCAGCGGGAAACCGCGCACCACGAACACCTCGGCAAAGTTGCCGAAGCCATATGAGCTTTGCACCGAGGGGTTGTTCTTCAGCACGTCGGACAGGTTGCGTGCCTGCTGGCTTTCGATCAGCGCCGAGGTGTAGCTGGTGACGCTGAAAGGTACGTCGGCCGCGTCTTGCTCGCCCAGCACGCCAAGGCGGCCGCCACGGGCGATCTGGCCACCCGGGGCAGGCGGCGGCAGGGTGTCGCCTGCGGTGGGGATGGCATCACCGGTGACAGCAATCGGGGTTAGCGTGGAGACGCCAGTTGCGGCGGGGGCGGTCTGTGCCCAGCCGGCACCGGTACCAAGCAGGCCGCAGGCCAAGGCGGCGCGGATGGCGATCACCAACGCAAGTGGTTTGCGTGGTGCATTGGAAAGGGCGGAATTGCGGTCGAAGCGAGTCATGAAACGATCCTGGTCACAAAGTAGGCGGCGCACGCAGTCGCGCCGCAGCGAAAGGCAAATGCCGATGGGTTGGGTGTCCCAACAGCCTTCAGTAGTCGATGGTCACCGCGAGCTTCACGGTTCGTGGCGTACCTTGGGTCAGGTAGCCGCCGTTGGCCGACGCCCAATAGCGGCGGTCCGTCACGTTTTCGAGGTTGGCTCGCCAGGTCACGTCATGCCCGCGAATGCGGGTGGCGTAGCGCAGGCCAAGGTCCATGCGCGTCCACGCAGGCAGGCGTTGGGTGTTGTTGGCATTGGCGAACTGGGGGCCGCTGCGAATGATCTGGCCCTGAGCGGTCAGCCCGTCGATGCCGACCCACGTCGCGGGTAGATCCCACTCACCGCCCAGGCTCAGCTGGCTGCTGGGCACGCCGATCGCATGGCGACCTTGCGTATTGCGGTCGCCAGTGCGCGTAAGCCTTGCGTCGATGAAACTTGCGCCGCCCACGATGCGCAGGCCGGGCAGGACCTCGCCCGCCACGGTGATCTCTGCGCCGCGATTGCGCTGTTCACCGGCCGGCAGATAACGCAAAGACGTCGCGTCCACGTAGGCGTTGGGCTGGCGAATCGCAAACAGGCTGGCCGTCCAGAACAGGCCAGCGGCTTCCAGCTTGATGCCGAGTTCGTACTGGCTGGACATGAAGGGGGCGAAGGTTTCGCCCGCGTTGGTGGCTGCGGCCGGTGCCTGGCCACCTTGCGCCAGGCCTTCGGTGCGATTGGCGTACACCGACAGGTATTGCCAGGGCTTGACCACAATGCCCAGCATGGGCGTCAGCGCTGCGCGGTCATAGGCGGATGTGTTGATGCCGCGATAGTTGAAGGTCTGGGCCTTGATCTGCTGATAGCGCGCACCCAGACTCAGCTGGATACGATCATCCAGCCACGACAAGGTGTCAGACGCCGCAATGCTGCGCAAGCGACTGCGCCGGGTCAGGCCCGGGTCTTGAAGATTGCCGCCGATTTCGGTGGTGACGGGATAAGGCACATCAGGCGGGTCGTACAGACTGGTTGGAAAGCCCGGTAGCGCGCGGCTGTAGGCGGCGCGAGTCTGGATGTCGCTCAGCGAGGCCGACAAGGTCAGGCGGTGCGCGATTGCACCCGTCTGGACACGTCCGCGCAGGCCGGTTTCGAACGATGCGTTCTCGGCGCGATACGGCACGGTCAGGCGGCCGGCAATGCCCACCCCATTGGCGTTCACAGTGGGTGATGAATAGGTGCCGAACTCATTGGTGCGACTGCCGCCGACACCCGCGTAGGCCTGCCAGTCCGGTGCCAGATCGACTTCACCACGCAGCATGCCGAAGCGCGTGCTCAGCCGCGACAGGTTCCAGTCCTGACCGTAGTTGATGGTGGTGGATGGCGGCGGCGGTACGCCTGCATCGCTCAGGTACACGACGGAACGTCCGCCGTTGATGGTCTGGCGCTGGCGGCCGAGGTCCAGGCTGGTGCGCCAGCCTTCGCCGCGATAGTCGAGCGCAATCGCATCGAACTTCAGTTGCCGGTGTTCGTCATCGATGGCTGTGCTGCCGCTACGGCGCGCGCTGCTTATCCGCAGGCCCAGGGCGGCGTCGTCGCCAAATCGGCGTCCCAGGTCGATGCTGCCGCCGACCTGTCCGCTGGTGTAGTCCAGCGTGACTTCTGTCAGTGGTTTGTCGCCGGCACGCTTCGGTTCGATGTTCAGCGCACCGCCAATGCCGCTGCCGGTGGGTGCTATGCCATTCAGAAAGGTGTTGGCACCTTTAAGAACGTCGACCCGCTCGATGATGTTTGCCGGGATGATCTGCCTGGGCAAGACACCGTACATGCCGCCAAAGGTGACGTCGCTGGCCGACAGTGGAAAGCCTCGGACGATGAATTCTTCCGAGAAATTGCCGTGTCCCAGCGCGGTCTGCGAAGCAGGGTCTGCGCGTATCACGTCGCCAAGGGTCTGCGCCTGCCGGTTCTGCACCGTCTGCCGGGTGTAGCTGGTGACGCTGAAGGGCACATCGGCCAAGTCGCGCGTGCCCAAGGCACCGAAGCGTGCGCTGCGGCTGGTCTGGCCGACCGCTGTGTTGCTTGCATTGCTTTCATTGGCACGTGCCGTGACCGGAATGGTGGGCAGGCTCACGACGCCGCCTGGCAAGCGGCGCAAGGTGTACGCGCCGTCGGTGTCGCGCAATGCTTGCAGGCCGTGCTCGGCAAGCAGCCGCGCCAGCACGTCATCGATGTCGTAGTCGCCCAGCAGGGCAGGGCTTGTGCGCCCGCGTGTGAGTGCCGGGTCGAAGGACAGCGTTACGCCGAATTGTTGGGACACACGGTTAAGCGTGTCTTCCAAAGGACCACTTTGCAGGTGCACGGGTTGAACGGCGGCAAGCGGCTCGCGTGGCACGACCTGTGATTGAACCGGTCCGGCGGCACACAGAAGCGCGCCAAGGATGACAGGCGTCAGGCAGCCTCGCGCCCAGGTCTGCACCTGCATATGTTTCTGCACCCACATACGTCTCTGCACCCACAGGCCAACACCATGCGCGCGCAGAGGCGCGGTGCACGGAGCTTGGCAGGGGAAACGGACAACGGACACGACGCGGCACAGCCTTTTTTTGATGCTCTTACTGGTATGCCGAACCAGATTCAAAAACCCTCAAGGAAATCGCAAAATATTTTTGAAGGGTCTTCGAAAACACCATCGATGTTCAGGCGCGTCCGACCGTCACCCAGTAAGGCGTCACTTGCCGCAGCTGCACGGGCAGGCTGTGTGTCAGCGCCCGCAGCACCGCATCGGTAGGCGAATCGCCGCGCAGCTGTAACACGCCAGACACTTGCCAACTGGCTACATCGGCATCGCAGTCCAGCCACCCATCGCGATAGCGTGACAACTCGGCAAGCAAGGCATCCAGCCGAATCTGCTTGACCACCAGCACCTGCCGCGTCCAGCTCAGCCCGTCCAGCGCGGTGTCTGGCAGGCGTTGTACTTGCCGGGTGTCGATACGAAACGCGTCACCCGCATGGGCGACGGCGGCGGGTTCGATGTTGTCTGGTGCATCCATCTGCGCGCCGGGGTGCATGGCAACGGCACCTTCTTCCATACGCAACCGTGTATGGTCATCGTCCAGCCGCACGCCAAAACGGGTGCCGAGTGCTTGCAGTCGGGCATGACCGGTCTGTACGCGCAGCGGGCGAGGATCAGGATTCGCCGCTGGGTTCGAGCCGTGTGCAGCCTGCGCACTCACCACAAAGATCTCGCCTTGTCGCAACACGATCAGGCGTTGGGTGGCCGAATACACCACGTCGACCGCACTGCGCGTGTTCAGGCGCAGTTGAGTGCCGTCACTCAGCGTGACGCTGCGTTGTTCCCCAGTGCCAGTTGCATAGTCGGCGCGCCAGCGTTGCCAGGGCAGTTGCCGCGTCAGCAGCAATGAGCCGCCGCCCATCAGCGTCCAGGCCAGCAGCTTGGCGCTGCGGCGCTTGCTGCGATCGACTGGCGCTGCTGCTGCGCGTGCCGCATGCAATGTGTCTCGCGCCAGATGGCGCGTGTCGTGGGGAAGGGTATGCAAGGCCTGCAGCGGCGCTTCGGCTGCCTGCAATTGCAGCCACGCGGCTTCGTGTGCAGGGTGCGCCGCCCGCCAGCGCCGACAGGATTCCAGCGTGTCGCGGTCGGCAAAACCAGACTGCGCACGCACCATCCACATGATGGCGGCGTCGAGTACCTCGGGTGCAATCGACGTAGTTACGGACGTCATGCGTGCAGCCCGGCAGCGGGGGCTTGTCTGCTTGAACACCAAGCCACGTGACACCGCGAATCACCCGCTTGAATCTGGCAGCCTGCGCTTTCCAGATTCTGGATTTCAAGCCGCATGGCTGGCCAGATAGCAATGGCGAATAGCCGTTGCCATGTACTTTTCCACCGCGCTGACACTGACGCCCAGCTGCGATGCAATGTCACGGTAGTCCAGTCCATCCAATCGCGACATCAGGAAGGCGGTGCGCGCCCGGTCGGCCAGGCCGTCCAGCAGACGATCGATCTGCGCCAGGGTTTCCAGCAACATCAGGCGCATTTCCGGCGAGGGCGTGACTGCTTCGGGTTGCTGCGCCAGGGCTTCCACATAGGCCGCTTCCAGTCGCTGCCGGCGCACCATGTCGACCAGCAAACCCTGCGCTATGGTGCTCAGATAAGCACGCGGCTCGCGCAGCGAGCGCGCCTCGGGCATGCGACCAAGAATGCGCACAAACGTGTCTTGCGCAAGGTCGGCGGCCCCATGCGTGCAACCCAGGCGTCGACGCAACCAGCCGACCAGCCACTGGTGGTGATCGGCGTAAAGCACGTGCACGGCATCGTTGGCCGTGTTGCCTGGGGTGGAAACGAGTTGCGCGCGCATGAGGGTCTATGGGGTCCTTGAGAACAAGAATGGTTTTCATTCTACCAAGGCCATGCCAGTCATTCTCCAGTTTGGCCAGAGGGGATAGGCTTTGCTGGCCCGGTGTCGTGAATCTGCGTCAACTACGGTCTGGTTATAAGAATGTGTGCTGATTTGGCGTCAAACCGTTCGTCGTGCTGGCCCTTGCGCCGATAAACTCAGCTCCATGTCAGATTCCCCGCTCAAGCGTTCTGTGGCAGATATTGCCGCGCTATGCCTGCGGCATCTGGGGCGTTCGATTACCGGGTATCTCTCGCGTCACGTCCTGGGTGCGGCGGGCATGCTCATGCTGAGCATGTTGACGCTGTTCGCCGCCGTGCTGTATCGCGAGCGGGTCGATGCCTTGGCGCATGCGCGTGAAACCTCGGGCAATCTTGCAACCATCGTTGAACGCGATCTGTCCCGCAATCTCGAGTTCTATTCCTTGTCATTGCAGGCGATGGCCGACGGATATCGCCAGCCTGCTGTGATGAGCATGCCGGTCCAACTTCGCGATCAGGTCTTGTTTGACCGCGTGACGCTTGCGCGGCACATCTCCTCGGCTTACCTGATCGATGTCGATGGCAATGTGGCGGTCGATCTGAAAGGGCGAACGCTGAACGTCAACGTGAAAGATCGCGACTATTTCCTGGCGCACTCGACCCTGGCCGATACTGGCCTGTTCCTGAGCAAGCCGCTTGTGTCACGTCTGTCGGGTGAACTCAATGTCGCCATCAGCCGACGCGTGTCGGGTGACAACGGGGAGTTTCTCGGTGTTGCCGTCGTGGCCATCAGCACCAACTACTTCCGCGATCTGCTGGACGGTCTGACGCTGGGCACGGGCGCGGTAACCGCAATTGTGCGCAACGATGGCACGCTTCTGATGCGTCAGCCCAAGAAAGAAGGCTTGACCGCCACGATTGGCAGCAACGCTGATTTTCGGCTGATCCAGCATGCGTCCTCGGGAAGCTTCATCGGGACGAGCACCGTGGACAACATGCGTCGCCTGTACGTGTTCAAACGGGTCGATGACTACCCGCTTGCCGTGGTGATTGCCCCGGCGGTGCAAGACATTCTGCACAATTGGACGATACGCGCGCTCTTGCTCGGCGCAATGATGCTGACCTTTGCCACGGGCTTCCTGTTGCTGTCACGACGTCTGGCAAATGAGCTGGAAGGCCGTTGGCGCGCAGAGCAGGAATTGAAGAAGCTGGCTGGTACCGACGCACTGACCGGGCTGTCGAATCGTCGGACCTTGGATACGGTGCTGAATCGGGTGTGGGCGCGCGCATCGCGCACGCGCCAGCCGATTGCCTTGCTGTTCCTGGACGTCGATCACTTCAAGGCCTACAACGACCGCTATGGGCATCAACAGGGCGACGCTGCCCTGGTACAGGTTGCGCAGGTGCTGGGTGATTGCCTGCACCATTCGACAGGTCAGGCAGCGCGATATGGCGGTGAGGAATTCGTGCTGGTGCTGCCGGACACGGATCTGGCTGGGGCGTGGGCCGTGGCAACCGAGGTCTTTGCCGCGATTGCTGCCTTGAACGTGCCCCATCAGGACGGTATCGGCGGCAGCCTTACCCTGAGCATCGGTATCGCCACATCATTGCAGCCGGGCGTCAGCAGCCCCGCTGAACTGCTCGATGCGGCCGATCAGGCCTTGTACATGGCCAAGGCAGGCGGGCGCAGCCGGGCCGAGATATTCGTGCCTGTTCAGGCCTGAACTGAAAGCAGGCTACCTGCCTTAACGTGCAGTGCGGCGGTCGTGTATCAGCAAGCTGATCATCACCAGCGCAGCTGCAGCACCCAGATGCCCGATCCAGGCTACCGAGCCGATTCCCCAGCCAAATGCCCGGGTGGCAATGCCATAGGCAATCGCCAGCAGGCACCAGCCTGTCAGGCGCAGCACCAGACTTTGGCGGGCGGGCAGCAGGCGGGCCAGCAGGTCTTCCTGGTGCCGAGGCATGGACAGGCAGACGCTGACAAAACCGCCCAGTGAAACCAGCAAAGTAAGAAGATGGCTCATCGTGGCTTCAGCCGTTGGTACGGGGTTCGCCCGTCGAAATCTTTGGCTGGGCAACCGCATTGCGCTTGGCCGGTTTGGCGCGAGGCTGATGCTTGGCGGTACGCCGTGCGATCTCGGCCAGCAAGGCAGCCAGCGCCAGCAGCATCAGATCGACGCCTGCAAACACCCAATCGCCGTCACGCACGCTGTTGATCAGGCCGCGCGAGGTCGCAATCAGGTTGAACACCGGCAGCAAGGCAAGCAGCGCCACACCCGCCCACAGCTGTTCCAGCCAGGCCCGTTTGGCGGGCCGTGCAATCGCGTGCAGCAAGGTCACGCCCCAGATGATGAAGAAGCCATTGATCTCCCACTCTGCGCGCTGCGCCAGGCCCACAGGCAGCAGACGGTTCAGCCACAACATGCCCGCCATGGCGATCGACAGGCCCGCAATGCTGGCAATGTTCAGGCGCTCGACCAGGCGGAAACCGATATGCGGGCGGGTCGGGTCGGGCAGCTTGGTGCGCCGTTTCACCGTCCACATCACCAGGCCCGTGCCGACCATGGCAGTGCCGCCCAGGCTGCACAGGAAGTACAGCCAGCGCAGGGTGTCATCGGCAAATCGGCCAATATGCAGGCCGTACAGCACGCCACGGGTTTCAGCAGCGGGGCGCGCGCCGTCAACGGTCTTCAACACCTCACCCGTGACGCCGTCGAAGATCTGATACGAAGGGCTGTTGGAAATGCGCTGGGAATCGCGTCGGACCACCACCACGCGCGCGGTCTTGTCGCCGGCGTTGATGACTTGCAATCGTCCTGCCTGGCCATCTTTCCAATGCTGTTCGGCCGCCTGCACAAAGGTGGCCAGTGGCAGCAAGGGAGCGGCCTCGCCGGCGGGTTTGGTCGGGTTCAGGAAGGCGCTGAATTCGCTGTTGAAGCGCGCGCGGTCTGCCTGGGTCGGATACTGCGCCTGAATGCCCCAAGGTACGTACAAGGCCATCAGCGTGATCAGTCCGGTGTAGGTGATCATCAGGTGGAAGGGCAGGCCGAACACCGACAGTACGTTGTGCGCATCCAGCCAGGAACGCTGCCCTTTGCCCCAGCGGAAGGTGAAGAAGTCGACAAAGATCTTCTTGTGGACGATCACCCCGGTAACGATCGCGATCAGCATGAACATCGCGCAGATGCCCGCGATGATTCGCCCCCAGATCACCGGCAGGTAATGCAGCTGGAAGTGGAAGATGTAGAAGAACTCGGCACCGCGTGTTTCGCGTGCTTCCAGGCGTTGGCCCGTTGCCGGGTCGAACGCACCGGATTCGAACCCCTTGGTGCCACGCCAGGTGACTTGGGCAGTATTGGCGCGGGCATCAGGAAAGGTGATGTACCAGGCCGGGCTGTCCGGTGCGATGCGCTGAAGCGTGTCGCCAACTCGGTTGGCGGCTGTCGCGGCGTCTACCAGCGTGGTGGTGCGCACCTCGGGCCGCATCCATTGCGACAGTTCGTCGCGGAAGAAACTCACGGTGCCGGTCAGGAACATCGCAAACAGAATCCAGCCCACCAGCAGGCCAGTCCAGGTATGCACGTCCGACATGGTCTGGCGAATGCCAGGGGCCTTGGGCGTGGTCTTGCGGGTTTCCTGCGTGCTCATGGCTTGACGGGTGTCACCAGGGTCCACACGATCAGTGCCAGCGGTGCCGCGGTGATCAGCAACCCAGCCCAGGCACGCCAGGCGCTGCGCGCGGCAAATACCCAGATGACCGCGCAGGTGTAGACGACGAAGCTCAGCATCATGCCGATCAGTACCGCTTCGCTGGGGTGGCCGGGCAGGGCGGTCAACGCGACCGCAGCCAGACTGGCCAGGCCGTAGCCACCGAAAATTGCGGCAATGATTCGCGACACCAAAGGCGCGCGGGCAATGAGGGAGCTGCTGAGCGACATGCGTGAAAACCCGGCGGACAAGACAGGCGGCTGTCGGCGTGGAGGGCGCGCGACGACAATCGATGGGGGCGCTTGGCCCCCGGTCCGCCAGGAAGCAGGCTCAATGCGCGTCGCAACAACAAATAGACATGCGAATCGTTCGCATTTTAGGTGGGTGGCAGCAGAGTTGCAAGGCGAGGCCGGCAAGGTGGTTCACATGGCGTGCCCTGTACGCGTGGCCACTTCGGGAAGTCGTGGCATCGACGGTGCCTTGTACCCCTGTCAAACTGGGTGCTCAGGCTGGGAATGTGTCTTGCAGCGCCGCCATTGTCCGAGTGGCCTTCCCGCCCCCTCTTGACCAGGAGCAAACATGGCCTTGAAACACGCTAAGCCGCTGGACGTCATCGACCTGCACGCCGACGGCACAGTCCGCGGCACCGATCGCAGCAGCAGCCTGCTTCGTACCGACCGACTGCAATTGTTGATGATCGTGCTCTCGCCGGGCGACGTCGTCCGGCAGCATCATGTCGATACGGAATTCACGATCCAGTGCCTGACCGGCGAGGTCAGTGTCGATACGCCAGACCGCGCCTGTACCTTGACGCCGGGACGGTTGGTCGCCTTGCCTGCCGACGAGCCATACACCTTGATGGCCAGCACCCAGGCAAGCCTGCTCGTGACTCTGCTGAGGCGCATCTGATATCGGACGCGCCAGCGATTTTTCCTTCCCAGAGGCACGCGTATGCCCAACACGCCGCTGTTTCCGTTGAATAAAGCGCTGTTTCCCGCCGGGGTGCTGCATTTGCGCATCTTCGAGGTGCGTTATCTCGACATGATCCGCACCTGTCTGGCCGAGCGCCGCAGTTTTGGCGTGGTGGCTTTGCTGCGTGGCAACGAGGTACGCACGCCCGAAGGGCAGGAAGTTTTTGCCGGTATCGGCACGATGGCGCGCATCGATTACAGCGACGCAACTGCGCCGGGGTTGATTCGCCTGCGCTGCGTGGGCACCACGCGTTTCCGTGTGCGTGCCAGCTGGCAGGGGCGCTTTGGCTTGTGGATGGGCGATCTCGACCCGATCGGCAACGACCCGGTCAACGATATCCCGCCTCCTTTGCAGGCCAGTGCCGATGCGCTGGGCCAGTTCATTGCCGAGCTGCAACGGCAGGGGGTAGCGCCATCGGCCATGCCCGTGCTGCCGCCATTCAGGCTGGACGAGGCGGGTTGGGTGGCAGATCGCTGGTGTGAATTGCTGCCCTTGGCAGCCGAAGACGCCACGCGGCTGTTGGCAGTGGCTGACCCGGTGACGCGGCTGTGTGAGATTCAAAGCCTGCTGGCGCAGCATGGATTGCTGGCGCTTCGGCCCTGAATTCATAGTGCAGGCGTGCGTCGTGAAATGTAATCCCAGGGCGATGATTTCGGTCGATATGACCTGAATGTCCTGAGTCGCGCCACGGTAACTGTTTATTTATACAGTATTATCTGCCCCTGACATTGGACGGCCAATGTCGTCTATCGGGGTGGCGCAGCGCGAATGAATGATGTGGTGGCATATGCGGTGGCGGTGCGCACCCTGTGCGAATTCACGGCCAAGCAGGGTGACCTGGACTTGCGCTTCACCCCGTCACCTTCCGCCCAGGAAGGCATGATCGGTCACGGCGTGGTCGCGTCACGCCGCCCGCCGCCTTATCAGACCGAAGTCAGCCTGGCCGGCGAATACAAGGGCTTGAAGGTGCGCGGTCGGGCCGATGGCTACGACCCGTCCAGCCACCGGCTTGAAGAAATCAAAACCCATCGGGGCGACCTGGCTGCCATGCCGGCCAACCATCGTCACTTGCATTGGGCGCAACTCAAGGTCTATGGCTGGCTGATGTGCCAGGAACGCGAGCTGCCCGCGATCGACTTGGCACTGGTGTACTTCGACATTGCCAGCCAGACCGAAACCGTGTTGAACGAGCGCCACGACGCGGCCACGCTTCAAGCGTTTTTCGAAGAACAGTGTGAACGTTTTCTGGCCTGGGCTGCACAAGAGGCGGCGCACCGGGCCAGTCGTGACGAGCAGTTGGGCGTACTGCGTTTCCCGCACGACGACTTCCGTCCCAGCCAGCGGGTATTGGCCGAATCTGTATATCGCGCAGCGGCATCGGGTCGGGTGCTTGCGGCCCAGGCACCTACCGGCATCGGCAAGACCATCGGCACCTTGTTCCCCATGCTCAAGGCTTGCCCGGGGCAGCGCATCGACAAGGTGTTTTTCCTGACCGCAAAAACCTCGGGGCGACAGCTTGCGCTGGGTGCCGCCGAAACCTTGCGTCGCAGTGCGCCCGCGCTCCCGCTGCGGGTGATTGAACTGGTGGCCCGCGACAAGGCTTGTGAATACCCTGACCGGGCCTGCCACGGTGACTCCTGCCCGCTGGCGCGTGGTTTCTATGATCGCTTGCCGCAAGCACGCCAGATGGCGGTCGAAGCTGCCGCAGCAGGGGCCACGCTCGACAAGGCCACGCTGCGCGGCGTGGCGGCTCAGCATGGCGTCTGCCCCTACTACCTGGCCCAGGACTTGACCCGCTGGAGCGATGTGCTGGTGGGCGACTACAACTACTACTTCGATCTGAACGCCATGTTGTTCGGCCTGACCTTGGCCAATCAATGGAAGGTCGGGGTACTGATAGACGAAGCCCACAACCTGGTGGACCGAGTGCGCGGCATGTACAGCGCGCAGCTGTCTTTGGAAGACATTCGGGTGGCGCGCAGCCTGGCACCGCCCGCCTTGCGTACTGCCTTCGACCGGGTGAAGCGGCAGTGGAAGACGGTTTGCAAGAACCAGGAAGGTGCTTACGCCGTCTATGAGTCGGTCCCGGCAGGGGTGTTGAACGCCTTGCAGCAGGCCAGCACCGCCATGACCGAATTGCTGGCAGAACAGGCGGCGCTGATCGAACCGGCGCTGCTTGCCGTGTACTTCGACATCTTGCATTTCTGTCGCCTGGCAGAACTCTTTGATGGCGATTCCTTGTGTGACCTGACGCAGCCAGAGGGCGCGGCAGCCTCTGCTGCGCGTGCCGATTCCACGCTGTGCCTGCGCAACGTGGTACCCGCCGCCTTTGTGAAACCCCGGCTGGCGGCGGCACACAGCACCACCTTGTTTTCGGCCACCTTGCGACCCCAGGCGTATTACCAGGACATGCTTGGTTTGCCTGCCGATACGGCTTGGGTCGATGTGCCATCGCCGTTTACGGCCAATCAGTTGTCGGTGCAGGTTGCCCGTCACGTATCGACCCGGTTTGCCCACCGCCGTCAATCACTTGCGCCGATCGTGGCGCTGATGAGCAAGCAGTATGCGGCGGCACCGGGCAATTACCTGGCGTTCTTCAGCAGCTACGACTACCTGGAACAAGTGGCTAACGCGTTTGCCGCAAGCCACCCGAACATACCGGTCTGGTCGCAGTCACGTCGCATGGACGAAAGCGCGCGCGACGCGTTCCTGGCGCGGTTTACGCCGGCGTCCTCGGGTATCGGGTTTGCGGTATTGGGCGGGGCGTTTGCCGAGGGTATCGACTTGCCCGGCAAGCGATTGATTGGCGCGTTCATTGCCACGCTGGGGCTGCCGCAGATCAACCCGGTCAATGAACAGATTCGCGAACGCATGGATCGCACTTTTGCCTCGGGTTATGACTACACCTACCTGTATCCCGGCATGCAGAAAGTGGTGCAGGCGGCAGGGCGCGTGATCCGGTCGCCATCGGATCGTGGCGTGGTGCATCTGATCGATGACCGGTTCGGCCGCCGCGAGATTCGCGAGCTGCTGCCGAGCTGGTGGGCACTCGACGAGGCCGAGGTTCGCGTGAAGCAGGCAGGGTGAAAAGTGCAAGAAATGCGGTGCAATCGCGCAGAAGATGTGTCCGCAGGGTAATCACGGTATTCGAGCGAATTTTTTAGCGATTGTTGCGGGTGGTTTATGCATGATGTGTTCACCAACACCCTGAAGGACACCCACCATGAAAACCAAGACCAAAGCAATTGCGCTCGCCCTGGCCCTGACTTTTGCTGCCAGCACGCCCGTGTTTGCCCAAGGTGATCGTCGCGGCCCGCCGCCCCAGGTTCAACAACAGCGCGGCCACGACCGCTTCGATCACGACGACGGCCACCGTCGCAATGATCGCGATTACGCCCGTTCAGGCCATTACCAACGTGGGCAACACTTGCCGGAACGGTACCGCGGTCGCCAATACGTGGTAGAGAACTGGCGTGCACATGGCCTGAAAGCCCCGCCGCGCGGTCATCGCTGGGTGCAGTCCGGCGGCGATTATCTGCTGGTTGCCGTCGCCACTGGCTTGATCACACAAGTGCTGATCAGCCGCTAAGGCGTCTTCGCCCCGATTTGTATCAACCACGTAATCCCTGTGTGCGGGCCTGATTTTTGCGGCTGATAGGCCTACCCACGACGTGCATGATGGCGTCATCAACTTTTCCAGGACACACCATGAAAACCACGACTTTGGTGTCTGCGCTGATGGCGCTCAGCATGGTTGCGAGTCCGACCGTGTTTGCGCAAAGTCCGCAGGATATGCAACGCCAGCAGCAAGAACAGCAGCGTCAACTGCAAGAGCAGCAACGCCAGCAGGTCGAGCAACAACGGCAGTTGCAAGTACAGCAACAACAGCAGTTGCAACAGCAACGCATGCAGGTCGAGCAGCTGCGCCAGCAGCAGGACATTCAGCGCCGGCAGTTCGAACAGCAGCGTCAGCAACAAGACCAGCAACGCATCCAGCAAGATCTGCAGCGCCAGCGTGAAGACATGCGTCAGCGCCAGGAGCGGGCGCGTCAGCAGCAGGAAATGCAGCGTCAGCAGATGGAGCAGCAGCGGCAGCAACTGGAACAGCAGCAACGCCAGAGCTATGAGCAGCAGCGTCAGTTCGATCTGCAACAGCGCCAGCAGCAGTGGCAGCAAAGCCGCAACGATCCGCGCTGGCAGGCCAATCGGCCCCCGCACTTCGAACGTGGACAGCGCCTGCCAGCGGAATATCGCGGCCGCCAGTACATTGTTGACGACTGGCGTGGTCACGGCTTGAAGCAGCCGCCGCGCGGCCACCAATGGGTACAGTCAGGTGGTGAGTATCTGCTGATCGCGGTTGCAACCGGCGTGATCGTGCAGGTTCTGATGAATCAATGATCTGACTGTCGTTCTGTGCGCCAACCCGGACTGCGGCCTGAAACTGCAACCGGACAGGAACAAAGCCGGGCTTGCCAATGTGATGGCAGCCCGGCTTTCTTGTTGCTGTCCGGCTGATTAAAGGCTGTCGAGCAAGCAACTTGTTGGGCTAAATGAGGCATTGAACCGTTGCGGTGGCGCAATGCGGTGCTTGTGACGCTGATGACATCAAGAAAGCACGATAAACCCCGATAAATCTGCGTCTTCTTGCCCGTCTGGCAGCTATGATGCCCGGCATGAATTCGTTTCTTGTCATCGTGGTGCTGGGTGCCGTCGTTGCCGGCTTTGTGCAGGGCCTGTCGGGCTTTGCGTTCGGGCTGGTGGCCATGTCCTTCTGGGTATGGGTGCTGGACCCGCACATCGCAGCCGCGATGGCCGTATTCGGTGCATTGACCGGGCAGATACTCGCCACGGTCACCGTGCGGCGCAATGTCGAATTCCCCTTGTTGTGGCCGTTCATCCTGGGTGGCCTGGTCGGTGTGCCCTTGGGGGTGCTCGTGCTGCCCAATATCAATGCCGACGCGTTCAAGCTCGGTCTGGGGCTGCTGTTGTTGATCTGGTGCCCGGCCATGCTGTTCATCAAACGACCCCCGGTACTCAAGCAGCCTAACAAGCTGGCTGACGGGGTCGTCGGCATGATGGGTGGTGCCTTGTCGGCGTTGGGCGGTTTTTCCGGAGTGATCCCGACGCTCTGGACAACCGTGCGCGGGTTTCCGCGTCACAGCCAGCGCGCGGTGGTGCAGAACTTCAATCTGACCATGCTCAGCGTGACGATGATCAGCTACTTGCTGACGGGCGTAATCTCGCGCGAAATGTGGCCGATGTTTGCCATCGTTGCACCGGCCGTCCTGATTCCCAGCGTGGTGGGCACGCGCCTGTATCGCAGCATCAGCGATACCGCGTTTCGTCGTCTGGTGCTGGTGTTGCTGAGCGCATCTGGCTTGGCGATGCTGGTCTTCTCATTGCCGCGTGTGCTGGCCAACTAAACGGGCAGCGTGATGGCCGACGCCTTTCCGGTACTGATCAGCCCCCAGGGGTGGCGCTTTGAGGCCGATCCTGATCGCAGCCTGTTCGAATCAGCGCGTGCTGCAGGCATTCGTTTGCCGACCTCGTGTCGCAATGGCACCTGTCGTGCTTGCATGAGCCAACTGCGCAGTGGTAGTGTGGCGTACCGGATCGAACGGCCAGGGCTTACGCGCGAAGAGCGCAACGAGGGGTGGATTCTGCCCTGCGTTGCCAAACCGACCTCTGAGTTGGAATTGCACGTGCCCGAGGCGACCTTGTGGGACGCTCCGCGCTGAACGTGGTCACACCTTCCGGCCCTGATCAATCCGTCCCTACAGTCAATCCGTCCCTCAGCCAATCGGTGGGGGTGCCTCGCGTTGTGCCAGCAGCAAGCGCAAGTCGAATTCAACCTGGTGGTAGTCCGGCTGCATGCTTTCGCACAAGCGGTAGAACGCCTTGTCATGGTTCATTTCGCGCAGATGCGCCAATTCGTGCACCACGATCATCTGCAGAAATTCCGGCGCAATGTGCTTGAACAGCGATGCGATGCGGATTTCTTTCTTCGCCACCAGACGGCCGCCTTGCACCCGTGAAATGGCGGTGTGCAGGCCCAGTGCGTGCGCGATCACATCCAGCTTGCTGTCGTACAAGACCTTGTTCAACAAGGGAGCCTGCCGCATGAAATTCTGGCGAATCTCGTTGGCGAAGGTGAACAGCGCCTTGTCGGTCTGCACCGGATGGCGCTGCGGATAACGTTTGGCCAGCCACGGACCTGCTTCGCCCCGTTCGATCATGGTCCGCGCGCGGGCTTTCAAGGATGCAGGGTAGGAGCCCAGATAACGCATGGCGCGATCCATGGCGGCTTTGTGCGCCACGGCATCCATGACCGCAGGCGCGGCAGTGGGGGTGACAGACGTGGTCTGATCAGTGCCGGTGGGCACGGCAGACACAGGATCGGGAACAGAGGCGGGCATCACAACACCAACGGAACAGCGGTGGACGACACATCCTGACCGCGGACCGCATCGTACCGCCCACGGCGACGCATGTCATGCGCACCAGGCGCCGGTGGCCTGGTTCTGCGGCCACTAGCGCCGCAGGTTTACACGCGGCGCAGCCCGCACATCGTGCAGCCCATACATGGCGCAGCCCAAATACAGCGGCCTACAAACAGCGGCCTACAAACAGCGGCGCTAAAAACAGCGCAGCCCACACACGTACCCGCGCGATCACACCACCCGGAAGCCGTGCGTACCATCGCGCCCCAG
Source organism: Pigmentiphaga aceris (assembly GCF_008119665.1). Lineage (NCBI taxonomy): Bacteria > Pseudomonadati > Pseudomonadota > Betaproteobacteria > Burkholderiales > Alcaligenaceae > Pigmentiphaga > Pigmentiphaga aceris. The sequence continues at coordinate 3,608,284 of NZ_CP043046.1, read as the reverse complement.
TTGGGCAACCAGGCCGAACTCCCAGTCCAGATAAGCCTGCATGGCTTGCGCCGGTGCATCCGTGCCTTCATACGGGCGTCGATAACGGTCGGTGCGTGCCGAGGCCAAGCCAGTCTCGCCGGCTTCAAGCGCATTTCCTGCCGCCGCCCACGTACGGGTTCCGCCGTCCAGCACGTAGATCGGCACATCGGTCAGCCGTGCGGCATCGGCCGCAGCAAAGCGCGCAAGCAAACTGGTTCCGCAGGTGAATACATAACGCCGCGGGCGTGGGCGGGATTGCAGCGCCTGTGCCAATTCGGCCCGAACGGCAAACCATGCGCCAGGGATGTGCCCCTTCACATAGTTGGCGCTGGGAGTGACGTCCAGCACCTGGACATCATCGGCACCGGCTTGATGCAGCCATTCACCCAGTTCCGATGCCGTGATGGTGTTCACTGCGGGGGGTGGTGGCGCGTTCAGATCGGGATGACCGGTTTCCGTGAACCCGTCTGTGGATGCAGGATCGAGCACATAGACCTCCCAACCCATTTGCGCCAGCCACGAGGCGCTCATGTCGGCGCGTACTCCGTCGTCGTCGGCAAGCACGATGCGCGCGCCGCGCACCGGTGCCACATGGTCGGTTTCCTGCACCAATTGCCCGCCCGGCGCATTCGCAAAGCCGGGCAGGTGGCCGGCCGCATATTCCTCGGGCGTGCGCACATCGAAGCGGTACAGCGTGCGGTCCGGCTGGACCAGGGTGGACAGCGCATTGCGAGCGATTCGCCACACCCCTGCACGGTCTGCCACGCGGCGGGCATCGGCCTGCGCGGATTGCCGCGTTTCTGCATCGATACCCGGTGCCCGGCTATCTGCGCCGTGCGCCAGTTGCTGGCCAGCCAGCTTCCAGCCGATGGTGCCGTTGCGCAAGGCAGCCACGGGGTTCGGAATGCCGGCATTTACCAAGGACTGAGTGCCGATGATGCTGCGTGTCCGCCCCGCGCAGTTCACGATCACCTGGGTGGTAGGGTCAGGTGCCAACGCACGTACCCGCAAGACCAGTTCCGCACCCGGTACGCTGGTTGCCCCAGGGATGCTCATGGTCTGGTATTCATCGAAACGCCGCGCATCCAGCACCACGACATTGGCGCGATCATCGATCAGTTGCTTGACCTCTTGTGCGCTCAGTGACGGCGTATGGCGGGTTTCCTCGACCAGTTCGCCGAAGGACTTGCTGGGCACGTTCACGTCACGGAACACCTCGCCACCGGCTGCGATCCAGCCGGCCAGCCCGCCTGTCAGCTGGTGCAGCTTCGTGTACCCAAGGCTGTGCAGCACCGCTGCAGCGCGCGCAGACAGATCGCCGCTGGCATCTTCACCATAGATCACGATCTTGGTGTCGCGACGCGGAATGCGTGACCACGCATCCAGTTCCAGCCGCGACAGCGGAAAGTTGGCCGCCCACAGCGGATGCGACTGTGCAAACGGGTCTTCGCCCCGGACATCGATCAGCGCGATTTCCTCGCCGGCCAGCAGGCTGGCGCGAACGGCTGCGTAGTCGAGCGAGGGCAAGGGGCTGGTGTTCTGGCTTGCCTGCGCGGCATTTGCGTTCGTACCCGTATGACTCATGAGGCTGCTGTCTCCTTGGATCTGTCCCAGATGTTTGGCAACACGGTGTTCGAATACCCCGAGATGAACGCCTTGGGCGTGCCGTCTTCGGCGTACACCGAGCGCCGCACGGCACCAATGTTGGCCCCGTAGACGTGGATGCTGATCGACACCTTGTCAGCAAACACATTCGCCACTTGGTGAATATCTCCCACGCTGGGCGACACGACTTCCACCTGGCCAGGGTCGAGCCGAATCAGCGGCCCGTCGGCGTGCAGATGAACGGCTGCATCACGCGTGAAGCCCTGCGAGGTTTCTGCACCTCGCAACATGCCGATCAATCCCCAGACCGTATGGTCATGAATCGGCGTGCGCTGCCCCGGCCCCCAGACAAAACTCACGACAGAGAAGCGTTCCGCGGAATCGGCATGCAACAGAAATTGTTGGTAATAGGTTGGATGAGGCTGCGCGAACGCGTCGGGTAGCCAGTCGTCATGCGCGACCAGATCGCGCAGCAAGGCACCCCCGTGTTCGAGTATCTCGGCTTCTGTGGGCGCGCGATCGAGCAGGGCGGCAAAGCCAGTGACGAAATTGCGTAGCGCCGATGATGCCGGCCGGTTTGGCAAGGGACTGGGGGAAGAGCCAGGCAAAGAAGACGGGGAGGATGTCATGGGGAAATTATCAGGGCTGGGGCTGGGGAAGAAAACGCCATATTTTCCATATCCATATTTTGCGCCCATATCCTGGTACTACTGGCTTGATACTCCTGCCTTGATACGAAGCCGTCCGCCCAGGCAGCGCAAAACCACAAGACGAAAAAAAGCGCCCCGCATGCAGGGCGCTTTCTCGAACGTAGGTGTCAATGCGTTTGACTGGCAAAGTCGGTTGGACCAACACCCGACTTCAGAAAACCCCGATCAGCTTGAGCACGATCAATAGGCTGAGGGGAACGCCAAGGAGCCAGAGGATGACCAATTTCATGGCAGTGATCCGGGTAGAGTGGTGGTGGATACGCATCAGCAGAATATGTGCCCAATGTGCATCTGCCATGTATCCACCACATATTCACCACGTACCCACCACCTGCCGCCCCTTGGCCCTTACCAATACCTTGCAATCACCTTAAACGTTCGCCCGTGCTTCCTTGCGGCGGTTCACGAAGGCAATGAACTCACCCACCAGACCACGTCGGAAGGCCAGCACGCAGACCACGAAGATCAGGCCAGTGACGATGGTCACCGATTCGCCCAGGCCCTGGAACCAGTCGATGCCGGTCCACTGTGCCAAGGTACGGCCGAATTCGCCCACCTTGTTTTCCAGCGTGATGATGATCAGTGCGCCAACGATCGGGCCAAGCATCGTGCCCAGTCCGCCCACCAGTGTCATCAGCACCACCAGGCCCGACATCTGCCAGGTGGCGTCCGTCAGCGTGGCAGACACGAAGACCAAGGTCTTGGCCGAACCCGCCAGGCCGGCGATTGCAGCAGACAGCACGAGCGCCAGCAGCTTGAAGTGCTCTACGTCATAACCCAGCGACACAGCACGCGGTTCGTTTTCACGAATGGCCTTCAAGACCTGACCGAAAGGCGAGTGCACCGCGCGGTAGATGATGAAGAAGCCAAGCAGGAAAATGCCCAGCACCACGTAATACAGGTTGATATCGCTTTTCAGGTCGATGAAGCCCAGCAGGGTGCCGCGCGGCACGCCTTGCAGTCCGTCTTCGCCACCTGTGAACCGCGCCTGCAGGAAGAAGAAGAACAGCATCTGCGCAAGTGCCAGCGTAATCATCGTGAAGTAGATGCCGCTGCGCTTGATGGCCAGCTTGCCCATCACGAAGCCCAGCGCTGCTGCCACCGCCACGCCGTACAGAATGCCGATTTCCGTCGGCATGCCCCACACTTTGATCGCATGACCCGTGGCATAGGCAGCGCCGCCCAGGAAGGCTGCGTGACCGAATGACAGCAGGCCGGTGTAGCCAATCAGCAGGTTGAACGCGCACGCGAACAAGGCATAGCACATGACCTTCATGATGAAGATCGGATAGACGCCAAGAAGGGGCAGGACCGCGACCCCGGCCGCCAGGGCCACATAGCCGAGAACTTGCTTGTTCATTTTTCTTTCCCAAAGAGACCGGCCGGGCGGATCATCAGCACGATCGCCATGATGAGGAACACCACGGTGTTCGAGGCTTCGGGGTAGAAGACCTTGGTCAGACCTTCAACGACACCCAGGCCGAGGCCCGTCAGGATGGCACCCATGATCGAGCCCATGCCGCCGATCACCACGACCGCAAACACGGTGATGATCAGGTTCGATCCCATCAGCGGCGACACCTGCAGCACCGGGGCTGCCAGCACGCCGGCAAAACCGGCCAGCGCCACGCCGAAACCATAGGTCAGCGTGACCATCAGCGGCACGTTGATGCCGAAGGCTTCCACCAGGCGCGGGTTCTCGGTCCCAGCACGCAGATAGGCACCGAGCTTGGTGCGTTCGATCACGTACCAGGTTGCAAAGCACACGATCAGCGAAGCCACGACAACCCATGCGCGGTAATTCGGCAGGATCATGAAGCCCAGGTTGGTTGCGCCACGCAAGGCGTCGGGCACCGGGTAGGGTTGGCCGGACACGCCGAAGAAGCTGCGGAACAGTCCTTCCAGCATCAGCGTCAGGCCGAAGGTCATCAGCAGGCCGTACAAGTGATCAAGCTTGTACAACCAGCGCAGGAAGAGCTTCTCGATGATGACGCCGAAGATGCCGACGCCGATCGGCGCCAACAGCAGCATCACCCAGTAATTGACGCCCAGGTATCGCAATCCCATCCAGGTGAGAAAGGCGCCCATCATGTAGAGCGCACCGTGGGCAAAGTTGATGACGTTGAGAAGGCCGAAAATCACGGCGAGGCCCAGTGACAGAATCGCGTAGAACGATCCGTTCACCAAGCCGAGCAGCAACTGCCCGAGCAGTGCCTGAATAGGAATGCCGAAGAAATCGGTCATGGAATGCGAACCTCGACTGCCGCAGCGCCCGGTGCATGCAGCGGCTGCGAAACGATACGTGCGGGGGTGAAGAAGCACGGGCCGGCCAACGCCGGCCCGCGCACCGGGCTTATTTCTTGATCAGCGAGCAACGCGATTCAGCACGCGTGGTGTAGACCTCTTCACCAGGCAAGGTTGCCACGACCTTGTAGTAGTCCCACGGGCCTTTCGATTCGGCCGGGGTCTTCACTTGCATCAGGTACATGTCATAGATCATGCGACCGTCTTCGCGAACGTAGCCGTTCTTGGCGAAAAAGTCGTTGATCTTGTTTTCCTTCATGTACTTGATGGTGTCTTCGGCAGACGTCGAGTTGGTTGCCTTGGCAGCGTTCAGCCATTGCATGGTGGCCGAGTAGTCAGCTGCTTGCAGCATCGACGGCTTGCGCTTGACCTTGGCTTCGAACTTGGCGCTCCAGGCACGCGTCTCGTCGTTCATGTTCCAGTACCAGCCATCGGTCAGGTACAGGCCCTGCATGGCTTGCAGGCCGACTGCGTGCGTGTCGTTGATGAAGACCAGCAGACCGGCCAGCTTCATGCTCTTGGTGACGCCGAATTCGTCGGCGGCCTTGATCGCGGCAATCGTGTCACCGCCAGCATTGGCCAGTGCCAGGATGTCGGCCTTCGAGGATTGCGCCTGCAACAGGAAGGACGAGAAGTCGGGCGCTGCCAGCGGGTGTTTGGTCGAACCCACCACCTTGCCGCCCGCTGCATTGACCACCTTGGTGGCGTCTTCCTGCAGCGACTGGCCAAAGGCGTAGTCAGCGGTCAGGAAGTACCAGTTCTTGCCGCCTTGCTTGACCACCGCATTGCCGGTGCCCTTGGCAAGCGCCACGGTGTCATAGGCATAGTGGATGGAATAGGGCGTGCAGGCTTCGTTGGTGATGCGCGAAGAACCGGCACCCACCGAGATGAAGGCGCGCTTCTTTTCGGCTGCGACCTGCTGCATGGCCAGGCTGGTCGCCGAGTTGGTGCCGCCGATCAGCAGTTGTACGTTCTGTTGGTCGAACCATTCACGGGCACGCGACGATGCGACGTCGGCCTTGTTCTGGTGGTCGGCGTACAGCACTTCGATTTTTTTGCCGTTCAGCGTGCCACCGAAATCTGCAACCGCCATGCGGATGGCTTCCGCGCCTGCGGGACCGTCGATGTCGGCGTAAACGCTGGAACCGTCGGTGATGAAACCGATGCGGATCACGTCGGAGTTAGCCTGCGCCTGTGCCGCGCCAGTAGCGCAGATGAGGCCAAGGGTGGCGATGGCGCTAGCCAGGGTGTTGAGTTTCATCAAAAAATCTCCCTTATGGGGGCGGTACGTGATGGGCCCGGCTCGATTGGCCGGTAGTGCGGCCGGCAGTGTGATAGCGCTGCCAGCTTAGGGTGAGTGCCAGCGGATAGCAGGTGTCAGACGCCCAGCAATTCGTTCAGCGTGTCTTGTTTTGCAGCCAGCTCGCTGGCTTCGAACTGTTCGACCACGGCACCGTGTTCAAGCACATAGAAGCGGTCGGCAAGCGGGGCGGCGAAACGGAAGTTCTGTTCCACCATCACGATGGTGTAGCCGCGGCTTTTCAGCTCGGTGATCATGCGTGCCAGCGTCTGCACGATGACCGGTGCCAGGCCTTCGGAAATCTCGTCGAGCAGCAGCAGGTTGGCACCGGTGCGCAAGATGCGCGCAACCGCCAGCATCTGCTGTTCACCGCCCGACAGACGTGTGCCTTGGGAATTGCGGCGCTCGTGCAAGTTGGGGAACATCTCGTAGATTTCGGCGATGCTCATGCCCTTGCCCTTGCCTTTGAGCGGCGGCGGCAGCATCAGATTTTCTTCGCAGGACAGCGAGGAAAAGATGCCGCGCTCTTCGGGGCAATAACCGATGCCCAGGTGGGCAATGCGGTGCGTGGGCATGTCGATGGCTTCGGTGCCGTTGATGCGGATCGAGCCTTTGCGCGCGCCCGTCAGGCCCAGCATCGCACGCAAGGTAGTGGTACGACCTGCGCCGTTGCGGCCCAGCAGCGTGACGACTTCACCGCGCCGAACCTTCATGTCCACGCCATGCAGGATGTGCGATTCGCCGTACCAAGCGTTCAGCCCGGTGATTTCAAGCGCCATTTCGCCGACCGGTGCACTGGTCGATGTCTTCATCGATGCCACGCTCATCCGTGTGCTCCTTCAAGTGCGCCTTCCGAGGTGCCCATGTAAGCTTCCATCACCGCCGGATCACGCGACACCGTGTCATACGGACCTTCGGCCAGCACCGCGCCGCGTGCAAGCACCGTGATCTTGTCAGCGATCGAAGAGATCACGTTCATATTGTGTTCGACCATCAGGATGGTGCGGCCCGCGCTGACCTTCTTGATCAGTTGCGTGACGCGGTCCACGTCCTCGTGACCCATGCCTTGCGTGGGTTCGTCGAGCAACATGAGTTCAGGTTCCATCGCCAAGGTCGTGGCGATTTCCAGCGCGCGCTTGCGGCCGTAGGGCAGGTTGACGGTCTGCGTGTCGGCAAAGCCGCCCAGGTCGACTTCATCGAGCAGTGCGCGAGCACGGTCGTTCAACACGTTGAGCGTGGATTCGCGCTTCCAGAAATGGAACGACGTGCCCGTGTTGCGCTGCAAACCGATACGCACGTTTTCCAGCACGGTCAGGTTGGGGAACACTGCCGAGATCTGGAACGAGCGGATGATGCCGCGCCGTGCAATCTGCGCCGGACGTTCACCGGTGATATCGGCCCCGTTGAACAGGATCTTGCCCTTGGTCGGGGCCAGGAACTTGGTCAGCAGGTTGAAACACGTGGTCTTGCCCGCGCCATTGGGACCGATCAGCGCGTGGATATGGCCTCGCTGCACTTGAAGGTTGACGTTGCTGACGGCAACGAACCCTCGGAATTCTTTGGTGAGTGCGCGGGTTTCTAAAATCAGGTCGCTCATGGGTGATGGATGCCTTTTCTTTCACGCCGGAGCTGGCGGGTTTGCGATGCAGTGCAGAAAATCCCGCAGCTGTCGCAACGCGCCTCATTGTGAAAGATGGTCCCACCCAAAAGCATCGGTATTTGCCCAGGGTGCCGCACTGCGGCAATTACCTGCTAGCGATAGGCGTTTTCTCGCGGTATTCACACAGGTCTGCAATGCCGCAAACCGGGCATTTCGGCGTACGGGCGACGCACACATAGCGACCATGCAGAATCAGCCAGTGGTGTGCGTCCATCAGAAACTCTTTGGGCACGAACTTCATGAGTTTCTTTTCGACTTCCACGACGTTCTTGCCGGGCGCGATATTGGTGCGGTTGGACACGCGGAAAATATGGGTATCGACCGCCATGGCGATCTGCCCGAACGCCGTGTTCAGCACCACGTTGGCCGTCTTGCGTCCGACCCCGGGCAGGGCTTCGAGCGACTCGCGGTCTTGTGGCACTTCACCCTGATGCTGTTCAAGCAAGATCCTACAGGTGGCAATGACATTGCGTGCCTTGGTGCGATACAGGCCGATGGTCTTGATGTAGTCCGACAAGCCTTCTTCACCCAGTGCCAGCAGGGTGGCGGGCGTGCCGTGTTCCGGGAAGAAGCGTTTGGTGGCCAGGTTCACCGACTTGTCGGTGGCCTGGGCCGACAGGATCACCGCAATCAGCAACTGGAAAGGCGTGTCGTATTCCAGTTCGGTTCTGGGCGTGGGATTGGCATCGCGCAGGCGGCGAAATATCTCGAAGCGTTTGGCGGGATTCATTGGGCGTGGTGGTGATGTATGGGCGCGGCTGGCAGGGTCACGCGGTACCCGTTCCTGCGCGACGCGCGCGGGCACGGGCCAAGGCTGCGGCAATCACGTCGCGCTTGGCGTCATCCGCAGGTGCTGCAGAGGCGTCCATTGGCGATGCCGGGATACAGGAGTCTGCAGGCAGCTTCTCGGACGCTACAGGCGTCTTGACGCTTCGTGGCGGCCTTGTCAGGCGCAGGTTGCGATGCTGGTGACGCCGGCGAGCCTGGTCCGCATCCTCCTGGTCCCAGGCGCGTGCCGGTGCCATGCTGATGCAATCGACCGGACAGGGCGCAATGCACAGCTCGCAACCGCTGCAAAGGTCGTTCAAGACCGTGTGCATGAACTTGTTGGCACCCAGAATGGCATCGACCGGACAGGCCTGGATGCACAAGGTGCACCCGATGCAATGGCGTTCGTCAATGACGGCGACATGGCGGGCCTTGTGTTCGCCGTAGTGCGTATCCAGGGGTACCACGGGAAGTCGCAGCAGCGTGGCAAGGCGTGTTACGCCAACATCGCCACCGGGCGGGCAGCGGTCGATACCCGCTTCACCCGTGGCAATGGCTGCGGCATACGGACGGCAGCCATCGAAGCCGCATTGCGTGCACTGCGTCTGCGGCAACAAGGCATCGATCTGGTCGGTAAGGGCGGCGCGCGCATCGGGAATGACCACTGGAATGACAGCGGCGGATGCAGCAGCAGAAGGCGTCGAAGAAAGCGTCGAATAATTAGTTGCAGGAACCATCATGGCGGGTCAGGGTTGATGCGACCACATTGCTGGCGCAATAGGCCGCCTAACCCGCCATTATCCCGCGTAATGCCTCAGGCGCTTGCGCGAACCTTCACAGCCGGTTCGCTGCGATCGCGGCGGATGAATTCCGCAATCTTCGGGCAGGTGATCTCGCGCCAGCGACGGCCCGAGAAAATGCCGTAATGGCCTGCCTTGGGCAAGGTGAAGTGTTCCTTGTTGGCCTTCGGGATGCCGGTGCACAAGTCTTGTGCAGCACGCGTCTGGCCAGAGCCGGAAATGTCGTCCAGCTCACCTTCGATGGTCAGCAGGGCAACCGTCTCGATGTCAGCCGGGCGCACCAGTTCGCCCGCCACCTTCCAGATGCCACGCGGCAGGCGGTGTTCCTGGAACACGGTCTTGATGGTGTCCAGGTAGTACTCGGCAGGCATGTCCAGCACTGCGTTGTACTCGTCGTAGAAGCGGCGATGGGTTTCGGCGTCTTCGTCGTCGCCGCGCACCAGGTCCAGATAGAAATCGTAATGCGAGGTCGCATGGCGATCGGGGTTCATGGCCATGAATCCGGCATGTTGCAGGAAGCCCGGATACACCTTGCGGCCCACGCCCGCGAACGGGGCGGGCACACGGTGAATCAGGTTGTCTTCGAACCATGCGTAGGGCTTCTCGACGGCAAGATTGTTCACCTCGGTGGGCGACTTGCGCGGGTCGATGGGTCCACCCATCATGATCATGCTTCGCGGCAGCATCGGGTCTTTGGCAGTGGCCATCAGCGAGATGGCGGCCAGTACCGGCACCGTGGGCTGGCATACCGAGATCACGTGCACATCGGGGCCGAGCTGGCGGATGAATTCCTGGACGTAACGCACGTAGTCGTCAAGGTGGAACGGCCCGGCAGACACCGGCACCATGCGCGCATCGATCCAGTCGGTGACGTAGACGTTGTGCTGGGGAATCAGGGCACGGACGGTATCGCGCAGCAGCGTGGCGTGGTGACCGGACAGCGGTGCAACCAGCAGAATGGTGGGGTCGGCAGGCACGCCTGACGGCGCTTCGCGGCGGAAATGAACCAGCTTGCAGAACGGACGTTCTGCAGCGATTTCCTCCTTGACGGCAACGGTTTTGCCATCAATGGTGGTTTCGGACAGGCCCCAGGCGGGCTTCTCGTAATCTTTGGCCAAGCGGTAGAACAGCTCGTATCCGGCAGCAATGCGACGCGACAGGGGCGTGTAGGCAAAGGGGCTGTACGGGCTTGAGAAAAGCTGGGCGCCGGCTTCGGCAAAACTGACCATCGGGTTCAAGATGGCACGTTGCAGTTCACGAATCTGATACAGCATGGAAGTCTCGAAAAGGGCGCGTGCGGGGAGCGTGCAAACACGCTGATAGTGCGCGGCTTGCCGCCGCATTGCAATGAATGCTGGCAACAAGTAGTAGCAAGTACGCAACTATGTTAATTACCGTCCGTCTAGCTGGCCTCTTGTACGCAGGTCACAAAGATGCTTATACGCAACACGCGCAACCCGGGCATCAGGCGCGGCAGTCATGCTAAGCAGTCATGGCAAGCAGTCACACGGGCGAAACCTGCATATCGCCCCTGCACCGCCCATCGAAAACTACCAGTAGTTCTCGACAGCCAGATTGCCTGCTTCACCCCGGCGTGACGGTTTGAATCCGCGTTCGCCAAGCTGGGCGCGCAAGGTTTTCAGCATGTCCGGGTTGCCGCATAACATGACACGGGAGCGCGCCGGGTCGAGGGTTATGCCGGCACGACTTTCGAGTCTTCCGTCTTCAAGCAAGGTCTGGACCCGGGCGTTGAGCATGTCGCCTGCCGAAGCGCGAGTCACCACGGGCACATAGCTCAGTCTATCGGGCTCTTGCGCAAAATACGGCGCAAAGTTCGGGTGTGTGGCAAAGTTTTCAATATCGACGCGATACGCCAACTCTTCCACTTCGCGCACGCTGTGCACGACGACCACCCGCTTGTATTGCTGCCAGATCGCGTGGTCTTGCAGAATCGACAGGAACGGGGCCAGACCGGTGCCGGAAGAGATCAGCCACAGATCTTCGCCAGGGGCAAAGCGTTCCGTCGTCAGAAAGCCGTAGGCAACCGGGTCGATGTGGATGGTGTCACCCACGCCAAGCTCCACCAGGCCCGTGGTGAATGGGCCGTCAGGCACCACGATCGAGAAGAACTCGAGTTCGGGAGCCAGCGGCGACGAAGCGATCGAGTAGGCGCGCCACACCATCTCGGGCTCGCCGTTGGCATTTGGCCGTGCCAGGCCCAGGCGTGCGAACTGCCCTGCGGTGAACTGGAAGTCGGCCGGCCGCGTGGTGGCAAACGAGAACAGCTTGCCCGGCACCCAGGTGTGGTGCGAGGTCAGTGTTTCCACCGTCGCTTTGTCGGCCGTCATGCTCAGCGCTCCAGGTGTTGAAGCTTGTCCGCCACATCACGCCATTCGTCGGCGTCGGGCAGGGGCTTTTTCGCGCGGGTGATGCTGGGCCAGTTCAGCGCCAGTTCCGCATTGATCTTGATGAAGGCGAGTTGCTCGGCCGGCACGTCTTCTTCTGCCAGGATCGCGTTGGCCGGGCATTCCGGGATACAGACCGCGCAATCGATGCATTCATCGGGGTCGATGACCAGAAAATTCGGGCCTTCGCGGAAGCAGTCGACCGGGCACACGTCCACGCAATCGGTGTACTTGCACTTGATGCACGCTTCGGTGACGACGTGAGTCATGAAAAGAGCTCCAGCCAAAAAGGCATAAGGAAATAACTAACGGAAATGACAACCATGCATATGCCTGGGCGAGCAGCAATAAGCGCGCGCCCGAATCGTGTCTTCGACAAGATTCGATGTCCTGCGAGCAGGCGATGTGCAGTAATGAATATTCGGGATAGCCAGAGATTTTACCGGACTGGGGCTTCTCGTGTCGCGTTAACCCCATCTTCAGCCGGGATACCGTGGTATGTCGGTGCTGACTACCGGCCCGCCGGTATGGGCATGAGCCCGAAACAGGGCCTCGCTGTGCTAAGTTGCGGGGCTCTGATTGCATGGCTATCAGTGCATGACCCGCGCCATCCTGGCATTCAACCCGACCTCGCCGCTTGCGGCGGGCAGGCAACATGATCATCACTTCGCTGCTAGACACCGACCTGTACAAGTTCACGATGATGCAGGTGGTGCTGCACCAGTTCCCCGCCGCAGAGGCGGAGTTCCGCTACAAGTGCCGGACCCCCGGGATTGACCTGTGGCCTTATCTTGAGGAAATCCGCGAGGAAATCCGGCTGCTGTGCACTCTGCGCTTTTCCGAACGCGAACTGGAATATCTGCGCACGCTGCGCTTCATGAAAAGCGATTTCATCGATTTCCTGGGCCTGTTCCATCTGCCCGAGAAGTGCGTCACGGTGGAGCGCAGCGCCGTGCAAGGCGAACTGGACATCCAGGTACGCGGCCCGTGGCTGCACACGATCCTGTTCGAGATCCCGGTGCTGGCGATCGTCAACGAAGTGTATTTCCGCAACACGCAGCGTCAGCCCGACTACACCGAAGGCCGTCGTCGTTTGCAGGAAAAGATTGATCTGGTGCAAAGCCGCACCGATCTGCCCGACCTGCGCATTGCCGATTACGGCACCCGTCGCCGCTTCTCGCGCCTGTGGCACGAAGAAGTGCTGGTCACCATGAAATCCAGGATGGGCGAACATCTGGCAGGTACCAGCAATGTGTACTTCGCGATGAAGCACGGCCTGACGCCGCTGGGCACCATGGCGCACGAATATCTGCAGGCTTGCCAGGCACTCGGTCCGCGTCTGCGCGATTCGCAGACCTTCGGTTTCGAGAGCTGGGCCAAGGAGTATCGGGGCGACCTGGGCATTGCGCTGTCGGATGTCTACGGCATGAGCGCCTTCTTGCGCGACTTCGACATGTACTTCTGCAAGCTGTTCGACGGTGCGCGTCACGATTCCGGCGATCCGTTCGAATGGGGCGAGCGCCTGATTGCGCATTACCGCCGCAACCGGGTCGACCCGCGCAACAAGACGCTGGTGTTCTCGGACAGCCTGAGCTTCCCGCTGGCCATCCAGTTGGCCGAACGCTTTGCCAACCGCTGCATTGTGGCGTTCGGGATTGGTACCAACCTGACCAACGATCTGGGCTACAAGCCTTTGCAGATCGTGATGAAGATGGTGCGCTGCCAGGGGCAGCCGGTGGCGAAGCTGTCGGATACGCCTGAGAAGACCATGTGTGACGATGTGGCTTATCTGACTTACTTGAAGCAGGTGTTCGAGATCGCCTGATACGGTCTGCCGGGGTAGGGCAGACAGTAAAACGGGGCACGGCATACGTCTGTATGCCATGCCCCGATTTTCTGGTGACGTGGTTTGTTTGCTTGGCTGAAGGCCGGGTCGTTACCGACCTATCCGCCCGATCTACTCAATACACGTCACGCCGGTACCGCCCGGATGCGCTCAGCGCATCGACCAGGTCCGATCCCAGCACGGCATGAAGCACGGCATCCACCCCGCCTGCCATGCCGTCCAGGCTGCCGCACACATAGATGGCAGCACCACGGTCCACCCAGGCTTTCAGCTCGGTCGCAGCATCGGCCAGTTTGTGCTGCACGTAGATGCGCTCGGGCTGATCGCGTGAGAACGCAAGATCCATGCGTTCGATGCTGCCTTGCGCTTGCCAGGCCATCAGTTGATCGCGATAGGGCAGGTCAACAGCGGCATTGCGGTCGCCATACACCAGCCAGTTTCGGGTTTCGTCAGCAGCAACCCGCGTTTTCAAATGGGCCATCAGGCCAGCCAGGCCGCTGCCGTTGCCGATCAGGATCAGCGGGCGTTCTCGGTTGTCGGCCGTCAGATGGAAACCTGGGTGCGCACGCAGACGCAGGTTGACCGTGCTTCCGACCGGCGTGGTGGCGGTCAGCAGACCCGAGGCCAGGCCGAAGCCAGCTTCGTGTTCACTGCGGCGAACCAGCAGATGTACCGCGCCGTCTGACTGAATCGAGGCAATCGAATACTGCCGGGGCCGCATGGGTTGCAGGCGAGAAAGCAGGGTGTCGCGGTCTGCATCGGCGGGCAGCCCGGTGATCCATTCGCTGTTGGCCACCGATTCCGCCAGCGTTCTGCCGCCTTCGCCGGGGCTTTGCGGGTCCAGTGCACGGGCGCGCAACCACGTGGCGACCTCGTCATCCTGATGGCGGGGCAGCACTTCAACCAGATCGCCCGATTGCCAGCTTGCCTGTACATCTTGCGGCGCGTTCAGCACCAGGTGGAACAGTGGTGATCCCTGGCTGCCTGGGTTGACCTGTTCACGTGCGCTCAGTGTCCATGCCTGGAAGGGTTGGTCCTGCCAGGGCGCTGCGTCAGTCACACCCAGCACGGCAAGACGCTGTTGCCAGGTGGCCAGTGCAGCAGGGTGGTGGTTGTCGACTTCAACCGTGTCGAACAAGGTGTGCGCGCCGTGGGCAGTCAGCCAACTGTGCAGGCTGCGCCCGAAGCCGCAGAAACCGGCATAACTGCGGTCACCAAGCGACAGCATGCCAAAGCCGATGTCACGCAAGGATGGGGTTTGCGACATGACCTGGCGCGCGAAGCGCCGGGCGGCATCGGGGGCTTCGCCGTCGCCAAAGGTGCTGACCACAAAAAGCGCACGCCGGAAGCCCGCCAGCATCGTCAGATCAAGGCCAGCCATCGAGTGCACGGCCACCGGCACACCCGCGCCTTGCAAGGCGTGGGCGGTCTGCCACGCCAGTCGTTCGGCCGTGCCGCTCTGGCTGGCAAAGGCGATCAGCAGCGGGGTTGCGGCGGCAGCGGGCATGTCAGGCCCGGTCGTGGCAGCCACGCCGCGCGCTTCCCGCAATGCACGCGCCTTGCGTCGCCGGTCCAGGTAAAGCATCCATCCGGTGACCGCGAACACGGGCAGCCCGAGCGCGCTGAGCATCATGATCAGCCGGCCGGGAAGTCCGAAGAATTCGCCGGTATGAAGCGGGTAGACGCTGCCAACCAGCCGCGCGCCGGCCGTTTTGTCGGCATAGCGTTGATGTTGGCGCAGGGTGCCGCTTGCATCGAACGTGGCCTGATTCGTGGCGCGGTCGTGCGGTGCGTTCGCGTCGAGGTAGGTAACCTGCAAGGGCAGGTCGGGGCGGGCAGGCAGTGCAAAGGTGATGGTGTCGATCTCACCCGCTGTCTGGATGATCTGGGCGCGGACCTGATCAAGACTGATTGGTGGGGGCGTTACCGGTGCTGGTGGTGCGGCAGCCGGGGGACTGTTTGCACTGCGAACTTGCCCCGCGCGTGGCGTACCGTTGCGTGTGGCGGTCGCGGAGCTTGCGATGTTCTGCGCGGCGGTCCCAGGAGCCGCAGGCTTGGTTTCACCCGCACGAACTGAGGCGGCTGTGCTTGCGTCTCCTGCGGACACGCGTCCGTTGTGTGCGCCGGCATTAGAGGCGACGAGGTTTGAGGCCGTGGTGTTGGGTGCAGCGGTATTGGTTGCCCCAGCGGCGGGTCCACCTGCACCAGGCCCGCCCGCATCAGCCCCACCAGAATTAGCTCCACCCCCAGCCTGAGGCCCCGCAGCCGCTTGCCTGACCGCACTGCGCTGTGGTGCGCCCAGCAAGGAAGACACCGTGTCGCGGTACACATCCACCGCCCAATACATGCCCGTCAGGGCCGACAGTAAATAGCACAGCAACGCCACGGTGCCCATGGTGGCATGCAGGTTCCACAGAAACGCGCGGCCCTTCTGCCGGGGGCTGACGCTGAACCACGCGCGCCACCGCGCCACTTGGCGCGGCCAGCGCAGATACAGCCCCGACAAGGACAGGAACACCAGCACCATGGCGCAGGCCCCGACGATCTGCTTGCCTACGTCGCCCGCCAACAGGAAGCGATGCAGCTCACGCACGGTCTCGAAGAAACCGACGCCCCGTGGCACCGGCAACACCTTGCCGGAATATGGATCGACCCAGCGCAATTCACCGCGTCGCATTGGCTGGCCGGGCGGCGGCGGTGGCAAGGCGAACACTGCCCTGGCGGGTAGCGTCGGATCGCTCAGCATGGTCAACGAGTTCAGTCGGCGTCCTGGCATGTCAGCCAGCACACGTTCCCGCAGCACGTCAGGGGTCAAGGGCACGGCACCAGCCGGGGCGGTGATCGACAGCACGCCCGGATTCAACAGCCGAAGGATTTCCGGCTGGAATGATTGCAGGGCCCCGGTCGTACCCATCAGCGCCAAGACCAGCCCTGCGGTGATACCCAGGAACCAGTGGAGCTGGAAGAAGACTTTTTTAAGCATGGACAGCGCGCAATACGCAGCGAGGAATATGTGAAAACAAATGCAAACGATTTCGAGTGGTTCGCGCAAGCCCGCATGTTAGGCAGTTTTTGTGACCTACGGGTAAACCTTTGGTGGCGGGGTTTTTTGGGCCAGCCTCGGTTCAGCGCAGTCTGCCAAGGCGGGTTTCCCAGGGGCGGTGAGCAAAAAGCCATCGGTTACTATGCCCGGAGCCTGTAACCCCGAGGAGTCCGCCTTGTCCCGTCCTGTCGTTGCCGTTACCCGCCGTGTCTTCCCTGAAGGCCTTGCCGTATTCGAAGGCCGTGCCGAGGTACGCACCAACGACGCCGATGTGGCACTGGATGCCGATGGGCTTGCCAAGCACGCAGCCGGCGCGCAGGTGCTGCTGACCACGGCCGACACCCCGGTTACCGACGCATTGCTTGCCCAACTGCCGGATCTGAAGCTGATCGCCAACATCGCGGTGGGCTACAACAACATCGACGTTGCTGCCGCCACCCGGCGCGGCATTCTGGTCACCAACACTCCTGACGTACTCACCGAGGCAACTGCCGACATGGCCTGGGCCTTGTTGATGGCGGCCGGGCGGCGGGTGTCGGAATCGGAACAATGGCTGCGTGACGGCAAGTGGACGGCCTGGGCGTTTGACCTCTGGCTGGGGGCCGACTATCACGGCACGCGTCTGGGCATCATCGGCATGGGCCGCATTGGTCGCGCCATTGCACGCCGCGCGCACGGTTTTGGCATGGAAGTGGTCTATCACAACCGACGCCCGCTGCCGATTGGCGAACATGGCGCTACGTGGGTGACGCGTGAAGAACTGCTGCGTACTTGCGATCACGTGGTTCTGGTGGTGCCGTATTCGGCGGAAAGCCATCACCTGATTGGCGCGCCCGAGCTGGCGTCGATGAAGCCCACCGCCGTGCTGGTCAATATCGGGCGGGGTGGGGTGGTGGACGATGCCGCGTTGGCAGCGGCGCTGGCCTCGGGCAAGCTGGCTGCTGCCGGCCTGGATGTCTTCGAAGGTGAACCCAAGGTACACCCGGATCTGCTGGCGCAACCGCGCGCCGTGTTGACCCCGCACATTGGCAGCGCCACCCCCCGTACCCGGCGCGCCATGCTCGGCCTGGCGGTCGACAATGTGATCGATTGGCTGGATGGCAAGGCACCGCGTTGCACGGTGAATGCCGACGCATTGCCCGTGGAAACCTCGACGCCGCAGCGCGGTTAAGGCAGCACACTTGAAACTGAGCGCCGAAACCGGCGCTCAGTGGTCTTGTTTGGTAATGGTGCTCAGGTCTGGCTGCTCAGGTTGGGCAGCTCAGGTAGTCCTGCTCAGCCGACCCGCTCAGTCGTCCTTCAGCGATTCCACCAGCGCCACATATTCCTGGCGCGCGGCGTCTGAGCTTTTGCCTGCCTGGGCTTTCCAGCTATCCCATTTGGCCCGTGCGACAAAGTCGGTCATGCCAGGCTGCTCGCCCGACACATCCCCTTCCACGGCCTGTTTGTACAAGGCATACAGACGCAGCAAGGTGGCGTTGTCGGGCCGTTCCGGCAGAGACTTCGAGGCGGCGACGGCTTGGTCGAATTGGGTCTGAATGTCATTCATGCTGGTTCCCCCCTTTGTAGATATCAGGTCGATGCTACGCGAAGCGATGCCATCGTAGGGGAGTGCGCAGGGGCGATGGTCATCGACCCGCCCGCGCAAGCCAACATGACCCGGCTTACATGTCAGCAGTTTCCCGCTCAGGCTCCTGCTGGCGCTGCGCCGATGCTGCACGCGGCCGACGCAACACCGAGGGCAAGGCAGGCAATTCGATCGGGCGCGTCCGGCGTGCGGGTGTCGGGGTCGGCTTCTGGCGTTGATCGGCCCATTTGATCAGGTGCAGTTCGCCCCGGTGATCTTCGGCCAGCGCCGTCAGGCTTTCCACCCAGTCGCCGTCATTGCAATACAGAATGCCATCGACCATGCGCATTTCAGCCTGGTGGATGTGACCGCAGACCACACCATCGAAGCCGCGACGCCGCGCCTCGGCAACCAGTGCGTTTTCGAAATCGCTGATGAACGACACCGCGTTCTTGACCTTGTGCTTCAGGTACTGCGACAAAGACCAATAGTTCAGACCCGCCCGGTGACGGGCGCGGTTCAGCTGCTGATTCAGCCACAGGGCAAAGGTGTACATCCCATCGCCAAGCCGAGCCAGCCACTTGCTGTGCTGGATCACGCCGTCGAACTGATCGCCATGCGTCACCCACAGGCGTCGGCCATCTGCAGTCACATGCACGGCTTCATGTTGCACTTCAATATCCCCAAAGGCATAACCGGCAAACTGTCGGGCAAACTCATCGTGATTTCCCGGGATGAAAATCACTTTGGTGCCTTTGCGTGCCTTGCGCAGAATCTTCTGCACGACATCGTTGTGCGAGCGCGGCCACACCCAGTTTCTGCGCAACTGCCATCCGTCAATAATGTCGCCAACCAGATAAAGCGTCTCTGCCTCGTTGCGGCGCAGGAAATCAAGCAGGTGCGGCGCATTGCAGCCCGCCGTCCCCAGATGGGTATCCGAGATCCAGATCGTGCGCCATTGCGTCGATGTCGTGTCGTTCATCGGCGTATTCCGGGGTGTTTGATCGACCCATCTCACCACTGCGGCATGACGCCCACATGAATGTCGAGTGACGGTACGGTGACGACCACTTTCCCCAGGTGAGTCAACGAAATTCGTCCGGGCAGATACCTGTCGCAGGCGTGCAACTCCAGCACTCACATTCAGAAACCAGTCAGCCATTTCTCATAGGATTGTTGCTAATGAGAAATATTTCTATTCGCCTTCCAATTATCGGCGAGTAAATCAATCAAAGGACTGGGAAAAGTGAAAGCGCGCAATGAGTCGTTTCGGCTGAATAGTCTGTTTGTCGCCATCTGCGGCGCAATGCTGGTTGCACCGGTAATGGCGCAGACCACCACGCCGTCCCCTGGTGTCAGCGCTTTGCCAACGATTCCAGTCGAAGCCTCGCCGGAAGGCGTGGCCGAAGGCAGCTTCAAGGCTGACCGTGCCGCATCGACCAAATACGTTGCACCTTTGCTCGACACGCCGAAGACCGTCAGCGTGATCACGCAGGAAATGATCAAGGAAACCAACGCCACGTCGCTGCAGGAAGTGCTGCGCGGCACGCCGGGCATTACCTTCGGCATGGGCGAAGGCGGCACGCCGGAAGGTGACCATCCGTTCATTCGCGGTTTCGACTCGATCAACAACGTGCTGATCGATGGCGTGCGCGACCCCAGCTCGCAATCGCGCGACATGTTCAACGTTGAACGTGTCGACGTGACCAAGGGTGCCGACTCTGTCTACAACGGTGGCGGTGCCGTGGGCGGCTCGATCAACCTGGTGCAGAAAGCCCCGACGCTGGAAAACAGCATAGGTGGGTCTCTGGGCCTGGGTACCGACAAGTACAAGCGCGCCACGGTCGATCTGAACCGTCAGCTGGGCGAGACTTCCGCTTTCCGACTGAATCTGCTGGGTGCCAAGGGTGATGTGGCGGGCCGCAATGGTGTCGATTATGAACACCTGGGCGTTGCGCCCACGCTGGCCCTCGGCATTGGCACACCAACCCGTGTCACGGTCGGCTACTACCACTACCAGACCGACGATATGCCGGATTACGGCATTCCGTACAACAACCCCTTCGCCGCCGGCACGGCCAACGCCCGCTTCAATGGCGACGGCGGCCCGTTGGGCGTCAACCGCGACAACTTCTACGGCCTGAAAGGTCGTGACTTCCGCAAGACGCAGGTAGACAGCGGCACCCTGAAGGTCGAGCACGACATCAACGACCGCTTCACCTTCAGCAACACCACCCGCTACACCGAGTCGAGTAATGACTACATCGCCAGCAACCCGGGCGATTCCAGCGGCCTGAACATCACCAACGCACCGATCACGATCGGCACCGGGGCGGCAGCCGTGCTGGTGCCCTCGGGCTTCCTGAACCGCAACGCCAAGTCGCGCAACTCGGAATCCCAAGGCTTCATCAACGCGACCCAACTGCGCGGCACCGTGAACACGGGTGGCCTGAAGCACTCGCTGGCAGTGGGCTTCGAATATGCCAAGGATAAAGTGAACAGCCGTGGCTACACGGTGGGCGCAGCCCCGGTGGCCAACATCCTGAACCCGAATCCCAACGATGCCTACACCGGCACCATCACCCGTGCAACGGCCGGTACCCGCACCGAGGCTGAAACCAAGTCGGTGTACATCTTCGATTCGCTGGAACTGAACCCGCAGTGGTCGATCAACGCGGGTCTGCGCTACGACAACTACGACACGCACGCCAGCCCGTACAGCACGGTCGGTGCGGCGCTTGCCCCGACGGCCTTCCTGCGCAGCAAGAATGACTTCCTGAATTACCAGGCGGGCGTGGTGTACAAGCCTGCAGCCAACGGCAGCATCTACGTGAACTACGCCACGGCCTCGAACCAGCCGGGCATCTCGGTGGGTGATGGTACCGACTCTCTGGCCCTGACCAACCAGGATCTGGACGCCGAACGTGTCAAGAGCCTGGAACTGGGCACCAAGTGGGATGTTCTGGATCGTCGCCTGTCTTTGACCGGTGCGATCTTCCACATTGAGAAGACCAACGCCAAGGTCGCGACCAGCGCCACCACCATGGCCAATGTCGGCGAACAGCGCGTGAACGGCTTCGAGCTGGGCTTCGCGGGCAACATCTCGCCGGCATGGAAGGTGTATGGCGGTTATGTCTACCAGGACGCCAAGCTGGCCAACGCCGGCCCGGTGAACGCGGCCTTCAACGGTAACCAGTTCCCCAACACGGCTGAAAACAGCGCCAGCCTGTGGACCAGCTACAAGCTGATCCCGCAACTGACCCTGGGCGGTGGCCTGTTCTACGTCGACAAGGTCTGGGGCAATACCGCCAACACCAAGTACACGCCGTCCTACGTGCGCCTGGATGCCTACGCCGACTACGAAATCAACAAGAACGTCAGCCTGCAGTTGAACGTGCAGAACCTGACCGACAAGCGCTACTTTGACCGCGCCTTCACCACGCACATGGTGTCGGTTGCGCCGGGACGCCAGGTGATTCTGACGGCCAACTTCAAGTATTGATGGGTGAAGCGCGCTGGGTTTTCCCAGCGCTGTCTTTGCTGGCGCAGTCTATCGATCCCCGCAGGCGGTAACGCCTTGCGGAGATTTTTTTATGGGTGTTCAAGCAATGTTGTCAGCGGTCGATCAAACTGCCGCAGGTGCCGATGCAGTCGTCCGCAGCGTGCGATCGAACCACGCCAACATCGCCTGCCAGCCACGGCGGGCTTCGCTGCCGTTATGGACAGGGAAGTCCGGAACCATCCAGCCATGGGCGGCGGCATATTGCTCGGTTTGGTAGGGCACGTTCGCCGCCGTCAAGGCCGCTTCAAAACGCACAGCCATGTCCGGCGGGTAGTGAGGATCGTTCTCCGCAACGGCAAGGTAAACCTCGGCGGCCAACTTGGGCACAAGCCGATGTGGACTGGCCGGCGCGTCGCTCGCCAGGTTTCCACCATGGAAGCTGGCGACAGCACCGAAGCGATCGGGCCAGCTCGCCGCCGACGCAATCGCCATGCCGCCACCCATGCAGAAGCCCACGGCACCGAACTTGCCGCTTGCGACATCGTTGCGGGTGTCGAGCCAGGCAAGGAATGCGCCGGTATCCGCCGCTGCCTTGTCGTTTCCCGTGGTCGCCATCAGTGGGCCAAGAATTGCACCGACATCACCGGCGAAGACGTCTTTCGGTACCAACGGGCCGTAAGCGCCGAAGCGGTAGTACGGGTCGGGCAACAGCACCACATACCCGGCATTGGCAAGCTGCCTTGCCATGTCGACCATGGCCGGGCGAATGCCGCCCGCGTCAGCGTAAAAGATGATGGCGGGCCAGGGGCCGCTGCCTTCGGGCGTCAGTACGTGAGCAGGACAGTTGCCATCTGGTGTGGAGATGGTCGTATGTTCCGTGGGCATGTCGTTCCTTGACGGCGATCCGGCGCATGGCTTGTGTTCGGATCGCTTGGATGCGCCAGGGCAGACTACCTGATATCGAGAATGCTCGACGGTGGACATTGCCTGCCTTGGCCAGACGCGGCTCACTTGATGGGCGGGTTGTCGGGATGATCGACACGTGTCCAGCGTTTGCCGTCGAACCACGCCAGATCCTTGAAACCGAAGGACCAAAGGATGCCGTCTTTTGCTTCAAGCTGATGGGCGTCCTGGAGTTCCGGGGTCAGGCCGGTGGCGATTGGGACAATGCGTGTGGTGTTGGCGTCGTAGTGGTACAGGCCTTCCAGTGCGGCGAGGAAAAGATTGCCTTCGAAGCATGCCGCGCCGGTGAAATCCTGGTGGTCTTCGGGGCGAGACAGATCGACAAAGCCATCGCGCGCATTGCCGGTCAGCACCGTACCGTTCTGGCCGACCAGGTAGATCACCTCGTGCGAGACGACTTCAATGGCATGTAGCGGCGCTTCAGCGGGGAGGGCGAGCTGGTGCCACGCGTTGCCATTCCAATGCCACGCTTCGTCGCCGACAACGTAGATATCGTCTTCTGCCGGCCCGTTGATGTCGACCAGGTCGATTGCGTCGTGTTCGTCCAGCCAGCGGTCCAGTTCGTCACCTTCCAGATCCACATCAAGTGCCGGCATCGGGGCTTGACGCATGTCGCCAGCGACGTCGTGCCATTTGCCGGACGCAACGTGTTTCCCGTCGATCTCGAACCGCCAGACCTGACGGGATTGGCCGCACACGTACAGGTGGTCGCCGATTGCTCGGATGCGGTTGACGTATCCCAGGCCGATGGCGGTGTCGTTGAACACGCCCGCGCCGGGAATCTGGAACGTGTGGTCGGGCTTGCCACCCGGACCATAGAGGCGACCTTCCCCCTCGCGCGACAGCACGCAACGCAGGCCGGTCGCGGGCCAATAACCGACCGAAGCCACCACGTAGTCATAGTCGCGGTAGGCCCAGGGAACCTCGGCGTCCGTGTACTCGTAGGCGCTGACCCTGGAGAAGTCGACGTCACTTTGTGGCAGCGAATCGATCGACGTGTTCAGCAGCGCGAAGTCCCCGCGAATGAGGCTTCCCGATTCGATCGTGGCAGCAGGGGAGTGTTTGCTCATGGCATACGATGGTGTCGTCGCAGATCGCAGAAAATTGGCGTCATCGGATCGGCGGGTTATCGGGATGATCGACGCGCGTCCAGTCTTTGCCGTCGAACCACGCCAGATCCTTGAAACCGAAGGACCACAGGATGCCGTCTTTCGCTTCAAGCTGATGCGCATCCTGGAGTTCCGGGGTCAGGCCGGTGAAGTATGGCGCGATGCGTTTGCTGTTCGCGTCGTAGCAGTAAAGACCTTCTGGGGCAGCGAGGAACAGGCTGCCTTCGAAGCATGCTGCGCTGGTGAAGTTCTGGTTGTCTTCCGTGCGCGACAGATTGACGAAGCCGTCGCGCGCGTTGCCGGCCAGCACTGTCCCGTTGTGGCCCACCAGATAGATCACATCGCGTGAGACGACTTCAATGGCGTGGAGCGGTTCATCGACAGGCAGCGCGAGTTGCCGCCATTCTCTGCTGTCCCAATGCCAGGCTTCGTCGCCAACGGCATAGAGGTCATCTGTCGCCGTGCCGTTGATGTCCACGAGATCAACCGCATCGTGCGCGCCCAGCCAGTCATCCAGCGCGTCGCCGTCCAATGCTTCGTCCATTTCCGGCATTGGCACTTGGCGCATCCCGGCAGCAAGGTCGCGCCATGTGCCCGAGGCGAAATCCTGGCCGTCGAACGCGAAGCACCACACCTGGCGCGACTGCCCGCACACGTAGAGGTGGTCGCCGATTGCGCGGATGCGGTTGACGTAGCCCAGGCCGATCGCCGTGTCGTTGAACACACCCGCGTCGGCGATCTGGCTTGTGTGATCGGGCGTTCCGCCCGGCCCGTACAAGCGGACCTGGCCCTCGCGGGAGAGCACGCAACGCAGGCCGAAGGCATCCCAGAATGCGACCGACACGACCGTCCACGCTTCGTAGGCACGAACCCGCCATGGATCGTCTGCCAGATACCGGGGCGCGTAGGCCGCCACAAAGCTCACCTCGTAGGCGTTGTCCTGCGCGTAATCCAGAGACTCCGCCAGCATGATCGTGGCACCGTCCAGCGCGCAGCCTGCCTGAATAGTCTTGTCCGTCGGGATGGCCATCTACGACCTCATGTGGGTGCCGGGTCAGCCAACGACCGGCAATTGCAGGTCCACGACGACCAGCCGGCCGTCTTCGAAGTCGCCGAACACGCAGTAGCCATCGAAGTCCCAGCGCACGAGGCTCTTGTCCGGATCGTCGCCTTCGTCATCGCGCTTCAGCTTGGGGGCATCGGCGATCGACAGTTGTCCGAGCAGGTCTCGGACGATTGCATCGTTGCAGGTGCTTCCCAACGAAGCCAGATAAAGCGTTGGCATGGGTTCTCCGCGTTACGCACCAGCGAGTTGCACGCTGACGACCTTGAGCTTGTCCTCGTCGTTGAAGTCGGCAAATAGAACGTGGTCGGGCAGATCCCACCGAACCAGTGTCTTGTCTGGATCATTGCCACCTTCAGGACCCAGGACATGCACCGCATCCTGATAGCACATGTCGAAAATCAGACCACTCGGGAGTGCCGCGGTGAAGTTCTCGAATTTCTTGCTGGCGCCGGGCCCATAGAAACGGATGTTCGTCAGGACAAGCGCGTGCTCTGGATATTGTCGGGGCACCGCGTCGAGGGTGTCTTCGTCCGTGAATGTCAGCTCTACACCCGCATTGCGATTCTTCACGTAGGCGTCCTCATCCCCGCGTTTCAGCTTTGGAACGTCGACAATCCCGAGGGTGTCGAGCAAGCGCTCGATACTGTCCTCGCCATGGTAATTGCCCAGAAAACTCTGCCACTGCATGTTGGAAATCCATTGATTGATCGGTGGAATCGGTACTACTCGACGTCGGTGGTGAGCGGCCAGCTTTTGGCATCGTCCTAGCGACCGGGGGGCCACAGTTACACGGCAACTGGCAACTGAACGCACACGGTATTCACCTAACCATCCTCCGAAAAAGTCGCAAAGACAAAATGCCCCTGGTAGTCCCTACAGACCAAGATACTCGGTGGCGTTCATTGACTAACTCTCCGAGGTACGAACCTCATTGCCTATCCTTCCCGCTCAATCGGCAGCCTGGCTTTCGTGAAACACCGACACGGCGATGGTCTGCCAGAACACCAGGCTGACGTATACGTGAAAGAAGTAGCCGTCGACGGTGCAGGTGAATCTGCCGCCCGCCTCGTAGGCATCCTGGAACGCATCGGGCGGCAGTTTGGCGCGTACCGCATCTGGCCCGTCGCCGAAGTTCAAGCCGAAGGGCAGGGTGCCGGCATAGCCGGATGAACGCGCGACGCCCGCTCGGCAGAACTTGATTCCACTGACCAGCCGCTTGCGGGCAACCGACTTGTCGCCAGCACCTGGCATCTCCTTGCCCTTGAGCGAATAGAAAGTCAGGCCCAGATCTTCATGGAATGCATCGTTCTGGCGATCATCGAGTTCGTCGCTGGTCACCGGCACGCGCAGGGCACTGGCGAGCGATGCATGCAGCGTGGGCGATTCGACGTCTTGTGCAATTGCCTGCGCCAGCGCTTCCCAACGCAGGTCGGAAGTAGGCGCGACCTCGCGTTCGTAGATGTCCTTCAGCCGAATCGAGACGAATGCGATGCGCTGTTCATCGTCATCGAAGCAGACGTCCAGCACGTGATCGCCGACAAAAAATTTGTCGACACGACGGTCGTAGGGCGCGCGCGTCGCTACGGCGCTACCAAGCTGTTTAGCAACATCAGCGGGTGACATGTCGAACGAAAGCTCTGCCGGCAAGGCGTGTGCCCAGGTGGTGTATCCCTCGTCTTCATCCGCATAGAAGACGATCGCGGACACCACGAGCGGCCCTTGCGCGCCCGCGCGTCCGTATCGGCGCTCGAACGCGACACGGTGGTCGAACTCCAGCGCGAAACCGAAACGCCAGTAGCCCTCGACCATCTCCCTGTCGTCCTCGGGGTCGGGCCAGTTGCGCAAGGTAGCCGCGTCGAAACGCGCAATCAACGCGGTGTCTTCCGTGCCACGGCCCAGCGCCGACAGCACGAGGTCCAGCGAAATAGGTGTCGTGGTCATCTCAGTTTATTTCGGGATGGCTGAAGTAGACGAAAGTGATCTCGCGCGTCCGTTTATCGAGCGGGAAGTAGGAACGAGATATCAATGAGCATCTTTGCCCTGTCTCCTTGCGTGCATGGTCAGATCTACCGCCATCGAATCGTGCTCAGTCGTTTTCCAACAGTTCATCAATGCCACCCACCGACTTCCACGTCCCCGGCGCGTGCAAGGTCACGCGCAGCAACCGGTTGTGGAGATTGCTGTACAGCACATGCAGCGTGAAATCGTCGAGATGCCACACCGCATAGCCGTCCAGCCCCTCGGCATCTTGCTGTACTGGCGGAACCTGCATCTTGGCAAACAGCGTTTCCGGGCTGTCTTCGAAGTCCAGGCCGTTGGGTAGATCGCCGCCCCACTGGGTAGAGTCTTCGTCATGGTCCCGATGCAGTGTGAAGCTGCGCAAGGTGCGCTTCTTCCGTTTGCCCGCGTAGTAAACCGTCACGCCGTAGGACTCGCTGAGGTCCAGGTCGCCGTCGTCGCGCGCGTCGTCCAGCGAGTCGTCGTCCCAGCCTTCCTGCCACAAGGCTTCGATGGCATCCGCTTTCAAGGGTTCGCCGAATGCAGCAATCAAGCGTGCCAACGTGGGGAACTCGACGTCTTCCGGCTCATGCGCGAGTGTTGCGGGCAAGACGATGCACGCCATGCGGTCGATGCCGATATCGTCTTCGTCATAGGTGACGTTGAGCCGGTAGCCGTCGACGTCCCACGTGTCGGTGCGATGTGAATGACGTGTGGCCTCAAAAGCGGCGAGCTTCTTCCTGACGGTGGCGCGATCGTCGGCAAACGTCAGGCCATGGGGCAGGGCACCTTCGAATGGCTTCACCTCGTCGAAGCCTGAATAGAAGTAAGCCTGCGTCAATATCAAATCGCCCTCGCCCCATTCCGAGTATTCGGCGGCGGCGTGGTATTCCGATTCGGAAAAGCCAAGCTCGACACCTTTGCGTTTGACCAAGACCCAGTCGTGGTAACGGTAGTCGTCGGGGTCGGGCATTTCAGGGCGACGCTTTGTGTTCAGCGCGACGAAGAGGGCTTCAAGCTGAGGGTCGGTGCTTTTGTCGCCGAAACGAGCAAGGATGTCTTCGGCATTGGGCGTGTTGGTCAAGCTTTGCTCCATGTCTGACGCGTTTTTGCGCGGTAGGTAGATCACCTCGGCTTGGCATCTGGCTCAATCGGCATTGTTTGGATGCTCAAAGCATTCCCAATCCGCTCCGTTGTACCGAAGCAGTTTCTTTGCGGACAGCACCCACAGGACGCCATCCTTGGACTCGACGCGCGACACCCCGCTCAGCGTGAACGTGTCGCTGACCGCCAGGCGCTCCAGACTTCCGTCGACCAGTGAATACAGACCATCCTCCGCGCCGATATAAAGCTCCTGGCCGAAGGACGCGACCGAGTAGAAGTCCGTGTCCAGAGATTGTGTTGTCAGTACCTTGAAGGTGTCGTCTGCCTCGCAAACGACCGTGCCGCGCTGCCCGACGATCCAGATCCTGCCGTTTTCATCGGCGCATATGCCGTGCAGATCGGCGGCGGTCAGCCTTGGTACTTGCTGCCATGTCACGCCAACGCGCCTGGCGATCATGCCTTCGGTGCCGATCGCTATCAGCCCACCTGCGTCAAGGCCGATGTCCAGCACGTTGGTGTTTGCAATCTGGCCAGCATCGGCTTCGCTCGGCGCAGGTACGCCGGAGGACGAGTCAGGCAAACCGATGTCGGCCCATTCGTCACCTTTCTTTTCATATATCTGCCCGCTGTGTCCGCAGACATACGTGGCATCGCCGATGCACCTGATTCGATTCACATAGCCTTGTCCGTCGTCCTCGATCAGGCCTGCGCCCGGGATCTGGATCTCGGTGCTGCCATTGCGGCTGTAGATTTCGATTCGCCCGTTTTCTTCCAGGCCGTAGACCTCTCTTACCGCACCGGCCTTGACGGGCGGGAAGGCCACATCGATTACTCGCCAATCGGGAAGCGAGTGAAAGAACCATTTTTCCTGCCGCTGCGCCTGATAAAACAGCATGACGGAATAGCCAGCGTCTCCGTCTGATTCGTCCAGGGTGCTGGCGATGTAGTAGATGTCCTTGTCGACGGCCACACCCGCCACGAAGCTGATTGATCTCATTCGTGGCCCGATTGGCGGTTTGGCTTTCGTGGAATACCGATACGGCAATGATCTGCCACTGCATCAGGCTGACGGGCGCATGGAAGAAAAAGCCCCTGGCGCAGCAACCGTTTGTCCTGGCGCTGGGCGGCAGGCAGCCCCTGACGGGCTTGAGTGGTGTCGTGCTGGATCGTCATGCAAGGCTCTCCTCGTCATCGGCATGACGCAGTCAAGGGTGCAAAGGCGTGGGGTTTTATCGACCAGCGTTTGTATACCTTGGACAGGGAGCACAACTCGACCGTTGTGGCATCCGGATGCAACTCTAAAATTGGCTTGCATTTACCCGGGTTCAAAACGAAAAAAATCCCCACCGTTCGAATGAGGGTGGGGATTGGCGAGGGTCATGCGGTCGGAAATTTATGGCAAATGGGCGATTTCAGTCCCAGTGCATTTCAGTCCAGCGCATGTCAGTCTAGTGCACATCAATCCCAGCGCATCGGCTTGCCCCAGGCCAGCGGCTCGCCCAGCCGCATCCAACCGGTCCATTCCTGGCAATAACGGTCGGCGCAGGGCAGGGCTTCGATTGCCTGCACTTCGGTAATCTCACCGCGATACGTATTTTCGAGTTTGGCGCGTTGCGGGGCCACGGTGGCAGCAACCACGGCATAACTGCCACGGAAGGTTTCGGGCGTGATGCCGGTCAGCAGCAGGCTGCCGCCTGCGCGTTCACGCAGATCGCGCACGATGGCCTGATTGGGGCTCACCATGCGTTCCAGTTGCAGCATCAACCCGACACGTTGGCCGCTGAACAGGAACGGGTTTTCATCGAGCTGGCTGCTGAGCGCCCAGGTGCTCAGCGCATGGCGGCGGCTGAAGTCCATGAAACGGGTGCGGCTGACAGCATCCTGCTCTGCGCGCGCAGCGGTCTGCACGGCACGGCGCTTGGCGTCACTGTTCCGGTTGTTGTAGCTGGCCAGGGCGCTGTCGTCCTCGCGCACGGCGGCAGTCACCAGGGGGTTCTGAATACGGCCGTTGGCGTCGGGTTGTATCGGGCCGGCATAGACTTCCAGGCTCAGGCGTCCGGCCTGCGGGCACTGCTTGCGCACGACATCGACGGCCTGTGACAAGGCTGCCTTGGTGGCATCGTCGTTCTCCAGGTCGAGCGCATTCGGCCCGGTGCCTGCTTCCACGAAGACTTTTTCGATCTTGCACATATCAAGTGCGCCGGTCTGCTCGCTGCGACTGAGCAGCAGCACGCGCGGGGCAGTGCCTTCAAGCGGAATCAGGAACCGGTCGCCGGGCATGCCGGTCACGCTGCGCACGGGTTGCTGGCCAACGAAGATGCCGTTCACGAAATTGCCCTTCCAGGTGGAATGGACCTTGCCATCCACCCAGCGATACAGCCAGGTTGCCGTGCCAGCCCCGTTGGCCACGCCATCCTTGCAGGCACCCTGGTAGCGCATCAGGTAATCGGATTGATCACCGCCCGCGCTGATCAGCATCGATGGGCCCCATACCTTGCAACTGCTGCCAGGCGCATTCGCTGCCCACTGGGTGTTGCCCTGACGCTGTGCGTGTGCCGGTGACAAGGCCGCCATGCTCAGCAAGGCAGCGGCAATCATGCCCAGGCGCATGTTCATGCTGACACCGCGACATGCGTGGCGATGGGTATTCAAGGTACGGGAAGAAGGTAATTCAGCAACTTGTCTCACGTCTGTCGATCCCTGCATCAATAGTGGCCCTCTCCTGTCATGATCAATCGTGTACCCAGCAGGCGGTCGTGCGGGAATTGCTTGTCCCGATCGAAATACGACCACACAAATCCCAGGCCGGTAAGCGTCACCGGCCAGCACAAGACGTACCGTGCCATGCTTTTGCCCAGCCCGATCTTGCTGCCGTCGCGGTCCACCAGGCGGATGCCCCAGGTTTTCATGGCCAGGGTTTGTCCACCCAGTCGCCAGCTGATAATGAAATAGGTGCCAATCACCAGAAACAGCCAAAGCTGGCGCCATTCACGCAAGGCCAACGCGTGTTTGCTCTGCGTCAGCGTGTCGAACAGATATTCGGCGGTGAACAACACTCCGAAAAGCAGAATGGCCTCGTACATCATGCAGGCGAAGCGTCGCCAGCGGCCTGGTGTGGGGGCAGCCGCACGGGCCGGGTTGGGGGCAGAGGTGACGCGCATGGCGGCAGATACCGACGGGGCAGGGGGCTGGGTCATGCTCGCAACGATAACCCGGCTTGCATCTGCCGGTTTTGATCCAGCCTAAGGGACTGCCCGGACGGGCTGTCGTTCAGGCGGTTGCGGCGTTGCGGCATCTGCGTGCCACATACTGGTGCGGATTGCCCCGTTTCGTTGCGAAACTGCGCGATTCACGGGCATTTGGCCGTGCCGTCACTTGACCCTCTTATAACGACGCGATAGATTGTCATACCGTCAGGAAACAAACCTAGCTTTCCTGATCAGGCCCTCGCAAGACCGGCTCACTCGTCGGCTTGCATGTGCGCCAAACTTGATCTGCGGACCACGCCACGAGCGTTTTGGGCCTTACCGGGTTCTCCGGTCCACAGACTTCCGTTTCAACCTTCAGCACCCATTCCGGTGGATGCGTTCAGGGTCGGCAAGGCGTTCGAGCGGATCGGTTCCGTGAACCGAAAAGCGTCGATTGTGTTGACGGTTACTGCGCGGATCACGCTTTTAACTGCCCAGAAGGCAGATGCGAACCGGGGTGTCAGTGTCGATCTTGAATGGATGACATCCATGGAACTCAGCGGCGCCGAGATCGTCGTGCGCTGCCTCGCCGAAGAGCAAGTCGAACATGTGTTTGGCTACCCCGGTGGTGCAGTGCTTTATATCTACGACGAAATCTTCAAACAAGACAAGTTCAAGCACATCCTCGTGCGGCACGAGCAAGCTGCCATCCACGCGGCTGACGCTTATTCGCGCTCGTCGCAGAAAACCGGCGTTGCCCTGGTTACCAGCGGCCCGGGTGTGACGAACGCAATCACCGGTATTGCCACGGCCCACCTCGACTCGATCCCCATGGTGATCCTGTCCGGTCAGGTGCCTACGCATGCCATCGGCCTCGACGCCTTCCAGGAATGCGACACCGTGGGCATTACTCGCCCCTGCGTGAAGCACAACTTCCTGGTCAAGGACGTGAAAGACCTGGCCGAGACCATGAAGCGTGCGTTCTACATTGCACGCACCGGTCGCCCCGGCCCCGTGCTGGTGGACATCCCCAAAGATGTCCAGATGGCCAAGTGCAAGTACGTGTACCCGGACGAAGTCCGCATGCGCTCGTACTCGCCGGTCAGCAAGGGCCATACGGGTCAGATCAAGAAAGCCGTGCAATTGCTGCTGCAAGCCGAACGCCCGATGATCTACGCCGGTGGCGGTGTGGTCCTGGCAAACGCTTCCGCAGAGCTGGCTCGCCTGGTCGATCTGATCGGTGGACCGTGTACCAACACCCTGATGGGTCTGGGTGCATACCCCGCCAGCAGCGAGCGCTTTGTCGGCATGCTTGGCATGCACGGCACCTACGAAGCCAACATGGCAATGCATCATTGCGACGTGTTGCTGGCCGTGGGCGCGCGCTTCGATGACCGCGTGATCGGCAATACCAAACACTTTGCGCAGCATCCGCGCAAGATCGTGCACATCGATATCGACCCGTCGTCGATTTCCAAGCGCGTGAAGGTCGACGTGCCGATCGTGGGCGACGTGCGCGAAGTGCTGATCGAACTGATCAACCAGCTGGAAGCTGCGCAGCAAAGCCTGGACGCTGGCGCGCTCAGCAAGTGGTGGCAGCAGATTTCGCAGTGGCGTGGCAAGGAATGCCTGAAGTTCGCGCATTCGGACACCGTCATCAAGCCGCAGTACGTGATCGAAACGCTGTGCAAGATCACGCACGGTGATGCCTTCGTGACCTCCGACGTGGGCCAGCACCAGATGTGGGCGGCGCAGTATTACGGCTTCAACAAGCCGCGTCGCTGGATCAATTCCGGTGGCCTGGGCACCATGGGGGTGGGCTTGCCCTACGCCATGGGTGTGCAAATGGCCAATCCGGGTGCCGATGTGGCAGTGGTGACAGGCGAAGCCTCGATCCAGATGAACATCCAGGAATTGTCCACCTGCCAGCAGTACCGCTTGAGCCCGAAGATCATCTGCCTGAACAACCGTTTCCTGGGCATGGTTCGCCAGTGGCAACAGATCGACTACGGTTCGCGTTATTCCGAGTCGTACATGGATTCGCTGCCCGACTTCGTGAAGCTGGCCGAGGCCTACGGGCATATCGGCGTGCGTATCGAGAAGCCTGCCGACGTGGAAGGTGCCTTGCGCGAAGCATTTGCTGCCAAGAATCGCCTGGTGTTCCTGGACTTCATCACCGATCAGACCGAAAACGTCTGGCCGATGGTCAAGGCCGGCAAGGGGCTGACCGAGATGTTGCTCGGTTCTGAAGATCTGTAAGGGAGCACGCATGCGACACATTATTTCTGTGCTTCTCGAGAACGAACCTGGCGCGCTTTCGCGCGTGGTGGGTCTGTTCTCTGCACGTGGCTACAACATTGAAACCCTCACGGTGGCCCCCACCGAGGATTCCACCCTGTCACGTATGACCGTGGTGACCAGCGGTTCGGACGACGTGATCGAACAGATCACCAAGCATCTGAACCGCCTGGTTGAAGTGGTCAAGGTCGTCGATCTGGTCGAAGGTGCCCACATCGAACGCGAGCTGATGCTGATCAAGGTGCGTGCGGTCGGCAAGGAACGCGAAGAAATGAAGCGGATGGCGGATATTTTCCGTGGCCGCATCATCGACGTGACCGAAAAGAGCTACACCGTGGAATTGACGGGCGATAAAAGCAAGCTTGATGGTTTCATCGAAGCCCTTGATCGCACTGCGATTCTCGAAACCGTCCGGACGGGCAGTTGCGGGGTAGGACGCGGCGAACGAATCCTGAAGATTTGATTGCCCATCCGCAGCTTTGCTGAAATACCTTCCTGAATAATTCGTTCAATAAGCAGTTCACTCAGGCCGGCACTGGGATACCCCCGGGCTCGTGGCCATTCGGAGATTAAGACAATGAAAGTTTTCTACGACAAAGACACCGACCTCTCCCTGATCAAGGGCAAGACTGTTGCCATCATCGGTTACGGTTCGCAAGGCCACGCACACGCACAGAACCTGAATGATTCGGGCGTGAAGGTTGTGGTTGGCCTGCGCAAGGGCGGTGCTTCGTGGAGCAAGGCCGAGAAAGCCGGCCTGACCGTCAAGGAAGTGGACGATGCAGTCAAGAGCGCGGATGTTGTCATGATCCTGCTGCCGGACGAGAACATCGCTCAGGTCTACAAGGAAAACGTTGCACCGAACATCAAGTCGGGCGCAGCACTGGCCTTCGCACACGGCTTCAACGTGCATTACGGCCAAGTCGTGCCGCGTGAAGACATCGACGTCATCATGATTGCACCGAAGGCCCCGGGCCACACCGTGCGTTCTACCTACGCCCAAGGTGGCGGCGTGCCCACGCTGATCGCCGTGCACCAGGACAAGTCGGGTTCGGCACGTGACATCGCGCTGTCGTACGCAGCTGCCAATGGCGGCGGTCGTGCCGGCATCATCGAAACCAACTTCCGCGAAGAAACCGAAACCGATCTGTTCGGCGAACAAGCCGTGTTGTGCGGCGGTACCGTTGAACTGATCAAGGCTGGTTTCGAAACCCTGGTGGAAGCCGGCTACGCCCCCGAAATGGCGTACTTCGAGTGCCTGCACGAACTGAAGCTGATCGTTGACCTGATCTATGAAGGCGGCATCGCCAACATGAACTACTCGATCTCGAACAACGCCGAATACGGCGAATACGAGACCGGCCCGAAGATCATCAACGCCGACACCAAGGTTGCCATGCGCGGCGTCCTGGATCGCATCCAGAACGGCGAATACGCCAAGAGCTTCATCCTGGAAAACGCCGCTGGTGCCCCGACGCTGCTGTCGCGTCGTCGCCTGAACGCTGAACACCAGATCGAAACGGTTGGCGGCAAGCTGCGCGACATGATGCCTTGGATCAAGGCAAACAAGCTGGTCGATCAAACCAAGAACTGATCGGTAGGGTAATAGACCAATCAGAAAATATTACCGATTATCCGGTAATAACTACCGCCAGTCCGAAAGGGCTGGCGGATCTGAAAATGATTGGGTTTGTTATCAAAAGCCTTCCTTCGGGAAGGCTTTTTTTATTGGGCGGAAATTTTCGTGCCGGGCTGGTGATTTATTTCGGTATTCGGCACTATTTCCGCACTAGTAGTCTCCCACCCTGCCAAGCCTGTCAGGATGAGTCGTTGGGACATAAATTAAGCAGATATCTTTTCTGCCTTGCACGGCTGCAAGATGCTCAACAGATGTCCGTTTGTCGCTCAACATAAACAATTTAGAACGGGTCGAAAGCATAGCAACCAAGCCATGAACGGCACGTTAAGCTTGGGCTAGAAGTCACCCGACCGGCTAGTCCGATCAGCCGGACCACCCAGGCAACAAAGCGGCGGTAAGTAATGCGCATAGCGATACTCGAAGATGATCCTGCGCACGCGCGATCGATTCAAAGCGCGTTGATTCGACTCGATCACGATTGCCATTTATTCGACGACGGACGGGCGCTGCTTCGCGCGCTGCACCGAGATCGGTTCGACATGTTCATTCTGGATTGGCACGTGCCTCACGTCGAAGGACCAGAGGTGGTTGCCTGGGTGCGGCGTCATATCCGCGAACAGGTGCCCGTTTTGTTCGTCACCAGTCGTGGCGGCGAAGAAGATGTGATTGAAGGGCTGGATGCTGGTGCCGACGATTACATGATCAAGCCGATCCGCCCGCAGGAACTCAAAGCACGGGTTACTGCCTTGCTTCGGCGGGCCTACCCGGACCTGATCCGCAGCCCGGCCACGATATTCGGCGTGTATTCCTTCGACTTGCATCGCCGGCAACTGGCGCTGCGTGAGCAGCCCGTACCGCTCAAGCCGAAAGAATACGAGCTGGCGCTTTTTCTGTTCCGAAATGCGGGGCGATTGTTATCGCACGAGCATTTGTTGAGCGAGTTGTGGGGCAGAGCAGGGGTCGATACCCGGACGGTGTCCACGCATGTGTCCCAACTTCGACGCAAGCTGGAACTGCGGCCGCAAAACGGTTACCGACTCACACCGGTGTACGGACTTGGTTATCGCTTCGAGGCGGTCGATCCCACGGCAGATGAAGGAGAGCAGGCATGAACACGACACCTTTACACCAGCCGTTGACGATCCATCCGACAGATTGTGTCGTACCTACCCTGTGGCAGTCAGTTACGCGTCGGTGAATCGCCATGTTGGCGTCTTACGTTCAGCAGCCAGAGCGTATCGCGTTCAGTGTCGCGGTGATGCTTCTGGCAACGGGACTGGGTCTGTGCAACGGGTTGGGGCGCATGGACACAGTCATCCGAGACGGCTATACGGCAAGCGCGCCAACGCCGCTGGTCGCAGATGTCGTCGTGGTCACCATCGGTGCCGATTGTGTGGCCAGTATCGGCAGGTGGCCCTGGCCGCGTGAAGTTCACGCGGATCTGCTGGAGCGAATTTCCGCCCAGCGGCCGCTGGCGGTGGGCATGGACATGGTCTTGTCGATGCCTACGCCGGATCTGCCGACGGGGCGGCATCTGGCAGTTGCGATGGGCACCAGTCCTGCCTTGGTGCCGGCGGTGTTTCAGTCGGTGCTGGCAGGCCGTGAGCTCAATGGTGAGGCGTCGCTGGATCCCGCTCCTGCAATGGCCTGGCACGGGCCTGATGTGGAAAGCGCTGCGTCGATGCTGCGCCATAGCCTGCTGGCAGTGGGGGGCGATAACGACCGGTGGTGGCGTCAGATGGCGGTGGGGGTGGTCGATACGACCGTTGTGCCCGATCCAATGCTCAGAGGCGGCCTGACACGCGCAGCGTTGATGTCGGTCAGCACGGGCTCCACGATGATGCCGGGTTCCGAACCACGGTCGCTCCGGTCAGCCAGACACGCCCAGCTGCATCCTTATACGACCGTCAGGGCCCAGGACGTCATGGACGGCAAGGTCGCGCCGGATGTCTTTGCCGGGCAGGTCGTGCTGGTTGGCGTAGGTGCATCGGGGTTGCAGGATGCGCGTGCGTTGATGCGTACCGGCCCGATGCATGTGGGTGTCGGTATTGAAACCTCGGCGGGCATCGCTGACGCCTTCCTGCATGCCAACCCCTATGTTCGTATCGACGCCTGGCAGAACGCCTTGTTCACGGCCTCGCTGGCGCTGTTGCTGCTGGTGGCAATGTGGTCGCACCCGCCTGCGCGCGCGTTCAAGATATGCGCGGCCATTATCTTTGCCGGGGTGGGCGCAAGTTATGCCGCCTGGTGCATTGCCGGTCTGTGGGTGGCTCCTGGTGCCTTGCTGCTGGTGGGGGCACCGGTGTTTGCGGTCTTGACGCGCAGGCTGGCGAACAGCCTGCTGCCCCGGGCAGAGTATTCGGTGGCAGGCCCGGTCATGGCAGCACGCCTGCATGGCGAGCCGATGAAGCCGAGGCAGTCAAGTCCTGTGCAGCCAGGACTTAAGCAGCAAAATGCCGATCAACAGAATTCCAAGCAGCAACATTCAAAGCAGTCCAATCCCACGCAGCTGAATGCCCAGCTCAATGGCAACGGACACGCGCACCACGACACCACGACCAATGGCCGGTTACTGGATCCGGATGACGCCGAGGTCGATTACTCGCGCGAGCGGCAATCGGTGCGCGACTTTTTGATGGCGGCCATTGAAAGTCTGCCCGACATTATTCTGGTGTGTCACGCCTCGGGTCGGGTGGTGATCGGCAATCTTGCTGCCGCGACGTATTTCGGCGCAAGCAGCGCAAATCTGCATGACCGTAAGCTGGATACCCTGCTGGCGGGCTTGACGCCCGTCGGTGGCGGCGCGTGGGGCGGCTCTGGCAGTCGTTTCGACTTTGCGATGTACCAGCACGGCGTGGAGTGCCGGGACGACAAGGGTGCCGAATTCCTGCTGAAGTGCGCGCCCTGTATGACTCTTGCCGATGGTGAAGGATGGATCGTCAGTCTTGTCGACGTGGCGGCGCTGCATGAAGCTGAACGCCGTCGTGACGATGCCATGCGTTTCCTGTCGCATGACATGCGGTCACCGCTGACGGCGATTCTGGCCTTGCTGACCTTGAATCGCGAAGACGCCACCGAGCTGCCGCCAGCCGAAATGCTGTCGCGTATTCGCCGTCTGGCAAGCCGCAGCCTGGCCCTGGCCGAATCGTTCGTGCAGTTGGCGCGTGCCGAGCCGCCTGAACACGAGCGTGAGCCGGTCGATCTGGCTGACATCGTGATGGATGCGGCCGACGATTGCTGGAGCCAGGCGCAATCCAAGCGCATCACCATTGATGTGGATGTGCCACCCAACGCGGCGCAAAGCCTGGGCGACCGCGAACTGGTCCGGCGTGCGGTCATCAATCTGGTGAACAACGCCGTGAAGTTCAGCCCGCGTGAGAGCCGCGTGGTGTGTGCGGTGTATCAGGTAGAGGGTGACTGGTGTGTTGCCGTGCGCGACGAAGGGCGTGGCATTGCCTTCGAGGATCGTGAGCTGTTGTTCAAGAAGTTCGCCCGTCTGGGTGAACGCGAGCCCGACGCCGAGCCGGGTGTGGGCCTTGGTCTGGCCTTCACGAAAACGGTGGTGGATCGTCATGGCGGTCGCATCGAGGTCGACAGTGTGCTGGGCGTGGGTAGCGAATTCCGTATTTATCTGAAGGCCATGGTTTAAGGCTGTTGCTTGGAGCTTGTTGCTTTGAACCTGTCGCATTAAGCCTGTTGCCCTAAACCTTCCGCTTGCCGTGTGCATACCTGCGTGTGCCTGCACGCTATTAACACCGAAGCCGCGTGTCTTCTTCGCGTGTCCTCTTATTCGGTGGCAAGTATTCAAACAATGCTCATCGCTGCTTGGTGTGCTTGAGTGTCAATTCCTAGACTTAATTCCTAGACTTAATGCATGTGTCGGATTTGCTGATCCGATGTCGCACAACATGGTAATTGCCATGAGTGCGAAGCAGTAAATATCGGGGATGGGGCATGACGGAATATCCGGCAGTCATGGCGCATAGCGCAAGGCGTTTGGAGTTTGCGCTGCATCGACATCAATACTGCGCGTTTGGCTTCGCGTTTATCGTGATGCTTGCGCATGTCGGATCGCTTGGCTTGTCCAGTATGGGAATCGAGGGCATGCCCTTTGGTTTTCTACCTGACGGTCTGCAGGCCGATCTGCTGCTTGGTTCTGAACCGATGCTTCAGAAGACGGGGATTCAAACCGGCATTCAAAGCGGCTTGCAAATTGGGGTGCAGACTGGCTTACAGACCAGTTTACAGACCGGATTGCAAACTGGCCTGCAAGCGGGTTTGCAAGCCGGGCTTCACATGGCAATCGCTGTCATGCTGACCGCCTTGTCTGCCATTTTGCCGAATCAGGGCTTGCGCTACCTTGGTGCGGCTTTCGCGCTGCTCGTTGTCGGGGAAAGCGGCGCAGCACTGGTGACCAACACCGAGTTTGCGCGCGTACTTTCCTTATGGTTTTACGCGGGCGGAACCCTGGGATATGTGGCCTTGATTCTGCTTTATGCCCTGCGTGAAGATATCAGCGCCGCCACGCCGGTTCATCGACACACGGGTTGGAGCCTGTCGGCAACCGCTGGTGTGCTGGTAGCTGGCCTGTCGTTGATTGCCATGTTGCCGCTGGCAGAGGCACACGCCTTGTCTGGCGGCGGTTTGCATGTGGCACTGTCGACCTTGATCGGTGCCGCCCCGATTCTGGCTTTGGTATTGATTGTCAATCGCCGCAGCGAATGCATGATCTCGACATGGTTGATCGCCTTGCTTGCCGTGCAGGCCCTGGCGTGGTCGGGCCGTCATTCGCCTGGCAGCTGGGGCATGCAAGTGGCCTTGTTCAGCAACCTGCCCGCCGAACTGGCGCTGCTCAACGCCATCATGCTGTCGATCGTGCAGCACGTACGCACTCAGATGCAGACTACCCGGCACTTGCAGACGCTGGCCCATACCGACGGCCTGACTGGCCTGCACAACCGGCGCTATCTGGACGACGAGCTGGAAAAGGCCTGTCAGCGTGCTCGGCGCACCGGCACCAGTCTGTCGGTGCTGATGGCCGATATCGATCATTTCAAGCTGTTCAACGACACCTATGGCCATCTGAGGGGCGACGATTGCCTGCGCCAGGTTGCCGTCGTGTTCCTGCGACGCCAGCAGCGCTGCGACGACGTTGCCTGCCGGTACGGGGGCGAAGAGTTTGCGATGATTCTGCCCGCGTGCGACCTGGATGCCACGCGCATGCTGGCTACCCAGCTTTGCAATGAAGTGCGTGCGCTGGGCATCGATCACGAACGCAGCAAGCAGGGGCGGGTAACGCTCAGCATCGGCATTGCCACCATGCAGGGCGCAAGCGACCCCCGTGGCAAAGACTTGCTGCGGCTTGCCGATGACGCGCTCTATGCTGCCAAGCGGGCGGGTCGTGACACCATCTGCGATATGACCCAGGTGTCTGCCTGACTGCTGTCGAGTGTATCCTTGTATCCAATTGGCCAATCTTGTACGTAGATTGCCGAATAGCGGACTTCAAGGATGGTCATGCAGGCGGGTTTATATGCAGGAACGTTGGCGATCACTGCGGAAGACGAGGCGTATCGCCACCTTCACGCCGCCATCCGCACGGGCCGATACCGTGCGGGTGAACGTCTGGTACCCGAAGTCATTGCGGTTGAGATCGGCACCAGCCGCATGCCGGTGCGCGAAGCCTTTCGACGGCTTGCGGCCGATGGCCTGATCACCATCCGGCCGAATCGTGGTGCAGTTGTCAGCGGCTTGAACGTGCCGGACATGCAGGAAGTGTTCGAAATGCGAGCCGTGCTCGAAGGGCTGGCAGCACGTCTGGCGCTGCCTAATCTGACCAGCCGCGCACTCGACGATCTTGAGCGCATGCTCGATCGCCTTGACTCGCAAGACCCGCTCGATACGCGCGCAGACTGGGCAAGCGCCCACCGCGAGTTTCATGAAGCCTTGTGCGCGCTCAGCGACCGTCCGCGTCTGGCGCGCCAGATATCCGGCCTGCACGTGATTGTCGAGCCCTACATGCGGCTCTGGAAGCGTGAGTCGCCTGGCGACAGCACCGCCCGTGACGACCACCGCGCGCTGATGAGCGCGCTGCACAGCCGTGACCCTGACCGCTGCGAGCGCGCAGCGCGTGAGCACGTCATGGGAACGGTGCCCGAATTGATGCGTTTCCTGTTGCGTACCTCTACCTCGTCACCCCCTAATCAGGAGTCGCTTTGACCTCTTTTCCCAATCCGGCGCGTGGTTCACGCGGCATGGTGGTGGCACCGAACACCTTGGCAGCCCAAAGCGGTCTGGCCGTCTTGCGTGATGGTGGTAATGCCGTCGAGGCCATGATTGCGGCAGCGGCTGCGATCGCCGCATCCTACCCCCACATGAACAGCATTGGCGGTGACGGCTTCTGGCTGATCTCCAAACCCGGCGAGGCACCGCGCGGCCTGGAAGCGTGTGGTGCGGCGGCTGCTGCGGCCAACATCGACGCCTATCGTGCCCACGGGCTGACTGCGGTCCCCACGCGCGGCGGCTTGGCCGCCAATACCGTGGCCGGCACCGTGTCGGGATGGCAGGCCGCGTTGTCGTATTCACAGGCCGAACTGGGTGGCCGACTGCCCTTGTCGCGCTTGCTGGAAGATGCCATTTTCTACGCGAAAGATGGCATTTCGACCACCCGCAGTCAGTCGGTTTGTACCGCCAACCGTCGCCAGGAACTGGATCAGCTGCCCGGGTTTGCCGATACCTTTCTGCAAGACGGTGCTGCACCCGCGATTGGTGCGCGCTTCCAGCAGCCGCGCCTGGCAGCCACGCTTGAGCACCTGGCCAAAGCAGGGCTTGATGACTACTACCGGGGCGAACTGGCGCGCAGCATTGCCACTGACCTGCAATCAGTAGGCAGCCCGCTGGCTTTGGCAGACCTGGAAGCGCATGAAGCTGTGTGGAAGACGCCGCTTGCGCTCAGGCACACGCTTGGTACCGTCTACAACATGCCGCCGCCTACCCAAGGGCTGGTGTCCTTGTTGATTTTGGGGCAGCTGGATCGCCTGTGGCATCCGGCGCTGGAATCGCTTGGCGCGAGTTTTGTGCATGCGTGTGTGGAGGCAACCAAACAAGCCTTCGCGGTGCGCGACAAGCA
Organism: Pigmentiphaga aceris; assembly: GCF_008119665.1. NCBI lineage: Bacteria > Pseudomonadati > Pseudomonadota > Betaproteobacteria > Burkholderiales > Alcaligenaceae > Pigmentiphaga > Pigmentiphaga aceris. The sequence continues at coordinate 3,566,259 of NZ_CP043046.1, read as the reverse complement.
CATCACCGACCCGCGTCACATGAGCCTTGATCCCGCCAGTTTTTTGGCCGCCGATGCGCTCGACGCCATGACGGCACGCGTGTCGCGCGATCACGCTGCGCCCTGGGGCGCAGGGCAGGGGCCTGCTGATACCGTCTGGATGGGGGCCATCGATCGCAACGGGGTGGCGGTCAGCTTCATCCAGAGCATTTATCACGAATTCGGCAGCGGCCTGGTGCTGCCAGGCTCAGGCATCAACTGGCAGAATCGCGGCTGTAGCTTCTCGCTGGACCCGGCCGCTCGCAACCCGATCGCACCGGGCCGCAAGCCGTTCCACACGCTCAATCCGGCCATGGCGCATCTGGCTGACGGCCGCACGCTGGTCTACGGCAACATGGGCGGAGACGGGCAACCGCAGTCGCAAAGCGCCGTGTTCAGCCGGATCGTGCACATGGGCATGAATCCGCAAGCCGCCATCGATGCCCCGCGCTGGTTGTTGGGGCGCACCTGGGGGCAGAGCAGCGATTCCCTGAAAGTGGAATCACGCTTCCCGGACGAAACCGTCCTGGCATTGCGAGCCTTGGGCCACCAGGTGGATGTGCTGCAGCCCTACGATGAGAGCATGGGGCATGCAGGCGCTATCGTGATGCATGCCGACGGTCTGTTCGAGGGTGGATCAGACCCACGAAGCGATGGTGCGGCAGCGGGCTGGTAAACAGCCGGCCTGCGGGCAGCACCGTTAACGGCAATTACTCAACATTTCACGTTTCTCGCAAGGATATAAATGACCAAGATGAATATCGGCATGATCGGTGTTGGCATGATGGGACACGGCATTGCCAGCAACATCGTCAAGCATGGACATTCACTCGTCGTATTGGCGCACCCGGGCAACCAGCCGCTCGACACCTTGCTCGCCGCAGGCGTCAAGACCGTCGACACCGCAAGCGCGTTGGCATCCCAGGTCGATATCGTGCTGCTCTGCGTGACAGGGTCGCCGCAGGTTGAAGCGGTGTTGCTGGGCGACACCGGTGTGCTGAAGGGCATCAAGCCCGGCACCGTGATCATCGATTGCTCTACCGCCATTCCCACCTCGACCGAGCGCCTGGCAGGCGTCGTGTCCGAAGCCGGTGGTCGCTTCATGGACGCCGCGATGACGCGTACGCCCAAGGAAGCCGCCGAAGGTCGTCTGAATCTGCTGGTTGGCGCGGACGAGGCCTTGTTTGCCGAATGCCGTCCGCTGCTGGAATGCTTTGCCGAGAACATCACGCACGCAGGCGCAGTGGGTGCCGGCCACCGCATGAAGCTGCTGCACAACTTCGTATCGCTGGGCTCGGTCGCTCTGATCGCCGAAGCGGCCGCTTGCGCCGAGCGCGCGGGCATCTCGGGCGATGTGTTCATCGAAGTGCTGAGCAAGGGCGGTGGCGGCGGCACGGCGCTGGAACGCATCAAGCCGGCCATCACCGACAAGGACACGAGCGGCCTGCGCTTCGCGATGTCCAATGCGCTGAAAGACCTGGATTACTACACCACCATGGCCGAAGACGGCCATTGCGCCCGCGCCATCGCCGATGGGGTTCGCCAGACCTTCAATGGCGCGGTGAAGGACAGCGATCCGCAAGTGCTGGTGCCCGAATTGGTCGAGATCCTGGCGCAACGCGGCGACGCGAACTAAGTTGACGACAAGGGTGTGAAGGGCGCTTCACATCCACGGGGTCGCCCGTAACGACTTCCAGTCGTTGCGCTCAGCGCATAAAGCCCCTTGTTGAAATGGATGGCGGCGGCGGGCTACAGGGCAGTGTGCTGTTGCCATCCGCTGTTGCCATCCAGTTCTTGTAAATCGGTTTATCGCTTGCAGATTCGTCGTTTGCTGGCGTGCGGTTTGGCCACCTGCTCAGGTCGGCATGGCAGGGTTGCTTCGCTCTGCTTTCTCTTCTCACTTTCCATATCCCATTGGCTTCTGACCCGTTTCGCCGATGCGTGACAGCATTCCTTTACGCCTGCGTTAATCGTGGTTGCCTAACAAAAAGTTCTGCTGATTCTCATTTGGTGGGAATGCTTCCCCCACGTGTCGAGAATCGCCGCTAAGCTCCGGAAATACATCAAGACACACTTTTCGAGTCTCCGTTGGACAAACCCGTCCCATCCGCCGGCGCTGATCGCGTTCTGTACCTTTTGGCGACCTTGGCGCAAGAGGGCCGTCCCCTGACCGTGGCGGCGCTGGCCGAGCACACCGGCATGGCGACCAGCACGGTCTACCGCCAGGTGGCATTGCTCAAGCGCTGGGGGTTCGTGTCTGAACGCGATGGCGAATACGCGCCCGGTCCGGTCAGCTTGCAGCTTGCGGTCGGCTTCGATAACGCCGAGCAACTGGTGCGCGAAGCACGGCCCGAGATGGAGCGCCTGTCGCGTGAATCCGGCGAAAGCGTGGGGCTGGTGGTGGCGGTCAAGAATCAGGTTGTCTGCCTGGACATCGTGGAAAGCACGCAGCCGCTGCGTTGCTCTTTCGAGCGTGGCCGTGGCGTGACCCTGTTGCGTGGTGCGTCCGCCAAGTCGCTGCTGGCCTTCATGCCAAGCGCTGCCTGCACCGCCGTGCTGGACGAATTGCTGGCCAACGAGCCCGAGTCACGCGAACGCCTGCTCGATGAACTGGAGGCCGTGCGCCGTGCCGGATTTGCGATCAGCGACAGTGAGGTCGATGCCGGCATCTGGGGCGTGGGTGTACCGGTATACCGCCGCCGCGACCGTGCCGCTGGTTCGCTGACCTTGATGGCACCCAGTGTCCGCGCGATCTCGCGCGAGAAAAATTTAATCGATCGGACGGTGATTGCCGCCGGTCGCATCTCTGCGCGTCTGCAGAGCTTCTAAGCCCCCTGGAGGAGACCCCCCATGATTACCCGCCGTTCGTTCTCGATCCTGGCCCTGGCCGCCCTGACGCTCAGTGGCACCGCATTCGCACAAGACGCCAATGTCATCCGCGCCGTGACCGATGCAACCTTCCCGCCGATGGAGTTCTTCAAAGACGGCAAGCGCACGGGCTTTGACATCGAACTGACCGAAGCACTGGCTGCCGCTGCCGGCAAGAAGATCGAATGGACCGACATCGACTTCAAGGGTCTGGTCCCGGGTCTGGTGTCCAAGCGCTTCGACATCGCCGTGTCGGCCATCTACATCACGCCGGAACGCGCCAAGGTCGTTGATTTCACCGACCCGTACTACGCCGGTGGCCTGGTGGTCGTCACCAAAGACCCGGAAATCAAGACCCTGAAGGATCTGGACCGCAAGTACGTCAGCGTTCAGGTCGGTACCAAGTCGGTCAACTACCTGAAGGAAAACCACCCGCTGGTGCGTCGTACCGAAGTCGAAAAGAACCAGGAAATGTTCAACCTGGCTGAAATCGGCCGTACCGCTGCTGCCGTGACCGGCAAGCCTGCTGCCAAGCTGTTCGCACAAAGCCGTCCGGGCTTCCGTGTGCTGGAAGAGCAATTGACCACCGAGAACTACGGCATTGCCGTGCGTCAGGACCGCCCGGAACTGACCAAGGAACTGAACGCAGCGCTGGTCAAGATCAAGGCCAACGGCACCTACGACGCGCTGATCAAGAAGTGGTTCGAATCGCCTGCCCAATAAACGGCGCATCTGACTGATTGGCTTTTCTGGACCGATAGCGGGGAATACCTGATGGAACTCGATTTTGCGCCGGTGATCGCCGGTGCCGGCGACCTGGCGCGTGGCGCGCTGGTCACGGTTGAACTGACTGCCGTGGCCTTGTTGCTGGGCTGTGCAATAGGTCTGCTGGTTGGCATTGGCCGGCTCGACCCGAAAAAGCGCGTGATCTATGGGCTTTGCACGGCGTATGTGAGCTTCATTCGGGGTACCCCGTTGTTGGTGCAGTTGTTCCTGTGGTTCTACGGCCTGCCACATTTCGACATCATGTTGCCGGCGTTCTTCTGCGGCGCAGTGGGCCTGGGCATTTATTCCGGTGCCTATGTGTCGGAAATCGTGCGTGGCGCAATCCAGTCGGTGGATCGCGGTCAGACCGAGGCGGCCCGTTCGATGGGCATGTCGTCCGGCATGGCCATGCGCGCAATCGTATTGCCGCAAGCCTTCGTGCGGATGATTCCGCCGCTGGGCAACGAGTTCATCGCACTGATCAAGAATTCGGCCTTGGTGTCCTTGTTGACCATTCACGATGTGATGCATGAAGGGCAGAAGATCATCAGCGTGTCTTACCGCTCGCTGGAGGTCTACCTGGCGGTGGCATTGGTGTATTTCGTGTTGACGAGCATTGCGACCCTGGTGTTGCGCATGATTGAAAAGCGCCTGCGTGCAGGAGGGATGGTGCAATGAGTTCGACCGCGATGAATGCCACGGGCAAGACCCCGTTGATCGATATCCGGGGCCTGGCCAAGTCCTTCGGGGCGAACAAAGTATTGAACGGCATCGACTTCCATGTCGATGCCTCGCAAGTGGTGGTCGTGATTGGCCCCAGCGGGTCGGGCAAAAGTACCTTCCTGCGTTGCTGCAATGGCCTGGAAGTGCCTGAAGCCGGCAGCGTCGACATCTGCGGCAAACGCTTGGTCGATAACGGCAAGATGCTGCCCGAGTCCGAGCTGAACGAGCTGCGCAAGCACGTGGGCATGGTGTTCCAGGGCTTCAACCTGTTTCCGCACCTGAGCGTGTTGGGCAACGTGACCGTGGGCCCGCGCAAGCTGCTTGGCCTGTCGCGTGCCGATGCAGAAAAACGTGCACGCGTACTGCTGGAAAAGGTGGGTCTGTCGCACAAGGCCGACGCCATGCCGGGCAGCTTGTCAGGCGGTCAGAAACAGCGGGTTGCGATTGCCCGCGCGCTGGCCATGGAACCGCGTGTCATGCTGTTTGACGAACCGACCTCGGCGCTCGATCCCGAGCTGGTGGGTGAAGTCTTGCAGGTGATGAAGTTGCTGGCCAAGGAAGGCATGACCATGATGGTGGTCACCCACGAAATGGGCTTTGCACGTGAAGTGGCCGATGTCGTGGTCGTCATGGACGGCGGTGTGATTGTCGAGGCAGGTGACCCGGCTGTGGTGTTCACCAATCCCCGCGAGGCGCGCACGCGTTCCTTCCTGCAAGCTGTGTTGAGCCGCGAATAATCCATTTTTTCCACTGTTATCCATGATGCACACGCTTTTCGCCGCCGAGGCGCTGCTTCCCGAAGGTTGGGCTCGACACGTTCTGCTGAACTGGGATGAAACGGGTCGCCTGACCCGTGTCGAACCCGACAGCCTGCCCAGTTCCGATGTGCCGCGTGCGGCCGGGCCGTTGCTGCCTGGCATGCCCAACCTGCACTCGCACGCATTTCAGCGTGGTTTTGCGGGCCTGACCGAGTTTCGCAGTACTCGCGCCGACAGCTTCTGGAGCTGGCGCGAACTGATGTACCGCTTTGCGCTGCGCATGACGCCAGAAGCATTGGAAGCGATTGCGACGCAGCTTTACATCGAGATGCTGGCGGCCGGCTACACCACCGTCTGCGAATTCCACTACGTGCATCACCAGGAAGACGGCCAGCCCTACGCTGACGCGACCGAGATGATGCAGGCGCTGATGCGCGCGGCCAAGGCCACCGGCATTGGCATGACCTTGTTGCCGGTGCTGTATCAGACCGGTGGTTTTGGGGGCAAACCAGCCCAGGCCGACCAGCGTCGTTTCCTGTCTGGCACGGACGCGATGCTGCGTCTGATCGACCGCCTGGCCCAGCAATGCAAGGCCGCCCCCGAGTTGAACGCACGGCTTGGCCTGGCACCGCATTCCCTGCGCGCCGTCCCGCCCGAGGCCTTGCGTGACGCGGTTGCCGGCTTGCATGCGCTGGATGCCACGGCACCCGTGCATATTCACGTGGCCGAGCAACAGCGCGAAGTCGAAGACTGCATCGCGTGGAGCGGCCAGCGCCCGATTGCCTGGTTGCTCGATCACATGCCGGTGGACCAGCGCTGGTGCGTGATCCACGCCACGCACATGGTCGAAGCCGAAACCCTTGGCCTGGCCCGCAGCGGTGCCACGGCCGGCATCTGCCCGACGACCGAAGGCAACCTGGGCGATGGCTTCTTCGATGCCGAACGGTACTTGGATGCCGGTGGTTCCTGGGGGATCGGGTCTGACAGCAATGCATCGCTCAGCGTGACCGAAGAATTGCGCCTGTTCGAATACGGCCAACGTCTGCTGCTTCAGCGCCGCAACGTACTGGCGTCGCATGCGCGACCGCAGGTGTCCGAGCGCATGTATCTGGAAGCAGTTGCCGGTGGCGCGCGCGCCAGCGCCCGTGCCGTGGGCGGTCTGGTCGTCGGTCAGCAGGCCGACTTTGTTGTGCTGGACGGTGCCAGCGCCGGGCTGGCAGGCCTGCCAGCCGCGCAGGCATTGGGTGCGCATATCTTCTCGCAGCGTGGCGCACCGGATATCGCAGGCGTCTGGACGGCTGGCAAACAGCGCATTGACGCCGGTCGCCACGACCTGGCCGAGCGCAGCCGCAACGCCTTTATTGCCGCGCGTCGCCAGCTCCTGGCGTAAGCACTGACCTAGGCACTGGCATAAGCATTGGCGGGGCAGGGCGGGCCGTGTCGACAGCACGCGCCCGCCCATCGCGCCAGCCCGCAATTTCGAGCAGGCGGGCAGCGCGCGCATCGGTTAATCTTCACCCATGCAGACACACTACCCACACCCCATCATTGCGCGAGAAGGCTGGCCCTATCTCAGCGCCGCCGCCGTCCTTTCGGTGCTCGTCTCGTTCTGGTCGTTCTCGTGGTCGATTCCCCTGTGGATCATCACGCTGTTCATCCTCCAGTTCTTCCGAGACCCGCCGCGTACGGCGCCGACCCAGGCCAACGCCGTGCTGTCGCCCGCCGACGGCCGTATTGTCTCGGTCGAAAAAGTGTTCGATCCCTACGCAAAACGTGAATCGCTGAAAATCAGTGTGTTCATGAATGTCTTCAACGTTCACTCGAACCGCGCGCCTGTCGACGGCACGGTAGAAAGCGTTGCCTACTTCCCCGGCAAGTTCGTCAACGCAGACCTGGACAAGGCCTCGCTGGACAACGAGCGCAACGCCATCGTCATCCGCCGTCCTGATGGCGTGGTGGTTACCTCGGTACAAGTGGCAGGCCTTATTGCCAGGCGCATTCTTTGCTATGTCAAAAACGGTGAAACCTTGAGCCGCGGCCAGCGCTACGGCTTCATCCGCTTTGGATCGCGGGTGGACGTATACCTGCCGCCAGAAGCGCGTCCCCGAGTCACCATCGGCGACAAGGTCAGCGCAACCACGACGATTCTTGCGGAGATCTGATGACAGAGATTGAACGGCGCCGGCGCGGCATTTACCTGCTTCCTAACGCCTTTACGACGGCAGCCCTGTTTGCGGGCTTCTACGCCATCGTGCAAGCCATGAACGGCCGCTTCGACGTAGCCGCCATGGCCATTTTTGCCGCCATGGTGCTGGACGGCATGGACGGCCGCGTGGCGCGTCTGACCAACACCCAGTCGGCCTTCGGCGAGCAATACGACTCGCTGTCCGACATGTGCTCGTTCGGCGTGGCACCCGCGCTGGTCATGTACGAATGGATTTTGAAAGACCTGGGCCGCTGGGGTTGGCTGGCTGCATTCATTTACGTGGCTGGCGCAGCACTTCGCCTGGCACGCTTCAACACCAACCTGACGGTGGTGGACAAGCGTTATTTCCAAGGCTTGCCCAGCCCGGCGTCTGCTGCCTTGGTGTCAGGCTTTGTCTGGCTGGCGGTGGACAACAAGCTCACGATCCAGGAACTCTGGTTGCCGTGGGTAGCGTTCGCCGTCACGGTCTACGCTGGTGTGTCGATGGTCAGCAATGCACCGTTCTTCAGCGGCAAGTCGTTTGCCCTGAGCCGCAGCGTGCCATTCTGGGGCATTTTGCTGGTGGTGCTGGCGTTCGTGTTCATCTCGGTTGATCCGCCGATTGCACTGTTCGGGCTGTTCGTGATCTACGGTTTGAGCGGCTATGCGCTGTGGTTCTGGAGATGGCAGAAGGCGCAACGGCTGAAGCGTCAGCGGCGTGGTCTGCCCGAATGAGCGTTTGACGTATTACTGCCTGCAGCAATACTTATGGAAAACGGCGATCTGACAAGGTCGCCGTTTTTTTTGCCTGTTTGTTGTGCGTTCATTCCATGCTGATCGACAGCCTGGGCCAGCGTTCCTGGAATCGCTTGTCATGCACACGCTGCCGGTAGGTGTCCAGACTTGCTCTGGTCGGGTTGTGCCGAACCCGAAGGTTGAACAGATCATCCAGTCCGTATGGGGCGACGATGCCGATTGAATCATCTTCGTTCACGTACACGCCAACGCAGGTTGCATATTCAGGCCATGTCGCAATGCCTTCTTTCAGACTGGAAAACGGCGCAACGGTCTGGCCAAGCGTGCTGGCGAACCACTCGTGGACGTGGGCCTGATTGGTGACTTCCCAGCGCATTGTCGGGATCGTTGCCCGCAAGCGGGCTTCAAGCTGCGCGTCTTGCGCAGGACACGCCCGCGCGTCGTAGTAGACGACATCGATGTCCTCGGGGGCCGAGGGGCATGCATGGCCGTGCAGCGTGTCCCAGACCAGCGATCGGACCGCACCTGCCCCGATACACCAATCATGCAGCGCAAGCGAGCGCGCCGCCCGCAATGCAGCCATCAGCGATGCCGAGGTAGATACGATGGCGCGCAGCCGCTGCGCGTTTTCGTGTGCGGGGGATGTCGCGATGCTCATGCTTCAAAACGCGCTTTTATCTTTCCAGTTGTTTTTTGTTTTTGCCGGGTCAATGCATGCGTTTATAAATCGAGCCTGTTCCGCGCCGGGCACGGCTGGCAGGCACGGCCTTTAAGCTATTGCCTTCAAACCACGGCCTTCAGTCAATGCGCGCGGGCTGGTGTGTTGACCTTCTGACTGGGTACGCATGATTTATAAAAGACTGATCATTTCATCGGCATTGGCGTTGGCCAGTTTCTCGGTTCAAGCCCAGAGCCTGAGTGATTATCTGGCAGACAGCCAGACCCTCGGCAAAAAGCTGGACATTGCCATGAAGCAGGGTGGCATGCCTCGGCTGAGCGACCCAGACGCCGGTCCGCTCATCAAACGTCTGTCCGATCACCGCCAGTTCCTTGATGGGCGCACTTTCACGCAGGCGCAGCTAGGCGATTTGATTTCGGTGTGTCATAGCGCGAACCAGATTTCTGTCGCCTATGCCTTGTTCGACCTGGACCGCCGCATCGATCGCAAGTCGCAACTTCCCGAAGTGGGCCATCAGGCAGCAGCCGTCATGATGCAGAACACCTACACGTTCCAGGAAGAGCTGGCGCTGATCCAGCCATTCCTGGTGCGCTGCATGTCAAAGCAACTGGCACCGCTTCTGGAAATGGTGGAAGCAATCAGTCCCGAGGCGCGTGCCAGAGACCCGCGAATGGCGAAGCTGCGCAATATGCTGGATGGCATTGCCAGCAACTACACCAGCCTGTTCGAGGTGATGCACGATGACCGCCTGTCACCCGCCTACAAAGAGGCCATGCTGGCGGCATTGTCGGACGTTGCGGACACGGTCCAGGCAGCCATGCCCGTGTCCGCGCGCCAGCAGGTCTTGACCGAGATGGACGCGCTGGACCCTGCAGCCAAGGCACCATTTGCCAAGCACTTCGATCGGATCGACGTGGCCATGCGCAAGACGGTCTGCGAGGGGCTTTGCGCCGTGCGCTGACTATCGCCTTTTGCACAAACGGTGGCCCCTTGCACAAACGGTGGCTTACGGCCGATCCCCGCTGCCATCCTTGGCATCGAACATCGGGTCCGGTCCCTTGTGATAGCGGATCATGTTTCCGCGATCGTCGAAGTACGCATACAGCATGTACGGGAAGACGTCCGATTCCTTATAGCGCCACGACCAGACTTCAGTGCTGGTTCGGAAGCCCACGGTGGATACTTCGGCGGGCGGGCCGAATTCGCCCAACAGGCGGTCCCTGGTCCAGGTGCCCTGAGACAGCCGGTCAAATTCCGGCGTGCTCAGGACCTGTGTGACGCTGCGAATGGTGCCGCTGGCGTCAGCATCGGCGCGCCAGGCGTATTGGCCCAGGGGCTGCGTGGTCCAGATCAGGCGCTTGCCGCCGCCTGGCAGCGGGCGTTCCACGACCGGCGCGCCGTATTTCGACGTGGCCTCGGTCACGCTGGTGCCTGTTTGCAATTGACCAGGGTATGCACAGGCACCCAGGGCCGCCACGAGCACAGCCGTGGCAGCAAGGCGTAGGGGTAGGGTAATGTTCACGGTGATGTCCTCCAATGGCTTGACTGTACCAAGCGGCGCGCCGATCAGGCGGGTGGTGGTTTACCCGCGCAGGTGAAAAACGTAAGCTTGGGCGCGTGCTGGTTGCCTTGCACTTCCTTTGCACCTGACCTGCGCCTTCCCCTCGTGCGTTGCCTTGCGCGCTGTCTTGTACATCCTTTTGCGTACCCCCCTTGCGTACCCGCAAACGCGCCGCATCTCTTTCACGTCTCCTGCCCATTGTCGCTTCCTTTGCCTTCCGCTTCTTCGCCTGCTTCGCCTTCAGATGTTCCCGCAGCGGCTTCGCCGTTGATGTCCCACTGGCTGGTCGAAGCCGTTCGCCTGCGCGAATCCTTGTGGGGGCCGCTTGCCGACGACGCGGAAATGCGCGCGCTGCGCGCCCGCGAACTGCCGCTGGACGCTGCATTGACCCAGCGTGCGGCTCAATTGGCTGCGCGGGAAGGGCTGGTCGAGGCCGTGCGCACCTGGCGTGGCGGGGCGAATCTGGCTGCCTTGTTGTTGGGCGTGGTGGCTGTGTTGCTGGGAGCGGGTACTGCGACTGCGGCCTTGGGTGATGCCAGCCGGCCCGTGAATCTGCTCTGGGCCGTCAGTGGCTTGCTGGGTTTGCATGTTCTAACACTTTTCTTATGGTTGGGCGGTCTGGCGTGGTCGCTGGCAACCGGGGCGGGCTCGGGCGGTGCCTTGGGCAAGCTTTGGTTGGTCTTGGCGCGGCGGGCTGCGCGCGGGCCTGCCGGGGCGCTTGCGCCGCAGTCTTTGGTGAATCTGATGGCGCGGGCGCGCTTGCTGCCTTGGTTGTTGGGTGGCGTCAGCCATGCGATCTGGCTGTTGGCCTTGGGGGCCGCGCTGGTGACCTTGTTGGCCATGCTTGCCACCCGCCGTTATGACTTCGTGTGGGAGACGACGATTCTCGACCCGGGCTATGTGGAACGGCTGGCCTTGTGGTTGGGGAGTCTGCCCGGAATGCTGGGCCTGCCTACGCCAGACGCTGCGCTGATCCGCGCCAGTGATGGTGTGGCGACGCAGCCTGCGGACGGTCGTGCGATATGGGCGGGTTGGTTGCTGGGCGTGGTGGCCGTCTATGGGGTGCTGCCACGTGCGTTGGCCTTGCTGATATGTGTCTGGAAGGTGCGCCGTGGGGTGAATACGCTGACGGTGGATATGTCGTTGCCGGGGCTGGATACCCTGGAAGCCCGGCTGCGGCCTGCTTCGCGTCGCACGGGGGTGATCGATCCTGCACCGGCTGGGGAGTGGGTGTCGACGCATGCGAGTCATGCCGCTCAGGCTTCGAGTCGTGCGCTGCCCGAATCAAATTTGTTCGATGGGAGTCAGTCGGGGGTGTGTCAGTCGGGTCTGAATCAGCCAGGTTTGACTCCGCCAGGTTCGAATCCGCAAACAAGCGGGGCGCACGATCATCCTGGGCTGCCGGCAGATACCGCAACACACGAAGCTGCCTCACGACACGTGCGTTCCAGTGGTCAGCAAGTCGCACCCGGTCAGGCGTGGCTGATCTCTGTCGAGCTGCCCGAAGATCTGCGAGCGACGCAGACGCAATCCCCCTCTGTGTATGACGCTGGTGTCATCGATAGCGGGCCACAGCGCGAGGCTGCCATCGAGCGTTTGCACGCGGCGCGCCCGGCGCGGCTGCTGGTAGTGTGTGACGCGCGCCAGACGCCTGACCGGGGCACCGTGGCGCTGGTTGCTGAGTTGATTGGGTTGGCTGCCGAGAGCCGCATTCTGTTGGCAGGTTCGGCCAAGGCATCGCCCAGTCGTCGTCAGGCTTGGGTGGACAGGCTGAGCATGAGTGAGCTTGGCGGTTCGATTGCTGGCAGCGAAGCTGATGTCTGGGATTGGCTTGCGACGGGTAGTGCAAAACCAGGCAATTCAATGCCAGGCAACCCACAACTGCCCAATCCACAGACTGCGCCCGCCACAACTGCCTCGCCCCAATCCCCCTCTGGGGAGACGCTGCCATGAGCGAAGCCCTGCGTATCGCCGTTGTGGGCCACACCAATACCGGCAAAACCTCATTGCTGCGCACCTTGGCGCGCGACCGGGATTTCGGTGAAGTAGCCGATCGGCCTGGTGTCACGCGCCATGTCGAAGGTGTGCACCTGATGGTCAAGGGTGAGCGGGTGCTGACCTTGTATGACACCCCTGGTGTAGAAGATGCCATTGCTCTGCTTGCCTACCTTGAGCGCCTGGATACCCGCCCGCTGGACGGCCTGGCGCAACGCCCCGACGGCCCGGCACGCATTGCGCGTTTCTTGGATACGCCCGAAGCCAAAGGCCGTTTCGAGCAGGAAGCCAAGGTTGTCCGCCAGCTGCTGGCCAGTGACGCGGCCTTGTACGTGGTCGATGCGCGCGACCCGGTATTGCCCAAGCATCGCGACGAGCTGCTGATTCTGGGTGCTTGCGCACGCCCCCTGTTGCCCGTGTTGAACTTCATCGCCCAGCCAGAAAGCCGCGCAAGTGAATGGCGCGAGACGCTTGCCCGTCTGGGCTTGCATGCGATTGTGGAATTCGACGCCGCCGTGCCTGCCGAAGATGGCGAGGCACGGCTGTACACGCGTCTGGCAACCTTGCTGGACGCGCGGGCCGAGGCGATCACCCGCAGCTTGATCGACGACCTGGCGCTGCAGAAGCAGAACCGCTTTCGGGCGGCTGCGCAGCGCATTGCCGACTTGCTGATCGATACGGCGGCCTTGCGTCGTCGGGTGCAAGGCGATGCCGCCGCCGTGGAAGCCGCGCTCAAAGACCTGCACGACGCGGTGCGCGCGCGTGAGCAGGCGGCGGTCGATGCCTTGTTGTCCTTATATGGGTTTGTCGCCAGTGACTATGACTCGGCGAACTTGCCCTTGACCGAAGGTCGATGGGAAACCGATCTGTTTCATCCGCAAGCCTTGAAAGACACGGGTGTACGGGTGGCGCGTGGCCTGGTGGCGGGTGCGGGCGTGGGCGCAGTGGTCGATGTGATGGCGGGTGGCCTGACCTTGGGCGTGGCGACCTTGGCGGGTGCTGCGGCGGGTGGGGCCTGGGAAGGGCTTGAGCGGGTAGGGCGTCAGGCATTCGACCGGGTGCGCGGATACCGGGAGTTGACCGTGGGCGACGAGGTATTGCAGGTGTTGGCCTTGCGTCAGTTGTCGTTGGCCCGTGCGCTGGCGCGTCGAGGCCACGCCTCGCAAACCCCACTGAAACTGGATGCCGATATCGAAAAGGTCTGGCGCAGCGGCAAGCTGCCCGAGGCCTTGCATGGCGCGCGGGCGCATCCCACGTGGTCCACCTTGAATGGCAAGGTGGACGCCAGCGCGCGCCGCCAACAGGCTTGTGATGCGATTGCTGCAAGCTTGCTGGGTGCCGAGCCGGTGGCGGCGTCGTGAAGGCTGCGATAATCGTGGCTTCTAGTTTCGGCAAATAGCGTCGTGTCGCAGCGTAAGGAAGATCTCGTCAACGTGCCTGCCGACAATTCTGCGGTGGTGGCTTCGTCTGCGCCGAACGTCGGGCAAGATGGTGCGCATCCATCAAAAACCCCGCCAGAAACCAATCTGCCGGACGCCAAGCCGGCGCACCCAGCCGTTCGCTGGCTGTGGCTGATTCTTGCCTATGTCAGCCTGGGGCTGGCGGTGATCGCTGTCTTTCTGCCGGGTATTCCCAGTACCGAATTCGTGTTGCTGGCGGCGTGGGCGGCCAGCAAGGGTTCGCCACGGCTGCGTGCCTGGTTGCTCAGGCATCGCCTGTTTGGCCCGATCATCCACAATTGGCACAACGGGCGCGTGGTAACCCGGCGTGCCAAGCTGGGTGCCAGCCTGAGCATGAGTGTGGCGCTTGGCATCATGCTGTGGACCTTGCCGGATCATCGCATTCTGGTTGCGGTGCTGGCAGTGGGCATGGCCTGCGGCGCTGCCTGGATGTGGTCGCGGCCAGAGCGGGTGCGGGATGCCTGATCGGCTGGGATGCGCAGGTGCCGGTCTGACAGGGCACTGCTTTGGCGTGTGATCGACGCGATGCATTCAGCCCGGTCAACACGGCCGATGCACGCAGGCCTATACGCCAGCTTGAAAATAGCGCTATACTCAAGGGCTTTTTTCGTTTTCCGCTTGTCCACTTGGCCCGGTTCTTGATGAGCTTTGCGAGTGAATTGAGTGGGGAAAATGAGGAAAGCAGCACATCAACCCACGTCGGGGCGCCTCGGCCCCGTCGCCAGTTTCGGAGAGGATTCCATGTCTGTAGCAAACATCGACAAGGCGAACATCGTTTCGCAATACCAACGCGCCCAAGGCGACACCGGTTCGCCGGAAGTCCAGGTCGCACTGCTGACCGCTCGCATCAACGAGCTGACCGGTCACTTCAAAGAACACGTCAAGGATCACCACTCGCGTCGCGGTCTGCTGCGCATGGTGAGCCGTCGCCGCAAGCTGCTGGACTACCTGAAGCGTCGCAACGCCGATGCGTACCGTGGTCTGATCGAGAAGCTCGGCCTGCGTAAGTAAGCTGGTCAAGAAAGGAAGTCCGTGGAGGTTTTGACAACTGGATTCGTCCAGATCGTCAGCGGCGCAGGGGATCAAACCCGTGCACCGGCTACGGGCTTCCGGCTGGCTTGCGCAACGAAAACCTTGCGCAAGCTGGTGCTGTTCAACCCCCCGCGGGATCGAGAGTGCCTGTGTCAGGATTGCCTGTCACAGGCATTTTTGTTTTCTAGCGTGTCCCAAATCGGCCAACGCATTGAATGCGCGGCCGGTTCACGGACTCCCGCCGGGTCCATGCAAGCAACCCTAAACAGGATGCCCACCCATGTTGTTCAATAAAGTCACGAAATCATTCCAGTACGGCCAGCACACCGTCACCCTCGAAACCGGCGAAATCGCTCGCCAGGCTTCGGGTGCTGTGGTGGTCTCTATCGAAGACACCGTGGTGCTCGCCACCGTGGTCGCACGCACCAGCGCCAAGCCCGGCCAGGACTTCTTCCCCCTGACCGTCGACTACATCGAAAAGACCTACGCAGCCGGCCGCATTCCGGGTGGTTTCTTCAAGCGTGAAGGCAAGCCTTCCGAAAAGGAAACCCTGACCTCGCGCCTGATCGACCGTCCGCTGCGTCCGCTGTTCCCGGAAGGCTTCTACAACGAAGTCCAGGTGGTGATCCACACCCTGTCCGTGAACCCGGAAATCGACCCCGACATCGCTGCGATGATCGGTGCATCGGCTGCGCTGGCCATCTCGGGCATTCCGTTCAACGGCCCGATCGGTGCCGCACGCGTGGGTTACATCGACGGCCAGTACGTCGTGAACCCGACCGCTTCGCAACTGAAGACCTCTGACCTGGACCTGATCGTTGCCGGTACCGAATCCGCCGTGCTGATGGTGGAATCGGAAGCCAAGCAGCTGTCGGAAGAAGTGATGCTGGGCGGTGTGGTGTTCGGTCACGAACAATCGCAAGCCGTCATCAATGCCATTCACGACCTGGTTGCCGAAGCCGGCAAGCCGGAATGGGAATGGACCGCTCCGGCCAAGAACGAGCCCCTGATCGCCAAGGTCAAGGAACTCGCGCAAGCTGGTCTGGAAGCCGCTTACCAAACCCGCGAAAAGCAAGCTCGCACCGTGCAACTGCGCGCCCTGACCACCACGGTCAAGGCTCAGCTGGCCGAGCAAGCTGCTGCCGCCGGTGAATCCACCCCGGACAACGTCCTGGTCGACAACATCCTGTTCGACATCGAAGCGCAAATCGTCCGTGGCCAGATCCTGGCTGGCGAGCCGCGTATTGACGGTCGCGACACCCGCACCGTTCGCCCGATCGAAATCCGTCTGGGCGTGCTGCCGCGCGCACACGGCTCGGCGCTGTTCACCCGTGGTGAAACGCAGGCCCTGGTGATCGCCACCCTGGGTACCAAGCAAGACGAGCAGATCATCGACGCCCTGATGGGCGAGTACCGTGACCGCTTCATGCTGCACTACAACATGCCTCCGTTCGCCACCGGCGAAACCGGTCGCATCGGCGTGCCGAAGCGTCGCGAAATCGGCCACGGCCGTTTGGCCAAGCGTTCGCTGGTGTCCTTGCTGCCGGAACCGGCAGACTTCCAGTACACCATTCGCCTGGTGTCGGAAATCACCGAATCGAACGGTTCCTCGTCAATGGCATCGGTCTGCGGCGGCTCGCTCGCCATGATGGACGCAGGCGTCCCCGTCAAGGATCACGTGGCCGGTGTGGCCATGGGCCTGATCAAGGACGGCGGCAAGTTCGCCGTGCTGACCGACATTCTGGGTGACGAAGATCACCTGGGCGACATGGACTTCAAGGTTGCCGGTACCGTCAATGGCGTGACCGCACTGCAGATGGACATCAAGATCCAGGGCATCACCAAGGACATCATGCAGGTCGCGCTGGCACAAGCCCGCGAAGGCCGCCTGACCATCCTGGAAAAGATGCGCGAAGCCCTGGGCTCGGCCCACGGTGAACTGTCGCAGTTCGCCCCGCGCATGCTGTCGATGAAGATCAACCCGGAAAAGATCCGTGACGTGATCGGCAAGGGTGGCGCAACCATCCGTGCACTGACGGAAGAAACCGGCACCCAGATCGACATCTCGGATGACGGCACCATCGTCATCTCCAGCGCCGATCTGGACCGTGCCCGCGAAGCACAACGTCGCATCGCCGACCTGACCGCTGACGTCGAAGTCGGCCAGGTCTACGAAGGCAGCGTGCTGCGTCTGCTGGACTTCGGTGCCATCGTGCAAGTGCTGCCGGGCCGTGACGGCTTGCTGCACATCTCGGAAATCGCCAACCACCGCATCGCGAACATCAACGATGTGCTGAAGGTCGGCCAGCAAGTCCGCGTCAAGGTCATCGAGGCTGACGACAAGGGCCGTCTGCGTCTGTCGATCAAGGCGATTGCACCGCTGGCTGCCCCGGAAGCGGCACCGGCTGCCCCGGCACAGGAATAATCCTTGCCACGCGGATGATGCCACCGGCATCGTCCGTCGCTTGAACCACGCGGCGCCCGCTTACCCGGGCGCCGCGTTGCGTTTGGGCGGGCGTATCGTCGTTCTGCAAGCAAGTCGTACCCCAGGAGTCTGTAGATGTTCGAAATCAGCCATCTTCGCTGTTTTGTTGCGGTTGCCGATGAATTGCACTTCGGTCGCGCCGCCACGCGTCTGAACATGACCCAGCCCCCGCTCAGTCGGCAGATTCAGCTGCTTGAGCACGCATTGGGTGCGCAGTTGCTGGATCGGGCCAATCGACGCGTCCGACTGACCCCGTTGGGGCGTACCTTTCTGCCGCAGGCGCAGCGCCTGCTGCAGTTTGCCGAAGGGGCGGTGGAGTCCATTCAGCGAGCCGCACGGGGCGATGCCGGTACGGTCACGATCGGGTTCACGGCGGCCTCCGGTTACGACTTCCTGCCGCACGTGATCCACAAGCTGCGCACCCGTCTGCCAGAGGTGTCGTTTGTGCTGAAGGAAGCGGTGACTGCCACGCAGCTGGAAGCACTGGCATCCGGTCGCCTGGACATTGCGCTGGTGCGTCCGCCGATCAGTCCGACGCGCTACCTGTCCCGGGTGGTGCTGCGTGAGCCGATGATTCTTGCGCTGCCCGCCGAGCACCGTTTGTCGGGTCATGAAGTCATTGACCTGACCGAAGTCGGTGACGAACCTGTTATCGGCTATTCATCAGAAGCCAGGTATTTTCACGACCTGGTGCATCGACTTTTTTCCAGTGCGGGCGCACTGCCGAACCTGGTTCAACAGGTCAGTCAGATCCACTCCGTACTGGCATTGGTCCGTACCGGCCTGGGGGTGGCCCTGGTGCCGGAAGCCGCGCGGCGACTGGGGTTTGAAGGGGTGGTGTACCGGAATCTGACGCCGCTGACGGGCAACGGGGCCGAACTTTTTGCCGCGTGGCGGCCGGGCGATGAGCAGCCCGTGGTGCGTCGCGTGCTGGATATCTTTTTGGAATCACCAGTGGGCTAGCCCGTATTTTCGCCAAATACCGCCCTGGTGGAAACCATTAAGGGTTGTGCCTAATGAAGCTTAAACGATTCAATTATTGAATCGACGCATGCCGTATTTGGTGCTGGCATACGCGCAAGCCGGCCTTAGAATCCGTCCAAGCCGCGCCCTAGAACGCGCGGTTCGCCAACTATTTCAAGGACGGAGATTCATGAACAAGCGCCTTCGCAAGCCAGCACTTACGACCCTCGCAATCGCAGCCGGCGTCGTGCTCGGCACGGTTTCCTTTGGTGCCGCTGCACAGAACTTCGAGCGCACCGTCCGCATCGTTGTGCCCTATGCACCGGGTGGCACCTCTGACACCGTAGCGCGTATCCTGGCTCAACCGCTGGGCGAAGCCCTGGGCCAGACCGTTGTCGTGGAAAACAAGCCGGGCGCTGCTGGCAACATCGGCGCAGACAGCGTCGCCAAGGCGGCCAAGGACGGTCATACCTACCTGCTGGCCGACGTCGGCTCGCTGGCCACCGCACCGGCACTGTTCCCCGACCTGTCGTACAAGCTGGCCGATCTGGCCCCCGTGTCGATGGTGATGTTCTCGCCCTACGTCCTGGCCGTGAACAAAGACCTGCCCGTGAAGAGCGTGGCTGAACTGATCGACTACGCCAAGGCCAACCCGGGCAAGCTCGCGGTCGCCAATTCGGGCGTGGGCGGTGTGAACCACATCGTTGCGGTGTCGATTGCCAAGCAACTGGGCATCGAGTGGAAGACGGTTCCGTATCGCGGCGGTTCGGCAGCAACGCAAGCCGTGGTGTCCGGCGAAAGCAAGGCCATCTTCAACGGTGCCACCGCAACCTTGCCCTTCGTGGTCAATGGTCAGATGCGCGGCCTGGCCGTCAGCGGCGACGAGCGCATTGCCAGCATCCCCGACGTGCCCACCTTCGCACAGTCGAAGCTGCCCAATGCAGACGTCGGTTCGTGGCAAGGCATTGTGACCACCGCAGGCTCGCCGCCGGCACTGGTCAACAAGTTCAACGCAGCCGTTACCGAAATCCTGAAGCGCCCGGAAGTCATCGATCGCATCAAGCAACAGGGTGGCAAGGTCATCGGCGGCAAGCCCGAAGAGCTGGGCACCTGGCTGACCACCAATGCCGCTTCGTGGGGCAAGGTCATCGCCGACGCCGGCATCAAGGCTCAATAAGCCAGGACGGGATGAATGATGGCCCGTGAACCACGGCCATCATTCTCTGCCGTGTTTCACGGCTTCCCGCGTCCACGTCAGATCAGACACCGTCAATAGAAGTCACAGTCAGATGAGTCACACCCCCAGTAGTTCCAACACGGCAACCGCCTCGCCCAGCATCTTGGGTAACTCCGATTTGCTGCTGGGCTTGTTCCTGTGTGCAGTGTCCGGCATTGCCCTGTATTCCATTCGCAATCTCGCCTTCGGCACCCTGACCGATATGGGCGCGGGTTTCATGCCAAGGGTGCTGGCCATCGGCTTGCTTGGTTTTGGCGTGTATTTCCTGGCGCTCGCCGCCTTCAAGCGTGCGGCGCAATCCATTGGACCGATCGAGTTGCGTCCGCTGCTTGGCGTGGCGCTGTCGGTAGGCGTGTTTGCGCTGACCGCTGGCCGCTTCGGTCTGGTGGTCGGTTCGATCCTCACCATTCTGGTGGCCGGTGCTGCCAGCAAAGAATCGCGCTGGCGCGAGTTGATTATTTTCAGTGTGGCCATGTCGATCGGCGCAGTCTTGCTGTTCGTCAAGGGCTTGGCGCTGCCTGTTCCCGTTTGGCCCTGGTGATTTTGCATGGAACTCTTTGATAACTTGCTGCTGGGGCTGAGTACCGCCCTCCAGTGGAACAATTTGCTGTATTGCCTGTTCGGCGTTCTGGTTGGAACGGCGATCGGCGTATTGCCCGGTATTGGCCCGATTCCGACGGTAGCGCTGTTGCTGCCGTTCACCTTCGGCATGGAACCGTCCAGCGCGTTCATCATGCTGGCTGGCATCTTCTACGGCGCGCAGTACGGTGGGTCGACGACTGCGATTCTGGTCAACGTGCCGGGGGAAACCTCGTCGGTGGTGACCTGCCTTGACGGTCACCAGATGGCGCAGAAGGGCCAGGCTGGCCTGGCGCTGGCAATCGCGGCGATCTCTTCGTTCTTCGCCGGTACGGTCGCGACGCTGGTCATCGCCATGATGGCCGCACCGCTGGCGACGCTGGCGCTGAAATTCACAGCGGTCGAGTACTTCAGTCTATTGGTGCTGGGCTTGATTGCCGCGGTGGTGCTGGCGCATGGATCGGTCGTCCGCGCGTTGGCCATGGTGGTGCTCGGTCTGCTGCTGGGCTCGGTGGGTATCGACGTGTCTTCCGGTATTTCGCGGATGACCTTCGGTCTGCCTGAACTGGGTGACGGTCTGGACTTCGTGCCGATCGCCATGGGCTTGTTCGGTCTGGGTGAAATCATTGCCAGCCTGGGACGTCCGCAAGGGCGTCCGGTGGTGGTGGCCTCGCGTATCCGTGACCTGATGCCGAGCTGGAAACAACTGCGCGAAGCCTTCCCCGCGATGGTGCGCGGTACGTCCATCGGTTCAATGCTGGGCGTGCTGCCGGGTGGCGGTGCCGCACTGCCGCCGTTCACGGCCTACGCGCTGGAAAAGAAGCTGGCGAAAGACCCCTCGCGTTTCGGCAAGGGTGCGATTGAAGGTGTTGCAGGTCCGGAAGCGGCGAACAATGCCGGTGCCCAGACCAGCTTCATCCCGCTGCTGACGCTTGGCATTCCGGCCAATGCACTGATGGCACTGATGGTCGGTGCGCTGATGATGCACGGCATTCAGCCCGGTCCGCAGATCATGACCGAGCAACCCGTGCTGGTCTGGGGCGTGATTGCCAGCATGTGGGTGGGTAACCTGATGCTGCTGGTGATCAACCTGCCGCTGATCGGTATCTGGGTGCGCATGCTGAAGATCCCGTACCGTCTGATGTTCCCGTCGATCGTGCTGTTCTGCTGCATCGGCACCTACGGCATCGCCAACAACATGTTCAACGTGTGGATGATGCTGGGCTTTGCGGTGGTGGGTTACTTCTTCATCAAGGTCGGCGTGGAAGCGGCTCCGCTGCTGCTCGGTCTGGTGCTGGGTCCTCAGCTGGAAGAGAACTTCCGTCGCGCCATGCTCTTGTCGGACGGCGATTTCACCGTGTTCGTGCGCTCGCCCATCAGCGCTGTCATTCTGGCTGTGGTCTTCGTGCTGCTGTTGGCAATGCTGTCGCCGGCAATCTTGCGCAAGCGGGAAGAAGCCTTCGTGGAATAAAGCTCGTGGAATAAACCGCGTGTAATAAGCGGCGGTCCACCCACCGCAGGCGCAAGTGATGCGGCCGGCACATCTCGACACAATCCTTGTCGAGTGTGTCGGCCGCAACTGCATTTGGCGCAGCCTTTACGCGATTGCGTGGTGGTATAAGGTCTTGGCTCGGTTTCTCGGCGTCTTTTATGGCGCACGCAGGACGGGTGCTTTCCATGAATATCGCCGCGAGCGAACATCGCTCGCGCTGCGCATCGGACGGACTACGGTTATGGAAGTGTCAAGGCGACGCCGTGTCGTCATCATGGGGCTGATCCCCAGTGTTTTGCTACCTTGTGGGTGTTCGAGCAGTCGAACGGCATTTTGTCGCCCTACGACGTCTATGCCTATCCGGTCATTCTGACCCTGCTGGTCACCAGCGTGTGCATGCTGCTGATCCGAAACCGTCCGAAGCTGCATCGCGCTGCTGAATACCTGGCCTTCGGTGGCTTGGCGATCTACATCGTGATCGGCCTGCAGTACTTCATCCTCCGGCCCGACGCCAACAGCATCTACGCAGTCGCCAACACCTTGCAGTGGATGCCGATTCTGTACATCGCGGGCTTTGCGTTTTTCCCCAAGTGGCAGGCCATCATCGGTTGCGCGGCCGTGTTCCTGCTGTCTTCGGTCACGCCACTGGGCGTGCTGTTGTTCGGGCGGGACCCAGGCTGGGATCTGCATGTGGGGGCGCTGCTGGTCAATGGATATGCGTCGCACCTGTTGGTGTTGCTGTGTATGTCGATGATGGTGGCGCTGCGCACCCAGATCAGCAAGGTGTCCGAGCATGCCAGGTTGATGGAAAACGCCGCTTATACCGACGATCTGACAGGTACCGCCAACCGTCGCGGCATGGAGCGTGTGCTGCAGGAACGTGGCAACCAATTGATGCGCCCGGTTGCCTTGCTGCTGTTCGACATCGACCATTTCAAGCTCGTCAACGATCGGTTCGGTCACCGGATTGGCGACGAAGTGCTGGCGTCGATTGCCCAACTGATCAAAAGCCAGTTGCGTCCCGGTGACACGATTTACCGCTGGGGTGGTGAGGAGTTTCTGGTGGTCGCCAGCGGTACCGGCTTCGAGGCTGCCCGCAGCCTGGCGGAACGCGTGAGACACATCGTCAGCGCATCGGTGCACCCGGTGGCAGGCACGGCCACGGTCAGCGTGGGTGTCAGCACCTGCTCGGGGGGCGAATCACTGGAAGTGGCTTTGCAGCTGGCCGATGAGGCGCTGTACTTGGCCAAGGAGCAGGGACGCAACCGCGTGTCCACACGCTGAACCCGCGACCCGGGCAACCGGGGCGCATCACGCGGACGAATACATGAGATCTGGTTTTTTGCTTTGCTGTAAGGGTGGTACGGGGGCCAAAGACAGCCCCAGCGGCTTGGGCGGTCTGCCTCGCAGGGCGCTTGCGCTGATGTCGCTCGCCGCAGTCTGTGTGACGATCGGCGGCTGCGCGGGGCTGCCCGCCATGTCGACGCCAACTCCACGCGACCGGCCCTTTACCCCAGACCAGGTGGCGCAGAGCGACACCAACCGCCTGGCGACATTGGCCATGCAGGCCAACTTGGACAGCCTGTATGTGCTGCTGGACAAGTTCTATCGGCGCAATCCGCGCGAGTGGCGAAAAAGCGGTGCCACCAGCCACGAAGCCGCCATCGAACGGGTACGCACCGCCATCCAGAACAGCCAACCGCTGCCAGAGCTTGGCAACCGGCGCGACATTCAGATTCTGGCATTGGCACTGGACGAGTCTTATACGGGCGACCGCGTGGCGGCGGTGATATACGGCCTGGCCAACATGCTGATCACCGCGCATGGCGGCAAGACCGAGTTCTTCCTGCTGGACAGCATGAACGCGACCCACGTGTCGAACGCCGCCCGCAACATCGAGATTGCTGTGTGGATGCTGACCCGCCGCCACGACCGGGAGGGCAAGCCCTGGCTGATCTCGAACGAGATATCGGAGCAGGGCTACAACGTGAGCTTCGAGCGCGAATTCGGCAAGATGGTGGGTCGGCTCGACCTATTGGTGGACATGCTGAACGAACGCTATCAGCGGGCTGGCATCAACTACGCCCACAGCTTGCTGTTCCTGCAATTCCTGCCGGTGAGGTGACCGGCCCGTGTGCGCGCTGGCAGATGCGGCGACGTTTTTTGCAGGAACGCGCTTGAGGGTATGCGTTTAAGGACACGCGCTTGAGGACACGCGCTTGAACGCTGGCACGTCAGATCGTCATGCCAGCCCCTGCACCAGCTCCGCATCTGCGAGAGTTGCCGTCAGCCGTCAACCGGCGCGGTGGGTGTTGCGAGTGTCAGTTGATAGAACGCCGCGTCCAGCCACTTGCCGAACTTGAAGCCCACTTCCTTGATCGTGCCGGTGTGCACGAACCCCAGGCGCTCGTGCAGCGTGATGCTGCCGACGTTGCTGGCATCAATGCAGCCGACCAGCACATGCACCTGGGCTTCCTGGGCGCGTTGAATGAGTGCCTGCATCAAATGCTTGGCCAGGCCTTGCCCGCGGTGCTGGTGGTGCACATAGACGCTGTGTTCCACCGTGTACTTGTAGGCCGGAAATGCCCGGAACGTGCCCCAGCTTGCAAAGCCCAGCAGCACACCTGCTTCGTCAACCACACCAATGACCGGAAAGCCGTTTGCCCGCTTGGTGGCGAACCAGGTTTTCATCGCCTCGGGCGGGCGCGGCACGTAGTCGTACAAGGCCGTCGAGTTGACGATGGCGTCGTTCAGAATGTCGAGGATGGCGGCAGCGTGGTCGGCTTCGGTGCAGTCGATCAGACGCAGCGAGCCAGTGGCTTCAGGTGGGGTCATTCGGCGGTTATGTAGAGGTGGAAAGCAGGAAGGAAACGAAGGGATGGGTGTCCACTATTATGGAAATAATATTCTGAGTAGTGGATAAAAGCACTGGGCTTGTCATGATCCCATCAAGCGCAGAAAAAAACAGGGCGCACCCATTGGATGCGCCCTGTTTGCGTAGGCCAGCAAGGTAGGCCGGCAAGCTACGCTAGCAAGATCAGGCCATCAAGTTCAAGCCGTCAGCAGTCATGCGACTCGCACCTTCCAGCGCCCATCCTGTTACGCCGCAACCGACGTCTTCAAGCCCAGACCTTCCGCAATCCGATCCCCATAACGCGGGTCGGCGCGGCGGAAGTGTTCGATCTGGCGCAGCTGAATGTCTTGCGGCACCGATCCCATTGCACCCACCAGGTTGTTGATCAACAGCGTCTGCTGATCGTCGCTCATCAGGCGGAACAGGTCGCCTGCCTGGGTGTAGTCGTCGTTGCCGGCACGGTGATCGAAGCGGTCAGCGTATCCGTCCACGGCCAGCGGCGTCTCGGCAAAGCGTGGATCTTGCTTGGGGGCTTGCGCATAGCGATTCGGCTCGTAGTTCGGCTCGCCGCCGAAGTTGCCATCGAAGCGCATCGAGCCATCACGCTGATAGGTATTCACCGGCACATGTGCACGGTTCACCGGCAGTGCCTGGTAGTTGGTGCCCACGCGGTACAGGTGCGCGTCGTGATAGGCGAACAGGCGTGCCTGCAGCATCTTGTCGGGGCTGAAACCCAGGCCCGGAATAATGGCCGAGGGCGAAAACGCGGCTTGTTCGACTTCCGCGAAATAGTTTTGCGGGTTGCGATTCAAGGTCATGGTGCCCACATCGATCAGCGGGAAGTCGCCATGCGGCCAGACCTTGGTCAGATCGAAGGGGTTGAACGGTGTCTGCGTGGCTTGCGCCTCGGTCATGACCTGAATGCAGACGCGCCAGCGGGGGAAATCACCGTTTTCAATCGCGTTGAACAGGTCGCGCTGGGCATAATCCGGGTCGGTGCCTGCGATGCGCGCAGCGTCTGCCGGGGCCAGGTTGCGAATGCCTTGCAAGGTCAGGAAGTGCCACTTCACCCACACGCGCTCGCCCGAGGCGTTGATCAGGCTGTAAGTGTGGCTGCCGAAGCCGTGCATGTGGCGATAGCCATCGGGCAGGCCGCGATCCGAGAAGAGGGTGGTGACCTGATGCAGCGATTCCGGCGATTGCGACCAGAAGTCGAACATCATCGTCGGGCTTTTCAGGTTGGTCTTCGGGTCACGCTTTTGCGTGTGGATGAAGTCGGGGAACTTGATCCCGTCGCGCAGGAAGAAAACGGGCGTATTGTTGCCGACCAAGTCCCAGTTGCCTTGTTCCGTGTAGAACTTCAGTGCGAAGCCGCGCGGGTCGCGATCGGTATCAGCGGAACCCTTTTCGCCACCGACGGTGGAGAAGCGCGCAAACATCTCGGTTTTCTTGCCGATTTGCGCAAACGGCGACGCACAGGTGTATTGGGTGATGTCGTGGGTGACTTCAAGCACGCCATAGGCACCCGAGCCTTTTGCATGCACCACGCGTTCAGGAATGCGTTCGCGGTTGAAATGCTGCAACTTCTCAAGCAAATGGAAGTCTTCCAACAAGACCGGTCCACGGGCGCCGGCCGTGCGGGAGTTCTGGTTGTCGGCGACGGGAGCGCCAGTAGCAGTGGTAAGAATGGTCATGGGTCGCCTTCTGTAGAGCGGATCGGGAAACTCAAGCTTAGAGGTGGCTTGGCGGTCCGTACAATGAATTAAAAAATCAAAAGAGATAGTCCTCGGCCTAATCGCCGCCATAGTTTTTGTTGATCACGCCGCCCGGAGCCCAGATTGATAAGCATCGACGATATCCGCGCCGCGCAAGCCCGCCTTGCCGGTCATGTCGCACACACCCCGTTCCTGCATTCGCGCACCTTGTCCGAGATGCTGGGCGCAGAGATCTGGTTGAAGTTCGAGAACCTGCAGTTCACCGCCTCGTTCAAAGAGCGCGGTGCACTCAATCGCCTCTCGCTGCTCGATGATGACCAGCGCCGTCGCGGTGTGCTGGCTGTGTCTGCAGGCAACCATGCTCAGGGCGTGGCCTACCACGCGCAGCGTTTGGGCATTCCGGCCGTGATCGTCATGCCGCGCTTCACGCCCACTGTGAAAGTGGCCAACACCCGCCGCTTTGGTGCCGATGTGGTGCTGGAAGGCGAGACGTTCGACGACGCAAAGGCACACGGCCTGGCGCTTGCCGAGGAACGCGGCTTGATGGTCGTCCACCCCTACGACGACGAAGCGGTTATTGCAGGGCAGGGCACCATCGGCCTGGAACTGCTGGCCGATCAGCCCGATCTCGACACCCTGGTGATCGCGATCGGGGGCGGCGGCATGATTTCCGGCATTGCCACGGCTGCCAAGGCGCTCAAGCCGGGGATTGAAGTGATCGGCGTGCAGGCCGAACGTTTCCCGGCCATGTACGAAACGCGTTACGGCGGGTCGCATCAAAGCGGCCGCAGCACCATCGCCGACGGCATCGCTGTGCGTTCACCAGGCGTATTGACGCAGGCGATCGTGGCGGCGCGGGTCGATGACATGGTGCTGGTCAGCGAACGTGACATCGAGCACGCCATCGTCATGCTGCTGGAAATCGAGAAGACCGTGGTCGAAGGCGCGGGCGCTGCGGGCCTGGCGGCTTTGTTGCATGCGCGTGCCGAAGGCAACACACGGTTCGAGGGCAAGCGCATTGGCCTGGTGCTGTGTGGCGGCAATATCGATCCCCTGATGCTGTCTGGCATCATCGAACGCGGCATGGTCCGTGCGGGTCGTCTGGCGCGCATCCGTATCGAGCTGCGTGACCTGCCGGGCGCGCTCAGCCAGGTCACCACCTTGATCGCCAACGCACAGGCAAACATTACCGAAGTGCATCACCAGCGTGCGTTCACCACGCTGGCAGTGCAGAACGTCGAAGTCGACGTGGTGTTGCAGACGCGCGGCCACGAGCACATTGCCGACGTCATCGCCCGACTTAACGAGGCGGGTTTCCCCGCCACCAACCACGATCACTGAGTAGCCACTGAATGAGTCGAAGCAAGCCTAGCGGTTTTACCTGGCAATTGGCCTTGGTCCAGGCGTGGCGCATGACGCTGCGCGATTGGCGTGCGGGCGAACTGCGCCTGTTGTCGGCCGCGCTGATTATTGCGGTCGCATCGGTCACCAGTGTCGGTTTCCTCTCTGATCGGATTCGCAACGCGCTGGAACGCGATGCCGGTCAGTTGCTGGGTGCCGATCTGGTGGTGCAGTCCGATGCACCCACGCCCAAGGAATGGCGCGACGAAGCAGGTAAACGCGGCTTGCAGGTGGCGGAAGTCTTGCAGTTCCCGTCAATGGCGACGACGGGGCAGGGGGACGATCAGCGCGCGCAGCTGAGCGCCATGAAGGCGGTGGAACCGGGTTATCCGTTGCGAGGCAACTTGCGGGTGGCCACCGGCAGCGGTGCGCCTGACGAGATCGCCAAGGATGTGCCCGCGTCGGGCAAGGTCTGGGTCGATGCGCAGTTGCTGGGCTTGCTCGAAGTCGGCATGGGAGATTCCATCCGCCTGGGCGACCGCAGTTTCACCATCGACAAGCTGATCGTGATCGAGCCTGATCGCGGCATGAACTTCATCAACGTCGCACCGCGCGTGATGATCCGGGCGGACGACTTGGCGTCCACCGGCCTGGTGACGGCGGGTAGTCGCATTGGTTATCGCCTGCTGCTTGCCGGGCCGGCAGAGGCGGTATCCGACTTCTCCAACTGGCTGACGCCGCGCCTGACACGTGGTCAGCGTATTGAGTCGCTGGAATCCGGGCGGCCGGAAATGCGCCAGACGATCGACCGCGCCGACCGTTTCCTGTCACTGGTGGCTTTGCTGGCTGCATTGATTGCCGCCGTGGCAGTGGCCTTGTCGGCACGCCGCTTCACCCTGCGCCACCTGGACAGCGTGGCGATCATGCGTTGCCTGGGCAGCACCCAAGGCAGCCTGTCGTGGCTGTTTGCCATCGAATTCTTCTACCTTGCCCTGGGCGCGGCTGCGGTGGGCAGCGTGCTGGGCTTTGTCGGCCACGAAGCCTTGCTGCTTGCGCTGGGCAACCTGATCACGACCGAGTTGCCGCGTGCCACCGCCACGCCCGCCATTCAGGGCTTCCTGTCCGGGGTGTGGCTGCTGCTGGGCTTTGCCTTGCCGCCGCTGGCGCAACTGCGCCGGGTGCCGCCGATCCGAGTGTTGCGACGTGACGTGGGCACGCCCCAGGCACGTACTGCCATTGGTTACGCCATTGGCGCACTGGGTTTTGCGCTGCTGCTGATGTGGTTTGCGCGGGATATTCGCCTGGGTCTGCTGACCGTCGGCGGCTTCCTGGTCGGCTTCGCGGTATTTGCTGGCGTGGCCTTCGGCGGCGTGAAGCTGCTGGAACCGCTGCGTCGCTGGTCGCGCGGCCCGGTGGTCTTGCGCTTTGCGCTGGCTGGTGTGATTCGTCGTCGCAGCGCCACCATCACCCAGGTCTGCGCCTTGTCGATCGGTTTGATGGCCATTCTGCTGCTGTCTATCACCCGTACCGACCTGGTCGATGGCTGGCGCAACATGGTGTCGGTCGATGCGCCGAACCGTTTTGTGATCAACATCCAGCCCGATCAACTGCCTGAAGTGCGCAAGCGCCTGCAAGCTGCGGGCGTCAGCGACGGTGGCCTGGCACCGATGGTGCGCGGGCGACTGACGCAGATCAACGGCAAACCGGTGCAGGTCGATGCCTACAGCGACGAGCGTGCCAAGCGTCTGGTCGACCGCGAGTTCAACCTGTCCTACATGACCGATCTGCCCGAATACAACCAGGTTGTGGCCGGCAAGTGGTTCGCGCCGGACTCGCGTGAAGTCTCGTTTGAAAGCGGCATTGCAGAAACGCTGGGCCTGAAGCTGGGCGACAAGTTGCAGTTCGACGTGGGCGGCAATGTGGTGGACGTAACGGTAACCAGCCTGCGCAAGCTGGACTGGGACTCGATGCGGGTCAACTTCTTTGCGATCACATCACCCGCTGCGCTGGCTGACATGCCGCAAAGCTGGATTACCGCCTTCCACCTGCCGGATAACCGCATTGCCCTGACCAACGAGCTGGTGCGCGACTTCCCCAACCTGACCATCTTCGATACGGGTGCGATCTTGCGCCAGGTGGAATCGGTGCTGAACCAGGTCACCGCCGCTGTGCAGTTCCTGTTTATCTTCACGCTGGCGGCCGGGGTGCTGGTCTTGTACGCCGCCTTGGCATCCACGCGCGACGAGCGGGTGCACGAAGCGGGCTTGTTGCGCGCATTGGGGGCCACGCGTCGCCAGTTGTCGATGGCGCAGTGGCTGGAGTTGTCTGCCATCGGGGCGTTGGCGGGGATTCTTGCGTCGTTCGGCGCCACAGCCACGGCCTGGCTGCTGGCGCGCTTTGCCTTCAACTTCACCTTGTCTCTGAACCTGTGGGTGTGGGTGGCGGGCCTGGCGCTGGGCATGATCTGCGCGCTGGTGGGTGGTTGGATGGGATTGCGTGGTGTCTTGCGCCAATCGCCGTTGGCAACCCTGCGCGAGGCTTAGAATGTCGGCATTCTGGAACTGCTACAGGCGCGTTATTGCGCCTGATCCATCGAACTCATGGCTTTGATTCAACAACCCTTGGAACCGACCGACCACACCCGCAGCGTGTTCGAGCTGATTGGCGGCGAGCCGCAAGTACGCGCGCTGGTCGATCGTTTCTACGACCTGATGGACCTCGAACCCGACTTGCTCGAACTGCGCGCGGCGCACGGGCCGTCGCTGGATAACGCCCGCGACCGCCTGTTCTGGTTCCTGTGCGGCTGGATGGGTGGGCCGGATCACTACGTCAGCCAGTTCGGCCACCCTAGGTTGCGCGCCCGGCACTTGCCGTTTTCCATTGGCAGCGTCGAGCGCGATCAGTGGGTGACGTGCATGGGGCGCGCCATGCAAGACGTAGGGGTCGAGGCCAACCTGGCCGATCGTCTGCTTGCTTCCTTCTTCAATACTGCCGACTGGATGCGCAATCGCGCGGACTGAGGGCGAAACTTCATCGGCCAAGAGCCAGGAGTGCGTCGATGCTGGGTCAATCGGAAGTAGGTATGACCGAATTGCTGTTGTTGGTGGCTGCGGTCACGGGCGTGTTGGCAACCGTCGGTGCCTGGCTTGCCTGGTTCCGGGCGGGCAAGGGCAGCGCTGCACGGTGGGATGCGCTGTTGCAGGGCCAGGAAGCGCTGAACGAAAACCAGCAACGTCTGGTGGAACAGCAGGAACGTCTGGAACGCAGCCTGCGCGAAGATTTTGCGTCGGGCCAGCGCGAATTGCGGCAAGAAACCGCCGACGCTACCCGTGGTCTGCGTGCCGACCTGTTGCAGGCCCTGGCACAAGGGCAGATGGTGTCGAGCAACCGGCAGGCCGATCAGGCCAAGGTGCTGAACCAGCAGTTGGATGGCTTTGCGCAAAACCTGAACACCCTGAGCACCCAGTTGCAGGATCGCTTCGAGCTGCTGCGCAGTTCACTCACGGCGGAATCCAAGACCGACCGCGAAGCCTCGGGTGCTGCCTTGGGCCTGTTTGCCGATCGCCTGTCCGAGAACGTGCGTGCTGTGGGTGAATCCAGCAACAAGCGACAGGCCGAACATGCGCAGGCCGTCAATCAGCAGCTGGAAAGCTTCACGCAAAGCCTGGGTACCCTGACCACGCAGTTGCAAGACCGCTTCGACGCGCTGCGCGGCGCGCTTACCACTGAATCCAAGGATGATCGCGATACCTCGGCCAAGGCGCTGACTGGCTTTGGCGACCGCCTGACTGAGACCTTGAGCAAGCTGAATGAATCCAGCGAGCAGCGGATTGCTGCCGTGCGCGACACGGTCGAATCACGTCTGAAAGACCTGCAAAGCGACAACGCGTCCAAGCTGGAAGCCATGCGCCAGACGGTGGACGAGAAGCTGCACGCCACACTGGAACGCCGGCTGGGTGAGTCCTTCCAGCTGGTGTCGGAACGCCTGGACGCCGTCCACAAGGGCCTGGGCGAGATGCAAAGCCTGGCCACTGGGGTGGGCGACCTGAAGCGTGTGCTGACCAATGTACGTTCGCGTGGCACCTGGGGCGAAGTGCAGCTTGGCATGCTGATCGAGCAGACCATGACGCCCGACCAGTACGGCCGCAATGTGAAGCCGATTCCGGGCAGTGCCGAGATCGTGGAATTTGCGATCAAGCTGCCTGGCCGCGAGCTGGACGGTGTGCCGGTCTGGCTGCCGATCGACGCAAAATTCCCCAAGGAAGAATACGAACGCCTGTGCGATGCACAGGAACGCGCCGATGTCGAAGGCGTGCGCGTGGCCGGCATGGCCTTCGAGCGTGGCGTGGAAGTGGAGGGCAGGCGTATTCAAAGCAAGTACGTGCAGCCGCCGCACACCACCGACTTCGCACTGATGTTCCTGCCGACCGAGGGCTTGTACGCCGAAGTGCTGCGCCGCCCGGCGTTGATGGATAAGCTTCAGGCGCTGCGTATCAACGTGGCTGGCCCCAGCACCTTGGCGGCGTTGTTGAACAGTCTGCAGATGGGCTTCCGTACCCTGGCAATCGAACAACGGTCGTCTGAGGTGTGGAAGGTGTTGGGCGCGATCAAGACCGAATTCCTGAAGTTCGGTGACGTGCTGACCAGCGTGAAGCGCAGCCTGGATGCGGCCAGCAGCAAGATCGGCAAGACGGAAGTGCGCGCCCGCGCGATGCAACGTCATCTTCGTGGTGTAGAGGCCTTGCCCGAGGCCGAGGCGGTAGCGTTGTTGGGCGCGGAACCGAAGAACATTGGTGATGTGGACGGCGAGTCGCCAAATGATGCCGAGTCGCTTGGTGAAGATGAAGATCTGGCCACGATTGGCCGCTCGGGCAAATAAGCTGGCACTGAGAAGCCGGTAATAACAAGCCAGCAATGACAAGCCAGCACTGAACGGATAACCGCGCAAGCAACCGAGCAATCACCAGGCAGGCAACGAAATGCGCAGGGTAATGACCCGTGAGCCCAGTCGCACGTCGACCCGTGACCGAACCCGCGCGCCTGCCCGTCGCTCCGGCCGCCACATGGTCTGCATGGGTCCGTGTTGCAATCCTTCGAGCGCAGTCCCAGCCCCCGAATCTGATACCGGCCCCACGGCCTTCAAGGAGCGTTCTTCCATGCACGGCGATCCAAGCTTCGACATCACCAGTCTAGACACCTTGTTGGCCCGCTTCGGGTCGCCACCTCCGGCATCCCTGTACAAGGAGCTGGACTACATCGACGAGAACTACCGTGCATTGATCGACGCCTCGCCGTTCTTTGCGATGGCCACCCTTGGTGACAAAGGCATGGACTGCTCGCCCCGTGGCGATCCAAAAGGCTTTGTGCGCATCGTGGACGAAAAGACCTTGATCCTGCCCGAGCGCCGAGGCAACAACCGGGTCGACAGCCTGCGCAATCTGCTGGTCGATCCGCGGATCTCCCTGCTGTTCCTGATTCCCGGCGTGGGCGAAACCCTGCGCGTGGCCGGACACGCACGCCTGAGCGCCGACCCGGCCCTGCTGGACAGCATGAGCATGAACGGCAAACCGCCATCGGTAGCCATCATCGTGACGGTGGAACGCGCGTACTTCCAATGCTCCCGCGCAGTGGTGCGCGCCGATCTGTGGAACCCGGCCAGTCAGGTTGCGCGCAACACGCTGCCGTCCACCGGCACGCTGGTCGCCACGATTGCCGCGCGCCGCGACGAACATTTCGACGGTGTGACCTACGACAAGGACCTGGACGAACGCGTCCGCACGACCTTGTATTGATTCACGCAACACCTTAAAACCCAATCCAACCCATGCTGGCAAGCCGTTTCGCAGCGGTCTGCTAGCATGCCGCCTTCTTCGCCTTTTTTCGCACAAAGACATGCTTACGCAGCAGGAACTCAAGCAGCAAGCCGCCGATGCGGCCCTTAAATTCGTGGAAGACGTGGCCGCGCCCGACACCGTGATCGGCGTCGGTACCGGTTCCACCGCCGACCTGTTCATCGACGGCCTGGCCGCTTTCAAGGGCCGTATCCGTGGCACGGTCGCCAGTTCCGAGCGCAGCGCCGCCCGCCTGGCGGCCCTGGGCCTGCCGGTGTTCGATCTGAACGAAGTCGATTTCATGCCCATCTATGTCGATGGTGCCGATGAGATCGACAGCAAGCTGCAAATGATCAAGGGTGGTGGCGGCGCGCTGACGCGTGAAAAAATCGTCGCCTCGGTCGCTGCCCGTTTCATCTGCATCGCAGACGAATCCAAGCTGGTTACTGAATTGGGCAAATTCCCGCTGCCGCTGGAAGTGATCCCGATGGCCCTGGCCTCGGTGTCGCGCATGGTCGTGCGCCTGGGCGGCAAGCCCGTGCTGCGTGAAGGTTTCGTTACTGATAACGGCAATGCCATCATCGACATCCACGGTCTGGCCATTCCGCGCGCCAAG
Organism: Pigmentiphaga aceris; assembly: GCF_008119665.1. NCBI lineage: Bacteria > Pseudomonadati > Pseudomonadota > Betaproteobacteria > Burkholderiales > Alcaligenaceae > Pigmentiphaga > Pigmentiphaga aceris. Next base: position 3,532,346 of record NZ_CP043046.1, on the reverse strand, counting down.
GAAATGGAAACCCTGCTGAACGATGTACCTGGCGTAGTGACCTGCGGATTGTTCGCCTTGCAAGGTGCCAATGTGGCCCTGCTGGCCACCCAGGATGGCATTCGTCGCCTGGATTCACGCTGATCTGACGTCGGCGGCGCGCGAAAACCCCTACACGGGTTTCGTCCGCTGTCCATGACAGACATAATCCTGTCATAAGCGAGTCGTATTCTCGCGTTTTCCTGCATGGAGGGCGGCATGACCGACCACACAAACCGTCAGTTCGACACTGAGCTTGAAGCTGTACGTTCGCGTTTCCTTCAAATGGGCGGGCTGGTCGAGTCGCAGATCGCCGCTGCTGTCGATGGCCTGGCCAACGGCGACCTGGAACTGCTCGAACGCGTTGTCGCACGCGACGACGAAGTCAACACCTACGAGCTTGAGATCGACCAGGCGTGCAACCACATTCTTGCGCGTCGCCAGCCGACCGCAGGCGACCTGCGCATGCTCATCACCGTGGTGAAGATGGTCACCCACATGGAGCGTGCCGGTGACGAGGCCGAGAAGATCGCTCAGCAAGCCAAGCGCATTCACGAAGCCGGCCGCCGCAACATGCCTGCCGTCGAAATCTGGCACATGGCGGCCAGCGTGACCGCCATGCTGCGCCAGGCGCTTGACGCCTTCGCCCGTCTGGACATCCAGGCCGCCGCGCAAGTGGTGCGTCAGGACAAGGGCGTGGATGCCGAATGGCAAGGCGTGATCCGTCAACTGGTCACCTACATGATCGAAGACCCGCGCACCATTTCGCGTTCCATCGAACTGCTGTTCATCGCCAAGGCGCTGGAACGCATCGGCGATCACGCGAAGAACATGTGTGAACTGGTCGTCTACATGGTCAAGGGCCAGGACGTTCGTCACACCGGGCTTGAGAACATCGAGCGCGAAGCGGCATCGAACTGATCGACGCTTGACGTGAAAAAGCCCGGGGCTGGCATGTGAATGCTGGCCCCGGGCTTTTGTTTTTCTGTATGTTTTTTTCTGTGCTTGCCAGCCTCAAAGCGTCCTGGCCAAGATGTACCCCACAGCCGCAAACAGCACCATCACCCCAAGCGTGGCGAACAGCCCTGCAAAACGCACATTACGCGCACGCAGGTGGCGGTATGTCTTCTTGGCCAGCCAGATGCCAAGCGCCAGCACGACGATGCTTATCACCGCGCCGAAGACAAACATGAACATCAGTACCTGCCCAAGGCTCTCGGAATTGATGTACATGTTCAGCGCGCATATCTGACGTTAAGCAACCCAACAGCCCCCGATTGCGAATACTGGGTCTCGCGATTTCCATGCTTCCAGAAAGCCGTGGTGCTAAGCGCACTTTTTTCAAGCGTCTGCGGCGCACCAAGAAATGCGGTCAGTTGATCCAGCAGGCTTGCCGGGCTGGACGTCAGATAGCTGCATGCCTTGTGGCTGTCGCGGCCAGCGGCAATCCAGAACGACAACACATCGTCATCGGGCTTTGCAGACTTTTTCCAGCCCACCGGTGACACCGAGCCGCCGTTGAAGGCAAGGAAGTCCTTGCGCCAGGGTTCAATCTGCGCGTCGCTCATCCGTGCCCAGCCGATGGTGTCGCCCTTGCTGGTTGCTTCCTCGACCGACGGAGATTCGCAGACAGCCAGGATCTGCGCGACGCTGGGTATTGGCGCGGCGGCCATGGCCGACATGGTGCCAGACAGCGCGATGACCATCAGGGCTGGCACAAACAGAAATCTCTTCATCAACAGCATGCAGTGTCCTTGTCAGGGTCAATCCGACCGGATCGCTACCACCAGCAATGCCACAAAGAAGATGGGCATCAGCGAGGCCACCGACAGCACCACGCAGGTCAGCGTGCCTTGTCGCGTGGGCGACCGAATGCCAAACCAGATGAACAGGGCGCTCATGCCGATCGATGCTGCCAAAGCCAGAAACAGCAGCAGGGCGTAGAAACTGGTGGCGACATCCCACATCAAAAAAGCCTTTTGATTGTTGGCGACGGCCATCTGCCAGGCCACTGTTCTTAACAGTCAGCAAGACAGACCCGGCGTTTGATGACGACCGCGATTATCCCTCGTCGAGTCCGCACACCATGTGACCGAGCGTTCGTTTCTTGTGTCCGGGATTTACCGGTTCCGACGATGGTCGCGCCAGCGCATCGTCGGCAGTACAAGCACAGCCAAGCCAATACTCAGCGTTCCTGGGTGTCGTCTTTCGGTGCAGGGCTTTCCGGCTGCGACACGTCCGTCGCGCGATACCGGAAGTTGCAACGCGCCGCCCCGCTCATGATGGTGGTGGTGCGGCTCAGGTCTACGCTGGGGGCATAACCCTTGATGAACTCACTGTCCCGATTACAGGACAGCAGGTGGCCGATCTCGCCCAGGCCCATTTCCTGGTACATCTCGGCATAACGGCAACGGGTCACGTCATAGTCGAACTGCTGGGCGTCGCTTGCATAAACCTCGATGCGCAGCGCATCGTCCTTGGTCCACAAATGCTGCAAGCCGGCGAAGGTGTTCAGGTCGACACGACCACCCGGCTCACGCTCGGCAAACTGTCTGCCGGCTTGCACGGCAGCGCCTGACACCGCTTCGCCAATGATGTCGCCTGCGCGTTCCTTGCCAAGTTCACGCACCAGAATTTCATAAATCGGTTTGATGATTTCGGCTTCGATGCGTCGGCGCGCCAGAATGCCGATGTCAGGGTTGGGGTTCATGGGGTGTCTCCGGTGGGATGCGCTGCGCTCAAGCGGCGCGCGCATTCTCTCGTTGTGCACGGCTGCCGTGCGGAATCGCATCGATCAGGCTGCGTGTGTAAGGGTGGGTGGGGGTGGTCCAGATGCTGGTGTGGTCACCGGTCTCGACGATCTTGCCTGCTTGCATCACCATCACCCGATCGGCAATGTATTGCACCACAGCCAAGTCGTGCGAGATGAACAGGTAGCTCAAGGAAAACTCGGCTTTCAGGTCTGCCAGCAGATTCAGGATCTGAGCTTGGATCGAGACGTCCAGCGCAGATACCGGCTCGTCGCAGATGACCAGTTCCGGCTGCAGGATCAGCGCGCGTGCAATCGCAATGCGCTGCCGTTGACCGCCTGAAAACGCGTGTGGATGGCGTTCTACCGACCTTGTCGGCAAACCCACTGCGTCGATGATGCGCGTCACGCGTTCCATGCGTGCCCGTCGGCTGTCCACGCCGTGGATGACCAGCGCGTTATCCAGGATCTGGCCTACGGTCTGGCGAGGGTTCAGAGACGAATAGGGGTCTTGGAAGATCATCTGGACACGTCGGCGATACGGACGCAGTTGGCGCGTGCCCGCGTGCGTGATGTCCTCGCCGTCGAACACCAGCTTGCCGCTGCTGGTATCGACCAGTCGCATGATGGTGCGCGACAGAGTGGATTTGCCGCAGCCCGATTCGCCGACGAGGCCCAGCGTTTCGCCCCGGGCCAGCGACAGGCTGACGCCTTGCACGGCGTGCACTTGCCGCGTGTTGGAGCGATAGTGCGTGTGTACGTCGATCAGCGACAGCAGCGGGGCCGTCGGTGGTGACAACAACGAGGTCGGTGCATTCGCGCGTGACCCGCCTTGCAAGGTGAATTGCGTGTGGCCGCTCGATGCATCGGTGATCGCGCGAATTTCCGGCAGACGATCACGGCGGTAGTGCAGACCGCTGCCGATGTCCAGGCTGGCGCCCAGCAGGCCACGCGAATACGCATGTGTGGGGGCATCGAAGAAGCGCGCGGCGGGCGCTTCTTCAAGCTTCTTGCCGGCATACATCACCGCCACGCGATCGGCCCATTGTGCGACCACGCCCAGGTCATGGGTGATCAGCAGCAGGCCCATCGACAGCTCTCGTCGCAGCGTGTCCAGCAGTTCCAGAATCTGCGCCTGGATGGTGACGTCCAGGGCGGTGGTCGGCTCGTCGGCCACCAGCAGGCGTGGATGACAGGCAATGGCCGCTGCGATCATGATGCGCTGGCGCTGGCCACCGGAAAAACGATGGGGATATTCATCGATCGCACGCTGCGGTTCCGGCAGACGTACCAAGTCCAGCAACTCGATGGCGCGCGCGCGTGCCGCCTTGGCAGACAGGCCATCATGCTGACGCAGGGATTCCGCAACCTGCGCCCCGACGGTATGTACCGGGTCGAGAGCAGTCATCGGTTCCTGGAAGATCATCGAGATGTGCTTGCCGCGCACCTGGCACAGTTCGCGTTCCGGCAAGGCCAGCAGGTTCCTGCCGTCGACATCGATGCTGCCACTGACGCGTGCCGACCCTGGCAACAAGCCCATGATAGCCAGCGCCGTGGTCGACTTGCCGCAACCGGATTCGCCTACCAACGCCAAGGTTTCGCCAGCAGCCAGTTGCAGGTCCAGGCCGCGCACGGCGTGGTGGCCGGGGAAGGCCACATTCAGGCCCTTTATGTCGATGAGTGTGCTCATGCTTGATTCCTGGGCAGGTGTGCCGTCGGCAAGTGTCGTGCGCGGGGGCGGATTTGCGCCCGCGTATTCGTCCAGACAAAGACCGACGGCAATCTCATCAGCGCCCGTTCTGTGTTGCGTAAGTGACGCGGCCAACCGCCAGCAGCACGTCGGCGTCGTTGTACAGGTCCACGTCCACCAGGCCGACGCTGCGGCCGTTGCGGCGCACGCGTGCCACGGCCTTCACCGTGGCACTGGTGGCCGGGCGCAGATAGTCGACGCGGAAGTTGATGGTGGGCAGCACGCGGCCAATCAGCATGGTGAGCGCGAAGTCACCCACGGTGTCGATGATCGCGGCCAGTGGTCCGCCATGCCATTGGCCGGTACCGGCCAGGCGTTCGAATTCCGGTCGCACTGATGCGACCACGGTAAGTTCTTCTCGTTCCGGGTCAGCCTTGACCACCTTCAGGCCAAGCAGTTGATTGAAGGGGGCTTCGTCAAGCAGGGTCTGAAGCTGTGCTTTGGTCAAGGGCAGGGTCGCGTCGCTCATGCTGCCTCTCTTTGCGCAGCTTGCGGGGCGATCACCAGTTTGCCCAACACCTTGCGGTCTTCCAGGCGCTGCAATGCGGCGCTGGCTTGTTCCAGCGGCACGACGTCGTCCACCAGTGGGTCCAGCTTGCCGTCTTCCACCAGTTTCACGAGCGCCAGCAGGTCTTCGCGGTCCCAGCAGTTGGAACCACGAATCTGCAGCTCGAAGGTCCAGATATAACGGATGTCTTCCGGAGGTGCGTAGCCAGCGGTGGCTCCGCAGGTCAGCAAGCGGCCGCCCAGGCGCAGCGTGCGCAGGGACTTCACCCAGGTGTCGCCACCGGTGAAGTTGATCACCACGTCAACGCCGCCACGGGTCGTGCCCCGATTGCGGCTGGGTTTGCCGTAGCGTTCCTTGATCGCATCAAGAAAGTCCAGCTCGTTGTACAGAATGACGTCGTCCGCACCGAGTTCACGCAGCTTGTCCCCCTTTTCGGCCGAGCCGGCAGCGGCAATCACGTAGGCACCGGCCAGCTTGGCCAATTGCAGGCTGGCAACGCCCACGCCCCCGCTTGCGCCCAGGATCAGCACCTTTTCGCCTGCCTTGATCTGGCCGATGGTGTTGACCATGCGATGTGCTGTGCCGTAAGCCACCGGCAAGGCAGCCGCCTGATCGAACGACACCTTGTCGGACAGGCGCAGCAGGTGGTGCGACGGCACGCGGCACAGCTCAGCCAGGCCGCCGTGTACGTTCTCACCGATCAGCGCACCGGTATCCATGTCCACGGGGTCGACCAGCACGCGGTCGCCCACCGACCAGCCTTCGACGTTGCTGCCGACTTCGATGATCTCGCCGGCCACATCCAGCCCGATGATGGTGGGCAACGGGATTTTGATGCCGGGCATGCCACGGCGCGTGAAGATGTCGTGGTAGTTCAGGGCCGACGCGTGGACACGCACCAGCACGTCGTTGGCACCGATCACCGGATCGGGGAAATCGGTTTCGACACGCAGTTTTTCGGCGTCGCCGTGCTCGCGCAGAACGAGGGCTTTCATGGGGATGGAACTCCTGTAGTGGGGGATTCAGCGGCTCCAGGCCGCCGAGGTTTCTTTGTCGCGCGCGCTGGCCAGCAGCGCGGCGCGGTCGATCTTGTTGGTGCCTGCCCAGGGCAGCTGCGGCAAAAAGGCCACGCGGCGCGGGTGCTGGTAGGCCGGGCCGTGCTCAAGCGCGTGACGTTTGATCTCGTCAAAGCTCAGTTCGGCACCGGGTTGCGGCACGATGAAGGCCACTGGCACCTGCCCGCGTTCCTCATCTGGCAAGGGCAGCACGCAGGCTTCGCGCACCTGCGGATGGCGTTCCAGGAGCTTTTCGACTTCGCCCGGATAGATGTTCTCGCCCGAGCACACGAACATGTCGTCGGCGCGGCCGATGAAGAAATAAAAACCGTTGGCATCGCGGCGCATGACGTCGCCGGCCGTGTACCAACCGTCGTGCAGTACCTTGGCGGTTTGCGCGGGCAGATTGTGATAACCCCGCATCACCGATGGGTTGCGCACCACCAGCACGCCGCTGTTTTCGTCGGGTCCGTCGACCAGCTTCACGTCTCCGCTTGGCAGTGGATATCCCACCGACAGGTCTGGGGTGGGCAGCTTGTCGGGATGCGGCCCGAACACACCCGGGCCGCCCTCGGTCGTGCCATACCAGTTCACGACCGGCGCATGTGGGATGCGTGTACGCAGGCGATCGACCAAGGCCTGGCTCAATGGGGCAGATGCCAGATTGATCAGCCTGAGCGCACTCAGATCAATGTCGGGCGTCTGTTCCAGCTCCTTGATCAGACGCGCGAACATGGTCGGCACTGCCCGCCCGATGGTGACGCGGTATTCGCTCAGCAAGTCCAGGTATTGGCGTGCATTGAACGATGGGACCAGCACCACGAAGGCATTGGTCGCAAACACCGTTTTCAGGAAGAACAGGCCGTTCATGTGGTACAGCGGCTGTGCCAGCAGATAGCGGTCTGCCTCCGGCACCAGCGCAGGGGCTGCAATGCGCAGGGCATACAACTGGCCTTCGTGATTCAGCGGCACGCCCTTGGGCAGCCCGGTAGACCCGGACGTGTAAAGCATCTGGGCAATTTCGTCGGGTGCGGGGCGAACCGATTCAAATGGCCCGGGCACCACCCGTGCTGCAAATCCGTCTGTACTGGTGTCATCGAAACTCAGCGTTGGCACGCCTGCCGGGATCAGTGCCGCGCGCTCGGCGTCGACGAAGGCGAACTGCACGTCGGCATCGTTCAGAATGTGCAGCAAGGCCGCGCGCGGGGCCTTGATGTTGATCGGCACGACGACCAGGCCGGCGCGCATGATGCCGAAGTAGGCCGCGACGTATTCCGCGCGATTCAGTGATGCGATTGCCACGCGCTGGCCGCGTTGCAGGCCTTGTCGCAACAGGAAGCTGGCGATGCCGCCGGCAAGATTGTCGATCTCGGCGTGGGTGTATGACTTGGGTGCGAGCGGGTCCAGCAGATCGACGATGGCAACGCGCGACAGATCGCGGCTGCGGTCGACCAGGTCGCCAAGGTTGTGCCAAGTGGGCATGATGACTCCAGAGATACGTGCGGCCGGGGCCGTCAGGCGTGTTTGTCGAGTTGAGGGTTGAAGGCGTCGTTCAAACCGTCGCCCACCAGGTTCAAGGCAAGGACGGCGAGCATGATCGCCACGCCGGGAATCGCGCAGATGTACCAAGATGTGCGGATTAGCGTTCGGCCTTCACCAATCAGCCGGCCCCAGCTGGCCACGTTCGGATCACCCAGGCCCAGGAAGGCAATGACGGCTTCGAACAGCAACGCGGTGGCCAGCGTGAGTGAACTCAGCACGATCACCGGCGGCAGTGCATTGGGCAGGATTTCCCGGAAGATCAGCCGCAGCCCGCCCATGCCCAGCGCGCGGCCGGCAGTGACGAATTCACGCTCGCGCAGCGACAGGAATTCGGCGCGCGTAAGCCGTGCAATCGACGGCCAGGACACGATGCCGATAGCCAGCGTGATGTTGCCGATGGTCGGGCCCAGGATGGAGATCAGCGTGACGATGAAGATCAGGCTGGGCATGATCTGAAACAGCTCTTGCAGCCGCATCAGCGTGTCGTCGACCCAGCCGCCGTAGTAGCCGGCCGCCGCGCCAATCAGCAAGCCCAGCATGGTGGCAACGGCACTGGCACCCAGGCCCATCAGCAAGGTGGTGCGCGCGCCGTGCGCCATCATCGCGGCAATGTCGCGACCCATGGAATCGGTACCCAGCGGAAAGGCGGCATCGGCAGCTGGCCAGAGTTCGGGGCTGCCGACCATGCGCAGCGGGTCCGAGCCGAACCACCAGGACGCGAGGGCCGCGGTGACTGCCAGCGCCGCCAGCAACACGGCACCGGCGAGTGCACCGCGATTTCTGGCAAACCGTTGCCATGCGCTTGGGGTAGCGGGGAAGTCCTGCCGGGACGCGGCGTTGACCTGCGCAGCGCGATGAGAAACATCAGTCATGAAAAACCTCAACGAGCCAAGATGCGCGGATCGAGCTTGAGATAAGCCAGATCGACCACGGTGTTGATGAGCAGCGTGAACACGGAACTGAGCACCATGATGCCAAGCACCACCGGGTAGTCGCGGCTCATCACGCTGTCCAGCAGCAAGCTGCCGATGCCCGGCCAGCCAAACACCGCTTCCACGGATATCGCACCACCCAGGACGGTGCCGAGCTGCAGGCCCAGCAGCGTCACCACGGGCAGCAAGGCATTGCGCACGGTATGACGCCACAAGACTTGCGTGCCCCGCAGCCCGCGAGCGCGCGCGGCGCGCACGAAGTCCAGGCGGGCGACTTCAAGCACCGACGCACGCATCACGCGGGTATAGGTGGCGGCGTAGAACAAGCCCAACGAGATGGCGGGCAGGGCCAGGTGCCGAGCCACATCGATGGCACCCGCCAGCCCGTCGGTGGCGGCACCCACGGTACGCATGCCACCCACCGGCAGCCAGCCCAGCTGCACGCTGAACAGAATCGTCAGCATGATGCCCAGCCAGAAGCCGGGCGCGGCGAAGAACAGCAAGGCAATCGTCGACACGGTGTTGTCCCAGGCCGTGCGTACGCGTGCCGCAGCCAGTACGCCGGCTGCGCTGCCGGCCACGAAAGCCAGCGCGATGCTGGTGAACATCAGCAACAAGGTAGCGGGCAGGCGAGACAGGATCGCGTCCAGCACCGGCATGTTCTGGCGATACGAATACCCCAGGTCCAGTGTGGCGACCGAGCCGATGTACTTCAGCAGTTGCACGTACACCGGCTGGTCCATGCCGTAGGTGGCGCGCATGCGTTCGATCATCACCGGGTCGGTGATCTGGGCGTCAGACGACATCACATCCAGGAAGCTGCCTGGCGCGAGCTGGATCAGGACGAAATTCAGCACGATCACCGCCAGGATCAGCGGTATCACCTGCCGGACGCGCCGGAAAAGAAGGGATTTCATGAGTTCGGGCTAGTTGTCGCGCAGGCATGGCATGCGGCGACAGGAAAACGGATGACCGGCCCCACGACTGGGGTCTTGGGGCCGGTCGGGGTGCGAATCAGCTGTCGATCCAGAGGTCGCCCCACGACTCGCCGGTGTAGTTGGCGGCGTTGGAGTGGTTGTGCACCTTCTTGCTGGCAACCGTGGTGGAACGGTTGACCACCAGTGGCAACAGGGGCACGTCGGTGTTGGCGATCCGGGCGAACTCGTGGGCCAGGGCTTTGCGCTTCTCGTAGTTCACTTCGCGCGCCAGGTGTGTCACCACCTCGTCCAGCTTGGGGTTGGAATAACGGCTGTTGTTGCGGAAAGCCGCGCCCTTGATGATCCCGTCGGTGGTGTAGAGCATGGTCACTTCGGGTACCAGTTCAAGCGGCGTGCCATTGTTGGTCAGACCGATGTCGAAGTCGTAATCGGTGAACAGCAGCTTCAGCGAGGTGGCACGGTCCGGGGTGATCAGGTCGACCTTCACGCCGATGTCCGTCAGCGCCTGCTTGATGTAGTTGCCGGTCTTCACGTTCTCTTCGAACCAGGCCGGTGCCAGCACCTTCACCGTGAAACGGGAACCGTTCTTCACCGGATAACCCGCTTCATCCAGCAGCTTCTTGGCCTTTTCCGGGTCGAAGGGGTAGGTGGGAATATCGGCGTTGAAGAACAGTTCGTTTGACGGGCGCACGGGACCAATGCCGGGTTCCGCGTACTTGAAGTAAACCGTGTCGGCAATGAACTTGCGGTTGATGGCTTGCAGCAATGCCCGGCGAACCTCGACCTTGCTGGTGACTTCGTTCTTGGTGTTGAAGTGCAGGTAGGTCTGCCAGGTAGCGTTCTGATAGCCGCCGGTTTCCGCCACGAACTTGCCGGTTTTCACAAGGCGCTCGATTTCCGGCGGCGGGAAGGGGTTGAATACCGCCAGGTGCAGCTCGCCTGCTTCGAACGCGGCAGAACGCGACGCCGGGTCACGCCACCAGCGGATGATCAGGCGGTCCAGGTAGGGCTGGCCCGGTGCCCAATAGGCGTCATTGCGCACCAGTTCCACATGGCTGCCGCGCACCCATTCCTTGTATTTGTAGGGGCCGGTGCCCACGGGCGAATTGTTCGCCGCATTGGTGGCGATGTCGCCTTTTTCGTAAATATGCTTGGGAATCACCAAGCCGCCGACGCCAGCCAGAATCGACTTGAACGCGAATTCCGAAATGGTCTGGGTAAAGCGCAGCACCACCGTGTGTTCGTCCGTGGCTTCCGCTGCATTCAGGCCCGCCAGCGGCACACCGACGGAAATCGGTTTCCAGTACTGCAATACCGTGAATACCAAGTCTGCAGACGTGAATGGCTGGCCGTCATGCCATTTCACGCCTTTGCGCAGTTTCACCGTATAGCTCAGGAAATCTTTTGCTGGCTCGACGCTTTCTGCCAGCACCGGGTGGAATTTCAAATCCGTACCGAGTTTGAGCAGGCGCTCGTAAAACTTGGTGGAGGTGAAAAACGGGCTGTTGCCACCACCCGCCGGCACGAAGAGGGCTTGCGGTTCCAGGCCGCCCCAGGTCGCCACCAGTGTGCCACCACGCTTGGGCGTGGCGCTGGCGTCGGCTGCATAAGACAGGGCAGGTGCGCTGGACAGCGCAGCACCGCTGGCAGATGCCAGCAAGAATTGACGGCGGGATAAATCGGACATGATGGCGGCTGCTTACTGATTCAAGAAGGTTGAGAAAATCTTGAATAAATCTTAGGTTCGCCGCCGCGCGCTCAACAAATACCGATTTCTAATTTCTATATGGTTTCATAAGTCTTTGTTTTGTATTTGTTTATATGAAAATATAAACCTGCGAATTCGCGCTCGGAATATAGATAAATTCAATTGATGAAAAATATCGAACAGTTGGTACAAGACCCACCCTTGCGTGCAGTGCGCACTTTCGAAGCATTCGCGCGGCTTGGAACTGCTGCCGCTGCCGCGCGAGAATTGGCAATTACGCCGTCGGCCGTCAGCCACCAGTTAAGCCTGCTGGAATCCCATGTGCACACGCCGCTTACTGTGCGCAGCGGCCGCAATCTGGCGCTGACTGCAGAAGGGCGTGAATACTATCGGTCGATCCGCTCGGCGTTTTCCGTACTGCGCGCGGCCACGGCGCAAGTGCGTGATCGCCATGCGGCGCGCCAAGTAACGATCAGTGTCATTCCGCTGTTTGCAATGGGGTGGCTGATCCCGCATCTGCACGAATTCCTGTCCGAGTCCGCAGACCTGGACGTGAACATGCTTTATGCGAATCACCGCAGCTATCCAAGCGATGCGGCCGATTTGTCTGTGCGTTTCGGCGACGGCCAATGGCAGGGATATCGAAGCACGCGCGTGATGTCCGGGGCGATGGTCGCGGTGGCCAGCAGGGAATACCTGACGCGACGCGGGCCGATCACATCGGCCAATGATCTGCTGCAAGAAACCTTGCTGCACGACGAGGACCGCGCCACCTGGGGCGACTGGTTTGCGCGGGCAGGCGTGCGCAATGTGTCAGCGGCCTTGCCGGGCTTGCTGTTGGAAGATGGACAACTGACCTTGTCGGCCACCTTGGCCGGGCTGGGATGTTCGCTGATGCGAGAACCGCTGATCACGCGTGAATTGCGCGAGGGCGCATTGGTGAAGCTGTTCGATGCAACGCTGGACGATGGGCGCGATTACTACCTGTGCCATCGCGCCGACGTCGAGTTGACGGCTGGGGCACTTGCGCTGAAGCAGTGGTTGCTGACGCGCCTGGTCTGACAGGTAATCGCGCTGACGCTATCTTTTCAGAAATCACCGCCATGCATCACGGCGGTGGATCGCAATCTGCCAGCGGGCCAGGCAATCAGGTTGACTGGGCACCTTGCCGGCACCTATCAACACATCAAAGACTTTCAGCCAACAGACGCCGTTCGCTCAGCTTGAACCAGGCCTTGGCAATTTTCCCGTGTTCGACTTCGTAGATGCAGACCACATCGATTTCGCCTTTTCCTTCCGGAAAAGTGCGCGTCACGGTCTCGTGATCGATCACCATGTTGCCGACGACGATGCGTGTCAGCAGCTTCCCATGCAGGTCGGGTTCTTTGAAGCGTTCGATGTGACGTTCGCGAATCTCTGCGGCGCTGCTCGCCAGCAGGGTGGACGGGAACGCGTAGTACTGGCAATCATCGGCCCACCACGGCATGAATGCGTCGATGTCGCGCGCGTTGTAGGCGGCGAGCTGCATTTGAACCGGGAATTCGATATTGCTTTGAACTTCATTGCTCAACGGGAACATCCTCGATAAACCGCATGCTTGCTTGAACGCATTTGCTTGAACACATCAGCTTGATGACCAAGCGATATTCACCGCCATGCATGACGGCGGTGAATCGCAAGCTGCACAAGCTGGGCTAGCAACTACAGGACGCTAAACCGGACATCAAGCCGACGGCGGCACGTAGCCTTGGGCTTCGATGGTGCCGTCTTCGAACAGGAAGTGTTCCATCTGCTGCGCCAGGTATTTGCGGGCGCGGCTGTCAGCCAGGTTCAGGCGGTTTTCGTTGACCAGACGGGTCTGGATGCCAAGCCACTCGGCCCAGGCTTCCTTCGACACGCTTTGCCAGATCTTGGTACCCAGCGGACCGGGATAGGGCGGGAAGTCGAGGCCTTCGGCTTCGCGCTTGAGTTTGACGCATTGAACGGTGCGGGCCATGAAAGCTCCTGTTTTCTTCGGTGCGGCATTGTATCGAAGGCAGGCCGCCACACCGGGAGAAGGGCGACGCGGGGCAGGGGAATAGTGCCCACACGTTGTTGCTTGGCCCCTGAATGTGCACACGGCCCTTACACCCGTATCGCAAGGGTAAGGGCCGTGCCAACGCCGAACAGTCCGTTGAGCCCCTGCAAGCGGCTCAGACGAAGTCGTTCGCTTATTCCATGAACCAGCCGTGGCTGACCACCAGCGACTGGCCGGTCAACGCATTGGTCGGGAACGCGGCAAACATCAGCGCGACTTGCGCCACGTCTGCCGTGGTGGTGAATTCGCCATCCACTGTGTCTTTCAGCATGACTTTTTTGATCACGTCTTCTTCCGAGATTCCCAATGTCTTGGCCTGCTCGGGAATCTGCTTTTCCACCAGGGCAGTGCGCACAAAGCCCGGGCAGATGACGTTGGCGCGCACGCCGTGCTTGGCACCTTCCTTGGCCACCGTCTTGCACAGGCCGATCAGGCCATGCTTGGCGGTCACATAGGGGGCCTTCAGTACCGAGGCCAGCTTGGAGTGCACCGAACCCATGTAGATCACGCTGCCGCCACGGCCTTGCGCGTACATGTGCTTCAGGCAGGCGCGGGTGGTCAGGAATGCGCCGTCCAGGTGGATGGCCAGCATTTTTTTCCAGTCGGCGTAGCTGAATTCGTCTACCGGCTGCACGATCTGAATGCCTGCATTGCTGACCAGGATGTCGATGCCACCGAACACCTTCACGGCTTCGGCTACCGAGGCGTCAACCTGGGCTTCGTCGGTCACGTCTACCGCAACGCCGATTGCCTGACCGCCGCTTGCCACGATTTCGGCTGCGGTGGCGTCGGCGGCTTGCTTGTTCAGGTCGGCGATCACGACCTTGGCGCCTTCACGGGCGTACAAGACCGCGATTTCCTTGCCGATGCCGGCTGCCGATCCGGTGACGAATGCGACTTTGTCCTTGAGTTGCATGGTGCCTTCCTTCCTTTGCTGGTCGAGATTTGGAGACGACCTGGGGTCCACGCGGACGCCAGGATGAAACTTGGGAATTCGCTTGGTTGTCTGGCTTGGTTGCCTGAATTAACTGCCTGGATGGGTCACCCGAATATGGCCAGGTTCGGCCAGATCGAAGGTGGTGACTCCGCCTGCCTGGGCATCGGCGCGCAGCCACTCCGGGTGCTCGAAGGTCGTGCGCATGTCGCGCAGCCCGGCTTCCCAGTGTTCATGCACGGCAATGCGCGAGAACTCGTAGTCCTTCGCATCCACCTCAAAAGGCTTGTTGCGGTAGATCAGGTGAACGATGTCGATGGGCTCGTGCTTCATGTGGGTGCACAAGTCGGCCAGGGCAGGTTCCTGTCGCAGATGCGGGGGCAGGCGATCCAGCAGTTCAGCCAGGGCCTGCTGCAGGTTCACGTTGGCCGCCAGCACATCGGTGTTCATGCGCGTTCGGCTGGAGTACTGAATGTCCTTTTGCCGCGCGGCCACTTCGGCCAGGGTTTGCGGCATGGGTCCGCGCGCACTGAACAAGTCCAGTTGCAACACCAACAGCGGTTCAGTGCGGGGATGTTCATCCAGCACGTATTGCAGCGGCGTGTTCGACACGATGCCGCCATCCCAGTAGTCATCGCCGTCGATATGCACGGGTGGGAAGCCGGGCGGCAGGGCACCGCTTGCCATGATGTGTTCAGGGCCGATCTTCTGACGGGTGTTGTCGAAGTAGACCGAGTTGCCGGTTCGCACATTGACCGCGCCTACCGACAAGCGCATTTCCTGGCTGTTGATACGGTCGAAGTCCACCAGGCGTTCCAAGGTGGATTTCAAGGGCGAGGTGTCGTAGTAGCTCAGCAGCGGGGCGTTCCCACCCAGCAGCAAGGCAGGCGACATGCGTGGCGTGAAGAAGCCGGGAATGCCCATGACAATGCTGGCGGCGGCGCTCCATTGATTGAGCAGTGCACGCGGCCCGGCTGCGTGCGGCAAGGACTGTCCGGGGCCGGACGACACCAGTTCCCAGAATTCGCGCAGCTTGGCCACCCGATGTTCCGGTGCGTTGCCGACAATCAAGGCCGCATTGATCGCGCCAATCGATACACCTGCCACCCAGGCCGCCTGTTCGGGCCGTTCGGCCAGCACTTCAAACACACCCGCCTGATAGGCACCCAGCGCACCGCCACCTTGCAGTACCAAGGCCCGTCTGGCACGGCGCATATCGACGTGATAGGGCATGCGGGGGGCGTTGGCGGCGGCGGTAGACGGGGGCGCTACGGGGGCAGGAACTGCGGCATGGGCAGAGGCGCTGCGTGCGGAGGTGCTGGCTTCCGATTGCCCCTTTTCTGACTTGGTTCCTGCGGACTTCTTTGCTGCTGACTTGCTTGGAACGGACCCTGACGTCATGTTGGGAAATCCTGAGCAGTTAACGCGAAACAAGCACTTTGAAACCGTGGTTATCCGTGAACCGAATCAGCCAGCAATCTGCGGATTCGATGCGGCCAGCGGAAAGAGGCAAAAACAAACGCTATTGCCATACCGAGGCAATGGGCATCTGCCTCGGTATGTCCTTACCGCCTTAAATCTTCTTGATGAAAATCAGGCTGTTGCGATTGCGGTCGTAGCTGGCCTGACGTTCGCGCGGCAGGTCTTCCAGACGCGCCGGCACAAAGCCACGTTTGACGAACCAGTGTGCGGTACGCGTGGTCAACACGAACAGACGGGAAATGCCTTGTGCACGGGCACGCGATTCCATGTGGCGCAGCAGCTTGTCGGCTTCGCCACCGCCTTGCCATTCCGGGTTCACCGTCAGGCAGGCCATTTCGGCCATGCTGTCGTCTGCATAGGGGTAAAGCGCCGCGCAGCCGAAGATCACACCGTCGTGCTCGGCCACCGAGAAGCGTTCGATATCGCGCTCGATGCGGCCGCGCCCACGTTTGACCAGCGTGCCATCGGCTTCCAGCGGTTCGATCAGCTGCACGATTGCGCCCACGTCTTCGATGGTGGCCGGTCGAAGGTCGTCCAGCATTTCCTCGACCACCATGGTGCCCACGCCATCGTGGGTGAAGACTTCCAGCAGCACGCCGCCGTCGAGCGAGAAGGGCACCAGGTGCGCGCGCGCCACACCCAGCTTCACCGCACGCGAAGCATGGCGCAGGTAGAACGCCGTGTCGTCGTCAAGCTGGCCGGCAGCCAACAGCGCGTCGGCGTCATAGCGGGCGATTTCCGTGTCGATATTGCCATCGGCATCGCGCACGCCCGGGGTTTCGGTCACGAAAATCAGTTTTTCGGCCTTCAGTGCCACGGCAGCAGCGGTGGCCATTTCTTCCATCGCCAGATTGAAGGCTTCGCCCGTCGGCGAAAAGCCCAGCGGCGACAGCAGCACGACCGAGCCGTGTTCAGTGGCAAAGCGCAGCGCATCGGCGTCGATCTTGCGCACCTGGCCGGTGTGGCGGTAGTCCACGCCATCGATGATGCCCACCGGGCGGGCAGTCACGAAGTTGCCCGACACCACGCGGATATGCGAACCCTGCATCGGCGTGTTGGGCAAGCCCTGGCTGAACGCCGCTTCGATATCCAGTCGGATTTCGCCGGCGGCTTCCTTCGCACATTCCAGGGCGGGCGCATCGGTGATGCGCAGGCCACGGTCGAACTGGGCCGGAATACCCTTGATGCGCAGCTGGTCATTGACCTGCGGGCGCGAGCCGTGCACCAGCACCAGCCGCACGCCCAGCGCGTTCAACAGCGATAAGTCTTGCACCAGCGCATTCAGCGCGCCGGCTTGTACCAGTTCCCCGCCAAACGCAACCACGAAGGTCTTGCCCCGGAACGCATGTACATAAGGTGCCACATCTCGAAACCATCGGACGAACTGCGCCCGGCTGGAGTCGATTGGATCGATGGCGGCGGCGGTCTGGGATTCCTGGTCGGGCATGGTGGCTGTGTAGCGTCCTGAGTAAGGACCGGGCGGATGCCGGTCTGGGCGTCGATGTCGACGAAAAAATGAAACGCGAAAAATCAACCGAAATTATAGGGGTCGTACCTGACGACACCATGGCTACACGACCGTATCGGCATCAAATTTGTATGCAGTTGCGGCGATGTGCCGGCCCGTGGAACCATTTCACGTGGCTTGTTACTACCTTGGCAGCTTGCTTGTCTGGGCGTGACACCTACAGCCGGTACCAACAGCGGCGCTTCACTGCCACGCCTTCTTGTCCCCGATTCCCGTATTTTTTGAGAACACTCATGAACTTTGCACAACTGCTGACCGCGCTGAGCATGGAAACCCACCTGGACCTCCAAGCTGCCGTGGCCGCTGGCGGCTGCACGATCAAGTTCGACCAGAATGTGGAACTGTCTATCGAGTCGGAAGCAGATACCGGGCTGGTGCAGTTATATGTGGTTGTGGCCGAGCCGCCAGCCATCAATCGCGAAACCTTCTTTGCCGCCTTGCTGCAATTGCACCTGTTCGGGGTGGCCACGGGTGGCGGGGTGTTCGGTTTCGATCCGCAACTGGGGCGCGTGCTGTTCTTCAAGACCCTGGACCTGGCCTTGCTGGACGAAGCTGCTGCCCTGAAGCAGCTGGAAGTCTTCGTGAACCAGGCCGAACACTGGCGCGCCCGCCTGCTTGATGTGACGTCGAATTTGGCACCTGCCGTCGTGGAGCAGGCACCCGGCACCTTCCCGATGCACCGCGCTTAAAGGCCCCACCATGGTTACCCTGAGCACTGTCGGTGCCGGTATCAGCATTGGCCTGCAGACCCTGGCCGCTGCAGCCCTGAACAAGTTTGACACGCTCAATTCCATCGCCAATTTTGTCAGCGGTGGCAGCATCAACCGAGACAAACTGGCCGAACGCATTCTGCACAAGGTCGTTGATCTTGGCGTTGCGGAAGGCATCAGTGCAAAGGCACTGGGCGAGCGCAGTGCCGAACTGATTCCGATGGTGCGTGACGCCGCGATTGCCAATGATATGGGCCGCATGAAAGCGGCCGTGGCCGACCTTGCCAGCGAGGGGCTGAGCAAGGTGATGGACAAGAACACCGGCGGTCTGGGCGGTATCGTCAAAGGCCATATCGATGCCACTGTGCGGTCGGCGGCATCTAGCTTTGCGGAAGGGGTAGTGGGCGACCATGCAGCCGAAAAAGTGGTCGCAACCATGGTCAAAGAGCACGGCTGGGAGCCGCTCGACAAGAAGATGAAAGAGGCAATCGGCACCGGGTTCATGCGCGATTTTGCTTGCCGTCAGATCAAGAACATCATCCAGCGCGCGATTGTCGACAAGCCCGAATACGACCAGCGGGCTGATCCTCAGTACAAGGCTGTGGCGGGGCTGGCGCATCAGTTTCTCACCGGCGAGAAGAACTATGGCAAGCCGCTGACTGAATATGCGACGACGATGGCCAGCAGAGCAGCATCCAGTGCCATCGATAGTGTGGTGTCCACCGCGACGGCGGTTGCCAGCAGCGTGGTGTCGACCGCTACGGCAGTCGTGGAAAGTGCTGTGTCGAGCGCCGCGCTGGCTGTCGACGGTCTGCAGGAAACATTGGGCAGTGAGCCGCAGCCAATTGACGGGCGCTCGGCGTTTTCCGATGCGGTGATCGACACGCCGCCACCAGTCGTCACCGAAACCACCACGCCACGTGACTTGGCACAGGCTCTGGTTCTTGAGTCCATTCGTGAGCAACGGGCACCGGATGCTGCCGGTGGTGACGCGCCGCCGACGGTAGCCGAACGCCTGGAAACCGCCACATTGACGCCGGAAAAACGTGCCGAGCTGGAAGCGGTCGCCGACCAGGTTTCCCCCGAACAGCTTGCGCCGCTGGGTGCGCGCAGTCACATTGAGGTGGCGCAGACCTGGAGCGGCTCCTTGGCCAGCGTGCAAGCGCATAGTTATCTGATCACCGATACGTCAGAGCAAAGCGCCCAAGCCACCATTGCCGGATTGGAACGTGCCCCCACGGGCACCACGGACCGTGGTGGATACCGTGTAGCCACGGCATTCGGATCGCAGGTCAAGGACTTGGCGCTTGAGTTGCCTGCAAGCTCAGTCACCTATGGCGGGGCAGCTTTTGAAGGCGGTCGTGCCTTGATGAATACCGGGTGGGCCATGCTGGGCTACAGCACTGGCCCCGATCACGCAGAATTGTCCATTCTGAATCAGGTTTACAACTGCTGTGGCAAGGACGCCGCCGTCATGGGCGAAGCCACGCGCTACCTCGACCCGGCCGTGGCACGCGATGCGCTGGTGATGCCCACCATGCGCAGCCTGGGGGCGGGTGGCGGCGAGGTCTTGCTGGGCGATACCCGCGTGCAGCTCGAACGCGGCGAACCCGAGATCAGTTTCCAGATGGCGTCACAGGAAGGCACGGGCTTCGTGGCGGTCACGATCACCGCGCAGTGGAATGTGACGGGCTTTGGCAAGGTTGGCGACGCTGAATTGCGCACCCCAGTGGGCGACGCAGGGTCCAGCATGTCGGCCGCTGCCACGGTTCACATCCACCCGGGTGTGGATGGCGGGCCACCGCGCACCGAGTTCTTCCCGCTGGGTGTGGTCACCGACATCAGCAACACCATGACGTTTGATCGCGCGACCGGGGGGACTGTCTGAGCGGCATTGTCTGAGGCACTACCGTCTGGATCAGGCATCGGTCGCTATAATCCAGGGCTAACTGGATAATCCACATCGATGCCTGATACTGACCGCCGTCCGGCAGCACGCGGCGGCGCGCCCCGAGCCTCCGACGCCACTGACGCTTCCTCCCAGAAATCCCTGGCCGAGCAACTGACGCAATTGCGAAAAGGCGTCAGCCTTGCTCCATCCGCGTCGCCTGCGCAGCCGACGAGCAAAGCTGGCGACCGTTCTGCAAGTGAACGGCCCGCAGTTGAACGCCGTTCTGATGACCGCCCCCGTGGTGAACGTCCGTCCCGCGAAGCACGGCCGCCGCGCGCGCCGAAGTCTGTCGGCCAAGCTGGCGGGTCGGCAGAGCAGGGCGATGCAGGTCAAGGCTTGACCACGCGTCCCGCGCGACAACAGGGGCCGCGAGGCGAGCGTGGTGAGCGGACGGAAAGAACCGAGCGACCAGAGCGCACCCCACGGACAACGCCGGCCGATCGTACAGATCGCGCCGAACGCCCGCTTCGCCCAATTCCGGAAGTCACGTATCCCGAAGACCTGCCGGTCAGCTCGCGTCGCGAGGAAATCGCGCGCGCGATACAGAACCATCAGGTGGTGATCGTCAGCGGCGAAACCGGCTCGGGCAAGACCACGCAGCTGCCCAAGATCTGTCTGGAACTTGGTCGCGGCCGCAGCGGCATGATCGGCCACACGCAGCCGCGCCGTCTGGCTGCTACTTCGGTCGCCAAACGCATTGCCGAAGAATTGAAGACCCCGATGGGTGAGGTGGTCGGCTACCAGGTGCGTTTCAACGAACGCGTCGGGCCGACGGCCTCGGTCAAGCTGATGACCGATGGCATTTTGCTGGCGGAGTCGCAGCGCGATCCGCTGCTGCGCCGCTACGACACCATCATCATCGACGAGGCACACGAGCGCAGTCTGAACATCGATTTTCTGCTGGGCTACCTGAAGCAGCTGCTGCCGCGTCGTCGCGACCTGAAGCTGATCATTACCTCGGCCACCATCGATGCCACGCGTTTTGCCACGCACTTCGGTGCCGACGAGGCGCATCCTGCTCCGGTGATCGAAGTCTCTGGCCGCACATATCCGGTCGAGGTACGTTACCGCCCAGTGGATACGCGCGACCTGCAATCGGAAGACGAGAACAGCAACCGCCCGCCGCCCAAGCGTGCCGACCGCGAAAACCTGTCGCGTGACGAAGCGCGCGATTTGATGGACGCCTTGGTCGATGCCGTCAGCGAATGCGCGCGCAGCGGCCCGGGTGACGTGCTGGTGTTCCTGCCCGGGGAACGCGAAATTCGTGACGCCGCCGAAGCCTTGCGCAAGCATCATCCGCCGGGCACGGAAATTCTGCCCTTGTTCGCGCGCCTGTCGGCGGCCGAGCAAGAGCGCGTGTTCCACCCGAAGGGCAACAGCCGGCGTGTGGTGCTGGCCACCAACGTGGCCGAAACCTCGCTGACGGTCCCTGGTATTCGCTTTGTGGTGGACACCGGCCTGGCGCGGGTGAAGCGTTATTCCTGGCGCAACAAGGTCGAACAACTGCGGGTCGAACCGATCAGCCAGGCGTCTGCCAACCAGCGCGCCGGCCGATGCGGTCGCCTGGGGCCGGGCATCTGTATTCGCCTCTATGACGAGGAAGGGTTCGGCCTGCGTCCGCCGTTCACCGACCCGGAAATTCTGCGCTCGTCACTGGCCAGCGTGATTCTGCGCATGAAGTCGCTGAAGCTCGACGATATCGAGAGCTTCCCCTTCGTCGAAGTCCCGCCCGGCCGTGCCATTGCCGATGGCTATCACCTGCTGCAAGAACTGGGTGCCATCGACGACGACAATCGCATCACGCCTACCGGCACCGAGCTGGCTCGCCTGCCGGTTGACCCGCGTATCGGTCGCATGATCCTGGCGGCCCGTCAGCAGGGCTGCTTGGCGGAAATGCTGATCATCGCGTCGGCCCTGTCGGTGCAAGACGTGCGCGACCGGCCGCTGGAAGCGCAAGAGGCTGCAGATGCTGCGCACGCCAAGTTTGTCGATGAACGTTCCGAGTTCCTGTCCTTCCTGAAAATCTGGACCTGGTACGAAGATCAGGTTCAGCACAAGGCCTCCCAGCGCAAGCTGGTGGAACAGGTGCGTCAGCAATTCCTGTCGCCCAATCGCCTGCGTGAATGGCGCGACGTGCAAAGCCAGCTGGCCGCCGTGGTGGGAGAACAAGGCTGGCATCTGAACCAGTCGCCTGCGACCGTCGAGCAGATCCACATGGCCTTGCTGACCGGTTTGCTGGGCAACATCGGCTTCAAGGGCGAGGAAGAGGCGGGCTACCTGGGTGCGCGTGGCATTCGTTTCCACATTCATCCGGGGTCCAAGCTGGCGAAGAAGGCGGGCCGTTGGGTGGTGGCTGCCGAACTGGTGGAAACCACGCGGCTGTATGCCCGCACCATTGCCAAGATCGATCCGGTATGGATCGAGCGTGCAGGCGAACATCTGCTGCGCAAGAATTGGTCGGAACCGCACTGGGAAAAGAAAGCCGGGCGCGTGGTGGCAAGCGAACGGGCGGTGTTGTATGGCCTGACCATCTACACCGGTCGGCGCGTGGACTTCGCCCAGATCAACCCGAAGCTTGCGCGTGAGATTTTCATCCGCGAAGCGTTGGTGGCGGGCGAGATCGAGCCACGTCCGAATGGCGGGTTGCCCTTCCTGGCGCACAACCGCAAGCTGATCGCGGATATCGAGAAGCTGGAACACAAGTCGCGTCGCCCCGACATTCTGGTGGACGAGACGCTGATCCACGCGTTCTACGACGGCCAGATTCCGGCAGACATTTGCGCCCTGGACCCGTTCGAGAAGTGGTATCGATCCGAGGCGCGCACCGCGCCGCGTTTCCTGTACCTGTCACGCGACGAACTGATGCGCCACGAGGCGGCAGGCGTCACGACCGAGGTCTTCCCGAAGAAGCTCACGCTGCACGGCGTGGAAATGGCGCTGGATTATCACTTTGAACCTGGTTCGCCGCGCGATGGCGTGACCATGTCGGTGCCGCTGTTCACCTTGAACCAGATTGACCCGTCGCGCACCGAATGGCTGGTACCGGGCATGCTGAAAGACAAGGTGCATTTGCTGCTGAAGTCCTTGCCGCAGAAGCTGCGTCGGCATCTGGTGCCACTGCCCGAGTATGCGGCCGGCTTCTACGACCGCTGGTTCGAGGGGGCACTGAACCCTGCGAAGGGCCTGATCGACACCGTGATCGCTGACGTGCGCGCACAGACGCAGGTGGCGCTGGCACCGGGCGACTTCAAGCAGGAAACCTTGCCCGCGCACCTGACCATGAACTTCCGGGTGGTCGATGAGCACGGTCGCATGTTGGCCATGAGCCGGAATCTGGCGCAATTGAAGGCCGAGCACGGCAAGGCTGCACAGGTAACCTTCCAGCAAGTGGCCTCACGCGACAAGGAAGTGGCGCAGGCGCTGGCGCATGAAAACCTGACGGACTGGACCTTCGGTGAATTGCCCGAGCTGCTGGAAATTCGCCGTGGCGGCATGTCGGTGATCGGGTATCCGGCACTGATCGACCGGGGCGACCACTGCGACTTGGACGTGTTCGATGACCCGGCCGAAGCTACGCGCCGCCATCGTGCGGGCTTGTTGCGGCTGTTCCGCCTGCAGTTGAAGGAACAGGTCAAGTTCCTGGAAAAGAACCTGAACGGCATGACGCAGATGAGCATGCTGTTCATGCCACTGGGCACGCAGGAAATGCTGCGTGATCAGATCATCGACGCCGCGCTTGCCCAAGCTTGCCTGATGGAACCCTGGCCAGACAACGCCGAGAAGTTTGCCGAGCGCAAGCTGGCGGGCAAGGGCAGGCTGGGCCTGCTGGCGCAAGAGGTCGCACGCCTGACGCTGACGATTCTGACTGAGTGGAACGCCTTGCAGCGCAAGCTGCCGCAGGCCAAGCCGCACGCGGCCACCTACGCCGACATTCAGCAGCAAGTCAGTGCGCTGGTCACCAAGACTTTCCTGCGTGATACGCCGGGCACGCAGTTGGCGCATTTCCCGCGTTATCTGAAGGCCGCGGTGGCGCGTATCGACAAGCTGCGCACCGACCCGGCGCGCGATGCGCGTCTGCTGGCAGACCTGACGCCCTTGCAGGTTCAGTTCCAGCGCGCGCTGGTGGCGCGTAAGGGCGTCGAGGACGAACGCCTGACGGAATTCCGCTGGCTGCTGGAAGAACTGCGCGTGGCCTTGTTTGCGCAAGAGTTGCGCACGCCGTCGCCGGTATCGGTCAAGCGTTTGCAGAAGGCCTGGGAGGCGCTTCAGCGCTGAAAGGGAAGGCCCCCACGCTTGCCGCCTTCGGGCGGCCGGGCGGCGGGCCGAGTCCTGTCAAGGCGGCAGCGTGCACTGGCCGTTCGGCGCGGTACGCCGGTCGTGTCCGCGCCCGACAGCCAGTCCTTCAAGCCGTGAGCGCCGCCCGGACATCCGGTGCCGGCGCACCGATGGCCTCGGCGTCTACGCCGAAGCTATCCAGCAGGCGTTCCAGGTGGCCGATGTGCGGCAGCATGGTGCCGTAGAACAGGATGTCGGGGCCGCGCTGAATCAATAGCGTCGGGAAGTTCTCGACATCGTGGTCGTCCAGCAAGTCAGGAAAATCTTCGATGTCGATCCACACAAAGGCATCGTCCGGCCGCTTGGCGGCCAGTGCCTCGAAGGGCGGAAGATAGTCCCGGCAGGTGCCGCACCACTCGGCGCACAGACAGGCAACCAGGGTGCGGGACGGATCGTGCAGCAACGTCTTCAGGCGGGCAGCATCGCGATCAGGGAAGAGAACAAGTGCAGGTGGATTCAACCGGTTTCCAGTACGTAACGTAATCAAGTCTCAACCAAGCCGGAATCGAGGCGGGATCGACTTATTATGCCTATTGCGCACGCGCGGCGCAGCGAACTGCCTTCGCCACGCGCCGCGCTGCTTTTTCATCTTCTGGAACCATCGATGAATACTGTGTTGCCACCGATTGCGCCTTCCAAGAAATCAGCGGGCATGTGGGGGGTCGGCCGGGCCGCCGGGCGTGCCATCGTGTCCCAATTCCACCCCAAGATGTTGATGGCATTGCTGCTGCCACTGGCCGTTGCGCTGGTGGCTGCGGTCGTGCTGGTCTTGCTGTTCTGGACACCGCTTACTGCCTGGTTGCAAGAAAGCCTGTCTACCCTGGGGGTGGTTACCTGGGCAGACGAAACCATGGCGCAGGTCGGCTTCGGGTCGATGATGGTGGTGCTCAAGCTGTGGATCGTACCGCTGGCCGCCACACTGATCTTGTTGCCCTTGTCGGGCATTCTAGGCTTGGCTGTTGCAGCAGTGGTGGTCATGCCGCTGGTGCTTCGTCACATCGGCGAGCGTGACTACCCGGATGTCGGCCGCCGTGGTGGCAATGGCTTTGTGGGTGGCTTGTGGAACGCCGTGTGGGTCACCACCTTGTTTGTCATTGGCTGGCTGCTGACGCTGCCGCTGTGGCTGTTCCCGCCGTTTGCGGTACTGCTGCCGATTTTCTGGTGGTCGTTTGCCTTCAGCCGTATGCTGCGTGTCGACGCGCTGGCCGAACATGCCACGCCCGCTGAACGTGAAGTGCTTTACGCCCGCCACAACGTCGGATTCTGGGCGCTTGGCGGCATCTGCGCGCTGATCAACCTGTTTCCCCCTGCCTGGTTTTTGTTGCCGGTCCTGTCGGCACTGATGTTTTCGCATTTTGGAATGGAGGCACTGCGCCGACTGCGCAGCGAGACCCAACTATGAGTGAACTGAACGGCCGCACTGCGGCAACCCGCCGTATTGGCCTCATCATCGTCGGCGACGAGATCCTGTCGGGTCGTCGCAAAGACGCGCATTTCCCCAAGATCGTCGAGATGCTCGGCGTGCGTGGCCTGAAGCTGGATTGGGTCGAGATCCACGGTGATGACCGCGAGGCGTTGGTGGAAGCCTACCGCCGCAGCTTTGCGCGCGGCGACATCGTGATTTCCTGCGGCGGCATTGGTGCCACGCCGGACGACCATACCCGTCAAGCAGTTGCCGCTGCATTGGGCGTGCCCTTGGCATTGCACCCAGAAGCCGAAGCGCTGATCACCGAGCGCTGTGTGGAAATGGCTGCGCAAGGCAAGGGCAGTGCCGACATGAGCACGCCAGAAAACCAGCTGCGCCTGAAAATGGGCGAATTCCCGGCAGGCTGTGAAATCGTCCCGAATCCGTACAACCGCATTCCTGGCTTCTTTGTGCAGGATCACACCTTTGTGCCGGGCTTCCCGGTGATGGCGTGGCCGATGCTGGAATGGACGCTGGATACGCGCTACGCAGCACTGCACCACGCTGTTGCGCACATCGAACATTCCTTCCTGGTGTTCA
The DNA here is from genome assembly GCF_008119665.1 of Pigmentiphaga aceris. NCBI lineage: Bacteria > Pseudomonadati > Pseudomonadota > Betaproteobacteria > Burkholderiales > Alcaligenaceae > Pigmentiphaga > Pigmentiphaga aceris. Next base: position 3,506,124 of record NZ_CP043046.1, on the reverse strand, counting down.
ACCTGCCTGAATCCCGCATCATCGACGCCATGGAAACGGTTGAGCGTCAGTGGCCTGGTGTGAAAGCCTTCAGCCTGCCCAGCGTGGGCGGCGGCGGGCAGGGCCCGCATATCGAACTGGGCGTGAAGGGCGAGCCCGATGCGGCTGCGCTGGCTTTGCGCTTCATTCGTGATGAGGCTCAACGACTTGGCGGTACCTTCCAGGCAGCGTGATCTGCGTCATGCATTGCCCCTGTGATGGGGCGTGCATGACAAGCAGACTTTCCAAGCCTCGAAAAGCAAAAAGCCGGTTCCGCAACGCGGTAACCGGCTTTTTTAACAAGGCCCCTTCGCAGGGGCCTTGTGCGTTCCTGGTCGTTCTGTTGCCTGATTCAAGCGTGCAAATCAGGCCGTTCGATCAAGCACTTGCTGCAGGCGTGGCAGCGGCAGCGCGACGAGCAGCGCGTGCGGTGTTGGCACGAACGGTTTCGTTGGCAGCGTCAGCGGCTTCGAAGGTTGCGTTGGTCGCGGCAGTGATGTTCGACTCGGCAACTTCAGCGGCTTGGCGAGCAGCCTTGTTCAGGGTGTCGTAGGCCGAGCTGGCGTTGGCCAGGGTGCTGCGCAGCAGGGCAACGGCGCTTTCCGAACCAGCCGGTGCGTTCTTGGCCAGTTGTTCCAGTGCTTCGGTGATCTGTTGTTGGTGCTCGGCGATCTGTGCTTCGGACAGACGGGCGATTTCGGCTTGCACGCCGGCGATGATGTCATACACGTGCTTGCCGTATGCCACGACCTTGTCGGTGCTGGGCTGGGCGATCGACGCGGTGTAAGCCAGTGCCTGTTGCGGGTCTTTCAGTGCCAGGATTTCCTGGGCGCGCGAGGAGGCTTCATCCAGCGTTGCACGGGCAACCTTGACGTTCAGGTCGATCAGCTTTTCGAAAGCCGAAAACGCGCTGGACTGGAATGCCAGCACAGCTTCGACGTTGGACTTGTGGCTGGCAAAGGCGCGTTCGGGGATTGCGGACATATAAATCTCCTGGGTCGGTACGGAAAATGGATAAGGGACTGGTGCCAATTACCCACCGGGCCGGAACGGGTCGCTTCTGTCGTGCGACTCTGTCAGCAACCGTTCCATGTTGCGGTGCATCATTTGATTATAGGGACGCATTCCTGAGAGTCAATAGTGAAGCGACAAAAGGTTGTTCTTTCTGTGCACTCACCGTCAACATCGCGGCTTTCCTGGCGAAACGCGTGATCTATCAGCACATGAGCCTTGTGCTTTATGGACTTTAAGACATTCAGTCTGATAAAGGGTGCCCAGCATTCGTTAAGTTTTTATTGCAGATGCACACGAATTTTCGATACTCGCAAAAAGTGAAAATCCCCATATTTGATGTTCTCAGGTGCTAACTGCTGAACCGTTGCTTTGCATTTTCGCTTGCATGCGAGAACAATGAATCATGATTTCCCGAGGCGTATTCAAACGCCCTGATTTGCCCACACCCACTGCTGTCTCCACAGCCAGTCACCCAAGCCGGTCTCATCTTGTCATTCCCGCCTGTTTCCATCAGACCGCTGATCGCGCCGTTCTTTGTATTGCTCTGGAGCACCGGTTTCGTCGTTGCCCGCTATGCCATGCCGTACTCCGAGCCCGCTACGTTCACCGCGTTGCGATTCTTCGGCGTGCTGGTCGTCATGGTGCCGTTGGCGTTGCTGGCCAGGATTTCCTGGCCGACGCCTCGCCAGCGTTTTCATATCGCTGTCTCGGGCGTGCTGTTTCAGGCGGTCTATCTTTATTGTCTGTGGAAGGCCATCCGCTTGGGCATGGGCGCGGGCCTGGTGGCGCTGATTGTCGGTCTTCAGCCCGTGCTGACTGCCGTGGCTGCGTCTTTGCTGGGCGAGCGCACCACACTCAGGCAGTGGCTGGGCTTGGGCGTAGGCTTTGCAGGCGTTTCCCTGGTGGTGTGGGATCGCATGCACCTGGATGGCGTGCCGCTGGTCGGGCTGGGGCTGTGCGCGGTGTCGTTGGTTGCCATCACGACCGGCACGCTTTATCAAAAGCGCTTCTGTCCCAAGTTCGACTTGCGGGCAGGCAGCGTGCTGCAGTTTTCAGCCAGCCTGCTGGTCGTGCTGCCCATCGCCTTGTTGTCTGAAACCCGCCAGATATCCTGGAACCTGCCCATGAGCGGCGCGCTGGTGTGGTCGATACTGGTCTTGTCAATCGGGGCGACTTCGCTGCTGTTCGTGTTGCTGCGACAGGGTGGGGCCACCCAGGTCAGCAGTCTGATGTATCTGACGCCTGCCACGACTGCCATCCTGGCCTGGCTGCTGTTCGATGAGCCGCTGACCCCGTTGATGGTGACTGGCATGATCATCACCGCATTAGGGGTTGCCTCGGTGGCAGGGCGGCCGCCCGTGGCGGCAGCTGCAAGCCCGGCCCCCTGAAGAATCCGCTTCTATCTATTGTTCAAACTCCACTGCCAGCATTCATGACGACCTCCGCACCCCAGTCTGTTTCTTCTGCCCAAACCGCGGTTCAGCCCCAACGCCCGCAGCCCCTGCCGCGCAGTGCCTTTGCCCATTTCTCGCCCATTGTGACCCGTTGGGCGGACAATGATGTCTATGGGCACGTCAACAACGTGGCGTATTACGGTTACTTTGACAGCGCGCTCAACGCTTACCTGATTTCCGCAGGCGCACTCGACATCCACGGCGGGCAGACGATCGGCCTGGTGGTCGAATCGACGTGCCGCTTCTTCGCACCGGTGGCGTACCCGGACGCGCTCAGTGTCGGGCTGCGTACGACATCCGTAGGTCGATCCAGCGTGCGTTATGAGCTTGGCGTGTTTCGTGATGGCGACGAGTTAAGCGCCGCACATGGCCACGTCATTCATGTCTACGTCGACCGTGACACGCGCCGACCCGTTGCCTTGCCCGACGCGCTGCGCAGCGCGACAGAGGCGGTGTATCGACAAGCCGACGCGGGGTGATCTGCATGGGCAGACTGAAGCGCGCTGTATTGTTTAAGCCACGACCTTAAAAAAAGCCGCTAAGTGCCTAATTTCACAAACAATTTTTGATTTAACTCTGATAGCATCCCGTCTGGGCAGAATAGTTTTCGGAGAATGATCCATGGTGCGTAGCTGGAAGCAGACAGTGTTGGTATCCGTGTTGTCTGTGCTGCCGCTTGTTTTCACGTCTGCGGGTCACGCGGCTGAACCTGCGAAGCCTCGAAAACCTGCCACCGCGCCCGCCAAGCCTGCCCGGGCTGCCGCACAGAAGCCGGTAGCGCGAACGGTGGTCAAACAGGCTCCCGCCCGAACCCAGGCTGCTGCCAAGCCTGCCGCCCGCATCCGAACCGTCATCAAGCCCAATGAAGACGCCGGTGACCGCCGAGCGCGCATGGCCGCTGCCGTCGCCAACGCCAATGCCCGTCAAGGTTCTTCGGTTCAGCGCGCATCGTTTGCCCCGTCGCCGCATGCCCTGGCCCAGGCCGGTCTGCCGCCGTCGCTGGCATCTGCCACGGTGCTGGTGCAAGACATCCACTCGCAAGACATTCTGGTTGCCAAGAACGAACACGTGATCGTGCCGATCGCGTCGATCACCAAGCTGATGACCGCACTGGTCGTGGTTGATGCCAACCAGGCCTTGAACGAAGTCATCGAGATCACCCACGAAGACATCGACACGGAAAAGAACACGCACTCGCGCCTGTCGGTCGGCACCAAGCTGATCCGAAGCGAATTGCTGCAGCTGGCGCTGATGTCTTCCGAGAACCGCGCTGCGCACGCGCTGGGCCGCAATTATCCGGGTGGCCTGACTGGTTTCGTGCAGGCCATGAATGCCAAAGCGCAGCTGCTTGGCATGCATGACACCCGCTACATCGAGCCTACCGGTCTGTCGAGCCGCAATGTGTCCAGCCCGACCGATCTGGTCCGCCTGATGCAGACCGCTGCGCTGCGTCCGCTGATTCGCCAATACACGACTTCGACCGAAATGGCCGTCACCGTGAACAACCGGGTCCAGCAATTCCGCAATACCAATGCCCTGGTCAAGAACCCCAGCTGGGACATCAGCGTATCCAAGACCGGCTTCATCAATGAAGCGGGTCGTTGCCTGGTCATGCTGACCAGCATCGAAGGCCGCGACTTGGCCATCGTGCTGCTGGATTCCGCTGGCACCATGACCCGTACTGCCGATGCCGTGCGCATTCGTCAGTGGGTGGAACGCGAGATCCGCACCTTGTAAACCAAGGTTTGCGCTGCTGGGTACAGATAAGCCTCCGTCATCGGGGGCTTATTTTTTGCCGTTGTTTTTTGCCGTTGTGTTTTGCTGATTAAGAATCAGCGGCGGCTTTCCAGCATCATGCGGGCGGCCAAGCCGGCCAGCACCGTGCCCATCAGCCAGCGTTGCACGATCAGCCAGGTGGGATGTGCAGCCAAGCCAGTCGCAATGGTGCCAGCCAGCACGGCAATCACTGCGTTGACGCTTACGCTGACGACGATCTGGGTAAAGCCCAGCACCATCGATTGCACGAACACACTGCCGTGCTCTGGCTGAATGAACTGAGGCAGCAAGGACAGGTACATCACGGCAATCTTCGGATTGAGCAGGTTGGTGATGAATCCCATCGTGAACAGCTTTTTGGGGCTGTCCTTGGGCAGATTGCGCACCGCAAAGGGCGAGCGTCCACCAGGCTTGACCGCCTGCCATGCCAAGTACAGCAAGTAGCACGCGCCGCCCAGGCGTAACGCGTCGTAGGCGTAGGGCACGGCCATGACCAGCGCCGTGATGCCAAGCGCTGCGCAAAGCATGTAGAACACGAAGCCCAGCGCTACCCCGCCAAGCGAGATCAGTCCGGCCGTTCTGCCTTGGCAGATCGAACGCGAAATCAGGTAAATCATGTTGGGGCCTGGCGTCAGCACCATGCCGAGCGAGATAAGGCCGAAGGCGAGAAGATTGGAGATTTCTGGCATGAGCGCCACTTATGAATATGCGCGCTCAAGCAATGAGCGAACAGGCTTTGTGTGATGAGGCGTGGTGTCCCCAGCAGATGCTTGGGGCGACCTCATGGCTAGGGATGCGCGAAGATGGCGCGGCCCCAACTGTATGCACAGCAAAGCAGTTCGAACAGATACAGATTTAATGAACTACAGGCGATACAGCGGAAACCAGCGGGTGTCTCCGATGCCCGGTTGCCACACCTGATCTTGCATCGCCGCCGACTTCAGTCGTGAATCGGCTCGTAACCCAAGGCGTCCGAGATGCCGGTGGCGGTCTGCACCAGGCTGTCGATCCAGTCATCCTGCAAGCGGTCGGCAGGAGCAGAAATAGACAGGCCGGCGATCAGTTTGCCGGTGTCATCGCGAATACTTGCTGCAATGCAGCGCACGCCAAGTTCCAGTTCTTCGTTGTCGCGGGCGTAGCCGTGAACACGCACGATTGCCAGTTCGCGCTCAAGCTTGTCGACATCGGTCAGGCTGTTGCGAGTGTGCCCGGCAAGCCCGGTGCGCATGGCATAAGCCCGAACCTGACGCGGGTCATCGGCAGACAGGAACAACTTGCCGACAGAGGTCAGGTGTAAGGGCGCGCGGCCGCCAATCGCACGCACCACCTGCATGCCCGAGCGTTCGCTGTAGGCACGGTCGATATAGACGATTTCGTCGCCTTGCCGAACCGACAGATTCACCGTCTGCCCGGTCAATCGATGCAAGGCACGCATGGGGGCCAGGGCGGCATCACGCACATTCAGGCGGTCTTTCACCAGGTGCCCAAGTTCCAGCAGCCGCATGCCAAGCGCGTACATGCCGCTGTCGACCCGATCCACAAAGCGGCCAACTACCAAGTCGTTCAAGATACGGTGGGCGGTAGACGGGTGCAGGCCGGTGATCCGCGACAAGTCCTTGAGACTTACCGGGTCAGGGCGCTGCGCCAGGGCATCGAGCAAGCGCATCATGCGCTCCAGCACCTGGATGGCGATTTGCGGAGACGAGTCTAGCGTCGGGGTGTCCAAAGGACGTATGCCCGACGCCGTCTGCAGGAATTGGGACATGGCTTTTTGTTGCAGTGCGCAAAAAGCTATTTTATCCCGTATTGTGAAAAAAGATAGTGCGGGTTGGCCTTAGGGCAGAATTGGACTGGTAGCGGGGCTGGTAACAGGGGCGGCACCTGGGCTGACAACCCGTCCCAGACCGATTGCATCCGAGCATTCACGGATAAGCGCCGGGCCACGGTAGATCAGGCCGGTGTACAGCTGAACCACGTCTGCGCCAGCGGCAATCTTGGCCTGCGCATCCGCGCCGTTCTGAATACCGCCCACCCCGATGATGGCCAGCGATTCACCTGCACGGGCACGCAGGCGCGAGATCACCCGCAGCGAACCCGCCTGCGCTGGCGGACCAGACAGGCCACCGGCTTCGTCGGCGTGTTCCATGCCAAGCACGGCGCTGCGATCCAGCGTGGTGTTGGTGGCAATGACACCATCGATGCCGAAGCTGGGCAGCAGTTCGGCAATCACATCGACCTGGGATTCATCCAGATCGGGGGCGATCTTGACCACAATCGGTACACGGCGGCTATGTGTCTGAGACAGTTCTTCACGCGCTTGGGACAGGCGCGACAGCAGTTGCGACAGTTCGTCAGCACCTTGCAGGGCGCGCAGGTTCTTGGTGTTGGGCGACGAGATATTGACCGTCACATAATCAGCATGCAGGTACACGCCAGTCAGGCCATTCACGTAGTCGTCGACCGCTTTTTCAATCGGCGTGTCTGCGTTCTTGCCGATGTTCAGGCCCAGAATGCCGCCGCGACGACGAAAACGGCTTGCCTGCACGTTTTCCAGGAACGCATCCAGCCCGTGGTTGTTGAAACCCATGCGGTTGATGATGGCGTTGGCCTGCGGCAGGCGGAACATGCGCGGACGCGGATTGCCGGGCTGCGGGCGCGGCGTGACGGTACCGACTTCGATGAAACCGAAACCGCACGCGGCCAGGGCATCGATGTATGCCCCATTCTTGTCCAGACCTGCGGCCAGGCCGACTGAGTTGCGCAAGGTCAATCCCATCAGTGTGCGCGGCGCAATCGGCGGCGCAGGCATGAAGCGGCTCAGGCCGAGTTTGTAGGCGTGTTGCAGGCCGTCCAGCGTAAGTTCGTGCGCTTTTTCGGCGTCGAGCGAGAAAAGTGCCGCGCGGGCGAGCGGGTAGGCATTGAAAAGAAGCGACATCGGATACGTGGCTGAAAGAGAAGGAAAGCAGAGAGAACCAGGTCGCCCGGACTCAGGGCGTGGTCGGTTCCGGGCCCGCAGGGTCTTGCTGCCGTCGCGCCATGCCGATCTCGGTCAGGGCAACGGTAGCGATGTGCGGGCCACGCGCTGCGTGGGTCGTCTCGACAATCGACAGTGGTGCCCAGGCACCTTCCTGAAGACCCTCGATCGGACGATAGTTGATCTTGTACGACATCTTGGGGCTGTTGGCGATCCAATATCCAAGATAAACGTAGGGCAGGCCAAGCAAACGGCACTGTTCGATCTGCCAAAGAATGTTCCAGGTGCCCAGGCTGCCCTTCAAATCCGGGTCGTAAAAGGTGTAGACCGAGGACAGCCCGTCGTCGAGCACGTCGATGATCGACACCATCACCAAGGTGTCTTCGTCGTCGCGGAATTCCACCAGTCTGGTGTTGACACGGCTTTGCAGCAGAAACTGCGCATACTGGTCGCGGCTGTCCTGATCCATGCCGCCACCGGCGTGCCGCGCCGACTGGTAGCGCAGATACAGCGCGTAGTGTTCCATCGAATACGTCAGCTGGGCGACGAATACGCGCAGGCCCTGATGCTGTTTGCGGGCGCGGTTCTGGGCGCGATTCGGCGTGAAGCTGTTCACCGGGATGCGAACCGGCACACATGCCCGGCAGGCGTCGCAGTAGGGGCGATAGGTGAAGACACCACTGCGGCGAAAGCCTGCGCGCACCAGCTCGCTGTAGACGTCGGGGCTGATCAGGTGACTGGGCGTGGCAACCTGGGATCGCGCCAGCCGGTCTGGCAGGTAGCTGCACGGATACGGGGCCGTTGCATAGAACTGCAAGGTGGTGAAGGGCAGGTCGCGAAGATGGGTCATGCTGGCGACTCCGGAAATCCGCTGGTGATGCGCAAGCGGTCCGTTCTGGACGGTATCGATGGCACCCACCCGACAGTGTCAATTTAATGGCACCACCGGGTCAGTCCGTCGGATGATTCAAGCCATAGGGCGATTCATGGTGTCCGACTCAGGAAGCAGCGTGCCCGCTGCGCTCAACACGCCGCGTTGCCAAGGTAGCTCGGGCATGTCCTGGAATTCTACAATCCTGCGGCGGAATTCGCTGCGGGGGATCGTGCAACCCCCCAGGAATCCCAGATGTTGCGTATCTTGTTGACAATCAATCATGGGCACGCCGTGCTGCCGCAGAAAGCCCACCAGGTAGGCCAGGGCGATTTTTGAGGCATCGGTGGCGCGGGTGAACATCGATTCGCCAAAGAAGGTGTGGCCGATGCCAATGCCGTACAGGCCGCCCGCCAGTTCGCCATCTATCCAGGTTTCAATCGAATGCGCCGTGCCCGCGCGGTGCCAAGCTCCGTAGGCCGCGCGCATTTCACGCGTGATCCACGAACCGGCTTGGCCGTCCCGGGGTGATGCGCAGGCCAGCATGACCGCATCGAACGCGGTATCGACTTTCACCTGCACCCGGGTGCTGCCCTCGGCCTCTTCGCGCGCCAGGCGGCGCAGTGTCTTACGCAAGGAATGCGAGGGCGCAAAGCGGTCGGTGAACAAGACCATGCGCGGGTCCGGGCTCCACCACAGCAGCGGCTCGCCAGGGGCATACCAGGGGAAAATGCCTTGCCGATAAGCGCTGCGCAGCCGTGTCAGGGAAAGGTCGCCGCCAATGGCCAGCAAGCCGGCCGGTTCGGTCAGTGCGGTTTCCACAGGGGGAAACGGGGTGTCGGTGTCCAGCACCACAGGCATGCGCATCGCGGCTACCTGGGTATCAGCTGCCAGCGGGAACAGCAGCGCGCAAGGGCGCAAGCGTTGGGGTATGCACCCCGAAGCTTCCCTTGCGACGATCTTCGAAGAACAGTTCCAGCGTGGTCGATACCGTGCGGAAAGCCAGTTCTTCCCAGGGAATGTCGGCTTCCAGGAAAAGCTGGGTTTCCAGGCTTTCCGGGCCGGGGGCGAAGTCGGTGTCCAGCAGACGCGCCAGGTAGAACACGTGAACCTGTTCTGCCGAGGGCACGTCGATCATCGTGAACAAGTTGCCCATCTCGACGCGCGCACCGGCTTCTTCCTGGGTTTCGCGTTCGGCACCCTGGAGGGTGGTCTCGCCAAGCTCCATGAAACCGGCCGGCAGCGTCCAATAACCATGACGCGGCTCGATGGCGCGACGGCACAGCAACACGTGTTCGCCCCATACCGGCACCGTGCCCACGACCAGTCGCGGGTTCTGATAGTGCACCGCGCCGCAGTGGTCACACAGCGCGCGTTCGCGGTTGTCGTCGGCCGGGACGCGGTAAGTCACCGGCGTCCCGCACTGCGAGCAGAAATGCTGCAGGCGGGGGGCCGGGAAGTAGGTCAGGGGATCGAGCGCGCGTGGCGGTGCGGTCATGGGCAATCTTGCTGGCAAAGTCGGTCTGCCATTAAACCCCATTTGTCGGCCAAGGACGCAGTCAGTCCCAAGACTGCGGTCTTAGTAGTGATACGGAGATCGCACCGGGTTGACGGGCAAGGACGCCTGCCGGGTCATCGGTTCGAACGCGTATTTCAGATACATGCCGCCGACGAACTGTCGGTAGTCGCTGGCGTTGTCCATGGCCAGATGACCGCCCAGGAACAGCTGCGGTGCCAATTGGTACTCGACCGCCGCGCCCAGGTTGTAGCCCAGCCCGGTTTTCGACTGTCCCGGGTAGATGGCGCTGCCGGTGCCACCCAGGTTCAGACCGACCGCACTGGCCGCAGCCAATTGGGCACCAGCCTGGCGACCGCTGTTGCCGGGGAAGTAATCGGCGGCGTCTTCGGTGAAGTGCTGCACACCGATCGAGCCACGCACCTGGTAGGCCAGGCGGCCGCTGCGCTGGTTCCAGGTCAGCGGCACACTCATCGACAGGAAGCTTTGCGGACTGAAATAGCCCCCGTGTCCGTAGGTGAAGTAGCGCAGGTTCTTGTCGTAGGACAGCGCGGTAATGTTGATGCCACCGGTCAAATCGCTGTTGGCGTCGCGCATCATGCGCACATAAATGCCGCCGCCGCCTTCGATGCGTGAATTGGTGACCACGTTGGTGCCATCCAGCGAGTGGAAGGAACCATAGCCGTACAGCCCGTATTCGCCGTTGTCGTAACCGATCTCAAGCCGGCCACCGGTGGCCGACACGCCGCCCCAGCTTTCCCCGGTTCGTGCATCACGGGCACCGGCAAACGACAGCAGGCTGTCGGTAACCGGGCGGCGCGATACCTCGGCGTTATACGAGAAGTCGCCGGCGAACGGGCCTTTCAGACGCAAGCCGCCATTGAGCGTGGTGTAGCGAAAGCCCAGCGGCGAGCTGCCAAGATCGGCCTCGATCCGTTCACCCAGATAGCCCACGCCAATACCCAAGCCGGTCTGGCTTTGGGACCCTGCATCGCCGGTAGTGCGGCCAGCCTGTGCGATGGCTGCTGCCGGGCCACCACCAAAGCGGCTGTTGGCGTCATAACTGCTGCCGGGCGTGCCGGCATCGATCGCCACCGGCGTGACGCGCAGCGCAAACTTGCCGTCGCCCACCGGCAGCTTCATTTCCACGGGGGCCGAGATGTCGCTGAGTTCGCTCATGCCGGATTCACCCTGACGTGTGCGTACCGTAGGCGCGACGGCGATGGTCGGGGTGCGATCCTGACGGATCTCGTTGAGTTCGTCTTGTACGGTGCGCGGGCGTGGCGGGGCACCTGCGGCCGGTGCATCGACGGACCAGGGCGCACTGGCCAGGGGACCGGCGGGCTGGCCCGCTGCATAGGCCGATGCCTGCCGCGCTGCGCCGCCTGCGAAATAAGGTGCCATGTAGGCAGGTGCTTGCGACGCCGGCGTGGCAGGCGGCGGCACGTAGCTTTGGGCCTGGCCGTAAGCGGGCAGGGGGTATTGACCTGCCTGGGCGTACTGCGGCGCTTGCTGGCCGTATTGGCTGCCTGCGCCATAGGGTGAAGCCGCAACCGGTGCTTGCCCGTAAGGCGACGCAGCAGACGCAGCCGCCGTGTTGCGCGCCGGTGTGCGTGTGCTGGCCGGGGCCGGGATCGCCCCGCGTGGCGCGGCCGCAGGCGCTGCAGGAGCAGCATCCTGGTAATAGGCACCGGGTGCGGCCGGTGCAGAAGGCGCGCCGTAGGGGGTGTAGCCCTGCTGCACGTAGGCGTCCTGGCTGGGCGCGGCATAACCGCTTGCCCCAGCAGGCGTAGGAATGTAGGCGTTGCCGCCGTATGGATTCCCACCCTGTGGCGCATAGCCTTGCGCTGACGCCACCTGCGGCGCATAGCCAGGCTGCACGGTCGGCAAGAAGCCGGGCGATGCCACCGAGGGGGCTTGTTGCTGTCCCTGTGCCGAACTCGCGCGTTGCCCAGGGCGTCCAACAAACGGATTGGTTGACCGGCCTGCGTTTGCCACCTGGGCCGGGGCACCACGGCCACCAGCCACGGGTACGCCGCGCTGCTGATTTTCTGCTGCCACGGCAGCCGTGAAGTACTGCGCAGCCTTGCTGTTCTTGCCTTGCGCCCGATACAGACGGCCGGCAGCGGTCAATACGTCCGGATTCTGCGGGGCACGGGCCAGCGCAGCTTCGATGGTTGACTCGGCATAACCGTATTCCTTGGCCGAGGTCGCCACGCCAACGGCCGACAACATCAAGGGCAGGTCTTCCGGGCTGCGACGCAGCAACTCGGTGTACAGCGCCAATGCCTGGGCATGGTCACCCGCCGCGGCATGCATGCGTGCCAGTGCACCGATTGCCTGCGGGTCGTCGGGTCGTTCGGCCAGTACTGGAGCCAGCGTGTCGTAAGCCGTCACCAAGTCGCCCGATTCACGCAAGGCATCGGCCTGGCGAACGATGTAGGCCAGGCGGATGTCCTCGAAGCTTTGGCGTTCGCTGCTTGTCATCTGGCCCGGTTGCAACTGCCGCAGCACCCCGGCAAGTTCAACGTCTTGCCCGGTCTTCAGCAAGATGGCGGCGTATTGCAGGCGAATGCCGGCACCCGGGCGCGTGGTGCGCGCCATCAATTGGCGGATCATGCCAATCGCGCGGGTCGAGTCGCCCGCATCGCTGTAGGCGCTGGCCACCGCACCCAGCAGTTCCGGGTCTTGCCCGGCCGATGCCTCGATCTGGCCAAGCACTGCCAGTGCTTCGCGTTGGCTACCCTGGCGAGCAAGTTCGGACGCGCGATCAGCCTGGGCGTGCACCCACACCCGGCGCTGCAGCGTTGCCATGTCACGCGTGCGGTTTTGCGCCGGGATGTTCTCCAGCGTGGTCAGGGCACCGTTCCAATCCTTCATCTCGCTGGCAAGCAAGGCGCTGGCGTACAAGGCTTCGGGCATGTTGGGGTTCGAGATCAGCAGCCCGTCCATCACGCCACGGGCGTCGTTCAACCCGCCCATCTTCATGTACAGACGCGCCAGATCCAGTCGAATCCAGGGGCTGTTCGGGTCGTTCAGCAGGGCGTCTTCCAGTGCAATGCGCGCCGTGTTGTCGTCGCCGCGTGCTGACGCCGCCTTGGCGGCCCCAACGGCTTGCGCTGCCCGCAGCTTGCCAAGCTCACCAATCTGATCCTGCTGGGCCGGGCTCAGGCGTTCGATGATCGCCAGCGCCTGGTCAGGCTTGTTGTTCTGGGCCATGACGCCTACCAGGCCACGCACGGCGTCCGGGTTGTCGTTCTGACGAGCCAGGACGCGGCGGTACGCTGCTTCGGCGGCATCAAGCTGACCACTTTGCGCCAGCACGTCGGCCAAGGCGTTTTCTGCAGTGATTTCCTTGGGGTCGAGCTTGACTGCCTGTTCCAGCAAGCGGCGCGCAGTGCCCAGATCGTTGCTGTCGCGCGCGGCCGTGGCCTGTCCGATCAAGGACCAATAACTTGCGCTGTTCAGCGCGGTTCGCCAGCGCGCGGCCGAGCCTTGGCGAGTAGCGCGTTCCAACAGGTCGCGCGCCTCCGAGAAGCGTTCTTGGCGCAGGCGCAAGACACCCAGGCCACCCAATGCGTCGCCGTCGTTGGCGCGTCGGCTTAGCACAGCCTGGAAATCGGCTTCTGCCTTGGCCAGATCGCCGGTATCCAGCGCTTTGAACCCTTCACTGCTGCGCTGGCGCAGCGGATCGACACTGGCTTGCACCGTGCGACGGGTTTCCTGTTCCTGCTTGGTGATTTCGTCCAGGCGGCCCTTGATGGCCGCGTCGTCAGGGTTCTTTTGCAAGAACGCCTGGTACAGCGGCACGTCTGCGGCACGGGTACCGATCCACGCCAGCGAACGACGCCATGCCGCCGTGGCGGCACTGCCCACGTCTGGCCGGGATGACAGTTCGGCCAGCCGTTGAATGCCATCGCGACGCGTGTTTTCGCGGTAAGTCAGGTGCTGGGCAAGTGCCAGTGCAATCTGTGAATCGTTGGGCGATTCACGTGCCAGCCGTTCCAGGCCTTGGCGTGCTTCATCCCAACCCTGTGGCGTGCCGCCCAGGGTTTGGTAGTACTCCAGTGCCAATCGACCTTGCGGTGGTTTGCCGCCCAAGGCTTGCTGATACGCGGCAATGGCTTGCGTCGATTCGCCGCTGCGGGCCAACTGACGGGCATCTTCCAACTGGCGCGGATTGCCGCCCAGATTGATCGCCTGTTCAAGCTGCGCCACCAGCGGGCTGCCGGGATGGGCGCGCTTCAATTGCGCCAGATAATCGCGGGCAGCTTCTGGCCGCTTGGCTTCCAGTTCCACCGTGGCCATGCCGTACAAGGCATCTGCCTGCGTGGCATTCAGGCGCAACAGCTTTTGCCAGGCTTCGGCAGCGCGTTGGCCGTTACCGCGAGATTGCCAATATTGGCCTTGTTCGATCAGGACATTGATCGGGTCCTGAGCATAGGCCGCATTCTGGATGACGGCCGCGACGAGTCCGAAGATCAGCGAGCGGTGGCGCGAGGACATGCCTTCTCCCAGCGAAGTTGCAACTGTCCTGATGGCAGGAAACGGTAGCGTTGTTCTGACCAGCCCGTGCCAAACAGGCCGAGCACGTAATCGTAATAGGGCGGCGGGTTGGCGTTGCCCGGCGCAAAGGCCGCCTGCACCCGCGCAGCCTGCGCATTGCGCAAGGCCGTCTGGCCCAGCGCCTCATAGTAGGGCAACAAGGCCGCCGAAAACCCGACCGGCCCCGTTCCGCGCGCCACACCCGTCAGCACCTGCACGTATTCGGGCGGCAGCGGCGTTGCCTGTGCCGCCGCGCGCATGCCAGACAAGGCATTCAGGGCCGGTTTGGCCAGGGCGTCGCCGGGTGGGGTCATGCCCGCCCACATGTAATTGCGAATGGCGTCATAGCTGCCCACGTCGCCTTTGACAGTATCGACGACAAAGCTGCCAGTCTTGCCATCCAGTGATTTGTAGCCAACCCAGTCCGCCGCAAAACCCTTGGGCGACGCTTCACGCAGCATGCGCACGGTGTTGGATGCGATTTCGTTCCAGCGTGTCTGCTTGTCTGCTGCGGCCAGGCGTCGCAACACCGGCACTGGCATGTAGCTGGGATTGAGCCGCCACAGCTGGTCTGGCAGCGCAAAACCCACCGGAGCAGGTAGCAGCATCTGCCCAAGCCCGGGGATGGCCACGACTTCGTCCTGGGCAACACGTTTCAGCAGCGTGTGCGCGTCGGCAATATAGTCGTCGCGCTTCCATAACCGACCTGCTTCAAGCAGGACGTAGGCAAACCACAGATCGGCGTCAGATGCCGCGTTAGGGTCCAGCACACCCCAGGTGCCGTCCTGGCGCTTGCCCCATTGCCACGCAGGCAGGCGGGACGACAGATCGCCGCCAGCCAGATTGCCCACGCTCCAGCGCCAAAGACTTTCGAAGGTGTCGGCATCGCGTGCGATCAGCGCGAAGAACATGCCGTAAGACTGCCCTTCGGATGTCGAATGCAACTGCGGCACGCTGAAGTCAACGACACGCCCGTCAGGCTGGACAAAGCGCTGCAAGAAGTCCTGGTACAGCGGCCATTGTGCCGATGGGCACGCATTGCCCTGCGCGATTGCCGGCGTGGTCAGGCAGGTCGCGGCCAGCACGGCCAACACCCCGCCCACACGGCGAAGTCGTTGGCCTGTTTGCAGGCGCGACAGCAGCTTGCTGAGAAACATGAGAACCCGTTTTTTTACTTGAGACGGCGACGGGCGCGAGCACGAAGTGTCAGGTACAGCACCGCAGCCACCAGCACGGCACTGACAATACTGGCGACCAGCAACAGCAATGGCCGTTGCGAGAGGAACCATTGTGCATACAGCACCGGGCCAAGGGAACCCACGTAATAGTTCGAGTCGGCCACCAGGCTATTGACTTGCTTGCCACGGATCACCGCAAAGCTGCCTTGGATCTGCTTGACCATGTCAGCGTCTCGCAAGGCGACGACCGCATCCCCCAAGCCTGCCGCCTGATTGCTCGACACCAGCACCACACTGCGTCCGCTAGCCAAGGGTGATTCGAATCCGGCAATCACGGTATCGGTGCTGTTGCTGGTTACCGACAGCTGCTTGCGCTGCACCATGCGGTCGGCGCGGCTGCTGTCCCACCACGACACTGCGCGATACACCAGGTCAGACAGTTCGAAGCGCTTGGTATTGCCATCCAGCGAGAAGGGAAGCGAGCTGGACCACTGGGTCAGCAGGGGTTGCTTGGCACCGGAAGACAGCACCAACAGGTCCTTGTCGGCAACCGAGTCCACTTGCTGTGCAGGCACCACGGTAACCCCAGTTGCTGGATAGCCCGTGGATTCACCCATGTGCCCCAGCAAGTTCAGGTACACGCCGTAGTCGCTGGCAACCGGTGCATCCGGCAAGACCACCGCGGTTTCCGACAAATCGGCCAGCCGGGTGAACGGGAAGCCGCTGTTGCTGAACGCTGCCAGGTCGGGCATGGCGATGAAATGCTTGTAGCCCGAGATATCGATGGTCGAATCAGGCTCAATGGCACCCTTGACGTTGTCAAGAATGACGTCCTTGCAATCGCCTTGCTTGGCCATGTCATAGTAGTAATGGAATTGCAGCTGGCTTTGCGACGGCAGCTTGAACAGCGGAATGCGGATGTCACGCTGTGATGCAGCCGTGCCATCGGGCATCAGCTTCGCCATCAGACGTTGCGCCTGGTTGCCACCACCGCGTTCCGCGGCGAAGAGCGGCAGGGCAGCCACGAACTGTTGGTTGATGTTGATGTTCAGCGTGGACTTGTCGGTTGCCGGGCGCGGCGTGTAGCGATAGCGCAGGTCGATCGGAATGCCCTTGTCGCGCCAGCCGAACAGATCGGGCGGCAGGCGCATGCTGATACGAATCAGGTCAGGGGAATATCCCGACACGTTCAAGGTCTGTGCCTGTGCCAGATCACCGAACTTCACGGGGCCATCGGTAGGCAGCCAGTTCGGCGCATCGTAAGGACGGCGCGGTTTCAGGTCTGCGAACTGAGTGATGGTCGCGGTCTGCCCCGACAGGGCTTGCGAACCCGTGGACAACGCGTTGGCAGCAATCTTCAATTCATTCAGATCACGACCTTGCACCAGCAACAGCTTGCCGCGTGCATCGTTCGGATTGGGCACGATCGATACGGTGGGACCGGCAACGGCAGGCGCGTTCAGGCCGGGCAGGCGTTCGGTACCCGTCAGCAGCACCACGGCGCTGCCGGTTTGCGGAATCTGGCCCAGGCTGACGCTGAACGCCGCGCCGCGATAACCCGCCAGTGCACCGAACCATGACGACAGCGCGCCTGCGGCTTCCAGCGAACCGGTGGTGGGCGTACCGGAAAACACAAACGGCAGGCTCAACGGACGGACGTCGCGTCGGTCGAAGAACGGCAGTGGCAGCAAGGCCAGATCGTTCTCCAGGCTAAGCGGCGACACCGTGAATTCCAGCACGCTGTTGTTGCTGATGTTGGCCCACAAACTGGAATGCGCAGGGTCTTCGCATTGCATGGTGTAGTGGCCGATCAGCTGCAGGTTCAGTCGGCTGAACTCGGTGATCAGCCGAGGCGGAATATCGATCTCGCGGCTCAGGTTGGTGCCTGCGGTTTCTTTCGGAACCGGAATCGTGCCCGCCACTTCCTCGTTCACGATCACATTGATGTGTGAAAGCTCGGGCACCAGTGCCGGCGAATACGCATAGTTCAGCTTCAGCTTTGCACGGGTGACGATCTCGTCAGCCCGGATGCTGAAGGGCACGCCATTGCTGCCTTCAATACCGCGCAATTGCAGCGGATACAGCGCGCCCAATTGCTTCAGCGTGACCTGATAGGTACGCGAACCGCCGGGCAAGGAAGCGCCGCCCGGGGTACCGATGATGGGGGCATCGAGCGGTACCGGTTTGCCTGCGGCTTCGGCGCGCTCGGCCCGTTCCGCTGCGGTCAAGGCCCAGGCGGGTGCCACGCTGCCCACCATCAACACGCCCGCAAGCAAGGCCGGCAACCCACGGCGCGCGCCGGGAAGTCCGTGAATGCGCCGGGTATGGCAGATGGTCGTGCGGGCAGTGCGAGCGTTCATTTATCCCCCGTGTCGAGTTTGGGTGCTGATGCCCGGCGTGTGTGGCGGGGGGCAGTGGCCATGCTGTACAAATGTTTGAAGAACAGGCCGAAGCCCTTGAAACCGATGCGCACCACCGTCTTGAGTGCGGTCAGTGGCGTGTCGCGTACGCCGTTGCCCCAGGCGTTTGCCCAGGTGTCGGCGCGTGCAAAGGTCAGCTGCGCAAGTTCCACCTGCTGCTTGACGTTCAGATTTTCGAAGTGCACACCCAGCCGATTATTGCGGTTGAACACCACCACCGCTGGGAATACGCCTTCTTCGCGATTGCGGAAGATCGACACCTGCACCTTCTCGCCCATGGGCACTTCCATGTTGGCCGGCAAGGTCAAGCCCAGGCCGGTCTGCGAGAAGTCCTGCGTTTCGCAGGCAATCGTGCGGCCGTTGGCAAAACGCACGGTGCTGGGCAACTGCGCCGCCACACGCGGCGCAAGCCGGATCTGTTTGTTCTCGCTGGCCACCGCAATGCTGGCACTGGCGATCACCATGTTGTAGAAGGTCCAGAACAGGTTGATGATCACCGTGATCGGTTCCAGGCTTCCGCCGTTCAGCAGAATCACTGCACCTGCGCCAAAGCCCACCATGTTCAGCAGCAACAAGATGATGTAGGGACGGGCGATGGTCCAGTCGAAATACGACTCGTCGATCACCCCGCCTTTGGCCGTCACATTGAACTTGCCAAGCTTGGGGTTGATGAAGGCCACCACCACCGGGCGCAAGATGTACCAGGCCAGCACGGTTTCATAGACTTCGTTCCAGAACGAATGCCGGAACCGGCCCTGAATGCGTGAATTGGTGATGCTGGCGTGCAAGATGTGCGGCAGCGCAAACGCCGTGATCATCATCGCGCTGGCCTGGAAGATGTGCGCGCCGAACAGCAGGAAAGACAGCGGTGCCGTCAGGAAGATCAGTCGTGGCAGCCCGTAGAAGAAGTGCAGCATCGCGTTCAGGTAGCACAGGCGCTGCCCAAGTTTCAGGCCACGGCCAAGCAAGGGATTGTCGACCCGGCAGATCTGCGCCATGCCGCGCGCCCAGCGAATGCGCTGGCCGATGTGCCCCGACAGGCTTTCGGTAGCCAGCCCGGCTGCCTGCGGAATCGCCAGGTAGGCCGTGTTGTAGTTCAGGCGATTCAGTTTCAGCGCCGTATGCGCGTCCTCCGTCACGGTTTCCACCGCAATCCCGCCCACTTCCAGCAGCGGGCCACGGCGGATCACCGCGCAGGACCCGCAGAAGAATGTGGCGTTCCACAAGTCGTTGCCGTCCTGGATCAAGCCGTAGAACAGCTCACCTTCGTTGGGAATCGCACGGAAGGTTTCCAGGTTCTTTTCGAACGGATCGGGCGAGAAGAAGTAATGCGGCGTCTGCAACATGGCGAGCCTGGCGTCGCGCATGAACCAGCCCATCGTCACCTGCAGGAAGGATCGCGTGGGCACGTGGTCGCAATCGAAGATCGCCACGAACTCACCGTCGGTCACTTGCAAGGCAGCATTGATGTTGCCGGCCTTCGCGTGCCGATTGTTGTCTCGCGTCACATACCCCACGCCCACGTCTTCGCAGAACTCGCGGAACTCGTCGCGCCGGCCGTCGTCCAGCACAAACACCTTCACCTTGTCGACGGGCCAGTCGAGCGCCAGTGCGGTGAAGACGGTTTGCTTAACGACTTCAAGCGGTTCGTTGTAGGTCGGGATGAACACGTCGACCGTGGGCCACTGCGTCATGTCCGACGGCATGGGTACGGGTTTGCGTTCCAGTGGCCAGGCGGTCTGGAAATATCCCAGCAGCAACACGATCAGCGCGTAGAGCTCGGCCAGCAGCAGGCCTGTGCCGAAGAACGTATCCAGCGCGGTCTCGAAGCCCAGGGTTTCGGTCACGCGCCAGTACATGTAGCGCAGCGACGCCGCCACCGACAAGACCATCATCGCCAGCGTGCCAAGACGGCTGCCGGTCTTGCTGAGCACCAGGGCTACGATGAAACCCGTGGCCGCAAAACCCAGCTGTTGATACAGGTCCAGCGGCACAGTCACCACCAGCCCGAACAGGGCGGTGGCCACCAGCATGGCCATCCATCGAACTACCCGCGAGTCCCAGATTTTGAGGGACAGCATGCGATCACCCGATCGCGTCAGCCATGCAGCAAATCTGGAGCGCGGCGCGGGTAGGCCGGTGTCTTCGCTCACAGGGGATGCCCTGCGTATTGGATCAGGCCGGACAGACGCTCGGCGCAATTCACGAAGTCCTGGGTGGCTTGGCAGCGCACGTCGTAATCGAGCACGCTCTTGTCGTAGGCCAGCGCTTCACTGACCGATGGGTCTTGGTGAATCAGCCCGATGATGCGATCACCGAAATTGGCGTTCATGACTTGCACCACGTCTTTCGCCAACTGACGCGAGTTGTCGACCTGGTTGATCACATACGAATAGCTTGAGAAATTCGGACGGCGTGTGCAGTAGGTCTGCACCAGGCCTTCCATCATCGGCAAGGTTGCGTACGAGGCCGCATCGGGCAAGGTGACGATGACCACGACACTGGCTGTGGTCAGGGCCTGGCGCATGTAAACCGAAGGACCAGGTGGCGTATCCAGCAGCACGATGTCTTCGTCGTCGAGGCCCAGCGTGTCCAGTTGCGAGCGCAACCAGGTGGGCTGCTCATCGAGCAGGTTTTCGAAGGACTCGCGGTCGGACTCGTTGACCGATCCGTAGGGCAGCACCACGACGCCAGACGGGCTCTGGCAACAGGTTTCGGCCCACGGCTGGCCCGCCAGCGAGGCGCGCGAAATACCCTTGATTTCCTGGGGGCTGATGCCGAAGTGGAAACGCAAGGCGTTTTGCGGGTCCAGATCGGCCGTGAACACCCTGTGGCCGCGATAGCGCAATGCCGTGCTAAGGGTTGCGGTCACGGTGGTCTTACCGACACCACCCTTGGCCGACACGATGGCAATGATCTTCACAATCTGCTTAACCGTTGGAGAAGCGACGCGCTTTTATCTCGCGTCGTCGCTGGGTCTGGCGTCGGCTGAGGCTGCGACAACCGTTGAAAAATTGCTTGCAGCGGGGTGAGTTCTGCAGGCGCGGGCGGTGCATTTCTCAGCATCGGCGGTGATGCAAGTGTAGTGGGTGCGGGTGAGGTGGGCGCAGGTCCGGGCATAGACCCAGAAACATGCCCAGACGCGTGCCGGGTAGATGCATGTCCAGGAGACACATGTCCAGGAGACGCATGGCCAGCAGACACATGCCCAGTAGAAGCAAGCCCGGCAAGCGGCGCAGACACGGGCCTGGACGCTTGCACCAAAGGCTCGGGCTGCGCGGGAGTCGGTTCGGGCAAGCCTTGGCGCATGCCAGCCAACCCGGCTGCCGACCCTGCGGGACGCGTTGGCGGAACAATGTGACCACGCGGACGAGGAGGGACGAACTGTGCCTGCGGTGCGCTGCGTGCCGGCGCAACCGGTGCAGGTGCCTGCTCGGCCGCCGGGGCAGGGGGCGCAAAACGCGGCTCTACCCGGGGGTCGAGCCGAGCGTCACCCCGTTGCTCTGCCCGTGACTCGCCTGCCGCGTGCGCGCCAGCAGGCGGCGTGACACGGCCACGCAGACTTCCCGGCAGCGACTGGGCGGCATTGGTCGGCATGTGCGGTTGAACAGGCGGGTGGTGCTCGCCCTGCGTGGCCTCGATGGACGACAGCAGTGGCCAGCGGGCCTGGGAATCCTTGGCTTCGCTGGCTCGCCCGATTTCGTAGTACTCATCTGGCCGCCCACCGAATTGTTTCAGCAGGTTGGCGATATCGTCGGAGTCTTTCATGGCCCCATCTTTCAAAACGTACGCACACAAAGGTGCATTCCCGGATCAGCGCCCGAGGCGATACTCCACGCAACCGGCCATGTCAGGCTCGGTGTGTTGCTTGACGGTCAATGCCGCGCCAGACCCTTGCTGTTGAAACCAGCCCTGGTAGACGCCTTCCAGAAATGCCGGCGTCCATGACAGGGCGTCCTGTCCGAATGCCGATCGTAAGGGCGCGCAGTTATGCGTGATGCGCAAATGATCAGGCGCTTCTTCCACGGCGACCCATCCCCAGTCCAGGCCCACCCACACTTTGCTCATGGCAAATTGCATGTCGTCCACGGTCTGGCAACTATCAAGCGTGATCTGGCTAGCAAAACGTGCGCCTACGCGGTGCATCAGGGCGCGCAGATCGGCCGGATCGAGCTGTGTGGAGAATTCTTCGGCCAACGCGCCAAGAAACGATTTCCACTGCCTGGAGCACTGCCTGTCAGACAGATATTCAACGATCGAGGAATTCACCGTGTCACTTCCTGGGCTTGGCGCGTGTTATCAAGGTATTCAGCGTATCAGAAAGCATGGTCGGGATTGCGCAATCCTGCATTACGAAACCTTATCAACGTCCTGCTTCCGCCTTACTTGAGTCTTATATCGAGTGCTTACGTAAGCGCTGTCTTGGTGGATGCGTGCGCTAACTGTTCACGTGCATCCGCTGCAAGATCGAAGGAATGCAGACGCGCCTGATGGTCGTAGCACTGCGCGGTAATCATCAGTTCGTCTGCCCCGGTTTGTCGTATCAAAGAAGCCAGGCCACGGCGAATTGTTTCGGGTCCGCCCACCACCGACACGGCCAGTGCGCGTTCCACATTCACCTTCTCGCTTGGCGTCCAGATCGTGTCCATGGTCTCCACGGGCGGCGGCAATTGCCCCCGCGTGCCGCGCCGCATGTTCAGAAACTGTTGCTGCAAGGTCGTGAACAGGTGCGCCGCTTCTGCATCCGTATCTGCGGCGAACACATTGACTCCCACCATCGCATGCGGTTTTTCCAGCTGCGCCGAGGGCTCGAAATTGCTTCGGTACACATCAAGTGCCTGCAACAGAAAATCAGGCGCAAAGTGCGATGCAAAAGCAAAAGGCAGCCCCAGGCGCGCTGCCAGGTGCGCACTGAAAAGGCTTGATCCCAACAGCCAGATCGGCACGCGAAGCCCTTCACCCGGTACCGCGCGAACGCTTTGTCCGTCGGTGAGTGGCTCGAAGTACGATTTGAGTTCCATCACATCTTGCGGAAAGCTCTCGTCGCTGCCCATCAGGTTACGGCGCAAGGCGCGCGCGGTGCGCTGATCGGTGCCGGGCGCACGGCCCAGACCCAGGTCGATGCGGCCCGGAAACAGCGAGGCCAGGGTGCCGAATTGTTCGGCAATCACCAGCGGGGCGTGATTGGGCAGCATGATGCCCCCAGACCCCACTCGAATCGTCGACGTGCCCGCTGCCACGTGGCCGATCACCACGGCAGTGGCCGCACTGGCGATGCCGGTCATGCTGTGATGTTCGGCCAGCCAATAACGGCAGTAGCCGCGCCGTTCGGCAAGCTGTGCCAGCGCCAAGGTGTTCTTGAACGACTGGGCAGGCGTGCTGCCAAGTGTGATCGGGCTGAGGTCAAGGACGGAAAACGGAATCATGCGCTGCCTCATGGCGATAGGTGCGGGCGGTAGATGCTGGCGATAAGTGCGGGCAATGGATGTCAGCGATAAAGGCTGGCAATGCATGTCGGCAATGCGTGCACGGACTCGGCGCTTCGCCCATGAATCGCCCGGATGGCCGCGGCCGGGTCGACATGCTGAACCTGGAAGATGACGGTACGATAAATGGACCCTCCCGACCACCCCTTATCAGCCCCCCCCCAATCAGCCAAGCCATCCGAACGCGCAAACAAAAAGCCCGCCATCGATTTCGCGATGGCGGGCTTTTTGTTTGCGACAACTTTCATCGCAGATTTGAGTCCAGCTTTGCTGGCACCAAATCGAATCTGGTTGCGGGGGCAGGATTTGAACCTACGACCTTCGGGTTATGAGCCCGACGAGCTGCCAGACTGCTCCACCCCGCGTCTGAGAAATGAATTATAGGGGTTTTCGATTGCTTATGCAAATAACGCGCAAACAACCTGTAAACCGACCCGCAGCCGGTCCCCGCCAATCACGCAACCGGCCGCGCCTCAAGCTCGAAGGCGACATCCATTTTTACCGGAAGGAACTCGGGCATGCTCAGCAGCACTTCCTCCGGCACGGCACGGCTGAACAGGTAGCCCTGCGCGAAGTCGCAGCCAAAGGTCTCAATAATATGGCGTTGTGCCTCGGTTTCGATGCCTTCAGCCACCACCTGCAAGCCCAGGCGGTGGCCAAGGGCGACGATTGTGGAGGTCAGTGCCTGCACGTCGGCAACGTTTTCCACGTCGCGAATGAACGCGCGGTCGATCTTGATCTTGTCGAAGAAGAAGCGCCGTAGGTAGCTCAGGCCGGAATACCCCGTGCCGAAATCATCCAGTGACACCCGCACCCCTTGCCTGCGCAAGTCCGCCAGGCAGGCAAGCATGCGTTCCGTGTCGTGGATCAGCAGGCTTTCAGTCACTTCCAGGCAAAGCCGGTGAGGCGGCAGCCCCGTGCGCGCCAACACCCGCGCCACCACGGCAGGCATGTCGATCTGCTGGAATTGTTTGGGCGATATGTTGACCGACAGCTCGATGTCTTCCGGCAGTCGGCAGGCCGCGGCACAGGCGGTTTCCAGCACCCAGTTGCCAATCGCGACGATCAGGCCGGTCTGTTCAGCCAGCGGGATGAACTCGGCAGGTGACAGCATGCCGCGCACCGGGTGTGCCCAGCGCAACAAGGCCTCGACGCCGCAGATCTTGCCAGTCTTCACCACGCATATTGGTTGATAGTGCACGTGCAGCTGGTTGTCGGCAATGGCGTCACGCAGGTCTTGCGCAAGCGCCAGGCGTCGCTGCACCTGGGCATCCATCGACGGCTGGAAAAATCGATAGTTATTGACGCTTTGCTTGCGCAAGTCATGAACCGCGCTGTCGGCGTTCTTGCACAAAGTGTCAAAGTAGGTGCCGTCGCGGGGGAACATCGCAATACCGATGTTCACGCCTACGGTAACTTGCTGGCCTTCAAGCGTATAGGGTTCGGACAGTCGGCGAATCAGTTGCTGGGCCAGCACCTGTGCCGCGACCGAGTCTGCGCAGGGTCGCAGCACCAGAAAATCGTCTTTATCCAGACGCGCTGCCACGTCATTGCGTTGCAGTACGCGGTGCAGGCGCTCTCCGATCAGGCGCAGCAACTGGTCGGACACCTGACGCCCCATTGCGTCGCTCAGCAGCGTGAACCCATCGATATCGATCGACAGCAGCGCCAGCGGCATGGGGTTGCGACTGGGCTCGGTCAGCGCGGTCAGGCGCTGCTTGGCGTGTGTGCGATTGCTCAGGCCGGTCAGCGCATCATGGTGTGCCAGGTAGCGAAGATGGCGGGTTTCAATGCGGGCGCGACGCAGTACGCTTGCCAGCGGCAAGGCGGCGCAGATCACAGCCAGTGCAAGTATGACGAAGGCCCACCCCCACATACCGAACTGGCCGGCTGTGTTGATGGCCGAATCCGTCGTCATTGCGCTTCTTTATTCCTTGTTCTTGGGCAGGCAGGTGCCAGCCACTGGAACTCAATCCCCATAGTAATTCGCAAATGCCCTTGGCCGATATGCTCTTGCATATACGCGCTGCGTGTTCGTTTGGATCCGGCCCGCGTCCAGGTAAATAGATCAGCTGCGCCTGCATCCGAGTGAGCGGACGCTTAGCCCGGCAAGCGTGCTGCTGACGCATCCTGGCGAATCAGTTCCGCCGATCTGGCCAGCAGTTTCAGTTGAAAGCCCAGCTGCTGAAGCTCGTGCCGAACCGCCGGATTGTCGGCGGTGGTGTCGTCGGTGCGCGACACTTCCTTGTCGGCCTCCAGCGCATCGAAGCTTCGAATCGGGCTGGCGGGGGCACCTGCTTCAGCCGCACGCAGATTGTCCAGAATCGAACTCAGTGCTGCTTCCAGCTTGGGCGACGTAGCAGGCACGGCGCTAAGCAGCGGCGCAATCGCCGTCACTTGAGAAGCGAAGACGTGGGTCTGAATCAGCAGGTTGTTCAACTCAGCAACTGCCACTTGCTTGGAGCGCGGCTCTTGCATCATGCGATAGAAGGCGCTGGCAAAGTTTGCGTAAGCCGTGTGCACTTGGCTGCGCGCCAGGCGATATTCCAGGTCTTGAGAAGGGCTGGGCTTGGCATCTGGTGCAAGGCCACGGAAAGTGTTGACGGCGCGTTCCAGGTAGTTGCGATTGGCAGTAATTGCCGCAGCCAGCAGCTTGCGCATCTGCCGGAACTCCCAGTACGGCAGGAAGTAACTGCACAGGAAGGCAATGGCCGATCCCAGCACCGTATCCAGTGCGCGTTCGCCCGTCAGCGACAGCCAGCCCGGCGACAGAAAGTGCAGGCCAATCAAGGCAAACGCCGTGGTGAACACTGAGCTGCCAAAGAAGTTCAGGATCGCCAGGCTATTGGCCATGATCGACGACACCACCATGATGCCCAGCAGAGCAAGCGGGGAGTGCACGCTTAACAAGATGCCGATGGTGATGACGCATCCCACCAGGGTGCCCACCAGACGCTGAACATTTCTCTGCTTCGACAGGCTGAAGCCTGGCTTGAGGATGATCAGTGCCGTCAGCAGAATCCAGTACGCATGTTCCAGATGATGCTTTTCCAGAATGGTGCCGGCCATCGTCATTACGATAGCTGCTGCCAGCGCCACCCGCAGCGCATGGCGCATGTTCGGTGAGCTCAGGCGCAGGTTGCTCCACAGCAATCCTGCCGTCACGGTCTCGTGCGACAGGAAGCGCTCGAATGAGGCCTTTACATCCAATAGTGCAGTCGTCGCCTTTTTCGGGTCGGTGTTCGCATGCAGGCGATCAATGATGCGCAGCGAATTGCGCAAGCGCCTGAATGTAGATATCAGTGCCGCGTAGGCGTCCGGGTCCGTGTTGGGGAAATCGCGCGATTTCAGCAGTTCGATTTCGTATTCCAGCGCGCGCAATTCCGCCTTGGTGCTGATCTCCTGGCGGGAAGGGCGATTCTGCGTCAAGGCAAGGCCGATGTCTTCCACTTCCTTGCTGGCCTTGCGCACCAGGTCGCGCATGAAGATCAACACATCGCTGTCCTGAAAACTCCGGCGCAGCAGGCCGTAGTCGGTATGAACGGCGACCACGGTTTCATGCAGGTCGATCACGCTGATGAACAGGTTGAACAGCATCACCCGGCGCGCATCGTCGGCGTTGGCAGATGCGCGCGGCAGGCCCCGCAGCACCACGTTGCGCGCGGCCTGCTGCTGTTCAACGACTGCTGCCTGTCGTTCGATCAGATTGCGATAGCACTCATCGATATCCAGTCGTGCATCGTAGAAGCGGGACTTGGCCTCCAGGTAGTCGGCGGTGGTGAACATGCACAGCGCAATGGCCTGCCGTTCTTCACGATGCCACTGGAAGTGACTGATCGTGAGCGCAAATGCCGCGTACCAAAGGCCGCCCGCAAGCGTCAGCAGGGCATGCTGGCCAGCCTCGTTCGGCGGAATCTGGGTATGCATGGTCAGCGTCATGATGATCAGACATGCAAAGCCGATCAGCCCGGCCTGGCGACCGAAAGCCGTGAACAGCGAAAACAGGATGCACTGCCCGATCACGGCAATCCACAGCAGCCATCCATATGAGGTGGCCAGCGCCGTGATGCCCACTACCAGGCAACTGAGCAAGGCGCAGCCGAACAGCTCGTTGGTGCGGTGGCGCAGCGGGCCGGGCTGGTCGGCGATCGATACGCAGAGCGCACCGAACGATGCCGTCAGCCCGTATAGCGGCAGGTCAAAAATGCCCACCAGTACGAGAGCTGGCAGCAGGCCACCAATGGCGCGACGCAGCCCACTGTAAAAATGACCGCTATAGATGAATTTTCGAATCGTGAGGGGGGTGTAGTCCATCAGCTTGCTGCGGCCGTTCGGAGAGTGTCCGAGTCTACGTGAAGCCGTGTGCTTATGGTCGTGCACTGGGGTTGACACGCAGTGCGGGCACCAGGGTGGGCGGCAACACGGGGTCACACCACGACACATGCTGAAAGCGCTTCGCGTGAATCGCGAGTCTATGCTGGTTACCAAGCAGTACCGAAGAGGTCCTGCAATGCGGCTGGTCCGGTTTGTGCTGATAGGTCAACCACCAACTGCAGTAGCCCCAACATCAGGGGTATAACCAATGGAGTGCATAGTCATGGACAAGAACCGTATCGAAGGTGCAGTCAAGCAAGTCAAGGGCAGCGTCAAAGAGGTTGCCGGCAAAGTGACTGGTAGCACCAGCACTGAACTGGAAGGCAAAGCTGAAAAAGCAGCGGGCAAGGTTCAGAGCGCCGTTGGCAAGGCTCGTGACGATGTGCGCGACGCATCCAAGCACTGATGTTGCTGTAAGCCGTTGATGTAAGTCGTTAATTTAAGTCGTTAATGCAGCCGGCCCGGCTCTGACGCTGGGCCGATTGCTTTTCGAGTGTCAGTTGTCATGGCACCGATTCCCAACCCGTAAGGAGTGTGCAAATGACCAAGGCCCAGATCGAAGGTGGTGTGAACGAAGTGGTTGGCGCGGTTCAAAACGCGGCCGGCAAGCTGTTGGATCAGGACAGCTGGAAAGCGGAAGGCGCACTGCGCGAAGTGGCCGGCAAGGCACAACGTGTTTACGGTGACACGCGCGACCAACTGACTGAGGCAGTCGAAACGCAGCCGTTTACTGCGCTGCTGTTGGCCGCCGCAGTTGGCTACGCGCTGGCGGTACTGACCCGTCGTTGATGGGTAGGGCAGGGCATGGGCGATCCTGATCGCTGTGCCCATGCTTGCGCTGACGCTTACTGCGTCAGCGGGTTTTGCATAGCGTCGGCAGCACTTTTTGGGTGTCGGTGTTGCCAGGTTGGCAGACCCACTTCAGTAGAAATGATGTTTTCCCGGTGAGCGGCCGCATGCCGCTTGTGGGAATCAAAGCCTGGGGCTACACTAGCCCACGTTTTACAGGTGTGCATGCCGCTGTTCGATCAACTGATGTGCAATCAAGCAGGTGCCACGAGCATGTTGCGTACATCAGGCAGTAGTCGAACAGTTATCAGGTACGCCAGCCGCTACGGGCAGCCAAGGTTTTTTGCCTTGCGTCCAAGGCCCAATGGGCCCTACGCGTTGCGCGGAATCGTTGCTTGATGCCCGATTGCCGCCCTTTGCCATCTGTTGCGATAAATATCGGACATATCCTGCCAGGTCGCCCATTGCGGTGCAGACCGGCACGCTAAATCGCTGAATAACTTAGTTGCGCCAGGAAGGCCCGTTCACGCTGGGCTTTGATCGGCCATTCGCGGGGCGTTTCTCCGTTTGACCTGCTATCCATGAATACCGGCGAGGGAAAACTCGTTCTGGAAACTGCGTTGCTGTGTGCGCAGGAACCATTGCAGCTATCCGATCTGCGCCGCCTGTTTGCTGACGAAGTCGGTAACGATGTTTTGCGCCAGTGGCTCGATGAGTTGCGGCTTGCATGGCGCGACCGTGGCATTGAACTGGTGTCCCTGGCCAGTGGCTGGCGGTTCCAGAGTCGGCCGTCCATGCAGGTGTTTCTTGAGCGTCTGAACCCTGAGAAACCACCCAAATATTCGCGGGCGGTGCTTGAGACGCTCGCCATTGTTGCCTACCGCCAGCCGGTTACCCGTGGCGATATTGAAGAAATCCGTGGCGTGACGGTGTCCACGCAGGTCGTCAAAACGCTTGAGGATCGGGGCTGGATCGAAGTCCTGGGTCATCGCGATGCGCCTGGGCGTCCCGCCTTGTTCGGAACCACGCGGGCTTTTCTTGATGACCTGGGCCTGCGAGCCCTCGATGAATTGCCCGCACTTGAATCCACGGCGGTGGTGGCGGCGCTTGCGGGGCTGGACGGAACGCCTGATTTGATTCCGGCACCTGAGCCTGAGCAAGAAGCCGAGCCGCTTGATGCTGAATCGCTTCAGGCCGAAGCGCCAGATCCCGAAGCGCTCAAGACTGAACCGCTTAAGGCTGAACCGCTTGGCACTGAATTACTTGAGACCGACCCGCCTGAGTCGCATTCGCCTGCTGCGGATGCCCGGGTAGATAAGCCCGTCGCTGAGTTGCCGGAAGCAAGCCGGCCTGTGGTGGACGGACCTGAATTCGATATGCCGGCGGATACGTCCGCCGCCTCTGAACATGACGCATCGCCGGAACTCGGCGCGCCGGACGGCTCCGGTGATGAGATCGACGACGCGCCGATATCCAACAAGAACACTCCTACGCAATCATGAACGATACTCCGCACGATATTCCGCACGACGCGCCCGCTGATGGTGCTGCGACTTCCGGCGGCGACAAGGCCAAGGGCCGGCGCAATCTGCGTACCCCCTTCCGCCGCCGTCGTGCAGGCGAGCCGGTAGCCGAGGGTGCGTCGGGTGGCGCTGCTGCTGCCGATGGTGAAGCGCCTGCTGCTGATGCTGCTGCGCGTCCGCCGCGCGCGCCGCGTCAACGCAAGAAGCCGCTTCCCGAGGGCGCTGAAGCAGCTGCGGCACCCGCAGCGGCTCGCGGCGAAGGTGCTGCACCGCGTGGTCGCGGTCCTCGCAAGCCGCGTGGCCCGCGTCCTGATGGTCAACGTGGCGAAGGTCAGCGTGGTGAGGGCCAACGTGAAGGTCAGCGCAGCAGTGCGTCTCGTGCACCGCGTGCGTCGCGCGCCCCGGTGGTGCAGGAGATCGAAGAAACCTACATCCCGCTCGATCCCGAAGCACAGCGCATGGCCGAGGTCGAGGCCGAGGAAGCGCTGTCCTTCCTGGAGCAGGCACCTGACATCAAGAAGCGCCTGACGCGCTTCCTGTCCAGCGATGCGGTCGCGCCGAAGTTGCACAAGGTGCTGGCTGAAGCTGGTATCGGTTCGCGCCGTGAGATGGAAGACCTGATCGTTGCAGGCCGCGTGTCTGTGAATGGCGAGCCGGCGCACATCGGCCAGCGCGTGCTGCCCACCGACCAGGTGCGTGTCAATGGCAAGCTGGTGCAGCGTCGTGCCTCTGGTCGTCCCCCGCGTGTGGTGCTGTATCACAAGCCCGCTGGCGAGATTGTGACGCAGGATGATCCGGAAGGCCGTGCGACAGTGTTCGGTCGTCTGCCCAAGATCAAGAGCGGCAAGTGGGTCTCGGTGGGTCGTCTTGATCTGAACACTGAAGGCTTGCTGATCTTCACCACCTCTGGTGATCTGGCGAACCGCATGATGCACCCGCGCTACGAGATCGAGCGCGAGTACGCCGTGCGTGTGCTGGGTGAAATGAGCGAAGAGCAGCGTACGGCTCTGATCGAAGGCATTACGCTCGATGACGGCGTGGCTGCGTTCGGATCGCTGGATTACCTGGGCGGCGATGGCAGCAACCGTTGGTATCGCGTCACGCTGCAGGAAGGCCGCAATCGCGAAGTCCGCCGCATGTTCGAGGCAGTTGGTGTGATGGTCAGCCGTCTGATC
Source organism: Pigmentiphaga aceris (assembly GCF_008119665.1). Lineage (NCBI taxonomy): Bacteria > Pseudomonadati > Pseudomonadota > Betaproteobacteria > Burkholderiales > Alcaligenaceae > Pigmentiphaga > Pigmentiphaga aceris. The sequence continues at coordinate 3,475,011 of NZ_CP043046.1, read as the reverse complement.
CGTACCCGCTTCGGTGACATCGTTCTGCCGCGCACCTTGCGTCGCGGTCGCTGGGACGAGCTTGAGGGTGATGTCACGACGGCACTGATGGTGCAGTTGGGTCTCATCCGTGCCGACGCGGAAGAAAGCAGCAGCCGTCGTGGCCGTACTGCGCAGCCGCTCTCGCACGACAGCGCGTTGCCCCCGGGCTTCGGCACCCTGTCTCAGAACGGGATGCACGGTGCTCGTGTGGGCCGTCGCGGTCAGGTGCAAGGCGGTGCGCCGTTTGGCAACGCCAGCTATCCGTCGGACCCCTTCGGGACGGGTGTGGCCATGTCGATCGGCTTTGCCAATGGTCACCCCAACGGTGGTCATAACGGCAATGGCGGCCCGGATGTGGACGGAAATCGTTCTGCACCGCGCCGTGGTGGCAAGCCTTCTGGTGCACCGGCAACCGGCCAGCGCGCAGGTCAGGGCGGTCAGCGCCGACGTACGCGTGGTGCGCAGCCTGCTGGCGCGCCCGCGGCGTCGAATCCTTGGGCAACGGGGCACCGTGTTGCGGGCGAAACTGCAGGGACCAAAGGTCCGCGCAGTGGTAGTCGTGGTAATGGCCCCCGTGGTGCGGCTTCCGGTGGGCAGCGCTCGGCTGCTGGCGGGGCGGGTGGTGCGGGTGGTCAACGCAATGCGGGCCCGGGTGGCGCGCGTTCGGGTGGCCCTGGTGCACCGCGCGCTGCTGGATCGCGTGGTCCGCGTACCAACGACGGCAACTCGTCGCGCGGCCGTGGTCCCAGCGATGAGCGTCAGCCTCGTGGCCCGGCAGCGCACGAATCCCGTCTTGGTGTGATCGGCGGTGGCGGCGGTGGTTCGCGCGGCGGTCGGCGTGGTCGTGATTGATTGATCGAGTGTGCCTGGCGTCGTGTTTAATATGAATGCTTGAGGAATTATGCAAAATCGCATATTATTCCGAGGCTAAGCACCAAAGTTTAAGGTGCGGGCTTGGGTTTAAGTTCGGGCTGGGGTTAGCAAGGCTCGGCAAGACTTGATTTTGTTCTGTCAGGTCGCCACATGAATGTGGTGACTGGGAATGGATCAGTGTTCGGGATGCGTGTATTCGGGACCAGTGTTCAATCAGCAGTTGTTGTGACTGAGTGAATGCAGGTTTCGGGTAGACGAAATCAGGTCAAGCCGAATCAGCCAACGATCGAAGATCGGCAAGACGGCAACAAGCGGTATGCAGGTGGTACAGCGTTGTCGTTTCAGGGCGTAGCCGCAAGGTGTGTCCGGGCCGTACGACGTGGGGTAGGGCGGCGGAATTGATGCTGCAGGGCACTTTTGGTGTGGTCGAGAATGTCGGCCCCATCGCTCGGAAGGTGTTCAGCGCACGGTTGATGTTTCATCAGCCGGGTTGGCCGGACCATGGCTCTCACCATGGTGACCGGGATTCCGCGCAATGACCGGCGAATGATGCCGGTGGTGGTGAAGATGTTGAATCGCAGGGCAGGTGTCGGCAGTGACGATACGTGCAGCATTTGCAGTTCATGTCCTTGCCACAGTTGCCGCAGCCCTGGCGCCGCGGCGACGGCTTGGCGCAAGCGCCAGCCATGATCCGATCGTGATGCCATTTGGTGGCGTACAAGGGCTGGACAGTACAGCCCTTTTTTATTTGTTTTTTCAGTTTGCTGCGAGCCTGAGTTTCCTGCGCCTGTGTGGCGTGGCGGTGCGGCTCAGCTGCATGCCGGCCGGGGCAGTCCCGGATCAACTCAGGTTTCAACGACAGGCAGGTTTATTCAGCACATGGCAGATCTTTTTGCGCTTACCGAGCAGTCCCTCGTCGGGCTGGACGTCGAGCTGGTAGATATCGAACGCGCGCCCCAGGGTTTGCTGCGGGTCACCATCGATCGTCCGGAAGGCGTACGTATCGAAGATTGCGAAGCGGTATCGAAACAGCTGTCGCGCGTATTCGAAGTCGAGAACCTCGATTACGCACGGCTTGAAGTCGGCTCGCCCGGCACCGATCGTCCGCTGCGCCGTGCGCGCGACTTCGTGCGTTTCGTGGGTGAGCGTGTAGAGATCAAATTGCGTGCCGCTTTCAACGGTCGCAAAGTATTTACCGGCACGCTGGTTCTTCCAGATGCCGATGAGACGACTGAAGTCGTCGCCGAGCCCGCAACGGCTGGCGGCATGGTCGGTCAGGGAGCCGAAGTGTTCGGCATCGAATTCGAAGTAAAAGCAGGCGAGATCCAGGTGTTGCGGTTTGCACTCGATGAAGTCGAGCGCGCCAAGCTGGATCCGGTTCTGAATTTCAGGGGCAAAAAGCGATGAGCCGCGAGATTCTGTTGTTGGTGGATGCGTTGGCACGTGAGAAGAATGTCACGCGCGACGTGGTGTTCGGTGCGCTTGAAAGCGCGCTGGCGTCCGCCATGAAGAAGCTCTACAAAGAAGACGTCGACATCCGCGTATCTATCGATCGCGACAATGGCGACCATGAAGCATTCCGTCGCTGGCAAGTCGTGCCCGACGAAGCTGGTCTGCAACTGCCCGATCAGCAGACCCTGCTGTCGGACGCACGCGACGAAGCACCGGACGTCAACGTCGACGACTTCATTGAAGAGCCGCTCGAACCGATCGAATTCGGTCGTATCGGCGCGCAGGCTGCCAAGCAGGTCATTCTGCAACGCATCCGCGACGCTGAACGCGAACAGCTCCTGAATGATTTCCTCGAGCGTGGCGAATCCATTGTGTCCGGCACGATCAAGCGCATGGACAAGGGTGATGCCATCATCGAAATCGGCAAGGTGGAAGCACGCCTGCCGCGCTCGGAAATGATCCCCAAGGAAAACCTGCGCGTGAGCGATCGCGTGCGTGCTTTCCTGCTGCGTATCGACCGTCAGGCACGTGGTCAACAAGTGATCCTGTCGCGTTCGGCACCTGACTTCATCCGTCAGCTGTTCGAAAACGAAGTGCCCGAGATCGAGCAGGGCCTGCTGGAATTGAAGGGCGCAGCGCGCGATCCGGGCGTGCGCGCCAAGATCGCCGTCATCGCTCATGACCGTCGCGTCGATCCGATCGGCACTTGCGTGGGCATGCGCGGTTCGCGCGTCCAGGCCGTGCGCAACGAACTCGGCGGCGAACAGGTCGACATCGTGCTGTGGTCGGAAGATCCGGCGCAGTTCGTGATCGGTGCCCTGGCACCCGCGAACGTGCAGTCGATCGTGGTAGACGAAGACAAACACGCCATGGACGTGGTGGTCGACGAGGACAACCTCGCGATTGCCATCGGCCGTAGCGGTCAGAACGTGCGCCTGGCGTCCGAGCTGACCGGTTGGCAAATCAACATCATGACGCCGGGCGAAAGCCAGGCCAAGCATGAGCAGGAGCGTCAGGGCCTCCTCGACGCCTTCATCAGTCGACTCGACGTCGACGAAGAAGTCGCCAGCATCCTGATCGACGAAGGTTTTACCGGGCTGGAAGAGATCGCCTATGTGCCGATCCAAGAACTGCTCGAAATCGAAGCCTTCGATGAAGACACCATCAACGAATTGCGTACCCGCGCGCGCAACGCTCTGCTGACCGAGGCCATCGCCAAGGAAGAAGAAGTCGAGACCGCGCAGGATCTGCTGTCGCTTGATGGCGTCACGAGTGAGCTTGCGACCAAGTTGGCCGAAGGCAATGTCCACACACGCGATGAACTCGCCGACCTCGCGGTCGACGAACTCATCGAACTGACCGGTATCGATGAAGAAGCGGCCAAGGCCTTGATCGTACGTGCGCGTGCGCACTGGTTCGAACAGGCCTGAGCCCATCATCGATCGATCAGTCACCGGGGAAGAGAAACGAATGTCGAGTAACACTGTCGCCCAGTTCGCTACCGAGCTGAAACTGCCTGCCAATGTGCTGCTGGATCAGCTGCGCGCTGCCGGCGTAAGCATCAAGTCGGTCGACGACGCCGTCACTGAAAGCGACAAGGCACAACTGCTCGAATCCTTGCGCCGCGCGCACGGTGCAACCGAGGTCCAGAAAAAGATCACGGTCACCCGTAAGCAGACGTCGGAAATCAAACAGGCCGATGCAACCGGTCGTGCCCGCACCATTCAGGTTGAAGTCCGCAAGAAGCGCACGTTCATCAAGCGCGACAACGCCGAAGGTGGCGAAGTCGAGGCTGGTGCGTCGCTGCCGGCGGAAGACGAAGTGCCGGTATCTACCGAGGCCGAAGACGCCGCTCGCCGCGAGGCCGAAGCGCGTGCGCTGGCGGCCGAGCAGGAAGAGCGCAAGCGCCAGGAAATCGAGGAAAAAGCACGCATCGAGGCGGAAGCCCGTGTGCGTGAAGCTGAAGAGCAGGCTCGTGCCGCTGCCGCTGCTGCCGAACAGGCTGCACGTGAAGCGCGTGAGGCTGCCGAAGCAGCCGCCAAGTCGCGTGAAGCGAACGCCGATGTCGGTGTTTCCGCTGCTGCCGATAGCAAGGCTGCTGCCGCTGCATCGAAGAACGATGAAGCACGTGCCAAGGCTGACGCTGCCCGCAAGGCAGTCGAGGAAAAGCGCGCTGCCGATGCAAAGGCTGCCGAAAACCGCAACAAGGCCCGTCAGAAGGCAGAAGACGAAGCTGCTGCCCTGCGCGAGATGTTGAATCGTCCGCGCAAGGTCATGCACGCACCGGCTCCCGCCCCTGCGCCGGCACCTGCTGCGCCTGCCGCCCCGATCGCCGGCACTCTGCACAAGCCCGCTGCAAAGCCGGGTGAAGCAGCGCCTGCGAAGAAGGACGACAAGCCTGCAGCACCGGGCAAGAAGGTCATCAAGACGGCCCAGGTCGCTTCGACCTGGTCGGAAGATGCTGCCCGCAAGAAAGCACTCAAGACGCGTGGCGATGCCTCGTCGGGCACCAGCCGTGACGGTTGGCGTGGTGGCAAGGGTGGTCGTGGTCGCGGTGGTCAGCAACAGGCTCCGCAGCAATCGGCAGAATTCATCGCGCGTGAAATTCACGTGCCGGAAACCATCAGCGTGGCCGATCTGGCTCACAAGATGGCCGTGAAGGCTGCCGAGGTGATCAAGGCCCTGATGAAGATGGGCCAGATGGTCACCATCAATCAGGTGCTGGATCAAGACACCGCGATGATTCTGGTCGAAGACCTGGGTCACACCGCAGTGGCTGCCAAGCTGGACGATCCGGAAGCATTCCTGGACGAAACGCCGGCAGCAGAATTGACCCTGTTGCCGCGTGCACCGGTCGTGACCGTCATGGGTCACGTTGACCACGGCAAGACCTCGCTGCTGGATTACATCCGTCGCGCCAAGGTTGCCGCAGGCGAAGCTGGTGGTATTACGCAGCACATCGGTGCGTACCACGTGCAAACCGAACGCGGCATGGTTACCTTCCTGGATACCCCGGGTCACGAGGCGTTCACTGCCATGCGTGCTCGTGGTGCCAAGGCAACCGACATCGTGATTCTGGTGGTGGCTGCCGACGACGGCGTGATGCCCCAGACCAAGGAAGCCATTCACCATGCGCGCGCCGCAGGCGTGCCGATCGTGGTGGCGGTCAACAAGATCGACAAGCCGGGTGCGAACCCCGAGCGCGTCAAGCAGGAACTGGTTGCTGAACAGGTTGTGCCGGAAGAGTACGGTGGCGATTCTCCCTTCGTGGAAGTGTCGGCCAAGACCGGTGCCGGTATCGACGACCTGCTCGAAAACCTGTTGCTGCAAGCTGAAGTGCTGGAATTGAAGGCCCCGGTAGATGGTTCCGCCAAGGGTCTGGTCATCGAAGCCCGTCTCGACAAGGGTCGCGGTCCGGTGGCAACGATTCTGGTGCAAAGCGGCACGCTCAAGCGTGGCGACGTGGTGCTGGCTGGCGCAAGCTTCGGCCGTGTCCGTGCAATGATCGACGAAATCGGCAAGCCGATCACGGAAGCAGGTCCTTCGATTCCGGTCGAGATTCAGGGTCTGACCGAAGTGCCGTCGGCTGGTGACGAACTGATCGTGCTGAGCGACGAGCGCAAGGCGCGTGAAATCGCCATGTTCCGTCAGGGCAAGTTCCGCGACGTCAAGCTGGCACGCCAACAGGCCGCCAAGCTCGAAACCATGTTCGACAACATTGGCGAAGGCACGCAGACGCTGGCCTTGATCGTCAAGACCGACGTGCAGGGTTCGCAGGAAGCACTGGTGCAGTCTCTGACCAAGCTGTCGACCGACGAAGTGCGTGTGCAGGTTGTGCACGCCGCCGTGGGTGGCATCTCGGAAAGCGACGTGAACCTGGCCATCGCATCGAAGGCGGTCATCATCGGCTTCAACGTGCGTGCCGACATGACCGTCAAGAAGATCGCCGAGAACAACGGCGTGGATCTGCGCTACTACAACATCATTTACGATGCTGTCGACGAGATCAAATCAGCAATGTCGGGAATGCTGGCACCGGAGAAGCGCGAAGAGATCATCGGCATGGTCGAGATCCGCGAGATCTTCTCGGTATCGCGCGTCGGCAACATTGCCGGTTGCATGGTGCTCGATGGCCTGGTGCGTCGTGGCTCGCAAGTCCGTCTGTTGCGTCACAACGTGGTCCAGTGGACTGGCGAACTCGAATCGCTGCGCCGCTTCAAGGACGACGTGAAGGAAGTGAAGATGGGCTTCGATTGCGGTATCACCTTGAAGAACAACAACGACATCCAGGTGGGCGACCAGCTGGAAGTGTTCGAAGTGAAGGAAGTGGCGCGTACGCTGTAAGGCGCGCCGATCACAATGAGCCGTCACAAAAAAACCAATGTCCCGGGCGGCCGCAACATGCGGCTCGCCGATCAGATCCAGAAGGATCTGGCCGTGATGATCCAGCAAGAGCTGGACATCTCGCGGGCCGGTCTGATCACGCTTACGGGCGTGGATCTGACCGCCGACTACGCCCATGCCAAGGTGTATTTCACCGTCATGGGTGCCACGCCGGAAGTCGCCGAGTCTGCCCTGCGCGACAAGGCGGGCTGGTTGCATTCTCTGTTGTTCAAGCGCCTGCACATTCATACCGTGCCGACGCTGCATTTCCAGCATGACCTGCGCATGTCGCAGGGCATGGCGCTGGCCGAACTGATCGGACAGGCCAACACGCCGGGCGTGTTGGCCGATGATGTACCTGCCGAGCTTCCCGACAACGATCCGGGCCGTAAGCCGAACCCGGAAGAGGGTGGTCGCGGCTAAGGCCGTACTGCTTTCTGCGATAGGCGGAAGATAAGCGATGGGTGCTTCAAAGCGCGGTTTGCCGCTCGACGGCGTGTTGGTCATGGACAAGCAGATCGGCTTGTCCAGCAACCACGTGCTGCAACGGGCGCGTCGGATACTGAACGCCCGCAAGGGCGGTCATACCGGCACCTTGGATCCGTTTGCGACGGGTCTGATGATTTTGTGTTTTGGCGAAGCGACCAAGTTCTCTGCCGGCATGTTCGACGCCGACAAGTCCTACCTGGCTGAAGTCATGCTGGGTGAAGAGACCGAGACCGGCGACAATACCGGTCTTACCGTCTCGACGGCGGCAGTGAACGTCTCGCTTGAACAACTGAACGACGTACTGTCACGTTTCATAGGCAGAATCGACCAGATTCCGCCGATGTATTCGGCACTCAAGCGCGACGGCAAACCGCTGTACGCGTATGCGCGCGAGGGCATTGTCCTTGAACGCGAGCCGCGCACGATCACGATCTTCGAGATTCGCCTGGTGTCCTTTGACGGGATGCGGGCAGTGATCGATGTGTCGTGCAGCAAGGGAACCTACATCCGCACGCTGGCCCAGGATATCGGGCGCGCGTTGGGTTGCGGTGCACATTTGACGGCTTTGCGGCGTAGCCGCACGGCCGGTTTTTCGATCGAGCAGGCGATTACGCTAGAGGCGCTGGAAGCCTTGCCGCGTGCGACCGATGCCCTGCTGCCGATCGAGTCGCTGATTTCCGAGCTGCCGATTGTGCAGCTTGACGCCAGCGACGCCGCCCGTTTCGGGCATGGGCAGCAGCTGACGGCACCCGACGTGAAAGCTGAGCGACTCCGGGTGCACGGACCGGACAACGACTTTTTGGGTACGGCGCGCTGGCAAGATGGCTGGCTGCTGCCTGACCGAGTGATTTCTTTGAAGGAAACGACATGACTCGCGCATTGCGCAACGTGGCTATCATTGCCCACGTCGACCATGGCAAGACCACGCTGGTGGACCAGCTGCTGCGTCAAGCTGGCACTTTCCGTGACAACCAGGCGCTGACCGAGCGCGTGATGGACTCCAACGATCTTGAAAAAGAGCGTGGGATTACCATTCTGGCCAAGAACTGTGCCGTGGAATACGAAGGCGTGCACATCAACATCGTCGACACCCCGGGACACGCGGACTTCGGCGGTGAAGTCGAGCGCGTGCTGTCGATGGTTGACGGCGTGCTGCTGCTGGTGGACGCGGTCGAAGGCCCGATGCCCCAGACCCGTTTCGTGACGCGCAAGGCACTGGCCCTGGGCCTGAAGCCGATCGTCGTGATCAACAAGGTCGACCGTCCGGGCGCACGTCCTGACTGGGTGATCAACCAGACTTTCGACCTGTTCGACAAGCTGGGTGCCACTGAAGAACAACTCGACTTCACCGTGATCTACGCATCGGGTCTGAACGGCTATGCCGGTCATGACGCAAGCGTGCGTGATGGCGACATGAAGCCGCTGTTCCAGACCATCATCGACAAAGTCCCGCAACGTGACGACGATCCGAACGGCCCGCTGCAACTGCAGATCGTGTCGCTGGAATACTCGACCTACGTCGGCAAGATCGGCGTTGGCCGTATCACCCGTGGCCGCGTGAAGTCGCTGCAGGACGTGATCGTGAAGTTCGGCCCGGAAGGCGCACCGATCAAGGGTCGCATCAACCAGGTCCTGAAGTTCCAAGGTCTGGAACGTGTGATCGTCGATGAAGCCGAAGCCGGCGACATCGTGCTGATCAACGGTATTGAAGAAGTGGGCATCGGTGCCACCGTGATGGCCCCGGAAGCGCCCGAAGCGCTGCCGATGCTGAAGGTCGACGAGCCCACGCTGACCATGAACTTCTGCGTGAACACCTCGCCGCTGGCAGGCCGTGAAGGCAAGTTCGTGACCAGCCGTCAGCTGCGCGAGCGTCTGGACCGTGAACTGAAGTCGAACGTGGCCCTGCGCGTCAAGGACACCGGCGACGACACCATCTTCGAAGTTTCGGGTCGCGGCGAACTGCACCTGACGATTCTGGTGGAAAACATGCGTCGCGAAGGCTACGAGCTGGCCGTGTCGCGTCCGCGCGTGGTGATGAAGGACGTTGACGGTGTCAAGCACGAGCCGTTCGAACTGCTGACCGTGGACGTCGAAGACGGCCACCAAGGCGGCGTGATGGAAGAGCTGGGCCGTCGCAAGGGCGAGCTGCTGGACATGGCGTCCGACGGCAAGGGCCGCACGCGTCTGGAATACCGTATTCCGGCCCGTGGCCTGATCGGTTTCCAGGGCGAGTTCCTGACCATGACCCGTGGTACCGGCCTGATCTCCCACGTGTTCGACGACTACGCACCGGCCCGCGACGGCGGCCTGGGCGAGCGTCACAACGGCGTGCTGATCAGCCAGGACGACGGCGATGCCGTGGCCTACGCACTGTGGAAGCTGCAGGATCGCGGCCGCATGTTCGTGAAGCCGGGCGAAGCCCTGTACGAAGGCATGATCATCGGCATTCACAGCCGTGACAACGACCTGGTTGTGAACCCGATCAAGGGCAAGCAGCTGACCAACGTTCGCGCTTCGGGTACCGACGAAGCCGTGCGCCTGGTGCCTGCCATTCAGATGTCGCTGGAATACGCAGTGGAATTCATCGCTGACGACGAACTGGTCGAAGTCACGCCGAAGAGCATCCGTCTGCGCAAGCGTCACCTGAAAGAGCACGAGCGCAAGCGTGCCAGCCGCGACGCGGCATAAAGCTGCGTAGCCGTTTGCGCGGATGTTTGTCCGCGCAAACAAAGCTGCCGAAAACCCCCGATTCGAAAGAATCGGGGGTTTTTTTATGGCGTTCTGCAGGCAAATCGCCACGTTGCAGCAGAGCATTGTTTGCGCTGTATCAAATCTGACGAAATCTGACCTAATAACCTACTGGTTAGTAGATCCTGCGCAGCATAATGGTCCGGTTATAAAAGTACGTAGAAATCTCAATATCCTGCATCGGATGTCGACGCTGCTGCGTATCTCACTTCAGCATGTTCCCCTCAATCATCCCGCTGCCTGGCACGCGGGGCTAAAGTGACGCGACCTCTATGTTGTTTTCCAAAGCTCTTAAGCAACGTCTTGCAGAAAGCGAAGCAAACAATCGCGCACAACAGGCGCTGATCACGGCGATCGACCGCACTACCGCCATGATCGAGTTCACCCGGGACGGCGTCGTGTGCGAGGCAAATCCTGCCTTCCTGGCGTGCGTGGGTTACGAGCGCGAGGCATTGGTAGGCAAACATCATCGCGTGCTGTGCGATGCGGCGGTAGAAGGGGCAGGGCAGGAGACGGCGTTCTGGGCGGCGCTGGCACGGGGCGATGCTGCCACGGGCCGCTATCGGCGCATTGCGCGCAATGGCGCGGTGCGATGGCTGGACGCCAGCTACAACCCGGTGCGCGATGAAAGCGGAAACATCACACGCATCGTGACTTTCGCGATGGATGTCACCGATGACGTGGAACGCGAGCGCCGGGAGCATGCAAAGCTGGCCGCGTTCGATCGTTCGATGGCCATCATCGAATTCGATCTCGATGCCACCGTGCGAAGTGCCAACGACAATTTTCTTCAGTTGATGGGGTATCACCGCCACGAGGTGGTGGGCCAGTCGCACAAGATGTTCTGCGATCCGGGGTTTGTGCAGTCGCCGGCCTACGGGAAGCTGTGGAGCGGCCTGAAGGCCGGCGAGTTCGCATCCGGCCGCTATGACCGCCGCACCAAAAGCGGTGAAGTGGTGTGGCTTGAGGCCAGCTACAACCCGATTCTGGACGAGCAGGGCCGCCCCTCTGGCGTAGTGAAGATCGCCAGCAACATTACCGCTCAGGTGCTGGCGCAACAGGCTGAGAAAAACAGTGCACGCATCGCGTTCAAGGTCTCGGCCGAAACCGAGGCAACCTCGCGTGACGGGGCAGAAGTCATTGGTGCAGCGGCTGCCGAGATGCGCCTGACTGCGGAGTCCATTCTGGCTTCGTCACACGCGATGGAGATCCTGCGCGGGCAATCGGTTGAAATCGACGCCATGGTCGAGACCATCCGTCAGATCGCCGATCAGACCAATCTGCTTGCATTGAACGCCGCCATCGAAGCGGCGCGGGCAGGGGAGCAGGGTCGGGGATTCTCGGTGGTGGCTGACGAAGTTCGCAAGCTGGCTGAACGAACCAAATCGGCCACCCAGCAGATATCGGGCGTGACGCACAGCATTCAGTCCAGCATCGTGACGGCAATCGACAGCATGGACCAGTGTTCGAACCAGGCTCGCAAGGGTGTCAGCCTGGCTGGTGATGCAGGCGAAGCCATTTCCCGCATCCGGGTTGGGGCAGCCGAGGTGGTGCGTGCAGTGAGCAGCTTGTCAACCGACGCTGCTGCCAGCTGATCGCCACCAAGACACTGGCGGTAAATCAGCAAGTCGAGCACCCCTGGCCTTGGTCAAAGCCCTTGCCGGCGCAGGGGCTCGCCCAGCGCCTCCCGCTTATCGTGTAGATTGACGGGGGTTTTCAAACGGTACTGGATTAATGAGCACGACAGAATTCAACGAGAACGACTGGCGACGTCTGCTGGAGACCTTGGGCGAAGACCCGAGCCGTCCCGGCCTGGTCGAGACGCCCAGCCGCGTCGCCAAGGCATGGCAACACTGGACATCTGGCTATGGCCAGGAACCGGCTGAAATCCTCAAGGTGTTCGAAGACGGGGCCGAGGAATACAACGAACTCATCATGGTTCGCAATATCCCCGTCTACAGCCATTGCGAGCATCATCTGGCACCGTTCTTCGGCACCGCAACCATTGGCTACACACCCAATGGCCGTATCGTCGGCCTGTCCAAGCTGACTCGCCTGATGGACTGTTTTGCCAAGCGCCTGCAAGTGCAGGAACGCCTGACGATCCAGGTGGCGAATGCCTTGATGGAGCACCTGCAACCGAAGTCGGTCGGCGTGATGATTCGCTGCCGTCACATGTGCATGGAAAGCCGCGGCATTCGCACGCCGGGCGAAGAAACCGTGACCTCGGCCTTGCTGGGCGAGCTGCAGACCAATCTGGCGCTGCGGACCGAATTCCTGTCGCTTGCGCGCGGTTGATGCACAGCTGATCCGGTTTTCTCGCCAGACCCGGCTCAGACCTGCGGTTGCAGTTTCGGAGTCGGGTCGTTGATGATCTTCCATACGCCCGATGCGGTCGCGATCTCGGTGTCACCGACGTAAAGCGAACCTTCCGCAAACACCATGCTGCGCGTCTTGCGCACAATGCGGGTGCGGGCTTCGATGAAGTCGCCATGCTTGCCGCCGGCGATGAATTGCACGCCCAACTGCACGGTTACACACGGCACACGGCCGGTGGCGTCCATGACTGCCCAGCCCAATGCGTTGTCGAAGTACGTGGCCAGCATGCCGCCGTGGGTACGGCCCTGGATGTTCAGATGCTGGGTCTCGACCACCACTCCGAAGCGCAAGCCATCGGGGCTTTCTTTTTGCCAGTACGGACCGACCAATTCCACAAAGCCCGAGCCAGAACCGGAAATAGGGGACCAGCCTTCGCTGCGGGGGTCAAAAGGTGTGCTCACTGACGGGCTCCATAGGGTGAATCGACGCAATAGGGGTACATGATAGTCGTCTGTGTGCCCGCTACGGCGGCGCGGTGTCATGCAGCATGGCCAGGGTGAACAATCAGGGGCCACAGTATGATGCGGACATCTGGCTCACAGGCAGTTCCTTATGACTTCCCTCGTACCTGAAAAACTGAAACACGGATTGGCAGCTGGTGACGCGGGACGCCCCGCGCGTGCCGACTGGACCATCGACCAAGGCTGGGCGGCATATACGGCCGAAGAACACGACATCTGGCGCACCTTGTTCAATCGGCAATCAGCGTTGTTGCCCGGCAGGGCGTGCACCGCCTTTGTCGACGGCATGAAGGCCTTGCCCATCGGACCGGATCAGATTCCGAATTTCATCGAACTGAGCGAAGTGCTGGCTCGTCACACGGGCTGGGAAGTGGTTGCCGTACCCGGCTTGGTGCCCGACGAAGTGTTCTTCGATCATCTGGCGAATCGCCGCTTCCCGGCAGGGCAGTTCATCCGCCGACGACATGAACTGGATTACCTGGAAGAACCAGACGTGTTCCACGATGTGTTCGGCCATGTGCCGATGCTGATGAACCCGGTGATCGCCGACTACATCCAGGCCTACGGCAAGGGCGGCCTGCGCGCCAAGCAACTGGGCGTGCTGGACAAACTTGCCCGTGTTTATTGGTACACCGTGGAGTTCGGGCTGGTGCGCGAGCCGGGTGGCCTGCGGATCTACGGCTCGGGCATTGCGTCGTCCTACACGGAAAGCGTGTTTGCCTTGGATGACGCATCGCCCAACCGCCTGGGCTTCGATCTGGAACGGGTGATGCGCACCCGCTATCGCATCGACGACTTCCAGGAAACCTACTTCGTGCTCGATGACCTTGACGATCTGCTCAAGCTTGCCGATATCGACTTTGCGCCCTTGTACGCGCGCGTAAGTGCGCAGCGCGAGCTTGAACCGGGTGATGTGCTCGATACGGATCGGGTCATTACGCGCGGCACGGGCAGCTATCACCACGGCGGCAAGGGCGTTTGAAAGGCCACTTGGGCTAACCCCGGCCGTCGCCCGACGGCCGGTTTCAACGGCTCTGCGTCGTTCGCTTGGCCGACTGACCTGCGTGAGAATCGACGCTACGTGGGTCAAACGCAAGTGTCTTGGCCATCGTCTCGTAAAGACTGCGCGCCTCGGCCGTATCGGCTGGCGGCAACACCACCTGAACCTCCAGATCCAGGTCGCCAGGCGGCTGGCCGGGCAGGCCTTTGCCATGTACGGTCAGTGTGTTGCCGCTTTGGGTGCCGTGCGGAATACGCACGCTGAGCCGGCTGCCATCAGGCATGGTCACTGGCACGACGGCCCCCAGTGCGGCCTCCCAGGGCGCGACTTGCAGCACCGCCCGCAGGGTGCGGCCATCGACCGTGAACCGTTCGTGCGGCGTGAAGCTCACCTCAAGCAGCAGGTCTCCGTCAGGGGCACCATGCCGCCCTTTGCCACCTTGTCCGGCTAGCCGGATCTGCTGTCCGGCACGAATCCCTTTGGGAATTTTCACATCAAGGATTTTCAGCGTCGAGTCGCCGGTATCGTCGGGCACACGCAACGATATCTGCCGCGTCGATCCATGCCAGGCATCGGCCAGATCCAGGCTCACCGATGCGTGCAAGTCCTCGCCACGATCGTGGCCAGATGCCGCGCTTCGCCGCGACCGGTTGTCCGAGCGACCGAACAAGGCATCGAAGAAATCACTGAACTCTTGCGCATCGCGTTCTGACTCGCGCGGGCGTGCGCCCGGGAATCCAGCGCCGGCATCCCATCCCGGTGGCGCATGAAAATTCGCACCCGGATTTTCATCAACACCGCCATCCCAGCGAGCCCCTGCATGGCGATGCCACGCTATTTCGTCATAGGCCGCCCGGCGCACCGGATCTGACAAGACCGCGTTGGCTTCGTTGATCTCGCTCATGCGTTGCGCCGCGTCTTTTTCCTGGCTGACGTCGGGATGATATTTGCGCGCCAGGCGGCGAAAAGCCTGCTTGATCTGCGCTGTCGTCGCATCGTGCGACACACCTAAAATTTCGTAGTGATCCTTGAATTCCATAGTTGTGCCTCCAGCAGTCGTCGTGGTGCAGACGCCCCGGTTGATGCAGAAAACATGGGGATGAGACGACCCGATTCAAGGCTATTGAAAAGCTATCAAGGGCACCAATTTGGCTGACATGCGAGGCAATTCCGGACTGACGTTCGACATCCAATCGTCGGTGTCCGGTGTGCACAGCACCTTCATTCAGGAGCATTTGTCATGTACCGAACCTTGTTCCCGCGAGACCTGTTTGCCGAAGTCGATCGCCTGCAACGCGAGATCCAGCAAAGCGTCGAGCAGTACCCCAGCATCCGCGGCCTGGGCCGTGGCGGCTTCCCCGCCATCAATGTGGGTGGCACGCCGAATTCCGTTGAGATCTACGCCTTTGCACCCGGCATTGACCCGGCCCAGGTCGAAGTCAACCTCGACCGTGGCGTGCTGACCGTGTCTGGTCAACGTGAAACCAAACCCGCCGAGAGCGACGAGAAACGCTCGGTCCACATCAACGAGCGTTTCACCGGCCGCTTCCGCCGTGTAATCAGCCTGCCCGACGATATCGATCCGACCGCCGTCACCGCGAAATATCGCGATGGCGTGCTGCACATCAGCATCAAGCGCCGTGAGTCAGCACAACCGCGTCGCATCGCCATTCAGTAATCCGGAGAATCGTCATGGACAAGCATATGGACAACCGCATGGACAACCGCGTGGACAACAACACCCAGACCGTCGAACGTGCCCCGCAGCAAGACCGTGCAGCCAAGGAGCGTGAACCCGCGCTGCTGCCGCCGGTCGATGTCGTGGAAGATGGCAATGGCATCTTGCTGGTGGCCGACATGCCGGGCGTGAACAAAGAGCACCTGCATCTGCGCATCGACAGCGATACGCTGACCATCGAAAGCGAGGTGTCATTGCCCGCCGCCCAAGGCCTGCAAGCCGGGCATGCCGAAGTGCAATTGCCGCGCTATCGCCGCAGCTTCACGCTCAGCAAAGAGCTTGACCCATCCCAGATTGCCGCGACTTTCGTGCAAGGTGTGCTTGAGGTGCGCATCCCGAAGGCCGCACATGCGCAGCCACGGCGCATTGAGGTGACGGTGGAATAAGTCCGGAGGCATCAGCGCAGGCAAACTCGTGTGAGGCAAGTTATGCATCGCCACGCACCAGCAGGGCGGTGAAACTCGGGAAGAATGTACCGAAATTCAGGTGTTAGTCAGAACTGATGTGGCGATGCATGGCAGGCATGGTGTCTGCGCAGGTGAATGCACCGGCGCATCTGCCCGGTACAACTTGCAGAGGAACTATCCATGCCTATTGATTCCACACACCCCGGCAGTATGCGCGCTGATGTTGCTCCCATTTCGGTTGCCGGTTGGATCGCGTTGATCCTGATGATCGTTGGAGGCCTGAACTGGGGGCTGGTTGGTGCCTTCCGGATCGACCTGGTGGCCAGCCTGTTCGGTCCCGACAGCGGGTTGAGCCGCGCCGTTTACCTGCTGGTCGGGCTGTCCGCGGTGTACGGCATCTATCTGTTGACCCGGCTTGGCGGACGACACCGCCTGTGAACGTCGATGCGATGTACGGAGCGGCCTGCGGGCCGCTTTTTTTTGCTGAAAGGCGTCATCCCATCGCCCGATACACCATGTAGCTACCCAGTGCAGCCAGGCCGAGCAGGAAACACAGCCGGAAGGTGGCAGGCGACATGCGATGGCGAATACGCTTGCCGATTTCCACGCCCAGCAACGCAGGCAACAGCATCAGCAGTGAAGACAGGATCGTTGGCAAGCTCAGGCTGCCGGTGCCGCTCAACATTGCTGCTAGCGCAAGCGTGGAGACCGTGAACGAAATACCCATTGCCTGAATCAAGGTGTTCTTCGACAGGCCAAGCGCCTGCAGGTAGGGCACGGCGGGCACCACGAATACGCCGGTGGCGGCAGTCACTACGCCCGTGACCAAGCCCACTAATACACCTGTCCAAGCTTCATGTTTTTCGGCAACGCGAAACTGGCGGCCAGCCAACCCCCAGACGGCGTACAAAACCAAGGTGATGCCAAGCGCAAGCGAGGCCCAGGTGCCAGCCGGTGCACCGAATACCAGTCCCCCGGCAATCGTGCCGACACTGGCCGCGATCAGCAGCGGGGCAAGCCTGCGCAACAGGACACCAATCCCTTTGAACGGCGCGATCTGCCAAACGTTGGTCACGAAAGACGGCACCAGCAGCAGGGCAGCCGCAGTGGCTGGCGGCATGCCCAGCGCGAGAAGCCCCATCGCAATGGTGGGCAGGCCCAGGCCCACGACACCTTTGACGGTGCCAGCAAGCAGAAAGACCAAGGCGGCGAGTAAGAGGGTAGCGGTGTCCATGCCGGCATTCTGGCGAGTGCCAGGGCGGCTGAACAGCTGCGATTGGCAGATCCATCCTCAGTCCTGGGCTGAGGATGAATGATGATTCAACTACTCGCCCGTGCTACGGTTGCAGGATGCGTTTCGACCTGACCGATCTGAAGCTGATCCTGCACATTGCCGAAGCCGGCACCATTACCAGCGGCGCAAGTCGTTCACACATGAGCTTGGCATCGGCAAGTGCGCGCGTACGCGCCATGGAGGACATGCTGGGCATGCCGCTGATGACACGTGCCAAACAAGGTGTGCAACTGACCGCGCCAGGCCATACCTTGCTGCACCATGCCCGTACCGTGCTGTCGCAAATGGAGCGGATGCGTGATGACCTGGGCGAGTATGGCAGGGGCCTGAAAGGCCATGTGCGGATCTTGTGCAATACCGCCGCACTGAGCGAACACGTGCCTGCTGCAATCGAAGGTTTCCTGGCGGCACACCCGCGCATTTCTATCGAGTTCGAAGAGCGAAGCAGTCAGGACATCGTGGATGCCGTGCGCATGCGTACCTGCGATCTGGGCATCGTGGCAGACAGTGTCGATCTGAGCGGACTGCAAACGCTGCCGTTCAGGCCCGACCGGTTGACGCTGGTCGTGCCCCGTTCACACGTGCTGGCAGGGCGTCGAAGCGTAGCGCTTGCCGAGCTGATCGACTTCGACTTCGTCGGTCTGGTGGAAGGCAGTGCACTGCAAGCGCACTTGGCCGCACACGCACGACGTGATGGCCGGCAGTTTCACTACCGGGTGCGACTGCGCAATTTCGACGCGCTATGTCGCATGGTCGAACTGGGTATCGGCATTGGCATCGTGCCCGAAGCTGCTGCAATACGATGCGCCAAGACCATGAAGATCCGGCGCATTGCCTTGTCCGACCCGTGGGCGGCGCGCAAACTGGTGGTGTGCATGCGTCAGCTTGATGAGTTGCCCGCGTATGTGGGTGAACTGGTTGCGCAGTTGGTGGCGGGTTCGCAAGTCCCGCCTTCCAAGCTAGGCGCGCGGCCCTGAGTTCATCAACGCTGCCACACGATTTCGCAAGGAAATCGAGGCCGCGCTGCGCAAGGGCACCTTCACAAAAGCGGGCAGCTTCAGCGCGCTCAAGCCCCACAACGCTGCCGTCATCAGCCAATCTCGCGTGGCGGGATCAACAAAACTCGCGGTCGTAAGCCGGGGCGTGCGCGCCAGGGCCGTGGCCAAGTGCTGGCGATCCATTGCCATACGGATCAACAGGCTATCGCGTCGAATCGATGCGGTCGTCGTATTCATAATTTCCCTTGATAGTGTCGAGGTCGAGTTTGATCTGCTGGCTCAATATCGATTGCGGGGCGGCATCGGGGGCGCTCTTGCGCGCGATCACGAATGCAAGCACTGCGAGCACCAGCCATGCGGCAAAAATGCTCCATGCGGCAATCACCCGATAGTCGCTGTCCCAGAATGACACCAGTACTGCCAGTGAGAAAAAGCCGAGCGCAAAGATCGCGCAGAAAATCATGGCGACATAGGCCGAGATCATCGACACCAGCGCGTTTCGGTAGGTCGCCAGCTCCAGCGCGCATAGCTCTGTGTAATCGCCGACACGTGAGGCGGCAAATTCGGCGATGCGCTTGTAGCGGGCAAGGGCCGCACTTAAGGACATAAGGGTGCTCCGGGTGTGGGGTGGGGCGGTTGACCGCACGGTGTGCGAACTCGATTGCAAGCCCGCGCGTCAACATTCAGGCTTCAGTCGCGCCAATCCTCAAGCAATGGTCAACGGGCCAGCATCGGGCTGGGTCGAGCCTGGCTGCGGTGCCGTGGGCCACGGACGCAAGGCCTCGGGCGTACGCATGTCACGCGGCACCTTGAAGTCGCGTCTTGCCAAGCCGCGCATCCGGTCAGGTGACTGCGGCATGCCTACACGGCCGCTGTAGTCGTAGGCCGATTGTTGGTCAACCGACAAGGGCTTCCAGGTTTGCGCGGTGTATACGTCAAGCGCTGTGATCGCAGCCACGCTGGCCAAGGCGACATCACCGCGCTGTACCGCCTGTTTGTCGCGCGAATCCACCTGCGTGACCAAGGTGCCGGCATCCAGTGCATCGCCCGCCACCCGTGCCCACAACCATGGGCGCGGGTCGCGTGCACACAGAATGCCGATGCCCACAGCAATCTCACGAAGACCATATGCCTGCACCAGCCGCTCGTTTTCCTGCATGCCGCACAGCCGTGCCACGGTGCGTGGCATCACGATCTCGGCCACGCCCAGCGCAATGCTGAACCAGCCCAGGCCACGCGCAATCTTCGTTGTTGCAGGCGGCGGGTTACGAGGCCGGTTTGTCGATCTGTGTTGTGAATCACGCGTATGCATCATGGCCTCCTAGGGTTTGATGACGACTTTGATGCAGCCGTCGTGCTTGTCGCGGAAGGTTTTGTACATGCCCGGACCTTCCTCCATCGATACGGTGTGGGTGATCACAAAAGATGGGTCGATCTGACCTTCCTGAATCCGGCGCAGCAAGTCCTCGCTCCAACGGTTCACGTGCGTCTGCCCCATGCGCCAGGTCAGGCCCTTGTTCATTGCCGCACCGAAAGGAATCTTGTCGATCAGGCCGCCGTACACGCCAGGTACCGACAGCGTCCCCGCCGGCCGGCACACATAGATCATTTCGCGCAGCACATGCGGCCGATCGCTTTCCAGCATCACGGCCTGCTTCACGCGGTCATACATGGCATCGACCGTGCCGGTTGCATGCGATTCCATGCCCACTGCGTCGATGCACTTCTCAGGCCCCTTGCCCTGCGTCAGTTCCATCAAGCGATCAATCACACTTTCATTGTCGAAATTGATCGGGATCGCACCGCCTGCAACAGCCATGCTCAGGCGTTCAGGCACACGGTCGATCACAATCACCTGCTTGGCCCCCAGCAATACCGCACTGCGAATCGCCATCTGCCCGACCGGGCCGGCACCCCAGATGCAGACCGTGTCAGTCGGCTCGATATCGCACTGCACAGCGGCTTGCCAGCCCGTGGGGAAAATGTCGCCCAGGAACAGCACCTGCTCATCGCTCAGGCCATTGGGAATCTTGATGTGCGTCTTGTCTGCAAACGGCACACGCACATATTCGGCCTGGCCGCCCGGATAACCACCCGTCAAATGGGAATAGCCGAACAGGCCTGCAGTGGTGTGTCCAAATGCCTTGGCCGCCAAGTCCTTGTTGCGGTTGCTGCGCTCGCAGACCGAGAAATTGCCGCGCTTGCACTGATCGCATTCACCGCAGGTAATGGTGAACGGCACGACCACGCGATCGCCTACCTTCAGCGCCTTGTTGTGCTTGCCCACCTCCACAACCTCACCCATGAACTCATGACCCATGATGTCGCCGGATTTCATGCCCGGCATGAAGCCGTCGAACAGGTGCAGGTCAGAACCACAGATTGCGCAAGCGCTCATCTTGATGATGGCATCGCGCGGATGTTCGATCTTCGGGTCGGGCACGTTGTCGCAACGAATATCGTGCTTGCCGTGCCAGCGTAGTGCTCTCATCGTTTTCTCCAGGACTTACGCCAGCCGGATGGCTTAACGCGAATCCTGGGCTTGGCAAAGGACGTGCCAAGCAAGCGAAGATCAGCGCTCATCGGCGCTGAAGCGAGCAATAACGCGGGTTTTGTTTGTTGGAAGAGATGGCGCGTGCCGGTGCACAGCCATGTCGCCCTTCATTGCTTGAGCAAAAAAGGGGAGTGCGTTTGAGTGTGGCTTACTCGGGGCGCTTACTGGGGGTGGCTTGGTGATGTGGTTTATTCGTTCAGTTTTTGGGATTAATCCAAACGGTCGTGACGGACTTTCGGTTCAGGGAATCGTCTTGCCGGGATTTCGTTCTTCTTCCTTCATTTCTTGCGTGAGGAAGAAATTCAGCGCGGTACGGATCACGGCAATCGCCGCCAGCTTGCCGATCTGGTCCCAGCTTGGGGATACCGATGTCGACAGAATGTCGGCCGCCAATTGGAGTTCAAGTGCCAAGGTCAGGTAACGCGCAAAGGTGATGCGTGCCTTGCCGAAGCCGACTTCCTGGTCGCCAGTGAATTTTCTGAACAACACCCGCAGCGTGGCCAGCAGGCCAAACAAGATGACGACCGCACCGAGTGCCTCAACGCCAAGACGAAGCCATTCCACGCTCAGGCGGACGAAGTGTTCTGTGTGTTCGAACATGGTGTTTATGGGCAGGAGTTGTTGGCCGCTGTGAACACAGCTGGGACCGTGATTCCACATGGGGGCGTGAATATGCTGCCATCCAGTCTAGGCAAAATGTCTGGCGGCACATAGCCTCGAAAGTGCTATAGGCGCAGGATGATTCGAGGCATTGGCTGCGTAGTGCACGGTTCAAGCGATTGGGTTTGTCGAATTCCTTTGGCCGGTCGCAGTTTGCCAAGACGGCTGGGAAGACGGGCGGAGCGGTCATTCACGTGAGCGCTGTTCCAGGCCATATACAGGCATGAGTTAAGCTATCGGGTGATCCGCATCCGGTGCTTACCCGCCGTTTTGCATGCCGTCTGCCGCTGTCACGCTTGCGGGCTTGGCAGCGCAGAGATGCGCGAACGTTCAATACGCAGGAAAACGGCCGCCTGACTGCGGCCCACATGATGACAAACCAACAACATTCATTGCCTGCCGCCTTGTCGCGGCAGCTTAGCGTCGCCCCGATGATGGACTGGACTGACCGGCATTGCCGCTTCTTCCATCGCCTGTTTGCGCCGCGTGCCTTGCTGTACACCGAGATGGTCACCACCGGTGCGCTTCAGCACGGCGAACATCCGCGCCACCTGGATTTCGATGAAGTCGAACATCCGATCGCACTACAGATCGGCGGTAGCGAGACGCCAGCGCTGGTCATGGCGGCGAAGCTGGGCGAGCAGTGGGGGTATGACGAGGTCAACCTGAATTGCGGGTGCCCGTCGGAGCGTGTGCAGAAGGGCGCATTCGGTGCCTGTCTGATGGCAGAGCCCAATACCGTGGCCGATGGCGTCAAGGCCATGCGGGATGCCGTGTCGATTCCGGTGACGGTCAAGCATCGCATCGGCATCGACAAGGTGGTGGAGTATGGCTTTGTGCGCGATTTCGTGGGCACGGTGCGGGATGCTGGTTGCACGACGTTTATCGTGCATGCGCGCAATGCCATTCTGAAAGGTTTGTCGCCGCGCGAGAATCGCGAGATTCCGCCGCTGCGTTACGAGGTGGCGGCGCAGCTGAAGCGCGATTTCCCGGATTGCGACATTGTGCTGAACGGCGGCTTGTCGCAGGTGGCGCAGATCGCGGGTGTGCTGGGTTTGGACAATCCGCCGACTACCCCCGAGACTGCGATTCTGGACGGTGTGATGATTGGCCGTGAGGCGTATCACCGGCCGGAAGTGTTGGCCGAGTTGTCGCAGCTTTTCTGGCCGGGCGAACCCGTGCTGAGCGACGAAGCGATCATTGACGCAATGACCGAGTATGCCGTGCAGCGCGTGGCCGCCGGGGACACCGTACGCTCGATTGCTCGCCATATGCTGGGCTTCGGCACGGGCCGGCGCGGCTCTCGGCGCTGGCGTCAGATGATGTCCGATCCGAAGCTGCTGGCGCCGAACGATCCGGGTTTGTTCCATCGGGCCTGGGCATCGATCGCGCAGGACAAACGAGCAGCTTGATCGTCAGTCTGCTGGTCGGTCTGACCGGCAGTCTGTCAATTCCAGCATCAGCCGCACCAGCGTTGCCCGATCACACCGTATCAGCACTGAATGCAACGCGCGTCGCGGCCATGGTCGAGTTGCGGCTATAGTCCTTGCCTGTTCCCGTGTTTGAGCTTGGTGATCTAGTGTCAGACTCAGCGGGATTCCACGCATCATTCGGGGTGACGCAAGGCATGGCGCAGATCGTTTGTATCATCGGTAATAAGGGTGGCACCGGCAAGACGACGCTGTCGCACATGATTGCGCACGGTATTGGTCTGATGGGCAAACGCGCGGTCTGCGTGCTGACCGACATTTCGCGCGAAAAGCTGTCGAAGGAGTCGCGCACGTATCTGCCTTTCGATGCGCGCAGCCCGGACAATCTGAACAAGGTGATCCGTACCATCAGCAATGTGCCGGACTGGTTCGGTGTGGTGGATGGCGGTGGCAATCGGCCTGCGACCGATCGCATGTTGGCGGAACCTGCCGACTTGGTGCTGCTGCCGTTCCGTGATTCGCATGAAGACATTCGCACGGTGATGAGCGATCTGGAGCGCTTTCCGCGTGCCCGGGCCTTGCCGTCCCAGTGGCCGACCAATGCCCATGCGCGCGCTGCCGCGGACAAGGCTGTCGATAGTCTGATGGGGCATTATCGTCACCGCATTCTGCCGCCGGTGCCCATGTTTTCCAGCAGCAAGCTGCTGTTGCAGTCGGATGTGCCCGATCGTTTGCCGGCCACGCTGAACAATGTGTGCAAGCAGCTGGCTCGCAATGTTTTCAGCTTGTGGGGCGTGTCCGAGACCGGTGAGCCCGTATCGGTGGAAGATGTGTTGGGTGCGTTGGTGAAGGATGTTGCCGAGCAGGAATAGGCGCTTGTTTGCCTGGTCACACCAAGCCAGAAACGAAAAAGGCGACCTGCAGATAATCCGCAGGTCGCCTTTTTTTACGTGTCTTCCGAAGCAGACACGCCCAGCAATGCTTACAGCACCTTGCCCGGATTCATCATGCCGCTCGGGTCCAGCGCGTCTTTGATCTTGCGCATCAGGTTCAGTTCAACCTGGCTCTTGTAGCGCGGCAGTTCGTCACGCTTCAATTGACCCACGCCGTGTTCGGCGCTGATCGAGCCGCTGTGCGCGTGCACGCTGTCGTGCACCAGCTGGTACACGTCATCTTGCTCTTGCAGGAACACTTCAGGGTCGACACCCAGCGGCGGAGCCACGTTGTAGTGCAGGTTGCCGTCGCCCAGGTGGCCGAAGATTACCTGGCGGATGCCGGGGAAGCGGGCTGCCAGCAAGGCATCGGTGGTCTCGACGAATTCGGGGATGCGCGAAATCGGGATCGAGACATCGTGCTTGATGTTCTTGCCTTCCTCGGCCTGGGCCAGCGGAATGCTCTCGCGCAGATGCCACAGCGCCTTGCTTTGCGCGATGCTTTCAGCAATTACGGCATCCTTGGCCAGACCAGATTCCAGCGCAGCACCCAGCACCGTCTCGAAACGCTCGCGGGCGTGCTCCTGGCCTTCGCTGTCCGACAGTTCCAGCAACGCGAACCACGGCGAGGCGGGCAGCGGCAGGGTTTGTTGCGGGTAGATGCGGGTGACCAGTGCCAGGCTTTCACCGGACATCAGCTCGAAACCGGTCAGGGCCGGGCCGAAGCCCAGGCGCGCTTGCGACAGCAGGGTCACGCCCTCAGAGACCGAGTCCAGCGCCACCAGTGCGGTGCAACTGGCGGCGGGTTGCGGGTACAGGCGCAGCGTGGCGGCGGTGATGATGCCAAGCGTGCCTTCGCTGCCGATGTACAGGTCGCGCAGGTCGTAGCCGGTGTTGTCTTTGCGCAGGCCACGCAGGCCGTGCCAGATTTCGCCTTCCGGCGTGACCACTTCCAGGCCCAGCGTGAGTTCGCGCATGTTGCCGTAGCGCAGCACCTGGGTGCCGCCGGCATTGCTGGCCAGGTTGCCGCCGATGGTGCAGCTGCCTTCTGCGGCCAGGCTCAGCGGGAACAGGCGCTTGGCGTCGCGGGCGGCCTGTTGCAGTGTTTGCAGAATGCAGCCGGCTTCGACCGTGACGGTGTCGTTGTCGGTGTCGAGCGAGCGGATCTGCGTCATGCGTTGCAGCGACACGACCACGGCGGTGCCGGTGTTGTCGGGGGTACCGCCACCGACCAGGCCGGTGTTGCCGCCCAGCGGCACCACGGGCGCACCGTGGCGCGCGCACGCTTTCACGACTTCGGCGACGGCTTCGGTGTTGGCGGGGCGCACGACAGCGGTGGCGCTGCCGACATAACGGCCGCGCCAGTCAGTCAGCCACGGCGCTGCGTCAGCGCCGGTCAAAACGTGTTCGGGTCCAAGAAGGTGGATGAGTTCGTCCAGCAGTGCCATGAGTGCTTCCGATTGAGCGTTTGAACGTTTAGCGTGTCGAGGCCGCGGCCTTGCGGCGGCGGGCTGCCTGCTTGGCAGGCCGTACATAAAGCACGGCGCACCAGAAGAAAATGGTGGTCAGGGCAACTTCAGCCCATGCCCACGGCGAGAATCCACCCGGGTCGCTGGTGGCGCGCACCACACCCTCGGTGAAATAGATCAGGATCATCATCGCCGCCCATTGCATGGTGTACAAGTTGCCGCGCAGCACACCACGCAAGGGCAGGAACAGCGGCAGGGCCTTGATGACGAGCCACGAGCCGCCCGGGCGCAACGGAGAGAGTACCGTTTCCCACAGCACACACAAGATGATCAGCGCGATCAGCGACGCGGCGGCACCGCGTTGCAAGCGTACATCCAGGGTAGCGGGTGCGGTGGGCATGGGGATGGGCTGCTTGCCCGACGCGGCGTCTGCGCCGCGGTCTGCCTGTTGCCCCGGTTCGCTCACGGTCGTACCCCTTGCAGTGCCTGCGCAGTGCGCGCCAGCCGGGCACCGAGCGCCTGGGCCAGCAGTTTTTCGTCTGCGCTGAGTGTGCGCGAACCGTCTACCCCCACCACGCGAGATGCACCATAAGGCGTGCCACCCGTCTGGGTGGACATCAGCGCGGGCTCGGAATAGGGCAGACCCACCATCAGCATGCCGTGGTGCATCAGGGGCAGGCTCATGGACAGCAGCGTGCTTTCCTGGCCACCGTGCATCGACCCGGTAGAGGTGAAGACAGCAGCCGGTTTGCCGGTCAGCGTACCTGCGAGCCAGGCCGAGGTCGTGCCATCGATGAAATGCTTGAGCGGTGCCGCCATGTTGCCGAAGCGGGTGGGCGAACCCAGCGCCAGCGCTGCACAGTCGGCCAGGTCGGACAGCTCGACATAGGGCGGGCCATCGTCAGGGATGGCGGGCGCAGTGGCTTCGCATACCGGTGAAACGGGCGGCACCGTACGCAGGCGTGCAACCGCACCGGGTACACGTTCAACGCCGAGTGCGATTGCGTCGGCCAGCTCGCGGGTGGCACCACCACGGCTGTAGTAGAGAATGAGAATGTTCATGTCGCTGCTATTATCCCTCGTCATGGCGACCTCTTCACTGAAATCCCCTCAAGAATCAGGGGCTGCCCCGGCGCCGTCCCCGCTTCCAGACATTGTTCCCCCTGCCGCCGTCGTTTCGACTGCGCCGATGGCCCGCGTGCGCGCGCTGCGTCATACCTCGTGGGGCCGGCGTGTGGTGCAGTTGCTGGGCTTTGCCGCAGCGCGGGCCTCGGAGGAACGGATTGCCCAGGTGGCGGCCAGCCTGACTTTCACCACGGTGTTATCGCTGGTGCCGCTGTTTGCGGTGGTCCTGGCCTTGTTCACGGCCTTTCCGCTGTTCGAGCAATTCCGCACGGCGCTGGAACAATACCTGGTCACCAGCCTGATGCCGCCGGCGATTGCCGAAAGCATCATGGGGTATCTGAACCAGTTCGCATCGGCTGCATCTCGGTTGACCGCCATCGGCGGTATTTTCCTGGTCATCACCTCGGTGTCCTTGATGCTGACCATCGACAAGGCGCTCAACGAGATCTGGCACGTGCACAAGGCCCGGCCGTTCTCGCAGCGCATTCTGGTCTATTGGGCAGCGCTGACGCTTGGCCCGGTGTTGCTGGGCGCCAGTCTGTGGATCTCCGGCTTCCTGGCGCGCGAATCGCTGGGTTTGGTGGGCGACGTGTCGCCAGTGATCGGCGTGCTGCTGTCATTCCTGCCGCTGGTGTTGACCGGCTTCGGGTTTGCCGCGCTGTTCGTGGTGGTGCCGAACCGGCAGATTCCGTGGGGAGACGCACTCACCGGGGGCTTCACGGCGGCGGCCGTGCTGGAGTTGATGAAGGCGGGCTTCGCGTTTTACGTGACGCGTTTCCCGACCTATACCATGTTGTATGGCGCGTTTGCCACGCTGCCGATTTTCCTGCTGTGGGTGTATCTGTCGTGGCTGGTGACCTTGTTTGGTGCCACCTTGGCCGCCAGCTTGCCGATGATCCGCATTGGCCGCTGGGATCGCTCGCCGCGTGC
This sequence comes from Pigmentiphaga aceris, assembly GCF_008119665.1. NCBI lineage: Bacteria > Pseudomonadati > Pseudomonadota > Betaproteobacteria > Burkholderiales > Alcaligenaceae > Pigmentiphaga > Pigmentiphaga aceris. The sequence goes on along the minus strand of NZ_CP043046.1, from coordinate 3,447,668 downwards.
GGGTTCCGCGTTCATCGACGCCATGCGCATTCTGAAAGCGCTAAGCACCGAGCGCGGCAGCGTGCCGCCGGGCCTGGCGACCACAGTCCTGGGCACGCGCTTGCGGCTCAATCATGACGAGTTGGTGGTGGTGCTCGACACCTTGCAAAGCATTGGCTACGTGGCCCGACTGGGTGAAGGTCACAAGGAACGCTGGGCGCTGGTGTGCGATCCCCAGCAAGCGGCGCTTGGTCCGCTGATCGATGCTTTGCTGATCGATCGAGGGCAGCCCACCGTGCGCGAAGATCCGCGCCTGCTGGCTGCGGCTGCACTGGCCTGGCAGGCCGATGGCACCGTCTGTCTGGCAGAGCTGCTGGATGGGGATGTCGATGACAACGTGGCCGCGTTGCGCGATCCGGCGATGCGGGCTGCGGAAGAAGCCGAGGCTGACTCGGTCAATACCCCGGATGCGATGGCGGCAGGGGTGTCGGGCGGTGCACTGGCTGCGGGCGCAGCGGCGGTGATCCTGCGCGGATAGCGCCTTCGAACAAGCGCTATCCGGGTTGCTGTCAGTGCGTTTTCAAGCCGCAGAAACCGCCACGGCCTGATTCAAGAACTGCGCCAGCGCCTGCAATACGGCATCCGGTGCTTCACCCATCATGGCGTGTCCGGCTTCCGGCAAGGTCACGGTTTTCACATCACGCAGTGCCGCCGCCAGGGCCTTGGCGGCCTTCGGCGGTGTCATGACGTCACGACCGCCCGACACCAGCAGGGCAGGGCACTGGACCTTCTCGGCACGCACCAAACCGTCTTGGTAGGCGCTCACCGCCGCAAAGTCCGTGGGCAATACATCTGCCCCATGACGTGCCGCAATGCGCTGCATCAGGCGGCGTCCACCCCAGTTCAGATATGCGCCCGGCCCGGGTGCCTGCGGCTTCTGCGCCCAGCCACTGTGCGACCAGGCCGTGATCATGTCGATGGCGGCTGCGGGGTTGTCGCGGGTAGCAGCCAGCAAGGTGTCGCTGACGGCCATGGGTGCGGCTGCGCCCAGCAGGGCGATTGCCGACACCGGTGCGTTTTCGCGTCCGGCCAGCTCAAGCGCGATCAGGGTGCCCATGCTGTGGCCAATCAGTGCTGCTTGCTTGACGCCCAATGCATCCAGCCATGCGGCTACCCAATCCGCCATGGCGGCAATGCTGGTCAGGGGCGGCCCGTCGCTGTTGCCGTGGCCGGGCAGGTCAAGCGCCAGCACCGACCAACCGTGGTGGGCAAACCAGCGTGTCTGAAGCGCCCAGACGCTATGGTCGTTCTGGCCGCCGTGGATGAAGACGGCAGTGCGTCGTGTGGCATCGAAAGGCCGTCCGCCGGTGTACGCGTAGGCGCGGCGATTGTTCAGCGTGATGTCCATGTCAGGCCGCCTTTTGCGCTGCGCGCAGGGCACGTGACAAGTCTTCGATCAGGTCGCTTGCATCTTCAATGCCGATGGACAGACGGATAGTGCCTTCTGAAATGCCTGCCTTGGCCAAGTCTGCATCTGGGACTCGGAAGTGCGTGGTCGAGGCCGGATGAATGACCAGCGAGCGTGCGTCGCCCACATTGGCCAGGTGCGAGAACCATTTCAGCGCGTCAACGAAGGCTGCGCCCTGTTTGCGGGTGCCCAGAATGTCGAAGGCAAACACTGCGCCGCAGCCGCGTGGTAGCAGTGCTTGCGCCAGTTCGTGATCAGGGTGATCGGGCCGGCGGGGGTGGCGGATCTGGCCGACCATGGGGTGAGTGGCCAGGAAGTCGACGATCTTGTTGGTGTTCTCGACATGGCGGGCCATGCGCAAGGACAAGGTTTCCACGCCCTGGATCAGCTGGAAGGCGCTTTGCGGGCTCATGCAGGCACCAAAGTCGCGCAAGCCTTCCCGACGCGCACGCAGCAGGAATGCGCCAACGGGGGATTCCTCGGCGAAGTCCATGCCGTGGAAGCCGTCATAAGGCTCGGTCAGCGTGGGGAATTTGCCGCTCGCTTCCCAATCGAACGTACCGCCGTCGATCACCACGCCACCGATCACCGTGCCGTGGCCACCAATGAATTTCGTGGCCGAGTGGTAGACCAGGTCGGCACCGAGTTCCAGCGGTTTCATCAGCCAAGGCGTGGTGAAGGTCGCATCCACCAGCAAAGGCACGCCGTGGCTGTGCGCAATCTCGGACACCACCGGAATGTTCAATACATCCAGGCCCGGATTGCCCAGCGTTTCACCAAACAGCAGCTTGGTTTCCGGGCGCAGCGCCGCGCGCCAGGCATCCGGGTCGCGCGGATCGACAAACGTGGTCGAGATGCCGAAGCGGCGCAAGGTGTAGTGCAGCAGGTTCTGCGAGCCGCCGTACAGACTACGACTGGCAACAATGTGGTCACCTGCGCTGCATAAGGTGGCAACAGCCAGATGCAGCGCCGCCTGCCCGCTGGCCGTGGCTACCGCACCGACACCACCTTCGAGTGCCGCAATGCGCTCCTCGAATGCCGCCACGGTGGGGTTGGATATGCGCGAATAGACGTGGCCCGCGCGTTCCATGTTGAACAATGATGCGGCGTGGTCTGAATCTTTGAAAACAAAGGAACTGGTGAGGTAGATTGGTACCGCTCGTGCCCCGGTTGCGGGGTCGGGCGCAGCGCCCGCGTGCAACATCAAGGTATCGAAACCCGGGAAGGGCGACGCGGGTGAAGAAGACGAAGTGGGCATGTAGATATGCGCGTGGGTGCGCGCCGTTGGCCGACGAGCCAGGAATCCTAGCATGGGGCCTCCAGGCGGCCCCGGGCAGGTCTACAATCTACGTAAAAGCACCATGTATGCACTTAATGTAAGCACCCATGTGGCGTGGCAATCTGTCTTCAGGCGCGTGCAATATGTACCCGCTGTTGGCTGCCACAAACCGGGAAACCCTCAGGAAACCAATCATGATCAAAGTCAGCGAAATTCTGCGGGTCAAGGGCCACACCCTGTATACCGCCAGTCCCGACCAGCTGGTGTCGGAAGCCGTCGAAAATATGTCCTCGAACGACATCGGTTCGCTGGTCATCATGGAGTTCGGCGATCTGGTTGGCATGCTGACCTTCCGCGAAGTCATCCGCCATCTGCAGCGCAACAACTGTAGCGTTGGCGATTTCACCATTCGCAGCATCATGGACGATGCGCCGGTCACTATTTCGCCCAACACGGAAGTCAACGAAGTACGTCGCCTGATGCTCGACCGTCACGCACGCTACATTCCCGTGATGGACGGCAAGATGCTGATGGGTGTGATCTCGTTCTATGACGTGGCGCGCGCCGTACTCGAAGCCCAGGGTTTCGAAAATCGCATGCTGAAGGCCTACATCCGCGACTGGCCGGGCGAGGAGCGCGACCACGCCTGATGAGGTAGCAGGCGGGTACGCGATATGCGGGCCCCGCCTCAGGCCCTGCGCAATACGCGACAGCAAGCGTCACGACAGCAAAGGTCGGGCGAACATGTATCAACGCGGTGCGATTCTCCACAGAGTCGCCACTTTTCTTCACGGATTCGCCATCCTGTCTGCACCCGTGCGCCAGTAATCTGCAATCTGCAGCCAATGCTGCAGGTACACGGCAACATGGTGCCGTGACGGAGTTCGGCATTAACGATAGGCGGGTGGACATGAAAAACAATATCAAAACCGTCGTGGTGGATAGCCGATCTCGTGGCGCGTTGCTCACTGCCTCTGCCGTGGCCGAGCGCCATCACACGCTGCGTCTGATCTGCGTGACGGCTGCCTTGGCGGCAGCGTTCGTATCAATCCACGATTCGGCACACGCCCAGGCATTTTCATCGGCTGACCCGCCGCCCCCGATGGCTGGCGAATCCCAGGGCGTGCCTGGTGGCCGACGTGGTGGATCACCACCGCCGCCGCCGGCTACATCTCGTCCTGCACCACCGCCGCGTCCGGCTGCGCCGGTCATGTCCCAGCCGCGCCCAAGCGCGCCGCAACCTGCGTTCTCGCGTCCCGACCCGCCACCGCGTGGTCCGGATACCTATCGCGGTTCGGGTGCGTTTTCCCGTCCTGATCCTCCGCCACGTGCGCCGGAGTATGTCCGCCCCGAGCCGTCGCGTCCGTCGCAGCCTGCCTACACGCCGCCTTCGCGTCCCAATCCGCCGTCTTACGGTGGCGGTGGTCGCCAGGAATTCCGGCAAGAGTATCGGCAGGAAAATCGCCGGGACGACCGCCGTGAATATCGGCGCGATGATCGCCGGGACTATCGACGCGACGACTGGCGCGACAACCGAGGCAACTGGCCCGACTATCGCCATGACAACCGTTACGACAATCGTGGTGGTTATTGGGAAGGGGCGGGGGCCGATTACTACCATCGTCCGCCGCCACCGCCACCCCCGCGTTACTACACGCCGCCGGTGTATTCGGGCGGGGTGGTGATCAATTCGTCCCCGCCGAGCTACAGCCGCAGTGGTCTGTATTACGTCTACGTGGGCGGGCGGCCGTTCCAGGTGCCGGACACGCGTATCCGCTACTACCGTGAAGTGCCTATCTTGCGGCCTTACGGCGGCTGGTATCCGGGCTATGGGCGCTACGTGACCGATGAAGAAGCCTATCGCTGGATCGGCTTCTCGGCGATCACCACGCCCCTGCTGTCGCAGTTGGATGACGACCAGCAGCGAGCGCTGGAAGACGCACAGATTGCTGCCAGCGAAGCGCAGGTTGGTCAGCGCATTGCCTGGTCGCTGCGTGGCGCACGCGGTACGGTTCAGACCACCCGTGCCTACGACGCGGTAGATGGCAGGTATTGCCGTGTGTTTGAACAGGTAGTGACTGTCGATGGCAATACCGAGCGCGCAGAAGGCGTGGCGTGCCGGGACGACCAGGGCATCTGGCAGGTGCTGGCTCCCCAGCAATAGGGGGCAATCAAGGGAATAGGACGCCGGTGCAACGGAGTTGCTTCAGCAATGCGATAATCCCGGTTGGTTTATCGCATCGCCCGGAACGCCGGGCCTATCTCCCATGGCTGGCAGCACATTAGGCGAATTGTTTCGCGTCACGAATTTTGGTGAATCCCACGGTCCGGCCATCGGTTGCGTGGTAGATGGTTGCCCTCCGGGATTGGCGCTTTCCGAAGCCGACATTCAGTTCGAATTGGATCGCCGCCGTCCGGGCACGTCGCGTCACGTCACGCAACGACAAGAACCCGATCAGGTTGAAATTCTGTCCGGCGTCTACCAGGGCGTGACCACCGGTACGCCCATTGCACTGCTGATCCGCAACCAGGACGCGCGCAGCAAGGACTACGGCAACATCGCCGAGACCTTCCGTCCCGGCCATGCCGACTACACCTACTGGCACAAGTACGGCGTGCGCGACCCGCGCGGCGGTGGCCGGTCTTCGGCCCGTCTGACCGCGCCGACGGTTGCTGCCGGTGCCATCGCTCGCAAGTGGTTGAAGGAACATTACGGCGTGCAGGTGCGCGGCTACATGAGCGCGCTCGGCCCGATTGAAATTCCGTTCGCCAGCTGGGATGCCGTGCCGGAAAATCCGTTCTACGCGCCCAACGCCGACATCGTGCCGCAGCTCGAAGCCTATATGGACGAACTGCGCCGGGATGGCGACTCCATCGGTGCCCGTATCGAAGTCGTGGCCGAGAACGTGCCGGTTGGCCTGGGTGAACCCATTTATGACCGACTCGACGCCGATATTGCCTACGCCATGATGGGTTTGAATGCCGTCAAGGGGGTGGAAATCGGTGCCGGTTTTGCCAGCGTGGCGCAACGTGGCAGCGAACACGGCGACGAGCTGAACCCGGCTGGTTTTGCCAGCAATCACGCCGGCGGCGTGCTGGGTGGAATTTCCACTGGCCAGCCCATTACCGTGTCGATTGCCATCAAGCCCACCTCCAGCATCCGCACCGGTCGCCAGTCGATCGACAAGGCCGGAGAACCGGTTGAAGTCTCGACACTCGGCCGGCACGATCCCTGCGTAGGCATCCGCGCCACGCCGATCGCCGAAAGCCTGATGGCGCTGGTTTTGATCGACCATGTGTTGCGACACCGTGCGCTGTGCGCCGATGTCCGCGTCTCCACGCCCGTGATCCCTGGCCAAGCGCCGGGATCGCCCACCCTTTGAGGAGTTCATGTTGAAGCATGTCGCTGTTCGCTTGACCGGCCGCCGCCTGGCCGCTGCCGCGCTGTTCGCCGGTGTTGCTCTGACCGGTTGCCAGACCGTCAACACCACGCAATCGGGAACCGTCGGTATCGACCGTTCGCAACGCGTGTTCTCGCTGGTGTCCTCTGAACAGTTGGATGGCGAAGCCGCTACCCTCTATCAAAAGACCTTGTCCGATGCGCAGACCAAGTCGGCCTTGAACCCCAGTGCGGCCGAAACCGCACGGGTGCGCGCGATTGCGCAGCGCCTGATCGCACAGACCGGCACCTTCCGCCAAGACGCTTTGGCTTGGAAGTGGGAAGTCAATGTGATCGGCAGCGATGAAGTCAACGCATGGTGCATGCCCGGCGGCAAAATCGCCGTCTATACCGGCTTCATGAAACAAGTGCAGCCCACCGACGATGAACTGGCGGCAGTGATCGGCCATGAAATCGCCCACGCCCTGCGCGAACACTCGCGCGAACGCGTGTCGCAGCAGATGGCAACCGGCTTTGGCCTGAATGTGCTGAACGCCGTGACCGGCAGCCAGTTGAGCACCGATATGGCGTCCAAGCTGGCTGACGTCACCTTCAATCTGCCGAACAGCCGTACCCACGAAACCGAAGCTGATCGTATCGGTGTTGAATTGGCGGCCCGTGCCGGGTTCGATCCGCGCGCTGCCGTTACCTTGTGGACCAAGATGGACAAGATCGGTGGCTCAGGCCAGCCCGAATTCCTGTCGACCCATCCGTCCGCAGCCAGCCGTATTGCCGATCTGCAGCAAGCGTCCGCGCGCGTGCTGCCGCTTTATAAGCCGAAATGACCGACCCCTTGACCCACACGTCTCAGGCTGGCAAGCCCCAGCCTGATGCACACTCGCACGACCATGGGCATTCGCATTCACACGCGCATGCCCATGCCCATGCTCAGACCCATGCCCACGATCACGCTCACGATCATGGGCATGGTGCGCAAGCCGGCCATGTGCAACATGCCACGCATCACGTCCATGTGGCACCGGCTCCGGCTGCACACATGGCCTGGAGCGTGCTCTCTCTGTCGGTGTTCCAGCGCTTGTTGCTGGTGGCACCGATGCTGGTCTGCCTGTGGCTGGCTGTCGTGTGGGCGATTGCGGGCTGACCTATGCCGATCCGTCTTGAAAATCTCACCGTCGCCTATCGGCGGCATCCGGTCGTGCATCACGTCAGTGGCAGCTTTGTCCCGGGTGAACTGACCGCTATTGTTGGTCCCAACGGGGCTGGCAAAAGCTCCTTGCTGAAGTCGCTGGTCGGTCTTTTGCCGGCCTCTGATGGTCGCATCGATCTGGCGGGCTTGCGTCCGCGCGATATCGGTTATCTGCCGCAACAGTCCTCGCTTGACCGCAGTTTCCCGCTCACCGTGGGTGACGTGGTCACGCTCGGGCACTGGCATTCCTCGGGCTGGTTCCGTGGCGTCTCGCGCGAGGCGCGACTGGCTGCCGAGCGCAAGCTTGATGTCGTCGGCTTGGCGGGCTTTGCGCCGCGCAATGTCGACGAGTTGTCGATGGGGCAGTTTCAGCGCGTTCTGTTTGCGCGCTTGCTGGTTCAGGATGCGCGGGTCATCTTGCTTGATGAACCGTTCACCTCACTGGATGCCAAGACCACGGATGACTTGCTTGCCGTGGTGCAGAACTGGCGTCGCGAGCAACGCACGGTCATCGCGGTACTGCACGACATGGAACAGGTTCGCCGGCATTTCCCGCAGACACTGCTGATGGCACGTGAGTGCATCGGTTGGGGCGATACCGCTGCCGTGTTGACGCCTGCCAACTTGTTGCGTGCCAATGGCATGACGCCCACGTGGACTGGCCATGCGCCGATCTGCGATATCGACGGGCCCGATGCCGTGGCCACTGTTTCTTCCCCTATTGCCGGTCGTCCATGACGCTTTACGCGCTGCTCTGGCAGCCTTTCATTGAATTTTCGTTCATGCGCTACGCGCTGGTCGGCTGCCTGGCGCTGGCCTTCGGCTGCGCGCCCGTCGGCGTGTTCCTGGTGCTGCGACGCATGAGCCTGGTGGGCGATGCGCTCAGCCACGCGGTGCTGCCTGGTGCCGCCATCGGCTTTCTGTTGTTCGGCTTGTCGCTGACCGCGATGAGCATTGGCGGTCTGATCGCTGGCCTGGTGGTCATGCTGGGTGCCGGGCTGATCACCCGCGGCACGCAGATGCGTGAAGACGCAAGTTTTGCTGCCTTCTACCTGATCTCATTGGCTGTTGGTGTGTTGCTGGTGTCCAAATGGGGCAGCAATGTCGACCTGATGCACATTCTGTTCGGCACGGTGTTGGCCGTTGATGACCTGGCCCTGATGTTCCTGGCAAGCGTTGCCAGCATCACGCTGATTGCCTTGGCAGTGCTGTATCGCCCGTTGGTGGTCGAAAGCTTCGATACCGATTTTCTGCGTGCCATGGGCGGCGGCGGGGCGTTTGCGCACCTGGTGTTCCTGATCCTGGTGGTGCTGAACCTGGTCGCTGGCTTTCAGGCATTGGGCACCTTGATGGCCGTGGGGCTGATGATGTTGCCTGCCGCCACCGCGCGCCTGTGGGCGCGTCGCTTGCCGGGCCTGCTTGGCGTGGCGATGCTGATCGCGCTGTTCTCGGCTTATGGCGGCCTCTTGCTGTCCTATCACTTCAACCTGCCGTCCGGCCCGGCCATCGTGTTGACTGCGGGCGTGCAATACGCCGTGTCGCTCTTTTTCGGCTCGCATGGCGGCATGGTGTGGCGCTGGCTGCATCTGCGCCATTTGCGTGCCTGATCGGTGCCCGAACGCACACTTTCAGTGCTGTTAAGCGTTCGTCTCGACCGTGTGTGGTGCCGTATGGTGGCCCAGGCACGGTTGTTACGTACTGCTATGGCATAATCAAGAGCTCCATTCACGGGTGCGGTCACCCGGCATGAGCCCGGCGCGAACGTTAAGTACGCACAATTGCGAACTAGCGTGCAGGTGTTGCAGGGGAACTCTCCCAAAAGGAGACGCCCCAGCCAAGTGGTTTGCCAACACGGCTGACTGAAAAGACGGCCAACATCTTGGCACAGACGCTGCAGCGCACCCGTTGGGTCTGCCCTGACCACGCCCTCAAAAGCTCAAGCTGGAATCATGGCACAGACCCTTTACGACAAGCTCTGGGACGCACACGTCGTCCACCAGGAGCCCGACGGTACCTGTTTGCTTTACATCGACCGTCACCTGCTGCACGAGGTCACTAGCCCGCAGGCGTTCGAAGGGCTGAAGATCGCCGGCCGTGCGCCTTGGCGGATCAGTGCCAATCTGGCTGTGGCCGACCACAACGTACCGACCACCAAGCGCGCTGAAGGCATTGAAGACCCGGTGTCGCGTCTGCAGGTCGATACGCTCGACGCCAATTGCAGCAACTACGGCATCAACGAATTCCGCATGAACGATCACCGCCAGGGGATCGTGCACGTGATCGGACCGGAACAGGGCGCAACCCTGCCGGGCATGACGGTTGTCTGTGGCGACTCGCACACCAGCACGCACGGTGCATTCGGTGCACTGGCCTTTGGTATTGGTACCTCTGAAGTCGAGCACACGCTTGCCACGCAAACGCTGCTGACCAAGAAGTCCAAGAACATGCTGGTGAAGATCGAAGGCGATCTGCCGGCCGGCGTCACCGCCAAGGATCTGGTCCTGCACGTGATCGGCGTGATCGGCACGGCAGGCGGAAATGGCAGCGCCATCGAATTCGCAGGCAGCGCCGTGCGAGGCCTGTCGATCGAAGGCCGCATGACCGTCAGCAATATGGCGATTGAAGCGGGTGCTCGTTCCGGCATCATCGCCGTCGACGACAAAACCATCGAGTATTTCCGCGGTCGCCCGTTCGCGCCCACCGGCGTGCTGTGGGATCAGGCCGTTGCCTACTGGCGCACGCTGGTCAGCGATCCGGGTGCGCAATTCGATCGCGTGGTCGAAATCAACGCCCGCGATATCAGCCCCCAAGTCAGCTGGGGCACCTCGCCCGAAATGGTCCTGCCGGTCACCGGTCGTGTGCCGGATCCGGAACGCGAAAAAGATGAAGTGCGCCGCTCCGGCATGGAACGCGCGCTGGAATACATGGGCCTGCAGCCCAACATGGCGATCACTGATATCCGTATCGACAAGGTGTTCATCGGTTCCTGCACCAACTCGCGCATCGAAGATTTGCGCGCGGCAGCTGCCGTGGTGCGTGGCAAGCGTGTGGCGTCGAACGTGCGTCTGGCCATGGTCGTGCCGGGTTCCGGTCTGGTGAAGGCGCAGGCCGAACGCGAAGGTCTGGACAAGATTTTCGTGGCATCGGGCTTCGAGTGGCGTGATCCCGGCTGTTCGATGTGCCTGGCCATGAACGCCGACCGGCTGGAGCCGGGCGAGCGCTGTGCATCCACGTCCAACCGCAACTTCGAAGGTCGGCAAGGGCAGGGCGGTCGCACGCACCTGGTCAGCCCCGCCATGGCCGCTGCGGCTGCCGTGGCTGGTCACTTCGTCGACGTGCGCAACTTCCGCTGATCCCCAGGAGCCATCATGCAATCGTTTACCGTCCATGACGGGTTGGTCGCCCCGCTCGATCGCGAAAACGTCGACACCGACCTGATCATCCCCAAGCAATTCCTGAAGTCGATCAAGCGCACGGGCTTCGGCCCGAACCTGTTCGATGAACTGCGCTACAAAGACCACGGTGAACCCGGCATGGACAACAGCCGCCGTCCGCTGAACCCGGACTTCGTGCTGAACCAGCCGCGTTACCAAGGTGCGTCGGTGTTGTTGGCGCGCAAGAATTTCGGCTGTGGATCGAGCCGCGAACACGCGCCCTGGGCACTGGACCAGTACGGTTTCCGTGCTGTGATTGCGCCGTCGTTTGCCGACATCTTCTTCAATAACTGCTACAAGAACGGCTTGCTGCCGATCGTGTTGTCGGAATTGGAAATCTCGCGCCTGTTCGACGAAGTGCGTGCTTTTGTCGGTTATCGCCTGCGTATCGATCTGGAACGTCAGGTCGTGATCCCGGCAGACGGCCGTGAACTGTCCTTCGATATCACTGGCCACCGCAAGTACTGTATGGTCAACGGTTTCGACGAAATCGGCCTGACGCTGCGCAATTCGGACAAGATCCGCAATTTCGAAGCAGAGCGCCTGGCGCGCCATCCGTGGCTCGACGCCCGTCCCATCCTGTAAAGTCTTCCTTCTTTCTTACGCTATCCCATGACCCAAAAGATCGCAGTACTTCCCGGCGACGGTATCGGCCCCGAGATCATCGAACAGGCCGTCCGTGTGCTGACCGCGCTGGGCGAATCTTTCGAGATCGACCAGGCACCGGTTGGCGGTGCCGCCTATGAAGCCGCCGGCCACCCGCTGCCGCCCGAAACGCTGGCGCTTGCGCAAGCGTCCGACGCCGTGCTGTTCGGTGCCGTCGGTGACTGGAAGTACGACTCGCTCGAACGCCGTCTGCGTCCCGAGCAGGCGATCCTGGGTCTGCGTCAGTCGCTGAAGCTGTTCGCCAACCTGCGTCCGGCCATTCTGTACCCGGAACTGGCGAACGCATCGTCGCTCAAGCCCGAGATCGTGTCGGGCCTGGACATCATGATCATCCGTGAACTCACGGGTGACATCTATTTCGGTCAGCCGCGTGGTGTTCGCACCTCGCCGGACGGCCCGTTCGCTGGCGAGCGCGAAGGCTTCGACACCATGCGTTATGCGGAATCCGAGATCCGCCGCATCGCGCGTGTCGGTTTCGAGACCGCTCGCAAGCGCAGCCGCAAGCTGTGCAGCGTGGACAAGGCCAACGTGCTGGAAACCTTCCAGTTCTGGAAGGACATCGTCACCGAAGTCGGCAAGGAATACCCCGACGTCGAACTCACGCACATGTACGTCGACAACGCCGCCATGCAACTGGCACGCGCACCCAAGCAGTTCGACGTGATTGTTACCGGCAACATGTTCGGCGACATTCTGTCGGACCTGGCGGCCATGCTGACCGGTTCGATCGGCATGCTGCCTTCGGCTGCGTTGAACGACGGTGGCCAGGGCCTGTACGAGCCCAGCCACGGCTCGGCCCCCGACATTGCAGGCAAGGACATTGCAAACCCGCTGGCGACCATTCTGTCGGCCGCGATGATGCTGCGTTACTCGCTGAACAAACCGGCGCAAGCCGACCGTATTGAAGCCGCTGTGAAAAAAGTGCTGTCGCAAGGTCTGCGCACGGCCGATATTTTCGAGACCGGCACCACTAAGATCGGTACCGCCGCCATGGGCGATGCGGTGCTGAAAGCCCTGTAAGTCAGTTCGGCGTGTCGCGCTTTCCCGGTGCGAGCCGCGCCGGGAAAAATCCGCGATAACAAAGGAATGGAAATGAAAGCTGTCGGTCTGGTTGGCTGGCGTGGCATGGTCGGTTCGGTCCTCATGCAACGCATGCGCGATGAAGGTGACTTCGCGTTGATCGAGCCGGTGTTCTTCTCTACCAGCAATGCTGGTGGCGCTGCACCGTCGTGGGCACCGGGCGCAGGCCCGCTGCAAAACGCGTACGACATCGACGCGCTGCGCAAATTGCCGATCATCATCACCGCACAAGGTGGCGACTACACCAACGAGGTGTATCCGAAGCTGCGCGGCGGCGGTTGGGACGGCATCTGGATCGACGCGGCCAGCGCGCTGCGCATGAAAGATGACGCCGTGATCGTGCTCGACCCGGTCAACCGTGCCGTGATCGACGCTTCCCTGGCCAAGGGCGGCAAGGATTTCATCGGCGGCAACTGCACCGTCAGCTGCATGTTGATGGGCCTGGGCGGCTTGTTCCAGCACGACCTGGTCGAATGGATGACCACCCAGACCTACCAGGCAGCATCTGGCGGCGGCGCGCAGCACATGCGTGAACTGCTGACCCAGTTCGGCCTGCTGAATGCGGAAGTGAAGGGCCTGCTCGACAACCCCGCATCTGCCATTCTGGACATCGACCGCCAGATTCTCGGCAAGCAGCAAAGCGGTACGCTGCCGACCGAGCACTTCGGCGTGCCGCTGGCGGGCAACCTGATTCCCTGGATCGACAAGGATCTGGGCGACGGCATGTCCAAGGAAGAGTGGAAGGGCCAGGCCGAAACGAACAAGATCCTGGGTCGCGGTGACGGCGCTTCGCCCATCATCCCAATCGACGGTCTGTGCATCCGTATCGGTGCCATGCGCTGCCACAGCCAGGCATTGACCATCAAGCTGAAGAAAGACGTGCCGCTTGATGAGATCGAAGACATGCTGCGCAATAACAACCCGTGGGCCAAGGTTGTGCCGAACACGCGCGAAGCGTCGGTGCGTGACCTGACCCCGGTGGCTACCACCGGCACGCTGAACATCCCGGTGGGCCGTTTGCGCAAGCTGTCGATGGGCCCGGACTACCTCAGCGCGTTCACCGTGGGTGACCAGCTGCTGTGGGGTGCCGCTGAACCGCTGCGTCGCATGCTGCGCATCGTGTTGGGCGAGCTGTAATTTCCAGCCGTTTCCCGCACTGAAGAAACCGACCCTCGTGGTCGGTTTTTTTTCGCCGATTTTCTTTCCCTGCTTTATGCTCGTTCTGACTTTCACCTGCCGGTTGTCTGAGCAAGCCGCCTGCTTGGCGACGCCCTGCAGTTCATGGTGTGCATCGAAGGAGAACGTATGGCCCGCCTTACCGCCAAAGATTTCGACCCTGCGATTCTTGAACTCTACGACTACTACGTGCATGGAAAGATCAGCCGTCGCGACTTTCTCGACCGTGCCGGCAAGCTGGCCCTGGGCGGCCTGACCGCCACGGCCGTGCTTGCGTCCCTGATGCCCGACTACGCGATGGCACAGCAGATTTCCTTCACCGACCCGGACATCACCGCCAGCTATATCACCTATCCCTCGCCCAAGGGGCACGGCACGGTGCGTGGTTACCTGGTTCGGCCCGCGAAGGCCACCGGCCCCTTGCCGGGCGTGGTGGTGGTCCACGAAAATCGAGGCTTGAACCCCTACATCGAAGACGTTGCGCGTCGCGTTGCCAAGGCGGGCTTCATTGCGCTGGCACCAGACGGCCTGAGTTCAGTGGGCGGTTATCCGGGCAACGACGAGAAGGGCAGGGAGCTGCAAGCCAAGATCGACCCCGAAAAATTGATGAACGACTTCTTTGCCGCCATCGAATACCTGATGCTGCCTGCGCAGACCAATGGCAAGGTCGGCATCACGGGCTTTTGTTACGGTGGGGGCGTGTCGAACGCAGCCGCGGTTGCCTATCCTGAGCTGGCAGCGTCAGTGCCGTTCTACGGACGCCAACCCAAGGCGGAAGACGTTGCCCGGATCAAGGCACCATTGCTGATCCACTACGGCGAACTGGACGAAGGCATCAACAAGGGCTGGCCGGCCTATGAAGCCGCGCTGAAGGCCGCTGGCAAGACCTATGAGGCCTACATCTACCCTGGCGTGAACCACGGCTTCCACAACGATTCCACGCCGCGTTACGACGAGGCGGCCGCCAAGCTTGCGTGGGATCGAACCATCGCGTGGTTCAGGAAATACCTGGGCTGATCTTGGTCGAAAAGCCTTGCGGCAAGCAGGCCGTCAGCGCAAGCCTGACGGCCTTTTTTTATCGACAGTAAAAATTGCATTTTTCGACTACCTTGCCTAACTGCATATATTTTGCAGTGGAAAATAATCGTTCTTCTGTTAATTGCTGAATCACCATTGGTCAGAAAAAGGCCGAAAATATTATCCATATAGTTTTTTTACATAAGCCAGGTGCACATCGGACGCGGCACGCGCAGCGGTCGGGTCTCGACGCAATATCGCGACAAACAAGGCCTCGTGCTGACTTTGCAATTCACGCTCGGCTTCGGTGTCGTAATTCATATGCCGATGCGTGATCTGCATCGATTCCAGAATCAGATTGTGCATGCCGTGCATCACGTGGATCAGTGCCACGTTGTGGGTAGCCTCGGCAATCGCAAAATGAAAATCCAAATCAAAATGCACCAATTCGGGGCCTGATGATTGCGTAGTCGATTGGACAGTCGCGCGCTGAAGCGCATCGAATGCCAGGCGAATGCGCGCATGGTCGGCAGCCGTTGCGCGTTCGGCTGCATATACGGTGGCCACCGTTTCAAGCGCCAGCCGAACTTCCAGAATGTCCATGCTCCGGTCGGGATCGGCTGCCAGCAGGCCCGCCAGCGGCGATGCCACGGTCGCGGCGCTCAGGTCGCACACCCGAATGCCGTCGCGCCCACCCATGCGCAGATAGCCCTCAGAGGCCATGCGCCCCAAGGCTTCGCGCAAGGATGTGCGTGATACCTGCAACTGGGCTGCGAGCGTTCGTTCGGTGGGCAGTTTATCGCCCGGCCCGAGTTCACCGCTGGCAATTCGTTGCTTGATCCGCTGCACGATCAGGTCGGGCAATCGTTGTGGCGAAAACGGGGGCAGGGGGGCAAAAGGCTGGGTGGCCGGTGCCGAAAGTGGTCTGGAAAGTCGGGTAAACGACATGATGAATATGCGGATGTCGCGTAAATAGATCGCTGGCGAGGGTAACTCCCATTATCGGCTCCCCGATAAGCCGTTGACGCTGATCCGGCCGACCCCCTATATTTTTTTCGTCTGGACCAATCATATCAATCGACGGTGTTTCATCACCGCTTCCCGTGATTTTCCGTGACCGTTGCGATCCGTTCTGACGATATCGCGCACGCCGCTCGTCCACGCAATTCGAACTACAAACACCCAAGCGGAGACACGCAATGCAAATTCGACTGAAAACCCTTGCCGGCGCAATTGCGCTCACCCTGGCTGGTGCAAGCGCTGCATATGCCGCCGACCCGATCAAGATAGGTGTGATCGGGCCGTTCACCGGCGGGTCTTCGTCGATGGGCGTAAGCATGCGGGATGGTGTGCGCCTGGCTGCCGAAGAGGTCAACAAGGCTGGTGGTGTGCTTGGTCGCCAGCTGCAACTGGTCGAGCGCGACGACGAAGCCAAGAACGAACGCGGCGTGCAGATCGCGCAAGAGCTGATCAATCGCGAGCAGGTCACTGCTGCGGTGGGCTACATCAACACGGGTGTGGCACTGGCCTCGCAACGTTTCTTCCAGGAAGCCAAGATTCCGGTGTTCAACAACGTGGCAACCGGTAGCGTGATTACGCACCAGTTCAAGGCCCCGGAACACCCCAACAGCTATGTATTCCGCAACGCTGCCCACGACTCGATCCAGGCCCCGATGATCGTTGAAGAAGCGATCACCCGCCGTGGTTTCAAGAAGGTCGCGATTCTGGCTGACTCCACCAACTACGGCCAGCTCGGCCGCGAGGATCTGGAAAAAGCGCTGACTGCCAAGGGCATCACTGCCGTAGCCGTGGAAAAATTCAACATCAAGGACGTCGACATGACGGCCCAGTTGTTGAAAGCCAAGACTGCCGGCGCAGAAGCCGTGCTGACCTATGGCATCGGTCCCGAACTGGCACAGATCGCCAACGGCATGGCCAAGCTTGGCTGGAAGGTGCCAATCATCGGCAGCTGGACCTTGTCGATGGCCAACTACATCGACAATGCCCGTGCCAACGGTGACGGCGCGCGCATGCCGCAGACCTTCATCCAGGAACCGAACACGCCCAAGCGCAAGGCGTTCATCGATTCCTACCTCGCCACCTTCAAGCCCAAGAACGATCGCATCGACTCACCGGTGTCGGCTGCCCAGGGCTACGACTCGATCCTGCTGCTGGCCGCCGCCATCAAGCAGGCCAACTCGACCGATGGCGAGAAAATTCGTCAGGCGCTTGAAAACCTGCAGACCAAGGTCGAAGGCGTCGTGACCACCTACGACAAGCCGTTCAGCGCCACCGACCACGACGCCATCACCGCCAACATTCCGGTGTTCGGTGAGGTCAAGGGCGGCAAGGTGGTCTACGCCTACCCGGATGACCAGAAGAATCCGGTCCGCGCCAAGACCGCCAGCAAATAACTTTCGCAACACCACGACACGCGCCAGGTAGGGAAAACTGCCTGGCGCAGTTTTTTGTCTCCGAGTTATCCCAAGACAAAAGCACCCCTCGGCCGGCGACGTCATCACGAAGCCACACGCTCGGGGGAATTTCTGTGCGCAGTCAGTTAGGCCGGTTCGGCATCTCTAGGAATCACAGATGGAAATCCTGACGCAGCTGATATTCAGCGGGATTGCGCTGGGCATGATCTACGCGGTCATTGCCTTTGGCTACCAGCTCACATTTGCCACATCCGGCACCCTTAACTTCGGCCAGGGCGATGCCTTGATGCTGGGCGCGCTGGTTGGCCTCACGCTGGTCGATCGGCTTGGCCTGAACTACTGGTTGATGATTCCGCTGGTGTGTGTGTTCGGCTTCCTGCAAGGCGCGTTCGTCGAGCGCATTGCGGTGCGCCCCGCCATCAAGACCAAGTCGGAATTCGGCTGGATCATGTCCACCATTGCGCTGGGCATCATCTTCAAGAACGTGGCCGAGAACGTCTGGGGTCGTGACGACCTGACCTTCCCGTCGCCCTTGCCCGAAGCACCGTTGAAGGTGCTGGGTGCCAACGTGCTGCCGATGGAAATCCTGGTGGTTGGCGGTGCGATTGCGCTGATGCTGGCCGTCGAATTGTTCAACCGCAAGACCATCTACGGCAAGGCCGTGGTCGCCACATCGAACGACCGTGACGCAGCTGGCCTGATGGGTATCAACGCGGGCATCGTCATCACGTTCTCGTACGGCCTGTCGTCCTTGACCGCAGCCTTTGCCGGCGTGCTGATCGCGCCGCTTACGCTGACCGGCGCAACCATGGGCGCGGTGCTGGGCCTGAAGGCATTCGCCGTCGCGATCATTGGTGGCCTGTCGAGCGGCATGGGCGTGGTGGTCGGGGGCGTGATCCTGGGCGTGGCCGAGACCACGACCGGCTTCTATCTGTCTACCGGGTACAAGGACGTACCCGGACTCGTACTGCTGCTGCTGGTGCTCGCAGTGAAACCAGCCGGCCTGTTCGGCAAGACCGCGATCAAAAAGGTATGACGATGACTCCTGTACGTATCACTGCGGTAGTGCTCGGGCTGGGGGCGCTGGCGGCGTTCCCGCTGGTGGCTGGCAACGCCTATTACATCCACCTGGCCGAAACCATCATGATCTATTCGATCCTGTTGTTCGGTCTTGATATCGTGGTCGGCTACACCGGGCAAGTCTCGCTCGGCCATGCCGGCCTGTTCGGCATCGGCTC
Source organism: Pigmentiphaga aceris (assembly GCF_008119665.1). Classification (NCBI taxonomy): domain Bacteria; kingdom Pseudomonadati; phylum Pseudomonadota; class Betaproteobacteria; order Burkholderiales; family Alcaligenaceae; genus Pigmentiphaga; species Pigmentiphaga aceris. Next base: position 3,429,310 of record NZ_CP043046.1, on the reverse strand, counting down.
GTATACGGCCGGTGTGCTGTTCTTTCACCTGGGTGCACCCTTCTGGGTCACCCTGCCTGCGGCGGTGCTCCTGACGGCCGCATTCGGGGCCATTCTGGCTTTGCCAGCCTTAAGGGTGACCGGGCCATACCTGGCCATGGTGACGTTGGCCTTCGGTACGATCATCCAGATCCTGATCAACGAAATGACCTTCATGACCGAAGGGCCGCTGGGCATCAAGATCCCCAAGCCCTCGATCGGTGGTCACGTTCTGAACAAGCAGGAGTACTTCTGGCTGGTGGCGGTGCTGCTGGTGATCAGCCTGATCGTGGTGCACCGCATCCTGCGTTCGCATCTTGGCCGTGCCTTCCAGGCCTTGCGTGACAGCTCGATCGCGTCTGATTGCATGGGCGTATCGGTATATCGCTACAAGGTTTACGCCTTCGTGATCAGCGCTGGTTTCGCCGGCTTGTCGGGTGCGCTGTATGCGTATTCCGAGCAGTACATCTCGCCCAACACCTATAACTTCGAACTGACCATTCTGTTCCTGCTGGCCATCATCATGGGCGGTCGCAAGACCCGCACCGGAGCCTTGCTGGGCGCAGCGATCATCGTGATCCTGCCCAAGCTGCTGGACGACATCGCGCTGTTCCGCATCATTGCGCTGACATTGGCGATTCTGGTGACGGGCGGCGCGGCGGTTGCGCTGGCTCGGGGGGCGACCACCGTTCAACGCGTGGCCGTGCCCGTGGTCGGCACGATTCTGTTGACGGTGCTGGCCTACTGGCTGAAGGGCATGACCGACTGGCGTCTGTCGATCTTCGGTCTGCTGATCCTGTTTGTCGTGTACTACCTGCCTGATGGCATTGTCGGTTTCGTGCGCAATCTGTTGATGCCACGCCGCAGCGCCAAGCCCACTGCGCTCAGCTCGTCGATCAATGCCGTGGCGCAAGACGACGCCATCAGCGTGGCCGCACGTTCGGGTGGCGAAGAGCTGCTGCGCGTGAAGGGTGCGCTGATGCAGTTCGGTGGCCTGCGTGCCCTGAACGAGGTCGATCTGACCGTGCGTCGCGGCACCATTCACGGCCTGATCGGGCCGAACGGCTCGGGCAAGAGCACGATGCTGAACGTGCTGACCGGCATTTATGTGCCCACGGCTGGAGCAATCGAATTCGTGGGCAAGTCGGTGGTGGGTCTGCCGCCTGCCGACATTGCCTCGGCCGGTATCGCACGGACCTTCCAGAATGTGCAGCTGTTCGGTGAAATGACGGCGCTGGAAAACGTGCTGGTGGGTCTGCACCACACCTTCGACAGCAACCTGGCCGAGGTCGCCATCAAGGGGCCGCGTTGGAAGCGCGAAGAGCGCGCAGCACGTGCCCGTGCGCTTGGCTTGCTGAACTTTGTCGGGCTGGGCGACCTGGCCGACGAAGAGGCGCGCAACCTGCCTTATGGCAAGCAGCGCCTGCTGGAAATCGCGCGTGCGCTGGCGCTCGACCCGATGCTGTTGCTGCTTGATGAGCCGGCTGCCGGCTTGACCGCACCCGACATCAAGGAACTGCTGGCCATCATCCGCAAGGTGCGCGATCACGGTATTACGCTGATCCTGATCGAACACCACATGGACGTGGTGATGAGCACCTGCGACACGGTGTCGGTGCTCGACTTCGGCCAGAAAATCGCCGAAGGCTTGCCCGCCGAGATCCAGTCCAACGAAAAAGTCATTACCGCCTACCTCGGCGGCGCGACGGTATAGGAACGATCAGATGCTTTCGATTCGACAACTCGAAGCCGGTTACGGCAAGGTCAAGGTGCTTCACGGCATCGATATCGACGTGCCCAAAGGCAAGGTGGTCACGCTGATCGGTTCCAACGGCGCTGGCAAGACGACAACCATGCGTGCGATTTCCGGCATGATCCAGGCCACCGCAGGCCAGATCACGCTGGGGGACAAGCGCATCGAACAATTGCCGCCGCATCGCATTGCGCGTCTGGGCCTGGCGCACTCGCCGGAAGGGCGGCGGGTGTTTGCCACGCTGTCCGTGGTCGACAACCTGCGTCTGGGGGCCTTCCCGCGCTACACGGGCAGCCGCCCGCGTGGCGACATCGAGGCAGACTTGGAGCGTGCCATGGACTTGTTCCCGCGTCTGCAGGAACGCCGGCTGCAATTGGCCGGGACCTTGTCTGGTGGCGAGCAGCAAATGCTTGCCATGGCCCGCGCCGTGATGCTCAACCCTGAACTGGTCTTGCTTGATGAGCCGTCAATGGGCTTGGCACCGATTCTGGTGGAAGAAGTGTTCCGCATCATTGCGCGCTTGAAGGAGCAGGGCGTCACGATGTTGCTGGTGGAGCAGTTTGCGGCGGCGGCGTTGAATGTTGCCGATTACGCTTACGTGCTGGAGAACGGGCATATCTCGGTGCACGGGCCGGCAGAGCAGTTGAAAACCGATCCGGCCGTCAAGGCTGCGTATCTGGGCGGTTCGCACTGAGCGAGTCGCTGTGAGGCAGGCAGGCGATTGCGCAATGCGTCGCCTGGCTTGCTGAACGTGCGATGTCGATTCGCATGGCACGTTTGGCAAGGCAAACGTCAGCAGACCAACTTTCGACACCAAACTTCAGCACCGAGCCTCAGCACCAAGTCCCATCAATCAAACTTCAGGTATTTCCCGCTTCGGCAGCCACACCCGGAATTCTGTGCCCTTGCCAAGTTCGCTGAAGACCTTGATCTCGCCACCGTGCTGCCGAACGATGCGCTGGCACAGATAAAGCCCCAATCCCGCGCCCGGATGGCGTTGCGCCGAACGACCACGGAAGAAGCGCTGGAACAGGCGCGGCAATTCGTCGGGCGGGATGCCTTCACCTTGATCGACGATGGACACTTCCAGCGCATCGGGCTGGCGACCGCTTACGCGCAGAATCACGGGCTGGTCGATACGCGAATGGCGTCGCGCGTTTTCCAGCAGATTGGTCATCAGAATGCGCAGCGAATCCGGGTCACAGGCGAAGTTCGGATCGAGTGAATCGATTTCCAGTTTCACTTCGGGGCCGTTGGTAGTGTCCAGATCCAGCAGCACACCGCTTAGCAGCTGGGTCAGGTCACAGATACGCATGGATGGCGGCTCGTTCCGATCTTCCAGGCGTTCTGCCGACAGATAGGTGTTCATCAGCACGCTGAGTCGTTGCGCAGCACGCTGGATTTTTGCGTAACGCGGCACCCGGCTGTCGTTTTCTTCGCGCGTGCTGTAAATCAGGTTCTGAACCGTCAGATCAATAATGGCCAGCGGCGAGCGGAACTCGTGCGACACCATGGCCATGAATTCCCGCTGCTCGCGATGCGCATGGCGTTCGGCCAAGGCGCGCAGATCGGCTTCCAGCGCTGCTGCCTGGGCCTGATCCTTATCGCGCCGCAGTTGGTCGTAGCGCCAGAAAATCGCGATGCTCATCATCAGGATGTGCAGCGTGATACCTAAGTAGATTCCGTTTTCGCTCAGGGTGTTGATCGGCGTCAAACCCAGGTCGCGCAGGAAACGCAGTGCCATCCCGATGTGCAGCACACTGAATGCCGCCAGGTACAACCAGGCCGATGGGTTGTGGTGCAGGGCACGCACGATGGCGATGGCGGTCAGCACTGTCATGGTTGCCAGCAAGCCGACTTCCAGCGTCACCATGGCCAGCAGGGTCATGTCCATCAGGCCGGCAATCAGCCCGATGGCGGTAATCAGACAGGTCGCGCCCATCATGACCATCGCCGAGCGCGGTGCAGCCTTGCGAACGCCAAGAATCTGAATGCCGAACAACATGCCTGTTATCAACGCCCCGGCCAAAGGAATGATCATGGCGACATTACACAGCGGCAAGTCAGGCAACAACTGTCGTTGCAAGTAGCCTGAACTCAACACGGCCCCGGCAGCACCGAAGGTCAGATAAAGCAGATACAGGCCGCTGACCACTTCACGTGTCCAGTACCAGAACAACAGATAACAGAGCAGGGTAAGTGCGTAGAAACCAAAGAACGCTCCAAAGCCCAGCGCCTCCTGGATGGCCAGGGCGGAAAATGCCGTGGGCTCCATCAGCTGAATGCTGGTGGACAGCGAATTGCGAGAATTCAGCCGCACATAAATCGTCTGCGTTTCGTTGGCGGGCAGATCTACTGCAAAAGCGGGGCGGCGAGAAACAATCTCGTGGGCACCGAAGGGCAGATTAATGCCACCGCGCCGTTCCTGATACGAACCATCGCTGGCGGGAACGTATACATGGATCAGGTCGAGCAAAGGTTGGTCGAATACCAGCCACCACGTTGGAGGCGCGTGCAGATGGCGATAGACGTTGAGTCGCAGCCAGACCGTGGAAGAGGTGAAGCCCAGCTGCAGGCTTTGCTGGTCTGAAAATGCCGTCGGCGCAAGACGCATGATGTCTTGCAGGGTTAATTCATGCGAGGAATCAACCAATACCCCGACGTTGTCATCGCTGACGTAGTGAGTGTTTGATGAGCCAATATCAATGATTGGCGCTGCGCTTATTCCGCCTGCAAGCAGGCAGAAGAATACGGCGGCGAGTACGCGCAGTGAAAGCGGCATGGGTGGGCGGGGGGCAGCGATACATCAAGGGTAAAGCATTTTCCCATCCATGCACACAATGTCAGAATTCGTCAGTCCGCTACGCAACGCGTCCCGTAGCATCGAAAAGCGATTTCTCAGCCGCAGGATATCCCATGGCCCATTTATTATTGTTGGAAGACGAAGCAGAGCTGCGTGAGGAATTGGTCGATTTTCTAGTCGCTCAGGGCCATGTCGTCAGCGAGGCGGGAAATATTCAGGCGTTTCAGAACCGTATTGCCGATCCACGCACGCCCGTCGATATTGCCATCATCGACCGTGGCCTGCCCGACGGCGATGGCCTGGACCTGGTGGCGTCGTTGCGCCGGCAGCGCGCAGACATCGGCTTGGTCATGTTTACGGCGCGCACGACCAGTCACGACAAGGTGCTGGGTTTCAGTCTGGGTGCCGACCATTACCTGACCAAACCGGTTCGGCTCGATGAGCTTGCCGCCGTGGTCAATGCCTTGCAACGCCGCCTGCCTGCCCCGAGCAGCTGGCGTCTGCGAATCGGTGCGCATCGCCTGACGCTTCCCAGCGGTATCGATGTCGCCCTGACCAGCCTGGAATTCGTATTTCTGAAAACCCTGGCCGAAGGGCAGGGGCAGCCAGTGTCGCGCAAGCGCATCGTTGCGGCATTCGGCGATGATTATCTGACCTATGACCAACGTCGCCTGGACTCGATGGTTCGACGTCTGCGTCAGAAAGTCATGCATGAAACCTCAGTTGTGCTGCCTGTCAATACCTATCACGGCGTGGGTTACGGTTTCACTGCAGAGCTGACAATCGAGCCCTGAGGCGCGCCAGGCTTACGTCTTCGCTTGCTCAGCTATGAGCCCGATGTTATGTTCGGCCGATTAGAAGAAATACGGGGAAGCGGCGTGCTTCGCGATTCATTTGGGTTGGACCGGGCCGAGACCACGGCGTCGGAGCGGGTGCGCAAAGCTGCACTGGTGGTATTGGCAGCGGGTGGGATATTGACGGCTTCGGCCGGCCAGGCGGCAAGCCTGGGACGATTGACGGTGTTGTCGGGCTCGGGGGAGCCGCTACGCGCCCAGATCGAAGTGACTGCGGTGCAGCCTGGCGAGGCCGAGTCCTTGCGTGCTGCGCTTGCGCCTGCCGAGATCTATCGTCAGACCCAACTCGATCATCCTGATTTCCTGTCCTCGGTGCGTGTCGCGCTGGCGGACTTGCCCGACGGCCGCAAGGTGGTCCGGGTCAGCTCCGATGCGCCCATCGAGGCACGTGTCGTTGACCTGCTGGTCGACTTGAACTGGGCAAGCGGCCGGTTCATTCGACAGTATTCCTTCTTCGTCGATCCCCCGGCACCGCTGCGCGGCGCGACCACCACGTCCGAGATTCGTGTGGCGCGCGGCGATACGCTCAGCGGTGTTGCGCAACGCATCGGTTATACCGGTGCCAGCCTTGAACAGATTCTGGTGGCCTTGCAACAGGCCAATCCGTCGGCCTTCGACAGTGGCAATGTGAACCGCTTGCGCGCCGGGTCCACCTTGCGTGTCCCCGATGCAGAAACCGTTCGCAGCATCGACCAGGCTGCCGCACGCCGCAACCTGGCCACCCAGCAAGCCGAATTCGAACGCCTGCGTGCCGGACGTAGCGGCGCGACCGCGCGTCGTGGCGGCACTGCGGCCACGCCGCAACAGGCATCGGGCACGATCTCTGCCACGACCTCCGACAAGGCTGCCCCGGCCCCTGATGAGCGTGATCGTCTGCGCCTGTCTGCCGCCGGCCCGGCTGCTGCCGGCACGGGCGGAAGTGGCAACAACGTGCGCGCGGCGCAAGACGTCGCAGATCGGTCTGCGGAAGAACTCGCGTCCAAGGACAAGGCGCTGCAAGAGGCACAATCGCGCGTCACGGAACTTGAGCGCAATGTTGCAGATATGCAGCGTTTGCTGACCGTGCAAAGCGCAGCCTTGGCGGAAGCCGAAGCCCGTGCAAGTGCGGCATCGGCCGCGGCCTTGGCTGCCCCTGCCGGTCCGGCAGTGACAGCGCCCGCTGCACCGGCACCCGCCGCCCCGGTTGCTGCACAAACAGTCGCGCCAGTTGCGCCTGGTGAGACGCCTGTCGGTGATGGCACGGCCAAGCCCGAGACCACCACGCCTGCAGCCGATGCCAATGCATCGGAATCTGGTCTGCAAGCCTTTGCCACGCCCCAACGCATTGGCATCGCGCTGGTGACGGTGCTGTTCCTGTTGCTGCTGGCCTTGCTGATCGCACGCCGTCGACGTGAAAAGCGTCTGAGCGCGCTGGCTGCTGGTGCCGCATTGGCAACCTCGGCAGCTGCGCCGGCGTGGGCTGAACCGGCAGCACCGGTACGTGCGACGGAAGTCGATGAAGAAGAATTGGCTGCGCATGCCGAGGAAGTCGCGCCGCCGGTTCGCCCGGTCGACTTCGGCTTCAACCTCGACCTGGACAAGCCCGTGCCGGCCGAGGCGGTTGCGCGTAATGCCGCTGTTGAGCCCGATGAAGATGACGAGCCGCCGCGCTTGTTGAAGAGCTCGGCCGACGTGCCCGAACTCGTGGTACCCGAGCCGGCACCGGTTGCGCCGCTTGTACCACCGGCTGTGCCGCCAGTTGTGCCGTCGGCACCCATCACGCCGCCGCGCGCAGAGCCGGCAATCGAGTGGCCGCAGACTGAACCCGAGCCTGCCCGTCCGGCAACCGCTGCGTTCGCGCCGTTGGTCACGCCCGACCCCGCCGTCGGCGTGGACCTGACGGAAGACAATGCGTCCAAGCTGGAGCTGGCCGACGCCTATCTTGAAATCGGCGACAAGGAAGGTGCCCGCGAGCTGCTCGAAGACGTCATCAAGGGCGGCACCGCTGCCCAACAGGAACGTGCTCGCGAGACCCTGGCGTCGTTGCGGTAACACGGTAGATGAGTGATGTGGTTCAGCCCAGGATCGCGCTGGGCGTAAGTTACGACGGAAGCGCCTGGCAGGGCTGGCAGAAGCAGCCCCACGGCCTGACGGTGCAGGACACGCTGGAAGCCGCGCTCGCCCGCTTTGCCGGGCAGCCGGTGCCCACCGTATGTGCGGGGCGCACCGACACCGGTGTGCACGCCGCCATGCAGGTGATTCATCTGGATGCCCCCGTATTGCGTGCCGACACGGCCTGGGTGCGCGGCGTGAACGCGCATCTGCCACCCAGCATTGCCATTCGCTGGGCGCGAGAAGTATCCCCCGATTTCCATGCACGCTTTTCAGCGCGTGCGCGCTCCTACGTCTACCTGCTGTTGGAAGATCAGGTGCGCTCGCCCTTGTGGGCGGGCAAGGCGGGATGGAGTTTCTATCCGCTTGACGTTGAAGCCATGCAGCAGGCAGCAGGGTATTTGCTGGGCGAGCACGACTTCAGCAGTTTCCGCGCGTCGCAGTGCCAGGCCAAGTCGCCCGTGCGCACCTTGCACCGCCTGGACATCACGCGTCGCGGGCGCTTTGTGGTGTTCTCTTTCACCGCCAACGCGTTCTTGCATCACATGGTGCGCAACTTTGTGGGTGCCTTGACCTACGTTGGTCGCGGTCGTGAATCTGTCCAATGGATGGCAGACGTGCTGGCAGCCCGTGATCGGCGCAAGGGGGCACCTACCTTTGCACCCGACGGCCTGTATCTGACTGGGGTGGATTACCCCGCCGAGTTCGACTTGCCGCTGCATGATGCCAGCGATGAGATCCGGTTCGGAGTCTGAACCGCCGTATGCATGATCGGAGGTGGTGTGCGGCGATCAACGGCGTGTACACCGCTCTCCACGTTATCATCCTGTCATGACCCGAACCCGTATCAAGATCTGCGGCCTGACCCGCGAAGAAGACATCGACGCTGTTGTCGAGGCTGGTGCCGATGCAATCGGCATGGTGTTTTACCCGCCCAGCCCACGTGCACTCAGCGTTGCGCGCGCGGCCGAGTTGCGTAAACGCATTCCGCCGTTTGTCGATCTGGTGGCCTTGTTCGTCAACGCCAGCAAGGAAGAAATCGACGCAGTACGCGGTGAGGTCGGGCCGGAGTTGCTGCAATTCCATGGCGATGAGTTGGAAGAAGACTGCGCACGCTATGGCCACCGGTACCTGCGGGCCTTCCGAGTTGGTGGTCCGGGCCTCGATACTGCCGCAGGTTTGTTAGAATCATGCGAAGCTTATGGCTCCGCCGCCGGTTGGCTGTTCGACAGCCACTCAGACGGATACGGCGGTAGCGGGAGAACATTCGATTGGTCACTGGTCAGCAGCGCAAGCGCTCGTCCGGTCGTTTTGTCTGGTGGGTTGCATGCCTCAAATGTGGCGCAAGCGATCCAGGCGATACGTCCGGCGGCGGTCGACGTCAGTAGCGGCGTGGAATCTGCCCGCGGCATCAAGTCCGCGGAACGGATACGCGAGTTCGTGACTGAAGTCAGGCTGGCCGACGACAAGCTGCGCCAGGCGCAGACGTGATGGCAGGGCTGGCGGTCGCCACAGGCTGACCGCGCCACGCGCCAACGGTGTTTGACCACCTGGGGACATGCCCCAAAAAGTGGACCACCCAAGGCGCGATTGCCGGGTCTTCGGACTTGCAGGACGTTCGGCAGTGTGCCGATGCCTGCGGTCCCCAAGACACCTTCGAATCCCCCATTTTCGAGTCTTCAATTCCATGAGCACTTACGACTTTCCGGATACGCGCGGTCACTTTGGTCCCTATGGTGGCGTCTTCGTTGCCGAGACCTTGATGCAGGCCATCGATGAACTGCGCGAGACCTACGCCAAGTATCAGCACGACCCCGATTTCGTCGCTGAATACAACTACGAGCTCAAGCACTTCGTGGGCCGCCCCAGCCCCGTCTACCACGCCAAGCGCTGGTCCGAAAAGCTGGGCGGTGCGCAGATCTGGTTGAAGCGTGAAGACCTGAATCACACCGGTGCGCACAAGGTCAATAACTGCATCGGCCAGGCATTGCTGGCAAAACGCATGGGCAAGCGCCGCGTGATCGCGGAAACCGGTGCCGGCCAGCACGGCGTGGCCACGGCCACGGTCGCGGCGCGCTACGGCATGGAATGCGTGGTCTACATGGGCAGCGAAGACGTGCGTCGTCAAGCCGCCAACGTGTATCGCATGAAGCTGCTGGGTGCCACTGTGGTGCCGGTTGAATCGGGTTCGCGCACGCTGAAAGACGCCTTGAACGAAGCCATGCGTGACTGGGTCACCAACGTGGAATCGACCTTCTACATCATCGGCACCGTGGCAGGCCCGCATCCGTATCCGATGATGGTCCGCGACTTCCAGACGGTCATTGGCAACGAGTGCATCGAACAGATGCCTGAAGCTGCCGGCCGTCAGCCCGATGCGATAATCGCAGCGGTGGGTGGTGGCTCGAACGCGATGGGCATCTTCCACCCCTACATCCCCTTCGATGCCGTCAAGCTGATCGGCGTGGAAGCGGCTGGCGACGGTCTGGATACCGGTCGTCACTCGGCGTCCCTGACGCTGGGTCGTGCAGGTGTCTTGCATGGCAACCGTACCTACGTGCTGCAAGACGAAGACGGCCAAGTGATCGAGACCCATTCGGTGTCTGCGGGTCTGGACTATCCCGGCGTCGGCCCCGAGCACGCATGGTTGAAGGACAGCGCGCGCGCTGAGTACGTCACGGTGACCGACGAAGAAGCGCTGGCCGCTTTCCATGATTGCTGCCGCCTTGAAGGCATCATTCCGGCGCTTGAGTCCTCGCACGCCATTGCGCACGCTGTGCGTCTGGCACCCACCATGTCGCCGGACCAGATTCTGCTGGTCAATCTGTCCGGCCGTGGCGACAAGGACATGCATACCGTCGGCGAACGTTCCGGCATCACTTTCTAAGGAGATGTCGATCATGACCGCGACTTCGTTCTCATCTGCTTCTGCCTCGTCTGCCAAGTCCACCCGCATTGCCGACGCTTTCGCGCGTCGCGCGGAAAAGGGCACGCCGGCCTTGGTTCCCTACATCACTACGGGTGACCCGTCGCCCGAAAGCACCGTGCCGGTGATGCACGCACTGGTCGAGGCCGGCGCGGACATCATCGAACTCGGTGTTCCGTTCTCCGACCCGATGGCCGATGGCCCGGTGATTCAGCGCGCCAGCGAACGTGCCGTGGCGCGCAAAGTGGGTCTGCGCAAGGTCTTGGACCTGGTGCGTGAATTCCGCCAGACCGATACGCAAACGCCGGTGGTCTTGATGGGGTACGCCAACCCCATCGAGCGCATGGGTCAGGAAGCCTTTGTGCGCCAGGCAGTCGATGCTGGCGTCGATGGAGTGCTGGTGGTTGATTACCCGCCGGAAGAGTCGGTGGAATTCGGCGCGCTGCTCGATCAGCACGGTTTGGCGCCGATTTTCCTGCTCGCACCCACTTCCACTGAGGCCCGCATCAAGTCCGTCGGTGAAGTGGCGCGAGGCTACGTGTATTACGTCTCGCTCAAGGGCGTGACGGGGGCCGGCAACCTGGACACGACTGAAGTTGCCCGCCGTCTTGACGACATTCGTCAACATATCTCTTTGCCGGTTGGCGTGGGCTTTGGCATCCGTGATGCTGCCAGTGCCCAGGCTGTCGGCAGCACTGCTGATGCGGTGGTAATTGGCACGCGCCTCATCCAGGAAATTGAAACCGCCGTGAAAGATGCGCCGGAAGCCGACTGGCCGGCGCTTGCTTCGCGCGCAGCGGGCGCGTGGTTGCGTACAATCCGCCACGCGCTCGATGCGTTGCCGCCGCGCAGCGCACCCAATGAAACAAGGAAATCCGCATGAGCTGGATCGATAAGCTGCTTCCCCCACGGATCAAGACCTCCGACAGTGCCGCACGCCGGGTACCCGAAGGCCTGTGGGTCAAATGCCCGTCCTGCGAGACCGTGCTGTATAGCGACGACCTCGCCAAGAACCTTCAGGTCTGCCCGAAGTGCGACCACCACATGCGCATTGGCGCGCGCGAGCGCATCGATTCCTTGCTGGACGCCGAAGGCCGCTACGAGATCGGCGTGGGCACGCTGCCGATCGACAGCCTGAAGTTCAGGGACTCGAAAAAGTACCCGGACCGTCTGCAAGATGCCATGGCGCAAACCGGTGAGACCGATGCCCTGGTCGCCATGGGCGGCTCGATTCTGGCCATTCCTGTGGTGGTTGCCTGCTTTGAATTCGAATTCATGGGCGGCTCCATGGGCTCGGTGGTGGGCGAGCGCTTTGCGCGTGGTGCCCAGCAGGCGCTGGATCAGAAAGTACCCTTCATCTGCGTGACGGCTTCGGGCGGCGCGCGTATGCAGGAAGGCTTGCTGTCGCTGATGCAAATGGCCAAGACCAACGCCATGCTGACTCGTCTGGCGGCCAACAAGCTGCCTTTCATCAGCGTGTTGACCGATCCGACCATGGGTGGTGTGTCGGCCAGCTTCGCCTTCATGGGCGACGTGGTGATCGTTGAGCCGAAGGCCTTGGTCGGCTTTGCCGGCCCACGTGTGATCGAGCAGACCGTGCGCGAAAAGTTGCCGGAAGGCTTCCAGCGCGCCGAGTTCCTGCTGGAAAAGGGTGCTATCGACATGATCGTCGACCGTCGCAAGATGCGTGAGGAAATTGCGCACCTGCTGGCGATCTTGACGAATCAGCCGGCGGAAGTGATTTCGGCTGTTTGATCTCAGGCAGTCGGTAGGGAAGAGGGGGTTGGACTTTCAAAGGTCCAGCCCCTTTTTATTTCTGAGCCGAACTCAGCGCGGCGAGTTCTTCGTGTGTGTTCACGTTGATGAACGCGTCTTTGCCGTCGCTGAAGTCTGCGTAGGCATGTGGCAGGTCGGCATACCAGCCATCGGCCCGCCTGCGCCCGGTGGCAATGTAGGCGCGCAGTGCGGGCAGGCTGTCTATGTGGATCAACGCAAAGACTGGGTGCACGCGGTCGCCGTGGTGGGCAATGGCGACGTGGCATTGCTGGTTGGCAGCCGCCGTTGCCAGTCGCTCGATCAGGTTGGCAGGCAGGCAAGGCGCGTCGCAGGGAACCGTTGCCAGCCAGGGCAGGGCGGGGGCTTGTGATGCGAGGGCTGTCAATGCGGCTTCAATGCCCGCCAGCGGGCCAGGGTAGTCGGCAATGTTGTCTGGCAGCACCTGGCTGCTCCACGCGCGGTATTGGTCGTGATGGCGGTTGGCGCTGATCAGCACCGTGGCCACCTGGGCGGCCAGTCGTTCATGCACATGGGCAACCAAAGGGCGGCCATGCAAGTCCTGCAAGCCCTTGTCCACGCCACCCATGCGCGAGCCTTGTCCACCCGCCAGAATCAGGCCCGCAATATCGTGGGTAGGGATCGGTGAACGCACGTGCTCAACCGCCGATATAACTCATCTCGATCTTGTTGGCGCGCTGGGTGTCGGCGCTGCGGCGCTCTGAGTAGTTGTCATTGCGTTGCTGCCAGATGCCCGCCATGGCGGTAGCCAAGGTCGTGTCATCTGCGCCGTTGCGCAACAAGGTCTTCAGGTCATAGCCCTGATCTGCGAACAGGCACAGGTAGAGCTTGCCGTCGGTTGACAGCCGTGCGCGCGTACAGGTGCCGCAGAAAGCCTGCGTCACGCTTGAAATGACGCCGATTTCACCGCTGCCGTCGGTGTAGCGCCAGCGTTCGGCAACCTCGCCTGAATAGGCAGCTGCAACCGGCACCAGTGGCGCAATCTCACTCAACTGTTCGATCAGCGTGCGCGAAGGCACCACTTCATTCAGGTTCCAGCCGTTGGATGCGCCAACGTCCATATATTCGATGAAGCGAAGAATGTGGCCGCTGCCCCGGAAATACCGGGCCATCGGCAAGACCTGGTCGTCATTGACGCCACGTTTGACGACCATGTTCACCTTGACGGGCCCCAGACCCGCCTCCGCAGCGGCATCAATGCCGCGCAGAACTTCCGAGACCGGAAAGTCCACATCGTTCATCGCCCGGAACACCTTGTCGTCCAAGGCATCCAGGCTGACCGTGACCCGATTCAGGCCAGCGGCCGCCAAGCCGCGTGCTTTGCGGGCCAGCAAGGATGCGTTGGTAGTCAGTGTCAGGTCCAGGGGCTTGCCTGCAGGTGTGCGGATCTTGGCAAGCAATTCGATCAGAGATTCCACCTGACGGCGCAACAGTGGCTCGCCACCCGTCAGGCGCAGCTTTTCCGTGCCGTGCTGCGCGAACACCGTGGACAGCCGGGCAATTTCCTCGAAGCTGAGCAAAGACCCATGCGGCAGGTAAGCATAGTCCTTGTCGAACACTTCCTTGGGCATGCAGTACACGCAGCGAAAGTTGCAGCGATCGGTCACGGATATGCGCAGGTCGCGCAATGCCCGTGCACGCCGGTCCAGCAGCACTTCGCCCGGTACGGGCGGGCGTGCAGGGGCAGGCAGCTTGCCATGCAAGCTGCGCGCGTCGACGAGCGGGATGATCCTGTCGGTCAAGAGTGGTCCGTGCAAAGGCGGTAAGAAAAGAAGCAGTCCGGCAACGTGTCTGGCTGCCTGGCATGACCAGGAAAACCACCAACCACAAGCCATGCCGTGCTGGGGCTTCTCAGCAGACTTTGTTCCGCCATGCCTTCAGTTTACGCGTAGCGCCTGACACGCAGCCATTTTGTGGCAATCCACTTTTCTCCGGCGGTAACTGGCGCGCCTGCATGCAAGGTAAGGCTTGCTGGCGTGGCTTGTGGGTAGGCAAAAAATACCGCGTTTCCCTGTATGGGGGCGACATCAAGCCCGATCTGCGGGAAAGTCGTGGCACCCCCTGAGATGGGGCTTTGCAGGTAGATAATCAAGGTGCCGATGCGCTGGCCACCGGCAGCGGTGTGCGTAGCGGTCCCTGCGTCCTGTGCATCGAAAAAGTCATAGTGCGGCTGATATTCCGCGCCGGGGCCATAGCGCAAGACCTGAAGCCCTTCGCCACGTTCGAGCGGCCAGCGCAGCAGGCCAGCAATCCGCCTTTCCAACTTGTCGATCAGCGGTGTCTCGCCCAGGGTGAAGAACATGCCGTCGCTGGTACGGGATTCGTGCGAGACGGCCGTGCCGCCGCTGCGGTCCACCGTGCGCGAGCGCGCCAGACGTGGCTGGGCCGACGCAATCAGCGCCTCACATTCTTCGCGGGTAAATAGGTTGCCGAATACCGTCAATGCGGGTTCAGCGAGCGTGGCCAGCACAGAAACGACGTGGCCATCGATGGAAATCTGGGTAGGTGCACCAGACAGGTCCGGTCCGGGGGACGCGGCACCATTGGTGTCATCAAACGTATGGGTCATGGTGGAAGCGGCAGGCAACAGAATGCCATGCGTAAAACATCATGAACGTCATGATCAAACCCGGGCGATCACTGATCGCCCGGTAGGTCGGCTTGCGGGTAGCTGGTTCGACTGAAGCAACTACTCCAGCAACTACTCCAGCAACTACCCCGGCTTGCAACGCGTCTGAAAATCCCGCGTTGCAAGCCTGCTGCACACCTTGTCTTACTTGACCTCGTCCTGCGTCTCGACCTGAACCAGCGGGGTCTCGACAACCGGTGCCGACACCTTGCGAGCACGGCCCAGGCGAACCGGCGCGGCGCTGGCGATGCTGGCCTGTGCCTCGCGCACCTTGGCGGTATCGGTCTGGATCAACTGCAGACCGCTTTCCGACAGGTTGGCGGCAACCGGGGCGAGTGTTGCAACAACCGTTGCAGCAACCGGTGCAACAACTGCTGCTTCAGCCGCTGCGACAGGCGCAACCGCTTCAGCATCCACGACGCGTGCCACGATGGTTTCCGGCACGTCGGCGGCTGCGGGCGCAGCAACAGGTGCTTCGACCACCGGCGCAGCAGCCACAGCCACCGGTGCCGGTTCAACGGCAGCCACGGGCGTGACTTCATGCACGTGCGTGGAGGGCACAACAGGCGCAGCTTCAGCAACGGCCAGCGGTGCGACTTCCGGTGCGGGTGCAGCGGCAGCTGCTTGCGGCTGAGCAACCGGTGCGGGCAAGTCCAGCGCCGGGGCGATGGGGGCTTGCACAGCCGGTGCGGCGGCAACCGGCGTGACTGCCGGTGCTGCTTCAACATTTACGGCAAAAGCCGTAGCAGCAGGTGCACCAATAACAGGCGCAACGGCAATGTTCGCTGCTTGTGCGTCAGCGGCAACCGAGCTGGCAGCCGACTTCAGCGCCTGGGCAGCGTGTTCCACTGCGTCGGGCGAGGGCGTCGACACCGGGGCTGCCACGGCTTGCGCAACCGGCGCGGCGGGCACTGCCTGCGGTGCAGCAGCCACCGGAGCGGACTGAGCGCTCAGGGCCTGTGCAACAGGTGCGGCAGCCGGCGTGTTGGCACCCGCTTGCGGTGCGTCAGCGAAGGTTTCGTTCTCGAACTCGTCGCTGCCATCTTCCTGGCCATTTGCGCCGTCACCCGAGCCTTCCACTGCACCTTCACCCGTGCGACGACCGCGGCGACCGCGACGACGACGGCGCTTGCGCTCTTGATCGCCTTCCAGCTCGGCGGCGCTTTCTTCGCTGCCCAGCACGGCCGTATCGCTATCGACTGCCTGACCGGGTTCGGTCGGGGCGGCCAACACATCGGCCAACGGACGGCGTTGCTGCGCTTCTTCGCGTTCTGCCACCGGTTCGAACACCGCCGGGGTGTCGGTTGCGTCGGCATCTGCACCTTCCACGGCACCGTCGTCACGGCGACCGCCGCGGCGGCCACGGCGACCACGATTGCCACGGCCATCGGCGGCTTCCGCAGCGTCGTCAGCGAAGTTGTTGGCGGCGTCCAATGCGGCTGCCGGCAATGCGATATCGCGGGTTTCGCCTTCAGCGCGCGGCGCACGGCCTTCGCGACGACCACGATTGCCACGGTTGCCACGACCTTCAGCTTCCTCGCGTGCAGCTTCTTCGCGGCGCGCGTTGTCAATGCGTGCTTCGGCTACGCGAGTCTCGATGGAGCGATTGTCGCGACCACCGTCACGGCCTTCGCGTCCTTCACGACCGCCGTCACGTGCATTGTCGCGATTTCCCTGGCCTTCACGGCCTTCGTTGCGACCACCTTCACGACCACCCTCGCGGCCACCTTCACCACGGCCACGGCCCTTGTATTCACCATTGCCGTTGCCATTACCCGAACGGCGACGGTTGCCACCACGCGAATCGCGCTCGCGCGTTGCTGGTGCGGCCACCGGAGCCGGGGCGGGTGCAGGCGTCGGTTCGACCGGCGTGCCACGCAGCCAGCCCATGAATCGGCTGAACAAACCACCAACACCAGCAGCTTCCGCAACAGCCGGCGACGGCTTCGGCGATGCAGCGACCGTGGCGTTGTCGACCGGCACCGGATTCGGGGTGCTGGACACCGGCGCTGGTTGCGACGGGGTAATACCCTTGACCAGCGCTTCCGGACGCGGCTTCACTTCCTGCGCTTCAGCGCGGTAAGACAAGTCGGTTTCGGGCGACTCGGCCATCTCGAAGCTGGCGCGAGTGTTTTCCAGGCGCGGATCGTCGTGACGCAGACGTTCCAGGCGATGGTGCGGCGTATCTAGATGCTTGTTCGGGATCAGGATGACGTTGACCTTCAGGCGGGCTTCCATCTTGGCGATGTCGGCACGCTTTTCGTTCAACAGGAAGGTGGCGACCTCAACCGGCACTTGTGCGTGCACGGCTGCGGTGTTTTCCTTCATCGATTCTTCCTGGATCAAACGCAGGACTTGCAGTGCGCTTGATTCGGTGTCGCGGATCACGCCGGTGCCGTTGCAACGCGGGCAGGTGATGTGAGAACCCTCGTTCAGGGCCGGGCGCAGGCGCTGACGCGACAGTTCCATCAGGCCGAAACGGGAAATCTTGCCCATTTGCACGCGGGCACGGTCGAAATGAAGGGCTTCACGCAGGCGCTGTTCAACGGCGCGCTGGTTCTTGCTGTCTTCCATGTCGATGAAGTCGATGACGATCAGGCCACCCAGGTCGCGCAGGCGCAACTGGCGGGCCACTTCGTCGGCAGCTTCCAGATTGGTGCGAAGGGCGGTTTCCTCGATGTCGCTGCCCTTGGTGGAGCGCGCCGAGTTTACGTCGACAGCTACCAGTGCTTCGGTGTGGTCGATCACCACGGCACCGCCCGAGGGCAGCGGCACGGTACGCGCGTATGCGGTTTCGATCTGGTGTTCGATCTGGAAACGCGAGAACAGCGGCACGTCGTCGCGGTAACGCTTCACGCGCTGGACGTTGTCCGGCATGACCACGCCCATGAAGGCGGTGGCCTGGTCGGCGATGTCGTCGGTGTCGATCAGGATTTCGCCGATGTCCGGCGAGAAGTAGTCACGGATCGCGCGGATGACCAGGCTGGATTCCAGGTAGATCAGGATCGGGGCGGCGTTTTCACGCGCGGCACCGTCAACCGCCGTCCAGAGCTGCATCAGGTAGGACAGGTCCCACTGCAGTTCTTCGACGTTGCGGCCAATCCCGGCGGTACGAGCAATGATGCTCATGCCGGTGGGGATGTCCAGCTGGTCCATGGTTTCGCGCAGTTCCTGGCGGTCTTCGCCTTCGACTCGGCGCGACACACCCCCACCACGCGGATTGTTCGGCATCAGGACCAGGTAGCGGCCTGCCAGCGAAATGAAGGTGGTCAGGGCTGCGCCCTTGTTGCCACGCTCTTCCTTTTCGACCTGGACGATGAGTTCCTGGCCTTCGCGCAGTACGTCCTGGATGCGTGCCGAACGAACGTCGACGCCTTCCTTGAAGTAGCTGCGGGCAATTTCCTTGAAGGGCAGGAAACCATGGCGTTCTTCGCCGTAGTTGACGAAGCAGGCCTCGAGGCTGGGCTCGACGCGAGTGATGACGCCTTTGTAGATGTTGCCTTTGCGCTGTTCGCGGCCGGCGATCTCGATATCAAGGTCGATAAGCTTTTGGCCATCGACAATGGCAACGCGCAGTTCTTCCTGGTGCGTTGCGTTAAACAGCATGCGCTTCATGGGTGAAGGTCTCCTTGGTCATGCGCGCCAAAATTGGCGTGCAGCCCCAGGCCGTCACGGAAGGATGAAGCTCACAGCGCGAGCAGTGGGAAAACCGGTGCACGCCAGGCGCGCACCCCGCAAATCTAAGCCCGGTTATGTGCCGGGCGGCGCGGAAAACGCAGGGTCGGGGAAGTGCGTAGTGACCAATGAAGCTGTTTCCGTGCGCGCGTCAGGCACCGCGCTGCGTCCGCGTCTAGCGGGCAGGGCAGTGAACGTACGCAGCAGCAGGAACAGGTAAGAATTCACGGTTGTACGGGCCAGACAAACGCGGCATTTTCGCCGCGTTCAAGCGTAATGGGATTCGACTGCAAGGCGTCTGCGACTGCATCATGGCGAACGCGGCAGGTGGATGGACTGGGCGCAATTTGCTGCGCGGTTACCGATTCAGCTGACGCGGTCGGCAGGCGACCGGGACGACCCGTAGAACCGGGTGGGGAGGGCGGGTACAATTCCGGCCTGTTGGAAAGCGGCGCCGACGGAACTTCCTTGATTTTTGGTCTGTCCGGCCGACTGCCTGCTTTCTGCCCTACCAGTGGCGGAGACGCCGCATGAGGCGCGTCTCGACGACGGCGGTAAGGCCAACCCACCTGACTCGATCAGGCCCACGAATTATATGACGGCACCCCCATTGCGCAAAGCGAAATCCTCCGCCCGCCCCCCTGCCTCGCCTGCTGCGCGCGCCCCGCGCCCGGCGAGCGCCCCCGCACCTGCCGTGCGCATGGTCGAAATCGACGAAGCGCATGACGGCCAGCGGCTGGACAACTTCCTGCTCCGACTCTGCAAGGGCGTTCCCAAGAGTCATATTTACAAGGCCGTTCGAGGCGGTGAAGTCCGCGTGAACAAGGGCCGGATCCAGGTCGATTACCGGATCAAAACCGGTGATGTGATCCGCGTCCCGCCGCTGCGTTTGCCCGAAGTTCGCACCGATTACGTGCCACCCGTGGAATTTCCCATCGTTTTCGAAGACGATGCGGTATTGGTCATCGACAAGCCGGAAGGCGTGGCGGTGCACGGCGGCAGCGGTGTGTCCTTCGGTGTCATCGAACAATTGCGTGCTGCACGCCCCGACGCCAAGTTCCTGGAACTGGTGCATCGGCTGGATCGCGACACGTCCGGCTTGCTGCTGATCGCCAAGCGCCGCAGCGCGCTGACCGGCATGCACGAGTCGTTGCGCGCGGGTGGATGGGAGAAGCACTATCTGGCACTCGTCGACGGGGACTGGATGAATGCGCGTCAACATGTGCGCCATCCGTTGTTGAAATGGACTACCCAATCGGGCGAGCGGCGCGTGCGCGTTGACCCGACCGGGCTGGCTTCGCATACGATCTTCACCCTGAAAGCGCGTTACGGTGAGTTCTCACTGCTCGACGCTGAACTGAAAACCGGGCGCACGCACCAGATCCGGGTGCACGTGGCCGCAGAAGGCTTCCCCATCGCGGGTGATGACAAGTACGGCAAGGACGAAACCAATGCCGCGTTGATCGCGCGTGGTTTCAAACGCATGTTCCTGCATGCGCACACCCTGAGCCTGCCGCATCCGCTGACTGGCGAGCGCCTGTCCTTGCAGGCGCCGTTGCCGCCGGCTTGTGTTGCCTTCACCGAGGCGCTGGCCGCCAAAGAGGATCAATAAATGTATTCGCTCGTGATTTTCGACTGGGACGGCACCTTGATGGACTCCACGCCGTCCATCGTCGCCGCCATTCAAGGTGCATGCCGCGACCTGGCGCTGCCGGTGCCCACCGACGACGCGGCTGCCTGGGTCATCGGGCTGTCGCTGCACGATGCCTTGCACAAGGCTGTGCCCAGTCTTACCCCGGCAGAGCTGCCGCGTTTCCTGGAACGCTACAAATTCCACTACCTGACGCGCGATCCCTTGTTGCGCTTGTTTGGTGGCATCGCGCCGTTGTTTGAAGAGCTGGCCGCGCTGCCCATTCAGCTGGCAGTGGCAACTGGCAAGAGCCGCGTCGGGCTGGAGCGTGGGCTGGATGCGTCGGGATTGCGCCGTTTCTTCCACGGCACCCGCACGGCAGACGAGACTTTCTCCAAGCCGCACCCGGCCATGCTGCAAGAACTGATGCGTGAACTGGATGTCGCCCCCGAGCACACCTTGATGATCGGTGACACCTCGCACGACCTGACCATGGCCAAGCATGCCGGCACGGGTGCGCTGGGTGTCACGTACGGCGCGCATAGTGTGGCTGAACTTGAGGCCTGTGCGCCCGACGGTCTGGTCGATACGGTGCCGCAGCTGCGCGAGTGGCTACTATCCCGTGTGGCACGCGCTGCGGCCTGAGTTGGGCAGTCGGTTTCCATCCACCATGTGTCTTTTCATCCATTGCGAGCAAGGCAGGCATGAGCCTCAATGAATCTTCGTCCCCGGCTGCTGGCGTTTCGGACCGGAATTTACCGGTCTGGGAGCGTGCGGTGCTTGAGGAGTTGGCGCTGTCCACGATCCGCGAGCAACGTTCGCGCCGTCGCTGGTCGATCTTTTTTCGCCTGGTGACGCTCTCGCTGGTGCTGGGCGGCGCAGCCATGATCTACATGACGGTCAAGGGCTTGGGCTCGGATACCAGCGCGTCCGAGCCGCACACCGCGCTGATCAAGATCGACGGTGCGATCGATTCCGACGGCGACGCCGGGGGTGAGCGCATTGTGGCTGCATTGCAAGCCGCGTTTGGTGACTCGGGCACGCGTGCGGTGATCTTGCGCATCAACAGCCCGGGCGGCAGTCCGGTGCAGTCGGGCATCATCAGTGATGAAATTCACCGTCTGCGTGGCGCAAATCCGGACAAGCCGGTGTATGCCGTGATCGAAGACCTGGGTGCGTCGGGCGCGTATTACATTGCCGCCGCTGCCGACCAGATCTACGTCAACCGGGCAAGCCTGGTGGGTTCGATCGGTGTGATCATGGAAGGTTTTGGTGCCACGGAAGCCATGCAGCGGCTTGGTATTGAGCGTCGGGTCATCAAGGCGGGCGAAAACAAGGCGCTGCTCGACCCGTTCCAGCCCACCGACCCGGCTCAAGTGGCGCACGCGACCCAGATGGTCAATGAAATTCACCAGCAATTCATCGCCGCAGTGCGCCAGGGGCGTGGTGACCGCCTGCGCGAAACGCCCGACATGTTCAGCGGTTTGGTCTGGACGGGCGTTCGCAGTGTCGAGCTGGGGCTGGCAGACGGCCTGGGCACCGTGGACTCGGTCACGCGTGATCTGGTTCATGTGGACACCATCGTTGACTACACCGTGCGTGACAGCGTTGCCGAGCGTTTTGCGAAGCGAGTTGGCGTGGCGTTCGGCGCTGGGGCCTTCCGTGCGGCCTTCCAGGGCAGCAATTTGCGCTGATTCCGCACGGATTCCTTCGCGTATCCACCCATCCGGCCCTTCGTTGTCGATGAGTCGGATTACTATCTGTTTCCTTTGATTGAATGAGGCACGCGTCAGCGTGGCCTCATTTCTTTTTTTCCGTTGTTGCTGTCTGCGTTGCCCCTTTCTTCTGGAGCATGTTGGTGAGTGCCTTGTCCCCTGTGGTGTGGCTGGCGGTACCTGCGGTCGTGGTTGCGTTTCTGGGTTGGTTTTTGTTGCGGCGTCGTCGCGAGCCGAGTTATCGCTTTGCGCAACGTCCAGCGCGCATCGGGTTGATCCGTGGCTTGCTGGGCACGGTTTTCCTGCTGAGCGCCGTGGTGCTGGTGCTGGGTGCGCTGTCGGTCTATCAGTACGTGCAGCTGAGCGCAGACCGCCCGGTGGCGCGTGTCGATGTCGCAGCCGACGGCCCGCAACAGTTCAGGGTGTCGCTGACCACGCCGGAAGGGCGCACGCAGGAATTCGTGATCGCCGGGGATCAGTGGCAGTTGGAAGCGCGCGTAATTCGCTGGCGAGTGCCGGTGGCCCTGGCGGGTGTGCCGCCCATTTATCGCTTGGACCGTCTGACAGGGCGCTACGCCGATATCGAAAAAGAACGCACGGCGACTCGCACGGTTCACGCCTTGGATGGCTGGACCTTGCCTGATCTGTGGTCCCTGCAGCGACAATTCCCGCAGTGGCTGCCTTTTGTGGATGCCGATTACGGCAGTGCCACGTTCCTGCCCATGCTGGATGGCGGTGTGTATCAGGTCAGCATCAACCCGCGTGGCGGGCTGGTGGCCACCCCGGCTGATGAGGCAACAAAAGCCCGGCTGCAACGCACGGGCTGGTAAGCGTCGAGGTGGGGTGTCTTCACGAGGTCTGCTGTAGGCCAGTGTTTCGGATTGGGGCTTGTGGCAAGCCGCAAGCCCCAATCAGCGCCGTGATGCACGCCGGCCGGTAATAGGGCTGAACACTGGTCGGATACCAGTTCAAACACCTCGCTAGGCGCTCGGCCGAGCGCCAAGCCGACCACTCAAGCCTTTCCGCTGCTCCGCGCCAGGAACAGGAACATCGTTGGTTGCTTGTCGAGTGCTGGTGCCGCCTGCTGTTTCCAGGTTGATATCGGCAGCGTGCGCACCCATTCATCGGCCGTGGTCACGGAGCGAGCCACGCACAGCAGCGTGTCTGCCCGCAGTGACGACACTAGGCTATTGAACATCGCAGCGTTCCGGTAGGGCGTCTCGATCAGCATCTGCGTCTGGTTGTAGCGAATCGACTGCTGTTCCCATTCCTTCAGTGTGCGCTGGCGCTCGGCCGGTTCGACCGGTGCGTAGCCATGAAACGCAAAGCGTTGGCCATCCAGGCCGCTGGCCATCAGGCCCAGCAGAATTGACGAGGGGCCGACCCAGGGCCTGACCTGCAATCCCAACGCATGTGCCAGGCGTGCCACACGTGCGCCGGGATCTGCCACCGACGGGCAACCTGCTTCCGATACCAGGCCAATCTCACCACCTGCCACTGCATGCGCCAGCCATTCGCGGATCTGACCGTCCTTGGTGCCTGATTCAAGTGTGTGAATCTGGATTTCCTGCAAGGGTCGAACGGTGCCAACCTGCTTCAGGAATGCGCGCGCAGTCTTGGCGTTCTCGGCAATGTAGAAATCAAGCCGGCCTGCCAGTGCGCGCACCTCGTTGGGTAACCAGCGTTCAACTGGTGAATCGCCAAGCGACACCGGAATCAGGTGAAGGGCACCGGTAGTGGAAGAGGGGGATTGGCTCATGAATAGGTCTCTGAATGCAGTTCGCGCGCTGGTGGCCGATCAAGCAACTGGTGGGCGCGCGTAGGTCTGGCTGGTGTTGGTTGTGCGGCTTGGCGGGTATGGCTCGGTCGGCCTGTCGCAGTGATTCTGCTTGGCTTGGTCTGCCTCAATGGGCGTCGCACTTCTCAATGAGTGTCGTGCCTGTGCGCGGCCAGTGACAGTAGTGGGTCGATACCGAAATTCGCCAGCATGCGGGTCAGGGCGATCAAAGGCAGGCCGATCAATGCGGTTGGGTCGTCGCTGTCTATGCGTGACATCAGCGCAATGCCGAGGCCTTCGGCCTTGGCGCTGCCTGCGGTATCAAGCACAGCTTCAGCCTGCAGGTAGGCGATCAGTGCGGAATCCGGCAAGTCGCGGAATGTGGCCCGAGTCACCACGTCGATCGACTCGACACGCTCGCCATCATCGACCGCCAGGGCGCTGTGAAATGACACGGTATGGCCGCGCATCGATTGCAATTGCGCAAGCGCCGCCTCGAAGGTGCCGGGCTTGCCGATTGGCTGGCCGATCAGGTCGCGCACGGTGGGATGAAAAGGGATTTCGTCAGCAGGTTGCGACAGCGCGCCGCTGGGTGCCGGGATGCGCGTCGCGTCCAGCGTCGCAACCTGATCCGCACCGATCACCACTGCGCCGGGGCGCAACTGTACGCCTGCGCGCGCCTTGGCGCGCGCCAGACGCATGGCGAGTGCCACGGGTGTTTCTCCTGCCAGCGGTGTCTCATCCACCTCGGGGGAAACCACCTCGAACGGGAGTTTCAGACGTCCCAGCAGTTCGCGACGATAGACCGAGGTAGAGGCGAGAATCAGTGGGCGGGCGGGGGTTTGAAGGGGCATGTCAACGAATGAAAGCGTAAGTGGCGGCGTCTGTTATTGGGGCGGGCGAGTGGAGTATGTCGTGGAAGTCCGTCGACCATACCTGCCTTGCGCCGTAAGTGTTTGACCCGCTTGGGTTTTTCCAGCTATTATCCTACGTTTTACCGGCTACCTTTTGGTTGCAGTGTTGGTTGAGGTCTTTGGTGGTGCTGTTTCAGCGTCTGTTGAAGGTCAATCGAAGGTCAATCGATGCTGGCTGATCACTGCTCAGGTGCTCTGAAATTGGCCGGTTGTTGCTTTACAGGTATTCATTGCCCATGGTCGCGTTTCTGATCGACGCCTTTGATTTTGTGCGTCAACCCGGGCGCGAGGCGCAGGGGGCTGTGGCGCTCGAAGATATGGAGCGTCTGGTTGAAGATCTGCCGATCCAGAACTCGGATGCCCGCTGGCATGCCAAGTCTGAACGGGGCCCGTTGGGCGAGCCGTTGATCCGTCTGACCATCGATGCTGAAGTGGTGCTGGAATGTCAGCGATGTCTGGCTGATTTTGCCTTGCCGCTGCACACCGAGGCAGTCCTGCACATCGTCAAAACCGAAGCGCAGCTCAATGCCGACGACATCGTTCACGAAGGCGATGATGACGGCGAGGGCGACGAAGATGATGTCGGCGCAAGCGCCTTGCCCGAACGCGTGTTAGGATCGCCCCGCTTCGATCTGCTTGAACAGGTCGAAGATGAGCTGATCTTGTGCGTGCCGTATGTGCCGCGTCACGATGTCTGTCCAGAGCCGCTGGTAGTGCCAGCATCGGTTTCGGAAGATGTCTCTGCCAAAAAAGCAGATAATGACGGGCAGCAAGACCCAAGCAGTACTGATGAAGCGGTTGACGGCGCGGAAGGCAAGCGGCCATCCCCCTTCGCAGTACTGGCGCAACTCAAGACGCGCAAGCCCTGAGTTCCGGGGGCAGAACCTGACAAGGCCGGTGTATGGCGCTTGGCAGGGCGGCTGAAGGTCAGCCGAACGGACAGCTTAGAAACACAGATTGCAAGAAACGATGATGCGTCGGGCACGCCTGCGCAGGCCGTCATTGTCAAACAACGTCAAAGCAGGTAGTAGAAAGGGTTAATCCCGCGGCGCCCGAATCAGGCTTCTGGCTTACAATGCGCGCCGTCAGAAGGAGTCATCATGGCTGTTCAGCAAAATAAGAAGTCGCCGTCGAAGCGTGGCAACCACCGCGCCCACGATTTTTTGATCAACCCGCCGACGGCCATCGAGCCGAGCACGGGTGAAGTGCACCTGCGTCACCACATCAGCCCCAACGGCTTTTATCGTGGCGTCAAGGTCATCAAGACCAAGAACGACGAGTGATACCGGGCGGCCCTGGGGTGAACCTGCTAGGGCCGTTACCCAAGGGTGGGTTGCGGATGTCAAGCGGGACACGTGTCGGAGTATTCGGTGCGCGTCTTGATCGGCAGCCTTCCCCTGGGCACTCGCGGAACCATTTTTCCGATATCGCCTGTCTTCCTGATCATCCCGCCATCCAGCTTGATGCTGGCCGGCGCGGCATGATCATGTGAAGTCGGGCGTTCTTGCGTCCATGTCCATGATCCGAATTGCGATCGACTGCATGGGGGGCGATCACGGTCTCCCCGTGACGATCCCTGCTGCCCTGAATTTCCGCGACCATCATCCTGATGTGCATCTGCTGCTGGTTGGCTTGCAGGATCAGATCGAGGCGCAGCTTGCCTCGGCGCGTAGTGCGCTGGGTCGTGACCGTTTGGAAATCGTTGCGGCGACTGAAGTCGTTGCGATGGATGACCCGGTCGAAGTCGCCTTGCGGCGAAAGAAAGATTCCTCGATGCGCGTGGCTGCGACCCTCGTGAAAGATGGTCGTGCCGACGCCTGCATATCCGCCGGCAACACCGGTGCCTGGATGGCGATCTCGCGCTATGTACTGAAGACCCTGGACGGCATCGACCGCCCGGCGATCTCCACTGCCTTGCCCAATCAGAAGGGTGGGGTCACGTACATGCTTGACCTGGGTGCCAACGTCGATTGCACGGCGCAGCACCTGTTGCAATTCGCCATCATGGGTACTGCCATGGTGGCCGCCATCGAACAGCGGCAAAAGCCCACGGTGGGCCTGCTCAACATCGGTGAAGAAGTCATCAAGGGCAATGACATCGTCAAGCAGGCGGCTGAATTGCTGCGTGCCAGCCCGTTGAACTTCACTGGCAATGTCGAAGGCAACGATATTTATACCGGCGTGGTCGATGTGGTCGTCTGTGACGGTTTCGTCGGCAACGTCGTGCTCAAGGCCTCTGAAGGCCTGGCCAAGATGCTTGGCAGCTTCATCAAGGAAGAGTTCAAGCGCTCGCCGCTGACGCTCCTGATGGGCGCTGTTGCCAAGCCTGTGCTTGGCCGCTTCCGCAATCGCGTCGACCATCGTCGGTACAACGGTGCAGCCTTGCTCGGTCTGCGAGGCGTGGTCATCAAAAGCCACGGCTCTGCCGATGCCTATGCATTCGAATGCGCACTGAAGCGCGCACGCGGTGCGGTAGCCAACGATATGTTGTCGCTTACCACGCAGGTGGTGGCGCAAATCAACCAAAGTCTGCAGACGCCTGCCGAATCGACGCTTACGCGTGTCGACGCAGGTGCCAACGCACAGTCCAGCCACGGAGATCGTCAATGAGCGCAGTCACGTCAATCTGGTCCAAGCTTGTTGGGTCGGGGAGCTGCCTGCCGCCACGCGTCGTCAGCAACGATGATCTCGCTGCAGACCTTGCAACGCGTGGTATCGAGACCTCTGACCAGTGGATCGTCGAACGCACCGGCATTCGTCAGCGTCATATCGCCGAGCGCGGTGTGACCACCAGCCAGCTGGGTACCGAAGCTGCCAAGCGCGCACTGGCCGATGCCGGTGTCGATGCGTCTGAAGTCGATCTGATCGTGGTGGCGACCTCCACGCCCGATTTTGTCTTCCCCAGCACGGCCTGCCTGATCCAGGCCAATATCGGCGCGACCAACGCTGCTGCCTTCGATGTGCAGGCGGTGTGTACCGGCTTCATCTATGCGTTGACGACGGCTGACAGCTTCATCCGAGCTGGTCGGGCGCGTTGTGCACTGGTGATCGGGGCCGAAGTGTTCTCGCGCATCCTGGACTGGAGCGATCGCGGCACCTGCGTGCTGTTCGGTGACGGTGCGGGTGCAGTGGTGTTGAAGGCTTCCGACGAACCCGGTCTGCTGTCGGCCAAGTTGCATTCCGACGGCTCGCAGATGAAGATCCTGTGCGCAGCCGGCAACGTGGCGTATGGCGAAGTGACCGGCGACCCGTTCCTGCGTATGGAAGGGCAGGCCGTGTTCAAGTTGGCGGTCAACGTGCTCGACAAGGTCGCACGCGAAGTCAGCGAAGAAGCTGGTATAAGCGTTGCCGACATCGACTGGTTGATTCCGCACCAGGCCAATGTCCGCATCTTGAACGCCGTGGCGCGCAAGCTGGACCTGCCCAGCGAGCGTGTGGTGGTCACGGTGGACCAGCATGCCAACACGTCTGCGGCAAGCGTGCCGCTGGCGCTGGATGTGGCGCGTCGGGACGGTCGTATCAAACCCGGACAGCTGGTTATGCTACAAGGCGTCGGTGGTGGTTTCACTTGGGGCGCGGCGCTGGTCCGCATGTAAAGCAAGACGCGCGTATCGCGCGGAAGTCTGTCTTCGGGCAGACTCCGCGCTGACTCGCTGCGTCCGCGACAGGAATAATTGATGACCAAGAAAATTGCATTTGTCTTCCCCGGCCAGGGTTCACAAGCGGTCGGCATGCTCGACGCTTTCGCTGGCAATGCCGCAGTGGCTGACGCCGTTGCGCGTGCCGGCGCTGCGCTGGGGCAAGACCTGGGCGCATTGATCGCACATGGCCCGGTAGAACAGCTCAATCTGACCACCAACACCCAGCCGGTGATGTTGACGGCGGGCGTTGCTTTCTTCGACGCCTGGCGCGCTGCTGGTGGCCGTATGCCCGACATGGTGGCGGGTCACAGCCTGGGCGAATACGCCGCGCTGGTGGCTGCAGGTGCACTCAGCCTGGAAGATGCCGTGCGCCTGGTGCGCATTCGTGCCGACGCCATGCAACGTGCGGTGCCGGTCGGTACCGGTGGCATGGCCGCCATTCTCGGTCTGGATGACGACACGGTTCGCGCAGTGTGCGCGCAGTCGGGGCAGGGCGAGATTGTCGAGGCCGTCAACTTCAATGCGCCTGCACAGGTCGTGATTGCCGGCCACGCCGCTGCCGTCACGCGTGCATGCGAAGCTGCCAAGGCGGCTGGTGCAAAACGCGCGCTGCCGCTGCCCGTGTCGGCACCGTTCCACTCCAGCCTGATGCGTCCGGCTGCCGATGAACTGGCAGCCGCATTGGCTGGCATCACGATCTCGGCACCGTCGATCACGGTCGTCAACAACGTCGACGTGGCAACGCCGACCGATGCTGCGGCGATTCGCGATGCGCTGGTGCGCCAGGCCTGGCACCCCGTGCGCTGGGTCGAGACTGTGCAGTTCTTCAAGGCGCAAGGCGTCACCCATCTTATCGAGTGCGGCCCGGGCAAGGTTCTGGCCGGTCTCACCAAGCGCATCGATGGCGAATTGACTGCGCTTGCGATCACCGACCCGGCATCGCTTGACGCGGCGCTGGCAGCCATCGCTTAAGGAGTAAACATGGAATTGCAAGGAAAGGTCGCCCTGGTGACCGGCGCATCGCGCGGCATCGGTAAAGCCATTGCGGCAGAACTGGCCAGCCGTGGCGCAATCGTGGTCGGCACGGCCACCACCGATGGCGGCGCAGCCAAGATCACCGAATACCTCGCCTCGGCACCTGCGGGCAGCCGTGGTGCGACGCTGAACGTCAACGACGCAGCATCGGTTGACGCGCTGATCGACCAGATCGGCACGGAGCTTGGCGGCCTGCATATTCTCGTCAACAATGCTGGCATTACGCGCGATACGCTCGCAATGCGCATGAAAGACGATGACTGGGCTGCCGTCATCGACACCAACCTGTCTTCGGTTTTCCGCATCTCGCGCGCAGTGCTGCGCGGCATGATGAAGGCCAAGTGGGGTCGCATCATCAATGTGACCTCGGTCGTCGGTTCCAGCGGCAACGCAGGTCAGGCAAACTACGCGGCGGCCAAGGCCGGCGTCGCAGGTATGAGCCGTGCTCTTGCAAGAGAGCTGGGTAGCCGCAATATCACTGTGAACTGTGTCGCGCCGGGTTTCATCGATACCGACATGACCAAGGATCTGGGTGAAGACCAGCACAAGGCATTGCTGTCGCAAATCCCGTTGGGCCGTCTTGGTCTGCCGGAAGATATTGCACACAGCGTTGCATTCCTGGCATCGCCTGCAGCCGGTTACGTGACGGGTACCACCCTGCACGTAAATGGCGGCATGTATATGAGTTAATTCAGGGGTATTGCACAAAGCGATACCCGTTTGTCCCGGTCACGCGCTGCATTCCCGCGCGCATGGCTATAATCCGCAAATTAGTTAAGCCCCTTTTGGAGACCTCCATGTCCCTAGACAGCATCGAACAGCGCGTCAAGAAGATCGTCGCTGAGCAACTCGGCGTGAACGAAGCCGAGATCAAGACCGAATCTTCTTTCGTCGACGACCTCGGTGCCGACTCCCTCGATATGGTTGAGCTGGTGATGGCTCTTGAAGACGAGTTCGAGACGGAAATCCCGGACGAAGAAGCCGAGAAGATCACCACGGTGCAACAGGCAATCGACTACGTCAGTTCGCACATCAAGAAGTAAGCGCCGCCAGCCGGTAAAATGGGCGGCCGAAGGCCGCCTTCTTTTTGCCAGCAACGGTTTGTTACTGCAGTCTGCGAATCACCAAGGAGTTTTCTGTGAAGCGACGCGTCGTCATCACCGGTCTCGGCATCGTCTCGCCCGTGGGCAATGATGTGCCCACCGCCTGGGACAACATCGTCAACGGGCGGTCGGGCATCGACCGCATCACCCGTTTCGATACTACGGGCTTCAACTGCGAAATCGCAGGTGAAGTGCGCGGCTTTGACATTGCCGACTACATCCCCGCCAAAGAAGCCCGTCACATGGATACCTTCATCCATTACGGCATGGCGGCTGGCATCCAGGCATGGCGCGACGCCGGTATCGAGGTCACCGAAGAGAACGCCGAGCGTATCGGTGTCCTGATCGGTTCCGGTATCGGTGGTCTGCCCCTGATTGAAAACACGCACCAGGAATATGTCGATCGTGGCGCACGCCGCATTTCGCCGTTCTTCGTGCCGGCCTCGATCATCAACATGATCTCTGGCCAGTTGTCGATCCATTACGGCTTCAAAGGCCCGAATTATTCGATCGTGTCGGCGTGTACGACCGGTCTGCACTGCATCGGCGATGCTGCTCGTCTGATCGAGTACGGCGATGCCGACGTGATGATCGCTGGCGGCACCGAAGCAACCGTTTCGCCCCTGGGCGTGGGCGGCTTTGCCTCGGCACGTGCGCTGTCGACGCGCAACGACGATCCGAAGACGGCCTCGCGCCCCTTCGATCGCGATCGCGACGGCTTCGTGCTGGGCGAGGGCGCTGGTGTCATGGTGCTGGAAGAGTACGAGCACGCGAAGGCTCGCGGCGCGCGTATTTATGGTGAGTTCGCGGGTTACGGCATGAGCGCCGACGCCCACCACATCACCACGCCGGATCGTGACGGCCCGCGCCGTGGCATCCGCAACGCATTGCGCAACGGCGGCTTGAATGCCGAAGAAGTGCAGTACGTGAATGCGCACGGTACCTCGACGCCCCTGGGCGACAAGAACGAAAGCGAGGCATTGAAGCTTGCTTTCGGTGACCACGCCAAGAAGCTGGTGGTGAATTCGACCAAGTCCATGACCGGTCACCTTCTGGGTGCTGCGGGCGGGATCGAAGCGATCTTCACAACGCTGGCCCTGTATAACCAGGTCTCGCCTCCGACTATCAACCTGTTCAATCAGGACCCGGAATGCGATCTGGACTACTGCGCCAATGAGGCGCGGCCCATGAAGATCGATTTGGCCATGTCCAACTCGTTCGGATTCGGCGGGACCAACGGCACCATGCTCGTCCGCAAGGTCTGATGGCTGCTCACGCCTCTGCGGCGGGGCTCGCACCTGATGCGGGCTTCGCCGTGTTTACCCGGTTGGTGCCGTCGCGGCGTGCCGCGCGGCTCGACTTGGGTCTGCATGGTGCGATCGTGCTTGCACTCGGCATTGCGGCGGCTGTCTGGCTGCCGCAAGCCAGTGGTGCAATCATGCTGCTGAGTATTGCGGTGGCGCTGGTTTCCTGGCGTCGTCGTGTCCATCGCAGCATGGCGGGATACCGCCACCTACATATTTCAGCAGACGGCGTATGGTCGCTTGCGCCCCTGGCGCGGCTGGACCAGCCAGATCGTCTGCTTCCCGATGTACTGACACGCTCACCACTGGGCTGTGTCAGCGTGCGCGGGCCGTGTTCCGGTCCGGCAACCCAAACCGTCTCTTCGACCAATGTGGTGTTGTGGTCCGACAGTATGTCGGCCGACGCCTGGCGCCGCCTGCAGATATGCGTGGCACGGTCGGCGCAGTTCCACGCGGAGGGCCAATGAGCGAACGCGAAGCGGACGCCATCCTGGTTGAACGCGTACAGCGTGGCGACAAGCATGCTTTCGAGCTGCTGGTGGTCAAGTACCAGCGAAAAATTCTTCGGCTCCTGTCTCGACTGATTCGCGATCCCTCCGAGATCGAGGATGTCGCACAGGAAGCTTTCATCAAGGCTTACCGGGCCTTGCCGCAATTCCGGGGTGAAAGCGCGTTTTACACGTGGCTGTACCGGATCGCGATCAACACGGCGAAGAACCATTTAGTCGCGTCAGGACGCCGTCCGAGCTCTCCATCTGAATTTGAGACCGAGGATGGTGAAACTTTCGACGAAACCGACACCCTAAGTGATAACAACACGCCCGAATCAGTGTTGGCGAGCCGTGAAATTGCGGAAACCGTCAACGCGGCGATCGAAGCTCTGCCCGAAGAGCTGCGCTCGGCGATCGTGTTGCGGGAAATCGAGGGTATGAGTTACGAGGATATTGCCGTCGCCATGGGTTGTCCCATTGGTACCGTGCGATCCCGGATTTTCCGGGCGCGCGAGGCAATCGCGTCGCGACTCAAGCCCTTGCTGGGGAACAACGATGATCGTCGCTGGTAGCGCGCATCGTTGCGGGTTTCGTAGCAAGCCCAATCGGTCCGGGTGCAAGCCCGGTGACGTGCATAGGCACGGCAAGGCATCAGTCAGACCGGCGCAGGCCGGTTTCGGAGGGTAATGACATGCAATCAGGCATGCGTCAACAAAACGGCTCGGTAGTCACGGCAGTTGCCGGTAATCATGGCGAACTCGTCGATTCAGATTCGGATATGGCGTGGTTGTCGGCATTCATGGACGGCGAAACTGGCGACGAGGACTTCTCCGACGCGCTGTCCAAGGCAGACGCCCGAGCAGACTGGGATGTCTATCACCTGATCGGTGATGTGATGCGCTCTCCGGCGCTGGCCCAACCGTTGAATGCCGGTTTTGCCGCCAAGGTATCTGCCACCATTGCCGCCGAGCCCGCCATTGTGGCTGCCCCGCGCCGAAACACGACAACGCGTCGCCGCAAGTTTGTCACCCGCTATGGTTTGCCCGGCTTGGCCGCTGCGGCCGCGGTGGCTTCGGTCACCTGGATGGCGCAGCCTTATTTCCTGCCGGGCGGATCGGGCACCAGCAGCCCGGCCATTGCCAGCAGCGTCGAGGCAGGTCGCCTGCCCGCCGGCGTGCAACTGGCTGACTATCTGGATGCCCATCGTCAATATTCCGGTTTGAATTCCGTACGCCAAGTGTCGGTGAGCGTCGGAACCACCGCAGCCCAGCGTTGAGGGGGCCGGGGATGGCGGTTAGTTCAGGCAACGGGCGTTTGTCCTGGTTGTTGTGCAGTGTGGTTGCAGCAGGCTTTCTGGCGCACGGCAGCGTGGCGTTTGCTACGCCGCCGCAAACCGATGGCAATGATCTGTCGGTGTTGCGCCGTATTCAGGCGGCTGCACAAAAACTTGATTACAGCGGTACCTATACTTATCAGCAGGGCAGCTTCATGCAGTCCTCGCGGCTTACCCATGTGGTCGATGCCACGGGCGAGCATGAGCGGCTGGAAATCCTCGACGGTGTGCCCACGGAATTCATTCGGCACAACGAAGAAGTGCAGTGCCTGATTCCCGACAAGCAATTGATCGTGATCGAGGATCGGCCCACCCGTGAGCGTTTCCCCGGTGTATTGCTGGGATCGGTGGAAGCCCTGGGCGATCGTTATCGCCTGTCGATCAAGCCCGAGCCGCAGCGTGTTGCCGACCGGGATTGTCAGGCCATCAGCCTCACGCCGGTCGACAGCGAACGTTACGGTTATCTGCTCTGTGCCGATGTCGAATCGGGTTTGCTGTTGAAGGCCAAAACGGTGGATGCCAATGGCGAGGTACTTGAACAGCTGGCGTTCACGTCCCTGACGGTGGGTGTTGGGGTTGACCGCAGCAAACTCAAGTCGAAGTGGTCGACCAAGGATTGGACCGTGCAACGCACGAAGGTGACGCCTATCGATCTGGCGTCCATGGGCTGGAACGTAGGTGAAGTGTCGGGCTTTCGCAAGGTGACCGAGGTCAAGCGGTCCATGGGCGAACGTTCGGACGTCAAGCAGTTGGTGATGGCTGACGGCATGGCTGCCATCTCGGTATTCATCGAGCCGGCTACCGATTCGCATCCGCAAGCGTCGGGGTCGATGTCGCGTGGTGCCATCCATGTATTCGGTCGTCGTTATGGCGAATACTGGCTGACGGTACTGGGTGAAGCACCGCCGGAAACCGTGCGCAAGGTCGCCGATTCGATTGTTCACCAACCCGCCTCGAAATAAGCCGGGCAGCCGCAGGTAATGGTTGCGGCACAATGTTTGCAGGTCGGCGCACCGTGTTCGGTTGCGCCGGCCTATGCTTGTTTGAATTTGCAGTGTTGAATTCGCCGTTTTTGAATTCGTTGTCCCTGAATTCGTTGTTTTGAATTCCCAGTTCCCGATTTCTGTTTCTTGACCCGGAGTGTTTCATGCCACAGTCCATGTCGCGGCGCTTTGCGCGTCACAGCATGCTCATGCTGTTTGCCGCGTTTGCCATGCTGATGGGTTCGATTGCACAAGCCCAGACGCGTGGTTTGCCTGACTTTACCGATCTGGTCGATCAGGCCGACCCCGCTGTCGTGAATATCCGTACCAGTGCGAAAATATCCGCACGCGGCCCCGCGCCTGGCGGCCAAGACCCCGCTGAACTGTTCAAATGGTTCTTCGGCCCCGATTTCGAAATGCCCGGTCAGGGCAATGGCCCTGGCACCACGCCGCGTGGTCCTCGTGGTGGCGGCGGTGGTGGTGGCGAAGAACGTGAAGTCCCGCGTGGCGTGGGCTCGGGTTTCTTCATCTCCAATGACGGTTTCATTCTGACCAACCACCACGTGGTGGCAGGTGCCGACGAGATTACGGTCACGCTGACCGATCGCCGTGAGTTCAAGGCCAAGATCATTGGCTCGGACCAACGTACCGACGTGGCGCTGATCAAGATCGAAGCCACGGGCCTGACCCCGCTGCGTATCGGTGATCCAAGCACCTTGCGCAAGGGCGAATGGGTCATGGCCATCGGTTCGCCGTTCGGCCTGGATTCGACCGTCACCGCTGGCATCGTCAGTGCGAAGGGTCGTGACACGGGCGATTATCTGCCGTTCATCCAGACTGACGTAGCCGTCAATCCGGGCAACTCGGGTGGTCCTTTGCTGAACATGCGCGGTGAAGTGATCGGCATCAATTCGCAGATCATCTCGCGCAACGGTGGCTTCATGGGCATCTCGCTGGCGATCCCGATCGACGACGCCATGCGTGTGGTGGAACAACTGCGCGCATCCGGTCGTGTGGTCCGTGGCCGTATCGGCGTGCAGATCGGCGAAGTCACCCGTGACATCGTTGAAGCCTTGGGCCTGAAAACCCAGCAAGGCGCATTGGTTCGTGCCATCGAAAAGGGTAGCCCGGCAGAAAAGGCTGGCATCCAGCCTGGCGACGTGGTTCTGAAGTTTGGCGATCGCACAATCGAGCGTTTGTCCGATCTGCCGCGCGCCGTGGGTGACACCAAGCCGGGCGTCAGCGTGCCGGTGCAGGTGTGGCGTCTGGGTAATTCCCGCACCGTCAACGTGGTGGTTACCGAGCTTCAGGCCGACAAGGATGCCAAGGTGCCCACCCCGGGCAAGGCACCCGACGAGCCCAAGAACCAGATCGACACCTTGGGCTTGGCCGTGATCGAAGTGCCGGCTGCACGTCGCGCTGAACTGAGCATCCAGGGTGGTGTGCAGGTGCAGACCGTGGAAGGCGCAGCGGAACGTGCTGGTATTCGTCCGGGTGATATCGTGATGGCCTTGGGTACCACGGAAATCGTCAACGTCAACCAGTACCGCACGCTGACCGCGAAGCTGGAAAAGGGTAAAACCTACGGCTTGCTGGTGCGCCGCGACGAACTGACCCAATGGGTTACCGTCAAGCTCGCCAAGTAATTTGCGATAGACGTCGGCAAATAAGCAGTAAAGAAGACGCCGCGTGCCGGTAGAAGTAAAATGCGGCACGCGACACGTCTGCCGACCGGGTTGAACCCGGCCGGCAGCACCGAACGGGGGCGCTTGGCGCCCCCTTTTATTTGAAGGATCACCGATCGGTTCTGTTCTGCCGGTCACTACGACATCGCATGCAGCAGATACGCAATTTCTCGATCATCGCCCACATCGACCACGGTAAATCGACCCTGGCCGACCGCATCATCCACCGTTGCGGCGGCTTGTCCGATCGTGAGATGGAGGCCCAAGTCCTCGACTCGATGGATATCGAACGCGAGCGCGGCATCACCATCAAGGCCCAGACTGCCGCGCTGAAGTATGTCGCGCGCGACGGCAAGACGTATGAGCTGAACCTCATCGACACGCCGGGACACGTCGACTTTTCCTACGAGGTCAGCCGCTCGCTGTCCGCGTGTGAGGGGGCCTTGCTGGTGGTGGACGCTTCTCAAGGCGTCGAAGCCCAGACCGTGGCCAACTGTTATACGGCGCTCGACCTCGGCGTTGAGGTCGTGCCGGTGCTGAACAAGATGGATCTGCCCTCGGCCGATCCCGACAACGCGCGCAAGGAAATCGAAGAAGTCATCGGCATCTCCGCTGACGAAGCGATTCTTGCCAGCGCCAAGACCGGCATGGGCATCGACGACATCATCGAAGGTGTCATCGCCCGTATTCCCGCGCCTGTTGGCGATCCGGACGGCCCGCTGCAAGCCCTGATCATCGACTCGTGGTTCGACAACTACGTGGGCGTGGTCATGCTGGTTCGTGTGGTCAACGGCACCTTGCGACCCAAGGAAAAGCTGCTGATGATGGCAACCGGTGCAACCCACCTGTGCGAGCACGTCGGCGTTTTCACGCCGAAGTCTCAGCCGCGCGAATTCCTGACGGCAGGCGGGGTGGGCTTCATCATTGCCGGCATCAAGACGCTGGAAAGCGCGAAGGTCGGCGATACGGTCACGCACGCGGCCAAGCCCGCGCCCGAGGCGCTCGGCGGCTTCAAGGAAGTCAAGCCGCAGGTGTTTGCGGGATTGTTCCCGGTTGAGTCCAGCGACTTCGACGCGCTGCGCGATTCGCTCGAAAAACTGAAGCTCAACGATGCCGCGCTGCAGTACGAGCCTGAAGTGTCGTCCGCACTGGGCTTTGGTTTCCGCTGCGGCTTCCTGGGCCTCTTGCACATGGAAATCGTGCAGGAGCGCCTGGAACGCGAATTCAACATGGACCTGATCACCACGGCACCGTCGGTGGTCTACGAGGTCGTGCAGCGCGACAACAGTGTGATCGAAGTCGCCAGCCCGTCGAAAATGCCTGAAGTCGGCCACATTCTCGAAGTGCGCGAACCGATCGTCACCGTCACTTTGTTCATGCCGCAAGAATATGTGGGCGTGGTCATCACGCTGTGCATCTCCAAACGCGGCAACCAGATGGACATGACCTACCACGGCCGCCAGGTTCACCTGGTCTATGAAATGCCGCTGGCCGAGATCGTGCTGGACTTCTTCGACAAGCTGAAGTCGGTGTCACGCGGTTATGCGTCCATGGACTACGAGTTCCTGGAATACCGTGCCGCTGACGTGGTCAAGGTTGACCTGATGATCAACGGCGACCGCGTCGATGCACTCGCCATGATCGTGCACCGTTCGAACGCGCGTTTCCGTGGCCGTGCGGTGACCGCCAAGATGCGTGAACTGATACCGCGCCAGATGTTCGACATCGCCATTCAAGGCGCAATCGGGGCGGAAATCATCGCCCGCGAGAACGTCAAGGCAATGCGCAAGAACGTGCTGGCCAAGTGCTACGGCGGCGACATCTCGCGCAAGAAGAAGCTGCTTGAAAAGCAGAAGGCCGGCAAGAAGCGCATGAAGAACGTCGGCAACGTGGAAATTCCGCAAGAGGCCTTCCTGGCCATCCTGCAGGTGGAGGACAAGTGATCGCTGCGATGCAAGGTTTGCAAGGGGCACGTGCATGAGTTTGAACTTTGCGTTGATCCTGTTCGTGCTGCTGGTGGTTACCGGCATTGCGTGGGCGCTGGACCGCTGGGTGCTGCAGCCGCAGCGTCGGGCGCGTGCCATTGCGGCGGGCGAACGTTTTGACAATGTCAGCGCACCGAGCATCCGTGCATCGAGCGGTGACGCCGAAGCAGCACGTCTGCGCCAGGAAGCGGTCAGTCAGGCCGCTCGCGCGCCGTGGTGGGTCGAATATTCGGCCAGCTTCTTCCCGGTGATCCTGTTCGTCTTCACCTTGCGTTCGTTCATCGTCGAACCCTTCCGCATTCCGTCGGGTTCGATGATTCCCACGCTGCAGGTTGGCGATCTGATCCTGGTGAACAAGTTCACCTACGGCATTCGCCTGCCCATCCTGAACAACAAGGTCATTCCGTTCAACGATCCCAAGCGTGGCGACGTGGTGGTGTTCCGGTATCCGGTCGACCCGCAAATCGACTACATCAAGCGTGTGGTCGGGCTGCCCGGCGACGAAGTGGCTTACCTGAACAAGCGCCTGACGGTGAACGGCAAGGTGGTACCGACTGCAGCAGCCGGGGATTATTTCGATCCCGACCGCGTGACCTATACGCAGCGTTTCACCGAGACCTTTGATGGTGTCGACCACGACATCCTCAACGATCCCGGCCGTTCCGGCGAGATCGGCATGGTCAGCTCCTTCCCCAATATGAATGCTTGCACGTACAGCAGGGAAGGGGTGCGCTGCACCGTGCCCGCAGGTAACTATTTCATGATGGGCGATAATCGGGACAACAGCCTCGATAGCCGTTATTGGGGCTTCATGCCCGAGGCGAACATCGTGGGCAAAGCATTCTTCGTATGGATGAATTTCAGCGACTTGAAGCGCATCGGACGATTCCATTGATCTGGTTCGTTGCCGCACCGTCCCGATTTCGCCCTGCGATGCGCATCACACGGTTGGCCGCGTGCCAGCCGTGTACCGCCAAGGCGAACGCATGAATTTGAGTTTGAATACGTTAGAAACCAAGCTGGACTACCAGTTTAAGAACGCTGCGTTGCTTGAACAGGCGCTTACGCACCGTAGTCACAGCGCCAAACACAACGAACGCCTGGAATTCCTGGGCGACAGCGTGTTGAATTGCTCAGTCGCCACCTTGTTGTACGAGCGCTTCAGCCGCATCGACGAAGGCGACCTGTCACGGCTGCGTGCCAATCTGGTCAAGCAGGCATCGCTGGCCGAAATCGCGCAGCGCCTGGACTTGTCGCGTTACCTGCGACTGGGCGAGGGCGAACTCAAGAGCGGCGGCTTCCGTCGCCCGTCCATCCTTGCCGATACGGTCGAAGCGATTTTCGGGGCGATTTTCATCGACTCGAATTTCGAGACGGCAGGCAAGGTGATTGCACGTCTGTACCAGCCAGTGATGGAAACCGTCGATCCCAAGACACTTGGTAAAGACGCGAAAACCTTGTTGCAGGAGTACCTGCAAGGGCGCAAGCTCGCATTGCCGATCTACACTGTGGTGGCTACCCACGGTGCGGCGCACAGCCAGGAATTCGAAGTCGAGTGCTCGATTCCGAAGCTTGAAGTGCAGGTGGTGGGCACGGGCGGAAGCCGCCGTGCCGCCGAGCAGGAAGGTGCCAAACGCGCGCTGGAAGCCGCACTTGCCATCAATGCAGTGCCGCCCAAGCGGGCACCGCGCGCCCGCAAGACTGCCCAACTGTCGCTGCCTGTTGCCGTGGTGCAAGCCGCCGGCATGGCACCTGCAGACACGTCCCCCGATTCATCCGCGTCAGGCGTATCGCCTGTCGCCAGTCCGTCAAAGTCATGAGCGATCAAACCGCCCCCCGTCCGTTCCGCTGCGGCTACGTTGCCATCATCGGCCGTCCCAATGTCGGCAAGTCGACATTGTTGAACGCCTTGGTTGGCGCGAAAATCAGCATCGTGTCCCGCAAGGCACAAACCACGCGTCACCGCATCCAGGGTGTACTGACGCGTGATCACGAGCAGTTCGTGTTCATCGACACGCCTGGTTTCCAGACCCGCCACGCCGGCACCATGAACCGCATGATGAATCGTGTGGTCAGCCAGTCGCTGGCCAACGTCGATGTGGTCGTGCAGGTAGTCGAGGCCGGCAAGTGGTCAGAAGGTGATTCCAACCTGCTGCCCATGCTGCCGCCGGCCGCCAAGACCATTCTGGCCGTCAACAAGACCGATCTGCTGAAAGATCGCGATTCGCTGTTCCCTTACGTGCAGAAGATCGTCGCGACGCATCCCTTCGATGCAGTGATTCCCGTCAGCGCGGCCAAGTCGCGCCAGCTGGATCACCTGCTCGACGAGATCGCCAACCGTTTGCCGGAAGGCGAGGCCATGTTCGAGGCCGATACGCTGACCGATCGTCCGGCGCGCTTCATTGCCGCTGAACTGGTGCGCGAAAAGATCTTCCGCCTGGTCGGTGACGAGTTGCCCTACGGCGCAACCGTGGTCATCGAACAATGGGAAGAGTCCGATGGCCATGCCCGCATTGCGGCATGTGTGATCGTGGACCGCGACAGCCACCGCCCGATCCTGATCGGTGCCAACGGCGAGCGCATGAAGCGCATTGCTACTGAAGCGCGCCAGGACATCTCCAAGATGCTCGACAAGCCGGTGCACCTGGAAGTTTATGTGAAGGTGCGTCGCGGTTGGGCTGATCGCGAAAACGCGCTGCGCGATCTGGGTTATGAGTGAAGTAGTGGGAAGGCGTCCGGCTGCTCGCAGCAGTCGGGCACGGCCGTCCCAACGCGTCGATGACGCACCTGCTTTTTTGCTGCACAGCTACGCGTATCGCGAAACCTCGCTGATTGCAGAAGTTTTTTCGCGTGCGCATGGCCGAGTGGCCATGGTGGCTAAAGGGGCCAAGCGGCCGCACTCGGCTTTGCGTTCGGTACTGGCCACGTTCCAGCCGCTGCGCCTGAGCTGGTCGGGCGGCGGCGAGGTCAAGACCCTGGTTCGGGCAGAGTGGGGCGGTGCCCCACAGCGCCTGGTCGGCTCGGCCATGATGTCGGCCTGGTATCTGAACGAGTTGCTGCTGCGCCTGATGGCCCGTGACGATGCGCACGAGGCTATCTACGACACATACATCGAAACCTTGGCGCGTCTGTCGTCCGGCGTTGGCGTGTCTGCTGCCTTGCGCAGTTTCGAGTGGGCCTTGCTGCGCGAGATAGGTTATGGCTTCGATCCGTCGGTGACCGAAAAAGGCGACCCCATCGAGGCGGACCGCTGGTATCGGGTTCAGGTGCAGGGTGGTGTCGAGCACGCCGATGCCAACGACGCCGGCAAGGCTGGCGTGGTGCCCGGAACCACGCTGGTGGCGCTGGTTGCCGACGACTTCGACGACGTACCCGACGAGCCAGCGCTGCGGCGCTTGCTGCGCGAACGTCTCGACTATCATATGAATGGCCGTCCGTTGGCGACGCGCCGTGTGCTTCACGATTTGCAGGACTTATGATCGATCTTGGCGTAAACATCGACCACGTGGCCACCTTGCGTCAGCAACGGCACACGATCTATCCCGACCCCATTCGCGCTGCCTTGCTTGCCGAGGAAGCCGGTGCCGATCTGATCACGCTGCATCTGCGTGAAGATCGCCGCCACATTCAAGACGCGGACGTATTTGCGTTGCGCGGCCAACTGCGCACCCGCATGAATCTTGAGTGCGCCGTTACCGAAGAAATGCTGGCGATTGCCTGCCAGGTGAAGCCGCAGGACGTGTGTCTGGTTCCCGAACGACGTGCGGAATTGACCACTGAAGGTGGCCTGGATGTCGCGGGCCATTTCGACACCGTGTCCAGCGCGGTCAAGCGCTTGCAGGACGCGGGCATTCGGGTGTCTTTGTTCATTGATGCAGACGCGCGCCAGATCGAGGCGGCAGCGCGTGCAGGTGCACCTGTCATCGAATTGCACACCGGTGCGTATGCGGAAGCGCCGGCTGAAGAATTCGATGCGCAACTTGCACGTGTGCGCAATGGTGTCGCCGATGGCCTGCGTGCAGGCTTGATCGTGAACGCCGGCCACGGCCTGCACCTGGGTAACGTCGAGCCGATTGCGGCGCTTGATGGCATCAAGGAGTTGAACATCGGTCACGCCATCGTTGCCGAAGCGGTGTTTGTCGGCTGGACCCAGGCGGTTCGCGAGATGAAGACCAAGATGCTTCAGGCGCGGCTTGCTGCTGTGCGCACGCAGCCGGGCATGGCGAAATGACAGACACGGCTGCTGACGGCAACGCATCCACTGAAGGCAAGCCTGTGACGCTTGCCGTGCAGGCACCGGCTGCATCGGTCTCGCCGAATCCCATGCCAGCGCCTGTCGCGATTGCCGGGATTGGCACTGACCTGCTGCGCATCGATCGCATCGAAGCCGCGTTGGCGCGTCGTGGTGAACGGTTCGCTGCCAAGATCCTCGGGCCTGAAGAACTTGCCAAGTTTCGTGCACGTTCTGCCCGTGATCCGCAGCGGGGGGTGCGCTTTTTGGCGACCCGCTTCGCCGCCAAGGAAGCGTTTTCCAAGGCTATCGGCCTGGGAATGCGCATGCCCATGACGTGGCGACGTGTGCAGACTTTGAACGCACCAGGCGGCCGTCCGGTGCTTGTCATCGCCGAACCGCTTCACAGCTGGTACATCGAAAGATTTGGGGCGGCGCATGTTTCCATCACTGATGAATCCGATATGGCAGCCGCCTATGTCGTGGTCGAGCGTCGCGCGCCGGGCGTCTGATCGCTCACTTGCCCCGTTACTTGCCTCGTTACTTGCCCCGTCACTTTCTCTGTCTATCGTGCCTTCGGGCACAGCAATGTCGGTAGCGCGTGGCGTGGAAGCGCCTCCCGTCGCCAACGTCGAGGCGCTTCAGGCCCTGGTTTTTCAGGACCCGATGGCTTACTTGGCGGTCAATCCAGCGTCTATTTTTCCAGCCCCGATGTTGCGGGACTCGATCGTGCAAGACTGGGTGCAGAGCGCTCAGCTTGCCGGCTGGTGGGCGTGGGGCGGCATGTTCGCCTGGCCCGCGA
This sequence comes from Pigmentiphaga aceris, assembly GCF_008119665.1. NCBI lineage: Bacteria > Pseudomonadati > Pseudomonadota > Betaproteobacteria > Burkholderiales > Alcaligenaceae > Pigmentiphaga > Pigmentiphaga aceris. The sequence goes on along the minus strand of NZ_CP043046.1, from coordinate 3,386,138 downwards.
TAATGATGGAAGCCACGGCGGCGGCAAATCGCGTGTTGGCGAATGTGCCGGGCCTTGGTCTGGGTACTGAGCTTGCTGCCGACCCTGCTGCCAGTGCTCGTCTTGACCGTTCCATTGATGCCGATCTTCTGCGCGATGCTGCGCCTGCCTGTGATGCCGCCGATCTTGGCCCGAACGCTGACCTGAACCCCGGCATTACGCCTGCCCTGGATTCCGACCCGAATCTCGTATCTGCCCCAGTTTCTGATTCCGCTATTGTGACTTCTTCTATCCTGCCTTCCGCCGTGTCTTCCGTGATCTCCTCTGTGCTGGTGCCGGAAACCACCTCGGTTTCCCCCTCGGATTCGCTCGCACCCGGCCCGGTCATGGTCGATGTGGCCGGCATCGTGCTGACCGACGCAGAACGTGAACGCCTGCGCCATCCCCTGGTGGGCGGCGTGATTCTGTTCGCACGCAACTTCACCAGCCGCGCCGCACTGCAAACCCTGACCGCCGAGATTCACGCTGCCCGCAGCGAACCGCTGCTGATCGCGGTAGACCACGAAGGTGGCCGCGTGCAGCGTTTCCGCCGCGATGGATTTACGTCTTTGCCCGCCATGCGAACCCTGGGCGAGCAGTGGATGCACGACCCGATGGGGGCAATGCGTCGCGCAACCGAAATCGGCTACGTGCTGGCCTCAGAGTTGCGTGCCTGCGGTGTCGATTTCAGCTTCGCCCCGGTGCTGGATCTGGACTATGGTGGCAGCACCGTGATCGGCGATCGGTCCTTCCATGCCGATCCGCGCGTGGTTGCCATGTTGGCCCGTGCCTTGGCGCAAGGGCTGGCGCTGGCGGGCATGGGCGCATGCGGCAAGCATTTCCCCGGCCACGGTTTTGTCCATGCGGATTCACACTTGGCCATTCCGGTCGATGAGCGCCCGCTGGCAGAAATTCTCGAACACGACGCTGCGCCTTATCAATGGCTGGGCGACGCGGTCTTGCCCGCCGTCATGCCCGCACACGTGATCTACCCCAAGGTCGATCGCCACCCGGCTGGGTTCTCGCGCAAGTGGATCAAAACCATTTTGCGCGGCAAGCTGGCCTACGACGGCGTAGTGTTTTCTGATGACTTGTCGATGGAAGGTGCATCGGTTGCCGGTGACATGCTGGCGCGCGCCAAGGCTGCATTGGCGGCAGGTTGCGACATGGTGCTGGTCTGCAATCGTCCCGACTTGGCCGACGATCTGCTGACGCGATTGATGCACACGCCCGACCCCGCGTCGACGGCCCGCATCCGTCGCCTGATGCCCGTCACGGCTGCGCCTGACTGGGCCACGCTCCAGGCCCTGCCACGCTTCCGTGCCGCTCGCCGAGCCGCGCGCGCGGAAGGCTGATGACTGTGGTCTTGCCGCCCGAGGACGATGATGTGCCGGCCAAGGCGCAGGAAGAAGGGAAGGCTGATGCGGCGACCTCTGGCAGGCCGGCGGTTGACCAGCCGTCTGATCCATCAGCGTCTTCCCCAGCCAAGTCCGCCAGCCCTATCGCATCAACCCCCGACGCCTTCGACCTGAAGCGTTTCCTGTCCGGCCTGCCGAACAAGCCAGGTGTGTATCGGCACATCAACGCCGAAGGCGAGGTCATGTACGTGGGCAAGGCGCGCGAGCTGAAAAAGCGCGTGTCGTCTTACTTCCAGAAGACCTCCAGCAGCCCGCGCATTGCGCATATGGTGGCTCGGGTTGCGCGCGTGCAAGTGACCGTCACGCGCTCGGAAGCCGAAGCGCTGCTGCTTGAAAACAACCTGATCAAGTCGCTATCGCCGCGCTACAACATTCTGTTCCGCGACGACAAGTCCTATCCGTACTTGAAGATTACCGGCCACGAGTGGCCACGCGTGGCCTATTACCGGGGCAATACCGACCGCAAGAACCAGTTCTTCGGTCCGTTCCCCAGTGCCTGGGCCGTGCGTGAAAGCATCCAGATTCTGCAAAAGGTGTTTCGCCTTCGTACCTGTGAAGACACTGTCTTTGCCAACCGCTCGCGCCCCTGTCTGCTGTATCAGATCCAGCGTTGCTCCGGCCCCTGTGTGAACGCCATCCCGCACGAGGACTATCAGCAGGATGTGCAGCGCGCCGTGCGTTTCCTGCGTGGGGAAACACAGCAGGTGCTGGGTGAAATGGAAGCGCGCATGTATGCGGCGGCCGAGGCACTGAAGTTCGAAGAAGCCGGCGCGCTGCGCGACCAGATGGGTGCTTTGTCGCGCGTCCTGCATCAGCAGACCATGGAAGCCGACGGTGATCAAAACGCCGACGTAGTTGCCGTGGCTATGCTGGGTGGGCGTGTGTGCGTGAATCTGGCGATTGTGCGCGGCGGGCGTCATCTGGGTGACAAGGCGTTCTTCCCCGTGCATTTCGACGGCGATTCGCCGGGCGATGTGCTGGATGCATTCCTGTCGCAGCATTATGTCGAGCGCAGCATTCCGCCCGCCATCGTGGTGTCGCATGAGCCACCCGACAATTCCGCCATCGACGCCTTGTCCGAGCAGTCCGGCACCCGCATCAACCTGATCCGTCAGCCGCAGGGTCTGCGTCGCAGTTGGCTGGATCAGGCAAAAAAGAACGCTGAATTTGCCTTGTCCCGACTGCTGGCCGAAGCCGGCTCGCAGCAGGCGCGCACGCGTGCCCTGGCGGAAACGTTGGGCCTGGACGTGGATGAAGGTTCGCTTGAGACACTGCGCATCGAGTGTTTCGACATCAGTCACACGCAAGGCGAGGCGACGCAGGCGTCCTGTGTGATCTACCACCACCACGCCACACAGCCAAAAGAGTATCGACGTTTCAATATCAGTGACATCACGCCCGGCGACGATTACGCTGCGATGCGCCAGGTGCTGACGCGTCGATACGAACGCGTGTCGGATGCCGATCGTGTCACGCCGGACATTGTGCTGGTGGACGGTGGCAAGGGTCAGGTCGAGGTTGCCCGCCAGGTGTTCGAAGAACTGGGCATGGACATCGCGCTGATCGTGGGCGTGGCCAAGGGGGAAGGGCGCAAGGTCGGCCTGGAAACCCTGATCTTTGCCGACGGTCGAGCACCACTGGCTTTGGGCGGCGAATCTGCCGCGCTGATGCTGGTGGCGCAGATCCGCGACGAGGCGCACCGTTTTGCCATTACCGGCATGCGTGCGCGTCGGGCCAAGACACGCAACACCTCTCGTCTGGAAGAAATCGACGGAGTGGGGGCCAAGCGTCGTCAGCGTTTGCTGGCGCGTTTTGGTGGCTTGCGTGGCGTAACCAACGCAAGCGTGGAAGAACTGGCTACGGTAGAAGGCGTGTCCTTCGATCTGGCTGAACGGATTTACCGCGAGCTTCATTGATCGCCGCATCGGCAAGGCAGGGCCAGCGCTTGCCGGCTTGCTGCGATCGTTTCATTTACCACCCCCGTCGCTATCGCGGCACCTGTTAGCATTCGGCCCATGCCTTTGAACATCCCCATTTTGTTGACTTGGTTGCGGATCGTGATGATCCCGATGCTCGTCGCCATGTACTACCTCCCGGAAACCGTGCTGTCTCCCACGCTGCGCGACCAGGTCGCCGCCGTCGGGTTCGTTCTGGCCGGGCTGACTGACTGGTTCGACGGCTGGCTTGCGCGGCGTTGGAACCAGACTTCAGCCTTCGGCGCGTTTCTGGACCCGGTCGCCGATAAGCTGATGGTCTGCACGGCCTTGCTGGTCCTGCTGGACATGCAGCGTGTCGATACGGTGATCGCGCTGATCATCATCGGGCGCGAAATCACGATCTCGGCCTTGCGTGAATGGATGGCCACTTTGGGCGCGCGTACCAGTGTGGCCGTGCACTGGCTGGGCAAGTTCAAGACCGCCGCGCAAATGGCGGCAATTCCCTTGCTGTTGCTCGACCAGCGCACCCTGGGCGGTTATCTGGACGCGCACTTCTGGGGCGCTCGCCTGGCAGAAATCGCGGCCGTGCTGACGGTCTGGTCGATGATGTATTACCTGAAGCAGGCGTGGCCGATCATCAAGGAACGTGGTTAAGCAGCGAAGGCACGTGTTGTGGGCGTGCCGGCTGCAGAACCTGGAAGACCGCTGCGTGCGGTCTTTTTTTGCGCTTGTTTTCACGTCTGTGACAGGCGTGGCAAGCGTCGGTGCTTGGCCTCATGCTTTGCTGGCGCAGACCTTGCGCTTGGCCAGAATGAGGTCTAGCTTGGCGATGATGGGCCTGGCCGGGCGCAATGTCGTCGTTTGATGTGCCCATGTTTGATGTGTCCATGTTTGATGTGCCCATGACAGACCAGGCTCGACACCCACCCCAACACGGATCATTTTGAAAGGAACGTCCATGCGCCGCTGCCCCGCACTTTGCATCACGCTTCTTCTGCTCGCCGGATGTGCCGACACATCCATGGAACGTACGCTCTACAACGGCATGCGGAGCACCGCCGCACAGTGCCGGGCAACTCAGTTGCCAGACGGTCCGGCCTGCGCCACCTTGCCGGATTACGAGTACTACGAACGCCAGCGCACAGAGGCGGCCACTGGTATCAGCCCGGGAGTGTCGAGCACGGGTGATCCGCGTCGCCGATAAGCTGCGTGACAAAGGATCGTCATTGTTTTCACCGTCTGGTGTTTTTTTTATAAAGCGCACTTTGGGCGCTTACCTGGAATGACCTGGCCCTGTGGTTCATGACCATGAGGTCAGGTCAGGCGGCGAGTGCTTGATCCGGTATCGCACTGGACGCGAGCGTGTCCAGGCAGGCTCGTCAGGCTGCATTACTGCACGGGTGCAGGCACTGCCGTAATGGGCGCAAAGCCCTTGGCTTGTATGGGCTGTTCCTGCGGTGTAGCCAGCAGCAGCACGGGCACGGCATCCCCAGGTGAATGCCGGGCACCGAGCACGGTGTACTGGTGTGCCGCCAACAACTCCACGATAGCCTGAGCCACCGCTGGCGCGACCGGCCCGGCAAGTACCACAGGCCGGGTACGCGTCAACAGTCCGCGCGCACCACGCAGCGCATCCAGCACATCTTGCGGTGGACGCAGCAACAGCAGCCGGCAATGTTCCAGCGCAAGGCTGTCGATCGGTGCCATGGGGATGCGGACCGAACACAGCGAGTTGCCCCAGCTTGCGGGGTCGGCCTCGCTGGCAGGATCGAAATCGGGGATGGAACCCAGGCCTGCCGATGCCGCCGCTGCAAAGGCGTGCAGGTGCAGCGCGTAAGCGCCTTTGTGCATAGCCTCTGCCGCCAGACGCTGCGCGCGTAGCCGGCGCGGCTCGAACACATGCAGCACCCCATCGTTGCCCAGGCGTGCCGCCAGTGTGGTGGCAAGTGCATCGTGGTCGCCGCTTGCCATGACAATGGTCTGGCCGGGCAGCGTCAACTGACGCGCGATGTCGAGCAGTTGCTGATCCATCCAGGCGTTGACCGGGCGCTGGCGATCGTGGGGGAAGGGCGCACCGGGCTGCCATGCACACTGGCTTCCCGACGTCCATGGCGCACCAGTGCGGACGCGTGCCTCACCAACCACACGCCCGGCCATTTGTCCCTGAAGCAACTGCCAGCAGGCCAACGGATCGACGGCGTCCCACGCCTGCGTATAGCTGCCCTGCATACTCGCCCAGTCGGCCTCGGCGACTTTCACCTTACCCCATCCGGGTAGATGCTCCATGCCAGGCGGCGTGACGATGCGCATGGCGGGGTAATAGGGGAAACGCCCATGCGGCAGCGTTGCAAGCAGCATCACGGTGGGGACACCAGCTGCATCGGCCACATGCTGCGCCAGGCTGTCTACCGTAATCAGGCCATCGGCCTGCGCCGTCAGCGCCATCATTTTCTCGGCACTGTCGGCCTCCGCGCCCAAGTCGTACATGCGTGGATGCACAAGCCCGAGCGGTCGGTCGGTGAGCAATGTCAGGTGCGGCGCGGCGGCAAGCAGCGCCTGCACAAAGCGGCGTGCGCTGTCCTCGGGCATGCTGCGCAAGGGCATCGAGGCCTGCCAGGCGAACAGTACGCGTGGCGCGGGCAGGGCGGCCAGCCGCTGTCTGGCCCATTGCCAGGCTTCGTCGGGCAACTGCAAGCGATTGCGTTTGTCCGTAGCGGGAATGGTTGTCGGGTCCAGGCCCATCCACCAGCAGGACCAATCTACTGCGGCCATGTCGAAGTAGCGTGGCAGGTCGATCAGGTCGGTGAAATCGAAGTACGCGTCGTAGCGGGCGAACTGCTGCAACGTGGGGCCCAGGAAGCTCACCTGTTCGATGCCGTCCTCGTGCGCAATCAGTTCAGCCACGGCCACCGGCATGCCGGGGCCGAGCAGCGCATCGACGGCGACGCTGCCCAGCGCGTCGCGCAACTGCGGCCATACGCTACGCCACGCTGTTGCGCCCAGCATCGTGTCGCCCAGGTTGCCACCAAAGCCATTGACCAGTGCAATGCGGAAGTGCTGCTTGCCAGGATGGCGGCTGCGCAATTGCGCAAGCTGCGCCGGCAGCGGTGCTGGGGTATCCAACACCGTTGGCGCGGTGTCTTCCGCGCGCAGAAAAACGCTGCGGCCAAGTCGCATGGGCCAGGCCGGCCATGCGCGCAGTCCGGCTTCCGTGTACAGACGCAGGTCGTCGGTGTGCGTCGATGCTGGGCTGCCGGTTTCCGGCAACCCGGCATCCATGCGTGCGGCGCGATCCAAAGCATGCTGGATGCACATCGCTTCGCCGTGGACTGAAATCAGCACATCGGCCACCGATATTTCGGTGCCCGCCGCAGCCGCGCGCAATTGGCGTTCGCCGAAGCGGGTCGCGACCGTAACGTCGCGACGTGGACTCAGGCCGAACATGTCAGGGCACCAGTGATGCAGGGTCGATTCTGATCAGCGCGCTGCCTGCCCCCCCATTCGGCAGGAACAGGGAATTCGACGCCATACCAAGCAGCTCTACCACCAGGTCGTTTGCACCAGTCAGATTGCCATCGCGATTCAGGTCGACGGCGATCCAGGTACTGTTGCCCGAGCCGGTGCTTGCCGCTGCTTCGAACAGCACTGCGACGCCGACATTACTCGCAGGATCACTGCTGAATACTCCGGTGGCGGTGCCGGTTTGGAAAAAGTCGCTGATCTTGGCTGCGTTGGTGCCCGTGTCGTATCGTGTGTAGGAAATATCCGTGACCGCGACGGAGCCGCCTGTAAAGCCACGCGCGTCGACGATGATCTGGTCCACGTTAGACCCGCTGCCCGTTCCCGCACGGAAACCCTGGATCACATCATGTTTGCGCGTGCTGCCAGATTCAAAGACCGAGTCGCCAGCATCGTAATAGAACTGAATGCGGTCGCCATGATTTCTGACGTCGAAAGTATCGGCACCGGCCCCACCATCCATGCGCATCGTAGGTGTCCCGAGCTGGTTCAGAATGCTCCCATACGTCACCGTATCGTCTCCAGCCCCAAGGTCGAGTACCTGCGAGCCGGCTATTCGATTGATGACGACGTTGTCGTTCTTCGCACTGCCCGCCACGCGGCTGAAGTCGCTGACGCCGCCGCTGCCGCCAAGCGTGATGTCGAGACCGCCCGCAAGACCGGTGGCGTCGATGATCCACACGCCGCTATTGTTGGTCTGAACCTGGTTGATCACCACGCGGGCACTGCCGGTAAGCGTAAGCGCGATGGCCTGGCCCGGAGCCGCGCCGCTGTAATCGAGCGATGCAATGTTGTACTGAGGCGCGGTGCCGTCGGCGGCAATCTTGATGACCGGTGACGCCGTGGTGACGCCCAGTTTGTCGATGTTGGTCGTGTTTGCTGAAGCCAGCGTCACGACAGCGTCGGTCGCGGTGGCGTACGAGAGTTGAAGCGATTTGACGTAGGCGGCAGTGATTTCTACCGCGACGCCACTCGCTACGTTGGTAAGCACCGCATCCGCGCCGGTCGAGGTACTGGTGCCAGAAATGCGCACCGATTCCGCCCAGGTCTGGGCCCCGATGTCGAATGTGCCTTGCGCGGTGTCGAGTCCCAGGACTTCGAAGCCCGATACCGTGACACCGGAAAGCGCAGCGGCGGTGCTGATCGTCAACGTGTCGCGTCCCGCGCCGCCGTTCACCGTCGACCCGGTACCGAGACTGCGCAGTTCCAGCACATCGTTGCCGTCACCCAGGTCGATGGTGGCGATGCCTGCCGCACTTGCCAGGATCTGGTCGTTGCCGTTGCCGGTCTGGAGTGTCAATGCGCCGGTGCTGGCCACTTTCGCAATGATGTTGCCGGTTGCGGCCGATGCATCGAACTCGCTGATGTTCGCAGCGCTGCCGTAATTCGGCACACCCTCCAGTCCGCCTGCCAGACGCAGGTCTGCGCTTCCAGTGATCAGCACCTTGCCCACATCAACGGCCATGCCCGTACCGGTGAACATGGACAGCACATTGCCGCTCGTGCCGCGACTGTTGATCGTCAGCGTGTCGATCGTGCGCGGTTGTCCGCCGGCGAGCGTGACGGACGCCTGTGTGTGGTCAAGGGAAACGGTCATGGCCTTCAGCGCACTGCCATTGTCGAGCAGAAAAATCTGGCCCGACTGGGCACCGGCTATGGACAGGTCCAATGCCGTTGCGCTCATGTCCTGCAACATGACACGACCTGCTGCCCCGGTCAGCGCAACCTGGGCAATGGCGTTCATGCCATTGACGGTCGTATTGGCCGCCGCCGTCAGCTTGAGCGTCTGCACACCCGTGCTCTGCCCAAGGTTTAGTGTCACGTCTCCGTTACCCGATGTGTCCAGCTGCACCGTGCCGATGTCAGTCAAGCTTGGCGCAACGGTAAGCAGCCCGTTGTTCGAGAAGAGCGTCGCGACAAGGCTGGCCTGCTGCGCACTGCGCCCGTCGAGCACATCGCCGCTGCTCAGGGTGTTTGCGTTGTCTTGCGTCAGCGGGGCTGAAAAAGTCACCGTGCCTGTTGCCGTGCTGGTCAGTGCATCTGCGTTGGCGGTCAGGCTCAAGGTTTGCGTTTGCGGCGCGCTGGGTGGATTGCCGGGGTTGATCTGGCCGTTCAGATTGCTTGCCACCGTCACCGCCTCGACGGCCTTGGCAGCGGCGTTGGCAGCAGTAACGCCAGCCAGGAAATCACGTCCAACCTGCAGCGTTGCAAGATAGTTCGTGCCGCTGGGCAGGTTGCCCGTAAAGATATTCGCAACCGTAAGCCGGGCCTGCAAGGTGGCTTGGTCCGCGGCATTGCCGCCATTGGCCAGCGCTGCGCCCATGACGTCGGCAATGACGGCGATGCGCGCGGTGCCCGCGTCGTCGCCAGCAGCCACACGCGACGTGTATTTGCTCAGCCAGAATGCCGCGCCGCCGGCATCAGGCGCGCGATCGAACAGGTTTTCATACACGGTGGCGAGCAGGGCAGGGAAATCCTGACCGGCATGCAAGCCTGCGAATTCAGGAATCGCGGCGTTGCCCAGCGCCGCCGCCAGGGCCGACTTATCACCGCCCAGGCGACCATATGTCAGGCTCCAGAACGCCAAGCCTTGTTGGTCGGCCGGACGGCCATACCAGGCGATGTACAGGGCTTGCACGTCGGCTTGCGCGTTGGCCGGAAGCTTGACCAGATCAAAGGCTTTGGCCGCCGCTTCGTCGCGCTTGGCAACGACGTTGGCAGCGGTGACTGATGCAATCAGCGTGCGGCCGACGTTCAGGTCAGCGACATAAACCGCATTGTCGAATACGCGGTTGGTGAAGGTCTGGGCGACGTCCAGCCGAGCCGCCAGCGTGGCTGCATCGGCCGAACCAGTATTGCTTGAGGCCGCTGCCGCCACACCAGCAAGCACGCTGGCACGCGCGACTGCTGGCGTGTCGCCTGCAGCTACCCGCGCATCGTAGGTCGCCTGCCAGAAGGCGGCTCCATTGGCGTCGGCAGCGCGACCGAACAGGTTGAGGTAGGCCGTCGCCAGGATCGCGCCGAAGTCCTTGCCGCCATGCGTGGCAGTAAATTCGGCAACGCCATCTGTGGCCAGCTCGGCCCCGAGCGCAGCAAGGTTGCCGCCCAGCGCATCCAACCGTGCGCTCCAGAACGCCAAGCCGTTCGCGTCTGCGGGGCGGCCGTAAAGGGCGATATACAGCGTCTGGATGGCAGTCGAATTCATAGTGGGTTCTAAAAAGCTGTACGGTGACGGGCGCGTACGCCCTTGATAAGACAAGTCAGTGACCGATCAAGAAACTTGGTTCCAGTCGGTGCTGGCCAGGTGACGAATGGTCACTAATGGGTCGGTTCATGGATCACTGTGGGTACTGGACGGGTCACTTATAGATCACTTATCGGCGCTCAAGGGTCACTCATGGGTCAGTCCCATCAGTCATCCCGATGTGGCTTGGCCGGCCAGCGATCAATAGGATTTTTCTTCGATCAACGCGCTGCCCAGCAACAGGCTGATCTGCTTTTTGAGTCGCGCACGCAGATCGTTATGCAAATAGATGGATCGAGACAGGGCAACGAAGTCGTCGTCAAAGCGCTGGTGCCGCTCGCACTCGCGCTTGCTTTCCTCGATGTTCCACAGCGCCTGGTTGACCACAGCCAGCTCGCTCAATAAAGCGTGCAGGGCAGCGGGGAAGCGTGAGATGTCGCCAATGGCGTGGCTTACCGCGTCCAGCTCGCGGGCCACGTTCGCCCGCTGCATGGAATCAATGATATGTGCCTGTTTCAAGCGCAGGATGACAAGGCGGTCAAAAACGTCGCCCCAGGAGGTGGGCAACATAGGCATCGCCGGCCAGCTTTGATCTGAGGGCGCATCGGGAATAGGGGGAGCGCTCAAAGAATTCCTCAGTAACGTACCTCCTGCACGGCAGGAAAGCAGGCGAATAGGCAGGACCACGCCAGTGGTGTCTTACTTTATGTCTGTGGTTCTAGCGCGGTGTAGCTGTCTCTGACGAGAAAGCCTGTTGCGCAGCTTTGCATGGCCCGCCCCCTGAATACGGATTGACTGCACCGATGTCATGCAAAGGTCATGCATCAGAGTCATATTAAGTGAAAACCAGGCCAGTGCTGGCGGCCAACTTCTTCATGACGTGTTTTGTGACCTTGCATGCCAAGCATGCTTGGTGTCGCTACTCACCAGCGACCGACGCTGAATTCAACAATTCGCTAAGGCGTACCTGTTTCCGCTGTAGATGAGGTTCGCTAATTGAGCCTTTTCCATGATGCGGAATATTCCCGACGCATTGTGAAAATCCTCATGTGCATATGCAGCACGCGCATTTCATAGCCATAAATATCTTTCCGCATCATGGGATGAAATTTATAGGTCATTGATTTAATTGAATTAATATTTTTATCTTCTATAAGACAAAAGTATGTTGCGCAGCTTTGTCGAGGCATAGAATTTTTCTAACGCAGTCCTTGATTCCCAGGTTCCCTCAACAAGCACGGAGCACACATCATGACCTCGACACGTGAACAAGCCTCCCAGCAACTTCAACAAGACTGGGCCGAAAATCCCCGGTGGAAAGGAATCCGCCGCGATTACAGCGCTGACGAAGTGGTGCGCCTGCGCGGGTCGATCCAGATCGATCACACCTTGGCGCGACGTGGTGCCGAGCGCTTGTGGGAACAGCTGCGCAACGACGATTTTGTGAACGCCCTGGGCGCACTCACCGGCAATCAAGCCATGCAGCAGGTCAAGGCAGGCCTGAAAGCCATCTACCTGTCTGGCTGGCAGGTGGCAGGCGACGCCAACGTCGCTGGCGAGATGTACCCCGACCAATCGCTGTACCCGGCCAATTCCGTGCCGCTGGTCGTGCGTCGCATCAACAACAGCTTGCAGCGCTGCGACCAGATCCAGTGGATGGAAGGCAAGCAGCCCGGCGACGAGGGCTATATCGACTACTTCGCGCCCATCGTGGCCGATGCGGAAGCGGGCTTCGGTGGCGTGCTGAATGCCTTCGAGCTGATGAAGTCGATGATCGAAGCCGGTGCTGCGGGCGTGCACTTCGAAGACCAGTTGGCATCGGTGAAGAAGTGCGGCCACATGGGCGGCAAGGTGTTGGTGCCCACGCGTGAAGCCGTGGCCAAGCTCAGCGCTGCTCGCCTGGCTGCCGACGTGATGGGTGTGCCCACTTTGCTGATCGCGCGCACCGACGCGCAGGCCGCAGACTTGGTGACTAGCGACGTGGATGAGAACGATCGTGAGTTCATCACGGGTGAGCGTACGATGGAAGGCTTCTTCCGCACTAACGCCGGCTTGGAACAGGCTGTGTCGCGTGGGCTGGCCTATGCCCCGTATGCGGATTTGGTGTGGTGTGAAACGGGCAAGCCTGATCTGGCTTATGCCAAGGCGTTTGCCGAGGCGATTCATCGTCAGTTCCCGGGCAAAATGCTGGCCTATAACTGCTCGCCGTCGTTCAATTGGAAGCAGCATCTGGACGATGACACGATTGCGCGTTTCCAGCGCGAGCTGGGTGCGATGGGATACCGTTTCCAGTTCATTACGCTGGCGGGCTTCCACAGTTTGAACCACGGCATGTTCGATTTGGCGTACGGGTACGCGCGCAATCAGATGAGTGCGTTTGTTGAGCTGCAAGAGAAGGAGTTCGCGTCTGCCAAGTATGGTTTCACGGCGGTGAAGCATCAGCGTGAGGTGGGCACGGGTTATTTCGATGCGGTTACGCAGTGCATCGAGGGCGGGCAGTCGTCGACGACGGCGTTGCATGGGTCGACGGAGAATGAGCAGTTCTTTGAGAACGGGGATGCGCGCAAAGTTGCTTGATTTTTAACTAGTCTGTGATGGGTAGAAAACACGTGCGTTGCTTTGGCTGACGCACGTGTTTTTTTGTGGGCAGTTTGTTTACTAGGCGGTTCGTTGGTTGGGGTGTGCCTTTGCCAGTGGCGGTTTTCTTGTGACGGTGTGGTTGTTCTGTAGTCAGTCGCGGGTGATGGGGCCGGCTCGTCTGCCCCGCTTGACCTAGGCGTCGGGTCTCCGCCCTCCACCTCGTCCAGAAGGGCAGCCAATCCGGCCCCACCACCCACGCCTTCAAGGTCGTTTGGTTAAAAGCAAATCCCGCCTGTGGGCGATCTGCGATTTTCTGGCTGCCAGGTGCTGGACTTGGTTCTCGGCGTGCGGTGGCCGCCGTTCTTGATCAACTCGCGGCTGGCCTTGGGGATTGGCTGGCTAGGTCGCCACGAAGCGGTTTCTCCGGCTCACGATTCGGTGTGTTCTTCAGCAGCCTTTTACGGCAACGCCACTCAAGAAAATTTGTGCGCCTGCTTGGTGGTGGGGTGACATCGAAGCGGGTGGCCGCTGCGTTACGGCATGCACAGAGAGCGACAGCGACGATTGTGGCGCTGGCGGCTGATTGGCGAAAACGCTTTTGCTGTGTGTTGGTCGGGGCGCTTGCCATGCGGAGAGTGGGTGGGGCGCTGATGGGTGTTGGCGGACGCTGGCGGGCTCAGGTGGCGGCTGCGTGGCTTGGCTTCGCTTGGCCTCGCTAGTTGAGATGGGCGGGTCAGGCTGGTGCGACGTCTGAAAGGTTTGGGTTGACTGGTCGATACGATTAGTCTGCGACGATGAGCGCCTTTTGCTGGCGGAGATGCGTGTGGAAACGATCGGCATAGTCTTCGACTACGGCATCACTTACGCTGGGGCGCGCTGCAAGCGCCGTACGCCAGGCGGAGATGCGCGGTAGGCCTTCGAAGATCTGGTGTGCGATCGTCGCGTCGATGATGCCGAAGTAACGGAAGAGGGGGGCGTATACCGCGTCGACCAGGCCAAAGGCCTCGCCGGCGAAAAATGGCCCCGCACCCAGTTCCGATTCCAGCTTGCCGAGCCGTTCGCGGAATGCGGCGCGCTTGGCGTTGGCGGTAGCAAGGTCGCGAGCGTGGAGGAACTGCCAGCCTTCGGCGAAGGTCTGGGTGGCATACTCGATCCACGCGCGGTGCCGGGCGCGAGACAGCGCATCGGCTGGGTACATTGACGCCCCGCCTTGCGTTTCGTTGAGGTACTCGCAGATGACCACGCTTTCAAACAGGATCGCGTCCTCCGCATTGGCTTTGCGCACCTTGAGCACCGGCACTTTGCCGGTTGGCGACAGTGCCAGGAACCAGTCTGGCTTGGATGACAGATCGACGTTTATTCGATCAAATTCCACGCCTTTCTCAAGCAGCACGATGGCAGCGCGCTGGACGAAGGGGCACAGCGGGTGGCTTATCAGGGTAAGTGCAGTCATGGTCGATATAAGGTGAGACGCTTGATGGTCTAAGGAGAGGAAACAGGGGCACGGGGGGCCGCGTACCGCTGTTTTCTTTGTTCGAATTGAAGGGGCTGTCACCCGGCTAGAACCAAGTGGCCAAAATCAAGTAGCAGGCCTAAGTGGCCAGACCCAGGTAGCCAGAGCCAAGTAGCTAGACCCAAGTAGCTCTAGACCCAAGTCGATTTCGCCGACCTTCTGGGCTGCGCGCTTAACGATTCAGCAGGCGGCCGCCGTCAACGATGATTTCGGCACCTAAGGTCCAGCGCGACTCGTCAGAAGCCAGATACAGCACGGCTTTGGCCACCTCGTCGGCCGTACCGAAGCGGCCAAGCGGAATGCTTGCCGCAATGTCTTTGTTGACCTGCTCGCGGTACGCGTCCGGTATGCCTAGTTTGTCGTACAGCGGCGTTTCGACCGGTCCGGGGCTGACCGCGTTGACACGGATGCCGCGTCCCAACAATTCAGTCGAAAGCGTCTTCGACATGTTCAAAAACGCAGCTTTTGTGGCGGCATACACGGACGAGCGGTCAGCGCCGGCATGTGCGCTGACGGAAGTGGTCAGCACGACGGAAGCGGGATTCGCGAAGACCGGGAGCAGTGCCTGAAGCAGGAAGTAGGGGCCTTTGACGTTGATGTCGAAAGAATGGTCGAACATCTCTTCCGTCCAGTCCTCCATGGGTAGCCAGACCGATACGCCGGCATTGAGGAAGGCTACGTCCAGCTGGCCGTAGTGGTCCTTGACGGCTTGTGCCAGTTCCTTCTGTGCAGCAACACTGGCGGAGTCGGCGCGCAACACCGGAACGTCAGATCCCAGTTCGGCCTGGGCCTTTGCGATCGAATCGGGATTGACCCCCGTGACGATGACGCGGGCACCTTCGGCCAGAAATTGCTTTGCTGTTTCCAGCCCGATGCCACTGGTGCCGCCAGTGATGAGCGTACGTTTACCTTGCAAGCGCGACATTGATTTCTCCTGTGAACAAAGACCGATTTGGTCGACAGGGGAAATGATGTGCTCATAGTCAGAAATGGATAAGATGAGCGATTTGCATATGATTCATGCTGAATAAGCATGAATCGAGGCGACTGCATGGACCGATTTCTGTTGATGACCTGCTTCGCGCGCGCCGTGGAAACCGGAAGTTTTTCCGCAGCGGGGCGCGACTTGGGCCTTGGACAACCCAATGTCAGCCGCTATGTGGCGGCACTGGAAGACCATTTGCAGACGCGTCTGCTTCACCGGTCCACGCGAAAGCTAGCTTTGACGCCGGAGGGCGAACGCTACTACGCGGACATCCGGCGAATCCTGGATGCGGTGGATGAATCCGAATCGTCCTTCAAGAACAGCGTCGAACCATCGGGGCTCCTGCGCGTAGCTTGTCCGACGGCGCTTGCACACGCGTTCGTGCTGCCGTACGTGCCGACGTTCTTAGAACGGTACCCACAATTGACCTTGGATCTTCAGCTCAACGATCGCTATGTGGACCTGGTCAATGAGGGGACCGAGCTCGCCATTCGTATCGGACACCTGGCGGACAGCGCCCTGCGCGCCCGGCGTCTTGGATGGTACGACCGCATCTTCGTGGCAAGCAAAGACTACCTTGCCAAACGTGGAATCCCACAGACACCGGATGACTTGCGCGACCACGACTGCGTCGTCTACACCTTGCTGTCGTCGGGAGCCGTCTGGCGCGTCGGGGATGCCGACATACCGGTCTCCGGCAGGCTCAGAATCAATTCACCCGACGCCGTGAGTGCCGCAGTCACAGCCGGTCTGGGGGTAGGGCACGGACCTGCATGGCTCTTTGAGGACGGGCTGAACAGCGGTCGATTGCAGTTCATCCTGACGGACCATGCTGTTCCGCCCGTCCCTGTGCAGATCGTCTATGTCGCCAAAAGACTGCTCCCCACGCGGGCAATCGTGTTCATGGATTTCATGGCTGACGTGTTTTCAAGGATTCCAGCCTTGAACGGCAACACCCCTTTGCCGACACACGCGGTTAACCGATAAATCGCCTCGTACACGGAATACGGACACTCCCCCATTCCCCACCGCCCCAAACGTTCAAAGCGCAACCTGCACAGCGCAGCCTTCAAAGCACCACCCATCAACGCCCCGCCTTTTCGTCGCATTACCTGACGCGCGGCCACCCGCTTCCAAGTCACCCCACCACCAAGCAGACGCGCAAATTTTCTTGCGTGGCGCTGCCCTGAAAGGCCTCTGAAAAACGGCCCAAACCGTGAGCCGTTAAGCCGCTTCGTGGCGACCTGGCCAGCCAATCCCGATGGCCAGCCGGATAGCGATCAAGAGCGGTGACCAACAAATGCCGAGAACCGCATATAGCACCAAGCAGCCAGAGAATCAGCACGCGTCCAAAGGCGGCATGCACTACGAACCAAACGTCTTTGAAGGTGTGGGTGGTGGGGCCGGATTGGCTGCCCTTCTGGACGACGTGGAGGGCGGGAGCCCCGACGCGAAAGTCCAGCGGGGCAGACGAGCCGGCCCCACCACCCGCGACTGACTACACAGCAAAGCACCCACCAGCACAGAAACGAACCCGCGTTCACCCAGCAACGTTACTGAACAGCCAATCTCCCCAACGCCGCCCCCAGCCTGCGCGCATTATTCACCCCCTGATCCTGATAATTGGTGTTCAACAGAACATGCGTCTCGGCAACACGCTTGGCCAACGCAGCAATCTGCTTGGCCAAGGCATCCGCCTCCTCATCCGAATACTCATAGATAAAACGCCCCGACGACGCCGCAATCCCACGCTTATTCCAGGCCACCTCATTGCGCCCATGCAGCCTGACCACGGCGACATCATCACGCGTGGACTCCCACACCGCAGGCACGCTATTGACAGCGCCCTGGGGGCTATCCACCACCACATGCACCGCCCCCAGCTCCTGCTCGAACGCCAAGGTAGCGGCCGCCTGCGTGCCCGCAAACCAGGACTGATGCCGAAACTCGACAGCGGTAGTCACACCTTCAAGCCGGGCTACACAATTTGCCACCCGCGCATGACCACCACGGTCCGCCGTCACCCATGGCGCAAACTGGCACAGGACCGTGCCCAGCTTGCCGCTTGCACGCAACGGCTCCAGCGCCAGTGTGAACCGACGCCACAGCTCATCACGTAACTCGCCGGGCAAATGATGGTCATACAGCGTTGCGCCGTCGTCAGTATCCAGTTCGCGGCGAATATCGGCGGGCAATGCTTCCGGTCTGGCACCGTGGCCAGTGAAAAGCCGAAACGCCTTGATGTCGAACACAAAATCGTCAGGGGTGCGCTGATCCCACAGGTAAGCCGTAGCCGGGTCGGGGAGGGCGTAGTAGCTGGAATCGACTTCGGTAATCGGGAACTGCGTGGCGTAATAACGCAGCCGGGCTTCTGCCGTGCGGGCATTGGGCGGATAGAACCGACCACAGGCAATCAGCGTGGGGTCGGTCCAAGAGGCAGTGCCGGTGAGAATGCGCATGAGCTTGTGTTGGGCGACGCGGGCAGCACAGTACTGCACCGCGCGCCATGTTTACTTCGCGCAGTAAGCCGCGTCCTTGCTTGCCTCATTGGTGTTGCGGCGCGTGTCGTACTTGGCAAGTACCGCAGCGGCTTCTGGGCCGGCACGACCAGACCACTCGGCAATGATGGTCGATGCCGCCTGCTTCAGCTCCGGCTGAATTGCCGTCGGTACGCTGGTTTCAATCGCCACGCCGTTGTCTTTCATCGCCTGATAATTCTTCACTTGCCGGCCCTCGATGGCGGTCCACAAGCGGTCCTCTGTTGTGCGTCCTGCTTGGTCAACGGCGGCCTGCATCGGTTTCGGCAGTGCTTCATACGCTGCCTTATTCACCACCGTGAACGACAGCGGCGCGGCGTAGCTGAGTGCGGTGAAGTTAGGCAGGTTCTCCCACAGACGCTGGCCTGCACCGCCGTCACCAGACGACATCACACCGGTGATTTCACCGCTTTTGATCAAGGGCAACGCCTTGCCCATCGGCATGTTCACGCCCTTGACGCCAATTGATGCAACGAAGGCCGCCGACATCGCGTCATAGGTGCGCACGTTCAAGGCGCGGAAGTCGTCCATGGTCTTCACCGGTTTTGCAGACCACAGCCCGGTTGCCGGCCACGGCGTGGAATACAGCAGACGGCTGCCCACGCTGTCGAAGTACTTGGCGTACATCTCGCGCGTGGCTGCTTGCAAGCACTTGGTATCGTCGATCGATGCCGTCACGAAAGGCAGCGAGGGTAGGCTGAACATCGGCGCAACCGTGCCCAGCGGGCCACCGAACATGTCGGCAACCTGCACCGTCCCGGCCTTTACCGCCTCGAAGGCGGCCAGCGAACCGAGCGTCGAATCATGCTGCGGCGTCACCGTTACTTCGCCTGCGGACTGCTCGCGCAGCACTTCAGCGAAGGTGGCCAGTCCGATACCGGGCATGGTGGTGGCCGGGTATTCAGAGACAGCATTCCAGGTGACGGCTGCGCTGGCAAAAGTGGAGAAACACAGAATGCTGACTGCAAGTGCGATGCGGGTAGGTTTCACGGTTGGGCTCTGCGGGTGGCGGGGAAAGGGAATAATTGAGGGGCAAGACTTTGTAGTACTGTACGCCCATACAGTCGCACAGTACTGACTTCAAGCATTGTTGCGCGCCCTTTGTGTTTTCTCATCTTATTTGCAACGCCATGCAGGATTCCCAACCGTCGGCCGTGCGTCTTGCCGATGCCTTGTCTGAACTCAATCCCCAGCAACGTGATGCCGTGCTGTTCGGTGTAACGGCGGGCGCACCAGCCACGCCGCCGCTCTTGGTGATTGCAGGCGCGGGTTCGGGCAAGACCAACACCTTGGCACATCGCGTTGCCCACTTGATCATCAACGGGGCCGATCCGCATCGCATCATGATGCTGACGTTCTCGCGTCGGGCGGCTGCCGAAATGGATCGGCGGGTGGGCCATGTGCTGCGGCAGGTCATGAAGCTGGCCAGCACGCAGTCACCGCCGTCCTTGCCGTGGTCGGGCACCTTCCACGCGCTGGGCGCGCGTCTGCTGCGCGAATATGCCGGGCACATTGGCTTGGCCGATGACTTCACCGTGCACGACCGGGGCGATGCCGAAGACCTGATGGGCATTGCCCGGCACGACCTTGGGCTGTCTGCCACTGAAAAGCGCTTTCCGCTCAAAGCCACGTGCCTGTCTGTGTACTCGCGCACGGTCAACAGCCAGGCCCCGCTGACCGAGGTGCTGGACCAGCACTTCCCGTGGTGCGCCGCCTGGCACGACGAGCTGCGCAAGCTGTTTGCGGCCTACGTGGATGCCAAGCAGGCCCAGCACGCCTTGGACTACGACGACCTTTTGGTCTACTGGGCCGAGATGATGGAAATACCGGAACTGGCCGCAGCAGTGTCGGCACGTTTCGATCACATCCTGATCGACGAGTACCAGGACACCAACCGCTTGCAGGCCGCCATTCTGCTGGCCATGAAACCCGACGGCAGGGGCCTGACAGTGGTGGGCGACGACGCGCAGTCGATCTACTCCTTCCGCGCGGCCACCGTGCGCAATATCCTGGATTTCCCGGGCCAGTTCGCCACACCTGCCGACGTGATTACGCTGGACCGCAACTATCGTTCGACCCAACCCATTCTGGATGCCTCGAATGCCGTGATTGCCTTGTCGTCCGAGCGTTATGCCAAAGCCTTGTGGACCGATCGCGCATC
The DNA here is from genome assembly GCF_008119665.1 of Pigmentiphaga aceris. Taxonomy (NCBI): domain Bacteria; kingdom Pseudomonadati; phylum Pseudomonadota; class Betaproteobacteria; order Burkholderiales; family Alcaligenaceae; genus Pigmentiphaga; species Pigmentiphaga aceris. The sequence goes on along the minus strand of NZ_CP043046.1, from coordinate 3,366,226 downwards.
CGAACTGCGTCCAAGGTTGGTCACGGTCAGCGACGAAGCAGGGCAGGCGCGTTGGGTGGCTGACCAAGTACTGGCGCAGCGCGAAGCCGGCACGGTGTTGAAGTCGCAGGCTGTGCTGTTTCGCACCGGCAGCCATAGCGCCAATCTGGAATTGGAACTGACCCGACGCAACATTCCGTTCGTGAAATTCGGCGGGCTGAAATTCCTTGAAGCCGCGCACGTGAAGGACGTGCTGTCGCTGCTGCGCTGGGCACAAAACCCACGCAGTCGACTGGCCGGTTTCCGGGTGACGCAATTGGTACCGGGCGTTGGTCCAGCCACTGCCGGCAAGCTGCTTGACGCGATGGAAACGTCCACCGCGCCCATGGACACGCTGCGCGCCTTCACCTTCCCCGGCGCGGCCGGTGCCGACTGGCAGACCTTGGTCGCCGCCTACGACATTCTGCGTCGGCCGGACGCAACCTGGCCGGCCGACATGGACACCGCACTGGAATGGTATCTGCCGCAATTGGTGCGCTTGTTCGAAGATGCGCCGGTGCGACAAGGCGATCTGGATCAGTTGTCGCGTATCGCTGCCTTATACGGTTCGCGCGAACAGTTTCTGACGGAACTGACGCTTGATCCGCCAGATGCCACCAGCGACGAATCCGGTGTGCCGCTGCGCGATGAAGACTATCTGATCCTGTCGACCATCCATTCCGCCAAGGGGCAGGAATGGAAGGCTGTGTATGTCTTGAACGTGATCGATGGCTGCATTCCGTCGGACATGTCCACGGGTACCGCCGCCGAGATCGAGGAAGAGCGCCGCCTGCTGTATGTGGCCATGACACGCGCCAAGGAAAGCCTGCAACTGGTGGTTCCGCAGCGCTTCTATGTACACAACCAGACCGGCCGAGGCGACCGCCACGTGTACGCCTCGCGCACCCGTTTCATTCCCGACGCGGTGGCCAAGCTGTTCGACGCCTACCCCAAGCGGCCGCCACCAGGCGAGCCGATCCTGGGCGCGGTGCCGCCTTCGGTGCTGCCCAGGGTTGATATCGGGGGAAGGTTGCGCGGGCGATGGAGCTGATGCTGGGCTGACAGCGGGGACTGATCGACATGCCGTCCCCGGCCCGCATCACAAGATACCGTTGCTCCAATCTTCGGTGCCGCGCATGCGCTTTTTCACACTGTCGATGCGCCACTCGCCGCCCGCTTGTTTGACAACGAACAGATGCTCGTAACGCATGCCGTTCTCACGCGGGGCGTCGCAGACCAGCACTTCGACACGTGAGGACACCGGGCGGATCGACAACAGCTCATCGTCCGGGGTGTACTCAGGCGGCCACCCAAAGCCCAGGCGCTTGTAGACACGTTCGCGCAGCGTGCAATAACGCGACACGATGTCATCGGCTTCCTGCCAGAAAATATCAGGCAGGGCGTCACCCTCTTTGCTAAGTTCGCGGCCATGCGTTTCCCAGTCGAAACTGGCCTGAATATATGCATGCACCACCAAGGCCGGCTCGGCGGTTGCGGGCACATCGTCCGGCCGCACTGGCCAAGGCAATACCGGGGTAGGTTTGGGGGGAGTCGGTGCGCCGGCTCCTACCGCCTCCAGCATGCTGGTGATGGCCACGTGACCACGCTCGGCCGCCAGCGTCCACGCGTTGTCGTGCGAAAAATCCACCAGCTCGGGGGCGGCACCTTGATCCAACAACAGCCGCACCACGTCGATATGCCCCGACTGGGCTGCTGCCATCAGGGCAGTACGTTTAAGCTGAGGCGAGGGCAGGTCCAGACTGGCCCCCCGTTTGATCAGCAAATCAGCAACCTCGGTCAGCCCAAGCTCTCCTGCCCACGCCAATGCGGAATAACCGACTGCCGAGCACTGGTGATTGATGTTGGCGCCATGTTGGATCAACACCTCGACCGCATCACGCTGACCGGCAATGGCAGCCGACACAAGCGCAGTCCGACCGGTGCCCTTGTGCCGCCATTCGATGTCATCGCCCTTGTCGAGCAACTGTTTGATTTTGGCCGTGTTGCCCTGCTCGGCGGCCTTTTGAAGTAAATGAGACATGCTGGCCGCTTGGTGAGTTATTAGAAGGCCATACGGTCATCAAGAATAACGATTCGCACTCGCAGGTATCGGGCAGGCTCACACTTTCTTACGGCAGTAATGGCTAGGTATTGCCAATGATCAGCTTGCGGCGGCTGTTCCTCGGCTCCCGATATCTGCGGCCTTATCCGCTGAGTTGCAGCATGCGTTTGCGAAAATCAGCCGGGAAAGGTCCAATGACGGCTTCGCCGTTTCAGCGCTGTAGCCAGCACCGTGATCGCACCCTGGTCACACCTGCCGACGACAGCCATGCCGGCAACTCAATTCATCCGCACGGAGAAGTAGATGTTCTCGTTCTTGAAAGCCCTCGATGTCCTGTCCCTGGGCATGTTCAGCCGCCTGCGATTGTCGGCCATGCCGCCCGACGACGGCTCGGACGTCGTGGTCGATCAGTTGTCTGTGCCCGGACCGATTCGTGTCGATGGCGTCGACTACCTGCTGGTGTGGTCCGCTCGCCCCACGCCTACCTACTACAAACAGGAATACGTGGCTGCCACGGAAACCGCCGAGCGCTATCAGCGCATGGTGCTGGTTGAACTGGTGGTAGGTGACGACGACATGGACAGCATCGTGGCTGCCCAGGTCAAGATGATCGAAGCCCGCAAGGCAAGCGACCCGGTCGCAAACATCGCGGTGATGAAAAGCGCTGCCACGGGCGAAACGATTGCCGACTTCCTGCTGAGCGCACGCCTGCCTTCCGGCGAAGACGTGGTCGAGTGGAACGCCTACCGCTATCTGCCGCACGCCGAAGGCGTGATGCTCTTCGGCCTGAGCCGTCGTGCATATGGCGAAGAAGCAATGGCGTTCTTGAAGGGCTTGGGCGCGGAACGCATTCGTGTGATCCAGAGCCTGGCGGCAATGGAAATGCCGACGGTCGACGCGCACTAAGTTGCGCTTCAGACGGACGCGTGATGCCACCCGCTTAACTGCTTAGTCGCTCTGCCGCATTTGGATCTGCATCACCGCTGATGCAGATACCGTCAATAATGCGGCGGCAGCTCGTCCCGCAAACTGCGGAACGTCGTGCTGTCTTCAGGCACTTGATCGCGCAATGCAGCCAGGTCGCGCGCCAGCCGCTCGATCATCTGTTGCTGGCGAAAAATCGTCTGGTTCAACTGATCCAGCAAATCTTCGGTAAAGCTCGCCTTGACCTCAAGATCGGTCAGGCGTCGCTCGGTCTCGGGCGAGTGGGTGTCGTTCGTATGGTCCATGGCGCTGATTAGACCCGAGATCGATGCAGGCTGCACGACATCGATCCATTGTCTTGTTTGCGTCAGCTATTGTTCTTGCGCGCGCCGGGCAGGGCTTCAAGCGCGCATTGTGCAGGCTCTCCCAGACCCTTGCGCAAGAAAGCCGGTGCGGGTGTGCCAACCTGCTTTTGCCAGCCTGAAAAACTGATCGCCCACATCTGATTGCGTTGGAATACGCCTGTCTCGCCCGCCTTGCCGGTCCAGTAGGCAGACAGCGCATCTCGTTCCTCTTTGCTCAGGGGATCGTTTTCTTGTTCTTGCTGCAGGTTCATCACCAAGGCCACCATGGCGTCTGGAATGCCTGCGGCGGCGGCATGGTGATAGCAGGTTCGAATGGTCTCGATCGATGCGACCTTGTACTCGGGTTTGTAGTATTGGGCCCGGTAGTTCTGTTCTTCCAGCAGCAGACCCACGTTGAACAAGGCGCGTGGGTTGCCTGCCTGAGCGGCGCGGGTCATCCACTTGGAGCCTTCGGGCTTGTCTGTCGACAGGCCTGGCGTGTCCAGCGCCACATCGATGAAGTGATTGCGCAGACTCGCGTGCCACTCCGCCTTGGCATTGTGCGAATCCCAGAGCCGCACCCCGTACTGAAGCTGCGCGGGGGGATAGCCAGCTTCCGCTGCCTGCTTCAACGCGTTGCCCACTTTTGCCATGCAATCGGGCCCTTCCGGATTCTGATTGCACCATTCATCGAACTCCAGCAGCGCTGGCGCAAACCCCGTGTTGACTGCCGTGCCAAGCCAGCGCCAGGCTTGTGGATTGTCGTTGCCCTGTTTGCGGTAATGGCGTGCCATTTCCAAGGCCGACTGCGGCAAGCCCAGGCCGGCGGCACGCTCATAAAACGCCAGCGCGGTGGCTTCACCGCTTGGCGAAATCATGTCGCGGCTAGCAAAAAAACCCTGGTTATGGATCGCGCGGCGATTGTCCTGCGCAGCTGCTTTCGCATTCCAGGTGATGGCTTCAGCGCTGTTTTTCGGGCTCGCCCAGCCATTGAGCAACATGCGTGCGACCGAGGCCTGTGCGCTGGCATTGCCTTGCTGGGCCGCCAGTTGGTAGTAACGCAAGCTGCCCGGCAAATCCTGCGGTACGAGCTTGCCGTCTTCACGTAGCACTCCCGCGAAATATTGGCTCTCGGCATTTCCCGCATCCGCATCGCGCTGAATGCGGTCAGCGTCGGATCTTGTCCAGGTGGATGGGTCGACGTCATACCAGAACACGGGCGAAAGCCATGTCGGGCGCGTCACGATGGTTGGGGCTTGGATGTTGGCAGGCGCTGCCATCAAGCCGTTTACAGAGGCGGCCATCAGCGCCGCAAGCGTCAGGGAGCGGGCAAATTTCATGCGAAATTCTAGCCGGCACCGCGCTTGATCATTACCTGCGAGGCGCTGATACCGTAACGGGTTATGACCCGGATTTTATGTGGCCGCGAGGTTCATCAATGGATCAACGCGCAGCTTGTGACAACTGCCCATAGCATCTTGCTAGACAGGTGGATTATCCAGCTTGCGAAGTGCATCACGAAATGCCGACAAGGTTTCCTCGCTGACATGGTGTTCGATACCTTCGGCATCCATGCGGGCCGTGTCGGCGCTGACACCAATCGAACGCAGAAACGCTTCCACCGTCTGATGCCGCTCGCGACTCTGGTTCGCCACTTTGCGGCCGGCCTCAGTCAGAAACACGCCTCGATACGGCTTGCGGAACACCAGTTTCTCATCGGTCAGCCGGACCAGCATCTTGGCAACCGTTGGTTGAGACACCCCAAGTCGGGCGGCGATGTCCACCTGCCGAGCTTCCTGACCGTCTTCGATCAGGTCGGCAATGAGTTCGATGTAATCCTCGACCAGCGCACGCCGTCGCGCCTCGCGACTATGACGAAAGCCCTCGGCATGGCTTTCCGCATCGGGCAGGGGCTGGTCTCGCGGAATGTTGCGGGGTGCGAAAGGCACTGTCCTGGGCTCCTGTCGGCTCGGCTGCTCATGTTCGTGGCATGACTGCGCTTTGTCCAGCGCGGCCCTACCTTCGGAAGGGTTACACGGCACGTGGCGAAACTGCTACCCCGTAAGACATAGGCGCGCGTCACGCCAATACAAAGCCTGGGCAATGGAGTATAGTCAAATGCATAATGTCCAGCCTGGGCGTGCTTGAGCCTTGCGATTCAAGACGCTTGCCGGGATGGCAGGAGTTTCAACGATGTCTGACATCGGCAGCACCATCCCCCGACGTCCCTGGAAGTTCGCCAGTCCCACCGACGACAGCCGTCCCAGCCTGCCTGAAGTGCATGGCACCGTACATGTACCGAAAACAGGCGGATGGCTTCGCCGCCTGCTGGCCTTCATCGGCCCGGGCTACCTGGTGTCGGTGGGTTACATGGACCCAGGCAATTGGGCCACCGACCTGGCGGGCGGTTCGCAGTTCGGGTATGCGCTGCTGTCGGTCATCTTGTTGTCCAACCTGATGGCGATCCTGCTTCAGGCCCTGTCGGTCCGGCTGGGCATCGTCACCGGACGAGACCTGGCCCAAGCCTGCCGCGACCACTACTCGCGCCCGGTCAATCTGATGCTGTGGCTGGCCTGCGAGGCAGCGATCATCGCCTGCGATCTGGCCGAGGTCATCGGCACAGCCATCGCACTCAAACTCTTGTTCGGCCTGCCGCTGATTGCCGGCGCGCTGATCACCGCACTCGATGCATTCCTGCTGCTGTGGCTGATGAACCGGGGCTTCCGCTTCCTGGAGGCATTCGTGGTGGCCTTGCTGGTGGTAATTGCCGGCTGCTTTGCCATCCAGATCGTTGCGGCTGCGCCACCGGTAGCGGCCGTGCTGAACGGCTTCCTGCCGTCTACCCAGGTGGTCACCAACCCCGCGATGCTGTTCGTGGCGATCGGCATCCTGGGTGCGACCGTCATGCCGCACAACCTTTATCTGCATTCATCCATCGTGCAGACGCGTGCCTACGAACGCACCGACACCGGCCGCAAACAGGCGATCCGTTGGGCTACGGCCGACAGCACCGTAGCGCTGATGCTGGCCCTGTTCATCAACGCCGCCATCCTGATCGTGGCGGCTGCAGCCTTCCACGGCAAAGGCCACGAGGTCGCCGAAATCGAGCAGGCGTTTGAACTGCTGTCGCCCGTGCTGGGACTGAGCATCGCGTCTACCTTGTTCGCCGTTGCCTTGCTGGCATCGGGCCTGAATTCCACCGTCACCGCCACGCTGGCCGGCCAGATCGTGATGGAAGGCTTCCTGCGCCTGCGCATCCCGAACTGGGCGCGTCGGCTGTTGACGCGAAGCATCGCTATCGTGCCGGTGGTGGTGGTCACCATGCTGTATGGCGAAGAAAGCGTGGGACGGCTGTTGGTGATCAGCCAAGTAATGTTGTCAATGCAACTGCCATTCGCCGTGATTCCGCTGGTGCGCTTCGTTACCGACCCGGCCAAGATGGGCAAATTCGTGGTGTCGAAATGGACAGCCAGTCTGGCTTGGTTTGTGGCGGCGATTATCGTGGTGCTGAATCTGAAGCTGTTGTATGACTTGTTGAGTGGCTAAGGATTCTTGACAAAGTAAGGTAATTTCCTTACTTTTGCAGCATCTACGCTGGGAGTCAATCATGGCTGCGTTGCTGAAAGAAGAAAGCACCATCACCGCCAAGGGCCAGACCACGGTCCCAAAAGCCGTCCGGCAAGCGCTGGGTGTGGATTATGGTGGGCGCATTGCCTTCTTTGTCGATGACGCTCACCGCGTCTACATCGAGAAAGCACCAGAAGAAGTGAGCGATCCTGTCGTTGATCGCTTCCTCGAATTCCTGGCGCGCGACATGAGTGAGCATCCGGGCACCTCTGTCGTTCCGCTGCCCGATGCGCTCCGAACTCGCATGGCGACGCTCGTCGGCGATATGAGTATTGATCTCGACGACGACATTGATGGGGACGTCACGCTCTGACCATGCTCACGATCAATGGCTGGACCATTCTTGCGCACCCATTGTTTCTCGATCAGTTGGAAAGGCTGACCGCCACCGTTGAAACATTGAAGGCAAAAAAGCCCAACGAATATCAAAAAAACGCCAACACCAAGCTTTTGGCAGCGTTGAAAAAACTGATTTTTGAAGTCATTCCGTCCGATCCAACGGCAAGCACGTATCGGCAGGGGTCTACGCTTGGCGAAACCTATAGACACTGGTTTCGGGCGAAATTCGGGAACGGTCGCTTTCGCCTGTTCTTCCGTTATGACTCGATCGCCAAAGTGATTATCTTCGCCTGGGTCAACGACGAAAAGACCCTGCGAACGTACGGCGCACAGACTGATGCATACAAGGTCTTCAAGGGGATGCTGGATGACGGCAATCCACCCGATGACTGGGCCACCTTGCACAAGGTAGCGTCGGGTGCCGGCGCAGTGAGTCGGCTTGACCTCGCATCTTCTATCAAGCCATAGCCAGTACCTCTTCATCGTCGTTGCAAACGTGCTTTCAGCCGTTATCCGACAATTATTTTTATCTGAATCTTCAGAAAGCTTGCATCAGGACAAAGGGTTCTCGAATGCATCGGCGCAGACTTCCATCAATACATCGACAGTCATTCCGGCTTGCCGGTCTGACTTGAATCAAGTTGCCTGCGAATACCTGCAGGCGACGTGGATAGGAGTAACTGCACGGTGTTCACAAAACTCGCGGCGACGCTACGCTATTTCAAAGATGCGGTCCCGTTCCGGCTGGTTCCGGCGCTCATCACCACCGCCGTGCTGCTCACGCTGCTGCTGATCCCCGCCCCGGAAGGCCTGGCCCCCAAAGCCTGGACGCTGGTCGCCATCTTCATCACCACCATCGTGGCGATCATCCTGAAGGTCATGCCCATCGGGGTGATGGCGATGATGGCCATCGTCATCGTGTCCTTGGCGCAGGTCACATCCAACACCTCGAAGGGCGCAATCGCCGATGCGCTCAGCAGTTTCTCGAACCCGCTGATCTGGCTGATTGTGGTCGCCATCCTCATCTCGAAAGGGCTGAAGAAAACCGGCCTGGGCAATCGCATTGGCCTGATGTTCATCGCCATGCTGGGCAAGCGCACCGTTGGTATCGGGTACGGCCTGACGATCTGCGAACTGGTGTTGGCACCGTTTACCCCCAGCAACACGGCGCGCGGCGGTGGCATCGTTCACCCCATCATGAAGTCGATTGCCACGGCTTTCGATTCCGATCCTGCCAAAGGCACGCAGGGCAAGGTCGGCACCTACCTGGCATTGGTGAATTACCACGCCAACCCGATCACCTCGGCCATGTTTCTGACGGCCACGGCCCCGAACCCCTTGGTGGTCGACTACGTGGCACGCGCCACCAATCAGAACTTCCACCTGACCTGGACCACCTGGGCGCTGTGTATGTTGCTGCCCGGCTTGATCTGCCTGTTGGTAATGCCGCTGATCATCTATCTGCTGTCCCCGCCAGAACTGAAGGCCACACCGAACGCGGTGTCCTATGCGAAAGAAGAGATGGCCAAGATGGGCCCGCTGTCCTTCAAGGAAAAGGTCATGCTGGGCACCTTCGGGCTGATGCTGGTGCTGTGGGCCAACGTGCCGGCCATGCTGCTGGGGCCATCGTTCACGCTCGACCCCACCGTCGTCGCCTTCATCGGCCTTTTCGTGCTGATCATCACCGGCACCATCGACTGGGACGACGTGTTGTCCGAAAAAAGTGCGTGGGACACGCTGGTGTGGTTCGGCGCGCTGGTCATGCTGGCCGAACAGCTGAACAAGCTGGGCGTGATCGCCTGGTTCTCGGCCGGCATGAAAGCCGCCATTGTCGCCAGTGGCATGGGCTGGTTGCCGGTCGCCGCCGTGCTGGTGTTGGCCTTCGTGTTTTCGCACTACATGTTTGCCAGCACCACCGCGCACATCAGCGCCATGCTGTTTGCGTTCCTGACCGTCGGCACGCAGTTGATTCCTGCTGAGTACATCGTGCCGTTCATGCTGATGATGACGGCGGGTTCGGGGATCATGATGACCCTGACCCATTACGCCACCGGCACCTCGCCCATCATCTTCGGTAGCGGCTACGTGACGATGGGTGCGTGGTGGCGCGTGGGGTTTGTGATGTGCGTGATCGAGTTGCTGATCTTCGCGGTGGTCGGGACGACGTGGTGGAAGTTGCTGGGTTATTGGTGACGCGAGGGTCGGTGCGTCACCTCCGTGCCTGCATCACATCCGTGGGTGGGTCACATCCATGATCACTCCTGCCCACGGGCAAGTGTCAGGTAACGCAGGCCTTCTGCATGAAGCTTGGCGTCTGGTGCCTGCATTTGCCCCTTGGCCTCGGCCAGGTTGTCCTGACACGCCTGCCAGCGGCACGCAGGAATGCTCGTCGTCTTTGTTTCCGCGTTCAGCCGGCGCTCGTGGTCCCAGTTCACCTGCCAGCTCACCCCAGGCAGGTCGTCAACGTTGTTTTCGTAATGCAGCTGTCCTCGGTAATGCACCGGCTTGTCCTGGAAGAAAATCCAGGTCTCGCGCTTCACCGGCAAACGCCCATCGATAGCCCGTTCGGGGCCTGCGTTGGCCTCCAGCTCCAACTGCGCAAGTGGCCCACTTTGCGTCAGCTTCACCCAGGTACCTTCCGGAAAGTTGCGATGCTTAAGATCGTGCCAGCGTGGGGCGTTTTCGGGCATGGCAATCTTGCTTATGTGCTCCTCAGCATGTATGGGCGACAGCATGCGGGGAATCTGCCTGCCCCTGACATCGAAGTGCAAATCCCCATCTTTTGCGATTTCGGGCGGCACGAACAGCTTCTGTGAAATCGCCGGGTTTGCGGCATCGGTCGGCACGATTTGGCGAGTGCTGCCGTTTGGCTCGTTCAAGCTGGCCCGCACCGTCGCCATGGCAAGCGGACGCCCGTTGTGCGTCAATTGCCCGGGTGTGACCAGGTTCAAATCTGCAAGCTGAAAATCTTGTGTTGGTTGCTTGGCCAGCACCAGCGGAATCACCAAAGGTTTAATGCGTTGCTGGGCAAAGCTGCGCTGGCCGGCCGGTGGCAAGTCTTGGTGCCAACTGACGAACAAAGGCTGGTTCCAGAGCGTATCGGCAGACGCCTGCAACCGCGCATGACTGAAACGATAGTGGGGCGCAGGCGATTTGGGCAGTTCAAACCGCAATTTCACCGGCCGTCCCGCCTTGTTTTGCACCACCTGCGCCGTCGCTTTGACCTCACGTTCCATTGGCGAATTTGCGTTGAGCGAGTCGGGCGCGCATAAGGCACCGTCTTGGCAATTGCGCAGATTCAACGGGGGCGTGGTCCGCTGCTTTTGTCCCTCGATGGTCTGTGTCGGCACGTAATAGGCAATCAGCTGCGCCTGTGACCATATCTGCGGCCACAAGCGGGTCTGCGTTGCCTGGTCCACATAGGCGATCGCCGTGTCGCCTATCTCGACGTCCACAAACAGCGATGCAGCATGGAGTGGCGTGGCAGTCGCTGCCAGCACGGTTGCAGTCGCTACGGTCCGACGTAGCAGTGTGGCGACGACAGGCTTCGGGGATGAAAAGTTAGCGTTGATCATTACTCTCCGTCAGGCAAACGACACGGCAAATCGGTGCGCCGAGCGAGGGAGAGCATAGCGCGCGAGAGATCCGCTTACGGCGAATGCAGATGTATCTGCGCTCGTTGATATAGATGACGAGTGTTGGCTGGAATGTGTTTGCGTAGACCCTGAACAGGCTGCTGCCCAGGGCTGATGCACTCGAATCAAATCGGACTATTGGTGCGAAATGTGGGCACCGAACCCATGCTCGCCAGGTGCCACGTCTTCGCGCAAGGTCAACGCCGGAATCTCATAGGCACCTGCATTCTGCGCGCGAAAGGCGATGGGGGCAGTCGTCCATAGATCATCCAGCCGTTGCCCAAGTGCATCGCAGGTCGCGGCAAACCGTGCTTCGTCCATGCGGCCGGTTCGGTAGATGGGGAAGGGCGGCAATACCTCGAAACCGGGGTAGTACAAAATGCCGTGATGGATCGGGAACAGCAAGTCATCGATCGGCCCGTTGATGCCGCGCGGGCTGTAGTGCGATTCCCAGCCACCGGTCGTGACGATCACCATCGCCCGTTTGCCCGCCATGCTGCCCTCGCCGAAGCGGTCGCCCCAGCGCGCATCGGAATGCTCGCCCACACCATACGCAAAGCCAAAGGCATAAACGCGTTCCACCCAGCCTTTCAAAATCGCGGGCATTGAATACCACCACAGCGGGAACTGCAGAATTACAGCGTCTGCCCAGCGCAGTTTGTCCTGTTCGGCGGTGATGTCCGGGCTTTGTGTGCCGTGTTCGAACGCGTGTTTGGAATCCATCGAGGCATCGAAGCGTGCGCCGGCAGGCATGTCAGTGCGGTCACTGGCGTCCAGCGGGGCCTTCCAGTTCATTGCATACAGGTCGGACACCTGCACGCTGTGGCCAGCCGCTTCCAGATGCCTGACGGCAAAATCCTTCAGCGAGCCGTTCAGGGACTGGGGTTCCGGGTGGGCATAGACAATCAGGACGTTCATGAGAAGCTTCCATGTGGTTGATGGAAACCAAGATAAGACCGCGGCCGGTATAGTGGAAATGAATTTCTGCCATATCAGGTATGCGATTGCTTAATAGTCTGCACCAACTCGACTTGAATCTGCTGGTCACGCTGGACGCCTTGCTCGCCGAGCACAACGTCACGCGTGCGGCCGAACGCCTGCATTTGTCGCAGCCCTCGGTCAGCGTGCATCTGGCCAAGCTGCGCGATGCATTTGACGATCCCTTGCTGCTTCCCGGGCCACGCGGAATGCGGCCCACGGCGCGTGCTGATGAATTGCGCGAGCCATTGCGGCTGGCGTTGGAATCACTGGCCAATGCACTGGCACCAGCCGGTCCATTCGATCCCGCCACGGCAACCGACACGTGGCGCGTCATGGCGTCCGACTATGGCGAGTCGACGATTCTGCTGCCCGCATTGGCCGCTTTGCGTACCGCTGCGCCGGGCACTCGACTGGCGGTGCATGAATTCGTCCCGTCTACCTTGGCGCGCCAAGCAGAGCAGGGTGACATCGACATCGCCTTTCACATCCGTCAAGACGCGCCCGCTGGCTTGCGGCAGCGTTCGATGTTCACCGAGCGCTACGTGTTGGTGGGCCGTGCCGGGCATCCACGCTTGAAGCGGCGGCCCACTTTGGCGCAGTTCTGCAAGCTTGAACACGCCATCGTGTCCACCAGCGGCGGTGGATTCCAGGGGCCGGCCGATGGGGCATTGCTGGCCATGGGCTTGTCGCGTCGCGTGGTGGTATCAGTACCGCACTTCCTGTTCTTGCGCGCGGTGCTGGAACGCAGCGATCTGGTGGCGATGCTGCCATCACGGCTTGCGCGTGATGTCGATACCTTGCAGGTGGTGGAGCCGCCGCTTGAGATCCCTGGTTTTGAGATGCTGATGCTGTGGCACGACCGCGTGCATCGTGATCCGGGGCAGCGATGGCTGCGGGAGCAATTCGCGGCGGCGGTTTGAAGGCGCGGCCCTGGGTATAAATCAGGCTTTCCTGGTGATGTTGGAAGAAGGCTCGGGCTGCCACGCAGCGACCATCACGCCGACCATTAAAATGCCCACGGACACCCACAAGCCAGCGCGGACACCGCTTGGGCCGTCGGACAGCAGCCCGCTCAAGACCGGGCCGATGCACTGGCCCAATCCAAACGCAATCGTCATCGCGCCAATCGCTGCGGTCCATGATTGTGGTGGCGCAGACTTCCTGGCAAAAGCTGCCGCCGAAGCCACCACGGCAAGAAAAGACCCACCAAACAGCAAGGCCGAGAGATAGGCACCCACTGGGCCTGGCCATACCAATGCCACCACCGCCCCGACCAACACCGTGCTCATCGTCGCGGCAATGCCTTGCCCGCCGCGCAGGCGTCCAAGCACCGGTCCCCAGAAGAAGGCAGCGGCTACTGCGGCAAGGCCAAGAATCGACCAGAAGATGGTGATGTTGGCGTTGGTGAAGCCCTGTTCTCCACGCAAAAACGCAACGATGAAAGTGGCGTAGGCGATGTAGCCCGCGCCGAACAAGCCATACGCGATCAAGCCGCGCGTCATGAACCGCAAAGACCAGTTCCCGCGCGGCTGGCCAGCTGACAGGTGCATCGGCGCAGGGCAGCGCTTGAGCGCGAGCCAGCCCAGCACAGTGGCGGCCAGGGATAAAGCACCCAACACCATCCAACCGCCTCGCCAGCCCATGTTGTCCAACAAGGGTGGCACGGCCAGCGCCGAGGCGGTGACGGCAATGCCCGCGCCGGCGAAGTAGATGCCCAGCAAGGTGGGCGCACGGCTGGCTGATCCGCCCGCAGCCGCTGCCGACGTCAAGCCCGCACCGGTCACGAAGGCAAGCGCACCAGTGAAACCCGCAGCGATCCGCAAGATCAGCAATAGGGTGAAATTGGCCGTCAAGCCAGAGGCACCGACAGCGATCGCCGTCAACAGCAATCCAAGCGCGAACACGCGTTTGTCGCCAAACTGTTTTCCGATGGTCGCCGCCACCAACGCACCCGCCAGATAACCCGCGGCGTTGGCGGTGTTCATCGTCCCGGCATCGGCAAAGCTCCACGCCAGGTCGCTTCGCATCGCGGGCAGCAGCAGGGCGTAGGCAAATCGGGACAGGCCCAAGGCGACTGCTGGCCCCATGGCAAGGCCGAATACGACCCAGATGGGAATGAGTGGATCGGCCCCTTGATGAACGCCATGTGAAGTGCCGGGCTGGGTGCGAGTAGGTCTGTCAGTCGACATGGCGATTCGTCTGCGGATGTTCGGGTGCTGTCTGACGACTATATTGCCGAATGTCGCCCGGTGGTGGAAACGACGGGGCTGCTAATGCGTCGGCGGGCGGCGGTCGTCATGGCCTTTATCGATAGCGGCGTCTGCCAAGGCGCAGGCTGCATTACCATTCACCGCGAAAACCCGCCCACCTTGACCCAGGCCTGTCATGCGTTTTTTTCGTTTCTTGTGCGTCGCTTTGCTGTCATGTTGGGCAGGGCTGAGCCAAGCCGCCGGATTTACTTTCATCGAGGTACCCGCATCGCAAGGCCAACCCGCATTGAGAGGTGCCGTCTGGACACCCTGCAACAAGGCTGCGGGCCAAATAGCACTTGGCCCCATGCGCATCGATGGCAGCGAGGACTGCGCGATAGCGGGCACGCAATTACCGCTGATCGTCTTTTCGCACGGGTCAGGCGGCTCGTTTCTGGGGCATCACGATACGGCGGCCGCGCTGGCCGATGCGGGGTTTGTGGTTGCTGCCATCAACCACCCCGGTGACAACTTTCAAGACCTTAGCCGTCAAGGTTCGCTGTCCGTGTTTTTGACCCGGCCCAACGATCTGACGCGATTGGTCGACTACCTGCTTGGTGCCTGGCCGGGCCGTTCCCAACTGGATGCAGACCGAATCGGTGTCTTCGGTTTCTCGCGTGGAGGTTTCACCGGGCTGGTGGCTGCCGGTGGCAAACCACAATGGCGGATGTTCACGGATCTCTGCCCGGCCGCATCGCCAGTGCCTTTGTGTACCGATATCGCAAACGGCGCGCTGCCACCGATGCCGGAGAATGATTCCCGCATCCGTGCCGCCGTGATCGTGGACCCGCTGCCCGTATTCAACCGCGACGGCTTGAGCCAATTGCACGTGCCCATTCAGCTGTGGGCCTCAGCGCAAGGTGGCGATGGCGTCACCCTGGAACGGGTGACGGCCTTGCGCGATGCGCTACCTGTTGCGCCGGACTGGCATGTTGCAACGGGGGCAGGGCACTTTGCGTTTCTTGCGCCATGCTCAGCAGCGATGGCAGAGATGGCACCAGAGATTTGCCGTGATGGTCCCGGTTTCGACCGGACGTCGTTTCACCGGGACTTCAATGCCAAGGTGTCGGCTTTCTTCCAACGCCATCTGAAACGTGGTGGCCAATAACGGTGGTCCCCTGATTGCCCACCAAGCGCCTGGGGGCAATCAGCGCTTGCGATGCAAGCGCTCAGCCCAGCATATCGAAGCGAAACACGCCATGCGTGGCGGGGACGGTTGATTGCGCTAGCGAGGGGGCCAATTTCAGGCCGTTCTCGCTATTGGTCATGAGGATAAATCCGTGGCCAGACGCGACCGACAGCATGGCGAAGGCACGGTACCCCGGATTGTTGCCCCATTGCCAAAGGTAGGGGCCGCCTTCTGCCTGTTCGATGCCCCAGCCATAGCCCCAGGATAGGCCCAGATCGCGATCGACCGCGATGGGGTCGGCCGTGATCAGCGCCAGCAGATCACGCCTGGAAGCAAGGGCGGCGAGGAATTTCGCATAATCGCCCGCCGTGGTGTACATGGAGGCTGCCGCGTTGGGTTCGATGAACTCGAAATGTTTGTCGCGGCCAAGCCAGTCAACGCCCGTGACGACACGAGCACGGATGTCATCAGTCAGGCGCATCCGGGAATCTCGCATGCCCAAGGGCTCGAAAACGACGCGCGAGACGGTTGCTTCGATAGGTTGGCCTGTCACTGCGGTGATGATGGCTTGCAGAAGCAGATAGGCTTCGCCCGAGTACTGCCACCGCTGCCCGGCAGTGAAAGTCGGGGCCAGCGCATCACTCGACCAGTTCGGCAAACCGGAGCTGTGATTGAGCAGGCTTGCCATCGGGATATTGGCCAGCGTGGCTGGCAAAACCCGATCGACATGAAGATCGCTTGGCCCGTCGAAGGGCCGTTGGCGATGGATATAACCCTCGGGCAAATAGGCAGAAACCGGAGAGCGTAGATCGAGTTTGCCGGCACGTACCAACTCGAGTGCCACGAAGGCGATGATCGGTTTGGTCAGCGAAGCCGCCTGCAGGATGCCGTCTGGCGCTGCGAGCGTTGATGGTCCGCAACCCTGAAGGACAACAGGCGATGCCGGCACACCGGCCTTCAGGGTGACGTAGCTTGCATGACAAATGCCTGCATCTGTGGCGACTTCTGCCACTGGTGTCGCACCGTACTTGCTCAGGTTGGTTGCGCAGGCGGAAAGGGCGAGCCCGGAGAAACCGGAAAGAATCAGATTGCGTCGAAGAAGGTTCATTTCACATTGACGATGCGTGGCCGTGCGAGCTGCCCGACCATGTTCAGACCACCTTTTTCAACCAGCGGAGTTCAAGTGTCGGGGAGCGTGCAGCCCCTTTTGCTATGTCCTTGACCAAGGGCGTCGCGGCAAGCACGCAGGCAAACTGCCAGATTGATGAGGGAATCAATCGCGGCCTTCAAGCTAGCGAACTACGGTGCCGAACTTTGCGACAGTGTACGAGACGCCGACTGCGAAAAAGGTGGCGCAGCCGTATAAGCCGGTTATTTGCCACGAGCGGAAGGTTTTCACCGGTTTACACCCCGAATCACCATCAGTTCCTCTTCGGCAGCGCCCACGCAATCACGCTGTCGCCCAGCTTCGTATCCATGCGCTGATGGCCACCCACGGCTGCCACGATGTACTGGCGACCATCGATCTCATAGCTCATCGGATTGGCCTGCGCGCCAGCCGGCAGGCGGACTTCCCACAGCAGTTCACCGGTTTCCGAGTTGTAGCCGCGCAGGAACTGGTCCAGCGCCGCACCGACGAAGGTCATGCCGCCTGCGGTGGCCAAGGAACCGCTGTTGTTCGGCGTGCCCATTTCCAGCTTCACGCGCGATGGAACACCCAGCGGGCCGGAGTCGTAGCCGGTGCCTAGCGGGCGACTCCAGATCACTTCCTGGGTGCGCAGGTCGGTGGCCGACATGTAGCCCCACGGCGGTGCAATGCACGGCGTGTTCAGCGGCGACATCCACGGCTCCTTGCGCGCACCGTAAGCCGATCCTTTCTGCGGCATGTAGCCCGACACCTGGCTTTTGCCACGGAAGATCGACACCACGCCCAGCTCGTCCATTTTTTCGCGGGTGAACAGTTGCTCGGTGTAGGGCAGGCGATTGCTGTTCATCAGCATCAGGCCGCGCACGGGGTCGATCGATACGCCGCCCCAATTCACACCGCCGTGGTTGCCTGCGTAGGCCAGCGACCCTTTCAACGTAGGCGGTGTGTAAGGGCCGTCATAACGCAGTTGTTTGAACTGAATGCGGCAGATCAACTGGTCGAAGGGCGTGATGCCCCACGCCGCCGTTTCGTCCAGCACTTCCATGGCTTTGCTTGGCGGGCCAACGGTGTTGGGCATGCCGGGCGACAGTGGCTGGGTCTTGGCTACCCAGTCAGGGGTGTCGGTGCCTTGGGGCACGGGCATTTCCACCACCGGCATGATGGGCTCGCCAGTGGCGCGGTCCAGCACGTAAATCTGCCCGCTTTTGGTGGCTTGAACCACGGCCGGACGTGTGCCTTCTGCCGTGGGGAAGTCGACCAGATTGGGTTGTGGGCTCAGATCGAAGTCCCACAGATCGTGGTTGACCGTGCGGAAGTGCCAGCGTTCTTCGCCAGTGCTGGCATCCAGCGCGACCAATGCTGCGGTGTATTCGTCTTCAAGCTTGGTGCGGTCGGCGCCGTAGAAATCGCTGGCCGGGTTGCCTGTAGGCAGATAGACCAGGCCAAGTTCGTCGTCGCCTGCCAGCAGCGACCATACGTTTGGCGTGCTGCGGGTGTAGACCTCGCCTGCTTTGGGTGGGGTGCTTACGCCCGGATTACCCAGGTCCCAGGCCCAGCGTTGGGCACCCGTGATGGCGTCGTAGCCGCGCACCACGCCCGACGGCGCGTCGCGTTCCGTGCCGTCGCGTACTTGGCCAGTGCCAATGATGACCGTGCCGCGCATGATCAGCGGGGGCGAGGTGGGGGCTACAAAGCCCGGGAAGGTGTTGCCCGTGCCGTCGTTCAAGTCCAGATAGCCGTTGGTGCCGAAGCCAGTGCACAGCTTGCCGGTTGCTGCATCGATAGCACCGACCCGGCCGTCGACCATCGGCCAGACGATGCGGGTCGGGCACTCGGTAACCGGCATCTTGGCCTCGAAGTAGGCCACGCCACGACAGGTGCTGGCGGCGATCCTGCTCATGGCCTCGCGGCTGGTCTGCGGGTCGAACCGCCATTTTTCCGTGCCCTTGGCCGCATCCAGCGCAATCACGATCTGGCTGGGCGTACACACATACACCGTATCCTTGACCTTCAAGGGCGTGTTCTGAAACGCGTACGCAAACTTGGCATCGGCAGGCTTCAGGTCGCCCGTGTGGAAGTGCCAGGCTTCTTCCAGTTGGCTCACGTTGGCCGGGGTGATCTGGGCCGACGGGCTGTATTTGTTCGACAGGTT
This sequence comes from Pigmentiphaga aceris, assembly GCF_008119665.1. Classification (NCBI taxonomy): domain Bacteria; kingdom Pseudomonadati; phylum Pseudomonadota; class Betaproteobacteria; order Burkholderiales; family Alcaligenaceae; genus Pigmentiphaga; species Pigmentiphaga aceris. Next base: position 3,347,619 of record NZ_CP043046.1, on the reverse strand, counting down.
CGAGCCGCCGTAAGACGTCCAGTTGCTGGCGTCGTGGTTGGCGGCCACGTTGCCGTCTGGCGATTCAACGGTCAGCCGGCTGAAGGCGACAGCAGGGCGGTCCCTGGCCAGTTTGGTGCTTGCCAATTCGACATGGGGCGAGTTGAACAGCGGCACCACGATCGAACCCAGCATGGTCAACGGCAGCACGCCCATGCTGACCAGATACACCGGTTTGCTGAAGCCGCGCATGCCGTGCCTGGCGACTGGCCAGAAGGCGAACAGCATCAAGCCCAGGAGCGACAACCATGCCAGCCGGGGAATCAGCGCCCAGCCGTCGAAACCGACTTCAGCCGTTGCCCAAATCAAGGTGGCCGCGCCCGTGACGCCAAACAGCAGCACGCCAGTGCGGCGCAGGGCCGCGAGCAGTGCGCCGGCCACCACAAACGCGGCACCCGCAATGGCGTAATACCAGGTGCCGCCCGCAACTACCAGCTTGCCGCCCAGCACCAGCATGCCAAGGCCAAAAGCGGCCACAACGAGCGCGATGAGTGCAAATAGCCAGCGACCGATGCCGCCTGGTTTGGTAGACGACAACGTCATCAAAAATCCTGAGGTAAAGAAAATGGCCCGGCCGTGCATCCGCGCCTGGGCGCAGGATGAGCAAGAGGACATCGACGGCGTTCGCGACATGCGCGGACGGTGGTGGAAACTGCTGGCTGGGCTCGTGCGGAGTTCGTGCTGACCGAGTCGTGGAGTGGCTCGTGAGGTCTTATCTTCTATGCAAGACCTGCGACAGCGCGCGCATTGTACAAAACAAACGGACTGCCTCGTTTTTCGCGCGGCTTCAACTGGGCAAGGTATCTGCCGTGCCCCATTCCGCCACGAAGGTATCGCGGAACGCACGCAGCCACACCAGCCTGGATTCGCCCAGCTTGCGGGCAGCGGCGGTCTGCATTGTTGCTGGCAGGCCCGCCAGTTTGACCTCGATGTGGTCCAACGCAAACGCCTTGTCATCCAGCGCACGCGAGACGGCCAGCGGGTCGTCGGGATGCGCAAAGGCCGAACCCATGCGGCCGGCGGTGTAGAACAAGCGTGCCAAACCAACGGCACCCAGGGCATCCAAGCGGTCGGCATCTTGAACGATCTTGGCTTCGATGGTTTCAGGTGTGATGGCGGCAGAAAAGCTGTGAGCCTCAACCGCGTGGGCGACACCCGCATGTTTGTCTGCCGGGAAGCCCGCTTCGCGCAACAGCTCGATGGCACGTTGAGCCGCCATGCTCGATGCCAGCGCGCGGTCCGGGTGGTTCTTCGGCAGATTGACCAGGTCATGCAGATAACAGGCGGCCATCACCACCAACGAATCGGCTTCCGGGTGCTCCACAAGCAGTGTCTGGGCAGCTTGCCACACGCGGTGCAGATGATTCAGGTCATGCGCACCGTCATCATGGGCATCGTGGGTGGCCAGGGCGATCAGGCGAGGGTGCCAGGTGGTGAGTGTGTCGGACATCGGCATGCGAAAGCGGTCGGGCGGCACAGCTTAACCGGTCTGAAATGCTGGCCTCAAACGGCGCTTCTTCAATGCTTCATGCTGATGCCCGACGTTGCGCCGTCACTGCGCAACGTCGGCGCAGCGGCAGAGCGGCTCGCTGACGACCTTATCCGTTGTTCCCTGGCGCAGCAGCAACAGCAGCAAGCGCAGGTTGCCGCGCCAATTCGATGAAGGCTCGCACGTAGTCAATGGAAGTTTCCGACTCGCGTGCCCCCAGGAAAATCTGCTTGGGGATGCCGCGCACACCCAGCCGCACGGGCACCACGTCCATCCTGTCTGCATATTCCTCGACCAGCCAGCGCGGCAGGGCGGCCACACCACGGCCGCTGGCCACCATCTGCACCATGATGTCGGTGGTTTCGATGGCCTTGTGGCGCTTGGGCGTGACGCCGGCCGGCAACAGGAACTGGTTGTAGATGTCCAGCCGCTCGATGTCCACGGGGTAGCTGATCAGCACTTCCTGGGTCAGTTGCTGGGGCTTCACATAGGCTACTGAGGCCAGCGCATGGCCTTTGGCCACCACCAGCACCTGTTCGTAGTCGAACACCGGTTCGAACTTCAGCCCCGGCTTGAACAACGGGTCTGGCGTGACCAAGAGGTCGATCTCGTAGCCAAACAGCGCGCCAATTCCGCCGAATTGGAACTTCTGTTTGACGTCCACATCCACGTCGGGCCACGTCGTCAGGTACGGGGACACCACCTTCAACAGCCACTGGTAGCAGGGGTGGCATTCCATGCCGATGCGCAGCGCACCGCGCTCGCCCTGCGCGAACTGGCCCAGGCGTTCTTCGGCCAGGTCCAGTTGCGGCAGTACCCGGTTTGCCACCGCCAGCAGGTATTGGCCGGCCTGCGTCAGCCGCAGGCTTCGCCCCTCGCGCAGCCAGATGTCTGTGCCCAGCTGCTGTTCCAGCTTCTTCATGCTGTGGCTCAGGGCCGACTGGGTCAGGTTCAACACGCCTGCGGCGGCGGTCAACGAGCCTTGTCGTTCGACCTGCTGAACGATGCTGAGATGGATGCGTTCAAGCATTCAGATGATCCGAATTCATGGATTTATGAGAAATGACCATTTTACTTCATCGATAGCGACCTCTAGCATCCACTTCCATTGTTTCCGCAGAAATCCAGGACGCCAGCGCAAGATGAGCAACGAGTTCACATTCAACATCAACAGCATTCGCTTCGATGAGAATTACCAGCCTTCGGACGGCACCCGTCTGACGACCAACTTCGCCAATCTGGCCCGGGGCGCAAGCCGCCAGGAGAACTTGCGCAACACCCTGCGAATGATCGATAACCGCTTCAATAGCTTGGCGCAGTGGGACAACCCGAACGGAGATCGTTACGCGGTTGAGCTTGAAATCATTTCCGTTGAAATGAGCATTGCTTCTGACGCAGGCGGCAATGTGTTCCCGTTGATCGAGATATTGAAGCCGAATATTCTCGACAAGAAAACCAAGGAGCGCATCGAAGGGATTGCGGGAAATAACTTCTCGTCCTACGTGCGTGATTACGACTTCAGTGTGTTGCTGCCGGAATATAACAACAACAAATCGACATTCGCCACGCCCGAAGATTTTGGCGATTTGCATGGCAAGTTGTTCCAGCATTTCGTGAATTCGGACGCCTACAAGGCGCACCTGAGCAAGCCGCCGGTTATCTGTCTGAGTGCGTCAAGCAGCAAGACCTATCATCGGACAGAAAACCAGCACCCGGTACTGGGCGTTGAATATCAGCAGAACGAATTTTCGTCGACCGATCAGTATTTCGAAAAGATGGGCATGCAGGTTCGCTACTTCATGCCGCCCAATAGCGTGGCACCCTTGGCGTTCTATTTCATTGGTGACCTGCTTGACGGCTACACCAATCTTGAATTGATCGCCACCATCAGCACGATGGAAACCTTCCAGAAGATTTACCGGCCTGAGATTTACAACGCCAATTCTGTGGCAGGGAAGGTATACCAACCCAGCCTGAAACATCGGGATTATTCATTGACGCAAATCGTCTATGACCGCGAAGAGCGCAGCCAGTTGGCCGTCAGGCAGGGCAAGTTCACCGAGACGCATTTCATCAAGCCGTACAAGAAAATTCTCGATCAGTGGGCGGCGAATTACGCGCGCTAACTGAACAGAAATCCGAAAAAAAAATACCCGAAATCATTTGCCAGTTATCTACCATGAAAAAATTGTTGCCCACTTCCACCGCCGGCAGTCTGCCCAAACCGTCTTGGCTCGCGCAGCCGGAAAAACTCTGGTCCCCGTGGAAGCTGCAAGACGAAGAATTGACCGAGGGCAAGCAAGACGCCTTGCGCCTGGCCCTGCAAGAGCAGCAGCAGGCGGGCATTGATATCGTCAGCGACGGCGAACAGACCCGTCAGCACTTCGTCACGACCTTCGTTGAACACCTGAGCGGCGTCGACTTCGAAAAACGTGAAACCGTTCGAATTCGCGATCGCTACGATGCCAGCGTGCCGACGGTCGTTGGGGCCGTGAGCCGTCCGAAGCCCGTGTTTGTGGAAAACGCCAAGTTCTTGCGTCAGCAAACCAAGCAACCCATCAAATGGGCGCTGCCTGGACCCATGACCATGATCGACACGCTCTACGACGCCCACTACAAAAGCCGCGAAAAGCTGGCCTGGGAATTTGCCACGATCCTCAATCAGGAAGCCAAGGAACTGGAAGCGGCTGGCGTCGATATCATCCAGTTCGACGAACCTGCGTTCAATGTGTTCTTTGACGAAGTGAACGAGTGGGGCATTGCCACGCTGGAACGGGCAGTCGAAGGACTGAAGTGCGAAACGGCCGTGCATATCTGCTACGGCTACGGCATCAAGGCCAACACCGACTGGAAGAAGACGCTGGGTTCTGAATGGCGTCAGTACGAAGAGTCCTTCCCCAAGCTGCAGAAGTCCAGCATCGACATCATCTCGCTGGAATGCCACAACTCGCATGTGCCAATCGACCTGATCGAGCTTATTCGTGGCAAGAAAGTGATGGTGGGTGCCATCGATGTGGCAAGCAACACGGTCGAGACACCCGAAGAAGTCGCCAACACGCTGCGCAAGGCACTTAAGTTCGTGGATGCCGACAAGCTCTACCCTTGCACCAACTGCGGCATGGCACCTCTGTCACGCGCCATCGCAAAGGGCAAGCTGGAGGCGCTCAGCGCAGGCGCGGAAATTATCCGCCAGGAACTCGCGGCCTGATACTTGTCATCAGCTTTCCGCAACTGCCCAAATGGCTGCGGGACGTGTTTCAGCTATCAACGCCCAAGGCCGCCCCGTCGCTGCGCGGGTCGGCGCAGCCTTGCATGTTGGCGTCATCGCACAACACGATGATGCCGGCATGGCCAACGAAGTCTGAGTAGTCGCCGGGGAACCACTCCATCTCGTGGCCCATTGCGGCGAGTTCGTCATAAGTCTGCTGACTGAACCGACGTTCCAGCTTCAAGCTGGTAGGCGACTGGTCGCCCCAGGCGCGGCCGATGACCCAGCGCGGCGCGTCCAGCGCTTCGTCCAGTGGCATGCCCAGATCGAGCGCGCGTGTCAGCACAGCCGTGCTGATCTGCGGCTGCGCTTCGCCGCCCATGGTGCCGAACACAATGCGCGTCTTGCCGTCTTTCAAGAACAAGGGTGCGTTAAGCGTGTGCGATGGGCGCTTGCCGGGTGCCAGTGCGTTGACATGCTGCGGGTCCATCGAAAACCCGTGCCCTCGGTTATGCCACAGGATGCCGGTGTCGCCCGCCATTACCCCGCTGCCATATTCCCAGCAAATACTCTGGATCGCGCTGACCGCACGATGCTCGGCATCCATCACGCCGAACCAGACGGTATCGCCGGGCGTCGGGCCATTGGTGAAGGGCGCTGCACGATCGGGGTCGATGCTGGCGGCAAGGCGGTCGATGAACGCGCTGTCCAAAAGCTTGGCAGTCGGTACCGGGTTGAAATCGGGGTCGTTCAAATACTGATCACGAAGCTGGTGTGCAAGCTTGGCCGCTTCAACCTGCAGGTGCACAAAACGCGCGGATTGCGGGTCCAGCCCCGTCAGGTCGAAGCGATCAAGAATGGCAAGCACCATCAGCGCGGTCATGCCAACGGTGGGTGGCGGCAGGTTGACCACCTGGCCGTCGCGGTAGGGCACTTGCAGCAGGTCGACCCGTTTGCAGCGGAAGGCAGCCAGATCGGCGGCATCAAGCAAGCTGCCCTCGGCGTGCAGGCCATTACCAATGCGCTGGCCCAGGGCACCACGGTAGAAGCTTTCAGCACCATCCTGCGCCAGCTGGTGCAGGGTATTGGCCAGCGCGATTTGCTTGAAATGGCTGCCGGGCAGCGGGATCACGCCTTCTGGTGCGAAGGTATCGACGAATCGCTGTGTCTTCGACAGGATGTCCCAGTGCGCGTGCAGGGATGAAGGCTGGCCTGCATTGAGCGCAAAACCGTCTTCGGCCAGTGCAATCGCGGGTGCCAGCAAGTCTGCCCAGCTGAATGTTCCGCCCCATTGGCGGCTTTGTTCGAAGGCTTCTCCCCATACCGACACCATGCCAGCCACGGTAGTGGCACTTGGCGGCCCGCGTTTGGGAATGGCGTCGAATCCGAGCGCGCGATATTTATCGATGCTGCAAGCAGCCCCCGCGCTGCCAGCGCCGTCCAGGCCCGATACATAGCCTTTACCGTCGTCGATGCCGAAAAACGCATCACCGCCAATGCTGTTCATGTGCGGGTAGACCACGGTCAGCACTGCGCCCGCCGCAATGGCCGCCTCGATGGCATTGCCGCCCGCCGCCAGCACACGTTGACCGGCCGCAGTGGCCAGGTGATGGGGCGTGGTGATCATGCCTTGGCGGGCGGTGGCGGTGGGTGAACGCATGGATTTGCCTATGAAAATATGGGGCGACGCAAAGAGAGTCGGGCACAAAGCCCCCGAGGCTCCGTGGTGCGGGAAGATGCTCGGTTATGACACCGCCGCCAGAACTTCCTGCGGCTGCACGTTCAACGGAAACAGGCAGGCAACGCTGCTGCGATCAGAAACCGGCGCAAGCGTAGGATCGGTCTGTTTGCAGGCTTCACGCGCATCGGGGCAGCGACTGGCAAACCGGCAACCCGCAGGCAGGTTGATCGGGCTGGGAATCTCACCAGTCAGCGATGCCGTCAGCGGCCTGTCGAAGCTGGGGAACGCGCGCAGCAGGCTGCGGGTGTACGGGTGATGCGGGTTCGCCAGAATTTCCGCGCTGGGGCCTTCTTCCACCACGCGGCCCAGATACATCACCGCAATGCGGGTGCACAGATAACTGGCAACGCCCAGGTCATGTGTGATGAACACCAGGGTCAGACCCATGTCGCGACACAGATCACGCAGCAGGTTCAGCAGTTGCGCTTGGACTGAGACGTCCAGGCCCGCCACCGATTCATCGGCAAATATCACCCGTGGTTGCACTGCCAGCGCGCGTGCCACGGCCACCCGACGTACCTGGCCGCCAGACAGTTCGGCGGGGTAACGGTCTGCCATCTCGGGTGCCAAGCCAACCCGGTTCAGCAGTTCGGCCACCTTGGCATCGACTTGGGCCTCGCTGCAAAGCCGGTGCAGCAACATGGGCTCGGCCAGGACGTCTCGCACCCGCATTCTGGGGTTCATCGAGCCGCGTGCATCCTGGTAGATGAAGGCAACTTCCCGTGTGAAGGTTTTTCGGTCCTCAGCCGACAAGGACGCCAGTTCCCGGCCTTGGTAGAACAGCCTTCCGTCGCTGGGCGCTTCCAGCCCCAGCATCAGTCGCACCAGCGTGGATTTGCCGGACCCGCTTTCGCCAACGATGGCCAGCGAATCGCCATCTGCCAAGTCAAGCCGGATGCCGTCCAGCGCTTTCAGCAACAAAGGGGTACGACCGGCGAAGAATCCTTTGCGGGGGCGTGTGCCGACCGTGTATGCCTTCTCAACGTCACGTAGCTGATAAAGCTTGTTCATGCCGCGCTCCCCGTCATGATCTCGTCGATGCGCCAGCAGGCAAGCAGGCGGCCATCGCGCATTTCCAGTGGCGGCCGTGTGGTGTCGCAACGGGCCTGGCGATAGGCGCAGCGCGATGCAAACCGACAGCCTTCCGGCATCTGGTCTGCGCCCGGCATGGTGCCGGGCAGGGGCACCAGGCGCTCGGAATCCAGTTCAACCACACAGGATCGCAAGCCCACGGTGTAAGGGTGCAGAGGGCGTCGCAGCACCGCATCTGCCGGGCCGGTTTCCACGATCTGCCCGCCGTACATCACCGCGATGTCGTCACATACCTGGGACGCCAAGGCCAGGTCATGTAACACAAAGATCGCGCTGGACCCCAGGCTGCGGACCCGACGCAGAATCAGCTCCATGATCTGCGCCTGAATGGTTACGTCGAGCGCGCTGGTGGGTTCGTCGGCAATCAGCAATTCCGGGTCACAGGCCAGCGCAATCGAGATCATCACGCGTTGCTGCATGCCGCCGGACAACTGGTGCGGGAAGGCGCTCAGGCGTGCCCGGGCGTCGGGAATGCCAACACTGTCGAGCAATGCCACTGCGCGTTCGATGGCCTGTTTGCGAGACAGCTTCAGATGCCGGCGCAGCGGTTCGCAGATTTGCTGGCCGATGGTGAAACAGGGATCAAGCGACGCGGTGGCGTCTTGAAAGATCAAGCCGATGCGACTGCCACGCAGCTTCTGGAATTGTTTTTCTGGCAGGCCGACCAGTTCGATGTCGGCAAATTTCAGACTGCCCTGGACGTCGACTTGCGGTGCCGTCAGCAAGCCGATGATGGCCATGGCCAAGGTCGATTTGCCCGCGCCGGACTCGCCAAGCAAGCCGAGCGTGCGGCCGGCCTTCAGGCTCAGGCTGACCTTGTCCAGCACAGCGGCGCGGCCACGTTTGAGGGTGAAGGCGTGAATCTGCAGCAGGTCTGGCGTGGCGCTGTTCAGATCGGGGGGGTGTCCGGTTTGCTGGCTTGCGTCGTGCAAGGTCGTAGAAAGGGGCGTTGCGGCGATTGCTGACTGGAAAACAGGGCCGGGCGTGTTCGCGTGCTGATGGCTGTATGCAGGCATGGCCTTCATCTCCCCTGCGAACGTGGGTTGAAGGCATTGCTCAGCCCGTCGCCCAGCAAGGTGAGTCCTACCAGCAAGATGGCCAAGGCCGCGCCCGGTGCCGCAGAAATCCAGGGAGCCATGGTGATGAAGGCGCGACCCTCGGCGATCATCAGGCCCAGGTCGGGGGTAGGCGGCACCACGCCGATGCTGAAGAACGACAGGCCGGATTCCAGCAGAATCGCAGTGCTGATGCGTATGCCGGCCTGTACCAACAAGGACGGTGCAACGTTCGGTAGCAGGTGGCGCAGGATGATCTGCACCCGTGGCACGCCCATCAATTGCGCGGCTTCAATGAAAGGCAGCGCTTTGACCTGCAACACATCGGATCGCACGATGCGCGCAAACGGCCCGATGAAAGACACCGCCAGCGCATAGATCACCTTGTCGACGCCCATGCCGAACACCGCTACGAAGGCAATCGCCAGAATGATCTCGGGGAAGGCCAGCAAGGCGTCCACGACTCGCATCAATGCCCATTCGACCTTGCCACCGGCCAGGCCTGCGACCAACCCGATCAACATGCCGCCAGCCATGCCCAGGCTGACCGAGGCCACGCCAATGCCGAGCGCCAGCCGGGTGCCGTGCAGCACGCGCGAAAACACGTCTTGCCCGAAGGAATCGGTACCCAGGAAATGCGACAGGCTGGGCCCTTGCAGCGCATCGGCAAAGTTCTGCACGATTGGGTCGTGGGTAGACAGCCAGGGCGCAAACAGCGCCATGAAAGCGAACAGGCCAACGATGAGCAGACCGGCAATGGCTGTCGGCTGGCGTCGCACCGGTTGCCAGTAGCGGCGTCGCCAGCCGGCCTGGGCGGGACGCTTGCCCGCAGATGTCGAAGAGATCGCAGTCATAGGCGTGTCTGAAGGCTGGTTTGCGCGCTGGGATGTACGCTAAGTTGTGCGCTCGGCGGGGTGCTGGTTGCGGGCCTGCCGCAGCGAGCGACGCTTGTCGACGACGTGTGCATGCGTAGTGGCTGTTTCATCGGCTGCGCAACCGGGGGTCCAGCCAGGTGTAGGTCTGGTCGACCAGCAGATTGACCAGCACGAAGAAAAGTGCGGTCAGCATGATGCCGGCCTGCACCACGCCGTACTCGCGGCTGAGCACGGCGGTGGTGATCATCATGCCCAGGCCGGGTACGGCAAAGACCACTTCCGTCATCACTGCGCCGCGCAGCAAGCCGCCAAGCTGCAAGCCGATCACGGTTACCAGCGGCATCATCACGTTGCGCATGGCGTGTACGCCGACCACCCGCCACATGGGCTCGCCACGCGCGCGAACCGCATTGATGAAAGGCTTTTCCATCACCTCGATCAAGCTGGCGCGGGTGGTGATGGCGATCAGGCCGCAGTAGTAGGCTGCCAGCGTGATGGCGGGTAATGCCAGGTGGTGCACGCCCGACCAGAACTGTTCCCACGGGCGAACGAAGCCCATGGTCGGGAACCAGCCCAGCGCCACGCCGAACACCCAGATCAGCACGATGCCCAGGAAAAAGCTTGGGAAGGCCGAGCCCAGCAAGGACAGCGACGACACGACCCAATCCACCGGCCCACCGCGCTTGAGTGCTGCAATCATCCCCACCGGAATGCCGACCAGCAGTGCAATTGCCAGCGCCGCTGCCGATAGCGCAAGCGTCACCGGCAAGGCCTGCATCACGGCCTGCGTCCAGATGTCCGCGCGTGTGATGTAGGACGTGCCCCAGTCCCCCTGCACAAAGCGCCCCAGCCAATCGACGTACTGCACGGCAATGGGTTTATCCAGCCCCAAGTCCTGGGTGAGCTTGGCGTGGGCGGCAGGGGAGTACTCGGAACCCAGCAACATCATCACCGGGTCGCCGGGTGCCAGTTTCAGGAACCAGAACGCCACGATCGAGACGATGAACAAGACCAGCAGGGTCTGCAGCAACTTGGTGAGAAAGGCGCGGGCCATATCTATCGCAACAGCAGGAACGGGCGTTCAGCGAAGGCTGCCCGGTGTGGGGCAGCCTTCGCAGGAGGCGTGCGAGTACTGCCATCCAGCGTCTGCGCCCTTGATGAGAAATCGCAGACGTGTAAAGGCAGCGACTGATTAAGTCTTCAGGCTGACCGTGTGCATGTTCATCAGGTCCACCGGCACATACTTGAAGCCTTCCACCCGCTTGTTGAAGATCTTGAACACCTTGGTGTGGGCCAGCAGCGCAATCGGCGCGTCCTTCTGCAGCATGATGTCTTCGGCCGCGTAATACAGCTTCTTGCGTTCCTCGACATCAACGATCTCGGCGGCTTGCAAAATCAGCTTGTCGAATTCCGGGTTGCTGTAGCCGACGAAGTTCCAGGGCACGCCCGTTGTCCATTCCGGGCGAATGGTTTCGTCCGGGTCCAGGTCGGCCTGCCAGGCTTCGTCGTACAAGTCGAAGTCGCCCGCGTTACGACGCTTGGTCAACACCGCCGGGTCCATGATTTCCAGCTTCACCTTGATGCCGATCTTGGCCAGCATAGGGATGATCAGCTGAGCATTGCGGCTGCCGCTGCCGCCGTTGGAGGTGAAGGCCTCGGTGGCGATGTAGACCGGGCTGATTTCGCCCTGGACTGCCGCCTTGGCGCGATATTCCTGGGCTTTCTTCAAGTCGAAGAACTGCCCCCGGCCAGACTTGGCGATGTTCGGATCGAAGAACTTCGTCATCGGTGGCGAGATCAGCGAATAGGCTGGTGACGCATCGCCGAAATACCCCTGCTTGACGATCAGCTCGCGGTCGATTGCATACGCAATCGCCAGACGCAGATTGGGATCGTTGAATGGCGCACGCTTGTTGTTCATGCCCAGAAAGGAATAGTTGCCTTCCAGTTCGCCATAGACGTTCAGGTTCTTGTTCGAGCGCAGCATGGGCATCAGCTGGAACGGGCAGGCATCCATACCGTCGACCTGGCCCGACATGACGGCAGCCACTGCCGAGGTCGGCTCTTTCACCAGCTTGATCTGAATCTTGTCCAGGTAGGGCAAGCCGGCTTCGAAGTAGTCGGGATTGCGTTCAAGTTCGATCATCTCGTTTTCGCGCCACTGCACGAACTTGAAGGGACCTGTGCCCACCGGATTGCGGCCGAAATCCTTGCCGTATTTTTCGACGGCCTTGCGCGACACGATGGTGCCGGCGCGCCCGGTGGCACCGTTCATGGCAACCGGGAAGAAGGCAAAGGGCTTGCTGTAGCGAATGCGCACGGTCAGCGGATCGATGATGTCGATGCCTGCCAGCGAGGCCACCATCCACGCGTGCGGCGAGCCGGTCTTCGGGTCTTTCACACGCTCGATGCTCCACTTCACGGCCTCGGCATCGCAGACGCCGCCATCGTGAAATTTGACGCCGGCACGCAGCTTGAAGATGTGCGTCATGCCATCGGTCATCTCCCACGATTCCGCCAGATCAGGCACGAAGCTGACCGCTTTGCCGTCGTAGACGACCTTCAGCAAGCCATTGAAGATGTTGTTGTGAATCTTGATGGCGGCAAGCGAGCCGGTGAAGTGCGGGTCCAACGTGTCGGGCGGTACGGTCTGTGCCCAGGTCAGTGTGCCGCCGCGCTTGGGCGGCTCGGCTGCAAAGGCGTTGCGTACAACACCGCCACTCATCAATGCACCTGCCCCGAGCATGGTGCCTGCGCTGATGGCGCGCAGAAAATCTCTTCGGCGGAAGTCCTGTTCAAGACGTGCTGCAAGGGCTTGCTTCAACGACTTTTCATCCATGTTCCGCTCCGAGGCAGGGTGAGGGGCTATGTGGGTTTACGCCGGGTTTATGCCGGGCTTATGCATAACCAGACCTCATCCATTCGAGCAAAGACCGTGCCATTTTTTATGGTGGCAACAGGTCGTGCCACTGACTGGCAACTAATGCTCGTTATTCCCTGCGGAAACTGAAAAACCTGGTTTTTCGGGGCGTGATCTCGATGCCTTGTCGGTACAGGCTCGGTGACTGTCTGCCAGATTTTCCGATGCCCGATTACGTGAGCCGATTCACAGGCAGCGGCCTCAGCTTGGTGCAGGCTGTGGGGGAACGACTACGTAGCCCAGACTACGTAGCCCATGACGCTCAATGCAGCTTCGGAAACCCGTGGCGTTCTGCCAGCAGATCCAGAATGCGGCGAGTGTCGGTCACGAAACGCACACTACCCACGGATTCGGCATCGGCCGGTGCTGGCTGCTCGTCACCGAAGATCAGCACCGGCAGTCCTTGATGATCGGCATCAAGCGCAGCAATCACACCGGTACGTGGCCGTGCGAATGGGTGATGCGAAATGTCCAGCTTGCCAAGCAGGTCGGGAGCAGCCGCCAGCAAGCCCTCAATGGGAATGCAGTCCGGGCAGACGAAACGTTCGCCAGGGTGGTTGGCGTCGGCGAATCCAGGGCTAAGCAGAAAGAGACGGTCACGGCTCATGAGGAAGGTCCTGAAGGGGTGAAAAAAAGCGAGAAACAGAAAATTCGCAACCCCGAATTCTGGATTCCTTTCCTCGCCGCACGAACTACCGATTCGTTGAAATCAAATGCACCCGCTTGGCTTCGTAGTTCCCCCAACAGGGCAAACGACGGCTTACCGCTCGTCTGACGCTGCTATATCTTTGATTCAAACAGACCAGGGGTGCGAGCTTGCGCGGTGACTGCGCACGCCTGGGGCATGTGCTTCAAAAACAATAACGATGGCACGGGAGACAGGGTGGAAAGCTCAGCGGCAGACCCGATTCTTCGGGTGGAAGGCGTGACGCTCGCCTTCGGGGGAGTGAAGGCGCTGAACCAGGTGGGATTTTCTGTTGCGTCAGGCTCGATCACTACGCTGATCGGTCCGAACGGCGCAGGCAAGACATCGTTGTTCAATACGATCTCGGGCTTTTACAAGCCAAACACGGGCAGTATCCACGTAGCCGGCCGCGATATTACGCATCTGGCTCCGCCTGCCCGCGCCAAGCTGGGACTGGCTCGCAGCTTTCAGAATATTGCGCTGTTTCGCGGCATGACCGTACTCGACAATATCAAGCTCGGCCGTCACGTTCATTTGCGCACCAACATATTCGATGCGCTGTTTTATCTGGGTCGGGCCCGACGCGAAGAACTGGCGCTGCGTGAAGATATTGAACGCCGCATCGTCGATTTTCTTGAGATCGACCACATTCGTCATGCCTCGGTCGCGTCGTTGCCCTACGGACTGCAAAAGCGCGTGGAACTGGCGCGTGCGCTGGCCATGCAACCCACTGTGCTGATGCTGGATGAGCCGGTGGCGGGCATGAACCGCGAAGAGACCGAAGACATGGCGCGTTTCATTCTCGATCTGCGTGCCGAATGGGGCATTACGGTGTTGATGGTCGAGCACGACATGGGCATGGTGATGGACTTATCCGATCACGTGGTGGTGCTGAATTTCGGGCAGGTGATTGCCGATGGCACACCCGCTCAGGTGCAGGCCGATCCTGAAGTCATTCGGGCATATCTTGGGGCCGGCGATGTGGCCGACCTGCGGCGCCGCTTGCGCGCAGAGGCGGCGTGATGGACATCTGGTTCCTGATCGAAATCACGCTGGCAGGCCTGGCCGGTGGCGGGTTGTATGCGCTGGCAGCGCTGGCTTTCGTGATCGTCTACAAAGCCACTCGCGTGGTGAATCTGGCCATCGGCGAAATGCTGATGATCGGTGCCTACACCTTCTTCGGGCTGTCTACGGGATTGAGCTGGCCGGTGTGGTTGGCGATTCCCGGTGCAGTGGTGGCCAGTGCCTTGATCGGCGGGTTGATCGAGCGCATTGCCATTCGTCCGATGCTGGGTGAACCACCAATTTCCGTCTTCATGGTCACGGTTGGTCTGTCGTCGATTCTGGTGGGTGTGGTTGAGCTCGCCTGGGGTGCCGACACCCATCGCCTGATCGAATTCATGCCACGCGATCCCATCGTGCTGGGCGAAGCCTTCATTGCGCCCAAGGTGTTCTACGGCTTCCTGACGGCCTTGGCGCTGACGCTTGCCGTGCTGCTGTTGTTCCGCTTCTGGCGGGGTGGGGTGGCCTTGCGGGCGACGGCATCTGACCAGGGTGCCGCCTACGCAATGGGCATTGCGGTACCGCGTGTGTTCTCGCTGTCGTGGGTGGCGGGTGCCGCCATTGCAGCGGTGGCCGGCATCGTGGTCGGCTCGATCGGCGGCCTGTCGCCCACCATGGGTATCTTTGGCCTGTCGGTGCTGGTGGTGGTGATCGTCGGCGGCCTGGACAGCATTGCCGGAGCCCTGGTGGGCGGGCTGCTGATTGGTGTGGTCGAGTCTTTGGCAGGCGGTTATCTGGGCGGCGAATACAAGCTGCTTACCACTTTTGTCGTGCTGGTCGTGGTGCTGATGGTTCGGCCCTACGGTCTGTTCGGCACACGCGATATCGAAAGGCTGTAGACGCATGCGCATCGGCACCGCCAAACAGAGCTACGCGGCCGATCAGGCCCTGTTCGACTCCGCCACGCAACGCACCTGGGTATTGGTGCTGGTACTGGCCCTGATCGCATTCCCCTTCGTGGCAGACCCTTACTGGCTATACCTGGCCTGCCTGGTCGCCATCAACATTGCCAGCGCCACCGGGCTGAACATACTGACGGGTTACACCGGCCTGGTGAGTCTGGGCCAGGCTGCTTTCATGGGCATCGGCGCATATACCGTTGCCGTGCTTGAGCAGCGCCTGGGTACGCCCGCCATTTTGAATCTGCTGATCGGTGGCACGGTGGCCATGCTGGGTGGCGTGCTGGTCGGCATTCCATCCTTGCGGGTGAAAGGCCTGTACCTGGCCATCGCCACCATTGCCGCCTCGTTCATCGTGCACTTCCTGTTCGCCAATCTGGGCGTAACCGGCGGCACGGCGGGCCTGTCGGTGCCGCCTGCCAAGATCTTCGGCGTGGCCTTGGATACGTCCTTCCGCATCTACTGGCTGGTGGTGCCGGTCACGGCGCTGATGTTGCTGGGCGCGGCCAACCTGTTCCGTACCCGTATTGGCCGGGCTTTCATCGCGATCCGCGACCGCGACATTTCGGCAGAAGTGCTGGGCATTCCGCTGCTGCGCTACAAGCTGCTGTCTTTTGCGCTGTCCTCGTTCTACGCAGGGGTAGCAGGCGGCTTGTGGGCCTACTTCTTCCGCGTGGTCACGCCGGAAAGCTTCCCGCTGCAGATGTCGATCTTCTTCCTGGCCGCGATCATCGTCGGCGGCATGGGCACCATTCTGGGCGCGATTCTGGGCGCTACCTTCATGACGATGGTGCCGGAGTTTCTGAAGCTGGTGGTGGGCTGGACCTCGCTGGGTGCGGATTCGCTGCAATACGTGGCTCCCATTCGCATCATCGTGTTCGGTGTGCTGATCGTCGGTTTCCTGGTGTTCGAACCGCATGGCCTGGCCGAGATGTGGCGACGGGTGCGGCGCTTCTTCCACCTGTGGCCGTTCAAACATTGACCGGGTACCGATTCAAAAAACTTCAAGAACAAGACTGGCAAGACCTCAAGACAAGCACGTTAAGCAAGTCCCTAATGCACGCCCCACCGCAGCCTACGGCTGCGACAGGAGATCTTCATGACTCAACACCCGATTGCCCAAGGCCGCGCAGACGGCGCTGGTGCGATGTTCTCGCCTTCCGTCTCAAACGCAGCCCGTTGGCTGCGTCGCCTGGCGCTGCCAGTGGCATTGGCAGCATGTGTCTCCAGCGCCTTTGCGCAGGCACCTGCCAAGGAAGACATCGTGATTGGCGCATCCGTGCCCATGAGCGGGGTCTTTGCATTTGCAGGCATCGGCATTCATGCCGGCCTGGGCGACTACGTGAAATGGGCCAACGAGCAGGGCGGTATCGACGGCCGCAAGCTGCGTTACGTGCCGGAAGACACGGCCTACAAGGTTGACGTATCGGTTGCGGCTTTCAAGAAGATCACCAGCCAGAACAACGTGAATCTGTACTACGGTGATTCAACCGGGTTTTCCAAGACCATCAATGCCGAGATCGACCGGGGTGGCAACATCCTGATGTCGGGCGCATCGTTTGCGTCGGAATTGAATGACCCCAAGAAGTACCCGAACCAGTTCATGCTCGGCCCGGACTACACCGAAATGTTCGGCATCTTGCTGCGTCATATCGCCAAGGAAACGCCCAAGGCCAAGGTGGCGTTTGTGTATTCCGACACCGAGTTCGGCCGCGACCCGATCGCCACCTCGCGCGAGGCAGCCAAGAAGCTCGGCCTGGACGTCGCCGTTGAAATCATGACTGCGCCCGGATCAGTCGATGTATCGACCGAAATCATCAAGCTGCGCCGTGCCAATCCCGACTACACCATCTTCCACGGCTACGTGCTGGCACCCATCCCGGAATTCGTCAGCCAGGGCAAGAAGATGGGCCTGAAGTCGCGTTACATGGGCACCTTCTGGACCATGGACAATTCCACCGTGATGCAGATGGGCGAAGACGCGCAGGGCTTCATGGGTGTGATGCCGTACCGCTATTACTACGACACCGAAGGCAAGTCGCCGATGCTGGATCAGATCCGCAAGATGCGGCCTGAATACCAGAGCACTGGTTACATGCAAGGCTTCCTGGGTGGCATGTTGTTCGCGGAAGCGGCCAAGCGCACGCTGGCTGCGGGTAAACCGTTGACCGGGCCGAATCTGAAGTCGGCATTGACGTCGCTGAAGGACTTCGACACGGGCGGGTTGATTGGCGTGCCGATCACCATCAAGGGCAACTCGATTCCGGTCGGGCGCATCTACCAGGCGGACGTGAAGCAGAAGCGCATGGTGCCGGCGTCAGACTGGATCGTGCTGGAGTAAGGAATGACAAACGCGGCAACTGACGCGCTGCTTGCCGTCAACAATATCGAGGTGGTCTACAACCACGCGGTGCAGGTGCTGCGCGGCCTGTCGCTGTCAGTACCGCGTGGGCGCATCGTGGCCTTGCTGGGCAGCAATGGGGCGGGCAAGTCCACGACGCTCAAAGCGGTGTCGAATCTGCTGGATATCGAAGACGGTTCCGTCACCGCTGGCCACGTTCACTTCGCGGGGCAAGACATCGGAAGCATGACGCCGCATGGCCTGGTGCGCGCGGGCTTGGGGCACGTGATGGAAGGCCGTCGGGTGTTCGAAGACCTGACGGTCGAAGAGAACCTGGTGGCGGCAACTTATGCGCTGAGCGGGCGGGGCAGGGGCACTGCACCGCAATCGTCAGCGCAAGGCGGCGGGGCACTGGGTTCTGATCCCGCTGCCAAGCCCGATTTCGACTTGGTCTACGAGTACTTTCCACGCCTGCATGAACGTCGCAAAGGGCTAGCGGGTTACCTGTCTGGCGGCGAGCAACAAATGCTGGCTATCGGCCGCGCCCTGATCGGCCGGCCGTCTTTGATGCTGCTGGACGAGCCGTCGCTTGGCCTGTCGCCCATGCTGGTGGAGAACATCTTCACCATCATTGCCCGCATCAACGCAGAACAAGGCGTGGCCATGCTGCTGGTGGAACAGAACGCGTCGCTTGCGCTGGCTGTGGCCGATTACGGCTACATCATGGAGTCAGGCAAAGTGGTGATCAATGGCACTGCCGAACGCCTGGCGGCCGACCCCGACGTGCGCGAGTTCTATCTTGGCGTGGGCGGCGCGGGTGAATCGCGCAGCTTCCGCGACATCAAACACTACAAGCGCCGCAAGCGCTGGCTGTCGTAAGGAGCAAGCATGGAAACTTCCACCGCTACACATGCCACGCTGCCCGAACGCACCATCGTGCAGATGTTGCACCACCACGCACAGACCATTCCGAACCGTATCGCGCTGCGGCAGAAGGACTTCGGCATTTGGCAGCCGCTAAGCTGGGCCGACTACTGGCGGCGTGCCTGCGGCATCGGGCGTGCCATGCGCGCACTGGGTCTGGCGCGCGGTTGCCACGTTGCCATCGTGTCGGAGAACCGCACCGAATGGGTGTTGGCCCAGTTGGGTGCCGGGGTCGTCGGTGCCGTCACGGTGGGCGTCTACGCCACCAGCCCGGCGTCGGAAATCGGCTATGTGCTGGAACACGCCGATGTAGACATGATCGTCTGCGAGGATCAGGAACAGACCGAAAAAGTCTTGGCGGTGTTGGCGCAACCCGGTGGTCTGCCACGTCTTCGCAAGATCGTGGTCATCGATCCCAAGGGCTTGCGCAGCCTGCCGGCCGAGGCACGGGAAATGATCCTGACCTTTGCTGAACTGGAAGCAATGGGTGCGGATCGCCTGGACGAATACCTGCCGGAAATGATTCAGGGCGTGGATGCACAGCGCCTGGATGACATTGCGCTGATGATCTATACGTCGGGGTCCACCGGCAAGCCCAAGGGCGCGATGATCAGCTATCGCAATATTCGCGGTGTGGCCCCTGGTCTGATCGAACGTCTGGGCATGGACGCGCATTCCACGCACTTGTCTTACCTGCCGCTGTGCCATGTGGCCGAGCAGATGCTGACGGTGTTTGCGCCGATGTACACCGGGTCTCAGGTGAACTTTGGTGAATCGATTCGCACCGTGCAAGACGATCTGCGCGAAGTCGCTCCCACCTTGTTCCTGGGCGTGCCCCGCATCTGGGAAAAGCTGCACGGTGCCGTCTGCATCAAGATGCAGGAAGCCGGGGCACCGGCACGCTGGTTGTACGAACGTGCCACCGCCGCCTGCGCACCGTTTGCTGAAAAATCCCCATCACAACGCAGCCTGCGTGAACGCTTGGTCTACGCGTGGTGGTACGTGTTGATTCTGCGCGCCTTGCAGAACTTCCTGGGCTTGCGCAATACGCATGTTGCGCTGACGGGCGCTGCGCCCATTCCGCCCGAAGTCCTGCGCTTCATGCGCGGCCTGGGTGTGCCCTTGATCGAAGTCTATGGCCTGACCGAATCCACCGGCATGATCCTGGGACAGCACCCGCAGCGGGTACGCATCGGGTCGGTAGGCGAAGGCGCGGTCGGTACCGAACTGCGTCGTGGCGACCAAGGCGAACTGCTGGTACGCGGCGACATGGTGTTTGCTGGCTACTACAAAAGCCCCGAGGCGACCGAGAAAGCCATTCAGGATGGCTGGTTGCATACCGGTGACGTGGCCGAGCAAGGTGCAGACGGCCAGTGGCGCATTGTCGACCGTCTGAAAGACATCATCATCACCGCAGGCGGCAAGAACCTGACGCCGTCTGAGATCGAAAACGCGGTGAAGGGTAGCCCGTATGTGAAGGAGTGCATTGTCATCGGGGAAGGGCGGCGCTTTGTGTCGGCCTTGATTCAGATCGATTTCGACAACGTGGGCAAATGGGCGCAAACCCAGGGTATTGCCTTCACGCACTTCCGATCGCTGGTGGAAGACAGCCGCGTGCGGGCCTTGGTGCAGACCGAAGTGGACCGCGCCAACGGGCAACTGGCGCAGGTGGCGAATGTGCGTCGCTTCCATCTGCTGACCAAGGAGCTGGATCACGACGATGGGGAAGTGACCGCAACGATGAAGGTGCGCCGCTCAAGCATCTACCAACGGTATGCGGAGGATATCGAACGGCTGTATGCGTGATACAGCAGCGTTTGCGCGCGGGATTTTCCGTGTTGCTTCGCCACGTTTCCTTACCAAGTGAGCGGCGCAACACGACGATGATGCCGGGTGATCCTGGCTAAAATGCCCCCAGCGCGCCTTGGTGCGCGCTGGTGCAGCTGGGTTTATGCCCCAGGCATCATCTGAACATTCTTGCCGCATCACGTCGTCATCCGGCATCTGGACGATTTTGTAGATGCCACACAGAAAGCTTCTGCGAGACGCAATCGCTGTCGATCGCGAACACGCTTTTCGCCAGCAGACCCTGCGACGCCTGCAGCTGACCGCTGTCGAGATGGGCGTCATGGCTGTGGTCGGATCGATCGTTGCCATCCTGATCCGCCTGCTGATCCCCACGCCCGAATACCTTGGCCTGCGCGTGGCGCTACTGCCGCTGACTGCGCTTTTCGCCTATCTGATCGTTAAAGCACCCTCGGTACGTGCCTACGGCTTCGCCTGTCTGGCCACCATTGCCACCGTCACTTTCAACAGCTACCTGGGCGCGCTGGGCACCGATCGGCCATTGATGTACTTCCTGCCGGCGGCGCTGATCATTGTGCTGTCCACCAGCTTCTTCTGGGTGACGCTTGCCCAATGGGTTGCCGGCAGCCTGGTCTGTTATGCCTTCTTCCTGCCCTTTGTGGTGGAACATGCGGCCAACCGCACCGACACCATATTCAGCCTGTTCTTTGCGGGCATGGCCTTGCTGGCAGGGTCGGTCAGCCACAAACGGATTCACGACCACCAGCGTTATGCGTTCGATCAGGAATGCCGGTTGGCTGACCTGTCAGTGACTGATGCCCTGACCGGCGCGCGCAGCCGGGCGGAATTCCTGCAGCAAGCCGAGATCGAGGCGGTCATCGCTTGCGAAACCGAGGCACCGCTTACTTTGTTGTACCTGGACATTGACCATTTCAAGCGGCTGAACGATGGTCATGGCCATGCGGCCGGCGATGCCGTGCTGCGTGGCATGGCAAGCGCCGTGCAGCAAGCATTGCGTGATGGCGATGTGTTCGGTCGACTGGGCGGCGAGGAATTCTGTGTGCTGCTGCCTTACCAGAACGAAGGCGAGGCCAAGCTGCTGGCAGAGCGGCTGCGCACCTTGTTGGCCGCTGTGCCACGGCCCGATGGCACGCTGACGATATCTGCCGGGATTGCAGGCATGCGCGAAGGCGAGTCGATCATGCAGACCTTGCACCGGGCAGACCTGGCCATGCTCAAGGCCAAGCAGCTGGGGCGCGATAGGGTGTGTGTCGCGGATTAGCACGGGCGGTCATCGCTTCTGCCGGCGTATCCCAACTGGCAAATTGCTTTCTTGGCATTGCCTGAACCCAAACGGCCAAACGTCAATTCGGTCCTGGCCGGCACCCATTCACATGCGAACAATTCGCATTCTTGCCTATAATCCCGGCGCTTCCTTACGTCTCGCGTGACTGACCCTGTCGCGGGCGCATTGCAGCATTGCGTCGACAGCTTTGTCGTGCCTGGGTTACGGACAGTGCTGACCACTTATTATCGAGATCTGCTGAAGTTCTGCCTGCGCAAGGTGCGAGACCGCGATACCGCGGCCGACCTGGCGCAGGAGAGCTATGCGCGGGTGCTGTCGATGGAGCAGTCAGGGCAGGTAATCGCAGAACCGGCGGCTTTGCTGCGAACCGTGGCCTTGCGTGCCAAGATCGATCTGGATCGACGTGCCGAGCTTCGCCAACACGAAAGCATCGATGGTTTGGACGATGCCAGTCAGCCGGCTGGGCCGAATCATTGGCAACCCGATGCGGCCTACGCGTCATCGCAGGCTGTTCAGGCCTACATCGGCACCATCGAGGCGCTGCCGGAACGGTGTCGTGAGGCTTTCTGCCTGTACTTGTTCGATGAATTGCCCAACAAGGAAATTGCCGAGCGCATGGGCGTGTCGCTGAGCATGGTGAATCAGTACATCAGCCGCGGGAAACTGGCGTGTGCCGCGCGCAGACAGGCGCTTGATGATGACCACTGAAACCAGGCGGATTGTGGTGTACTCGCTGCTTTCCGGGCAGGGCGTAGTGCTGTCCGGTCCTAATTCCTACCGATAAGATGAGCAGCCGCTTCCCGCCGTCATCCCCTGCATCTGCCAACGCAACAAGCGAGGCGGACGAGGCACGTGAGCTTGCGGAATATTTCCGTCAGTTCGACCCGGTCGATGTGGCGGCTGCGGACTGGCACACGCGCTGGGAACAAGGGCTGACGGTTGGCGAACAAGCTGAGCTCGCGCAGTGGCTGGCCGCCAGTGATGCGCATGCTGCCGCATATGCGCGGTTGGTTAAGACCGCGGCGGAATTGCGAGACGTTCCGGCGGAAAAGTTGGCGCATGTTCGTGGCCCGCTTGTTCAGCCGCTGGAGGCAGATTCGCGGTCGCGTGAGCCGCAGCGTGCATCGCCTTCGGCAGCAAATCAGCGCTCGAAAGCAAGCAAGCGTTCGAGCCGGGCATCGTGGTCCCTAGGTGGATTCGCTGCACGGGGAGCCATGCTTGCCTTCGGCTGTGCCGTATTGCTTGCCATCGGACTTGGCTTGCATCACTGGTGGCAGTTGCCGGTCTTTGAAGGCAGTTACGTTTCCGAGCGCGGGCAGCACCAGACCATCAAACTTCCCGACGGCACCGAACTGAACCTGGATGCCGACACCCAAACCCGGGTTGCGCTTTATCGTGACCGGCGTGAGGTGCGCATCCTGGAGGGGCAGGTGATGTTCACGGTGGCGCACGATGCCAGACAACCTTTCCATGTGCTGGCCGGGCCGGCGCGGGTGGCAGTAGTCGGCACGCGGTTCTCAGTGCGTTACCGGCAGGCAGGCATGGATGCGGGCATGGTCAAGGTGGCTGTCGAAGAAGGGCATGTGCGCGTGACGGGACAGCAAGCGACTGACGCGGTGGACCTGATCGCAGGCCAGCGCCTGACGGTGTCGTCCGCTGGCTTGGTCGGAGACGTGGCGGCTGTTGCGCCAGGCGGCGTTGCGCTGTGGCGCAAGGGCATGGTGCGCTTCGAGAACACGTCCTTGGCCGATGCCTTGCTGGAGATGGAGCGATACGGTGCCAGTGGGTTGGTGATCCGTGATCCCGCCGTTGCCGCCATGACGATCGGTGGCAGTTACCAAGTCGGCAGGCCTGCGGACTTTGCGCGCATGGTTGCGCGGATTCTGCCGGTTCGGCTGGTGGCCGGGGCAGGGGGGCAGACGGAGATTGTGCGGGCGCAGTAAGCGGTGGCTTGGCTTGCTGGTGCAATGCCCTGGCGATATCTGAGTGAGGCCCACGTGTCTTCCTCGTCATCCTTGGGGCCGTGCGCATCTGGCTTGATCGGGCGTTATCGCCTCAACTGGCCATCAACGTTTCACCGGCGGCCGGATCACCGGCGCATGTTCCTGCATCAGCTCGATCACCCAGTCCATGAACACCCGCAGCTTCGCGCTCACGTGCCGATTCGGCGGATGGGCGATGTACATGGGCATGGGGTCGACCTGCCAGTCCTGCAGCACGGGAACCAGTTCACCACGCGCCAAGTGCGGCTTGGCCATGTAGTCGGGCAACCAGAGCACACCCAGGCCCGCCAGACCGGCTGCCAGGTAGGCATTGCCGTCGTCCAGTGCGATCACGTAACGGCCTTGTACGGTCAAGCTTTCCTCGCCGCGACGCATCGCGTAGGCGGGTACCTTGCCGGTACGGGTGCGCAGGAAGCCAACGATGCGGTGATGGCTGTCTTCCAGTTCCTGCGGCCGGCTGGGTACGCCTTCGCGCGTCAGGTAGTCGGGAGCGGCATACAGGCAGATGCGCAGGTCGCCAACGTGGCGTGCCACCAATGACTGGTCACGCATTTCGCCACCCCGCACCACGCAGTCCACGTTGTCCCCAATCAAATCGACCACCCGGTCGCTGACACCCATGTCGAACTGGATGTCGGGATAACGTGCGTGGAAAGCGGGCAGGGCCGGCACCAGAATCATGCGGGCGAAGGGGCTGGGCACGTCCACCCGCAAGCGCCCGCGTGGCGTTACGGCGGCGCTGGACAGGCTGGTTTCAGCATCATCCATATCGGTCAGCAGGCGTACCGCACGGTCGTAATACGCCGCGCCATCGGCCGTGACGTTCACCTTGCGTGTGGTGCGATTGAGCAGCTTCACGCGCAGCCGTGCTTCCAGCTGCTGCACCAGCTGCGTGACGGTGGTTTTGCTCATGTGCAGGGTGTCGGCTGCCTTGGTGAAGCTGCCAGCTTCCACCACGCGCACGAATGCCTGCATTGCATCGAAACGGTCCATTCTGGTTCCCGGCAGCATGGTTGATTGTTTGGATTTTACAAACAATGATGGGTGCGATTGCCTGTTTATCGCCTTGGTCCAGCCGCCTACAGTGTCCTCATCGTCAATACGGAGCGATTGCCGCTTCTTTTGCAGAGGTTACTCATCATGGCTACAAGAGACGTTGTTTTCCCCGCTGGTCGTCACGCACTGTACGAACAGCACCGTTACTCCGCTGCGGTTCGGTCCAATGGCCTGTTGTTCGTGTCGGGCCAAGTCGGGGCGCGCGAAGACGGGTCGCCCGAACCTGACTTCGAGGCGCAGGTTCGCCTGGCCTTCAAGAATTTGAACGCGGTGTTGGACGCGGCGGATTGCACTTTTGCCGATGTGATCGACGTGACGGTATTCATGGTCGATCCCGATACCCACTTCGCCAAAGCCTGGGAGATCGCCGCCGATTACTGGGGCGAAGCTCCGTACCCGACGGCGACTGCTGTTGGCGTAACGTGGTTGTCTGGCTTCCGGTTCGAGATCAAGGTGATTGCGAAGCTGCCGGAGGGTGCAGAAGGCGCTGCTGTGCAAGGCTGAATATAAGCTTCAATCCAGTCCTGACATGACAACGGGGCGGCACCGGATGTTCGGTGCAGCCCCGTTTGTTTGAACGCCGCAGCGTGCCATTGGCACGTCTGCAAAGGCAGCTGGACAAGCCAGCCACCTGAGTGCGCAATCAGCTCGCAATCAGACCGTGATCAGATTCGGAATCTTCACGTCCGGATTCACATCCGCGTTGTAGTCCACGCCGTCGATCTCGAAACCGAACAAGCGCAGGAAGTCCTGCTTGTAGCCAGCGAAGTCGGTCAGCTTGTAGATCGTGTCGTTCTCGACCACGCTCCAGGCCTGCTTCACGGCTTCCTGAACGTTGGGTTGCAGTTCCTTGTAGTCCACACGCAGGCGGCCTTCTTCGTCCAGGCGCGGGGTGGGGCCGTACAGGGCATCTTGGTACAGCTCGTACAGCTGTTCGATGCAACCTTCGTGCGTGCCCTGTTCCTTCATGATCTTGAACAGCAGCGACAGGTACAGCGGCATCATCGGGATGGCCGAGCTGGCTTGCGTGACCACGGCTTTCAGCACCGACACGCGGGCATCGCCGCCAATGGCAGCCAGGTTCTGGCGGATGCCAATGACCTTCTTGTCCAGGTCTTTCTTGGCTTCGCCAATCGACCCGTTCCAGTAGATGTCCTGGGTGACTTCTTCGCCCAGGTAGGTAAACGCCGTGGTCTTGGCACCTTGGGCCAGCACGCCTGCCGATTGCAGGGCGTCGATCCACATCTGCCAGTCTTCACCGCCCATGACGGCGACGGTGTTGTCGATTTCTTCCTGGCTGGCCGGTTGCAGCACGGCTTCCTTGATGACTTCAGCGTCGGTGTCGATGCCGCGCAGCGTGACGGGCGCACCGATGGGCTTCAATACCGAGTTGTGCACCACGCCGGTCTTCGGGTGGACGCGCTTGGGCGCGGCCAGACTGTAGATCACCAGGTCAACTTGGCCCAGATCTTCACGGATGGTGTCGATGACTTGCTGCTTCACGGCGTCCGAGAAGCCGTCGCCGTTGATGCTCTTGGCGTAGATGCCGGCTTCGTCGGCGGCCTTGTGGAAGGCGGCGGTGTTGTACCAGCCGGGCGAACCGGCCTTGGATTCCGAACCGGGGCGCTCGAAGAACACGCCCAGGGTGCCTGCGCCGCAGCCAAACGATGCCGTGATCCGCGCTGCCAGGCCGTAGCCGGTCGACGCGCCGATGACCAGCACTTTCTTGGGGCCGCCAGCGATGGCTCCCCGTGCTTTCACGTAGTCGATCTGTTGGCGAACATTGGCTTCGCAGCCTACGGGATGGGTCGTCACGCAGATGAATCCACGGACACGCGGTTTGATGATCATGAAAAATTCGGTTCCGATATGTCGAGCCGGCAGAATAACGCGTCGCGGCTCACTATTTTTACGGGTTAACCCGGGAATTATCGCCTACTCGGGGGCCGGTCAGCACTTCGTCACAAATCGCTAGCCACGCGCGTGCCGCATAGGACAGATATCGGTCACGCATCCAGATGTGGCCGACCTCCCAATGCAGGGCCGGACGCACCAGCCGTGCGGTGGCCAGACCACGGGTTTTCATGCGGCGCACCAGCGGGTCGGGCAGCAATGCTACGCCCAGACCGGACGCCGCCATCGACACCAGGAAGTCCCAATGCGCGCTTTGTGCGGCCACGTGCGGCGTGATGCCCGCATCGGTGAATGCCTGGCGCAAACGCCGGGTCAGCGCAAAATCTTCGGCGGGCAACAGCAAAGGTTGATCGCGCAGTGCGGCCAGTGTCAGGGTAGGGCGGCCGGCCCAGGGCGCGTCGGGTTGGCCAACGGCCAGAATCGGGAAGCTGCCGAAGCGTTTAGCCTCCAGCGGCCCTTGTGCGTCGATCGGCAAGATGGTTGCGCCCAGTTCAAGATCCCCTGCGGAAACCAGGCGCTCAACGGCTTGCCCCGAGGCTTCGCGCAGGCTTAGCTGCAACCCAGGCCAGCGTGTGCGAAAAGCCTTTACGACGGGTGCAAACAGCAGGTTGATCATCGGCGGAATGCCCACTTCCAGCCGGCCACGTTGCAGATCGGCGGCTTCGCGCACCTCACCGTCCAGCGCACGCATGGACGCCAGAATCTGCCGGCCGCGTTCGTACACGATACGGCCGGTGTCAGTCGGCAAGGCGCGGTGCCCCTGCCGGATGAGCAGCTGGGTGCCCAGTTCGGTTTCCAGTTGCCGGATCATCTTGCTGACGGTGGACTGGGTCACGAACAAGCTGTTGGCGGCCTGCGTGAAGCTGGCCAGACGCACGGTTTCGACGAAGTAACGCAGTGCGCGGACGTCCACGGGTATGGTCCTTGGAAGCTGAACAGGATGAGTCGTAAGTCAAATGATGAAAAAAACGACTCGTTTGAATGATTTTAAGTCATCACATGATTGTTGATCGCGTTCCTATACTCCGACCAACCGCCCAGACCAAAGGTGTCGCATGAATGCCTGCGCCCAGTGTCTTCACGGTGCGGACAGGAGAAATGCATGCAGGACCGTATTCGTCACCCCGCGCTGCGTCAGCGCATTACCAGCGCCGACCAGGCTGCTGCCTTGATCGAAGATGGCATGACCGTGGGCATGAGCGGCTTCACCCGTGCCGGTGACGCCAAGGCCGTGCCGGCCGCGCTGGCGCGTCGCGCCAAGCAGGCACCTTTGCATATTGGCCTGATGACGGGCGCGTCGCTGGGCCATGACACGGATCGTCTGCTGACCGAAGCGGGTGTGTTGTCGCGCCGCCTGCCGTTCCAGACCGACCCCACGCTTCGGCGTGCGATCAATCATGGTGATGTGGCCTATGTGGATCATCATCTGTCGGATACCGCCGAACAGTTGCGTGCCGGCCATCTGCCCGCGGTTGATCTGGCCATCATCGAAGCGGCCGCCATCACGGAATCAGGGGCTATCGTGCCCACAATGTCGGTCGGCAATTCCGCCGCTTTTGCCCAGCAGGCACGGCAGATCGTGATTGAACTGAACACCTCCGTGCCCGCTGCAATCGAAGGTTTGCATGACATCTACGTACCGGGCGCGCGGCCGCATCGCGGGCCGATCGATCTCTGTTCGGTGTCGCAGCGTATTGGCGGGCATGCAATCTCGGTAGACCCGTCGCGCATTGCAGCGATTGTGATGACCGACCAGCCCGACAGCCCGTCGAACGCCTTGCCACCAGATGCCGATACCCAGCTGATTGCCGGGCATATCAACGACTTCCTGCTCAACGAAGTGCGGCGTGGACGTTTGCAGCGTTCGTTGCTGCCGCTTCAGGCTGGCATTGGCACGATCGCCAACGCGGTATTGCATGGCTTTGTCGATTCCCCGTTCGAGAATCTGACGATGTACTCCGAAGTCTTGCAAGACAGTGCCATCGAGCTGCTGGACCTGGGCAAGCTGGGCTTTGCGTCGGCCTCGTCGATTACGGTGTCTGCCTCGGTACACCAGCGCATTCTGGACCGCATCGAACACTACCGCGAACGTATCGTGCTGCGCCCGCAAGAAATCAGCAATGCGCCGGAGTTGGTGCGCCGCTTGGGCATCGTCGCGATCAATACCGCGCTGGAATTCGACTTGTACGGCAACGTGAATTCCACGCATGTCAGCGGCACGCAGATGATGAACGGCATCGGTGGCTCGGGTGATTTTGCCCGCAACGCGCACCTGGCGATTTTTGTGTCGAAGTCGATTGCCAAGGGCGGTGATATATCCAGCGTGGTGCCGATGGTGTCGCACGTGGACCATACCGAACACGATGTCGATGTGCTGGTTACGGAAGTTGGCCTGGCCGACCTGCGTGGCCTGGCTCCGCGCGAACGGGCACGGGCAGTGATCGAAAACTGCGTGCATTCCAGCTACCGCGACGCGCTGCGCGACTATTTCAACCGTGCCTGTCTGCGTGGTGGGCAAACGCCGCATGTGCTGGAGGAAGCCTTCTCGTGGCATCAACGCCAGCGTGATACGGGGTCGATGCTTGAGGGCGCGCGGGCCTTGCTGGTGGCGTGATCGGTTTGGCCTGGGCCGTCGGGCTGACACGAGCACATCGTGCTCAGGAAAAACGCGTTGTCCTGATCTAGGTCATAAATGCGTCCCGGCCCGCCTTGCATACTGCCCGAGACCGCGCAGACGGCGACGCATCCTGCGCGCTCATACCCGGAATCTACCCCGGCGCGGCAGGAGAAACGCATGCACGACCGTATCCGCCACCCCGCCTCGCGCCAGCGCATTACCAGCGCTGACCATGCTGCCGCCCTGATCGAAAATGGCATGACGCTTGGCCTGAGCGGCTTTGCGCGCGCGGGCGATGCCAAGGCCGTGCCACACGCCTTGGTCAAGCGGGCGGCCCAAATGCCTTTACATATCGGACTGATGAGCGGGGCCTCGTTGGGCCATGACACGGATCGCCTGTTGACCGAGGCTGGCGTGCTGTCTCGCCGGTTTCCCTTCCAGACCGATCCTACATTGCGTCGTGCGATTAATCACGGTGACGTGGCTTTCATTGACCAGCATCTGTCGCAGACCGCCGAAAGGCTGCGCGCTGGCCATTTGCCGGCTATTGACGTCGCCGTGATCGAGGCGGCGGCCATCACGGAAACAGGCGCCATCGTGCCGACCATGTCAGTGGGCAACGCACCGGTGTTCGCGCAACTGGCGCGGCAGATCGTGATCGAGTTGAACACATCGGTGCCGGCCGCTATTGAAGGTCTGCACGACATCTACATGCCCGGCTCTCGACCGCAGCGTGGTCCGATGGAACTGGGCTCGGTGTCACAGCGCATCGGCGGCAGCGCGATCTCGGTGGACCCCGATCGTATCGCGGCCATCGTCATGACTGACCAGGCCGACAGCCCCTCGCATGCGCTGCCGTCGGACCCTGAAACCGATCAGATCGCCGGACACATCAACGACTTCCTGTACAACGAGGTGCATCACACCCGACTGCAGCGTTCGCTGTTGCCCTTGCAGGTGGGCGTCGGCACCATCGCCAATGCCGTGCTGCACGGTTTTCTGGATGCGCCCTTCGACGGGCTGAGCCTGTATTCCGAGGTCTTGCAGGACAGCACCTTCGAGCTGCTGGATGCCGGCAAGCTGCTGTTCGCGTCGGCCTCGGCCATCACCGTGTCGGCACCGGTGCAGCATCGTTTCATGGAGCAGATCGAGCACTACCGCGAACGCATCGTGCTGCGTCCGCAAGAGATCAGCAACGCCCCGGAACTGGTACGTCGCCTGGGCATCATCGCGATCAATACCGCGCTGGAGTTCGACCTGTACGGCAACGTCAATTCCACCCACGTCAGCGGTACCCACATGATGAACGGCATTGGCGGCTCGGGCGACTTCGCGCGCAACGCCCATTTGTCGATCTTCGTGTCGAAGTCGATCGCCAAGGGCGGGGATGTGTCTTGCGTGGTGCCGATGGTGTCCCACGTGGACCACACCGAGCACGATGTCGATGTGCTCGTCACCGAAGTCGGCTTGGCGGACCTGCGTGGTTTGTCACCGCGCGAGCGCGCCCGTGCCGTGATCGAGCATTGCGTCCACCCCAGCTACCGCGATGCGCTGCGTGATTACTTCAACCGCGCCTGCCTGCGCGGTGGTCAGACGCCGCATGTGCTGGAAGAGGCGTTCTCGTGGCACCAACGCCAGCGGGAAACCGGGTCGATGCGTGAGGGTGGTTCGGCGCTGCGGGTGGCGTAATTACAAGGGTTTCCGTGCTTGGCGCAGACGGGGCTTGGCAGCGTTAAGTAGCAGGCGAGACATTGATACAGGGGGGACCGCGACCAGCCATGTTGGTGGCCGCGATCTGACTACGATGAACCCCGCATGCCCCGGGCAGCGGTTTACTGCAGCATATCCAGCACGATCCGGCCTTCGATGGTGCCGGCATGCATGCGGGCGAAGATGTCGTTGATATTTTCCAGTCGATCGGCCGTGACGGTGGCCTTGACCTTGCCCTCGGCAGCGAACGCCAGCGACTCCTGCAGGTCCAGACGGGTGCCGACGATGGAACCGCGCACCGTGATGCCGCGCAATACCATGTCGAAGATCGGCAGGGGGAAGGAACCCGGCGGCAAGCCATTGAGCGATACCGTGCCGCCTCGGCGCAGCATGCCCATGGACTGCTCGAAGGCCTTGGGCGACACGGCGGTGACCAGCACGCCGTGCGCGCCGCCGATTTCCTTTTGCAACACCGCGATCGGGTCTTCCTTCAGCGCGTTGATGGTCAGCGATGCGCCCAGGCGGGTAGCCAGTTCCAGCTTGTCGTCGGCAATGTCCACGGCCGCTACGTTCAGGCCCATGGCCTTGGCGTATTGCACGGCCATGTGACCAAGGCCACCCACGCCGGATATCACCACCCAGTCACCGGGTTTGGTGTTGGTGACCTTCAAGCCTTTGTAGACCGTGACCCCAGCGCACAGGATGGGCGCGACTTCCAGGAAGTCCAGATTCTTCGGCAGGTGGCCCACGTAGTTGGGATCGGCGATCACGTAGTCGGCAAAGCCGCCGTTGACCGAATAGCCGGTGTTTTGCTGCGATTCGCATAGGGTTTCCCAGCCGCCCAGACAATGGGTGCAGCAACCGCAGGCTGTGTACAGCCACGGAATGCCAACCCGGTCGCCTTCCTTCACGTGGGTAACGCCTGCGCCCACGGCAGACACGGTGCCCACGCCTTCGTGGCCGGGGATGAAGGGAGGATTGGGCTTGACCGGCCAGTCGCCTTCGGCTGCATGCAGGTCGGTGTGGCAGACGCCGCTGGCCGCAATGCGGACCTGAATCTGGCCTGCCTTGGGCTCGGGAACGGGGATTTCATCGATAGAGAGTGGTTTGCCGAATTCACGCACCACCGCGGCTTTCATCGTCTTGGCCATGTCATCTCCTGTCGCTGCCCGCCGCTTGCGGCGCGCAGGATTACGCAGGCGACGGCGGCTGGCAGTACTGCACTTTCGCTACCAATGGTTCATTAGGCGCGCGAATCGACGGGGGATCGTTGATTGAAATCAAGGTAAAGGACTCCTTGGCCTGCACGCTTGCTCCGGGGCTGCACGGACGGTGACGCATGATCGAGCCCGGGTCTGGTAGACCTGCATCGCGTCGTGGATTGTCATCAAGGCAGCGTCTGCGCCCGCGTCCAATAAGCCGCATCGCGATACGCTTCGCGCAGATGATCGACCAACGCATGTACACGCGCCGGCAAGTGTTTGCGTTGTGGGAACACGGCGTAGATGCCGTTGGGGGGCGCGGCGTAGTCGTCAAGCACCGAGGCCAGCCTGCCGTTGGCAAGGTCTTCCGATACCTCCCACATCGAGCGCCATGCCAGGCCGCGTCCGGCCAGCGCCCAGGCGTGCAGCACCGCGCCGTCGCTGCAACCCATATCACCGTCGATGCGATGCGCGACGATTTTGCCAGCGTCAGAGAACAACCAGCCGCGCGCCTGCCCGGCACCGCCCAGGGACAGGCAATTGTGTTGGGCCAGCTCCGATGGCTGCGTGGGTATGCCGCGCCGCGCCAGGTAGGCTGGTGCGCCCACTACCACGCGCCGGTTTTCGCCCAGGCGCACGCCCACCAGGCTGGAGTCTTCCAGGTCGCCCAGGCGAATCGCGCAGTCGTAGCCCTCGCTGCGCAAGTCCACCACGCGATCAGTCAGGTCCAGCGACACGGACAGCGCAGGGTGGGCGTCCATCAAGGCGGGCAAAAGCGGTGCGACGTGACGCCTGCCAAAGCCCGCCGGTGCGGTGATGCGCAAGCGGCCGCTGGCCTGCGCGCCACGCACGGCGACTTCACTTTCCGCGTCTTCCAAGGATTCCAGGATGGCGCGGCTGCTGACCAGAAACCGCGCGCCTTCTGCTGTGAGCGACAGGCGACGGGTACTGCGCACCAGCAGCTTCAAACCCAGCCGGGCTTCCAGCGCATCGAGCCGTCGGCCGATAAGGGCGGGCACCACGCCTTCAGCGCGCGCCGCCGCCGACAGGCTGCCCAGCGTGGCTGCATTCACGAAGGTTTCGAGTTGCTTGAAGCGGTCCATATTGAGGCGGTCGAAAAGATGTTGAGAGCTGCCGGACCTGGAGGCGGGCGGGCTGAAAATTTCAAAGACAGCAGAGATATCAAGACATGAAGCAAGCCATAAACCAAGACGCGAAATTCAGCCGAAACGTGAAAGGCGCACGCTGTCCCCAAGCAGAACAACAGACGTTGCCAGCTTCATACTGAAAGTAAAATCTGAAGTGACTATTTTATGGCTAATTGCCGCGCGGCTGCGGCCTACACTGCTGACATTGCGCCGGGCATGAAGCGGCGTCTGATTTTCCCCTTTCAAGGAACCTCCATGAGCTTGGATCTGCCCGCTGGCGTCGCCATTTCTGCCCCCGTCTCTGCTGAATTCGCCGAGATCCTGACGCCTGACGCCCTGGCGCTGGTGGCCAAGCTGCATCGCCAGTTCGAATCGCGTCGCCAGGAACTGCTGGCAGCCCGTGCCGCACGCGCCAAGCGTCTGGACGCCGGTGAGCGCCCGGACTTCCTGCCGGAAACCCAGGCCGTTCGTGACGGCGACTGGACCATCACGCCGCTGCCGCAAGACCTGCTGTGCCGTCGCGTGGAAATCACCGGCCCGGTTGAACGCAAGATGGTGATCAACGCGCTGAATTCCGGTGCCGACAGCTACATGACGGACTACGAGGATTCCAATTCGCCCTTGTGGGAAAACCAGATCAGCGGCCAGATCAATCTGCGCGACGCGATCCGCCGCACCATCAAGCTGGAACAGAACGGCAAGACCTATCAACTGAACGACAAGGTGGCCGTGCTGCAAGTTCGCCCGCGCGGCTGGCATCTGGACGAAAAGCACGTCACGGTCGACGGCCAGCGTGTGTCGGGCGGCATCTTCGACTTCGCGCTGCACTTGTTCCATAACGGCAAGGAACTGCTGTCGCGCGGTTCGGGCCCGTACTTCTACCTGCCCAAGATGGAAAGCCATCTGGAAGCGCGCCTGTGGAACGACGTGTTCGTCGCCGCACAAGACGAACTTGGCATTCCGCAAGGCAGCATCCGCGCCACCGTCTTGATCGAAACCATCCTCGCTGCTTTCGAGATGGACGAAATCCTGTATGAACTGCGCAATCACAGCGCCGGCCTGAACGCTGGCCGCTGGGACTACATCTTCAACTGCATCAAGAAGTTCAAGCTGGACAGCGACTTCTGCCTGGCCGACCGCGCCAAGGTCACCATGACCTCGCCCTTTATGCGCGCCTACGCCTTGCTGCTGTTGAAGACCTGCCATCGCCGCAACGCGCCGGCCATTGGCGGCATGAGCGCGCTGATCCCGATCAAGAATGACCCGGAAAAGAACGAGATCGCCATGGGCGGCATCCGTTCCGACAAGACCCGTGACGCCACCGACGGCTACGACGGCGGCTGGGTGGCACACCCGGGCCTGGTGGGCGTGGCGATGGAAGAATTCGTGAAGGTGCTGGGCGACAAGCCCAACCAGATCGAAAAGCAGCGCCCCGACGTGAACGTGAGCGCCGCCAACCTGCTGGACTTCAAGCCGGAAGCGCCGATCACCGAGCACGGCTTGCGCATGAACATCAATGTGGGTATCCACTACCTGGGTTCGTGGCTGGACGGCAATGGCTGCGTGCCGATTCACAACCTGATGGAAGACGCCGCCACTGCCGAGATTTCGCGTTCGCAGGTGTGGCAGTGGATTCGTTCCAGCAAGGGTGTGCTGGAAGATGGCCGCAAGGTGACGGAAGCCCTGGTGCGTGAACTGGTGCCGCAGGAACTGGCCAAAGTCGTGGCCGTGGCAGGCAACAGCCCGGCTTACCCCCGTGCTGCGGACATCTTCACCACCATGAGCACGCAGGACAAGTTCGAAGAGTTCCTGACTTTGCCGCTGTACGAAGAAATCTAAGCTGCCTTGTCCGCTACGCTGGCGGACGGCATCTTTCAACGGGACAAGCTGTTACGGCTTGTCCCGTTTTGCATTGGAGTGCGGGCAGGGCGTTTGCGACAATCTCGGTCGCGGTATTTGCCGCGATTGGTGGTGCCTTGATATCTGATGTGTCGTTGCTGCGGCTCAGTGGTTTGGCACCAGAATTCTGGAGACCCGATGGATTGGAAGACGCTGGAAACCCATTTGACCGTGACGGCATGCGCCACGCTGGACAAGCTGCTGGCAAGCAACGTGGGCACGCTCTACGCCGCGGCTTTCTTCGGCAGCTACCGCGAAGACGAACGTGTGATCGACCTGCCGTCCTTGGCGGCCAACACCTTGGCCGCGCTTGATGAAGATCATCCCAAGCGAGGCGATGAGGGTTTCTGGAGCGTGAAGTGGAGCCCGGTGGATTGGCGCTGGACTTGGGAGCCGTCGGACTATGGCGACGAGACATTGCACGCGCTGGATGCGTCTTTGCAGGCTTATGCCAATCGCGGGACGCCCGAACAATGGGACGCGGCCGAAACGCGTTTCATGGCAACCGTGGCCCGCGCGGCTGCTGCCGTGCGCAAGCACTTTGCCAAGCATCCGCAGGTCGACAAGCATTTTGTAGTGTTCTTCCACGACGATGCGCACGGGCCGGCATTGGCAAAGACCAGCATGTCCGACAGCCTGTTCCTGCGGCATTTCCCCGAGCAAGACGAAACCGAACAAACCCGCCGTCGCCTGGCTGGCCTGCCGGAGTCTGAGCAAGCTGCTTATTACGTGAATCGCTTGGACAAGTACGACGGCATTGATGGCGAGACGGCTTCCGACTGGCTGGTTGCGCATGGCAAGAGTGCGTTGCCCTTGCTTGTGGAGCATATGGCCAAAGGCAAGGATGCCTGGAAGACGGCGATGATCCTGGGCTTGGCGGGCGTTGCAGACCCGACCGCGATTGCCGCTTTGCGTAAGGGGACGACGGCGAAAGGGGAATCGACTTGGGGTTGGTCGGCGCGGGCGCTGGGTTACTTGGGGGATGTGGAGTGGCTGTTGACCCAGCCGACGAAGATTGCGATGGCGGGGTGTTGCGCTAACTTGTCTGCGTTTCGGGATAGGGGTGCACTGCCGTTGACGCTGGATTACGGGCCTGTTGAGCGTTTGCTTGCTCAGTGGCCGGAGTTGGCGGCGGACGTGGAAGAACTGCTTAAGCCGGGGTCGAGTTTCTGCACGATTCGTGTGGGTGATGTGCCCGAGGCGATACGCGGGTTGCAGTCGTCCCATGTGGTGATTCGCCGGCATGCGGCATGTGTGTTGAATGAGCGGCGTCTGGGGAAGCAGGGGGTTGCCAAGGCGATTGCTGCGCTGAAAACGTGTGAGGATGATTCGGACGAGAAGATGCGATATTTGGTGGGGCTGGCGTTGGATGGGTTGAGGGCATAGGTGGGCGCTCTTGACGGTTGTTGAGCGTTTTTTTGTGGTTTTGAGCGTTCTTGTGCCAGTCGCGGGCATCGGGGGCGCGTCGTCTGCCCCGCTGGACCTACGCGTCGGGTCTCCCGCCCTCCACGTCGTCCAGAAGGGCAGCCGCCACGCCCCCGACACCCACGCCTTCAAAACGGCTTGGTTAAAAGCAGATCCCGCTTTTGGGCGATTCGATTTTTCTGGCTGCTCGGGTGCTGTACACGGCTCCCCCGTACTGACGTATTCAATCCTTGAGCACCGCCCGGCTGGAGCCGGGGACTTGGCTGGCCAGGTCGCCACGAAGCGAGTCAGCGGCTCGCGGGTGTGACCGTATATCAGTGGCCTTTCGCAGGAGCGCCACTCAACATTGTCGCGCTCCTGCTTGGTGGTGGGGTGACTTGGAAGCGGGTGGCCGCGCATCAGGTAATGCGACGAAAAGGCGGGGCGCTGAAGGTGGACGCTTTGGAGACTGTGCATCGCACGTTCGGGCTGCTGATCAACGATCGGACTTATGACGAACGTTCGAAGCGGTGAAAAACATTCGGAGTGTGAAGAACGGTGTGAGTGTTGCTAAACGCTGATGCTGCTAGGCGTCTCCGAAAGCCCTCACACGTGCGTTAATCGCCTGTATCAAATCAGCCGCCAGCGCCCGACCGTCGCCGCTGCTCTCCGCATGCCGTAATGCGGCGGCCACCCGCTTCGGTGTCACCCCACCACCAAGCAGGCGCGCAAATCTTCTTGAGTGGCGCTGCCGTAAAAGGCAACTGAAGAACCGTCCGAGTGGTGAGCCGGAGAAGTCGCTTCGTGGCGACCTGGCCAGCCAATCCCCATGATCAGCCGCGTGGCGGTCAAGAACGGTGACCTACGCATGCCGAGAACCGCATCCAGCACTTGGCAGCCAGAAAATCACTGCACGCCCACAGGCGGCATTCGCTTTTAACCAAACGTCTTTGAAGGCGTGGGTGGTGGGGCCGGATTGGCTGCCCTTCTGGACAAGGTGGAGGGCGGAGACCCGACGCCAAGGTCAAGCGGGGCAGACGAGCCGGCCCCACCACCCACGACTGGCTACATAGCGCGACACAGCACCAACCAAGACCTAACGCCGTCCACCAAATCTGGCCCGTACTTTAACCGGCACCCATCCGAACTTCCCGCTTCCAACTCGCTGCGCCCCATAAATCCCCGCATGTCCCGAGAACAAATAACTCGCAAGACAAGCCAGCGCCGCGAAAGGTCCGATGGCCGGACCGAACATCTCCATCGCCATGATGGTGCCCGCAATCGGCGTATTCGCCGCACCCGCAAACACCGCCACAAATCCTAAGCCCGCCAGCATCGAAAACGGCAGATCCAGCAACGGTGCCATCGCATTGCCAAACGTCGCCCCGATGAAAAACAAAGGCGTCACTTCACCGCCCTTGAAGCCCGTCCCCAGCGACACAACCGTGAACACGAACTTGCCCAGGAAATCCCACCCGGCAGGCTGCACGAACGCATCCACAATCGCCGGAATACCCAGCCCGATATAGCGATAGGCGTCCAGTGCCCATACTGCAACCGTCACCACTATGCCCCCCAAAAACGGCCGCATCGGCGCATACGAAATACGCCGCTTCACCAAGCGCCCCAGGCCATGCGTGGTCCGCGCAAACAGCATCCCGATCAGCCCGAACAAAGCACCCGCAGCCAGCACGGCCAACACCGTATGAACCGTGGTTGGTGCCAGACCTTGCAAGGGATAATGCGTGTGATGCACACCCCAAGCCTGCCCCACACGATCAGCCAAGAAGGCTGCCAGCAAACAGGGCAGCAGGGCGGGCAGGCGCAGCTTGCCGATTGCCAGCACTTCCAGCGCGAAGACTGCCCCGGCGATCGGCGTGCCGAATACCGACGCAAAGCCCGCCGCAATGCCGGCCATCAGCAGGGTGCGACGGTCATCCGAATTCAGGCGTAGTCGATACGATGTCTGGTCTGCCAAGGCCCCGCCCATTTGCACGGCGGTTCCTTCGCGGCCGACCGAGGCACCGAACAGGTGGGAAACAACGGTGGCCACCGCGACCAAGGGGGCCATGCGCAAGGGCACGGTCCGTTGGGGATCGTGGATTTCGTCGATCAGCAGGTTATTGCCGGCCTCGACCGATTGGCCGATGCGCAGATAGACCCAGCCGACTACGAAGCCCGCCAGGGGCAGCAGCCAGATCAGGCCGGGGTGGGCATCGCGCGTGGTGCCTGCCCAATCCAGTGCGAACAGAAATGCAGCCGATGCGGTACCGGCAAAGATTGCGACCAAGGCCGCCAATATGCTCCAGCGGCCCAGGTAGCGAATCATGTGCAGTCCTTCGTCTTACTTGATCGGCTTCATGCCAATGCAGGGGTCAGCCCGTTCGGCCACCGCGACTCTGTCGATGCGGTCGTAGGGTTCCTGGCTGAGCTGTGCGTGTGTACCTGCGCCATGAACGGGGGCTTTGTTGTCGATCTCAAGGAAACCGACCACAAACGACGCGTTGTGGCCCAGCCACTGCGGCACACCAATGTCACGACGGACGTGGCCGTTGCCGGCCAGCAGCACCACGGGGCGCGGCTTGCCGGGTGTGGCGTTGCGCGCTTCCAGCATGACGCTGGCCATGAAGGCATCGCGCGCGATTTGCGCGCGGGCCATGCCGTTGACGAATTGCGGCGGCAGCATGCCGCAGTGCGAACCTTCCAGCCCGCGCTCTTGCGCAGCCTGCAAGGTGGCAGGAATGCCGCGATCCATGCCGACGGCGCGCGAGCTTTGTATATCGAATGCTTTGCTTACGCCTTCGCGCATGACCTTGCCGGCGTCGGCACGCGACAGGTTGGCAGCGTACAGCGGCAGTTTTTCACGCAGGGCCAGCGTGATGACGGGTTTGTAGAAGTCCCAGCGCCACTGTTTGCGGTCGGGCACCACGGCGTCGATCACGCAATCGGCGTCGGCGCATTTGGCCATGGCCGCATCGAGTGCGGGTTGCTGTTCGCGGTCGAATTGCTCCATTGCAATGGCGGGTTTCCAGCCAGTGGCAACTGCAGCGGTGAGTGCCGCCAAGCGTTGTTTGTGGCCCTCGGCGTTGTCGTGTACTTCGCCCAGCAAGATCAGCTGGTTGGCGATAAGTTGCGAGGCCAGCGGCCGGGCGATTGGCACTTCCGGGTCGCAAGGGATGGAGCTGCACGCGGCAAGCGTGGCGACGCAAAGGGGAAGCAGGCGGCGAAGGGTCGTGGGTATAGGCGTGGGCATGCTGGGATTTTAGCTGGCGCGACGCGCAAGGTGTCGCGGATTGACGAAGTGTGGGCGGATCGTGGTCGAAAGGCTGTCGAAGCGCGGTTGAAATGCTGTCAAATCGCGTGAGATTTTCTTGGGCGGGTATGACCTGCCGATATCAGATGCCGACCTTAAACACCGATTTCAGGCAACGCAGTCAGTCCTGGAGCCAAGCAACGAAGTCCGGCACTGAAGCCAAGCATCGAAGTAGGTACTGACCTTAGGCGCAAAAGCCAAGCACCGACCTCAAGCCCCTACGTCAACCAGCCAGCGTCCGCTATCGATACGCACGTCCACCGGCCAGTCGTAAGCCCGGCTCAGCGTGTCCGCACGCAGGGCGTCCTGGGGCGGACCGCTTGCAATGACATGGCCGCCGCTCATCAGCAGCACGTGGTCGGCTGCCTGCGCAGCCGGGCCAAGATCGTGCAGCACGGCCACTACCGTGCGGCCACCGTCGATTTCTTCACGCAGTCGCCGGAAAAGCAGCGCCTGGTGTTTCAGGTCGATGTGATTGGTGGGTTCGTCCAGCAGCCACAGCGGTGCGTCCTGGGCCAGCAGGCGCGCCAGGGCGGCACGTTGGCGTTCTCCGCCTGACAGCTCACGCCAGGGACGTGCGGCCATGTCCGCAACATCGAATGACGCAAGCGCGCGATTCACATGGCGCATATCGTCGTCGCTTGCACGGCCGAAGCTGCCAAGGCTTGGCCGGCGACCCAGCAGCACGTAGTCGAGCACGGTAAGCGGCAATTCCGCAGGCGGAAACTGCGACAGCCAACCAATGCGCCGCGCCCGCTCGGCAGCGGGAATGGCGTCCAACGCAATGTCATCCAGCAATACCGCGCCGTGGGTAGCCGGCAGCAGACCACCAAGCAGACGCAGCAAAGTACTTTTACCTGCGCCGTTGGGGCCGATCACCGCGGTCAGTTTGCCGGACGGGATGTCAACGTCGATGTCGCTGACCAGCGGCTTCTTGCGATGGTGATAAGCCAACCCCGTGCAGCGCAAACTGACGATCGGGTTGCTGACTTGGGTTGAATTCGTGTTCATGCCGCACCCCGCGCACGCCGACGCAGCAGCCAGATGAAGAACACCGGTCCGGCCAAGCCCGCCAGCAAACCCACCGGCATATCAAGCGGGTAGGCCACGCTGCGTGCCAAGGTATCCAGCACCAGCAGGAAAACTGCACCCACCACGGTGGACACCGCGATCAATCGGCGTCGTCCACCGCCCAATACCAATGCGCAAGCGTTGGGCACCATCATGCCGATGAAGCCGATGATGCCTGCAATCGATACCGCCGCACCGACTGCCAGCGCAGCGCCCAGGGCAGTCAACAAACGCACACGGCCGACGTTTACGCCCAGTGCGCGCGCATCGTCTTCGCCAAGCAGCATGCAGTCCAGATCGCGGCCCAAGGCCAACAGCAGAGCGATGCCGACAAACGCCACGGGGGCTGCCAGTGCGAAGGGGGTGTGCCCGACGATGCCCAGGTGCCCGGACAACCAGACCATGGCGGAACGCAAGGCCATATCGTCTGAATTGAACATCAGCAGGCCGGTGATCGACCCGGAAAATGTGGCCAATACCAAGCCAAGCAGCAACAGGCCGATTTCACCGCCACCCAGCAGCCGGGACATGCCCAGCAGCAGCCAGGTGGCGAGCAAGCCGCCACCGAATGCCGCGAGTGGCAATCCGATGCCGCTCAGGCCAAGTGCCATGACAGATATGACCGCCAACGCAGCACCGCTCGACGTCCCGATCAGCGTGGGATCGGCAAGCGGGTTGCGAAACAAGGCCTGCAAGGCCGCACCCGAGGCAGCGAGTGCTGCGCCAACCAGCAAGGCAGACAGCACCCGAGGCAGGCGCAGGCCCCGAAAGATCGGGTCGGACCAGTCAGGCACGGCCCAGCCATCACCCTGCACGCCAAGACAGATGCCGATCAGCAGCACGGCCACCGCCACTCCGCCCAGCCAGTTGGCCAGGCGACTCGCTGGCCGCCGCGGTGCTGCCTTGGGCGTCACTGACAACATGGTTTCAGAAACGGGCACGCAATTCCTGGACAACAGCCGGGCTGTGAAGATTGACCGTGAAGTACTTCTGCACCACGATTTCGAACACCTTGCCCTGTTTGCCGGCAGGTGTTGCCGCAATGTCAGGGCGTGCACGGAATTGATCCAGGCTGCCGTAAACCGCGCGATTGTGTTCGCCGATCAACACGATATCCGGCGCAAGGCCGGCAACTGCTTCCGGGTTCAGCGGTTTGTAGCCGTCGATGCTGTCGGCGGCATTGACGCCACCGGCTGCGCGGATCAGCGTGTCGCTGGCGGTATTGCGACCACCGACAACCTTGCCGTCATAGGTGATCAGTACACGCGGCGGTTTGCCTGCCACGGGTGGCATGCCGGCCTGGCGCATGCTGGCTTCCCAGTCGGTCGCCAGTTTTTCAGCGTTTGCCTGCGCATTCACCAGCTTGCCCATGGCACGGATGACCTGCGCGTAGTCGCTGCCATCCGCCTTGGCGCCCAGCTTGGCGGTCTTGACACCAAGCGTTTCCAGTTGCTGATAGATAGCGGGCGGCTGCGCCAGTTCCGTGCCGATGACCAGTGTGGGCTTGAGCCGCATCACGGGTTCTGCCGACAAGGACCGCGAGCTGCCGATGTCGGTGGCTGCTGCCAATTCAGGCGCTTTCGACGCGCGATCGCGGCCGACCACTTCACTGGCTTTACCCAGTGCGACGGCAATTTCAGCGATATCCGAGCTGAGCACAACCAGACGTTCCGCCGCGAGGGCGGGCTGCAGACAAGCAAGCGCCAACAGGCCGCCCGCCAAGGGGCGCGCGAGTCGCACACCCACGGTGGCTGCGTGCTGTCCACCGCTTTGCAGCAGCACGTTCATCACCCGAGCCAATGCCTTCGGGCGTACACCTTCACGCATGGCTGACTTCCTCGCGCGGGGTGCCGGGGGCTATTTCTGACAACTGGGCAGCAAGTGCTGTCCATTCGCCCAGTTCAGGCTGGCCGGGCTTGCGTGCACCGAAACACTGGACGATCAGGTCGCCCTTGGCGTCGAAGCACTCCAGCGAGGTCACGATGCCGTCGCTGGTGGGCTTGCGCACCACCCAGGCACGGTCGAACAAATCCATGCGCAGATGCAGGTTGAAGCCGGGGTCCATCACGTTTTGCCAGACGCCCATCGGCGTAATGCGGTGCACCGGGCCGGTATGGATTTGTACGCAACCTGGGTTGTTCACGAAGACCATGATCGACAGACCGCTGGCGGCCGCGTCGTTCAACAAGGTATCGACGGCGGCGATACCCACTTCGCGGGCGTGACCTTCCGGGGCCAGACGCAGGGCCTGAGTGCGTGTCACACCGTGGCGACGCAGCATGCCAAAGAACTGGTGCGTATCGGTCAGGCCCAGCCATTCCGACTGAAACGTGGCGGCGTCGATATCGCTGTCGGCTTTTTCTGCTGCTTGCGGTTCACGCAGCGTGGGAACCAGGCTGCCGCTGCCCGCTTCGCCGTCGGCAAACTGTGCCACCACGGCGGAAAACGCTGTGCGGTCACTGGCGTCGACGGCAAAAATCTTGTGGACGGCGTCGCCGTGCGCATCGAAGAATTGCAGGCTGGGTCGCTCGCCCGCCAGCGCAAACCCGTGCGCCCAGCGCGACAGGAAGAAACGCAGGTCGATGTCCGGGTTCAGGGCCAGGCCCATCATGCCTTCGATCTGTACGTTGGCATATACGCCAGTCTTTTCGTGTACGGCTGCTTCGTTGCGGGTAAGCGCCATGACCGGGCCAATCGGTTCCAGCGCGCGCAATAGCGCAGCCCAGTCCTTGCGCAACGGACAAGCCACCGGGTCGGCGGCCAGCAGCTCGCCTTCGCTTACGCCCAGCTTGGCCGCGGCGTCACGGGCGCGCAGGCGCGGTTCGGCCTGTTTCAGGCTCTGATATCGGTCCCACAGTGCGTTCATGAATTCTGTCTCCTGGATTGATGTGTGTATGAAAGCGGTCGGCCCGGCCAAGAGGCCCGGGCCGACCTATGCATCAGAACTGCCAGGCAACCGAGGCGCGCAGATTGCGGCCCGGGAGCGAGTAAAAGTCTAGGGTACTGCTGTTGGCGGCCTGGGCCGTCGTCAAGGAATCGACGCCGTTCCAGTACTTCTGGTCGAACAGGTTGAATACGCCCACCGAGACGCGGACGTCCTTCACCGGCACCCACCATGCGGTCAGGTCAACCACGCCGTAACCCGGCGCAGCAAAGGTGGTGGGCGATGCGGTCTTGTCCTTGGCGCGAGCCACGGTCAGGCGGCCCATTGCGCCCCACTTGTCTTCCGAGTAACGCAATGCCAACGACGCTTTGGCCGACGGAACCGAGTTGATCCAGGTGTTGGTGGTGTCGTTCTTGCCTTGCATCCACGCCAGCATGCCTTCCGCGCGCCAGTTGCGGGCGATCTGGTAGTGACCCGTGAACTCGGTACCGTAGATGCGGGCAGCTGCCACGTTGTTGTACTGGAAGACGCTGCCGTAGCCCGGCACAAAGCCAGGGCTGCCGGCGGTCAGCGTCGACATTTCAATGAAGTTCTTGTAGCGGGTGTCGAACACCGTCACCGTGCCGCCCAGCTGCTGGTCACCCAGGCGCGCA
This sequence comes from Pigmentiphaga aceris, assembly GCF_008119665.1. Lineage (NCBI taxonomy): Bacteria > Pseudomonadati > Pseudomonadota > Betaproteobacteria > Burkholderiales > Alcaligenaceae > Pigmentiphaga > Pigmentiphaga aceris. The sequence continues at coordinate 3,303,303 of NZ_CP043046.1, read as the reverse complement.
CCGAATTCCAGGCCACGGCTGGTTTCCGGTTTGAGCGCTGCGTTCGGAATCAGCGTGTACATGCGGGTGTTGGTGAACTGGCCGTTGACTTCAACCAGGCCCGGTGCGCGGAAGCCGTGGGCGTATTGCGCGAACAGGTGGGCGCGGTCGGACAAGGCCCAGTTGGCGGCAATCTTGGGCGACAGGCGCGAATCGCTTTGCGTGGCCGGACGCGAGCCTGAACCCGAGGCAATCTGCCCCGCAAGAATCGAATCGACTTCAGGCTTGATGCTGTAGCTGTCGTAACGCAGACCCGGGGTCAGCGTGAAGGCTCCGCCACCGAAGCTCAGTTCGTTGTCGGCAAACACGCCCCATTGCTTGTTGCGGGTCTTGGGTACGGTGCGCACGTTGATCGCCGCAATGTTGGGGAAGCCAGCCGCGAATTCGTCGGTCTCGGTTTCCCACCACTCGCCGCCGATCACCCAGTTCTGGCTGATGCTGCTGCCCGCAATGCGTTTGCTCAGCTGGCCCGAGAAGCCCTTGAGCGATTGCTCGTACTGACCGTCGCGCTCGTAACGCGGTGCGTTGGCGCGGACTTCGCGGCGGAACTGATCGCTTTCCAGCTTCTGGTGGTAGATGCGTGCCGAGGCGGCATCGAGGAAGCTGCCTGCGCCGGGCGCGCGGTAATCGTATTCCAGCGAGACGCGGCGGCGTTCCTGTTCGTCGCGCGCCGTGGAATTCAGCACACGGGCGGCAGCGGTGTTGCCAGCAGGCGCTTGCAGGCTCAACAGATCGGTGTCGATGTCGGTCTTGAAGTATTCCGCCGTCAGACCAAGCTTGTGACCGCCGTCGAAACGCTGCTGCAATTTGGCCATTATGCTGCGACGGGTAGTGTCTTGCGGGTCGCTTTGGGTACGACGGTTGTCGGGCGTGCTGATGCTGCCGCCGGTATCGAGCTCGTGCCCGCGACGTTCGCCCAGTTGAACCAGCCACAAGGTGTCTTCGGCAAAACGGCCGGCCAGCGCGGCTTGCACGCCCTTGCTGTTGTCGGCGCCGTCGTAATCACCCTTGACGCGGCCACCCAGGGTCTTGTTGCCGGTGAGCAGATCGGACGGGTCGAGCGTGCGCAAGCCCACGATGCCGGCCAATGCCGACGAGCCATACAGTGTCGAGCCCGGACCACGCACGATGTCTACGCTGGACAATGAGCCGAAGTCGACCAGGTCTTGGCCGACGCGGCTGTCACGCCCTTGGAATTCAAAGGTGTCCGGCAGGCGGATGCCGTCAATCAAGGTCAGCACCCGGTTGCCTTGCAGGCCACGGATGTTGATGTCGGTGTAGCCATACCGGCCACTGCGGCTGATGTCCACGCCCGGCACTTGCTTGCCCAGATCCTGGTAGTCGTCGACGAAGTTCTCATCGAGCGTCGCACGATCGGTGGTCGTTACCGAAGGCGGAAGGTCTTCGATCTGCTTTTCGGTACGGGTGGCCGTCACCGTTACGGTCTGCAGTTCAGCTGCGGCAAGCTGCACTTGCGCGCCGGCCGTTGCGAAGGGCAGGGCGGTCAGCAGGCAGACGAGCGGCCGCATGGGCCAGGGAAGCAGGGAACGGGTTGGGGCAAGCTTGGTGGTCATGGCGCCTGGTATCGAAAAGTCGATAGGCCGCGATGCCTGCATGGCGATGCAGGTCATGCGGAGTACAGGACTCCGCGTGGGCGAATTGACGGATCGAGCGAGACATTGAGGACGCCTGGTTTCATGCGGTGTCAGGGGATGGTGATGCGAGAAAAGCAAGGTGCGTCACGGTGAGTAACAGTATTAGAAACGCAAATCGTTTGCATTCGCAACATAAATTTGTCGTATCCCGGTCGCATTAGTGTGCTGATAACGCCTGTCTTGCCTCGTGGAAACCCACTGACGAGCTACGATAGCGGTGTCATTTCGCAAGAAGGTTAGTCATGTGCCAGCTGCTCGGCATGAATTGCAATACGCCGACCGATATCGTTTTCAGCTTCACCGGGTTTGCCTGCCGTGCCGGGCGCACGGGTGAGCATGTGGACGGGTGGGGCGTGGCTTTTTTTGAAGGTCATGGGGTACGGCATTTTGTCGATCACCAGGCTGCGCTGGTGTCACCGGTTGCAGAGCTGATCCGCCGTTATCCGATCAAGTCGCAGAACGTCGTTGCCCACATCCGCAAGGCAACCGTGGGCAAGGTGTCGCTTGAAAATTGCCACCCATTTGTGCGCGAGTTGTGGGGACGATACTGGGTGTTCGCCCACAATGGCGACCTGAAGAATTATTCGCCGCTGCTGACCGGCCCGTATCTGCCGGTGGGAACGACCGACAGTGAACTGGCGTTCTGCTGGATGCTGCAGTCCTTGCGCGAACGGTTTCCGACGCGCCCGGCACAGGCTCAGTTGAACGAAGCCGTGCGTGAACTCAGCGCGGAAATCAGCACCCACGGCACGTTCAATTACATGCTGTCAGACGGCACGGCGCTGTTCGCACACTGTTCGACCAATCTGTATTACCTGGTTCGCCAATACCCGTTCACGCTGGCCAAGCTGTGTGACGAGGACATGAGCGTGGACTTCGCGTCGGTGACCACGCCCAGCGACCGGATCGCCATGATCGTGACCGAGCCGTTGACCAACAACGAGGTCTGGACGCGGTTCCAGCCGGGCGAGCTGAAGGTCTTCATCGATGGCTTGCCGGTGGCAAGCAGCATCCACGAGTTTCAATTGGCGGTGTGACAAGCGGGCGGAGGCGTGATTGAAACGCGCCCCAGCTTGGTTCTGTTTATCGTTTGCCCGGCGCTGACCGCTTGGCAAACGACCGTCTTAATGCTGATGTCTTGGTGCTGATGCCTTAGTGCTGATGCGCGCCCGCGCGTCGCAGCAAGGTCTTGCAGCGGTCCGACAAGTGGACCACACGCAGATGCTTGCCGGCCTTCTCGTAGCGTTCCCGCAGCGTCATCAGCGCGGCAATCGCTGAATAATCGACAAAGCTCAGGTGACGGCAATCCAGTGTGACGTGCTTGGGGTCACCGGCAGCATCGAACAGGTTCAGGAACTGGGTGGTGGACGCAAAGAACAGCGTGCCATGCGCCAGGTATTGCTTGCCGCCTTCCGCATCCAGCTGGCTGTCCGCGTACAGGTTGCGCGCGTGCTGCCACGCAAAATTCAAGGCGGCGATGATGACGCCGCAAAATACCGCCGCAGCCAAATCAGTCAGCACCGTGATGATGGTGACCGCGATGATCACCAGCACATCATTGCGCGGCACCTTGTTCAGCACCCGCAGCGATCCCCACGCGAAGGTTTGCTGCGCCACCACGAACATCACGCCAACCAGTGCGGCCAGCGGAATGCGTTCGATCAGCGGCGACAGGAACAGCACGAAAAGCAGAATCATCGTGCCACTGACGACGCCAGACAACCTGCCGCGCCCGCCTGAACTCAGGTTGATCATGGTCTGGCCGATCATCGCGCAGCCGCCCATGCCACCCAGCAATCCAGACGCCACGTTGGCCGCGCCCAGCGCCATGCATTCTCGGTCCGGGTGACCTCGGCTCTCAGTGATTTCGTCGGTCAGGTTCAGCGTCAGCAGGGTTTCCAGCAAACCGACCATGGCCATCAGGAACGCGTAGGGGCCGATGATGGTCAGGGTTTCCAGCGTCCAGGGAATGTCCGGCATCAACAGCTTCGGCAGGCCGCCTGCGATCTGCGCCATGTCCCCCAGCGTGCGGGTGGGAAGATCCAGGCCGTAGGTAAGCAAACCCACGCCCAGAATCGCCACCAGGGCAGGGGGCACGGCACGCGTCACGCGCGGCAGCACATACACCACAAACATGGTCAACGCGACCAGACCGATCATCACCAGCAAGGGCGTGCCGGACAGCCAGGCGTCGCCTTGCTTGAAGTGCTCAAACTGCGCCATGGCAATAACGATCGCCAAGCCGTTGACGAAGCCCAGCATGACCGGATGCGGCACCATGCGCACTAGTTTGCCCAGCCGCAGCGCCCCAAACAGCAGCATGATCAAGCCGCCTAGCACCACGGTTGCGAGCAGGTATTGCACGCCGTGCTGGACCACCAACGCAACAATCACCACCGCCATGGAACCGGCCGCGCCAGAGATCATGCCGGGGCGGCCACCGAAGAGCGCGGTGATCGTACAGATCACAAACGCCCCATACAGGCCCATCAGCGGGTTCAGTTGAGCGACCAGCGCAAAGGCAATGCACTCGGGAACCAGGGCAAAAGCGGTCGTCAGGCCGGCTAGAACGTCGGCGCGCAGGTTGGCGGATTTCATGGAATGGTGTGAAGCTGGCCGCATGGCGCGGCGAGATGGGGACGGCAAAAGGGGTAGGACAAATGAAATGCGGTAAAGCAGTGCCGTCAGACGCTCAGGTCCGGCGTGAAGCAGGAACTGAGGCTGGGGCCGCAGTGTACCGTGAAGGGAATGTGCACCCCGTCACACCATCGTAGTTAGCCCAATTGTGCCTTTGCAATATTTGTACCATCATCGCGTCGCGCCCTCTCTCCGGCAGGCGGGGATGATTGCGCTGCGTGGCGGTATGGCCTGCGCTATTGGTGGAGGGCCGTGGGGGCCTTCACCAACAGTGCACACATGCAGCACCTGCCTGCCAAGCTATAAAACCAGTACTGGAGAAATCCGAATGATGCAAAAACGTGCTTTCCTTGCTGTATCCGCCCTGGCGGCTGTGGCTGGCCTGACGCCGCTGGCTGCTGTAGCCCAATCGGCCAGCAACTACCCGAATCGCCCGATCAAGCTGGTTGTGCCCTTCGCTGCTGGCGGTACCACTGACGTAGTAGCACGCTTGGTTGCCGACCCGCTGTCCAAGGAACTGGGTCAAACGGTTATCGTCGAAAACCGTGGCGGTGGCGGTGGTGTGATCGGTGCCGGTGAAACCGCGCGTTCTGACCCGGACGGTTATTCGCTGGGTATCGCCACGGTGTCCAGCATGGCCACCAACCCGGCCATCAATCCCAAGACGCCGTACAACCCGCTGACCGATTTCACGCCGATCATCAACCTGGCAGCGACGCCGAACGTGATCGCGGTTACCAAGAGCTTCCCCGGCCAGGACTTCAAGAGCTTGGTTGCCGAGCTGAAGAAGTCGCCCGAGAAGTACTCGTACTCGTCGTCGGGCACGGGTGGCATTCAGCACATGCAGATGGAAATGTTCAAGGCCACCGCAGGTGTGCAGATGGTGCACGTACCTTATCGCGGCGCAGGTCCGGCGCTGATCGATACGGTGGCGGGCCAGGTCGCGATGACCCTGGACAACATGCCCTCGGCCATGCCCTTCCTGAAAAGCGGCCAGCTGATCCCGATCGTCGTGGCATCGCCCAAGCGTGTCGAGGCCTTCCCGAATGTGCCCACGTTTGAAGAAGTCGGCATGCCCGGCATCAACCGCATGGCGTTCTACGGCGTGGTCGGCCCGAAGAACATGCCGCCCGAAGTCGTGAAGAAGCTCAACACCGCCTTGGTCAAGGTGCTGGCTGAGCCGGGTCTGCGCAAGCGTATCGAGGACACCGGCTCGGTGGTGATCGGCAACACGCCTGACGAATTCAAGAAGCAATTGGCTGATGAATTCGCGGCCTACAAGGACGTGGTGGCCAAGCAGAAGTTGACGCTGGAATAAGGCTGGTGCTTTGGGTGGTTTCTGCCCAGCACGCAATTGGCTTTAAGCAGCAGTAGAAAAACGGGTGGCATGCCGATGGTATGCCACCCGTTTTGCATGGCAAGCCGGAAACGGCTGCCACGACGAGGCGTGTTTTGCTGTCATAGCGCGTGTACGCGTCAACGCATGTATGCATCAACGCGCACGCGCATCAACGCCGCTGGAACACCGGTGCGCGCTTTTCCTTGAACGCTTGCCGACCTTCCATGGCATCTGCGGTGGCAAAGCAGATGGTCTGCAAGTCGCGCTCGTATTCCACGGCTTTTTCCAGCGGCATGCTGACTGCCGCGCGCAAGTTGGCACGGGCGGTTTCCGCTGCGATCGGGGCACGCGAAGCGACGATACCGGCCAGCTCGATCGCACGCGTACGAATGTCTTCCGGTGTGGTCATTTCGCTGATCAATCCCCATGCCAATGCCTGGTCCGCTTTGATGGGATCACCAGTCAGAATCATCCAGGCCGCGTTCGATTGCCCGATGCAATGGACCAGATGCGCAGTCACGCCGCCGCCGCCAATCCAGCCCAGCTTGATCTCTGGCGCACCCAGGCATGCATTCGATGACGCGATTCGGATGTCGCAGGCCAGCGCCATTTCCAATCCACCACCAAACGCGTAGCCGTTGATCGCCGCAATCGTCGGTTTTTTTAGCGCGCGAATGCTGTCGCAATATTCGCGGCGGTTGCGGAAATCCCAGGCGGTTGCGTAGGTGTCGAGTTCGGCAATGTCGGAGCCCGCGCAGAACGATTTCGGGCCGGCACCGGTGACGACGACTGCACGTACCTGATCGTTGGCGTTGCAGGCAGAGACGGCTTCATCAAGCAGGTCCGCCATCTCGGGTGTCATGGCATTGAGTTTTTCGGGCCGGTTGAATTCGATGATCGCAACCTGGCCGTCGATGCTCAGGGTGATGTGCTTGCTCATGCTGGGGTCCGGGAAGAAGAATGGGTATCTGCAAACAGCTGTGCCAGCGCGTCGGCCAACTGGCTGGCCGATGTTCCAGCGGCAATGCCTTCACGCAGCAGCGCCGAACCACGGTCTTGGAAGGCGATATAGCCGTCGTGACGCGGGCGCACGCTGGCAGCAGCCAGGGTGCGGGTGGTCTGACGATAGAAGTCGTCGCTTAGCGCATTGACCTGCGGATCGGCCCAGCTCGCCACGTTGCTGGGCTGGCCGTCGTGCAGGGGAATGAAGCCGGTCTGTGTGGCCTCGCTCATCAGCCACAGCAGGTGTTCACGCAGCGCAGCGTCGGGCTCGCATCGGCGGGAAATGGCAATGCCGGTGCCGCCAAGAATCGAGCCCGGGATGCCGGGCTTGGCGCTTGGGGCATCGTGGAATGCAAGCGGCTGGGCCAGTGATGCAGATGCGTAGTTCACATAGCCGTAGACCAGCGGGCACAGGATCACGTCGTCGTGCGTGGTCATGTGTGCCAGCAGGCCGATGGGGTTGAGCGCGCGCACGGATGCCGGGCTGCGTGCAGCGAGTTCCAGCAGCAGTTCGCAGGCCTGTGTGATAGTGGCTTTGGTGTGCCAGCGGTCACCGTTGCGCAGGTCGGCTGTCGGGTCAATCGCAGCCGCAATCGACAACAAAGAGAGCAGGGCGTGCGGCCCGGCCAAGGACAGCGCGACCTTTCCTGTACTGGCAGACAGTGCGCGGACTTCGTCCCAGGTTTTAGGGACATTGACTGGTCCGTGAGCAGCCTGCGTGGGCGTATCTTGATTCAGCTGACCAGCGTGCCCACTATCCACCTTCGCCAATAAATCCGCCCGCACCGCCATGACCTGCGTGGCTGCGTCCAGCGGCAGCGCCCACTGCCTGCCATCCATGTGGTAGCTGTCGTAAGTTCGCCCGATGCTGGCCGCCGCAATGCGCGCCAAGTCTTTTGCATCGAACACTTCATCCAGCGGCCGCAGGCAAGACTGCGCAATCGCTTCGCCCAAGTGCGGATGGTCCAGCACCACCAGGTCATAACGCGAGCAAATGTCCTGGATCGGTGCCGATTCAAACCCTTCCAGCGAATGCGTGTTCCAGTCGATCAGCGCTTGCAAACCGGCTGCTGCACGCAGCGCGCCGTAACCACGCGGGTGGTCCCAGGTCAGTCCGCGCCAGGCCAGTGTCACGGCTGCTCTCCGCGCAAGATGGCACCGTCGGCCTCGAAGCTACCGATCTGCTCATCTGTGAAACCGAAGTCGCGCAGCACTTCTTCCGTGTGTTGTCCGGTCAGCGGGGCCCCCCGGGTGACTGCAGACGGCGTGCGCGAGAAGCGGATCGGGAAGCCCGGCGTTTTTACCTTGCCCTCGGTGGGGTGCTCGTATTCCACAAAGGTGCCGTTGTGCGCAATCTGCGGGTCGGCAATCAGGTCGGCGTAGCCGTACACCGGGCTGCACCAGATGCCCGCTGCGTTCAGGCGGTTGAACCAGTCGGCAGTGGTGGAGTCCTTCAGCGCGTCGCGCACCAGGCGGAAAATCTCGTCGCGCTGTTCCCAACCGGCGCGTTCTTCGGCGTAATCCAGCAGGCGCGGCTCATTGACAACGTCTGCCAGCACCTTCATGTCGGGCATGGCCAGCGCCAGATATCCGTCGCGGGTGGCAAACGTGCCGTAGGGGGCACGAATGTATACGTGGGCATGCGGTTCGGCAGTGCGCGTTTGCGGCTTGCCGCCCACCGTGAACACCGACAATTCCTGCATCTGGATGGTGGCGATCGCATCCAGCATGTTGACCTCGACCTTCTGGCCTTCACCCGTGCGTTCGCGGTGCAGCAGTGCTGCCAGCACGCCTTCAAACGCGCAGTAGGCGGTCACGGCATCAACAATGTACTGACCAGCGGCACGCGGCGCTTCGCCATCGCAGCCCGTGGACAGCATGGCACCGGACATGGCTTGCAGCAGCAAATCCTGGCCGGGGCGCAGTGCGTAGGGGCCGTCTTCACCGAAGCCGGACATCGAGATGTACACCAGGCCTGGGTTCAGCGCCGACAGCGTTTCGTAGTCCACGCCCAGGCGCTTGGCCACGCCGGGACGGTAGTTCTGGATGAACACGTCGGCTTGGCGGGCCAGTTCATAAATGATCTCTTTGCCGCCCTCACTTTTCAAATCGATGGCCAGCGAACGCTTGTTCCGGTTCAAGGACAGGAACGACACATTGACCTTGTTGCCGTGAATGCCCCCGGCCGGCGCGTGGCGCTGCCATTCGCCGGTCTTCGGCTCGATCTTGATCACGTCCGCGCCCAGATCACCCAGGCGCTGCGCGGCAAACGGGCCGGCCATTGCGATGGAGCAATCCAGGACTTTGTAGCCCGAGAGAATGCCCTTGGGTACTGCTTTTTCAGCTGCGTTGTTTTCAGCCATTGCTTCCGCCAATCAGTGCATGATCCAGCCACCATCGACAGCGATGGTCTGGCCGGAAATGAAACCCGCCTCGTCCGAGGCAAGAAAAAGGATGGTCGATGCGATGTCACCCGCGTGCCCGCGACGCTTGACTGACTGGCGCTCCAGCACCATGCGTTCGTAGCCTTCCGGGTCCGGGTGGATCTTCTCGGCATCGGTGGGGAAGGCTCCCGGTGAAATCGCATTCACCGTGATGCCCCACTTGCCGAATTCACGCGCAAAGGCGCGTGTGTTGCCCAGCATCGCGCCCTTGGATTGCACATAGGGCAGCAGGTTTTCCCAACCCCCCGACAAGGTGATGGAGGTGATGTTGATGATTCGCCCCCAGTGCTGGTCACGCATGCCGGGCAGCGCCGCGCGCACGATCTGCACGGCCGCGCCAACGTTGATGCGATGCACCCGCGTCAGTTCTTCGTCGCTGTATTCCTCGAAAGGACGGGAGGGATAAATGGCCGCGTTGTTGATCACGACATCGATCGGGCCGTTTGATACCAGCCGGTCCAGATGTGCTTGCAGCGCTGCGGCATCGGCCAGGTCAACTTTGACAATCTCCAGGCGCTGGGCAAGTGCTGCCGGCACCGTTGCCCGCAGGCGGGCAATATTGTCGGCATCGTGGTCCAGCGCCAGCACGGTGGCACCGGCTTCCAGCATGGCGCACGTGGTGTCCACGCCGAAGCCACCGGCTGCGCCCGTGTACAGCACACGCCGACCGGCCAGCGAGAAACGTTCGCGGCTCATGAACGGCCCCCAATCGGCAAGAACGTGCCTGATGGTTGCGGGAAGTCATCATCGGGCTGTTCGGCAATCGCACGGATGCGTGACTCGCTGTCGGCAATCGCCTGCGCATCGCCCAGAATGCGGAAACGCGTGTCGTAGCGCCGTTCTTCGCCGTGTTCCAGCCAGATCAGTTCACCGCGCTCGCTTGCTGCGCCATGACCCAGCACGTGATTGGTTGCCGGTTCAATGCCCACCGCATACTGACCAGCCTGCAGGTTCTGCCATTCGTACTGGCAGGGGAACTGGTCCTTGCGCGTCGTGACTTCAATACCGATGCCCAGCCGATCATTGACCAGCGCCACCGGCACTTCACCCGCGTCGTTGGCACCCAACTCGTGTTGCCAGACCTGCTCGTGAAACCCCAGCTTCGGTGCCGGCATGGTGCGATAGCCCACGTCTTGCCGACGATAATCGTCACCCGCATGGGCCGCCCACACTACATCGCGGATCGGTGCCAGGTAACGCGAACCTTCGTCCAGCACCGGGTGCCCGACGTTGATGTGATAGCAAAGCATGTGCGGCGTGCGGTAGAAGCCGCGATTCACCACCCGATCGCTCAACTGAATATCGTTGGTGCCGACTTCCACCTCGATGCGGCGATGCAGTTCCAGGTGTTCACCGAACACCGTGCCCTGCGACACCACACCTTCAGCCCACAGGAAACAGCGATCACCTTCCCAGCGTTCACCATGCCCGGTGAGCTTGGCCGGGATGGTGCCGACGCGGCCGTGAATCGAGTGTTTGACCGTCTTGCGCGGCCCATACACGTACTGGTCGGCCGGCGCATCGTGCATGAACAGGATGTGATCCAGCCCGCAGGTGATCATCAGGCCCGAGAACGAGCGCATCCAGCCAAGCCCGCCTTCGCCCTCGTAATCGTGCAGGCCCGGGTGGCGGAAACCGGCAGGGGAATGCCAGCCCACCGCATAACCCCGGTACTCGCACTCGGCGATGTCCATGGCCCGGTCGACCAGCACCGTGAAACGCAGGCCGGTGCCGCTGCGGAATTCCAGCATGCGAATGCCGCGTTCCAGGCCGTTGTCCAGCGTCATCAATCTGACGCCGGCGAATTGCGCCAGTTGGCCTGTGCGTGCTTCGATTTGCCGCCGGGTAAGCTGGCTTGCGTACAACTCTGCCATGACTGCTCCGTTCAAAGGCCGTTGGCGCGCAGCTTGCCGTCAATGAAGGCCTTGGCGCGCGGCACGTCGTCTTCCGACAGGTGCTCGATGATCAGCGGGATGTTCGGGTGCTTTTGCGCCAGACGCTTCAGGTACAGGTCGTAGTTCAGTGCGCCCAGGCCCGGGGCTGGCAGTTCGATTTCGCCCACGCCACGGAAGGTGTGGCTTTCGGCCGCTGTGTCGTCGCCGATGTCGCTGTGCTTTTCCGACTTGTCGTCGTCCGAGCGCTTCACATCCTTGGCGTGCGCGATCTTGATCTTGTCCGAGAGCGCGTCGAAGACCTGATTCAGCGTCTTGTCCATCGCGTCGATGTTGTGCGCCTCGAAGTAATTGGTCGGGTCCATCAGCAAGCCCATGCCGGGGTGGTCGACTTCGGCGAACATGCGCAGGGTTTCTTCCACCGAGCCCACCACGTTGTTCACGTAGGTTTCCAGCAGGAACACCGCGCCGTGGTCGTAGGCGTGCTGGGCCAGTTCACGCAGCACCGTGCGGCACTGGTCCCAGCCGTCTTCGGTCTTGTTGTGCGGGTGGTGCACCCAGTCGCTATCGGTGGCGAAGGTGCCGGTTTCCGAGATCACGTAGGGCGAGCCCAGGTATTGCGCATGGGCCAGGATGTCCTTCAACACGCCGTTGCGGCGCGCACGCTCGGCGGGCTCGGGGTGAACGATGTTGGTGTAGGCCGAGATGCAGCTGATCGGCAAGTTGTGGTCGCGGAAGGTATCGCGGATACGCACGCACTTGTCGCGGCTGAGCTTGCTCAGATCCATGTCCTTGAAGTGCAAATCCAACTGCACGGTGTTGAAGCCGTGGGCGCGGATCTTGGTGGCGGTTTCTTCCAGTGCGTAGGGGAAGTAGCCCGAGAAAATGCCGGTCTGCAACATGGGTGATCTCCTGTTCGTTTTTATGGACGTTCTGGGTGATTTGTTGGGTGTTTGCTCAGCGTGCTTTCTGCTTTTTTGATCTCTGCCGATCAGTCGTTCTGCAACACTTCGTCCAGACGCACCGTGCGGCGCTCGGCGATCGATACGTAAGCCGCTTCGACCAAGGCCATGGTTTTGACGTTGTCGGCAACCGACAGCGCAGGCGTTTCGCCGTTAGCCAATGCGTACTGAAGCTGTTCCATCACGCCGATGAATGCGTGCGGGAACCACATGGTTTCCCAACTGGGCGTGACCCAGGCACCGCCCGTGCTCAGGCGTGATGCGTAGCTGAGTGTGGACGGCTTGCCGTCGGGCCAGCCGATGGTGCCTTTGGCCACGCCTTCGGTGCCTTCGACGCGCCAGCGAATGTGTTGGTCGTCTTCAAAACCTTCGCCACGCGGACCAGCCCACACGTCTTCCAGAGACAGCGCCAGCAACCCGGACTCAAAGCGCACGGTGGTAGACACCAGGCCGTCCTGGTGTGCGAATTCGGTGCGCGGGTCGGGACGCGTCATCGTGCTGACTTCAACCGGTTCGCCAAACAGGAAGCGCAGCACGTCCAGGTGATGCACGCTCATGTTGGCCAGCGTCAGGCGGTCGTAGTCCTGCAGGAAACCTTGCCAGTGCGGAATGGCGTGCATGTCGATCTGCGCGAACACCGGCTCGCCCAGATCACCCCGTTTCAAAAGCTGCGCCAGCACCTGCATCGACTGGTCGTAACGCATGTTCTGGTTCACCGACAGAATCTTGCCGGCCGCACGTGCCTCGTCGCGCAGGGCGCGGGCTTCTTCCAGAGACAGCGCCAGCGGCTTTTGCGCGAGGATGGCGCGCACATGCGGTGCCTTCAGCGCGGCGCGAATCAACGCGGGTTGTTGGTCGGGTGGGTAGGCGATGTCGACAATCTGAACCTCGCTGTCTGCAATCAAGGCATCCGGCGTGTCGTGCACGGTGGGTATGCCCCAGCGCTCGGCGACTTCACGTGCCCGCGACGGCGTGCGTGAGGCGATGGCAGCCACTTGGAAGCCAGCTTCTTTGTAGGCAGCCAAGTGGCACTCGGCCATGATCATGCCGGCCCCGATGCAGCCAATGCGAAAACCGCGTTCACGCACCGTGACATCGGGGTAGAGCGGTTGATCCTGGAACGAAGCGGGGTGCGCCATGGAGTCTCCTGACAGGTCTCGAACAATCGGGCGGATGCTTGGCGGTCTGCTGCCGCCTTCTGCTGCATCGCTGAAATGATTGTTTTGATGGTTTTTATTGATGTGAATGCATCGTACTTTTACATCAACGCGTTTCCCCGTAAACCAAGTGCTTTCATGGACAAGGAAATCCCTTAGTTTTTGCGGCTTTTAAGGCGTCATTTGCTGAGAAACATCAAAGACACATCCAATCTCTGATCGAATTTGATGTAATCTGATTGCTTCTGATTGCAGTCATTTGAGTTAGCCCGTATCCATGCGCGCCACCATCCACGACATTGCCCATGCCGCCGACGTCTCCACTGCCACGGTGGACCGCGTGCTGAACGAACGCGAAGGCGTCCGCGCCAAGACGCGTGACCACGTACTGGCGATTGCCAACCGGCTGGGTTATTTCGGTGACCCTGCGCCCGCTGCGACCGACAGCGTGCGTATCGACTTCGTGTTGCCGGCAGGTACCAACAGCTTCATGGCCGCATTGGGCCGTCATTTGCTGGAAGAAGCAGCGACGCGCCCTCTGATCCGGCCCAGCCTGCATGTGGTCGAAGGATTCAGCGCAGAAAAGCTCGCCGCCAAGCTGCACGAATTACGCGGCCACACCGATGCAGTGGGCTTGGTCGGCCTGGACCATCCCCAGGTGCGTGACGCCATCGTGTCCTTGCGCGACAGTGGGGTGAAGGTAGCCACTCTGGTGTCCGACATTCCGATTTCCGCACGCATGGCTTATGTCGGCATCGACAACCGCGCGGCAGGCCGGCTTGCGGGCTTGCTGCTGGGCCGATTCCTGCCAGCCGGCGTTGAACACCGCATTGCAGTATTCGTGGGCTCATTGGCCTACCGGGGCCACGAAGAACGCGAGATGGGTTTCCGGTCGGTGCTGGGTGAAGAATTTCCGCACCTGCGCATTGCGCGCATTCTGGAAATCGGCGATGACCGGGAACGTGCGTATGACGTTACCGGGCAATTGCTGCGCGAAGACCCGCCCGCTGGCATCTACAACATCGGTGCAGGCAACCAGGGTATTGCGCGCGCCTTGCAGGAAGCAGGGCGTCAGCGCGACACGGTGTACATCGGCCATGATCTGACCGATGCGACCCAGCGTTTGCTGCTGGATCGCACCATGGATGCAGTCATCGATCAGAACCCGCGCGTGGAGGCGCGGGAAATCGTGCGGGCCTTGGCGGCAGCGGTGCGGGGAGAGTCCGAACCGAGTTATCTGCCGCGTTTGCAGGTGATCTTCAGAGAGAACATTCCGGTGGCGTGACTCACAGCCAAGGCACCGGATGCCGCCCTGACTACGTGACCAAGGTAGTCGTTGTGTCAGGGCTGGCGCGCCTATTTCGATGGGTCGTAATACCGATGCAAGGTCGGATACTTGCCCGGATTGTTCACCAGTTCCGCCTCCAGGCTGCTGAACAGCGTGGCGCTGTCCAGCCGATCATTTGCGGCTCTCATGTCGGCAATCATCTCGGTCTGCAAGCTGGCACAGCGAACCTCCAGCTTACCGATCTGCGCTTTCACCGCCGGTGTCTGCTCGCCGAAAGGCAGTTCGCTCAGTCGATTCAGTTCTGCGGTGGCCTTGGTCAGCAATGCCTTGTTGGGATGCGGCGGCGTGGCCGTGGCGGCGACGAATTGCTCGACTTCGTCGATCAGGGCAGTGCGCAGCGCTGGGTCTGCATCCATGAATCTGCCGGGTGCGACTTCGACGTCCTGGTGCATGAACCACAGGAAGTCTGGGTTGTAGTTTTCCCGCTTGTGCAGACGAAGAATGTCCAGGGAGTCTGCCGATTTCAACAGACCCCGTTCCAGGGTCCAGTCCTTTGCAGGTGCCCGGCTGTCGATGCAAGCCGCCGCTTGATCCAGGTAGGCCGGATCTGTGATGCCAGCAGACCGCAAGGCAGTGACCGCCGCCTGCGAACTTTGCGCCTCCCAACGATCGACACCGTTGCCTTCACGCCCGACGTCGTGCAAGACCGTCGTCGTGTAGAGCGCGTGGCTGTCGATGGTTGCGCCGTGTTCTCGCGCGATATTGGCCAGCACATTCGAATACAGCAATGCGCGTGACACATGTTGCCGACCATGCAGGCCGTCGGGATCAAAGCCTTGTTCGTGGCTGCGGTATTGGTCAAGCATTGCAGGTAGCTGCGTGGTCTTGAACACCGCCAGTCCACCTACACGCGTGACCACGGGTGCACCCGTGGTCACCGTCGCGAAGGGTTTGGCGCTGCTGTCTACCTCACGAACGCCAGGTGCGATCGTGTCAAGGGTATAGCTCTTGGTTTTCACGCCAAGCGCTTCGCCCATGTTTGTGAGGTTCGTGAGTGCTTCCAGTTCCTCTGGTGCCATGCCTTCGACGAAATCGCCACCAGGCATTCGGATCTCAGCCACGTCGCGGGAAAAGTCGATGCCACCCCAGACCTGCGCCTCGATGTACGCGGCGGTCCCGCCACAGTTGACGCGCAGCGGGTCGCTTGCTTCCTTGAGTCCTGCTGCGGTTTCCGTGGTCATTGCGGAGAACAGCCGGTCCATGTGATCGCGTGTCGCAAGGTGAGATTGCGTGGCGTCGGCATCTACAAAGCTATGCACAGCGAGGTTCAGAAGCTGTTCGTACGCTGGATCTTCACCTCTGACCAGTCCGGCGAGCAGATTTTCTGCCAGGTACGGCGCAAGATTCTTGCCATGAGTCGGCCCCAATTGCAGGTTCTCCGCTTCGGCCATGCCCAGGCGCTCGCCCAGGGTGTCAAGCAATGTGGGCGAGCGTGCGACCAAGGCTGCCAGCGGGCTGCCTTCCGGTGCCTTGGCCAGCCCGTCCAGAAAGCGGCGGCTGCCCGCTGCATCGATACGAGCAGCGTAGGAATCGAAGGAGTCGCGCGCGGTATAGGTGCACCGATCACGCACTTCAGGCTTCAACACGATGACGACGTTGCCGTATCCCATGCCGCCGGCGGCACCGAGGGCCTTACGGCCCACATTCACGGCGGCGGAAATGGGATGGTTGTCAGGTGACAGCTCGATGGCATCCTGGGATGCCAGCGCTGGAGAATAACTGTGTTCAATTGCCTGGCGACGCTCCAGGTATTCCGCGCCTTTGGCGGCTGCACCGCGATGGAAGACGTTCTGCAAATGCAGGCGCTCCGGCTGTATTGCCCCTTTTTCACCGATCAGTGTGGACGGCGGCTCACCTTTTTTGGCCGATGCAAAAAGCTGAAGCGGCAGATTGACCGTGAGTTCGGCATCCCGCAGGGTTTTTTCCAGCAAGGGGGCAGAGACGCTTTGCGCGGCGGCAACGCGCATGGCCCCCGCAGTCGTTGTGCGGACCTCGCTCAGCCCTGACAGCCACTCGGCGCTCTGGCGACCCAGCGCGTCACGGCCTGCGGTTTTTTCGGCGTCGGACAAGACGGCGAGGTTCTGGCCCGACAGGGCCGATCGCGTGCCATCCGCACCTACGGTTTTCCCGCCTAGCGCAATACGTCGCGCCATGTCTTCATGAACCTGGGCTTCCCAGGTATTAAGGTCGGTCAGCAGCTGTTCTGCCGCAGGATTGGCGGCGTTGGCCAACGACAGGCGATATTCCATCAAATCAGCCGACTGCATGGTCTTGTACAAGGCCAGGAAGCTGTCGTTGGACATTGCTGCCAGCTTGCCCTGCATTGCACGACCGATTTCCTGTTCATTGCGCAGATTGGCACCCGCCGACGAAAACAGCCGCGCTCCCATGCGCATGTGCGAGATTGCCTGCAATTCGTCGACGACTGGGGCGATGCGAGGGGATACGCCGGAAGGGCCTGCGCTTGCCGGGGGATTGGCAATTACCTTGGCGATGGCATCGGCAGACCTGGCAGTCGCTGTGCGGATCAATTCGCTTGGATCGACGTTTGACGTATCGACGTGCGCGCCGAGGGCGGCCAGGTCGGTACGCATCTGGTCGATGATCACGGCGGCGACGGCATTGCGTGTTGACTGCGGCAGGGACGCTGACCGGACGCCTTCAGGCAAGAACTTGCTGGTCTCGCCGCTTTGCAAATCGGCCGACAGCGCTTTCATGCCTTTGCCGAGCACATCATGGCGGGCGACGGTCATGGCGTCACGGTGCGCCTGCACGGCGCTGTCTCCGGCCGAGTAGGCTTGCGCGATCAACCGGCTGGTCAGCGGCGCACCAGAGGCTTCCGCCCGGGCAATCGCCGCATAGGCAGCCCGAGCCGCGCCAGGTGCAAGCGCCAGTTTCGGATCGCCGTCCAGAATGCTTTTCAGACTGGCAAACTGGGCCTGATTCGCGGATTTTTCCGTATCCGATCGGAACAGGCTGAAACGGCTGTGTGACTGGGCGGGTAGATCCTTGCCCGCACGCAGGTCTACGGGCGTATCAAGTGTCGCCGAGGCTTGAACCATATTGCGCAGGACATTCGACTCAATCGCCATCGCTTAAGCTCGCAGGAAGGGGTTGCCAAAAGACTCGGATGAGAACGACCCGGCTGAAGAATGTTCTGCTGCTGCGCTTTCCTCAGCGGTGTCGCCCAACTCTGTCTGCCATGCCATCGCGCGATCGGCAAAGCGTTGCAGCAGCTCGTCCAGCGCCGGGCTGTCCCACTGCTGAGTGCTCAGGCGCTCGGCCAACATGGGTGTATCGGTGTTTGGGTCCAGACTCCAGCTGGAGCCTCCCGTGCCTTGCCAGAAGTAATTGGCATGCAGCAAGCGCTTCTGCAACGCAGGTGTAACGGGCAGAAGGGGGAAATTACTCCATACGATTACCGCACCGCTGTGGTCGTCCAGCGCCACGTGCAGCACCAGCCGGGCATCGACCGTCAGCGCACAATAATTGTCTTCAGCGACAAGTTCAGGAGAAATCGCTGCGAGCGCAGCGGAGAAGCGGGAGGAGAGGTCCATGTGGAATAGCCTGGTAATTGGTTCAAGTCGGCTCAGGTAAAACGTGAGTGACGTTAAACGACCCTTAGTTCCACGGAAAGTATGCCGATAACATAGACAAGACCAACCGGGCACCATGCTGGTACCGGCGTGCTAGGCCATTTGAACGCCCCTTTTATGTCAAGCTCCCATTCCGTTCGTAGCGATCTGCCCACCACGCGGCGGTCATTGCTATCCAAGCTCAAGGCCAGCGGCCCGGTCCTGAAGCTGCGAATGCTGCTCAAGGAAAGTGCAGGCGTCGGGCTTCAGCCCGTGGACTATCTGGACGAGGCACTTGCCCTGTGCCGCCAGCGCCGCCGCCGTTTTCCGGGCGCGCAGTTGTACAGCGCCATTGAAAATCAGCTCAATTACCTGCGCGGCGTGGTGGTGGGCAAGCAAACTGACCGTTCACGCCTGCGTGACATTGCGCTGGACCGCTTTGCCCGTGGCGGCATGGACGGTGTGGATGCGGTATTTGCGCGGGCGCTGAAAAACGCTGCGCATATTGGCCATCGGCTGGAAGGTGATCTGCCGATGGACACGCAAGGTTTGCGTCGGGCTGCACGCCGGGTGCGACAAGGGTGAATGTCACCGGGTAGATTGTGCTGCTGTTTTGGCAAGATAGAACCAGGGCAAAATAAAAGCCGGGTCGCATTGATGATGCGGCCCGGCTTTATTTCAAGCTTCGGTTTTCGTCGTCTTCAGCTTTTGGCGATCTGTTCCAGCGATTCCTGCATTTCCAGCCATTCCTCTTCGACTTGGCCGGCCTGCTTGAGCAATTCGCCGTGCTCTGCCATCACACGACGGCATTCATCCTTGCGCGCGTCTTCGTAAAGTTCCGGGTCCGCAATCAGCGCGTCCAGTTCCTTGCGACGTGCCTCGTTCTTGGCCATCGTGGTCTCCAGCTTTTGCAGCTTGGCTTCCAGGGGCTTGCGCAGGGCCGACAGGCGCTGGCGGTTTTCCGCTTCTTCGCGTTTGGTGGCTTTGCGATCGGTGCCCTGACTGTCGTCGGATGAACCGCCGGAGGTAGCCGTGCCTGCCGCTGGCGTGCGCCGGTTGGACAGCCAATCGCGATAGTCTTCCAAGTCACCATCGAAGTTCTGCACGCCGCCGTCGGCCACGATCCAGAAACTGTCGACGGTGGTGCGCAGCAGGTGCCGGTCGTGCGACACCAGCAGCATGGTGCCTTCGAACTCGGCCAGTGCTTCGGTCAGTGCCTCACGGGTGTCCACGTCCAAGTGATTGCTTGGCTCGTCCAGCAGCAGCAGATTGGGCTTCTTCCACACGATCAGCGCCAGGGCCAGACGGGCTTTTTCACCGCCAGACATCGGTCGCACCAGAGACGTCACAAATTCGCCCGAGAAGCCGAAGCCGCCCAGGTAATTGCGCATGTCCTGCTCGCGGGTGTCAGGTGCGATGCGGGCCAAGTGCTGCAGCGGCGACGCATCCAGGTCCAGGATGTCCAGCTGATGCTGTGCGAAGTAACCTACTTCCAGGCCACGTGCCGCTTTGCGTGCGCCTGCAAGCGGCGCCAGTTCGTCGGCCAGTGTCTTCACCAGCGTCGATTTACCGGCACCGTTGGCACCCAGAATGCCGATGCGCGCACCGGATCGAACCTGCAATTCCACGCCACGCAGAATTGGCTTCTCGCCATAGCCCGCACTGACCTTGTCCAGCGTCAGCAGCGGATCAGGCATGTAGCTGGGCGAGGGGATACGAATGCTGATGGCCGCCGCATCGCGCAGCGGTGCCAGCATCTGCATGCGGCCCAGCGCCTTGACCCGGCTTTGCGCCTGTTTGGCCTTGGTAGCTTGTGCCTTGAATCGGTCGATGAAGCCTTGCAGACGCGCGGCTTCCTTGGTCTGCCGGTCAAACGCAATCTGCGTCAGACGCATGCGTTCAGCGCGTTGCGTCACGAAGTCTTCGTAGCCGCCTTTGTAGCGAATCAGCTTGGCGTGATCGAAATGCAGAATGGTGCGCGCGACCGCATCCAGGAATTCGGTGTCGTGGGAGATCACCATCACCGTGCCTGGATAGCTTGCCAGCCAGCGCTCCAGCCAGAGCATGGCGTCCAAGTCCAAGTGATTGGTCGGCTCGTCCAGCAGCAGTAAGTCCGACGGTGCCATCAGCGCGCGCGCCAGGTTCAGACGCATACGCCAGCCGCCCGAGAAGCTGGTCACGGCTTGTGTGAATTCCGCTTCCGAGAAACCCAGGCCGACCAACAACTGTTCGGCACGCGACTGTGCAGTGAACACGCCGGCGTCGAACAATTCCGCTTCCAGTTCCGCCAATCGCGTGCCATCACGTTCGGCATTGATGCTGGCACGTGCCGCCTGCAAGGAGCGCAGGTGGCCGTCGCCGTCCATCACGAACTCGACGGCGGCGCGATCAGTGTGGTCGATTTCCTGTGCAATGGCGGCCACCTTCCAGGTGGCGGGAATGTCCAGGTCGCCGGCGTCGGCGTCCAGGCGGCCAGTGAACAGCGCAAACAGCGTGGACTTGCCTGCGCCATTGGGGCCGACAATGCCAACCCGTTCGCCGGGATGCACGACAAAATCCGCACCGTCGAGCAATACCTTGGTGCCACGACGCAGGGTCAGGCCGGAAGCGCGAATCACAGAGGAAGAACCTTAGAAAAAATCTGACGGATCACAGTTGATCGCGTCGCAGCAGCAAGACTTGATCGTCGCCTGCGGAAGTGGACAGCCACACCGGTTCCAGCTTAGGGAAGGCCTTCTCGAAGAACTCACGCTCATTGCCGATTTCCAGCACCAGAATGCCGTGGTCGTTCATGAAACGCGGGGCGTCGCGCAGCAACACCCGGATCAGGTCCATGCCGTCGGTACCACCGGCAAGCGCCAATTCGGGCTCGTGGTGGTATTCGGGGGGCAGGGCGTTCATCGAGTCTGCATTCACGTAGGGTGGATTGCAGATGATGACGTCGTAACGCGCAGCTGGCAGCGACGCGAACAAGTCGCTGCGATGCAAACGCACGCGCGATTCCAGCTCGTAGTCGGCCACGTTCTGCACGGCCACCGCCAATGCGTCGGAAGACAAGTCCACCGCATCGACCTGCGCGTTGGGGAAGTCCTGCGCGGCCAGAATCGCCAGGCAGGCCGAACCCGTGCACATGTCCAGCATGCGGCCAACCTGCGCCGGGTCTTCGACCCAGGGCGACAAGCCTTCTTCCAGCAATTCGGCAATGAACGAGCGCGGAATGATCACGCGCGGATCGACGCGGAAACTGCGGCCCATCAACCAAGCTTCGCCGGTCAAGTAGGCAGCCGGCACGCGCTCGTCAATGCGACGATTGATCAGCGTCTCGATCGCCGCGAATTGCTCGTCGTTCAGAATCTGGTCCAGATACGGGTCCAGCTCATCGGGCGGCAAGCCCAGTGCAAACAGCACCAGGTAAACCGCCTCGTCGTACGCTTCCAGGCTGCCGTGGCCAAAGAAGACCTCGGTTTCCAGGAAACGCGCTTCGGCGTGTTCGATCACCTCGCCGACGGTGGGCATGTCGAAAGACATATCTGCCGCGTTGTCGCTTACGTGGTTGCTCATTTGCTACCGCCCAACAGCGTGGTGACAGTGCGCCGATAAATGTTCTTCAAGGGTTGCAGCGCCG
Source organism: Pigmentiphaga aceris (assembly GCF_008119665.1). Taxonomy (NCBI): domain Bacteria; kingdom Pseudomonadati; phylum Pseudomonadota; class Betaproteobacteria; order Burkholderiales; family Alcaligenaceae; genus Pigmentiphaga; species Pigmentiphaga aceris. The sequence goes on along the minus strand of NZ_CP043046.1, from coordinate 3,281,628 downwards.
ACACCGCAATGTGCTCATTCACCTGGTGAATGCTGGCGTTGATCGGCCCGAACTCGATGACTTGCGGGCAGATCTGTGCAATGAAACGACCGTCAGACGTACCACCGGTAGTCGACAGTTCGGCCACCACGCCGACTTCATCTTGTACAGCCGAGATCAGCGCATCGCACAGCGTGCCGCGCGGCGTCAGGAACGGCGCGCCGCCCTGGTTCCAGTCCAGCGTGTATTCCAGACCATGCTGATCCAGAATGGCGTGCACACGTTCCTTCAAGGATTCCGGCGTGCTGGCCGTCGAGAATCGGAAATTGAAATCGAGCACCGCGGTGCCAGGCACGACATTGGTCGCCCCGGTACCCGCGTGGAAATTCGAAATCTGAAACGTGGTTGGCGGGAAATACTCGTTGCCGGTATCCCACTCGGTCGTCGTCAAATCCGCAATCGCGGGCGCAACCAGGTGAATCGGGTTGCGCGCCAACTGCGGGTAGGCCACGTGCCCCTGCAAACCCTGGATCGTGAGCTTGCCAGACAAGGAGCCACGTCGGCCGTTCTTCAAGGTATCGCCCAGCGTCTTCACGGACGTAGGTTCGCCGACGATACAGAAATCCATTTGCTCGCCGCGTGCCTTCAGCACCTCGCAGACGGCCACGGTGCCGTCGATCGACGGACCTTCCTCATCGGCGGTGATCAGCAAGGCGATCGAGCCGGGCAAGTCGGGTTCAGCAGTCAGCAATTCTTCGACTGCCACCACAAAGGCCGCAATCGAGCTTTTCATGTCGGACGCACCGCGCCCGTACAGATTGCCGTCGCGCTGTGTGGGTGCAAACGGCGGGCTGGTCCACTGTTCCAGCGGGCCCGTGGGCACCACATCGGTATGGCCGGCGAAGACGACCAGGGGCGCAGTGGTACCGCGTCGCGCCCACAGGTTGACTACGCCGCCGCGCTCGATGGTCTCGATACGGAAGCCAAAGGGAACCAGCCGTTCGGCGAGCAGTGCCTGGCAGCCCGCATCGTCTGGCGTGACCGACGGACGCGAGATCAGCGCCTCGGCCAGGGACAGCACGGCATTGTCGGTGCTGTCTTGTTTATCGCCATGCAGGCGGCCTGACACAGTCATCGAATTACGCTCGCAGCAGGTCGTTGATGCTGGTCTTGGCGCGGGTTTGCGCGTCGACACGCTTGACGATGATCGCTGCGTACAGGCTGTGCGAACCGTCGGCCGAGGGCAGGGTGCCCGGCACCACCACGGAACCCGACGGCACGCGACCGTAGATGATTTCCTTGGTTTCGCGGTTGTAGATGCGGGTGGATTGGCTGATGAACACGCCCATCGACAGTACCGAGTTCTCTTCCACGACCACGCCTTCGACCACTTCCGAGCGCGCGCCGATGAAGCAGTTGTCTTCGATGATGGTGGGGTTGGCTTGCAGGGGTTCCAGCACGCCGCCGATGCCCACGCCACCCGACAGGTGAACGTTCTTGCCGATCTGTGCAGCCGAGCCAACGGTGGCCCAGGTGTCGACCATCGTGCCTTCATCGACATACGCGCCGATGTTCACATACGACGGCATCAGCACCACGTTCTTGGCGATGAACGAACCACGGCGAGCAACCGCCGGCGGCACCACGCGGAAGCCACCCTTCTTGAAATCTTCTTCGGTGTACGACGCGAACTTGGTCGGGACCTTGTCGTAGAACTGGATCGGGGCACCGTCACCGAAGCCTTGCACCGTGTTGTCTTCCAGACGGAAAGACAGCAGCACAGCCTTCTTCAGCCATTGATGCACCACCCATTCGCCCGACGACTTGTCGGCAACGCGCAGCGAGCCGTTGTCGAGTGCGTCGATGGCGTGGGCGACAGCTTCGCGCACAGCGGCGGGTGCCGAGGCAGCGGACAGCGTCGTGCGGTCTTCCCAGGCTTGTTCAATGGTTTGTTGCAGGGCTTGAAGGCTCATGTGGATTCCAGAAAATGGGTCGGACAACGTACCGGCAAACACGGCACGTGCAAGAAAAAAGTGAGATCGGCATGCGTTGAAGCATGGCGATCAACATGGCAAGAACAGACACCGTGCTGCGAGACATCAAGCCATCGCGACACCAGCCCCTGCTGATAGAAATGCAGCCCGCCCAGGTGATGTCTTACCCCGGGCGCAACCGCAAAAAAGAACTAACGCGTGGTAGCGAAGCGCGCAATGCGCTCGGCGGCTTCCACGCAATCGGCCAGCGGCGCGACCAGGGCAATGCGGATACGACCCGCGCCAGGATTGCGGCCCCAGGCATCACGCGCCAGGTAGCTACCCGGCAGCACCGTGACCGCTTCCGTCTGCAGCAAATCGCGCGCAAACGCCGTGTCGTCGCCTTTCACCCCGGCCCACAGATAAAACGAAGCAGGCGGACGCTTCACGTCGATCTTGCCCTGAAGAATTGGCACCACCGCGTCGAACTTCTCGCGGTACAGGCGGCGGTTTTCCACCACATGCGCCTCATCGAGCCAGGCAGCTTCACTGGCAGCCGCAACCACGCCGCTCATGGCGCAGCCATGATACGTGCGATACAGCAGGAACTTCTTCACCAGCTTGGCATCGCCCGCAACGAAACCGGAACGCATGCCCGGCACATTGGAACGCTTAGACAAGCTGGAGAAAATCATCAGATTACGGAAATCCGTACGACCCAGCTTGTGCGCCGCTTCCAGCGCACCAATCGGCGGAGCGGCTTCGTCCAGATAGATTTCCGAATAGCACTCGTCCGCCGCGATCACAAAGCCATACTTGTCGGCGCGGTCGAACAAAGTCTTCCACTCATCCAGCGACATCACATGACCAGCCGGATTGCCCGGCGAGCAAGTGAAGACCAGACGGGTATCTTGCCAGATCGATTCCGGCACGCTGTCCCAATCGCAGGCAAAGCCACGCGAGGGATCATCATTGACGAACTCGATACGCGCGCCAGCCAGCAAGGCTGCGCCTTCATAAATCTGATAGAAAGGATTCGGGCTGAGCACCACCCCGCCGTGCGCCGGATCGATCACCGTCTGCACGAACGAGAACAGCGCTTCGCGCGAGCCCAGCACCGGCAACACTTGCGTAGCCGGATCGATCAAGGGCAGGGCATAGCGCTTTTGCAGCCACTGCGCGATGGCAGTACGCAAAGACAGGGGCCCAAGCGTTGGCGGATAACCGGACAAGCCAGACAGATTGGCAATGATCGCCTGCTCGATAAAAGCAGGCGTCGGATGCTTGGGTTCACCGATCGACAGATTGACCGGTCGCAGGCCGCTCGGCAGCACAACACCCGCATGGAGTGCGCGCAGCTTTTCGAACGGGTAGGGTTGCAGAGCGTCGAGGCGTGGGTTCATAGCAGGAATTGTACCGTCCCCACCTTAAAAATTCCTGCGTCCAAGCCAAAAGTGGCCCGCGCCTCGGCTACAATCGTCGCTTCGCCGATTCGGACAGACCGGCGGATATGCGCTTCGGGCCCGCCCCGGACCATATCGCCTGACGTGAAAGCGGCCAGGTACGGTTTGTTCGGTGGCGTGTGCGAGGGTGGCGAAATTGGTAGACGCACCAGGTTTAGGTCCTGACGCCGTAAAAGGTGTAGGGGTTCGAGTCCCCTCCCTCGCACCAGAATTCGCTTATATATCAAAGGCTTGAGCAGTCTGCTCGCCTTTGTTTGGGCAAGACGGGATGTTCCTGAATCGAAATCAGGTGTACATGGAAATGTAGCGCTGGTTCGAAGCTCAGCATCTTCGTCATAGCGGTTGCTGGCACCAGCGCTGCACATCTCCGAAAGTACGTCCTGCGCGGTTCGTGGCATGCGGCCGTGCTTAGTCAAGGGAAATGGTCAAAGCACGCGTCGACGTAGTCTCGGTGTAGCTTGTCGAAAGAGGGCGAGACCCGGTGACATTGCCGGCAAGTCTCAGAGTTCAAAAGGTGGGGATCAGATCGGCAAGAGCGGAACGTTGCCGGAATGGGAACTCGTTGACATTAGTTGAGTGTGGAATTTTCGCCTATTGCTTGGCGTCTACCTCGAACTTTCTTCTCAATTGATTAAGCTGTAGCTCGTCTTCACTGGTGAAAACCTTCAGCGAAGTGATATCGCTTGATGCTGCAATGGTTTTATTGTCCGGTCCGTCTAATTGGGTCGTCGTTACCGTCATGATCGCATCAGCGGGAACCTCGGTTTTGCCCCACGGCCCATACTCATTGGGTGCAAGGCTCCAGCTCACAGTTTCACCCGGCTCCAGACCACCTGGGATCGAGTAGTTGAATTCTTCCTTAATCCAGGGAACCGAGCGACCGGGACTCTTCACGGTTCCTTCAAAATAGGCGCGGGAGATCGCGTGATTTGTTCGGTTGGTCACTGTCATTTCGATCAATGGCTTAGGGCGCCCATAACGCTGAGGCAGTAGTTTGAAACTAGCTTTGCTGACTTCGAAAAGGGCAAGCTGGGCAAGGGCTGCCTCGTGTCTCTCTTTCTTTTGCTGCAAGCGACTGATGTTGTCAAGGCCAATTATCTTTTCTACCTCTTTACGTCGGGCAGTAATTTCTTCGGCGGTCGCCAAAACTTCGGCAACGTTTTTACCGTCCAGCGCTAAAAGTACGCTAGGGGAGAGGCCTATATTTGCGGCCTCTGGGGTGCCGACCTTATCCAGCAATTTCAAATTGATGCTGCCAAACCCAATCGATAGAAGTGCGTGATCAAATTGCGCTCGCTTGTCCGCAGAGATGCTGCCGCGCATCTTTGCAACAGAGCTGCGAAGCGACGCATCGCTTGAACCATCCAAACGTGTTTCAGTGCATGCCGAAAGCATGAACACAAAGAGCAAAGACAAAATTCGCGCAGCGCGATTTTTCATGCAACATCCGGTATTTCAGACTTGGGTAACTAAGTGTATATCGCATCAAGGCGTTGCTTACGGTTCATACTGCATGACGCAATGCGGTTGCGCTGTCGCATCTTACGAAATTCGCACCCCACGTCGCTTCGTCGATTCGGACAGACCGGCGGATATGCGCTTCGGGCCTGCCGCTGTCACACCGTCTAGTGGGTTCGAGCTCCTTGGTTCCAGCGAATACCTACTATGCCAGCTATAGCCGCACAAATTTGGCGTCTCGTTACGCTAAATTCCCGCCACTCGTTCGCCATTCGACATTGAAATGGGAGAGTTCGCTTAATGGCGTCACTAAGAAGGTGCGAGGATGCTTAGCGTGTCGAAATCTTCAAAAAACGGGTTGAGAAGCAGTGACGCTTGGACTAAACGTTATGCTCAGCGTTGGGCTGCGCAGCGGGAAAGCGAGATTTGGGATGGCACCAGTATGCTAACGAAAGCCTTCAGGGGTTCCGTCAGCGACAGTGACCAAGCACGCAGTGTGTTTAAAAATAAGGTGCTTATTCACGTTCGACGAGCAGCAGACCTTCCGCCAATAGATACACGGCATGCGCAGCTCTCAAGCTGAGCTGGAAGCGCAAGTTCTTGCATACCACCGACAGCCGACACGACCTGCCGGTCGCCGACATCACGTATATCCGCACCGACCAAGGCTGGCTGTACCTGGCCGCCGTGCTGGACTTGTACTCACGCAAGGTGGTGGGCTGGTCGACGGCACCGGCCATGCCTGCTGAATTGGTCTGCAACGCGCTGAAGATGGCGATCACACTGCGTCAGCCCAAGCCTGGCCTGATCGTGCATACCGACCGTGGCTGCCAGTACGCAAGTCATGCCCACCGTGACTTGCTGGCCAAACATGAGCTGGTCGCCAGCATGAGCCGAAAAGGCAACTGTTGGGACAATGCCGTGATGGAACGCTTCTTCCTGAACCTCAAAATGGAGCGGGTGTGGCAGCGGCGTTATGCCAATGCGGCTGAAGCGATCGTCGACATCAATCACTACATCGTGGGCTTCTACAACACCCATCGGCTGCACTCGACGCTGGGCTATCAATTACCGGCTGACTACGAAAAAGTTGGCCACTAAAACACCCTATCTCCGTGTCCACAAAAACTTGACCACCACAACTTATCTCGTGGCTCCGAGCCAACCCAAATCAGGCGGTGCCTGCTCTCGTGCGCCTTCTTAGAGGCCGCTGGAGGAGTTCCCGTTGAGCAACGCACGGCACTCTTCAAAATTCTTGAATTCGTACCTTAGGCTGATCATTGCTGCCCGAGAGCTCATAGGAACTGCCTTGATGGCTATATTGGAGATGCCATTGGGGAGTGGCGCACCGTCTCCGCCCCAGAAGGTGGCTAGAGTGCGTTCCTTTTGCTCCAGACTCATCATCCAATCTCGGGGCTCCTTCCAGATCGCCCCCTGCCTTAGAAAGTCGAATTGGCTGGATGGTTTGCCATATTTTGCCGATAGCATAGAACTAAGCTGTGCAAACTTGGCCATTACAGCATCGCCGTATGCATGCCCCTCGATTTCAGGAGTCCAAGCTGTGATCGAGCACAGCCCGGTTTGCGGGGTAAGCAGCAGTCGGTAGTCATCAAATGCTGCGTTGGGCACCGGCACTTTGGATGTGACATAGGTCGGTTTGCTATATGTCACGGGAGCTACGCGTTTGATCTGATCAAGGCTCAACCCCATCTCAAGACCAAACGGGCCATCCCATGCTGCAGCCGGAGTCGTGTTCAGTAACAGGATGCTTCCCAAAATTGCCGTTATGCCAATAATTCCTTTCATGCCTTTTCCTGATACATAGGGTTACTCAAACGAGTTTGGCATGTCGAAAACCCTAAGGCAAGCAGGGTAAGTCTGAATTTGCGCTGACAGCTAACGCAGCGTGGTCGCGAGTCGAGGGAGTGGTAGCGAACTCACCCAGCGGGCCGACGCTAGCCTGGCTTAAGTCCGAAAGGTAAAACCTTTGGATCTAGCTGCGCGAAATCCGTAATCGGGATTTCCCAAATCCTTGAAATTTCGTTCGTGGGGAGAGGCAACTATTCGGCACGCGTTTGGGAAGTCTTGATGCCAGACTCGGCTAAAAATGTTGGAACTGGCTCGATTAGCGTCATGTACCCCTACCACTTACATCCCTTCCGTATATCAGCCAACGCTGTCTCCGCCCCAGCCGTCTTGAACGTCGCAGTGACAGGGTTTTCGCCGTAAGGCGTCACGTTTGCCACAAACGATTGGCTAGTCACCAGACGCTTGAGCACCGTAACCGGTGAACCAGGGAAGAATGCCGCTTTGTGATCCGTAGATATCGTCCACGTGGACTTTGCTGCGGCATCTTTATCCACCCTGTACGTGGTGAATATCGACTCCAGTCCCAAGTACGAATTCCAGTTGATGTAAAGCTCGGTCTTGTTATTGGCACAGCGTACAGTCAGCCCGATTGCTTCTCCGAAGCGGCCTCTGCCGCTGTCGGCGATAAGCGTCGCAACATGGACAGACTTGTCGGTCAGCGGGTCGGTCTGGGTTGATGTGCGCCACTCGCCAGATCCGGTCACCGTGGTGGGCTTGGTCGCCGGAGCTAGCCCGTTTTTGGTTGCCAGCGCGTCGTAGCATGCCAGGCGCAACACGGTATTTGTGTTGGCGGCGCACTCGGCAATCTCTTTGCCAGCGACGGTGGTTGCGTTGGTTTGCGCAAAAGCACCGTATGCCACGGACGACAGTGCAAGCGCGGAAAATGCCGATCTGATGAATTGCGTGGTGGTCATATCTTTCGTTGTCGGGTGGATATGTGAATGGCCAAACTCAGTGCTTTCCTGGTGACGTTGCTTCGGCCTTTGGCGCGGCATTCGCCCCAGCGCTCGTCAACAATCGCTCTGCGTCGTCAATCCGAAGCCGTGCCTCCCGCCAGATCGGGAACAGGAAAAGGTGCTTAGGTATCCGTGTCATGTCTCTGGTGCCTGCCGCATTCAGCTCGGCAATGCTTACCGAATAACGTTGCAGCTGTGGTCTGGCTGCTTCCACGAACAGCGACAAATACTGCTGCTGTTCAGACATGTGCCACACGTTCCGAGCGTCTATGTACGCTTGCCGGGCGATGACAATGTGATTTCTGAATTCGTCGTCGGGCATATCGCGAAGTGCCCGGTCTATCGCCACAACGTCCGCACTGATCAGCTTGCTGTATTCAATCAAACCCAGCTTGGTGTCTGCAGCGTCGTCAATCTTCCTGAGCGTCTTCACAGCGAGTTGGTCTTCGGCTGTTGGTTGTCGCTGCCATGGGTTTTTGCGCTCGGGCTGCTGAGTTTCAGCCTTGACTGGTGCTGAAACCGTGGCAGCGGGTTTAGGTGCCGCTGGCGGGACCATGATGCTTGCGATTTCGGAATCCGCCTCTGCTGCTGCTTCCTGGGCTGCATTCCAAATGGGAGACAAGAAGCTGCTTTTCGGAATATCCGAGGGCTTGTTCAGGCGTAAGTCGTAGACGACATATTCGATGGCATAGCGCTTGAGAATCGGTTCTGCCACGATTCTGAACACGGACAGGTAGTCTTCCTGAATGGACTGAGACCAGATTTCACGTGCGTCGATGAAGGCTTGGCGCGATTTCAGCGCGGATCCCTTGAACTTGCCGTCCGGCACGCTGCGCAGCGCTTCATCGATGACCGCTGACTCGGTCACCAATAGCTGGCTGTAGTCACGCAAGGTGATGCCGACCGATACAGCGCTGCCCAGCCGCCTGAGCGCTTTGACGACGTCTTCAGCAGCCGTTACCGCGACTGCTTTCTGACTTTGGGTTTTTGCTTCAGCGGCTGGTGCAGCAGTGGACCGAATCGCTTCCTTGAAGCAGTTGGCTCGATCTTCGGCGCGCTTCAGTTTTTCACATGCAAGGATGAGTTCGTCGACGGTTGCTGCGGTCGCGGGCAGGGCAATGGCGGCAAGCGTGCCGCTCAGGATTATCTTTATTGTTAGCTGGATCACGTCAGGGTCCGCCGGAAACGAAAGAGGTGCGTTTTGCCTGGTCACATTCTAAAAGCCAAGCTGCAAATTCATCAGTGATGTCAGCGGCCTGGAATTTCTACCAACTTGAGTGCGTCACATCGATCGCCGTTTCTACTTATTTCGGCAATGGCGGTGTATTCACCCTGCTGGCATCAATACAAGCATCCCCCAGCCTCGCAGATTCAGCAACCAACAACTCCAATATCCGACTCGCCCCCGCATCGCGATTACGAACCACAATCGACCGTAACGGTTCAAACGCCGCCGCCTCTTGCGGCACCATCGCGGCCCCGCGCGCATACGCACCGATCGCGGTAGCCCGATTCGCGCCAGTCATCATGCATGTCGACAGCGCCTGTCTGTCATACCGCAAACTCGTGCCGTCTCCAAGCGCCAGCCGTAAATCTTGATTGTCTCGTTCAAGCTTGGCGCTCTTGTCTGCAAGCGGTTTTGTGATGCTCTGCAGCTCGCGAACTTCCCGGTTCCATCCAACATAGGTGGGCACTGCACCGACCGCTACTCCCAGCACGAAGAGCCAGACTTTTTTGGGCATTCCGTCTCCTATACAAAGAACAAGTATAGGGGGCAAGATTCATCGGGTTACCAGCTACTGTCGCGGCGTTCTTGAGTGTTGCGCGTTCACGGTGTCGGAATGCATTTACTCAAAGCCGCATCACCATCTCGTGCCAAGCCATGCCGCCGTGATCCGACGCAGATGGCTTTACATATGCATAACCCATCTTGGCGTACAGCGGCACATGACGATCCTTGCACATCAAATGGATAGTCTCCTTGCCACGTGCTCGCATCTGCGCAACGAAGGTTTGCATTAGCTGCGTGGACAGGCCCTTGCCTTGATACGCCGCGTCCAGCACCACAGACATGATGACGACGTTTGGCGCGGCAGGGTCGTGGCCCACGAGTTCCTTGAACGCGTCGTCAGACATAAGCACTTCATGCGCGCAGCCGCTGTTGATGAAGCCCACCGTTTCCCCGTCGATCTCCATGATCAGAAAACCTTCGGGATATTGCGCGATGCGAAGCGCGATCTTCTCGAAGGTCGCGGCTTCATCACCTTCGTAGGCGGATGATTCGATCTGAAAGCAGCGCGCGGCGTCTGCCAGCACGGGATGCCGAAATACTGGGTTGTTCATCCTGTGCGTCCAGGCAAAAGCCAGCAGTGTAGACAAGCCAGGGTTCACATGAAAATCGAAGCCTGAAGCCGAAGACGCTGACCAAACTGCCACTGCCCGTCACGGCAGCTAGTCAAACACGCGCAAGTACAAACTGCGCCACCTGACTCAATGCCGCAATCAAGCTATCGACATCGCGCGGCCCGTCATAACGGCTGCCGTTGATAAACATGGCCGGGGTGCTGTTCACCCCGCTGTGCATGCCGCTCATGAAGTCGCTTTCGATCTTGCGGTCGAAACGTCTGTCAAAGGCTTCGCGCAGTGCCAGTGCATTGACGCCAACGCCGCTGCCGTAGCGCATCAGGTCGATGTCTGTCAGTGCGTGCTGGTGTGCATACAGCATGTCGTGCGCCAACCAGAATTGCCCGACGTGTGACGCCGCTTCGGCCAGTTGCGCAGCGCGCAGCCCGTGGGGGTGCTGGGTGGTCACGGGGAAGTTGCGGAATACGAAGCGCAACTGCTTGCCCATCGCAAGCTGTACTGCCTTGATGGTGGTGTAGCTTGCGCCACAGTGCGAGCACGCGTAGTCGCCGTATTCCACCAGCGTTACCGGTGCGTTTGCCGGGCCCGTGCTGTGGTCCAGCGGGCCAACGGGGACAGATAGATTGCGCATGACGGGTCTTCCTGATCAGGGGCCTGCGTGGCTGCCGCAGCCGGCTCTTACTACCGTCATCTGTGGGTGTCGGTTTGGCAATTGGGGGCTGTCCAATGGCGAACAGGATAGGCGTCTGTTTGTTGGCCCGACATTGCTCTATCGTTTTGCCGCGTCATACCTTGGTTTAATCGTAGAATCCCAGCCCGTTATTGCCCCATCCCGGAGATAGGTGTTGTTCACGTCCAAGCGCGGGCAGATGTCCCGTATCTCATCTGCGCCATTGGATATCGACGGCGCTGAAGGCCCCTATGCGCGCACGATGAGAATCGCGTTCCGACTGGCTGCGGTCGTATTGGCGTTCGTAATTCTGCTGATCGACACGCTCAGCACCGTGGAAGGTGCCGTGGCCGTGTTGTATGTGATGGTGGTGCTGCTGGCTGCGCGAACCTACCGGCGCGTGGATATCGTGTGGGCGAGTATTGGCTGCGCGGCGTTGACGCTGCTGGCTTATGTCGACTCGCATGGTTTCAATCATGTGGGCGCGCAGACCATACGGGCTGCTGTCAGTCTGTCGGCGATTGGTGGCACGGCCTTGTTGGCGCTGCAGCATCAATATGCCACCAACAAGCTGGCCGCGCAGGCCCGCTTGTTGAATCTGTCGCACGACATGATTTTTGTGCGCGACAACGCGGGTTTCATCACGTTCTGGAATCGCAGTGCCGAAGAAGTCTACGGCTGGTCTTCGCGCGAAGCGGTGGGGCGGGTGGCAGACGACTTGTTGGGCACCCGATACCCGGAACAACGCAGCAGTATCGAAGCCGCATTACTCAGCACCGGTCGCTGGGAAGGCATGCTTGAACAACGTACCAAGGCAGGAGCCACGCTGTTTGTAGAAAGCCGGTGGGTGGTTCAGTGCGACCATCTGAAACGCCCTGTCGAGGTGATGGAAACGCATACGGATGTCACGGATCGCAAGGTGGCGTATGCGGCCCTGGTCGCCAGCGAACGGCGTTTTCGCCGCATGTTCGACGCCAGCCGAATTGGCGTGGTGCAAGAGAGCTGGAGCGCGCTCAGGGCGGAATTGGTCGCGCTGAATTTATTGGATGGCGACGCGCTTCGCACCTACCTGGCCAGCCACCCGGAATTTGTCGGCCGTGCGCGCACCCTGGTCAATATCGTGGATGTGAATCCGGCCTTGTTGACCATGCTGCATCGTGACCCCACGGTACCCTTCGACGCGCTGGAATCGGTCGATGACATGCTCAGTGAGGGCGATCGCACGTTCTCATCGGCGCTGATTTCTTTTGCGCGCGGCGATACCTTCCTGGAAGGTGAGACGGAAATGGTCCGTGCCGATGGCAGCCGCTTTCCGGTGCTGTTCACCATCACGTATCCCACCGTGGACGACGCCGATGGCACCGTGCTGGTGTTTGTGGTCGACAACACCGAGCGCAAGCAGGCACAAAGTGCATTGCTGGCGTCCCAGGCGGAACTTGCACACGCTACCCGGGTGGCTACGCTGGGCGAGTTGACGGCGTCCATTGCGCACGAGGTCAACCAGCCCTTGATGGCGGTGGTTACCAGCGGGGAAGCGGGCATGCGCTGGCTCAAACGACCGGTGCCCGATCTGCATGAAGTTGAAACGGCAATGGGCCGCATCATCTCGGAAGGGCGGCGCGCCAGCGAAATCGTCAAACGCATACGCGCATTTTTGATGAAAGCGCCAACGCAGCGCGACGTGCTGAGCTCGGCCGCACTCATCGATGAAGCTATCCGGCTGGTCGAGTACGAATGCAGCCGCGAGCAGGTCATGCTGCGGCTGGATATCGAACCTGGGCTGCCTGCCATCGTCGGTGATCGGATTCAGCTGCAACAGGTGTTGGTCAATCTGATGGTCAACGCTTGTCAGGCCATGGCGGGGCAGACCGCTGCGCGTGTGCTGTCGATTCAGGCCCGGCGGGCCAGCGTCAGCAGCCTGGTGATTTCGGTACGCGATACCGGGCCTGGCATTGCAGCGGAAAATCTGGACCGTCTGTTCGATCCATTCTTCACCACCAAACAGCAAGGCATGGGTATGGGCTTGGCGATCTGCCGGACCACGGCACAAGCTCACGGCGGTGAATTGTCGATCGTGAATTCGCCGGGCGGCGGTGCAAGCTTCCAACTTACACTCGCAGTATTGCCAGACGGTGTAGACCAATCATGAATGCCCAGACCTCACTGGATGCCACGCTGGCATCCGAACAGGCGCTTATTTTTATTGTGGACGACGAGGCTGCGGTGCGCGACTCGCTCGACAGCTTGTTCCGTTCGGTGGGTTTTCGAACCACGCTTTTTGGCTCTGCGTCTGAACTGCTGCAGGTGGCGATGCCAAACGTGCCGGCCTGCATCATTCTTGATGTGCGCCTGCCGGGCATCAGCGGGCTGGATTTTCAAGATCAGCTGACCAGGCAAGGTATCGATCTGCCCATCGTTTTCATGACCGGGCATGGCGATATTCCCATGACGGTGCGCGCAATGAAGGCGGGCGCGGTCGATTTTCTGTCCAAGCCATTTCGTGAGCAAGACATGCTTGACGCCGTTGCCGCGGCCATCGAGCGCGATCGCCAGCAACGCGCCCAGTCAGCCGCGATGCTGGACCTGCGCGCACGGCATGAAACGCTTACGCCGCGCGAACGTGAAGTGTTGGCGCATGTGGTGTCTGGCCTGATGAACAAGCAGGTTGCCGGTCTGCTGGGCTTGAGCGAGATCACGGTGAAGATTCACCGGGGCAACGTCATGCGAAAAATGGGTGTGCGTTCGCTTGCAGACCTGGTGCGTCAGGCCCAGGCTTTGGGTGTATCGGCACCCTGACAAAAGGCTGACCAAACCTCTGTATGATTTTCGTGGCCGCGACATTCAGGCATAAAGACGATGCCGAGTATTGGCCGCACGTTCGTGTGGCCCGGCACGAAGGATGTTTTGTCTATGGTTCCAACTCCCACAATCGCAGTCGTTGACGATGACGAGGGGGTCAGGGTGTCGCTGTGCAGTCTGATCCGCTCGCTTGGTTACGAGGTGCGCGCCTATGCGTCGGCAACTGCGTTTCTGGACGATCAGGGTGCTGGGGACCCCGACTGCATGGTTACCGACGTGCAGATGTCACCGATGACAGGCGATCAACTGCAGGCGAGGCTGATCGCTTCCGGTCGGCTGTTTCCGATGATTTTCATGACGGCGTTTCCCACGGATGCGGTGCGCAATCGTGTCATGAGCCTGGGGGCCTGCGCCTATCTGGACAAACCGGTGGATGGCGATGCCATGGCAGGCTGCCTGGCGGCCGCGCTGCATCAGGGCAGGGCGGCCGCACGCCTGTGACGCCAGGCGGCTGCGCCGGTTTGCGCCCGCGTCATCATCGCCAACGCAGTGCGGAAACTTCAGCTCAGGTGTTCAACGTCAGGTGCTCAAGGGTTCGGTTGCTTCGATCAGCACAAAACCGGCGTACCGCCCTGCACGAATGGCTTCGGCAACAAACGTCGGGTCTTGGCCTTCGCTGACCACATCGATGACACCCGGGCGGTCCAGGCTGTAAACCTCGTAGCCTAACTGTGCGGTATCAGGCGTTTCTGGCAGTTCGGTATACGTCCGATTATGTTCGCCAATCGACAAATCCAGCAGCCGTGCGGCCCCGGCAGGGCTCAGGTCAGATTCCCCGGCGGCGTAGTCGGCAGTGTCGCCAAAGATGAAGCCACTCTTGTTATCGATCAGGATGAAACGCGACATGCTGTTTCCCAGCCCCTGTTCTCCCGAGGCGCGGTTCGTTGCGGGCGCAACGTGTTCCCTGGAATTTACCGGTCCTGCGGTCGGGTGCCAAACCGGCTTACTTTCGCTGATCGGTCGCTTCTTGACGACACGCTGGTAGACTCGCTCCAAATTGTGGAAAGGAAGTAAATCATGAGCGAGAAAAAAGGGCTGATTGCCCGTGCGATCGAAGCCTATCTGCGCACCGGTGGACCGGACCAGCCGGGCCGCGACAGCGAAGAACGTGAACTGGATGGCCGGCATTACGTGGTCTTGCGTAATTCGCGCGGTTTCCTGGCTGCGTATCGGCTTGAAGGTGACGGTGGCCTGCGTCGTCTGGGTGAGTGGCCGGACGCCCTGAACAGCAAAGCTGAGTAATCTTTCACAAGCGCTGTCACCAGCGCTGTCATCAGCGTGAAACCACCTGCGGGTGGTTTTTTTACGCTTGTTTGCGTTTGAAAAGACGCCGCGCAGAATGAACTGGCATCCCACCCGTTTATGACTCAGCCGACAGGTATGATGGGGCTTCTTACCCAGGTGATGTCATGAAGCGATTTTTCCATCAGTACGCTGGTCGCGCAGCACAGCGCCGAGTATTTGCCCTTGAAGCAGCACTACGCCGCGCACGTGAAGCCGAACCGAACGATCCAGTGCAGATTGCGTTTGCCTACACCCACGTGAATGAGGTGGATGGCAGCAATCTTCGTCGGCGCATTTCCGATGTTGAATACGAAGAAGAAAACTGACACGAAGAAGAAAACTGACCTGGCTTTGCGCATCATCAGCGTTATTCGCATGACTGGTTTACCCGTATGACAGACACACCGGCGGCCATACCGACAGCTATACCTTTAGGACGGTATCACCTGCGTCGATTGCGTACCTTGTACCGGTCGGCGGGCTGGCCCAGCCAGGATGTGCTGGAAATCGAGCTGCTGGCTTCGGGCATGGCCGAACGCGTCAGCAGTGCGTTCGGGCAGGACACCATACGGGTAACCGATGCCGGCATACGGTTGTTGGCAGAACAGGCGTCACGCAATCGCACTGCCATGTCTGCCCATGAGGCGCTGGTCGAACGCGTGGCGCATGCCATGCTTCGCGCGGGTCGCATTGCGTGGAGAGGCCTTGCCTTGCGCGCACAGCTTCCAGCTTCTGAGCCAAGCGCGCCTGCCCGCTGGTGCGTGGCAAAGCCCGATGTGTTCTCGATCCGTAATACCACGGTCGAAACCTATGTCGAGCCCATCGTGCACGAGATCAAAGTCAGTCGTGCCGACTTGCTGGGCGACCTGAAGCGCCCTGACAAACGTACTGCCTACCTGGACATGGGTGAATGCTGGTACGTCCTTGGCCGCGACGCGAAAGGGCGCGAGATCGCCGATCCGTCGGAAATCCCCCCTGATTGTGGGGTGCTGGTAGACGACGGCGTGGTGCTTCAGCAAGTGCGTCGCGCCGCGCCTGCGGCTCGGGCGGCATTGCCTTTTGGTGTGTGGATGGCGCTGGCCAAAGCGTCACCGGTTGCCGCGCCTGACAACGATGCGCAGGCCGTGCTGGGGGCGGGGCTTGATTCACCGCCTTGATTCACCCATCTGAGTCGCCTTCGGGTTAACACATATAGGCATGTCACTTGCAGCCCTGGAGCATGGTTGAGGGGATTGTCCCTCCATGACTAGGAGAACTGTGATGAGTGTGCACACCGAGTCCGACGTGGTCAGCCTTGCGCCAGGGCCATATGACGCATGCATCGACGCGTGCAACACCTGCGCGACTGCTTGCGATACCTGCGCGGGGGCTTGCCTGTCCGAGGGGAGGGCGGCGCATATGGCTGCGTGCATCCGCAATGCCATCGATTGCGCGGCGGTATGCCGGCTGGCGGCTGGGGTAATGGCACGCCGCAGCGATCATGCTTTGATGGTCTGCAAACTGTGTGCGGCAATTTGTCATGCTTGCGCGGCAGAATGCCGTCAACACACTGAGGATCACTGTCAGGCCTGTGTCGAGGCATGCGAAGCCTGCGAGGCACATTGCCTGCAAATGATTCAGTAAGTTGTCGCTGCATGGGCGGGTTTTGCGTCTGCAGCGAGCGTTGTTCACGTCGAGGCACGATATTTGCTGTCTCCCGCAAGCCTACGCTTAGCTTCTTAGACGACACGCATCATGCAGATCAATTCTCTTCGTACCTTTGGCCGCGCCCGTTTTGAACAAGCCGGCAGTGCTGCCGATGACAGTGTGGCACCCGGTTCGGTCAAGATCCGCGATCCGCTAGACAGCCAGGCTCCTGGTGCCCGATGCCTGAAGCCGCAAGGCGTTGAAGCCGCTGTGCGCCGCCTGCGCGCACAGGCTCCCTCCAGCGCGCAGCATGCGCAAAAAATACAAAAAGCTCGGGTTGCCGTCAGGTAACCCGAGCTTTGTTGCCGTCCGCCGAAATTACCAGCCGCGGTAATAACGCGGGGGCGGGGGACCGTAGTAGCGCGGCGGCGGCGGGCCGTAATAACGAGGCGGCGGCGGAGCGTACACGTAACGCGGCGGCGGGGGCGGTGCATAGCAGCGCACATACTCGCCCGAGTACGGATCAAAACATGCCGGACGCGGCGGCGGCGGAGCGTAATAACGCGGGCCAGATTCCACGACAACCGGGCCGCGGTTGCTGTTGGCTCCGATCACGGCTCCGATAACAGCGCCGCCGATCAGTGCGCCAGCAATGGCACCGCCGTTGCCCCGGTCAGCAAGTGCCGGTGTGCTCACCACGGCAAGTGAACTTGCTGCTATCAATATTGCTGCTGTGATCTTGCGCATTTTCCATCTCCTGCGCCAAATCCTGGCGCGTTGGAATTATTGTGCAAGCACGTTGTGAAGGGAAGTTGTCTTCTGCGTAACCATCCGTGTCGAGTCGTCAGGGACTAATAACAACGCCAGATGGAAGTGCCATCCAAGTACCTCAGCGCGGTTTGAGCGTTTGAAGTGATGGTTTTCGGCAACAGCATGCCCTGCTTGCATGGCCCGATTTTACGCGTGTCAGGCACAAGCTTTCTTGGCGACGTTGATTCCGGCAGGTGAGGTCAAGTGTCAATGCCTCTGGTTGTTCAATTGTGCGGTTGCACCATTTTCTTCATCGAAAATGGCAGGTGCAACCTTTGGCCAAAAATACCGCTTCACCGGGTTGCGCCTTTGGGCTAGCATGCGGTTTCTCCGTGGCTCACTGGAACCGCCCTCATGGCAAGCACCACCCTTGGCGTCAAGGTTGACGACGCACTGCGCCTTCGTTTGAAAGCCGCTGCGCAGCAAGTCGATCGCACCCCGCACTGGCTCATCAAACAAGCGATCTTCACCTACCTGGACAAGATCGAGCAGGGCCAGATGCCTGCTGAACTGTCGCACTTGGCCAATGCCGGGGTCGATGCTGAAGAGGCGACCGTCACACAAGACAGCAGCTACCAGCCCTTCATGGAGTTCGCGCAAAGCGTTGGTGCCCAATCGGTGCTGCGCGCCGCAATTACCGCTGCCTACCGTCGCCCCGAGTCGGAATGCGTTGCGCTCATGGTCAATGGTGCTCGCCAGGACAACCCCGATGCGGTCAAGGCACTTGCCCGCAAGCTGGTGGTGGCCCTGCGCGCCAAGCGCAAGGGCGGCGGCGTGGAAGGCCTGATCCAGGAATTCTCGCTGTCCAGCCAGGAAGGCGTGGCGCTGATGTGCCTGGCCGAAGCCCTGCTGCGTATCCCCGACAAGGCAACGCGTGATGCGCTGATCCGCGACAAGGTGTCGCATGGCGACTGGCATTCGCATACCGGCAACTCGCAGTCCTTGTTCGTCAATGCCGCGTCCTGGGGCTTGATGATTACCGGCAAGCTGGTCAGCACGACCAGCGAAGCGGGGCTGTCGTCGGCGCTTACCCGTCTGATCGGCAAGGGCGGCGAGCCGCTGATCCGCAAGGGCGTGGACATGGCCATGCGCATGATGGGCGAGCAGTTCGTCACCGGCGAACGCATCTCCGAGGCGCTTGCCAACAGCCGCAAATTCGAAGCCAAGGGCTTCCGTTATTCCTACGACATGCTGGGCGAGGCCGCGACCACTGAAGCCGACGCCGAAGCGTATTACGCCTCTTACGAACAAGCCATCCACGCCATCGGCAAGGCATCTGCCGGCCGTGGCATCTACGAAGGCCCGGGCATTTCCATCAAGCTGTCGGCCTTGCATCCGCGCTATTCGCGCGCGCAGCAAGATCGTGTGTTTGCAGAGCTGCTGCCGCGCGTGAAGTCGCTGGCGCTGCTGGCACGCAACTACGACATCGGCTTGAACATCGATGCTGAAGAAGCCGATCGTCTGGAGCTGTCTCTGGACCTGCTGGAAGCGCTGTGTGTGGAACCCGCGCTGGCTGGCTGGAACGGCATCGGCTTCGTGATTCAGGGTTATCAGAAGCGTTGTCCGTACGTGATCGACTTCGTGATCGACCTGGCCCGTCGCACCCGCCATCGCATCATGGTGCGTCTGGTGAAGGGCGCGTACTGGGACAGCGAGATCAAGCGTGCACAGGTCGATGGCCTGGAGGGCTATCCGGTCTATACCCGCAAGGTCTACACCGACGTGTCCTACCTGGCATGCGCCCGCAAGCTGCTGGCTGCTCCTGATGCCGTGTTCCCGCAGTTCGCCACGCACAACGCGCACACCTTGTCGGCCATTTATCAAATGGCGGGCAACAACTATTACCCCGGCCAATACGAGTTCCAATGCCTGCACGGCATGGGCGAGCCGCTGTACGAAGAAGTCACCGGCCCGACCTCGGAAGGCAAGCTGAATCGCCCGTGCCGCATTTATGCGCCCGTGGGCACGCATGAAACCCTGCTGGCTTACCTGGTTCGTCGTCTGTTGGAAAACGGCGCGAACACGTCCTTCGTGAATCGCATTGGCGACGACAGCATCAGTGTCGATTCGCTGATCGGTGACCCGGTGCTGGAAGCCGAAGCCATCACGCCGCTGGGCGCGCCGCACCCGCGTATTCCGTTGCCGCGCGAGCTGTTCGGTGCCGAGCGCCCGAATTCGGCTGGTCTGGACTTGTCCAACGAACACCGCCTGGCCTCGCTGTCATCTGCCTTGTTGGCAGGCACCGCATCGGCCTGGCAGGCTGCGCCGCTGCTGGGTGTGGACACCGCCTTCGACACCAATCGTGCGCGTCCGGTGCGCAATCCGGCCGATCATCGTGATGTGGTCGGCTTCGTGATCGATGCCAGCCCGGAAGATGTCGAAACCGCCTTGCGTGCCGCTGTTGATACCGCCCCCATCTGGCAAGCCACGCCGGTGGAAGCGCGCGCGGAATGCCTGGAACGCGCAGCTTTGCTGCTCGACAAGCAGATGCAAAGCCTGCTTGGCCTGATCGTGCGCGAGGCCGGCAAGTCCTTGCCGAACGCGATTGCTGAAGTGCGCGAAGCCATCGACTTCCTGTACTACTACGCCGCGCAGATTCGTCGCGATTTCTCGAATGACACGCATCGTCCGCTGGGGCCGGTTGCGTGTATCAGCCCGTGGAATTTCCCGCTGGCGATTTTCCTGGGCCAGGTTGCTGCCGCGTTGGCTGCAGGCAATCCGGTGTTGGCCAAGCCCGCCGAGCAGACCCCGCTGATCGCCGCCGAGGCCGTGCGCATTCTGCGTCAGGCAGGCGTGCCGGAAGGTGCGGTGCAACTGCTGCCGGGCACGGGTGAGATCGTTGGCGCAGCCTTGACTGCCGACGCCCGTGTGCGCGCCGTGATGTTTACTGGTTCGACCGATGTGGCTCGCCTGATCGCTGGTGCCTTGGCAGAGCGCCTGGACGACAACGGTCACACCATTCCGCTGGTCGCGGAAACCGGTGGTCAGAACGCCATGATCGTGGATTCGTCCGCATTGGCCGAACAGGTGGTCAACGACGTGTTGCTGTCTTCGTTCGACTCCGCCGGTCAGCGTTGCTCTGCGCTGCGTGTGCTGTGCTTGCAGGAAGACGCCGCCGATCGCGTTCTGACCATGTTGAAGGGGGCGATGCGTGAATTGTCGGTTGGCAACCCTGACCGGTTGTCTACCGATGTCGGCCCGGTCATCGATGCCGAAGCCCGCGACAACCTGGATCGTCATATCGCAGGCATGCGCGACGCCGGTCATCGTGTTGAGCAGCTTCCGTTGGGCGATGAGACCCGCCAAGGCACCTTCGTGCCACCCACGGTGATCGAGATTGACGACATCGCGTCGATCAAGCGTGAAGTCTTCGGCCCGGTATTGCACGTGCTGCGTTACGCGCGGGTCGATCTGGACAAGCTGATCGATTCCATTAACGGTACCGGTTTCGGCCTGACCTTTGGTGTGCACACCCGTATCGACGAAACGATTGCACGCGTGACCTCGCGTATCCATGCGGGCAACGTCTACGTGAACCGCAATGTGATCGGTGCCGTGGTGGGCGTGCAGCCCTTCGGTGGCGAGGGCCTGTCAGGCACCGGCCCGAAAGCCGGCGGTCCGCTGTATTTGAGCCGTCTGTTGGCCATGGCCCCGTCGCGTCCGCGTACGGGTCTGACAGCAGAAGCTGCCCGCCTGGCACCCTTGGCCACATGGCGTGCCACGGTGGCCGGCATCGGCTTGAGCGACCAGGTGGCGCGCTGCGAACGTCTGCAGCAGGTCTCGGGCATTGGTGCGCAGCTGACCTTGCCCGGCCCCACCGGCGAGCGCAATACCTACCGCCTGGACCCGCGCGGCCCGGTGCTGTGCGTTGCAAGCACCATTGCAGGGGCGTTTGCGCAGTTCGCGGCCGTGCTGGCAACGGGCAACAAGGCGGTCTTCCCGGCAGGCGCGGCAGCAGATGCTGTGCGCGATGCTCGTCCCGAGGCACTCAAGCCCAATGTCGTGTTCCTGAGCGAAGGCCAGGCATGGCCAGCCTCGCTGGGTGCGGTGCTGTTCGAGGGCGATAGCGACGCGCTGCGCGAACTGAACAAACGCGTGGCTGCGTTGCCCGGGCCGATCCTGTCAGTCCAGGGCTTGTCATCAGGTGCGATCGAGGCGGGCGCGGATTACGTGCTTGATCGTCTGGTGGCGGAACGCTCGATCAGCGTCAATACGGCCGCAGCAGGCGGGAATGCGAGCTTGATGACGATTGGGTAAAAAAGGATCGGGTAAGAACGATCAGTTAAGGACGATTGGCTGATATCCGCTGATTGACGAAAGAAAAGAGCACCATTGCCCAGGCAATCGTGCTCTTTTTTCTCCCGGCAGCTTTACAGATGACGTGGCACCACCAGCTTCAGGACAGCTGGAAATCCCAGTTCTGAGCACCGATTTTATGGATATCCATTTCCGGTGCCTCGATGAAGTGGCTGGCTACTTGTGTGAACGACATGCCTTGCGCCATGGCATTGGTCCAGAAATTCAGCCCCACAGCATCGCTGCTTCGGCCAAAGATGGTCAGGTAAAGCAGCTCAACATCGTGCGCACTGTTGCCGTTGAACACGACAGCCTGCCGGCCTTGTGCTTCAACCGACGCAATGATGCGCAGCGCAATCTCTCCATAGCTGACCCCGCCTGCATGAGCGTCTGCCCAGAATTCGATGCCCAGATGGTCAGCCTGGCGGCCCAGAACGTTCTGGTAAAGACCCGCCAGCGACGTCAGCGAAGCATCGTTCTCGATCTTGAGGGTAGTGTTGGCAAAGCTCAGGTCTTCGGCATTGATGACCACTGATTGTTGTCCTGGCTGTGCTTTGGACGACACGATTGCATAGCCCCGATGCAATGACACGTTGTAGTCCGTGCTTGTGCCACTGAATGCAACGGTGTCGCTTCCCTGGCCGCCGTGCACGATGTTCGTGCTGACTGCCTGCGATGTGGCAAGTGGGGTTGCCGTGCTGGCCGTCTGGGTCGTCAACGACTGCGTCGATACGGTGGGCGTTGAATTGATGGTGACCCGGTCATTGCCACCGCCGGAGAAGATGGCACTGGAATTACCGTCAGTGACGGTGAATCCCTGGCTGGCAACGTCTCCCGTCAATATCTGGCGGTTCGTATTGCCCGTTACCGTGGCAGCACCGATGATCGCAGCAAAATCCACACTGTTGAGTACCAGGTTGCTGCCTGGCGCAAGCCCGCTGGTATCGATGACCAGCGCCGTGTGCTGGTTGGCGTTGCTGGTTCCCGTCAGTGTCAGCGGGCCGGTTGGCGCGTTGGATGTACTGACCGGCGTGATGGAATTAACCAGCAAGGGCACGCCTGCGGTCAATTGATTGAGGAACTTGACACCTTCACCTGTCAGGTGGTTTTTGTCGTTGCTTGCATGACCAGGGGTGGCGGCAAGAATTGCCTGGGTCAACTGCAGATTCGTCGTGGAAACCGGTTGGCTTGTGCCGCCAGATGCCGTCAGGCCATAACCCGGAGCCAGCTGTGCCAACAGCAAGGTATTACCGCCATTGTTTGCCAAGGGAATGTCGGCAACGCCGGCGTTGCCAGCGGATTCGGCCCGATCGTTCGTGATAATGCCGATGACGGTCTGGGTGCCTGTCCCGCCACCAGGGAGAAACACCGGCTGCTGGCTCACGGGCACACCATCCACCGTGGTTGGCGGCAGGGTCACAGAAGGTGGGGCGGGCGGGGCCTCGATGGTCAGGGTCAACGAAAGCCCGGCAGATGAAAGATTGCCGGCCACGTCCAGTTGGCGTGCGGTCAGGGTGTGCGTGCCTAGTGTCAGCGTAGCGTTGGTGATGCTCCAGTTGCCACTGCCGTCGGCAACCGCAGTGCCCACTACGGTGATGCCGTTGGTGTCGTACAGACGCACGGCGGCGTTCGGAAGGGCGGTGCCGGTCAATACCGGCTGTGTGACTGTGGTGATGTTGTCGCCAGGCGTGCCGCTGTCGCTGGCCAGGGTCAGTACCGGAGCACTGGGGGCTACGGGCGGCTGAGTGTCTATCTGCAGCACCAAGCCAAGGCTGGCACCTGAAACATTCCCAGCACGGTCCGTCTGTCTCGCGGTCAACGTGTGGGTGCCATCGGAGAGCTGTGGCGTCACCATGGTCCAGTTGCCGTTGATGTCGGCCGTGGTCGTCTCGAGCACCGTCACACCGTCGGTAGCGTACAGCGTGACGGCGGCAAACGCTTCGGCCGTGCCGGTGATGGTCGGCGTACTGACATTGGTCACACGGTCGCCTGCGGTACCACTATCGCTGGCTACTGCCAGCGAGGGCGTTGCGGGCGTCGCAGCGCTTGTGTCGAGCACCACGGTGATCGCGCTGCTGGCTGGCGAACCATTGCCGGCGGCATCGGTCTGGCGCACGGTCAGGGTGTGGCTGCCTTCGGTCAGTGCGACGTTGTTCATCTCCCAGGCACCCAGGCCGTTGGCGGTGACGGTGTCCAGCACCGTGGTGCCGTCGGTGTCGTACAGGCGCACGGTGGCGTTGGCTTCGGCCGTGCCGGTAAAGGTGGGGGCGCTGTTGTTCGTGATGCGATCGGTTTGCGATACACCGGTATCGGTAAGCGCAGACATGGTGGCGCTCGATGGTGCCAGCGGTGGGGTATGGTCGAGCACATAGCTGGCTCCGCTGACATAGCCGCCGGCGACGGCGATGTTGCCGCTGTTCTGGATGTTGGTGCCGCTCGGGTTCAGGTCCAGGCGCAGCTGGCCATCGCCTGCCAGGTTGTTGACGCTGACGGTGTAAGTGGTGCCGCTGCCGGCGACATTGGAAATCACGCCGCTGGCGAAATTGGTGGAGCTCAGCATGAAATCGGTGACATCGACGCCGGTCACGCTTTCGCTGAAGGTAACAGTGAAATCAACCAGGGTGGCACTGCTGGCCACGGTGGTGCCGGCGCCACCGGCGCGCACGATCGAGGTGACCACCGGCGCATTGACCACGTTGATGGTCTGCGCCAGGTAGCTGACGTTGCCGGCGACATCGGTGGCCGACAGATAGATCTGGTAGGCACCTGGCAACAGTTGCGCGCTGCCGACGCTCAGGGTATTGCCGCTGACGCTGAAGTTGCCATTGCTGGCGTTGTTGGTGCCGTTGCCCACCGCCAGGGCATAGGTGATGGCAGAGCTGTCGGTAGCCGATAGCGTGGCAACCGTCGCGCCTGCGCTGGCGTGGGCAGTGGCAATGTTGTTGCTGCTCAGCGCCAGCGCCGTTGGTACGGTGGTATCGATGGTCACCGTCAGCGGCAGTGAGTCGGTGGAGACGTTACCGGCGGCGTCAGTACTGCGGGCGATCAGAGTATGCGTACCTTCGGACAGCGTGGAGACGGGAATGGCCCAGTTGCCACTGGAGGTCGTCACAGAACCGAGCAGGAAAGTTCCTGCCATGGTGCCGTCGGTGACATACAGCCGCACCGTGGTACCGCTCTCGGCCGTACCGGTAAATACCTGTGTTGTTTCGCTGGTGATGTTGTCGCTCTGGGAACTGCCGCTGTCGTCGAGCGTGCGCAGATCCGGACGCGAAGGCGCGACCGGCGCCGTATGGTCGAGCACATAGCTGGCGCCGCTGCTGTAGCCGCCTGCAATCGCGATGTTGCTGCCGTTCTGGATGCCGGTGCCGCTGGGATTGAGGTCCAGGCGCAGCGAGCCGTCGCCGGCGAGATTGTTGACGGTAACGGTATAGGTCGTGCCGCTGCCGACCACGTTCGAGACAACGCCGCTGGCGGCATTGTTGGTGAACAGCGCAAAGTCGCTGACATCGACGCCGCTTACGCTTTCGCTGAAGGTGACGGTGTAGCTGGCCGAGGTGGCGCTGGTCGCCACACCGGCAGCGGCGCCGCCGGCGCGCACGATGGAGGACACGCTCGGCGCTTGGACCACATTGATGGTCTGCGCCAGGAAGCTGACGTTGCCGGCGGCGTCGGTGGCCGACAGATAGACCTGGTAGGTACCGGCCGACAGCGGCGAGCCGCCGACGCTCAAGGTATTGCCGCTGACAGCGAAGCTAGCGTTGTGGGCATTGTTGGTGCCGTTGCCCACTGCCAGTGCATAGGTGATGGCGCTGTCATCGGTGGCCGACAGCGTGGCGACGGCGGCACCGCCGTTGGCGTTGACGGTGGCGATGGTGTTGCCGCTCAGGGCCAGCGCCGTTGGCGCAGCCGCATCGACGATCACTACCAGCGCGGAAGACGCTGCCGACACGTTGCCGGCGGCATCGGTGGCTTTGACGGTCAGCGTGTGCGAACCAGACGTCAGCGCATTGCTGGTGATCGACCAGTTGCCGCTGTTGGCTGGGGCCGAGCCGAGCTCGGTGCCGTCCGTGTCGTACAGGCGCACCATGCTGCCGGCTTCGGCCGTACCAGTGAACACCGGCGTGGTGACGCTGGTGACGTTGTCGTTATTGAACCCACCGGTATCGTCGAGTGCGCGCAGGTCCGGCGCCGATGGTGCGGCGGGCGCCGTGTGGTCGAGTACATAGTTGTTGATGCCAGTAAAGCCTCCAGCGATGGCGACGTTGCTGAAATTCTGGATGCCGGTGCCGCTGGGGTTGAGGTTCAGGCCCAGGCTGCCGTCGCCGGCCAGGTTGTTGACGGTGACGGTGTAGGTGCTGCCGCTGCCGGTAACATTCGAAATAACGCCGCTGGCCGAGCTGCTGGTGGCGAGTGCAAAATCGCTGACATCGACGCCGGTCACGCTTTCGCTGAAGGTAACCGTGAAAGCAACCGAGGTGGCGTTGTTGGCCGCGGTGGTGCCGGCACCGCCAGCGCGCACGATCGAGCTCACCGTCGGCACAGTATTGACGGTGAAGGTCTGGGCCAGGTAGCTGACGTTGCCGGCGGCATCGGTGGCCGACAGGTAAAGATTGTAGGTGCCGGCCGAAAGCGGCGTATTGCCCACGCTGAGCGTGGTGCCGGAAATGGCAAAGCTGCCGTTGCCGGAATCGTTGCCAGCGCTGCCAGTGGCCAGCGCATAGGTGACGGCGGTGGCGTCGGTGGCCGACAGCGTGGCGACCGCAGCATTGGCGCCGGCGGCAGCCGTGGTGGCGCTGGTGCTGCTCAGGGCCACGGCGGTTGGTACGGTGCCATCAATCACCAACACCAGTGGTGACGAAACGGTTGAGACATTGCCTGCGACATCGACTGCCTTGACAGTCAGCGTGTGCGTGGGCTGGGTCAGTGTGTTGCTACGGATCGACCATGTGCCGTTGGCTGCCACATCCGTACCAAGTATGGTGCTGCCATCGGTATCGTACAGCGTGACGGTACTGCCAACTTCTGCCGTGCCAGTAATGGTAGGCGTGTCGATTTTGGTGATGTTATCGCTGGTTGAACCGGAGTTGTCTGCATTGAGCAGGACCGGTGTAGGGGGTGCTGACACAGCCGTGTCGAGCGTGTAGTTACGGCTGACCGCTGCGGTACTGCCATCGGCGGTGAATACGCGCGCCATCAAGGCATTGTTGCCGCTCAGCAGGTTGCCGGTGGCTGACCATGTGCTGCTGCCAACCACGGCGTTGCTGGCGGTGGTCCAGCTCACCCCGCCATTGAACGACACCTGCACCGATTCGCCGCTCAGCAGCGGACCATCGAGTGTGCCGTTGATAGTCTGCGCGGTGACATTGGTGATGTCGTCGGTGGCGATGTTGGAATCGTCCGACAGGGTGGCGGTCAATACTTTGGTGGTGGGGAATACGGGTACGCCGATATTGGCGACGATGATGTTGTCGAAGAACGGCGCTTCGCCGGTATTCGGCGTGCTGGCGTTATCGTATGGGGTGGGGAATGACAGCTTGAACCCATAAATGCGCAAAAAATCAGCATTGCCGCTCATGTCAATGCGTTGAAAGGCAGAAGCAGGAGTGGAAGTGATCCCTGTCATGGATCTGGGTACCGCAGTGCCTATCAATGCCCCGGATGCGTCGATGGCCTGGATGGTAAAGTTGCTGTCCCGCGGATTGCGAATGTCGAACGAAGTCAGATCGAAGTAGAAACCATTGACGTTGGACTTGAAGATTACATAATCGACATCGTCGGCCTGGACGCGGATTGCGCCGCGGGTGCTGGAGTCGATGGTGCTGCCGTCGGTTGTACTGCCTTGTATCCTGAACGTGATGCCTGCGCTGCTCGACTGCGCTTCGACATCCCAGCCGGTATTGGCGAGGTTGCTGGCATTCAATACGGTTCCGGGAGCATAGCCATTGGTACCGGTTGTCACATAAGCCGTACTGCTGACCGAGTCAAACGTCGTGACGTTTTGAGCGATGGTCCCCAGCACATGGTCATATGCGGGCCACTGCAGCGCCAGTCCAGCAGCAATTCCCGAAGTGTGTTCCAGTGTCCAGCTACCGCCCAGCGCAGCGGCACCCACCAAGGTGGCCGACGCCGCCACCGGCACACCCATCGCCAGCGCCATTGCTGTGATAAAAGTTTTACCCGCCTGACCCTGTGCAAGTTCGCAGCTGTACAGCTGCACACTACCGCCTTCACGCAACGACAGGCCAATATCTGTCAGCGCATCCTGCACCTGCGGATCACTCAGTGTGTCGCAATCTATGATCTGGGTGCCTAAGGTCAAGCGGCCCGGTGCACCATGACACAGCAAGTGAATCGCGTCATAGCCTTCAGCCGTCACGGCCCATGCGGCCAAGTCGGCAAGCCCTTCCCGATCACCGCCGAACGCTACGACTTCCACGCCTTCCGGTACGCCGTCGATCAGCACTTGTCGGTCGTGCAGCGCCGAATCGATCAACACGACTTCTTTCCGCCCGCCATACCGCTCGGGCTCTGCATGCCGCAAACGAGTGGGGAATGGAGCCGCACACAGCGGCAGATTCAGGTAGTCGGGACTATTTGAAACGGGCGCTGTGCAAGGGGTCATCAAAGGCTCAATCAAGGGAATACGTCACTGGGTTAACGACGTCTCGAGAACATTGCCAAATGCGGCATTGGTTTCCAGGTGTATCTTTTAATGAAAGATTTAGCTTGATCGTAGTGGGCTGACCTAAGCTTCAAAAGGCTGAATTGGGCATGAATCCTGCGCCTGCGGTTGCTTTGATGGCGCGGCCTCGCCGCCCATCTATCGTGAGACGCACTAAATCGATTCGCCAAGGAGCCTGCCATGTCTGAAAATCTGATTCCCTTCCTTGAACGCTTGCACAAAGACCCTGATGTTCAGGCTCAGGCTGCGCCATTTGCCGGTGCGCTTCATGTTGTAGCCGCGCAATTCGCCGCGCTCTCCGCTGCCATTGGCTTG
Source organism: Pigmentiphaga aceris (assembly GCF_008119665.1). Lineage (NCBI taxonomy): Bacteria > Pseudomonadati > Pseudomonadota > Betaproteobacteria > Burkholderiales > Alcaligenaceae > Pigmentiphaga > Pigmentiphaga aceris. The sequence continues at coordinate 3,253,021 of NZ_CP043046.1, read as the reverse complement.
CCTACCAGTGCAGAGGCACTGGAAGCGGCCGCGCAGGAAGCGGCCAAGGATCTGGAACAACCTCAGCTTGAGGCCATCGCCAATGGCGCACCGCTGCCTGAAAGCTGGACGGGTGGGTCTTTTGCTGCGGTGGGCGGCGCGGCTTTGATCGCAGCCGCAACGCGTCGAGCTCAGGCGGGTACCTACGCCGACCCCTTGGAGGGCAGCCCCGTCAAGAGCAGCCCCGGCGTAAGCGACGTGCTGCCTTGATCTGCTCGCGTTGATGCCTTGGCCTCTGGTCAAGGTCATCCAAGGGCAGGGCGCGCAAACCGTAGCAGGGCGAAAGTTGCCCCACTATGGTTTGTTCGCACCTGCCCTTGTGCTTTCCATCTGTGGCCCAACCATCAACAAAGTCGCGCCCGCCAAGCACTTCTGAGGCGGTGCAGCAAGCGCATTTGGCGGTTTACGCTATCATTCAGCTTTTGTGGCGCAGGAGTGGCCAGCATGAACGCATCTGTGTCATGCAAACCTGCGCCATGCAGCGTCCGGTTCATCGTTGGAGACCTCGACGAACCGCTGCATGCCCACCTTCCAACTCTTAGATATAGGTTTTTGCATGCCTGTGGTTGAAACGCTGTCCGGCCTCGAGCGCCGTGTGGATCTGTCTGTTCCGGTTGCTGACGTCGAGAAACAAGTCGACTCGCGCCTCAAAAGTCTGGCCCGCACTGCCAAGATGCCCGGTTTCCGTCCCGGCAAGGTGCCGATGTCGATGGTGACCCGCACCTACGGCCCAGAACTGCGCCTGGAAGTCATCAACACCAAGATCGGTGAAGCTTTCGAAGCTGCCGTGGGTGAGTCCAAGCTGCGCGTCGCCGGCATGCCGCGCGTCGAGCCGAAGGCCGACGCAGCAGTCGAAGGCGAAATCGCTTTCACGGCTACCTTCGAGGTCTACCCCGAAGTCAAGCTGAACGACTTGTCGACCCTGGAAGTCACCCGCGCTGAAGCCAGCGTTGGCGACGAAGAAATCGACCGTACGCTGGACATCTTGCGCAAGCAGCGTCTGTCGTTCGAAGAGCGCGCAGACCGCGCTGCTGCCGACAATGACCAGATCACCCTCGACTTCGTCGGCAAGATCGACGGCGTTGCATTCGAAGGTGGCTCGGCTGAAGACTTCGCATTCGTGCTGGGTCAAGGCCGCATGCTGCCGGAATTCGAAGATGCTGCGCGTGGCCTGAAGGCTGGCGACACCAAGACCTTCCCGCTGGCTTTCCCGGCTGACTACGGCTCGGCCGATGTCGCTGGCAAGACTGCAGAATTCGCCATCACGATCAAGAAGGTCGAAGAAGGCGTGCTGCCGGTCGTTGACGCAGAATTCGCGAAGCAACTCGGCCAAGCCGAAGGCGACGTCGAAAAGCTGCGTGCCGACATCCGCAGCAACCTGGAACGCGAAGTCAAGAGCCGCGTCCAGGCCCGCACCAAGTCCAGCGTGATGGACGCACTGGTCAAGGCTGCTGAATTCGACGTGCCCAAGTCGCTGGTCAGCGACGATACCGAGCGCCGCGTTGCGTCCGCTCGCGAAGACCTGAAGTCGCGCGGTGTGCCGAATGCAGATTCGATGCCCATCCCGGCTGAAGCCTTCACCGAAGAATCCGAGCGTCGTGTGCGCCTGGGCCTGATCGTGTCGGAACTCGTGCAAGCTGAAAACCTTCAAGCCAAGCCCGAACAAGTTCGTGGCAAGATCGAAGAGTTCTCGCAGAACTACGAGCGCCCGGCCGAAGTCATCGGCTACTACCTCGCCGACAAGCGTCGTCGTGCAGAAGTCGAAGCTGTCGTGCTGGAAGACAACGTGGTCGCCCACGTGCTGGCCAAGGCCAAGGTCACCGAGCAAAAAGTTAGTTTTGATGAACTGATGGGAACTGCCTAAATATGCGCCGCTTTGTAGATTTCTACGCATCGATGTACGGGACCGAATCGCTGGGCCCACAGTCGCTGGGATATATCCCGATGGTCATCGAGCAATCGGGACGCGGCGAGCGGTCGTACGATATCTACTCGCGCATGCTGAAGGAACGAGTGGTGTTCCTGGTTGGCCCCGTTGCTGACCAGTCCGCCAATCTCGTCGTTGCCCAGTTGCTGTTCCTTGAGTCGGAAAATCCCGACAAGGACATCTCGCTCTACATCAACTCGCCTGGCGGGTCGGTGTATGCGGGTCTGGCAATTTACGACACGATGCAGTTCATCAAGCCGGACGTCTCCACGCTGTGCACCGGCATCGCTGCCAGCATGGGCGCGTTCTTGCTTGCCGCGGGCAAGAAGGGCAAGCGTTTCTCGTTGCCCAACTCCCGCATCATGATTCATCAACCCTCGGGCGGTGCCCAAGGCCAGTCGACGGATATTCAGATCCAGGCACGCGAAATTCTCGAACTTCGTGGCCGCCTTGATCGCATCATGTCCGAAAGCACGGGCCAGCCGGTCGAACGAATCGAACTCGACACCGAGCGCGACAACTTCATGTCTGCCGAAGAAGCCGTGGCCTACGGCATCGTCGACAAGGTGATGAAGTCGCGCGTTGAGCAGGACTAAGCATGTCGGAAAAGAAAGGGTCGAACGAAAAGCTGTTGTATTGCTCGTTCTGCGGCAAGAGCCAGCATGAGGTGCGCAAGCTGATTGCGGGCCCGTCTGTATTCATCTGCGATGAGTGCATCGACCTGTGCAATGACATCATCCGCGACGAAGTCGGTGGTGAAGTGGCGGCCGGCACCAAGTCGGAGCTGCCCACCCCGGCGGAAATCAAGGAAATCCTTGACCAATACGTGATTGGTCAACCGCACGCAAAGCGCATCCTTGCAGTGGCTGTCTACAACCACTACAAGCGCATTCGCCAAGCGGGAGGCAAGGATGACGTCGAGCTGGCAAAGAGCAACATCTTGCTGATCGGACCTACGGGTTCCGGCAAGACGCTGCTTGCCCAGACGCTGGCGCGCCTGTTGAATGTTCCGTTCGTGATGGCCGATGCAACCACGCTGACCGAAGCCGGTTACGTGGGCGAGGACGTCGAGAACATCATTCAGAAGCTGCTGCAGAACTGCAACTACGATGTCGAGAAAGCCCAGCGCGGTATCGTGTACATCGACGAGATCGACAAGATCTCGCGCAAGGCCGACAACCCGTCGATCACCCGTGACGTATCGGGCGAAGGCGTGCAGCAGGCTTTGCTGAAGCTGATCGAAGGCACGGTTGCCTCGGTCCCGCCGCAAGGCGGACGCAAGCATCCGAACCAGGATTTCGTCCAGATCGATACGACGAATATCCTGTTCATCTGCGGCGGCGCTTTCGATGGTCTGGAAAAAGTCATCCGTGGTCGTACTGAAAAGTCCGGCATCGGTTTCTCGGCTTCCGTGAAGGCAGAATCCAGCCGCACGACCAGCGATCTGTTCGGTGAAGTCGAGCCGGAAGATCTGATCAAGTTCGGTCTCATCCCCGAATTGGTTGGTCGTCTGCCGGTGGTGGCAACGCTTGCCGAGTTGAACGAAGAAGCGCTGATCCAGATTCTGGTCGAGCCGAAGAACGCGCTGGTCAAGCAGTTCCAGAAGCTGTTGGCCATGGAAGGCGCTGAACTCGATGTGCGTCCCCAGGCTTTGCTCGCGATCGCTCAGAAGGCGCTCAAGCGCAAGACGGGTGCGCGTGGTCTGCGTTCGATCATCGAGGCTTCTTTGCTGGACACCATGTACGAACTGCCCACTCAGGGCAACGTCGTCAAGGTGGTGCTGGACGAGAACGCCATCAGCGGTGAAGGCAAGCCTTTGTTGATCTACGGCGAAGACCAGGCCCCCAAGGTTGCGATCTCTGCCAAGCACTAAAGCCCTCTGTTAGCTCGATTTGGAGTGTTCTTCAAATCGAGTTTCTCAGGCGGAAAAAACCGGCTCACGTAAGTGGGCCGGTTTTTTTATGGAAGTTTCTTAATGGATTTCTGCCAGTTAATTCAACACCAGATACGGTGATTGCAGGCGGCCTGCACCTCGCCGATATTGAGCTGACAATACTCAAGATAGGTACGCACCAGGTTCGATCGGAACCGACTTTGCGGGTAGAGCAGATGAACCGGCCATTCCGGGCAAGGGTACGCTTCCAGAATAGCTACCAAGCTGCCCGCTGCAATCGCAGGTAGTGCAAGAAACGGCGGCAGCTCTGCGACCACGTCTCCATGTATGGCCCGCTGGGTCAGCATCTGATAGTCGTTTGCCGCGATCACGGCCCGAGGTTCGATCACCTGATCGCCCAGGCTCCAACGTGCGCGCGCATCTATCCTTGAGGCCCATACGCCGCACGGGTACCGACGCAGGTCGGCAGGGTCGGTTGGGCGGCCCAGCCGCTCGATCAGCGCGGGGCTTGCCACCACGATATTTCGGAAGCTAAGCACTTTTCGCGCAACGAGGTTCTCGTGCCGAATGTCGCCTACGCGCAGGGCAACGTCTATACCGTCCTCATACAAGTCCATGCGACGCTCGGTCGCATAGACCAGTACTTCGATGTCCGGGTAGCGATTCTGAAAGCTGGCGATCAGCTTCCACCAAGGCTCGAATGTCTGTGGCAGTGACAGCCGCAAGCGGCCTTTCAGCGACATCTGGTCGGACTGAACGGCATGTTCGGCATCTTGCAATGCTTCTATGCCAACGGCTGCATGTTCAAGCAGCCGCACGCCCGCGTCGGTCAACACCGTACCCTTTGCGGCACGCTGAACCAGTTGAACCTTCAGTTCGCGTTCAAGCTCCTTGAGTCGGCGACTGACAGTAGGCAGCGGAATGTTCAGGCGCTGGGCCGCACCAGTCAGGCTTCCGGTCTGTGCAATCGCCACAAACATGCGTACCGCGTTGAGATCCATCGACGCTCCAGAGTCCAGCAATGCGTTTCTTGGAAAAGCAGCGCTTTGCTTTCCGCCGCCAAGCTACCATGCGCGAATAAGTTTCAAAACACGAAAAGTGAAGGGCTAACTTTCATTTTTGAAATAACGGAGTGGGTTTTCCGGCAACTTGCGAATTTCATTTATGAAAGTCGGCCTTGCAAAAGCGGCAGTGTTTGCTTGCTTTTTTGCAGCCTAAACTCGGTTTTTTTTATTGAAACCGATAAATATGAAATCGAGCTGGATTAACTATCGTCTGCAGCGCCCTGTTATGCGCAATGTCCAACTGGTGTTTGCGGCTGGTGTCACACTGACTGCAATCATGATCGGGAGCACGCCTGCCATGGCACACGAAAATCCAGCCAGCAGCCGCCAGGCGCTTCAAGCGCACTCGGATGAGTTTGCGAAGAAGGTTGTTCAGGTCTCTGAGCGCGTATATGTGGCGGTAGGGTATTCAGCGAGCAATGTCGCGTTGATTCAAGGCAAGGACGGATCGATCATCATCGATACCTCTGCCAACCCAAATGACGCACGTGCAATTCTTGCGGCATTCGGCGACAAACTCGTCAAGCCGATTCGCGCCATCATTTATACCCATAACCACCCTGATCATTCCGGCGGCGCATTGGTTTTCGCGGGTAATGGCAAGCCTGAGATCATCGCGCATAAAACCATGCTTTCCGCAAAGCCGGATGTCGGTCGCGGTCGGCGGGAAGGCGGTGATGCGTTCGGCGTCTCCTTGAAAGCAGATCAGTTCATCAATGCGGGCACACAGCTGGAATATGGCCGTACAACGCCGCACACGCGTGAAGGTTTTCTCCCGCCGACCAGGACATTCGACGGTGACGAACTGGACCTGACGATTGCGGGCGTGAAGTTGAAGCTGATTCACGCGCCTGGTGAAGCCGACGAGACCGTGGCGGTCTGGCTGGCGGACGATAAAGTGCTGTTCTCTGGGGACGATTTGCTCAAGACCTTCCCCAACATTTCGCCGCTGCGTGGCTTGCCCACGCGCCCGGTCGAGAAGTGGATCACAAGCCTTGAAAAGATGCTGGCGCTGAATCCTGAGTACATCGTGCCGGGCCACATGAGCCCGATAAGCGGTGAGACTGCTGCTAAGGATGCGCTGACCGCCTATCGTGATGGCATCAAGTCGATCTTTGACCAGACGATGGATGGCATTGGCAAAGGCAAAACGCCAGACGAACTGGTGCAGGACGTGAAGCTTCCCCCGAATCTGGCGAAGCATCCCTATCTGCAGGAATGGTATGGCGGCGTCGCTTGGACTGTGCGCGGCATCTATGCGCAGCAGGCTGGCTGGTTTGATGGCAATGCGACCAACATCTTCCCCTTGACCCCTGCGGAGCGTGCTGAAAAGCTGCTGGCGATGACGGGTGGAAAGGAAGGCATGCTGAAGTCTGCTGCGCGCGCAATCACTGACAAAGATTTTCAGTGGGCGGCCGAACAGGCTGATTACGTGCTGGCCGTCGATGCCAAGAATGCCGACGCTCGCAAGATCAAAGCGCAAGCCTTCACTGAGCTTGGCGAGCGCCAGAAGAACGCCACGGCACGCAACTACTACCTTACGACTGCTCAGTACTTGCGCAGCAATCCGTAATTGCTTGTCTGGGCTTGCTCGGGATTGACGTCCCGTTGCTCAACCTCGGTCTACTGATAAACCCTCCATCTTCGGATGTGAGGGTTTTTTGTTTTTCACGAGCCGTGGATGGCCGAGTGCGCAGCCAGCAAAGGCTTCAGACAGACGTCTCAGAAGTACCACCCCTTGGTCATCTGGGGGGAACCCTGTATGGATGGTTCACAAAGCAAATCTTATTGTACGGTTTGCCTGACTTTTCATCGGTTTTTGTTATTTCTAAGCCCGATGATTAGTCAGCTAATCATCAACGCAGCAGGCGGCATCCGCGGGGGTGTCGAATGACTGTTGTTGAGCCTGGGTGTACGTGATGGAAATACCAGGTCTGCTCGACAAGACGGTGGCCAAATAAAGCGCTGAGAAGGCCGCCGCATAGCCTAGGTGCGCACAACTCTAATTAAAGTGGAAACACCACATGGCTCTCACACGCCGCAAGCTTATACAAGGTGCTGCCGTTGCAGCCACCGTCAGCGCAGGTCCAAGGAAGTTGGCCCTTGGACAATCAGCCGCACTCACCTCAGACGTTGCCAACCATATGCCGGCTTCAGAATGCTACGCCGGCAAGCTGGGTTGATGGGGGCATCATGAGTGACATTCTGAAAGGCGCAGTGCTGCCCGCTCCCACGGAGCCCCTTGACGCGTTGGCGTCCCCATTGCTGGCACCCGAATCGACTGCCGCCCGCCCCATGTGGCTGAAAGCGCTTGAAGCCGTCGCCGCGTTGCTGGGCGCGTCGATCACGCTGCTGTTGTTCACGGGCGTGTTGTCGCGTTACATCCTTTCCAGCCCGATCGTCTGGCTTGACGAGGTCGTGTCGCTGCAATTCCTGTGGCTGGCAATGATTGGCTCGGTGATTGCCGTGTATCGCAACGAACATCTTCGTCTGGGCGTGTTCGTAGACATGCTGCCGGAGAAGCTGCGCGAATACGTACACGGGTTTGCATTGATGGCCATGGCGGCCGTGCTGATCGCGCTGATTCCGCCTGCGCTCGAATATGTGCAGGAAGAGTGGCATATCACCACGCCGGCGATGGAGATCCGCAACAGCTTCCGCGTGTCTGCGCTGCTCTTCGGCATCGTCGGCATGTTGGCGATGGTGTTGGGCTTCGCAGGCAGAACGGTGCGCATGCAGCCATTGATTCTCGGCGCGGTGCTGGTGGCGATTGTGGCCGCCACTTGCTGGGGCCTGTCTCCGCAACTGGCGAAGCTGGGTACCGTCAACGTCCTGATCTTCATGGTGGGCTTTGTTGCGCTGAGTCTGCTTTCCGGCGTGCCGATTGCGTTCTGCTTCGCGGCGGGCACGATCAGCTACCTGGCCTTCTCATCCCAGGTGCCGTTGATGGTGGTGATCGGACGCATGGACGAAGGCATTTCCAGTCTGGTGCTGATCTCCGTTCCTATCTTCGTGTTGTTGGGATGCGTGCTTGACGCTACGGGCATGGGCAAGGCGATTGTCGATTTCCTGGCGTCCTTGCTGGGTCATGTGAAAGCCGGCATGTCTTACGTACTGCTTGGATCGCTGTTCATTGTGTCCGGTATCTCGGGTTCCAAGGTGTCCGACATGGCGACGGTAGCGCCGGCGCTGTTCCCGGAAATGAAGCGTCGGGGTCAAAAACAAGGGGACATGGTCGCGCTGCTTGCCACGGGCGCGGCCATGGCCGACACAGTTCCGCCAAGCATTGTGCTGATTGTGCTGGGTGCCGTGGCAGGCGTGTCGATCGCGGGCCTGTTCAATGCCGGTTTCGTCGTGGCAATGGTCCTGTTGACGACGCTGATGGTCCTGGCGCGCTGGAAAGCGCGTCACGAAGACATGCGTGGTGCCAAGCGCGCCCCGATGAACCTCGTTGGCAAGCTGCTGCTGGTAGCAGGCCCGGCGCTGGTGCTGCCTTTCCTGATTCGAAGCCTGGTCGGGGAGGGGATTGCTACCGCAACCGAGGTGTCGACGGTCGCCGTGCTGTATGCAATGGTGGTCGGGCACTTGATGTACGGCGGCCTGAATGCACGCAAGATCTACCACATGCTGGTCGACACGGCTGCGCTGTCCGGCACCGTGCTGCTGGTGCTGGGAGCGGCATCGGCCATGGCATGGGCTATTACCCAAAGTGGCGTGGTCCAGCAGTTGTCGCATGCGCTGACCACGCTGCCGGGTGGGGTATTTGCGTTCATGGCGGTCACCATCCTGGTGTTCGTGGTGCTGGGATGCCTGCTGGAAGGCTTGCCAGCCGTGCTGCTGCTTGCGCCGATCATGTTCCCGATTGCCAAGACACTGGGGATTCATGACGTTCACTACGCCATGGTGGTTGTCTGCGCGATGAATGTCGGCTTGATGATGCCGCCCGTTGGTATTGGCTTCTACATTGCTTGCAAGATCGGCGGTGCCAAGCCCGACGAGGTCATCGGTGCGATCTGGTCTTACCTGGTGGCGCTGATCGTGGGTGTGATCGTCATTGCAGCAGTACCTTGGATCTCGACCGTGGCACTTTGACAGGCCGGTGACCCGCGGTTATTGGGCGCTGAATCTGCATGTTACAGTTGCGCCCACGCGGGTCTGCGCGGTGATTTTTTGCCGCGCACCAGGACTGCTTGCAACCGAATGACCTTGTGACGCGTAGATATTTCTATGCGCCCCTGAAGCCCCGGCAAGGCGCTACGGCGTGTGTCGGGGCTTCGTCACGTGTACGCCACAGTCCTATTCCCGGGCGTTGTCGCCCGGGCACCGTGTTACAGTGATTTTGACCGGGGGCTAGCTCTGCTGTCGAGTTGACGGCACGATAGGCGCGGCTGGCTGGTTACCGCTTGAATCGGACGGCCTCGCCCCCACACTGATTGCATCCGTATCCAAGGAATAATCATGTCTGCGAGCCAGATCCTCCCTGCAGAACCCATTGAGTTGCCGCTGCTGCCGCTGCGCGACGTCGTGGTGTTCCCGCACATGGTGATCCCGCTCTTCGTGGGACGCCCGAAGTCCATCAAGGCACTCGAGTCGGCGATGGAAGCCGGCAAGAACATCATGCTCGTGGCACAGAAGTCCGCTGCCAAGGACGAACCGTCGGCGGACGACATCTACGAAATCGGCTGCGTGGCCAGCATCCTGCAGATGCTCAAGTTGCCTGACGGCACCGTCAAGGTGCTGGTTGAAGGCGCTCAGCGTGCCCGCATTACTCGCGTAGATGACCTGAACACCCACTTCGGTGCCGAGCTGGTGCCGATCGAGCCGGATCAAGGCGAAGGTGCCGAGACCGAGGCCCTGCGTCGCACGATCGTGTCGCAGTTCGATCAGTACGTGAAGCTGAACAAGAAGATCCCGCCCGAGATCCTGACCTCGCTAGCCGGTATCGACGAACCGGGCCGTCTGGCCGACACCATCGCTGCACACCTGCCGCTCAAGCTTGAGCAAAAGCAGAAGATGCTGGAAGTCTTCTCGACCTCCGAGCGTCTGGAAGCTTTGCTTACGCAACTCGAAGCCGAAATCGACATTCTGCAAGTCGAAAAGCGCATTCGTGGCCGCGTGAAAAAGCAAATGGAAAAAAGCCAGCGCGAGTACTACCTGAACGAGCAGGTCAAGGCGATTCAGAAGGAACTGGGCGAAGGCGAAGAGGGCGCTGATTTCGAGGAACTCGAAAAGAAGATCATCGCCGCGCACATGCCCAAGGAAGCGCGCAAAAAGGCCGATGCCGAGCTGAAGAAGTTGAAGCTCATGTCGCCCATGTCGGCCGAGGCCACCGTGGTGCGCAACTACATCGACACGCTGGTTGGCTTGCCCTGGAAGAAAAAGAGCAAGGTCAACAACCAGCTTGCCAACGCCGAGAAGGTGCTGGACGACGACCACTACGGTCTGGACAAGGTGAAAGAACGCATCCTTGAATACCTTGCCGTGCAACAGCGCGTCGACAAGGTCAAGGCACCGATCCTGTGCCTGGTTGGTCCTCCGGGCGTGGGCAAGACCTCGCTGGGTCAGTCGATTGCCAAGGCAACCAACCGCAAGTTCGTGCGGATGGCCCTGGGTGGTGTACGCGACGAAGCCGAGATTCGCGGCCATCGTCGTACCTACATTGGTTCGATGCCCGGCAAGATCCTGCAAAGCCTGTCGAAGACCGGCATGCGCAATCCGCTCTTCCTGCTCGACGAAGTCGACAAGATGGGCATGGATTTCCGTGGCGATCCGGCATCTGCGCTGCTTGAGGTGCTCGACCCTGAACAGAACCACACCTTCCAGGATCACTACGTCGAAGTCGATTTCGACTTGTCCGACGTGATGTTCGTGGCGACCAGCAATACGCTGAACATTCCGCCGGCGCTGCTGGACCGGATGGAAGTCATCCGCCTGTCGGGTTACACCGAAGACGAGAAGATCAACATCGCGCGCCAGCATTTGCTGCCCAAGCAGATCAAGGCCAACGGGTTGAAAGACGGCGAGATCACGGTGGCTGACGAAGCCTTGCAAGACATCGTGCGCTACTACACCCGTGAAGCTGGTGTGCGTGCGTTGGAACGCGAGATCGGCAAGATCGCCCGCAAGGTGGTCAAGCAGCTCTTGCTCAAGCCTGAGCTGAAGTCGGTTGCGGTCACCAGCGAAAATCTGAATGACTTCCTGGGCGTGCGCAAGTACAGCTTCGGCATGGCCGAGAAGGAAAACCAGATCGGTCAGGTGACGGGTCTGGCATGGACCGAAGTGGGCGGCGATCTGCTGACCATCGAAGTGGCCACCATGCCTGGCAAGGGCGTGATCAACCGTACGGGTTCGTTGGGCGACGTGATGAAGGAATCGGTCGAGGCAGCGCGCTCGGTGGTTCGTTCGCGTTCGCATCGTCTGGGCTTTGCTGACACCGTGTTCGAGAAGCGTGACATTCACGTCCACTTCCCGGAAGGTGCAACGCCGAAAGACGGTCCGTCTGCCGGCATTGCGATCACCACGGCAATCGTGTCTTCGCTCAGCGGCATTCCGGTGCGTGCTGACGTGGCCATGACCGGCGAAATCACGCTGCGCGGCGAAGTGCTGCCCATCGGTGGTTTGAAAGAGAAGTTGCTGGCGGCGCATCGCGGCGGTATTCGCACGGTGCTGATCCCGGAAGAGAACGTGAAGGATCTGAGCGATATCCCCGATAACGTGAAGAACCATCTCGAAATCGTGCCGGTACGCTGGATCGATCGTGTGCTTGAACTGGCGCTGGAACGCATGCCTACCCCCTTGCCCGATGAGGAAGTGGCAGCCGCCAAGGAAGCCGCAGCCAAGGTCGAGCATGTGCCGGCAGCAGGTGGCGGCACGACCGATCCGGTCATCAAGCACTAAGCTGCATGACACTGCGGCTATGAACGATTACATGGCCGCATCAGCGCAGAAATCCGGGCGATTTCCCGGATGATGCGCAAGGAAGATGAAGGGGCACCTCGGTGCCCCTTCAGACTGCTGACAAAGCCTCCCGTAAAACGGAGGCTTTGTTCATAATTGGGTGATGTTAAGAGCACCGATCCCCCACCAGCACGAGCTGGAGATGGTGACGCTGGAGTCGTTGGTTCCGGCCGATCACCTGTTGCGCAAGATCGCGGCAGCGGTCGATTTTGAGTTCATCCGAGAGAAGGTTGCGCACCTGTACAGCATGAACAACGGCCGTCCGGCGCTGGATCCGGTGGTGATGTTCAAGCTGCTGTTCATTGGCTACCTGTTTGGGGTGCGCAGTGAACGGCAGTTGATGCGCGAGGTGCAGGTGAACGTGGCGTATCGGTGGTTCATCGGTTTCCAGCTGACCGACAAGGTGCCCGATGCATCGACGTTCTCGCAGAACCGCAGGCGACGCTATACGGACACCTCGGTGTACCAGGAGATTTTTGACGAGATCGTGCGTCAGGCGATCGGGCGGGGGATGGTGGATGGCCGGGTGCTGTACACGGACAGCACTCACTTGAAGGCCAACGCCAGCAAGAAGAAATTCGACGTGGTGACGGTCGCACAAACACCCTCGGCATACTTGGCTGAGCTGGATGCGGCGGTCGATGCGGATCGGGCGCTACATGGCAAGCGGCCGCTCAAGCGTGACAGCGGCGACGATGATGCGGGCGGCAGCGCTGCCCAGACCAAGGACGTCAAGATCAGTCGTACAGATCCGGACAGCGGGTTCATGGTGCGTGACGACAAGCCGGTGGGGTTCTTCTACCTGGACCATCGCACGGTCGATGCGAAGTTCGCGATCATCACCGACACACACGTGACGTCAGGCTCGGTGCACGACAGCCAACCTTACTTGGCGAGGCTGGATCGGCAGCGCGAGCGCTTCGGCTTCGGTGTGCGCAAGGTAGGCCTGGACGCGGGGTACTACACGCCGATGATCTGCCACGGGCTGCATGCGCGCGATATCCAAGGAGTAATGGGCTACCGCACGCCGAACCACAAGCCTGGGCTGTTCTACAAACGACAGTACACGTTCAACCGCTACCGCAACGAATATGTCTGCCCGGCTGGGCAGCGGCTGCCGTACAGCACCACCAATCGGGCGGGCTACCGCGAATACAAGTCAGACCCGACGCAATGCCAGCAGTGCGAGGTACGCAGCCAGTGCACCAACAGCCAGAGCGCGATCAAGGTGGTCGTGCGCCACGTGTGGGAACGCGACAAGGAACTGGTTGACGCACGCCGCCACACGGACTGGGGTAAGAAGATATACGCCCGTCGCAAGGAAACTGTGGAGCGCAGCTTCGCCGATGCCAAGCAACTGCATGGGCACCGCTACGCGCGCATGCGCGGGCTGCGCAAGGTCGCCGAGCAATGCTTGCTGGCGGCGGCGGCGCAGAACATCAAGAAGATCGCCCTGGTGCTTGCGCGCCTTTTATTGCGCCTGCAGTGGTCGATATCGGCCCCTGTTGCGCCCTGGTGGCGCGCCCTGACCGCCCGTGCCGACGGATGGCTCGATAGCTGGCTGTCTGCACAACCCGCCGCGCTCGCTGCTTGATCCCCAAAAAACAAAACCCCACGTCCGAAAACGGGGGGTTGGTCAGCAGTCTGAAGGGGCACCTCGGTGCCCCTTTTGTTTGCCCGGGCGCATCGTTTGCGGCGGCGGGGCAGGGCATCGGTCAAAAATCCTGGCAGAGACTTGGCACCAGTACGCAGCCCGAGTATTCATGCGCCTTTCGAGGCGTTTTCCCTTGACACGCGTTTCGCTGCAAGGCTTAAATAGTTCGCCTGCATTGCTGTTAACCGAGACCTTTGCGGCAGCGTATACATCCGTTGGAAAAGTGCTTGTTCAAACGCTTTTTTCAGCGGTCTACGAAGTCGCAGCATCGGTCGCACGTTCACGGAGTGAACGCGTTGCATCAATGAACATCCACGTTGGGCTTCGCACGCGTCACCGACGTCGGGAAGCCCTTAAAACATTTGTCAGAGACCTGTGAGGGGCCAATGAACAAGACCGAACTGATCGACCACATCGCCAAGCATGCAGATATCTCCAAAGCTGCAGCAGGCCGTTCATTGGACGCACTGGTGGGCGCAGTCAAGTCCACGCTGAAGAAGAACGGTACCGTGACGCTGGTCGGTTTCGGAACCTTTGCGGTAACCGCTCGCGCCGCACGCACTGGTCGCAATCCGCGCACCGGTGAGGCCATCAAGATCAAGAAAGCCAAGGTGCCGAAGTTCCGTCCGGGCAAGGCCCTGAAGGACGCCGTCAACTAAGCTTGCATCGCGATAGCCAGGTTTCTACCGCCGCGTGCACAACGCGGCAAAATTGTGTAGAATTCTGTCTCTCGCGAAAGAGCGGGTGCTTAGCTCAGTTGGTAGAGCGGCGCCTTTACACGGCGTAGGTCGGGGGTTCGAGCCCCTCAGCACCCACCACCATTTCGATGGTGCACCGCTCGAGACCGCCAGATGCTTTCATGCATCGAAGGCGCGAAACTGAACCCGCACCATGCTAATGGATGCGGGTTTTTTTATTTCCGGGCCGACAGTAATGACCGAGACGATCAAGACTGACATTATCGGCGCGATTTCCGCGACACCGTCGCGCAGCCTCAAGCATCTGCTTGGTGGCATTCGACTATTGGCTGCCGCCACGGCGCTTACCCTGCTTGCTGCATGCGGTAGCTTGCCATCCTTGGAAGGGCGGCCTGAATCATCTGTACTGCGCGACACTGCCGATACCCGCCTGGGGCGCGCGGTGGGCACCTTCATCGGTGACCGCAAGGGCGTATCCGGCATCCACACCTTGAGCGATGGCCGCGCTGCGTTCGCATCGCGTGTGCTGCTTGCCGATACCGCTGAACGCAGCCTGGATGTGCAGTACTACATCTGGCACGACGATATGTCCGGCACTTTGTTGCTGGACGCGCTGGCGCGTGCAGCAGAGCGGGGCGTGCGAGTGCGCCTGCTGTTGGACGATAACGGTGCCAAGGGTTTGGACAAGACGCTGGCGGTGCTGGACGCGCATCCGAACATGGAAGTGCGGCTGTTCAATCCGTTCGTTCAGCGAAGCTTCCGCGCGATTGGCTACGTGACCGATTTCTCGCGCCTGAATCGCCGCATGCACAACAAGTCCATGACGGCTGATAACCAGGCAACGATCATTGGTGGACGCAATATTGCCGACGAGTATTTCGACGTTGCCGACACCATGAGTTTTGCCGACCTGGATGTGATGGCGGTAGGGCCGGTGGTGAACGATGTCTCTACCGACTTTGATCGGTATTGGGCGAGCGCATCGTCGTATCCGGTAAAAGGATTTTTAAGCGCAGCGACCGATCAGGACAAGCAGCGTTGGGCCGACCACGTGGCGAACGTGAAGGGTTCGAAAGAGGCCGTGAGCTACCAGCAGGCCTTGTCGGAATCGGCTTTTGTCAAAGACCTGATGTCGCAGTCTTTGCATATCGAGTGGGCAGCCACGCGCATGATCAGCGACGACCCTGCCAAGGGCTTGGGCGAGGCTGACAAGGCGCACATGATGCCGCATCTGCTGCGCACGATGCTGGGCACCCCCAAGCATGATCTGGTGCTGGTGTCGTCGTATTTCGTGCCGACCGATGCCGGTGTGAAGGCGTTTGGCGAGATGGCGAAAGATGGCGTGGGCATCACCATTCTGACCAACTCGCTGGAAGCCACTGATGTGGCAGTGGTGCATGCGGGTTATGCAAAGCATCGCAAGGCGCTGCTTGAGCAAGGCATTCACCTGTTCGAGATGAAGCGCAACTCGCCGGATTCGCGCGGTGGCGGGCAGCACAGCCTGATGGGCAGTTCATCGTCCAGTCTGCACGCCAAGACGTTCTCGGTGGACGGGCAACGGGTCTATGTGGGTTCCTACAATTTCGATCCGCGTTCGGCCAAGCTCAATACCGAAATGGGCTTTGTGATCGACAGCTCGTCGCTTGCGCAGACCATGGCACGCACGCTTGCCGAGCGCATGCCGGAATCGACCTACACGGTGACGCTGTCAGCAGATGGCGATCTGCAGTGGCGCGAGCAGACCGATACCGGCCTGAAGGTGCATGACACCGAGCCCGGCACCAGCTTTTTGCAGCGCATGGGCATCCACTTTCTGTCGATCCTGCCGATCGAGTGGATGCTGTAAGCCTGTCAGCCCGGTGGTTCCTGGCCCTGCGGCAGGGCGATCCTTTGGGCTGACGGGGATTTTTGGTATATTCGCAGGCTTAAACTGCGATTCAGGTTGGTCGTGTACGGGTGCATTGCGCATTGCTGGAACGGGCTGATCGAATCGTAGTCGAATGCTCATAGGCGAGCCGTCTATGAGCATTTTTTTATCGGGCCTGGTTGTCTAGGCCTAGCGCGTTCCCTGCGCGTCCCGGAGCCTTGCCGCATGTTTGATTTCGTTCGTAGTCACCAACGCTGGATGCAACTCATCCTGCTGCTGTTGATCCTGCCGTCCTTCGTGTTCGTGGGTGTGCAAGGCTATTCGAGTTTCGTCGATACCGGTACGGCCTTCGCCAAGGTGGGCAAGGTCTCGATTTCGCAGCAGGAATACGAGAACGCGCAGCGTGCGCGTCTTGAGCAGCTGCGAAGCCAGTTCGGTTCGAATTTCGATCCGCAGATGTTCGACACGCCCGAGGCGCGTCAGCAACTGCTGGACAGCCTGATCGACACCCGTCTGGTTGCCAGCACGGTTGCCGCATCGCATTTCTCCGCATCTGACCGTCGCCTGCAGGAAACCATCCTGGCGATCCCGGCTGTGCAGGAAGATGGCAAGTTCAGCATGTCGCGTTACCAGTCTGCACTGGCCGCTCAGGGTATGACCCCGACGATGTTTGAAGCGCAACTGCGCAACGATCTGGCCCAACAGACGGTGACGGCTCCGGTGTCTGATTCCGCCACCTTGCCCAAGACGGTGTTTGACACCGTGGTTGCCGCACAAGGCCAGCAGCGCGAAGTGCGCCTGCTGAATCTGCCGGCCACCGCCTACACCGCGAAGGTCACGGTTACCGACGAAGACGTCAAGAAGTTCTACGACGCCAATGCTGCCCAGTTCTCGGTGCCGGAACAGGTGGACGCGCAATACATCGTGCTGGACGAAAAGGCCGCGATTGCAGAGACGCCTGTCAGCACGGCTGATGTCGAAAGCTACTACAAGCAGAACGAAGCCAAGTTCAGCGCGCCGGAACAGCGTCGCGCCAGCCACATTCTGTTGACCGTGGACGAAAAGGCATCGGACGCCGATCGTGCGAAGGTTCGTGCCAAGGCGGAAGCCTTGTCGACCCAGGCGCGTGCCAAGCCGGCTGATTTCGCTGCACTGGCCAAGGCCAACTCGCAAGATCCGGGCAGTGCTGCTACCGGCGGCGATCTGGATTGGTTCGGTCGCGGCATGATGGTCAAGCAATTCGAAGACAGCGCCTTCTCGATGAAGCAGGGCGAAATCTCGGCACCGGTGCAATCCGACTTCGGTTATCACGTCATTCAGGTGACCGGCATTCGTCCGGCGCAGATCAAGCCGCTGGCTGAAGTGCGCCCGCAGATCGAAAACGAGATCCGTCAGCAAAAGGCGTCTGCTCGTTACGCTGAGCTGGCCGAGCAGTTCACCAACATCATCTACGAGCAAAGCGACAGCCTGAAGCCGGCTGCCGACAAGCTGGGTCTGACGGTTCGCACCGCAACCGGTATTACGCGTTCGCCTTCGGGCCCGCCGTCGGCCCCTGGCATCTCGGATAACCGCAAGGTGATCGATGCGCTGTTCTCCGACGAAGTGTTGAAGGAAAACCGTAATTCTGGTGCGATTGAAGTGGCCACCGGCACCCTGGTTGCCGTGCATCTGCTGAAGCACAACCCGGCGCACGTTGCTCCCTTGGCCGAGGTGTCTGCACGCATCCGCACGCAGCTGACCAACGAGCGTGCCACCGAACTGGCCAAGAAAGCCGGTGAAGAGCGCCTGGCCGCACTCAAGACCAAGGACGACGTGACTGGCTTTGCCGCCAGCCGCCAGTTCTCGCGTCGTCAGTCGGCACAGGACGTTCCTGCTGCCGTGCTTGGTGGCGTGATGCGTGCGGATGTGAAGACGCTGCCGGCCTTCATCGGCATCGATACTGGCAACGGTTATACGATTGCCCGCATCAGCAAGGTTGATGCTGCGCCGGCACTGGACGCGGACCGTGCCAAGGCTGAACGCGAGCAGATCGCCCGTCGTGTGGCGGCTGCCGAACAGGATGCCGTCATGAAGGTGCTGCGCGAGACCAACAAGGTGTCGGTGACGCCGGCTGGTGAAGCCTTCATCAAGCGCACGGCTGCCGACGCTGGTTGATCGGGATCCAGTGCGATGCACGTGAAAATGGCCGGCGATATGCCGGCCATTTTTTTGTGGGTGAGGATTGATTCAGTCGTCGGAGCAAGATGCTTCGCCTGCGTGCGAAGCTCAGTTGTAGAAGGGGTTTGAAACCCTGGCAGGCGGTTGACGTCAGGCGTGGATCATCACTGCTTTCTTATCGCCGTTTTCCACCACCGGCGTGCTTCGCCAGGGCTGCATTGGCCGCTTCCTGCACCGCGCCGTAGCTCGGGTACTCAGGTGCCATTGCCGCCGCTAGCCGCCACTGCTCGATCGCCTTTGCCTTGCTTCCGGCATTCATCAAAGACGTTGCCAACGCGAGCCGCGTATCTCCCTCGCAGTACGCGGGCTTCAGTGCAATGGCACGCTGGAACTGCGGAATCGACGCCTTCCATCTCGACAGGGCTTGCAGGCAGTATCCGTAAGCCATGAAGACTCTCGCATCCTCGCAGTCCTCCACCAGCAACGCATAGCAGCGCGCCGCCTCAGCGTGGTCGCCTGCACTGTCCAGGCGCAGCGCTGCCTGGAACGCATCTTCAGCCGTGTTTGTCATTGTCCGACTCTCCGCGAATCGCTTGTCAGGTCAGCTACGCCAAGCCATGCAGGCCTTGGCGCATTGTCCATGTTCAGCGCTTGAGCAGCGGTTCCAGACGTGCCCACACGTTGTCCAGCAGCTTGGGCTGGGCGGCAGACACCGGGTGAATGCCATCGGCCTGGAACATGTCCCGATCGGTGGCAATGCCTTCCATCAGGAAGGGCACCAAAGCAGCCTGGTGTGTCTTGGCAACCTTGCCAAAAATGGCATTGAAACGCTCGGTGTAATCGCGGCCGTAGTTGGGCGGAATCTGAATGCCGGCAACCAGCACTTTTGCGCCGGACTGCTTGGCGTCACCAACCAGCTTGTCCAGGTTGCGTTCGGTCATCGACAATGCCAGGCCGCGAAGCGCGTCATTGGCACCTAGTTCGACTACAACCACCTCGGGCTTGTGCTGGGTCAGCAGGCTGGGCATGCGCGACACGCCACCGCTGGTGGTATCACCGCTGATACTGGCGTTGACCACCTGATACGGGTAGCCGTTTTTCTTCAGGCGTTCTTGCAGCAAGGGTACCCAGCCAGTACCCCGCACAATGCCGTATTCTGCGGACAGGCTGTCGCCCACCACCAGCAAACGGGGTGCGCCACCAGCCGCGGCCGGGGAACCCGTGGCGCCTGGCGCGGTCTGTGCTTGAGCGTCACTGGAAAAGACGCCGGCTGACAGGCCGGCGATGCCCAGTGTCAGTGCACCAAGCCCTGCAAGCCATTGTCGGCGGCTCGTCAGTCGGCTGGACAGGTCGGATTCGCATTGCGTGTTGCGATCCATGCTGATTCCCGGCTTGCTTCCATACGGCAACTTATTCAAATCGCCTCCTCTTAAAGTGACTTATTCAATGTCGGGACAATCCACCGAACGCGTTGGTTCAACCGGGCAGGCTGTTGCGGCGGCCATCGTCGCCGACGGTCTGATCAAACAAGTGACTGATGCCACCGGCACGCTCACGATTCTGGATCGCGTCGATTTCAGTATCGCAGCCGGTGAGACCGTTGCCATCACGGGTAGTTCGGGTTCGGGCAAGTCTACGCTGCTGGGCCTGTTGGCCGGGCTGGACTTGCCCTCGTCGGGTACGGTCAGGTTGGCAGGCCAAGACCTGTACACACTGGATGAAGACGATCGTGCCCGGCTTCGCGCCCGCCATGTCGGCTTTGTGTTTCAGGCGTTTCAACTGCTGCCACACCTGACCGCACTTGAAAACGTCATGCTGCCCCTGGAACTGGCGGGCCGCAATGCCCGTGACCCAGCAATTCGCATGCTCGAACGTGTGGGGCTGGGCAAGCGGCTGGATCATTACCCGCGCACGCTGTCAGGCGGCGAGCAGCAGCGCGTGTCTCTGGCCCGTGCCTTTGTGGTCGAACCCGACCTGCTGTTTGCCGATGAACCGACCGGCAGCCTGGATTCGGCTACCGGCGATGCGGTCATCGATCTGATGTTCGAGTTGCACCGCGAGCGCAACACCACTTTGCTGCTGGTCACCCACGATCCGCGTCTGGCGCATCGTTGCGGCCGTCAGTTGGTGATTGCCAGTGGGCGATTGACGCATGATTCGGCGACCGATGTGACGTGATGTGCTGACTTGATCCACGTGACAGGTGTGGTGGCTGTCGCCGTGCACATCGTCACTGTGGAGGCCGCCCGGATTCCCATCGCATATTTTGCGAGAACCCGAGCGAATCATCTTTTTCAATCATCACTTATCACTTAGCGCGCGACCCGCCGATGTTTGCGGTATTCGATGAAGCCCACCATCGCACCGCTCAGGAAGATGATGCTGATGCCGATCCAAGTCAGTTGATCTGGAAGCTGATCCCATATCAGCCAGCCAATGAACGTGGCGCTGAATATCTGCAGATAGATGAAAGGCGCAATCACCGAGGCGTGGCCGCGTTGCAGGGCGTTTACCTGCAACAAGTGGCCGATCAGGCCGGTGACGCCGGTGGACAGCAGCGCCAGCCACTGAATGGTGGTTGGCATGAAGTCATCGGCCAGTTGCGCGAATGCGATGGGCAGCATGGCGGTGACCAGAATCGTGCCGCCCATCGAACTCCAGATCATGGTGGTAAACGGGTTGTCGACGTGCATGCGTTTGGTAATCAACTGGACACAGGCAATCAGCACCGCGTTCAACAGCCCCAGCGCAATACCGAGCGGAGGCAGGCTGCCGCCTGGGCGAATGACCAGCAACATGCCGGCAAATGCGATGGCCGTGCCTACCCAACGATAGATCTGCGGTGACTCGCCCAGCAGCCAGGGGGCAAGCGCCAGCATGATCAGCGGTGCCACGAAGCCCAGTGCAGTGGCCTCAGCCAGCGGGACGTAGCCCAGCAAGGTATAGACGCTCAGGCTGGACCCGATCATCAGCGCAGAGCGCAGCAATTGCAGGCGCGGCACCTTGCTGCGCAAGATTCCCCAACCATGCTGTCGTACACCAATGGTGAGAGCCAAACCAAAGTGCACCGTGTATCGCATCCAGGCCACCAGCAAGACTGGCATGCCCGCCATGACCAGCCATTTGCTGGTGCCATCGAGTACGGACAGCACCCAGAGAGAAAGCGTCATCAGCCCGACGGCAAGTGCGGGGCGGTGTTGCGGAGCGTACGTCATGGGGTGTGGCCGGGGCTAAGGCAGTGCAGAAAGAAAGCGTCGAAGACAAGCGGGCGAAATGCAGGCAGGTGGAAATTACGCAAGTCAGGTCACGCCGTTCTCCGGGCGATTGCGCAAGTCGCGGGCGGCTGCAATGACTTCGCCGGCAGTCAGGCCGATGGGGCCAATGCCGCGTGCGGACAGGTCTTGTGCGGCGGCACCGTGCAACCACACGCCACCGCGCACTGCGTCGTCCATGTCCAATCCCTGGGCCAGCAGTGCGCCGATCATGCCGGCCAATACGTCGCCCGTGCCTGCGGTGGCCAGGCCTGCGTTGCCGCTGCCGTTGACCGACCAGCGGCCGTCCGGGCTACTGACCACCGTGCCAGCGCCTTTCAATACCACCCAGGCGCTGTACTTTGCCGCCAGGCGGCGGGCCTGTGCGACGCGGTTGGCCTGAATGGCGGCCGTGTCGCAGCCAAGCAATTGCGCCGCTTCGCGCGGATGCGGCGTCAATACCCAGGCCGCCTTGCGGGCAGGCACCCGTTTGGGATTGGCAGCCATCAAAATCAAGGCGTCTGCGTCCACCACCGTGGGGGTTTCGCGTGCGGCATGCAAGGTAGCGGCCAGCCAGTCGGCTGCCCCTTGATCAGTACCAAGGCCGCATCCAACCACCCACACGCCGATGCCTGCATCTTTTTTGCCTAGCAGGCTTGCGGCGGGGCGCAGCATCAATTCCGGTTGCAGCAGGTCGCAGCTGAGCGCGGGGTTGGCTTCGGCCAGCCCGACAAACACTTTGCCTGCACCCAGGTGCAAAGCCGCCCGGCTGGCCAGCAGCGCTGCGCCGGTCATGCCGTGGCCGCCGCCCAGCACCGCCAGGGTGCCGAAGCTGCCTTTGTGGGTGTCATGCTTGCGGCTGACGAACAAGGTTTTGCAGTCGGCGCGGCGGATCAAGTTGCCAGTGCCGATGGACTGATCATCCGAGGGCAGAGCGGCGGTTACCGCATCGGTGCCAAGCATGTCGACCACAACTTCACCCGCGTGGTCCTGGCCGCTGCGGGTGTGCAGGCCGGGCTTGTCGCGCAGGAAGGTCAGCGTGACATCGGCCATGAAAGTACCCTCGCGGGCTTCACCTGTGTCTGCGTCCAGGCCGGTTGGGATGTCGAGCGCAACACGCACGGCACCTTCCTGCTCATTTGCCCAGGCCAGCCAGCGGCGGGTGTCGGCATCCAGATCACGGTGCAGGCCGATGCCAAACAAGGCGTCGACAATGACTGCGCCCTTGGCGTCGCCTTTTGGGTCACCGCTTTGCAGAAGACCCCTGGGCAGATCACGCCAGGCGCGTTCGGCGTCGGCAGGGCGTTTATCCACGTTCAGCGCCCAGATGCGTACCGGCACACTTGCCTGATTCAGCAATCTTGCGAGCACCAGACCGTCGCCGCCGTTGTTGCCAGGACCACACAAAATGGTGACGGGGCGGCCGCGCCAGCGTTGCAAGATCAGCAAACAAGCTGCTTGCGCCGCACGCGGCATCAGGGTGTGAGGGGGCAGTGCAGACTGTGCGGCGTGTTCGAGCGCACGCAGTGCAGTCGAACCGAACAGGGGGTGAGATGTGGCGGCCATGGCGCGTGAGCAAAGTCAGATGACCATTCTAATGCCCCCCTGGCGCTGGTCGAGGTAAAATGCTGGGCTTAGCTTGTCTTATCCGTGCCCCACCACCAGTGACTTCTCCTGTGACCAACATCCTGCGCTTGTCCGGACCGCTTGCCCTGTCGTCTTTTCGCAAGGATCGCCTGTTGGCGAGCCTGCGTGATCTGGGCGTGTCGAAAGAGCTTCCAATCGCCGATATAGCAGCGCGATACGTGCACTTCGTCCATGCCGACCGTGCCCTTGATGCGGACGAGTCCAAACGACTCGACAGCCTGCTGGTCTATGGCGATCCGGCCCCGGCCAAGCCCGAGGGATACACCCTGCAAGTGGTGCCGCGCCTTGGCACCTTGTCGCCCTGGGCCAGCAAGGCCACCGACATTGCCCACAACTGTGGCCTGACGGCAATCCGCCACATCGAGCGCGGCGTGGAATACACGCTGGTGCCGAAGCGCGGCCTGCTGGGTGCCAAGTCGCTTGATGACGCCGCACTGGCCCAAGTGGCCGCGCTGCTGCACGACCGCATGACCGAAACCGTGGTCGACGCCCAGTTTGATGGCTCGGCACTGTTCTCTACCTTGGCTGGCAAGCCGATGCAGACCGTGGGCGTGTTGGCCGATGGCCGCGACGCGCTGCTGAAAGCCAACGTGTCGATGGGCCTGGCCCTGTCGGAAGACGAAATCGATTATCTGGCCGAGTCGTTCACGACCCTGGGCCGTGACCCGACCGACGTCGAACTGATGATGTTCGCGCAAGCCAACAGCGAACACTGCCGCCACAAGATCTTCAATGCGCAGTGGAGCATCGACGGCGAAGCCAAGACCAACACCTTGTTCGGCATGATCCGCGCGACCCACGCCGCGCAGCCCGAAGGCACCGTCGTGGCCTATTCGGACAACGCTGCCGTGATGGCTGGCGGTCCGGCGCAGCGCTTCCACCCAGCCCCGGGCGAAGGCGTGGAACAACGCTTCGTGCACCGTGATGCGACCGTGCACACGCTGATGAAGGTCGAAACGCACAATCACCCGACCGCGATTTCCCCCTATGCAGGTGCCTCGACGGGCGCTGGCGGTGAAATTCGTGACGAAGGCGCAACCGGCCGTGGCTCCAAGCCCAAGGCTGGCCTGACCGGCTTTACCGTGTCGAACCTGCGTTTCCCGGACGCCATCGAGCCGTGGGAACAAGATCACCACGGTCTGCCGGACCGTATCGCCTCGCCGCTGTCGATCATGATCGACGGCCCGCTGGGCGGCGCTGCCTTCAACAACGAATTCGGTCGCCCGAATCTGGCTGGCTACTTCCGTACCTACGAACAAACGGGCGGCGGCACGCGCTGGGGCTACCACAAGCCGATCATGATCGCCGGTGGCTTGGGCAGCATCGACGACGGCCTGACCAACAAGTTTGAAATCCCGCCCGGCGCACTGCTGATTGCACTCGGCGGTCCCGGCATGCGCATCGGCATGGGCGGCGGCGCTGCGTCCAGCATGGGCGTGGGCAGCAACACCGCTGATCTGGACTTCGATTCCGTCCAACGTGGCAACCCGGAAATCGAGCGTCGCGCACAGGAAGTCATCGACCGCTGCTGGCAGCTGGGCGCGAACAACCCCATCTTGTCGATCCACGACGTGGGCGCGGGCGGTCTGTCCAATGCCTTCCCGGAACTGGTCGATGGTTCCGAGCGTGGTGCTGTGTTCGATCTGCGCCGCGTGCCGCTGGAAGAATCCGGCCTGTCGCCGGCCGAAATCTGGTCCAACGAATCGCAAGAACGCTACGTCTTGGCCATTCTGGCCAAAGACCTGCCGCGCTTCTCGGCGCTGGCTGCGCGCGAGCGTTGCCCGTTTGCCGTGGTGGGCGTGGCAACTGAAGAACGCCAACTGCGCGTGGTCGATGGTGAGAACGACTTCAACATCCCCGTGGCAGGTGCTTCGCGCGCGATTGACGACGTGCCCGCAAGCGACATGCGCCCGGTAGATGTGCCGATCGACGTGATCCTGGGCAAGACGCCGCGCATGCATCGCGACGTCAAACGCCAGGTTGGCGTGCGTGAACCCATGGACATCGCTGGCCTGCCGCTGGACGACATCGCACGTCGCGTGCTGCGTCACCCCACGGTGGCCAACAAGACCTTCCTGATCACCATTGGTGACCGTACCGTCAGCGGCCTGACGCATCGCGACCAGATGGTCGGCCCCTGGCAAGTGCCGGTGGCAGACGTGGCCGTCACCCTGGCCGACTACCGTGGCGTGCGTGGCGAAGCCATGGCCATGGGCGAGCGCTCGCCGCTGGCCGTGATCGACGCGGCCGCGTCGGGCCGCATGTCGGTGGTGGAAGCCATCACCAACCTGGTGGCGGCCCCGGTGGCACGCATGCAGGACATCAAGCTGTCGGCCAACTGGATGGCTGCTTGCGGCGAACCCGGCCAAGACGCTGCGTTGTACGACACCGTGTCGGCACTCAGCGAGTTGTGTATCGCCGTTGGCTTGTCCGTGCCCGTGGGCAAGGATTCGCTGTCCATGCGCACCACCTGGAACGAGAACGGCGAAGACCGCAAGGTCGTCTCGCCGGTGTCGTTGGTGGTCACCGCATTTGCTCCGGTGGAAGACGTGCGCGGCACGCTCACCCCGCAACTGCGCACCGACCAAGGCGACACCGTTCTGATCCTGATCGACCTGGGTCGCGGCAAGCAGCGCCTGGGTGGCTCGGTCTTCAGCCAAGTCATCAACCAGGTTGGTGAATCGGTGCCGGATCTGGAATCGCCGGAAGACCTGATGGCCTTCTTCGCGACCGTGCGCACCCTGGCCGATTCCGGCGTTGTGCTGGCTTACCACGACCGCTCAGACGGCGGCTTGTTCGCCACCGTGTCGGAAATGGCCTTCGCTGGTCATACCGGCGTGTCCATCAACCTGGACATGCTCACGCTGGACCCGAACACGTCTGACGCAGGTGACTTCAAGATCCGCGCCGACCAGATGTCCGTGCAACGCGACGAAGCCACGCTGCGTGCACTGTTCGCGGAAGAAGCCGGTGCCGTCATTCAGGTACCCGCAGGCAGCCGTGACGCTGTGATGGAAGTGCTGCGTGGTGCCGGCCTGTCCGCCCACTCGCACGTGATCGGTTCGCTGAACAAGACCGACACCGTCGAGCTGTACCGCGACGGCAAACGCATCTGGACCGCACCGCGTGTGGAACTGGGCCAGGAGTGGAGCGAAGTCAGCCGCCGCATTATGGCCATGCGCGACAACCCTGCCAGCGCCCAAGCTGAATTCGACGTCTGGAAGTTGGAAAATGATCCGGGCCTGTCGCCCAAGGTGACGTTCAACCCGCAGGAAGACATTGCCGCACCGTACCTGAACCTGGGCACGCGTCCGAAAATGGCTATCCTGCGCGAGCAGGGTTGCAACAGCCAGGTTGAAATGGCCTACGCCTTTGACCAGGCAGGCTTTGCTTCCATCGACGTTCACATGACCGACCTGCTGTCGGGCCGTGTTGACCTGGCCGAATTCAAGGGCCTGGTGGCAGTCGGCGGCTTCAGCTACGGCGACGTGCTGGGTGCAGGCGAGGGTTGGGCAAAGACAATTCAGTTCAACCCCAAGCTGGCCGAAATGTTCGGCGGCTTCTTCGGCCGCGACGACACCTTCGCGCTGGGCGTGTGCAACGGCTGCCAGATGTTCGCAGCCCTGGCAGGCTTGGTGCCGGGTGCACAAGACTGGCCGCGTTTCACCCGCAACCGTTCCGAGAAATTCGAAGCGCGTCTGTCGCTGGTTGAGATCCCCGAGTCGCCGTCGATTCTGCTGGCAGGCATGGGTGGCACGCGCGTGCCGGTGGCCGTGTCGCACGGTGAAGGCTTCGCAGACTTCTCGCAGCAGGGTGACAAGGCGAAGGCTGTGGCCGCGCTGCGCTACGTTGACAATACTGGTGTTGCTACCGAGGCCTATCCGTTCAACCCGAACGGCAGCCCGGGTGGCTTGGCGGGTGTGACGACGGCCGATGGTCGCTTCACCGCGCTGATGCCGCACCCGGAACGTGTGTTCCGTAACGTGCAGATGTCGTGGGCACCGGAAAGCTGGGGCAATGCGGATACGGGCGGTGATTTCTCGCCGTGGATTCGCATGTTCCGCAATGCGCGGAAGTGGGTGGGTTGATCTTCACCGACTGACGTAAAAAACCCGCAGCGAGAAATCGCTGCGGGTTTTTGTTTTGTGGCGCGGTCGAAAGCCTTGCCGAGCGGGCTTTTAGCTAGCGTCGTGGTCAGGGCACCGGCACGGCGTGCTGCAGGGCGTTTGCTGCATCACGTCGATCCAGCAGGCCAGATGCGATCGCCAGCGCCAAGGCACCTACGGACAGCAAACCACCTGCCCAATTCGGCGACGTGAAGCCGAAACCTGCGGCGATGACGACACCGCCCAGCCACGCGCCCAGCGCGTTGCCCAGATTGAACAGGCCGATGTTCACCGCCGAGGCCAAGGTGGGGGCACCTGCGGCCTTTGCCTTGTCCATGACGAGCTTCTGGATCGGCGAGACCGTCGCAAAACCAAATGCCGCCATCAGGAAGATGCAGATCACGGATGCTGTCTGGCTGCCGGCCACCAGGTGGAAGACGAACAGCGCGATTGCCTGAGCCGCCAAGGTGAAATACAGCAGCGGCATCAAGGCGCGGTCGGCATAACGCCCGCCCAGCCAGTTGCCCACGAACAGCCCAAAGCCGAACACCATCAAGAGCCAGGTCACGGCACCGGGCGAGAAGCCTGCTACCTCCTGCATCATCGGGGCGATGTAGGTGATCGAGGTAAAGAACGCGGCCGGGCCGAGAATGGTGATGCCCATCGCCAGCAGTACCTTGGCATTACCGAAGGCGGTGAACTCATGGCCGATGCGCTGGACCTTGGGTTTGGGCGTAGGTGGGATCAGCACGATTACCCCTGCAACGGTTGCGACGCCCACGGCCGTGATCGCATAGAAGGTGACCTGCCAGGAGAACTGCTGGCTGAGCCAAGTGCCGACCGGTACACCCACCAGGTTGGCAACGGTGAGCCCGGAGAACATGAAGGCGATTGCACTCACGCGTTTTTCCTTTGGCACCATGTCAGCCGCGAGTACCGAGCCAATGCCGAAGAACGCACCGTGCGTCAACGAGGTAATGATGCGGCCAAGAATGGCTATTTCGAATGTCGGGGCCATTGCGGTTACCAGGTTGCCGACAACAAACAGACAAGCGAGGAACGCCAGCATGGTTTTCTTCGAGATACGTGTGCCCAGGATGATCAGCACAGGTGCGCCCACGAAGACCCCGAGCGCGTAACTGGTGGCCAGATAGGCGGCGACGGGGATGGAGACGCCGAAGTCGGCGGCAATGGCCGGCAGCAATCCAGCGATGACAAATTCTGTGGTTCCGATTCCGAAGGCCCCGATGACGAGGGCCCATAACGCGATTGGCATGATCTTTCCTATGGCAAATTTCAGTAGACCCGTGCATCATAGGCTGAAGGAAATTAGGGAATAAAGACCAAATGCCTAACAAAACAGAAGAAACGAATGCGGTTAAGCAGGTGCGTCATCAGCCCGCCAGGCTGGACGATGTCGACCGAAAGCTATTAGGGCTGTTGTCGGCGGACAGCGCACAGAGCTATGCCGAATTGGGCGAACGCCTGCACCTGTCTGCGCCGGCGGTGCACGATCGCGTGAAGCGGCTGAAACGCGATGGAGTCATCAGGGCGACGGTGGCAAAGATTGACGGCTGCAAGGTGGGTCGCACCTTGCTGGCCTTCGTGCTGGTGAACACCAAGAATGTCGTCAGCACCAAGCGGCTGCTGACACTGAACAATCTGCCTGAGATCGAAGAGATGCACACCGTGGCCGGCGACAGCGGTGTGATGCTCAAGGTGCGGGTGCGCGAGACCGAAGGGCTGGAAGAGCTGCTGGGCAAGATTCAGGATATTGAGGGCGTGGACGGCACCCGGAGTTATATCGTGTTGTCCACTTTCGTCGAGCGTGGCCCAGACCCTGCTTTGTAGTGCGGTCTTGTTTGTGGAGCGAAATACACCTATTCGAATATTATTCGGCATCCAGGCTCAGGAAGCCCCGGATGCTGCGACGAGTTTCTAAGCATGATTAAATTTATTTGTCGATTGGGCGTCGTGCTCCAGACTGGAAGGGTGTGACGGGTTTTTTTAGTGTGTCTGATATCGATGGCTAAATTAATGATTCGGTTTCTAAAGAGGCTTATGGTGGTTTTCGATTAATTTTTATTGAATAAGCTAATGATCTTTGGGTATATGTGTTTGTTAGAAAAACTACCTTAAAATCAACTTATCTTTCTAAATAGCGTTCTCATGATGAAGTCTGTCCGCGCCTGGACCTTGCAAGCCTTGCCCGTCATTGCCGTAGCGTTGATGGCCCCATCGATAGTTGCCGCACAAGCCGCCTATCCCTCACGCCCCGTTACCTTGGTCGTGCCGTTCCCGCCAGGGGGCAGCAGTGACGTGATCGGCAGAGCCATTGCCCCTAAGCTTGCAGAACAGCTTGGGCAGCCGGTGATCATTGAAAACCGTCCGGGTGCAGGTACCGCCATTGCCGCAGGCTACGTGGCCCGTTCCGCCCCTGACGGCTACACCTTGCTGATCGGTTCTGGCTCCATGCTGACGCTGAACCCCGCAGTGCGCAAAGACCTGCCTTACGATTCGACCAAGAGCTTCGAGCAGATCGGCATGCTTAGCCGTGCCGGCATGATTCTGGTTGCCAGCAACGATTCGCCTTTCAAGACGGTGGCGGATGTTCAGGCTGCCGCCAAGAAAGCTTCGGGCCAATTGCCCTATGGATCTTTCGGTGCTGGCACCGCGTCGCACTTCACCGCGGAAATGGCTTGGCTGGCAATGGACACCAAGCTTTTGCACGTGCCGTACAAGGGCAGTTCGCCCATGCTGGTGGACTTGATGGGCGGTCAAGTTCCGCTTGCGATGGACACCGTGGTCACGGCACGGCCACTAATCAGTTCTGGAAAAATCCGCGCGATTGCCGTCGCGTCGCCTAGGCGTTTGGCCATTTTGCCGAACGTACCCACGTTTGCAGAAGCTGGTTTTCCGAATGTCGTCCTTGAGTCGTGGGGATCGATCATGGCTCCGCGCGGACTGCCGAAGCCCGTTCACGCCAAGCTGGAAAAAGCGCTTAACGTGATCATGGCTGATCCCGGTGTAGTGCGCATCCTGGCTGAACAAGGTGTAGAGGCGGTTGTCGGCCCTGCATCTCAAGTGGATGCCTTGCTGGCGAAGGAAATCCCGGCTATGCGTGCCGTGGCTGCACGGGCGCAGATCACGGCGGATTAAGCTTCCGAGCCTCACTTACCGGGTGCTGCCTGGTAAGTGAGCTGACTGCCGTCTGCTTTGATGTCATGTCCCAACGCTTTCAGATCAGCGTCTTCCGGTCAGCACCGTCCGGTTACCAACCTCAAGCTCAAGCGATATCGATATTCAGCTTCGCCGCAATACGGCGCGCAGTAGCCTCGCGCTGTAGAGTAATTGCCGCGATTGACGCTTTGGTTTGCGCTAAGACGTCGGCGGGTGCCGTCTCTGGTGTCCCGCTGTCAAACGGCGGTTCCGGCGCATACACCATGTGCAGCTGAATCGCTTTCGCCGCATCGTCACCCCGTAGTTCGGCAGCAAGCCGCAGCGCGCCATCAATACCCGCAGTCACGCCCGCTGCGAATATCCAATTGCCATCGACCACCACGCGCTCGTTGACCGGGATCGCACCAAAGTACGGCAGCAGGTGAAACGATGCCCAATGCGTGGTCGCGCGACGGCCCTTCAGCAGGCCCGCAGCGCCGCACACCAGGGCCCCTGTGCACACGGAAAAAATACCGTGGGCACCGGCGGCCTGCTGTCTGATCCAGCCAAGCACTTCCTCATTTTCCATCAGTGCTTCCTGACCCCGTCCGCCTGGAATGTGCAGAATATCCAGCTGCGGAGCGTCGGCAATCGCGGCATCCGGCGTGATGCGCAAGCCTTTCAGGTCACGAACCATATCGCCTGTCTGGCCGTACAGGCGGTAAGTGGAATTCGGGATGCGGGCCAGTACTTCAAAGGGGCCGGTCAGATCGATTTGATCGATGCCTTCAAACAGCAGTGAACCGATTTGCAGATGCTTGTCTTGCGGAATCATTGACGTCTCCTGGCGTTGATTCGGGATGGACAAACACAGCTTAGCCCCGCATGATTTGGCGAATATGCCAAAAGCCCCTCGTTTTCCGCCAAGCGCAGTTCGTGTCATCGAATTGCTTGCCTATCCGTCGGTGCAACTGCTCGATGTCTCGGGGCCCTTGCAGGTGTTTGCTTCGGCCAACGACCGGGCCGATGCCGAAGGCCTGTCCAGGCCCTATGAGCTTCGCGTCGTAGCCCCGGGTGGGCAAGGCGTGATGAGTTCCTCTGGGCTGGGTTTGGCGGCGACTGCGTTGCCTGCCGTGGACGATGCCGTGGATACGTTGATCGTCGCAGGTGGGCCGGGTGTCAGGGCCGCGTCTGCGGACACCGCGTTGCTCGCCTGGGTGCAGGTACGTGCCAGGAACGCCAGGCGGGTTGCGTCGGTATGTACCGGGGCGTTTCTGCTCGCGGCTGCCGGCGTATTGGACGGGCGTCGTGCGACGACGCATTGGTCTTACTGTGCTGAATTCGCGCAGCGCTATCCGCGCATCAGTGTCGAGCCAGATCCCATTTTTGTGAACGACGGCAATGTGTGGACATCGGCGGGCGTGACGGCCGGGATCGATCTTGCACTCGCTTTGGCGGAAGAGGACCTGGGGCGCAGCATGGCGCTGTCCTTGGCGCGACACTTGGTCGTGTTTTTGAAACGGCCCGGCGGGCAGGCACAATTCAGTGCCGCGCTGTCGTTGCAGACGGCAGAAGACAAGTTCGGGCCGCTGCACGAGTGGATCAGCAGCCATTTGGCTGACGATTTATCCTTGCCTTTGCTGGCCGACCAAGTGGGGATGAGCGAGCGCAGTTTCAGTCGGCATTATGCCGAGGCGACTGGCATGACACCTGGCCGTGCCGTCGAACGCCTGCGTGTTGAAGCCGCGCGGCGCTTGCTGTCCGAATCTCGCTTGCCGGTGAAGCGGATCTGCCAGCGCTGTGGCTTCGGGTCGGAAGAAACCATGCGGCGTAGTTTTCTGCGGGTGCTGGCGGTTACGCCGCAGGATTATCGAGCGCGGTTCAGTGCTTGAAGGTAGTTGCTTGAACAATCGGGCACGGATTTACCATTTTCAGGATCAGGGTCTTTGATGAATGCTCATTTGCTGAAGTTTGACAATCTTTCCAAGCGTTATGAAGACCGCGTGCTCTTCCAGGGCCTGGCTTACGAATCTGGCATAGGATGCATTGCCTTGGAAGATGACACCGGCAGCGGTAAGTCCACGTTGCTGCGCATATTGGCAGGCGAAGCGGATGCCGATGAGGGCGAAATCTGGTTGGGTGGGCATTCCTTGGCGCAAGTCGCTGACGAAGCCAAGGCAGTGCTGGCTTACGTGCCAGAAGACTATGCGGAATATCCGATCGAAACTGGCCGGGCGTTTCTGGAAAAGGTAGCGGCCTCACAGCGGGTTTCGCTGAGTGCTGACACGCTGGCGCTGGCCGATGCGTTCGGCTTGACACCGCACCTGGACAAGCGTTTTGAGCAGATGTCGTTTGGGACACGGAAGAAGTTTTTCTTCACTGCCACCGCGATTGGCAAATTCAGCGTGGTGCTTGCCGACGAGCCAACCAGTGGGCTGGATGGCCCGTCACGCAAGGTGTTGAGCGAGCTGTTCAAAACCTTGGCCAAAGACCGTCTGGTGTTTTTCACCAGCTACGACGAGAACCTGGTACGCGCGTCTGAGGCAAAAATGATTCGCTTTGCGGATATGAAGCCTGCTTGAGGCAAAGTCTTGGGTAGTACAGCCTTGGTGCATGCGGATTTCAAAGATTGACCGGCGAGTGACCACATGAGCAACTCTGGTAGCTCGCCGGTCATTATCACGCTCAATGTTCAAATCTTAGTTTTCGAACATTGCTTATCGTGCGGTATCAGTCTTTCAGTTTTCTTCCCAAGAACTCCCGGATATAACCTGCCACCTCGCTGGCGTGTGTTTCCAGTGCAAAATGTCCGGCATCCAGCAAGTGCACTTCGGCATTGGGAATATCTTTGCGATACGCCTCGGCACCGGGCGGAAGAAATGCCGGGTCGTGCTTGCCCCAGACTGCCAGCAGTGGCGGTTGGTGCTCGCGGAAATACCGCTGGAATGCCGGGTAGGCTGCAACGTTGCTGCGGTAATCCAAGATCAAGTCCAGCTGAATGTCTTCCGCCCCCGGACGGGCCATGTAGAAAAGGTCCAGCGTATAGCCGTCCGGTGACAGCTTGCTTAGGTCTGACCCGGTGCCATACTGCCAGTCCCGGATGGCCTCTGGCGACAAGGATGCGCGGCAGGCTTCGCGATTGGCTTGCGTCGGCTCGCGCCAATAGGCTTGCCACGGTGCCCAGTCGTCGCTGAAGCCTTCCAGGTATGCGTTGCCATTCTGGCTGATGATGGCGGTGATTTTTTCAGGGTTGGCTGCGGCCAGGCGAAAGCCGGTCGGGGCACCATAATCGAATACATACAAGCTGTATTTTTCCAGGCCCAGGGCTTCGGTGAAGCCTTCGATTACCTTGTAGATATTCTCAAAGGTGTAGTCGAACTGCCCGCGTGGCGGGGCCTTGGTGTTGCCGAAGCCTGGCAAGTCGGGCGCGATGACACGATATTGGCCTGCCAGCAGCGGGATCAGATCCCGGAACATATGGCTGGATGTCGGGAAGCCATGCAATAGCAGCAACACTGGGGCATTTTTTGAGCCGGCCTCGCGGTAGAACACGTCGACATTACCGACTTTCTGGGTGTGATAGCTGACGGGAATAGTGGTTTGATTTGTCATGTGGTTTGTGTTGGAAATGAATTGGTGTGGTATCCATACTAGATTCCAGACCATTTCCCGAGAACCACCGCTCAGCTCAATTCACTGTTTCGTTTCGTGCAATGCTGGGCAGCGCTGGCCAACCTTCAATACACCAGCGCCAACAGCCCACCCAAGGCGGCACTACCCGCTACCACCATCCACGGCGCTAGTTTCCACGACATCAGTGCAAGCAATGCCACCAAGGCCAGCGCAAGGTCTGTGGGCTGTTTGATGGCACTGGTCCACACCGGGTCATACCAGGCGGCCAGCAGCAGGCCCACCACGGCGGCATTGATGCCGCTCAACATGGCTTGTACGTGCAGTTTGTGTCGCAGGGACGCCCAGAAGGGCAGTGCCCCAGCCACCAACAGGAATGCCGGTGCAAAGATCGCCAGCAGGCAGATGACACCGCCCATCCAGCCCGTGGGCTGCGATGTCAGCGACGCACCTAAAAATGCGGCGAAGGTGAACAGCGGGCCGGGCACCGCTTGCGTGGCACCGTAACCGGCTAGAAAGGCGTCGTTGGACACCAGCCCGGTGGGCACCAGTTCCGCTTGCAGCAGTGGCAGCACGACATGGCCGCCGCCGAATACCAGGGCACCTGCTCGATAAAAAGCGTCGATCAGTGTGATCACGTTGCCGGGCGCAAGCCCGACAAGAACCGGAAGCCCGATCAGCAGAACGAAAAACAAGGCCAGCCAACAAGCACCGGCCTTGCGGCCGATGGGCACGGCAAAGGCATCGCTGGCTTCAGGCTTGGTCGGTACTATCCATCGCAATCCCACCAAGGCGGCGATGACTATCGCGGCAACCTGGCTCCATGCCGAGGGCACGAACAGCACCAGGCAGGCAGCCATGACCATGATGCTGGCGCGCAATGCGCCCACGCACAGGCTGCGCGCCATGCCCCAGATGGCTTGGGCCACCACGGCGACCGCCACGATTTTCAGGCCGTGCAGTGGGCCACCAACCATGCCGGTCTGCGCAATGCCAACTTGCGATAGTCCCACTGCAAAAATAATCAGGGCAATTGCCGAGGGCAGGGTGAAGCCCGCCCAGGCAGCCAACGCACCGCTGTAGCCTGCGCGTGACAAGCCAAGCGCCATGCCTACCTGACTGCTGGCCGGTCCTGGCAGAAATTGGCAGAGTGCAACCAAGTCGGCGTAGCCGCGGTCACTGATCCAACGACGCCGCGTGACAAATTCATCACGGAAGTAGGCCAGATGTGCGATCGGCCCCCCAAAGCTGGTGAGGCCGAGTCGAAGAAAAATCAGGAATACCGGCCATAGCCGGCCGGTATTTGAGTTGAGTTCAGAACCAGGTTCTGAACCAGCGCCGGAATCGGCTGGATGCGTCATGACCTTATGCCTGCGTAGAAACTACTTTCGCCCGCAGATCATACGACGCACCCAGTTTCCTAAGCGCGTTTATGCATCAGCCATCAATGCGAACTTGCACGCCGGTGCTGGTGTAAACCGGCGTCACGCGGTAGCCAGTCACCGTTACGTTCGAGAACGTGCCATTTACCGTACTTGCCGACAACAGGCTGAT
This sequence comes from Pigmentiphaga aceris, assembly GCF_008119665.1. Classification (NCBI taxonomy): domain Bacteria; kingdom Pseudomonadati; phylum Pseudomonadota; class Betaproteobacteria; order Burkholderiales; family Alcaligenaceae; genus Pigmentiphaga; species Pigmentiphaga aceris. Next base: position 3,217,417 of record NZ_CP043046.1, on the reverse strand, counting down.
CGTCGAACCGATGGCCGGACGATAGTTGTTGGCGAAGGTCACCGTCAGGGTACCTGCCAGCGTGGCGGTCTTGGCAATTGACAGGCGGCTGCTGGTGTCCGACGCCAGACGCAATTGCAATGCACCTGCTGCCAGCTGCGTGTAGTTGCCGCCGATGGTGACTGCGCTCGGAGCATCGGCCAGTACGGTGCCGCCACCCACGTACACGTCACCGTTACCGAATGCCTTGTTTGCACCGGCTTCGATCGTGCCTGCCTTGATTTCCGTGCCGCCTGCGAAGGTGTTTGCACCGGTCAGGCGCAAGGTGCCCGTGCCGGCCTTGGTCAGCTTGCCTGCGCCCTTGATGTCGTTGACCCAGCTGTCGCGGGCGTTGAAACCACCCAGCGCGGCGTTCATGGTGACGCTCACGTCGCCGTTGAAGGCACCGTAGGAACCGCCTGCATCAAAGATGTTCAGACGGCCCCAGCCTTCGGCGTCGTCCATCGCCGGATAGCCCGAGGGCAGGGCGGTGGACTTCAGCACGATGCGGCGCTGATTGGCATCCAGGTAAGGGAAACGCGTTTCCAGCAGGATTTCCGCGCCCTTGGGCACAACTGCCGGCTTGGTGGTGTCACCGATCTGCGGGAAGCCGAAGGTCATCCAGCGCAAGTTGTTGGCCTTGTTCACGGAGTAGTCCGCAAAGCGGTCCGTGGTGCTGGTCGAGGCGTGTGCAGCGGCGTAGAAGTCAGCCAGGGTGGTGGTGTTGGTCGCGGCCATCAGCACCGTGTGCGCCTGGTCGTAGGCAGCCTTGCGGGTAGCGGGGGTGGCGGCGTTCAGATTGGCGGCAACGGCGGCGATGGACTGGATGCGTCCACCGATCACGTCAAACGGCGAGTGCATGCCGGCCAGAATGCGGCTTTGGCCCATTTCGACACCGCGCAGCGCCAGTTCCTGGAAGCGTTCCGGCACGATGTAGGCCATGCCCAGCGTGTTGCGGCCAGCTTCTGCGGTGTGACCGCTGGGGAAGCCGCCGTCGGTGGCCGGGGTGCTGCTGCGTGCGGGCAGCAAGGCCGGGAGCACGACCACGTCGGTGCTCCAGCGGAAGGGGCGTGCGTATTTGTAGAAGCGCTTGGCCGGCTCGGTCGAGGCGTTGGCACCCATGGTGCCCAGCAGGTCGATCACAGTGCCGAAGGTGGGGTTGGCCGTGCCGCCCACACCGATGTTGTTGCCGCCGTCGTTGTACAGCACGGTGGTGGCGTCGGCCGGAACGTCGTTGATGGTGGTGGTTTGCTGCGCGGCAGTGCGCCAGGCGTTGGTCAGCGGGCCCAGTGCGTCGGTCACGCTATAGGCCTTGCCACGGCGGTCGTCCAGGTAGGCGATGAGGGCCTGTTCCGGGGTGCGCGTGCGGGTGGTGTTGATGACGTACTGGATGTTGGCGTCCAGCACCGTCGCATTCAGTTTGGTGCCGTCGGTGGCGTCGCCGGGAATGCCGGTCCAGGTGGACGGGGTGACAGCGGGGAAGTTGCCGTTGGCCGGGGCGGTCACGCCCGCGTCCACGATCAGCGACGAGGGCTTCCACACATCCAGGAAGCTGGACAGCACACGCACGCCGGCGTTGGTGTCCATCGTGGCAAAGCGGGCGTCGCCGCGCTGGTTGCTGGCCACATTGTCAACGAAGGGCGGAACGGTCGTGACGTTCGCGACGGGCGCAGTATCTTCGAAGCCGACGCCAGCGGGTGCAGCCGGCGCAGCGGGAACCGGTGCAACGGGGGTGACGACGACGGGCGTGCTGTCGTCATCTCCACCACCGCAAGCGGCGAGGGACAGTGCAACGACAACGGAAGTGACGGCAAGCGTGCCACCGCGAATGTAGGACCGGGACATAGATTATCTCCGCCAGGGGGAAACCCTGGCTGTGCGTGGTAGAGCTCGCGCATGCTAGAGATGCTATGTGACCTGGCGATTACGCCCTGATCATCGATTCAGCGGAGAAGGGGGGCTTGTCAGGCCTGCATGTGCCGTTGTGCGTGGGTTTTGATGTTTGCGCTGCCCAAAAAACAAAGCCCGCTGAAAGCGGGCCTTGTTCATCAAACGACTGCTTGGGGCATGATTACCTTGGCAGTGCCTGATTGTCTTACTGCACCTTGGCCTTCTCACGCAGTTCCTGTTGGAACGAACGGAGCTTGGCAGCGCGCAGCGATTCTTCGACTTGCGGCTTGACTTCGGCAAGCGGCGGGAACTGCACGTCGCGCACGTCTTCCAGCTGGATGACGTGGTAGCCGAATTGGGTCTGAACCGGTGCGTCGGTCAGTTGGCCTTTTTGCAGCTTGCCCAGCGCGTCAGCGAAGGGGCCGACGTAGGTGCCGGGGGGAGCCCAGTCAAGTTCGCCGCCGTTGGCTGCGGAACCCGTGTCCTTCGATTGCTTGGCCAGTTCTTCGAACTTGCCGCCAGCCTTCAGCTGAGCAATGATTTCGCGCGCCTTGGCTTCGTCTTCGACCAGGATGTGACGAGCGCGGTATTCTTTCTCGCCTTGAACCTTCTTGGCGTTGTCGTATTCGGCCTGGATGGCGGCGTCGGAAATCGGGTTCTTTTCTGCGTAGTCAGCCAGCAGTTGGCGGATCAGCACGCTTTGACGGCTCAGTTCGAGTTCGACCTGAACATCGGGCTTCTTGGCAATGCCGCGCTTCTCGACTTCTTGCATCAGCACTTCACGATTGATCAGTTCTTCACGAACCTGTTCGCGCAGCTGCGGGCTGTCGGGTTGACCTTGCTTGGTCAGCAGCTTGACGAATTGATCGACGCGAGTCGACGGGATCGCCTTGCCATTTACAACGGCCGCATTCTGGGCGAACACCGGGCCGGCCACGGCGAGTGCCGCCGCCAACATCAAAACACGCTTCATTTGGGTCAATCCTTGACGGAAGAGATCGGGGTGAAATCTAAATGGAAAACTGAGATGGGAATGCCCGGGAAGCGTTTGAACGCTTACCAGCGCGAGGCCGCATCGATGACCATGTTTACGCTGGCGTTACCGCCGCCACTTCGTCTGGCGCCAGGGCATGGATGGACAGCGCATGCACCTCGTGCGGCATCAAATCTTGCACCTGATCATACACCAGCCGATGCCGTGCAATCAGGCGCAAGCCCTTGAAACAAGCCGCTACGATGTGTACGCGATAATGTCCGGCACCGCCCGCGGCACCCGCGTGTCCGGCGTGCAGGTGGGACTCGTCATCGATGCGCAGGCTGGTCGGTAAAAGCGCAGCAAGCCGCTCTTCGATAATCGTGGTTCGGTTGGTGCTCATCGCGGCGCATCCTGATCGGTGCGGCCGGGCATGGCCACGTCGTCGTTGGCTGCCTCAGGCTGCATGTGGCGGCCCAGATAGACCGACTGCGCGATCACAAACACGATCAGCAAGCCGAAAATGCCGAAGACCTTGAACGTGACCCAGGTTTCCGTGGGCCAGTTGTAGGCCACGTACAGGTTCAGCGTACCGACGAAAGCAAAGAACCCTGCCCAGGCCAGGTTCAGGCGACCCCATGCCGCGTCGGGCAGGCGAATCTGCTTGCCCAGCATGCCGCGAATGGGATTCTTGCCCATGGCCAGTTGCGCAATGCTCAACACCAGCGCAAAGCCCCAATACAGCACGGTGGGCTTCCACTTGATGAAGGTTTCGTCATGCAGCCACAAGGTAGCGCCACCGAAGACCACGATGATGGCCAGGTTGACCCAGTGCATTGGCTCGATCGGCTTCTTGCGGACAAACAGCCATACGATCTGCAGCACTCCCGCTACCATCGCCACGGCAGTCGCCGTATAGATATCGGCAAACTTGTAGGCGATGAAAAAGAGGACGAGCGGGAAAAGGTCGAATAAAAGTTTCATTGCTTGAGCAGGATGATTTTGAGCGGAATGACTACGTGGTGTGTGAACGTGGCAGGGATCTATGACTTTTCAGGCCCGAGCTTGGTTCCGGCCTGAGTGTTAGTCGATCCTGGTGATTACTTGACGCCTATTTGGGCTCGAAGCGCAACGATACCGAATTGATGCAATAACGCAGGCCTGTCGGGGGCGGACCGTCTTCGAACACATGGCCCAGGTGGGCATCGCAGACGTTGCAGATCACCTCGGTGCGCACCATGCCGTGGCTGCGGTCGACTTCCTCGCGGACATTCTTCGGGTCGAGCGCCTCGAAATAGCTGGGCCAGCCGCAGCCCGAATCGAACTTGGTGTCCGATGCAAACAGCGGGGTATTGCAGGCCACGCAGTAATAGACACCGGGGGTGTGATGATTCCAGAACTCACCGGTGAATGCGCGTTCCGTGCCTTTCTGGCGGGCGACTGCAAATTGCATGGGCGACAACAGGTCGCGCCATTCTTCTTCCGACTTGATGACCTTGCGGGGTTCCGACATCGATGACTCCTTACGGTAGTACGTGGCGAGCCACGTCGTTCAAGACGAGCAACTGACAGAGATATCGCTGGCCCAGTCTGGCGGCAGCGACGCATATTGTTCCAGGCCGGGTCGCTCTGTGTAAGGGTCGCGCAGCGCGTTCAGCAAGGCTTCCAAAGGCCCCGTGTCACGTTGTTGCGCGCCACGTATCGCCAATTCGGCAAGGTGGTTGCGCAGCACGTAGATCGGATTGACCCGGTTCATGGCAGCAGCGCGTTCGGCATCGGGACGAGCTTCCAGGCGCAGACGCGCACGGTAGGTCTCCAGCCAGGCGTCGGCTGCGTCGCGGTCAATGAACAGATCGCGGAAGGTTTCACCGTCTGCGTCCACCGCATTGTCGTCGATTCGGACCTTGGCCAGACGACGGAAGCTTTGCGTGAAGTCGGCACGCGCATTGTGCATCAAGCTCCACAGGCTGTTCAGCAAGGCCGAGTCTTCGGCACGCCATTCAAGCAGGCCAAGCTTCAGCGCAGCTTGCTGATACAAGCGGCGCAGGAAAATCTCTTCGAACTGGTCCAGCTGGCTGCGCAGTGCTGCTTCCTCGTTGTCGAGCAAGGACATCAACGCACTGCCCAGCGCATACAGGTTCCAATGGGCGATTGACGGCTGGGCATCCCAGGCGTAACGCCCCGAACTGTCGGAATGGTTGCAGATGTGGTGGGCGTTGAAGCCGTCCATGAAGCCGTACGGGCCATAGTCGATGGTCAAGCCCAGGATGGACATGTTGTCGGTGTTCATCACGCCGTGGCAAAAGCCCACCAACTGCCAATCCGCGACCATTTCTGCCGTGCGGCGCACGACTGCGCCCAACCAGCGCAGGTAGACGCCGTTGGGCACCTCGGCCTCGCCGTCGGGCGGGGTCAGGCATTCGGGGTAGTAGTTGGCGATGACAAAATCGGCCAGTTCACGCACGCGTTCCGGCTGCTTGCGGCTGGCCCAGTGCTCGAACGAACCGAAGCGGACAAAACTGGGGGCCATGCGGGTGACGATGGCAGCCGTTTCCATGGTTTCGCGGCGGATGCGATCGTCCGAGGCCACGATGGCCAGCGCGCGCGTAGTGGGAATGCCAAGCGCATGCATGGCTTCCGAGGCCAGATATTCACGGATCGACGAGCGCAGCACGGCGCGGCCGTCTGCGCCACGCGAATAGGGAGTGCGGCCAGAGCCTTTCAGCTGCAATTCGTAGGCCTCTTCAGGACCGACAGCTTCGCCCAGCAACAGCGCCCGGCCATCGCCCAACTGACCCGCCCACACACCGAACTGGTGCCCGCTGTAGACAGCGGCCAGCGGGTCGCCACCGGGCAATGGCGCACGGCCGGAAAACACATCCAGGAAGGCCTGACTGTGCATGGCATCGCGGTCCAGGCCAATCAGACGGCCTGCGTCCTCGTTTGCGTGGACCAGCCAGGGGTCGGACAGCGGCGCGGGCGGCTGACGTGAATAGAAGACCTCAGACAGGCCCGCAAAGCGGTTCTGCACCTTGAGCACAAGGGGCGGGTTCAGATGCAAGTCGGTCGAAACGGTGTCGTTCAAATTCGCAGAATCCAGAGGCGAAGCGTCGAGAGCAGGGCGGTCGAAAGCAGATGTCACACGAATCTCCGGCATGGCCATCGATCTGTCGGCCGAGATAAACAGTGCATTGTAGTTGGGGCCGTTTGACGGTATCGCAATGTGGCCGGTCATCGATGTACGTACTGGGGTTTGCCCGCGATTTGCCCGTAATTCGGGCTTAAAACGGGCGCTAGGGTCTGTCGCATGTTGACCATGCTGGATACTGCACAGAGAATCGTCCGGCCACTCCCGGCCCACCCAGCGAGACCAAGAGGAGTAAGAATGCGCGGGCTCATGATGCAAACGCCTTTGCTGATTTCAGACCTTATTCAGCATGCAGCGCGATTCCACGGCGACACCGAGATCGTGTCGCGCCGAGTCGAAGGCGATATTCACCGTACGAACTACCGCGACCTGCACACCCGTATTCGCAAGTTGGCAAATGCGTTGACGGCTTTGGGAGTCAAACCCGGCGATCGAGTGGGTACGCTCGCCTGGAATGGCTACCGCCACATGGAGTTGTATTACGCGGTGTCAGGCATGGGTGCCATTCTGCACACCATCAATCCGCGCCTGTTGCCGGATCAGATCGCGTGGATCATCAATCACGCCGAAGACAGTTTCCTGTTCTACGACGCCAATCTGCAGCCGATTGTGGAGCAGATCGCCGGCAAAACGCCTGGCCTGCAAGGCTATGTGCTGATGGCCGATGCAGACAGGTTGCCGGCCGAGTCTGCCGCCGCACCTTTGCTTGCCTACGAAAGCCTGGTCGACGCAGCCTCAGACGAGTTCACCTGGCCGTCTTTCGACGAGAACACGGCTTCTTCGCTTTGCTACACGTCGGGCACCACGGGGAATCCGAAGGGGGTCTTGTACAGCCATCGGTCCACGGTATTGCACGCGTACGCGGCGGCCTTGCCGGATGTGATGAACTTGTCGGCCACCGACGTGATACTGCCGGTGGTACCGATGTTCCACGTCAACGCCTGGGGGTTGCCGTACGCCGCACCGTTGGTGGGATGCAAGATCGTATTTCCTGGCCCTGCGCTCGACGGCAAGAGCCTGCACGACTTGTTCGAGGCCGAAGGCGTCACGATGTCGGCTGGCGTGCCGACGGTATGGCAGGGCTTGCTGGCCTATGTCGATGCCAATGGCCTGGCGTTTTCGACCATGCGACGCACGGTGATCGGCGGATCGGCTTGCCCGCCGGCCATGATGCGGGCCTTCGAGGAAAAATACCGCGTGACCGTGGTCCACGCCTGGGGCATGAGCGAAACCAGTCCATTGGGTACTTCAGGTGCGCTGAAATCCAAGCATTCGTCGTTGTCTGCCGAAGCGCGTTACGCGGTGAAGTTCAAGCAGGGTCTTGCCTTGCCAAGTGTCGATCTGAAGATTGTCGATGACGAGGGCAATGAGTTGCCTTGGGATGGCAAGACTTTCGGCAACCTGATGACACGCGGTCCCTGGATCGTGAACGAGTATTACGGCGAAGACAAAAGCGCCTTGCAGGATGGATGGTTCCAGACTGGCGATGTGGCGGTCATCGACCCTGACGGTTATATGCAGATCACCGATCGCAGCAAAGACGTGATCAAGTCGGGCGGTGAATGGATTTCATCGATCGAGCTTGAGAACATTGCTGTTTCTCATCCCGGCGTACAGATCGCGGCGTGTTTTGGCGTGGCGCATCCGCGCTGGGACGAGCGCCCGTTGCTGGTGGTCGTTCGCAAGCCCGACAGCACGCTGGATCGCGAGGAAATGCTGGCGTTCTTCGATGGCAAGATCGCCAAATGGCAGAAGCCCGATGACGTGGTGTTTGTCGATTCGATTCCGCTGGGGGCCACCGGTAAAATGTTGAAGGCCGAGTTGCGACGCCAGTTTGCAGGGTATCGCCTGCCGGGCGTCGATCCGGCCTGATGTCGCTTTGTTCACCAGGTGCATTGGCGCACCTGGTGGGTTCAATTTTTTGGCGTGATCGGAAGTCTGTTGCGTGCCATCCGATCCGCTTTTTCAGGATGCAGGAATGATTCGTCATTTGGTGTTGTGGACGTTCAAGGATGCGGCCGATGTGCCGCGCGCCGCAGAGTTGCTGGCCGCGTGCCACGACTGCGTGCCCGGGATCGTTGAATTCGAAGTGGGTGTGGTGCAGGCCGGGTTTGAAGCGAACACGCAGCTGTCCTTGAACGCATTGTTTGCCGATCAGGCAGCGCTTGACGGTTATCAGGTGCACCCGACGCACGAAATCGTGAAGGCCTTCTTTGGCCCGCGTCGTGACACGCGACACGTGCTGGATTATCCCGTTACGCGTTGATGATTATCTGGGGGCATGTGTTTGTGCCCCCGATTTTCTCCATCTGCCTGCGCCCAAACGGGCGCATTCCGTTGTAAGACCGGCCCTGTACGAGCCTGATGCCTCGCACAAACCATTTTCGGCGGCTTCCATGACGACTTCCGGTTTTGTATTCCGTGGATCGACTGCGGTAATCACAGGCGCAGCCAGCGGTTTGGGGCGGGCGTTTGCGCAACGGGCAGGCGAGCTGGGCATGCGGGTGATGCTGGCCGATATCGATGCAGATGCCTTGCGCGTGACGGCAAGCGCCTTGAAAGACGCCGGCGTGCAAGTGGATACCTGCGTGGTCGACGTCAGCCACGCAGACCATGTGGACGCGTTGGCAGACCAGACTTTCGCGCGCTTCGGTGTGCCGCAGCTGGTTTTCAATAATGCCGGTGTGATCGGCGGCGGCCTGATATGGGAAACGCCAGATACCGAGTGGAAGCGGGTCATGGGCGTGAACCTGGGCGGCGTGGTCGCCGGGGTGCGCGCGTTCGTTCCGGCCATGATCGAAGTCGGCCGCCGACAGGTGGGCTGGCGCGGGCATGTGGTGAATGTGGCGTCGATGGCAGGCTTGGTGACACCGCCGAACATGGGTGTCTACAACGTGTCCAAACATGCCGTAGTGGCGCTGACCGAGACGCTTTATCACGACCTGGCGTTGGTGAAGGCACCCATTGGCGCGTCGGTCTTGTGCCCGTTCTTTGTGCCGACGGCAATCGCAGGTGCGGCAGACCCCAGCTTGAGCGCATCACAGCGTGCGGCCCAGTTGTTGACGGCCAAGGCCGTGGCAGGGGGTAAGATCAGCGCCCGTGACGTTGCCTTGATGACCTTCGAAGGAGTGGCTGAAGGTCGCTTCTATCTGTATTCGCATCCCAAGGCATTGGGACAGTATGCGGCGCGCGCGGGGGCCATTGTGGCGGGTGGTCTGCCGGCAGATCCATACGCAGGCAGGCCGGAATTTGCCGAGCAGTTGCGCAGCCTGCTGGACGAGGCGGACTGACCGCGTTGCTGGTCGCAGGCAGCAAGGCCGGACGCTTGTGGGCTTGATGCGCTGGCGTCTAAGTCACTGTCATGGCGACGCGGCAGAATGGAAAGACGGCAATACGCCAACAGGGATGTATAGATGGGTACGCTTTATGTGGTGCGACACGGCCAGGCCGCGTTCGGCACCGAAGATTATGACCGCCTGACCAACCTGGGCCGGCGGCAAGCCCATTTGCTGGGCCAACATTTTGGCTCGCTGGGCCTGAAGTTCGATGCAGTGGTGGCAGGCACCCTGACCCGTCATCATCAGACCGCCGAAGCGATTCTGGACGGCGCGAGCGCCAGTCACGAAATCGAGCGTATAGCAGCGCTGAATGAGTACGACGCCACGTCGGTGGTGACGGCGTTCACGGGTGAGCCGCCCAGTTTCGACCCCAAGGCCGTCCACCGCGACCCAGAGACGGTACGCACGTATTTCCGCCTATTGCGGGATGGCTTGCTGGCCTGGGCCGAAGGTGGCACCGAGCCAGTGGGCATGCCGACCTTTGCGGTATTCCAAAAACAGATCATGGATGTGCTGCATGACTTGCGGCAACGTTTTCCGACCGGCAATGTGCTGGTGTCCACCTCTGGCGGGCCGGTGGCCGCTGCGGTGTGTGCGGCGCTGGAGGCACCCGCAGCCAGCGCGGTGCATTTGAATCTGCACGTGCACAATACGGCCATCACCACCTTCAAGACCACGCGGCAAGGCTTGCAGCTGCTGAGCTTCAATGCGATTCCGCATCTGGATGCCAGCGGCGACCCGGCCTTGTCCAGCTACGCCTGAGCAAGCGGCCCGGCATTCATCTCTGATTTCCTTCCATACTGTTTTTGTTCAATGCGCGAACCCCGTTTTCCTTCTTTGCAGCATCCGCGCCCGCTTGCGCCCAAAGCGGCTGACCTGATCAACCGGATTCACCGGGCAGGACGTGCGCCATTCTGGCAACGCACTCCTGAAGATGCGCGCGATTTCTACGAGAAATCCAGCCCGATTCTGGATCTGAATCCCGCACCGGTTGCCGATGTGCGCTCCGTGCTGATTCCGGTGGCGGGCGGGCAGATCGACGGCCGTCTGTATACCGGGACGGGCACCGATGTGAGCAAACCCACGCCATTGCTGATCTACAGCCACGGTGGCGGATTCACCCTCGGCGGTCTGGAAAGCTTCGATTCCATCTGCCGGATGCTGGCCAATGGCTTGCAGGCCCGTGTGCTGTCACTGGACTACCGGCTGGCACCGACACATCGTTTTCCGACGGCTGCCGACGATGTGTTCAATGCTTGGCGCTGGGTGTGGGACCGTGCCGAACAGTTGGGGATCGACCGCACCCGCATTGCAGGCATGGGTGACAGCGCGGGTGGCACGTTGACGGCGCAGGCGGCCATCCGCGCACGTGACGCGGGTATGCAGATGCTGGCGCATGTGCTGGTTTATCCGGGCACTTGCGCATGGCAGGACACGCCGTCGCATGCGGCATATGGCGATGGTTATCTGCTGGATACCCAGACGGTGAAATGGTTCTTCGGCAACTATCTGCGTGACGACGCCGATCGCAAGGATTGGCGTTTCGCGGTGCTGGATGCCCCGCACCTGGCAGGCTTGCCGCCTTGTCTGCTGCAATTGGCCGAATGCGATCCGCTGGTGGATGAGGGCATTGCCTATGCCAACCGGCTGGATGAGGCGGGTGTGCAGGTGGACATGACCATGTACGAAGGCATGGCGCACGCGTTCTACAACATGGGCGGTGCGCTGGCGGCATCGCGCCAGGCGCACCGGGATACGGTGGCCTGGCTAAGTGAGCGTTTCAATCGGTTTTGAACTTTGTCGGTCTTGAGCTTTATCGATCTCGAACTACAGCCGGTTGAACTTCAATCGATCATGAACCGGTCGCTGTGCACACTGGCAGGTGCCAGCAGCGTAGCCTGATCGGCATTGTCGAAACTGCGTTCCATCATATCGACCTGGCGCTGCGCGTTGGCGATCAGCACCGTCTGTGAACGGGTGCCGTAGTCGGGGCTGATGATGAAGGGCGCAGACAGCATGCGCTCCATTGCCAACGTTACGCCGGTACTGGGCAGGGCCTGGTCAGGCGCAATGTGCCGATCGGCCAGGGGACGCAGGTACGCTTCCAGTGGGGCGTCGGCCGCTTTAAGCAGCGTCAGTGCTGACGTCAGCGAGACCACCTTGGGCCAGGGTGTGTCCAGTGACGCATTGGACAGACCATAGACCCCAGGCGACAGCGGGCAGGGTGCCTCGCCGCCCCGGTTGCTGTAATACCAAAGGCTGGGCGTTGCACCATACAGCTCGCCAACCAGCAGGTTGAAACCGCGAAACTGGTCTGCGCCTTCTTCGACGGCTTCCAGATAGTCCTCGGGCGAGGCCAACCCCGTCAGGAATTCCAGTACCAGCAGGCCGCGCGACTGCATGCCTGCGCGGTTGGTCTGTGGTTCGCGCACATTGGTGATGGCCGCGAAGCGACCGCCACGCGTGATGCCCATCCAGGTGCCGCCTGCTTGCAAGTCCTGACCGCCCCACAAGTCAGGGTAGCTGGCCCACCATCCTGCCGGCACCGACGGACGTGCGTAATACTCGTCGCGATTGGCGGCCAGCACAAAACGATTGGCCGCTTTGGGGTCCCACGCAAACGCTAGCAGGCACATGGCTTAACCCGGGAAGGCGTAGGGCAGGGCGCGCAGTTCGATCTTGGCACCGTCGGGTGCGGCCAGCGACAGACTGCCGGACTGTGCGCTCGCCAAGGTGCTTTCCAGCAGCAACGCCACGCCGCCTTCTGCTTGGGCTGCATTCACCACCCGGCCAGAGGGTTCATTGTCGCGCTCGCTATGAAACACGTCCGCGCCGACCAGACCTGCGGTGTCGATTGCGCCGTGGGCAATGCCGGCGAACATGCGGCGTTTCAGTTTGCCCAGATAGTGACTGCGGGCAACGATTTCCTGGCCCGGATAGCAGCCCTTGGTGAAGCTCACGCCTTCAACCAACTCCAAGTTGACCGATTGCGGCACGAACATGTCCTGGGTGGCGGCTTCGATCCACGGCAAGCCCGCCGCGATGTCTGCGCGACGCCAGGCTTGCACGTCACCCGGTTCCAGCACGCCACGTGCTTTGGCCAGCAATTCTGCGTGCTGCTCGGCACTGGCGATCCACCACCAGCGCTGGCTGTCGCCCTGCGACGGCGCGGCAATCCAGGTGCCACTGGGCAATTCCACGCGCGCCCAGGGTTTGCTGGGCAGCTCGCCGGCAATGCCGACCAGCACGGCAGCATCGGCCGCGACGCGGGCTTGCACGCCATAGGCAGCAAGCGGCGTCACGCCCAGCTTCACCTTGGCGCGCAGCACAAACATGGACAGACGCTTGAGCAAACCGGCTGACAGACTGGCGTCGACCAAGGCAAGCGCGCGAGGCGCTTCACCCGCTGGCTGCTCGGACCACACCACGAAGCTCGCAAGCAGGCGGCCCTTGGCAGTGCAATAGCCCGCCAGTCGCGCCTGGTCTGCCGGCAGCTTGGCCACGTCTTGCGTCAGTTGCGACTGCAGGAAGGTCCAGGTGTCGGCACCGGTGGCGTCGAAGACCTGCAAGTGGTCGAGCGCGGCCACGTGCAGAGAGGGACCGGACCATGCCTCGATGGCGGCAATGGGCGGGACGCCGGCGACCGGCACGGGATGTTCTGCGGGATTGGGGAGGACGGATTCAGTCATCGCCTTGCCTTGGAGAAGAGGACGGGCTGGCCGAAGGCAGGATGACGTCCGCGACTCCCTGAGTGAAACACCCAGAAGAAGCCGAAACCCATTACCGCCTGACCGGCGCATCGAAGAAGCTTGTGCTTGGATCACGTTATTATAGGCAGCCCGGCCATGCGTCGTTTCCCCTGGTTTCCGTCTTGTCCAAACGTTCGTTTGCCGGCCGCCTGTTCAGCGGCCTCTTCACGCTGCTGTTCCTTGGCATCCTGGCGGTGGCCGGTGCCGTGCTGGCCGTTATCTACGCCCCGTTGCCCCTGCCTTCCGACAAAATCGACTTCGTCATCGACCAAGGCAGCACCATGCGCAGCGTGGCGCGCCAGGTTCATGAAGCCGGTGTCGGCATCCCGCCCGAAGTGGTGATTGCGGTGGCCCGGATCACCAAGACCGATACGCAGGTCAAGGCGGGTGGCTATGAATTGTCACGGGGTGAAACGCTTTGGACGCTGCTGACTCGCATGAGTCGCGGTGACGTGACGCAACGCGAAGTCGCCTTCATCGAAGGCTGGACCTTCAAGCAGATTCGCGTGGCGCTGGGCAAGCACCCGGATATCACGCAGACGCTTCCCGGCTTGGACGATGCCAGCCTACTGAAAGAGCTTGGTGCGGAAGAAACGCATCCGGAAGGCTTGTTCTTCCCGGATACGTATTTGTTTGCGCGGGGTGCCAAGGACGTGGACATCCTTCGTCGCGCCTACCGTGCGCAGAAGAAGGAACTGGCTGAAATCTGGGCCAAGCGTACTGCCGACTTGCCGCTGCGCACGCCTTACGAAGCGCTGATCATGGCGTCCATCGTGGAAAAGGAAACCGGCCTGCACACCGAGCGCGAGCGGATTTCCGGCGTGTTTGCCAATCGCCTTCGCATCAACATGCCGCTGCAGACTGACCCGACGGTGATCTACGGCATGGGCGACGCCTTCGACGGCAACTTGCGCAGGCGTGACCTGCGAACCGACACGCCGTGGAATACCTACACGCGCAACGGCCTGCCGCCCACACCTATTGCCGCGCCTGGTCGCCAGGCCTTGCTGGCAGCGGTTCAGCCCGAAAAGCACAAGTTCTTCTATTTCGTGTCGCGTGGCGACGGTACCAGCGCCTTCTCTGAAGACTTGGCCGGGCACAACCGCCAGGTTGCGCGTTACATCGCCGCGATGCGCGCGGCGGGTCGCGCAGCATCTGCACCGGTGCAAGCGGTGCCCGGTGTGGAAACCGCAGGTGAACCAACTGCTGCCGATGCTGCCGCAAGCGATGCCATCAAGGCCGACGCTGAAAAGACCGAAGCTCCCAAGACTGACCCCACTACCAACAAGCCATGACCCTGTCGTCGACTGAAACTGGCGGCCCGCGTGGCCGCTTCCTGACGCTTGAGGGCGTGGATGGTGCGGGCAAAAGCACGCACGTAGACTGGATTGCGCAGACCCTGCGCGACCTGGGCATCGATGTGTTGCAGACCCGTGAGCCGGGCGGCACACCGCTGGCGGAAACGCTGCGCGAAATGGTCTTGAACCAGCCGATGTCACTGGAAACCGAAACTCTGCTGATGTTTGCTGCCCGCAGCGAACACATCAAACAGGTTATTGAACCTGCGCTGGCGGCAGGCCGTTGGGTGCTGAGCGACCGTTTCACCGACGCAAGCTACGCCTATCAGGGCGGTGGCCGGCAGTTGGGCGGCGATCGGGTGGCGGCGCTGGAAAAGTGGCTGCATCCGGGTTTGCAGCCTGATCGCACGTGGTTGTTCGACGTACCGCTGTCAGTAGCACGCGAGCGACTTGGCCGTGCACGTGTGCCAGACCGCTTCGAGCAGGAAAGCGACGCGTTCTTCGAGCGTACGCGCAACGCCTATCTGACGCGTGTAGCGGAATCGCCCGACCGTATCCGGGTGATTGACGGTACGCAGAGCATTGATGCCATCCGCGAATTGCTGGCCCAAGAGCTGCGCACCTGGGTGGCTGCATGAGCTTGGCGGTGGTTCCCCCTTGGTATGCGCAGACAGCGCAGCAATGGCTGTCGCAGCGTGAACGGTTTGCCCATGCGTGGCTGATTCATGGCTTGGCTGGCACGGGCAAAGTCGATTTTGCCCGGGCGGCAGCAGCGGCATTGCTGTGCGAATCGCCGCGCGGCCACTTGGCGTGTGGCGTGTGTCCGGCCTGTGTGTGGATGTCCAGCGGCAACCATCCCGACTTTCGACGTATCCGGCCAGACGCAGTGGCGCAGGAAGAGGGCGACGAAGAAGCCGGTGAGAACGAGGATGGCGAGGCACCCGCAGTGGATGTGGTGGCGCGTGCATCCAAGAAGGCCCCGTCCAAGGAAATCCGGGTTGAGCAGATCCGGGCGATGGAGGCCTGGGCTACTACCGGTACGCACCGGGGTGGTTTGCGGGTTGTGGTGCTGTATCCGGCCGACAGCCTGAATGTGGTGTCGGCGAATGCCTTGCTGAAGATTCTGGAAGAACCGCCACCAGCTACGGTATTTTTGTTGGTCAGCAATGCGCCTGATCGACTGTTGCCGACTTTGATTTCGCGTTGCCGTAGGTTGCCTTTGCCGGTGCCTGCGCCGGATGTGGCGCTGGCATGGCTGACTGCGCAAGGTGCCGACGATGCGGCCGGCCGGCTGGCCGCCAACGGTGGTGCTCCAATGGGTGCGTGGCGCAGCTTCCAGGCTGAAATCCCGGCGCGCCCGGTGTGGCTTGGCGATCTGATCGATACCCTGGCTGCCGGCCGCAGCCCGGATGTCGGAGCAATGGTCGAACTGCTGGAAAAGCAGCCGCCCGCGCACTGGTTAGACGCCTTGCAGCGCATGACGGTGGATATCGCCTTGATCCAGGCGGGTGCGGGTGCACGGTATTACCCGAGTGCATCGGGTGCGTTGGAGCGTATCGGTACCAGTGCTGGCCGGGTGTCGATTGCTGAGCTTGGTCGTTGGTTGCAACGGCAGCAGGGTATTTCTGGTCATCCTTTGAATGGTCGCTTGTTCGCCCACGAAACGCTGCTGCGCGTGGTTGAGGCTGTACGGGGGAGGTGACTGCTTGGGTTTTTTATGCCGTTGCCAGGGTGTAGCGCTGGGTACGTTGGTTACGGTGTAGCGTTCTTTTGCCAGTCGTGGGTGGTGGGGCCGGCTCGTCTGCCCCGCTGGACCTAGGCGTCGGGACTCCCGCCCTCCACCTCGTCCAGAAGGGCAGCCAATCCGGCCCCACCACCCGCGCCTTCAAAGCGGTTTGGTTAAAAGCGCATGCCGCCTTTGGGCGGTTTTCGTTTTTCTGGCTGATTGGTGCTGGACGCGGCTCCCCCGTACTGACGTATTCAATCCTTGAGCACCGCCCGGCTGGAGCCGGGGACTTGGCTGGCCAGGTCGCCACGAAGCGAGTCAACGGCTCACGTTTCGGACCGTCCTTCAGCAGCCTTTTACGGCAGCGCCACGCAAGAAAATTTGCGCGTCTGCTTGGTGGTGGGGTGACACCGAAGCGGGTGGCCGCCGCATCCCGGCATGCGGAGAGTGGCCGCGATGATCGTGGCGCTGGCGGCTGATTTGCGTAAAACAGCTGTGCTGTGTTGGTCGAGGCGCTTAGCATCATCGGCGCTCAGCACTGCTCACTACCGTTCAGCGCCGTCTTGAACGTTCTTTACCGCTTCGAACGCACGTCATCGCTTCGAACGTTCATCGCCAGCCCGAACGTCGATCATCAGTCCGAACGTTTAGTGCACAGCCTTCAAAGCGCCAACCTTCAGCGCCTCGCTTTTTCGTCGCATTACCTGGTGCGCGGCCACCCGCTTCCAAGTCACCCCACCACCAAGCAGATGCGCAAATTTTCTTGCGTGGCGCTGCCGTAAAAGGCAGCTGAAGAACCTACCGAATCGAAAGCCGGAGAAACCGCTTCGTGGCGACCTGGGCAGCCAGTCCCCAGGGCCAGCCGCGTGGCGATCAAGGACGGTGACCACCGAATGCCGAGAACCGCATCCAGCACCAAGCAGCCAGCAAAACGGCAAACGCCCAAAGGCGGGATTGGTTTTTAACCTGAACAGTTCTGAAGGCGCGGGTGTCGGGGGCGTGGCGGCTGCCCTTCTGGACGACGTGGAGGGCGGGAGACCCGACGCGTAGGTCCAGCGGGGCAGACGACGCGCCCCCGATGCCCGCGACTGGCCCACGTACAACGACTGGCCCACGTACAACGACTGGCCCACGTACAACGACTGGCCCACGTACAACGACTGGCCCACGTACAACGACTGGCCCACGTACAACGACTGGCCCACGTACAACGACTGGCCCACGTACAACGACTGGCCCACGTACAACGACTGACCCATATACAAAACGAGCAACAACGAATGGCACCCGGCAAATAGCCAAAGCCATCGCAGCACCTGAAAGCCGCACCAGACGTCAGAAGTTGAGCCCAATCCACCGTAGGGGTAAAGCCCAGGTTCAAGACCCGAACGGGTTAAGCTTGCTGACTATCCAGCTTGGTCCCCGTTTCCCCCTTATGTTTGCCGACTCCCACTGCCATCTGAACTTTCCCGACCTCGCCGCCCAACTGCCCGAGATCCTGGCCCGCATGCGCGTCAACCGCGTCAGCCAAGCCCTGTGCGTCAGCGTCAACCTGACAGACTGGCCCGGCCTCATGCAAATGGTCGACAGCCAGCCCGGCCTGTGGGCGTCCGTAGGCGTACACCCAGACTACGAAGACACACCCGAACCATCAGTCGACGAACTCGTCGCACTGGCCGCCGCACCCAAAGTCGTTGCCATTGGTGAAACCGGACTGGACTACTTCCGCCTGACCGGCGACCTGGAATGGCAGCGTGCGCGCTTCCGCCGACACATCCAAGCCGCCCGCCAAACTCGAAAGCCCCTGATCATTCACACCCGCGCAGCCGCCGACGACACCTTGCGACTCATGCAGGAAGAGGGCGCGTCGGAAGCCGGTGGCGTGATGCACTGTTTTACCGAATCGCAGGCCGTTGCCGATGCCGCGCTGGCCATGAACTTCTATATTTCGTTCTCGGGCATCGTGACCTTCAAAAGCGCCCGAGACTTGCAGGAAGTGGCCAGAACCGTGCCGCTTGACCGGCTGCTGATCGAAACCGACTCGCCGTATCTGGCACCGGTGCCGTTCCGTGGCAAGCAAAACGACCCATCCAAAGTCATTCATGTTGCCGAAAAAATCGCCGAACTGCGTGGCATGACGGTTGCGGACGTGGCCCGGATATCGTCTGACAACTTCTTCCGGTTGTTCAACGGGATAGATCGTACTCATCACGTTTGACTTGAACTTTTATGGCAGTCGTCATGATGATGAGATCCTGTATAGAACTTCATAAATCACTTTAAGTTTGGTGATCTATGAAGAGGCTGTTATCCAATAAAAACAATGACTTGAGAGATTAAGCGAATGTCATTTATATCAAGTGTTTCCTCAGCGCGGCGCATCACCCTTGGCGCGCTTGTCATGGCCACGATGCTGTTCGTGACTGGCTGCGCAAGCAACGCCAGCGCGGCGGGCCAGTTCGACGACTTCTTTATCGACGTTCGTAACGATCGCGCACCGAAAGTAAAGTCGGCACTGTCTCGCGGCCTGTCGCCCAACACCCGTGCCGAAGACGGCAGCCCCGCCATCATGGAAGCCATCAAGGAAGATGCCTGGGGGGTCTACGATGTACTGCTGGCTGCCAAGGACATCGACCTGAACATCCAGAACCCGGCCAAGGAAACCCCGCTGATGTACTTGGCGATCAAGGGTGACGTGCCGCGCGCAACTGCCTTGGTTGCGCGTGGTGCCGAGGTCAATCAGGCAGGCTGGACGCCGCTGCACTACGCCGCAACCATTGGCAATGTCGAGCTGATCAAGCTCTTCATCGCCAATTACGCCTATATCGACGCCGCTGCACCGAACCAGACCACGCCGCTGATGATGGCCGCGCGACACGACCACTTTGACGCCGTGAAGCTGTTGCTGGACGAAGGTGCCGATGCCACGCTGAAGAATCAGTTGGGCATGGACGCCGCCGATTTTGCCAAATCGATGGGCCACACCACCTTGGCCAATGCGCTGCGTGAACGCATTGACCGCGACGTGAAGCGCCGCGGAGCAAAGCCATGATCCGTGAAATCGTACGTATGGGTGACTCGCGGCTGCTGCGCATTGCACAGCCGGTGCAGCAAACCGGCACGCCTGAATTGGCGCAACTGGTTGAAGACATGTTCGATACCATGCACGCCGAAGGCGGGGTAGGGCTGGCGGCTCCGCAGATTGGCGTGGATCTTCAATTGGTGGTGTTCGGTTTCGAGCAAAGCGAACGCAACCCAGATGCCGCGCCGGTTCCGCGGACGGTGCTGATCAACCCCGTGATCACTCCCTTGTCGGACGAGATCGAAGACGGTTGGGAAGGCTGCCTGTCGATTCCAGGTCTGCGTGGGGTGGTGCCCCGTTATCGGCACATCCGTTATCAGGGCCTGGATGCCGACGGCAACATCATCGATCGTGAAGCAACCGGCTTCCATGCCCGCGTTGTGCAGCACGAATACGACCACTTGGTTGGCACGCTGTACACAATGCGTATCACCGATTTCAGCCGTTTTGGGTTCACCGACGTACTGTTTCCTGCGACTGAGGCCTGAAAAAAGCACGAATCGCCGCGTAATTGGCGCGATTTGTGCAAAAAAATCTGCAATCTGCGTCGATCAGGCGCGTTGACCCTATAAAATTAAAATAAAAATCCAATCTCGGCACAGCCGAACTGCTTTGCGGGGTCTGATGATCGATGAAGTTCAACGCTCGAGGTCGATGAGCGGCGCTCAGGTGGCCGCTCGCCTAGCCACCTATCCGGCTGTTTATATAGCCTTTGTCTCGGCCATAGGGGCCATGCTGACAGGAGGGGATGCATGACACTACTCTTGATAGTCATGCTGCCGTTCCTGGGCAGCCTGTGCGCGGCGGTATTACCCGCCAATGCGCGTAATGCCGAGGCTTGGCTGGCGGGTCTGGTTGCAGTCGCCTGCGTCTGTCTGACCGCCTCTCTGTATCCCGCCATTCAAAGCGGTGAACCTGTACGCATGGTGTTGCCCTGGGCACCCACGCTGGGCTTGAACTTCAGTTTGCGCATGGACGGTTATGCATGGCTGTTTGCCATGCTGGTTACCTGCATGGGCGCGCTGGTGGTGCTGTACGCGCGTTATTACATGTCGCCCGCCGACCCGGTGCCGCGCTTCTTCGCGTTCTTCCTGGCCTTCATGGGTGCCATGCTGGGCGTGTTGCTGTCGGGCAATCTGATCCAACTGGCCGTGTTCTGGGAAGTCACCAGCTTCGCGTCCTTCATGCTGATTGCCTACTGGCATCATCGTGCGGATGCGCGTCGCGGTGCGCGCATGGCGCTTACGGTCACTGGGGCCGGCGGTCTTTGCTTGCTGGCCGGCATGTTGATGCTTGGCCATATCGTCGGCAGCTACGAGCTGGACGTGGTGCTTCAGGCAGGCGAAGTGGTTCGCGCTCACCCCTGGTACGTGACCACGCTGGTGCTGATCGCGCTGGGCGCACTGACCAAGAGCGCGCAGTTCCCCTTCCATTTCTGGCTGCCGAACGCCATGGCGGCACCGACGCCGGTGTCTGCCTATCTGCACTCGGCCACGATGGTGAAGCTGGGCGTGTTCCTGCTGGCCCGGTTCTGGCCGGTGCTGTCGGGCACTGATGCCTGGTTCTATATCGTGGGCGGCGCGGGCTTGCTGTCCTTGGTCATCGGCGCGTACGCGGCGATCTTCCAGCAAGACATGAAAGGGGTGCTTGCCTACTCGACCATCAGCCATCTTGGGCTGATCACGCTGCTATTGGGCATGAACAGCACCATCGGCCTGGTGGCCGCGCTGTTCCACATCGTCAATCACGCAACCTTCAAGGCATCGCTCTTCATGGCGGCGGGTATCGTCGACCACGAAACCGGTACGCGCGATCTTGGACGCTTGAGTGGGCTGCGACGAGCCATGCCGATTACCGCCACGCTGGCCATGGTGGCGGCGGCTTCGATGGCGGGCGTGCCCTTGCTGAACGGCTTCATCTCGAAAGAGATGTTCTTCACCGAAACCGTCTACGTGGCCGGCAACCTGAGCGTTCGTGTGCTGCTGCCGCTGGCGGCGGTGGTTGCCAGTACGTTCAGCGTGGCTTACTCGCTGCGTTTCATCTTGCAGGTGTTCTTTGGTCCGGCTCCGTCGGACGATCTGCCGCGCCCGCCGCATGAGCCGCCGCGCTGGATGCTGTTGCCCAGCACCTTGCTGGTGATTACCTGCCTGGTCGTGGGTGTGCTGCCTGCCCTGACGGTTGGTCCCTTGCTCGATACCGCTGCCCGTTCCATTCTGGGCGACACGATGCCGACGTATAGCCTGGCCTTGTGGCATGGCTGGAATACCCCGCTGGTCATGAGCTTGCTGGCCTTGCTGGGCGGTATTGGCCTGTACTTGGCGCTGCGTCGTCACCAGCGTGAACATCCGGGCAAGGCGCCGGTGATCTACCGCTTCGACGGCAAGCGCAGCTTCGACATCGTGATGGCGTTTGTCACGGGGGCTGCCAATTACGCGCTGCGGCTGTTGTCTTCGGGTCGTCTGCAGGTGCAACTGCTGTTGCTGGTGCTGGGCTGCCTGATCATCGGGACCGCCTTGTGGTGGACGGGTGATACCACCGGGCCGCGCCGCGAGGTCACTGAGCTCGATCCGGTCTTCCTGCTGATGTGGGTGATTGGCGGCGTCAGCGCCGTGGCAGCGGCAACGCAGGCCAAGTACCACCGATTGGCGGCGTTGATGCTGTCGGGTGGAGCAGGGCTGGTGACATGCATGACCTTCGTCTGGTTGTCTGCACCCGACCTGGCACTGACTCAGTTGACTGTTGAGGTCGTGACTGTGGTACTGATCCTGCTGGGTCTGCGCTGGCTGCCCCGCCGGATTGCCCGCGACGACGAGAACGAACCAGCGCGCGCCAAGCTGCGCCGCCTGCGTGACTTGGTGATTGCCTGCGCGGTGGGCCTGGGCTTGGCGACCGTGACCTACGTGATGCTGACCAGCCCGATGGTGCCTGGCATTGGTCCGTTCTTCGTGGAAAATGCGCTGCCGCTGGGCGGTGGCACCAACGTGGTGAACGTGATCCTGGTCGACTTCCGCGGTTTTGACACCTTTGGCGAAATCACGGTGCTGGGCATCGTGGCGCTCACCGTCTACGCCTTGCTGCGTCGCTTCCGTCCGCCACCAGAAAGTATCGACCGGCCGCATCAGCAGCTGGATCAAGACGAAGCCGACGATCACCCGGCCCCGGACGTAACGGCGCTGCTGCCTGGCAATGCCATGCGCATTCCTGCCGTCAATGTCCGGCTGTTGCTGCCGATTGCTGCGATGGTGTCGCTGTTCTTCCTGCTGCGTGGCCACAACGAGCCGGGCGGTGGATTTGTCGGCGGCCTGGTGATGGCAACCGCTGCCATCCTGCAATACATGGTGGGTGGCACCGTGTGGGTCGAGTCGCGCACGCGCATTCATCCGCAGTACTGGATCGCCTTCGGTCTGCTGTGTGCGGCGGCTGCAGGGGTAATGGGCTGGTTTGCCGGCATGCCCTTCATGTCTGCAATTGCCTGGCACCCGGTGCTGCCGCTGGTGGGCGAAGTGCATTTGTCCAGCGTGCTGATATTCGACATCGGCGTGTACATGCTTGTGATCGGTGCCACGGTGCTGATCCTGGTGGCCTTGGCTCACCAGTCCTTGCGTAGCCAGCGTCGGCCCTCGGCCGGACGCGCGGGTGCGGCGAACCAGCTCACCGACGGAGAAACATGATGGAATTCACGATTTCAATGGAGCTGGTCTACGCCGTCGCGGTGGGCGTGGTAGCCGGCTCGGGCATCTGGCTGGTCCTGCGCCCGCGTACTTTCCAGGTCATCATGGGACTGACCTTGCTGTCCTATGCGGTGAACCTGTTCATCTTCAGCGCCGGCCGCCTGACCACCGGGCGCGCCCCGGTGATCGACGCGGTGCGCGGCCTGGACCCGACCTTGTATGACGATCCGCTACCGCAGTCGCTGGTGCTGACGGCCATCGTGATCGGTTTTGCCACCACGGCATTGTTCCTGGTGGTGCTGCTGGCCGCTCGCGGCTTTACCGGCACCGACCACGTTGACGGCAGGGAGTCCGAGTCTTGAGCTGGATGACCCATCTGCCCATTCTGGTTGTCGTCGTCCCCTTGTTCACGGGGGCGCTGATGTTGTTGCTGCGCGAGTCGCAGCGTGGTGTGCGTGAAGCCCTGGCCCTGGTTTCCATGCTGATCCATGGGTTCTGCGCAGTAATGTTGCTGCGCGCAGCCGGTGGCGCATGGCCGGAAATCTGGCCTTCGGGGATCGTCGTTTATCTGCCCGGTGGCTGGCCTGCCCCGTTCGGCATCGTGCTGGTTGTCGATCAGTTGGCTGCCGTCATGGTTGGCCTGACTTCGTTGCTGGGTTTTGCCACGCTGATCTACTCCCTGGCCCATTGGGACCGCGTCGGAGTGCACTTCCACAGCCTGTTCCAGTTCCTGTTGATGGGCTTGAGCGGTGCCTTCATGACGGGCGACTTGTTCAATCTGTTCGTGTTCTTCGAGGTCTTGCTGGCGGCATCCTACGGTTTGCTGCTGCATGGCTCGGGCGTGGCACGGGTACGCGCCGGCCTGCATTACATCGCCATCAACCTGGCCGCGTCCTTCCTGTTCCTGCTGGGTGTGGCGCTGATCTATGCCATGACCGGTACGCTGAACATGGCCGATATGGTCGACCGCGTGCAGGCACTGTCCGAGGCGCAGCGCACCCAGTTCTCAGTGGGGATTGCGTTGCTGGCCAGTGCCTTCCTGGTCAAAGCAGGCGTCTGGCCCTTCAACTTCTGGTTGCCCAGCGCCTATACGGCGGCTGCTGCGCCGGTGGCTGCCATGTTTGCCATCATGACCAAGGTGGGTGTGTATGCCTTGGTGCGGCTTGACACCTTGCTGGCGCCGGCTGGCGTCTTTGCCCCCCTGGGTGGCGAATGGATGGTGGCGGGCGGCCTGGCGACGCTTGGGTTCGCAACGCTTGGGCTGTTGGCGTCTCAGCAACTTGATCGCGTCGTGGCGTACTGCGTGTTGATGTCGTCCGGTATTGTCCTGACCGCCTTCGGGCTGAACGATGCGCGCCTGAATGCGCCGGCACTGTTCTACATGGTCAGTTCGGTAACGGCCACGGGTGCATTCTTCCTGCTGGTGGAAATGGTGGCGCGCAGCCGCGTGTTCGGGGCGGATCTGCTGGCGGTGTCGTTCGAAGCCTTCGGCATGGAAGACCCGGCCGACGCCATGCGCAGCGACGACGTGGTCGGCGTGGCAATTCCGGCGGCAATGGCGTTCCTGGGCCTGGCCTTTGTCAGTTGCGCCTTGCTCGTGACCGGCATGCCGCCCTTGTCTGGCTTCATCGGCAAGTTCGCCATGTTGTCGGCGGCCATTGCATCGGCACCGACAGCGGTGGATTCGCTGGCGGTATGGGCGTTTGTCGCGATGCTGCTGTTGTCCGGCTTGGCTGGCGTGATTACGCTGTGCCGGATCGGCATGCGTTCGTTCTGGGGTGCGGAAAAGCGCACCACACCGCGCCTGCGAGTCATCGAAGCCGGACCGGTGGCCTTGCTGGTGATGAGCTGCGTGCTGATGTCTGCTGCAGCCGGCCCGGTGCTGACCTATCTGGATGGCGCAGCCGCCAGCCTGGCCAATCCGCAGGGTTATATCGACGCAGTGATGGCTGCACGGCCCGACCGGGCCGGTCTTCCGGGAGCCACACAATGAACCGCCGTCAACTTCCCTGGCTGCCCCTGTTCCTGTGGGTGTTGTGGCTGCTGCTGAACAATTCCGCCTCAGCAGGGCAATTGATCGTGGGCGGCCTGCTGGCGTTTGCGATTCCGGCCGCCACCGGCGCAATGCGTCCGTTGCGTTCACAGCCGCGTCGCGTTCTCACCGTCTTCAGCCTGATGGCGCGAGTGGCCGTCGACGTGGTCCGCTCGAATATTGCGGTGGGCCGCATCGTGCTGGGCATGGCAGGGCACGAGGTCGTGTCGGGTTTCATCCGCATTCAGCTCGACATGCGCGATCCGCACGGCCTGGCCGTGTTGTCATGTGTGTTGACGGCCACGCCGGGCAGCGTCTGGACCGACCTGAACGCAGACAACATCCTGACCATCCACGTGCTTGACGTGCAAGACGAGGAGACGTGGACGCGGCTCATCAAGGATCGCTACGAGCGACCGCTGATGGAGATTTTCGAATGAATCAGATTCTTGGGTATGCACTGACGTTTGCGTTGCTGGCGCTGTGCGCCGCCATGCTGTGCTCGCTTGGACGCCTGCTGATCGGGCCAAGTGCGCAAGACCGTGTGTTGGCACTCGATGCCTTGTATATCAACGCCATGTTGCTGGTGCTGACCGTGGGCATTCGTTACGGCACCACGCTGTACTTCGATGTGGCGCTGCTGATTGCACTGTTCGGCTTCGTCGGCTCGACGGCGTTTGCCAAGTTCCTGTTGCGCGGGGAGGTGATCGAACCATGAATCTCGAAGACGTTCCGCTCTGGGCTGCTTTACCCGCTTCGCTGCTGCTGGTGCTGGGCAGCCTGATCGCCTTGGTCGGCGCTGTGGGCCTGCTGCGCCTGCGTGAATTCCTGACCCGCTTCCATGCACCGGCTTTGGGCACCACCTTGGGCACCTTGTGCATTCTGGCTGCGTCTATCCTGGTGTTTTCGGCTGTGGGTGGCCGGCCCGTGGTGCACGAGGTATTGATCTACATTTTCTTGACCATGACGGCACCGGTGACGGCAATGCTGCTGGTTCGCGCGGCGTTGTATCGCAAGCGCGAGCGTCCAGCGGAAGAAGACGCCGAAGACAATGTGGAAATGCCGCAGCCCGGTCCGGAAGACGCCGTGCTGCGTAAATAAGCCGGAAAAAATCCGAAGCGTTTCAGATCGCGGCACAACTTACTGCCTGGATAGAACGTTCAGGCAGTAAGTTCGCCGTCAGTTATTAAATGAAAATCGTTTACAATCAACGGCTTCGTGGGAGGAGGCCGGCTTGGTAAAGCGGCCCGGAATTGATTCGGAAGCTGTCGGGACTTGCCCGATGGGGATCCGGAAACTTCAGGGAAAAATTCGATGACGACGTATAAAAAACGCTTGGGCGCGATCTTGTTGAGCGCGGCCTTCCTCGGCACCGGTTTGTTGAGCGCGCAAAGCGCTGTGGCCGCTGTCCAGCCCAAGCAGGTCGTCGCCCTGTATGCAGACCTGGCGCTTGCCGGGTATCAGGACTCCCTGTCCGGTGCACGCAAGCTGCGCACAGCCATCAACGCACTGGCCTCCAAGCCCAGCGAAGCTTCCTTGAAAGCGGCGCGCACGGCATGGCTTGCCGCCCGCGTGCCTTATCAGCAAACCGAAGCCTTCCGCTTCGGCAACGCCATCGTCGATGACTGGGAAGGGCGCGTAAACGCCTGGCCGCTGGATGAAGGCCTGATCGATTATGTCGATGCCAGCTACGGCACCAGCTCGGACGAAAATGCGTTCTACGCCTTGAACGTGATCGCCAATCCCAAGCTCACGGTTGCCGGCAAGCAGATCGACGCCAGCAAGATCAACCCGGCGCTGTTGTCTGAACAACTGCAGGAAGCGGGCGGCAACGAAGCCAACGTGGCAACGGGCTATCACGCGATTGAATTCTTGCTGTGGGGCCAGGATTTGAACGGCACCGGTCCCGCACCGGCCGACCGCAAGGGCACGCCGCAGGAACGCCATGCAGGCAATCGTCCGTTTACCGATTTCGATACCAAGCAGTGCACCAACGGCAATTGCGATCGCCGGGTGCAGTATCTGAAAGCCGCAGCCGATCTGCTGGTTTCCGACCTGGAAGAAATGGTCAGCAACTGGAAGGTCAATGGCGCAGCCCGCAAGGCAGTGGTAAGTGATCCCGCAGCAGGGCTGTCTGCGTTGATGACCGGTTTGGGCAGCCTGTCCTACGGCGAATTGGCCGGCGAGCGCATGAAGCTTGGCCTGATCCTGCATGACCCCGAGGAAGAGCATGACTGCTTCTCCGACAATACGCACAACTCGCATTACTACGACCAGATTGGCATTCAAAATGTCTACCTGGGTTCGTACAAGCGCAGCGACGGCGTAGTGGTCAAGGGGGCCAGCGTGTCAGACCTGGTGAAAGCCAGCGACGCTGCCCTGGATGCAGAAGTGCGCGCCAAGCTCGATGCCACGACGGCCGCCATGGCTGCGCTGAAAAAGCGCGCGGAAACCGTTGAAACCTATGACCAGATGATTGCCGAGGGCAACAAGGAAGGCAACGCCGTGGTGCAGGCAGCGATCGACCGCCTGGTCGATCAGACGCGCAGCTTCGAGCGTGTCGTGGTGGCGCTGAAGCTGGGTGGTGTGAAGGTCGAGGGCTCGGACAGCCTGGACAAGCCGGGCGAAATCTTCAAATAAGCCCTGGTTGTCGATCCACACACAGGCAAGCACTGTCCAGTGCTGCCTGCGTGTGGCATTCATTTCAAGCGTGCTGCCTAGCCCCTGGTGAGTCCAATTCGCATGCGTAGTTATTTCTTCCTGCTGGCGGCGCTTGCCTTGCCGGCAGTGGCCGCTGGCGACGGTCCACGCCGTGATCTCAGCCCGGCAGACCTGGAACGGGTTCGTGCCATCACCGCGCCCACGCGCGACTTTTCGCTGCCCGAACGGTTCGAGCTGATGCAGGGCGGAGCGGGCACGATCGACAAACTGATCAACGCCGATATCTTTTCCCAGCCCGCTGCCAATCTGAGCATGCAGGCCCGGCAGGATTTTTTGGTGGGCAACGGTCTGTTCCGCAAGGATTGGGTGGCGTCGCCTGCATCCACACATGCGTCTGACGGGCTTGGGCCGCTGTATAACGCGCGGTCCTGTCAGGGCTGCCATGTGAAGGACGGTCGCGGCACAATTCCGGCATTCGAAGGGCCGGAGCGGTCTGAGAACATGGCTTTGTTGATGCGTCTGTCGATCCCGCAGCCAACGCCTGCTGCGGGCGGCCCCAAGATTGACGTGCCGGAACTGTTCACCTTCGCCGAACCAACCTACGGTCTTCAGTTGCAGCCTTTTGCGGCCACGGGTGTCCCAGGCGAAGGTCGTATCGACATCCGCTACGACGAAGTCCCGGTTGTGCTCAATGGTGGCGAGACGGTCACCTTGATGAAGCCCACTTACCAGATCCGTGATCTGGGCTACGGCCCCATGCACCCGCAGGTAATGATGTCGCCGCGACTGGCACCGCCTGTGATCGGCCTGGGCCTGCTGGAAGCGATTCATGAAGACGACATCTATGCTAATGCTCGCAGTGACTATGGCGACGGCATAAGTGGGCGTCCGAACCGGGCGCGTGATCTGGTGACCAACAAAGTGGTCCTGGGTCGCTTTGGTTGGAAAGCTGGCCAGCCCTCGGTGAATCAGCAGAATTCAATGGCGTTCTTCGAGGACATGGGCTTGTCCACGCCCATGCTGCCCACGCATTACGGTGACTGCACCGAAGCGCAGAAAGCCTGTCTGGCCATGCCCCACGGCGCGCAGGCGCGCTTGGGCAAGGAAGAAGTGCCCGCGAAATTTGCCGAACTTGTGAATGTCTACGCGCAGAACCTGGGCGTACCCCAGCGTCGCGAGGTCGATAACGAACGAGTGTTGGCGGGCAAGCAACTGTTTTACGCCAGCAACTGTGTGGCTTGCCACACGCCCAAGTACGTAACGCGACGCGACGCCGCCCGGCTGGAGCATCGCTTCCAGCTGATCTGGCCGTATACCGACATGCTGCTGCACGACATGGGCGAAGGCCTGGCCGACGGCCGTCCGGAAGGCGACGCAAGCGGCAGCGAGTGGCGTACGCCACCGCTATGGGGCATTGGTTTGACCAAGACCGTCAATCCGCAAGCTACCTGGCTGCATGATGGTCGGGCGCGCACGCTGCTTGAAGCCGTGTTGTGGCATGGTGGCGAAGCGCAGCCGGCCCGTGACCGGGTGGTCAAGATGACCGCGCAAGAACGTGCCGACCTGATCAGATTCCTGGAGTCCCTGTAATGCATGCGCTGCGCGGTTTTCGTGAAAGCTGGCTGAAAAAGATGCCCTTGGCGGGCGGTCCTGCGACACCTGCTGTGGTTGCTTTGGCGCGTCGGAAGACAAGCTCGGAAACGTATCTGCGCCGCCTGGTCACCACGCTTGTGCTGACTGCCGCCGCATTCGGCATATCGGCAAACGCCACAGCCGGCACCTTGCCCGCCGATCTGGGGCAGCGCCTGGCGGACGGCTATATACGGCCGGCAACCGCCCAGCTGCTTGAACGCAGCAACAGCTTGCAGACGAGTCTGGTGCCCTGGTGCGAGGCGGGTGCACCAGCTGCGGGTCGGGCAAAGATCGATGAAAACTTCCGGCTGCTACTGGACGCCTGGGCACGCGTGGAACTGTTGCGCTTCGGACCGATGATTGGCGACAACCGTTTCGAACGCATCTTCTTCTGGCCCGACGCACGCGGCGCGGTCCCCAGGCAACTGGGCCTGGCCTTGAAAGCTGCCGATCCTGCGGCCTTGGCTCCGGGCGCGTTGCGCGCTCGCAGCGTGGCAGTGCAGGGCTTGCCCGCAGTCGAATTCCTGTTGTTCGGTGATGGCGCAGACACCTTGTCCGATGGCAGTCCTGCATCGCGCTACCGCTGTCTGCTGGCAGCCGCCACGACTGCCAATGTGCGTGACATCAGTGCTGAATTGGTCGATGCCTGGTCGGCCACGGGCGACACCGGGCGCGCATTTACCGAGCCGAAGGCCGAGAATTCCATCTACCGCAATACGCAGGAGGTTGCCGCCGAAGCCTTCAAAGCCTTGGCTACCGGCATCAAGTTCCTGCGCGAAGCGAAGCTTGCGCCGATGATGGGTGCCACCGCCTCCGAGGCGCGCGCGCAGCGCGGCACCTTCTGGCGCAGTGGCTCGACCGCTCGTTATCTGGCGGCGAACGTGCGTGGCATGGGTGATTTCTACGCCGCAGCGCAACTGGCTGACAGCTACAGCTCGGAAGAGCGATCTGCTGATTCCGGTTTCCTGACGGAGATCGCCAGCGCGCAAAGCAGTTTGCAGGCTATCGCCGACATGCCGCTCGACACTGCGCTGGCAGAGCCGAATCGCCGCCATCTCACCTTGGCGAAACTGATTGCTGACAACCTGGGCAGCATGGTCGGCGGCGTTATCGCTCCCGCTTTTGGTGTCACGCTTGGGTTCAATGCGCTTGATGGTGATTGATTCAGATATGGTTGACTCGTTTGCAACGGTCTTGATGTCAACCGCCATGCTGGCGACTGCCTGATGGCGATTGATCGCAGAAGGTTTTTGGCGGCAGGTGCTGCGTTGTTGGCGGTGCCTGCGGTGCCTGCGGTGCATGCTGCATCGAAGCTGCAAACGGGCGAGGCGGCGTTCGCGTCTGGTGCCATCGCTGATACCAGCCCCACGTACCTGGCCGCACGCAAGCACGGCGACAGCTTTCAAGCAGTCGTGCTTGATGCCCGTGGTCATGTTGCACGCACAATCGACCTGGAAGCACGCGGTCACAGCTTTGCCATCGACGCCCCCCGCCAACGGGCGGTGGTATTCGGCAGACAGGCAGGATTCTTCGCGACTGCGTTTGATCTACAAGGACGTCAGCCCGCGACCGAACTACCTTTGCCCGCAGACCGGCATTATTTCGGTCACGGGGTATACCGCAACGACGGCCACCTGCTGTTTGCGACTGAAAATGACTTCGAGGCCGGGCGTGGCGTGCTTGGGGTATATGACGCCAGCCCAGGCGGTGCCTACCGCCGAGTCGGAGAATTCGACACTGCCGGCGTCGGCCCGCACGAAGTGTTGCTGATGCCTGATGGACGCACGCTGTGCGTGGCCAACGGTGGCATCCTTACCCACCCAGACTACGGCAAGCTTGAACTGAACCTGGACACCATGTCGCCTTCGCTGGTCTATCTTGACTTGGCAAGCGGCAAGGTAGTCGACCGAGTCGCGCTGCCGGCCACTCAGCATCGGTTGTCGATCCGCCATCTGGCAATCGCCGCCGATGGCGCAGTATGGTTCGGCATGCAATATTCCGGGCCGGCACAGGACCAGCCGCCGTTGGTGGGCCGCCATCGTCGGGGTCAATCAGCGGCGGAGCTGTTCGCGGGCCCGCCAGACTTGCTGCGCCGGCTGCGCAACTATGTCGGGTCGGTCAGCGTGGACATGGCGGGCAAGATTGTCGCAACATCCAGCCCGGTGGGCGGCCTGGTGGTCTACTGGGATGCAGACAGCGGTGCATGCCTGGGCAGTACCGATATTGCAGATGGCTGCGGCGTGGCAGCAGCCGGCGAAGGGCGTTTTGTACTAAGCAGCGGGGAGGGCGTGTTGCAGCAAAGCGGCCCGAATCTTCCTACCACCGAATTCGACCGCGACCCAAGTACAGCTTGGGACAATCACTTTCGCCGCGTCGATTCGAAAAAAGCATATATTGCTGGATGACGCAGCAAGGAGTTTTTATGAGCGATTTGGACGAACTGAAGAACATGGGGTTGAAGGTGACGTTCCCCCGCATGAAGGTGCTCGACGTATTCCGCAAAGGGGATACCCGCCACCTGAGCGCCGACGACGTCTATCGCCTGTTGGTTGCCGACAATGTCGACATCGGGCTGGCCACCGTTTACCGCGTGTTGACCCAGTTCGAACAGGCTGGCCTGCTCAAGCGCAGCCAGTTTGTGGGCGGCAAGGCCGTGTTCGAACTGACCGATAACGAGCGCCATCACGGTCACATGGTGTGCACGCAGTCCGGCAAGGTTACGGAATTCCACGATCCGAAGATCGAGGAACGTCTGCACGAGATCGCGGCAGAGCTGGGTTTCAACCTGGCCGAGTTTTCGATCACCTTGTACGGCACGGGCCCCGGTGTCGTTGAGACCAAGAAAGGCAACGCCAAGTAATACTGCGCAAGCAAGACGGCGTAGCACAGCATTAGTCAGACAGCGCCAGGCAAGACCGTCAGGCGCTCAATGCAAAAGACCCAGGCAATGCCTGGGTCTTTTTGCGTCAGCCGCGCCTGATCAGCTTGCTCGATCAGACCATAGACGCCGGCACCGCGCGATTGCGGCCCAGGCGCTTCGCCTCGTACAGACCGCGATCGGCTGAATGCACCAGCGATATCACGCCGTCTGCCTGGTCGGGCATGACCGACGCAATGCCGATGCTTGCCGTCAGGTGCGGAGCAGTGGGCGAACTTGCATGCGGAATTTTCAGGCCTTCAATGGCACGACGCAGCTTTTCTGCGATCAGACGCGCGCCGCCCGCCGGCATGCCTGGCAATACCAGTGAAAATTCTTCGCCACCGTATCGGGCACCCAAGTCGGTAGATCGGTCGCAGCTGGCAAGAATGGTGGCGGCAACCCGCTTCAGCGCTTCGTCTCCGGCAACGTGGCCGTAGGTGTCGTTGAAAGGCTTGAAGTGGTCGACATCCAGCATCAGCACGCTGATCTCGCGCCGCTCGCGCAACGAGCGCTTCCACTCTGCGTCCAGGTACTCATCGAAGTAACGGCGATTGGCCAGCCCGGTCAAGCCGTCCAGGTTGGTCAGCCGGCGCAATTCCATGTTCGTTTCAAGCAGCTTCTGCTGGCTTTTGCGCAGCGCCTGGTAGGCCTCGTCGCGCTGTTGCAGCGTCAGATACGAACGCGAGTGATAGCGAATGCGGGCCACCAGTTCGATGGTGTCAGGTAGCTTCACCAGGTAGTCATTGGCACCTGCCGTAAATGCTGCGCCCTTGACCGAGGCTTCTTCCTTGGTAGACAACACGATGATGGGCACGTCTTTGACGGCCGGGTGGGCACGGTAGGCCCGCACCAGGCTCAGGCCATCGACACCGGGCAACACCAGGTCTTGCAAAATGACGGTCGGGCGCGTCTGGATCGCTTCGGCCAGCGCACGCTGGGGATCTGGGCAGTAATGGAAGTCGATGCCGGGTTCGTTGGCCAGCGCGCGACGGATCGCTTCGCCAACCATGACTTGATCGTCAACCAACAAGACCATCGCCGGAAAACTGTCTGGCGGCGTGGCCGTTGTGTCATCGGGCACCGCGTTCATGTCCACTTCCTTGGGCTTGTCGTGAGGCATCGGGGGCAAAATGAGTTATCAGAAGCGGGGCGATCAACCCCAGCGGCATGATTCGGTCGGCTGCGTCGATGGCAGCGGCGGCCTTTGGCATGCCATAGACGGCACTGGTGGCCTGGTCTTGTGCAATCGTCAAAAAACCGTGCTGACGCATGGACTTCAGGCCTTCCGCGCCGTCACGACCCATGCCTGTCAGCAATACGCCTACAGCTGGTCCGCGCCAATGCCGCGATACGCTGTCGAAAAACACATCGATCGACGGGCGATACAGCGCGGCACGCGGTTCGGCGCAATAGTCCAGTGTCTGGTCTTCCAGCAGCCGCAAGTGGTCGGCGGTACCGGCCAGTAGCACTGTACCCGGAAGGGGTTGTTCGCCAACGCGCGCAAGTCTAACCGGCAAACTGATCTGTGTCGCCAGCCACTCGGCCATTCCTGCAGCAAACGCGGCATCGACGTGCTGCACCAGCACGATTGCAGCGGGAAAATCGACAGGCAAGCGGGCCAGCAATTGCGCCAAGGCTGCCGGGCCACCGGCCGATGCACCGATTGCCAGAAGCTGACCGGGCAGGCCTCGGGTAGCGGGGGCTGCAGCGGCCGGTTTGCGGGTGATGGCAGCGCGGCCGATCAACCAGCCGACGTTGCGGATCTTGCGCAGCAGGGCTTGGGCTTCGCCTGCGGGGTCTTTGCCGCCCAGCACCGGCGTGCCGGTGACATCGAGCGCGCCGTGGCCCATGGCTTCAAAAATTCGATTGGTCTGGCGCTGTATGTCGCCAGTGACGATCACGATGGCGCATGGCGAGCTGGCCATGATGCGCTTGGTGGTCTCGACGCCATCGATGCCGGGCATGATGAGGTCCATCAGCATGACGTCCGGGCGGTCGGTGGCGCAGCGTGTGATTGCTTCTTCGCCTGATCGGGCAACCCAGCAGACCTGCAGGCTTGGATCATGCGCCAAGGCACGCTGCAACGCTTCGATCGCCAGGGGCATATCGTTGACGATGGCAACTTTCACGATCTTGCCTCTCCGATCAGGTCAGCCACCGCGTCGAGCAGGGCATCGTCGTGGAAACTTCCCTTTGCCAGGTAGTAGTCGGCACCGGCATCCAGGCCGCGACGTCGGTCTTCCTCGCGATCTTTGTAGGAGACTACCATTACCGGCATGGCGCGCAAGCGGGGTTCAGCCCGTATGCGCGACACGAGTTCGATGCCGTCCATGCGTGGCATGTCGACGTCGGTCACCACCAGATCGAAGCGGCCCGCGTGCAGCATGTTCCAGCCTTCCATGCCATCGACCGCCACGCTGACTTCATAACCACGGTTATGCAGCAGTTTGCGTTCAAGTTCACGCACCGTCAGCGAATCATCGACTACCAGTACGTGCTTGCGCGCATGCGCAACGGGTGCAACCTGGCGCGCATCGACCCGGGCCAGGCGGCCGCCGCTGACCAGTTTGTCGATGGACCGCAGCAAGTCTTCCACGTCCAGTACCAGCACGGGCGTGCCGTCGTCCAGCACCGCGCCGGCCATGATGTCCTGGACTTTGCCCAGGCGCGGGTCCAGCGGCTGAATCGCAATCGTGCGTTCGCCCAGCAGCTTGTCCACGGTGACACCGAATGCGGTGTCGTCCACACCGATCACCACCACCGGCACATCGCCAGGGTGGCCATCGGCATTGCCTTCCTGAAGCACTTGGCGCGCCGACACCAGACCGATCTGCCGGTTGCCCATCGCAAAGTGCTGATGGCCTTCCAGCGAGACGATGTCTTCCGCCGGCACACGAACCGTGCAGTCCACCAGGGCCAGCGGGAAGGCGTAGATTTCGCCGCCCACATCGACCAGCAGGCTGCGCACCACCGACAGGGACAGCGGCAACTCCATGACCACGCGCGTGCCGCGCCCTTGCTGCTGTTCGATGCGTGCCGTGCCACGCAATTGACGCATCAAGGTCTGCACCACGTCCAGCCCCACGCCGCGCCCCGAGAATTCGGTGACGGCGTTGCGGGTGCTGAAACCAGGCAGGAACAGGAAGGCAAGCAGTTCGGCTTCGCTCAGCCGTTCGGCCGTTTCGGCATTGGCATAACCCCGTTGCTGAATGCGGGACCTGAGTCGCGCCAGATCGATACCTTCGCCGTCGTCGCTGACCTCGATCAGCAGTTTGCCGGCGCGATGCATGGCATGCAGGCGCAGCACGCCTTCGGCCGACTTGCCCATGGCGAGTCGCTCGGCAGGGGTTTCAACGCCGTGATCCAGCGCATTGCGCAGCAGATGCGTAAGCGGCGCGTCCAGTGCTTCCAGAATGTCGCGATCAACCTGGGTGGTCTCGCCGGAAATTTCCAGGCGAGCCTGCTTGCCCAAGGTGCGGGCCAAGTCGCGCACCATGCGAGTACCACCGGGCAAGGCGTCGGCAAACGGCCGCATGCGGCAAGCCAGCGCGGTGTCGTAAAGTCGCTGGGACAGATGTTCGACGCGGCTGCCGAAGCGATCGAGTTCACCCATGCGCTCGCCCAGCCCTTGCTGGCAGCTTTCCAGCAGGCGTCGGGCTTCTTCCAATGCGGCGTCCAGGCGAGGATCATCCAGGCCGCGTTCGGCCAGCAGGTCCTGCACACGGGCGACGGCTCGCGTGGCGCCTTGCTGGTTGCGGCGCAGACGCAGCACCGAGGCGTTGAAAGGCTTGAGCCAGTGCGCTTCCACCAGCGTTTCGCCTGCGAAGCCAACCAAGCGATTCAGCGTGCGGGCGTTGACGCGCAGCGCGCGGTCCTGATCGTCGTCGGTGTCTTCCAGTCCAGGGCGTGCGGGGAGCTTCAGCACGGGTTCGGGGGCTTCTTCGACGACCGGCGGGGGCGGCGGTGCCAGTGGCGTTGCTGGAATCACTGGAATCGCTGGGGTGGCGGGTATCGCCGGAATGCCATAACCGTCCGATGCCAGCGCGTTCGGAATCACGGGCAACAACGGCACCAGCGGCGTGCTCAAATCGGTAAACGGCGTCACCGTATCGATCGCAGGCAGATCGCCCAGGAAAGACATGCTGGTATCGACTGCCGGCAGCGCAAACGTGTCTGCCGACGGCGTTGCCACCACCGCGCCCAAGGCCACCACATAGGCGTCCACTTGCTCGATGCTGATCGTCATGTGGCGCACTGGGTCGCCTACCTGCAGCAGCAGGTCGACACCTTGCAGCAGCACATCGATATGCCGCGATTCCAGCAGCAGCCGGCCGGCCTGCGCATCGACCAGCACGTCTTCCATCACGTGGGCAATGCGTACACCCGGGTCGAGGTCGACAATGCGCGCCGCACCCTTGAGCGAGTGGGCGGCGCGCATGCAGGCTTCCAGATGCACAGCAGATGTCGGGTCGCGTTCCAGTGCCAGCAAACCGCCGTTGAGGACTTCAGCCTGGGCCACGGCTTCCATCTGGAAGAGTTCCAGCAGCGAGGCGTCGCGCAATTGATCCGAATTCATGCGAGTACTCCCGCCAGCGCCTGTTGCAGCCGTGTCGGGTCGATCAGGCCCGCGCGATGTTTGCCGCAATCGACCACGCCGGTGGCAACCGACTGCGTGCCAGCCGACAGGGTGGCGGGTGCGGCGGTGACGGCTTGTCGGCGAATCGCGTGAATGCCCTCGACGGCATCGACGGGAATGGCGATCTGACGTGCCCCGTCTTTCACGATCAGCATGCGTCCGCGGTTTTCCAGTCCGCTGCGGTCACTGGTGTCTGCTGGCAAAGACAGCAGGCGGGCAAGGGATATGCAAGGCGTCAGTGCGCCTCGCACATTGACCAAACCCAGCAAGGCCCCCCGGCGACGATGGGGCACAGGGTGGACGCCACGCGGTTCGCTGACTTCATCCAGCATGCGGGTGGGCACGGCCAGCCATTCGCCTTCCAGCCGGAAGACCAGTACGTTGAAGCGTTCGCTGGAGGATTCCTGGCCGAATTCGACCTCATCCGCCTCGTCGTCTACACGTGCGGGCAGGCGTTCCAGCAGTGCCTGAGCCTTGTCGTGATAGACCGAGCAATTTACACACCGCAAGTATTCCTGAAGCTTGGGGCAGCTTTGGTCGCCACGCGTGCCGATGGTTCGCCAGCATGGGTCGATGTCATCGTGCAAGGGCGCAAGGGCCTGGATCAAGGTATCGCTCATTAGGTCGCCTCGCGACGGCTCATGCGACGGCGCAGGCGTGCTGCACCTTCGGCATCGCCAGCGGCTTCAAGCAAGGCTGCAAGTTGCAGCAGCGCCTGCGGATGATGGGGTTCAAGGTAAAGCGTCTTGCGGTAAGCCTCTTGCGCGGCTTCAGGGCGACGCGCGGCGTCGTGAAACAGCCCCTGGCGATAAAAGACGGTCGCCGAGGGGCCGAAGCGCTGAAGGTGCGCGTTGCAGGCGGTCAGGGCGTCTTCAAAACGGCCCTTGTCGGCCAGCGCGTTCATGTCGGCGAACGACAGGGCTTCGGCGGCGCTGTCTGACTGCTCGGTGATGGGAGCTGTAACTGGCGCGGTGATGGCAGCCGTCATCGGCCCCGGTGCCAGTGAAGGCGCTTCCGCGCGAAGCGGCGCAATGGCGGACTGTACGGCACTGGCTGCTGGCGTTCGTGCATGCGAGACGGCCGCAGGCAAGGGGGGCAGACTGCGCGATCCGGCGAGCGATGCAGGTCTTGTGGCATCGGGTTGCCATGCCGACAGCGGTCGGGGATTGGTGCTGGCAGCGTTTGTAAAACCCGTGCTTGTAAGACCAGAACTCGTCAGCCCCGTATTTGCATTCGGACGAAGATGCGGGAAGGTGTTCGTTGCCGTGTTCGAGGCCCGGTTCAAAGCGGTGTTTGAAGCCGAACTGGATGCCGAATGAGATGCCAAGTTCGACGCCGTATTTGGCGTTGCATGAAACGCAAACGCCATCGGCACACCAATCGACCGATGCTGCATCCGCGTCAGCACACTGGCTTCAGCCGGACCGACAAACAGCAGCCCGTCTGAACGGGCCAGGCCGGTCAGAATGTGAATGCTTCGCGTCTGCGTGGCAACGTCGAAATAAATCAGCAGATTGCGGCAGAACACCAGGTCGTAGGTCGACTTCGGGAACGGCAGCAGGGGGCTCAGCAAGTTGCCCAGGTGCAGGCGCACCTGCGCGCATACGGCCGGCGACAGCACGTAGCCGTGTTCTTCCAACGAAAAATAGCGATCCCGAAAGCTCAGGTCACCACCGCGAAACGAGTTCTTGCCGTAGGTGGCTTGCCGTGCCGCGTCGATATTGCTTTCGCTGATATCAACGGCGTCGATCACAAAGCGCGCGGGTGCAACACCGGCGCTCAGCAAGGCCATGGCGATGGAATAGGGTTCCTCGCCTGTGGAACAGGGCAGGCTCAATATCCGCAGCGGTGCAGCGGGCTGCTCGGCCAAGCGCCGCAAGGCAACGTTGGTCATCGCAGTCAGCGATTCCGGGTAACGGAAAAACCAGGTCTCCGGGACTACGACCGCATCGACCAGCGCCTGGAACTCGGTGGCGTTGCCATCGAGTTCACGCAGATAGTC
The DNA here is from genome assembly GCF_008119665.1 of Pigmentiphaga aceris. Taxonomy (NCBI): domain Bacteria; kingdom Pseudomonadati; phylum Pseudomonadota; class Betaproteobacteria; order Burkholderiales; family Alcaligenaceae; genus Pigmentiphaga; species Pigmentiphaga aceris. Next base: position 3,178,641 of record NZ_CP043046.1, on the reverse strand, counting down.
TTCCAGGTTGCCACGCGTGCGCAGCGTGGCGCGACTACGCACCGCGCGCTCGATCATGGCCGGCCCGATCGATGCCGGGTCCAGCCCGATGCGCTGTTGCAGCATGGTGATGACGGAGCTGGGCAAACTCACGCTTGCGGCTCCATCTCGTCAGGGAACAAGCGTTGGTGAACCGCATCGGGCAGCAGGTCGGTGACGCGTATCCACTGCAACATGCCCTCGGGCGTGCGCGCAACGGGGCCAAGATAACGCGCATCGACGTGGTCCAGCCCATCGGACGTGAAAGATTCGGCAGCGAAATACTGTGTTTCCACCACGCGTTCCAACAGCAAACCAAGCAAATGTGCGGTGTTTCGTTGCCGATGACGATAGTGCACGACGACCAGTCGAGTCGTGGCGCGCGATGCGCTGGCTACGCCAGTCGCCAGCCGCGACAGGTCGATCACCGGCACCGCCGTGCCCCGATGCGAGAACACACCAGCCACCCAATCTGGGGTTGCCGGTACTTGCTTCATCGGGCGCAGCGGCAGAATTTCCGCAATGTCGTGGGCTTCCAGCGCGTAACGCTCCGTGCCCAGCCAGAACAGCAGGAACAGGCGGCGTCCGCGCAGTTTCGCGTCCACGTCAGACCTTGAAGCGAGACACGCCCTGGCGCAGGTCGGCGGCGACCGTGCTCAGGCCTTCAATAGCCAGACTGGACTGGCGCAGCGATTCCACCGTCTGCTGGGTTGCATCGCTCAGCTGAGTCAGCGCCTGGGTGATCTGATCGGCGCCCGTGGCCTGGGCGTGCATGCCTTCGTTGACCATGGCCACGCGCGGTGCCAAGGTTTGTACGTGCTGAATGATCTGCGACAGCTGTTCGCCCACAGCCTGCATTTCGTTCATGCCACGGCGGACTTCTTCCGAGAACTTGTCCATGCCCATCACGCCGGCCGACACAGAAGACTGAATCTCGCGCACGATCTGCTCGATGTCGTAGGTGGCAATCGCGGTCTGATCGGCCAGGCGACGAATCTCGCTGGCCACCACCACAAAGCCGCGCCCATATTCGCCGGCTTTTTCGGCTTCGATGGCAGCATTCAGCGACAGCAGGTTGGTCTGGTCCGCAACCTTGTTGATGGTGGTGACGACATGGGTGATGTGGCCGGCTTTTTCGTTCAGCACCGCCAGCTTGCCGTTGACCGAGCCAGCCGCATCCACCACATTGCGCATGGTGTCTTCCATGCGCGACAGGCCGATCTGCCCGCCGCCGGCAAGCGTGGCCGTCTGTTCGGCGGCGTTCGACACTTCGCTCATGGTGCGAACCAGGTCACGCGAGGTGGCCGAAATTTCACGCGAGGTGGCACCGATCTCGGTGGTGGTCGCGGCGATTTCTGAAGCCGTGGCCTGCTGCTGGCGGGACGTGGCTGCAATCTCGGTCACCGAGGTAGCAACCTGGATTGCAGAACGCTGGGCCTGGCCAACCAGGCCAGTCAGCGATTCCGCCATCGAATTGAAGCCGGTTTCAACCACGTTGAATTCATCGCGGCGGGCCAGGCGCATGCGCTCGGTCAGGTCGCCGCCGCCAATCGCACCGATGGTGTCGACAATGCTGCGCATCGGTTGCAGCAGGGCGCGCATCAACAGCATGCCGCAGGTGGCGGCGGCCAGAATGGCCAGCACGATAGCGATCAGGATGGCGTATTTCGCCCCGGTTACGACCTCGATGATGCGTTCAAGCGCCGCATCATTTTCCTTCCGATTGGCAGCGATCAAGCCTTCCATCTGCGTTCGAACTGCCAGGAACGTAGGACGAATCTGCTGTCGCATCGACACCTGATCGCCTTCCTGATTCATGTTCGCCTGCAATACCTGATCGCGCAGCGCGATATAAGACAGACGATCCTTGCGGAAGACATCGAAGGCCACGCGCTGGTCGCTACCGGTAATCACACGGTCGAAATTCTTGATCAACTCGTCCACGTTGCGATCGATGGCGCGAATGGCTTCAAGCTGGGCAATCCGGCCTGTCGCGGGCAGATCAAGAAACTCTTCGGTCAGCAGATAACCTTCATTCCAGCCGCCGCGTATGGACGAACTCAGATACAGGCTGGGCACGACGTTGCCGGTGATGGCCTCGGCCTCGATCTCGACCCGCATCAAGCGGTAGAAGTCGGAGATTGCCATGGCCAGCATGATGGCGAGAACGGCGATGAAACTCGCCTTGATGCGCTGGCGCAGCGTCCAATCTTTCATTCTTATCCCGGGGGCGGCAGGTGGAAGGGCGGGCGGTGCTGGGAGTTTGCGACGGCAGTTGCAGTCGATGTTGCTGATGAACCGAGCTTCGTTGCAGGATGTTGCAGCACGCGCTTAGCGCGATTATTCCATGCTTGCCACAGGGATACGTAGTGTCAGGTCAAGGCAGGCGAAGATTTACGCATCTGTCGAAACTGGCCCGGCAGACGTGTCCGGCCAGGAAAGCCGGTGTCCCCGCTCGGTTTCGGCATGACGGTGGTCATCTTCGGCGTGCAGATAACGACTGGTGGTCGCAATCGACTCGTGCCCCAGGTTGTCGCGTACATGCCGCAAATCCATGTCACCACTTGCCATCGCCGAGCCTGCCGTGTGCCGCAGCCAGTGCGCCGATGCGGCACGAATGCGCCCGGCCTGGACAACCGCAGCCGGATTGCGGGCCAGCAGACTGTCTGCGGCATCTGCGAAGACCTGCTTGATGACAGCGTGAAGCGCCGCGCGCGTCATTTGCCGTGGCTCACCGCCCAGGGGCAGCAGCAACGGCAAGGTTTCGCCGAGCTGCGGCAGCGCAGACAGGCCCAGCTGCCGGCGATAGCGGGCCAGTTCCTGCATCAATTCACTGGTGGCCGGCACCAGGCGCAACTTGTCGCCCTTGCCAAGAATCTCCAGCCACCACCGCGTTTCGCCGGTGCGATCGACCCGGCTGAAAAAGCCGCCCATGTCATTGGCCGCCACTTCCGAGACACGCAGGCCGCATATATATAGCAGTGAGAACAACCAGCGCACCCGCACCGCACGCAAGTCGTCAGGCGGCGCGCTGGCGATGCTGTCCTTGACCACCTGCCAGGAAGCATCGTCCAGATACCGCACGATGCGCGGCTCGGCACGCCTGCGTCGCTGGCGCGACAAAGACAGCGGGTTGCCAGCCAGATAACCCGCATTCACCAGCCAGGAAAACAGCGTGTTCAGGATCACGATGGCCTGCCGCTGACTGCTTGCCGACAGCGGCCCTGAAAACGGCCGCCAACCCGCATCCAGCCGACCGAACTTGCGGCCGTTCGGCATGCACCAGCGCGCGGCGGGCTGCGGGTCACGCAGAAAATTCTGGTAGGCCAGCAGGTCTTCATGGTTCAGGCCCGACAAGGGCTTGCCGCATTCCAGCACCGACCACCACAGCAGCCGTTCCGCTTCTTTCCGATAGCTGGAAAAGGTAGTCGGTGAGTCCACAAAGCGCGCCAGCCACGCCTTGATCGCATCCGGGTCATTGGTGGCGGATATCTGGGCGCGCGTGCCGACTGCCCGGTTTGCGCCCTGACTGCCGTCGAGCGCGCGCGGCAGCACTGTCGTCTCGATAGGCGCAAGATGGGGAGTGGCGTCGGCAATTACCAGGGTCATGGATCATGTTCGGGATGTCGTTCCCGCGATTATGGCCCTTGACGGTGATGCCGGTTCCGGCTGTAGGCAGTTAGAACCGCTTGGTTACCCTCAATTCAATGCGTGAATGACCTGCACCCGCCATGGTAGAACCAAGACTGTGCATGATCGTCTACGCGGATTCAGGGTGGACAGTGCGGCGACGCAAGCGTGCGGCAAGCATCAGTAGGAATCCGATCAGCAATAGAAAAGCGCTCAAGTTGCGCGAGGTGGCTGTCTGAGCAAGGCCCGTGGTAGTTGTCGGTGCTTCTAGGGTGCCGACGTCGGCTGAGGATACTCCGCGATAGCTTATATTTATTCCATCACTACACCGCGAGCTGAGGCCGTAGAATTTGGGCAATATACAAGCGTGAGATTGTTCAGCTAAGACAACTATCAAGGGAAGCGCTTGCAGAATGTTGCCTAGCCTTGCTAGCGCTATGAGCGATGCAACGTAAAAAATGTCCGCACTGTTCGCAGATTTGTCTTCGACCCAGTGTAAGAGTGGATTGCTGAGATGTAGGCACGCGTGAATCGCTCAGCATCACTTTAATTAAAATGAGGAGTATATTCTGACTGAGCTCCGTGCTATCGCAGGCAACCATTCAAATGCCGATACTCATGTCATTTTTGTACATGGACTATCTGGCGACATAAGTAAGACTTGGACCTCTATGGCGTCAACTCCACCGGTGCTATGGCCAAGCTGGCTGTCAGAGGATATTGCTGGGTTAGGCATATGGCTTGTTGGCTATCCTGCTCCAAAAACTAATTGGGGTGGCATCGCACTGACGTTAGCTGATCGGGCGGACAACATTCTTGCGAGGCTACTTTCAGAACCTCTTTTAGCAAAGGGGAATGTTATCTTCGTCGTTCATAGTCTCGGCGGTCTCATAGTTGAGCAACTGCTTAGGGGTGCCGAACGGGATGCTGCTAGCAATAGAAAGGCGGAGCACTTTTTGTCACGCGTTAGGCGCATTGCCTTTTTAGGCACACCACACCGGGGGGCGATTCTTGCCAATATTGCTATGACGCTGAGGGTGTTCTTCCTGCGGCCTTCGGCTGCAACTCGAGATCTTCTTCTTGGCAGTCCACAGCTGAAAGATCTCAATCGCTGGTACCGAAAAAAGAGTCAGGCCAATGGCATAGAACATCTTGTCTTGGCCGAGGGGCGTCCAGAACGCGTCTTCGGAATTAATCTTCCAGAAACACTAGGAAGAGTAGTCTGGTCGGATAGTGCTGATCCAGGATTACCTGAGCTCTCTATTACTGTAGATGAAAGTCATACAACTATTTGCAAACCAGCAAGTCGGGAAGCGGACGTATACATTCATGTAAAAGATTTTATAGCTCGCTCTTTTATCTGGCCATCTAAAGCTCCGATCGTCGAGGCTGTCGAAAATAACACTAGTCAACTGAAGCAACTTATCATACAGAGTCAAGAGCAAACTCTGGCTCTTGAAGCCTTCGAGCGCACATTGGAAAAAAGGCCGCTTGTACTGGCGATGGATACGGCAATTATCGATGCTGAGGTTATTCATCAAACGGAACGCCTGCGAAAATGTCGTTTTTTTGGCAGCGTCGATACGGTAGACGAGGCGCGGCGGCTCGTTATAAGTCTAACTAGCGGTGCCCTTGCTGCGGCTAGTAGCAGCTCTAAAAGTGATGCTCTTGCGTGGTGTGCGAGATTTCTAGCGACCGCTGCGCCCGACGAAGCCCAGTTTGCGTTAAACCAAATCACCACTCCAAACCGGGAACTTATTGCAGTTGTTCGCAGTTTTTTGAAACAGGGTGGCGGCAGCCTTGCAGAAGGCTTAGGGGAACTAGCGGCTATCGATACGCCAATAGCGCGTGGGGCTGCTTACATTTGCGTTCAAAAGGATAAAGGCTTTGAAGAGGCTGAAATTTGGCTTTGTCAAGCTGGCTTAACTAAGAGTGATCTTGATAGCGATGCAAAGTTCTTCCATATCGGGGCTGCGCTGGAGGCAGGGGCGTGGGATATTGCATGTGAAGCTGCAACTGCACTGAGTAATGTCGATTTCGATCGAACACCTGCGATTCTAAGGCTCGCCGCAGATGCTCATCTTTCTCAAGCTGTACCAGATGAACTGCGACTGCTGCCGCGTCAGTATCTACCCAGCAATGCAGCGAGCTTTCCGCTGCGAAGTGAGCCTGATCGTCTCCGCGACAGAAGAAAAGCTATCGAACTCTATGATCAGTTGACAGTGGTCGCAACTGCGCTTGGTTTGCCCTTACATGCGGGCGATTCAAGTGATCGAGCGCTTTGGCTTAGACTGAGGGATCCAGAATATGCAGCGGCCGCCCGAAGGGAGTTGGAAACGAGCCTAAGGGATCCGGCGGTACTTCTTCGACGCCTGAATTTAGCCGTGCAGTTCGGTATCGAGATTGATCTATCGCAAGTTGAAAAGGAAGTCGATCGTCAGACCGTGCTAAGCGGCGGTGCCTCGCCCGATGCAGCAGTCGCCCGCTTCTCGCTAGCCCTTGTTCAGGGAGGTTACGCTTCTACAGCCTCATATTTAAACAAACATCGTGCCCAACTTCTGGACCATATTGAGTGGAAAGGGGTTTATTTGCTTGAGATTGAGGCGCTCGCTAGATCAGGGCAATTCGCGCAAGCAGAAATTCTTCTGCGAGAGGCTGTAGAAAAGGGGCTTGCGCCAAATGAGGAAAATAGGCTAAGTCTTCTACTTAGAGAAATTGCTGGCAATGATCCTATCGTTGGTCGACTTGCAGCCTACGAAAACAGCAGATCTGTCGTTGACCTACGGCTTCTCGTCGATGCCTATGAAAATGCGGGGAATTGGGAAAAGGTTGTCGAATACGGTAAGCATTTGTTAGCAAAAACTGGTGATATTTCAGACGCACACCGGTATGTGGTCGCGTTATACAACCAAGAGCATTTGGAAGAGGTGCTGACAGTATTCTCTGAATACGAAAACCTAGACGCTCAGTATGACAACGCGCGTCTGCTCTACGCTCGTACTCTTTTTGAGCAAGGTAATATCAAAAAAGCGCAGTTGGTTTTAAATACTCTGCGGAAAAATTCCGATTCAACTGGTGCGCGCCAATTGCAGGTCAGCTTGACGATCGCTTCTGGCGACTGGGACTCATTGCAAGGGTTTGTAGAAGGCGAGTGGAGCAATCGGTTAGAGAGAACGCCGGAGGAGTTGCTCAGCGCGGGACAGATTGCGCAGCTTATTGGAGCTGTGCGAGGAAAGGATCTTGTTTGTGATGCTGCGGCGAGAGCAGACGGAGATGCAAAAACCCTTATTGGTTGTTATCACGCAGCTGTTTCGGCGGGTTGGGAAGAAAGTCGCGAAGTGTTTCAATGGTTCGAGCAGAGTGCTGTGCTGTCGGAGCAGGCGGGTGATGGCCTCATCCAAAGGTTATCAATCGAGGACATTGTCGAGCGAAAGCCTGCGTGGGATGAGCGCGAGACGAATGCTAGGAATTTACTCACCCGAGGGGAGATTCCTCAATTCACTTTCGGTAAAATTTTAAACCGTTCGCTTCTTAATGTTTTTCTTTGGTCAGCACTGGTTAATGTCGACGAGCAGGACGTTCGCCAGCGATCAATTGTTCATGCATTTAGCGGTGCGCGTAAATCATCCGTGGTCGATCCTCAGACGATTGCCATAGATCCAACGTCTTTGATGACAGCTGAATTGCTGGGAGTTTTTGACATATACGTCTCAACATTCGATAAGATTCTCATTCCCCACAACACACTTGGCTGGTTGTTGAACGAAAAGGCTCAGATTTTATTTCACCAACCCAGTCGGGTTGCTGCTGCTCGAGCGCTTCGGCGAATGATCTCTGACCAGCATCTGCTGGCTTTTGATGGAGATTCATATGCACCTGACAATCTAATCAGCGAGGTTGGCGATTCGCTGGCATTGCTGCTTGCGGAAGCTTCAGACCCTAATCATTCAGACCAAAGGCAGCGACTGGTTGTGAGGGGTGGGCCTATCCATAGGGTCAGTACTTTCATGAAAGAAGAGGCTGATCTCACTGATTATATGCCGTACCTCTGTAGCGCTGTGGACCTGGTTGAGAAACTTGCGCAAAAAGCTGTTCTAACCGTGAGCGAGGCCCACGACGCTCGCGAATCGCTCAAACTGCGGGAAACACCTTGGCCGCCTAAGTTTATAGCGGATGGAGCTATTTTATATTTAGATGATATCACTATCTCTCATCTCGAATTTCTCGGGCTGCTACAGAAGCTGCATCGTGCCGACATTACGGTGGTAATCCCTCAAAGCGAAATAGATGAGGCGGATGCACTCATTAGCCATGATGCGAGCAGTGCCGCGGTTGTTAATATTGTAGACGGGCTGCGGATTAAATTAAAAAATGCACTTGAAAGTGGGAGGGTAGGTTTGGGGAAGGCGATTCGTGTTGATGATGACGATGATGCTAGTGGAGCCTTGGTGCACCCGTCCACTGCTATGCTAAAGCTGATCGATAGTGCAGAAGCAGGTGTTAGTGATGACAGATTCATTAATCAACATCTTTTCATATCTTCAGGCGTGTCTACTAAGCCGTTGCTGACGACTTTGGATTTGCTGGATTCTCTAGAGCGTCGTGGTGTCCTGTCTTCAGCAAGAATTTTGGAGGCTAAGACGGCGTTGCGTCGCGCGAACTATGCGATTCTGCCGATCAGCCATAGAGAGCTATCAGAATTTGTTTCTAGTGCACCGATTGTTGATGGAGATCTTGTTGAAACTGCAGAGCTGCGACTCATTCGGGAAAGTGTCCAACGGATCCGCATGTGTGACCTTCTTCAGTTACCAAAGGAGGCTACCTGGTTAAACGACTTGCTCAGTGTTTCAGTTCTTGTGCTGAAGGAGCAATGGGTTGATGATCTGAACGAGGTGGCAGCATGTGCGCGATCAGACTGGATTTTGATACTGTGTGATGCCCGAGGTTGGACGCATCGTCTGAACGAGGAAGCGCAGCGTTTGAAAGATCGATATCTTGATTGGGTAGCTCTTCTGATGATGCTGGTTGTGGATCAGACTCAATCGGTTAAAGAGGCCTATTGGCGCTGGTTTGTGTCTCGTATTCTAAATAAAATTGCTGATGAAGACCAAGAGATGTATGCGCTTTTGCTCGAACGAGCCAAGGAGGTCGTTGCCCAATATGTTGAATTGTCAGTGGAGAGGTTGGGGGCGAGAAATGGATCATAGTGTCCTCAAGGAAAGGCTTATTCAAGCGGCTTTTAATCTTTTCCCTTTCGATGTTCAGAGCGCTCTGCTTGATGATGGTGCATTTACTCAAAGATGGGGTATCGATACGATCGGCATCCTCACGATAGGGCCAGATGGACCATCTTTTGATCGTAGTCAGCTATATCAAGGTATTCGGGGTGCCATCCGAGACGTGGGTTCTGCTATTGAAATTGAAGATAGTGATGGCTTGGTTTGGCAGTTGCTTACTCGGCCTCAGGGTGACGGCATTGAATTCTTATTGAGTGGCGGGGAAAAGCACTATTATTTGAGAGACCACTCCGCACTTGCAGATGATGTGGCAGTTCGAGTTGGCTGGTTGGAGAAAGCGGCTTCGGAGGTTTTTCTAGATCGTGAAAATAGCCGTGGTTGGCTAACCCGTATGCAGCAATCAGCACTTAGTGATAACGATTTTTCAGAGTTGATGGTGGATATTAGGCTGTCACCAAGAAGTTTTATTCTTACTCTTCAGAATGATATGGGGACGATGAGGATGGAGCCGGCAAGATTGGTGCCGCATGATTTTCGTTACTATGAGCGTCTTGTTGGAAAGCTTGAGCAAAGCACCACTTTTGCCGACTATATTGAGACTGGAGCAAAAGTTTGTGTCGAAAGTCTTCAATTTTATAAGGGCTGGCAGAGTTTTGTTTTCTCTTTGTTGATGTGCTCGGCAGGGTCGATTGCAGGCTGCATAAAAATCGATAGGCTTAATCATAGTGAACTTGTCCAGGCTTATGAGTGGATTGCCAAGCATGGTGATCCGATCTCGCGAATCGGGGCGGTGGAGGTAGCCCTTGCTCATTTGGATGTCGTTCCGGTGCTTGCTCCGTTTATTGAGCTAATAGTCGAAGCACTATTGTCGGATGATCCCGAAGATGACGGCGGTGGTTTTGCTATCTTGAGTTCTATGGTTGTCATGACAGCTTCTGAGCTCGCAAGGAAGCGCATTCTTGGTGACGTCCCGCCTTTCTATTTCAGGCAAGCTGCAATCGCACACGCCTCGCTTATGATTCGCGCTATTAGCGAGGCGGGAATTGATGTGGCGAGCGTTACACAGTGGGCTCGTACTACAGGTTTTGGTCTGATTTATTTTTTACAAGGCTTGGTAGATCTCCGTCGTGAGCCACGGTGGTTACCAGACTACGTGAGTGCCGAACAACTTCGCTTTGAATTTATAGGTCGCATCACGAATGCAGTGCATTTGAATGAAGATAAGATCAAAGTCGATTCTTTAAGCAAACTCCTCCTCGGTCCAAACTCAAAGCTTATGCAAGCTACTCAGTGGCCTTTCCCTCTTCTTCCTGGTCCGATGGAAGGGGCTATCGCAGCCAAGCGGCCCTACCCTGACGAGTGGCTGGTTGAGGTAAAGGCAGCGCTTGCAGCCGATCGTCTTGAGGCAAAAGCATTTGCAGGGCTTGTGAACTGTGCGTTGTTATTTGACATGGAGGAAGCTATGGCAAGCATGGCAGCGGACGCTTTGCGACGTGTCAGGTTTTCTCTCGAGAGCACGGAAGACAAAGACAAGAATTTCGATCTTGTGGTCGGCCTAGCAACTCTTGCTGCGGTCACTCGTAGTAGAAATCTTGCAGACGCCCTCCGTGTATTTACGAGAGTAATGCGTCGTAGGAAGCGTCTTGCTGGAGACTTAAACGAAGAACTGAGGATTGTTCTGACTACAGCGGCCTCTTTTAAGGATCCTGAGGAATGGGCGCGATTCTCAGGTGAATGGATCACCGAAATCGTTTTCGAAACTAGCGATAAAAACGCCGCCAAGGCTTTCCTGCCTAAGCTCCGTCGTTTGGTGAAAATCGAACCTATGCTTGCTAAGCACTGTGCGCGTGCTGATGCTGCTCTCGACGCTTTCACTCACTAGCCTGCTCAATCATTAAGTGCTAAGCCATCGCAGGCCAGAGCATTAAATAGTGCCGAAGAGGCGCTGTGCTAGCTTGCCTCGTTTGGGAGGCGTGCATTCAAGGTAGATGCCCACATTGTCTCGATCAGGGTGTCCAACCAAATTTTGAGTAAAAATGGCGGCCGGCGAGCTCGGATATGTACTCCCAGTGCGATCATGTGCGGTTCCAAATCAGGTCTCAGGCAACCTTCAGTGGTTGGTGATCGAAGATTAGGTGTCCCCAGATTGTCGCGAGCACTTTTACCGTTGCGACTTGAGTCATCCGTCCACGTGAACTATTGAGGGGGTCGACATGGACACCATCCGCGCAAAGTCATCTCTCTTGGTGCTGGTTGACTACCAGGCGCGCCTGATGCCTGCCATTCATGATGCGGCGCGTGCGTCCGCGAATGCCGTATTGCTGGCGCAGGCTGCGAAGATCCTGGGCATTCCCGTGTTGGGAACCGAACAGAACCCAACGAAACTCGGGCCAAACGTCGAGGCCTTGCGTGTGCTTTGCGACGAGATCGTGGAAAAAATGCATTTTGACGCGTGCGCCGATGGCTTGCTGGACGCCATTCAAACCTCGGCAAATGGGGCCAGGCAGATTGTGGTGGCGGGTTGTGAGGCGCATGTGTGCCTGCTTCAAACGGCGCTTGGACTGCTGCGTGCGGGCAAGCAGGTTTGGGTGGTGGCCAATGCCTGCGGGTCCCGAAAGCCGCAAGATCACGACGCGGCAATGCATCGCCTGAGCCATGCGGGGGCGATCATCGTGACCCACGAGATGGTGGCGTTTGAGTGGCTGGGCAGCTGCGAACACCCGGGGTTTCGAGAGGTGCTTGAACTGATCAAAAGCGGGTGATGCGGTCATCTGCGCGCGTGTGGGTGCGTTCAATGCCTGCCTATGACGCTTGACGCGCTTGGGTCAGCAGTGTTGCAAACAGACCTGATTTGCCGCACTCCCCAGCGGTGTAGTGGCGACGATGCTGCCTGATTTAGCGCCAACATTTAGCGCCAAAAATTTGCTAAATCAGAGATTTCGAGAGCCTGTGGGCATGTTGCCACAGGCTCTTTTTCATGCCGCAAGCCAGCTTTTCACCGCGTTTTACGACCTTGGGTGCTAGCTGGCGGCGTTCCCCAAGCACGACACGAGACTTCGTCAACAACGGGACAAGCAGAACGTGATTATTTGACAGTAGAGTAATAATGTCAAAAATCTAGCTCTCGTATCATTTAAAAATACATAATACGTTGTATTATTAATTACCGACACCGGAGCCATCTATGCAAACCGCGCCAACGCCCGATCAGCAGCTGCAAAACGACGTTGACGCGCTGCGCGCGCAGTTTTCGAACACGGCCGAGCTGTATCGCGAGACCTGTGCGTTGATGTTCTTCCGGTACGGGCAGACGCCGACGGCAAATCGGCTGTATCAGCTAGTGCGCAAGGGCAGCATGTCTGCGCCGGCGGCGGCGCTTGGGGCGTTCTGGAACAGCTTGCGAGAACAGTCGCGCGTGAAAATCGATCATGCGGATATGCCCGATGGCCTGAAAAATGCCGCTGCAGAACTGACGATGAGTCTGTGGCGTGAAGCCAAGCAACATGCCGAGCAGACGTTTGATGCGCAGCGCAGCGAGGCGGCTGACGCCTTGGCGCAGACGCTGACCAGGCTTGGTTCGGTGCAGGCTGAACTTGAAGACTTGCAGAAGCTGCATGCCGAACAGCAAGACGCCTTGCAGCAGGCGCGCGCGCAGCATCTGGATGCGGTCAAGGAAGCCGACGAGCTGCGTGAGCGCTTGTCAGCCGAGACCGCTGCACATCGCGAGTCGATCAATGTCCGGGACGCGTACGCGAAGGCGCAGCAGCAGGCGGCCAGCCTGCGGGAAGCCGATCTGCGTGAGGCATTTGCGGCGCGGGAATCGACGCTGCGCGAGGCTCTGGCCGAGGTTCAGGCTGGTTTGGCGGCGGCGCATGAAGATCACCGCCGTGCGCTGAGCGCTGCCCACGCTGAATCGCGGGATGCGCTGTCGGGCATTCAGGCGCGCTTCGATGCGCAGCACAAGCACAATTTGCTGGAACTGGACCGCGAGCGCATGCGGGCGGCGCAGTTGGACAAGGCGTTGATGCAGGCTCAAACGCAACTAGGCGCCAAGACCGAGGCCGCCGCAGCCGAGGCGGCAAAATGGCACGATCAGTCGGCACAGTGGCAGGGCAAGCTTGGTGCCTTGGAAGGCCGGCTTGCGGCGATCAGCGAAGAACGTGTCCGCGCTGACGAGCAACGGGCGCAAGAAAAAGCGGATGCACAGGCTGCGATTCAAGCGGCCGTCGATAGTCAGCGTGCTTCCGAGCAAGAGGTTCTGAACCTGCGTAAAGAACTTGCAAGCCTTGTCGAGCAGGGCAGGGCGCAGGGCAAACAGACCGAGGCCAGAAAACAACCCGCTAAATAAGCAGTTCAATAAGCAGCCAAAAGTTAATCAAGCATCCAAATCAACAGCGCGACGACAGTCACGTTCCAGCGCGCATCTTCCACCCAAGCCAAGAAACCCGAGACCACGCAATGCAAGCACCCGGATCATCTGCCCCAACGGACGCGCAGAAAACCATCTGCGAAAAGTACGGGTTACCCGTGCAGCTACCCGATGACATGGTGGCCATTGCCCTGGCGTCGCTGGATCAGTCCCCGATCTATGGCACGCGGATCGTGTTGCCGGAGAACGGGACGATCAGCTGGTTCATCCATGCCGGCGAGCATTCGCCGTCACCTGACTTTTATCAGGCGCTGCACGCCACCCATTTGCATGAGCTGTTGCCGCAGGTGGTGAACTATCTGTGTCTGCCTGCCGGGGCGAAGTTCATCATCGATCGGGCAGGTTATGAGGATGTCTGGCTGGCAGACTAAGACGCTACTTGTCTGATTTGGTCGTCGTGATGTCCAAGGCCAGTCTTGCACCGGCAATGATAGCGGTGCCGTTCGGGACCTTCGGATCCAGTTGACTGAGATACTTCAGCGCATCGCGCCCGTAGCGATCGTTGTTGCGGGCCAGGGCTTCGTAGTTGAAGCTGGCTGCGGGGGTGTCGCCGTTCAGCAGGCGCTGAATCTGGTCTTGTGCGGCAAGGCTGCGCGCGTCGGCCAGTGGGGTGGCAAGCAGCAATACGCCAACGCACAAAACCGCGCCCATCGCGATGTTGGTGGGCGCAAGGCTCCACATCCAGCCGCGCTTGGTGGCGATCATGCCCGCCGCATACCCCGCCAAATAACCGGCTGCCAGCACCCAGATGAACACTGCCCATACCAAGTTGGCGCTCCAGCCGTGTTCATTGACGCGCCGAATCAAGGTCAAGGCGATGAACCCCAGGGCGGCAATCGCCAGCAGACAGACGCAGATCATCCGTATTCGGGCGAATCGCGATGGCTTTGCAAGCTCCAGTCCGTCCTGATAACGCGTGTTGACCGCTACCAGCAGCAAGGTCAGCAGTCCGGCCAGCAATGCCGAGATCCCCTGATCTTGTGGGGGCGGCTGCTGGGTTTGCAGCTTTACCAGTGTCCAGATTACGAAGGTACCAACCGCCAGCGGCAGCAAATACTTCCGCGCCAACAGAAAGCGTCGCGCGGCGATCAGCCAGGTGCCTTTCGCCAGCAGCAAGCCAATGGCAGCTCCGAACAGTGTGGCATAGGCCGCAAACAGGGTGGCTGGCTGAAACAGTATCTGCCCGATCAGCCCGATGCCCACCAGTCGTAGCCCGGCCGCCATCGCTGCCAGCAACAGCACGCCAATGAGCGCCAAGAGCAATGCCGTGGAAAACGCGATGACATTGCGCCATGTCGTTTGGAACAGGTCGGGATACGACCAATGCCAACCCGATACGGTTCGCTGCAAACCACGCCCCGGCTGCTGTCCATGTCGCAGGTGCGCCAGCAGCGGCAAGCAGATGAACGCCAGCACTGCCGATGCGATCAGGGGCGCGGAACTGGTCTGTGGGAATTCACGTTGCTGCATCACCGTGTATTCGGTGGTCAACATAATGGGGATGATCAAGCCCAGCACCGCCACGATCGCCACGCGGCGCAGTGTCGACAGGCCCAGCAGGTTTTCTGTGAAGTACCACAGCAGCGGCACGGTCATGACGAGCATCAGCGACATCATCCACATGACCGCCTCGAAACCGCGCAAGGTGCCTGCCAGCGCTGGCGACAGCAGCGCGTAGCAGCAGACGCCTTGCAGTGCACCCAATGCGGTCATGCCAATGACCGATGTCCTGCGTGACCTGCCTGGCGCGTTCTGCGCGGCGTGAACGTCTTGCATGGATGCGCTCCGAAGCAAACCCGCTTTAACAGTAGCAGGCGGGCGTGCTTCGGCATACCGTGCTGAACCCTCGGGTTCAGTTTCCATTACTCCCTTGGATTCAGTTCTCCGGTTTGATCTGCACGCGTTGACCGCCTGCTTCAATATCCAGCCACGGATTGGGCACGAGCTTGCTTTCGCCTCGGCGCAGAGCTTTCACCCATTCTTCGGTCAATTCCTCGATGGTGGCCACACGCGCAAGTTGCGCGCCTTCTGCCTGCCAACGGTAGATGACGGCAGTTTGTCGCCACGTCTGGTCGATTACCACCATCAGTTCCGGCGTTTTGTCGCCGTCCAGATCACCCAGCCACAAGGTGCAGAGGTTGCGCGCCTCCAGGCAGGCGCTGGCCTTATTGTTCTTCAGTTTCTGGTCACGCAGTTGGGCAAGCAAGGTATCCACCAATGCGGGCTGGGGCTGCGTACCCTCGGGCAACAGTGTCCAGTTGGCGCGAAGCTCGTCGTCGGTCGGCGGCGCTTTGCTATCGGTGCGCCACAGATTTTTCTTGCGCTCGTATTCTTCTGCCGCCTTGGTAAACGCCGCCGCCTGCGGATGCCCTGGCACGCCTGCTTTCAACTCGGCAAAGGCTTTTCGGCCATAGATGCCGCTTTTCTCGTCCAGATAACGGAAGTCGAATTTGTCTACCGGCGTCTTGCCGGCCAGCAGTCGGCCAACCTGGCTGTCTACTGACACACGGCGTGCATCGGCAATCGGCGACGACAAGGCGATCAGGCCCGCGCAAAGTACCAGCGCCATCACCACATTGGTCTGCCCGATGCTCCACATCCAGCCGCGCTTGGGGGCGAAGGCGCTCAGCGAGTAGCCCAACGCATAACCCGTGGCCATGATCAGGATGAACACGCTCCACACACGTTCGCCTGTCCAGCCGTATTGCGCAATGCGTTGATAAATGGCGACGCCGGCCACCGTGGTGACCACCGGGATGGTCAGCCAGGCGAGGCTGAGCGGGCGTCTTAGCCAAGGGCTGAACGGTGCGTGGGTGCCATCTTGATACGCAGCGTTGACAAATTTCACCGACAGCGCGGCGAACCACAGCAGCGCAAAGCCTGCCACGCGGGTCTTCAGCAGCGGGTCGATCCCGGTGAACACCAGTGCGACCGCCCACATGGTCGAGAACAGCAGCATCAGAACCAGGAACGCCTGGTTCATCGACAACCAGAAGCGTCGCAGCGCGATCATGGTGTCGGCACGCGCCAAGGTCAGCGCCATTGCGCAGGCAAAGGTCGTGGTGCAGACGGGTATCCAGAACCAGGGCCGCATCAACAGATCGCGCACGATGTTGATGCCAATGCTGCTCATCAGTGCGCTGCCGGCTAACAGTACGCCCCACATGATGCCGGTCAGCAGGAACGCCACCATCAACATCATGGCGTTGCGCCACGCGCTTTGGAACAGGGCGGCGTAATTCCAGCGCCAGCCGAAGCCGTTGCTGCGCTCTGCGTGCGCAAACAGCGGCACGCCCACAAAGCCCAGAACGATGCACGCCACCGTCGAGATATCGGGGAGCGCGGTGCCGTCTGCATCGGCCCCAGCCCAGCCTTCGCAGGCACCCAGCAATGCCAGTATCAGTCCCAAGGACAGCACGCCCACCAGCCGGCGACGCGGCGGCAGGCCGTCGATGTCCTCCGTCAGATACCACGCTGCGGGCAGTGCGAAGCTGGTGTAAATCAACGCCAGCAACAGTGGGGCCTGGGTCGACAACCAGCCCTTGTTGATGGAAGCCAGATAGATGGCCAGCAGCGCCGCCCCCTGGATCAGGCCAACGATGGCCAATCTGCGCATGGTATTCGACATGCCTTGCTTGCTCCGTGGTCCGCAACACGCGGACAAATCGCTTCGGGAAATAGGTGGGCGTCTTGAGCCAAGACGCTGCTTTTACCGGTCGGTGTCGGGCGGCGTCACACGCAACTGCACGCCACCGGCATTGATATCTCGCCATTTGCTTTGCGGGAAAGTGACGGTGCCATCGCCCAAGCCGTCGATCCAGGTCTGGGTCACGCCATTGATCTCGCCGGCGTAGGTCAGGGTGGCCGTATCCGGCTGCCAGTTGAATACCTGTGCAACGTGCTGCCAGCTTTTGTTCACGATCAGCACCACTTCCTGCTTGTCATCGCCATCCAGATCGGCCATCCACACCGAGCATTTACCGTAGTCATACGCGCAGATATCTTCCGAGCGGGGTCCCGACTCAGTACGAAGGTGGGCAATCAGGGCGTCCACGACTGCTGGCGGAACAGAAGTCTGATCATTGACAGGCTTCAGTTTGCTGCGCATTGCGCTGTCGTCCATGTTGGCCGGGGACAGCAAGTTGCCGGAACGCAGCTTGCCGTCACGGGCCAGCTGCGCAGTTTTCGACAGCATGTCGGCCTGGGCATGCCCGGGAATGCCATCGATCATGGCCTGCATGGCCCGCGTGCCATAGGTGCCACTGCGGTACTTCAAGTAATAGAAGTCGAAGTCGTCCAGCGCCGTCTTGCCAGCCAACAGGCGGTCAAGCTGGCTGGCAACAGAAATGCGGCGCGCATCGGCCAGCGGAGACGCCAGCGCAAGCAGTCCCACGCACAGCACGATTGCCATCGCTACATTGGTCTGGTCGATGCTCCACATCCAGCCGCGCACGGGCTTGAAGACACTGAGCGAATAGCCGATGGCATAACCGGCAGCCATCAGCAGCACGAACACGCTCCATACGCGGTCGGCCGTCCAGCCGTATTGCGCGACGCGCTGGTAGATGGCGAGCGCCGCTACCGCGACCACCACCAGCATGGTCAACCAGGCATAAGCCAGCGCGCGGCGAAGCCAGGGCACAAACGGCGCAGGGGCCAGGCCATCCTGGCGGGCGGCGTTGACGAAATTAATCGCCAGCACAGCGAACCACAGCAGCACCAGCGCGGCTCTGCGCGTCTGGAACAAGGGTTCCACGCCCGTGAACGGCAGCGCGACTGCCCACATGGTGGAAAACAGCAGCACCAGCGGCAAGAAAGCCTGATTCAAGGACAGCCAGAATCGGCGCAGCACCACGATGGTGTCTGTCCGCGACAAAGCCAGCGCGGCAGCGCAGCTCACCACGATGGAACTCGCGAGCGAGATGAAGAAGTTTGTGCCGATGAGATCCAGCACCAGGGTGATGCCGATGCTCTTCATCAGGTGGCCGCCTGCCAGCAGCACCACCCAGAAAATGCCAGTCAGCAACGCGGTAATGGCCAGCACCATGGCATTGCGCCAGGTAGTCTGGAACAGATCGGCATAGTTCCAACCCCAGGTACGGCGGTCGGTGCTGTCAGTATGTCGTCCGCCCGCGTGCAGCAATAGCGGCAGTGCCACAAAGCCAAGAGCAATGCAGGCTGGCAGCGATGGGCCAGGTTTGAACGGGCCTTGCACGTCCTGATTCACCCAGCCTTCGCAGACACCCAGCAGGCCCAGACCCACGCCGAGTGCAATCACCACCACCCGACGCCGCTGCTTGCTGACCCCTGCAACGTCTTCGCTCAAGTACCAGGCGGCGGGGATGGCGACCGCTGTGTAGACCAAGCCCAGCAACACGGCCATGTTGTCGCTGGGCCAATGTTTGCCATCTACCAATGTGGCCAGTACCCACAAGACCACACCTTGGACAAGCCCGATCAGGGCCATCCTGCGCATGACGATCGGCATTTACGATTGCTCCGCACGCCGCACAACGCGGCGGACATACTGACGGGGAAGTGGTTTGCCGTGCTTTTTACGGCTTGGTGGCGGGAGGCTGACGTTTGCGTTTGCGCATCATGCTGACCAGCAGCCACACGCCTACCACCACTGACAGACCGCTGCCAACGATCATGCCGATCTGGTTGGCATTGTCTGCGGCACCCAGCGTGCGGGCACCGATGTAGCCCGGTGCCAGCATCACGGGCACCCAGGCGATGGCCGATAGCACGTTGGCCAGCTGGAAGGATCGATTGGGCATGCGCATGATGCCGGCCACCAGCGGGATGGTGGACCGGATCGGGCCCAGGAAACGGCCAACCAGCACCGCCATGAAGCCGTAGCGCGAGAAAGCAAGGCGCGCACGGGCCACCGGTGTGCGCTGACTGCGCAAAGGCCCCCAGCGCAAAATGCCAGGCCCCATCCAGCGGCCCAGGTAATACGAGATCGCATCACCGACAATGGCACCGGCGATGCCCCATGCAAGCACTGTCGTCAGCGGCAGGGCACCTGCACCGACCAGCCCGCCGATCAGGATCAGCAAAGCCGTGGCCGGGATGAACAGGCCGACAAGAATCATCGACTCGCCAAGGCACAACAATGCGATGACGGGGCCTGCCCAGAGTTGATGGGTTTCGATGAAGCTGATGACTTGCGAAACGTAACTGTCCATTGATCGGCGTGTCATGCACGCAAGCTAAGATGTCGCCGCACGCTGATTCGTGACGCGACAAAGGATTGAAAAAGATGGATTCTGTGACCCAGGCGGTTTTTGGCGCCGGTATTCAGGGCGCTCTGCTGGGTAGATTCCAGGGGCGCAAGGCGTTGCTCTATGGTGCGGTGATTGCCACCTTGCCCGACCTGGACGTATTCCTTGGCCAGCCCGATCCAGTGTCGGCGATGATAAACCATCGAGGTTTCTCGCATTCCCTGTTCGTGCTCAGTGCCGTCTCGGTCGGTCTGACCATATTGTTCCGCGCTTGGCGACCTTCCGCAGACTACAGCTTCGGACGCTTGTTACTGTGTATCTGGTTGTCGCTAATTACGCATCCATTGCTGGACGCGCTGACCAGCTACGGCACGCAGCTATGGTGGCCGCTGAAACCGACGCCAACGTCCTGGTCCAGCCTGTTCATCATCGACCCGTTCTTCACGGTGCCCTTGATAGGGGTGACGATAGCGGGCTTCCTTGTCGGCATGAAGGGCAGGGTGCCCCGGACCTGCGCGTGGGCGCTGGCCTGGTGTTGCGTCTATATCGCGGCATCGCTGTCGTTCAAGCAGGTGATCGAAACGCGCGTGCGCAACGACCTAATGGCAGGCGGTACGTCTGTCGTCCGCATCTTCTCCACGCCCACGCCCTTCAATATTCTGGCTTGGCGCGTGGTGGCGCAGGTGGACCGCGACGAGTATGTCGAGGCCATCGTGGGAGTGTTCGACCAGAAGCCGTTCGAACGCGCTCGTTTACCTTTGAATGCAAAACTGGCGATGGACCTGCCCGATTCCCCGCTCTTGCCGGGGCTGCGCTGGTTCACCGGCGATTGGCTGCGGTATGACGAGATCGGCAACAGCCTGGTCGTCAGCGATCTGCGCATGGGCTTGGCGACGGGCTATTACTCGTTCCGCTTCAAGATGGGCGAAGGCCAGCCGCACGCGTGGCATCCGGTGGTGCCGAGCATGTGGCCCACAAACCGAGGCGGCATGGCGGAATTGGGAATGCTGTGGGATCGTTTGCTGGGGCGGACGACACTGCCCCTGACTGAGTGGGAGCAGCGGATGCATGTGGTGCCGGTGAAAGCGCCAGCACCCACGCCCGTGCCTTCAGGGAAGTAAGGCTGGTCTGCAGGCTGCCTGGGTTGGCAGCCTGCTTTTGAAGTCACCCTGCTGCTCAGGTCAACCGCAGGGATCAAGCTTTCAGACTCAAGCCTTGGCAGCCTGCTTGCTGGCCAGCTTGGTCTTGTACAACCACAGCTTGTAATCATCCAGGTCGCCGTCGAAGGGCTTGACCTCGCCATCGGCCACGATGATGAATTCATCCGTTGTGGCGCGCAGCAGGTGGCGGTCATGGGACACCAGCAGCAGCGTGCCTTCGAATTGCGCCAAGGCTTCGGTCAAGGCTTCGCGGGTTTCCAGATCCAGGTGATTGGTCGGCTCGTCGAGCAGCAGCAGGTTGGGGCGCTGCCAGACGATCAAGGCCAAGGCCAGACGGGCTTTCTCGCCACCCGAGAACGGCTCGATCGGGCGCGTAGCCATGTCGCCGGCGAAGTTGAAGCCGCCCAGGAAGTTGCGCAGTTCCTGTTCACGCACGGTGGGAGCCAGCTTCATCATGTGCCACAGCGCCGATTCGCTATGGCGCAGCATTTCCACCTGATGCTGGGCGAAGTAGCCAATCGCCAAGCCTTTGTTGAACTCGGCATCGCCAGCCAGCGCCGCGATTTCACCGGCAATGGTCTTGATGAAGGTCGACTTGCCCGCGCCGTTGATGCCCAACAGGCCAATGCGCTGGCCGCTTTGCAGCGAGAACTTCACGTTGTCGAGAATCTTCTTTTCAACCGGCTTGCCCTGGTCGTCGTCAAAGCGATAACCGGCGGACACTGCGTCCATGGTCAGCAGGGGATCGGGCGAGCGCAGCGGTTCACGGAAGGTGAACGAGAATTCCGCCGCAGCGCGCAGCGGCGCGGTTTCTTCCATCTTGGCTAGGGCCTTGATCCGGCTTTGTGCCTGGCGCGCCTTCGAGGCCTGGGCCTTGAAGCGGTTGATGAAGGATTCCAGGTGCGCGCGCTGGCGCTGCTGCTTTTCGATCATGCCGGCAGCCAGCACCAGCTGGGCCGCGCGCTGGCGCTCGAATGACGAGTAATGACCGCCATAACGTTTCAGCTTGCGCTCGTCGATGTGCACGATCACGTTGACCACTTCGTCCAGGAAGTCGCGGTCGTGGGAGATGATCAGCAGCGTGCCCGGATAACGCTTCAGCCAGTCTTCCAGCCAGATGATGGCGTCCAGGTCCAAGTGATTGGTGGGCTCGTCCAGCAGCAGCAGGTCGGACGGGCACATCAGTGCCTGCGCCAGATTCAGGCGCATGCGCCAGCCACCCGAGAAGCTGGTCAGCGGCTGGTACATCTGCTCGGGCTGGAATCCCAGGCCGGCCAGCAGGGTTTCGGCGCGCGGAATGACGGTGTAGGCGTCGGCATCGGCCAGCTCGCCATAGAGTTCACCGATACGGTTGCCGTTTTCCGGGGTGTCTTCAGCCACTTCCAGTGCGGCCAATTCTGCTTCCAGCTTGCGCAGGTGCACGTCGCCGTCAATGGCGTAGTCGATGGCGCTGCGATCAAGTGCGGGGGTTTCCTGCGCCACGTGCGCCATGCGCCAGGTCGGCGGATAGCTCAGATCGCCTTGATCCGGGTGCAGTTCACCGCGAAGCATCGCAAACAGGCTCGACTTGCCGGCGCCGTTGGCACCGATCAGACCGATCTTGTCGCCTGGGTTGAGGACGAGATCGACCTTGTCGAGCAGCGGCTTGATGCCACGCATCAGGGAAACTTGCTGGAAACGGATCATCGGTACGCAGGAAAAGGAATGCCCGCCACGTCGCGGGAAACCGGATAAAAGGGGAAAAACATGGGCGATCAATCGATCACCGTGGCCAGGTTCGTATCCTGGCGCACAGGCTGGTCATCGTCATGACAGCGCTGGCTCGAAGCACAGCGCCATGTCAGCCTGGGATCTCGCAGCGGCGCAGGGTGCACCGCAAATCGGGCATCGCGGCCCGGCCGGGGCACGCACAGGTACACATCAAGCCTGAATCCTGGGCGTTGGCACGGCCATGAGAAGCAACATTGTAGTGCGAGCCAGCGTTCGGCGTCGCGGGTAAGCCCGTAGTGACGTAGCAATCACCAGGGATTGACGGGAATAAACCACGCCACCAGGGCAAATATCACTGTTGTCCCCCAGCGATCACCCCGTTTCCTGAGAAGGACCTTTGCCGCTGGCCAGACGAGAACCATCCGACCCGAGGGGGATAATGGTGGCCATGCGGGTTCGATGACCGCACCTTTTTTCGCAAGGACCCCTGATGAGCCTCCGAAGCGTTCACGCCGTCCACCCCGCAGAGCGGGACGACATCCGCGACTTGATTACCCGCAGGCCTGTACCCGGCCGCAAGGTCGAGCAGATCGACCCTTTTTTGTTTTTGAACCATCACGGCCCGCAGGTCTACCGGCCGAATAACCAGGGCCTGCCTTTCGGCCCGCATCCGCATCGGGGTTTCGAGACCGTCACCTTCATTCTGGAAGGTGAACTGGCGCACCACGACACGGGCGGCCACGAGAGCATCATTCGTGCAGGCGGTGTGCAGTGGATGACGGCCGGGCGTGGCTTGGTGCATTCCGAGTTGTCGCCGGATGCCTTCAAGCGCGACGGTGGTCCGCTGGAAATCCTGCAACTGTGGGTGAACCTGCCGTCCAACCTGAAGATGGTCGCGCCGCGCTACATCGGCCTGCAGGCCAACGAGATGCCGACCGTGCCTGCAGGTGACGCGCGTGTGAGCCTGACTGCGGTTTCCGGTCATTGGTTTGGTGCGACGGGGCCGATCCAGACCTTGATCGACGTGCAACTGGCCATTGTTCGCATCGGTGCCGGAGCAAGCGTGACGCTGCCTGCGCCAAACTCGCGCAATGTGTTCTGCTACCTGGTGAAAGGCGAGGTGAGCATCAACGGCGACGCGCTGGCGGCATTCAATCTGGTCGAATTCGCGCACGACGGCGACGAGGTGGAAATCGTGGCGTCATCAGATGCCGTGGTCTTGTTCGGGCACGCGGAACCGATTGGTGAACCGGTGGTGTCGCATGGCCCGTTCGTGATGAACACGCAGGCCGAGATTCATCAGGCGATTCTGGATTACCAAGCCGGGAAGATGAACGGGGCGGGTTGAGATTCACGCCAGCGCTTGATAAGCAGTGTTTTGATCAGACATGAAGTGAGATGCATGAGGTGAGATGCATGAAGTGAGATGCATGAAGTGAGATACATGAAGTGAGATACATGCAGCACCGCAGATCAAGCGCAATATTGTTGGCGCAGACTTCAGCGTCAGGCGGGAACGCCACGTGCGTCTCTTCCGCCTTATCTTGAATCAAGGGAAAAACCGCCATGCCCAATACTGTTGACCAACGAAAAGTGCTGCTTGCCGGCGCAACGGGGCTGGTGGGTGGCCTGATATTGCAAGCCTTGCTTGATGACGCGTCGGTGTCGGAAGTGCACGCGCTGGGTCGTCGTGGGTTGAACCTCAGCCACCCCAAGTTGCGTGTGCACCTGGTCGATTTTCGCAATCTGCCCAAGCTGCCGCAGGTTGATGAGGTGTATCTGGCCTTGGGCACCACGATCAAGGTGGCGGGTAGCCAGGCGGCGTTTCGTGCGGTGGATCTGGATGCCAACCTGGCCGTTGCCAAAGCTGCCGCCGCAGCGGGTGCGCAGCGCGTGGGCCTGGTCAGCGCGGCGGGTGCCGATGCGCGTTCGTCGGTGTTCTACAACCGCGTGAAGGGTCAGCTGGAAAACGTGTTGTCTGCGATGGAACTGACCGCGCTGGTGATTGCACGGCCGTCCTTGCTGCTGGATCACCGAGACGGCCTGGGGCAGCCCCCGCGGCTGGGTGAAAAGCTGTCGATCCCGATCGCGAAGCTTCTGGCACCGGTCATTCCTGGGGCGTATCGACCGGTGCACGCCCAATCGGTGGCAAATGCCCTGGTTCGCGTTGTGCCCAGGGCGCAAGGCGTCATCGTGCTGAAGTCCGATGTGTTGGCGAAGGCAGGCGGCCAACGCTGATTGCTTTCAACGGATTGCTTTCAAGCATGCGAAGCAGGAAAACCGTGCTGTTTCGCCAGCCCCGCCACCAGCAGGGTCACAAGTAACAAGGCGAGCACAGCCGGTGGAAACGCCCATCCACCGAACTGCGCCAACAGCAGCCCACCCACCACGCCGCCGCCTGCAATCGCCAGATTCCACGCGGTCACCAACATAGACTGCGCAACATCCGCCGCGTCGCCTGCGGTGTTCGCCAGCGCAGTCTGAAACAGCGTTGGCACCCCACCAAAGGCCAGACCCCAGGCCGCAACCGCCGCGTACACCACGGCAGCGTTGTTGGCCGCCATACCCAGCGCGACGGCAGACAGCCCGAACAACACGGTGCTGACAAGCGTCATGACCCGCAGATGGCGGTCGATCAATGCGCCCACTACCCAGATGCCCAACAGTGATGTCACGCCAAACACCAGCAACACCAGGTCGGTACGTTCGACCATGTTGGCGGTGACCAGGAAGGGGGCGATGTAGGTGTAGAGAATATTGTGGGCCAGCACATAAGCCAGCACGACGGTCAGCACCGGACGCACGCCCGGCATGGTGAACACCTGGCGCAGTGACAGCTGTCTGCCTGCGGCTTGGCCGGCGAAGTCAGGCACCTTGGCGCGTACCCATATCACCAGCAGCAGTGCCAGCATGCTCATGACGCCGAAGCACAAACGCCAGCCCATCAGGTTGCCCAGATACGTGCCGGCAGGCACGCCGAGCGAGAAAGCCAGCGGTGCGCCGACCATGGCAACGGCGATTGCGCGCCCACGCTGGTGCTCGGGCACCATGCGCGCGGCGTAGCCCGCCAGCAGCGCCCACAGCAATCCGGCTGATACCCCCGCCAGAAAGCGCGCCACCATGGTCAGCAGATAATTGCCCGACAGCGCGGTCACGGTGTTGGCAATCACAAAACCCACGATGGCGGCCAGCAGCAGCGGGCGGCGACGCGCGCCCTGCGTGGCAATGGTCAAGGGAATCGCGGCCACCAGAGAACCAACAGCGTAGATCGTGATGGTCTGGCCCACCCAGGCTTCCGATACGCCAAGGCTCTGCGCCATCTGCGGCAGCAGTCCGGCTGGCAGCGCTTCGGTCAGGATGGTGATGAAAGCGCCCATGGCCAGGGCCAGCAAGGAACCCAGCGGCAGGCGCTTGTCGGAAGTGTGTGTCATGAGTGAGCCTGCTGGTCTTCAGGGGTGGCAAGGGTGTTGGTGTCAGCCGTGGAATCGGCTCGGGACATAGCGACCACCACCTTGCCTGTCAGTCCGCCTGCTTCCACCAGCCGATGGGCCTGGATCAGATTTTCGGCATTCAGCGGATACAGCACCTGCGTGGCTGTGCCGCGCAACACACCGTCATCGACCAGCGCTGCCACCTCATTCAAGATGTGATGCTGCGCGATCATGTCTTTGGTGCCGAAGAGCGGACGGGTGAAGACCATTTCCCAATGCACCGACACGCTTTTGGACTTGAAGGGCACGATGTCCAGTGAGTCGTGGTCGTCGATGATCGCAAGCCGGCCTTGTGGCGAGATCACGGTCGCCAATTCAGACAAGTGACTGGCGGTATTCGACAAGGCGGCAATGCGGGTTACCGGGGGTACCGACAGTGCGTCAAGCTGGTCGACCAGGGCTTGCCTGTGATCGATCACGTGATGTGCGCCCAGCGCCATACACCAGTCGCGGCTTTGCTGGCGCGATGCGGTGGCAATCACCGTCAGGCCGGTCAGCCTTCTGGCAAGCTGGATCAGCATGGATCCGACGCCGCCAGCCCCACCCAACACCAGCAGACTCTCCGCGCCCAGGCGTTTGTTGGGCTGCTCGCCCAGACGGTCGAACAGCAACTGCCACGCCGTCAGCGAGGTCAGCGGTAGCGCCGCTGCTTGTGCAAAGCCAAGTGTGCGGGGTTTGTGGCCGACAATTCGCTCGTCCACCAAATGGAACTGCGCGTTGCTGCCGCTGCGATCGAAGCTTCCAGCGTAGTAGACGGCCTGCCCGGGTTTGAATAGCGTCACGGCTTGGCCCACAGCTTCCACGATGCCAGCGGCGTCCCAGCCCAGTGACGTGACGTTTTCCGGTGCTGCGACCAAGCCTGCGCGAATTTTGGTGTCGACCGGATTGACCGACACCGCGCGCACCGACACCAGCAGATCATGTGGGCCGGGAACAGGACGGATGGCATCGATGTCGGTCAGACAATCGGGCGCTGTCGCCTTCGAATGTTTGCGAAACGCAATGGCACGCATTGGTGAAGATGCCCCGCTCATGTTTGCGCCCAGAGCCGATTGGTTGCAGCGCGCTGTGCACCGAGCAAAGGGTGTGCTCCAGCAGGACGAAGCGATGGGGTGGTCATGGATCAAATATGGTTAGTTGGCAAGACCGTGACGATAGAAAACCTGCGATTAAAGAAAAAGTGGGCTACTGTTCCTGGTTATGCGGACATTTGTGTCCGCAATAGGATCGATCATGGACAGCCTGAATGGCTTTGTAGTGTTTGTGCAGGTGGCCGAGACGCGCAGCTTTGTTGCCGCCGGCCGCTTGCTGGGGGTGTCAGCGTCTGCCGTGGGCAAGTCTGTGGCACGCCTGGAAGAAAAGCTGGGCGTGCGCCTGTTTCATCGCAGCACACGCAGCGTCACGCTGACCGCCGAAGGCACGCTGTTTCTGGAGCGCAGCCGGCGCATTCTGGCCGAGATCGAAGCCGCCGAACTTGAACTGTCGCAGGCCAGCGGCGCACCACGCGGACGCTTGCGTCTGAGTTTCCCGCTGGTCAGCTCATTGATGCTTCCAGTGCTGGCCGACTTCATGCGCGCCTACCCCGAGATCGAACTGGATCTGGATTTCAGCGACCGCCTGGTTGACGTGATCGAAGAGGGCTTTGACGCGGTGGTGCGCACCGGCACGCCGAATGATTCCCGCCTGACGGCGCGCAGCCTGGGCGGATTCCGGTCGATGCTGGTGGCGTCGCCAGACTATCTGGCGCAGCGGGGCATGCCGCTTACCCCTGCCGATCTGACGCAGCACACCTGTCTGCACTACCGCTTTCCCGCCACGGGAAAATTGGAAACCTGGGCGCTGCAACAGGCACCTGGGGCACCTGAACTGCACATTCCAATCTCGATGATCTGCAACAACATCGAGACGCGGGTGTGTTTTGCGTTGCGTGGCCTGGGGATTGCGTACCTGCCGGACTTCTCGATTCGCGAGCAACTGGCCAATGGCACCTTGCAATCCATTCTTGTCGATCATGTGCAGCGCAGCGGCGTGTTCCACGTGCTGTGGCCGGCAAGCAAGCACCCATCACCAAAGGTGCGGGCCTTTGTGGATTTTCTTTGCGCGCGGGTGTTCAAGGACGCTGCTGTCGAGCCTGCTGGGCGCTAGTTGGATTTCATCGGCGACATCGCGTCTGCCAAGAAGTCGACCCAGGCGGATGGCATCCGTTGTTGCGCCGATCGCCGCAGGCATCAGCCCGCTGGCTGCACACTCGTTTCCTGCCGCGCATACACCACCATTCGCAGATGCCGGTTTTCATCGATGGTGAGCGAGGTATGTTCGAACACCGTGTTTTCGCCATCCACCCGCAGCATTCGTGACCCGCTGCATGCCGCGTGCACATCATGCTGACGCCACCAGCGCTTGAAATCAGGCGACACTTTTTCCAATTGCTGTACCAAGTCCTGGATATCGGACTCCTGCGTGGCCCGCGCGTAATCACGGCGGAAACTGGATAGAATTTGCGGTGCTTGTTCGTCCCAATCCACGTAACGCGCATGCAGCGCGGGATCGGTGAACAGCAGCCACAGCAGATTGCGACGCTCGGGCGCATGCGCACCAAAGCCGAATAGCGCGTCTGCCGGTTGGTTGAACCCCAGCACGTCCCAGCGCAGGTTCAGCACATAAGCGGCATGCGGGCTGAGATCGTGCACCAAGCGGCGCACCAAGGGCGGGAGCACGCACCAAGTCTTGCCGGGTTCAACTGGTGGACGCGCGTGGGCCAGCAGAAATAAGTGCCTGCGCTCGGATGCGTCCAACTTCAACACACGCGACAGGCTGTCCAGAAAGTTTGCTGACACGCCAATGTCGCGGCCCTGTTCCAACCAGGTGTACCAGGTCAGTCCCACACCTGCGAGTGCGGCGACTTCTTCGCGGCGCAGGCCGGGGGTGCGTCGGCGGGCGCTGCTGGGCAGGCCGACGTCGGCCGGTGACAACCGTTCACGGCGGGTGCGCAGGAATGCGGCCAGGTCATCACGGGTGCGTTCAAGGGTGCGCATGACTAGCCTGTTGTCTTGAGTAATAGCATAAGTAGTTAAATTGTAATTGCCTGGAAGGGGTTCGAGAATGCTCGCCTGATCAATCCGGGCGGGCAAGATGAATTCAAAAATACGTGGTGAAGGGGGGCAAGATCGGGCAGAAAACTGGACGTCGGATACCGACGCGGCACATTGCCTGGCTAATGATTCACTCAGCAAACACGCCGTACCCTCGCCAGCATCTGGCTCGGCAAGCAGCGCCAACAACACCGCATCACCCGCACCGTGGCTTGGCCTGTCCGCGCTGCTGCTTGCAGGCTTCGTCACCATCTTCGATCTCTTTGTCGTCAACGTGGCCATCCCAAGCATGCAGGCGGGCTTGAGTGCGAGCTTTGCGCAGATCGGCTTCATCGTCGCGGGTTACGAGCTGGCGTTTGGCGTCATGCTGATCACGGGCGGCCGGCTGGGTGACCTGTTCGGTAGGCGGCGGCTGTTTGTGTGGGGCATGGCAGGTTTTACGCTGGCCTCTGCCTTGTGCGGATTCGCCCCCGATGCCGGCTTCTTGATCGCTGCGCGGGTATTGCAAGGACTGGCGGCAGCGTTGTTGTTCCCCCAGGTCTACGCCGCGATCCGGGTCGGTTTTTCCGGCGACGACAGCCGTCGTGCCTTCGGACTGCTTGGCATGACGCTTGGTCTGGCAGCTATTGCCGGGCAAGTGCTGGGTGGCTGGCTGGTGCATGCGGATCTGTTCGGCAGCGGATGGCGCAGCATTTTTCTGATCAACGTGCCCGTGGGCTTGCTGGCGATGGTTGCCGCGCGCTTCATCCCGGAATCTCGGGCCGCCGAGCGCCCGACGCTGGACTGGCTCGGCGTGGCCTTGGTCAGCGGCGGGCTGGGCTTGCTGCTGGTGCCGCTGATCGAAGGCCCGGCCCAAGGCTGGCCGGCCTGGAGCCTGCTGTCATTGGCGGCAGCTCTGATGTTGCTGGCGGGCTTTTATCGCCATCAGGAAGCGCGTCGACGTGGTGGGCAGCAGCCCCTGGTGGACATGCGCCTGCTTGGCCAGCGGCATTTTGCGTTGGGTGGGCTGCTGGTGCTGGTGATCTATTCCACCTCCAGTTC
This sequence comes from Pigmentiphaga aceris, assembly GCF_008119665.1. Taxonomy (NCBI): domain Bacteria; kingdom Pseudomonadati; phylum Pseudomonadota; class Betaproteobacteria; order Burkholderiales; family Alcaligenaceae; genus Pigmentiphaga; species Pigmentiphaga aceris. The sequence goes on along the minus strand of NZ_CP043046.1, from coordinate 3,148,606 downwards.
CTTTTTCCTGTGCTTTGCCTTGCTCGCACAATCTGGCCTGGGCCTGGATCCGTTCACCGCTGGCAGTCTGTTCGCGCCTTGCAGTGTCGGCTTTGTGCTTGCTTCGCTTGCGGCACCGCGCTGGGTGGCAAAGTGGGGCACGCGCGCGATCGCAGCGGGGGCGCTGGTCTATGCGTTGGCGCTGTGCGGGCTGGTCGCCCAGGTGGCCCTTGCTGGCGCGGCGCTTGACCCCTGGTGGCTGATTCCGGTGCTGGTGATCGTGGGCGCGGGCCAGGGTTTCGTGATGACGCCTTTGTTGAACCTGGTGTTGGCCGGGGTGGATGCCAGACAGGCGGGCATGGCGGCGGGGGTGATCTCGACCCTGCAACAGGTGGGTGCTGCGCTGGGTGTGGCGGTGGTCGGCATGTTGTTCAGCGCGGCGGCGGGCGAGGGCACAAGCGGCGCGGCGCATTACGCCACGGCGTTTGTGGCGGGCATGCGCTGGAACTTGGTGGCGGCGGGCCTGGCGGTTGGTGTGTTGGTCGTACTGACGCGGACTGAACGGGCTTGAGTGAGACCGATTCGCCTGTTAGCCCGGCTCCTTGACCAGGCTTGCATCAAGCTGCGCATCCGTGGGGGCATGCACCGTGACCCCGGGTTGGCGCGTTACGGGCGGATAGGTATTCATGATCTCGCCCGACGACACCCGCACCCGGCGACTGAATTGCTCGTCTACCTCGGGGCCTTGGATATGGATGGCCGATACATCCTTCCAATCGACGCGTTCGCCGGTCTTTCTGTCGGTGTAGTACCCGCTGCCGACAAGAATGCGCTTCGTGCTGAGCGCGGGTGCGCTACGGTTGGCGGCCACCAGATTGAATCCGAAGCTGCCGCCCTCGGGGTATACAAACTCGACAATCGATACTTTCGATGCGATCACGGTCTCGAACAGTTTGCTGCCGGGCGTGATGTCAGCGGCATTGCCGGAAGCCAGCCGCTGCGCTGGCACGGCCGGAAGCTTGTCCCATTCCTGTTTCGACACAGGTTTGGCAACGACCAGCACCGTGCCACCCGTTTGCGCGACGGGCGCATCGACGTAGATGGTGAGCTGCGATTTGATGTTGCGGGTGTCCGATCGGGCAGCGCCGGTGTCGGCATGACTGCTGATGCTGAACAAGCCAGCCAGCATTGCGCATAGCAAAGACGCCGCATGGTTCGAATTCAGTGGCAGGCGCTTATGCTCAGCAGTCGAATGTGGGTTTGGGTAGCAGCATGCAGGCATAAGACTCCTCTGTTTCGCGGAAATGCAGCGGATGCACAGCGGTCTTTCCGCTGGGAAAGGCGACGTAGTAGTCACCGTATAACGCCGCTTCATCTACCGCCCAGGCGATGGTCAACTGATGATCGCAAGCCAGATTGGCAAAGCGATCCGTCGCTATCGGTTTGTCCAGATCGATGGCCAGCTTGAAGGCGAAGTCGCCGTCGGGTTCAAGATGGTAGATGGCGATGCGCGTTGGCTGCGTAATAGCGGCAAGCTGGGCTGGATCGTCGTCCAGGCTCAGCGCATGGGGCGGTACGCCGAATGCATTGGCAAACAGCAGGCCGATTTCCGTGGCTGTCTGCGGATTAAGCGCAGAAGGCGCAACGAAAATATCCCGGCCAGTTGCGGTATCGGTCATGGCCTTCACTGCCCAGCGCAGCCGGTCATGGTTTCAGCGGCACATACGTTGCCGACTCGCCAGACGCCGTCTTGTTTGACGGAGCCAACAGGCAATACAGCTTGTTTTGATATGCGACCGCAAGCGGGTAACACGCATCGGCCAAGCTCATGCCGCCCGCCGAGCAGGCGCTGAATCCTTTGCCGATATCAGGCACGCTGCACTTGCCGTCGGCACAAACGTGCTGTGTCAGCTTGGTATAACCCTTGGAATAGAACACCGTGGTGGCAGCATATTTATCCAGCGGGCCGATGGTGTCTTTCAAGGTCTGATAAGCGCGATCAACTTGTTCCGGAGTGCCGAAGCGGAACACCGTGAGCTTGTCGTCAGTAAATGCAAATTTGGCCGGGTCAGCTTCGCAAGTCAGCGCGTGGGCCTGTGTCACACACATCAGGCTCAGTGCAGCAAGCGCAGTCAGAAGTGTCGGTTTTGTGTATGTCATTTGAAGGCATGGACCTTAATCACGAGCTTATTCACGCGCTTATTCATTGCCCGGGTTTGCTGAACGGCACGAATTCGCGATACGGCTTCTGGCTGGAGTAGTTGTCCAGCCCCGGTGCCAACAGGCAATACGCTTTCTTGTTGTAAACCACGGCAACCGGCCGGCATATCGGGTCTTGGCTGGGCGGGCCGTTGGCCGAGCAGTTCTGAAGTCCCTTCATGAAGTCCATGCCCGTGCATTTCTCGTCTTTGCAATATGCAGTGAACAGATGCTGCAAATCGCCTTTTGCCAGGAAAATGGTGGTTCGATCAAAGCGGGCGGGGTCTTTTACTTCCGTTGCCCACTTGTCGTAGATGTTCCTGACTTTCTCTTCCGTGCCGTAATAGAACTGCTGGGGAGATGTCTTGATGAAATCAAACTGATTGATATCGCTGATGCAACTCATGGCAAATGCAGACGGGGTAGCCAAAGACGCGCAAAGCATCGCCACCGCGCGTAGCTTCATTTTGATTTTCTGCATGGGTCGGCCCGAATGTCGAGCCGCCGATTATCGCCGCAGCCACGTGTCAAACACCCGTTTCAGTTTCTTATCAAAGGTAAGGTAACACTACGCAGAAGGTGGCCGAATCCTGCGTTACGCGGGAATGACCTCAACCTAGTCGCTGCGCGTATTGGGCGTTGGCCCGTACTGATTCAAGGCATTGATTTCCGCCAACATCCACGCCCGAAACGCCGCGATGCGCGGGTCATGGTTGCTATCAGCCGCGTGCACCAGGTGGTACGCGTATTCCGGTGCAAGGTTCAAGCTCAGGTCGAAAAGCCTGACCAACCGACCCTGGGCCAGCTCTCGCGCAATCATCGGCAGCTCGACCAAGCCAACCGCATCGCCGTCATACACCGCCTGCACCACATGGCTGGAATCTGCAAAGGCCACACATCGGCTGTCGTCGAAGTCTGTCACGCCCGCCGCAGCCATCCACATCGCCCAATTCGGCCAGGTTTTGCCATCGACCTTGCAATCCACATGACACAGGGTTTGGCCGATCAAGTCCTGGGGCGTTTTCAGGCTTAAGCCGGCTGCCAGCAGCGCGGGGCTGCATACCGGCACCACGACGCTGTCGAACAGCCGGTCGGATTGCGTATTCGGATACGCGCCTGCACCGAAACGGATGGCGATATCGATGTCGTCGGTGTCGAAATCGCGCAGGGTGTCGGTGATGTCCAGGCTCAAATCCAGCCCCGGATTGGCTGCTTGAAAACTGGGCAGGCGCGGCAACAACCAGTTGGTGGCGAAGCGGGCACCCAGCGTTACCCGCAACTGCGCCGTGCCACGAGCCATGCGATGTGCGCGGCCGACAGCACGTTGCAGGCCGTCCAATGCATCGGACACTGCATCAAGCAACACAGTGCCGGCGGGCGTCAGCTGAATGCTGCGGCTGGTGCGGCTGAACAGCACCAAACCTAACTGGTCTTCGATCTCTTTGATCTGATAGCTGACGGCGGCCGGTGTCAGACCGAGTTCCGACCCGGCTCGCGTGAAATTCAGATGGCGTGCTGCGGCTTCGAAGGTTCGAAGGGCACGGGTGCCGGGCATCAGGCGGCGCATATATCTTCAAGGAAAATTTGATGATGGCGTGAAAAGTACTTGCTTCTGTTGGAATCGACAACCGACAGATACTGCCCGACTTGATGATCAGGCGTCAGTCACGACGCGTTGCATCGCTTCTTCTGGAAGATAGTCATGTCAGTTCACGAACTTACCTTCGTTGCCCAACGCAACGGACAAGCCGCCAATAGTCACGACCTGAGTCCGCTGGCCTTCGCCGGGTATGCGCACTTCACCGCCATGCAGATCCGAGGCGGGCAGGTCAGGGGACTTGACCTGCACTTGGCCCGGCTGCAGACGGCATCCATTCGCATGTTCGGGCAGGCATTGCCCGACAGCGTGCTGCGTGCTCACCTGCGGACGGCGATTGCCAACGGGCCGCCGGACCTGTCCTTGATCGCCACGGTGTATTCGCCAGCTGGAGAATTCACCGTGGCCGGAGCCGACGCCGTGCCCGAGCTGCTGGTGCGTACCGCGCCGGCTTCGAATGGCCCGGACGGCCCGTTAAGCCTGGCAAGCGTCGAGCACGAGCGCGTCTTGCCCGACATCAAGCACGTAGGCGAAATCGCCAAAACCTGGTTCCTGCGCGAAGCAGTCGCGCAAGGTTTTGACGACGCCGCGTTTGTGGACAGAGAAGGGCGGTTAAGCGAGGGGACGATCTGGAACTTGGCGTTCTGGGATGGCGACACCGTCATCTGGCCGGACGCAGCCATGCTTGGGGGCACGACGATGGCAATCGTGAAGCGACAGTTGGTGAAGTTAGGCATTCCGCAGCGAACCCAGCCTGTCAGGCTGGCAGACTTATCTGCGATGGTGGGTGCGGTGGTGATGAATTCGTGGACGCCGGGCGTAGCAGTGAACCGAATCGGGGCGGTGTCTTTGCCGGAAGCGCCTGATTTCGTTCGTCTGCTGCATCGGGCATATCAAGCCGAGCCGCTGACTGCGCTTTGAATTCGCGAAGCAGCTGAATTCGGTCTGTCTTCTGCGTGGAGAGACCGCCACGCATCTTAGATCAGTCCAAAACGCGGACCCGGGGCTATTCGCACAGCCTTTTCCGGGTCCGTCGCTCAGTTCGTGCTGGTGACGTGGACGTCTTCATCCTCGGCCGATTCCCCCAGGAATCCACCGCTTTGATGCGCCCACAGGCGGGCATAAATCCCGTTTTGGGCCAGCAGGCTTTCGTGATCGCCTTCTTCCACGATCCGGCCTTCGTCCAGCACAATCAAACGGTCCATCGCCGCGATGGTCGACAAACGATGCGCAATCGCGATCACGGTTTTACCCGCCATCAGGTTATACAAGCTGGCTTGAATCGCGACTTCCACCTCGGAATCCAGCGCACTGGTGGCTTCGTCCAGCAGCAGAATCGGCGCGTCTTTCAGCATTACGCGGGCAATCGCAATGCGCTGGCGCTGTCCACCCGACAGCTTCACGCCGCGTTCGCCTACATGGGCGTCGTAGCCTACGCGACCGCTTTTGTCAGAAAGCGTCTGGATGAAGTCATGCGCCTCGGCACGACTGGCTGCCGCGCGCATGTCGTCTTCACTGGCATCGGGACGGCCATACAAGATGTTCTCGCGCACCGAGCGGTGCAGCAGCGACGTATCTTGTGTCACCACGCCAATCTGCGCGCGCAGGCTGTCCTGGGTGACGTGGGAAATGTCCTGTCCGTCGATCAGAATGCGGCCCTTTTCCAGTTCGTAGAAGTGCAGCAGCAGGTTGGTCATGGTCGACTTGCCGGCACCCGAACGACCTACCAAGCCGATTTTTTCGCCGGGACGAATGTGCAGGTTCAGGTTCTCGATAACGGTGCGATCGCCACCGTAGTTGAAACCTACGTTCTCGAAACGCACATCGCCCTTAGTGACCTGAAGCGGCTTGGCATCTGCCTTGTCCACCACGGTTTGCGGGCGCGACAGCGTGTTGATGCCGTCCTGCACCGTGCCGATCTGCTCGAACAAGGACGCGGTTTCCCACATGATCCAGTGCGAAATGCCATTCAGCCGCAAAGCCATGGCGGTGGCGGCAGCGACTGCGCCAACTCCCACGCCATTCACGCCACGCGACCACAGCCACAAGGACAGGCCAATGGTCGATAGCAGCAGCAACATGCTCAGCAGGTGATTGACGACTTCAAAACCGCTGACCAGTCGCATCTGGCGATGCACGGTAACCAGGAAGTCCTGCATGGCGGTTTTGGCGTAACCGGCCTCGCGACCGGCATGCGAAAACAGCTTCACGGTGGCGATGTTCGAATACGCATCGGTAATGCGTCCGGTCATCAGTGAGCGGGCATCGGCTTGCAGTTTGGCCGACTTGCCCAGACGCGGCACGAAGTACCACAGCGCCAGCCCGAAACACGCGCCCCAGCTCAGGAAGGGCAGCAGCAGCAACAGGTCGAAGCTGCCCACCACGGCGATCATGGTGATGAAGTAGATGGTGATAAACACCAGAATGTCGGCCAGGATCATCATCACGTCGCGCACGGCCAGTGCGGTCTGCATGACCTTGGCCGATACGCGGCCGGCAAATTCGTCCTGATAGAAGCCAAGACTTTGGCCGAGCATCAAGCGGTGAAAATTCCAGCGCAGCCGCATGGGCAAGTTGCCTGCCAGCGTCTGGTGTTTGATCATGGTCTGCGCCATGACCAGCAGCGGGCTCAGCAGCAACACCGCCGCCAGCGCAATCAGGGTCGTGGTTTCCTGCGCCCACAGCTGGTCGGGCTGCAGTTTGGCCAGCCAGTCCACAATCTTGCCGATGATGGCAAACAGCAGAGCTTCAAATGCCCCGATGATGCCCGTCAGGATGATCATGCAGACGATGGCGCCGCGCGCACCTTTCGAGCACGCCCACAGGAACGCGAAGAATTTCTTGGGCGGCGTGCCGATATTGTCGTCGGGATAGGGGTACAGCAGTCTTTCGAACCAACTACGCATGCGGGGCTCTGTCTTGGGGGAACAACGTAAGACCAACAGCATAACGCGTCATGCGCGGCGGTTCTGTGTCAGTGCCGGGCGCAGGCGTAAGGGTGGTGACGGTGTCTGCGCTATATCGCGAAGGCGTCGGATGTGGTGCGCCGGTAGCCTTCCGTAGCAGCCAACAATCGACGGGTGTAGTCGTGATTCACGCGCTGCGCACGAATGGCGTCGATATCGGCAAGTTCCACGACTTCACCGCGCTGCATGACAGCCACGCGCTGGCACAGGAAACCCACCACCGCCAGGTTGTGGCTGACCAGAATCATGGTCAAACCGCGAGATTGGTGCAGGCCGCGCAGCAGATTCAGGATTTCGGCCTGCACAGATACGTCCAGCGCGGAAGTCGGTTCGTCCAACAGCAGAATTCGGGGTTCAAGAATCATGGCGCGCGCAATGGCCACGCGCTGCCGTTGGCCACCAGACAATTGGTGCGGGTAGCGATAGCGGAAGGTGTCGGGCAGGCCAACGTCTTTCAGCGCCTTGGCTATCCGGGCATCGTGGCTGTCCAGCCCGTTGATGACCAAGGGTTCGCGCAGGGTCTGGTCGATGGTGAAACGCGGGTGCAGGGATGCGTAAGGGTCTTGGAAGACCATTTGCACCTGACGGTAGAAGGCGGGGCTTCGCGTGTTGCCAAGCACCTGTCCGTCGAGCTCAAGTGTGCCGCCAACCACCGGGGCAAGGCCTGCGAGCGCGCGTAGTACCGTGGATTTGCCCGAGCCGGATTCACCGACCAGACCGAATGCTTCGCCCGGTGCAACCTGCAGACTGACGTGCTTGACGGCATCGACCACGCCCCTGGGCGTGCGGAAGCTGATACTGAGGTCGTTGATGGCGATCATGGCAACGCTGGGTGCTTCTGCAGAGTTATCAGCCACTGGATCTGCAATAAGGTCAATGAATTCTGGACAGAAGTTGGCGACGTAAACTGTGGATGGTAGTGACCACGGGTAGTAACGGCGGATGGTGACGGCGTTTCCATGCTGCCAATGCACTTTATGAACGCGAAGCCTCGTTGTCAATGATGACATTTTATTAACTGATATTCGGTTTTTGCAGCAATTCGGCACTGCCCATGCTGGTCAGTTCGCGATGTTTTCTTGTAAATATCAATGGAGAGTCATGCGCTCACCCGCAGTAGATACCGTCATTTTTGACCTTGGCAATGTGTTGATTCGCTGGAATCCTCGCAACCTGTTCAGCAAAATGTTTGGCACTGATGAAGCCGCCATGGAGCATTTTCTGGCAACGGTATGCCACACGGAATGGAACGAACAACAAGACCGCGGCCGCTCCTGGGAAGATGCAACGGCCGAGGCGATCAAGCGATCACCGGCCCATGAGCCATACATCAGGGCCTATTTCGACCGCTGGGAAGAGACCCTGGGCGGCGCGTTGGAAGCAAGCGTCCGTACGCTTCAGCAGCTGCACGACATGGATATTCGCCTGCTGGCACTTACCAATTGGTCGCATGAAACCTTCGGTATTGCAGAGGCGCGTTTCCCGTTCCTGGCCTTGTTCGAAGGCATCGTGGTGTCTGGCCGTGAACGCCTTGTCAAACCCGATCCAGCCATCTACAAACTGATCATTGATCGATACCAGGTGCGCCCCGCGACCACGGTATTCATCGATGACTCACTGCCTAATGTGCATGCAGCCGCTCTGGAGGGCATTCATGCCATTCATTTCCAGGGTGCAGAAGGCATGCGCGCGCAGCTGAGGGCGCTTGGCATTCCACTTCCGGCAGACTCTGCCGATTCAGCCTGAGGGCGTAGTTGAACCAGACGTTTGTGGTGTGGGCTGGTAGCGTCGGTTGGCAGCCTTATTTGGTAGCCCCCGTCGGCAGCCTCAATTGGCAGCTACATCAACGGGACAACCAGGCTGGGTCTCTCGCCAACACCGGCAACGCAGCGGGCGGATTGTTCAGTGGCGGCGTGGCGGCCAGCAGTCCGCGCGTGTAGGGATGCGTTGCCTGCGCCAGATCGCGCGCCGCGCAGGTTTCTACCACACGCCCGGCGTACATCACTGCCACGCGATCGCAGAAAGACATCACCAGCGGCAAGTCGTGGCTGATGAACAGCAGGCTGGTGCGATGCTGCGCGACCAGTTCGTCCAGCACCGTCAACACCTGCTGCGCCACCAAAATGTCCAGGGCGCTGGTCGGCTCGTCGGCGATCAGCAGGCGCGGGCCGGACGACACCATCATCGCAATCATCATGCGCTGGCCCATGCCGCCAGACAGTTCGTGTGGATACGCCTTGGCGACTTGGTCCGGGTTGCGGATGTGCACGGCTTCCAACGCTTCGCGCACGCGGTCTTTCAGCGGCTGACCGCGTAGCGACGGCGAGCGTAGCCGAAAGGCTTCCTTCAACTGCTGCTCGACCGTCATCACCGGGTTCAGCGAGTATTTCGGGTCTTGCAGAATCATGCCGATCTGCTGTCCGCACAGGCGACGCCGTTCGCGCGCCGGCATGGTCAGCAGGTCTTCGCCGCCAAACCGCATGCCGTCGGCCGACCAGTGGGCAGACGAGGGCAGCAACCCCAGCAGGGCACGCCCGGTCAGGGATTTTCCAGAACCAGATTCACCCACAATGCCCAGGCGCTCACCAGGCTGCAGCCGCAGGCTCAGGCCGCGAACCGCTTCGCTAAGATGCCCGTCGTGGCCGCGGAAACCGATACGCAGGTTGGCGATTTCGCAAAGCGGCTCGTGGCTTTGAATGTGATCTGGCTGCATGGGGTTCAAAAGCGAAGGTTCAAAACCAGATAAACCGGGCTGCTGTGCGTGGATCACGCTGATGGCTGAGGTCCGGCCCGATCATCAATTACCATGCCTTGAATCGAACACGTCACGCAGGCCGTCACCCAGCAGATTGAACGCCAGGCTGACCAGCAAGATGGCGATGCCGGGCACGGTGGCCACCCACCAGGCATCGATCAACACGTTGCGACCCGAGGCCACCATGAAGCCCCATTCCGGGCTGGGCGGTTGCGCGCCCAGGCCCAGGAATCCGAGCCCGGCGACGGTCAGGATGATGCCGGCCATGTCCAGTGTGGCCCGCACGATGACCGACGACGAACACAGCGGCACGATGTATTTCAGCAGCAGCCGGGTGTTGCTTGCGCCTTGCAGGCGTGCGGCGTGGATGAAATCGGACTGCACCAGACGCAGGGTTTCTGCACGCGCCAAGCGGGCATAGGCAGGCCAGGCGGTGATGGAAATCGCAATCACCGCGTTGATGACACCAGGGCCAAGGGCTGCAGCCAAGGCCAGTGCCAGCACAATCTTGGGAAAGGCCAGGGCGATGTCGGTGAGCCGCATCAACACGGTGTCGACCCAACCGCCCAGGAAGCCGGACAGCGTGCCGACGGCCAAACCTACCGGCACCACCAGCACGACCACCAACACGGCAATGCTGAGCGTGATGCGCGCGCCGTAGATCACGCGCGACAGGATGTCGCGACCCAGGGCGTCGGTGCCCAGCAGGTGGTCAGCCGCGCCGGGCGGTACCAGGCGATTGGCCAGTTCCTGCGCATACGGATCGTGCGGGGCAAGGGCCGGGCCGAAAAGTGCGGCGACGATCAGCGTCAGCAGGATCACCAAGCCAATCAAACTGATGGGATTGCGCGCAAAGCGTCGCCAGCGGCGGTAGGCCAGGCCGCACGCAGCCTGTCGGCGCGATGCGGGGTTATCGCTAAGCAGCCATTGCTTCAAGGTAGTGGGGGGCTGACTCATGGGGTGGTGTGTGCCGAGGGCAATGCGGCGTGGGGTTGGTCAACCAGAACCAGAACGAGTCCGCTCCCGCAGACGTGGAAACCGCTGGTCTGGATACCTATTGTTTGGATGCAATCCGTCATCGCGTGCGCGGGTCCAACACCCGATACAGCGCATCAATCACCAGGTTCAGCGTGATGAAACTCACACCGATCACCAGGGTGCTGCCCAGCACCGCGTTCATGTCGGCGTTCAATAGCGCGCCGGTCAGGTAGGAACCGATGCCGGGCCATGCAAACACCAGTTCGGTCAGCACCGAGCCTTCCAGCAACATGCTGTAAGTCAGGCCCACGACGGTCAGCAGCGGCACCGAAATATTTCCGAAGGCGTGCTGCCAGATCACCCGCCATTCCGCCACGCCCTTGGCGCGCGCGGTGGTGATGTATTCCTGGTTCAGTTGGTCCAGCATGAAGGAACGGGTCATGCGGCTGACGTAGGCGACCGAACAGCAGGCCAGAATGCCGGCCGGCAGAATTACGTGCGACACGGCGTTGAAGAACACGTCCCACTCGCGAGCCATCAAGGAATCCAGCAACAGGCTGCCGGTACGGGCATCGACCATGCCGTCGAAGACGGGGTCGAGTCGGCCCGGCCCGGCAACCCAGGACAGCTTGGCGTAGAACAGCAGCAGCCCCATCAAGGCCAGCCAGAACACCGGCACCGAGCTGCCCAGCAGCCCGATGATGCGCGATACGTGGTCGATCCAGCGGTTGTGATACACCGCAGCGGCCACACCAAGCGGAATGCCCACCAGACAGCCTGCGATGGTGGCAATGGTGGCCAGCTCCAGCGTGGCGGGGAAGACGCGGAAAATGTCATCCAGCACCGGGCGGGCAGTCAGCAAGGATGTGCCCAGGTTGCCGCTGAACACGTCGCGCAGATAGATGCCGAATTGCACGTACAGGGGTTGATCCAGGCCAAGCAGGATTTTGGTTTCTGCGTACGCACTGGCCGTTGCCCGGTCGCCCAATACGGCAAGCACCGGGTCGATGGGCACCAGCCTGCCGATCACGAAGGTGACGGCCAGCAGGCCTAAGAGCGAGATGCCCAGGGTTAGCAGCCAACGCGCCACGGCGCTCGCCGCATGCGACACGGTTCGCAGGACCTTGGCTGAGCTGGATGCCGGTGGCAACGTGGCGGGCGAGGGTGAGGACAAAGGCGGGAAGACCGGAGAAACGGATCAGAGGGATAGTCAGCTGAGGTGCCTGCTGACCACACAAGCACCCCCAACGTGCCCGTTCTTACTGCTTTTTCGCGCCCTGATAAGACGTCAAATCATTGATCGGGCCGTACACAATGCCCGACACTTCCTTGCGCTGAACCACCGGCATGACCTTCTGGAACATCAGCACGAAAGGCGAATTCGCCATGAAGTCCTTCTGCATCGCCTGATACGCCTGCTCGCGCTTGGCCGTTTCAGGTTCGGCCAATGCGGCGTCGGTGCGCTTGGTCAGGGCCGGGATGTCCCAGCTGTTGCGCCAAGCCAGCAGCTTGAAAGCTGACTTGTCGCTGTTGTCCGGGTTCCAGGCAAAGCCTTGCGCATTGCTGTGCGGGTCGATGTAATCGGCCGCCCATTCGCCCAGGTAGATGTCGTGCTGGCGGGCGCGGTACTTGGCCAAGGTCTGTTTGTTGTCGGCTTGGATCAGTTCCGCCTTGATGCCGCCTTGCGCCAGGTTGGCCTGCACAGCCTGGGCGATATCGGCATACGGATAACCGCTGCGCACGTCGATGGTCACGGTGAAACCATTGGGCAACCCGGCTTTCGCCAGCAAGGTCTTGGCTTTTTCGACATCCCGCTTGTAGGGGTTGGTGTTGACCGCACCCAGGAAACCTTCCGGCAGGAAGGCTTGGTGAACCTTGTAGGTGGTCTTCAGCAGATTGGCCTGAATGTTGTCGTAGTCCACCAGCCACTTGATGGCTTCCTGCACTTCCGGCTTGGCCAGGTTCGGGTTCTTCACGTTCAAGCCCAGGTACAGCAGCGTGACCTGCGGCACAGCCAGCACGTTGACCTTGCCAGTCTTCTGCAGCGCGGCAATGTCGTCCGGGCTAAGCTCGCGGGCGGAATCCACGTCGCCTGCTTCCAGCAACAGACGCTTGCTGGCGGATTCGGCCACATGGCGCATGACGATGCGCTTCATGGCCTGCGGCACGCGGTAGTCGTCGTTGCGCTGCATGATCAGGCTTTCGTTGGCCGTCCACTTCACCAGCTTGTAGCCACCCGAACCTGCTTCGTTGGTCTTCAGCCAGCCGTTGCCGTAATCGTTGTCGACGGCCTTGCTGATCAGCAACTTGCTGTCGACCACTGACGCCGGCCAGGAACCCAGCACGTTCAGCACAAAGGTGGATGCATAACGGCGGTCGGTTTTTACCGCGATCGTGTAGTCGTCCACCTTGGTGACGGCCGTTTTTGCCGTGTCCTTGTCCAGCCCGATCGACGCGATCACGCTGGCTGCACCCTTGTTCAGCAAGGCCACGCGCTGCAATGACCACACCACGTCGTCGGCGGTCAGCGCGTTGCCCGAGTGGAACTTGATGCCTTTCTTCAGCTTGAAGGTGAAGGTCAGACCGTCGTCGCTGACCGTCCACGATTCCGCCAGATCGCCCTTGAATTCCGAGGGCTTGTCCAGATTCACACGGATCAGCCGGTCGTAGGTGGCGGCTACGTATTCCTGCGGCAGCAGCTCGTAAACTTCCGCCGGGTCCAGGGAGATGAACTCATCCAGCAGGGTTGCAATGACCAGGAAATCCTTGGGCGTCGCCGCCGACGCGGGTGCCGGGGCCGACACGGCAAAGGCGGTGGTGACCAGCACGGCGGCCAGACTGCGGGTGAATGCGAGTTTCATAGGACGATCCTGGGGGCGGGTGGAGGATACGACTGTCGGAAAACGGTGTCTGTCAGGGCTTGGCTTGCAGGGCTTGGTCTACAAAAAAACGAGTGTGCGTCAGTGTTGGGCGCAGTGGTTCACGACATCATGCGCGGCACGCCATCCGCACCATCGGACAACAGGGCGTACTGCGTAGGGTTCGGTAACTGGTAGTGCCACCATTCGTTCGGGTTGGCAGTAAAACCCGCCGCCAGCATGGTGCCCAGCAGCAACATGCGGTTGCGCTGCGCCTCGGGCGGCACGTTCGGGTGATGATGGCCAGATTCGGCCACGGCTTCGTCGAAGCCCGTGCCCATGTCCAATTCATTGTTGTCCGCATCTACCAAGGTCAGGTCGATAGCGACACCACGCGCGTGGTTCGAGCCTTTGCGCGGGTCGGCGATGAAGGTCGGATCAGGCAGGAAATCCCACAAAGCCTGCTGCGCCTCGGGCGGGCGGTAGCCGTCGAACACCTTGATGCGCAAACCCATGCCGGCCGCCAGTGCAATGGCTTTTTCCAGCCCGGCACAGGCGGGTTCCAGCAGCAGGCAATGGGCCTGTTGGTAGATGACCTTGCCGGTCAGGTTCAGATCGGTCGCGTAGACCAGGTCGATCTCGATGTTGTGCGTGTCGGGGGTCAGCAGGCGCAGGCGGGGGGCAGAGGACAGGGGCAGCGAAGACATCAGGACTCGGTATCAGGACGGGAAAAACTGGATAGAGGGAAGCAGACATAGGCGCAAAGCGCGTCGTGTCAGGTTACGCCCGCCGCCGTGTCTAGCCAAGCCCCTGGTCAGATGTTTGACCAGATGTGCATCGCGTTGATTCTGTGCGTCCGGTAACTCACGCTTTGTTATCAATCCGCAGCCCCTGCATGGGAAAGCGACCGCATGTCGATTGATAGAATCACCCGCGTTCGAAAATCAATCGCACATCTTATTTTTCGGGGGAAACGATGAATTGGAACGAGCTGGAAAACGAGGTGTACGCGGCGGCCAAGGAAGTGTTTGTGAATGTGCAGAACGCACACCCGAATGAACAGTTCTATGCGTTTGCGCTCTACACCGACAGCGGCGCGATGACGATTTGCCCCGCTGCGAATTCTGTCGAAGGCCTGACACGCGAGCTTGCCAACGACGAGACAGACCCGGACGGTGAAGAAGCCGCCTACTATCGATGGGCCACATCCGAGTGGGCCTACGAAAGCTGGCAAGCCGATTCCTTCAATGACATTTGCACCAAGCTGGGCGACATCCCGGAAAGCGAAGACTTCGCGCACACTCAGGCAAAGGTCTATGAAGTCATGACCAATGCGCTGGCCCGCTTGAGCAAGGAAGGCGTTTTCAAGCCGCAGTCATCCGGGGATGCGCCGGTGTTGTTCGTGACGCTGACCGATGATGACGAGGCGGAAGACGTTGAAAACAGGTCTGCGAAAGTGCTGAACAGCCCTGAAGTTTTCGAGAAATTCGTGAATCGGTTTGGGCGGGAACAGTGATCGACCGCATGCGGTTCAGCACAAGCATTTGTTTTTGCTAAGGGAGTAGCGATGCCAAGCCTGGTTGATTGCGAAGCGGCGCTTACCGACGCGGATATTCACGCGTTCCGGTCACGGTTCGGGTCAGCCGTGCCTGATGCGCTGATTGCGCATTACCGGCAATTCAATGGTGGTTCGCCTGCCGAAGAGGATGTCGAAGCGGGTCGCTGGGGCTTGCCTGTGCATGGGTTCAACGCCATCAAGCACGGGGTGCTTTGCATCGAGCAACTGGCGCAGGACATGGACAGCATCGTGCCGGACGATGAGCAATACGGCACATGGGCAGCGGGCGAGTTCCTGCCCTTTGCGTTTGATGCTGGTGGCAATTCGTTCTTCATCTCGCTGCGCGATCAGGACGCTGGGACGGTTTACCTGTATGCCCCGGGTGGGGAAGACATTTTTTATATTTCTGCGTCTTTCCAGGAATTCCGCGATCAGCTTTTTGATGGCGAGCAGGGCTGACCGATCAGTCGGCACGGTCCCGCACCACACGACGTCGCTCGTCTGCTCCAGTTGACCGCGTCAGAATCGTCACCTATCCAGTTCCACAGCGGCACGCCGTCGATACTTCACGATAGATATCGCCAGTTCATGCCGTATGCCCCGCAGGAATGCTGGGCAGCCTGGGTACCCGAGACGACAGAATCATCATCAGCTGCAAGCCAAACCCCACCGCCGCAGCCACCATGCAAGTCGCCGCACCGTAGCGCGTGCCGATCACCACGGCGATGGCAGCACCGGCAGGCCGGGCACCGTAGGTCAAGGTCATGATGACGGCCGATACGCGGCTCATCAGCGCCTGCGGGGTCACGGCCTGGCGCAGCGTGGCGGTGGCAATCGCCCAGATCACCGGGCCGGCCCCGAACAAGAAGAAGCTGATCCAGGCCAACACCAGAGACGAATAACGGATGGTGCCCGCCATGATCAGCGCACCTACGAAGGCGCTGACAGGGCCGATGATGACCAGCGATCCAAAACGCAGACGCTTGCCGATCCACGGTGCGACCAATGCCCCTGACACCATGCCAACGCCATAGGCTGCGAGCGTGCTGCCAACCTGCGCAGCAGACAGGCCCAGGTGCTCGACGGCGTAAGGTACATATGCAGCTTGAAGCAGGAACCACGAGGTGTTGAAGATCACCGCAGTAATCACGGTAGGGCGCAGCAGGTCATGACGGAAGGTGAATATCAGGCCCTCACGCAGTGCAGCCGCGATGCTTGCGGTCTGCGGCACCACGACATTGCCGGGCAGTGCACGCAGGAAGTTCATGGCAGCGAGCGACAGCAGCAAAGCCAGCACGTAGGCCAGTGGTGCGCCCACGGCGCTGAAAAGCAAACCCGCCAAACCGGGACCGGCCGTGAACGCAATGCTGCGGGCCAATTCCAGACGGCCGTTGGCTTGCGGTAGAGACGGCCGGTCGACCAGCAAGGGCACCATCCCAGGCACGGTCACGTTGTAGACCACCGTGCCCGCAGCGCCCACAAAACCCAGCCAAGCCAACGCGGCAAGCGTCAGGTTCTGGGTGGCCAGCAACAGCAGGATCAAGCCGAAGGAAAAGGCGCGCAGGCCTTCTGCGGCAGCGAGGATTACGCGACGGGATGATCGATCTGCCAGCAACCCGGCCGGGATCGCCAGCAGCAGGAAGGGCAGGCTCTGGATGGTCTGAAGCGTGGAGGTCTGGCCGGTGTTGGCCTGGAACAGAAAGACTGCCAAAAGCGGGGCGGTCGCCAAGCCGATCTGTTCGGCAGCTTGGGCAAGCAGGTTGGACCAGGCCAGGCGCTGAAAGGCGGGTGGCAGGGACGGGGTGACGTGCATGGTGCGTATCCGTTTCCGCAGCGTCATCGGCGTTCCAGGATTGGGGCACGATGCGCTACGGGTGGACGCACTTTGCCGTGCCCGGAACTGACGGAAACTCCGTTTCTTGCGCTTGGGAATTAAAAAATCAAGCCAGAGGTCCGTCAAACTGGCCCCAAATTCAATGCCTAAGGCAATCGCTGATCGCTCAACACATCGAGCACATGCTGCGTGGGGCGCTCCACGTATTCCGCACGATGTGCAATCCCCAGCCGACGCCACAGCGCAGGGCGCAGCGGACGCATCACAACACGCGGGTCGGGCAGCGATGCGGTTGCTTCGTGGGGCAACAGCGAGGCACCGTAACCTGCGGCGACCAGGCTTTTGATCGCGTCGTTGTAGTTGAGCTGGATGCGAGGCACGGGGTGCAGCCCCTTGTTCGCAAACCATTCCGCTGTCAGGCGGGAAAGACGCGTGGTGGCATCGTTGAGAATAAGGGGCTGGTCCGCGAGCCATTCAGGTGTGACGCGCGCAGGGCACTGCCAATGCGCAGGCACGAAGGCCATCACCGGATCACGCCGCCAGGGCTTGATCACGAGGCCAGCCACCGGGGGTTGCGGCAGGGCAACCAGCCCGACGTCCAGCGTTCCGTCAGCCAGTCGGGACAAGGTTTCATGCGAGGTGAGCACGGCCACCTGGATTTCGATGGCCGGGTGGCTCTGGCGCAATACTTCCAGGGCTTGCGGCAACAGGTGTGCGATGGCACCGGTTGATGCGCCAAGCCGCACGCGTCCTTCCAGCCCCTGCACCTGGCGCTGAATGTCGTCCAAGGCCTGCTCGGCGTCGGCCAGCAAGCGACGCGCGCGCTCGATCAGCAATTCCCCAATTGCCGATGGCTTCACGTTTCCGCGCTTGCGCGACAGCAGCGGTGCCCCGACGCGGTCTTCAAGTTCAGCAATGTGCAGGCTGACCGTTGGCGGTGCCAGGTTCAATGCCCGCGCTGCTTCGGTGAATGATCCGCGCTCGGCAATGGCGATCAGCGTGCGCAAACGGTCCAGGCTGATCTCTCGCATGTGGCTCCCTGATTCAGAAAATCTGAATGTTCATTTCATGAAATTCAACTTTTTATATTCTAGAGCGATAAGCAGAATGGGCGATCGATTTGCTTTCTGGCATTTCAGAACCGAGGAATTTCAAGCATGAGCGCTCCTGTTATTTTCATCGACGGCGACCAGGGAACCACGGGCTTGCTGATCCATCAGCGGCTGCATGGTCGGACCGATATCAAGCTGCTGACGCTTGACCCTGCGGATCGCAAGAATGCCCAGCGTCGGGCAGAAGCCATCAACGCCAGCGACATCGCCATTCTGTGTTTGCCAGATGCCGCTGCACGTGAGGCCGTGGCTGCAATCGTGAATCCTGCGGTGCGCGTCATCGATGCAAGCTCCGCCCATCGCACGCATGCAGATTGGACGTACGGATTTCCAGAGCTGACGCAGGAACAAGCAGAAAAAATCGCGCAGGCAAAGCGGGTCACCAACCCAGGTTGTTATCCGACCGGTGCGCTTGGCCTGCTGCGTCCGCTGGTGCAGGCTGGGCTGGTGCCAGCTGACTACCCGATCAGCATCCATGCTGTGTCGGGCTATTCCGGCGGTGGACGGCCTGCCGTGGAGAAATATGAGGGAGCGCAAGCGTCGGATGCGCCGGCATACTTGGCCTATGGGCTGCAACTGGCACACAAGCACCCGCCTGAAATCCAGCAGCATGCAGGCCTTGCACATCGTCCGATTTTCACGCCTGCCTATGGCGCGTTTCGCCAAGGCATTGTGCTGACCGTGCCGATTGCGTTGCGGCTGTTGGAGAAGGGCGTGGACGCAAGCGCCTTGCATGCCCAGCTTTCACGTCACTATGCCGATGCCGCCCATGTACAGGTCTCGCCATTGCAGGCGTCGAGCGCGCTGGAATATCTGGACCCTCAGGCGCTGAATGGCACCAACGACATGCAGTTGAGCGTCTTCGTGAATGAAAAAGAGGGGCATGTGCTGCTGGCCGCCGTACTTGATAACTTGGGCAAAGGTGCATCCGGCGCGGCGGTTCAGAACTTGGATCTGATGCTTGGTTCGGCTGGCGTCTGACGCTGCTCCAGGCGGCCGCAGACGGGTGCGTAGCGGATGGAAACGCCGCTTCCTGCGATCGGGAAGCGGGTTTTAAGCTCTGCACTAACCGATATCTACGCAAAGGAACTTCACGTGTGTGAACAAGAGGATCAGTTTGAGCTTTGGCTCATGGACATGGACGACGCGTTGGAACGGTTTCATGCGACGGTCCCTGGGGAATCAGCAGAAAAACTCGATTTTTCTGCTGACTCCTTAAAAAACGTCGAGGCGTTCATCTTGCGCAGCTATGAACGTGTGGAAGACCTTCGGAAACCCAGCGAAGTTTTGGTATGGGATGGCCTGACCCGTTATGTCGGCGAAACCTTTCGGAAAAACTTGGGCGGCATCTGGTTCATTGATTACAGCGACAAGAAGAATGCGTTCTACGGCTTGCCCCAGCTGAAAAATATGCGAGGCCAGTCCGCGCAGATTTGCCCGATGACCTTGGTGTCTGCTTCCGTGGACCGCAGAAGAGGGGATTTCATCTACACCGTGTTCGAGAACATCAGGAAAAGAGGCGAGGCGTAGCTTCTGCAAATGTCGGCGATCTCACCAAGCGGTTGAACTGGTTAAGGACCTGCTGTGAGAACGCCAAGTCGGATCGGCACCAAGTCATGAAAATGGCCTCAGGACATCACCAGCCTGGGGCCATTTTCGTTCCGGTTGGCTACTCCAACGCGGCTGCTGGCTTTCCGTTATCTATATCTATCAACGCTGCGCATTCGCAAAGGTATCGCAGGCCTTCAGCGTGCCTTGCTGCCAGCCACGCTTGAACCAGCTGACGCGCTGCGCGGCGCTGCCGTGGGTGAAGGATTCCGGCACGACGCGGCCTTGGCTCTTGCGCTGCAAGGTGTCATCACCCACGGCAGTTGCCGCGCCCAGCGCTTCTTCGATGTCGCCTTCCTGCACGATCTGGCGGGCGGCATTTGCCTTGTTCGCCCAGATGCCGGCGTAGCAGTCGGCCTGCAATTCCAGGCGCACCGACAATTCGTTGGCGCGGTTGGGCTGGGCGCTGCGTTGACGGTTTACGCGGTCCATGGTGCCCAGCAGGTTCTGGACGTGATGGCCGACTTCGTGGGCGATTACATAAGCCTGCGCAAAGTCGCCCGGCGCGTTCAGCTTGTTTTTCATCTCGGCAAAGAATGCCAAGTCGATGTAGACGCTCTGGTCGGGCGGGCAGTAGAACGGGCCCATTGCCGACTGACCCGTGCCGCATGCGGTGGGCGTTGCGCCTCGGAACAGCACCAGGGTGGGTTCTTTGTAGGTGCCCGTTGTCTGCTGCTTGAAAACGGCGCTCCAGGTGTCTTCGGTTTCGCCCAGAATTTTGGCAACGAATTTGCCTTCTGCGTCTGACGGCGCGCCACGCGGTCCGGCGGCTTGCTGCTGGGTCATGCCGCCGCCTTGCCCGGCCATGTTCAGTACGACAGACGGATCAACGCCGAAGTACATGGCGACCAGCGCCAGCACGATGGTGCCGATGCCGACCGTCCCTTTGCCGACGCCGATGCCACCGCCGCCACTGGATCGGCGGTCTTCTACGTTGGAACTTTCTCGGGAGTCATCGAGGCGCATGATGGTCAGCTGTTACGGGGTGGGAAGTCTGCACTATGGCATGCGGGCACCTTCGTTTTTTGCGCGTCCGCGTGTCAAATTCCTACCGATTGCGACGTGGCTGACAAGTACCTGAAAATACAACGCCAAACGTGCCGAAAACCCGCATCAGGGCAGGCGTCCGAGGATTTCATTGGCGCTCTGGCGGGCATGCCAATCAGCGTAGGCGTTGCTGTTCAGCTGCGCCGACAATGCCGCTGCGCAGTGCTGCAAAAATTCCACCTGCGCGCGGCGCGGCGGCTCGGGAATATTCTGGATCGAGCCGACGATGCTCAGTGCACCAGCCAGCTGTTCACCGTCTCGGAAAATAGGCACGGCCAAGGTGTTCACGCCCAGCATCATTTCGCCGTTCGACACCTCGAAATACTGGTTGCGGATGACCTCCAGGCGCTCGCGGATTTTCACCGGGTCGATCAAAGAGGTTTCGGTTTCGGCCAGTAGCGGCATCGACAGCTGGGTGTCCCACATGGCGCGCGGTGAAAACGCCAGCGTCAGGCGGCCCAGTGCCGAGCAATGTGGCAGCGGCCGGTTGCCTGGCTTTACGCTGATGCAGATCCGCGCGTAGATGTTGTCGGCGGTCGCAATCACCATTGGCATGCCGTTGATCGGCACGGCCAACACGGCGGTTTCTTTCAGTTCATCGCGGATGCGGATCAGGTAGGGCTCGGCGCGGGCGCGCAGGTCGAACTGGTTGCCAGCGGCTTCGCCCAGCTGGAACACGCGCCAGCCCAGGTGATAGCGGTCGGTGGACTGGTCCTGCTCGATCAGGCCCATTTCTTTCAGCGTGGACAGGTGCCGGTGCACACGCGGCTTGGTTTCGCCCAGCGCGTCGGCCAACTCGGTGACGCCCATTGCGCGCTGTTGCAGCGCCAATTCATCCAGCACACGCACCGCGACTTTCACGGCTTCGACGGAGTTGGCGTTTTTTTCGACCATAGAGGAGGGAGGCGTCCGGGTGTAGGCGTGGGTTTGCACGGGGAGGCGGGCATTTTGACGCATTTCTCTTCCTGCTAGGTCGGGGTGGCCGCTCTCCCGTGGTGCCGGCTGCTGGCACTGCATTGCCAACTGGCCGTACATCGCGGGATTGCGCGTGGATCACTGACACACGATTGGCTTCCCAGCCTGGAGCAGGGTGCCAATTTCTGTCTGATCGTGTCATTCCATCTAGCGTAACTTTAATTTCGTCGTTATGCTTATCGAAACGTTGTCTCGCTTGTCGTTACGAAAACATGAACGGCCTGACGAAGAAATAACGGAGACAAAGGTGGCCCACGTGCCGCCTTCAAAAAGAACAACGCGGGGTCTGACAGGCGCGCGACGCCTTCAGGCCCTTGATGAACCTCGGTTCGAGTGGTGAAGGCTCATGGCTTCGCGTATTGACTGCGACCTGCTGACCGGCTTTCTGGGAAGCGGCAAGACCACGCTGCTGAACGCCTGGCTGCGTTCGCCTGCGTCCAAGGGCACGGCGGTCATCGTCAATGAAGTGGGTGATATCGGTATCGACCAGCTGGTGCTGGCCGAAGTGGCCGACAACGTCATGCTGCTGGAGTCAGGCTGCCTATGCTGCACGCTGAGCGGGTCTTTGCGCGAAACGCTGCTGGACTTGATCGCGCAGGCCAGCCGTCTGCCCACGCCGCTGACGCGCATCGTGATCGAAACCACGGGGCTGGCTGAACCGCTGCCGATTCTGCATTCGCTGCTGGGCGACAAGATTCTGACGGCCGTGGTGCGGCTGAATCAGGTGGTGGTGACGGTGGACGGCATGCAAGGCGTGCGTCAGTTCGACAGCCAACCGGAAGCTGTGCGGCAGATTGCGGCGGCTGAGGTGGTGGTGATTACGAAATCGGACATGGCGGATGCCAGCACGGTAGCGGCGACCCGTGCGGCGGTTCAGCGTCTGAACCCGATGGCAATGGTCACGACCTGCACAGAAGGCGAGGGCTCGGAAGCGATCTTCACGCGCAGCGGTGGGGATCGGCAGTGGGATGCGGTGCTGGGGCAGGGCGACGGCGCGCTTGGCGAAGCACACGCACACGACCATTCGCACGAACACTGTCAAGACTGTGGGCATGACCACGCGCATCACGCTGACGGCAGCGACGGGCTTGATTCGCACGACACAGCACACGCCCAGGACAAGCACGGACAGGAAGGGGGCGATGCAAAGAATCATCCGCACGACCACACCCACAGCTTCCACGAACGCGTCTCGACCGAGAGCTTCTATATAGATACCCCGTCCACCTGGCCCGGCGTTGCCGCCTGGTGGAACCTGGTGTCGCGTCACTACGGCGACGAGCTGCTGCGCTGTAAAGGCTTGCTGCGCATGTCCGACGCGCAGCCGCCGCAAATTTTCCTTCAGACGGTGGGCAAGGTCTTCCATCGTCCCGAGCCGGTCGCGCAATGGCCCGACTCGGACCCGCGTTCGCGGCTTGTGTGCATTGGCGTAGGACTTGACCGCGCCTGGCTCACCCGCAGCCTGGCTGCCCTGCGTATTGACGAGCCGGGCCTGCTGCCTGGCGACTTGGCCGCCCTGGACAGTCTTTTCCCCCCTCATTCGGAGAGTCGTTGATGGCTACGGATTTTGTGTTGCGTGGCGGTGTGCTGGTGGACACCGACAGCGACGGACAGGCCTTGGACCTGCTGGTGCAGAACGGACGCATCGCCGCGCGGCTGCTGCCCGGCACGCCTGTTCAAGAAGGCATGCCGGAAGTTTCGGCCCACGGCCTGCATGTGTTTCCCGGCCTGATCGACGCGCACATCCACTTCGGCTTCGGCGAAAAGATCACGGAATACGAAACTGAAACGGTGTACGCCGCGCAGGGCGGTTTCACGACCGTGCTGGGCTACTTCCTGAACAACGAGGACTACACCGACGTGTATCGCCGCGAGCAGGAGTACGCCCGCACGCGCGCCCACGTGGACTACGGCTTTCACTTCAGCGTGGCCAATGAATTGCACGTGCGCGAACTGCCGGAATACGTGAAGCAGTACGGCGTCACGTCCTTCAAGTACTTCATGAACTTCAAGGGCGAAGAAGGGCGGTATCTGGGGCTGGACGGCACCGACGACGGCTACTTCTACGACCTGCTGGCTCAGGCGGCCAAGCTGGGCGACGTGAAAGTGGTCTGCCACACCGAGAACATCGAGATCGTGAACCGCATCCGCCAACGCTTCCAGGCCGAAGGCCGCGACACGCTGCGTGACTGGTCCGATGCCAAACCGGCATTCACGGAAGCCGAAAGCTGCGTGCGCGCCATGATGTTTGCCGAACACCTTGGCGCGCAGATCTACATTCCGCACCTGAGCACCCGAATGGCGCTGAACGAGGTACGCCGCTGGCGCGAGCGTTACGAACACGTCTACGTGGAAACCTGCCCGCATTATCTGACCCACGACGAAGACAGCGACCTGGGTCCGCTGGGCAAGGCCAACCCGCCGTTCCGGTCCAAGGACGACATCGAGGCCATGTGGGAAGGCCTGCGCGACGGCAGCATCGACGTGGTGGCGTCCGACCACGTGCCGCGCAAGAAGGCGACCAAGGAACGGACCCTGTGGCTCGCGTCCCAGGGTTTTCCGGGTACCGCCACGATTCTGCCGGTGCTGTTATCCGAGGGCTATCACAAGGGTCGCTTGGGGCTGTCGCGCATTGCCGATCTGCTGACCCGACGCCCGGCCGACATCTTCAATCTGCCGCAAAAAGGCCGGCTGGACGTGGGTGCGGACGCTGACCTGACGCTGGTGGACTTGCAAAAGAATCGCGTGGTGCGTGCAAAAGAACTGGGTTCTTACTCGGACTACAGCCTGTACGACGGCTGGGACCTGAAAGGCTGGCCGGTTCGCACCATCGTGCGCGGCGAAACCGTGATGCAGGACGGCAAGATCACCGGCAGGCCGGGCTACGGACAGTACCTGGCTCGCACCATGAATACGGACAAAGCATGAGCGAAAACAAGCAAGCAAGCCCCCCGAAACCTTGGGACGGCATCATCAGCGACGAAGAACAGCGCGCCTATCGCGCCGCAGGTTTCGGCCGCCCGTCTGGCCTGGGCGTGCGCCCGGCACTGCTGATCATCGACGTGCAGTACCGCACCGTGGGCACCACGCCGCAACCGTTCTGGGAATCGATCAAGGAATTCCCCACCAGCTGCGGAGACGTGGGCTGGAAGGCGGTAGCGAACATCGAAAAGCTGCTGGCCACCTTCCGCGAGCGCGGCTGGCCGGTGCTGTACCCGCACGTGGCGCCGAAGAAAGCGACGGACGGCGGTCGCCTGGCGGAAAAAGTGCCCGCGATCATGAACATTCCGGCGCATGGCTACGACTTCGTGAAGGAAGTAGCCCCCCGCGAGGGTGACGTGCTGCTGCCGAAAAAGCACCCCAGCGCCTTCTTCGGCACCGCCTTGGCCAGCCACTTGATCGACCTTCAGGCCGACAGCCTGATCGTTACCGGCTGCACCACCAGCGGCTGCGTGCGCGGCAGCGTGGTCGATGCGTTTTCCTTGAACTTCAAGGTGTTCGTGCCGCAGGACGCGGTGTATGACCGCAGCCAGGTGTCCCATGCCGTGAACCTGTTCGATATGTCTGAAAAGTATGCCGACGTTGGCACGACTGACACCCTGATCGCCAACCTGAACCAGGTTGGGCGCTGAAGCTGGACCGAATTACCCGCAGACCTTTGCCCCAATAGTTTTTCCACCCCCACGTCTTCGATCCATGCCATAAACCGGGAACATTGCCATGAAGCCTTTGCGTAGAACTCTTATTTTGTCGGCGGCAGTGATTGCCGCCAGTTTTGGTCTTGGCGGTCAGGTCCTGGCGCAAGCCAAGGAACCCTTGCGTTTCGGTCTGGCCATGCCGCTGACCGGTTCGCAGGCCCTGTTCGGTGCGGATCAGGCCAAGGCGGCCCAGTGGGCAGTGGAAGACATCAATGCCAAAGGCGGCATCGACGGCCACAAGCTGGAAATGATCCTGCTGGACACCCAAGCCGATCCGCGCCTGGGCATCAACGCGGTCAACCGCCTGGTCAACGTCGACAAGGTACCGGTGTTCGGTACCGCCTGGAGCGCGGTGGTGAAGGCCGTGGCACCGATTGCCAACCGCAGCGAAGTGCTGGCGCTCAGCGTGGGGGCCAATTCGCCGGAAATCGCGAAGCTGGGCGACTACGTGTACACGACCTATCCGCTGGCTGACGTAGACGTGGTGGCGCAAGCCCGCTACGCCCGCGAAACGCTGAAGAAGGAGCGTGCCGCCGTGCTGTACATCCACAACGACAGCGGCGTGGAAGGCGCGAAGATCTACCGCGACGCCTTCGAGAAAATGGGCGGCAAGGTGGTGTCCTACGAGGCCTACGATGCGCAGTCCACCGACTACACCGGTGCGCTGCTGAAGGTGCGTACGTCGAACGCCGACATCATCCACATCCAGGGCCTGGTGTCTGACCTGCCGCAAGTGATTGCGCAGCTGCGTCAACTGGGCCTGAAGCAGCCGATTTCCACGTATTCCGCTGGCTACAACCCGAAGATCATCGCGCAGCTGGGTGCAGCCGCCGAAGGCCTGCTGGTGTCGGCACTGGCCCCGTCGGCAGAGCAGAACCCGCGTATTGCGGAATTTGTCGAGCGCTGGAAGAAAGCCGAAAACCGCATCCCGAATGGTCTGCCGTACACCCAGTACCTGTACGACATGCCTTACCTGATCGGTGAACTGTATGGTCATCTGCTGAAGACCAAGCAGCCGCTGACTGGCCCGAACATGCGCAAGGCGCTGGTGGAAGTGGCCAACTTCGACCTGCCCATGACCGGCAAGCTGACGGTCGGTGCAGACCACCGCGTGAACAAGCCGGTGTACCTGTTCGAGGTCAAGGGCGGGCAATTCGTCCCGGTCGCGACCGTTCAATAAGACCAGGCGGCGCGCCGATGAATGCATCGGCCGCCGCCTTCTCTACCGGGAGCAGTGATGCTGGATATCCAGACCCTGTTGCAAATCTTCTGGACCGGCTTGGCCAATTCCAGCTACGCGGTGCTGTTGGCGGCTGCGTTTGCGCTGGTCCTCAAAGTCGTCAAGGTTTGGAACTTCGCCCAGGCTGGCCTGATGGGCATTGCGTATTACACGATGTATGCGGCAATCCAGAAATTCGGCTTGCCAGCCCCGGTGGCGATTGCCCTGGGTGCGGCCGCCGCGATTGCCGCTGCGCTGGCCATGGAAGTGTGGGGCTTGCAGACCTTCCGCCGCCGCCATTCGCCGCCGCTGACCTTCTTCATCTTCACCCTGGTGGTCTCAGAGTTGGTGCAGTACCTGCTTGCGATGGCAGCCGGTACCGAACCGGTGTCCCTGGCCACCACCTTGATGTCGGCGTCACACATCGTGGGCGGCGTGGTCGTCAGCGAGTGGGACTTGAAAGCCATTGCCACCACCATTGTCTTGATGGGCTTGCTGTACCTGATCATGAAGCGCTCGCGCCAAGGCCAGTTCATGCTGGCAGCGGCCGATAACCCGCACCTGTCGCGGTTGTATGGCATTAACGTGCGCCGGGTATACGCGCTGACCTTTGTGGTTGCGGCGATTCTGATCACCGCAGGCATGTACCTGTTCGGCACGCGTGCCTCGATGGTGCCCAACACGCCGCTGGAAATGATGTTGTTCGCGGTGATTGCGGCCCTGCTGGGCGGCATGGGCAATGTGTTTGGCGCAGCGGTTGCGGCCGTGTTCCTGGCCTTGCTGCGCGCGTTCAGCATTCTGGTGATTCCGTCGGCCTGGCAGAGCCTGATTCTGTACGCGCTGCTGTTCATCACGATTCTGTTCTTCCCGCAGGGGGTTCGACTGACGCGACGCGCCAAAAAGCCAACGGCTGCGCCAGCCGTGTCCGCCACGCCCGCAGACGCTTAAGCCAGGAGCCAATAAATGGAATATGTCGCGTCAATGCTGGTGTTGGTGGGTCTCTACATCATCCTGGCTTCCAGCTTCAACCTGATCATCGGCTTCGGCGGATTGATCAGCATTGCGCACCCGATTTTCTTTGCGCTGGGTGCTTACACCGTGGGTGTGCTCAGCGTGAAGTTCGGCGTGCATCCGGTCTTGAGTGTGATCGCCGGGTTCTTTGTGGCCCTGGTGGCGTCGTTTGCGCTGTCTTTGCCGTCGCTGCGAATTTCTGGCGATTACCTGCTGATCACCAGCATCGGCTTCCAGCTGGGCTTGCTGGAAATCATCAAGAACCTGGACTTCGTGGGCGGTGCCAGCGGTCTGGGTGGCATTCCCAACGTGGTGTCGGGACAGCGCAATCTGGTCTTTGCGGGTGTGTCGCTGGGGGTTGCGCTGATTGTGGTCCTTGCCGTGCGGGCGCTGGTGCGCGGTCCGTATGGCCGTGCGATCAAGGCCATGCGGGATGACGAACTGGCGTTTCTGGCACTAGGCCGTAACGCCATGAACATTAAGATCGCCATCTTTGCGCTGGGCTCGGGCATGGCCGGTGTGGCCGGTGGCTTGTACGCCTACTACTACCAATACGTCACGCCAGATCAATTCCAGATTCTGCAATCCGCCATGATTCTGACGATGGTGGTGGTGGGCGGCATGGGTTCGGTGCTGGGCCCGGTGGTGGGTGCGGTGCTGCTGCTGTTGCTGCCTGAGGCCATCACTTTCCTGAACTTGCCCTCGGGCATCATGGGCCCGCTGCAAGGCGTGATCTTCACCTCGCTGGTGATTCTGTTCCTGTTCCTGCGTCCGCAGGGCTTGATCGCACCGGCCAAGCGCGTCGAGGGAGGCCACTGATGGCTGCTACGCAAACCTTGCAGGCAGGTGTTGCTGCATCTGCGCCCATTCTCGACATCAAGGGCGTGTGCAAACGCTTTGGTGGTGTGGTGGTGGCCGACAAGATCGACCTGGAAATTCGCGGCGGCGAAATCCTGGGGCTGATCGGGCCAAACGGTGCGGGCAAAACGTCCTTGTTCAACCTGATTTCCGGTGTGGTGGCGGCCGATGCCGGCAGCATTGTGCTGGGCGGGCAGTCTTTACTTGGTTTGCCGCTGTACCGACGTGCCCGTGTTGGGGTTGCGCGCACCTGGCAGCACATGCGGCTGTTCGGCTCGCTGACCGTGCTGGAAAACATGCTGGTTGCAC
Organism: Pigmentiphaga aceris; assembly: GCF_008119665.1. Classification (NCBI taxonomy): domain Bacteria; kingdom Pseudomonadati; phylum Pseudomonadota; class Betaproteobacteria; order Burkholderiales; family Alcaligenaceae; genus Pigmentiphaga; species Pigmentiphaga aceris. The sequence goes on along the minus strand of NZ_CP043046.1, from coordinate 3,120,045 downwards.
CGTCGCATTACCCCGGCGAATCGCTGTTGCGGTTGATTCTGTCGCCCGCTGCCGTGCGCCGGGCGGAAGCCGAATTACGTGAACGTGCGCACTTGATTCTGAAACGCATGAAGCTGGACGCGCTGGCCGATGCCAACGTCAACGACATCACCTTTGGTCAACAGAAGCTGGTGGGCCTGGCGCGTGCACTGATGAGCAATGGGCCGGTGCTGCTGCTGGACGAACCCATGGCGGGGGTGGAAGGGGTTGCCTACGAAACCATGCGCGACATCGTGCGGGAAGAGGCGGCATCGGGCCGGGCGGTGTGCGTGGTGGAGCACAACGTGTCCTTCATCCGCGATCTGTGCAACAGCGCGGTCTTCATGGCCCAGGGCCGCATTCTTGAACGCGGCGACGTTGCCACCTTGCTGGAAAGCAAGGTGTTGGCCGAGCTTTATTTCGGCCAATGAGCGATGGGTGCCATGTTTGTGACGGCGATTGATTTCTTGATCTACCCGCTGACCGACAGCTCGCCACGATTCGCGCAAGAGAGGAAGCAATGCTTGAACTGAAGGGTTTGAACGCCCATTACGGCAAACTCCACGTGCTGCACGGCCTGGACCTGAGCGTGCCGGAAGGTCAGCGCCTGGGCATCTTCGGGCACAACGGTGCGGGCAAGACCACGCTGCTGCGGGCCTGCCTGGGTGACCTGGAAACCTGCGACGGCCACGTGGCGTATCGCGGCAATCCCATCAAGGTATCGGAAGTCCATCACAACGTGGGCTTTGGCATGGCCTTTGTGCCGCAGGGCAATAACGTGTTCCGTGATCTTCAGGTGCAGCAGAACCTGGCGATTGCCGGGCTGAAGCATGATGCGTCGGCACGCAAGAAAGCGTTCGACGAGGTCTACGGCCTGTTCCCGCTGCTGGCCGAACGCAGCGAACAGATCGCCGGGTCGTTAAGCGGCGGGCAGCAGCAGATGCTGGCGTTGGGCATGGCACTGATGACCCAACCGTCGATTCTGTTGCTGGACGAACCCACGATTGGCCTGGCACCGGTGATCGTGCGTGACGTGCTGGCCAGCATCAGCGAGATCAACCGCACACGCGGCACCACCGTCATCATCGTTGAACAGAACGTGCAGGCCACGCTGAAGAATGTCGATCGGGCGGTAGTCATCAAGTCGGGCAGAATCATTTATGACGGGGCCAGCGAAGACCTGCTGAAGCAGGAAAGCCTGTGGGAGCTGTTTTGACTTCGGCGCGCGCGACGGCTGCGGCTACCGCGTTGAACCCATCGCGCGAGGACGCTGCTGCGGCTTTCCAGGCTTGCCTGCATCGCCTGGCCTCCTTGGAATGGGCCGATATTCCCGCCTCGGCCCGCTCGCGCGGCGCGATGGTGCTGGCCGACAACCTGGCGGCGGCCTTCAGTGCGGTGGCGGAGCCGGAAGTGGCTGCGATGCGGGCCTTCACTATGGCGCACGCAGAATCAGGGTCTGTCAGCGTGTTTTCACCGGGTCGGCCGCGTACCTCGCAGCGTGACGCGGCTGCCTTGAACGCCTTGACCATGGGCTGGAACGAGCTGGACGAGGGCTATCGCAAAGCGGTATGCCATGGCGGCCTGTATGTGCTGCCGGCGTTGCTGGCCTGCGCGGAAGCCACTGGTGCCAGCGCGCAAGATGTGTTGCGTGCCTTGATTCTGGGTTACGAAACGGTAGCCCGAGTTGCCCGTGCCTGGCGATTCCCGGACCTGAAGCTGCACCCGCATGCTTTGTTGATGCCGGTGGGTGCAGCAGCAGGCCTGGGTTTTCTGATGCGCTTGCCTGCCGACCAACTGGTATCTGCGGTGGCGGGTGCTACGGCGCTTGGCATGGCCGGGCCGTTCAATCAGGCCGTGCAGGGGTCATTGATTCGCAACGCGTGGGCCGCGCACGGTGCAAATGCCGGGCTGTTGGCTGTGCAGCATGCGCGTGCGGGCATCGGTGGTCTGGCCAGCACGCCTTTTGATGTGTATGTGACGGGCTTGGGTTGCGCCACGACCGATCTGACAGCTTTTGCCGATGACGGCGAATGGGCAGTGGAATCGGGCTATCAGAAGATGAATGCCTGCTGCCAGTACGCACACTCGGCAATCGAAGCGGTGCAAGCCCTGATTGCCCGCGATCCGTCGATAAAGGGCGGGGCAGGGGTGACCGGCATTCGCGTCGATGCGCATCCGCTGGCTTTGAGGCTGGACAATCGTGCGCCGGCTACCACGCTGGGCGCGAAGTTCTCCCTGCCGCATGCGGTGGCAGCGGCTGTGGTGCATGGTGACGGGGGCGTGCAGTCCTTCGATGCCGCGTCGCTGGACGACCCTCGGGTAGCGGGTTTGCGCGGCCTGATCGAGATCGTGCCATTTGCCGAGCAACGCCCGGCACCCCACGATCGACCGGCTACGGTGACGATCTCTACGCACGCAGGCACCGTGTCAGAGACGGTTTGGAGCGCACGCGGCGGGCCGGATCGCCCCTTCGGCGAGGCGGAAGTCTGGGCGAAGGTGGCGGCATTGTGCGAACCGGTTGCGCCTCAGGCGGCACAGGTGCTGCAGGCCTTGGCGCTTGCTGCAGGTGAGGGAGCATTGACCGGCGCAGGTTCTGCCAAGTCAGACCAAGCGGCCATCTGGGCAAGTGAGCAAGACGCGTTTGTGCGTCGGCAGGCAAACGGATTGTCGAGTGATCCTGCAACGGCGGACCTTGTTGGCGCTGTCTCCGACCCCGTAATCGGCCCCGCTGATGGCTTGAATGCATCGTGGGCGAACTGGCTGGACGCGCTGTTCGCGTCGCCTGCGTTGCGTTGACCTCCCGACTCAAGATGCAACTCGCTGACGTTCCGTGCACGGCTGCTGTTACCCACGCGATTGACCGCGTTGCTGACGAACGAACCCGCCATTTCTCCATCTGTTGATTCCCTATCTCAGTCGTGCTGGCACTGCGTTTGTCAGAGCACCCGCACGACCGCACCCCGACTCCCAAGGAATTTATGAAAGCCGTGATTGAACGCCTGACTGCCGACATCGACTGGGACCTGGACGTAGACGTGCTGGTCGTCGGTGCCGGAGCCTGCGGCCTGGCCGCTGCCATTGCCGCGCACGATGCCGGCGCGCAAGTCGCCATTCTGGAAAAACGTGATCGACCGGGCGGCAACTCCTCGCTCAGCACCGGATCAGTCCCCGGTGCGGGCAGCCGTTTTCAGCGTGAAGCTGGCATTGTCGATTCCCCTGAGCACATGATTGCCGATTTAGAGCGCACCGCCGGCCCCAGTGAACTGCCCGAACTGACGCGCGTCATGGCGCAAGTGTCGGCAGAACTGTGCGAATGGCTGGTCGACAAAGTAGGCGCGCGCATGGCCTTGATCACCGACTACTGCCACGTCGGCCACACCGTGCCGCGCCTGCACGCACCCGTGTCGCGTCGCGGGCAGGACTTGGTGGACGACCTGCTGTCGGCAGCAGCGCAGCGCGACATTCCGCTGGCGACCAACCAAGGCGTCAGCACCCTGTATGTGGATGAATCCGGCGCAATCGTTGGCGCGGCCGTGCAAGGCGAGGGGATTGAGACATCGCGTATCGGCGCAAGGGCGGTGATCTTGTCCACCAACGGCTTCGGCGCAAACCGTGCGCTAGTGCAGCGGTACTGCCCGGAAATCGCCGGTGCTGAGTACTTTGGCGCGCTGGGCAGCGAAGGCGAAGCGGTGGCCTGGGGCGAGCAGTTGGGCGCAGGCATGGCAAACATGCAGGCCTACCAGGGCTATGCAGCAGTCGCATATCCGCATGGTTCCTTGCTGTCGTGGACCACGATCGAGAAAGGCGGGATTCTGGTCAACAGCCAGGGCGAGCGCTTTGGCGACGAAGACTTGGGGTATTCCGGTTATGCGCGCTTCGTTCTGGCCGAGCAGTCGTCGGTTTATGCGATTTTCGACGACCGCATCAAGGCGCTGGCGAGCAAAGAAGAAGAATTCCAGGAACTGGTGGACCACGGCGGCGTGAAGTCGGCGGACAGTGCGGAGGAATTGGCCGCCGTGTTTGGCGTGCCGGTTCAGGCCTTGTCTGCCACGCTCGCCGCGTATGCCCGTGCGGCTGCTTCCCCGGATGCCGGATTGGACCCATTCAACCGCAAGCGTTTTGGCATGGCTCCACTGCAGGGGCGGCTGTGGATCTGCCGTGTGACGCCAGGGCTGTTCCACACGCAAGGCGGCTTGGCCGTCGACATGCACGGACGCGTATTGCGGGCAGATGGTGCACCGATTCCGGGGCTGTTTGCCGGTGGTGGTGCAGCAGCTGGCATCAGCGGTCAGGCAGGGGCGGCTGGGTATTCGTCAGGCAATGGCCTGCTGACGGCAATTGGCCTGGGGTATATGGCGGGCAAGACGGCAGCGGGTGTGGAAGGATGACTTCAATCTCTGCCAATATGCCCACATCTTCAGCCACCGAACGCATGATCGACTTCGCCCGGCAATTAGATCTTGCCCAGATCCCTGCTGAAGTCGTCATGCTTGCCCGCCTGCATCTAGCGGACGCCATTGGCGTGGCCCTGGCGGCGGCTTCGGTGCCTGCGCACCGCAGCATGCTCACCAAGCTGCGCCGGGCTTCTCCACAGACTGGTGCGGCGACTGTGCTGGGTTTTGCCGACCCCGCGCCGGCCAGCGTGGCGGCGTTGATCAATGGCACGTCCATGCATTCGCTGGAGTACGACGACACCCACATGGGGTCGATCGTGCATGGCAGCGCGGTGATTGTGGCCACGGTGCTGGCCGTGGCGGAAGAGCAAGGGCTGACGCTGGACGACGCGCTGCGCTTGACGATCATCGGCTGGGAATTGCTGGTGCGGCTGGGCGAAGCGTCGCCGGGTAGTTTTCAGCGCCGGGGGTTTCAGGTGACGTCTGTAGGCGGCGTGGTGGTAGCAGCGATTCTGGCTGCAACGGCGCGCGGTTGTGATGCCCAGCAGACCGCCCATGCCGCAGGCATTGCGGGCAGCCAGGGCAGCGGCATTTTTGAATTTCTCAGCAATGGGTCCAAGGTCAAGGCCTTGCACCCAGGTTGGGCCGCGCACGGTGCGATCTGGGCAGCCATGCTGGCCGAGTCCGGTATGACCGGGCCGATGACGGTGCTTGAAGGCAAGCACGGTATCTTCGCGGCTTACGCCGACGACACGCAGGCCGGAGCCCGCTTGTCAGCCTCGCTGACAACGTTGGGCGAGCGATGGGCTTTGAGCGAAGCGGCCTTCAAGTTCTATCCCTGCTGCCATTACATCCACCCGTATCTGGAAGCCGCTGAACTGCTGCGCGCGCAGGTGAACGGCGTTGCCATCGTTGCTGCACACTGCAAGGTTGCGCCGGGTGCGGCCACGGTAATTGCTGAACCCTGGTCCGCCAAGCAGTCGCCGCGTGACAGCAATGCCGCCAAATACAGCTTGCCTTACACGGTGGCGCTGGCTTTGTTGGGTCAACCAATCGACCTGGATGCGATGACCGGCATCAAGATCAATGCGCAAGCCGTGGCCCTTGCTGGCCATGTAACGGCCGAACCGTGGATGGATTCCGGCTTTCCGGCACGCTTTGCGGCTGACTTGAGCGTCACGTTGGCGGATGGCAGCGTGTTGCATCACCAGATTGCGCAAGTGCTTGGCAGCGCTGAACGGCCAGCCAGCGCAGACCGCGTGCGCCAGAAGCTCATCGACAACGCGTCGCGCAGCGTGCCGGTGGCTGCTTGTGATGCGATCTGGGCGGGAATTATGGAAGGCGACACGCTTGCCGCATTGGTGGCGGGGTGTCGGCAGGCGGGTTGATACCTGCTGCCGACCGCCTTCGTACAAGCAAGGCAAAACTCAGGGGAAAGCTAAGCCCGGCACCCCAGGGCAAGGGTGCCAACTTAACTGTTTTGACTTACAGCCTGCGCCTTAGGCTTTCTTCTGCTCGTATAGCGCGTCCAGATGTGCCTCAAACGCGTGATACCCGATGCGGTCGTACAGTTCTTCACGCGTTTGCATCTGATCCACTACGTTTTTCTGATGTCCGTCCTGACGGATCGCGGTGTAGACGGCCTCGGCAGCCTTGTTTGCCGCCCGGAACGCCGACAGCGGATACAGCACGATGGCCACACCTGAACCGGCCAGTTCCTGCACCGAGAACAGCGGCGTCTTGCCGAATTCGGTGATATTGGCCAACACCGGCACCTTCACGGCATCAACAAACTTGCGATAGCTGTCCAAGTCGTAGGCGGCTTCGGCGAAGATCGAATCGGCACCGGCTTCCACATAGGCCAGCGAGCGCTCGATGGCGGCGTCCAGGCCTTCGCTGGCGATGGCGTCGGTGCGGGCGATCAGGAAGAAATCCGGATCGGTCCTGGCGTCAGCCGCTGCCTTCACGCGGTCAACCATTTCCTGCTTGCTGACAATTTCCTTGCCCGGACGATGGCCGCAGCGCTTGGCACCGGCCTGGTCTTCGATGTGGCAGGCGGCCGCGCCAGCCTTGATCAGGCTTTTCACGGTACGTGCAATGTTGAATGCCGACGGGCCGAAACCGGTGTCGATATCGACCAGCAGCGGGGTATCGCAGACATCGGTGATGCGGCGCACGTCGATCAGCACGTCGTCCAGGGTGTTGATGCCCAGGTCTGGCAGACCCAGCGAGCCGGCAGCAACTCCACCACCCGACAGGTAGATCGCCTTGTAGCCGACACGCTTGGCGAGCAAGGCGTGATTGGCGTTGATGGCACCGATCACTTGCAAGGGAGATTCTTCGGCCAAGGCAAGACGGAAAGCTGCGCCGGGGGAGGGGATACGGGACATGGCAGACCTGTTCAGTTGAGGAAGTGTGGTCCTGTCAATGCAACGTCTGTGCCATCAGGCGTAAAGGCTCCCTAAAGTGGCGTCATTGCTCGTCCTGGCAACTACACACTTAAACGGCTGACACATACTGCCGATTCGTGGTTTCATTTATGAAACGCACATCAATTCATAATTGAAATACCACATGCCCGTCACCGCGCATCAAACTTCCGCTCAACCCGCGCCGCGCATCGTCGCCGTTGGCTTTCACCGCCTGAAAGAGCTGCTGCTCGACCTAGCCCCCAGCTATCGCCCTGCAATCTCGGTCGAGGTACTGGACAAAGGTTTCGTCGATGCCGTCGACGACCTACGCGCGATGCAAGCAGCCGGTGTCGTGGATGTGGTGGTCGCGGCGGGTGCTAACGGCGCGTTTCTGCGCGAACGGCTGGATCTGCCGGTGGTGCTCATCAAAACCAGCGGTTTTGACGTGATGCGTGCACTGGCGCGCGCCCGCCAGATCGCAAGCAAAATCGCCTTGGTCAGCTACGGCGGCGTGTCGGTCGAGGTGGAGCAGTTCAGTGCACGCTTCGGGCTGAATATCGAACAGCACAGCTACCGAACCACGGAAGAGGCGGAAACCTGCGTGCGCGATATGAAGTTGCGCGGCATCGAAGCGGTGGTGGCCCCTGGTCTGGTGTCGGATCTGGCCGAGGCGGCGGGCATGCACGGCCTGTTCGTCTACACCCACGATGCCGTGCGCGAGGCCATCGACGTTGCCATCGAAATGAGCCGGATCGCGCGCATCGAGCTGGCCAAGCGCGAGCGCTTGAACATCATTCTTGGGCACCTGAAGGACGGCGTGGTTGCCGTTGATCTGGATGAGCGCATCGAGACACTGAACCCGGCGATGGAAGCCGTGCTGGGCGCGGCCGATACCGTAATCGGGCGAAAACTGAGTGATGTCGCACCGTCGCTGAGCCTGCAAGTGACGCTGCGTGAAGGCCGCAGCGATATCGAGCAAATTACGCGTATCAACCAGCGGACCTTGGTCGCCACGCGTACGCCCATTGTTGAGCAGGGCATTCACACCGGTGCCGTGCTGGTCTGCCAGGACCCACAAGCCATCCAGCGCGCAGATCGACGGCTGCGGGCAAAAGGGCAGGCACGCAGTGCCCAGGCCAGATACACGCTGGACGATCTGGTGGGCAGCAGCACCCCGATGCAACACGCCAAAGCGCTTGCATTGCGCTGTGCTGCCAGCCAGGCCACGGCACTGATCGCGGGCGAAAGCGGGACCGGCAAGGAATTGCTGGCCCAGGGCATTCACCACGCCGGGCCGCGCGCCGCGCAACCGTTCGTGGCCATCAACTGCGCGGCCTTCCCTGAGGCCTTGCTGGAAAGCGAGTTGTTCGGTTTCGAGGAAGGCGCGTTCACCGGCTCGCGGCGCGGGGGCAAGGCGGGTCTGTTTGAGACGGCCCACACCGGCACTATCTTTCTGGACGAGATCGGCGAAATGGCTCCGGCTTTGCAGACCCGGCTGCTGCGTGTGCTGCAGGAACGCGAGGTTCTGCGACTGGGGGCGACTGAACCCACGCCCATCGACGTTCGCGTGATTGCCGCCACCCATCGTGATCTGGCCGCGCGGGTGGAGACCGGCGAGTTTCGGCGCGACCTGTATTACCGCCTGAACATCCTGAGTCTTCAATTGCCGCCGTTGCGCGAGCGGCCCGAGGACTTGCCGGAGATCGGTGCGCACTTGGTCGCCAAGCTTTGCGAGCGTCTGGACATTGATGCGACAAGCGTCCAGCCCATGTTGCAGAGACTGGCGTACGCGGGGCAGAGCTATGCCTGGCCCGGCAATGTGCGGGAGTTCGAAAACCTGCTTGAGCGTGCGCTGGCATATCGCTCGCAGTGGGACCGGGCATCGACCGCCGAGATCGATCTTGCACTGCGCGAGATGACGCCCGAACTGTTTGCCGCGCGACGTAACGCGACCACCCAGGCCTTGGCATTTGAGCAGCAACCCGCAAACTTGCAGGCACCTACAAACCTTCCCGCCTCGACACACGCAGCACCACCGCCGCCTATGTCGACTGCCAAACTTTCTGGACGCCGGGAAAACGAACTGCGCTACATCCTGGACGTGCTGGCCGCATGTGGGGGTGACAAGGCGCTGGCCTGCGAGCGTCTTGGGATCAGCAGGGCGACCTTGTGGCGCAAGCTGAAGGCGGCTGGCTGAGGGAGTCGTTTTCTCGAAACGGATCGTCAACTTTGTGCGTCGCTGGAATCAGCTGACTTCACAACAGCAATCGCGATCTTCCCCTGCAGTCCGTTATCACGACTTTCCAGCCGGGCGTGAGCCTGTGCAATGTCCGCCAGCGGATAAACAGCACCGACATGCGGCCGCAGTTGACCTCGCTCGACCAGCGCGCTCACCTCATCCAGCTTGCCGCGATTTTGTCGGGTGAACACAAAGTGATAGCTGGCGTTCTTGGCCCATGCCTGCAACAGGTTCTGTGGCGCAGCCGTATCCACAATCGTCACGACGCGACCTAACTGCGCCAGCACGTCCGCGCTGGTCGACAAGGTGTCGCCGCCAATCGTGTCGAACACGACATCGACGCCGCGCCCGCCGGTTTCCCGCATGACGGCGTCGACGTAGCTTTCCTGTTGATAGTCGATCAGTACGTCGGCACCCAGATTTCGCACAAACTCAAAGTTTGCGGGACGCACAGTGGTGAACACACGTGCACCCATCGCCTTGGCGATCTGGATCGCGACGTGGCCCACGCCGCCCGCGCCGCCGTGGATCAGAATACTCTCACCGACCCTGAGCGCCGCCCGTGCGACAAGCGCTTCCCATACCGTGCCGCCAACCAAGGTCAGGCTTGCTGCTTCAAGATGGCTTAGTGACTGCGGCTTCATGCCCACGATGCTTTCCGCAGCAACGTGATATTCGGCATAACTTCCCGGCCCATCGAATATCTGCGGCGTGTACCAGACCTCGTCTCCCGGCGAGAAGGCGGTCACGCCTGGCCCCACAGCCTCGACCACGCCAGATACGTCGTGCCCGGTAATGACCGGCAAGGGCACCAGACTTGCGTAATCCCCGCGGCGAACTTGGTAGTCCAGCGGATTGATGGACGTTGCGTGCACCCGGACCAGAACTTGTCCTGCCTGAGGGACGGGCTTGGGCACATCACGAAGCTCGAATGCCTCTGGACCGCCAAATGAGGTGAGTAGTGCTGCTTGCATTGAATGCTCCTGTTTCGATAAAACGGGATATCGAGAATTACCGATATTTTGGGTTAAAATTTTTGCGCCAAAGAACTTACCGCGCTTTCCTACCGCTTTTTCCTACAGTTCTTTCCCAATGATCTCGGCAAGCGCCTTAAGGCTTGCTTCGTTGCGCTTGTAGTAGGTCCATTGGCCGATACGTCGAACTTCGACCAGACCGGCCCGGTGCAAGGTAGCCAGGTAGTCCGACACGGTGGACTGCGACAGCCCGACACCTTCCTGGATGCTGCTTACGCAGACGCCGACCTCGTTGACGTCGCCTTCGTCTTGCGGCGGAAAGTTCTTCGCCGGGTCTTTCAACCCCTTCAGGATGTCGAGACGCGTGCGGTTGGAGAGGGCTTTGAAGATGTCGAGTAGATCCATGACTCGATGATATCGAAATTTACCGATATGTCAATACGATGTTGAATCGAGGGCACGATAACCAGCTATGTACTGCAGCACCTATCGATTTGCATACTGCGCTTCATCGTCCCGGATCAACGCCGTCATCCACTCCATGAACACATGTGCCCGTTGCGGCAGGTGCCGGCGGTTCGCGTAGAGCAGCGACACGTCCATGGGTGCCGCGACAAAGTCCGGCAGCACGTGAACCAGTCGCCCGCTTTCGATGTGATCTCGAATGCCCAGCACTGGCGACTGGATCAGCCCCAGTCCGCCCAGGGCAGCCGCTTCGTAGGTGTCGGTGTTATTGACGGTGATGGTGCCGGCCATCGGCAACTGGTGGGTGACGCCGTTGAGCACATATTCAAAGCCGATGGGTCGCGCACCCAGGACCGGCACGTAATGCACCACGCGGTGCTTGCGCAAGTCGTCCAGCGTATGCGGCACACCGTGTTTCGCCAGATAAGCCGGACTTGCGCAGTTCAGCATGGTCATGGCACCCAGCGAACGCGCCACCAACGACGCGTCAGGCAGCTCGCCAATCCGCAGCACGCAATCGAAGCCGTCGCGAACCAGGTCCACCCGGCGATCGGAACTGCTTAACTCGACTTCGATATGGGGATAGGCGTCTACAAACTGCGCAAGCTTCGGGATTACCAGTTTGCGCGCCACCACCGTTGGCATGTCGACCCGCAGGCGGCCGGCCAGCACAGCACCGTCGCGGCGGAACAAGCCTTCCAGCTCGTCCATGTCGGCCAGCAATTCCTTGCTGCGCTCGTAAAGCGCCGCGCCATCCTGGGTGGGCTGCACTTTGCGCGTCGTGCGATGAAACAGCCGCGCGCCGACCAGATCTTCCAGCATGCGGATCTGATCCGACGCCGTGGAGCGCGGCAGCCCCAGGCTTTCGCCGGCTTGCGTGAAGCTGGACAGCTCGGTCACGCGCACGAAGGTTTTCAGCAGGTCAAGTTTGTTCATGGGAAAAGCCGGCGAGGGGAGGGCCCTCGGAGTGGATACGCGACTGGCGTGCTTGCAGGCGCTCAGTTAGCACCTGCTGTTGCACGGCCTTGGTGCGATGTCGCTGGATTGTTCGGTTTTGTCGGACAGTGTTTCCTGTCAGCACAAGTTTATCTGTCAATGATCGAACAATACACTGCGTTTCATGCTGAACGGGCCGGCAAAAGCGTCGAACCTGAATCACGCCAATTCACCGACAGCCGCCAGTATTTTCATCCTTCGTCATATCGAACCGGAGTCACACCATGACCACCAACATCGCCACGAGTACGCAAAAGATTGCCCTGATTACCGGTGCCAGCCGCGGCCTTGGCAAGCATGCTGCCATCCACCTTGCTGCGCAGGGCGTCACGGTGATTGGCACCTATCACAGCAAATCGGCCGACGCGCAGGCCGTGGTTGCCGAGATCGAGGCGGCCGGCGGGCAAGCCGCAATGCTGCAGCTAGACGTCGGTGACAGCAGCAGTTTTGCCGGTTTCACCGCTGCATTGGCTGATGTGCTGCGCAGCAAGTTCGGCCGCGAACGCATCGACTTTTTGGTCAATAACGCAGGCATCGGCGTTCATGTCGGCTTGGCCGAGACAACAGAAGAACAGTTCGACCAATTGATGAACGTCCATCTGAAAGGCCCGTTCTTCCTGACCCAGAAGCTGCTGCCGTTGATCAACGATGGGGGCCGGATCGTGAACATATCAAGCGGCCTGACGCGCTTTGCATTGCCTGGCTACGGGGCGTATGCATCGATGAAGGGCGCGATCGAAGTGTGGACCCGTTACCTGGCCAAGGAACTTGGTGCACGCGGCATCGCAGTGAACACGCTGGCTCCGGGCGCAATCGAAACCGACTTCGGCGGCGGCACCGTGCGCGACAACGCAGACGTCAATCAATATGTTGCCAGCATGACCGCACTGGGCCGCGTCGGCATGCCCGACGACATCGGTGGGGCCATCGCGGCCTTGCTGTCCGACGGCAGCCGCTGGATCAACGCCCAGCGCGTCGAGGCCTCGGGCGGCATGTTCGTGTGATGGCAAGGCGGGCAGGGTCACGCTAGTCGTGTTGCCGCGGTCACGAAAGTTAGCCGTCGAAGTATCTGTTGATGCCAGACTACTGGGCCAGCACGCAGGATCGGCCGCTATACTCGACGGCTGCTCTTGGCCGTTCACCGGCCTGTCCTGCTCATTTCGCGCGCTCGCGTTCCGCCTTCGGTCCCCGTCATGTCATTCGCCTTCTCGCAGCAACGCCTCTATCCCATCGGACAGGGCCTGCCCGACAAGGAGCGCGTCAGTGCATTGATCGCCGTCATGCTGGCCGTGTGTGTGGCCACGCTGGACACCGCCATCGCCAACACGGCATTGCCGACCATCGCCGCGTCATTGCAAACCAGCGACGCCAATTCGATTTGGGTGGTCAGCATCTACCAGCTTGCGATGGTCGCGGCGCTGTTGCCTGCGGCCTCGCTGGGCGAAGTGCTGGGGCACCGTCGGGTCTTCATGGGCGGGTTGATCATCTTCACGCTTGCTTCCCTGGCATGCGGCCTGGCTCCGTCTTTGCCGTGGCTGGTCGGCGCGCGCCTGGTGCAAGGTCTTGGCGCGGCGGGGGTCATGGCGATCAACGGCGCGCTGCTGCGCTATATCTACCCGAATTCATCGTTGGGCCGTGGCATGGGCCTGAACGCGATGGTTGTGGGCCTGTCGTTCGCCGCCGGGCCGACCGCCGCATCTGCGGTGTTGCTGCTGGGCTCGTGGCACTGGCTGTTCCTGATCAACGTGCCGCTTTGCTTGATGGCCATGTATTTCGGCTTGCGCGGACTGCCGAACACCAGCCGCGCTACTTATAAGTTCGATGGCGTGGCAGCAGGCCTGTGCGCGGTGGCACTGGGCTTGTTGGTGCTTGGCCTGGGCGAGGGTGCGCATCAGGCCACCTGGCTGGCGGTCGGAATCGAGCTTGCCGTGGCAGCCGTTTGCCTGGTGTTGCTGATGATGCGCCAGAACGATCATCCGGCCCCGATGCTGGCCGTGGATCTGCTGCGGCGGCCGGTGTTTGCGCTGTCGGCGGTCACCGCTGTGTGCTCGTTCGCAGCACAGGGACTGGCATTTGTCTCCTTGCCATTTCTGCTGCAGAACATGCTGGGCTATTCCCAGGTGGACACGGGCTTTCTGATCACGCCGTGGCCGGTGGTGGTGGCTGCACTGGCACCTATCGCGGGTCGCTTGTCTGATCGCTACCCAGCCGGTTTGCTTGGGGGCGGTGGGCTGGTCGTGTTGAGCGTAGGACTGGCTTTGCTGGCCACCATGCCAGCCACGCCCAGCGTGTTCGACATCTTGTGGCGCATGGCGGTGTGCGGCGCTGGCTTCGGGTTCTTCCAGTCGCCCAATCTGCGCGCCATCATGAGCGCTGCGCCCCCGTCACGCAGCGGCGGCGCAAGCGGCATGGTGGCCACTGTGCGCCTGCTGGGCCAGGCAATTGGCGCAGCCTTGGTGGCCGCATGTTTTCACGTATCGACCGGGCAGGGCGCAATGTGGGCGTTGTGGCTGGCCGCAGGATTTGCGGCCGTGGCAAGCGTGACGAGTGTGTCGCGTTTGATATTCAAGGCGTCGAAGGTTTAAGCGGCCAGGACACGCAGGATTTAATGTCCAAGCCGGCCGAACTTGGTCGAATCGCCCGGCCTGTGGTGCTGCAGTTCCGGTTGCACGTTTGTTGCGATGCCCGGCGCTAATTTCAACGCCATGTCATGTCGAGCAAGCTGGGGTTAGTGTGTCTGCCCATTGGCGTATCGGGTAAGCCGGTTAAGCCCGCTTGCCCACAAACACGACCTCAGCGTCAAACCCGCGCCGCAATCAACGTCGCCGGAGCAGCAAGGCACCCGCCACCACGATCACCGAGCAGCCGATCACCAGTTGCAGATCGGGCAGATCGCCAAAGAACAGATACCCGAAGATCACCGCCCACAGCAGCAAGGTGTATTGCAGCGGAGCCAGGGTAGATGCGGGCAGCGTCTTCAGCGCGCGGGTCATCATCAGGTGTGCGGCGCAGGCCACGCAGCCCAACAACAGCATTGCGCCCAGGGCATGCCAGTCAGTGGCAACCCAACGCCCCGGAACCACATCGCCAAACACCCAGTTGCCGATCAGCAAACCAGCAGCTGACGCCAGCGCAGCGATGGTTTGCCAGCCCGCCAATACCGGGTCGGCCGTGCTGCGCAGGCGTCGCCCCAGAATCAGCGACACCGAGAACGACACGCTGCCGACCAAGGCAATCAGGCTGGCCCAGGAAAACGCGGCGGAAGACGGCCGCAACGCAATCACCACGCCGATGAACCCCAGCCCAATGGCCAGCCACTGGCGGGAACTCAGCCGCTCGCCCAGGAACAGGTGTGACATGGCTGCCATATAGATTGGCCCGGCCATGTAGAAAGTCATTACGTCGGCAAGCGGCATGTACACCGTTGCGCTGTAAAACAGCAAGGTATCCAAGGTAGCCATCAATGCGCGCAAGCCTTGCAGGCCAGGGCGCTCAAGCCGCCACAGTGTTCCGGCAGGCTGGCGCAGCAGCGCCGGCGTAATCAGCAGAAATGCACCGATCGAACGAACCAGCAGCACCTGGGCAACCGAATAACCGGTGACCAGCCATTTGCCCATGGCATCGTTCAGAGAAAACATGAAATAGCCGAGCAGCATCAAGCCGATGCCGGCCAGCGCGACGCGGTCTAGACCGCCGCGAATAGTAAGAGAAGGGGAGTTCATTGCCGAGGAAGCGCCAAGCCGCGCGGACCGGTCTGGTGCCGCATCAGAAAGCCTCGAAATGATACTGCGCACCGCATCGGTGCAGGTGTCGATTCTGGGACACCTGCATCGAATAAGGGTTAGTGCCAGGTCTGGGTTTGGTCAGACAGGTTTATCGGCGGGGTGTCTTGTGGACCGCCGATGGATTGCTGCTGGCTTATTGTTTGCCGATGTCGTGCAGATGCTGATGAATCGAAATCGCGTCCAGATGCGCTTCCGGCAGTGACACCAACAGTTCGATGCGACGCTTCAGCACGACTGCAGCTTCCAGGAAAGCCTTGCTCTGTGCCGCTTCGCTGCTGTCGACTCTGACCGGATCAAGTACCTCCCAGTGTGCCGAGATCGGCTCACCAGGCCAGACCGGGCAAACCTCGCCGGCTGCGTCATCGCATACCGTGAAGATGAAATCCAATTCCGGCGCGCCGGGTTCTGCAAACTCTTCCCAGCTCTTGCTTCGATAACCGTCGGTGGGCAATCCCATTTGCTCCAGGGTCGCCAGTGCCAGTGGGTGGACGCTGCCCTTGGGGAAACTGCCGGCAGAAAAGGCCTGGAAGCGGCCGCCACCCAGGCTGTTGAGCAAGCCTTCGGCCATGATCGAACGTGCGGAATTGGCAGTGCAGATGAACAATACGTTGTAGGCAGAAGTCATCGAAGTCTCAAAGATTCGGTTATCGCGATCCGCAAGCGTGAACTACGCCGGTGACCGGAAGATTTCGGAAATTCGACTTTCTTCGCATGCCTGTGCACGCTCACCCCGTCCGATACCCATGCCCGTGAAACAGCAGCACGCCTTTCCAGTGCGCCTCGCGGTCCAGCACGTCTTCGGGGCTGGCATGCATGTCGGCAATTTCCAGAATGGAAAAGCGGAACAGGCGGGCACGTTCCGCACCCAGCTCGGCAATCACATTCATCAATTCTTCGTCGTCGCCGCTGCCGTGAATGAAGCGGCTCCACTGCGACCAGATGCCGCCTTCGCCATGCGCGCTGCCGATGTACAGTCTGCCCGCTTCGGGGTCGGACACCAGATAGACACCCGCGACATTGGACAGTGCCACACGCCATGACGTGGAATTCTGACGAACCAGGATATTCAGATCGCGATAGGCCAGATCCACCTTCTTGAAGCCCGGAAACTCGGCCATGTGAATGCGTTCTGGCCGCAGCTCGTGCACCAGAATGTCCTGGTCGTAGTCGGCGGCTTCCAGATAGGACTGTCGCCCAGGGCGGGTGAAGTTGGCCATCAGCCGGCCGGCCATCTCGGCGCAGGCTTTTACCGGCTTCAGGCGGTATTTGAAGTGCTGCCCATCGTCCAAGGTGTCATAACCGCCGGATGCGTACACGCCGGCATACAGCCAGCGATCCTGTTCTGGCATCTTGATCAGCGACAGCACGTAGGGCTGATCGAAGTTGCGCTGGGTCTGCCAGGCCTGCCAATCATCGAACTGCCCCTGGAAATACACCTGAAGCGGGTCTTCAGAGCCATTCCAGGCAGCCAGGTGCACTTTGGTGTTGTCCGGCGTGACATCCGGGTCCATCAGGCGGACAAGATCGAATACAAGCATTGGGCGGTCTCCGGGCATCCCGGCCACGTGCCGGAACGATCGCGTGCGCCACAAATACTGCGGTCACACGCGTCGGCGGGACGACGTTGTCCCAGCGCGGGATGCTAGCTCGGTTTTCCGAATGCGGCTAGCGTGCCATACTCATCCAAATAGACGATATTGGGCGTATTTAAGGGTGGGTTATATGCATATGGATCAGTTATCCGCCCGTATTTCCGCATGCATTTGTCGAATCCCGGCCCCCTGATTCGAACTCCCTGATTCAACCCCGCACGTCAGATGCCACGCCCCGTCTGACACAGCGCCAACGCCTCGGCCACCACGTCCACGTGCTCGGTCAGCAGGCTTGTTGCGATACGAATATGCTGCGTGTCGTTGTTGACCGAACAAAGCGACCCCGGATACACCGCAATGCCGCGTGCCGCCATGGTGACGAGCGCAAACTGCTCGGACGGCACGTGTACCCACACGCACAACCCATCCTTACCTGCCGTTGTCATGCCGCGCGCTTGCAGCGCATCGACCAAGGCCCCGCGACGGGCTGCATAGATGTTCCGGGCCTGCTCCACGAGCTGCCCGGTCTGCGGGTCGTCCAACAACCAGGCTGTGGCGTCCTGCATCACCCGGCTGGTCCAGCCGGCACCGAAGTTCCGATACGCGCGGATCTCGCGCACGATTTTTTCTGGCCCCGACAACACCGCCACGCGCAGGTCAGGCCCCAAGGTCTTCGAATAGGACACGATATGCACCGTCCGTTCCGGGAACCACTTGCCCAGACTGATCGACGGAAAACGTGAGATATCCCCTACGCCATCGTCCTCGATCACGATGGTTGTGCTCTTTTGCAGCACGTCGGCAAGCGCAGCCATGCGCTCAGCAGAAACCACCGTTGCCGTAATCGAATGGGTGCGTGGCTGATACAGGAAGATGGACGCTTTCTGCCTTAACGCGGCACGCAAGGCATCGGGCATCGGGCCATCTTCGTCGCACTGCACCGGCAGCACCTGTGCACCCAGGCTGTCCAGGATATCCAGCAGTCGCAAGGACGAAGGTTGTTCAATCGCGACCACTGTGCCAGGCATCACCAGCGTCTGCAAAGTCGCGTAGACACCTTCAAAACCGCCATTGACGGCCAATAGCGATTCCGGCTGATACGGCCAGCGAGCCAGCGCGCTTTCCTTCAGCCGATCGGTAATGGGAACGCGATGGTAGCTGTTCAGATCCGGGGTCTTGGCGGCAGCGGCGAGCGCATCGGCCAAAGGCGGCAGCAGGGCAGGGTCGGGCGTGGCGTAGGTCAGGTCGGCCACGATGCGACCACCGAAGTCGCCGATGGTCTCGAAGCGCACGGGGCGCAGCGACACCTGATCGCCGCACACCCACACCCCATTGCGGCCGGTGCCCGAAATTACCTTGAAGCGGCGCAGCTGGCTCCATGCGGCAGAGATCGTGGCCGGGCTGACATCGAGCACCGCCGCCAGGTCACGAACGGCGGGCAGGCGGGTGCCGATCGGGATGGCACCCGACCGGATCAGCGCGGTGGTTTCCAGGGCAATGCCCCGCGTCGTGCGGTCTTGCAGGCGCTCGGCGTACCAAGCTATCGGCAGGTCAATGCTCATGGAAAAAAACTTTGTTCGATAACAAAGATGTGATTGTACGACGATAATTGAACAATTACGATTTGATTACTGGCCGCGCATTGCCCGTGTCGTGGCAGCCACTTTCCGGAATCATCAACGTGAGTTTCACCCTACGTTTGGCCGTTCGCGACTGGGACTACATCGTCCCCTTGGCGCTGGGCGATGTACGCAGCGAACGCTTCAATCTCGACGTGCACCGGGTCGGCACCTTGCCGGAAGACCTGGCTTCCGACGACCGCTACGACGCAGGCGAAGTGTCGTTCAGCCGCTATGCCCAAGCCCGTGCACGCGGCGACGAATCACTGGTCGGCGTGCCGCACTTCCTGATGCGCGCCTTCCGCCATCGCTGCATCATCACCGCCGCCAACAGCCCGCTGACCCGCATTGACCACCTGGCTGGCAAGCGCATCGGCATGACGGGTTGGCAAGATTCCGGCAACACCTGGACGCGTGCCATTCTCAGCCGCGAGAACATCGGTCTGGAAGATGTGGACTGGTACGTGGGCCGTTTGACTGAAGATCATCCGATCACCGATCGCCTGGGCGGCTTTGGCCGGCCGGGTCGCATCATGGCCATGCCCAACGAGCAGCCCCTGGTCGACGCCTTGCACAGCGGCGATCTGGACGCGGTGTTCACCCCGTTCATGCCCAAGGGTTTCTTCGATGCCGGTTCCGGCCTGCGCCAGTTGCTGCCAAACTGCCGCGAAACCGAAGTGGCGTATTTCAAGGCCGTGGGCTACGTGCCTGGCATTCACGTCCTGGGCATCAAGCCCGAGATCGTGGCCGAACACCCCTGGTTGCCCGAAGCGCTGAGCGAGTTGCTGGATGAATCCAGCCGCATGTGGCTGGCCAAACGCGAAAAGTACGCCGACACCACGCCGTGGATCATCGACGAACTGCGCCAGACCGCAAGCGACCTGCCAGCAGGCTGGAACGACAACGGTTTTGCCATCAACCTGCCGATGGTGGCCGACTTCGGCCACGAACTGTATGCGCAGCAGATCACCGATCGCTGCCTGTCGCCCGCCGACCTGTTCCCGCACTTCGCGGCGCGCTGATCAGATTCAATATCACTATAAATAGAGGGGACATCACACATGTTGAAAGTAGCGTTGGGACAGTTCGCGGTGGCCCGCGTCTGGGAAGAGAACGCCGACACCTGCGTGCGCCTGATGGAACAGGCGAGGGCCGGTGGCGCGCAATTGCTGGTGCTGCCCGAAGGCATCCTGGCCCGTGACATCACCGACCCGGATCTGGTGCGCAAGTCGGCCCAGCCGCTCGATGGCCCGTTCGTCACCCGCCTGCTGGAAGTCAGCCGTGGCAACGACATGACAACCATGATGTGCGTTCACAACCCCGCACCCGATGGTCGTGTCTGGAACAACCTGATCGCCATTCGCGACGGCCAGATCATTGCCCAATACCTGAAGCTGCACCTGTACGACGCGTTCATGATGAAAGAGTCGGTCAACGTGATTCCCGGCCCGGCTGTTCCGCCGCTGGTGGACGTAGGCGGTCTGAAGATCGGCCTGATGACCTGCTACGACGTGCGTTTCCCGGAACTGGCACGCCGTCTGGCCCACGATGGTGCCGATGTGCTGGTGCTGCCCGCTGCCTGGGTCAAGGGTCCGCTGAAGGAAATGCACTGGGACGTGCTATGCACCGCCCGTGCGCTGGAAAACACCTGCTACATGGTGGCCGTTGGCGAATGCGGCGAACGCAACATCGGCGGCAGCCTGGTCGTTGACCCGCTGGGCGTAGCTGTTGTCCGTGCGGCCGAAGCGCCCACGCTGCTGTTCGCAGACATCGATCCTGCCCGCATTGCCCACGCCCGCAAGGTGTTGCCGTCCCTCCAGAACCGCCGTTTCGCCCGCCCCGAGCTGCGCGACGACGCTGCCCACGAAGCCTAAGGAAACTGTGATGAAACTGACCCAGATCGCGCAAGCCCTTGTGCTCGGCGCAGCACTCGCCGCCACATCCGCCTGGGCCGCCGACGCGGCCAAGATCCCCACGCAGCAGCTTGACCCGGCGCTGCGTGCCAAGCTGCCAAAAGACATTCTGGACGCGGGTTTCATGACAGCCGCCAACAATGGCTCGTTCCCGCCCTATGACATCGTCAGCGACACGCGCACGCTGACCGGTGCCAGCGCCGACATGGCGCAAGCACTGGGCGAAATCCTGGGCATCACCATCAAGCATGAAACCGTCGGCGGCCTGTCGGGCCTGCTGATCGGCATCAAGTCCGGCCGCTATCAGTTCGGCATGGGCCCGACCGGCGACTTCCCGGACCGTCAGGCTGCCAATGACTTCATCGACTACGTGCAGGAATACGTGGTCTTTGCGGTGCAGCAGGGCAATCCCAAGGGAATCAAGAGCCTGGACGACACCTGCGGCCACCGTATCGCCGTGATGTCGGGTGGTTCGGCTGAAAAAGTGATCAAGCAGCAGGCCATCAACTGCACGGAAAAGGGCAAGCCGGCCATCACCGTTCAGTCTTTCGCTGACCAGCCGACCTCCATTCTGGCCGTGCGCTCGCAGCGTTCGGACGCGTTCTTCTCGTCGCAAGCTCCGCTCACGTACTTCGTCGGCCAGACCAACGGCGCGCTGGAACTGGCAGCAGTGGGTCAGAAAAACGGCTTCCAGGATCTGTATCAAGGTGCCGTGGTGGCAAAAGGCTCGCCGCTTGGCCCGATTCTGCTGGAAGGTCTGCAGAAGCTGTATGCCAACGGCACCTATGAAGCCATCATGTTGAAGTGGGGTCTTAAGGACAACATGCTGAAGACGCCTGGCATCAACCTCGCTGGCAAAGCACCGCAATGAGCGCCAGCGCACACCCGACCCCGGTTGCCGGGGCCCGTCACGATCCGCGTGACGTTGCACATGCCAAACGTCCGCTTGCCATCGGACGTTGGCTGGCATGGATTGCGGTCATCGCGCTCGCCTTTGACGCCACCTGGGTCGTTGCGCACAACAAGAACTTTGAATGGCACGTGGTAGCCGCCTGGTTTACCGAGGCGTCGATCATGAAAGGACTGAGCGTCACGCTTGGTCTGACGGTCATCTCAATGGTGCTGGGGGTTGCCATCGGCCTGGTGCTGGCCGTGATGCGCCTGTCGGACAACATGTTGGCGCGCAAACTGGCGGGCCTGTACATCTGGTTCTTCCGGGGGACGCCGCTGCTGGTGCAGTTGATCTTCTGGTACAACATGTCGACCCTGTTCCCGAAGATCTCGCTGGGCATTCCGTTCGGCCCCAGCTTCGGTACCTGGAACACCAACGACCTGATCACCCCGCTGACGGCAGCCATTGCCGGCCTGGCCTTGAACGAAGCGGCCTACATGGCGGAAATCATTCGTGGCGGCCTGTTGTCGGTGGATTCGCGCCAGACCGAAACCGCGATGGCCTTCGGCATGACACGCAGCCGTGCGCTGCGCCGCATTGTCATTCCGCAAGCCATGCGGGCCATCGTGCCGCCGACGGGCAACCAATTGATCAGCATGATCAAGGCAACCTCGCTGGTCAGTGTGATCGCTATGGGCGACCTGCTGTATTCGGTGCAAGCCGTCTACAACCGCACCTTCGAGATCATTCCACTGCTGATGGTGTCGGTGCTGTGGTACCTACTGATCACGTCTTTGCTGAACGTGGGCCAGTCTGCCATTGAAAAGTATTACGCACGGGGTGAACTCGGCGCATCTGTTCGCCGGGTAGATCCGGCTGCCGCCCCCCAGGAGAAAGCATGATGAGCGCACAGCCGATTACGCCGGTGGTGCAGACGGTAGTGCAGCCAAATCCGCAGGTGCTGGTGCGCGCGCGCGGCGTACACAAGCGCTTCGGCGACAATGAGGTGCTGAAAGGCATCGACATGGATGTCAAGCACGGTGAAGTGGTGGTGATTCTTGGGCCGTCGGGCTCGGGGAAGTCTACTTTCCTGCGCTGCATCAACCACCTGGAAACCATGGACAGTGGTTCCATCGTGGTGGGTGAAGAACAGGTAGGCTACGCCTTGCGCAACGGGCAACTGCACACTTTGTCGCCCGCCAAGCTTGCGCAACAGCGCAGCCACATCGGCATGGTGTTTCAGCAGTTCAACCTGTATCCGCACCTGACGGTGCTGCAGAACATCACGGAAGCCCCGGTTGGCGTGCACAAGCAGAAACGTGCCGACGCGGAGGCCTATGCCATGGAACTGCTGGAACGGGTGGGCCTGCGCGAAAAAGCCCATGCGTATCCGCGTCAGTTGTCGGGCGGGCAGCAGCAACGGGTGTCGATCGCGCGTGCCCTGGCGATCAAACCCAAACTGATGCTGTTTGACGAGCCAACCAGCGCGCTGGACCCGGAATTGGTGGGCGAAGTGTTGTCCACCATGCGCGATCTGGCCGAACAAGGCCTGACCATGATCGTTGTGACCCACGAAATCGGTTTTGCGAAGGAAGCAGCCGACCGCGTGGTGTTCATGGACGGTGGGGTGGTGGTCGAAGCGGGAACCCCGGACGAAGTGCTGGGAAATCCGCAACATGCACGAACCCGGGCCTTCCTGAGCCGCTTCATCTGACATCCTGATCCGATTTGGCACTTGCAGGGACCGCCCGGGGGCAATATAAAGGCAACCCGCAAGAAGGCGAAAAACCTGTGAGTCGAATCAAATTCAAGACGGAAGTCGTCGGTCTCGTGCCGGCCTCCCGGCGCAAGACAGTCCGGCCGTCAGTCCAGATCACGGCCGCCAGCATGGCTGTACGGAAAGCATGACCAGGCTCCCGGTATTTTTCGAGGGCGAACGTCAACGCTTTTTCCGACCGCTGAACAGCACCCGCCGCGAACTCGTGGCGGGTTGCCTGCGCGCGCTGTACCAGCGCCTGCACAGCCCCTCGGCCGACCAGCACCAGAACTTGACCCGCGAAGCCCTGCGGGACTTGCTGCTGCCGGTCGTTCGTCAATACCAGGCAGAACTCGACCCGGCATCGCTGTCAAGCGGGGTAGGGGTCGACGACCTGGATTCCGCTGCACTGGATGACCCACAGCAACTGACCACCGTCGTGGTGCGGGTGCTGCTGGACGACGCCTGGATCGAAACCTTCCCAGATCGCAATGGCCTGATCACGGCATTTCGCTTCACGCGCGCCGGCAAACTGTTTGCCGAAGCGCTGTGGGCGCTGGACCGGCCCAGCCGCAGCCGGCAACGCAACATGCGCGGTTGCCGCAATGCGCTGGAAGCTGCGCTGTCGGACCGGGGTGACGCGCACGACATTGTTGACGCCTTCGAATACGCCGAAAAGGTGCTGGACGACCTGAGTGAAGGTATCGACTACTTCCAGGACCTGGTCCGCAAGCTGATGCAGACTGCTTCGCTGCATACGCAGTGGGACGAATTCGTGGAATTTCTGGACCGTTTCCAGCGCGACTACGCCAAGCAATTGACTGCCGACAACGCCACGCTGAACCGCCAGGCGATTCGCCAGAAGCTGGAAAAGCTGCGGGCGGTGTCCGACGCCAAGCTGTCGCGGGTGGATGCGCAATTGCACGACATTGCCCACTGGGCGGTCGGTGAATTCAACGGCCCCTCGCTGTACGACTGGATGTTGGGCCGCATTGAAGACATTGTCGATGCCGCCTGTGAATCTCGCCAGCCCGGTTTCCTGAAAGCCATGGAAACCTATCTGAAGCGTGTGAACGGCCTGGCCTTGCAGTCGATGATGCTGCGCGCAGGGCAGAATCGGCACGCCTACCTGAGCGCCATCCAACGTGTCGCGGAAAGTTCACGCGAACGCCAAGACCGCTTGCTGACCGCCATTGGCGAACAGATCACCGCCGCCGAAGTGCGTGTGCTGGACCCAGCCAGCTTCCGCCTGCGTACCGCCACCCAGCGCCGTCGCGCCGTGACGGTGTCCATGCAGCCGCGTCCCAGCCGCGAATCCAAGCTGCGCGCGGCCATGATGCGGGCAGAAACCGAGGTGTTCTCGATTCCCAACGAATTGATCGCCGAAACCCTGCGCGAAGACCTGCGCCTGTTCCGCCATCCGCTGAAACTGTCGTCATTGCCCACCGGCACCGCCCGCGAAGTGCTGCGCGCCATGCAGGCCGTGGAAGCTGCGCGCAACAGCGCTGCTGGCGACCTGGTAGCCCGCAGGCTGCCCATTCGCCTAGCCAACACGTTCTACAGCGGCACCGACTACGAAATCGACTTCAAAAAATGAGCATCTCTGCCTTTGTGCGTGACCAGTTGCTGGTCGCCAATATCAAACCCGAACGATTTCGCGAACTGGTTGCGCGCCTGCTGGCCTACGGCATTGTGGTGCGCGACGAGGACAAGACCGAACAGCAGTTCTACGACGATGCCCGTCGTGTGGAAAGCCTGCTGGACGAATACTTCGACGTTGCCGGTTTCCTGCTGCATCACGACACCAACAATCAGTTCTTCCGGTTGTATCCGCCGGGCGCGATTGTCGATGGCCTGGCTGAAGACGTGTACGAGCCGGTGCCATCCTTGCGTGCCCGCGTGTCCACCGACTTCGTGGCAGCCGCGCTTGCCCTGCGTTTCCTGTATCAGAACAAGTTGAACAACGGCGACATCCAACCCCAGGGCGATGCCTTGATCGGCTTCGAGGAATTGGCCGTCACGCTGCAAACCCAGTTGAAGCGGCCGCTGCCGTCCAGCACCACTGACAAGCTGACCTTATTGTCGGAACTGCGCCGCCACCGCCTGCTTGGGTATTCGTCCACCTTCTCGATCACCGACGAAGACGCCTTGCTGTCGATCCGCCCGACCATTCTGGGCGTGGTCAGCAACGAAGCGTTGAGCGCTGCGCTGGACGCCGATGGCGTGATCGAACCGGAAACTGAACTGGACGCGGACCAGGAGGGCACACGATGAAACTCGACCGACTGGTATTGGTGAATTGGGGTCAGTTGCGCCACGGTGATTACGACATTGGCGACATGACCTTACTGACGGGTCCGACCGGCTCCGGCAAGTCGACCATGCTCGACGGCCTGCAAACCTTGATGACTGCTGCCTACGCAGGCATTGTGGCCTACAACCCCGGGCAAGACGAAGTCCAGCAAGGGCAGCGACGCGGCAAGACCAAACGCACGCTGGAATCGTTTGTGGTGGGGGCTGAATACAGCAAGTTTTCGCGGCCCGATGGCGCGCATGGTTACTTGGCAGCGGTGTTTCGCCCCAGCGAAGGCGAAGACACGGCCAAGGCGTTCACTGCGGTGATTGCCATTGCGGCGCGCGTGGAAGGCGTGGGCGACCGTCGCGTGCCCAAGCTTGAACGCATGGAAATGCTGATCGTGGACGAAGTCGCGCTCAGCGTGGACGATTTCCTGAAAGACGCGGAAGCCGGCGAATGGGTCGCCGCCGACGAGATCGTCAAACGCCTGAAACGCAAATATCCCAAGGTCACCAATTACGACGGCCACAAGAAAGACTACCTGTGCGCCTTGTACGGCCGATTCCGTGGCCGCACGTCTGTCACCTGGGATGAAACCCAGCACGCCGCGCGCGCCTGGACCCAGTCGATTGCGTATCGGGCCATCGGTTCAGTGCACGAACTGGTACGTGACGACATCCTGGAATTCGATGGCAAGCAGTTGCAGGAAAGCATTACCCGCATCAGCGACCTGATGCGCCAGGTGACCAATCTGAAGCACGAAGGTCAACGCCTGGATGCCGCTGTCAAGCGCCTGGACAAGCTGAAGCGTGCGATTGGCGAGACGACGCACGCCTACGAACAGCAGGTGGTGCACGACCTGGCGCTGGCCAAGGTGCAAGTGCAAGGCGACGACGAACGTATTGCCGCCGCCCGCCAGAAGATCAAGGACGACACTAGCCTGGCTGAGCAGTACACGGCGCAGGCCAAGGCCGAAACCACCATTCGTGAAGGTGTGGACCGCAGCCGTATCGACCTGAGCGCGCGGCTGCGCGGCATTCCGGCTCACGGTGAAAAATCACGCCTGGAACAGACGCTGGCCCGTGCCACCAGCGGTGCCAAGGCCACGCTGGAGGGCTTGGCAAAGTCCCTGATCGGTGCGGCCCACCTGGATCACGCTGCCAAGCAACTGCTGGGCAAGCCGATTCCCGAACAATTCCCGCGTTTGAAAGCCTCGGTGGAAGCCGTTGCCCAAGCCATTGCCGGCACGTCCTTCGACCGCCTGTCCGACCTGCGTGATGCTGTCAGCGACACGCTTGCCGAAGACACGCCCAACGTCGACAAACTGCTGCGCCTGCCACAAGCCTTTGAAGGGGCCAACACCGGCATTGAAGCCGTGTATCGCGCCCTGGCAGGCCCGGTGGACAGCGTGGCCGCGGCCATTTCGGCAGAAGGTGCCGGGCTGGACGCGAAAATCGTCAGCGCACAAGGTGCAGTGACGGAACTCGCCGAGCGCAAAGCACGCCTGGCAGGCGGCGGTGGCGACTACCCGCCCGACGTGGCCCGCGCCGTGGATCGCATGCGCGAGCGTCTGCCCGACGCTCACGTACAAGTGCTGTGCGACCTGATCGAACCCCTGTCGGAAGAATGGCAGGCGGCGATTGAGTCCTACATTGCCGGCGCGCGCTTCAACCTGATCGTCAAACCCGAATTCGAGGCTGCTGCCATCGAATTCCTGCACGACGCTCGCATTCGTGCCAAGGTCGTTCAGGGCGCAGAGTGCATGGCAAAAGCCGATGCCGCCCGCGTACCGCCCGATTCCATCATCCACGAACTGAAAACCGATCATCCGGTGGCCGAGGCCTACCTGATCGACATGTTCGGCCCGGTGGTGAAGGTGTCTAGCGTGCAGCAGCTGCGCCGCACGGCTCGCGGCCTGATGCTGGACGGCAAAGGCAGCGGCAGCCGCACCATGTTCCACAACGAGAAAAGCAAGCTCGTGCTGGGCCGGGCCGCGCGTGAACGCGCCTTGTCTGCTGCCCAGGAACAACTGGCGGCAGCCGAACAGGAAGTCGACCGCCTGAGCCGCCTGCAAGACGACCTGTCTGCGGTCAAACGCAGCCTGGCCATCTTGCGCGAGCCCGTGTTCGACGCCCAGGCGCTGACCGAGCACGCCAGCGACATCGACCACGCCCGTCGATCGCTGTCACAGCTGGACCTGAGCGAAATCGAAGAACTGCAAGCCAGCCTGGACGCGCTCGAAGCCCAGGTGCGTGCCCACGACGACGCCATTCGCCAGGCAGACTCGGCCGCCACCTTGGCCCGCCAACGCATCGCCGATGCTGAGGTCGCGATTGGCCGCCTGGGCAGCCGCAGGGAAGGGCAGTTGGCCGCCCTGACCCAGCAACTGCAACGCCTGGAGCACCTGTGCCGGGTCAACCCAGAAAAGACCTACACCGTCTTGTCGGACGAATGCGAACGCCTGGCAACCCTTGCCGGCACTGACCTGGCCAGCGTCGAGCGCGACGTCATGCGCTACAAAACCTTGCCCGACAAACACCTGGGCGAAGTGCGCGACCTGCTGTCCGACTACAACAACTACGCCCGCCAGGAAGAACGCTTCCCGGTGGCACTGCCACACTTCTACGACGCCACCGCCTTCGACCCATACTACGAACCGGTCGCCACCCTGGGCCGTGCCGTCACCAAACTGCATGCCGACCTGGACAGCCTGGGGCTTTATCGCAACCGCAACGAACTGGACAACGCCGAACGGTCTTTCCACGACGTGTTCACTAAACAGTTCTGCGTCGAGATCAAGACCAAGGTGGATGACGGCATTCGGTCTTTGCGGCAGCTGAACGGCGAACTGTCCCGCCTGAAATTCGGATCAGACCGCTTCAGCATTGACTGGTCGAAGTGGGAACCGGAATTCGAGGAATACTACGGCTTCTTCAAGGCCGTGGCCGAGATGGCAGATTCGGCGGAAACCGTGGACTTGTTCGACGGTTCGGACCTGACCACCAAGGAAGTCGAAGTCCGCGACCGCCTGGTCAAACTGCTGCTGGACACTGACCAGGACCGCGCATCTCGCGACCTGCTGCGTATTGCCGATTACCGCAATTACCGCAGGTATGAGATCTGGAACGAGTCCGACAGCGGCGGCAAGATCGCGCTGTCCACCTGGGGCACGGGTTCCGGCGGTCAGCTGGAAACGCCGGCTTACCTGGTACGCGCTGCGGTCGTCACCAACCGTCTGAAGTTCTTCGAGAAAGGCCCCAGCCTGAAGCTGCTGGTCAGCGATGAATCCTTCTCGAAAATGGATGAACCGCGTGCCCGTGCGGTGCTGGGTTTCCTGCGGGATGGTCTGGGATTGCAGGTGATGAGCGCGATGCCTACGCGCTCGGCAGGCGGCTTGCGGCCAGAATTCACGCGCGAATACAGCTATTCGCGGGCGAACGTAGACGCCAACGGCGAGCTGGACTTCGTGCTGGATTGCGACGAGCGGGAATTGCGGTCGGACAAGATGCGGGAATTGTGGGCGCAGGAACGGGAAGATGCGCGGCGGCAGGCTAAGTTGTTGTTTGATGCGGCTGAGCCGGAGGACGCATCAGTCGTTGAGCCAACCCCTGAGTCGGCTCAGGTTGCTGCCACGTCATGAGCGACCAGCCTTGGTGGCTTGATACTTCTGAGGTACAAGCGCTGCTGCTGAACCTTGTGGCACATCTTGAAAAAGCGGAGCTACGGGGAAGCGCACGCGCGCAGTCCGTGGCCTTGAACGACAAGACGTGGCCTGCGCTTTATCGTGCAGATCGGGAATCGCGCAAGGAAGAACTTTGGGCGCATTTCCGTGACATGTGCCGGCGGGGATGGCTGTCCGTCACGCCGGCGTCTGCAGCCACCAAGGTTTCTGGCTACGACCTGAAACCCAGAGTCGTGGTGCTTGACGAAAACCAGCTACGAGTTGCTGCAAAGCGCCCGTTTCGAGTGAAGTCGAGCGCTGAGAAATGGAAAGATGCGGTGGAACGTATTCTTGATACGTCCGACGCGGGCAAAGCCGTCGCGGCTGGCTACTGCATTGATATTCCTGAACGCTCAACGGACGACATCGTGCAGCGACTGAACCTGCTGCATGCGATTGCAGCCGAGCAGCTGCTGTTGAGAGAGGTTTCCGCCAAGCTGTTTTGGGGGATGTCCAAAGTTCTGGACAAGCGTCAGGCGTTGGTCGCTGCCGTGCTGGGCGAAGAGGAATGCCCATTTCCAGCGTCACCGGTTCAATTGCAGGTTTATCTACCCAGCAATTACAGCGAGGTGTTGTTCATCGAGAACCAAGTCACTTTTGAACGCGCCCTACGCTCACATTCCCCAAGTTTTTCCCGCTTGGCACTTGTCTACGCATCAGGGTTCAAAGGAAGTGCCAAACGATTGCGCAGCCTGGACACCTGCTCTTTGTTCTATTCGCAGTTCGGCACGAAAGATACCCCGGTATCAGATCGTTTTGAAAATTGGCTTCTGACATCTACTTCCGCCGACGCCGCACCAACGTGGTTCTGGGGCGATCTGGACTACGCGGGCATGCGAATTCTGGCCGCCATGCGCGCAAGCTTCCCCCAAATCCAGTCTTGGAAGGCGGGGTATGCGCCCATGCTTCGTCATCTGGAGGAAGGGCATGGCCATCACCCGGAAGCAGCTGACAAAACCGGGCAGAAGCGAATCCAGCACACGGGTTGCGCATATGCTGACCAAGTATTGCTTCCTGCGATCGACAAAGCGCAAAAATTTGTCGATCAGGAAGCCTTCAACTTGCTGTCTTGAGCAAGAGACCGTTTGAGCGACAGCCAGCGTTTGTGAACGATATCAGCGCGGGTGCCCCATTTGATGGGTGATCAAACAATCCCCAGATCGCCGCCAGGATCAAGCCGCATCAAGCGGCAAGATCACCCCGCCGATCTGTTTCAAGCGGGCAAAGTAGGCGGCTGGGTCCAACAGCTGATACGGGAAATAAAGCCCAGCCGGGCTCGGCGTCTTGCCGTCGAGCCCGGTCAGCCGTTCCAACACCATTGCCACGCCAAGCCCGGTCAAGGGCATTTGTCCTTCGGGATGCACGACTGCGTGACGGGTGCGAAGCGCTTTGCCGGCATAGTCCACGCCCGACAGTTCAATGATGATTTCGGTCGACATCGGCTCACCACGGCGTCGCGTCGAACTCATGCCAAGGGCAAGACTGAAACGAACATTCGGCGCGCCGGTTGCCGTGGCCAGGCCTACGACGTCGTAAACGGAGAACGCCGATGCCGCCATCGTGGTGCCATCCGCCGCCCGAAACTCGGTCTTGGCATCGTCGCCAACACGCCAGACATACGCACCATCCTGGCGGGCCAATGCGGCCGGCAAGGTCTTGGTCTGGCGTTCCAGGTCTGCGTCTGCGGCGGGTCCCCAGGCATCTTCTTCGTCCAGCAGGGCACCGACGGCAATCTCGTCCACGCGACTGAAGGTTTTGGCGAATTCAAGCGTCGGGATCGTGGTTGCGCCCACCAGCCACTCGGTGCCCAAGACCACCGGTGCGACCGTCGGGCTATGTATATAGGCGGCAACTTCCGGCCCCATCTCGATGATGCCCGGCGAGATGCTGATATGCGGCACGCCGCGCGACTGCGCAAAGCGCAAGCTTGCTGTCCGTTCATCCATGAACAGCACGGCTACGGCACTGACTGCGCGCTCGCCCAAACCCAGGTCGCTGGCACGCAAATCGATGACAACGCCTTCGGCACCGCCTACTTCTTTGGCGACTGCTTCAGCCTTCGCCAAATCGCGGCCGCCAATCAACAAGGGCACGTCTGGATGCGCCTGGCGCAGCAAACGCGCGGTCCATTGACCGACAGTACCGGAGCCGCCAACTAACAAAATGGGATTGATCGACATCGTTGAATCTCCTGAACCAAGTAGAAACCTACCAATAGTAGGTAGACTAAACTACCAATGGTAGGTTCCGCAACGGTAGGCGATAAATGAAACACATCAAGGCTGAGGCCCTCACGTCACGTCGGCTGTCGAAGGCAGATCGCCGGCAGCAACTGCTGGATACGGCGCTGCAGATCATTCGGGAAGAGGGGGGCGATCGGCTGACGCTGGGGCACTTGGCGATTCGGGCAGGGGTGTCCAAGCCAGTTGCCTACGAACACTTCGGCACCCGCTCAGCGCTGTTGATTGCGCTCTACAAGGCGTTGGATCTGCGGCAAACGAACGCACTCAAGCAGGCGTTGAGCGCGGGTGAACGGAATCTGGCGGAAACCGCAGATCTGCTTGCCGCCGCCTATATCAATTGCGCTGTCGACACGGGCGGTGAATGGCATGCGATTGGGGCGGCGCTGGCGGGTAGCGAGGAAAAAGGTGCTGTGCTGCAAGAACTACTGGATGGCTACGTGCAGTTGTTTGCCAGCGTGCTGGTTCCATTCAGCGAGTTGTCGCCCGCCGAGCTTGCTCGACGCTGCGTGGGCTTGGTCGGCGCTGGCGAGGCCTTGTCGGCAGCAATGGTGCAGGGGACTTACACCGAGTCGGACGCCGCGAATACTTTTGCAGCGTTGATTCGAGGTGGCGTGAGCGCAGCCCGGTAAGCAAGTGGCTGTGTAGCTGACGTGACTGCATCTGATTCATATTCAATGAACGCCAGCCAGTCTTCCCGGCTCATCACAGGGCAGGGGAACCTGACAGGACGGGCGCTTTCACCATGTCGAGATGCGGAATGCTGTCTTCGCTGTAGATGTCGCTGACGCCTTCAAAGCCCAGCGATTCATAGAATTTCCGCAAATACACTTGGCCGCCGATCTTGATTCCCTGATCAGGGAATGTGGACTCCGTAAAACGAATGGCTTCCAGCATCAGTGCCCGGCCAATTTTCAGGCTTCGGAATTTTTCCACCGTCATGACCCGCCCGATCGACGGCTGCGGGAACTTGAAGCCGGGATCGACCACACGGGAATAAGCCGCCAGTTCACCCCCGGCGTGCACGCAAAGATGCCAAGCATGCGGATCAAGCCCGTCGGTTTCCTGGTACGCACACTTCTGTTCAACCACGAACACCGCTTCCCGGGCTTTGATGATCTCGTACAAGTCCAGGACAGTCAGGGACGCCATGCGCGACCAGGTGAATTGCAGTTCCATTTGAGTCTTTATTGCCAGCAGAGCAGAGGGGAGGCATCAAACAATGCCATCACCCCGGTGAATCAACGATGTTGAACGCATTGTGGGTGCGGGATGACATTCACACTGTACCGATGGCTTCGTGCACTGCCGCAGCCAACGCCACGCCATCATAAGGCTTACGCATCACACGCGTGCCGGACGGCAGCCCGTCGACACCGCTATCGCCAGTCGCCACGATCACGGCGATCCGAGGATGTCGCACGCGTGCTTCGCCTGCCAGCGTGCGGCCGCTCATGCGCGGAAGGTGCAAATCCGTCTCCGGCAACAGTTCCTTGGCGCGGCGTGCAAGATCAGGGCTTCGAAGCGGGCCGGGCATCACCACGTCGGTAAACAGCAAATCTGCCGAGACGCCCCCTTCAACAATGCTTAACGCGCTGGATGCATCCTTGGCCCGCAGCACGCGATAGCCAAGTTCGCCCAGCGTTTCGACCACGGTGGCACGCACGTCTTCATCGTCTTCCGCCACCAGAATGGTTTCAGAACCGCCACAGATCGGCGTGGCGTCGGGCAGGGCGACGATATCTTCCGGCTGCTGGGTGCGCGGCAGGTACAGTTTGACTGTCGTGCCGTGGCCCAGCTCGCTGTACAGCTTCACGTGGCCGCCGGACTGCTTGACGAAACCAAACACCATCGACAAGCCCAAGCCGCTGCCTTTGCCTTCGGATTTGGTCGAGAAGAAGGGTTCGAACACCCGGGCCAAGACCTCTGGCGGCATGCCGGTGCCTGTGTCCGTGACCGCAAGCAGCACGTACTGGCCTGGGATCACTTCGGTGTGGTCTTGCGCGTACACCGCATCAAGGAACGCGTTGCTGACTTCAACAGTGAGTTTGCCGTGGCCAGACATGGCGTCACGGGCGTTGATCACCAAGTTCAGCAGGGCGTTTTCCAGCTGCGTCGGGTCCACCAAGGTATGCCACAGCCCGCCAGACGCAACGGTTTCAATGTCGATGGCCTCGCCAATGGTCCGCCGCAGCATGTCTTCGACGCCGGTCAGGAAGCGGCCGATGTTGACCACGCGCGGTTCCAGCACTTGGCGGCGTCCGAATGCAAGCAAGTGACTGGCAAGCTTGGCCCCCCGACTGACGCCTGCCAGCGCGCTGGCGACGCGGCGTTCGGCGCGCTCGTTGCCGGCCACGTCACGTGACAGCAACTGCAAATTGCCGGCAATGACTTGCAGCAGATTGTTGAAGTCATGCGCCACGCCGCCCGTGAGCTTGCCCACGGTCTCCATCTTCTGTGCCTGCTGCAAGGCAACTTCGGTACGACGCAAGGCGGCCGCAGCTTCCAGGTCAGTCGTCACGTCTCGACCGACGGCGTGGATCATTCCCTGTTCAGGAACCGCCGTCCAGGAAATGGTGCGATACGCGCCATCTTGCGTCTGAAAGCGATTCTCGAAGCGCATCGTCGTCATGCCATCGCTCAACCTGGCAAATTCCGCGCGCGTTGCCTCGTGGTCTTCAGGATTGGTCAACGACAGCGTCGAGCGGCCAACCAGATGCAGTTCGTCCCAACCCAACACCGTATTCCATGCTGGATTGACCGCGACAATCGTGGCGTCCAGCTGGCACACCAGCATCAGGTCGGTAGACAGCCGCCAGATGCGGTCGTAATCGGCGGTGCGCAGCGCCACCTGTTCTTCCAGCGTGGCGTTCAGCCGTGCCAGCGCCCAGGCCCCGGCTTTCTGGTCCTCGATGTCCGTATGCGTGCCGATCCACCGGGCAACGCTGCCATCTTCATGCCGCTGCGGCACGGCGCGCGCCAAATGCCAGCGGTGATGGCCATCACCACGGCAAAGCCGAAACTCGGCGTCGAAATCCTGTTCGGTGGCAAGCGACGTCTGCCAAAGCGCTGCCACCTGTTGACGGTCGTCATCGTGAACACGTTGCAGCCAATCGTCGCCGGGCAGGGCACCTGGCGTCGCGCCGGTATAAGCGTAATAACGCTCGTTGCACCAGCTCATGCGCCCGTCCGGCGATGCCCACCAAACATGGTTCGGCATGGCTTCGGCCAAGGTACGGAACTGTGCCTCGCTGGTGCGCCGCGCGTGTTCGGCGCGCACCTTGCCCGTTGTCTCGATCACGATGGCGATCACGCCAAAAGGCTTGCCCTGTGCATCGATGACCGGCGAATAGTCCAGATTCATCCAGGCCTGACCATCGCGGCCATCACGATGCAGAACCAGTTCCTGATCCTGAAACGACAAGGTGCCGCCAGCCAGACCAACTTTCATCACCGTATCGTTGAAATCTGCGACTTCTGGCCAGCCTTCACGCACCTTGGATCCCAGCAGGCTTGGGTGCCGGCTGCCGGCGAATTCCGAATAGGCGTCGTTGTAGATCATTACGCCGTCCTCGTACCAAAGGCTGACGATCGGCACCGGCGAACGCAGCAGCATGCCAATGCAGTTCTTCAGTTCGACCGGCCACGCTGCAATCGGACCAGCCGCCGTGGTCTCCCAAGGAAATTCCGCAATCAGGCGGGGCAGCTCGCCTTCGACGGCAAGAAAGTGTTCGGCGGACGCGTGTGTTGGCATTGCTAGGATGAGCTGACGGATTTGATCGGCAGCCTGGACTATATAGATGCTCGACCGTCCAGCAAACAATGGTCCCGGGGAGATGGACCGATCTGTGTTGCAAGGGTGTTGAGACGGGTGTGGGACTTGGCAGGCTTTCTTGCCAGCGTCACCATCTGACGGTCTTGGGTCTTGGTCCTGCCAGATGCCGGCTACGACGAGGCGTTGGCGGATTCCGTCGGCAAGTCTTGGAACCACTGCGCGTACGGCGTGTTCTTCGCAAGCTTGCGGTTGTAGTCCGGCGCGCCGTCCGTCCACCAAACTGGGCCGCGCTCGCCGAGTGCAGTCTTGGCTGCATCGACTGCGGCACGTGCAGCGGCGCGTTGATCGAGCGAGGCTTTGTCCGGTGCTTTGTCGGTCGATCCCGTGTTGGAAGATCCCGTGTTGGAAGATCCTTTGCCACGAAGCGCGCGCCTGGCGTCCATCAACTGTTTGACCAACGCATCACGCGTGTCTGGGTCCAAAGCAGGATTCGATGTTCGCCACAAACGACCGCGCACAACGAAGTAGCGGCCATCTGGCGTAGTGGGATAGGGGGCGGAAAGTGGTTTCAAGGGGGGCTATACGTGCTTAACCAATGACATGAGTTGACATAATATACATTATGCGTCACTCAAAACCAGGATAAAGGCTGGGTAGTGGTGCAGTCAGGGGCATTTCTGGTGATTTGCCCCTGACTGCGGGTTGTTTGCGGGTTGAGCCTGCAGATATGCATGGCCCAGCCAACGACAAATCACCTGCGTACAGCAAGCGTAAGCAGGTCCAGAACTTCGTTCAACATCACAGGCTTGGTCAGGTGATGATCGATACCGGCGCTACGGCTCTTGGCGCGGTCATCTTCCGTGCCCCAGCCACTCAACGTTGCCAGATAAACGTCTTTCAACGCCGCGTGCTCCCGCAGTTGCCGCGCCAGATCAAAGCCATTCAACTGCGGCATGCCGATGTCCAGGAACGCCACATCGGGCCGAAATGCCAGCGCAGCAGCCAAGGCTTTAGGCGATTCCAGCACCACGCACGTTGCATGGCCCAGTTCTTCCAACAGCATGGCCAGCGTTTCCGCTGCATCGGCGTTGTCATCGACGATCAGAATACGCGCGACCGGATTGTCGGCCCGGGTCTGCGCCTGATCGACATCCGTCGTCACAGCAAGACAATCGGCGAGCGGCAGACTCAGCGTGAAAACCGAACCTGCCTGCCCTTCCCTGATGGCAACCTCGATTCGGCCGCCATGCATTTCAGTCAGATGCTTGGCAAGTGCCAAGCCCACGCCCAGGCCGCTCTGGGAACGCTCGTCTGCCCGGTTCACCTGCGTGAACAATTCAAAGATTCTGGGCAACATCGCCGGCGGAATGCCGATGCCGTTGTCGATGATGTGCACGACGGCTTCGTTACCGACCACTTCCGCCACCAGTTCGATGTGTCCGCCCTGCGGCGTGTATTTGGCCGCGTTGTTCAGCAAGTTGCTGATGACCTGGGCAATGCGGGTCACGTCCACGTCCAGCCATACGGCGTTGCCCGGCACCGACACCGTGAATCGGTGATTGGCGGCGTTGATCAAGGGCCGGCTGGTTTCCACTGCGCTTTCGATCACCGACGCCAGGCTTGTGCGCGTGGGTTTCAAAGTGACCATCCCCCGGCTGATGCGCGAGACATCAAGCAGATCGTCAATCAGCCGCACCATGTGACCAAGCTGCCGTTCCATCATGCCAAGTACCCTGCCGGCCTGCTCTGGTTTGCCCATCCTGAGCACGGTCAAACCGGTCTGGATGGGAGCCAGCGGATTGCGCAGTTCATGTGCCAGCGTGGCTAGAAACTCGTCTTTGTAGCGGTCGGCTTCCAGCAGCCGCTCGGCTTGCTGGCGCAAAGCCTCGGCCGAGGTTGCGCGTTCGATCAGATCGGCGGCTTGCCGCGCGATGATGTCGAACAGGCGCAGATCACGCTCACGGGGTTGATATGAACGGCTCCAGTGCGTGGTGATCATGCCCACCAGATGCCCGTTGCGCGTCATCAGCGGGGTGGACTGTGCTGCGCGCACGCCTGCCTTGCGGAACATCAGCAAGTCTTCGCTGCCCTGCAAAAAGTCACAGACCTCGAAATCGCTGACAATGACCCGTTCGCCAATCTCAAGGGCCTTGCCACACGTGGTGGCGCGGCCCGAGCAGACCCACTGCCAGAAATTCACGGCCTCGTTGTTCAGTCCGTAGTGCGCAATCAGCCGCAGTTCATTGCGATCCGCGTCATAGCGCTGCATGCTGCCGAAATCCGAGCGCATGACCATGGTCGCGGCTGCCACCAGCTTCTGATACAGCACATCGGCGGAGTCTTCGTCGCTCATCATCGAGCTGATGCTGTGCAAGAGCCGGGCATCTTCCAGCTCGGTTTCCAGCTGGCGCTGGACCTCGTCGCGAGCGCGCAAGGCGTTTTCCAGTTCAAACTTCTGGGCTTCGACGATGGCCAGTGCTTCACGCAGCTCGGCAGTGCGGTCGACTGCACGCTCGTCGGGTAGCAGGCCGGCTTCGTTGATCCGAAGCGCCGCGGGCATGCTGAGCACGGTATTTTCAAACATCTTCTGTCTCCCGCGCCCGTTGGTCGCCTGGTGCATTCATGACGCCTCTACTCGATGGTGCCAAGATTGAGACCGATCGCGCGAGTGATTGTCGGCACGCTCATGTACCGTGACAGTGATACGTGCCAAGCGAACATTATCCAACATCTGGTGCGGTCAACAGTTCAGGCAGTCATTGGATCAGTGTCACCAAGCTGCTGATTCGTGCATTCGCGCGACGCGAGATTGCGGCGGCCACACAGAATTCGGGCCGCCGCAACCATGTCAATGTCAGCCGCCTGCGCTCACGGCCCAGACCGCATTGCCCACGTCATCCGCGATCAGCAACGAGCCGTCCGCAGATTGCGTCAACCCAACTGGCGCGCCATAAAGCTCCTTCTGGTTGTCCGAGTAAAACCCGGTCACCACCGATTGCTTCGGGCCTGACGGCACGCCATTGGCGAACGGCACATACGTGACTTCATACCCGCTCAGCGGCGATCTGTCCCAACTTCCGTGTTCGCTGACGAACGCACCGCCCTGATACTGCGCGGGCAACCCCTTGCCGGTATAGAACATCACGCCCAACGGTGCGACGTGCGAAGCCAGCGCGTAATCCGGCTTGATGGCCTTCTTCACCAAATCCGGTCGTTGCGGCATAACGCGGCTGTCTACGTGCTGGCCGTAGTAGCTATACGGCCATCCGTAAAAGCCCCCTTCTTTCACCGACGTCAAATAGTCCGGCACCAGGTCCGCACCGATTTCGTCGCGCTCGTTCACTATCGCCCAGAGCTTGCCGGTCTGGGGCTCCCAGCCCAACCCGGTCGGGTTGCGCAGGCCCGATGCAAACACGCGACTGGCACCCGACTGGGTATCGACTTCCAGCACCGCTGCGCGCCGGTATTCGACGGCCAGGCCGTTCTCGGTGATGTTGCTGTTGGACCCTACTCCCACGTACAGCTTTTTGCCGTCCGGCGTCGCCAGCAAGGCTTTGGTCCAGTGGTGATTGACGGTGCTGGGCAGGTCAGTCAGTTCCGTACCCGGGTCGCTAAGCTTGGTTTCGCCCGCCACGTAGCGGTACTTCATGATGTTGTCGGTGTTGGCCACGTACAGCGTGTCGCCGATCAACTGCACGCCGAAGGGCGAATGCAGGTTTTCCAGGAATACGTGTTTTTCCCATTCACCGGCATTACCAGCCGCACCCGCCGGCTTGCGCAGCAGGGTGATGCGGTTACCGCCCTTCCCCCCTTTGCCCGACTGGTTCTTCACATATCCAGCAATCAGCTGCTTGGGCGTGGTGACGGCTTCGGTACCCGGGCCATTGGATTCGACCACCAGAATGTCGCCATTCGGCAGTGTGTACAGCTGCCGGGGATGCATCAGACCAGAGGCGATTTGCTCGATTTTCAGCCCAGCCGCGACCTTGGGGGTTTTGCCTGCGGCCCAGCCTACGCCGTCTGGTACCTGCATGGGCGGCACCAGGAAGTTCTTTGCGGCTGGCAAAGTAGGATCGCCGCCAAGCTGTTTGGCTGGATCGACCTGCGCCTTTTCGCTGCATGCGCTCAGGCCTAACATCACGCTGACAGACAGTGCGCTTAGCCAAATTGCTTTGTGTTTGGTTGGCTTCAGCTTATGCATGGCGAACCTCTTGAACGTCGAATTCGTGCGAAGCCAGAACGACATTTCCCACGCAAAGCAAGATGACGGTAACGACAGACAGCCACATGCCCTCGGGCATCACGGCATAGGCATCGCGGCTATGCACGAACGCGTTGAAGATGGCAGCCACGATTGCCAGCAGGTTCACGAAGAAGTCCAAACGCTGCGCGCCCGCCACGTGATTCCGCCCCGGGAACCACACCTGTACCAGGTTGATCAGCCTGGGAATGATGGCCAATACCAGCCCGGCTGCGATCAGCCAAGCCGCGCCTTTCATCCACATCAACTCACCGGTGCGGTAGTAAACGATGTCGGAAATCAGGGCGGCCACGAAGAAGCCGAATGGCATGGGGTTGAGCAGTTTGAACAGCACGGTGGCCGGTCGTGAACGGCGGTGAACTGCATGTGGCTGAACTGTATGCGGCTTAACTACATGCGGCGTTGTCCTTGCCGCTGGGCCGTTATTCAAGCTTGTGTTGGGTGTCATGGGTAAATCCCTGCCTGCATTGATATGCAAACATGGTGAAACGCCCTGCCTGTCTACCCGCTGACACCCATACCCGAATCAGTAGTCTGGTAACGATTGACGCAACTTGGCATTCTGCCTGTTGAATTGCATCATTTGACTTGCTTGTTTGCGTAGACCGATTGCCAGTCAGCTATCCAGCCACCAATTCAGCAGCGTTTCATCGTCTATGTCATCGATATTCTTGTAGATATTTGCGTAATACCACTGCACGCCGGTTTGCTCACGAAACGCATCGAAGAAATCTGCAATCTTGTCCATGCCATTTCGCGCAGGAACAGCAAACGACAGATTCCCTTTATAGACGCCATCCAGCGTGCCGTTCAGCTCGCTGGCAACGCCTGCCTCAAGCATCTGCAGCCGCTCTGGTGCGATGTGCTCACCGTAGATGTGGATGCAGAAATTCCCGCCGCGCTTCAGCACCTCGGCGTGTGTCTGCGGATTTTCCAGCGATACGATGTCGCCGCGTGCCAGGTTCAAGGCCAAGCCCGGAGATGAAAGCAGTTCATATGTGTGCGCATCAATTTTCTTAGCTGGCAGTTCTTCATATACCGCGCCTTTCGCATTCTTTCCGGCATATACACGAATAAGCTCAGCTGTCCGATCATCGGCCATAAGGTGCTCCACAGCGTCCATGTTCATCATGGCCGTTTTTTTAACATGGCCGTTGTTCCTGGCGTTCAGACCAGGCAATGCACTTTCAGCGAACGTGCGGACAAAAAAACGCCTGCTCTCCGAAGCCGAAGAAACAGGCGCTGTCCATTCAACAAGGCACGCAGGCATCTACCTGCGCACCCAGTTCCTGCTTAATTTCCTGCGCTGACTCGCCAAATTACATTGCCCACGTCATCGGCAAACAGCAAGGCTCC
The DNA here is from genome assembly GCF_008119665.1 of Pigmentiphaga aceris. Classification (NCBI taxonomy): domain Bacteria; kingdom Pseudomonadati; phylum Pseudomonadota; class Betaproteobacteria; order Burkholderiales; family Alcaligenaceae; genus Pigmentiphaga; species Pigmentiphaga aceris. The sequence goes on along the minus strand of NZ_CP043046.1, from coordinate 3,079,342 downwards.
GTCTGCCGCCTGGGTCACCCCCACCGGCGCACCGTACAGTTCCTTTTCGTCTTCCGAATAGAAGCCAGTGACCACCGGTTCAGCCTTGCCCGCAGGTTTGCCGTCCTTGAACGGCACATAGGTCACGCGGTAGCCGCTCAGTGGCGAACGATTCCAGCTGCCATGCTCACCGATGAACAAACCACCTTGATACTTCGCCGGCAAGTTGGACCCGGTGTAGAACCACATGCCCAAGGGCGCAACGTGGGAACCCAGCGCGTAATCCGGCGTGATGGCCTTCTTCACCAAGTCCGGGCGCTGCGGCTTCACGCGGGTGTCCAAATGCTGGCCGAAGTAGCTGTACGGCCAGCCGTAGAAACCGCCCTCTTGCACCGAGGTCATGTAATCCGGTACCAGGTCGGCCCCGATTTCATCACGCTCGTTGATGATGGCCCACAGCTTGCCGCTGGTGGGTTCCCAGCCGAGGCCGGTGGGATTGCGTAGGCCTGACGCAAAGATGCGGCTTGCGCCGGTAGCGGTGTCGACCTCCAGCACGGTCGCACGGCGGTATTCCACGGCCAGGCCGTTTTCGCCGACGTTGCTGTTTGACCCGACCCCGACATACATCTTCCTGCCGTCGGGTGAGGCCAGCAGCGCCTTGGTCCAGTGATGGTTCAGCGTGTCGGGCAGGTCTGCGAATTCGGTGCCGGCATCGTTGATGCGCGTCGCCCCGGCCACATAGGGGTACTTCATGATCTTGTCGGTGTTTGCCACATACAGCGAATCGCCAATCAACTGCACACCAAACGGCGAGTTCAGGTTCTCCAGGAACACGTGCTGTTCCCACTCAACCGAGCCGGGTTTCGGGCGCAGCAGGGTGATGCGGTTACCGCCCTTCCCTCCTTTGCCTGAATTGCCTTTGACGATGCTGGCAATCAGCTGCTTGGGGGTGGTCACGGGCGTCGTGCCGGGGCTGTTGGCTTCCACCACCAGCACGTCGCCGTTGGGCAAGGTCAGCAATTGACGCGGATGCAGCAGATTTCCCGCGATCTTTTCGATTTTCAGACCCTCGGCTACACGCGGCATGCGGCCGTTTTCCCAGCCCACGCCCTTGGGTACCTGCATGGGCGGAATCAGAAAGTTCTTCGCTTCCGGCAGCGGCGGCTGCGCACCCGTCTGCTGGGCAGGATCAAGCGCAGCTTTTTCGCTGCACGCCGACAAGGCCAGGACCAGCGACACCGACAGCGCGCTCAGCATCAAGGGCCTGCGATGGAACTTATGCGAAGACTTCCGCTCGGACAATTGCAAGAACTTAGTCATGGCCGCGCTCCTCAAGATCGAATTCGTATGAGGTTCGAACCACGCTCCCCACGCACAACAGCACTACCGTGGCAATCGACAGCCACATGCCGGCAGGCATTACGCCGTACGCATCGCGGCTGTGCACGAACGCGTTGAAGATGGCCGCGACGATGGCCAGGAAATTAAGGAAAAAGTCGATTTTCAGTGCTGCCGAATCCGGCTTTCTGGCAGGAAACCAGACCAGTGCCAGGTTCACCAGACGAGGAATGATTGCAAAGATCAGCCCGATGGCGATCAGCCATGCGGCCGCTTTCATCCACAGCAATTCGCCGGTCTTGGCGTAGACCACATCAAAAATCAATGCACCGACGAACATGCCGAAAGGAATGGGATCGAATAATTTATATACGGCAACGGCGAGCCGAGAACGGCGTCGTTCAATAGGGATGGGCATTTCAGACTTCCTGCGGACAGCGGTGCAATGGACGAGGTTGCGCAAAAGGCGTGTGGCCATGTGCGTGCAACCCCTCGTTCGTGCCATGCTCGGGCGACTCTGTCAGACTGCGGCGTCGCCGTGATACAAGCATGTCGCGCCGGCAATGTGTCGGCGCCTGGATAGAAGCGCACGAAACGTTCCTTCGTCCTTACACAACAAGACAAGACCGGCCCTAGGTGGCCCGCAACTGGACCGATCTGATCACAATGAAGTCTTTAGCTTTTGCACTTCTGCTGCTTGCCGCTGCGCCCATGTCCGGCCCGGCCTATGCAGATGTTCGTCCGCTGTCCGTGGCCAATGGCAAAGTCCTGGCGGGCAATGCGCCTGCCAATCTGGCGGGTGTCAGCCTGTTCTGGAGCAACACAGGTTGGGGCGGCGAGAAGTTCTACACGCGCGAAATCGTCAAACATTTGAAGGACGAGTGGCGTGCGTCCGTCATCCGGATTCCGGTGGGCGTGGAGCAAGCCGGTGGTTATCTGGACGATCCGGTAGGAAACCTGGCGCGTACCGAGGCGGTCATTCAGGCGGCCATCGAGCAGGACATGTACGTGATTGTCGACTGGCACTCGCACGAGGCCGAGCTGCACGAGGTCGAGGCGGCAGACTTCTTTCGCCAGATCGCCAGCAAGTACGGGCAATACCGGCATGTGATCTACGAGATCTACAACGAGCCCTTGCAGGTGTCCTGGGACAACACGATCAAGCCCTATGCGGAACGCATGATTCAGGTGATTCGGGCGGAAGACAAAGACAACCTGATCGTGGTGGGCACACCCGGCTGGTCGCAGGATGTGGACGTGGCGTCACGCGCGCCCATCAACGCGAACAATGTTGCCTATGCCCTGCACTTCTACGCCGATACGCACGGCGAGCAGCAACGCGACAAGGCGAAAGTGGCGCTGCAGAACAAGCTGCCCTTGTTCGTGACGGAATGGGGTTCGGTGAATGCGCATGGAGATGGGCAGGTCAATCGCGAGCAGACCGAGGCGTGGATGCGCTTTTTGCGAAGCAACGACATCAGCCATGTCAGCTGGGCAATCAACGACAAGGCCGAGGGAGCCTCGGCTTATCTGCCTAATTCCATGACGCTTACGCCTTCAGGAAGCTTGGCGAAGTCGATTGTGGAATCGTGGGATAAGAAGAGCCGGGATTGATGGCGGTATGTCGTCGGTTGTTTGCTGACCGACGATGTGGTCAATCGCGGCCTGGGATCGGGCATCCATTACCCACTATCAGCCGCCCCTTGAGCGGTCGAACCCAAGCAGCTGAAACCAGACAGCAAAGCCGCCCGCACCGCCGTCCAGGCCGGCTGCGGGCGTCAGCATCCGCCTGCCTAAATCTTGAAGCTGTCCACCAAATGCTTCAAGCGCGCAGCCTGTTCCGACAAGGCCGCACAGTCCTTCAAGGTGTCATTCAAGTTCGCCACGCCCTGCTGATTCAGCAGGTTGATCTGGTTGATTTCGACGTTCAAGGTATCAACCGCCGCGCTTTGCTGTTCCGTTGCAGCGGCCACCGACTGGTTCATACCGTCGATATCGCCAATACGCTGCGTCACGCTGACCAAGTGGCTGCCCGCCTGGTTGGCCACTTCCACACTGGCTTCGCTGCTGGCCTGGCTTTCGTTCATGTTGGTCACGGCCGCGTGTGAACGCGACTGAAGTGCGCCGATCATGCCGTGGATCTCATCTGTGGACTGCTGCGTGCGATGTGCCAGGCTGCGCACTTCGTCGGCAACCACTGCAAAGCCCCGCCCTGCTTCGCCGGCACGCGCTGCTTCAATCGCGGCGTTCAGTGCCAGCAGGTTGGTCTGCTGCGAAATGCCTTTGATGACTTCCAGAATGTGGCCGATGTTGCCGGTGCTCACATCCAGTTGTTCGATCTGCGTGCGTGCATTGCTGATCTTGCCCGACAGGGTGCCCATGGCAGCAATCGTTTGCTCGACCACGGCGCGGCTTTCGTCGGCCTGCCCGCGTGCTTCGCTGGCTTGCTGGGACGCATCCGACGCATTGCGCGCGATTTCCTGGGTGGTTGCACCCAGTTCGTTGATGGCCGCAGCAACGCTGGTGGTCCGCGAGCTTTGCTCATCGAAGCCGGTAATCGACGCATTGGACGAATCGACCACCCGGCGCGACAGGTCGTGCACTTGCAGCGTGGCAGACGACACTTCGCGAATCGATACGTGCACGCGCTCGACAAAGCGGTTGAAGGACTCGCCCAGTTCACCGAACTCGTCCTTGCTGTGCACCGTCAGGCGGCGGGTCAGATCGCCCTCCCCCTGTGCAATATCACGCATGGCGCGGCCCATGGTCGTCAGCGGGCGCATCAGCGCGTTGATCAGCACGCTCAGCAGCAAGGCAATCACGACAACGGCAATCAAGGTCGCCAGCAGCGCCGAACTGCGGAATTGCTGAAGCGGCGCGTAGGCTTTTTGCTTGTCGATGGACACGCCCACCAGCCATTTAGCCGAGGGCAGACCGGCAACCGGCAAGAACGACAACAGGCGTTGCTGGCCGTCCAGGGTCACTTCATGCAAGGCTTTGCCAAGCTTGATGTCTTGCCCCGGGTAGACCTCTTTCAGGTTCTTCATCTGGTGGCGCTTGTCCGGGCTGACAATGATCAGGCCGTCTTCACTCACCAGGAACGCGTGGCCGATGCCGCCGAAGTCCACGCCATCAACGATTTTCACCAAAGTATCCAAGCTCAGATCACCACCGGCCACGGCCGTGATCTTGCCTTGCGACTTGATGGGGCTGGCCACGGTGACAACCAAGCCGCCTACCGATGACAGATAAGGGGCGCTCAGAATGGTCTGGCCGGCTTCAACGGTGGCGGTGTACCACGGGCGTTTGCGTGGGTCGTAACCCGCCGGCATGGGGTCGTCCGGGCGTTGGGTGAACTTGCCATTCTGGTCGCCAATATAGGTGTATTGGAACGTCGAGGTAAACGACGGTTGGGCGACCAGGTCGGCCGGGTCAGCGTCGCTGCCTCGTTGCGCAACGTTTTCGGCCAGATTCGACAGCAACAGAATTCTTCCGCTCAGCCAGCTTTGAATACTGGTGGCAGCCAGCGCGCCGGATTGGGCGACCGAGGATTCAATATCCTGGGTGATCGATTTACGCTGGAGATAATCGTTGTAAACCGCAAACGATGCGAAAGCCGCAACGACCACGACTGCAGCGGCCAGCAGGATCTTGTGGCGAAATTTCAAGGACATGGCCTAACACTCTTGGGTGACGGATTATGCAGGTAGCAGCAGGGGTTTCTCAGGTTCAAGACCTGCGAAAACGACGCGATTCTGGCACAGTTACCATCAAGTTTTCTGACACCGTGTTCACCCAACAACAGGCAATGTCACGGCGCAAAAGTGGACCCTATTTCACCCTCTGTTTCGCGGGTGTGTTGGCGAAATGTTCCACTAGGAAATCAATGAAAACGCGTATTCGCGCCGACTGATTTCGCTGATTGGCGTAATAAACGAACAAATCCGCAGCGGGTAATTCGAATTCAGGCAGCAGCACACGCAATCTGCCGCTTTCCAGGTATTTGGCTAGATCCCATTCTGACCGGATTAAAATACCGTGGCCGTCCAAGGCCCAGCCCAGCACGATGTCACCATCGTTGCTCGACAAGCTGCCCTGCACCTTGATCACTTCGCTGTTTTCACCGCGCATGAAACGCCAGATGCCATAGGCGTCATCGTTTTGCCGGTGGATGATGCAACGATGCCGGGCCAGATCGGCCAAGGTCTGAGGCGTGCCGTGCTTTTTCAGGTAGCCGGGTGACGCGCACAGAAAACGCCGGTTGGACATGATCCGGCGTGCGTTCAGGCGTTTGTCCGGCAAAGCGCCGAACCGAATGCCCAGATCGAACCCGCTTTCCACGAGGTCTACCGGGCGGTCCGATACGTCCAACAGCACCTCGACGTCCGGGTGCTTGGCGGCGAAGTCGGACACCAGCGGTGCAATGGTGGTGCGGCCGAAGCCCAACGTAGCGTTGACCCGAAGCAAGCCTTTCGGGGACGCCCGCCCGCCGCTCACCGCATCTTCCATCGCCTGCACATCACTGAGAATGCGCGTCGCGTGCTGCAGATAGGTTTCCCCCTCGCTGGTCAGGCTGATGCTGCGCGTGGTGCGGTTCACCAACCGCACGCCCAGCCGGCTTTCCAGCAAGGCAAGCCGCTTGGTCGCGGCAGGCGGCGTGATGTCGAGCAGGCGCGCAGCGGCAGACAAACTGCCGTGGCGGGCAAGCAATACGAAGAAATTCAGATCGTTGCTCAGGTCGGTTTTCACGGTAGTAGGTGCGGCCCTGATCATTCACCTGAAGTGAATTGAAAAATGAAAACAGGTGAAATATAGCGTTGTGTTCGGCGATTAGCCTAGCGGTTCCACGTCGGCAATGACCGACAGCATCCCCAGGAGAAACGCATGAAAATCGTCGAGATCCGCGAAAAGACCATTCCGATCAGCTCCCCCATTCGGAATGCCTACATCGACTTCAGCAAGATGACGCTGAGCTTGGTCGCGGTGGTTACCGACGTGATCCGCAACGGCAAGCCCGTGGTCGGTTACGGCTTCAATTCCAACGGGCGCTACGGCCAAGGCAAGCTGATGCGCGAGCGCTTCATCCCGCGTCTGCTGGAAGCCGATCCGGCCTCGCTGGTGAATGATGCCGGCGACAACCTAGACCCGCACAAGATCTGGGCCACCATGTTCACCAACGAAAAGCCGGGTGGCCACGGTGAACGCTCGGTGGCCATCGGCACCATCGACATGGCCATCTGGGACGCCGTCGCCAAGATCGCCGACAAACCGCTGTTCCAGTTGCTGGCCGACCGCTACGGCAACGGTACGCCAGACAAGAAGATCTTCGTCTACGCCGCCGGCGGCTACTACTACCCCGGCCAGGACCACAGCAAGCTGAAAGACGAAATGCGCAGCTATATCGACCGTGGCTACACCGTGGTCAAGAAGAAGATCGGCGGTGCCTCATTGGACGAAGACCTGCGCCGCATCGATTCGATTCTGAGCGTGCTGGGCGACGGACAGAAACTGGCGGTGGACGCCAACGGCCGCTTTGACCTGGACACCGCGGTGCAGTACGCCAAGGCGCTGTCGCAATACGACTTGTTCTGGTACGAAGAAGCTGGCGACCCGCTGGACTTCGAATTGCAGGCCACGCTGCGTAACTACTACCGCAACCCCATGGCCACCGGCGAAAACCTGTTTTCGATGCAGGACGCCCGCAACCTGATCCGCTACGGCGGCATGCGCCCTGACCGCGACTGGCTGCAGTTCGACTGCGCGCTGAGCTACGGCCTGGTCGAATACCTGCGCACGCTCGACATGCTGCGCGAACACGGCTGGTCGCCCAAGCGCTGCATTCCCCATGGCGGCCACCAGATGTCCCTGAACATCGCAGCTGGCCTGGGGTTAGGCGGCAACGAGTCCTACCCCGATCTGTTCCAGCCGTATGGCGGATTCCCGGATGGGGTGAAAGTGGAGAACGGCTTCATCACCATGCCTGATCTGCCCGGGATTGGTTTTGAGGGGAAGGCGGATCTGTTTGTGGAAATGCAGAAGTTGTCTGCTTGAGGGTTTGGGGTTGGGATTGGGCTTGGTGCCGGGACTGCGCGCCTGTGCTTCGTTTGAGGCACAGGCGCGCGTCAGTTGCGCGTGCGGTATGCATCAGCGCACAAGCGCTGATACAGACGTCAACGCTGCCAGCACTGATCCCGCCTTCTGACCTTGTTACAGCGCGATAGCCTCGCCCGACCAGATGCCATCGTTGCGCGTTGCTATCACCAGAAACTCGCCCAAGCCCGGTGCGACTGCGACCTGTTCGCCGCCCGGTGCCCACACTGCGCTGCATCCAGCGCATGACCAGCCCCCCGTCGGCCCGCCGTGGTTGGCCAACAGCACTGCCATGTTGTGCTGGGCGGCGTAACCCGCAAGCTGCGCGCTCTCGGCGGGATACGACCCGGTTGTGATGACTGACCCGACTGCATAGACCGCAGGCTGGATTTGCGCGGCGTGGTCTGCATGGCTTGCATGGGTGGCGTCGGCACAGACGGCCAATGCGATCTTGGCGTCATCGACCAACACGGGCGTACCGCCGAAACCTGGGACAAACGCTTTTTCTTCGCCCGGATGCAGGTGCTGCTTGGTGTAGACGGATACTGTGCCGTCCAGTTGAAGCACCAAGGCGGCAATGCCGATTCCCGCGCCCTTTTCCACGCTCATTTTCAGGGGTGCACCAATGACGGTGCGCATGCCGGTCTTCTGGGCCAGCTCTCGCATGGGAGCCAAGCGCGGGTCATCGGCCAGGATCGCCAAATCATGCGCCAAGGTCGGCTCATAACCTGTCAGGGACAACTCGGGAAACACCAGCAGCTGCACACAATGATTGGCCGCTGCCTGCATGACCCGCAAATGGTTGACGATGTTGGCCGGCACGTCGCCAGCTACAGAGATGGTTTGGGCGGCGGCGACGATCAGCGGCATGACGGGTTTGATGGCACGTGGGCGATGGTGAAGGCGGGATGATAACGGGCTATGTTGCGCGCCGTCATGCTGGTTAGGCACCTGTTATTGATCGTGAGCATCAGCCGTTTTGTATTGAACTAATAAGCTGTTTTTATTTGCGGGTATGCCGCTTTGTAGCCAGTCACGGGTGTCGGGGGCGCGTCGCCTGCCCCGCTGGACCTACGCGTCGGGTCTCCCGCCCTCCACGTCGTCCAGAAGGGCAGACGCCACGCCCCCGACACCCGCGCCTTCAGAACTGCTTTGGTTAAAAGCTAATCCCGCCTGTGGGCGTACCGGAATTCTCTGGCTGCTTGGGGCTGGATGCGGTTCTCGGCATGAGTTGGCCACCATTCTTGAACACCATGCGGCTGGCCCTCGGGACTGGCTGCCCAGGTCGCCACGAAGCGAGTCAGCGGCTCACGATTCTGACCGTATATCAGCAGCCTTTCAGGGCAGCGCCACTCAAAAAAATTCGCGCGCCTGCTTAGCGGTGGGGTGACACGGAAGCGGGTGGCCGCGCATCAGGTAATGCGACGAAAAAGCGGGGCGCTGAAGGTCCGCGTTTTGAAGGCTGAACATTAAACGTTTCAAGTGATGAAGAACGTTCGACGCGGTGACGAATGTTCGAAGCGAGGACGAATGTTCAAAGCGGTGAAGAACGTTCACGACGGTGCAGAATGTTCGAGGCGGTAAAAAAAACGTTCAAAGCGGCGATGAAAATTAGTGGGCAGTGGTGAGTGCCGATGATGCCAACGCTTCCAACAGCCCAGCACGTGCCACCGCCAATCGAGACGCGGCTTGTCATCGTTGCCGGAAACAAGATGATCGAGGACGCGAAGATCGCTGTACGCAGCTGAGCGTTTCAGGCTACCGATGCCCCGTTGCTATTGCGCATGGCAAGCGCCGCGACCAACGCGCAGCACAAGCGTTTTTCGCAAATCAGCCGCCAGCGCCAAGATCGTCGCGGCCGCTCTCCGCATGCCGTAACGCGGCGGCCACCCGCTTCGGTGTCACCCCACCACCAAGCAGGCGCGCGAATTTTTTTGAGTGGCGCTGCCCTGAAAGGCCCGTTAAGCACGGCCCGAGACGCGAGCCGCTGAGTCGCTTCGTGGCGACCTGGGCAGCCAATCCCCACGGCCAGCCGCATGGCGTTCAAGGATGGCGGCCCACGCATGCCGAGAACCGATTCCAGCACCCGGCAGCCAGAAAAACGCACGCCGCCCAAAGGCGGGATCAGCTTTTAACCAAACGTCTTTGAAGGCGTGGGTGGTGGGGCCGGCTTGGCTGCCCTTCTGGACACGGTGGAGGGCGGAGACCCGACGCCAAGGTCAAGCGGGGCAGACGAGCCGGCCCCACTGCCCGCGACTGACTAAAGAACAAAAACACCATCACAAGAAAACCACCTCATTCCACATTGAACTCAAACGTCTTCACCAACTTATCTTCGACAAACACGCGAATCACATACTTCCCCGTCGGATCTCCCGGAGCCACAGACCAAACATTCCAGATCACCCCCTGCTGACCCGACACCGTACCCTCCTTGATCGACGTTCTGCCGTCAGACGACACATCCTGCGTCACCCCGGGAAGCGACCCACCCCAGGTCGACGGCGCGACAGGCAAAACAAATTCCTCACGCCAACGCACCTTCCCAACGCCCGGCTTCAAATACACCCGCCAACCGTACATCTGATTTTCCACCAACGGCACCGTCCGGGCAGATACAAACTTCTTCTTCGTAGACCCAGGCGGGAAAAACAGACCAAACTCAGTCCGGACAACCTCAATCGTCGGAATCTGCTTATCTATCGGTACCGGGTTGGGAGAAATCACTGACCTGGCAAGCTCCAGCCGCTCGGTCGGGGTATTCATTTCCGTGGCAATTGCCTGCGATGACAAGCTCATCGCCGCAGTCAACGAAAGAAAGAAGACAGCAAACCGCATGGTGAAGCCTTTACGTTTGATGGACGTTTTGCAGATGAGTGCAGCAAAGGAAACAGTGGCCGGAAGCAAGTCAAGACACGGTCCTGCTTAATGCTGGAACGCGGGATGCAGCTGACTCAATCTGTCCCCGAGTCACCCGGCCCACGCATGCCGATATCGCTGCGCTGACTTTCCAGGTGGGACCACATCCACAAGCTTAGCCGGCAGCCGCCAGATCCACAGCGCCCTACCCGCTTTCTGCATTGAACGCATGCCACGCTTTCATTTTGGCAACATCACCACGATTGCCAGCAGCGTCAATGCAATCCCCAAACCATGCCGGGCGCTCAGACGCTCGCGAAACGCCAGCGCACCCACCACCGTGCCCAGCGCCACCACCCCAATATTCATGGTCGCAAAAACCAGCGTCGGATTATTGGCAAAGTGCTGATGCGCGCGGATATAGAACAGAATGTTGGCAAAATTCAGCAGGCCCAGCAGCACGCCGCCCGCCACGTTGCGGCGATCCCAGCGCACGCGGTGCCAGGTCAGCCAGATCAGCATCACGATCCCTGCCAACACAAAGCTTGCAAGCAAGGCCGGGGCAAACGCGGTGCCTGCCTTGGCTACCTGTTTGAACATGATGTCGATGCTGCCGTAGCCCAGCCAGATCACCAGCAACCAACGCCAGGCCCCTTCGCTGCCCGCGTCCGATGTGTCGCCTTTCATGCCGGGACGGTAGCGGCCGACCAGGCAAGTCATGGCAGCCAGCGCCAACGCCAGACCCATCAACTTGCCGGTTTCTACTGACTCCCCAAACACCGTGAACGCGGCGATGACGGGAATGAACAGCGACAGGCGTTGTGCGGCGTCGCTGCGCACGATGCCGGCATGGCGCACAGCAGCGGCCATGGCCAGAAATACAGACGGCAGCAGCACGCCCAGCGCAAGAATCAGCGCCCAACTGCTGAACGCCGCGCCTCCCCTGGGTTGCGCCAAGCTTGCCAATTGCGGTTTCAGCAGCAGCGCCGTCATGGTGGCCGCCACGCCGTAGTTCACGGCGATGGCCTGGCGCGTATCCACGCCAAACTGGGCGGCGAGTTTCAGCAGCACGGACACGCCCACGCTGCACAACATGCTCAATATCAAGTAGGTCATGTCGCGGCACCGCGTCGGTTGCATGTCTGCGCGTCGATGCCAGCCTCGGCAGATGCCGCCACCGTCAGGCCCAGCCGCGACATCAACGCCCGGTCGGCCTGCAAGCGCGGGTTGCCCGTGGTCAGCAGCTTTTCACCGTAGAAAATCGAATTGGCCCCCGCCAGGAAACACAGGGCTTGCAGGCTGTCGTCCATGCTTTCGCGTCCCGCGGACAAGCGCACCACGGCGCGCGGCATGGTGATGCGGGCCACGGCAATCGTGCGCACGAACTCGAACGGGTCGATGGGTTCGGCGTCTGCCAGGGGCGTTCCGGCAACAGGAACCAGGTTGTTGATGGGCACGGATTCCGGGTACGGCGACAGGTTTGCCAACTGCACCAGCAAGGCCGCCCGGTCTCGCCGCGATTCGCCCATGCCGACAATGCCGCCGCAACACACCTTGATACCGGCATCGCGCACATGACCCAGCGTATCCAGCCGGTCTTGGTAGCTGCGGGTCTTGACGATGTTGCCGTAGAAAGCCGGCGAGGTGTCCAGGTTGTGGTTGTAGTAATCCAGCCCGGCTGCTTGCAGCGCTTGTGCCTGCGTGGCCTTCAACATGCCCAGTGTCACGCAGGTTTCCAGGCCCAGCGCGCGGACTTCTCGCACCATCTCGGCAACCAACTCGATCTGATGATCTTTCGGATTGCGCCACGCCGCCCCCATGCAGAAGCGATGGGCACCTTGCGACTGAGCCTCACGCGCTGCCGTCAGCACTTCATCCAAGGGCATCAGCTTGTCGGCGTCCAGGCCCGTATCGTGCCAGGCTGCTTGCGGACAGTATCCGCAGTCTTCCGGACAGCCACCGGTCTTGATCGACAGCAGACTGGACAGCTGGATCGTGCCGTCTGGGTGGTGCTGGCGATGCACTTCACGCGCTCGATCCAGCAACTGCATCAAGGGCAACGCAAACAAGGCCAGCGCGTCGGCCACACGCCAGGAAACCTGGGCGGTCAGTCCAGTGTCTGCCTTGGTGCAATCAAGGTCTGGGTGTGCCTGGGCGGTGGAAGTGGACATGGATGACCTGGGGGCAAGAGTTCAAGAAGCTGCTGCTGATTGGACGGGTGGTCGTATCGACAGCAAACAGGGTTGGCATAGCGGCACAGAAGTGACCGCAGCCACGACGCCACGCATCCTAAAGACCCTCGCAACGCCGCCGCAACCAGCCCTGAAATCCGATATTTCGCGTTACTTGATGGCCGTAGCCGCGTAAACCCATCACGAAGACGATTGCCCCGTATCAACGTGCCGTCTTCGTCTGAATCAAAAAACCTCCAATCAAGTGTTGCCAAATGTAACTATCAAGATAAGCGCATGGATCGAGCGCCGCGTTGGTCTGTCCAACTGGCGGCCAGCCCCAGTCACTTACATCTGCCATCACGCCGTGCAGATTTCCGTCAGCTTTGAGGAATAAGGTGGCGGCTGGCTCATCCACCGGAGACCCGGCATGCCCCGATCCTTTGTCTTGTCGCCCGTGCCGGCATCACCGCGCAGGCTTGGCGGGATCGTGTCTGCTGTGTTGGCCACGGCGGCGCTGCTGGCTGCATGCTCCACCCCACCCGCTGGCCGCGCTGACTTCAGCCCGCAAGGTGCCTATGCATGGGTGGACCGCATCAGCTGGGGCGCAAACCCGTCCACACTGGCATCGGCAACCCGCATGGGCCGCACCGCTTGGTTGAATGAACAGCTTCATCCCACCGACACCGCATTGCCCGCATCGGTTCAGGCACAGATCGACGCGATGCCGATCTCGCGCGAGCCCACGCCATCACTGCTTCGAACACTAAGCGCGGCCAACCAGGCTGCCAACGCGCTGACCGACGACGCCGCCAAACAAGCCGCGCGACAGGTCTACCAGCAAGACTTGAATGAACTGGCCCGCCAAGCCGAGTCACGCGCGCTGCTGCGGGCCGTCTATTCGCCTGCGCAGCTACAGGAACAGATGAGCTGGTTCTGGGTGAACCACTTCGGCGTGTTCAGGGGCAAGCGCGATATCCGTGCGCTGGTGGGCGACTACGAGGAACAGGCGATCCGGCCCTATGCGCTGGGGCGTTTCCGCGACTTGCTTGGGGCGGTCGTGCGGCATCCGGCCATGTTGCGCTATCTGGACAATGACCAGAATGCCGTGGGCAAGATCAACGAAAACTACGCCCGTGAGCTGATGGAACTGCATACCCTGGGCGTCGATGGCGGTTATCAGCAGGCAGACGTGCAGATGCTTGCCCAGGTGCTGACTGGAGTAGGCGTGCGGGTGCCGGAAGACGACGCCAAAATCCGCCCGGCCTTGCAGGCGCAGTACGTTCGCACCGGCTTGTTTGAATTCAACCCGGCGCGGCACGACGCCACGCCCAAGACGCTGCTGGGTGCGCCTCTGCACGCGAAGGGGTTGGCCGAAGTCGATGAAGCGCTGGACCGCCTGGCCCGTCATCCTTCCACTGCGCGGTTCATTGCGCGCAAGCTGGTGACGTTCTTTGTGTCCGATGACCCGCCGCCCGCCTTGGTTGATCGAGTCGCGCAAGCTTTCCTGCATACCGATGGCGATATCGCCAAGACTTTGAAGGTACTGTTCGATGCGCCGGAATTCAGCGCATCGCTGGGCCAGGGTTTCAAAGACCCCGTGCACTATGTCGTGTCTGCGGTGCGCCTGGCCTATGGTGATAGACCTTTGGAAGACACGGCTCCCATGCAGGGCTGGATTCGTCGTCTGGGCCAAGCTCGTTACGGGCATGTAGCCCCAGATGGTTACCCTATGTTGGCCAGCGCTTGGAACGGTTCCGGGCAATTGGCCACGCGCTTCGAGATTGCGCGCGCGATTGGAACAAGTGACCGTGGTCTGTTCGGTGCTGCCCCGCCTGCGGCACCGATCTTGTCCGGGCCGTGGTTCACGCAGCACATCGCTCCGAGCCTGAGTCCGGCAACCCGCGATGCGCTTGCCCAGGCCAAGAATGCACAGGAATGGAATACCTTTTTGCTCTCGTCTCCGGAATTCATGGCGCGATGATGCATCGAGGAACGATAAGGAGCCCGACATGAAACGACGCGATTTGCTGGCCGCACTCGCCGCCACGCCGCTGATGACCCTTGGCGGCCGTCTGTACGCCGCGCCCCAGGCGGGTGCCAAGCTGCTGGTGGTGTTCCTGCGCGGGGCCTACGACGCCACCAATCTGCTGGTGCCGATCAGCAGCGACTTCTACTACGAGTCTCGCCCAAATCTGGCGATTGCCCGCCCAGGTACAGGCCCAGCCAGCGCCCTTGCGCTGGATGCGAACTGGGGTCTGCACCCTGCTTTGCTCAAGTCCATGCTGCCCATGTACCAGTCGGGACAGCTAGCCTTCGTGCCTTTTGCTGGCACCGACGACCTGAGCCGTAGTCACTTCGAGACGCAGGATACGGTCGAAATTGGGCAAGGACTGGATGCGCATCGTGATTACCAGTCGGGCTTCCTGAATCGCCTGGTGCATGTGTTGTCCGGCCCGCAGGCTGCCCGCCCGGTGGCCTTCACAGAGCAAGTCCCCCTTACGCTGCGCGGCATCGAGCAAGTTCCGAACATCGCATTCAACACCTTGGGCAAAGGCGGCTTGAACGCCCGGCAGTCGGACGTGATCGCCGCAATGTACAAACAGACGCCGCTGGGCCGCCAAGTCGAAGAAGGCTTTGCGGTCAAGGTGGACGCGCAACGCGCTGCCGCCGAAGCCTTGGATGCTGCCAGCGGTCGGGCGATATCGACAAAGGGTTTTGCGCTCGAAGCACGGCGCATAGCAAGGCTGATGAAAGACCGTTTTGACGTGGGTTTTGTCGATATCGGGGGCTGGGATACCCACGTTGGCCAAGGCGGGGCCACGGGTTATCTGGCAGATCGGTTCACGGAACTGGGCGACGGTCTGGCCGGCTTCGGTGAAGAAATGGGCGACGCCTGGCCACGCACGGTTGTCGTGGTCATCAGCGAGTTCGGGCGCACCTTCCGCGAGAACGGCAACCGAGGTACCGATCACGGGCATGGAACGGTCTACTGGGTGCTGGGCGGCTCTATCCAAGGTGGCCGCATTCTGGGCGAGCAACAGAAGCTGGATGCCTCAACCCTGTTCCAGAATCGGGACTATCCGGTGCTTAATGAATACCGGCGTGTGTTCGCAGGGCTGTTCACGCAGATGTACGGGTTGAGTGCCCGTCAGGTGGATCAGGTTTTTGCAGGGGTTGCGCCAGCGAAGCTGGGTATTGTCTAGGCAAGATTCGCGTGTAGGCAGGATTTGCCATTCATCTGTCAGATTGCATCCGACCGAATATTGCCGCTTCTTCCAGCAGCCATTTGGCAACCGCCTGCGCAGCTGGGCTGCGAGCGCATCGCTTTGATTGAATCAAGTGATAACCGGCTGCAAGCGGCACCCGCTTGGGCCAGGCCTCGATCAAGCGCCCTTCGCGGATGTCGTTCTCGATCAGCACCGTGTGGCCCATGGCGATACCAACCCCTTCAACAGCGGCGGTCAGGGTGGCGTCTGCATCCTGAAGCACAACACGGCGCTCGCTTTTAAGACCGTCAATCCTGCTGGCGGCCAGCCATTGGTCCCACTTCGTATTGCGAAGGGCGTCATGCAGCCAGCAGAACTGGCCAAGTGCTTCAACGTGTTCCAGCGACGGCCTTGTCAACAGTCTGGGAGACATCACCGGGACCAGGCCGTCATGCATCAACAAGGTCGCGCCCGGCCACGCGCCATCGCTGTAATGGATGGCAATGTCGAATCGGTCTTGGTGATAATCCGAATCCCATATGGAAGTGGCCAGTTCCAGGTCCACATCAATCCGGGCCGCTTTCAGGCGTGTCAGTCGCGGCACCAGCCAGCGGGCCGAAAAAGAAGGCATTGCCAGAATTTTGACTTGAGGACGCCGCGGTTCATTGGCGAGCAAAAGCGCCGCATGATCAAGTTCGTCCAGCACACGCACCACGGTCTCCAGGTACATCTCACCCGCGTGGGTAAGTTTCACCTTTCTATGACCGCGCAGAACCAGCGTCTGGCCCAGATGCGCCTCCAGCATGCCTATATATCTGCTGACCGCTGACTGGGCCAGATTCAGATCTTTGGCCGTCGCGGTGAAGCTGCCACACCGCGCCAAGGCCCGGAAGGCGCGCAGTGCCGCGATCGATACATCACTCATGAACAGGCTGCCGTGTGACGAGGCGCATAGGGTTTATTACGTTACAAGGATCGGGCTTTCAAGGCTGCCACCACGGCCTCGCCAAACGGCTTGGCTGACGCAGGATTCTGGCCGGTGATCAATCTGTCATCGATCACGACACGAGCCTTGAAAATGTCGGCTTCTTCAAACACGGCTTTCTGCGCTTTCAAGGCCGTTTCCAATTGGAAAGGAATAAGTTTGTCATACTGACGGGAAACTTCTTCCTCATTGGTGAAAGCAGTCAGCTTTTTCCCTTCGATAAAAGCGCTGCCGTTGGTCAATTTCAGATCCAACAACCCGGCCGGCCCATGACACACGGCGCTGACGATCCCGCCATTTTCATAGATTCTGCGTACGACATTGTGCAGGTCGTTGTTTTTCACGAAATCCCACATCGGGCCATGCCCGCCAACCAGCATGACAGCCGCATATTTGGACGCATCGACCTTGGAAAGCGGCAGACTGTTGGCCAGTTTATTGCGTAGCGCGGGCTGAATCCAAAACCAGCTATTGCCTTCGTCCTTCAGATCGAAGCCATCGAATGGCGGCATGCCACCCTGCGGGCTGGCAATATCGTATGCATAACCTGCCTCTGAAAACACCTTTGCAGGGTGGGTAAGCTCTGGAAACCAGAAGCCGGCAACCATATCCTGGCCTTTTCTGTCATGGCTGGACACCACGATCAGAATTCGTTTGCCAGACATTTCCGATGGCTTGATGGACGTACCTGCTGCAACGCTGCTGCCAGCAGAAGCAATGGCGAAAGTAGCCGCAACTGCCTGAACCAAGGCGCGACGACGTGGTGATTTCATACTGATTCCTATCCGAAATAGAGCGACTGTTTGCCGACCAGGCATTTACCTGAAATGCCGTGAACAGCTGTCAACTCTAAAACAGAAGGTACGCAGAATTCATACACATATCTGCACTCATGCCATCTGCTTATGAGATGGCAACTTTATGAGATAGCAAATGAGTGAGACGGTGCCATGCGGGCGAGATTAATACGCTGCGCTGGTCGACCTGCCGTATTGAAAAACTCTGGGACGAAAAACATGGCGGCAAGCATTCAGGGGGGGCGCCCCTGAAGCGCCAGCAATCTGGCATCGCTTACACGACCAGTGCCATGGTGACCAATGGCAGCAAGACTTCAAACGTGCTGCCGTGATCTTCATTGTTCCATGCGCGGATGTGCCCGTTATGCAAATCCACGATGTGGCGGCAGGCAGCCAGCCCGATGCCTACACCGCTTCCGCGTTTCCCTGTTGCCGCTGCCAGTTCTTCGGTAACCGTGCGGCTGGATCGATAGAACCCGTTGAACAAGCGCCCCATTTCCTCAGGCGGAATACCAATGCCTGCGTCACGAACCGTCAGGCGTGCGTAGGTATCCACACCGTCGTCGTCGGTGACGTCGATCATGATGTAAACGGGTGATTCGTCGCCGCTGTAACGCAAGGCGTTCGACAGCAGATTACGCACGACCTGGGCCAATCTGTCTGCGTCGGCCACCACGGCCGGACTCGGGCCGATCATGTCCAGCCGTATCCGCGCCGCCGTCAGCGGCGCATCTTCTCGCCAGGCATCGACCGTGGACTGCACCACGTCGTACAGCCGCGTTTCGCGCAAAGACAGGTTCACGCGCCCTGCTTCCAGCTGCGACACATCGAACAATTCATTCAGCAGGCGCAGCAAGCCTGTGCCCGCGTTCTGCAGGTTGACCAGGTACTGCCGAAGCTTCAGATCGCGTTCGACACGCTCCAGCGCCAGATTGTTATAGGCCAGCACGGCATGCATGGGCGTGCGCAATTGCTGGCTCATCCGGCCCAGGAACTCGCTTTTTGTACTGTTGGCGATATCGGCCGATTCCTTTGCAGCCAGCAGTTCGCGGGTGCGCTGGGCCACCCTGCGTTCCAGTTCCTGCTGACCGTGATGCAGTTGTTCAAGCAGGCGACGCCGTTCGGTCGTCTCGTTGAACACGGCGATATAACGCACTACTTCGCCTTCGGCATTCAGAATGGGGGTGATGTGCAGCTTGACCCAGTACGCACGACCGCTTCGGCCATAGTTCAGGATCTCGGCCGCGGCCACTTCATTGCGTGCCAACTGGTGGCGAATCAGTGCCACCGTGTCCTGATCGGTGTCTTTACCGTGCAACATCTCGCCCGGCGACCGGCCTTGCAGCTCGTGCAGGCGGTACCCGCACAGGCCCTCGAACGCAGAATTGGCCCATGTCACCCGACGGTCGGCACCCGTGATCAGCATGGGCGACGGCGAGCCTTCGGCGGCACGCAGGAACATGTCGCGTTCGGTGTTGGCCTCTACCAATCGCAGGCGCAAATGCGCCATCCAGCGCCACATCAATAAGCTACACAGCGCGGTCGCAGCCAGCAGGATGACAAGAGGGGAATTCGGCAGATCGTTCATTGCTAACTCGGGGGTGACGAGCCCACGTTACCGAGCACAGCCAAGAGCGTCCAGATCGGGTATGCCCCAGCGGGTTTGCACGCGAGGGAAACCACGGCTGTCATATTGCCGATAAGCCCCGGGTAATGGTCAGAAAATCGGCGTAAAACCACGCTGAAAAGCCATATGAATATGCGATTTCGCAAGCATCACGCTGAACCCGGGTGGCAAGCAGAATTCGGGTGCGGTAATCTGCGCCCCTCACTGCTAATTTGTGGAATTTCCATGGCTTTGCCCACCCCTGTCGTGCTCGGCACCCCCTTGTCCCCTTCCGCTACCCGCGTCATGTTGCTGGGTTCCGGCGAACTCGGGAAAGAAGTGATCATCGCGCTGCAGCGCCTGGGCGTTGAAGTCATCGCCGTCGATCGCTATGCCGACGCACCGGGCCAGCAAGTGGCGCATCGCGCACACGTCATTGCCATGACGGACGCCAACGCCCTGCGCGCGCTGATCGAGCAAGAGCGCCCGCACATCATCGTCCCCGAGATCGAGGCAATCGCCACCGACCTGTTGGTCGAGATCGAAGAAGCCGGTATCGCCCGTGTGACGCCGACCGCGCGCGCTGCCAAGCTCACCATGAATCGTGAAGGCATCCGCCGTCTGGCCGCCGAAACACTGGGCCTGCCGACCTCGCCCTACCAATTCGCATCGACCCTGGAAGAGCTGCGCGCCGCCATCGACGGTGGCATTGGCTACCCGTGCATCGTGAAGCCGGTCATGTCTTCGTCGGGTAAGGGCCAGTCGAAGCTGGACGGCCCGGAAGACATCGAAGAATCGTGGCGCTACGCCCAGGAAGGCGGCCGTACCGGTGCCGGCCGCGTGATCGTGGAAGGCTTCGTCAAATTTGATTACGAAATCACTTTGTTGACGGTGCGCGCTCGCGACAGCGAAGGCGAAATCCGCACGCACTTCTGCGAGCCGATCGGGCACGTGCAGGTGGACGGCGATTACGTGGAAAGCTGGCAGCCGCATCCCATGCCCAACAGCGCGCTGGAGCGTGCACGCGAAATCGCCGAGAAGGTCACGAGCGACCTGGGCGGTCTGGGTATCTTTGGCGTTGAGCTGTTTGTGGCGGGCGACCAGGTCTGGTTCTCGGAAGTCAGCCCGCGTCCGCACGATACGGGTCTGGTGACCTTGGCAACACAATCGCAAAACGAATTCGAGCTGCACGCGCGCGCCCTGCTGGGCCTGCCGGTGGACACGAGCTTGCGTCAGCCGGGTGCCAGCAGCGTGATCTACGGTGGCGTGGAAGCGCGCGGCATTGTGTTTGAAGGTGTGGCCGACGCCCTGGCTGAACCGGGCACGGACATCCGCCTGTTCGGCAAGCCGGAATCCTTCGTTCGCCGCCGCATGGGTGTGGCGCTGGCAACTGCTGCCAATGTCGACATGGCGCGCGTGAAGGCCAAGGCCGCATCTGCGAAGGTGAAGCCGCGCGAGGCTTGATCTGCTAAAGATGGATTAGCTGGAAAAATCGAGAGTCAGACAGATCGACAGCTAGACATATCGACAGCCAGACCATGACGCCGGCCTTTGTGCCGGCGTTTTTCATGCTTCCGTTTTTCGCTTCACCCGGTCGGGTTCAGCCGGGCGTACATCGCCACGCAAACACGCGTGCAAAAAAATCTCAAAAAGCGGTGTAGTTTTGGCGGGCTGGTGCGTCTTAAGGGGAGTGAGTCTTATTTTCATTCGCTACCCGACTGTGAAACCCATCTTCATGCACCTTACTTCCCGTACCTCCCGTACCTCCCTGCACTTCCGCCCCGCGCCGCTCGCCTTGGCGATTGCCCTGGCGCTGGCAGTTCCTGCCACCGTCCAAGCCCAAGCCGCGGCAGCCAATGCAAGCGTGAATCTTGCTCTGAATGCGCAACCGCTGGCTGCCGCACTTGGCGCATTGTCTGCCGCCACCGGCACGCCCATCGGTTTCTCGCCTGCCCTCGTCGCAGGCAAAATGGCCCCGGCGGTTTCCGGCACGCTGACTGAAGACCAGGCCTTGAGCCGGGTGCTGAGTGGCAGCGGACTGATTGCGGTGCGCGAAGGCAGCGGCATCGTCATCATCGCTGCGCCCGCCAATCAGGGCGTGACGACCATGCAGGCAGTCACGGTGTCCGGCAAGGCCCCCGGCTCGACCACCGAAGGCACCGGGTCTTACACCACCTGGTCCACCAGCAGTTCCACCCGTCTTAACCTCACCCCGCAGGAAACGCCGCAGTCGGTCACGGTGATGACGCGCCAACGTATCGAAGATCAGCGGCTGGGCAGCCTGATCGACGTGCTGGACGCCGCCGTGGGTATCACCATGAAGCAGTTCAGCGTGGGCTCGGACAGCCCGCAAATGTGGGCGCGCGGCTCCAGCATCACCAATTTCCAGATCGACGGCGTGCCGGTTGCCTCGTCGATGAGCAATTATCTGCAGAACACGGCGATGTACGACCGTGTGGAAATCGTCAAGGGTGCGACCGGCATCATGAGCGGCCTGGGCAGCCCCGCAGCCACCATCAACATGATCCGCAAACGTCCGACGGCCGAGCCGCAGACCAGCATCACCGCTGAAGCAGGCAGCTGGCAACGCTACGGAAGCGGGGTGGATATTTCACGCCCGCTCAATGCCGATGCATCTGTACGTGGCCGGCTGGTTGCAGATTACCGGCGAGACGGCGCGTGGATCGACAACTATCGGCAAGACTACGGCGTGCTGTACGGCATCGGTGAAATGGACCTGGGCGACCGCACCTTGCTTACCGCCGGCTTCAGCCATACCACCCGCAATACCGACGCACCGATCCGCGCGTTCTACGAGATCTACTCCAACGGCCAGCCCACGGGTGCAGGACTGTCGGCCGGCGCGTCGCCTGACTGGGCGTATTACGACCACGAGTTGAACAGCGTGTTTGGCTCGGTTGAACACAGGTTCGGATCGGGCTGGAGCGCCAAGGCCGAATTGACGCATGGCCGTTATAAGTACGACAGCTTCATGGCGTCGCCGGTCAATCTGCTGGATCAGGCAACCGGTGTGGGCAGCGCGCAGCTCATCCACTGGGCCAGCGAGGTTGAGCAGACCAGCCTGGACGCCTATGTCACCGGCCCATTCACCTTGCTAGGACGAAACCACGAGCTGATTGCCGGCGTGACGGTGTCCAGCCTTGAACAGGACAGCCCTTCGTATCCTGGCCCTCGGGTGACGCTGAACAACGCATTCAACTGGGCCAACGAGCTGAGCAAGCCGACGGCGGCTTCCACCGGCAACACGAAGGCCAAGGAATTCCAGTACAGCGCTTATTTGAATTCCCGTCTGCAACTGAGCAGTGCCACCAGCCTGCTGCTGGGGAGCCGTGTGATCAACTGGAAGCAGGATAGAGATTCGCTCAGCTATTCCACCGGCAATGTCAGTTCCACGAACCTGCGGGAACGCAACATTCTGGTGCCCTACGCGGGCTTGGTCCATGCGCTTGACGACACGTATTCTGTCTACGCCAGCTACACCAAGATCTTCAACCCTCAGCCCCCGCACGTGGTCGACATTCGCGGCAACACGCTCGACCCGGAAGAAGGCACCAGCTACGAGGTGGGCATCAAAGGCAGCTTCAAAGATGGGCTGATCAATTCCAGTCTGTCGGTGTTCCGTACCCAGCAAGACACTTTCCCCGAGTGGGACGCCACCACGCGTAGCTACACCGCCATCAATGACATCGTCACGGAAGGCGTCGAAGCGGAAGTGGCTGGCGAATTGGCCCGGGGCTGGCAAGTGGGGGCTGGTTATACCTATGGCGTTACCCGGAACAAGGACGGCCTGCGCCTGATGACGCGTATTCCGAAGCACACCGTCAAACTGTCCACCACGTATCGCCTGCCTGGCGACTGGAACAAACTGACCTTGGGTGGCAGCCTGCACTGGGAAAGCAAAACCGGCGATCCGCTGGTGGTCTACACGCAGCCCAGCTACACCGTGCTCAACCTGATGGCCCGGTATCAGGTTGACAGGCAGCTGTCCCTGGCGGCGCATCTGAATAACGCCCTGGATAAGCGTTATCTTGCGGCCGTATCCGATACCCGCGGGGTGTATGGCGCGCCGCGCAACTTCATGCTGTCGATGAAGTACACGTTCTGATTGGATCTGTAAGAGGATGCGTTGGTTTCGCCGTGCTTCCACTGCGACTGACGCCCCCCTACTGCGCCGGCACCATTTTCAACACGCCGACTGCCCCGGGTTCCACCCGATCACGTGCCACATGCATGGGGATCGTGTCACCCCGGGCCCAGACCGGCGAGAAGTCGGCATAGTGTGGTGAAAAGCGATTGCCGCTTTGCCCGGTGCCATGAATGAACCGTGACCGTTCCGGGTCTGCCATGTCGTAGATGGCACGCAGGCCCGGTCCGTGCGTGACGTTTTGCATGACGTTCTGCATCACTTCCTGCGCGTGCGTGCCAGGAGCAGGAAGCGGCCGCAACGGTGCAGACATGGCATTGACCGTAAATGCATCGCCCCCTACCGTTTCACGCGTCGTAAACAGCCAATCCAGCGCAGCCACGCGGCCCAGCGGGCGATGTTCTGCCCGCGTGCGGTGCATTTCCCCATACTTCCACGACAGCGGATCAGTCCCCAGCACCGCTTCGCCCGCATCCAGCGCCGCAACCAGGGACTCCGCAATCAATCGATCGCATGGCGGCTCGATGCCGTCGGGCTTGCCGCACCAGTGGCTTGCGCCATCCTGGTCCGCCAGCACCAGCTGCAGAAAACGGGCACGTGGCACACCGAAACCGCCCAGCCCGTTGATATCCACGACCTGACGATTCAACTCCCGCCACCACAGCGCAAAAATGGCCGGCTCGGCGGCATCGGCGCGCATGTCGCCATTCCACTCGCGCATGCGGGTCAAGATGCGGATCTCGCGTTCGCCGGTAGGCGCAGCGCTCAGCAGGCGTGGCAAGGTTGCGCGTGCCATGTACGACACCTCGTCCAACTGCATGGCGTTCATCGACGCGATGTCATGACGCGCCGTGGATTCGATCAGCGTCGCTATGCGCTCGGCGCGATAGCTGGGAGCCCATTCGGATGTCAGGAAGAACGGATAGTCGGGTGCCACGACCTTTTCGTTGGCGGTTGCCCGGTAACCCCGCGCGGGTGACCATTCCTGTGGCAAGTCGGCATACGGAATGCGGTCTTCCCAGTCGTAGCGCATGTCCCAACCCGGTACCGGGAAGCGTCCACGGATCGGGTTGTCATCGTGACGCATTGGCACCGCGCCGGGTGCGACGAAGCCGATCAGGCCGTCCACATCGGCGTACACCACGTTCTGATGCGGCGCGCTGATGTCGCGCATGGCGGCTTCGAACTCGGCACGGTTGTTTGCCTGGTTCAGCGCGAACGCGGCCAGCGGCGTGCGGTTGCCGGGTTGCAGCGCAACCCATTGCAAGGCAATCGCGTAGTTAGGCGGCAGGACGCCGGTTGCCGATACGCTTCCGCCCATCGACAGCACGGGGCCATGCCGGCTTACGCGAACGCGCAGCGTCTCGGCAGGCTCGCCTTTGATGCGGATGACTTCATTGCGCGTCTCGAAACGCCGCCAGCCATCGGGCGTGCGATAACGTTCCGGGTCGGACGGGTCGAGCGCTTCGATGAACAAGTCCTGCACGTCACTGCCAGTGTTGGTGAAGCCCCAGGCGATGCGCTTGTTTCGGCCCAGAATCACCGCCGGCACGCCCGGCAAGGTGGCACCCACCACATCCAGTCCGGGGGCAGACATGCTGGCGAAATACCAGATCGACGGGGTGCTCAGGCCCAGATGCGGATCATTCGCCAGCAAAGGCTTGCCGCTTTGCGTGCGCTCGCCGCCAATCACCCAGTTGTTCGATCCAACACCTTCCAGTCCGTTAGGACGGATTGCCGCCAGCGTTTGCAGTTGGTCGGCCTGGGCTTGCAGTGGTTCGAACGCAATGCCCCAGTCGCGCAAGGCCTGCTTGTAGTCCACGGAAACCATCGTCGGATCGGGCGGCTGCGGCGGCAGCAACTGATCCATGTCTGCGCCGTCCATGCCGCGCAGCGCCAAGCGCAGGCGGGTCAATTCCTGTGACCAGTTGCCACCCAGGTCCCAGGCCATCATCAAGGTCCAGGCAATGGAATCTGCCGGTGACCACGGCTCAGGGGCCGGCGCGTTGACCAACAGGAATTCCGGGGAAAGCTGGGCGCGCAGCGGATGTTCTTCCAGAAACGCGTTCACGCCGGCTGCGTAGGCTTCCAGCAAGCGGCGGTCTGCGGGCGAATAGCTGTCGAACATGGCTTGCGCGGCGCGACGAATGCCGAGTGTGCGCAGGAATTTATCGGCATCCACGGCGGGGCGACCGAACAGCTCGGCCATGCGTCCTGACACCAGACGTCGATTGACTTCCATCTGCCACAGGCGGTCCTGGGCATGCAGGTAGCCCAGCGCGAACTGCGCATCGTCAAGATGCTTGGCGTAGATGTGCGGCACGCCATAGGCGTCGCGCAGCACCTCGGTTTCCTGGCGCAGGCCAGACACAGCAAGCTCGCCATCGATTTGCGGCAGACTGACATAACGCCAGGCAACGCCCAGGCCTGCGACAAGCAGCGTCAACACGCCAACGGCACCCAGCAGACCCCTGACAACACGTCGGGTCCGAGATAAAGGTCGGCGACTACGCATGAAAATTCCGGTGAAACACGGGGCGGCAGGCACACGCTGCAGATCGGCCCCGAAATGAGAACGACTATACCAGCGGCAAGATGTCAGGCTGACGTGCTGACCGGCGACCTCAGGCTCGTCCGTCGGTTGGCCAAGTGGTCAGTAAAGGCAGGATCAGTAAAGGCCGGCCGCGATAGTGACCAATGCTTTCATCTCGAAAACGCAAGGCAGACCGAGGGCTGGACGGTTTCGCGTTAGGTGCGCCATTGGCTGCCGAAGCTTGGCCACCCGGCTCATCTTGTAACGCAGAGGATTCGCCGTCTGACGGCTTTCCCATAGGCAAACAGGTAAGATCCCAGGCCGACAAACCGGACTGCAAACGCCCCGCCCTCAACGGTTTCGCCCATGCCCAGCACCTCTGCCCGCGCCCTTTTCTGGTTCCGTCGCGATCTGCGTCTGGACGACAACCACGCCTTGGCGCGTGCGCTGACGGAAGTCGGTGACGTGGTGCCGGTGTTCATCTTCGACCGGAACATTCTCGACCCCTTGCCGCGCCAGGATCGCCGGGTGGAATTCATCCATGCTGCGGTGGCTTCGCTGAAAGCCAGGCTGCAGGAATTGGGATCGGACCTGATTGTGCGGCACGGCGATGCCGTGACTTGGATTGCGCGGCTAGCGGGTGAGCACAAGGTGTCGGCCGTCTATACGAACGAAGACTACGAGCCCGATGCGATTGCCCGCGACGTGCTGGCGGCACGGGCATTGGGCGTGCGCGACATCCCCCTGCGCACCTTCAAAGACACTGTGATCTTTGCGCGCGCCGAGGTGATGACCGGCCAGAAGAAGCCCTATACCGTCTTCACCCCCTACAAAAAGCAATGGCGCGAGCGACTGGGCCACGATGCCGTCGCCGCCCACCCCAGCGCAGACCATCTGGACAAACTGGCCAAGCTTCCCGAGTCGCCCATGCCCAGCCTGGAAAAGCTGGGGTTCGAGCCCGCCGGGCTGGCCGAGACCAAGATAGATGCCAGCGAGGCTGGGGCACAGGCCGCGCTGGAACGCTTTGTTGACCGTGCCATCGTGCGTTATCACGAAGATCGGGACTTCCCGGCCCTGCCCGGCACGTCTCGTCTGTCGGTTCACAACCGCTTTGGCACGGTATCAATCCGAGCCTTGGCGCGCGCAGCTTTGGCAGCGCCGAAAGGCGAAGGTGCCGAGACCTGGCTGAGCGAACTGGCCTGGCGCGACTTCTACTTCCAGCTGCTGTACCACTATCCCGACGTCGCCACCCAGCCCTTCAAGACCGAATACACCGACATCGCCTGGCAGAACGACCCGGAACTGTTCGCCGCCTGGTGCGAGGGCCGCACCGGCTACCCGATCGTGGACGCGGCCATGATCCAGCTGAACACCAGCGGTTTCATGCACAACCGGCTGCGCATGATCGTCGCGTCCTTCCTGACCAAAGACCTGTTGGTGGACTACCGCTGGGGCGAAGCCTACTTTGCCAAGCAGTTGCTGGATTTCGATCAAGCCCCGAACAACGGCGGCTGGCAGTGGGCGGCGTCTACCGGGTGTGATGCCCAGCCCTATTTCCGAATCTTCAACCCGTCTCGGCAGAGCGAACGCTTTGATCCAGACGCCAAGTTCATCAAGCACTACCTGCCCGCCTTGGCCAAAGCCGATGCCAAGTTGCTGCACGCGCCTTGGGAAAACAGCAGCAAGTTGGCTGCGTCAGGGGTAAAGCTGGGAGTGGATTATCCACGCCCGGTGGTGGATCACGCCACACAGCGGGATGCTTGCCTGGTGATGTTCAAGAAGATTCGAGAAACTTGAGAAAAAACGTTTTAAATCAATGATTAACAGGGTGATTTGAAAGTTATTTTTGAGGTTTTAAGGCTCGATTTTGAGCCTTGAGCCTCATTTTTTGCATCTTGGACAGAACTTCAAGCGAATTCTAGGAAATTAGAAATTTCCTATATAAATCATGAATCTATAAAGATATTTGAATCTAATTTCTAGAATATGCATATGACTTCCCTTCGCCCGGCCACCGCCCCGCTTCTTCCCCCTTATGCTTAACGCCAATCGTTATTTGGTCTGAGTCCGGCGACTGCGCACAATCGATGGATCTCCTATTCACTGTCTGCTGACAGACGGGAATCCTCTTGAGCATCGAACTGAACTGGTATCTGCCGACCCACGGCGACTTCCACGGCCTGACCAACAATCAGCTGCGAAACAGTAGCGCTGGCGTCCGTCCAGCTAGCCCCGAATACCTGGCACGCACGGCCCGGGCAATCGAATACGCGGGCTTCAACGCCGTGTTGATCCCGACCGGGCCAACCTGCCACGACTCTTGGGTCGTCGCAGCAGCGCTTTCGCGCGACACCACCCGACTGAAATTCCTGGTGGCATTTCGCCCTGGCTTCGTGCTGCCAGCGGTGGCCGCGCAGACTGCGCAGTCCTTGCAACGCATTACCGGCAATCGGCTGCTGCTCAATGTCGTGACTGGCGGCAGCTCCACAGAGCAGCAAGGCTACGGCGACTTCCTTGACCATGACGAGCGATACGCCCGGACGGGCGAGTTTCTGGATATCGTGCGTCAGGTCTGGACGCAGCGCGGCGTGGACTATTCCGGCGATCACTACCGTCTGCGCAATGGCGGCTTGCTCAAGCCCTTGTCGCAGACACCGCCGATCTACTTCGGTGGCGCATCGGCGGCTGCCGAGCCGATTGCGGCCCAGTTTGCCGATACCTACCTGCTGTGGGGCGAGACGCCGGACATGGTGCGCGAACGCATCGAGCGCGTGGACGAACTGGCCGCACAGGCAGGCCGCCAATTGCGCTATGGGTTTCGTGCGCACATCATCGCCCGCGAGACCGAGGCGGCGGCCTGGGCGGAAGCCGACCGCCTGCTGTCGGAAGTTCCGCGCGATGTGATCGAAAAATCGCAGAAGCAGTTTCGTGCCAGCGAATCCGTCGGACAGGCGCGCATGGTGTCGCTGCATGCTGGCAAAACCATCAATCATGTGCGCGATCTGGAGGTCTATCCCAACCTGTGGGCGGGCGTCGGCTTGGTGCGCGGCGGTGCGGGCACGGCGTTCGTCGGCAGCTACCAGCAGGTGGCCGAGCGCATTCAGGAATTCCATCAGCTGGGTTTGAGCAGTTTCATCCTGTCGGGTTACCCGAACCTGGAAGAATCGCTGCGCGTGGGCGAGGAAGTCTTGCCGCTGTTGCCCATCAGTACGTCTGTCGCCCCTACCCATTCCACTTCTGTCACCGAGCCGCTGGCATCATGAGCATCGAATTCAACTGGTTCCTGCCTACCAATGGCGACGGCAGGCATCTTGTCAGCAACACCAGTGTGCAAGGCGTGCGGAACAGGGGCACGTCAAGCAGCCTCATTTCGCATCGAGAACCCGACATCGACTACCTGGTGCAAGTAGCGCAAGCCGCCGACGCCGCAGGTTTCCATGCCGCATTGATCCCCACTGGCCCCGCCTGCGAAGACGCCTGGCTGACTGCGGCAGCGGCAGCACGTGATACTCGACAACTGAAATTCCTGGTGGCTTTCCGGCCGGGCTTCGAGCTGCCGGCCTACGCCGCGCAGAAAGTCGCCACCCTGCAAACCTTCACGCAGAACCGCCTGTTGTTGAACGTGGTGACGGGCGGCGAACAAGACCAGCAAGAGTCCTACGGCGACTTCCTGGACCACGACGCCCGATACGAACGTACTGCTGAATTCCTGGATGTGGTCGCCAAAATCTGGCGCGGCCGCGCCCAAGACCACGAAGGTAAACATTACCGGGTGAAAGGTGGCGGGCTGGTCGATGCGCTGGCAACCCCTCCCACCATCTACTTCGGTGGCGCATCGCCCGCCGCCGAGCATGTGGCGGCAAGCCATAGCGACGTCTACCTGCTGTGGGGCGAGACCCCGCCCATGGTGGCCGAGCGGCTGAAACGCGTCGGTGAATTGGCTGCAGCACAAGGGCGGCAGCTGCGTTACGGGCTGCGCCTGCACATCATCGCCCGTGCGACGGAAGCTCAGGCCTGGGCCGAAGCAGATCGCCTGCTTGCCGGCATTCCTCGTGAATCGATCGAGCGCGCACGCGCCACGCTGGGTGCAAGCCAGGCAGTGGGCCAACAACGGATGAACGCCTTGCATGCGGGGCGCACGATCAACCACGTCCGCGACCTGGAGGTCTACCCGAATTTGTGGGCTGGTGTCGGTCTGGTGCGAGGCGGTGCGGGCACGGCTTTGGTGGGCAGCTATCAGCAGGTTGCCGACCGGCTGCGGGAATATGCCTCGGTGGGCATTTCCAGCTTCATCTTGTCGGGTTACCCAAATTTGGAAGAAGCGATTCGCACGGGTGAGGAAGTGACGCCACTGCTGCAATAGCCAGTGGTGAACTGACTGGGCTGCTGCAACAGACGACGAATCCTAGCTAACTGTATAAAAACCCAGTAACTGTATATTTATACAGTTACTGGGTTTTCTTATGTCTGATCAAGCCGTTCTGCCGACTCAAACAAGCTTTGCAGCGCCCCGCCCTGGCCGCCAGGACAGCATCGCAAGCACTACCAGCCCACCGACCAAGGCCCAGAACGGTGCCCCGATTCCCCACAGGCTGACGCCCGACGCCGCAATCAGGAACGAAACGATTGCCGGTTCACGCTGCTTGTCATCGATGACCGCAGCGCTCAGGCTGCCGCCTATGGTACCCAGCAAGGCCAGGCCGGCAATGGCCATGACCAGTTCACGCGGCAAGGCGGCGAAGACCGCGACAATCGTCGCTGCAAATGCCCCCATCACCAGGTAAAACACCCCGGCGCAGACAGACGCCGTGTAGCGCCGCGCCGGATCGCGATCCACGTTTTCCGTCATGCACAGGGTGGCAGTGATGGCCGCCAGATTCAGCGCATAACAACCAAACGGGGCCAACACCGCATTGACCGCGCCAATCGCGCCTATCACCGGAGACAGCGGCGGGCGGTAATCATGGGCATGCAGGGCAGCCACGCCCGGCACGTTCTGCGAGGTCATGGTCACGATGAACAGCGGCAGACCCAGCCCCAGCAGCACCTGCCAGGAGAACGTTGGCATGGTGAACACCAGTTCCGACGGCAGCACGTGGATGTCACTGAAGCGGATCAACCCACTGGCGTAGGCCACCACCAGGCCCGCAATCAAGGTAGCGATCACCACGTATCGCGATGCCATGCGACGACCGATCAGGTACACCGCGCACATGGTCAGCACCAGAGCGGCCTGGTGTTGCAAGGCGACGAAAATATCCATGCCGAAACGCAGCAGCACACCGGCAAGCATGGCAGCGGCCAGAGAACGGGGAATGCGTGACATCAGGCGCTCGAACGCGCCGGTTGCCCCGGCAAGCACCGCCAGCAGACCGACAAAAATGAACGCGCCGATGGCGTCGCTCATGGAAGTGCCGACTGCCCCTGTCGCCATCATGGCAGCCCCAGGCGTGGACCACGCCGTCAGAATTGGCATGCGGTAGCGCAGGGACAGCACGATGCAGGTCAGGCCCAGGCCGATGCCCAGCGACAGCACCCAGGAGGTGGTCTGCGCGGGCGTGGCCCCCAAACTGGCGGCTGCCTGGAACACGATAAGCGCGGAACTGGTGAAGCCCACCAGGGTAGCGACGAAGCCAGCGCTAAGCGCCGGCAACGACAGGTCGCGCCAAAACGATCGGAACACGTTAACTCGAGATTGTGAGGACAGGATTGTCAGGAAAGAAAAAAGCCAGGCGGCGCAGCGATCAAAAGATCCGGCCAAGGGCGAGCAGTCTATAGACAGAACCCGCACCCGAGCATGGCCGGGCCGGGTTTTTCTGATGCAGTGTCGTTTTCCGGTGCTACAGATTGCCCTACGCCGTCAGCCGCCCGCATGGGTCAGCAGCCGGGCTGTTTGGGTGGCGCTGCTACGGCTGTTCAAGCTGCGGAGGAATCACCAACGGCAAGCGCGAAGCCCTCGTCCAGCCAACCGGTGATGCCACCGGCCATGATCTTTACCGGACGTCCCAACTCGGCCAGCCGCAAGGCACCACGCGCAGCGCCATTGCAGTGCGGGCCGGCGCAATAGGTCACGAAGACAGTGTCCTGCGGCCACGCCGCGAGTTTTGACGCAATGATTTTTCCACGCGGCAGGCTGATGGCGCCCGGAACGTGACCCTGGGCATACAGCGCCGGGCTGCGCACATCAAGCAAGACAAAATCCGCCTTATCTTGCAAGGCGTCGTGCACGTCCCAGCAATCGGTCTCGAACGTGAATTCGGCGGCGAAATGCTGCCGGGCGGCTTCACTGGAAGCGGGAGCAACGGCGGTGACGGCTGTTCTGGCAATGGGAAAGTTCGAGGTGCCTTCGGTATTCACGGCGCTGTTCATCGTCTATCTCCTTGGTGAGATGAGATTTTCAGCCAGGCTCGCACGCCCTACAATTGGCGCGATTGACAATTATCGTAGAGATCATGCCAAAAGCGTCCGGTCCGCTTGTAGTCGCGCTGTTGTATGACCAACTCTGCACGTTCGAGTTTGGCATCGTCACGGAAATCTTCGGCTTGTCGCGACCGGAAATGGGCGACGGCTGGTATCGCTTCGCCAGTTGCGCGGTGGATGATGGTCCGCTGCGCGCACACGGCGGCATTGTGGTTCAAGCCAGCGACAGCGCCGCATTGATCGATGAGGCCGATCTGATCGTCGTGCCGGGGTGGTCAAGTGCCGATGCCCCCGTTTCTGATGCGCTTTGCACGCGATTGCGTGCTGCCCACGCCCGAGGCGCGCGTCTGGCATCGATCTGCTCGGGTGCATTCGTGTTGGCAGCAACCGGGCTGTTGGACGGCGGCGTGGCCGTTACGCACTGGCGTTATGCCGACACGATGCGCCGCCGCTTCCCTGCCATTACCGTCGACGACGCGGCGCTTTACCGCATTCATGGCAACATCTTTACGTCCGCCGGCAGCGCGGCGGGCATCGACCTGCTGATCGAGATCGTCCGGCAGGACTTCGGTGCCACTGCCGCCAATTCCGTCGCGCGCCGCTTGGTCATGCCAGCACATCGAAGCGGCGGGCAGGCGCAATTTCTTGAACGGCCTGTCCGCGTGCGGGAACGAACCGAAATCGCGCCCCTGCTGGACCAGATACGCACCGAGCTGTCCGGCCGCTGGACGATTGCCCGCATGGCGCAGGCATGCCGGATGAGCAACCGCACCTTTGTGCGCCGCTTTGTCGAAGCCACCGGCATGCCACCTGGCGAATGGTTGACGTTGGAACGTCTGGAAGCCGCAAAAACGCTGCTTCGGGAACGCAGCGGCAGCCTCGATGACATTGCAAACACCGTAGGCCTGGGCAACGCCTACGGGCTGCGCCACCACTTCCGCCAACGCGTGGGAATCAGCCCATCGGAATACCGCACGCGGTTCATGGCCGAGGGTCATGCCTGATGCGTTAAGTCTGATGCGGTTAAGTCTGATGCGGTTAAGTCTGATGCGGTTAAGTCTGATGCATCAAATCTAATGCAATCAGGTCTGGTGCAGACAGACAGCCCAGCCTCCCTGTTCCAAATCTGATCGCTGCCCGTCTTGCCAGCCACAAACGACTGCGGCTCGTGCCAGTCTTGTCAGACCGGACACGAGCCGCGTGGCACTGGCGCAGCGACTGGCTGCTGTGCGCGTATCAGTTCTCGATACCGCGCGATTCCAGGTATTCGTCGTAGGTGCCCTTGTAATCGACAATCTCGCCCGAGGGCAGGATTTCGATGATGCGGCTGGCCAAACCCGACACGAATTCACGGTCATGGGACACGAAGAACAGCGTGCCTTCGAATTTTTCCAGCGCGAATTGCAGCGACTCGATCGATTCCATGTCCAGGTGATTGGTCGGCTCGTCCATCAGCAGCACGTTGTGACGACCCAGCATCAGCTTGCCGAACATCATGCGGTTCTTCTCGCCGCCGGACAGCACCTGCACTTCCTTCGGCAGATCGTCGGCCGAGAACAGCAGACGACCCAGCACCGAGCGCATCGACTGGTCGTCGTCGCCCTCTTGACGCCAGTTGCTCATCCAGTCGAAAACGATTTCGACCTTCTTGAACTGGTCTGACACGTCCTGCGCCATGTAGCCCAGGTTGGCGTTGTCAGACCACTTCAGCTCGCCGCGATCCGGGGCCAGATCACCGGCCAGCATGCGCAGCAGCGTGGTCTTACCCACACCGTTGGCACCGATGATGGCGATCTTTTCGCCCGCTTCCACCATGGCCGAGAACGGCTTGATGACCGGCACGCCGTCGTAGGACTTGGCAATCGATTGCAGCTCGACGGCCTGGCGGTGCATGACCTTTTTGACTTCGAAGCGGATATACGGATTCACGCGCGAAGACGGCTTGACCACCACGGCTTCGGCCTTGATCTTGTCGATCTGCTTCAGACGCGAGGTAGCCTGGCGGGCCTTGGACTTGTTGGCCGAGAAGCGGCGCACGAAGTCCTGCAGCTCGACAATGCGTTCCTTGGCCTTGGCGTTGGAATTCGACTGACGCTCGCGCGCCTGGGTCGATGCCAGCATGTATTCGTCGTAGTTGCCCGGGTAAATGCGGACTTCGCCGTAGTCCAGGTCGGCCATGTGGGTGCAGACCTGGTTCAGGAAATGTCGATCGTGACTGATGATGATCATGGTCGACTGATAGCGGTTCAACACGTCCTCGACCCAACGAATGGTGTTGATGTCCAGGTTGTTGGTCGGCTCATCGAGCAGCAGCACGTCGGGGTTCGAGAACAGCGCCTGCGCCAGCAGCACACGCAGCTTCCAGCCCGGCGCAATTTCGCGCATGGGCAGCTGATGCTGGTCAACCGGGAATTCCAGGCCCAGCAGCAGCTCACCTGCGCGGGCTTCGGCGGTGTAGCCGTCGTATTCCGAGAACTTGGCTTCCAGTTCCGCGGCGCGCATGTAATCTTCGTCGCTTGCGTCCGGGTTGGCGTAGATCGCATCACGGTCCGTCATGGCCTGCCACATTTCCGTGTGGCCCATCAGCACGACGTCCAGCACCCGCACGTCTTCGAATGCAAACTGGTCCTGGCGCAGCTTGCCCAGGCGGGTATTGGGTTCGAGCGAGACATTGCCCGCGGTGGATTCCAGATCGCCGCCGATGATTTTCATCAGGGTCGATTTTCCGCTACCGTTGGCGCCGATCAGCCCGTAGCGATTGCCGTCCCCGAACTTGACCGAGACATTCTCGAACAAGGGCTTGGGGCCGAACTGAATGGTGAGGTTTGCGGTTGAGATCACAGCGAGGGCAACTTAGAAAGTTCGAAAGCAACCAGTGATTGTATCAGGGGGCATGGCCATCGGGCGTAAATCCCGCGCGAAGGCGTGCACTGCCCCTGCCAATCACTGGCTGAAACTGGCCGTGCAGCAGGGCTTAGTGGTGATGGTGCTCATCAATGACCAGGTGGGCGACGCCATCTTCCGTGGCCAGTCCAACCTTGGCACCAACCGGCAAGGTCACCTTGAACGGGGTGTGACCGAAGGGCAAACCGGTGATGACCGGCACACCGCTTTCACGACGCAGCCATGCAATGGCTTCCTTCAGGTCGTAGCCGGCATCGTTCGCCGTCAGGCGGTATTCCGTGAAGCTGCCCAGCACGATGGCCTTCTGTTTAGCCAGCACGCCTGCCTGCAGCAGTTGCGCAAACATGCGCTCGATGCTGTAGGGATGTTCGTTGACGTCTTCCAGGAACAGGATGCCGCCCTTGATCTTGGGCATGTACGGCGTGCCAAGCAGCGCGGTAACCATGGCCAGATTGCCGCCCCACAGAATGCCGCGGCAATCGACGGGGTCCGCGTCTTGGGTATCGAAGCTGAGCAGTTCCAGTTCGCCGTGCATGACTTCAGCGAAGATTTCCGAAGTCAGGTCGTCGATTTTTTTGCCACCGAAATCCCCAGCCGCACACGGGCCGGCGTAACTGACAGCTCCGGTCTTGGCCAGCAAACCCAGTTGCAGCGCGGTGAAATCGCTATACCCGACGAATTTCTTGCCGCTGTCGGCCAGCAGCTTCCAATCGATCTGCGGCAGTAGTCGCGACAGGCCGTAGCCGCCGCGCGTGGCCATCACGATCTCGTGTTTCTGGGTAGCGGCGCGATGCAGGCCAGCAAGACGCTGCGCGTCGGTGCCGGCAAAACGCTGGTTGCGCAGCAAGGCAGCGCGGTCTACCGAGACCTTGAAGCCTTGTTCTGCCAAGGTGACACGCGCCTTGGCAATGGCTTCCGGGTCGACTGCGCCCGACGGCGACACCATGTAGATGCCCATCTTCTTGCGCGGCAGCGGCGAGCCATCGTAGGCCCCATCGTGCGCCAGCTCGAAGTCGCCATTCGAACCACAGCCGCAGGCGTCGCCATGCACATGGTCGTGCTGGTGCGCGTGCCCATGGTCGTGCGCGTGATCATGCGAATGGTCGTGCTGGTGATCGTGGGCAGGCGTGACGTCAGCGGCGGACGGGGCTTTCTTTTTGGCCATGGGAGGTCGCGGGGCGCGGCAGCGCAAGTAAGGGACGACCGCTATTATTACCCGAGGATACGCCGCGAACCCGCACGCAAGGCCAGCAATGACAAATCATTGACCTGAATTTGCCTTGGCGTTGACCTGGGATTGCCCCGAATTCAGCCGCTTGCCGCCTGCACACGGGCCTCACGGCTTTGCTGCCGGCGTTCCCGGAAGAACGCGCGCAACAACTCGCCGCACTCATCAGCCAAGACGCCCCCCACCACGGTCGTCTGATGATTCAACGTGCCCACTGCGGGCAAGTCGATCACACCGCCGCAGGCACCAGTCTTGGGATCGGGCGCGCCATAAACCACCCGGGCAAGCCGGGCATGCAGCATGGCGCCCATGCACATGGCGCAGGGTTCCAGCGTGACGTATAGCGTGGCCCCAGGCAGACGGTAGTTGGCTGCGTGGCCGCAGGCCGAGCGCAAGGCAATGATTTCAGCGTGCGCCGTGGGGTCGGACCTGCCGATGGGGGCGTTTGCCCCCTGCCCCAACACCGAGCCATCGGCCCCCACAACCAACGCGCCTACCGGGACTTCGCCCGCATCCCAGGCCTGGCGCGCGAGCAGCATGGCTTGGCGCATGTGTCGCTCGTCGTCGGGATGCAGCAGGATAACCGGGGGCACCAAGGGTGGAGCAAGCGAAAGTGCGGGGGCAACCGGGGCAGAAACACCCAGGGCGGGCGCGGCTGCAGGGCCATCAGGCAGCACTGTGGCAGCGTTCTCTACGATGCCCGAGTCAACCAGCGGATCGGCTGGATCGAACAAAGGATCCGACGATGGGTCCACCAAGGGGTCGCCAAACAGGGAACCCGCGAACAGCGAAGTGTCGGCGTGCTGCGATTCAGGTTTCGGCATGGCGCATCCGGAAAGTCGGGCCAGACATTGTAAGGCGCAGTCCACGCCGATGGCGCTGCACTTTTTGCGGCGCTTTTTGGGACACGCTCCACATCACCCCGGCCACAGCAAGGACAAGGCCTCGCCGCAAGGGGCCTCGACCTTGAAGGCCAGCAAGGAATCGGCGCGTGTCACACCGATGTTGATGGACACGATCGGGATGCCGCTGGCCGCCGCCGCAGTCGCAAAGCGATAGCCGGAATACACCATCAACGACGACCCCACCACCAGCATCAGGTCAGACCCGGCCAGGCGCTGCATGGCGTGATCCACCCGGTCGCGCGGCACGTTCTCGCCAAAAAACACCACATCAGGCTTCAGAATGCCGCCGCAAACGGTACAGGGCGGCACCACAAACTGCCCAAAATCGAAATCGCCCAGATCGGCGTCGCCATCTGGCGCCACAGCTGCATCCAGGGCCACCCAGTCAGGATTGGCGCGTTCCAATCGTTGTTGGAACTCAGCACGGGGGCTACGCGCTTCGCACTGCATGCAACGCACGCGGTCCAATCGACCGTGCAGGTCCACCACTTCACGATTGCCGGCTTGTTCGTGCAGGCCGTCCACGTTCTGCGTCAGCAGCAGCGACATGGCACCGCCTGCCTCGAAACGCGCCAAGGCTTCGTGCGCGGCATTGGGCTTGGCAGACCCGAAACGCCGCCAGCCGATCATGCTGCGCGCCCAATAACGCGCGCGTGACAGCGGCTGATCCATGAACAGCCGGTATTGCATGGGCGGCGGACGCTTCCAGGCACCGTCCAGATCACGATAGTCAGGAATGCCGGACGCGGTGCTGCACCCGGCACCCGTCAATACGAAGCAGCGACGTGAACCGGCCAGCAAGTCGCGCAGACGATCCAGCGCGATCATGGGCGATGGCGCAGGTGGCGTCTGGTCGGCGAAAGGGTCGGTGTGGTGTGCGGCGTCGGGACGAGCCGCAGTCAGCGCAGTGGTGTGGTCAATCACGCCATGTTTGTCTGTCACCAGCTTGTCTGTGCCCGAGTCTGTGCCAGATTCGGTGGTGCGGATCGCACCGGGATGGGAGTGCATGAACATACCTGCCCCATGAAACCAGGATGGGTCGAGCTTAGCATCGGCTTTGCTGCGTTATCGTAGACCCCCCTGACGGCGCATTGCGCTGCGGTCCCATTTTCACAGGACAGACACCCATCATGGTTTACGAGTACGCCCATCTCACCATCAAAGCCGGTTCCGAAGCTGCATTCGAAGCCGCTGCCGCGCAAGCCGCGCCTTTCTTCAAAAGCTCGAAAGGCTGCCTGAGCTTCAAGCTGCTGAAGTCGGTCGAGGCTCCGCTGTCCTACACGCTGGTGGTGGGCTGGGAAACCATCGAAAACCACATGGTCGATTTCCGCGAATCCGACAACTTCACGCAGTGGCGTCAACTGGTTAGCCCGCACTTCGCCGAAGCACCGAAGGTCAACCACGAACAGGTGGTATTGACCGCGTTCTGATGACTGGATACGCGTTTGCCTGCGCCACCGGTCGGAAGACGGCGACGACGCATGCAGCGCGGGGTCAACGTTGCAGGGGCATTGCTCGCCCCTTCCATGTTGACCCAAAGCAGTGTTCAAGTGGCTGGACTACCGCACTTGTCCAAACCACTTGTTCAAACCACCCGGCCAGCACCGCCACCTCACACCGAGCGCGTAATGCCGCCATCGATCCGAATGTTCTGCCCCGTGATGTAGCCCGCACCCGGCGAGGCCAGGAAGGCAATCGTTGCGGCCACTTCGTCGGTCTTGCCATAACGGCCCATGGGAATCCGTTCGCGGAACACTTCCTTCTCGGGCAGGCTGTCGATGAAACCGGGCAGCACATTGTTCATACGCACATTCTCGGCTGCGTACTTGTCCGCGAACAGCTTCGTGAAAGACGCCAGGCCCGCGCGGAACACACCCGAGGTCGGAAACACCGGGTCGGGCTCGAACGCGGCAAAGGTCGAGATATTGATGATTACGCCCCCACCCTGCTTCTGCATGATCGGCGTCACCAGGCGCGTCGGGCGGATCACGTTCATGAAATAGACGTCCAGGCCCCGGTGCCAGTCGTCGTCGGTCAGTTCAAGAATGGGTGCGCGCGGCCCGTGGCCTGCGCTGTTGACCAGCACGTCGATGCGACCCCAGGTCGACATCACCAAGTCTACCAGGCGTTGCAGATCCTCGTTGGACTGGTTCGAGCCAGTGACACCCAGGCCGCCCAGTTCTGCGGCAAGCGTCTCGCCCTTGCCCGAGGAAGACAGAATCGCCACCCGAAAGCCCTCGGCAGCCAGCTTGCGCGCGGCCGCAGCGCCCATGCCACTGCCGCCAGCGGTGACGATGGCTACCTTTTCATCTACGGCGGTGCCAATTTCTACTTTTTCTACAGTCATCGATACGCTCCAGTAGGTTCCATAGCCTGAAACAACCTACTATAGAGAATCAGAAAAGCAGTTTGGCTTTCAATTGAGTGTAGAAAAACGATTGCATGCGTACACGTTTGTCTGAATTGCCATCGTTGAATGCCCTGCGCGCATTTGACGCCGCCGGGCGTCACCTGAGCTTCCGGCTCGCCGCGATGGAACTGGGCGTGACACAAAGCGCCGTGGCGCAGCATGTGCGTGGCCTGGAAGCAGAACTTGGCATCAAGCTGTTCGAACGTTTGCCGCGCGCCTTGGCCTTGACCGAGCCGGGGCGCCATTATCTCGAACAGATTCGCAAAGCCTTCGCGCTGATCATGGACGCAACTGCTGCATTACGACCTGTGCCATTGCAGTTGACCATCAGCGTGACACCGACCTTTGCGGCCAAATGGCTGATTCCGCGCCTTTCCACTTTCATGACGGCTTACCCCATGCTGGATCTGCGCATCCAGGCGAGCGAGGCGATTGCAAATTTCCAGTCCGATGGCATTGACATCGCCGTGCGCCAAAGCCGTCCGCCGTTCGGGCCTGGACTGAGCGCAGACCTGCTGTTCAGGCAAGATGTCATTGCGGTATGCAGCCCGGCGCTGGTTGCCACTGCTACCGAAAACGCGGCTGGACTGCCTCGGGAGCAGACGAGCAGCAATGCTCGCCTTGCTTCCTCGGCAATCGAACACTTTGCGCTGCTTCATGACGGGCACAGCCTGTGGCCGGATTTCATCACGCATGCGCTGAAGTCGTCGCCGGCCAGCTCGACCCGCAATATCCGCTTCAATCAGACTTCGCTGGCGCTTGAAGCCGCCATCGCAGGGCAAGGACTCGCATTGGCCAGTCGTTTTCTGGTCGAGTCGGACCTGGCCGCTGGCCGACTTGTCGATCCATTCGGCGTGAGCCTGCATGGCCCACTCGATTTTTACGTCGTCAGCCCGCGCAAGCCAAGTGCGGGCGAATCGATTGCCAGCGTTCGACAATGGTTGTTCAGTCAGCGTGATGCGGCGTCGCTCAAGCTTCCGTCGATGGTTTGATCGACTGAGCAATCAAGGCCCCCACCCGTTCCAGCAGCAAGTCCATCGAGAAGGGCTTGATGATCATTTCCATGGCCGGCCCAAGCGTCTCGCTGGTAATCACCGCACTTTCAGCGTAGCCGGTCATGAACAACACCGGCAAATTAGGCCTATCCAGGCGTGCCGCATCGGCCAACTGTCTGCCGTTCATCCCCGGCAAGCCTACATCGGTCACCAGCGCATCCAACTGATCGGCCGCACGGACTGCCGCCAGGCCGGCCATGCCATCGGGCGCCTGAAAAACCCGATAACCGGCAGCCTGCAAGGTTTCGACGGTCAGCGCGCGAATCACATCGTCGTCTTCAACCACCTGCACCACGTAGCCATTGCCAGCCGCCGCAGGTGAGGCCGTCGATTCCTGGTCGCGCTCGGGTGCGGCACGGCCGATATAACGCGGCAGGTAGACGTCGATGGCGGTGCCCTGACCGGGTGTGGTGTCGACGTGGATGTGTCCGCCGGATTGTTTGACGAACCCGTAGATCATCGACAGCCCCAAACCGGTGCCCTGCCCGCGCGGTTTGGTGGTGAAGAACGGGTCGAAGGCATGTGC
Source organism: Pigmentiphaga aceris (assembly GCF_008119665.1). Classification (NCBI taxonomy): domain Bacteria; kingdom Pseudomonadati; phylum Pseudomonadota; class Betaproteobacteria; order Burkholderiales; family Alcaligenaceae; genus Pigmentiphaga; species Pigmentiphaga aceris. The sequence goes on along the minus strand of NZ_CP043046.1, from coordinate 3,038,162 downwards.
CAGGATGTCTGGCGTCATGCCCACACCGGCGTCGGCCACCGTCAGGCGCACGTAGTCGCCAGGCTCAAGCTCCGCTTTCGGTGCCACATCGTCTGCGGCGATCTGTGCATTGGCCGTGCTGATGCACAGCATGCCGCCCTGGGGCATGGCGTCGCGGGCGTTCACCACCAGGTTCAGCAGCGCATTTTCCAACTGGTTGGCATCGCAGCGCGTCAACCACAGGTCTGGCGCAAGGGTGACGGCCAGTTTGATGCTGGAATCCGAGGTGCGCAGAAACAGGTCTTCCATGGACGACACCAGCAGATTGGTGTCGAGCGGCTTGGGGTCGAGCGGCTGTTGCCTCGAAAAGGCCAGCAGGCGATGCGTCAAAGCGGCCGCCCGATGCGCGGCCGAGGTTGCCATGTCGGCGTACCGCTCCAACGACCCACCACCTTGCTTGGCCAACTGACGCTTGATGATCGACAGCGCCGTCACCATGCCGTGCAGCAAATTATTGAAGTCGTGGGCAATGCCGCTGGTCAGCAAGCCAATGGCTTCCATCTTCTGGGACTGCCGCAGCGCGGCTTCGGCTTCGATCAGGCGCAGCTCGGTCTGAGTGCGTTCGGTCACGTCGCGTGACCACTGCACCGCCCCCTGCCGAGCACCCTGCGCGTCATACAAAGGCGTGAAACGTTGTTCGAAATTGCGTTTGATGCCGTCCGATCCGATAAGCGCATGGGTACTGGACACGGCTTCACCAGCCAGCGCCCGGCTCCATCGCTCGATCTCAGTCGATGCTTCCGAGATCGGTAGACGCTGCACGAACTCGTGCACCGTGGCCCCCACGCGTGGGGGCACGCCAACGTGGCGCTCGAATTCAGCGCGATAAGCGGGGTTGAAGGTCAGGAAGCGGAAATCCGGGCCAATGGCCGCAATCAGGTCCGGCGTGCATTGCAGAATGTCGACCAGAATTTTGCGCTGCGTCAGGGCCTCATCGGCCTTTTCGCGCAGCAGCTCGGCGGCGCGCACATCGGCGGTGATGTCGCGCACCACGCCAATCAAACGCACCGATCCATCTTCGGTGGACAGACGGCTACCCGTCAGCTGCACCCAGCGCGCATCCGCTGGACACCCTTTCAGCCGCCCTTCGATCGTGACGCGGCCACCGTTTTCTCCCCGCACGGCAGCGGCAAAGCTGTCGCGCAGGCCGTCCTGGTACGACTCATGGAAGGCACCCAGCAGTGCCTGCAGGGTGTTTGCCTGCATGATGTCGGGCAGGCTTGCGATTTCCTTCAACTGCCTGTCCCACCAGACGTGGCCGTCCTGCGGACGGTAGTCCCACACGCCAATGGCGGCTGCGTCCAGACTCAAACGAAGACGCAGCTCGGTTTCCCGCAAGGTGGCTTCAGAGGTCAGTCGCTTCAGCGCAGCCTGCACCCGATCGACCGCATGGCGCGCAAACGCCATGTCACTGCTGGTCCACTGGCGCAGATAACCGCTGTGCAGCAAGACCACCGCGATCAGCTTGTTGCGGTCCGTGATCGGCACCAGCAGCGCCGAGCGAATGGCGTAGGCGTCCCACTGGTCCGCGTAGTCGCTGGTGCGCGGGTCGGACCAGACATCGTGAATGGCCACGATCGAGCCACGTCGCAAAGGTTCGTGCAAAGGCTCGAACTCTTCGTTGACAACCACTTCGCTTGGCAGCCGGGGCGTCTCGTCGTTGCGGGTCCACTCCGACAGGACATGCATGCACCCCTTGGCGGGGTCCAGCACGCCATAAGCCGCGCGAATCAGTTCAAGCGTCCGTCCAAGTACCTCGGTACCCAGCCGGTGGACGGCACTGGGGCTTTCCAGAACGCGCAGTTCGTCGCCCAGTCGCAGCACGGCTTCCTGGCGCAGGTCTGCACGTTTGCGGTCGGTGACGTCCTGCACGGTGCCCAACAGGCCCACGCGCTGCCCGGTTTCGTCATAAACGTAACGTGCACGCCGGCTGATCCAGCGCTGCTGTAAATCGTCACCACGCAGAATCGGATATTCGGTATCCAGCACCATGGTGCCGTCGCCCCGCTCGTCAACGGTAGACGGCCGCCGCGTGGGGTCGCTGGTGGACATGCATTCGATGTCTTCGGGCGTCCAGTGCTCACGCTGGGGCAAGCCGAATATCTCGCAAAACTTGTGCGAAACGGTCAGGACGTTACTGCCCATATCCAGCGAGAAACCGCCAATGCCGGCGGCTTCCTGAGCCAGCCGCAGCCATTCGTCGCTGCGGGTAAGCACCTCGTTGCTGCTGCGTGCGCGATTGCGGTCGCGCAAGGCTTTGCCATAGCCTGCCGTGACGCTGGCCGGGTCGCGGCTGCTTTCCTCATCGGTAGGCCAGGGCAAATCCTGGCGTTCGCCGTCTTCACCGGATGCCAGAAACCCGGTGTCATCTGCCCGGCGCGCCTGGTGCAACGCCAATGCCGCCCGCAGACGACGGTTTTCGTCCTCCAGGGCGTCCAGACGCAATCGATCGGCGTCGGTCACGAAGTCACCCGCCCAACCACCTGCCCAATGTCGAAGCCGGTACGCGTCGCCACGCCGATATCAAGGCAAACACGCCTTTTCGCGTCAAAGAGGGGAAAAACCATATCGATTACTTGTCTGAAACACGCACTACCGGGCAAAGGCCAAGCCTGAGTACCCTGGATTTTCGCCTATTTGTTCCAAGTCCGCAGCTTTTGCTGGCAGATGTTTATACCAGCGTGGAATCGCCTACCCGTGTATTGGCTTCGAAGAAACGCCAGAACAGCAGTCCGGCGTTCGGTCCGGCCGCGTCGTGAAATTTCACGTCGGAATCGCCACCGCTCCACGCATGGCCAAGCGCTGGCACATAGGCCAGGCGCACCATCGTGCGTCGCCCGGCACGCAAATCTTCGCGTTGCCACGCGCGATCCGTGCCAGCAGCCAGGGCTGCCACCACGGGTGGCTGCATGGCGTCGATGCCATTGAGATCACGAAACTGCTCGAAAAGCTGCCGGGCATTGCGCACATCGACCACATGATCGCGTCCGCCATGCACGATCATCGCGGGCATGCCGGCAAATGGCACTGCTGTCGAAAGCAGGCTGCGGGCCTGTTCCAGCACATCGCGCCTGCTGCCCCGGCGCATGGCGGCCATGCCGGCCGAGGCATCGTAGGCATCACCCATCACCGCCCCGGAATGCAGGCCTACCGCTGCAAAGACGTCGGGATGGCGCAAGGCCACCAGCGCCGCCATGCCGGCACCCGCCGACAGCCCGGCCACATAGACACGGTCGGCATCCAGGCGCAGCTTCGCGACCAAAGAACGGGCCAAGGATGCGATCGCGTCAGCCTCGCTGCCACCGTGCCCGTGCTGCGGCCTGAACCAGCGCCAGCAGCGCTGGCTCTGGGCATTGGCCGACTGCTGCGGCCAGGCAATCACGAATCCTTCTTTGTCTGCCAGGCGGTTCATGCGTGTGCCGCGTGCGAAATCCGCCGCAGTCTGCTGGCATCCATGCAGCATCACGACCAGCGGCATGCCATGTGGCCCTTTGGCTGGGGCAGACGACGGAATGTACAGGTGGTACGCCAGCCTGCCGTGCCACTGCCCGATACTGGTCGAGCCTCTGAAGATGTGTGCCTGCCAGGTGCCCGCGCCAGGAATCGGGGCGGCTGCCGCGGCACGTCGCTTTGCCACCGACGGGGGCGTGGTCACCGCTGTCAGGCCGGTCTTGAAGGCCTTGCGGATCAGGGGATCGGTGGTGTTCTTGACGGTACGGGCCAGCGTTCGGCCGGATACGGCCGCCGCCGTGCGCGTTGCGCGGCGCAACACACGTTGCTGATCACGCGCCATGCGCTGTGCCATGGAAAAAAATAGCGTGGAGAGCTTGCGTGCCATCGTCACTCCTGCAGTGCGCCGCCAGGCAGTCCGGAACGGACTTATGGTGCACTGCAGTATTGTGAACCCTAAATGCTACCGACCGATAAACGGCCGGCCACACGGTTGGCTCAAGCGTTACCTTTTGCAGCCTTGCTCGTAAGGCTGGTGCACGCTTCCTCACAATTCCCGTCACGCGCGCGCGCTGCGAATTCCCCTGGCGTCATGCCGCAGTGATTCTTGAAGTGGCGTGAAAAGTGGCTTTGATCGAAAAAACCGACCTCGCCCGCCACGACTGACGCCGGCAAGCCTTGTCGCAGCAAGTTTTGCGCATGGCGGATGCGTGTGCTGCACACGTATCGATACGGCGACATGCCTACCTGCCGGCGAAACACGGCAGCAAACCGACACAGGCTCAGGTGTGCCAGGTCTGCCAGGTTCTCCAATGCAATGCGCTCGGCAAAATGCCGTTCGATGTAGGTGATGGCAAGCTCGACCGAGCGTGCCCCCCGGGAATCGGCGCGGCTGACCGGCCGCGCGCCCGTGACACATACCGCCGATTCAGGCATGACTGATCCCGTGGGTGGTTTGCGACGGGTTGCGGACGGTTGCTGCGCTCATGCCGAGTATTGCACCGCAGCTTGTTGCACGATGGGAATCACCCCATTGCCCGTCTGCCAGGCATGCAGTTCAGCCGGTTCACGGTGGCAGAAGATGTCTTTGTCCGCCAAGCGTCTGCGCGGCGGAGCCACGGTATTGCAGCGGCCGTCAACGCGCACCGGGCAACGTCGGATGAAGGGGCACAGCAGGTCTGCACCCGTAGGGTTGCCGATGGTCGGCAGGCCTTCCGGTTTGGGCAAGCTATCGAGCCAGCCTTGTCGCAATTCGGGCACGGACGAGATCAGCATGTGCGAATACGGATGGAACGGGGCCTGCAACATGGCTTCGCGGGCACCGACTTCAACCGTACGGCCGGCGTACAACACCACGATTTCATCGCAGATGGCGCGCACCGTGGAAATGTCGTGGCTGATGAACAGGTAGGACACGCCCAGATCGCGGCGCAAATCGGCCAGCAATTCCAGAATGGCCGCGCCCACCACCGTGTCGAGCGCCGAGGTCACTTCATCGCACAGGATCAGGTCCGGTTCGGCACCCAGGGCCCGCGCCAGGTTGATCCGCTGCTTCTGTCCACCCGACAGCTCACTGCTTCGGCGATCGATCATGGTCGCAGGCAGGCGCACCAGATCCAGCAGTTGCAGCACACGTTTACGGCGGGCATCACCCGTCAGGCCATGATAGAAAGTCAGCGGCCGGCCAATGATGTCTTCAATGCGATGCGACGGGTTCAGCGCCGTATCGGCATTCTGGAACACGATCTGAATGCGGCGGAAGTGGTCGCGATTGCGCGTCTCGATCGACGGCGGCAGGTCGGCACCGTCGAAGCGCACCAGGCTGCCGGGGGTGGGCGCAACCATGCCCGCCACCACACGCGCCAAGGTGGTCTTGCCCGACCCGGACTCCCCGATCACGCCTACCGTCATGCCCCGGCGAATCACCAGATCGATATTTTCCAGCACCGTGACCTTGGGTCGACCGCGCGCATCGCGCATGCCGTAGCCAGCCATCAAGCCACGGATTTCCAGCAGCGGGGCTGGTAGTTCAGCGGCATTTTCTTCCTGTACCACCCGCACTTCGGGTTTGACGGCTGCCAGCAGGCTTCGGGTGTACTCGTCACGCGGCGAGTGCAGCACCTGGGCAGTCTCGCCCGATTCCTTGATCTCGCCACCATTGAGCACCACGATGCGATCGGCCATCTGCGCCACAACCGCCAGGTCGTGCGACACATAGACTGCCGTGGTGTTCAGTTCACGCACCACGCGCTTGAAGGCGCGCAGCACTTCAATCTGCGTGGTCACATCCAGCGCAGTGGTGGGTTCGTCCAGCACCACCAGCACCGGGTCGGTGATCAGCGCCATGGCGGCCATCAGGCGTTGCAACTGCCCGCCCGACACCTGGTGCGGGTAACGGGAACCGATGTTCTTCGGGTCCGGCAAGGCCAGGGCTTCGAACAGGCCCACAGCCTTGGCTTCGGCCGCCTCGCGTGACATTACCTGGTGGATCAAGGCGCATTCGACCACCTGATCCATGATGCGACGCGATGGGTTGAACGAGGCCGCCGCGCTTTGCGCGATGTAAGACACCGTACGGCCGCGCAGCTTGCGCAGGCCTTCTTCGTCCAGGCCCAGCACCTCGGTGTCGCCAATGCGCACGCTGCCGCCAGAAATGCGGCAGCCACGACGCGCATAACCCAGCATCGACAAGGCAATCGTGGTCTTGCCGGAACCGGACTCACCGATCAGGGCCAGCACTTCGCCACGGTGCAGGGAAAAGTCCACGCCCTTGACGATCTCGAACTCTGCGCCCGAGTCCTTGCGGGCCACCACGCGCAGGTCGCGTACTTGCACCAGCGCGCTTGCGTCTGGTGCGCCATCACGCATGTTGCCGGGCACCGCTGCATGAATAGGATTGTGCATGCTCAGCTCTCCCCACCGGTGCGCAAGCCCAGACGTGGCAGGCTGTCGATCAAGATATTGACGCCCACAGTCAGCGTTGCAATGGCAAAGGACGGGGCGATCACAGCAAGCGCACCTTGTCCCAGGCCAGAAATGTTTTCACGCACCAGGGACCCCAGGTCCGCATGCGGCGGTTGCACGCCAAGACCCAGGAAGCTCAGGCCGCTCAACAGCAACACGATGAACACGAAGCGCAGGCCGAAGTCGGCCAGCATCGGGTGGATCATGTTCGGCAGAATTTCAACCCAGGCCACATAAAAGCGCCCTTCCCCGCGTACCTTGGCCACCTGCACGTATTCCAGCGTCTGCAGATTGACTGCCAGCGAGCGGGCAATTCGGAATGCGCCCGGCGTAAAGCTGAGCGCGGCAATCGTGATCAGCAGCGGGATCGAGGAACCGAAGGCGGCCACGATCACCAGTGCCAGCATCTTGCTGGGAATCGAGATCAGCGCATCGATGATGCGGCTGACGAAGGCATCTACATAACGGCCATTGACCGTGGCGAACAGACCCAGGCCAATGCCGATGCTGCTGGCCAGCACGGCAGCGGTCAGCGCCAGGCCAACGGTATAGCGGGTGCCGTACAGAATGCGGCTGAGCACATCGCGGCCCAGGTAGTCGGTGCCCAGCGGGAACGCCATGCTGGAACCCAGGAACACATCCTGAGACACGACCTGGCCACCGTCATGCGGGGAAATGAACGGGCCGATCAGGGCGATCACTACCCAGAAGCTCACCAGGATCACGCCGATGCGGCCGGAAATCGGCATGGACGAGAACATGCGCGGCAAAGCAAAGCTAGAAGATTTCATCATTGACGCAGCCTCGGGTTGGACAGAATCGCCGCCAGGTCGGCAAACAGCACCAACGCGAGATAGGCCGCACAGAAGATCATTGCGCAGGCCTGCACCAAGGGCATGTCGCGATTGGACACGCCGTCGACCATCAGGCTGGCAACACCGGGATAGTTGAAGATGGTTTCAACGATCACCACCCCACCAAGCAGGTAGGACAGGCTCAGCGCGACCGCATTGGCAATCGGGCCGATGGCGTTCGGCAGCGCATGGCGCAACACCACACGCGTTGGCGACGCGCCTTTCAGCACCGCCATTTCAACATACGAAGAATTCAGTTCGTCGACCACGGCAGCACGCGTCATGCGCGCCATCTGCGCCACGATCACGCAGCACAAGGTCATCACGGGCAAGGCATAGGCTTTCAGGAACTGGCCGATCGTGGACACGTCACTGGCAAACGACAAAGCAGACAGCCAGCGCAGTTCCACCGCAAAGATCAGGACGGCAATCGTGGCGACCAGGAATTCAGGCACGGCCACCAGCGACAAGGTCGTCAGGTTCAGCGCGCGGTCAACCAGCGAACCGCGCTTCATGGCCGACACGATGCCCAGCGTCAGTGCCAGCGGCACCGACACCAGGGCCGTGACGCTTGCCAGCATCAAAGACATCGGCAGGCGATTGGCCAGCAATTCGTTTACCGACAGGTTGTTCACCAGCGAATAACCGAAGTTGCCAACCAGCATGCCGCCCAGCCAGTGGAAATAACGCATGTAGCCCGGTACATCAAGGCCCATCTTGGTGCGTAGCGCGGCTACCGCTTCAGGTGTTGCGCTCTGACCGAGCGATGATTGTGCAGCGTCCCCGGGCAACAGTCCGGTGATGCTGAATACCACCAGCGACACGGTCAACAGGGTCAGTATGCCGATCCCTATCCGGTTCAAGATGAGTTTGGCGGCCGTCGCATGCATGCGTGGTCTCCCTTAAAAAATGGCTGGCGTGGAACGAATCAGGTGTTGAGCCAGATGTGTTCCGCAAACGCGTAACCCATCAGACCGCCCAACGGCACCGAACCATAGCCTTGAATGCGCTTGTCGTAACCGTCGATGAAGCTGATGAAGGTCGGAATGCCAATACCGCACTTCTCGTTGACCAGCACCTGCATGTCGCCATACAGCTGCTTGCGCTTGGCATCGTCGGATTCAGCACGAGCCTGCAACAGCAATTGGTCGAACTGCGGATTCTTCCAGCCCGACTCGTTCCAGGCGGCGTCCGACTGGAAGAACTGCGTGAAGATCAGGTCGGCGCTGGGGCGCGGGTTGATGTTGCCGAAGCCCAGCGGATGCTTGGCCCAGTGGTTCGACCAGTAGCCGTCGGCCGGCACGCGGTTCACCGTCAGGTTCAGGCCGATTTTCTGCGCCGATTGTTGCAGCAGTGCCGCCATGTCCACCGAGCCTTCTGCGGCCGGCGAGCATACGATCGGCATGGTGGCACCGGCCAGACCGGCTTTCTGCAGGTGGAACTTGGCCTTGTCCAGGTCGAAGCTGCGTTGCGGCAGACCTTCCAGGTAATAGCGATGACCCGGCTGAATCGGCTGGTCGTTGCCCACGGTGGCAAAGCCGCGATACACCGCATCGCGGATCTGTTCGCGATCCAGCATGTACTTCATGGCCAGCGTGAAGTCCTGGCTGCCGGCCGGCGTGGCGTCCTGGCGAACGATCAGGTTGGTGTACAGGCTGGACTTGGTTTCCAGCGCGGCGTGGGTGCCCGTGCCGTTGACGCGCGTTGCCGAACGCGGGTTCATGTTGTTCATGATGTGAATGTCGCCAGACAGCAAGGCGTTCACACGTGCCGCTTCGTCGGGAATGCCGATGACTTCGATCTCGTCAATGTACGGCTTGCCCGGCTTCCAGTAGTTCTCGTTGCGCACGCCAACCGAACGAACGCCTGCGCGGAATTCCTTGCACGTGTAGGGACCGGTACCGATGGCGGTAGCGAAAGCGGTGGTGCCGTCCTTGATGATCAGGAAGTGCGAGGCCGCCAGAATCACCGGCAGGTCGGCGTTGGCAACGGTCAGGGTCACTTCGACTTCGGTCGGGCTGATGGCCTTGACGGCTTCGAACTGCATGGCAACCGTGCGCACCTTCGAGCCCAGTGCGGCGTCCTGGTGGCGCAGCAGCGAGAACACCACGTCTTGTGCAGTCAGGGCCTTGCCATCATGGAAGGTCACGCCCTTGCGCAGCTTGAAGCGCCAGACCTTGGCGCCTTCGTGCGTGATTTCTTCGGCCAGTGCCGGATGCGGAATCAGCTTCGCGTCCAGTTCGGTCAGGCCGCTGTAGAACATGTTGTGGCGGGTGTAGTCGATCGCGGTTGAACCCTTGCACGGGTCGAGCGTATCGGCGGTCGAGGTCGAGTGTGCTGCTGCACGAATCTTGCCGCCGCGTTTCGGGGTGGCTGCAGGCGTTGCTGCGTTCTGTGCATGGGCTGCGCCCGGTGCACCCAGCATGCCGCTGCCCGTGATCACGACGCCGGCCGCAGCCATCATGCGGAGCGCATCGCGTCGCGACATGCCCCGTCCCATTGCTGCATTGAAGATTCGCTCGCTTTCAGCGGGGGCCAGCATTGCGCCAAATTCATTGTGCTTATTGTTCATGTGACTTGTCTCCTGCAGTGGATGGAACTACCGACACGGACTGAGCGCCTTGCGCTGCACCGTTCGACTAGCGGATCTTTTTTACTGCTTGCGGACACTTTCCCGACAACTGGATTACAGCATCCGCAGCCCTCGAAAAAATCGCATATTGATACTTCCACAGCACAGAAAGCGCCGTTTTCGGGTCGATCACAAGCACACCTTGCTGTGTGCCGCAGACTAGGGCGGCGCGCGCACCGATTGTGCGCGAGATGCGCCAGTTCGGCGCGGCGATAGGATCGTCCTAGCCAAGCATGGATATCCGATGCAAAGTCATCGGATCGATTGCTTACCAGATTGACTGCTTACTATTAGGAGCTTCCTGTGACTGACCCCGTCGCCACCACCAGCCTGGATTACCGCGCAATGTCTGCAGACGACATGCCGGCCGCACATCAATTGACCCAGGTACTCAAATGGCCGCATCGCCTGGAAGATTGGCAGTCGGTCCAGCGTATCGGCAACGGCGTGGTGGCCACTGATGGGCAAGCCGTGTTGGGCACCGCCATGTACTGGAACTACGGCGACGACTACGCATCGATCGGCCTGGTGATCGTATCGCCCGACCGTCAGGGTGCCGGCATCGGCCGCGAATTGATGACGCGTGTGCTTGATGCAGCCCGAGGTCGCAACCTGATGCTGAACGCTACCGTAGCCGGCAAGCCGCTATATGAGAAGCTCGGCTTCGTCGCAACCGGCATGATCTTCCAGCACCAAGGCACCGTGTTCCAGCCGCCGCTGGTGTCTTTGCCCGCAGGCGAACGACTGCGCCCCGTGGTGCCCAGTGACGGCCCCAAGATTGCCGAACTGGCCTCGCGCGCAAGCGGTGTCAACCGCTCGACCGTGATTGCCGAAGTGCTGGAACAAGGTGAAGGCGTCGCCATCGACCGTGACGGCGAGCTGATCGGCTTTGCGATTGCGCGCCGCTTTGGCCGTGGCTACACCATCGGCCCGGTCGTCGCACCGGACACTGAGCGCGCCAAGGCATTGATCAGCCATTGGATTGCGGCGCATAGCGGCATGTTCATGCGCATCGACATTCCCGACGGCACCGGGCTTGCACCGTGGCTGACTGAACTGGGCCTGGTCCAGGTGGACACGGGCGTTACCATGGTGAAAGGCACGCCGCCGAAAGCAGATCCGCAAGCGCGGCTGTTCTCCTTGGTCAGCCAGGCACTGCACTGATCTGCGTGCTGGACAGGTCGTCCGGCATCCGCACGCTTTCGCATCCTGAATTAGTAGCCTTCAACCAGTAGCCCCATCCATTAGCAGCCCATGAGCTTCCTGTACAAATCCGAACCCGCACGCGGGGCCGTCTGGGCAAAGCGTTTTGCCGAAGTCGCGCCTGACATCCCCTTCCACATCTGGCCCGAAACCGGCGACCCGCTGGCCGTGCGCTACCTGGCCGCCTGGCAACCGCCAGAAAAGCTGATGGAAACCTTTCCGAACCTGGAACTGGTCTTCTGCGTCGCGGCAGGCATTGACAACTTCGACCTGTCCGGCATTCCGCTGAGCATTCCGGTCGTGCGCATGATCGAGCCCGGCCTGGCAGCCGGCATGACCGAATACATCATGCTGACGGTATTGGCAGCGCACCGCGATTGGCTGCAATACATCGACCAACAACGCAGCCAGGTGTGGAAAGACGTTCCGGCACAGCTGGCGTCGTCACGTCGCGTTGGCATTCTTGGCATGGGCGCGCTGGGCAAACCGGCCGCCCAGGCGCTGGCCAACATCGGCTTCCAGGTCGCAGGCTGGAGCCGTTCTGGCCACGATGTCGACGGCATCGAATCCTTTGCTGGCGAAGAACAACTGCCGGCCTTCCTGGCCCGCTGCGACATCCTCGTCTGCCTGCTGCCCTTGACCGATGCCACGCGCGGCATTCTGAACCGCAAGCTGTTCGATACGCTGCCCAAAGGAGCAATCCTGATCAATGCGGGCCGTGGCGCGCACCTGGTCGAGGACGATCTGTTGTCAGCGCTTGATGATGGTCAACTGGGCGGTGCGATTTTGGACGTGACGCTGGTCGAACCCCTGCCCGCCGATGCACCGCTGTGGAAGCATCCGCGTGTGCTGATCACACCGCATGTGGCGAGCCGTTCGCAGGCAGAAACGTCTATTGATGTGCTGATGAACAACCTGCAACGCTTCAAGCGTGGCGAGCCGATGGTCGGTGAGATCGATCGGACGTTGGGGTATTGATTGGTTGACGGGCGTCGGTATTGGCTGACGTATCGCTTTGGCACGTCATTCTTGAACATCGGAAGCGCCCAACGCCCAATCAGTCAAAATCTGGTCGATAGCAATCGGGCCAACCAGATCAGTCGAGCCGGCCGCCCCGCATTTCCGGGCGATTCGGCTCGGCCGTCCCTGATGGCAGGTGTTCCGCGAAATACTCCTGCAAAAACTCCACGCATACCCGCACTTTGGCCGACGAGGCCAAGCGGGATGGGTGCACGGCCCAGATATTGGCTTCTTGAACCACGTCAGGCAGCACCTGCACCAAGGCACCCGAGGCCAGCAGTTCCGCCACGTCCCAGCGCGAACGCAGGATCAATCCCCGGCCATCTACCGCCCATTGCACAGCAATTTCCCCGTGGTTCGATGACAGCGGGCCGGTGACTTTCACGGTGTGTTCTTCCCTGCCCTGCAACAGACGCCACACGCCGAAAGGATGGTCACGTTCCTTGATAACCAGGCAATCGTGTTGCGCAAGTTCGGCCACATTGCGGGGCGTGCCACGTCGCGCAAGATAGGCAGGTGCGGCGCACAGCACGCGCTCATTGGACGCCAGACGATGCGCAATCATCTGCGGGGCAATTTCGTCACCCACTCGCACATCCAGATCGAAGCCTTCAGCGGCCACGTCCACCAGCCGGTCAAACACTTCCAGACGCACCTTCAGCGACGGATGGCGCTCGGCCAAACGGCCCATGGCCGGGCCCATGATATTGCGGCCAAAACCGAAGCTGGTACTGATCCGCAGTACGCCGCGCGGTTCCTGACGGGTGGTGGACACCTCCTGCATCAGATGGTCCATGTCGTCCAGAATGCGCTGCGCCCACTTGTAAACACGCTCGCCCTCTTCCGTGACCATGACCCGGCGGGTCGAGCGGTGCAACAGTCGCACCCCCAGCTCATCTTCGAGCATGCGTACACGTTTGCTGACGTAAGCCGCTGATGCGCCCAGTTCGTCGGCAGCAGCCGAGAAGCTGGACTTGCGTGCGACCGACAGAAACACCCGCAAATCGCCAAGCTCAGGAAGATTATTCACGATTCGTTGAATATCAGTTCACAGAAGTAGGGATTCTATCTTGTGCAGATGTATTTAGAATGCGGGCTTCCCGAGGTGAAACGCCTTGGCGGCCCATCACGCTGTGGGTCTGCCAGGCGGTCCCTCAATCGCTGACTTTGCTGCTACGCAGCTTCTTTCCAGGATTTTTCTCATGAGCCAGGTCTATCGCATTGCTGTCATCGCCGGTGACGGCATCGGCAAGGAAGTCATGCCCGAGGGCTTGCGTGTGGTCGACGCTGCCGCCAAGCGCTTCGGCATCGAACTGGCTTACGAGCACATCGAATGGGCGAGCTGCGACTACTACGCCAAGCACGGCAAGATGATGCCGGATGACTGGAAGGCGCAATTGTCGGGCGTGGACGCCATCTTCTTCGGCGCGGTGGGCTGGCCCGACACGGTGCCCGACCACATCTCGCTGTGGGGCTCGCTGTTGAAGTTCCGCCGCGAATTCGACCAGTACATCAACCTGCGCCCGGCGCGCACCTTCGAAGGCGTGCCCGCCACCTTGGCCGACCGTCTGGCCAACAACATCGATTTCTTCATCGTGCGTGAGAACACCGAAGGCGAGTACAGCGCCGTCGGCGGCATCAGCTACGAAGGCACCGAGAACGAAGTCGTCACGCAGACCTCGATCTTCAGCCGTCGCGGCACCGACCGCGTGCTGCGCTACGCTTTCGATCTGGCCCGCAGCCGTGCACGCAAGCATGTCACCGTGGCCACCAAGAGCAACGGCATTTCGATCAGCATGCCCTGGTGGGACGGCCGCGCCGCCACCATCGCCGGCGAGTATCCGGACGTGACCTGGGACAAGCAGCACATCGACATTTTGTGCGCCCGCTTCGTGATGCAGCCCTCGCGTTTCGACGTGGTGGTGGCCTCCAACCTGTTCGGCGACATTTTGTCTGACCTGGGCCCGGCCTGCACCGGCACCATTGGCCTGGCCCCGTCGGCCAACCTGAACCCGGATCGCAAGTTCCCGTCGCTGTTCGAACCGGTGCACGGTTCTGCCCCCGACATCTACGGCAAGAACATCGCCAATCCGATCGCCATGATCTGGTCTGGCGCGATGATGCTGGACTTCCTGACCCACAGCACCGGCGCAGGCCGCGAAGCCCACGACGTCATCGTGAAGGCCATCGAAAAAGTGCTGATCGACGGCCCGCGTACCGGCGACCTGGGCGGCAAGGCATCGACTACCGACATGGGCAAGGCAATCGCCGAGCTGGTTGCGCAAGGCTGATGATGTGTAATGAACACGACGTGCTGCATGCAGGCACGTCGTGTTCACGCTTACGGCCGGACTCAACCGGCCTGCATCTGTTTGAATTGAGTACCTCGCTTGGCCGAGCGCGCGATCGATCTGTCACAGTGACTGTCTGACATCGATATGCAGCGCCGCCCTCCCCGACTTCAAGGATTCTCGACATGACCGTGATCGACCTCAGCGCACAAGCCACCCCGCTGGAACTGGCGCGCCCCGAACTGCTGCGCAGCCAGAACTTCATCGACGGACAGTGGTGCAATGCGCAGGATGGCAAGCGCCATCCGGTCAGCAACCCGGCCACCGGCGAAGTGTTTGCCGACGTGCCTGACAGCAGCGCAGCAGATGCCGCCGATGCGGCCGACGCCGCCTACGCCGCCTTCGAAGGCTGGCGCGCCACGCCCGCCCGTGAGCGTTCCAAGCTGCTGAAGCGCTGGCACGCCCTGGTGTTGGCCAACACCGAAGACCTGGCCCGCATCATGTCGCACGAACAGGGCAAGCCCCTGGCCGAAGCACGCGGCGAAGTGGCTTACGGCGCGTCCTACATCGAATGGTTCGCCGAAGAAGCGGTGCGCACCTACGGCGACATCATCCCCTCGCCCCCGGGCAAGAAAATGATGATGGTCAAGGAACCCGTGGGTGTCGTCGCCGCGATCACCCCCTGGAACTTCCCACTGGCCATGATCGCCCGCAAGATCGCCCCGGCGCTGGCAGTCGGCTGCACCGTGGTCGCCAAGCCCGCCGAAGACACCCCGCTGACCGCGCTGGCGCTGGTCAAGCTGATCGAAGAAGCCGGTTTCCCGGTAGGCGTGGTCAACATCGTCGCCGCATCGCGTGAACACACGCCTGCCACGGTGGACGCCTGGCTGAAAGACGAACGCGTGCGCAAAATCACCTTCACCGGATCGACCGCAGTCGGCAAACACCTGGCTCGGGAATCTGCCTCGACGCTGAAAAAGCTGTCACTGGAACTCGGCGGCAACGCACCCTTCATCGTCTTCGACGACGCTGACGTGGATGCGGCAGTCGCCGGCCTGATGGTCTCGAAATTCCGCAACGGCGGCCAGACCTGCGTCTGCCCGAACCGCGTCTACGTGCAAGCCGGCATCTACCAGCGCTTCTCGGAAAAGCTGGTGGCAGCCGTTGCCGCACTGAAAGTCGGCCCCGCACACGCCGCTGGTGTACAGATCGGCCCGATGATCAACGCCCGCGCCGTCGACAAGATCGCCCGCCACGTGGCTGACGCCGTGAAGCTTGGCGGCAGCGTGCTGACCGGTGGCAAGCGTCTGACCGAAGGCGCGGAAGGTGCGCACTACTTCGCGCCCACTGTGATCGGCGACGCCTCGCCCGCAATGGAACTGGCCGACGAAGAAACTTTCGGCCCGGTCGTGCCCTTGTTCAAATTCGAGACGGAAGACGAGGTTGTACAAGCAGCCAACGACACGCCGTTTGGTTTGGCGGCGTACTTCTTCTCGGAAAACCTGGCGCGCGTGGCCCGCGTGGCAGATCGCCTGCAGACCGGCATCGTTGGCATCAACGAAGGCGCGATCTCCAGCGAGATGGCTCCCTTCGGTGGCGTGAAGGAATCCGGCTATGGCCGTGAAGGTGGCCGTTATGGTCTGGATGACTACATCCAGACGAAGTACCTGTGCCAGGGCAACTTGAAGTAAGCATGCAGACCGGAGGGCGCACGCCGCCCTCCGTGAAGCAAACTGTCTGGACAAGCAACGCGCCAGACACCTTCAAGACAAGGCCTTTTCTCTCAGCGCGGTGATGTCCCGTTTTGGCGCAACGCCAAACATGCGGCTGTATTCGCGACTGAATTGCGATGGACTTTCGTATCCGACTTCGAACGCCGCAGTGGACACGTCACGCTGCTCGTTCAGCATCAGCCGCTTGGCCTCATTGAGGCGCAGCCACTTCTGATACTGAAGTGGACTCATACCCGTCAGTTGTCGAAAGTGCTGGTGAAACGACGGTGCGCTCATCTGCACACGGCTTGCCAATTCGTTCACCCGCAGCGACGAAGCAATGTTCGTCTTCAGCCAGTCAATGGCCTTCCCTATCCTGTGCCCGTGACTATCGGCCGCTGCAACCTGCCGCAGCCGCGCCGTCTGGTCACTCATCAATAGCCTGTAGTGGATTTCGCGCTGAATCAACGGCGCAAGCACCGGGATTGCTTCGGGCTCATCCAGTAGTGCAACCAGACGACTGAACGGTGCCAGCAGCGCATCGGTCACAGTGCCGATCCCAACCCCTGCGCCAGATGCGCGTTCCCTGCGTGGCGGCAAGCTGCCCTGCGCGATCAGCTCAGCCAGTACACGTTGATCCAGCTGAAAAGCCAAGCCCAGACAGGGGCGACGCGTGCTTGCCTCGGTGACTTCAGAGTTAGCGGGCAGGTCGAGTGATGTCACCAGAAATCGCGTGGTGTCGTACCCGTAGCCCTCTCCGCCGATCCACATCTTCTTGGCGCCATCGACCACCAGAACAATGCTGGGAGGAACCATGCAACTGGCGGGCGGAGCGGGTTCATTTCGGCGAAACAGGTCCAGACCCGGGATGGCCGTACCGAAGTCACCGGCTTCCGGAGTACGGCCACCAATGTTGCTGACAAGTGCGCCGAGATAGTCATTCGCGCTCAGCTTGGGAATCTGTTCAGAACTCATTTGGGCTTGCTCTCCTATGGATCGAACTGTAGATGCGCCCGCATGGAAATCCTACCTATTCCAATGCAGTTCATAGGATCAGGCAAATAAACCATAGGAATCCGCTACTGAACTTTGGGTAAGCCCTTCCACAATGCATAACCCAATGTGAAGCGCAAGCGGCTGTTAAGCCGGGCACAACTTAATTCGTACTGATAGGAATCAAGCCATGATTTCAAACCTCTCTCGTCTGAACTTTCTCAAAGTCGGAATCCTTGCCGCCTCCATCGCGATGGTAGGGACGGAGTCCGCAGCAGCACAAAGCACAAATGCTGCGGCAGGATCTGCACAGTCAGTCCAATCCTGGGACAAGACGTTTCCCAAGAGTGACAAGGTCGATCACCAGAAGGTCACCTTCAAGAATCGTTACGGCATCACGCTCGCTGCCGACGTGTATCTGCCAAAGAATCGCGGCAATCAACGCTTGGCAGCCATTGTGGTTGGCGGCCCGTTCGGTGCAGTGAAGGAACAGTCATCGGGCCTGTACGCGCAGACGATGGCTGAACGTGGCTTCGTCACGCTGGCGTTTGATGCGTCCTATACCGGCGAAAGTGGTGGCGAGCCGCGCAACATCGCGTCCCCTGACATCAACACTGAGGATTTCATGGCGGCGGTGGATTTCATCGGCCTGCAGTCCTACGTTGATCGCGAACGTATTGGCGTGATCGGCATCTGCGGCATGGGCGGCATGGCATTGAACGCTGTGGCTGCGGACAAGCGTGTCAAGGCCGTCGCGTCCAGCACCATGTATGACATGGGCCGCGTCATGTCCAAGGGCTACAACGACAGCGTGACCCCCGAGCAGCGTGCGCAAGCACTGGAGCAGATGAGCCGCCAGCGCTGGGAAGACGCTGCAAACGGCAAGCCTGCCTATCAACCGGCCTATAACAAGCTGAAAGGCGGCGAGGCGCAGTTCCTGGTCGAGTATGCCGACTACTACACGACTCCGCGCGGATATCACCCGCGTGCGGTTAATTCGGGCAATTCCTGGTCGGTGACGACGCCGCAGGCTTTCATGAACATGCCGATCCTGACCTATATCGCAGAGATCTCGCCGCGCCCGATTCTGTTCATCCACGGTGAGAAGGCTCACTCGCGCTACTTCTCCGAGACCGCCTATGCGGCTGCCGCGCAACCCAAGGAGCTCCTGATCGTCAAAGACGCGACCCACGTCGATCTTTACGACCGTCTGGACAAGATTCCTTTCGATGCGATGACCGCTTTCTTCACGAAGAACCTGCCACGCTGATCGTCCCCACGGGGTGTCGCCACCTCACCCCGCACGCGTGCACAACGCGGTGCGGGGCACGCATTTCATGTGGAGCATGATGATGAATGACGAAGACAAGAACCTTTCTGACGGCTCAGCAGCGCATGACGCAACGCAGCGCACTCGTCGGAAGATACTGAAGGCAGGAACCACCGTAGCCGCAGGTGCCGTCATTGCCCCGCTGCTGCAAAGCTCGAATGCCGATGCAGCACCGAACACGGATGGCGCTCGAACGCTGATTCTGGCGTCCCATCCGTACCCGGAGCGATCGGTCGTGAACAAAGCGTTATGGGAAGTCGCACAAAAAGCACCCAACGCGTCGTTCCGCAACATGGAGTCGGTCTTCGGGAACAAGCTGAGCAGCTTCGACCGTGCGGCCGAGCGAAAGCGTTACGAGCAGATGGAACGCCTCGTTCTGATCTATCCCACTCACTGGTTCAATCTGACGCCCCTGCTGAAGGCGTATCTGAATGACGTATGGGGAGCAGGTGCCCCGCCTGAACTACGTGGCAAGGAACTGCTCGTCGTCACCACGACTGGTGGCAGCGAACGAGACTACTCCCGCGAAGGCAGCCTTGGCTTCACCATCGAAGAAGTGCTCACGCCTTTGCGAGCCAGCGCGAATTACACCGGCATGAAGTTCGCAAAGCCACTTGTGTTCTTTGGTGCCAGTGGCGATAGCGAGTCTCTTGGACGCTATCAAGAAGCGTTGCGTGCCAGGCTGGCTTGAGGTTCGGGCGGTCTCGCACTCGCTCCTTTACGCAGCCGATATAGATTCCTGCGGCGGCTGGAGCGCGGAATATTCTGGCCAGGAGAAATACCCATGCAAAACTTCGATTTCTACAATCGCACAACGATCGTGTTCGGGCAGAACACGATCAACAAGCTCGCCACGATGGTGCCGCCGCCGAGTACGTCCACGCCGGCAACGATCGGTTTTTACGCCGCCTTGCCCAGATGCTGGTTGAAGAACGACGTCAGCTTGGCCCAGGGAATGATCTCGGTACGGTCGTACAGGTCGATACGATTGGCACCGTTGATGACAACGAGCTCTTTCGGCTCGGCGGCCAGCTTGAACGCGGTCTCGGTGTAGCCACGCGACGGCGCGATCTCACCCACGACAAACAGAATCGGCCTGGGCGAGATGGCGTCGATACCGTTGAACGGGTAGTAGTTCATGAATTTCGCGTAGGTCGAAGGCGTGGTCCGGCGATCGTTGGACGCCACCTTGCCGCGTGCGGTCTGGTAGAAATCGTTGGACTCCGCCGCTTCCAGGAACACCGGATCGTTCTGGCCCGGCCCGTGGATGGGCTTACCAGCCTCGAACTCCTTCCACCGCTTCGCTGCCGCCAATTGCAGGTCCTTGTCGCGGGTTTCTCGCGCACGCTCGCCTTTGATGCCGGTCCGGTAATACTCGCCCATGTCGTACATGCTGACCGTAGCCACAGCCTTGATGCGAGGATCGATCTTCGCGGCAGCCAGCGAGAATCCACCGCTGGCGCAAACGCCGATCACGCCAATGTTGTCCCGGGCCACGAATGCACGGGTTCCCAGGAAATCTACAGCCGCGCTGAAGTTCTCTACATAGACGTCAGGCACTACTGCGCCACGCGGGCTGCCCGCGCTTTGTCCCCAGAATGACTGATCAAACGTCAGGGTGACAAAACCCTGCTCGGCCATCTTGGTGGCGTACAAATTCGCCGCCGCTGCCGAACCGCGCCATAAGGGTGGCCGACGACCAGCGCCGGATGTTTCTTGCTTTGGTCCAGACGCTTGGGGGTGAACAGCGTACCAACCACCTCGAGACCCAGCGCGTTCTTGTAGCGCACCTCCTGGCTGTCGACATCTTTGCTCTGGTAGAAGTTATCCGCGCCGCGCGACATGTCGGGACCGGCTGCGTATGCGACACCGTGTCCTGCCAGCGCAACGGTGGCAATAGCGGCAGCGCTCACCAGGACTTTCCGGCGATCGGGTGAAGACAGCGATTGATCGGAATGGTTGTTTACGTCGGACATGCGTGGCTCCTGTGCTGGGATCAGGTCGCATGTTGACAGGGGAGATTTACTCGGTGAACAGCCCAAATTCGAATGCTGGCATGAGCACTTTTCATGAACTTGGAACAAATAAATGGCTTAGCCTCATGCAGATACAGGTCTCAGCACCGCTACAACCAGGATCTGAGCAAGCCAAAACTGAAAGGGCTGAGCCCGGCGCAATACCGGACCCAGCCCTTGGATAGCCAAGTCAACGTCACCGTTCAACGTGGTGGGATGAGTTCAATGGCTCCTTTTTCAGTCAGCTGAGCAAGGTTTACTGGATCAAGGTTGCCACCAAGTTGATCTCCGGCACACCCTTCAGTGCCTTTGACAGCGGGCAATCCCGCTTGGCACCCTGGGCCAGTTCCTGGAACTTGGCCTCGTCGATACCCGGAACCTTGGCCTGCAATTCGAGTTCGATGCGATCAATCTCCGGGCCTGCGCCATCGACCTTCAGACGCACACGCGCTTTGGTATCCACCACTTCAGTCGCAAAGCCTGCCTTGTCGGCCGCAAACGAAAACGCCATCGTGAAGCAGGCAGCGTGTGCCGCGCCCAGCAATTCTTCAGGATTGGTACCCTTGCGATCATCTTCGAAACGGCTACCAAATCCGTAGGGATAAGCCTTCAGCGCATCGGTTTCGGTGCTGATCTGGCCTACGCCCTTCTTGCCCTGACCTTCCCAATGAACGCTCGCTTTCTTTTCCGGCATGTCGATTCCTTATGATGTGAAAGGGTCTCGCATTGGCATGATGGTGTTCAATGCGTGAAGCCATCAGATATAGCAAGAAAGCCCATTTCACACCGATTCAAAATGCATCTTCCCTCTGTTCCCAGGTTTGTACGCATCACTGCCCTGTCGCTGTTCGCTGCCTTGATTCTTGCCATTGCCGCCCTGCTCTACGACGGCTTGTCCGACGATCTGTCGAAAAGTGACGTAGCCATCGTGCTGGGCTCCAAGGTCGAACTCAACGGCCAGCCGTCGATTCGCCTTGCGGCCAGGCTGGATCGGGCCGTTCAGCTATATCGGGACGGCATCGTGCCGCTGATCATTGTCAGCGGCGGTCCGGGCATTGAGGGCTTTGACGAAGGTGAGGTGATGCGCGACTACTTGGTGTCGAAGTCCGTGCCGGTTGATCGAATTCTGATCGACAGCATCGGTTACAACACCGGCGCGACTGCCCGCAATAGCGCGGCCATCATGCGCGCCAAGGGGCTGACCAGCGCGA
Organism: Pigmentiphaga aceris; assembly: GCF_008119665.1. Classification (NCBI taxonomy): domain Bacteria; kingdom Pseudomonadati; phylum Pseudomonadota; class Betaproteobacteria; order Burkholderiales; family Alcaligenaceae; genus Pigmentiphaga; species Pigmentiphaga aceris. The sequence continues at coordinate 3,016,448 of NZ_CP043046.1, read as the reverse complement.
CGGTGGTCACGCAGTACTTCCACATTTCGCGTACCCGCCTGGCTTTGCGTGCGCAGGGCATTGCACCGATTCGCACGGCACATGCCAAGTTGTTGGAATGGCGGGATGTGTATTCCACGCTGCGGGAAGTCGCAGCGATGGTGACGTATCTGCCGTCGTTTCTAGCAGGTGACGACGCAGCCGACTGAGTGTGTCGGCGGATGGGACTGACTGGTGGACTAAATAGTGGACCGGGTTGATGGCCCGGTCCCTGCCTGGCCGGACCCGTCTTACAGACCCAGATCGCTTAAACCTGGGTGATCGTCGGGGCGACGTCCTTGGGGCCAATGGAACTTGCGATCCGACTCGGCGATCGGCTGGTCGTTGATGCTGGCGAAGCGCGTGTGCATCAAGCCATTTTCATCGAATTCCCAATTTTCATTGCCGTGGCTGCGGAACCAGTTGCCTGAGTCATCGCGCCACTCGTAGGCGAAGCGTACGCCGATGCGTGCGCCGTCGAATGCCCACAGCTCCTTGATCAGCCGGTATTCCAATTCGCGCGTCCACTTGCGCTGCAACAGCTGGCGGGCCGCGTCACGCCCGACCGGAAAGTCGGCACGATTGCGCCAGCGCGTGTCTTCGGTATAGGCCAACACGACGCGGTCAGGGTCGCGTGAGTTCCAGCCGTCTTCGGCCAGGCGTACTTTTTCGATGGCGGTTTCGCGGGTAAACGGCGGGACGGGCAAGCGGGAAGCGTTCACGGTATGACTCCAGGGTGATGGAACAGGACGACCAAATGGGTTGCGAAGATGGGCTGCAATCACGCATCAATGACAGCTGGGAAAGACCAGAAAATTCATCGGACGGATAGCACGCACATGCAAGAAGAAATGCCTGATCAACAAACAGACAGGTCTGTCTTCTTGATAGCTGAATCTTGCACCAGACAGATCTGTCTGTCAAACTTTAATCATGATCACAACAACCTCTACCTCTATCGGCCTATCCCCCCGCGACCGGATTCTGCAAACCGCCCTCGCCTTGTTCTATGCCGAGGGTCTGCGGGTCGGCATTGACCGCATCATTGCCGAAGCCGGAGTCGCCAAAGCGTCGTTCTATCGCCACTTTCCCGCGAAAGACGACTTGGTTCAGGCGTTTTTGGAGGCGCGTCACGAGTACTGGATGGGCTGGTTCGCCAGTCGTGTGGATGCGCTGTGCGCGGAGCGCGCGCCCAGCATGGCGCTGGCTGCCGTTGCCCTAGGCGAGTGGTTTGCCGAACCCAGCTTCCGCGGCTGCGCGTTCATCAATGCAATGGGCGATGGCGGCCTGGCCACAGGCAGCGTTGGCGTGGTTCAGCGGCACAAGGAAGACTTGCAGGCGTATTTGGCGGTGCTGGCCCAGCGCGCGGGTGCAGTCACGCCTGACGAAGCAGCAGAGGAAGCCTTGCTGATCGTAGAAGGTGCCATCGTGCGAGCACACACAACGGGCAACCCAAGCAGCGCAAAGATAGCCGCGCGCATGTTGGCGCGGCTGGATGGGTAGCTTGAGAGGGTAGCTTGGTGGTTTGGCTTAACAGCCAGGCGAAGGTCTTGTCACCAGACACCTGACAGTTGTCTGGCTCAGCAGCGTAGCCGCAAGCCCCGCCTTGCACCTCGGGCGAGTTCGCCCGAGGATTGACGCGTCATTACGTTGGCGAACTTGGTGCGGGAGCTGCTGCCATCGGGGTGGGCACCGCAGCAGGTACACCCAGTGAAGCCGCTGCCAGACGTTCCTGGCTGTCAGTCAGGATCATGGTTTGCGGCGCGCTAAGCGTCATGCCAGCGTCGCGCAGGCGCTTCAAGACCTCAAACAGAATCTGGCTCTTGATGCCATAAGCCACGCGCGGCGAGGCCACGAATCCGCTGGCGTTGAAGATGATGCTGCGTCCGTCGATGCTGTCCAGCTGCACGTTCGGGGCGGGCGTTTCCAGCACGTCGGGATGCTCGATGAACGCGCCCTTGATCAGATCGCGCACCACTTCGGGATCGGTTTCCAGCGGCATCGGTAGCTTGAAGCTGACCAAGCCAATCGGGTTCGTGTGCGTCACGTTACGCACTGTCTTGGTGATGAATTCCGAGTTCGGCACGATCACGGTCGACCGGTCGCCCATCTGAATCTCAGTCGCGCGCACGTTGATGCGGCGAATGTCGCCTTCCACGCCGCCCAGCGCCACCCAATCACCCACCTTCACGGGGCGCTCGGCCAGCAGGATCAGGCCCGAAACGAAGTTCTGCACAACAGCTTGCAGGCCGAAACCGATACCCACGGACAAGGCGCTGGCCACCCATGCCACGCGTTCCAGGCCGATACCCACTGCCGACAGCGCAAACGACACGACCGCGACCAGTCCGGCATATCCGAACAGCGTGGTGGCCGACACGCGCATGCCAGCGTCAAGGCTGGTGGTGGGCAGGTAACGTTCAGTCAGCCAGCGCTTGAGCAGCTTGATGGCCATTACGCCCACGGCCAGCATCAGCAGCGCTTGAAGTACCGAGGCGGGACGAATGCTGATCGCACCCAGCGCAATGCCGTTGTGCAGGAAATCAACACGTTGCAGCAGGTCGCCTGGGCCTTCGCCGAAGGGGGCCAGCAGCAGCATCAAGGCCAGCATGACCAGCAGCATGCGGCCCAGGCCGGACAGCACCACGGCTGCCTGGTCGCGCGCCTTGGGCGACGCCAGCGCAGGTGCCTGGCCGTCTTCGGCTTCGCGCGTGGCGCTGCGCAGGGTCATGAACGCGTCGTCGATGACCACGCCGAACAGGTAGGTCGATGCCAACACCACCAGCGTCCAACCCGCTTGCTTGACCAGGAAACCGCCCAGTGCCACGTAACCTGCCAGCAGGCAGACAAGGCTGACGATCAGCACGCCCCACGCAATCACGGCCAGCGCCGACAACCAGAAGGGCGGCGGCGGTGCGGGATTTTCCGGGTCGACCGACACGTGGCGCTTCAGAATATTGCTGCGCGCCAACGCATACATCAGGATCAGCACTTCGGCCAGGCCGAGCACGCAATTGATGGCCACCGTGGTGGACAGGCTCAGGTTGGCCAGTACGGAAATGCGCTCCACGGTCCAGATCAGGACCATGATGATCGCCATGTTCAGCGGGAACCAGCGCAGCCGGGCTGCCAAGTCGTCAGAGATCGTCGGCAGACGCCAAGAGCTGCGATCCGGCGACAGCAACGAAGAACCCAGGCCAGCCACATAACCGCCGAAGCCCAGTGCGCCGCAAAGGCCGAACAGGAAGGCAGCAGTCGGGTCGCTGAGCGCGGGATTGGCGCGCAGGCCCGCATAGATTAGCAGCGCGACAATTACTGGCGTAATGCTGGACAGCACCACCAGCACCAAGGCATGCAAAGAGCGGCGCAGGCGGCCCGCAGGCACCCTGGTCGCACTCAGTTTCAACATGCGGCTGCCGGCCCATTTGCGCAGCAGCATCAGCGCAGCCATCGCCGCGATCAGCCCGGCCCAGGTTGCACCGCTGGTGCCGCGCACACCCGCCTGAATCTCGGCGCTGATGGCCCGCAGGCGCATCGAGTCGAACGGAAGGTCTTTGCTCAGATCAGACCAGAAACGGCGCGACACGAGTGAATTCGTGCGTTCACCCAGGCGGGCCTGGAAGCCGGCCCGGCGCATGGCCGAGATCTGCGTGGCCGCCTGTTCAGCTTCCACGCTCAGCAGCCTGGCCAGCTTTACCTGGGCGTCCAGGGCTACCCGGTTCTTTTCCAGCTGCTTGCGTTGCTCGGCAACGTCTGCGGCTTCGGGCGCACCCTCAGCGGGTTTGCCAAGTTCCGTCAAACGCGCCGTCACGCTGGTGACCTGGGGTTCAAGCTTGGTGGCCGCATCTTCTGCGGTGGCCTGCACGTCCTGGGCAATGCCGCGCAGGCGGGTCAGCTCGGCGTCACTGACCTCGCCCTTGATGCCCTTTTGTACCGAATCGATCTGTTTGCGGGCATCGTCCAGCACCGAATCCATGGACGGCGGTGTGGCGGCGGCATTGGTCTGCGCGAAGGCAGTGCCGACAGGCAGGCTGATGAATGCCCACAGCATAAGGCACGCCAGCACCACAGCGCGGCGAGACAATGAGTTCAATAAATGGCGATGGATATGCACGGGAAATCGATTGCAGCTAAAGGTGTTCGGGTTAATAGCACAAAGCGGCAACACAAAACATGACGGGATGAAAGCCGCGTGTCATTCGAAATTCAGCCAGGAAACCGCAGCCCCGGCGTGCCGTCCTGCCACTGCGGGTATTTGTCCATAACGGCCAGATAACGCGGTGACTCGACAAATGCGTGCAACCACGCCTGCACTGCCACCCACGGTTGCGCGTCAAACCAGGCAGGATCGGTGGCCGCAAACTGCCTGATGAACGGCAAGATCGCCGCATCGGCTAACGACCAGCGTTCGCCCAGCAAAAAGCGCCCTGCTCCACCCAGGCGCGCATTCAGGGAAGCGATGAACAAGGCCCCCGCCGTGCGATGCGCAAGCGCAAAGCCGTCAAGATCGGCGGCATCTGCTTGCATGGGCACATCGCTGTCGGGCAGCTCTGACACGGACGCCACGTACCGGTTCGGATACTTATAGCGATCCAAATGCCGCTTGAAATCGCCATCGCACTCGGCAATCAGGGCGTCGGTGGTGGCTTCGTCATCAGCAGACGTCGGCAGCCACCCTTCAAGATCCTGCCGGCCCAGCGCCCAACGCATGATCTCCAGACTTTGTTCGATCACCTGCCCATTGGACAGCACCAGTACCGGCACCGTGGCCTTGGGCGATGCGGCGATCAAGCCTGCGGGCTTGTCGCGCAGCACGACTTCCCGCAGTTCGCATTGCTGCCGGCTGGCGACGATCGCCAGCCGGGCACGCATGGCGTAGGGGCAGCGCCGGAAGCTGTAAAGCACCGGCAAGGCATCGGTCACAACGCCTGCCGCAAGCACCTCGCTCATCCGCCAGCCCGTTCCAGCGCGTCGTAGATCTTGCGACCGACCCGGCCATCCACCGGCAAGCCCAGACGCGTCTGCTCGACCTTCACGGCTTCGCGGGTACGCAGACCGGGAATGCCATCGGCGGTGCCGATATCGTGGCCACGTGCAGCCAATCGGGTTTGCAGATCGCGGATCTGGCGACGCGACAGGCCGGGATCGTCGGTCGGCCACGGGGTGGCGATTGCCGGTTCGCCTTGCAGGCGGTTGGTCAGCAGACTGACCGACAGACCGTACTTCTTGGACTGGTTGTAATGCAGGATGGCGTCAAAATTCGCCGTTGCCAGGAATATCGGGCCGCGCGAACCGCTGGGCGCAAACAGGTACGCCGACCGTTCTGCACCTGCCGACTGCAAGGACTGCCCGTCCACACGGGTCACGCCTTGCGCAGCCCACTGGCCCAGTGAGCGGCGGTCGTTGTCAGCCACAATTTCAGCCATCGGGTCTGCCGACATGCCGGCAGACAGCGCAGCAGGCAACTTCACTTCGATCACGGGCGGCACGCCATGCTGCCATTGCGCGCGACGCTTGCGCAGATGGTTTGCGGTGGATGCCAGCGCATCGGGCATGGACGAATACAGGTCGATCTTGCCGTCACCGTCGCCGTCGGCGGCCAGTTCATAGAAGGACGTCGGGATGAACTGCGTCATGCCGAACGCGCCGCTCCAGGAACCGATGAACGATTCTGGCGGCACCACACCGTCACGCAGCAGCTTTACCGATGCGTAGGCGTTGGCCTTCCACAGCGGGTTTTTCTCGGTGCAACCCCGGGTCAGCCAGGCGTTCAGCACGTCGGTCTTGCCGATCTGCGTGCCGAAGTTGGTTTCGATGCCAAAGATCGCCACCAGCGCTTCCGGGTCGACCGAATAATTTTTGCTGACCGTGGCCAGTTGCGGGCCGTACTTCACCAGAATTTCCTGGCCCGCCGCGACACGCTCATCGTCCACCGTCTTGGCAATGTAGTCCCACCAGGTTTCGCGCCCCTCGGGCTGCGCGCGGGCCGACGACACCGTGGTTTCCAGCAACTGTGCGTTGGCGGTCCAGCGGTCGAAGTCGGCCACGGACACGCCTGCGGCTGGCGCGCCGGGTCGCAGGCGAGCCAGGCAGGCGGCGGTATCCAGCGGCGCATCGGCCGAGTTTGTGGCGGCGGGCGTCTGCGCCATTACCGGCGTCATGGCAGCGAATGCGGCAGCTGCAATGCTCAGTCGAAGTGTCAGGCGCACGGCGGCGGTCGAGGGAGAAAGCGGGAAACGAGCGGTCATAGGGGCTTCCATAGAGCGACAAACTCAATGGTAGCGCGACGAACCGACATCACAGGCTGCTATGCTGCGCACGCAAACGCTTGCTTACCAACGTATTTAGGAGCGAGTTTCTTCATGAAGCGCTTGTACATCTATTTTTTCCGCGGCCTGATCACCATTTTGCCGGTGGCGCTGACGGTTTACCTGCTGGCCATCTTCCTGATGTGGACCGAATCCATCGCAATTGCGATGGTTCGCCCCTTCATTGGCGACTTCTACGTGCCCGGCATGGGTCTGGCCCTGGGCATTCTTGGCATTGTCGGCATCGGCTACCTGGTGTCCAAACGCCGCGTACGCCAGGCGCTGTCGATTGCCGAACGCCCTTTCACCAGCATTCCGGTGATCAAAAGCGTCTATTCGTCGCTGAAAAGCTTCGCTGACTATTTCTCGCCGGGAGCCAAACAGGGCCAGGGCCAGCAAGTGGTCATTCTGCGCAAGCCTGGTGACGAGATGGAAATCGTCGGCCTGATCACGCGTCATGGCACCGAAGGCCTTCCGCCAGGCTTCCTGCCGGGCGGCCGCGTGGCGGTGTATCTGCCCATGGGCTACATGATTGGCGGTTACACCGTGTTTGTGCCCACGGAATGGGTGCATCCGATCGACATGTCGGTGGAAGAAGCCATGCGTTCGTCGCTGATTGCGTGGATGGCCAACCGCAATGGCGTGGCCAGCGCGTCGACCAACCCCGATCTGACGCCGGAATCGCCCATTTCCGAGCCTGAAACCGGGCCGCGTTGAGTGAAACGGGCTGCTTAGCCCGAAGTCATGCAATAGCTGAGCTTCGTCAAAAAACGGGGATGCCGTATTACGCGCATCCCCTTTTTACGTCTCAACGCCCTTGCGCATGGTCCCCGTAAAGTGTCATCACCGCGCTGGCGATACGGGCAACAACCTTGTGATCTTCCCGGCGAATTTCGCACTGATAGTGGCTGACCGTTCGCCCGCGATGCTCCGCCCAGGCCCGCGCCCTTAATCGCGATCGCCACACCGGCCGCAGGAAAGTGGCTTTCAGATCAATACTGGTGAAGCTCTGGTCTGCCTGCATCAGCGTGGAATGGGCCGTGCCAATGGCAGCATCGGCCAGTTCACACAACAAACCGCCGTGCACCGTGCCCTGCTGATTGCCGTGACGCCCCGCGTCGGCGTCCAGTTCAAGTTCAGCCGTGGCTTCACCAACGGCAACGATACGAAACCCCAGCAACTGCGAAATGGCAGTGGGATAGCGCAGGTGGGTCGCGGCGTCTTCCGCAAGCGTCCCCGCTAACTGGGCTTGCAGATAGGCCAGTACCGGCAACGAAGAAACGGGGTGATGCATGTGAACTCCCGGTGGGATTGATGCCACCAAGTCTGATCGCATAGACTAGGACAATCAAAAAATTGTCCTAGTGACACCGATGCCCAGCACATCCGTCGCTTATGTAGTCGATCAATTGGCTGCCGATATTCAAGGCGGAAAGCTTGCGCCCGGTACGGCGCTGCCTACGCATCGGCAGTTGGCGGCGATCCACGGCATGGCCATTGCCTCGGCCAGCAAGGTATACGCGCAGTTGAAGGCGATGGGGATGGTGGTGGGCGAAACCGGGCGCGGCACCTTTGTGCGCGACCGGCCTGCGCAGCGGGAATGGGACAGCAGCGACGAAGCGCGGCTGAACGCCAACACCACAGACCTGTCTTTCAATCATCCCACCTGGCCCGGACAGGCAGACTTGCTGCGAACCATGTTGCGAAACTTGGCGGCATCGGGTGACCTGGCCACGCTGATGCGTCAGCAGCCCCCTGGCGGACGCCGCCACGAACGGCAGATCGTGGCTGATTTTCTGACATCCCAACGTGGCATTGACGCGGACGAGCGCCACGTCTTTCTGGTCAATGGCGCACAACAGGGCTTGGACATCGTCGCCCGCGCCTTGCTTGAACCGCATGACAAGGTCGCCGTAGACGCCCTGACCTACCCCGGCTTTCGGATGCTGGCCGAACACCTGCGCCTGCACTTGCAGCCGATACCCGGTCACCCCGATGGCCCTGATCTCAACGCGCTGGAGAACATCTGCCGTCAGCACCGGATACGCGCCATCTACACCATGCCCACCCTGCAGAATCCGCTGGGTTGGGTGTTGAGCACCGAACAACGGCAACGCCTGGTAGGCATTGCCCGCCAACATGACTGCCTGCTGATCGAAGACGCGTCCTACGCTTTCCTGGTCGACCCGGCACCGCCCGCGTTGGCCACGCTTGCGCCTGAACGCACGGTCTACGTGTCCAGCCTGTCGAAAAGCTTGGCCAGCGGCCTGCGTTTCGGCTTTGTCGTGGCACCCGACGCGTGTGCGGGTCGAATCAAGTCGGCAATCCGCGCCAGCTACTGGAGCATGCCCAGTCTGTTAACCGCGATGGCCACACGCTGGATTGCAGATGGCACCGTGGCCCGCCAGGAAGCCATGTTGCGCCAGGATGCCTTCGACAGACAGGCAATCGCCCGCGAGGTGCTGGCGGGCATGGACATCATTACCCATCCGGCATCGATGTTCTTGTGGATGAACTTGCCCGAAGATCTGCGCATGGACCGCATCGCCACGGCCTTGGCTAGGCGCGGCATTGCCGTGTCGAAGGCGCAGGCCTATGCAACGACCCGGCACGCGCCCCATGCGTTGCGGCTGGGCCTGAGTTCGCTGCCGACTGCGCAACTCAGGTCGGTACTGATGCAGGTACGAGACACCATCGACCGTTTCCCGATCTAGTTGTGTGCTTTTCAACGGTGTCAGCCCAGGCACAACGGAGTAGCATCCGGCATCCACCCTTACGCCGCATTTATCACCGCATTTATCACCACAAGCGCGTGCAGAACGCAGGAGATTCCCTGTTGCTTCAAAAGACCATTAAACGCGATCTGCTGGTGCTATGGATTTCAATCGCCTTCGTGGCGCTGCTGCTGACCTGGCTGATGCTGCAATTGAGCCAACAAGGGGCGGCAGCACAGATCGAAAACGCCCGTCAGCAGGCGGCGGTCAGTTGCGAGACGATCCGCGTCGGTGCCGCACGCGTACGCGCCGCGACCGCGCCCGGTTATGGCGCGGCCGGGGAGGTTCCCCCATCGGCAGCACAGGCGGTGATCGACCTTGCGCTGCGCGATCAAGCCGGGGTGGAAGGCGGTATCTGGCGAGCCGATCAGGGCGTAGTTGCCTATGCTTTCCCTACCTATGACGGCAGTGGCATCAAACGCGACCCGCCTGCCGCCGAACTTGACCGCATCGGTGCGACTGCACAGCGCGCGCAGGCCGCTGCGAGCCTGACCATTGATGTGCGCCCCGGCTTGCGCGAAGCGGTGGTGTTTGCGGCCTGCCCCGTGGATACGGGCGCAACGATCGCGACCCGGGCCGCATTGCCCGATGCTGCAACTGACAAGACGGCACTGATTGCCTGGACCTTGCAACGTGTCTCGGTGATCCGCGCTGAAGTCGTGAACCAGCTGACCACCGCCATGACGCTGTTGCTGGGCTCAGTGATCGTGTCGGGTGCCTGGCTGGGCTGGACGCTGGCGCGCTGGCGACGGCATGCTGCGCAGTTGTCGGGCAAGTTGGCACAGTCTGAACGGCTGGCTACGCTTGGCCGCATCTCGGCAGGCTTGGCTCACGAGATACGCAACCCGCTGGCCACCATGCGCATGAAGGCAGAAAACGCACTGGCAGCGCCGCTTGAAGTACGGGATAAGCGGGTGGCCAGTGCCCTGGAATCGGTGCTGTCCCAGACGGAACGGCTGGAGGGCCTGGTGTCCAGCTTGCTGGCGCTGACCCAACCTTTCCGCGTGGACCGCAAGCCGCTCGATCTGCGTCTGTGGTTGGCAGAACGTGTGCAGATCCATGCCGACGCAGCGGTCAAACATGGCATCAGCATGGTGCTGAAGATCGACGAAGAAACGGCGGTACATGCACAGCCACTTGCCCTGCTCGACCCGCTGCAGATGGACCGCGCGCTGGATAACCTGTTGCTGAACGCGCTGGCACACACGCCGTACGGTGGCACGATAGAAATCGGTGCACGGCGCACGGCCAATGGCGCACTGCTGCTGTGGGTGGCCGACGACGGCGTGGGCATCCCCGAGGCCCTGCGCGAAAACCTGTTCGAGCCGTTCACTACGGCACGTGCAGGCGGCACCGGGCTGGGCTTGGCCCTGGTGCGGGAGATCGTGCAGGCGCATGGCGGCCGTGTGAGCCTGGCCGACACATCGCGGGCAACAAACGCGGACACGGATGAATTTTTGGCTGATCCGCCCTTGGGTGAAGCAACCAAGGCCAGCAAATCATCAGGAACCCGAATCGATATGGAATTCCCGTGGCCAGCATCCTGATCATTGATGATGACGCCGCGTTTCGTGGCGGCTTGGCCGACATGCTGCACGACTTGAACCATGTCGTGCTGGAAGCAGACAGCACGCCGGCCGGGCTGCACCTGCTTGGCACACAAGCCGTCGATGTGGCCATCGTCGATCTGCGCATGCCCGGCGAAGACGGTCTGGCCTTCCTGCGGCAAGCGTCAACGGTGTCGCCGGTTCCATGCATCATGCTGACCGCCTACGCCAGCGGCGGCAACACCATCGAGGCCATGCGCCTGGGTGCGTTCGATCACCTGACCAAACCCGTGGCCAGAGCCACCTTGCTGGAAACCTTGGCGCGCGCGCTGCAACAGCGGTCGATTTCTCAGGCAGAAAAAGACCCTGCCGCGGGTCATGACGCCCACAATGCGCCCGCCGACCCCCATGAGCTGGTCAGCAGCAGCGAGGCCATGCGCCAGGTGTTCAAGCGCATCGGCCTTGCCGCGGGCAGCGAAGCAACGGTGCTGGTATTGGGTGAAACCGGTACCGGCAAAGAGTTGGTAGCGCGCGCCCTGCATCGCAACAGCCCCCGGGCGGACAAGCCCTTTGTGGCAGTCAATTGCGCCGCCATTCCTTCAGAGCTGATGGAAAGCGAGCTTTTCGGTCACGTCAAAGGTGCATTCACCGGGGCACTGGGCGAGCGCATCGGGCGCTTCCGCGAGGCCCAAGGTGGCACCTTGTTCCTGGACGAAATCGGCGACATGCCCCTGCCCACCCAGGCCAAGATTCTGCGTGTGCTGCAAGAACGTGAGTTGACGCCGGTTGGTGCGAGCCAGGTGGTATCCGTCGATGTGCGCATCGTCGCAGCCACCCACCACGACCTGCCCGCTGCGGTGAAGGAAGGTCGCTTCAGAGAAGACCTCTGGTATCGCCTTCAAGTCGTGCCCGTGGTCTTGCCCCCACTACGCGACCGACTTGGCGATGTGCTGCAACTGGCCGAACACTTTCTGCGTCTGATCGGCGGCGACGTACCCAAACGCTTGACGCCTGCCGCCGCACGTTTGCTGGTGGGCCACACGTGGCCCGGCAATGTCCGCGAATTGCGCAATGCCATGGAACGCGCGGCGATTTTGAGCCAGGGCCAGATCATTGACGTAGAAAATATCGACTTGCAGACCAATGCGGCGGCTGTTGCCCAACCCGATATCAACTGGGACGGCAGCATGGCTGTAGCCGTGGCCTATGTCGAACGGGAGATGATCGTACGTGCCCTGGCGTCTGCCACCGGCAACCGTGCCGACGCCGCCCGCAGGCTGGGGCTGTCGCGTCAGCAGCTGTATCGGAAGCTGGCGGAGTTTGGGCTGGAGTGACGCCGGGCTTGATGGACTTCCGATGTGATGGCTGTTAACGCATGACCCGCCTGAATCTGCCGCGTCCCGCGCTACGGCAAATCGACATCCAATCCAGGGTCAATCACGCACACTGTCCGATCTCGTGACACTCGGCTGTATCCAGCCCGGACACTTTTATCGAAAAACAGTCACCACTGCGCCGTAAGCATCTGATTTTATTGATATTTCAGATTGGCATAAGGCTTGCATTGAAGGAAAGCACTCACCTGACACGTGCCCGCTTTTCCTTCAAGGAGCTTTCATGTCCAACGCACTCACAGTCAGTGCAGCAGCCCTCGGGTTAAGCGTCAGCATCAGCCTGGGGCTTGGTTTCTGTGTGCTGAATGCCCAGGCAACCCCGCCAGCGGCGGCGCCGACCTCCCCGTCGTCGGCGGTTGCTCCACCCCTTGCGCCCCCGCCGCCCTTCACGCCTTCATTTGCGGTTGAGCCGCCCGCTGCCTCGGCACTCGACGCCGACGCCATGGCCCGTCCGCTTGCGCAAAGCGAAGTCAAACGCATGCTCATCAATCCGTTCGGAGAAATCGACGGACTGCGACTGGCCGACGGCACCATCGTGAAATTCCCGCCGCACCTGGCCGACGAGCTGCTTCGCATCGCCCAACCGGGCCAGACCGTGCGCATCGTTGGCCGGCTGGATGCCCCCGGCATCGTCAAGGCTGATGCCATCATCAACATCGCCACGGCACAGACCGTGTATGACCAGCCCCCTGCTGCAGGGGCCGCCCGACCGCTTCCACCCCATCTGCGTGCGCAAAAACTGCAGGAACAACGTGTGGAAGGCTATATCGACAAGGTGCTGGTGGACCGTCGAGGTGAAGCCAACGGCGTCATCTTGACCGACGGCAGCATCGCCCGCTTCTCGCCTGACACAGTGCCCGTCACCTTGCGCCCAGGCGAGCCTTTTGCCGCAGCCGGGCTGGGCACACGCAACGGCTACGGCACATCGCTGGAAGTCATCAGCATCGGCACGCGTCTGTCTGCGCTTCAACCGCTGTACAACCGCGCGCCTTGATCGCGTGCTGACTTGCATTCTGATCGCAACTTGATTTGCGTCCCGTCCCGCGATCACTCGCGTTGCGCAGCCACCCGCACACGATTGTGTCGACATCACCGAAGCCCCTATCGACGCCACTACCGAAGCCCCACCCATGTCACCCAAAGTTCTGCCCATTGTTCTGCTGATCATCTCGAACGCCTTCATGACGATCGCCTGGTATGGCCACCTGAAGTTCGAGAACAAGCCCTTGTACGTCGTGATCCTGGCCAGCTGGATGATCGCACTGGCCGAATATTGCTTTGCCGTGCCAGCCAACCGCATCGGCCACGGCGTCTACAGCGCCGCCGAGCTGAAGACCATGCAGGAAGTCATCACCCTGGTGGTGTTTTCGATCTTCTCGGTCGTGTACCTGGGCGAGCAACTCACCATGAACCACTTGGTGGGCTTTGCGTTCATCTGCGTGGGCGCGTTCTTCGTATTCAAAGGCCCGTTCAGCTAAGGGCTTGCGGGAGCGCGGACGAGTTGGCCAAGCGTTCTTTAGCCAAGCGTTTTTTGCCCTTCCCACGTTCATTCAGGCACGGTTTCACCCAGAGGTCACCATGACAACTGCGCAGACACGTTCGCGCTCGGCCGCCTGGCTGCCCGGACTGAATTTCTTTCTAGCCGACGTGCGCGACGGGCTGGGACCTTTTCTTGGCGTGTTCCTGTTGGGCCACGGCTGGCAGGCCGATGACATCGGCTACGTGATGACCATCGGCGGCATCGCAGCCATGCTGGCCATTGCGCCCATGGGCGCACTGATCGACGCGTCGCGATCCAAGCGCCTGCTGCTGGTATTAAGCGCAGTACTGCTGATTGCCGGCACCATGGCCTTGCTGCTTTCCTCGTCCTTTTGGGTGACGGCCACGTCGCAGATCGGTACCGCGCTGGTCGGCGCGATCATCGGCCCTGCGGTCATGGGCATCACGCTGGGCATTGTCGGACAAGACCGCCTGGCCCATCAGTTGGGTATCAACGAGGCCTGGAACCATGCGGGCAACGTGGCGTCAGCGGCGCTGGCAGGTTTGGCTGGCTACTACTGGGGCCTGCCCGCCGTGTTCGTGCTGATGGCCTTGATGACGGTAGGTGCCTTGTTCTGCATCGCCAAGATCCGGCCGCAAGACATCGACCATGATGTCGCGCGGGGATTGGAGGTTGCCGTTGTTCAGCAAGGTGCGGATGAGAACAGTGCCGGTATTGACCGTGCAGGTACGGGCAGCGGGAGCAAGGGTAATGACAGTACGCGCCGTGACAGTACAGGTCGTGACAGCACAAGCGGCGCAGGCGAAAACAGCACGGTCGACAGCCACTCAGCCAAGCCCACCACTCAACACACGCACGACAAGCCGGCCGCATCCACCTTCCGCGTGTTGACCGGCTCCGCCCCTTTGCAGTTGTTGGCCGTCACGATGCTGCTGTTCCACCTGGGCAATGCCGCCATGTTGCCGTTGTTGGGCCAGTCCATTGTGTCGCAGGGCATGGCGGACCCCAGCGCATTTACTGCTGCCACGATTATCGTGGCTCAATTGGTGATGATTCCGATGGCGTTGTTGGCGGGCAGACTTGCGCCCAAGCATGGTTATTGGATTCTGGTGATCGTCGCGTTGCTTGCGTTGCCTGTGCGTGGCGTAATTGCCGGCTACTGGAATTCGCCGTGGGCGCTGATTCCGGTGCAAATTCTGGATGGCGTGGGTGCCGGGTTGATGGGCGTTGCGCTGCCGGGGTTGGTGGCGCAAATTCTGCGTGGCAGCGGGCACGTGAATGTGGGCCTGGGGGCGGTGATGGCGGTGCAAGGCGTTGGGGCTGCGTTGAGTCCGGCACTTGCGGGGTTTTTGGCGCAGCACTACGGTTATCACACGGCCTTTGTCGCCTTGAGCGGTGTCGCTGCGCTGGGACTGTTGGTGTGCAAGCTGGGAATGTCACGTCGCGGTGCGGATGTGCGTGGGATTCCGGTAAGTCCCTGATCGATAGCTGCTTGGCTTGTGACGGTGTGGTTGTTCTTCTGCCAGTCGCGGGTAGTGGGGCCGGCTCGTCTGCCCCGCTTGACCTAGGCGTCGGGTCTCCGCCCTCCACCTCGTCCAGAAGGGCAGCCAAGCCGGCCCCACCACCCACGCCTTCAAAACGGCTTTGGTTAAAAGCGAATCCCGCCTTTGGGCGTTTGCCGTTTTGCTTGCTGCTTGGTGCTGGATACGGTTCTCGGCATTTGTTGGCCACCGTTCTTGATTGCCACGCGGCTGGCCTTCGGGACTGGCTGGCCAGGTCGCCACGAAGCGGTTTCTCCGGCTCTCGATTCGGTGGGTTCTTCAGTTGCCTTTTACGGCAGCGCCACTTAACGAAGTCGCGCGTCTGCTTGGTGGTGGGGTGACACCGAAGCGGGTGGCCGCCGCGTTACGGCATGCGGAGAGCGGCAGCGACGATCGTGGCGCTGGCGGCTGATTTGCGTAAAGACACTTGTGCTGCGTGTTGGTGAGGCGCTTGCCATGCGGCGATAGCAACACCGCCAGGGCGTCGGCAGCTCGGCGCGTTCAACGGACGTTTGAAGGCTTTTTGGAACGCCTGGCAGCATCAGCGCTACCGCCACTCATCGCCGTTCTTCATCGGTCCGAACGCTCTTCACCGCTTCGAACGTTCTCTATCGCCCCGAACGTTCAATGCACGGCCTCCAAAGCGCCAATCTTCAGCGCCCCGCCTTTTCGTCGCATTACCTGGTGCGCGGCCACCCGCTTCCAAGTCACCCCACCACCAAGCAGACGCGTGACTTCGTTGCGTGGCGCTGCCGTAAAAGGCCCGTTAAGAACAGCCCGAGCCGTGAGCCGCTGACTCGCTTCGTGGCGACCTAGCCAGCCAGTCCCGAAGGCCAGCCGTTTGGCGATTAAGGACGGTTGCCACCGCATGCCGAGAACCGCATCCAGCACATGGCAGCCAGAAAATCACGGCACGCCCACAGGCGGGATTAGCTTTTAACCAAAGCAGTTCTGAAGGCGCGGGTGTCGGGGGCGTGGCGGCTGCCCTTCTGGACGACGTGGAGGGCGGGAGTCCCGACGCGAAAGTCCAGCGGGGCAGGCGACGCGCCCCCGACACCCGCGACTGGCAGAAGAACACAACCAGCCACCAGAAAAACGGCAATAAGAACGAACAATAAAAAAGGGCAGTCGACACATCTGGCCAACTGCCCCCTTTCAACCCAACCTTACTTCTTGACGATCTTCTCCACCACGTTCGCAGGCGCCTCAGCGTAGCGCTTGAACTCCATGGTGTAAGTCGCCCGACCCTGCGTCAACGAACGCAACGTCGTCGAATAGCCGAACATCTCAGACAACGGCACCTCGGCATGCACCTGCTTGCCGCCACCGCCCGCAATGTCCTCCATGCCCAGCACAATGCCACGGCGCGACGACAAGTCACCCATCACATTGCCCATGAAATCCTCCGGCGTCTCCACCTCCACGCTCATCATGGGTTCCAGCAAGATCGGCTTCGCACGGCGCATCGCTTCCTTGAACGCCATCGAACCCGCCATACGGAACGCATTCTCGTTCGAATCCACATCATGGTAAGACCCGAACACCAGCGTGGCCTTCACATCCACCACCGGATACCCAGCCAGCACGCCCGACTTCAGCGTCTCCTGAATACCCTTGTCGACCGCCGGAATGTACTCGCGCGGCACCACGCCACCCTTGATGGCATCAACAAACTCATACCCCTTGCCCGAAGGCTGAGGCTCCAGGTTGATGACCGCATGACCATACTGGCCTCGCCCGCCCGACTGCTTCACGAACTTGCCTTCCACATCCATCACAGCTTGCTTGATAGTTTCGCGGTAGGCCACCTGCGGCTTGCCCACCGTGGCCTCCACGTTGAACTCACGACGCATGCGGTCAACCAGAATTTCCAGGTGCAGCTCGCCCATGCCGGAAATGATGGTCTGGCCAGACTCCTGATCGGTCGCCACGCGGAACGACGGGTCTTCCTGCGCCAGGCGATTCAGCGCAATGCCCATCTTTTCCTGGTCAGCCTTGGTCTTCGGTTCCACCGCCTGCGAAATCACCGGTTCCGGGAACACCATGCGTTCCAGCACGATGATGTGATTCGGGTCACACAAGGTGTCACCCGTGGTCGCATCCTTCAAGCCCACGGCAGCAGCGATGTCACCGGCGCGCACTTCCTTGATCTCGCTGCGTTCGTTGGCATGCATCTGCAAAATGCGGCCCAGGCGTTCGCGTTTGCCCTTGACCGGGTTGTAGACCGTGTCGCCACCATTGACCACACCCGAATACACACGGAAGAAGATCAGCTGTCCCACGAACGGGTCCGTCATGATCTTGAAAGCCAAGGCCGAGAACGGCTCGTCATCGCTCGGGTGGCGCTCGATTTCCTCGTCGTCCATCGAGTGGCCCATGATGGCGGGCACGTCGATGGGGGACGGCAGGTAGTCGATCACCGCGTCGAGCATGGCTTGCACGCCCTTGTTCTTGAACGCGCTGCCACACAACATCGGCACGATTTCATTGGCGACGGTGCGCTGGCGAATCGCGGCCATGATCTCGGATTCCGAGATCGTCTCGCCGCCCAGGTACTTTTCCATCAGCGACTCATTCGCGTCGGCAGCCGCTTCCACCAGCTTTTCGCGCCACTCCTCGGCAGTCGCCTGCAATTCCGACGGAATGTCGATGTACTCGAACTTCACGCCCTGGGATTCTTCATCCCACACGATGCCCTTCATCTTGACGAGGTCGATCACGCCACGGAAACCTTCCTCGGCACCGATCGGAATCTGCAAGGGCACGGCCACGCCTTTCAGGCGGTCGCCAATCTGGCGCTGCACGCGGAAGAAGTCTGCGCCCATGCGGTCCATCTTGTTGACAAAGGCCACACGCGGCACTTTGTACTTGTTGGCCTGACGCCAGACGGTTTCCGACTGCGGCTGCACGCCGCCCACCGAGTCATAGACCATGACCGCACCGTCGAGCACGCGCATGGACCGTTCGACTTCAATCGTGAAGTCCACGTGTCCCGGCGTGTCGATGATGTTGATGCGGTGTTCCGCACGGTCGCCCGCCATGCCCTTCCAGAAGCAGGTGGTGGCTGCCGAGGTGATCGTGATGCCGCGTTCCTGCTCTTGCTCCATCCAATCCATCGTTGCCGCGCCTTCGTGCACTTCCCCAATCTTGTGGCTCACGCCAGTGTAGAAAAGGATGCGCTCGGTGGTCGTGGTTTTGCCAGCGTCGATGTGGGCGCTGATGCCGATGTTTCGATATCGCTCGATGGGAGTTTTGCGGGTCATGACAGTCTCTGGTTGTGACTTCCGGTGATGGGCCTGGCGGCAACATGCCGCAGGCGGGTTACTGAATAGCGGTTGCGGGGGAATCGAAGAATTCAATAAGGAATTCGGCCCGTGCCTTCATGTGGTGGCCTGATCCACTTAAGCAAGAGCAAAACCGATAGCCGCGCACTAAATATATAGCGGGATGTGATTGGCGTCCCATCGTCCATAGGGCCAGATCGGCCTGAAGACGCTGTTCGACTTCGTTGCCCATCAACCGTTTGGCCGCCCGGTAACGTTCGTAAGCACCGGTAGCAAGCGCATGTTCGGTAAACACGATTGCGCCAAGCTAGGACGCTTTTGCTTGTCTTTTGCCTTCGCGCTCTTTTACGCCCCACCGCACGTCACGTCCGCACGCCTCATCCCCGGCGCGACACGCAGCGCCCCGCCACCACGCGAGGAGTCAGCCATGATTACCGTACACACCTGGACCACCCCAAACGGCCGCAAAGTGCCGATCATGCTTGAAGAACTGGGCTGGAAGTACGAGGTCAAGCCGGTGAACCTGAACAAGAAACAGCAGTTTGCGCCGGAGTTCCTGGTCATCTCGCCCAATAACAAGATTCCGGCCATCGTGGACCATGATGCCGAAGGCGGCCCGTTGAGCGTGTTCGAAAGCGGCGCGATCCTGACCTATCTGGCAGAGAAAAGCGGCCAGTTTCTTGCAACCAGCGGCCATGCGCGCTATCGCGCCTTGGAATGGTTGCACTGGCAGGTCGGCAGCCTGGGACCGATGCTGGGGCAACTTGGCTATTTTGCGTTGCGTGCCCGCGAAAGCTCACCCGATGCGGTCGAGCGGTTTACCGAAGAAGCTGATCGGCTGTTGCAGGTAATGGAACGTCGTCTGTCGATTGGCGAAATGCCTTACCTGGCGGGTGACGACTATACGATCGCCGACATTGCTGCCTACCCCTGGATGATGGCCGCCGCGACCATGATGGAAGAACTGCTGGGTTCGACCTGGGACGAAGTGCCTGCGGTACAGCAGTGGCTGGAACGCGTGGGCAATCGGCCTGCCGTGCAGCGTGGCATGCGGGTGCTCAGCGAATGACGGCGCAACGAATGACGGCGCAACTTAAGCAAGGACCCGCCATTTACTTCAAGGCGGCGTCGACCAGTCCTCGCGCATAGTCCAGGCCCGGGGGCTGGGTGCTGAACAACAAGCGGTACACCAGCGGGGCCACTACGCCATCCACCAAGGTGTTGGCCGTAGGTACGTTTTCGCCCCGGATCCGAGCGCGCGCCAGCATCAACTCCATGGTGTCGGCAGTGAAGCTTGCACACTGGATCGGCAAAGCGTCGGGCACGCTGCTGGCCAAGGTGTCACGCAACATGGCGCGACCGGGCGCAGACGACATCTCTTCCACGTACTGCTCTACCCAGGCATGCAAGTCGCCACGCAGGCTGCCTGTGTCGGCCGGCGGCGAATCGGGGCGCATGCGTGCCACCGCCACGTCAGCCAGCAGTTCGGGCAGATCGCCCCAGCGTCGGTAGATGGTGGACGGCGTGACGCCGGCGCGGGCGGCAATCAGAGGGACCGTGACGTCCGCGCGGGCACGCTCGGCAAGCAAATCACGCACTGCGCGATGCACCGAGGCCTGAACCCGTGCGCTGCGGCCACCCGGGCGGATAGTTTCTTTGCTGCCCGCGCCTTTGTTGGTCGAGTCTTTGTTGACGGCGTCTTTATCCGTCAGGTCTTTATTGACCAAGCTTGTGTCGACCAGCGCGTCGTCAGTCAGATCGCTATCAGCCACGCCCTTGTCCACTGTATTTTTGCTCGTCATGCGAGGATGTTAACGCAAAGAATTTGCTTTAAGAAATGGACAGGCGCACAATCCGCCAATGCACTAACGCAAATTTTTTGCTTTAGCGTTTTTTTTGGCCAGCGCTTTTTTGATCATTGCCGCCTGACCACACGTCTCAAGCGCCATTGACCAAGCCAGTTTCGCCGTCTCCAGCAAACCGCCTCATGCCGTCTTCCTCTCTTGCCAGCCACGGCAACACGTCAAGCACGCTCAGTCCCCGAGTCACGTTTGTCCTGTTGACCAGCATTCTGTTCACCTACGTGTCCGCGTCTGCCGCACCCACGCCGCTTTATGGCGTGTACCGGGACGCCTGGGGCTTTTCACCCTTGATGCTGACCGTGGCGTTCGCCGTCTACGCCTTCGGCCTGCTGGCATCGCTGTTGATCGTTGGCTCCTTGTCAGACCACGTAGGACGTCGTCCCGTGGTGCTGGGCGCAATGATGGTTGAAGCGCTGGCGTTGGTACTGTTTTTGAGTGCTCAAGACATCGGCGGGCTGATCCTGGCGCGCGTGGTTCAGGGCATTGCCACCGGAGCCGCTACCACCGCATTGGGTGCCGCCTTGCTGGACGTCGATCGCGTCAAGGGCTCGGTGGTCAACAGCATTGCGCCGATGGTCGGCATGGCGATCGGCGCATTGGGTACCAGTCTGCTCGTGCAGTACGCGCCCTTGCCCATGCATCTGAGCTACGCCTTGCTGCTGGTCACGCTGGTGTCGCTCGGCATCGCGGCGTACTTCATGCCGGAAACCGTCACACGCCGCCCGGGTGCCTGGGGCTCCTTGCGGCCTGATCTTCGGGTGGCCCGACACGCCAGTCAGGGAATGTGGAAAGTCATGCCGCTCAACGCGTCCTTGTGGATGACGGGTGGGTTCTACATGTCGCTGGGGCCATCGCTGGCACGCAGTGTGACGCATATCGACACCCCCATCATCGGTGGATTGCTGGTCTGCGCGCTGACTTTGAGCGCAGGGCTGGTCATTCTGATCTTGCGCAATCGTGATCCACGCATATCGCTGAGCCTGTCATCGGTAATGATGGTAACGGGCATTGGCACCACCTTGATTGGCGTGGCCTTGGGCCAGGCACTGGTATTGTTCGGTGGCACTCTGCTGGCTGGTATCGGCTTCGGCTCGGGATTTCTGGGCGCAATGCGCAGCATCATGCCCCTGGCTGCGCCGCACGAACGCGCCGGCCTGCTGGCCGTGTTCTATACCCTGAGCTACCTGGCCATGAGCCTGCCCGCCATGCTCGCCGGGCTGGCCGCAAGCACGATCGGGCTGACCTATGCCACCTATGGCTACGGATTGACGATCATGGTGTTGGCAAGCAGTGCAGGCATCCGAACGCTGCGGGCGCGGTTCAAGCGTTAATGTGGTCAGGCGTCCAGGCAGACGTTAAAGCGCACATTGATCGATGCGCGTCAGATGCGACAGCCAGGCCTGACGTCCCGCCAAGCTTTCAAAACCGCTTGCTCCAGAACTTCGACTGCGCCAAGCCGAATCGCCAGGGAACATCGGCCGCTTTCGAGATGCCGATACGCGGCCCTGTCACCACTGCCACCGGCCCGTCGGCAGCAAGCAACTGAAGCGGTGGCTGATCCAGCGGTTGTCCGTTGAATCCGTGATCGATCGCCAGCGCCTGCCCTACCCGCCCCGGCCCACTGCATAACAGTCGCGCATCAGACAGCCCACGCCGTGCGCGCATGGCATCCAGGCCATGCGTCGGTTCAATCGCACGGATCAGTACCCCTGCACCGTGTCCTTGCTCGCGACACACAAAGTTCATGCACCAGTGAATACCGTAGGACCGGTACACATATAGCCGTCCCGGTGGCCCGAACATGGCGGCATTGCGCGCAGTCGGGCCGGAAAAGCTATGCGATGCGGGGTCTTCCCGGTCGTAGGCCTCGGTCTCGACAATTCGCCCGCCCACGCCGTCGATCAGTACTGTCACGCCAATCAGCTGTTGCGCCACCTGCTCAGAGGAGGCCAAGAAATCGATACCAGCAATACAAGAATCAGAGGGCCGCATGACGAAATTCTACCGTTGCGGGAATACAAAACAGGACCAGACCCAGGCATGGCCGGGTCCATGACTTGCTGAGGCGAGAGCTTCTGCAAATTCCGCTCCCGCGCCGAGGCTTCTCATGAAAGACCAACCCAGCCACCACAACGGATCGAAGACCCCGCTTCCCAAGCCCACCCTAGACGCCGCAACCGTGGCTACCTGTCCGACCGCACGGCGCAATTTCCTGAAATCCATGGGTGGTTCGGGGTTGGCTGCGACCGGCCTGGGCATGATTCCCGTGGTCAACGCACCGGTTCACGCAGAGGCACCGACCAAGGTAGAGCCTGGATCGAACCAAGCTGCCCCTGCTGACGGAACAGTGCCCGTCAACCTGAAAGTCAACGGTCGTGCGGTGACGGTGAATGTGCCGCCGAATGCCGTGTTGCTGGATGTCGTGCGTGACCGGCTTCACCTGACTGGCACCAAAAAAGGCTGTGACCACGGCCAATGCGGGGCCTGCACCCTGCACGTGAACGGCACTGCCGTGAATTCCTGTCTTTCCTTGGCCGTCAGCCATGAAGGCGATGAAATCACCACCATCGAAGGCCTGGAACAAGACGGCACCTTGCATCCGATTCAGGAAGCCTTCTGGGAACACGACGCCTATCAGTGCGGCTACTGCACACCCGGCCAGATGATGAGCGCCTGCGCGTTGCTGAAAGACGCCCGTATCGGCACGGATGACGCCAGCGTGCGCGAAGCCATGAGCGGCAACATCTGCCGCTGCGGCGCATACAAGAACATCCTCGCGGCGGTTCAGGCTGCACGCGGCAAGATCGGGAGCGCTGCCTGATGCGTAACTTCACCTACTCCCGCGCAGACAGCATCGACCAGGCTGTCGCCACGCACGCCCGTGCTGTACTGCAGGCCGACAACACCAAACAGGCCGCAACATCCGATGGTCCGCAAGATGCCAGTCTGAAAGCCACGCAAGCGCACGCAGCCTTTCTCGCCGGTGGAACTACCCTGCTGGATCTGCTGAAGATCGATGTGATGCAGCCACCCGCGCTGGTGGACATCATGCGCATCAAAGGGCTGGATGGCATTGAAGTGCTCGCCGATGGACGGATGCGAATCGGTGCATTGGCCAGCAATACTGCCGTTGCCCATGACCGGAACGTGGTGTCGCGTTACCCGGTGTTGTCGCAGGCGCTGTTGGCAGGTGCCAGCACGCAGCTGCGCAACAAGGCCACCACGGCTGGCAACATCATGCAGCGCGTACGCTGCAATTATTTCCGCGATGGCGTGTCGGCCTGCAACAAGCGCGAACCTGGCTCGGGCTGTGCAGCGATCGACGGCCATAACCGCGCGGTGCACGCGGTACTGGGCACCAGTGACGCCTGTATTGCCTCGCATCCCTCGGATATGTGTGTGGCCATGGCCGCCATCGGAGCCACGATTCAGGTGCAAGGCCCGCGCGGCACGCGTGACATCGATTTTCTCGATTTCCACCTGCTGCCCGGCCAGACGCCGTGGAAGGAACACGCGCTGGCTGCCGATGAACTGATCACCCATGTCACGCTCGCCGCCCCGCTGGCGGGCAGCAAGTCTGCCTACCTGAAGCTGCGTGATCGCGCCTCATACCAGTTTGCGCTGGCATCGAGCGCGATCATCGTGGTGCGTGAAGGTCAGGTGATCCGCGAGATTCGGATCGCGCTTGGTGGCGTGGGTACCAAACCCTGGCGTGCCACGGAAGCAGAAGCCGCGTTGCTCGGCCAGACGGCCACCCAAGAACACATCGAGCAGGCAGCAGCCATCGCTTTCCGCGCGGCCGTTCCGCAAAAGCACAACGCCTACAAGATTCCGCTGGGCCAGCAGGCCATCGTGCGCAACCTGTCGACATTGGTCGCCTGAACCCTGGAGAACACAATGTCAGACAACACTTCCCAAGCAAACGCAGACCGCTCGGCAATCGGCGCCGCCACGCGTCGTGTAGACGGCCGCCTGAAGGTCACGGGCGCGGCCAAGTACGCCGCTGACCATCATCTTGAAGGCATGGCCTACGCCTATGGCGTTTTCAGCACGGTTGCCAGCGGCCGCATCAGCAAGATCGACACAGATGCCGCGCGCAAACTGCCGGGCGTGATCGATATCTTTCATCGCGGCCATTTCTCGAACCTCTACCGGGTTCCCAAGACCAAAGATTCGCCCACCAGCAAGCTGGACGCTGCCGTGGTCGACGAACATCGCCTGCCTTTCGAGGATGACAAGGTCAGCCACGCGGGCCAGTTTGTCGCGTTGGTGGTGGCCGAGACCTTCGAGCAGGCACGCGCAGCCGCCTACGCTGTCAAGGTCAGCTACGAAGCTGGTACGGTCATCGCCAACCTTGATCAAGCCGTAAAAGCCCACGGCGTGAAAAAAGCCGGATCGGGTCACGAGCGCGGCAACGCCGCGGAAGCCTTCGACCAAGCCGCACTGAAGGTAGATGCCACCTACGGCACGCCGGTCGAGACCCACAACCCGATGGAAATGCATGCCACTGTTGCCAGTTGGAAAGATGGCAAGCTGCACGTCTACGAATCGACGCAAGGTGTGGTGGTGCACCGCGCGACCTTGGCACGGGTGTTTGGCGTGACCCCTGACCGGGTCAATGTGGAAGCACCCTTCATCGGCTCGGGTTTCGGCAGCAAGCTGTGGGCGTGGCCGCACGCCATTGCAGCCAGTGCCGCCGCACGTGAAGTCGGCCGTCCGGTGCAGTTGGTCATACCGCGCATGCAGATGTTCACCACCACTGGCCACCGGCCCGAAACCCGGCAGCACATGCGCCTGGCTACCGATGCAGGCGGCAAGCTGAGTTCGGTGCGGCATGAATCGATCAACACCACGTCCTTCATCGATCAGTACACCGAGACTTGCGGCGGCGTTACGCAAGGACTGTACGTTTGCCCGAACGTGCTGGTCAGCCACAGCACTACTGAGGTGAATCACGGCACACCGACTTCCATGCGCGCACCGGGTGCTGCGCCCGGACTGTTTGCGCTGGAATCCGCCATCGATGAAATGGCACTGGCAGCAAACCTGGACCCGCTTGAGTTCCGTAAACGCAACTTCGCGGAAATGGATGAAAGCCAGAAGCTGCCGTGGTCCAGCAATCATCTGCTGGAAGCCTACGATCGTGGGGCCGCCAAGTTCGGCTGGGACAAACGCCTGCCCGAAGTCGGATCCATGCGCGAGGGCTCGGAAGTCATCGGCTACGGCATGGCAGCCTGCAACTGGGAGGCCTTCCGCACGCCTGCCGACGCACGCGTAGGCTTGCGCGCCGACGGCACGATCGAGGTCACGTGCGGCGTGCAGGACATCGGTACAGGCACCTACACCATCGTGGCGCAAGCGGTCAGCGCGGTCACGGGCGTTCCGCTTGAGCGCATCAAGGTCAGATTAGGCGACGCCAGCTTCCCAGCAGGCCCGGTGTCTGGCGGATCGTGGGCCACGGCCAGCGTGTTGCCGGCGGTGGCCAAGGCGACTCGCGACGCCATCGACCAGTTGAAGGTGATTGCGGCAGGCGCAGATAGCCCGTTTGCCAAAGCCAAGCCAGATACCTTGAAGCTTGAAGGCGGGAAACTGACCGATGGCAAGCAAAGCGTGGATTTTGGCGAGGTGCTGAAGTCGCAGAAAGTGGCCGCCGCCGAAGCCGAGGCGCATACCGACGCCAACACCAATGACAAGCTGTCTTTCCGATCCTTTGGTGCCCACTTTGTGGAAGTACGCTGGGACGCTGGCATTTCGCGCCTGCGCGTCAGCCGCGTGGTCAGCGCCATCGACGTTGGCCGCATCATCAACAGCAAAACCGCCGCCAACCAGGTGGAAGGTGCAGTGGTCATGGCAATTGGCATGGCCTTGTTCGAGGCAACGGAATACGACGAACGAACTGGCCTGCCGGTCAATAACAACTATGCCGAATATGTCGTTCCCGTGCATGCTGACCAGCCCGAGATCGACGTGATCCTGCTCGACTACCCGGACTATGGCTTGAACGAATTTGGTGCACGCGGTATCGGAGAAATTGGCACGACGGGGCTGGCTGCCGCAGTGGCCAATGCGGTTTATCACGCGACGGGTAAACGCGTGCGTCAGTTGCCCATTACGCTGGAAAAGCTGATGGACCCGCCGGTATCAGTGGCGGCGTAATGCAGGGTATGCGGGGGCGGTGCCAGGCATCCGGGTCTGGCGGGAATTCGGCCGCAAGACTCGGAGTGTGTATCGCACCCCCGCTTACCTAGACTGGCATGTTGCGCAACTTTGCCAGGAAGCTTGATGAACGCTCCGCACTCCCCTATTGAAACCGCAAGGTTTGCAAAAACGCGCGTCGAAAGTCAGGATTGGGCTGGCATGGAAGACGCGTTGCACACCCAGGGCCACGCGATTCTGCCCAGTTTGCTTGACCGCGAAACCTGCCAGACCATCGCTGCCGCTTACGACGATGAAGCGATTTACCGCAGCCGCATCGATATGGGTCGCTACGGTTTTGGCCAAGGTGAATACAAGTATTTTTCGTATCCCCTGCCGTCGCTTATCGCAGATTTGCGCCACGAGCTCTACGCCAGACTCGTTGGGATTGCCAATCACTGGAACGACGCGATGCGGCTTGATGTGCGGTGTCCGGCTCAGCATGCTGATTTCATCCGGCGCTGCCATGATGCGGGGCAGCAACGGCCAACGCCTTTGATCTTGCGATATCGCAAAGGTGACTACAACTGTCTGCACCAGGATCTGTACGGAGAAAACGTGTTTCCGATTCAGGTAGCAGTGCTGTTATCGGAACCGGATGAGGACTTTACCGGCGGTGAGTTCGTATTGACCGAACAGCGCCCCAGGGCACAGTCGCGTGTCATGGTCGTACCCTTGCGTCAGGGCGATGCGGTGGCGTTTGCCGTGAATAATCGACCGGTGAATGGCACGCGAGGCAGCTACCGGGTGACATTGCGTCACGGAGTCAGCGCATTACGCAGCGGCCAGCGGCATACGCTGGGCATCATTTTTCACGATGCCACGTGATTTCCGTAGTGATTAGGTCAGGGGTTGGATTCAAGACTTGCTGCCGGTCACGCAGTGTCAAAGCAACGCTGGCGTCATGGCAGGATGTTCGCTCCCGCATGCTCATTGCCGTATAAGCGTTACCGCATAACCGTTGCCTGCACAGGCTATAACTTCAGCCCTGCTAAGGTTTCATCCATGACTTTTGACCTTTTTGGCGATCTTGCCCCTGTTGCGCAGGCCGACGAGCGCCTGGGCGAACAAGCCTGGGTTTTGCGCGGCTTTGCCTTGCCCCACGTGGCCGCGATGCTGCCCGCCCTGGACGACATCGTGGCGCAGGCAGCTTTTCGGCACATGGTCACGCCTGGGGGCTTCACCATGTCGGTCGCACTCAGCAATTGTGGCGACTTGGGGTGGATTTCAGATCGCCGAGGCTATCGTTATGGCCGCCATGACCCTGAAACCGGACGCGACTGGCCGCCCATGCCCGACGTATTCCTGCAATTGGCTCACGATGCCGCCGACCGCGCCGGCTTCCCAGATTTCGTACCCGATGCCTGTCTGATCAATCGTTATCTGCCAGGTACGCGCATGTCCTTGCATCAGGATCGCAACGAACAAGACTTTGCATGGCCGATTGTCTCGGTGTCACTTGGAATACCCGCCATCTTCCAGTTCGGCGGCCATGCCCGCAGCGACAAGGCGCAACGCGTGCCGCTACAACACGGCGATGTCGTGGTCTGGGGTGGCGTGGATCGGCTACGTTTTCACGGCGTGCTGCCCTTGAAACCAGCCAGTCACCCGGTGCTGGGCGAGAAACGCATCAACATCACGTTTCGAAAAGCGGGTTGAGGCTTGTGCGGGCATTGGGCTGATGCGCCCAGAAACCCGACCTGGAATTTGACCGCAAGACCCGGAGTGTGCGCTTGAAGCCTGAGCCATACAGTCCCATCATCAACACAAAGGGACAAAAATCATGGACATGCCAGCAGTCACACTTGATACCGACATCGATTCCGACACCGACACCGACACCATCCAGGCAGCCCACGCCAGTATTCAGCGCGCTGCTCGTTGGGCGGCAGTGCAAGCCCGCGACGCCAGCGCCGACGGCAGCTTCGTCTATGCCGTGAAGACTACCGGCGTGTATTGCAGCCCGAGCAGCCCTTCCCGCCTGCCCCGGCTTGAAAACGTGGAATTCTTTGATAACGCCAAGGCCGCCGAAGCAGCAGGTTATCGGCCCAGCCGTCGCCATGCGGCAGACCGCAGCGCCGTTGCTGCCCAGCACGCCGCGCTTGTCGCCGCCGCATGCCGGCAGATTGAAACGGCCGAGACTGAACCCGCACTGGACCGCCTGGCCGCCGATGCCGGACTGAGCACCTACCACTTCCATCGTGTATTCAAGGCTGTCACGGGCTTGACGCCGAAGGCCTATGCCGCAGCCCACCGCGCCGGACGCATGCGGGCGCAACTGGCTGCGGGTGGCTCGGTGACCGACGCCATCTATGAATCCGGGTTCAACTCCAACAGCCGCTTCTACGAAGCCGCAGATCGCGTGCTGGGCATGCGCCCCACTGACTACCGTGCTGGCGGCACCAACACACGCATCTTCTTTGCGATCGGCGAGTGTTCGCTGGGAGCCATCTTGGTGGCCCAAAGTGCGCGCGGCGTCTGCGCCATTTCGCTGGGCGATGACCCGGACCTGCTTGCCCGTGAACTGCAAGACCGCTTCCCCCAGGCCGAATTGGTTGGTGCGGACGCCGATTTCGAACAGCTGGTAGCCCGGGTAGTAGGTTTTGTCGAAGCGCCGTCCTTGGGCCTGGATCTGCCGCTGGACGTTCGCGGCACAGCATTTCAAGAGCGCGTCTGGCAAGCCTTGCGTGAAATTCCGGCGGGCACCACGGCCAGCTACACCGATATTGCAGTACGCATCGGCTCGCCAAAATCCGTCCGCGCGGTTGCCCAAGCCTGCGGCGCAAATACGATAGCGGTCGCCATTCCATGCCATCGGGTCGTGCGCAGTGACGGAAATCTGTCTGGTTATCGTTGGGGAGTGGCGCGAAAACGCAGTCTGCTTGAGCGCGAAACGACGGACTGACGCGAGGATCGCTTCACGTTGCAGGCATTTTTCAGGTTTGTATAAGGTGTTGCGTACTGAGCGGATTTCGTGCAGGAAAAATGTACTTGCGCGACCTGGAGTGATATAATCCTTCAATCGCGTTTGCTACATTCATTGGTGGTAAGCGCTGTTGGTAAACATTGTTGGAACCCTAGTAGGTTCACAGCGGGTTAATACAGGCAGCTGGCTATTTCTCTAACTACCTTGTTGATGCCCGTTCCGCTTCGCCCTTCCCCGCGAAGCCGGTTTTCAGCAGAGAAACCAATAGCCAAGCCTCGTAATCGCGTGGGTCGCGCCCGTAGGGCGGCCTTGACGACCACGATCTATCCCCGCCTTCGGCATCACGTTGTGGTGCCCTCGCGAATCTCGTTACCGGTGTCGTGGTCCGGCCTTTGACAGGCACTTCCGGATGACCGGTCGTGTCTGGCGTTTTAACCTTTTTCGAACCCGCGGTTTTGCCGTGGCGCGCTCCGGAACGGATCGTGCGGCAGACCCTGTTGTAAACCTTAGGAGCACCACATGGCCAAAGAAGAACTGATTGAAATGAGTGGCGTCGTGGCGGAAGTGCTTCCGGACTCGCGTTTCCGCGTAACCCTGGAAAACGGCCACCAACTGATCGCCTACACCGCCGGCCGTATGCGCAAGCATCACATCCGCATCCTGCAGGGCGACCGCGTTTCGCTGGAACTGTCGCCTTACGATCTGGGCAAGGGACGCATCAAGTTCCGCCACATCGAAGGCCGCACCCACACCCCGCCGGCTAACCGCAATCGTTGATTGTTGGCAGCTTGCTTGTCGGCAGCTTGCTTGTTGGCGTACCGATTGTCATCCCGACAGTCGTTATTTGGATTGGCGTTTTACCAATCATCAGCAAGCCAAGCGTAGGCAGCTTTCGGATCGTCGGATATTCCGTTTGATCCATGCGCAGATATCTGCAGGTCTTGGTACCTTGCGCAATGTTGTAAACCTCGCGTTCCCGCGTCCGCCCCCTGTCTGGCGGCACGCCCGCCGAACGCGATGGCGGGTCGTCATCCCCTGACGATCTCACTGCTTCAGCAACTGGTGGCATCTGGCCCCAGTTGCTGTGGTCTGTACGCGCTTTATTTCCCTCGACGCCACCATAGCTTTGCCCGGCCCCGCGCATGACGCAGGACCAGCCGTCTGCTTACGCACGCGCATTGCTGCGCCTGCGGCGCTTCCTGGCGTTTGTACGACGCCTATTGGGCTGCCGGGATTGCCAGCAACACCCCGAGTGCATGCATGGGTGTGCCATCAGCGGCACGCCTGGCCTGCCCGCGCGCGCGGAACCAGCGATATTCGCCGTCCTTGCATCGCATCCGGTAGCAGACATCGAACGGCGTTGCGCCGCTGCGGTCGTCCAGATGCGCAGCAAACGCGTCCAGAGCGCCGTCTATATCGTCGGCATGCACATGCGAAGCCCAGCTTCCCAATACATTGGGAAACTCTTCCGCCGTGTCGAAGCCAAGCAGGCTGCGAAACTCCGGCGACCACCAGAACCGGCTGGCCGGATCGACCACACCATCGGCCGCCAACAGAACTTCCCACATGCCCTCTTGCGTGCCGGGCGCATGCGGCCGGCTGGCCACCCGCAAACAATCACGCGCCGCCTCGGCTTGAGCCAGTCGTAAAGACAGGCTCGCAACACAGTTGGCCAACTCAGCACCAACGGCAGATGAACGCGGCGTGTAAAAGGGCTGCGGCGACGGCGAAAGCGTCAGCCCGTCCAGCGAAGTGCCCCACGTCTTCAGCAGGGAACCACGCGCACGTTGCACTTCACGGGCGGCCAATAAATCATCAAGTGTTCTTGCAGCGGCGGACTTGGCCGAGAAAGCGGGCATTGCATCGTACTCCGAGGGTGATAGGGCGACGTTCACTGTCGGCAATTACGGTCGAGTAGCGGTCTTGGATGCGGTTTTTTTATGCTAAACACATCTTTCATTCAGATTATCGAATTCCTGCCTTAAAACAACACGAAAATGCACAGATTTGCGTTGCGATGACGCTACTGGTTTGATTTTTAAGAATATTTCTAGGGTAAGACGCTCAACGTTTTTTAGTGAGACGCATTAATTATGCTTGTTCAGACATATCCATCGCACTCAACATATGCACCTACAGCACGTCGTTGAACTGGCATTCAAGCCTTAGTTTCAAGCGAAGACGTCGCGGCTCTAGCAAATGGCTTGCCGTTGAATGTGTGGGTACAGCACGAACAAGATGGCACCTGGGTGGCTTCGCTCGCAGAAGGGTCCACCACTTGAAGCAGGCCCGCATCGTCAACATACAAGCCGCTGTAGTACGAATTCTCACCCATCCGGACCACTGAGGAAAGTTCGCGCTGGCGCAGCTGAACCATCCAGAAGACAGGCTCTGGTTTGTCCAGACGGGAAACAGCTTCAGCATAGACTGCCGCCCAAGGCTCGCCGACCTTCGCCAACAAAAATTTGAATAACGGGGTGTAATCCCGACCAATGCCCGAGTTGCTGGAATTCATATGCTCGCGAGCATGATCGAACGCCAGCCGCTTTTCACGGATTTTGGTGTGGCGTTCGTCGTTGAAATCCTTATGATGAAAATTGACGATATGCGCCGTCGTATTCGCTTTGCGATATAAGAGCGGCTTTTTGTGATTTCGTGTCATCTGAATAATGGGGAATGGCAACCGCCTTTGTGAAGGTGGCAGTCTTGATTATGCCGACGATAGCATTCAGCTCAGAAAAATGGCTTTCAGCGTTGCCTGTAGACCGCGACTTCACTCGAAAGGCTTATTCACTGTTGGTCGATTCGCGGCTTTCCTGATGAGGTAGCATTTTCAGTTCGGCCACTTGCTTTTCGTTGGACGGTCTGCATCAGCATCAGGCCTGACAAGATGCCGACGGTGACCACCACATCAACCAGCTAACAACACAATTCAGGAGTTTTCATGCAGCACCCACCCCAAGTCCAATGGCACGATTTTCGTCAGGTCGATGTCTTCACCGCCGATGCCTTGAAGGGCAATCCGCTTGCCGTGGTGCATGGCGCTGATGGCTTGGACGAGGCGAAGATGGCGGCGTTTGCGCGGTGGACTGGGTTGAGCGAAACCACGTTCTTGCTTACGCCGACCAACCCGGCTGCTGATTACCGGGTGCGCATTTTCACGCCGACGAGCGAACTGCCGTTCGCCGGGCATCCGACCTTGGGCACCTGTCACGCCTGGTTGGAAGCCGGTGGCAAACCGCGCGCAGAAGAAGTCATTCAGGAATGCAAAGCCGGGCTGATCCGCATTCGTCGCGATGGCAGTCGTCTGGCCTTTGCAGCACCCCCGCAGATCCGTTCTGACGAAGTTGATGCCGATATCTTGGCGCAGGTCGCACACAGCCTGCGGATTGCGCCAGAGACCATCTTGCGCGCACGCTGGGTCGATAACGGCCCTGGTTGGCTGGCAGTGATGCTGGGTTCGCGCGCGGAAGTATTGGCGCTGAAGCCTGATTTTGTCGCGATGGGACGTTTTAAGGTCGGCGTGGTCG
The DNA here is from genome assembly GCF_008119665.1 of Pigmentiphaga aceris. Lineage (NCBI taxonomy): Bacteria > Pseudomonadati > Pseudomonadota > Betaproteobacteria > Burkholderiales > Alcaligenaceae > Pigmentiphaga > Pigmentiphaga aceris. The sequence goes on along the minus strand of NZ_CP043046.1, from coordinate 2,983,568 downwards.
GTGCATGGAACCCGGCTGTCGATGGGACTGAAGCCAGTTTTGAAGTCCGTGCGTTTGCGCCCGGGTTTGGTGTGCAGGAAGACCCGGTCACCGGCAGTTTGAATGCGGGCATTGCGCAGTGGCTGCTGGGCACGGGCATCGCATCTGGCGACTATGTGGCCAGCCAGGGCGCGGCGCTTCAGCGTGCAGGCCGGGTGCATGTCACCCAGGCGGGTCAAGATATCTGGATTGGCGGCAATTCCACCAGTTGTATTGTCGGACGCGTGCAGTTGTAAGGCCGCGAAAAAAGTCGGTGCCGGCCCGTGCGTTCAGGCATCGATCTCTGCATCTGCGCGCCCTTCGCGGTACGCCATGATGCGGGGCAAATTGCCCTCGATCCAATCGGCCAGGGCCTCGACGCGGACGGCTGCTTCCATGCCAAGCGCAGTCAGCCGGTATTCCACATGGGGCGGCACGACCGGATATGCGTGCCGATCGACCAGGCCATCGCTTTCCAGCCATTGCAACGTCTGCGCCAGCATCTTTTCGCTGACGCCACCGATTTTGCGACGCAGGTCACTGAAACGATGCGTACCCGCCATCAGCGCGACCAGCACCAGCACGCCCCAGCGGCTGGTCAGGTGCTTGAGCACATCGCGTGACGGGCATGCGGCGGCAAAGAGTTCACCACGGCGTAGCTGTTCGGCAAGGCTCGGGGGGCCTGCGTAGGCGGGCACCTGGGAAATTTCGTGCGCGAGGTGGTCTTGCTGCAGGACTTTTTGCGGCATGACGGCCTCGTGCGTGACTTGTTCCTGCTTGATTTTCTTCTGCATGTTTTTTTCCTGCATGCCTTTCTCCTCCATAGAGCCTCTCACATCGCCTTTCGGATTGTGCCGTTGACGGCTCCTAGCCGCAGGGATTACGTGGAACATCGACTGTCCTGAATTGCACGCCACACGAGCCTCGCAGCAACCCAACATGGACACCACACTAACCTTTAAGTACGTACTTACGAAAAGTTAGCTTCCCCGATATTCTGCGGTTTCCTCATCGTCAGAACAAGGCAATCCATCATGATCGTTGTCACCGGCGCAACTGGCCAACTCGGCCGCCTGGTCATCGCCGCACTGTTGAAGACCGTGCCCGCCTCGCAAATCGTTGCCGCAGTTCGCACCCCGGCCAAGGCCGCCGATCTGGCCGCCTTGGGCGTGCTGGTTCGCCAAGCCGACTATGCCCAGCCCGCAACGCTTGTCAGCGCATTTGCCGGCGCAGAAAAGCTGCTGTTGATCTCGTCCAGCGAAGTCGGTCAACGCCTGGTTCAACACCAGGCCGTGATCGCCGCCGCCAAGCAAGCCGGCGTCAAGCTGATCGCCTATACCAGCCTGCTGCACGCAGACACCTCACCGCTGGGCCTAGCAGGCGAACACCGGGACACCGAAGCCGCACTGGCCGCGTCCGGCTTGCCTTTCGTGGTGCTGCGCAACGGCTGGTATACGGAGAACTACACCGCCAGCATTCCGCCGGCACTGGCACACGGCGCATTGCTGGGCAGCGCACAAGACGGCCGCATTGCCTCGGCCGCCCGCGCCGATTACGCAGAAGCTGCTGCTGCCGTGATGACGCGTGATGATCAAGCGGGCAAGATTTACGAGCTGGCAGGCGACGACACCTACACCTTGACCCAGTTTGCGGCGGAAGTAGCTGCACAGTCGGGCAAGCCGGTGATCTACAAGGATCTGCCGGAAGCCGATTTCAAGGCGGCGCTGATCGGTGCGGGGCTGCCCGACTACGTAGCGGCGCTGTTGTCCGACTCGGACGCAGGTGCGGCCAAGGGCGGCTTGTTTGACGACAGCCGTAGCTTGAGCGCGCTGATCGGCCGTCCGACCACGCCTTTGAAAGCGGTGGTGGCGGATGCACTGAAGGGCTGATTAGCCACTCGGTGAAGTTAGAAAGCGGCAAGGCAATCAAGCTGTCTGGCTGCAAGCGGTGAAGCGCTAAAACAAACAGGGAGTTCGTACGCCCAGCTATCGAAGCTGGCAAACGAACTCCCCGTTTTCACTTACCGATGACGCATGCAGCTCAAGACCCTAGCGCATCATCAGGCTTATCGAACCCGTCTCAGCAGACTCTCATCGCTAGACCTGACTCAGCGCGACTGCGTCTACAGCACTCAACCCGACTCAGGCAGCCGGCTGCGCCAACCAGCGCAAGGCCAATTGCGTCCAGTAGGTCGCCCCGACCGGCAGCAATTCATCATTGAAGTCATAGCTGCCGTTGTGCAGCATGCACGGACCCATGCCGTGGCCAGCGTCGCGGTGATCGCCCGAACCATTGCCTGCCCAGATGTAGGCACCGGCCTTCTCCAACAGCATGAACGAGAAGTCCTCGGCACCGGTGCTGGGTTTGACTTCGGGATTCACGTTGGTGGCACCCACCATGTCGCGCATGACCTCGGTGCAGAACGCGGCTTCCGCTGCATGATTGATGGTCGGCGGATACAGGCGACGGAACTCGAAGTTCACCTCGCAACCCATGGCGGCGGCCGTGTGACGGCTGATCTCTTCCATGCGGCGCTCGATCAAGTCCAGCGTCTCAAGCGTGAAAGTGCGCACCGTGCCGCGCAAGATTGCCTCGGTCGGTACCACGTTGTCGGCAGTGCCGGCGTGGATCTGCGTGATGCTGATCACGGCCGGATCGATCGGATCACGGTTGCGCGTGATGATGGTCTGCAGTGACTGCGCCATCTGCACGGCTGCCATGACCGGGTCGATGCCCATGTGCGGCATGCCGCCATGGCAACCCTTGCCGTCGATGGTGATCTTGAAGGTGTTGCTCGACGCCATGATCGGGCCGGAAGCCACCGCGAACTGGCCGACCTTCATGCCGGGCCAGTTGTGCATGCCGAACACGGCATCCATCGGGAACAGGTCGAACAGGCCTTCATCGACCATGCGCTTGGCACCACCGCCGCCTTCTTCCGCGGGCTGGAAAATCACATACACCGTGCCGGCAAAGTTGCGGTACTGCGCCAAGTAACGCGAAGCGGCCAGCAGCATGGTGGTGTGGCCGTCGTGACCACAGCCGTGCATCTTGCCGGGGTTCTTGCTGGCGTGCTCGAAGGTGTTGACTTCATCCATGGGCAGCGCGTCCATGTCGGCACGCAAGCCCAGGCTGCGGCTACCCGGCAGATTGCCGCGAATCGTGCCGACCACACCTGTGCCAGCCAGGCCGCGGTGCACCTCGATGCCCCACTCCTGCAACTTGGCGGCGACGATGTCCGAGGTACGGAATTCCTCGTAGCCCAGTTCGGGATGCATGTGGAAGTCGCGACGAATCGCGGCCAGGTCGTTTTGCCACGCAACAATCGGTTCAAGCAGATTCATGGGGGTGCTACCGAGGAAAAGTGACAATCAGTGTAAAGGAGACTTCGACGCCTGACGACGCCTTCCCCCCTAAGATCAGCCTCAGTGCCCCGAGGTGATCTTCAGGCCGACGATGCTCCCGACCAGCAGCAGGATGAGCAAGCCGCGCACGACTGTTGCCGGCTCGCTGAACCAGATCATGCCGATCACCACCGTGCCGAGCGCGCCGATCCCTGTCCAGACAGCGTATGCCGTACCCAGCGGAATCACCTTGGTTGCGTGTTCCAGCGCCAGAAAGCTGATCAGCGCGCAGGTTGCAAAACCCACGGTCCAAGACACATTGCGAAAGCCGTCCGTGTAGCGCAGGCAGGTGGTGAAACCGATCTCGAATACACCACCCAGCAAAAGGACCAACCAACTCATTTTCTTCTCCATCGTTGACCAAGCAGTCGCAGCTTGACAGCGCCGTCGACGGATAAGAATCCGAACGTATTCCTACTGGGGGTTGTGATGGGACGTCGAAAGACCATCGACTGGGACGCGGTGCTGGAAGCGGCCGAGCGGGTCAGCGCCACCCAGGGCTCGAGTGCAATGACCATCGACGGGGTGGCGGAAGCTGCGGGCATCTCAAAAGGTGGCGTGCAGTCCTGCTATGCGAACAAGGAAGCGCTGATCGAAGCCATGCTTGATCGTTGGGCTTTGCTCTACGACAGCCAGATCGAACAGGTCGGCGTGCGCCCCGGCAACGGGCGCGATGCGATCAATGCCCATGTGACGGTAACGGCAAATGAGACGGCAGCATCCAGGAGCAAATCGGCGGCCTTGTTCGGCGCTTTGCTGCAAAGCCCCGATCCACTGAAGTGGACGCAGGCTTGGTACGCGAAGCGGGTGGCGGATATTGATTTGAGGACCTCGGAAGGCCGGGGATTGCGCTTGGCGTTCCTGGCCACCGAAGGCGTTTTTCTGCTGCGCTTCTGCGGGTTCATAAAGATCGACGAAGACGAATGGAAGGATATCTTCGAGGACATCAAGGGTGTGCTAGGGTGAGCAGTCGGTGGCTAGGGCTCCTGGCGGCTTGCCGTTGATCGGCCGTCAATCCTTTCCACGATTTATCAATACCTATGCCCGCATTCGGCCGGAAGCGGAAATTCGACAGGATGTATTAACAGTCACTTCTGAGCGTTTGCAGTAAAGAGAGAGGTGGCCAGCCGCACCGCTTCGGCTGTTGCTGTGGCTCAGTCTCAAGATTGCGAGTGACGGGGACTGAGCAACGAAGCAGACTTCGCTGTGGCCGCGGAACTCGGGGCGGTTCACAAGCGCGAACGAATCCGCCTCTAAATCTACACGAGCCGCGAGGACGCCAAAGCTGATGTATTCAAATGCATCAAGATTTTTTATAATCCGGCGCAGCGTCACAGCAGCACCGGCAGTAATTCCCAGGTAGAGTTCGAAAGGCGCATTTCTAATAGCTCAAGGTGTCTAGGGTATCCGGGGCAATTCAGACTTTGCGTGCATCCATTTTCGGTAAAGCTTCTGACTGCACGGTCTTCGTTGACAAAACCCTGAACAAAGTTTTTTCAAACACGCCATTTTCGGGTGGAGCATTAGTGTCGCGCTGACAACTTCCATGCCCGTGGTTTGCCCCTCACACAGGAAATTTTTCGAGAAGTAATCATGGCTCCACAACACGAGCAAAAATCGCTATCTCCATTGGCGAACCTTATCGTTGATCGCGCGATCGAGAACACCAATCGAAAACTGATTGCAGGCTTTCGCAACAAGAAAAACTCTCGCCCGAACGCCAAGACAGCCGACCCATTGCAGGCTGGCAAGGACACCCTTGCTGCCACGTCGTCGAAGAGTGCGATGGACGTTGCCAATCGAGGGGTTGCGTGGAAGGAGATTCTGCTCAAAAGTTTGTCAGCTGGAATCGGTTCACTTGCTACTTTGCAGTTCGATGGAGAGTTCGATCTCAGCGCTGCCGACACCTCCAGTACCAGCCAACTGCCCGAAAAGCCAGGTGTTTATGTGGTGTATGACACGGGCGGCAAGCCGGTCTATATCGGCGATAGCACCAACATGCGACAGCGTTGGCAAGACGGTCATCTGAACGACCATCGCAATGGCAACAAAAAGGGGGAACCCTACAAGCTTTCTGAGCAACTGGAAGCGGGGTGCAAGGTGAAGTTCGTGACCATGGACTCGGCCGAAACAGCTGCTGCTTTGGAAGCGTACCTCATCAAAACCGAAAACCCGCCCATCAACAAGCGCCAGGAACTGGATCAGGAACAAGGCACTCGCAGCAACATCGAAGCCAAAAAGCTCAAAGAAACTCTGGGCAATGCTACTGACGTTGCGCTGGGTGCTGGCAAAGAAGCACTGAAAAACTCAGGTTGGCAATTGCTGGAACAACTAACCTCAGCCGCGATCATGGCCGTAAAAGACGAACTGGTCGATGTATTCATGGGTGGCGCTGCTCGCCTAAAACAGCGCGTGGAGCGCTTTCTCAAAAAGATCTGGGGGGTGATCGAAAAAATCATCGCGGCCCCCCTGAAACTACTCAACGGTATCGTCGAGTTCATTGTCAATGCCTTGTCCAAGGCGATACGTCAGGTCTACAACCTCGCCCGTAATCTTTTCGACCTCGCTCATGGCACCTGGCAACTGTACAAAGGCGCGCAATCGATGAGCCGGGAAGAGTTGATTCAGAAGATCGTCGAGACCGTAATCGTCAGTGGCACGCTGGTGCTTTGGGACGGACTGGAGCCGGCGATCGAGTCGCAATTGATTCCGCTCACCGGGGTGGCAGCGCCTTATATTTCCTGCGTGTTGTCGGCCATCGGTTTCGGGCTATGCAGTTATCACTTGCAGAACCTCGTCCCTCCTATCGTTGCCTACTTGGTGGACTTCAAGACCGGGTGGAACGAGTCACTAGAGGCCAAACGAGAGGCGGCACTGCAGCTTATCAAGGCGCAGGAAAACGAATGGCTGATGGCTGAAGGTCTGGTCGAATACGCGCAGTCGGTAAATTTGCTCGCCAAGGAAGCAATAGACCACCGCGAACGGCTGGCCCGGCACACGAGTGTGCGTGCAATCGATTTTTCGGCACTTTTGCCAACTAAACGTATTTCGCAGGAGTCCTGACGTGTTCAAGTTTCTCGGTAACAGAGCCGTACTTATTGGGTCGCCGGCCGATAACGTAGCCCCCCAACCGGTACAGCGGTTGCTGCCGGCGCCACGCTCTGAAGAGAACCAGCTGAGAGATTTTCATGAAGGCCTGCGAAAGCTCAACGACGCGATACAGCGTGGGTCGAAGACCAGAGCGCAATTGAACGACTTTCAGAACCAGGACGGTTGGGACTCTTTCTGGGGGGGGTTGTCGGGCAGGAATGACAAAGATCTGGCCAAATTGCTGACCGAATTTGGCGCAAGCCTTGAGGTTACGCAGAGCGTGGTGCAACTGGTCACCCAAGTGCATACCGTGAACAACAATGTATTGCGCGGTTTCAATGATGCCTTGGTACGCGAGATCGAGCGCCTGCAAGCGGATACAAAGACTTTGGACGGCAACCAGAACGGGGCGTTGGTGGTGCTCTACGAGTTCAAGTATCAGATCGACGAACAGTTGGCGTTGGCAGACAATTATGAGTACTGCCTGCATGCAGTGGACCAATTAGCCACCGAGCAGAACAACCATGAGGCGAAGTTGCAGGCGTTGAGCCTGGCCTTCTCGGACGACACCCGGAAGCAGGAACAACTCAACGCGGAGTCCTCGCGTCAGCTAGCCCACCAGGAGAAGGTTCAGCAAACCCAGAAGCAGTTGGTAGAGCAAGTAGCCACGCAGCTCGATGGTGAAATCCAAACGAGGGAGCGCCTGTCGATCTCTATGACGGGATCATTGAAAAAAGTGAACGATGCAAGCGAGGCGCTAGCCCAGCGTCTGGAACGCGCCGAGTCGAAGATGGGCGAATTACTGAAAAACCAGGAACAAACCCTGGCTCAAATCAAGCAACTAGAAGCGCAGTTGCTGGACAAACCGGGCTGGCTGCGGCAGCAGGCCGTGGCTCTTGTCGCGGTGGTTCTTTCAGGCGTGGCGCTCGCCTCGATGTTTGCCTTTTAAAGCAAGCGGGGCGAATTATCGCTCTCGACAACTCTCACCATCTGAAGCATTCCTGGTCTAGTAGACACCTGCAAGCCGCCGTTTTTGGGTGGTTAGGGGTGTGCTTCGGGTTGAAAGCGGGCACCGCTCAGCTATCGACAATATGTACTTATCACTGGTCGGCCCTCGACCCATCGCTTCTTGAGCGATCGCTGTGCGGTGCTTGAGCGACGCTACCCACCCGGTGTCAGCCATGCAACGCGGCCGCCCCACCCTCCCAGGCCGCCGTCCCCGCAAAGGACTGCGCCAGAAAGTCCACCATCACACGTACCTTGGCACTTAGATGCCGACGGCTTGGGTAGACGGCAAGAATGTCGATGTCGGGCATGCGGTAGCCCGGCATCAGTTCCACCAGACGACCAGCGCGTACGTCTTCACCAATAAGAAAAGTTGGCTGCCAGATCACACCCGCCCCGGCAATGGCGGCTGCCCGCGCGGTGTCGCCGTTGTTGGTCTGCATGCCGAAGCGCACCTTCACGCTGCTTGCCGCGCCATCGGGACCGACGAAATGCCAATCGTCGGCGGTCTGCGAGTACGTGTAGCCCAGGCACGCATGGTGGATCAGGTCGGCAGGCACCTTGGGGGCTGGGTGCTGAAGCAGGTATCCGGGAGACGCGCAGACAATGTTGCGCGAGGTGGCCAGCTTGCGGGCAACGTGGGTGGTTGAGCCACCGCGCGAAATGCGGATGGCCAAGTCGAAGCCTTCTTCGACGATATCTACCACCCGGTCTGCCAGCACCACGTCCAGTTCCACATCGGGATACAGCCGAATGAAACGCGGCCACAGCGGTGCCAGGTGCACGATGCCAAAGCTCAAGGGCGCGTTGATGCGCAGGCGTCCGCGCGGGCGCAAGGCGGTGGCTGAAGCCAGGGCTTCAACTTCGGCAACTTCGTCCAGGATCAACCGGGTGCGCTCGTAGAAGGCGACGCCGCTTTCCGTGAGCGACAACTTGCGTGAACTGCGATTCAGCAGTCGTGTGCCCAGGTGGGCCTCCAAGTCGCTGACATAACGCGTGATGTTGGCCGGGGATGTGTCCATGGCCTCGGCCGCTCGCACGAAGCTGCCCCGCGCCACCACGGTCACAAAGACTTCAAATGCGCGCAAGCGGTCCATGGCTACCCTGATGATTCATAAAAACTGAATGAATAATCAATATTAACGGCCTTCCTGATCGTGATCATGAATCTTAAAGTTCGTCATCGGCGCTGCACACGCAGCCCACCTCCCCAGGAGCAGACGACATGACCACTATTTCTTTCAACATCATTCGCCGCCAAGTGCTGGCAACCATCCCTGCCTTGGCCGCCATGGCCTCGCTTGGCAGCCTGACCACTTCTGCCGTTGCCGCCGTGACCGGCCCAGCGATCAAAGACCGCTACGCCACCGTGAACGGCGTGCGACTGCACTACCGCATTGCAGGCCAGGGCAGTGCCATCGTGCTGCTGCATGGCTATGCCGAAACCGGCCACATGTGGACCCCGCTGATCCCGCTGCTGGCGAAGAATCACACCGTCATCGTCCCCGACCTTCGCGGCGCAGGCGATTCCGCCAAACCCACCACGGGCTACGACAAAAAGAACATGGCGGTGGACATTCACGAACTGGTGAAGTCGCTGGGTTTCGACAAGGTTCGCATCGTCGGCCACGATATCGGCCTGATGGTGGCCTACGCCTACGCCGCGCAATTCCCGCAGGAAACCGAACGTCTGGTGTTGATGGACGCCTTCCTGCCCGGCATTGGCAACTGGCAGGACGTATGGCTGCTGCGTGACCTGTGGCACTTCCACTTCACCGGCCCAACGGCGCTCGCCCTGGTGCAAGGCCGCGAACGCATCTACTTCGAACACTTCTGGAACGACTTTGCCGCCGACCCGAAACGGTCGATTCCTGAAGCCGACCGGAAGCTGTACGCCAAGGCCTACGTACAACCGGGTGGCATGCAGGCGGGGTTCGCGTACTTCAAAAACTTCGAGCAAGACGCCAAGGACTTCGCCGCGTTGTCGACCAACAAACTGGGTATGCCGGTACTGGTGCTGACGGGCGAAAAGGCGTCGGGTCAGGTGCTGATCGACCAAGCCAAGCTGGTCGCCACTCAAGTCGACGGCCGCATCGTCCCCAACGCCGGCCACTGGCTGATGGAAGAAGCGCCCAAGGTCGTCATTCCCGCACTCGTCGAATTTTTGAGCTGAACCCACCTCTTTCCACAGGAACCCGCGCCATGACCCGACTCACCAACAAACGCACGCTGATCACTGGCGGCAGCAGCGGCATCGGCCTGGAAACCGCACGGCAATTTCTTGCCGAAGACGCGCGCGTCGCCATCACCGGCACCAATCCCGAGACGCTCGAACAAGCCCGACAAGCACTGGGCGACAAGGTGGTCATTGTCCGCGCCGACGCCGGCAGCGTCGCCGATCAGGCAAAGATCACAACCGCCGTGCAAGACGCTTTTGGTGGCCTGGATGCCGTCTTCATCAACGCCGGCGTGGCCGACTTCCGGCCGCTGGAACAGTGGGACGAAGCCGGTTTTGACCGTTCAATCGCCGTGAATCTGAAAGGTCCGCTGTTCCTGGTGCAAGCACTGCTGCCGCTGCTGGCCAACCCGGCGTCCATCGTGCTGAACACCTCGATCAACGCCCGTATCGGCATGCCGAACTCCAGCGTCTACGCCGCGACCAAGGCGGGACTGATCTCGCTGGCACGTACCTTGTCGGGCGAACTCATCGGCCGTGGGATTCGGGTGAACGCCGTCAGCCCGGGGCCGGTGTCCACGCCGATCTACGGGAAAATGGGGCTGGAAGCGGCCGAGCTGGAAAAGCTGGCCGGTGCCATCCTGGGCCAGATCCCAGCCGGGCGGTTCGGTGAACCCAGCGAAATTGCCAAGGCGATCGTGTTCCTCGCGTCCGATGAGTCGGCTTTCACGGTGGGCAGTGAACTGGTAATCGATGGAGGGATGAGCAATCTGTAAAAGGACATGATTTGCGCTGCGCCGTCGCGCAGCGCGTCATGAAACCTCCGGCGGTTGCGAGTCCGGGCAGACGGCCGTCGGTCATCACCGCATCCCTGTCGCATAATGGCGACCCGCGCATTGTTCGGCCGGCTGCGGCCCGACTCGCCCACGACGGAGACATGCATGAATGCGCGCGCGCAAATGTTGGCCCAGTTCGACTCGCTCAGCCCCAAGCTGCAGGTCGCCGCCCGTTTTGCTGTCGATCACCCGAACGAAGTCGTGATCGCATCGATGCGCGCGTTGGCAGAACGGGCCGGCGCGCAGCCCGCCACCCTGGTTAGACTGGCGCAGCAATTGGGTTATGCCGGCTGGCCGGAACTGAAGTCGGCTTTTGCCGATGACCTGGGTCTGAATGGCGAACGTTATGGCGAGCGCGCCCGCAACCTGGCGGCCCGCAGCCAAAGCACCGATCTGCTTGGCGAGATGTTCATCGCCCAGCAACGCAATCTGGCAAGCACCGAGGCGCTGTGCACTGGTGCCTTGCGCGACGCGGCGCGTCTGCTAGCAGGTGCTCGCGCCGTGCACGTGGCGGGCTTTCGGGCCAGTTTCCCTATTGCCTATTCCCTGGTCTACGGTTATCGCCTGTTCCGCAATTCGGTGCACCTGATCGATGGCCAAGGTGGCTTGGAAATGCAGATGCGGCCCATCGAGCAGGGTGATGTGGTCGTCGCGATCAGCTTTGCGCCCTATTCCAGCGAATGCATGGACGTGATCAAAGCCGCGCGCAACGCCGGTGCCAGCATTCTGGCCATGACCGACAGCAACGCGTCCCCGCTTGCGCTTGCAGCGAATGCGACCCTGCTGTTCTCCATCGACAGCCCGTCTTTCTTCCCTTCGGTAGCCGCCGCTGTCGCAGTGACCGAAGCGCTGCTGGAACTGCTGGTCGCCAACGGTGGTGACCAGGTCGCCGCACGCATCGGCAACGCCGAAAAGCGGCTGCTGGAATCTGGCGCTTACTTGCCGCCAAGCGCCAAACGACGCAGCCACAAAGACTGATTTCGGCTACGACACCGCACGATTTCCGGCCCCACGGTTGGAACAACGCACTTTCTGGGCACCGTTTCAGTGGTCACGTGCGACCTCGGTGAATGTCGTCTAGCAATGCAACATTTGTTGCGCAGATCAATCGCAGCAGATCATCCACGTTGAATCAGAGCCGGCACACGGCGTCACTCAAAGCTGCGTTCAAATTCGCCTTTCCTTAGCAATATCAACGAGATTCCAACCACTGGGCACTTCCCTTCCGCGTGTTTCTCATCTGGCGCAATTGTTTCAAAATGGTTGATGAAGATTCATTTGTTCCATAAACTTCGTCATCCCAGTCCGCCAGGAAATCTGCCATGCGCCTGTCCCGTTTCGTGACTCAGTTCACGCTGGCCGAATCGCACTCAGAAGGCGAAGAAATCATCCAGACCGAGCGGGATCTGAGCGAGGTTGCACGCTATCGCAGCTTCGTCGGCCTGATGACTGACCGCCGTCCAGATGTCTACGCCCGCGACGACGTGGATCGTGGCGTCACACCATGAGCGCCCACTTCCGTATCGCCATCGCCAGCTTCCATATCGAGTGCGTAAGCTTCCTGCCCGTGCCCTCGACGCTGGCCGATTTTGAAGATGTGGCCTTGCGGGGCGACGAGATCATCACGCAGCTGCGCGGCACCAATACCGTGATAGGCGGCTTCGTCGACATCTGTGAAGCCGAGGACATGGCCATGCTGCCTATCGTCCACACCGCGCTGGGCGCGGTCGGCCCGGCCACCGACGACGCGGTGCTGCACTACGCCACCGAGATCGCCGAGGGCGTGCGGCAAGCGGCCGATACGCTGGATGGTGTCTTGCTGTTCCTGCATGGCGCCTGCTGGGCACCGTCCTACCCCGACCCGGAAAAATTCATTCTGGATCGGGTGCGCGCGGCTCTCGGCCCCGACAAGCCATTGATGGTCGCGCTGGACTACCACGCCAACCTGGACGCCGACAGCCTGGCCTCGGTCAACGCCGCCTTCGCCTATCGCAAGTCGCCGCACACCGATACCGGCGAAACCGGCCGCCGCGCAGCCCGCTGCATGGTGCGCACGCTGCGGGGCGAGATTTCGCCGGTGTGGGCGATTGCCAAACCCGGCGTGCTGGTGCCCAGCATCTTCAGCGCCACCGCCTTGCGCCCGCTGGCCGACATCATCGAGGACGCGGCGAGCATCGAAGCAAGCAGCCCTGCGTATACGGACATCACCGTGATGGCCGGCTTTTCTTACGCGGATGCGCACAACACCGGTTTTTCGGTGCTGTGCGTGACCGATGCCGATGCCCCGCGCGCGCAGACTGTCGCCGACGGCTTGTCGGCACGCATCCATGATCATCGCCAGGCTTTGTATCGCCCGCTGCCGGTCTATCAGGTAGACGAAGCCATTGACCATGTGCTGGCTCGCCTGACCCAGGCACCCGCCAACGGCAAACCCTACGTGCTGCTCGAACATGCGGACCGCATGAACGATTCGACCTACCTGCTGGACGCCTTGCTGAAACGCGGCGCGGGCACCATCCGTATCGGCGTGCCGTACCTGTGGGATGCCGCAGCGGCCCAGCAGGCTTCCGACGCTGGCGCGGGCAATACCGTGCAGCTTCAGCTGGGCGGACACAGTTCCGACAAAGCAGGCCCCACGCTGGCCGTGACGGCGCGGGTGTTATGGGCCGGGCCCAAGCAGTACCGGGTGTCTGGTACCTACATGCAAGGCATGCCGGTCGACCTGGGCATGACCGCCTTGCTGGATATCGACGGCATCTCGGTCAGCGTGGTGAGCGCCTTTGCGTTTGCCGTCGATGGCGACGCCTTCACCATTTTTGGCCAGCGGCCCGAAGACTTCGACATATTGGTGCTGCGTTCCAAGACCCACTTCCGGGCCTTCTACGAACCTCTTGCGGCCGAGATCCTGATCGTCGACACGCCCGATTACGGCCTGGCCGAGCTTCGGCAATTGCCCTATCGCCACGTCGATATGCAGCGCAACTTCCCATTCACCGAACCCGCCTGAGCAGGTTCGCGCGACCAGCCACGCGCAGCCCGGCAAACCGGGGCTTGTGCTGCCAGTCCCGCGACCAGCTGCTAAGTCGACCTTTTCCTCCACCGCCATGAGCCACATCATCCATCGCGCGTTGCGCACCGTGCCGCTGAAAGCCGTCAGTGCCCAAGGCATCACGATCACCGACGAACACGGCAAGACGTATCTCGACGGCAGCGGCGGCGCGGCCGTGTCCTGCCTGGGCCACGGCCACCCCGAGGTACTGGCGACCCTGCACGCGCAGATCGACAAACTTGCCTATGCGCACACCAGCTTCTTCACCAGCGAGGTCTCGGAGGCGCTGGCCGACAACCTGGTGGCGCACGCGCCGGCCGGCATGGACCGCGTGTACTTCGTGTCCGGTGGCTCCGAAGCCATCGAAGCTGCGCTGAAGCTGGCACGCCAGTATTTCGTCGAAATCGGCCAGCCCGAGCGCACCCTGTTCGTGGCGCGCCGCCAGAGCTATCACGGCAACACGCTGGGCGCGCTGGCGGTGGGCGGCAATGAATGGCGGCGTCGCCAGTTCGCGCCCTTGCTGATGGACGTCGGCCGCGTCGCCCCCTGCTACGAATACCGCGACCGTCGTGCCGACGAAAGCCAGGACGACTACACCAAGCGCCTGCTGGCCGAGATCGAAACTACCTTCCAGCAGCTCGGCCCCGAGCGCATCATCGGTTTTGTGGCCGAGACCGTGGTAGGTGCGACCGCTGGTGCATTGGAACCCACGCCTGGGTACTTCAAGGGCGTGCGGGCACTATGCGACCGATACGGCATTCTGTTGATCGCCGATGAAGTCATGTGCGGCATGGGCCGTACCGGCACCTTGCATGCGGTGGAACAGGAAGGCATCGTGCCCGACCTGATGACCATCGCCAAAGGCCTGGGCGGTGGTTACCAACCGATCGGTGCCGTGCTTGCCACTTCCAAGGTGGTGGATCCGATCAGCCAAGGCAGCGGCCTGTTCCAGCACGGACACACCTACATCGGACACCCGACGGCCGCTGCAGCCGCCCTGGCGGTGCAGCAGGTGATCCAACGCGACGGCCTGCTGCCGCAAGTGCTGTCGCGTGGCGCGTATTTGCGCGCCGCTCTGAATGACCGGCTGGGTACGCATGCCCAGGTTGGTGACATCCGTGGACGCGGCCTGTTCATGGGCGTGGAACTGGTGCGCGACCGGGCCGACAAAACGCCCTTCGATCCTGCGCTGAAACTGCACTCCCACATCAAGGCCCAGGCCATGCGCAACGGCCTGCTGGTCTACCCGATGGGCGGTACCATCGACGGCCAGACCGGCGATCATGTGCTGATCGCCCCGCCCTTCATCGCCACCGAAGACGATCTGGACCAGATCGTCGACCGCTTGGCCAATGCCATCGACACCGCCCTGCTGAGCATCAAGGAACCCGCATGAGCCGCGACCGCCTTCCGCCCATCCCGCCTGAAGACTGGAACGAGGACCAACGCCGTTACGCCCAGGAAATCATCGACGGCCCGCGCGGCGCGGTGATCTCGCCTTTCGTGCCCCTGATGCGCAGCCCCGAACTGATGGCGCACGCGCAGCGCATGGGCGAGTACCTGCGCTATCGCAGCGTGCTGGGTTTGCGCCTATCGGAACTGGCCATTCTGGTCACAGCCCGGCAATGGTCACAGCAGGTCGAATGGGCCATCCACGCGCCTATTGCCATGCGCGAAGGGGTGTCGGCCGACACCGTGGAAGCGATCGCGCAAGGCCGCCGGCCTGCCAACATGCCGGAAGACGAAGCCTTGGTGCATGACTTCAGCATCGAACTGCACCGCAATCGCGGGGTGTCAGACCCGACCTGGGCGGCCACGGTCGCAGCGTTTGGTGAAGCTGGTGCCATGGACTTGGTGGGCGTCAATGGCTACTACGCGATGTTGTCGATGGTGATGAACAGCGCCAGAACCGAGCTGCCAGCATCGACGGCGGCGCGGTTGCCGGACTTGTCGGCGTAAGCGTACACGTGGCTGGTTGACGATGCATTCCGCAAACTGCCAACCAGCGCGTTGAACGCGGCAAGGGGTGAGGCCCACAGACAGCCTGGACGGCGTACTCAGCAAGGCCCGCGTTTTTGCCGCATGGACAAGAATCTCACCCGAACAATAATGCGAATGCTTATCACTTGAAATATACTGACGCACTTTAGTTTTGTCTCCGAGGCGCAGGTGTCCAGCAGCCCGACGCAAGATTCGGCACTGGTTGCCACGCTTTCCTCCCGATACGGCGAACTGGTCGAGCATTTGCGCGGGCGCTTCGGTGACAAGGCTTTTGCACGTGAAGTGGTCCACGACGTCTGCATACGGGTGCTGGAAAAACCGCCCACCGAGCCGGTCCGTACGCCAATGGCATTTCTACGCCACGTTGCCATGCACCTGGCCATCGATCGCCGCCGTGCTCAGCGCACGCAAGCGGAAGTGCTGGAATTTCAAGACGATCCGCGTGATGTGGGCGGCGCAGCCAGCTATTCGGTGCCTGAGCTGGCTGTGGCGTTTCGCCAGCGGGAAACTGCGCTGCTGCACGCAGTACGCGGGCTTCCGCCACGCAGCCAAGACGTTTTCATCCTGACCCAGCTCTATCACATGCCTCAATCGGCAGTTGCCGAACAGCTTGGCATCTCTCGCGGCATGGTCGCCCGCCACTTGGCGCGTGCCTACGAAGACCTGGCACCCATCCTGCACGAAGGCCAGTAAGCCGATGTCAATGTACGACGGGCGCTCATCCGCCAGCGACCCAGCCCAGCCTTCCAACGCCCGTGCTCTGGAAGACGCGCTGGCCCCGTTCGAGGAAGGCTTGCGGCTGCAATTGCGCAGCGCCGACGACATCTTGCGCGACGCCGCCGCGCGCAAACAGATGGCCAAACGCAGCAAAACGGTTCTGCCTGTTCTGGCATTGGGAGCCTTGTGCGCCGGCCTGGTATGGTTGGACCCGGCCTACCAGACCGAAACCGTTTCAACCGCCATTGGCCAGCGCGCCACCGTGCATTTGCATGATGGCAGTATCTTGACGCTGAACACCGGATCACAAGTGACGGTAGCCATGCACCTGCGCTCGCGCCGCATGACCTTGGTACACGGCGAAGCGCTGTTCGACGTTGCCCACGCACCAATACGCGCGCTGGAACGTCCGTTCAAGGTGACGGCAAACAGAACGATGGTTCACGATATCGGTACCGTCTTCAACGTGCGCACCCGAGACACCGGGGTAGACGTAAGCGTTTTGCATGGCCGCGTGCGGGTAGAGGCAGAAGACGGCATGAGCCGCGAGCTGAATGCAGGCCAAGCTGCAGCAACACGCGATGGCCACCTGTCCAGCGCCGATGTGCGAAGCGATGCTGCTGACTGGCGCGACGGCCGGCTGGTGCTGAATGGCACCCCGTTGCGCGATGTCGTTGAAGAGATCCAACGCTATCGCCAGACGCCCGTCATCTTGCAGGAAGGCAGCATCGGCGATATTCGCGTGTCCGGCCAGTTCGAACTGTCACGCCTGGATCAGCTTATCGATTTGCTGCCAAGCCTGACGCCGGTCGAGGTGCAGCGCCGCCCGGATGGTTCCGTGCGGATTGATGCAAGGCCGGTGCGTCGCTGAGCGCCAACAGCCACTTGCACGAATCGCAAAAAAATTTTTCCACCCCAGGTGTACATCGCCCCACATCCAAACGGCATACCTCCTGACAGCAACAGGAGATGCATGTGATCCACGCCAGACAAGCCCCCCGCCCCACACGACGCAGCCGCGCCAAGTGGACTGCGCTTTTCGCCGCCATGATGGTTGCGGCCAATGCCTTGGCACAAAGCCCTGCCTTATCTTTGGACATGCCGGCGCAGCCCTTGGACCGCGCATTGCAGACCTTGGCACGCCAGGCCGGTGTGCAGATCGTGTTCGTGACGGAACTGACTGCGCAGCGTCAGGCTCCTGCCCTGAAGGGCACGCTCACAGTCCGCGAAGCGTTGGAGCGCCTGACCGCAAACACCGGGCTGGTGGTGCGCGCGCAAAGCGGCGACACCTATACCCTGGATCGCCCGCAAGTGGGTGCACGGGCTACCCTGCCCACGGTGACCGTGACCGCCAGCCCTGACACGCTGCCGCGCGCCTATGCCGGTGGCCAGGTGGCGACGGGCGGGCGGCTGGGGTTGCTGGGCAATGTCGATGCGATGGAAACGCCGTTCAACGTCACCAGCTACACCAGCGAGCTGATTGAAAACACCCAGTCGATGTCGCTGAAGGATGTGTTGGACAACGATCCATCGGTACGTGCCAGCTCGCCACGCGGGGCAGAAACCGATTCGCTGATGATTCGTGGTTTCGAATTTACGGGCCGCGAAGCCATCGTCAATGGCATGTACGGCATGGCCGACAATCGCGGCACCATGATCGAAGCAGCGGAACGCATCGAAATCCACAAGGGGCCGAGTGCGATGCTCAATGGCGTCAGCCCCTGGGGTTCTTCGCCGGGCGGGTCGATCAACTATGTGCTCAAGCGCGCTGAGGATACGCCGCTGACCCGCCTGACCACCAGCTACGCCAGCGGCGGGCAACTGGGCGCACATGCCGACCTGGGACGGCGCTTCGGTGAGAACAAGGAATTCGGCGTGCGCCTGAATGCCGTGCACCGCGATGGCGACTTGGGTGTGGACCACACCAACAACAAGGAATCGATGGCGGCACTGGCGCTGGATTATCGCGGCGACAAGCTGCGCCTGTTCGGTGACTTTGGCTATCAGGACCGCATGTTGCGTGGCGGCTGGAGCAGCACCCGTATCGGGTCAACCGTGCGCATTCCCGATGCCCCGGAAGCCACGATCAATTCCAAGCAACCGTGGGAATTCTTCGACGGCCAGAATCGCTACGCGATGATCCGTGCGGAATACGACCTGACGCCTAATTGGACGGCGGGCGCGGCGTTCGGTGACAACACGTCTGACGAGCAGTACCTGCTGACCATCGACAGCATCAATAACGTCAATGGCAACAAGTCTGGCACGCCCTATTTCATTCCGGCGCAAAGCAAGAACACCACCAAGGAAATCTCGCTCAAGGGCAAGTTCGACACGGGTTTCGTGTCGCACAATCTGTCGGTGATCGCCTCGAAAAACGAGGCTTCGCGCGGCCAGCTTACGTATGACGTGCCGGGCTACGGCAACAATTCCCTGCCCAGCAATATCTACCGCCCCAGCTATTTCCCGGCTCCGAATATCAGCGGGCTCAACAGTTCGGCCGTGCGCATGACTTCGCGCTACGACTATTCCGGCATTGCGGTTGCCGACATCATGAAGCTGCTGGACGACAGACTGGTAATCATGGCTGGGGCACGCCAGCAGAAGCTGGGCTTCACCAACTACAACTACAACACCGGTGCCGCGACCTCTGGCTACACCAAGGATCGCATTTCGCCCTCGGTTGGCCTGGTCTACAAGCTGTTGCCCGGCTTGTCGGTATACGGCAGCTACATCGAGTCGCTGAATCCGGGCGGCACCGTCAGTACCTTCTACGCAAACAGCGGGCAGATTTTGCCGCCTTACGTCACCAAGCAAAAAGAAGCCGGCGTGAAGTATGACTTCGGGTCGGTCACCACCACGGCGAGCCTTTTCGATGTCAGCGTGCCCAGCTCGCTTGAAGTTGCCAGCATTACCTCGGGCGGCCGACCGACCCTGGCGCAAGATGGTGAAGAGCGCCATCGCGGCCTGGAATTCAACGTGTTTGGCGAACCGGTGCGCGGCTGGCGTGTGTTGGGTGGTTTCATGCTGCTGGACGCAGAAATGACCAAGACACAAGGCGGCATCAACGACGGCAAGCGGGCGCGCGGCGCGCCACGGGCCAACATCAATATCGGTACGGAATGGGACGTGCCTGGCGTAGCCGGCCTGACGCTGACGGGTCGGGCCCTGCACACCACGCGGGAATATATCGACCTGACCAACACGAATGCCCGCAGCATTCCTGCCTGGACTCGTTACGACGTGGGCGCGCGTTACGCCACCAAGGCATTCAACACGCCGATGATGCTGCGCTTGCAGATCGATAACGTGTTCGACCGAAACTACTGGGCGGCGGCGTCTCGTGGTGTACTGACCATGGGGTCACCGCGCACCATTCGTTTGTCGGCCACCTTCGATTTTTGAACGCGTAGATCGATTATCCCGCGAGGTGTGCCACAAGCCGCCCCCTCACTGTGATCCTGGTCGGCGGCGCACTGCCGGAACCTGTAGAATCCGCCGACTCCGCCAACCAGGACACACTGCCCAATGAGCACGCCCAAAGACATCTTCGAAACCCGCATCGCCAACAAGACCGCCAACGCCGATCTGCAAAAGAAAATCAATGCGGTCTTTCGTTTCGATCTGTCTGGCCCCCAGGGCGGTACGTGGATTGTCGACTTCAAACCGGGAACGGCGGGTGTGCGCCAGGCCCCCGAGCAAGCGCAGTGCACGGTCGGCCTGACCGACACCGACTTCCTGGCCATGCTTGACGGTCAGATGGACCCGACCCGGGCCTTCATGAGCGGCAAGATCAAGGTCACGGGCGAGATGATGCTGGCCATGAAACTGGGCCAGCTCTTCCAGTAACACGCGCGGCTGATCAGGACAGTTCAAGCTCCTTGATCAGGTCAACGATCTGGCGTCTTGCCAAGTCATTGGCGGCTTTCAGCGGCAGCGGCAGGCAAGGATGCTTGACCAGGCCTTCCAGTTCGGCGGCGGCTGCGACCACACGCAGGCTACCGCCGTACTGCGCAAACAGCGTCCACAGCGGCTTCAAACGCTCGGACAGCCGTGTGGCTTCGGCTGCATTGCCGGCCTGTGCCGCACGTGTGATGGCCAGCGTGGTTTTCGGGAACAGCCCGCCAATCACCGAGTACCAGGCATCGCAACCGGCATTCAGCCCAGTGGCACCAAAGGCATCGCCACTGACGCCGATGGTGACGTGCTCAGGGATCAGGGCGCGCAGCCGGTCCACACGGGCCTTGGCCGCAGCCGGGTCGGCAGGTACGCCAGGGATCTTGATCGACGCCACGTTCGGCAACTGCGCAATGCGGCCGTGCAGTTCGTCGGTGAATTCGAAATGCGTGGTGCCCGGGTTGTCATACACGCACAGCGGCACAGACAGATTGCGGCTGACGGTCTCGAACAGACCGAACACTTCGTCAGCAGACAGCTTCTGATAAGACACTGGGGCAAGCAGCACACCGGACACCCCTGCTTTCTGTGCGTCTTCCGTCAGGTTCAGCACGTCGCGGGTTCGCAATGAACCGATACCCACCATGACGGGAGTTTGCCCCGCATGCGCCACCGCAAGCTGCGCCACCCTGGCACGCTCGGCGCGGCTCAAATATGCATAGCTGCCGGTGGAACCGAGCGCGCCAATCGAATCCACCCCGGCGGCGGCAAGACGCTCAACCAAGGTGATGAATCCGGCCTCATCGATGCCGTCTTCGTTCATGGGGGTCAAGGGGAACGCGCTAAGGCCGGTGAACATGCTTGAAACTCCTGGATGAAAACTCGGAATAAAGGGAAGACGGGGTTGGGAATCGGGTAGTGCAACGGCAAAGGCCAGCGAAAAAGTCTGCACAGCCAGACGGCTGTGCAGGCAACGGTTGTTCAGACCGTCTCGTCTGAAGACGGCGAAGCATCCGGCCAGTAAAACTTGTCCGGCGTGTTGCGTGCACCAAAGATGGCCTGTCCGACCCGAACCACGGTCGCACCCTCTTCAATGGCAACTTCAAAGTCGCCGGACATGCCCATCGACAGTTCATGTAAATCAACCCCATGCGGGGCGTCCTGTTGCAGCTGCGCACGCAAAGACCGCAACAACACAAAGCAGTCTCGCACCCGCGACTGATCCGCAGACAAGGCGGCCAGGGTCATCAGGCCCCGCACACGCAGGCTGGTGTAGGCAGGCAAGGCCTGAATAAAGGCCGCTGCCTGCTCGGGTGCCAGCCCGTATTTGCTGGCTTCGCCCGAGGTATTGATCTGCACGAAGACATCCAGCGAACGGCCCTCGTGCTGCAAGCGGCGGTCAAGCGCTTCGGCGACGTGCAGGCTGTCCAGCGCCTGAAATTCGGATGCGAAACGCGCCACGTGCCGGGCCTTGTTGGTCTGCAAATGACCGATCACCGACCAGCGCACGCCATCAAGATCCGACATGGCTTCCCACTTCTGCATGGCTTCCTGAACCTTGTTCTCGCCCAGTTCCCGGCAACCCGCGTCGTAAGCCAGACGAATGCGGGCCTCATCCACGGTTTTGCTGACTGGCAACAGCCGCACCTCGTCAGGCGCACGGCCCACACGGGCACAGGCTGCCGCGATACGGGCACGCACCGCCGCCAGGTTGCGCACGAAGTCCTCGCGGGTGCTTGCACTGGGGAACGCCGAATCGGTCTGTTGGCCAAGCATGTGCTTCTGTCCTGCCCGCGTTAATATTGTCTGTGAACAAATCATACATTGGCATAGGACAAAATTGAAGATCACCGGAAAAACGGCGCTGGAGATTTCCGATGGCATTCGCGCCATGGTGCAGAACGGCAAGCTCAAGCCTGGGGACGCCCTGCCCCCGGTGCGCGACTTGGCCGACACCTTGTCGGTGAATCGCAACACGGTGGCAGCGGCTTATCAACGATTGGCCAAGGCCGGCCTTGCGCTCACCCAGGGGCGGCTGGGCACGACCATTTGCGCGCCACCGCAGGCGGGCGAACAGGAAGGCTTGAGCATCGGCACGGCCTTGATCGACTTGGCCGATGGCAATCCCGATCCGCAATGGCTGCCCAACCCCGCCGAGCTGCTCGCAGGCAAACTGGCCGGTGCCTTCGCCCAGCAGCTTGCCGGGCCGTTCCTGTACGGCGACGACACCATCCTGCCCAGCTTGCGTGAGCACGCCCAGGCCTGGTTTGCATCAGACTGCCCTGCTGGCTGGACCTTGGAGCTGACCCACGGCGCGGTGGACGCCATCGAACGCCTGGCTGCCGCGCACCTGGTGCCGGGAGACAAGGTGGCGGTGGAAGATCCGTGTTTTCTGGGTTCGATCAACGCCTTGCGTCTGGCCGGTATGCAGACTGTGGGCGTGGGTATCGATGAAGCCGGCATGCGGCCCGAGGCGCTTGCCGCGGCATTGGACAAAGGCGCGCGCGCAGTGCTGCTGACGCCCCGTGCCCACAACCCCACCGGCTGGGGTCTGACCCCGCAACGGGCCGAGGCATTGAAGCGGGTATTGGCAGCCCACCCTGGGGTGCTGGTCATCGTGGATGACCACTTCGCGCTGCTGGCAGAAACCGTTTATTGCTCGGTGATTCCGGCATCCACCAGCCGATGGGCGCTGGTGCGCTCAGTGTCGAAGGGCTTGGGGCCAGACATGCGCCTGGCATTCGTCGCCTGCGACATCGAAACGGCAACCCGCTTGCGTACGCGCCTGGCTCCGGGCATGTGCTGGGTCAGCCATATTCTGCAAGCCATCGTTGGCGTCTGCCTGGGTTCGCCTGATGTGCGTCGGCAGGTTGATCAGGCGCGCGATCAATACGCGTCCCGTCGCCAGGAATTGCACGCCGCATTGCTGGCACAAGGCATTGACGTGCCGACCCCCACGGGCGGGTTCAACCTATGGGTGCCAGTGGCCCGCGATCCTAAGGATGTTGCCTACGCACTGGCCAAAAAAGGCTGGCTGGTCCGGGTGGGAAGCGCGTTTGATGTGCAGGGCCAGTCGCAGGCGATCCGTGTCACGGTGTCCAAGTTGCAGGACGGACAGGCGCAGCGTTTTGCTCGTGATCTGAAGATGTGTCTGGGGTGAACGGACAAGCCCTGGCAGTCGCAAAAACACGCGACTGCCAGGGCTGAGGCTTGTTCGCCAAGGTCGGCCCAAGCCATGCCCTGCCCAAGCTTGTTCTGCTTACGCCTGCCCTGCAGAAGACCTTACTTCGCCGACACCAGCGGGCATCCCCCTTCCGCCAGCGGACGGAATGCCTCATCGCCCGGAATCGTCTTCAGAATCGTGTAGTAATCCCAGCGCGCTTTCGATTCCGACGGCTTCTTCACTTGCACCAAATACATGTCGTGCACCAGACGCCCGTCTTCACGCAGATAGGCGTTACGCGCGAACATGTCGTCGATCTTGCCGCTGCGCAGTTGCTTCATCACCGCGTCGCCTTCCAGCTTGCCACTGGTCTTGGCCGCCTGCAGGAAGTTCATGACTGCGGAATAGACGCCTGCCTGCGCCATGGTCGGCATACGGTCGCGATTGCGTGCCGCGTAACGCTTGGACCAGGTGCGCGTGCGTTCGTCCATGTCCCAGTAGAAACCGGTGGTCAAGATCAAGCCTTGGGCTTGCTCCAGGCCGACACCGTCGATATCGGTCAGGAACATCAACATGCCAGCCAGCTTCTGGCCGCCCGCGATCAGGCCGAATTCGTTGGCCTGCTTGATCGCCATGGTGGTGTCGCCAGACGAATTGGCCAGCGCAATGATCTCGGCCTTTGACGACTGGGCTTGCAACAGGAAGGATGAAAAATCGCTGGCCGCACGTGGGTGGCGGGACGCGCCCATCACCTGCCCGCCTGCCTTTTTCACAGCGTTTTCGGTGTCGGCTTGCAACGCGTTGCCGAACGCGTAATCGGCGGTCAGAAAATACCAGCGTTTCACGCCCGATTCGGTCAGTGCACGCCCAGTGCCATTGGCCAATGCGTAGGTGTCGTAGGTCCATTGCGCTGTCGTCGGCGAGCAAGCCTTGCCGGTCAGTTCCGAACTGCCTGCGGTAGAGGCCAGAAACGCGATGTTCGCGTTGCGTGTGACTTCCTGCACGGCCAGGGCCACGGACGAGGTCGGCACGTCGACAATCGCCTTGACCTGTTGCTGATCGATCCAGGTACGCGCCATCGCAGACCCCACGTCGGCCTTGTTCTGGTGGTCACCAGAGATCACTTCCAGTTTGCGGCCCAACAAGGTCGGCCCAAAATCTTCCACTGCCATGCGGGCCGCGTCGACCGCGCCTGCGCCAGACAAGTCGGCGTTCATGCCGGACAAATCGGTCAGCACACCGATGCGGATCGGCTCGGTGGTTTGAGCCCGGGCTTGCATCGGCAATGCAAACGCACTGGCAACCAACAATGCAGATAGCAGAGGCGCGGACAACAAGCGGGTAGATAAACGAGCGAGTAACGGGCCGGACGATGAGTGGGTCATGGTGATTCTCCGTGG
The DNA here is from genome assembly GCF_008119665.1 of Pigmentiphaga aceris. NCBI lineage: Bacteria > Pseudomonadati > Pseudomonadota > Betaproteobacteria > Burkholderiales > Alcaligenaceae > Pigmentiphaga > Pigmentiphaga aceris. Next base: position 2,958,812 of record NZ_CP043046.1, on the reverse strand, counting down.
GTGATCGACCGTTTATGACGGTTCTGAAAGACGGTTCTGAAAGGCCGACGCCAAGCGGCGTCGGCGGTATTGAAAAAGCGGAATAGCCTCGGGGCAGCGTGCGGGTCACGCCTGTTTGTGCAAGAGCGGTTCAACCGGCCTCGACTGCACCCACGATCTTTGCTCGCTGGGCCAACAGATGACAAAGCAGAAATTGGTCACCCTGCGCATGGGCTGGTGCGGTTGGATAGGCCTGCGCGTCAATTGCGCGTTTGGTCAGCCGTAATGAAATCGGTGGGCATTCGGACGCTTCGCGCGCCAGGCCAAGCGCAACATCGACTGCCTGACCAGCGGGAGCCAGTGCATCGGCCAGGCCCCACTCCATTGCACTCGCACCGTCCAGGCGCAGGTCGCTGAACAGCAGGCGCTTGGCACGAGCCGGGCCAAGCAGCGCCACCAAACGCGGCAATCCGCCCCACGCCAACGGCACGCCCAACCTGACTTCTGGAAACGCCACAAATGCGCCATCGCCCATTACGCGCAGGTCGCAGCAGTTCGCCAACACGGCCCCGCCACCTACCGCCGCACCTTCGATGGCGGCGATGGTCAGCATGGGCAATTCTGCCCAGGCGCGGCACATCAGCTCGCCTCGGGCCAGGGCCTGCTGGGTAGCAAGCGGGTCATCCGCGCCCCACCAACCCGAGTCAGACAGATCAATACCAGCACTGAAAACCTTCGGGCTGCCTGCAAGGACCACCGCCCGAAGCGTCTTGTCGTCTGCCAATTCACGAGCGGCATTCAGCAAGGCATTTGCCGCAGCCAGGCTCAAGGCGTTGGCCTTGGCTCCGCGTACATAACGAACCACGGCAATCATTCCGTGGCGTTCGATCGTCACCATTCCTGCTCTCCCGAGTGCCGATGCATCGTTGCATCGGCCGACATACCGATGGGTTTGCCGACGAAAAATATACTACCAAGTATGTTTTTGACTTGAAAGCAGTTGATGATAAGCACTTTCCCGCCCCCTGGGGCCGGGTAAATCCTTGGGTGATGCCTACGCTGCACCGCAGTAAAGTGGCTGAAACAGGCACTTAACAGCAATTTTCGGAGAAGGATGCATGGACGCGGACCAAAGCAGCATGCCAGCGGCAACACAGTGCGTACTGCGCTATCTGCTCGATGCTCAGGCCAAAAAGATACCGGAAAGAATCTTCGTGCAATTTCACCGTGGCGAGGCATGGACCTACGCCCAGACCTTGAGCGAGGTACGTCAGCGCGCCGCCGCATTGCGCGACTTGGGCGTAAAGCAAGGCGACCGGGTCTTGTGCTGGATGGGCAATGGTCCCGACCTGCTGGCCAACTGGTTTGCGATCAATTACCTGGGCGCGGTTTACGTTCCGCTCAATACCGGGCTGCGCGGACGCCCGCTTGAACACGTATTGGAAAACGCCCAGGCTGCATTGATGCTGGCGCACCCGGCCCTGTTGCCGCGCCTGGCGGAAGTGGCACCGGGCGCGCTGCGGCAAGTGCGCACTGTCGGCGGCACTGCGACCGCAACCGATATCGCAGGCCTGGACATCGCTGCCTTCGTCACGCCCCCCGTGGCCCCCGATGCATTGCTGGAAACCGATGCGCCCATCGAACCCTGGGATGTGCAGTCGATTATGTACACCTCGGGCACCACCGGCATGTCCAAGGGCGTGGTCACGTCATACGTGCAGCTCTACACCATGGGCCCGGACGCCTTCGACTGCATGACCGCTGAAGACCGTTGCATGATCTGCGGCCCGATCTTCCATTGCGGCAGCACCTTGTATGTCTACGCCATGCTGGCCTGCGGCGGCTCGATTGCCATGGTGCCGGAGTTTCGCACCGCTGAATTCTGGGACGCCATCCGCGACACCGGCAGCACCGTAGTGCTGTTGCTGGGGGTCATGGCCAGCTTCCTGTTGAAGCAGCCACCCTCGCCCCGTGACCGAGAGCATCCGCTGAAGAAGGTGTTCATCGTGCCCTTTGGCGAAGAAGCGCCGAACTTCCGCACGCGTTTTGGCTGCGACCTTTATACCGTCTACAACATGACCGAAATCGCCAGCCCCTTGCATGCCGGGCCGGGACTGACCCAGGCAGGGCTCGCGGGCAAGCCCCGCCCCTGGTTTGATCTGCGCGTGGCTGATGCGCACGACCGCAGCCTGCCCGACGGCGACGTGGGCGAATTGCTGATCCGCTCGCATCGGCCGTGGGCCTTGTTCTCGGGCTATTACCGCAACCCCGAGGCAACCGTGGCCGCCATGCGCAACGGCTGGTTCCACACCGGCGATGCGTTCCGACGCGATGCGGATGGCAACTTTTATTTTGTGGACCGGCTGAAGGACGTGATTCGCCGCCGAGGCGAGAACATTTCATCTTTCGAGCTGGAAGGCGAAATCTGCGCCCACGACAGCGTGCACGAAGCCGTGGTGGTGGCAGTGCCCAGCGAGCACAGCGAAGACGAAGTGCTGGCAGTCATTACACAGGTTGACGGGACCACAATAGACCCGGCAGAGCTGATCACGTTCTTGGCCACACGCGTGCCGCATTACATGGTGCCGCGCTTCATTCGTATCGTGAAGGAACTGCCGAAGACGGCCAGTGGCAAACTGCAGAAGCACGTGCTGCGTGGCGAGGGACTGACCACGGACTCCTGGGACCGGGAACGCGCGGGAATCCGTCTACAACGTGAGCGTCTGGCTTGATCGTGCGGGTCATGCAACGCAAGCGGAGCGCCTCGTCGGTGCCGGCATTTGTTCGACCGCTTGGTCGTCCGCTTGGTCGTCCGTTTGGTCGTTCGTTTTGTCTTCCATGCGGCCGTGCATGGTGGGAGCACCGCAGTCATCCATGCAGTCGTCCAAGCATGGCAACCGCATGCACACGCGCAGCGGACGCATCACGCCCGCTGCGCGCCGAATCAAGTTCGCGCGGCCAAGCCCGACATCTGGGTATCCACCAGCTTTTCCGCCAGAATCTCGCGGTCATCGCGGGTTTCACCCAGACGCGGCCGGTACCACACGGCAATCCAGTTGATTGCGCCGAGCGCGGCCTTGATGGCGATAGATACGTCCGGAATGCGCAGCGACCCGTCTTCCACGCCCTCGTAGGCAACCCCCTTGAACAGCGCCTCGAAGTCGTTGCGGATGGTCATCAGTTCAGCCAAGGTGCGTCGTTGCGCAGGCGTGGTCGCCCCCAGGCGATGCATGTGCACGCCCTGCACCACCACCGTCTCGAAAGCCAGGTTTTCCATCATGGACAAGGCGTGATGCCGAAGCATGTGCGCCAGCCGCACGGCACCCGTGCCGGGCAGTTTCATAGCCGGCCGCACCGCGTCGAAATTGCGCCGCATGCCTTCGCGATGTACATCGAAGAACAGATCGGTCTTGGACCGATAGTAATGGTAGACACGGCCCTTGGTGGCACCCAGCCGACGCGCCACGTCATCAATGCTGGAAGCGTGAAAACCTTGTTCTGTGAAGCACTCGGCGGCCGCAGTCAGAATTTCGATATTGCCGGCCCCATCGGTGCGCGGGGCCGTGGCCGCTGCGTCGATTTTCATGCTGAACTTCTCCGTTGTTCCCGCCAAGTATGTTTGTAAGTACGCTGCCAGTGCGTTGCCGGCAGCGCTTATTGCCAGCTTCTGTGCCGATTTTCGCTTGCGTGTTGCTCGATTGATCTGCTGAGTCATTAATCATCAGGCTTCCAATCAAACATGAATAACCCGCACAGCCCACAAATTATACTACTCAGTATGTTTTTATGGAGAAATGGTCATTATGCCCAGTGATTCCGCCCCGTCACCTGCAATTCCAGATCTGATCTACGCCGACCCTGCCGTGCGCGATTTATCCGCCCGGGTAGGCCACGAGCTCGGCGTGTCCGACTGGTTTGTGGTCACCCAGACGCAGGTCGACATGTTTGCCGAAGCCACCCAGGACTTCCAGTTCATTCACGTTGACCCTGCACGTGCAAGGCGTGACAGCCCGTTCGGCGGGACCATCGCACACGGCTTTCTGTCGCTGTCCTTGCTCAGCGCGATGAGCTTTCAGGTGCTGCCGCAGATTCCGGGTTCGATCGGCATCAACTATGGCTTCGACAAGGTGCGCTTCCTGACGCCGGTTCGTGTGGGCACCCGCGTGCGCGGCCGTTTCACGTTGGCGGCACTGACACCCCGCACACCCACCGAATTTATGACCCGCTACAGCGTCACCGTTGAAATCGACGCCGCCGAGCGCCCCGCGCTGGCCGCCGAGTGGCTGACCATGACCATTCTGAAAGGATGACCCGATGACCACTGCTTCCCAGACAACAGCTTCCTCAACCCAAACCGAGCAACGCTTCGACGACCGCGTGGCCATCGTCACCGGCGCGGGCAACGGCCTTGGCCGCAACCATGCGCTGCAACTTGCCGCGCGCGGTGCCCGCGTGGTGGTGAACGACTTTGGCGGGGGCCGCGACGGGGCTGGTGCATCGACGGCTGCCGCCCAGGCGGTGGTCGATGAAATCGTGGCGGCGGGTGGCCAGGCCATTGCCGATGGTGCCAACGTCTGCGACCCGGACGCCGTGCAGGCCATGGCCCAACGCGCGCTCGACACCTGGGGCCGCATCGACATCCTGATCAACAACGCCGGCATTTTGCGCGACAAGAGCTTCGCGAAAATGAGCGCCGACGATTTCAACGCCGTGGTGGACGTGCACCTGCTGGGTGCCGCCAATTGCGCCCGCGCCGTCTGGCCCACCATGCGCGCCCAGGAATACGGCCGCATTCTGATGACGTCCTCAACATCCGGGGTCTTCGGCAACTTCGGCCAGGCCAACTACGGCGCGGCCAAGACGGCCCTGATCGGCTTGATGAACGTGCTGCACCTGGAAGGTTTGCGTTATGGCATCAAGGTCAACGCTTTGCTGCCCACCGCCGCGACCCGCATGACGGCAGAACTGTTCGACGCCGACAGCCTGCGTGCGCTCGACCCGAGCTTCGTGACACCCGCCGCCTTGTTCCTGGTGGGCGAAGCAGCCCCCAGCCGCACCGCCTTGCTGGCAGGTGCCGGCACCTATGCCCGGCTTGCCGTGGTCGAGACCGAAGGCGTCTACCTGCCACCGGACCAGCGCACCCCCGAGCAGATCGCCGCCCATTTCGACGAGATTGCCAGCCTGGACAAGATTCTTGAGACACCCGAAGGCTTCGCCCATGTGTCGCGCATCTTGACGCGCGCCAAGCAGGCAGAGGGCCGCGCGTGAATACCGCCACTGCCCAAAAATCGGGTGTCCTCAACAACAAGGGCGACTCGGAACAACCGGCAAACACCAGTGCATCGCCCCGCCCGGTTGCCAGCCATCGGCGCGCCTATGCCCGCCTGCTGCCCATGACCACACGGCTGCGCGACACCGACGTCTACGGCCACATGAACAACGTGGTCTACAACGAGTATTTCGACACCGCCGTCAACCAAACCTTGATCGAGCTGGGTGTGCTCGATCTGGTGCACAGCCAAATCATTGGCCTGGTGGTGCAAACCAACACCAGTTATTTCCGCCCGGTTGCCTTTCCCGACCGGGTCACGATCGGCGTGCGCGTCGGACGTCTGGGGCGCACCAGCGTCACCTACGAATTTGCGATGTTCCGCGAAGACGATGACCTGGCCGCCGCGCAAGGCAGCTTCACCCACGCCTACGTGGGCCGCGCCGACAACCGCCCTGTCGAACTGCCCGCACATCTGAAAGCCGCTTTGCAGACATTGATCGCTTCGTAACGCCTGCAGGCGGTCTTCCTGAAAGACCGCCTGCCATCCAGAGCAGCAACGCTGCGATCCCACACACCCATCGATACTGACTCAGGAAACTTCCATGAGAGAAGCTGTCATCGTCTCCACGGCGCGCACGCCCATCGGCAAAGCCTATCGCGGCGCGTTCAACGACACCACGGCACCCGCGCTCGGCGGCCATGCCATTGCCCACGCCGTGCAGCGCGCCGGCATCGACCCTGCCCAGGTTGAAGACGTGATCCTGGGCGCGGCCTTGCAACAAGGCAGCACCCACATGAACATCGCCCGCCAGGCCGCGTTGCGCGCCGGCCTGCCCGTGAGCGTGCCTGCCATGAGTGTGGACCGGCAATGCGCGTCCGGCCTGATGGCTATTGCGATTGCTGCGCGCCAGATCCTGCATGAAGGCATGAACATCACCGTGGCAGGTGGTCTGGAGTCGATCTCGCTGGTGCAGAACGACAAGATGAACCTGTCGCGCTGGCACGACCCGGACCTGATGCGCGACTGCCCTGCGGTCTACATGAGCATGCTGGAAACCGCCGAACTGGTTGCCGACCGTTATGGCGTGTCGCGCGAGGCCCAAGACGCCTACGCCCTGCGTTCACAGCAGCGCACGGCAGCCGCGCAGGCCGCTGCTCGCTTCGACAATGAAATCGCCCCTATGCAAGCCGTCCGCCGCGACGTGGACAAAGCAACTGGTGCAATCACACACACCCCTGTCACCCTGGCCCGCGACGAAGGCAATCGGCCCGACACAAGCTTGCCAAGCCTGCAAGCCTTGGCACCCGTCTTCAAAGGCGGCCAGCAAGTTGGCGCAGGTCGCTTCATCACCGCGGGCAATGCATCGCAATTGTCGGACGGCGCAACGGCCTGCGTGTTGATGGAAGCTGCCGAGGCCCAACGCCTTGGCCTGGCACCGCTGGGCATCTACCGAGGGATGGCGGTTGCGGGCTGCGCACCCGACGAGATGGGCATCGGCCCGGTGCTTGCCGTCCCCAAACTGCTGGCGCAACACGGCTTGCGCATGGACGACATCGGCCTGTGGGAACTGAACGAAGCCTTCGCCTGCCAGGTGCTGTACTGCCGGGACAAGCTTGGCATTCCCGACGAATTGCTTAACGTGAACGGCGGCGCGATTTCCATCGGTCACCCCTACGGCATGTCAGGCGCACGGATGGCCGGACACGCGCTGATCGAAGGCAAACGAAGGGGTGCTCGCTACGTGGTCGTGACCATGTGCGTGGGCGGCGGAATGGGTGCTGCAGGGCTATTTGAAATCGTCTGAGTTACTGATTGCTTCCGACTTGCTGACGGCAAACTGAAATCCTGAAAAACCCGTCCAAATGCGTGAAGCAATCGGCCTGAAAGCCCGTAGCAGCGGGCTTTTCCACTACCAGAAAGCGCCTCATTCAGGCAGATGAGACAGCAAATAAATATGCCAAAAACATCGGTGTCAGGACCATACAACGAGCGCGCAAAAATACTTGGATACAACCAGTTTTTATTTGCAATAGCTATCTAGAATTCGCTCGTCAACCACCCGGTTTTTTTACAATAAAGGCTGTCACCCATGTCGATCATCAAACGCACTCTTTTGGCTGTGGCAACCGTTGCCGCACTGACCTCTTCGGCAGCTTTCGCAGGCGACGCCGACTTCACGCTGTTGAACCGCACCGGCTACGACATCCGCGAAGTTTATCTGTCGGCCAGCAACCGCAACTCGTGGGGCGTCGACCGCATGGGCGACGTCGTGCTGGAAAAAAACAAGTCGCGTCTGTTCAAGTTCCGCGATAGCGCCGCTTGCAAGCAAGACCTGAAAGTGGTCTTCGACGACGACGCTTCTGAGGTCGTGTGGAAGGGTTTCGACCTGTGCGAAATCAACAAAATCACGCTGAAGTACAACCGCAAGACCGACGAAGTCTCGGCTGAAACCGAATAATTCGCATGGTGTGTGACACGGGCCTGTGCCTCGCTCGATAGCGACGCGGGTCCAGCAAGACAAGGGTCGATTCCGAATTGCATCGGAATCGACTTTTTTATTTCTCGCCGGATTCGATCCCCTGGCGTCCGTGCACCAGCTTTGCTACGCTGCGTCGAATCGTAAAATACGAATCGTTCGCATCGACACTCATGGAAGCTGCCGCCGTGCCATCCCAGCCCTACCCGCACATCGACGCGCTCTACAGCGAGCATCAGGGCTGGTTGCAGGCTTGGCTGCGCCGGAAACTGGGCTGCAGCCATCGCGCGGCCGACCTTGCGCACGACACATTTCTGCGGTTGCTTACCTCGCGCATGCCGGCCGATCTGGACGAGCCGCGCGCCTATTTGAGTACCGTTGCGCGCAACGTGCTGTTGAATCATCAGCGACGCCAGAAACTCGAACAAGCTTGGTTGGCAGAACTAGCGCTGGTGCCCGAAGCATTGGTGCCATCAGAAGAGGACCGGGCGATCATGTTGGAAACGCTGCTTGCCATCAGCGTTCTGCTCGATGGTCTGTCGATCAAAGCACGACGTGCTTTCCTGCTCAGCCAACTGGACGGGCTGACCTATGCCGAAATTGCCGCCGAACTCGGTGTATCGGCCAGCCGCGTCCGTCAGTACATGGCCGACGCCCTGACACGTTGTTATGCGGCGCTTTGAAGCCGAGGCAAGCGGTCCACCCCCTGATGCGTTTCCTGCCAGCGGCGCACCGGACCCGATTGCCGCGCAGGCCATTGCCTGGGCCGTGCACCTGCGCTCTGGCGAGGCCACCTTGCGTGATCGTGCCGACTTCGACACGTGGCGCAAGGCAGACCCTCGCCATGAGGCCGCGGCAACCCACATGGAACACGCGCTTGGCCGGATAAGAGAGCTTCCCGACAGTTCGGCGGGGCGACAGGCCATGCGCCGCAGCCTGCTGCCCAGTGCCAACCGCCGTCGCGGACTGCGCAATACATTGAGTCTGCTGCTGGCGGGCGGTGCGCTTGGTCTGCTCTGGGCTGAGCGACAGCGCCCCTTGTCGGCCCTGGTCGCCGATTTCACGACGGGTACCGGCGAGCGCCGTGTCATTGCACTGCCCGATGGCAGCCGCCTGTGGCTCAATGCACGCAGCGTGGTCGACATGGACTTCGATGGCGGTATGCGCCGGTTGCATCTGCGCAGCGGCGAGTTGATCGTCGACGTTGCCCAAGACGCTGCACGCGCCTTTGTCGTGCACACGGCACAAGGCCGCGTGCACGCGCTGGGCACGCGCTTCATGGTCAGCCAGCACGAAGGCAGCACGCTGGTTGCGGTGCTGCATTCCTCGGTGCGCATCGAACCGCTGCACGGCGCGGCCATCAACATCAAGCAAGGTCAAAGCGCGCGCTTCACCGCTCAGGGTGCCACGCTGGACGCCATGACGCCGCGCGCTGCAAGCGCATGGACCGACGGCTTTGTCGAGGTACACGACCGCAGTCTTGAAGAGGTGGTCGATGCCTTGCGCCCATACCGCACCGGGCTATTGCGCGTCTCGCCGCAGGCCGCGCGCCTGCGCATTACCGGCAGTTTCCCGCTTGACGACAGCGACCGCACCCTGGCTGCGCTGGAACAGGCACTGCCGATCACCGTTCAGCGGCGTACCGATTGGTGGGTGTCCATCGACATCAAATAAAAAAAGTTTGCGCCAGCCCTGTCACTTTTCTTCGCTCGCGGTTCAAGGCTTATGAAGCACCTGTTTCCGGCCTTCTTCATCCATCCAGAGAACCGCATGCACACCCGAATCCGTCCCACCGCAGCTTTTCGCGCGCTGCAACCACTATCGTTTGCCACGTTGATCCTGATGTCGGGTGCGCTGGCCGGACACGGTGCCAATGCGCAGACCAGTGCTCAGACCAATGCCAACCAGCTCGCCGCCTACGACTTGCCCGCCGGTCCGCTGGACGCAACGCTAACCGGCATTGCGCGCCGCGCCGGCCGCATCATCGCCGTCGATCCTTCGCTGGTACGTGGTCGCAACAGCGCGCCCGTGCGCGGCAACCTGAGCGTTGAACAAGCCTTCGCGCAAGCCTTGACCGGCAGCGGTCTTGAAATCGTGTCGAGCGGCAATGGCAACTACAGCCTGCGCGCTGCGCCGCCGAGGCCCGAGGCGGCAGCACCCCGGAACACCGTGTTGCCCACCGTCACCGTGACCGCCGACACCGAACAGGAATCCCCCACCGGCCCCGTATACGGTTACGTTGCCCGGCGCAGTGCCACCGCCACCAAGACCGACACGCCAATCGTAGAGACGCCGCAGTCCATCAGCGTGGTCGGCACCGAAGAAATCGAGATGCTCAAGGCCCAGGGCCTGCAAGACGTGCTTGGCTACGTTGCCGGCGTTGCGCGCAACGAAGCCGCTGACCGCACCACCGACCAATTCTTCCTGCGCGGCTTCCAGGCCACGTCGGACCTCGGCACCATGTATCGCGACGGTCTGCGTTACGGTGTCACGCGCTACGACGGGCGTCAGGAACTCTACGGTCTGGAGCGCGTCGAGGTGCTCAAGGGTGCATCGTCGGTGTTGTTCGGTGCGGCCGCGCCGGGCGGCATCATCAACACCGTCAGCAAACGCCCTACTGCCCAGCCCCTGCGCGAACTGAACGTGGAGACAGGTTCGTTCCAGCGCAAACAGATCTCGGGTGACTTCGGTGGTCCTCTGGACAACGACGGCGTCTGGTCGTATCGCCTGACCGGCCTGAAGCGCGACAGCAACAGCTTCGTTGACCACGTGCCCGACGACCGCGACTACCTGTCGGGTGCCCTCAAATGGCAGCCCAGCGCAGCAACGTCGCTGACGCTGCTTGCCGAGTATCAGAAGGACAAGACCGTCTACGTCTACGGCCTGCCCGCAGAAGGCACTGTCCTGCCCAACATCAACGGCCGCATTCCCCGGAATCGCTTTGTTGGCGAGCCAGGCTTCGACCGCTTCGAGACCAAGCGTGTGTCGGTTGGCTACCAGTTCGAGCATGCTTTTGATGCCCAATGGAAGCTGCGCAACAGTCTGCGCTACACGCGCATGGACAACGACTTTCCGTATGTCGAGATCTGGGGTGGCGTGAGCGACGATCAGCGCCGCACCGGCATGCGCTGGGCCACCCTTCGACAAGACAACAGTTCGTCCATCGTGTCCGATACGTCGGTGGAATACCGTGTCACGCAAGGCCCGGTGAAGCACACCGTGCTGGTCGGGCTGGACTACTCCGCGCCGCGTGAGGAAACCGAGCGCTACACACTGGAAGCCTCTGCGCTCGATTTGTTCGCGCCCATCTACACCGGGGCCATCGGCACCGAACGCATCCCCAACACCTTCTCGTACCGAAACAAGGCCACGCGCCTGGGTGTGTACATGCAGGACCAACTCAAGATCGCCGACAAGTGGGTCGTGCTGCTGGGTGGCCGCTACGACACCGTGCGCTACGACGACGTGGGCGTATTCGGTGGCGTCCGGGCCGACAACGAGCGCAACCACGCCTTCACTGGCCGCGCCGGCCTGGTTTACCTGGCAGACAACGGCCTGGCACCCTTCGCCAGCTACAGCGAATCCTTCGAGCCCAGCACCGGCGTGGGACGCGACGGCAATCGCTTCGAACCCTCAAAGGGCAGGCAGATCGAAGCCGGCCTGCGCTTCCAGCCAAACGGCACCAGCACCATGCTGTCTGCAGCCGTCTACCAACTGGAACGCCGCAATGTGCTTGTCAGCGACCCGCAGAACAGCGACTTCAACATCCAGGCCGGCAAAGCCCGTTCTCGCGGGCTGGAACTTGAAGCACGCACCCGCATTGGTCGCAACGCAAATCTGATCGCCGCCTACGCCTACACAGACGCACGCACGACCCAGGCCAGCCCGGCCACCCCAGAAGACAATGGCAAACGACTGGACAGCGTCCCGTACAACCAGCTGTCGGTCTGGAGCGACTATGGATTCGGTGACTTCGGCCTGCCGGGGCTGCGCATCGGCGCAGGCGTGCGATATGTCGACAGCACTCGGGGTGCGGCGCACGGAAACAGCGTAACGGTGCCGTCCTTCCTGCTGGTCGATGCCATGCTCAGCTACACCACCGGCCCGTGGAAACTGGCCTTGAACATCACCAATCTGACGGACAAGACCTATGTGGCGAGCTGCACCTACGGGTGCTTCTATGGAGAACCGCGCAAGGCGATCGCCACCGCAACGTACCGGTGGTGAAAGTCGGCTGAGTGGCCGAGGGCGTCGTTACTGACAAAGCGCTGGCTGGCATGGTGCCCAAACACCTAAGCAGCCACGCCAGCGCGAGCTTATCGCCGGTATCTCAGCGCATCCACGAATGCTGAAAATGCTGGCGATGCCTGGCGTCGGTTCGGGTAGTACAAATGAAAGCCCTGAAACGTCGGGCACCACTCGGCCAACACTTCCTTGAGCCGGCCATCGGCCAGATAAGGCGCTACCAACTGCTCCGGCACATAAGCCAGCCCGATACCGTCGAGCGCAGCGTTCAGCACATGCATCATGCTGTTGAACACCAACTGCCCTTCCACCCTCACGGTGAATTCGTCGCCGTCCTTGGCAAACTCCCACGCGTAGACCGACCCTGCTGGGCGATGCCGGATATTGATACAGGCGTACTTGGTCAGCTCGTGCGGCGTCGCTGGCACCGGGTTCTTCTCGAAATAGCCAGGCGACGCCACCAAGGCCAGTCGCCAGTCCGGGCCAATACGCGCCGCTACCATGTCTTTGCTGATGGCCTCGCCCATACGAATCCCAGCGTCGAATCGTTCTTCGACTACGTTGGTAAAGCCGTAATCGACATAGAACTCCAACGTGATGTCTGGATATTCGGCCAAAAATTTGGCCAGCATGGGCCGCACACACAATTCCAGCGAGTCATCGGTGCATGTCACCCGGATGGTGCCGCGCGGCTTGTCCCGCAACTCGCTGAGCGCATCGACCTCTGCCGCAATCTGATCGAACAAGGGTGCGATCGAGCGCATCAGGCGCTCGCCTGCCTCGGTGGGCGACACATTGCGCGTCGTCCGAGCCAGCAGGCGCACCCCCAGTCTTTCCTCCAGCGCCCTGATGGTATGGCTGACCGCCGATGGCGTAATGCCAAGCCTGGCCGCGGCTTTGGTAAAGCTCTGGTCACGGGCAACGGCCAGAAAGGCCTGCAGGTCATTGACTTTCAGATTTGACATTGCTGAATTTAGCTCACAATTTCATCAAGATTGTACCCACTAAAACAATACCGCCTGATCCCGCAAGATGGAATCCTAATTTAAAAGGCTCCATCGACCATGACCACGACACCAGGCATCGACCCGCAGATCGAGGCAGCAAACACCAAGAATCCAGACCGCCGCGACTTCATGAAGACCACCGGCGCAGGCTTGGCCGCACTGGGTTTCCTATCGCTCAACGGGGGTGCTGCATTGGCAGCGGGTGCAGGAAATTTGTCGCGTGCGCCGGCTGGTGCCGACAACTTCTTCAAAAGCGACAACGTGACTGTGCAGAAAGTCACGTTCAAAAACCAATACAACATGCAGGTTGCCGGCCCAGCCAAGGAATTGGTGTGGGTGCCCGGCGCGGGTCACGTCGACCTGTACGACCGCAGCCCGTTGATTCCGTGGACCAAGCTCACGTCCTTCTTCACGCAGCACCTGAAAGCCTGAACGAAATCTCCGTTATTCGCGGCATGCCTGCGCGGGCCGGTCGACGACAGGTCGTGTCGGTTGGCCCTTGCTGCAAAGTTTTTTTGAATAGTGATCGTGTCATGACTGCTCAACATTCTCCCTCTCAAATCGGCTCCGCCGCAGGCGCGTACCGGGCTGGGGAACCCGCTTTCTGGAGCGGCGTCTTTGCGATGACGCTGTGCGTCTTTGCGCTGATCGCCTCGGAATTCATGCCGGTCAGCCTGCTGACACCCATGGCGTCAGACTTGAACGTTACCGAAGGCCTGGCCGGTTACGGCATTGCCATTTCGGGTGCTTTCGCCGTGCTGACCAGTCTGTCGATCTCGACCCTGGCCGGCACAATGAACCGCAAGACACTGTTGCTGCTGTTGACTGCGGTCATGTGCGCATCCGGTCTTGTGGTTGCCATGGCCCCCAACTATGTCACCTACATGATTGGCCGTGCATTGATAGGCGTGGTGGTGGGCGGCTTCTGGTCCATGTCAGCTGCTGTTGCGATGCGACTGGTGCCTACCGGCAGCGTGCCGAAGGCCTTGGCGATCTTCAACGGCGGCAATGCCTTGGCGACCGTGGTTGCAGCGCCCTTGGGCAGCTATCTTGGCGGCGTTATTGGCTGGCGCGGTGCGTTCTTCTGCCTGATTCCTGTCGCAATTATTGCGCTGGCCTGGCAATGGATCAGCCTGCCACCCATGAAAGCCGCAGCACATGAAACAGGCACGAACAACGTCGTCACCTTGTTGAAAAACCCGCTGGTGTTGCTGGGCATGCTGGCCGTGGGCACGTTTTTCATGGGGCAATTCGTGCTGTTCACCTACGTGCGGCCGTTCCTGGAAAACGTGACCCGTGCCGATGTACCGACCTTGTCGATGATTCTGTTGACGATGGGAATCGGTGGCTTTGCAGGGACCACGCTGATCGGTACGTTTCTGAAAATGAGCATGTACCGCACCTTGATCGTGATTCCGCTGGTGATGACCGCCATCGCGTTGGCGCTCATCACCTTCGGCAGCAATCTGATCGCGACCTTCATGCTGCTGGGCGTGTGGGGCCTGGTGGCCACAGCTGCGCCCGTGGGCTGGTGGTCGTGGCTGGCCAAGGCCTTGCCCAAAGACGCTGAGGCAGGCGGCGGCCTGATGGTGGCGGTGATTCAGCTGTGCATTGCGCTGGGATCGACGCTGGGCGGTTTGCTGTACGACGGCTTTGGCTATCGCATGACCTTCATGGCGAGTGTCGCGCTGCTGGTGCTCGCATCGGTGCTTGCGTACCAGACGTCACGCATGGATGCGGCGCGGGGTAAGTGAACCGCAGTCTGACATAGCCCTTTGGAACCCCAGCCACGGCATGACCTTGCAGCGCGCCGCTACCTCAGCGGCGCGCTGCGCGGGTAACCAGCCAGATGCCTGCGCCCGACACCACTGTTCCCACCAGCATCAGCCACGACAGCGGTTCGTCGAACATTGCCCATGCCCACAGTAGCGTCACGGCCGGGCTCAGGTACAGCACACTGGCCACCCGCGTCGGTGACGAGCGTTGCAGGCAGATCCAGTACAACGCGTATCCACCCAACATGGGCAGCAACGCCGTCCAGAGCACACTGACCGCAAAACCTGTGCTGGCAACCGGCAGCAGGCTACCTTCCATGCCCGCGACCACCGCGAAGACCAGTGCCGAGACTGCGCATTGCAGACACAGATTTGGCAGCAACCCAAGCACGCCGCCAGCTTCAGTGCGCTTTTGCCAAAGCGTGGCCAAGGCCAGCGACAGCATGCCCAACAAAGGCAGGCTGTATGCCCACAACGGCGCATCGCTCCACGCCAAGGCGTCCTTGGTCACCAGCAACACGCCAGCCAATCCCACGAACAGGCCCAGCCATGTGCGCAGGCCAAGCCGCTGCCCCAAGACAAGCGTTGCCAGCACTGCCGTGCCGATGGGCAGCAGATCGGCAATCAGCGCGGTCAACCCGGCCGACACGCCGTATTCGATGCTTTTGCCAATACCTGCCAGGTAGCCAGCAATCGCCAGCACACCGATACCCGCATGGCGAAGCAGCACGGCAGGACGCGTGCGCTGCAACTCGGCTGCCACCCAGGGTAATAGCAACAAGGCGACCACCACGCAGCGCCAGAACGCCACCAAAAAGATGGGCGCGTGGTCGATGGAAAAACGTGCGCCGATGAAACCCGAACTCCAGGCGATTACCAGCGCTGCTTCCAGCACGATCAACGGTACGGCGGCAAGCGCAAGGCGTTTGGGCGCGGCCGGGGGGCTTGATGCGGAACATGCGTGGGACACCGTGCGAGCCTCAACGCAAGCCGTGCTGCGTGCGCTTGCCGAACAAACGGCGGACGTCCGCGTGTCGTGATCGTCATGCGAAGGGTCACCGGGATAGCTACATGCCTTGGAAATCGAAGTGGACTGGGTCATACGCAAATCTCCTTTGCCATGACCTTAAAAGTGCAGCGTGATTCAATAAAGCAAAATATACTGACCGAGTCATATCGAAAATCGAAATCATGAATGCCAGCATAAGCGCCACCCTGGACATCGATCTGCTGCGTACCTTTCACGCCGTTGCGCGCCTGAACCAGTTTCGGGCGGCGGCGGACCATGTCAACCGCAGCCCCGCTGCGGTCAGCATGCACATTCAACGCCTGGAAGCAGTGGCAGGCGGACGGCTGCTGGAACGCGACAATCAGTCTGTGTCGCTTACCCCCTTGGGCCAGCGCCTGCTGGCGGGCACCGCCGAATTGCTTCGCACCCATGACAAGGTCTTGAGTGAACTGCACGGCAGCAGCCTGACGGGGCACGTAAAACTTGGCATGTCGGATGAATACGCGGAGAACGTCATCCGGCACATCCTGCCGCTGTTCACCGAACGCTGGCCGAATGTCGTCCTGGAAATCACCATTGCAGCAAGTCTGGCCCTGCGCGATCAGATCGCACGCGGACGGCTGCACCTGGCCTTGGCCATACAGCCGACTGGCAAACGTCCCGATCCCCATGCCTTGGCAACAACCACACCGGTGTGGGTAGGCAGCGCGACGCGCGGGCTAAGTACGCCAAATTCGTTGCCCGTGTCTGTGGACGAACCACTGCCACTTGCCATGCACGTGGCAGACTGCCCCTATCGGGAAGTGATGCTGAACACGCTGGCGCAGTCCGGACGCGCCTGGCGGGTGGTGCTCAGCAGCCCGTCTTCGCAGGCGGTGGAAACCTGTGTCGAGGCCGGCATGGCAATCAGCATGGTTGACCGGTCTCGCGTTAGCCCGCTGATGCGCGTGCTGGAAGACCTGCCCGCCGCTCCGCCGCATGAAGTCGTGCTGCTGCGCGCGCCCGATGCCCACACAGATCCGATCACCGACTTGCTGAGTGCGGCCATCCGGCAGCACTTCAGCCCTTGAGGATTTTCGTCTGGCAAGGGCTGCCAAAGAAAATCAACGGGTGCCGGAAATTCCATGCACAAGCCAATATCAATATTGATTTGTTATATGCATATTCATTAACCACACGATAATGAAATTGGCTGCCTACCTTATGCTTTTGACGCGATAATTTCTTTTTCCGAACATTATGTGTCGCGTAGATCGCCATGGCTCTCATCATTGAATACTTCCACTCCCTGTCATCGCCTTGGGCATACTTGGGAGGGCAGCGGTTCTACGATATTGCAGCCAAACACGGGGCAACCATCGTGCCCCGTCCGATCTTCGTTCAGCAGGAAAACGGCGGTATTCCGCTGCGCAGTCGCCCCGATGCGCGCCAGAATTACCATGCGCTGGAACTCGACCGCTGGCGCAAATTCCTGAACTTGCCGCTGAAACTCAAGCCGGCCTTCTACCCCACCGACCCGCTTGGTTCCTGCTTGATGGTGATCGCCGCGCGCCAGTTGGGTGTGGATGCCAACGCGCTTTCGCTCAGGCTGCTGGAAGCGCTGTGGGCCAACGACCGCGACGTGCGTGCGCCGGAAGTTCGCATTGCGGTCGCCAACGAAACCGGGCTGGATGGCGAAGCGCTTGAAGCCTACGCTGCGCGCGATGAAGTGCGTGCCGAGTGGGACAAGAACAAACAAGACGCCATTGCGCTGGGAATCTTCGGCACCCCCAACTATGTGTTGGATGGCGAAATCTTCTGGGGCCAGGACCGCCTTGATTTCCTGGATCGCGCGCTGGCCGCGAGGGCTTGAATCTTGAGCGTTGTCACCCCTGCCGCCCTGGCGGCGCTGGAAGCGCGCGCGCAAGCTGAACTGCTTTATCGGGATTTTCCACACCAGCAATGGGTGCGGCCACAGACCGTGGACGGTGCCCGCGTGCGCGACGTGGTCATCGTGGGCGCGGGTCTGAGCGGCCTGGGCATCGCATTCGGCCTGCTGCGCGAACAGATCAGCAACATCGAGGTCATCGACCGCGCACCGGCAGGCGTCGAAGGCCCCTGGCTGACCTACGCGCGCATGTTGACACTGCGTACTGCCAAAACCCTGGTCGGCCCCGACCTTGGTGTCGCCAGCCTGTCGTTTCCTGCCTGGTACACCGCCGTCTATGGCGATGCCGCCTGGGAATCCCTGACCTTGGCAAGCAATACCGACTTCATGGCCTACCTGGTGTGGTTCCGTCGTGTGGCGGGTATTCCGGTCAGCAATGGCGTTGAACTGCTGGGTGTGCAGCCCGCAGGAAACCTACTGGCCCTGGACATTCTGCAAGACGGCGTGCGGCAGACTTGGCACACCCGAAAGCTGGTGCTCGCCACGGGTTTGCCGAGTGCTGGCCCACTGCTGCCGGGCTTCACCAAAAACCTTCCCCGCCATACCTGGGCGCACAGCGCCGACGATATCGATTTCCACGCACTGCGCGGCAAGCGCGTGGCGGTATTGGGCGCGGGTGCATCAGCGTTCGACAATGCTGCAGTCGCGCTGGAACACGGTGCTGCCAGCGTGCATCTGTTCGCCCGCCGGGCGCGCATCGAGCAACCGGCCATCAAGACGCCACTGGAATTTGCCGGCCTGTACCGGTACTTCCGTGACCTGGGTGACGATCAGCGCTGGCGCATCATGCGCCGCCTGGCCCGGCACAGTACGCCGCCACCGCCGTACAGCATTGAACGCTGCACGCGGCACCAGAACTTCGGCATGACGACATCGTGTACCTGGAATCAGGTACAGCACGAGGGGCACGGTGACGTGGTTCGCATCGATACCTCGCACGGTGTACACGAGGTCGATTTCATCATTCTGGGCACGGGCTTCTCGGTGGACGTGGCGCGCCGCCCAGAATTGGCGGGCGTCGCCCACGACATCGCGCTTTGGCGCGATTGCTACACGCCACCAGCTGACGATCGGCCCGATCTGGTGAACAGTCTGGCGCAAGCCCCCTACCTGGGACCGCACTTCGAGTACTGCGCCAAGCCGGGGCACGTCGCGCCGTGGCTGGACCACATCCACGACTTCGGCATTGCATCACTGCTGAGCATGGGGCGTGTCAGCCTGGGCGTGCCGGGCATGAAGTTCGGCCCGCCGCGCCTGGTAGAGGGCATCTCGCGCAGCCTGTTCCTGCAAGATGCCGATTGGCACGAAGCCAATTTGGCGGCTGCCGAAGCGCTGGCCTTGGCGGATACGCCGGAGACTGGCAGCGTAATCTGACGCGGACTCGCAGAATGGCAGCGCCCAGCGGCGGGCATTGCTGTTCTGCAAACTCATTAGTCATAAAAACCATACTTAGCGTCGATAATTCATCCTACTTGAAACACCGATTATTGGAGCAAATAATCCATATCTGATCGATAGATAACTCCATTAGACGGTAAAAATGAACCAGCCATCCGCTCAAGCCTTTGCCCCCAAGAAATTCCTCGATATTCATGGGCATCGAATGGCCTATATCGATGAGGGCGAAGGTGCCGCGATCGTTTTCCAACACGGAAACCCCGCATCTTCATACCTTTGGCGCAATGTCATGCCGCATCTGAAAGGCATGGGCCGGCTGATCGCTCCTGATCTGATGGGAATGGGAGATTCGGAAAAACTCGATCCTGCGCTTGGGCCATCGCGCTATTCATTCGGCGAACAGAGCAAATACCTGTCCGGCCTGCTAGACGCACTGCACATGGGTGACAAGGTGATTCTGGTCTTGCACGATGTCGGCTCGATTCGGGGCTTCGACTGGGCGCGCAGGCACAGCGACCGCGTACAGGGCATTGTCTACATGGAATCGATCGTCGCGCCACTGGAAGTGACGGACTTCCCCGACTACGTGCAGCAGCAGATCAATCAGATTACGCCGGATGCCATGGAGGCATCGCTGCAAGGACTTGATTTTCTGGACAATTTCCTGCTTGGCGCGCGCGACTTCTCCGACGTCGAAAAGGCCTATTACCGTGCCCCCTTCCTCAACCCCGGCGAAGATCGTCGGCCGATGATTTCGATCGATCTGCCGCTGAAAATAATGTCGGAGGAAACAATACCTGTCGCAGAAGCATATTCGCGTTGGCTGGCAACCAGCGAAATTCCCAAGCTCATGATCAAGGCCGATCCAGGCTACTTATTAAAGAATCGTCTCTATGACATCGCCAAAACCTGGCCGAATCAGACAGAGGTGACGGTGCCTGGCTATCACTATATTCAGGAAACCGCCCCGAATGAAATCGGCGTTGCCATCTCCGAATTTGCAAGTCATCTGCGCGGTATTGCCAGGGACTAATTTCCTGCCCGGATAAACAACGGGCACATCCAATCGAATTCAAGGTTTACGGTCTCACACCCGAGAGGCCAGAACTGTCACGTCTACACATTCCCAAAGGACAAGATCATGAGCAATAACGAACATCAACAGACTGAAATTAGCAGCGATAAAAAAGAACACTTGAACCAAGCAAAAATGCGAGCCGTGGTACTGGAAGCCTTTGAAGGCTTTGAAACACTGCGTGTGAACGAAGTAAACGTCCCGCAGCCTGGCCCTGGGCAACTGCTGGTCCGCGTGCACGCAGCGGGTGTAAACCCGGTGGATATCGTCGTGGCGCTAGGAATGCTGCAACAGATGATTCCGCTCGACCTGCCAAGCGTCGTCGGCGGCGAAATTGCCGGCGTCGTGGCAGCAGTGGGGGAAGGCGAAAGCGACTGGCAAGTGGGTGACGAGATACATGCGCTGCTGGGCATCGCGGGCGCCTTTGCGGACTATGCGCTGGTGCCTGCGGCAGCAGCGGTGCGAAAGCCTGCGGACATGAACTTTGCCGAGGCGGCGGCGCTGCCGACGGCTGCCGCAACGGCTGCGGCAGCCCTTGATCGCGGAGAGGTCGGCAACGGTACACGCGTGGTGATTCACGCAGCGGCCGGCGGCGTCGGGTCGATCACCGTCCAGTTGGCCAAAGCGCGTGGTGCCCATGTGACCGCATTGGCGTCTACGGGCAATCTCGATTTCGTGACTGCACTCGGTGCCGATGTGGTGGTCGATCGCACCACCGGTGCCGATACGGAAATTCGCGATGCCGACGTGGTCATCGACGCGTATGGCCCATCCGCCCAGGAGCGGTCTTGGATGATGCTGCGGCCGGGTGGCGTGCTGGTCAGTCTCGTCGCAGAGCCCTCAGCCGAGAAAGCGGCAGCACGTGGCGTTCGTGCCTACCGCATTTTCGGCAATCGCGATCGTTCAACGCTGGAGACGGTTGATGGCTTTTACGAGGCTGGCAAGCTGAAACCCCGCATCATGCAGCGCTTCCCGCTTGAGCAGGCAGTTGATGCATTGAAGCTCGTGGCCACGGGACAAGCCCAAGGCAAGATCGTGCTCGATCTACAGGCTTGATTTGCAGCCGCCTTACCACCCCGGCGGCGGCACAAAGTCACCCAGTTGCTGCTCCAACAATTCCGCCAACACCAACGGTGTCTTGTCCTCCAGGTACGGGCCAATGATCTGTACACCCACCGGCAAGCCCTTGGCGTTGCGCGCCACAGGAATCACGGTTGCAGGCAAGCCCGCCACCGTGGGCACACCCACCCACACAAACAGATTCAGATACGGCACCGCACTGCCGTGCACATCGACAAACCGCGCATCACGCGGTTGGCTGTGATCGTGCGCGAACGCTGCGCTGACCGACACCGGCGTCAACACCGCATCGTAAGTCTCGAAGAGCTTTTCCCAGCGATCACGCAGGGCCAGACGCGCCTCGTTGGCCAGCAGCCAATCGCGATGGCTCAGGAACGAGGACCGCACCCGCACCGCTTCAAAACTGTCGTCATCGGGTGCCAACGCATCGACAGCAATACGTGCCGTATCGAAGAACGCGGCCGGTTTGTAGGCCAGGCTGGTGCCGATCAGCAACTGCTGGTAGACCTTGTGCGAAGCCACCAGATCGGGCAACAGATCACTGGTGGTGTCCACCTTTACACCGGCATCTGACAAGATTGCCTGCACCCGATCCAGCGGCAGCGTGGCGTCGTCACTGGCGGCAAGCAATGGATGCTCGCGCAGCACCAGTACCCGGAAGTCGCGCAGCGCGGTGTGGCGCGCAGGCGGCAAGCTGACGTGAATCGCCTTGCGCGCAAGCGGGTCGTTGTTGATCAATACGTCGAGCGCAATCGACAGGTCTGCCGCACGCCGCGCCAAGGGGCCGGCGCAGGACAGGTCACGTTCCGCAAACCGCCCAGGCGGCACGCCGTTGCCCACCATCGACACAATGCCGTAAGTCGGCTTGTGCGCCGCTACCCCGCAGAAATGCGCCGGAATGCGAATGGACCCGCCAATGTCAGTGCCCACCTCCAGCGCCACAAACCCCGCAGCCACTGCCGCCGCCGAGCCGCCCGAAGACCCGCCCGGTGTGGTGCTGGGGTTCCACGGATTGTCGCTGCGACCGTAGATGGCGTTGAAGGACTGAATATCCCCCAAGGCCAGCGGCACGTTGGTCTTGCCCACGATGATGGCACCCGCGCGTCGCAGCGCGTCCACCACGGCAGCGTCCTTCGTAGCCACCAAATCGCGGTAGGCCGGATCACCCGACGTAGTCGGCAAGCCGGCCACGTCGAAAGACTCTTTCACCGTCACCGGCACGCCCAGCAGGGGCAGACGCTCGCCGCGCTGCAAGGCCGCGTCGGCAGCACGCGCGGCCACCCGTGCGCGGGCAGCGTCATGCACCACCACGGCGTTGATCTCGCCATCGCGCTCGGCAATGCGTGCCAAGGCGCGCTCCAGCAGGTCGATTGCCGTGACCTGCCCTGCTGCCAAAGCCGCCACCACTTGCCGAAGATCGGCATAGGCCCAATCCTGGCTTTGCTTGGTCACCGGGCGGGTTTCCACGCTTGCATCCACCGACATTACTGGCCCGGCTTGATGGTCAGATCTTCATACGGGCCGGTGTACGGGTTGTCCGGAATCAGGTTGACACCATCCACGCCCACACGCGGACCAGTCACGATTACGAATGCGTATTCCAGCACCGGCAGGAAGCGCTGACGCTCGCTCAGCAGCGTCTGCACCTGGGCCAGCTGGGCTGTACGCTTTTCCTTGTTCAGTTCGCGCGATTGCTGGTCCAGCAAGGTGTCGATGTCGGCATCTTTCACGTAGGACATCGATCCGCCAGTGCGTACAAACTGGTCCAGACGCGTAGCCGCATTGCCCGGCGCGCCAGAGCCGGTCAACACCAGGCCGGTCAGCTTTTTCTCGGCAACCTGCTTCAAATGCGCCGCACGTTCGCTGGGGCGAAGCTGCACACGAATGCCGACTTCGGCCAGGTAACTTTGCACCGGCTCGCCAATCTGGTCGCTGGCATCGGTGTGCAGGAAACCGCCATCGAAGCCATTCGGGTATCCCGCTTCGGCCAGCAGCTTCTTGGCGCGGGCTGGGTCGTAGACCGACTGCGGCGGGTTCCAGTAGAAGGCCATGGCTTGCGGAATGGCGCTGTACGACTCGCGGGCCAGGCCCATGTACGACGCATCGTTGATCGCCTTGCGATCCACCGCAATGTCCGCGGCCTCGCGCACTTTCGGATTGCTCCAGGGCGATTTCTCGTCGTATTGGCTGGCGAAAACGATGAAATTCGTCACCGGAATATTCGCGGTCTTCAGCGTCAGGCCCTTGGTACGGCGGGCTTCCTCGCCCAGTGCACCGGTCAGCGCGTAGGCAAAATCGACTTCGCCGCGTTTGATCGCCGCCAGTCGCGTGGCCGGGTCGGGGATGTAGCGGAACACCAGGTTCTTCACGTTCGGCGTCTTGCGCCAGTAGTGCTCAGAGGCCTCGAAGTTGAATTCGATGCCGGGTTTGAATGCCTTCAAGCGGTACGGGCCAGCACCGATCGGTGCTTTCTTGAAGCCTTCATCGCCCACTTCTTCGATGTATTTCTTGGGCAAGACCCAGGCTGCGCCGGTTGCGGTCGTGCCGTAGAAGGTCAGGAAATCGGGCCACGGCTCTTTGAGCTTGAAGCGCACGCGCAAAGGATCAAGGACCGCGACTTCCGCCACCTTGTCTTTCAACAGCTTCGCACCGGCACCGCGATAGCGGTCGAACGAGAACTTCACGTCCTCGGCAGTCAACGCATCGCCATTCTGGAATCTCAGATTCGGACGCAGCGTAAAGGTGTAGGTCAGGCCGTCATCGCTTTGTTCAAGTTTGTCCGCCAGGCTCAGGCCCGACGGGTTGCCCGCGATCGGTCGGATCACTGCATCGTGTTGCGCATATTGCAACAACAGGGGCGCGCCGGTTCCCGGGGTCTCGCCCGGATCGAAGAAGGTGCTGGTCAACGACAGGCTCAGGCCCCAGGTCAGGGTGCCCTGGGGCGCAGCAGGCGCTGCCGCATTGGGCGCAGCGCCGAACATCAGCGTGGCGGCAGACACGGCGGCGATACGACGGACGAATTTATTGAACGCGAAGGTGTTGAACATAATGCGAAGCGAGTCGATGAAGCTGGCGGAATGTATCAAGCAGCGCGCGGCTTTATATCGACGCAATTTCTATTAGTAAATTTCTTGTTAGTAAATCCATAACGGTTATTTGTTATGTAGCAGCAGCACGCCGTAGCATGCGGCACGCGATCCCCGGCCCACCTGCCGTCATCACGGCCGTGTTAATCGCGTGGGCAGCTGCTGACCGCCCGTCGCAATCGGGGCTGGACACGCAACAGGCCCACCGGCTTTTCGTGCCAACAAAGCCACTTCTTCAGATTCATGCTTCGGTTTTTCTACACCCGCGTCGGCTATGCCGTCGTCTCGCTGTTCGTGCTGACGTTGACAGTTTTTCTGCTCACCCGTCTCACCGGCGACCCCACCCTGATGTTGCTCGAACCTGGTGCCAGCGCCGCAGACATTGCCGCGCTGCGCACTCGCCTGGGCCTGGATCACTCGCTGCCCGTGCAGTTCTGGTTCTTTGTCGTGGACGCGCTGCAGGGTGACTTCGGCACATCCATCTATCACGGCATGCCCGTGATCGACCTGTACCTGGAACGACTGCCCAATTCCTTGATGCTTGCCGGTCTGGCCTTCATCTGGTCGCTGGCGCTTGGCCTGGCCTGTGGGGTGCTGGCGGCCTTGTACGCCAATACCCGTTGGGACCACGCTATCCGCTTCGTGGCCTTGGGCGGACTGGCCATGCCGCCATTCTGGCTGGGCATGTTGCTGGTGCTGTTCTTCTCGGTCCGGCTTGACTGGCTGCCCTCGTCTGGCGACGGTGGCTGGGCCAACTTCGTGATGCCCGTCATCACCCTGGGTTGGTACTTCTCGGCGGCCTACATGCGGCTGACCCGCTCGTCGATGCTGGAAGTGCTGTCTTCCGATTACGTGAAACTGGCCCGCCTGAAAGGCCTGCGTCCGTGGACCGTGATCATGCAGCACGCGTTTCGTAATGCCGTGATTCCAGTGCTGACCCTGGCCGCCATCAACCTGGTGTCGATGGTGAATTCGGCCGTGGTGGTGGAAACGCTGTTTGCCTGGCCGGGCATTGGCCGGCTGCTGTACGAAGGCATTTCCTTCCGTGACTTCCCCGTCATTCAGACCACCGTGCTGCTGTCCGGCGTCATGATCATTCTCGTCAACCTGCTGGCTGACCTGCTGTCGTCCGCGCTCGATCCAAGGATTCGCCTGTGAGCGCCCTTCCCGCTTCCGCTGCAGTGCCCGCCGCCCCCCGAAAGGCGCGCTGGCGCGGCTTGCCGTATATCGCCTTTGCCATCCTGGGTGTGTTCCTGATCATGGCATTGGGCGCAGATTTCATTGCCCCGCACAACCCCGAACGCGCCGCCTTGTCCTTGCGTTACCTGCCGCCCGCCTGGGTAGACGGCGGACGCGCTGCTTACTTTCTTGGCACCGATCACCTGGGGCGTGACGTGTTGTCGCAACTGATTTTCGGTGCCCGTATCTCGCTGATCGTGGGCGGTACGTCGGTCGTCATCGCGGGCGTGTTGGGCACGGCCATCGGCATTGCCGCAGGGTATCTGGGCGGCTGGTTCGATCAGGTGATGATGCGCCTGGTGGATGCCTGGCTGGCGCTGCCTTCGCTGGTGTTCGCCATCTTTCTGGCGGCAGTTGTCGGCCCCAGCGAAACAAATCTGGTGGTGATTCTGGCGGCCGTTTACTGGACCCGATACGCACGGGTGGTGCGCAGCGAGGTGCTATCCCTGCGTGAACGCGACTTCGTGCGGCTGGCAATCGTGGCCGGTGCGTCGCCGTCGCGCATCATGGCGCGTCATCTGTTGCCCAACGTCGCCAACACGGCGATTGTGCTGGCCACCTTGATGCTGGGTTCCGTGATCGTGACCGAAGCATCTTTGTCTTTCCTGGGCGTAGGCGTACCGCCACCACGCCCGGCCTGGGGGCTGATGCTGTCCGACGGCCGCAAGGGCTTGATGGCGGGCTACTGGTGGCTGACGGTGTTTCCCGGCCTGTGCATCATGTTGGTGGTGCTGGCCGCGAGCCTGATTGGCGACTGGCTGCGCGACCGCCTTGACCCGTCTCTGAGGCCGCTGTCATGAGCGAGCAGATCAACAGCATTACGGGCACGTCCGACGCGCCTTTGCTCTCGGTCACGGACCTGGGCGTCGCCTACGACGGTGGACGCATCCCCGTCTTGTCGGGCGTGTCCTTCTCGCTGGCGGCCGGGCGCACGCTCGGCGTGGTTGGCGAATCCGGCTGTGGCAAAAGCACGCTGGCGCAAGCCTTGGTGCAATTGCTGCCTGCGGGCGCGGTGCGCACTGGCGGTCGAATCGACTTCAACGGCCGTGAGTTGACTGCCTTGCCGGAAACCGCGCTGCGCGACATACGCGGAAAAGACATCGCGATGATTCTGCAAGACCCCTTGTCGTCGCTGAACCCGCTGCTGCGCATCGGTACGCAGATCGCGGAAGTGTCGCAACGGCATTTGAAGCTGCCGCGCCGCAGTGCCTGGGACCGTGCGCGCGAGCTGCTGGCCAGCGTGCGGCTGTCGGAACCGGCGCAGCGCCTGCGCGAATATCCGCACCAGTTGTCGGGCGGCATGCGCCAGCGCGTGGCTGGCGCGATTGCGCTGGCGGCCAGCCCGAAACTGCTGATCGCCGACGAACCCACCACTGCGCTCGACCCGACGGTGCAAGTGCAATACCTGCGTCTGCTGAAAGGCTTGCAGCGCGAGCATGGATTTTCGATGGTCTTCATCACGCACGACCTGGGCGTCGTGGCCAATATCTGCGACGAGGTCGCGGTCATGTACGCCGGTCGCATCGTTGAACTGGGCACAACTGCCGATATCTTCAAGACGCCCGCCCATCCTTACACCCGTGCATTGCTGGACTCACTGCCGCGCATCGGCGAACGTGCTGGGTCGCTGCGGGCAATTTCCGGCCAGCCACCACGGCCGGGTCAGGTGACAGGCGGCTGTGCGTTCGCGCCGCGCTGCCCGCATGTGATGCCGAAGTGCCGGGAAGCATCGCCGACCTTGTTGGCCTCCGTGGCTGCTGATCTGTCACTTGACTCCTCAGTTGCATCCTCGGTTGCCTCATCACCTGTCCCATCATCACCAGCGTCAACCGCCACCACGCGCGCCCGTCGCAGCTTGGCCGCCTGTTGGTTGACCCAAGTTCCCGCAGAGGCACACGCATGAGCGCCCTGCTGGAACTTCGAGACATCACCATGCACTACCCGGTGCGGGGAACGCGCAACGTGGTGCGTGCGGTCGATGGCGTTTCGCTGTCGATCCAACCCGGCCAGACCGTAGGCTTGGTGGGCGAATCCGGCAGTGGCAAATCGACGATTGCCAAGCTGGCGTTGAAACTTCAGGAACCCACATCGGGCGAACTGCGGTTCCAGGGCGAATCGCTGAAGGGCGTGAAGGGACGCGCACTGAAGCCCTTCCGCCAGCAGGTGCAGGCCGTCTTTCAAGACCCCTATGCGTCGCTGAATCCCCGCCTGCGCATCGGCGAAACCATTGCCGAGCCGCTGCTGGCGTCAGACGAACGTCTGAGCGCCTCGCAGCGCGCCGAACGCGTGGCCGAGGCGCTGGCGGCAGTTGAACTTCCCGCCGATGTTGCCCAGCGCTATCCGCACCAGTTTTCTGGCGGCCAACGTCAACGCGTAGCGATCGCCCGCGCCCTGATTCTGAAACCCTCGCTGGTGGTGCTGGACGAGCCAATCTCAGCCTTGGATGTGTCCATCCGCGCGCAGATTTTGAATCTGCTGGCCGAGCTGCAGCAGAAACACCGTCTGGCCTACCTGTTCATCGCGCACGACCTGCCTGCAGTCGGCGCAATCAGCGACGTGATTGCAGTGATGTATTGCGGTGAACTGCTGGAAACCGGCCCGGCAGCCGGCATCGCCACCCAGCCCCGCCACCCCTACACACGCATGCTGTTTGCGTCAGTGTTGACGCCCGATGGCGACCAGCAAGCCTGGAACACGGCCGAGCCCGTCGGGGAGCCCGCCAGCCCCACCAATCCGCCCTCGGGCTGCCGCTTCCACCCGCGTTGCCCCGAGGCAATCGCGCGTTGCCGCAGCGAATCGCCCTTGGCCAGACAGGTAGGTGACCGCGTGGTGCGCTGCCACCTCGTCACCTGATCAAGACAACCATCCCCCCAGAGACTCACTCATGGATCTTGGTATTCAAAACCGGCTTGCCATCGTCTGCGGTGCCAGCCGTGGACTGGGTCGAGCCATTGCCACCCGACTTGCCGCCGAAGGCGTGAACCTGGTGCTGGCCGCCCGCAGCGCCGGTCCGCTGGAAGACGCGGCCCAGGCAATCCGGGCGGCCCACGGCGTAGAAGTGCGCACCGTGGTCACCGACCTGTCCACCCCAGACGGCCGCGCCACCTTGCTGGCGGCCGCGCCCAATCCGGACATCCTGGTGCATAACGGCGGTTGGCCCACCACCTGGGGCCACGACTTCCGCAAATGGACCCGTGCCGACTGGCTGGCTGCGACTGACGCCATGCTGCTTGGGCCCGTCGAGCTAATCACAGGCGTGCTGGACGGCATGATCGAACGCCGTTTCGGCCGCATCATCGCCGTGACCTCACGCTTCGTGAAAGAACCGCCTCTGTCATTGGCGCTGTCCACCAGCCCACGCCTGGGTCTGGCCGGATTCATGGCAGGCATCGCACGCGAAGCCGCGCCCTACAATGTCACGGCAAACGCCGTGTTGCCGGGCATCTTCGCGACTGAGACCCAGGTAGAACACGGCCATGCACTGGCAAAGGCGCGCGAGCAAACCATCGAGGAAGTGTGGCGCGACCGCGCGTCCACCAATTCCGCCAAACGCTTCGGCACGCCAGAAGAATTTGCCGACCTTTGCGCTTACCTGAGTTCGGCGCAGTCGGGTTTTGTGACCGGCCAGAACATCTTGATCGACGGCGGCGGGTATCCGGGCGTGTTCTGAACCAAGAACCCGCCGCGTCGCCCGCGCATTTCACGCACAGGGACGCACGCAACATGAGCACCGGCAAGCGGCGCACGGCAAACGAAGACTGGGTCCAGATCCGCCGCGACCCGGACACCGGCATTGAAAGCGTACACGCGCACTTCCGTGGTCACGCCTACGACCCGCACGACCATGACGAAGTGCTGGTCGGCATCACCCACCAGGGCGTCCAGCGCTTTCGCTGCCATCGTTCCGTTCACACCAGCACGCCGGGGCGCGCCATGCTGATCGAACCGGGCGCGGTCCATGATGGACATGCACCGGAAGACGTCGGTTTCACTTACGGCATGCTGTACCTGCCGCAAGCATGGGTGGCCAGCATGATGCAACGGCTGGGTCAGTGGGATGCGTCAGCCATTTTGCCGGCCTTTCGCAATACGCTGACCGACGATGCCTTGTTGAGCAAGGCCATTCAACAAGCTTTTCTGGCGATACATCAAAGCGAAGGCCGTTTGGCAAGAGATCAGAGTCTGGACCGGATGATGGGGCTGATGTCGACGCATCTGCATACCCGGGCTCCCTTGGACAGCAATGATTCGGCGGCCCAGCTGGGGCGCGCACAGGAATTTCTGCACGCCCAGATGGGCCGCGACATTGGTCTGGACGAGCTGGCCAGCCATTCCGGCATCGACCGGTTTCGGCTCAGCCGGCAGTTCAGCCGAAGCTTTGGCCTGTCACCCCACGCCTACCTGGTCAGGCTGCGACTGCGCAAAGCGCGCGCCCTGCTTGCGGGCGGCCAAGACCCGGCGCAAGTGGCCCTGGAGGTCGGTTTTGCCGACCAAAGCCACATGGGCCGCTGGTTCCAGCGCGCGTACCGCATCACGCCCGCCGCCTACCGACGCCACTGCACAAACGTTCTAGATTGAAAACACGCACGCTCCGATCATGGCTGCCCTGACCTTGATTGGAATGTTTTCGTGTTCGATACCAAAGTAGCCCTGATCGTCCGCAACGATCTGCCCACGTGGCAGCGTTTGAACGTGGTTGCCTTCCTGGCCACCGGCATCGCCGCCGCCGCGCCCGACGCGCTGGGCGAACCCTACGTAGATGCCAGCGGCCACCGCTACGGCAGCATGCTTGGTCAGCCCATGCTGGTGTTCGAGGCCGATCTGCCCGGCCTGCAGGCTGCGCACCGCGTCGGTCGCGAGCGTGAACTGACCATGCAGCCCTATGTGTTTGCGATGTTCGCCACCGGGCACGATGAGGCCAATCGGGAAGTCTTTCTGGCCGAAGATCCTGCGAATCTGAACCTGGTCGGGCTGGCATTGCGTGGACCGAAGAAGGCGGTCGACAAGGCGGTAAAGGGCTTGTCCTTGCACCGCTGACCTGGTCAAAAGGGGCTGGAGCGGGTTGAGCACAGCGGCTATCAGTTCAGGCGCGATGATCTGAAGGTGCTCAACCACACATTCCCCATATGCCCAGAACACCGACCTAGCAGGGTCACGGGCTTGCAAAAACACTTACAGCTTTACCAGGCCCTGCGGTCGAGATCTGACAGATAAGGTTCAGGTACTTCGTTTTAAGATGCTCGGTTGCGCGTCTGTTCACGTTTCACTTCATACGACGATCGCGCTTCCCGCAAGACTTTCGGACCACGCACGGCGCATCGCCGTGCGGCCAAACCTGCCATGACAACGCCCCCACGAGAATGGCTGCCCCACGAGCGGCCGATGATGCCGGGCTCGCCATCGACGCCCCTGCACTCACCGCCGCTGCGTGTCGCCTACCTGCTGATCGGCATTCTGGTGTCGCTGACTGGCGGGCTGGGCAATGCGCTGGTCAGCGCCAACCTGCTGAACCTGCAGGGGGCGCTGGGCGTCTACGCGGCCGAAGCGGCTTGGCTGCCGGTCGTGTATGTGATGACCAATGTGTCCATGAACCTGCTGCTGGTGAAGTTTCGCCAGCAGTTCGGCATGCGGCTGTTCACCGAGATTTTCCTGGGCCTGTACGCGCTGATCGCGTTTGCCCACTTGTTCGTCAATGACCTGAATTCGGCGATTGCCGTGCGGGCCGCTCACGGCATGAGCGGCGCAGCGCTCAGCTCGCTGGGGCTGTACTACATCTTGCAGGCCTTCCCCGCCAAGCACCGCATGAAGGGGCTGGTGTTGGCGCTGGGCATCACACAGATTGCTACGCCACTTGCCTACATCATGCCCACCACGTTGCTGGAAGTGGCGGAATGGCGCGGGCTGTACATGTTCGAATTCGGCTTGGCGCTGACCGCCATGGGCTGCGTGTTGTGGCTGAAACTGCCGCCCGGCGATCGTTTCAACACCTTCGAGAAGCTGGATTTCCTGACCTTTGCGCTGTTTGCGCCGGGCATGGCCTTGCTGGTGGCCGCGATCGGCCTGGGCCGCACCGTGTGGTGGCTGGAAGCGCCCTGGGTAGGCATGGCGATTGTGGGCGGCATCGTGTTGCTGACCACTGCGTTCATCATCGAGCACTATCGCAAAAACCCGCTGCTGAACACCCGCTGGCTAAGCAGCGCCGCCATGCTGCGCTTCTTCCTGGTGATGATGCTGGTGCGCATTGTTCTGTCCGAACAAGGCATTGGCGTGGTCGCCTTCATGCAGACCCTGGGCATGGGCAGCGATCAGCTGCGCATCGTGTTTGTCTACGTGTTGCTGGGCACCCTGGCCGGCACGGTGGTGTGCGCGCTGATCGTCACCCCGCAACGGGTGGACGCCATCATTGCGCTGGCCCTGGTCTGCATGATCGCCGGTGCCTTGATGGACGCCGACTCTACCAACCTGAAACGCCCTGCCGACATGTTGCTCAGCCAGTTCCTGCTGGCATTCGGCGGCGGCATGTTCCTGGCACCGGCCATGATCGCCAACCTGGGCAGCATCATCAGCCAGCCCAAAAACCTGGTGGGCTTCGTGGTGCTGTTCGGGATCAGCCAGAACCTGGGCGGGCTGATTGGCTCGGCTGCGGTGGGCACCTTTCAGATCGTGCGCGAAAAATTCCATTCCAACGTGCTGACCGAGCAGATGACGCTGCTGGACCCGGATGTTGTCGCGCGTATCCAGGCAGGCGCAGGTGCTTTTGGTCGCGTCATGACCGACCCCGCGTTGCGCAATGCACGTGGCAGCGCGTCTTTGTCCACCGCAATCACACGCGAGGCCAACGTGCTGGCCTACAACGAAGTTTTCATGCTGGTTGCCGCTGTCGCGGCATTGACCTTGCTCTTCGTCGTTGGACACGCCTTGCGCACCAAGCTGCGTGCGTCGGCACCGGCCGCGCCCGCCCCTGCTGCGACCGTGACGCCGGTTATGCCGAATACACCCAACACGCCCAACACATCGACCACGGCCACGGCCAATACATCCGTGTCACCTACCTCATCCACTTCCCCGACGGCAAATTCGCGCATCGACACGACGCCGCTTTCCGATACCGTATAAGCCCATGAGCCGCCCCCCCGACAGCAGTGCCCGTCCGACCCCTGCGCCGACATCGGTACCTGCGCAAACGCCCGCAGCAGCGACGCCTGCCCCGGCACCTGCCCCCGCCCCCGCAGTGCCGCCGCGCAGCATCTTTGCCATCATCGTCTTTGCGCTGATCGCCCTGGCAGGCATTCTGGTCGTGCTGTATGCATGGCGTCTGCCACCCTTTGTCACCCCGCTGCAAAGCACTGAAAACGCCCAGGTGCGTGGCCAGGTCACGTTGATCAGCCCGCAGCTGAGCGGATACATCACGCAGGTGACGGTGCAAGACTTCCAGTGGGTCAAACAAGGTGACCTGCTGGTGAAGATCGACGACCGCATCTTCAAACAAAAAGTGGCGCAGGCCGAAGCACAGGTCGCCGCGCAGAAGGCCTCCTTGAGCAATTCCGCACAACAAAGCCGCAGCGCACAGGCGTCCATCAACCAGGCACGCGCAGGTATCGCCAACGCCCGCGCGCAAGCCGAAAAAGCTGCTGCCGACTTGAAGCGTATCGATGCACTGGTGGCAGACGGTTCCTTGTCGATCCGCGAACGAGACCAGGCACGCGCCGCGCAAGCCACGGCCGTGGCAGGTTCCTTGCAAACCCGCGCGGCGGTTGAAGTTGCCGAAGAAAACCTGCGCAGCGTGACGGTCAACCGGGAAGCGCTGGAAGCCGCTGTTGCCAACGCCGAAGCAGCACTGGAACTGGCTCGTATCGACCTGGCCAACACCGAGATCCGCGCGCCGGTCGATGGTCAGCTGGGCTTGGTGGGTGTGCG
This sequence comes from Pigmentiphaga aceris, assembly GCF_008119665.1. Taxonomy (NCBI): domain Bacteria; kingdom Pseudomonadati; phylum Pseudomonadota; class Betaproteobacteria; order Burkholderiales; family Alcaligenaceae; genus Pigmentiphaga; species Pigmentiphaga aceris. Next base: position 2,925,326 of record NZ_CP043046.1, on the reverse strand, counting down.
CCTGGGCGCGTATGTGAACGCAGGCACCCAGCTGACAGCGCTGGTGCCCACGCAGAAATGGATCGTGGCCAACATGAAAGAAACGCAGATGGCGAACATCCAGCCTGGTCAACCGGCAAGCTTCACGGTCGATGCACTGGAACACGCCAAGCTTCGTGGCGCGGTGGAACGCATCTCGCCCGCAGCGGGGTCAGAATTCAGCGTGATCGCACCCGACAACGCCACCGGCAACTTCGTGAAAATCGCGCAGCGTATTCCCGTGCGGATCAGCATCGACGCCGATCAGCCGCTGGCCGAGCGGCTGCGCCCGGGCATGTCGGTCGTGGTCAGCATCGATACCAGCGTGACGCCGGCGGGTGCCAAGGGTGGTCAGTGATGGCACGTCGTAACGATGAGACGGCTTGCCGCATTGGTGCGCGCGCGTCTGCATATCGGCGCGATGATGCACACACGCTGCACGAATGCGCTGACACTGATGCACCACGGCGAATGTCGACTGGCAAAGGCTGCGCACGGCGCATCCAGGCCATGCTGCTGTCGGCCGGTCTGTCGGCGGCCTTGCTTGCTGGCTGCGCGGTAGACCCCAAACCCGCACCGCCCACCACCGTGGCGGTACCCGCCGACTGGCGTACCCATATCGGCCCGGTTTCCCCAGTTGAACAAGCGTGGTGGCAATCCTTCAACGATCCGGCCCTGAACGCGCTGGTTCGCCAGGCGTTGGACAACAACACCGACCTGCGCACCGCTGCATCCCGCATCGCAGAATACGAGGCCCGCTTGCGGGTAGCTCAGGCTGCCCACGCGCCATCCTTCAACGCCAGCGCCGGGCCGGTACGTTCGCGCGCACGTGGCTCTACGGGAAGAATTGCTGAAACCACCCTCTTCCAGATCGGTGCCCAGGCCAGCTACGAAGTCGACATCTCGGGCCGCCTGGACAAACTCGAAGCCGCCGCCATCGCCGACCTGCAAGGCCAGCGCTACGCCACCGACGCGGCCGCACTGTCAGTCGCATCCAACGTCGCATCCGGCTACCTGAACCTGCGCGGTCTGGATGCACAACTGGCGGTGGCCAAGGCCACGCTGGCATCCCGCACCGAATCCCTGAACCGCGCCAAACACCTGTACGACACCGGCTACAACTCGCGCCTGGAATGGCTGCAATCCGAATCCGAATACCGCGCCGCTGCGGGCGCAGTGCCCCAGTTGGAACGCACCATCGCCCAACAGGAAAACGCCCTGTCGCTGCTGGTCGGAGCCAACCCCGGGCCGATCGCACGCGGCCAGGGACTGGACGGCCTGACCCCGCCCCCATTGGTAAGTGCCCTACCCTCTGAACTGCTGCGCCGCCGTCCGGACATCGCCCAGGCCGAACAGCGCATTGTCTCGACCGACGCCACTTACGCCGCCGCACGCGACCAATTGCTGCCCTCAGTCCAACTAAGCACATCTCTGACCTTGCAAGGCTTGACGCTGGGCAAACTGATTGACGCCCCCACCGTACTGTGGAGCCTGGGCGGCAGCGTGCTGGCGCCCGTCTTCCAAGGCGACCGCCTGCGCGCGCAAGCCGACGTGACCGCCGCCTTGCGCGATCAGACCGTGATCGCTTACGACCAAGTGGTGCTCACTGCATTCGCCGAAGTAGAAAACGCCTTGTCAGGAATAGACCTGCTGCGCGAACAGATTACCGAGGCACAGGCGCGCCGCGATGCGGCTCGTGAAGCCTTGCGGATCGCGCAGAATCGGTATCGCAATGGGTACGCGTCGTATCTGGATCAACTGGATGCGCAGCGCAGCAGTTATACGGCGGAGCAGACGCTGGTGCAGTTGCAGGCTGCGCTGTTGACGGTACATGTGGACTTGTATCGGGCGCTGGGGGGTGGTTGGCAGTCGAGCGGAAGCTGACTCAGCCTGTCAACCAAGTCTGCAATACTGCAACTGTGCAGACACCGATGCCCGTGCATGCGCGAATGCGAGGGCTTATGTTTGATCCGCTCTGATCTAGACCTCGTGGACAAGCCCTAATGACAAAGACCAAATGAATTGACGATAGGCCTAGGGTGGATACCTAAGCAATCTTCGACTCTACGCAGTTACAAATTGGTATGATTTGCCTCACACAGCCGGAGGCGAAAAGAAAATGCGCGAGATCGAATTCAAGACGTGGATGCAAACAGAGAAATACAGTCCCAATACTGTTTCCACTGTTCTTTCAGACGCAAAACGCCTGGATCGTACTTACGGAGACCTCGACGCGCTCTATCTAGACGGTGGCTTGGTTCGCTTATATCAAGAGTTGGCATACTCCAGAGATGATGAACGCGCTGGTAGAGAAAATCCGGCGAAATTTTCTATGGAAGGAAGTCTTTACGACAACCTAGCAACGTACCGACGGACTATTGAGTATTACCGCCGGTTTGCCGAATCTACGTCGCCTGAACGGCTTGCTCAGGCTGTCTCCACTCACACGCCGACAAACCTTATTCTCTACGGACCGCCAGGCACCGGAAAAACGTTCACGACTGCAGAGGAAGCTGTGCGGTTGTGCGATGGTGTGGTGCCCGACGGTCGCGCCGCTGTCGTCCGCAGGTATGAAGCCCTTCGTCAAGAAAAACGCATTGGTTTTGTCACGTTTCACCAGAGTTATGATTACGAAACCTTCGTCGAAGGGCTTCGGCCTGAAACTTCTGATCAGGATGGCAATGGTGCGGGCTTTCGCCTGGAAGCCAGGCCAGGCTTATTTCGCGAGATCAGCGCCTTGGCAGATCACGCACGCTTGCACCCTAAAGGGCCGGATAGTGCCGACTGTGGCATAGCGCTGATCGGTAAACGCTTTTGGAAGATGGGACAGGGCGCGATTGGTTCCGAAGATGATGTCTACGACAAAGCCATTGAAGGCAACTACATCACCTTGGGTTGGGGCGGTGCAGTAGATTGGAGCGCCCCGCAGTTCTCCACCCAGAATGCGATCAAGACCGAATGGCTAGGCCGCAAGCCCAGCGACGTGTCACCCAGCAACTGGACACAAGTGCACGCTTTCCGTTCGGAAATGAAGACCGGTGACATTGTTATCGTCCCTTACGGAAACACAGCATTCAGAGCGGTCGCTGAAGTCATTGGAGACTACTATTTCGACGCGTCGGCGGAGGGCTATTACGCCCACCGCCGCAAGGTCAAATGGCTATTGAAACTGGAAGACCCACTGCCGCTCGATACCATCGTGGAAGGCAACTTCACGATGCGCACGCTATATCCGCTGACCGCCAAGCGCGTTTATCAAACAGCACTTGCCCGCTTGCTTACATCGAATCAAACGACAGTGCCTGATACGGAAAACCCGGTGGCGGCAGACCAATTCGTACTGATCGTTGACGAAATCAACCGTGCGAATATCTCCAAGGTATTTGGCGAACTGATTACGCTGATCGAGCCCGACAAACGATTAGGCATGCCGAATGCCATCACACTGCGCCTGCCCTACTCCAAGCAGGAATTTGGCGTTCCGGCGAATCTCCACATCATCGGTACGATGAACACTGCGGACCGTTCGATCGCGCTGCTCGATACTGCGCTGCGGCGACGATTCCAGTTCCGCGAGGTCGCGCCTGATCCGTCTCAGCTGCCTGCAGACGTGGACGGAGTGTCCTTGCGTCGGGTGCTCGAATCGATCAATGACCGTATCGAATATCTGATCGACAGAGATCACCGCATCGGCCACGCGTTCTTCATGGGCAGCGGTGGTGACAGCCGCACGTCGATCGACTCGACCATGCGCGACAAGGTCATTCCCTTGCTCCAAGAGTACTTCTTCGACGACTGGAGCCGCTTGGCCGCCGTATTGAACGAATTGCCAGAACGGGGCGGCAGCTTCCTTGAATGCCGCATGTTGCCCGATCCGACTGGGCTTGGTGGGGAACTCCGACCAAGCTGGCGAGTCCGCGAGGAGTTTGCACCCGACGCCTACGATCGGCTAGTAAACAAGCAAGGGGCACCGACAACGTGACGTACTTGTGTGTCCATGAATGGGGACGAGTGGCGGTAGGCGAAGGCGGGTTCACGCGCACGCAAGCCAATGCTCTGCTTGCCGCAGCTCGTGGCCATCCAAGCGGCGGCCGCGAAGGCACCCGCATTTTGGAAGACCACCATAAACATCTCACCGCGAAACAGGTGGTAGGTGTACTGGCAGCAAATGGCTGCGGCCTTGAGATTCTTCCGAAAATCGACCCGGCAGCCCCCGACGAGGACGCGAACACAATTCGCACGCGTCTGGTCCATATGCTCGACATTACGCTCGGACTCAACCTGTCGACAGGACATGCGGCAGCAATGGCCCGGCAGGATGAAACGCTGCTCGATATCCTGATCCGCCTGTTCGCCGACTGCCTGCTGGCGGAGGTCCGCCGTGGTCTGCCTCGCCGGTACGCTGAACACCGGGATGATCTCTCAGCGCTTCGCGGCAACATGGACGTCCTGCGCCAATTCACTTTCCATGCCGTGCGCCCTGATCGCTTGGCTTGCCGATTCGACGCGCTTGAAGCAGACACGCCGCTGATGCGCATCATGAAGGCGTGTGTCGTGTCACTCGGTCGACATGCACGCAGAATGGAAACGCAGCGCCAACTGGCCGAGATCAGATACATGCTGGCCGACATTCCCGACGTGCCGATACGATCGCTTCCCTGGGCACAGGTCCGCATTGATCGCAGCAATCGACGCTGGCAGCGTCTTTTCGACTTGGCAGCGCTGTTTCTACGAAGGAAGTGGCAAGCCACGCATCATGAAGACAAGGCAGGCGAAGGAATCAGCTTGCTGTTTCCCATGAATGATTTGTTCGAAGCTTATATCGCCGCTCAGCTACGCAAGGCGCTGGCAGGATCTTGCATCAAGGTGGTTGAACAGGGCGGACGCAGATACTGCCTGGGCGAGTGGCGGGACGATGCAAACTGCAGCGCCGATCTGTTCCAGACAAAGCCGGACATCATCCTTCGCGGCTCAGACGACCGCCCGTTTGCAATCATCGACACAAAGTGGAAGAAGCTGTCAGCCGACCCACTTGATCGCAAACACGGGATGTCGCAGGCTGATGTCTATCAAATGATGGCCTACGCCAGGCTCTACGATTGCAAGAATCTTGTTCTGCTCTATCCGTCATTGCCCCAGCAAGCCAGTGCGGTCCGCGGCGTGTTCGGCATAGCGGGCGGTGCTGAACGCCTAAGTGTCACAACTGTCGATCTGACCGCACAAGCCAACATCGTCGAGGACTTGTTATTGCTCGTTGACACCACGTGTCGGCAACTCAGCAGCGATACTTTCAGGCCTGAGTCGATGCAGGCGGCCTAGAGCGCACCGTCGTAATCTTCGCGTGCCAGCGTAGCCAGAATCCAGGTTTCCTGGTGCCCTACTCTCCCAACACAATCTGCCCAACGCCTTAGCCAGCATCAGCCAATCGATCTGCGATTTCAATCACGCTGACGGCTCGCCAGCCCGTCTTGCCTTCCTTGTTAGTACGGCGGATCGCAAGGCAGTCGACGGCATAGGGACGGCCGGGAGCAAAGCCTTCTGCCAACGCAGGCGGCACAAAGACTGCCTCGCCGGCCGTGCGGATGAAAGCAAAACCTTTGCCCTCACGACGCTCCAGACTACCGGAAAGTGTTTCGCACAAGCCGCGAATCGCCTGACTTGCCGATAACTTCCAATCCAGCGGCGGCCCGTCAGGCGCTGCAATACCCACCTCGACAATAGTGCCCGGCGTCAGGCCGGCCACTTTTGGAAACTTGCGGTGCAGCAGGCCATAGCCTGTATCGACTCCAGTCGCGACATAACTCAGCGCCTTGTCGACGTTTATATGGTCGATCACTCCTGGTGAATAGCTTAGCGTCTGTGCATCAAGTTCTTCCAACAAGGCTTTGGCAGCGGCATCGACCTTGGCGAGCACCTGCATCTGGCCGCTCGCGAGCGCTTCCTGGTACCAATCGCTGGCGATCAGTTGGGCCAAGGCCGGCGGTACTTTGTAGCCATGTTGCTCCCGGTATGTGAGTGCCAGTTTGGCCTGTTCTGCTGCCTCGGCAAAGCGGCTGGCGAGCGATAACCGGGTGGCAAGATGAATACGTAGCTTCGCCACTTCCTGCTCTTCACGAGCCAGGCTTACCGCATGTGCGCAGCACGTAAGCGCGTCGACTGGCCGCTCCGCCTCCAGGATCTCGCCGAGCAGCCCCCACGGCCAGGCGGCCCGCGACTGGCGGCGCAACACAGGTGCCAATCGTTTGATCGCCAGTGCCGATTCACCATGGGCAAGATGCAGCTTGCTGCGGTAATAGTTCAACCACTGGTCATTCGGATCGTCACGCAAGGCTTGTTCGAGAGTACTCAAACCCCACTCGACAGCAGTTTTGTCGATGCCTGCGGCGAGCGCGCCCTCGGCGGCTTCCCGCGCAATTGCGCGGGTAAACCTTTTTTGCAGACTGTCGGTGGTCTTGCCCTGCTCGTTGACAAAAGCGAGCTTGTCTTCGTCCGAGAAATCATCCAGACCGGCCCAACGGGCAAACCCTAGAAATTCCGGCCAGTCCCGCGACACCTTGCCCGTCAGCCGGAGCATTTGCGAAAAGGCACTGTCTTTTCGCAGCGGACCACCGATCTTGGCGAACTCGCGCATCCACGGGGTAAAGCGGGCACTCAACGCAGCCGGCGATAGCTGCTTCTTTTCATAGGCTTCGACGACTTCCTTGGCGTGGTCATAGAGCGCCCACGCGTACGCTCGCAAAAACCACACGTCGCCAACGTTAGCCGGATATTCAGTCCGCGCTTGTTCCAAGGCATCGGCTATGCGTTGCTGTTTGCGCAGCGCAAATATTTCCTTAGCGCCCATTACTGCAGGGCCTGATGCATAAGCATGGAGCGCTGAATCGCTTCATACAGACCCATACTGCTTCCGGGCGTGCCGACTTCGACAGCGTTGGTCCAGGTCTCTGTCCCGTCATAGGTAAAATCGATGTCGCCTTGTCGGTGGCCATCGGCAAAGCTCACCCGCAACCGATACGGCATCGCCTTGTAGTCGGTCCGTCGGATCGACGAACCCGCAAGTGACGCATCCAGCAGATCAAGAAATTCTTGAAGAAAAACCGCTGTCACCGATGAACTCGGTTTACCGGCCAGTGCATGCAAGACCGCCAGCGCGTCATCGGCAAGTGTTTCGTCGAAACCCGCCCTCGGTACTGATGCAGCCCGGCTCAACTTATGTTTTTTATCGTAGTAATACTGCAGTGAGGCACGCTTGCCTTGGCGCGTAACGGTATACCGTTCGCAGTATTGCAAGTGCTGCAGTTGCTCGGCATGAATGCCCTGCGCCTCCCATGCCGCACGCAATTGCTGATGCATGTGCATCAAAGGCGCTGTCGCTGCAGAGAAGGAAAAGCGATGCCAATCAGGATCGCTGATAAACGGGTCGACTGCGGCGATATCCGCAGTGGGTGCGCCCACAGCAGGATTGGTGCTCTCCGCCCAAAGGCCGCTCAGGGCAGTGAAATCAGGCGGAGAAACCACCATCAGTGTCCGGGAAGCGCGGGTAATGGCGGTGTAAGCCCAGCGGAAAAAACCCGCATGGCGAACGCCGGCACCAGCGGGAAAATCGACGATGACCGTATTCCACTCGCCGCCCTGCGCCTTATGACATGTCATGGCGTAGCCGAATTTCACTTGTAGCGCATTAAAGAACGGGTCGGTACGAATTGCCTGATTGAACTCAGGCGTCTTGGCTCGCAATTCGGGATTGCGCCGACGAAAATCGACCAGCAATGCACGCAGTTCCAGCGCCGTAAGCTCCCTGTGGGGCGAGTCAAGCAGGTTCTCCAACAAGAAACACTGCGTTTGCACAATACTGCCATCGCCTGCACGAAATGCCAGGCTAACGTCGCGAAATCGCAGTTCGACGTGATGGCCGCCTTTCAAGGGCACCGACACCTGCATAGCTTGCGGTGCTACCTGCATTACCTTTACCAAGTCGCCATTGCTCAGCATGTGCAAAGGAGAATTCCGATTGATCAGCAGCGTATCGCCACTTTGCATCGGCAAACTGGCATCTCCCCAAAGCTGCTGTCGGACATTACGGTTGTAATCGAGCGCTGTCGCGTTCGACTGTACAACCACGACCGTCGTGTCTTTCGCACGAATGCTCTGTACTACCCGTTCTACCGCGACGGCCGTTTCAACCTTCACGATTTCCTGTCCATCTGGTTTCAAGGAAAACGTATTGAAGCGCTCGGTGCGGATGGCGTCGCGCAGGGCAGTCGCGCGGTCCAGAATCGAACTCCCGCGTGCTTGACGCATAACCGTGAGCAAGTCAAATGTACCTACACGCAGACTGAATTCCGAGCGCAAATAAGCCTCGGATAATGCTGGAGAGGAATTTTCACCTACAGGCGGCAACTGCGCCGGGTCGCCGACAAACAACAACTTTGGCAAATTGTCAGTGGCTCGACCTTGCCGTCTGATCCTGGCGTAGGTAACCAGATCTTTAAGCAATCGGCCAGAACCGAACTGCATGAAATCGCCGTGGGCTTCCTTGTCACCGACCATCGATGATTCGTCAATTATGAACAAGCCCCCCAGCGGTTCGTCCTTTTTCAAGCCAAAAACGATACGCACGCCTGGATCGTTGGCCGACTCGGCCTCCTCGTTCAACTCGACGTCGGTCCGTGTGTAGATGGTGGCATGGATAGTCGACGCCAATGGCACGCCACTATCGGGGCAAGCCAGGACGGCTGCGGTCTTGGATTCTTGCTCGGCCCTGCTGCCGATCATTTGAGTGATCTTGTTGCTGAGAATGCGCGCGGCACGTCCTGTGGGAGCCATTAGCGAGCACGAGAGATTCATTTCTGCAATCGCGGAAACCAACTGGGCAATCAGCGTGGTTTTGCCAGTTCCTGCACTCCCGCGCAATATGAAAGCGTCCTGATCCGGATTGTTCATGAACGCGATAATTGCGTCGAGCGCCAAGGACTGCTCTGGCTGCAGTTGGATGGACATGAGTCGGCCAGCCCCTTCATTCCGGCAAAAAACAGTATCGGCAGTTGCCCAAGATGAGTCGCGCAGCCTATTAATGGGCTGTGCGACTCATCTTAACTGATTACATAGGCTGGTGCGATGAGCTTTAAACAAGCACGAACTAGTTGCTTTGGGCACCTGCGTAGCCATGTAGTTGCTTGACGTGGAGACCATTCCGCCGGAAACACGCTGGTCAATTGCGCGGTATTGGCTGCCAAAAATTCGACTGATCTTGTCAACGAGAATGCCTGCTTTTATTCATGTGCGTTAAGGCTTCCTAACGGCCTTTACCTTGACTTGATCCCGTAGCAAAACATGAGGTTTTGGAAGACGCCTTACGCTGTCGCTCGCCGCGCACCCGGCTGATCCGTCTTGCTAGCAAACACGCTCACCGCGTGCACGGCATTGCTGGCTCCGTTGCGAATCTCCACGATCACTGCGCCGGCCTGGTCAGCAAGCTCTACCCCCTTGGCAGCGCGCGTGTGTGTGTCATTCATGCTGGTGACCGACTCCTGCGTCTCGGACACGATCATGCCAACCATCTTGGCAATTTCAGCCGTCGCCGTGCTGGTGCGCCCGGCAAGTTGTCGCACCTCATCGGCCACCACGGCAAACCCACGCCCTTGCTCGCCCGCACGTGCGGCTTCGATGGCGGCGTTCAACGCGAGCAGATTGGTCTGGTCCGCGATGCCACGAATGGTTTTGACAATCGCCGTAATCTGCTCGGAACGTTGCCCCAGCTGACCAATGATGTTCGCCGACGCGCTGACACTGGACGCGATCTCACGCATCTCGGCGGCGGCGGACTGGATGATCTGCGTGCCATGCGCGGCCGTCTTCTCGGTTTCCTTAGAGATGTGATAAGCCTGCGAGGCACCCAGAGCGTCGGTTTCCTGCTGCTTCACACGCTCGGTAATGTCACTTGCGTACTTCACGATCTTGTACAAACGCCCGGCCGCATCGAACACCGGGTTGTAGCTGGCCTCAAGCCACACTTCGCCGCCATGTTTACCGATGCGTTTGAACTGGCCACGCACGAACTCGCCCGCATTCAAACGCTTCCAGAAAGCCGCGTATTCAGGGCTGTTGGCCAGACTTGGCTCACAGAACAAACGGTGATGCACACCAGCCAGTTCATTGCGCGTGTAACCCATCACGTTCAGGAAATTCTGGTTGGCATCAATGAAACTGCCATCCAGCGCAAACTCCACCGTCGCCATGGCGCGATCCAGCGCTTGCAACTTGCTCTGCGCCTCGCTGTCGCGTTCAACCTCGTTGGTGATGTCCAACGCGTACTTGACCACCTTTGCCACGCGCCCCTGATCATCCAGCACAGGGTTGTAGCTGGCACGCAGCCACACCAGCTTGCCGCTTGCATTCACACGCGGAAAGATCCCCGAGATGAACTCGCCCTGAGCCAGGCGCTTCCAGAAATCGGCGTAATCACGACTCTGGGTAACTTGCGGTGGGCACAGATTGCTGTGCGGCTTGCCCACCAACTGACTCGACTGAAAACCGAACAAGCTCAGAAAGTTGTCATTGGCACGCAGTATCTGTCCCTGGGTGTCGAACTCAATCGATGCCATCGAACGATCTATCGCGGCCAGCAGTGTGGCCTGATCGTTCACCGTAGCCTGAAGGGCCGCCATCTTTTCTTTCGATCCAAAGCTGAACATCGTCGCCTCGTGCAATTCGGGTGGGTTTCAAGCGGGTGGGGTCGAGCACATGCAGCCATGCAGATGGCACATGCAAAGACTACCCTTGCGCCGATAAACCTACGTCAATGTGATGCTGTTTTTTGAAGCAACGGATGGAAAAACCACACATCTGCCAAGGAAATTGACCGCAGCAAACCGCTTCACATAGCCGTTTGAACGATGCATGGACGCCGCACTACCGTCGCGATAAACATCGTTTAATCAAACGCCTCTCATTACGCAGCAAACCCAGGGGCGAACCTGCTGCAACGACAAGCTGAAGCGGTCATACTCGTCTTCATCCATCACCTATATGCACCCCAGGAGCAGGCATGCGAGTAGCGCGTTTCGGTTCGACCCAGGCAGCCATTCCCGTCATCGGACAAGGCAGCTGGTACCTCGACGCAAGCCGGCGAGCAGACGCCATCGCAGCCCTGCGGCGCGGCCTGGACCTGGGAATGCGCCACATCGACACCGCAGAAATGTACGGATCGGGTGCCGCCGAAGCCCTGATCGGCGACGCCATCGCCGGCCGCCGCGACGAAGCATTCCTGGTGTCCAAAGTGCTGCCCTCCAACGCATCGCGTTCCGGCACCCGCGCCGCCTGCGAACGTTCGCTGAAACACCTGAAAACCGACCGCCTGGACTGCTACCTGCTGCACTGGCGCGGCAACTATCCGCTGGATGAAACGTTTGAGGCGCTGGAAGCGTTACAGCAGCAGGGAAAGATTCTGTCCTACGGGGTCAGCAATTTTGATATCGATGACCTGGAAGAAGCGGTTGACTTGATTGGCGACGGCAAGCTTGCCTGCAACCAGGTGCTGTATCACCTGAACGAACGTGCGATTGAACATGCGGTCATTCCGTGGTGCGAGGAACATCGAGTGGCGGTCGTGGCGTACAGCCCGTTTGGACATGATGATTTTCCGGAACCTGATAGCGCCGGGGGGCAGGCGTTGGCTCAGATTGCACGTGGGCATGGCGCAACCGCCAGGCAGGTGGCATTGGCGTTTCTGACGCGGCGGGAGTCGGTGTTTGTAATTCCCAAGGCGTCGAATGCGAAGCACGTGGAAGATAATGCGGGGGCGGCAGCGTTGATGTTGTCGGATGCGGATTTTCAGGTGCTGGATGCGGTGTTTCCACGTGGGAAGAAGCCGCGGTCGTTGCCGATGATTTGAAGCATTTTTTCGAAGCTTAGAACCGCCCGTTGAAAAACCATAGATTGATTCAATACAGCACAGCGCCACCACATAAAAATCAAGGACGATCATAGATCCCGCGGTAAACCTGACATAGGTAGCCGCGGGGAGCTCTACATTCAAACTTGCAAACGTCGATCTTCTCGGAAAGTCAAAGCAATGTTTTCGAGACTATCCAGTCAGCGCCTGGCTAGTATCACCACCGTCAATTATTGCTGATATGACGGAATCTGAATTTGCTTGCTGATACGTTGCGCTGTTGCTTGAGCAAAGCTTGCATGACCCCATGAATTCGGGTGAGCCGTACCCAAAAACCGGCGATCATCGGGCAACAAGCGTCCCAAACGATGGTTGAATTGCGTCAGATATGAGTCGTTCGGCATTCTTATCCAACGTGCCGTTTGCGCATACGGCTTCCAGTCTTCAGGCGTAATATTTCGCCACTGAGCTTTGCCCCCGCCGGCAATGCGTACTTCTGGAAAATTATATTCCACTCTCCTCGCATCTTGATTCTCTGGGCTGCAGAATCCATGTTTCTTGAACTCGTCAAGATGACCATCTACTATCACCCAGCCAGGACGGGCTGCATTTGCACGAACAGCAAGCTGCAACGGTTCGATCACCAATTTCGTCGTATTTTTTGCTTCTAATTCCGTGATATTCCAGCCTCGAGACCCATTTGCAGAAAAAACTTCCGCAAGAGAGTCCGTACCTAAACTTCCTTGTGTGCGGCAGTAACCAGTTTCACGAAGCAATGGGTTAGGATAATTGAGCTGGAACACACTGGGCATGGGTGCTGTGATGTCACCAAACTGGGCAAGCAGCACGCTATCAAGAATATCGTATCTTTGTCTGAGCCAGCCGTTCTGCAGAGCCTCGCTTGCTTCACCCGGAGACATAGGACTGATTACTCTCAAGCCACCTTCACGCCACAGAGGGCCTCCCCCGGCGGGAGCCAGAACATGCATCACAACCCGACCAAAATGTACGTCATTTCCGCCCACGCTTAATAAGATAGCGTCAGGTTTCTTCAAATTACCTGTTGGGCAAGCCATCGCATTGTAATGGCGAACGCGCTGCTTCGGATCTATGCTTCGATATTTTTCGTAAGGTGATAAATCTATTACTTTCCGGCCTGTTTGTGTTTTGCATAACGCTGAGACAAGCTGATCCAGCTGAGATGGAATTCCTGCCTGACTGAGTCCTGCGCTGTCCACTTTGGGGGTGATTCCCTGTGGGAAGAGCAATCCATCAAACACTTCTGCACCGGTACAACTCCAGTGCGCAAAACGTACCAGTGTTTTTGGATTTTTAGCCGCTATGTACGCAGCGCTCATCACCTGATATGAATAGATCGAGCGATTGCATTTTGCATCTAGCCACTCGGCGGATGTGTTGGGCAAATAGGTCTTTGTCCATCCGAAGCCGCTCAATGCGGAGAAATTTACCGCTCCCGACTCGCTCATGTGGCCGCTGAGGTGAACGGTATTTACTGCCGGACGATCCGGATTCCCTTCGCCCGAGGCATAAGAATCACCAATGCCGACCAAGGTCAGGTCGCGAACAACTCCACTCAGATTTCCTTGAAGTACACCTGATTCGGCTACCAGACTCACACGCCACGGCTGTCCAACCTCTGCGTCCAGCTCGGCCCGTCCATCAGAACATGCTACGGTCGACGAGAAATTCGCATCAATTTGACGTAGCACACAACGACCACTGCCGCCGCCACTCCAAGTGACCTCGATTTTCACCGCCTTGTTGTGGAAGATCGCATTGATATCAGCAGGCTGATTAACTCGCCTTACCTGATCAAGAAAATCATCAGGCATTGATCGGTCCAACGTCGATGTAACCGACTCACCCTCACCAATCGACGAACCCGCTCGCTGCATATATAGATCTAGCGCGCCTTGCGTTTTGAAGAACGGGAAATTATTAACGACTTTCCAATCGAAGCCAGGTTGAGCAACTACGCCTTCCGCAAAACCTGTTGAAAACAATGCCATCAAGATCAAAACACTCTGAGTTCCGCGCATTACTTCCCCCTATCGCTCAAGACGATTTTATTAACTCTTGCACCAAACCCCCGGAAAGCATCACCTGCAAAACACTTAGCCCGCTGCCTTACGCGACAATTTCTTGCAGACCAAGGAAGAAGTTAAAGTTGATAAACGCAAAAAAGCATTAGTACAACTAAAACCAATAAAATTCTCAATTAGCAAAAAAGGGCTGCACAAAAATATGCATTTAATCAGGACAAACGACAGCCGACAGCCGACCCGCCAGAAATCCAGCGAACCAACTTTTGAAGCAGCTATTTCTTTGAAGACAAAGCGGCTGCACCAGCCGCACTCATTCATATTGTGTAGGTGGGCAATTCGCGGGTCAAGAAAGATTCGTTTAGCAGGTCACTACCGCCTGTCGAGCCACATTGAAACGTGTGCAGGCCTTGCTCAACGTCGCATTGAGGGTAGGAATTTTCATGTTTTTCTGATACGTCTTACGCCGCCAATTTGGCAAACAGGGCCAGAACCCTCTTACCTTGGTGCAAACGTATCCACCAACTTCATCCTGCCTCAATCACCGCCCAATCGCCTTCAGCAAAAAACTGCGGATCTCACTGGTGATCATGCTTTTGCTGCCATGTTCCAGCATGCCAATGCGACGGAACTCCGGGTCACCCGGCAGGGACAAGACCCGCAACGCCGGGTCATTCTCCCATTCGTAATTCCTCAACAAGGGCACAATCGTCACGCCCACCTTCTGCTTCACCAGATCCGCAATACCAATAATCGAATTCAACTCCAGTATCTGCTCGGGAACAATGTCAGCGCTCTTGAAAACGCGATCTACCTTCCTGCCGATTGCAGTCGATTTGTCGTACCGAATGAAGGGCATGGTTCGCAGCAACTGCACCACGTCATCTTCGCCTGCGGTCTGGCTGGCGTTGGCGAGCAGTACAACAGGTTCTTCGTAAAGCCGGGTCCAGCTCAGTGCGCTGAAATTCTGGCGTGTGGCTTCGACTATCAAGGCTGCATCCAGCTCGCCTGATATCACCAGGCGGGTCAGCTCGTCAGACTTGGCCGTGGTCAGGGTGACCGACACGCGCGGGTGCACCAGCTTCAGTTTGACCAGGCAGTTCGCCAGCAAGCCCATCGCAGAAGTAATGCCGCCGATGGTCACCTCGCCTTCCATCTGCGCGTCAGCGGACGTGTCGGCCAACATCTTTTCGTAGTCGGCCACCAGGCGTTTTGCCTTGGGCAACAGCAGCAGGCCTTCACGGCTCAGCCTGATCTGGCGATGGCTGCGGTCGAACAGTTCCCGCCGCATTTCTTCTTCCAGCGCGCGCATTTGCTGGCCGACCGCCGCATTGGTGAGCGCAACACGATCGGCGGCGGCGGCAAAGCTGCCGTACTCAGAAACGGCGATGAAGGTCTTCAGAAAACGGATGCTGCTCATTGGCGAGGTCGGATGAAGGCGTCGGATGAAGGCGTCAACCCAGTGTAAAGAAATTCTTTACTCAGCCTAAAATTAATTTAGTTTTTATTTCTTTTTGGCATCATGAATACTCCAGACCTATCCGAATCTGGTGACGAGAACATGACGACCAAGCCGACCGACCTTGAACAAAAAGATGCTGACGCCATCGCAACCCGCGCTGCCAAGAACATCTACCACTTGGGCATTACCACGGTCTATTCGCACCCGCAGGACAGCCGCTTTGCCTACACGCTTTATGTTCCGGAAGGCATTGAAGACCCGAACAGGCAGATTGACCTGGTGGTGTCCTTGCACGGTTCTACCCGTGCCATGGAAATCTATCGCAATGGCTTCGCAGAATTCGGCCGCTGGAATGACTGTGTGATTCTGTCGCCGCTGTTTCCGGTGGGTGTGCTGGGCGATAACAATGGCGACGGCTACAAGCAGTTGATCGAGGGCGATATTCGCTATGACCAGGTACTGCTGGATATGGTCGCCAACGTGGGTGCCCGTTATCAACGCAACTTCGATACGTTTGCGCTGTTCGGTTATTCGGGCGGCGGGCAGTTCACACACCGTTTTTGCTATCTGCACCCGGAAAAACTATGGGCAGCATCGATCGGCGCACCGGGATCGGTCACCTTGCTGGATGCCGACAAGGACTGGTGGGTTGGCGTACGCGATGTCGAGGCAAAGTTCGGCAAGGCCATCGACCACGAAGCCCTGCGCAAGGTGCCGGTGCACATGGTCGTCGGCGACGCCGACCTGGAAACCTGGGAAATCACCCACCGCGTGGGCGGCAAACACTATATGCCCGGTGCCAATGACGCCGGTCGCACCCGCCCGGAACGCCTTGCCAGTCTGAAGACCAGTTTCGAGGCCGCAGGTGTGAAGGTCAGCTTCGATCTGCTGCCGAATGTGCCGCACATGGGCATCAAGACCATGCCAGCCGCGCAAGACTTCTTTGCGAAAGTGCTGCAGGAAAAACGTCGCGCCGCGCGTTGACGCACACGGCCAACACGGCCAGCCCACACGACCAACCCAAAATTCCAAGAACACCTTCTTCGAGGAGACACCCTCCCGTGAACAGCTACGTCAAAAAAGCGCTGTCTTGTTCGGTTTCCATCTCGTTTTCCATGATCGCGCTTGGCTTGCCAGCCGCCCATGCAGCGGACCTGCAGACCATCAAAGTCGGCATCAACGGCGACATTCGCAGCACGGAACCCGGTGTGAACCGGGAAGAAAATTCCGATGCGCTGGTCATGCACCTGGTTGAAGGCCTGGTGGCGTATCGGGAAGACGCCAGCATCGGTCCCATGTTGGCGCAGAAGGTGGACGTGTCCGCAGATGGCTTGAGCTACACCTTCACCCTGCGTGACGGCGTGAAGTTCCAGAATGGCAAGACCCTGAAGTCGGCCGACGTGAAATGGACCTGGCAGCGCTATCTGGACCCAAAAACCCAGTGGCGATGCTTGTCGGACTTCGATGGCCGCGGCATTGCCAAAATTCTGGGCATCGACACGCCCAGCCCCAACACCGTCGTGTTCCGGCTGGACCAGCCCAACAGCTTGTTCACCGCGTCGATGGCACGCGCCGACTGTGGTGGCAGCGGCATCTACCACGCCGATTCCCTGGCGGCCGACGGCAGCTGGAAAGCGCCCATCGGCACCGGCCCGTTCACCCTGGGCGATTGGAAGCGAGGCCAGTACATCGAACTGGACCGCTTCAAGGACTACACGCCGCGCTCTGAAGCTGGCCCCGATGGCTATACCGGCAACAAGCTGGCCAAGGTCGACAAGGTTCGCTTCCTCATCGTGCCGGACAACGCGTCTGCCAAGGCCGCACTGCTGTCGCGCGGCATCGACCTGCTGCCCGACGTGACGGGCACCGATGCAGCCGAGCTGCAACGCGTAGCAGGCCTGAAAGTGCAGACGAGCCAGGTCATGACCATCAACGGTCTGCTGTTCCAGACACGCGACCCACTGTTGAAAGACGTGCGCATCCGCCGTGCGCTGGCACTGGCGCTTGATTACACGCAGATGGTGGCTGTGCTGTCGAACGGGCTGTCCAAGGCCAACAATTCGGCCATCCCCAATACCAGCCCGTACTACAAGCAAGTCGCCAGCCAAGGCTACAAGCCGAACATCGACGAAGCCCGTCGTCTGCTGCGTGAAGCCGGCTACAAGGGCCAGCCGATCAAGATGATCGTCAACAAGCGCTACCCGCAGATGTTCGACATGGGCGTGCTCAGTCAGGCCATGGCGGAATCGATCGGCATGAAGATCGAACTGGAAACCCTGGAATGGGGCACCCAGCTTGAACGCTATCAAAGCGGCAACTACCAGACGATGGCGTTCTCGTACTCGCCGCGATTCGATGCCGCGCTGAGCTTCGAATCGATCCTGGGCGACAAGGCCAAGGAGACGCGCAAGGTCTGGGACAACCCGGCTGCTGTCACCCTGATGCGCCAGGCGATGCAAGAATCCGACCCCGCCAAACGACAAGCAATCCTCGACCAGTTGCACACCATGATGATCGAAGATGTGCCGATGATCGTGCTTTACAACGGCACCAACATCGCCGCACTGCGCGACAGGCTGGACGGCTACCGCTCCTGGCCCATCGCCAAGCCCCGCCTCTGGGGCGTGTCGATCGCCGACGCATCCAAGTAGGCCTGGCAGATGTTCAGATTCATCACGCAACGGTTGGGAATGGCAGTCCCGACATTCCTGCTGATCTCGATCATGGTGTTCGCGCTGATCCGCTTCATCCCCGGCGACCCGGCGCTGCTGATGCTGGGCGACATGGCAGACGCGCAAAGCCTGGCGGACATGCGCCAGTCCCTGGGCCTGGATCACTCGGTACCTACCCAGTACTTTGTCTGGATGAAAGCGGTGCTGGGCGGCGACCTGGGCCATTCGATCACCACCCGCCAGCCCGTACTGCCGCTGATTCTGGATCGCTTCAGTGTCAGCGCCACCATCGTGCTGGTGGCCGTGGCGCTGGCTACCTTGCTGGCGGTTCCGGTCGGCTTGCTGGCCGCGTGGAAGCAGAACAGCGCCATGGACCTGGGCCTGGTTGCCGTGGCCACGCTGATGCTGTCGATTCCAAGCTTCTGGCTGGGTCTGCTGCTGTTATATGCCTTCGGTATCAAGCTGGGCTGGTTGCCGGTGGTGGGCTACGTCAGTTTCGGTGAAAGCCCGCTCAAGGCGCTGACCTACGTGATGCTGCCGATTGTCACCCTGACCTTGGTCGAATTCGGGTCTATCGCTCGCATGGCGCGCGCCAGCACGATTGAAGTGCTGCGCCTGGAATACATCGCACATGCCCGCGCCAAGGGCTTGTCGGAGGCAGCTGTGCTGTGGCGCCATGCCCTGCGCAACGCCTTTGCCCCGACGTGGACACTGGTGGGACTGATCCTGGGCAACCTGCTGGGTGGCATCGCAGTACTGGAAACCGTCTTCACCTTGCCCGGCGTCGGCAGGCTGATGGTCGACGCGATCTTTGCGCGTGACTATCCGGTGCTTCAAGGCTGCCTGCTGCTGATTACCTTCATCTACGTGGTCGTCAACCTGCTTGTCGACCTGCTGTATCCGATATTCGATCCCAGGGTGAAACTATGAGCACGGAGCTCTCCACCAACCCGGCGACGGTCGTGGCGGCCCCGCCCTTGCGCACTGCCTGGCGCAGCCCGCCGCTGAATGCCCTGATTGGCGGCGGCCTGCTGGCCGGCCTGATTTTCATGGCCTTGCTGGGCGCGGTCTGGACCCCATACGACCCGCTGAAACTCAATCTGCTGGCGCGCTTTCAGCCGCCTGGCGCTGCCCACTGGCTGGGCACCGACGAGTTCGGCCGAGATGCGCTCAGCCGTCTGATGATGGGGGCCAGCACCAGCTTGTGGGTCAGCCTGCTGTCGGTCACGGTGGCCGTGATTGCAGGCAGCATCATCGGCATGATGGCAGGCTACCTGCGCGGCTGGACCGACCGCGTGCTGATGATGGTCAACGACGCCCTGCTGGCCTTCCCGGGCATCTTGCTGGCGCTGGGCATCATGGCCGTGATCGGCGCAAGCCAATACGGCATCGTGCTGGCCCTGGGCGCGGCCTACACGCCTTCGGTTGTGCGGGTGGTGCGCGGCAGCGTGCTGTCGCTGCGCGAGCTGGAATTCATCGAGGCCTCTCGGGTCATCGGCAATTCCGAGTTCTACACCATGTTCCGCCACATTGCGCCCAACTGTCTGGCACCGCTGTGCGTGCTGGCCACCAGCATGTTCGGCTGGGCCTTGCTGTCGGAAAGCGCACTGAGCTTCCTGGGCCTGGGCGTGCCGCCCCCGGCCGCCACCTGGGGCAGCATGCTGGCCGCAAGCCGCCCCCACATCGAAACCGCGGCATGGCTGGGCTTGTTCCCGGGCCTGTTCATCAGCTTGACCTTGTTGGCTATCAATTTGTTCGGCGATGCGCTGCGTGATCGTCTGGACCCTCGGATGAGGAAATGAGCATGGCAACCCCAGCCAACCTGCTGACCGTAGAAAACCTGCAGATTCGCGCAGGCGTGGACGGCCCCCTGGCCGTGGACGACCTGTCCTTCACCATGGCTGCCGGTGAAATCGTTGCCCTGGTGGGTGAATCCGGCAGCGGCAAGACCATGGCTGCGCGCTCAGCCATCGGACTGCTGCCGGCCCCCATGCAGGTCTGCGCAGGCAGCATCACCTTTCAGGGCGCAAGGCTTGATGCGTCAGATGCCAAAGCAATGCGCCGAGTGCGTGGCGCGCACATCGGCATGGTGTTCCAAGAACCCATGGTGTCGCTCAACCCGGCCTTGACCATTGGCCGGCAGATGAGCGAAGCGCTGGCCTTGCACACCAAGCTCAACGCCAACGACATACGGCAGCGTTGCCTGACCATGCTGCAACGCATTGGCATCAAGGACGCCGAACGCTGCCTGGCCTCGTATCCGCATCAATTCTCGGGTGGCATGCGCCAACGCATCATGCTTGCCTCGGTAATGCTGCTGAGCCCTGCCCTGTTGATTGCCGACGAGCCGACCACAGCGCTGGACTGTCTGGCACAGCTGGATGTGATCGAGCTGATGCTGGAACTTACCCGTGAGCAAGGCACGGCCATACTGTTCATCAGTCACGACCTGTCGCTGGTGGCGCGATACGCGAACAAAGTGATCGTGATGCGCAACGGCAAAGCAGTAGAGCAAGGCCGCACGCAAGACATTCTGCTGTCTCCCAAGGCCGAGTACACCCGCCAGTTGCTGGACGCCCTGCCACGCCGGGGTGCACTGGCTGCATTGCCTGAGCACGCCCGGCCCTTGTTGGACGTCACAGGCGTCAGCATCGAGCATCCCGGCCCGCGCGCCTTCTTCCGGCGCAGCAAGCCGAACCGCGTCGTTCACGACGTGGATCTGAGCATCGCGCCCGGCGAAACGCTGGCATTGGTGGGCGGCAGCGGCTCTGGCAAAACGACGCTTGGCAGAGCCGTCGTGGGCTTGGTGAACCCGTGCGCGGGTGAGATCAGCTTTCAAGGCCTAGACATTCTGAAAGCCGGAAACCGGGTGCATCGTCTGCAATGCCAGATGATCTTCCAGGACCCGTACTCGTCCTTGAATCCGCGCATGAAGGTGGGCGACATACTGGCCGAACCGCTTCGACACGAGCCGGACATGAATGCGGCGGCTCGGGCTGCGCGGGTGTCTGACACCCTGGTCGATGTGGGCCTTGCCGCCCACTTTGCAGATCGCTTCCCTCACCAGCTTTCCGGTGGTCAGCGCCAGCGGGTGGCGATTGGCCGGGCCTTGGTCAGGCGTCCGCGCCTGGTGATTGCCGATGAACCTATATCGGCGTTGGACATGACCATTCAGAAACAGATTCTGGAACTGTTCGAGCGCCTGCAGAAGCAATACGGCTTTGCGTGCCTGTTCATCTCGCACGACCTGGCGGCAGTGGAAAGAATCGCGCACCGCGTAGCGGTGATGAACCAGGGGCACATCGTGGAAATCGGTCCGCGCGACCAGATCTTCGATCACCCCCAGCACCCCTATACCCGCAAGCTGCTCGCCGCAGCCAGCCCGCTGGAACGCCTGCCCGACGGCGGTTACCGCCTGCGCCCGGCCCTGAGCCAGGCCGCCTGAACATCATTCAAGGAACGACTATGAATTCCGTATCGACCGAGCACGCAGCCGAGGCATCGCCAGCGGCCTTTTGGGCGCCGTTTACGCCCATGCGCCAGTTCCGCAAACAAGCCATGATGTTTGCCAGCGCCGACGGCATGTACTACACCACCACCGACGGAAGCCGCATTCTGGACGCCATGGCGGGCCTGTGGTGCGTCAACGCCGGCCATAACCAGCCCAAGATCGTTGAAGCCATCCGCGAAGCCGCCGGACGCCTCGACTTCGTCTCGTCCTTCAAGATGAGCCACCCGCAGGCCATCGAGATGGCCGAACGCCTGATCGACATTGCCCCGGCCGGCATGGAACAGGTGTTTTTCACCAACTCGGGTTCCGAAGCCGTGGATACCGCGCTGAAAATCGCGCGTGCCTACCATCAGGCTCGTGGCGACAGCCGTCGTACCAAGTTCATTGGGCGGGCCAAGGGCTATCACGGCATGGGGTTTGGCGGACTGTCGGTGTCTGGGCTGGGACGCCAGAAACGCGACTTCGGTCCGCTGCTGGGCGAGGTGTCGCACCTGCCGCTGCCTTATGACGCCAGCATGCGTTTCTCGGCCGGCCAGCCGCAACAGGGTGCGCACTACGCCGACGCGCTTTCCCAATTGCTTGATGTGCAAGATCCCAGCACCGTGGCTGCCGTCATTGTCGAACCCGTAACTGGTTCAGGTGGCGTGTATCCGCCGCCACATGGATACCTACAAAAGCTGCGCGACATCTGCACACGTCACGGCGTGTTGCTGATCTTTGACGAAGTCATCACCGGGTTTGGTCGAGTTGGCGCAAGTTTCGCGGCACAAGCATTCGGTGTCACGCCAGACCTGATGACCACCGCCAAAGGGCTCACCAACGGAGCCGTGCCCATGGGCGGCGTCATCGTCAGCAGCGCCGTGCACGAAGCCTTCATGCGCGGCCCGGAAAATGTCCCGGAACTGATGCACGGCTACACCTACTCGGCCCACCCGCTGGCGTGCGCGGCCGGGTTGGCAACCATCCAGCTGCACCAGGAACTTGGCATCAACGAACAGGCAGCGGCAGCCGCCCTTGAATGGCAAGCGGCGGCGCTGGCGCTGCAAGGGGTCAAGCATGTCGTGGATGCACGCGCCATCGGCCTGTTGTGTGCCGTGGAACTTGCACCGCGACCGGATGCGGCCGGTGCCCGTGGTGCCGAGGTTGCCGCGTGGTGCTTCGATCATGGCGTGCTGGTGCGCGCGTCGGGAGACGTGATCGTCATCTCCCCGCCCCTGGTCATCACCAACGCACAGATTGCGCAAGTGTTCGAGACCTTGCAGGACGCCCTGCTCAACACCCTTTGACCGGACCCAGGCCCCCGATGACAGACCTACTGAATTTCTATATCGACGGTGCCTGGGTGGCACCCGACAAGCTCGTCACTGAAGACGTCATCGACCCACGCAACGAACAAGTCGTCGGCCGCATCGCCATGGGCAACGATAGCGATGTGAACCGTGCCGTCGCTGCCGCGAAAGCGGCATTTGCCGGCTATGCAGAGATGTCGGTGCAAGATCGACTGGATCTGCTTCAGGCAATTATCAGTGCGTACCAACGCCGAAGCGACGAACTCGTGGACGCCGTCCAGCATGAAATGGGCGCGCCAGCATCCTGGGCAAAGAACGCCCACGTACCAGCCGGCTTGCGCCACCTGACCGAAGCGCTGAAGGTTCTTCAGGATTACCCCTTCGACCGCATGCTGGGCACAGCGCTGATCGCCCGCGAACCCATCGGCGTATGCGGGTTGATCACACCGTGGAATTGGCCACTGAACCAGCTGACCTGCAAAGTTGGCCCGGCACTCGCGGTGGGATGCACCATGGTGCTGAAACCCAGCGAACGCTCGCCATTGTCAGCCATGATTTTTGCCGACATTCTGCATGAGGCTGGTGTGCCCAAGGGCGTGTTCAATCTGGTGAACGGTGACGGCCCCACCGTAGGCGCAGCGCTGGCAAGCCATCCAGACATCGACATGGTCTCGTTTACCGGCTCGACGCGAGCGGGCGTAGCCGTGGCCAAAGCCGCCGCCGACACCGTCAAACGTGTGTCCCAGGAACTGGGCGGCAAGTCTGCCAACATTTTGCTGCACGACGCAGATCTGGAAAACGCCGTGCGCCAAGGCGTGCTGGGCTGCATGCGCAACACCGGGCAATCGTGCAATGCCCCGACACGCATGCTGGTTCCACGGGTATTGCAGGAACAAGCCATTGAGATTGCCGTGTCCGTTGCGCAGGAACTTGGATACGACGACAGCAATCCCGCCACCGTCATCGGCCCGGTTGCCAACGCCGCGCAATTTGCCCGCGTGCAGCACTTGATCGAACAGGCGATTGCTGAAGGCAGCCGCGTCGTGATCGGCGGCCCCGGCCGACCAGCAGGCATCGACGCTGGCTACTTCGTCCAGCCGACTATCTTTGCCGACGTCGACCCCAGCATGACGATCGCGCGCGAAGAAGTGTTCGGCCCGGTGCTGGCCATCATTCCCTACGACACGGAAGACCAGGCCGTGGCGATTGCGAATGACAGCGTCTATGGATTGTCGGGCTATGTAAGCTCAGCAAACGTTGATCGCGCACGCTCAGTCGCCCGCCGATTGAGAACCGGCATGGTTCATATCAACGGCAGCAAATCGAGCGCAAGTGCGCCATTCGGAGGCTACAAACAATCCGGGAACGGACGCGAATGGGGCGTGTTCGGATTCGATGAATACCTGGAAACCAAGGCGATTTTTGGATATTGATATCGCTGGCTGCTCGCGAGCTGAAGACATCTTTTGATCCAGCGCACATGTGCCGATGTTGGCGCATGTGCCACTCACCGCGCCCTACTCCGTTCAGCAGACGGGCCATCCCACCGGCCCTACCTCGCTTGGTACTGACACTCCTCGGCATCCCCTGCCCAGTCACCAGCCTAGCCGCAAGACGCCAGCTCCCCACTTGGCGCCCATTGCTGAAATAGCCTCACTAATTCATCAAAATTTAAGCCGCTTATCACGGTGTCATGCCCCACTTAGCATGCGTTCATTGCTAAGCACGGGACAGAAAATGAATAAGCCAATCATCGGTGCGTTCATCGCCTTGCTCTGCGTCAGCGCCCAGGCTCAGAACTTCAGCCTGACCAGCCGCGACGTGGAAGATGGAAAACAAATGGGCGAGAAGCACCTGCAAAACGGGTCTGGCTGCGTCGGTGGCGATATCTCGCCGCAGCTGTCGTGGTCGGGGGCACCGACTGCAACCAAGAGTTTTGCGATCACCATGTTCGACCCCGACGCGCCAACCGGCAGCGGCTGGTGGCACTGGACGCTCGTGAATATCCCCAAGACCACGACCACTTTGCCGCAAGACGCCGGTAATAGAAACGAGGCGAATGTCCCGGCGGGTGCCGTGCAAGGTCGCACCGATTTCGGAAACACCGGTTATGGCGGGGCATGCCCGCCCGTTGGCACGCATCGATATCGCTTCAAGGTCTGGGCCTTGAACGTCGAATCGATTCCCGTCGACAAGGAATCAAGCGGCGCGCTTGTAGGTTATTTGCTCAACGCCAACAGCCTGGCCACCGCCGAGCTGGTTCCGGTTTCTTCGCGCTAAACGCATTACCACGTCGCAATCCACATAAAACCATCCAGGAGAAAAAAATGCCTTATTCCTTGTCTCGCAAAACCCTGATTCATGGCGCGATCATCGCGTGTGCAGCCATGTTCATTAATGCCGCGCCCGCAGTGGCCGCAAATACGCAAGCGACATCTGCTGCCAATGTTCTGGAACTCACCCAGCAATGGGACAAGACATTTGCCAAGAGCAATCTGGTCGATCATCAAAAGGTGACGTTTAAGAACCGTTACGGCATTACGCTTGCGGCCGATTTGTACATGCCGAAGAATCGCGGCAATCAACGCTTGGCCGCACTTGCTATCAGCGGGCCGTTCGGGGCGGTGAAAGAACAGGCTTCCGGCCTGTATGCGCAGACCATGGCAGAACGCGGTTATGTGACGCTCGCCTTCGACCCGTCTTATACCGGCGAAAGCGGTGGTGAACCGCGCAACGTCGCATCGCCCGACATCAACACCGAAGACTTCATGGCCGCCGTCGATTTCCTGGGCCTGCATGCGGCAGTGGATCGCGAGCGCATCGGCATCATCGGCATTTGTGGTTTCGGTGGCATGGGTCTGAACGCAACCGCCGTGGACAAGCGCGTAAAAGCCGTAGTTGCCGCCACGATGTATGACATGTCCCGCGTGATGGCCAAGGGCTTCGGTGACAGCCTGACGGTGGAAAATCGCACCAAGATTCTGACCAACCTGAGCCTGCAACGCTGGAAGGATGCCGAAAACGGCAAGCCGGCCCCGGGCGCGCACGACTTCTACGTCGACGCCAAAGGCAACGTGACGATTCCCACGCGAATTCTCCCCGAAACCCTGCCGGAAAATCCACACCCGATCCTGAAAGAGTTCTTTGACTACTACCGCACGCCGCGCGGCTTCCACAAGAACTCGGTGGCTTCGTCCGCTGCGTTCACCGGTACCAGCCCGATGTCGTTCATGAACATGCCGTTGCTGACCTACATCAGCGAAATTTCGCCGCGCCCGGTGCTGTTCATTGCAGGTGAAAACGCGCACTCGCGTTATTTCAGTGAAGACGCCTACAAGGCAGCGGGCGAACCCAAGGAACTCGTGATCGTCAAGAATGCGAACCACGTTGACCTGTATGACCAGATGGACAAGATCCCGTTCGACAAGATCACTGAATTCTTCAACAAGAATCTGAAGTAAGACGGCGGCAGGCACTCAGCTATATCCAGGAGAGTGCCTGGCCAAGATAGCTCCTCCTGGTTACGGGACATCTTGCTGAACTGCAGATGTCCCGTTTTTTTGCTGGGCGATTTTGTGTCGGGTGAGGCAAGAAAAGGTGACGTGCTGTTCAACAGCGCATCACCTTTTCCGCTTATGCCGCCGGCAGCTTCAACATGCGTCGCAAGGTGGCTTCATCAGTATCGGCCTCATCAATCGGCGTCCCATCTTCGAAGACACGCGAATTTTGAGGAATATCTCGTTCCGGTGAACGCAGATGTGCCTGATATTCAGGTGATTTCTGTGGGTATCCCGGACATGCAAGCCAGTACCTTGGGCAACAAGGGCATTGGTGAAATCGGCGTCGTGGGCGTGGCTCCCGCCATTGGAAATACGGGAGCCACGCAACGGGAAAGCGAATTCGAAGCCTGCCGAGCACACTGGGAAAAACTGGTTTGAAAAGCTGGTGTTGCAGTGGCGTAGCTATCCACTGCAACAATTTTCCTGCCTGTCACCACTCACAGAATCAATCAACTGACATTATTTATCCACTACAAACTTCCACGTATCGCCTTCCAGCGAATACAGCAACTCAGCCTTCACATCAGGCTTTCCCGGGATTTCCAATGTTGAATCGCATTCGAGATAACCCGTTTTACGTCCGATTCCGCAATGCCCAACCGACTTCACTTTCATGTTCGTGCGAAGTTCTTGAATCTGCTTGTCATTGGCGGTTTCGGGTTTGTCGATAACCAACTGCTCTGCCCATGCACGCATGGCCGTAATCGCCTCGGCAGGTGTCGGTGGCGGGAACACCGCGTCTTTACGTTCGACGCCTACCCAGGTGTTGCCGTCCACGCGCAAGGGCAAGACCCGATAGGCATCACTGCTGCCGGTGCTCATGCCAACCAAGCAGACAACTTCTGTTTTGACTTCCGGCGACGGCTTGCAGCCTACGACCTTGGAAATTTTGATGGCGAAGGGCATTGGCATCGACGATGACGACTTGGCCTGCGTAGCTGCAATGCCCTTGTCGACGGCTGCTTGAATCTGCGCCTGGGTAGGCATGTCGGCTGCGTGAACGACAGAGGCGGCAAACAGCGTTGTAGCAAGCAAGGGGAAAATAATGGCGCGCATGAATGGATGGCAATAATTAAGAAGGCGGCGAGCTTAACATTTTCATCCGGTTAAAATTCTTAACATGCAACATCAAAAGTTTCAGAGCCATTAATAAATAATTAATAACTCATCAATACTTGCAAGGAGCTACGCATCAAAACCTGATCACAACAAGCTGGCCCAAGGCTCATCTTGCGAAAGAAGCCCGATGTGCTGCCACGCTGCGCGTTATGTCATCCACACCGGACGCTGCAATGCGTCCGCCAGAAAGTCGATCAACCTCCGCACCTTCAACGCCAGCTGCTTTCGCGTCGGATACACCGCATAAATCCCCAATTCAATCGACTTGTATTCGGGCATCAATTCCACCAACCTCCCCGCCCGCACATCCTCAGCCACCAGAAAACTCGGCTGCAAAATAATCCCCTGTCCACTCAATGCCGCTGCCAGACAAGTGTCCCCATTGTTGGCATACAGCCTTGCGTGCGTCCGGACAGACACCTCGCCCTCTGGCCCCGTAAACGTCCATTCATCCCGTGTCGCCCAATACGAATACGCGATCACCTGATGCAAGGCCAAGTCTTTCGGATGCGACGGGGTACCTACACGTGCAAGGTAATCGGGCGACGCGCACAGCATCATCCGTGTGGACGCGAGCTTCCGGCTGACCAAGGTGCTGTTCGGCAAGACCGCGATCCGAATTGCCAAGTCGAAGCCTTCATCCACCAAGTCCACCACTCGGTCGCTTAGCGTCACTTCAAGCGATACACGTGGGTTTGCGTCCATGAACCCGCCCCACAGCGGGGCCAGGTGCAACACCCCGAAAGTATGCGGGGCGTTCACACGCACAACGCCGCTGGCCTCTATCGAGCGCGATCGAATCTCGGTTTCCGCCTCGTCCACCAACGCCAAGGCTTCTTTGCTCCGCGCGTAGAACGACTGCCCTTCATCGGTAAGCGACAGCCGCCGTGTGGTCCGTTGCAACAGTCGCACACCAAGTCGGTTTTCCAGGTCACTGACATGACGCGACACGGCTGCTTTGCTCATGCCCATCGGATCGGCGGCACCGATGAAGCTGCCGGCATCGACGACGGCGATGAAGGTCTTCATTTCCATGAAGCGGTCCATGAGCTTGTCCAAAAAAGGTGGTTGATGGCGAATCCCTGATTGTCCCGATTATCGACACTATTAGTCTTTGGCGATACGGTTTATCTGCACGGAATGGATCAATACACTGTTCTCACTGGCTTCCAACGCACTGCGCGAAGCTTCCGGGCTGCGGCTTCCGCTGCGGCCGTGCCAAGAGATCATCATGTCCACTACGCTGCCTGTCATCTTCGTTTCCCACGGCGCGCCGACGTTTGCGCTGGAACCCGGTCGCACCGGCCCGCTGTTGAATGCCGTCGGCAAACGCCTGCCTGCTGTGAAGGCGATTCTGATGGTGTCGGCGCATTGGGAGACCGATGGCGAAGTTCGGGTGTCGACAGCCGTTCAGCCCGAGACCATTCATGATTTCGGTGGTTTTCCGCGTGCCCTGTACGAGCTGAGCTATCCCGCCAAGGGTCATCCGGCTTTGGCCAAACGCACTGCCGATGTTTTGGAAGCTGCTGGTTTCCCGGTTCGTCCGGACCCGGCTCGCGGTCTGGATCACGGGGCCTGGGTGCCGTTGATGCACATGCTGCCGAAGGCTGATGTGCCGGTGTTCCAGGTGTCCTTGCCGCATCAGTTGGACGCCGCCGGCTGTGTGGCCTTGGGTCGTGCGTTGGCCCCGCTGCGCGACGAAGGGGTGCTGATCATGGGCTCGGGCAGCATGACGCACAACCTGTACGAGTTCCGTCGCCATGATGATGGCAAGGAGCCCTATGTGCTGGAGTTCAGCCGCTGGGTGCATCAGGCTGTCGTGGCCGGCGATCTGGACAGTCTGATTGCGTACCGCAAGCTTGCCCCGCACGCGGCCCGCGCTCATCCCAGCGAAGATCACTTCCTGCCGCTGCTGGTGGCCTTGGGTGCCACGGTGCCGGCTGATCCGGTGGAGTTCCTGGACGGTGGCATTACCTACGGCGTGTTGGCCATGGATGCGTTTGTGATCGGCGAGTTGGCCAAAGAGCCAGTCGCGGCTTGATCTACCGGGCGGCTTGAACAGGCTGCCCCTCCCCTGTTTTGATGTCCCCTGCGCGCCATCGTGCACAGGGTGACGCACGCCTTGATGCGTGTGTTTTCACTTTTCGCGAGACCGATATGAGTTCCCAAGCAGCCCCCGCCGTCAGTGCCCTGATTGAAGACAGCCACTCTGGCCTGAAGTATCGCGTTCGTGCCGCCGAGGGCGATGCGCCTGTTGCGCGGCTGTTGCTGTTGCACGGCGTGGGGGGCAATGAAACCAATCTGATCGCGCTGGGTGCGCTGGTTGACCCGCGTGTCGAAATTCTGTTCGTGCAAGGTCCGCTCACCCTGGGGCCGCAGCAGTTTGCGTGGTTCCAGGTGCAGTTCGGCCCGCAAGGTCCGTCGATCAATGCGCCGCAGGCTGATCAGAGTCGTGAGTTATTGATTCGATTGATTCGTGGCTTGGCTACAAGTATGCCCCCTGTGATCGCTGGCTTCAGCCAAGGCGGGATTTTGAGCGCCAGCGTGGGCCTGACGGCACCCGCCGATGTAGCCGGCTTTGCGGTGCTCAGCGGCCGGATCTTGCCCGAGATCGCCGCGAAGATCGCGCCGCGCGAAGACCTTGCCAAGTTGTCGGCGTTCATCGGTCACGGAAGCTTTGATGACAAGCTGCCGGTTTCCTGGGCCGAGCGTGCAGCGGAATGGTTGACCACGCTGGGCGTGCCGCACCTGGCCAAGCACTACCCCATTGGCCACGGGCTGTCTGCCGAGATGGCGGATGACTTCTTGCAGTGGCTGGGTCAGACGGTAAAGCTTGGCTAAGTGCCAGCGCGGTGCCCCAAGTTCCTTGGAAGGCACTGCACACAAGCTGGTAACACTGAGCAGACGCATCTTTAATGAATTTTATTCATAGGTTCATATCGATTATGGCGTCTAGTCGGGGACTACGGTACTAACTATGCTGTTCCAAGTCGGGCCAAGCCTTCCGCGTCGGCCGCTTTCAAGGAACACAGATGCGCCCCAAGATTATTTGCCACATGGTCAGCTCCATCGATGGCCGCCTGCTGCCCAGCCGTTGGACACCGCCCGCCAAGGGCGTTTCCTTCGATGTGTCTGCCCAATATGAAGCCGTTGCCGCTCGCATCGACGCCAAGGGTTTCATCATCGGCCGCACTACCATGGCCGAGTTTTCAGTCGCCACCGAACGCGAGCCTACGCTGGGCCAAGCCGTCAAGCGTGATGCGCACCAGGCAGATCGCCAAGGCAAAGACCTTTCAGTAGTGATCGACCCGAAAGGCAAGCTTCACTATTCCGACAATACCGCCAGCGGCGGGCACATTCTGGCTGTGCTGTCCGAGAAGGTGTCGGATGCGTATCTGCAGGCTTTACGCACCGCAGGGGTGTCGTACTGCTTCGCGGGCGAAGACGGCGATGACCTGCACCTGGCGATGGACACGCTTGGCCAGGTCTTTGGCGCAAAAGCCATCTTGCTGGAAGGCGGCGGCCGCATCAACGGCGCGTTCCTGAAAGCCGGCTTGATCGACGAAGTCAGCCTGCTGGTGACTGCCAGCATCGATGGCCTGGCCGGTGTGCCCAGCATCTTCGACTACGCGGGCGAAGAGAACGAAAAGCCAGCTGCCGGCCAATCGCTGCGACACGTTGCCACCGAGACGCTGGAAGGCGGCACGGTGTGGATGCGTTATCAGGTAGAAAAAGCGGAAGCCTGACGCAGTTCTGTTAGGCGCGGTGGCGGAACATCCATACCAGCCACGCCGATGCACCCAGCACCACACACGCTACCGCCAAGGCCATGCCCATGGCAGCCTTTGCACCCACGTTGGTGATGATTGCCGCGTAGAGCAAGGGCGCGGTGGCGGTCAGCAGAAAGCTCGGAACCAGCAAGCGGCCAGTCAGCGCACCGTAGCGCCGATGGTCGAACAGCACCAAGGGCAAGGTCCCTTTGCTGATTGTGAACAAGCCGTTGCACGCGCCATAGCAGAACGAAAAAATCGCTGCGGCGACGGGTACGCTTGCCGCAAGCCCCGCCAGAAAACACAGCGGCAACAAACAGGCGATCAGCAGATTCAGCTTCAGCGGATCTATCCGTTGGCCGAACAGGAATTCGCCCAGTCGGGCCAGCACTTGGCCTATGCCCCACAAGGCGGCGATGCCAACGGCCAATGCCGGGTCCAAGCCCATGCCACCCAAGATGTTCAGCATGTGCGCGGCGTTGCCAGCGGCCAGAAAGCTGGTGAGCATGGCGATGACTGAGAACAAGATGGCGGCTTGTCGATACTGCGCAGGCGTGCGGGCCAGCCATGTAGGCAATGCCGCAGCCGATGCTGTGACCGTCACGCGGCGGTCTGGCGGCAACCCGCGATACAGCGGCAAGGTGGCCAGCGAGAACACGGCATAGACCAACAGCGCACCACGCCACCCCATTGCGCCCGCCAGCGCATGGCCCACCGGCCACATCACCGTCGATGCCAAACCGCCAAACAAGGTGATCTGTCCGATGGCCCGCCGCGCCTGAACGCCACCGATGCGCGCCAAGGTGGCAAACGCGGCCTCGTACAGGCACAAGCGCATGCCAATGCCCAGGAAAATCCACGCAGCGTAGTAGGTCCACGCCGACTGCGACACCGCCAACACCACGCAGCCCAGCGCGTTCAACACGGCACCCACGGGCAGAACACGTCGGCCGCCAAGCCGGTCGATCAAGCGACCCGTCCAGGGAGAGGTAGCCGCCATCACGACCAAAGCAAGTGACAGGCCAGCGTAGATGGCCGTCGTGCCCATGCCCAGGTCGTCCGCCATGGCCGGGCCGAAGTTGCCGATCAGGTAATACGAAATGCCCCAGTTGATCAGTTGCGACAGACCCAGGCAGATCACAGTCTGGCGGGAGATCATCTGGACGCGTGCGGCGTGGGGCTGTTTTCCGTGGCTTGGTCTGATGCAAGCGCTGGTTTGAACGGCACCACTTCCACATCGCTACGCGCCCCAGCCTCATGCGTTGGCAAGCTTGCATCGCCATCGCCCAAGGACCGCTGCAACAGTGCGCAATCCCGCCATTCACCAAACTTGAAACCCACTGCGCGCAAAATCCCGGTCAACTCGAAGCCGTGACGCTTGTGCAAGGCAATCGACGCTGCCCCGGCACCACCGGCTACCGCCACCATCTGCCGCCATCCTGCTTGCGCGCAACGTTCGATCAGCGCTGCCAGCAGCAGGCTGCCGATGCCCTGCCCCGTGCAACCGTCGCGCAGGTAGATCGAATCTTCGATGGTGAAACGATAGCCCGGGCGAGGTCGATATAACGAAGCGTAGGCATACCCCACCACTTCCCCGTCTCGTTCCACCACCAGGTAAGGCAGGCCAAGCGCCAGTACTTCCTCGCGGCGTTGCTGCATCTGGCGCAGGCTGGGCGGGTCGATCTCGAACGACGACGTGCCATGCAGCACGTGGTGGGCGTAGATGGCCTGGATCGCGGGCACATCAAGCGCCTCGCTGTCGCGCAGGACAAGCTTTGGCTGAACGACTTCAGGTTGAACGAGTTCGGATTGGACGGATTCGGGCTGAATAACGCCTGGAACGGAGGACATGGGATGCAAATCGAAAATCTCAGAAGACACACAGCTTGCAGGCGGCCGTCGAATTAGGGAAGCTTTGGTTTTTTATGCAATGCATAAGCTAAACCATGGATACCCGCGGCCTGAATCTGGACCACTTGCGTGCTTTTCTGGACGTGATCGAACTCGGCAGCTTTTCCGCCGCCGCCCAGAAGCACCACCTGACGCAACCCGCCATCAGCCAACAAGTGCGTCAGCTGGAACGCCGCTTTGGTGTGCGCCTGGCTGAACGCGTGGGCCGGCGCGTCAGTGCCACCGCAGCGGGTACTGAGTTGCTGATGCACATCCGCGCGATCGATGCCGCCGTGGTTCAGGCATTCGACGCTGTGGGTGCCCACGCGGCCGAGGTGCATGGGCGCTTGCGGTTGGGCACGGGCGCGACCGCCTGCACCTACTTGCTGCCGCCCTTGCTGGCGAGTTTGAAGCAACGTTTCCCAGAGTTGGAAGTCGTTGTCAGCACCGGCAATACCGGTGACATGCTGCGAGGCATCGAACACAACAGCCTGGATATCGGCCTGGTCACACTGCCCGCGCCGGGTCGCATGTTCGAGGTCACACCAATCATGGACGATGAATTCGTGGCTATCTTCCCCAGCGATGGTGCCACACCACCCAGCCGGGTGACGCCTGCGGTGCTGGCGGCACGTCCGATGGTGTTGTTCGAACCGGGTGCACTTACGCGACGCTTGGTGGATGACTGGTTCGAAGCTGCCGGTCTGCAAGCGCGCCCAACGATGGAACTGGGCAGTACCGAAGCCATGAAAGAAATCGTGGCGGCCGGCCTTGGCTGCGCAGTGCTGCCGCGCCTGGCGGTATCTGGACCAGGGGCACGCGCGGCCTTGACGGTGTGTTCGCTCAGTCCGCCCTTGCATCGCAAGCTTGCAGTGGTCATGCGGCGGGACAAACCTCTGTCGCGCGGGCTGCTTCACCTGGCATCTGCGCTGAAAGGACTTGGTCCGGTTTGACGACGATTGCTTGAACAAGGCCCGTTCGCTGAACCTCAATAGCTGTACGCCGACACCCGAATTCAGCCTCAGAACTTCGCCATCTGAACGCTTGAGTATCCGGCACGTCCCTTGCCTCTTGGTGCGATGAATCTGCTTGAAGCCCGCGACAGCACAACAAATGGTCGCAGGTTGCACTCATCCCAAAGGCATTTATGACTACGCCATTCACCCCAAGCGACATTTTCAATCATCGAACGATCTCCAGTACCAACGGCTCGCCAAGCGAAAACCTGCTTGCCTGCGCCGTCACGTCGTTGAACTCCGCCACCGATGGCGAAAACAGCGCCATCTGGGCAGTCCCCTTGGACGCCGGTGCTCCGTGGCAAATGACCCAGGGTGGGAGTATCGACAACACGCCCCAATGGTCCCCGGACGGCGAACGGCTTGCCTTTATTTCCAATCGCGCAGGTAATTACCAGCTGTTTGTGATGCCCCGGCATGGCGGCGAAGCGGTACAGCTGTCGCAGGGCAATTTCAGCCTGGTGTCTTACGAATGGAGCCCGGACGGCAGTCGAATTGCGGCGGTCTGCGCGGTAACGGTCGACCCAAGCCTGCGGGGTGCACGCCCCGACCCCAATGCGGTACCCGCCCCTGTCGATGGCCCGCAAGTCGTCTGGAAGCTGCCCTACAAGATGGATGGCGTGGGCTACATCCTGAACCGCGAGATGCGCCTGTTCATGATCGACGCAGCAAGCGGTGAAGCTACCCCGCTGACCGACGGTCCCTTCGACGTGAAAGCAGCGCGCTGGTCGCCTGATGGCAAACAGCTGGTCTATGTTCGCACTCGCGAAGGCGACATGAGTCATCGCACCGATGTGTGGGTCATGGACACCGACGGCCACCATGCCCGCCAACTGACCACGGATCATGCCCAGGTGCTGTACCCATTGTGGTCGCCAGACGGACGCTGGATCGTGTTCGCGGGCACCATTGAGGAAGGTGATGCCAAGGTGCGCCCGTGGCTGATTGAGGTGGCCAGCGGCAAGGTGCAGGCGCTGGGCGACGAGGACATCGAATTGTCTTTCGAGGCCGACAGCATGCAGTTTGTTGGCAAAGATGCGTCCAAGCTGCTGGCCGTGCTGGCGTCACGGGGCATCCAGCATGTCTGTGAAATCAGCATTCCAGATGGCCAGATCAAGGTATTGGCCGATGGCGATCGGCATTTGTCTAAGCTCTGCTGCACGCCTGACTACGTGGCTTATACGTCTGAGAACTCGGTGCTGCCGATGGAAATCCATGCATGTCGGCACGACGGCAAAGACGAACGCGCGGTCAGTCACTTCAATGACTGGTGGTGCGATCGCGCCCCGGCCACGATGGAGCGACGCCAGTTCGTGGTGCCCGACGGCGACGGCGGCACTGAAACCATCGACGGCTGGCTGATTCGTCCGGTAGGCGCGAAAGGTGCCGCACCATTATTGATGGACGCCCACGGCGGCCCGGCCAGTTATGCCTTGTTCGATTATCCGGTGATCGCTTACTGGCCGGTGCTTTGGTCACAAGGCTGGTCGATTCTGGCGCTGAATGCGGTTGGGTCGTCCAGTTACGGACGAGCATTTGCAGACCGCTTGAATCAGCGTTGGGGCGAAATAGATCTGCCCCAATACACAGCAGCCGTTGCCCAGTTGCAAGCGGAAGGCATTGCAGATGATCGCGTTTGCATTGCAGGCAAGTCCTACGGGGGCTACCTGAGCGCCTGGGCAGTGGGCAACAGCACCCTGTTCCGGGCAGCTGTTGTGATGGCCCCGGTAGCCAACATGGAAACGCACTACGGCACGTCGGACAGCGGTTATTACTCGGACAGCTACACCATGCAAGGCAATCGCGCCGAAACGCACGCACTGATCCGCAAGGTGTCACCCGTGCACTATGTCCATCAAGCAATTACGCCCACCTTGATCTTGCAAGGCACGAATGATGAGCGATGCCCGCGCAGTCAGGCAGAAGAGCTGTTCGTGACGATTCGCCGAGAGACCGACACGCCTTGTGAAATGGTGCTGTACCCGGGCGGGACGCACAAATTCACCAGCACTGGCAAACCGTCGCACCGGCAAGACACCATGTCTCGGATCGTTGAATGGGTGACGCGATGGGTGGATCAGCATTTGGTGACAGAGGCCTCCACACAGCAAAACAAGCAAGCTCCAATTAAGTAAATCAGGCGGCAATGGCAGCTTGAAATCACACTGGCCTTCAACGTAGAACGCCCCGACCATCACCAACGTGGTGATCGGGGCAAGCGGCTGAAAAATCAGGCTAGAAAATCACGATTTCTGCCGCGTTGTCATCAGTCAGTCACCGATCAGGTGTTGCGGTTCTGCTGATTTTGGTTACCGCCTTGTTCATTGCGGTTCTGCTGGTTTTGCTGTTCTTGCTGCTGTTGACGTTGGTTGCGTTGGTCTTGCTGCTGATCTTGCTGTTGATTTTGCCGGTTCGCCTGATCCTGTTGGCCTTGCTGGTTGCGTTGACCTTGCTGGTTTTGCTGGTCTTGCTGATTTTGTTGCGGGCTCATCGAATAGGTCCTTCGAAAGTGGCTGAATCACGCGATTTATCGCGCGCACAGCTTCTGTTGCATAGGGTGTGCCAAGGCAGGCCTTGGTCCGAAAATTCCGAAAACGCCCTGCACTATCGCCACTTGACCGAGGCTTTTCCACCTGCCTCATCACGGCCGCCAGTGACCGTCGAGCAGGAATCGGGATCGATTGAAAAGCTCGTCTCATGCATTTGTCTGGCCGCGGAATCAGTAAGTGCATCGTTGGTATTTGATACAGCCGTCGAACGCGGGCAGTGGTAGCGTAGCCAACCTACTCTTGCCCCATCCCATGCACCAGTCGCCGTCCACACGCCACGGGCCATACGTTCGCCTTCTGCTACTCGCTTGTCTGAGCGCGGCGTGCCTGGCAGGCCCTGCACAGGCCGAGGTTCGGCTGTCTGCCACCGCACACGAGCCGGCCCAGCGCGAAGCCCCCAATCCCAAAGCGTCAACACGAACCTTGACCTTGGGCGATGCCCGCTACGCCATTCCCGACGCCTTTTTCTACGGCCCGCTTGAGACGGCCGGCGATCGCCAGCGCGCGGTGCTGTTTTCCGCATGGTTGTCCGAAGTGTCGCCGCCGGGCACCCGCATCGTCGAGGTAGACGACCCATCGGAAGCGGCCGCGCGCCGTCTGGTGATTCTGGTCGAGTCCATGCAGGTGTATCCCGACACGGCGCGTCGCGACAACCTGCTTGCCAACTACCGCGCCTACGCCGGCGACCTGGATATCAACGGCAGTACGTCCGAAGCTGCGCGAGAACTTTCGCCCGCCTTGGGTGGCTTGCAACGGGTGGTCTTGCGTGACCCGGCCGCGATTGCGCGCGCCCGCTATCCCGACTTGTTCATTGAAGGAGACGAACGCCACCCGACGACGGTGCTGGGGTGCTCACGACCAGGCGTACGCGGGGTCAGCTACGCTGTGTGCAGCCTGCACTTCCGTGTTGAAGGCGCGGACATCAGCGTGGACATGAAGCGCGAGCACATGGCGCACTGGCGCATGGTGCGGGGCGCGGTCACCGACTGGATGGCGCGTTATCGGATACGCACGCCATGAGTTGCCTGCAGATAAGTTGCCTGCAGTTGAGTTACCTACCGCTGACTTGCCTGCAGATGAGGGGCTGGCAAGCGTGTTGGCAGGCGCGGCGACAGCTGCGCAATTGGACGTGCTGGCAGCCAGGCACCACCACTTCTGTCCATGCGGACCGCCATGTGCGTCACGCCTGACGACTCCGCAGCCATCCTGTGGCCGCGCAGTTTTCTGGCGCTGGCCCCCAACGCCGCGACCCGCGCGCACCTGGCATCCGTGCCCGCATTGCCAGGCGTCAAGCCTACTCAGGTGGAAGACCTGCACCTGACGCTGGCGTTTATCGGTGCCATTTCAGAGCCCCAACGCCATGCGCTGGCTGCCGCCCTTCCCGCGCTTGCCGAACTCGCCAGGTCGATTCCCCTGCTGGCATTTACCGGCTTCGAGGTCTGGCCGGTTCCCGACCGACCCCGTGTATGGGTGGCCGCCTACACCTTGCCTGATCCCATGCGCAAGCTTGTGGAACAGATCCAGGCCGTGCTGACGCGCGCTGGCCTGCCGGTGGACGGACGCCCGTTTCGCCCGCATATCACGCTGGCACGTTTTCCACGAACCGCGCAGGCATGCGATGTGCCGATGCGTCCAACGCGTGATCACCCCGCCCAAGTGGACGAGATCGGGCTTTACTGCCGCACCGCCACACAAGACGGCCCGCGCTACATGGCCTTGGCCCGCGTGCCACTGACCGACGCCCCTTGGCCGCCCCCGCCTTTCCAGGAGCCTGCATGAAGGACAACAACATGAGCATGACGCCCGGTAATCGGCACAGTCCCGACCTGATCGACGACGACCTGCGAATGACCATCGACGATGTATTCCACATCACAGGTCGTGGCGTGGTTGCTGTCGGCAAAATCGAATCGGGCTTTCTGGCGGTGGGTGACGAGATCGAAATCAGGCACAACGGTCTGGCCGTTGCACAGACCTTTGTCGTCGGTATAGAAATGTTCCGCAAGCTGGTTGACGAAGCCGCGGTCGGCGATCACGTGGGCCTGCTGCTCAGCGACGTAAAAATAGATCAGTTGAAGCGTGGCATGGTGGTAGGTTGGCCGGGTGCCGCATCAGCCAGTTTCAATGGCATGCCGGCCAAGCCGGTGACCGTGGACGGCGTCCCGGTTACCACCACCTTCAACACCACAGCCTCGCAGTTTTCCAGTGTCAAGGCGGATGAGACGGTGGACCGCCTGTCCAATGCGGCGGCAAGTGCTGCCGACCACAAGGATTTCACCAAGGGCGAAGAGTTTCGCGGACTTGGCTTTACCGACGACAGCACACCCGGCCATGTAGGCTCGCCTGCCAAGGCAATCAAACGCACGCTGATTGCGCTCGTGTTGGTGGCCGCAGCAGCTGCATTGGCCGCCAATATGATGGGCCTGATCTAAGCCGCTGCCAGCCCCCGCGTTGTCGACCTGTCGCCACCCCGTTTGCAGGTGGCGATATGCCTTCGC
The DNA here is from genome assembly GCF_008119665.1 of Pigmentiphaga aceris. Classification (NCBI taxonomy): domain Bacteria; kingdom Pseudomonadati; phylum Pseudomonadota; class Betaproteobacteria; order Burkholderiales; family Alcaligenaceae; genus Pigmentiphaga; species Pigmentiphaga aceris. The sequence continues at coordinate 2,886,016 of NZ_CP043046.1, read as the reverse complement.
GCAGCTCAGGCCAGCGCCGACGCCGGTCCGAAGAACTCGTAGCGGCTTTGTTCGGCGGGCACACCGAGCGCCGCCAGGTGCTGCTTCATTGCCTTCATGAAGGGCTTCGGGCCGACAAAATACGCATCCACATCCGGCGAGGCCGGCAGCCAGTTGCGCAGCACGGCCTGGTCGATCAGCCCGGTTGCATGCGGTGCCTTGTCCTGTTCACGCGCCTGCTCGTAGCAGAAGTAGGTTTTCAGTTGCGGATGCTGTGCGGCTTGCGTATCCAGATACTCGCGAAATGCGTGCACACCACCGTGCCGGGCCGCATGAATGAAGTGCACCGGGCGTCCGGTTTTCAAGGCGGCGTCGAGCATGCTCAACATCGGCGTGATGCCTACGCCACCGCTAAGCAAGACCAGGGGTTTGTTGCTGGCGGCAAGCGTGAACTGGCCTGATGGCGGCATCAGTTGCACCACCGTGCCTTCATGCACGTGATCGTGCAGATGGTTCGACACCTTGCCGCCTGGCTCGCGCTTTACGCTGATGCGGTAATGCTGGCCGTTGGCCGCCGCAGACAGGGAATACTGACGACGCATTTCTTCGCCGTCCACGATGACACGCAGACCGATGTATTGGCCGGGCTGGAATTGCAGGACAGACTTGCCGTCTACCGGCTCGAAATAGAACGACGTGATCTCATCGCTTTCCGCGACCTTCTTGGTCACCACGAAATCGCGCGTGCCGCGCCAACCGCCTTCAGCTTTTGCGGTGTCGTCGTAAACCTGCTTTTCTGCGCCGATCAGAATGTCCGCCAATTGGCCGTAGGCGGCAGCCCAGGCCGCAATCACCTCGTCAGTCGCGATCTCTGCGCCCAGCACCTCGCGGATCGCGCGCAGCAGACAGTCGCCCACCATCGGATAGTGTTCGGGCAGGATCTGCAACGCCACGTGCTTGTTGACGATGGCCCCGACCAAGTCACCCAACGCTTCCAGCCGGTCGATGTTCTTGGCGTACATCAAAATGCCATTGGCCAGCGCACGCGGCTGATCACCCGAGCTTTGGTGCGCCTTGTTGAACAGCGGCACCACCTGCGGATAGTCCCGCAGCAGCATCTTGTAGAAGTGCGTGGTCAGGGTTTCGCCGCCGGTCTCCAGAATCGGTACGGTGGCTTTGACAATCGCGCGGTGAGCATCGGACAGCATGAATGACCTTTGGTAGTGAACGAAATGCAGGCAAAACGCTGAAATCAGCCTTTCCCCGGCTTTAAGTAATCAACATTCATGCCAACTAAAATATTGATATAGATCAATGACTTGCACTTCTATCTTGTCATATTGACATGAGTCAATTAGACTACATATAGTCCGATTGACTCCCCCCTTGTCGACTTTCTGACGGCCATGACACACAAGACCTTGTTGAATGCCCTGATCCCCCTGGTGAACGACTTGTCTCGTGATCTGGCCGACGGGGAGCGTTACCAGCGCCTGGTCGATACGATGCAAGCGCTCTTCCCCTGTGATGCCGCTGCCTTGTTGCGTTTGACCGGCGACACGCTGGTGCCCTTGGCCATCAACGGATTCAGCAACGACACGCTGGGTCGCCGTTTTCGAGTCCAGGAACATCCGCGCTTTGCTGCCCTGCTCGACCACGAAGGCCCCACTCGCTTCCCCGCTGATTCATCCCTGCCCGATCCCTACGACGGCTTGGTGCATGCCCATGATGGCGTGCTGGAAGTCCATGACTGCATGGGCTGCCCGATCTTGATGAACGGCCGGCCGTGGGGGCTTCTGACGCTGGACGCCTTGGCCCCCGATCGTTTCGAGCACGTGGACATGGCGTCGCTACAAGCCTTTGCCAGTCTGGCTGCCGCCACCGTCAACGTGGTTGAACGCATCAGCATGCTGGCTCTGGATTCTGAACAGGAACGCATGCGTGCAGACGCATACCGGCTGGCAGCCGGGCAAAGCCGCCGTGAACTGATCGGGCAAAGCCCGGCGCATCAGCGATTGATGGACGAGATCCGGCTTGCCGGCCCCAGCGACATGACTGTCTTGATCACCGGCGAGACGGGTGTCGGCAAGGAATTGGTCGCCAACGCCGTGCACGCGGCGTCCCCGCGCGCGCGCAAACCGATCATCAGCATCAACTGCGCGGCGCTGCCGGAAACACTGGTGGAAAGCGAACTCTTCGGCCACGTGCGCGGCGCGTTTTCAGGTGCAGTCAGCGATCGGCGTGGCAAGTTTGAATTGGCGCATGGCGGCACGCTGTTTCTGGACGAAGTGGGCGAATTGCCGTTGGTGGTTCAGGCCAAGCTCTTGCGTGTACTGGCCAGTGGGCAGCTTCAGCGTGTGGGCTCGGACGAAGAACGCCATGTGGACGTTCGACTGATTGCCGCCACCAATCGCGACTTGGAAGCGGAGGTGCGCGAAGGCCGTTATCGCAGCGACTTCTACCACCGCCTGAGCGTGTACCCCATGCATGTGCCACCCCTGCGCGAACGCGGCCACGACATCTTGCTGCTGAGCGGGTTCTTCCTGGAAGAGAACCGGGCGCGGCTAGGCCTGCACAGCCTTCGGCTGAGTGCCGACGCGCAAGATGCACTGCTGAGCTATCCGTGGCCCGGCAACATTCGCGAGCTGGAACATTTGATCGGGCGGACGGCGCTGCAAACCTTGGGGCGGCAGGCGCAACGGCCGCAGATCTTGACGCTGACGGCAAAAGATTTTGGCTTTCGACCCGATAGCGTCGTGACAACGACTGTGCCGGATATAGGCAGCGATTTGCCGAATGGCGGTTTTCGGGAAGCGGTGACTTCTTACGAAAGAAGATTGTTGTCAGACAGCCTGGCACGCAATCAGCATAATCTGGCGGCAACGGCACGAGAACTTGGCTTGGACCGCGCAAATTTAAATAGACTGGCGAAAAGGCTGGGCCTGAAATAACGGTAGATGTTCTTGGCAACGCAATAGCCTATCGGATACTACGTACACTTCAGACATCATAAGACTGCCGGCTGTATGGAAATCAAGGCTCAAGTTCAAACTCGGAACTTAAGCTCAATCGAACTCAATTTCGTTCAGAACAATCGATGCATATTCAAACCCAGCAATACCGCGACGTTGAATACGAATGACACCCATAAAAAACGCGATTCGCCAACGGAGAGGCGGGTTGCCTTGCTCTTGCCGAATTGGATGCTGAGATGTTTGACAAACACAATCAGCAGTGCGCCAATCGTCACGGGCATTATGACGATCAAGATGAAAATCTCCACCCTCCCCCCTTAACCATGCTCTGATATCATCTAATTAAACTAGATGACCGATCCCGGCTGGAGCATGCATTCGTTCTGCACACTCGATGTGACCGAGCTTAATCAAGCCTTTGTGACACATCCATGCTTTGTCAGCATTTGTCAGAACAAAAAAGCATCCCGCAGCTGATTTAAATAAGGCGACCATTCACGGAGGGGGATTTTCGTGACAGCCGCAGCAACGCGTCAATTATCCTTTGGTCTTATCGACTGCGATCTGAACTTTTTCCGCAGCCGCAGCACCAGCATGGCGGTGGCGCATGCAGACCCCACGCTCAGACCCAGCCACACGCCTTCCGCGGCAACAGACATTCCGTGCGAGAAAACATAGGCCAGCGGAAAACCCAGCAGCCAGACGCACACTGCGTAGATCACCAGTGGCATCCGGGCGTCCTGCATGGCGACCAGTGCGGCACCGACAGGTCCTTGCACACAATCGATCAACACGAACAGGCACGCAACGGCCAGCAGGCGTGCCGTCATGGGCGTGATCGTGTCGTCGGCGGGCAAGAAGAGCCCAACGATCGACGTGGCCCCCAGCACAATGCCTACGCAAACCAGGGCACCGATCCCGATACACAAGCGCGTTGCCAATCCGCTGATCGCCTTCGCCCGCGTCCAGTCCTTGGCCCCGATTGCCGCGCCTACCTGCACAATGGTTGCGCTGCCCAGACCAAAGCTGACAATGCCGGCGAAACCCACGACCCGTAGCGCCACAGCGTGGGCCGCCACCATGGACGCACCCGCTGGCGCAACCAGCATCACGCTTGCCGGCAACATGCCTTCGCGCAGCAGAATGCGCGCGCACATGGGCGCACCCAGATGAAAAATCGCGCCGAATACGGGCGCATCGAAGCGTATCGGCCCTTGCATCACGTTGCGTACGGCCGGGCTGCGCGAGCGCCGCATTGCCAGCAGGATCACCACTACGGTCAGATATGAGATGGCGCTGTGGGCAATGCCTGCACCCAACACGCCCAGGGCCGGCGAAAGAGGCGTGCCGTGTGTTAATGCGTATGCCAGCAACGCATGAAACGGCACCGATGCCAGCATGGTCCAGGTGGCAATGCGGACGCTGCCAAGCGACATCAGCACCGAACGCAGCGCGATATAAAAGACCCACGCCGGCAGCCCCACTGCCGCGCCCTTAAGGTAAGTCACAGCCTTATCAAGCTGTTGCGGGTCGCTGGCCGTCAACGCAAGCAGATAGGGCGATGCCGCAAAAACCAGCAGGCCTACGCAAGACATGGCCAACGCCACAAACCCTGCCTGCTGGGCGTTGCTGCGGATCGCCGCCTTGTCACCCCGCCCCACCGCCTGAGACAGAATCGGGTTGATCGCCACCACCACACCCAGACAGCCTACGAACACCAAGCTGTAGAGCGCCAGGGCAATGGTGACGCCAGCGAGCGCCTGGGCCCCGAGTTGGGCAACCACCAGGGTTTCGATGAAGGAAATGCCGATCGAGGCAGCGATCGCCATCGATACGCCTGCGCTGATCGACAGCAGGGTTTTGGTTTCGGATTGACTCACGGGTCTTCCAGACGTCGAGGTGGGAGCGTGGTCGCCTTGATCGCCTGGGTTGCGGAACCTCCATGAGTTCCGATCAGCCCCGAGGAATTGCAGGATGTCTGTAGATCTCGGGAATGTCGCAGATTCCGGCAAAGCAGGCGGCGGCGCGCCCGCGATATTACCGGGATCGAATTAAAACTACTTGGGTTCCTGCGCTTTGCGTTGCCCTTTCAACAAACTGGCCGCCATCAAGCCCAGCAAACCCACGCCCAGCAGCAACACTGCCCACAACCCCAGCTTCTTCCAGTGGTTGGACGGCGCTGGCGTCTGCCTTGGCACCGTGGACACCACCGGCGCGCTTGCCTGCGCGGTGCCCATCGTGGTCAGTCGATCTGGCTCATACCCCGGCACCAGCACGGCCAGCGGCAATTGTTTGTCTTGCGTCACGGCACGGCCCATCGCCAGGGTATAGGGCGGCGTACCGCGCGCCAGAAACACCATTTCCATGCCGCGCGCCGCCACACGGAAGGACACAGGATCACCCAGGCCACCACCGCGCCCATCGACGCGCAGCTTCAGATCCTTGATCGGTACCATGGGCAGTTCGAGTTCAGAATTGCGGATCTCCTTGCCGTCCTGCATCAGCCGATAGAGCAAGCCCGTGGCGATCGGATTCCACGACGGCGGACGACGGGCGTCGCGACGGGTGTTGCTGGTGGTGCCAGTGGTGCTGTTGCCAGCGTCCAGCATAAACAGGGACACCGGAGCCAGCGTGTTCGGTTGGTACACCGACACCCGAACGCGCTCCAGCACCGTACTTCTGGGCAGGCTTACCTGATATTCATCACCGTTACGCTCGGCCTGAATCATGTCAGACCATTCCAGCGGAGGCAGGATTTCGTTATTGCTGGTGCTGGTCAGCACGGCCTGCGTCAAGGTTGGCGCTTCTCGTGGGGTTTCCCAGGTCAGCCGCAGATAACGGGCACGTGAGCCGGGTAACTCGATTTCACGGCGCTCGATGCGTTCGCCCTCGAACGACAGGCGAGCAACCTGGCCGTCACCCCAGCTACGCCATTGCTGCAGGTCGTCGCTGGCTTCAACGCGAAAGCGCTGGAAACCCTCGGCGTTGCCCTGCCAGTCCAGCGACAGCTTTTGCAAGGGCGCGGCAATGCCACTGGTATCCAGCAACCAGCCACGCACCACCGTTTTTTCGACAGGTGCAGGCTGGTCCGGTACTACCTGGATCAAGGTGCCGTCGCCGCTGCGCTGAACGCTGATGCCCGGTTGTTTGCCGCTTGCATCGGCAGGGCCGCGCAGCGGGAACCACTTCACAGCGTGCTGGTGCTCTTCACGCAGTTGCCGCGCACGGGCCTGCACAAACCCGTACGCCAGCGCTTCGCCTTCCGCGTTGAAGACCCGCAGATCTCGCAAGTCGGCGTGGGCGGCCTGCCACCGGATCGCCAGCGGCAAAGGCAGCCGATACCACGGCCCCTCGCCCTGTACCGTCAAAGGCATGTGGATGGGAAAGCTGTCCGGGAAGTCGGCAATCCGTTCGGTCTTGCCGGTCTGGGAGGACTGCTGCGTCTGGGCAGCGACTGGCAACGCCAAGGCAATACACGCGGCCACGCCTGCACGCAAGCACAAGGAGCGGATCGACGTCGCGCAGGCTGCACGATCAGGCGTCGTGGGATGCATGGAATTCAACACGGCGATCCGCCTCGGTTCAGCACCCAAAGACAGGAAGTTCATGGCGCATCCCCTTGGCGATCAAGTTCCACCGGCGCAGCGGCGGTGCGCCGTGGCGGCAATGGTGCGAAATACCCTACCACCAGCAGCAACACGCCCACGCCAATGAAGGACACGATGCGCGCCAGCCCACCCTGGTTGCTCAGTTCGACAAAGAATAGCTTTGCGACCACCACGCCGATCAATACGGCACCGATCAGCCACATTTCACGGCGCATGCGCAAATGCCCGAAGATCATCAGTGCCAGGGCCAAGGTCGTCCAGACAATCGACAGACCTGCCTGCACCAGCATTGACGACAGCATCGCGTCCAGCTGGAAAGGCACATCGCCCCAGTGATGCGCCGTGCGGAACACGGTGGCCGTGAATAAGGCGAACAGGGACGCACCGACCACGATCTGCGGTGCCCAGCGTTGCACCATGTCGTTGGCGCGCAGTCGGGGCATGGCCCACAAAGACCACAGATAACAACCCAGCAGCGCGAACAACATGCCAAGTTCAAGCGGATTGAGCAACGGCAGGTACGGCAGCGGGTCGGCAGCACCGTCGCTGAATATATTTGCCGTCCAGAACCAGGCCAACATCAACCCGGCCACCGGCAGCGGTGCCCACAGACGGTACGCCGTGGGGGCTGCCGCAACCGGCCACGGCCACCTGCGCGGCAGTGACATGGCAAACAGGAACAGGCTTGGCACCAAGGCCCAACCCAGCCAACGCCACGCGTTATAGCTGTCAGACAGCAACATCAGCACGTAACGCAGTTCCAGCGACAGGACGGTGATCAACAACCAGCAGCCCAGCACGTGTGCCGCGGCCGACACCGCCTTGGGCAGCAGCCCGGACACGCGATGCAACGCGAAGAAATGGGCCGCAAAGACCGCCAGCCACGCCAGCCAGCCGAACTGGGCGGCAGGATGGTAATCACTGTCCCATCGAACGGCCAGAATCACCACGGCAACCGGGGCCAGCAACACTGACAGCAGGGCCAGGCCCTGCCAGTTGGTGCTGCGGGCCACCACAGCCCACAGCGCGGTCGTGCCTGCGGCGATGATCAAGGTGCCTTGGGCGGCGGTCTGCCAGGACAGGAAGCTTGCGGCCTCACTGACGAATGCCAGTGCCCACCAGGCGGCACCCCAGACCATCAGAATCTGCGACAAGCTCATCAGCGCGCGTGCGCCGAAGATTAACGAACGTGGCAACGCTGGTTTGATGGCGTGGTCTGAAGATACGTTGCCCGATGTCTGGACATTCACAGCGGGATTCCCAGAAGACTCCGCATCTGACGCCAGTGCGCCTGAAACCACAGAATCAACACCGGCTTGTGCGACACCAGGTAGGTCTGCAAGGGCGCGTCTGGGCTTGCGCCCAAGCTTGTGTTCGTCACCCAACCCACGCTGCAAGCGCCAGGCACCGATCAGCGCAGCAAGGCTGATCGCAAATGGCGTCCAGAAGCTGGCTTGCAGGAACGGCAGGCCCTCGCGCTCCACTCCCGTCCCCGCTAGCAGCCACAAGCCGATGAAACTCAGGCCGCCAACCACTTGCAGCAGCAGTCCAAACACAAAACTGGCGCGCTGTTGCAGGTGCAGGCTCAGCCACAGAATCAACAGACCGCTGCCCGCCCAGACGGCGCTGGCGCGTTGCCACGGCAGCACGAACAACACCGCCAGGTTCAGGAACACCAGACCAACCAGCAACACGATGGCCAGACCACGCATCAAGCCCGGATCACGCTGCACTTTTTCGTCGCGGGCAGCCATGACCATGCCGCCCACCAGGGACAGGCCGATCATCGACGCCGCAAACAAGCCACCCCAGCCGACCCCGCCGCTGCCCAGGTCATCCAGACGCAAGAAGCCTGCAAACAAGGCTCCGCCGCCAAGCTGCGCGCCGAAGGCACTGAACAGCAGACTACGTTCGCCCAAACGCAGGCCCGCGAACAGGGTTGCCAGCCCGGCCACCGCCAGCACGATGGCGGTGGCGTTGATGCCAAGCAGCAAGGGAGCGAGCAGGTACAGGAAGAAGCATCCCAGGGCCGCCAATACTGGCTTGCACCACGCTTCCCAGGCATGCAAAGACGGATCACGGCTTTGACGCAGGTTCCAGAAGCTGACCAGCATGGCCGCGCCAAGCATCAGTGAACCCAAAGGCACGCCCGACAAGATGGTGGTTCCATCCCCCAGGCGCAGTTCAGCCAGGAACATCAGCGCTGCGCCCAGCTGCAACAACAGGCCAAAGCCGCGTGCAATCGGGCGACTTTGACGCAAGCCCAGCCAGTAAATGCCCGCGCCTTCAACGGCCCAGGCGGCGGATGTCCAGCGTGCGTCCAGGCCCAGCGGAATCGCCAGGGTGCCGAAGATCACGCCGAGCGCCAGGCAAGTCTCGACCAGCAGCAAGGCACGGTCGACCGACCGCCCTGCCACCACACGTGCCAGCCCCATGTAGAACAGGCCAAGTGCGAGCGCGCTGAATGCGGGCCCGAATTCCAGGTGACGAATGAGCGCAAATTGCAGCGCGAATGCGACGACCGGCACGCCAAACAGCAAAGTGCCGTCGATGTAGTCGCCCTTCTTTACCGCCCAGCGCAGCAAGGCGTTGCGATCTTCCGGCACTGCCTCGGCGTCGCGCAGCTTGCGACGCGCGAACAGCAGGCCGATGCCCACGTACATCAGCAAGAACAGGATCAGGAAGGGTTCGGTACTGGCGAACAGTTCCGATGTGTAGGACCGCAGGCCCCAGGCAAAACCGATCCCGAAGGTTCCCACAAACCCGATCAGGTTCAGCAAGCGCCAGGCTTTGAACCAGGCAATCGCGAAGATGCCGGCGTTCAACAATGCAAAATACGAGAACAGTGCAACGTGATTGCCTGAGCCGGTGGACGTCAAAATCGGAGCAGCAAACCCGCCAAGTGCTGCCGCTGCGGCAAGTCCCAAGGCATTCTGCAAGACCGCCAACATGGCGGAAAACACCGTGACCGCCACCAGCAGCCCCAGAGCCATGCCCGAGGACAGCAAGGGGTGCAGGCGCATGGCGGCAAACACGGTCAGGTACATCACGGCAATGCCGCCGCCCTGCATCAGCAAGGCGTAGTTTTCATTGCGTTTGCGCAGCCACCATCCCAAGCCGATCAACGCGACTGCCGCAGCGGCCACCCCGGCGTAGCGCAGTTCCACCGGCACGTCCATGCCTTCCGTGGCGTAGCGCAGCAGGAACGCCAGGCCCAGGAACAGCAGCACCAGGCCGACCCGCAGCACGGTATTGCCACCGAACAACCAGGCTCGGGCACCGGCGACTGCACGGTCGATAAAGGACGGGCCGCGAGGCGCAGGAGGTGTCGGCGGAACCGCAGCACCACCGGCTTGTGCGGTCAGCAGTGCGTCGTCGGCAGATTGATTGGCGGCCGCGCCCGGCGCTTGATCTGCGCGTTCATCAGAAGCCTTTGCAGCCAACTCGGCTTGAATGCCATCGCGACCCGCGACGTCTGCAGGGACACCATTTTTCCAGACGGCACCGGCGAATGTGAAGCCGTCAGCACCAGTTGTCGCTGTGCGATCTGCGTCAGCAGGTGCCGTGCGTGCACCCGCGGGAATAACGATGCTGGGAAGCTCGGTGGTTTTCCTGGCGCTCAGCACCAGCTCATGCTCGGGCGCGGTAGACATGCCCGGAGTCGGTGCAAAGACCGTCTGCTGATAAGCAGGGGCTTGCGAAGCGGGCTGATAGTTCGGCGAAGTGATGTTCGGCGTACTGACGTTCGGGGACGCTGTCGAACCCGCCGCGATGTCGGCAGGTATTGCTGCATCATCAGCGTGTGGCCCGGTCGCCAAACTGGCGTGCTGGCCGACCGCAGCAGATACCGCAGCCCCGCCTGCTTCCACCAACGCAACGCGGCTTTGCAAGCCCTTCACTTCCTTGTCGATCTCGACCAGACGCTTCAACACCGCCGCATGGTCTTGCGACAATTTCTTCAGCGCGAAGGCCAGACCGATGGCGTAGCCCAACAACGCCCCGATTATTGCCCCGCCCACCGATTCGCCAACCGTAATGCCGGCCACCAGGCCGATTACCAGCAACACCCAGTGCATGTCTGTCCTTGGACTTGGACGCAGGCCACGCTGACCCACATCAGCCCAAGCTTATATACGAGTTCTTCTCATTCAAACTGCGTCAAGCAGGACATATTGGCAACAGGTCGTGGCAGATTCATCAAGGCAGATGAACTTTGTAGTCCCCAGACGGTCGTCGAGGGCCGTCGCAAAACCATCGCGCTGTCGTCAAGGCGGTGCGGTCAGTGCCAAGCGGCCTTAAACCGCGTCCAGCCAATCACCCCGCCAGACTTACATGCGCGGCCACCACTTTCCATCCTTCCGGGAAGCGCACCCAGGTCTGCGTCTGACGACCCGTGCGGGGATTGCCTGCCCGCACGAACTCGATGTTGGCCACGGCGTAATCACTTCCAAACGTCGTCACACTGCGTGCCGTGATTTCACGCGCCAGGCCCTGGCTGGGGCGGCCCTGCCGGAACGCCTGGATCGCCTCGAAACCGTACAGATGTTCACCCACGCCGTAACGCAAGGTCTGCGGCGCGTTCCAGAACAAGGCGTCGAGCATGGCCACATCGTTGCCGACCAGTGCTTTTTCGTAGGCGGCGAATACCGCATCCACCTCTGCCACGATATCGGGAAGATTGATCTCGGCGGATTGAACGGTCATTGCGGGTTGTCCTGTGTGTGGATTGATTGAGTTGGTTGGTCGGATGGCGGACAGTGGTTGAGCATCGGGCATCTGCCCTAAGCATCAGGCGCGAGGCACCAGTCCTCGCAACCCACCATCAAGCATTCTGCGTCGCCACATACAGTTTGCGCAGATGGTCGCCCGAGGTGGTGGGTGGATACTTGGCCGCTTCCCCCGCCACCAGATTCTCGATGGCGGCGTCGTAATTGGGATTATGGAAGAAGACCAGCGACTGGCGTCGGCTGCCTGCCCCGGCACCGGCTGGCGGGTTCACCACACGGTGCAACGTGGACACCCAGGCGTCGTTGGTCCAGCGGGCCAGCAGATCGCCGATATTGATGATGAAGCAATCCGGCACGATTGGCACGTCCACCCACTCGCCCGCCGCGTTGCACACCTGCAGGCCGCCCGGCTTGTCTTCAGTCGCCAGAATGGTCAGGCTGCCGTAGTCGGAATGTGCGCCTGCACGAATCTGCCCGGGTTCGGGGGTGACGCGCTGTTCCGGGTAGTTGCGCACCCGCAAGCGGCTGATGTGTTTGTCTATCTTGTTGTCGAAATAATGTTCGGGCAGGTTCAAGGCGCGAGCAAATATCTGCATCAGCAATTCTGCCAGCGACCCCATGCTGCGGTAATAGGTGCGCCAGACTTCGCCCAAGCCAGTTGGAGCACCAGGCCAGATGTTCGGCGCAAAGTGTTTGCCGGCAGCCGGCGCAAAGGCGTAGTCGGCGGGCGGCAGGTCCACCGGGCCGATCATGAAGCTTTCGTTCAAGTCGCTGCCGTAGGCGGCCGGGTCGCGCGACCGCGCCAAGGATTCTTCATCCACCCCGATGTACCCCCGCGCCACATCTACTGAAGGACGGGCGACCCGAATTTTGTCGGCGGCAGGCAAGTCGAAGAAATCGCGAGATACCGAACGAGTCTGTTCGATCAGTTCAGGGCTGATGCCGTGCCCACGAATCACCAGAAAACCGATATCCCGGCAGGCCCGGTCAACCGCCTGGGCTACCGCCTGTTTTTCCTGCTCGCCACCCAGACGAAACGGAGAAATGTCGATGACAGGGACGTTCAGGAGTTTCATATCGGCTCCGCGAGCACGTTGAAGAATATGTCCGCAGCGATCTGTCTGCGGTTCACAGAAAATGTTCAGCGGGGTCGCGTCAATTCAGCGAACCCGTCAGCCAACCCGTCAAACTGGCGCTGGCGATATCGGCCGGCTGCGCAACGCGGCCTACGGGAAGCTTGGTGCATAGCCAATCAAACTTGACCGAACTGCGAGCCTCACCCAGGCAGTCCCCTTTAAAAGGATGGCGTGGTAAAGATCAACACAACAAAACAACACCTTTTAAAAAACCGATGAGAAAACAACAAGAAAATCTAAGCATATTAAAAAACCCAACCTATCCTAGGCGAAAAATCAGAATCGCACATTGGACAAAACCGCGTTTAGTACTGCCCCAACAATCAGCCCTGACCAACTCATCCAATTCAAAGGCTCGAGGCTAGCGAACTGCAAAATTGCGAAACCAAACGTAGTACAACCAAAAAAATACGCAAACCTCCCCTTATTAATGACCGCCCCCCATTCATGCACCTTATTAGCTCTTCCAACTCTTGTTAAATAAGAAAATCCGCCCCCTCCAGCTTTAATAGCATCCAAGGCAGCCGACCCCTTACTACTTATCACGTAAAAACCGATAACCACAAAAACAATAAACCACCATTCCCCAATTATTCGACCCAACAAAAAAGCTGTAACTATAGCCAAAATTTTCGCAATAACAGCCCCAGCCAATGAACTTTTAAAGCGATCGATAAAATTCTGAACCTTATCTGATTGCTCATCCTCCCTATATCTATCAGGTGATGTAAACGCCACGGCCACTGTTTGCGCCAAAGCAAACATTGCGAAAAACTGCATCCATTGCGGGTTCACTTCATGAAAAATGGGAATTAGCAAAATCGCTAGCAACGTCGCACCCGACCTCAACAAAATTGCCGGCTTACCTGGCGTTGCCTCCACGTGATGTGGATCTAAAGCACCTAACCTCTGCATATGAAAAAGACACCACCACATTACACCTGATATTAATATAAGCAAACCAGCTTCCATCTTTTCCTCAAGATCTAAATTTTAGACACCGCATTAACTGCTATGTACTATGACTGCTACTTTATACGACCAATTTCATGCCGATCGGTCACTTTGGCCTCATAGCGACGCAACCTCCGGCTGATTTTTACTCTGTTAGCAGTACAGGACTAAACCGCGCCAACCGATTTCATATATCCGTTAGACCGCAACTAGCTACCTACCCATAGGCTAGTGAACCCTTTTGCTAATCCCCGCAATTGACTGAGTTTCTGAGCGCCGAGCCGACTTTATTTCTAATCCAATACCACCTAGTTCCGGGATTCCTTTCTTTGGAAAAAGAACACTCCAAGCTACAGCATCACACATTGAGTGACACGGGATCAACGGCCAATGACATCCGCACCAACGCCTCATCCAGCTTCTGACGAGAAGCTGAGGGAATCGTCAGCGTTGCGCACGCAGAGTTTCAAACATGAGATGCCACCTTCGACTGCGCAGCAGGCATGTCTGCAGTGGCCGCCTGTTCACCCAAATACGCTTGTGCCAGCGCGCCATCGGCTGCAATTTCTGCCGAGGTGCCCTGCGCCACGATGCGTCCGCTTTCCATCACGTAGGCCCGGTCTGCCAGTGCCAGCGCCAACCCCGCCATCTGATCGACCAGCAGCAAGGTCATGCCTTCTTTGCGCAATTGATCCAGGGCCGCAAACAGTTCCGCGATGATCTTGGGGGCGAGGCCAAGCGAGGGCTCGTCCAGCAACAGAATGCGTGGCTTCGACATCAGCGCGCGCGCAATCGCCAGCATCTGCTGCTCCCCGCCCGACAACAGGCCGGCACGCTGATGCTGGCGTTCACGCAAACGCGGAAACCGCTGCAACATGGATTCAACCTGCGCCTCGCGGTCTTCGGATTGCAGGAAAGCGCCCAGGCGAATGTTGTCCAGCACAGACAGTTCCGGGAATACCTGCCGGCCTTCAGGCACCAGCACCATGCCGCGCGCAACAATCGACTCCGGGCCTTCGCCTGTCAGTTCCTGTCCTTCCAGGTGAATGCCACCTTCGATCACCGGGCGATGCAGGCCGCTGAGCGCACGCATCAGCGTGGACTTGCCCGCGCCGTTAGCCCCCAGCAAGGCCACCACTTCGCCGCGCCGTACCTGCAAGTCGATATGGTGCAAGACCGGATCGGCACCGTAACCCGCCACCAGCGCACCAACGCCAAGCATCTCCGGGCCGGGTGCGGGGCGCGCCGCTATTGGCTGGTCGTCGCCCAAGGCCACGGCTTCACCCAGATACGCCTGTTGCACGGCGACGTTGGCCTGAATCTCGGCTGGCGTGCCCGCAGCCAGGTGTTTGCCGGCGTCCAGCACCACGATGTGATCCGAGATGCCCATGACCAAGGCCATGTCGTGTTCGACGATCAGCACACCCACGCCCGCATCGGCAATCCGCCGCAACAAGTCTGCGAGCTTCACTTTGTCTTCGCGCGACAGGCCGGCAGCAGGTTCGTCCAGCAACAAGACATCCGGGTCGGGAGCCAACGCACGTGCGATCTCAACCAGACGACGATCGACGTGCGCCAGGTCGGCGGCGGGCGTATCTGGCGACCCGGTGTAGCCACACCAGGCCAACAAGGCACGTGCCCGCGCCTGTTGAGCAGGCGAGCGCAGCCGTGTCGCGCCAAACAAGCTGCCCAGCTGGCCACGGTTGATTGCCAGCGCCACGTTGTCTTCCACGCTCAGCGTGCCGAAGAGTTGTGATGTCTGATAGGTACGTGCCACGCCCAGCCGCGCAATCTTCAGCGCCGTCATGCCGGCAAGGGTTTGCGCACCAAGCGTGAAGCTGCCGCTGGTGGGCAGATAGAACCCGCTCAACATGTTCAAGGCAGTGGATTTACCCGCGCCGTTCGGGCCGATCAGGCTAGTGACCCGTGCGCTGTCGGCCACGAAACTCAGGCTGTCGACGGCACGCACGCCACCGAATTGCATGGTCAGCCCTTGTGCCGTCAACGACTGGCGAGGCCGCCGCGACAAGATGTCTTCATCTGGCACCACATGCTCGTCACTGAACCAATCCGTCGAAGCACGGGCCGGCAGCAGCTTTGCGTAGATGCGACGCACCAGCCCGACCACGCCATCCGGCGCGGCCAGCAGTACGGCAAGCAGCAATACGCCAAAGAACAGCAGTCGGTATTCCTCCAGGCTGGCCAGCATTTCCGGCAGCACACCTACGATCAAGGCTCCCACCAGCGGACCCGCCACCGACCCTGCCCCGCCGATCAACACCACCAGCACGAACAGAATCGACTGCAAAAACCCAAAGGTGTGTGGGGTCACGAAGCTCGACAAGGGCGCGAACAATGCCCCCGCCGCGCCTGCGCAACCGGCCGACACCGAAAACGCCACGGTCTTCACCACCAGCGGGTTCAAGCCCAGCGACTCGGCAGCGGTTTCGCTGTCGCGCACCGCGCGCATCGCTGCACCCCAGGTACCACGCGACAACCATGCAAACGCAGCCGACACCACGCCCACGGTCACCAAAGCCAGCAAGGCGATGACCCGTTCCGCTTCCACCAAGGGGCCCAGCGCTGGCGACGGAATGCTCATGATGCCGTTCTGCCCGCCCGTCAAACTGGCCGATTCGACAATGGCATGTTCCACCACAAAGCCGAATGCGATGGTGATCATGGCCAGATACGGCCCGCGCACACGTAGCGCCGGCAAGGCAAGCAAGGCACCCACAGCCGCGCTCAGCAACACCGCCACGGGCCATGCCAGCCAGAAGTTCAAGCCGCCTTTCGTAGTCAGGATCGCCACGGTGTAGGCACCGATGGCGTAGAAACCCACGTGCCCAAAAGACACCTGCCCGGTCAGCCCCAACAATACGTTCAGACCAATGCCGACCACCGCCAACAAGGCCACGCTGGCCAGCACGAATACGTAGTAGCTGTTGACGGTCAGCGCAAGCCCGGCACCTACACCTAGCAGAAGCAGCACCGACAGAATCTGTGCCGGTGAGCTCAGACCAAACCAGGTACCAGAGCCTGTGCCACCCGTGCTTGCACGATACGGCGCAGCCTTCCCGACAGCCTGCGCGCGCGCGGCCAGGCGCGCGCCAATACCCGAAGCGTCCTGACTCATACCTTCCTCACTTGCGCGCGGCCAAACAGACCGTTGGGTCGGATTGCCAAGGCCACAATCACCAAGCCGAAGGTGACGATCTGCGTGTACCCCGAGCCCAGTGTGACGGTCACCAAGGCTTCGATGATGCCGAACAGCAAGCCCGCGATCATCACGCCCCAGGCACTGGTGATGCCACCCAGAATCGCCACCGCAAAGGCTTTCAGACCAAACAAGGTGCCCATGTCAGACTGCACGTTGAACAAGGGTGCAATCAGCACGCCCGCAATCCCGGCGAACAAGGCTGATAAAGCGAAAGCCACCGCAATCGCCCGCTTGATCGGAATGCCCATCAGCCTGGCAGCCGAGCGGTTCTGCACCACGGCCAGCATGGCCGTGCCCCAGCGCGTGCGCCGAGACACGGTGTGCAGCACGCCGGCCAGCGCCAGGCCAACCACCGGGATCAAGACCTGCAAGGGATAGATGCCCAGGCCCAGGCCACCAATATCCAACGGCGTCTGGGCAAGCGGCGATGGCAGGCTGCGCGGTTCCTTGCCGAAGGTGAACATCACCAGGTTGTCCAGCACGATGCCCAGCGCCACGGTTGCCATCAGCCACGCGTCCGACCCCCGGCTGGCGAACGGCCGCACGGCGACGGCCTCGACCACCAGGCCGTATGCGGCGCACAAGGCCAGCGCCAGCAGAATCGCCGGCACCAGCGGCCACCCCAGCGTCTGCGCAAAGGTGAAGGTCAATACCGCGCCCAGCATCATCGAACTGCCTTGCGCGAAATTGACCGTCCCCGACACCGCGTAGGTCACATAGAAACCCAGCGCCATCAGCCCGTACATGCTGCCCAGGCCCAGGCCGCTGATCAGCGCCGATATCAACAACATGCAGACATCCTTTTAGACAACACGGTGTGGTCCAAGCAAAGCAAGCTGTCTTAGCTGCCCGACGCCACCGGCACGATCTTGTCGCCGATGAATTGCGCCCACACGTAGTCCTCCGCGCCCAAGGCGTCGTGCTGGGTGGCGGTGAATGGCTTCACGTAGGTCTTGATCAGGCCTTCGTAGCGATCGATCTTGTAGAAGCCTTCGCGCACCGCATCACCCTCGGTGGAACCGGCCGCGGCAATCGCCAGCGCGCTCAGTTGCACCGCGTCGTAGGCGTTGGCCACGCCCACGGCAGGCGTGATGTTCTCCGGGCCTTTGACGTCGGGGTACTTGGCCATCAAGGCCTTCACCACCTTGTCGCGCACCGGCGTTTCCTTGCCGAAGAAGCTGTAGGTCTGCACGAAGTGAACGTTCTTGGCGCTCGGTCCGGCCAGTTCCGTGAAACGCCCTCCCAGCGGTCCCCAGTGCGACACCACCGGCACTTGCCAGCCCATGCGATCCAGCGACTTCACCACCTGTGCAGACGGGCCCACATTGGCGACCATGAACAAGGTGTCGGCACCGGCTGCTTTCAGACGGGTCAGTTGCGGCACCACGTCGACGTCGTTCATCTCGAATTTTTCAACACCGGCCGAGGCCACGCCCTTGGCTGCCAAGGCTGCCTTCAAGCCCTTCTCGTTGGACTCGCCCCAGGGGTTGTTGATCAGGATCATGCCCGGCTTGGCGCTTTTGAAATTGGCCTGCGCGTACGCAAGCATGCCTACGTCCACGATCTCGTCCACCGCCGACACGCGGAACGAGAAATTCGGGTTTGCGCCGTTCTTGGTGATGGGCGTGCCAGCCGCCCACGGCACCATGAAAGGCATCTTCGATTGATTGATCAGCGGCACGATGGCCATGGCCACCGGCGTGTCCAGACCACCGAACAACACGGCCACCTTTTCGCGGTGAATCAGTTCACGCGCGGCGGTCACGCCCTTGGCCGGATTCCCTTCGTCATCACGACGCACCAGTTCCAGCTTGCGTCCACCCAGCAACCCACCCTTGGCGTTGATCTCTTCGATGGCGATGGTCATGCCCCGGGTGATGGCCTCTCCCGCCAATGCAGACTGACCCGACAAGGCCGTGACCAGGCCGATCTTGATGGGATCGGCGGCATACGCACCGCCAGACCAGATACCGCAGGCCAGAACGGCGGCAGTGCCAGCCAACAGGCGACGACGGGCAGCACGGTGGGAAGAGCGAGTGGCATGGGTCATCGTGAATCTCCAGGGATGGGGTTGGGCAAGTCGGGGAGCGGTCTGAACGCGCTTGGTTCGTCCCTGAACAATGCAAACACCATGCCAACGTCCACATAATCGATGAAATATTGACAACACTCTCTATATCAATATGTCGACAATATGGCATAGCCTTTGCTCACGATCTGGGGGAGCACGACACCGGACACCAAGCACCCCAGACACGCACCAATGCGGAGAACCAACATGAGCAATGCATCAAAACAGGGCCTGGACATGCCCCGCGACGAGGCGTCACCCCGCCTCAACGCAACCCTCGCCAGCTTCGATCCGCAATCTGCCGGCGACCTGGTCAACGAGTACCTGCGCATCGTGATGATTCCCGACCCTGAAGGCGCACAACACCTGATCGCCCCCGTCATGCGCATCCGCTTCACAGGCGGCCGCGCCATGAACAAGCCATCGGACTGCACGGTGTTCAACGCTGGCCGATATGCCTGGGTGAAGAAACGCATTGCACGCACTGACGTGGTGGCAGGCGGCACCCCTTCAGAGACCATCGTCTACAGCCTTGGCACGCTGTATGGCGAGTGGCCCGATGGCACACCCTTCGAGGGCAACCGCTATGTAGATCGCTATGTCGTCAGCAACGGCCTGATCACCCACATGGATGTCTGGAACGACAGCGCCGAATGGATACTCACGCCGGGCCTGGCCGCCGAAGCAAATGCCGCCAACGCGGCAAAGGCGTGAACACACCATGACCTTGCTTTACGACAGTCTGCTGCCCGCTCACGGACGTTTCGACTACCTGCCCATCACCAAGCGCCCGGACTACACCTGGCCCAACGGCGCGCGATTGGCCGTGTACCTGGGCTTCAATCTGGAACACTTCGCCTTCGGTGAAGGCATGGGCGCGGCGATTGGGCCGGTGTCACCAGAACCCGATGTGCTGAACTACGCATGGCGCGAGTACGGCAACCGCGTCGGAGCCTGGCGCTGCCTGGACTTGTTCGACAGCCTGGGCCTGCCCAGCAGCGCCATCGTGAACACTGCGCTGTACGACCACTGCCCCGAGCTGGTGGCAGCCTGCGTGGCACGCGGCGACGAGCTGGTCGGCCACGGCCATACCAACGCAGAGCGCCAAGGCACGCTTAGCGAAGCAGGCGAACGCCGCTTGCTGGGACTGTGCCGCGACCGCATGCAGACCCACAGCGGTGTTGCGCCCAGCGGCTGGCTGTCGCCGTGGATATCAGAGAGTCCGCTTACGCCCGACCTGCTGACCGAGACGGGCTACCACTACACCTTGAACTGGTGTCACGATGACCAGCCCCTGCCCATGCGCACGCGTAACGGCAAGCTGCTTTGGTCGGTGCCCTATCCCCAGGAACTGAACGACATCCCGGCCATCGTCGCGCGTCGCATGGATGCCAGCGCGTTTGCGCAGATGATCGTCGACAACTTCGATGAAATGCAGCTTCAGGCACGCACGCAGCCACTGGTGATGGGCGTGGCGCTGCACCCCTATATTGTTGGCCAGCCCTATCGGTTGCGGCACCTGCGGCGTGCGCTGGAGCATCTGGCCGCCGCGCGCGACCGGGGCGAGATATGGTTTGCCACCCCGGGCGAGATCTGCCGCCATACTCAGTCGGCGCTGTCTGCCGAGGTCGACACTTTGTGGCAAAGTGCCGTCACACGATAATTCAGGCCAAGGCCGTGGCGCAGCTTTCAGCACACCGGATGCAAAGTCAGCGGCCTTCAGACCTGATTCACCCGCACCGCCATCACACTATGCCCGCTCACACCCGCAAGCAGCCCACCCCGGAACCCGCGTTGGAGCACACACCTTTGCCCGACGCCGATCCAAGCGGCATGTTGGCCAGCGTGGTGGGCGACGACAGTGCCGAGGGTCGCATCTACCGCACGGTGTTCGACAGCATCATGAGCCAGCGCCTGGCCCCTGGCACCAAACTGCCCGAGGCCTCACTGTGTGAACTGTTCGGTGCCAGCCGTTCCACGGTGCGCCTGGCCTTGCAGCGTCTGGCCCACGATCACATCGTGCAACTACGGCCCAATCGTGGGGCGATCGTTGCCGTGCCCACGCTGGAAGAAACCCGGCACATCTTCGAAGCCCGACGCGGTCTGGAAGACACCTTGGTTCGACTGGCTGCCGAACGCGCCACGCCAGAAGACCTGGCCGCCCTGCGCTTGCAGCTGAAAGAAGAGCACGCCGCCATGCACCGGTTCAAACAACCGGCATGGGTGCGACTTGCCAGCGGGTTCCACCTGAAAGTGGGCGAGCTTGGCCGCAACCCGGTGCTGCAACGCTATCTGATCGAGATGGTGTCGCGCTGCTCGCTCATCGTCGCTTTGTACCAGCCGCCCGGCAACGCCTGCTGCGAACATGAACAGCACGACGCCATCGTCGACTGCCTGGAACGCGGCGATGCCGATGGCGCGGCCAGGCTGATGGACAGTCACCTGCGCGACCTGGAGCGCAACATCTGCGTCAAGGCCGAGTCGCCCGACAATCGATTGAAGAACATGCTGGGGCTATAAACAAACATGGCGCGCACCATTGATGGTACGCGCCATGTTTGGGTAGCCAAAGCTTGGTGATCTTGAAGATCACCAAGCTGCCGGTTCATGTACAGCAGGCCACATGCATTGCGTCAGACTTCGTCGAAGTCACCGCCGTCGTCGAAGAACCCAAAGCCCGAGTCGCTGTTGTCGTAGGCCACATCCGACGGCGCATCATTCGGTGTGTCGAATTGCGAGTCGGACTGCGCGCCAGCATCGGCAGTCGGTTCCGGCTTGGCTTCTGCTGCGGCGGCTTCGGCAGTCTTGTCAGCCCCACCGCCAAACATGTTCCCCAGCATGCTGCCAAGCATCATGCCGCCCGCAACGCCCATTGCCGTGTGCGCAGCACCGGCCAGGAAGCCGCCCGCGCGGCTGGGTGCCTGCGGCTGAGCAGGCTGTGCCGATTGGCCGAACTGGCTACCCACCGGCGGCGTGCCGCCTTGCAAGGGGGTGCCGGCTGCCGACAGGGGCGTGCCCGCTGCGGACAAAGGTTGTGAGCCCTGCTGCGACGCAGGTGGCGAACGGCCGAAGAATCCAGCCGACAGACCGGACAAACCGGACGGCCGCGCCGTATCCGCAGCAAACCCTGCCTGCGGCGCAGGCGCGGGTGCCGGCGCGGCGGCACGCTGTTCCAGCTCAGTGATTTTCTGCTGCGCGGATTTCAACGCATGCTCTTGAACCAGCACGGTTTGCGCAAGGTAATACGCTGCACCCGGTTGTGCATCGATGCGCGAGCGGATGAACTGCTCGGCTTCCGGTTCGCGTGGCCCGCCTTGACGCTCGACCTCTTGAAGTCGCGAGAAAACGCCTTCGATCGCAATCCGGTCTTCGTTATTCATTAAAAGCTCCTGAACCAGTGATGTACTGCTACATGGCGAAGAGACCTCGTCCCCTCGCATCATGTAAATGGACGCGACCGGCACAGAAACAATCCTGATACTTACGATAGCTTACAAATAGTTGAACAAGCAGAAATGCAACACCGTGCGCGTCGCGCAAACAGGCAACTTACCATCACACGATCGGCCAGCGTAGACTCGATTCCCGGGTCAGTTGACACATAAAAATACAAACAAGCACAGGCGAATGGCTTATGCGCAAACGGCGTGAATGGATCGTAGCAGCGGTCATCGGTGTACTGCTGCTCGCCCCTATCGGCATCACCGGATACAGCGCCTTGATCACGGGTCGCCAAGCTGCCGTGACCGAGCTGGAGCGACTGACGTCCCACGTGCAACGCCAGGCAGCCGGTACCCGCGCGCAGATCGATGCGGCAGTCGGCGCTCTGAATGCGGAAACGACCTACGCGCCCTGTACTCCATCACAAATCCAGCAGATGAGCCGGCTGCTGGCCGGGTCCACCTATGTGCAGGGCCTGGGCTACGTGCGAAACAACGCACTCGTCTGCTCCACGCTGAACAACATCCAGCAGACGGTAGCCCTGGGTCCCGCCGATCAGATCGGGCCTGACGGATCGAAAACCTGGAACGGCATCACGCTGCCCAGCATCCCTGGCATTCAATTCAACATCAGCGCCACCAATGGTCATGCGGCCATTACCGTGCCCGATCTCGTCGGAGCCACCCTGGACATTGACGGGCGCATCTCGCTGGCCCAGATCGGCATCGGCTCAGGCACCTGGTTCCGCACCAAAGGCGTCTTCAAACCAGCCTGGCTTGAACGCTACCAGGGTGACGCCATTACGTTTTCGGACGGCGATTATCTGGTCGACATGCATCCGTCGGATGACGGCCAATTCGCCGCGCTGGCGGCCATGCCGATTTCGATAATCGATGAATACGTCGAGCGAGCCCTGCGAGACAAGCTGCCTTTGGGTGTGTTGATCGGCCTGTTGCTGGCCGGGACGGCTGGGCTGATCGCCAGACGGCAGTTGTCTGGTGAAAGACGTGCGGGCAAATCTCAAGACCAGTCGCGCGCTGGCTGCTTGGCGCAGAACGCCTAAGTATCTTGGGCCTGCTCGTCAAGAGCGCTGACGACATATTCGCGGCACGTCTTTTATGCGTGGGCTCTGACGCACACATTAATTAGTCACGGGCAAAAACCGATAGATCCGTGGCATGATAGATCATTGCAAAATGTCTCTTTTGTCACATAATGTCAGCCACACCCAAGTCGGTGCCCAGTGCAGGACCTTCTGCACCCTCTCGCTCGTGGCCGCATCTATTCAAGCAGGCACTCCGGGACCATCCTTCCGACTTTGATGTGTCATCGCTGCTTATACGACTTGTCATATTGATTGTGGCGTCGTTTGCGATGCTGATCGTTGGCACGAAGATCAATAGTGACAGCCTGGCGGTGACTCGTTATATGGCGAGTTCACAAGCCCCAATTGGCGCAGAGTTATATCCTCTTGCCGCCAGAGAACAGATAACCGTGTTGATGTATGACACGCAATTTCTGAACGAACAAAAATCAGCCTGGCCGCTTTCCTATATGGATCATGGCGATTGGCTCGAACGTATCGCAACCAATCCGGCAGGCCGGCCCAAGGCCATTTTTCTGGACATTACCTTCGGGCAGCAGCGCAATGACCGCAGCCTCCCGAGCCTGATTCAAACCCTATGCAGAATCAGGGGCGAATATGGGGTCCCGATTTTTCTGGCCGCATTGCCATCCCCTGTCGATGGCCAGCTCAAGACCCGACCTGAAATACAGGCTGCCACGTTGCCTGATGCCACACCATGCGTGAGCTTGGTCGGCGTGCGTTACACCCCCGATCCGATCGATCGCCATGCGTGGAATTACCCACTGAGCACCCACTTGGCGGGTAAGCAATGGAACCCCGGCCCCGCCAGCGACCCGGCATCTTTCCGAAGTGCGGCAATGGCCATCGCCCAAGACGTCGCCGGCATCGACCTGGGTGTGGAAACCGAGCCCATGGCCTTGATCTGGGCGGCAGGCCGGCCCGGCATTCAACAAGAGATCGACAAACCGGACCTGCTCTCCTATTGCCAAGCCAGTACGTTCAGCGGGACGCGTCTTATACCGGACCTGTTGCGGCAACTTTGGGAGGACAGCGATGAGATTCCTCCGCCTTGCCCGATTCATCAGACCTTGTCGATGATCCAGACCGAGACCATGAGCGAGGAGGCGCTTGCTCCTTATCTTGTCGATCGGTATGTCATGGTGGGCGCCGCGGTCGCTGGCTACAACGACCTGGTCAATTCCCCGGTTCACGGACTGATCCCAGGCGTCTATCTGCACGCCATGGCACTGGACAATCTGTTGACTTACGGTGACCAGTACAAACAGAACAGTGCGTGGTATCCATTCCCGCCCGCCGGGCTGATCGGCGCGGGCCTGCTGACCATCTTCATCGTGTTTGCGATCCACATCGCGACCAGAGCGCTGCGGGAAAGACTGTCGATCCGACTGCGCGTGTTCCTTTCACGGCATGCCAGGCTGGCGGCAAAAGTTCAATGGCTGACGGACGACGCAGCAATCGACCCAGCAGCGTCTCCACGCCAGATCGCCAGCGCGGCAGGTTCGCGTTTGCTCAAAGGGGCATTACAGCTTTTCGCATGGATGCTGCGGCTCAGTATTCAAGCAGGACTTGCGCTATTGCTGATCTCAGCGCTTCAGATGTGCTTTCGCATCGGCATGTTGCCAGTCGTCGAATTGCTTGGCATGACGCTTTTCATCGAAGCGTTTGACTACCTGAAAAAAATTCGCCTTTTCCTTTGGCCCGGAACGGACAACGTTCCTGGTATTCACAAACCCTGAACGCATAGGTAGTTTATGAAGCGCACCGTCTTGACCTCGATTTTGTTCGCGGGCATTGCCTTTGGCAGCAGCGCGCTGGCGCAAGGCCAGATTTTGGGCCCAAGTCCCAGCACGCGCGACAAACTTGACCTGTACGATGCACCCGGTTCCATGCAAGCCATCGAGCAGGTCAATACCTCGACCATCACGTTCCCCTTGGCAGTCAGTGCACAGCAAAGTGGATACAGCGCTGTCGACCTCGGCGGAAAACAGGTCTGGTTGCGCAACGCACAGGTGCGCTCGCTGCGTGAATCCAAAGCGTCGTGTAATACCGGCATTGCACCTGAGCGCACAGCCAGACTGGAGGCGGTTGCGTCGACGCCGGGCGCGGGTGCCAACGCATGCAAGTAAGCCAAATAAAAGTGAGCCGGCTGCAAGCAACCCCAACGCAGCGCAGACCCGCGTGGCGGGTTTCCCACTTGGCAGGCACAGTCATAATTGCCCTGCTTGCGGGCTGCAAAACCATGCCGGAAGCCATCTCGACACTGTCTTTACCAGGAGTGGCAGCCCCAGCGCCGCTGGTGTTGAGCGCTCCCCTGCCCGCGCCCGAACCCCGATCCTGGCCAGACCCGGCCGTTGATGTACTGAATCAACGTGCACGCGGATACGGCGTCGCGCAAATGCCCGCCATGCAGGGTTATCTCACTGGCCTCCTGAACAAAATAAAAACGCAGGCTGGCGTACCCCAGTGGCCTGGCGAAGTATATGTTCTTGCGTCTCCTGCCCTTGATGCCTATGCAACGGCGGCGGGCAACATTTATGTCTCGCACACGTGGCTCGCATCTGCAGAGAGCGAAGATGAAATCGTTGCTTTGCTCAGTCACGAGTTTTCTCACGTTTATCTTCATTATCATCAGCTTGAAGGTGCAATCCAGACTGGCGATCAGGCAGCGGTTTTGGTCGCCGTAGGCATGACCTTGGCAAAGAAAACCGCCAACGCGGCTGGATGGACTCAGGTCGACAGCTTGGTTGCGGGCTATGCGCTTGGACGTGAACTGGCTGCGTCAGCCTGGGGCCGTTCGCAGGAATCGGCGGCAGACGAATTGGGTCTGAAAATCAGCCTGTTGCTTGGCTACAGCTATGAAGCGGGGTTCAAGGCGTTTCTGGAACGACAGGCAGCATGGGATGAAAGCAATGCTGCAAGACAAGAGAAGGCCAAGCAAGCAGCACTGGACGAGGTAAAAGCCAAGGCTGCGGCGTCTGTCATGGCGAGCAACAAGGGCCCCAGGTCTGAAGTCACCGACGTCATGTACAGCCAGCTGGCGCAACTCCACGCGGCCTTTGGCGGCATTGTGCACAGCGGCACACAAGGGATCGGCGACTTATGGAAGAAGTCGTCCAGCACGCATCCGGAGACCATTGCTCGCATGGATGCTTTGGCGGCGACGGCGGAATCCGTGCCGCCAGGACAGATCAGCGAAACGGCGACCGTTGCACCGTGGTTGGCCGCACAGCGTAGTCGTGACACAGCAAAGACGCTCGCCCACTATCAACTCGCCGCGAAGGCGCTTGAAGATCCCAAAGCACCCGATGCGATGACATACGCACGCGAAGCTGCAAGCGGCACCACGGCCACGCATGCCTACCCGCTTGTGGCGCTGTACAAGGTACAAGCCGCGCAAGCAGCCTCGTCGAATAACCGTCGCTTGCCCGCCGACCCAGGCACGACGCTTGACGCAAATCTTGCATCAACCGCAGACCGGGCATGGTTGAGTGTGGTCGAACGCAGCAGCCAACTGAATTCGGCAGGCAAAAGCAAGCAGGCGCAGCAGGTCATGGACCAAGGGTTCGCATACTTTGGCGACGCAGCCAATGCCTGGCCAGATGCCATTGCCTTCTACGCCCCGCTGCGTGGCTGGGATGAAGCCAAACGCATGGCACAAACCTGCAGCCAGCGTTTCTCCAACATGGCCAATGCCTGTCGCGACGCGGCGGCCAGCCCAGCCGACAAAGCCCGTTCAGAACAACTGACCAAGCAAAAGGTCGATGGGCTTCTCAAACGTTTAACCAAGTAATCGTAGCGCGTGCCTGACGCAGCCATACATGCGTCATGCACACGCCAGGTCAGCAAACGCGTCAATCCATCCCGTGAAACGGCGCGTCGTCCGGACCCAGCTGGGTGGGCGGGCGCCACGTGGCGTCGCGCATCGAGTGCTGCACCTGGTTCTGCACACCGAACAAAACCGCAAAGATCGCCATGCGCACCGGAATCCCGTTATCGGTTTGGCGGAAGATCGCCAGCCGGGAATCGTGGTTCAGATCCACGCTCAGATCATTGGCATCGGGCCGGCTGTCGCGCGGCAGCGGGTGCATGACCAGGGTATCGCGTCCACACACCGCATCGACCAGCGCCTGGTTGATCTGGAAGTCTGGCGAATAGCCCTCGAATGACTCGTCCGCGAAGCGTTCTTTTTGTACGCGCGTGGCGTAGACGATATCCGCGCCCTTCAGCCCTGCACGCAGGTCATTGGTCTGTTCGACCACGTTGCCATTGCGCGAAATGCGGTCAACGATGTAGCTGGGCAATTCAAGCGTCGGCGGCGAGATCAACGTGAATTTCAGGCCGCGATACAAGCTCAGCAGCTTGACCAGCGAGTGCACCGTGCGCCCGTATTTCAGATCACCGACCAGCGCGATATGCGAACCATCCACGATCTTGCCCAGACGCGAGAATTCGCGCTGGATGGTGTACAGGTCAAGCAAGGCCTGGCTGGGGTGTTCACCCGGGCCGTCGCCTGCGTTGATGACCGGCAAATTGGTGGCACGTGCGAATTCTGCCACCGAGCCTTGGTCCGGGTGACGGATAACCAGGGCGTCTACGTAACCGCTCAACACCCGGCTGGTGTCATAAATGGATTCACCCTTGGCCATCGACGAAAACGTGAAGCCAGTGGTGTCACACACCGAGCCGCCCAGTCGGCAGAAGGCCGCGCCGAACGACACTCGAGTACGGGTGCTGGCCTCGAAGAACAGGTTGCCCAACACGGCACCTTCCAGCACGCGTGAAACTTTCCGGCGTCGTGCGATGGGTTGCATGATGTCAGCCACGCGGAACAAGGCATCTACGCCATCGCGGGAGAACTGGTCTACGGATAGCAGCTGCGGCTTGCCTTCGAACAGGATCGGCTTTTGCGGATCAGTCGAATATACACTTTGCGTAGCGTTCTCGGCGCTGGCGGCCGCTGTCAGGATTTCCGCGATGAAACGCCCGGCAATTTCCGGCATGGCGCGCGACTCTTGCGACTCTTCCGGCAGCAGCCAGCTGTCCAGTGCTCTGCGGCCTACCCCGATGCGGTCGGCAAACGCGTCGCGGGTCATGTTGAGGCGGCGCATGGCGTCGCGAAGAAGGCTTTGCTGCGGAACGCTCACGGCGATTTCCCGATTAAAGAAATATACACGGAGCGCATACTACTCCGTCGCCAAACGAACGCAACATCCGTGCGCGCTGTGTTGCAAGTTAGCAATAGCCATCTGCTGCCTACTGCCAACGTGTACACCACGATGACCGCCTTCCAAGCTGAGCTGAACTCGCTGTTCAAGGGACGATCTGGATATCGCCTGGAACCGGGCCGACGATGGCCGTCTTGAATTCAGACACCAGCACGGTGTAACCGCCACTGGTGTCGTTACCGTTGTCATCGATGATCAGGCTGGTTTTACCTGTGGCAGTGTCCGTATAGATGAGCGCATATGCCCCTCCGTCAAAACTGTAGCCAAAGCCGCCGTTGTACGCATTAGCGCCGGAGATGGCTTTGATATGGTCAGCTTGATTGATGCCTGAGAACTGCCCACCACGAAGCGCAACCTTGTCTCCGGCACCGAAGTTCTCGATGATGTCTCCCCCTTCGGTGTTGGCATCGTAGGCGTAGGTATCTGCACCATCGCCACCGATAAGCGTATCGGCACCTGGGCCACCCACGAGCAGATCGTTGCCGTCACCCCCCATCAGCACATCATTGCCCGCACTGCCACTCAAGAAATCGTCATGTGCGGAGCCCGTGACGGTAAAGCCTGGGCTATGGGCCGAGAGGTTCACGGTCACACCAGCAGCAGCCGTGGAGGCATCTACCCGCTGAAGGTTCACGAGGGCACCGTTTACCGAGGCGTTCAGGCTGGCAGAGGTGGCGGTCAGCCTGAGCGTGTTGGTTCCCGTACCGCCATCAATGGTGTCAGCGCCTTCGAAGCCAACAAAGGTATCGTCGCCAGCGCCGCCGCTGAGTTGATCGTTGCCCGCGCCGCCCTGCAGCACATCGGCCTGGGCCGAGCCGAAGACGGAGATTCCTTCGGACTGAGATGAGAGATTTACCGTTACGCCGACAGCCGCTGTCGAGGCGTCCACTTGCTGCACAAGCACGAGTTGTGCATCGTTAGCTGTGTTCAGGTCGGCCGAGGTGGCGGTTAGTCTGAGCGTGTTCGTGCCTGTGCCGCCATTGACAAAGTCCTGCCCGTCAAAGCCGACAAACACGTCGTCACCATCACCGCCATTGAGGTTGTCCGCACCGGTACCGCCTTCGATGGTGTCATTGCCGTCACCACCCGTGATGACGTCATCACCCGCGCCGCCATGAATGATGTCGGCATTGGCCGATCCGGTGAAGGTGTCGCCCAGGCCGCTCAAGGTGACGTTCAAGGCACTGGTCGCAACGTTGGTGTAGACGGCTCTGATGCGCGAACCCGCGGCACCCTCCTGCCCTGCCGTGACGCCGCTCAGGTCAAAAGTCGCCGACGATGCCACGTCGATGATAAGCGTCACATCAGCCGTGTCTTTGGTATCCATGTGACCGAAAGCCATCTTGCCCAACGCGGACGCCGCGGCGCTGAAGGTGCCGCCATCGACCAGACGGATCTCTTCGATCGAGGTAAGTGTGCCTGCCAACGTCTGGCCAGAAGCCGTTACGCTCAACACATCGTACCCACCACCGCCGTTCAACGCATCGCCCGCGTTCAAGGTCCCGGCGGCAACGACAAACCTATCGTTCTCACTATCGCCGGTGAATGTGTCTGCACCGGTCGTCAAGGTAAAGGTAATCGGTCGGGGTGCAGGCGGGACCTCTTCCGGAGGCAAGGTACTGGCCACCACCCTGGAGATCGTGCTGTCTTGTGAGGCCGTGGCTGCCGCCAGACTCGACGCGCTGTCGGTGACGCCCGCCAGCCAGGTCTTGGCAATCGCGGCACCCGCATTGGTGGAATACGCGTTGATCTCTGCGGCCGTGTCCACGCTGGCCGTGAACTGCAAGGCGGCCGCCACCTTGTTGCTCATGGCCAGCCTGTCGGCAATGGTCTCCGAATTCTGTGCCGCAGACATGATTGCAATCACGAGGCTGCTGACCTCGAGCGCGTTCGAATCAAGCCGCCCGACCCAGTATTGCAGCCCTGCAGGTTCCGCATGACGCGCCAGCAGATTCACATAGATGGCGTCAACGATCTGCGCGTTCGTCCTGCCGGCATACAAGGCCTGGTATTCGGGCGACGTGGTGAAGGCCTTGGCGACCGCCGCCACGTTTCCGTCCCGGGCAGCCTGCGCTTCCCAGAAGGCCAAGCCATTCGGATCGGCCGGACGGCCGAAATAGGCGATATAGAGCTTTTGGATGTCGGCGGTGTAATCATTCATGTAAGGCACCCTTACCTGGACACGGTGAAACAGGTAAGGAAAAGTATCATGAATAATCTTGCCGTACTGAATGGAATTTGGCAGACAGGCCGAGCCTTACTCCTTATGGCAACTTCTGCTGAAGTTTCGCAATGTCTTCGCGACGTCCTGCGTCGGCAATTTCCCGACCCAGCCGCGGCGGTGCCTTCAGCGCACGTTCCAGATACACCGCCGCATCGGCCTTGCGGTTTTTCTGAACCAGATAGTCCGCATAAAAATAGTTGGGATCAATGCCATCGGGGTTGATGGCCAATGCTTCCTTCAACAATGCTTCCGCCTTGTTGTCGTCGCCGAACCCGATGGGCCAGCCTGGCACCTTGAAATACAGCACCCCAAGACTGTTCTGCGCCGAACCTTGAAGTGCTTTCGGGTCGATTGCGATGGCCTGCTCATATTGCTCGCGTGCTTGCTTGGCCAGACCAAGTGCACCCAGGCCGCCCTTGGCACCCGCCCAGGAACTGAGTGCAATGCCAGCCCAGATATGCGGCTCTGCACGCTGCGGGAACTGATCAGCCAATGCCTGCGCTTTGGTCGACAAGACCGCGAACCTGTCTTCTCGTGTTTTTTCAGGCGCTTGGTACTGAATGATCGACCATTCGCGCTGGATGTCAGCAATGCCGTTGTCCAGCGCAGCGGGCTGCGCCAGCACCGGCAGCGCAGCAGACAAGGAAAAAAGCGCGGCGGCGACGTACACGCGCCGCAGGGATACAGCCAGAACATCTGCAACAGGAAAGTTCATGATGGCTTCCGGTTCAATTGAGTCAGAGAAGAAGGCAAGGTCTGCAACGCGTGCCGATGCTTGGTGAATGCGCCATCCATTGCGCCAGGGCACAGTGCATTCAATCGCGCCGCGAGCTGTTCTATCCATCCGATTCCGCGTTCGATCCGCTCGCTGCGGATCATCTCGATAATCGCGGCGGCCACCTTGTCGACAGAGTCGGTTCGCGATCCAGTGACCGTGTTGAAGGTCGTTGCCCGCGCATCGTTGAACTGCGTATCGACCGCACGTGGGGCAAAGTATTGAACCTTCACCGAGGTTTCCGCCAGCTCACGACGCAGCGATTCAGAAAATGCACGCAGGCCAGCTTTCGTCGCGCCATATGCGGCAAAACCAGGCACCCCGATACGGGCAAGCGTCGATCCGACATTGATTACCTGAGCGCGCGGCTGCTTCATCAACTGTGGCAACAGGCACGACGTCAACAACATGGGGGCCAGGAGATTGGTGTTGACCATTGCCTGCGCGTCAACGCTGCTCAGTTCAATGGAAGGGCCAAAACCAGGCACCCCCGCGTTGTTGATCAGGACGTTGACATTTCTGGCCTGCGCGACATCACGAATGGCTGCGCGTCCGGCATCGGTCGTGATGTCGACCACCAACGCATCGAGCCGGCTGCGATCCGACGCGCCTGCACCCAATTCCGACGCAAGTTTCATCAATTTGTCTTTGGAGCGTCCGACGAGCAACACCTTGGCTCCCTCGTGAATGAGCAGGCGTGCTGTTGCCGATCCAATACCACCTGATGCGCCCGTCAGAACCACCGACGTCTGAGACAGTTTCATACGCTTGACTCCATCGTCATGCGCGACAAGGGCAAGCTGCGGAAGATATCGCCATACAAGCGATAGAACATCGTGGCCGCATGCACAATTGCGCGTTGATCATCGGCGTCGTCGATCATGTCCATCAAGTCGGCAAAATGCGCCGTGTGCTCTTGATCCAGCGTGCCGTGTGAACGCAGATAGCTCATGGCCGAATCGGGCAGGCCCAGGCCTGTCTGAATATTGTCGGCAGCCGCCAGCGCAAGCGCGACACTCGTGCCTTCAAGCACATGCACCATCCCGAAGAATCCGAGCGGATTACCCCGTGCAATGGTGTCGTATGCGTAAGCGACCATGA
The DNA here is from genome assembly GCF_008119665.1 of Pigmentiphaga aceris. NCBI lineage: Bacteria > Pseudomonadati > Pseudomonadota > Betaproteobacteria > Burkholderiales > Alcaligenaceae > Pigmentiphaga > Pigmentiphaga aceris. The sequence goes on along the minus strand of NZ_CP043046.1, from coordinate 2,853,472 downwards.
CTTCAGTAGCCGCCCCCGGACCGGCCCGACGGACCGCATCCACATCGCCACCACAGGCCGCAATGTCATCGAGAATCCACACATCGTGGCCTATTTCTTCTTCGATGTATTCATCCAGTTCCGGGGCAAGCCACGCGTGATGCTCGGGCAACGCAGCACGACAGGCCCGAAGCAAGGGAACGGTATGACGAACATGGTGATAGGCCTCTTGAAGAAACGCCAGATAGCTTTCCAGCGATACCTCACCGCGCAGACAATCCAGCACGATGGGTGCACTCACGAGATGTTGACGTGCATCTTGCGTGCGAGCGACGAGTTGATCGAAAAGCGGCATGACAATGTCCTTCTTAGTGCTGGCGAGCGAATGAATTGAGATGGGCGGCACGGAATAACGTGTTATGTAGGTCAAAGATGTGTTGGCGACGCGGCCTGCCGTTGGCAGTAGCCAGCCCTGTCGCCACCGAGTAGTCGGCGACGGCGCGACACCATGGTCCAATGCGCGCATAGTCGGGCAGACCGCTGTTGACCTCGTGGATGGCTTCCTGCACCGCATCGTCCGACAGCGTTGAATCCTTGAGCCAGAGCACGGCTCCCAGAACGGGTTCGGCGTCGCCAAGCACGACCGCCTGTGCGATCAAGGGATGGTCACGCAATGCAGCCTCGACCCATTCCGGCGATACGTTTCGACCATAGGCGGTGATCAACACATTTTTCTTGCGCCCACTGACGAACAGAAAGCCGTCTTGGTCCAGATGACCAAGATCACCCGTAGGCAGCCATTGTTCGGTGACGACGGGCCCGCCGAGATAACCCAGGAACAGACTGCCCGCAATTTCGATTTCTCCGTCTGACGCAACACGCAGGCGCGCGTGTCCCAGCGCTCTGCCCGCACTGCCGAAGCGGCTTTTTCCTGGCAGGTTCAGTGTCTGTACCGACGCCCCTTCGGATAATCCGTACCCTTCCATCACCGGCAGGCCGAGCTCTTGAGCCTGGGCAAGCAATGCGTCACCGACCCTGGCTCCGCCCACGGCGACCAACGCCAAATCAGCAGGGGAGCGCTCCTCGTTTCGCTGCAAGCTGGCGACATAAGCCTGCAGCATCTGCGGTAGCGTGATCACGCTTTGCACCCGATATCGGACCAGGGCAGCGTGGAAGAGCGCCGGATCGAAGCTCGATGAACCGCTCAACCCGACGTCGACCAAAGGCAGCACGACACACGTTGCGCCCTGAAGCAGCGGTGCATATACACCAGCGATGTTTTCGAGCAAAACCGGCAAGGGCAAGGCATTCAAATGCCTGGTGATACCTAGCTCAGTAGTCGACTGTGCAATGGCGTCAGCGACGTCAAACATGGCGTGCGCGCTCAAACAGACGCCCTTTGGGTTACCCGTCGAGCCCGAGGTAAACGTGATCTTTGTCGTTCCTGCCGGCAGACTGGGCGTGACGCTGATCCGGCGCAGCAGCACCAGCACATAGTCAAACTCATCCACGATGGTGAAACCAAGTGCCTGAAAGCTCCTGGCCATACCCATCGGCGCAATCACCGCGTCGGCGGCAGTGGCAGCCAGCGTGGCTGCTATCTGCGCGGGCGTGAAAAATAGCGGCAAGGGCACGTGGGGCACATTGGCCGCCAACGCGGCCAGGTCAGTGACGATCCAAGCGGGGTCGTTGTCGCTGAAGGTAGCAAGCATCTTGATACCCACGGATCGCAAAAACTTCGCGCGCTCGGCAACGGCTGCGGTCAGATCCGCGTAGGTCAACGTCGTGCCTTTACCGATCAAGGCAATGCGTTCGGCGTCTTCGGCATGCGATTCAAGCCGGGCGAAGAAATCTGCGGTATTCATGTGCGCACCAGCTTGCCAATGACCGCGTCCAGCCGCGCGGCCAGCACAACCGGGGCATGATCGTAGTAAGTTCCCCAGCCCGCCTGCTCCTCAAGTGGCAACTGATCGCGGCGCGCATCTCCCAGCAATTGAGGCGACAGCCCCAAACGCGAGAACAAGTGGCGCAGCGTCTGCGTAACGGTGGTGACGGCCCACTCGTACCCTTGCTGGTGAAGATGCGTTGCCAGCAGCGGTACCAGAAGTCGGCCCGCACCTGACTGCGTCGCGGCAAACGTACCTGCCTCGACAATACGCAGGCGCGACGGCGGGCCGGCAAGCGGCTGCGTCAGACAGGCTTCGATCGGTGCGGGCAGATAACGCTCAAGGTAGAGTCTTTCGCTCGCACCGCGATATCCCGCTGCGGCCACCGTCTCCCCATCAAGCTCAAGGCTGGCCAGGAATGGCGGCCATTCCTGCACATGCGCGGCATAGCGCTGCGCGTATCGTTGTTGAATGAATGTTTCGATGGCGGCTCGCCCGGGTGCACCGACCGGGTGTATTTTCAGTTCGGTGCTGGCGTAGGGCTGCGCTGGTCTGATCGTCCCTGTAGAAAATGTAGAGGCAGCCCCGGAAATGGTGCGGGAATGTCGAGAATGCGCGGGCATGGCTGGCGTCCTGAATGGCGTGGACGCAGAATAGGAACCCAACCTTAACGTCACATTAAGTTGAGCAGGCGAGATTGAAATGTCCTGTTTGGCTCAATGCTGGAGCGATATGAGAATTCTTATCGTTGAAGACGACCCCCTGCTTGGCGACGGCTTGAGCAAGGGCCTGCGACTATTGGGCTACGCCATCGACTGGTTCACCAGCGCTGCGCAAGCCGACAGTGCGCAACAAGTGGTGCATTACGATGCCGTGGTGCTGGATCTTGGGCTGCCGGGCGAAGATGGGATGAGTCTTCTTGCACGCTGGCGCAGGTCGGGCCGGGGAACGCCCGTGGTCGTCCTGACTGCCCGTGACGCGATCGAGAGCCGCATCAGCGGACTGGACGCTGGTGCCGACGACTACCTGATCAAACCCGTCACGCTGGATGAGCTTGCAGCAAGGCTACGTGCCGTTACTCGCCGCAGCGCCGGCATGCCCGAACCGGTGTGGACGCACGGTGATCTGGTGTATCAACCAGCCTCGCGCGACGCTGCGTGGCAGGGCAAGCCAGTTAGCCTGACGAGCCACGAAGCCATGCTGCTTGAACTGCTGTTGATGCATCCGAATCGGGTACTGACACGCGACTTCATCCGCGAAAAGCTGTACGGCTGGAACGAAGACATCGAGAGCAATGCGTTGGAGGTACATATCCATCACCTCCGAAAGAAAATCCATCCGAAAATCGTTCGTACCCTGCGTGGTTCAGGTTATGCCCTTGGTGTTGTCGAGACTGCTGCATGAGCTTGCAACGAAGGCTCATCATCGCCGTTCTGGTGGCGGCACCGTTTGCCTGGCTGCTGACCATCGGCGTGACCTATTTTCGTGCGCAGCAGGAAATCAACGAGCTGTACGACACTGACATGGTTCGAATGGCCGAGCATTTGTACGACCTGCTCGACGTATTCGGCGCACCGCCGCCTGGTCGTGTCGCCACGGCTCCCCCCAAAGTGGGCGATCTGGGTCAGGCCCACCTTGGAGACCTGGCGGTTGCGGCTTGGCTTCCCGACGGCCGGGCCTTGCGTATCGATCCAGACGGCGATCCCTTGCCACGCCAACCAGGCGTACAGGGCTTCACCAATACCGACGTTGAAAACGTGACCTGGCGCGTGTATTACCTGGAGAACAGCATTGATGCGTCTCGCGTGGCGGTGGGTCAGCGGCTAGGAGAACGAGAGGAACTTGTATCGTCATATCTACTGGGCCAGATACTCCCCTGGCTATTCGCACTACCCTTGTTGCTGTTGATGCTGGTCGGCGGTGTCCGCCAGGCACTGAAACCAGTCAACGCGCTGTCGATGGCGCTCGAACGACGCAATCCCAACGATCCCGTGCCCATCGACCCCAGCCTTGCCCCCGGGGAGTTGCGTCCATTGGTCGTGGCCATGAATCGCCTGCTTGGACGTGTGGCGTCAGCAATCGAACATGAGCGCCGCCTGACAGCGGACGCCGCGCATGAACTGCGCACGCCACTTGCCGCCCTGCATGTGCAATGGGAAGTGGCACAACGCGCGGTGAATGTCGAAGAACGCGCAGAAGCAGATGCCAAGGTAGCCCTGGGCATACAACGTTTGAACCGCTTGGTATCTCAACTCTTGGCGATGTCGCGCTTGGAAAGCGGGACGAAAACCAGCTTTTCCGACACCGCGAATTGGCCGGAGATCAGCGGGCATGCGTTGTCTGACAGCTTGTGGCTGGCGACAAGCAAGCAGGTCGACGTGGAACTGTTCTGGCCGGATGACGGCATCGCCCCGCTACCACTGACTGGCGACGAACATCTGCTCGGGCTGATGCTGCGTAATCTGCTGGACAACGCAATTCGTTACAGCCCGCCCGGGGGAATGGTCGCCGTGCACTTCAAACCTGACGGCATAACACTGACGGACCAGGGTACTGGCGTGCCGCCGGATCTCCTGGCACGGCTAGGCGATCGTTTCTTCCGCGCACCGGGTCAACAAGAATCAGGTAGCGGGCTTGGCCTATCGATTGCCAAGCGCGTGGCGTCCATGCACGGGCTGTCGATTGCTTTTGCGAATCTGCACCAAGACGGAAAATCGTCGGGGTTTCAGGCGACCATCAGCCGTTTGACGACAGGCTGATACGCGATGCTGCCCGCAAGTCTTCGGTCCAGGTTCCTGCCGCACGCAGCGATATTTCATGCGCCTCGTCGCGCATGGTTTCAGCCAACGCGGCGTCGTACCAGTCGCGCATGGCGGGCTGCGCCAGCATGGTCTGGACATACGCGCTTGCTGCAGGACCGGGTTGCAGACCATAAGACTGGATACGAAAAACCACGGGCGCGAAGAAAGCATCGACCGCAGTGAAATGCGAGCCCGCCAAAAAGGGGCCACCGAATCGGGCCAAGCCCTCTGCCCACAGCGCCTCGATCCGCTGCAAGTCTTGCATCAAGGCCTCGGGCATTTCTGCAAGCTTGACGCGGATGCCGCAGCTCATTGAACAGCGTTCACGCAGCACGGAAAACCCCGAATGCATCTCTGCCGCAGCCGACCGTGCCCACGCACGCGCTGCTACATCGGGCGGCCAGACGCCGCCGTGGCGTTCTGCCAGGTACTCGATAATCGCCAGCGAATCCCACACCCGGATTGGACCGTCGATCAGCACCGGCACCTTGCCGGCAGGTGACAAGGCGCGAAACGCCGGATCGTCGAACCCATCCCCGAAAGTGATCAGCGTTTCCTTGAACGGAATCTCCTGGCTCTTGAGCAAGATCCAGGGCCGCAAAGACCACGACGAATAGTTCTTGTTGGCGATGATCAGTTCGTACACAGCTGGGCTCCCTTCACAGATGATGTTTAGGTCATGTGCGAGCGAGAAAAATCAGTGGGACATCCGAATCGCACATGTGGGTAGAACGGGGAGTACCACGACGGGTACAGGGTGTCCGCGAGCAGCCTATCACGCAGTCAGTCAAGCATGCCTCGCTACCCAGGAGTAGCCCGATGACCGTATTAATCGCTGCTCCCTCCCCCGCCTCCGTCACCGCAACTGCCGCCGTCACTGCTGCCTGAATCGCTGCTGCATCCACTGCCATTGGACGATGAAGAATCGCCGCCACTGGTACTGCTTCCCCCATCTCCCCCATTGCTGGACGACGGCTTGCGCATCATTGGCATGGCGTACATTGCCATCGGGTAAGCCAGTGCCGACAAGGCAGCCACCCCAAATGCAGCCGCGACCCAGGTGGCGTCGTCAACATTATTCGCCCCATTCATCCAGCGTTGATGCGCTTGTTTCTGCTGGTCGAGCACACGCAGGCCAAGCGGCGTCTGCATGCGCCAGAATGGCCGCAGGAAAAACCATGCAATCAAGGTTGCGCCGATCATCAAGGGGAAGCCGGTGAAACCCATCTGCGTCGAAACGAAGCTGCGGACGATCGTCACCACAAGCAGCAGGATCACCAGCGTGGTGTACACCCGGCGCTCCAGCAGGCCTCGCTTGTTCAACAGCCCGGCCCGCTCCAAACGTCGTGCATAGTCCCCGACCGTCTGGCGAATCCATGACGATTCCCACAGCAGGCCTTCCGCAGATCGCGGCGTGTCGAAACGCGTCAGTACCTGCGCCTCCAGCGACCGCAGTGCCGTTTCGTCTACGTGTTGGGCCCGCTGCAGATTATTCTTCACGATCCGCGTCAGCGCACCGCGATACAACAGCGCGAACACCGCCGTGCGCACAGCCTCTTCAGCGCCACCGCGCAAGTAGGCCACGGCATACGGATCGGTCAGTGGCGAGGGGTTGGTCGCGCTCGGAGCCTGCGGGCGATTGCGCCAGCGCAACCAGGCACGGTGACCGAGTACCGTCACGACAAGCAGCGCTGCATAAGCAGGCAGGAAGACTGCGTCGTTCCAGTAGAAAAACATGGGCAGCATCGTCATGTATCTCCTGTGTTTTTCGCGATACCAGCTGAAAGCTGGACTGCGTTTTCAGTCGACGTAAAAAAGCGCCTCGATCGAGGCGCTTTGCTTTCCCACGCGCGCACAGTCTGCCGGTTCGACAGGCTGTTGCCGTTTGGCTTAACGGCGAGCGGGCGCAGCTGCCGGCTTGATGGCCTCGGCAAAGTCCCCGGATACGCTGAAGAACAGATCCACCAGGATCTTGAGCGATTCGCGGCCCAGACCGCCGTCGGCGTTCACGTCCATCTCGACCACGGCCGTGTTGTCATCATCCAGGTAGACACGAACCCAGCGATTTTCGCGATTGAATTCGTTCAAGACCTTCAGGGTTGCACCCTTGCTGGGCTTGAAGACAGCCTTCATCAAGAAGTCTTCGCAGTTCTGGTTGCTGTCACCCGTGCAGTTGTAGTACTCGACTTCAACGCTTTTGGCACCTAGGTCGCCCGGTTCAATAACGATTTTCGGATCGCCAGCGCTATCGGTATCCACGGTGTAGGCGTAGCCCAAATCGTCCAGGATCTCGCCCATGACATCGGTATCAACGCTGTTCATGTAGCCACTGGGCATCGCAGGCGACACCGTGTCCACTTCCACGTCGCTGCTGTCGTCGTCACTGCCGAAGCTGCTGTTACGCAGACCGAACTGATCGGCAAATTCTTCGACCGGTGTCTTGGTGCCGTTCACGTCGACCACACCATCGACCAGGCTCAGACGGCCAACCAGGTTGTCGCCCTCGACCTTGCCCACGTTCATCATCTGCGCCATGGCAACGACTTGCTCGATCTGCTCGGCAGCCGTTTTCTGCGCATCTGCAGGTGACTCACCCATCTGTTCGACCATGATCTTGGTCACCAGGTCTTGGGCCATGGTCTTGGACAGGGTGTACGACGCATCCACACGCTTGAATGCCTTGATGGCCGTATCGGGCTGGAAGCCTTGTTCAACCGGGAAACGATCGAACTGCACGGACAGCGACGCGCGGTGCTCGCCCTTGTCCGTCTTCCACGACAGCGGATCGATGCTGAAGGTCGGGTTGGCCGCCAACAACTGCTGACCCGAGCCCATCAACGCGGTCATGCCGCTTTTCAATGCGTCGTCGCTGCTGCTGCCGGTGGTGCTCAGCGTTGCCGGCAGCTTGGCGTAGAAGTCAGACAGCACCTTCAGCGACGCGCCGTCCAGCTGCGCGAACTTCAGCGTGGTCTGCAGGGAACCCAGATCCACGGTGCCCAGCTTCATCGCGCCGACGGCATACGCAGCTTCGACATTGATGAACTTGTCGTTCTCGTCGATCTTGACGCGGTAGTTGCCCTTCTCGATCGAGCCACTTTGCTTCGGATCTTTGGTCGTGACCACGACACGGTCAAAGCCCATGTCGCCAGTGCCGATCGAGATACCGAACTTGCCTGGACGGCTGTCGAACTTGCCACCGATGCCGTGGATTTCGACGTTGGCTTTTTCTTCGGCTTCGGTGCCCTGGAACTTGAGCAGGTCGATGCGCAGGTCACCGTTGACTGCCAGGGTGCTGCGATCGAAAGTGCCCTTGCCGCGAGCGCCCGAGAAGCTCAAGCTGCGACCGCCGTCGGCGTGTTCAATGGCAGGCACCAACCAATCGAAAGCGGTGTTGCCGCTGTAGGAAACCAGCGCATTGGCCGTCAGGGGGGAAACACCCTTCGTAATGTCGAAGACCGGTTTGGTGACGTCGGTATTGCTGATCGCTGCACGGACGTAGGCCGCGTGCGGAGCCAGGTGTCCGGACGACAGTGCACCGGAAGGGAACGGGCCGTGGTCGATGCGCGCGTCGATGTCCAGACGATTCGGCTTGGCCGCATCGGGCGACATCGTGCCGAGCAACACATAGCGGGCGTTGGTGCTGAACAGATTGCGCTCGTAGCGGTCGGCAACCAGCTTCAGGCCCAGGTACGGGTATTTGGCGGTCAGGAAGGCATTCGCCTCTTCCAGCTTTTTCACCGACTCGGCTTCAATACGCTTTCCGGTGTACCAAGCCCCGCCGATCCAGCCGCCTGCGACAACGACAACCACGGCCACGCCGGCCCCAATCCCTACCGATTTTTTCATTGGTCTAATTTTATTAAGTTGTGGGTAGGCGTCTTGAATTCGAATTCGTAGACTTCACAATTCAAATAAGACGGCTTCTCATCAGCGGTGGAGTATATCCATGGCACGCGACACCCAGGGGTTACATCGGTTCCCAGGCGTTACAAATCGCATCGGACCTAGATTTTACGCGGAAATCCAGGGGCATCCGAGGATCAGATGACTTGAAAAAGCGGCTTTCCTGCCTTTTCGATAATGCAAAGCAGAAATCGAGCTTATCTGTATTCGTATAAATGAATGAGATAAGCCCTGATATCCAGGCAGCAAATCCTGACTTGCCACCCCGAGCACCATGACACATATTCATATGCGAAAAAATGCGGCTCGCCCTATATAGCTACAGCGGATATTCAAGCGCGTAATCGTTCGTTCGCATTGAAAGTGCGCACTCCTAGAATGCTTTTTCACTTCTGCCTTGGCGGCAGCATCCGGCATCTTGTCGCGGCCCCCTGGCCGTGCCCATCGCCGCATGGTTATCAGTGGAGAGGTTCATGGGTGTTGTCTCCGGCGATATCGCCGCGCTGTTTTCTTCCCCGTACCTGTCATCCCCCTTCCAGCCCGATCTGAGCGACCCCATCGTCGCCAAGGCCGCAGCCTTGCGTGATGCCTTCGCGGTCGATGCCGCAGCACGCGACCAGCTTGGCGGGCGGCCGGTGGACCAGGTTCGACTGCTGAAAGAAAGCGGCTTGTTGATTGCGGCCATTCCAACGCAGTACGGCGGTACGGGCGCATCGTGGCTGTCCGTCCTGCGTGCGGTACGCGAGATCGCGCACACCGACGGCTCGCTGGCTCACTTGTTCGGCTATCACCATCTGCCGCAACACAACGTGCTGTCGCGCGCCACACCGGAACAACAGCAACGACTGCTGAGCGCGGCGGTGCGTGATCAATGGTTGTGGAGCAATTCAGGCAACGCGCTATCGAAGACCTCATCTGCGCGACGAGCGCCAGACGACCAAGGCTGGCTGATCAGCGGCTTCCGGCCGTTCTCAAGTGGCAGCCATGTTGCCGACGTCATCATGGTGTCGTGGGAAAACGCGCTGGGCCACCGCGTGTCCGGGCTGGTGCCCGCCGACCGCGCGGGCATTGTCATCGAGGACGATTGGGATGGCATCGGCCAACGACAGACCGGCAGCGGCACCGTCACCTTCAAGGATGTGCGGGTAGATGACGATGAATTGCTGGGTCGCGCCGATGACCCGCTGACACCGTATGCATCGCTGGTATCCCTGCTTCAGCAAAGCGTGCTGCTGAACGTATTTCTGGGCAGCGCCCAGGGCGCGCTGGACGAAGGCCGCGCCTACACCGCCACGCGCTCGCGCCCCTGGATTCATTCCGGCGTAGATCGCCACGTGGACGACCCGTGGATCAAACGCAAATACGGCGAACTAAGCATTCGTGTGCTGGCCGCCATCGAACTGGCCGATCAGGCTGCGCACAGCCTGGATGCAATCTACCCCGACGGCCCGGCCCTTACTCAGGAACGCCGAGGCCAGGCCGCCATCGATATCGCCACCGCCAACCTGTATGCCGGCGAAACCGGGCTGGCCGTGTCCAACGACATCTTCGAAGTCATGGGTGCCCGATCGGCCACAGTTGCCAACGGGTTTGACCGCTTCTGGCGCAACGTGCGCACGCACACCTTGCACAACCCAGCCGAATATAAAAAGCGCGCTGTCGGCAACTGGGTGCTGGGCGGCGGCCATCCCGTGCCGGCTCCCTATCGTTGAAGGTCTGTGCCGCGTAAAGGGCCGCAAGCGCCCAGCCAGTAACGGTCCACCTCAGTCAAAGGCCCACATCATGTCCGCAGATCCCGCATACCTCCACGCGCAGGCCGACAGCCTGCCCGAGCTGTTTGCCCCAGACACTCGCAATCCGTTCATTGCCCGCGCCGCAGCGCTACGCGAGCGCTTTGCAGAAGACGCCATCGAGCGCGACCGCGCTGGCGGCCGTCCCACCGCGCAGATTGAGCTGCTGAAAGAAAATGACTTGCTGGCGCTGTTGCTGCCGCGCACGCATGGCGGCCAGGGCGAGCCCTGGTCGACTGCGTTACAGATCGTGCGCCTGTTTGCGCAAGTCGATGGCTCCTTGGGCCATTTGTACGGGTACCACTACGGCAGCCTGCTCAGCCCACGACTGCGCAACGCGCCCGCCCAGACCGATGACCTGTGGCGCAGGTCAGCCAAGGCCCGCTGGTTCTGGGGCAACAACGCCAACAGTTTCTCCAAGAGTCTGTTCGGCCGCCGCGACGGTGACTACTTTGTGCTCGACGGCTTCCGGCCGTTCACGTCGGGGTCACACGTGGCGGACTTTCTGGCGGTTGCCTGGGAAGACGCCGACACCAACGAACGTCGCTTTGCTGCCATTCCGGCAGACCGCACAGGCATCGTGATCGAAGACGACTGGGATGGCATCGGCCAACGTCAGACGGGCAGCGGTCGCGTGTCGTACCACGGCGTGCGTATCCATCAAGACGAAGTCCTGGGTGAACCGGCACAACTGGACCCGTTGGCCGCTCCGGCTGAAATCTGGCGCGGCATCACCGGCTTGCAGCAGCAAAGCGTGCTGCTCAATGTCTTCATCGGCACCGCGCAAGGCGCGCTGCTTGCCGCGCGCGACTACACGGTGAATCAGTCGCGCCCCTGGCTTCACTCTGGTGTGGCCCGTCATGTCGACGACCCGTGGGTGCAGCGCCAGTATGGCGAGCTGCTGGTGAAGACCCGCGCAGCCACCGCATTGGCCGACCGCGCACTGATCTCACTTGACCACGTGTTCGCACGCGGCCAGGCACTGACCGCAGAAGAACGGGGCGATGCGGCCATCCGCATCGCGGCGGCCAATGTGCTGGCGGGCGAGGTTGCGTTGCAGGTGTCCAGCGAGATTTTCGAAGTGACTGGCGCACGCTCGGCCGTCCGCAAACACGGCCTTGATCGTTTCTGGCGCAATGCCCGCATTCACACGCTTCACAACCCGGCCGAATACAAGACGCGCAACGTAGGCAGTTGGGCGCTGGGGGAAGGCTACCCGCAACCAGGAACCTATCAATGAGCGCTGCCCGCCCTCCCCGCCAGCTGCATCTGAACGTCAACATTCTGCACTCGGGCTTCCTACCCTCGGCCTGGCGGCTGCCGGACAGCGATCCGCGCGCATTTGTCGACGTGCAGCACTATGTCCGCGTGGCGCAGATTGCCGAAGCCGGCAAGCTCGACGCGATTTTCCTGGCCGACAATGCGGCCATCATCGACCAGATCAATTTCCGGCCGATCACCGCGCTGGAGCCGACGGTGTTGCTGGCGGTGGTGGCGGCGGCAACCACCCACATCGGCCTGATCGGCACGGCATCCACCAGCTACAACGAGCCCTACAACATTGCGCGTCGTTTCATGACGCTGGATCACGTCAGCAACGGCCGTGCGGGCTGGAATGCTGTGACCACTGCCGACGTGCCATCGGCCCGCAACTTCGGGCGCGAGGCCGCCCCCGACCACGGCCAGCGTTACGCACGCGCGGCGGAATTTGCGTCGGTGGTGAAGGCGCTGTGGAACAGCTGGGATGACGATGCGTTTGTGGGCGACAAGATCCAGGGCAACTTTGTCGATGCCGACAAGGTTCGGCCCATTGCGCATCATGGTGAACACTTCGACGTGCACGGCCCGCTGACCCTGCCGCGCTCGGCGCAAGGCCATCCGGTGGTGTTGCAGGCAGGCGGCTCGGCCGATGGCCGTGAGCTTGCTGCCCGACATGCAGAAGCGGTGTTTTCAGCATCGCAGTCCTTTGAAGAATCCCTGGCTTACAGCCGCGAAATCAAGGCACGTGCGCAGGCACTGGGGCGTGGTCCTGACGCCATACGCGTATTGCCGGGCCTGACGACCATCATCGGCGCAACCGAAGCGCAGGCGCGCCGCCGCCGCGACGACTTGGTGGAACTGATGCCTTGGGACTACAGCATCAAACGGCTGGCCGGCATTCTGGGCATTGCCCCGGAACGCCTGTCGGTGGACGAACGCCTGCCCGACAACTTGAGCTTGCCCGCCAATGGCAACGGCAATCACACCTTCTTCAACGCCACCCTGGCGCTTGCCCGGCGCAACAACTTCACCGTGCGCCAGTTGGTGCATGAGCTGGCAGGCGGCGGGGGGCACCGGGTGATCGTGGGTACACCCGAACAGATCGCCGACGACATCGAGCATTGGTTCAAGCACGGCGCGGCCGATGGCTTCAACCTGATGCCCGATGCGCTGCCCGATGGCCTGAAAGACTTTGTCGACGGCGTTGTTCCGATTCTGCAAAAACGCGGCGTGTTCCGAACCGAGTACCAAGGTCGCACGCTGCGCGATCACTTTGGTCTTGCACGCCCGTCCACCACCGCTGCAGCCGTTTCCTCCCTACAGCCAGCCGAGGCCCTTGCCTGATGACCGATACCTTGTCCACCCAACGACCCGACCCCGACCACCTAGCGCGCGAAACACTGCGCCTGCTTGGGCCTGCCCCCGACAACTGGGTGCCCGACCATCCTGGCATTGACCACAACGTTGCCATCATTGGCGGCGGCCAAAGCGGCAGCGCGTATTCGTTTGCGCTCAGGCGTGCGGGCATTGGTCGGGTAGCCGTGCTGGACGCCGCCCCGGATGGATCACGCGCCGGCGTATGGCGCAACCGGGCCCGCATGCACAAGCTGCGCACCTTGAAAAGTCTGGTCGGGCCGGAACTCGGCCTGCCCACCCTGGGCTTCCAAGCCTGGTACGAAGCGCGTCACGGAGCCGAGGCTTACGCCAGCATCGACCGAATCCCACGCACGGTCTGGGCCGACTATCTGGACTGGTACCGCGAATTTCTTGGCATTGAAGTGCGTTACGGCGTGCGAGTGCTGCGCATCGAACCCGTCACCGACGCCGATGTGTCCTACTTCCGCCTGCACCTGAAAGACCAGGGCGAGACGCGTGTCGAAACCGCCCGCAAGGTCATTCTGGCCAACGGTGTGGCGGGCAACGGTACGCCGTTCGTTCCCGCCGTCTTGGCCAAGGCACAGGCAGCCGGGCTGGTTGCACATACCGCCGACCCGATCGACTTCGACGCCTTGCAAGGCAAGACGGTGGCCGTGCTGGGCGCGGCGGCTTCCGCTTTCGATGCAGCCGCCGTGGCGCTGGAAGCGGGTGCCGCAGCCGTGCACCTGTTTGCCCGCCGAGATCATATTGCCGCTACGCCGGTCATCAAGGTTCGCGCCTACCCGGGCATCTACGACAACTATCTGTCCTTGCCCGATGCCCTGCGATGGGAACAAGCCCTGCGATACCGCCGTGCCGGATCGACCCCGCCTGCCGACTCCATCGCGCGGGTGCTGGCCTTCCCCAATTTCCATCTGCATCTGAACGCCGACTGGCGCAGTGTTGACGCGCAGTCTGGCCGCTTGCTCGCCCAGGTTGGCGACGAAACCCTGCCCTTCGACTTCGCCATCGCAGGCACGGGTTATCTGGTTGACCCCGCCGTGCGCCCGGAACTGGCCGACATTGCGCCCCACATTCTGCGCTGGCGCGATCGTTATCACCCCGCAGACAACGCGCGCGACGATGAACTGGGTGCCTCGCCCTACCTGGGCACGGGGTTGGAATACCTGGAAAAAGTCCCTGGCAGTGCACCCTGGCTGCGCGACGTCCACGTGCACAACCCCGGCGGCTTTGCCAGTGTCGGCGTTCCCCTGGGCGACGTGCCATGCATGCGTCGGGACATTCCCGCAACCGTTGCCCGCATCAGCCAAGACCTGGTCCTGGCTGATCTGGCGCGACACGAGCAACGCATTCGCACCCACGTGCCGCCCGATTTTGGCGAAGAATTGTATGGGTCAGCATTGTGGAAGCGCGCTGACGTGGCGCTGGCTGCGGACTGATATGGCCCAGGCTCAGGCAGCTTCCTGATCACACAGGCTCGCGCGTCGCACGACCGTATCCGGCCGCAGGATGCTGCCCGGTGCCAGCACCGCATTGGCCCCGATACAGACCCCATCGCCCAGCAGCGCGCCGAACTTGTTGCTGCCGGTGCGATGCAGATGTTCGCCAAGCCGCACCTGCACTTCCTTGTCGGAACGCTCGTTGCGGGCATTGCAAACAATGCTGCCCGCTTCCAGATTTACGTTGGCACCCAGGATCGAATCACCGACAAAGTTGAAATGCGTCAGCCGGCTGCCCGCAAAGACAAAGGATGACTTCAGCTCTGAACTGGGCCCGATGATGCAATCGCGCGCCAGCCAACAGCCGCCACGCAGATAAGCACCAGCGGCCACAAAACAGCCTGGTCCCAAGATCAGTGGTCCTTTCAACACCGCCCCGCGCTCGACAATGGCCGTGGGGTGCGCAGCGATCTCGTCCGAGGTCAGATACTCGTTTGGCGGCAGTTCCGCCAGCAGCTGGCGCACCACGTCCGCCGATGCAGCCACCAGTTCCCAAGGGGTCAGATGGCCCCAGCGCGCGATCGCCGAGGTCGCGAAATCAAGGATGTAGTGCTGATGATCAATCATGTGAACCTACCGCACAAACTGGCCTGAAATGCCGACCTGTGCCGGAATTCTCCCACATCAACAGCGAAAATTACCGACGGGTAGCAGCTTGACAGAAAGCTCAGCGACGAGTGGCGAAAGCGTTATAGATCAAGGGCCTCGGCGGGTTTGCCCATCGGTTTTCTGAAGTCCGTTTTTCGGATGTACGGTGCTTCTGGTTGACATGGAAAGCGGGACTGGACCGGGTCGGGGAACTTGATCCAAATGGGTACCAGGACCGGGGGTTTGTGGACATTGCGCCCGTTGAACAAGCAGGTAACCGCATGCGTATTGCTTGTGCCATACGCCGCCAAGACGGCACGTGCCCACTGCGATTAGCATTGCAGCGTTGATTGCATAGTCACCGCAGCGTTATTGCCCTCTGTTTGCCGCCAGGAGCCCCGATGTCCGTCTCGACCAATGCCCTTCAGGCCTTGTTCCCCGATTTCACGCCACACACCATGCAGGTCGATACCGACATCCGCATCGAAGCAATCGTTGGTGGCGAAGGGCCACCCTTGCTGTTGCTGCACGGGCATCCTCAAACGCGCGCGATCTGGCATCGGGTGGCACCTGCGCTGGCAAAACACTTCACCGTGGTGGCAGCCGACCTGCGCGGCTACGGCGATTCATCCAAACCAGCGGGTACGGCTGACCATGCCAATTACGCCAAGCGGGTCATGGCGCAAGACCAGTTGTCACTGATGCAGTCTTTGGGCTTTGCCGAATTCCACGTGCTGGCGCACGACCGTGGCGCGCGTGTAGCGCACCGGCTGGCCCTGGACCACCCGGAAGCCGTCAAGCGCATGGTGTTGCTCGACATTGCACCCACCCTGGCGATGTACGAACAGACCAACGATGCGTTCGCGCGGGCGTACTGGCACTGGTTCTTCCTGATCCAGCCCGCGCCGTTGCCAGAACGCTTGATCGAAGCCGACCCGGCTGCCTACATCCGCGACGTCATGGGTCGTCGCAGTGCTGGCCTGGCCCCGTTCGATCCGCGTGCGCTGGCTGAGTATCAGCGCTGCATCGCGCTGCCGGGGACTGCCCACGGTATTTGTGAAGACTATCGCGCAGCGGCTGGCATCGACCTGCAACACGACCGCGCCGACCGCGACGCTGGACGCCTGCTGGAGACTCCGCTGCTGGCCTTGTGGGGAGAACAAGGCGTGGTGCACAAGTGCTTCCAGCCGCTGGAAGAATGGAAGCGCGTCGCCCGCCAGGTTGAAGGCCGAGCGCTGCCTTGCGGTCACTACATTGCCGAAGAAGCGCCCGACGCGCTGCTTGAGCATGCGTTGCCGTTCCTGTTGCGGGACCGTTGATGATCTTGTGTTGGCGGTCGGCATAGACCGCTGAGTGCAAAGCCATGAGCACATCCGCACATGCAGATGAATGTATGCAAACGGACTGGATCAGACATTCCCGCAAACGTTTTTTCAGTCGGTGGGATTGTCTTTCAGACCCGCATCGCGGGGATCAACCGGATCACGCGCTTCAATCACCTGCCCAATGCGCCACAACACCCCGCACGGGTCATCGATCGTGAAGTCGCGCAGCCCCCAGGGCCGGTCTTCTGGCGGATTCACCCGCACGCCATAACGCTGGCCCAACTGCTGCATCTCGACATGGTGCCACCAGGCTTCCACGTCCTTGACCAGCAGATGCATCATGCAGTTCTCGGCGAACTCCTTCTGGTAGTAACGGGTCAGCAGAAAGCTCGACTTGTCCGCACGCAGATAGGCCACGCCCTCTTCCACCCAGGCCACCGTGAACCAAGATCGGTGTAGAAACGGATGGATAGGTCGAAGTCCTGCGATGGCAGAAAGGCCTTGATTTCAATGGTTTCCATGCTCATGGTCGGGCTCCTTGGTGTGCGTTGATAGTGTCGGTGATGGTTGTGGTGTCTTGGCTGTTGAGCTCAAGCAGCCAACGCAACCCGCAAGCGTGCCGCGGCCAGATCCACAAATGCCCTGACTTTCGCCGACGCCTTGCGCCCGGCGCTGTAGACGATGTGAACGGGCATGGCTGCCTCTTGATATTGCGGCAACAATATCTGCAAGCGGCCTTCATTCACATGCTGGCGAACCTGATACGACAGCACCCGTGTGATGCCCCACCCCGACACCGCCGCCGCAATCGCAGCGTCATTGGTATTGCACAGCAGACGCGGTTTTACATTAATCGTGGTTTTGCTCTCCAGCCCGAAGCGCCATTCAGTCGATGACCAAGCCCCCGTCGATGCAACGATGCGATGCGCTGCCAGATCGGCGGGCTCGGTCAGCGGATCGGCATTCGCCAGGTAGTTGGGTGACGCACACAAGACCCGATGCACCTCCCCTACCGCCACCGCGTGAAGCCCGGAATCCGGCAAGTGGCCGATGCGGATTGCGACCTCGATCCCTTCATCCACCAGATTGACCAGGCGATCCACGAACATGGTGCGTACCGTGACTGCTGGGTGCTGATCCAGATAATCGATCAATACCGGCAAGACATGCAGCTGCCCGAAATGCACGGGAGCCGTGACCGTCAATGTGCCGGCCGGCGTGGCATAAGAGCCACCCGCCGCCGCTTCCGCCTCTTCGATCTCGCCCAGAATGCGGCGGCAATCTTCGTAGTAGCGCTCACCTGCCTCGGTGAGTTTGACCGACCGCGTGGTCCGGGTGAACAACCGCGCACCGATACCCGCTTCCAGCGCAGCGATGGCCCGGGTTACGCCAGGCGGGCTCATCAGCAACTGTCGGGCAGATTCCGCAAAGCCTTGCGTTTCGGCCACCTTCACGAAGACCTTCATGGCCTGCAGACGGTCCATGTGCATTCCTTCCAGACGACCGGGCATGGGCGAATGCCGTAGGCCGAGATAATTTCATTGGGCGAAATTATAAATTGCTGATGCAGCGGATTCACCGCCTCCAGGGAAATTGAAAGAATGGCTAATACGTTGATGAACGTGTTTTGCACTTACGACCAAGCGTCAGTACAGCAGTGCTAAAGCGTCTTGCCATGTTGATTGTGATGCACTTTTCAACGCCACCCGCCGACTCAGGAGCTCCACCATGCATGATGCATCCACCTCGCCTACGTTCCCCTGGCATGCGGGTGAAATCCAGCTTCAACAACGCGTCGGCGTTGCCAAGCGCATGCTGGAGTTGGGGCCGAGATGGATTCGTCAGACTGTGCCTGAGCAGTTTCAGGATTTCCTGTCGTATCTGCCTTTTGTTGTCGTAGGTGCGGTCGATGCAGAGGGGAACGCCTGGGCAAGCTTGCTGGCAGGCGAAGCGGGTTTTGTGCATGCCACTGACGCCCGGCACGTGTCGATTGCCATGCCGCGCGACGCGAGCGACCCAGCCGATGTTGGAATGAGCGATGGTCTGTCGATGGGATTGCTGGGCATTGATCTGGCCCATCGTCATCGTATTCGGGTCAATGGCAAGGTGCGTCGCACGACGGATGACAGCTTCAGTATCGAAGTTGCGCAGAGTTTTGGTAATTGCCCGCAGTACATCCATCCGAGACACATTGAGCAGCACGCGCCGGCTGCGGATGTGACGGTGCGCAGGGCGCAGTACATGACTCAGCTTGATCCTGCGTTGGCGGCAATGGTGACGCAGGCTGATACCTTTTTTGTGGCGTCGTATGCCGACACGGATGATGGCCGTCAGGTTGATGTGTCGCACCGCGGTGGGCGCGCGGGGTTTGTGCATGTCGGCAATGATGGAGTGCTGACTATTCCCGACTATGCGGGGAATCGGTTTTTCAACACGCTTGGGAATTTGCTGGTGAATCCGAGGGCTGGCCTGTTGTTCGTTGATTTTGCGTCGGGCAGTTTGCTGCATTTGACCGGTGACGCGGAGGTGATGCCGGACCGCGTGGGCACGGCTGATTTCCCAGGTGCTGAACGGCTGTGGCGATTCACGCCAAGGCAAGTGGTGTATCGAGCCAACGCACTGCCTTTGCGGTGGCGGGCGGTTTGAGCTATTGGCTGATAACTGACTAATGAGATGTCGTGCTTGTGATGCGTTGATTTTTTCTGCAAGGGTGTGGGGCTGTGTAGTCAGTCGCGGGTGGTGGGGCCGGCTCGTCTGCCCCGCTGGACGTTGGCGTCGGGACTCCCGCCCTCCACCTCGTCCAGAAGGGCAGCCAATCCGGCCCCACCACCCACGCCTTCAAAGCGGTTTGGTTAAAAGCTGATCCCGCCTTTGGGCGTTTGCCGTTTTGCTGGCTGCTTGGTGCTGTATGCGGTGCTCGGCATTCGGTGGCCGCCATTCTTGATCGCCATACGGCTGGCCGGGGGGATTCGCTGGTCAGGTCGCCACGAAGCGGTCTCTCCGGCTCGCGATTCGGTGGGTTCTTCAGTTGCCTTTTACGGCAGCGCCACTTAAGAAAATTTGCGCGTCTGCTTAATGGTGGGGTGACACCGAAGCGGGTGGCCGCCGCATCACGGCATGCGGAGAGCGGAAGCGACGATCGTGGCGCTGGCGGCTGAATATACGGTTTCGAGCGTTTACCGCATACCTAGCTGAATAATCGGTCGACGCCCCGCCTTTTCGTCGCATTACCTGATGCGCGGCCACCCGCTTCCAAGTTACCCCACCACCAAGCAGGCGCGTAACTTCCTTGCGTGGCGCTGCTCTGAAAGGCCTCTAAAGAACGGCCCGAAACGTGAGCCGCTGAGTCGCTTCGTGGCGACCTGGGCAGCCGGTCCGCAAGGCCAGCCGTTTGGCGATTAAGGACGGTGGCCGCCGCATGCCGAGAACCGCATCCAGCACCAAGCAGCCAGAAAATTGCAGATCGCCCACAGGCGGGATCTGCTTTTAACCAAACGACCTTGAAGGCGTGGGTGTCGGGGGCGTGGCGGCTGCCCTTCTGGACGACGTGGAGGGCGGGAGACCCGACGCGAAAGTCCAGCGGGGCAGGCGACGCGCCCCCGACACCCACGACTGGCAAAAGAACGCACTCAACGCTGCAAACCACCAATAAAAAGATAGTTGCATCAAACAACCTTATCCAGCAATATAGTTGTATTGCACAACTTTATCCCAGCGAGTAACCCCAAATGTCCAAGCACGAGTTTGTTGATACGATCCGCGCCGCTTCGCGTCAGATGGTGCGAGAACTGGGCTTCATGCAGGCAACCCTGGCCGCGACAAACTACCCCGCGTCAGCAGTGCACACCATTCTGGAAATCGGGGCACGTGGGTCAATGACCGCCGCAGAACTGTCGGATTTTCTAGGCCTGGAAAAATCCAGCGTCAGCCGAATGGTGCGCAAACTGGTCGAAGCGGGCGAGCTGCAAGAAACCGCCAGCGGCCAAGACGGCCGTGCCAAACTGCTTAGCTTGACGTCCAGGGGAGAACACACCAGGGCGTCCATTCAAGACTTTGGTCGGCAACAAGTCACCACCGCATTGGCACACTTGCGGGCCGATCAGCAACAAGCAGTTGGTCAGGGGTTGACGGCCTACGCCGGTGCCTTGAAAGCGCATCGATTGGGTGAAGCGATCAGCACGGCCGTGGACAGCATCACAACGAGCAGTGTCGCAACCAACATCGCAGCAGCCAATATGGCAGCAAGCAACGCGAAAGCCCTGCACCCAGACGCAACTGATGCACACGCAACCAGTGCAGAGCCAATCGGCGTCAAGGCAATCAACGCCGAGACCGCATCCGCAATACAGATTGCCCCCGGTTACCAGGCAGGCGCAATCGGACGGATCACGGAAATGCATGCCCGCTTCTACGCCCGACACGCAGGCTTCGGACAGTTCTTTGAAAGCAAGGTAGCGGCTGGACTGGCCGAGTTCACCGGCCGGCTTGGCAACCCACGCAACAGCATGTGGATCGCCACGCAAGGCGACCGGATTGTGGGCAGCGTGTCTATCGACGGTGAAGACCTCGGCCAAAACCTTGCGCATCTACGCTGGTTCATCGTTGACGACGGCCTGCGTGGTGCAGGTCTTGGCCGCCAGTTGCTGGCGCAAGCCCTGGACTTTTGCGATCGCCAGGGCTTTGCCGCCGTCCACTTGTGGACCTTCAAAAGCCTGGATGCAGCCAGGCGGCTTTATGAAGAAGCCGGTTTCAAGCTGGCAGAAGAACAACCCGGTAGTCAGTGGGGCAAGGAAGTGGTGGAACAGCGTTTCATCCGCTGATCGTCAAAGACTGCCTGCGTCTCGGCCACGGCGATGTCCAACTGCATGGCATGGCCGGCCTGATCCACACGGCGCGCACGAAAATAGTAGCGATACGCCAGTGCCTTTATTGCCACCGGGGCATTGACCCGCGCGTTCCACGATTCAAGACGAAAGCCGTCACGTTCCAGGCGCTGCATCAGGCGCGACAGTTCTGCCTCGTCGGGAGGAACGATCAGGTCGATATCGTTCGGCTCGCGCGGGGCGGATGGGTCCGCACGATGCCGCTGCGCCGACGCAGATTCGCGCATCGACAGCAGGTCGCCCAATGACGTGATCGACTGCCCCGAAGCAGCTGCATGATGGTCAAGGTAGTCTGCAAAACTGCCGTACAGCACAAACGCAAAACCGTCCTGATTCAGCGCTCGCAGCAAGTCCAGCCCAGCGTTGATATTCAAGCCACGTGATTGCTTGCGACACACCAAGGCGTATTCGTGTGCACGGTTGGTGACAGACAAGCCACCCAGACCCGGTCTTGCAGCGTCGTGAACAGGATCGCGTGTGGACTCACGAACAGCATCCCGAACTGCTTCCCCACCACGCTCATAAATCAGCATGCGTTCCTCATGCAGCACAAACCGCTCGTCCAGCAGCTTGGCCACATCCCACGCAAGCGGCACGAAGCGTCCGCCCAGACGCAGGTTCTGCACCATGACCACGCACCAGGCATCGGGTGCCAGCACAGCATGTATGCCGTTGAACACGTCGCGCAAACCTTGCAGATAGGGTTCGTAATAACGCGCGTGATAAAGCTGGTCTGGTGCGCCCTGCTCGTTTGGATCGCAACCGAAATACGGGATGTTGGTCAGGCACAGGCCGATACGCGAGGCGGCAACGCCTTGCGTAGGCAAGGCACTGTCGACAAATTGGGCCGTATTCGACGACGCTGGCATCACATCACCCGCAACACTACCCAGCCCGCCCCTGCATCGCTCCTGCGTGCCAGCATCCGCCAGATTACCCTGCCACACCGGATATCGCTTGGCATCCAGCCCCAAGCCGTCCAGCCGCGCGCGCGTCAGCGCGACACGCTGCGCATCCAGTTCCACACCCAGCGCAGGCCGCCCGGCAATCGATGCCGCTACCAACGTGGACCCAAAGCCGCAGAATGGGTCGATCACCCAGTCACCGGGCTGCGCGTAGTGCTGGATGAACGGGGTCATCTGCTCGACCCAGCCGCAATCTCGCGCCGCGCGCAGGTCCTGGGCCTGCAACTCGGCCGGCAGCTGATAACGTGGGTCTTGCGTGTCGAGCTTCAGCCAACTATTGCTGTTCATGGGCGCTCCACAAAACGTCGCGCGATGGCTGCCAGCCTGAACACAGATTGCCGTTGGCGTGGAACACCAGCTTGTAGACCGCGCCAGATTCCTCGTGCGCCCGCATCGCGCCATAGTCCGAGGTCTCGAACACCACTTCCATGCCTTGCGGACCACGCCAACGCGCGTTCCAGAAGTAATACCCACCGGTGAGCGCAAGCGGTTGGAACTGCGCATTGAACGCCGGGTCCGCCATGCATGCTGTCAGCAAGGTGTCGATGGGCACGCGTGCATCATCAATATAGCGGCGCGTGACGTTGCGCCGGTAACGATCTGGCAGTACCGAAAATTCTCGGAAGATGACCGTCTGCACTCCCAGGTCGCGCGCCCAGTCGAGGTAGCGGAAGACATCCGTAGCAGTGGCAATACCGCCTTGTTGCACGATGCAGATCAGCTTGACCGGGAAAGCCTGCTGCGCGGTGGCCAGCGTGCGCTCGAACACGTCCTGGTTCATGACGGCTTCGTCATGACGGAACCGCATGATTTGCTGGTTTGCCGCGGCATCGTCATGGTGCCGCGACCACTCCAGCCAGGACAGCCCGAAGTTGCGCAGTGCGGGCAGCAGGCGCGCACCATCGGTCGCGAGCCCCGCGCCGTTGGTGTACATCACGCGATCTTCAATCACCGGGCCGGCGGTGCCTACTTGGGTTAGCGTGCTCAGTAAGCTCAGCAACCAGTCCGGGTCATCCGTGTTTTCCAGGCCCGACAAGGAGTACGACAACGGCACCCCGCGCAACGCACGCAAGGCCCGACTCAAGCCATCAAAGTAATCGGCACCGGGCCGCAAGGAGGCCGACATCGGCCCAGACGCAGACTCATCGATCAAGGTTTCTGAACAGAAGCGGCAGCGTGCCGAACATGCGCGGGCAGACGCATAGGGCGTGAAGGTCAGCGGCTGGGCGAAGCGATAAGCCTGACCGTTCAATACATGGGCCAGCCATCGATGCTGTTCGTCTTCCCCAGGCTCGCGCAAGGCAAGCTCACCGAAACGCGCGCGCAGTTGCAGATAGGCGGCGCTGGCTTCGATCAGGGGTGCCCTGCCCTGCGCAGCCTGGAACGGCACAATCGGAATCGGCACGATGCTGGCGGCCCGGGGCTGTGCAGACGTATGCACACGGTCGCCTGCAGACGAATCAGCCTGGTGACGCGGCTCCACCGCCCTGGGCTGTCTATCAACCACCCTGCCGCGATCAAGCGCAATCGAATCGAACAAGCTCATGATTCCTCCGTCTGGGCACGGACACGCACGTCAGCCAAGGACGTATCCACCAGTAGCCGACCCGTATCGAACACCGTGTGCATGGCATCCTCCCACTCGCCTTCGATCATCGATTCTTCCCAGCGACGCGGTTCGGCAACGGTGCGATAGGCACCCGTGCGCGCATTGCGCAGCAGCGTCAGTCGCCCGCCCTTGGAACGCTTGCCGGTATCGGTGACCGGGTCCTTGACCACGTCGTGCCAGGTGTCGCCCAGGCGGATCGCGGAGCACTTCATTGCGAAGCGTTGCGTGTCCCGATCCACACGCTGCAACAGCGCACCGCCAATGCCAAACACCAGGTTGTCGGCCGCATAACCGGCCTGATCGGCCGCCGCCAGAATCTGTTCGATGGTGTCCGGGTTCACGCCATCACCTTGCAGCACACGCACGTGGTTCAACACGCGCCGACCCTTGCCGTTGACGGTGCTGCCAAAGAAGCCGTCGAGCCTGCGCAGGGATTCCATCACGATGGTCTGCGGGTCGCCGGAATCCGGGCGAATCACCAGGGTCGCGCCCGAGTCGATCACGCTTTGCTTCAGCTGCGTGCCCCACATTTCCAAGGCGGCAAACAGGTCATAGGAATCGGACACCACGGCGACAATCGCTCCCGGCTTGGCAAAGCGGCGAATCATGTTGGCGTAGGCATCGATTTCCCCGGCACGCCCCCATGAGGTGATGGTGCTGTGTTCTGCTGCCGGCACGGAATACGCTGCCATGTCTTCGCGGTAATAGCGGTTGGCGGCCATGACGCCCAGCACCGTGTCCGACCCCATGAAGCTGACCAAATGCGCTGCACCGCCAATGGCTGCGGATTCAGCGCTGGACACGCCCCGGGCACCGAAGTCGTGCAGCTTGAAAGGAAGCTGGGTCATGTCGTCGCTGCTTTTTTCAAGCGCGCGGCGAATGGTCTGGCGCACGTACCAGCTTTGCGTGGCGACGGTGATGGGATACCACACGCGCAGCAGCATGGTTTCCAGATAGGACGCCAGCCAAAACACCTGCGGGTCGTCACATTCGACAGTCATCAGCACATTGCCGGTGGGGACCACGCTGCCTTCCGGCACCGCACGAATGCGCACCGGCAGGTAGCCGCCGTACTGCGTCACGATGTAGCGCCAGCCAGCCTCGTTGAAGGGTTCGCCGTGCACCGCAAAGAAGGCCTTGGCCTCGTCGATCATGTCGTCGTTGATCGGCTTGCACAGGTACTGCTTCAACAGCATCTGCAGGCCGAAGAACACGGTGCGTTCGTAGCGGCCGCCGCGCGACTCGACATACGAGAACATCGCGCTGGCGTCAGCGGGGTATTGCAGGAAGTGGGATGCCTTGTACGAATCGGTATTCAGAATGGGATTCGACAGGAAAGACGACAGGCCGGAATAGTCGTTTTGCATGGTCAAGAGCTCCTCTTGGACCGTTGGAGAAACTGCCGGGTCTGTCCCGGCAGGGGAAAGCAGGTATTCGTCGTGCGTGGCTGACGGGATCAGCGCCTACAGCTTGCCAAGGAAGTAGTAGGTGATGTCGAAGTGGTCTTCGAACATCACGTTGCGCATCTGCGCAAACACATTCAGCGGCACCCACTTTGCCTTGTCGGCGTCGTCACTGCCCTTCACGCGCGGCAGTTCACCAGTGGGCATGTGGAACAAAAACGCGTGGGTGATCGTGCGGCCGCGTTGCGAACGATGCGGGTGGTCAAACACATGCATGTCTTTCAAAGACCCGCGCAACACCGGTTCTGGCAACTTCAGGCCGGTTTCCTCGCGCAGTTCGCGCAGGCAAGCCGCTTCCAGGCGCTCGCCTTGTTCGATGAAGCCACCCGGCAGCGCCCACAGACCGCGCCCGGGTTCGGCACGACGGCGAATCAGCAGGACATGGCCGGAATGCACCACCACCGCGTCGACCGTCACGAACGTCACTGGGTACGGCGCTGCTGCCCACGCCTTCTTGTACGAGGCGATGAATTCGAATTCAGCCGCAAGCTGCGCAAATTCTGGTTTGACGCGGAATGCATCCAGCCAGTCACGCACTGGTGCTGGTACGGCCCAGGACACGAAGCTGTTGCTGCGTTCGGCAAACAGTTGTTCGCGAATCTCGGTGGCTGAGATGTCTTCGGTCGCATCGACATCGACCAACGACCACTGCGGGAACATGCGCAGGTAATAGCTGGAGGCATCTTTTTCGTGGCCGATCAGGCCGATCTTGCGGCCGCTGGTGTCACCCAGCAAGGCAGCTACTGCGTCCTGCACCCAGCGCACCCAGTCGCCGTCGTTGTAGGTCGAATCCTGCACAGGCGCGATCAACACACGTGCACGATCTGCTTCGCTTAACACCGACGAAATCATTTCGCGGCGCTCGTCGAAGGAGAACGGATCTTTGACGGTACGGGGCTTGTCGGTGGAACCGATCAGAATGCAGACGCGGTCGGCTTGGCGCAGCGCGCGTTGCAAGACATCAATGTGCCCACGATGCGGCGGCTGAAACCGGCCGATGAAAATCAAGGCGTCGAAGCGCTTGGTGTTCGAATCGGATGCAGCCATGCCAGACGAGGTCGTGCTGGACGAATCGGCATGGGAAGAACTGACAGACGTGCTTTTATTGGTCTTGCTGACTACGGTGCTCATGAGGCTCCCTCAAGAGTGATTGGCGTCATGGAGTCTGTCCCCATGAAGTGAATTCATCATATGCCCGCACCGAAATTCACGTCAATGATGTGGACGAAGAGGAATGTGACGGTGTGTTTAAAAGCGGACGTTGAAGTGCTTGCAGACTACGGCTCGCCGGAAGACATCAGCAGACAGCGCGATCAACCGAAATCTATCTCACGTCAATAGGATCAGCCCCCGCCACATCGCCGCCCAGCAGCTTTCTCAGATCCACGGGCAACGCCGCGCTGACCTCGTCCAGATCCGCAGACGTAATCGTGATTTCGCCCTGCATCCAGATGTCGTAGACCATGTCGATCTGCGAACCTGCAGCATTGGTTAACGTGGCCCAGGAATGATCCAGCCCGCCGCCCTTGGTCAGCGTCCAACCAGCACCCGCCAGGGCATGCATGAACGCCCCCCATTGCGCCTCGGGAATGTTGTCCAGCGTCAGGGTATCCATCTTCATCAGGCCGCGATCTCGCGCAGCCAGCCCAGTAGTTGTCCTTGCGGACTATGCACGCTTGATTCGCGTGGGGACAAGAGGTAGTAACTCGAACCGTCTTCGACGAAGCCCAGCGGGGCCACCAGCACACCACTTTCAAGGTCATCGCAAACCATATGCCACGGGCCGATTGCCATCCCCAGGCCAGCCACGGCGGCTTGCAGGCTGAAATAGAAATGCTCAAAGACCTGTTCGGGCTCCTCATCGAGTTTATGCCCGGCTTTGGCTGCCCAGGTTGACCATGCGCCCGGGCGGGTGTTGGTGCGCAGGCGCAGCGCCCCCGCCCGAATGCCGGGTTTGCGTCCCGTGCGAAAAAACTGCTGTGCCTTGGCAGGACTGCACACCGGGCCGACCTGCTCAGCGAACAGCGGCGTTGCGTGGATGGATGCCGGCCACGTAAAGTCGTTGCGGCGAATTGCCAGGTCGATGCCATCGCCAAAACGAAACGGCCCGCCTCCGGCCACCAAGTGCACTGGCATGTCTGGGTGTCGCGCCTGGAAATCCGGCCAACGCGGAATCAGCCAGCGCATCAATAGCGTTGGTTCGCATGACACCACCAGCGGTGCAACACGCGAGGGGGTACGAAGTTCGCGCACGGTGTCGTGGATCAGGCCGAAGCCCTGATTCACCGACTTGGCCAGCTTGCGGCCAGCGTCGGTCAGAAACACGCGGCGGCTGCGGCGCTCGAACAAGGCAATGCCCAGGTCGTCTTCGACCGCACGAATGGCGCGGCTGATGGCCCCGTGCGTCAAATGCAATTCGTCGGCCGCGCGGCTGAAATTTTCTGTGCGGGCGGCGACTTCAAAGCAGCGCAACCCAGCAAGCGAAGGCAATCGCCAGGTCGGCGACTGTGATTTCAATTGTGAGTTTGGCTCACCATTCATGTCAGAACTCATCGTTATTCATTTGATGTGAACCCGCTTATCGTTGGGGCCTTACTCATGTTCGGGCCTTATCCATGGCCCCCAGTAACTATCGTGACAGAACTGTTAGCCGTAATCACCATCACGATACTCGCCGTGATCAGTCCAGGCCCTGATTTTGCAATGGTCACGCGAAACAGCTTGCTGCTGTCGCGCCGCGCAGGTGTGCTCACCGCCCTGGGGATCGGCCTGGGCGTGGTTGTTCACGTGAGCTACACCTTGTTGGGGATTGGTCTGCTGATCAAACAGTCGGTCTGGCTGTTTGATCTGTTGAAGCTGGCAGGCGCGGCATACCTGATCTACCTGGGCATCAAGATGCTGCGTGCCAAGCCTGATATGGGCGTGGAGACTGCCGCGCCCCCAGCCATGTCAGACCTGGCTGCGCTGCGCATTGGCTTTCTGACCAATGCGCTGAACCCGAAAACCACCGTGTTCATCGTCAGCCTGTTCATGCAGGTGGTGCAGCCCAGTACGCCGATTCTGGTGCAGATCGGCTACGGCGCGTTCATCTCGGCCGCCCACATGCTGTGGTTTGCGCTGGTGGCTTTGTTCTTTTCCAGCGGGGCCATCCGTTTGCGCCTGCTTCGCGTGCGCCACTGGATTGACCGCGCGTTTGGCGGCCTCTTGGTGAGTTTCGGGCTGTTGCTGGCATCGGCGAACTTGGCACGCTGAGGCCAGCAAGCCCTATTGACCGCCCTGCTTCCCAGGCTCCGGCACGTTCCGAGCATTGCGAAGATTCCATTGGCGCTGCAATTGCTCCCAGTTGTAGTGGCGTAATTGCAGCGCCGCGATGGGCTGCGATGCCGCAATATCCTGGTTGATGGGCAGCGTACGGTGAGACCAGCTCAACGGCGGCAGATCCTCCTGGCGCGGCGAATCGCTGTTATCAAGGTAGCTGGCCATCTCAATGATCGCCGAAGGAATCTGGCGTCCCTCGGCATCGACTGGAACTGCGACCGTCCACTTTCCCTGGCGCGTACCGAACGGCGTCCTGTTCTGTTCCAGCGTGACCCGTTGCGGGCCAGTCCACTTGATCCGCACCTGAGCATTGTCCTTCGACTGCGCGCCGACCTTGACCGTCTCGCTACCCGCCCAGGTGTAGGCCTCGACGCCGATATCCAGGCGAAGGGTTTCCAGGCTGGTCAGTTGTTCAGCACGGGTCTGCAGAGGCAGACGGAACGGGAAATCCGCGTCCAATTCAGTCTTGCGGTACTCGTCCATGAACATGATCTTGGCGTGCACGGGCACCGTCGTCAGACCAGGTAGTTCCCGGCCTGCTGCATCCAGCAGCGTTGCCTTGTGCAGCTGAGCCATCACGAAGGGGCCAAACCGATCAGCGTCGCTGCCGTTTGCGCCTTCATTGCCCACTTCCTTGGACGACACCGCTGGCAACTTCCCGCCGATCGCAATCACCGGACGAGATGTGTTGTGCTCATCGAGTGCCCCAAAATAGATGTGCTTGTCGATCTGATCGAGGGCGGCAGGCGACAGCATCCAGGGAGCCAGCTCACCCTCTTTTTCGGTAATCAGACGGTAGAGGCTTGCATCGTCCGAAGGCGCAGAAAACGGCGGTTTGGCGAATGCCTCTTTAGCAAAGTCAGTGTTGATGCGATACATGTTCGCATCGGCTTCGATCTCAAGTTCCGGCGGCTGCGCCATGTTGATGGCACTGAGCCGCACCGTACTGGCGGGCTGGCCGTCCTTGGCCTCGCGCCTCAGCTCGAATTGCATCTCGATCGGCATGCCGTCCTGGCGGCGAATAGCTTGCTGACCACCACCACTGACACCCTCGCCTTCCACCTGCACATCGACCACTGCCACGTCGTCGGTCAAGGCTGTGACGCGCATGCGTGCGCCAACCGCGCCGGCGCTGCCAGCGTGGTCTTGACGCGTGAATTCCTGGCCGACGCTCAGGCGGTCTGGCAGCGCGATCGGGCGCAGCCCTGCGTTGGAACTTTGCGGGGTAAACATGGCAGCGGCTTCCGGTCTGCGCTGCACCAGCGCAGAGAACGCCTGCTGATCGACCGCGCGAATCTCTTTCACGCCGCCGTCCTTGTCGACGGTCACATTGAAGCCGCTCGCCAACAGTGCCAGCACCTGCTTCCCGTCGGTGTCGTCCGGGTCCATGCCCAGCGTGCCCGAGGTACTTCCATTGCCGACTTGCCGTGACCACAGCGTGCGCTGGTGCATGGTCTGCGTGCCATCGCTTTGCTTGGAGACAGTGATACCACTGAAGCTGCGCTGCGTGATCGGAATATGCACGGTTCCCGTATCTACGGTGATGACCTGCATGACGAAGTAGATTTCTTCCTTGCCTGGTGTTCCCACACCAGCTTGCGAATCAACAGCCTGCTTCGAACATCCGGCCAACAGCACCAGACCAAGCAATACAACACATTTCAATCGCATTCGTTAACGTCCTTTCGTCTTCGATCCATCAAACACATTTGCCCGATTCCGTTGTGCCCGGCGCAAGCAGCCCATCACTGCCTGACTAGGGCGTGGCGCGGATATTCCACTGACGCGGCACCTGTTCCCAGGCGTAATGACGCAGCTGCAGCGCGGCGATCGGCTGCGCCGTCGCAATATGCGAATCCGAGGACACATTGCGCAGCTCCCAGTCCAAGGGAGCATGGACGTAAGGACGCTGCGGATCGTCTTGATCTACGAATGCGCTCGCCAGCAGTGCGGCGGAAGGAATCTGCTTCCCGTCTGCATCCAGCGGTACGGCAACGGTCCAGGTTCCCTTGCTGGTCTGCATGTGCCCTCGCGTCTGCGCAAGGGTCACGCGCTGCGGGCCCAGCCACTCGATGCGAAGCTGGGCATTGTCCTTGGACTGCGCGCCGACCTTCAGCGTCTCGGTGCCTGACAATGCGTAGGTTTCTACGCCGACATCCAGCCGAATGGTGTCAAGCTCGGTAAGTTGCGCCGCCCGGGTCTGCAAGGGCAAACGGAAGGGGAAATCGATGTCCAATTCCGTGGAACGATAGCTGTCCATGAACAGGATCTTGCGGTGCGTCGGGATCGTTGCCAGATCAGGTAATTCGCGGCCAGACGCGTCCATCAATGTTGCCTTGCGCAACTCGGCAAGCAGCAGTGGTTGTGTCGGTGCATCCCTGAAGCTGGCAGGCGAGCTGCCCGGCATCTTTCCTTTCAAGACAATCAGGGGCCGGTGGGCGTTGTGATCCTTGTCCAGCCCGAAGCTCAGGCCTTTCTCGATGGCATCAAGTGCGGCAGTCGATAGCATCCAGCTTGGCATGTCGGCCTCGGAAGCAGGCTGCAAGCGATACACCTTGGGGTCGTCGGATTGGGCGGAAAATGGCGGCTTGGCAAGCATTCGCTGCAAGGCCTGGCGATGCGTTTTATACAGCGTCGCATCCGCGCCGATTGTCATGTAATTCGAATACGCCATATTGTTGGCGGTGAGTTGCATGCTGATGGCAGGCTGCTTGTCATCGGCCTCGCGCGTCAGTTCGAATTGCAGTTCGATAGGCATGCCGTCACGGCGGCGAATGGCTTGCTGCCCGCCACCTTGAACACCGCCGCCGCTCAGTTCGATATCGACCAGCGCTACCTCGTCGGTCAGCGCTGTGACGCGCATGCGTGAACTCAGCGTGCCGAATTTGCCAGACTGTTCCTGGCGCACAAACTCCTGACCTACCCGCACCTGCTCAGGCAGGGTCAAGGGCATGACACCCGAAGTCAAACTCGAATCGCGCGACGTGAAGATGGCAGCGGCTTCAGGCTTGGCCTGCACCAGCGAGTCAAATGCTGATTGATCGACAGCTTTCAGGGTTTTCAGGCTACCGTCCTTGTTCAACGACGCCTCGAAGCCGCTGCCCAACAGCGCCAGCACCTGCTTGTCGTCCGCATCATTGGGGTTCAGGCTCAGCGTGCCCGAGGCGCTTCCGCCGCCAGCCTGCCAGGACCAGAGCGTGCGTTGGCGCGTGGTCAGCGCACCGTCGCTTTGCTTGGATACTGTGATACCGCTGAAACTCGATTGCGCAACCGGCATGCCCCTGCCGCCGTGCTTGACTGTCGTCAGCTGTCTGACGAAATAGATCTCTTCTTTGTTGGCCTGTTTGCCGCTGGCTTGTTCTGAATCTGCCTGCTTCGTGCACCCAAGCAATAACACCAGGCCCACCAGCAGGCCACATCGCAATCGCATTCGTGAACGTCCTGTCTTTCCGGGTTTATCAGACCCACTTTTTCAATCAAAGAAAACCGATCCAGCGTCCGGCCACCACTGCTGCCAGCCACAACACGATCGAACACAAGGCCTGCACGCGCAGGCCGGAAGATGCCTTACCCGCTGCAAGCGCTTCACGCCATCGCGGCCCGGCGTGCACCGCCCAGGCATTGAGGACAGCCAAAGCCACCAGGCCCACTTTGCAAAGGAAGGCAAGGTTATCCGCGTATTCCGCAGGCCGAACCGAGAACAGCAAGAAACCGGTCAGCACCGCGAGGCCTAGACCCCATGCCGCCATGCGCGACAGAAAAGGCCCGATTACGGCCAAAGGCACTTGGCGGAAACCGCCAAGCAAGCGCAGGTCGAGCGACATAATCGACCCAAGCAGAACCCCCAACGCGGCAATATGCGCAGCATTCACCAGCAGGTAGCTCGTACTCGAGCGCTGCAGTAACAGGGCGTGGGGCAGCTGCCCCAACCACGTCCAGATGATGTCCATCGGGTTCCAATCAGATATACGGCGTTATCCGCATACGGCGTAGATGGCGACTTGATGGTGACCGATAACTGGGCGCGAACGTCACACCCAAGCTAAAAACAGACTACAGCAGGACGACAGCCGGGCTACAGCCCCTGCACGATCGCCATTATTCCCAATGACATCGATTTTGCCCTGATAATTTTCATCCGATTACGTTCCCCCTACTTTCCAATGCGTTCGGGGTAAATGTCGTAGGTCTTGCTTCCCACTGTGATCTGCACGGCTTTCATGCGCTTTTCCTTGTGATCCCGCGCGCGATTGCCGTTTACCTGCACGGTATCGCCAGGCTTGGCAGACCCCGCCACAAAGCCCGAGCGCTCGGTCTGGCTTGGGTTGCCCAGTTCAACCCGCCACATGCCGTCGTTTGCAGTTTCCACATCAAGCCACGGATGCGGCGGAGATATCTCGACCTTTCGAACTGTGCCGTTGAGCTTTACTTGCTCGGAATCGGCCCAACTCCAGCCGTGGTGAGCCGCCGCGCTGGCAACCAGCAAGCCCGTCAGCCCTATACCCGCAACCCATTTATTCAGACGTGTATTGAAAGATCGAAAAGCCATGACAAAACCCCTTGAAAGTCGAGATTCGGAAGCACGTTTTCGGACTATGTAGGCAGCAGGCATCACACGCAAGTTTTTGCAGTGAATGGTCCAGTCAATATGACTGCCAAAAGTTAATATTCAGATACCAATAAGACATTTTCGTCATCGATCAACTATTCAGGCAGGTTGGCACTCGGCACCTTAGCCGCCAACGCCAGAAAATTATGTGCAGACGGCGCGTCTTGCCCGGGCCGTGTTGCCAATGCCATGCGCGCAACGGGCGGCTGCGCGTCGTCGATGTCCAGATAACAGACGCCAGCCATATGGAATTGGCTGATCGACGCAGGCACTACCGACACGCCGAACTCCGCCGCCACCAAGTTCACCACCGACGAAATCTGCGGTACCTCCTGGCTGACGATAAGCTCAAACCCAGCGCGCCTGCAGGCATCGACAATTTCATCGTGCAGACTCAGACCCACACCGCGCGGAAACAGCACAAAAGGCTCGCCCGCTAACTCGGCCAGCGACAAATGCCTGCGTGACGCAAAGCGGTGGCTGTTCGGCAGCACGATTTTCATGGCTTCATCCGCCATGGGCTGCAAGTCCATGCCGGTCGGCGCATTCGGCCCGGGACGCACAAAGCCGACATCCAGTGTCTGTTGTGCCAGCATCTCCAGCAAGCCGGTGGTGTTCATCTCGATCAGGGTCAACTGCACATCAGGGTAGGCACGCCGGAAATTACGGATCACCGTCGATACCAGCGGATTGAAGGCGGCCGACCCTGAGAATCCGATACGCAGCTGTCCGCTTTCTCCCCGCCCTGCCCGCTGTGCCAAGGCACGTGCGCGTGCAGCACTGCCAAGCACCAGGCGCGCCTCGGGCAGAAAGGCCACACCAGCCGCCGTCAATTCAGCCCCATGTGGCGTTCGGCGGAACAAGGCGGTACCCAGTTCCTGTTCCAGGTCTTTGATCTGCTGACTGAGCGGAGGCTGACCGATACCCAGTCGGGCGGCCGCACGGGTGAAATTCAGCTCCTCTGCAACCGCGAGGAAATAACGAAGATGACGAAGTTCCACGCGTGGCCTTCTTGAAAGTGATGCGGATAGTGATAGGTAAGCGATCCGGTCACTCCTGAACTTGGCGGCGCTTCGCGTCACGACTGAACGCGGCTACCGGCAGATGAACAGAAGCAATATTCCCGACAGGTATCTGTAAAACAGATCAAATCGATATCAATCATATATTTGACAGATATCCAAGCCAAGCTCAAGAATGATTGCCTGACCCATCCAACTCAAGCAGCGCTTCAATGCAGTCCCCGAATCCATTCACCGCACGGGCGGTTTCCAGGTCACGCTCATGACCACAGCCACCCTGTCATCCCGCAGCGCTCAAACCTCCCTTCCAGACGGCGTGTCACGCGGTTCCCCCGAATACCGCCGAATCTCCTTCGCCCTGTTCCTGGCCGGCTTTTCCACGTTTTCCTTGCTGTACTGCGTGCAACCGCTGCTGCCCGAGTTTGCGGCCGAGTTCAACATCGGCCCGGCAGCCAGCTCGCTTGCCCTGTCTTTGACCACTGGTTGCCTGGCGATTGCCATTTTCTGTGCGGGAGCTTTGTCCGAGGGCGCAGGCCGGCGCGGGCTGATGTTCATCTCCATGATGCTGGGGGCGCTGCTGAACCTGATCGCGGCGTTCTCACCCAGCTGGTCTGCCTTGCTGGTTGCCCGTGCGCTGGAAGGACTGGTGCTGGGCGGCGTGCCGGCAGTTGCCATGGCTTATCTTGCTGAAGAGATCGACCACCGCAGCCTGGGCTTTGCCATGGGGCTGTATGTGGGCGGGACGGCCTTCGGCGGCATGATCGGCCGGGTGGGCATGAGCCTGTTGACCGACTTGTATTCATGGCGGACTGCCATGGCTGCCATCGGCGTGATCGACCTGCTGGCGGCGCTGGGTTTCCTGTGGCTGCTGCCGCCGTCCCGGCGTTTTGTGAAGAAACGTGCCTTGGGGCTTGGCCATCACCTGGCGGCATGGGGTGGCCACCTTAGGCACCGGGGGTTGCCGCTGCTATTCCTGACCGCCTTCCTGGTCATGGGCGTGTTCGTGGCGATCTACAACTATGCAACCTTTCGGCTGACCGCAGCGCCGTATTCACTTAGTCAGACCCAGGTTGGCCTGATATTCAGCGCCTACCTGGCCGGCATGGCGGCCTCGCCCGCTGCGGGTGCCTTGGCCGACCGTTTCGGACGTGCACCCGTGCTGATCGCCGGCATTCTGACGGCGGCGCTTGGGGTTGGTCTGACCATTGCCACCCCGCTACCTGCCATCATTAGCGGCATCATCTTGCTGACCATTGGCTTTTTCATGACCCATTCCGTCGCCAGCGGATGGGTTGGCCGCATGGGTAGCGCAGCGCGTGGGCATGCATCATCGCTCTATCTGTTGGCCTATTACCTGGGATCGAGCGTACTTGGCTCGGTCAGCGGCTGGTTCTGGGAACACGGCGGCTGGGCAGCGATTGCGAATTTCTCGCTGATGCTGCTGGCACTGACGCTTGGCGTGACGATGTACCTGCGCCATCTGGTACAGACGAAAACAGTCGCCTGACCCGACGGCAGAAAAGAGAAAGGCCCCGGCTGCACGACGTGCACCGGGGCCTTTCTCTTTCTCGAAGCACCGGATTTAACCCGGTGCTTCAAGTCTTGTCGTTCAAGCGCAGATCAAAGGTCGCGCGTTTCCAGGCGACGGTTGATACGCAGCGCGATCAGCGTGCAGACCGCACCCGACATCAGGTAGGCGCTCAGGAAGCCCAGACCGTAGTTTGCCGACAGACCCAGGGCGACCAGCGGGGCGAAAGCCGCGCCGAACAACCATGCGAAGTCAGAGGTCAGTGCTGCACCGGTGTAACGGAAGCGCGATTCGAAGTTCGAAGTCACGGTACCGGCAGCCTGGCCGTAAGACACACCCAGCAGTGCAAAACCGATCAGAATGAACGCATCCTGGCCGACTTCACCCGAATTGAGCATGGTCGGGGCAAACAAGCTGAAGATGGCGATCAGCACAGCCAGCGTGCCGAGGGTGTTGCGACGACCGAAGCGGTCGGCGATCCAGCCCGACGCAATCGTACCGACGATGGCGATGAAGCCACCGATGATCTGCACCACCAGCACATTGGCGATCGACTGCGAGGAACGCAGTGCCAACCACGACAGCGGGAACACCGTGACCAGGTGGAACAGCGCGTAGCTGGCCAAGGCCGCGAATGCGCCGATGAAGATGTTGTAGCCCTGGGTCTTCACCAATTCGTGCACGCTGATCGGGTTCAGTTCACCCTCTTCCAGCAGCTTGGTGTACTCGTGGGTGACGATCAGACGCAGACGCGCAAACAGCGCCACCACGTTGATGGCGAAAGCCACGAAGAACGGATAGCGCCAGCCCCAATCCAGGAAGTCCTGGTTGGACAGGCTGATATGCAGGAACAGGAACAGCGCGCTGGCCACCAGGAAACCAACCGGAGCACCCAGTTGTCCCAGCATGGCGTACCAGCCGCGGCGTTCTTTCGGTGCATTCAGCGCCAGCAGCGAAGGCAGGCCGTCCCACGATCCACCGAAGGCAACGCCTTGCAGAATGCGGAAGAAGCCCAACAGTACGATGGACGTGGTGCCCAGGGTGGCGTAGCCAGGCAGGAACGCCATGCCGACGGTAGCCGTGCCCAACAGGAACAGTGCAGCGGTAAGTTTGGTGCCACGACCCCAGCGACGCTGGATGGCCATGAACAACGCGGTACCGAACGGGCGTGCCAGGAAGGCAAGCGCGAACAGCGTGAAGGAATACAGCGTGCCTTCAAGGGGTTCCTTGAAGGGGAAGAACACGGCCGGGAACACCAGCACGCATGCAATACCGAAGACAAAGAAGTCGAAGTATTCGGACGCGCGGCCGATCACCACACCAATGGCAATTTCGCCCGGGGCGACCTTGGTATGGTCGGCGGTAAGCCGCCTGGCGTCATGCTCTAGCTGGCGCGATGAAGGTTCTTCGTGGGATTGAGTCGTACTGGACATCGTGCTGGCTCGTTTATTCGGAGATTTTAGGACCTACCCCCTAGCATCTCATCTGGAAGTCAATCCCGCCATAGGACAAAATGTCCAATTCCAGGGAAAGTCCTTAAGGCGTACATTTGCGGCCTATTCCCGTAGTCCTCTTTCCCTGTCCGGTGATGCCTTCCATCAAGCTCCCCCGCGGACTGCTCCTGCTCCCCGCCGCTGTACTGCTCTCAGGTTGCAATATGGTAACCATGTCCCCTTCCGGTGACATTGCTGCCCAACAACGCGATCTGATCCTCTGGTCCACAGGACTCATGCTGTTGATCATCGTTCCGGTGATCATACTGACACTCCTGTTTGCCTGGCGCTATCGTGCGTCGAACAAAGAAGCGGTCTATGACCCAGAATGGCACCATTCGACGATGCTCGAACTGGTGATCTGGTCCATTCCGCTGCTGATCATCATTGCGCTAGGCGCAATGACCTGGACCAGCACCCACTTGCTTGACCCGTACCGCCCCCTCGATCGCGTTGCCCCTGGCCGCGCTGTTCCAGCTGAAGTCAAACCGCTGGTGGTCGAAGTGGTTGCCATGGACTGGAAGTGGTTGTTCGTCTACCCGGAGCAAGGCATCGCTACCGTCAACGAACTGGCTGCACCGGTCGATCGCCCGATTCAGTTCAAGCTGACTGCGTCCTCGGTGATGAATTCGTTCTACATCCCCGCGCTGGCTGGTCAGATCTACGCGATGGCGGGCATGCAGACGACGCTGCACGCAGTGATCAACAAGCCCGGCATCTATGACGGCATCTCGGCCAACTACAGCGGTGCAGGCTTCTCTGGCATGCGCTTCAAGTTCCATGGCCTGAGCAACGCCGACTTCGACGCGTGGATTGCACAGAACAAGGGCAGCAAGGACGCGCTCAGCCGCGAAACCTACCTGCAGCTTGAGCAGCCCAGCGAGCGTGAGCCGGTGCGTCGCTACGGCAGCGTGGCTGATGGCCTCTTCACCGCGATCGTGAATCGCTGCGTCGAAGCCAATCGCATGTGCATGCACGACATGATGAAGGTCGACGCGCAAGGCGGATTGGGCATGCCCGGCGTTTACAACCTGGCCCAGCTCAACACCGACACGCGTGATCGGCTCGGGCTCGACAGTGCCACGACACGCACTTACATCGGCGCCTTGTGCACTCCCCAAGATTTGTTGGGCGCAGGCTTTGCATCGTCGGACCCAGCGCTTTGATCGGCTGCCCGACTCACCATTTACCTTGCGCCACTGGCCACGATATCCAAGATGTTTGAGCAA
The DNA here is from genome assembly GCF_008119665.1 of Pigmentiphaga aceris. Lineage (NCBI taxonomy): Bacteria > Pseudomonadati > Pseudomonadota > Betaproteobacteria > Burkholderiales > Alcaligenaceae > Pigmentiphaga > Pigmentiphaga aceris. Next base: position 2,814,945 of record NZ_CP043046.1, on the reverse strand, counting down.
CTAGACCTGACCAAGTTAATACTCGGCCGCTTGTCATGGGAAGCGATTCCCCTGCATGAGCCGATCCTGATCGCCACATTCGCGATGGTAGTGCTGGGCGGCCTGGCGCTGCTCGGTGCCCTGACCTATTTCAAGGTCTGGGGTTACCTGTGGACCGAGTGGTTGACCAGTATCGACCACAAGAAAATCGGCATCATGTACATCATCCTTGCATTGGTGATGTTGTTGCGCGGCTTTGCCGACGCACTGATGATGCGCGCCCAGCAGGCCATCGCCTTCGGCGATTCGGCCGGCTTCCTGCCGCCACACCATTACGACCAGATCTTCACCGCCCACGGCGTGATCATGATCTTCTTCGTCGCAATGCCGCTGGTCACCGGGCTGATGAACTTCATCGTCCCGCTGCAGATCGGTGCCCGCGACGTGGCCTTCCCCTTCCTGAACAACTTCAGCTTCTGGATGACCGCCGGTGGCGCAATCCTGGTGATGGCTTCGCTGTTCGTCGGTGAATTCGCCAAGACCGGCTGGTTGGCCTATCCGCCGCTGTCGGGGATTCTCCATAGCCCGGATGTGGGGGTCGACTACTACATATGGTCATTGCAGATAGCGGGGGTAGGAACCTTACTTTCCGGTATCAACCTGCTGGTCACCATCGTCAAGATGCGCGCCCCGGGCATGGGCCTGATGAAGATGCCCATCTTCACCTGGACCTCGCTGTGCACCAACGTGCTGATCGTTGCCGCCTTCCCGGTGCTGACCGCTGTGCTGGGCCTGCTGTCGCTTGACCGTTACGCCGGCTTCAACTTCTTCACGAACGACTTCGGCGGCAACGCCATGATGTACGTGAACCTGATCTGGATCTGGGGTCACCCCGAGGTCTACATCCTGATCCTGCCGGCATTCGGTGTGTTTTCGGAAGTTGTGTCCACCTTCAGCGGCAAGCGTCTGTTCGGTTATGCATCGATGGTGTACGCAACCATCGTGATCACCGTGCTGTCGTACCTGGTGTGGCTGCATCACTTCTTCACCATGGGCTCGGGTGCAAGCGTCAATTCGTTCTTCGGCATCACAACCATGATTATCTCGATCCCGACCGGGGCGAAGATCTTCAACTGGTTGTTCACGATGTACCGCGGTCGTATCCGCTTCGAAGTGCCGATGCTGTGGACGGTTGGCTTCATGGTCACCTTCACCATCGGTGGTATGACCGGCGTGCTGCTGGCAGTGCCCCCGGCCGACTTCGTGCTGCACAACAGCCTGTTCCTGATTGCTCACTTCCACAACGTGATCATCGGCGGCGTGCTGTTCGGCATGATGGCTGGTATCACCTACTGGTTCCCGAAGGCCTTCGGCTACAAGCTCGATCCGTTCTGGGGCAAGTGCTCGTTCTGGTTCTGGTTCATCGGCTTCTACTTCGCGTTCATGCCGCTGTATGTGCTGGGCCTGATGGGTGTCACCCGTCGTGTGAACCACTTCGTTGATCCTTCGCTGCAGATCTGGTTCCAGATCGCTGCGTTCGGTGCAGTCCTGATTGCACTCGGCATCGGCAGCTTCCTGATCCAGCTGGTCGTCAGCTATCGTCGTCGCGAGGAACTGCGTGACCACACGGGCGACCCGTGGGGTGGCCGTACGCTGGAATGGTCGACCTCGTCGCCCCCGCCGAACTACAACTTCGCATTCACGCCTGAAGTGCATGATGGCGACGCCTGGTACCAGATGAAGCAGCGCGGTTATCAGCGTCCTTCCGAAGGCTTCCTGCCGATCCACATGCCGAAGAACACGGCAGCCGGCATCATCATCGCGGGTATGAGCGTGCTGGTTGGCTTCGCCCTGATCTGGCAGATGTGGCTGGTGGCTGGCGTGTCCTTCGTGGCCTTGATTGCTGGTTCGATCTATCACACCTTCAACTACAAGCGCGATTTCTACATTCCGGTCGAAGACGTCGTCCGTACCGAGGCAGAGCGCACCCGCCTGTTGTCCAACCATGTCTAATACTTCAGTCCACCCCGCCGCCGACAGCGTGCACGCAGCAGACAACCTGCGTTTCTACGTCCCCGGTGAACACCATCCGCAGAACGGAACCCTGCTGGGGTTCTGGCTCTACCTGATGAGCGACTGCTTGATCTTCGCCTGCCTCTTCGCCGTGTACGGCGTGGTCGGGCGCAGCTATGCAGCAGGCCCGTCAGGTGCCGACCTGTTCGATCTGACCCTGGTCGCGATCAACACGTCGATGCTGCTGTTGTCGTCCATCACCTTCGGCTTTGCGATGCTGGAAATGCAACGCAAGCGCTTGAACGCCACTTTGCTGTGGCTGGGCATCACCGGCCTGCTGGGCGCAGCCTTCATCGGTCTCGAACTGTATGAATTCGCTCACCTGATCCACGTCGGTGCGACCCCGCAGCGCAGTGCGTTCCTGTCGGCGTTCTTCGCGCTGGTGGCTACCCACGGCCTGCACGTCACCTTCGGCATCATCTGGCTGATCGTGTTGATGGTTCAGCTGAAGAAGCATGGCTTCATCCCCGAGAACCGCCGCCGCATGATGTGCCTGTCGATGTTCTGGCACTTCTTGGACGTGGTCTGGATCGGTGTGTTTACCTTCGTCTACCTGATGGGAGTGCTGCCGTGAGCGCGCATACCAATACCCTTGCCAACGGTCACCACGGTCACCACGGGCATGATGATCATGGTCATGACCATGATGACGGCCACGAACCAAGTACCCTCAAGGGATACATGACGGGCTTCGTGCTCGCCGTGATCCTGACGGTGATCCCGTTCTGGCTGGTGATGGGCAAGGTCTTTGAATCGTCCAGCACCACCGCACTGATCTTGATGGGCTTTGCTGCCGTGCAGATCGTTGTGCACATGGTCTACTTCCTGCACATGAATGCGCGTTCAGAGGGCGGCTGGAACATGCTGGCGCTGATCTTCACGCTGGTGATTGTCGTGATCACCCTGGCGGGTTCGATCTGGGTCATGTTCCACCTGAACCAGAACATGATGCCCGGCATGATGCATGACATGAAGAACATGTAAAGAAGATGCCTTGAGCGCCTGGCGCCAAGGCGACCGGTAATCACATTGCCGGTTTCAGCACTACCTGCGGGTCGCATCGAGCGACCCGCAGTCGTTTTCAGAAGTGTGTTTTGACCGAGCACATTTCTGAAAACGGCTTTTGAAAGCGGGTGTCGAAGGCGAATTTCCGAGCACGGATTTTCGACAGCAGCCAGTCAGTGCACTTTTTCCGAAACCCGCCGTCAAACCACACCCTTACCTATCAAGAACCAGGCAGCACGACATGCAAGCTTCACACGCCGCGCAAGACAATCCGCAGACAGGTGGCCGCCGCCCGCGCAGCAAAGGCGTGCTGGTCACCCTGGCCGTGATCGCCGCCCTGCTCTTCAGCGGGTTTGTCGCGCTCGGTACCTGGCAGGTGAAACGTCTGTCGTGGAAGCTTGATCTGATTGCGCGTGTCGATCAGCGCGCCCATGCCCCGGCTGTCGCGCTGCCTGCGCAGTCCGAATGGGCGGGCATCAACGCCGCAAACGATGAATATCGCCGCGTGCAGGCCACCGGCGTCTTCCTTCATGACCGCGAAACGCTGGTGCAAGCGGTGTCGGACCTGGGAAGTGGCTTTTGGGTCATGACGCCTTTGCAGTTGGCCGACGGCACCACCTTGTTGGTCAACCGAGGCTTCGTATCGCAAGAGCGGCGTGACCGCAGCACGCGGTCGGCCAACGAACCCAAGGGCGAAACCAGCGTCACCGGCCTGCTTCGCATCACCCAGCCCAAGGGCGGTTTCCTGCGCAGCAACGAACCGGGTGCCGATCGCTGGTACTCGCGCGATGTGGCCGCTATTGCAGCAGCGCGTGGCCTGAGCAACATTGCCCCTTACTTTGTCGATGCCGACACGGTGCCGGTGCTGGCGCAGCAGAAACCTGCAGAACCCAGGCTGGCCGAGGCCCGCATGGTTGAATCCAAACAAGCCGAAACGGTCTGGCCGGTGGGCGGGCTGACGGTGATCGACTTCCAGAACAATCACCTGGTCTATGCAGTGACCTGGTACCTGCTTGCGCTGATGGTGGCGGGCGTGACCTGGTATGTGGCTCGCTATGAACGGCGGGAACGCGGTACGCGCTGAGGGCAGACCCTTCTGGGTATGCACTTCCTGGTATTCGCTTCTCGCTTGCCGGTAGTCGCTTCCCGGTAGTCGCTTCCCGGTAGTCACTTCCAGGTAGTCACTTCCAGGTAGTCACTTCCAGGTAGTCACGTCTCGGATTCACGTCCAGCCACCCGCTTCCTGGCCTCCCGTCCGGGCATTCACTTCTCTTGGCATACACTTCGCTTCCACGGAGAAGTGAAGATGCCGCCCCAGATACCCGCGCCCACACCGGCGCAGCCGCCAAATACCGGTCAGACGGCAACACCAGCGTTGCCCCACCCTGCTGGTGATTCGCCCCGCAACCCGACCGGTAATACGCCGGGTAAGCCGGGCACGACAGCCAGCCAAGCCGGCAGTCGCAAGACCTCCACCAGTCCAGGCCTGCCCGGTGCCAAGCCGCCCGCTGCGGGCAAGGACGACGCGACCGGCCGCAAGAACATGCAGATTCTGATCCAGCTGCGCTGGATAGCGGTGCTTGGTCAGGTTGCGACCATCAGCGTCGTGCATTTCGGTTTTGGCATTTCCTTGCCGCTGGAATACATGCTGGGCGTGCTGGGCTGCCTGGTGGCGTTCAACATCACCAGCCATCTTCGTATCCGCATTCGCCGCGAGATCACCAACGCCGAGATTTTTGTCGCGCTGCTGATCGACGTGGCCATGCTGACCACCCAGCTTTATCTCAGCGGTGGTGCCAGCAACCCCTTCGTCTTCCTGTACCTGCTGCAGGTCATTCTGGCGGCAGTACTGCTGGAATCGTGGACCACCTGGACCATGGTGGGCATCACGGCGGCCTGCTTTGCCGGGCTGGCCATGTTCGGGCAGCCCCTTGCCTTGCCGCTGGCGCACGACCAAGGCCTGGCCAGCCCCTATCTGCAAGGCATGCTGATCTGCTTCGGCCTGAATGCTGCGCTCTTGGTAAGCTTCATCACCCGGATCAGTAAAAATCTGCGCGCGCGCGACAACCGTCTGGCCGATCTGCGCCAGCGCGCTGCCGAAGAAGAGCATATTGTTCGGATGGGTCTGCTTGCTTCCGGGGCAGCGCATGAACTTGGCACACCGCTGGCCACCCTCGCCGTGATCCTGGGTGACTGGGGTCACATGAAGGCATTCACGTCCGACCCTGAATTGCGCCAGGAACTGGACGAGATGCAAGCGCAGGTCTTGCGCTGCAAATCGATCGTCAGTGGCATTTTGCTGTCGGCGGGCGAAGCGCGTGGCGAAGCGCCGGTCGAAACCACGGTGCGCAACTTTCTTGACGATCTGGTGGTGGAATGGCGCACGACGCGCCCGGCCAACACCCTGCTGTACGACAATCGCTTTGGCCAGGACATGCGTATCGTGTCCGACTCGGCGCTGAAGCAGATGATCTGCAACGTGCTGGACAATGCGCTCGAGGCATCACCCCGATGGGTGCGCATCGATGCCACGCGTGACGGGCAAGACTTGATCATCGACGTGACTGACGACGGGCCGGGCTTTCCGACAGAGATGCTCGACCGGCTCGGCAAGCCGTATCAGTCAAGCAAGGGCCGGCCCGGCAGTGGCCTGGGCTTGTTCCTGGTCGTCAATGTGGCGCGCACGCTGGGCGGCAGTGTTGCCGCGCGCAACCGGCCGCAAGGCGGTGCCGTGGTGACCCTGACCCTGCCCTTGGCCGCCGTGGCGCTGGAAACTGAAGAGGATGTGGATGGAGATTGACGACATTACCCCGCAGCACCCCGAGCGCAGTCTGCTCATCGTCGAGGACGACGCGGCGTTTGCGCGCACCTTGACCCGCTCGTTCGAGCGCCGCGGGTACCAGGTGCACAATGCCTGCAGCCTGGAATCGGTGGTGGCCGCGCTGGATGAGCACACCCCGGGTTATGCCGTGGTCGACCTGAAGCTGAAGGGCGAGGCGTCGGGGCTGGCGTGTGTGCAGGCGCTGAACGCCCACAACCCCGAGATGCTGATCGTGGTGCTGACGGGCTTTGCCAGCATTGCGACGGCGGTTGAGGCCATCAAGCTGGGAGCCTGTCACTACCTGGCCAAGCCGTCCAACACCGATGACATCGAAGCTGCATTCGACCGTGCCACGGGTGACGTGGAGGTGCCGCTGACCGAACGCACGACCTCGATCAAGACGCTTGAATGGGAACGCATTCACGAGACCTTGGCGGCGTCGGAATTCAACATCTCTGAAACCGCAAGGCGTCTTGGCATGCATCGAAGGACGCTTGCGCGAAAGCTGGAAAAACAGCGGGTGAAATAGCTGGCTGGATAGCGTGTCAAGCGTCGGACCGGACGGCGAAGTCGATGGCCAACTGGGCGACCAAATGCCTCGCGGACGCGCAGTGGTAAGCGTGCGCGCAACATCCGGGCATCGCGCTTGCTCTTGATCGATCAGCCTTTTCAGGAGATCGGCATGAGCAAGCTTTCGACAGGCGACAAGGTTCGTTGGAATACAGCCCAGGGTGAAACCGAAGGCACCATCACCGCGAAGGTAACCGGCACCGCCAAGGCAGGCGGCCACGTTGCCAAAGCCTCGGCCGACGAACCCCAGTACCGGGTCAAAAGCGCCAAAAGCGGAAAAACGGCGATTCACAAAGGCGAGGCGCTGAAAAAGCTCGGCTAAGGGCGCGATGGCATTTGAGCGCTTGCGGACTCGAGCTCTGGCGCTCTTACATGCACGGGTACTAATGCGGGTCTCTGTATCCTCGTCAATGCCTGCCGACATGCCAGTCCTGGTGCGAATGCCGACATTGTCGCCACCAAACCCGACCGTACGATATCGATGCGCCTTGAAGCATCCAGTCATGGCTTCGCATGTCAGCATGGGGGCCCCGCCAACGGAGTCTTCAAGTTGACCCACGCCAATCTTCGCCCCCGCATCGGTGAACCGCATGTTGGTGAACCAAATTTCAATGAACTGAGCTTCGGTGATCTGAACCCTGTCGCCCCCAGCGCCAATGATTCCCGCACTGGCCGCCCACCCAGCAATCGCTTCAGCCTTGCTTTCGCCAGCCTCGCTCTCTGCGTCGGCATGTTTGCCGCTGCCCCCGTATTGGCTGATGGCTCCTTCCCCAAGATGCTGACGGAACAGGACAAGGCGCGTCTTGATGGATATCAAGAAGTCCGCCAGACCACGCTCGACTATGTCCGCGCCCACGGTTCGCCTTCGGATGTGAAGATGGTCAACGCCGTCATGGCAGGTGATGCGAAAAAAATCGATGCGGCAAAGATTGCGGGCGACTGGCGCTGCCGTGTCATCAAACTATCCAAGCAGCCGAACCTGCCGATCATTGCGTACAACGATTTCCGCTGCCGCATCACCGACGACGGTGCCGGCCTGGCGCTGCATAAGCTGACCGGCTCGCAACGCACCAACGGTACGTTCTACGACATCAACGACAACAAGCTGGCATATGTGGGCGCGGTGTCGCTGGGCGATCAGAAGCGTGTCACGCGGTATGGCGAATCGCAGGACAGCAACGAGGTGGGGTATCTGGTCCCCTTGTCGGCCAAACACATGCGGCTTGAGCTGCCCTCGCCCACCGCAGAATCGAATTTCGATGTGTTGGAACTGCGGCGTTGAGCGGGATCAGGTAACGCCGGGTCAACTACGCTGAATTCGTACGGCAGCGTGATGGACCTGGGATGTCGATACGCGGACGTCACTGAATCCGCATCGCCGCCCTACATCCCGCCAAACCGCGTCACCACGAAGTCCACAAAACTGCGCAGCCGCGCCGAACGATACCGATCCGGCAGATAGACAATGCTCATCTGGCGGGTCGGCAGCGGGTAGGACGGGAATAGTTGAATCAGACGTCCGGCTGCGATATCGGCTTGCAACAGCGCGGCGGGTTGCAGCACGATGCCCAGCCCGTGCAGCGCGGCCACACGCAGTGCTTGGCCATTGTTGAGCTGCAATCGCGCCGAGCCAGGCACCCGCGCGCCGGATTCGTGATTCTGCATTCGCCACTGCTCAAAAGCCGTGTGGCTGAACGACAGGCATTCGTGCGCGCTCAGGTCGTCCGGGCTGGTGGGCGTCCCACGTCTTGCCAGGTAAGACGGTGCCGCGCAAACCAGCAGCCGATACGGTGCCAGGGTCTGCGCGATCAGACCCGAATCGGGCAAATCCCCAATGCGAATGGCGGCGTCGAAGCCCTCTTCCACCAAGTGCGTCACCCGGTCGCTCAAGACCAGATCGATATGAATATCCGGGTACTGCGCCAGATACTCAGCCAGCGCAGGAATCAAGGCCTCGGTGCCGAAAGTGACCGGTGCCGTCACGCGCAGTTGGCCCGTGGGGGTGGCCTGCAGGTCGTGCGCCTGACTGTCGGCATCGGCAATCAAGCGCAGGATTTCCTGACAACGCGCGTAGTAGTCCTGCCCGAAGCTGGTCAGCTGCTGGCGGCGCGTGGTGCGGTTCAGCAGCTTCATGCCCAGCCGTTGTTCCAACGCGCGCAGATGATTGCCCGCCATGGTGGGCGAAATGCCACTGGCCGCCGCCGCTGCGCTCAGGCTGCCCCGATCGACGATCTGGACAAAAACTTTCATGCTGCCGAGCAGGTCCATGCAGGTTCCTTACTGTTCAATGCTCAACAGTCACAAGATCTGGGGCGAACAGAACGCTACGTGATGAGAAGAAGCAGTCAACGCATGAGCAATCGCAATCGCAGGAAAACGGCGACCACATTCCACACTCTGACTAATAAGTGAATCAATTTTATCGCTATTTATGTGCCTACCAGTTTTGAATCACACTGCGTCCAGGCCTTCGAGGCATTGACAAACAGGAGATAAAAATGGATTTGCAGCTTCAGGAACGAACCGCATTGGTAACCGGTGCCAGCATGGGCATCGGCGCAGGGATTGCGCGCGTATTGGCACGCGAAGGCGTGCGAGTCGCCATCACCGCGCGGCGTGGCGAATTGCTGGAGCAACTGGCAAAGGAAATCGAAGATGCAGGCGCGGTTCGCCCTGTCATCATCCTGGGCGACATCACCGACGCGACCGATGTGGCGCGTATTGCTGCTGAAGCCACGTCTGCGCTGGGTCAGGTCGACATTCTGGTGAACGCTGCAGGCGGCTCGCGTCCGATCAAGACCGATGCCCCAGACTCGGACTGGGACGAAGCCTTTGCGCTGAATTTCACCTCTGCCCGCAGGTTGACGCAGGCACTGTTGCCCGCAATGCGTGAACGACGCTGGGGCCGCGTGGTGAACATCAGCGGCTCGATGGAGCCACGATCCCTGAACTCGGCCACCGCCGCCAAGGCAGCGATGCATACCTGGGCCAAGGGCCTGGCTTGTGACGTGGCTCCTGATGGCGTGACCGTGAACTGCATTCCGCCCGGTCGCATCAACAGCGAGCAGATTCTGAACCGTCTGCACCCGACCGAGGAAAACCGCCAGGCATTCATCGCCAAGATGATTCCGATCGGCTACTTCGGCGAGCCGGAAGATATCGCCAATCTGGTGGCTTTCCTGGCTTCTCCGCTTGCTCGGTACATCACCGGGGCAGTCATGCCGGTGGATGGCGGAATGCGCTTTTCCTCGAACTGAGCGCCAGAGCGCTTGTAGCGGCCTGATCGGCCGATTGATCGCCGCCTGCACCATCGCCGACGCGCTGCCCCAGCATCTGCATGCCGATGTACTTGGCGTCGTCGGCAGCGGTGTCACTGGCTTGTCGACTGCACTGGCTGCTGTTTGATTGCCCGATCTATCAACTATCTGGCGAAGCTTCGTTGGCCAGCTCTCACGCCCTCCCCACACGCGCTTCCTGCAAGTCAATCCGCCGCACGGCTTCGCGGCAGACGTCGTCGGAAATCTTGCGGCGTCGGGCCAGGCGGAACAGCTCGCTGCGCGCAGCGTCCAGCGCTACCAGACGCATGGCCTGCTCGATAGCCAGTTGCCGCTTCAAGACCTCGGGCGGCACGTCGCCCTCCAGGCCACCACGCGCCTGCTGCGACATGCTGTCCATCAGGCGGCTGGCCACGTCGGTGTAGACCTTCGGGTCGCCTTCCGGGTCGGCGGCCACCATGTCATGCAGGTGTTTTTCCACCGCCCGCGATGCCGCTTCGCGGGCGGCGGCGTTGGCGATCTGTTCTTGTTCGTAGTGTTCGGTATCGGGCGCGACAGGCAAGCCGTTCAGCAGTTTTGGCAGCCCCACGCTGGCCACGACCAAGGACACCACGATCACCGTTGCGGCCAGGAAGATAGCCAGATCCCGCGCCGGAAATTCCGTGCCGTCTGCGATCACCAGCGGCAGGGTCAGCACACCTGCCAGGGTGATGGCACCTCGCACCCCCGCGATCGACACTGCCAAGGTCAGGCGCAGACCGGCACGCGGTGCTTCACGGCCCGTACGAGCGGCAACGGCTTGGCTGATGCGCAAGGACACCCATACCCAGGTGAAGCGCAGCACGGCCAGGGCCAGGTTGATTGCCAGCGCATAGACCAGCAGCCACCAGGGATTGTCGTGGCCGGTTTCTTCGACCACACGCACGGCACCCCGGAAAATCGCCGGGAATTGCTCACCCAGCAGCACGAACATGATGCCGTTCAAGGTGAACTGCACGGTGTTCCACACTGCCGTGCGCTGCACACGCGTGGTTGCCAAGGAACGGCCCGACAGCTCGACCAGGCTCATGGTCACCCCAGCCGACACGGCGGCCAGAATGCCGGAGGCATGAACGTGCTCGGCCAAGCCGTAGGCACCAAAAGGAATCAACAGGCTAAGCAGAATTTCTGAACCCGGCTCTTCTCCCAGGCGCTTGCTGATCCAGGCCTTGGCACGTGCAACGACCCAGGTGAACACCGCGCCGATCGCCAAGCCGGCAATCGCCACCCACAGGAAGGACAGCGTGGCCGAAGTCAGCGAAAAACTACCGGTGACCGCTGCTGCCACTGCGAACCGGAATGCCACCAGACCGGTGGCATCGTTCAGCAAGGATTCGCCTTCCAGCACATGCATGACACGCTTGGGAATCGGCACACGCGCCGTGATCGCCGAGACGGCTACCGGGTCGGTTGGGGACACGATGGCTGCCAGCGCGAACGCGACTGGCAAGGGCATGGCCGGAATCATCCAATGGATCAGGAAGCCGAGCCCCACTACGGTGAAGATCACCAGCCCCAGCGCCAACTCAAGAATGGTGAAACGGTCGCGCAGCAAGCCTTCTTTCGGAATGCGCCAGCCGTCCAGGAACAGCAACGGGGGCAGGAAAAGCAGGAAGAATAGATCGGGCTCCAGGCTCACCCCACGGTTGAACACGCCGGCAATCACCGCGCCCAGGGCGATCTGTACCAAAGGAAGCGGAATGGCGATTGGCAAGGCGCGAACGAAAATGCCGCTGGCGATGACGGCCAGGAACATGACCAGAGTGATGCCGATGGAATCCAAAACCTTCCTTGTTCGTCTGACAAAAATAGAGAGATAAACAACATTGCAGGCAGCAGTAATGGCTACGCCAACAACGCCCGAGTGTGGCGTTGGCTGAGCATGCTGATGTGGTTAGCAATAAGGACAGGAGCGCAGCTCCGCCACATTGAGCGTGCCCGAACCGAGGCTTTGACGGCCTAACTTCAAGCCTGAAGTGAGGCATGCCTTAAGGGCGTTATTTTACGGGCCGAGTTCACGTAGAACGGCCGGCTAGCCCTTCTGGATAGCCGCAGCGCGACATGTGCTTACCGACGAAACAGATGCCTGTCGACCCTGACTGGAAACTGAATCAGTTCGACTCTGTCCGGCAGCTCATACCGAATAACGACATTCGCCAACTACAAAGACCCTGTATCCAAAGCAAGAAATCGCTCGACCAGCGCCACCCAGCAACTTGCCCCGATGGGAATCAACGCGTCGTTGAAGTCGTAGCTTGCGCCATGCAAGGTGCACGGTCCGCCCCCGTGCTGGGCAGCGCGGTGCGCACCGTTACCGTTGCCGATGAAGATGTAGGCACCCGGGCGCGCCAGCAGCATGAAAGAGAAATCCTCTGCCGTCATCGCGGCAACTTGATCGACCACGTTTTCCGCACCAACCACGCTGCCGAACACCTGCTTGGCGAAATTGGCTTCGGCCACGGTGTTGACCGTAGGCGGATAGTTGCGCACAAACTGAAACTCGCACTGCGCGTCGTGGGCCACGCAGATGTGCTCGGCCATCGTCCGCATCTTGGATTCGATCAAGTCCAGCGTAGCCATCGAATACGTGCGCACCTGGCCGCGAATTTCGCAGCTGTCTGGAATCACGTTGGTGACCTCGCCCGCGTGAATCGTCGTGACCGAGATCACCGCCGGGTCGGCCGCATGCTTGCGACGCGTCAAGATGGTCTGAAACGCCTGGACGATTTCGCATGCGATCGGAATGGGGTCGATGCACGCGTGCGGCAGCGCTGCATGGCCGCCCTTGCCTTTTATCGTCACCCGAAAACCATTGCTCGACGCCATGACCGGGCCGGGGCTGACCGCAAGCTGGCCTACATCCATGCCTGGCCAGTTGTGCATGCCGAACACGGCATCCATTGGGAACCGGTCGAACAAACCTTCCTTGACCATCTCGCGTGCACCACCGCCGCCTTCTTCGGCAGGCTGGAAGATCAGGTAGACGGTGCCGTCGAAGTCGCTGTGCATAGACAGGTGCTGGGCCGCCGCCAGCAACATTGCCGTGTGCCCGTCATGGCCGCAGGCGTGCATGACGCCCGCGTGCTGGCTTGCATGCGCGAAGGTGTTCAGCTCGGTCATGGGCAAGGCGTCCATGTCGGCTCGCAGGCCGATGGCTCGGCTGCTGGTGCCTTGCCGCAATATGCCCACCACACCCGTACCGGCCAGCCCCCGGTGAATCGGAATGCCCCATTCGGTCAGCTTTGCTGCCACCACGTCGGCCGTGCGGAACTCCTTGAAGCCCAGTTCCGGGTGCGCATGCAGGTCGCGGCGCAGCGCAACGATCTTCGGCACGTGGGCAAAAATGGAGGCGATCAGCTTCATGGCAAAGCTCCGGGCGGGTATATCAAGGCGGGGCGAAGCGAGAATCAACACGGCCCAACATGGGCATCAAAGCAACTAGCCAGGCATCTGCCAAAACGATTGGAAAACGGCTGTAGACGCGACTATCACTACAGATGCCCAGCCAACTTCGGCTTCAATATCAACACAGACGAATTCAAAGCAACCGAATCGCCGAATTCCACACGCGCTCGCAATATTGCAAGGCCGTCGGGCGCTCAAATTGTTTTGCGGTGCGCTCGCGCACTTCTTCAGATGGGATGACCAGCTCTGCGCCGCCGCTGGTGGCCTTGATCTGCGCCTGGCACGCGCGTTCCAGGTAGTAGATATTCACGAAGGCTTCGGCAATGGTGCGGCCTGCAGCAAGCAGTCCATGATTGCGCAGAATCATCGCGTTGTGTGTGCCCATGTCGGCCACCAGGCGCTCGCGTTCTTCCAATTCAAGCGCAATGCCTTCGTAGTCGTGGTAAGCCAGTCGATTATGAAAGCGCAGCGCATGTTGCGTAATCGGCAACAGGCCATGCTTTTGTGTAGATACCGCCATGCCGTCTGCCGTGTGCGTATGGATCACGCAAGCCAGGTCATGACGCGCCATGTGCAATGCCGAATGAATGGTGAAACCCGCCGCGTTGACCTTACTGCTTTCTGCATCGGCCGGGTCGATGGGGTCGACCGGATTGCCTGCCGTATCGATCTTGACCAAGTCTTCCGGGCGCATTTCATGGAACAACACGCCGTAGCGGTTGATCAGAAAGTGGTCTTCGGTACCCGGCACACGCGCGCTGATATGCGTGTCGATGATGTCGGTCATGCGGAAATGCGCGATCAGGCGATACAGCTGCGCCAGGTCGTGGCGGGTCTTGGCTTCGACGCTGGACTGCGGGAAATCGGAATGCACGTGGGCCTCTCGGAATGAAGAACGTTCTTTTCAAAGAACGCTGGGGTGATTCGCTTGGTGTATCGACTGGCAATGACTTAAAATCGATACGCACTTTTTTTCAGCGCGTTAAGCGCAGGTTGCGTGGGCATGGCGATGCTGCTGCACGTGTTTGGCACGATGATGCCGCTCTTTCCTGAAGAACCATGTCGAAACGAACCGACTCGCTTTTTGTGCAGTCCCTTGCCAAGGGCCTGCGCCTGCTTGAATGTTTTGCGGACCGGCCCTCGCCCATGAGCCTGAACGACCTGGCCGAAGCCTGTGAGGTCGATCGCAGCACCGTGCAGCGCATGACCCATACGCTGGTCGCCATGGGGTACCTGGAACGTGGTGCCAATGGCCGAGGCTATGTCCTGGGCAAGAAGTCCCTGGATCGTGCCTTCGATTATCTGCGCGGTGTCCCGCTGCTGGAACGCGCGACCCCCATCATGGTGGAACTGCAGCGCGAATCGGCCGAACGGGTGGAACTCAGCCTGTTCGACGGGCTGACGATCATCTTTGCGCTGCGCCGGCAGACCAAGCGCCAGGCCTACACCATGACCTTGATCGGCCGCCGTCTGCCGACTATCTACACGGCTGGCGGGCGTGCGGTGCTGTCCCATCTGCCCGCCGATCAGGTCGATCAAATCCTGGCCGACACCACCACCAAGCCCTTCACGCCCAAGACCATCACCGACCACGATCTGATCCGCGCCGAGATCGACACCGCGCGCCGCAAGGGTTACGCGCTGTCCTCGGAAGAAAGCGCGCTGGGTGAAGTGAATCTGGCATGTGCGATTCTCGATCATCAGCAATTGCCCATTGCGGCCGTGCACATCTCGGCCTCGTTGTCGGACTGGACGCGCGATGAGTTCGAAACGCGTTTCTCGCCCTTGGTGGTCAATGCCGCGAAAGAACTCAGTGGCAAGGTCGGGCTGTCGTAGATCACCTCAGGCCATGTCCTTCTGGCGACGAATCATCTCGGCCACGCCCTGGGCATTGCCATCGCCACGCGACAGTTGGGCGATCACACCCAGGCGGTCGGCAACTGACTTGTCCTGATTCAGTTTCAGCTTGCCTTCCAGCGTGGTGATCGGGATCTCGATCGCGGCGATCCGGCTCAGGCGCGAACCGGTGTGGGACATCGGGATCTTCTCGAAATCCCACTCCCCACCCAGCGGGGTGTCATAAATCGCCACCGTGCGTCGCAACACCGCCATGACTTCATCTTCGCTTTCCTTCACGACCGGCACGCCGCGCGCGTGGATCAGCGTGTAGTTCCAGGTCGGGAAGGTCATCTGGTCCTGATACCAGCTGGGTGAGATGAATGCATGCGGTCCCTGGAAGATCACCAGCACTTCTGCGCCTGAACGTAAATCCGGCACGATGGGGTTGGCCAATGACAGATGGGTGGTCAGCGAGCCATTGCCAGCGCCATCGGTGTTCAGCAGGAACGGCAACGGGGTGGACTGAATGCCTTTTGTGCCGCTGGTGACCAGCGTGGCGAAGCTCCACTGACGCATACAGTCGTGCAAGACATTCAAGTCGGTTTCCGCGTAGGCGGCTTGGTGATACATGGTTGTTTCCCGTTGGCCTAGGCTGCTGAATGCGACGATTGTGTGGCGGACCGCACAGGTGTCTCAGTGACTGACGGAGTGCTTCCCTCCCCTTCCCGCGACAAACCCGCAGACCGCTTGTGCAGCCAGGCCGCAGTGTCCTCGAATGCTTCCACAGCCAGGTCCGAAATCGACACCGCTTCCAGGAAACTGTGTGCCGCCCCCTTGTAGACCTTGGTCTGCACCTGGTTGCCAGCCTCCCGCATCATGCGGTCCAGGTCCATCATGTCGTCGTGCACGGGGTCGCACTCGGCCACCACCATGCAGGTCGGCGGCAGGTCGTGCAGCTTGGCGCGCAGAATGTCCACGCGCGGATCGGTAATGTCAGCCGCCGTGGTGATGTGCATCGCGCGGAACCACATCATGCTGACCAGCGACAGGCCGTAGGCACCGCCGCCGTACTGGATCACGGAATTGCGATACAGGTTGCTGCTGACGCTGCCGTAGTTCAGCACGATGCCCTGCACAATGCGTTCGCCCGCGTCACGCAAGGACAGGCTGACGCCCATCGAATAATTGGCCCCGGCCGAATCGCCGCCGATGAACAGCTGGCTGCCATCGACGTCCAACGATGCAGCGTTGGCAGCCACCCAGCGAGTGACGTCCAGGCATTCTTCCATCGGACGCGGGAATTTGGCTTCCGGGGCACGGGTGTAATGCACCCCCACCACCACAATGCCGGCACGATGCGCGTATTCACGCATGATGCGATCATGCGTTTCGATGCTGCCCAACACGAAGCCGCCACCGTGCAAGTAGATGAACACACCCGGCAGTTTGCGGGATTGCGGGTAATAGGCACGAATGCGCACGTCGCCGTGCCGGGTAGGCACCAGGTGTTCAGCGGTGAGCGTCATGTCGGGGCCGCCTTTGGCCCAGCGCGCGCGCACTTTTTCGGCGTTGATGCGGCCTTCTGCGATCGGCAGGGTTTCACGTGGGGCGAACGCAGCGCTGTCTTCGGCCATGGCACGCACGAACTCGGCAACCTGCGGGTCGAGCGCGGAACGTGGCGGGATCGGGACCGAGACGGCGGGATCTTCAAAACTCATGATTGCTCCGTAAACGAATGGGTAATGGGACCTGCTGGCACTCGGCTCAGTAGCCGCGCTGCATGTCCACTTCGTTGTGAAGGGGATGTCCCGCCACCAGGCGGTTGATATTGTCGGCGATCTGCGTGGCGACCACTGCCTGCGAAGCCATGCTGGCCATGTGCGGCGTGACTACCACGCCGGGCGTGCGCCACAGCGGGTCGTCGGCGGCGAGCGGTTCGCTGGCGAAGACGTCCAGCACGGCTCCTCGCAGCTGCCCGCTTTCCAGCGCGGCCAGCAGGTCGGGCACCACCAGATGTTCGCCCCGACCGCAGTTGACGATGGCTGCACCGGGCGGCAAGGCATCGAAGGTGTCCTTGGACAAGATGCAGCGTGTCTCGTCAGTCAAAGGCAGCAGGCAGATCAGGATGTCGCTCTGGCCCAGAAAGGTCTTGAACGCGTCCGGGCCGGCGAAGGTTTGAACTCCTTCCATGTCGCGCGGGCTGCGTGACCACACGCCTACCTGGTAGCTCATCTCGCACAGCTTGCGGGCGATGGCGCTGCCTAAGTTGCCGGCACCCATGATGCCGACGCGGCACTGCTCGGCGGCGGCTTGGGGCGGGCGATTCCATATCCCTTCGCGCTGATTGGCCAGGGCGAAGTCCAGGCGACGGTGGAAGTACAGCACCGACCACAACACGTACTCGATCATGCCTTTGACCAGACCGGGATCGACGACCCGGCACACAGGCAGGCCGCGTGTGTCCTGCTCGGCCACCACGTTGTCGACACCCGCAGCAATGCTGTGAATCATCTTCAAGGCGGGCATCTGGGCGTAGACGCCGGCCGGCGCGTTCCAGCACACCGCCACCTCTGCGTCCTGAAAACCGTCGTCCGGCCAGACAACGACGTCCAGGCCGGGCACCCGGGCTTGCAACAGCGGGCCGAAATAGCCCAGCTTGGCGGACTTGCTGATCAATGCGACGCGGGTCATGGCATGGTGGACGCTTCAAGCGCCTGTTGGCTGATGTGGTCGATGTGGTTGTGGCGACCGGGAATGGCCGCCAGCAATTGACGGGTGTAATTGGCACTGGGTTGCTGGAACACCTGGCGCGCGGTGCCCAGTTCCACCACCTTGCCGCGTTGCATGACGGCAATGCGGTGGCACAGGCGTGCAGCCACGCGCAGGTCGTGCGTGATGAACACGATGCTGAGGTTCAGGCGTTCACGGATCTCTTCCAACAGGTCCAGAATCTGCGCTTGCACCGATACGTCCAGTGCCGACACGGCTTCGTCGGCAATCAGAATTTCGGGTTCCATCATCAGCGCGCGCGCAATCGACAGGCGCTGACGCTGACCGCCCGAGAACTCGTGGGGGTAACGATCCAAGGCACTTGGGTCGATACGCACCAAGGCCAGCATCGCCAACATGCGTGCCTGCACCTGTTCCTTGGTTTCCCCGTAGTTCATCGGCCCTTCAGCCAGGGAATGGCGAATGGTCATGCGCGGGTTGAAGGATCGATACGGGTCTTGAAAAATCATCTGCACACGCTTGCAGTGCGCGCGCCACCCGCCACGGCTCAGATGCGTGACATCGACATCGCCCAGCAGAATGCGCCCGCCCGTGGGTTGTGCCATGTGCGCCAGGCAGCGGCCCAGGGTGGTCTTGCCGGAACCGGATTCACCAACGATGCCCAGGGTTTCGCCTTTGCCCAGCGTCAGCGACACACCATCCAATGCATTGACCACTCGACGACGGGACTTGAAGAAGCTGGCCGTCTCGTAGCGCACGGCCAGGTCTTTCACTTGCAACACCGGTTCGTCGTGCGCGGTGTCGATGCGGGCACCGAACTCGCCGCGCGGGACGGCGGCCAGTAGCTGCTTGGTGTAGTCCTGCTGCGGGTTGTCCAAGACCTCACGCGCCGTGCCCGATTCCACGATGCGCCCGTGCTGCATCACGATCACGCGGTCGGCAATTTCCGCCACCACGTCGAAATCGTGGGTGATGAACAGCACACCGTTATCGTGTTTGGCACGCAGTTCTCCCAGCAGGCGCAGCACCTGGGCCTGGGACGTCACGTCAAGCGCAGTCGTGGGCTCGTCGGCAATGATCAGCGCCGGTTTCATCGCCAAGGCCATCGCGATCATCACACGCTGGCGCTGACCACCCGACAACTGGTGCGGGAACGCGGAGCGCAAGGTCTGCGGCGACGGCAGGTGCACGTCTTCCAGCAAGGCCAGGACCTTGGCCTGCACTTGGCGGCTGTCCAGCGAGGCATCGTGAAACTGGAACACCTCGGCAATCTGGTCGCCCACCCGCATCAGCGGATTGAGCGCCGTCATCGGCTCCTGGAAGATCATCGCGATGCGATCACCTCGCAGTTCGCGCAGTTGGGTGCGGCTCAGATGCGTGATGTCACGCCCTTCCAGCAGAATCTGGCCGCGTTCCAAGGTCAGCACGTCCTTGGGTAGCAAGCCCATCACCGCGCTGGCCGTGACCGACTTGCCTGACCCGGATTCGCCCACGATGCAGACGATTTCCTTGGCCCCGACCGTGACGCTGATGTCTTGCGCGGCATAGACCCGATCACTGGTGCCCGGCAGGCGCACGTGCAGGTTGCGGACCTCAAGAATCGGGGCGGTAGATGACGCCGGGCTGGCGACAGTGGAGGTAGCGTTGGTTGTCATGGCTCAGCCCTTGGTCTTGCGCGCCAGGCGCGGATCGAGTCGGTCGCGCAAGGCGTCACCGAACAGGTTGATGGCCAGGATCAACAGCGCCAGGAACGCGCCGGGGAACAGAATGATCCAGGGCGCACGCTGGAAGAACGGGCGGCCTTCGGCAATGATGCTGCCCAGGCTGGGCACTTCTGGTGGGAAGCCCGCGCCCAGGAAGCCCAGCACGGCCTCGGTAAGAATGGCGGCCGCACAGACGTAGGCGGCCTGGATCACCAGCGGGTTGATGGTGCTGGGCAGAATGTGCCAGCCCAGCACGCGGATGGTGGACGAGCCCATGCCGAAGGACGCTTCGACAAAGGGTTCTTCACGCACCGACAGCACCACGCTGCGTACCAGGCGGGCAATACGCGGAATTTCCGGCACGGCAATCGCAAACACCATGGTGGAAATCTGCGCACCGCCCAGGGCCACCATCGCAATGGCCAACAACAAGCCGGGGATGGCCATGATGCCGTCCATCACCCGCATGATGATCGAGTCCAGCTTGCGGAAATAACCCGCCAAGATGCCCACGATCAGTCCGCCGATGACCGACGACACACACACCAGCAAGGCCAGCGAGATCGACAGGCGACCGCCGTAGAGCACCCGTGAAAACAGGTCGCGGCCGAGGGAATCGGTACCGAACCAATAAATGGAAGACGAGCTTTGCAGACGCACGCGCGGTGCCAGCTGCAAGGGGTCGTGCACTGCGATCAAGGGTGCGAATACCGACACCGCGACCAGCAGGGCCAGCAGCAGAAAAGAGAACAGCATGATGCGATCGCTCACGACCACCCGCAGCGCGGCACGCAGGCGCGACGTGCTGGGTGCCGAAGCGACGGGCGCTACGGCTACCTTGGCTTGAACAGGAGCTTGGGTGGGAACTTGGTTGGAAACTTGACTCATGACGGCTCCTGGTCAATACCGGATGCGGGGATCGAGCAGCACATAGATCAAGTCGATGGCCAGGTTGACGAAGACGTAGATGAACGAGAAGAACAAAATCGTGCCCTGCACCACCGGGTAGTCACGCGCCAGCACAGCGTCAACAATCAAGCTGCCCACGCCAGGGATGTTGAAGATCGTCTCGGTCACCACCACGCCGCTGATCAGGGTGGTGATGGCCACGCCGATTACCGTCACGATGGGTGCGGCGGCATTGCGCAAGGCATGTCGGAACAGCACGTACTTTTCCGGTACGCCTTTCGCACGTGCAGTGCGCACGAAGTCTTCACCCAGGATGTCCAGCATGCTGGCCCGCGTGATGCGGGTGATCAGCGCAACGAACACCGTGGCAAGCGTCAGGCTGGGCAGCACCAGGCGATACAGGAACGGCCCGACGCCATCGGCCAGCGGTGTGTAGCCTTGCACCGGCAACCAGTTCAGCTGCACCGAGAACACCAGGATCAGCACGTAACCCACCACGAAGGCCGGCACCGAGAAGGCCAGAATGGTGGATGCCGTGGCTACCCGGTCAAACCAGCGACGGTGCCACCATGCCGACAGCACGCCAATCGGAATCGCCAGCAGAATGGTCAGCAGCATGGCCGTACTGGCCAATGCCGCCGTCGGGCCAAGCCGTGCCGAGATCAGTTTGCTCACCGGCTGCTGCGAGATGATCGAGGTGCCCAGGTCGCCCTGCAACATCTTGCCCATGGCCAGCGCGTATTGCTTGATCAGCGGCTGGTCCAGCGCCAGGTTGCTACGGATCTGCGCAATGGTTTCCTCGCTGGCCATGTCGCCGGCAATGACCCGGGCAGGGTCACCCGGCGCCATGCGCAGCAACAGGAAGACCACCGTGGCAACGATTAGCACCACGGGGATGGCGGCGAACAGCCGCCGGATGATGAGGCTCAGCACGGCGCGATCTCCGAAATGCCCATGGTCACGTCAACAGTCACGTCAACAATCACTTGGCCGACCAGAACATCGGCAGCTGCGCGTCCACCAGCTTGCCCACCTTGGCCGAATACGCCTTGTATTCGATGGCCTCGCCCAGCGGCACGTACATCACCTGGTCAACCGCACGGGCCTGAATTGCTTCGGCCAACTGCATGCGCTTGGCCTCGTCGCCTTCGACCGCGAACTGATCCTTCAGGCTTTCCATGGTGTCGTCCTTGGTCCATCCCGGGTAACCGGCTTCGCCACGCGCATCCAGGTTCGGATTGACCAGGGGGTTGCTCAGATCAAGCGTGGTCAATGACGATTGGAAGATGCTCCAGCCGCCCTTTTCGACAGGGTCTTTCTTGGTACGGCGCGCCAGCAGCGTGGTGAAGTCCATGGCTTGCATGTCCACATTCATGCCGATGGAACGCAGGGCTTGCGCGGTGATCGGGGCGATGTTGACCAGCACACGCAAGTCGGTGGAATGCAGCACCACCACTTTTTCGCCCTTGTAGCCGCTTTCCTTCAACAACTGGCGGGCACGCGCCAGGTCGGGTGCCTTGGTCTGGGTGGCACCGGTTTCCGACTTGTAGGGTGAGGCGCAGCTGAGCACCGCGCCGCACACGGTGTAGCGCTTCTCGTCACCCACGGACGCGTCCAGATAATCCAGCTGGTACAGCGCGGCCATGGCAGCGCGGCGTACCTTCACATTGTCGAACGGCGGCTGCAGCCAGTTCATGCGCAGCGTGTACATATTGGATTCGCGGCTTTTCGGTTCGACGGTGACACTTTTCACGCCGTCGAATTGCGACAGCAGGTCGGGGGCCACGTTTTCGATGAAGTCGATTTCGCCATTGCGCAAGGCATTCACGGCGGTTTGGCCGTCGGCAATGTTGACGACTTCCACGCGATCCAGCTTCACCACCTTGCCGCCCGCAAAGTTGCTGGCGGGTTCAGCGCGGGGCACGTAATCGGCAAACTTCAGATAGGTTGCCTTCACACCGGGCTGGAAATCGCCCTGCACGAATTTGAACGGACCAGAGCCGATCATCTCGGTGATCGCCTGCGACGAAGGTGTGTCGGCCAGGCGCTTGGGCATGATGAAAGGCACGGGCGAACCGGGCTTGGCCAAGGAGTCCAGCACCTGCCCATAAGGCTTCTTCAATTGCAGCGTGAAGGTGTTGGCGTCGACAGCGCTCAGCTTTTCAGTCACGGCCATCAGGCGCGTGCCCATCACGTCGCGTTGCGCCCAGCGCTGCAAGGACGCGATCACGTCGTCCGATGTCACCGGCGCGCCATCGTGGAACTTCAGGCCGCTGCGCAGCTTGAAGGTGTAGGTCAGCCTGTCGGGCGATTCGGTGAAGGTATCGACCATCTGCGGCTGCGGCTTGCCTGCGGCGTCCATCGCAAACAAGGTGTCGAAGATCATGTAGCCGTGATTGCGCGTGACGTAGGCGCTGGTGAAGATGGGGTCCAGCACGCGCAGCGGGCCGTGCTGCACGATCTTGATGTTCACATCGGCAAGCGCGTTCGATGCCGGCATCACGACTGCCGCGCACATTGCCGCGGCCATGAATAGCAGAGACTTTTTCATGCCTGATCCTTTGGGGGTACGTGGAAATTTGCTGCTGGGGGGGAAATTTGGTTTTGGATCGATGCGGTATCGGGTTCAACCCGGCCGACGCGCGAACCACGGCGCGGCGGCTTCAAGCTGCGCGGACAGGCTCAGCACTAGGTCTTCACGACCGAAGCGGCCAATCAATTGGGTGCCCACCGGCACACCTTCCGGCGTGGCGGTAAGCGGCAGCGACGCGGCCGGCTGCCCCGATGCATTGATGACCGCCAGGAAGGTTGCATAGCGGGACACCTTCTTGCGGAAGTCCCAGAAGCCACCCGTGAGCGCCAGTTCACCCAGCTTCACTGGCAACTGCGTCAACGATGTGGCAATCACAATGTCGCAATCCCGCATGGCGGTGTCGATCTGGCGGCCGATGGCGTGGAAGCGCTGCACCGAATCGATGTACTGCGTGGCCGACAGGCCTTTGCCGATGTCATAACCATCACGGATCACGTCTTCGATGTCCTCACTGCCCAGCGCCCGGCCCTTCAACTTCAGCCGTGCATCGACGGCGATCACGATGTTGCTGGCCAGCGCCGTGCCGTGGGCGCGAACAAAGCCCTCGTAATCGATCTCGGGCAGCGGCACTTCCACAATCTCGTGGCCCATGTCCCGGCATAGCTGCACGGCGTATTCAATGCCCGCCAGGCAATCGGGGGCGATGGCGATATCGTTCCATGCATGACGCCACACGCCGATGCGCAGGCGCTGCGGCGTCGGCTGATTGATCAGTTCCAGGTAGCTGCCGGTCTTGGTCGGCGCGTTGTACGGCGCACCCGGCTCGTACCCGCTGATGGCGTCCATCGCGGCAGCGGTGTCACGCACCGTGCGGCTCAACACCCCTTCCACCGCCATGCCGCCCCAGCCTTCGCCACGCAGCGGTCCCATCGGCACGCGGCCGCGAGATGGCTTCAGTCCATACACACCGCAAGACGCAGCCGGCAGGCGAATCGAGCCACCGCCGTCACTGCCGTGCGCCACCGGCACGATGCCGGCCACCACCGCAGCCGCCGCGCCACCGCTTGAACCGCCCACCGAACGGCTGCGGTCCCAGGGATTGAGCGTCGGGCCGCCGTTGCGAATGGCTTCGGTAGATGGGCCCATGCACAGCTCGGACACCGTGCTGCGGGCAAACGGAATCAAACCGGCGTCTTCGAAACGGTTCGCCAAGGTTGCGTTGATCGGGTAGGTGGTGCCTTCCAACAGGCGCGAACCAATGCTGGAGGGGAAGCGGGTAGACGGCAGCCCGGAGTCTTTCAGCAGGAACGGAATGCCGTGAAACACGCCGCGCTGCTGCCAATAGCGGGCGATTTCCATGGACTCGTCGTACTGCTCGAAGGTCAGCGCGTTCAAGTCGGCGTTTCTCTTTGCAGCGTCGATGGCGCAGGCCATGAGTTCGGCAGACGAGACATCGCCCCGCTTCACCAGGTCGGCCTGCGCCAGGCCGTCGAGCTGGTCATATTCCTGAGGGGTCATCTGCGTCATGGTCATGGCTACCGGATAAGAATCGCGTTGTTGGGTGCGGCCTGAAATGGCTTATTAAGTATTGCATTGCAATCATTACGTATTGCATGTCGAAATGATAGCAGCACTGTTCAGCGTGGCGATAGGGGTTATTACGCTGGCAAGACAGTATTGGAAACGCGCACCATAGCTGTGCATATATTGCTATTCAATACATATGAATTGCATGGCGAATAAATTAAGCAAGCTTTATGCTAGGGCGACAGGACGCATTCCCTTCTGCACGTACTTTTGTGCTTAAAGCCGTACAGCAGATCCCAGTTATGTCGTCCCTCAGCAGTTGCGCACGCCGGCTTACCTACCCCACCCCAAAGGACAGGACTGTGTTTACCCCCACTCGCCGCTCTGGCATTTCCTTTCTCCATTCCCCTGGCCCGACCCCGATTCCGAAGGAGGTCACCGACGCCATGAGCCGTCAGCCGATGGAACTCGGCGACCCGGGAGTGGATGCCTTGATCGCCACGTGCGAGACGCAATTGCGTCCGGTACTGGGGCTGGAAGGGGGTGATGTTTTCCTGTTCAACTCGAACGGACACGGCGGCTGGGAAGCCACGATTGCCAATTTGGCTGCACCAGGACAGTGCGTATTGATCGTGGGCAGCGGCACGTTTTCAGACGCCTGGGCCGAACATGCGGACGCCATGGGACTGAAAGTAGTTCGAACCGACTGGCAAGAGGGGCTGCCGGCCGATCCAAAAGAGGTAGAAGCCGCGTTGCGTGCCGACGACAAGCATCAGATCGTGGCGGTTTTCCTGGTCCATACAGATACCGCCAGCGGTGTCACCAATGACGTGAAGGCCTTCCGCGCCGCCATTGATGCCGCCGGCCACCCTGCACTGCTGGTCGCCGATGTAGTGGCATCGCTGGGCGCAGCGCCGTTCTCCATGCAGGAGATGGGCGTGAACGTAGCAATCGGCGCTTCGCAGAAAGCCTTGATGGTGGCCTCGGGCCTGGCCATCGTCGGCGTTGACGAACGCGCCATGGAGGTATCGCGCCGCAATACCACCCCTCGCTATTACTGGGACTGGGAACGCCGCCGTAGCCCGCTGAGCTATCGCAAGTTCTGCGGCACGCCGCCGCAGGCACTGCTGATGGGCCTGGAAGCGTCGCTGGGCCTGATCCACCGTGAAGGGCTGAACGAAGTGCTGGCCCGCCATCGCCGTCTGGCCACTGCCGTGCAGGCTGCCGTGTCGCGCTGGAGCGAAGGCGGCGCGCTGGACTTCTTTGTGAAGGTGCCGGAAGCACGCTCAGTATCGGTGACCACGGTTCGTGTCGCCCCCGGCATTGACGCAGAAGCCCTGCGCACGCTGGCACGCGACCGCTTCCAGGTGGGTATTGCAGGCGGCTTGGGCCAGATGGGCGGCAAGGCTTTCCGCATCGGGCACCTGGGCGACATAAATGCGCCTACGGTGCTGGGTTGCCTGGCCGGGCTTGAAGCTGCGCTGTCTTACGCCGGCATTCCTTATGGCCGTGGCGGCGTCGACGCCGCCGTGCGCGCCCTTTCTCTCGCCTCGGAGTAAGCCGCCATGACAGGTCCGCTGCAAGGCATTCGTGTGATCGACATGACCTCGGTCGCCATGGGTCCCTACGCCACCCAGATCATGGGCGACATGGGGGCCGATGTGGTGAAGGTGGAGTCGCCCGAGGGCGATGTATTCCGCTACGCCGCCCCGGCAAAACACACGGGCATGGGCGCAGCCTTCATCAATTTCAACCGCAACAAGCGCAGCGTCGTGCTGGACTTGAAAAAGCCCGATGACGTGCAAAGCCTGCTTGCGCTGATTCCCGAGGCCGACGTGCTGGTCTATAACGTCCGCCCGCGCTCGATGAAAAAGCTGGGTTTGGACTTCGACACCTTGCAAGCCCTGAACCCGCGCTTGATCTACTGCGGCGCGTACGGTTTCTCGGAAAAAGGCCGTTATGCCGGTCGCCCGGCCTTTGACGACATCATTCAGGCCATGAGCGGGCTGGCGTCAGTGCAGACCAATCCGGTCACCAACGAACCGGCCTACGTGAATACCATTCTGGCCGACAAGACCGCCGGCCTGACCGTGGCCTATTCCGTGGCCATGGCCCTGTTCGAGCGTGAACGCTCGGGCAAGGGCCAGTCGATTGAAGTGCCGATGTTCGAAACCATGGTGTCCTTTGGCATGCTGGAACACTTGGCGGGCAGCACTTTTGAGCCCGCCGAAGGCCCGATGGGCTACCAGCGCCTGATGTCGAAATGGCGCAGGCCGTATCGCACGGCAGATGGTTTCATTGCCTTAATGCCCTACACCACCGCGCAATGGCAGCGCTTTTTCCGGCTTGCCGACCGGCCCGACGTTGCCGAAGATCCGCGTTTCATGGACCCGAGCCAGCGCAGCCAGCACATCAATACCTTGTACGGCATGCTGGCCGACGTGGTGGCCTTGAAGCCCACGGCACAATGGCTGGAACTGCTGGCCAGCGCGGATATTCCGCATTCGGAAGTGTTCAGCCTGGATACGGTGGTGGCCGATCCGCATCTGGCCGATGTGGGCCTGGTGCAGCAGCAGGAACACCCGACGGAAGGGCCGCTGAAGACGATTGGCATTCCGGTGACCTTCTCGCGAACGCCGGGCAGCATTCGACGCCTGGCACCTAATCTGGGTGAACAGACGGCCGCTGAGATTGCGCAGGATTGGGCGGCGAACAAGGCAATGCGGACGGACTGAATGGGGTAACACGTCGTCTGCGCGTTGGCCTTGGTGAATTGGATAAGGCTGCTGTGTGGGCGGC
This sequence comes from Pigmentiphaga aceris, assembly GCF_008119665.1. Taxonomy (NCBI): domain Bacteria; kingdom Pseudomonadati; phylum Pseudomonadota; class Betaproteobacteria; order Burkholderiales; family Alcaligenaceae; genus Pigmentiphaga; species Pigmentiphaga aceris. The sequence goes on along the minus strand of NZ_CP043046.1, from coordinate 2,787,738 downwards.
GTGAGGATCAGGCAGCGATCAGATCAGCCAATCGCTGGCTGCTGGCGGTATCCCTGGCAATCCCCATGCGCACGCAATCCGCTCAATTCCCCTATCGCGCGTCGGGTTGCAAGCCGGGCTTGCGTCCCCACGTGCCTGTTTGCAGCTCAGGCGCAAGCACGCGCCCGCGTTCGCCGGACCACCCGCGAACGCCGATTCAACGTCGCCCGCATACAGGAACTTCGCATGACCAATCCGTCTTCGCTGTCCGCCTTCCCCATCACCCAAAAATGGCCCGCGCAACACCCCGAGCGCATCCAGCTTTATTCGCTGCCCACGCCCAATGGTGTGAAGGTGTCGATTCTGCTGGAAGAGCTTGGCTTGCCCTACGAGCCGCATCGTGTCGCCTTCGACACGAACGACCAGTTGTCGCCTGAGTTCCTGTCGTTGAACCCGAACAACAAGATTCCGGCCATCCTTGACCCCAACGGGCCGGGTGGCAAGCCGCTGGCGCTGTTCGAATCCGGGGCGATTCTGATCTATCTGGCAGAAAAGACCGGCAAGTTCCTGCCGCAAGACCCCGCGCTGCGCTATGAAACCATCCAGTGGTTGATGTTCCAGATGGGTGGCGTCGGCCCCATGTTCGGTCAACTGGGCTTCTTCCATAAATTCGCCGGCAAGGAATTCGAGGACAAGCGCCCGCGTGACCGCTACGTAGCCGAATCCCGCCGACTGCTGGGCGTGCTGGACAAGCGTCTGGCTGATCGCGCCTGGATCATGGGCGATGAATACACGATTGCCGACATCGCGATCTTCCCCTGGGTGCGCCTGCTTGGTGGCTTCTACGAGGCAGCCGACCTGGTTGGCTTGGCAGACTTCAAGAACGTGCAGCGTTCGCTGGATGCTTTCGTCGCACGCCCGGCCGTGACGCGTGGCCTGGATATTCCCCGCGCGAAAGGCTGATCACGGTTAGAGACGCGGGTAGCCGAGCTTTGGACTGTTCCGACTTGGGCTGGATTGATCAAGCTGGACTTGGGCAGGCTGGACTTGTACTGTCCTTGGCTTCGACTTGCGCTCGATCAGCAGCCAATTACGCGGCGGCTGTTCTAATAGGTAAATCGCCTCAGACAGCGCCGCGCTTTCAGCGGCACGCCGCCACGCCATGCCCAACTTCCGCCCTTGCCTGCCGCTCGACGTTCTTTCCCTGTCTCCGCTGGAGATCGAGGCCTATGTGCCCGGCGATCCCGATGGCTTGTACGCAGGCGACCTGGCAAGCCTGCGCAAGTCGACGCGGGCGTTTCTGGATGCGCCGCTTCCTGACGGCACTGTGCCGCATTTGCTGACGACGGCACGCCGGGCACCCAGCGGTGCCAACCTGCAACCGGGAAAATTCATTGCCGTCGAAGGCGATGCGCGTGCACGCCTGTCGGCTGCCTTGGTCGAGGCATGGCGTGCGGGCCAAGCCGAACCAGAGGACTACGACTATTTTCCGCGACCGATGCCCATGCACCTGAAGCGCCGGCAACTTGCGGCGGCGCAGGCCTTGTACGGTGCCCTGGGCGTCGAGCGCCACGATCGCGCAGGCCGCGACAAGCAATTCGAACGCAATTTCAATTTCTTCGACGCGCCGGTGGCACTGATCGTCACCATCGACCGTGACTTTGGCGCGGGCGGGTACATGGACCTGGGCATGACGCTATACGGCCTGATGCTGGCCGCACATCGTGAAGGCTTGGGATGTTGCGCGATTGGCGCGCTGGCCTCGTACCCTGGCTTGATCCGCCAGACGCTTGGCCTGGATGAGCGCTCGTCCATCGTGTGCGGCGTCGCCCTGGGTTATGCGGACCCGGCTGCCCCGGTCAACCAGACGACCACCACCCGGTGCGAGCTGGACGATTACTTCACGACGATTCGTTGAGCAGGTCTGTGCGAACTGCCGTCTTGAAGGTGGCACCTTAAGCAGGTCGCGTTGCATGTCACCCACGCTTAGGCAGCGTTGCTACACATAGACCACCCTGCATCAGGCAAGGGAGCACATGCAGCTCACTGCCCGCGTGCCACCACCGCCGCCGCACCAATGCCACCCGCCCCCGCCACGGCGGTCAGCCCGAATGCGCCGGGCGCTTCGTCGCGCTCCAAGTCTGCCAGCAAGCGCACCAAGGCAATGGCTGCCGATGCCCCGATGGGATGACCACGCGCCAGTCCGCCGCCGCGCCGGTTCAGGGCTGCGGGTTTCAGTCCCAATGCATCACAAAAGCTGAGCGCCTGTACGGCAAAAGCATCGTGCAGTTCCACAGCGGCCATATCACCCATCGACAGGCCGACGCGGGCAAGCACGGTTTGGCTGGCAGCAATCGCCGCGAGCATCGGGGTTTCCGGTGCCGCGCCGATGGATGCAGATCCTATCCAGGTTGCACGCGCTTGCAAGCCCAGGCGCTTACAGGCGTCAGGGTTGGCCAGTACGACAAACGCCGCACCGTCGGCCCTGGGGGCAATCGACAGCGCGCTTAATGAATGATCCGGGGCAAAGGCAGGCGGCGTGTCGCATAAACGCGTCTGTACTCCTGCTTCTGCACCCGCCTGCTCGCCCGCTTGCGCAATCTCATCCGACACCGCCACTGCGGGCATGCGCGCCGCCCGCGACAACTTGATGTGCCGCGGATATGCATCCCGGTCCAGCCCCGCCACCGGCACGATTTCCTGCGCAACCGTATCCGCGCGGGCAAGCGCACGCTCGTGACTCAGAATCGCATAGGCATCCTGCGCCACCCGGGTGTAACCACGCCGCGCCGCATAACGCGCGGCAGCCAGCAGCATATCCGGGTCACGGGCCGGATCAGGGGCAAAAGCGGGCCGCTCATAAGACACCGCCGCTTCCCCGACATGCATGGGTCGATGCTGGCGAATGGGTGCCCTGCTCCAGGCTTCTACCCCACCGGCGATCACTACTGACGCATTGCCAGATGCCAGCAAACCAACGGCCATCGATACGGCATCCAGCCCCGCGCAGCACTGCGTGTCCACTGAGTAAGCAGCGGATCGATCAGGCAGACCGGCAGCCAGCGCCACCATGCGCGCCGGGTTGCCGCCTGCGCCCAAAGCGTTGCCCACCACCACGGCATCCACCATGTCGGCAGCGATGCCAGCACGAGCAAGCAGCCCTTGAACCACCGGGGCCGCAATGTCGTGAGGATGCAGGGTTTTGAAGACACCGCCGTGCGGCGCGACCGCACTGCGCGCCCAACCCAATATCAGCGCAGTGGCATCAGGCATGGCTGTCCATCGTCGACGGGCGGTGAAGATGCGGCGACCAAGCCGGCCAAAGCCGCATGATCGGTCTTGCCGCTGGCAGTCAGCGGCCACGGCGTGCAGACGAAATACGACCTGGGCGTCTTGAACGCTTCCAGTCGAGCACGGCACCAGGCAGACAAGGCGGCTGCATCCAGGGTCGATTCCGCCTTCAGGTCCAGCACCGCAATCACCTGCGTGCCGCGCAAGGCATCGGCCGCGCCATGCACCGAGGCTGACAGCACATCGGGATGCGCGCCCAACACCGTCTCAACTTCTTCGGGAAACAGGTTCTTTCCCTGGGTGACGATCATGCGTTTCTGGCGGCCCATCAGGCACAGACGGCCAGCATGGTCCAGGAACCCGACATCGCGCACCGACAACCAATCGCCATCGCGCAAGGCGGCTGTCTCGTCCTTGTCTCCGCCCACGTAATTCATGAACAACATGGGGCTGCGCACGAAGATCAGGCCCGGCTCGCCGGGTGACGGATTTGGTGTGTTGTGCTGGGCTTGCACTCTGTCAGGTACAGGGGCGAGCACTTGGGACGCTGCCTGGCCATCAAGCCGAGCATCGCGGTCACCATCGGTACTGCGCTCGCTCACCCCCTGAATATCGATCTCCACATTGCCAAACGGTCGGCCCACCACCTCGGGCGGCGTCTCGGCATCCGCGTCGATCCACGCAATAAAACTGGTTTCCGACGCGCCGTAGAACTCCACGATGCGCGCCCGAGGAAACAAGGCGCGCAGTTCTGGCGTGCGGTCGCGCATCCAGCGTGCACCGCTGATCATGATCTGCTGCACTTCAGGCATGGGCGCAAGCTTGCGGCGTGTCGCCAGCGCCAGCATCACCAGCAACTGGCTGGGCACGGCCACCAGGCACGGCGTGGTGCCCTGCGCCAGCGAATCCAATGCGCGCCCGGCGGAAAACTGCTCTTGCACGACCACACCTGCCCCGGTCCACAAGCCCAGCAACATGCCGAACAAAAACAAGGAATGTGAACTGCGACCCGGGGCCAGCACCCGCGTAGCGGCACCTTCGCCAAATTCGTCCACACAGACGCGGAAACTCTCGGTCCAAGACCGATGATGGCGTTGAAAGCCTTTGGGCAAGCCCGTGCTACCCGACGTGAAACCGACGTAAAAAGCAGTTTCCGGGCCGGGCAAAGGCAAATCAGCCGAGGTTTGCGGGATCGACGCCAATACCTGTTCACGCACGGCAGGCGGCCAGTCAGGGTCACCAACCGCCGCGCTGCGGCCGCTGGCGACAATGCCCAGAAAGTCCACCAATCGCGCAGGCAAGTCCGAGCTGTCATCGACCCACACGGTGGCGGGTGCCTGCTGCGCGATCAGCCTCGCGGCACGCGTGGCCACTTCGTCGGCCAGTTGCGCAAAGCTCAGGCGACGCGTGCCGTCATCGATGGCAATCGCGTCAGGTCGATGGCGTGCCCAGAAGGCGATCGGCGCATCGACCGTTGTGAAGCTGGCAGCGTCGCTCACGCAGCGCGGCGGCCGCCAAAGCCCCAGTCAGGCACGCCACGCGCCACGGTATGGACCAGGCCGGCACACAGCGCGCATTTCAGCAAGTCACCCGGCACAAAGGCCATTGAGGCGATGAACGCCTGCGACACGGACAGCTTCGCCAGCAAGACCAGGCCGGCAATGCCAAAGGCGTACACCACCACCACGCCCCCGACAAACGACGCCAGCAGCGCGCGCAATGCCAGGGCACGCGGACTGTTGCCCGGCAAGGCCCACATCACTGCGCCGGCGGCCACCGCACCAAACAGCCAGCCGATCAGAAACCCGCTGGACGGTGCAACGAACACCGCCAAGCCGCCGCGCCCACCGGACAACAAGGGCAGGCCAAACGCCACCGCCACCAGAAACAAGGCCAGCGCCAGGAACGCCCGCTTGGGACCAAGCAGGCAGCCCGCCAGCATTACGCCCAGCGTCTGGATGGTGATTGGCACGCCAAACGGCAGGTCAATCTTCGGGATCAGCCCGAACACAGCCAGCAAGGCAGCAAACAAGGCCACCAGCGACAAGGAGCGCGAAGAACCCGTGGAACCGGATGCAGCAGAAGACATGGGAATACCTATCGTCGATATCGTCGAGCTTGAATCGAATTAGCGAATTGGCGAGACGCCAAGCGCGCAAGCTTAACCGCCTGCCGCGCAAATGCTTCATGACCTGGAAATCTGAGTTTATTGCGACTGCGGTTTATTGGCCGAACTTGACCGTGCGGCCTTCAGGAAACGGCCCCACCAACGTTCAAACACCGCCACCGCACGGTTTATTGCCCCAACCGCGCCACCAGCGCATCCCCCACCCGCCTTGCCGTCACCAGCATGCGAATGGTCAGCGGAGCCAACAGTTTAAAGCCCCCCGCCCGGCCCGTGCGCGCCCGGTGCGCATCGTCCAGACGACGCCATTGCACGAAGAAGTGCTCGGTAAAGCGCAGCATCAAACCCAGGCTCAAGGACAAGCGTCCGGTTTTCACGCCGATTTTTTCCAGCGGGGCCAGCAGCGTCTCGAACACATTCAGCAATTCGTCGAAACGCGTCGTCAAGGTCAGCATCGCCCCCAGCAGGCAAGCACTGGCCAGCCGCAACGCGCTGACCAGTCCAAGCATGGCTTGCCCCATCCACGCATGAAAGCCTGCAATCATGAACGCAACGATGACCACCGACACGACCAGCCGCAGCGCCGGTCGGGTGGCGCGTCCCAGCGAGGCAAACGCCAGCACCACCAACAGCGCACCCGCCGCCAGCCACACCGGCGTATCGATCATGAAAAACGCCGTGCCCAGCATGGCGATGCTCAGCAGCTTGAGCCACGCCGGCACGGCATGCAGCCACGTTGGCCGCTCGCTATAAAGACTACGCATGTGTCCCTGCCCGCCAGATGGCGACGCTGACCCGCCCCATCACGAGGCCATCTCGGCAGGTACCGAATTCATGCGCCGCGGCCGCGCAGCAACATCGGCCTCATACGCCGCGCATACCTCGGCCCCCGGCCCGTCGCCTTTCACTGCGCCACGATCCAGCCACACCACACGGTCGAAATGCCGGACGTGCGCCAGCACATGGGTGGAAACGATCACCTGCTGCGCGCTGGCATCGATATCGGCTGCCAACGACGCCTGGCCGGGCAGGTCCAGACTGGCAAAAGGCTCGTCCAGCAGCAAAATGCGCGGGGCGGCGATCAACAGCGCCAGCAGACAGACATGCTGCCGCTGCCCTTGGCTCAGGCCTTCAACGGCACGATCTGCCCAGGCAGTCAGGCCACGCGCCGCCAGAAACGCACTTGCTCGTGCCCTGGCCTCTTTGCGAGATATCCCACTGGGCGACAAACTGAAGGCCAGTTCTTCGACCACTGTCGGAAAAATGATCTGGTCGTCCGGGTTCTGAAACATCAGCCCCACCAGCGCAGGCAACTTCGCCCGGTCCTTGCGCACGTCGTGGCCGCATACCGCCACCGACCCGGCATCCGCCGTCTCCAGCCCGCAGATCAGGCGAAACAAGCTGCTTTTGCCCGCGCCGTTGTCCCCGATCAACCCGATGCGAGGTTCGGCCAGCGTCAAGGACAGGCCCTGAAAAACCGTCGTGATGCCTCGCCGCAGCGTGACCTGGTCGAGCTGGACGTGGGGAGCGGATGCGGAGTCGACCAAAAACGTTCCAGGTTCGCCGCGCATGACGGCAAGCTGCCACGCCATATCGGCGCGCAGGGATGAGGGAAAAGAGGCTTGTGCGCGCGAACACGCACACCACCCGCACAAGCGGTGCCGGATTATATCGTCGCCCCTGGCCCCTGCTTTCCGACGAACGGTAGTGTTCCTTAAGCACTAGCTATCAAGTCTCCGGAAATGCTGCCGTTAGCCGATATATTCCGATAAGCCGTCCGAACGGCAAGCAATGGCCCTGGTGCCGATTTCACTGTCGTTAGAACGTGTAGAAGTCTGTATGTGGATTCACCCATCACGACGCGCATCGGCCTGCGCGGCGGTACGTGTAGTAGGCAGCATGGTCACCCGCCCTCCGTGCGCATTGACCATTGCTGTCCGCAAGACCAGTGCAAGCTCAGACGCCGTGCATCTGCTGGCTGACGCCTGTACTGTGCACCCATCGTGATGCGCGCGAAGAAAAAGCCTGTTGTACTGCTTGCCGCTTTTCGCAGCGCCAGCAGATTGCAGCATGCATTGGCGTGGCTGGTACTTGCATTGCCGCTGCTTGGCTTGCCCTTGGGCTACTTCGCCGTCGGTTACAGCGCGCGCCTGGCCGAGCTGAACATCAAGGCCGACGTCAAGGCGCAACTGGTCACGCAGGCCAACGCCCGGTCGGCCATTGCCTTGCCTGCAGACGAAACACGCCTGTCTGAACTGCTGACGCGCACGCCGGCCGAGTTGCCGGACGAGCGCACGTCCATGCTGTCACCGACGGGTGAAGTCATCGCCAGCTCGAACCGCGAACTGCAGTGGCCAACCGTGGCGCAGAATGAGTCGCTGCTCGATGGGGATGCCTTGGTCGGCAGCATCGAGGTACGCGGTTCCATCCGCGATCTGCTGCTGGAAACCGGCGTGGCCGCGCTGATCGGTCTGCTGGCTGGCGGTTTTGCGTTTCTGATGCTGCGCCAGCTGATGAGCAAGAACCGCCGTATCGCCGAGGCCATGTGCGAAGAGCAGGCGCGCGCACGTGTCACCCTGCAGTCGATTGGCGATGCCGTCATTACCACCGATGCCGACGAACGCATCGACTACATGAACCCGGTTGCCGAGCGCCTGACCCAATGGTCGCTTGATGAAGCGCGCGGCAAACACCTGATCGATGTCTGCCCCCTGGTCGACGAAGCCACCATGCTGCCACTCACCCCCATGGTGACGCGGGCAATGCGCGAAGGTCAGCAATGCCCCTTCAGCGGCAAAGACGTCGCCCTGATCCGCCGCGACGGCGCATCGCTGGCAATCGAAGACTCGGCTGCCCCGCTTCGCGATGCAGACGGCTGGGTCATTGGCGGAGCCATGGTCTTTCGGGACGTAAGCGGCCCGCGCCGCATGTCGCAGCGCATTGCCTGGGCCGCCACCCACGACCCCTTGACCGGCCTGGTCAACCGCCGTGAATTCGAAGTCCGCGTGGAAATGGCCTGGCAACGGGCACAAAGCGCTGAGCACGACAGCGTGCTGTGCTATCTGGACCTGGATCGATTCAAGATCATCAACGACGCCTGCGGCCATGCAGCGGGCGACGCGTTGCTGAAAGAACTGGCCGAGGTACTGCAAGAACAACTATCCCCGTCAGACACCCTCAGCCGCCTGGGGGGCGACGAATTCGGCGTCTTGCTGGAAGACTGTTCCGTGGAACAGGCGCGGGTCACGGCATCCGTGCTGCTTAACACCGTGCGCGAACATCGGTTCGTGCGTGATGGCCGGACGTTTGTGGTGGGCACCAGCATCGGCTTGGTCGCGATTGCCGCCGACAGCGGCTGCCGCAATGAATTGCTCAGCAGCGCAGACACCGCCTGTTATTCCGCCAAACAGCAAGGTCGCAACCGCATCTGCGTCTATCACAGCACCGATGCGCACATTGCGCAGCGTCGCAATGAAATGAGCTGGGCCGGTCGCTTTGAACGAGCGCTGGAAGAAGAACGTCTGGTCTTGTACTACCAGTCTTACCTGGCCCTGGGCAGCAACAGCGCGCAGGGCAGGCACATCGAAATTCTGCTTCGCCTGATCGACGAAGACGGCAGCCTGGTCGCGCCGGGCAGCTTCCTGCCAGCGGCTGAACGCTACAAGTTGATGCCCACCATCGACCAATGGGTCATCGGTTCGGTCTTCAAGCGTTACCACCAGTTGGTGGAATCAATGGGTACGCCACTGACCTGCTGCATCAACCTGTCGAGCACCACACTTACGTCCGACGGCATTCTGGATTTCATCCGCGAACGGGCCGTGATGCACGCCCTGCCCCCAGGCGCGATCTGCTTCGAGATCACGGAAACCGCAGCCATCAACAATATGCGTGCGGCTACCGAGTTCATGCGCGAAGCCAAGGCGCTGGGCTTCAGCTTCGCGCTCGATGACTTCGGGGTCGGCACCAGTTCGCTGGCCTATCTGCGCACCCTGCCGGTCGATTATCTGAAGATCGACGGCAGTTTTGTGCGCAACATCGATCACGACCCGATCGACCATGCAATGGTCGACACCATCAATCGCGTCGGGCATATCATGGGCCTGCAGACGGTAGGCGAATACGCAGAGTCGGAATCGGTCGTGGACGCACTTCGCAAGCTGGGTGTGGATTTCGCGCAGGGTTATGTCGTACACCGGCCAGAACCTTTGCCAGAAGCAGGCACCCGTATCCAGGCACAGGCCAGCATCACCACCACGGATCAAGACGCTGTAGTCGTTTGACCAGGGTTTTGTCACAAACGGAAGCCCGAAGTAACCACAGATAAATACCGTTCGTCGGACAAACTTGCACTGCTAGGATTCAGCCCCCGCATCCGAAGGCTCTGCCACGTCTTAGATGAAACGACTCAAACTATTCGCCATGCTCGTGCTGTTCCCGATCTTGCTCGCCGGTGTCGGCGTGTGGGAACACCAGCGTGCAACCGAAGAAATCGCCGACCTCGCGGAATTCGAAACGACCGTACAAAGCGCACTGCCAGAGCTGCGTGCCATTGCCGACCGCAGCAAGATGACCATCGTCAATCTGGGCGGTGAAAAGGTGGCAGTCATGATTGCCATCGACAGGCTCGAAAAAGCCCAGAACCAGCTTGGCACCACCCAAGCCATCGCCGCCGTGCGTCCTGGCCTGGCAAGCGCCGTCATGGGCTTTGGTGTCCTGACAGCCCTGATCGGTCTAGGTGCCCTGCTTGCCACTCAGGCAGCCGGCAAGACCGCCCGCAAATCGCGGGACCACCTGCTGCGCGTGTTCAGCCGAGGCCGTCGTGTGCTGCCGTTCGTGCTGGTCAGCCACATCTCGCTGACGGCACTGGCGGTAGCAGCCGCTGTAATCTATGAAGCCTTGGCGCTCTGGCACCTGGGCAAGATGTCCAGCGGCGACTTCAAGGGCATGGCCTTCGCGGGCCTGTTGGGCCTGGCTTGCCTGTGGACGGTCTGGCAAATGCTGCGCCAGTTGAAAGCCATGCGCAGCATGTTCGAACCGACACCCATGGATGTTCTGGGGCGTGTGGTCTCGGAAGCCGAGGCCCCCGGGCTGTGGACGCATGTTCGCGCCCTGGCTGCCAAGCTGGGCGCACTGCCGCCCGATCACATCGTGGTCGGCATGGTGGACGGCTTCTACGTCACCGCCGCCGACGTGCTGGTGGAACCCGCCAACGTCACCTTGCGCGGCCGAACCCTGCACGTGCCGCTGGTGCATCTTGCGCTGCTCGACCGCGCCGAATCCGGGGCTGTCATCGGTCACGAACTGGGCCACTTCGCCGGTGCCGACACCGACTACACCATGCGCTTCCTGCCGATCTACGACGGCGTGGCCCGCAGCCTGACTGCGGTGCACGTGTCGATTCTGGAAGCCGACTGGTTACAGCGCACCCTGATGAAACCGGCCTTCCTGTTCGGCCTGTTTTTCATGGAATCCTTCGATCACGCGGTCAACCACTGGAGCCGCGAACGCGAAATCGCCGCTGATGCGGCAGGTGCAAAAGCTGCCGGACAAGCTGCCGCTGGTTCGGCACTGGTGCGCGTTGCCTCGTCGGCGGAAGCTGTGCACGCCAGCATGAGCACCCATCTGACCGATCCCAAGTCGGCCCCTGATGACATGTTGCTGGCCGTCGTCAATGACGTCGCTGCCCAGCCGCTGTCCATGCCCTCGGAATTGCTGGAAGAGTCCCTGCCCCACCCGAGTGATTCTCACCCCCCCACGCTCACTCGCATCAACGCGCTTGCCCTGCCGCTGGACAGCGTGGTGCAAACCGGCATCCGCCCAGTGGACCCGGCTGTAGTATTGGCAACGCTTGATGGCTACTTTGCCGATGCCCCCGCCCTTCGCCGTGGTCTGAGCGCCGATCTGCGCGCAAGACTGGTGGCCGACGACGCAGAGATCGTCGAGGTACTGCAAAGTCACGCAAAAGCCGTGGACGGCGAATGCCGCTTGCACGAAGGTGCGCGTGTACGCGGTGTCGTGTTGGCACTGCTCGGTCTTTGCTTCCTGGGCATAGCCGTGGTGCTGGCTACCGGCCACCTGTGGCTGAACATGAAAGCCAATGAAAAGCAGTTGATGCTCTTCATGCTTGGCGGTGCAGTCGTGGGGGCGATCGGACTATGGCTGCTGATACGCGGCTGGCTGTATGTCAAATACGCAAAAGAAGCGGCACTGGTCATGACGCCTGACACGCTGTGGTTCTCGAACAGCACCGCCCCCCTGCCAATCTCGCACCTGGCGGACGTTTCGCTGACCGTGCACGGGAACTTCTACCTCATTCGCTTCGAACTGGACCCGGATGCGCCGCTGCCAGTCTTCAAGAAGCGCAAGACCGGCATGCCGGGTGCACGCCTGTTCAAGAAGAAGCGCATGATCCAGTTGGTGATGGCAAAGGCGTGCATCGAAGGCAAGTCGCTCAGCGCGCAGGTTTTGCTTGAAACCCTGGCCGCCTACTTCAACGCCGGCCAGGCCCGCCAGGCCTTGCAGGAGTGGAAGCAGCCGGTATCCTTGCCCGATGCCGCACAACCCCAGTGATCTCAGGACAACCATGAACCTCTACGACATTCCCTTGAAACGCATTGACGGCCAGGCAGCCACGCTGGGTGACTTCAGCGGCAAAGTGCTGCTGGTGGTCAACGTTGCCTCCAAGTGCGGGCTGACCAAACAATACGAAGGACTTGAGCAGCTGTATCGCGCGAAACAAGCAGCCGGGCTGGAAATCATCGGCCTGCCGGCCAACGACTTTGCGGGCCAGGAACCGGGCACGGACGACGAAATCGCCAGCTTCTGCTCGACCAACTTCGATGTAAGTTTCCCGCTGTTCTCGAAAATCTCGGTAGTGGGCGATGCCAAGCATCCGCTCTATCAGGCACTGACCAGCGCCCAACCCGACGCCACCGGCGAAGGCCCGATGCGCGAAAAGCTGAAGCAATACGGCATGACGCCCAACCCGGTGCCGGAAGTGCTGTGGAATTTCGAGAAGTTCCTGGTGGGACGTGATGGCAAGGTGGTTGGCCGTTTCGCGCCGGACGTGACGGCAGACGATGCCGCGCTGCTGGCCGCAGTGGATCGACAACTGGCGAAGTCTGCGTAAGGTCTTGCACTGCGCGTGCCGTTGCCCGGTGACGGCACGCGTTTCATTGCCGTGGAAACCGACGGGAAAAGTGCTGCATTCGCTCCCGTAGACGTATTCAGCTGATCTGTACCGCCTGAAACCACGGCGTTCATGTCCTAAATTTCTCCGCAAATTCCAGTCTTACGGATATATATTCCGCTAAACTGGATTTATGGATATCAACACTCGCATTGCGCGCAACGTGCGCGAACTCCGCGATGCACGCGGCCTGTCGCTGGACGCCCTGGCGGCACGCAGTAAAGTCGGTCGTTCAACCATCTCGTTGATCGAACGCGCGGAAAGCAGCCCCACCGCCGTGGTGCTCGACAAGCTGTCCGCCGCGCTGGGCGTGACGCTGGCATCACTGTTTGAAGACAGCGCGGTTGGCACAGCCCCACCGTCGCCCGTGGCACGTGCCGCTGACCAAGCCGTGTGGACCGACCCCGTGTCCAGCTACGTTCGCCGCAACCTGTCGCCGGCCCAGCCCTCCCCCATTCAGCTGGTGGAAGTGCACTTCCCTGCTGGCCAGCACCTGGCCTACGACGGTGCCACGCGCGCGACTGAGACTTACCAACAGATATGGATGATCGAAGGCGTCATGGAAGTCGTCGTCGATCAGGACACTTGGCGTCTGGAAGCAGGTGACTGTCTGGCCATGCGCCTGGACTGCCCCATGGCCTATCGCAATCCCACCGAACACAGCGCGCGGTACCTGGTTGCGCTAGCCACCTATCCTTTCACCCACAACCGGAGACCGGAATGAGCGATCGATTGAACGAGTCAGCAGCGCAAGCCACCATTGCCCACACGCCTGATGCAATATGCGTGCGACGCCTCAGCGCGCAAGATGCGCTCGATCAGGTTCCGGCCCTGGCAGATGTATTGATCGACTGTGTGGAAGGCGGTGCCTCGGTCAGCTTCATGCTGCCGCTGTCACGAGACAAAGCCGAAACATTCTGGCGTGGCGTGGCAGCAAGCGTCGCCAAAGACGAACGCGTGCTGATGGTGGCTGAAGATGCCGATGGCCATGTCGTGGGCACGGTGCAGCTGGTCACCGCCCAGCCCGACAACCAACCCCATCGCGCCGACATCGCCAAAATGCTGGTGCACCGCAAAGCACGACGACGCGGCATTGCACAGCAGTTGATGGCCGCCGTGGAAACCGAAGCCCTGAAAGAAGGCAAGACCGTGCTGGTGCTGGATACGGTCACAGGCGGGGACGCAGAGCGTCTGTATGCCCGGTCAGGCTGGCAGCGTGCGGGTGATGTGCCGAAGTACGCGTTGATGCCGAACGGAGAACTGTGCGGGACGACGTTCTACTACAAGCACTTGTGATCGGGTGAAGGGACGAGGAACAAGCGGCAGCTTGCCAGGGAGACATGGTCGTACCCATCGATACACGTGGGGCCTACGCGTGAATCGATAGCAAACCGCATGTTGTGATCAACTGACATTCAGCCACGAATTCAACGCGCATGCGATGTGGCTGCATGCAGAATCGTGGCAGTTGCCATTTGACCCGACGCCCCCTCATTGATGACCAACGCCTCCATCCGTCCCCGTGCAAACCGCAGGCGTCGCATCGCCATCGTGTCATCGATCGCCGCCGCACTCGGCTTGATCTTCCCGATCGCCACGTCCAGCTATTACGCTTGGCGCAGTGCCCGCGAAGCCCAGGAATTGCGCCTGGAACTGGTGGCATCCAAAGTTGCAGAACGGGCGCGCATTGCATTGGTCCAGGCAAACGCCGCATTGGAAGGACTGGCGGCCTCGGACGACACGCCCTGCTCTGCCGAGCACATCGCGTTGATGCGCCGATTCACACTCAACACGTTGTCGGTTGAAGAAATAGGCTACATGGACGGCTCGCAGGTGCGCTGCACCACCTGGGCAGACAGTTACTTCGACGAGCCCGCCCGGGGCGCAGACTTCGTGCTGAATGGTGATGTGCAGGCCTTTGTCGGCATGCACTCCCACATTCCGGGCAGCGCCCCGATGCTCGGATTGCGCAAGAACCACTACCTTGTGCTGGTCAACGCAGAACGGTTCACGGACATCACGGTGCCCGCTGGCGTCCAACTTGCGTTTCTACGGTCGGGCAGCCCGGTGTTGTCGCATACCCGGGACATGCCCGAAGACATGCTCACCCAGGTCGCAGGCGGCAAAACGCCAATCGATGAGGACGGTCATTTGCTACGCAAGGTGGATTTCGACGGCTGGTCGGCCGTTGCCATCGGTCCATCGGAATCGCGTAGTGAAATCGGCCTGCAGTTGGAACTGCTGCTGCCTGTCGGGCTGCTGTCGGCCGCCATTGCCCTGGTGCTGGTGGTGAAACTGTCTCGCCGACGCTTGTCGCCGCTTGCCGAACTGCGCCTGGCCCTGCGCAGAAAAGAATTCCTGATGCACTACCAACCCATCGTCAATCTGACCAACGGCCGCCTGCATGGCGTCGAGGCGCTGATCCGCTGGCAACGGCCGGACGGCGACACGGTCAGGCCCGACCTGTTCATTCCGCTGGCCGAAGAGCACGGCGTGATCTCCGACATCACGGCAGTGGTGTTCAAAATGGTGGCCGCCGACCTGCGGGACGTGTTGCGTGCGCACCCGCAGCTGCACGTGTCCATCAATCTGTCTGCGCAGGATATAACCGACCCGAACGCGTTGAAAACGCTGCGGGCACAGCTGGAGGCCGCAGGCATCAAGCCCGCCCAGGTGTGGCTGGAAGTGACGGAACGGGGTTGCGTAGCTGTCGGTGTCGCCGCCGACAGCACCTTGGCCCAAGCCAGAGCAGCGGGTTACCAGGTGGCCATAGACGACTTCGGCACCGGTTACTGCGGGCTGCAGTACTTGCAGAAGCTGCCGCTAGACACCATCAAGATCGACCGCTCGTTCGTGCAGACCGTAGCCACGGATTCGGTTACCAGCGTGGTGCTACCGCACATCATCCAGATGTCTCATAGCCTGCAGCTGAGCATCGTTGCGGAGGGTGTCGAGACGCAAGCCCAGGCCGATTATCTGCAGCAAAGCGGGGTGCAGTACGCGCAGGGCTGGCTGTTTTCCAAGGCCTTGCCCTTGCACGAACTCAAACAGTATGTTGAACGCGACGCGGCTATGAAGTAGAAGCTCTGACGCCCCCCAGCGTTCAACCCCGCTCGCGCAACGCCCGCTCGATCCGATTCCTCGACACCGTCGTCTTCGGCACCTTGTACGGGAACCAGTTGCGCACGTCTTCATCCAGCCCGATGCCGTGCATGAAGTTGTAGATCGCCTTGCGCAAGACCACGCCAAGCGCGTCGTGATCCACCCCGGTCGGATCATCGAAGCCGATGTCGTTCTTCGCGAAACTCACGGGCGGCAAGGGCCGCAGACGAATCCCATATTCCTCGGGGCTTTGGCCCACGGGCGAATGCACCGTACAGGCAAAGCGATGGAAGAAGCCGCTCTGAATGCAGTTGTTGGCAAACAGCTGGCGCACGTATTCCAGCGCATCCACCGTGTCCTGCACCGTCTGCGTGGGGAAACCGTACATCAGGTAGGCGTGCACCAGAATGCCGGACTCGGTGAACGCATGCGTGACGCGCGCTACCTGATCGATGGACACGCCCTTTTTCATCAGCGTAAGCAGCCGGTCTGACGCCACTTCCAAGCCACCAGAAATCGCGATGCAGCCGCTGTCGGCCAGCAGATCGCACAGCTCGGGCGTAAACGTCTTCTCGAAGCGGATGTTGCCCCACCAGGAAATGCCGGTGTTGCGCGCAATCAGTTCCGTCGCCAAGGCTTTCAAGGACTTCGGCGGCGCGGCTTCATCGACAAAGTGGAAACCCGTCTGCCCCGTCTCGCGCACGATGCTGTCAATACGATCAGCCAATACCGAGGCCGACGCGCCCTCGTAACGGCTGATGTAGTCCAGGCTCACGTCACAGAAACTGCACTTCTTCCAGTAGCAACCGTGCGCCACCGTCAGCTTGTTCCAGCGGCCATCGCTCCACAGGCGGTGCATGGGGTTCAGCATGTCCAGCAAGGACAGATACTGGTCCAGCGGCAGACCGTCCCACGTCGGCGTACCGACTTCGGCAAAGGCCACGTCGGGCTCCACCATGTTCACGTAGCGCACTTGGCCGGTGTCGGCCTCGCGGATGAACGTGCGCACCAAGCGCTGTTTTGAGCGCTTGCCCTGGATGTGATCAAGCAGCGCCAACAAGGGCCGCTCACCGGCATCCAGCGTCACGTAATCGAAGAAATCGAACACACGTGGCTCGGCCAGTTCACGCAGTTCCGTGTTCACGAAACCACCGCCCAGCATCGTCACGATATGCGGATGCCGCGCCTTGATCGTCTGCGCAATGCGGAACGCGGCGTAGACCGACCCCGGGAACGGCACCGACAACAGAACCACCGTGGGCTGATGCCGCTCGATGGCAGCCAAGGTCAGCTCACGCAGCGTGTCATCGACCAGATTGGTCGGTGCAGACAAAGCTGCCGCCAGCGGATCAAAAGTCGGCTGACTCGCCGCCAAAGACTCGGCATACCGCACGAATTCAAAGCGCGGATCGATCCCATCGCGCAGCACATCGGCCAAGTCATTCAAATACAGCGTGGCCAGGTGCTTTGCACGGTCATGCAAGCCCAGCGCGCCAAACGCCCAGCCCAGCGGGTCCCCACCCTCTTCGTCCATGTAGACGTCCAACGAGCCAAAACGCGGCCCTTCCGGCAGGAAATGACGGCTGACGATGCGGTGAGCCAGCGTCGAGTCACGCCCTTGCAGAAACGCGATGGTCGGCCCGATGGTGGCCAGATACCGCGCTCGCTGCGCCAGGAACGAATGGATGGGATTGGTGCGCTGCTCGTCCGGCATCTGCGCAAGTCGATCCGCGACTTCGGTCAGCCCCTGAACCGACAACAGACGCAACACCAGCGCCAACGCCAGGTCTTCCTGAAAACAGGTGATCTCGCGCGAGCGCAGGAAGCCAGTCAGGTAGGCAGTGGACGGGTACGGGGTGTTGAGCTGCGTCATCGGGGGGATGAAGGACAGCACACGAAGGGGAGCTACAGCGGACATGATGCGCGGCCGGAGGCTCGCAAAGGGGGTACAACTCGTAATTATACCGGGTGGAGCTGAGGATCTCTCAGGTAGCCATTACGGCTCAAATTTTTTAGTTATGCCGCTGATACGGCGACTACACACAGAAGTCGCTTACGGCATAAAATTCGAGATGCATCCGCACGGATGAATGTCCCATCGGTACCCGGTACGGCTCAAATTTCGAAATATGGACCTTCGCCGTTGCGGAGAGGGGACGGGACAAGAAAAACATGCCAGCGAGATTTTAAGACTCACCACTAAAATCCTAAGCGCCTGAATTTTTTAGACATTAATAATATGGTACTAAAAACCCCTCGGCGACCGACACTAAAACATGGCCCAAGCCAACACCAATGCCGGCCTAGACATTAATTTTGCAAAAGGATGAAATCATGGCGGGACTTCCATATGTCACAGCGACAGGCAACATAGATCGCACCCTTACAGCAATAAAAAATGCGGCCACGCCTTCAACTGTAGGACAAGACTTTGTGAAGACCATTCTAGGTATTCCCGGAGGATCGGGCTCCCAAATGACATCTTTTTTGAGAAAAATTGGATTTGTTGCCCAAGATGGAAGCCCCACAAATTTGTATACTAAATTTCGCAACACAGACCCAGAGATATCCGGCGCTGCAGTGGCAGAGGCTTTAAGGATTGGCTACGCCCCTCTATATACCCGAAACGAATATATGCATTCACTCTCGGACGAGAAACTAAAAGGACTCGTTATAGAGGAAACAGGAACCGGCGGTGACTCCAGTGTTGCCAGTTTAGTTCTAAATTGCATAAAAGCGTTAAAAAAGCACGCCGATTTTTCCACCAAAAGATCTAATTTTATTGAGACCACAATTGAAAACATAAGCCGAGAAGGTATCAATAGACAAGATGACAAGCCGGAGAGGCCGGAAGAAATCCAATTTTCAAGAAAACCTGACGGAATTGGATTAAATCTCGCCTACACCATTAACCTGAACCTTCCTGCTACATCAGATATTGCCGTTTTCAACGCGATCTTTAAAAGCCTGAGAGAAAATATTCTGAAGGCATCCAATGAATGATGCCCAGAATCAACTCCGCTCTTTTGGGATGTCGGGCTACCTGCTCACTGAAGAACTTAGGGTCATAGAGAAGCAGTTCAACATTGAACTTGGCCATGTTGAGCCACACGCTGTCGAGAATCCAATTGACTATTATCCTCAATTCGAACACGAAGTCCGGGCAGAGGCTGCGGAGATGGCACGCCACTTCGAGGTCTTCTATTGTCTTGAGCGTTCTATTCGCGGGCTGATAACTGAAATACTTAAGGACTGTGACGGCGCTACATGGTGGACAAGCGGCAAGATCCCCCCTGCTATTGTCCAAGGGGTCCGAGACCGCCAACAAAGAGAACTCGATAGCGGGATGACTCGCAGGTCTGATGCTCCTCTCGACTACACAACTTTCGGCGAGCTTGCAGTAATTATCACCGCTAACTGGATGATTTTCACCACTGTATTTAACAGCCAAAAAGCTGTTGAGAAAGTGATGAGCAGCTTAAATACCTTGCGCGCGCCTATTGCGCACTGCTGCCCAATCACTGAAGACGAAATAATCCGATTACGACTTACCGTAAGGGATTGGTTCCGACTACTTAGCTAACGAGCCAATAATTTCAACTAGCGCCCGAAACAGGCCGGGCGGTTTTTTTTGTGGCGTAACCCTGTAAGCCGAAGAACGTCGACGAAAATTAGCTGTGAGTACGACGCGGAATACTCACGCGCACCCTGTACGCCATATATAAACACAAGAGCTTGAGCGGCCGCCAGAGGATCGAAGGTCCTCTGCCCGCGACTCGGAACACCAAGCGCGGGTCAACGCTGTCGCGCAGCACATCGGCTAGGTCGTTCAAATGCAGCATGGCCAAGTGCTTGGCGCAATCATGCAAGCCCAGCGCATTGAAGGCCCAGCCCAGCGAGTCTTTCCCCCTTCGTCAAAACGCGGCCCTTTCGGCAGGGAATGGCGGCTAACGATGCGGTGGCCTGAGTAACGCGCGCTACGTCAGGAAAGAATGGACGGGTTTGGTGCCCTGCTCGTCCGGCATCTGCGCAAGCCGATCTGCTACCTCGGTCAACTCATCAGGCGACAGCAAGTGCAAAACCAACACCAATGCCAAGTCCTCGTGGAAACAGGTGACCTGATGCGCGGCCGAATTAGGTCGCAAGGAAGCAACGCTAGTGGTTAAAGACGATGGGTGGTGCAAGCTTTGGTTGACGCAGCGGGCTTGCTGTCATGGGTGCAACGTTCGTTGACGCAGATACGCCAATCCATCTTCAACACCGGGAATCGCTGGAGTAGCAAGGGCCTGTCTGGGTATGCTTTCCGAGGAGACATTTGCGGCAGGCCGGAACACACCGGCCCGTCGCGCAGACCGGGCAACACCGGCATCAAACCGAAAAGGACGAAGCACGCATGCAGACGCAGAACATGGTGGGATCAATCACGACCGGCGCGAGTGAACAAGTGCTCAAGCAATTGCCGGACGGCTACGAAATTTCCACCGATCCGCAACGCTTGAACATGGACGTGATCCACAAATTCCTGAGCGAAGACAGCTACTGGATGACCGGCGTACCGCGCGACATCGTTGAACGCTCGGTGCAGAACTCGCTGTGCTTTGGTGTCTACCACGGCACCGAGCAGGTCGGCTTGGCTCGTTTGGTGACGGATTATTCGACCTTTGCACTGCTGGCCGACGTATTCATCCTGGCCCCACATCGCGGCAAGGGGCTATCCAAAGCATTGATGGCCAGCGTGATGGAACACAAAGACCTGCGACACATCCGCCGCCTGTTGCTGCTGACTTTAGATGCTCATGGCCTGTACAGCCAGTTCGGATTCAAACCCCTTGCAAGCCCGCCGCGCTTCATGGAAATACTGAAGGCGGATATTTACCAGACCAACTGAAGGCATCGGCGTAGCACCGCGCGCATTGATGCCAGCAGCTCGCCAGGGCAGTTATTGCCGGGTTCTTTCCATTGCCGGGTTCTTTCCAGAGTTCCTTCCAATACGGCAATCAGTCCTCATCAAACCCGGCAAACTCGATACGACCCCATCAAGTAGGCGTATCCACCTCATCCCACTCCGCATCTTCAAAATGCACCAGCCAGTTCAGTGCATAGTGACGCTCGGCCACGATGCCGGGCACCAGGCCTTCTGGTGGCGGGCGGTCGTCCACACGCGCCTGACGCACCAGCCAATGGGCGCGGTAATGCAGATCCAACGCGTCCAGAATCTCAGCCGTGGGCCGCAGGCGCACCTTGGGCGGAAGCTCAGCCATCTGATCCGAAGACAGTTCCAGCAAAGCCAGCTGCGGTTCCGTACTGCCATCGGGGAACGGCAGGTCTTCGCGCAGGCCCAGCGCCCATTCCAGCACGGGCACACATTCGAAACGCCAGCTCAGTTCAGCGGCAGTCGACTGGTCGGGCATGGGGTTGGCCATGAAGGCGGCTTCGTTCGGGGTCAGGCAATCGCTGCCATGCGGCAGGCGTTCGAACAGTTCACCGACCGGAATCGGGTCGTCGGAATGCACGGTCTTGGCGCGGAACGCCACTGCACACAAGGCACTGACGCGGCCCAGCACTTCGTCGGCACGGCGCAGGCGTACTTCCGCTTCGCCCGGCAAGGGGGGCAAGTGGGCCGGCAAGCGCCAGCCGCGTGACGCAAGCTGGGCTTCGGTTCTTGCCTTGCGTTCCCACGCATCCTGCGGATACGGCACGATTGCTTCCGGGTCGGGCGGGTTGCCTTCAGCGTCCATCAACATGCGACCGAAGGGGTCACGAATGCTGCTGTCCGGCAGGAAGACCAGCGCGTTGGCACGCAAGGCCCAGTCGGCAAATGCATCCATGCCGGTGGTCGGAATTTCCAGGCTCAGGTGTTGGCGCACGCGCTGAACGTGCCGAATCAGGTGGTAACGCGTGCTGGTCATCTGACCGTCGCCACGCCCGGCGATGTAGCCGACAAAACCCTTCAGGTGATCGGCCAGTGCCGGATCGCTAAGGTCACGCCGGGCAATCGGCGTGTGCACGAAGTCTGCAGGCGGCAGGATGCCGACGGTGCAGTAGGCGTTGATCAATACGGTGTTGGCCCCGGGCTCGGGCGTGCCAACCGTCGCTGGCGCAGCAACCGTGCTTTCGACTGGCTCCGACCCGCCGCCAAACATCGATTTCAAGCGCGACAGCAAATCTTTCATCTTCGACTCCTAACATGGCTCAAGCAAGGGAGACTCAAGCAAGGCGGCACATTCTGCGGGCAGGGTCGCAGGCATCGCAACGAATGATGCCTTTGGAAACTGCATGAACAAGGATGTAAGCGGAATGGAAGACGCGAAACCTCCACCGCGCGGACGGGTCTCAACGGGTCTTAATACAGACAGCCCAGCCTTGCTTTCGGTCGTGCTTGCACGCGCCGCACAGCTTCTGCCTGATTGAATCCTGCGATGAGCAGCCCTTTATTTCTGCCGCCATCGACCCGATTTCTTACTTCTCCCTTTGATCAGGATGCCCACCCTTATGAATCACGCCTTCAGAACCCCCCTCGTCGCGCTGGGTGCAGTGCTGTTGATCGGTCTCGCAGGTTGCGAACGCGCCGAGCAGGCCACCGAATCCGTGACCCGTGAGGTCGGACGGATCGCGAGCGAAGAAGCCCGCAAGGCCTTGCAGGCCACGGGCGAGGCCGTCAATCGCGGCATCGACAATGCGCAAGACACTACCCGCCGCTGGCTCAATGAAGCCGACCGCGCCGCGCAAGAGCGCGCGCAAAACCAGCGCAAGGACGATGAAGCGGCGGAAGCTTCACCGCGTTTCGACCGGGATCAAGGCAGCAAGGGCCAGTCGATCTGATATCGCGCCAGGGAATTCACGGAGTGGCAGGACTCGCGTGAGCAGCTAACATTGTCTACAATCCAAGATCGAAACGACCTTGAAATCGGTTTTTCACCAGAAAAACCGACCAGATTGTCGACACATGACAAAAATCATCGACCTTCCCACTGCCGCAAGTGCTGCCCCGACCGCTGAGAGCGAAACGCTGTCAGACAACGTGTTCCGCAAGATCCAGTCAGCGATCGTGCGGGGCGACATTGCGCCCGGCAGCAAGATTTCGGAACCGGAACTTGCACGGGTGCACGGCATCAGCCGGGGGCCGCTGCGCGAGGCTTTGAATCGGCTGGAAGGACAGAAGCTGATCGTGCGTGTGCCGCACGTCGGCGCGCGCGTCGTCTCGTTGGGCCAGGCCGAGCTGTGCGAGCTTTATCAAATCCGTGAATCACTGGAAGGACTGGCGTGTCGCCTTGCTGCGGAACGCATGCCGGCCAGCGAGATCGCCGATCTGCGCCAGGTACTCGACGCCCACGAGCGCGATCCGGCCTTCCAGGCGGGGCTGGGCTACTACCAGCAGGAAGGTGACTACGACTTCCACTACCGCATCGTGCAAGGCAGCGGCAATCAGATGCTGATCCGCCTGCTGTGCGACGAGCTTTACCAGCTTGCGCGCATGTACCGCCTTCAATTCGCCGGCACCCCCAATCGACCGCGCCACGCGTTCGCCGAGCACCACCGCATTCTTGACGCCATCGCCGATGGCGATGGTGAATTGGCCGACCTGCTGATGCGTCGGCATATCCGTGCATCCCGACTCAACATCGAACAGAGAATCGCGCAGGGCAACCTGCAGCGCAACGAGGCATGAACTCTCAATTCCGCAAGCCCCTGCCCAATTCCTCGCTGGAATTCTTCGACGCGCGTGCCGCGGTCGAGGCGATCACGCCGGGTGCCTATGACACCCTGCCCTACACCTCGCGTGTGCTGGCTGAAAACCTGGTGCGACGGTGCGATCCGGCGCTGCTCAACGATGCACTTGGCCAGTTGATCAACCGCAAGCGTGACCTGGACTTCCCCTGGTTCCCGGCGCGTGTGGTCTGTCATGACATTCTGGGTCAGACCGCACTGGTGGACCTGGCAGGCTTGCGTGACGCAATTGCCGACAAAGGCGGTGACCCGGCCAAGGTGAACCCGGTGGTGCCGGTGCAGTTGATCGTGGACCATTCGCTGGCCGTGGAACACGCCGGTTTCGACCCGGATGCTTTTGAGAAGAACCGTGCGGTGGAAGACCGCCGCAACGAAGACCGCTTCCACTTCATCGACTGGACGCGCGAAGCCTTCAAGAACATCGAAGTCGTGCCCCCGGGCAACGGCATCATGCACCAGATCAATCTGGAAAGAATGTCGCCGGTCATCCATGCCATCGACGGCGTGGCCTATCCCGACACCCTGGTCGGCACTGACAGCCACACGCCGCACGTCGATGCGCTGGGCGTGATCGCCATTGGCGTGGGCGGCCTGGAAGCCGAGAACGTCATGCTGGGTCGTGCATCGTGGATGCGCCTGCCCGACATCGTTGGCGTTGAACTGACTGGCCGTCGTCAACCGGGCATTACCGCCACCGACATCGTGCTGACCTTGACCGAATTCCTGCGCAAGGAAAAGGTCGTGGGTGCCTATCTGGAGTTCTATGGCGAAGGCTCATCCAGCCTGACGCTGGGCGACCGCGCCACCATATCGAACATGGCCCCGGAATACGGTGCGACCGCCGCGATGTTCTCGATCGACCAGCAGACGCTGGACTACCTGACCCTGACCGGCCGCGAGCCCGAGCAAGTGCGCCTGGTGGAGAACTACGCCAAGACCAGCGGCCTGTGGTCCGACAGCTTGGCCAAGGTGGAATACGAACGTGTGTTGCGCTTTGACCTGTCCACCGTCGTACGCACCATGGCTGGCCCGTCCAACCCGCATCGCCGCCTGCCCGTCAGCGACCTGGCCGCCCGCGGCATTACCGGCAAGGTGGAAAACGAACCCGGCCTGATGCCCGACGGTGCCGTCATCATCGCCGCCATTACCAGCTGCACCAATACCAGCAACCCGCGCAACGTGATTGCAGCCGGCCTGCTGGCACGCAATGCCAACCGCGCCGGGCTGACCCGCAAGCCGTGGGTCAAGACCTCGCTTGCGCCTGGATCGAAGACGGTTGCGCTGTATCTGGACGAAGCCGGCCTCACGTCGGAATTGGAAGCGCTGGGCTTTGGTGTCGTGGCATTTGCCTGTACCACTTGCAACGGCATGTCGGGCGCGCTGGACCCGGTCATTCAACAAGAGATCATCGACCGCAAGCTGTACGCCACCGCCGTGTTGTCGGGCAACCGCAACTTCGACGGCCGCATTCACCCGTATGCCAAGCAAGCCTTCCTGGCCTCGCCGCCGCTGGTGGTGGCCTATGCGATTGCAGGCACGATTCGCTTCGATATCGAACAAGACGTATTAGGCGTGTCGCCCGACGGCCGCGAGATTCGCCTGAAGGACATCTGGCCCAGCGACGAAGAAATCGAAGCCGTGGCCACCGCAGCGGTCAAGCCCGAGCAGTTCCGTAATGTCTACGAACCCATGTTCGGCATTCAGCGCGCGCGTGCGCAGGTCAAGCCCCTGTACGACTGGCGTCCGCAGAGCACCTACATCCGCCGTCCGCCGTATTGGGAAGGTGCGCTGGCAGGCGAACGCACGCTGCGTGGCATGCGCCCGCTGGCCGTGCTGGGTGACAACATCACCACCGATCACCTGTCGCCGTCGAACGCCATTCTGGGCGACAGCGCAGCCGGTGAATACCTGGCGATGATGGGCTTGCCGGAAGAGGACTTCAATTCCTACGCCACCCATCGCGGCGACCACCTGACCGCGCAACGCGCCACCTTCGCCAACCCACAGCTGTTCAACGAAATGGTGCGCAATGAAGATGGCACCGTGAAGCAAGGCTCGCTGGCCCGCGTGGAACCGGACGGCACTGTCATGCGCATGTGGGAAGCCATCGAGGCCTACATGGTGCGCAAGCAGCCGCTGATCATCGTGGCCGGCGCTGACTACGGCCAGGGTTCGTCGCGCGACTGGGCAGCCAAGGGCGTGCGACTGGCGGGTGTGGAAGTGATCGTCGCCGAAGGCTTCGAGCGTATCCACCGCACCAACCTGATCGGCATGGGCGTGTTGCCGCTGGAGTTCAAACCGGGCACCAACCGCCTGACGCTGGGCCTGGATGGCACCGAAATTTATGAAGTGACTGGCGCACGCACCCCGCGCACTGACCTGACACTGCGCATCGAGCGCAAGAATGGCGACGTGGTGGAAGTGCCCGTGACCTGCCGCCTGGATACCGCCGAAGAAGTGTCGATCTACGAAGCAGGCGGTGTACTGCAGCGCTTCGCCGATGACTTCCTGGCGGAGTCGGCACAGAACGCACCGGCCAAGGCAGGCTGATCCAGCTGCATTGATTCAACCGGGGTGCCCGCACCCCGCCCTTCCTTCTTTTTTGCGATGACCATGGCCCACGCACCCCAAATCCGCATTCCCGCCACCTACATGCGCGGTGGCACCAGCAAAGGCGTGTTTTTCAAGCTGACGGACTTGCCTGCGGCAGCGCAGATGCCCGGTGCCGCGCGCGACGCACTGCTGCTGCGCGTGATCGGCAGCCCCGATCCCTACGGCAAGCAGATTGACGGCATGGGCGGTGCCACGTCCAGCACCAGCAAGACAGTGATCCTGTCGAAAAGCGAACGCGAAGGACACGACGTCGACTACCTGTTCGGTCAGGTGTCGATCGACAAGCCCTTCGTGGACTGGAGCGGCAACTGCGGCAATCTGTCTGCAGCGGTTGGCCCATTTGCGATCAGCAATGGCCTGATCGACCCGGCGCGTGTGCCGCGCGATGGCCTTGCCACGGTGCGTATCTGGCAAGTGAACATCGGCAAGACCATCGTCGCGCATGTACCCATGCGCGACGGCGCTGTTCAGGAAACCGGCGACTTCGAACTCGACGGCGTTACCTTCCCGGCGGCTGAAATCCAGGTGGAATTCATGGACCCGGCCGAGGAAGGCGAAGACGGCGGATCGATGTTCCCCACTGGCAACCTGGTCGATGATCTGGACGTGCCGGGCGTGGGCAGCTTCCAGGCCACGATGATCAACGCTGGCATTCCCACTATCTTCCTGAACGCGCAGGCACTGGGCTACCTCGGTACCGAACTGCAGGACGACATCAACAGCTCGCCCGAGGCACTGGCCCGTTTCGAGACCATCCGCGCTCACGGCGCACTGCGCATGGGGCTGATCAAGAACCTGGAGGAAGCAGCCAAGCGTCAGCACACCCCCAAGATCGCCTTTGTGGCATCGCCGGTCGACTACGTGTCATCCAGCGGCAAGCCCGTGCCTGCCAGTGATGTGGACGTGCTGGTCCGAGCCATGTCCATGGGCAAACTGCATCACGCCATGATGGGCACCGCGTCGGTGGCAATCGCGGCTGCGGCGGCCGTGCCCGGCACCGTCGTGAACCTGGCGGCGGGCGGCGGGCAGCGTGACGAAGTTCGCTTTGGCCATCCCTCGGGCACGCTGCGCGTGGGTGCGGCAGCGAATCAGGACAGCGGCGAATGGACCGTCACCAAAGCAGTGATGAGCCGCAGCGCGCGCGTCTTGATGGAAGGTTGGGTGCGGGTGCCCGGCGAGGCGTGAGGTATGAAGCAAAAAACATAAGGGTATACCCTTATTAATCAAAGAGACGTCAAGCCTCCTCTAGAATGCGGCCGGCGGTTGGTGTGTATGTCGCCAACCGGCCTACCGTTTCAAGAGGAAGCCCGAACTTGCTGATCGTTCAACTCGATATCGCCCAAACCGTTGGCGTCGCCGCCTTCGTCCTGGTTCTGGGCGAATTTCTGCGCCGCCGAGTGGATCTGCTCGCACGCTATTTCATTCCCGGCCCCGTCATCGGCGGCCTGATCTTCTCCCTGCTTGCCTTCGCTTGCCATCAGGCAGGCTGGTTCACCATTCAGTTCGATGCGCAGATGCGCTCGTTCCTGCTGCTGGTGTTCTTCACCACTATCGGTTTTTCTGCCAGCCTGGAACTGCTGAAAAAAGGCGGCGTCGCTGTCTCGGTGTTCCTGATCGCGGCCATCGGCTTGGTGCTGGCGCAAAACGCGTTGGGTGTGGGCCTGGCCTCGGCCTTGGGTATTCATCCGCTCTTGGGACTGGCAGCAGGCTCTGTTGCGCTCACCGGTGGACACGGAACGGCTGCAGCCTTTGGCCCGTTGATGGAACAGGCCGGTGCCACCGGTGCCCTGCCCGCATCCATTGCCGCCGCCACCTGGGGCCTGGTTGCCGGCTGCGCCATTGGCGGTCCGCTGGGTTCCCTGCTGATGCGCCGTCACGGCCTGACCGGACGCAGCAAAAGCGAAAACACGAGCACCAAGGCCACCGTGCATCACGACGAAGGTGATGAAAACCTGGGTCGCACGGCCATGTATGCCGTGTTGATGATCGCCTTCTCGATCGGAATCGGTACGGTATTGGTCGATCTGCTGGCCGATGCGGGCGTGGCCATTCCTGCCTATCTGGGTCCGATGATGGTTGCGGCAGTCATTCGCAATGTCCTGGACTGGCGCGGCGCGCACTTGCCGGTCAGGCAGCTTGATGTGGTGGGCGTGGTGTCGCTGAGTTTCTTCCTGGCGATTGCGCTCATGTCCATGAAGCTGTGGGAACTGGCCGACATTGCCGGCCCCTTGGTGATCATTCTGATCGGGCAGACCGTGCTGATGTTCCTGTATGCGTACTTCATCACCTTCCGTATGGTCGGACGCGATTACGATGCAGCAGTGATCGCATCGGGCCATTGCGGCTTCGGCCTGGGTGCGACCTCGAACGCCATGGCCAACATGCAGGCCTTCACCAGTGTGAACGGCCCATCGCACAAGGCATTCTTTGTGATCCCCTTGGTGGGCTCGCTGTTCATCGACTTTTTCAACGCCGTGATCATCACCGCGTTCATGGGCTATTTTTCGTAATGGGCACACTGAGCTAATGGACATCCTGAGCATGCGTACTCGTTGTCGGGCAGTGCTGTTGCTTGCCGGCCTGGTAGGGTTGGCCGGGTTGACAACCGACAAAGCCACCGCCGCCGATGTGCCCTGGGCACGCGCCGATCTGCTTGCTCAGGATGCGACGCGCTGGCCGGAAGTTGCCGTGCTGGTGCAGATCACCGACCTGGATTCCTACGGCGGTGACAGCAAAAGCCACGACACCAGCCTGCCGAACCCGCTGAACCCATTTGATTGCTTCTCGACCGGCCACGTGGAACCACGATGCTGGCAGGTCACGCTGAAAATGGGCGCAAAAGTCTTGCCAGTGAAAAAACAGCAGGCCATTCCGACCCTGGATCGCCTGCGTATTCAATACCTGTGGCTGGTCTACCAGGCAAGTGGCGAACCCGCCGCGCAGACGCCAATTGCGCTGAAACTGTCGATGGTGAAGCGCCAGGGCGTGATCAGCCCGGTGCCGCTGCACGCCGATGGCAACACCCTGGACGTACAGAAAGCAGCGCAGGCGCAGATTGCTGAATCGCCGTGGCCTTTCATTCTGCCCACCGCAGAAGCCCGAATCCGGAAACTGGAAGAATCCTTGCCGGCCTCGCGTGAGCGCGAAGTCATGCGCGAACAATGGGCAACCTTTACCGAGCGCGATTGCCAGGCCCAGGCTCTCAGCGGCTTGAAAGACACGCAGACCTGCCGCTACGACCATATCCGCGCCCAATACGAAGCCTTCCGCCAGGCACGAGGCGTGCAATGACGCTGCGCGCCCTGTTTGCCGCATCCGGATTTGCCGCGTCCTTATTGGCTGCCTCGCTGTTGGCCCTGACCCCTGCCCCGGTCCAAGCCGAAGGTTTCTTCCGTGCCAGTCTGGAAGCCGTCGACCTGGGCGCGTGGCCCGAGGTTCGGGTGTTGCTGCGGCTGGAAGATGAAGGCAGTGAAAGTGGACTGGACGACAGCACCGCCCTGCCGAACCCATACAGCAAGATCGATTGCCCGGCGCGTGCATGCTGGCGCGTCAAACAACTGGAAGAATCGGGCGTCCCGGTAACCCTGCGCGGGCAAGTCACTGCCCCGATCCAGGCGCGCAGCGCCGAGCAATTCCTGTGGCTGCGGTATCACTCCAATCGACCGCAACCCGGTGAAGCAGAACTACAGATCGCGCTCGAAACCAGCTACGGCGGCAACCGCACCGCCGCCGACCAGCCCGAACTACCCCTGCTCGACGCCACCGACACCGACCTGATCCGCCTCAGTCCCTGGCCTTATCTGGCCAAGCGCTGGGACGTGTTCTTGAACCAAGAATTCCAGGCGGTGCGCGACAACATCCCGCCGGAAGCCCGGGCGGCACTGATCCAAGCGCAGCGAGCATGGATTCGGTACCGGGATGCCTTCTGCGCCTTGGCCGGCAGCACCCAATCGGAAGGCCATGCGCAATGCATTGCATTGCGTACCGTGGCGCGCAGTGTCGAACTGCAAACCAGCCGACATAATCTGGACGGGCTATACGCACGCCGGCGTCAGGCGGGTTTGGGAGCACCAGTACCGCTGCAATGAGTCATTGCCCAGAATGGAAATCGCGTTAGGCTGCGCCACACAGGCCAATGAGGTAGTGGTCGTAAAGACATCGTTAAGCAGACCGTCTTTTGGCATGAAGCCTCAATCCACCTCAAAGCCACACAACCCGGCTCTGTCGGCGCGATTTTTTAATCCGTTTATGCCCGCGCACCACGGTCTACGCTTGCAATTTAACCAGCGTCTCCATCGAACTTACGGCTAGCAAGATGGTGGCGCTGACCGTGAACGTTATGACAATAGCTACGACCACGGCCTGCAAAAAAGTCGACCGTGAGTAACGCCAAACATAAGCACAACTCGTGGAGAACATCCTCCGCGGTTTCGCCAGTTCAGGATGCCCACGTCGGCCTTTAGGTGTTGAAATCTGTCGCGTAGCTCGTCTGTTTACCCATCGCTGAGCTCTTTTCACTTTCTCAACAATAGGGAACGATTTCTCAACGAAGATGGAGACGTTAGCGAAAAACGCGTAAACCCAGGTGGCAAAGAGAAACAAGCAAAAAAACCAAGCCATGAACGACTCTGAGCTGAAACCCTGTAGGCTTAGCGCCTTCCGAAAAGCAATCAATGCCATAGCCAGTATTAAAGCCTGCACCGGAATGTTTCTCAAAAAATCCAGAAAAGCTGCCCGGTTAGCCACTAAAAAATTCATATATCTCCCCGATCAATCAGCACACAGAACGCCCCGAGCGCAAGCCGAACCGTATACAAAAAGACAACTACAAGATTGACTGAGAATTAAATCAATCTCTTCAGTCGACACCTTGTGACGCTAAAACACGCCAGGAGGCCACATGGCGAGGTTAGTGCCAGACACCCTGCAACTAAGTAATGCGGACAAACAACCCGCTGACAGTCGAACTACCTCACTGCACGCGCAGTTGGCCGCCACGCCCGAGGCCACCTTGCACGTCTTGCGCCTTATAGCTGCGCAGCGACACCACCATTTTGTTCCAGGCGTCGGTGAAGGCAGCCACGGTTGCCTTGCCTTCCGGCGTCTTCGAGAAACCACCCAGTGCACCTGCCGCGCCGCCGCCGAATTCTGCAAGCGCCGCGCCATAGTTGGTAGACGTGGCACTACCTTCTGCGGCGGAAATCTGGACCGCTGATCGCACGTCGAACAAGCTGAGCGTGACCACCGACGCTTTCGACTGCAAACCGCCCGCGATCTGGCTAAGGCCGTTGCCAAGGAAACCGCTGACCATGCCGGCCACATTGCCGACCGAGGAATTGCTGATCACGATCTGCGGCTCAAGGTAGTAATCAGCCGCCACCCGTTGGCCGCGTTGCTGGTTGGAGCCTGCGCGATATTCACCGGAATTGCGCTGCAGGTCGGTGATTCGCGACAAGCGCGAATCCGTCTTCTGGTTGCCGATCGAGGTGATCACGAAGCAATTCGATTGCTGGATCGCCAGGCGCAGCAACGGGTCGATGCTGGTCACTTGCGTGGCGCTGCCAAAGGGGCCGTACCAGTCGGCATTGCGGCCATCATCGACGGCAATCGTGCCCAAAGGCGCAGCGCAACGTTCCAGGGATTCGTTCGCACCGGCGCTGGCTGCACCCGACGCGGCACCGGACACGCCGAAGTTTTGATTACCGGTGGTGACCATACCGCCGCATGCGGTGAGCGAGCCGACCAAGGTAATGGCAAAGATGCTTTTCAGGCCCGAGGTTTTGGAAATGATATTCATGGTGTGAGTTGAAGATAAATTGCGATATAGGCGGAAAGAGACAAAACGATCGAAACGACTGTCGTTTTTAATTCCAATACCAACCATACTGACGCCAGTGCCATCGATACGCATAACCGGAATACCAATAACGGTGGTAAACGCTACGCCAGTGCGCATGCCATTTATAAGCAGCTTGCTCGGATCTTTTGGCCTCAGATGCCTGCGCCAACAAGGCGCGAGATTCCTCATCGCCCCGCCCTGCCGCCAGCGTCAGCCATTTCTCGGCTTCGCGCGGATCGGCACCCATTTCTTCCAGACCGGCAAGGTAAAACCCACCCAGCGCCTTTTGCGCTTGCAGATCACCACCCTCGCCCGCTTTGCGCATCCAGACCAGCGCCTGATAGCTGTCCTGGCGTACGCCATCGCCACGGAAGTAACGCAGGCCCAAGTCGTAAGCCGCGCGCGGGTCGCTTTCGGCCAGTTGCCTCAGTTTGTCGAATTGCGGGTTGGACGGGGCATCCTGCGATCTGTCGACCAAATCAGCAGTGATTTGGCTTTTCGGGCGTTGGGAGCAACCCAGGTCATCACAGATGCGTACGGTATTGGATGGCGCACTACTGGTCGGCGTATTTTGGGCGCACGCCGCCAGCGCCAATATGAATACTGGCGTCAGAAAACGATAATTCACACTGAACTCGATGATAGGAAGCGACGGCTACCTTGAGACGGCCTCGCATCAACTGCCGGGTGATTCAATAAACACAAGCACCCGAGCAGCAAATTAATTAAACCGAGTAAATGCTAATTCGGTGCGCCAGCATAGCAACGCGACAGACACAAAAACATAAGTACAACTACGTTCAATTTTTTGTCTGAAAGGACAAAACCATCCTACATCTGTCTGACAAAAAAGCAGCAGACGCCAGATCACCGGTCAACGCAATACGCTCATCACCATGTCGTTGACCTCCTGCGTGCCGATGCCACCCAGGCCAAACTGGTAGCGATAGAAAATCGTCCCGTAGATCTGGTCATACAGCGCCTCGGCAGCACGGCCTGCAGGAATATCCCCATTCGCCTGTCCCCGACGAATCACGCCGACACCCAGCTCGCGCCGAATGCTCAGGTATCGCGCCACAAACAAGTTGGCATTACCGTTTTCGGCCCAGCATTCACACAGCACCGCCATCTGCACCCGACCCAAGTCCCCCTGTAATGCCTCGACGTAGCGCAGCGCATGGGCGCGAATGGCGGCCACGGGGGGATCGGTTTCAGAGATCGGCAGCATCAAGGTGGCGTGCCGCAGGTAGGCGTCGATCAACAACGCAAGGCGGCTGTCCCACCATTTATAGATGGTCATTTTCGACACCCCCGACTGGGTGGCAATCGCCTGCATCGTTGCCCCGCGCAGGCCTTCGGCCGCACACAGCCGATAAGCAGCATCCAGCACGGCAACCGTCGCCGCTTCCGAGCGCGGTCGGCCGCGTGGGCGTGCCGTCACGAAAGTGTCCTCAGCCTTCGTTTCATCGACCATCGACGCACACATCAAAATTCCTTGCCATGACTGACGTAGTGAGAAATACTGTACTCATAAATACTGTACTGATCGTACACTTATTAGCACACGTCGTCGCCTGATGCCCTGATTCGACGCCGCCCCTCTTTCACCACACGCCCAGCGACCCGCCCATGACGCAAGCCCAGACCCGGCACGATTACGAGACCTTCAACGCAGGCAACGTGGTGCTGCAGTCCGGCCGCACGTTCCGCAACATGGCGCTGACCTACAAGACCTTCGGCACGCTAAACGCCGACAAGTCGAACGTGATCGTCTACCCGACGTCCTACGCGGCGCAGCACTACGACATCCAGTTCATGGTGCGCGAAGGCGGCGCGCTGGACCCGACGAAGTATTTCATCGTCATCATCAATCTGTTCGGCAATGGTCTGTCCAGTTCGCCGTCGAACACGCCTTGGCCGGATGTCGGCACGCGTTACCCGGACGTCACCTACTACGACGCGGTGCACGTGCAGCGGCGCATGCTGGCAGAGCTGTGGGGCATCGAGCGTGTGGCGCTGGTCTACGGTTGGTCGATGGGCGGCATGCAGGCGTATCACTGGGCAGCCCTGTTTCCGCAGGCGGTCGAGCGCATTGCGGTGGTGTGCGGGTCGGCACGCTGCGCGCCGCACAACCACGTGTTCATCGAGGGTGCCAAACATGCGTTGATGGCCGATGCGGCCTATCAAGATGGCGTGTTCAAGGAACGCCCGGTGCGCGGCTTCCGGGCAATGGGCCGGGTGTATGCAGGATGGGCGTTGTCGCAGACGTTTTATCGCGAGGAACTGTGGCGACAACTGGGTGCTTCATCGCTTGAAGACTTCCTGGTGACCAACTGGGAAACCACTTTTGCGCGCCGTGATCCATCGGACCTGCTGGCGCAATTCTGGACCTGGCAGCACGGCGACATCAGCGCCAACGCGCTGTATGGCGGCGATCTGCCCAAGGCATTGGCCGCCATCGAAGCGCGCGTGCTGTTGATGCCGGGATCTGAGGACCTGTACTTCCAGGTCGAGGACAACCGGCAGGAAATGCAGCACCTGCGCCACGCCACGCTCAGCCCGATTCCGTCGGTCTGGGGCCACCGTGCCGGCAACCCGATGAACCAGCCCGACGACCGCGAGTTCATCGACAGCCATGTGCTGGCGCTACTGGCCTCGTAGGCCTGCATAGACCTGTAGGACCCACACAGACGGTCAGCATTTTGCCCGCCAAGTCCAACGTCACATCAGAACGAGTCAGCCAAACACCATGGAAAAACCCGCCCGGTTCCGTCTGAAAGCCCCTGATCTGATGCTTCTGTCGGCGAAGTCCGACACGGCCGGTGCCTGGCGGGCGCTGGGGCACCTCGGTGCCATTGCCGCCAGCGCGACGGCACTGTGGCATTCGCTGGGAACCTGGTGGGCGGTGCCACTGACTGCGCTGCTTGGTTATTTTCTGGCGTTCCTGTTCACCGCCCTGCACGAAACCGCGCACAAGACCGCGTTTCGCAGCAAGGCGCTGAACTACGCGCTAGGGCATTTCTCGGCGTTCGTGATCTTGCTGCCTTACGAGTATTACCGCGCCTTTCACTGGGATCACCATAGGTTCACGCAAGACCTGGAAAAAGACCCGGAGCTGTCTGTTCCCCTGCCCACAACGGCGCTGGGTCTGGCCTGGTTCTGGACCGGCATCCCCACTTGGAAAAGCCGCGTGAAGATGCTGTATCGGCACGCCTTGCTTGGCAAAGTCAGTGCGCCCTGGGTACCGAAACGACAGCGTCCGCTGATCGTGAAGGAAGCGCGGTATTACGTGCTGGCCTATGCCCTGGTGCTGATCGCGTCTATCGCCACGCAGTCGTTGGCGGCAGTGTGGCTGTGGTTGCTGCCGGTGGCAGTGGGCCAGTGGTTTCTGCGCCCTTACCTGCTGGCCGAACACACCGCCTGTCCGCACTCCCCCGACATGCTGGAAAACACACGCACCACCTATACCAACGCCTTCATCCGCTTCTTCGCGTGGAACATGCCGTATCACGTGGAACACCACGCCTATCCGGCGGTACCCTTCCACGCCCTGCCCAAACTGAACAAGGTGCTGGCCGAGCACATCGTCAACAGCGAGCCGGGCTATGTGCCGGCCACCGGCGTGGTGGTGGATTACATCGTGGGTGAGCAGCGAGCACTGGCGGAACGGAAGCTGGCATGATCACCATCAACTACCTGACGTCGATTGAATTCGGATCAGGCGCAGTCCAGCGTCTGCCGCAAGTGCTGGAAGAATTGGGCATCAAACGGCCCATGCTGGTGACCGACGCCGGCATTGCGCGCGCGGGCATTCTGACGCGGATCTGTGCGTATCTGTCTGCAGAACAAAGCGCGGCGGTCTTCACGGACACTCCACCGAATCCAACTGAAGAAGCGGTCGAGCTGGCAACCGAGTTCTACCGGAAACACGCCTGTGATGGCTTGATCGCCATCGGCGGCGGATCACCCATCGACTTGGCCAAAGGCGTTGCCTTGATGGCTACCCACGACGGTCCGCTGTCCCGTTATGCCGGCATGGCAGCCATGCCGCTGATCGGCCCGCAGGCCGTCCCCATGATTGCGGTGCCCACGACAGCAGGCACCGGCAGCGAGGTCGGCCGTGGTGCCTTGATCTGTCTGCGAGATGGACGAAAGCTGGTGTTCGTCAGCCAGCATCTGCTGCCCAAACGCGCGCTGTGCGATCCCGACCTGACCTTGGGCATGCCGGCCGCACTGACGGCAGGCACCGGCATGGACGCCTTCACGCACTGTGTGGAAACCTTCTTGTCTCCGCGTGTGAATCCACCGGCAGAAGCCATCGCGCTGGACGGCGCAGCGCGTGCGTGGCGCTGGCTGGAACGGGCGGTGACGCACCCCAACGACGCGCAGGCGCGGTGGGAGATGATGATGGCGGGTATTCACGGCGGACTTGCGTTTCAGAAGGGACTGGGCGCGGTACATGCGCTGGCGCATCCCTTAGGGGCGTTGATTGAGCCGATGTTGCATCACGGGACGGTGAATGCGGTATTACTTCCGGTGGTATTGCGATTCAACGCTGGTCATGTTGGTGACAAGTACGCGCGTTTGAAGCAGGCGTTTGGCTTGCCAGCCGATGCGGATTTGGCGGCAGAGGTGGCGGCGCTGAATACCCGTATCGGCATGCCGTCTACGCTTCGTGAACTTGGCGTGTCGGCAAATGTGGTGGACCGCATTGTCGCTGGGGCGATGGCGGATCATTCGACGCCGACTAACCCTCGGCCCTTGACTGAACGGGATGCTGCGGCGCTTTTCATGGAAGCGCTTGGTGACTAGGGGTGATGGTTTTTGCGTTCTTTAGTCAGTCGCGGGTGGTGGGGCCGGCTCGTCTGCCCCGCTGGACGTTGGCGTCGGGACTCCCGCCCTCCACCTCGTCCAGAAGGGCAGCCAAGCCGGCCCCACCACCCACGCCTTCAGAACTGCTTTGGTTAAAAGCTAATCCCGCCTGTGGGCGTGCCGTGATTTTCTGGCTGCCACGTGCTGGATGCGGTTCTCGGCATTCGGTGGCCGCCATTCTTGATCGCCATACGGCTGGCCGGGGGGATTCGCTGGCCAGGTCGCCACGAAGCAGTCTCTCCGGCTCACGATTCGGTGGGTTCTTCAGTTGCCTTTTACGGCAGCGACACTTAAGAAAATTCGCGCTTCTGCTCGGTGGTGGGGTGACACCGAAGCGGGTGGCCGCCGCATCACGGCATGCGGAGAGCGGAAGCGACGATCGTGGCGCTGGCGGCTGAATATACGGTTTCGAGCGTTTACCGCATACCTAGCTGAATAATCGGTCGACGCCCCGCCTTTTCGTCGCATTACCTGGTGCGCGGCCACCCGCTTCCAAGTCACCCCACCACCAAGCAGGCGCGTAACTTCCTTGCGTGGCGCTGCTCTGAAAGGCCTCTAAAGAACGGCCCGAAACGTGAGCCGCTGAGTCGCTTCGTGGCGACCTGGGCAGCCGGTCCGCAAGGCCAGCCGTTTGGCGATTAAGGACGGTGGCCGCCGCATGCCGAGAACCGCATCCAGCACCAAGCAGCCAGAAAATTGCAGATCGCCCACAGGCGGGATCTGCTTTTAACCAAACGACCTTGAAGGCGCGGGTGTCGGGGGCGTGGTGTCTGCCCTTCTGGACGACGTGGAGGGCGGGAGTCCCGACGCGTAGGTCCAGCGGGGCAGGCGACGCGCCCCCGGCACCCGCGACTGGCACAAGAACATACTCCACCGACGACTGACACACGAAGCACCCCACCCTGGCTAAACAAACCCATCGCCAGCACAGATCACTTCCCCGGCGACCTCAACACAATCTCGGTAATCTCTGCCGGCACACCCAGGCGAATCGGAAAGCCATTCCACATTCCGGTGCCATTACTGATGTACATCCACATGCCATCGATATCGTAGGCACCGGATAAAAAGCCATCATTGGCCAACATCACCACCAACGTCAGACCCAACACCACCCCGCCATGCGTATGGCCCGACAGCTGCAGATCAACGCCCGCCTTCGCATGCTCACTGCTGCGAACAGGCCGATGACTCAACAAAATTATCGGCGCATTCGCAGGCACCCCCGCCAGCGCCTGCTCAATATTCGGAACATCCATCCCATACAGCCGAGCAACGGGGTCAGTCACCCCCGCCACGATCAGCGACTGCCCATTGACCTCAACGGAAACATGCCGATTGAGCAGCATCTTCATGCCCAGTGCCTCGAACTCCGCCGTCCACTTCGCCCCATCGAAGTAATACTCGTGATTGCCCAAGGCAGCAATGACGCCGTGCTTTGCACGCAAATCCCCCAACGGCCGCACATCCTCACGCCGAGCATCCGGGGTGCCGTCGATGACGTCGCCGGTGAACAGAATCAGGTCGGGATTCAGCGCATTGGTGCGCTCCACCACGCCACGCACCCAGGGCGTGGCCAGCAGGCGGCTGCTGTGCAAGTCAGTCAATTGGACCACCCGGAACCCGTCCAACTCGGGTGGAAGATCGCGCATCGTCAGTTCGACCCGCTTTACATCCGGCACACGCAGGGAATGCGTCACCGCCCCCGCCGACAGCAGCAGCGCCACAGCAGCGGCCACATAACGGGCGCGGGTACGCGTGTGTGCGTCGAACACCGGCGCTCGCTTGGCCAGGCGAGCGGCCAGCAGCACACAGTCGGCGCTGACGACAAACACGAACAGAAAACCGAAGGTACAGAACAGCACACCGACCACCAAGATCAGGAGGCGGGGGACTTCAGGCGAAAACATGTTGCCGTAGACCCAGTGCTGAATAAGATGGTGCTTGGAAATCAGCAGCAATACGGTGCCCAAGGCGATACGAGCGCCGAGCGACCACGGCAGCGGCGCAACAAAGCGCACAGCCACATAGACGAAGGCCAGCAGCAGAACAAGGTGAAACATGGCGCAGGGGCGCTCCTGGCAGGGTTGAACTGAAGCGATGATATCGGCAATGCCGGATTGTTCTGCCGATCGCGGCATGGACCATGTCACAAGCCGCTTCGTGAGCCTTTCACAGCCACTTCATCGGTTACCTGTTCACGATCACTTCCGGCGAGTTATTTTTGATGGGTCATCTCAGATAAGTCGTTTCGGATACGTCGTTTCAGATGAATCACTTCTGAATGGCGTCATCTCACACGTCATTTCACGCAGCACGTCACAAACCCACAGGCCGGTTCGT
Source organism: Pigmentiphaga aceris (assembly GCF_008119665.1). Lineage (NCBI taxonomy): Bacteria > Pseudomonadati > Pseudomonadota > Betaproteobacteria > Burkholderiales > Alcaligenaceae > Pigmentiphaga > Pigmentiphaga aceris. The sequence continues at coordinate 2,748,654 of NZ_CP043046.1, read as the reverse complement.
CATAGGAAGGTAACCCTCTCCTTCAAAGGCATTGTGATGAACACCACCCGCCCGTTTGACTACCCGAAGAGCATCCCCGAACTGTTCGACACGCTCTACCAGACCCAGCTCGCCATCAATAAAGCCGGGCTGGAACCCAGCCTGCATCATCTGGTGGTGCTGCGTGCCTCGCAGATCAATCAATGTGGTTTCTGCGTAAAAATGCACACCAAGGAAGCGCGTGACGATGGTGAAACCAATGAGCGCATGGACCGCCTGGTGGTCTGGCAGCACGTTCGCGATTTCAATGAGAAAGAGCGTGCGGCACTGGCCTGGACCGAAGCGCTGACGGTGCTCGACCCCAAGACCGATTTCGCGCCCCTGCGCGGCAAGCTGCGCGAGCATTTCAGTGAACAGGAAGTTGGCGTGCTGACCGCTACCATCGGCATGATCAACCTGTGGAACCGCATTCAGGTTTCTGCGCACTGATCACTGCAATTCTCCACACCAGCAGCCACATCTGTGACCACATCCACCGACACAAGCAGCTTCGAGGAACACCGGCGCTTTCTGCTGGGCTTGGCCTATCGCATTCTGGGGTCACGCGCCGAGGCGGAAGACGCCGTGCAGGATGTCTTCATCAAATGGCAGGAGACCGATCGCACGGTGCTCGACACACCGCGTGCGTGGCTGACAACGGCCTGCACCCGGCATTGCATCGATCAGTTGCGTGCCGGTCACCGGGCGCGGGTGGACTACGTGGGCACGTGGTTGCCGGAACCGCTGGAAACCGCCACGGATGATTCCCCCGAGGCGGCGGTTGAGCTCGCGTCGTCCTTGTCGACAGCCTTCCTGCTGCTGCTTGAGCGGCTTGGCCCGAAAGAGCGAGCCGCCTATCTGCTGCGTGACATCTTCGACATGGACTATGCCGATGTGGCCAAGTCCCTGGGTGTGCAGGAGGCGGCCTGTCGCAAGCTGGTGTCTCGTGCTCGTGACAACGTGGGCAGCGATCACCAACACCACATGCCGCCTCGCGAACGCCAAGACGAACTATTGGCCGCATTCCAGCGTGTGATTGCCGATGGCAATCCCGCCCCCCTGGCGCGGCTGCTGTCGCAAGACATTGCCTTGTGCGCCGACGGCGGCGGCAAGGTCGTGACGGTGCCTCGTACTGTGCGTGGATCGAAGCGTGTGCTGGCGTTTGTAAGCCGTGCCCTGCACCGGTTCTGGGGGGGTATGCGCTGGCGCACAGCCGACATCAACGGCGGTCGTGGCTTGATTCTTGAAGCGGGTGATGAGGTATATGCGTCGGTCAGCTTTGCCTACGATCACGCGGGCAAGCTGAGCAACATCTACATCATGCGCAATCCAGACAAGTTGAAGCGTCTGGCCGAATCGACAAGGCCGTGAGCGCTTGGGCGTGAATCCATAGTCGTGAATCTTGGGCATGAACGCTTGGCTATACGCGTTCATGTCCACAAGCGTTTGGCCACGAACGTTCGACCATCAGTACCGGACCAGAACGCCTGAACCCAAGCACGCGACCGACCCCTTCCCCGCCGATCACGCCCACTCAGGATGCGCCTTCTCCTGCAAGAATCGCTTCGCCGTCTCAATCTCACCGCCCAACGCCGCACCGCGATACACCAGCGAAATCTCGTGGCGCTTCATTTTCCATTCACGCCGCGCGCTGAACCAGTTGAACGAGCCCACGCAGTAGACGTTCTTGTCGCCGATCACGATCTTGTTGTGCACCTTCAACACCACACTGACCTGAACCCCCACCGCGCGCACCGCAGCTATCGCCTCGTTCAGGGCTTCGCGCTTGTCCGCCTTCTCGGACTCGTCCCGTGAAGACGTGTTCGAGTCGCCATCGGTATAGACATGCACGGCCACCCCGCGCTGCACGGCAGCTTGCATCGCGGCCAGCGCGCCGGTTTCCTGCACGCATTCCAGCCTGATCCACGGGCTGACGATGTGTACTTCGGACATGGCATTGGCCAGCAAAGACGCCAAGAATGCGTCGTGCATCTCGGCATCGACAAGCTGCATCACGCCGGTTTCGTCGCGAGACAAGTCCGGACGCGGACGGGAATGGAATTGCAGCGCGTTGGCATCGTGACCGAACAGCAGCCGCGCAAGCTGGCCACGCGGGCTGGATGGCGGTGCAAGCTGGAACACATCCATGTCGCCAAATACCATGAAGGTGTTTTTTGCTCTGGATACCGCCACATTCAACAGGCTTTTGCCGGCATCGATGAAGTCGCCATCGGCGTGCTTGGAATAGACGCCCGAGAAGATCACCACTGGGCGCTCTGCGCCTTGCAGGGAATGCACCGTTCCCACTGTCATCTTCCCCGGCTCGGACCCGACCTCGATATCCACCGCCTGACATGCCTTGGCAATGGCACGCACCTGAGCACTGAACGGGGTGACCACGCCGACGATCTCGTGCAATTTCAGGCGATACGTAGCTTCCAGGGTGGCCTTGTTTGCCACAAGCCAACCGGCAATCGCAGCCGCTTCATGCAGATTTTCCCGGCTTCCGCCACTGCTGCGCTGGCAGATGCCATCCACATGCAGGTAGGTCATGGCCGCCATCTCATCGATGGCCGCATTGGGGTTCGCCAGAATGGTCGACTTGTCGCCGCGCCTGGGGATCAACTTGCCCTGGTAGCAAAGGGCATTGCAGTACGCAATGATCTCGTCCACGCAACGCCGGTGCTCGTACAGGAACAAGCCACGGGGCAAGGCGCGGTCGTAGTGCCAGCGGCTGGCGCATTGCGCGATGCGCATGACGCTGCCCGCCGCCGAGGTTTTGCCACTGGCGATCAAACGTTCGTAGGTGGCTTCGTCACTGCCTCGGGGAAGCAGGCCGGCGCGCGCCAGATTTCCGGCGTCCACGTGGGCAGGAATCGACCAGATCGGTTCGATCTGAAGCGTGTCGCCGATCACCAGCGCCTGTTTTGCCAAGGCAAACGAAGCCCCGGCCACTTCGGGCAAGACTTGCCCGGCTTCGTCCACGATCAGCAGGTCGGCGAAGTCGTACAGGTAGTCATCGACATAGCCACCGGCATCGAACCGGCTGACCTTCATCATCGACGGCAGCATGTAAAACGTGGACACCACGCACGGCGTCAGTTTCATGCGCCGACGCCAGCGTTTTTCCAATGACACCCTGCCCGTTTTCTTGGCGTCTGCGGCAAGCGTGGGCAGCGCTGCATGCATGTCCTGCAACCAGCGTCCTTCCCAGTAATGCGTGGTCAGACGGAAGATGTGGAACCGCACCAGTTGGTCTGCGCGCTCGTCGACCGCAGCCAGGCTTAGCGTCTGCGCCTCGGCATCCAGCCCCAGCGGGGCCAGCGCATTGGCCCATTCGCGCTGACGCAATTCCAGTCGCTGGCGCACGGCCTGGCCTTGTGCCGCCCTGGCCGCTTCGCTTTCCGCTGCTCGGCGCGATTCAGCAACCCCGGCCGCGATGGCGCGCTCGATCTGGTCGAGATCACGCCAGTCTTGCTGGGGCACTGCTGCCGGCCAGTTGCTTTGCAGAAACACCCGCGCCAAGCGAAGCCGCTTGGCGGCCACCGACGGTATCCAGGAAAAGATCGCGTAAAAAAGCGATTCCTGCGCACGGAACACGTCGTAGCGCTGGGCAAGCGTCACCCATTCACGCTGCCAGTTGCCTGCTTCCGGCTGCGGCTTGTGCTGTTTGCTGTCGGCCGCAAACTGCGCTTTGGCGTCTGACAGATTGGCCCAGGCTTTCTCGATGGTGGCGAGCTTGTCGACCTCTTCGCGCAGGCACTGCTGCAAGGCATCGACAATGTCAGACACACTGACCGACATGCTGGCTGACAAACCCGGCAACCCCAGCGACGGGAATACCTTGGCACCGTGCGCAAGAAAATGTTCGGTCGCCGACGCCACGTAGTCGGGCGTCTCAATACCTGCAAAGAAGCTCTGGGTCTGGTACTTCTTGCTGTGAACCGCTTCCTTGCTCTGCGACGGGAAGTACGCGCCGAAGCTGGCGATGTTCGGCAGCCAACGGCCGGCAAAGTGGCCGCTGCCATCGCTGAAATCCTTGCCGAAGGCATCGATGATGTTGGTCACGGCCTGGTTGTTGGTCGATGACGCGATGATCACCGGTGGCTCGCCACCCGCAAGCGCGGCCTTTGCCCACAATGAGGCCACCACCGACAGCAGCAAGGTGGTCTTGCCGGTACCGGGCGGCCCGTTGACCGCCAGTATGTCGCCGTGTTTGCCCTCCAACGCATGGCCCAAGGCGTCGCGCTGGGCGACCGCCAGGGGGTAGACGTCGCTGGCATGACCCAGGCGGGACGTGAAAGACGCGTGTGCAGGCAAGCAGGTTTCCGGCGGGTCGATCGTCTCGCTTGCGTAGCGGTCGAACAAGGGCGTTGATGCCCCGCGCTGCTGCAAATGGTCGTAAAGACCCACGATGTGCCGGCTGGCGCCGGAAACGGATTCCTGTTTCAGCAGGTAGCTCTCATCGGCCAGCACATAGGCGTCTGTCGCAGCGGGCCAACCTGGGCACACCGCCGAGAACAGACGCTCGCAGGCTGCAAGGTGGTCTTGCCACTGCGCGCTGAAACGCGCCGCACCGGCCGGCGATACGTCGCCGGCCACATAGCCGACCCCGGGCACGTGTGCGGTGCTCAAAAACCGATCTAGCGCAGCCACGTCGCCCAGCGCGTAGGTACCTTGCAGCAGCGGGTCGAGCAGATCCCGCGCGACGACGGTACGGTCAAGCGGGTACAGCCTGCCGTCACGGGCAAGCAAGGCAGGCGTGATCAGCGGCGTGATGGTCTGGGGCTGGCCGTTCTGGCGCGCTTGGCCATGTTCCAGCCGGGCACGATAGACCTTGTGGCGGATGACCACGTCCACCGTCTGGGTAGCTGCGTCTTCACCCTGAAAACAGGTGTCGATGATCTGCTTGCCGACCTGCCCTACCGGCGATCCAGCACGGGACCATGAAAGAAACTTGGCGCTTGCGCTGTGCGAAAAGCTTCCTTGTCCCAACTCGGCATCAGCCAGCGAATTGCGCCAATAACCAGCATATGCGAGTGACCTTGCTTGCATGCTCCAGCACTTCCTCGAACGGATTCAATGTAAAAAGCCGCGCATATCGCGGCTTGCAGACGCATTTCAGGCGTACGGCGCGGGCGAAGCATACCCGACATGTAACGGTCACAAGTCGTCCGCACATGCGTGAAATCCGTGTGTCTGGCACATGAGGGCAGGAGTAAACTACGGTGATTGGTTATATGCATATAACCGCCAACACTGACAGCCCGATCGTGTTGGCCAAGCTTTCCGTAGAAATCCTCGTGTCCATCCACGCTTATCTGCTGTTTTTTGCCATCGTGGCGCTGGCCTCCTTCTGCCAGAACCTCACTGGGTTTGCCTTCGGCCTGATTCTGGTCGGCCTGGTGGGTGCACTGTCGCTGATGCCCATCAGCGAAGCCGCCAACGCCGCCACCATCATGTCGATTGCCAACGGCGCGGTGTACATCCGCACTCACCCTTTCAAACCCGACTGGACGCTGCTCAAGCCCATGTTGATCAGCAGCGTGATCGGCGTGTTGATAGGCGTAGGCACCTTGTCCTTGCTCAGCAATCACGCCATCGCCGGCCTGAGCCTGACCTTGGGTGCTGCCATCGTGGCCTGTGCCATGTTGCTGTTCGCGCAGAAGAAACCGCGCGCCACCATGTCCGGTCAGCGCGCGCTCTACACCGCAGGCTTGCTGTCCGGTCTGCTGGGCGGCTTGTTTGCCACGCCCGGCCCACCGATGGTCTATCACCTGTACCGACAGCCGCTGGCCCCTATCGTGATTCGCCAGTGTCTGGTGGTGATGTTCATTTCGGCCGTGATCATCCGGCTGGGCCTGGTGGTTTACGCAGGCACCTTTGCCCTGTCGTCGCTGTACCTGGGCTTGATGGCCGTGCCGCTGGTGGCAGTTGTCACCTGGCTGCATGCCAAGTACCCACCCAAGCTGCCAGCCTACCTGGTGCGCTGGCTGGTCTGTGCGCTGATGCTGGCTGCGGGTGGCAGCCTGATTTTCTCGGCAATCGCGCACCTTTAACGTGATCTGCGCTGCGGTAACATGCCTGCCTCCGGCATCCGCTCGGCCGGGCATCTCAGGTATGTCGCCACCATGAACCCGCATCAACGCCGCCCCACTGCACGCCGCCGTCAGCTTCTGCAAACCGTGTTTGCAGGCCTGGCAGCCAGCCTTGTCATGGTGGCACCCGCCATCGCGCAAGATCCCTGGCCCAGCAAACCGATCCGTCTGGTCGTTCCCTTCCCGCCCGGGTCTTCACCTGACGTGATTGCACGGTTGATCGCAGAACCGCTGCGCGAGGCGCTTGGCCAACCCGTGGTGGTGGACAACCGCCCGGGAGCCGGCGGCAACATCGGCACGGCGGCTGTCGCCAAGGCGGAACCGGACGGCTACACCGTGCTGTTCACGATCAATGGCCCGCTGGTGACGGCACCGGCGCTGTATCGCAAGCTTGGCTACGCGCCCTTGAAAGACCTGGCGCCTGTCACCCTGGTGGCCACCAGCCCGAACGTGTTGGTGGTGAACCCGGCCATGAACGTGACCACTACCGGCGCGTTCATCGATCAGGTCAAGCAGTCGGCGGGCAAGCTCAACTATGGCTCAGTCGGCGCAGGCAGCTCGGCTCACTTGGCCATGGAGTTGTTGAAGAACCGCGAGAATCTGGACATCCAGCATGTGCCCTACCCCGGATTCCCGCAGGTGATCACCGCCATGCTTGGCGGCTTCGTGCAAGCGGGCTTCATGGTGCCGGCGATTGCCATGCCCCAGGTGAAGACGGGTCAGGTCAAGGCGCTTGCCGTGACCAGCCTGCAGCGCAGCCCGTCCTTGCCCGATATTCCGACCATGGCCGAACAAGGTCTGCCGGGATTCGAGGTGATTTCCTGGCAGGCCGTGCTGGTGCCCAGCAGCACGCCACAACCTATCGTTGACAGGCTGAACACCGAAATCGTGAAGGCAATCGGCAGCAAGACCGTCCAAGATCGTCTGGCCTCGCAATACTTCACGCCGGTGGGTTCAACGCCCGCAGAACTGAGCGCACGCATTGTCAGTGAGACCAAGACGCTGGGGGCGGTGATCGAGCGGCTGAAGCTCACGCTGGATTAAGCTGCTTTTGCAGGGCGAGACCACGGCGCAGCATCCCGACGCGGCGTCGTTTTGGCACGGCTGCAACATCGCGTATGACGTAAACGTCACTAAAAACCTCACTCAGTAAGCAGCAGCCCGGTCCAACGCAGCGCCACCCATGTTTCTGCCAGGCGCGCATCAACGTCAGGCAAGCTTGGCTGAGACCAGCGACGTCACCAGTTTGCCCACCTCGGCCAGCGCACGTTCGCGTGTCGCCACAGGTTCCACCGTTCCGGTCAGATAAGCCGTCACCAGCACCGGATCGCGGCCCGAGGGCCAGATCACGCCAATGTCGTTGTTGGTGCCATACGCGCCCGACCCGGTCTTGTCGCCCACCTTCCATCCCTTTGGAATACCCGCGCGCAGCCTGGCGTCGCCAGTCTTGTTGTCGACCAGCCAACGGGTCAGTTGTGTACGTGAAGCGGGTGACAACGCGTCCCCCAACACCAGCTTGCGCATCGACCCCAGCATGGCCGCAGGCGTGGTGGTGTCGCGCGGGTCCCCGGGGCGCGCGGTGTTCAAGCTAGGCTCGTTGCGATCCAGGCGAGTATGGGCGTCGCCCAGTTGACGCAGGTAGGCAGTCAAGCCGGCCGGGCCGCCTGCGCTCGCAAGCAACAGGTTGGCAGCGGTGTTGTCGCTGAGCGTGACCGAGGCATCACACAAGGCCGCAATCGACATCGGCTCGCCGTCGGCATGCGGCTGCGTAGCGGGTGAATAGGCCACCAAATCGACAGTTCGCACCGCCACCCGCCGGTCCAGGCGCTCTTCCTTGCGGTCTACACGCGCCAGCACGTGCGCTGCCAGCAAGAACTTGAAGGTGCTGCACATCGGAAAGCGTTCGTCTTCCCGATGACCGTAGAAGACACCATCGTGCGTGTCGAGTATGGCAACCCCCAGACGTCCACCGCTGGCAGCCTCGATCCGAGCAATCTCGGTACGGAATCGTTCGGCTTGCACGGGTGATGCCTTGGCGGCACGTCCCAACATATTCTGAGCCTGTGCGCTGGCAAGACCCATGGTGGTCAGACAGGCTGCAAAAACGAATTGACGCCGTTTATTCATGTTTTCTTTTTATGGACAGGTGAAAGATGCTGAATGATGGCGATCGCCATCAAACACGACAAACGGCAATAATTGCGTCTTCCCATAAGAAAAACTGGGGCTTACATGCCTCCGTCCTTGCCATGCACCTGCCCCTGAACGCCTTGCGAGCTTTCGAAGCATCTGCCCGCCACCTGAGCTTCACCCGTGCCGCCAGCGAACTCAACGTCACGCAGACGGCGATCAGCCAACACGTCAAGAATCTGGAAGACAAGCTGGGCGCACCGCTGTTCCGCCGCCTTCCCAGGGGGCTGGCGCTGACAGACGAAGGCATTGCCTTGCTTCCCGTGCTGGCAGAGTCTTTCGCCCGCATTGGCCATGTGCTGGCGCAATTCGGCGACGGGCGGGTCAGAGAGGTGTTGACGGTAGGGGTAGTGGGTACATTTGCCATTGGCTGGCTGCTGCCCCGCCTGCGCGATTTTCAGCAGGCGCACCCCTTTGTCGATTTCAGATTATTTACGAATAACAACCGGGTAGATATTGCTGGCGAGGGGCTGGATTATGCGATTCGGTTTGGTGACGGTGCCTGGCATGGGACAGATGCGGAACGCTTGTTGGCCGCCCCCTTGTCGCCGGTGTGTTCGCCGGGCATTGCGCCCCTGCTGAGAACCCCTGCCGATCTGGCTGGTCAAACCTTGCTGCGTTCATACCGCTCGGACGAATGGGCAGATTGGTTTGCCGCAGCAGGAATTGCCTGTCCGTTGATTCGCGGTGCAGTATTCGACTCTTCGCTGACCATGGCAGAAGCAGTGGCACAAGGAGCAGGTATTGCATTGCTTCCAACCAGAATGTTTACCCGTGAACTACAGCAGGGAAGATTGATTCGGCCCTTTGGTCTGGAAATTACGGATGGTGATTATTGGCTGACTCGATTAAAGTCCAAATTGCCAACCACCGCCATGAATGCGTTTCGGACCTGGCTGCTGGCTTCCGTGCAGGCCTGATGCAGCTAGACATCGAAGACTCCAGATATTGGATTGGGCAGGGTATGGCAAGGCTCGATGACCAAGTTTCGATGACGAACTTTTTCAATTTCCAGATTTCAAATCTCGGATTCTGAATATCGAACGTCTGCTGTCGAACGTCGGTACCGAGCTGCAGCATCTCGACCTGCGCCTGCACATCACTCATCGGAGACCTGCATGTCTGACAAACCTGAGACTGCCCGCAACGGTTACACCACCACGACTACCCCCGATACCAACAACTGGCAAACCTTCTTGATGGTGATCAGTTTGCTGGCGATCATCGGTGTTGTCGGAGCCACGCTGCAATGGTTGTTTGATTGATACACAGGCGGTCAGACGGCTTCGCGCCGGGGCCTGATCGCCTGTATTCATTGCCGGTATGCGATACAGGCCAGGGAATAGGTAGGATGTAATCCCGCTGTCAGCTTCGGATTAAAAATTGTTTTTAATTCCGACGAAACCTGACACTCTTGATTAATGTCCACCACCAGCTGGCATTCAAAGCCAGCCGGCACGCAAAGTTTCCGACCTATTCTCCTGGGCGGTCGTTCACATTATCTGCTCACGCCGCCAGCGGCACTTCCCCTTCATGCTTCCCATCCCAATAATGGATGCGCGTCGCGTGCACCTTGATCAACACCACGCCCGGGGTGTCAATGCCGTCTTCGAACCAGTAATCCAGATCTTTGGTCCAGTGCTCGGCAAACGCGGCCTTGTCGCGGATCAACTCCGCCTGCCCTTCAACCGAAATGAACAGGGGCGAACCGCCCAGCAAACCTTTGCTGCCCTGGAAAGACAGGCCTACCGTGGCGTCCCGCTCGATGTCGCTGACCGTGCGGGATGCGTCGAACGTGAAGTAGTAGGAGTCGCCCTTGTACTCCACGTCTCCGTTGTTGCTCATGGGTCGGCCGGCCAGTTGCCCGTTCTCGGTCCGGGTAAACAGCATCGTGAAGTCGATGTCGCGCATTTTTTCCGACAGGTCTGCCAGCGTCATGGTGCTCATCTGAGGCTCCTCGTGAGGATCTGAAGAAAGATGAGCAACGCCGAGCAAGTTTCGATCCTGTCTGCGAAAGGGCTCGTACACCACCCCGGTATCGGACTCACGCTCAATCACCCAGGCAAACCAGCTCCAACCGACGCCACAGGCTCAGCGGCCGAGAGATGCCGTTGAACCAGTCGAGACTTGGCATCGCCAGCCGACGCTTGGACAGCAGGCGAACGCGCCAACGTGTGGGGCCGGGGAAGCTGAACTCGAAGCGGTCGGGGGCATACAGGTGCAGATCCCCGAACAGACCGGGGGTGTAGGGCCAACCCATCGACAGGGAGTCGACAGGCTGCAGATCCGGCCCAAGCAGATGGATATTCAAGCCTTCTTCCCAGATGACACCATCGCTGAGGATCAGCACAAACTTGTCTTCCCACTCGATCGCCGCCTCAAGCAACTCGCCGTCCACGATGCAGGCGCTGGGCTGGCCATCCATAAGCACCCGCGCTCTCGTCGGCGTGGTGTCATTCAAATACGGCAACGGCTCGACCGAAAAACGCTGACTCAGCTTCATGCGTGGTCGCGGCCAGCCGCCAGGGCCAGGGCCGCCACATCACCCGCCACAATGAGCGGCATGTGGCGCGTGATCTTCTCGACCGGCCAGTCCCACCAGGCAATGGCTTCCAGTTCCGCGATGACCGCATCGGAAAAACGCTGCCTCAATGGCTTGGCAGGATTACCGCCGACGATGGTATAGGCAGGCACGTCACTGACCACCACAGAACGCGCCGAGACGATCGCGCCATTGCCGATCGACACGCCGGGCATGACCAGCGCATCAAAACCGATCCACACATCGTTGCCGATGACCGTATCGCCCTTGTAGGGCAAATCGCCCGGTGCCGGCATGACCTTCTCCCAGCCATTGCCGAAGATCTGGAAGGGGTAAGTAGAGATGCCAGACATCTTGTGGTTGGCCCCGTTCATGATGAACTTGGCACCGCGCGCAATGGCGCAGAACTTCCCGATCACCAGCCGGTCGCCAATGAACGGGAAGTGATACAGCACATTGCGTTCGAAATTCTCGGCGTCTTCGGGGTCGTCATAGTAGGTGTAGTCGCCCACCACGATGTTGGGGTTGCGCACGGTGTTCTTGATGAAACACACCTGCGGAAAACCTTCCATGGGATGCGGATTGGATGGATTGGGTCCGTTCAAGCGCTGCCTCCAAGAGTGATCTCACCGCCTGAGTGTAGAACGTTGCCGTCCAGCTTCTGCCTTGCCTAGCCGGGATCGTCCTCAAGCCGAGCAAGCACGCCACGCTGGCGGCCATTGGACCAGCGTCGGTAATCGGCGGGCGTCATGCCGGTAGTCTGGATAAAGGCGCGACGAAACGCCGTTTCTTCCCGATATCCGCACTTGAGCGCCACTTGTTTGACACTGGCGCTGGGTGTTTCCAGCAGCACGCAGGCTGTCTCGATTCTGACTCGGGTAATGAACGCCTTGGGCGACTCGTTGGTCAGTTCCGTCAGCCGTCTATGCAAGGTCCGCCCGCTCAAGTTCAAGGCCTTGGCCAAGCCCTCCGCGCTCAGCCCCGGTCGTCCGTGGCGAATGATCTGTTCGGCTTGCAACAGCAAGGGGTCTGCGGCGTTGACGAAACCGCGTGGGGCATACACAAGCTGCGGCAAGGGCACGCTGTCGGCTACCGACATGTCGGCGGCAAGCCTGGCGACATCGGCACCCGCCTCGCGCCGGATTACATGCAAGGCCAGATCGACCCACGACAGCGGCCCGCCCGTGGTGACCACGCGGTCTTGCTCTTCCACCGCTGTTCCCCAGACCAGCTGTGCCTTCGGAAAGCGCTGCTTGAACGCATGATGCAACCACCATGTGGTGGTGCAGCGTCGCCCATCCAGCAGACCGGCTTCGCCCAACACAAAAGTTCCGGCACAGGCGGCACCGATCAACGCTCCCCTGTTGTGCATCTTCTCCAGCCACGCTGCGGTCTGCAGGATGGCGTCCGACACCGGTGGCAATCCGTCATGGCCCAAGGCCATACCCGTGACCAGGGCAAGGTCGCAGTCATCCAGATCGTGCAAGGACCCTTCCACTGGCAATGACCTGCCTTGCGGATCGACCCGCGCTTTCCCGTCTGCGCTGACGATGGTGGCATCAAACGAGATCGTTTGCGCTTCGTCCACCCGCAGACCGGCCTGGTCACGCATGCCACGTGCGGCACCACTCGGGGGCGCACGCAAGGTCTGGTTGGTGATCCAGAACAAGTCAGCCAGGCCGGCAACCGCAGACAGCATGCTGCCATCCACGGCAATGATCGCGATTCGCAAGATAGCGCCCCTGAGCAATAAAAGCGGTTGGCGAGTTTTGCATGAAATATGACTTGTTTGCCACCTGACGTGATGGGAGTGGAGTGCCTAGACTTGATTCAGTCCCGGCATACAGGTGCCGCTGCAAGCACGCCACCAGACATTCATCATGAAATCTCTGCCCGCTTCCCATCATCTACCCCGTACACCGCTTGGCCCCAGGTGGCGCGCCATTGCCGCGACGACATGGCTGGCGCTTGCCCTCGGATTGGCAATGACAAGCGTGGCCAGACCGCTTACCGCGGCAACGCCCGCCCCCGCCGTGCGCAACATCGTATTGGTGCATGGTGCGTTCACGGACGGCTCGATCTGGCTGCCCGTGCTCACCCGCTTGCAGGACATGGGCTATCACGTAACCGCTGTGCAGAATCCGCTGAGCGCATTGGCCGACGACGTGCTTGCCACCGAACGCGTATTGCAACGCAAGACAGGTGATGTGCTGCTGGTGGGTCACTCCTGGGGCGGCGCAGTCATCACCCAGGCAGGCAACGCCAGTAATGTGAAGGGCTTGGTCTATTTGTCTGCATTGGTGCCCGACAGCAATGAGTCGGTTGCCGGCTTGCTGCAACGCTTGAACGCGCCGATGAGCGCCCTGACACCTGACGCCGAAGGCCTGATCTGGCTGAATGCCGAGCAGCAGTTTCATCAAGTGATGGCGGCGGACATCTCCGTGAAAAAAGCGCAGGAACTGGCCGCCATCCAGCAGCCAATCGCTGCGCGCGCCTTTACGGCCAAGGTTCAGCACGCAGCCTGGCAGGAAAAGCCCAGCTGGTACCTGCAAACCCAGCACGACCAGGCGCTCCCACTGTCTGTGCAGAAAGCCATTGCGCAGCACATTGGCGCACGTGTCACGTCGATTGGGTCAAGCCACCTGTCCATGATTTCCCACCCGGATGAGGTGGCGAGACTGATCGATTGGGCAGCGCGATCGCTGCATCACTGAACCTGCTGACGCCCGACTCCATTACACCCCACCCTCAACCCCTGCACGTGTGAGATCAACATGAACGTTCTGCATATCGATTCCAGCATTCTGGAAGGCGGCTCGATTACCCGAGACTTGTCTGCCGCTGTCGTGGCCCGGATCAGGGCCGACTACCCGGGCGCAGTGGTGCAATACCGTGACGTCGCCAGCCACGAAATCAAACATCTCACCGGCGCCATTGCAGCCGGGTTTCGCCCCACGGGCGTAGCCGCGACCGACGAAGCAGTGATGCTGGAGCATCAGATTTCTGAACTGCTGGTAACCGAGTTTCTGTCCAGCGATGTCATCGTGGTGGGGGCACCGATGTACAACTTTTCCGTACCCAGCCAGTTGAAGGCCTGGCTGGATCGCCTGGCGCAGGCCGGGCGAACCTTCCAGTACACCGCCACTGGCCCGATCGGGCTGGCAGGCAACAAACGGGTCATCGTGGTGTCGGCCCGTGGGGGCTTTTACCTTGAAGGGCCACTGGCCCCGCTGGACTTCCAGGAAACCTATCTGAAGGCGTTCTTCGGATTCCTGGGCATCACCGACGTGCGTTTCGTCCGGGCCGAGGGCGCGTCGAAAGGCGAACAGGTGCGCAATACGGGCATCGCGGCAGCCACGGCCAGCATTTCTCAGGTCTTGGTGGGTATCCAGACACCAGCCGAATCGGCCAGCGCCTGAACGCAGTCCGGCACGCACAAACCCATCGAACCAGTCACCCGCCCGAGTCCCAAGCCATGCTGTTTGCCATCACGCTCAACTACATTCGCCCGATCGAAGAAGTCCAGGTGCACCTGGACGCACACAAACACTGGCTGGTTCAAGCCATCAAGTCAGGGCACATTCTGTTTGCCGGTCCCTTGGAACCAGGCCCTGGTGGATTCATCCTGGCAGTTGCCGAAAACATCTCGGACATCCAGGACTTGATCGCCAACGACCCATTCGATATTCAGCAAGTGGCAGCCTTCGATATCCAGGCCTGCCACCCGGCGATCCGTGCCGAGAAGTTCCCGGCACACTGGGCTTCGGGTGCCAAAGCGGTGTGAATGGCTTTAAGCTGGTCTAAACGCCTAAGCAAGCCCGACCACACCGCCGCGCACCCAACGCCGCTTACTTCGGCACACCCATCGCGCGGCCACGGAAGAACTTTTCTTCTGCGGGCCGCTTCTTGTCTTTACAGTCCTTGCCATTGATCTGCTCGTTGCCGTCATCGCTCAGCAGGTAGAGATCATTGGCATCGGCGTCATAAAACAAGGCCTCGGTGCGGACGCTGCCGAAGTCGAGTGAACGCACCAGTTCGGGTGCCTGCTGAGGCTTGCCAGACCACCGGAACATGGCAAAGGCAGGTATGGCTTTGCTGCTGGCAGCGTCGCCATAAGGCCCTGCCACGATCAGGTACTCGTTGCCGACCCGTTCCATACTGCGAATGCCACGCCCACCCAGGTCGAGGAAGATGGGCTCGTCGAATTTGGGTTTGGCACCTCGATCAACCATGTCTGCCGGGTTGAGCATCGGCAGCACCACGGCCTTGCGGTCTACCTGCGGGTTGCGGAACCCGATCAGCATGCCGCCTTCAGGGGTGGCTGCCAGCCCCTCGATACTGAGCCCACCCAGCACTTCCGGACGCAGCTCTGCAGCCACTTTCAGGAAGGCCAGACGCGGGTCGGTAGCGATGTCGATCAACAAAGACTTATAGGGCTTGCCGGCCACAGGCATGACCGACGGCGTCGGTGCACGGCGGTCGATATCTGTGGCGAAGAAACGCCAGCGCTGCGGGTCCATCGAACCGTCGCGCTTGCGACCGTGCGAACTGATCCAGTAGATGCGATCCCCCACTGCGGCCGCACCTTCAATATCGCTTTCACCGGCAATGGCCACCGTGGTCTTGCGCTCGATGGAATTCAGATAACGCGTCAGGCGCAATTCATTCAGCGGCTGGCTTGCGCCTCGGCGATAGACTTTCAGCACATCGCTTTCGTCATCTGCCACCACAAAGTGGCCGCCGCCAAGCGAGACGGCAGCAGAAGCGTCGCACATGGATTGGTAAGTTTCCTGGGCGTGAGCAAGCGTGGTCGCACCCAATACCAGACTGATTGCGACCCCGCGTCGAATCCACCCATCCATCGCCCCTGCTCCCATATGGCTGCGCCAGAACGGGATGCTCTGGCAAGAAATGGATGCTAACGGTTTTCAGCCCCACATTTCTGCCCGCTACCCGCGATTTATTCAGACTGCCGGCGCTTCGCCGACCGCACCGGTCCATTCAGTCACGAACGGCTCGGACGCCATGCGCGACGGCGGCTGACTGGGTTCTTTCGGAGTGCCTGCATACAGGAAGCCCAACAGGCGCTCGGCATCACCCACACCCAAGGCCTTGTAGACACGGCGGTCGTAGCTGTTCGGGCCGGTCGCCCAGAAACCACCCCAGCCCAGCATGTGCAGGGCGTTGAGCATGTTCATTGCGGCCGCAGCCACCGACAACTCTTGTTCGCCCACGGGCACCTTGTGCGGCACCGTGGGGTGAGCGACGACGGCAATGATCATCGGCGCGGCCATGGCCTTGATACGGAAACGCTCGCCATCGCTGCCTGGATCGCGTTCACGCGCAGCCTGGGCATAGACCTCGCCCAGTTTCACGCGTGCATCGCCACGAATAGTGATGAAGCGCCAGGGGCGAAGCTGGCCGTGGTCGGGCGCACGCATCGCGGCATCGAAAACCAGTTTCAGGTCCGCAGCCGAGGGCGCGGGTTCGGTCAGGGGCCACGGAGAATGGCGGCTCAACAGCAGATCGAGTGCGGCTTCGCGCGCGGTGACCTCGGTCGTGGGGATATCTGGATGCATCAGGAAGATTGCCTTGGTGTTTTCAGAAAGCGCGGTGCAAAGGCGTTACGGGTGCGACGCGGCAAGATCGACGCGAAGAACGGGAGACGCTAAGAACTGTTCTCATTTGATTGTAATCCGCGCAGGTTTCATCTGGACCGCAGCCACTTTGCGCATGCATCCAGGGAACGCCCCGCCCCTTTTCCGATGGCAGTCCAGACCGCTACGCAGGCTTAATCCGCCCAGAACTCGGCCAGGATCGAACGGCGTGGGTTCTCGGGATCCGGAGAGAACCGAATCCCGCCCAGTTCGCTGGTGTTGATGCGGAACCCGCCACCCACCGAATCGAACTCAGGATTGCAGGTCTCGCCCGCCAAAGTATCTGTGCCAAGCCCGGCCACGCACTGTGCCTTGCCATAACTTCCCATCGTGTCGAACACCTCGGCATAGGGCGCATCCAGCACATACTGACTATCGCCGTGTGCCCACGACTCGCTGTGACGCAGTTCAACAACGGGAACGCCCCGCAAGCTCACGCTTCCGGGGCGCAACGCAGCCACGCTGATCGTGCTGGCGTCGGGCTCCTTGTCGATCCCCGCCATCGGTTCGCAGGTCATCGTGATGCGTGCAATCGCATCACGCCACGGCACCGGCAATTCCGCAGGCTTGAGCACACGAATCGCAGGACACCCCGTGCCGCTCGCATGCTGATGACCGTGGATCAACGGCGGGAAATTCAGACCCGCTGCGTCGAAGGCCATGACCGTGCCTGTCGATAACAACCCCGCCAACACCGCGATGCCGAGTTTCACTTTTGTGTCCATCCGAGCCGAGCACCAGATGCTGCACCAACTCGACCAGATTGCGTCACCAGCGCTTGCCATCAAACGTATCAAGCTGCAAGATCACTGCGCCGCAGCTTCAGGCGCAGTACGCGCCCGCTGCAAGTGCCAACCGAGACGAGCCACCTACGCATGTCCCGGCTTTTTTTAGAGGAAAAGCTGTTTTGAATCCTGTTCTGACCCCTGCCCGCTCCACCACTGCACGCAGCAAGACGCTGCTGCAAGCCACTGTTGCCG
Source organism: Pigmentiphaga aceris (assembly GCF_008119665.1). Taxonomy (NCBI): domain Bacteria; kingdom Pseudomonadati; phylum Pseudomonadota; class Betaproteobacteria; order Burkholderiales; family Alcaligenaceae; genus Pigmentiphaga; species Pigmentiphaga aceris. The sequence continues at coordinate 2,731,169 of NZ_CP043046.1, read as the reverse complement.
CCACGTTGGTGTCGAGCGTGTTCGCTGCGCCGGCTGCCATTGCAGGCGTTACCGGTTTCGAGCTGCAATCGCGCCAGGCATCGGCCCTTGAAGGCCGCGTGTTCGGTGCCTCGGGTGTAGCCGAAAAGATCACCGGAACAGCAACCATTGGCCTGGACCCAACCGATGCCCACAACGCAGGCATTACCGATATCGGGCTTGCCCCACGCAACGCCGCAGGCAAAGTCGAAGCGCGCGCCGATGTCGTGATTCTGCGACCGGCCAAGCCGAACGGCACCCTGATCGTCGAAGCGCCGAATCGCGGCCGCAAGCTGATCGGCACCATGCTTGAAGAATCCAGCATTGCCAACAGCAGCCGTCTGCAAGCCCCGGAAGATGCCGGCAATGGCTTCCTGCTGTCGCAGGGCTATACGCTGGCATGGATTGGCTGGCAGGCAGATGTGCCGGCCGGCGCAGGCATGCGTCTGCACGTGCCCACCTTGGCTGGCGTCACCGGCCCGTCGCGCGACGAATGGATCTTCACCAAGGCAAGCCCCACGGAACGCGTGAAGCTCGCGTATCCGCTTGCCACGCAAGACGGTGCAAAACTCACGGTGCGGGCACAGCGCAAAGATGCACGCGCAACGCCCGCCGATCTGGCGTTCAAGGTCATCGACCCGAACACCATCGAGATCACCCGCCCTGCCGGCATGCCCGTCGATGCAATCTACGAATTCACCTACACCGCGCGCGACCCGCAGGTCATGGCCATCGGCTTTGCGGCCCTGCGTGACGTGACCGCCTTCCTGGCGCGCGACACCAGCAGCGCCAACCCGCTGGCCGACGCAGGCAAGTCCACGGTCAACAAGACCATTGGCATGGGCATCTCGCAGTCCGGTCGCCTGATGCGTGATTATCTGTACCAGGGCTTCAACCAGGACGAGCTGGGCCGCCAGGTATTCGACGGCATGCTGGTACAAATCCCGGGCGGACGCCGCACTTTCACCAACTCGCGCTTCTCGCAGTTGTCGCGCAACCCTGGCCCGCATGCTGACGACCTGTACCCGGTGGACCAATTCCCGGCAGCATTCGAGACCAGCACCGACCCGCTGACCGGCAAGACCGAAGGCCTGCTGAAAAGCTGCCGCGAGACCAACACCTGCCCGCGCATCATGCAGATGGATTCGGAATACGAGTTCTGGTCATCCCATGCCAGCAAGGTCGTCACCGATGGCAACGGCCGTGACCTGCCCCTGCCCGCCGAAGCGCGCGCATACATGGTCGTGGGCACGCAGCACTTCCCCTCGGCCGTGTCGCAGGCGGTGGCAACGTGCAGCCTGCCGTCCAGCCCGGTCAACCCGGCACCGGTCGGCCGCGCACTGCTGACGGCATTGAACGCGTGGGTCACCAATGGCACCGAGCCGCCGGCCAGCCGTTATCCGACCCTGGCGCAAGGCACCCTGGTGCCCGCACAAGGGCTATACCCCGCCATTCCCGGCCTGCCCTACAAGGGCATCTACGGCGAAGCACGACTGATCGTCGACGGCGCACCCCTGCCCCAAGTCAAGGGCGAGTACCCCTTGCTGATGCCGGCCGTGGACAAGGACGGCAACGCCGTCGGTGGCGTGCGCCTGCCCATCATCGAAGCCGCGCGCGCAACCTACGTGGGCTGGAATCCCAAGTCCAACAACCCCGACGGCCTGTGCACGCAGATGGGCAGCGCGGTTCCCTTTGCGGCTACCCGCGACGCTCGCCAGGCCAAGCAAGACCCGCGTCTGTCGATCGAGGAACGTTATCCGCGCGCGGCAGCGTATGAAGCTGCGGTAATCGCCAGCGCCAATGAACTGGTCCGTGCGCGTTTGCTGCTGCCTGAAGACGCCAAGGCAGCCATCGAAGAAGCACGTGCCGGCAAGCTGGACAAGCTGACGAAGTAAGCTGCACGGCCATTCAGGCAATCAGCTGAAGAAGGTAAATGGGCGACTGTCGATACCGGCAGTCGCCCATTTTTTTGCCTGAAGAGACGGCTCGGACTTGCGGCGTATGCCGATGTAGAAGCCGTCCCTTGCAGTAACGTTCCCAGGCAGTACCGTTTACGCCAAAGATGCCCCGCCCTTGCGTTCCTGCCAACCGCGCACAGCCAGCGGCATCATCGCCACGACAACGGCCAGAATCGACACCGCCGCCACGTAGTGCGCACCGGCCAGACGATCCTGCTGCAACCACAGCTGGGTCAGCACAGGCGTGGAACCGCCAAACACGGCATACGCCATGTTGTAGGCGAAGGACAGACCCGAGAAGCGGATGGCCGGCGGGAAAGCACGGACACCCACGATGGGCATGGTGGCAATCGACCCGCAGAAAAAGCCCACCAAGCCATAGTTGAACATCAGCTGCCCGTCGGAAATGCCCGGCAGGTTCAAGTAGAAGATATAGCTGGTAACGGCCAACCCACCCCAGCAGATGAGCATGGTCAGGCGGGTGCCGATGCGATCGACCAGATACCCGAACAAAATGCAGCCGATGGTGAGCGTGAGCGTGGCCACGCAATTGGCCGCCATGGCTGCGCTGGCCGAGATGCCATACGCGCTTTGCAGCAGATTGGGCGTCATCAGAATCACGACGACCACGGCAGTCGACAAGGACCAGGTCAATGCGGCGGTAATCAAGCAGGCCAGACGGTGGTCGCGGATCACGGTCTTCACCGGCATCTCGCTGGCCAGTTCACGCTTGGCAGCCAGTTCCTTGAAGATCGGCGTCTCGCCCAGGAAACGGCGCAAATATACCGACACAAAACCAAACACGCCGCCGATCACAAAGGGAATGCGCCATGCGAAGTCCGACACTTCCTCGGGCGTAAACACCTTGTTGATAAGGATGGCGATCAGCGAACCCAGCAAAATGCCGCCGGTGATGCCTGCCGTCAGCGTACCCACGCCAAAACCATAACGATGCTTGGGCACGTGCTCGGCCACAAACACCCAGGCACCCGGCATTTCACCGCCAATGGCAGCGCCTTGCAGCACGCGCATCAGCAACAGCAGCAGCGGCGCGGCAATGCCAATGGTGGCGTAGGTCGGCATGATGCCGATCACCAGCGTCGGCAACGACATCAGGAAAATCGACAGCGTGAACATCTTCTTGCGACCCAGCTTGTCACCGAAGTGCGCAATGATGATGCCGCCCACCGGGCGCGCCAGATAACCGGCCGCAAAAATGCCCAGAGTCTGTAGCTGCACCATCCAGTCGGGCATGGTCGGCGGGAAGAACAGATGCCCCAGGACCTTGGTGAAGAAGACAAAAATGACGAAGTCGTAGAACTCAAGGGTTCCGCCCAAGGCGGCAAGGCTGAGTGTCTTGTAATCGTCCCGACCCAAGGGGCGCGGGGTAGGTGCTGCTGACGAATCCATGGAAATACCGAAATAGGCGATGCGGACGAATCACTGATCCGTCACGCAACAAAAAAGCCCGCAGCGGCAACGCTTGCGGGCTTGTTCTGAGAGGCTGGTAGTCGGCGAACGATCGTGATGGGATGCGCTTACGACTAGCAGCCCGCCAAGCCCGGATCGGGTGGAGGGCTGATGCTAATCGCTACTAGGCCGAGGAATCGCTTCATGGTTGACCTAGTGTACACCCTTAAGGGATAACCCTTTTTCATCAAACGACTATGACCACAACTCGGACTTATTTTGCTGACAACATTGTCAAGGGTGTGATTGATGTCGGCCTCACGACTTCTCAGCTTGCCCTCACCACGACTGCGCCCATTGATTATCAGAGGTGCAGCCCCTGTCCACGCCGTCAGTACACATCCCGGCGCAGACGTCCCTCTGCGACCAGATCGTTCAATACTGCCTGACCTAGCGTCTCTTCCAGCACCAGATCGACGCCGGCAGCCATGCCAGACAGACTGCCGCAGACGTAGATCACCGCGCCCTCCCCTACCCAATGACGCAATGCTGCGGCGGCGTCGCGAAGCCTGTCTTGTACATACAGGCGTTCAGGCTGATCGCGCGAAAATACCAGATCGACGCGCTCAATGTGTCCTTGTGCATGCCATTGCTCGACCTCGTCCGCGCAGAACGCATCGTGAGCGCGATGGCGTTCACCGAACAGGAACCAGTTGCGACGATGGCCGCGCGCGATGCGGGCTCGCAGGTGGCCGCGCAGTCCGGCGTAACCCGAGCCATTGCCGATGAAGATGCAGGGAGCAACGGTTTCGATCAGTTCGAAGCCTGGGTTGCGCAGCACCCGCAATTCGAGCGTTGTGTCCAGCGGTGCGTGTTCGGTTAACCAGCCAGACGCAATGCCAAGCCCGTTTGCATGGCGAGCTTGCCGCACGAACAACCGAAGGTGCTCGTCTTGCGGTAACGAGGCGATGGAGTAGCGACGTGGTGCCAACCCAATGGTGCCGTCTGGTGCACTGGAATTCGATCCGCCGACAGCACCCACAGCCGTGTTCGGGGGCCGCAATTCAACCAGCGCACCAGGTTGCCAATTGAGCAGTTTCGCTTGCGTCGTCAAAAAAGCAATGTCGTACAGCGGGTTGCCTTGGCTGCCAGCATTCACCAAGGTTCGTGTCGCCAATCTCCATTGGCCGACCGAATCGATTGTTGAATCAAGCGTGGCCAAGTCGTTGACTTGGCCGCCGACACCGGCCAAGGACTGCAACTGCCGCGACCAAGCGGCCAGCGCTTCGCCATCGCCCCCGTCGACTTCGAGCATTGGGAAAAGTGCTTGCGCGCCAGCAGCGGCCAGGGCGCGGTCAAGGGTATGACCGAAGCCGCAGAATTTTTCGTAATGCCGGTCCCCAAGCGCCAGTAAACCGTATCGCAGATGTGGAAGCGTCAAACCACTGGCCTGCGACAGTTGTCGGGCAAAGCGCCTTGCCATGTCGGGTGGCTCACCCTCACCAAAGGTGCTGGCCACGATCAGCACACAACCCTGGTCTTGCAGTTGTGCCGGGTCAAGCTTGTTCAGCGGCATGATCTTGACCGGCATGCCTGCGGCCTCCAGCACGGCTGCGCTGCGCAGGGCGATGCCTTCAGCCGTGCCGGATTGGCTGGCGTAGGTCACCAGTACACCGTCAGGCTTATTGGGCGACATGGGGCGACCTGCTGGGTTGGGCACCGCTGCCATTGCGGTACGCTCGGCTTGCAGCGCGCGCTTTTTTCGACGCCGATCCAAGTACAGCATCCACCCGGTAATGCCGAATAGCGGCAACATCAGCGCTGCCAGCGTCATGACGATGCGCCCGGGCAGGCCGAAGTAGCTACCCATGTGCAGCGGATAGATCGCGGCGATGAAACGCCCACCTTGCGACTTGGCTGCGTAGCGTTCGTCCTGCACGATCTCGCCACCGGACAGTGACACCACGGTGCGATTGCGCGCCCGTTCATGCGCCGGCGCGGTGTCCAGCCAGGTGAAAAGGACGGACGGGCGACCGTCGACCTGCACACGAAGGATCAGCTCGCTCCAGCCGCCGGTGGCCTGCGCGCTTTTCTCGAAGGTCGTCCAGGCAGGCTGAATGTAGAAGGCCCCGGCATCGCCACGCGGCACATTGCGCATACGCGGCGTGGCGATGGGCGCAGGTGCTGCGCCGGAAACAGCAGTCGCGGAAAGCGCAGAGATGGAAGGCGCAGCCGTGGTCGGCCTAGTAGCCGTAGATTCAGTGGTCGTGGATTCAGTCGTCGTTCGTGCAGTCCCAGTCGGACCATCGCCCGCCCGTGACAGTCGGCCCGCCATTCGCACCTCGCCTGCCCAGGCGTCGACCTGCTCGCGCACCGCATCGAACGCCCAGTAGATGCCGGTGCCCGCGAAAACCAGATACATCAGCAGCGCAAGCGTCCCCGCCACCGAGTGCAGGCCCCACAAGAACGGCCTGCCCTTCAAAGACGGATCAACGCTGAGCCACGCGCGCCAGTCCCACACGCGGCGCGGCCACCGCAAATACAGGCCGGACAAGGAAAGGAACAACAGACAGGCGGCCAGCACACCGGTTGCCACCCGCCCGGCCTCACGCGGCAGCAGCAACCAGCGGTGAAATGTCTCCACCCATTCGAAGAATTCAGCGCCGGCAATCGGCGGCAGCGCCCTGCCGGAATATGGGTCCAGATAGACCGTATCCCCACGCCGCTCGCCCTGCCCCGGCGCAAAGATCACCCGCGCCGCCGCACCCGGCTTGGCGAACACAGCCAGCGTGCCCACTTGCTGGTTGGCGAACTGCTCGCGCACCGCAGCCAGCAACTGCGGGGGCAACAGGGTCGGCGCAGCTTGAACCGCTACCGTACGCGCGCCCGGATTGATCAGATCGATCAATTCCTCGCGGAACGACAGCACGGCACCGCTCAGCCCGATAAGCATCAATACCGTGCCGGCCACAATGCCGATCAACCAATGCAGCTGGAACCAGATCTGTCTGCCACTCGGCCATGCCGCAAACATCGTCCCACGTGACGCCATGACCTTCAGCGTCCTGCAGCCGCCCAATCCACGGCGGCATCGAACAACTGACGTCCCACCGGCGACAGATTGGTGAACGTGTCATTGCCCAGAAAGAACATCACGCGTCGCGCCGGAGCCAGCGACTCGTAGTCCATGGTCGCGCCCTTCTCGTAAGAGAAAATCGCTGCCTTTTCCGGCTGGCCATAAACCGTGGCGATGGTGACCGCACCCAGCCCCGGCTTGCCCCAGCTCATGCCTGCCTGCTTCACGTACACGTTGGCGACACCGGCCGGCACACCGCCTGCCATCGGATGCGGCGCATTGACGATCCACAGGTGACGTTCCTTCTCGACTTCCCCGAAGTCCGTGTCATGGCGCTTACCCGTCATGGCCAGATCGTCCAGGAAATCGTTCTCCCATGTCAGCAATGGCACCGGCAATTGCCGCCATCCGCGATCCACGTCCTTGGCGGCGACCGTGGACGAGATCACCACCAGCTTGGCGTCGGCCCCGACCGACGGGCTGGCCTTTTGATCCGCTACTGTGACCACATATCCGCGTTCGATCAGGTGATCGCGCACTTTTTCATCGATGGCAAAACTGGCTCCGGCTTGCTGGACAAGCAGCAGTACCTTGCGGCCTGCACCGGGCTTGGCTGCGGCAGCTCCCGCATCCAGGCCCGGCGCTGCACCCGCCTGCGCAAGCACAGGGCCAGACACCATCACACCAGCCATCAACGCGGCAATCACAAGCGCCGCATATCCACGCAAGCGCATACGCAAATACATACGCGCACTCAGCCCCAGCCACGGCAACACAAAACGTCCATGCATACGATCAGAACTCGATGCTGGTCAGGAACGAGATCTGACGCGCATCGCCCATGGACACGAAATAGGTGTTCACCGACGAGGGGTAGTAAGTCTTGTCGAACAGGTTCTTCACGTTCAGCTGGAACTTCACGTTTCGACCACCGATGCGCGTGTCGTAGGTGGCAAACACATCGGCCGTGGTGTAGCTGGGCAGCGTGAAGCTATTGGCCGAATCACCCGGCCGGTTGCCCACGTAGCGCGCCCCGCCACCCAGACGCAACTGGCCGTCACCAAAGATTTGGCCGGCGTTATAGACGGCGTACAAAGATGCGGTCTGGCGTGCCGTGTTCCACAGGCGCAGGCCTGCGTACAGCGGGTCTTCCGTGGTCTTGGCATCCAGATAGGCGTAGCTGCCGATCATGCTCCAGCGCGCATTGATCTGGCCTGCCAGGTCCAATTCCAGCCCGCGCGAGCGCGCTGCACCCGAGGTGCGCCAGTCGGTCAGTTTGGTGACATCGTTGAACTGCGACACCAGCACGTTCTTCTTTTTGATATCAAACAAGGCCAGCGTGCCGGTCAGGTTGCCCGGGATGTCGAGCTTCGCCCCGACTTCCCAGGACTTGGCCTGCTCTGGCTCGATGCCACTGGTGATCACCTGGCCGCTGGCCAAGGGCGCAATGGTGGAAGACGGTCGCAGCGATTCCGTATAGCTGCCGTAGAGCGACACGGTGTCGGTCAGCTTGTAGATCAAACCGGCGCGCGGCAACCAGGTGGAATCGTCGGTGTCGGTATTCGTGTTGAACGGACGGCCACGCCCTGCCAGTTGTTGCCAAGCCTGGTAACGCAGGCCCGCCACGGCAATCAGGCGATCGCTCAGGTGAATCGAGTCCTGGAAGAAGGCCGCCTGGTTATGCAGTTGGTCGCTTTGCCCGCTGTCGCTGGCCGACATCGCGTTCGACGGACTCACCAGGCCATAGACCGGGTTCAGGTAGCTGAAGTTGGTGGAACTTGCACCACGGATCAGATCGGCACGATAGATTTTGCGATATTCGAGATCCCCACCGAATTGCACCTCGTGACGCATGCCAGCAAGTTGCAGTTTGCCGTCGACATAAACCGTGCCGTATGTGTCAGTACTGAGCGCACCGTGGGTCGCATCGTTGTTGCGCGTAAGCGTGCCGCGCGCGGTGTTCACGCCGTTGATGCGCAGTTGGTTGGCGTCGTAGGTCTCGCGGTTGTAGCTCAGGTTCAGGTGGGCTGCCCAACCGCCCCCCAGTTGATGGTCAACCGACAACTGGGCCAGGTGCGTCTCGCCCTTCATCTCGTTGTAGGGCTCATCCAGCCGCTGGCGCTTGGGAAGATCCAGCGGCTTCCTGGTCGCCGGGCTCAAGGCCGTGCCTCGATCGAACGGCGTCAGGTATTTGCGGTATTCGTACCAAGCCACAATCTGCGTATCGTCGCCATACCAGGCCAACGACGGCGCGACCAGGGTCTCGCGGTGGGTACCGAAGTTGCGCCAATAGTCTTCGTCGATATGGTCGACCACCAGTCGATAAGCCAACCCGTTGTCACCAATCGGCCCGGTGGTGTCCACCGTGGCATTGCCGCCGTTGCGGCCGCCCGCGTAACCAGATCCTCCCAAGGACAGCTTGGTTTTCTGTTCCAGCTGGGGTTTCTTGCTGACCACGTTGATCACGCCACCCGGGTCCATGATGCCGTACAGCATCGAGGCCGGGCCCTTCAATACTTCTACGCTTTCGGCGGCAGCGTTCATGCCACGGCCCTGCACCAACGGCATGCCGTTGTGCATGATCGAACCGTCACGATTCGCACCGAAGCCGCGCTTCATGATGGTGTCTTGCGTGCTAGCCAGCGTATTGCCCTGCGTAATGCCGCTGACATTGACCAAGGCGTCGTCGATATTGCGCGGCCGCTGATCGCGGATCACCTGGGCCGGCACCACATTGACCACCTGCGGAATTTCCAGCGTGGAAGCTGTCGTGCGCAAGGTGGATGCGTCCGGCGTGGGCTGGTAGCTGTCGTCCGCCTCGACCGGCGCGGGTGCTGCGCGGGCCACCACGCGCACTGTGGCGAGCGTAGTGGCAGTGCCAGCCAGCGTAGCTGCGGGTGCGCTGACCAAGCGGGCTTCGCGCAAGGTATATGCGCCGCCACCACCATCCACTGCTTCCAACCCAGTGCCAGACAACAACTGCGCAAAGCCGGCATCAATCGTGAAATTGCCATCAAGCCCGGTCGATGTCCGATCACGCGTGCTGGCCGGGTCGAAGGACAAGGCCACGCCCGCCGCTGCCGCAAACCGGCCCAGCACGGTAGCCAGCGGCCCGGCGTCGATTCTGTATTGTCTGGCCGCGCTCTCGCGCGCGGCAGACGCTGCCGGCAGCTCGGCAGCAACGCCCACCGCAGGGGCCAGCATTGCAGCCGTCAAGCAAAGCAATGCGCCATTGACCGCACGCGTCGTCATCCGCAAGGAAAAACGGGTGCCCGCAGGGCGGCGCGAGACGAGGCCGGGTGATGAGCGGCGATCAGACATACAAACTCCTTGGGTAGCGCAATGAATGTGGTTCTTCCCTTGATGCCGGACGAAACCTGAAAACATGCAAAGCGCGACGCAGGAAATTTGTAACGGTGGCGGTGGGCGAATAGGTAGGGAGTGCGCTGCCGGGTAACACGGCGGCAAAAAAGCGGGTGCACCCACTACCGCGTGGCGAGCTGACAGAGCAGAGCTTCTATACACCGCCGTGCATAGAGACGCCCTTTTACGCGATCAGCCACCCGGTTGTTGCCGCTTCCACACCGCGAAGTACTCGTCAGCCATGCCGCGCAAGGCGCGACCAATGCGCGCGTATTCGTATTCATTGAGATTGGCCAGCGACACGCGGCCAGAGGGGTGCGTCGTCCCGAATCCACGCCCTGGCAAGAGCACGATCCCGGTTTCATCGGCAATGCGGAACAGCAGTTCGTTAGCCACAAAAGTCGTCTTCACCCAGGCCGCGAATTCCGCGCCGTACAAGCGAGACGAGATTTTTTCGAGATCAAGCAGCGTGTAGTAATCCACCGAGTTCTTGTCGTCAGGCATGTCGATGCCCAGTTCTGCGTACAGCGCCGCCTGCCGCCGACGGATAAGCCCCTTCAGCGCGGTTTTATAGCTGTCGCTTTCGTCCATCAGGGCTGACAGCGAGAACAACACCATCTGCACTTGCTGCGGCGTGGACAGGCCCGCGGTGTGGTTCAGCGCGACGGTGCGGCTGTCCGCTACCAGCCGATCGATGAATTTCAACGCGCCGACGTCTGTCGTGATCGAGGCATAACGGTGGTGCAACGCGGCCTTGTCGTCTGCAGAAAATGCGACCAGCTTCTGGTCGATCACGTTGTCCTGGTGCAGCGCAATGGTGCCAAGCCGCCAGCCCGTGGCGCCAAAGTACTTGGAGAACGAATAGACAAGCATGGTGTTTGCCGGGCACACCGAGAACAGCGAACGGAAGCCATCGGCAAAGGTGCCGTAGACATCATCGGTCAAGATCATCAAGTCGGGCCGGTCGTTCTTGACGATATCGGCGATCTTTTGCAGGCAACGATCATCAAGCTTCACCGACGGCGGGTTTGACGGGTTGATGCAGAAGAAGATCTTGATGGCTGGGTCTTTGAGCTTGTCCAGTTCGTGGTCTGGATATTGCCAGCCGGCATCGGGGTCGGCATTGATTGCCACGGCTTCCAGGCCATAGGCGTCAAGCTGCGGAATCTCGATGTAGGGCGTGAAGACCGGCATGCCAATGGCTACCTTGTCTCCCTTGTTGATCAGCCGGTTCTGCTTCAGCGCATCGAAGATATAGGTCATGGCGGCGGTACCGCCTTCGACCGCGAAGATGTCCACGTCTTGCGCCGAGACACGGCCGCCCACCATTTCGTGCATCAAGTACTGCCGCACGATCTTTTCGCTGACACGCAGCATGCGCGGCGGCACGGGGTAGTTGCAGCCCAGAATGCCTTCCACCATTTCATGCAGGAATTCTGCGGCCGACAGCCCAAGCTGGTCACGCACGTAGCTGAGCGCCTTGCGCAAAAAATTCACGCCCTCCTGGTCACGATGGTCACTCAGAAAACGCTCGAAGCGCCCTTCGATGCCAGCGATGTTCGGCAATCCACCAATGCCATCGTGCATGTACGAGAAAGACAGCTCAGACTCTGAAGCGGCAAATAGCCCAAGCCGGAAGAACGCCCGGCGGGGCACCGTGGCCAGGAAGTTGGGGTTGCCCCGGCCAGCGTTCAGCATCACCTTGTCCGCCTTGCCCGAGGCAAGCTTGATCAGCTCGTCTTTCAGTTCAAAGGGGCTGAGCTGGGCGAATTGGTTGTAGTCGGTCATCTAAGCTGCTCCGGGTCGATGTTGATGTCAGGTGAAGGCCACAACCAAGGGACCCAGCAGGGTCAGAAACACATTGGCAAGGGCGTAGGTAATTGCGAAGGATGTGGTCGGCACCGCATTGCCGGCCTTGTCCAATATCTCGCCGAAGGCCGGGTTGGCACTGCGTGCGCCCGACAAGGCACCGGCAAAGACCGCCACGTTGTCGTAGCGCAGCACATAGCGGCCAACGAGCATGGTCAGGACCAATGGAAGAATGGTCACGACCACACCGATCAGGAAGATCGACACGCCGTTTTGTGCAATGGTGTGCACCGCCTGTTGCCCGGACTGCAGGCCAACCACGACCACGAAGCCGGCAAGCCCCAGATCACGCAGCAAGGTCGTGGCGGCGCTGGGCATGTTGCCCACGGTCATGTGGCGGCCCCGGTACCAGCCGAAGGCCAGCCCTGCCAATAGCGCACCGCCACCCGCGCCCAAGGTCAGCGGAATGGAGCCGACGCGCAGCACCAGCAGGCCGGCCAGTAGTCCGGCCACCAAGCCAAGACCGTGAAAGATGAAATCCGTTTTGTCGCTGGGTACAAGCGTGGGGCCGACCTGCCCGGCCAGACGCTGCAGGTCTTCCTGCACCCCGTGCACCGTGATCACGTCGCCGGCCTCGATGACCGTATCGTCCTTCAGGTCCAGCCGGGTCCCGCCACGCGTCGCACTCAGCAGATAGATGCCATGCCGCAGGTCTGTGCTGCGCGACACGATGGCGGCAACCGTCTGGCCCACGAACTGTTTGCCGCTGACCAGTACGTCTCGTGTGGTGACCACCAGTTCCATGCCGTCGGCAGCCAGTGTCTCGGGGCCGATCAGGGCATCGAGACCCACCACGCCGCTGCGACGTCCGACCACCAGCAGCAGGTCACCCGCTTCCAGTGCCAGGCCGGGATCGACACCAACCAGCTTGCCCTGACGCTGCACGCGCTCCACCGTGATCTGGCCGGTGGTCACTGCGGCTTCAAGCTGCCCGATGCGCTGGCCGGCCGCCGCGTCAACGCGATACACCCGGCCTACCAGCTCGGGCAGTGCAGAAGCCTCACCAGGGGCATATACGCGTGCACCCTTCAACGCTTCCGCCTCGGCTTTGACCGCATCGTCGCGGATGCCTCGCCGCATGAACCACGGCAGCATGTTCACGCAGACGATGATCGCGCCGAACGACCCAAAGATATACGTCACCGCGTAGCCAATGGCCACATTGGCCTGCAAGCGCTGCGTCTCGTCCGCAGCCAGGCCGAGTTTTTCAATGGCTGACCCTGCGGTGCCGATGATCGCTGATTGGGTCAATCCGCCAGCGGCAATGCCGGCCGCCAGCCCTTTGTCCAAGCCGAATATCCGCGCCAGCACGATCACGGTCAGCAGCCCACTGAGCGCCAGCACCGCCGCCATGACAATCTCGCGAATGGACTGGCGTCCCAGGGATCGGAAAAACTGAGGACCGCTTTCGAAACCGACGGCATAAATAAACAGTGCAAACAGCACCGCCTTGATGCCGTTATCGATCTTCACGCCGAACTGGCTTAACAGCACCGCCACAAGCAGAGACCCTGCCACCCCGCCCAACTGAAACTTGCCGAACTGAAACTTTCCTATCCAGTAACCCCCTGCCAGCGCCAGAAAAAGCGCGATCTCTGGGGAGCGAGCAAAGATGTCGGAAATGAATGGCATGAAACCCTTTCCTCTTTCTGCGGAAGCTAATGTTTACCGGAACACTTGAGCAAAAAGATGACAGAGCCGAATCAAGCAGCGTCTGTCAGGAATCAGTTTGCAAGCACACGTCAAGACATGAAATGCACCCCGGAACAGCGCATCTGTTGTGGTCAACAACAGCAACCGTATTCAAGGGTGCCGCAGTAGCAGCATTGGAAGGCAGACGAGGTAACGCATTGACGCTGACGAACGCCAGCAGTCGATTCAGGAAATCAATTCAAAACCGCTTAAACCGGAACGACCTTAATCCAATATCGAGTCAGGCTCAATACCCGAACCGGAAACGCACGCATGATGACCGCCAAAGCCTTGTCGGTATCGTGAATGGGGAAGGCGCCAGAGACGCGGATGTCGGATACCGCAGCGTCGCAGGCCAGGTGCCCGGTGTGATAACGCGCCAATTCTGTAATCACATCGCCCAGCCGCCAGTCGTTGACCACCAGGCTGCCTTGCGTCCACGCGTCGGCAGCCGGGTCTGCGGGACCGGGAGACATGGCGGCGTGGCGGCTGAAACTCAGTTGCTGGCCTGCGCGCAGCAGAACCGGTCCGCCTGCACCGTCAGCAGGCGTGACTTCGACGCTGTCCTGAAGCACCGTGACGCGGGTTCGCGCATCGTCGTCACGCACGATGAAACGGGTGCCCAAGGCCCGAATTGAACCGTGTGCGGTCTCGACCATGAAGGGGCGTGAGTCTTGAGACGCGCCGGTATCCGACAGCCCTCGCCGCTTCGCAGTTTCAATCAACACTTCGCCCGCAAGCAATCGAACCAGCCGCTGCGCGCCATCAAAGCTCACATCCACGGCGGTGCCGGTGTTCAACACCATGCGTGACCCATCGGCCAGGTCCAACTCGCGCTGCTTTCCAGTCGCGGTGCGGAAGTCGGCCAGCAAACTGGCCCACGGAGCCACGCCGGTGCGCGCACCGCCAACGCGGTAGGCACCATAGGAAAACGCACCCAACGACCCCAGCAAGACCAGGCTGCGCAATACATGGCGTCGGCGCTCGTTGGCTGCGGCCAGCGTCGGACGGGCAATCGCGGCAGGTACCCCTTGCGTGGTGTTGCGGATGGATTCAATGCGTTGCCAGGCACGCTGGTGATCCGGGTGCGCGGCGTGCCATTGCTGCCAGGCCAAGTGGTCGGCCGCACTCGCCTCACCCGAGCACAGGCGCACGTACCAGCGCACGGCGGTTTTTCGCAGCGCTTCTTCGTCGCGGCTTGCGGCCGCACCAGTGCTATGGGCCATCACCGAAGCATTCATGGAGCAAGCAGATAACAATGCTCGATTGCCTTGAGCATGTAGTTGTTGACCGTGCGCACCGACACCCGCAGCTCGGCCGCGATTTCGGTATAGGTCAGGCCGTCCAGTTGCGACAGCAGAAAGGCCTGCCTGACGGCGGGTTTCATGCCGTCAAGCATGGCGTCCATCGCCACCAGTGCTTCCAGCACGATGGCCCGCGCTTCGGGCGATGGGTGCTCGGGTTCGGGCAAGCTGGCCAGCACGTCCAGATACGCCTGCTCAAGCGCACGACGCCGGCGGAAGTCTACGACCAGCCCACGTGCAATCGTCACCAGGTAGGCACGCGGCTCAGTCATGGCGACCGGGTCCGTCCGATTCAGCAGGCGCAGAAAGGTGTCATGTGCCAAGTCGGCAGCGTGCTGCGAGCAGCCCAGGCTTTTGCGCAACCAGCCCTGCAGCCAGCCGTGGTGATCCTGATAGATCCCGTGGATCTGTTGGTGCAAGGCAGACTCGGTTGCCATCACGGCATCCTCCGGCGGCGGACATCGCTGTCCACATGAATTGCTGACTCATGAGTTTCTGTGCCCACAAGTTTTGTGTGCCCATGAACCCTGAAAACAAAAGCTGAATAAAACTTGTTCTCATTATAGTCAGCAGGGGCGGCTCAAGCTACAGAAATCCTTGCGTATCGCGGGCCAGCAACGCAAGCAGGTCGATAAACTTGGGCGATAGACCTGCTTCGAACACGGTCGGTCCGGCCTTTGTACGTCCTTGCGGACCCATGCTCACCGTATCGGTACTTACACCTGACACGGCGGCAAATCCCAGCTCGGCATGATCCAGCGCAAGTTGCACGCCGGTCGGCGTCGATACCATGAACGGGTCGCACCCCGGGGTCTATCACGCATGCCGCAATATCTTCCGCCACTGCCTCCTTTCAACGACGTCACCGCGCAAAGCAAGATCCGCCAGGAAGAAGACGCGCTGAACACCAGCCAGTTGCCACGCGCCAAGCCCGCCTATGCCGTCGGCACACATTGGCACATCACTACTTCGCGCTGGTCACGCCAGCGTCTGTATCGCCTGATGATGGAACTGGAACATGCAGACGGTGCCAAGATTGCCGTGCGATATGCCTACGAATGGCGTGATGGCGAAGGCGGCTGGGTTCGGTCTGTCGGGACGGAACACTGGACATTCAACGAATTCGGCGTGATGACCCATCGCCACGTTCGTAACCACGACACGCACATCACCCAAGACCAGCGCAAGTTTCGCTGGCCGCTAGGTGCACGACCGGCAAACCATCCCCGGCTGGCGGAACTTGGTTTGTAGAAGCCCAGTGACGAAGGCGCAGCTGTAAAACAGCTGTAAGCGACGCAACCCAAGCGTCATTTCCCGATGGAAACTGCGGCGAGTGGCCTGCCTCGCCAGAAAAATTGGCTTAGCATCGGGCACCGCGCAATGGTGTCGATGGTCTGCGGGCTTGGTTGTTTCTACAGACTTGCTTCCACAGACTTGCTTCGACCGGCCTCGTTCAACCGGCCTTTTCGACCCGTATTGCCCGGTCCGTTACCCCAGAACTTCGGACACCCGCATGCCAGCCGTCACTTCCCACCTGGGCCGCCGCAATGCCGCCGCGAAACCCAGACAAATGCGACACACGCGCCACCTGCTGGGCACACTTTCCCTTGGGATCAGTGCTGCACTGATCGGCCTCGGACTAAGCGCTGTTGCGCCTGTCGCCCAGGCACAGTCGCAGTGGCCGTCGGATGCCTGCACCCAGGCAACGACGATTCTGCAGAATGCCTACCCGGACGCTCGCCCTGATCCTGACAAGACCGGGCCAAAGCGCTATGTGCTTGGCGAACAGTGGCTGATGCTGCCCGGCAATTCCTCGGGCGATGCACCCTCCATGGTCTGCAAGGTCTGGCCGGCGCACGACACCCTGCTGCTGGTTGCCGTGCCGCGCATGAGTGCAAAAGCATCGCTGGATCATGACCGGGTGGGAGATCTGGATATTCTTGTGCTTGATCGCGCCAGCCTGAAGGTGCAGCAACGCCTGAGCTTGGCTGATGCCATGTCGGACGATGCCATCCGCATCGAAGGCCTTGCGTTCGACACCGCCCGCTACGTGATTGCGCCCGGCATTCAGGCATTCGGCCTGCGCACTATGCGCAATAGTGGATCGCGCGCCAATCCGTTCAACGAAGTGTCGTTGAGCCTGTTTGCCATGCGCGATGGTGGCTCAGGCCCCTTGGCTCCCGTGCTTGAAAAGCTCTCTGTCTCGCGCTCGAACGGCGAGTGGGATACCAATTGCACAGGCGAGTTCCATGAACGCAATCTGGTCCTGGCGATGCGCAACGAGCAGCACCAAGGCCGCTACGACATTCGAGTCTCGCAAGAATACGTAAGCAGCAAAGCCGAGCTGACCGGCCCCGACAAGGAATGCAAGGAAACGGCCAGCGAAACCAAGAAAACACAGCAGACCCTGGCCTACGACGGCAAGCGCTACGTCGTTCCTGCAAGCTTGAAAAGCCATTGATATCTCGCGCCACCTGCTTTACGACCTCACGATCCGCCAAACGGATCAGCATTACCCGCCTCCCGGACATTTGCCATGCTCGCCCATACCAGTCATCCTGAGTCCCACAACACGGTCGCCCGCCCTCGTTATCTGGCCGCCGCGCTCGCCATCGCGCTGAGCAGTCTAGCCGCCACTGTGCAGGCGCAATCGGCCACATCCGCAGAGGCTTGCCCGCAACCAGCGACCATCTTGCAGAACGCCTACCCCGCGGCAAAGTTGGACCCCGATCAAGGCAAGCCCGCTGGCTACCTGCTGGGCGATCACAAGCTGATGCTGCCCCAGAGCACGCCAGGTAGCGTGCCGTTCATGTTCTGCAAGGTATGGCCGGCGCATGATCAACTGCTGCTGGTTGGCGTGCCGCGCATGGCTGTCAGTGCAGAGCTGGACATGGATCGTGAAGGCGATCTGGATATTCTGGTGCTTGATCGGGCCACACTGAAAGTGAAGCAGCGCACCACCGTCGACCACGCCATGACTGACGATGCCATCCGGCTTGAACAGATGGAATTCGACACGGCCCGCTACGTGCTCGCCCCCGGTATCCAAGCCTTTGGTCTGCGCGCAAGCTACAGCGGATCTTCTCGCCCCAACCCGTTCAATGAAGTGACCTTGCGCCTGTTTGCCATGCGCAATGGCGATTCAGGTCCGCTGCGCATTGTGTTGGACGGTGCATCGGTATCGCGCATGAATGGCGAGTGGGATACCAACTGCAAGGGCGAATTCACGAAGTCCAAGACGGTGTTGAGCATGACCAGCAAGGTCAGCAACGGGTTCTTCGATATCCGCGCCACCAAGAACAGCGAAGACAGCACCACACAACTCGTGCCGGCCGGCAGCGACTGCAACGAATCGATCGTGAAGAAAGAGCGCACCCAGCACACCCTCGTCTTCGACGGGCAACGCTACGTCATTCCCGACGCGGTGAAGGCGCTGTAAAGGTGGCTGCCAGCCTGATGGTCGCGATGGCCACTGCCGCCTTGAATCTATGCGCGCCGTTCCACGATGAAGCCAAGGACCGCTACGGCTACCTGCAATGTGATGGCAGCCCCGGGCTGCCCGCACAGTATCGGGTTGCCGATGATTTCACTGCAGGTGGAATTGCGGCCGTGCTGGACGCCACAGGCTGGTATTACATAGATCGCCAAGGCAGATTTCTGCTGCGCCCGATGATCTACGACAACGGTCCCGACTACTTTGTCGAAGGCCTGTCCCGCTTCATCCAGGACGGCAAGACAGGCTTCTTCGACGAAGCAGGCCAGGTTGTCATTCCGGCCACCTACGACTTTGCGTATCCCTTCAAAGATGGGGTGGCGGAAGTCGGCCAGCGCTGCACGACAACGCGCCAGCACGAACACAGCATCGTGTCATGCCAGGCGTGGTCGACCATCAAGCATCCGGCAACGCCAGCCACTTCTCGATGAGCTTGGCTGCGGCGCGTTTGCGCCCGCAGCGAATGTCGCCTGGCTCGGCCAGCACAAAGTTCAGGCCGTGCTTGTCGCGCATGGACGTCAACCACGCGGGGAAGGCATGCAACTGCCCTGCCCCCAGCGCGGTAATGCCAAGATCGTTCTGCGTCACATGGCCCGCCCATTCGGAATATTGGCCAGCCTCGGTCTCGACGCGTAGCCGCCAGGGATAGTCGGGCTCGGGCGCGATTTCCAGGGAAAGGTCCGGCGCATAGGAACGTTTGTCAGGATTGCTGTCGCGTTGCAAAACAATATGAATACGCCAGTCCTCGTCGTCGCCGAATGGCAAATTCAGATTGCGAACCAGCGCCACCGATTCGGTAGCATCGCGTCGTGCCTTGGCAATCGCGGCAAGTTTGGCGGCCTGCGCAACAAAATCGGCATCGTCCTCGGCAAGTGGCAAGACCGCTTGAACCGTCTCGTGCAAGATGGCCAGACGGCGATCCTGATGCGTCAAGGCGTATACGTTGCCGATCAGGTCTTGCACCAGCGCCACGCGTGTAGATGGCGACAGCAATCCGATCAGCACAAAGCCCCAGAACATCAGGCTGATTGACCAGTCGTGCTCGTCGTGATCGGCTCGCCTTGTGTGTCGATAGCGCAAGTGCCGCAAGACTTCCAGCACCCGAACTGCCTCACCGCTGAACGCCTGCAAGTTCTTCAGCTTGTCGCGTTGCCCAGGCAGGGATGTGTACTTGCCCAACTGGTTCACCAGTTTCAAGCGCGCTTTCAATTCTGCCGCACTGCTCGTTGGCCCGCTGGGCAGATAACCCTGGTCATCAAAACCAAAACAGAACAGCAATTCCAACCGGCCTGCCAAATGGCCGAAACTGTTTTCATCGATCTGCACCAACAAGACGCGATACGCCTCGGTCAACAAAGGCAATTCCTTGTCGGACACTGCCGGCACCAGACCCGCGATTCGCATGACATGCGTGTACAGGCGAACCCGCTGCGTCGGCTCCAGAAGCCGGTCAGCCTTGGTGAACAAGGGAGATATCTGATAGTGATTGGCAGGCCAGAACTTGCCTTGCCGCCCTGCTGCGAGCGCGGCATCTTCATCATCAATAAAGCGGGTCAGCAGGGTTGTGGCATCAAGGGTGTCGGGCATGACGTGGCTTCCGAAACAAACGGGCAGGTATCGGTCGTTGATCGACAGACAGCAAGCCGTCTGGACAACACGACCGCCCGTTTTAAATCAGTTCCGTGCGACGACAGGTAGGAAATCGTAATCATTCTCCATGCCGTCGCACTACTTCACCTGCGACACCATATAGTCCACCGCCGCCTTTACCTCGTCATCGGAACAGGTAAAGCAGGTGCCGCGTCGGGGCATCCAACCCATGCCGTCGATCACGTGCTGGTACATCTTGTCTTTGCCTTGCGCCAGCCGGGGAGCCCAGGCTGCGGAATCACTGACCTTGGGCGCACCGCGCATGCCGAATCCGTGGCAGGACACGCAGCTGACGCTATAGATAGCCTGACCCGACCGGCCAGGCTTGACGGCGTCGGCTGCCAGCGTGGGAGCACTCAGCAAGGCCAGGGCAAGGACTGAGACAACACCCAGCCAGCGAAACACGGCCTTCGAAAAATTCATGAGAAACCAGATCATCGGAAAAAAACGGCTTGATCGACGCAGAACTGAGCAAAGAAGCGCCTGAACAAAGCCCAGACAACACCCAAAACAACGCCTGAACACGCGTAATTTTACGCGCTGCAAGCCTTGGCTCGCCGAATCGACTACCCTTGGAGGGCATCAACATTCATAGAGAACGCACCATGTCTTCCTCCAACGGCTTGATCGACCAAGTCGCGCAACGTATTCAGCACCTCGAACAACTGAAGATCGCGGCGCTGAAAGAAAAGAACTTCTCGGTTGCCAGCCTGTGCACCGCAGAACTTCCCCGCCTGAAGCTGCGCTTGTCCGACCTGGAAAACCAGGCCTCGGAAAAGGCCCGTCTTGCTGGCCTGAAGAACGGCGCTGACGCCTGACGTGCCCTTAGGGCCATGCGTCAATCCATCCCGCCTCGGCGGGATTTTTTTCGCCTGTCGCTGCCGAAAAATGCCGCCATTTTCTTTTCGCTACAAATACGCATCAAATCAATAAAACATAATGACGATGCGAAAACAGGCCCGCTATTTACCAGACTACCATTCGAACCAATGAGGGTTTTGTCACACGATTAACTAAGTCGATATTGTCTGCCAGGGTATCGCGGGATACGATCGGCCGCTGATTTTCCCGCACTTCGTTGCTCGCGCTTCATTGCTATATGAAACGCGCGATCCGCCCACCCTTTCCCGCATGCCAAACGGGACAATATCCGGAGACCACCTTGACGCATATTCGCAGAGCCATCACGCTCGGCAGCATTCCTGCCTTGGCAGTTCTGGTATTGAGCGGTTGCGCGGCACCCACGCCAACGATGACCAGCGTCACGGACCAAATGGCCGCTCGCGAGCAACAGCGGCAGGCAGCAGAAAAGAGCATGACCGAGGCAACCGACCAGCTGCTGTCAGGTGCAATCCAAGCCGGCAAGGCAATTGTGGTGACAACGACTGTCAATCTGGACAGTCAGCAATGGGGAGACTTGTCCAACGCGGATGTGTCAGCGGAGTTTGCCCGACAACGTCATGGCATAACGGAATGGCGAAATGTCGATAATCCGGCGCATAACTTCAAAGTCGGCAACGGCCAATCTGCGATTGAGATTAAAAGCGTCAAAGGCTCGCATATGCAGGTGACATTCGGCCGCACGCTTTATCAGGTGTTTGTGGTCGAACCCGGCAACTACACCTTGGCAGGCGGCAGCAATGCCATGCCGCGCACCGTGCTTGCCAACCCGGCTGCCAACGCGAAAATCCGCCCATCGGCATTGGGCACCGTGGTCATGGACGAAACCACCTTCACCGAATATGGCCGAGGCCAGGTATGGCGTGACGCAACCTACAGAACGGATCGCGTCAAACAGACGGTTTGCACCGCAGTGCGGGTTGCCAGCGGACAGTGTGCCTCTACCGCCGATGCATCGTATGACCAGGTCACCCAGACTAGCGCGGCCGGTTATGCCTCGACCACCACGGCCAAGGAAGTGCCCGGGGTCTGGGCCTTCGTGTCGCTTCGCAAACCGTTTGCCAGCTTCTCGGTAGCCAAGGGCGAAGTGGTGTTGGTCGACGGATTCTACGGCGATGCGCCCACCGCCAGCTTCACCGACAAAGACTGCGAGCGCGTGGCGTCTACCAAGGTCAGTTGTGAACTCAACAAGTTCACCATGATCCGCATCCCGACCTCGCTGCAGGACTTCAGCAAGACCACGCCAGCGGCAGAGCTTGGCTTGCCGGCCACCGGCGAGGTGCTCAAGCGTATCCAATACCGCGAGCCGAAGATCTTTGCCAGGCCCGGCAGCACCAACAGCACGCGCTGGGGTCAGGAATACGCATTGACGGGGCGTTAAGCCGCAGGCGCTGGCGTTCATAACGCCAATGCGCAATGTTTAAGATGACAAATTGCTTTTTTTGGCAGACTCATCCCGACGAGCTTCGAGAGGACTGCCATGACTAGCAACGAATGTCTATCGCTGATGACCGGTATCGCCGATGGCGGTGCCGCCCCTACCCCCGAGGCCGCCATGCGCGTGCTGGCCGAATACATCGCACGCGCCAGCATCACCATGGGGGCCACGGATCGTGAACGCCTGCTGTCGGTAGGTGCGACGATTTCCAACGGCATCCAAGGTGCCAGGCCGCCCAGAGCAGATACCGAGTCCTGGCTGGGACCGGATCGCGGGGGGTGGCTATGACACCCAGCCTTATGGTGAAGCCCGATATATGACGGCCAGTGATCGGTGCGCATAGGCTTGCACCCGGCTTCGTCTGGCTGGCTCGTTATACTTTCGGCATGACACAACGAACCAGCTTGGCAATAGGCATCGCCGTCGGCGTTGCCCTCGGGCTCGCCACCGAAAATCTTTTCATCGGCACCGGTGCGGGCATCGTGCTCAGTATCGCGCTCGGCTATCGCGGCGGCGAGAAAAAAGACGATTGAGCGGCAGGATGGCCAGTGTTGCTGGTCGTCCTGGCTACCGTCGGCGCACGCTCGGCACGCTGCCCTGCCCATACCGGCGTTTAACCGATCATCGCCGTATCAAGCGCCGTGCGGATGAGTTGCTCGTCCGCACGGCGCTCATCCGCATTCAGTTCAAACGCGTAGCTTGCGATCATCGACTCTGCGTCGGCCGCACGCTGCGCCAAGGCAGGCTCGTTTTCCTGCCACCTCAACCAGTACTCGGCCAGACGGTCATCCGTCACGGCTGCATGCAGCGCATTGCGAACCAGGCGATCCAGCGCGGCGTGGGCCTTGAACATCAGCACCTTGTTCGCTTCGTCTTCCAACACGTAATAGACCGGGCCCTGCACCACGCAGTTCTCCTGGACCAAGTCGAGCAGGCAGTGCCAGGCCCTGCTGCTTTCCAGCGCGATCAGCCAGTCGAACAATTCCGCCGGATCGACACGCAGATACAGCAAGGCGGTGATGATTCGGCGGGAGATGAACGACGGGCCGTAGAGCACGCCAGATGCCGAATCAGGAACCTGCATAGGCGCTGTATTGCCTGCCGCAAACCAGTTGATCGCGACGCGACAGAAAACGTCGCGCAAGGCCGCCTGCTCTTCTGTCGGCCGATGCCATAAGCCAACTCGCATGGATTGTTCGATCAGGTCTGGATCGATGTCCGGGTCGAAGAACCCCAGCTCCAGACCGCGCGGCAGCCAATGCAGGAAGGTGGACGCGCCACCGGAACAATTGGGGTGCTCGAAATAAATGCCGGAAAAAGCCGCCAGCGGTGCTTCGCGCACGGCGCGCAGGCCTCGCATCTGCTGTTCCTGTTCCAGATCGAAACACTGGCGGCACCACCCGTATGACACCGTCGTGTGCGCGTAGACCTCGTAAAGCCGGTTCAGGCATTCAGCGGCAGAAGGTACGTCGCGCTTGAATGCATGAAAAAGCGGTTCCGGCACGGTAGATGCAGGCGCGCGCTTAGCCATGCTGCGCTTCGCTTTCCGCACGAAGCGAAATCGATCGCGCCAGCATGTCGAACGCCTTGCTGCATGGGGCTTTGCCACCTGTTGCCACGGTCACCTCTTGTCATGTCGGAGGGACACCATAGCAAATCCAGCCTGCCCGTCCTGTCGCAAGATGTCGTGGAATGCAACGGGCAGAGTTAGCCCTGTTCAGCAGCGCGAATAGTCGCAGAACACATCGTCCGCATAGACGGTGCATGCCACGTCAGAAGCTTTAGGTTCCAGCACGGCGTACCGCAGCCAGACCATGCCGCCATTCAGTGTTTCCGTTGCCATGTGGCTCAGGTATCGCCTGGCCACCACCTGCTCATCCAAGGTGCCGGTGTATTCCCAGGTGTTGATGCCACCCGGCAAGTCATTGATGACCGGGCACACCAGCAAGCTGATCTCATCGATCAGGCCGGCATGCATGAAGGTGCTGTTGAGCCGCCCTCCGCCTTCAAGCAACAGGGTGTCTACACCGAAATCTTCGCCAAGCTGTGCCAGCGCATCGGCCAGATTGCGCCCGTCCGGGCCTGCAAACAGATACGACACGCCCACTGCGCGCAACTCGGCCAAATACGTCTCCGGCACGTGGTCACCCAGCAGGGTGACGATGTGGTGGCCATCGGCGTCGTCACTGTCGTAATGCAGCGTGCCGTCCAGGTCGATGACGACGGCAAGCTTGCGGCCATTGCGTGCGCCGTAATGGTCGCCTTGCCCGGTGTCCTTGCCACCAAGGGCCACGCGGCGCGTGCCCGATTTGGCTGAACCCGCCATCACGGAAGGCAATGCCGCCAGACTGCTGCTGCCGACGATGAATCCATCGGAATCCAATCGGGTGCCGAGTCGTGCCCGACGTGTGGATGTAGTCACCACGCACGACGGCGTGTCGGTCGGAACCCAGCGGTCGGCCAGCAAGCGGCCGTCAATTGAACTGACCAGATGACAGATGATCTTGGGGCGCATGCGTACCTCCTTGTTGCTGGCGCATTGCGGGCATGCCGGCAATGCGCATGACTGCAGTGGCTGACCGCAATATGGCAGTCAGCTGACAGTCAGCAATCTACAGGTCGCACCAGGCACCGACTAGGTAGCGGAATTTGAATGGACTTATGAACGAGCTTCATGAAAGCTCTTCATGAAACCACTTCTTGGGGGCGCTGTTCGCACACCGGCAAGGCTTGCACGCCACCGTCAACCTCTTTCGGATTGATCAGTGACGTCAATACATGATCTGCCCACACCCCATTGATCTTCAGATACGAACGCGCCTCGCCTTCACGCTGAAACCCCAATCGCGCCAGCAGACGCGCACTGCGATGGTTTTCTGGCCGGTGATTGGCCATGACGCGATGCAGGCCCATCTGGTCAAAGACATAGGCCAGCGCCAGACGCAAACCCTCTGCCATCAGGCCACGCCCCTGCAGGTCTTCTGCAACCGAGAACCCCAGATGACAAGCTTGGAACGCACCACGCACGATGTTCGCAAAGTTGCAGGTGCCGATAAGTCGATTGCTTTCGCGCGTGAACATCAGCAACAACAAGGCATCGCCATTGGCGTTTTTCTGCGCCATCGACTGCAGGCGTTCAGACACCACATCGGGATCGAAAAACGCATCGTCGCGCAACGGCTCCCAGGGCTGCAGATAAGCGTGGTTATCAATCAGATAGGCCCGGAATTCATGAGTAAGCGACGGGTCTGCCGATCGGAGCAACACGCGCTCTGATGCAATTCCTTCTACCGGAAACACCGGTTTTTCACTGGCCACCACACACCTCGTCGCTGTCATCACGCACCAATTATGGGGCAACGTCAGGCGAACGCTCGTGCGCTAGACAAACAATCATTATCGCGACGCAAAAAGTGATTTTTTGCATTCAGCGCCATGTCAGAATGAGTCAGCGCATTGAAGCATCTGGGTCTTGGCCCACCGGGCACACACAGGTCTGTTCGATGTTCGAGAGGTACTTCGTCACATCGACAGGATGTGTTCCTACCGCCTCAACGGCAGCACGAAGTGCGTCTTGACTGACACCCAGCCGATTGGACCAGTAGCGCAGTTCATACTGCTTGCTCAGGTCGATTGGAGGGCATTGTTCAGTCGGCGGAAAATCGGATTGCGCACGCATCAGCATCCTCCATTAAAAAGGCCGGCCACGCCGGTTGAAATAACAGGGCAAGAAACGGTCCTGCCATAGATATCCTGCCCTATGGATATTCACCGCGAACGCCGGTTCCGACGAGTAGGGGAAACGCCTGCCTGCCGTTATATGTCGCTTGCGCAAACTTCACGCACGCAATCGCGCAACCAGCGATGCACCGGGTCGGCATGGGAACGCGGGTGCCACAGCAGGGACACCGTAATATCGGGCACGGCAACCGGCAGCGAAAAACTCTGCATGCCGTCGCGTAGATTGCCTGTGTGCCGCTCAGGCACGGTGGCCACCATGTCCGAGGCCCGCGCAAGCGCTACCGCACTGGAAAATTCGCCAACGATGGTCACGACATTGCGTGTCAGACCAAGCGGCACAAGGGCCTCGTCCACCGGTCCGTGGTCGAATCCGCGCCGCGATACGTGAATATGCCGGGCGGCTGCGTAGCGGGCTGGCGTGACCGGATGGCGAACCAGCGGATGCCCCCTTTGCACGACACCAATGAATCTGTCCCGGAACAGAGCCTGAACCTTCACCTCCGGCCCCATTGTGGTGCCCACCACGCCTGTTTCCAGGTCAACCAGGCCATCGCGCAACAACGTGCTTTCGCGATCCAGCTTGGGCACGAAACGCAGCCGAACCCCAGGCGCTTCGGACGCCACGCGCGCAACCAGCGCGGCACCAAAGGTTTCGACGAAACGTTCTCGACTGCGCAGCGTGAAGGTTCGCACCAGCTGTGTCAGATCGGGCAGCTGCGCTGGCCGCAGCACAGCTTCGGCATCGTGCACCAGCTGGCTTACCTGCTCGCGCAATTCAAGTGCACGCGGCGTCGGCACCAGCCCGCGCCCTGCCCTGACCAGCAAGGGGTCGCCCGTGGTGTCGCGCAGTCTTGCCAAGGACCTGCTCATTGCCGACGGGCTTAGGTTCAAGCGCCTGGCAGCACGCGCAACATTGCCTTCCGCAAGCAGAACATCAAGGGTGATGAGCAGGTTCAGATCGGGTCGCGACATGCATCAACCGTATCACGGCCAACACTGACATGGCCTCAGACACACTGATTAAGTGCAAATCGTGCGCCTTCCGCCACACCACTGCGCTGACTACGCTGCATGCATTCGTGTATCGGCCTTGATTGACACCTGCCTTGATTGGCATCCGTTCCGGGCCGAACCAGTCACTGCGGAACAAGCTCATGAGCACCACACCCGTTCATATCAATACCCTGCACACCAGCCCGTCTGCCCTCAGATGGACACTGGCCAGCCTGTCCTTGTCGATGCTGCTGTCGTCCGTGGGAGCCAGCATCGCCAACGTCGGCCTGCCGACAATGGCACAGGCGTTCAACGCCTCGTTCCAGCAAGTGCAGTGGGTGATCCTGGCGTACCTGCTCTCTATCACCACGGTGATTGTCAGCGTCGGTTGCCTGGGCGACATGATCGGGCGACGCCGCCTGCTGCTCACCGGCATAGCGCTGTTCACGCTGGCCTCGGCCTTGTGCGGTATGGCAGCTTCGCTGCCCCTGCTGATCGTTGCACGCGGGGTGCAAGGCCTGGGGGCGGCAATCATGATGGCGTTGACCACGGCGTTAGTGACCGGCACCGTGCCCGCAGCCAAGACAGGCAGTGCCATAGGGCTGCTTGCCACCATGTCGTCAGTGGGCACGGCATTGGGGCCGACGCTTGGTGGTCTGTTGCTGTCAGCCTTTGGTTGGACGGCGCTTTTCCTGGCAACCGTACCGCTCGGCGTACTGGCATGGGGGCTGGCATATCGCTTCCTGCCGGCTGACGCAGATCAGGATCGGAAGCGCGATATGCGTTTCGACTACCTGGGCACGCTCCTGCTTGCGCTGACGCTTGCCGCCTACGCCCTGGCTGTCACGCTGACCCAAGACGGCTTGGGGATGCTGAACCTGGTCCTGCTGTGTCTGGCATGCCTTGGGCTGAGTCTGTTCATACTGATCGAGACCCGATCGCCCGCGCCGCTTATCCGCCTGGCGATTTTCCACAGTCCGGTGCTGAGCAAGGCGTTCACCAGCAGTACGCTGGTCATGACAGTAGTCATGGCAACCATGGTGGTCGGCCCGTTCTATCTGTCGGGCGCATTGCGGCTGGACGCTGCGCATCTGGGGCTGGTTATGTCTGTCAGTCCGCTGGCGGCAGCATTGACCGGCGTGCCTGCCGGGCGGCTGGTGGATCGATTCGGTGCCCATCGCATGGCGTTGGCCGGTCTGCTTGCCATGCTGGCCGGCAGCCTGTTGTTGAGCATGTTGCCGATGCAAGCCGGCATCCCCGGCTATGTGGCCCCGCTTGCCCTGCTGGCGGCGGGTTATGCGCTGTTTCAGACGGCCAACAATACCTCGGCCATGAAGCATGTGATGCCCGATCAGCGCGGCGTGGTGTCCGGCATGTTGGGTCTGTCGCGCAATCTGGGCCTGATCACCGGCGCATCCTTGATGGGCGCAGTATTTGCCTTCGGGTCACGGTCTGCCGACTTGGCAGGCGGCCACGCGGCATCCATGGCGATGGGGATGCGGATGACATTCGCGGCGGCGGTCGTATTGGTATTGATCGCGCTTGCGATACTCGCGCCAGGCAAGGATGCAACCAAGCAATCGTAATCGGCGTGTACAGTGATCGGCATGCACAGTAGTAGGCATGCACAGTAATCGGCATCCACAGCACTCGACACCTGCACGCAAGCAGTTCGATGAACCAATCATCTGCCTGTACAGTCAGACCACACCGGCCACCGGCACGCAACATGACGACATATTGCGCTGTCTCACCAGGGTCGTTCTTACAGGACTGTTGATGCAAAGCTCGACGGCAGCACCCTCGGCGGATCTGCTACACCGCCTCTTCGCCCCACAACGGCTGTCCATCGGACTGTCTCTGCCCTTGCTCGCCGAGGGCAATATCGTCGCCGACTTCAGTGCGCAGATCGCGTTGGCCAAACACGCCGACGAACTGGGCTTTGCCGCGCTGTGGGTACGGGACGTGCCGCTGAACAGTGCCGACTACCCCGACCCGGTCGGTCATCTGGACCCGTGGGTGCTGCTGGGCGCACTCGCCTCGCATACCCAGCGCATCGCCCTCATCAGTGGTGCGATCGTGCTCACCTTGCGGCACCCGCTGCACATTGCCAAGGGTGCGGTGTCGGTCAACACCTTGTCGGGCGGACGCTTCATCCTGGGCTTGGGATCGGGCGACCGCCCGCCAGAATATGCAGCATTCGGCCAGGATGCCACTGAGCGCCGCAAGACCTACGCCAGAAACTGGGACGTGGTGGCCGCCGCCCTGGCCGAGCATCCCAAGGTGGTTCCAGACCAAACCCCCGAGCATGCGCCCGACTTTTTCCTGTTGCCCACGCCTGACACCACCACACCCATGCTGGCGGTCGGCTCAGGCGGCCAAAGCGTAGACTGGATCGCGCGCAATGCCATCGGCTGGATGACCTACCACCGCGAACCCGAACAACAGCGCGCACGCTACAACATGTGGCGCGCCGCTGTCGATCGGGCGACACCGGGTGCGTTCAAAATGTTCGGCACCGCCATGCGCCTTGAACTCAGCGACGATCCGGAAGCGGCTCCGACCCCCATCGACCTGGGCTATCGAACCGGCAGCAAGGGCTTGGTCGAAGTGCTGAAAGAGATGCGGGCCAGCGGTACCCACCATGTCACGCTGAACCTGAGCGGCGTGCGCCGCCCGCTGCAAGATGTGCTGGGTGAATTGGCCGAGCACGTGCTGCCAGCGTTTCATACCTGATCGGTGCGGGCCAGTCGTAGCACGGCGCTCGGGTAGCGTCGCTTACCCGCCAGCCGACTCAGTCGACAGAACCTGATCCCAGGGTGCCACGGGTTTACTGAAGTAACTCGCCAGGTGATCCAGCATCAGCCGCAACAAGGGCGGCTGGTGATGGCGTGACAAATACACCGCGTGAATGCCCAAGGTCTCGGGCTCGTAGTCAGGCAGCACCCGAACGAGCCTGTTCTGCTGCAGATCCTCGCTGACCAGGTAGGTAGGCAACAAGGCAATGCCCGCCCCGCTCAGGGCTGCGCTGCGCGCAATCGTCGATTCATTGGTCTTCAGCACACCTCGAAACGGCACCTTGATGTCTTGGCCGTGCTGGCGCAAGCGCAGCTCGTTACGTCCTACATACGCATGCGTAATACAACGATGTGAAGCCAGCGATTCCGGCTCGATGGGCATGCCGGATGCCGCCACATAGGCAGGCGAGGCGCACAGCACCGAGCGACAATCGCCCAGTCGGCGCGCAATCAAGGACTCGTCCAGTTGATTGCCGATACGCACGGCCAGGTCGATGCGGTCTTCCACCAGATTCACCGTGCGTTCCTGAGCCAACAATTCGATTTCCACCTTGGGATAGCGGGCCAGAAACTGGGCGACCACATCGCCCAGGCAGGCCTGCCCAAACGAGGTGGCGGTGGCGATTCGCAATCGACCGCTGGGTGCGCTTTGACGAGCCCCCGCCACTGCCCTGACATCGCCCGTCAATTCCAGCACCTGGCGACAGCGCTGCAAGGCCTCGGCTCCTGCTTCCGTCAGGCTGACGCGGCGCGTGGTCCGGTGCAGCAAGCGTATGCCCAGCCAGTCTTCCAAGCTTTCCAGATTGCGCGAGACCATTGCCCGCGACATATCCAGCGCCTGCCCGGCTTCGGTCAGGCTGCCTCGCTCGGCAATTTCCACAAACACTTGCATGGCAGTGAAACGATCCAAGATTTACCCGATTCAGTAGACAAACCATCTACAAGTCTACTGTTTATTCACATATAACAAGCTAATAAAGTCTCGTCATTGATTCTCCAATCTGGAACGCGACATGACTTTCACCGCCAAAACCCTTGCCCGCCTGATCGCGCCGTTTGCACTGACCCTTGGCGTTGTCGCCGACGGCGCTGCGCAAACCGCGCCGCTGAATGTGCAGGTCTACAACGCCGATGCAAACAGCTTCCACATGAACGCCGTGCTGGTGTCGGGCAAGACCGACGCCGTGCTGCTGGACACCGGTTTCACCCGCGCCGATGCGCTGCGCATCGTGGCCATGGTGCTGGACAGCAAGAAGACCTTGAAAACCATCTACATCAGCCAACCCGACCCCGATTTCTACTTTGGCATCGAAGTGCTGAAGCAGTATTTCCCCGACGCTCAGGTGGTCACGACGGCCCCGACGCTGAAGAAGATCGAAGCCACCCTGGCGACCAAGCTGCAGGTCTGGGGACCGCGCATGGGTGCCAATGCCCCGAAGTCCGTGCCGCTGCCCACCGTGCTGGAAGGCGACAGCATCACGCTTGAAGGCGAGAAGCTTGAGATCAAGGGCCTGGAAGCCCAGCCGCATCGCAGCTATGTCTGGATTCCGTCGATCAAGACGATTGCCGGCGGCGTGAATGTGTTTGGTGGCCTGCACCTGTGGACCGCCGACGCACAAAGCGCGCAGGAACGTGCCGACTGGAACAAGAAGCTGAGCGACATGATCGCCCTGCAACCGGCCCGCGTGATCCCAGGCCACAGCCTGCCGGGCGTCAAGCAAGACGTGTCGCAAGTGCAATGGACCCAGACCTACCTGGCCCGTTTCGAGACTGAACTGCCGAAGGCGGCAAACAGCGGCGAGCTGATCAGCACCTTGAAAGCCGCCTACCCGGACGCCGGTCTGCTGATCGCACTCGACATCGGTGCCAAGGTGAACAAGGGCGAAATGAAGTGGTAATGGCGACGGCGGCTGCGCGTTCGGCGTAGCCAGGTGTGGTGATGCGATGTCTTGCTTCACCGCCCCCCAGTCGCAGCCGCCCGCCTGCTTATTTCAGGATGAACACATGAACCAAGTCAGACTGCATTATGTGTACGACCCGTTGTGCGGCTGGTGTTACGGTGCCGCGCCACTGATTGATGTGGCGTGCAGCCTCGCACCGACTCAAGCCCATGCAGGTGGCTTGATGGTTGGCAGCGGACGGCGTCCGGTCACCCCCGAATTGCGCAACTTCGTCACTCCGCACGATGCCCGCATCGCGCGCCTGAGCGGACAAGCCTTTGGCGAGGCCTATCGCAATGGATTGCTGTGTGACGAAGGTGCAGTGTTCGATTCCGAGCCGCCCATTACGGCAGTCCTGGCAGCAGACCAGATTGCTGGTGCTGGGCTGACATTGCTGGCGCGCGTGCAAACCGCCCACTATGTCGAAGGCAGGCGCATTTCCGATCCGCACGTGCTGCGCGAGCTTGCTGCAGATATCGGGCTTGATGTCTCGCAGTTCGATCATGCGTTCGAACAAATTGCAGGGGATGCCACGCAAGCGCACATGGCCAGCGCCCGTGCGTTCATGAAGCAGACCGGTGCCTACGGATTCCCAGCCTTGGTGCTGGAGCGTGATGGCGTCTTTTCCGCGCTGGATATCACGGCGTATTTCGGCCAGCCGGAAGCCTGGCGCGATTGGCTCAGTCAGCAGATCAATGCCACCGCTGAGCTCGCATCCGATCACGTCAGAAATACCGTTCAAGGATGTGTCCAGTGAGTGCCTCGCCAAGCAACGTCGAGATCATCCGCGCGCATTACGCCGCATCGGCAGCGCGCGATCTCGACGCGATGATGGCCAATGTGTCGCCGCAGGTGCGCTGGACGGAGATGCAAGGCTTTCCGTGTGCAGGGACGTGGATCGGGCCCACGGCCGTTGTCGAAAACGTGTTTTCGGTACTGGGCCGGGACTGGGAAAATTACCGTTTCGAGCTGCAGACCTTGATCGATGGCGGTGAGCAGATCGTAGGAGTAGGCAGCTATCACGGGGTGTATCGTGCGACCGGGAAAGCCATGCAGGCACGCGTGACCCACATCTGGACATTGCAGGATGGGGTCGTGGTGGCCTTCGAGCAGTTCACCGACACGCTGCTAGTTCGTCAGGCAATGACGGGCACAGAATAATAGCCACCGGACGACAACCACCAAGTAACGGCCGCCAAATAACAGCCACCGAACCAGCCTGATCGGAATAGCTCAATCAAAGTAGTCCGTTTTGACACTGGCATCGTGCAACGCGATGCCAGCATGACGCGTCGCGTCGGATGCGGCCAAGCCGCTAATAGTTCCAAGCTCTTAAGTACCGACTTTTTATTCGTTCGTAATCTCAGGGTATCGCTCTAGATTGGTGTCTATCGCCACCACCGTGATGGTTTTTATCCGGAGCCCCCATGAGTTACGAAGTATCCGACATTGCCCTGCCCGCAGCGCTGGAACAAGCTCGCGCAGCCGCATCACAAGCCAATCTTGCCCATGCCGGTGGCGTCACGCCGCCCGTGGCGTGGCAGCTTTCCCAAGCTGGCCAAGCCGTGCTTGTCGACGTCCGTACCGCCGAAGAACGCAAGTTCGTCGGTCACGTGCCGGGCACCGTTCACGTGCCCTGGGCCACCGGCACCAGCCTGACCCGCAATCCACGTTTCGTGCGCGAACTGGAAGCCAAGGTCGCGAAGGAAGGCGGCAAGGACGCCGTCGTCTTGCTGCTGTGCCGCAGCGGTAAACGATCTGCGCTGGCTGCCGAAGCCGCTGAAAAAGCTGGCTTTACCCACGTATTCAATGTGCTGGAAGGCTTCGAGGGTGAACTCGATGCCGAAGAGCACCGTGGCGGCCAGGATGGCTGGCGCTTCCACGGCCTGCCCTGGGTGCAGGACTGACACCCCCTCCCCTGTTTTTGCGTACCCCATCAAGACCCATCCGCGTGCCATGACAGGTCCCACAGCCGAGTGCCATGTGCAAGACAAAGCCAGGAACCTACAGGAAGACACATGGCTCATTTTGATGTTGACAGCGTTGTTCAGGCCTTGGACGACATTCGCCGTACCTGGCGGGATTCCCAACAGCGTGCGCGTGAACCCGGCGCACGGGAATTTCCCTCGCGTGAAGCGCTTTCGCTGATCACCGGCAAGCTGAAAGGCGCGCTTTTTCCGATGCGCCTGGGGCCGCTGGACATGCGACACGCAAGCGAAAACTTCTACGTCGGCTATACGCTGGATGAAGCCTTGCAAGGTCTGCTAGCCCAGGCCCGGCTGGAACTGCAATACGTCGCTCGTCACGAGCCTGCGGACCAATCCGAGATCGAACGCAAGGCGCTGGAAGCCATACGCGCCTTTGCAAGCGCCCTGCCCGACATCCGTCGCCTGCTGGACACCGATGTACTGGCCGCCTACCAGGGGGACCCGGCCGCACGCAGCGTGGACGAAGTGCTGCTGTGCTATCCGGGTGTGCTTGCCCTGATTCATCACCGGCTGGCGCACCAACTCTACATTCTTGGCCTGCCACTGCTGGCGCGCATCGTAGCCGAGCTGGCGCATAGCGAAACCGGCATCGACATCCATCCAGGCGCGCAGATCGGCGCAGGATTTTTTATCGATCACGGCACCGGCGTGGTCATCGGTGAGACCGCGCGCATCGGGCGACGGGTGCGTGTCTATCAGGCTGTCACGCTGGGAGCCAAGCGCTTCCCTACGGACGCAGAAGGCCATCTGGAAAAAGGTCTGCCTCGCCACCCGATCGTTGAAGACGACGTGGTCATCTACGCGGGGGCCACCATTCTGGGCCGCGTGACACTGGGTACCGGTGCCATCATCGGCGGCAATGTGTGGGTCACACAAAGCGTGGCACCAGGTGCCAGCGTGACCCAGGCCAGCCTGCAAAGCACACCACTCAGGGACACACTTGCGCCCGCAAGCACAGCGCTGGAGTCGGCCTGATGAGCAAGACACTGGTCGAAGTCTTCGGCACCACCGTGCGCCAGTTGCGGGAAACGCAGGGCTGGTCACAGGAACAACTGGCAGAACGGTCCGACCTGAATCGGTCCTATGTCGGCGAGGTGGAACGCGCTCGTGTCATCCCCTCGCTTGTCACCGCAAACAAGCTGGCCCAGGCACTTGGCCTGGACATCGCCACCTTGTTGAAACACTGCCAGACCGCAGCAGAACAGCGAGAAACAGAAGTCTCGCATTGACGGCTATAGCCTGTTGATCGTGCCTCGCGGCAGGCCCAAACTCGCCTCGGTTTTTTGACTGATTTACTTATTTGCTTATTACGGAGCGCAAGATGACTGCAACAGTAGGTGGGACCGTCGCACTGGGCGACAACGCGGCAAGACAGCTAGCCAACGCGACCAAGACCGTCCCTCAGTTGGAAACCATCAGCCCCCGTTGGCTGACCCACCTGCTGCAATGGGTGCCCGTTGAAGCCGGCATTTACCGCCTGAACAAGGTGAAGAACCCGGAAAGCATCAAGGTCACCTGCACCGCTCGCGAAGCCGAAAACCAGTTGCCGCGGACCTTCGTCGACTACGAAGAAAACCCACGCGAATACTTCCTGAATGCCGTCAGCACCGTGCTGGACGTACACACCCGCATCTCGGACCTGTACAGCAGCCCGCATGACCAGATCAAGGAACAGCTGCGCCTGACGATCGAGACGATCAAGGAAAATCAGGAAAGCGAGCTGATCAACAACCCGGACTACGGCCTGTTGGCGCAAGTCACCGAAGAACAGCGCATCTTCCCGCTGACCGGTGCCCCCACCCCTGACGATCTGGACGAACTGCTGACCAAGGTCTGGAAAGAACCCGCTTTCTTCCTGACGCACCCGCTGGCAATTGCTGCCTTCGGCCGCGAAGCCACGCGCCGTGGCACGCCGCCGCCGACCATCAGCTTGTTCGGTTCGCAATTCATCACCTGGCGCGGCATTCCGCTGATCCCGTCGAACAAGGTGCCGGTTGCCGATGGTAAGACCAAGATCATCTTGCTGCGCGTGGGCGACAAGCGCCAAGGCGTAGTGGGTCTGTTCCAGCCCGGCCTGCCCGGCGAACAAAGCCCGGGGCTGTCGGTGCGTTTCATGGGCATCAACAACCACGCCATCGCGTCCTATCTGATTTCGCTGTATTGCTCGCTGGCCGTATTGACCACCGACGCGCTGGCTGTGCTCGATGACGTGGAAATCGGCAAGTACCACGACTATCCCGACACCTATAAGTAAACCGAGCGATGAGCATCCCTGCTTCCCCTCCTCGGTTTGCCGAGCTTCCGGACGGCGTGCCGCACGCCCCGGAAGCGCCCATTGATCCGGCCGTGCTGGCGCGCATGGCCACGGCATTTTTTTCTGCGTTGCCAGGGCAGTCTGCCAATCTTGATGGCGTAAGCGCGGCGCGTGGTCTGCCCGCAGCGCCCCCAGCGTCAGCGGCGGCCTTGTCATTGCCGCAGTCCGTGCCGCCCGGCGTGCAGGCTCCGCTTAATGTCGCACCTGCAGGTTCTCCCCTGGTCAGCCCGGCTGGCTTCGGGCCGAACGTGCCGGGTACGCCAATCCCGCAAGGGCAGATTCCGGGTAGCAACCTGCTGCCCGCGTCGCCAGCCCAGTTGCCCTCGCTGGCGCATCGCGCACCGGCATTGCTGCCACATGCGCCAGCCGGCAATGGCGTGCCGGATAATGTCTACAGCGCAGTCCCGGCTTACGAACCGCGCTTTGGCAGTGGCGTGACGGGCGTACCACCAGCCACATCGGTGCAGTCTTATCCCGCATCGCCCGAGACGCCGTACTACTTCCTGGACGGTTTCCACGGAGAACCTGGACGCAACCAATCGGCACCGGCTGCGCCAGGCAATGTGCTGGGTGGCACCGTGATTCGCGACGACTTGGTCAGCCAGGCATTGCGTGGCCCGATAGACTCGGTAGGCCCGCTCAGCCACGCGCAGCCGTCCTCGCGCGGCCTGCCCACCCAGAGCGTCGGGGCAGCAGGCGCGTCGGCCGAACCCAAGTACTACTTTGTCGACTCGGTGGTCTTGCCCAGTGGATACGTCACGCCGGCCAAGCCAGACCCGCGCGGCAATGTTCCGCAAGCCGGGCAAAGCCAGCGTCAGCCCTTCGATGTGAATGCCGTTCGGCGTGATTTCCCGGTGCTGCAGGAACGTGTGAACGGCCGTCAGCTGGTGTGGTTCGACAACGCCGCCACCACGCACAAGCCGCAGTCGGTGATCGACCGTATTGCCTACTTCTACGCGCACGAAAACTCCAACATCCACCGCGCCGCGCACGAACTGGCGGCACGGGCCACGGATGCCTATGAAGGTGCGCGCGAACGGGTCCGGCACTTCCTGAACGCCCCGGACGTGAACGAAGTCATCTTCGTGCGCGGCACCACCGAGGCCATCAACCTGGTGGCCAAAAGCTGGGGCGCGCAGCACGTGGGTGAAGGCGACGAGATCATCGTCTCCAACCTGGAGCACCACGCCAACATCGTGCCCTGGCAGCAGTTGGCAGCCGCGAAAGGTGCCCGTCTGCGCGTGATCCCGGTAGATGACTCCGGCCAGATCCTGCTGGACGAGTATCGCAAGCTGCTGAACGACCGCACCAAGATCGTGGCCGTCACGCAGGTTTCCAACGCGCTGGGTACGATCACCCCGATCAAGGAAATCGTCGAACTCGCGCATCGGGCGGGTGCCAAGACCTTGGTTGATGGCGCACAATCGGTGTCGCACATGCGGGTCGATGTGCAAGACCTGGGCACCGACTTCTTTGTGTTCTCCGGCCACAAGCTGTTCGGTCCCACCGGCATTGGCGTGGTCTGGGGCAAGCGCGAGGTCCTGGAAGACATGCCGCCCTGGCAAGGTGGCGGCAACATGATTGCTGACGTCACCTTCGAGAAAACCATCTTCCAACCCATTCCGAACAAGTTCGAAGCGGGCACGGGAAATATCGCAGACGCGGTGGGCTTGGGGGCGGCCATCGACTACATCAACCGACTTGGCATCGAGAACATCGGTCGCTACGAACACGACCTGCTGGTCTACGGCATGAAGCACCTGGCCGAGATCAAAGGCGTGCGCCTGGTGGGTACTGCAGCTGAAAAAGCCAGCGTGATGTCCTTTGTGCTGGCCGGCTACAGCACGGAAGACGTCGGTCAGGCGCTCAACAAGGAAGGCATTGCGGTGCGCACGGGGCACCATTGCGCACAGCCTATTCTTCGTCGTTTTGGCCTGGAGACCACGGTGCGACCTTCACTGGCGTTCTACAACACCTTTGAAGAAATAGACAGGTTGTTGGCGGTGGTACAGCGACTGTCGTTGCAGCGACGGGCGGGCTGAGCGTAGCAGCGGCTTTCGTCGTAACGCAGCACGTGCTTTGCTGATTCCGAAGTATCAACAACATGGCGCTGGCGCAATCCAGCGCCATGTTGCGTTTTCAACGCTGTGTTATCGGCGTCGCGTCTTCAGATCGGCAACTGCGTCGTAGACAGCACCTGCTTCAACACCATGAAGGTGCGAATCTGCCGCACGCCTGGCAGGTACAGCAACTGTTCTGCGTGCAGCTTGTTGAAGCTGTCGTTGTCCTTGGTGCGCACCAGCATGAAGTAATCGAATTCGCCAGTGACCACGTGGCATTCCAGGCAGCCGGACACCTTCTGCGCCGCTTTTTCGAAGTTGGTGAAGGAGTCTGGCGTTGATCGGTCCAGCACCACACCGATCATCACCAGCGTACCGACATCCAGCGCACGCGGGTTCAACAGCGCCACGATACCGCTGATGAATCCCGCTTCTTTCAAGCGCTCTACCCGTCGCAGGCACGCGGGTGCGCTCAGGTTCACTTTGGCGGCCAGCGCCACGTTGGAGATCGATGCGTCGCGCTGCAGCACTTTCAGAATTGCGCGGTCGGTGCGGTCCAAGGTCTCTTTTGACGACTCTGCCGGCAAGGCTGCCTGCGCACGTGGCTTGGTGGTACTCATCAAAAACCCTTGAAAACGTGGAAACAGGCGATGAAAAAAGCGGAAATTTCGCGGTTTTTCTGTGCGGGAAAACACACAGTCGCAGCAGGAAATTTTATTGTCTAAAAAATAACATCTGCAAAATTATTCCAAGCCAAATCAACGTTCCACCAATCTTAACGCCAAAATTTTCCACATTTTCGCAAGCACGTTTCTTCTGAATATTCTTATGCTACAGGCTGCTTAGTCGTCGACTTCCAAGGAGCAGTCTCATGAACCTCAAAAAATTCCCGCGCTATCCGTTGACCTTCGGACCGACGCCGATTCAGCCGCTCAAACGCCTCAGCGCCCACCTGGGTGGCAAGGTTGAACTGTATGCCAAGCGCGAAGACTGCAACAGCGGCCTGGCATTCGGCGGCAACAAGACCCGCAAGCTGGAATATCTGATCCCCGAAGCGCTGGAAGGCGGTTACGACACGCTCGTGTCCATCGGTGGCATCCAATCCAACCAGACTCGCCAAGTGGCCGCCGTTGCCGCCCACCTGGGCCTGAAGTGCGTGCTGGTTCAGGAAAACTGGGTCAACTATTCTGACGCCGTGTATGACCGCGTCGGCAACATCGAAATGTCGCGCATCATGGGCGCAGACGTGCGCCTGGATGCCGCTGGCTTCGACATCGGCATCCGCAAGAGCTGGGAAGACGCAATGGAAAGCGTGCGCCAGGCTGGCGGCAAGCCCTTCCCGATTCCGGCTGGTTGCTCCGAGCACCCCAAAGGCGGTCTGGGCTTCGTGGACTTCGCCGAAGAAGTGCGCCAGCAGGAAGCCGAACTGGGCTTCAAGTTCGACTACATCGTTGTCTGCGCCGTTACCGGCAGCACGCAGGCTGGCATGGTGGTGGGCTTTGCCGAAGACGGCCGCGCTGACCGCGTGATCGGTATCGACGCGTCGGCCAAGCCGCAGCAAACCTTCGACCAGATCCTGCGTATCGCCAAGAACACCGCCAACCTGGTGGAACTGGGCCGGGAAATTACCGAGAAGGACATTGTTCTCGATACCCGCTTCGGTGGTCCAGAATACGGCTTGCCCAACGAAGGCACGCTCGAAGCCATCCGTCTGTGCGCGCGCATGGAAGGCATGCTGACTGATCCGGTATATGAAGGAAAGTCGATGCATGGCATGATCGAGAAGGTGCGTCTGGGCGAGTTCCCCGAAGGTTCCAAAGTCTTGTATGCACACCTTGGTGGCGTACCGGCGCTGAACGCGTACAGCTTCATCTTCCGCAACGGCTAAGCGCACACAGCCAGCACTGCAGGCGCGGCAGGTAAGCAGCGGTTCACGACACCGACATCCGTTCTAACTGATAGCGAGGTGGAATGAATGGAATTACCTGACTGCGCTGGCTCGGTTGCCGCCACTACGCCAGCGGCGGCACGCAAGGCCTCGGCACCTGCCGTACCCGTCCCGCCCATTGAACGCTTTGCTGCGTTTGCACTCCAGGCAAACGGCGAGGCCATGCAAAGCACCATGGCCTTCGTGCGGCAACTGGCAGCGCTGGAGCAAGACCCGCAAATCGGGCAATACATCGTGCCGATTCTGGGTGATGCGGCCCGAGTGCCCGACATATCCAGCCTGTTTTCCCAAGCGGGTCTGGATGTGGCGGTGGTCGAGTCAGGCCAGCCGCAGGTAGATGCAAAACCAGTAGCCGCGGAACAAGCGGCCGCAAAACCCGACAGCGGCGACGCACAGCCTGAGGTTACCGACGCCTTGTCCGCCTGGACCGAGGCCGCGACCAGACACTGGACGCACAGTCAGCCCCTGCTGCCCTTCCATATTTCCAGCAGCAGCTTCGGCTTTCGTGATGTAGGCGACCTGATGGGAGCCGCCACCGACGCACGTGCGCGCGGATTCCTGATCAATATGGCCTCCAGTCACACCCATCTTGGCAGCGAGTGCCCCCAGCAGCGGGACCGTGCCAGCCATCTGTTCGCGTCCACGCTTGCCCACTGTCGGGCCTACCACCCCGCCTTTGCTGGCGAGCTGGCCGTGATCGTGGACCACGGCATGCGCCGCATGCTGATGGCGCAATACGACGAGTTCTATTACCTCACGGTCACCGACGACAAACTTGTCACCCCGAATCTGCCCACGTCGGCATTCGCCGACGTCATTCGCGGCATGCACTTGCTGCGCTCAGGCTCAGCCCGTGAAAAGCGGGTTCAGTTGCTGGGAAGCGGTGCCACCATGCGCGAAGTGCTCCAGGCCGCCGCGCGCCTGGAAAACGACCACGGCATTGCCGCCGATATCTGGAGCGTGACCAGCTACATAGAATTGGCGCGCCAGGGTATCGACCAGGAACGCCGTTGGCGCAATGGCAACCAGACCAGCGTGGACAGCTGGATCGAACAACGCCTGGCCCCTACATCCGGCCCTATCGTGGCGGCCACCGACCACGGACGCGCCCTGCCGGAACTGGTTCGCGCCTTCATGCCGCCCGGGCGACGTTATGTGACGCTTGGGTCGGATGGTGTCGGCGACGACGACGCACCGGTCAAGGTCGATGCCTCGGACATCGTGCAGGCCAGCCTGCGCGCGGTCGAAGAGATCGTATGTGCCGAGCGCAGCGCAGGACAGCGGCAACTGGCCGCGGTGATGTCGCTGTCGTCGATCTAGGGTGATGGCTTGCAGCGCGGACTGTCGTTGAGACTACGGCTGATAGTCCCCGCTGCAAGGCAAGCAGATCGCTCAATTAATCAATCAATTGAAGTCCAACACCACCTTCAGTGCCTTGGACCGATCCCCCGCCAGCTCGAAAGCCTGAGTCGAATCGCGATAGGACAGCGTCGCGGATATCAAGGGTTTGACGTCAACCAAGCCCTTGTTCAGCAATTCGACCGCCACGGCAAACTCTTCGTGGAAACGAAACGCGCCGCGCAGATCGAACTCTCTGGCCACAATGGTGTTCACCGGCAAGGTCATCTCGCCGCCCAGGCCCACCTGCACGATGATGCCGCGTGAACGCAGCGCATCGAAGGCACCCACCAATGCACGGGCATTGCCACTGGCTTCGAACAGCACGTCAAACGTGCCCTTGTCGGCCGAGAAACGCGCCAGGCCATCCGGCGTTTCGGCAACATTGACGACCTCATCTGCACCGATTTCCAGCGCCTTCGCCAGCGTGAACGCGCCAACATCGGTCGCGACGATATAACCGGCTCCGGCTCGCCGAGCGGCAATCACCAGCAAGGCGCCGATCGGACCGCAACCCGTGACCAGCACGTTCTTGCCAAGCAACGGACCAGCACGGCGCACGGCGTGCAAGGCCACCGCAAGCGGTTCTGCCAAGGCACCTTCAGCGTCGCTGACCGAATCGTTCAGGCGGTGCGCCTGATGCGTGTCGATGACGATCTGCTGGCGAAACGCGCCATCAACATGGGGGTTGCGCATGGCACTGCCGTAGTAGCGCATGTCCAGGCAATGGTTTTGCAAGCCTTGCTGGCAATACTTGCACAGCATGCATGGGCGGCTTGGACTGATCGCGATGCGTTCGCCGGCACGAAATCCTGTGACGTCAGCACCCACAGCCTCGATCACCCCCGCCACTTCGTGGCCCAACACCATCGGGTGCTTGATGCGAATGGTGCCAAAACCACCGTGCTGGTAGTAGTGCAGATCCGACCCGCAGATGCCGCCGCTTCGCACCCTGACCTGAAGCTGGCCTGCGCCCAGTGGCGCGGTTTCGAATGCCTCGACGCGCAGGTCGCCGGGGCCGTGTATGACAAGCGCTTCCATGATTGTGGCCTGTTTTTCTTGAGTTGAATGTGTGTCGATCAGGGCTGATCTGCTTGGTATCAGGCAGATCAATGCCTGCCGTCAGAGCACCGACACCATGCCGCCATCGACAAAAATGATCTGCCCACTTACGTAGTTGGACGCGCCGGAAGCCAGGAACACGGCAGTGCCGATCAGTTCTTCCGGCTTGCCCCAGCGCCCCGCTGGCGTGCGGCCCTTCACCCATGCGTCGAAGCTTGGGTTGTCGATCAGGGCCTGGTTCATGTCGGTCAGCATGTACCCCGGGCCAATGGCATTGGCCTGGATGTTGTGGCTTGCCCATTCGGCCGTCATGGCGCGCGTCAGCATCTTGATGCCGCCCTTGGCCACCGTATAAGGCGCAACCGTGGCGCGCGCCAGTTCGCTGGTCAGCGACCCGATGTTGATGATCTTGCCGTGACCGCGCGGAATCATGCGTCGCGCCGCCTCGCGCCCGACCACGAACGCGCTGGTCAGGTTGGTGTCGATCACACGCTGCCAGTCCTCAGTGGCCAGGTCGACCATCGGTTTGCGGAACTGCACGCCCGCGTTGTTGACCAGAATGTCGACGGCGATGCCGGCAGCATCAAGCTGCTCGAACGCAGCCACCACGGCGGCTTCGTCGCAGACATCGAAGGCGTGGGCATCGACGGTGTATCCCTTGGCGCGCAATGCGGCCGCAGCCGCATCGAGCCGAGCGGCGTCCACGCCGTTGATCACCAGACGCGCGCCAGCAGCGGCCAGGCCCTCTGCAATGGCAAAACCCAGGCCACGCGAAGAACCGGTGACGAGTGCGGTTTTACCCGCCAGACTGAAAAGTTGGGTAGACATGAAAATGGTTCTCTCAGGGCGTTTGCAGGGTGCCGTCGATCAGGCGGGTCTGCGTCCAGGTGGTGACGGTGTTTTCGCAGGGATACTTGCGGGCCTGAGCCTCATCGATATCCACGCCCAAGCCCGGCTTGTCGTTGGCGTAGACGTAGCCGTCCTTGAACTCGGGCAAGCCCGGGAACACCTCGGTCAGCGCGTCGGGTGGGCCTTTCAGGTTCTGGATCACGA
The DNA here is from genome assembly GCF_008119665.1 of Pigmentiphaga aceris. Lineage (NCBI taxonomy): Bacteria > Pseudomonadati > Pseudomonadota > Betaproteobacteria > Burkholderiales > Alcaligenaceae > Pigmentiphaga > Pigmentiphaga aceris. The sequence continues at coordinate 2,687,703 of NZ_CP043046.1, read as the reverse complement.
AGTTGGGGGGCTGTATGCCCGACCATTCCTGCACACCAAAATTGCGCGCAGCCAGGTCGATATGAATGTTGGCCGCATGCGCAATCGGCGACATGTCGCCCGGGCCGTGCCAGGCCGTCTTCACCCCGAACTGCTCGGCAAATATCTGCAACTTGCGCGCAGGCGTGATCCCGCCGATCTGGCTTAAATGCACACGAATGAAGTCGATGAGCTGATCGGTGATCAAGCCCTTCCACTCGTAGGGATTGTTGAACAACTCGCCCTGCGCAAGCGGAATGCGCGTCTTCTCGCGCAGCTGGCGCAGCCACCTGCCCTCTTCCAGCGGAATGGCGTCTTCCAGGAAGAAGAGTTCAAATTGCTCCATTTCGCAGGCGAATTTGATCGCGTCGATCGGGCTCAGACGTTCGTGTACGTCATGGCACAGTTCAACGTCAAAGCCCACCTTGCTGCGAATGCCGTCAAACAATTTAAGCGTTTCGCGCATGTAGCGCCGGCTGTGCAGGTAGATGCCGTCCGGTGCACCACGCGGCGCGCTGGCTGGTGCAGGCCCGAAGCCGCTGCCGCCGTAACCGCCGCTTTGGCAGCGAATGTGCGTGATGCCTTGTTCCTGATACGCCTGGATGTTGTCGCACAGTTCCGCCAGGTCGCGGCCGTCGGCATGCCGGTAGATCGGCACCCCTTCGCGCACCTTGCCACCGAACAATTGATAGACCGGCATGCCGGCCATCTTGCCCTTGATGTCCCACAAGGCCATGTCCACGCCCGAAATGGCGTTGTTCTCGGCCGGGCCGTTGCGCCAATAGGCGTTCTGGTGCATCAGTTGCCACAGGTCCTCGATCGCGCTTACGTCGCGACCGATCAGCAGCGGTTTAAGGTATTGCTCGACCAGGCACTGCACCACCAGGTGGCGATAGGCAAAGGTTGCGCAACCCAGGCCGTACAGGCCCGGTTGATTGGTTTCCACCTTCACGACCACCAGGTTGATGCCCTGGGGGGCCGTGAGGATGACTTTCACATCGGAAATGAGTGTTGCCATGAATATGTCTGTCAGTGCCGGGTAGGAAGCGGTGAAGCGGTGTCTTCGGGCAAGGCGATGTCGTTCGAGATCCGTTTGCCCGACGCGGCGTCGAACACCACGGCCTGCGTCAAGTCCAACAAGACCTTTACCTGGCTGCCGATACGCAGCGTGCTGTAGCCCGCCTCGGTCAGCATGACTTCGTTGGCTACGCCGCCATCACGGTCGTGTGCGGTCAGTGCGTTGTCCAGCCGGATGGTGACGATGGACTCGGCACCCACGTGCTCGACCAGTGCCACGGTGCCGGCCAGGCCAGGGCTTGCAGAACCGGCAGCCTGCAATGCTTGATCGCCAATCGACAATGCAGTCGGTCGAACCCCCACCAGCACGTCGGTGCCACTGGCGCGCTCCACGCCCAAATGCGGTGGCAAAGGCAGCTGCATGTCACCAATGCGCAATTGCCCGCCGTCGATGCGCGCTTGCAGCAGATTCATCGCAGGCGTGCCAATGAAACGCGCCACAAAGGTGTTGGCCGGGTTGGTGTAGATCTCGCGCGGCGTACCGATCTGCTGCGCTTCGCCTGCATGCATCAGCACAATGCGGGTACCCATGGTCATGGCCTCGATCTGATCGTGCGTCACGTATACAAACGTGCCGCCCAGATCACGGTGCAGCTTGATGATTTCGGCACGCATCGACGAACGCAGCTTTGCGTCCAGGTTCGACAGCGGCTCGTCCATCAGAAAGACCTCGGGCTGACGAACCATTGCACGCCCCAGGGCCACCCGCTGTCGCTGCCCACCTGACAAGGTACGCGGATGGCGGTCCATCATCTCGGTCAGCGACAGGATCTTGGCCGTGCGATCGACCAGGTCACGCACCTCGGGAGATGTCTCGATCCGGCGCTTGGCAAAGTGGCCCAGCAGCGGAATGTGGAACCACCAGCGGAACTTGCGCATGATCAGCGGGAAGGTGATATTGCGCCGCACCGTCATGTGCGGGTAAAGCGCATACGACTGGAATACGAAGGCCATGTCGCGAGCACTCGGCGGCAACGTATCCACGCGGCGCGTACCAAGATGGATTTCGCCATTGCTGACGGTTTCAAGACCGGCCAGCATGCGCAGCAAGGTCGACTTGCCGCAGCCCGACGGACCCAGCAACACCAGGAATTCGCCAGCGGGCACATCGACATTGATATTGCCCAGCACGGTCTTTGCACCAAAGGTCTTGGTGACGTTTTTCAGGGAAATGGATGACACGATGCAATCCTTGATGATCCGTCAGCCCTTGACGCTGCCGGCGGTCATTCCTGCAACGACATAGCGCTGCACAAGAAGATAGAAAAAGACGGCGGGCAAGGTGTACATGAGCCCGATGGCCATCACCGAGTGCAGCGGCGTGCTCAGTTCACCGACAAAGCCGGCCAGCCCCACCGATGCGGTATGCAACTCGGGCGCGCTGACCAGGGTCTGCGCAAACACGTACTCGTTCCAGCCGTGGAAGAAGGCGATCACCGCCGTGGCCGCAAGCGTCGGGGCAATCAGCGGAATCACGACGATGAACACCGTCCCGATCCGTGAGCACCCGTCGATGCTGGCGGCTTCTTCGATGTCTATCGGCACACCGTCGATGGCTCCCTTCAGAATCCAGGTGATCACCGGCACCGTGAAGGCCGTGTTCACCAGGATCAGCCCGGTCAGCGTGTTGAGCAGCGAAAGCTGGCCAAAGATCGCGTACAGCGGCACCACCAGCATTGCCTCGGGCAGCATCTGCGTGACGAACAGCGCCAGCCCCACGATGGCAATGCCCGCGAAGCGAAACCGCGACAAGGCATACGCAGGCAACACAGCCAGCAACAGGCTCAGCACCGTGGTGCCCACGGCCACAATTGCGCTGTTGATCAGCCAGTTGCCCACGTCCGTGGTGTTGAACACCTCGCGGAACACATGCCACTGCGACAAGCCGGGCAACAAGTGCGGCGGCGAGGCGAACAGGTCGGTCGATGCGGTGGTCGAGGTAACCAGCATCCAGTAGATCGGGAAGGCCGTGATGCCCAGCATGCCAAGAATCACGATCATCAACAGCGCTTGGCGCCAGTCCAGGGTTGTCGTTTTCATCAGTGCCCCGCGGCGCGCTCGGCGCGTACCGTCAGCCGGAAATAAACTACGGTGATGACCAGTGCAAGTGACAGGCCCACCATGCCGACAGCTGCGGCTTCGCCTAGCTCACGGTAGGTAAAGGCACGGCGATACAACTCGATCACCAGGGTGTTGGTCGAGCCAATGGGACCGCCCTGCGTCATCAGCCAGATCAGGTCGAAACGGCGCAGCGACCAGATCGTGATGAACAGTGTCAGCAACATGACCGTGGGACGGATCGCCGGCCACACCACCGCACCGAAGACGCTGAACCGGTCTGCACCGTCGATGACCGCGGCCTCACGCAAGTCGTTCGACACCCCTTGCAACGCCGACAGGATCACCACCGACGTGAACGGGAAGATCTGCCAGACGGTGGTCAGCAGCACCGCCGTCAACGCGCGCGACGGGTTGTCCAGCCACCCCTCCATGCCAGACGACAGGCCAAGGAAATTCAGCAGATGCTGCAACACGCCGTACTGGCCGTTGAACATCCAGATGAAGACCAGCGCCACCGCCACCGGGGGTGCTGCCCACGGAATGGTGATGAGCGAACGCGCGATCCCCCGGCCGCGAAACGGCATGTTCAACAACAGCGCCGTGCCCAGGCCGATGCCGATGGCAAAGACCACGCAGGCAACCGTGTAGACCAGGGTCACCACCAGCACCTGACTGAACTCTTCCTGTTCGAACAGATCGGTGTAATTGCGCCAGCCCACCCAATCGTGCTGCCCGGGTGACAGCAACGAGGTCTGCGTGAAGCTCAGATACAGCTCTTGAAGCAGCGGATAGGCCTGGAAGACCAATAGATAAAGCATGACGGGCGCGCAGAACAGGTAGGGCGCCCATCCCACCCCGCCCGCTGCGGCTTGCGCCTTTGCTGTTTGTTTGTCGGCAGCCATGACGATGCGTGTTCCGGCTTACTTGCGAAGCACGCGGGTGCTGACCAGACGTTGTGCCTGATCCATGGCCTTTTGCGGTTCGGCACCGCCTTGCAGCACACGCAAGACCTGCTCGAGAATCACCTGCTGGATCTCGGGCGTACGCGCTTCGAAGCCCTTCACCAGTTGCGGCACGCTGTGCGGCGACTGATCGTCATAGACCTTCAGCCACGGGCGGGCCGCGAGTTCTTCAGGCGTACGTTCGATCACGGTTGCCACGTTGGCCGCACCCAGAATCGCCTGCAGGTCTTTCTGGTTTTCCGGCTGCATCATCCACTTTACGAAGGTAACGGCTGCTTCCTTGTGCTTGGTGTTGCTGTTGATCGCAAGCGGAGCCAGGATCAGCCCTTGCGCACGGGTGGGGAACGGCGATGGCGCCGCCTGCAATGGCAAGTCGGGGGCCTGCTGACTGAAGATGCCGGCGACACCGCCGTTGTCGATCTCCATGGCCAGCTTCTTTTCCCAGAACATGCGACGGTAGGTCGCCGCGTCGGCACCCTTGGGCGTGGCACCCAGGTCGTACATTTTCTTGTAGGCGATCACACCCTCGACCACCTTGGGGCTGTTGATCGTGAGGTTGCCCTGGTCATCGCTCCAGCGTCCGCCAAAGCCATAGACGAAGTTGCAGAGGTCCTGCCAGAAGCCGTTGCTCTCGGCCATGGTGGCGCGATAGGCGAAGCCGAACACCTGGTCGCTCGTGGCGTCTTTGGCGGCGGTCAGGAATTCGTCAAAGGTGGCGGGTGGCTTGCCGCCCTTCAGCAACTGCGGGTTGTAGATCAGCTGGTAGTTGCTGATCTCGAAGGGCACGCCGTAGCGCTTGCCATCGATCACCAGATATTTGTTCGGTTCGGTCAGCTTGTAGTCGCTGGCCTTGATATCGGCATCGAGCGGCAGAATGCGCTGCGCCTGGGCGGCGGCGTAATAGTCGATCAGATCAAAGCGAACCAGGTCAGGCCCTGCCCCGCCGCCCATCTGGGTAAAGACCGTCTTGGCAAGCGTCGAGAACGGCAAGGCAAGCGGCTGCACCTCGATGGCGGACTGGCTCTTGTTGAATTTTTCGACCCACAGCTTCAGCTTGTCGCCACGGCCCGACTCCGCAAACGTTGCCGCCGCAAAGCTCAGGGTTTCCTTCGCCTGCGCATGCGCAGCACCCGGTACAGCCACCGCAAAAACCGCTGCCACTCCCAGCGCACGCGCGCCGGCACGAAGGCTGGGAAGGCTCATGAGTGTTGTCATGCCGATCTCCTTGATGCGGCGTCGTGGCCGCTTTCTTTTGAATTGAAGCGCAATAATATCGTGATATATCACAACATTTATCAGTGAATACCCGATCTCGACACGCATAAGCTGATAGGCGAAGAAGCGCATGAATACTGGGCATTCCAGTACGCATGCTCTGGCATATCAGCTATGCTTAAGGCTTGAAACAGAGGGAATTTGATGGCAACCCGCTCAACCGCCAGAACTGCGCCGCCGGCTGCTGACGCAGGTGCACCTGCGCCACGCAGAAATCCTGCGAACCAGTCGGATCAGGCTTATGAACGTATTGAAGAACTGCTGATCTGCTGCAAGCTGGCACCGGGCCGTTTCCTGGCCACGCACGAGTTGCAAACCATGGTGGGTTACGGCCGCACGCCGGTACATCAGGCACTCAACCGCCTGGCCGCAGACACCTTGGTGCAGATCACCCCGCGTCACGGCATTCGCATCACGCCCATCGACCTCACGCGGGATCGTGTGCTGCTCAGACTGCGTCGCGACATGGAAAGGTTCGTGATCCGGTTGGCGACGGAACGCTCAGGGGCGTCCGAACGCAACCGCATGCAGCACATCAAGCGGCAACTGATCGAGCACGGCGCGCACATGACTATCGAGCAATTCAACGTGGCCGACCGCTTGATCGATCAGCTGTTCCTGGCAGCCGCACAGGAACCGTTTGTGGAAGGCACGCTACGGCCGCTGCATACGATCTTCCGGCGCATCGGCTGGATCTATCACATGCACGCGCCCGACAAGGTCGATCTGCAGCGCACGGTGGCCGGTCATATCTCGGTGATTTCGGCCGTCGCCAGCGGCGACGTGGACAGCGCGATTGCTGCGTCCGACGGCTTGATGGATTTCGTCGACAGCATGTTCGCCGTGCTGGAACGCGATGTGCCGCCCAGCACGCTGGATTGCAGCCTGGATGGCGACGACAGCTATCTGGCACTTGACCAGGCCAAGCCTGGTGGCGATACGGCCTAGACTTCTTCGATGCGCTCGGTGGGGGCGAAGGGCGTGCCCAGGCCCAGCGTCAGGTAGACGCGTTCCACAATACGCTGTCGCTTGGTCGGCCGGCCTTTGCGCCAGCGCCAGTCCAGGTACACGAAGGGCAGCGCAAAGCAGAACCAGATAGCCACGAAACCGAGCAGCGAATAGGTGCCAAGCGCGGCCAAGTCGTCGTAATCGCCGGGCGATCTGTCGAAATAGCTGATGCTGATCAGTAGCAGCCAGGTAAACAGCAGCAGGCCACCCACCGTTTTCAGAAGGGGCACGCGCTGCGCCAGTCCGACGCCAACTGGCGCGATGTGGCCATTGCCACCCCGGAATCCGTGATGGCATACATACACTCGGCCATCCTCCAGATTGCGCATGGCGTAGACCAGTCTGTGCGGCCCGCCTCCGGGTACATCCTGCGCCAGCACCGCCATGTCTACCCGGTCGCCCTCGGCCAGGAAGGGCTTCACGTCGCCCAGGTTCTCGCCCACCGTCATGATGTAGGCCTGTCGGCCGACCAGGAAGCGGAAAACACCGAAGGACGGACCTGAATTCACCGAGCGTCGCGTTTCGTGGGTCAATGAGGTCAAGGTGCCCTGAACGCGCTGCATCGGCGGTGGTTCGGTATCGGCAGCTTGTGTATCGGCAGCTTGTATGTGGGGCTGGTCGGGAACTGGCGCCGACCCGGACTTGTGCACGGCATTCTGAACCGGTGTCACCGCTGGCATCACCGACAGCGGCTTTCCTGAGTGATCCCGGTAAGCCGCTTCGCTTTTCAGAATGGCCGCACGATGCACACGGTTGAACCACAAGCCGTGCAAGGACAGGCCCGCAATGATGACGCCCATCAGCGCAACGGCAAGCAGCACCGCAAGCGCGACCGCCCGCCACGCCGAACTCAGGCCCAGCAGCCACGCACCAGCTATGGCCAGCACGGCGATGGTCAAGCCGATGCCGGTAGTGCGCCACGCATTGCGTTTCTCGTCGCGATAGAAACGTGGCGGTACCCCTGGCCCCTTGCGCGCGATCAGCCATGCAAAGTGGTGGTCACCCTTGCTGTCGGTGAGCACACCGATACGCACCGGCGCGGCCTGTTCCTGCAAGCCGCGCAAGGTTCTGATCTTTGCTGCGTCTTCGATCGTGCCTGTCACCGGGACGCCATCCACGCGCAGGTGAATGTCGCCCATGACGAGCGGTACGGATACGCGCAGCGACTCGATCCGGCCATCCAGGATCGTTGGCGTCATCGCAGCAAAGCGTTTGCGCATTCGGCAGGCTGCCCGGTCAAAGGCGAAAAATGGAAAACGCAGAGCCTACCGCAAGACCGCGTGGCGGGTCGGATAGTTGGCAAACAGGTGTGTATGCAAATGCATGCACGCCTAGCCGATGAACTCGTGCACCATCGCGTTGAACGCAGCGGAATTCTGGATGAACATGAAGTGCGATCCACCCTCGGCTTCCTCGAAGATTCGGATCTGCGCATTGCGCACTTGCGTGTGCTGCCATTGCACGCACGGGTGCGGCACGTTGCTGACGGTGCCGCCGACGAACAGCGTCGGCTTGTCGATGCGGGGGATCACATCGCGCCAGTCTTGGTAGCAATGGCTTTGCAGCAGGCGGGCTGCCAGGTCACGCGGCATTTTCAGGGTTTCGGCCTTGATCCATTCGCACAGCTCGGCCGACATGCCCCGCGTCATTGACGCCAGGAACGCCGTGGTGGTCGGTGCCTCGGCATTGCCCAGATCGGCCGCCACGGCGGCCACGACACTGGCCGCATGGTTTGCGTCCTGGAAGATCGCACCGTAATCGGCCACCTGCTGCGGGGTCCAGGCGGGGTCCGGCACCAGGAACGTAGGTTGGTCGATGCACAGGTACCTGGCAATGCGCGACCATCCGAACATGTCAAGGTGACACCATGCCACGCTGTTGCCCATCGAATGGCACAGCAGGTTCACGTCTGTCAGACCCAGCGCAGCCATCACGTCGTCCAGATCCTTGGCCAGTCGCTGAATGCGGTATCCGTGAGCGGGCTTGTCGGAATCGCCATGCCCGCGCATATCCACGGCAATCACGCGGTAATGGCTGGCCAGCCCTTCAAGCTGGAAGCGGAACTGTTCTGCGGTCTGAGACCAACCAGGCACCATCAACAGTGTCTGCCCCTGCCCGACTTCCAGATAATTGAGCCGGGTTCCATCGCTGACGATCACCGACTTCTTTTCCACCGACTGCTTTTGGATCGGCATCGCGCCTGGCAGATTGCTGGGGTGGGCTTCAACAAGCCGGCTGTCGCTTGCCGGCGAAGCAGCTTGCCCGGCAAGCGTGGGTGTCCGATGGGTGTTCATGACATCTCCTGATTGTTTGGCCAGGAGTCTATCAAGCGGTGCTGACACATACGTCAGGATATGCCACCGTCTGGAACCCGATTCAGACCTCCTGCACTTGCCAGATATCGGTGCGATTCAGGCCCGCCCAGCGTTGGCAAGCCAGCGTTAGCAACTCAGGGCTGACAAGCGCGCAGTCAGGTTGGCTCAATGACCCTCGACAGGAGTGCGCGAACCGGGACGGAATCCATGCACCCGGGCGCTCCATACGATGACCAGGCCAATCGCCGTCAGTGCGGCCAGTGCCCAGGGGAAGGTATGTGCGCCCCACCGATCCAGCAAGATGCCGCCCAGCACACCACCACCCGCAATCACGCTGTTCCAGGCCACCACATTCATCGACAAGGCCACATCTGCGCCCTTGCCTGCGGTGTCGGCCAACGCGGTCTGCAACAAGGTCGCAGCGCCACCGAAGCTCAGCCCCCACACGGCCACGCCAGCGTAGATCACGGCCGGCACCGATGCCGACCAGGCAAACACCACTGCCACCATGAAGAAGGTCGCCAGGCTGGTCAGCACTGCGCCCCGCAGGTGATGCTGCACCAAGCGGCCGGTAATCGCGATGCCCAGCAACGCTGCCATGCCAAAGGTCAGCAACACCACGTCGATGCGATCAAGCAGACCCGCCTGCGCCACGAAAGGTGCGACGTAGGTGTACAGAATGTTGTGGGCCAGCATCCACACCATGACGGTTGCCAGCACCGGACGAACGCCCGGCGTGGTGAACACCTTGCGCAAAGCCATGCGTTCACGACCTGACTGACCGGGGTAATCAGGCACCTTGGCCAACACCCACACGATCAGCAGCAAGGTCAGCCCGGACATCACCCCAAACGCACTACGCCACCCCATGATGCCGCCCAGCCACGTGCCCAGCGGCACCCCCAAAGACAGCGCGATGGGCGTGCCTACCATCGCAATCGCCATCGCACTGCCCTGCTGATGCGGCTGCACCATGCGTCGCGCATAACCGGCCAGCAGACTCCAGGCCAAACCTGCCGCCATGCCCGCAAAGAAGCGCGCAGCCATCGTCAACCAGAAGTCTTGCGACAGCGCAGTGATGGTGTTGAACACCAGAAAACCCACGATGGTCAGCAGCAGCACATTGCGCCGCCGCCAGTGTTGCGTGGCAATGGTCAGCGGAATGGCAGCTAGTACCGAGCCAAGCGCGTAGGCCGTCACAGTCTGCCCAGCCATCGAGGCCGTCACGCCCAGGCCGTCGGAGATATGCGGCAGCAATCCGGCAGGCAAGGTCTCGGTGACGATGCAGATGAAACCGGTCATGGCCAATGCCAGCAAAGCGGCGATGGGAAGCTGGTCAGTGGACGCAGCGGTGGTGGAGCTAGTTAGATTCACGTTCTTTCCTGAAATGTTCGGAATAGTGAAAGGCGGACGTGGCTGACACGCGCCACACATAAATATCGATCAGTACATATGTAGGTAAAAAAATTGCCGGTGTAGGCGGCAGCCTGGTGGTGCACGGTAGGCGGCAGACTCGCGGCGAGCCCTTGCTGCGATCAACACAGATCGTCATTGACGCAACAGACCAAAGCTCACTTCTGGCCGCCATTTATGTATCGATCGATATGAAATGTAGATGCGCACCGATTTCTTGTCAACGACTTATGTATCGACTAGTCTTTATCTCCATCACAGGAGACAGTCATGGCGCAGATGGGCAGACCACGAACCTTCGACCGAGACGCGGCCGTCGATCAGGCGCTGCACCTGTTCTGGGAACAGGGCTACGAATCCACATCGCTTGCCCAGCTGAAAGCCGCGATAGGTGGCGGCATCTCGGCACCCAGCTTCTATGCGGCCTTCGCGTCCAAAGAAGCGCTATTCCAGGAATGCATGGCGCGTTACCTGGCCACCTATGCCCAGGTCAACGACTGCCTGTGGGACAAAACCATTGCGCCCAAAGCAGCAATTGAACTGTCGCTGCGACGCTCGGCGCGCATGCAGTGCGAGCGCGGGCACCCCAAAGGCTGCATGGTGGCATTAGGTGCGATGAGCGCGCCGTCGCCCGAGCTGTCCGAGGTCACTGCTCCGCTAACCCGCTCACGCGCACGCACACGTGCCGGGATCAAGGCCTGCATCGATCGTGGCATTGCCGATGGCACGCTCAGGGCCGATGTCGATGCACGTGCATTGAGCATGGTTTTTGACAGCTTTCTGCTTGGCCTGTCCACGTTGGCCAGGGATGGGGTTGGCATTCAAGCCATGGAAGCCGCCATATCCCAGGTGATGGGTGTTTGGGATGTGGCTGCGGCGCAGTAAGCCATGTAGTCAGCCGTGTGGTCAGCCCTGCAAAGGCGTCGGCAGTAAGCTTCCATGCGCCACAACAACGCGTCACGGGCTATAAAAGATCACAGCCCGTCCGAACCGAGAAACTCATGCCTCAAGATCCGTCTCCTTCCCTGCCTTCTCCTGCGCCTATCGATCCGATCATCGAACGTCTGGACCGCCACGGCCGGCTTCTGGAAGAAATGGTGCGCCTGCATACCGAAAATGCTGCGTTGACGGCGGACCTGACCGTTCACCTGACTGCCTCGCGCCGCCTGGGATATGCGTTGATCGCCAGTCACCCGGACCCACGGGCATTGGCCAACGAATTTCACCATCAGATGGACCTGGTGGCCGACGATATTGCGCCAGCCCGGCTGGATGCGTATCGCGAGGTGATGCAGGGGATCAATGTGGCGATCATGGAGGCGGTGAATCGAGGGGCCACAGGGCAAACCTGAGTGTCACGCTAATTACACTTCTCGAAAGCTGGCATTGCCCAGCAGAATTTTCTAAATCCATTTAAATAAAAATGTACAAAACTACTGATTTCGACAGCGAATGGCATTGATCGACCATTACGTGAGGTATCCGACACTTCTGCCATGGGTTGGAAAAAACTATCAGAGCAACCCGCTGAAACTACTTTTAATAGGTGAAAGCCATTATTTAAAAGAGACGGTCACCTATCACCATGATGCAGCTAACTGGTATGCAAACACCGCGATCCAGGAAGACGATTGTGCCTGGCTGAATACTCGCGGCGTTATCACAAAAGGCATCGAAACAGGCTGGAAGGAGCGTTCCAAACTGATCTTCAAGAACATCGACAAGGCACTCGGTGAGCGGCAACTTGGTGTCGATGAACCAGCCTTCTCGCACGTCGCATTTATGAATTACTTTCAGCGGCCCGCCCAGCAAAGCGGTAAGTCGCTGGTCCACACCGCGCAGGATCGCTTGGTCAGCGCATCAACGATCCTGGCCGTCGCCAGCTGCCTCAAACCCGACATGATTGTTTTTTGCAGCACGCTTGCTTGGCGAGCAGCGGCCAGCACACAAACAATCAAAGCGCTCGAAGATATCACTGCCGTCAAACGCGCAGTGCACCCAAGCACAAGGTGGTGGCACACCAAAATGAGAAAATACAAGAATAAGAGCGGGCGAGAAATGTTCTTGGAGGCAATCTCTGCCGGCCCGGTGGCCCCCGGTGTACAAGCATGAGAGATCCCGCCCGCATTGACGAAATACTCAGCGAATTGAACCGCTACTGGCAGGCGAATCCCGATCTCCGCCTTGGCCAGATCATCGTCAACATGATCCGGCCAAAGGAGCCCTGCCCAGAAGTGTTTTATACGGAGGACTCCGTGGTCCTGAAGCGTCTCTGCGACGCAAACGAAGCCCTACAGAATTAGCAAACGCCAGGAAACGCTTACTCGCTCATCGCCTTCAACACCCCCCACCCCGACTCGATATGCTTTCTCATCGCCAGCATCGCAGTCGAGGTATCCCCAGCCGACACGGCCTGCAGAATCTCTTCGTGTTCCCGCACAGCATCCTTGCCGCGATCGGTGGCGGAATTGATCACATCGAAGGGGTATCTTGCCCACAGGATCTGCACAAAATGCAGCGTCTGCGGCATCTCCGCGATGTCATAGAAGTAGCGATGGAAACGGTAGTTCACCCCACGCGCGCTGGCGCGGTCGCCGGTGGAGAAGGCGTTGGCGAACTCATCGGCCAGGGCACGCAGGCCGGCCATGTGTTCTGTGGTGATCTTTTCCATCGCACCGCGCACCAGCTGGGATTCCAGCAGCAGGCGCAGTTGCAGTATTTCGGCCGATGCACCCGCATCGAAGGGGACGACGCGCGCGCCACGGTAGGAGTCACCGCTGACGTAGCCTTCGGCCGCCAGCAGCTTCAGCGCTTCGCGCACGGGGGTGATGCTAAGGTGCAGCTGTTCGGCGATCTCGGCTTGCTTCAGGCGTGACCCGCGCGGGTACACGCCAGAAATGATGCGCTCGCGCAGGTAGTCTGCGACCTGTTCTTCTTTGGTTCGGTATTCCATATCTTGAGCCTGAGTGGCCTTCCCTGCGGGAAGACCTGTTGTCGGCCGCTGATGAATTACCCCGCAGACGGCCGTTTTTCACATGATGCACTATCCATCACTGAAGGCGTGGCTGCAATGCGCCGTGCTCTTTCCACCACGGGTTTGTCGATCATTTTTCCGTCTACCGCCGTGGCTGCCCCTCGGCTTTCCTGGAAGGCAGCCAGCACACGCTGCGCCCAGTCTCGCTCGACCGCAGTGGGTTGGTAGGCACCATTCACCGCAGCAACCTGGTTGGGATGAATGCACAATTTGCCGCCGAAGCCCAGTTGTCGCGACCGCAGGGCGTCTGCACGCATGATGGCTTCGTCCCGGAATTCCAGGCTGACGCCATCAACCGGTGCTTCCAGTCCGGCATGGCAGGATGCCAACACGATGTTTGTGCGAATGGCGGTCATGGCGTCGCCTTCGTCGGCAATGCCGCTTTCCGTAGAAAAGTCCACGCTGCCAAAAGCGATGCGGGCCAGGCCGTCCAGCGCTACCAGGGCTTTCAGGTCCAGATAACCCGCCACGGTTTCGACCAAGGCAATCACACGACGCCCGGGCAGCACGCGTAACGTGTGGGCCGTTGATGCAGTGTCGGCCTTGGGCAGCATGACGCCTGCGCCGGGCACGGATCGCAGCATGGCCATGTCGTCATCGAACCAGGGGGTGTCGATGGCGTTGACGCGGACCAGCGCTTGGTTGCCCTCGCGCAGCCAAGCACCTACCGCCTCGCGCGCCGCGTCTTTGGCGGCGGGGGCCACGGCGTCTTCCAAGTCCAGGACCACGTCGTGTGCGCCGCTAGCCAGGGCCTTGGCGTAGCGCTCGGGTCGGTCGCCGGGCACGAACAGCAGACTGCGCGCAAGCTGGGGCACGGGTAGGCTGACCGGTGGATTGACGGTTGGGGTGGCGGGTAGGCTAGACATAGCCTTACTCGAACACAACATCTTGCGAGTTGGTCGTGCGGCAGAAGCGCTGCAAGCCTTTGATCGCGTTGTCATGTTCCTCGGCAGACACGCCGCAGCAGCCGTCTTCCAGCACGATCATCTCGTAGTCGCGATCATGGCCTTCTCGCACCAGGGCCTGGACCACAGCATTGGTGGAAATGCCCGAGCAGTAGATGCGTTTGATGCCCTTGGCGCGCAGGATGGCTTCCAGATTGGTGGCATAAAACGGGCTGACGCGATGCTTGACGATGTCGAAGTCACCCGGCTGCTGGCCCAGGTCGGGGTGCACCTCGGTGCCCCACTCGCCCAGCTTGAAGATGCCATTCTTGCGCGCGCCAGAGAAGATCGGCGAATTGGGCGGGCACTCGCGGTAGTCGGGCGAGAAACCCACGCGTACGAAACCGATCAGCACGCCTGCCGCGCGGGCCTTGTCCAGCGCGCGGCGGGTGTTGACCAGAATATTCCGGCCGCGCACTTGGTCACCGTAGGCCGCCTTGCCGTTCGGGCCATCGGCGTGGACCAAGTCGTTTTCCATGTCCAGCACCAGGTAAATCGAATCGCTCATCGTCAACTTCCTTTATCGAATTGGGGAATCACAAACCGGGTCACAGAATGACTTCGCGTGCCTCTAGGTCAGCGCGCTGCGCAGTGCTCAGGCCAAGCAGTTCACCGAAAACATACTCCTCATCCTGGCCCAGCGTTGGCGTCAGGCGTCGAATACCCACGTCTCCGGTACGGCTGAAGCGTGCAGGCGCGCCAACTGCCAACCTGGCTGGGATGTCGGGTGCGCTGACTTCCGTGACGGCACCGCGCGCCCGCAGATGCGGGTCGGCGGCAATGTCTTCCATATTCCAGGACACGTGGGCACAAACGCCCGCCGCCTGCAGGCGGGCCGCCATGTCGTCGGCGTTGCACTGGGCAAAAGACGCAAGCAGCAAGCCGTCCAAAGCCTCACGGTGCCGCAGGCGGCCTGCGGTGCTGACAAAGCGCATGTCATCCGCATTCAAGCCCAATACCTGCGCCAACAAGCGCCATTCAGCATCACTTCTTACCGCAAGCGTCAGCCAGCGATCATCTTGCGCCGTTGCGTACACCCCATGCGGTGCCATGCCCAGGTCGGCGTTGCCAGGCCGTTCGGGTGTCAGGCCCAGGCTAGCCAGCACCAGGGCGTCGCCGATCATGGCCGACGCCACTTCACGCGCGGCCAGGTCTACATGCTGCGCGTCACCTGTGCATTGTCGTTGATGCAGCGCGGCCATGGTGGCCAGGGCAGCGTGAATACCTGCCGAGTGGTCCATCACGTGCCGCATTTCCACGGGCGGGCCATCGCTGTATCCGCTCATCCAGCCCAGCCCGCCCCAGGCACCGAACAAGGGGGCGTAGCCAGCGAAGTGCGAGTCGGGACCGCTTTGTCCGCACGACGACAAGGACAGGAATACCAGGTCTTCTTTCACTTGCCGCAAGTCATCGAAACCCAGGCCCAGGCGTTTCATCACGCCAGGGCGGAAGCTCTCGGCCGCAATGTCGGAGGCAGAGACAATCCGTTTGGCCAGCGCAATCGCCTCGGGCTGCTTCAGGTTCAGGCGCACCGACAGCTTGTTGGCAGATACCTGATCGAAAGTGGCCGCCGACATACGGCCGTACACCGCGTGCGGTTTGCGAAACGCATCGGGCCGCGTGCGGCTTTCGATCTTGATGCACTCAGCACCAAGCTGTGACAGCAGATGCGTGCAGAACGGCCCTGCTGCATGAATCGTGAAGTCGGCGATACGCACACCGGCCAAGGGCGCGCGACGTGCGCAAGGGGCGTTCATACCGGGACCTCCTGGGTCATCTCGCCCAGCGCGGGCACACAGCCGCCGCCGGCAAGCGGCGTGCAGCGGAACTGGAATGGGGCAACCAACACATCGGTCTGCTGACCGTTTTCCAGCTTGGACGGCGCAAACAGGCCACGCGCCCGTTCCTGCGCGCCGTCGACCACCTCGGCAGGCGTGCGGTACTTGCCGGCCGGCACGCCCAGCTCTTGTGCCCAACGCACGATGTCTTCCACCGTGTTTTTGGCCATCCAGCCACGGATGTGTTCGTTGATTTCACTGCCGCGCCGGCTGCGTTCCAAGGGGTCAAGCAAGCCGGCATCACGTGCCCAGTCGGGGCTGCCCAGCAAGGCCACCAGCGAACTCCACTGTCGATCTTCCAGCGTCAGCAATTCAATGAAGCCGTCTTGCGCCTCGAACACGCCGCCATATCGGAATCGGCGCGTGGCGCGATGTTCCAGCGAGCCATCGCCCAGACGTTGCAACGCAAACGCGCCCACCGACAACACCGCATCCTGCACCGATACGTCCACGTATTGCCCGCCGCATTGCGGCACCGCCCACCATGCCGACAAGGCACACAGCACGGCCATCGCCCCGCCCTGATAACCGCTGAAATGGCCGTAGATCTTCAGCGGTGCCCGGTCTGGGAACAACTCATTGGACAAGCCGTTGGGCAGCAAGTATCCCTCCCCACCCGCGTGGATCAGGTTGACCTCGGCCGCATCCCACCCCGCCTTGGGGCCGGATGCACCGAAGGGCAATACGCTGACATGCACCAGATGCGGAAAGCGCATGCTCAGCCGGTCCGGTGCCAGACCAAACGCTTCCCGCCCCGCCACGGGCGTGTCGTCGATCAGCATGCCGGCGTGTTCAAGCTCCTGATCGAGCAGCGCCCTGCCCTCGGCGCTCGCCAGATCGCAGACCATGCTGCGCTTGCCCACCGCCAGGTAGGCAAACAGCGCGCTCTCTCCGCCGTCATCCAGCAAGGGCGCGGCCCGCCGCAGCGGTGACCCACCCGGTGGCTCCAGCATGATGACCTGCGCGCCCATGGTGGCCAGCAGCCGCCCCGCATAGGCGGCGGCTACCGTGCTTGCGCGCTCCAGCACGCGGCAGCCCGACAAGGGCAGCGCGGCGGTGTGTGGCGAATCGTTGAACTGCATAGCTACTCTCTGGCAAGGGGTGGGCGTAGTCCGCGCTATCGGTGCACGCTCAATCCGTACACGTTCAGCGTGTCACCGGCAGTTCAAGATCGATTGCCGAGCCATCCAGGAAGGCCGGCAGACGCACATCGCGCGAGGGCAAGGCCACCGTGGCAATACCCGGTGTGGTCACTTCACCGCGCTGGTTTTCGGCCGCGATCTCGATGTCCACCAGGCCGGTGTTGTTCTTCACATATTTGCGAATTACCTTGCCCTTGCAGAAGGTGGTGTCGCCCATGATGTTGAAGCGACGCATCTCGGTCCGCACGCGCTTGATCACGCCCGCATCGCCCATCCAGTTGGTGATCAGCGAGCACATCCACGACGAACGCTGCGGACCGTAGTCGTAGGTGCCCGGCACGCCCACTTCCTTGGCGACCGATTCGCGGTGGTGGCCGATGCCGGTGTATTCCACGCCACCGCCTGCTTCCGGGTTGCGGAAGAAGTGGCCGGGATGCTTGGCGGCTGCCTGCAACACCACGCCGTGGGTGTGGCCACGACCGCAACCGACCAGGAAGCCCATGGTGTCCATCAAGGACAGCGGGCCGCGTGCAATGGTGGGCAGTTCTTCGCCCACTTCCACTTCTTCCCAATAACGCACGTTCGCACCACGAATGTTCTTGGGTTCGTTCAGCACCATGGCGTCGATGCGGTCGTGCTCTTCGTTGGTGTATTCATGCAGCACGATTTCCTTGTACTTGCCGGTGTCGCGTGCAGCCTTGCGTTCATGCCGGGTGCATGTGCCCAAGGCACGCGCCACCAGTTCGCCGCGCTGGTTGAAGTAGCTGGCTTCGACGTATTGCAATACCAGGCGGCCAGAGAACTTGCTTTCCTTTTCTTCGACACCGACGACGCGCTCAATGGAGGTGATGCGGTCGCCCGGACGCACATGGCGGAACAGTTCCCAGTCGTTGCCGGCGTAGAAGCCGTGCACGCCCGGCAGGCCCCAGCGGGTGCGGCCCAGCCAACCGAAGGCCATCGGGAACATGGGGTGGCCGATCATGGACCCGTAACGCGTGCTCGATGCATAGCCCACGTCGCGATACAGCGGGTTCAGGTCGCCAATGCCGTTGCACCAGTTGCGCAGCGTGTCGGCGGTAGCGTCTTGCAGATACGGGCCTTCCGGGCGCAGATGCAGGCCAATCATGGCGCGTGCGGCGGCGACTGCCTCGTCGGTGATAAGGCCCTCGGCAGGTGCGTTGCCGACGTCGGACTGGGGGGCGTTGATGACAGTGCTCACAGTGAATCTCCTGGCTCAGATAAACAATGCAGAATGCATTCTTGGTCAATCGGGATTGAGGCCTTGCGTTGATGTCTTGGTCTTGCGTATTCGTTGGTGCTTTATTCGGTCAAGCGGTGTGGTTCAGTACCGCAGTTTGTAGTGCGATTCGTGTTGCGTTTTTCTGGATGGGTTGTTGTGCGACCCGAGAGTGTCGATGATCTGAAAACCGCGTAGTTTGGCGTCGTTTCAGGGGTATTAGCTATTCCACCTTGATTCCGGCTGTCTTGATGATGCTGCCCCACTTGGTGCGTTCGGTTTTCACAAACGCGTCCAGCTCTGTTGGCCCCATCACCAGCGGTTCCACACCGATGTCCATCATCTTGCGGCGTGCATCGGCCGCTTGCAGTGCCATGCGGATGTGTTCGCCCATCTTGGCGACGATCTCGGGCGGCGTGGCGCGCGGGGCAAACAATGCATCCCAGGCCACTACATCAAAACCGGGAACGCCTTGTTCTGACACCGGCTTAACGCCCGGCAGCATGTCGCTGGCGGCAAGCGAGGTGATCGCCAATGCACGCAGCTTGCCAGTCGCGACATAAGCGCGTGATGCGGTCACCGTGTCGATGGCCAAGGGAATCTGGCCACCGATCGTGTCGGTCAAGGACTGGCTGGAGCCCTTGTACATAACGCCGAACAGCGGGGCCTGGGCTGACTTCACGAACTCTGCAAACACTACCTGTGCGGTGGTGCTGGGCAGCCCGACGTTCAAGGTGCCCGGCTTGGCGCGGGCACGCGCAATCAGTTCAGCCAAGCCATTGGTGGGCAGGTCCGGGGCCGATGTGCAGATCACCATCGGCAGCAGGCCGATCATGGCCACGCCAACAAAGTCGCTGGGCTCGAAGCCCCGGTTGTTGTACAGGAACTCGTTGGCCGCATTGATGGCGTTGGTGCCCAGCATGAAGGTGTAGCCATCAGCATCCGACCGAGCCGCAGCGGCCGCGCCGATGTTGCCGCCTGCTCCTGCCCGGTTCTCGATGTAGATGGGCTGATTCAGCGTCTTGGTCAACTCGTGGGCCACCAGTCGGGTCAACACGTCTGCACCCTGCCCGGCTGCATACGGCACGATGATGCGAATGGGCTTGGACGGCCAAGATGACTGCATAGCTGGGGCAGATTGCGCCCAGGCGGGTCGCAGGCCCAGCGCGCTTGCACCGCTCACGACTGCCGCAGCGGTCAACAACTTGCGTCGTGTGCCTTGATGTTCGGTCATGGACGTGTCCTCGTTTGCCATTGCAGCGGTGTCTGTCATTGCATCTGCCATCGTCAAGCCTCCAGCGCCAGACCGGCGCGTGGCCAGCGTGCCGCGAACAACTGCCCATAACCCGACAGCGTGATGAACGCCGTGCGCCGATCAGCCCCGCCAAAACAGATGTTGGTGCAATAGCCTTCGGGTGCGGCGTGGAATTCCAGCAGGTTGCCGTCGGGTGAAATCACACTGATGCCGCCGCGAACCAGTGTGGCCACACAGATGTTCCCGTTTTCTTCCACGGCCAGCGAATCGAATCGCTGATAACCGGGCAGACCATGCACCAGGCGGCCACCGTTGGGCGACGGCCAGGGTTCCAGGCCCAGTTCGCCGGGCGACAGCACCGGGTAGGACCAGAGCCTGGCGGTCTCCGTTTCGGACATGTACAGCGTCTTGCCGTCTGGCGACAGGCCCACACCATTCGGGGTCAGGACCGGATGGGCGGCGCGACGGATAAAGCTGCCATCCAGACGCGCGTAGTACAACGCACCGCGCAACATGCGGTCTTCAAAGGTCTTGCCGAAGTCGGTGAACCAGAAGCCGCCGTGTGCATCGAACACGATGTCGTTAGGGCCATGCAGCGCAATGCCATCGCAATGGGTGTACAGCGTGTCGACTGCACCGGTGTCTAGATTCACACGCTGGATGCAGCCGCCTGCGTAGTCGGCAGCCGGGCCGGTGGGCCGTGAGAACCCCGCGTCAGTGCGCCAGCTGAAGCCGCCGTTGTTGCAGACATAGCAGTGTCCATCGGGGCCAAGTGCCGCACCATTCGGGCCGCCGCCAAGTTCAGCCACGACCTGCAACTCGCCCGTGGGCGACACGCGCATCAAGCGGCCACCGGCGATCTCGACCACCAGCACACTGCCATCGGGCAAGGCCACCGGGCCTTCCGGGAATTTCAAGCCGGTGGCGATGACCTCGCCTTGCAGGCTCAACTGTTTTGTCATGGGCGTGGCCTTGGTTTCCGGTATGCCTGCCTGGGTCATGGCGGCACCAGTCATCGCGCTGTTCGAAGCAGCCGTGCTCATCTCGGCCTGACTTGCTTGTTGCGCGCTCATACGTGCACCCCCGACTGTGGGTCTTGCTCTGCACCGCGCGTGCTTGCATCGGCAGCCGGCGTCTCTTTGCGCGCACCCAGGTAGGCGTCGATCGCAGCCTGCCGCCCTTCCCGGCTTCGCAATGCGGCCTCGTCCAATTCACCAACAATGTGCCCATGACGCAGCACCCAGGCATGCGAGGCCAGCTTGGCGGCCACGTGAAAACTCTGTTCCACCAGCAAGGCCGCCAGCTTCTGTTCTTTCTGGATTGCCGCCAGGCGTTCGTACACACGCGCCACCAGCAACGGAGCCAAGCCCAGCGAAGGTTCGTCCAGAAGAATCAGACGCGGGCCGGACATCAACCCGCGACCGATTGCCAACATCTGTTGTTCACCACCGCTAAGCAGCCCGGCCGGCGAACGACGGCGATTGGCGATTTCGGGGAAGAAATCCATCACCATCTGTTCACGCTTGTTGCGCGTGGCGGAATCGACGAAGTAGGACCCCAGCTTCAGGTTCTCGGCCACCGTCAGGTCGGTCACGATTGCCCGGCCTTCAGGCACGTAGACGATGCCCAGCTTGAAGCGCTCGGCCACCGACAGGCTGGAGATATCCTGCCCGTCGAAGAACACCTGCCCTTGCGCCGGCTCAAGGCCCGCAATGGCGCGCAGTGTGCTGGATTTGCCCGCGCCGTTGGCACCCAGCAAGGCCACGACCGTGCTGGTGCGCACCGCCAGGCCGATGCCGTGCACCACGGGCCCTGCGCCATAACGCACCGTCAGCCCTTCCACGCGCAGCAAGGTGTTGCTGTCCGACCCTGTATCGATGTCATGCATCTTCGTCTCCCAGGTACACGCGCACCACGTCGGGATTCAGGCGAATCTGTTCAGGGCTGCCGGACGCCAGCAACGTCCCGACATTCAGCACGTGGATGGTGTCGCAGACGTCCATGATCAGGTCCATGTCGTGCTCCACCACCACCAGCACCAGGTCGGGTGCGCGCAGCCGTTTCAAGGCAGCAGACAGGTCACCGGTTTCCACGGAATTCAAGCCTGCAGCCGGTTCGTCCAGCAGCAGCACACGCGGGTTGCCGGCAATCGCACGGGCGATCTCGGTCAGCCGCAGCACACCAGGCGGCAACTGGGTAGGTGACAGGTCGGCGACCTCGGCCACGCCCAGGCGGGTCAAGGCAGCCATCGCCAGTTCGCGGTTATGTGCCCGTTCGTTTCGCCCGCCAGACAGCGGCAGGAAGGCGTCCAGCCAACCGGCCGAGGACTGCCGGTCCAGGCCGATCATGACGTTTTCGATCACGCTTAATTCGGGGCACAAGGCCACGTGCTGGAAACTGCGCGAAAAGCCCAGCGCAGCGCGTCCCGACGAGGGAATGCGTTCCAGGTGCTTGGTGCCCAGGCAGATGCTGCCGTGCTGCGGCGAATACAAACCGGTCAGGCAATTGAAGAAGCTGGTCTTGCCTGCGCCGTTGGGGCCGATCAGGCCGGTGATTTCGCCGGCACGCAGATGCATGCCCACGTGCTGCAAGACCCGAATACCACCGAAAGACAGCGACAGATCGTCAACCACCAGCGGTTCACGGGCAACCGCGTTTGCAACCGCACTGGCAACCGGTGTAGCAACAGCTGCGCTCATGCTTGTCCTCCCATCAGGCGATTGCGCCATGCTTCGGGCAGGGCGTTGAAGCCCAGCACCACCACCAGCAGCGCAGCGCCATACAGAATCGGCACCCAGTTGCCCGCGCCGGCCAGCAGCATGGGCATCATGGTCAGGAACAGCCCACCGATCAGCGCACCGAACATCGACAGCGAATACAAGCTGACAACCGAGCCCACCAGCAGGAAGATCGAGGTCCACAAGGTGAAGCTGTTGGGCGACACCGTAGATGAACTGAAGGACAGCAGCGCGCCGGCAATCGCGGCAATCCCTGCGCTCATCGCCATGCAGGACAGGCGTGCCCAGCTGCGGCGCACACCAAAGGATTCGGCAGCATGAGGGGAAGTCCGGCTGAGCATCAGTGCCGCGGCCTGGCGTGAGCGGCGGAAGTGGCGCAGCAATATGGACACCGACACCAGACCTGCCAGCGGCAGGTAATACCGTTGCAGTTCTTTCGACAAGCCAGGCAGTGCATCCAGCTTGACGTACACCCCTTCGTAGCCGCCCGTCACCGACGAGAAATGCAGCAGCACTTCGGGCAAGGCCAGCGCCAAGGCCATGGTTGCAACGGCCAGATAAATGCCGGACAGATGGCGTGATGGGAACGCAAAGATCACGCCCAGCAAGGCACCCACGCAGGCGGCAATCGGCAGGCTGACCAGCAGCGGCAGGCCCAGGTATTTTTCCACCAGCGCCACGGTGTAGGCCCCGGCAGCAACGAACACACCATGACCAATCGACACTTCGCCGCCATAACGCACCAGGAAACTGACCGAGATGATGGCAATCGCGTTGGCAAAGCACAGGCCCAGGGTGAAGGTCCAGTAACCGCCTGCCACCAGGGGCAATGCCATCAGAACCAGCACACCGATGATGCCCAGCCCGGCAGTTCGCCGCCGTGCAGATGCTGCCGCCTGGTTTGCCTGCACGGCGCTGGCAGACACGTCGCGAGAAGATGTGATGACACTAGACACGGAGACCTCCGCGCACAGCCAGCAAGCCCTTCGGGAAGATGTTCAGTACGACCAGCATGGTCAGCAACAGGTAGGTGTTGTTGAACTCGGCCGCGAGGTAGAACGACAGCAGGTTCATGATGACCCCGATGAAAATGCCGCCCACAATCGCGCCAGGCAGACTATTGAAGCCTCCGACCACCGCCGCCGCAAACGCCTGCAACATGAAGGACGCCACACTGGTGGACGACAGGAAGGTGGTGGGCACGATCAAGAGCGACGCCACCAGCCCCAGCAAGCCCGCCGTCACCCACGAGAACAGATGCACGCGGCGCAGGCTCAGGCCACACACGCGACTGGCGAACGGGTTGGCCGACACCGCACGGAACGCGATGCCGATGCGGGTGCGTTCGATCAGCAGATACAGCACACCAATCGCCAGCATCGTCGTGCCCAGTACAGCAAGGTCGTAGGCGGTGATGTGCAGCGGCCCAAGCCGGGCGCGCCATGACGGCAGCGGCAAATCGAGCGCCACCACGCTGGAGCCGAACAGCAACTGCGTCACTCCTTGGGCCAGCAAGCCCACCCCCAGTGTGGCGATGGTGCTGGTCAGGTCCGACTTGAAAACCAGCGGCGCAATCAGCAGGTAGCTGACCGCCATCACCGCCACCATGATGACCAGCGTGAGCAACACCGCTGCGCCCCAGGCCATCTCGGCGAACAGGCCGGCCGTGAACCCGAACACCAGGAAAGCCGACAGGCCCGCCAGGTTGCCGTGCGCGAAGTTCACGACGTTGGAGCTTTTGTAGATCAGCACGATGCCGATTGCGCCCATGGCGTATAAGCAGCCGCTGATGATGCCCGCCCAGATCAGGCCGATGAGGTCAGCCATTTGCGTGGCTCCTTTCTTCTAGCGGGGCGGTGGCCGTTGATACGGTGCCGGACGCTTGGCCGGCAGGGTTGGCCGGGCTAGACGCAGAAGCCGCCGAAGCCGCTTTGACTGCCGCGCCCGCATCCACCGCTGCCGGCCCCTGCCCGCTGTCGATCAGCGCAATCACCGACGGGAAGTAGCGGCCGCTCCATCCGCCGCTGGCGGTCGCGGCGTAATAACGCTTTGCCAGTTCGACCACGCGCGCATCCAGCCCCGTCTGGTCGGCCAGTTCCAGCACATAACCCAGGTCTTTCAAGGCATATTCCGGCGGGAAGGCTTTCTCGGGAAACTCGCGCGGCAGCATGGATTTGCGACCATGATTGCGCAGCACAAAGCTGTCGCCGGAACCCTTGGACACGGCATCCAGCAAGGTGGCCGGATCGACCCCGGCGCGCTCGCCCAACACCATCATTTCTGCCAGCGCCACCGTGTTCTCGAACACCAGTGCGTTGTTGATCAGCTTGACCACCTGGCCACAGCCGACTTCACCGCAGCGTGTCACGTCAGAACCGATATAACGCAGCAGCGGTTCGATGCGGGCAAACAGCGCTTCGTCCGCCCCCACCATGATGCTCAGCTCGCCGCGTTGCGCAGCTTCACGAGTACGGGCCACCGGTGCATCGGCAAAGGCCACATCCAGCGCAGCCAGCCGCTCGGCCACCGAGCGCGCAGACGCCACCGTGGTGGTGCTCAGGTCCACGATGATTGCTGGCCGGCGCGCGGCGCTGCTCAAGCCGGTGTTGCCCAGACAAACCTGTTCAACCTGCGGGCCGCCCGGCAAGGACAGGAAGACCACGTCGGCCTGCGCGGCCAGTTCTGCCACCGTGCTCGCACGGCGTGCCTTGGTGCCGTCCAAGACCTTGAATGCGTCGGCGGACATATCGAAGGCAAGCACGTCACCCGCATGCTTCAAGGCCATGTTGCGACACATCGGCCCGCCCATCACACCCAGTCCGATGAAACCGATCACCGGGGTGGTATCTGCTGTCATTGCTGTTGCCATGCTCGGCTCCTCGCCTCAGGCCATCCACATGCCGCCGCTGACATCCAGCGACGTGCCCGTGATCCAGTTCGATGCTGGCGAACACAGGAACAGCGCCGCCTGCGCAATGTCTTCCGTGTTGCCGTAACGGCCCAGCGGCACCGAGCCATTGGCAGAAGGTGCCTGGCCGCCCGTCACGCTTGCCCACATCGCGGTTTCCACCGGCCCCGGTGCCAGCGTGTTGGCGTACACACCATGCGGCGCGCCGGCCTTGGCGATCCAGCGCATCATCCCGTGCACAGCCGCCTTGGACGCCACGTAGGCCGGGCCAGACGCCACACCGCCGTTCTTGGCAGCGATGGAACCTGCCGCCAGAATCTTTCCGAATCCGCGATCGCACATCAGCGGAAACAGCTTGCGCGCCGGGTTCACCACGCCGCGCACGTTGACGGACATCAGCGCGTCCCACTCGTCGTCTGTGCTGTCGGCCAGCGGCGTGCGCGCAATGATCCCCGCGCACAGCACCAGGATGTCGACCTGGCCGTATTCGGCAAGCACCGCATCGATCAGCGTGTCGGTCTGCTCGCGCGAGGTCACGTCGTACTGGCGGTAGTCGATGCCCTCGCCAATATCTTCATGTTCGGCCCGATCCGTCGCGATCACACGCGCCCCAGCGGCTTGAAATGCCGTGGCAATCGCGCGTCCCATGGAACCGGCTCCGCCCGTGATGAAGGCCACCTGGCCATCGAGGTTTGCCGCTCCACTCAAATGCTGTGCCATCTCCTGAATCTCCTGATGCTGTTTTTATAGGTAGAAGTGTTGTCGCAGGTTCAGCGCAAAGTCGCTATGGCGGACATCGCTAGGTCGCCATCCGGCCCGCGTGCCCACAGGTTCAGGCTGCCGTCATCAAGTTCGCGTCCTTCCAGCTGAAAACCGCGCGATACGAACAAAGGGCTGACACCCCGGAAGTCGAAACTCGCCAAGGCCCGACCGCCGCTGTGTTCCAGCGCCAGTTGTTGCAGCAACGTGGCCGTCAGCGGCCCGTGTACCACCAGGTCCGGGTAGCCCTCGACATCGCGTGCATAGCTTTGGTCGTAATGAATGCGGTGGCCGTTGAAAGTCAGCGCTGAATATCGGAACAGCACCGTGGTGTCAGGCTCGAACGCTTTGCCCCATTGCGCCTCGCCGTCGTGCCGAACCGGGGCTGTGGGTGCAGCGACAGCCTGACCGGGTGGCGTGGCATCTCTGTAAACAATGTCTTGCTCTTCCACGATGCAGTCGTGGCCATTGACGGAAATGGTGTGTTCAACCGTCACGAACCACAGCGAGCCGCGCTTGCCCACCTTGTTTTCCACTTTCACAATGCGGCTGCGGCGCGTGGCTTGTGCCTCGATCGGCAAATCGGCCAGGTAACGAATTCGACTGCCCGCCCACATGCGGCGGGGCAAGTCGATGGGCGGCAAGAACCCGCCGCGTTTCGGATGCCCATCGCCACCCAGGCCGCCACGACGAACGGGCGGATTGAAGTACAGCCACTGCCAGCCCGGCGGCAACGCCTCGCCGGCAGTCGGTGCATGATCCAGATCCAGCGTTGCCGCCATGGCCTGAACCGCTGGCGCGCCGATGCGTTCGACACGTTCCTCGGTCCGTCCCACCCAATCGTCATAAGCAGTGCTCACGCGGCCGCTCCCTTAGATCTTTGCGTCGAAAACATCGGTGGGGTACGGCTTGAAGTCCCGCACCAGCTTGAACGTGCCGCCAGAGGTTGCCTGGATGATCCCTTCCTGGCGCGTGCCACGATGGTCATTGGCCTTGAAGGTCACCCCGCGTGCGCCACCCACCGTCTGGTTGCTCATGGTTTCCATGACATCGACCAGATTTGCGCGGGTCAGTGGCTTGCCGCTTTCCAGCAGCAGCTGGAAGCCCTTCACGAACAGCGATGCATTGCTCCAGCCGTTCAAACCGAACACGCCGATCGGGTCGTTGGGGTAAAGCTTGCCCACGGTGTCGCGGTAGGCCTTGATGTTCGCGTCGTCAGCACCGACGGGCATCAGCCACGACGAGAAATAGGTGCCATCGAGCAAGGGGCCAGCCAACTTGTAGGTGGTAGGGTCGGCCGTGAAGAACGGGGCCATCCACTTGCCCTGGAAATCCAGGCGCTCGGCGGTTTTCAGTGCGGCCGCCAGGTTGGCGTTCGACCCGAACAGGATCACCACTTCTGCCTTGGCATTGGCGATGCGGCGCATGTGCGGCGTGAAATCGGTGCTGCGCACCTCGAACGGAATGGATTCGGCCGCTTCCTTCTTGCTGCTGGCCATCAGCAAATCGAAGCCGCGCTTGGCGGAACGACCAAGCTCATCGTTTTCCCACAGCAGCGCCACACGGCTGGCCTTCAGGTCGTTGAAGGCGTAGTCCAGGTTCGACGCAGCAGACCAGCCGTAGTCAGGCAGAAGCGGAAACACCAGACGTTCGGCGAACAGCGCCGACGCACCGCCGATCGGCCCCAACATCGGCAGGCCCACTTCCTTGGCGTAAGGAATGACAGCGGTGCACTGGGCGGTGCCCACGGGCGCGGCCAGCGCAAAAATTTTGTTCTCTTCCACCAGGCGGCGTGTGACGGCCACGCTGCGTGACGGCTCGTAGCCATCGTCATAGGTGACGAAGTTGATCTTCCAGCCCTTCAGCGCGTCAGTCTCGTTGGCCCACTTGAAGCAGGACTCGGCGGCCCGGGTCAGGATTGCGTAGAACGGCACAGGCCCCGTGATGGGGGTGAACGCACCGACCGTGACCGTCTTGTTGGCCATATCGATGCCGGGGGAAACCGCTTGGGCGCGTGCCAGGCCTGGAAGTGCGATCGAGGCAGTGGCGGCGGCACAACTGGAAAGAAACGTTCTTCTGTGCACGTTCTATCTCCTGGTCATTTTTGGGGCTGCCGCGTTCTCTGCACGACATAAGAATGCATTCTATATTTTTGGAACGGCTTAGAAATACGGGCTTACCCCATAATTTTATGTGATTACGCAGCACATCTTAAAATATAGAATGCATTCTTTTGCAGATAAAGCAGGAGATCACCATGTCGCACCCTCCCCTCGCGGGCCGTCGTGTCATCGAATTGGGGACCATGCTGGCGGCCCCGTTTGCCTCGCACATCCTGTCGCAGCTGGGTGCCGAGGTGATCAAAGTCGAGCCGCCACGCGGTGACCCGACCCGCGCGCTGGTCCGTGGCGGCCCCAGCGGCACGTTCATCGCGTACAGCCACGGCAAGAAAAGCGTGTGCATCGACCTGGCCGATCCCGACGGCCATGCCGCGTTCTGCAAGCTGCTGGAAAGTGCCGATGCCCTGGTACACAACCTGGCACCCAAGGCTGCGCGCAAATTGAGCCTGACCCAGGCGGATTGCGAAGCGATCAACCCGAAGCTGATCTACTGCCACATCCGAGGATATGCCAACGGGCCACAGGAAGACGACCTGGCATCGAACCCGGTGGCCGAAGCAGCTACTGGCGTCATGGAAGCAAACCGCATCAACGGACGGCCAAGCAGGCTTGGGCCGTCCTACCATGACCAGTTCGCCGGGGCTTACGCAGTGATCGGCATTCTGGCCAAGATGCTTAGCCCGGACGCGGCTGACCGCCATGTGGAGGTTGGCCTGTACGAAACCGGCCTGCACGTTGCGTCCCGCGATCTGGTTGGCATTCAGTTGAAGACGCAGCTGCTGGGCCGGCCCGAACGCGAGCCGCATGGCGAATTCAGCATGCCGGGCTACGGCGCGTACATGAGTTCAGACGAACGCTGGATGTACCTGTTGATGCTGACGGACGCGCATTGGTTGAAGTTCTGCCAGGCCATGAATCTGCCCGAAGCAAACGATGCGTCCCTGGCAATGCTGCGTGATCGGAAGAAGCGGCGCGAGGAAGTGGAAGCCTTGGTGAAAGCAGCGATTGCTGCCCATCCTTTCGACGCAACCGCTGCCCGTCTGAGCGCGGCAGGCGTAGGCAACACGGAAGTGCTGCCACTGGAGCGCGTGCTGGAAGTGCCGCAGGCGCATCAGCCGGGGAAACTGCGCGCGGTTCAATATCGCGGGTTGGATTTTGAGGTGCCGGAGTTTCCGCGGCTGTATGCCGGCGATGCGGGCGATGACCCCAACAACGAACAGGCCAACGCGACGCTGAGCCCACCCGAGCTGGGTGAACACAGCGTTGCAGTGCTGCGCGAAGCAGGCCTGGATGCCGAACAATGCCAGCGCCTGGTGGCAAGCGGCGTGGTGTTGGACGCCAGCACCGAGAGCTTCCCGTGGGCACCGGTACGGGGCTAGTGCTGCCTGCCTGCGGCGTGGATAGATCCTCTTCACCTGTGCGGTCCCAGCATCGCGCAAGGCAGCGGCGAGCGACAGTTTCATCGCTTGCCGCTGCCTTTTCAAAACTGCCAGTTGGCCGGCACCCAAGCATAGGCGTTGTCCAGCTTCAGCATCCTTCCCAAACCGGGAAACGGATAATGAAAGCCCAACACCAACATGCGTTCGCTGGCAGCCCGATCAAAGATGCGCACCCGTGCCGCCCGCGCAGTCTCTTTGTTCCGATCCGGGCCAAGCAGCCAAGAATTATTGATATTGACGACCGGGTGATAGGCCAAGTCTGCCGTCAGCAATAGCTGCGCATCGCCCGAGTGCACCAGGAAGGTTGCCATGCCTGGCGTGTGGCCAGCGGCCACAATCGTGGTCAGCGGCCACAATCGTGGTCAGCCCCGGCACGATCTCCGTACCCGCCTCGTACAGTTCGATGCCGGCCGCCACCGGCTCGACACTCCGCTTGATCGCCGCACCAAACCGCCGTCGGAAATCCTCTGGCACCGGCATGTAGGAAAGATCAGGCTCACCGCGCACGAAAAAATCCCAGTCTGCGCGCG
The DNA here is from genome assembly GCF_008119665.1 of Pigmentiphaga aceris. Classification (NCBI taxonomy): domain Bacteria; kingdom Pseudomonadati; phylum Pseudomonadota; class Betaproteobacteria; order Burkholderiales; family Alcaligenaceae; genus Pigmentiphaga; species Pigmentiphaga aceris. The sequence goes on along the minus strand of NZ_CP043046.1, from coordinate 2,657,630 downwards.
GCGCAAACACCGTTGCCTTGGGAAAGGCCTTGCCGCCATCGGCAGCGCGCAAGTTGCCGACATGGTCTGGATGCGTGTGGGACACGACCACCACATCGATGTCGTCGGGACGTAAACCAAGGGCAGCAAGGTTGGCGAAGATGCGGCCGCCATTCGGCCCCATGGTCTGCCCTGCCCCGGCTTCCAGCAGAATGCGCCGCCCGCCGGTTTCGATCAGCAGCGTATTCAGGTTCAGCGTCAGGTGATCGGGCGGCAGGAAGGCACGGCGCAGCGCTTCCTGCAGGTCAAGCTCGGGCGCGTCGCTGGCGTATATGCGTGGCGGCCCGCCGATTACTCCGTCACTCACCACGGTTGCCCGAATATCGCCAACGCGGAATTGGTAGTGGGCGGCATTGCCGGCCTGCATCGCGGGCGACGGGGCTGCTGTCTGCGCCAGGGCGGTTCGCTCAAAACCACTTCCCAGCGCCAGCCCCGATGCCCCGGCGACCGCCGACAGCATGAACTTGCGGCGATGCCGCGTCAGCGTTTCCATCGTCATGTGTTGTCCTCGACTCAAGTCGTCGGCAATTGCCTGCACCATGCAGAACGCCAACCTGACCGTCACTATGGCCACGCTTGATCGCGCTGATAAGATGCACAAACGAGAACACGCTGATAAGAAAAACTACGCAATTGGTTGAGACAAAGCCTGATGACCCCACTACGCCTGGACAGTCTTGAGACGTTCGCATCCATCGTGCGCTGCGGCGGTTTTCGTGCAGCAGCGCTTGAACGCGGCATTTCGTCTTCCGCGCTCAGTCAAAGCCTTAATGCACTGGAGGCGGCGCTTGGCATCAGGCTGCTGAATCGAACAACACGCAGCGTTTCGCCGACCGAAGCCGGTGCACGGCTGCTGGCACAGCTGGAACCGGCTCTGCGCGACATTCGCCTGGCGTTGACCGACCTGGACCAGCTCCGATCCACGCCGTCCGGCACCATACGCATCAACGCACCCGGCCCGGCCGTAGACCACGTGCTGTGCCCCTTGGCCTTCGACTTCATGCGGGCGTATCCCGAGGTCAATGTCGAGATCGTCAGCGACGCGGCCATCGTGGATATTGTCGATCAGGGTTTCGATGCAGGCGTGCGCTTTGGCAGACAGTTGGCGCAAGACATGATCGCCACACCGATCGGGCCGCCCCTGCGTTACGCCATCGTCGCTTCGCCCGAGTATCTGCGCGCACGCGGCACGCCCAAGACACCCCAGGATCTGTTTGGACACGACTGCATCCGGCGACGTTTCCCGGGTGGCACGCTGATGACCTGGCAATTCGAAAAAGATGGCGAGGCGCTGACTGTCACGCCCGAAGGACGTTTGACGCTGGGCTCAGCGCACCAAGAACTGCAGGCGGCGCTGGCTGGCCAGGGCATTGCCCACATCTTCGAAGACTATGCCAAGGAGCCGCTCGCGCAGGCGCAACTGGTGGAACTGCTGCCAGACTGGAGCCCCACCCTGCCGAATTGGTTTTTGTACTACCCCAACCGCCGCCATCCGAGCACAGCCATGAAGGCGTTTCTGGAACACGCGCGGACTTACGCGTGGGGTTGAAGCAGATTCAGGGTCGAAGCAAGTTCAGGGCTGAATCAGGCACGGATGTGAATTACATGCAGGCCTGATTCACCCGTGAGCCTGAATGCATCAGGCCCACGCTTACGCCGAGCAAGGCCGTAGCTTGGCCAGGTACATGGACTTGTCGCTGCGGTGAATCACCGCTTCGGCGGCGTCCCCCGGCTGGGCCTCGCTCAGCCCGATGCTGACCGACACTTGCAGGCCCGGTGCGATGGCCTCCCAGTCGAATCCGGCAACGGCCAACTGCACGTGTTCACACACCTGGATCGCGACCGAGGTGGTGGTGTTGTCAAACAGGATCACAAACTCGTCGCCCGCCCAACGCGCCGACAAGTCTTGCTCGCGCACGCTGGACGCCATCAGGGCGGCAACAGTCTTGAGCACCCGGTCGCCGATCTGATGCGTGAAGCGGTCGTTCACCGACTTGAAACGATCCACATCGACCAGTGCCACCGTCAAGGGCCGGCCGGTGGACGTCTGCACCTGAAGGCGCTGTTCCAGTGCACGCTCGAAGCTACGGCGGTTCGCGATCCCGGTCAGGGCATCTTCCAGCGACCAGCGCTCGAACTGCTTGGAAGTGATCAAGGCCTGCTGCAAATGGCGCTGACTTTGACGCGCATCCAGACGCCAGGACACCAGGGCCTCCCGGCTGACCAGGCCGTCAGCAACCACCCGCTGCTCGCGCCGACGCAGTGCGCGGTTTTCGCGCAGCGCATCTTCGTGCCGCCCCTGGATCTCGAAGGCCTGAGCCAGCAACAGGTGCGCACGGCAGGCCAGTTGTTCGTGCTCTACGCTCAAGGCCAACACCCGCATCGACTCAAGCTCGATCTGGGTCTTTTCCCAATCCTGTCTGGCCCACGCGATTTCGGCCGCGGCCCATCGAACAAAGGCGTCGAGCCACGTCACATTCTTGGCCAGCGACTGAACTGCCAACGCAACCGATTTGTCAGCTGCGGCGATATCGCCCTGCCATGCTTCCAGCAGCGCCCACGACGCATTCGAGATCACTTCGCCCATGGACTGCAGGCCGGGCAACAGCGACGAGGACAGCCCCGCCGCTTCAAGCGCCTTGCACTCTGCGGCCAAGGCTTCCAGTCGCGACAGACTGCTCATGGTGCCGGTCTGGAAACGCTCATCGATCAGGCGCGAGGCCTCGACCCAGACCTGATTCAACAAGGGCTGATAGGCACTCGCCACCGGCACGCAATGCTGCGCAACCTTGATTGCCGCCGCCAGCGACGCATCGGCGCGATCGTGGTCACCTGCCCAGGAATAGGCAATGCCCAGGCAGTTGTAGGCCAACACCAGTTGCGGTTGCGGAGCCTTGGTCTCGCACAGCCGGACGCTGAGCAAAGCAGCTTCCACGGCCTCGTCATTACGGCCCAGCAAGATACACACGTGAGCAAGTGTGATCAGCGCATTGGCCTCGCCCTGCGCGTCACCCAATTGCTCGAACAAATGAGCGGCACGGCGACTGGCTTCGGTGGCAAGTCGCAGGCGCGAACTGATGCGATCGCAATGCGCAAGCGACGCCAAGGCGCGCGCTTCGAGGCGCGGATTGACATCGCGCGCCATGGATAGAGCAGTTACTGCGAGGTCGTGCGCTTGTTGCACCTGTCCGTTCTCCAATGCCCGGTGAGCGGCAGCAAGCAACCCGTCAGCTGTATCGAGCGGGGCACCAAGAATAAGACTACGCATCACACGGCACCTTCCGGCCACTCGGCGCTGCGCAGCAGTTGTCTGAGGAAACCAAGCAAATCTACTCTCATTCACACACTCGGGGCCGACATGCCAAGCGCTTGGCAGACCGTCCCCCGCACCGGCAAACCGGCAAATGATGGGTTCGAGCGTGAAATCGAACTCCGGATTCCGAACGGCTGAGCTCCTCTACGTATACATACGTATCGTACTAAAGAAATATGTCCCCTTTTCGCATGATTATTCGCAATGTCGCCGAGTTGACACGCGCAAAGCTGACACTTGCATCCGACGAACGGTTCACATATGTTTCTAAATGCGTCCGCGGCACATGGTGATATTTATTCAGCCATGCGGATGGGTCACTTCATTCATGCTTTTACGTACTGCTCATGACGATCAAATACACCAAGAAGTACCATCGCGACCTCGCCCTGTTCAACGAGTGGGAAAAGCTGAATCACCCCGTCTTTGAAAAAGTGTCGCTGGAAGAGATCAAAGCAGCGCAAACGAAGCTGCAAGGTCACATTGTCTTCCCGACTGACCCGCTCTACAACCAAGATCGCAAGCTGTTCAATCCGGTATTCAATCCGCTTCCGTACATGATCATCTATTGCGCCGTCGAAGCCGACGTCGCAATCGCGCTGCAACTGGCCAAGAACAAGCTCAACATCCCCTTCACCGTTCGCTCCAGCGGCCACTGCACAGCTGGCTTCTCGGCCGGTTTCGGTGCCCTGATCGACGTGAGCGCGCTCAACGACGCGACCGTCGACCCCGTGGCCCAGATCGCCACCGTGGGCGCAGCATGCCCCTTCCGCAAGCTTGACCCGCTGCTCGACACCTACAAGCTGCACGTCCCGGGCGGCGAATGCCCCGACGTGTGCCTGGCCGGTTACATGCAAGGCGGCGGCTACGGCTTTACGTCCGTCACCTACGGCATGAACTGCGACAACGTGATCGACATGCGCGTCATGCTGGCCGATGGCACCATCGTTACCGCAAGCCCCACGGTCAACAGCGACCTGTACTGGGCCATGCGTGGGGGCACCGGCGGCAACTTCGGCATTTTGCTGACGGCGCGCCTGCAACTGCGTCCGCTTGGCGATGTGTTCGGCTGGGCCCTGATCTGGCCGCTGCAGACCGACACCGATTTCCAGAACGGCACCGATGCGCTGATGCTGCTGCAGTCACAGTACATGCTGGACAAGCTGCCCAAGGAACTGAACATCCAGGTGTCGCTGTGCTATCAGCCCGGCATCGAAGCTGGCCTGCCGGTCACCGGCCCGCAGTACCCGTATCTGATGGTGCGTGGCGTCTACGTCGGCACCCAAGCTGCCGGCCAGGCCGCGATTCAGCCGCTGTGCAATCTGCCTGGCGCGGTTACCCAGTGGACCAAGGTGGACAGCTTCGTCAACCTGAACGGCGCGCTGCTGGATGTTCCGTATGGTCTGCCTTGCCTGCCGAACAACATCATGCCGTATGAGGACAAGGCTTGCCGTTATGTGACGCGTGAGCTGACCAGCGATGAGTGGAACGGTCTGCTGCGGCTGTTCGTCACCTCGCCGAATTGGACGTCTTACTTCTACATGGAGTTCTACGGCGGCGCGATCAATGCTTTCCCGGCCTACCCGGCCGAGGGCAGCAACGCTTTCGTTCACCGCACTGCGGCGTTCAATGCTGTGCTGGATGTATTCTGGTACGACGGCAAGACGAAGGAGCAGGATAAGGCTGCTTCGGAGAAATTCCTGGCAGACTGGATCAACTACATGGCACCCATGTGGAATGGCGAGATCTACCAGAATTACCCGCAAGTTGGTCAGACGAATTACGGTCAGGCTTACTGGGGTGATGCGCAGGCTGGTTTGTATGCGGTGAAGCAGAAGTACGATCCGACGAATGCGTTCAGGTTTGCGCAGGACGTGAACCACCCGACCGGCCCGCTGCCTACGCTGCCGGCGTGGTTGCAGACGGCGGTGGATCAGAAGATCGATTCAAAGATCTATTACCGGTGATGACTGGGGTGCTGGGTTGAATCAGCGCCAGTAGGTCTGGGGCTACGACGGAGTGTTGTCGTAGCCCTTTTCTTATTTGTAGTTAGGTTTTTTTGTTCTTCTGCCAGTCGCGGGTGGTGGGGCCGTGGTGGCTGCCCCGCTTGACTTAGGCGTCGGGTCTCCGCCCTCCACCTCGTCCAGAAGGGCAGCCACCACGGCCCCACCACCCGCGCCTTCAAAACTGCTTGGTTAGAAGCTGATCCCGCCTTTGGACAGCGTGAGATTTTCTGGCTGCTTGGTGCTGGAATCGGTTCTCGGCATTCGTGGGCTGCCATTCTTAATTGCCACGCGGCTGGCGTTGGGGATTGGCTGGCCAGGTCGCCACGAAGCGATTTAACGGCTCACGGCTAGGGCCGTCCTTCAGAGGCCTTTTACGTTGCGGCAGCTCGATGTGTCTCCTATTTTCTCAAGGGTGGGGTGACACCGAAGCGGGTGGCCGCACGGTAATAGCATGCGGAGAATGACTGGGGTGCAGACGGCCGCTGGCCAGACCCGTTCGGGACGAGCGTTCCACGTCAAGGAGTGAGCGCCGAGCCGATTTTCTGAATGCTGGACGGTAACTGCGCAGCGCGCTCTGGCAACGAATAGGCGTATTCCGAACACTAAGTGGTCTACCACGCAACTGACGCACCGAGCACTGAGTAGCAACGTGAAACCGCCGCCCCCTCAGCCTTTCTCCCGCGAGCCGTTTACGTGCGGCCACCTGTAGTGGTCAAGTTTTAATGGACACGGAGATAGGGTGTTCAGTGGCTAACTTTCTCGTAGTCAGCCGGTGATTGATAGCCCAGCGTCGAGTGCAGCCGATGGGTGTTGTAGAAGCCCACGATGTAGTGATTGATGTCGACGATCCCTTCAGCCGCATTGGCATAACGGCGCTGCCACACCCGCTCCATCTTGAGGTTCAGGAAGAAGCGTTCCATCACGGCATTGTCCCAACAGTTGCCCTTTCGGCTCATGCTGGCGACCAGCTTATGTTTGGCCAGTAAGTCACGATGGGCATGGCTTGCGTACTGGCAGCCACGGTCGGTATGCACGATCAGGCCAGGCTTGGGCTGACGCAGTGTGATCGCCATCTGCAGCGCGTTGCAGACCAGTTCAGCAGGCATGGCCGGTGCCATCGACCAGCCCACCACCTTGCGTGAGTACAAGTCCAGCACGGCGGCCAAGTACAGCCAGCCTTGGTCGGTGCGGATATACGTGATGTCGGCCACCCACGCTTGGTTCGGCGCAGCCGGCCTGAACTGTCGGTTCAACACGTTGGCGGCGATCGGCAGGTCGTGTCGGCTGTCGGTGGTATGCACGAACTTGCGCTTCCAGCGAGGTTGCAGCGCAAGCTGTTTCATCAACCGACGAACCCGATAGCGACCTACCATCAACCCATCAGCGTTCAGGGCTTCCCGCACACGTCGGCTGCCGTAGTTGCCACCGCTGGCGTCGAAGGCGGCCTGAACGGGGGCTGCCAAGGCACAGGGCCTGGGCGCAGCACGCCGTCGGCGTGCTGCGTACACCCCGGAGCGGCTGACGCTCAACAATCTGCACAAACGGGTCACGCTGGCCTTCTCCTGCCACTGGTGAATGATCCGTTGGATCACTTCAGTTCGCGGGCGAAGAAGGCCGATGCTTTTTTTAACAGCGACACGTCCTCACGCAGACGCTGATTCTCTCGCTCCAGTTCACGGATGCGTTGCTGCTCAGCGGTCAACGGCTTGCCCAGGCCAGGCTGGCCAAGCTGCTCGGCATCGTACTGGGCCAACCAGCGGCGGACCGGGCTTTCTGCCAAGCCCAGGTCCTTGCAGACCTGCATTACGCTTAAACCCTGGTCACGAATCATCTGTGCCACTTGCAGCTTGAAAGCTGCATCGAACGTTCTGCGGTTAGGTGTCGTCATATCGTCAGTGTCCTCGTTGGAGAAATTATCCCCCTATCGAGGTGTCCACTTTTATTGGACCACTACAACCCGCTTCGGTGTCACCCCACCACCAAGCAGGAGCGCAATTTCCTTGAGTGTCGCTGCGCTAAAAGGTCACTTAAAAGTCGGCCGAAACGTAAGCCGCTGAATCGCTTCGTGACGACCTGGCCAGCCAAGTCCCCAAGTCCAGCTGGTTCGGAACTTAAGAGCCACAAACGCCAATACGGGGGAGCCGCGTACAGCACCCGAGCAGCCAGAAAAATCGAGTCGCCCAAAAGCGGGATGCGCTTTTAACCAAGCCGTTCTGAAGGCGCGGGTGCCGGGGGCGTGGCGGCTGCCCTTCTGGACGACGTGGAGGGCGGGAGCCCCGACGCGTAGGTCCAGCGGGGCAGACGCCACGCCCCCGGCACCCGCGACTGGCTACACAGCGACACAGCCCCCAAAAGCGCACCAAACTACCAACAAAACAGCTTCCCGATAAATCGCGACCCACAAGCCGGTACAGTTAAGCTTGAACACAACAAGAACGTTCGACAACTGCGCACCAGCTCAAGCATCCCAGGAAACGGAATACCGCCAATGTGCCCGCAACCGCATCCCCGCCTGCTTGCCGACACACTGCGCAAGGTTGCACGTCGGTATCAACTGCCCGCAACGCTATCATTCCCCGATACGACCGCATCCCAAGACCCGGCAACCACGCTCGCGATCACCATCGAACAAACCCGGATCGCCATCACCCGCGGCACCGCCCCAGACCCACGCCTGAAACAGCAGTTTCTCTCCGCCTTCGCCAACCTGATACGCGAAGCCGCCCACCCCGTCAGCGGAGACGCTTCATTTCAGGCGATGCTGCTTCGCTACCAAACCGCACACGTACAGGATTACGCATCACTGTCCGCCCAGAACGACCAAGACCGCCGCGCCATCTACGCCATCGTCAATTCTGTTGCGCATCCGGCCAAACTGCAGCGGCAGCCGCCCAGTGCCCAGCGCAACGCATTGACCGAATTGCACACCGCGCTCGAATCGACATCCTGGTCAACGCTGGCCAGTGCGGCACACCAACTGATCGAAGACGAAGCGCAGCCAGACACACCCCTGGTGCAATCCTTGACCCGATTGGTTGCCAGCCCCGAACTACGGCGCTTGGAACGACTTGCGGGCCTGTTGAACGACCCTGCCGTGCAACGCTACCAAGGCTTGCTGGATCGGCACTTTCCAAGATCAGGAAGTGAAGCGGCCATTGCTCAGGCCAGCATCGCCCAACAGCGGGGGGCGTCCGCAGAGGCCAAAGCAGCGCAGGTGTTGAATACGCTGGCGCAGCGACTGAACGAGACGGATCACGCCAACACTGACGCCGCCACTGACACGGGTACCACCTACCGCGTCGTCACCTCGCTGCGGGTACCGGCCTCTATCCCAGGCAACACCGAGCGCGCCAAAAGCGAGTGGGATGCCGTCTTGCTGAGTCAGACCGCAGGCAATGATGAACACACTTGGGACGTGTGCCTGCTGGTGGAAGTGAAAGCCTCGGTCGACGCTGCCACCACCGACTTCCCGCGCCTGCTGCGCGGCCTGCAACTGCTGGCAAGTGCAGCACGCGACACGGTTTACACGTTTGCCACCCAGCAGGGCGACGTACGCATCACTGGGGCATCATTGGCCGCACTGAGCACCGACGAATCGGACTTGGCCAACGACGTGCTGTATTGCTGTGACGGTCCTGCTGAAGCGGCACCACGACTGCTTAACGCTGCCAGCCGAATGCAATTGCTGTCCAGCGAGGCCAGTTTGGCATTCGCCGACAAACTTGTGAAAAACCAGACTGCCGAGCCAAACGAGCTTGAACCAGTATGGCAAGCGCTGTTGGAATCTGCACGATGGCGTCCGGTGCTGGAGCAATATCCCATGCTTTATGGCGTGCGGGCATTGATGGTGCATATTTCCGATTTATCCGCAGCCATACCCACCGCAAATAAAGGCTAAATCCCCTTAGCCTTTCTACCGCGCGCGCCTGGCTTCACCGGCACCGTTTTTCCATATTCATTCCACCACACTGTCAGCGCCTCCATGGTAGGGCCAAGCCCGCGCGCCTTGGCGGTAATCTCATATTCCACACGCGGCGGCACTTCTGCGAACACGGTGCGCGATACCAATCCATCGGCTTCCAGCTCACGCAACTGGGCGGTCAGCATGTGCTGAGTAACGCCAGGGATGGCTTTGCGTAGCTCACCGAAGCGATACATGCGTTGATTCAGTAGCCACATTATTTCCAGCTTCCATTTACCCGACAGCAAGGAAAACGCCCGGCGCATTTCCTCATGCATGTTTACGTCATCCCTTTTCGCTGGCCCTGCCGTATTTGGGGGAACCTGATCAACCTGACTTCCATTAGTCTGCTTTTCCATACCAAGCCCTATTAATTCATCCTACTTGCGCACTTTAATCTTAGGCGACATTCTGGGCACCGTCGATATAAAAATCACCCAGAAATAACCAATGACTGCTATTTACACATACTGGATCAGCACTGCATTTTTATGCCTGCCGTTCTTCATCTCTGCTTTTTTATATCTGAGCAAAAGCGATTGGGTGCGATTGGAAATAGCCAAGCTGGGGTATCCCGCCTACCTGGTGCCGTTTCTGATCATCGTGAAAATTGCGGCCCCGGTGGCGGTGCTGTCGCGATTCAACGTGGCGCTCAGTGAGCTCGCTTATGCCGGCATGTTTTATCACTTGGTATTGGCGGCACTCGCGCATGTCGGTGCGCGCAAACCCAAGGGGGCACTGCCTGCATTCATCGGTTTGCTATTGCTGAGCGCATCGTTTCTGACCCAGAACGCCGCCCGCGACGTACCGGCAGCCTATGCACCCACCGCCCCTGCGGTTCTATCCACATTCAAGTAAGGAACGCATCATGTCTCGTCTCGAAGGAAAAATCGCGATCGTCACCGGAGCCGGCCGTGGCATCGGCCGCGCCACGGCGGAGTTGTTTGCCGCTGAAGGTGCAAAGGTAGCGGTGCTGTCGTACACGCCGGCAAATGTCGACCGTGTCGTCGCGGATATTGAAGCCGCAGGCGGCGTCGCACTTGGTGTCGTGTGCGACACGAGCGACGCCAGCCAGATTCAGGCCGCAGTGGCAAAGGTCGTCGACACCTTCGGCGGCGTCGATATCCTCGTCAATAACGCGTTTGATGCATCGGTGGTGTTTTCTTCCGTACTGGATTTGTCGGTTGACACGTTGCAGCGCAATTTTGATATGGGGCCGATCTCTTACCTGCTGATGATGCAGGCATGCCACCCCCATTTGAAAGCCAGTGGCGCGGGCCGCGTCATCAACTTTGCGTCCTTGGCGGGTATCTCAGGTCTGCCCCCTTATGCGCCTTACAACATGGCCAAGGAAGCGGTACGGGCGCTCACGCGCACAGCCGCACGCGAATGGGGACCGGACAACATCACGGTGAACAATGTGCTGCCGGTTGCGCAAACCTGGGGCAATGCCGACGTGCCACCACCAAGCAACGCGCTTGGCCGTTACGGCTCGCCCGAACAAGACATCGCCCCGGTCGTGCTGTTCCTGGCCAGCAAGGACGCGCAGTTCCTGACCGGCTACAGCCTGACCCCGGATGGCGGCATGATCATCGACAGCGCCCGTTGACCTGCGGTTGCCAGATCGGCAGTACCGGCTGACAGCCGCCATGCCGATAACGACGATGCCGGCCCGGAGCGTTGCGCAGATGACTTGGGCGCGCGTCCTGGGCTGGGCAGGCCGGCCCTGACCGTGGATAATGTCAGCTTCTCTGCGGGAGAGCGGCGTGCAGCAGCACGCCCACCGAAGGCGCAAACTCCCATCATCGCTCAGGTAAACGGACCGCAGAAATAGATCGCCGACTGGAGAGCGGCCCGACTGCTGGTGCATGATCGGGTCCACCGAAGGGGCAGGCTGCGCAGCAGCTCGAACTCTCAGGTAACAAGGACAGGGGGAGAGGCATTACCGGGCTCGCGGCCACGCGCGCCCTTCCCTACCTGGAGCCTCCTGTGCTGCACACCCGTTCTGCCATCGCCACGCCTGTTTCCCTGCGGGGGCCGGCATGCTGACCTTCATCTATCTGGTTGCCATCGCTGCCGAGGCCATGTCCGGCGCGCTGGCCGCCGGACGCCGCAACATGGACGTGTTCGGCGTGGCGGTCATTGCCTTTGTCACCGCCTTGGGCGGCGGCACGGTGCGCGACGTCATTCTTGGCAACTTCCCCATCGGTTGGACACAACACCCTGGCTACATCGCGCTGGTGATCAGCGCGGGCCTGCTGACGGTGCTGGTGGCCCCGCACATGCACCGACTCAAGCGCCTATTCCTGGCGCTGGACGCGATGGGCCTGGTGGCGTTCTCCTTGATCGGCTGCGACATTGCATTGCGCATGAACTACGCCCTGCCGGTGGTGATCATGGCCGGCATGATCACCGGCATTTTTGGCGGGGTGTTGCGCGATGTGCTGTGCAACCAGATGCCCGTGGTGTTCCAGCGCGAGCTGTACGCCAGTGTGTCGCTGGTGGTGTGCTGCCTGTTCCTGGGCTTGCGCGCGCTGGACGTGAACCACGAGTTGACCACCGTGTTGAGCTTTGTCGTCGGCATTGCGATGCGCATGCTGGCGCTGCGCTTCGGCTGGAAGCTGCCGACGTTCTCGTATCAACAACGCTGGGAGTAATACCTGTGGTGCTTATGCATCCCCCCGCCTGAACACCCATCGCATCCCGTCATCCACATAGCTGTAGACCACTGGCACCACCAACAGGCTCAGTACAGTGGAGCTGATCAAGCCGCCAATCACCACAATTGCCATCGGCATGCGGAAACTCGGGTCGCCGATCAGCCCCATTGCCACGGGGACCATGCCGCCACCCATTGCAAGCGTGGTCATGACGATGGGGCGTGCCCGCTTGCGGCAGGCGTCGATCATGGCATCCATGCGGTTCAAGCCGTGTTCACGGCGCGCGATGATGATGTAGTCGACCAGCAGAATCGAATTCTTCGTGGCGATGCCCATCAACATGATCAAGCCGATCATCGATGGCATAGACAGTGCCGACCCGGTCAGGAACAAGGCCAGCACCGCGCCGGGAACCGCCAGCACCAATGCCGTCAGAATCGTCCCTGGCTGCGCGAAGTCTCTCAGCAGCAGCACCAGCACCATATATATGCACAGCACGCCGGTCAGCATCGCGATGCCAAAGCCGGTTGCCAGTTCGTTCATGGATTCGGCATCACCCACCACGCTGCGCGTGACGCCTGTGGGCAGTTGCTGCAAGCTGGACAAGGTCAACACGGCATCTTCAATCTCACTGAGCGAACGCTCGCTGACCTCAATCTCGATATTGATATTGCGCATGCGGTCATGACGCGTGATCTCGGCCGGCCCACTGCCGATTTCCAACGTTGCCACGTTTTCCAAGGCCACCGGCCCACGCGCGCCGGGCACCGGTAGGCGTTTGAGCGTGTCGATATCTTCGCGCGCGGCGTTGTGCAAGCGCACCAGCACCGGCACCTGCCGTTCGCCCAGATTCAGTTTTGCCAGTTCCTGTTCGTAGTCGCCAACGGTGGCAACACGCAAGGTCTGAGCAATGGTCGATGACGACACGCCCAGGTCGGCGGCCCGTGCAAAGTCCGGCATCACCGTCAGTTCGGGCCGCACCAGGCTGGCACTGGACGTCACCGCCCCGATCCCCGGAATGGCGCGCAGCTCTCTTTCGACCTGCAAGGCGTGCCGTTCAAGCACACGACTGTCTTCCCCGCCAAGCACCAGCACGTAAGGTTCATTTGACCCCGGCATGCCAACCGAAACCCTGACGCCAGCGAGTACGGCCAGCGCCTGGCGCAGTTGTCGTTCGATCTGCTGCTTGCGCACACCGTTGCGCTCAGTACGCGGCGTCAGGTTCAGCGTCAGCACGGCGGTGCGCACATCTGACGCAGATGCCGCCACGGCTTCAACCGGGTCGCCTCCGGTGTTTCCGCCACCGATGGCGGCGTAGACCAGGCGCACGTGAGCCTGTTGCGCAAGCAAAAGCCTTGCGCGCTCGGCCATTGCAATCGTGTCACGCAACTCGCTGCCGGGCGCAAGCGTCAGCCTGACTTGCGTCTGGGCATCGTCCTCCGGTGGAATGAACGCAGACGGCAATTGAACGGCCAGCACCAGACAGCCGACGAACAGCAGCGTTGCAAGCGTTGCCGTGATGGCACGGTGCCGCAGGCACCAACGCGCCGCAATCAGATAGTGACGCACCCACGCAGGCTCAGTGGCCACGTGCTTGGCAGGCGATCGCAGCAAGTACGCCGCCATCATGGGTGTCAGCAAGCGGGCAACAGCCAGCGAGAAGAACACCGCGCCCGCCGCCGTCCAGCCGAACTGAACGAAAAATCGTCCGGCCATGCCCGGCATGAAGGCAGTCGGCAAAAACACGGCGATCAAGGTGAAGGTGGTGGCGACTACCGCCAGCCCGATCTCGGTCGCAGCATCCATCGACGCAGCGAACGGCGTTTTGCCAGACCGCAGATGGCGTTCGATGTTCTCGATTTCGACGATGGCGTCGTCCACCACCACCCCCACCACCAGGGATAGGGACAGCAAGGTCACCATGTTCAGCGTGAATCCCATCCAGTGCATCAGTGCAAAGGTCGGAATGATCGATAGCGGCAAGGCCACCGCCACCACCACGGTGGCTCGCCAGTCACGCAGGAACAGGAACACCACCAGCACGGCAAGCGCTGCGCCCTCGAACAGCAAACGCACCGATCCCTGATAGTTTTCAATCACCGGATCGATGGAATTGAAGGCTTCGGTGATCGTCAGGTCGGGATGTTTGACACGCAGCGAGGCCAGGGCCGTGCGCACGCCGTCGGCCACATCCAGCTCACCGAACCCACGCGCACGCACGATCTCAAGCCCGACGACAGGTACGCCATTCAACAAGGACGCAGCACGCGGCTCGGCAATTGAATCGCTGACGGTCGCGACTTCGTCCAAGCGGATACGTCGCCCGTCACTCAAGCTCAAGGACATGGCGCCCAGTGCGTCGGCAGTCTGTACCGTGCCGATCACCCGCACCGACTGCTCGGCCCCACCCAGGCCCACGCGCCCACCCGAGGCTTCCTGTTGCACGCCCTGCAATTGGTGCGAAATGTCGGCAGCCGTGGTGTGCAGGGCAAACAAACGATGCGGGTCCAGATCGACCCGTATTTCACGGGTCGCGCCGCCCACACGGTTGACTGCCCCCACGCCGCGTATTGCACGCAGAGTCTTGCCAAGCTCGTTGTCGACAAACCAGGACAGGGCCTCTTCGTCCATGTGCGCCGAGGCCAGCGTGTAGGTCAGAATCGGGGTGCCCGCAAGTTCCAGCTTCTTGACCACCGGATCGCGCAGGTTGGCGGGCAGATCGGCGCGCACACGGGAAATCGCGTCGCGTACATCGTCCACCGCTTCCTGCGTGGGCTTTTCCAGCCGGAACTCGACGGTGATATTGGCTTCACCGTCCGTCAGCGTGGACGTGATGTGCTTGATGCCCTGCACGCTTGTCAGCGCATTCTCGATCTTGCGGGCAACCTCGGTTTCCATCTGGGACGGTGAAGCACCCGGCAAGCTGGCCGATACCGTCACGGTCGGCACATCCATGTCGGGAAAATTCTGGATCTTCATCGCGGCGAACGACATCAGTCCGCCAAGCGTCATCAATACAAAAAGCAGAATGACCGGAATCGGGTTGCGGATCGCCCACGCAGAAATATTCATGTTCATTGCGCTGCGCGGTGGCCCGTTGTCGAGAGTTCTATTGCGCGTTCTGTTTTGCCTTCTTCATTCACCCGCACCAGATCGCCCTGCCCGATGAATGCCGCCCCGGACACCACCACGCGATGATTCGCCTCCAGACCAGCCAGGATTTCGATGCGGTCACCCGAACGACGGCCCGATATCACCTTGGTCTGGATGACCCGGGAATCCGGCCCTACTCGCATGACATAGCTGAAACCCTCACGTATCTGCACCGCGCGCTGTGGCAGGCTCATCACCTCGGTATTGCCCAGCTGGAATTCACCCCGCGCGAACATGCCTGCGCGGGCAGTTTCATTTGCAGGCAGGTCCACATAGGCCAACCCATTGCGGGTCTGAATGTCGGTTACCGGTGCCAACACACGCAAACGCCCTTCGATCGGATCACCGCCTGTAGGCGTCACCCACACGATCTGTCCCGGTTTGAGCTTGGCCAGATCGGCCGCTGCCACCTCGGCACGCCACTCAAGCCGTCCGCCTCGAATCAGACGAAACAGTTCCTGGCCAGCGGGCACCACTGCACCCACCGTCGCCGTGCGCGCAGAAATCACCCCATCGTCCGGTGCAAGGATTCGCGTCTGAGCCAGCCGCAGCTGCTGGGTTTTCTCGGCAGCCTTGGCGGCATCCAGCCGAGCCCGTGCCGTGCGTTCGGCAAATGCATATTGCTGAATCTGTTGACCCGCCAGCGCGCCGGTTTCCTGCAACATGCGCCCGCGCTCGGCGTTGGCGGCGGCTTCGCTCAGCGCCACCTCTGCCTCAGTGACCGTGGCTCGGCTTTGCGCCAGTTCGGCATCCACCGTGGCTGCGGCAAAGCTTGCCAGCACTTGCCCACGGCGCACCTTGTCGCCAACATTGACCTTGACCTCGTTCAGCCGCAGGTTATTGGCCTCGGCACCGATGCTCGCTTCCTGCCAGGCCATGAGGTTGCCATTGGCGCTGACACGAACCGGGAAACTTGCCGCTTGCAGCGTGGCGGTGGCCACGGTCAGGGCCGGTTGCACTACCGCGGGCACTTCCGCTTCAACGGGTTCCGGGTTCTCCATCGCCAACGCGTAGGCCAAGGTCGCGCTCGTCAGCGCCAGGCCAATGGCCAGCGAATATTTGTGTGATGTTTTCATGCGGGGTGTCTCGGGTGGGGGTGCGACGCCACGGGGACATCGACGCGGGTATTCGGATGTTGGGCAAGCGGTGTCGGCAGCGTGGACGTCCACCCACCGCCCACCGAGCGATACAGCGCAATCCAGGCAAACAGGCGCTCGCGGTGCAGATCGATCATGGTGTTCTGCGCAGCAACCAGACTGCGGCGCGCATCTTCCAGATCGAAAAGGCTGGTAGCACCAGCCCGATAACTTGCTGCCGTTGCCTGGTAGGCACGATCGAATCCGTTGGCCGCAGCCTGGGCGTTGCCGCTGCGCTGTGCGTCTGCCTGCACGGATGCAGCACTGGCAGCCACGACATCCTGCGCGGCCGCGTAGATATCAGGGCGTTGAGCAAGCACCTCTGCCGGGACCGCATCTACGCTGAATTCGCGCGGCTGCCTGCAAGACATGAAAGATGAAAATCGAGATAGGACGTTCATTGGCTGAGATGTCGAAAGCGCATGCGCCTTGGTCTGCAATGGACGGCACTATCGGACCGGGCAACTTTCCGGACACTTACTGAAAGCCAATCGAATGAGGTTGCGAACGTATTTTTTCAGTGCGAAGTCGGGTAAGTGTTGTGTAAGACGGGCAGCACGAGCATGGCGTCTTTCAACAGCCGCCAAGGCAAATCGCCATGCATCCCGCCACGCATTCCGCCCGAGATATCGCCCTGACTGGTGTTTCAGGCAGCACCACACTCAGCGATGCACGAATTACTCCGGCATCCCGTCGCGCCAGACACGCCCGACGCGCAGTCAATCTGGCGCGCCTGTCTTCGCTTGCCGCCGCACTGAGCTGCACCCTGCCCGCCATGGCGCAAGCACCGGGCGGCAACGGTCAGCCGTCAACCACGTGGTCGGTGGGCGCGGGTGTCATCAGCGCGCAAAAGCCCTACACCGACATCAGTCGCGACAACAAGGTGCTGCCGCTGGTGCAGTTCGAAAACCAGTACATCGAAATATTCGGCCCCAAGATCGGACTGAAGCTGCCCAGCTTCAATATCAACGCATCCAACCAACTCAATTTCAACCTGGTGGCCAAGTACGACGGCAGCGGTTACGAAGCCAAAGATGCGGCGATCCTGAACGGCATGCGCGAACGCAAGGGAGGCTTCTGGGGTGGCGCCGAAGTGGAATGGAAGAACGATCTGGCCGACGTGAAAGCCGCGTGGCTGGGCGATCTGTCGGGCAACAGCAAAGGCCAGCAGTTCAGCCTGGGGGTGGAACGAACCTGGAAGGTGGGCGGCAAACTGATGCTCACGCCGCGTGCGGGGGCCATCTGGCAAGACGATAAATACGTCGACTACTATTTCGGCGTACGCGACAGCGAAGCCCGCGTGGGCCGTGCTGCCTATACCGGCAAATCCGGCACCACCGCTGAAGTCGGACTGCGTGCCATCTACATGATCGATCAACGACACTCCCTGTTCGCAGACCTTGCGATGTCGAGCCTGCCAAAGAGCATCAAGAACAGCTCGCTGGTCGACAGCTCCACCGAGAACCGCGTGATGCTTGGATATACCTACCGCTTCCAATGAGCCGAATCCTCCTGATCGAAGACCATGAGCGTCTTGCCACGCTCATACACAAGGGCCTGAGCGCAGCAGGCATTGGTGTCGACGTGTGCGACCGTATCGATGCGGCGTGGACATCGCTTCAACAGATGCCTTATGACGCTCTGGTCCTCGATCGGGGGTTGCCCGACGGCGACGGGCTGGCCTTGCTGCAAAAGCTGCGCAATGCCGGGCATCGCGTGCCCTGCCTGGTGCTGACGGCGCGCGATGCCTTGCATGACCGCATCGAAGGCCTGGATGCCGGCGCAGACGATTACCTGCCCAAGCCCTTCGCGATGGACGAAATGGTGGCGCGCGTGCGTGCGCTGCTGCGCCGTCCCGTGGATTTCCGCTCGCTGGATCCCAGTCACGGCGACCTGACGCTGCACACCAGCAACAGCGAGCTGTCAAACGGGGACGAGCGCGTCACCCTGGCCCCTGCCGAGGTGCACATCATGCTGCTGCTCTTGCGCAAACCCGGCGAGGTTGTCCGTCGCAGCGCGCTGGAAGCGGCGGCATGGGGACTGAGCGACGCGGTTACCCCGAATGCGCTCGATGTCGCGGTGCACCGCATTCGCCGCAAGCTGCTGGCCATCGATTCATGCCAGCGCATCGTCAACGTCAGGGGCTTGGGGTATGCGCTTCGTGAAAATGAATAGCCTGCGCACGAAAGTCCTGCTGGCCTACGTTGCCGGCCTGGTCATGAGCATGGTGCTGCTGCTGTTGGCAGGCATCGTGGCGGTTCAAGGCAATGTGCTGGTCAGACTGGACTTTGCCGATCTGGCCAGCGAAATGGCCGAGGACCTCAGGTTCGACAGCAACGGCAGACCCGTTGGCATGAACCCCGACGAATACGACATGTTGTGGGTGCTTGATAGCCTGCGGCGGGAAATCGCCTATCGGGTGCTGGACGACACCGGACAAGTGGCCTTTCAGGCGAATGCGGACGATACCCTCTGGCCAAATGAAGGAGATGTGCGCCAGTTGAAGCGCTTGCGCTTTGATCTCAAGCGCGATGGCACCGATATGCTTGCTGCCACCGAGCCCATCGTGCACGACGGAAAGACCTGGTATTTCCAGTTGGCCGTCAGCCACCGAATGATGAGCTTGCTGCACCGTGTTGCCATGCCCTTGGTTGTCACGGGCATCATCGTGTTCAGCCTGATTCTGCTGGTGGCGCTGGGTCTGTGTGCCTACATCAGCTTGCGCTACACCCTGAAGCCGCTCAGAAAAGTATCGGATTCTGCCGCCGCCATTTCGCCACGTTCCATGCACGCCCGGCTTGATACACGGACCATTCCCGCCGAGATCGCACCGTTGGTGGACAGCTTCAATCGGGTGCTGGAACGCCTTGAACAGGGCTACCGCGTGCAAAAGGAATTTCTCGGCAACGCCGCCCACGAACTGAAGACCCCGCTTGCATTGATTCGGGCACAGATCGAACTGATGGGCGACGGCAACGAAGACTGCAAATTTCTGCTGGGCGACGTCGAGTACATGACGCGCCAAGTGCAGCAGTTGCTGCTGCTGGCCGAGGCAAGCGAAGTCCGCAACTACGTTTTCACGGTCGTCCGCCTGGAAAATGCCGCCAACGAGGCCGTCTCTTACTTGCAGCGCATGGCCGAAGCCGCTGATGTCTGCTTGGTGGTGACGGCAACTAACGCCGATGTCACCTGGCAAGCCGATCGCGGCGCGCTGTTCACCCTATTGAAAAACCTGCTGGAAAACGCCATCCAGCACGCCCCGGCGCAGACCACTGTCAGCATAGACATACAGCACGACGCCATGACCGTGCGAGACATGGGGCCTGGCGTAGACCCGGCGCAAATCCCCTTGCTGTTCGAGCGATTCTGGCGCGCCAAACACCGACGCGATCTTGGCGCGGGGCTGGGTCTGGCTATCTGCCAGGAAATTGCGCTGGCTCATGGCTGGCAGCTGACTGCCGAACGTGCCGAGCCAGGATTGCGGTTCCGGTTGTCGAGCAAATAGACCCGTCCGGTGGTTTCCTTTGCGGCTGCCATAAGTTGCCGCGCGCGGGTCGTGACCGCGCCATAGTCGTCGCCCATATGCGTGGTCAGGTCTGCGCCGACGGCAACGGCGATCACACCAGGCACCAGCCAGTCTCTCAGCGTTGCCAGCCCGGCCCCGCCACCGGGCATGAACACGGCTTGCGGAAACGCGCTGATCAAATGGGCGAGGTGTTGTGGCCCAAGGCTGGCCGCAGGAAAAATCCTGACGATGTCGGCACCGGCTTCCAGCGCCGTGACGACTTCCGTTGGCGTGAATGTGCCTGGCATGGACACCACGCCATAACGTGAACACATGCGCACGACATCGGCGTTCACCACTGGAGACGCCACAAAAGACGCCCCCATCTGGATGGCTGAACGCGCGGTTGGCGCATCCAATACCGTGCCGGCACCAATCGTCAAACCGCCGCCAAGCAAGGCCAGGCTTTCGACGACATCCAGGCCGCAAGGCGTCGTCATCGCGATTTCAAGGCAGTCGATCCCACCGTCGATGCAGGCCAAGGCTGTCCGATGGGCAGCGTCTGGGTTGGATTCCCGAATGACGGCAACGATTCGGGACGTGCGAAGGCGATGAAGCGTGTCGATTTTTTTCACGACGTTGTAGTTCCTGTTGCGTCAGCGGGCCGGGTCAAGCATGGAGCAACACGCATAGACTGAACCTCACGTTTTTGCCCAAGGGCAATAGCACCCGATTGCCAGCAATCCAAATGGTTCTGTCGTCTCTCCTGCCACCAGCTTGTCGATGATTGGCTCAACAAAACTGTTGGCGGACGTGCAGACCACACCCAGGCTGTAAGGGCCGGCAAAGGCCAACCTGCCTTCTGCATCCCAGATGGCAACAAACGGACTGGCCGGAATGCTGGCCATGCCGTCAATCGCATCCAAGGCTTGCAGCTTGCCCTGCAAAAAGGCAGGCAATTCTCCAGTGGTTCCCGGTTTTCTGACGCTGTAGAAGTCAATGTTGGCGCGGCGGTACATGCTGATCAGATAGCTCAGATGCGCACTGGTCTCGCGGTTGCAGGTGCTGCATTCCGGGTCCCAGAAATGGACCAGGCGAATGCGTCCGGTTGCGCCTGCCAGCGCTGCGGGCAGACGCAAATCGGCATCGCCAAAGACAACCGCTTTTTCAGAAAAAGCGCGTTGCCCGCCCATGCCGAAGTATTGCCACAGGGCAATTGCTGCCACGCTCATGATCGCAATGCCCATCACAATAAAAATGCGGAAAGCGTGACGCCGCAGCAAGCTGCTGGGTGCGAAAAGAGACAGGTGCAAAGCCATGCTCAGGGCCTCTCACCAAACTTGTAGACGTACTGCTTTTGCATCTCGCGGCAAGCGTCGTGCTGCGCACTACGGGAAATGGCAGATCGATCCGGGTCCGTGCTGCGCGTCCAGCATTGACGGACGGCATGCGCTTCGGCGGCCTGAACTTCTGCGGTCTGCGGACGGGTACACACATAAACCAAGGCCGCGAGCATCAACAACACAAAGCCGCCACAGGCTGCCATCACCACGTGAAACTTTGCGCGCTCGTGCCGAAAAGTGGCAGACATTGCTTACCCACGAAAATCCATACAAGATTATATTGTTCCACAAACAAGATTATTTTGTATGGACAACGCGCAGACAAGATGTCGACGCCAAGCTGCGCAATTGTTTCAGCAATCAATGAAGGACGCGGATGACCGCCACCGTAAACATCCAGACAAGCCGCGTCGCGGCAGTAGATGCGCAAGGCCAGCAGGTAAGCGTCGAGTGTCAGACTGTGTTGGTTCAACGCCCTGGCAAAGAGGACGAGACCAGTCGTCGGTATCACTACGACCATTCACACGTACGTGAGCAGGCCAACGGGGTGTTGGTTGTGCTGGCTACAGGCGAGGAATTGCGGCTGAGCCCGCAGACCGGCCAGAACCTGACCCCTGCGGGCTGATACGGCGACTAGACAATCGCCCCGGTACGCTGACGCGGATCGCTGGCCAGAATTTCGGCGAGTTTTTCCAGTGCAGCCTTCAGGCTGGCCTGATCGCTTGCACCGCCCAGCGACACACGAATGGCATGCGGCGGCACATCCTCGAAGCTGAACGCGTCCGAGCTGGCCACACCCAGATTGCGCTCGCGTGCAGTCTGGATCAGACGGTACTGGTCCAGCTTCGGCGACAGCCCAAGCCACAGGTGCAGGCCGTAAGGATGAGAATGCAAAATGCCGGGAAGAATCCGCGCGGCAATTTTCTGGCGCTGGGCCAGTTCCTGGCGGATTTTCTGCAAGATATCGCCAGCCTGGCCCGTGCCTATCCAGTGCGTCGCCATCGCCACCATCGCGTGCGGAGCCATCAGGGTGACCGCACGCAATGCGTCCAGAATCGGTTCCAGCGGCTCGGATGGCGGCACCACCAGGTAACCGGTGCGCAGGCCCGGGGCCAGACATTTGGACAGGGTCGATATATAGAACACCGGCGCGCCTTCGCCGGATTGCAGGGTTGCCAGCGGTGGCGGCGCATCGCCGGCCAGCAGCCAGTACGGATCGTCTTCGACAATCGCCACGCCATGCCGGCTGGCCACCTTGTAGATGTCTGCACGCCGCTGCGCGGACAGCGTGGTGGCCATCGGGTTGTGAATGGTCGGGATCAGGTAGATCAGGCGCGGGCGCGCCGTCTGGCAAACCCGGTCCAGGTCATCCGGCAACATGCCTTCGTCGTCTGACGCAACCGGTGCCACCCCCCGCTGCAGCACCCGTGCCGCCGCCAGAAAACCGGGATAGGTCAGGCCGTCGGCCGCAATCATGTCGCCGGGTTGTGTGCGCGCCAGCATCAAGGCCGTCAATGCCGACTGGGCACCCGGACAGACCACCACACGATCGGCACTGACTGCACCCAGCACCGGCCGTAGCCAGACAGCGGCCGCCTCGCGATCGGTGCGCGCCCCTGCCCCCACGTGGTAGCTCATCAGATCGCCGCCGCCCAATTGCTCGCGAAGGCTCGTCATACCGGTGTCCATCAGCCGTGTGAACGCGGGGCTCATCAACAGCGGCGGAATGTTCATGCCCAGATCGACGGTCCTGTCGCCGTCCGACACCGAACTGGCAATGAACGTGCCCCCTGCCCCATGCGCATCCAGCAACCCCGCAGTTCGCACCTCGGTGTAGGCGCGGGTAACCGTCGTCAGATCAACACCCATGGCCTGCGCCAAGTCCCGCTGGGGCGGCAGCCTGTCACCCGGACGCAGCACGCCGTCATCGACCGCCGCAATGATCTGACGCGCGATCTGCAGATAACGAGAGCCAGCGCCGTCTTCGAACGGCCGTATCCAGGCGCGATTGGGGTTCTTGAGCTTGCGGCCGGGGGACTGCTTGTCCATGCGAGGTCATGCCTCCTGTTTGAATCCGTACATGAATGCCATACAATTCTATTTTGTATGGTTTTGTTTTAGCCTTGCATGGCTACCTGTCACCGGGTGAGCGCTGCGCCAGTGTAACGACTCGCCCTGCCCCGCCGCTCGCAACCCACCTCTACGAGGTCTACGCATGAACACTTGCTGGAACCGCATACGCCATGTGCTTGCCGCCTTCGTCCTATTGAGCCTTGCCGGCTGCGACTGGGCGCTCTTCAACTCCAAGGGTGCCGTCGGCATTGCCCAGCGCGATCTGATCATCGTCTGCATCGGGCTGATGCTGTTCGTCGTGGTCCCGGCCATCGTGCTGTCGTTTGCATTCGCCTGGCACTTCCGAGCCTCGAACAAACGGGCTCGCTATACCCCCGACTGGTCACATTCGACGCGCATTGAAGCCGTTGTCTGGGGTGTGCCCCTGATCATCATCGCCATCCTGTCCGTCATTGTCTGGCGCTCGACGCACGAACTCGATCCCTACAAACCCTTGGACATTGCCGGCAAACCCCTGCATGTCGAGGTCATTGCCACGGACTGGAAGTGGGTGTTTGTCTATCCCGACCTGGGCATCGCAACCATCAACCAGCTGCATTTCCCGGTTGGTCGTCAGTTGGTATTCGACATCACGTCCAACTCGACCATGAACACCTTCTTTATCCCGCAACTGGGTGGACAGGTCTACGCCATGGCCGGCATGCGCACCAAGCTGCACCTGGTCGCCAACGAAGCCGGTGAATTCCGTGGCCTGTCGGGCAATTACAGCGGGCACGGGTTCTCGAAGATGCAATTCACCGCCACGGCAACCTCGGACGCCGACTTCGAACGCTGGGTGAACCAGGTTCGCAGCGGTCCGGTGCATCTGGGTTTCGAGGCCTTCCAACGCATTGCAAAACCCACGCAGGGTCATGCCGTCGTGCATTTCTCGCAAGTGGAACCCGGACTGTTCAAAAAAGTGATCGACCAATTCACCGGCGTTGGCGAGAACGCCAACCCCCAGGCGGCCATGCACGTCCAGCCGTCTGAGACATCGAAGGAGTAAGCCCGTCATGTTCGGAAAATTGACATTGGGCGCGGTTCCCACACACGACCCGCTTATCGTGGTCACCCTGATAACCATGGTGCTGGGCGGCGCTGCGCTGCTGGCAGCCCTGACCTACTTCAAACAATGGGGCCGCCTGTGGCGCGACTGGTTCACCACCGTGGACCACAAGCGCATTGGCATCATGTACGTGGTGGTTGCCCTGGTGATGCTGGTGCGCGGCTTTGCCGACGCTCTGCTGATGCGTGCACAACTTGCCGCAGCGGGCCCGGGCAGCGATGGTTTCCTGCCGCCCGAACACTACGACCAGATCTTCACCGCCCACGGCGTGATCATGATCTTCTTCGTGGCCACCCCCTTGGTGGTGGGCTTGATGAACATCATCGTGCCGCTGCAGATCGGCGCACGCGACATGGCCTTCCCGTTCCTGAACGCATTCAGTTTCTGGATCTTCGTGGTCGGCGCAGCACTGATGATGATCTCGCTGGCGCTCGGTGAATTTGCCATGACCGGCTGGGTGGCGTATCCGCCGCTGTCGGGCATCGAGTTCAGTCCGGGGGTGGGGGTCGATTACTACATCTGGGCTTTGCAGGCGTCTGGGGTCGGAACACTGCTGACCGGCGTGAACCTGTTCATCACCATCTTGAAGATGCGTGCGCCAGGCATGACGCTGATGAAAATGCCGGTCTTCACCTGGACGGTGTTCGTCACCAGCGTAATCATCATTGCCGCCTTCCCGATTCTGACGGTGGCACTGGGCGCGTTGACGCTGGATCGGTATCTGGACTTCAACTTCTACACCACCACGCTCGGCGGCAACCCGATGATGTACGTAAACCTGGTGTGGGCCTGGGGCCACCCCGAGGTCTACATCCTGGTGCTGCCTGCATTTGGCATTTTCTCGGAAATCACGGCGACGTTTTCTCGCAAGAAGCTGTTCGGCTACACATCCATGGTGGGGGCGACGCTTGCCATCGGCATTCTGTCCTTCGTCGTCTGGCTGCACCACTTCTTCACCATGGGGTCGGGCGCAAGCGTCAACGCCTTCTTCGGCATCATGACGATGATCATCGCCATCCCGACCGGGGTGAAGATATTCACGTGGCTGTTCACCATGTACGGCGGGCGCGTCACCTTCACCACGCCCATGCTGTGGACGCTGGCCTTCCTGGTCACCTTCACCATCGGCGGCATGACCGGTGTGCTGCTGGCGATTCCGGGTGCCGACTTCCTGCTGCACAACAGCCTGTTCCTGGTTGCCCACTTCCACAACACCATCATCGGTGGTGCGCTGTTTGGCTACTTTGCCGGCCTGGTGTACTGGTTCCCGAAGGTCTTCGGTTTCACCTTGAACGAGCGCCTGGGCAAGTATTCATTCTGGTGCTGGATCATCGGTTTCTATCTGGCCTTCATGCCGCTGTACATGCTGGGCTTCATGGGCATGACGCGTCGCCTGAACCAGCACGACAATCCTGCCTGGCAGCCCTACCTGTACACGGCTTTTGCCGGCGCGCTGTTCATCCTGGCGGGCATCGTCTTCCTGCTGGTGCAGATCTACGTCAGCGTGCGTGATCGCAAACAGAATCTCGACACCAATGGCGACCCCTGGGACGCCCGCACGCTGGAATGGGCGACGGCATCGCCCCCGCCCTTCTACAACTTCGCGGTGGTGCCCAAGGTAAACGCCCTTGACGCCTTCCACGAAGCCAAGAAGCGTGGCCTGCCGCCCGCACCCAGCCGCTACGAACCCATCCACATGCCGCGCAATACCGGCGTGCCGTTCATCGTCAACGTGTGGATTCTGGCGCTGTGCTTTGCGTTGGTGTGGCACATCTGGTGGCTGGCCGGCGCAAGCTTCGTTGCCATGATCGCCACCTTCATCGTGCGTTCCTACGACGAGGACACGGACTACTACGTGCCCTCGGACGAAGTGGCGCGTATTGAAAACCTGCGCATCAGCGCACTCGAATACAAGGGCTGATCATGTCGACGTTGACCTACAAAGAATCGGACGGCGCGTTTCTGGCTGATCCCCATGCGGACGTTCGTGAGCATGCTCATGACCACGCGCATGATCACGCACACGACCAAGGTTCGATGAAAGTCATGGGCATGTGGGTGTACCTCATGTCCGACTGCATCTTGTTCGGTTCGCTGTTCGCTTCGTATGCGGTGCTCAGCAACGCCTTCGCAGGTGGCCCCACCGGCAGCGAGCTGTTCTCGCTGCCCTTCATCCTGGTCGAAACCTTCGTGCTGCTGTTCTCCAGCATCACCTATGGCTACGCCATGCTTGCGGTGCATCGTGTCGACAAGACCAGCGCCATGCGTTGGCTGGGTGTCACCTTCACGCTTGGCCTGGCCTTCATCGCTATGGAAATCTACGAGTTCCATCACCTGATCTCGATCGGCGCAGGCCCGACCCGCAGCGCCTACCTGTCGTCCTTCTTTGCGCTGGTGGGCACCCACGGCCTGCACGTGGCCGGCGGCTTGATCTGGATGGCCGTGCTGATGCACCAACTGCATCGCCGTGGCCTGACTGCCACCAACGTCACGCGTCTGTCTTGCCTGAGCTTGTTCTGGCACTTCCTTGACCTGGTGTGGATCTGCGTCTTCACCTTTGTCTATCTGTTCGGAGTCTTCTGACATGGGCCACGCAGCCAATCCACACACATCGACCACGCGCGCCGGTGAAAGCCACGGCAGCGCGAAATCCTATCGGACCGGCTTCCTGCTGTCGGCACTGCTGACCATCGTGCCCTTCATGCTGGTGATGTATCCGGTGCTGTCGCGCCCGTCGACCATGCTGGTGCTGGTGGGCTTCGCCGTTGCGCAGATCGTGGTGCAGTTGGTCTACTTCCTGCACATGAACCGATCGTCCGAAGGCGGCTGGAACCTGGCAAGCTTTGTGTTCACGCTGGTGATTCTGTTCATCGTGGTGGCCTTGTCGATCTGGATCATCTGGAGCATGCACTTCCACATGATGATCAATTGACGCAGAGCCTCCTGCCGCGATAGTGCATGCTGCGCCGCCTGGCGGCGCAGCTACCCTTGCTGTTCGAAAGCGTCTGGCGCGCTGCTTGATTAGCGTTGCATCGCAACTTCATTCAGGCCGATAGTGCAACCGAACGGGTCAAGCAGCATGGCTGCCCTGCCCCCTGGCGCCGTCTGAATTGGCCCGCGATATAAAGTCGCACCCTTGTTCACCAAGAACAGGATCGCCTCATCCATGCTGTCGACTTGCCAGTAGACGGTGGTACCGCCAGCCCCTCCAGGACATTTCTTGTCCAAGGGGTGGAAGCCAAGCGTCATGTCAGGCAAGACAACGTATGCATAGCATGGGTTTTCGTATTCAACATCGACATCAAATATGTCGGCATACCAACCAGCTGCCGCAGCAATATCAAGAACAAACAAGACAACCGAGTCAATACGCTTTAGCAAACCCATTATGTGATTCTTGGTTGAAGCAAGTGGAAGAGCCATGCTACCGCCTATCGCAGTCGTCGTTGTCAAGATCGAGGCTACGATCCAAAGTGTGATTCTCCCAGGAGAAGCGACATGGCCAGCAAAAACACGATCTGCCTCTGGTACGACGGCACCGCGCTGGACGCGGCAAACTTCTACGCCAACACCTTCCCCGACAGTGCGGTCACCGCCGTCCACCAAGCGCCCGGCGATTACCCCGACGGCAAAGCGGGCGACGTGCTGACGGTCGAGTTCACCGTCATGGGCATCCCTTGCCTGGGCTTGAACGGCGGGCCGATCTTCAAGCACAGCGAAGCCTTTTCATTCCAGATTGCCACCGACGACCAGGCCGAAACCGACCGCCTGTGGAACGCCATCGTTGATAACGGCGGCCAGGAAAGCGAGTGCGGCTGGTGCAAGGACAAATGGGGACTGTCGTGGCAGATCACGCCACGCGTGCTGACCACCGCCATCGCCGACCCGGATCGCGCCGCGGCCAAGCGCGCGTTCGAGGCCATGATGACAATGCGAAAAATCGATGTCGCGAAGATCGAGGCGGCTTGGCGGGGGTGAAACCCGAGGCGACGTCTACATCCGAGCGTGCCTGAGAATACAAAATTGACAAATCAGGTCCATATTGTAAATATGGTGACCTGCACCATCTGCTGACGCGCTCGCTAAACATGGGCGATCCAACAGGTGGACTGTGTGCGTTATGCACCATCTGTCAGGTTTGTCCATGCCCGCTCCCTACCCTGCGTTCACTGCGCTACCCATCCGCGGCGGTGTTGCCGAGCCCATCCAATGATGGCCCCCAACACCGACCGACGCGTGCTCATCATGGAATCGGCCGTTGGCGTGTTCCTGCGCTACGGCTATCGAAAGACATCGATGGACGACTTGGCGCGCGCCGCTGGCATCTCTCGCCAGGGCTTGTACCTGCACTTCCCGTCAAAAGACGAACTCTTCACACAGGCCGCCACCTGGTTTGCGCAGCAAGGCCTTGCTGCCATGCAGGCGGCGCTGGCGCGTGAAGATCTTTCACTGGAAGAACGATTGATCGGCGCATTCGACGCCTTGCATGCGCAGCGCGACGGGTCGCAGATGTCGCTGGAACACATGAACGAGATCGTTGCGACGGCGCGGCAGTTGGTCGGGCCGGTGCTGGAAGCATTCGATCAAACGCTGGTCGACGCATTGACGCAGGCAATCCAGGCCGGTGGCGCAGACGCCCCGTGGCGCGAGGCCGGCCTGACAGCCAAGGCGCTTGCGCAGCACCTGCACGCGGCATCGCATGGGTTGAAGCACTACGCACGCACCAAAGACGAGTATGAAGCCGGCATCCGCACGGCGGTGCGCCTGATACTCGGCCAGCCAGGCCCCACCGCGCCGATTGTGCCCACGAACTGACGCGCACGTCTCGCCATCTTCTCTGGATAGGAATCCTCGCCATGTCCGTGTTTTCTTTATGCGCCTGCGTCACCACGCCGACCGCCAATCCCCAATCGCCGCAGCAACGCGACGGCAGTTATCACAACGTCGTGCCGCGCGCCCCCATCGGGTTTCTGAAGACCCTGGCGATCAGCTGGAAATTCCTGACCGGCAAGAAAGAAAACACCGTGCCGCAGATGCCGATTCCGGTCCAGGCGCTGACCACCGCGGCGCTGCTCGATGCACCGGACAACAGCCTGTTCCGCCTGGGTCATTCGACCCTGTTGCTGAAGCTGGATGGCGAATTCTGGCTGACCGACCCGGTATTTTCCGAGCGTGCGTCGCCTGTGCAGTGGGCCGGTCCCAAACGATTCCATGCGCCGCCCATCGACATCGACGACCTGCCCCCGATCAAGGGCGTGATCCTGTCGCACGATCACTACGACCACCTGGACTACGCTGCCGTGCAACGCCTGGCACCGAAGGTCGAGGTGTTTGTCACCCCGCTGGGCGTGGGCCAGCGTCTGATCGCATGGGGCATCGACCCCGCACGTGTCCGGCAACTGGACTGGTGGGACACCACCACCGTCGGTGGCGTAAGGCTTGCGGCCGTACCCGCACAGCACTTCTCCGGCCGCAGCCTGACCGATAGCGATCGCACGTTGTGGGCCTCGTGGGTCATCATGGCCGGCGACCTGCGGATTTTCTTCAGCGGCGACACCGGCTACCACGCAGACTTCAAGACCATCGGCGACCGCTACGGTCCGTTTGACGTGACGATGATCGAGACGGGTGCCTACGACCTGCAGTGGGCCGATGTGCACATGCAGCCGGAAGAAACACTGCAGGCGCATCTGGACTTGAAAGGCCGCTGGTTGCTGCCCGTGCACAACGGCACCTTCGACTTGGCACTGCATGCCTGGAGCGAGCCTTTCGAGCGGATTCAGGCGCTGGCAAATGCACGTGGCGTGCAGTTGGCTACACCCGTGATGGGCGAGCGGCTGGCTCTGGATGCGCCGCATGCGGGTGCGACATGGTGGACGATGCAGGTCGAACGCTAACCAGCATGGCTCATTGCCTCACTCGCCCTGTAAGCTGGCTAAATGGCGTAATCGCCCTCAACCATCCCAAGGTTTCTGAATGAGCACCACTCCGTACATCCCGCCCGCCGTCTGGCAACCCGTCACGTCGGGCGGCACCTTTGCCAATATCAACCGCCCTGTTGCCGGCCCTACTCACGACAAGGTCTTGCCCGTCGGCAAGCACCCTTTGCAGCTCTATTCACTGGCCACGCCCAACGGGGTGAAGGTCACCATCTTGCTCGAAGAACTGCTGGCGCTGGGGCACACCGGTGCCGAATACGACGCCTGGTTGATCCGCATCTCGGACGGTGACCAGTTTTCCAGTGGCTTTGTCGACATCAATCCGAACTCGAAAATTCCTGCGCTGGTGGATCGAAGCGCGGACACGCCGGTGCGGGTGTTCGAATCTGGATCGATTCTGCTTTATCTGGCCGAGAAATTTTCCAGCTTCCTGCCCTCTGATCTGGCAGGCCGGACGGAAACACTGAACTGGCTTTTCTGGCAGATGGGGTCGGCACCCTATCTGGGCGGTGGCTTCGGGCACTTCTATGCCTATGCGCCCGAGAAGTTCGAATACGCCATCAACCGTTTTGCAATGGAAACCAAGCGCCAGCTCGATGTGCTGGATCGCCGGCTGTCAGAAAGCCGCTACTTAGCCGGTGATACCTACACCATTGCCGATATCGCCGTGTGGCCGTGGTACGGCGCGCTGGTGAAGAATCAGGTCTATTCCGCGGCGCAATTCCTGTCGGTGCACGAGTATCCCAACCTGATGCGCTGGACCGATGAGATCGCCGCCCGTCCTGCCGTCATTCGGGGCAAGCGCGTCAATCGCACCTGGGGCGATGAGGCGGATCAGTTGCCTGAACGGCATCAGGCGTCCGATCTGGATCGATGATCGAGAGGCTATTGCCGCCTGCCTGAGTTGATGACGGTAAGCGCAGGACGGCAAGCTCAGGCCGGTAAGCTCACGGCTGTAAGTTCAATACGCCAAGCCCACGATCCGAAGAAAACCCAATGGATCGTGGGTTCGCGCAATCGCGATCATCATCAGAAAACACGTCAGCGCCGCCATGAACGCCAGCGCCTTGCCCGCCCTGCTGGGTGCGCGCTTCAGCGCCAGGGTGCCGAACACGATGTAGGCCACCAGCAGCCCCAGCTTGGCTTGCAGCCACGGCGTGGCGAACGGATTCAGCTGCAAAGTGGCCAACAGCAGCAAGGCTGCGGCAAGCAAGGCGGTGTCGATCACTTGGCTTGCACGGCGCACCGGCGTCGACATGGGCAGGCTTGCTCCCAGCAACACACCCACACCACGACACGCAAACAGGCCGCCACTGAGCATCGCCAACCCGATGTGGCTTGCCTTGATCAACGGATAGACGTCAGCCAGTGCCATGAATCACCATTGCAGATAGAACATGGCCTTGGCCAGCACCACGATGGTCAGCACGTGGCAGAACACACTTAGATGCAGTCTGTGCGAACGCCGCCCACCTAATACCCCGCGCCGCCGCCACAACATTGCGGCGACGAAGTGGCCAAAGACACTTGCCGCAAGCGCGATCTTGATCGTCAGCAACAGCCCGAAGCTGCTGGCAAGCGGTTGCGCCAGCGCAGCACGGTGTTGCCAGGCCAGACCCAGGCCCGCTGCATACAGCGTCAACAGCACCCAGGGCATGACGGCGGTGGTGCGATTGCCGATCGCCGCCTCCACGGCACGCATGATCCCGGGCGGCAGATGCTTGCGGACACCTTCCAGCACAATGACTTCGAAGAAGACGGTGCCTGCGAATGCAATCGCGGCGAGCAGATGCAATGCGAGCAATACGCCGTAGTTCATTGAGGCTGCCTGTGCTGCACACGCGCGCAGCGGCCTTGCGTGCAGCAAAAATCCACGCGGTAGATGTGCGTGCAACAGGCCCGAATGAAGCAGGTTCGCATGTGTCGGATTCTCTGGGGGCGATCTCGCCGCTCAGTCCTGACCAAGCGGTTTTGCCAACCCGTCGGGATCACGGCTGATCTGATAACCAAACCACAGGCTTTGCGCAATACGCTCAGCCATTGCGCACGCGTGTTCGCTCATCACTTGATTGCTTTGCGTCGCCGCGTTCTCACGGAACAGATGCAGCCAGCGCTGGAACAGCGCTTCAGACAAGCCCGGCAACACCGCATGCTTGGGCATCGGCGTGCCAGAAAACCGGCCGGTGCGGCGCAGGATGGACGACCAGAAGTCAACCAGCTTCGCCAGGTGTTTGTCCCAATCGTCGATGTGGGCGTCGAAGATCGGCCCGAGCACCTCATCTTGGCGCACGCGCGTATAGAAGGTATGTACAAGCGCGGTGACTTCGGCCTCGGTGCAGAAGTCATTGCCGGGGGTAAGGGGCTGCGTCATTCGTCGTCATGGGCTGGCAGGGTCAGCGTTGACTATATCCCGCCATCCACCATCAGCCGGCGCACGCGCTGCGCCTTCTGTGATCTATGTCAACGCCAGTGATCTACGCCAGCACCTATGGCCACACCGTCGTCGCGTCCATTCACCAAGACGAAAGCAACTGCCCATCCCTCACCTGATGCAACAGTCGCCACCAACACCGTCAGGGCTTGATGCCCTTTGCCAGCTTCTCGGCAATCTCGTCCATTACCGGCAGCAAGTCGGCTACTGAGTCGATCACATAATGCGCGCCAGCGTCGCGCAGTTTGGCGCTCGCAATCTCGCGGCGAGTTTGCTGCTCTGCAGGCGACAGCGCCTCCCACTCATGCAACTGCAGGCCCATTGCGTTTCCGCTGACAGACACCCCAACCGTCCAGGTGCCTGCATGCAAGCCTTCCAGAATGCCGACCTCGGTGTCGTCCACCTTCACCACGGTAGCCGGCCACCACACGCCCAGGTCGGCAAAACAGCGGTACATCATCAGCGGGGACGGTCGGCCAGACACCAGATCACCGGCACACACCAGGTTGTCCGGCAGGTATCCGCCCGCCTGAGCCAGCGGCGTGACAATGTCCATGATCGGACGGTTGTAACCAGTGGTCGAGCCGATTTTCAGACCGCGCGCACGCACGGCTGCCACGGTGTCCAAGGCACCCGGAATGAAGTCGGCGAAGTCGCCCACCACTGCCGCGTTCATCGGCGTGAAGACTTTGTATAAGTGGTCGATATCGGCATCGGAAAAAGGCTTGCCGTGCTTGTTTTCCCATTGCGCGGCAACCTCGGGGAGCAGACTCAATGCCTTGATGTGATCCCACTTCGCCACACCCATCGGGCCACGCGCCTGTTCGATGCTGATATCGATGCCGAACTGCTCGAACAAGCGCACGAACGCGCCCATGGGTGCGCATGAACCGAAGTCCATGATGGTGCCGGCCCAATCGAAAACGACGGCGCTGAGCTCAGTGCGGGAGGGTTGGGTGTTTGTCATGATGAATCCAGGTGGAACAGGCTTACTGGAACGGCTTACTGGAGCGGCTTACCCAAGCAGGCTTACCAGTCGCCAAAAGTGTCTTCGGCAATGCCGAACGCAGTGCTTGCGCCAGTACCGCTGGTAACGATCACCAATCGGGTGGCATCGTCGGGCTTGTCGATGATGCAGTCGGTGTGGGCCGCAGACGGATAGATGCCCACCCAGCGTTCGGTCACTGTCGATGCTTTCAGCTTCAAGGTATCGTGCAGGTGACGCAGAATGAGTTCGTCCACGCGCTGACTGGCGAAGGGTTCCGGCGCGGCGCTGTAGTGGTGCGAATCTCCCACCACCAGCGAGCCATCAGCGCTTTGCACCACGATCAGGTGAATGCCGTTGTCGAGCGACTCACCTTCTTCTGCCCGAATCTGCGTCAGCAGCTTCTCTGCGGCCGGCAGTTTGCTGTAGCCGTGGTAGCGCACCAGGCTCAGGTCGGCCATGACGGAACCGGGCAGTTTGAAGCCGGGTTCCGGCATGACACGCAGCATGTGCAGCAGGCACAGGCGCAGGTTGTGAGGCACCAGACGTTCGGCAAACAAGCCGTTGATGTCGGTGTTGGTGCAGACCACCACACGTTCTGCATGCAGCACCGCGCGCGAGGTCTGTACGCGCGGCGTGGCCACTTCCAACACCGCCTCGCTGAACCGGAAGACCACGCCGTGGGCATCGGCCAGCCATTTGGCAAGCAGGCCGATGGCAGTGCGCGACTCCACGCGCATTTCATGCGGGCTGTAGAGCACGCCTTGCGCGCCATCCAGCTCCAGCACAGGCGCGCGCCTGGCAGCCTCGGCCACGTCGAGCAATTCGCAGGATTCGCCCATCTCGGTGGCCATGAATTCTTCCAGCACCGTCAAGGCCTGCGGCCGGAACGCGGTCAGATACAGGCCGTGGTGTACGGCTTCGATACCGGCCTGGGGCGCAACTTCGCCCCACACTTCGCGGGCACGGCGCGCACGACGCCAGGTGTCGCCTGCGCCTTGGCCGGTGACGGTGATGAAACCGAAATTGCGGATCGATGCGCCCACGCACGCCGCATCACGCTCGACGACGCATACTTTCAGGCCGCGTTTGGCAGCGGTGTAGGCATGAGCCAGGCCGACGATGCCGGCACCGACGACGATCACATCAAAGGTGTTGTTGTTCATATCTTGATCAAGAAGCGTTGAGAACCGTTCATCGCGCGGGCGCTCGCCAGGCCTGGGTGCGACGATCCACCAGGCGGCCGACCAGCATGTACAGCAGCGTGACCACCGCCGAGGTCGCAGCGATCAGCACTGCCATTGCCGCGGCAGGCCCGGTGTCGCCGGCTTCGTCCAGGTTCAGAATGGCGACCGAGGCCAGCTTGGTGTCGGGTGAATACAGGAACACCACTGCCGAGATCGTGGTCATGGCGTTGATGAAGAAATAGCGCGATACGTCCAGCAGCACTGGCATGCAGATCGGCAAGGTCACACGCCAGAAGGTCTTGTAAAGCGGCACTTTCAAAGACGCGGACACCGCTTCGAATTCGGCATCGAGCGCTTTCAATGCGGTCACCACGGTCAGATGGCCCGTGGTGTAGAAATGCACCACCGTGCACAACACCATCAGCGGCAACGTCTGGTACATGAAATTCAGCGGATTGGCCTGGGCGTTGAAAAAGAAGATGTAGCCCAGGCCCAGCACCAGGCCGGGTACTGCCATTGGCAACATGGCAACCAGGCGTATCACCGGCCGCAGTGCATCGAAGCCGCGCGTCTTCTCAAGCAGATAGGCACCGACGAAAACCACCACGGTACCGACCACGGCCGTGCTGGCGGCCAGCTTCACGCTATTGATCAGCGCGTCGCCCAGTTCTGCATCGACCAAACCCGAGATGTAGTGATTCAGGCTGGGCGTCAGGTTGTAGGGCCACAGCTTGGCAAAGGACGCGAACACCGCCATGCCGAACATGGCCAGCACCAGGCCCACGATGACCAGGCAATACACCAGCATGGCCGCGTCGAACCCGCGAGCAGGTTTGGGCACCAGGGGCACGGCGCGTGCCGTCAGCGTGGCGGTCTGCTTGCGCTGCACCAGCCAGTCAATGCCGAAGGTCAGCACGGCGGGTAGCAACAGCAGCAAGGCCACCACCGCGCCGCGCTGGAAGTCCTGCTGGCCGATGACCAGCTTGAATACGTCGGTAGCCAGCACATTGAAGTTGCCGCCCACCACTTTTGGGATACCGAAGTCGGTGATCACCAAGGTGAAACACACCAGCGCCGCCGAGA
This sequence comes from Pigmentiphaga aceris, assembly GCF_008119665.1. Taxonomy (NCBI): domain Bacteria; kingdom Pseudomonadati; phylum Pseudomonadota; class Betaproteobacteria; order Burkholderiales; family Alcaligenaceae; genus Pigmentiphaga; species Pigmentiphaga aceris. The sequence goes on along the minus strand of NZ_CP043046.1, from coordinate 2,621,711 downwards.
TCAGGCCGTACTTGGCACCCGGCAAGGTGATGGTGAAAAATTTGCGGATAGTGCTGGTGCCCAGCGCATCGGCTGCTTCGTACAGGCGTGCGTCGGCCAAAGACAGCGCGGTCACCAGAATCATCAACACATGCGGAAAGACTGCAAAACACTCGGCCAGCACAATGCCCGGCGCACCATAGATGCTGCTGAAACCCAGTGCCTGCCAGAATTCCTTGGCCGCGCCCTGGTTGCCGAACCAGTAGATCAGCGAAATCGCAGACAGCAGTGACGGGGCCAGCAGCGGCAACAACATCAGTGCGCGCAACAGCGGTTTGCCCGGCATGCAGCTGCGGGTCAGCGCGTATGCAAAGGTAAATGCCAGCGGCACCACGATGGCGGTCGTCAGCAAGGACACCCAGACGCTGTGCCACAGACTGGTCAGCAAAGCCGGCGATGCCAGGTAACTGGCAAACGCCGTCAGCCCCGATGTTGCCGAGCCTTCAGGCGCATCGAGTGCTTTCGACAAAATCATGATCAGCGGTGCAACCAGGCCGATGCCAAGCAGCAGCAACATGCCCAACAGGCCCAGGTTGCCCAGGCGATCGGTCCAGTGCACCCGCTGTCTTAAAGGCGCGCTGCGCACCGCCACGACTGTCGGACTCATGCGCCACCCGCTGCGCAGAACACCCGCAACCGGTCAGCGCGCAGCGCAAAGCTCACGCGGGCACCTTCATGCACATGAAACTCGTCCATCTGGTTAAGCGAATACTGCACTTGCATACGCTGGCCGCCCAGGCCATCGACTTCCACGGCCGCCAGGCAATTGCCGCCCAGAAACTCGATATGCCGCACCGTGCCCTGACAGCGGAGCGGGTCACGTTCATGCACGCCACCCACGATGCGGTCTTCCGGCCGCAAGTACAGCGCCACCTTGGCCCCCGGACGGAAATCTGCACCCGCGCCAGGCAAACATTGCAGTCGCCTGTCACCACACCGGAACCAGTGGTCGCCCTCGGCCACCGCATGCAGCCGGTTGACCTTGCCGACAAAGTCGGCAACGAAGGGCGATGCCGGTTCTCGGTACACCTCCATGGGCGTGCCTACCTGCTCGATCACACCGTGGTTCATCACCACGATGCGATCGGCCACCGACAGCGCTTCCTCTTGGTCGTGGGTCACCATGATGGTGGTCACGCCCAGCTTGCGCTGCAGGTCGCGGATTTCATTGCGCAGATGCACCCGCACGGTGGCGTCCAGCGCTGACAGCGGCTCGTCCAGCAGCAACAAGCCCGGCGAGGTCGCCAGCGCCCGCGCCAGGGCGATGCGCTGCTGCTGCCCACCCGACATCTGCGCCGGAAACTTCGCCTCGCTGCCGGGCAACCCGACCAGCTTCAGCAGTTCTGTCACCCGAGCGTCGATATGTGCCCTGCCCTGCTTGCGGTTCACCAATCCATAACTGACGTTTTTTGCGACAGTAAGATTCGGGAACAGCGCATAGGACTGGAACATGATCCCGTAATCCCGGTCGGCCGGCGGCAACACCGAGATATCACGGCCTGCCTGCACGATGGCACCCGAGGTCTGCGTCTCCAGCCCCGCCACAATGCGCAACAGCGTGGTCTTGCCGCAGCCTGACGGCCCCAGGAAACAAACGAATTCGCCCTTCTGAATCGACAGATCGATATCGTTCAGCGCGGTAAATGCCCCGAAGCGTTTGTGGATGCCACGCAGTGTGAGGTAAGCCGTGTCCATGAAGATTACTTCCGCGCTTCGCTCTTGGCGTCGTAACGGCGTGACCATTCGGCCAGCGTCGTATCACGGCTGGCTGCAGCCTTGTCGAAGTCCAGCTTGATCAGGCGCGACTCGTAATCGTCCGGGATGTTGGCCAGCTTGGGCGCAACACCGGGCTGGGCAGTGATGGCGAAGTTCTTGCCGTACAAGATCATTGCGTCTTTGGACGATGCCCAGTTGGCCAGCGCCTTCGCGGCTTCCAGCTTCTTGGTGCCCTTGTAGATGGCAAAGCCTTCCAGGTCCCAGCCCAGGCCTTCCTTCGGGAACACCAGTTCAATCGGCGCGCCCTTGGCCTTGTTGGTGTGGCCACGGTACTCAAAACTGATGCCGGCCACGTATTCGCCCGACGCTGCCATGTTGCAAGGCTTGGAACCCGAGTGCGTGTACTGGGCAATGTTCTCGTGCAGCGCGTCCATGTACTTCCAGCCGCCGCCCTTGCCGCCTTCATCGCCCCACATCTGCAACCACGACACGACATCCAGATAACCCGTGCCCGACGAAGCCGGGTTGGGCATTACCACTTGGCCCTTGAACTCGGGCTTGGTCAGATCCTTCCAGGTGGTGGGGATGGGGATGTTCTTCTTCTTGGCTTCCACCGTGTTGAAGCAGACGGTGGCACCGAACACGTCCATGCCGAACCAGGCCGGCGGGCTGCTCTTGTCGCGGTAAGCCGGCATGATCGCGTCCAGATTGACCGGCGCGAAGGGTTCGAGCATGCCGTTGCGGTTGAACAGCGCCAGGCTGGTCGCTGCCACACCCATGATCACGTCGGCCTGCGGGTTGCCCTTCTCGGCAAGCAGCTTGGCGGTGATGACACCAGTCGAGTCCCGTACCCACTTGATTTCGATGTCTGGGTTGGTCTTGTTGAAGGCCTCTTGGTAGGCCTTGAGCTGGTCGGTTTCAAGCGCGGTGTAGACCACCAGCTGCTGCTTCTGCGCGAAGGCAGCGCCGGCCGAGGCGACCAGAACAAGTCCGAATGTGGTGGAAAGAATCTGCCGAATGCGTTTCATCTTGAGGCTCCAATGTTGACGAATCGAACTGTGGTGGTCGCGCATTTCATCCGTGTGACACCAAGCAAAATGGAGGCCAGTTTGTAGAAAGTTTTTTGTAAATCGTAGACAATCTGGAAAACCAGCCTTCTCGCGGGAACGTATTCATGTCTACCGAAGTGTCCAAGCCTGTCCTCAAGAATCCTGTCGACAGCCCCATCAGCGCGACCATTGCACAACTCCAGTGCAACTCGCTCGCCGGCTTGGTGCAGAACGAGCTTGAACGCATGATTTTGGCGGGCGAGCTGCCGCCAGGAAGCAAGCTGACCGAACTCACCATTGCCACACAGTTGGGCGTATCGCGTGGCCCGGTGCGCGAAGCCTTCCGCATGCTTGATGAAGCCGGCCTCGTACGCACGGAGAAAAATCGCGGGGTGTTCGTACGCGCCATCGAGCTGGACGAGGCGCTGGAAATCTTCGAGTTGCGTGCGGTGATGGAGATGTACATCGGCCGCAAGCTGGCAGAGACCACCACGGCGGCGCAGGTGAAACCCCTGCGCGCGCTGGTAGATGCCATGGATGCCGCCGTCAAGGCGGGCAACGCGCAAGACTTCCATCGCCATAACCTGGCGTTTCACGACAGCCTGCTGCAGCTTGTCGGCAACACCAAGTTCGAGGCGAACTATCGACGGCTGACCAAGGAGCTGTCGCTGATTCGTCGCAAGAACCTGACTGTCGAATCCATGACCGTCTACACCCGCGAACACCGCCAGATCGTCAAGGCAATCGCTGCCCACGACACCGAAGCTGCCGGCCAAGCCATGTTCGACCACGTGATGAACAGTCGCGAACGCACGCTGCAGAACTTCAGCGAACAGCCTGTACAACCCGTCCCTGCCCGCAAACGTGCGGCCCGCGCTGCGGTAGAGGCCTGACATCATGGCCCTGGCCTTCGATGACATTGCCTACCTGTTCAAGCAGCACGGCGACACGCAGTACAGCGGCGAACCCGTCACCCAGACCGAACACGCACTGCAAACTGCCTGGTTTGCCGAACAGGCCGGTGCCGATGACGAGCTGATTACCGCAGCCTTGCTGCACGACCTGGGACACCTGCTGCACGACCACGGCGAGACGCCTACCGCGCGCGGCATTGACGACCTGCATCAATACAGCGCCTTGCCCTTCCTGCGCGGGGTGTTCCCCGACCGGGTACTGGATGTGATTCGTTGGCATGTGGATGCCAAGCGTTATCTCTGTGCAACGCGGCCGGAATATCAGGCGGCCTTGTCCGCAGATTCCCAGCGCAGTCTGGTGCTTCAAGGCGGTGTGTTTTCGCCTGAAGAAGCCGCCGCCTTCATCGCCCGGCCACATGCCACAGACGCTGTGCAGTTGCGGCTGTGGGACGATCGGGCAAAGATCGAAGGCCTGCAAACGCCAGCCCTGGACCACTATCTGCGCATCGCCGCCCGCTGCTGCCTGTCATGAGCCTGAGCGTTCCGCTGGTGCTGGCCATCCTGTTCGCGGCATTGCTGCATGCCAGCTGGAATGCGCTGATCAAATCAGGCCCGAACAAATCGCTGGACACCGCCTTGATCCACAGCCTGGGCGTGGTGTTCGCCATTCCGGCCGTGCTGTGGTTCGGCCTGCCAGCGGCAGCGGCCTGGCCCTACATCCTGGCTTCATCGGCCATTCACGTGGCGTACTACGTTGCCCTGGCGGGCGCGTATCGGCACGGTGATCTGGGGCTGACCTACCCGATCATGCGTGGCTCGGCACCGCTGCTGGTGGCGGTGGTCGGTACCACCGTGGTGGGCGACCATCTGTCACCGCAGGCGTGGATCGGAGTTGTGTTGCTGTCGATCGGCGTACTGACGGTGGGGCTTGCACGGGTCAATCATTCGGACAAAAGCGGCAATCGTCGCAAGGCCTTGGGTTTTGCGCTGGCGAACGCCTGCATCATCGCCAGCTATACCGTTGTCGACGGCATGGGGGTGCGCGCGGCCGGCGATCCGTTTGCGTATGCGGCGGCCATCTTCCTGCTGGATGGCTTGCCCTACATGGCATTGGTCATGTGGTGCCTAGGCCCGGCACGCGGTGACGCAGTGCGCTACATGCTGGGCCGGGTCAAGCTGGCAATCGGCGGCACCGCCGCTTCACTGGGCAGCTACGGCATTGCTTTGTGGGCGATGGCGCATGCCCCGGTGGCGCTGGTGGCCGCGCTACGCGAAACGTCGGTGATCTTCGCCGCGCTGATCGGCACCCTGTTGTTGGGCGAGCGCTTCGGATGGACACGCGCGGCGGGTACCGGATTGGTGGTGGCTGGGGTGATGACGTTGAGGTTCGGCTAGATCGTGCATCGCCATCATTGATGTCGATCATAATCTTAAATCTTGACAGCAAAGATTGGCGTTGACATCATTGCCCCGACAGGAAGCCAACCCAAAGGGCAGCACATGACGTTCAAGGCACTACTCGCCAGCAAGGCTGGGGACACCATTTCGACTCACCTGGTCGACTTCCAGGAAGAAGACCTGATGCCGGGCGATGTCACCGTCGCAATCGACTATTCAACGGTGAATTACAAAGACGCGATGGCGCTGAGCGGCAGCTCTCCGGTCATTCGCAAGTTCCCGTTGATTCCGGGTATCGACTTTGCCGGTGTGGTCGAGTCATCGACTTATCCCGGTCTTGTCGCAGGCGACCGTGTGCTGGCAAATGGCTGGGGCCTGAGTCAGACGCACCACGGCGGCTTTGCACAGAAGGCGCGCGTGAGCGGCGACTGGCTGGTGAAGATTCCAGATGCCTTCACAACTCGCGACGCCATGGCCATCGGCACCGCAGGCTATACCGCGATGCTGTCCGTATTGGCACTGGAACACGGTGGCCTGACGCCGGAGCGTGGCGACATTTTGGTGACAGGAGCCAATGGCGGTGCGGGCTCGGTAGCGATCGCCCTGCTATCGGGCCTGGGCTATCGGGTGATCGCATCCACCGGCCGCCTCGACGAAGCCGACTACTTGCGGGCGCTTGGCGCGGCAGAGATCATCGACCGCAACACCTTGTCCGAAGCCGGCGCACCGATCGCCAGGGAAAAATGGGCCGGCGCCATCGATTCGGTTGGCAGCCATACCTTGGCGAACGTGCTGGCGCAGATCAAGTATCGCGGCGTGGTCGCGGCCTTTGGCCTTGCACAAGGCGCAGACCTGCCCGCATCGGTCCTGCCCTTCATTCTGCGAAACGTTAGCCTCGCAGGCATCGACTCGGTCAATGCGCCGCAATCGGTACGGCTGCAGGCCTGGTCGCGCTTGGCCAGTGACCTGGATCTGGACAAGCTTGCGCGGACCACCCGGGTAATCGGCTTGGCAGACGTGCCCGAGCTTGCCAGCCAGGTCATGGCGGGCAAGGTTCAGGGACGAACTGTTGTGGACGTGAACGCTTGATCGCTGCTGGCGTGCCGGGTATTGCGCTGGCTGTGTTGCCGGCCGCCTGATCGATCTGAGCCAGGATCTGTGCGTGATCAGGGAAATCTGCTGACAGGATTATCATCCGTGCCGGCGCGCAGGCACACCGTGGCGTTGGCACGCGACAAGCCCCTTGCTGCGTGCCAACGTCCGCGAAAACAGCCAGTCAGCAGATTGCTACGCTTTCTTCTCGAACGCCAAGGCCACGAAGTCCACAAACGCGCGCACTCGTGCTGTGGACTGATGCCGCTGCGGATACACCGCGTGAATGTCGGCATCGGGCGTGCTGTATTGCGGCAGCACCTGCACCAGGCGTCCGCTCTGCAAGTAGCGTTCGATATCCCATTCTGCGCGCATCAAAATGCCGTGCCCATCGAGCGCCCAATTGACCGCGATTTCGCCGTCGTTGGTCGTCAGGTTGCCGCGCGTCTTCACCGATTCGACTGAGGCATTGCGCCCTTTGTCGCTTGTCAGTCGCCACACCCCATAGGCTTCCTTGCCCTGCCTGATTCCAATGCAGTTGTGCCTGGTCAAATCGTTCGGAACTTTCGGCATGCCGTGCCTGGCAAGGTAGGACGGTGCCGCGCACAGCAAACGCCGGTTCGCCGCCAGCAGGCGTGACATCACCCGCGCGTCGGGCGGCGCACCGAAGCAGATGCAGACGTCGAAAGAATCATCGGTCAGTGGTGGCGGGTTCACCGACAACTGCAATTGCACCTCGACCTGCGGGTACTGCCGAATGAAGCTGGAAATAAGCGGCGACACGTGACTACGCCCGAAACCCAGCGTGGCATTGACACGCAGCAGTCCTTTCGGCACCGCTTTGGACGCCCCCAGCAACTGCGCCATGTCGTCAATGTCACCCAGAATGCGGCGCGCATGCTCCAGGTACAACTCGCCTTCCGGCGTCAGGCGCATGCGCCGCGTGGTGCGGCTGACCAGCGACACGCCTACCCGTGACTCCATCAAGGCCAGATGCCGGCTGACGGCCGGCGTGGTGATGCCAAGTTCCCGCGCGGCTGCGCTCAGACTGCCTGCACGAGCCAGCACCGAGAAGAACCCCAGATCGGCCGGCTGAATCGTCGCGCTCATGAACGCCTCGCATTGTTAATTTCAAGTAAACAATGGATTGAAATCGATCGCGAATCAAGTAGGACTTGTCTGCGTACAGTCGTGGCATTCCATCAAGCAGAGAACGCCATGAAACGCTACGCCATCGCGACCATTCCCGGAGACGGTATCGGCAAGGAAGTGATTCCCGCCGGCCAACAGGTGCTGGAAGCCCTGGCCGCATCGAGCGACACCTTCCGCTTCGACTTCGAGAATTTCGACTGGGGCGGTGATTACTACCGGCAGCACGGCGTGATGATGCCGGCTGACGGCCTGAATGCTCTGCGCAACAAGGACGCCATTCTGTTCGGCTCGGCCGGTGACCCGGACATTCCCGATCACGTCACGCTGTGGGGCCTGCGCCTGAAAATCTGCCAGGGCTTCGACCAATACGCCAACGTGCGCCCCACCCGCATCTTGCCCGGCATCGACGGCCCGCTGAAGCGCTGTGGTCCCGATGACTTGAACTGGGTCATCGTGCGCGAAAATTCCGAAGGTGAATACGCAGGCGTCGGTGGCCGCGTCCACCAAGGCCACCCCATCGAAGCCGCCACCGACGTATCGATGATGACCCGCGCAGGGGTCGAACGCATCATGCGCTACGCCTTCAAACTGGCCCAGTCCCGCCCCCGCAAACTGCTGACCGTGGTCACCAAGAGCAACGCCCAACGCCACGCCATGGTGATGTGGGACGAAATCGCGGTACAGATTTCCAAAGAATTCCCCGACGTTACCTGGGACAAGGAACTGGTGGACGCGGCCACCGCGCGCATGGTCAACCGCCCGGCCACGCTGGACACCATCGTCGCCACCAACCTGCACGCCGACATTCTGAGCGACCTGGCAGCAGCCCTGGCAGGCAGCCTGGGCATCGCACCCACCGGCAACATCGACCCGGAACGCCGTTACCCGTCCATGTTCGAACCCATCCACGGATCGGCCTTCGACATCATGGGCAAGGGTTTGGCCAACCCGGTGGGCACGTTCTGGTCGGTGGTGATGCTGCTGGAGCATCTGGGTGAAACGGAAGCTGCTGCGCGTGTGATGCAAGCCGTTGAACAAGTCACCGCCAACCCGGCGCTGCACACCGGCGATCTGGGTGGCAAGGCAACCACCGTTCAGGTCACCCAAGCGGTGTGCGAGGCACTCGGCCAGTCACAGCGCAAGGCAGCCTGACCCTGCATCAACCCCAGAAAGATGCTTGACCCGTCATGGCGGCAAGACCGCCGTGACGCGGCCGCAGATGGCGACCTGCTACGCCACACAGTCGGCCTCATAACAAAAACCGAACTGGAGACAAGCATGACAAGCACCCACCCCGTTTATCGCCGTCGAATCCTGCAAGCCCTTGCCCTGGGCCTGGCGCTTTCCGCCAGTGGGGCCATGGCGCAGACCTGACCCACTAAACCAGTCACCCTGGTTGTGCCCTTCCCCGCAGGCGGCACTACCGACGCACTGGCTCGCGCGCTAGGCGAGAAGCTGTCACAGCGCCTTGGCCAACCCGTGATCGTCGAAAACCGCGCGGGTGCAGGTGCCACCGTAGGCGCAAACTACGTCGCCAAAGCCGCGCCGGACGGGTACATCCTGCTGGTGGGCGCGGTCCACCACACCATTGCCACCAGCGTCTACAAAAAGCTCCCCTACGACTTCCAGAAAGACTTCGCGCCGATCACCACCATTGCCAACGTGCCGAATGTGCTGGTGGTGAACGCCAATACACCAGCCAAAAACGTGGCCGAGCTGATGGCGCTGGCCAAGGCAGAGCCGGGCAAACTCAGCTACGGGTCAAACGGCAATGGCACCGCGCAACACCTGATCGGCACGCAGTTCCAGAACATCACGGGTACCAGCTTGCTGCACGTGCCGTATCAAGGAAGCGGCCCGCTGACCACCGACCTGCTGGGCGGTCAGATCACCATGTCCTTCGACACGATCACGCCGGTCTTGCAGCACATCAAGAACGGAAAGTTCAGGGCACTGGCAGTATCGACCTCCACCCGGTCATCGGCACTGCCTGATGTGCCAACGCTGGATGAAGCGGGACTGAAGGGCTTCAATATCGGAACCTGGTTCGGGGTGCTGGCACCAGCAGCCACGCCCAAGGACCTGGTTGCTCGGCTCAACACCGAGATGGTCACGATCATTCAGTCGCCAGAGTTCAAGAAGCGCATGGGCGAACTGGGTGCAGAGCCGATTGGGGACAGCCGGGAAGACATGGCAAAGAAGATCAAGGAAGAGACCGAGAAATTTGCCGGGCTGGTGAAAGAAGCGAAGGTAGCGGTGGAGTAAGCCGGTATTCCAAAACCAAGGAATTTTCGGTAGCGCCGCGAAAGTCGTCCGCCTGATCCATCTGCTTGGCCCAGATGGAACAGGCGGATTCAGTCATTCCCAGCAGGGCTACCGCTGCGCAGGTTGAACGGCCTGCAGGTGGTTCGAAAAACCCACTTCCGCCTCGCAACGCCAAGTCGCCCACAACTTGCAGCCCTTCCCTTCCGCTCCCAGGTCCAGCTCCAACGCAAGCCAGTTACGCGCGGGCATGACATAACGGTTGTGCCCTGGAAAGAGCATCATTTCCGCGACATGCTGAACATCGATGACCTGCGGCTTGCTGGCCGTGCTGTTGAGCAAGTAAAGAAAAAGGCGTTCGGCCACGCCCAGCAAAGATGGGTGCACGACTGCTGACGACGTGAATTGTTGAATGTGGGCCCAGGTTGCAGTCGGCGAGATGTCGCGCCGATACGCACTGCCCCACGCCGCCACGTGCACATCGCCCGACACAATGGATACCCGCAGCAGCTTGTCGTTTGCCGTTTTGGCCAGTGTTTCCAGCAGACGCTTGCGCTCGCCCTCGTGGTCGTCGTTCGCCCAATGGTCTTTGAGGTCGTCCGCGCTGCTGTCCAGCACGTGGTCCTGACCGAACGTATCCATCAAACCTTCTGCAAGGCTCAGCTTCGGATGCACGACCGGTACCGACGACAAGAACAGCAGATGCTGGCAGTTCGCGTTCGACACCGGGTCTTCCGCACCGGGCAAGGCCCCCAACCACTTCTGAAGCTCGCTCCAAGTGTTCATACCCAGAATCTGCGTGCGGGAACGCTCGGTTCTGAGGTCAGCCACAACAATTGATACCGGGCCGACCTGATGGGCAAAAGTAAACCCAGGCTGACTGTCGAGCAGCGGCAGCGCCAAAGCGTCCTGGGCTTGATGATGCTGCCAATCGATAGACTCGAACTGCGGATCTTTGCGCGACAACCTCGGCACGTCGCGTTCCACCAGTTCAGGCAAATCCTCAAGCACGTGCTGCATCTGAAACACCCAGAATGCACGCCGTGCATGCTTGAACAGGGTTTGGAACAAGGGGCTGTGCTGCATGGCCTCGCTGTAAGACCCCCAGCCGTCAAAGATGTCGTGGTCATCCCACATCATCACGGTAGGAATCCGGGCCATGGCATCCGCAGCATCCCCGTTCAACCCCGCGCCCCACGGCTTGCGCGTGGGCGATAACCAGCGCGTGGCGTACAGGCTGAAGTAGTAGTTTTCGATTTCCTTATCCAGCGTGGCCGTAACCGGGAAAGTCAACTGTTCGCTGCGCGGAAGACCGACCCACTGCTTGAGTTTAGGCAGGTCTTCCCAGATGGAGTCGAAATAGATCTGGTCACCGCCCATCAACATCAGGTGAAAGCGTTGCAGACCCTTGTCCTGGGTGCGCGCCTCATGCCAGAGCTGTTCTTTATCCAGTTTGAAATCAGGGTCTCGCGCCTCGCGATCATGATTACCGACCAAGTCAGCCCAGACCGCGCTTTCTGGCTTCACCAGCTTGCGCATGCCACTTGGATCGGAAAACCCATTGCATGAAACGTAGGCCATCCGAGGTGCAAAGCCCTTGCCGGGCACGGTGAACGCCCAGGTCGGCCCGCCGCGTAACCCGAACGCCACTTTTCTTTCGGCGGCTTGCAAGTCGCAACTCAGGTCGTAACGCCAGAAGCACTGCTTTTTGTGCGCCAGCAGCAGCGTTGGTTCGTCGCAATCACGCCCTTCGATCTCAAATGCCGGCGCAACGACATCGCTGGTCGTACCGATCAACGCAGTGACGCGCCAGCGATCACCCACAATGCCTCGGAATGATAGAACCGGACCAACCGTGAAGATCTCTTTCGCCATGAGCACGCCCCTGTGTGTTCTTGTTATGCGTTTTTGTTATGTGTTCTTGTTCTCTGCTGCGATCACACGCACGATTTTTGCTCGGGACTGCGCGCGAGTTGCCAGCCGCTGCACTTCTGCGGACTGATCCAGCCATTCCAGAAAGCGTTGAAGCGCATGACGCGTCTGCGCGTCGTCGCGGCAATTAACCAGAAAAGCAAACTGCACTTTCTGGACTTCGTCTGCGACATAAACACCGAACAAGTCACTGACCACAATTGCGTCTGGAAATCCCAGCAATGCTCTGGCCTGGGTTTCTGTCGCTGTCCGGTGGCAGGCAATCAGGTGCAAAGGACCTTGCGCCTTGGCGAGCAAACTGGTTCGTTCGTGGTCGCGCAGAAATGGACGCCCTACCATTTCCCGAGCGGCTGCTACCGTAAACGCAGCCGGGATGGCATGCACCACGACACCGATATTCTGGCCACCCAAAGGCAGGACGACATCATCGCCCAGCGCCTTTGCGCCGGGCTGCATAGCCAATGCGTTGCGAACCACATTTTCCATTTCGCGTTTGCGCGCGCCGAAATCCAGGCGGGTCCAATCCAATGCCTGGCCCATGCCAAAGCGACTGGAGGCACTTGACTTCACCCCGCGCTGGGTCAGGACAACCACAGCATCGGCGAGCGCTTCAAAGACGCGTTTTTTGAGGTCATCGATTGACTTGACCTCACCACCGCGAAACGCAGTTTGCCGGTTGAGTTCGTCTCTGAAACGTTGGTTTCTTGCGCCCTGATCGCCAGTGCCCAGTGCAACCCAAGGCAGCGCAATCAGGCGAACCTTGCCGCGAGCCAGCGCCAAGCCTTCGGTGTATTCGGCATGGCAGATACCGATATCGCCCCCGGTCTTGGCCCAACCCGCATTGCCGTTGGACGGCACGATAAGCACATCGCAGTCTCGAACGGCTTGCATGCAGGCTTCCCAGCTATCATGGGTAGCGTCAGCCGGCGGGGCATCTTCATTGATCCACACCTCGAAAACAGACCGGCCCAGAATTTTCTGGGATTCGATTTCTTTTTTGAGTTCTCGGCGGATATCGCTCAGCGTCGTCTTGCCGTCATCAGAAAACGGGTCATTGCAACGGCTCGACAGCATGACCCGGATCTTGGCGGAACTTCCCATTTCCTGCTCTCCACGATGAGACCAATCGGAACTGCTCGTTGCAAGACGGGGCCTGACGTGACGTCATTGTTTGGCGTGATAACGACGCGAATAACCCATCTTGATAAACGTGAAGCGAAGCGCGTGCAGGAAATGGTTTTATCGTAATTGACTGAAAATGAATAGCTCGGTGTGACGCGCAGAACTACCTACCCGCGCAGAACTAATACGGATAAATCCAAGTCGGATCTACAACACCCGCCGCCCTTCCCGCCACACCGCCCGCACCACCGCATGCGACCCGCCGTTGGGCAACTGCGCTACATGCACTTGCAGCAAATCCCCGCGTAGCCCAGCCTGCAAAGCTCCCCGGTCAGCCAACCCAGCTGCCAGCGCAGGTGCACGCGTTACCGTTGCCACGGCCTTCGGCAGCGAATAATGTCCGTCGCTCACCAATCGCATGGCTGCGCTCAATAAACTGCCAGGCACGTAGTCCGAAGACAGAATATCCAGCAATCCGTGACGGGCAAGCTCGCTTGCCGACACATTGCCCGAGTGTGAGCCGCCACGCACCACGTTCGGTCCGCCCATCACCGTACACAAACCATGCGCACGCGCGGCCTGCGCGGCGGCGAGTGTCGTCGGGAATTCCGACATACTGGCCCCCTCGCCATGCGCCTGCATCACGTGGGCGACCGTGGTGTCGTCATGGCTGGCCAGCGCAACGCCATGCGTTCGGCAATAGTCGACAAAATAGGCGCGATGCGGCTCGGCGTATTGCGCCTGCAATTCTGCGGCTGCCGCTACCTGGCGTTCGAATTTCTCAGCGCTCCAGCCTTTCTTGCCGGTGTAGTACACACGCGCCTGGTCCAGGTTTTCCCATTGGCGCTGGCCTGGCGTGTGATCCATCAGCGAGATCAGCGACAGACGTGGGTGATGCTGGAAGGGTTCGAACAGCGAAATCGTGTTGGGTGCCGGCAGCTCGCAGCGCACATGCAGGTGGTGATCGGCACGCAGCAAGTGTTGGCTTGCGCCCAGCTCAAGCGCGGCCAGCACGTCGTGCCATGCGCTGCCACGCAGGCTGTCGGTATCGGCCTCACCCACACCCAGGGCATCGAACACGGTGGTGATGCCGGCCGCTGCCACTTCCGCGTCGTGCGTCAGCAGCGCCGGCAATTCGGGCCATCGCACTTTGGGACGAGGCATCAGGTGACGCTCGAAGTTGTCGGTATGCACTTCGACCATGCCTGGCATCAGGTAGTCGCCACCCAGGTCGATGGCACCCGCTATTGAGGTGCCACCATCGTCAATGGCAACGATACGGCCGTTCAGCACCGACAAAGCACCAGGCACCACCTCATCGGGCAACACCATGCGCGCGTTGCGGAACACCACGTTGCCGCCCAGCCCGGTACGCGTGCCTTCGCCGCTGGCGCTGCTTTCTTTCATGCGGTCCATTGCTTTCATATTGGCCGTCATACCTGCCCCCTGAATTCAGCGACGTTGATGCGCCGTGTGGCAACTGCGTCTCCTACCTCGGCATCGTGGAAGATGCCGACGATGGCAGCGCCGCGCGCAGCCGCTTCGTGGATCAGATCGATCACGGTCCGGGTGTTGGCCGCGTCGAGCGAGGCCGTGGGTTCGTCCAGCAACAGCAGGGGTTTGGGTTTGATCATGTTGCGGGCGATATTAATGCGTTGCTGCTCACCACCGGAGAACGTGGCTGGCGGCAGATGCCACAGCCGCTCGGGGATGCGCAGCCTTGTCAGCCACGTGCGGGCTTGCTCGCGCGCTGCTTCGATGGCGGCTGCGTTTTCGCCAGCGTCTTCGGTCAGCGGCTCGGCTACTACGTCCAGTGCCGACACACGCGGAATGACGCGCAGGAACTGGCTGACATAACCGATGGTGTCGCGACGCAGCCGAACCAGTTCGCGGGGCGTGGCGGCAGTTATTTCGACTGCGGGCGCATCCAGCGGACGCACGGTGATGCTGCCCTCGCTTGCCCGGTAGTTGGCGTAGGCAAGCTTCAGCAAGGTGCTTTTGCCCATGCCGGATGGCCCGTCGAGAACGACGCATTCACCGGCGTGAATGCTCAGGTCCACGCCGTCTAGCACCGACAAGGATGCGCCCTGCTGGTTGTGCAGCACGAAGCGCTTGGCGACACCGCGCATCTGCAACAAGGCAGGCGCGGGCGCGCCGTCTGCCATCAGCGGCAAGGATGCAGCAACGTGCCGGGCAGATGCCTGTGCAGCGGAAGTCGGGGTGGCAAAAGTCATGGCAGCGGTGCTCATGGTTGCAGGACCGAGGAAACGAGAAGCTGGGTGTAGGGGTGCTGCGGGTCGTCCAGCACCTGATCGGTCAAACCGGCTTCCACCACCAGACCGCGCTGCATCACCATCATGCGATGTGCAAGCAGTCGGGCAACGGCCAGGTCGTGGGTGACGATGGTCGCGGCCAGGTTCATCTGGCGGGTCAGCTGGCGCAGCATGTCGAGCAGACGTGCCTGCACCGACACGTCCAGGCCCGACGTGGGCTCGTCCATGAAGATCAGGCGCGGCTGAGTAACCAGATTGCGCGCGATCTGCAGGCGTTGACGCATGCCGCCAGAGAAGCTGCGAGGCGCATCGTCAATCCGCGCGGGATCAATCTCGACGCGAGTCAGCCAGTCGATGGCGGTGGCGCGCAGACGGCCGTAGTGGCGCTCGCCCAAGCCCATCAAACGTTCGCCGACATTCGCCCCTGCGGATACGTCCATACGCAGACCATCTGCTGCGTTCTGGTGCACAAAGCCCCAGTCGGTACGGGCCAGCAGGCGTTGCTGCGATTCATTCATCGCGAACACGTTTTGCAGCTCACCGTTACGCAGTTGGAACTTCACACTGCCGCCATCAGGCAAATTGCGGGCCGCCACGGCGTTCAGCAGGGTCGATTTGCCGGAACCTGATTCACCGACCACGGCCAACACCTCACCGGGCCAGAGATCGAAGGACACATCGCGCAAGGCCACACGATCGCCATAACGCTTGGAGATATTGCGCACTTGCAGCAAAGGGGCAACAGGCTGCAATGCGGCGTGCCTGGTACCGGACGCCGTCATCGACTGCTTCAGAGAATTCATCGGCTGGCCCCTATCAAGGCTCGATCACAAAACTCAGGCCATGCTGCGCAAAGCCGAGCGATTCGTAGAAGGCATGTGCGCCCACGCGTTTGGCGTTGGACGACAGCGCCAGCTTGTAGCAACCCGCCACACGTGCCTCGGCAATCGCATGGGCCATCATCTGACGACCGATGCCCTGCCCGCGCCGTCCGGCGATCACCACCACATCTTCGACCACGGCCGATGGTGCGCCGTTATGCGCAAGGTTGTGCATGATCAGCAGTGCGTAGGTGCCAACAATGCTGCCGTCGGCCTCGCAAGCCACGAACAAGCGGTAGCTGGGGTAGCGTGAAAACTCCGCCAGCACGAACTCGGCTTGCGTGACGCTCAGCGTCTCGTCGTCCATACCGGGCTGCGCGTACAAACCCAGCACGGCGGGCAAGTCGGCGGGGTTGGCCACGCGCAGTGTGAGCGCGGCGATGTCTTGGGAAACGTCGACGGCGCTCATGCGATCCCCGGCACGGCGCGAGGTATGTCGACCAAGTCCGGCACCGGCGGACGCGACTGGCAGTAATGCGAATCCGAGCACACGTGCATGCGAGTGCCGGCGTCGTCGGTCACGATCTCGTCCAGGAAACTCTCGGTCGATCCGCAGATGGCGCAGGGTACGTCCCAGCGCTGTACCTCGAAGGGGTGGTCTTCGAAGCCAAGGCTTTCCACGGCGGTGTACGGCGGCACGGCGTAGATGCGCTTTTCACGGCCGGCACCGAACAACTGCAGCGCCGGGTTCATGTGCATCTTGGGGTTGTCGAATTTGGGGATCGGCGACGGCGACATCACGTAGCGATGGTTCACCAGCACCGGATAATCGTAGGTGGTGGCAATGTGGCCGTAGCGCGCGATGTCCTCGTACAGCTTCACGTGCATCAGGCCGTATTCGGCCAGGCCGTGCAGCGTGCGGGTTTCGGTTTCGCGCGGTTCCAGCTTCTGCATCGGCTCGGGCATCGGCACTTGATAGACCAGCACCTGGCCTTCGGCAAGCGGCGTTTCCGGAATGCGGTGACGCGTCTGGATCAGCGTGGCAGCTTCAGTCACGGTGGTGGTTTCCACGCCCGTGGTGCGCTCGAAGAACCTGCGGATGTTGACCGCATTGACCGTGTCGTCGGAGCCTTGGTCGATGACCTTCAACACATCCTGCGGACCGATGACAGACGCCGTCACCTGAATGCCGCCCGTGCCCCAGCCATAGGGCAAGGGCATCTCGCGCGAGCCGAACGGCACTTGATAACCGGGGATCGCCACGGCTTTCAGGATGGCGCGGCGGATCATGCGCTTGGTGCGTTCGTCCAGGTATGCAAAGTTGATCTCGGAGCCGGTGTCGGCAGGCTCCGACCAGGGCGTGCCTGGCTGGCGTTGGGTCACCGCGTCTTGCGGGAAATCATGCGGGGCGTTCATGCGGCGCTCCGGGTCGTAAGCGGGTCTGTGTTGATGCCGGTGTCGGGGAATGCATCAAGGTCGGTATCGGCTGTCGAGCCCTGCGTGACCATCGCCGCGCGCATCTGCCGAACCAGGGCAAGTTCTGCCTGGAAATCGACGTAATGCGGCAGCTTCAGATGCTGCACAAAGCCCGATGCTTCCAGGCTGTCGCTGTGGGACAGCACGAATTCCTGCATCTGCGCGGGCGATACGATGGCCTCGCCCAGCTCGTCCGCCCGCAATGACCGGTCGACCAGGCTCATGGCCATTGCCTTGCGTTCGCAGTGGCCAAAGGCCAAGCCGTATCCGCGCGTGAATTGCGGCGGCTCGGATTTGCTGCCACCGAACTGGTTGACCATTTCGCATTCGGTGATTTCCATGTCGCCGATCGACAAGGTGAAATCCAGCTCTTCCGGCGCGATTTCGACCTCGACGCTGCCCAGGCGCACTTCACCGACAAACGGGTGGCTGTGGGCGTAGCCACGTTGAGTCGAATAGGCCATGGCCAGCAAGAAACCTTCATCGCCACGTGCCAGATTCTGCAGGCGCGTCGCGCGATCAGCCGGGAAACGCAGGGGCTGACGTGTCAGGTCAACCGGTGCCGGATCGTCTGGCGGCACCGGGTGTGTCTCGATCAGCCCTTCCTGATTCAACAAGGTGACTACGCGCGGGATGACGGGCAACGGTGCATCAATAGCGGCCGGGGCTTCGTCATCGGGCAGGTCTTGTGCAACTTGGTCCGCATTTGCCAGCAACGAGAAGTCCAGCAGCCGTTGGGTGTAGTCGTAAGTCGGGCCAAGCACCTGCCCACCGGGCAGATCCTTGAAGGTCGCCGACACACGCCGGTCCATCTCGATACGCGTGGTGTCCAGCGGCAGGGTCGTACCCAGGCGCGGCAAGGTGGCACGGTAGGCGCGCAGCAGGAAAATGGCTTCGACCAGATCCCCCGAGGCTTGCTTGATGGCCAGCGCGGCCAATTCCGGGTCGTAGACCGACCCTTCGGTCATGACCCGATCAACCGCCAGCTTCATCTGCTGACGAATCTGCGTGACCGACAGTTCCGGCACGGACGTGTCACCACGGCGCTGCTCGGCAAGCCGGCGATAGCTATTGCGGATGGCGGTCTCACCGCCTTTGACTGCAACGTACATATCAGCTCCGCGAGTCTGCCTGGCAAGGCTGCAATGCCCCCGGCACAGACGTTGAACGTGGGAAGCGTGTCATCTCAGACCTCTGAAACCTGGGTGCTGCGCGGCAGGCCGACAATGCGGTCTGACGAGGCAAGGAATACGTCCACACCGCGCGGGAAGCTGGCGTGGTTGACGGCGCGCTGCGCGAGGAAGTCGGCGGTGGTGGCGGGTGCCAGGTTGGCAATATGCAAGCGGGTTTCACCGCGAATGCCCGGGCCGCGCAGTACCCAGGCCCCGATGTCGATGCCATCACCCACGCTCAGGAAATCGGGCACGTCGATCACGCAGGTGGCCGATTGATCGGGGTAGGCCTCGCTACCCATCGGCAAGGTCGTCAGATCCGGCATTTCTGCATGCGTGGCCCAGACGAACTGCGCTTGCGAAGCATCGGCCACCAGCACGCATCCCGTGTGAAAACGCAACCACCCGCCTGCGTCGCCCGCAGCCAACGAGGGCGACAACCACAAGCTGCAGTCGGCATCGAGCAAAGCCAGCAACAACACCGCGGCGGCCGTATTGCCATGCTGCGGAGCCTGCACATCGGCCCGCAAGGGCAGCGGGCGACCAGGGTGCGACAAGGCTTCCAACGTGGTGCGGAACACGGCTTGGCTTCCCCGTGCCAAGTCAACGAAGCCGGCACCCAAGGTCGACAGGTCGACTGCGCCAGAACCTACCGCGTGCGATGCGGCAGACCGCGTAGATTCGGTCGCTTGCCCAACCATCTGTCCAACAGTCATCACTGAACTCATGCGTCTTCCTCCTGGTCGCCCTCGATGCCGCTGCTTTCGCGCGCCACCGTGAAAAATTCAACCTTGGTGCTCTGGGCACGTGCCTGACGTTGCGTGCGCAGCTGCGCCAAGTGCGCGCGCACAGGCGTCAACAGCGCAGCGTCCAGTGCTGCCTGCTTTGCCGGGTCTTGCAGCAGCGCGTCGGCCAACGCGGCAAGCCGGGCGTGGCGGTGTGAACGTCCCATTACATAAGCCACGCCAACGGCAGCTTGACCTGGCACGGCATCCGGCAGACGCAGGGCACAACGTGTCACGGTGACCTCACCCAGATTGAAACGCTCGCCCGTTCCGCCCGCACGACCCTGTACCATCATCAACCCGGTTTCAGGCATACGTAGCCATTGCGGTGCGACACTTGCATGACTGCCCAGCGCAGGTTCAAGCAAGTCGATCGGCGCTCGTGCCAACAAAGCCATCCACTGCGGTCGCGTCAGGTGACTGCTCGTGGTCCGATCCAGGGGCCGCGTGGTGCCAGCGCTGTCAGAGGCTTGAAACATGGAATGAGTACTCTCGAATTTGTGTAGACAAATGGGACAAGTTGTCTAGACAAGTTGAATAACTGACGCCAGATTAAAAGGCGTGCATGTAGGTTTGATGACAGTGATGACCCCTCCCCAAATCGCCACTCCCGCAGCCCCAGCAGGCCGCGGCAGCTTCTGGCCGCGCATCGCCGCCGACCTGACCGAAGCCATTGCCCATGGCACCTACCTGCCTGGCCAACGACTGCCGTCCGAGCACGCGCTGGCAGAACAATTCGGGGTGAATCGCCACACCATCCGGCGCTCGCTGGCCAGTCTGTGCAACCAGGGATTGCTGCGCGTTACGCAAGGCAGCGGCACCTACGTCGAGGAGTTCGCGGTGGACCTGGTGCTGGCCAAACGCACGCGTCATCAACAGAACATGGCAATGGCCGGGCTGCGTGGGGGGCTGCAAGTGATCGACGCAAGCAACGTGCGCGCAAACGCCGTGCAGGCACGCGCGCTGAAAGTGCCAGCACGTAGCACCTTGTTGTGCCTGCATGTGCTGGCACAGGCCCAGTCCCAACCGCAACCGCTGCATGTCAGCGAGCGCTTTTTCCCGTTGCCACGCTTTGCCGGGCTGGAAGATGTGGTGCGCGAAACCGGGTCGATCACCGCCGCGTTCAATGCCCGTGGCGTGTCCGACTACACGCGGTCGGAAAGCCGTATCACCGCCCAGATGCCCGACGCCACGCTGGCCGGGCGACTGCGCCAACCCATGAATCGGCCTGTGCTGATGGTGGAAAGCGTGAACACCGACATGGACGGCGTGCCCATCGAGTTCGCCACCGCCTGGTTTGCGGGCGACCGCATCACATTGACGGTGAGCCACGATGCGTGAACAAGACCCGACACGACGCGCCGATGGCACGGTGAAGCCGCTGGCCGAGCAAACCCCGCGTGAATCGGTGGCGAAGGCGGGACCAATGGCTGGTGCGGGATTATCGAGCGGTGCGAGCGGCGGAACCTCGCCGCTTGGCGAGCTGGCGTCCCGGGGTTTGGCGACCGGATCGGGGCTGTCGAACCCCGCGCTGGCAAACGTTGCGGACTACAGTGATGCCCACCAGGCGCGTCAGCAATCCTTGTTGGCGCGCAGCGCTTTCAAGGCTGGCCCCCGAATCACCAACGCCACCAACACCAGCAGCGGCCAGCTGATTGCCGCCGCAAACGCCGCCTACCAGGAAGGCCCGGAGATCCGGCCGCCTGGTCCGGTGCCCATGCACCGCTTTGCCATCTACCTTTCCCCTGCCCCGGACACCGCGTGGTGGAAGGCAGGCAGCAGCTGGCTTGGGCGCGACGCAGCTACCGGACAAGTGGTGTCGCAACCGCTGATTCCGGGCGTGTCGATGTCCACGCAGCAACGCCTGACGGAAGCCCCGCGCCGCTACGGCTGGCACGCCACTCTGCGAGCCCCGTTCACGCTGGCCGAGGATGCCGACGCGGTGATGCTGCAAGGTCGCCTTACCGCGCTGTGCCGCGAGCGTCGGTCTTTCCTGCTGCCGCTTCGCGTGGCGCTGCTTGGCGACTTCCTGGCGCTGGTGCCGGCAGACACAGCAGGCGAGACGCAAGACAGCGACAATGCCGACAACACCCGCGACAGCGACGCCTTGGCCCGCAGCTGCGTCAGCCACCTGCATGCGCTGGCCGCCCCCTTGTCGCCAGCCGAACTCGCCCGCCGACGCGCAAGCGGCCTGACACCCGAACAAGACCGACTGCTGCAACGCTGGGGCTACCCCTACGTCATGGACCAGTTCCGGCTGCACTTCTCGCTGACTGGTTCCTTGCGTGACGTAGCCCCAGAGACCATAGCCGCTTTGCAAGACGCAGCAGAGCAGTGGTTCGCCGCCCTGCCCCCGCTGCGTGTCGACGCCGTATCGCTGTTTGCCGAACCCACCCCGGGTGCGGATTTCCTTTATCTCGATCGCATGGAGCTGGGTGCATGAATCGTCTGATCTACACGGTAGGACCGTCGGGTGCGGGCAAAGACAGCCTGCTTGGTTGGCTGCGCAGCAACCTGCCATCGAACGCCCCGGTTCACTTGGCCCGCCGCACCGTCAGCCGACCGTCGCATGTCGGCGGCGAGCCGCATGAAAGCGTGGATGCCAACGAGTTTGAATACTTGCGCGCACGCAAGGCATTCGTGTTCGACTGGACCGCCAACGACTTGCAATACGGCGTGCGCGAAGCAGAGTTGTCACCCTTGCAAGACGGCGCATGGGTGCTGGTGAACGGCTCGCGGGCACATCTGCCGCAAGCCGCCAGAAAGTTTCCCGGCCTGACCGTACTGCACATCACGGCAAGCGCAGACACCTTGCGTCAGCGTCTGCTGTCGCGTGGCCGTGAAACACCAGAGATGGTCGAAGCGCGCATTGCACGGGCTGCGCATCTGGCTTGGCCGATGGGCGCGGGCGCAATCGAGATCCGCAACGACAGCACGCTGGATGAGGCTGGCGAACAATTGCTGGATGCGCTGGAATGTCTGGAGGGCTGGCCGAGGAAAGCAGCGGTGATGTGCTGATTCGGCTGGCGTGATGACATAGGCTTGTCGCTTGTCGTGTGACAAGCCTTTTTTCACAAGCCATGCCCTCGGTAAGCATGGCGTACTTGCCGAGCATAGGGCCTTTCGCCTGTCGGGTGACCAGCCCTGCTCCGCGAGTCATGAACCAGGCAGGCATCATGGCCTCGCGGGGCACACCGTGCTTCACCAATAATCAGCTGTCGCCGTCAAAGCCTTGCAAGGTGTTCACGGCATTGACGCCGATTTCATCCACCATGTATCCGCCTTCCATCACGAACACTGTGGGAATGCCGATGCTGGCAATCATCGCCCCCATACGCAGAAAGTCGTCGCTGGTCAGCTTGAAATGGCTGATGGGATCGCCTTCAAAAGTATCGACACCCAAGGACACCACCAGGAACGCTGGCTTGAACGCGGCAATGCGGCCCAGCCCATCTTTCAAAGCAACTTGATAGCGGTCCCACGCCGTGCCCTTGGCCAGGGGATAGTTGGCCGTGAAGCCCACCCCCGCACCCGCCCCTTGTTCATGAGCGTGGCCCGAGAAGTACGGGTAGGACACCTGCGGATCCCCGTGGATGGACGCGAAAAATACATCCGGGCGGTCGTAGAAAATGTTCTGCGTGCCGTTGCCGTGATGGAAGTCCACGTCCAGCACCGCCACCCTTTCTGCACCACGACTCAGGCAGCGTTCCGCCGCAATGGCCGCATTGTTCAGATAGCAGTAGCCACCCATGTATTCCCGTGCAGCGTGATGCCCCGGTGGACGGCACAGCGCAAACGCACCTTTTGCGCCATCAATGACCTGCTCCATAGCAGTCAGCGCGACGTCTGCGCTGCCGCGCACCGCATCCCAGGTTCCCGGCGTGATTGCCGCGCCAGCATCCATGGCGTAGAACCCAAGTTTGCCATCGATGAAGCCCGGCTCTTGATCAGTGGCCAGATCACGCACGGGCCACACCAGCGGCAAGGCATGGTGCGTCTTGCCGGTGGCCGCCCATTCAGACCAGGCTGTTTCCAGAAAGCGCACGTAACGTTCGCTGTGCGCGGCGACATAACAGGTGCGATCGAATTCTTGCGCCGGCAGCACCTGCCCAAGCCCGGTTTGCTGCACACGATCCAGCACGATCTCGGCGCGTTGCGGTGCCTCGAAAGAGGGTTTGATCGCACCGTCTTTCAGCTCGGAGCCATGGTGCAGACGGTGGGCGGTGCTGAAAACGGTGATCACGAAAATTCCTGTTCGAAAGCAGATTGCGAACGGAAAATTATGGTGGCGGCGCGTGGAAAAAGCTTTGCTTTAAACTGTCCACTATTTGTCACTACGGCAAAATTATTCGCCGATACCCATCAAAATGAGCAAATGCTTACCCTTGATTGAGCTAGACGAGACAGATCGTGCCCTGCTGCATCACTTGCAGGAAGACGGCAGTCTGAGCAGCGCAGCGCTGGGAGAACGTCTGTCGATGACCGTCACCCCGTGCTGGCGTCGCCGCAAGCGTCTGGAAGATCAGGGCATCATCAAGGACTATCAGGCCAATCTGGACAGGCGTAAGTTAGGCTACGACGTGCTCGCGTTTGCGCAGGTCACCTTCGGCGATCATTCCGCCAATGCACCCGATAACTTCGAACGCATCATCCTCGATCATCCCGAAGTGCTGTCTTGCCATAAGGTGACGGGTGCCGCCGACTATATGCTCAGCGTGTTGGCAACCGACCTGGAAAGCTACGGTCGCTTCGTGGAAGAAGTCTTGCGCAAACAGCCGGGCATTACCGCGATCCAGTCCAGCTTGGCCTTACGTGAGATCAAGGCGGTTACTCGCATTCCTGTACCTGAAGATGGTGTTGATCAGCGCGGTTGATGTGAGGGTTGAGGGGCGTTTGCGCTTCTTGTTTTGTTGCTTTGTGACGGTGTGGTGGTTCTTCTGCCAGTCGTGGGTGTCGGGGGCGTGGCGGCTGCCCCGCTGGACCTACGCGTCGGGTCTCCCGCCCTCCACGTCGTCCAGAAGGGCAGCCGCCACGCCCCCGACACCCACGCCTTCAAAGCGGCTTGGTTAAAAGCCAATCCCGCCTTTGGGCGATCTGCAATTTTCTGGCTGCTTGGTGCTGGATGCGGTTCTCGGCCTTTGTAGGCCACCGTCCTTCATCGCTACGCGGCTGGCCTCGGGGATTGGCTGGCCAGGTCGCCACGAAGCGACTCAGCGGCTCACGTCTCGGGCCGTCTTTCAGGGGCCTTTTACGGCAGTGCCACTTAACGATGTCACGCGCCTGCTTGGTGGTGGGGTGACTTGGAAGCGGGTGGCCGCACACCAGGTAATGCGACGAAAAGGCGGGGCGCTGCAGATTCGCGCTTTTAATGCTGCGCATTGAGCGGTCGGGCTGATGATCAACGTTCGGAGCGATGACGAATGTTCGAGGCAGTGATGAACGGTAAAGTGTGGAGTTAGAAGAAGAACTGAGCAGCCATTCGCGTTAGCAATTTCTCGAACCGCGAGAATTAACTGGTGCATAGAAAAATTGCCCTGACAATTTCTCGCCAGGGCAATTTAATTTTTATTCGGCCTTGACAATCAGCCTGAATTTAATAGCATCGAAATGCCAGTCAGGGGATTGATATTGCACTTATATTGGAAACCTAGATATTGCCAAGTATGCAATAGAGAATAAAAATCCAGTTATATAAATGGTTTTTTATTAGGCAGCACTCTCTTCAAATTGCTTCGCGCTATCGCAAATCTCATACCAAGCAGGCTTGGAACCAACATATACGTGAAATTGTGTTCTTACCTCTGGGTCATCATCCAAGCAATTGACTGAAATTGGAAATGACTCACTTTCCGAGCCAATTTCACCCAATGAAGTCCCACAGTTTTTGCAGAAAGTCCTTGCATACTTAAAAGGTGCTTCCGGCTCATATCGTTGAATAAACTCCTTCCCCTCAAGTAAGTTGAATGAGCCTTTATCTACGAATGCCAAAGCACTTGCCCCAACCTTACGGCAGCGAGAGCAGTGACACATGCCCATCATGCCAGGAGGTGAAGTCAACTGAAATTTGATTGCGCCGCAGCAGCAACTGCCATTTATCATCGGAACTCCTTTTACCAATACTGTATTTTTATACAGTATTTTAAAGCAGTCAAGACAGGCTTCCTCTGTGCACCAGTTGATAGGGCCGATGAATTTTTCCCGAAACGGAAAAGTACTTTTTAAGATCGTATCTTATTGATTTATAAGTTATTTTTTCCAATAAAGACGGCTTCAGGCACCAAAGGCAGGTGCCTCGACCTACACAGCACAAGCGCCTTTACGCAAATCACCCGCCAGCGCCACGATCGTCGCTACCCCTCTCCGCATGCCGTAATGCGGCGGCCACCCGCTTCGGTGTCACCCCACCACCAAACAGACGCGCAAATTTCCTTGCGTGGCGCTGCCGTAAAAGGCAACTGAAGAACCCACCAAACCGTGAGCCGGAGAAACCGCTTCGTGGCGACCTGGCCAGCCAATCCCCGAGACAAGCCGCTTGGAGATCAAGAATGGCGGCCCACGCATGCCGAGAACCAAGTCCAGCACCCGGCGGCCAGAAAAACGGCAGCCGCCCAAAGGCGGGATCAGCTTTTAACCAAACGTCTTTGAAGGCGTGGGTGGTGGGGCCGGGTTGGCTGCCCTTCTGGACAAGGTGGAGGGCGCAGACCCGACGCCTAAGTCAAGCGGGGCAGCCAACCCGGCCCCACCACCCACGACTGGCAAAAGAACAAACAAAACGCCCATAAAAAAACGGCTCCCAGAAACCCAGAAGCCGTTCACACAACCATCAGCAGATCAGCAAAAAATCACTGCTCTACAGCGCGATTCCAACGCGTATTCCACTGCTGACGATTTGCATTGATCAGATCCCAATCAAGCACCGTCGCCGTCTTCATATAGCCCTGGAACTTATCCAGATACGGCTTGGCCTCACCAGACGCCGTCACATTCGTATTCGACGGGAAGTGATTGCCGAACTCAAGCGCCTTAGCCTGAGCCGGTGCCGACAACAGATAGTGAGCCAGCTTCTGCGCCAATTCCGGCTCGCTATTGTTCGCGATCACACACTCAGCCACCATCAGAATCACCGAACCTTCCTTCGGCTGCACATACTCAACCGGAATGCCACGCTTCTGCAGACGACCCACAGCAGTCGGCGTCAGCGGGAAAATCGCCGCTTCACCAGTCTGCACCATCTCAGCAATTTTGGCCGAATTCGTGATGTATTCGAGCACGTTCTTGCCCACATCACCCGACCAAGCCTTGAAGCCCGGGTCCACATTCTTCTCGTCGCCACCCTTGATGCGGTTGTACATCAGGAAGCCATGCAGACCGAAAGTGCTGGACGCGGCCGACTGGAACACGACCTTGCCCTTGTACTTCGGGTCAGCCAAATCCATCCACGACGTCGGGGGTGCCCAACCGTTGTCCTTGAACATCTTGGTGTTGTAGGCCAGACCGGTCATGCCCATGTCGATGCCGACAGCCATGTCACCGTTCAGACGCGCCGTCGGGTAGACCTCTTTCATCACCGGGTCGTCGCCCAGCTTCTGGCACAGGCCCATCGACGCGGCACGCACCATCACGCCGTCGTCCAGGAACATGACGTGCATTTGCGGCTTGTCCTTGAAGGCTTGTGCCTTGGCCAGAATATCGGCCGAGGTGCCCGGAACCACCACGATCTTCACATCGTTGGCTTTCTCGAAATCGGGGAACACGTGCTGCGTGAACGCGCGCTCCATGTCGCCGCCGTTCATGCCGACATACAGGGTCTTGGTCTGTGCCATGGCACCGGTCGACACGGCAGCCAGCACGGCTGCGCCCGCCAGGCACTTGATTGCGCCGGCAAGGGCGCTGACAGTCAGGGATTGGTGTTTCATGTTGTCTCCTCGTGGGTTCCAGCGGGATGGGATTGATCAACCTGCGTCCGGGTGGACGTGGCGTATCGGGCAATGCCAAAGGTGTCGATGGGAATGGCGCTTGTGCCGGTGGTGACCAGATCGGCCAGCACCTCTCCCACCGCCGGACCGATCTGGAAACCGGCACCGGAAAAACCGAAAGCATGGAACAGACCGGGCGTGGTCCCGCTGGGGCCAAGCACCGGATTGTGATCGGGCATATTTCCTTCCACGCCCGACCAGAAACGAATGACATGCGCATTGGCCAGCGCGGGCATGACACGCCCTACTGCTGCCAGCAATGTCGGAATGGCTGCCCGACCGGGTCGGGCAAAATCAGGTTGTGCGAAGTCCGGGCCAGCGCTGATGCCGCGTCCACCGCCAATGATGACGTTGCCACGCGCAACCTGGCGCGCGTAGATGCTGCCGCCCTGAATACCCAGGCTCAGATCGGAAAACACTGGCAACGGCTCCGTCACCATCATCAGCGGATGGATGGCTTCTTCGGGCACGGGCTCATTGAATGCACGGGCAAACTCGTTGCCCCAGGCTCCTGCGCAATTAAGCAACACGCGCGCGCGGATTTCGAGCGCATCGCCCACACGCAGCACAAATTCCTTGCCGTCGTGATGCACTGCCGTGACCCGGTGGTTTTCCAGCACGCGTGCACCCAAGCGGGCTGCTGCACGACCAAACGCGGGTGAAACCAAGCGTGGATTGGCATGACCGTCTTCGGGACACAAGGACCCTGCGATCACGCCCTTGCCCAGCCAGGAGTACAACTGACGGAAGCGTTCGCCGGCAATGATTTCCAGGTTCAACCCATAGCCGCGCGTCTTGGCGCGATAGGCTTCCAGCAGCGCCAGGTCTTCTTCATTGCGCGCAAGCTTCAAGTGCCCGGCGCGCACGTATTCACCATCGGTGCCGATCAGCGCAGGCAGTTCTGCCCACAGCGCATGCGCCCGTCGCGCAAGCGGCAACTGATCCACCGCACGGCCCTGACGACGCACGCCGCCGTAGTTCACGCCACTGGCCTTGGCACCGCAGACGGCGGTTTCCAGCAAGGTGACGTCAATGCCGCGCTTGCGCAGGAACAGCGCCGCGCTGCCGCCGACGATGCCGCCGCCAATGATCGCAACCTCGGTTCGCAGATGTTCGGTCATGATTGTTCCTCGACCATCACACGAATCGGGAACGGTTTGACGGGCGGCTGGCTGCGCAAGCGACCCACTTGTTCCGGGCCGACTTTCAGCGCGTGCGCCAACAGCTCGGTCGCGCCCGCGCTGCACATGCGGCCTTGGCAACGGCCCATGCCTACGCGGGTCAAGGCTTTAACACGGTTCATCTCGCGTGCGCCGGTTTCCGCCACACAGGCTCGCAAAGTGCCTGCCGTGATTTCTTCACAGCGGCAGATCACCAAGTCGTCCTGCACGCTTTCTGCCCAGTCGGTCGGGAACGGGAATGAACGCTCCAGCGCCTGACGCACCCGGCCGATGCCAGCCAATTGTTTTTCCAGGTCTTGCGCACGTGCCGCGTCCACCTTCATGCCCAGGTCTTCAATCAGCGCAAGACCTGCACGTTCACCAGCCAGTTCGGCCGCATCGGCACCGGCAATGCCCGCGCCATCACCCGCCACGTAGACACCCGATACCGAGCTGCGACCGGCGCGGTCACGCGTGGGCAGCCATGCTCGGTCTTGCCGGTTGAAGTCGAATTGGCAACCCGCCAAGCTTGCCAGCTGGGTCTCGGACCGCAAGGCCAGGCCATAGCCCACGGCGTCACATTCCACTTGTAGTTCGCGGCCTTGCGCGTCACGCCAGACGATGCCGCTGACACGTTCGTCGCCCAGCACGCGCACCGGACGAATCCCGTTATGGATGGGTACGCCATGTGCGCGCAGCCAGCCCATGTAATACAGGCCCTTGGCCAACAGACCGGGCGCACGCAGCATGCCGGTCAAGCCTGCTGCATGGTCCGATACCCGTGCCGTGTCCAGCACCGCCCGAACCCGTGCACCGGCTTTGGCGTATTGATAAGCCACCAGATACAGCAAAGGACCGGTGCCCGCGAACACTACGTCGGCACCAATCGCACAGCCTTGGTACTTCAACGCCACTTGGGAGCCGCCCAGGGTGTAAACACCCGGTGTCAGCCAACCCGGGAACGGCAACACGCGATCGGTTGCACCGGTGGCAAGAATCAGATGGGAATACGGAATCGTGCGTGTGACGCCATCGACCAGCACGTCGAGCACATTGCCTTCGCAATGCCAGACCAGTGCTTGGGTGAGGTAATCGATCTTGCCGGCCAAGGCATCCATGCTGCGATGCACGCCATCGGCCTTGTGGTGTTCCGACCCGTACAAAGCCGACTTCGGGCGCTTGAACCCGGGCGGCGGCTGGCGATAGATCTGTCCGCCGGCACGCGCCGCTTCGTCCAGCATTATGGGCCGCAGACCGGCTGCCACCAGCGCTTCGGCTGCACGCACCCCAGCCGGGCCTGCTCCAACGATAACGGGCTGAATCGCGGTGGCGTCGTTGTTAGTGCCGATCACGTTTCATCCTCCGGCCAAGCGGCAGCCTGCGTTGCCACCGGCACCTGGACAATCGTCGTTACCACCTGCATATCTTCTTCGATGAAGGTCGAGCAAGCGCGCAGACGACGGCCATCTTCCGTGCGTACCCAGCAATCCTGACAGGCCCCCATCATGCAGAAACCGGCGCGCGGACGCCCGCTGAATTCAGACTGCCGCAGGCGATCGGCCTGCGTCAGCACCGCCGTCAGGACGGTATCGCCTAGCAAGGCCTGGCAGGCTTTGCCATCCAGCACAAATGCCACGGGGGCGCGCTCGGTATCGACCAGGCGCTTCAGCAAAGACATGGGAACACGCTCTCAGGCATGGTGGCCAGAACCGGGGCAACGTGCCCACGGCTCTGATTCGAACAGGTAAGAAGAACAGGCATGAAGCGGATCGTGGCCGAATTCACTTCACAGACATCATTTCGCAAACATCATTTCGCAACCGTCACTTCGAGCCGACCAGCACCCGGTCCAGACCGTAGATGCGATCAAGCAGGAACATGGTCACCGCAGTCAGCGCGATCACCAATGCAGACACTGCGGCCATCATCGGGTCGATCGATTCCGTGGCATACATGTACATGCGCACCGGCAGCGTGACGGTAGACGGTGCGGTAATGAACACCGACATCGTCAGCTCGTCGAAGCTGTTGATGAAGGCCAGCAACCAGCCCCCCGACACGCCAGGAATGATCAGCGGCAAGGTGACCTGGAAGAACACCGTGGTGCGGCTTGCACCCAGCGACAAGGCTGCATGTTCAATGCTGCGGTCGAAGCCGATCAGCGCGCCCAGCACCAGTCGCAACACGTAGGGCGTGATCACCACCACGTGCGCAAACACCAGCCAGCCAAAGCTGCCCGCGCTGCCGATCAACGCGAAGAAACGCAGCAGCGCAACGCCCAGCACCAAGTGCGGAATCATCAGCGGCGACAGGAACAATGCGTTCAGCGCATCGCGGCCGGGGAAACTGTGGCGGGCAATCGCCAATGCTGCCGGCACGCCCAGCACCACGGAGATGGTGGCTGAGATGGCTGCCAGCCACAGGCTGTTCTTGAACGCCTGCATGAAGTCGCCATGCTGGAACACGGCTTCGAACCAACGCAGCGAGAAGCTGGTGGTCGGCACCGACAAGGTGGTCTCGGGCGTGAACGCCACCAGACACACGATGACCAGCGGTGCCAATACAAACACCACCACCAGGAAATTGAACGCCAGTGCGATCGGGCCATTCTTGAGCATGTCGGCCTCCTTAGCCCAGGCTGCGCTTGTACGAGCGCTCGACCACACGGTTGTAGGCCAGCATGATGATCACGTTGGCGATCAGCAGCAGGATGGCGATGGCGGCGCCAAGCGGCCAGTTGAGTTCGGTCATGAACTCGTCGTAAACAATGGTGGCAACCATCTTCAGGCGACGGCCACCCAGCAGTGCGGGAATGGCGAAGGAACTTGCGGCCAAGCCGAACACAATCAGGCTGCCGGACAGAATGCCGGGCATGGCTTGCGGCATCACCACTTTGAACAGTGTCTGGAAGCGAGACGCGTTGAGCGAATACGCAGCCTGTTCAACCGTGGGGTCGAGCTTTTGCAGCGAGGTCCAGACCGGGATCACCATGAACGGCAACATCACGTGAACCAAGGCAATGATGATGGCGGTCGGCGTGTACAGCAGCGGCCCAAACCCAAGCTTGTCGGCCACCGCGCCCACTGCGCCATGCGGACCCAGCAGCATGCTCCAGCCGAAGGCACGCACCACCAGCGAGACCAGCAAGGGCGACAACACCACAAGCAGGAAGATCGAGCGCCAGGGCTTTTTCATCCGACTGAGCACATAGGCTTCCGGTGCGCCGATCAAAATGCAGAACAGCGTCGTCAGGCCGGCGATCCAGAAAGTGCGCCAGAAAATCTTCAGGAAATAATCGTCGGTCACGATGGCCCAGTAGTGGGCAACCGTGTAGCCGGGCTGAATGCCCTTGGCGAAATCGTATTGGCTGAACGACAGCAGCAGCGTCAGTATCAGCGGGGCCAGTACCAGTGTCAGGAAGACAATGGTCAGCGGCAAGGCACCTGCAATGGCGACCTTGGTCGTGGCCGGAATTTTGTTGGAAGCTGCCGGCGCACCGGAAGCGTGGGTAGCCGTGTTCATACCGGCACCCCGCGAATCAGGGTTGCAGACAAGATCATTTCGCGCTCCCTGCTGCCAGCACGCGCACTACGCCTGCGGCCCAGTCCAGGCCCACCGCGTCGCCTTCGTCTTGCGGGCGGCGGCTGCCGTCGTTGGGAGCCAATACCGTCAGGCGGCCCAGCGGGCTGTCCAGTTCGTACATCCATTGCGTGCCCAGGAAATAACGCACGGCGACTGAACAGGGCAACTTGCCCTGCCCTGCCGGCACCACGATGAGCTTTTCCGGGCGCAGCGAAATCTGCACCGCGTCACCCAAGGCCAGACCTGCGCCGTCCACCTCGACATGCAAGGCACCGCTTTCCACAGTTGCCTGACCACCCGCCAAGCCCACCACCTTGCCGGCAACCAGATTGGTCTTGCCCACAAAGGTAGAAATGAATTCCGAGCGCGGATGTTCGTACATCTGGTAAGGCGCATCGACTTGCGTAGCACGGCCGTCTTGCATCACCACCACGCGGTCGCTGATCGACAGCGCCTCGGCCTGGTCGTGGGTCACCATGATGGTGGTCGTACCAACCTTGCGCTGAATGCGGCGCAGCTCGTACTGCATTTCTTCGCGCAGCTTGGCATCCAGGTTGGACAGCGGCTCGTCAAGCAAGAGCACCGGCGGGTTGATGACCAAGGCGCGCGCCAGGGCCACGCGCTGGCGCTGACCACCCGACATTTCACGCGGATAACGGTCGCCGAACTTGTCCAGCTTCACCAGCGCCAGCGCTTCGCGCGTGCGTTCCACACGCTCTTCCTTCGGCACCTTGCGCATCTTCAAACCGAAGGTGACGTTGTCCGACACGGTCATGTGCGGGAACAGCGCGTAGCTCTGGAACACGATGCCCAGGCCGCGCGTGTTCGGCTGCACATGGGTGATGTCACGGCCGTCGAGTTCGATGCGGCCTTTGGTCACGTCAGCAAAGCCCGCAATCATCTGCAAGGTCGTGGTCTTGCCACAGCCCGACGGGCCCAGCAGCGAGACAAACTCGCCCTTTTCCACCGACAGATCGAAGTCGGCGACGACACAGTTGTCGCCGTAGTACTTGGACACTCGGTCCAGTCGGAGAAACGCCATGAGTCCTGCCCCGCAATTACGTTTGGTATGCATGCAGTCTAAAAATCAGCCTTGTCGAGCGTCAACAAATATTCCGACAGACAGAATTTATTTGGCAATTTTTCCATTCAACGGAATTGAGACTTATACTTTGCAAAATTATTTCCGAAAAAAGGCAGCAGATGGCCAAACAGGCTTCTGAAGATTCCGATAATTCGCAAGGCGGGCTGCAGCGCGGCTTTGCGATCATCCGGGCGTTGGCCAACTCGCCCTGCGAAGGATTGCGACTGACCGAGATCGCCACCCAGGCCGGCCTTGCTCAGGCAACCGCGCACCGGATTCTGCGCAGCCTGACGCTGGAAGGCATGGTGGAACAACCCGAAGGCGGCAAGTCGTATCGGTTGAGCGTGGAATTCTTCTCGCTGGCGGCGCGCGCAGGCGGACGGCACAGCACCTTGAAAGCCTTGTGCCGCCCTGCCCTGTTGCGGCTGTCGGGCATGCTGAAGGACACAGTGTTCCTGCTGGTGCGGGCGGGGGTGGATGCGATCTGCGTGGACCGGGTGGATGGGCCGCTGCCGATCCGGTCGTACACGGGTGATATCGGTGGCCGGGTGCCGCTGGGCGTGGGCCAGGCGGGGCTGTTGATGCTGGCCTATATGCCCGAGGCGGAGCGCGAGGAGATCATTCGCTTCAATGTGCCGAGGCTGCACAACCTGGCGTATTTCGATGAGATCTATCTGCGTGCGAGCGTGGAGAAGACGTTGGCGCTGGGGTATGCCGCGACGGACCATGGGGAGGGGCCGATTTCGGGGATGGCGGGTGTGTCGGTGCCGATTCTGGATCAGCAGGGGACGGCGATGGCGGCGATCAGTATCGGGACGCTGGCGGAACGGGTGAATGCGGAGCGTTTGCCGCAGATTGTGAAGGCGCTGGGCAAGGAGGCGGCGGCAATCAGCGCACAGCTGAATCCCTTCGATCCGGCATTGCGTCGACCCGCACAGTTCCTGAGCAACGCGGCGCAAGAACCCTGGCAGCCGGCTTTGCAAGGTTGAGTGGTTGCAGGGGGATACGCTTGCGCCAACCTGGATCAAGCGCCCGGTGTGATGATTGGCGGCCAGGTGGGGCAACCCGTGCCCCCTGCTGCGCAACCCGGATTTTCACGCCATGCACCGCAAACCGCATCTCCCCCAGAAGCCCTGCCTATGCTGCGGCCGACCTTTTGCCTGGCGAAAGAAGTGGGAGAAGGTGTGGGACGAGGTCAAATACTGTTCCGAGCGCTGCCGCCGTAACCGGGCAAGCTCGCCGTCGCAAAGTACTCAACCATGAGCACGGTGCTGTTCTGGTTCCGCAACGACCTGCGTCTGCACGACCAACTGGCGTTGCGCGCGGCCTGTGCGCAGGGCACCCAACACCTGTTGCCCGTGCTGTGCCTGCCCGACGCCGCGCAAGACAGCGGCTGGGGTTTTGCACGCATGGGGCCGCACCGGCGTGCCTGGTGGGCATCCACGATTGAAAACCTGCGCCAGAATTTGCAGGCCCTGGGCTGTCCGCTGCTGGTCTGTACGGAAGCACCCACCACCGCCCTGCCCGCGCTGGCACAAGCCGTGGGTGCAGACGCAATTGTGTGCGAAGACATTGCCGCGCCCGAAGAACAGGCGGACGTGCATGCATTGCGCGCTGCCGGCCTGCAAGTGCGCACCGTCTGGCAAAGCAGCCTTCTCGATCCGGCCCGGCTGCCTTGGCCGGTGTCGCAACTGCCGCGTGTTTTCACGCCGTTTCGGCAGGCGGTTGAAAAGGCGCGTCTGCGTCCGGATGCACCACTGCCTGCGCCCACCAGCCTGCCGCCCTGGCCCAAGGGTGTGCCCGATAACTATCTGCATGGTCAGGATGAGACCCTGGCCGCATTTGCAGGCGCGCGCCCTGCCCTGGATGTGCGCAGTGCTTTTCCCTACCAGCAGCCCGCGCAAAACGACGGTGAGCAGTCCGCACTGAACCACCTGACGCAGTACTTGGCACGCGGTCTGCCCACCGACTACAAACGCACGCGCAACGGCCTGATCGGCATGGACTATTCCAGCAAGTGGTCACCCTGGCTTGCTACCGGTGCGTTGTCACCACGACAAGCCATGGCGCAGCTGAACCAGTTCGAAGCCGAACACGGAGCAAGCGACGGCAGCTACTGGCTTTGGTTCGAGCTGCTGTGGCGCGACTACTTCCGCTTCCTGCATTTACAGCATGGTCGCGCGCTGTATCGCGCTCGCGGGCTTGGCTCGGCACGGGACACCCCGCACGACCCAGCTCGGTTTGTTACTTGGTGCGCGGGCCAGACAGGTCAGCCGTTGGTCGATGCGGCCATGCGCGAACTGGCCGCCACTGGCTACATGAGCAACCGCGTGCGCCAAGTGGCCGCAAGCTATCTGGTGAACGACTTCGCCTGCGACTGGCGTGTCGGCGCGGCATGGTTTGAACATCATCTGGTGGATTACGACGTCTACAGCAACCAGGGCAACTGGCTGTACATCGCAGGCCGAGGCACCGACCCCCAAGGTGGCCGCCGCTTCAACCCCGAGCAGCAAGCCACCGCTTACGATCCCGATGGCGCATACCGACACCTGTGGGGCACGGCGTGACTGCATCTACCCTGCGCCTGGTGTTGGGAGACCAGTTGAACCCCAACCACAGCTGGTTTGCCCAGGTAGACCCACACGTGGTCTACGTGCTGATGGAAGTGCGCCAGGAAACCGACTACGTCCTGCACCACGCCCAGAAGATCCTGGCGATTTTCGCCGCCATGCGCGACTTCGCCCGCCACCTGCGCGCAGCAGGACATCGCGTGCGTTACGTGGCGCTGGACCACCCAAGCAACCGCCAATCCATCCCCGACAACCTGGCCGCGCTGGCCACGCACTACGGTGCCGGGCAAGTGCAATGGCAGCATCCCGATGAGTGGCGGCTGGACGCGCAACTGAAAGACTGGGGCAAGACTCAGACTCATGCGCAGACCCTGAGCTGTGAAGCCGTGGACAGCGAACATTTCCTGACCGAACGCAGCGAACTTGAAGCCTTCATGCAGGGGCGCAAACAGTGGCTGATGGAACACTTCTATCAGCACATGCGACGCCGCTGGCAAGTGCTGCTGACGGCAAAAGGTGCACCGGAAGGCGGGCAATGGAACTTCGACAAAGACAACCGCAAACGCTGGCCCGGCACACCCGCCGAGCCCGTGGATTGGCGGCCCCAGCACGACCACAGCGCGTTGTGGGACATGGTGCAGCGTGCGGGCGTAGCGAGTTTTGGCGACCCGCAAGCGGCAGCCTTGCGCTGGCCCTTAAATCGCAGCGAAGCACTGGCCTGCCTGGATGCTTTCATCACCACGGCACTACCGAATTTTGGCGATTTTGAAGATGCCTTGGCCAGCAGTGCGCCACGTCTGTTCCATTCGCTGCTGTCGTTCGCGCTGAACGTAAAGATGCTGCACCCGCTGGAAGTCATCCAGCGTGCCGAACAAGCCTGGCGTGCAGGCCAAGCGCCGCTGGCAGCGGTTGAGGGTTTCGTGCGCCAGATTCTGGGCTGGCGCGAGTACGTGCGCGGCATTTACTGGGCGCACATGCCCGGCTACGACACGCAAAATGCGCTGGCCCACCACCTGCCGCTGCCGCACTGGTTCTGGAGCGGCGACACCCGCATGCGTTGCCTGCACCTGGCCATCACCCAGTCCTTGCAGACCGCCCATGCGCACCACATTCAGCGGCTGATGGTGATCGGGAATTTTGCGTTGCTGGCCGGCTTGTCACCCCAGGAGCTGCACCATTGGTACCTGGGCATCTACATCGATGCCTTCGAGTGGGTGGAACTGCCCAACACATTGGGCATGAGTCAGCGCGCCGATGGCGGCGTGATCGCGACCAAACCGTATGTCAGCAGCGCTGCGTACTTGCAACGCATGGGCGACTACTGCAAAGGCTGCGCCTACGATCCAGGCGAGAAAATCGGCGAGCGTGCTTGTCCGTTCAATGCACTGTATTGGGACTTTTTCGAACGGCACGCGTCGGTGTTCGAGGGGAATTCACGGCTGGTGTTTGTGTATCGGCAGTTGGAGAAGATGCCGGAGGCGCAGCGAGAAGGATTGCGTGCGCGAGCTGCGGAACTGCGCGGGCGATTGGAGGTTTTGTAGAAACCAAGGCAGACATGAGTCCGCAAGTCACATCAAGACCGACATGTAAATTCAGTTGCTGCCAATCAGTTCAAATGAGACCATCGATCAAGAGTCGGCAAAGCAGCCGGCTTTTTTTACGATCTCAATGTAACCATATGTCATAATGAAGACATATTGTTTCTTTGAACTGCATTGGTTTTTATCGCTGCCGACTGGCTTTGCACTCTGGAGTTTTTAGTGAATAAAGTTCTTGTCGTTGTTTTTTTCCTGCTGCTTGGCGGTTGCACGCCCATGCCACCTTTGAATTTTTCGGTTCCCAATGTCGGCGTAAGTCCGAAAAAAATTGATGCTGAACTGAGGTCGATGACAGTGACACTTGGTCGCCCTGACGAGGCCAAGGGAGATCTTCCGATGGGGATCGAAGCTACGACGGCTATGTGGCAGACAGCACTGCAAGAAGCCATTGATCGCATGGCAATCTTCAAAGACGACGCAGCGCGCAAGGTCAATATTCAGGTAAAAGTACTGGCCTTGAATATTCCTGTATTTGGTGCATCGTTTACCACCAAAACCATTGCACGCTACGAAATCATTGACCGTGCTACCGGCAGCATTATCTACACGCAGGAAATTGCTGCCGATGGCGTAGTGCCGGCTAACCACGCTTTCGTGGGCGTTGTCCGAGCACGAGAATCAATTAATCGCTCGGTGCAAAATAATATCTCCCAGTTCTTGCAGGCCCTGGGATCTGTAGACGTGAACAAGCCCATGTTCCCTGCCCCAACGCAGCAATGAGAAAAGTCAGCATCGCGGCCGGGCTGCTGACCCTCGGATTCCTGTCAGGTTGCGCGACAAACGTTAGCCCACATTCTTACTCGGTGGAGGCGGTTGGACAGGTCAACCGCACGATTTCCGCCAACGTCATCAGCGCCCGTCCGGTCGACATCTCAGGCACGACAGGAACCGGTGCAGGGGTTGGCATGGGTGCCGGCGCGGTTGCCGGATCTGCAATCGGAGGCAGTGGGCGTGCAAACTTGTTGGGCGCGATTGGTGGCGCGGTCGTGGGTGGGCTGGCCGGTGCTGCGATTGAGCAAAATGCGACCAAACAGATCGGCATGGAGTACGTCGTACAGACAGAGAATGGCAATCTCATGACCTTGGTACAAGGCCCTGAAGCGAGTTTCCAAGTCGGCGACCGCGTTCTTGTTCTTTACGGCTCACCTGCGCGGATCATTGCAGATCCTCGAAAGTGACGGATAGCACGTTGTCCGAAAGATCAGCATTGGGTGCATTCCTGATCTGACATTGACGCTTCTCCTGCGCTGCGGCTGGAGAAGCGTCAACGCTAGGTTTCATTTGATCGCAGCGGTAGTTTTGCCCACATCCCACGCGCATGGCCTTGCGCCATGTCGCTAAAATCCCCCAGAAGCCACTGAAGACTGCAACACAGGGGCTACACCAACATCATCAATAACGGGGGAACCGTGGAATTGATCGTGCCACGCGATCGGAGTTTGACCGACCTGTTTTCAATGGCCATCCCTCCAGACCTAGAGGTTCTGGCCGACCTCATCACAGACAAGGGCAACGGCCGAGTTGCTCTGGACGGTCAAGTGAAAACCACCATCCTGAAACACCGCGAGCAGAAGACGCTGTGTGAGATTGCAAGCGTGCTGGAGGCTGAGATTCGAGCCTTCGGTGGCAACAGCCTGATTAATTTGTTTCGGTCCAGCGGCGTCACTTATCGCGAGATTGCGGTCGATGTGGCCAAAAAGCTCGATGGCAAGCCAAAGCCAGATGATGACGTCCTTGCCATTGAAGAGATCATCATTGAGCAGTCCATCCGCCAATTCGTGCCAGAGGGCGGCGAGTCGCCGTTTTACAGTCGCGCCGCTGTGTCGGAGTTGCTGAAGCAAATAGTCGCGGGCCTGGCTGGCGCATCGAGCACCGTGGCGGGCATCGCGGCCACAGGAGGAACGGCTGCAATCGTTGGGGCCGTTGGCGGCCGCGCAGCCGCGCTAGCCCTTCCGCCTGCTGCGATTGCCATTGCCGGCCTCACTCTTTTCCAAGCCGTCGGGCCTGCATTCCGCATTACCGTTCCAGCGGTGCTGCAAGTAGCCATCATTCGTCGTGCGCGATTCGACGCCGACCTCGAAACCTATTGCGAAGGACTCCGTGAATGCCTCTGACGGATGACGCCCTGTGGCGCACACTACCCGACTTGCCCGACGTCTTGGACAAGATCGCAAACGGCCAGTACACCCTGCATGGCGGCGTGGTTCGTCACGCAGCCGGAACAGAGCAAGGGGGCCAGATTGTCGGCCACCTCTTGTTCCCTGGCGATGCTCAGCAAACGCAGCAAAGCATCGAAAAACTCCAGACGGTGATTGAGGAAGGCTTAGGCTCTTTGCAAGGCGGGCTGGACCAAGTCCAACAGAGCATGGGTGTGCTTCAAGGTCTGCAAGTGGCCAATCTTGCGCTTTCCGGCTTGAACCTGGCGGTGTCCACCGCAGGCTTCATCGTAGTGTGCAAGAAGCTGGATGCCCTTAGCGCAAAAATACAGGCGCAGTCGCAGGGAATCATCGAAACATTGAAGATGGTCGGTGAGGCGCACGATCGAAGCCTGTTGGGCGACGAGGCGCAGTTCCGTTCTCTGATAATGACGGCACAGCAGTTTTGCGAACATGTTGATGTCGCACAGCTGAAATCGCTCGTCCTGCCCTTCACGAAGGAGTATCAGTTCACCAAACTGGTACTGCAAAAACACGCGCGCTCGGCAGCGAGCAATGTGGACCGCTTCGACGACATCTCCCTGCTTCAGAATCGGCTTATCAACATGGGACTCATGCTCGCCCATGTTCAGCTACGCGCTGGCACACCGGTGTACGCACAGGCAGCGCTTCGCGGGCTGGCAGAGGATATTGTCGATCTGAACAAGACGCGCATAGAGGCCCTGACGACTGACCACGCGTTTGCTTCAAGGGTAACGCAAGACCAATACAGGAATGTGCGTGGCTTCTTGCGAAGCGGCAAAGAGGTGGTGCCCGCGCTTTCCTACCAGGCAGACCTGATCGGTGTCGATGTCAGTCATCCCGGTACCTTGGCGAAAGCTGCTGAATCCAAAGAAATTCTGTTGTTTGCAGCGTGATCTGGATCCGAACATCGACCGTGCTGAACGGGCTGCTTTAACGGTCTGCTTTGAAGGACTGACATCAATGGGTTTACTGTGCGATCTGTTCACCGCCGACCACGACGCAGCCTTGGCCTACGCCCACAAGGCGGCCCAAGGTGCCGACAACCGATCCGAGGGTGTGTCGGTCCGTGAGTTCAAAGGCCTTACCAGCCTGGAATTCGGCACGCTCTGGGCCATTCTGGAAAAGCAGGAATGGGACGTCGACCGCCACATGCTGATCGACGTGGCGTTCGGCGAGGACAACGAATCGTGGTTGCATCAATTCCAGAACGAGTACCTTCGATTGCTTGCTGCGCTTGACGCTGAGGGCATGCAAGCCGCCGCGCAGGAATGGGGAGCGTCTGAAGAGCTGAACTGCGAAGCGGAAGCCATATTGCCGGTGGTGCGGGCGCTTGTTGAGCTTTCTGGTGAAGCCTTGACGCAGGGCAAGGGACTGTACATGTGGGGGTCGCTGTAGTTCATCATGGCCGGCGTCCGCTAAAAAGACGCTGGCGTATCAACTGCAAGCTGATGGTTGCCACGCGACCAACAAGGCAGCAACGACAATCAAGACAGGATAACGATGAGCTTTGAATACCCACGCATCGCCCTTATCGGACCGGGCGCAATCGGCACCACCATCGCAGCCGCCCTGCATGAAGTCGGGCGGACGCCGACGATTTGCGGGCGCACAGCCTACGAACAACTGTCGCTGCGCTTCGATGGCGGCAGCATCGTTGTGCCCGGGCCGGTGCAGACGGATCCTGCCCAGATCAAGCACAGCTTCGACCTGGTCTTCGTCGCGGTGAAGACCACGCAGATAGCCGCAACAGCCCCATGGTTGTCTGCACTATGCGATGCGAAAACAGTTGTCTGCGTGCTGCAGAACGGTGTCGAGCAGAACGAGCTATTCGCGCCCTACCTGTCCAGCGAACAAGTGCTGCCCTCGGTGGTGTGGTTCCCCGCGCAGCGCGAGCCGGATGCATCGGTCTGGCTGCGTCGGGCAGCGCGGCTGACCTTGCCGGATACGCCAGCTGCGCAGACGGTGGTTACGGCTTTGCAGGGCACACGATGTGCGGTCGATACGACGGCGGACTTCACCTCTGTGGCGTGGCGGAAACTGCTGGTCAACGCGGTGGCGGGCCTGATGGTGCTGACGGGGCGTCGCGCCGGGATGTTTTCACGCCCTGACATTGCTGACCTGGGCCTGGCGTATCTGCAGGAATGCTTGGCCGTTGCCCGTGCAGAAGGCGCGACCTTGGGTGATGAGGTGCCGCAGGAAATCCTCGATGGTTTTCAGAAGGCACCGGCGGATATGGGGACCTCGATTCTTGCGGATCGGCAGGCTGGCCAACCGCTGGAATGGGATATTCGGAACGGGGTTGTGCAGCGACGCGGACGGGTGCATGGGATTGCCACGCCGATCAGTGATTTCGTGGTGCCGTTGCTAGCGGCTGGGAGCGAGGGGCCGGGCTGAAGGGACGGGATGGCGGCGTTATGCCAACACGCAGCCAACGCCGCCGACACCTGTCACCCGTGACTATTGCAAAGCGGCTTCTGCGCCGCCCGCCACCAGCTCCCGAGTGCGCTTCAGCGTCGCCAGCAAAGCGCTGCGATACCCCTTGTCGCTATCCATCCAGGCTTGCTCGGCCTGCTCTTCCGGCCCATTCGGCGCTTTTCCGCGCAGGCCCAGATAACAATAGAAGCGAAGCTGCAACGCGCCGGTTTCGTCTTCGAACAGCTCGTTGATGATCGCACCCTCGCGTGGGCCGGAGACCTGGAAAAACGTCACCTTGCGCTCGGGCGCGAAGCTGATGATCTCGCGCAGCGCATCCCCGGCAATCGTCGCCTCGCGCACGATGTGCGTGGCGCTTTCTTCCACGACCTCGCAATGGGTGCACAGGCCAGGCGGCAGGAACAGGCGAGCGTCGCGCGCCTTCAGCACCAAGCCTTGCCAGGCTTGGGCGCGGGTCAGTGGGGTCTCACCTGCCGGGTTCACCGGCACCGTGGCAGTCGAATAGATCATGATGAACTCCTTGTTGAAGCGTTGCAGGGGCAATCAAGCGGAGACCAGCGTCTCGGCCGCCAAGTCGCGATAAGACCGCAGCGGACGACCCAACATGCGGGTCAGGCGGTCCACGTCACCAGCCTCGGGCAACATGCCCTCGCTCAAGAAACGCTCGCTCATCAAACGCATGTCGTAGGCCATCCACGCCGGCATGAACTGCTTCAGGTTCTGCTCGAAACCGGCAGTGTCATCCCCACCGTATGAGATCTGACGGTCCAGCACTTCCGACCAGATCGCCGCAACACCTGCACCCGTCAACGAGTCCGGGCCAACCAGGTTGATCCGCTCAAGCGGCAACGGCGCTACCGCTTGTTCACGGCGAACCAGCTCAATGGCCGCGATCTCGCCAATGTCACGCACGTCGATCATGGCCAACCCCTTGCTGCCGATCGTCATCGGATACACGCCGTACTGATGCACCACATCCTTGATCGTCAGGTCGTTCTGCATGAAATACGCCGGCCGCAGAATCGTGGCGCTCATGCCGATCTGCTCGATCATGCGTTCCACGCCAAACTTGCCCGCAAAGTGCGGCACGTTCACGTAGACGTCGCTGTGGATCACCGACAGATAGACGATTCGCTGAATGCCCGCGTCACGTGCCACGTTGAGCGCGATCAACGCCTGCGTGAACTCGTCAGGCACTACCCCATTCAGCAGGAACAGCGTGGACACCCCTGCGAAGGCCTTGCGCAGTGCATCGACGTCCAGCAGGTCGCCCTGCACGACCTCGACGCTTGAAGGGAAATCAGCCTTGGCAGGATTGCGAACCAGCGCACGAACCTGAGCATTGCGCTTGACGAGTTGATCGATTACTTGGCGGCCGACAGCGCCAGTTGCGCCGGTAACGAGGATGGTCATGGAATTTCTCCGGTGTTGGTTGGTTGATGTCTCCACTTTGATTGATTCACAGACGGGCCGATAGACCTCATAATTGGACGGACTGTCTTACCAGTGGAACACTATGGACCTGCTTGCCTTGACCGACTTCAACCTCGTTGCCCGCCACGGAGGCTTCGGACGCGCTGCACGGGCGACTGGGCGGCCTAAGGCAACCTTGTCGCGTCGGGTAGCGGAGCTGGAAAGCGGCCTGGGGGTG
Source organism: Pigmentiphaga aceris (assembly GCF_008119665.1). Lineage (NCBI taxonomy): Bacteria > Pseudomonadati > Pseudomonadota > Betaproteobacteria > Burkholderiales > Alcaligenaceae > Pigmentiphaga > Pigmentiphaga aceris. The sequence goes on along the minus strand of NZ_CP043046.1, from coordinate 2,578,274 downwards.
CGCTTATTCGAGCGCGGCGCGCGCGTGCTGAAACTCACGCATGAGGGTCGGGCGCTTCACGAGAAGACCAGCGTGCTGCTAACCGAGCTGGAAGAAACAGCGACCGAGATTTCGTCCGGTGGACAAATGCCGCGTGGCCGCCTGCGGATCAGCGCACCCATGCTCTTCTCACAAGTCGCCATGGGCAAACTCGCGGCCGGCTTCGCGCTGCGGTATCCAGAAGTTCGGCTGGAGGTCACCACAGAAGACCGATCCGTTGACCTGGTGGAAGAGGCTTATGACCTGGTGATTCGGGTCAACCCAGCTCCAGACGAAAACCTGGTCGGTCGGATATTTCTGCGTGACCGGCAGGTGGTGGTTGCCAGTCCTGGGCTTGTGCAGGCTTCTGGTGGCGCAGTGCCTGCCGTCATGCACGGAACCGGCGATACGCGCACGTCGTGGGATGTCGAGAACCCAAGTGGACCGTCACGTATCGCGGTGGAACCTGTCTTGCACCTGGCATCACTGCTGATGGTCCGGGATGCTGTCCGGGCGGGCGTAGGGGCTGCGCGCTTGCCGATATCGTTGGTCAGTCATGACTTGGCGGTAGGCACCTTGGTGCACTGGGGCGATGTGCCCGGGCCGGAGATTGCGTTGTGGGCGCTGTATCCATCGCGACGGTTGTTGAGCGTGCGGGTGTCGGCGTTTTTGGAGTATTTGAGGGAGGCGTTTCCGGAGGGGACGGCGGAGGAATTGGCGGCGTATGTGGGGGCGTAGCCAAACCCTGTCTCGCGGGTTTGCTGGCCTGCCTTGCGAGCGTATGACTGAGTAGTCGCAACATTGACCTGCGCATGCAGAAGGATTGGAAGGTACCCCCCTACTTCGTGTCCTTGTGCTTTGAGCCGGCCGAGCCTGCGCGGCGACCCAGGCGGATCGGCCCGCGAAACGGCAAATCGTGAGGGACGACAAGCCCCTTCTGAAAAATACTGAGCGCTTCCTTGTCAGCCAGCGCGACTGCCACCGCTCGCACCTGCGGCATCAACGGACGCCAATCATCCGGAGCCAGCTGTCTAGCGACTTCTGAGGGGCAGATGGTTTTGTCGGGGGCGCGCTCGTCCAGCAGGTCGAAGATCGCTTTCTCGATGCGGGCGGAATCAATCGGCATGGGGGGTACACAAAACGGCTGACAGTCATGCTAGCCGGATTTCCCGGCAAGCTTTTTGCTATGCCTTGCACAACGTGCATCACCCCGCGAACGCCCAAGACACCCTCCGTCTCAAGCGGACCGCCGCCGCGCTGGTCGACGCCATGACTGATACAGTGGTGAATACAGAGTGGCTAGCCCTCTAACCGCATCGGAGACCGTCATGAAATTTGAAAAGTCGCAGGCAGCACTTGATCGCCTCACTCCCGAGCAACGCTGGGTAACCCAGGAGTCGGGTACAGAGCGGCCTTTCACCGGGGAGTACAACGACAACAAAGCGCCGGGCATCTACGTCGATATCGTATCGGGAGAGCCGCTGTTCGCCTCGTCGGACAAGTTCGACTCCGGTTGTGGCTGGCCCAGCTTCACCAAGCCGATCGTGCCGGCAAACGTGAACGAGCTGCAAGACGGTACGCACGGCATGATCCGCACAGAGGTCCGGTCTGCACACGGCGACAGCCATCTTGGCCACGTATTTCCTGACGGGCCTGCCGACCGCGGCGGTTTGCGTTACTGCATCAATTCAGCATCCCTTCGCTTCATCCCGCGCGAGCAGATGGAAAGCCAGGGGTATGGCGAATATATCGACCAGGTAGAGGAGATCTGACATGCATCAGCGCGCTGTTCTCGCAGGCGGATGTTTTTGGGGCATGCAGGATCTGATCCGCAAGCAACCCGGCATCATCACGACCCGTGTGGGTTACACGGGCGGCGATGTACCGAATGCCACCTATCGCAATCACGGCACGCATGCCGAGGGGATCGAGATCATCTTCGACCCGGCGGTGACGAGCTATCGGAACATCCTGGAGTTCTTCTTCCAGATCCACGATCCGTCGACCAAGGACCGCCAGGGTAATGATCGCGGGCTGTCTTACCGGTCGGCCATCTACTACGTCGACGAGGAGCAAAAGCGCGTCGCGGAAGAGACGATTGCCGATGTGGATGCGTCTGGGCTGTGGGATGGGAAGGTGGTTACTGAGGTTGAGCCGGTGAGCGATTTCTGGGAGGCTGAGCCCGAGCATCAGGATTATCTGGAGAAGTACCCGAACGGGTATACCTGCCACTTTCCCCGCCCCGGCTGGGTGTTGCCGAAGCGCTAGCGCGCTGGCGATGCGCAGCGCGAGGCGCTGCGTAGCCAGGGGCGGGCCTCTCGCCCTTGATTACCGCTCACCACTGCGTCAAGAACTCGTCGACTACCGACACACAGTGCTCGTAGCTGGGTCGGTAGTCCAGTACAGCAATCGCGTCGAACGCCGCTCGCAAGCTGGGATGCGGTTGACGCACCTGGCTTAGAAAAGCGTCGCGGTGTTTCACTAGAAACGGCTCAGCTTGGCGCAGTTGCTCAGGCTCGCGTTCGACAACAAGCGCAATATCGAACAGGTCTCGCGCCGTCGCACGGTTGCCGCGGTGATACAGCTTCTTGGCGACAATTTCCGCAGCTGTCTCGACCTTGACCGCATGTCCGTCGATATCCCAGAGCTCCCACGCGTCTGCAAGCAAATTCGGGGACGCGACAAAATCGACTTCGCCTTCCTCGAACTGCAATTTGACGAAACTCTTGCCTGACTCTGTGTAGTCCTGCGTCATCTCCGCAGCGATATCACTCAGGCGTGGAGTCACATACCCCAGGTACTGAGGATCCGGTACAAAGATATCGATATCTTTGCTCATGCGATGCTGATACCGAAACATCAGCACTGTGCCACCGCCAAAAGTCCAGAACGGATCTTCGACACCGCCATAACGGCGGATCTCTTCAATCAAGGTCAGCGCTCGAGGGAAGAGTGTTTTCCAGGGTCCTTCCGGCAATGTCCTGTTCATCATGACCACAGTACCTGCCGGTGAACCGAAACGGCCTTCGCCAGCTTGGCGACATTGAGCCAGATTGCTTTGGGCGGGGTATTGGCAAGCGCAGCGGCCTCCTCCACGGCCATGACCACTACCGGCACGGGAGCCTCGTCAAGCAAAGAGGCCAAGTGGGGAACAAAGGACGCAGGCACATCGCCAGCAACCAGGATTTCGCACAAGGTTTCTGGTGAAAGTTCGCTCGCATAACTGACGCTGGCTGTCTTGGCAGCCATCCAAAGACCGCGTTTTTTAAGACGCCCTGCCGTGCTTAACGGAGCCGCTTCAAGTCCCAACACGGATGCGAGCTGGGCTACTCGATTCACACCAAGATCGCTGAGCCGTCCGTTCTCAAGCCCGACCAAGGTCTGCCGAGACAGTCCGCTCAGATGCGCCAATTGGTTCTGCGACAAACCGAGTTCAGCCCGACGGGCGCGTACAGCACGGCCTATGTCAGAGAGATAACTCACTTCGCCTCCAGATTTGTCCGATATTTTGGACATCTTACGCTTTAGCAGCGGCTGTTAAGGATATGAGCGTCTCCACTGCGACACCACCAGCCATCCTGTAGTGGCCCGGATGTCGGCCACCTAGCCTGCCCAGCGTGCCAAGCATGATGGCCTGACCATCCATCGCCCTCCGGCTAGAAAACCACTGCTCCGCGCCTCGTCGATCAATCGATCTTGACGTTGCTGCGCTTCACAATCGCACCCCAATTGAGGACTTCCTTTTGCAGGTAGCTGCCGAACTCGGCCGGCTTCATCCATTCGGCGGTAAAGCCTTGTGACGCGAGCCTCTCCTTGATGTCGGGCATGGCCAGCACGGTCTGCAAGTTGGCATTGATCTTGTCCACGATCGGCCTGGGCGTGGCGGCCGGTGCCATCATCCCGATGAAGGCGACCGCTTCGAAGTTGGGATAGCCCTGCTCAGCCACCGTTGGCACATCGGGCAGCACGGGCGAGCGCGCCTTGCTGGTAACCGCCAGCGCCTTGAGCCTGCCGGAGGTGATGAAGGGCGTCGCCGAGATCATGGTGTCGAGCATGTAGGTGGTCTGGCCGCCTATCACATCGGTCAGGCCCGGGCCGCTGCCTTTGTACGGCACGTGGATGGTCTTGATACCAGCTGCGGTGTTGAGCATCTCGCCGCCCAGGTGGGTCGACGAGCCGTTGCCCGACGAGGCGAATGACAACTCGCCCGGTTTGGCTTTGGCGGCGGCAACCAGCTCTTTCAGGTTGTTGGCCGGATAGCCGGGCCGCGTCACGAGCACCAGCGGGCCGGTCATGATCATCGACACGGGCGTCAGGTCCGTCAACAGGTCGTACTTGAGCTGCTCCTTTGGAAACAGCGTCATGTTGATCGCGTGCGAGGTGGCGACGATCAACAAGGTATAGCCGTCGGCCGGCGACCTGGCGACGATGTCAGCGCCGATGTTCGAGCCACCACCGGCCTTGTTTTCAACAATGAACGGCTGCTTTTCCATCTCGCCGAGCTTTTGTGCAAGCAGACGCGCAACGATGTCGTTAGGACCGCCAGGCGCATACGGCACGACGATTCTGACGGGCTTGGACGGGTAAACATCTGCCGCGTGGGACAGCGGCGCAGCACAGGCGGCCGCAACAACCAGGGTGAGTGCGAAGGGCTTGATGGACATGATTGTCTCTAGTAATGATTTGAGGAGCCGCTTGGCAGCGTTGGTCTTGGTTCAAGTCTTCATTCAGGTCTTCATTCAAGTCTTGTACGACGGTTCTTCGCGATCGAGCTGCCGCAGCAAGGCCGGCCACTCCATCGGCGCGAAATTGATCTTTCCGTCGGGGCCATAACGCGTGGCCATCGTGGCCGCAAGCTCGTGGCTGGGCATGCTGATCTCGGCACCGCTGGACAGCACGTCGACCTGCACCTTGCAGGCGGTCTCAAGCCAGTACATGAGGTTCCATGCGTCCTGCACCGACGGGCCACACGCCACCAGGCCGTGGTTGCGCAGGATGAGCGTGCTGTGTGGGCCGAGATCACGCGCAATGCGGTCGCGCTCGCCCATGTCGACTGTCGGCTGCTCGTAGTCGTGGAAGCCAACTCTTCCGTAAAAGCGCATTGCGGTCTGCGTAATCGGCAGCAGGCCGTCTTTCATCGCCGACACCGCCATGCCGGCGCGCGTGTGAGTATGCATCACACACGTCAAATCGCTGCGCGCCCCGTGCACGGCGCTGTGAATCATGAAGCCGGCGCGGTTCACCGGAAACTCGCCGAACTCGCCCTCGGGCTTGTCGACAATGTTGCCGTCGAGGTCGAGCGTATAAAAGCACGAGGCCGTGATTTCGGTGTACAGCAAGCCGAAGGGGTTGATCAAAAAATGTGCGGCATCGCCCGGCACCTTGGCCGTGATGTGGTTGTAGATGAGATCGCTCATGCCGTACTTCGCCACCAGCCGATAGCAGGCGGCCAGGTCGGTGCGGACTTTCCATTCGGCGTCGCTCACGCGATCGCGGACAGAAGCGGCGCGAGATTGCACGGTGGTGTTCATTGTCCAGAGTCCTTGCTGTCTGTCCGAGACGCGTCGGGGCGGCCTGCGAGCATGCGGCGGGCCGTGTAGCGCAACACGGGCTCGCCGCGCTGGTTGAATACGTCAACGTTGGAGTCGACGATGGCCCGGTTGCCTTTTGAGGTCGGCTTAACACCAGCGACCTCGACCACCGCATGAATCGTGTCATTCACCCGCACCGGGCCCAGCACCTTCTGTGTGCACTCAAGCATCGCCATGCCTGTGCCCTGGATCATGGTCTGCAAAATAAAACCTTCGATCAGCGAGTAGGTCAGCGCTGCAGGCACCGGGCGTCCGCCAATCGCGCTCGCCGCGCCTTCCGCGTCAATGAAGATGACTTCCAGCATGCCGGTGCACGAAATGAAATTGACCAGATCGGTCTCGGTCACGGTGCGGTTGAAGGTCTGTAATTTCTGGCCAACTTTCAGGTCTTGCCAGAAGAAGCCGTGGCCCAGCAATGGGTAGGAAGATTGCGGTGCAGTCATATCGGCGCTCCTTGCGATGTTGGTGCGGTGCCGAGCGGTGCAATGCCGGCGTCGGTCAACACCTGGTGCGTGTGCTCGCCCAGGCGCGGTGCCATGCCAACGGGCAGTTGACGACGGTCGATGCGCACGGGCGAACCGGGGAACTGAAGGCGGCCCATCCTGGCGTCATCGATGGTCTTGAAGAAGCCGGTCGCCTTCAGGTGCGGGTCGTCCATCAGGACTTCCAGCCGGTTCATGCGCGAGGCCGGGATTTCAAGACGCGCAAAAACGTCGAGCCACGCCTCGGTGCTACGCGTTTCGATCACCTGCGCGGCCAGCGTGTAGAGCGCGTCGATGTGCTTCGTGCGCTCGGTGATGTTGGCGAAGCGCGCATCGGCCGCTGCGTCGGGCATGCCGCCTTCGATGAAAAATCGCTGCCAGTGCGCATCGGTGTAGGGCATGGCACACAGGTAACCGTCGGCCGTGCGATACGGCCGGCGATGCTGGGCGAACAGGCGCGGATAGCCGGTGTCGGCAAGCGGCGGCGAAAAGTGATGGCCGTATAGATGTTCGACCAGATTGAACGAGGCCATCGATTCAAACATCGGGACTTCGACGTAGCCACCCTTGCCGGTGCGCTCGCGTCGGAAGAGCGCAGCCAGGATGGCGTGTGTGGCGACCAAGCCAGAGGTCTTGTCGGCCGCGATCGTCGGAAAGTACTGCGGTGCGCCCGACTGCCGCTCCATCAGCGCCGCGCAGCCTGACAGGCCCTGAATGATGTCGTCGTAGGCTGGCATGCCGCCGTACGGGCCGTCTTCGGCGAAACCGTGAAGACCGACGTAGACCAGGCGCGGATTGCGCGCCAGCAAGGTGTCCGGGTCGAGGCCGATGGCAGCGAGTTTTTGCGGACGGATGCTGTGCATCAGCACGTCGGCAGTATCAACCAGTCTGAAGAGCGCGGCGCGCGCATCGGCCTGCTTGAGGTCGAGCACCACGCTGCGCTTGCCGCGATTCACGCCCAGAAAAATGGCACCCATGCCGGGCTCGGTACTGGGGCCGGTGCGGCGTGTGGAGTCACCTTCGGGCGGCTCGATCTTGATTACGTCGGCACCGTACTCGGCCAGATTCTGGCTCGCGTAGGGGCCAAGCACGACGGTACTCAGGTCGAGCACACGCACCCCCTCAAGGGGCAGGTTCGATCCAGTTGTCATCGTAAGTAGCGGAGTATTGCGCCGCCTCGTTGTTCGGGAATGCATGAATGGTAGAAATGGAGGCTTAACGCGTCCAATACCGTTCATGTCATTTGCGATACATAAAAGGTAAGTCACTCGTGGAGCTTCGTCAGCTGCAACAATTCATCGCCGTGGCCGAGACGCTCAACTTCCGGCGTGCCGCCGAGCGGTTGCACATGGCGCAACCACCGCTTTCTGTAGCCATCCGCAAGCTGGAGGAAGAGGTCGGTGCCCAGCTTTTCGAACGGCAGCCGCGCGGCGTCGCACTGACGCCCGCTGGCGTCGCTGCGCTTGGCTTGGCGCACCAATGCCTGCTCGCTGCCAATGCGTTGCGTGATGCTGCCCGGGCCGCGGCGGGCGGCGAGCGCGGCCTTTTGCGGGTCGGATTCGTGGGGTCTGCCACCTATGCGCTGATGCCGCGGCTGCTGCCCTTGTTCCGTCAGCGTTACCCAGACGTAGAGCTGGTGCTGCGCGAATCGGCCAACCTCGAATTGCTCGCACAGCTAGAGAGCGGTGAACTCGACATCGGTTTGGTGCGGTACCCGACCGGTTCAGCAAGCGCACTGCGCTTCGAGGTAGTCGAACGCGATGTGTTCTGCGCGGTGCTGCCCGCTAGCCATGCGCTGGCAAAGAAGAAGCGCTTGACGCTCGCGATGCTCGCCAGCGAGCCATTCATCGACTATGCCTCGACCCGCGTGCCGGGTCTTCATGCCATGGTGATGCTGGCGTTCCAGCAGGCAGGACTGTCCCCCCGCGTGTCGCAGGAAGCGACCCAGGTGCAGACCGTGATCAGCCTGGTTCAGAGCGGCATGGGCGTGGCGCTGGTCCCATCGGTAAGCGCGCGTCTGGCGGCACGTGACGTGGTGTTCCGGCCGATCGATGGCCTGCCAGCATCGGCCGGGATATCACTGGCCGTCGCGTCGCGCCTGGCCGGCCACAATGCAGCGGCGCAGCGCTTTCGAGAATGTGCGCTGAAGTTGAAGCAGGAATGATCTGCGTTGCACAGATCATTCCTTACCGTGCCGCTTACGACTTGAAGCGCCCGACCAGCCCGTTCAGATCATTCGACAGATGTGAAAGCCGACCCGAGTCTTCCTGCGCCGCACTGGCGAGGCCTTCGACCAGTTGCGCCTCGTGCAAGATCTGCCGGATATGCCGGTTGATTTCTTCCGCCACGCTGTGCTGCTCTTCGGCGGCGGTCGATATCCGCAGGTTCTGATCCCTGATTTCATCCACTGACTGCTGGATGCCTTCAAAGCTCTCGCGTGCACTTTCAATCGAAGACACACTGGCACGCGACAAATCCATGCAGCTTTCCATCTTCTTCGACACTTCCTGGGTCTTGCTGCTGAGCGCACCAAGCACCTGGTCGATTTCCCCCGTGGCATCCGACGCACGCTGCGCCAGCGCACGGACTTCATCCGCCACCACAGCAAACCCTCGGCCTTGCTCCCCGGCCCGCGCCGCTTCGATCGCGGCGTTCAGTGCCAGCAGGTTGGTCTGCGAGGCAATGGCCCGTATGGTGCCCAGAATCTGGTTGATACTGCGACTGCCCTCTTCCAGCTCCAGCATGGCCTGCGAAGACTCAGTCAGTCGACGACCCAGACGATTGACGTGGTCGGTGGTCATGTCCATCTGCTGCTTGCCTTCGCTGACAAGATGATGTCCACTATCCGCGGAGTTGGCCGCAGCGCTACAGGCTCGCGCCACTTCATTCGCCGTGGTGACCATTTCATTGAAGGCGGTAGACACCGATTCCACCGCCTCGCGCTGGCGGCCAGCCGCCTGGTTCATGTTGTTGGCCACTTCACTGTTGACGTGTGACGCTTCCTGCAAGTTGGTCGACGCCGCGCTGATGCTCTGGATCAACTGGCGTATGGCAGCAAGAAACTTGTTGAACCAGCCTGCCAGTTCCGCCGTTTCGTCTTTGCCCTGCACATCAAGATCCCGGCGCAAGTCGCCCTCACCTGCCGCAATCGACTGCAAACCGGTGCTGACCTGACCGATAGGCTTGACGATGACCCTGGCGAAGGCCGCTGCCAGCATTGCAAAGAGCAGGACCAGCACCACCACGATAGCGACCGTCAGATAAGTCATGCGCGTGGCGTCGGCCATGACTTCGTTGTGCTCGATCAAGCCCACGTAACGCCAGCCCAGACCCGGCGATGTCCACACGTTGGCCATGTACCGGGCGCCATTGATTTCCACCTCGGTGGCACCCTGCGTCGTAGCAGCCAACTTGGCATAAGGCTCGCCCAGATCCTTGAGCTGCTTGAAGTTGTGCCCCGGATTACGCGGATCGACCAGCACGATGCCGTCTTCAATCAACATCACATAGCCACTTGCGCCGAGCTTGATGCTCTTGACCAATTCGGTAAGGTTCTTCAGCGACACGCTGACAACAAACACGCCCTTGGGCTTACCTGCTGCGTCAAGCATGGCGCGGGCGCTACCGACCAGCGCTACCGCATCCTTATCGTAGTAATAGGCCGCCGTTCTTACCGCTCTACCAGGGCTGGCCATGGCGGCCTTGTACCAGGGGCGCACGCGCGGATCGTACTTCGACAGCTGCGGATCATCCGGCCATTTCGCGTAGGTGCCGTCTTCCAGACCAATGGACAGAATCGCCGCTGCCGGATGCGTCTGACCATAGCGCGCAAACGCGTCGATGACCTGCTTAGCTGACTCGGGTAGGGGCTGGCTGGCGGCATCGGCACCTGTGTAGTCTTTCAGGCTGGCGACGGACGTGTAGACGGGGTCGGTAGCCATTTGATCGACGTTTTGCTGGGTGCCGTCGAAGAACTGCCGGATGTTGCCATCGATCTGGCGAATTTCGCGGGTGCTGCCGTCCATGAACTCTTCGAACGCTTCAGCCCGGGTGTTGAGGACTGAGATCACCGCGATCAGAGTGACGGGAATGAATGCGGCGAATACGAAGGCAAGGACGAGTTTGTTCTTTATTTTCATCTTATTTAGCACTGCCCAATGGGTTAGATGAGTGAACCCGGCGCAAATTTGCTCGAAGCGGGTCACTACAGCAGTGATATCGACATTGGGCGCGCGAACTTTATCGTCGCGCATCTAATTGTCCTGGATTCGATGACAGGCAGGGGAAACACCCGGCGGTTGGATGGGCATTCCGCCGATCAAGCCTCAGAAACCGCGAATGACGTAGCGCTTACCGCGAGCTTGGCAATCAGCAAGACGGTCGCGTACCCATTTTCGGCTGACGAGATAAGTGCTACCAGAAATATCCCTGTCATATTCGACGACATCTTTTGTCAGGTCCAGCTTGCGAGTGGAAAACACAAGCGTGTCGTCCGGTGGCTCGCCTGCTGCCCCAAGCCAATAAATCAACTTGTTTCCTTGCAGCCAGTGCACCCAGGCGTACCCATCGCTACTTGGATAGGTGACGACGCAGAAATTCTGATCGCCAGAGGGACGGGGTTCTACTTTTGCGATAAAGCGTTCAAGGGCTGGTTGGGCGTTATCGAAACGCGCTGAGTCGATGTTCGCTGGCTGGGCGTGAACGCAGAATGCGATTGGCAGTATGCATGCGAGACGGAGTAAGTTACTCCGCCTTGCAATTAAATGTGTCGCTATCGAAATCGGAATCATTATCTCTCGCACGAGCTTCATCTCAGTTTGGCGATAGTAAGTATCTCTCCACCTTGTCTATCGGGAAACCAGAAGATCCCTGTGACGGTCATCGACAAGCTCATAGTGCAAGGGCTTCACCCAAGCGCGGGCCCCTACCGACTGGGCATTTCCGTACCCCCAGGCCGCGACTCGATGTGCGGTAGCCCTACTTGTAGGCACACCCGCCGCGAATCCGATTTCGTCCAATTGACTTGAGTAGCTGGTTAGTCGCTCCAGCCATTTTTCGAGATGTTGACTACCAGCAAGTGAGTCGGATTTGCTTCGATTGCATGTAGCGTGGGCAAGAACGAAGTTATGTGCAACGTCCCTGGTATAGAGCGAGAATGGCACGAAGTGATCCACCTCAGCGTCTTGAAGACTCAGACCGCAATAAAAACATTTCGGCCCATCAAGCTTTAGAAGCTCCGAACCGATGATGGTCAGAGACTGCCGAGATATGCTGAAAAGGAAATCTTCCAAGTCGCCAGCATCACCCAGGATCTCGTGATTTTGACGATTGCCTTTGATGTGATCAACCCAATGGACGCGACACAACTGCTGCACTAAGGGATAAAAACGCCTTAAACAGTAGGCGACACCTGGTTTAAGCAAAATATGTCCAGGTGCCGCTCTTTCATACAGAAACGGATCCGTAATGCCGCCGAAGTTCTGCAGATAGTTCAGAGGCTGGGCGGAGACAACCGTCGCCACTTTGCTAAGCAACGCACGGTAGGCAGGCTCGGTCCGAGCCTGCTGCACCGTGTTCGCGCGAGAAACCGCCCTGAACTTTGCGATTGCCGTCAACACTGCGGCTTGTGTCCCAGCGTTCTGAATTAGCACACCTGACGCAGTGTCATTGCCACTTGTGCCATATGGCACTGCATGCCGCCAGTACAGCTGAATGAATCGCTCGGCAATCTGGCGATTGCTCAGTGGCAGTGCCGCGCCATCGTCAGCGCCCAACTCCACAGCCAAGTCGGCGAGCGTCACCAACAGCGCAAACTTGTAGGTTGCGGTGAAGTCCCCTTCGGCAAAGAGACGTTGAATCTTCGTGAGGAACGCCAATTGGGTTTCTGCCGAAGGCGTCGGTGCGCTCATGCTCAAGACCGATCAGTCCAATAGTCAGCTTTGTGTGGGATCACCCAGCGAACTCCACCTCGTGGATCGGCAAGATCTTTTTCGAATCGGGGAATCAGGTGGATATGCAGATGCGGGACAGTCTGGCCGGCAGCAGTGCCATCGTTGATGCCAATGTTGTAGCTGTCAGGCCGGAACTCTTGGTCTGCCGCTTTCTTGGCTTCGTCCAAGAGATCGAGCAATGCCGACCGCTGCGCTTCGCCGATTTCGAAGAATGAGCCGACATGACACTTCGGAATGACCAGACTGTGACCCGGAGAAACTGGAAAGCCGTCACGCATCCAAAACACGTGATCGTTCTGCCCCAGAATTCTGGACGTGGGTAAGGCACAAAACGGGCAAGCGTTGTTGACCATGAGGGCAAATCGGTAGGATTAAAAAAGCGCACTGCATGGTCGCTGAGTTCTGCACAAGTGGGCAACTGCAGCAGCGAGGTTTCATGCGGTTGCTAGGGCATTGCGCGTGGCTGCGCTGTACTAAGCCGTGTGATCCATAGTACACACAGATTAGAGTATTTCCCCGTACGCTCTGATATCGGCAGAACATGGAAAAGACCCTGATTAACGTCGACGGCGCAGCGCAGGCGCTGAGGCTATTTGCGGAAGAGCGTGATTGGCAGCAGTTCCACTCACCGAAGAACCTAGTCATGGCCCTTTCGGGTGAAGTCGGCGAACTCACCGAGATCTTTTTGCGCTGCTGAACCAGGTGCGCGGCCTGGGCATCGAGAAAAACACCGAGCGTCGCAACAACGGGTTCATCACCGGAGAGCGCGACTCGTTCGACGCCAGCCGGCGCCGCGGCCACGGCCTGAAGTCGTCGTGGTTGATCGCCACATTCGCCATCGCGGACTGCGAGGACAAGCTGTACGAATGGCAGATGCGCGGCTACATGGCCCTGTGGGACGCCGACGAGTGGGAGGTGAACTAAGCTCTCGTCGACACCCTGGAGAAGCTGATCGGCTACGAGCCCTTCCAGCTCCATGTCGTTTCGCACATCCACGAGGCGCTGCGCTTCACGACCCCGTCGATCACCCGCGACGCAGCGAAGAAAGTTGCGATCTTCCAGAAGGTGCTCTACGCCCGCGAGTATTTCGCGGAAGTCATCGCCGAGTTTGCCCGCTCATACCAGATCGCCAAGCCGCTCGCGGCCTGATCACCCACTTCACCACAGGAAAATTTATGCCCCAACTGTTCGGATTCTCACGGCTTGGCCGCGATGCGGAGCTGCGCCACGGCCGGGGGACGGCGACGGCAACCGGCCTACCAAGGCCTCGCTGTGGAGCGCGCGCGTCGAGGCGCTGGCAGATCACATGCTGAAGGGCACGGCGCTGTGCGTCAGCGTCGACGATGTCCACATCGAGACCTACGACAAAAACGGCGGAGGCCAATGCGTGAGCTCGTTGGCCGCGTCAGCAGCCCGGAGTTCTCTGGTGGTGGCCAGCAGCAGGAGCGGCAAGCCTGGCCCCGCAGCAGCGTTCGGCGCCCCGCACTTCTGCACCACGCCAGGCTGCACGCCCTGAGCCTGCTCCCGCGCCGAACTTCGCCGACATGTACGACGATATTCCGTGCTAGGGGATGTGCTCGACACGCCGCTGCAATACGAGATCCTCTCGTCGTTTAAAGCAAGCCTTCAGCTCTCCCGCGATCGCACCCAATCCGAGCCTTCGACCGAAACGCCCCGGCACAACCATATTTGCAAGTCTCAAGAGCTCAGCGCCTGCATCATCTGGGCCGGGACTCGAAAGTTCAATCAGCGCAGGCAGGGTATCAGCATCTGAGCTCGCGCATTCTTGGAGAAATTCCCGATATGTGGCGACCCGCCCAATCAAGCTTGCCAACGCCAGCGCTTCTGCCTCCGGCAATATTGAAAACTCAGATCTCTCTGCTCTGCATACAGGAAGGTCGATACATCTAGCGTAATCACTTAGGCCCTTTAGTAGCCCTGACACATCCTTACTTTCGGGCAGGCGCCTAAGCGTCACATAGATCCTGGTGAGCGATCTCGACACGTGGCTCAACATGAGGTCAATTTCGGGAGCAACGATTTCCCGAACGATCGCAGACCTCCGCTTCCTATCTATCTCTCGCTGACGTCGCTCTCTACCAGCGAGGTGGAGAGCGACGAGCGAGCCTAAGACACCAGCCAATGCAGCGGCAGCCTCCCATGGTTTGTCGGGAAACAAGCGGCTCGGACTGGGCCATGTCGAGCAGATCCAGCCGGCAACGACCCCGATGACAAGCATCATCCAGTACCGCCAGTCTTTCCACGCATTGTCCATTACCACTCCCAAGTAGACGCGGCAATCATACCCATCGCCAATGAAGAGAAGCGATATCGTGGCGAACGAAATACAGATGCTGGGTGGCCGTAATGACGCGGATCAAGAACAAAGCGCGGCCAAAGGCCGCCGTCGCAGCGCCAGGCGTTGGGCGACAGCCGCCCGAGCCAGACATTCTGCCCAGCACCGAACTTCGACGACCTGGCCGACGATATTTCGTTCTGAAAGAATCACGCTCTACCGACTCATATCGCTCGGCGAATCGTCTGGATCACCGGTGAATAATTCAAAGGCCCTGTCGATCTGGGCGCGGTAGTTTTCGCCGAAAGTTAGCTTCACGTATTCATACTCTTCGACAATCCGATCAAGCACCTCCAAAAGTCCAACCGTACCGTCACCGAAAAGAAGAGCCTTCACGTTAGCAAGCATTTTCTCCTCTTCGTCTTCCCAAAGCCAGTCAATATGGACGATCCGTTTGTCGACCCAAGCCTTTAAAACCTGCCGAACTGACTGATCGTCCGACACGACCGTGTCGAACAATGAATCCACGCTAGCAGCAGCTTCGTCCATTCTTCGTGTGCGGTAAACCGTTTGCAACGTCGCATTTTTCTTTTGATTTGGATGCTCCAAGAAAAGCGCGCGGCAGTCGACAAGAATAGAGTCCACCAACAAATCCGAGGTAAATCCGTCATCGGCAGGACACTCGAGCAAGATGGTTACCTTCCGCTGAAGCGCTTTCAGCCGAGTTCCAAATAGCCGCTCAATCCTGGCCTCTACGGAACCAATCCCGCCTGCATCAAAATACCTTTTAAAGTCCTCAGGCGTTTTTAGAAACGCCATGAAGGTGTTAACGGCACCCTCTCCCAGTCTTTCCATCGCTGTCCGTACTCCAACCTAATTTGGTTAAATTGCTGACGCACTTTGTGATGCAGGCGGCGTAGCAGCTTCGCTGCATTCGCTTACTAGGCAGCGGGCCTCCTTCCGCAAACCCGGCCAATCATACTCATCCCCCAAGGAGTTGCCGATGACTACCGTCGTCGAAGCGAGCGCTTGCGCTCGCCGCCAGAGCCGCACGTGATAAACAGCCAGCAACTGCGTGCGGCCGCCAAAGACTTGGCGCCGCCGACGTTCGACAAGGAGGCGGCAACAGTCGCCCAGCGCGCGGCGCTCGTGGGCTCGCGCACCGGGCTTGAGATTCTTGAGCTTCGTTTCTGTGAGCATTGTGCCTGATCCATGTCCGTACCATCATTATCAACCGCTGTTTTTTGGGAAATTTTCCCTTAATAATCAATTGGTTAGCCTGGTTCGGTACCATCATCGCGCAGCTTTTCAGATGCTGGTATTTCTGCGCTGTGCTGGTACCGCCGAAGCAAGGTACCAACGCACAAACCAGCAAAAGAAACTGCCTAACGCTGCGCGTCGTTGCGCCTCGTTTCGCCCTGCCAAGAAAAAAGCCCTGCAAAAACAGGGCTTTAGTCTCGTCTCTTACTCGTTAATGCGCGTCTTTGCGCCTTCCCGAATCATTCCCACTCAATCGTAGCCGGCGGCTTAGAACTCACGTCATAAACCACCCGATTGATCCCGCGAACTTCGTTGATAATCCGCCCCGAAACCTTCCCCAACAGCGAATAAGGCAACTCCGCCCATCCAGCCGTCATAAAGTCCGAAGTCTCAACAGCCCGCAGCGCCACAACATAGTCGTAAGTCCGCCCGTCGCCCATAACGCCCACAGACTTCACCGGCAAGAACACCGCAAACGCCTGCGAAGTCAGGTCATACCAGCTCTTCCCAGTCGCGGCATCAACGGTATTGCGCAGCTCTTCAATGAAGATCGCATCCGCACGACGCAGCAGGTCGGCATACTCTTTCTTCACTTCGCCCAAAATCCGCACACCCAGACCAGGTCCAGGGAACGGATGGCGATACACCATCGCCGGCGGCAGGCCAAGTGCTACGCCCAGCTTGCGTACTTCGTCTTTGAACAGCTCACGCAGCGGTTCCAGCAGCGACAGCTTCAAGGTATCCGGCAAGCCACCCACGTTGTGGTGCGACTTGATCGTCACGGCCTTGCCGGTCTTCGCACCTGCAGATTCGATCACGTCCGGATAGATGGTGCCCTGTGCCAGCCACTTCGCGCTCTTCAGCTTCGATGCCTGGTCCTGGAACACTTCGACGAACTCACGACCGATGATCTTGCGCTTGGCTTCGGGGTCGGTGACGCCGTGCAGCTTGCTCATGAA
This sequence comes from Pigmentiphaga aceris, assembly GCF_008119665.1. NCBI lineage: Bacteria > Pseudomonadati > Pseudomonadota > Betaproteobacteria > Burkholderiales > Alcaligenaceae > Pigmentiphaga > Pigmentiphaga aceris. The sequence goes on along the minus strand of NZ_CP043046.1, from coordinate 2,561,717 downwards.
CTGTTCGGTTGCGTCGACGTGGATGATTTTCACACCCATGTTTTCAGCGAACGTCTGCATCACTTGCTTGCCTTCGTCCAGGCGCAGTAGGCCGTGATCAACGAAGACGCAGGTCAGTTGGTCGCCGATGGCGCGGTGGATCAGTGCAGCTGCAACGGATGAATCCACGCCGCCGGACAGGCCCAGGATGACGTCATCAGAACCGACTTGGGCACGGATCTTTTCGATCGCTTCTTCGACGTAGTCGGGCATGTTCCAGTCGGTGCCGCAGCCGCAGATCTCGTGCACGAAGCGCGCGAGCATGGCCATGCCTTGCACGGTGTGCGTGACTTCGGGGTGGAATTGCACGGCGTAGTAGCCGCGCTCTTCATCAGCAATGCCAGCGATGGGGCACGACGGGGTCGATGCCATGACCTTGAAGCCGGGGGGCAGCGAGGTGACCTGGTCGCCGTGGCTCATCCAGACTTTGAGCATGCCATGACCTTCCGGCGTGCGGTGGTCTTCGATGCCTTCCAGCAGTTTGGTGTGGCCGTGGGCGCGCACTTCGGCGTAGCCGAATTCGCGGTGGTCGCTGTAGGTGACTTTGCCGCCCAGTTGGGCTGCCATGGTTTGCATGCCGTAGCAGATGCCGAGCACGGGCACGCCGGCTTCGAACACTGCTTGGGGGGCTTTCATGGAGCCGTCTTCGTAGGAAGACGCGTGGCTGCCGGACAGGATGATGCCCTTCAGGCCTTTGGTTTGTTCTTCGCGGATGAAGTCATCCGTGACGTCGCAGGGGTGGACTTCGCAGTAGACCGAGGCTTCGCGCACGCGGCGGGCGATGAGCTGGGTGACTTGTGAACCGAAGTCGAGGATCAGGATTCTATCGTGCATATGTGTGGGCGCCGAAAACACAAGCGGCCCGGCGCTTGCGCGCCGGGCCGCCCGTACTGCCGGTCGACTTACTCCATCCGGTAGTTGGGGGCTTCTTTGGTGATCTGCACGTCGTGGACGTGCGACTCGCGGATACCTGCCGAGGTGATCTGGACGAACTCTGCCTTGTTGCGCATGTCGTCGATGGTGGCGCAGCCGCAATAACCCATCGAGGCACGGACGCCGCCGACCAGTTGGTATACGATGGCCAGCACGCTGCCCTTGTAGGGCACACGGCCTTCGATGCCTTCGGGCACGAGTTTGTCGACGTTGTTGGCCGGGTCCTGGAAGTAACGATCGGCGGAACCGTCGGTCATGGCACCCAGGCTACCCATGCCGCGGTAGGCTTTGTACGAACGGCCTTGGTACAGCACGACTTCGCCCGGTGCTTCTTCGGTACCGGCGAACATGCCGCCCATCATGACGGTGTAGGCACCAGCAGCCAGCGCCTTGGCGACGTCGCCCGAGTAGCGGATACCGCCGTCGGCGATGATCGGCACGCCCGAACCTTGCAGGGCTTTGGCCACGTTGGCAATGGCGGTGATTTGCGGCACGCCTACGCCGGCCACGATACGCGTGGTGCAGATGGAGCCCGGGCCGATACCGACCTTGACGCCGTCTGCACCGGCTTCGACCAGCGCCAGCGCGGCTGCGCCGGTGGCGATGTTGCCGCCGATGACTTCGACTTGCGGGTAGTGTTTCTTGACCCAGCGAACGCCTTCGATCACGCCTGCCGAGTGGCCGTGGGCGGTGTCGACAACCAGCACGTCCACGCCTGCGGCAACCAGCTTTTCGACACGTTCTTCAGTGCCTGCGCCAACGCCGACCGCAGCGCCGACGCGCAGCTTGCCTTGGGCATCTTTGGATGCGTTCGGGTGTTCGGTGGTCTTGTTGATGTCCTTGACGGTCATCAGGCCACGCAGCTCGAAGGTGTCGTTGACGACCAGCACGCGCTCCAGGCGGTGCTTGTGCATCAGTGCCTGGGCCTCGTCCAGCGACGCGCCTTCGCGCACGGTGATGAGCCGTTCGCGCGGGGTCATGACCAGGCGCACGGGCTCGTCGAAACGGTCTTCGAAACGCAGATCGCGGTTGGTGACGATACCGACCAGCTGACGGCCTTCCACGACGGGCAGGCCCGAGATGCCGTGCTGACGTTGCAGCGCGATGACATCGCGGACTTTCATCGCGGGAGAGACGGTGATCGGATCGGCGACGATGCCGGATTCGTAACGCTTGACGCGTGCGACTTCGCGGGCTTGTTCGTCGGCGGAAAGATTCTTATGGATGATGCCGATGCCACCTTCCTGCGCCATGGCAATGGCGAGGCGTGCTTCGGTTACGGTATCCATGGCTGCCGACAGCAGCGGAATCTGAAGAGTGATATTACGAGTAAGACGCGTACGAAGATCGGTGTCGCGCGGCAACACGTCAGAGTACGCGGGAACCAACAACACATCGTCGAAGGTGAGCGCTTGTTGAACGAGACGCATCGGTAAACCCCTGGCCCAAAGCAAGATTATACGCACATTGGGGCTTCCCCTCAGCTACCGAGGGCCGAACTTTTCCCTGCGTTGTTGCTTTAACTTGTGCTGCACGCGACGAAAACGCGATTCCTGCGGGTCGAAATGCAGGGCGCGATAGACCTCAAGCCGGTCACCATCTTCCAGCACTTCATAGGGACCGCACAGCTGCCCGAAGATGCCGATGCCGCCCGTGGACAGGTCGATGTTGGGGAATTCGGTCAGAAAACCACTAAGCCACACGGCCTGCGCCACCACCGCGCCGGGCGGCATACGCACAGACTGCGTCCAGCTACCTTCCGGCCACACATAACAAAGGGACACCAGCAAAGCCGGGGCATCGACATCGGGTTGGGCAACGTTGCGCACGGCTGGATCGGTCAGCGCCGACACCCACACCGAGCCGGATTGTGAGATGGAACCGCGTGTGGCGCGCCGCCCTGCTGCCCCGCCGTCGGGTTGGACCGTCATCCGCCGTAGACCACGTCGGCGCGCTGCGTGAAGGCGTCGATGAAACCGGTGGCGATGCGGTTGAACACGGGGCCGATGACCATTTCCAGCGGGCGGCTGGAGAACGAGTAGTTCAGCGTGAACAGGACTTTGCAGGCGTCCTCAGAAAGCGGCTGGAATTCCCAGCGGCCATCGAGCGCAGAGAACGGGCCATCGACCAGCTTCAAGGTGATGGATTTGGGGAAGTCGTGGGTGTTGCGCGTGCGGAAGGTCTGGCGCAGGCCGGCGAAGGCGATGGTGACCGACGCATCCAGGCCGTGTTCGTCGCGCGCGTGCACTTCCGTTCCCCCGCACCAAGGCATGAAGGCGGGATAGTCTTCGACCTTGGCGACCAAGTCGAACATCTGTGCAGCGCTGTACGGGACCAGCACCGAACGTTGGACGGTATGCATGCGTAAAGAACCCAGTGGTATTGATAGAATGATCTATTTTACTGGTCGCGCCGCATGAGCATCATCGACAATCGGAAGGCGAGACACGATTACTTCATTGAAGAGACTTTCGAGGCCGGTCTGGTCCTGGAAGGCTGGGAAGTGAAAGCGATCCGTGCAGGCCACGTGCAACTGAAGGAAGGCTACGTCATCGTGCGTGATGGCGAACTGTTCCTGATCAACGCGCACGTCAGCCCCTTGCCAACGGCATCTACCCACATTCACCCCAACGCCACGCGTACGCGCAAGCTGTTGCTGAAGGCCAATGAGATCAGCAAGCTGATCGGCAAGGTCGAACAGCGCGGTTATACGCTGGTGCCGTTGAATCTGCATTACAAAGGCTCGCGCATCAAGCTGGACTTCGGCTTGGGCAAGGGCAAGAAACTGCACGACAAGCGTGACACCGAGCGCGAACGCGATTGGCAGCGCGAGAAGAACGCCATCATGAAGCACGACACGCGTCGCCGCGCGGATTGATTGACGTGGGTACGAGAAGAACAGCCGGGCACACATCCATGCAAGGGGCAATCCCCGGCATTGGTGCTGCCCTGCTTGCAATCACTTCGGTGCTGGCTGCATGCAATGTGCACGCTGCTGCGGGCAGCTATAGCTCCGAGGCTGCAGGGCCTGTCATGCCGAACCGAAAGGTTTGGTACACCACCGTGCATCCGCCCGTGGGATCACCGCCGCGTGATGGGAAGATCACCACGGTGTCGTGGCGTTGGGGCGTATCAAGCCAAATAAGCGGGCTGGAAGTGAAGCTCTGCTATCGAACCGCGCAGGACTGCGTGCCGGTCACGTCTTACGGCAAGGCCATGACGCAGGCGTTTGCGGGTCGCCCTGCCGATGGAGCATTTCTGCTGATGTATCGCGTGGAAGGCTCGGGCCGGATGACGCCGATCTACGGCGAGCGCAGTCAGGTGATCGTGAACTACATGTATTGAACGTGCTGTTGCCAGGGGCATTGTGAGTCAGGCGCGACCTGTGCGCGCCCTACCCTTGTTCAATTCAAGGCCCGTTCACACCGGCAACCATGAATCGGCCAACGCTGCATGATTTCACACGCAGACAATCGGCCGATCCACAGGCTACGGCTTACAGACCAACCAGCCCTGCCAAGCCGCCTGCATCTTTGATCTCGCGGTACTCGTAGAACGGGCATGCCGGTTCGTGGCCGCGGTTGATCCAGGCCTTGTTCTTGATGCCCATGTCGTAAGCGGTCATCAGGTCATAACGGAAGCTGGACGAGCAGTGCATGATGTCTTCCGGGCCGCAGCCCAGTTGGTCCAGCATGTATTCGAAGCCCTGGCGACGCGGCTTGTACGAATTGGCCATTTCTGCCGTGAACACCTTGTGGAACGGCGCGCCCAGCTTGTCGACGTTGCTTTGAATCTGGCTGTTGTCGGCGTTGCTCAAAATGACCAGTGGGATTTCGTGGGCGATCTTTGCCAGGCCAGCCGGCACGTCGGGGTGCGGGCCCCAGGTGGGCACGGATTCGTAGATGGCGCGGGCGTCGGCGGCATCGAACTTCACGTTCCACACTTTGCAGGTGCGCTCGATCGAGTTGTGCACCACTTCCGAATAGGGCTTCCAGGCACCCAGGACTTCGTCCAGGCGGAAACCACGGAAGGATTCAACGAAACCATCCATCTTGTCGGCCGGCACCAGGTTGGCGTACTGCTTGCGCGCCGCCGGGCCCATCTCGAAGTTGGTCAGGGTGCCGTAGCAGTCGAAGGTGATGAATTTCGGGGTCTTGAACGACATGAAAACGCTCCTGGGGATCGGTGCGCGTCGACCGCTGGCTGGCGGCAAGATGACGGCTTGCGGGGATTGGAATGACGGTTAAGGTGCGATGCACGGGTGGTTTGGCCGATGCATCTCAGGAATTCTGATCAGGTTTGGTTCAGGGCTTGGTCAATAGGCAGCAGCCCAATTCGTCAGTTCTGCTGCACTTTGCTCGCCGTGGAAGGCGCGCATGATCTGCTCGCCCATCAGGGGGCCGAACTTGAACATCTGCCCATCGCAGTTGGTCACCAACACGCTCTTCCCGTTGGTCTCGACCTTGAAACGGCGCGACGGGTCGAGCACGTAGTAGCCCACCTGCATACGCTGCGGCGTGTAGTGGTCGGGCTGCTTCAGGAAGGGGCGGAAGGCACCCAGCACAATGTCACTTTCGGCTTTCAGGTCGGACCCAAAACCGGTGATGTCAGGGCGTTGCAGGCGGCGATGGCCACCGTGGCCGAACTTCAGGCCGGCACCACGGCGATCGGGCAAGGTGTAGCCGCCGTGGTCACCAATAGCGACGATGGCGGGCGCGTTGCGCCAGCTTTCCTTGTAGTCGGCGGGCGGCTCGACGTAGCACAGGGCCTGGCGATACACCGGGTTGCCGTCCAGTTCGGGCAGCAGGTTCGACACCCATGCACCGGCTGCGATCACCAATAGGTCACCTTGCACCGTGGTGCCGTCGGCCAGCACGGCGATGCCGGCTGCACGGTCGATGGCTTTCACTTCGGTGTTGTCGCGCATGTCGACGCCGTGTCGGCGTACCCAGTCAGTGAGTTCCGTCACGATGGCGCTGGCAAACAGCGGGCCGCCACGGCCACCGGTTACGCCCCAGGCACCTTCCGGCAAATCCAGATGTGGTGCCAGCGCTTCCATGCCGGCACGATCATGCACTTCATGATCCAGGCCGATCTTGCGGAAGGTTTGAAGCGTTTTATCGGCGTAGTCGTCCGGGGACAGCGAGATTGCCACGGCACCGGTGTTTTCGAAGTGTTCTTTGCCCAGGTCGTTCCACACGCGGTCCCAGGCATCGAAGGCCGGGGCGATCATGCGTGCATAACCTTCCATTGCGCCATAGTGGGCGCGGATCATCCGGTGCAGGTCGAAGGACGCGCCTTGCGGATTGGGCATCGGGCCTTTTTCCAGCAAGACCACCTCGTGCCCGCGCTTGACTGCTGCGCGGGCGGTGGACAGGCCGACGATACCGGCACCGATGATGACTACTCGACTCATGCTTCACGTTTCCTGCGTGCAGCCAAACGAGGCTGCTTCAGGCTTTAGTCTAAGCCGGGGTCAGTAGCAGATGCTGCCGAAGATGCCCCCGTGCGCAAGCAAAAAGACGCGCGTTGCGTGCCCTGATTGATTGCATCTGTGGGGACGGGATCGGTGCGCGGAAAGTGTGCACGGACAGGCGTTGAAATCACGTCCAGGCACCAGCCAGGTGCCGGGTTGGCGACGGACGCATCCAGATGAAAAAACGCCCCATCACCTGAATGGTATCCAGATGCTGGGGCGTGGTCTGGCACTGATGGCGAAGTCACGGAAATACGGAACAGCTCAGACGATGTCCTTCAAGCCACCTTCAACATAGAACCTTCATCTGTCCTTCACCCCGCCCGCGCCACCGGTGTCACTGCCGCCCATTCTTCATCAGTGTAAAGACGTGACCGCGTCAAAAAACGCTGCCCTTCCGCACTATCCAGCGAGAACGCCCCGCCGCGCCCGGGCACCACATCGATGATCAGTTGCGTGTGTTCCCAGTACTCAAACTGGTCGGCTCCCATATAGAACGGGGTGCCGCCGATCTCGCCCAGCAACACGTCGGACCCGCCCACCATGAACTCCCCCAGCGGGTAGCACATGGGGGCGCTGCCGTCGCAGCAGCCGCCCGACTGGTGGAACATCAGGTCGCCATGCTTGGCCCGCAACTGTTCGATGAAAACCAGCGCGGCGGGGGTGGCGACGACACGTGCGGTAGTGACTGCCATGATGTCGCCCCCTGCTTTTAGAAGAACCCGAGTTTGCTTTCGGCGTAGCTGACCAGCAGATTCTTGGTCTGCTGATAGTGGTTCAGCATCATCGCGTGATTTTCACGGCCGATGCCGGACTGCTTGTAGCCACCGAAGGCTGCGTGCGCCGGATAGGCGTGATAGCAGTTGGTCCAGACCCGACCTGCCTTGATCGCCCGGCCCATGCGATATGCCGTATTGCCATCGCGCGACCACACGCCTGCGCCCAGGCCGTACAAGGTGTCGTTGGCCAGTTCCAAGGCGTCTTCGGCGTTCTTGAAGGTGGTGACCGACACCACCGGGCCGAAGATTTCTTCCTGGAACACGCGCATCTTGTTGTGGCCCTTGAAGACCGTGGGCTGCACGTAGTAGCCACCGGCCAGATCGCCGTCGAACTTCGCCTGCGCGCCGCCCGCCAGCACTTCTGCGCCTTCCTGGCGACCGATATCCATATAGGACAGGATCTTTTCCAGCTGCTCGGTAGATGCCTGGGCACCGATCATGGTGTCGGCATCGAGCGGGTTGCCTTGCTTGATGGCGGCCACGCGTTTCAGGGCGCGTTCCATGAACTTGTCATAGATGGATTCCTGAATCAGTGCGCGGCTGGGGCAGGTGCAGACCTCGCCTTGGTTCAGCGCGAACATCACGAAGCCTTCGATGGCCTTGTCGAAGAAAGCATCATCTTTCGAGGCCACGTCTTCGAAGAAGATGTTGGGCGACTTGCCGCCCAGTTCCAGCGTGACGGGGATGATGTTCTGCGATGCGTACTGCATGATCAGGCGACCGGTGGTGGTTTCACCGGTGAACGCGATCTTGGCAATACGGCGGCTGGATGCCAGCGGTTTGCCTGCTTCCAGGCCAAAGCCGTTGACGATGTTCAGCACACCCGGAGGCAGGATGTCGGCCAGCAGTTCGGCCAGCACCAGGATTGATACGGGCGTTTGTTCCGCAGGCTTCAGCACGATGCAGTTGCCGGCCGCCAGCGCGGGCGCGATCTTCCACGTTGCCATCAGCAGCGGGAAGTTCCAGGGGATGATCTGGCCGACCACGCCCAGCGGTTCCTGGAAGTGATAGGCCACCGTGTCGTTGTCGATCTGCGAGATGCCGCCTTCCTGGGCGCGGATGACGCCTGCAAAGTAGCGGAAATGGTCAACGGCCAACGGCAGGTCGGCTGCACGGGTTTCGCGGATGGGTTTGCCGTTGTCCCAGGTTTCGACCGTGGCCAGCAGTTCCAGGTTTTCTTCGATCACATCCGCAATGCGGTTCAGTATGCGAGACCGCTCGGCCACCGAGGTGGCTCCCCACTTGGGCGCGGCGGCGTGGGCGGCATCCAGCGCAAGCTCAATGTCCTTGTCGCTGGACCGTGCCACTTGTGCAAGCAAAGCACCGGTCACCGGCGTGACCTTGTCGAAGTAACGGCCTTCCACGGGCGCTTGCCAGCGACCGTTGATGAAGTTGTCGTAGCGGGCTTTCAGATGGATGGGTGTGCCGTATTTGTCCGGCGTGACTTGTGTTTTGCTATCCATGCTCTGCTCCTGTTCGGTTCTGGGGTAAGTCCGATTCGGGGTGATTCCACGCAGAGCAATAGAGCGAAATCCATGCCGGGTCGCCTTGTGCTGCGGTGCAATCAGGGGATATTGCTGCTGTGATGGGAAAGCAGCGAAAAACCTGCGGCAGCGCAGCAGATGTGCGGGTCCAGGCTGATTGATCGGCGTGCCAAAAAAGCCGATGATCGTTCGCTGAAGTGTGTCAGCCACCGCTGTTGCTGTGTCAGGTGTGCCACGTGGTGTGTCAAAGCACGGGCTATGGCACGTGACTCGCGGTTAGGGTGCTGCCATCCATGACCAGCACTGACAGGCTTGCTGACATTTAGCAGGTCGCTTCGACCCACGCGCTGAAAGCTGTGTCACACCTGTTCCACTGATGCCATGGATAGCTGGTCAACCTGAACCGGATGACACAGTTGGCACGACAACAAGATCGGTGCCCCGAGCACCGGCCATCGCAGGAGAAGCCATGTCCCATCGCTCCCCCGGCAGGTCTGCAAGCGCGTCCGCGATCACGCCCGCACTCACGTCAGCCTTTACGCCCACACCTGCGCCCGCAAGCAAATTCACAGGCAATTCCGCAGGCCCGTCCACGGCCGCCCACGCCAGCACCCGCGCTGCCCCTGGCCTGCGACACACCGCGCGCACAGCAAGCACCTTCATGCACGATGCCATTGTCGGATCGTGGCACCGCTGCCGAAGCGCTGGTCTGGATACCGAAACGCGGCCTGATCCCAGTCTGCTGACGCACGGCGAACTGAGCATCAGGCAGGAAGCCGCCGGCGACATGCTGCGCAGTGCCCGCCCGCTGCTGCAATCGCTATACGCGCAGGTGGCAACGGCCGGACAGGTGGCGGTGCTGTGTGATGCCGAAGGGATGATCCTGGCCTCTTTGGGAAATGCGGCTTTTTTGCGCGACGCCGAGCGCCTGGCGTTGCGGCCGGGTGCCTGCTGGAGCGAAGTTGCGCGTGGCACCAATGCGATCGGGACGGGTATTGCCACGGGCGCTGCGGTGCGGGTGCACGGCAACGAACACTTCATTCGTCGTCACCATCGCTTGTCTTGCTCGGCTGCGCCCTTCCACTACGCAGATGGCAGTCTGGCCGGCTTGATCGACGTGTCTGGCCCGCCCGAGCGCGCGCCCGACGACCTGCTGAACCGGGTCTGCGAGACCAGTGCCATTATCGAGCAGCAGCTGTTTCTGGCAGCTTGGCCCAATGCGCACATCATTGCGCTGCATGCTGACCCGGCTCGGCTGGGCATGCCGGATGCGCAGTTGCTGGCGGTCGACCGGGATGGGGTGATTCTGGGGATCAGCCAGCTTAGGGAGGCGCAATCGCCGTTGGCTGCGCAAGCCCTGGCGCAATGGTGCCAAGACGGCTTGGGACGCTTGGTGGACAGCTTGCAACGCGGGCGTTCGCCGCAGCGATTGGCGGAGGCACGAGTGCATGCGCAGTTGCTGCGGCCGGCGATTGAACGTGGGGCTTACGGTCAGCACGCGTCGACAAGTGGGTCAGGCGCGTGGGGGGTGGCAGGTCGGACGTCTGAAGTACGGACATCTGAAGCACAGACAGCAGATCCGCAGGGATCAAACCAAAGATCAGGTGGCGGCTCGGATTGGCTGAACAACCCTTCTTCATCTGCACGTGGTCTTGATCAGCAAGATACAACGGCTCAGCCAGCGTCATCGACCGCGCACTCGGCCGATGAAGCAGCCCGTTCCTCTACTGCAATCAGCCCGGCTCTGCCGTCCTCACAAGCAACCTCACCCACTCCCCTGCCCGGCCTGAGCCAGCGGCTGCTCGACACAGCGCAGCGGTTGCTGGCTGCGGACATACCGGTGCTGCTGCACGGCGAAACAGGGACCGGCAAGGACGTGCTTGCGCATTGGTTGCATGACCACGGCCCCTTGGCCGCACGTCCCTTTGTGGCCATCAACTGCGCTGCGATTCCGGAAAGCCTGATTGAAGCTGAACTGTTCGGCTACGAAGAAGGTGCGTTCACGGGCGCGCGCCGCAAGGGCATGCCGGGCCGGCTCGTGGAAGCCGACGGCGGCATTCTGTTTCTGGACGAGATTGGGGACATGCCGCTTGCAATGCAGACCCGACTGCTGCGCGTATTGCAAGACCGCGTGGTCCAACCCCTGGGCGGCGGGCGGCCGCGCCAGGCCAATTTCCGGCTGATCTGCGCAACCCACCGCGACCTGCCTGCGCTGGTGGCAGCGGGCAGCTTCCGGGAGGACTTGTTCTATCGGATCAACCACTATCCCTTGACCCTGCCGCCCTTGCGCGAGCGGCCGGGCTTGGCCGACATCATCGACGCAGTCGCAAGACGGCACCATGCCCATGAGCGAAACATTCTGCTGTCACCGCCGCTACGGCAAGCCTTCCTGCATTACGCGTGGCCGGGCAATCTGCGCCAGCTGGACAACCTGGTGGCGACCTTGCTGGCCTTGTGTGATGACGGTGGCACGATCCATATCGAAGACCTGCCGGTGGCATTGTTTGCCGAGATGCGCGGTGGCGCGATGGCTCCGCTCGTTTATGAGGAAGAAAGCGGGAAAATCGGCGAAGAAACGGGCAGCCAAACAGCCGCAAATACAACCAAGCCGACACGCGGAAAATCGCTCGGGGCAATGCGCTCGGACCAGACCACGTCAACTGCCGCGCAGTCTGACGACCGGGAACCAGACTGCGATGACCTCATCCGCCAGCACGGCGGCGCAAGCGCAGCCGCACGTGCCATGGGGCTTAGCCGCAGCACCTTTTACCGACGACTTCGGGCGCAGCGCGCCGAAAACAATCCGTCGAGTGGTCATTGATAATGCCCACGCCCTGCATCCACGCGTAAACGATGGTTGGCCCGACGAACTTGAAGCCCCGGCGTTTCATCTCTTTGGACGCAGCTTCCGACACGGGCGACAAGGTCAGCCGTGGCCCGCCTTCGGTGGTGATGACTTTGCCGTCGGTGAACGACCAGCAGAAGTCGCTGAAGTTTTCGCCGTGCGCCTGCATGTCCAGATAGATCTGTGCGCCACGAATTGTGGCTTCGATCTTTGCACGTGCACGGACAATGCCTGCGTCGCCCATCAGACGTTCGATGTCTGCCTCGTCAAACTTGGCCACCTTGACGGGATCGAAGCCTGCGAATGCCTTGCGAAACGCCTCGCGCTTGCGCAGCACCACAATCCACGACAGCCCCGCTTGGAAACCTTCCAGCATCAGCATTTCCCAAAGCATGCGGGAATCGTGCAGCGGCACGCCCCACTCTTCGTCGTGATAGGACTGCATCAAGGGATCGTTACCGACCCAGGCACAGCGGGTCGGAATGTGCGAGATATGCATGATGAAACGCGTAAAAATGAATTCGGGGGCTTGCCAGCAAGCCCCCGAATTTTACTTCCGCACTCATTACCGGTGCGCCAGGTATGCGCTACTTCTGCACCCTGACCTCAGCCAATCACTTCTGCACAATCGAAGAACCGATCGACGAACCCGGCACCGATACGCCCTTCACCACCGTCATCGCAGACGCGATCAGCGAGCCTACATCGCCCAGGTTGGCGGGCAGGATCAAGGTGTTGTTGGTCTTGGCCAGGTTGCTGAAGGCATCCACATAACGTTCGGCCACCTTCAGGTTCACGGCCTCGATACCACCAGGTGCGCGCACGGCTTCACCCACTTGCGTGATGGCGCTGGCGGTAGCCTCGGCAATGGCCAGCACGGCGGCTGCTTCACCCTTGGCCTGATTGATCTGCGCCTGCATTTCACCTTCCGAGCGCGCAATCGATGCTTCCCGTTCACCGGTTGCAATATTGATCTGCTCTTGGCGACGACCTTCCGACGCTGCGATCAGCGCGCGCTTTCCACGTTCAGCCGTGATCTGCGCCTGCATGGCGTGCAGAATTTCGTTCGGGGGCGTCAAATCCTTGATCTCGTAGCGCAAGACCTTCACACCCCAGTTCAGCGCGGCTTCATCCAGCGCCGACACGATACTGTGATTGATGAACTCGCGTTCTTCGAAGGTCTTGTCCAGTTCCATCTTGCCGATGACCGAACGCAGCGTGGTCTGCGACAACTGCGTAATCGCCACGATGTAATTCGATGAGCCGTAAGACGCGCGCATCGCGTCAGTCACCTGGAAGTACAGCACGCCGTCGACTTGCAGCTGTGTGTTGTCCTTGGTGATACACACCTGGCTGGGCACATCCAGCGGGATTTCTTTCAGCGAGTGCTTGTAGGCCACGCGTTCGATGAAGGGAATCACAAAACCCGCGCCGGGCGACAGGACCCGGTCAAACTTGCCCAGGCGCTCTACCACCCACGCGTTTTGCTGCGGCACGATTGCGATCGCCTTGAAGACGATCAAGACGGCGAGGACTACAAAAAAGATCAATACGATCGAAAAGACGTCCAGAATCATCGGCCTGCCCTATTTAAGAAAAGTCGTCGGCGTTCTGCCTGCAGGCGGAACGGGGTTTCTGCAATGTCTCGGCTGCCAGTGGCAGCGCGTGCCAGCGGTATTACGTGTGGGTTTCGTGCGCGGGGGTATTCAAGCTCGTATGCGGCGTTACCAGGAACTGACTGCCGCGAACTTCAACGATTCGATGCAAACCAGGGGCCTGCGGCACGTTGGGCACAAGTTTGACTTCCCATTGCGCACCGCGATGACGCGCGCGAGAAGTGCCGTCGTCGCGCCAGGCATCTATATGAATAACCTGACCGATATCGAGATTGACGTTTACGTCACGACGGTCATCCGTGCTGCGCACTTTGCGCAATACGCCTGCCCGGCGCAGCACCAGCACGCCCAGTATGGCGGCGACGGCGACGATTGCCATCTGCAGCGCCCAGGTCAGGCCGAACCACGCGCCCAAACCTGCCAGGCCAAAGGCCGCAGCGATGACCAACAGGTAAAACGTCCCGCTGAGTACCTCTCCGATCAAGGCCAACACCGCCAGGCCAAACCAGATCCACGACAAGCTCATCGATTCATCCTTTCGCCGCCCACGGCGTATCGACTGCCATTATCACTCACAAGATGGGCTGGCTTCACGCAGACACACCGATGCTTGCATTGACGAAGCCATCTGATGGGCTGATGGCGGTGAACGGCATCGACCCGATGTCAGGACACCGTACACTCGCGCTGCGATTAATTACCGGAACCCCGCCATGACGCACGCCTATCCTTCACGCATTGATGCATGGCTGGTGCTGGTGATTGGCGGAACGATCGGGCTGGTGGTGACGCACGGCGTTTTGCTGCTGCGGACCGCGCCGCTGGCAGCCCTGATCTCGCTAGGCGTGGCCATTTTCACAGGCGCAATCGTAGCGGTGATGACGATGCCATGCCGCTACGAACTGGAAGAAAATCATTTGCTGATTCGTTGCGGCATGATCCGCCAACGCATTGCTTATGCCGACATTACCGGCATCGCGCCGAGCCGCAGCTTGTTGTCGGCTCCGGCGCTGTCAATTCGCCGTGTGAAGATCAACTTCAGACACGGCACCCAACTGGTTTCCCCGCGCGAACGCGAGGCCTTCATCGTCGACCTGCAACAGCGGGTCGACGCGGTACGGGCTTGAATCACTAAGCTTGAATCAATACTGGATGATTGATGCCGTCGATCACTTGATGGCCACAGGGGCCAGCGCGCGCGACAGGCTGGCTTCGCCTCGGCCGTGCGTGGCGGCGTTGTAGTTGGCGATGGTGTCGGTACGTGCCGTGTTCAGCAGTTGGTTGGTGATCTGCGTGGCCGATGCCTGGGTGAACTTGCTGCCCAGAATGGCGACGTAGCCGCTGACGATCGGTGCGGCAAACGAAGTGCCCTGCAAGCGCGTTTGCGACGAATCGACACCGACCACCACGAAGTTGTTCTGCACGGACTTGTCGCTGCCGGCGAAGTTGGAATACGAAGCCAGCGATGCTTGCGACAGAATCATGTTGCTGCCATTGCGGCTGAGTGCGCCCACGAAGATAGCCGACTGGGCACCGACCAGCGCGCGGTTCAGGTAGTCGGCGTTGCCAGCGGAATTCACGCCGGTCACTGCCACGCTGTCATTGCCTGCTGCCTTCACGACTACGGCTGCGCCGGTCTTGGCGTAGGAAATCATCGAGGCTTCGCGACCGCTCCAGCCAATCTGGTTGTTGGCATAACCATTGGCGGCGTACATGCCGTAGCTGGCGTTCAACACGTTCAGGCCCTTGTTCAAGCCCACCGCGCCGGTGTTGCTGAAGTCCATGGCGCGCACGTTGGCCGACGGGGCAACCATGCTGGCTTCGAGCAGCGTGAAGTCGCCATGACGCTGGGTCTTGGTGCCGGTTCCGAAGTTGCCGGTCAGCATGCTGTTGCTGGTGTAGTCATCGATCACGGTGATCGTTGTGCCTTGACCTTTGTAGCCTTGGCTCCAGGCGCTTTTGACGTCTGAGTGCATCCACGACTGGGCAGTTTGTGCGTGCGTGGCGAAGGGGATGGCAGCGAGGGTAAGCAAACCAGCAAATGCAATGGCTTTCATGTGATTCATTCCTGTGCAGGGAAAAGGAGACTGAAGTTCAAAACTTCCAGTTGAAGGTGACGGACACTTCGTTGCGATAGAGCGGCCGTTGTCGGATCAGGTAATTCAGGGTTTCTTGCGGGGCGAGCGTGGAGGCGGCCAGGCGGCAGTTCACTTGTTGCACGCCACCAATGTCGCCGTAATCAGCGGTACAGCTTTTTTCGTTCAATGCGCCGCCCAGGATGGTCGTGGCCCGGAAGGACACCACCATGTTCGAGGCCGGTTTGATCTGTGCCACCAGGCCAAGCTTCAGGCTGGGAGCAATCTTGTATTTCTGCGCTTGTTCGCCGGTACTCAGGCCGTAGATCAGGCCGACATTGTCGGTCAGCTGCGTCATCCAGCTTGCGCCGACATCTACCCACTTCGTGTCGTACCAGCGGTTCATGTTCACCTGGTCACCGCCCGCCAGCTGATAACCGCCGTTGCGCAGGTTCGCCGCGTTGCGCGACAGGTAAGAACCTTGGCGCAGTTCGATCAGGTGCGTGGCTTGCCGGAACGACGCGCCTTCGAACCAGGATGTTTCCAGTTCCAGTGCAGAGGCAGACGACGCAAACATCAGCGAACAGACGGTGAACAGACAGAGACGATTCATCGGACACAAGGTAGTGAGGCACGCCGCCAGCAGGCGAGCCAGAGATTATCGAAGGGGTAAAAACAAGAACGCGGACTAGGCAACGAATCAGAAGTCAATCATTACGAACAAAAGATAGTTTCGATTTTGTCGGCGTCAGATTTCGTCAGGTAAGGATACGGCCGAGTTGGTTTCGTGGATGCGAAGCCCAGAAAATATTTTTCTCTACCGATGATTCGGCACAACAATAAGGGTAAGCCCCCGATCTATCTGACGATTCATGACATCCTCTCCGGGAACTCCATATACCTGCTACGAAAAATTATTATTGTTTTTCTGATCGCAGCCTAGGCAAATATTTGAATATTATGAATTACTGATCACCCATAATGTTCAGAACAAAAAAATGCGCCAATTGGCGCATTTTTATTCATTCATATTGATGAGTTTTTTGATTTCGATAGTTTGAAATAAAAGATGGCCGAGTTTACGGCCGTGAGATGTCGGCGATGCGGTACTCAAGCGCTAAACGCTTGCCGCGACCGCCACAAAGGCATGCAGCGCCGGCACAACTTGCGCGCCCTCTCCTATTGCCCCGCCAATACGTTTGACGGAACCGCAGCGCACATCCCCAACCGCGAACACGCCGGGCACAGACGATTCCAGCATTGCGGGTGCGGGGTTCGTCTCTGAGGCAACGCCCGTGACGACAAAGCCCGACTTGTCCAGAACAACGCCGCAATCGGCCAGCCAGTCGGTTTCGGGATCGGCCCCGACGAAGAGGAACACATTGGCGGTGGGTAGCCGATGTTCCGTGCCACTACCCCGTTCGCGCCAATGAGCCGCAATCAGATGGCCGTCGGCATCTCCTTCCAGGGCAACGATATCGCCATTGGCGATCAATTCGATATTTGGCGTGGCGGCAATACGGTCGATCAGGTAGCGGGACATGGTGGCCACCAAGGACTCGCGCCGAATCATGATGCGCACTTTGGCGACGTGCGCAGCCAAGTAAACCGCCGCCTGCCCGGCAGAATTGCCGCCGCCCACCAGCACCACGTCCTGATCGGCGCAGATTTTCGCCTCGATAGGCGATGCCCAGTACCAGACCCCTCGCCCTTCGAAGGTGGACAGTTGCGCAATGTCTGGCCGACGGTAACGGGCACCGGTTGCCACCACCACGGTCCTGGCTCGTATTTGGCTCCCCGCTTCGCCCTTGATCAACAGATCGCCGTCTTTACGTGAACAATCCAGGTGCTTGATCTGGGTGGGGATGCGCATTTTCACGCCGAACTTTTGTGCTTGAACAAAAGCGCGGGCAGTCAGCGCCTGACCGGTAATGCCCGTTGGAAAGCCAAAGTAGTTCTCAATACGGGCACTGGCTCCTGCCTGGCCGCCGAACGATCGTCCGTCCAGCACGATGACCGACAGCCCTTCCGACCCTGCATACACCGCCGTGGCCAGTCCGGCGGGGCCGGCCCCCACGATGGCCACGTCGTACACCTTGTCTTCGTCGGGCAAGTCGAGCATGCCCAAGTGGGTGGCCAACGTGTTTTCGGCGGGATTGCACAAGATGGTGCCGTCTGGGCAGACCACCAAAGGCAGTTCTTCCTGTGATGGTGAGTGTGCGTCCAGCATGGCTTTGGCGCGTGCGTCAGACGCGGGGTCCAGCACCCGATGCGGCAAGGTATTGCGGGTCAGAAAGCCCCGGATGCGTGTCATGTTGCTGGAGCCGCCCGGGCCGATCAGCAAAGGGCCGCCGATGCCGCGTTCGATCAGCATGACCCGACGCAGAATCAGTGCCCGCATGATGCGTTCGCCCAGGCTGGCGTCAATAACAACCAGTTCACGCAGGCAGCCTGGCGTAAGCAAGCGCGTTCTGACCTCGCCTTGAGCAATGGCGTCCACCAAGGCCCGGTTGCCCGACAACTGGCCGATTTCACCCAGAAACTGGCCTGGCCCGGCTTCGTACATGGGTTCGCTGGCACCCAGGCCATCGCGCTGGCACAGCGTCACGTGTCCGGACAGGATCAGGAAAAGGCCATCGCCCGTCTGCCCTGAGTGGAACAGGCGGGAATCTTTCTCGTAATTTCGCAGCGAGCCGAATGCCGCAGTGCGCTCGATATCGTGTGCGCCCAGAATCGGAAACGCGTCTGCCATTCGCGGATGTGCCATGGTCAATCCTCAACCAGCGTGGATCGCCATCGATCCTCAACGGATCATCGTCTGGAACGGGCGGCGGAACCAGCCCCCAAAAGGACTGCTCGGTGGTAGAGCGTTGCTGAAGCGTTGGCGCTGATCAGCGACAGTTCTTTATTGAAGACAGCACCGCAGGTTCAACAATCAGCAAGCACCTACAGACAGCATCCCATGCAGGCCAAGTCTTGGTTGAGCAGATTCGACGGATATCCCCCCAGACGCCCGAAGCCAAAGGCCGCAATCAGGTTTTCAGCCGCAGCCCAGGCGGCTTCTTCCTCGCCCAACGCGGGCGTGTTGGTGGCAATCACCCCCGCTTGAGTCAGTATGCCCAGATTCAGATGCAGGTGCGCCGGCCCCACGCTGCACACGGCGCGCAGCAAGGGCAGTTTCGACAGCAGTTCGGCATCCACACACAGGCGCTCGTCGATCAACAAGGCTGATGCACCGTCAAACGCCGTGTCGGCACAGGACACATCAAAAAATCGGTCGAGTCGCGCGTGCACGGCGGGCGGCAGTGCCCATGTGCACACCACGCGATGCCGCGCCAAGGTCAAACCACCCATACCACCCGCTCGCATCGTCGTGGCCTCAAGCGGCCAGCGCTGCAGGCGCGGCAGCGGACATGGCGGGTTGACCGGCACCCAACAAGGCGCGACCGCGAATCATGTCGGCAGCCATTTCCGCAATCATGATCACCGGGGCGTTGATGTTGCCAGTGGTCAGATCGGGCATGACCGAAGCATCAACCACTCGCAGCCCGTCGATGCCAAAGACACGCAGGTGTCCGTCCACCACCGCACGTGGATCACCCGCGGCACCCATGCGGCAGGTGCCGGCCGGGTGATGCACGGTGATCGCCGTCTTGCGGATGAAGGCATCGATCTCGGCGTCAGTGTTCAATGTCGGCCCCGGGGCGATTTCGGCCCCAATAAAGGGAGACAGCGCGGGTTGCTGCGCAATCTCGCGGATCATGCGGATGGCGCTGCGCAGCGCTTTCCAGTCGTAATCCGTTGCCAGAAAGTTCTGATGAATGCGCGGCGCGGCGGCCGGATCGGTGGACCGCAGGCTGACCGAGCCTCGGCTTTCCGGGTGCAGCAGCACCGTGCGGCATGCGAATCCGTCCGGGAAGGGTTGGCGAAACGGCTTCAGGTAGGGCCAAGCACCCAAGGGCGCGGCGGTCAGCAGCATCTGCAGATCAGGCGTGCTGATGTCCGGACTGCTTTTCAAAAACCCGACCAGACCGCCCGGCACGTCGGCGGCAAAACCTTTACCAGTGGTATAGGCGCGGATCAGTTCGCGGCCAATGCGGTCGACCCGCATCATGCGGTGGAACGGCCCGGTTTCCTTGCGGCGATACATCACGATGGCGGACACGTGATCTTGCAGATTGCGGCCCACCATCGGCGCGGCAAGCTTGACGTCAATGCCGTGCATGGCCAGTTGCGCAGGGTCGCCAATGCCCGACAGCATCATCAGCTGCGGGGTGTTGATCACGCCACCTGACAACAACACTTCGCGCTCGGCGCGGGCAACTCGGCGTTCACCGTCTTGCTGATACTCGATGCCCACTGCCCGTCCGCCCTCGAGCACGATGCGGGTGCTGAGTGCATTTACCTTCACCGTCAGGCCGGGGCGCGACAAGACCGGGCGCAGATAGGCAGTGGCGGTGCTGGAGCGGCGGCCATTGCGGATGCTCATCTGCAGCTGGCTGAAGCCTTCCTGCCGCGCACCGTTGTAGTCCTCGGTCCAAGCGTGGCCAGCAGCCATGGCGGCCGTGCGATACGCGCCGATCAGCGGGTCTTGATACTTGCAGCGCTGCACGCCGATGGGGCCGGAACCACCACGCCAGCTGTCTTCACCACCTTCCCAGGTTTCCTGCTTGCGGAAATACGGCAAGACTTTGTCGAAGCTCCAGTCGGGCAGGCCGAAGGATGCCCAGCGATCGAAGTCGGACCGATGGCCGCGCACGTAGGCCATGGCGTTGGTGGACGATGACCCGCCCACCACCTTGCCACGCGCGCATTCCACCGCACGGCCGCCCACGTTGTCTTCTGGTTCGGCGAAGTACATCCAGTCGTGCAGGCGCTTTTGCAGAATCTTGCCCCAGCCCAGCGGAATGTGAATCCATGGGTCACGGTCCCAGCCACCGGCTTCCAGCAGCAATACCCGCACTCCGGCATCCTCCGAAAGGCGATTGGCCAGCGTGCATCCGGCCGACCCCGCGCCAACGATGATGTAGTCGTATGTCTCTTGCTTGTTCATGGCGCAGTCCGTCTGGTCAAAGTCGGTATCAGCGCGCCACGCGGCGCAGGCTGATGTGGATGTTCTTTTCCTGCGTGAACGACAGCATCTCGCCCAGGCACTCTTCGCGCCCGATGCCAGACTGCTTCACCCCGCCAAACGGCGCGCCCAAAAAGTGTTTGCCCACCTCGTTGACCCACACAAACCCGGCCTGCACGCGTTGCGCCGTGCGGTGGGCTTTTTCCAGGTCATTGGTCCAGATGGAACACGTCAGGCCATAGTCCACGCTGTTGACCAAGTCCAGCATCGCCGCCTCATCGGACCAGCGCATGATGGCCAGCACCGGACCGAAGATTTCTTCCTGGGCGATGCGCATAGCTGGCGTGACATCGGCAAACACGGTGGGTTCGATGAAGAACCCATCACACAAGGCCGGGTTGGCAGGCGGCCCACCGCCGTACACCAATCTTGCCCCTTCATCCTTGGCCGACTGGATGAAGCCCATGATTCGCTCGTGCTGGGCCTTGCTGATGATGGCCCCCATGGTGGTGGCCGCGTCGGTCGGGTCGCCCGGCACGTAAGCCGCGCAGCGCGCCACTACCCGCGTAATTACTTCGTCGTAGATGTCGTCGTGTACCAGGGCACGGCTGGTGGAGCCACAGGACTGCCCGCACCAGGTGAAGTTCATGCCCGCCACGATGCCGGCCGCCACCTCGTCGGGATCGACATCGGGATAGGCAATCAACGGGTTCTTGCCACCGAGTTCCAGCAGCACGGGTTTCAGGCGCTCTGCCGCTTGGCGCATTACCGCTCGACCGGTCTGCACGCTGCCCACCAGTCCGACCATGGCGACGTCACGATGTGCGACCAGCGCGCTGCCCACTTCCACCCCGCCGGGCAGCACCGACACGACGCCGGGCGGCAACATGCCGCCGATGATTTCGGCCAGACGCAGCGCAGACAAGGGAGCCTGCTCGGGTGGTTTGATGATGATGGTGTTGCCAGCGGCCAGCGGCGCAGCCATCTTGCCGGCGGCAAACAGGAAGGGATGGTTGAAGGCCACGATGCGCGCCACCACGCCCACCGGTTCACGCACCGAGAAGTTGACGGCGTTCGGGCCCATGGGGATCGATGCACCTTTCATCTCGGTAACCAGGCCCGCGAAGAACTCGAACAAGGCTGCCGCGATCATCACGTCGGCACCCATCTCTGCAACCGGGTTGCCGCAATCGGCAGCGTCCAGCAAAGCCAGGGGTTTGGCGTGTTTGCGCAGTTCCATGGCAACTGCACGAAGCTGGCGGGCGCGCTCCAGGGGCGCTACATCGCGCCATGCCAGAAACGCCTGCCGGGATGCGGCGACTGCGGCATCCACGTCTGCTGCCCCACCCACGGCCACGCGGCCCAAGCGCGCCCCGTTGCCGGGGTTGAACACGTCCGCATAGTCGCCCGACAGCGGCGCATGCCACGCGCCGCCGTAGAACAGATCGGTGTGCGTGGGCATGACACTGTCCACGCTATGGCCGACATCTGCGTCCAGTGAGGTCACTGTCATGGCTGCCCCTTGCAAACCGATGGATGAATGGCTGTCATGGGATCAACGACGCAAGGCATTGGCGGCCTGCACAAACTTGTTGTCGTAGCCTTCTGTGGTGCTGGCACCCTTGGGCAACACTTCCTGTTCAAGCAAGGTGTCGGCAGTCTGCTTCCACTGCTCGGCCGAGATCGCGCCAATACCGTGCTGCTTGGTGTAGTCGCTGAAGAAGGTGTGCTTGATGTCGGCGTCCAGCTGTTTGCTCAGCACGTCTTCCTTGCCCTTGAATTCGGGGTTCAGCTTGACGATGATGTCGACCGCTTCCTTGGGGTTCTCGATCACGTCTTTGAAGGCCTTCATGTAGGCAGTCGTGAAGCGCTGCACCAGACCGGGGTTGTCGGCAATGAGTTTTTCCGACGTGAACATGCCCGACCCATAAGCCTTGTAGCCAAAGTCCGAGCCTTGCAGGATCGACAGCGATCCTGGGCCACCGGTCTTGCTTTCGAGTTCCGGCACTTCGGCATCGATGTAGCCCGGTACGGCATCGACACGGCCCATGACCAGATAGCTTTCATATGGGGGTGCCACCGTGCTTTGCTTCATGTCGGCCAGGCGCATGCCGTTGGCGGCCAGGAAGGCTTTCAGAAAGATATAGGTTGAGCCTGACGGGTGGACACCGAAGTTGAAATCTTTCAGGTCGGCAGGTTTGGTGATCGGCTTACGCGCCTTGACCGATATCACCGCGAGCGGGCTGTGCTGGTTCACGGCCACCAGGGCCACTGCCGGCACTTTCTGCGCACGTGCTACCTGCAAGGTGGGCAAGTCGGCAAAGCCGAACTGCGCGCTGCCGGTTGCCACCAGCCGCAAAGCGTCCGTGGAACCGGTGCCCTTGCGAATGGCGCTTACGTCGATGTCGGCGTCCTTGAAATACCCTTTGTCCTTGGCGACGAAGAACATGGCGTGATTGGCGCGCACGATCCAGTCGAGCTGCACGGTTACGGCGTCGGCAGCCTGCGCAAACGGCGCGGCAACCAACATGCTCAATGCCAACACACCGACTGTGAGCCGGGGGAACCGCCTGGGCTTTTGCGTCACGTTCTGCATCACATCACCTCGTGGGGAAGGACTTCAAGGACTTGGGGTCGTGGCTACCCGGTGGGCGTGCCACGGTGGGGGTTGCGCTGCTTGCCGAAGGGGAACGGAAGGCAGCGGGTTGGTGTCGATAATTGGCTTGCTGGTGCTTCAGTGCCCTGCCCGTTACGGGCCGCGTTCAGGGGCCGCGCTCAAGGTCCATTCGGACGGGGAATCCAGTCGATGTAATGGCGCTCGGCCAGTTCAACCAGGTAGTAGAAAATCAGGCCCAGCACCGACACCTGAATCAGGGCGGCGAATACCAGCGAGGTCTGCATCTGCGTGGACGCGAACTGGATCATGTAGCCCAGGCCGGCGGATGCGCCGGCGAACTCACCGACGATTGCACCGATGACGCCCAAGGTGACGGCGACCTTCAGCCCCGCCATCAGGTAAGGCAAGGAATGCGGAATCTGCACGCGCCGCAAAATTTCGCTGCGCGAGGCACCGACAGATCGCAGCAGTGCCACCAGATTGGGGTCAACTGACTGCAAGCCCACCAGCATGTTCAATGCAACCGGGAAAAACGCCATCACCACGATCAGCGTGACCTTGGGAGCCAGGTCGTAGCCGAACCACAGGATGAAAAGCGGTGCCAAGGCGATTTTCGGCACCGTCTGGAACAGCACCACCAGCGGGTACAGGGCTTGGCCGAAACGGTCGAAACGCGCGATCACCAAGGCCACCAGCGCGCCGACAATTGCCGACATGAAAAAGCCGTATGCCACTTCTTCGGCCGTGACCAGCGTTGCCGCAAACAGTTGGGCCTGGTGGGTGAACAGCACCTCGAATACTGCGGAGGGTGCCGGCATCACGAATTCAGGCAAGTCGAAGGCGCGCACCAGCACTTCACAGATCAGCAACATGCCGATTGCCAGCAGAATCGCTGGGATGATGCCTGCGAAGCGCGAGCGCGGATGCTTCATCAGACGCCGCTTGGCGGGTGCCGGCGCGCTGGCCTGGGTAGCTTGCGTGGTCATGCCGACCTCCCGGCGCGATGGCCTTCTTTCAAGATGCGGCGCAGATGTGCGGTGGTCTGGCCGAATGCGGGAATGGCGTAGGTGTCCTCGTTGCGCGGATAGTCCAGCGTGATCGGCATGTTCTCGATCACACGCGCAGGGTTGGTGCCCATCACCACCACGTTGCGCGACAGGAAAACGGCTTCGTCGATGGTGTGGGTGACGAACACAATCGTCTTGCGGGTGCGTTCCCAGATTTCCAGCAGGAAGTCGCACATTTCCTCGCGAGTAATGGCGTCGAGCGCTCCGAAGGGTTCGTCCATCATCAAGACTTCCGGATCGAGTGCCAGCGCACGCGCAATCGATACGCGCTGGCGCATGCCACCAGACAATTGCGCCGGGCGCTTGTCCTCGGCCTGCTCAAGTCCCACCAGGCGCAACATCTCGCGCGCCCGGTCGCGGATTTCGGCACGCGGACGGCGCTTGTCGGTGACTTCCATCAGCATCTCGACGTTTTCCAACGCGGTCTTCCACGGCAGCAGCGTGGCTTCCTGGAAGATGATGCCGATGCGCCGCTGACGCACGGCTTCCATCGGTGTCATGCCCCCCACGCTGACCTCTCCTTCAGTGGGGGCCAACAGGCCCGCGAGCAGCTTCAGCAAAGTGCTTTTGCCGCAGCCCGATGGCCCCAGCAAGGACACAAAACCGCCCTTGGGCACTTGCAGATCCACGTCGTGCAGCACCCGATGAATGCGGCCTGCCACATGGAAGTCCATCGAGACGCCGCGCGCCCAGATGTGCGGGGCATCGGGACAGGATGCGGGGGCGGCAGCGCGGGCCGCGCTGCTGGTGGCACCCGTTGGCACCGCCGCACGGGCGCTGGTCATTGCCGGGCTAAGAATCGTGGACACGTGCATCTCCGGTCGGGGGGGCGCGGGGGATCGAACGAGCGTGAGGTCAGCCAGCGGCGACTGCTTTCTGGAAGGCAGGGCGAGCGTTCAGCTTTGCCAGCCAGGCGGCGATCGCCGGGAAGGCCGGCATGCCGAATGGGAAGGCCACGCAGCGGCGCACAATCGGGCCTAGCGCCACATCGGCCAGCGAGAATTCCTGCCCGGCCACATACGGATGCGCAGCCAGATTGGCCTCCAGCAGCTTCAGTTCCGCAGTCAGGTTGGACACGGTGTCGGGGGCGCGCTCAGCCTCGGCTTTCTTGGCGTCTTTGAAGCCGCCCAGGTAGGCGGGATTCAGTGCGGCCAAGGTCCAGTCCATCCAGCGTTCCACTTGGGTGCGGGCGGCCGGGTCGGTGGGGTACAGCGGGCTGCTGGTCTTGGTCGCCAGGTAACGCAAGATGGTGTTCGATTCCCAGATGCTGAGTTCACCATCAACCAGCGTAGGTACTTTTTTCGTCGGATTCATCGCCAGGTATTCGGGCGTGCCGGTGTTTTCGAACAAGCGGCCGTAGTCCTGACGTTCGTAGGGCACGGACAGTTCTTCAAGCAGGAACAGCACTTTCTGGACGTTGCCGGACGTTGCCCGGCCAAGCAGTTGCAACATGAGGGTCTCCTGGGTGTTCTGTAGGTTCAAGGTGTTGGGTTCAACTTCGATGCGATCAGGGCATCGGCATGAATCCATGCTGCCTTCACAGCGGCTTGTACGCCGTGCATTCGATCTCGATCCGGGTGGTGATCGCGGCGCGGGCTTCCACGGTGGTGCGCGCCAGTCGGCCTTCCGGGAAATACTCTTTGAAGACGCCGTTGTAGCGGCCGAAGTCACGGCCATCTTCCAGGTAGGTGGTGACCTTGACCACGTCATCCAGCGTGCAACCCGCCTGGGCCAATACACGCTTCATGGCTTCGATGGTGCCGCGTGTTTCTTCCTCGATGGTGCCGCCGATCATGACGCCGTTTTCATCCTTGGCGACCTGACCTGAGACGAAAACAAAGTCACCGGCGCGCACGGCGGGATGGAACGGCAGGTTGGGATTTTTCTTGCCGTAAACCTGGATCAGCGGGTTGCTCACTGTCTTCTCCACATGATTGCGAAATGGGGGTGTGCAAAAAAATTCAGAACAAAATTCAGGACGGGAAACACTCAATGATGTCGACGCCACGCTGGCGGTCCAGCAGGTAGACCAGGCCACGGTCGTCCATGGTCACGTCGTTGGACGACGGCCGTTCACAGCCAGCCGGGGTATCGGGCTCGAAAAAGCCCACTTCTTTTGGTGCGAACGGATCGGCGATATCGATCAGGCGCAGGCCTTGCGCGAACCACGCAAACGGCAAGATCGAACCCGTGAAGCGTTCGGACGGCTGATGACAGCCCATCATGGCGGGTTGCGGCGCGCCGTCCGGGTCCAACCCGGCCACCTGGAAGGTGGATATCGGCATCGGCTGCTGTTCGTCGGTGATGTCGTAGAACCAGGTGAAGGACGGCGGCGACGGCCGCAGTTTGGCCACGTCTTCATCGGCCACCACCATGATCTTGCGACCCTTGAGCAAGCCCGGCACTGGCATGGCCGTGTGCGTGGGGTGCGGATGCGCGGGGCTGCTGTTCACGCCAGAGATCAGCTTGGGGCGGCTCATGTCTTCTATATCCAGAATGAACATGCCGTGATGCCAGTAGGACACGTACAGGCGGTTGCCTTCGCGCAAGGGGTGGTGGCAGCGTGGTCGCACGAAGTCGTCCCACAGGTATTCCTCGCCACCGGCCACGTGCTGCCCCGGTATCCACCAGCGCCCCACCTCTTCGGGCTTGGCCGGGTTCAACAGGTCGAGAATCATCACGATGTTGCCGACGTAACCCGGAGCCGTGGGCGAGATGTAGGCATAACGACCATCGAAGTCGT
Source organism: Pigmentiphaga aceris (assembly GCF_008119665.1). Classification (NCBI taxonomy): domain Bacteria; kingdom Pseudomonadati; phylum Pseudomonadota; class Betaproteobacteria; order Burkholderiales; family Alcaligenaceae; genus Pigmentiphaga; species Pigmentiphaga aceris. Next base: position 2,534,972 of record NZ_CP043046.1, on the reverse strand, counting down.
AGCGATGCACCCCCCCGCCCTCGCCGCCTGTTTTCCAGTGCGTAATAAGCTTGGGTTTGGCCGGGTTGGACACGTCATAGATGCCCAGCCCGCCGCCGAATTCCGGCGCGCCTTCCCGGAATTTTTCGTAATTGACGACCATGATCCCGTCCTTCACCCGCACCTTGTGCGAGTGCCAGCCCATGGGTACGGCCAGCGTGGCCAGCAGCTTCGGGTTGGCAGGGTCAGCCACGTCGTAGATGGACGTGCCTTCCGGCGGACGCATGTGCGACACATACATCGTGGTGCCATCCACCCACACCTGACCGCCGCCATCGCAGTCGACATGGTTGATACGGCGGGTGTTCCAGGCGCGTGACACGATGCGCTCCCGTCAGATCAGGCTGATGATGTCGCCGCCTTCCGTGCGGCCCCATCGTTTCAGCAGGCCGAAGGCTTTCAAGGCCGGCTCATCACTGGCAATGAACACGATCAAGGGGTCGGTTGCGCTGTCGTTGACGTATTCGGCCCAGACACCGCCCGGCACGGCCACTGTGTCGAACTGATCGAGTGCAAAACGCTGACCGTCGATGATGGCGTGGCCCTTGCCTTCAAAGGGGGACACCAGCAGGCTGGCCGTCTGCTTGACCGGCAGCGTGCGTTCGCCGGGGCGCAGCATCTGCATGAAGAAGGTCATGGTGGAATACACCGGCCCGCCCTTCAAGGGGTCCACGTATTCGATCAACAGACCTTCGTGCGGGTTCTCGCACCACTCACGATGCTTTTCCAGCATCTCGCGCATGGGCTCGTAGCGATACACGAACATCGGCGAAGACGCGTCCACACCGCGATGGTGATCCACAAAGCGCGGCATCAGACCGCCCGAGCCATATACCTTGGCCGAGTATTCCGACGGATAACGCGCGCTCTGCTTTTTGCGCTTCTCACCCTTTTCGGCGTAGTCGTGATCGAACTCCAACGCGTTCAGCGTTTCCACCAGCGGGTAGTCCAGCACCGACAGGTTGATCGCCGGTTCGTCGCCGGTATTGCCGTGGTTGTGCCAGGTGTCGCGCGGGGTCAGCACCATGTCGCCGGGGCCGAAAGTGATGTCTTCGCCCTCCACGCCGGTGAAGTTCTGCTTGCCGGTCAGGCCGAAGCGAATGGCGCTGGCCGTGTGCTTGTGCGGCGGCATGACTTCGTTGGGATCGTTCAGGCGGTAGGCCGTATACATGGTAGACACCGTGGCGCGCTTGGGAGCCAGGCCGGGATTGACCAAGACCAGCGAACGGCGGTCGGTGTCTTCGGCGGTGATCAATCGTGCAGAGGTGTGCAGCAGGCCTTCAAGCTGGTCTTTGTAGCCCCAGCGATAGGGCACGGCTTTGACCCCGTCCATCAACTGCTTGATCTCGTCGTGCTCGACATCCGAGCGCTTGGCCCAGAACGGGAACATGTTCCCCTTGTGGATGGCGTCGTACATGGCCTTCAATTCGGCCTCGCGAGAGGCTTGGTCCACAGGGGCTGCGCTGGTCGTGCTCATCTGACGATCTCCAGGAGTTGACTCGACTCGGACGTTGGGGGGCGACCGCGGCGCTGCTTGTTTGACAGCGCCGATGTGTCATTCAACCGTCATCGACCAACCATGTCAACCAAATACTTGGTTGATTTTGGTTGAACATGGATAATGGATCGCAGGCGACGCCAACATGGTGCGCGGTAGAATGGCCGGCACCATGTTGGATCAAGAAAATTGCCGTGGTGCACCATGAACGAACTGGGTTCGAAAACCAGTCAACCGCAAGGAATAACGATGAACGTCAGCATCCAACCAGACTCAACCAACATCTCAACCATCACTGATATTCATCAGCTGGTTGATGCATTGCGCAATTTGTTGGTCGAAAGCGGCAACCTGCCGTCGGAGCGTTTGTTGGCAGAGCGCCTGAGTGTCAAACGTCACCAATTGCGGCGGGCGCTGGAGATATTGCGGACCGAGGGGCAGCTTGAGCCTGCCCAGCCGCGCCGTGGCGAACCTGGCGCAGCACGGGGCGAGGCCTTGATTCGCAGCACCAATCCCATTGAAGTGATTGAGCTGCGACTGGCGTTGGAACCGGCTTTGGCACGCTTGGCCGCCTTGCGCGCCACGCCGCTGGATATCGTGCGCATTCAGCGAGCGGCCACGACCGCAGCAGGTGCCGAACGGGGCGCGGCCGATCTGTCGTTTCACAAAGCGGTGGCGATGGCGACCGGCAATACGCTTGCGGCCGATTTCTATGCCTTGTTGCGACGCGTGGGATCGGACGCGCGCCTGCATGTGAAGCGGCGTGAACCGGAATGCCCGAACCGCGTGATGCAACGTGACCGTGAACACCGAGCCATTGCCGATGCGATTGCGGCGCGTGACCCGGATGGCGCAGATTCCGCGATGCGCCAGCATCTGATTTCGGTGCAGTCGCAGATTCTGGGGCGCATGGCGCCGAGCATGTCGGCGTGAGGCCGAGGTCAGTTACGGGGCAATGACCCCGCGTCGACCCGCAAGGCATCGATCGTCACGCGCAGCCTGGCACTCATTGCCCGAGAGGCAGGCCAGATTGCGTGAATGGGCAGTTTGTCGGCAGCCTGCTGGGGCAGCGCGGCCACCAGTTCCCCATTGGCCAATTCCGTCGCCACCAACCACGTGGGCAATTGCGCAAACCCATGACCGGCACGCATAGCGGCCAGTACCGATTCCAGGTCACCCAGACGCAGCCTGGGCGTGACGGGCAATTCCTTTGTTACGGTGTCGAACCGCCAGGGTTCGATACGCCCGTCACGCAGCATGCCGATGCAATCGTGGTCGGCAAGCGCATCGCGCGTTAACGGCAAGCCACGGCGGGCGACATAGGACGCCGCTGCACACACCACCAGGCCCTGCGCACCGATGCGTCGTGCGGCCAAGCTGGGGCTGTCCTCAAGGGCACCGATTCGCACTGCCAGGTCAATCCCCTCTTCGGCAAAGTCCACCGGGCGATTGGAAAAGACGGCTTCGAGTTCCAGGGCAGGATGGACTTGCATCAGCTTCAGCAATATCGGCATTACTTGATACCGGCCGAACAATACCGGCAGTGCGATGCGCAGCCGCCCGGCTGGCATGTGTCTGCGTGCCGACAAGGCGGCCTCGGCGTGTTCGAGTTCGTCGAGCGCCAACACACAGCTGCGATGAAAGGCCAGGCCCTCGTCGGTCAGCGACAGGCTGCGCGTGGTGCGGTGAAACAAGCGCACATCCAGGCGTTGTTCCAGCCGGGAAATTGCCTTGCCGATGCTGGATGGCGACTGCCCCAGTTGTCGCGCTGCCTCGCTGAAGCTGCCCGCCTGCGCGGCCTGCACAAAAGCGCGCACACCGTTGAAGCGTTCGATCGACATCACCACTGGGCGTACCTCTGCATGAATCGGGACAGGAAGTCACCAGTGTAGAAAATTGCGGGTAATCTGCGCCGCACATGCCGCTGCACGACAGGTGCACTCCAAATCACAGGTACTCCCATGACACTTCACTTTCCCGCGCAGGTCTACACCGCCTACACCGAAGACGAGGTGCTGACGGTTGCCCTCGCCGACAGCACCGATCCCGATCCAGCGTGTTATCTGATCCTGCAGCGATCTCAGGAAGACGACGAACAGGACGCCGAACTCGGCATGGACACCTACCATGCAACGCTGGGTGGACAAGCGCTGGGTGGACAGGCGCTGGCCGGTTACGGCGGCATTGATGCCGTGCAGATCGCGCCAGACCGCCTGACATTCCATTTTTCGACCACGACGCCGTGGTGCCAGGAAGTCGGCATCCTGATCATCGACTTGCACCCTGGCCTGGGTGCGATCACAGACATGGCGCAGGCATTGCAGGCCGTGTTTGCCGACCGGCCGACCGTGCTGTCCCACGGCTGAGGCAACTTGCTGCTCGCCAGGAACAATCAAACACTTGAGACTAAAACGCTCAAGTGTTTCGACAAAGCGCCACAACTGCCGCCCATTTCTCACAGATAGACTCCAGCCGACCAGGGGACGCATCCCGGCGTTCTCGTCCTGGAGTTTCGTGTTGTCTCTGCCCACCCCTCCGATTTCCCGCAACCGCTGGCTGGCACTGACCGGCGTGGCCATCGCAAGCTTTCTTGGCTGCATCGATTTCACCATCGTCAACACCGCAATTCCCGACATCCAGCAATCGCTCGGTGCCGATATCGACCGCTCGCAGTGGATCGTGAGCAGCTTCGTGATGGCCTTGTCGGCCTGCATGGTGGCGGCTGGGCGTCTGGCCGATCTGCACGGACGACGCCGGATCATGCTGATCGGCATGGCCGTGTTCGGACTGGCCTCGTTGGGAGCAGGCCTGGCAAACGGCATGGCCACCTTGATCGCCTGGCGCGTGGTGCAAGGCATGGCCTGCGCGACGCTGTACACGGCATCGACCGCCATCGTGGCGCATGCTTTTTCAGAAACGGAACGTGGTCGCGCCATCGGCCTGCTGTTCAGCGCCAACGGCCTTGGCCTGGCAATCGGCCCGGTGATTGGTGGACTGTTGGTAGCGGCGGCGGGCTGGCGCTGGGTGTTCCTGGTCAATGTGCCCCTGATCCTGGTGGGCATGGCCCTGTGCCTGCGTCACGTGGAAGAATCGCGCGGTGCCGACGAACATGAAACCTTGGACGTAGCCGGACTGGTGCTGCTGGCCGTGGCCTTGACCGCATTGCTGCTGGCCATCGCCGAGGGCGGCAAGTGGGGCTGGACCTCGATAGCCACGCTGACCTCGGCAGCGGTCGCCCTGCTCGCGCTGCTGGCGCTGTCGCGCGTGGAAAGCCGCATGGCCTATCCGCTGATCCGCATCGACCTGTTCGCCAACCGGCGCTTCCTGCTCGCCAGCCTGGCCACCGCCACCCTCGCCTGCTTCTACTGCGCGGCCTTCTTCCTGATGCCGCTGTACCTGGGCCAGATCCGGCATCAGGACGCCGCCGCCATTGGTTTGCTGCTGCTGCCGACGACTGCCGTGATGGCCTTGGTGTCACCCCAGATCGGCAAGCTGGTGGATCAGATTGGCACGACCTGGGCGCTGGCAGCGGGCTTTGTGTGCCTGACGATATCGGCGTTGCTGCAGGCCGGCTTTGGCCCCGACACCGCTTGGTGGCAGGTGCTGGCGGCATTCGCAGCCATGGGGATTGGCTGGGGCGCGATCCTCGGCCCCTCGACTGTCGCGGCGCTGGCGTCGGTGCCAACCAGGCTTGGCGGCGTGGCCATGGGTGCCTCATGGACCTTGCACAACCTGGGCGGTGCCATTGGACTGGCGCTGGCAACAGTCATTCACCAGACGGTGTCAGGTGCTACCCGAGCCGCGCCAGACGTGCGTTTCCTGGCTGGCTACGGTGCGTCGATGTGGCTGCTGGCCGGATTGTCGGCGGGCGTTGCGGTGCTGCTGGTGCTCGGCAGATCGCGGTCATAAACCTGAGCGCATTACCTAACCAGCCCAGCACCGCTGGCATGCATGGATTAAGCTGCGAGTCCTTCCGCAACCACATTGCAGCAACCCGATGATCGATTCACTGATCGGCCCGGCCGGCCATATCCAGCTACTGATCGAGCAGCCCGCCGGTACCCCGGTGGGCATCGCAATGATCAGCCACCCACAGCCCTTGCTGGGCGGCAACCCCCGGCATATCGTCCCGCATTCGATTGCCAAGCGCCTGGTCGCAGAAGGCTGGATCGCTGTGCGGCCGAGCTTTCGCGGCGTGGGCGAATCGGCTGGCAGCTACGACGAAGGCATCGGCGAAACCGAGGATGCGGTCCTCATCGCGGAACATCTGCGCGTGCAGTATCCCGACTTGCCCCTTGCGCTGGTTGGCTTTTCATTCGGTGCGCATGTCTATGCTCGGGTGGCTTGCGCACTGGAAGCAAATGCGCCTGCGGACGCCATCGTATTGATGGGCATGCCGGTTGGCTTAACCCCAGGCGGCCGTGAGTACGAAGCCTTCCCCATTCCTGCCCGCAGCCTGCTGCTGCACGGCCAGGACGACGCGATGGCACCGCTGTCGCAGGTGCTGGATTGGGCGCGTGCCAGCCACCACCCCGTGGTGGTGGTTCCGGGCGTGGATCATTTCTTCAAGGGGGTTCTGCCCAGCGTTGTTGACCACGTGGTCAGGCATTTGCGCGCGGTGAGCGCGCAATAGCGTGCCCATACCGATGGGAGCCCCCCATCAAGCCGAAAACTCATATCGGATGATCTCTGCGCCGGCACTCACTGCATTCAGCTTGCCGCGCGCCCTGTGGCGCGGCAAAGGTGCCATGCCGCAATTGGTGCAAGGGTAGAGCTTGTCGGCGTCCATCAACTGCAGCGCTTTGCGCAGGGTGTTGGCGACTTCCTCGAGCGTCTCGATGGTGTTGGTGGCCACGTCGATGGCCACCAATACCTCCTTCTTGCCACGACTGAGTTCGATCAAATCGATCGGCACATGCAAGTTCGGCATTCCAGCGAAACGATGTCGATGCTGGACTTCTGCAGCTTGGGGAAGGACTCCTCATACTGGCACCTCTCGGACCCAGCATCTTCTTCCAGTCGGTATTGGCCTTGATGCACTAGTCGTAGCCGATATGCACAGCGGTTTCTCAATTGAGCCCCTTGATTGCGCGTTCCAGCGTGGCAATGCCCCACTCGTTCACCTAGTTGAAGAACGCATTGAACGCAGGTTCGTCGAATTGGATGATATCGACACCGGCAGCCTCCAATTCCTTGGCTTCCTGATTTCAGGATCTTGACGAATTCCCAGGCCAGTTTTTCGCGGCTCTTGTAGTGAGCGTCGTAAAGCGTATCGATCATCGTCATGAGGCCCCGCACGGCCTACTTGATGGACTGCGTGGTTTACTGACGCAGGAACTTGGCATCGTCGAAAAACACCGACCACGGTCAGCACGCTTGCTTCGTAACGACCACGAATGCGGACGGTTTCACGCTTTTCGAAATCCACGCAGTCGAGATGCTCGATGAAGGTGGACGAAGTGTTGACGCGTCTGCCCGCCATCACTGACAGTATCTATACTTGCCTGTTGCTGTTTCAGCAGCGCCAGACGCAGTGCATCTTGTTTGCCGCCAAGCAATTCCTCGCTTTCCAACTTCCAGGACGACGAAAGCTTTTCAGGTTGGGCGAGCCCGGAAGGTTTGGACAAACTACCGGGCAGTGGATGTGGGCAACAATTTTTCATGATGAATACGAATAATTTTTTGCTGATCAGAGCGCGTAGTCGGCAAACCACTTTTCAAGCATGTTTTGGTAGAGCTTGATGAACCGCTCTTCGGTGAACTTGCCCTGCATGACCGCCAACTCTCTGCTTTCTTCCCGGTCGTAGACAATCTGAGTCAGGGAATAATCCTGATTCATCAAACTCGGCTGATAGAACTTCCCCGCCGCGGAATTGGCGGTGTAGATCACAGGCCGATAAATTTTTCTGGAAGGTCTCCATCGTGCCGATGAGTTCCAGATTGGTATAGTCGCAAGCAGGTCGCACACTTAATAGAAAGCCAAGGGCGCAACCGGTGCCTGACGCAGACCAGCCAATACCTGCTGGCAGTCGCGAACCAAGTGCTGCCGCAACTGGACCTGGCGGAAGAACGCCTAGACCAGTTCGCGCAAGGTGAGTGAGGCGCGTTGCGTATTGGCGCATGGAGTACAACCCCTGCTGCCAGTGGCTGCTTAAGATGGTATAGCCGTATCTGGCCACTTGGCCCGATGTGGATGTAGGCATGAAGCAGAAGTTTCAGTTCGGCGGGATCGGTGCGCTTTTCGGCTACGAGATCGACCTGCTGGTCACGCCCGATCCGCTGCTCAAGCAGGAACTGACGTTCAAACACGTGCTTGACTACAAACAGGTACTGGTCGTGGCAAAGAGCCTTGTCCTAGCTTCGGTAGTCTATGTGAAATCCCTGCAGATCACCCAGGAAGTGCTCACAGCTACCCGGCAGACATCGAGCGTGGACATCACAACTAGTTCTTGCTGCCCACCGGGGTCACGCCCAGGCGTCACAAGGCGATCGAAACCACCGACATCGTTGCATGATGGTGGCCAGCGGCAGCGGGGTGGCCACACTGGCTGGTCGAGAATACGCCGCCAAGATCGACGTGGTGCGGTGCGCCAAGCGCGCGCGGCATCGCCAAGCAGATCTTCTGTGGGCCTGCGAGGCCGACACCGCCAGACTACGTGCGGGCCTTAATAAAACTGGCGAGCCAATTCAATATTACACAGGGGACTGACTGACGAATATTACAGTCGAATGCAAGTGCTGCCGCTTTGATAAACACGACATGCCGTCGACGGAAACCTTGCGAGCATCAAGGCAGCACGTATCCCCAAGATCCAACCGCCGTCCCGCCCCTACCTATTGAGCTGATCGGGTGAGCGTGTCGCGTAGTGGGGAAATTTATGCTACTTAACGCCCTTCTTTTTGATAAGTTTCCGCTGGGCTTTATGCTATTCGGTTAGCCTTGCAATCGGCTGATATCCAGGCTAGTCATCAGTCACGCCTTTTTAACCTTGATCTCGTCGCTAGATCAAGCTAGAGAATGATTGCGCCGACATCAGCGCGATCTGAGATAAAAAAAGCTATGGCACCATACAAAATTATTAGATGTACACAACCACGCGAGCCCATGTCGGAAGATATTCCACATCAATAAACCCTATCAAGATACCACTTACACACCAAGAAGAAATCCGTCCATCGTTAAAACATGCTTTATCGCAGTAGCATGAGGAAGAGCGGAAGATTTATTCAACTCATCCATAAGAAATTCGCGCCACTCACCATCTGGCTCCTGCTCCGCCAAGTCTTTAATAGACTCAAGCGTGGAAACATAACCAGAAATAGCCACTTTGCGAATTTGATCAAGACATCCCCTAAGCCCGAAAACCTTAATCGTTAAATCAGCCCGCTTATGATTTTCGTTGCCAATCCCATCTCGAGGAACAACCGCACCGTTTGGCAAAAACAATAAAAATTCTTCAGGGTCATCATCATCTGGCTTGATTAACATACCAAAATCATAATTCCCAAAATCATCCTTAAATTTCCCACAACTCTCTTTTTTGCTGCAAGACCCAAATAAATTAGCCCACTCGAACTCCCCTTGCTTATAACGACTTCGCTGCCTGAAATGTTCGATATGCCCTTTAGCCGTCTCCAGGCGACACTCACAATAAGCACACCTATTTAACTGCATTTCGTGCAATCTAGTCCAGATTTCGGACTTTTCGTCCAAGCTAGGCACACCGCCACCCCACTTGTGCACTCCGCTTCGATATTTAGCCAGCCCCACGGGTGGTATTAAACTCCTAGACAAAAAGTGCACTTTAACTTTTCCCCTCTCTTTTTTTAGAGATTTTTATTTTAAAATCTTGCAACCGAATCATTCGCTCGCACTCAAGAATTACGGGATGCCCCTCTCCAAAATGATTATCTAACTTATTCCGCAATTCCACCCCTTTTTTTGAAAGCCACAGCCCTTGCTGGACCAAAGCCTGGTACTCATCAAGCCACGTAGCCTCCTTCACATCGGGCACCGGGCGCACGCCCATTATCTGCGACAGCAACTCAGAACTAGCCACCCCTTTTGTCTGATATTCAACCTCTCTCAACCCGGTTTCGCGCTCACCAGAATCAGGACTTGAAAAACTCTCAATAACCCTAATGCATTCTCTATCCACACTGGTGAGAACTTGCGGACTATGAGTAGTAACAATAAACTGAACACAAGGGAAACACTCTTGCATTCTTATAAGAACAGTTTGCTGTAAACCAGGATGCAAATGAAGATCAATTTCGTCAACAAGGACAATCCCATCTATTTTATCGAGCGCATTTTTTCCATAATGAGGATTTAACAAGAGGCAACGCACCGCCAGCTCAGAGACCATAAGAACCAAGCTCTGCAAACCAGCCCCCAGCTGAGAAAAAGATAGATAAACACCCCCTCTATGATAATACAACGCGAGATCTTTCCCCCAGACGGAATGCCAACCAGTCACATGCAGCACCGCCCCAGAAACAACGCTCATATAATCATAGACACTAGAATTAACATCCTTTTTCTCAAGCATTATTTCAATAAAATAATTAACATCAAATAGACGGGAATTATTATTAAGCGCTCCATCATACCCCGAGAGCCGACTGGAACCAACAGGCAGTTTTCTTGAACCACGCCTCCGCACCCATAACCTGTTGACATCAAAAAAACAAATGACCGGTAAATTCACAACATCCAAATTTCCCAAACGGACATCTGGATCAATTAACTTACCAAGCTCATGTAGATCTAGATCGAACTTTTTCAATAGTGCATCACCGCCGAGCTCCATATCAACCCACGAGGTCCGACCACCCTTAAAGACGCACCCAAAACCTCCGATCCAGTTAGGAAAATCCTCATCACCCCACCCATCAATAGAATTTCCCTCCATTGATCCATACACATAGCAGTGCTTACTACTCTTCCCATAAACATCAGACTTAACAAGCTTCGGTCTTCTCACATATTTAGCCTCTGGGGAAAAATATCTGATATATGACCAAATCAAGAGCCGAAAGGCATCAATCAATGAACTTTTCCCAGCTCCATTCTCACCAACAATAACTGTAAGACGCGAATCCAAATGCATATCAAAGAACTTGAACCCACGATAATTACGAAGGCAAATGTTAGATATCTTTACCGACACCACTTCCCCTTTCAAAGAAACCAATAAATACGCATCATAGCCTTAGTGGAATTTCTTTTTTTATCTAAAAATGACTGTTTATCCACTTAAAGAATCGTGCCTCCATCCGCAGCTTCAACAGGATCCACCCGTAGTAAGCTACGCCACACTAAACCACAAATTCAGACAAAAAAAACAGCCTAAACTTGCGTTTGGCTGTCGGAATGCGGTTTACGCCATCCAGGTGGCTTGGGCTGCTACCTCAACAACAACTCGCCCTGCCCTTCGCCCCATACCGAGCGTTCAGACGTTCCACAAAGAACTCCTCATAACTCATCGGTGCGATGTCAGGGTGCGTGGCCTTCATATGCGCCACGTAGGTGGGATAGTCAGGCACGCCGACCATCAGGCGCAGCGTCTGGCTCAAATACCTGCCAGCCTTGCTGATTTCTTCAAGCATGCGTGCCTCCTTTCTTTACGTCGTGATCAGACTGCTTGCGCATCCGCAGGCATCTTTTCGTAAGGCGTTTCCTTCGAGTGCGGGTCACGCTGCTTGCGGGCCTTCAAGATGGTGCGGGTACCGAATATCACCACGCTCAGCACCACGAATACGAAGGCAGCAGTCAGCGTGGCGTTCACGTAGTCGTTGAACACGATGCGGTTCACTTCTTCTGCGGTCTTGGCGGGTGCCAGCACGGTGCCTTCGGCCAGCGCTTTCTTGTAGCGCGCGGCGTGGGCCAGGAAACCGACGCGCGGGTCCGAATCGAAGATCTTCTGGAAGCCGGCGGTCAGCGTGCAGATCAGCAGCCAGATGGTCGGCACGATGGTGACCCAGGTGTACTGATCACGCTTCATCTTGAACAGTACGCAGGTGCACAGCGTAAGCGCAATCGCAGCCAGCATCTGGTTGGCAATGCCGAACAGCGGCCACAAGGTGTTGATGCCACCCAGCGGATCGACCACACCTTGGTACAGGAAGTAGCCCCAGGCGGCCACGCACAAGGCGGTGGCGATCAGGTTGGCGGGCAAGGAGTCGGTACGCTTCAGGGCCGGCACGAAGGTGCCCAACAAGTCTTGCAGCATGAAGCGGCCGGCACGCGTGCCTGCGTCCACAGCGGTCAGGATGAACAGCGCTTCGAACAGAATGGCGAAGTGGTACCAGAAGGCCATCATGCCGGGGCCGCCGACCACTTGGTGCAGGATGTGCGCCATGCCGACTGCCAGCGTGGGCGCGCCGCCTGCGCGCGAAATGATGGTGTTCTCACCCACGTCTTTCGCGGTCTGGATCAGCACGTCGGGCGAGATCACGAAGCCCCAGCTGGACACGACCTGCGCCACGGCTTCCGGCGTGGTGCCGATCAGCGCGGCCGGGCTGTTCATGGCGTAGTAGATGCCGGGTTCGATCACGCACGCGGCGATCAGCGCCATGATGGCCACGAAGGATTCCATCAACATGCCGCCGTAGCCGATCAGGCGTGCGTTCTTTTCATTGTCCAGCAGCTTGGGCGTGGTGCCCGACGAGATCAGCGCGTGGAAGCCCGACACCGCACCGCAAGCGATGGTGATGAACAGGAACGGGAACAGGTTGCCCGACCACACCGGGCCGCTGCCGTCGATGAAGCGCGTGACCTGCGGCATCTTCAGTTCCGGTGCCACGACGATGATGCCGATGGCCAGGCCCAGAATGGTGCCGATCTTCAGGAAGGTGGACAGATAGTCACGCGGTGCCAGCAGCAGCCAGACCGGCAGCACGGCGGCGATGAAACCGTAGATCACCAGTGCCCAGGTGAGCTGTTTGCCGTCGAAGGTGAACCAGGGTGCAAGCGTGGCGCTGTCGTGCACCGACTGACCGAACAGAATGGCTGCCATCAACAGCACGAAGCCGATTACCGAGACTTCGGCAATGCGGCCTGGGCGGATGTAGCGCATGTACACGCCCATGAACAACGCGATTGGTATCGTCGCACCCACGGTGAAGGTGCCCCAGGGCGAACCGACCAGGGCCTTGACCACGATCAGCGCCAGCACCGCCAGGATGATGATCATGATCAGGAAGGCACCGAACAGTGCGATCACGCCCGGGATCTGACCCAGTTCCGACTTCACCAGATCGCCCAGCGAGCGGCCGTCACGGCGAGTCGACACGAACAGCACGATGAAATCCTGCACCGCGCCAGCGAACACGACACCAGCAAGAATCCACAGCGTGCCGGGCAGGTAACCCATCTGGGCGGCCAGCACCGGGCCGACCAAGGGGCCCGCGCCTGCGATGGCGGCGAAGTGGTGGCCGAACAGCACGTTCTTGTTGGTCGGGACGTAGTCCAGGCCGTCGTTATGTTTGTACGCCGGGGTAATGCGCGTGGAATCCAGGCGCAACACCTTGTCGGCGATGAACTTACTGTAGAAGCGATACGCGATGGTGTAGGTCGCCACCGCGGCGATGACCAGCCAGAGGGCGTTGACGTGTTCGCCGCGGCTCAGTGCCACCATGCCAAGGGCGAAGGCCCCCAGAATGGCGACACCGATCCACGGCACGATTTGCCAGGGACGGCTCATGAAAACTCCTGCGTGTGTGCGGCCGCGTCTGGCGCGGACATACTACGGTGGGTGATAGCGCGGTGACCGGTAAAACGAACAGGTCCCGACGTTTGTTGGCGCGGCGTAGTATTCGCAGGGGGGACAATGCGTCACAAGCGCGAAACTACGCAGCGTCCCTACGTACGATTACGTAATTCCCTGGGAAGCCCTGGGGAAAGTCCCTAGCTCGATCAGCGCCAAAAATGCTTATGAAACTCCGCCACAAGCTCATCCTGCTGGCCCTGGTTCCATTGGGCCTGGCCATGCTGGCGATTGCCATGACCGTGCGCCAACAGGCAACCACCCTGTCGCAGCAGCAGTACCAGGCACTCGAACAGACCTACCTGGCCAGCAAGGAAGCAGAACTGAGCCATTACGTGCAACTGGCACGCACCGCCATCGAACCGCTGTACGCCGAACGCAAGAACATTCCCGATGCGCAGTCCCGCGCCCTGGCCATGCTGGCGCGCATGGACTTCGGCCAGGACGGCTATTTCTTCGTCTATGACATGCAGGGCCAGAGTCTGATGCACCCGCGTCAGCCGGACCTGATCGGCCGCAACCTCTGGAACCTGCGCGACCCAACCGGCGCGCCCACGATTCAGCAGTTATCCGAGAAAGCGTTCAACGGCGGCGGTGCAGTGCGTTACCTGTGGGAAAAGCCATCCTTGAATCGCCATGTGGCCAAGCTGGGCTATGTGGTGCCCCTGACGGACTGGAACTGGATGCTGGGCAGCGGCATCTACCTGGACGACGTGGACGCGGCCTTGCAACGCCATGACCAGCAGGCCAAACGCCATATCGAAGACACCTTGATATTGATCGCCTTGATCACGCTGGTGTGTCTGCTGGCCGTGGTGGGCTGCGGCCTGGTGCTGAATATTTCCGAGCACAAGACGTCTGATGCCAAGCTGCGCAGGCTGGCCCAGCAAGTGGTGTTGTCACAAGAAACCGAGCGCGCGCGCATTTCACGCGAGCTGCACGATGGCATCAGCCAGTGGCTCGTGTCGGTGAAGCTCTTGCTTGAATCCTCGATTGCCCGGCTTGGCACCTCGACCGGCCCGGTGCCTGAAACGCTGGCCCGTGCCCATGGCCGGCTGAACGGGGCACTGGGCGAGATTCGCCGCATTTCGCACGGTCTGCGCCCGACCATGCTGGACGACCTGGGCCTGCCCGCCGCGCTGTCTGAACTGGCTCGTGAAGCCGGCGAAATGACCGGCATCGATGTGTTGATGCAGGTCAGCGGCAACCCGGTTGACCTGAACGACATGGCAAAGACGGTGCTGTTCCGTATCGCTCAGGAAGCCCTGACCAACATCGAGCGCCATGCAGCGGCGCAGCAGATTCAGCTGGAGCTGGGCTTCACCCGCAGCGGCGTACAATTGCGCGTCACCGACGACGGGGTGGGATTCGATCCCGCTCAGGTCCACCAGGACCCGCATCGCGGCCTGGGTTTGCGCAACATGCGCGAACGCCTGGACTCGGTTGGTGGCCAGCTGGAAATCACCAGCATGCATGGTGACACCCGGATTTCGGCCTGGATTCCGATGCAACACGCGATTGCTACTGACGACGACCGCGACGAACTGTTGGCCAGCATCCATGCAAGGTCGGCTGAGCCTGCGTAGCGTGGTGGTGTGTTGCAAGTGATGAGTTGCAGGTGATGCGCTGCTGATCTTGGATACCTGGGCTGGCTGGCAAACAGTCGTCGACCCAATCACTGCGCACGCTTTTAAAACACCCCCCATGTCATTTGAGTCACTTGCTTCCGTCACCACATCCACCCGCATTCTGCTGGTGGATGACCACCCGCTTGTGCGCGACGGACTGCGGGCGCGACTGGACGCCATGCCCAATGTCACGGTGGTGGGCGAAGCTGAAAACGCATCCGAAGCATTGCGTCTGGCCGACAGCGTCAAGCCACACCTGACGCTGATGGACATCGGCATGAAAGGCGTCAACGGCATCGAACTCGCCGGCCTGTTCCACGCCCGCTTTCCCGACATTGCGGTGGTGATGTTGTCCATGCACGGCAACCTGGAATACGTGCGCCAGACCGCCCAGGCCGGCGCGCGCGGGTATGTGCTGAAAGATGCGCCCGCGCACGAAATCGTCACTGCCATCGACACCGTTATGAACGGCGGCATGTACTACAGTGCGGCCATTGCCGCCCGCCTGGTTCAGGCGACGGCGTCCACCGATCCACGCGATACCTTGACCGCCCGCGAGAACGACATTCTTGCCAGAATTGGGCGAGGCATGGCGAACAAGCAGATTGCCGCCGAAGTCGGTTTGAGCGTGCGTACGGTGGAAACCCATCGGCTGAACATCAAGCGCAAACTGGGGATTGAGGGGCAGGCGGAATTGATTCGGTATGCGGTGGAGAATTGCCCGGAATAAGCGTTCCGAGCAGCTGGTTCGAACAAGCGTTCCGACAAGCCTTTCACAAGACCCTCCAGGCCGCCCCGAATATCAGGCCCTACAGCAATTCGAAGTGACTCAGGCGACAGATATACGCTTGTATCTCTTTCACATCACGCATCTCTGCGCCAATCGCACCTCAAGTGCGTTTTCCGTACGTTGCACGCCTTCGGCCCACCTGAAAATCGTTGCGGTGGCGGGCAGGTGCACACACATTGCACACCGCCACGATTTGAATAGATCAGAGCGGCGAGGCAAGTGTGGATTCATCAAACGCAAGCTATGCACGCGTGGTGCATGCGAGCCCGACAACAAGCACTGCGCCAACGAGAGCAAGCAAGACCATCGAGCCAAGCCCTGCTCTGCCTGGCAAACGGCGTGACCTCGTGTGCGTGGCACCGGTCTTTGTACGCCCGGTGCTCGACGCAGCACAACGCGACGGACACGACTGCGCGCGCCTGTGCCGTGGCCTGGGCTTTGAGTGCAAAGACCTGGAGAACCCGGGCTTTGTCTTGTCACACGCCGAAGCCAACACCGTCATCCGTCGTGGCATCGAGGCGTTGAGAAGACCGTTCCTGGGCCTGGAACTGGGCATGCGTTGCAACATCGTCAACCGAGGTGCACTTGCCTTGGGATTGATGGCCAGCCCGACGCTTGGCGACGCCATCAAACTCAAGCTGAAGTTCCCGGCCAGTGCGGGTTTGCTGCTGCACACCTGCGGCGAATACGAGGCCGCAGGCTACGTCGAGACTGCCGCGTCCTTGCACGGCAATCACGCCAACGTACCGTTTCTGACGGAAAAAATGTTCACCAGCATGGTGAAGATACGACGCGTGCTGCTGGGCCGCCACTATGCACCCAGTCTGGTCGAATTCATGCATGCCTGCCCTGGTGGGAATCTGCGTGTCTACGAGGACTTCTTCGGTTGCACCGTCAGGTTCGACGCGATGCAAAACCAGTTGATATCCCCTGCGCACTGGATGGATGTTCCCTTGGCGACCTCATCACCGACGTCCTACCAGTTCGCCTGCCAGCTGATGCAAAAGGAGTGTGAGCAGGCAAGCGCGACATCCACCATCACGCTGGCGGTGGAACGCCTGATCAACAAGGGCCTGCCGCATCCGCCAGAGCCTGCGCAGCTTGCGCGCCTGCTGAACATCAGCGAACGCACGCTTCGACGCAAGCTGGCGGAATCGGGCATGACCTATCAGGCGATGGTCAATGATGGGCGCAAGTCTCGCGCCATCGAACTCGTGCTGTCCAGCAGGCTGGGCCTGCGTGAATTGGCGACCGAAGCGGGGTTTGCAGACGTGCGAAGTTTCAGACGTGCCTTCACACGCTGGACCGGACGCTCGGTGTCGGCGGCAAGAAGCGAAGCGGCAACCACCGATCTGGATTGATCCAATGATGGCCGCGTCGGTGTTGAAGTTGGCCGCGCCGCCCCTCTGCAGGCAGCTTCATTGCACCGATATGTTCCCTATGGCCTTCCGGCCACCTTACCTTGGGAACAGACGGCATGACACGAATAGAGACGCTGGCTATCGATGGAGGTCTGACGATGGATCGGGCGGTCGAACTGCGCCAACGATTCCTCCATGCGATTGCCCATGCAGACACGCTGCGACTGACACTCGCAAACGTCACGGAGATCGACAGCACGGGGATTCAGCTCTTGATGGCCACCAAACGCACGGCGCAGGCAAGCGGGAAACATCTGGAGCTGGTGGAACACAGCAGTGAAGTGCTGGCGGTGTTCGCGCTGCTGGACCTGGTCGCCTACTTTGGTGATCCGATACGTGTGCCGCCCGCTCGCCCAGGCTTGCGCCAGACGATGCCACCAGCACCTGATCGATCCAGCTGCGCAGTATGAACATCGAACGGAGGCGACCACGGAGCATGACCGACAGCCGACAGTTGCTTGATGACATGGAGGCCGCCCTGCTCGATGTCGATACGGGCAGTCCCACTAATGTGCCCACCGCGACTCGCGGTGCCATCCTGAAGATAGTCCGCGACATCAAGGACGCTGCAGGTGTGCTGTCCCATCACCACGTCGTCAGTTTCGTTCAGGTGGTGGAAGGCGTGCTGAACTACGTCCACCAGGGAGGTATTCCCTTGACCGAGCGTCTGGTGGCCTTGTTGCTGGAATGCGGCGATCACATCCGCAGGCTGATGAATGCGGGTTCGATCGGTCAGCCACAGACGGCGGACCCTGGCAACGATCTGATCGAACAATTGCGCCTGTACCTGAAGTACAGCCACGGACAGTATCCGGTCCGCCCGCCTGGGCTGCGTCAGTGGCACATCACTTTTGACTGCGGCCGCGACATGCTTCGCCACGGGACGGACCCCCTGTCTATCCTGCACTACCTCAACACGCTGGGCACCATCGAGCGCGTCGTCACCGTGGCCGATGCCGTGCCGGTACTGGACGAATTCGACCCGCGATCCTGCTATCTGGGCTTTGCGCTGACATTCAGCAGCCTGGCGGGTCTGGCCATCATCGAAGCTGCGTTCGAATCCACTGACCACGAGTCCCTGCGCATCGTCGGCGCACCAGAGCCGCTCATCAGCGCACCCTCGTCACATCTGCGGATCAGGCAAGCGAGGCGACCAGCGACCACCATCGACGGCTTCCAGGTGAGCGTGGGAGACACCGTCTTCGTGGTGCCCATGGACGCCATCTACGAATGCGTGATGTTCACCGGTTCCACATCGGCCAGCTATGTCGCCCATCGCGGGCAGGTGCTGCCGGTGCTGCGCCTGCGCGATTACTTCGGCATTACCGGCGCTGCGGATGCCAGAGAAAACCTGGTGATCATCAAGCGTGCAGGGCAACGCTTTGGAGTGGTGGTCGACGCGTTGCTGGGCGATGCCCAGACGCAGCTCAGACCCACACCGACCTTGTTTGCGGCCACCCCTGCGGTTGCCGCGCTGAGCATTCTCGGCAGTGGCGACGTGGCGCTGGTGCTCGACCTGGATGTGCTGGCCGCAGCAACCAGACAGGTCAGATCGAGAACAAGGGCGTTTCCACACTGATCCGCCCACGGTGCACGAATGGGCCGACGACGTGTCACGTCTTTGACTACTGACGCCCCAATGAAATGAAGTCCCACTGAAAACGAGAGCACAGGTGGACGGCAAGTTCGTGATCCTGCTTGACGTGGACAAGGTGTTGTCGATGGACGAGATATCGGCATTGGCCGATACCTCGACATGGACGTGACGCCTGTCAGCCCTAGCCTTTGTTTTTGATGGTTTGCGAGGGCAGCTCCCCAAAGGCTGCCCGATACAGGCGAGAAAACACGCCTGAATGCGGATAGCCCCAGGCAGCCGCAACATCTGCCACCGAGCGTGACGCGCTCAGATTCAGCAGTTCTGCCCGCGCGCCTTCCAGCCTGACCGTACGCAGGTATTCCATTGGCGACATGCCCTTGGCACTGGCAAAACCAGTCTGCAAGGATCGAACGCTGACGCTGGCGGCCTCGGCAATATCTTCCAGGCGGATGCGTTCTGCCCGACGTGCGTTGGCCTGGATGTATTCCACCGCCCGGCGCACATGACGCGGCGAAATGGCAGCCGGGCTGCGTTTGAGCAGCTGCGAATAGCTGTGCGGCACTACTTCCAGCATGAAGTTGAGCATCATGTCTTCGAAACCGCTCGTGATGGAACGCACGTGCGTAAGCGGAGATTCAGTCTCGTAGATTCGGCAGATGACGCGGACCAATTCAAGAATCTGCGGGAAGCCTGGCACCGTCGTCAGATCGAGCGGCTTGAAGACCACGGACTTGATCAGCGGACGATCCAGCAGATGCGATAGCCGCCGATTCAATAGATCGATCGGGAAGACCAGGCAGTCAAAGGTGCCGGCATGCATTCGCCACGTCTGCACGTCGCGGATGTCGATCAGCAAGCTGCTGCCCCCATGCACCTCGCATCCGGGCCAATCGAGCACCGCCTCGATACGAGACGCAGGGCTGATGGCCAGCAAGCATCCGGCGCAGCGATGCTCCAATGCCAGGTTGAAACCGGATGGCGATGACCCGGTGAACAGCAACACACCGGAAGCGTAGGTGTGTACGGTGAGATCCAGCACACACCCTGGTGGCTGACGGGAGCCGATTCGAAGCGGGCCAAATCGGCGGCACAGAGTTTCCTGTGCCTGAGGAGCGTCTGTGAAAGACCAGCGCTCCGTCATAGAGTTGGGCATGGTCAACATCTCAGTGGCTCGTTACTACTTGCCCGGCGCAGCGTCCGCCTGGGCTCATCCTTACTGTGAGCTTACCGTCAAAAAAAGCAGATCAGCTACTGGGCAAGGTGCGGATTGCGCATAAGAAGCACCTTGAACGCAGGACTTCGCCACCCCGCTTTCAACCCCCCGCTGTCAGCGCAACAAAACAAAAGGCCCTCCAACAGACGGAGGGCCTTGAGTCTTGCCATTCGGGCAGCGTCATCATGACGCCGCCCCGGAAACTGCTTACTCAGCCAGCTTCTTCCAGGTATCCACCACCGTGTCCGGATTCAGCGACATCGACAGGATGCCTTCGTCCAACAGCCACCTTGCCAGGTCGGGATGGTCGCTGGGGCCTTGGCCGCAGATGCCCACATACTTGCCCGCTTCCAGGCAAGCCGAGATCGCACGCTTCAACAGCGCCTGCACCGCAGGATCACGCTCGTCGAAGTCGGCAGCCAGGATTTCCATACCGGAATCGCGGTCCAGGCCCAGCGTCAGCTGCGTCAGATCGTTCGAACCGATCGAGAAACCATCGAAGTAAGCCAGGAACTGCTCGGCCAACACGGCGTTCGACGGGACTTCGCACATCATGATGACGCGCAGGCCGTTTTCACCGCGACGCAGGCCGTTTTCGGCCAGCAGTTCAATGACCTTCTCAGCCTGCTTCAGGGTGCGCACGAACGGCACCATGATCTCGACGTTGGTCAGGCCCATGTCGTTGCGCACACGCTTGAGCGCTTCGCATTCCATGCGGAAGCATTCTGCGAAGTCTTCCGAGATGTAGCGCGCAGCGCCACGGAAGCCCAGCATGGGATTTTCTTCTTCCGGCTCGTAACGCGAACCACCGATCAGCTTGCGGTACTCGTTGGACTTGAAGTCCGACAGGCGCACGATCACGGTCTTCGGGAAGAACGCCGCAGCAATGGTCGAAATACCTTCGGCCAGCTTGTCCACGAAGAACGCGCGCGGGCTGGCGTAGCCGCGGGCAACCGATTCAACCGCCTTCTTCAGCTCGCCGTCGACGCCCGGATAGTCCAGGATTGCCTTCGGGTGGATGCCGATGTTGTTGTTGATGATGAATTCCAGGCGGGCCAGACCCACACCGTGATTCGGGATCTGTGCGAAGTCGTAGGCCAGTTGCGGGTTGCCCACGTTCATCATGACCTTGATGCCGATCGGCGGCATGTCGCCACGACGCACTTCTTCGACTTCGGTCTCGATCAGGCCGTCATAGATGCGGCCTTCGTCGCCTTCGGCGCAAGACACGGTCACCAGCGCGCCGTCTTTCAGCACGTCGGTGGCGTCACCGCAACCCACGACAGCCGGGATGCCCAGTTCACGCGCGATGATGGCCGCGTGGCAGGTACGGCCGCCACGGTTGGTGACGATGGCCGAGGCACGCTTCATGACCGGTTCCCAGTTCGGGTCGGTCATGTCGGTGACCAGCACGTCGCCGGGCTGAACCTGGTCCATGTCGGACACGTCGCCGACCAGGCGAACCGGGCCGGAACCGATCTTCTGGCCGATTGCACGGCCGGTGATCAGCACGTTGCCGGTGGCCTTCAGGCGATAGCGCTGCTGCACTTCTGCGCCGGTCTGCTGCGACTTCACGGTTTCCGGGCGAGCTTGCAGGATGTAGATCTTGCCGTCGGCGCCGTCACGGCCCCACTCGATGTCCATCGGACGGCCGTAGTGCTTTTCGATGATGACCGCGTAGCGGGCCAGTTCGATCACATCGGCGTCGTCGAGCGAGAAACGGTTGCGCAGTTCCGGGGCCACGTCGACAGTGCGCACAGCGCGGCCGCCCGGGCGTTCCGGATCGAATTCCATCTTGATCATCTTCGAGCCGATACGACGGCTGACGATGGGATAGTGGCCGGATTCCAGCGTGCCCTTGTAGACGTAGAACTCGTCGGGGTTCACGGCACCCTGAACCACGGTTTCGCCCAGGCCGTAGGACGAGGTGATGAACACCACGTCGCGGAAGCCCGATTCGGTGTCCAGCGTGAAGACCACACCAGCTGCGCCGGTGTCGGAACGCACCATGCGCTGAATGCCGGCCGACAAGGCGACGTCAGCGTGCGCGTAGCCCTTGTGGACGCGGTACGAGATGGCGCGGTCGTTGTACAGCGAGGCGAAAACGTGGCGGATCTTTTCGAAAACATCGTCGATGCCGACCACGTTCAGGAAGGTTTCCTGTTGACCGGCGAACGAGGCGTCGGGCAAGTCTTCGGCGGTAGCCGAAGAGCGCACGGCAAACGAACCCAGGCCGTCGGCGTCGAGCTTGGCGAAGGCTTCACGCACTTCGCGCTCGAATTGTTCCGGGAACGGGGCGTCAATGATCCACTGGCGGATCTCGCCGCCGGTTTCGGCCAGCGCGCGCACGTCTTCGGGGTTCAGGGTTTCAAGGCGGTCACGGATCTTGCGATCCAGGCCAGAGGCGGACAGGAAATCGCGGAAGGCTTGTGCGGTGGTGGCGAAGCCGCCCGGCACGCGAACGCCTGCGCCAGCCAGCTGGCTGATCATCTCGCCCAAAGACGAGTTCTTGCCGCCAACGGTGTCGACATCGGTTGCCCGAAGCTGCTCGAAAGGCACGACATAAGACATTAAAGTCACCTATTACAATGGTATGAAAGCATGTTTGGCCAACGCGCCTGCCGCTTGTACGGGTACGCTGGCCAAACCTGCCTTGGAACGATGGAATTTTCGGACGCTGGATTTTCCCGCTTTTCGGGCTTCCAGGCATCCAGACTTCCGTTCAAACTTACCAATAACGTCTTCTCGTGTCTTGAGCGCTCCCGATTGTATTACGAGGCGCGAAGACAGGCAGAGCTCCTTTCCGCGTCCCAGCGGTCCAGCGGTGTGATCCTGGCCCTGATCTTTGTGAGAAACCATGTCCGACCCCACGCCAATCGCCGCTGCCCCCCTGCCGGAACGCACCGTCTTCATCGTATCCGACGGTACCGGCATTACGGCAGAGACTTTCAGCAATTCTGTCCTGTCGCAGTTCGATACGGCGCGTTTTCGCCAGATTCGCATCCCTTTCATCGATTCCGTTGACAAAGCCGCAGCGG
The DNA here is from genome assembly GCF_008119665.1 of Pigmentiphaga aceris. NCBI lineage: Bacteria > Pseudomonadati > Pseudomonadota > Betaproteobacteria > Burkholderiales > Alcaligenaceae > Pigmentiphaga > Pigmentiphaga aceris. The sequence continues at coordinate 2,511,977 of NZ_CP043046.1, read as the reverse complement.
CGGCTGCCCGTATCGACCAGAGTTTTGCGTCGGAAGGCACGCGCCCCATCGTGTTCAGCACGCTGGTGAACCCGGAGATGAACACCCGCGTGCGTCAGGCCAACGGGCTGTTCCTGGACTTGTTCCAGACCTTCGTTGAACCGATCGAGCAAGAACTCGGCTTGCGTTCCAGCCATTCGATCGGCCGTTCGCACACCATGTCGAACGTGGAAAATTACAAGAATCGTATCGAGGCGATCAACTTCAGCCTGGCGCATGACGACGGCCAACTGGTGCGCGGCCTGGAACGGGCCGATGTGATTCTGGTGGGGGTGTCGCGCTGCGGCAAGACGCCAACCAGCCTGTATCTGGCGATGCAATATGCGGTCAAGGCTGCCAACTATCCGCTGATTCCGGACGATTTCGAGCGCGGTGCCCTGCCCTCTGGCCTGCTGGCCTTCCGCAGCAAGCTGTTTGGCCTGTCGATCCAGCCGGAACGCCTGGCCGAAGTGCGTCACGAGCGCCGCCCGGACAGCAAGTACGCAACGCTGGCCCAGTGCCGCTACGAGGTTGCCGAGGCGGAACGCATGATGCGCGTGGAAGGCATCCGCTCGCTGTCGACCACTACCAAGTCGATTGAAGAGATTGCGACGACGGTGTTGCAGGAAATCGGATTGGATCGTCGGGGTTATTGAACCGGCAGGGTCGGGCCAACTGGTGGCATCGACCTGATAAGCTTCAAACAAAACGCCTCGCATTGCGAGGCGTTTTGCCAACAAGAACCGCAGTCAGAACGCGGTCAACTGGCGCACAGACCCGTCATCCCTGCGGGCGCAGTGCGCACGTCCACGATGGCGGCAGCGGCACGTTCGGCAACCTGTTCGATGGCCTGACGATGGGCGGCCACCAGGGCCTCCACTTCGTCGGTTGCAGCCGCCACCCGCACGCTCGCTGCCTGACGGCATTGCAGACGCGCCTGGCCTTTCTCGGTCAGGGTCCATTGCAGATCCACGTCAACCCGCTGGCCCAGGACCGAGTCAAAGCGTTGCACGCCGATTGCCAGGCGGTAGGTCGGGTCAGACCCTGCGCCAGCGCGGTTCTGCGTGTACACCGATGCATCGGGCAAGGCACGCGCCAAGTCATCGGCAAAGGTCTGGCCGATGTCATCCTTCAAGGAACCCGCCCAGCGCTGTTCTTCCCGGATCTCGACCCGGCCGTTGCCGGTGCGCAGCACGACTTGCGGTCGGTCGATGCTGTCAGGAATCGATGCCACCATGACGGCCACGGAATAACGCGGTGCGCCGATTGGTGCGGGCGGTGCGTCGCCGCTCAAGGTGTAGAAGCTGGACTTGGGCGAGCTTGCGCATCCGGCGATGACCAGGGCGGCAAGCGCAGCCAGGCCCACTGCGCCTGCGCGCCGCAGACCACCCGCACGCGGGGCGGCATTGACGCCCCTGTCTGCGTCGCCCACGACGTACTCTGCATTGCGGATGGTCAAGGGGGCGACTGACTTCATGGCACTTCTCCAGGTTTCCCGCGCAGCAAGGCTTCGGGATGGCGTTCAAGATAATCGGCAACGTTGCGCAGCGAGCGCGCAGTGCGTGACAGTTCCTGCAAGGTATCGCGCACGTCGGCTTGCAGCGGGGCGTCCGGCGACAAGGTCGTGCTGGCCGATTGCAGCGTGCGGCGAGCTTCGGCAAGCACACCCCGTGCCTCGGGCGTCAATTCCTTGTCGACACGCGCGATGGCGTCACGGGCCTGTGCCAGCGTCTTGTTGATCTCCACCAATGTCTGCGTGTTGATCGTGGTCAGTGTCTTGTCTGCGGTGACCAGGGTCTTGTCGACGTTGCGGCCGATGGTGTCGAACGGAATCTTGCGAACCTTGCCGATGATCTCTTCCACGGCGGCCTGCAGCTCATCCAGCCCGCCAGGCATGGTCGGCAAGGTGACGGTCTTGTCGGCAACAGCCAGTTTGGCTGCCGGTGCCTTCGGGAAGAAGTCCACCGCCACGTACAACTGACCGGTCAGCAGGCTGGACTGACGCAGCTGTGCGCGGAAGCCTCGTTCAACCATGCCGGCCAGAATGGCCTGGCTGTCACGCGCCGCGCTCTTGAAGAAACGCTCGGGGTAGATGCGCAAGGTGACGGGCTGCACGAAGGTTTTCTTTTCGCGGTCGAACTGGATGTCGACCGACACCACCTCGCCCACCACTACGCCACGGAAGTCCACCGGCGCCCCCACGGACAGGCCGCGTAGAGACTGGTTGTAGAAGGTCAGCGCGGTAATGGCGCTGGCATCGTTTTTCATTGCCTCGGCCTGATTTTCGGCGAGGGTGAATTCGGTTTCTTCGGCGACCGGCTCACCCAGCTGGGTACCCGGTGGTTCCTGGAAGGCAATGCCACCTGCCAGCACGCTGGCAACCGATTGCGCATCCACACTCAGGCCAGACGCCGTCAGGTCGATCTGCAGGCCGCTGGCATGCCAGAAACGGGTGTCCTGGGTCACGTAGCGATCGTAGGGGGCGTTGACGAAAGCCAGCACCTCGATGCCGTGGCCGGTCTTGTCCAGACCGAAGCCGATCACCTGCCCCACCGGCAGACGACGGTAGTAGATCGGCGAACCGATATCCAGCGAACCCAATTCCGCGCTTTGCAGCACGAATTGTTTACCCGGAACATCGGTCGTGATCGGGGGCGGCACTTCCAAGCCGGTGAACTCGTCAGCCGCTTCCTGCGACTTGCCGGCATCCACACCCAGATAGGCTCCCGACAGCAGCGTGCCCAACCCGCTTACGCCGCCCGCACCCACGCGTGGACGCACGATCCAGAAGCGGCTGCCTTGCACGGCAAAGCTGGATGCATCCTTGTTCAGGCGCACCACGGCCAGCGCTTTCGACTTGTCGGCGGACAGGCGCACGCTGGTGACGTTGCCGATGTCCACGTCCTTGTATTTGATCTTGGTCTTGCCTGCTTCCAGACCTTCGGCCTTCAGGAAGCTGATGGTGATCTCGGGCCCGCGATCGGTCACTGACTTGATGAACAGCGACAGGCCGATCACGGCGGCCAGGATGGGCACCAGCCAGATCAGCGAGGGAATGCGTCGATGGGGCGTCACACGACGCGCCTGGGGCACGTCGGGCGCGGGCTTGGAAACCGGATCGGGAGCGGGATCGGAAGCGGGACGGATCGGACCGGGGTCAGTCATGGGAGTTCTCTTGGCGGGCGTGATCCCAGATCAATCGGGAGTCGAAACAACGTGAGGCAAGCAGGGTCAACACAACCACCGCGCCGAAGGCGGTGGTGCCCGCCCCCGCCGTGATGGTTGCAAGGGAGCGGATCTGAACGAGGGCAACCACCAGGGCCACGACAAACACGTCCAGCATGGACCAGCGGCCGATGAGTTCAACGATCCGGTACAGCCGGGTGCGGGATTCCGGTTCGGCCGCCGACCGACGGCCAACTGTCAGCAGCAGGTAGGTCATGGCAAAGAGCTTGAGCAAAGGCACCAGAATGCTGGCCGTGAATACGATGACCGCCAGCATCCAGGAACCAGAGGTCCAGAACAGCACCACGCCGCTCATGATGGTGTCCTGCTGCACACCGAAGATGGTGGACGTGACCATCATCGGCAGCAGATTCGCGGGGATATACAAGACGTAGGCGGCCAGCAACAAGGCCCAGCTGCGCGACAGACTGTCGGGCTTGCGCATGTGGACACGAGCTTCACAACGCGGGCAGGTTGCGGCCTGCCCTGGCGTGACACGTTGCACCAGGCCGCATACGTGGCAGCCCGTCATGCCGTGGCTGGCGGCCGAGGCAGCCAAGGGCGCGTCGTCGGCAATGGTTGCCAATGCGGCTGGCGGTGCCTTTTTGTCGGATGCCCGACGGCGGCGGAACAAAGAGAACTTCATGCGGCGTCGTGCTTCATGTGGCTTCGTCCGCGAGCGGCACGCGACGCCAAAGCTGTGCGGGATCAAACATTGCCACGCCGCCCAGCATGAAGGTCAGCAATGCAAACGCCCACAGCGCCACGCCGGGGATGATGGTGGCAATCGACCACAGCTTCACCAGGGTCACCAGCACGCCGATCATGAACACCTCGATCATCTTCCACGGGCGTATCGCCTGGATCAGACGCAGCGACAGCCTGAACCAGCGCGTGGCGTAAAAGCGGCGCAGCGTCAGCAGCACGCCGAACATCAATGCCAGTTCCAGCATCGGGAAGGCGATGGTGGTGGCGAGCACCAGCAAAGCGATGAAGTCCTGATGCTGGTCGTAAAGCGTGTAGACCGCACCGAACAAGGTGGTCTGAGTCTCGGACCCCTGCACCTGCAGGCTGACGATGGGGAAGGCGTTGGCGATCAGGAATACGATCAGCGTGGTGAGCACAAACGCCGCGAAGGGCTCGGGACGCCAGCGCTCACCCTCGGCAATCGTTGCCCCGCAACGAATGCAATGCGCGACCTCGCAACGCGCCAGCGGACTCAAATACTGAAGCTCGTCGCACTCGTGGCAGGCGACAAGGGTTTGCACAGTATGCGGCGGCGCTTCCAACACATGCTCGTCGTGCTGGCGCGCCACGGCTGCGGCGGAGTCATGCGTGGGGGAAATAGGCATTCAAGCGAGATCGTCGGGGTAAGAACACACCCGCCCGATCAGGCCGCCTGCAAAAATGCACGCGTCAGCGCGCGAACAAGTGCTGGCGGCGCTGCTCGAACAGGCAGACCGCAGCTGCGGCGGCCACGTTGAGCGACTCGGCCGCAGCCTCCTGAGGAATGTACACGCGACGCATGGCCCGGCTTTGTAACGCTGGGTGAACGCCTTGTCCTTCATTACCAAAGACCCAGGCTACCGCAGCGGGCATTAAGACCGAGTGAAGGCTGTCGGCGTTGTCCAGCGCGGTGGCAATCATCGGCACTTCCAGGCGGTCGCCCAAGGCCAGCAAATCGACGTTTTCGTGGATGGTGAGCGAGAAGTGCGCGCCCTGGCCGGAACGCAAGACCTTGGGTGACCAGGCATGCGCCGTGTCTTCCGAAAGGAACACCCGACGGATGCCCGCCGCAGCACAGGAACGCAGGATGGACCCCACATTTCCCGGGTCCTGGATACGGTCGAGCAACACGCAGTTTTCACCGATTCCCGAAGGCAGCGCGGGCGCTGGCGTGGGCACGACGAACAAGATGCCCTGCCCTGCCGGTACGCTTTCCAGCGCGTCGATCAAGCCGGCATCGAGCACGCGAATGCAGGCGTCGGGCAGTGCTGCCAACAGTGCCGCGATCTCTGGCCGGTCGGCACGCCGGGCGTCCACAATTGCTTGCTCTGGGGGACCATTGACGGCCAACCAGGTCTGGCACAGGTGCACGCCCTCCAGCACGGCGGCACCGGCCTTTCGGCGTGCGCCAGCCTGTTCGACCAGGCGTCGCAAAGCCTTGAATTCGGCGTTGTCGCGCGATGCAATGTGTTTCATGTCGCGCTCGGAGAAAGACTGATTGTGGTGCCAATCGCCACACTCAAAGCATTGCGCACGGGCGCAAAGCTGCGACGGTGGGCCGGGCATGGCCCCAGGGACGCAAGCTGGCTCAGATGCAAGGCAGTGCCGTATCCCTTGTGCTGATCGAACCCATAGGCGGGATAGGCTTCGTGCAGCAGCCGCAGATCGGCATCACGCGCGGTCTTGGCAAGAATCGATGCCGCAGAAATGGCGGGCACCGTGGCGTCGCCCTTCACGATAGCTTCGCCCCGGCAGGACAGACGCGGCAGTCGGTTGCCGTCTACGCGCACCAAGTCGGGCAAGGTCGACAAGCCAACCACGGCGCGTTCCATGGCCAGCATGGTTGCCTGCAAGATGTTGATCTCGTCGATTTCTTCGACGCTTGCGCTGGCAATCGACCAGGCCAGCGCGCGTTCGCGGATTTCGAGCGCGAGCGCATCACGCATCGGCTCGGACAGGATCTTGGAATCGGCCAGGCCAGCAATCGGGCGGGAGATATCGAGGATCACTGCCGCAGCGTACACAGGCCCGGCCAGCGGGCCACGACCGGCCTCGTCGACACCGGCAATGATCATCGCAATGGCATCGCCGTCGGCGGTCGTATTCCAATCCAGCAATTGCTGAGGCGCTGCAACGGGCTTTGCCGCCCGCCGGCCAGGGGTTTTGAGCTTGGTCATGTCGATACGTCCAGAACGGCTGCCGCAGCCACCAGGGCCGCGAGCAAAGCCGTCGAGGTGTTTATGCTATGCCTTCGCCTGCGCAGTGGCGAGAATTGCCTGCGCGGCCAGCACGGCAGTGTCGCGACGCAGGTCGTCGTGCATGATGGTGAAGCGCTGGCGCAGCGATTCTGCCTGTGCATCGTCGGTCAGGGCACGCCAGGTCTGCTCTGCCAGTGCCTGCGGCGTGGCGGCATCCTGCATCAATTCGGGCACCACGAATTGGTTGGCCAGTACGTTCGGCAAGCCATACCAAGGCAGATAACCCTTGTTCTTCATCAACCACCAGCTCAGGCGACTGACCGCGTAGGCGATCACCATGGGCCGCTTGAACAAAGCGGTTTCCAGCGTGGCGGTACCGCTTGCCACCAAGGCAGCGTCGCAGGCCGCCAGAATATCGTGCGTGCCGCCTGCTACACATTGCACGTCAACACGTTGCGGCAAGGTAGCGGCCAACGCGTCGAATTGCGCCTGGCGCTCGGCGTTGACCATCGGCACCAGCACCTTCAGTGCCGGATCGCGCTGGCGCAGCAAGCGGGCCGCTTCCAGGAAACGCGGCACAAGGTGGCGCAACTCGCCACGTCGGCTACCTGGCATCAAGGCCAGTACGCGGTCGGAATCGCTCAGGCCAAGTCGTGCGCGCGCGGCCGCACGATCGGGATCACGGGGAATCGTGCTGGCCAGCGGATGGCCAACATAAGTGACCGGGATACCGGCGTCCTGGTAGATCTTTTCTTCGAAAGGCAGCATGACCAGCATGTGCGATACCGCACGCTTGATCTTGTGGATGCGCTCGCCGCGCCATGCCCATATCGACGGACTGACGAAATGCACCGTGGGAATGCCCTGCGTGCGCAGCGATTCTTCCAGGCCGAAATTGAAGTCGGGTGCATCGACGCCAACGAACACCGATGGCGGCGATGCCAGCCAGCGGTCACGTGCCGCATTGCGGATGCCGACGATTTCACGGTAGTGCCGCAGTGCTTCGACATAACCGAACACCGCGAGCTTGCTCATCGGATACCAGGTATCGAAGCCCTGCGCTTCCATGCGCGGCCCACCGATGCCAGCAATCGGAAGATTACCGGCCTGCTCACGCAGACCACTGATGACGGCGGCCGCCAGCAGATCGCCGGAGGGTTCTCCAGCGACCATGCCGATTGCAGTGTCGTCAGCAGCCTTGTCGGATGAAGTCGTCAATCTGGTCAACGCAAGTCAGCGCACGATGCCGCGCGATGCGGAATCGAGGAAGTCCAGCATGGTCTGCAAGACACCGGCAGCCGCTGGCTGCGTGGCTTGGCGTTCGATGATCGCAGCGCGCGCGTCGGCCAGGCTATGGCCTTCGCGGTACAGGTGCTTGAAGGCGGCGCGCAATGCAGCGATTTCCTCGGACGAGAAACCCCGACGCTTCAGCCCTTCCACGTTGATGCCATAGGGGCGTGCAACGTTTCCAGCGACCGTGACGTAGGGCGGCAGGTCCTGCAGCAAGGCCGACGCCATGGCAGTCATGGCGTGCGCGCCGATCTGCACGAACTGGTGCACGGTGGTGAAGCCACCGAGGATCACGTAGTCGCCCACTTTCACGTGGCCAGCCAAGGCTGCGTTGTTCGCGAAGATCGTGTTGTTGCCGACCTTGCAATCGTGCGCAAGGTGCACGTACGACATGATCCAGTTGTCGTCACCCAGGCGCGTTATGCCGTCATCTTGCGCCGTGCCGACGTGGAAAGTCGCGAACTCACGAATGACGTTGCGATCACCGATGATCAGCTGCGTGGGTTCGTTCCGGTATTTCTTGTCTTGCGGAACTGCACCGATCGAGCTGAACTGGAAGAATTGATTATCGCGACCGATCGTGGTGTGGCCGTCGAATACGCAATGCGGCCCGATGGTGGTACCCGCATCGATGCGCACATTGGGACCGATCAGCGTATAGGCACCAACGGTCACACTGCTGTCGAGCTGTGCAGCAGGATCGACGATGGCGGTGGGGTGAATCCGCGTCATGCGCGCGCCTCCTGGTAAGACAGCCGCCCGACCCGCGTCCGAAGACCGGCCAGGCGGCAGCAAAAGATGTCGCTCACTCGTCGTCGGAGATATGACGCATGGTGCACATGATCTCGGCTTGTGCAACGACCTGATCGTCGACGAGCGCCTTGCCGGAATACTTCCAGATGCCGCGCGTGATGCGCAGCACATCGATCTTCAGGATCAACTGATCGCCCGGCACCACCGGACGCTTGAAACGCGCGCCGTCAATGCCGACGAGGTAATACACGGCGTTGCTGTTGGCGGTTTCGCTGGCGGACGTGAACGACAGGATGGCCGCGGTCTGGGCCAGCGCTTCCAGGATCAGCACGCCAGGCATCACCGGGTGATGGGGGAAATGACCTTGGAAGAACGGTTCGTTGATCGTCACGTTTTTCAGTGCGGTGATCGACTTACCCGACTCCATTTCCAGCACTCGATCGACCAGCAGCATCGGATAACGATGCGGGAGGTGTTCGAGGATTTTCTTGATATCCATGGCAGTTCCGTGAGCTTGGATGACCGGCGGCAATGCCACCGGCACGATTTTATTCTTCGAGTGCCTGAATACGCCGGCGCAGACGCGCCAGTTGTCGCAGTACTGCGGCGTTTTTTTCCCAGTCGCGATGCTCCGCGAGCGGGAACGCCGCGGTGTAGCGGCCAGGTTTGTCGATGCTTGACATGACCAGACTGGCCGCTGAAATGTGGACATCGTCCACGATCGTCAGATGCCCCAGCACCATCGCGCTTCCGCCGAAGGTGCATCGTTCACCAATGATTGCAGAACCGGCCACCCCCACGCATCCGGCCATGGCGGTATGCGCCCCGATCTGGGTGTTGTGGCCGATCTGAATCTGATTATCGAGCTTCACGCCATCGCCGATGCGTGTGTCTTCCAACGCACCCCGATCGATGGTCGTATTGGCACCGATTTCAACATCGTTTCCGATCGACACCCCGCCAAACTGCGGAATTTTGCTCCACAGACCGCGCGGGTTGCGTTTATCGGGCGCAAATCCGAATCCGTCTCCGCCGATTACCGCGCCGCTCTGGATCAGCGTGCGTTCACCCATGGTGACGCCGCGATACAGGCTTACGCGCGGATGCAGGAAACTGCCCGCACCGATGCGAGAACCTGCCGCGATAAAGCAGCCGGCCCCGATGACCACATCGTCACCGATGATGGCACCGTCTTCGATCACGGCCAAAGGCCCGACCGACACGCCGTTACCCAGCGAGACGTCACCCACCACCGCTGTGCGATGCACATCGCGCGGCAGCTGGCCGCGCATGGCGCGATCAAACCACTGTGCAATGCGCGCATACAGCAGGTAGGGCTCGCTGCATACCACCAGCGGGCAGCCCGCCACACCGGCCGCAGCAAGTGCCGCGCGGTGCGATGCAGCGACATCGGGCGCGACAATGATCGCCGAGGCCTGGCTGGATTCGAGCTGAGACTGGTAGCGGGGATTGGCGAGGAACGCGAGTTCACTCGCGCCGGCACCAGCAAGCGTGCCGAGGCCGGCGATGCGAGGCAAGACATCGGCGCTGGACTCGATTTGCCACGTCAGGCCGCTGGTGTCAGCGGCTGCGAGCAATTCATCAAGCGTCGGTGCCTGATCGGGAGCGAGAAGTATGGGCATGCGATCGGCATCTATCCGGTATGGCGCCAGGCCACACCGGACCAACGCTTGGTACTGACTTACTTGGCGCCGTTGTTCAGCGCGTTGATCACTTTCTCGGTGATATCAACACGCGGGCTCACGACGACGGCTTCTTGCAGCACCAGGTCGTAGCCTTCTTGCTCGGCGATCTGCTTGATCACGCGGTTGGCGCGATCCAGAACCGTAGCCAATTCTTCGTTGCGGCGCTGGTTCAGGTCTTCCTGGAACTCACGACGCTTGCGCTGGAAGTCCTTGTCCAGGTCGCTCAGCTCGCGCTGACGACGAACACGGTCGGTTTCCGACAGGACAGCCGAGTCCTTGTCCAGACGCTCGGACGAGGTGCGCAGGCGAGCAGCGATATCTTGCAGCTCGGCATCGCGCTTTTTGAAGTCGCCTTCGATTTTCGCTTGTGCAGCCTTGGCAGGTGCAGCGTCGCGGAAAATGCGGTCGGTATTGACGAACCCGATCTTAGCGTTCTGTGCATGAGCACCGCTGACAGCGGCCCCAGCCAGAACGACACCGGCGAGCACTCGGACGGAGGCCTTGGCAGCGCTCGGGGCCAGAGTGCTGGCGGACGACAGAAGCATGCGGATCATGTATTTCTCTCTGGCTTCAAAAATTAATTTGTTATTTTGCCATTTCCTGTTGACGCGTGCCCAAAATGGGGAACGTCAACCGTAAGTGGCTGTAGCAATCGGTTGCGATGGCGGTAACGTGGAGTTTACCGCCAACCGCAGCTTAGAAACCGGTACCGATCTGGAATTGGAAGGCTGCTTTCTTGTCGCCTTCCTTCGCGTTCAGCGCCTGGCCGATCGAGACCTTCAGCGGACCGATCGGAGACTGCCAGCTCAGGCCGACACCGGTCGAATAACGCAGCGAACCGAAGTCGATGTTCTGGCTATCGCCGTAGACCTGACCGACGTCAGCGAACAGGAACCAGCGCAGCGTACGGTCTTGCTGGGTACCGGGGAACGGCAACAGCAGTTCGGCATTACCGATCAGGCGCTTGGCACCACCGATGCTGTCGTTGTTCTTGCGGTCACGCGGGCCGAGCGAACCTGCTTCGAAACCACGCACCGAACCGATACCACCGGCGTACATGTTCTTCAGCAACGGATACGGCTTGTCGCTATAACCCTTGCCGTAGTCCACCTGACCGTTCAAGGCCAGCGTCAGGCTGCGCGACAGCGGCCAGTAGTACTGGTGCTGATAGGTCAGCTTGTAGTAGCGCAGATCGCCCAGCACCGATGCTTCGGCGTTGGCACGCTTGTAGGTACCACGCGTGGGCGCAATGCCGCTGTCACGTTGGTCGTTGGACCAGCCCACCGAGCCGATGAAGGCGTTGCTCGTCTTGCCGAAAGTGTCCACGTAGTCTTCGTAGACGCCCGGGCTGTTCTGGAACAGATCGATCGAGTTGGTTTCAACCGTACCGCCGAAGAACACGCGGTCGGTTTCCGAGAACGGCACACCGAAGGTGACGCCCAGGCCGCCCGTCTTGATGCGGTAATCGCCATCGTTGATGGTCAGCGGTTCAAGCGTGCGGTAGTAGATGTTGGTCGAACGGCTGACGCCATCGGCCGTGAAGTACGGATTCGTCTGGCTCAACGAAATCGTGCGGTTGGTACTGGACGTATTGACTTCAATACCTGCGGTGGTGCCGCTACCGAAGATGTTGTCCTGGCTCAGGCCAGCGGACAGCACCAGCTTGTCGGTACTGCTGAAACCCGCGCCCAGCGAGATCATGCCGGTGGGCTTTTCGGTCACGTTGACGTTGACGTCGACCTGATCGGGGCTGCCGGTGACCGGGGCGGTATCAACCGTGATGTCGTTGAAGTAACCCAGGCGGTCCACACGTTCCTTGGACAGCTGGATCTTGCGCGCGTCGTACCAGGCGCTTTCATACTGGCGCATTTCACGACGCACCACCACGTCACGGGTACGGGTGTTGCCGCCGATGTTCACGCGACGCACATACACACGACGATTGGGGTCGACGAAGAACGTCAGCTCCGCTTCTTTCTTCTCGCGATTGAGCACCGGGTTCGGGTTCACGTTCGCAAACGCGTAACCCAGGTTGCCCAGCTGGTCGGTGATGGCCTTGCTCGATGCGTTGACCTTTTCGGCCGAGAACATTTCGCCGGGCTTGACGGTGATCAGGCGACGCAGGTCGTCGTCCAGACCCAGCAGGTCGCCACCCATCTTCACGTCGCTGACGCGATAGGGCTCACCTTCGCTGATCGACAAGGTGATGAAAATGTCCTTGCGATCGGGCGAAATCGTGACCTGCGGGGTGTCGACGTTGAATTCGAGATAACCGCGGTTCAGGTAATACGAACGCAGCGTTTCGATGTCGGCCTGCAGCTTCTGGCGCGAATACTGGTCTGCCTTGGTGTACCAGGTCATCCAACCCGGCGTGCTCTGCTGGAACAGGCCCAGCAGATCGTCTTCGGGGAAGGTCTTGGCACCAATGATCTTGATGGCCTTGATGCGGGCTACATCGCCTTCGAACACGTCGAAGGTCACGCCGACGCGATTGCGTTCCAGCGGGGTCACGGTGGACACGATTTCGACCGAATACTTGCCCTTCGACAGGTATTGGCGCTTCAGCTCCTGCTCTGCGCGTTCGAGCAGCGAGCGGTCGAAGATGCGCGCTTCGGCGAAACCGACTTCGCGCAGCGACTTCGTCACGCCAGCGGTGTCGAATTCGGTCATGCCGTTGAATTCGATGGATGCGATTGCCGGACGTTCATCAACGACGACCACCACCACATCTCTGTCGACTTCGATTCGCACGTCGCGGAAGAACCCGGTACCGAACAGTGCACGCACTGCCTGGGTCGCCTGTTCCTGGGTGAAACGCTCACCTACCTTCACGGGCAGGTAGCCGAATACCGTGCCGGCCTCGGTACGCTGGATGCCCTCGACACGGATGTCGCGCACTACGAACGGGTCGAAAGCGTGGGCAAGCGGCGCGAGCGCCATGGCAAAAAGGGCGGACAGCAGACGCGGCAGGCGCCGGACGCGGTTAGACATGCGTAATCCTGGGTTATCTATGTAAAGCGGGAAATCACGAACGCCGCCTGGACGGCGTCCCCCCTCTGGTCTAACTGGCGGACAAGCCAGCGTCCTAAGTCAGCAAACGTGCGATATCGTTGAACAATGCAACTGCCATCAGAGCCACCAGGATGCCGAACCCGGCGCGCTGCCCGATATCGGCCCAACGCTCCGGCGGCGGACTACCCCGCACGATTTCGACGAAATAATACAGCAGGTGCCCACCGTCGAGTACAGGGATGGGCAAGAGATTCAATACCCCGAGGCTGACACTGACCAGCGCCATGAAGGCGATGTAGTACGAAAGCCCCAGCCGCGCGGTCTGTCCGGCGTAGTCGGCAATGGTTACCGGGCCGCTCAGGTTGCGCCAGGATACGTCACCGATCAGCATTTTTCCCAGCATCCGCAACGAGAACCAGGACACTTCGCCGGTACGTTGAACACCCTTGATCAGGCTGGAAACGGGACCGTAGCGCAGGGTTACCATCTCGATGTCGCCACCGATCTGCGCGCCGATTCGGCCCGCCGCCTGCCCGGTTGCCGGGTCGGTGACGACCTGCGGTTGCACGGGAATGGACAAGGCGGCACCGTCACGCAGCACCTGCACGGTCAGCAGCTTGTCGGTATGGGCACGTACGATTTCGATGAACTGGGTGGCACCAGGCGCCGTCACATCGCCAGCAGCCACGATGCGATCACCGGCTTTCAGGCCGGCAGTCGCAGCAGCACCGCCTTCGATCAGGCCCCGCACGACCGGTTTCGGATCGACCAACTTCAGCCCGTTACGGCCCAGCACATCGCCTTCCATGTCATCGAGATTGATCGACGAGAAGTCCAGCTGACGTTCGGCCGTGGCACCTGCAGCAGTGGTGACCGATACACGCGCGCTGCCACGATGGGTGACCTGATCCAGCAACATCCAGCGCACTTCGCTCCAGGCAGTTACGGGCTTGCCGTCCACGGCGGTGATGCGGTCGCCGGCTTGCAAGCCGCTGCGTGCGGCAATGCTGTCTACTGCGGGTGCGCCTACCACTGGTGCGGGCTCTTCTACCCCCACCAGATTCAGCGACGCGTACAGCAATGCGGCCAGTACCAGGTTGAAGATCGGGCCTGCGGCGACGATGGCGATGCGCTGCCAGACACTTTTCGCGTTGAAGGCGCGCGGACGCTCGGCAGCGCTGACCGAACCTTCACGTTCGTCCAGCATCTTCACGTAGCCGCCAAGCGGGATCAGCGACAAGGCCCACTCGGTGCCGTGGCGGTCAGTGCGCTTGATCAGCACACGACCGAAACCGACGGAGAAACGCAGAATCTTGACGTCGCAGGCACGCGCGACGAGGTAATGGCCCATCTCGTGGACGACGATCAGGATGCCGAGGGCAAGCGCGAAAGCGGCGAGGGTCAATAGCATGGGAAGAACTCGCTCAAGGCGTGCGCGGACGACGCGCCGCGAACTGCTCGGCCAGCGCCCGCATGCGTGCATCTGCAGCAAGCAAGGCGTCAAGCGTGGGGGTGCCAGCGGTGTCGACGGCATCGACCTGCGCCAGCACTTCTTCGATTACTGCAGGAATATCGGTGAAACGGAGCTTGCCTTGCAGGAAGGCATCTACCGCAACTTCATTGGCGGCGTTGAGCGCAATGCAGGCCCCCTGCCCCGCTGCCAAGGCATCGAAGGCCAGGCGCAGACCGGGGAAACGCGTCAGATCGGGCTCCTGGAAGTCCAATCGCCCGAGCTTGGCCAGATCAAGCAGGCCGACACCCGATTCAATACGCTCCGGGAAGCCCAGGCCGTAGGCAATCGGCGTGCGCATGTCCGGCTGGCCGAGCTGGGCCAGTGTCGAGCCATCTTCGTATTCAACCATCGAGTGCACCGCGCTTTGCGGGTGGATCAGGACGGAAATGCGGTCGGCCGGCACACCGAACAACCAGTGCGCTTCAATGACTTCCAGGCCCTTGTTGAGCATGGTGGCCGAATCGACCGAAATCTTGCGGCCCATACTCCAGTTCGGATGGGCGCAGGCTTCGTCGGGCGTCACGTCGCGCAGCGTGTCGATGGCACGTTCACGGAACGGCCCACCAGAGGCGGTCAGAATCAGTCGCCTGACGGTGGCAGGTACGCCCTCGCCCGCCAGCGCATCGCTGCGCTGCGGCAGGCACTGGAAGATCGCGTTGTGCTCGCTGTCGATCGGCAGCAGCTCGGCACCGTAGCGCCTCGCGGTTTCCATGAACAGACCGCCCGCGACGACCAGTGCTTCCTTGTTGGCCAACAACACGCGCTTGCCCGCGGCGGCAGCCGCCAGTGCGCCCGGCAGTCCTGCCGCACCTACGATTGCGGCCATGACGACATCAGTCTCGGCGTCAGCAGCGGTATCGGCCAGTGCCTGTGCACCGACGCGAATCTCGGGTATGGGTTTGCCTGCACCCACGGACGCCCATTGCTGCGCGAAACGCGCGCTGGCGTCATCATCGGGAACGACCACGACCGCCGCATTGGACGCAGCAGCAGATGTGGCCAGTACGTCCATGCGACTGAACGCTGTCAACGCATAGGCACAAAAACGATCAGGATGACGAGCGATGACGTCGAGCGTGCTCTGACCAATCGATCCCGTTGCACCCAGGATGGTGACCCGGCGTGGCCGTTGATCGGCCTCGGGAACTTCAGCAAGCAGGGGAAAAAGCGTTGACGTCACGAAGCCTTCGATAGAAATGGGGGCAGCGGCACTGCGTGGCTGTGGTTATACCAGCAACAAGGCCAGCGGCAGAACCGGCAACAAGGCATCGAGCCGATCGAACACACCACCGTGACCGGGCAGCAGGCCGCTTGAGTCCTTCATGCCGGCGCGACGCTTCAGCAAAGACTCGAACAGATCGCCCGCAATGGACAATGCGGCAAGCAGCAGGCCGAAGCATGCTGCGCCAAGCATTCCCCACTTGTGACTCAGGGCAGCACCGAAAGTGTCCTTGAATTGCGCACTGATCAGAATCAAGGCCACGGCGGCAACCACGCCACCAATCGCGCCCTCAATGGTTTTACCCGGACTGATGTGGGGTGCAAGCTTGCGACGACCGAACTTCTTGCCCACGAAGTAGGCGGCGATGTCGGCCACCCAGACGACCGCAGCCAGGCTCAGCAGGAACAGCGGACCAAGCGTATAGGCCACATTCAAGGCCGTCCAGGTTGCGATCAGTGCCACCCAGGAAAATGCGCTCCAGATGGCATTGCGCGGGGCTGCATCGGCGCGCGCCCGGGTAAGCATGGGCAAAATCGCCCCGACCCAGACGACAGAGCTTGCGATCCACAATCCGAACGTGGCCGGAACCAGGTCAAAGGCATCAGCGCCCGAAAACTGGATGGCAAGAAAGATGCACGCCAGCGCCAGTGCAGCCACCACCCCAGGGACGAACACCGTGCCCGGCTTGGCAGGCCCCCAGGTCAGGCGCAACCATTCCCACATGGCACAGCTCAGGAAGGCACCCGACAGTAGCGCGAACGGTATCGGTCCCGGCAAGGTCAAGGTGATGGCCAATACGGCAAACAACACCAGCGCGGTGATTACGCGTTCTCGAAGCAAAGTCAGCCCGGTTTGGATGAAACTCCGGCGTCGGCCGGCGTGGAAGAAACCCGCGGATCGACCAATTGGGCGCTGGTGCGCCCGAAGCGGCGTTCGCGCGTACGGTAGAACTCGAATGCCTGGTCGACGTCAGCTTCGCCAAAGTCCGGCCAGAAACAATCGGTGAAGTAGAGCTCGGTATAAGCAAGCTGCCACAACAGGAAATTCGAAATGCGTTGTTCACCGCCCGTGCGGATGAACAGGTCTGGCTCGGGAGCGTAAGCCATTGCCAGATAAGGCGTCAGCGCCGCCTCATCTATCAGCGAAGGCTCACTTGCCAGTTCTGGCCGGTCTTGCAGCATTTGCCGCGTGGCCTGCAACACATCCCAACGCCCACCATAGTTGGCGGCGATTGTCAGTGTCAACCCGGTATTCCCGGCTGTCCGCGCTTCTGCTTCACGAACCAGGTCTTGCAGACGCTGCTCGAACGCGGACATATCGCCCACCACCCGCAGCCGGATGCCGTTGGCGTGCAGCTTGCCGACTTCGCGCTGAAGCGCGACGACGAACAAGCGCATCAGCAAGGACACCTCGTCGGCCGGACGCCGCCAGTTCTCGGAACTGAAGGCAAACAGCGTCAGGTATTCCACGCCGCGCCGCGCGCAGGTTTCGACCGCCGTGCGCACGGCGTCCACGCCACGTGTATGACCTGCGACGCGGGGCAGCAGACGACGCGACGCCCAGCGCCCATTGCCGTCCATGATGATGGCGACGTGCCGGGGCACCGCCGCCGACCCGGGGACGGCGAGCGTGGAGCTGCTCAGAGAGGAGACGAACTTGCGCACGAGGGCTGTCAGACCGTCAGGATCTCGGCTTCTTTCTGCGCGATCAGGCGGTCGATTTCAGCCACGCCCTTGTCGGTCAGCTTCTGCACGTCGTCCTGGCCACGACGCTCGTCGTCTTCCGAGATACTCTTGTCCTTGACCAGCTTCTTCAGTTGGTCGTTGGCTTCGCGGCGCAGGTTGCGCACGGCGATCTTGGCATCTTCACCTTCGTTCTTCACGACCTTGTTCAGATCACGACGACGCTCCTCGGTCAGGGCCGGGGTCGGAACGCGGATCGATTCGCCGAAGGATTGCGGGTTTAGACCGAGGTCGGAATCGCGGATCGCCTTTTCGATGGTCGAGCCCATCTTCTTTTCGAAAGGCTGGACGTTGATGGTGCGGGCGTCGAACAAGGTGATGTTCGCAACCTGGTTCACCGGAACCGGCGAGCCGTAATAATCGACCTGGATGTGGTCCAGGATGCCGGTGTGGGCGCGGCCCGTACGGATCTTGGCGAGATTGGTCTTGAGGGTGTCGATCGACTTGCCGATCTTGGTCTCGGTAACCTTCTTGACGTCGGATACGCTCATTACTAACTCCTAAATTGCATTCGTTCGGGTCGGCCTCGGCCGACCACGCTCAGACGTGGACCAGCGTGCCCTCGTCCTCGCCCATCACCGCGCGACCCAGCGCGCCATGCTTGGTGATCGAGAACACCTTGATCGGCAGCTTCTGGTCGCGGCACAGCGCAAAGGCCGTGGCGTCCATGACTTCCAGACGGCGATTGATTGCTTCGTCGAAACTGATGCGGCTGTAACGCGTAGCCGTCGGGTCTTTCTTGGGGTCGGCGGTGTAGATGCCGTCGACCTTGGTTGCCTTCAGCACGATCTCGGCACCGATTTCGGCACCGCGCAACGCGGCTGCCGTGTCGGTGGTGAAGAACGGGTTACCGGTGCCGGCGGCGAAAATGACCACCTTGCCTTCTTCCAGGTAACGCAGGGCCTTCGGGCGGATGTAAGGCTCGACCACCTGATCGATGTTCAGCGCGGATTGCACGCGCGCATCGACACTGCTGCGCTTCAACGCGTCTTGCAGTGCAAGTGCGTTCATGATGGTGGCCATCATGCCCATGTAGTCTGCGGTCGCGCGGTCCATGCCCTGGGCACCCGGCGCGACACCGCGGAAGATATTGCCGCCACCGATCACGATGGCCAGCTCGACGCCGAGGCGTGCGACGTCGACGATTTCCTCGACCATGCGAGCGATGGTCTGGCGGTTGATGCCAAACGCGTCGTCGCCCATCAGGGCCTCACCGGAGAGCTTGAGCAGTACCCGTTTGTATTTGCTGGCTGTCACAGTCGTTTTCCTTTTATGCACTGCTTCGATGGCGCGCCCGGCTGCGCGACCATTCACGACCGGCACCAGGCCAGCTCGGCACCGGCGCTCGCATCGTTTATGACAAGGGCCGATGTCCCACTAGAGGACACCAGCCCTTCGGAAGGCCTTTACGCCAACCTGTCCCGCCGACGGTGCGGCGGGCCTGTCCTTGCAGACGGCTTAACCGCGTGCAGCAGCGGCTTGAGCAGCCACTTCAGCAGCGAAGTCGGTCGTCTTCTTTTCAATGCCTTCACCAACCACGTACAGCACGAACTGCGAAACCTTCGCGCCCTTGCTCTTCAGCAGTTGTTCAACGGTCTGCTTGTCGTCCTTGACGAACGGCTGCGACAGAAGGGTAACTTCTTTCAGGAACTTCTGAACAGCGCCTTCGACCATCTTGGTAACGATCTCGGCAGGCTTGCCCGATTCAGCAGCCTTTTGTTCGGCAACCGAGCGCTCGGTTTCGATGTCTGCAGCCGGCACGCCCGAAGCGTCCAGCGCCTTCGGCTTGGTGGCCGCGACGTGCATGGCCAGATCCTTGCCCAGGGCCTCGTCGCCGGTGGTGTCGACCAGCACGCCGATCTTGCCGCCGTGCACGTAGGACGCCACGCGGCCTTCGGTCTGCACGCGCTCGAAGCGACGGATGCTGATGTTTTCGCCGATCTTGCCGATCAGGGCAGCGCGGACGCTTTCAACGGTGCCTTCGCCCAGGGGCAGTTCGCCCAGTGCAGCCAGGTCAGCCGGGTTCTTTTCAGCAACCAGACGAGCGATGTCTTGCGTGAATTGCACGAAGTCGTCGTTCTTGGCAACGAAGTCGGTTTCGCTGTTGATTTCAGCAACCGCAGCAACCTTGGCGTCGTCCGAGACGTACAGGCCGATCAGGCCATCGGCAGCCAGACGCGAAGCAGCCTTGCTTGCCTTGCTGCCCAGCTTGACGCGCAGCAGTTCTTCAGCACGTGCCAGGTCGCCGTCGGCTTCCGTCAGTGCCTTCTTGCATTCCATCATGGGCGCGTCAGTCTTGTCGCGCAGCTCTTTGACCAACGCAGCGGTGATAACAGCCATGCTAGCTCCTGATAATTGAATTCTTTGGGGGAGATTTCAGCCTGTCGCCACGATGCGGCCCGCAGGGCCCGTGAAGGACAGGTGAACGAAAGTGCGGGACCAACCGGGATCCGGGCGAGCCGAGGGGTGCTTTCGCACTCCCCCGCCGCGCATCCAAAGCCCGCGTCACATCATGAACGCGAGCGATGGCAATCAGATGTCTCCGGCAGGAACCGGACGGGAAATCAGGCTTCGCCTTCGACTTCCACGAACTCGTCGCTACCTTCGGTAACGGCTTCGACCACTTCTTGCAGCGATTGCTCGCGGCCTTCGATGACTGCATCGGCGATGCCGCGTGCGTACAGAGCGATAGCCTTGGCCGAGTCGTCGTTACCCGGGATCACGTGCGCCACACCTTCCGGCGAGTGGTTGGTATCGACCACGCCGACGACCGGAATGCCCAGAACCTTGGCTTCGGTGATGGCAATTTTGTGATAGCCGACGTCGATGATGAAGATGGCGTCGGGCAGACCGTTCATGTCCTTGATACCGCCGATGGACTTGTTCAGCTTGTCCATTTCGCGCTGGAACATCAGGCTTTCTTTCTTGCTCATGCGCTCGGTTGCGCCTTCAGCAAGCATGATTTCCATGTCTTTCAGACGCTTGATCGAGGTCTTGACCGTCTTGAAGTTGGTCAGCATGCCGCCGAGCCAACGGCTGTCGACGTAAGGCATGCCAGCACGCTTTGCTTCTTCGGCGATGACTTCACGCGCTGCGCGCTTGGTGCTCACGAAAAGGACGGTGCCCTTGCGTGCAGCCAGCTGGCGAACAAACTTGACAGAATCCTGATACAGCGACAGGGTCTTTTCAAGGTTGATGATGTGAATCTTGTTGCGATGACCGAAGATGTACGGGGCCATCTTGGGGTTCCAGAAGCGGGTTTGGTGTCCGAAGTGGACGCCGGCTTCCAGCATTTCGCGCATAGTGACGGACATAGTATGACTCCAAGGGTTGGGTCTGGTATCGCCGACTGCATCTATCCCCTTACCCGGCCAACGCTCTTATCGAACGCTTTTGCGAAATCTTCTTGCGAAAATTTTTCGGCGACCAGTCCGGACCCGCCCCAATCTTCTTTCGAAGACCAGTCAGGTAAGACACCCTCATTGTGGCGACACGCGAGTTTCCTGCCCGAAAATTCGAGCAAGCCTATAATTCTACTATTTTCCGCGCCATGTACTCAAGCTGCATGCGCTGCGCACCGTATTGCACGTGGTTTGGCGTTGAATTTGAGCGTCAGACCCGTCACCAACTAGACCGGAAATTTCGTCAAGCATGAGTATCGTCATCAAGAACGCCCAGGAAATCGAAGCATTGCGTGCAGCCGGCCGTGCCGCAGCCAGCATCCTGGATTTCATCGAACCGCACGTCCGCGCAGGCATTACCACGGGTGAACTCGACCGGCTCTGCAAGGAACACATGGACGAACTCGGCGTCGTGTCGGCCACCATTGGCTATGCCCCGCCGG
This sequence comes from Pigmentiphaga aceris, assembly GCF_008119665.1. NCBI lineage: Bacteria > Pseudomonadati > Pseudomonadota > Betaproteobacteria > Burkholderiales > Alcaligenaceae > Pigmentiphaga > Pigmentiphaga aceris. Next base: position 2,490,728 of record NZ_CP043046.1, on the reverse strand, counting down.
GCTACCCGCCTTTTACCGGCCATGTCTGCACCTCGGTCAACCATGTCATCTGCCATGGCATTCCCGGCCCCAAGGCCCTGAAAAATGGCGATGTGCTCAATATCGACGTGACCGTCATCAAGGACGGCTGGTACGGCGACAACAGCCGCATGTATTTCGTGGGTGAACCTTCTGTTCAGGCCCGTCGCCTGAGCGAGGTCACGTATGAATGCATGTGGCGTGGCATTGAACAGGTTCGTCCGGGTAACCGTCTGGGCGACATCGGTGCCGCCATCCAGAAGCATGCAGAAGCGGCTGGCTTCAGCGTGGTGCGCGAATTCTGCGGCCACGGCATTGGCGCACGCTTCCACGAAGACCCGCAAGTCTTGCATTACGGCCGTCCGGGCACGGGCGAAGTCCTGGCCCCGGGCATGGTGTTCACCATCGAACCCATGATCAACGCCGGTCGCCGTGAAATTCGTGAAATGCCCGATGGCTGGACGATCACCACGCGTGATCGCAGCCTGTCTGCGCAATGGGAATTGCAGCTGGTGGTGACCGAAACCGGTTATGAAATTCTGACGGTGTCGCCGGGCATGCCCGCGCCGCCGGCCTTCGTTGCTTCCCAGGCGGCCTGAAGACACCGACCACCGCCCCGGACCAGACCGGCTACCCAGGTGGCCGGCATCTGCCGTCATGGTGCCGCAGATGGAGAGACTGCGATGAACGATCTGACTCAACCGGCCAGCAGTGTGCCGGCCCTGCGTGCACGCCTGCAGACACAACGCGCCGAAGCCATCGCCGCTTTCCGCACGCATCTGCGTCCCGATACGCTGTTGACCGCCCTGCGCAGGGTGGTCGACCACGCGCTGATCGATTTGCTGCAGATCATGCCGCTGCCGCCCGGTGCCGTGTTGGGCGCGGTTGGCGGTTATGGGCGCGGTGAGCTGTACCCGTTTTCCGACGTTGACGTGCTGGTCCTGCTTGCCCGCGAGCCTTCGCCCGACGACGAGACGCTGATCGCCAATCTGGTGACCGCGCTGTGGGACATGGGGATTGAGCCCGGCTACAGCGTGCGCACGATTGCCCAATGCATTTCCGAGGCAGAGCAAGACATCACGGTGGAAACCGCGCTGTTGGAAACCCGTTATCTGGCGGGCAGCCGGGCGCTGTTTCGTCGCCTGGAAGCCGCCATGCGCGAACACCTGGACCCGCGCGCGTTTTTCCGCGCCAAGCGTCTGGAAATGCAGCAGCGGCACACGAAGTACCAGGACACGCCCTACTCGCTGGAACCCAATTGCAAGGAATCCCCCGGCGGCCTGCGTGACCTGCAGGTAATCCTGTGGGCGGCACGCGCTGCCGGCTATGGCAAAAGCTGGAGCCAGATCGCCCGGGCAGGCTTGCTGACGCCTGATGAAGCCCGCCAGCTTCGACGTGCCGAGCAAGCCTTCAAGCGTCTGCGCATTGAACTGCACCTGACCACCAATCGTCGCGAAGATCGTGTGCTGTTCGACGTGCAATCGACCTTGGCAACCGCCTACGGCATCGTGGGCACACCTACGCGGCGTGCCAGCGAAGTGCTGATGCAACGCTACTACTGGGCCGCCAAGCTGGTCACCCAGCTGAACACGATCCTGGTGCAGAACCTGGAAGAGCGACTGTTCCCACGGCCGGGCGAAGCCGCTGTCGATATCGACGAGGACTTCCAGAGCCTGCACGACCGCCTGGATGTGCGCCAAGACGACGCCTTTGCCCGCAATCCGACGCTGTTGCTGCGCGCCTTCCTGTTGATGCAGCAGCACTCATCGCTGAAAGGCATGTCGGCACGCACGCTGCGCGCGATCTGGCACGCCAAGGGCAGTATCGATGCGCAGTTTCGGCGCAACCCGGTGAATCGCAAGCTGTTTTTGGAAATTCTGCAGCAGCCGCGCGGCATCGTGCACGAGTTGCGGCGCATGAACGAACTGAGCATCCTGCCGCGCTACTTGCCGCCCTTCCGACGCATTGTCGGGCAGATGCAGCACGATCTTTTCCACGTGTACACCGTCGATCAGCACACGATGATGGTGATCCGCAACCTGCGTCGTTTCACGATGCCGGAGCACGCGCACGAATACCCGTTCTGCAGCCAGCTGATGCTGGACTTCGACCGCCATTGGTTGCTGTATGCCACTGCTCTGTTCCACGATATTGCCAAGGGGCGTGGCGGCGACCATTCGGTGCTTGGCGCAGTGGAAGTGCGGCGTTTTGCCCGCGACCACGGCTTAGCGGCGGAAGACGCGGAGCTGATCGAATTCCTGGTACGCAATCACCTGATGCTGTCCAGCGTGGCACAAAAGCAGGACTTGTCCGACCCCGACACCATCAACGATTTTGCCGCCCTGGTGGGCGATCAGCGCAAGCTGACCGGTCTGTATCTGCTGACGGTGGCGGACGTGCGTGGCACCAGCCCGAAGGTGTGGAACGCCTGGAAAGCGCAGCTGATGGAGAACCTGTACCGCCTGACCATGCGCGCGCTGGGCGGCGAACGCGTCGATTCCAACACCGTACTGGAAGCCAGAAGGCAGGAAGCGCTACGATTGCTGCGGCTGCGCGGTCTGCGCGACGACGCACGGGATGCGTTCTGGAAACAGCTCGATGTGGCGTATTTCCTGCGCCACGAGGCCGATGACATCGCCTGGCAGACCCGCCACCTGTACAACAAGGTCAACAACGAAGAAGCCGTCGTGCGCGCCCGTCTGGGCCCGGCAGGCGTGGGCTTGCAGATCATGGTGTATGTGCGCGATCAGCCGGATCTGTTCGCGCGCATTTGCGCGTACCTGGCCGGCAAGAACCTGAGCGTGCAGGATGCGCGCATCCACACCACCCGCCACGGCTGGGCGCTGGACACCTTCATGGTGCTGGCACCGGGCAGTGCCAGCGATCACCGGGCGATGACCACCCTGGTGGAACACGAATTGGCGCATGCCTTGAGCAGCGAGCTTGCCGGTTCGACTTCCACGATCTGCGAGCCGGTGGCGGGCCGAGCCTCACGCCAGTCGCGCCTGTTCCCGGTGCAGCCAAGCGTGGAGCTTCGTCCCGATGAGCGCAATCAGTTCTGGATTCTGTCGGTGATCACCACAGACCGAAATGGCTTGCTGTATGCCTTGGCACGCACCTTTGGCCAGCACAAGATCACGCTGCAGACGGCGAAGGTGTTGACGCTGGGCGAGCGGGTCGAAGATACCTTCCTGATTGGCGGACAGACCTTGAACAGCCCGCGCGGACAGCGTCAGTTCGAAAAGGATTTGCTGGAAGCGCTGTAGTCGAGGCTTCGAGTAATCAGTGCTGCAAATGACAAAGGGTGCGGATCAACGATCGGCACCCTTTTGTCATCGTGGCCGTTGAAATCAACTATCGCGATTGACCAGCGGCTGTCCCAACATCTGCCCCAGAATGCGATGCACCGACTGCATGGTGTGATCCAGCGTCACGCGAATATCGTCGAGCGAGATTTCGGTCAGACTGCTGCCCACCCCAGCCGAGTGATTGGTTACCACGCACAATGCCGCATAGTGCAGATCAAGCTCGCGAGCCAGCGCAGCTTCCGGCATGCCGGTCATGCCAACGATATCGACGCCATCACGCGCCAGACGGCGAATTTCGGCGGTGGTTTCCAGACGTGGGCCTTGGGTGCAGCCGTAAACGCCGCCATCGCGAATGGCAACGACACTTTTTGCGGCCTGCAACAATTCCTGTCGAACGACTTCCGAATACGGCAAGGTCATATCGACATGGACGACCGGCTGATCGCCGCCATCGAAGAAGGTGTTGGCGCGGCCGTAGGTGTAGTCGATGATCTGATCTGGCACCACCAACTGACCCGGGCCGCAGTCCGGCGACACACCACCAACCGTGGCCACAGACAGAATTTTTTCCACACCGACTTCGTTCAAGGCCCACAGATTGGCGCGGTAATTGATTCGATGCGGGGCCTGCGTGTGGCCATAACCGTGACGCGCCAGGAAAACCAGTTCGTCGCCATCGCCGATGCGGCCGAAGGTCAAGGCACCCGACGGCTCGCCATAAGGTGTGCGGACGACCTGACGGCGGGTCGCCTGGAAGCCGGCCAGCTGATACAGCCCACTGCCCCCGATAATTGCGTACATGCGTCTACTCCGTCGATCCGGCGAGCAAGGCGTGCAGCCCGTCCTCGTCCAGAATGGTCACGCCCAGTTCCTGAGCTTTGGTGAGTTTGCTGCCGGCATCTTCGCCAGCCACCACATAGTGGGTCTTCTTCGATACCGAACCGCTGACCTTGCCGCCCGCACCTTGAATCAGCTCGGCGGCCTGATCGCGTGACAGCGTTGGCAGGCTGCCGGTCAGCACCAGCGTCTTGCCGGCCAGTACGCCTTGCGCGCCACCACCGCTTGCTGCCACGGTTTCCTGGCCCGGTGTCACGCCGTTGTCGAGCAAGGCCTGCACGACTTCGCGGTTATGGGCTTCGGCAAAGAAACGATGAATCGATGCGGCCACGATCGGGCCGACGTCAGGCACTTCCAGCAAAGTCGCTTCGCTTGCGTCCATCACCGCTTGCAGCGAGCCCAGGCGTTTGGCCAAGTCGCGCGCGGTGGATTCGCCCACGTGGCGAATGCCCAGCGAGAACAGGAAACGCCCCAGGGGCGGCGTGCGTGCGGCTTGAATGGCAGCCACCACATTCTCGGCAGACTTGGCACCCATGCGCGGCAGTTCGGCCAGAGTCTCGGCATTCAGCGTGAACAGGTCTGCCAGCGTCTTGACGCGATCGGTGTCGACCAGTTGATCGATCAGCTTTTCACCCAGGCCTTCGATATCCAAGGCGCGGCGCTGCACCGCATGCAACACGGCTTGCTTGCGCTGGGCTGCGCAGAACAGGCCACCAGTACAGCGGGCAATGATCTCGCCTTCGGGCTTTTCAACCGCCGAGCCGCACACCGGGCACTGGCTGATCATCACAAACGGCACCGCCCCGTCCGGGCGTTTTTCGAGCACGGGGGCAACGACTTCGGGGATCACATCGCCCGCGCGTCGCACCACCACGGTGTCGCCCGCACGCACATCCTTGCGATGGATTTCACCCTCGTTGTGCAGCGTTGCGTTGGTCACAGTGACGCCACCGACAAACACCGGGGCCAGTCGCGCAACCGGCGTGATTGCACCGGTGCGCCCCACCTGGAACTCGATCCGCAGCAGCTCGGTGGTGGCTTCTTCGGCCGGGAATTTGTGCGCCAGTGCAAAGCGCGGTGCGCGCGAAACAAAGCCCAGCGTGCGTTGCGCGGCCAGGCTGTCCACCTTGTAGACGACACCGTCGATGTCGTAGGCCAGATCAGGACGACGCGTCTGGATGTCTCGGTAGAATTCCAGCAAACCTTGCGCACCTGTGACGACCTTGCGCTCGCCATTGACCGGGAATCCAAGCGCTTCCAGCCAGCCCATCATCGCGCTGTGCGTGGTGTGCGGCACCTGGCCTTCGATCTCGCCCCAGCCATACGCAAAGAAACGCAGCGGACGGCGCGCGGTGATGCGCGGGTCAAGCTGACGCAGGCTGCCGGCCGCGGCATTGCGGGGATTGATGAACACCTTCTCACCGCGCTCGCCCTGGGCGGCATTCAACTTGGCAAAATCTTCGCGGAACAGCAGCACTTCACCGCGCACTTCCAGCACGGCAGGTGCTTCGCCGCGCAGTTTCAGTGGAATGCCACGCAAGGTGCGGATATTGGCGGTGACGTCTTCTCCAGCCTCACCATCACCGCGCGTCGCGGCTTGCACAAAACGGCCGTTTTCATAACGCAGACTGATCGCCAGGCCATCGAATTTCAATTCACAGGCGTAATCGACAGAATCACGATCCAGGCCGTCACGCACACGTGCATCGAAACTCTCTACGTCCGCGTCTTCAAAACCATTGCCCAAGGACAGCATGGGCACACGGTGACGCACCACGTCGAATTGGGCTAGCGGCGCGGCACCTACGCGCTGCGTGGGCGAATCAGGATCGGCCAACAGCGGGAATTCGGCTTCCAGCGCCTGCAACTCGCGGAACAGCTTGTCGTATTCGACATCGCTGATGATCGGTGCATCGAGCACGTGATAACGGTGGTTATGTGCTTCGATATCCTCGCGCAACGCTGTCACGCGGGTGCGTGCAAGGGTTTCGGCATCCTGGCCGGCAGGCAGATCAGTCATGCGACATCCGTAAAACAATCGGGGCCGCCCGTGCATCATCCCGCAGGAAGATGCACGGGTACGGCCCCGAAAAATTCATTCTGAACAATTATCCGAAGACCCGGCGTGCACGCACCGACCCTGCTTCGAGCCCTGCTTTTTCAAGCCGCTCGACGCGTTCAAGCAATTGGCGATCGATTGCCGTCACCGCACCGTCGGCCAGCGGACGGCCGCCATCGTCGACCACGTCTGCACTCAAGACCGCAGCCAGACGACGTGCCACAGCCGCCATCTGGCTGAATGCGGTCGGATCGGCCGGGCTGCGCGGTACATCCAGCAACAGGTTCAGTTGGCTGATCGTCGTGTTGGCAGCAGATTCAAAGGACAGGTTGTCGCCGCGCGTGAGCGTGAAACGCACGCGTTGTTGCTTGTCCAGGAACGGCAGACGACCGTCATACAGCGGTGCGAAGCCCACTTGGTGAGCGGCGGTCAAGACGTCGGACGCGCTCCAGCGCTCGGTGCGTGCCACCAGCGTCAGGCCAACCTGCACATCCAGCGCGGCGCATACGGCATCAAGCTGGCGGGCATGCTCGAACACGGCCGGCTCGGACGGCGCTTCGACGTTGCCCTCGAACTGATCGGCCAGCACCCGCGCACGCGACAGGGCTTCGGCCCACTCGCCGCTGGTCAGCGGGCCGCTGCGATTGGCCAGCAACACAGCAACCTGCAGCGAGGCATAACGTGCGTCCGGGCGAAGTGACGCGTGGTGCGAACCACCTGCCGTTTCGGCGAACAGGCGCAGGGGCTTGTGACCGGCATGGCGCAGGCCAAGCGTGAACGGGGCGAGTTCGTCGCCGGCCACCGGCTCGTTGAAGACCACGTCGATCACGGCTTCGCAGGCAGCATCGGGCTCGTCGGCGTCGTGCTGCACCACTTCCGGTGCCAACGCAGCTTCATCGACCGGCAAGACCGTTGCATTGAGGTCCTCTTCAACACTGGAGACAACCGGCTCGGCACGTTCCGGCTTGGCCGCAGGAGCACCCTTTGCCGCAGCAGCCGCGGCAGCTGCCGCCTGTTGTGCACCGAAGTTCGGTTCGCGTCGTTGGATCTCGGTGAACGGTGCCGGTGCGGCGTCTTTCAGCAGTGCATCATGCTCGCCGACCGGGAAGCGCGCCTGCATCTGCGTGCGAGCGCGGCGGTCCTGCCACCAGTTGATGCAGAGAATAATCAGGATCGCCAACGCGCCCAATGCGATCAATCCGATCTGTAAATCACTCATGCCAGATGTCCAGAGTTCCGTGGTTTGTGCGCCGCCCTCAGGCAGCGTCTTCGATCGCCAATTGCATGGCCGAGTCAATGTCGACGGCTACGATACGCGACACGCCTTGCTCCTGCATCGTCACACCGACCAATTGATGGGCCATTTCCATTGCGATTTTGTTATGGGATATGAATAGGAACTGCGTATGTTCGCTCATGCGCTTGACCAGATTCGCGTAACGCTCGGTATTCGCATCGTCCAGCGGCGCATCCACCTCGTCAAGCAGGCAGAACGGAGCCGGATTCAACTTGAACATCGAAAACACCAGCGCCGTCGCGGTCAACGCCTTCTCGCCACCCGATAACAGGTGAATTGTGCTGTTTCGTTTTCCCGGCGGCTGCGCCATCACTTGCACGCCCGAATCGAGAATTTCATCGCCCGTCATTTGCAGACGTGCCTCGCCTCCACCAAACAGTAACGGAAACAGTTCACCGAAGTGACGATTAACCGTATCAAAGGTTTCTTGCAGCAATTGTCGGGTTTCACGATCAATCTTCCGAATCGCGTCTTCCAGGGTGTCAATTGCCAGTAAAACGTCCGCGTGCTGCTCGTCCAGGAAGCGTTTGCGCTCGCGCGCAATGGTCAATTCTTCCAGCGCCGCCAGGTTGACCGCCCCCAGCGAGGCGATTTCCTGCGTGATGCGGCCCAATTCGGACTGCAACCACGCCGCCCGCTGCCACTCACGCGGCAAGGCATCCAGCTGCACGCCCAGCCCATGAACATCGACCTGCTGCGCAGTCAGTTGTTCAGCAAACTGCTCTTGCGCCAGACGCGCGGCCTGTTCTTTCAACTGCAATTCGGTAATACGTGCCCGGCGCGGTTCAAGTGAGCGTTCCAGCGTCAGGCGCTGTTCGTCGGCATCGCGCAGTTGTGCCGTCAAGGTGTCGAGTTCAGTGCGCGCCCGCGCCAGAGACTGCTCGGCCTCGGTACGCAAGGCCAGTGCCGCCTGCAATCCGGCACGCGCCGCCGCGTCATCCAGCACCTTCACTTCGTCCTGCACCCGTGCAGCCTCGCTGGCCGCCCGTGCGCCCTGCTCGCCTGCCAATTGCAGGCTGCGACGCAATTCATCGATGCGGGCACGCAAGCCACGCTCGGCAAATGTGGCCTCCTGGGCCGCCCGTTCCAGCTGACGCAGCTGGTCACGTGCGCGCTGTACCTCGGCTTCCCGCGCTTCCTGGGCCATCTGGGCATCTTCGAAAGCAGACTGCTTGTCGCCCAGCTCGGCATCCATGTTTTCGAAACGCGCCTCGGCCTCTTCCTTGACGATCAGCAATTCTTCCTGCTGCGCGCGGATTTCGGCGATTTCTTCGTCGATACGCCCTGCCCGCTCGGCAGATTGCGCCGCCTGCTGCGACAGACGCGAGTGTTCCAGCTGGATGGCATGCAGTCGCTGGGTGACTTCAGACAGACGCTGGCGCGCCGCTGGCTGCGCCTGGGCAACCTGTTGGTAGGCGGCTTCGGCGCGGGCAACGCCTGAACGCGCTTCGTCGCTGATCAGCTGATGGGCTTTCAACTGGCGTTGCAGGTTTTCGATTTCCTGCTGGCGCGCCAGCATGCCGGCCTGCTCGGAATCCGGCGCATAGAACCGCACGCTGTGGGCACTGATCTGATGCCCCTCGCGGACCACAAAACAGCCGCCATCCGGCAGTTGCGCGCGTGCAGCAATGGCCTGCGTGGCGTCGGTTGCGATGTAGACATCGCGCAACCAGTCGTTCAGCAAGCTGCGCAGCGCCGGATCGCTCAGGCGCAGCAAGCTGGTCAGCGGCGTCAGGCCGCTTGCGGACTCGGGGGTGCCGCCTGCGACCGGCATCTGATGGAAAGCCAGTCGGGCTGGCGGGGCGTCCGAGAAGAACGCACGCGCCCAGTCCAGCTTGCTCATCTCCAGCGAGGTCATGCGCTCGCGCAGGATGGATTCCAGCGCGGCTTCCCATCCGGCTTCGATGTGCAGCTTCTGCCAAAGCCGGCCGTGCTTGTCGAGCTCGTGCTTTTCCAGCCAGGGCTGCAGGGCACCCTGTTTCTGCACATCCTGCTGCAAGCGCGTCAGTGCCGACAGACGGGCTTCCAACTGGGCTACCGCCCGCGCTTCAGTCTGGGCGGCTTCCTGGGCTTGTCGGCGCTGTGCATCGGCTTGCGGCATCTGCACGTCCAGCGATTCGAGTTCTTCCTTGGCCTGCGCCACGCGCTGCGTGGTGTCGGCCAAGTCGCCCGTCAGTTGTTCCAGACGGTCGGTATCGGGCCGCTGCAGGTTGCGCGATTCCAGGTCAAGGCGCTCGCGCCGTTGCGCCAGGGCCTGCAATTGCCGGTCGGCATCACGCTGGGCCTGGGCGCTGAGCGCCAACGCCTGTTCGACCTGCGCCAGCGATGCCCGCATGGCGGCAAGCGCAGCCGCCTGGTCACGCAACAGGTTTTCGGTATCGGGCAGCCGCGCCTGCGCATCTTCGGCAATGCCGCGCGATTCTTCCGCGCGCGCTTCACCCTCGATCAGGCTTTCTTCAGCCATGGCCAGCGATTCCGCACCGGTTTCGCTTTGCTCTGCCCAGTGCGCTGCCTGTTCTTGCAACTGCTGCAACTGCGCATGCATGCGGTTGCGCGATTCCACCACGTACTTGATCTCAGCTTCCAGCTTGCTGACTTCGCCATTGGCCTCGTAGAGCTTGCCCTGAGACGTATGAACGGCGTCACCGGCCTCGTAGTGGGCCTGGCGCTGGCTTTCAAGCTGCGCTTCGATGCGACGCAAATCTGCCATCGAGGCATCGAGTTCAAGCTGGGCTTTTTCGATTTCCAGCGCAAAACGATGGCGCTCGGCATCGGCCTCGCGCTTGCGCAGCAGCCACAGGAAGCGCTGCTTCAGGTCGTGGTCGCCTTGCAGATTCTGGAAACGCTGCGCCACTTCGGCCTGCACTTCGAGCTTGTCCAGCTGCGACGTGAGTTCGCGCACGATATCTTCCAGGCGCGTGAGGTTTTCGCGCGTGTCGCCCAGGCGGTTCTCGGTTTCGCGGCGACGTTCCTTGTAGCGCGACACCCCAGCCGCTTCTTCCAGGAACACCCGCAGTTCTTCAGGGCGCGCCTCGATGATCCGGTTGATCATGCCCTGGCCGATGATCGCGTAGCCGCGTGCACCCAGGCCGGTACCCAGGAATATGTCGTGAATGTCGCGCCGGCGAACCTGCTGCTGATTGACGTAGTAGCTGCTGTTGCCATCGCGCGTGAGCACACGCTTGACGGCCACTTCCGCGTACTGGCTCCACTGGCCGGCAGCCCGTCCTTCGCCGTTGTCGAACACCAGTTCGACAGACGCGCGCGCCGACGGCTTCCGATGGCCGGAGCCATTGAAAATCACGTCCTGCATGGATTCGCCACGCAGCTCAGAGGCCTTGGATTCGCCCAGCACCCAGCGTACGGCGTCGATGATGTTCGACTTGCCGCAACCGTTAGGGCCGACGACCCCTACCAGCTGGCTGGGAACTGAAATAGCAGTCGGGTCGACAAAGGATTTGAAGCCCGCGAGTTTGATCTGGGTGAGTCGCACCGATACGAGGCAGTAGAAAGTGTTGGTTAACGGCGTACCGTTGATGCCCGAGGCGGGTATGCGAAGCGCTTCGTATAATACCAAAGGGACCACCTTTCGCCGCGCGCACCGGCGCGCAAAGGCCGATAAAGGCTCACTTGAGTCCCATTTACCGATTTCTGGACACCGCCATGCCTTCCTTGCCCAGCAAGACCCTCGATACTTTTCCGAACCCGAATGCCGGGCGCGACTATCAGATTCACATCGAAGTCCCCGAATTCACCTGCCTCTGCCCGCTGACCGGACAGCCTGATTTCGCAGTGCTGCTGCTGGACTACATCCCCGACGAACGCTGTGTCGAGCTGAAAAGCCTGAAGATGTACACCTGGAGCTTCCGCAACGAGGGTGCCTTCCACGAAGCCGTGACCAACAAGATCCTGGACGATCTGGTTGCCGCACTCGACCCGCGCTACTTCCGCCTGACGGCCAAGTGGTACGTGCGTGGCGGTATTTTCACTACCGTCGTCGCTGAACACCGCAAGCCGGGCTGGACCCCTGCCCCCGCTGTGGCACTGCATCAATTCGACAGCCTGCCGCACGGCAACATGCGCGGATAAGCCCGCATCGCGAAGCGTCAGCCGAACACTTCGCAGCCGGCTGTTGTCAAGAGCCGGCACGCCCACACTGGCAGACTTTCTGCCGGCTTGCACCAATGGTGCGCAGAAGCATGCCATCGGGCGTAATCGCGTGCTATAACTCGCGGCGTCGGCATCGACTAAGGCCATGCGGCCAGCCGGACTTCGCACTTTCCACTCCGACTTGCAGCACGACATACGGGATCCGATGAAACGAGGCTTTTACCGAATCATGGCAGCGCAGTTTTTTTCTTCGCTCGCCGATAACGCCCTATTCATTGCAGCCGTTGCACTGATTCAGCAACTCCACGGCCCAGCCTGGATGACGCCAATGATCAAATGGTCATTTGCGCTGTCCTACGTACTGCTTGCAGCCTTCGTCGGCGCATTCGCCGACTCCTACCCCAAGGGCAAGGTCATGTTCGCGACCAACGCGATCAAGATCTGTGGCTGTCTGTTGATGTTCCTGTACGGCAGCCTTGGCTTGCCCTCCCATCAAGAGGTCTATCTGATCTGCCTGGCCTATGCGCTGGTCGGTATCGGGGCGGCAGCATATTCACCTGCCAAGTACGGGATCATCACCGAGCTGTTGCCGCCAGACCAGTTGGTCAAGGGCAATGGCTGGATCGAAGGCCTGACAGTTGTCTCCATCATCCTGGGGGTGGTGGTTGGCGGTGCGCTGATCAGCCCTGCCGTGTCCAGCTGGTTGCTGAATCTGAACCTCATTCCGGGCATGCACAGCGGCACGCCGCCGGCTGAAGCTGCCATCGTTGTGATTGCCGTGATCTATCTGATTGCGACCGGCTTCAACCTGACGATTCCGGACACCGGTGTGGTCTACCCGAAGCAGCAGAAGAACCCGATCCGTCTGGTGAAGACTTTCGGTGGCTTCATTCGCACCCTGTGGCACGACAAGCTGGGCCAGATTTCGCTGGCCGTCACCACGCTCTTCTGGGGCGCGGGTGCCACGCTGCAGCTGATCGTGATCGAGTGGGGCCGCGTGCAACTTGGCCTGCCGCTGAACCAGGCATCCATCCTGATGGGGGTTGCCTCGGTCGGCACGATCTTCGGTGCAATCATCGCCGGGCGCTTCATCCCGCTGCATGCAGCCTTGAAGGTACTGCCCTTTGGTGTGCTGATGGGCTTCGTGGTGATGCTGATGCCGGTGGCCTACGACCGCTGGTTCGTCTATACCCTGCTGATCCTGATCGGCGGTCTGGGCGGGTTCTTTGTCGTCCCGATGAACGCCTTGCTGCAACATCGCGGCCATGTGCTTCTGTCGGCAGGCCATTCGATTGCCGTGCAGAATTTCAACGAGCAGTTGAACATCCTGTTGATGGTAGCTTCGTACTCGCTGCTGCTGGCGCTGAACGTATCGGTCAACGCCATCATCGTGATCTTCGGCCTGTTGGTGGCCGGGTTGATGCTGATCATCATGGCCTGGAACCGGCACAACCATCGCCGCTTCCCGAACCTTGATGAACTGATCGGCAGCCACGCACATGGCATTGCATTGAGCGGCGACGAAAAAGCGCACAAGCACTGACGCCAAGTGAAGGCATGCGCCACTGGAAACGGTGGCGCAAAAAATAACAGCCCCGATTCGGGGCTGTTATTTTTTGTCTCGCGCTTCAGATTTCAGATGCGACCCAAGGAGTCAGGTCGCTGAAGAACCCGAACTACTTAAGCATCAAACCTGAGGATCAACGCGTCCCGCGAATTGCACGCGAAATCTTCTGGTCTGTGGTGTATTGGCTAAGCGCATACACCGACCAGATCGCAGCGGGAATCCAGCCGATCAGCGTGATCTGCAGAATCAGGCAGATGATGCCGGCAAACGGCCGGCCAATGGTGAAGAACTGCAGCCAGGGAAGCAAAATGGCCAGTATCAGTCGCATGGGTTCTCCCAAGAAATCTTTGAATGGAGGCGCGACGCAAAGGTCGTCTAGGCGCGATCCGATCGTTAGCCGGCGACGGCCTATTGCGGCTCGCCAATGCCGGACACCAGCTTCAGATCGTGCCATGCCTTGATTTTTTCAAGTGGCGCGCGCAGCAGATAAGCGGGGTGGTAACTCACCACCATCGGGATATCCTTGCCGCCCAGCCCCAGCCTGTGCACACGACCGCGCAGGCTGCCGATGGTCGCATCAGTGCCAAGCACGTTCTGCGCGGCCACCCGACCCACCGCCAACGCGCGCTGTGGGTTGAGCAACGCTACCTGACGTTCCAGGTAGGGTCGACAGGCAGCGGCCTCTTCGGGTTCAGGATTGCGGTTGTTCGGCGGCCGGCATTTGACGATGTTGGTGACGAACGCATCACCCTTCGCACGTTGCACGCCGATCGCACCCAGCATGTTTTCCAGCAATTGGCCCGAACGCCCCACAAAAGGCACGCCTTGGCGGTCCTCTTGCTCACCGGGTGCTTCGCCAATCAGCAGCCATTGCGCACTGCGCGGCCCGGATCCGAACACCGACTGCGTGCGGCCTTTGCTGAGCGCACATTTTGTGCAGACCGACACTTCCGCCTGCAAGGCAGCCCAGGCGGCTTCCGGATCGCCTGAGGCCCATTCGATTGCCTGCGCCTGCGTCACGGGCGGTGCCGCGTTCGCTTTTGGTGCTGCGACCATGCTGGCGAGCGCGTCTCGGTGTACCTGGGCAGGTCCCATACGGCCAGTGGTCGTGCGCGGTGTGGTGGCACGAGCACCACCCTCGGCCGGACGAGCAGCTGCCGCAGGACTTTCCATGCGAGCGGGCGGCGCGACGACAGATGCAGCGGCTGGCGAAGCAGTCTCGGCAGGTGCTTCGGCAAGCGCTTGCGCACTGACTTGTGGTGCCTGACTTGCTACCTGCGCGGGCGGCGTCGCGGCCCAGACACGTTCAATACCCAGCTCACGCAACCAGGCACGACGCAAGGGCGAGGAGACATCCGGTGCCACGCTCATGCCGGCCCTGCCCGATGCAGGGGTTTGCGCATGACGATCGCATCTTCACGGCCCCGGGTGGCAGGGTAGTAACCGCGTCGAATGCCGACGCGTTCATAACCGATACGTTCATACAGACCCAACGCTCGCAGATTGCTTGGGCGGACTTCAAGCAACACGCTGGACGCCAGGTATCGACCCGCCACCACCTCGGTCCAGTTCAGCAAGCCGCGCCCTACCCCCTTGCCCTGTGCAAGCGGGGCCACGCTGAGATTGAGCAGGTGCACTTCATCGAGCACCACCATGATGACGCAATAGCCTTCAAGCCCTTCCGCGCTTCGCGCTACCCAGACGCTGTGCCCGCTTGCGATCGAGTCAGAAAAGTTGGCACGGGTCCAGGGAAACTCGTAGATGCGACGCTCAATGATCATGACTTCATCGAGGTCTTCCTCGCGCATGCGCGCGACAGACAACGATGCGGGCAAGCCCGCCACGGTTTCACGCGTGTTCGTGTTCGATGCGTCCGGTCGGTTGAAAGGCTGCGTATTCATCCTGCCACTCCGTTTGCCACCCCTACCTGCGGCAAGGTGACACGAGGATTCCCACCCAGACCGGATGCCCGTTCAGCGGTGGTGAAAGCCACTTTGTCGCGAACATAAAGCGGGCTTGCCTGATCGGCCGGCACACACTCGCCACGACGCAACATGCCCGCCGCCAGCAAGGCCACCGCATCGGCAGTCGGTCGAACAATTTCGGAACGCGGGGCGGTATCAGAAAGACCGACCTGCGTCGGATAAGCAAGCGCCGCGTCACCGACATGCAGCACGGCGTCGGTCCACCAGGATTGCATGCGTGCCCAGGTCAGCAGGTCGGCAGCACCCAGCAGAATCGGTCCATCGAGCGCCACCACGTCGCGCCAGCCCGCGTCATCGACGATGCGGTAGGCACCGGCATACACCTCGTCCATGCGTGCATCCATGGCCACCAGTACCACCTGGCCAGTCGTGGCTTCGCTTGCCAATGCCAGCGCCGCCAGCGACACCACGGGCGCCAGCGGCAGTTCAAGTGCAAAACCCAGGCCCTGCGCCACACCACACGCCACCCGCAAGCCCGTGAAGCCGCCAGGACCTTGCCCGAAGGCAATCGCGCTGAGCGCGGTGGCAGCAATGCCCGCCTCGGCCAAGACTTCGTCGACCATCGGCAACAGGCGTTCGGAATGTTCTTTGGTGCCGTGATGCTCGCGCAACACGACCCGCTGCGCACCGCTTGCGTCGCACAAGAGCGCAACGCCGCAACACGCACCGGAAGTTTCCAGGGCAAGAATGTATTGAGTCATGAATGGAATTGTACGAGCTAAGCAGCCAACGCTGACGGCCAAACACGCGTCGGTGTTAACGCGGCGACCAATGGCCAACAATCATGACCAGGCATGGCCATCAATCAGCGACTGCGAGGATGCTCGTACATATTGCGCGACGCGTCTCGAATATCGCTGCGCAAACGCAAACGTTCTTCCGTAGACAGGCGCTTGGGCACGTGCACGCGCTCGCCGGGAAGCACCGGGCCTGCCCAGTCGGAATCCGCGTGACCGGGCATCACGGTATGCGGCATTACTGCGTGGGGCACCACACCGATATAACCCAGATCGCCATTGCTCGACCCATACACCACACCGCCCGTACCGTAGGCAGGTGGTTGCGAAGCAGGTGTAGGAGGCGCGAGGCTGCTTACGCTCTGGCCATTGGAAACAGAAGAAGACGCTGAAGGTGCGGAAGACGAGGACGCCTGTGAAGCTCCTGTGGACAGGATCACCCGAGACCCGGAACGGCCAGTTTGATCGCCACCCGACACGCTCGATGACTGCACAGCAGAACTCGATAGCGAAAGTGTGCCCGGGAGTGCATTATTCTGAGCACGCACAGGCAATACGGCAGACACCCCGGCTACACCAAGGATGACCGTAGCAAGAAGACGTCCTGCGTCAGACACGCAAGCGCTTGGATTTCGCGATGGGAGGTGGGCGACAATGTTCACAACTCAATGATAAAGCGCATCTTTAACGCGATTTGGCGCTTGCCGGTGACGAGCTTCTGATTTCTGTAACAAGCAATGACCCGTACTGATTCGCCCACTAGTCTCGGATACATTTCTGCCATGTCACTCGCCAACGCCCCTAAAAAAATCCTCGTCGTCGACGACGACGTGCGTCTCCGCGACCTGCTTCGACGTTATCTCGCCGAGCAAGGCTTCTCTGTCTGGGTGGCCGAAAACGCCCAGAGCATGAACAAGCTATGGCAACGCGAGCGCTTCGACCTGCTGGTCCTCGATCTGATGCTTCCTGGTGAAGATGGCCTGTCCATCTGTCGCCGTCTGCGTGGTGCCCGGGATAACACCCCGATCATCATGTTGACCGCCAAGGGCGAAGACGTGGATCGCATCGTCGGGCTCGAAATGGGCGCGGATGATTATCTGCCCAAACCTTTCAACCCCCGCGAACTGCTTGCCCGCGTAAACGCTGTGCTGCGTCGCAAAGGTCCGGACGAACATCCGGGCGCGCCTAGCCAGGACAACGAGACGGTCAGCTTCGGCCCCTACCTGCTCAATCTGGCAACCCGCACCCTGACCCGCAGTGGCGAAGCAGTTCCGCTCACCACTGGCGAGTTCTCGGTCCTGAAAGTGTTTGCCCGTCACCCCAAAATCCCGCTGTCGCGCGACAAGCTCATGGAGCTTGCACGCGGTCGCGAATACGAAGCTTTCGATCGAAGCCTGGACGTGCAGATTTCGCGTTTGCGCAAACTGCTCGAACCCGATCCCGCCAAACCCGTCTTCATTCAAACCGTATGGGGGCTTGGCTACGTCTTTGTTCCCGACGGCGGTTGAACGTTCTTTCTCCGTCATGAGTGCAAACGGCGACCCGAGTCGCCGTTTGTCGTATTGGCGCTAGCCTTTCCGAGTTCCCCCCGATGTCGGTCGCCCTTCGCGTAGTCTCTCGCCTAGGCCTGTTCGGCCGCACTTTCCTGTTGTTGACCGTGTTGATGACGGCCAGCCTTGCCGTATGGCTTCAAGCCTTCCGCAACATGGAAATCGAGCCGCGGGCACAACAAATCGCCCAGCAGATCGTGACCGTGGTCAATATCACGCGTGCGGCGCTGGTCCATTCCGCTCCCCGCGTACGTCGCGATCTGATGCTGGATCTGGCTACCAATGAAGGTATTCAGGTCTATCCCCGTGAAACCACCGACAAGACGCAACCCATCCCGGATCGCGAGATCCTGCAGCGGGTCGCCGTCTATGTGATCGACCGTCTTGGTCCCACCGCGCAGGTGGTCTGGGAGGTCAATCGCATCCCTGGCCTGTGGGTCAGCTTTGCCATCGATGACGACGACTATTGGGTCGTGATCGAACGCGACCGCGTGGAACGTGCACCCGGCGTGGAATGGCTGGGCTGGGGTGCGGCAGCCTTGTTGTTGTCGCTGCTTGGCGCAGCCATGATCGTGAGCTTCGTGAACCGGCCGCTGTCGCGGCTGGCACGTGCAGCGCAAGCCCTGTCTTTGGGTGAAAAGCCTTCTCCCCTGCCCGAAATGGGGCCGGACGAGATCCGCAGCGTGAACGCCAGCTTCAACCGGATGGTGGAAGAACTGGATCGTGCGGAAGCCGATCGCGCACTGATGCTAGCCGGTATTTCGCACGATCTGCGCACGCCCTTGACGCGTCTGCGCCTGGAATTGGAACTCAGCGGCCTGACCGAAGAAAGCCGGCACGCCATTGACGAAGACGTAGCGCAGCTTGACCGCACCATTGGCCAGTTCATGGTCTATGCGCGTCCGGCCACCACGCCTGATCAGGTCATCGATGTGTCCGGGCTGATTACTGATCTGGCCGAACGCGAACGCGCGCACACGGAATTGATGGGCGGCACGCTGGTCGCGAATGTGGCGGGCGATCTGAAAGCGCGCGTGGCACCGTCCGACCTGGAACGCGCGGTCTGCAACCTGGTTGAAAACGCGCGCAAGTATGGCCATGACGAAGGTCGTCCGGTTGCCATCGATCTGATCTTGCATGCGTCGCAGGGCAATATTCATATCGATGTCTGCGACCGTGGCCCGGGCATTCCGGCATCGGATGTGCCGCGCATGCTGCGTCCGTTCACGCGTGGGTCCGAGGCGCGCACCGATGCGGGTGGCGCGGGCTTGGGCCTGGCTATTGTGCGACGCCTGCTGCAACGGGTTGGCGGCACAATTGAACTGCTGCCGCGTCCTGGTGGCGGCTTGATTGGCCGGGTGGTGTTGCCTGCTGCCCCTCGCAACGCAGCCTGACCGGTCATAGCAGTATCTGCAACTTCGCTGGCAAACGGCGGCTTGTCCAGCCGTCGTTTGTCAGCGCGTCGGCCAGCGCGTCGGCCACCACAGCCCTGCTGTCTGTGATTGCTGCGCGCGATCTGCTTCAGGCACAGAAGACAGAAAACACGCAGACACGCCGACCGTGCTACATGGAACCTGCGCATTCGCAGGTTCCATGTGTCGATCAACGATGTGTCGATCAACGCAGTGAATCAAGCACGTTGATTACGCCGCTTCCAGCGAACTCATATCGATCACAAAGCGGAAGCGCACATCGCTGCGCACCACGCGCTCGTAAGCCTCGTTGATGTCCTGAATCTTGATGAGTTCGATGTCGGACACGATGCCGTGTTCGCCGCAGAAATCGAGCATTTCCTGGGTTTCCTTGATCGAACCGATCATCGACCCGGACAGCGAGCGGCGGCCACCGACCAGTGCGAACGCATGCACCGGCGCAGGCGATTCCGGGATGCCAACCAGCACCATGCTGCCGTCGAGCGCCAACAGGTTCAGATAGTCGGTCCAGTCGATGCTTGCGCCAACCGTGTTGATGATGACGTCGAAATAGCCTTGCAGATCAACGAAGGTCTGCAGGTCGCTGGTCGCGAAGAAGTGATCGGCACCCATGCGTTTGCCGTCTGCTTCCTTGTTCAGCGTCTGGCTCAACACCGTGACTTCGGCACCCATCGCGTGCGCCAGCTTTACCCCCATGTGCCCCAGCCCGCCCAGGCCCACGATGGCAACCTTCTTGCCCGGCCCGACCTTCCAGTGTTTGAGCGGTGAATACAGGGTGATACCGGCGCACAGCAGCGGCGCAGCAGCGTCCAGCGGCAGCGAATCGGGAATGGACAGCACGTAGCCTTCCTTGACCGCAATGCGCGAGGAATAGCCGCCAAAGGTGGGCGTGACGCCATCGGCTTCCAGGCTGTTGTAGGTCTGGATCAGGCCAGCCATGTATTGCTCGTTGTCGACGTCGCGCGTCTTGCACTTGGTGCACGAATCCACAAAGCAACCCACGCCCACGCGGTCACCCACCTTGAACTTGGTGACGGCCTTGCCGACTGCCGTCACGACACCCGCGATCTCGTGGCCCGGCACCATCGGGAACATCGAACCGCCCCACTCGTCGCGGGCCTGGTGGATGTCGGAGTGGCAGACGCCGCAATAGTGGATGGCGATATCGACGTCATCGTCGCGCAGCTCGCGGCGTTCGAAACTGAAGGGTTGCAGCGGAGCGCCTGCGGCGGGAGCGGCGTAACCATTGACGATCGGCATGTGTCTGTTCTCTCTCAGGAAGGGATAGTGCAACTATGAACCCAAGCCGGACGAGGCAATCGTCCGATTTGCATGTCTTTATCACTTATTTGGATAGGATGAATCGTTCGTTGGTTCCGATCGACTGCGCTTCTAGGATGCATCGATGGGTGGGCGACCTGCCCCGCCCGGCTCAGGTTGACACCTTCCCGCCACCGCTTCCATCAGAGATATCGCCATGCCCAAGACTCCCCGACAAATCAAGCTAGGCGCATTTCTGATGCAGACCGGGCACCATATCGCCGCCTGGCGTCTGCCCGAAACCCATGCCGATGACGGACAGAGTTTCAAGCGTTTTGCCGAGCTGGCCAAGAAAGCCGAGGCCGCCAAGTTCGACACGATCTTTTTTGCCGATTCAGTAGGTGTGCGCAATGAAGACCCGACCTCTCTGCACCGCACCGCGCGCAGCGATCATTTCGAACCACTGACCTTGCTGTCGGCGCTGTCGGTGGTGACCGAGCGCATCGGTCTGATCGCCACCGTTTCCACCAGCTTCAACGAACCTTTCAATGTGGCGCGCAAGTTTGCGTCGCTGGATCACCTGAGCGGCGGGCGCGCAGGCTGGAATCTGGTCACATCCAGCGGCAACGGCGAGGCGCACAACTTCAACCGCAGCGAGCATCTTCAGCATGGTCTGCGATACGAACGCGCAGGCGAGTTCTATGACGTGGTGACTGGGCTGTGGGACTCGTGGGACGACGACGCGTTTCTGCGCGACAAGGAAAGCGGCATCTACCACGACCCGAACAAGCTGCATGTGCTGGGCTACCAGGGCGAACACTTCCAGGTACGCGGCCCTTTGAACGTGGCGCGACCGCCGCAGGGCTGGCCGGTCGTGGTGCAGGCGGGAGCATCGGAAGCCGGCAAGGAACTGGCGGCACGCACAGCGGAAGTGATTTTTGTGGCGCACCAGACCTTTGGCGAGGCGCAGGATTTCTATCGCGACATCAAGGGACGGCTGGCGCGTTACGGCCGCCATCCCGATGACTTGAAGGTAATGCCCGGCATCTTCCCCGTAGTGGGCCGCACGCAGGCCGAGGCCGAAGACAAGTTCGGTCGCCTGCAAGACCTGATCCACCCGGACGTGGGCCTGTCGCTGTTGTCGAACATGATTGGCGGCGTTGATCTGTCGGGTTATCCGATCGATGGCCCGGTGCCGGAACTTCCCGAAACCAACGGCGGCAAGAGCCGCCAGCGTCTGCTGCTGGACTTGGCTCGACGCGACAATTTGACCATCCGCGATCTGTATCTGCGCATTGCCGGGGCGCGTGGGCATCAACAGGTGGTGGGGTCGGTCACGCAGGTGGCAGACCAGTTGCAGCAGTGGTTCGAAGAAGAAGGTGCCGACGGCTTCAACATCATGTCGCCATCGCTGCCCAGCGGGCTGGAAGACTTCATCGAACTGGTGCTGCCAGAACTGCGCCGCCGCGGCCTGTTCCGCACGGAATATGAAGGCAAGACCCTGCGTGAGAATCTGGGCTTGCGCAGGCCGGTCAGCCGGTACGCGGGTGCGAAGGTTGCTGCGCAGGCGGCGTGATCGGCTGCGTTGATATTGGCGTTGCGTAGGTCAGCGCCGTCAAAGTCAACTGAGAATTTGAACGGCGGTGCAGCCGCGCCGTTCAAATCGAAGTTCAACTGCAATTGCTAGCTGAGATTTCCCACCGCGATGCTTGCTGGCTTGAGTCTGGATTCAGATCAGCCATACAAGCATGGCTGTATTACACCGCGTACAAACTTGCGCACGCATAATCGGTGCGCACCGCGATGGTGTCAGTGCCCATCCACGCAATATCGGCACGACGCACGATGTGCTCGACCCGGAAACGCAGCACGCTTTGCATCGTGGCCAGATCGAAGACCTCGATGTGGCCACGATGCGTGACGGCCAAGCGTGTGCCAGTGGGGTCGATGGCAAAATCGCCATTGCCCAGGTCACCCAAGTCCGGCCAGTCAGTGCGCGCTGCGCCCGCGGCCACGTCAAAGCAATGCAAGCCCCAGCCGGCATAACGTCCCTTGGCAATCAGCCAACGGCCGTCGCCAGAAAATTCCAGCTTGTCGATCTGCGTGAAGCTGCCCTGCCAGGTGCGCGACTCGCCGCTGGCAATATCGAACAACACCACCTCGCCTTCCTGCGCGCAGGCAGCCACCGTGCTGCCATCGGGTGACAGCGCACCCGTCATCTGCACGCTGCCCTTGTAGATCTGCGCCTCGAATTTGCGGCGGAACAGTTCTTTGCCGGTGGCAATGTCTTTCACGACCACATCGGGCGCGTCGTACCACGCGATGCGTGTGCCTGCCGCATCCAGGAAGCTGCCATGTCTGGCACGCGATTCGGTCAGCGCTTCAAAGGCCCCGCTGGCATCAGACCAGGCTATGACCTGGTCATCGGCCTGCACCAACACGCGGTCCAGGGCCGGCGCATGGATGATTTTCCACGCCAGGCGATTCGGCGGCAGGTCCATCGGCTTGCTGATCACGCCGTCGGCACTGACAAACACCAAGTGTTCGCTGTCGCCGCTGCGGCTGCACATGATCCGCCCACCGACATCGGCCAGCGCGAGTGAACCGGTGTAGGCACCACCTAGGTAGCAGTGCATGCGCGGTTCGCCAGGGGCTGCGTCGGGGGTGACCAGCACCATGTTCTTTTTCAGTCGCGCCCATTCCTCTTTCTCGGCCCAGATGCGTGCCGTCTCGGCGTCCGCCTTGGGTTTGTCGGCATGCTTTTCCTTGCCGGGAAATCCATTGCTGATGATGACCAGTTCCCCATCACAGCGGGTGGACCAGGTTTTACCGGTGGCGGGATCGAGCAGGCGACGGACGCGATTCATGCGGTTCCTTGTAAGACGATGACATCAAGAGCCGCAGCATAGACCCTCATCGGCTTTGCGTCAGAGACGATTTACCAAGGGTCAAGTCTTTGGGGGGATGTGCTTTAAACATCATGCCCCTGGAGTCATCCTTCAAGCAGCAGGCCTGAAGCTTCAGGCTGCCGAAGCCTCATGCCCTGCGCGCCGCAACGGCCGACAGAAAGTCCGCACTGCTGCAAAGACGCAGCCCTCGCTTGCGCATGTTGTCCAGAAAAGTCTGCTGCTGGGCGTCGAACCCACCAACCGGGCTCATGCAGTCAGTCAGCAACACCAGCTTGTCCAAGCGCTGCGACGGCAGATGGTCAGCGATATCTTCCACCGTGGCGCGCACGCAGTGGCTGCCCGCCTCGCCTGCAATCACGATCTGATCCGCGCGATCAAGCTCGGCCAACCACGCCGCGTTCAGCTGCGTTGCCGGGTCGTTGGCATCAGGCACCTCGGCCCGTACCGCGCTGTAATGCTCGGTCCAGGGGTTGCTGCCCTTGCTCAGCTTGCCGACCACACGCAGGTGCTGATCTTCCCAGCGGTTATAGGCGGCCTTCACCGCCGGATGCACGTTATGCCCCCAACTACCGATTTCGCAGTGCACCGGCCACACCATCAGCGTGTAGCGCCCGCGTTGTTCCAGTTCGTCCAGATAGCGCTGCGCACGTGCCAAGGCAGTTGCGTCGCGTGGCCGATAGTCCCCAGCACGTAGTTGTGCCGCGGTGATCTGCGTGAATGCAGCGACAGGCAAGTCGTCCCGGGTCGTCCAGAACCCCGGGTGCGCAATATCCAGACGGTGATGAGAATCCAGCGTGACGGTGATCGCGCTGATGCGCTCGCTGGCCTCATCGATCAGACGGGCAATGCGCAGCATGTCCTGGTGCGCGCCGGGGACAGGCAAGGCGGGGGCATGTAGCTTTGCAGCGGTGGGACCAGCGGGATCAGCGAGCGGATCGACCAGGGAACCGATGAACGCGGCAGTCTGGGGACCGGTTGTAAGACCCGCCGTGAGACCACCCGCAGACTCGCTCAACGGATCACTCCCACACCAACCCGCCGGCAGATCGCAAAAATCATTTTGCGGGTCTATCAGCACCAGGTGAATGGAATCTGTCACGGGTATGTCTCCTTTGGCCGATGTGCAATGCGCGGCATCCATGTCACTTTAAGGGCGAGCCAGGGTGAAGCACCATTACCAAGGGCACGCCTTCGGCACAGTATCTCCTTGTAACAAAACAGCATATCTGTTACATCACTGAAGCCACGCAAAAATTCCGGCAGTTCTCGAATATCCCCTGGCGGGATTTCGTCGGCAACCGACACCCGCTGTTCCACCTGCCCGTTTTCCCCATATGAGTATTCAACGCCTGATTCAGGTGGCTTTCATTCCCTTGTTGCTGGCCATTCTGCTGTCATGGTGGATGGTGCTGCGCATTGCCGACAACCAGCAAACCCTGACCGAATTTTCCAGTCAGCGCATCAAGATCCAATCACTTGGCGCAGAACTTCGTGCGCATTCACGTGACCTGGTTCGGCTGGCCCGCGCTTACGTGGTGACCCGCGAAGCGCGCTACAAGCAGGAATACGAACAGCTTGTCGCTGCGCATGCGGGCAAGGCACCGCGCGCCGATGGGTCCACGATTGCCTTCAATGACTTGCTGCGCAAACACGGGTTTGCGCCCGATGAGCTGCGACTGCTGGAAGAAGCAAACCGGCTTGCGGATGAATTGAATCGCACCGAGCGGCGCGCCTTCCGCGCGGTCGGGCATAACGATGGCAATCAGCGCACAGACGAGGCCACGCCCGACAGCACGACAGGCGCTGTCCCAGACCTTGCCTCGACCGATCCGGTGCCCCTGTTGTTCAACCCGGTCTATGAAGCATCAGCCGATGCCGTTCAAGACGCCATCGATGCCTTCAACGCCCGCACTGAAGCCCGGATGACCGAGACCTTTGCCAAGGTATCGGCACAAACGCGCTGGGACATGGCTGCGGTGTTCGGATCCTTGGCGCTGCTGGGTGCCGCGCTGATCGGCACTTATTTCGCTGGGCTATACCGCCTGAGCCGCCCACTGGGTCGCCTGCAGACCAGCATCAGTCGCATTGCCGAAGGTCAGCTCGACATCGCCATCCCCTACCCTGATCGCCCCGACGAACTGGGCGACATTGCACGTGGTCTACAGCGACTGCGCGAGGTCTACCAGCGGCTGGAGGATCAGCGCTGGGTGAAGAACCAGGTAGCGATCATCTCGACGCAATTGCAGCAGGCCGAACACGCTGACGAACTTGCCCGGGTCTTTCTGACACGTCTGGCACCGCTGCTGAACATCAGTCACGGAGCCGTCTACCTGCACGACGAAGAGCGCGCGCAGCTTTATCTGCTGCACGGCTACGGGCTTGACGCCAATCGGCAATCGGAAGCGCCCATCGCCTTCGGGCAAGGCCTGGTGGGGCAGGCTGCCATGGATCGTCAGCCCATCGTGCTGCAACACGTCCCGCCGCACTACGCGTTTGGTTCTGCCACGGGTTCATCCGTGCCCGACACCTTGCACTTCATCCCGCTGGCATTGAACAAACGCCTGTTCGGCGTCGTTGAATTCGCCGTGGTGGGTACGCTCACCGAGCGCGCACAAACGCTGCTTGATGAATTGCTGCCCGTCATGACCTTGAACATGGCGATTCAGGAACGCACCGAGAAAGCGTGGCGTCTGCTGGAAGAAACACGCGAGCAGTCAGACAAGCTGGCCGCACAGACCAACGACCTGGAAGAACAGACGGCCGAGCTGGAAGCGCAGAAAATCCAGCTTGAAGAAGCCGAGGCCTGGTACCGCAGCGTGATCGAATCTGCACCCTACGGCATGCTGGTTGCCACCGCCGACGGCGACATCATGCTCAGCAATCCGGTGCTGGACAGCATCTTCGGTTATACGTCGGGCGAACTGCTGGCCATGAATGTCGAGGCCCTGATTCCGCAGATCATGCCGCGCACGGGCGAGTCCTTCCGCGAAGACTGCCTGCGCCACGGCGCATTGACCACCAGTGCGAAAAGCCGCGACATTCAAGGGGTGCGCAAAGACGGCAGTCATGTGCTGCTGTCGGTCGGCCTGGCGTTCCTGCCCGGCATGGGCAATCAGGAAGCCTATGTCTGCGTGTCCATCGTAGATGTGTCCGAACACCGGGCCATGGAAGCGCAAATCCACCACAGCAACTTCATGGCGGATCACGCCCTGGCGCTGACCCGCGCGGGGTATTGGCATATCCCCATGCAGACGCCGGACTACTTCCTGTCGTCCAGCCGTATTGCCAGCATCTACGGCGAACAGGCCGACACCCCTGATTTTCGTTATCGCATTGAAGAAGACTGGATCGCCCACGTGGCGGCAGTCAGCCCCGACGATGCCGTAAAACTGCGCCGCCTGCTGGCGTCGCTGCGCGCAGGTGATATCGAGCGCTACGAGGCGCGCTACCCCATGCAGCGGCCCAACGACGGCGCAGTGGTGTGGTTGCAGACGGCCGGGTTCTCGATACGAGACAGCAATGGCACGGTGATCGACATCTACGGCGTAAGCCAGGACATCACCGCCAGCAAACGCGCACAACTGGCGCTGGACGAACAACTGGCCTTCCAGAAAGTCTTGTTCAACGTGATCCCCTACCCCGTGTTCGTCAAAGGCGCAGACGGCCGCTTCTCGGCATTCAATCAGGCCTACGACGCGTACTTTGGCATCGACACCACGCCCTTGCTCGGCAAGGAAGTTCTGGACCTGGACTACTTGCCCGAAGCCGACCGGCGCATCTATCACGACGAAGACCGGCGACTGATACTGGAAGGCGGCAGCGTACGCCGCGAAGCTGTTTTCCAGCGCCCTGATGGCCACTTGCACCACGCTTTGTACTGGTGTTCAGGCTTCCAGCTGGGCGACGGCTCGCCGGGCGGTGTGGTGGGCACCTTCGTGGACATATCCGAACAGAAAGAAGCCGAACGCCTGATCCAGCAGGCAAAGGAAAGCGCCGACGCCGCCAGCCAGGCCAAGGGCAACTTCCTGGCCAACATGAGCCACGAAATTCGCACGCCGATGAACGCCATCATCGGCATGTCGCACCTGGCGTCTGAAACCGATCTGGACCAGACGCAGCGCAGCTACATCGAAAGAATCCAGCAGTCCGGGCAACACCTGCTGGGTGTGCTCAACGACATTCTGGATTTCTCCAAGATCGAGGCCGGCAAACTGTCGGTGGAAACGACGGTGCTGGATCTGGACGACGTGTTGTCCGGCGTGGCTGACCTGATGGCCGACAAGGCCAGCGACAAGGGACTGGAGTTCATTCTGAATGTGGCACCCGACGTCCCCCGTTCGTTGATCGGCGACCCCTTGCGACTAGGTCAGGTGCTGATCAACTACGTCAACAACGCCGTCAAATTCACCCAGCGCGGTGAGATCGAAATCTGCGTGCATCCGCACGAAACCGGCGACACCCACGCCGTGCTGCGTTTCGAAGTACGTGACACGGGCATCGGGCTGACACCGGAACAGCAAGCCCAACTGTTCCAGAGCTTCCAGCAGGCCGACACATCGACCACACGCAAATACGGCGGTACCGGGCTGGGCCTGGCGATTTCGCGCAGTCTGGCCGAATTGATGGGTGGCACGGTGGGCGTGCGCAGTGTGGCAGGCCAGGGGTCCACCTTCTGGTTCACCGCGCGGCTGGGCATTTCGCAGGATGCCGAAGCAGCGGATGCAGCGCAGGACCTGACTACGTCACCCACGCAACACGCGTCCGAGATCGATGGCCTGGCCGGGGTACGGGTGCTGCTGGTCGAAGACAACGAACTCAATCAGGAAGTGGCTCGCCTGCTGCTTGAGCACGTAGGCATGTCGGTGGACATTGCCGGCAATGGTGCCATCGCCGTGGAACGCGTGCAGCAGCACGCTTATGACCTGGTCTTGATGGACTTGCAGATGCCGGTGATGGACGGTCTGAGCGCCACCACCGCCATCCGCCAGATGAAGCCCCTTGATGACTTGCCGATCATTGCCATGACCGCCAACGTGCGCGACGCTGACCGCCAGCGTTGTCTGGATGTCGGCATGGTCGATTTCATTGCCAAGCCTTTCGAACCGACGGTATTGCTGGCCACGTTGGCACGCTGGACTGGCAACCACGTCGCGCGCCCCGACCGTGTCAGCACGGCCGCCCCCGAGATCGTCAGCCTGCCGGCAAGCATTCACCAACTGACGGGTGTGGATGTCAGCCTGGGACTGCGCCGGGTCATGGGCAAAAGCGATTTTTACCTGAGTATGCTGCGCAAGTTCGCCAGCGGCCACCAGACGACTGCGCACGCCTTGCGCACTGCGTTTGCCGCGGGCGAGTGGGCAACTACGGAGCACATTGCCCATACGCTGCTGAGCAGCGCCGGCAACATCGGTGCAGTGTCCTTGCAGACGGCGGCGGCAAGTCTGGAAAACCAGCTGCGGCATGCGCCACCCACCGGAGGTTCGGCAGATGCATCGTTGCATGCCCACGTTGATACCGTCGTCAGCATGCTGCAAACACTGGTCGACCAACTCGATCAGGCCTTGTCGATGCCGAGCACATCGACAGACCATATTGCAGACCGCCCGGCCCTGGTCCGTGTATGCCGTGACCTGGCCAACTACCTGCGGCAAGACGACGCCGAAGCGCTGGAATTGTTCGACCTGCATCACGCCCTGCTTCGCACCGCTTTTGGCACGGACTACCCCCGCATTGCCACTGCCATGCGAAGCTACGACTTTGCTGCTGCGCTGGCGTTTCTGCATGAGGCCTGCGCAGCCCTTGCCATTGCTCTTGAGGATGCCGAGACATGATGTCCGAACTCGATCCCGCACTGCCCATCGTGCTGGTCGTCGATGACACGCCCGACAACCTGGCCTTAATGAGTCGCCTGCTGCGAGGTCTGTACCGCGTGAAGGTGGCCAACAGCGGCGCACGCGCGCTGCAGATCGCACGTGGCACAGAAGCGCCCGACCTGATTCTGCTCGATGTGATGATGCCCGAGATGAATGGCTACGATGTCTGCCGCCAACTGAAAGCAGACCTGGCCACGCGCGACATCCCGGTCATTTTCCTGACGGCGCGCAGCGACCTGGAAGACGAACAGGTGGGGCTGGAACTGGGGGCGGTGGACTACATCGCCAAACCCATCAGCCCGCCGATTGTGCTGGCGCGTATCAAGGCGCACTTGGCGGTGAAAGCCAATGCAGACTTCCTGCGCGATCAGAACGATTATCTGGAACGCGAAATCCAGCGCCGTACCCGAGACGCTCAGGCGATTCAGGACGTCACCATCATGGCGATGGCGTCGCTGGCAGAGACCCGCGACAACGAAACCGGCAATCACATCCGGCGCACGCAGTATTATGTGAAGCTGCTGGCGGAACAGCTGTGCGACCACCCGCGCTTCAAGCACTGGTTGACGCCTGCCACCATCGACTTGCTGTTCAAATCTGCCCCCTTGCACGACATCGGCAAGGTGGGCATCCCGGATCATATTCTGCTGAAACCGGGGCGTCTGACGCCGGAAGAGTTCGAGATCATGAAGACCCACACCACGCTGGGGCTGGAGACGATCGAAAACGCCGAACGACAGCTTGGCATGAAGGTGGATTTTCTTTATTACGCCAAGGAAATCGCCTACGGGCACCAGGAGAAGTGGGACGGCTCGGGCTACCCGCAAGGCCTGGTTGGCGAAGACATTCCGCCGTCTGCCCGCCTGATGGCCGTGGCAGACGTCTACGACGCGCTGATCAGCCGTCGCGTCTACAAACCGTCCATGTCACACGACGCGGCCCGCGAGATCATGGTGAAAGGTCGCGGCACCCATTTCGACCCGGACGTGCTGGACGCGTTTCTGCAGCTGGAAACCGAGTTCCGCAAGGTTGCCGACCGTTTTCGCGACAGCGATGCAGACATGGATGCGGTGCGTGCACGGGTGGAAGCTGCGCAGGAAAATTCGCTGCGATAGGAAGCGCTGCATATTGCCCGTGCATGTTGTCCATGCATGTTATCCATACATGCCGTCAGGTACGCGCCGAGGCAGAACCGCCCGAGATCACCGGCGCTTGCTCAGACGTCTCGTGGTACATCACGCGATTGCGGCCGGAATGCTTGGCCAGATAGAGCATGGCTTCGGCACGCGCCGTTACCGTCGCGCAGGTGTCCTCAGGCGCAAACATGGTGATGCCAAAGCTGGCTGTCCGGCCAGCACCCAGTGGGTCAAACGGCCAGACAATGTGCGAAAACGCGTTCTTCACCCGGTTCGCCAGCGCCGCTGCGGCCTCCAGATCGTGATCCTGCACGATCACGACAAAATCATCGGCACCTGTCCGCCCGGCTTCGCCCCGAGAATCCACCGCGAGTTTCAAGAGCTGCGCCATGCGCACGATCACGGTGTCGCCGGCCTCGTGCCCGAAACTGTCATTGATCCGCTTGAATTGGTCCAGATCCACACGAATGACTGCCAGCGGCAGCTTTCCACGCGCTGATTTACGCAGCCGCGTACAGGCCTCTTCCATGCCACTACGGTTCAACAGACCGGTCAACGCATCGGTTTGAGACACCAGGCGCAGTCTGTCCATCACGTCCAGACTGACCGCCAGCAAGATGGCAAAGCTCAGGCTGACCGCGATGATTCCGCCCGTCAGCTGCATCATGAAGCCCCAGATCGATGCCCGCCAGGCACCTGTTTTATGCCCCATTTCTGGCGCAAACAAATACCCTACACATTCCAGGAACAAGGCCGCGCAGACCACCGCAAAAGTCACGTACAGCACCCGGTCGCCCTTGCTCAGCGGGCGCGCATCCCGGGACAACAATGCTGTCAGCACGATCAGCACACAGCCGCTTTGTATGGCAAAGGTTTCCAGACGGACGCTGTGCCAGACCGCCAGACACCAAGCGGCTCCGGCGATAGATGCCGCGATGATCCCGGCCTTGATTCGCCACTTGGGCTTCGCTGCAAACCGGTGCGATAACGCAGCCGTCATGCCCACCGTGCCCAGCATCAGGAACAAGTCTTCAAGCAACGGCTTGAAGATTGACCAATGATCCAGCCGATACGTCATCAACCCATAGCCGGTTCCCAGCAGACAAAACGCCGACGCCCAGCGGCGTGTATCAAAACCGAATTTGCTGAGAATGAAAAAGCCGATCCCCGACAACCAGAATGCCAGCGGGATCGACCATTCGAGAATCGTGGAAATCAAAGCGGGAGCACCATTATCAAGGCCCGCCGATTTTTATATAACCAGCTCTTGATAGGTGGCGCTTCCGGGCCAGACCTGCGGAAACCCTGCCAGAACTGACAGGGATAAATAAAATCAAAGTGCCATCAACGCAATCAGGCTGTCATATGACAGTGTCATGTGGTGCCATCAAGCAGCAGAAGGCAGCACTGGCTCGCAGCGCACGTCGGTCAGCACCGAATTGGCAATGAAACACTGCTCGTGCGCCTGGTGATGCATGGCATCCAGCTGCGCGCGATCAGGTTGGCGCTCGCCAGAGAAACTGACTTCCGGGCGCAGCGTTACCGACAACATCGCCACCTTGCCCTGCGCGTTGGCCCCCATCATGCCGCTGGCATGATCGACATAGCGATCCACACAGAACTTACGCTTGGCGGCGATGCCCAGGAACCACAGCATGTGGCAGCTGGCCAGGGACGCAACAAAGGTCTCTTCCGGGTCTACAGCCGTTTCGTCCGACATCGGCAAGGGCACGACATGCGGGGATGATGACCCCGGAATTTCCACACCGCTATCGAACGAAATCAGGTGACGACGGCTGTAGCGATTGTCCAGAAAATGCTGATCGCCACGCGACCAGACGACATTGGCGGTGTATTCGTGCACAGAAGCGCTCCGGTGGGATGAGCTGGAATCATAGCGGCCATCGGGGCTTGGCGGCCGTAAATTGCGGAAGACGGCCATTGGAGTAAGGCAGGTAATGCCAATTCAGGTGCGCCAAGTCCTGTTCGTCCAGCTTATCTAACAAGACCGCCAGCGCGGTGCTGACGATATTGGTGGCCAGTAACTGCCCCGGGCAGGCATGGGCACCCCGGCCAAAACCGAATATGCGCCGCTGCGGTCGATCAAGCCTCAAGGGAACCGGCTCGGAGGCTGGCCGGACGCGACACGCCGGGTGCTCGAATATCTCGTAGACAGTCGATGATCGCGCGGCGATCCACAGGCGCAGATCATCGTTGTAGACCAGCGGCGCGCGGGTCAACAGATGCCGGTAATAGGGATACGGGTTGCGGTGCGAGGCCGCATCAAGGGGATGATTGGGATGCATGGGCCGGATTGTCGATGTCCTGACACCCGCTCACTTCGTTGACCGTCACAGCACGCATGTCAGCATGCTTACTTACGCAAAATAACTACACAACTTAGCTGCACAACATCCCTGCACAAGCGGCGCGATATCCTGTCGCCAGCCCACACGATTTTATTGAAGGTCTTGCCCCATGGCCGACGAACCATTCACCCGACGCATGACAGTCACCACGACCCGAAGCTGGAATATCAACGGACTGTCATCCTCGCGGCAAGGCAGCGTTGAAAAGTTCGAGTCCAAGGGGAACGGCGCAGGCCCCAATGACACATTCTCGGCAGAGATCAAGGACGGGTCAGTGCTGGTCAACGGTACTTGGTACGACAGCATGGACGCGGTGCCGGCGGCTGACCGCGAGCGGATTGAAAGCCTGCGCAAGGGTATGGACGCGGATGGCAATCTGAAGCAATTGCTTGAGCAGGTCACGGCCATGGCTGCGGCGGAGAGTCAGAGCGCCGCAACGAGCGAAATAGGCGCGTCCCCGGCTCGCCAAACGATGACAGACCCTTCCCTTGCACCCGGTGCGGTGCCGCAGACCAGTGTTGCCAAACGCGTCGCGCAAGTGCTGTTGGCAGTGCTGTGTGTTGCGATAGTCTGGGTGGGTCTGCGGCAATTCGGGGCGGTCTGAAGATCGGCGTTCGTTCGCGGTTCTTTCTGCCTTTCCTTCCGATTGCGATTTTCTCTGATCAGTACCCCGTCATCTCCAGATACCCACGCCCACCAGCACTGCCTGTCAGGCTGACCGGCCCCTCCCAGTACGCAAACGATGTCCCCATCCACGCGCGTGGCTGGATCGCCTCGGTCTGCACATCAAGCTTGAAGTCGGGAATTTGCACCCGCCAGCGGGTAGGCACTTTGCGCTGGTTGTCCTGCGTGGTCGTAGCCTGATCGGTCAGCAAAATCTGGTCGCCGCGCAAAGGCTGCGCTTTGCCGTCTGGCGTGATCCAGGTCCCCGCACGGTAAGGCTTGCCGTCTGACTGACGCACCTGGAACAGCATTACCTTCGCACCGCTATCCAGGTGCAGCGAGAACCAGTCCCAGCCCTGCTGCGACTTGGACAAAGGCTGGCTGCTCCATTCGCGATCCAGCCAGGCCTGGCCTCTAACCCGGTGCTTTTTCCCGTCGCGTTCGACCTCGCCTTTCACCTGGTAGAACGGTTGACTGTAGTAGTAAGAAGCCTGCCCCTGCCCTGATTTTTCGCTGTATCCCTGATCGCCGTGCTGCACCAGCGGCCCCTGGGCAAGCAGTTCCAGCTGATAACGGAAATCCTTGCCCGCAGCCCGCATCTGAAGCTGGTCAATGCCCTCGCCACCCGTGCTTTGCAGCGCCCAATCATCGATCCAGGCCTTGAAGGGCTGGGCCTCGACACCAGCTTGCCCCACGCCGCCACGCGCCAAGGTTTCCGCAAACTGATGGCCGTTCGGGCTGCTCAGGGCCGCGTGCCCCATCCAGACGTTCGGACTGTTCCAGCCGGCCTGTTCCTGACCCGGGCGCAAGGCAGAACGGAACAGCGTCCACTGCACACCCCAGTCCTGGCCAGCCTCATCTTTCAAGTTGGCCGTGATGTACCACCACTCGATGCGATAGCCATCGTGCTGCCCATGATCGACCGGGAATTGCAGCACCCGACCACGTTCGACCTTGTTGAAGTCGCCGGCCTCCTGGCCCAGCCCGGCAAACCCACTGGACGGCGCAGACTTGTCACCGCACGCTCCCAACAGCAGGCTTGCCAGCAAGATCAGGCACAGCCCGAAACCCCGCAGGGATCTTGTCGATCCACGCATCAACATATCAACGCTCATCGGCAAACTGCCTCAACAAATCTGCGGGCTGGCGACGCGCCACCTGCCACAAGGGGCCGGCTGCGGCCAACAGGCTGGTGAACAGGCCCAGCAAACCCAGTCGCAACAACTGGTCGGGGAATATCTGCAAGGGCAATCGCCACCCAAAGGCCTGCACGTTCAGCACCGCCACCATGCACCACGCCAACAACAGGCCCAGCGGCATGGCCAGCAGCACGGTAAGACCAGCCAGCATCAAGGTCTGCCCCAGACTCAACCAACCCAGCCGCCCACGATTGACACCCAAGGCCCACAGCGGTGCCAATTGCGCCAAGCGGCTATGCCCAAGTGTCAGCAGGCTGATGAACAAGGCAATGCCCGCCACCGCCAAGGTCAGCGCATTGAGCGCACCGGTGGCCGCAAACGTGCGTTCGAACACCTCGGTAGACCAGCGTTTCAGCGAGGTCTGGTCGATCAGGCGGGTGCTGTCCAGACCAAAGCGCTGTTCAAGCTGCGCGCGCAGCGGGTTCATCTGGTCTGGCATGACATGCACACCCAGATTGGCCAAGGTGGCATCTGGCCAATATCGACGCAACCAGTCTGCGTTCAGCAGCATGTGCCCGCGCGGATTGCCGTAGTCCGCGTACAAGCCCACCACTGTCAGCGTTTTCTCACCATCCACGGCGGGTACCTTCACGGTATCGCCCAAGTCCAGCTTCAAGCGCCTGGCGAACTGCTCGCTCAGCATCGTGCCCTGCCCCGCAGCCAGTTGCGACCACGCGCCGGTGGTCTGCGACAGCAGCGGCCACTGCCTGCGGTAGCTGGGGTCGTCGACCACCCCTTCCACCTGCACCGGCCAGCCTTGCAGACGTTGATCGATATGCCAACGTGGCAACACCAGCGTGACGCCCGGCTGGGTCTTCAGCCACGTACTGATCTCCAGCGACTGCGCGGTGTCACGCGGCGTCAGATAAAGATCGGCAGACAAACGCTGGTCCAGCCAACCAATGAAGGTCTTGCGAAAACCTTCCGTCATGCTGCCCACGCCAACGCTTGCGGCCAAGGCCAGCAACAAGGCCATCAAGGCGAGTGATACGGCAGGCAACTGCTGACGACTGTCCGCCACGAACCACTCGGACAGCGGACTGCGGCAGTAGCGGGACAACACCGCCAGCGCGCCGTCCAGCAACGCGGGCAGCGCCAAGGCCCCGGCCAACAAGATGGCACCCAGCATCAACAATGCGCTGAGCAGGCTGTCGCCAACGCGCCAGCACAGCGCTGCAAATACGGCCAGCAGCACCGACACCATGGCTTGCCGCTTCAACCACACGCTTTGCGCCAGCCGCCACGCCTGGGCCTGTGCCAGCGCCAGAATCGGCAGGCGCGCCGCACGCACCAGGCTGCTGCCACCGGCCAGCAAGGCACCCAACAGACTGATGGCAATGCCTGCCAACCACCACTGTGGCGACAAGCTGAGCTGCCCTGCCACTTCGGCACCGTATAAGCCGCGCAGGCTGGCGGCGACATTGCCCAGCAGCACACTGGCCAACAGGTAACCGCTGGCCACGCCTGCCAAACCA
Organism: Pigmentiphaga aceris; assembly: GCF_008119665.1. Taxonomy (NCBI): domain Bacteria; kingdom Pseudomonadati; phylum Pseudomonadota; class Betaproteobacteria; order Burkholderiales; family Alcaligenaceae; genus Pigmentiphaga; species Pigmentiphaga aceris. The sequence continues at coordinate 2,454,943 of NZ_CP043046.1, read as the reverse complement.
CTGAGTACAGCAAACAGGCCCAACTCGATGGCCAGCGCCGTGATCAGACTACGCAGACTGATGCCGCACGCCCGCAAAGTACGCAACAGGCCACGGCGCTGTTCAAGCGCCAGCCCGATGGCCGCGTTGACGATAAACAGCCCGACGATAAAGGCCAGCATGCCCAAGGCGCGCAGGTTCAGGTGGAAGCTGTCGGTCAGGCGTTGCAGGTCGCCGCTATCAGAAGACTGGCGTATTTCCAGCGGACTGGCCAAATCGCTTGGCAGCTCGGCTTGCTTGGTCAGGGAATCGGTGCCGAGCAACAGCCGCGACAACTGCCCTGGCGCTTGCAGCAGCGTCTGTGCGTGCCCGATATCCATGATGACCACACCCGGGGCCAACTGGGGATGAACCTGCAAGGGCGGCAAGCGCTTGCCCTCGGTGGTGACGGGTTGTTCACCCGCGTTGAAACCCAGGCGTTGCAGGGTATCTGGCGCAATCCACGACTGGCCGGGTTCGCCCATGAACGGCCCCAGATCCAGCGAACTGCCTGGCTGACCGGCAACAGATGTGCCGTGCGGCAGGCTCAGTGGTTCGATGCCCAGCACCTGTATGCGTGCGGTGTCTTCGCCACCGGCGAATCTCACACGCCCTTCCAGCACGGGCGACACCTGCCAACCACGCTGGCGCAACTGCACATAAGCAGCTTGATCGAAACGCTCGCCCTTGCTGGGCACGATCTGCGCCTGCGACGGCCCACTGAGCACTGCGCTGGCACGTGCGTAATCGGCGCGCGCTTGGCTGTTCAACGCTTCCACGCCGGTCCACAAAGCGGTTGCCAGCCACAGGCCGGTAAGAATGCTGAAGAACTGCAGCGGGTGCCGTCGCCAATGGCTCAGCAGCGCGGCAAGGGTAATGCGCAGCGTTGCCATCATGCGTCCTGCGCGGTGACAAGGCCCAGATGCAGATGCAGACTGCGTGACAGCCGTGACGCCAGCAAGGCGCTGTGGGTCACCATCAGCAGGCTGCTGCCAGCTTCAGCCACCAATTGCAGCAACAAGGCAATGACAGCCTCGCTGCTGGCTTCGTCCAGGCTGCCAGTCGGTTCGTCAGCCAGCACCAACGCAGGTTTTGCCGCAAGCGCCCGGCCGATGGCGACGCGCTGCTGCTGCCCGCCAGACAGCTGTTCCGGGTAGCGCTGCAACAACTTGCTCAGGCCCAGCCGCTCGGCCAGATAATCGACCCACTTCGGATCATGACGCCCCGCCAGTCGCGCCTGGAAAGCCAGGTTCGACGCCACCGTCAGGCTGCTGATCAGGTTGTACTGCTGGAACACCAGGCCAATACCTTCGCGCCGCCAGCGCGCCAAGTCTGCTTCGCGGCGGCCATCGAGCGGCACTCCATCGACCAGAATGCGCCCGCTGTCAGGCCGTTCCAGCCCGGCCACCAAGTGCAGCAGTGTGCTTTTGCCGCTTCCCGATTCTCCCATCAGGGCAAGGCTCTGGCCCTGCGGCAGTTCCAGGTCAACGCCGCGCAATACCGGCAACACGCCTTGGGCGGTGGTGAAAGACTTGCAGACGTTCTCGACAATTAGCACGGGGACTCTCGTAGCGCCGGGACGGACAGAATAACCGGCCGACGTGATGGAATTTTTGGGGCGGAAGGTTGAAGACAGCATTCTTGAAGGCTGAATCCTTGCGCTGCGCGCCTTCACCATTGGTTTCAGCGGGGCGGCATGAACGCTGCTGAAGTGCTGCCATCGCTACATTCCGACGGAGCAACACCTTGCGTATTCACCTTTTGCTTGGCGCACTCGCACTCAGTACCACCATGGGCGCACATATCGGCGCACACGCCGCCAACGGCGACGACTTGCTCAGCAAGCAATATTCCGCGTGCATGGACAATTCAGGGGGTGTCACCGTCAAGATGCAAGACTGCATCAGCGCGGAAACCAAACGCCAGGACGTAACGCTCAACGAGGCCTACAAAAACGTGATGGACGCGCAAACCCCGGCGCGCAAAAAGCAGCTGACCGAGGTGCAGCGCATGTGGCTGAAGTATCGGGAGGCCAACTGCAAATTCTATGCAGATCCGAATGGCGGCACGCTGGCCAGCGTCAGCGCCAATGTGTGCTTCATGAATGCCACCGCCAGCCGCGCGGCAGAGCTTGCAGGCATGGTGCAGCGGTAAGGGAGTTGGGCAGAGTAAAAGGCCAGGCAGGTTCGCCATTGCGGCGAACTGTGTTCATGCATGACGAACAATGCCGGCCGCGCCCTGACCTAGTCTGGCGGCTGTCCAACACCGCCAGGAAAACTGCATGTACGTCATCACCGGAGCCACCAGCCGAACCGGCTCGCAAATCGCCCGCCATCTGCTGCAACAAGGCAAAGCTGTTCGTGTGATCGGGCGCAGCGCCGCCCGCCTGCAAGACTTGGTCGACCTGGGCGCACAGGCTTTTGAAGCAGACCCCGCCGACGCCCAGGCACTTGTACAAGCCTTTCATGGCGCAGACGCCGCGTGGGTCATGCTGCAACCCAACTATGTGCTGGACAGCCCCGACTTCCGGGCGTTTCAAGACAGCATCATCGCCGCCCTGTCGGAAGCGCTCGCCGCATCATCCGTCCAACACGTGGTTGCGTTAAGCAGCTGGGGTGCAGGCTTGTTCCGTGGCAACGGCCCCGTGGCGGGGTTGCATGCCATGGAGCAGATGTTGTCCAGTCATGACGACTTGCATGTGATGAACCTGCGCGCCGGCTACTTCATGGAAAACACCTTGCCGTTTGTGGATTCGATTCTGTCCCATGGGGCGGTGCTTAGCCCCTTCAACGGTGATCTGAAGCTGCCGCTGATCGCTACGGAAGACGTCGCGCAAGCCGCCGCAGAACACCTGCTGTTGCGGGACTTCAGCGGCAAGCACGTGCAGGAGCTTCATGGTGCAGAAGACTTGAGCTTGTTGGAGGTCACAAAGAAGATCGGCGCAGCCATTGGCCGACCCGATCTACCCTTCCGGCAGATCACCGAAGCAGCATTCGCCCAATCGCTGCGCGAGGCAGGTGCTTCCGAGAACATCATCGGGCTGATGACCGAAGTCGTGGCCGGGATCAACAGCGGATTGATTCGGGCGGAACAGCCTAGAGGCGCGCAAAGCACAGGGTCGGTTCACTTCGAGGACTTCATGCGCGACGCCCTGCTGCCGAAGCTGGGTCAGTCGTCAATCAGCCCCATCACTGGAAAGCGGGTTCTGCGCCACCAGCTCGGTTAGCCACTCGATGAACACCCGCACGGCCTGCGGCTGGTGTTGCCGACTGGCGTACACCACGGACACTGGCATGGGTGGCGGGCGCAAGTGGCGCAGCACCTCACGCAGCCGACCGCTTTGCAAGTAAGGGCGAGCCAGGAATTCCGTCAGCTGGATCATGCCCAGGCCTTCCAATGCGCACTGTAGATAGGCATCGGTTTCGTTCACCAGCAATCGCCCGGGCAACGCGATTGCCGCGTTCTGCCCGTCCACCTGAAACACCCATTCACGCGCACGTCCTGTGGTGGCCGACGCGTAGTTCACGATCTCGTGCTGGCGAAGCTGTTCAAGATTTTCCGGCTCGCCATGCTGATTCAAATACGTCGTGGCCGCGCAGATGATCCACTGCAAGCTGCCAAGTGACCTGGCAACCAAGCTGGAATCCGGCAGCGGCCCAGTGCGCACTGCGCAGTCAATGCCTTCGCCAATCACATCGACATTGCGGTCATTCAGGCCAAGGCTTATTTCGATGTCGGGATACCGCTGCTGAAATTCCTTCATCTGCGGCAACACCAATGCCCGCGCCAGCGCACCCGGCATGTCCACGCGCACACGCCCACGCGGCTTGGCAGTATCCCCACGCAGGCTCGCTTCCATGTTCTCCAGACCAGCCAGCACGTCGACACAATAACGGTGGTATTGCTCGCCCTGTTCAGTCAGGCTGAAGCTGCGTGTACTGCGTTGAATCAGCACCACGCCTACGTGTGCTTCCAGTTGTTTGACCAAGCTGGTCACTGAAGAACGCGGCATGCCCATGGTGTCAGCCGCACGCGTGAAACTGCCCGCATCAACAACGCGAAGAAAAACACGGATGGCGTGAAGGTGGTCCATGAAAGCTGCGTAGATGTGGGCGCGTGGCCGGCAGCTGATTCAAGTTCAGCCGCCGCGATTGCCTTGGATCAATTAACGCCCGGGTCTGCCTGCACCAAGTGCTTCCACGGGAAGGCGTTATGTGCAAAGTGGCTCACATACCCGCCCTGCGCAGCCTGGATCACCATGAATTGCAGCTTCTTGCGCAGAGATTGCAGGTGTTCCAGTTCCTCGCGACTAAGCCTTGTGTTCCGCAGCACCAAGACCTTCAGCTGTTCTCCGATCGGGCTTTTGAACAACTGCTCATAGGCGTCGAATGAAGTGACGTATGCATCTTCGCGATCCTTCGCCCACGTCATCTGCAGCTCGGTCGATTCTGTGAAGTCCAGGCTCGTCAGGCTGGGCAAGTTGCTTGCCCCGGCCAGGTTTCGAATGAAATTCTGCGTATTGAAATTTCCACCAATGCGCAGTGTCTTCAGATGTGGCAAAGCCTGCTGGAAGAAGCTTGCATCGGGCGCATTGGGCACGGTCATCTCGGTCAGGAAAGGCATCTTTGCGACCAGGCGAGCAATGTCGCCGCCTTCGTCCATGATGCTGCCGTCGTGAGAGATCAGCGAGCTATTGTGGTGATCAGGCTCAGTCGGCCGGATGTATAGCGAGCGCAGAATCGGAAAACTGACGTTGGCACGCAGTAAAGGTTCCAGCGTCCACTCCCGTGTGCCATTGGCACCCTCATCCGGCCCGGAAAATGCCAACGAGCTGATCACATCCGCAACGTCCTGACGGGCCAGGCAAGCCAGCGTCATGTCCAGCTCATCACCCCAGGTACCGCCAAAATACTCAACGTGCAGTCCGTTGCGCATGGGTGCCATGCTCAGGTACGAGTACTGCACCGCCCAAAGAGGATGGCTCGGGGATGTCACATCCAAATCGTATTCGGCGGCGGTTTCCTGCGCGACGCCGAGCAGATTCACTTGCAGTTCGAGCAGGCGTTGATAGCCGGGGGTAGACAAGGCATTGGTCATTCGCTGCACTCCAGATCGGTACTGCCGTGACTGTAATGGCGGTCGAGAAAAATCACGCGTTTTCAGCGTGCACGAGATGTAGCAAGACGCAAACGTCGCGCGTAGTGCGTTCTATGACTGAAGCGCCTGGTGGTATGCCACAAACTGTTGATCCGGCTTCCAGCCCCGCGATTCGTACAGCTGGTGAGCGGAGACATTGTCGACCGCAGCAACCAAGGACAGACGTACCGCTCCCAACTCGCGCGCGTAGGCTTCTGCCGCATTCAGCAAGTGAGAGGCGACCCCTTTTCTGCGACCAGCCTCACGCACAAACAAATCGTTGAGGATGAAAACACGCGCCATCGACACCGACGAAAAGATTGGATAAAGCTGCGTAAAACCCAGCGGCGTATCACCCTCGTACGCCAGAAAGATCACCGATTCACCATGATCGACACGCGCACGGATAAACGCACGCGCTGCTGGCAGATCACTTTCCCGCCCTTGAAACTGGCGATACTCGTCAAACAGGACAGCGCATGCATCCAAATCACAAAGCACGGCTTGGCGAACGGTGATAAATGGCATGGCGTGAACTCATCACAGTGGAGGCAGAGACTGAATTTATCATCCCTGGGTCTGCCAACAAGCAACGCTAGACGAACCGCCGGGGGCTTGCGTTCAGCTTCAGAAAGCAACCGGTACTATTACGGCAAAATCCGTCGATTTTTCAACGAAGCGATATTTCATGGACGACATTTTCAACGTATCGATGGGCCTGATGACATTGCTGGCTGCGCCCCTATTGCTGTCTTTTTGGCTGCTGCTGATGAGCGGGCTGGGAAGCTGGGTAGTCGAAGGTGCGCGCGATATGTTCCGACCGCATAGCCTGATCGAAGCGCAGATCGTGGACCAAAGAAAAATCAGCGCCCGCATTCATGCCAGAAAAATAAGCCGAATTGGCGTACGAAATATCTATCTTCTGAGATATGAATTCGATAATAGAATTTATGAGATCGAGTACTTGGTCACGGAAGAAAACAACGTAAATCTGGATAAGCAGGCGCGCAGCCTCACCCTTTACGTTCCGCACGACCAGCCAGGCAATGCCCGTGCAGAAGCGAATACTAGCCAACTATTCTATGGGCTGATCGCCATCGCGGCACTGATTGCTGCCAGCTGGATGACAGCACCTTTCCTGCTTTTCTGGAAACTCTGATGGGAACATTCTTCGAAGCGGTGTTTCTCGTCTTGCTTCTTGGCTTTCTTGGGCTGGCCTTCCTCGCCATGGTGGCGCTGTGCGGCCTTGCTTATTATTATCTCTTCAAGAAAATAGCGACATTCGCCCGACAGGCTTTGATACGCGCAACGGAAGCGCGTGTAACGGGCTTTGAGATTTCCATCCCTGATCTGACACAGAGCGATGCCAGCGATGCTCGCCCGATGATCCATTTGCACCTGGAGGACTCGATTCGGCAATCTCAGTTTTCGCTTGGCCCCGTGCCGTGTCGAGACGTATTCATTGCGCTTGGCGAACCCGAGAACCTGGCGGCCTGCTGGATGACCGACGATGACTGGCGTCAGTTGCTGCAGAATCGCCAGATCAGCGTCATACGCGATGCGCGCTCAAAGGGTGCAGTGCTTGCCACCGATATGCGTCAGCAAAAGCAAATGCTGATCAGCTTTCTCATCGCACTGGCCATCCTTGCGGCGATGGCGGTGGCTCAGACGTAATGCATTAGCGCAGCAGATACATGACCAAGGCTGCCAACCAAGACAAGGCGATCGCGAAATAAACCAGCAGCAAACCCGAGGTCAGCTTTTCCGGCCACTGCTGGGCAATGCCAAACACGCGGCCCAAGGTCGCCAGCACAAAGCCACCGTTTGCCGCAGGCAAAGGCAGCAAGTTGAACGCAGCCAGCTTTGCTGCCACCAAGCCAAGCACCGCCAGAAACGGCAGCCCAGCCAGCACCTGTTCCGCCTGCGCCAAGAAAGCCTGCGCCTTCACACGCGGCGACGCAGCACCCCACAAGATCTGCACGAAGCCATCCAACACCAAGCGGATGGCTTCGGACTGCCAGATAGCAGCAGACAAGGCCACCAGTGCGATACAGCCAGACAGACCGATCAACATTTGCACCAACGCCGAGCGACCGTCAAAGGCATCGTGCATGTCGGACTCGTCGAGTTCTTCTTCCCGCGAATCCTTGAAGCGCACAGAACTGCCGAAAGAAAGCGCGCGGAGCGTTAGGCGACCAATGCTGAACGCGGTAGGTCCAAGGCCAATAGACACCTCGCGCACTTTGATGCCGAAGGCTGCTGCGCACAAGGCGATGACGAACGTGTGCAGCAACACGCACAACACGACGGCGCTCAACAAGGGATACATGATGGTCGATGAAAACAAGGTGTTCGGTGAAATCCAGCACCGGTTGAGAGGCGCTGACGGGCGCGCCATTCTAGCGGCCGCCTTCACCCGCAAGCGCCATCGCAAATCTTGGTAGCAATTGCTTTTATCGTGAGGGTGCCAATGGGCGCGCGAGGTATGCGTTTTCGTTCACCTCGGCGGTTTTTCAGCACCCGACGCTGCTACGTATTCAGCATCGCGTTCGCCGTGTCATCCTCACCCCGCGCACGCAAAGCCTGCACGATGCCCGCGCGGTCACGCGCGTCCTTGTTCTGACTGAGCTTGGATTTACCAACGATCTTCGTGATGTCGATCTCGATGCCGACGATTTCAGCCAACCGGCCATCGATGAATGCAGGGTCGGCATCGCCCATCTTCCAGGGCTTGGCCTCACCCATGCGCGCTTCGTGCGTGCGGGTCAACCGCGCCAGCAAGCCCCGCAGAAAACGCGCATCGTCCCGAATGGTGATCTTGCCGTGGACGTTCACCACCTGGTAATTCCAGGTGGGAACCTGACGATGCTCTTCATGCTTGCTGGGCAGCCAATTCGGCGACACATACGCTTGGCCCGCCCGGAAGATCACCAACACATCGTCGCCATCACAGGCGTCCTGCCAGACCGGATTGTTGCGTGCCACGTGCGCCAGCAACTTGCCCTGCCCGCCCGCTTGCACGTCGAACATGAACGGAAAATGGTTCGCATCCAAGCCATTCGGACCGTTCATCACCAACGCACCAAATGGAAATTCGGTAATGATGCGATGGAGTTCTTCGACGCGATTCTCTTCGAAGTGGGCGGGCAAGTACATGATGGTCCTCGGTGTTTCTCTTGAATGGCAGCGTTGTCGCTGCCCAGCAATGAAACACAAACTTTGATCCCATCCTAGAGCCGCTTTTGCGGAAATCGACCAAGCCATTGCAAGGCGGCGGTAGCACTAGGCTTGCTCTCGCATGATTTGGCGCTTATTCAGCCAGCAGCAACGCCCGAGAACCCACTACGCCCGGGAAACTCCGGCGACAAGGCGCGCGCATTCGGCATCTTCAACCACAGCCGATACATCTTGCGGCGCTTGTCTTCTTCCTCGAAATCCTCGAACGCATTGCGCGAATGAAGCACCGCATAATTATTGGCGAACTGCAGGTCACCCGGTTCCAGCATCATATCCAGCCGCAATTCCGGCTTCTGCATGGCGGCATCGAACGCGTCCAGCGCTTCCACTTCGACCTGCGACAAGGGCCGATTGTTCTGCTCGTGCCCAAGCTCGATGTACTGCCGCAAATAGCGACAGCTGAGCTTGCCCGCGTGGTAGCTGAACAGCGGCGAGCGCAGGTCCTGATCTAGGTGGGCGTAGAACATCGGGCGGTAGTAAAGCCCCAAGTATTCCGGGCTGTTCTTCAGCAGCTCGTTATAGATCGCCCCCACGCTGATCAAACTGCTGACCCCGCCCTGCTTCGCCTTGCGCACGCACAGCAGGCCCACCACGTCCGACGGGTCAGAGTGATACGGCAAGTACAGGTTGGTCTGATAGACGCGCGTTTCCTTCTTGGTCACGTCGCCGACGTGCTGCACCAAGCCCAGCAAATCACCCTTGGCGTTTTGCCGCACCGGTTCACCCATGTGCAGGCCAATGCCGTAGTTGATGATGTGGATCTCATCGTCGCTATAGCGTTCCACCGGCAACCCACGCAGCAAAGAAAAGCCGCGGCCGTTCTCCAGTTCTTCAGAGATGGCATCCAGCAAGGGCTTGAGCGTCTGGATCGGGAAATCGTCGGCAGAGAAATTCGGGAACGACAAGCCCCGTCGCTTCACTTCAGCCAGCGCCGCATCCAGTTCGGCAATCATGTCGGCTGACAGGTGCTTGATCCAGGACGTGTCGTTGACCAGGTCGGCACCGCGCCATGTGGCGGGACCGGTCAGGGGCTGTTTGAGGATGATGCTCATGTGGGAACTTCCGAAATCGTCATAGGGGTAAGGCTGCTTCTACCATGGACCACCGGGTTCCGGCCACTGCGCTTCGCCTCGTAAAGCAGCCGGTCAGCGCATCGGTACAGCGTTTCCCATTCGTCTTCGGGCAAATGGCTGGCAGCGGATTGGGGTCGAATGATGACGCGGAAGACAGAGGATTCTGCCAATGACCGGGCGTTGCGGAGTTTGTTTGCGCGGGTGTCGGCGATGCAGCTGGCGGGGTGGAGAATGGGCGGGTGGCAGGGCAAGCACTAGCTTGAAGCGGAACTAAAATCGCAGGTTTGGCGATTTGGGTGAGCGATTCACGCCCTGCTCACCTCGACCATATGCGATCTGCCTAGGACATCAAGCTACAAACGGCGTTGAAGCACGCAGACATGCCAAATAAGCTCATGTGTGATGGAGCGGGCATTCTGCAGCTCTAAAATTCACCAGTTAACGATGCCGACGATCAGTGCGTTCTACGGAATTTTGATCAAGATGTACTTCCAGGATCACGCACCACCTCATTTCCACGCGCTGTATGCTGACGCAGAGGCGCTGATAGACATCAGAACGCTTACCGTGATCGAAGGTCAGTTGCCGCGCAGAGCCAATGCGCTTGTACTGGAATGGGCGCAAGAACATCGGGCGGAACTGATGGAGGATTGGAAGCTATGCGAGATGAGACAGGCACCGCGCAAGATTCGCCCGTTGCCATGAGCAAGAACCCACCGCCCTGGCATGTGCTTTCTGTGAGAGTGGTGTCAGCGTGGAAAATTGAAGTTGTCTTTCAAGACGGACTTCGTGGGGTAGCTGACTTGAAGGATTTGATTTGCTCAGAAGATGCGGGCGTCTTTGCCATGCTGCGCGATCTCAGCATATTTGCGCAAGTCTACGTTGATCACGGCGCGGTGACTTGGCTGGGCGAGGTCGACCTAGCGCCAGATGCGTTGCATGCGAGCATCCAAGCGCAAGGTACTGCTTTGCAGACCTGAGCGTCTTCGACGACCTGGACATCGTTTCATGCGCTGCGTATGCAGAGCTAGCGGCAGCCGTGCTTTGCGAAGCTTTTAGGCCGTAGCATGCCGGTCTTCTGTGCACCCGATAGGCGCGCCGTCATGGCGTACTTCCCGGACGAGCATATGGACGATGTTATTGCGCGTTCATCTTTGAAGTCTTTACGCGATACAGGATCACGGACCCGGCCACGATCCGCAAACTGTTGACAAAGTCAAAGGTCGATGAGGATTACGGCGGCGCGGGCGTTTATCTGGAAGCGGACTTGAGGACTGGGTCTGTACCCTCGATAAGCGACTGAGTGACCACCCAAGACTTCTCCCACCCCAGCGTCCGCTGCGGTATTTCATTGGCCCGCCAGATGACGTCCGACAGGTCGCAAGAGGCCGCGCCACCACCCTGCTCCACCATCGCCGTGTACTGGAACACGAGATCGTTCATGCAGCCCAAGGTCTTGCGGCTATCGGTTTTGGCAAAGCGACCGGAAAGATAAGGTGCCACGGTTTTTTCAATTGTGGCGGCGTCAATGCCTTTCATGGACAGCAATTGGCTAAGCCCTAGCAGGAACAGGGTGGGCAAAGTCTTGGTTGTGACTGGCGTTTTGCTCTTCTGGAGGACGAAGGAAAGAAGAGAAACCTCGCTCATGAACAAGAAAAATTTCGTCCGCCCCACCGAAAAACGGTGGACATACCAATGCCCCAACGGGGACAAAGCCGGCGATGCCTCGGCAAGCGCCTTCTTGTCGAGGCCAATCGCCTTTTGCACCTCGCCCGTGCACTTCAAATAAGACACGGCATCATTCAAAGCACTGCCTCCAAGCCCTTGCGCGCCAGCAGATCAAGCAGCTTCAGCGAAGCCCCGCTAGGGTGCTTTTCGCCAATCTCCCACTTACGTAACGTGGACGGACTTATGTTGAGCACCGATGCGAGCACCGTCTGGCTTAGCTGCAATCGTTCGCGCAACGCACGGATTCGCGCGCGATTATAAGGCGGAATTGGTGGGAGGCATAGCACCTCCAGCTTTTCCTGCTTGCGCTTTTCGATGAAACCCAAACGGTGCAGATCACCAGCCGTCTCTTGGATCGCATCCAGAATTCGGCTTTTTGCTTTGGGCTTAGTCATGGCAGATCTCCTGTAATGCGCCGTCTTGCACCGCTGAATTCAATTGCTGTGCGGTCAGCGCCAGCAACTCCTGCCGCATGCCCGTTCCCTCTTCGTCCGGAGGGCGGGTGATCATTTTGCACTTATCTTCCGAGCAGGTAGACGATATTTGGCGAGGGTGCTGTTGAAGCCGATGACGCGGTTCACGATTACCGATCCGGTGAGGATTCGAGAGTTGGTGGAACAGGTGCGCGTGGGAACCGCTGGGGGCGACTCATATCTCCAGATTGTTTTCTGATTGGATGCCAGAGGGGTTTGTACAGAGGGTTGTTACGGCGGCGCGAGCTTTGAGTGGGAAAATGCATTGAACCAAGAGCACGGTCAATAAGACTTGCACGTCCCCTTTAATTACGCCTACCTGAGGCAAACTATGGCTAAAATCAAATAAACTCCCAGTGTCATCACGTCAAATTTTCAAGAAGGCCTTTATGCCCCGACCGGATGGGACCCTCACTGACCATGAATTCAGTACAGTTGTACAAAAATTAACAAGCTTTTGGAACCGGCTTCCCTCTGGCAAGCCACCGTGCCCAACCTGTGGATCACAAGAATTTTTTATACATCCCGCTCTGCTTGCAAATCGATCAGACACCGTTTCCGTAATAGCCCCGCATAGTCGGCTACCTACAGTGGTGACGTACTGCAAACAATGTGGGCACGCGACCCATTTCGTAGCACGTGTTCTGGGGATCGACGTTTTAACGACGGAAAGCAAGCCTGATGAAAAACGGTCTTGAAAGAGGCCCCTCCTCCCCCAAGGAAGTACGGTTCGCCATGTTTCTGGCCGGCGAGAGGTGAAGGAGTACGCTGTCACAGACGAAACCTTAGATAACATCGGAACATTACGTACTCATGCAGCAACTTTCCTGTCGCTTGGATCAGCGTCGATAGGATTCTCAGCAAGTATCTGGCTAACATTATCTACAGCTGTTGATTCCATCCCGCCAACCACTTACGCAACTTGGACCGCAATAAAGATCACCAGCATCTTATTCGGCTTATTTTGCATAGCCTATTCATGGAAATTTTCATCAGAAAATAGCAACCTTCTGCAACGAATAAAGCGAGAAACTATTCACAAGACCGAAACCACCGACTAGCTCACAATAAATGGCTACAACAAACCACTCCCATATCTGGCGCGTGTTACGAACTTCCCGCTGTGGACAGTATCTGCGTAGCGCGCTGGACAAAGCCTTCTTGGCGTCAGCCAGCTTGACGATCTGCAAGTCGATGTCTTGTGTCTATGCGGCCTGCTTGACGTTGTTGCCTGCATTACTGCCGAAAAGTCATTACATATTCTTAAGCAAATCGCACCACGCTAGGGTGATACAAAAATCACGGCACGTCGAGTGCAGACCTGCTGTCAATGCTAATATGTAACGGATATTTCTTCGAAACGGGGGTGAGGTTGTGGCCATAACAATTCATACGGTGTCCAAACTATTTGGATTGGCAGCGGGGCGGTGCAGCATTTGCAAGGAGCCTGTCGTTAAGCACCGCGTGAAAATTGGAGAGATGGCGCACATCATCGCCAAAAATACTGGAGGGGCGCGCGGCGATCTTCCGTTTAATGGACATAGAGACGACTACGAAAATCTTATTCTTTTGTGCCCGAATCACCACACAGAGGTTGATAACGATGAAGCCAACTATCCGCCAGAAAAGTTGCATCGTTTAAAAAATGAGCACGAATACTACGTGAGTCAAGTGTTCAAGCATCGAACGCAAGCGCGATCGATGGATATTGGTGCGCTTGTGGGATTAATGAGATACTTACCCCTTATCCAAACGCCTGCCCTAGTGGACGGATTGCCTGCAATCTTCAACATGAATCTCTTTACCGTGGAAGAGGTCTGTGAGAATTTCGGCAAAGACTTTCCGCACTGCCGCCCTTTCTTTGACAGCCACTTAGAAGGTCACTTCTACGCATTCTGGTCTGATCTCTGCCACTTAAACAACTACGTTCGGGCAACCAGCTACAATCACAGTGCCTTGTATAAGATTAGTAATGGTGACTTTAAAAATTTACACATATCAAGAAAGCTGACCTATGAGCAGCGACAGGAAGTAAATCAAGATATTGAGGATTGCCTCAACAAACTCCTTAAGAGCTACGACGGCCTTTTGCAGTTCCTGAAATACAACTACCAAGAAGTTCATCTGGCATCTTTTATTGGCTGATAAAAAAATGGGCTTTTATATATCAACAGGCATCTCAAATTAAATTATTTGCCGATCCGAAAACAGACTAACATATAGCTCATTCGACAGACATCAAAAATTAGACTTTTACCTGGAAACTTATGTCCGAAAAATATCAGTTCGAACACACAAATATTGGCCCGATTTCCGCAAAAAACATAACAGCCATCATCACGGGAAAATTCCGAGCCAAATCGGTCGACCAATCAGGAAACCCGTCAGACTACGAGGAAATTATTCAGTTAATTTTCCCTAACGGTGCAGTTGAAGAACTACCTGCGTCAGAGGAAAATCGTAAATATGCAGCAGCGTTGACAAAAGATAAATTAAATCGACTCAAGCAATAAAAATCAATTTATTGACGCCGTGTGAATACTCGGCTTGCCTTGGAGCTTAGATGGAAAACAGGCTCGAAGAAGCTTTTCGTGCAGCGGCACATGCCGCAGATCGTGCCGTCAGCGCTGCTATGCAGAAGTATGCTGATGAACTAATCACCGACGAAGACGACATCACAGGGGCATTAATAGGTCGGCTTGACTCCGCATTTGACCAGAAGATTGGTGGCGTCTCATGGTCCTCATCCATTCTTCGGCACCGTAAAGGAGTGGCAGCACAAGAGAAGAAAGCTGGCGCCGATATGCTGTTTCACGTTTCAATTAAGACACGCCAGCTAACTTACTCAAAAGGCGTTCTTATTCAATCAAAGAGGATTGATGATGGTGCAACGATGACCGTTGCAAGCCACAAAGAACTCGCCGCCCAGTGCGACAAAATGCTTAGCATTACACCGGCTTCGTTCGTTTTTAACTATACAAAATCAGAGATGCGATGTGCTTCTGCGACGAAGATCGCAGGAGCAAGCAGCCGTATTCTGCATGACTCTTGCAACCTGACATCATATCGGTTCTTCTTAGAACTATTCAGGTGTACAACTGGAGATCGGAATATAACTTCCGCAAAGTTCGACGATCTACAAATACCGAGAGGAATTGCGATAAAAGGGACTTTAGGATAGATAGCGCGCAAGTGGCTAGTCTCTAAAAGTACAACATTCGCAAGTGCTGCATTCCAATGGTTCCTGCGCCTTTCTGGTTGGCGCTCGAAGCCGACCCGCATATTATGCTCCCCTTGGGGATCAAACGCGGGCTTTCGTTCGACAGATAAAGACGACGTCCGAGTCGCTTGCTGTTTTCGATACTCGTCGCGCAACTCTGTCTTGAATGCTCGTCGCCGTAGCGCTTTACTGTACATCTTGTCGTCGTATACTTGTCGGCATAAACCCCGTCCGGTTTTTTCTCGGACGATCTCGTGAACCGCTGATCGGCTTGACGACATTATTACTGCCAAAAAACTAGAATCATATCGACGGGAATGACTTGACAAATTCGCCCGAAGCATACGACGCGCATGACTCAAACACGGCACTTACTGCCAAGCCCCCCCCAATTGGCTCTCTAACTAAGCATTGCTCCCATTCGACGAAACCATTCGCGAACCTCTCCATTTG
This sequence comes from Pigmentiphaga aceris, assembly GCF_008119665.1. Lineage (NCBI taxonomy): Bacteria > Pseudomonadati > Pseudomonadota > Betaproteobacteria > Burkholderiales > Alcaligenaceae > Pigmentiphaga > Pigmentiphaga aceris. The sequence goes on along the minus strand of NZ_CP043046.1, from coordinate 2,439,605 downwards.
GATCTCTTTCATCTAGCATTGCCGCTGTCATATATGGAAATGCTTGTTGAGCAAGCTTTCTTTTTGCGGTGGAGTCTTTGAGAGGTTTTCCATGGCCGACGTGTGCCGCAAACGCTTCTCCAAAAACCTTGGGTGTTGCTTTACCCCCAACTGGATGGTCCGTAACCTCGATGGCAAAGCTAAAGGCCTGCGCTATAGCAGCTTTATGCAAATAACTTTCAATTTCGTGCTTGGCAGTAATCACCGCCCAAGAGCCGTCTCCTCGCGCATTGACCTGCTTTACTGACTCAGCATAATCAGGTACGTCTGCATCGTAGATATGCACTTCGCGTTTATTTAGGCCACGCAAGTAATGCTGATTGACCCAATGTTCCAGAGTGCCACCGCCAAGAACAACGAAGGCCAGGCGTCCATCAAGGGCCAGGTTTGGTAAGGTCGAGTCAGATTGATGCAGTGCTTTGGACAGGGCTTTCAAAGCGAGAACGTCGGTGGGTCCTTCGACACAGACTAAAATTTGAACTCTACTATCAGGCGTTACTCCAAGTGCTGCTGCAACTTGGTCGAACACGTCGACTCCGGACTGGATCTCGGGCTTTTTTGTCTCAGAATCGCGCGAAACATATCGGATACTCTCCTGGGGAAGCGAGGAAGCAAACCCGGGGCTGTGAGTTGTCAAGAGCACTTGGCAACCAGAATCTTCTGCTAGCGCTTTAAATGACTCAATGAGAATGCGCTGATTGTTCGGGTGCTGCGCGGTCTCCGGCTCCTCGATGGCGTAGATGATGCTACGTTTAGCGCTGGTCTTAAGACGACGCTCCGCCTCTGCCTTAAAAAAGCTCACCAGAACCAACCGCCGCACACCGCTACCTCGCTTATTCAACGGTATTCCATCGTCGGTATTTAGGCCAAGGGCAAATAGACCTTGCCATTTTGATGCGGTAGGTGGGGTGAACTCAGGCACAAGTTCGCGGGCTAGATTTGGATCGATTGTGGCTAATGCAGCGTGCGTATTTAGCGCAATCTCTTCCGCCTTCTCGCGCACCTTGGCTTGAATTCGTGCAATGTCATCCTGAACCTCCGCAATGGCAGCGGCCACTGCGGCTTTCATAGGACTTTGGACCTCATCGTCGGAATCTCTGCTACTCCGATCGCTCTGGAAGAGCGCAAATATGGGCAAGTGTGGGTCGATTTGCTCCCAGATCCGCTTCACATCCTCCTTAGAACGACCTACCGGAATAACGACCTCTTGAAGTTGCAAATCACCGACGGCTTCCCAGATGGCGCGCCTCATTCCCGGATTTCCTTTCAAAGCAACTTTCAGTCCGAGATCCTTGACTTTCTTCTGAAGGTCTTTTTCTTTTAGTTCTAGCAAATTTCCACAATCGGCAGCGGTAGGATGGTAAGCGATGACTACGACATCTGCAGACGGCTTTTTGTTTGAACAATCGAAAATTTTCCGGATCTTCAGCCGCCCATCCTCAGCCAACAAGTATTCATCGGCTAAGGTTGTCTCAGCGCCAGCGTCCAGGGTAAGCGTGCGCGGGAGGTCCGAAAACTCGCAGGTGATTAGTACATTCTTATCGGCATTGTGAACGTGTGCATCACCTTGCTCCATTGACACGATATCCCCATTAAAGAATATCTCCAATGCCTCTAGGATCGTTGACTTTCCTATATCATTTCGACCGACAAAAGTTGTCAAATCGTCGAGCTCGACTCGAATCTCTTCTGCGTAGCAGCGGAAATTGCTAATGCTAACAGCCTCCAAGCGCATATCACCTCCCCCCAAGACGTATTCCAATCAGCCAAACCGGCTACACTTTGATAATGCCTCCCGCTATCAACGGAAGCAACGGAAATAGGAAATTCGACTCGGCGCCCCCACCGGAAAATAAAATCCATTATCACCCACGACCCAAGCAACCTCAAGAAACTCAGTCTTAGTTTATTCGGCATCACGCCGTAGTTTCAAGGCCGCGCCACCATCGCAACAACACTAGCCCCAATCCCCTCCTTCCTCCCAATGTGCCCAATCCCCTCATTGGTCTTGGCCTTCACATTCACACACCCCGGATCAATCCCCAGATCCGCAGCAATATTCGCCACCATCGCCGCCGCATGCGGCCCAATCTTCGGTGCCTGCGCATGCACTGTCGCATCCACATTCACCACGCCCCACCCCGCCGCCTGAACTCGCTCGTAAGCGACACGCAACAATACCCGACTATCTGCGCCTTTATAAGTAGGATCGGTATCAGGGAAGTGCCTGCCAATATCCCCAAGCCCCGCAGCACCCAAAATCGCATCCGTAATCGCATGAAGCAAAACATCAGCATCTGAGTGCCCCGCCAAACCATGCGTGTGAGGAATGATCACTCCGCCAATAATCAGCGGCCGACCAGTCACCAAGGCATGGACATCAGTCCCCTGCCCCACACGAAACGGAAACTGCGACAAATTCGAAGTGGTATTGCTCATGACATCCAACGTTCCATCAAATCGAAATCTTCGGGCCAGGTGACCTTGAAGTTGCGGGGCGAGCCTTGCACCAGCAAGGGCGGCTGGCCCAGCGCTTCTACTGCGCTGGCTTCATCGGTCATGTCCACGCCGGCTAATATGGCTTCGGCGAATGCGCGGCGTAATACACCGGCTTGAAACATCTGGGGGGTTTGGGCTTGCCACAGGCCGGCGCGCGGTACGGTTTGAGCAACGCGGCGCAGTTGGGGCATGTCGTCGTCGGCGGGCGACGGGTCGTTGTCTTGCAGTTTGATCGTGTCGGCCACAGGGATGGCCAGCAGGCCGCCGGTGCCGCTGCGTACGCAGGCGTCGATCAGGCGCTGCAGTGCGGCCAGCGGCAGGCCTGGGCGGGCGGCGTCGTGGACCAGGACCCAATCGTGTTCGGTGCAGCCGCTGGCGCGTAGCGCGGCTTGTACGGTTTCTGCCCGGGTGGGGCCGCCGCAGGCGAAGACGTCGGTGCGTGGCAAGCCGGACAATGCAGTGTCTACCCAGGCGTCGCTGGGGCTGACAGCGACGATGACGCGGGCGATGCGGCGTTCGGCCAATAGCGCGGCCACGGCGTGGCGCAGCATGGGTTGGCCGTGCAGCAGGCGGTATTGCTTGGGGATGGGCGACGCGGTTCCGGTGTCTTGGGCGGCGCGCGCGCCGACGCCGGCGGCGGGCACGATGGCGATCATCCTGGATGCGGTGTGCGACATTCGGTCTCTTTGAATCAATGGGGCAGCGCGGTGGTCAGGTATCCAGCTCCCTGGAGCACTGCCCGCTTCAAAAGCGAGCGGCTCACCGCGCCAGTCCTATTACACCATTCTCATTCGAGTTCGGGCCGATACATCCTTGCTTCGTCGTCCCAGACGATTTTCTGGTCGTCTACCGATACGTCCCACTGGGCGTCAGGTACGACTCGGCGGATTTCGGTCAACAACGCGCACCAGTGCTGGACGCCTTCCCAGATGTCTTCCGCGCCCGGCCCGGATAGTTTGGTTGCGCCCTGGAAGATGCGGTTTGCGTCGGTGCGTGGTGTGCGGGCGTAGACGCAGAAGCTTTCCCATGCTTCGCCTTTGAACAGGAAGAAGCGGCGTTTTGGTGCGGGTGGCGGGTATTTCGCGATGCAGGCGTCGATGCTGCGTTGTTCGGCCTCGGACAGCGGGTGGTCACGGTCGGCACTGTAGTAGATCGAGATGCTCATCTGGTGTGTCCTCTGAAGTGTCCTGTTTTGTCCAAGGTGTCCCAGCGCTGGAACCTGCGTCACGGCCATCACCAACGGGCGTTACGCATTCGCACAAGCCCCGCAGGGGCATGCCGCCCAGCCCGGCCTGACGCTCCTATAATAGATTTTTGCCTCCCCGGCCGCCGAAGTTCTGGCCCGTCCCCACCTGCTGATGTCTGACTCCTCCCAACCACTAGCCAACCCGCTAGACGCGTCTGTCACTTCTTTTGCCAGCCCGCTTGCCGATCTTGCCCGGTCGATTCTGGCTGGCTTGAAGTCCGGGGAGCGCTACGCGCAGCCCCGCCCTGCGGGCGCGGGTGATGCCTGGTTGCTGGCGGAATTGGCTCGTTTGGCCAAGCGCCCGCTGGTGATTCTTAGTGCTGACCCGCTGGACGCCCAGCGCCTGGCCGAGGAAGTGCGCTTGTTTGCGCCGGAATTGCGGGTGCATCAGTTCCCTGACTGGGAAACGCTGCCCTACGACGCGTTCTCGCCGCACGAGGACTTGGTGTCCGAGCGGTTGAAGACCTTGCATGCGCTGTCGCTGAACGCGGTGGACGTGTTGACGGTGCCGGTGACGACCGCCCTGCATCGCCTGGGGCCGCCTGCGTTCATGGCGGCCTACACGTTCTCGTTCAAGCAGGGTGACAAGCTGAACGAGCAGGCCTTGCGCACGCAGTTGACGCTGGCCAATTACGAACACGTGACGCAAGTCACTGCGCCGGGTGAGTTCTGCATTCGCGGGGGCTTGATCGACTTGTTCCCAATGGGCTCGGCTGTGCCGTATCGGCTAGACTTGTTCGACAACGTGATCGAGTCGATTCGTGCGTTTGATATCGATACGCAGCGCAGCCTGTATCCGGTGAAGACCGTGCAGTTGCTGCCGGGCCGTGAATTCCCGATGGACGAGTCGGCACGCAATGATTTCCGCGCGCGTTTCCGTGAGGTGTTTGAGGGCGATCCGTCGCGGGCACTGCCTTACAAGGATATTGGCAACGGTATTGCGTTCCCGGGTGTCGAGTATTACCTGCCGCTGTTCTTTGACCAGACGGCTACGCTGTTCGATTATCTGTCGGACCAGAGCATTACCGTCACCATTGGCGATCTGGACGATGCCATTCGCCGTTTTGCGCAAGACACTGCCACTCGCTACAACTTCCTGAAAAGCGATCGCGAGCGCCCTGTGTTGCCGCCGGAATCGATTTTCCTGGATACGGAAGGTTTGTATGGGCATCTACGTGCGTTTGCACGGTTGGCATTCACCGCCGAGCGCACGCACCCGGATTTCCGCCTGCCGCCCGATGTGTCGGTGCATCGCAAGGCCGATGACCCGGTGTCGCGTCTGCGCGCGTTGGTCAGCCAGCCCGATGCGCAGGTCTTGTTGTGTGCGGAATCTGCCGGTCGCCGTGAAACCATCACGCAGATGTTGAGCGACTTCGGCCTGCACCCGGAACCGGTGGCTGATATCCCGGCCTTCCTGGATGCGCCGACGCCCTTCTCTATTGGTATTGCGCCGCTGTCGTCTGGCTTTGTGCTGCCCAAGCAGCATTTAAGTGTGTTGACCGAAGCGGACTTGTTCGCCGGTCATACAGTCCGCCGTGGCAAGCGCGGCCAGGAACGCGCCAGCGACATCGAATCGATGGTGCGCGATCTGTCCGAGTTGCGTGTGGGCGACCCGGTGGTGCATGCGCAGCATGGCATCGGGCGTTATCACGGCCTGGTGACGATGGACATTGGCGAAGGCGAGATGGAGTTTCTGCATCTCGAGTATTCGGGTGGCAGCACTTTGTATGTGCCGGTGTCGCAGTTGCATGTGATCGCCCGCTACAGCGGTGCCGACCCGGAAACCGCGCCGCTGCATTCGCTGGGTTCAGGCCAGTGGGAAAAGGCACGTCGCAAGGCTGCGCAGCAGGCGCGCGATACCGCTGCGGAATTGCTGAACATCTACGCCCGCCGCGCCGCGCGTCAGGGCTTTGCGTTCAAGCTGCCCTTGGCGGATTACGAAACTTTCGCCAATTCCTTCGGTTTCGAAGAAACCGTGGACCAAGCCGCGGCCATCGAGGCTGTGCTGGCCGACATGGTGTCGGGCAAGCCCATGGACCGCTTGGTATGCGGCGACGTGGGCTTTGGCAAGACCGAGGTCGCCTTGCGCGCCGCGTTCATGGCGGTGGCCAACGACAAGCAAGTTGCCATTCTGTGCCCGACCACGCTGCTGGCCGAGCAACATGCGCAGAACTTCTCGGATCGCTTTGCAGACTGGCCGGTGAAGGTCGTCGAGCTGTCGCGCTTCAAGTCAGCCAAGGAGATCAGCGCAGCCATCGAGCAGATCAACGATGGGCGCGTGGACATCGTAATCGGCACGCACAAGATCCTGTCGGACAAGGTGAAGTTCAAGCGCCTGGGCCTGGTCATCATCGACGAGGAACATCGCTTTGGGGTGCGTCAGAAGGAAGCGCTGAAGGCATTGCGCTCTGAAGTGGATGTGCTGACCCTGACCGCCACGCCTATTCCGCGCACGCTTGGCATGTCGCTGGAAGGCATTCGTGACTTCTCGGTGATTGCCACCGCGCCGCAAAAGCGCCTGGCCATCAAGACCTTCGTGCGCCGTGAAGACAACAGCACCATTCGTGAAGCCTTGCTGCGCGAACTGAAGCGCGGCGGGCAAATTTACTTCCTGCATAACGAGGTGGACACCATCCACAATCGTCGTGCGAAGCTGGAAGAACTGGTGCCGGAAGCGCGTATTGCGGTGGCCCACGGGCAAATGCCGGAGCGCGAGCTGGAACAGGTGATGAAGGCCTTCTACCAGCAGAAGTTCAACGTGCTGCTGTGTACCACCATCATCGAAACCGGCATTGATGTGCCGACTGCCAACACGATCGTTATTCACCGCGCTGATCGCTTTGGCCTGGCGCAGCTTCACCAGCTGCGCGGCCGTGTGGGGCGTTCGCACCACCAAGCTTATGCCTACCTGATGACGCCGGGTGAAGATGCGATCACCAGCAATGCCAAGAAGCGGCTGGAAGCAATTCAGGCGATGGAAGAACTGGGTTCCGGCTTCTTCCTGGCCATGCATGATCTGGAAATTCGCGGCACGGGTGAAGTGCTGGGCGATTCGCAGTCGGGCAACATCCAGGAAGTCGGCTTCCAGATGTACAACGACATGCTGAACGAAGCCGTGCGCGCCCTGCGCGATGGCAAGGAACCCGATCTGAACGCGCCGATGTCGGTCACGACCGAGATCAACCTGCACGTACCTGCCCTGTTGCCGAACGATTACTGCGGTGACGTGCATGCGCGCCTGTCGGTGTACAAGCGCCTGGCCAACTGCCAGGATGCCGATGCGATCATTGCCATCCAAGAGGAATTGATCGACCGTTTCGGCAAGCTGCCGGACGCCACGCGCGCGCTGATCGAAATCCACCGCCTGCGTCTGGACGCCAAGCCGCTGGGTGTTATGAAGATCGACGCCAGTGAGTCGACTGCCGTGCTGCAATTCATCCCGAATCCGCCGATTGACCCGCTGCGCATCATGCAGCTGGTGCAGAAGAACAAAAATGTTCGCATCGTCGGCCAGGATCGTTTGCGTGCCGAGATCAAGGGCACGGATATAAAAGCTCGGGTCGATGCGGTGCGGGCGCTGATGCGATCCTTGGTGTAAGTGGTGTGTGCGGGTGGGCACGGTTAATGAAGACCGCGTCAGCCCACCGCGTGGATCTGATGTTGTCCGTGGGATGACACTTACCCGTTTGCTGGACGATTTTTCAGCCCGCACTACCCGTACCATTCGACCACGCTGTTCGTCAGCAGCACGTTTCTTCATCCAAATTCAAAGACATACGACACGATCCGCAAAACGCCAACTCTTGCGGATCGCGCTAAAAACCTTAATTCGGCCTGCTCTGCCGTCAATCTTCAGCCACTGACCTCACCATGACCCGTCTCGTCCTCCAAGCCCCCGACCTCGACAGCGAACGCGTCGCCCCCATTCTTGCCCTGGCACGCCCGCAGCGCGAAGAAGGCGTCACCGAGACCGTATTGCGCCTGCATGGCGTGGCAGACGACGAGGCCACGCGCATTGCAGTGCGCGACACCGCCTTCGAGATGGGCATCGACGCCGCGTTCATTCCCGACGAATTCCTGCTGTCGTCGTGGAAAGCGCTGGTGATGGACATGGACTCGACCATGATCAACATCGAGTGCATCGACGAGATCGCCGGCATGATCAACCGCAAGGCGGAAGTCTCGGAAATCACCGAGTCGGCCATGCGCGGCGAGATCGATTTCAAGGAAAGCCTGCGCCGTCGTGTGGCGCTGCTGGAAGGCACGCCGGTGGATGCGCTGAGCCGTGTGTATGCAGAACGCCTGCAACTGAACCCCGGCGCAGAACGCCTGATCGCAACCGTGCACGCCGCTGGCCTGAAAACCTTGCTGGTATCGGGCGGCTTCACCTTCTTCACCGACCGCGTGCGCAATCGCCTGCAACTGACCGCCGCATATTCCAACACGCTGGCCGAAGCCGATGGCCACCTGACCGGCAAGCTGGTAGGCGACATTCTGGACGCCGAGGCCAAGGCCACCCACCTGCGCGCCTTCGTCGCCAAGTACGACGCACAGCCCTCGCAAGCCATTGCCCTGGGCGACGGCGCAAACGACTTGAAGATGATGGCGGCCGCAGGCATGGGCGTGGCCTATCACGCCAAGCCGGTTGTGCGTCATACCGCATCACAAGCACTGAACGTCAGTGGCCTGGATGGCATGCTGGCCTGGTTCGACGACGTCAGTGCGTGATGGCGCAAGCTGCCGGTCTGGCGGAAATGGTTCTCCATCGGACGCAGCATCACTTCATCGGTTGCCCGCTGAACATGCCGAGCACATGAGGCTCGGCATGAAGATGCGAAGCGGCAGCCGTGCACTTCCCACGCCGACATGATTTTGCGTAGCGACCGCCGTGCGTATTCAGGATCTGCATGAAGCTGCCCTGCGCAAGACACGCCTCTGCCGACGCCCGACTGACACCAGCCTGCGCGCACCCAAACAATAATCATCTGCACGGTCACGCCTTGCTGCGTGACCCGCGAACGACCACACCCCACGCACCATGAACCCAGGGATTCTTTGCGGCATGACCGCCGTGACGATCTTCTCGGCGCAAGCCGTTGCCGGGCGCTTTGGCGCACAGCAGGGTCTGAGCCCGGTAGACCTGACCATGCTGCGCTACCTGTTCTCCGGTATGGTGCTGGTGCCAGCGCTGGGGTGGCTGCTGTACCAGCGCCGCTTCCTGCGTATCTCCATGAAACGCTTGGCCGTCCTGTCCTTGATGGCCGGTCCGCTCTACGTCATGGCCTTCGTTGGTGCCATGGTCTACGCCCCGGCGTCCCACTCCGCCCTGATCTTCCCGGCGCTGACGCCCGTCTTCACCGCGCTGATCGCTCGCCGCGCGCTGTCAGCAGCAGACCGCACGCCCACCCTGGCATTGCTACTGCTGATCACCGGCGTCATCTGCGCCAAATTCGACATCTTCACCACCCTGTCGCAAAACACCGCCACGGCCTGGTTCGGCGACCTGCTGCTCGTCACCACCGCCTTCGTCTGGGCGGGCTACACCATCTTGCTGCGACGCTGGGCAATCCCCGTCGTAGACGGCGTCATCGGCGTACAGCTCAGCGGCCTGCCCGTTGCCTTGGCCTACCTGCTGTTCTTCGACACTGGCATCCACCACGCCGCCTGGACCGCCGTCGTCGGCCAGGGCCTGTACTTCGGCCTGGGTGTAGGGGTTGCGGGAAGCGTGCTGTTCACGCTGGCGGTCCGCTACCTGGGCGCAAAAGCGCAGATGTTCGTCGCACTCACACCGGTGCTTGGCCTGACCCAGGCCGTGTGGATACTTGATGAGCCGATGACTATGGCGCTGTGGTTCGGCGGGGCCTTGGTGGTGGCTGGGCTGCTGGTGGCGCTGATGAAGAAGAAGCCGGCAGTGTGAACAGGCGATGGCTGGCGCACAGATGTTGCGTCAGCCATCGCCAAAGTACCTGGTTGATTTGCATTGTGGATTTGCAGGATCGATCTGCAACCAAGCCGATTCCTTCGCACCCTTCATGCGCCGAACGACTCAGGCAATACGCAGCACTCTATCCAGCGAAAACGCCCCACCGCCACGCCCAACCAAGTACAGCAACATCGCCGCCCAGGACAGATGCGTCGGCCATGCGTCGGGATAGACGAACACCTGAATGACGAAGGTCATGCCAAGCAAGGCCAGCGCCGACACTCGCGTGAACAGCCCAAGCACCAGCAGCACGGGAAACAGATGCTCGGCGTAGGCCGCAAGATGGGCAGCAATCTCGGGCGGCAACAGCGGCACTTTGTATTCCGTGCGGAACAGCTCGTAGGTGCCTTCGGTTAGGGTCAGAAATCCCTCGACCTTGGTCCTGCCGGATAAAAAGAAGGTTGCTGCAATACCCACCCGGGTGGCGAGTGCCAGTAGGTTGTGCGACACCAGCCAAGTCAGCCAGTCGGCCGCATGGTTCCAATGCGCGCGCAGGCCATGTGGAGCATCGTCAAGAGCGGTTGCAGAAGGAATACGGCTTGTGGTGATCGTCATGGCGACCTCCTTCCAGCGGGGTCAATGAATACCGGCGAAGGCACCGGCGCGCAGTAGTTTGGCAAGCAGTGTCGACAGGTCTACGTCGGGCTGCGCCTGCAAGCTTGCGGAAGCCGCGTCCGCAAGCGTCTGCCCTGCTTCACAGGCATTCAGAAATGCAACATCGCCGCGATCAAGTTCAAACCAGCACACGCTGTCTTGCGGCCGGGTCAGCAGCGAGCCTTCACCGTGCCAGGCAATGTCGGCGGTGTCGTGCTCATCGGCTCGATTGCGGTGCCAGATGGTGTGAATAGGTTCATTGTCGAACCATGCCCAGCGTGCAGCGGGATGCGGCGCAAGCACCATCGCGCCAAGCGATTCAGGCGGCAGGCTTGCCAATGCGCTGCCGTCCAAAACGGTGGTGCCAGCAGCCACATGCGCTTCGGTCCAGAGGCGATCGAGTCGAGCCACATCGGGCAGATAAGTCAGTGACGCAGCGGGTTCGAAGTTCGCCAGAAAATCTGCGAAATCGGCACCGTAGTGCATCAGGCGTGCATCACGCGGCGGCGTGCTGACTGCGTAGATGGAAGCAACTGCACGAAACCATTCTTCGCCCACCAGTCTTGCCACGGCGGGATAGTTTGCTTCCAGCGCATCGATACAGGCTTTGCGCACGGTGTTTCGATAGATCGCAAAAGCGGGTTGCCGCGTCAGCGCAGCAATCGGATCGAAGCTGCAGTCATCAGCAAACAGCGCAGCAGCAAAAGCGCTTTGAAATTCGCCGAGCGAGCTGGTGTCGGTATTCATGCTGCCACCTTGCTTTCAAGAGCCTCCACCCGCTGCAACTCATCAGCAGCCTGTGTGCGCTCGGCCAATAGGTCTTCAAACGGCGGCACGTTGCCATCGCGCTCGACCAGCGTGGGCCGTGCGCCGATGCGCGTGACCAGGCGGCGATACAGTGCCCACACCTCGGGTGCCACGGGAGCATCATGCGAGTCGATCAACATGGCGGCACCAAGCGTCGGGTCTGGCGTGTATCCGGCCAAGTGAATTTCGGCCACGGCCGAGCCCGGAAACCGGTCGAGATAGGCTTCAGCCGAGAACCCCAGATTGCAGGCAGACACGTACACGTTATTGACGTCGAGCAACAAGCTGCAACCCGTGCGACGGGTCAACTCGGTCAGAAATTCGATCTCATCCCACGCATGCTGTTCGATCTGCAAATAATGCGAGGGATTTTCAATGGCAATACTGCGGCCCAGCGCTGCCTGCGTCTGCTCGATATTGGCAGCAATGCGGTGCAAGGCTGCGGTGGTGCGCGGAAACGGCAGCAAGTCGGGGTAATGCTCGCCCCCCCATGCAGACCAGGCCAAATGTTCGGACACCAGCGCGGGTTCAATGCGTTGTACCAACGCGGCAAAGCGTCGCAGGTGCGCAGCGTCGGGGGCCTCGTCGCCGGCCAGCGACAAGGACACACCATGCAAGGACACTGCGTGCGATCCTCGTATGGCGTCCAGCCAGCGAAGACGTGGCCCGCCCTCGACCATATAGTTCTCGGGATGCACCTCAAACCACAGGCCCGGCGCGCAGCAGGACAAGGCAGCATCGAAATGCGCGGGTTTCAAGCCCAGACCTGCGGTAAGAGTGGTGTGCATGGTTGGTCGCCCAGGAAGACTGACGTGTACGATCAGGACTTGATCGGCGTGAGCGAGCCCATGCCGCGCGGCGTCTTCATCGAGGTGCAGGTGCCGGTGGGCACGTTCTTCCAGGCGTTGCCTTGGTAGTCCATTTTCGACGTGCCGGCGCAGGTGGTTCCAGGGCCGGCGGCACAGTCGTTCTTGCCGGCCATCGATACGCCGTAGCACTTCTCGACCTTGGGCATGTTGCCGGTCATGGGTTTGGTATCCGCAGCCATTGCGGCCCCTGCAGCGAGTGCGCCCAGGGCCAAAGCGGTAGCAGCGATCGAACGGGTAGTGATGGTGGACATGGTGATACTCCGGCTGAAACTATGGTTGGCGACAGGCCAATGCGGCGCAGTCATCTGTTAGTTCTGGCCAAGCATCACGCCGGTTACAGCACCATCGAAAAAAAGATAAATAAATAAATTTGGCGTTTGCTGTAACCCAAAGCCCGATCGACACGAATACCAATCAGGAGGTCCAGATGGGGCCAAGTGATGCCGAGCAGTTACTTCGCGATCTATTCATACAGGGCTTGGGCGGCGACGCACAGGCTTATCACGCCTTTTTGACGGCACTTGGCACACACCTGCGCGCGTATTTGCGCCGTCGGCTTTTTGGCTGGCCCGACGAAGTGGAAGATCTGCTTCAGGAATGCCTGATTGCCGTACACAACCAGCGGCACACCTACCAGCCCGAGCAGCCGCTGACAGCCTGGGTGCATGCCATTGCCCGCTACAAGATGATCGATCTGCTGCGCGCCAAGGCCGGACGAGAAGCGTTGCACGACCCCTTGGATGACGAGTTGGATGTCTTCACCGATTCGGCAACCGAAGCAAGCGACGCCCAGCGTGACCTGGACGGACTGTTGGACACACTGCCCGACCGGCAGCGTCTGCCCATCGTGCATGTAAAGCTGGAAGGCCTGTCGATCGTGGAGGCCGCGCAACGCACCGGCATGTCGGAATCTGCCATCAAGGTTGGCATCCACCGGGGGCTGAAAGCCCTGGCATTGAAAATTCGGAGTCGCGAATGAAAACGGAAAACCTGGTGGCCATGCTGGCCGCAAATGTAGAGGCGGTCTCGCCCAAGGCGGCATCACGACAGATCGGGCTGGCGCTGGCAGCGAGCCTGCCACTGTCGTTCCTGTTGCTGGCAATGGGTTACGGCGTACGCAGCGACTTGTCGACCGCCATCGGATGGCCCATGTTCTGGGTAAAGCTGCTGGTGCCCGCCTGTGTTGCCGTGTTTGGCTTTACGGTCACGCAACGTCTTGCGCGGCCCGGTGTGCTCGTGCGCCAAACCTGGATGGGGTTGCTTGCCCCAATATTGTTCATCTGGGCATTGGGCGTGATTGTGTTGATGACCGCTCCTCCAGCAGACCGCGCCGCGCTGATCATGGGTCAGACATGGCGCAGCTGCGCCTTCAGCATCACTGCGATTTCAGCACCTGTCTTTGTGGCGGCGCTATGGTCACTCAAGCGCTTGGCCCCCACCAGGCCCGCCGTCGCAGGCGCAGCAGCCGGCGCGATGTCATCGGGTTCAGGCGCAGCAATCTACGCCCTGCACTGCCCCGAAATGGCGGCGCCGTTTCTGGCAGTCTGGTACGTGGCGGGGATGAGCCTGCCCGCGTTGCTCGGTGCGTTGATCGGGCCTAGATTGCTACGTTGGTAAGGGTGTGACCGGGAAGGGTTCGTTGTGAATGGCGTGTGCCGCAGCCAATCCGCCGCGTTCAAACCCCAGCCCGGACAGCAGCGTGTTTGCCTTGATGATGTGTTCCAGCGCAGGCATCACCACGCCTTGCTTACAAGCCTGCAAGGCCAAAGGACCATACGCTCGCAAAGTGTCGTGGCACATGCGCGCCAGACCGTAACTGGGGTTGGTACCGATAACAGGTTCATCGTGCGCCGCTGTAGAGTTCTTCACAATAGATCAAAGTTCTATCCAAAAGAACATGCAACAAGCTGACGCAAAGACGTCCGTGCTCACCCAGGAGTTGTGATGAATCCCCCTCTGTACACGCTTGCGCGAAGCCTTGTCGCGCTGACAGCCGCCAGTCTGCTCGGCGCATGCGCAGCGCCCACTGGCAATACCTCGTCCGATCGCTCGGCGTTCTACGCAGGCGGCACTTATGTTGGCGACAAGGGCAAAGAAGTGATGCAGGGGGCGATGTATGTCGAGCATCTGCGACCTACCCACCGTACTCAGCCCTACCCTCTCGTTTTCTTCCACGGGGCGGCCCAGACGTCGATGAACTGGATCAGCACGCCTGACGGGCGGCCAGGGTGGGCGCAGTATTTCGTGGCACAGGGCTACGATGTCTATCTGGTAGACCAGCCGGCGCGCGGCCGGTCCGCATGGCATCCGGGTATCGACGGGGCGCTGCGCAACTTCCCGGCACCCGTCATCGAGCAGCTCTTCACAGCATCCGCCGACCTGGCTAAATGGCCGCAAGCCAAGCTGCACACGCAGTGGCCTGGCACCGGCCGCCGGGGCGACCCGGTGTTCGATCAGTTCTATGCCAGCCAAGTCGAGTATCTGGCCTCGAACGCAGAAACACAGACCCTGGTTCGTCAGGCAGGCCAGGCCTTGCTGGATCGGATCGGTCCGGCCGTTCTGGTGACGCACTCACAGGCAGGGCCGTTCGGCTGGCTGCTGGCCGACGCACGGCCCGACCTCGTCAAAGGAATCGTCGCCGTCGAACCGAATGCCCCGCCGATTCAGGCATCGCCTGTCTTCGGCGCAGGCAAACAGCTCGCGTTCGGCGTGTCGGACATTCCGATCACCTACGACCCGCCCATCCGCGACGCAAGCGACCTGGCGCTGGAGCAGGAAACCACGCCCTCCCGCAGCGATCTGGTCGCATGCTGGCGTCAGAAAGAGCCAGCTCGCCGTCTGAGCCATGTCGGCGGACGACCCATTCTTGTCCTGATCACGGAATCTTCGTATCACGCCCAATACGACCACTGCCTGTCGAACTGGCTGACCCAGGCCGGTGTCAAGAACGACATGGTTCGCCTGGAGCAAGTTGGCATACGTGGCAACGGTCACATGGTCATGCTCGAAAAGAACAATATCGACGTGGCCGCGTGGATCAACAACTGGCTGCAGACCAAGGTCAAGTAGCCGGAATCTGTACCCATCTGCACAACGGGATTGACCTTGTGCAGATGGGACTGCCGCTGTCGTTGCTGGGTTTACCGCTTTCCGTATGCCAACATCACTGATTCAAAGGAAGCCTTTTTTCAGTCGATAGGTCAGCGCGTTGGGCGTGACTTTCTCGATCAAGATCTGCGCGCCATCTACATCGACCGTGGCGGGCAAGGTAGGAACCGGCAACATGATTGGGCGCATGCGAGCCTGACCATCCAGACTCTGGTCGTAAGTTTTGACGGTGAACAGCACGACGCCGTTTTCACTGCCTTCGAAATAGATTTCGCGCTTCAACGGACTGCCGTCCACCGACACGCCGCGCTCGGTACTCACATAGGGCACGCCTTGCGGCAGGTCTTTGGTGAACCAGTATTCACCGGGCGCGACGCGCACACGGTTGAAGACGCCGTCGGTGGGGCCACGGCCAAAGCACGCGTGTTTACTGGGTCCCTCCAACATGGCCGAGAACACACGTTGCTGCGTGCAATACATGCGCTCGCCTTGCAGCTCAGCTTCCAGCAACTCGTTGGCAGACGTTACCGAGAGTCGACCCAGCATGAACCCCACTGACAAAGTGTCGCGCAGGCGATAGGTATAGCTGCCCAGGTAGTTGGCGCGCAGATGCACCACGCCCCCCTTGGCGGCGACCGCAGGCGCATCTACCGCGGGGAATGACAACTGCTTGGGTTGCATGGCGCTTTCGCCGGTCAACTGCGGCTTGGCAGCGCACCCTGCCAGAATCACCACAGCCAATACAGAAAGAAGCGGGCGCAAAAAACTCATTTTTCAATCGTTCCGTTAAGTTGGGTACACATCGAACGGTCCAGGCTCATCAGCCCGACTGCGGGGACGCGGCAATTCACCTGTATTCCCAGCGGTTGTTCCGACACGACGACATTGGGATCCGCCTGGCCAAGCACACTCAGGCGGGAAAGGAAGGCCAGCTTGTCGTTGTTGCACAGGCTGCTCGGTGCCGGCTCGACACCAGGCAGGTAAACGCAGCGCCCGGTAGGTGCGACGAACTCGTCGCCAGATTCCACCAGCACCTGCGACACTTCGCCATCGAGCGTCTGAATGCCGTAGTTGATGATGAATTTGCGCACCGGTGCACTATCCAGGGAACTGCCAAGCGCAGCGCCCAAGAGGCCGATACCGATCTGCGTGGAGGCCGAATAGTTCGATCCACCGTCGCGCAGACGGTTATCGATATACATCGATTGCGCAACTGCCGCACCGAGCAACGCGCCCGAGTTTGTGCCGGCTTGCGACCGGTTGACGAGTTGGGCAGATTGGACGATTCCAACCTGCGCGGAAGGAATGATGGCGATCTCGATATCGTGCGCCATGATCGCAGCACGCTCCGACACCGAGAATTGCGACCACACCTTCTCGGTCACATCGACCTTCTTTTTTGGCAAGCGCGTTGCGGGCTCGACAACGCTGACAGGCGCGGCCATCGCTACCGGCGTCTCGGGGGCCACGTCCCCAGCCGTGGTTTGAGCCTGCAGGGCAGATGCGCTGAACAGCAACGCCGGCAACGTGATCCATGCAACAAGGCAGCGCTTCGCAGCGGACCAGCAAGTTGGGCGGCGTAATCGGAATCGAATATGCATGTGCGGCAGACAATATCGGAGTTAATGGTCCGCGCCGGACGAAGAAGAGCGACATCGCATCCACCGGGTTCTGACGAACAGAAGTGGTAACGCTCAGGCGTCGTAACTAATAATACAGCGCTCACAAACTGATACGACTGAGTATGCCAGCTTCAGCTTCGAGTCAGGCCGAATAAAAGTCCGCCAGCGGGAGATAAATCACACATCCAAAGGCAAGTGCACCATCACCAAGTTGCTGAACCCCTTGTCCGGGCTAGCGTGAGCGCCTCTACCAACTCGTCGCCATTCAGGTCACTTGCTTTATGTCAGCGTCTCGACGGAGCAACACTGTCGAAAGGCGCAAGCAACATCCCGCTGGCGGCGTCGATCCTGGGCCAACTGCGGTGAGGCCTTTTCTACAGTGACAAGGTCCGCCGGCCAATCTCGTGAAACGAGAGCAAACGGGCAAGCGCATGCGACTGATGACGCGCATGCGCCCGCCTGTATCAGGCTGACCTTTTACAACGCGTCCGCTTCTACCAAGTCCAAAGCCTCACGAACGATTGCCAATTGTCGAGCGAGCTCCGTTGAAATCGGCGTCATGGGCAAACGTAGCTCATCGGACATCAAGCCGTATCCAGCCAGCAAAGCCTTGACCGGTCCCGGGTTGGGTTCTGCAAACATAAGCCTGATCATCGGCATCAACGCGTGGAAAAGGTCACGGGCGACATGCAGGCGTTGGTCTGCCACTGCGCGCCACAGGGCCGAGAAAAGATCTGGCCGAATATGCGCTGATGCAAGGATCGCACCCTGACCGCCCATGCACAGCGTGGCAAGCAATTGCTGATCTTCTCCGGCCAGGACTGCCAAACGGCCATCGGCGATTAACGCCCGCGTGGTTTCAGCGTTACCACCGCAGTCTTTGATACCGCGAATATTGCCGTGGTCCGCCAGCGAGAGCAGTGTCTCGGCGCTTAGCGTCACACCGGTTCGGTAAGGGATGTCATACAGCACCAGCGGTGCCTGAGACCTATCGGCCAATGCGCGGAAGTACGCCTTCAAGCCTTCCTGTGACGGCCTGATGTAATACGGCGCGGGTACCAGAACCCCAGCCAATGGCCGCTCGCCGATAGTGGCGAGACGGCTCAACACATGCCGAAGATTGTTGCCCGCCAAACCCATCATGACCGGCAAATCCCCGGCCTCAGTCAGCACCGTATCCAGCACAGCCAACTGTTCTGTTTCATCGAGTGCGGCGGCTTCGCCAGTGGTGCCGCACACCACCAATCCCGTCAGGCCGCTACAGCGGTAATGGGACACCAGTTGTCGCAGGGCGACGTAATCCACCTCGCCGTTGCGAAAAGGGGTGACCAGAGGTAGCCAGATACCACGATAGAGATACTTCGTTTCTTGCATTGCATGCTCCGTATCGACCGATTCGGAAACCGTGCAGGCAAGCAACGAAGCAAACGTACTCAAGACAGTAAGGGGGAATTGGCAGACCGTCTTCTACTGATGCTGTTCCGTCGCTCAACTGACGGAACAGCGCGCTCCGGTCAGATGAGCGACTGTTTTTTGGATTTCGCGCGCGCGCCCGCCTGCGACTGGTTCGCAGTGAGATCGAGAGAAACAAGGACGAGGCGGCGGCTCATGGTGAAACCAATTTAGTGGCGTCTTCACACGCTCGTCAAGATTGATTTCACGGGAATACCAGCACAGCAGACTCAGGCCGAACGACGCCATCACCAAACTGCCGACAGATCAGGCAGGCCAACATCAGCCTGAAAAGCCAAGCGCTTGTGCCACTAACAACACAGCAAACTCAACCGACGCCCCAGCCAAGCCCCCTTCCGAACCCACATTTCCAAGGCGGCGGCGAGGGTGTCAGCCGTGCCCATTGGGCCCGCCGGATTTGAGCAGGTGCGCGGGGAGGCAAGGGAGCGCATGTTTGAGCGGGACGCTTGTGAACAAGCCGGGGCTTGTTCACCCCGCGAGTCCGCGACCGCCCCGCGCACCTGCTCAAATCCGGGAAGTCCTGGCGCAGCCAGGACCGGAGCCCGCTGGGCACGGCTGACACCCTCGCCGCCGCCAACGCAAGAACCAACAGCATCACAAAAGCAAAAGGCCCTCCATAACTAGAGAGCCTTAGTCCTACAGAAGCGCAATGCAGCGAACCAAAGCCAAGCCCTGGACCGCCACAACGCCAAGCTACTTACTTCGCTGCCGACACAATAATCTCAACCAGCAACTCCGACCGAGCCAGCTTCACCTCACCCGTCGCACGCGTCGGCATATTGTTGATATCAGCCCACTCGCCCCACACCGCGTTCATGCCCTCGAAATCACGGTCAATATTCTTCAGCCAGATCTGCACCGTCAGCAAACGCGACTTATCCGTACCAGCGCTAGCCAAGTAACCATCAATCTTGGTCAACACATCACGCGTCTGCACGCCAATGTCTTCCGACAGGTCGCTGGACGTCACACCAGCCACATGCACCACACCGTTGTGGATCACGACGCGGGAAAGGCGCTTGTTCGAATCAAGGCGTTGAATGTCGCTCATCGGGGAACTCCTGTTGGGATAGAAAACGGGACCGGGACGGCAGCGCCTGCCTCGGTCGCTGTGACAGGACGGAAACGCCCTGCCGAAAATGGCGCGATGGGGTGCGCGGTTGTACCGTCGCACACCAGCTCGGACACGATACGGCCAACGATCGGGCCGAGCTCGAATCCGTGCGCCGAAAAACCAAATGCGTGCACGATGTTCGGCGACGACAGACTCGGGCCGATCACCGGAATATTGTCGGGCATGAAGGCCTCAACCCCCGCCCACGCGCGGTTGACGGGCAATTCGCGCAAATGCGGGAACAAGTCCGTCACGGTCTGCGCACTGCTGGCCAGGCGGATGAAATCCACCTCGCCATGACGCCCGATGACATCCACCGGACAACGCAAACCACCACCAATCAGCACGGTGCCATTCGCAAACTGCTTGAACGACAACGGACGCCCCGCTGCGCCCAACACAGGCTTCACAAACGCAGGCAAGCGGTAGGTAATCATCAACATCAGCCCGCCGATTTCCAGCGGCACCGGATCACCCACCTGCGCAGCAAACTCCCCTGCCCAGGCACCCGCATTGTTGACCACGTGTTCCGCGCTGAAGGTACCGCGCGGTGTGGTCACATGCCAGCGGCCGTCACGCCAATCCAGGCGCTGCGCGGGCGTGGTTTCGTGCACCGCCACGCCCATGCGCTGAGCGGCCAGACGGAAGGCAGTCACGGCCCGGTAAGGCAATGCATGCCCATCGTCCTTCACCCAAATGCCACCGCACACATGCGGCGAAATCGTCGGCACCAGTTCATGCGCGGTCTTGCCGTCAATGATCTTCTCGTGCGTGAACCCATGCGATTCCAGCAAGGCCACGCGCTTGTTGATGGTGACGATATCTTTTTCGTTCTCGGCCACCAGCAACTGGCCACTGGGCGTGAAGTCAGCATCGTCGCCCAGCAATTCTCCCAGCTCATGCCAGATGTCGCGCGAAGCCAAGGACAGCGGGATTTCTGCCAGATCACGGCCCAGCGTTCGCACGCCCCCGGCGTTGACGCCAGACGCGTGCCGGCCGCAGTAATCGGCCTCCAGCACGATCACCCGTTTGCCGCGACGCGCCAGGTGGAAGGCGCTGGACATGCCATGCAGCCCGCCACCGATGACGATGACGTCTGCCTCGCGTTTGGAAAGATCAGGCGTCTGCGAAACCATCTCAGGCCTCGTTGGCCAACTCGCCCAGCGTCACCGGCTTGATCGGCGGACGGATGCGGTAGTAGCCGACTTCTGACGGCGACACGCCACGCGCCTGCGCAATCACCTCGGTCACCGTCAACCCGCACAAGCGCCCCTGGCACGGTCCCATGCCGCAACGGCCGAAAGACTTGGTCTGGTTGGGACCGGAACAACCCAGCGCCACGTAGCCGCGAATGTCGCCTGCGGTGACCTCTTCGCAGCGGCATACCGTGACCGCATCGGCAGGCACACGGTTGGCGTCTTTCGGGCGATACAACACATCCAGGAAGGGGCGAATGCGCAGCTGTTTGGCCAGTTCTGCACGCAAGGGGGCAGCAGCCGAGTCGCGCGCACCCGCGTCGATCTTGCCGGCCACGGCAGCCACTTCCAACCCTGCCAACTGACCCTGCACCGCAGCAGCCAACGCACCGCCAATACCCAGGCCGTCACCGGCCACATAGATGTTGGGCAGCCCTTCAAGCCTGCCCCAGGCATCGACATCCGGCGTCCAGCAAAGCTGCACGTCGTTCCAGCTGTGCTTGGCGCGCAGCGACCACGTGAACTGAGTATTGGGCACCACGCCCTGATGCAGCAAGATGACCTTGCTGTCCACGTGCATGTCCTTGCCGCCAACGGTAAAGCGCAGGCCGGTAGCCGCATCCGTACCCTGAACCGCCAGGTTGGTCGCACCGCGATAGAAAGGCACTTTGCCCTTCTTCAGCGCGCTCATCAGCTTCAGGCCCTTCTTCAACATGGGCCATGCGGCCAGTGCTTCGATCAGGTGACCGGCAGCACGCACGTAATCGGTAGTGTCGGTGGTGTCGATCACCGCTTTGATCGGCACACCGGCACGCAGGTACTGCCAGCCCAGCAAGTACAGCAAGGGGCCACAGCCAGCCAATATCACGGGCTCGGATGGCGCAAGGTCTGCGCTCTTCAACAGAATCTGCGCTGCGCCTGCGCCCAGCACGCCGGGCAGTGTCCAACCCGGGATGGGGAACGGGCGTTCCATGGCACCGCTGGCCAGCACGACTTGCGTGGCATGCAACGAACTGACCTTGCCACCGCGCAGGTAGTTGATAGTGCCGTCGCGGCCCACCTGCCAGACGGACGCGCCCGTCAGGTGCACCGTACCGCTGATATGGAAGGCATCGGCAATGCGCGCGCCCGAGGCATAGTCCGGGCCGAGTACGTCCAGGGCACGAGGGTTGGCGCGTGTGATGTTGCGGTAAATCTGACCGCCCACGGCTTCCTGTTCGTCCAGCAGGACCACGTTCAAACCGCGCGCCCGCGCGGTAATGGCGGCGCTCATGCCGGCGGGGCCTGCGCCAACTACGGCCAGGTCGTATCGGTCACCCGTTTGAATATCACTCATTGCCGGCCTCCGTGCCGTCAGTCAGGGCACGCGGACCGCGCTGCGTCTGGATTTTCATGCCGTCACGCACCTGCACCAGACAGGATTGGCGGCTGGCCTGCCCGTCGATCTCGACCAGGCATTCGAAGCACACGCCCATCATGCAGTACGGGGCGCGGGGGGTTTCGCTGACCACCGAGGTACGAAAGCGCGATACCCCGGCCGACAGCAACGCGGCGGCCACGGATACGCCTTCCTGCACCTGCAGTGCACGGCCGTCGAATTCGATCTTGACCGACCGCGCCGGCGTGGAACTTGGTCCTTGCAGCGGACGGAACAGGCTATTAGTGGCCATTGGTGAACACCAGATTTTTATTGAGGAAACGATCGCCCTTGAACTCGCGGATCGCGTCGGGATACGCACCGCCAGCAATCCACGGCGCAATGCGCATGACGTGGTTGGCAGCCAGCGTGACGCCACTGTGGCAGGTGACAACGAACGCGCCGGGGTGCGACTCGGACGCCTGGTAGATGGGGTAGCCGTCCGGGCTCATGACGCGCAAGGCGGCCCAGGCGCGCACCAGATTGGCGTTGGCCAGAATCGGGAAGCACTTGATGCCGCGCTTGGCAATGCCGCCCAATACCGAGGTGATGGTGCCGTCGTCAAAGCCTACGTCTTCATGCGAATCACCGATCTGCACCGTGCCTTCGTCCGTCTGGCGCACGAAGTTGGTGGGGTATGACAGCATGGGGCGCAGCCGTTCGCTGATCAGCACTTCGCCACGATTCGGTTCCACCGGGGCATACAGCCCAACCTTGGGTGCAAGCTTGTTGTTGCCCAGGCCGGCAGCCAGCACCAGCTTCGGTGCCTGCCATACCTTGCCGCCTGCCTTCACCGTGAAGATGCCGTTGGCATACGAGATGTCCTCGGTGCCACAACCGGTCTTGAACTGCACGCCTTCCTTGCCTGCCGCGTCGTACAGCGCGCGGAACAGCTTCAGCGGATTGGTGTGTCCGTCCATCGGTGTGTAGGTCGCGCCGACCACATCCGGTCCCACCAAGGGCACACGCTTGCGCAACTCGTCGTAGTCCAGCATCTCGAATTGGTAGTGCGGGCCGACCTCGTCCTGCAGCCACTGCAGACGTTCCTTGCGCGTGTCCATTTCTTCCTGGGACAAGCACAGGTGCAGGCCGCCCGGCTGCTTCAATTCGACATCGATGCCAGTGCGTTCTTTCAAGTAGGCGGACAGTTCCGGCCAGCTTTGTGCCGACGCCAGGCTCCAGCGTGCGTAGTCAGGCAAGGTGAAGCCCTTGCTTTGTACCCACACCAGGCCGAAGTTGCCGCGCGAGGCGCGAAACGCCACGTCGTCTTCGTCCAGCACGGTGACCTTCAGGCCGCTGCGTGCGGCACCCAGCGCCACCGAAGCACCGACCAGGCCACCGCCAATCACCAGCAAATCGCTCGTGTTCATGGTTTGTTTCCGACCTTGTTTTATTGTTTGCCGATCAGCACGCGGTCAAGACCGACGAGACGATCAAGCAGGATCATCATGATGGCCGTGCCCGCGATGATCAGTGTCGACACCGACGCCACCAGCGGATCGATCGTCTGGGCAATCTGGTTGTACATGGCGACCGGCAGCGTGGTCGTGCCTGGGGTTGCCACAAAGATCGTCATCGTCAGCTCGTCGAAGCTTTGAATGAAGGCCAGCATCCAGCCGCCCACCACACCCGGCAAGATCAAGGGCAGCACGATGCGACGGAATGCGGTCCAGCGGCTTGCGCCCAGAGACAGCGCCGCACGCTCGGCATCGCGGTCCATGCCCACTGCGGCCGACAGCACCAGTCGCAGGGCATACGGCATGATGACGATCACGTGCGTGAAGGCCAGCCACACAAAGGAACCCGACATGCCTGCAAGGTTGAAGAAGCGCAGGAAAGCCACGCCCAGCACCACGTGCGGGATCATCAGCGGCGACATGAAGAACGCCGCCAGCACGCCCCGCCCCGGGAAGCGATAACGCGTCAGCGCCAAGGCCGCAGGTACCGCAAGCGCCACCGACACGGTTGCCGACACCAGGCCCAAGCCCAGTGACAGCCAGAAGGCGTTGATGATTTCGTTGGCCTCGAAGATTGCCCGGAACCAGCGCAGCGACAGACCATCGGTGGGCATCGAGATGTAGCCCAGCGGCGTGAACGACACCACCACCACCGTCAGCAAGGGCGCGACGATGAACCCGATGAACAGCGTGTGATACGCGATCGACCACCATCCGTTTTTACGCATCTTGGGCTCCACTGTCGAAGACTTGCTTGAAGCGACGTTCCACCAGGCGGTTGCAGCCGATGATGATCACCACGTTGGCGATCAGCAGGATGACGGCAATCGCCGCCCCCAGCGGCCAGTTCAAGGTGCTGAGGAACTCGTCGTAGGCGGCAGTGGCCACCACTTTCAGGCGACGCCCACCCAACAACGCAGGGGTGGCGAAAGCCGACGCGGCCAGTGCAAAGACAATGATGCTGCCCGACAGCACACCCGGCAGAATCTGCGGCAGGATCACGCGACGGAACACCGTGGCGGGCGATGCGCCCAGCGACAGACCCGCGTTTTCCACTTGCGGATCAAGCTTTTGCAGCGTTGCCCAGACGGCGATCACCATGAAGGGAATCAACACGTGGGTTAGCGCGATCACCACGCCAGTCATGGTGAAGACCATCCGGATCGGCGAGTCGATGGCACCAATGGCCAGCAGCATTTCGTTGATCAGGCCCTTGTTGCCCAACAGGATCGACCAGCCCAGCGTGCGCACCACCACCGAGATCAGCAGCGGGCCCAGAATCACCACCAGGAACAGGCCACGCCACGGGCTTTTCATGCGCGCCAGAATGATGGTTTCCGGCACGCCAAACACCACACACAGCACCGTGACCGCCAGCGCCAGCCCCCCTGTGCGAAGAAAGATCTCGTGGTAATAACCGTCCGAGAAGATCTCGATGTAGTTGTGCAGCGTGTGCGTGGGCAAGATGCCCTTCGTGCCATCAAAGGCATTGAAGGACAGCATGGCGGTCAGTGCCAGTGGCACCAACAGCAGCGATACATAGACGACAAGCGCGGGGCCGGACAGGTACCAGGGCGCAAGACTGCGCTTGCTGGTACGGGCCACCGGCGTGTTCAGCACGGCGGCATCAGGCATGTGCAGCCTCCGCAGACAGCATGCGCAGGTCATCGTCGGACCAGTTCACCACAATGGCGGTGCCTTCTTCCGGCGGCACGGTGCCGGTGTTCGGCAAGCTCATGCGCAGACTGCCGACTTTGCTGTCGACTTCCAGCATCCAGTGGCTGCCCAGGAACAGACGGGTGCGAACCGTCGCGGCCAGGCCGGCTTCGCCTGGCCCGGCGATGCGAATTTTCTCAGGACGTACATACACGTTGACCGTGCCGCGCGGGTCTTTGCCTTCGTGCGGAATCT
The DNA here is from genome assembly GCF_008119665.1 of Pigmentiphaga aceris. NCBI lineage: Bacteria > Pseudomonadati > Pseudomonadota > Betaproteobacteria > Burkholderiales > Alcaligenaceae > Pigmentiphaga > Pigmentiphaga aceris. The sequence goes on along the minus strand of NZ_CP043046.1, from coordinate 2,414,270 downwards.
GGGCCACCAGATCGCCCAGGCGGACCTCACAGCAGCGTTCTTTCTTGGCCTGCACTTCACCGCGCAAGACATTGGTCTTGCCCAGGAAGCCCGACGCAAAGGTCGATACCGGGCGCTCGTAGGCTTCGTAGGGTGTGGCCAGCTGGACGATGCGTCCGCCGTGCATCACGGCAATGCGGTCACTCATGGTCATTGCTTCGACCTGATCGTGGGTGACCAGAATGGTGGTGATGCCCAGCGAGCGCTGAATCGCGCGCAGTTCAATGTGCATTTCTTCGCGCAGCTTGGCATCCAGATTGGACATCGGCTCGTCCAGCAGCAGCACTTCGGGACGGATCGCCAAGGCGCGTGCAATGGCGACGCGCTGGCGTTGACCGCCCGACAGTTCACGTGGATACCGTTCGCCCAGTCCGTCCAGACGAACCAGCGACAAGGTTTCCGAGATTCGTTTGTCGCGCTCGCTGCGGCCCATGCCGCGCATTTCCAGACCGAAGCCGATGTTCTGGCCCACGGTCATGTGCGGGAACAGCGCGTAGCTTTGGAACACCACGCCCATGCCGCGTTTTTCCGGACGCACATCGGTAATGTCACGCCCGTTCAGAATGACCTTGCCGGCTGACGGGTCGACAAACCCGGCGACCATTTGCAGGGTGGTCGTCTTGCCACAGCCCGAGGGGCCGAGCAAGGCAATGAACTCGCCGCGCTCGACGGCCAGGCTCAGTCCTTGGACCGCGTTGAAATCGCCAAAAGACTTGGCGAGCCCTTCCAGTTTCAGAAAGCTCATATTCACATCCGATTTGCTGTTCAAAGGCGACGCGTTGCACGTCGGTCGTCCACGCGCAGCAGCATGTGCTGCGTGGAACCCAAGTGGGGGGATGGGACGACGGGCGGGGTTGGCTTGCGACCCCGCCTGAACGGATTACCGTTCGACCGTGCGGTTCCAGCGGTTGGTCCAGTCAGTACGCTGCGTATTGATGGTGTCCCAGTCGGACGCCTGCAGCTTGCTCACCTGTGCTTCACCGTAAGGCACCTTGGCCGCGACCGCCGGTTCCAGCTTGGCAGTGCGGTTGACCGGACCGAAGCCCTGGCTTGCGGCCAGATCGGCCTGGACTTCAGGCGTCAGCAAATACTGGATGAATTGCTGCGACAGTTCCGGCACATCGCTTTTCACGACTGGGCAAGCCGCGATCATCAGCGCCGGTGCGCCTTCCTTCGGGAATACGAATTCAACCGGGAAACCGGTTTCCTTCAGCGCCTGCACACGGCCGCTGCCCCAGACGCCCAGGATGGCATCACCGTTTTGCAGCAGTTCGGTCATCTTGCCCGGCGAGGGTTCCCAGGCCAGCACATTCGGGTTCACCTGCTTGATGATGGCGTTGAAACCCGGATCGATGTTCTTCGCATTGCCGCCGTTCAGCTCGGCAAACTTCACCAGGGTCTGCAGACCATAGGTGTTCGAGATCGGCGGAATGACGATCTTTTGCGAGAACTTCTTGTCGGTCAGGATGGTCCAGGAATCCGGTGCCGGCAGGCCCAGCTTCTTGAACGCTTCGGTGTTGTACATCAGGCCGGTGGCGACCACACCAACGGCGGTTGCGGTGTCGCCCAGCTTGGCGAAGGGGTACAGGTCTTTGTAGATCGGGGCGTCGGCAACCTTGTCACAGAAGCCAAATTGCATGGCCTGGTACATCGGGCCGTCATCGACCAGCACCACGTCGAGTTCCGGTGCAGCCTTCTGCGCTTGCAGCTTGGCCAGCGTGTCGGTGGAGTTGCCTGCCACGTAGACGATCTTGGCTTTGTGCTTGGCCTCGAAGGCCGGGATGATTTTTTCCTTGAACAGCTTTTCGGTCGAACCGCCGTAAGAACCCAGGTACAGCGTGGGCGTCTGCGCCACTGCCGCACCGCTTGCTGCCAGGGTTGCTGCCAAAAGCACTGCCGCGCTCAGTACATTGCGTTTCATCGTAGTCCCCTCCGTGAACGCTGGTTAAGAACTCCCGGTCCCTTTGTTGTGTTGCTGGGCTACCGGATGTTCAGAAAAACTCATACCTGCGACTAGCGTAGGGGCATTCGACTTTAAGGAATAATGCTTTTTTTTGGCGTTTCAATGCCTATTTCGCATAGGGTCGTTACATTCAACCCTGCATGACGCCTATGCACCAATGCGGGTACCGTTGCACGCATCCGCCAAGGAATCTGCATGAAAATCCGCCAGCTCGAAGCCTTTCGCGCCGTCATGGCATACCAGACCGTCACGCGTGCGGCCGAGGCGCTGCACATCTCACAGCCCGCCACTACGCGCCTGATTGCCGACCTGGAAGAAAGCGTCGGCTTTCCTTTATTTCTTCGTGCCCGTGGAAGACTGTATCCCACGCCAGAGGCAGAGTCGTTATACGAGGAAGTCCTGCGTTCACTGGTGGGGGTGGAGCGCATCGCGCGCGCCGCAGAGGACATTCGCACTCAGCAGCGTGGCAGCCTGCAAATCGCGGCGGCACCCGCCATCGCGATTTCCCTGCTGCCCCACGCGATTGCCGAATTCGTCGCCACCCGGCCGGACGCGAACATCTCGCTGCTGATGCACAGTTCGCGAACCGTGGTGGACATGGTGCAGGGCCAGCGCTGCGATGTCGGCTTCCCTATCCTGTCTCTGGACATGAGCAGTACCCACGGAGAGCTGCTGTTCGCCGCTCGCCTGGTCTGTGCGGTCCCTGCCAACCACCGCCTGTGTGACCGTGAGGTGATCTATCCCCACGACTTCGTGGGAGAGTCCTTCATTGCTCACCCCAAGACGATTCACACCCGCCTGGAAACCGATTCCATGTTTGCCGCTCACGGCGTAGAGCTTCAGTCACGGATCGAATGCCAGGTGTCGATGTCGATCTGTCACTTCGTGGAAGCAGGCTTGGGCGTATCGCTGGTGGAAGCGATCACCGCATCGGTCTACAAGGGGGACAAGGTGCGGTTCATTCCTTTCGAACCCGCGATGAAGGCGAATTTCTCGGTACTGACACCCATCGACAGAAAACCGTCTTTGCTGCTGCAGGCCTTCATCACCCACGTGCGCGAATATGCGTATCGGACGATTGACGACCGTTTCATCGTGCGCTGATCATTCCTGTGCGACGCGATCAACGCAACATAAGCGGAACGCTTTTCGCCTTCGCATGGTCGTAGTCTGTATGCGACCCCGGACCACCGACCGGAATACGGTCGCCACCTTTATCGACTTCGTGCAGCAGACACCATGATGAAAGTAGATCGACGCGCCTTCCTGGGCAAACTTGCTGGCACCGCAGCGGGCGTGACCGCCCTGTCTGCCTGGACCGCTTCCGTTTCAGCCCAGGGCAGCCAACCCGCCGAGGGCACGCAGTACGTGAAACTGGCTACACCGCAGCCGGTGTCAGTGCCGGGCAAGATCGAAGTTCTGGAATTTTTCTCCTATGCCTGCCCGCACTGCTTCGCGTTGGAAACCTATCTTGAGCCTTGGGCCAAAAAGCTGCCTGCAGATGTGAGCTTCAAGCGCATCCCGGTGCCCTTCCTGGCCAGCGCCGACAACCTGATGCGCAGCTATTTTGCGTTCGAGTCGCTGGGCATTGTCGACAAGATGACTGCCCCGATGTTCACCGCAATGAACGTGAACCGGCAACGCTTGGCAACCCCGGATGAAGTCGCCGCACTGGTCGAGAAAAACGGTGGCGACAAGCAGGCGTTTCTGGCCGCCACGAAGTCTTTCGGCGTGCAGAACAGCATGGTTCGCGCAAAGAAAATGCTGACCGATTACGGGGTGGATTCCACGCCCACGTTCATTGTGCAAGGTGAGTTCCTGACCTCACCTGCCACGGCAGGTGGTCATCCCCAGGCATTGGCCGTGACCGACTTCCTGATCGACAAGGTGCGTCGGAAGGCATAAGCCTGTCGTCGTTCTTGAAGCATGGATTGTCTGCCTCAAGGGGAACGGAAATTGCGGTAATCGGGCCTGAAACCACTCGTTTACAGGCCCATCATGACCACGATCCCAGACCCGAATCAGCCCGATACGGCTGATAAGGATAGACCCAAGCCCACGCCTGCTTCTGGTAAGGACGCCGAGGCCCAACCGGCGGATTCGACCCACGACGAGAACGAAGCAGACCGCCAGGTGCAGCGTACCGAGACCGAAGGGCCGCGCCGCATGCCGCAACCGTGAACCATGAGAAACGCCGCCTTCCGTATCCACGGAAGGCGGCGTTTGCATTTGTCGGCCTGACGTCTGTCTGCTTGACGTCTGTCAGTTGGTCTACTTAGCTTTTGAAGAAGGCCAACAGGTCAGCGTTCAGCACCTCGGCATTGACGGTCAGCATGCCGTGCGAATAGCCCTTGTACACCTTCAACGAGCCATTCTTCAGCAGCTTGATTGCCTTCAGCGCGGCATCGGCAATCGGCACGATCTGGTCATCGTCGCCATGCAACACCAGGGTCGGGATGGTGATCGCTTGCAGGTCAGCGGTCTGATCGGTTTCCGAGAATGCCTTGATGCCCTCGTAATGGGCCTTGGCGCTGCCCATCATGCCCTGACGCCACCAGTTCTGAATCACGCCCGGATAAACCTTGGCCCCTTCGCGATTGAAGCCGTAGAACGGGCCGGCGGGCACGTCGAGGAACATCTGGGCACGATTGCCAGCAACGCCTGCACGGAAGCCATCGAACACTTCCATCGGCAAGCCTTCCGGGTTGTTCGCGGTCTTCAGCATCAGCGGGGGAACTGCGCTGACCAGCACGGCCTTGGCGGCGCGGCCGCTGGGCTGGCCGAACTTGGCCACATAACGTGCCACTTCACCGCCACCGGTCGAATGACCGACGTGGAACACCTTGGTCAGGTTCAGCGCTTCGACCACCGCGAACGCGTCAGCGGCGTAGTGGTCCATGTCATGACCCTCGCTCACCTGGGCCGAGCGACCGTGGCCACGACGGTCATGCGCAATGACGCGATAGCCCTGGCTGACGAAGAACAGCATCTGCGCATCCCAGTCATCGCTGGACAGCGGCCAACCGTGGTGGAACATGATCGGCTGGCCATTCTTCGGGCCCCAATCCTTGTAGAAGATTTCTACGCCGTCCTTGGTGGTGATCGTGTTCATAGCGTACTGTCCTTTCTGAGGGTGCGCGGATGCGCGGTGCGTGTTTGAGCCGGCAGCGTGTGCTGCGAACGGCAGACCTGCGATAGCCAGGGTTCCCGCGCCAGCGAGAAGCAGCTTTCGCCGGTCCTGCTCGAAGGCGGTGGGCAAATCAGCGTTTGTCATGATGTATTCCGACGGGTTCAGCGTGTTGCTTCAAGGCGAGCGACCGGATGGACGGTGCCGGGCAGGCGACGGTCCGAAACCCTTGATGCTCATGGCTTCACGCGACAACGTGCCATGCCGAATTTTGATGCGGAGCACCATGCAGGTATTGCACGTTTGGTATGCGACTTGGATGTTCTGGTCGTGACGACCTATCTCAAAAGGCCGAGTCGAAAGCCCGGGCGTGACCAAACGTTTGAATCGGAAAGCTGGGTTTTCCAGCCGAACACAGGCACTTATTGCATGGCATGCTCGGGCGCGCCAACCCTGTGTTTTCCAAGGAGCCTTTCTGCATGCGTAGCTTGATTCCCACCCTGCACGTCACCCGCCCGGCCACGTCTACCGGCCTGGCACCCAAACTGGGGGGACTGCCTTGGGGTTTATCGACTTCGCTCTGGCCTGTCTGCAAGGAATGCGGACAGGCCATGAGTCTGGTGGCGCAACTGCCGGTGCGGGATGCACTGGACCAGTTGGGACCGCTGGCAGGCCAAAGCGAGCTGAGCGATCTGGTGCTGCATCTGTTCAAGTGCGAAGGTGAAGATGTCTGCAGCTTCTGGAACCCGGATATCGGCACCAATGCCGCCTTCTTCCTGTCGCGCAATGACCTGCGTGAGGGTTACACCGCTGCTCCCGAGAGCACGACGGAAATCTTGCCGGAGCTATGGGTGACCGGCTGGAAGCCGTTTGAAGACCCGGTACCGCCAGAGCTGGCGGAAGCGGTCAACGATCCGATCCGCTGGCTCAACGATTTCACTGACGACATGCTGTTTCCAGCAACGCATCGGACGAAGCTGGGTGGCGTGCCCTGGTGGACGGGAAACGGGCCGCAGCAGGTGCCCAATGCACCGTTTGCCTACCTGCTGCAGATCGATCAGTTTCTGGAGGTCGAAGATGCCGAACATGATGTGAGCTTCGGCAACTTCTGCTCGGACGGCACGTGCTACGTCTTTGTCGACGCCGAGTCGCTGCGCGCCACGATGTTCATCAATCGATAGCGTGGCGCGCGATTCGGGCCGCATCAGGCCTCATCGGACCGTATCTGCCCGCTTATGCCCGCTCGAAGATCGCCGCGATCCCCTGCCCGCCGCCGATGCACATCGTGACCAGCGCATAACGGCCGCCAATGCGTTCCAGTTCGTACAGCGCCTTCACCGTCACGATGGCTCCGGTCGCACCCACCGGATGACCCAGCGAAATGCCGCTGCCGTTCGGGTTCACCTTCGCAGTATCCAAGCCCAACTGACGCGTCACCGCGCACGCCTGGGCCGCAAAGGCCTCATTGGCCTCGATCACGTCAATCTGATCAAGACGAATGCCGGTACGCTCCAATACCTTGCGGGTGGCCGGTACCGGGCCAATGCCCATGGTGCGCGGGTCCACCCCCGCGTGGGCATAGCCGACCAGTCGGCCCAGCACCTTGCTGCCACGCCGCTTGGCTTCCTCTGCTTCCATCAGCACGATGGCCGCCGCCCCGTCGTTGATGCTGGACGCATTACCCGCCGTGACGGTGCCGTTTTCTTTCTGGAACACCGCGCGCAGCTTCGCCAGTTCTTCCAGCGAAATGTCGGCGCGCGGGTTCTCGTCGGTGTCGAAGATGACCTCGCCCTTGCGGCTCTTGATGCTGATAGGAACGATCTGGTCTTTGAAGTAGCCGGCCGCAATGGCTGCGGCGGCACGCCGATGCGACAGGAATGCCAACTGGTCCTGGTCTTCACGGGTGATCTGGTTTTCTGCCGCCACGTTCTCTGCCGTGACACCCATGTGGATGCCGTGGAACGGGTCATGCAAGGTGCCGAGCAACATGTCGACGACCTTGGTGTCGCCCATGCGTGCACCAAAGCGGTGGCTGGGCAGGTGGTATGGCGCGCGGCTCATGACTTCCGAGCCGCCAGCAATGGCTGTGTCGTACTCGCCAAGCAAGATGCCCTGCGCTGCCGATACGATGGCCTGCAGGCCAGATCCGCACAGACGATTGACGGTAAGCGCAGGCGTGTGAACGGCAATGCCCGCGTCGATGGCCGCTACCCGGGCCAGGTACATGTCGCGCGGGTCGGTCTGCACGACATTGCCGAACACCACGTGTCCGACCTCGTCGCCGCCAAGCCCGGCGCGCGACAAGACTTCCTTGGTGACGATGGTAGCCAGCTGGCTGGGCGTGAAGTCTTTCAGACTCGCGCCAAAGCTACCAATTGCGGTGCGAGCGCCCGCCACCACGACAACATCACGCATGCCTGTCTCCTCGTTTTAGGTGGTGGATACGATAGCGTAGCCACCCCTTTCACACGAGCAGACAGACCTGCGGATTAACCCGCGTCAGGCCACGTCGCCCCACAAATCATGCGAGTCCGAGCCGGTGATGCGCACCGACACGATGTCGCCCACCTTGTAGCGCTTCCAGGGCTTTTCAGCCGGCGAGATGAAGACGCTGCCGTCGATTTCCGGTGCATCAGCCATCGAGCGCGCAATGCCGCCGTCGGCGTTGACTTCGTCCACCAGGCACTTCACGACCTTGCCAACCTTCTTGGCCAGACGCTTGCGCGAGATGCTTTCCTGAACCGCCATGAAACGCGCAACGCGTTCGTTGCGGATGTCTTCCGGCACCGGATCGGGCAATTCATTGGCGGTAGCACCTTCCACCGGCGAGTAGGCAAAACAGCCCACGCGGTCGAGCTGGGCTTCCACCAGGAAGTCCAGCAGTTCCTGGAATTCTTCTTCGGTTTCGCCCGGGAAGCCAGCGATGAAGGTGCTGCGGATGGTGAGTTCCGGACAGGCCTCGCGCCAAGCGCGGATGCGATCCAGATTGCGTTCGCTGGAAGCCGGACGCTTCATCAGCTTCAGAATGCGTTGGTTCGCGTGCTGGAACGGCACGTCCAGATACGGCAAGACACGGCCGCCGCTGGCATGGGTTTCGTTCATCAGCGGAATGACTTCGTCCACGCTGGGATACGGGTAGACATAGTGCAGGCGCACCCACATGCCCAGCGTCGCCAGTTCGCGGACCATGTCGGTCATGCGCGTACGCACGGCACGGCCGTTCACAAAACCGGTGCGGTATTTGACGTCCACGCCATAGGCGCTGGTGTCTTGCGAGATCACCAACAGTTCTTTCACACCGGCCTTGGCCAGGTTTTCGGCTTCGCGCACCACGTCATGGATGGGGCGCGACACCAGGTCACCGCGCATCGACGGGATGATGCAGAAGGTGCAGCGGTGATTACAGCCTTCCGAGATCTTCAGATAGGCGTAATGCTTGGGCGTCAGGCGAATACCGTGGTCCGGCACCAGGTCGATGAACGGGTCGTGCGGCTTGGGCAGGTGTTCGTGCACCGCCTGCATGACTTCGGTCGTGGCGTGAGGGCCGGTTACAGCCAGCACGCTGGGGTGCACGTGTTCGATCAGGTTGCCGCCGGTTGGGCCAGCCTTGGCCCCCAGACAGCCTGTGACGATGACCTTGCCGTTCTTGTTCAGCGCCTCGCCGATGGCGTCCAGGCTTTCGCGCACGGCGTCGTCAATGAACCCACAGGTATTCACGATGACGAGGTCTGCACCCTCGTAGCTGGGCGAGGTTTCGTACCCTTCTGCACGCAGCTGGGTCAGGATTTGTTCCGAATCCGTGAGTGCTTTTGGGCATCCAAGTGAGACAAATCCCACTTTGGGTGCTGACAAGTACGGCTGGGACGGCGGGGCGACAACTGATGACATCTGCGGCAGGCACCGTCGCACTACCGCGGCACCATCAAAGGGAAAACGCGGATTTTACCGGTTTGGCCATGCTCGTGTCGCGCCGCCTATGCGGGTTCGTTGCCGGGGGGAAACGGAAGTGGTGCCAAACCGCAGCTTGCCTGTGCGCGCTCGATCACTTCAAGAATTTCGTGCGAATCGTGCAGGCGACGAATGGCGTCGTGCAACTCGACCGCCTGCGGCCAAGTGCGCTTCAGATAACTGAGCCACATTTTGACGCGACCATGTTCGTGGCGGACCGCGACACGAATCTTCAGTTTCTTCAGGTAATCGGCAAGCTGCGCCAGCACAGCCGGCCATTCCTCGCTGGACGGGGTCCGCGCCATCAGCCCCCGGATACGCAAAGCCAGGAACGGGTCTGACACCGCCCCGCGGCCGATCATCACGTCTTCACAGCCGCTGACCGCCCTGCACCGCTCCCAGTCTTCCACCGTCCAGACGTCGCCGTTGGCCATCACCGGCACATCCACCGCCGCATCGATGTGGGCAATCCATTCCCAATGAGCGGGCGGTTTGTAGCCGTCTTCGCGGGTTCTGGCATGTACGACCAAGCTGGCCGCGCCGCCCTCGGTCAGCGCGCGTGCACAGTCCAAGGCACGCGAGGTGTCTGAGACACCAAGACGCATCTTTGCCGTAACGGGAATGTGGGCAGGAACCGCCATGCGAACCGCAGAAACGATGCTGTAGAGCTTGTCCGGGTGCGCCAGCAGCATGGCACCGCCGCCGTGCCGATTGACGACCTTGGCGGGGCAACCGAAGTTCAGATCGATACCGTGCGGCGACAGCTTGGCCGCATGGACGGCGTTGACTGCCATCCATTCCGGATCGCTGCCCAGCAGCTGGATCACCATCGGCGTGCCGCTGGGGGTGTAGCCACCGTGCAGCACTTCGGGCGTGTCTCGTTCGTACACGCTTTGCGGCAGGACCGAACCCGTTACGCGCACGAATTCCGATACGCACCCGTCAAGCCCGCCTGTGTTGGTCAGCACGTCGCGCATCACACAGTCAGCCAACCCCTCCATCGGGGCGAGAAACAACTTGCTCATGCGAACACGGTGCCTGAATTGCTGTTGCAGATACTGCGAACACCCAGCTTGAACGACGCCATGCGAAGCGCCTTGCCATCACGGAGATGGGCATGCATCACTGATTTTTCCACTATGTCCAACTATCTCACCGAGTCCTGCGCGGCAGTCTGATCTGGCTGCTCACAACCCGCTAGTTTAGCTGTCGGCACGCCGCGATCCGGCGTGAACGCATATGCCGCATAAGGCTCGCGATTATCGTCTTGGCTTGTACGGGTTGTGACACAGCCTTCGCCAAGCTTATTTGGGCTCGGGCTTTCGATACGTGCTCGCGCTCCAGTAACGGCTGCCGCTGCTTTCGTGACGAGCCCATCCGGCTCGTTCCAGACGTTTACCGATCATGCGATTCATGAATCCATGCCCAAGCAAAAGCACGTTTTCTTCGCCCGCAAGCGTCTGCAGTTGTTGCATGGCCTGATCGGCACGCAAGCCGGCATCTCGCGCAGACTCGACCGTCGGAGCAAAACCGCCCAGCCATGCCATTCGAAGCATGAAGGCCCAGGTGAACGGCGACAGGCGGGGCTGCGTCCATCGCCCGTGCGGTAGTTGCGCCTCGCAGAACACTGCGTCGATCAAGCTGGGCGACAAGCCCAGCGCCGCGACCGACGCAAGCGCGCGCGGGGCGCTGCTCGACACTACAATATTGGCCCGGCGGGCCAGTGCCTGGCTTGCTTGAGGGACCGATTCATCCACGATCCCAGCCAGGTCGTACTGCTCGATCCATTGCTTCATGTCCCGTGCCGACACCTTGCTGATCGGACCAAGAGCCGGCTTGCCATGCCGCATCAGGATGATTTCACCAGACACCAGATTGCTTCCTTGACTGGCCGTCCGGCTGAGCAATGAACACATATGCCCATCCGACGGCGTAATGACGGATGCCTGCCTGCGGCACCCAAGGTGCGCGATGGTATCTGATGAAGCTTGCGGGGGCTTCAGCGCTGCAAAAGAATGTGTTCAGCGGATGGCATCGACGAATGCAGACAGATCAGCATTGAACCGGGTGGCCTCTTCCAGGAACGGCGCATGGCCCGATTCTGCGTACAGCTCGCTCTGAATGCCGGGGCGCAATTGCTGGGCGCGAGCAATGGCCGGCCTTGCCTGCACCAGCGCGTCACGCTCGCCGTACAGCAACAAGAGTGGCACGCGCGCGTTCCCCAAACCTTCGGCAGCTTCTACAGATATAGACATGACGGCACGCTGCATGTCCCAAGAGGCCATCGCGGCATTGGCCAGCAGGCGTTCGAAGAGGGGTGCATCGGGCTGGGTGTGGAAGCACAGGCGAAGGAAATCGCGCACGGTGTCGAGATGGGTTTTCAGGTCTGGGGATACCAGATCGCGATAGATGGTCGGGTGAGACACGATCTGGTCCGGTTTCATCTCGATCACACCGTTCACATACATGGCACCCGCAATACGGCCATCGCCGTACTTGGCCAGGTAGTTGGAGATCACGACTCCACCGAGCGACCAGCCGACCAGCACGGGTTTGCTGGGGTGCTTGGTCGACTGATCGTGGGCCTGAGCATGTGCCTGATGATGGGGCTGGTCGCGGGCCTGATTGCGGGCTTGGTCACCCACTAGACCACCCGGCTGAGTAATGGATTGAGTACTGGACTGAACTTCGGCCTGACCACCCGCCTGAGCAGCGTCGATGACCGCGGCCAAGTCATCTGCCCAGCGTCTGCCGTCTGTGTAAGACGCGGCATCCACCGGCTTGCCTGACAGCCCATGACCGCGCATGTCGTAAGTAATCAGCCTGAATCGCTGAAGCTGCGTGCTTTGTACCTGGGCGTCCCAATTCAGACGACTGCCCAGCAGGCCATGAATGAAGATGATCGGCGGGCCGTCAGGATTACCGGATTCCTGGACAGCGATGGGCACGCCGTCCGAGGATGTCACGGTGTAGGCCTTGTTTTGTGCAGAGGCGAATGGCGACACAAGCAACAAGCCGGCAGAGAACAACAACGCGGAAATTGCGCGTTTGAACATGGGTATTGAGATAGACATCACGAACTCTGGTTGAAGAAGTTCCACCAGCGTCGAGCCTCACATTGGCGTGAGGGTCAAGCGAAAAAACGCGTTATGCTTTTTTGATGACTGACGCTATTTCGCATCCTGTAGAACGCACCCCTGAGCAGCCCAATAAGCTGGCCGCTGAGCAAGCTGCTGCGCCGATCAGCAAACGCACAGTTCAGCGCGCGCCCTCACCCACTGCACAATGCACGCCCCTGAGCATTGGCACACTTGCCAGCAAGACCGGCGCAAGCGTCCGGTCCATCCGTCATTACGACGAACACGGTTTGCTTAGCTCGCAGCGCGCCAGCAATGGCTACCGAACTTTCGCCGAGACAGCGGTAACACAGGTCAAGCAGATTCAACGCATGATCGCCACCGGCTTCAGCCTGGCCGAAATCCGTGCCTTCCCCGACTGCATGCTGCTTTTGGAAGGTGCCGCCATGTGCCCGGAAACCACCGACGCGCAGCGCAAGCGGCTGGCCGATATCGAGCGCCAGATTGCCGACCTGGAGCGGCGGCGTGCGCGCCTGCTGAAGACTTTGACGGAAGGCGTGGTGCCGCCGCTCTAGCAGCCAGGCGCAGGCGAGCGGGCAAGGCCCGACATCGACCGAATCGCGCCGTCATGAGTCGTAGCAGTTGTTCTGTATTCAGTCTGGAAAAGTCAGGGCTTTATCAGGCCGGATCAGGCATATTGGCAGCTGTATTCATCACATTTTTTGACGCAGCAGCCATGCCAAATTCTCATGAAGAAATCGACGTCTGGTCTGTTGAGGGCCGCTTCTCGCAGCTGATTTTCAGCCCCAAAGGAGCCATTGAAGGCGTGTTGATCGACACCGACGGGGTGCCCACACAGTTCGTGCTGGACCCTAACGATCCGAGCACAACCGAACAGTTTGCTGGCCTGAAACCCGGTCAAGCGCTGGTGCTGGAAGGCTGTCTGGCAGACCCCTCACCCAAGGGCGAGCCTGCGCATGTGGTGTATGCGTTCGAACGCGTCGCGTCCGTCGATGGCGAGCCGCCCAAGGCACCGCGCCGCCCTGACAGTTCCACCGGTGTGGTGGTCCGCTTCAATTACGCCAAGCATGGTGCTGTGAATGGCGTTGTGCTCGACAACGGCGATTTCATTCACACCAAGCCGGGCGGCTTCGATGGGCTGGGCCTGAAGATTGGCGACACTGTAAAAGCCAAGGGGCCGGCGAAGCCGCTGATTACAGGCACGGGGCATGTAATCGAAGCACACAAGGTCAACGGCGTGAAGCTGTGAAGCCTTTGCGCTTTGATGGGTGGTGAGAAGCAATCACCAGATCAAAATCAAGCTAAGCCATGCATTGCATGGCGCATGGCATCACTTACTGCAATCGGCTTCTGGCCTGCAGTTCCTGCTTGGCGCAGGACTCTTTGATCTGGTAGCTTCCGCCCACCGCTTTTCCGACGTCTTCGCAATACTTCTCGATGCGCTCGGGAAGCACGACACGCCCGAGATTGTCGCGGGAAGTCTGCTCCATGGTCCGGCACATTTCTTCGATCTGGTAGCTTCCGCCTACGGCGTTCGAGACACTCTTGCAGTACGTGCGGATGTCGTATGCATGGGCCGCGTTTCCAACGCCCAGCAGGAAACAGGCACCGATGATGTGGCGATAGATCATATAGTCGACTGAGTAAATGAATTCGGGCCGACGCTTGATGCCGGCCCGTTTTAATGCGGTCTTTGCCTGCGATGCAGTCTTTGCGCGTAGTGCGTTTCTTATTCGCTGCTTACCCGCATCGGCCTGTTCGTTTACTTCGGTTCGTTTACTTCTGGTCGTTTACTTCCGCTCGTTACCCGGTGTATTCGGGAACGGGAAGGTCGTGAACATGTTCTTCGTCTGGTTCTGCATCTGATCCTGCATCTGCACGAACAGGTTCTTGCTTTGTTCGATGTAGTTGCTCATCACACTTTGCAGCATGGGCGTCTGGCCGTTCATGAACTGCGCCCAGACCTCAGGACCGAACTGCTGCGAGCCGTACATGCCCTTGGACTGTTCGGCAAGCTTGCTTTGAATGTCGATGAAGACCTGGATGTTCTTTTCCAGGTAGGAACCCATGATGCCTTGCATGGCATGACCATAGAAACGGATGACTTGCGCCAGCATGGGGGCCGTGAACATCGGCGAACCGACGGTTTCTTCTTCAAGGATGATTTGCAGCAGAATGCTGCGGGTCAATTCTTCGCCGTTTTTTGCGTCGAGGACCTGGAAAGGTTCGTTGTCGAGCACGAGTTGCTTGACGTCGGCCAGCGTGATGTAGGTGCTGGTCTCGGTATCGTAGAGCCGGCGATTCGGGTATTTCTTGATCAGCCGAAGGCCCTGACCGGTTCCCGGTTGCTGTGCCATGGGGGTCGTCCTCGCGTGGTGGGGTAGCCGCAGGTGTCGCCGTTACGGCGAACACCTGCTTCGAGTGTAGTGCATGGCATGCTTGCATACGCCCGCCCGGGCATGGGGCTTTCCCGAGCGGACTGCCTACACACTTACCCCATGTGCAAGCCACCATTGACCGAGAAGTCGGCACCGGTGGAGAAGCCGGACTCTTCCGACGCCAGCCAACTGACGATCGACGCGATTTCTTCAGGCGTGCCCAGACGGCGCACCGGAATCGAGGCAACGATCTTTTCCAGCACTTCCGGCTTGACCGCACGAACCATGTCAGTGCCGATATAACCCGGCGACACGGTATTCACGGTCACGCCCTTGCTGGCGACTTCCTGTGCCAATGCCATGGTGAAGCCGTGCAGGCCCGCCTTGGCAGTGGAGTAGTTGGTCTGACCGAACTGGCCTTTCTGTCCGTTGACCGAGCTGATGTTGATGATGCGACCCCAATTGGCTGCCACCATGTCATCGATGACCTGCTTGGTCACGTTGAACATGCTGTTCAGGTTGGTGTCGATCACCGCACGCCAGTCTTCCAGCGACATTTTGCGGAACAAGCCGTCGCGGGTGATACCCGCATTGTTCACCAGCACAGACACCGGACCGTGCTCTGCCTTGACCTTGGCAAAGGCTTCCTGGGTGGACTCCCAGTCGCCGACGTTGCCAACCGATGCATGGAAGGTGAAGCCTTCCGCCGCCTGCTCTTCGATCCAGCGCTTCCAGTCGCGGCTGGGGCCGCAGCCCGCCACCACGGTATACCCATCATTCGCCAAACGTCGGCAAATCGTGCTGCCGATACCGCCCATACCACCGGTTACATACGCTACTTTGCCTGCCATTGTTGCTTCTCCTGGTACGTGCCTGAGCCTTCAGTGGGACAGGGCTTATTGTGGGGGTAAAACTCCTTTCTGCGCTAGATGGCACGCACCTGAACGTATCGTCCCGGTGCGGGTTCTATCACGGGATAAGCAGTGCTCCCCTGGGTGGCAGATGCCTTTTTCTTGCGACCGGCATGGCTGGCGAGCCAGGTCGTCCAATCGTCCCACCAGCTGCCAGGGTATTCCGTGGCGCTGGCAAGCCAGTCGTCGGCGCTTTCCGGCAACGCGGCGTCTGGGGTATCGAGCAGCCAGTGGCTGCGTTTTTTCTTGGCGGGCGGGTTGACCACGCCTGCAATATGCCCGGATGCACCGAGCACAAAACGCGCGTCGCCACCGACGATTTCCGTGGAGGCGTATGCCGCCTGCCAAGGCACGATGTGATCGTCGCGCGATCCGTAGATGTAGCTGGGCATGTCCAGACGCCCCAGGTCGATGGACTGTCCGCAAGAGACCAGGCAGTCCGGGCGTCGCAGCTTGTTTTCCAGATAGGTATTGCGCAAATACCAGGTGAACAGCGGGCCGGGCAAGTTGGTGCTGTCAGCGTTCCAGTACAGCAGGTCGAATGCCTGTGGCTTCTCGCCTTTCAGGTAGTTGCCGACGACATAGTTCCAGACCAGCTCGTTGGGACGCAGGAACGAGAAAGTGGAAGCCAGTTCACCGGCAGTCAACAGGCCACCCGCACCAAGCTGCTGTTCGCGCATGCGAACGTGGGTTTCGTCGATGAAGACGTCAAGCACACCCGTGTTGGAAAAATCAAGCAGCGTCGTCAGCAAGGTCAGGCTGGCGACTGGATCGTCACCCCGTGCGCGGGCCACGGCCAGCGCCGATGCCAGCAAGGTGCCGCCTACGCAGAAGCCCAGGGCGTTTATCTGCTTCTGACCGGATACTTCGCCGGCGACACGAATCGCTTCCAGCACGCCTTCGGACAAGTAGTCGTCCCAGGTGGCTTGCAAGATGCCATCGGTATCGCTGGGCAAGGGGTTGCGCCAGGACACGATGAAGACGGTAAAGCCAGCCTCGACCGCATGACGCACGAAGGAGTTGCCCGCTTGCAGATCAAGAATGTAGAACTTGTTGATGCAAGGCGGCACGACCAGCAGCGGACGCGTATATACGTTCGGCGTGGTGGGTGCGTATTGGATCAGCTGAATCAGCCGGTTTTCGAAAATTACGCTGCCTGGCGTGGTGGCCAGGTTTTCACCGACATGGAAACCGCTTTCGTCGGTCTGTGAAATACGCCCGCGACGCATGTCGTCAAGCATGTTGGTGATGCCGGCTTGCAGGCTGGCACCCTTGCTTTCGATCAGCGTGCGCTGGGCATCGGGGTTGAAGGCCAGGAAGTTGGACGGCGCGGTGGCGTCGATCCACTGGTCTACGGCAAAGCGAATGCACTGCTGTACGTGCGGTGTGGCCTCAACGCTGTCTGCCAGTTGGCGCATGGCATTGGCAGTGTTGAGATACGCATGTGCCATGAACAGATGCGGCTGGCTGTCGCGCCATGCGGGCGATGAGAAACGACGATCAGTGACCGGCGCCAGCTGGCCGCGCGCGGCGGTTTCGCACAGGCGCTTCCAGTCTTCGTTGAAAGAATGCTGGATCGCCGAGACACGCTCGGGTGACAGCGCAACGCCATCCGGCACAGCGGCCGGTTGAAGCAGCGGGGCGAACGCCGCGGATAGATCTGGCAGGACCGGCTTGAAAAACTGCTGACTCACGCTCGACACCTTGTGGCTGGGCTTCGTCTAGAGATAGTGCATAGTCGGTGGCATGTGTGTCAATTTGGAAATTCACAAAGCATGTCCATCGCAATCATCGTCGCTATCGGCTGGCTGTATGTCACGGTACTCATGGCAGCGTCTCAGCCGACCGTGTTGGCTGCCATTGCCACCCTGCTGTTTTATGGTCTGCTGCCGACCGGGATCTTGATGTACATCATGACCGCACCACTGCGCCGCCGTCGCCGCATCGCCCGGGAAGCTGCCGCCGATGCGGCTGCCCGCGAAGCGGGCGCAGCCGAGGAAGCCAAACAATCATCAAACCCGTAGGCGGCGAAGGATGGCGATGATTATCCAAACTCAGGCATTCAGCCAGGCAAGCGTCGCAATCCGCCCGGTCGTGCCATCGCGCCGGTAAGAGAAATAGCGCGAAGGCTCGCTGACGGTGCAACGGCCGCTAAGCTCGACCTGTGCCACCCCTGCCCTGCGCAAGCGTCTGGCCGCCAGCTCGGGCAAGTCTGCCCACCATTTGCCCGGGACATCAAGGCGAGGCACGAAACACGCGTCATTGCCGGCATCGTCAGCCAGGAACGCATCGCGCACGTCGGCACCCACTTCAAAGGCCTGCGGACCAATGGCCGGGCCGATCCAGGCTTTCCATGAAGACGATGCGCCAGTGGCCTGCGCCATGCGGGTCAGGGTCGATTCCAGCACGCCACCGACCAGACCACGCCAGCCGGCGTGTGCAGCGCCGATGATGGTCGCGGCCTCGTCGACGATCACGACGGGCAGGCAATCGGCGGTGAGAATGGCAAGGACACGGCCGGGCGTCTGGGTGATCGCAGCATCGGCACGAGGCGGGTGCCAGACCGATACCGAGTCGTTGACCAGTGTGCTTTGCTGGGCTTCAGATGACGCATCTGCATCGAAGACCTCCGTGCCATGCACCTGATCCAACCAGCACGGGTCTGCGGGCAACTGGGTGCGCAGACGAGCACGATTTTCCGCCACCGCAGATGGGTCATCACCCACATGAATGCCAAGATTCATTCCGGCATACGGTGCTTGGCTGACACCCCCTGCCCGCTCGCTGCAAAAGGCGCTGACACCCGGCCAGGATGGCCCGGCCCACTTCGCGAAGGCAGGCAGCATGGCTGTGTCGACCTTGTCTGCTGTTCGCCCCTCAGTCGGCATACTCATTCCCGTTCCGCCGACAGATCGATCCACTCGATTGAATCCATGGCTGCCTGCATGTCGGCCGGCAGGCCTGCGGTGAATTCCCTGTCCTGATCGTCGCTTGGGTCTTGGAAACGCAAGGCACGGGCGTGCAGCATCTGCCGTGCGGCCGGTGCAATGGCCTTGCCGCCGTACAAGGTGTCTGCCAGCAGGGGGTGCCCCAGACTGGCCATATGAACGCGAATCTGGTGAGTGCGCCCGGTTTCCAGCTTGCACATGACTTCCGTCACGTTCACGCCATTGAGCACCCCGAAGCGCTGCGGCTGGTAATGCGTGATGGCCGGTTTGGGCGCAATTGCACGGTCCACGCTCATACGCACCGGCACGCGGGCATCGCGGCCAATCGGCAGATCGACGCGGCCGCCTTGCATCACATGCCCCATGACCAGTGCCACATAGCGACGTCCGACGGTGCGCGCCTGCAGTTGCCGCACCAGATTGGTCTGGGCCTGGATCGTGCGCGCCACCACCATCAAGCCAGAAGTGTCCTTGTCCAGACGGTGCACGATGCCGGCACGTGGCACCTGGCTTAAGGTCGGATAACGGTGAAGCAAGCCGTTCAGCAAGGTGCCCGACCAATTGCCGGCCCCCGGATGGACGACCAGGCCGACCGGTTTGTCGACCACCAGCCAGTCGTCGCTTTCAGCAACCACTGGGAAATCCACCGGTTCCGGGCTGAACGCGCGCGATTCTGGCGGTTCTTCTTCGGTAACGGTCAGTTTGTCGCCGGGCCAGATCTTGTGCCGCACGCCAGACGCCACCACACCGTTGACCTTGACGTGCTCCCGTTCGATCCAGCCCTGCAGGCGTCCACGGGAGTGTTCAGGCATCAATTGCGCCAGGATTTTGTCCAGACGATCGGGCTTCAGCGTCTCGGGCAGCACAAATTCGTGCACCACCGCTTCGGGCGCATCAGCGAATTCTGCGGGTTCGGCGGGCTCGGAGGCATCGTGGTCGAGCGGGGAATCGGGGATAAACGACATCAGGAAGAGGCGGGACCAGCGGCAAGTTGAAGATTCCCCGAGCATATCGCGCCGCGAGCCACCCGCGATGCGGCCGGGCCGATATAATCGACGCTCCGATAGGTGAGGATTTCCCAATGCAGTTGATCTCAGTCTGGACCGCCGCAACCCGGCGCCTGGCAGTTGGCGTCGCTTTTGCGATGCTGGCCGTGGTGGTGGCAGGCTGCGCCAGCCCCGCCAAAGAATATGACCCGACCACCAACTGGACGGTGGAACGCCTGTATCGCGATGCCAAGGACGAGATGGGTGCGTCCAACTGGCCGCAGGCGCTCAAACAGTTGCAGCGTCTTGAATCGCGCTTCCCGTTCGGCGTCTACGCCCAGCAGGCACAGATCGATATCGCGTACGTGAACTGGAAAGACGGCAATCCGGCCGAGGCCCTGGCGGCTATCGAGCGCTTCCAGCGCCTGCACCCCAGCCATCCGAACCTGGACTACATGCTGTACCTGAAGGGCGTGATCAATTTCTATCGCGACTCACCCTTCCTGGCCAGCCTGGCAGGCCAAGACCCCAGCGAACGTGATCCGAAGGGCGCGCGTGAATCCTTCGACGCCTTCAAGGAACTGGTTACCCGCTTCCCGGACAGCAAGTACGCGCCCGACGCCCGCCAACGTCTGACCTATCTGGTCAATGGCATTGCGCAAAACGAAGTGCACGTTGCTCGTTTCTACTACGAGCGCAACGCCCATCTGGCTGCCATCAACCGTGCGCAGACCGTGGTGCGTGACTTCCAAGGTACGCCGGCTGTCGAGGAGTCGCTCTACATCCAGACGCTGGCTTACGACAAGCTTGGCATGAACGACCTGCGTGACGATGCACGTCGCGTGCTGACCTTGAACTTCCCGAATAGCCGCTTTGTGCAGCGTGGCTTCGACGAACGGGCCAAGCCGTGGTGGCAGATCTTCTGATCGTCATGATCAGTGCTGTGAACGCGCCGCAATAAAAAAACAGGGGCCTGCGGGCTCCTGTTTTTTATGGTCGTTCGATGCCGGCCACGTACATAACCGACCGATCCGCACTCAGCCCTTGTCGTCAGCCTCATCCAGCGGACGATTCGCAGCAAAAAATCCCACCGCATCATCTTCGCTGCGCGTGCGACGGAACGGCGGCAGTCCCCGCCACAGGCGCTTGCCGTAAGGCTTTTCGACCAGACGGCGGTCGCCCACCATCAATACGCCCCAATCACGCTCGGTACGAATCAGGCGACCAGCACCCTGCTTCAGTGCGATGGCGGCTTCCGGCAATTGGTATTCAAAGAACGGATTGCCACCGCGCGACTTGCTGGCCTTGATGCGGGCGTCGATGACCGGGTCATCCGGCGGCGCGAAAGGCAGTTTGTCGATGGCGACTAAAGTCAGCGCGTCGCCGGGCACGTCAATGCCTTCCCAGAAGCTGGTGCTGCCCACCAACACCGCATGCGGGCTGGCGCGGAAGCGGTCGAGCAATTCGCGCCGTGAACGCTCGCCCTGGCGGAACAAGGGCCACTCCCAGCCACGATCCTCAAAGACCTGCTGAAGCCGGGCGGCGATGCGGTCCACTGCGCGCAAGGTCGTGCAGAGGATCAGCGCCGAACCCTGGCTGGCTTCAAGCAGCGGCAACAAGGCGTCGACAAACCCGTCAAGGAAAGCCGGATCTTGCGGCGCGGGTACCCCGTGCGGCACGTACAACAGGCTTTGATTCGCGTAGTCGAACGGCGATTCCCAGCAACCCGTCTGCGCGTCGTACAGACCCAATTGCCGCGTGAAATGGGTGAAATCGCCATGTACCGACAAGGTTGCCGAGGTCATGATCCAGGCCTGGCCGACCCGTCGATGCTGCGAAAACAGCTTGGCGACCGACAGCGGCGCGGCATGCAGGCGCATGAAGTTGGCACCGACTTCCACCCAGCGGACCCATTCGTCATCGGGGTCAGCCGCTTCATCCGTCGACGCAGGGCTTGCTGCGGGCGTATCGGGCCAAGCCGACTCGGCAGCAGGCGCAATCGGCGGGTGATCCATCAACAGCGCGCTTTGGCCAGTGGCTTGCACGTTGGCAGCCAGCGCCTGACCACCTTCTGCATCGCTAGCCGTACCGTCGGCGGCGTCTGACGTGTGCGGCGCGGTCATCGCGGTGGGCACACCACCGGCCAACCAGCGCGCCAAGCGGCCAATCAGTTCCGGGCCACGGCGGCCAATGGCTTCCAGGTCCGGGTGGCGACTGCCTGCGGCTGCCGCAATGCGGCCAAGCTTGTGGATGCTGTCGACCACGCCCTGCACCGAGGTGCCGAATTCGCCACGATTGGGCAAGGCATCGATGCTGCAACGTTGCCCAGGCATTTTTTCAACCGCGGCGCAGGCCAGGCGCAAGATGCGCGCAGACTGCTCGACCGCCTGACCCAGCGCGACCCAGTCGGCGCTTTCGCGAGCATGGCTCAGGCCGGCAACGGTGGCGTCTCGGGCGTAGTCCAACAACTGGTGCGAGGACACCGAGTCGCCCAGGAAGCGCGTGGCGGCAGCAGGCAATTGATGGGCCTCGTCAAACACCACGGTATCGGCAGCCGGCAGCAGATCCGAAATGCCTTCATCACGCAGCGCCAAGTCGGCCAGGAACAAGGCGTGGTTGACCACCACCACATCGGCTTCCAGCGCCTCTTTGCGCGCGCGCATCACGAAGCAGTCACGATAGAAACTGCACTCCGAGCCCAGACAGTTGTCGCGGGTGGACGTGACACGGTTCCAGATTTCGGCGTTTTCGGGCACGTCGGCCAAGTCGGCCTTGTCACCACGCCGGGTCTGCTTGGAAAAGACCTCGATCTTGCGCAGCTGGGCAACCTCGGTACGCGACGCCAGGCGGCTGTCGTGCAAGGTCATCTCAAGGTGATGATGGCAAACATAGTTGCCCCGCCCTTTCAGCAAAGCCACCGTAACCGGCAACGCAAGTGCGGCGCGCAAAGAGGGCAAGTCCCGCGTAAACAGCTGGTCTTGCAAGGTCTTGGTGCCGGTGGAGATCAATACCTTGCCACCGTGCAGCAAGGCGGGCACCAGATACGCGAAGGTCTTGCCGGTACCCGTGCCCGCTTCTGCCACCAAGGTGCCGCGCTCGGCGATTGCCTCGCCGATGCAACAGGACAGTTCCAGTTGCTGCGCGCGTGGCGAGTAACCGGGCATGGCGCGCTGCAAGGGTCCGCCCTGGGCGAACACGGCCATGATAGAAGTGCTTACTGCGGTTGGCAGCGGCGCGTCGATTGCCGCGTCCACCGCCACATCATCTTCCACACTCATGCCGGAATGTCCGGCGTGATGCTCATTTGCAGGCGTTCAAGGCTGTCACGAATCTGCAGCTTGCGCTTCTTCAACCGACGCAGGCGCAGGTCGTCCACACCAGGCTGGTCTGCCAGGCGCTCGATCACATCGTCCAAGTCACGGTGTTCAAGCTGCAACTCGGCAATGCGCTCGCGTTTGGGGGCATCGATTGCAGCCTGACGCGCGTCGTGGTCCGGGGCCGGCAAGGGCTGGCCACCGGCGTCGGCAGATACGTCGCGCAAAGGTTCGCGGGCAGTGTCACCGGCAGCTGCCGACGCGTCTCGCTCCGTGAAATCCACAACTTCGACGTTGCTGCCGTCTGCCACGGGCTGACCGTTGACCGGCTTGATGAAGTCGCTCATCGTGTCGATCCCGCCGGGGCGACCACGGCCGGGCCGGCGGGCGGGGCGTTGCCCTCCAGACGCTTGGCTTCGGCTTCGCGCGCGGCGCGACGGCGTTCACGATCAGCAGCCGCCTTGGCGGCACGCGGCTCGTGCTGTTCGGCATAACGACGCGCTTCTTCCGTCTTGCGCTCGAAGGTCTCCCGATTGGCGGCACGTTGTGCGCTGTCGTCGGGTTTGGGCGCGGGCGGCGTGCGAACCAGCGGGGCCGGCTGGCGGCTTTCCGTAGGCAGCGTGGGCATCGGACCCAGATCGGTCAGCGGCGATGAGCCTGGCTCACCGACGGGAGCGGAAGGCGTGGCGGACGGCTTGCTGGGCGGCGTGGGCGTCTTTTGCGGTTTCGGCGCTTTGGGCTCAGTTGGCGCGGCCGACTGGCGGCGGGCCAGGTCTTCCTTTGCTTCCGCCAGATTGGCCGCGACGCGGGCGCGCCGTTGATTGTCGGCATCGACACGCTGATACAGCTCGGCACCCTGCTTGATCCGCTGCAGGTCGGCCTTCTGCTTCATATACGCTTCGCGCGCGCGGTTGGCGCAGGCGTTGGCAAAGAAGGTCTTCATGCAAGCCGCTTCGTCGGCATCGTAACGAGCATCAAGCTCGCTGATACGTGCGGTAACAGCTTCGCTGGTGGCCTTGGCTTCTGGAACCGAGTTCCAGGTAGTAGGCAGATCCTGGGCAAATGCTGGCGCAAGCAGCACCGAGCCGCCCAGCGCCAGCACGGCACAGACGATACGTGCGCGCAGGGCACGGCTGCCGCCGCGCACTTGCACGGAGGTAGACAGATTCACGGCGTGGGCGGCAGATGCCTGCCCGGCGGCGATTTCAGAACTCAAGATAGCTTGTGGCAAAATCCGCGGCTTCCTTTCAAGGCAGGACAGATCCTATGACGACGGTCGACGGCCAGGATTGGCGCGCATCATCAGCGCCCGAGGCGCAAGCCCAATCCCGCATTATCGCTCAGTTGACCCAAGAACTCGGTGCACGCCCGGCGCAAATTGCCGCGGCGGTTGAGTTGTTGGATAGCGGCGCAACGGTTCCGTTCATTGCGCGCTACCGCAAGGAAGTGACGGGCGGTCTCGACGACACCGTGTTGCGCAATCTTGAGGTGCGCCTGGAATACCTGCGCGACCTGGAAAGTCGTCGCGCAGCCATCCTTGCGTCGATTTCCGAGCAAGGCAAGCTGACCGAGGCACTTGCTGCCGATATTCAGGCAGCCGACACCAAGCAGCGTCTTGAAGACTTGTACACCCCGTACAAGGTGAAACGCCGCACCCGCGCGATGATCGCGCGTGAAGCCGGGCTGGAACCCTTGGCAAATCGTCTGCTGGACGATGTCAACGCCGACCCGCAGACCCTGGCTGGCGAGTACGTCAACCCCGAGGGCGGCGTGGCTGACCTGAAGGCAGCGCTGGACGGCGCGCGCGACATCTTGTCGGAACGCTTTGCCGAAAGCGCCGAAGTGCTGGCCGACCTGCGCGAGCACCTGTGGAGCACCGGCCTGCTGTACGCAAAAGTGGCCGAAGGCAAGGAAACCGAAGGCGCGAACTTCCGCGACTGGTTCGACTTCAACGAAGCCCTGCGCTCCCTGCCCTCGCACCGCATTCTGGCCTTGATGCGCGGCCGCCAGCAAGGCGTGCTGGACTTGCGCGTGGGCGTGGATGCCGAACTGGAAGCCATGCTGCCGCACCCCTGCGTGCGCCGCATTGCCGACGTGCTGGAACTGGGCAACCTGTTCGACCTGACCGTGAGCCAACGCGCCCGCTGGTTGGCCGACGTGTGCCGCTGGACTTGGCGCGTGAAGCTCTTGCCGGGCTTCGAGACCGAATTGATGGGTCGTCTGCGTTATATCGCAGAAACCGAGGCCATCAAGGTCTTTGCGATGAACCTGAAAGACCTGTTGCTGGCCGCGCCTGCCGGCCCCAAAGCCGTGCTGGGCCTGGACCCGGGCATTCGCACCGGCGTGAAGGTTGCCGCCATCGACGCCACCGGCAAGATGGTGGAAACGTCCACCGTCTTCCCGCACGAGCCGCGCCGCGACTGGGACGGTTCGATCGAAGCCCTGGCCCGCATTGTTCGTCGTCATTCGATCAAGCTGGTTGCCATTGGCAACGGCACGGCCTCGCGTGAAACCGAGCGCCTGGTCGCCGACATGAGCAAGCGCTACCCCGACCTGGACCTGACCCGCATCGTCGTGTCGGAAGCCGGCGCATCGGTGTATTCCGCATCGGAACTGGCCGCGCTGGAATTCCCCGATCTGGACGTAAGCCTGCGTGGTGCCGTATCGATTGCACGCCGCCTGCAAGACCCGCTGGCCGAATTGGTGAAGATCGACCCGAAGTCCATCGGCGTTGGCCAATACCAGCACGACCTGAACCAGCGCGAGCTGGCTCGCAGCGTGGACGCGGTGGTGGAAGACTGCGTGAACGCGGTGGGCGTGGACGTGAACACCGCGTCTGCTGCGCTGCTGACGCGCGTGTCGGGATTGAACGCCACGCTGGCCAAGAACATCGTCAGCTATCGCGACGCCAACGGCGCATTCCCGTCACGCAAGAACCTGAAAGACGTGCCGCGCTTCGGTGAAAAAGCCTTCGAACAGGCCGCAGGTTTCCTGCGCATTCCTGATGGCGTGAACCCGCTGGACCGTTCCTCGGTTCACCCGGAAGCCTACCCGGTAGTTGAACGCATCCTGGCGCAGATCAAGGCCGATCTGCCTGCCGTGATGGGCAACAAGGACGCGTTGAAAGGCGTGTCGCCCACGGCATTCACCGACGAGCGTTTCGGCCTGCCCACGGTCAAGGACATCTTTGCCGAACTGGAAAAGCCCGGCCGCGATCCGCGCCCGGAATTCAAGACGGCCAAGTTCGCCGACGGCGTCGAGAATCTGAAAGACCTGCAGGTCGGCATGATTCTGGAAGGCGTGGTCACCAACGTCGCCGCCTTCGGTGCCTTCGTGGACATCGGCGTACATCAGGATGGTCTGGTGCACGTATCGGCCCTGTCGGAAACCTTCGTGAAAGACCCGCGCGATGTGGTGCGGGTTGGCCAGACGGTGCAGGTCAAGGTTCAGGAAGTCGATCTGGACCGCAAGCGCATTGCGCTGACCATGCGCTTGAAGGATGACAGTGCGCCGGCGCGTCGCAGCGGTGATGCGCCGCGCTCGAACGGCGGTGGCAACAACAATGGCCAGCGTCGTGGATCGGCACCTGCTGGTCGTGGTGCACCGCCAGCGGCTGATGGTGCGATGGCAGCAGCGTTTGCGAAGTTGAAACGCTGAACACTGTGATGTGAACCAAGCAATAGGCCACCGCAAGGTGGCTTATTGCTTTTCAACGCCTGTCAGATGGCATTGTCAGATCGCCTCATCATTCACGCGCAGGCACGCGTAGCGTCTGGTCAGACGTACTCTCGCCAAGTTGCGGCTTCCGAGAAGAGAACACCTGCATCGCGTAGTAGACCAGCCCCACCCCCAGCCCCAGGAAAGCAAAGCAGTAGGCAAAAAAACCGATTGCCGACTCCTCGAAATTCCACCAGTCCAAGCTGAGTTCAAGTGTGAGCTTTGCGCCTACGCCCAGCGCAGACCATGCGTCGATGCCCGCCAGCGCAATGCCCACAACGATCAGACGAAGCACAAAGGTGCGTGCCTTCGGCGCGCGGTCACGGGCCTACTCGACCGGTGTGCCACGGAAGTCCAGAATACGGCCGCCGGTGAACAGATAACCTCGCTCGCGTTGCGCACGATGACACGACATGCATCGCGTGGTGTTTTCCTTCAGATTGATTTGCTGGTCGGGCCAGAACCATTGGAATTGCCAGTCGTCAGTGCGTGTGCGTTCGTCGAAATCGTCGCCCCACCCCTGCCCCTTTTCCATGACGAAATAGCGGTGAATATTGCCGTTGCGATAGTCGGCCAGGACAAACTGCGTGCCATTCGGAATCGGCTGTTTGTTCTGCATTGCCTCGATGGCTTCGCGGGTGGTGGAGATGTGTTCAGTCACCTCGCCGCGCTTGACCGTGGTGTAGTGCACCTGCTTGCTCAGGTCAGGAAACTGCACACGATTGCTTTCGGCCGACACCTGTCCACCCAACAGCACCAGCCAGCCCATGACCGCCAGGCGAAGCAACGAACGCATGGTGATCCGCATCATCGCCCCGTCATCTGCAGCGCACCTTCAGGCAGACGTTCGCCCTGGACGTCAATCTTGGACATCTGCTGATTGATGTCTGCAAGATCCGACGCGCTCAGCTCAAGGTTGACGGCACCCAGGTTTTCTTCCATGCGATGGCGTTTTGTGGTGCCGGGAATCGGCACGATCCAGGGCCTCTGTGCAAGCAGCCATGCCAAGGCAACTTGCGCAGGTGTGGCGTGCTTGCGCGCGGCAACAGTTTTGACCACATCCACCAATGCCAGATTGGCCTTGCGCGCCTCGGGAGAGAAACGTGGCACGGCATTGCGGAAGTCGCTTGCATCGAACTGGGTGGTTTCGTCGATCTGGCCGGTCAGAAAACCCGCACCCAAGGGGCTGAAAGGCACAAAGCCAATCCCCAACGATTCAAGAACAGGCAACAGATCTGCTTCGGGGCCACGCCAGAAAAGCGAATATTCGCTTTGCACCACAGCCAGCGGCTGCACGGCGTGCGCACGGCGGATCGTCTCGACACCCGCCTCAGACAAGCCGAAGTGCTTCACCTTGCCCGCCGCGATCAAGTCCCCAACGGCACCGGCAACCTCTTCAATCGGCACAGCGGGATCAACGCGATGCTGATAAAGCACATCGATGTGATCAGTCCCCAGTCGCTTGAGACAGGCATCGGTCGCCGCCTTGATGTGGTCCGGCCGACTGTTCAGACCGCTGCCGCGTTCACCGCTCTTCAAGTCGATGTCAAAGCCGAATTTGGTGGCGATGACAACCTGGTCGCGAAACGGCGCGACGGCTTCTCCGACAGGAGATTCGTTGACGAAAGGACCGTAGGACTCAGCAGTGTCGAAGAAGGTGACGCCCCGATCGTATGCACTGCGAATCAGTGTGAGCATGTCCTGCTTGTTGGCAGCCGGCCCATACACGGAAGTCATGCTCATGCAGCCAAGTCCGATGGACGAGACGCTCAGACCGCTTCCAAGTTTGCGCATTTTCATGATTTACCCAGGTAGTTGGCGAAGGCTGCATCGCGGATGCAAAAGCGCCAACACAGTTGCGCCTTCAATGGCATGGCTTTTTGCTGGCGGCATGCGCTGCAAATCCCTTGGAAATCACTGTAGCGATCACGGACTCATGCAACTAGATGGTAGGATCGGCAAGAACTTGTGAGGTGCACTCATAAATGGCAAGAGAACGCTATAGCGACCTGATGGCTTTCCTGGCAGTGGCCCGCGAACAGAGCTTTACCCGCGCGGCCGCACAACTTGGCGTGTCGCAGTCAGCCTTGAGCCATTCGGTCAACGCGCTGGAAGCCAAGATGGGCGTGCGTCTGCTGACGCGCACCACGCGCAGCGTGTCCCCGACAGAAATGGGGCAGCGACTGCTGCAAAACGTCGCCCCGCGCTTCCAGGAGATTGAAGCGGAACTGGCTGCAGTCGGCGAACTTCGAAACAAACCCGCAGGCACCATCCGTATCACGGCCTCGGAAAACGCTGCTGAAACGGTGGTCTGGCCGAAGCTGGTGGCCTTGCTTCCCGACTATCCGCAGATCAAGGTCGAAGTCACCGTCGAACCCCGGATGGTGGATATCGTTGCGGAACGCTACGACATGGGCGTTCGCCTTGGCGATGATGTTGCCAAGGACATGGTCGCGGTGCGCATCAGCCCCGATATGCGGTTTGCCGTAGTGGGGTCACCGGGCTATCTGGCAACACATGCTGCACCCATAAAACCCCAGGACCTGCTCGATCACGAGTGCGTGAATCTCCGCCTGATGAGCCACGGGGATCTGTACGCCTGGGAGTTCGCGAAAGACGGTCAGCAGATAAAGGCGCGTGTCGAAGGGCAGCTCGTCTTCAATGGGACAAGGCCCATGCTGCATGCGGCGCTTGCAGGCTTTGGCCTGAGCTATGTGCCGCTGGAACTTGCCCGTCCGTACATCAGCACCGGACAGCTGACGCAGGTGCTGGAAGACTGGTGCCCCACCTTTCCCGGCTACCACCTCTACTATCCAAGCAGCAAACAGTTATCGCGCGCCATGACGGTGTTGATCGACGCATTGCGTCACACCGATGCGTCACTGGACGAATGAATCCGAGCCACGAATGAATCCAGGCCACACATGGCAATAGAAAGCTTCAACGACCTGCTGGCCTTCGTCCACGTCGTGCGGGAAGGCAGTTTTACGCGAGCGGCAGCGGCACTTGGCGTATCACCATCGGCAGTAAGCCACGCCGTTCGGGGCCTTGAAACCCGCTTGGATGTGCAATTGCTGACGCGCACCACACGCAGCATTGCCACCACTGACGCCGGGCAAAGGCTTTACCTGAGCGTCGCGCCGCGCTTCGACGAGATAGATGCCGAAATCGCTGCCGTCGAAGAGTTGCATGACCAGCCGGTGGGAACCGTCCGCATCACCTCGGCCGAACATGCGGCCAACAGCGTGCTCTGGCCCAAACTGTCCGAGCTATTGCATCGCTACCCCGACATCAATGTCGAGGTGACAGTGGACTACACGATGTCCGATATCGTCGCGGGCCGCTACGACGCAGGCGTGCGGCTGGGCGACCAGGTCGCCAAGGACATGATCGCGGTTCGCATCAGCCCGGACCTGCGTATTGCCGTCGTCGCGTCGCCCGACTACTTCGCCAACCGAAGCCCCCCAGACGTACCGCAAGACCTTGCTCAGCACAGCTGCATCAACCTGCGCTTGCCCACGCATGGCGGCCTGCTTCCGTGGGATTTCGAAAAAGACGGTCAGACGATAAAGATCCGGCCGGCAGGCCAATGGGTGTTCAACAGCAGCTCGCCGATTGTCAGGGCCTGCCTGGCAGGCTACGGCATTGCCTTTGTGCCGGAAGACATGGTGCTGGCGCACATTGCAGCGGGAAAACTGGTGCGTGTGCTCGATGACTGGTGCAAGCCTTACGCGGGCTATTACCTCTATTACCCCAGCCGTCGCCAGTCGTCGCGCGCCTTGACGGTTGTGATCGACGCCTTGCGTCACCGCAGCTGAAGCTGCTCAAGGTCGGCCCTATCCCGGTCGACCGTGAGGCAACGTCGCACCCTTATATATGAATACGCCTCAGCAGTAATTGCAGATTTATGGGCTTATTCAAATTCTTCTGCGCCCATACCATTCATTTTCTTGTAAGGAACGGGGCGATTACCGGCAACGACATCGTTTCCTACCTTCAGCAATCGCAGTGATTCTCTGACCGCATCCATACGGGTTGGTTGAGGCACTCAATGAATGGAGCAGGTCCCGGATGATCGACGCAAATTTCGCCAGATACCGCAGCGCGGGTTTTGCGGGCGCAGCCCTCGCACTGGGTATTGGCTTGGCCATGCCGTCGGCCCATGCCACGCAACAGATCGTGGGACCGCAAAGCATGAGCAGCCCCCCGGCAATCTCGGAGACGCTGACTGCGCGACAGCAGTCCATTCCCTTGATTGCGTCCTTCATGGCCGCGAGCGATATGCCAAGGCTGAACGTCGCCTTGAACGACGCGCTGGATGCGGGCTTGAGCATCAACGAAGCAAAAGAAGTGCTGGTTCAGCTTTACGCGTATGCAGGTTTCCCGCGCAGCCTGAATGCGCTGGGCGAGTTGAAGAAAGTGGTGGATGCACGCGCGCAGCGCGGCATCCAAGACGTCACCGGCCCTGAATCGACGAGTCAGGTGCCCATCGGGGAGGCGTTGATTGCCGCAGGCAAGGACACTCAGACCCGCATTTCGGGTGGGCCGGTGCAAGGCCCCTTGTTCGACTTTGCACCCGTCATCAATCAGTTCCTGCAAGCCCATTTGTTCGGCGATATTTTCGCGCGCAACAATCTGGACTGGCAAAGCCGCGAGCTGGCAACGGTCGGTGCGCTGGCCGCAACGCCCGAGGCTGAGGCGCAACTGCGTTCGCACATGCGCGCGAGCATGCGAGTGGGTCTGAGCGCCGCGCAACTTCGTCAACTGGCACAAGTGCTGGACGAACACGGCGATGCGCAAGCAGGCGCACGTGCCAGCCTTGCGCTGACACAAGCACTGGCACAGCTTGCGGGGCGTTGACCATGATGCGTATCACGCCTTTGTTTGCCCTTGTGCTGACGGCCGTGCTTGCCGGCTGCGTCAGCACGTCCAGCAACACACCCGTCAACTCGACGCATTCCAGCACCCCCTTGATGATTCAGGAACAAGGTAGCTTCGCCGCAGGCGGCAAGGTCGTGCTTGCTGCGGGCAGCTTCGATCCCGCCAAGCCCCTGGCCCCTGCCGGACAGAGCTTCCACGGTGACCATGCTTACGCGTCGTACCAGATCCCGGTGAATGCACGAACGCTGCCGATCGTGATGTGGCACGGCGCGGGACAGTTCTCGAAGACCTGGAAGACCACTGCCAATGGCCGCGAGGGCTTTCAGAACATTTTCCTGCGTCGCCATTTCGGCGTTTACCTGATTGACCAGCCGCGACGTGGCAACGCCGGTCGCAGCATGCTCGAGGCGACGATCAAACCGATGCCGGACGAACAGTTCTGGTTCAACCAGTTTCGCGTTGGCGTATGGCCAGACTACTTCGATGGCGTGCAATTTGATCGCAAACCCGAAACCCTGAATCAGTATTTCCGGGCGATGACCCCGAACACCGGGCCGTTCGACATGGACGTTGTGTCTGATGGCGTGTCTGCTGTCTTTGATCGCGTAGGTCCGGGAATTCTGTTCACCCATTCACAAAGCGGTGGCCCCGGCTGGCTGACCTCGATCAAGAACCCACAGGTGAAAGCCATTGTGGCGTTTGAGCCCGGCAGCAACTTCATTTTTCCTGAAAACGAAGTGCCCCCGCCCATCGTCAACGCCTTTGACACGGTGCAAGGCGCACCGGTGGCCATGCAGCAATTCATGGCCTTGACGCGGATTCCGATCCTGGTCGTGTACGGCGACAACATCCCGGCGCAGCCCGTGTCCCTGCCGACGCAGGATGCGTGGCGCGCCCGCCTGCAAATGGCGCGTCTGTGGCGCGACACCGTGAACAAGCATGGTGGGGACGTGACCCTGGTGCATCTGCCGGAAATCGGCATCAAGGGCAACACGCACTTCCCGTTCTCCGATCTGAACAACGTTCAGATTGCAGACCTGGTGTCTGCCTTCCTGGCCGACAAAAAACTCGACTGACACGTCAACAGACAAAGCACGGACGTTCTCAGGCCCGGCAAACCCTGCCGCAGGCCGAGAACCGCCCTTTTCCATTGAAAACAGGAAATCAGCAACATGAACCTCTTCAACAACCGCCGCCGATTCCTTGGCGCATCGATGGCTGCGGCATCAGGCGTGGCGGTGGCCGGCACAGGCCTGATCGCATCAGCCCAGGCATCTGCAGCGCAGCCTGGCGGCAACGTCAAAGAACCTGCGGTGATCGGATATCCCAACACCAAAGGCGTGCAGATAGAACGCGTGACCTACCCTGCCCGGAACATGGGCACGAGCATTATTGCCAACGTGTTCAAACCTGCTGGTTTCGACCAGCGCAAGACCTATGCAGCAATCGTGGTGACCCACCCGTTTGGCGGCGTGAAAGAACAGACCGCAGGCCTATATGCCATGCACTTGGCCGAACAAGGCTTTGTCACCCTGGCATACGACGCGTCCTACCAAGGTGAGAGCGGCGGTGAGCCACGCCTGATGGAAGTTCCGGCACAGCGCCTGGACGACATCAGTTGCGCCATCGACTTCCTGGCCCAACAAGCCTACGTGGATGCCGCACGCATCGGGTCCTTGGGCATCTGCGCGGGGGGCAGCTATGCCATGGGCAACGCCCAGACCGAACTGCGCGTAAAAGCCATTGCCACGGTCAGCATGTTCAACCTGGGTGACGCGCGCCGCAACGCCATGGGCCTGCTTTCATACGAAGAACGGATCAAACGCCTGAAAGACGCGTCCGAACAACGCAGCAAAGAGGCGCGTGGTGAACCGGTTCGCCTGGTGCCGGTGGTACCTGAATCAGCGGCTGAGTTCACGGACAAGACACCGGACCTGTATCGACAAGGGCACGAATACTACGTGACAGCACGGGCAAAACACCCGAACTCACCGAATCGGTACGCGTTCTCCAGCCTGCCGCTGCAGATGGCATTCTTCCCGTTCGATCAGGTCGAAACGATCTCGCCGCGTCCGATCTTGATGATTGCTGGCGAACTGGCCGACACCAAGTTCTGGAGTGACGAAGTGCTGGCCAAGGCGCAGGAGCCCAAAGAGCTGTTTGTGGTGAAGGGTGCCACGCACATGGACATGTATGACAAGCCACAGTTTGTCGTGCCTGCCACCGCAAAGCTCACCAGTTTTTATCGCCAATATCTGTAAGCGCTGGTTGTCGAACACGCCGATTTCTCTGCGCTCTGGCGCTCGCACATGGCGTCGTTTACACGCCCGACCACACTAGCCGGCGACTGGGATGCGCAGGGGGCATGGCTGGCGAATCAATCAGCAGCGACTACGCAGAGGCGTTCAACGGCAGATCAAGCGTGTATCAACAAGCCACTGACAATGGCACCCTGGTGCCGACTAGCGGGCTATAAACAATAGCCACGAAATTTCTTTCAGAGGCTTTTAATGTCTATAGGCACTGTTTTCATCGAGAACAGCATCCAGGCAGTTCGACTGCCGCAGGATGCGCATTTTACAACGGGTGTTCTCAAGGTGGAAGTGCGCGTAAGAGGCAATGAGCGCATCATCACGCCGATTGGCCAGACTTGGGACAGCTTTTTCCTGGGTGGTCCTACCGTAAGCAATGAATTCCTGTCCGAGCGCGCCCCGCAACAACCATCTGAGCGGGAAACGCGCTAACACTGCAATGGCTGGCTGGCACCAATATCATCACGTACTTTGCTCGGCAGCGACACCCATGAACACCATCGACGACATCGATTTCTCGGCGCTGTGGCGCTCGCACATGGTTGCGTCTGGACGCCCGCCCAAACCGGCCAGCGATTGGGACGCGCAGGCGGCACGGTTGGTCGGCAAGTCGCTGCGCAGCGACTATGCAGACGCGGTCATCGCACGCATGGATTTCGACGGTGCGGACTCATTGCTGGATGTCGGCTGCGGGGCCGGCACGATCTGTCTGAACGTGGCGGACCGCTTGCAGCGTGTCATCGGGTTGGACTACAGCGCTGGCATGTTGGCCGCGCTGCGTGCCAATGCAAACGCAGCAGGATTGAGCAACGTTGACACGATTGAACGCGCCTGGGATGACGACTGGCGCGACGTACCTGAATGCGACATCGTGGTCGCTTCACGCGCGTCGCTGGTCGTGGATATCGGGGATGCGCTGGCGCGTCTGCATGCCAAGGCGCGCCAGCGTGTTTATGTCACGCACCTGGTCGGCGGACATTTTCTTGACCCTGCCATTCAACGGGCCATTGGCCGACGCCTGCCCGCGCTGCCGGACTATATCTATCTGGTGAATGTGCTGCATGCGATGGGGGTTCAGCCAAAGCTGGACTACATCGACGCAGAGACGGGACCAGCGACCGCGCCTGATTTCGAGACCCTTGCCCAGCGCGTAGACAAATCTGCGCGCGGCTTGAGCGACGAGGAACGTGATCGCTTGCGTAACTGGTTCGATGCAGCAACACCCGCGCAACGCGCCGGACGGCCGCTTCGTTGGGCGCTGATTTCGTGGGACAAAAAAGACTGCCTGTGATGCGTCAAGCCAGTCAAATTCAGGTCGCCTCAAGGCCGCTGAATTCGCCGAGACGCCACCAACATCCCCAGCCCCACAGCAAACGCGATCCCACCATTGATCGCCCACTTCGTCTGCCCCGTCATGAAGCTTCCCGGCAACACGTTGATGCCTTGCAGGAACCACACGACGCCGACGATCACGAGCAGGACGCCAAGCACATTGAGCACAAGTTTCACAGGTTTCCCCTGACTGATCACAGCGGCAAAAGCCGCCTGCATCACAAGGAAGATACGCCAGTTGCCAATGAAAAAGACAAGGCTTCCACAGTTCGTGACCAAGCAGTCGGTCAGCGTCAGCACCAACCTGGCCACCCGGCAACAGTCACCCAGTGACCGCCCCTTTTTGCGTTTCACCCGCTCGCCCGGCAAGATGCGGGCATGAGTACGACACAAACACACCATGCGCCAGACTAAAGCCGAGATGGAACAGACGCGCGAGACCTTGCTCGACGCGGCAGAAACGCTGTTCTGGGAACAAGGCGCGGTCAACACCTCGGTGCTCGACATTGCCCGCACCGCAGGGCTGACACGCGGCGCGTTTTACTACCACTTCAAAGACAAAGCAGCGGTTTTCGAAGCGCTGCTGGCGCGTGCACGCGCGCGTGAAGTCGATCTGCCCAGCAGCGAAGATGGTGATGATGCCGATGCGCTCGCCGTCTTGCGCGCCTTTTGCCTGGGCGTGCTGGAACGCTTTGTCGAAGACCGGCTGCGTCAGCGCATGTTCGGCATCGTCATGCAGCGACGTGACGCCCTGGGCGACCTGGAGCCGCTTGCACAGGAACGCCGCGACGAGATCTGCCGGTCCAGCTATGCCTACCAGCGCTTGCTGGAACGTGCCGCCTCGGCGGGAAGGCTGTCTCCCGCGTGGACGCCGCCGGTTGCCGCGACCACGCTTTACAGCACCTTGATGGGCCTGTTGGACCAATGGCTGCGCGCCCCGGAACGTTTTGACGTGTGCTCGGTGGGGGCTGCCTGCATCAACCAGTTGATCGATTCCTTTGACGTAAGCCCATCACACAGACAGGCAACGACCGCCAACTGAACCACTTATCTACCTATGCATAGACATATTCATACAGAAGTGTATGATTAGAAAAAACCTTGCGGGGTAGATCAGATGATTCCTTTATCGATTCTTGAACTTGGACGTGTTCGACAAGGTGCCGACCGACGTGCGGCGCTGGACGATGCACGCAATCTTGGCCGCCATGCAGAAGCCTGGGGCTATAGCCGCCTGTGGGTGGCGGAACACCACAACATGGTGGGCGTCAGCACAGCAGCTACATCGCTGGTGATCCAGCACATCGCGGCCGGCACCAAAACCATTCGTGTGGGCGCGGGCGGCATCATGCTCCCGAACCATGCGCCCTATGTGATCGCCGAACAGTTCGGCACGCTGGACACCCTCTTCCCCGGTCGTATCGACCTGGGTCTGGGACGCGCACCCGGCACCGACCAGCTGACTTTGCAGGCCTTGCGCCGTGACCCGAACAACGCCGAGCACTTCCCGCAGGACGTGCGTGAATTGCAGGCCTTCCTGGCCCCAGCCGTGGAAGGACAACGCATCGAGGCCATACCGGGTTCTGGCAGCAATGTGCCGCTGTGGATTCTGGGTTCGAGCCTGTTCGGTGCGCAGTTGGCGGCAGAATTTGGCCTGCCCTATGGCTTTGCTTCGCACTTTGCACCCCAAGCCCTGGACGGCGCGCTGCGCATCTACCGCGACCGTTTCAAGCCGTCGGCGCAACTGGCCAAGCCCTACGCCTTGGTGGGCGTGAACATCATCGCGGCCGATACCGATGAAGAAGCGCGTGTGCTGGCGACATCGCAGCAGATGTCGTTTGCCGACATGTTCCGTGGCAAGCGCCGTCTGACCCAGCCGCCGATTCAGGACATCGATAGCTATTGGAGCCCGCAGGAGAAGACCCAGGCGTCGCAGATGCTTGCGTGCAGCATCATCGGCAGCCGGGAAACTGTGCGTGCAGGCATGCAGTCGCTGCTGAACCGCACCGGTGCCGACGAGCTGATGGTGGTGTCGGACGTGTATGACCAGGAAAAGCGCCTGAAGTCATTCGAGATCATCGCGGAAGTTGCGGGCATCAAGGAAGCAGAACTGGTTTGAAGCCGCGCAGCGCAATGCGCGTGAAATACCCGATCAAAGATCGGTACTGACAATGACAAACGGCCCACCGTGTAAAGCGCTGGGCCGTTTGTCATTGCGAACGCATGTGAGGTCAGGTTGTTCTTGGTCTTACGGGTTGGCGTCAAGATACTGCTCGCCTGACTGAACCCAGACGATGAACTCAGACCCGATCACCATTACGCAGCCGGTAACTGGGCTGATACATCGTCACCAGCTCTTCCGCCGCAGTGGGGTGAACCGCCATGGTGCGGTCGAAATCATCTTTGGTGACACCCGCTTTCAGGCTCACGCCAAGCAGCTGGATCATCTCGCCCGCATCGTGGCCAAGAATGTGCGCGCCAAGCACCTTGCGGCTGCGGGCATCAACGACCAGCTTCATGATCATCTTTTCCGTGCGGCCGGACAGCGTGGCCTTCATCGGCCGGAACTGCGCGCGATAGACCTCGACGTCGGCGTACTGCTTGCCTGCCTCTTCTTCCGACAAGCCCACCGTGCCGATTTCCGGCTGCGAAAACACTGCCGTGGGAATCAGTTCATGATCGGGCGAAGTCGGCGTATCGCGGTACTCGGTGTCGATGAAACACATGGCTTCGTGGATGGCGACCGGGGTCAGTTGCACGCGGTTGGTCACGTCGCCCAGCGCGAAAATGCTGGGCACGTTGGTGCGCGAATAATCGTCCACGATGATCGCACCAAGCTCGTCTGACTCAACGCCCGCCGCTTCCAGCCCCAGGCCGCGCGTATTCGGCTCACGGCCCAGCGCCAGCAAAATCGTGTCGACAGAAATGGACTCGCCGCACATCGTCTTCGCCAGACGCCCGCCATCAGCCGTCTCGGTCACCTGTTCGATCACATCGGTCAGGATGATCCGAATGCCCTTGTCGACCATGGCTTGGTGCAGACCCTGCCGCAGATCAAGATCGAAGCGCGACAGGATTTCCTTGCCGCGATAGATCAGCGTTACGTCCACACCCAGCCCGTGGAAGACGTTGGCGAATTCGACCGCGATATAGCCGCCGCCTGCAATCAGGATCGAGCGCGGCAGCGCGGGCAGCGTGAATGCCTCGTTGGACGAGATGCACAGCTCATGGCCTGGCAATGCTACGTGCGGGTTCGGTGTGCCACCCGTGGCGATAAGGATCTTCTCCGCCGTGACGGTCTTGCCGGATGACACCAGGCGCACGGTATTCGCATCGATCAGTTCTGCACGGCTGTCGATGATCTCTGCGCCGTTGTTTTCCAACCCTCGGCGATACAAGCCTTCAAGCCGAGCGATTTCACGGTCCTTGGCTGCCATCAAGGTGGGCCAATCGAAGCTGGTCGGGCCAACCTGCCACCCGTAGCCGACAGCATCTTCGAAGTGTTCGTGAAACTGAGACGCGTAGACAAACAGCTTCTTCGGCACACAACCACGAATCACACAGGTGCCGCCAAAACGATGTTCTTCGGCAATGGCGACGCGCTTGCCCAATGAGGCAGCCACACGCCCTGCCCTGACCCCACCCGATCCACCGCCGATCACGAACAGATCGTAGTCATGAGCCGTCATCTACATTTTCCTTTCGAGATGCCGCGCAAGTGCGCGGCGGTTCTTTCGTCTGCAAAGACGCACGTTTGAGCGTCGAGGGCACGATTCTTAGCGATGATGCGATTCATCGAGGCAGCCGTCTTCGCCGCAATCGTCGAATAGAACCCGAATTCTGCCACCTGAATAAAAAAAAACAGCCCGGAGACACAGGCCTCCGGGCTGTTTCGTATTCATCGCGATGGCGGTCATCTCGCCATCAACACCCCAATCAGCGGATCGGCAGCGCGTACAACAGACCGCCCTTGTTCCACTGCGCGTTCAAACCACGCTCCAGCTTCAGCGGGCTGCCCTTGCCGACGTTGCGCTCGAAGCTTTCGCCGTAGTTGCCCACTTGCTTGACGATGTTGTAGGCCCACTTCTCGTCCACACCCAGGTTCTTGCCGCCACCTGCCGTCACACCCAGGATGCGCTGAATGTTGGGGTTGGCGCTTTTCGTCTGCTCATCCACGTTGGCGCTGGTGATGCCGTATTCCTCGGCTTCGATCATCGCGAACAAGGACCATTTGACGATGTTCAGCCACTGGTCATCGCCCTGGCGCACCAGCGGGCCGAGCGGCTCTTTCGAGATGATTTCCGGCAGGATCACGTAGTCGTCCGGCGCGGTGGTCTGCGAGGAACGGATCGATGCCAGGCCAGACGCATCGGTACTGAAGGCGTCGCAACGGCCGGCGATGAAAGCACGCACGACTTCGTCGAACTTCTCGATCACGACCGGCTTGTACTCGACCTTGTTGGCGCGCGCCCAGTCAGCCACGTTGGCTTCGTTGGACGTACCGGTCTGCAAGCAGATGGTGGCACCGTTCAGGTCCTTGGCGCTTTTCACATTCAACTTCTTCGGGACCATGAAACCCTGGCCGTCGTAGTAGTTGATGCCGGCACCCAGCAAGCCCAGCGCGGTGTCGCGTTGCTGGGTCACGGTGGTGTTGCGGGTCAGCACGTCCACTTCGCCGGATTGCAGCGCGGTGAAGCGCTGCTGGGCGTTCAGCGGGCTGGCCTTGAATTTGGTGGCGTCACCGAACACGGTCGCGGCAATGGCGCGGCACAGGTCGATGTCCAGGCCCTTCCACTCGCCCTTGCTGTCAGGCGCAGAGAACCCAGCAAAGCCCGTGGTCGTGCCGCATTGCACGAAGCCCTTGGCGCGGACCGAGTCCAGCGTGGGGCCGGCGACGGCGGTTTGACCAAAAGCACACAGCGCGGCTGCGCCAAGCAGGAGTTTGTAGCGGGTCATGGGTGGGGCCTTGTCGAAAGTTTGAGGCGGATCGGGGCCAAACATCGGCCCGCGCATCAAACGCGCATCAAACATATGGAAAGCACAATTAGAGCGCGGCCGAACGACTATCGTAAAGCGTCGACCTTGCATATGTACATGCCCATACCGCATAAGCGATCTGCCGCTTGGCACAACCCATTGCACCAAGCAGCCCACCATCTACGCTTTTTTCTTCCCTGAGCCCGCGAACCCAGCACTGGCCGTCAGACAGACGGAGTGGTGCTTGCGTTGATCGGGGCAGTTGGCGCAGCCGTCTGACGAGCCAGCAACAGCACGGCGGCACCCCCCATCAGGGTCAGAAGCATCAAAGGCAGCAAGCCCAAGGTGAAGCTTCCCGTCGTCTGCTTGACCCAGCCGATCAGC
Organism: Pigmentiphaga aceris; assembly: GCF_008119665.1. Classification (NCBI taxonomy): domain Bacteria; kingdom Pseudomonadati; phylum Pseudomonadota; class Betaproteobacteria; order Burkholderiales; family Alcaligenaceae; genus Pigmentiphaga; species Pigmentiphaga aceris. The sequence continues at coordinate 2,373,955 of NZ_CP043046.1, read as the reverse complement.
GAGATCGCGCCGCCCCCCATCAGGTTGGCGATGGCATTGATACCCGCCAGACCGGCTGCCACAGTCTTCGGCGACATCCATGTCGAAGACAGCGCCCAGAACGGTCCTTTGAACGAGTAAGCCCCAATCAGGCAGCACGACAACAGACCCACCGTCATCACCAGATTGCCCTGCGCAATGGCCAGAATTGCCAGCGCACCTGCAATCAGCCACAGCGTCAAGGCGGTGTGCCAGCGACGCTCGCCGGTACGATCCGAGTGTCGGCCCCAAAACACCATCAGCACGGCTGCAATGCCATAAGGAACGGAGTTCACAAAACCTGTCTGCATGGTGCTCAGACCGAAGCTCTTCAACAGCTGGGGCTGCCAGACGGCGAGTGCAGAACCCGTTGCCGATGCACCCGCGCAGATCATTGCCATGGCCAGAAACTGCTTGTTGCGAAGCAGCTGCCAGATGGTCAGATGACCGATTGCCACTTTCTTCGCACCTTCCGTTGCAATGCGCTGGCTCAACCACTCGCGCTGTTCAGCAGACAGCCACTGCGCTGAGGCGGGGCGATCGGTCATCACACGCAAGCAGGCCATACCCAGCAGCACGGCTGGCAAGCCTTCGACAATGAACAACCATTGCCAGCCGTGGAGGCCATACAAGCCATCCAGCTGAAGCAGCATGGCAGACAACGGCGATCCAATGAAACTCGCCACCGGCACAGACACCATGAGGATGGCGATGATGCGGCCACGGTAAGCACCGGGCAGCCAGTAGGTCAGGTACAGCAGCACACCAGGGAAGAACCCAGCCTCGGCAGCACCCAGCAACAGCCGCATTGCGTAGAAGGAGTATGGGCCGACCACCAAAGCCATGCCCGCCGAGATCAGGCCCCAGGTAATCATGATGCGTGCGATCCAGCGTCGTGCACCGAATTTCTCAAGCGCCAGATTGCTGGGCACCTCGACCAGGAAATACGCAACGAAAAACAGGCTGCTGCCAAGCCCGAATACTGAGGCCGACAGGCCAAGGTCCTGGTTCATTTGCAGCGAGGCAAAACCGACATTCACCCGGTCCAGCAGCGCGAAGAAATAGCACAGCATCAGAAAAGGAATAAGGCGCAGCGTCACGCGGCGCATCGTTTCCTTTTCCAAGGCAGATACCTCGTGTTGGGCAGTTTGCATGGTTAATCCATTGACAGGTAGTGACCCCGCTTTGAACAAGCGGGTTTTGACAAACGGGGGTTTTATATTCAGCGCAGCAGAAAGGCATGCGGTCCGAGGTGCGGGCTTGGCGTTATGCCCAGGCGTTGCGCATGTCGGCGTCGACCAGGCTCGATATCACGAGCTCGGTCATCAATGCGGGGGACCGCACATTGGAAAATCTCCTTGAGCTGCTGGGGCAACTCGATCTGCTTGTCGTTGTTGTGATTTCAGTATTGGCGTCCGGAAATTCGCGGTCCAATCGATAATTTCTGAAAATCCATCAATGAAACTTTTGCGGTCATGCAGCGCTTTGCAGTTCAACCCAACTGCCAGAAGGGCTTTACGCAGATGCACCATGTGCCGCTTGCATATTGAGCATCAGCAAGAACTAGGGAATCCCCTAGCGCCGAAAAACAGCTGCAATGCATGGAAAAGTTAATACCCGATTCGCACTCTGAATATAAGCTGAATTAATACTGAATATGCACTGAATAAATACTTAATACGCGCTGAATATGGTCGAAGTTTCAGCACCTTCGCACCGCGGTGAACACCGAGAGAAAGCTGAGCAAACAGAAGACAGCATGGCGACATGCCACCAGCGACATGCCTACGCCGGGGTGGATGTGCGCGTCAGGCGTTTGGGGCGGCCTGTATGAACAGATCGATCAGACGACGCGCAGCGGGCGACAGGAAACTGTTGGCGCGATAAGTGACGACAATGCGCCGCCGCATGGAGGCACCTTTGACAGACACCTCTTTCAGTCCCAGCAAGCGAGCACGCCCTTCAAGGTGATGCCGCGAGACAAAGCTGAGCAGGCCGGTCTGGGCGACCAAGTCGGGCAGCATGAGCAACATGGTTGTCTCGACCTGCACCTTCGGACGCGGCAACCCCTTTCGTTCGAAGGTCTGATCAAGCCAGTCTCGCGTGGGCGCACCAGGCGGCTGAAGCGCCCACCGATACGCCGTCAGGTCTTTCAGCGTGACGGAGCGGCCCAACACTTCATGGTGTTCGCTCGCCGCGACGACGATGACGTCTTCGGCCAGCAAGCGCGACACATAACCTGCCTCGCTGGTGCCCTCGGAGCCAACGACCATATCCAGCTCGCCTGCACGCAGATGCGGAATCAGCGTGTCGACAAGTCCGACCTCGGTACGCAGGGTCACCTCGGGTGCTTGTCGCAACAGATCACGGGCAACGGAGGGAAGCAGAAACTGGGCAGCCGTGGGCACGATGCCAAGGCGCACATGGCCCGCCAAGCCCAAGCCAATCGTCTCGATTTCATGCTTGGCGTCTTCGACATCAAAGCGCATGCGCTGCGCCCACTTCAGCAGCACCTTGCCCGCCTCGGTCAGCTTGATACCACGACCTGCCTTCTCGAACAGCGCGGTGCCGCAATCAGCCTCCAGACGACGGATACTGCTCGTCAGCGCAGGCTGAGTCCGATGCAACCTGACTGATGCTTGTCCCAGATGCTGTAACTCGGCAATGGTCTCGAAGTAGCGAAGATCTCTCAGGTCCATTGCAAAAGCCCCATATATAGGTCTGGCGAAAAGATTGATTTTGGTGAAGTGTGCCAGAGCGTTCAAGGTTCGCAAGCGCCGGATGCCAGGCGGAAATACGTATCGCAAAAAGAAAAAGGCAGCCCGAAAGCTGCCTTTTGCATGACTACCGGGCGGGAACATGTCCCGCCCCGATCAAATTCACAATCAGGGATACAGACCGCGCATTTCACGCGCTTGCAGAATGCGCGTGCAAGCCACGATGAAGGTGGCGGTACGCAAGGTCACGCGGTTGTCCTGGGCGACTTGCCAGACGGCACCGAAGGCCTCTTGCATGATGCGAACCAGGCGCTGGTTGATCTCGTCTTCGCTCCAGAAGAAGCTGGAGAAATCCTGCACCCACTCGAAGTACGACACGGTCACGCCGCCAGCATTGGCGATCACGTCCGGGGCGACCAGGATGTTGCGCTCGCGCAAGATGTCATCGGCGGCCGGCGTGGTCGGGCCGTTGGCACCTTCGATGACCATGCGGGCACGCACGAACGGGGCGTTCTTTTCCGTGATCTGCGATTCCAGCGCGGCGGGGATCAGGAATTCGCATTCCAGTGCCCAGAACGCGTCCGAATCCAGCGGTTCGGTCGGGTAGCCTTCGACGCTGCCGTGGCGCGACACGTGTTCCAGCAGTGCCGGCACATCGATGCCATTGGGGGCGTAGACGATGCCCTTGTGGTCTTGCGCGGAAATCACGCGTGCACCGGCTTCATGGAACAGCTTGGCGGCGACGCCACCCACGTTGCCCAGGCCCTGCACCACCACACGCGCACCGACGATGTCGATGTTCAGGTGCTTGGCTGCTTCGGTACCCACCACGAACACGCCGCGGCCGGTGGCTTCCTTGCGACCCAGGCTACCGCCCAGCGAGATCGGCTTGCCGGTGACCACGCCGGTGGAGGTGCTGCCCGAGTTCATCGAGTAGGTGTCCATCATCCATGCCATCACCTGTTCGTTGGTGTTGACGTCGGGCGCGGGAATGTCTTTGTTCGGGCCGATGATGAAGCCGATTTCGCTGGTGTAGCGACGGGTCAGGCGTTCCAGTTCGGCACGCGACAGCAGCTTCGGATCGACACGGATGCCGCCCTTGGCACCGCCGTAAGGCACGTTCACGGCGGCGTTCTTCACCGACATCCAGGCCGACAGTGCCATCACTTCAGACAGCGTGACGTCCTGGTGGAAACGCACCCCCCCCTTGCCCGGACCGCGCGACAGGTTGTGCTGCACGCGGTAGCCCTCGAAGTGGGCCACGGTGCCGTTGTCGAGTTCGATCGGCACATCAACGATCAGCGCGCGTTTCGGGCGCTTGAGCGTTTCGATCCAGCGCGCCAGTGACCCCAGGTAAGGAGCTACCCGATCGACCTGCTGCAAATAGTTGCCCCAAGGCCCGAGGTTGTCGGCGTTGAGGTAGGACGGCAGTGCGTTGGGATCGGCAATGGTTTTGGCCGGTACGCTGGGGGCGTTCATGGTGACTCGCGGAGTTGACGAATGGCGAGAGCTTAGCGACACCAGGCCACTTTGCCCAATGCTGTCGGTGCATCCAGTTATGCAAGATTTGCATAACGTCGGGTGAAAAGAGTTACGGGTTAACCCCTTTCATATCGAATATTTTCGATCTATGATTCGTGAAATCACGATATTTGAATCGATGAAATCCGTTGCAGGCTGACAGTCCTTGCATGGTTCTACATCGACAACACCCTTTTTTCTGCTGCTGCCATGGACCCCGACGAAATTCTGAAGGCGCTTGCCAACCCCGTTCGACGCGACATGCTGCGCTGGCTCAAAGAGCCGGATCAGCATTTCTCGCAGCAGGATCATCCGCTTGAAGTGGGCGTATGCGCCGGCAGTTTCGAGCGCTGCGGTCTGTCGCAATCCACCGTGTCTTCTCACCTGGCGGTATTGCAGCGGGCAGACCTGGTGATCACGCGGCGCATCGGGCAATGGGTGTTCTACAAGCGCAATGAACCGACCATCGAGGCGTTTGTGAAGCATCTGGATCGGGATCTTTGAACTGCGTTTCTTCAGTTCAACACTGCTGATCCTCCACACCAAACACGCCCTGCCCCTCCGAAAATGTGAGCAACATGCCTTTTCCAATGCTAGTTCTGGCGCTCAGCGCTTTTGCGATCGGCACTACCGAATTTGTCATCATGGGCTTGCTGCCCGAGGTGGCGCTCGACCTGGGTGTGTCGATTCCCGGCGCGGGCTGGCTGGTCACGGTCTATGCGCTGGGCGCGTGGTTGGGTGGCCTGGTGCTGCAACGTGGCTTTGGCCTGGATGCCATTCCGCTGGTCGGTGCGGCACTCGCGTTGCTGGGTGTTGGCGCAGCGGTGCTGACCTCACGCTCGCGCGGCACGGCGGCGCTTACGCCCGTGATGGATTGAACTGCTGAATGACACGCAGGGTGGACGGTCGGTTGAACGCGTTGACCGGGCCTTCACTACGTTCTGAATTACTCGTCGATGACCTCTGTCAGCCGACCTTTCGTTTCCTTGGGAGATAACTGCTTCATGACTACGCTCTACGATCCCCTGGTTGCCGGTGACCTGCACCTGGCCAATCGCGTCGTGATGGCGCCCCTGACCCGCAACCGCTCCCCGCGCGCCGTGCCGCTGCCGATCACCGCCACCTACTACGCGCAGCGCGCCACGGCCGGCTTGCTGATCACGGAAGCAACTGCAATCTCGCATCAAGGCCAGGGCTACGCCGATGTGCCGGGCTTGTATTCGGAAGAACAGCTGGCAGGCTGGAAACAGGTCACCGACGCCGTGCATGCTGCAGGCGGCAAGATCGTCGTGCAGATGTGGCATGTGGGCCGTATTTCGCACACGTCCTTGCAGCCGAATGGCGGCGCACCGGTTGCCCCGTCAGCGATCACCGCCAAGGCCAAGACCTTCATCTTGAAGGAAGACGGTTCCGGTGATTTTGTGCCGACCTCGGCCCCGCGTGCGCTGGAATTGTCCGAGCTGCCCGGCATTGTCGAAGACTACCGCCGCGCTGCGCGTGCTGCGATCGATGCAGGCTTTGACGGCGTGGAAATCCATGCGGCCAATGGCTACCTGATCGACCAGTTCTTGCGCAGCGGCAGCAACGTGCGGACTGATGCTTACGGTGGCAGCATCGAGAACCGTGCCCGTTTGTTGGGTGAGGTGGTGAATGCCATCGTGGCCGAGATTGGCGCGGGCCGCACTGGTATCCGTATTTCGCCCGTGACGCCAGCCAACGACGCAAGCGATCTGGATGCGCAGGCGCTGTTCACGCATGTGGTGGAGAAGCTGGCGGCGCACAAGCTGGCGTTTGTGCACATCATCGAGGGTGCAACTGGCGGCCCGCGTGATTTCCAGCAAGGCGATGTGCCGTTTGATTACGCGGCGTTGCGGACTGCGTATACCAAGGCTGGTGGTGCGGCGGCATGGATTGGCAACAATGACTATGACCGTGAACTGGCTGAGAAGGCGGTGGCGGATGGCAAGGTGGATGCGGTTGCTTTCGGCAAGGCGTTCATTGCCAACCCGGATTTGGTGCGTCGCCTGAAGGAGAAGGCACCGCTGAATACGCCGGACCAAAGCACCTTCTACGGTGGCGGTGAGCACGGGTATACGGACTACCCGACGCTGGATGAAGCCAAGGCTGCTTGAGGCTGGTTCTATAGCCAAGTGAAGTACTGAAGCCAGTTGCGTTTTTTTGATGCGGCTGGCTTTTTTGTTGTGACGGTGTGGGTGTGCTTTAGTCAGTCGCGGGTGGTGGGGCCGGCTAGTCTGCCCCGCTGGACTTTCGCGTCGGGACTCCCGCCCTCCACGTCGTCCAGAAGGGCAGCCAATCCGGCCCCACCACCCACGCCTTCAAAGACGTTTGGTTAAAAGCGAATCCCGCCTGTGGGCGTTTGCCGTTTTGCTGGCTGCTTGGTGCTGGACGCGGTTCTCGGCATGCGTGGGCCACCAATCTTGATCGCTACGCGGCTGGCCTTGGGGATTGGCTGGCCAGGTCGCCACGAAGCGGTATCTCTGGCTCACGATTCGGTGGGTTCTTCAGCTGCCTTTTACGGCAACGCCACTCATGAAAATTTGCGCTTCTGCTTGATGGTGGGGTGACACCGAAGCGGATGGCCGCCGCGTCACAGCATGCGGAGAGCGACCGTGACAATTGTGGCGCTGGCGGCTGATTTGATACATGCGCTCAGCGGACGTGTAATGATTTTAGGAAACGCCCAGCAGCAGCATCAGCGTTACCACCATTCATTACCGTTCTTCATCGCTCCGAATGGTCTTCACCGCTTCGAACGTTCAATGCATAGCCTTCAAAGCGCCAACCATCAACGCCCCGCCTTTTCGTCGCATTACCTGGTGCGCGGCCACCCGCTTCCAAGTCACCCCACCACCAAGCAGAAGCGCAAATTTTCTTGAGTGGCGCTGCGGTAAAAGGCTGCTGAAGAACGGCCCGATGCGTGAGCCGCTGAGCCGCTTCGTGGCGACCTGGCCAGCCAATCTCCGGGGCCGGCCGCATGGCACTCAAGAATGGTGGCCATCGCATGCCGAGAACCGCGTACAGCACCTGGCAGCCAGAGAAACGGCAAACGCCCATAGGCGGGATTAGCTTTTAACCCGAGCAGTTCTGAAGGCGTGGGTGGTGGGGCCGTGACGGCTGCCCTTCTGGACGACGTGGAGGGCGGGAGACCCGACGCGTAGGTCCAGCGGGGCAGACGACGCGGCCCCACCACCCGCGACTGACTTAAAAACACACAGCAAGAACCCCAACAAAAACCGTCCCGCTAAAAAACCTGCCGAAAAAACCTGCCCAAGAAAATCAATACTTCTCCGGCACATACATCTCCGCCGGCACCGGATGCCGGAAATAGTCTGCATTGCGCACCCGCGCCGGCAACAACACCGGATCGTGCGGCACTTCCGCATAAGGAAGCTGATCCAGCAAATGGCTGATGCAGTTCAGCCGCGCCTTCTTCTTGTCCACCGCCTGCACCACCCACCAGGGAGCCTCCGGAATATGCGTGCGCTCCAGCATGATCTCCTTCGCCTTGGTGTACTCCTCCCACCGACGCCTCGACTCCAAATCCATCGGGCTGAGTTTCCACTGCTTCAGCGGATCATGAATACGCCCCAGGAAACGCGCATGCTGTTCCTCATCCGTGATCGAGAACCAATACTTGATCAGCACCGTGCCCGAACGAACCAGCATGCGTTCAAAGTCCGGCACGGTACGGAAGAACTCTTCATATTCCTCGTCCGAACAAAACCCCATCACCCGCTCGACACCCGCGCGGTTGTACCAACTGCGATCGAACAAGACCATCTCGCCCGCAGCCGGCAGGTGCGCGATATACCGCTGGAAATACCACTGCGTGCGCTCACGATCGTTCGGTGCCGGCAAGGCTGCCACGCGCACCACACGCGGGTTCAGCCGCTGCGTAATACGCTTGATCACGCCACCCTTGCCTGCCGCATCGCGCCCCTCAAACAGAATCACCACCTTCTGCTTGGTATGCTGCACCCAGTCCTGCAGCTTGACCAGTTCACCCTGCAGGCGGAACAGCTCGCGGAAATACAGGCGGCGCGCTTCGCGGTCGACCAGACCGCCAGACTCACCGTCGTCAATCTCCAGTTCCAGCTCTTCGTCGTAACTGTCGACCAAGTCGTGCATGAATCGCCGGATATCGGCATCGCGGTCGATGCCCTGGCTGCTGAACGCGTCGAGATTGCTCATGGTGGGTAAAAGGCAGAAGAAAACCCGAACGCTAAGCGGCTTTCATGACAAGACCATGACAGTCCGATGACAAGACATGGGACCACGTCAATCGGTCACAAAACAGCCATATGACAAGCTCACCATGACCCGTTGCCATCTTGTCATGTGTGACCCATGAGCGCCCCCGCCACGCCCGCTTCCAACCATTCACCGCACGACTTGCCCGGCAACGCCTATGGTAGTGACGAGGCCGGTCTGATCTGCGGTTATATCTTCGACGCCGATGCGCCAGACCCCGCCCGCGCGGTCGATTCGGTGCAGGCAGCAGCCTGGCTGGCGACACACCAAGACCCGGCTACGGGGCAAGATGGCATCACAAAAAACCGGGCGGACGGCGCGCCAAACAGCGCATACCTGTGGCTGCATTTCAACCTCAGCCATGCCCAGGCCGAACGCTGGTTGCATGCCCACGCCCACTTGCCCGACGAGTTCTTTGAAACCCTGCATGAAGGCACCCGATCAACCCAGATCGAGCGCATCAACACCCGTGGCGATGGCAAGCACCGTGAAAGCACCGAAGATGCGCTGATCGCGGTGATCAACGACGTGCACTTTGACTTCGACTTCGATCCGGCCAAGATTGCCACCTTGTGGATCAGCCTGGGGCCACGCGTGGTGGTCACGGCACGCACCAAGGCGCTGCGCTCGGTCGATGCCCTGCGCACCGCCGTTCGAGCAGGTGATGCGCCCTGCTCGACCACCGACTTGCTGGCGCATCTGCTGCGCGATCAGGCGGACGTGTTGGTGAACATCGTGCGTGGCGTGACCGCACAGGTCGATGTGATCGAAGACGATCTGCTTGCAGATAAACGTGGGCACAGCCCGCGTCGGCTGGGCGTGCTGCGCCGTGTGCTGGTCAGGCTGCAACGCCTGCTGGCACCCGAACCGGCAGCGCTGTTTCGCCTGCTGCAGAATCCACCGCCGTGGATGGTCGAATCCGATGTGGTGACGCTGCGTGGCTCGACCGAGGAATTTTCTGTTGTCTTGCGTGACATGGGCGCGCTGCAGGAACGGATCAAACTGCTGCAGGAAGAAATCGCCGCCTACGTGAACGAGGAAAACAATCGCAGCTTGTACGTGCTGACGGTGGTGACGGTGCTCGCATTGCCCATCAATATTCTTGCTGGCCTGTTTGGCATGAATGTGGGCGGCATTCCCTTGGCACAGCACGAACATGGCTTCTGGATCGTGGTGAACATTGTGCTGGCGTTCACGGCAATCGCAGCATGGGCGACCCGTCGGCGACGCAAGGAACACTGAGGCTCGTTGAGGACCGGTGCTTCAGCCGCGATGAAACACCAGGCCCAGTGCAAGCACCAGCATGAACATGGCAATCAGTGCGTCCAGCACCCGCCATGCACGCGGGTTGCGAAACACGGGCAACAGCAGCCGCGCGCCGTACCCCAAAGACGTAAACCACAGCACGCTGGCGCAACACGCGCCCAGCGCAAATGCCCAGCGCGCAAGCCCCGCATAACGGGTAGACAGGCTGCCCAGCAGCACCATGGTGTCCAGGTAGACATGCGGGTTCAGAAAGGTAAAGGCCAGGCAAGCCAGGATGACGTGGCGCGCGCCCTTCTGTTGGTCAGCAGTCGGATCCAATGCCCCGGTACCCTGCCAGGCCCGGCGCGCTGCCATCAACCCGTAGGTAGCCAGGAAGGCCGCACCTGCCCAGCGCAAGACTTGTAATAGCCCAGGCCATTGCTGCACAACCACGCCCGCCCCACCGACACCTGCCAGGATCAGTGTGATGTCTCCCAACGCGCAGATCAGCACCACTCGCCCGACATGATGGCGCTGCAAGCCTTGGCGCAACACAAAGGCGTTTTGTGAACCGATGGCAAAGATGAGACCGCCACCGGCAACGAAACCGGCGGCGCTGGCTGCGAAATACATAACTGATTGCCGAAGAAAAATGAAGAATCGGGCTTATGCTGGCTGCCGACAACGATCAAGACAAACTAATTATTCTTTGGTCAGTTAAGCAAAACTGTTCTTGTGACCGCGATATTCAATGGCATGCTTGGCGGAGCCGCTATCCAGAAGACGCTGCCAACAAGGACGCTGCACATAAGGCGTGCTCATAAAACGTACTCATAAGAAGTACGCAAACAGACCTCAGCAAACGACGCCAGACCACGAAGTCACCCCATCGCCAAGTTGGTCTGCGACCTTGCCCAGGCACCTGATCGAAAGGTATTCATGGACCTCATCCATCCCCAACTTGCCGCCTTTTCCGCCGTGCTGGAAGAAGGCAGCTTCGAAGCAGCGTCCCAGCGGTTGTCGGTGACGCCGTCGGCAATTTCCCAGCGCATCAAGTCGCTGGAAGACCGCTTGGGGCAGGTACTTGTCGTGCGGCAGACGCCCTGCCGACCGACACCTGCCGGTGAACGCTTGCTGCGGCGCGTGCGCCCCATGCAGGCGCTGGAAGCCGAAGCCCTTGCCGACTTTCTGCCCGACGCGCCTGCGGCCTCCGCACGCACCATTCCGATTGCAGTGAATGACGACTCGCTGCACACCTGGTTCGTCGCCGCACTGGCGCGCCTGCACGAAGAACACGGCTACCTGTTCGACGTGTATGTCGACGATCAGGATCACACGCTTGAACTGCTGCGTAGCGGTGCGGTGTTGGGTGCGGTGACCGCCGAAGCCACAGCATTGCAAGGCTGCAATGCGCAGTTGCTTGGCACCATGCGTTATCGCGCCATTGCTTCACCAGCGTTTGTCGCGCGCCATTTCCCGGAAGGGGTGAATGCGGCTGCGCTGGCCCATGCACCGATGATCGTTTTTAACCGCAAAGATGCATTGCAATGGCGTTTCGTGCGACGCATTACTCGCGCCCGGATCACACCGCCCGTGCATTACCTTCCGTCGGCGACCGGCTTTGTCGAGGCCGCCGCACGTGGTCTGGGCTGGTGTCTGGCACCGGAATCGCTGATCGAACATGCGCTGGCAGCGCAGACGGTGGTGAACATCGATGCCGCGCGATGGCTGGACCTGCCACTTTATTGGCAGCATGCCGCCGTGCGTTCCAGCACCTTGCAGCAGCTCGGTCGGGCCATGCAGGACGCGGCGGCAATCGCCATGCTGCGCTGACTATCGACCCGCGTTACGCCTCAGGTTGTCGCACCACCCAGCAGCGTGCGCCCCGTCGTGTTCCAAGCGCGGTTCGTTGCGCAAGCGCGCAAACGTGTCGCCCGCCACTGGATGAAAATCGAATCAAGATCACACCGGGATCAAGCCGACATCGATCCCGAGCTGTGTCCGTACAGCACAAAAAAACCATCTTGTTCGATCACCGGAAGACCGACCTGCTTCAGCAGTGCGATCACTTCACCAGCGCAGTCCAGTATCTCTGGGGCAATCAAGCGGCCCCGGTTGCGTCTGAATCGGGGTGCGATCTTCAGCCACTCGATATGCAAGCCCAAACTCGCCTCCGGCGTGCAAGCCCAATCGCCCCAATAGTCAGGCGCGTGGGGAAAATTCACCGGACAAGGCAGGTCGTTGAATACATCCTTGCTTTGGTACGCAGGCGGAAAAGGCAGCGCACGCATACCCACACAGAGTTCGCGCCACTTCGTATTGTTCATGTGTGACGCCAGACCGCGCTGCGTCAGAATGGCGCGGACGCGCGTCTTCTGCCTGGCGTCATCAAGCAGATACACGGGGGTTGAGTTGATCGTTGCTATTGGCATCCGTCGATTATGCAATGACCGATGATCGTCAGTCGGTGACCTGACAGCTTCGCCACATGCAAAAACGCAGCGCCGGACTCGCGTCCAGCACTGCGTTTTTTTCCCATCAGCTGGGCCAGCGCTTCACACTGACCCGACACCGATTTAGAAGGTGTAGCGCACGTTCGCTTTCACAGCGCGCTGATAACCGTAGTAGCACCAGTCGAAGTCACCCAGGCAAGATGCCACGTGGGTCTTGTCGAACAGGTTGCTGATGTTCAGCGACGCGTTCCAGCCCTTCAGCTGCGGATTCACACGGCCCAGGTCTACGTCCAGCAAGGCATCGACCAGCACACGGCTCGGCGTCTTGTACAGGTTCGAGGTGCTGGTGTAGGTGGAACCGACATAACGCAGGCCGGCACCGAAGCCAACACCTGCCAGCGGGCCTTCCTGCACTTGGTAGCGTGCCCATGCAGATGCCTGGTGGGTCGGCAGCGAACCAGGGGTCTTGCCTTCCAGATTCACGCCAGCAACGGCAGAATTGTCTTTGGTGTAGACGTTGTCGCTGTACGAGTAACCGGCAATCAGGCTCAGGCCGCGAACCGGTTCGGTACGCGCTTCCAGCTCCAGGCCACGCGTGCGCACTTCACCGGCTGCGATGTTGCAGCGCGCACCATTGCACAGGTGGGTGGGGTCCGGATCGGTGGTCGTGGTGTTCTTGCGGCGCACGTCATACAGCGCGGCCGTGAACAGGGAACGCGAACCAACCGGCTGATACTTCACGCCAATTTCGTTCTGCTTGCCACGGATCGGTTCGAACGGCTGGCCGTTGAAGCCGGTGCCGCTTTGCGGTTCGAACGATTCGCTGTAGCTGGCGTATGGCGCAATGCCGTTATCGAACAGGTACAACAGGCTGGCGCGACCGCTGAAGGCTTCTTGCTTCAGGCCGGTGCTGGTGACGCGGTTGTTTGCGATCGTGCGCGTGGTGTTGCTGGTGGTGGACCAGTCATAACGGCCACCCAGGGTTGCCGTCAGGCGACCGAACTTCATCTGGTCTTGCACGTACAGGCCGCTTTGGAAAGCCTTGGCCAGTGCGTCGGCGGTGAAGGCCGGGACCGGGATCTGCATGAAGTTGTTCGGACGGAAGACATTCAGCGCCGGTGCACCACCGTTGACACCGCTGCCCGACAGCGTCGAGGTCTCGGTGCGCTGGTAGTCAAAGCCTACCAAGGCGGTGTGCGACAGCGGGCCGGTGGCGAACTTGGCTTGCAGGTTCTGATCGATGGTGAATGCATCGATTTCCACATTGGTGGCAATGGCCGAGCGGCGAATCAGCGAATAGTTCGGGGCACCATCGGCGTAACCACCGCTGTAGATGCTGCGGTAGATACCTTCAGCCTTCTGGTAGCGCAGGCCTTGGTGGAAGCTGAAGGTGTCGTTGAAGCGGTGATCGAACTGATAACCGATCGATGCGTTCTTGCGATCGCTTTTTTCGAAATTGGCATCGCCGTCGTAGAAGCTCGACGGCAGGTAATAGCCATCGGGCGCGCGGTACAGGCTGCGCACACCAGGCACTGCGCCGTACGAACCCATGTCGGGATCGCGCTGGAAGTTGGCCAGCACGGTCAGCGTGGTGTCGGGCGTGGCCTTCCACGTGAACGACGGGGCGATGAAGTAGCGGCGTTCTTTGGTGTGGTCGATCTGACCATCGGCGGCATAGGCCAGGCCGGTGACGCGGAACAGCAGCTTGCCTTCCTTGTCCAGACGATCGCCGTAGTCAAAGCCCAAGGAACGGTTGCTGTAGTTACCCAGACCGAACTGGATTTCGCGCACGCCGTCTTCCGTCGGACGCTTGCTGATCATGTTGACGATACCGCCGGGGCCACCCTGGCCGTACATCACCGACGACGGGCCCTTGAGCACGTCGATGCGTTCAAGGCGGTAGCCGTCCACCTGGGGCAGCGCGTCGCGGCTGCCCGGGTTGCGCAGGCCATCCAGATAAGAGCTGGCGCTGAAACCACGCACGGTGAACTGGTCCAGGCGGGTGGCGGTTGCGCCACGCGTTTCCACGGCAACACCCGGGGTGTAGCGCAGCATCTGGTTCAGGCTTTGTGCGTTCTGTTCGCGGATCTGGTCGCGCGTCACGGTGGAGATCGATTGTGCGGTCTCTACGATCGGCGTGTCCGTCTTGGTGCCAGAGCTGCTGTTGCGAACCACGTAGCCCACGGTAGGCGCGGTTGCCGTCTCGGCGGTGTCCTCTACCGTCACAACCGGCAAGGTGCTTGCGCGGTTGGTGGTTGCCGGGGGTGCAGTCTGCGCGTGTGCGGCGGGTGCGGCAGCAACGGCAGCCCAGGCTGACAGGGCAATGGCAAGTGCACGGGCACCGCTGGAAAGCGGCATGCGTGCTTGCTCGATAGAGGACGGGAACAAAAGACTATCTCCAAAGACAGATCGACAAGGCATTAACTAATCGTTAATGATTTCCGCAATGATAATTACTATCAATACGGAACTAAAGAATAGTCAGATTGTCGTCAGGGTCTTTGTTGCTCTTTGTCTCTTGAAAGCGACGTTGGGCGTGAAAACCAACGCGAATCGTCGCTGGGCACAGGTAGAACAGCCCAGCGACGGGCAGCGATCAGTGCGCTTGGGTCAGACGGCTGCGCAGTGATCTTGCATGGACATCACAAGGACGTGGCGTCGCGGCGCTGCGCGTCCAGATACTCACGCGATTGCATTTCCAGAATGCGCGACACCGTTCGGTGGAACTCATTGGCCAGGGCACCCTCGGTGTACAGCTCCTCGGGTTCGCACTCTGCCGACATGATCAGCTTGACCTTGTGGTCATAGAACACGTCGATCAGCCAGGTGAAGCGTCGTGCTTCAGACGCCTGGCGCGGCCCCATGCGCGGTACACCCGACAAGATCACGGTCTGGAAGCGGCTGGCCAATTCCAGGTAATCGTTCTGTGAACGCGGGCCACCGCACAAGGTGGCGAAATCGAACCACACCACACTGCCTGCCAAGGCATGCGCGTGAATCTCGCGATGTTCGACGTGCAGAATCGGTTCCTGCGGCGCGGTGTCGGCAAGCTGGTTGAAGGCGGTCTGCAAAGCAGCATCTGCTTCGGCATTCAGCGGCGTGTGATACAGCTGCACCTGCTCCAGCGCACGACGTCGGTAGTCCACGCCTGCGTCTACGTTCAGCACATCCATCTTTGCCTTGATCAGCGCAATCGCGGGCAAGATGCGGTCACGGTGCAATCCATCGGTGTACAGCAGCGACGGTTCGTAGTTGGACGTCATCACGAACGACACGCCATGCTGGAACATGCCCTGCAGCAAGCGGTGCAGAATCATGGCGTCGGCCACGTCGGACACATGGAATTCGTCAAAACAGACCAGTTGATAACGCTCGGCCAGACGGCGCGCGACTTCATCCAGCGGGTCTTGCGTGCCCTTGACCTCATCAAGTTCACGATGAACGCTGCGCATGAATTCGTGGAAGTGCACACGCGTCTTGCGATCGATCGGCACCGTGGCGTAGAACGAGTCCATCAGGAAGCTCTTGCCGCGCCCTACCCCGCCCCACAGGTACACGCCCCGTGGCGATTCGGGTTTGCTGCGCAGAAAGCGCATCAGGCTTTTCTGCTGGCCTTGGTAGGCAACCCATTCCTCGTAGAAGCGCTGCAAGCGCTCGATGGCGGCACGCTGGGCCTCGTCCTGCTGGAAGCCACGTTCGGCCAGCATGTTCTCGTAGTACTCGCGTACGTTCATGGGCGACTCTTTGAATGCACTCGGGAGGAGTTCGAGCGATGCGCCGTCATCGACGACTGCCAGTCATTGAATGGCGACTGATCGACGACGCAAGAAAAAAGGAAGGCCGAATTGAAAAGACCCCGGCGCGACGCACCGGGGTCTGCAAAAGCCGCGCCCGGGTACCTGCCCCGGGATCGCAGCCTTCGGCGCTTAGAAGTTCAGCGACCGCTTTTCAACGGCCAGCGCCGCTTCTTTCATCGATTCCGACAAAGAAGGATGCGCGTGGCAGATACGACCGATGTCTTCCGACGATGCACGGAATTCCATCGCGACCACGGCTTCTGCGATCAATTCAGATGCTTGCGGGCCGATGATGTGCACGCCCAGGATTTCGTCGGTGGTGGCATCAGCCAGCACTTTCACGAAGCCGGTGGTGTCACCCAGCGCGCGCGCACGACCGTTGGCCAGGAACGGGAAGTTGCCGGCCTTGTAGGCACGACCCGAAGCCTTCAGGGCTTGTTCGGTCTGACCGACCCACGCGATCTCGGGGCTGGTGTAGATCACCCACGGCACGGTGTTGAAGTTCACGTGGCCGTGTTGGCCCACGATACGCTCGGCAACCGCCACGCCTTCTTCTTCGGCCTTGTGTGCCAGCATCGGGCCACGAACCACGTCGCCCACTGCCCAGACGTTCGGCAGGTTGGTCTTGTTGTCTTCGTCAACGGCGATGAAACCGCGTTCGTCGAGCTTCAGGCCAACCGTGTCAGCGCCCAGACCGTTGGTGTTCGGCACGCGGCCGATCGACACGATCAGGCGGTCGAAGGTAGCGGATTGCGCGGCACCGGCTGCGTCGGTGTAGTCCACCGTCACAGACGATTCCGACGGCTTGATCTCGCCGATCTTCACACCCAGGTTGATCTTCAGACCTTGCTTGGTCAGCTGCTTCTGGGCTTCCTTGGCGACCTGCTCGTCCACTGCAGCCAGGAAGGCCGGTAGTGCTTCGAGGATGGTCACTTCCGCGCCCAGACGACGCCACACGCTGCCGAGCTCCAGACCGATCACGCCCGCGCCGATCACGCCCAGGCGCTTCGGCACTTCCGACAGGTTCAGTGCACCATCGTTCGACAGGATCACCTTCTCGTCGAAGGCTGCGCCCGGCAGGGCACGTGCGTTCGAACCGGTGGCCACGATGACGTGCTTGGCAACCAGTTCTTCCGGTGCTGCGCCGTCAACCTTGATGCCCCAACCGCCTTCAACCTGTGCCGTGAACGATGCCAGGCCGTGGAAGAAGGTGATCTTGTTCTTTTTGAACAGGAACAGGATGCCATCGTTGTTCTGCTTCACGACGGTGGCCTTGCGGCCAACCATCTTGGCCAGATCGACCGACACGTCACCAACCGAGATACCGTGGTCGGCGAAGTGGTGTTGTGCCTGCTCGACGTGTTCCGACGATTGCAGCAGTGCCTTCGACGGAATGCAGCCGACGTTGGTGCAAGTGCCGCCGGGTGCCGGGCCGCCCTTGGCATTTTGCCAAGCGTCGACGATGGCGACCGTCTGGCCGAGTTGGGCTGCGCGGATCGCGGCTACATAACCGCCAGGACCTGCGCCGATGACGACTACGTCAAATTGCTTTGCCATGATGTCCTTATCCCCTTAGATCTCGAGCAACAGACGTTGCGGATCTTCCAGGGCTTCCTTCATTGCGACCAGGCCCAGGACGGCTTCGCGGCCGTCGATGATGCGGTGGTCATACGACAGTGCCAGGTAGTTGATCGGGCGGATGACGATCTGGCCGTTTTCGACAACCGGGCGATCCTTGGTGGCGTGCACGCCCAGGATGGCCGATTGCGGCGGGTTGATGATCGGGGTCGAGAAGAACGAACCGAACACGCCACCGTTGGAGATCGAGAAGGTGCCGCCGGTCAGGTCATCCAGACCCAGCTTGCCTTCCTTGGCCTTCTGGCCAAATTCAGCGATCTTCTTTTCGATGCCGGCCAGCGACAGCTGGTCAGCATTGCGCAGGATCGGCACAACCAGGCCACGCGGGCTGCTTACTGCGATGCCGATGTCGAAGTAGCCGTGGTAGACGATGTCCTTGCCGTCGACCGATGCGTTCAGCAGCGGGAACTTCTTCAGGGCAGCAACGGCGGCCTTGACGAAGAAGGACATGAAGCCGAGCTTCACGCCGTGTTCTTTTTCGAACTTGTCTTTGTACGAATTGCGCAGGTCGATGACCGCCTTCATGTTCACTTCGTTGAAGGTGGTCAGGATGGCGTTTTCGGCTTGCGATTGCAGCAGACGCTCTGCCACGCGAGCGCGCAGACGGGTCATCGGCACGCGCTGTTCCGGACGGCCATCGACCAGGGTCGTGGCGTCAACGGAGGGCGCAGCAGCCTTGGCAGCAGCCGGAGCCGGTGCGGAACCAGCGGCCAGCACGTCACCCTTCAGGATGCGGCCGCCCTTGCCGGTGCCGTCGACCGATGCTGGGTCGATGCCCTTGTCGGCCAGCAGCTTGGCAGCAGCGGGCATGGCGATCGAGGTGGCGGGTGCGGGTGCAGCGGCGGCAGCAGCCGGTGCCGGGGCAGCAGCAGCGGGAGCCGGTGCGGCGGCGGCCGGAGCAGCAGCGCCTGCGGTAGCGGCGGTGTCGATGCGCGCCAGGACCTGGCCCGAGGTCACGGTTGCGCCGTCACCTTGAACGATTTCCGACAGCACGCCAGCGGCCGGTGCCGGCACTTCCAGCACGACCTTGTCGGTTTCGACTTCGATCAGGATTTCGTCGATTGCAATGGCTTCGCCCGGCTTCTTCTTCCAGGTCAGCAGGGTCGCTTCTTCGATGGATTCGGAGAGCTGGGGGACTACAACGTCGATCAATGCCATGTCTGTTTCTTCCGCGAGATATTCAATCGAGACGGGGCCGGCGCAATGCTTGCAAACCGGCCCTTCCGGGGCATCGTCCGCCAGTCAATGGACCAGGCGGGACGATGCAGGCGTCATTACTTGGTGAGCACAAAGCCCTTGAGGCGGCCGAAGGCTGCTTCAAGCAAGGCCTTCTGCTGCTCTTGGTGCTTCGACATGTAGCCGACTGCCGGCGACGCCGACGCTGCGCGTCCGGCGTATGCAAGCTTCTGACCATCTGCCATGTTTTCGAGCAGGTGATGCTGCACGTAGAACCAGGGGCCCTGATTCTGCGGCTCGTCCTGCACCCAGACCACTTCCGCCAGCTTCGGATACTTCTTCAGCTCGGTGGCGATGGCCTTGTGCGGGAACGGGTACATCTGTTCGAGGCGGATGACCGCGACGTCGTCGATGGCGCGTTCACGACGCGAGTTGACGATGTCGTAGTACACCTTGCCCGAGCACAGCAGCACGCGCTTGACGCGGTCCGCGGCGATCGTGTCGTCGGTTTCGCCGATGACGGTCTGGAAGTGGCCGTTGGCCAGTTCGGACAGCGGCGAACCAGCGTCCTTGGCACGCAGCAGCGACTTCGGCGTGAAGATCACCAGCGGCTTGCGGAACGGGCGGATCATCTGACGGCGGATCAGGTGGAAGATCTGCGCGGCATTGGTCGGCTGGACCACTTGCATGTTGTTGTCGGCGCACAGCTGCAGGAAGCGCTCGATACGTGCCGACGAGTGCTCCGGGCCTTGGCCTTCGTAGCCGTGCGGCAGCATCAAGGTCAGGCCGGACTGACGGCCCCACTTGGCTTCGCCCGAGCTGATGAACTGGTCGATCACGACCTGGGCACCGTTGGCGAAGTCGCCGAACTGGGCTTCCCAGATGACCAGGGTGTTCGGATCAGCGGCCGAGTAACCGTACTCGAAGCCCATCACGGCTTCTTCCGACAGCACCGAGTCGATCACCACGAACGGTGCCTGACCTTCGGAGATGTTCTGCAGCGGGATATACACGCCATCATCCCAACGCTCGCGCTTCTGGTCGTGCAGCACGGCATGGCGGTGGGTGAAGGTGCCACGGCCCGAATCCTGACCGGTCAGACGGATCGGGTAGCCCGATGCCACCAGGCTGGCGAAGGCCAGATGCTCGCCCATGCCCCAGTCGAGGTTGATTTCGCCGAGTGCCATCTTGCGACGGTCGGCCAGCACTTTTTCAACGATCGAGTGCGGCTTGAAATCTTCCGGCACGGTCGTGATGCGTTCGCCCAGGCGCTTGAGTTCAGCCAGCGGAATCGCGGTATCGGCCGCGTCGGTCCACTTGCGGTTCAGGAACTGCGACCAGTCGATGGCGAACTTGCTCTTGTAGTCGGTCAGGACCGGGTCGACAGTGTGACGACCTTCGTCCATTGCCGCGCGGTATTCCTTCACGTACTCGTCGCCGCCGTCAGCAGCGATCACGCCTTGCGTGGCCAGCTTGTCGGCGTACAGCTTGCGCGTGCCCGGATGCTGACCGATGCGCTTGTACATCAGCGGCTGGGTCAGTGCGGGGGTGTCTTGCTCGTTGTGGCCCAGCTTGCGGAAGCAGACGATGTCCACAACCACGTCCTTGCGGAATTCCTGACGGAAGTCGAGCGCCAGTTCTGTTGCCAGCACCACGGCTTCCGGATCGTCGCCGTTCACGTGGAACACAGGCGCTTCGATCATCTTGACCACGTCCGAGCAATACAGCGTCGAACGCGAATCGCGCGGATCGGAAGTGGTGAAACCGATCTGGTTGTTGATGACGATGTGAACCGTGCCGCCCGTGCCGTAGCCGCGGGTCTGTGCCAGGTTCAGCGTTTCCATCACGACGCCCTGGCCTGCGAAGGCCGCGTCACCGTGCACTTGCACCGGCAGCACTTGTGCGCCGACGGCGTCGCCGCGACGTTCCTGACGTGCCTTCACGCTGCCCTCGACCACCGGGTTCACGATTTCCAGGTGAGACGGGTTGAACGCGAGCGACAGGTGGACCGGGCCTCCCGGGGTCGACACGTCGCTGGAGAAGCCTTTGTGGTACTTCACGTCACCAGCGGCCAGCGTTTCGTCGTACTTGCCTTCGAATTCTGCAAACAGGTCCTTGGGCATCTTGCCCAGGGTGTTCACCAGCACGTTCAGACGGCCACGGTGAGCCATGCCGATGATGACTTCCTGCACGCCACGCGTACCGGCGTGCTGGATCAGGGCGTCCATGGACGCGATGAAGCTTTCGCCGCCTTCCAGCGAGAAACGCTTCTGGCCGACGTACTTGGTGTGCAAGTAACGCTCAAGGCCTTCGGCTGCGGTCACGCGGCCGAGAATGTGCTTTTTCTTGTCTGCATCGAAGGCCGGGGTGGCCAGCGTGCTTTCCAGACGTTGCTGGATCCAGCGCTTCACCGACGGATCGGAGATGTGCATGAACTCTGCGCCGATAGAGGCACAGTAGGTCTGGCGCAACGCCTTCACCATGTCGCGCAGCGTCATGTGCTCGGCGGTGGTGAAGTAGGTGTTCGTTGCCGAGAAAACCTTGTCCATGTCGGCTTCGGTCAGGCCGTAGAACGACGGCTCCAGTTCCGGCAACATCGGACGTTCCTGACGTTGCAAGGGGTCGAGCACCGCCCAGCGGCTACCGAGGAAACGGTAGGCGGCAATGATCGACTGCACGTGCACCTGCTGGCTGGCAACCGACAGATCGGTTTCAGCGGCGGGACGGGTCAGGAGGGTATTGGCGCGAGCGCGTTGAACAAACGATTCGATGACGGGCGCGTGGGCCTGGTCACGGGTCGACTCGTTGCCGTCAACGGCGGGGGAATGCTGAAGCTGATCGAAGTAGGCGCGCCAGTTGTCGGGCACCGAACCAGGATTGTCGAGATACGCGTCGTAGAGTTCTTCTACGTAGGGCGCATTACTTCCGAAAAGGTATGAGGAAGGATCTAGAGCATGTGTCATGAATTGCGCTTCACCGTGACGGGTGTTTCACCCGGTAGATGCAGGATGGACCTTCCGCGGCACGGCTTAGCCGGATAGCGGATCGCAGGTGTTGCAGAAGGCGGCGTGACTTATAAAGCCAGTGTTTTTGGCCAGGCGTCTAAAACGCCGACAAGGATAGCACCGACCAAGGGCTATCGCATGTAGACGTCGGGCCTTTTTATACGCGAAACGACAGGAATTACCCTATTTTTTCTGCGTCGCTTCGATCTGGATGTTGAGCGCGACCTCGGGTTTGAACCCCATGTTCAACGCAAAGTTCAAACCAAAATCGCCACGGTTGAAATTGCCGGTGGCATCAGCACCGCAAGTAGGTGCCTTCGTCATCGGGTTTTCCATGCATTTGAAGCTATTTATCGTCAATACAAGGGGTTTGGTCACGCCCATCAGCGTGAAGTCGCCTTCCACTTTGCTGGGAACATCACCCTTGAACTCGGTGATCTTGCCGCGATAGGTTGCCGTGGGGAATTTGGCAACATTGAACATGTCGGCAGCCTTCGCGTGCTTGTTCATCTCTGCGTGACCGAAGTCGATCGACGTTGTATCTACGGTAATGTCGACCGAACCGGTCTTGGCTGCCCGATCAAGCATGATCGTGCCGGCGGTCTTGGTGAACTTGCCGCGCCAGGTAGACAGACCGCCCATGTGATCGGCGGCAAAGCTTGGGTAGGTATGATCGGGATCGATGTCGTAGTGAACGGGTGCAGCCAAGGCAACGCCTGCCGGCGACAGGAACGCTAGTGCAATCAGAAACTGCTTCATCGATACTCCATTCAGTTGGTAGTCAGCATTCATTATCGATGCTGAACGGCGATGCGTCATGCGTCGCTACACAATCAGCAGAACTGAACATTTTGTTTCGACCCATCAGGAGGACATCGCGGTGCTTGATATGACAGCCTTGTTGCGCACCCAACCGGTGAGCGGACTGAGTCCACAACTGATGGGGATCATCGACGGATTTGCGCACGGCATTGCTGACTGGCTTCCCTACGAACCCAGCAGCATCTGGTTGCTGGAGCCGCCAGCCGGTCAGCGCGAAGTTTTCATGGACCCAGTTCGCACCCTGAGCGTGCTCTACCGTCACCTGGGCCAATCTGCTGAAACTGCATCGACCCGCGCCAGGGCCGACAGCCAGACGCTGTATGCCGAGCTTCCCGCGTCAGACAAGACCCGGTTCTACGACAACATGGAACCGAACAGCCCCTTGTGCGTACCGGCGTCTGCCCTGCTGAATTTCTTGAACCGCACAGGCGCAGTGCCAGCAGCCTTGATGAGCTTCATGGGAACGACCATCAATGCCATTCCAGCCAGCGTGCGCTTCACCGGGCTGGACGACCACGGTGTGCCCTGGACGCTGAACAGTCTGCCCGCCCTACCCCCGCCGACCGCCATGATCGAGTTCGTACCCGCGCCGGCCTGGGAATACCAAGGCGATCTGGAAGCCAACACGCGTCAGTTCAATGCCTGGCGCAATCGCATGCGCACGATCGCAGCGCGTCTGGAACAGTCGCTGGGTGAAGCGGTTTACCGCTTCGCCAAGCCAAGCATCGATACGGACGACGACAACGTGCATCGCTTTCTGCTGCTGCACTGGTTGTGCAGTTTGCTGCCGCAGTCGGACTACGTACGCTTCCTGGTTGATGCCAGCGGTGCCGCGACTGTCGACGCACTGAAGCGCGCGTTGATCGACCCGGCCAGCTACGCCCATCCCTTCAAGATGCACGACGCGTTTTTTGGGGTGAACGCCTGCACCAGCCGCACCGACATCCCCAACCCGGTTGCCTAGGCTGGCTGCGGCGCGTCCAGCGCACTGACAAGAAAATCCACCAGCGCAGCCAGGCGACGGCTGGTCGGACCATTGGTATACACGGCGAACAAATCGACCTGACCGGCAGAAAATTCGTCCAGCACGGTTTCCAGTCGTCCGGCATCAAGATCTTGCCGGATGTCCCATTGGTTCTTGAGGATCACGCCGTGACCTTCCAGCGCCCATTGGCGCAACAGGTCACCTTCGCTGGTCTCACGATCGCCACGCACTTTTACGCTGAACGACTTGTTTGCTTCGCGAAAAGGCCACGGTGCAAGCGGAGCACCCGGACGCGCCAGAATGATGCAGTTGTGCCGCATCAAATCTTGCGGATGCTTGGGCCGCCCTGCCCTGTCCCAGTATGCCGGAGACGCACACACCAAGCGGTGTCCCTTCACAAGCAAGCGCGCTCGTAGCGTGGAATCTGGCAGCGGCCCGCTACGAATCGCCAGATCGATGTGATGTTCAATCAGGTCGAGCGCGTTGTCGCCAAGCAGCAAGGTAATGTGGATGCCAGGGTGACGCGTCTGAAACGCGTCCAGCAAGGGACGAAGATGTGTGCGCCCGAAATCATTCGTGGCGGTGATTCTGATCGGCCCGGCCAGCGGGCCGTCTTCACGGAAACCGTTCAAGGCCGCATCCCACTCGGCAACAATGCGACGCGCGTCCGCCAGCAGCGTTTCGCCTTCGTGCGTGAAGACAAGTTTGCGCGTTGATCGAGTCATCAAGCGTGCGCCGAATTCGTCTTCCAGCTGACTGACGGCCAGCGCGACGGTGGACGTTGCCATGGCACGTTGTCTTGCCACGCGGGAGAAACTTCCCGCGTCAGCGATATCCAGCAGCAAGCGCAGTGCGTCGATGCGGTCCATGCTTTTGCTTTTCCTGTAGAGCCTCTACCCCTGCCCTGCCGGCCGGGCTACACGAAGCTCAACACTTCCTGCAGCGGGCGGCGAGGCTTCTGCGGCCAATTATCCGGCTTGCCGTAGCCCACGGCCACCAGCAGCACCGGTATTTCGTCGGCAGCCAAACCGAACTCACGGGCGACGGCAGCATCGTCGAAACCGATCATCGGCCCAGCGCCCAAGCCCATGGCGTGGGCGGCATAGAAAAGCGTGGTTGCGCCGAATGCTGCCGAACGCACGGCCTCATCGCGCTGACGCCAGGGCTGGCCGTCGTACAGACCAGACGCACCGGCCACCCAGCCGTCGACCATCTGAGCAGGCATGATGCCAACGTCTACGGCAGGAGCCAGGCGGGCGGGCAAGGTCTGGGCATCTGCCAACTGACCGCAGATGATGAAGGTGACTGCCGCTGCGGTGACCTTCTCTTGATCCCATGCGAAGGCGCGCAGCCGCGCCTTGGCTTCGGGGGTGCGCACGGCGATGAAGCGCCAGTTTTGCAGATTAAATGCGGTGGGTGCACGGGTCGCCAGTTGAATCAATTCAGCAATTTGCTCATCGCTGAGGTGGCGTGATGCGTCAAACAGGACGGTAGTGCGGCGTTCTTCAATCGCGGTGATGATCGGATGGGGCATGCGTTTTCCGTGGATGTGAATGAAGGGAAAGCGATTCGTGGTGGCTGTCAGTGCAGCCGCTCACGCAATGGTGTCGACCACACCGCCATCTACGCGTAATGCGGCACCCATGGTGGCCGAGGCCTGCTCGGAGCTGACATACACGATCATGTTTGCCACTTCCTCCACGGTCGATGCGCGCTGAATGATCGAGGTGGGACGGTTTTCCGCAATGAAATCAACGGCCAGTTTCTCGACGCTGCTGCCTGGGTGCACATCGCCCGACTGCAACATGGCAGCCACACCCTCGGAAAGCGTCGGCCCCGGCAAGACCGCGTTGACGGTCACCCCGGTGCCAGCAAGGCGTTTCGCCAAGCCACGTGAGATGGCAAGCTGCGCGGTCTTGGTGAAACCGTAATGGATCATGTCGGCGGGAATGTTCAGCGCGGATTCCGAGGACACGAACACGATCCGGCCCCAGCCTTTTTCAGCCATTGCGCGCGCGTAGGCACGCGCGACTCTGACGCCCGACATCACGTTGGTCTGGAAGAAGCGTTCCCACTCGTCGTCGGGTATATCGAAGAAATCTTGCGGACCGTAGACACCGATGTTGTTCACAACTACGTCGAATGCGGGGTGTTGCGCGATCAGGCGGTCGCAGGCGTCTGGCTTGCCCAGGTCGCCAACAAAGCCTTGAACATTGGCGCTGGGCACGCCTGCATTGCGCTGACGCAATCTGGCCAAGGCGTCTTCCACACTTGCCGCGCTGCGGCCGTTGATCACGACATTTGCGCCAGCAGAAAGAAAGCCGGAAGCGGCGGCGAACCCTATACCACTGGTCGATCCGGTGACTAAAACAAGCTTGCCTGTGAAATCGATTTTCATGGCACCGTCCTTTGTCCATTCAGGTTGATGGACAAAAGTATGCAGCGCGGTCCTGCCGGCGATAATCAGCCGGGCGAGCAAATCAGTTTTCGAGTTTCTCGAAAGATGAACTGAAAAAGATGGCTTAAAGAAGCACAAAAAAAGAGAAAGCCTCCCGAAGGAGGCTTTCTCATCATGGATGCGCTTCGAAAAGCGCTTTGGCGATTGTTAAGTCACGCCGGCAATTGCCAGTGATCGCTTAGCAGCCACCTTCCATATCAACGCTGAGCAACCGGCTTCACGTCGCGGGTTTCGTGACCCGTGAACAGCTGACGCGGACGGCCGATCTTGTAATCCGGGTCCGAGATCATTTCGTTCCACTGGGCAATCCAGCCGGTGGTACGAGCCAGCGCGAAGATCGCGGTGAACAGCGAGGTCGGGATGCCGATGGCGCGCTGAACGATACCCGAGTAGAAGTCGACGTTCGGGTACAGCTTGCGTTGGACGAAGTACGGATCGGACAAAGCGATGCGTTCCAGTTCCATGGCCAGCTTGAACAGCGGGTCGTTTTCCAGGCCCAGGGCTTCCAGCACTTCCTTGCAGGTTTCCTGCATCAGCTTGGCACGCGGGTCGTAGTTCTTGTAGACGCGGTGACCGAAGCCCATCAGACGAACGCCCGAGTTCTTGTCCTTGACCTTCTCCATGAACTCGCCGACAACGGCCACGCCGCCAGCAGCTTGCAGCTCTTCCAGCATCTGCAGGCAAGCTTCGTTGGCGCCACCGTGTGCGGGGCCCCACAGGCAAGCAACACCAGCGGCGATGGCTGCGAACGGGTTGGTACCCGACGAGCCGCACAAGCGAACGGTCGAGGTCGACGCGTTTTGCTCGTGGTCAGCGTGCAGGATGAAGATGCGGTCCAGTGCACGGACCACCACGTCGTTCGGCACGTAATCTTCGCAAGGGGTTGCGAACATCATGCGCACGAAGTTGGCGGTGTAGCTCAGGTCGTTCTTGGGGTACACGAAGGGCTGGCCGATCGAGTACTTGTACGCCATGGCGACCAGGGTCGGCAGCTTGGCAATCAGACGGATTGCCGAGATGTGACGGTGGCTTGCCTTGGTGATGTCCAGCGAGTCGTGATAGAAAGCCGACAGTGCACCCACCAGGCCGGTCAACACGGCCATCGGGTGTGCGTCACGACGAAAGCCGCGCAGGAAGAACTGCAGCTGCTCGTTGACCATCGTGTGCTGCGTGACTTGCTTGTCGAAATCAGCCTTCTGTTCTGCGTTCGGCAGTTCGCCGTTCAGAATCAGATAGCAGGTTTCGAGGAAGTCGCAGTTGGTGGCCAGTTGTTCGATCGGGTAGCCGCGATACAGCAGCTCGCCCTTGTCACCGTCAATGTAGGTAATGGCGGATTCGCACGCAGCGGTCGACATGAAGCCGGGGTCGAACGTGAACATACCCGTCGCGCCGTACAGCTTGCGGATGTCCATGACGTCCGGGCCAACCGTACCCTGGTAGACGGGAAACTCGACGCTGGGACTTCCATCTGAAAAGCTCAGGGTGGCTTTTTTGTCGGACAGTTTCATCGATACTTCCTTCTCGCGAATAGTGTGGTTACGGAACGCCCCTGCCCGGATAGGGTCGCGGGGCGCACCCATGCGTCGGCGAATCGGTCAGGCCTGGCGCAATCGGTCAAGCATGGCTCGGGCAGCCGCATCATATTCCCCGACCGGCAACTCTTTTTTGCCCAGGATGTAATCGAGCAAATCGGTGTCGGTCAGGTCGAGCAGCTGACTGAGCGCGACGACGTCATCCTGGGTCAAGGACGCTTCGTGGGCGTCCAGAAACCGGGTGATGATCAAGTCGTTTTCGAGCAAACCGCGGCGTGAACGCCAGCGCAAACGCACGCGGTCGGTAGGCTTGACGCCTTCCATATCAATCATCAGACAGCCCGCCGGACCATCAATTCCTTGATCTTGCCGATCGCACGGGTCGGATTCAGACCCTTGGGACAGACGTCGACGCAATTCATGATGGTGTGGCAGCGGAAGAGGCGGTACGGATCTTCCAGGTTGTCCAGGCGCTGGCCAGTGGCTTCGTCGCGGCTGTCCGCGATGAAACGATAGGCTTGCAGCAGGCCGGCCGGGCCCACGAACTTGTCCGGGTTCCACCAGAACGACGGGCAGGACGTCGAGCAGCAGGCACAGAGAATGCACTCGTACAGGCCGTCGAGTTCCTCGCGCGCTTCCGGCGATTGCAGGCGCTCTTTCTCGGGCGCGATGGAATCGTTGATCAGGAAGGGCTTCACCGAGTGGTACTGGTTGAAGAAGTGGGTCATGTCGACGATCAGGTCGCGAATGACCGGCAGACCCGGCAGCGGACGCAATACAACCGGCTCTTTCAGTTCGAGCAGGTTGGTAATGCAGGCGAGGCCGTTCTTGCCATTGATGTTCATGGCGTCGGAACCGCACACGCCTTCACGGCACGAGCGACGCAGCGCCAGGCTGTCGTCCACGTCGGCCTTGATGCGCACCAGTGCGTCGAGCAACATCTTGTCGGTCGGCTCGAGGGTGACTTCGAGCTTTTGCATGTACGGACGCTCGTCCTTGTCCGGATCGTAGCGGTAGATCTCAAACTTCATGACACGTTTGGTGCTCATGGCTGCCCCTGCGTTGTCGTCCGGCCCGATGAGGCCGGCTCGACAGGAATTATTTGAACTGCGAGTTGAACCGCGGACGGTGTCCGTCCGCGGCCAGGAAAGTCGTTGCGCTTAGAACGTACGGGCCTTCGGCGGGAACGATTCGACGGTCAGCGGCTGCATTTGCACCGGCTTGTAGTCGAGACGGTTGTTCTCCGAGTACCACAGGGTGTGGCGCAGCCACTTCTGGTCGTCACGGTTCGGGAAGTCGCGGTGCGCATGTGCGCCACGGCTTTCGTCACGTGCAGCTGCCGAGGTGATGGTTGCCTTGGCCACTTCGATCAGGTTGTCGACTTCCAGCGCTTCCACGCGGGCGGTGTTGAACACCTTCGACTTGTCGTCGATGTAGATGTCGGCAGCGCGAGCCGTGATTTCGTAGATGTCCTTCACACCCTTGTCGAGCAATTCCTGGGTGCGGAACACGCCGCAGTGGTATTGCATCGACTTGCGGATGTCGCCAGCGACCAGCTGCGTCTTTTCGCCGCTGGTACGCGATTCCAGGCGCGAGGTGCGGCCCAGCGTGAAGTCGGCGGCGTCGCCCGGCAGCGGCTGATGCGCATGCGCATGAACGGCTTCGGACTTGACGATGTGGTTGCCTGCAGCACGACCGAAGACGATCAGGTCGAGCAGCGAGTTGGTACCCAGGCGGTTTGCGCCGTGGACCGACACGCAGGCGCATTCGCCGATTGCATACAGACCGTTGACCACCTTGTTCTCGCCATTGATGGTCGTGACCACCTGGGCGTGAATGTTGGTCGGCACGCCGCCCATCTGGTAGTGAATGGTCGGGACGACCGGAATCGGTTCCTTGATCGGATCGACGTTGCCGAACTTGATCGCGATTTCGCGGAT
The DNA here is from genome assembly GCF_008119665.1 of Pigmentiphaga aceris. Classification (NCBI taxonomy): domain Bacteria; kingdom Pseudomonadati; phylum Pseudomonadota; class Betaproteobacteria; order Burkholderiales; family Alcaligenaceae; genus Pigmentiphaga; species Pigmentiphaga aceris. The sequence goes on along the minus strand of NZ_CP043046.1, from coordinate 2,344,376 downwards.
CGACGGCAGACGCTTCTGGATCACGTCGGCACCCAGGTGATCGAGCTTCAGCAGCACGTAGTCACCGTTGGGGCCTGCACCGCGACCTTCCTTGATTTCCTGGTCCATCGAGCGCGACACGAAGTCACGCGGTGCCAGGTCCTTCAGCGTGGGCGCATAGCGCTCCATGAAGCGTTCGCCATCCTTGTTCAACAGGATGCCGCCTTCGCCACGCACGCCTTCGGTAATCAGCACGCCCGCGCCGGCCACGCCGGTCGGGTGGAATTGCCAGAATTCCATGTCTTCCAGCGGCAGACCTGCACGTGCCGCCATGCCCAGGCCGTCACCAGTGTTGATGAAGGCGTTGGTCGAGGCTTGCCAGATGCGGCCTGCACCGCCGGTGGCCAGCACCGTGGTCTTGGCTTCGAAGATGTAGATCTCGCCGGTTTCCATTTCCAGCGCGGTCACGCCCAGCACGTCGCCGGCCTGATTGCGGATCAGGTCGAGCGCCATCCATTCCACGAAGAACTGGGTGCGCGCAGCGACGTTGCGCTGATACAGCGTGTGCAGCAGTGCGTGGCCGGTACGGTCAGCAGCAGCACAGGCGCGTTGCACCGGCTTTTCGCCGAAGTTCGCGGTGTGCCCACCGAACGGACGCTGGTAGATGGTGCCATCCGGGTTGCGGTCGAACGGCATGCCGAAGTGCTCAAGCTCGTAGACTGCATTGGTGGCTTCACGGCACATGTATTCGATGGCGTCCTGGTCACCCAGCCAATCCGACCCCTTGACGGTGTCGAACATGTGCCAGTACCAGTTGTCTTCGCTCATGTTGCCCAGCGATGCACCCACACCACCCTGCGCGGCAACGGTATGCGAGCGCGTCGGGAAGACTTTGGACAGCACGGCGACATTCAGGCCAGCCTGGGCGAGTTGCAGCGAGCAACGCATGCCGGAGCCGCCGGCACCGACTACCACCACATCGAACTGGCGGCGCGGGAGAGATTTCTTGACTGCGGCCACGGCTCAGATACTCCAGAGAATTTGTGCGGCATAGATGACAGACGCCACCAGCCAGAGAACGGTCAACACCGTCAGGAACAGACGCAGGCCCAGGTGGCGAACGTAGTCCATCCAGATGTCACGCACGCCAACCCAGGCGTGATAAGCGAGCGACACGAAGGTCAGGAACGCGAGCATCTTGCCGAGCGGGAAGCTCAGCACGGTGAAATTGAAAACACGTACCCAGTTCGAGTAGGTGAATTCCGGCATGATCAGCACGGCGACCAGCAGAACCAGGGTGTAGACCGCCATGATGATGGCGGTGACGCGCTGGGCGATCCAGTCCGTCAGACCGTAGTGCGCACCGACGACGAGGCGCTTGGAACCAAAATTTTTCGCAGACATCAGAACACTCCGAACAACTTGAGACCGAATACCAGGGTCAGCAGCAGGCTGGCCACCAGCACCGAAGCGGCACTCTTTTGCGCGGCGTACTTTTCGGTTCCGATGTGCATGTCGAGCACCAGGAAACGGATACCTGCACAGAAGTGATGCAGATACGCCCAGATCAAACAGAGGGCCACGAGCTTGACGAGGGGGTATGACACGATGTCGCGGAACTGCATGAAGGACGTCTCGGACAGCACGCTCTTCTCGAACAGGGGCAACAGGATGATGGGCAGAGCCAGGAACAGACCGATGCCGCTGATGCGATGAAGAATCGACACCTTGCCGGCGAGCGGCAAGCGGTACGACGCCAATTGCGTTAGCGACAGATTGCGGAACTGCGGACGGGGTTTTGCAGCGGAGTCGGACATTACGACCTCAGAGAAAGTGACAAGCTTGGTGCCGGCTGCGGGCGGGATGGACAGACACATGGCACAGACAGAAACACCTGACACCATCGGCGTGCGCATGATGCACGCTTCCCGTTACATTGCGCAGCAGCAGGCTGCAGCCCATACGCAGGAATCGCATGATTCCAACGTTGGCGGGCGACCGAATTCAGAAAAACGCGCTATTTTCGCGCATCGCCCCCCTTGCATCAAATCGTTTCATCCGCGGCACATCCTGGCGTATCAATTCAGACTATTCCGGTAGTAATGATCCGCCGTGATGTACAAGCCACGACGAAGCTCGACCGGACGGTCGCCATAGGTGTAGGAGACGCGCTCGACCGACAGCAACGGCAGCCCGGCGGCAACGCCAAGCACGCTTGCATCGGCGTCAGAGGCGGCTACCGCACGGATCTTTTCTTCAGCACGGATCATGCTGATGCCGAATTCGGTCTCGAACAATCCGTACATCGGCCCGCGGTACACAGACAGGCGTTCGTAGCTCAGACCCTTGAACAAGGTACCGGGCAGCCAGATTTCGTCGAGAATGGTCGGCACGTCGTTGAACGACAGCACGCGGCGAACTTGTACCACGCTGTCGCCCGCCCGCAGCTCAAGCATGCGTGCAACGTCTGCCGGCGCACGCAGACGGCGGCATTCCAGGACGCGACTGGACGCAGGTGACGGGTTGCCGTTGTCGGGAGCCAGACGCAGGAAACGGAAACGCACCTGCTCTTCATGGTGCGTTGCAACGAACGTGCCCTTGCCTTGCCGACGGACCAGGATATTATCGGCAGCCAGCTCATCGACCGCCTTGCGGACGGTGCCCTGGCTGACTTGGAATCGGGCTGCCAGATCCATCTCGGAAGGGATTGCCTCGCCTGGCTTCCACTCGCCACGGTCGAGTCCCTGCAGGATAAGGGCCTTGATCTGACGGTAAAGCGGGCTGAATGCGGCTCCCGTGGCGCTTCCAGCGCGTGGTGCGCGGGCGTCCTGGCCGCGTGCTCGGCGGGAGGCGGCGTGGGGAGTACGGATTGCTGACATGCAGCGATTGTGTCACAGCCGGCATCAAAGTGTCCATTCAGACCCATGTCTTACATAAGACATAAGATATAAATATTGACGCCCCCAGGCTCTTTTCCTACACTGGGTAGCCATGTTCATGAATGCCCGCCGAGCCACCTTGCGTTACGCCTTTTCCCAGGCGTGCCCTCACGAGGGCGACCTATTCCCCAGCGCCGGCGGCGCGTCCCCTGATCTACATTATTCCCCCATCTGCCGCGATACCCCCGCTGACTCGTCTGCGGCATGGTCACGGCAGTACACTTTGACCCCCACCCCCTTCTTCCCGCTTCGGAGATATACATGACCAAGCCCGCTGTGCGCGTCGCCGTAACCGGCGCCGCCGGCCAGATCGGCTACGCCCTGCTGTTCCGCATCGCCTCCGGCGAAATGCTCGGCAAGGACCAGCCGGTCATTCTCCAACTCCTCGAAATCCCCGACGAAAAGGCGCAAAAGGCGCTCAAGGGCGTGATCATGGAGCTGGATGACTGCGCTTTCCCGCTGCTGCAGGAAGTCACTGCACACGGCGATCCGCTGACCGCCTTCAAGGACGCAGACATTGCCCTGCTGGTCGGTGCCCGTCCGCGCGGCCCCGGCATGGAACGCAAGGACCTGCTGACCGTCAACGCACAGATTTTCACCGCTCAAGGCAAGGCACTGAACGCCGTCGCCAGCCGTGACGTCAAGGTGCTCGTGGTCGGCAACCCGGCCAACACCAACGCCTACATCGCCCAGCAATCGGCACCGGACCTGCCGGCCGAGAACTTCACCGCGATGCTGCGTCTGGATCACAACCGCGCACTGTCGCAACTGGCCGCCAAGACTGGCAAGCCGGTGGCGTCGATCAAGAAGCTGGTCGTCTGGGGCAACCACTCGCCCACGATGTACCCCGACTACCGTTTCGCCTCGATCGACGGCCAGGACGCCAAGACCCTGGTGAACGACGAAGCCTGGAACCGCGACACCTTCCTGCCGACCGTTGGCAAGCGTGGCGCAGCCATCATCGAAGCCCGTGGCCTGTCGTCGGCTGCTTCGGCTGCCAACGCCGCCATCGACCACATCCGCGACTGGGTGCTGGGCAGCAACGGTGAGTGGGTCACCATGGGCGTTCCGTCCGATGGTTCCTACGGCATCCCCGAAGGCATCATCTACGGCGTGCCGGTCACGACCGAGAACGGCAAGTACACGCGCATCAAGGATCTGGAAATCGACAGCTTCTCGCGCGAACGTCTGGACTTCACGCTGAACGAGCTGCTCGAAGAGCGCGACGGCGTCAAGCACCTGCTCGGTTAAGGCGCGCGGCCCACGATGACGCATCCCTCCAAGGTACTGCATGAAGCAGGCCGGCAGCCGGTCGTGCTGCCAGTGTGCGACCACTATGCTGGCTCCGAGAAACTGATGCGCAAGAGCCTCGCCCTGCAGGCCGAGCGCGGCGCGAAATCCGGCACGCCGGACTTCGATGTCACGCTCGACTGTGAGGACGGGGCGGCCGTGGGCCTGGAACGCGAGCACGCGTCGCTGGTCGGTGAGCTTGCCGCCAGCGACGCCAATAAGTTCGGACGCGTTGGCGTCCGGGTGCACAGCGTGCACCACCCCGCATTCATGGAAGACCTGAAGGTCATCCTGGGCCTGGCGGCCAACCGCCTAGCCTACATCATGATTCCCAAGGTCAATACTGCAAGCGACGTGACCAGTGCCGTCGATGCGGTAGACCACCTCAGCATGGTCGCCGGGCGCACAACGCCCCTGCCCGTCCATGTACTGATCGAAACGCACGGTGCCTTGCGCGAAGTGTTCCGTATCGCCGCGCACCCACGCGTCGAAAGCCTGTCGTTCGGGCTGATGGACTTCGTATCGTCTCATCGTGGCGCGATTCCCGCTGCCGCGCTGACGGCGCAAGGCCAGTTCTCGCACACGCTGGTTGCACGTGCCAAGGCAGAGATCGCTGCCGCCTGTCATGCCTATGGCAAAGTGCCCTCACACAATGTCGTGATGGAACTTGACCAGCCCGATCTGCTTGCCACGGCCGCACAACAGGCACATGCCCAGTTCGGCTTCACCCGGATGTGGAGTATCCATCCGGCACAGATTGCTCCGATCGTGTCGGCGTTTTCGCCCTCGTCGCAAGACGTGGCGGATGCTGAACGCATCTTGCTGGCAGCGCTTGAAGCCGATTGGGGCCCGATCCGCGACAGCGATGCGTCGGGCCAGGCCTCGCGGCTGCATGACCGCGCCAGCTACCGCTATTACTGGGATGTGCTACGCCGCGCTCGCGCGGCCGGCATTGCCCTGTCCTCGAATATCAATAACAAGTTCTTCCAGGAGATTTGAACCATGTCAGCCGGCAAACGTTTCCGCGAGGCGCTGGTCGCCGAGCAGCCCCTGCAAGTCATCGGGGCCATCAACGCCAACCACGCCCTGCTCGCCAAGCGTGCCGGCTACAAGGCGATCTACCTGTCGGGTGGCGGGGTTGCCGCTGGCTCGCTGGGATTGCCTGACTTGGGCATCAATACGCTGGACGACGTGCTGATCGACGTGCGCCGCATCACCGATGTCTGCGATACCCCGTTGCTGGTCGATATCGACACCGGTTTCGGCCCGTCGGCATTCAATATTGCGCGCACGGTCAAAAGCCTGATCAAGGCCGGTGCTGCCGCCTGCCACATCGAAGACCAGGCCGGTGCCAAGCGCTGCGGCCATCGTCCGGGCAAGGAAATTGTCAGCAAGCAGGAAATGGTTGACCGCGTGAAGGCTGCGGCAGATGCCAAGACCGATCCGGACTTCTTCCTGATTGCTCGTACGGATGCCATCGCCAGCGAAGGTTTGGACGCCGCGATCGAACGCTCGCTGGCCTATGTGGAAGCCGGTGCCGATTCGATCTTCGCCGAGGCCGCCTACGACTTGGACAGCTACCGCAAGTTTGTTGATGCCGTGAAGGTGCCGGTGCTGGCCAACATCACCGAATTCGGCAAGACGCCGCTGTTCTCGGTGCAGGAGCTGGCCGGTTCAGGCGTGTCTATCGTGCTGTATCCGCTGTCGGCGTTCCGTGCTGCCAACAAGGCTGCCGAAGCCGTCTACACCGCGATCCGTCTGGACGGCCATCAGAAAAATGTGGTCGGCCAGATGCAGACGCGCGAAGAATTGTATGAACGTATCGGCTATCACGAGTTCGAATCTCATCTGGACGCCCTGTACGCCCAGAAGCACGGCTGAAGCGGGATCAGTCCGGCAGCACGCATCGTCATCGACCAAGCATCGTATCAAGCAAGACGAATAACGATCACCCAGGAGAGACAAGTATGAGCGAACAAAAAAACGAACAACCCGCTGGCTTCAAACCCAAGAAATCCGTTGCGTTGTCTGGTGTCACCGCTGGCAATACCGCGCTGTGTAGCGTCGGTCGCAGCGGCAACGACCTGCACTATCGCGGCTACGACATTCTCGACATCGCCAACACCAGCGAATTCGAAGAAATTGCCTACCTGCTGGTCCACGGCAAGCTGCCGACCGAGGCCGAGTTGCGCGGCTACAAGGCAAAGCTGCGCAGCCTGCGCGGTCTGCCTGCCAGCCTGATGCTCGCCTTGGAAGCCCTGCCCGCCGCCAGCCACCCGATGGACGTGATGCGCACCGCGGTGTCCGTGCTGGGTTGCGTGCTGCCCGAGAAGGACGATCACAGCGTCCCCGGCGCGCGCGACATCGCCGACCGTCTGCTGGCATCGCTGGGCTCCGCCCTGCTCTACTGGTATCACTTCAGCCATAACGGCACCCGCATCGACGTCGAAACCGACGACGACAGCATCGGCGGTCATTTCCTGTCGCTGCTGCATGGCAAGACGCCGCAGGAAAGCTGGGTCAAGGCGATGCACACCTCGCTGATCCTGTACGCAGAACACGAATTCAATGCATCGACCTTCACCAGCCGCGTGATCGCTGGCACAGGTTCGGACATTTATTCCGCCATCACCGGTGGCATCGGCGCGCTGCGCGGCCCGAAGCACGGTGGTGCCAACGAAGTGGCCTTCGACATCCAGAAGCGTTATGACACGCCTGACGAAGCCGAAGCCGACATTCGTGCGCGCGTGGAAAAGAAGGAAGTCGTGATCGGCTTCGGTCACCCGGTCTATACCGTTTCCGACCCGCGCAACAAGGTCATCAAGGAAGTCGCCAAGGAGCTGTCGGACGAAGCGGGCAGCACCAAGATGTACGACATTGCCGAGCGCCTTGAGACGGTCATGTGGGAAATCAAGAAGATGTTCCCGAACCTGGACTGGTTCAGCGCGGTCAGCTATCACATGATGGGCGTGCCCACCGCCATGTTCACCCCGCTGTTCGTGATTGCGCGTACGGCCGGCTGGTCGGCGCACATCATCGAGCAACGCATCGACAACAAGATCATCCGCCCGAGCGCCAACTACACCGGCCCGGAAGATCTGAAGTTCGTGCCGATCGGCGAACGCAAGTAAGTACAGGAAATAACGCAAGCAAGCAGGCAAAAAGACTCAGGCAACAGCCAAGGCAGCGTCAGCCGGCGGGGCATCAACTGCCCCGCCACCCAGACGACGCTGGCCATCAACGCGCAACCGCTAGGAGAGCCACAGCATGTCCGCCCCCGTGTCGAATATCCGCCCAGAAGCCGATCAGGTGCTGGTCGACATCGTCGACTATGTTCTCGACTACGAGATCGGGAGCGAACTCGCCTATGCAACTGCGCGCAATTGCCTGATCGACACGCTTGGCTGCGGGCTTGAGGCGCTGGAATATCCAGCTTGCACCAAGCTGCTTGGCCCGGTTGTGCCTGGCACCGTGGTGCCCAATGGTGCCAAGGTGCCGGGTACCCAATTCCAGCTCGATCCCATCCAGGCCGCGTTCAATATCGGCGCGATGATCCGTTGGCTGGACTTCAACGACACCTGGCTGGCCGCCGAATGGGGTCATCCTTCGGACAATCTGGGCGGCATTCTGGCAACCGCCGACTGGCTGTCACGCAACGCGGTCGCAGCAGGCAAAAAGCCGCTGCTGATGCGCGACGTGCTCACGGCCATGATCAAGGCCCATGAAATCCAGGGCGTGATTGCGCTGGAAAACTCGTTCAACCGGGTGGGCCTGGACCATGTGCTGCTGGTCAAGGTGGCATCTACCGCAGTGGTTTCCCAGTTGCTGGGCCTGACCCGCGAAGAAACCATCAATGCGGTATCGCTGGCCTGGGTTGACGGCCAGGCGCTGCGCACTTATCGTCACGCCCCCAATACCGGTTCACGCAAGAGCTGGGCAGCCGGCGACGCCACCAGTCGCGCCGTGCGCCTGGCATTGATCGCCAAGACCGGCGAGATGGGCTACCCGTCTGTGCTGTCTGCCAAGACCTGGGGCTTCTACGACGTGCTGTTCAAGGGCAATGCCTTCAAGTTTCAGCGTCCCTACGGCAGCTACGTGATGGAACACGTGCTGTTCAAGATCTCGTTCCCGGCGGAATTCCATTCGCAGACCGCCGTCGAAGCCGCGATCAGCATCCACGAAAAGTTGGCTGCGATGGGGCGCTCGGCGCAAGACATTGCCAAGATCACCATTCGTACCCACGAAGCGTGCATCCGCATCATCGACAAGCAAGGCCCGCTGGATAATCCGGCCGACCGCGATCACTGCATTCAGTACATGGTTGCCGTGCCAGTGTTGTTTGGCCGTCTGACTGCAGCAGATTATGAAGATGCAGTGGCCGTTGATCCGCGTATCGACGCCTTGCGTGAGAAAATCGTGTGTGTGGAAGACCCCGCATTCACGACCGATTACCACGACCCGGAAAAACGCTCGATTGCCAATGCGCTGACTGTCGAATTCAAGGACGGCAGCAAGTTGGACGAAATCGTTGTCGAATATCCGATCGGCCATAAACGTCGTCGTCACGATGGCATTCCGTTGCTGGAAGCGAAGTTCCGTACCAATCTGGCGCGCAGCTTCCCGACCAAACAACAGGACGCCATTCTGAAGGTGTCGCTCGACCAACAGGCACTGGAGAACACCCCGGTGCACGAATACGTCGACCTGTACGTAATTTGACTTCCCCACGTGGCCGGCGCCCCGCACGCCGGCCACGTCGACTTATGGGCTACCGACGCAAATCGGTTGCTTGAAATATCAGCGGAAATTCCTACGGAGGCTTTCATGCCGCATAACAGCTTCAATACATTGCAAGAATTCAAGATCGGCAAGAAAACCGGTCAGTACTACTCGCTGCCCGAACTGGGCAAGGCGCTTGGCGTCGCGGTCGAGCGCCTGCCGGTGTCGATCCGGATTGTGCTCGAAGCAGTGCTGCGCAACGTCGACGGCAAGAAGGTCACCGAGGAACACGTCCGCGAACTCGCCGCGTGGAAGCCCACCGCTGCACGTGAAAACGAAATCCCGTTCATCGTCGCTCGCGTCGTGCTGCAGGACTTCACCGGCGTTCCGCTGCTGGCCGACCTGGCCGCCATGCGCAACGTCGCACAAGCCATGGGCAAGAACCCCAAGACCATCGAGCCGCTGGTGCCGGTGGACCTGGTGGTTGACCACTCGGTGATGATCGACTACTTCGGTTCGCAGAAAGCCCTCGACCTGAACATGAAGCTCGAGTTCCAGCGCAATCAGGAACGCTATCAGTTCATGAAGTGGGGCATGCAAGCCTTCGATACCTTCGGCGTCGTGCCCCCGGGCTTCGGCATCGTCCACCAAGTGAACCTGGAATACCTGGCTCGCGGCGTGCACAAGAAGGAAAACGTCTACTATCCGGACTCGCTGGTGGGTACCGATAGCCACACCACCATGATCAACGGCATTGGCGTCGTTGGCTGGGGCGTGGGCGGTATCGAAGCTGAAGCCGGCATGCTTGGCCAGCCCGTGTACTTCCTGACCCCCGACGTCGTCGGCGTGGAACTGAAGGGCAAGCTGCGTGAAGGCGTCACCGCTACCGACCTGGTGCTGACCATCACGGAAATGCTGCGCAAGGAAAAGGTTGTCGGCAAGTTCGTCGAGTTCTGTGGCGAGGGCACCGCGACCCTGTCGCTGCCCGATCGCGCAACCATCGGCAACATGGCACCGGAATACGGCGCCACCATGGGCTTCTTCCCGGTCGACGACCGCACCATCGAATACTTCAAGGGCACGGGTCGTACCGCTGAAGAAATCGCTGCGTTCGAAGCCTACTTCCGCGCCCAGAACATGTACGGCGTGGCCAACGCTGCAGATATCGACTTCACCAAGCTGGTGACGCTCGACCTGAGCACCGTTGCCCCGTCGCTGGCAGGCCCGAAGCGCCCGCAAGACCGTATCGAAATCGGCAACGTCAAGACCAACTTCGCTGACCTGTTCAGCAAGCCGGTTGCTGAAAACGGCTTCTCGCAAGCCCCGGAAAAACTCGGTCAGGTCTTCAAGACCAGCACCGGTGCCGACATCCAGAACGGCGACGTGCTGATTGCAGCCATCACCTCTTGTACCAACACCTCGAACCCCAGCGTGCTGCTGGCAGCCGGTCTGGTGGCCAAGAAGGCTGTGGAAGCCGGTCTGACGGTCAAGAAGCACATCAAGACCTCGCTGGCTCCTGGATCCCGCGTGGTGACCGAATACCTGCAAAAGGCCGGTCTGCTGCCCTACCTGGAAAAGCTCGGTTTCGACGTGGCTGCCTACGGCTGCACGACTTGCATCGGTAACGCTGGCGACCTGACCCCGGAAATCAACGAAGCAATCAGCCAGAACGAACTGATCTGCGCGGCCGTCCTGTCGGGCAACCGCAACTTCGAAGCCCGTATTCACCCGAACATCAAGGCCAACTTCCTGGCCTCGCCCCCGCTGGTCGTGGCTTACGCCATCGCCGGCACGATCACCCGCGACCTGATGACCGAACCGGTCGGCCGCGGCAAGAACGGCGACGTGTACCTGGGCGACATCTGGCCGACCTCGGAAGAAGTCAATGCGCTGCTGAAGTTCGCCCTGGACCCGAAGGTGTTCAAGGAAAACTACGCACAGGTCAAGGACAACCCGGGCAAGCTGTGGGAGAAGGTCAAGGGCGTGAGCGGTCAGGTATACAACTGGCCCGATTCGACCTACATCGCCGAGCCGCCCTTCTTCGAAGACTTCGGCATGGAACCCAAGACCATGCCGCAAGTGCGCAACGCACGTGCCCTGGGTCTGTTCGGCGACTCGATCACCACCGACCACATCTCGCCGGCCGGTTCGATCAAGGATTCGTCGCCCGCAGGCAAGTGGCTGTCGGCCAACGGCGTGCTGAAGGCTGACTTCAACAGCTACGGCTCGCGTCGCGGCAACCACGAAATCATGATGCGCGGCACCTTCGCCAACGTACGTATCAAGAACCTGCTGATCCCGGCCAAGGCCGACGGTTCGCGCGTGGAAGGCGGCGACACCCTGTTCCAGCCCACCGGCGAACTGATGTCGATCTATGACGCCGCCATGAAGTACGTGGCAGAAGGCACGGCTACCGTCGTGTTCGGCGGCGAAGAGTACGGCACGGGCTCGTCGCGTGACTGGGCTGCCAAGGGCACCCAGCTGCTGGGCGTGAAGGCTGTGATCGCTCGCAGCTTCGAACGTATTCACCGCAGCAACCTGGTCGGCATGGGCGTGCTGCCCCTGCAGTTCAAGGCAGGCGAAAGCGTGCAGACCCACGGCATCACTGGTCAAGAGACCTACGACATCATCGGCCTGGAAGACGGCATCAAGCCCCAACAGGACGTGACGCTGGTGGTTCGCGCCAACGACGGTACCGAGAAGCGCATCCAGGTTCTGCTGCGCATCGACACCCCGATCGAAGTCGATTACTACCAACACGGCGGCATTCTGCCCTTCGTGCTGCGTCAGTTGCTGGCTGCTGCATAAGCTTGCTGCCAAGGCACCTGCGCCCCGTGCGCAGGTGTCGGTGGTGGACTCAGTGGATCAGGTCAGTCGTTGAGATCCACCACCAGATGAAGCAGTAAGCTGAGAGGCCTTCCTTCGGGAAGGCCTTTTTCATTTCACCTGCGCGCCGTGGTGACGATGAAGGAACGGATGGGTCCCGAACATCCGTCGCGTTTCTCGGCGATGAGACTGCGCAGAGAGAACTCGACCGGTGTTCGACAATGCAGCAGCTCAAGCAGCCTTGCGAGAAATCCCTGTCGCCATGCGGATGAAACCGTCGAAGGCCCGGTCGGAAAGCAAGCGGCGCATGAAGATCATGGGTTTGGCACCGAAGCCGACGGCATAGCGCGTCTTGGGCCGGCGGGCACTGACGGCCTTGCCGATCGTATCCGCGATCAACTGAGGCGGCGACTGGCGCTTGCGGCTAGCCTCGCCCACCATCGCTTCAGCCATCGTGTTGGCTTGGCTGGCATAGGCACCCTGGCCCGAGGTCTCGCGCAACTTGTCTGCAGCGATACCCGCCCACTCGGTCTTAATGCCACCGGGCTCGATCACTACCACATTGATGCCGAAGGGCTCTACTTCCAGTCGCAGGCAGTCGCTGATTGCCTCCAGAGCGAACTTGGTTCCGTGGTACCAGGCACCCAGCGGAGTATGGATCTTCCCGCCCATGGAGGTGATATTGACGATGGTGCCTGAGCGTTGCTTGCGCATGTGTGGAAGCGCCAACTGCGTGAGGCGCACCGCACCAAAGACGTTTACGTCAAACTGTGCACGGGCCTCGTCGACGGAGACATCCTCGACGGCACCATAGGAGCCGTAGCCAGCGTTGTTGACCAGCACGTCGATGCGACCCGATCGGGCGATGATCTGCTGGATGCCGGCCTGTATCGAGTCGTCATCCGTGACGTCCATCGGCAGCACATGGATGCCCGCCGTCACCAAGGACTGCATGCGGCTTACCCGACGGGCCGCGGCATATACCGTGTAGCCGAGAGATTGGAGCTTCAGCGCGGTGGCTTCGCCAATGCCGGAAGACGCGCCTGTGACGAGGGCAACTGGGGTGGTCATGTCGGAAATCCTTGGTTCGATGGGTTGAAGCGCATGGCGACCCGGATAAGGTTCGCTTTCTGTGCTTCCCACTGTAGGACGCAAGAGACGCCAGGAAACCAGCAAGTCGCGCCAGACTTCCAGCAGACTGCGCCAATCTTTCTCTCCGTACCAGCTCCGTGACCGCGTTGCAGATGCCCACGCAGGGCCTTGAGGGTTCCATAGATGAGGCCCCGACCGCCTGGTTGGTCAGCCGCACTTTGCGAGGCGGCTCTTGCCGTGTGATTGGGTAGTCCTCAGTTCAGGCGCATGGCGCTGCGAGCGGTGTCTGGGGTCTGACCAGTCCATTCCAGGAAAGCGCGGTAGAAGGAGTTGGGATCTTCGAAGCCCAGCAGGAAAGCGATTTCACCGCCAGTCATCGTGGTGCTCCCGAGATAGTGGCGAGCCAGACTTTCCCGTGTGGTGTTGACGAGGGCGCGGAAGTTCTCCCCCTCGTCTTCAAGGCGGCGCTGCAAGGTGCGCTTACTCATCCCCAAGCGCTCGGCGGCTTTTTCGACGGTGGCCGTGTTGCCAGGGAGCAGCTCCAGCAGTACTGCGCGCACGCGCTCGCCCGTGGTAGCTGTCGCATTCAGCTCGCTGAGCCGACGGCGCAGGTCGGGTTCGAACACGCGCCACATGCCCTCATTCACGGTAAGGAATGGTCGAAGCGCATCCGCTGCGGCAAAGCGGATGCTGGGGACATCTCCGCGCTGCACGGGGACACCGAAAAAGCTGTCGTAGCGACGTGCGCAGGAGCTGGGCGCAAGTTGCGGTAGTTCCACACGCAGCGCCTCGACCGGCTCGCGCGTCGCCATCCGTACAAGGCGCAAAAAGAACGCCACTTCGGCCACCTGCAGCGAGTACGGCACCTCGGTCTGCACCGACAGCCAGCGCGGCGACACGGTAAGTGATCCTTCCCCGTTCACGTCCACCTCCAGACTCATGGGCGCTACGAGTTGCTTGTATTTGGCAAGGCGTTGCACTGCCTGCATCAGGTTGGCGCTGCACAAGGCGGCGAACAGGGGCGGACGAATACCTCGGCCGACACCTTGTCGACCAGGTGTAGCGGAAACATGGGATCTCCCGCTTCCTGCTCCAATGCACGCCAGAAGCGGAAATACTCCTCCGTATCAAGACCGCGCTCCGAGTGAGAGAACAGGTCTTCGGGCAGCGCGGCCTTGCGCAGCACATGCTCATGCTTCATGCCGAAGTCTGTCAGCAGCGTGCGCCAGCCGATGTTCAATGCAAAGGTGAGCTTGCGTGCCATGCGAATGCCCCTGGAAACGATGATGACCAGACGCGGATCTGGCAAGGGACAAGCTTAGCGCCGCACGATAATTGGAAACATGCAAAATGCGCCACGTCGATGGCAATGCGTGCCAATCTATGAGGCCCCATGATGTATCGGGATTGGTGTTGCAGCGTGGAAGGGTGCGTGAGCACACTTGGCCTGAGACTCGACAGCGAATATTTTTTATTGAGCGACAGACATCCTCATACGGATCCGCTCAGAACTGCGTTAGCCCACCACGGAGACCCGTTTCATGCTCGCCGCGTTTGCCACCCTGCTGATCTTCCAGTGCCTGGGCGAAGGCATCAGCCACGCCCTTGCGCTGCCTGTTCCAGGGCCTGTGATCGGGATGTTGCTGCTGTTCATTGCCCTGCTCGCCTCACCCGCATTGATGGAGCGCATGGAGGCCACGGGCAATGCCTTGCTCAGCCATTTGTCCTTGCTGTTTGTCCCGGCAGGGGTCGGCATTGTGGCGGCCGCTAGCAGCGTGCAGGGGCACTGGCTGGCTGTGTTGGCGTCGCTGATCTTGGGGACGACGCTGACCCTGACTGTCACGGCGCTGGTGTTGCGGCTGTTGTGGCGCGATACGCCGACTGAGGGCGCTGTGGGCGATGCTCAATCATCGGCAGGATTCTCAAGTACGGCTTCCTCTGGCGAGGCACCATCAGCCTCTGCCCGACCGACCGTGACCAAGGCTGTCGGTAACGCGGTTACGCCCACACAAGCCCCCTGACCATGCCGCACTTCTACGAACTTTCCTCGATCTGGGTCTACCTGTCGGCATCGCCCCTGATGGGCTTGACGCTGACCTTGTGCGCCTACGTCATCGCTTTTTCGATTTATCGACGCCTGCGCTTTTCTCCGCTGGCCAATCCCGTGGCGATTGCAATCGCCATCATCGTGGCCATCCTGAGCCTGACTGGCACGTCCTATCAGTCTTACTTTTCCGGTGCTCAGTTTGTCCACTTCCTGCTCGGGCCGGCCACGGTGGCCCTGGCGATTCCGCTGGCACGCCAGATCAAACGTCTACGCCGCAATTTCATTGCGCTGATGGCAGGCCTGCTGGCGGGCTCGGCGACTGCCATCCTGTCGTCGGTCAGCATCGTGGCGTTTCTAGGTGGTGGGCGGCAGTTGGCGGTGTCGGCCGCACCGAAATCCGCCACCACGCCGATTGCGATGGCTGTTGCGGAACAATTTGACGGTCTGCCGGCTCTGACTGCCGTGCTGGTCATCAGCACCGGCATTTTTGGTGCGATCACGGCCCGCTTCCTTTTCAACGCCTTGCGCGTACGCACGCCCGAAATTCGGGGCTTTGCATTGGGCGTGGCATCTCACGGCATTGGCACCGCACGGGCTTTTCAGGTGAACGCAGAGATGGGAGCGTTTGCCGGACTGGGCATGGGCCTGAACGGCGTGCTGACTGCTGTGCTTACGCCGTGGCTGCTGCCCAACGCAGCAGCATGGTTCTACGGGGTCTGAGAAGGATCACACCGTATCGGCGCAGACATCTTGAAACGCCTGCGCCAATCCAGAATTCACACCGGCTGAGCGGCTCGCGCTGCGCCGTGGCTGACCAACCACTGGTGGAATCGCGAAAAGGTTGCACGGGCGGCAGCTACTGCAACTGCATGTTCATGCGGTTGCAGCGCGGCTTCCAGCTGCTGACGGAACAGTCGCCAGGCCGGGCCTGTGGCTTCAATGTCGCCACCGAAGTAGGCGCAGCCACTGTTCTCGTCGATGTTGAAATGCTTCATCAGACGCGGGCCGATGATGCGCGCGCCCAGGCGCGAACCAATCATCACGTAGCTGCTGCCGTAGAGCCCTGCACGGGTATGCGTGTCGGGCAGCGCATCGCCGCTCGCAAGCGGCAGCAGATCGGCATCCACACCCAAGGCCTCAAGGTCTTGTCGCAGCTTGCCGGCCTGCGCCTGCAGGCTCAGGCCGGCTTCAACGGCCTGCGGCAGTACCTGAGCCTCCCAGGCTGCAACAAAGCCGTAGAAGGCCGCCAGCGTGCGCAGGTATTCCTCGGGCCGATAATCGTCACGCATCAGATCAAGCGACGCGTCCAGCGTTGCGTGGTTGCTGCTGGTGCCTGCACGCAGCGCTTCCAGCGCGGAAACCTGCTCTTCTGCCTTCACATCACTCATGCCAGATTCCGGCGCTCGATGCGCTTTGCCGACATCAATGCCCGCTCCAGCCGGTCGAAGTCGATCGGCTTGGTCATGTGTTCCGAAAAACCTGCCGCAATGCTGCGCTGAATATCCTGCTGCATGCCGTAGCCGGTGATGGCAATTGCCGTCTGACCCAGCGTCATGTCGAAGTCTTTCAACACGTCGATGCCGTCGCCATCGGGCAAGCCCATGTCGCACAGCAAGACGTCGAAATCCTGTTGCGACAGCACGCGCTTCGCAATGCTCACGCGGCTGGCAACGGTGCATTCATAGCCCATCAACGACAGCAACTCGTTCATCATTTCGGCCGCATCTTCGCTGTCTTCCACCAGCAGAATGCGTAGGTTGCCCTGGGACTGTTGCACGTTTGAGGCCTCGTCTTGCAATTCAGAAATCTGCTTGTCGTAGACCGGCAGCACCAGCGTGAAGCTGGACCCACGGCCAATGCCCGGGCTGCTGACACTCAGGCGACCCCGGTGTTGGCGTGCCAGGGAATCGGCAATGGCCAGGCCCAGCCCAAGACCGCCCCGCTGGCGCTGGGGGTCTTCTTCGCCTTGTTCGAACGCCACAAAAATGCGCGAGAAATCCGACTCGGAAATACCAATGCCGGTGTCGGTAATGCGCACCTGCACTTCGTCGCCCTGAACTGTCAGGCTGGCGTCAACACGGTCACCACGTGACGAAAACTTGATCGCGTTCTTCAGCAGATTGGACAGGATTTGCTGCAGGCGCAGCGCGTCGGCCCACACATTGATCACCCCCGTATCGGCCGCCACGCGCATGGTGATGCCCGCTGCCAGCGCTTCCGGCCGGAAGCTGTCGGCGGTATTGCGCAACAGGGTCGAGAGATCAACCACATCGAGCGTAATCGGCAGCTTGTCGTTGACGATGCGCGAAATGTCCAGCAGGTCATCGAACAGACGGGCCTCGGCCCGCACATTGCGCTGAATCAGCTCTACCGAGCGTCGGTTGATCTCCGACAGACTACCGTCGAAAGCCAGAATGCCGACCGCCGCAGAGATCGCATTCAAGGGGCTGCGCAACTCGTGCGACAACACGGCCAGGAAGCGGTCCTTGGCACGATTGGCGATCTCGGCCTGCTCTTTGGCGGCCACCAGCAAATCCGCGGCAAGCCGCGCATCCGTGGTGTCACGAACAATGCGCGAGTATCCCCGGGGCTTGCCGTCGACCACGATGGCAGTCGTGACAATCGCTGCGTGAAAAAGGGTGCCATCCTGGCGACGCAACCAGCGGTCGCTGGAGATACTGCCGGCGTCGGTCGCCGCCTGCATTTCGTCGCGCGGGCTGATGTCGGTACTGTCAGGCACTTCGAACAGGTCACAGGTCTGGCCTGCCACCTCGACTGCCGAATAACCAAAGATCCGTTCCGAAGCGGCGTTCCAGCTGGTGATGACGCCAACTTCATTCAGCGATGACACCGAGAAGTCGCGCAGGGTTTCAACCAGCTGGGAAAAGTAGCTTTCCCGGTCGGACAGGCGAGCTTCAGCCAGCGCACGGCGACTGCGCTCCTGCGCCTCGGCCAGCGCCCGGGTGACCACCATCGGCAAGCGCTCCAGGCGCTGCTTCAGCACGTAATCGGTCGCCCCACTGCGCACCATGTCCACGGCACGCTCTTCGCCCAACATGCCAGAAACCACGATGAACGGGGTTTGTGGTGCCAGGGTCTGGGCAATATGCAGCGCAGCTGCGCCGGTAAAGGAAGGCAGATGGAAGTCCGACACGATGATGTCGTACCGGTCGTTCGACAAGGCAGCACGGAAGGCTGCTTCGTTGTCTACCGTGGTTGCATCAATATCCAGACCAGCGCGCTCAAGCTTGAACAACGCCAGTTCGGCGTCACGCGCATCGTCTTCGACCATCAACAAACGGGTCTTCACGGAAGCAGCACCAGACATCTCGCCCGGATCGCCAGAAGGCAACAACATTCCTTCTCCTATTGTCTGGCGTCGCGCAGCAAGCGCATCGAGCCCGGTGGCGGCTCGTTCACAACGGCCCAGAACACACCGATCTCGGAGATCGCTGCAACAAAATCAGGGAAGCTGACAGGCTTGACCACGTATGCATTGACGCCCAATTCGTACGCCTGCACCAGATCGGATTCTTCCTGCGAAGACGTGAGCATGACGACAGGAATGCTGCGCAGGTTCGCGTGCTCGCGAATCGTCCGCAAAACCTCCAGGCCGTCGACCTTGGGCAGCTTGAGATCAAGCAGGATCACGGCTGGATTGCCATCCAGCCAGCTTTCGAACGCGCCGCGACGCAGCAGGCAATCCAGCGCATCTGCGCCATCGCGCACCACGATCACTTCATTGGCCAACTGACTGCGCTCCAGCGCAAGCAAGGTCAGCTCCAGGTCCTTTGGGTTGTCTTCGACGAGCAATATCGGTTTCAGCATAATCAGTTCGGTAAAGTTTCGTCTTTGGCCAAGGCCTGCGCCGTCTCGGCATTCGGCAATGCCAGGTAAAACGTGGCGGACATGCCTTCTTCGCTTTCGGCCCACACCCGTCCACCGTGGCGTTCGACAATACGCCGAACATTTGCCAACCCGATGCCGGTGCCTTCGAAATCTTCCATGCGATGTAGACGCTGGAATACGCCGAACAGCTTTCCCACAAAGCGGGGGTCGAAACCCACGCCGTTATCTTTCACATACATCACCTGCTCGAAATCGGTAGCACTGCTGCCGATCTCGATACGTGCCTGCTGCCGGGTGCGGGTGTACTTGATCGCGTTCGACAGCAGATTGCGCAAGGCAAGATGCAGGAATGAGCCGTCCCCATACATATTGGGCAGCTCACCGATCACCCATTCAATATTACGACCCTGGGTATCGGGTGCAAGTTCACGAATCACCTGCTGCACCAGGGCGTCGACATCGACCTCACGCATGGTCAGGGCTGATCGGCCCATCTGCGAGAAGGTCAACAGCCCGTCTACCAGCAGGCCAGCGAACTGCGCAGCCTCGTTGATGTGTTCAAGGTAGCGCGCCGACCGGTCAGCCAGCTTGTCGCCTTCCATCTCGCTCAGCAATTCAGCATAACCGGCGATATGGCGCAACGGGGCACGCAAGTCGTGCGACACACTGTAGGAAAACGCCTCCAGCTCCTTGTTCAGCCGCCCCAGTTCCAGCGCCAGTTCTGCAAGTTCTTCAGCGCGGCGCAGCACCACGCTAAGCACCGTGGTGCGCATCTCGGCAGCGGCATCGATCTCGGCACGTTGCCAGGCCAAAGACCGTTCGCGAAGAATCTCTTCCCACAGCGTGAAGCTGGTGCGCGGCGACAGCCTGCCCAGATCATCGGCGTTCTTTTCCGGCCGACCTGCCCAGTTGACGGTTCGCTGCACCTCGGGGCGGAACCACATCACATAGTTCGGGTGGCGTTCCGAGATCGAGATTGCCAGCAGACCGCTTGCCACGTCGGCAGACGCTGCGAATTCCGGTGCGATCCGGGGGAAGCTGTCAGTGTGAAACACCTCGCGTTCGCCACGTTCGAACAACCAGCGAGCAATATCTACCACCACCTCGCGAGCAGGCGTTGCACCGGCCATATCGCAATCGGCACCGTAGACCACGGCAGCGCCGCCGGCACGCGCAAATTCCAGAATGGGCTGGTACGAGCGCGTAAGACCAATGCCCAGACGATCACGGTCAGACATGGCCGACAGCATGCGCACCATGATGTTGCGCAATTCCAGGCGGCGCAGCGCATCGCTGTTGGCCTCTTTGGCTTCGACCTGCAGAGACAGCATGCGACCCAGCACATCACATGCAGAACGGGTGTGCATGGACACCGGTTTCGGCGTGGCGTGATGGCAGGAAATCAAGCCCCACAAACGTCCTTCGACGATGATGGAAACCGACATCGACGCAAGCGTGCCCATGTTGCGCATGTACTGCAAATGCACCGGTGACACACTGCGCAAGCCACACAGACTCATGTCCAGCGGCAGACTCGTGTCCGGGTCATGGGCAGGCACGATGGGAGACGGCACGTAGTCAGCGTCGTGGATCACCCGGATGCGGTTACTCAAATACAGCGCGCGTGCCTGCGTCGGAATGTCCGACGCGGGAAACCGCAATCCCAGGAAAGATTCGTAGCCCTCATCGATCACTTCGGCATTGACGTAGCCGTGGCCATCGGCATCGAAGCTGTAGGTCACCACGCGGCCATAACCGGTCAGGCGTTTGACCTCTTCCGCCGCCGTGGCACAGATGGCGTCCACAGTCTGCGCTGCCTGAATGCGCGACACAAAGGCATTCACGACCGGGTACATCGACGCAAACTGCGCCTGCGAGGGCGCTGCCGCTGGCTCCAGCTCGGCAATGATCAGGTCACCACGCCGATGCAACAGCAACTCGAACCGCTCACGCAGCCCGCTTGCCCCCAGCAGGTTGATCGATCCGGCATGCATCGGGCCATCTGCGGCAGCCAGCAATTGCTCGGCCGCATCTTTCAGCGACGCGCCCAGCTCTCCGCGTAATACCGCCACCGATTGGCCGATCAGGTTTTCTGGCGTCACCGCCAGAAACGTGGATAAATTGCCGCTGACGTGCCGCACCACTCCATCGCGTTCGACAAAGGCAATCAGAAATCCATGGGGCTGGATCGCACCTGGAATCTGGATCGGCTCCCGCGCGCAATTTGCTTCGAGCTGCGCGATGGCGTCGTCAGAAAGCATGATTTCCCGAAGAAAAATGGATGAAGCGGGCGAATGCCCAAGGCGGTGGCACGGGCGCTGATCCACGCAAGACACAGCAATCGCGTGATGAGATAAACGTCGCAAAGCCTGACATTCTAGCGAACTTACTGGAGCGTAAAACTATTGACGGAGCGGTTAAACAAAAGGAAGCAAAGCAGCAAAAAATGTTCCTGACCATATTTCCTGTTCGTATCGCCCGTCCGTTTTTGATTTGCGTTTCCGTCAGTTTCCAAGCACCCAAACCATATACGGCAATTCAACAAGGCTGGCTTCACGCTACGGCCAAGGCCTCGCGCTGCACCACATAGTCGGCTGTCTCGAACACGCCTTCGAATGCGTAAGACACCGGTCCCGTGGACTCTACCCTGCCATTGTCCAGCCACTCGATCACAAGCGCGCCGCCATCCAGTTCAACCGTCGCGCGGCGATCAGTCAGGCCGCGGCGATGCGCCGCCACCAAAGCCGCACACGAACCCGTGCCGCAAGCAAGCGTCAACCCCGGACCACGCTCCCAGACGCGCAATCGCAGCCGGTCAGAAGCCAGCACTTGGGCCACGCCAATATTGGCACGCTGCGGAAACATGGGATGTCGCTCAAGCGGTGCGCCCAGCGCCGTCATATCGATGGCGGCAAGATCAGGAACAAAGAAGGTGACATGGGGATTGCCCATGCTGGTGGCGACCGGGTCGGCCAAGGGGCCGAGGGCCACGTCCACATGAAGCGTGTCGGTAGCCTGAGCAAGCGGAATGGCATCCCATTGCGTCTGCGGCACACCCATGTCAACCGCGTAATGCGTGCCCTGTCGCCAGGCGTAGAGCATGCCCGCCACGGTCTGGATGGCCACGCGATCACGACCGGTTTCGGCAAGCATCAGGGCACCGACGCAGCGTGTGGCATTGCCGCAGGCTTCGCATTCCCGACCGTCGGGGTTGTAGATGCGCATGAACACATCTGCGTCTGAACGCATGGCGCTTTCCAGCACCACCACCTGGTCGCCGCCAATACCCCGCTGACGGTCAGACACAGCGGCGATCACGTCAGGCGTCAGCGCATCGACGAGCTGAACACGCGCGTCGATGATGATGAAATCATTGCCCAGACCGTGCATTTTTCGAAAGCGGATTTGACTCACGGACTGCCCCAACGCATGCGGCAAAGATGGCAATCGCCCGATGCGCCCCCCGCAGCATGGGCACGGCATCATTGTAGTGTGCCGATTTGTGCCAAGACACGGTCCAGGTTTTAGCCAAATGTGACGCTACCGTAGAACTTGCCCCGAACTCGCGAGCTTTGTTGCAAATCCTGCAAAAGCGCCACGAACTTGCTGGCGGTTTACAGGCTCAATACCGGCGGCGTTCATGCTTTTGAACGGTTGATGGGTTGGCAAAGCAAGGGCGGAACAAGCAATGGATCGAATACGTGCGATGGAGATTTTTGTGCAGGCAGTCGATGCCGGCAGCTTTTCAGCCGCGTCGCGGAACCTGAGTACCTCAGTCGCCAGCGTGACCCGGTACGTGGCGCATCTGGAAGAACGTCTGGGCATCCGCCTGATTCAGCGCAGTTCGCGCAAACTGTCGTTGACCGAAGGAGGCAGCGCCTATTACGCCCGCTGCCGGCAGATTCTGGAAGACCTGGCCGATGCAGACTCAGAAGTAGGTGCTGCGGCCGTGCAGCCGAAAGGTGTCATCAAGCTGAGCGTGCCGGTCAGCTTCGGCATTCATCACCTGGCCCCGCGTTGGCCCGACTTCCTGTCGCGCCACCCAGATATCTTCCTGGAACTGAGCGTTACCGATCGCCTGGTCGATCTGCTTGAAGACGGCTTCGATGCCGCCATACGGGTGGGCCGCCTGATCGACTCCAGCCTGGTCGCCCGCAAACTGGCCCCTGCACGCATGGTGGTCTGCGCCTCGCCCGCCTATCTGGCCCGCTACGGCACGCCAAGCGTGGTGGCAGATCTGACCGAGCATCTGTGCATGTCGAACAGTTATATGACGCCCGGAGACGACTGGACGCTGTGTCGACAAGGCGAAGCCCAGAAGGTGCGGGTTACCGGGCGCGTGCATGCAAATAACGGCGACACCTTGCGCGCCGCTGCACTTGCTGGCCAGGGCATCATCGCGCAGCCTTCTTTTCTGGTCGGCACCGACCTGGCGGCGGGCAAGCTGGTGGAGGTGCTGCCCGGCTGGGAAATGCCGGAAATGGGCATCTACGCGATTTACCCGAGCCGCCGCCATATGTCGGCCAAACTGCGCGTGCTGCTGGATTTCCTGACGCAAGCATTCGGACCAAGCCCCGACTGGGACAACTGGCGCAAGCTTGCGGCCGATGCGGCGTAAGTACGGGCGTAGGCAGGGGGCGAGCGCGGTAAACTGGAGGCCGAATTTTCAATCAAAGCAGCCTGACCTTCATGGCCCGTTCCCGCAATCCCGTTCGTCCCCGTCTCGGCCGCGATGCCGAACGCCTTATCGCACTGGCCCTCGCGCTCGACGGCTCTGGCAGTCGTGTCGAAGACCGGTTCTGGGAGCGTGAACTCGAATCCCTGGTGACCAAGCAGTTGCAGTCCGAGCAAGACGGCGCTCTCGATCAGGCGCTGGACCACCTGTTGCCCAAGCACCCGGGCGGCTACGAAATGCTGGTCGAAATCGCCGAGACGCTGTCCGAGTCGATTGTGTTGGAGCGTGATGGCGAGCGCTACGACGTGCTGCTGATCGTGGCTCCCGTGGCAGCCTGGACGCGTTACACCATCCCGGTCGGCCCGATTCGCAGCGATGCCCTGGATGCCCTGCGCGCGCAGTTGCACGGTCACATTCTGGCCGCCGACGTGTCGCTGGCCTTGGCACCGACGCTCTACAGCATCGATCAGATGCCGCGCAATTTCGGCACCACGCGCCAGTGGTTGAAGCAACTGGGCTCTGAAGCCCTGGGCCTGCCCTTCACGTCCTTGCGCTCCGGTAACGAGGAGATCGCCAATCTGTTGGCGGATACGCGTTATGTGGTGGGTGCGATTGCGGTGAAGGAAGGCGGTGCGTTCTTCCGCTGGCAGGAGAACATGGGGCGTGAGGCGAATCGGGAAAGTTGCCTGGCTGCCTGGGTGGCGCAGGCAGAGCCGACGTTTGCGAGTTTGCTGCCGGGTTGCGGCATCGAGGTTCTGTTGCCGGACGCGTATTACGTGAGCAACCGCGAGGCGGATCGTCGTGTGCGTCCGCTGTCGGTGCGGGCGGCGGTGGCGTGGTTGGCGGGTGCGTTGACGCTTGAGGCGTCGCAGATTCGGGCGGTGATTGCGGGCTGCGGGGAGTCGCAGGTCGAGGAGTACCGGATTGGGTTTACGGCTCGCAATCGTAATGAGGTGGTGTATGGGACGGTGTGGCCGGTGTACGGTCGCGAGGACGATGCTGCGCCTGACGCGGATCCGCAGGATGAGATTGTGGAGTTGCTAAATTCCTTGGGCGTGTCTGATGTTCGCCGGATTGGTGAGCTGTTGCGGCCTGAGTTTTGTGACGATTGCGGCGTGCCGTTTTTCCCGGATCCGACGGGGGAGCTGGTGCACGCGGAGATGCCGCAGGAAGCGGATACGGCGCCTACGCATTTTCATTGATTGCGGTTTTGGTTGTGACGGTTTTCGCGTTCTTTTGCCAGCCGCGTTTTTGCTTGTGACGGTGTGGTCGTTCTTGAGTCAGTCGCGGGTGGTGGGGCCGGATTGGCTGCCCCGCTTGACTTAGGCGTCGGGTCTCCGCCCTCCACCTTGTCCAGAAGGGCAGCCAACCCGGCCCCACCACCCGCGCCTTCAAGCTTTCTTGGTGAAAAAACGTATGCCGCCTTTGGGCGGCTTCTGTTTTTCTGGCTGCTTGGTGCTGGAAGCGGTTCTCGGCATACATCGGCCACCATTCCTGCAAGCCAAACGGCCGGCGCCGGGGAATGGCTGGCCAAGTCGCCACGAAGCGATTTCTCCGGCTCACGATTCGGTAGGTTCTTCAGCTGCCTTTTACGACAGCGCCACTGAAGAAAATTTGCGCCTCTGCTTGGTGGTGGGGTGACACCGAAGCGGGTGGCCGCCGCGTCACGGCATGCATAGAGCGGCAGCGACGATCGTGGCGCTGGCGGCTGATTTGATACATGCGTTCAACGGACGTACGAAGGCTTTCGCACACGCTTAGCAGCATCAGCGTTTACTACCGTTCTGCATCGTTCCGAACTTTTTTCACTGCCTCGAACGTTCAGTGCGCAGCCTTTAATACGCTGACCTTCAACGCCCCGCCTTTTCGTCGCATTACCTGATGCGCGGCCACCCGCTTCCAAGTCACCCCACCACCAAGCAGACGCGCAAATTTTCTTGAGTGGCGCTGCGGTAAAAGGCTGCTGAAGAACCCACCGAATCGTGAGCCGGAGAAACCGCTTCGTGGCGACCTGGCCAGCCAGTCCCCAAGGCCAGCCGGGTGGTGGTTAAAGAATCGTGGCCAGCTAACGCCGAGAGCCAAGTCCAGCACCAAGCAGCCAGCAAAACGGCAAACGCCCAAAGGCGGGATTTGCTTTTAACCAAGCCGTCTTGAAGGCGTGGGTGGTGGGGCCGGATTGGCTGCCCTTCTGGACAAGGTGGAGGGCGGGAGCCCCGACGCCAAAGTCCAGCGGGGCAGACGAGCCGGCCCCACCACCCGCGACTGGCTCAAGAACGACCACGCTGTCGCAAGAAAAAACGCGACTGGCAGAAGAACAACCACACCGTCACAAACAAACCCCAACTCAGGGAACAATCACCAGTTTCCCCGTCGCCCGCCGATCCCGCAGATCAATCAAAGCCTGAGCCGTTTCCGCCAGCGTATACGTCCGCGACACATGCGGCCGCAACCTCCCTTCCGACAGCCAGCCCAACAAGCTAGCCATCCCCGCCTCATGCGCCAACGGCTCACGGCG
The DNA here is from genome assembly GCF_008119665.1 of Pigmentiphaga aceris. Lineage (NCBI taxonomy): Bacteria > Pseudomonadati > Pseudomonadota > Betaproteobacteria > Burkholderiales > Alcaligenaceae > Pigmentiphaga > Pigmentiphaga aceris. Next base: position 2,318,445 of record NZ_CP043046.1, on the reverse strand, counting down.
CACAAACTCGCCCCAGAACACACCCACCAACGACGCACTCTTCAAGAGAGCCAAATTCCACGGTACTGCCGGAATCTGCCCATTCGCAAAGCCCACCACCAAATACCGCCCCCGCCACGCAATACTGCGGAAAGCAGGCTCCGCATACTTGCCGCCCACCGGATCGAACACCACATCCGGCCCACGCCCATTCGTATGGCGCTTGATCGCCTCGCGCAAATCCTCTTCCTCGTAATTGATCAACGCATCGGCCCCGTGCTCACGACACAGCGCCAGTTTGTCAGCACTCGACGCCGCCGCAATCACCCGAGCACCCACCGCGCGCGCAATCTCGATCGCAGCCAAGCCCACGCCGCCTGAGGCCCCCAACACCAACACCGTCTCGCCCGCTTTCAATGCAGCGCGATCACACAGCGCGTGCCACGACGTGCCGTAGGTCAACGTAAATGCCGCAGCCGTCTCGAAACTCAATCCTGGCGCCATTGCATGCGTCGCGTCAGCAGGCGCAATGACCTCCTCGGCAAACCCACCCAGATTGCAGAAGGACACCACCGCGTCACCCGGGCGCAGGTGCACCACATCGGACGCAACCTCGATCACCTCACCCGCAACTTCGTTGCCAGGGGTAAAGGGCAAGGCCGGTTGCTGCTGGTACTTCTTCTGCACGATCAGCACGTCCGGGAAATTCACGCCAGCTGCACGCACACGAATGCGCACCTGGCCGGGCTGCAAAGCCGGCAGAACCACCGATTCCAACACCAGATCTTCGGGTGGGCCCCACGCCTTGCATACGATCGCCTGCATTGCTGCTCCTGGACAAAATTGGTCTCGACCGATTATGCCGCCCGTTTCACGGGTTTCCCGCCTGCGAAGGTTTGGCACATAATCAGGAATAACCCGGGCTGCCGTGGCAGCCACCATCCGTTTAGCCGGAGACCCGATGTCCAAGAAATCTCAACGCAAGCAAATCCTCAACGGTGCTGACGAGCTGCCAGTGCTGCTGTTTTCGTGGCCCACCCCCAATGGTCACAAGGTGCACATCCTGCTGGAAGAGCTGGACATGCCCTATAGCGTGAACGCCATCGATATCGGCGCGGGCGACCAGTTCGACCCCGACTTCCTGGCGCTCAGCCCGAACAACAAGATCCCGGCGATCCTCGATCCGAATGGCCCCGATGGCGAGCCGTTCGCGCTGTTCGAATCGGGCGCGATCCTGCTGTATCTGGCCAGCAAGACCAACCAGTTCCTGGGCGAGACCGATGCAGAACGCTTCACCGTCTTGCAGTGGCTGATGTTCCAGATGGGCGGGCTTGGCCCGATGCTTGGTCAGACGCACCATTTCCGCAACTACGCGCCCGAAAAAATCGAGTACGCGATCAACCGCTACACCAACGAAACCAAGCGCCTGTACAACGTGCTGGACAAGCGCCTGGGCGAAAGCGAATTTTTGGGCTGCGATGAATACACCATCGCCGACATCGCGGCGTGGCCGTGGGTTCGTTCTTACGAGAACCAAGGCATCGTGCTGGAAGAATTCCCGAACGTGAAACGCTGGTTCGAAACCATTGCCGCACGCCCGGCTGTGCAGCGTGGCGTGGCCGTGCTGGCAGAGCTGCGCCGCCCGATCACCGACGACAAGGCCCGCGAAGCCCTGTTCGGCGCACAGCAATACCAAAAACGATGAGCGCCATTGTGACCCCGCCGTTGGTGCTGTCGATTCAATCGCATGTGGCTTACGGCCACGTTGGCAACGCAGCGGCCATGTTGCCACTGCAATTGCTGGGTGCGCAGCCGGTGGCCGTTCATACGGTGCAGTTCTCCAACCACACCGGTTACGGCGAATTCAAGGGACAGGTGTTTTCTGCCGAGCACATCAACGATGTGCTCGATGGACTACGTGCGCGTGGCGTGTTGGAACGTTGCCAGGCCGTGTTGTCGGGCTACTTGGGCGATGCCGCGATCGGAGAAGTGATCCTGTCGGCCGTCCAGGAAATCCGCAAGCAGCGGCCCGAGCTGGTCTACCTGTGCGACCCGGTCATGGGCGATGTGGGCCGTGGTGTGTTCGTGCGTCCAGGCATCCCGGACTTCCTGCGCAGCCGGGCCTTGCAATACGCCAGCATCATCACGCCGAACCACTACGAGTTCGAACTGCTGCACGGCACCTCCATCGAGTCGACCCAGGCGGCTGTCGATGCTGCGCGCGAATTGCTGGGTAACCCCCGCAATCCGGGGCCGCAGACCGTCATCATCACCAGCCTGCGCACTGCGGACCTGCCGTCAGATCAGTTGAGCACACTGGTGGTTACGGCCGATCACGCGTGGGTGATACATACCCCGTTCATCGACCTCGATCCGCTGCCCAATGGCATGGGCGACGTGTTCTCGGCGGTGGTGCTGGGGCACGTGGTGAACGGTCGGCCGATTGAACAGGCCGCTGCGCTTGGCGTCAGCAGCCTGTATGCGCTGGTGTCGCGCACCCTGCCAGGCAAGCGGGACCTGCCGCTGGTGGCCGCACAGGATCAGCTGATACGGCCCAGCGAGATGTTCCAGGCGCTCAGCCTGACGTAGCCGCCGTGGCGCTGTAGCGAGCGCCCGCGTCGCGCACGAAGGTGCGGATCGGATCACGATAGAACTGATCGCCGATCCCGCGCCTGCCGGAATGGTTGCCGCCCTCGATCTTCACCAGACGGCGGTAGCCATCCGGCACCGAGGTTGCGGCTTTCAGCAGTTCTTCGCTCATTCGCAGCGGAACAAACCCATCGGCCGTACCGTGAAGCAGCAGCAAGGGCGTATCGACACGCGAGAGCTTGCTGCGCGAATCGAACTGCTGCGTTACCAGCGCAGGCAGACCGGGAATCCAGCCCCAGCGCAGCGTGCGCACCATGTCGGCAATGCTGGTGAAACTCGACTCCACGATCAGCCCGGCAAAGGGCTCGGCCTTGACGTTGTAGGCCGCCAGGTGAACCGCCACCGCGCCACCCAGGCTATGGCCGTAGACGAAGCGCTTGGCCGGGTCCGGCTCGCGCCTGGCCAGTTCTTTCAAGGCTGCCAGACCGTCTTCGTAGGCGGTATCTTCCGAGGGCAACCGGTTGGTCGATTTACCGAAACCGCGATAGTCGATGGCCAGCACCGAGAAGCCCATCTCGGTCCAGTTATCGAAGCGGAAGGCGCTGCCATTCAGGTTCCAGCGGGCACCGTGCAGGTACAGGACCGTGGCAGCCTTGGGATCGGGATTCTTCCAGTACCAGGCATGCACCTGATCGCCATTGGCCAGGGGAATGTTGAACTCTTCCGTGCCACGCGTGGGCTCTTGGTACCAGCGACTGTCAGTCGCTACCGAGAAGATGGTCTTGCGCTGCCAGGCATCGAACGAATTACATCCGGTCACGCCCAGCACGGCAACAATCGCCGCCGCTATCCAGCGTCGAGGACGAGCAATGATCTTTTTCATGGGCGAGGTGGCGGTGTTCATAGCAATAAGACTGTAACCAGCGCGCTTGGGTTCCGCGCTGCAACAATATGCATGGGCATTTCCAATATTTCCCCACAATTAGCTTCGGTAGCAGTGGAAAGCAGCACGAAAGCTACGAAACGGCAAAAATACCGCAATCCATAGGCAGCAATGCGCTCATCCAGGGCGGGCGGTTATCCTAGGCACCCGCCCGCACAACGGGTCTTACGGAGTGGTGATTTGCAGATCGATCTGTTCTGTCGCGTTGTCGACAATTATGGCGACATCGGCGTGTGCTGGCGGCTTGCCCGCAGGCTGGCGCACGACCACGGGGCCAGTGTGCGCCTGTGGGTCGACGATCTGGCGAGTTTTTCCCGCATTCAGCCCGGGGTGGATGTTGGCACGGTCCAACAGCAGGTAGCAGGCATTGATGTTGTGCATTGGACGGCAGATGCGCCCGATTTGCTGCCTGGCGACATGGTCATCGAAGCCTTTGCCTGCGACCCGCCACCGCGCTTCGTCGACCGGCTGCGCGCGGCCAGTCCGCAGCCGATCTGGCTCAATCTGGAATATCTGAGCGCAGAAAATTGGATCGAAGACTGTCACGCCCTGCCCTCGCACCGGCCCGATGGCACGCTGAAGTACTTTTTCTTCCCCGGCTTCACCCCGCGTACCGGTGGCCTGTTGCGCGAACCGGGCCTGATTGCGGAACGCGACGCGTGGCAACAGAACCCTGCCGCCCAGGCCGAGTTGCTCGCCCGCCTGGGTTTGCCCGCCCGCACACCGGACACCCGCTTGGTCACGCTGTTCTGCTATCCGCAAGCACCTGTCGATGCCTTGCTGGCAGGCTTGGCCGATGCGCCGGGTGAAACCTTGCTCGCAGTCCCCCAAGGTGCTGCCCCCAGTCTGACGGCGGGCCGCTTCAACAACGTTACGGTAGCCCGCTACCCGCTCGTGCCGCAGGAAGATTTCGATCGGCTGTTGTGGACGGCCGATCTGAACCTGGTGCGCGGAGAAGATTCGTTTGTACGTGCACACTGGGCGGGTCGGCCGATGCTGTGGCAGATCTATCCGCAGGACGAAGATGCGCACTGGGCCAAGCTTGACGCATGGTTGTCGCATGCCGGCATGCCCGCAGAAATCGAAGTATTGAATCGCAGCTGGAACGGTCTGGTGACGCAGCAGGCATCTGCGGCAGACTCGTTCGCAAAGGGGCTTGCGAACGGGCTTGCAAACGGGCTTGCCAACGCGCTTTCCGAGCCTTTGCACACGGCATGGACCACGGCGACAAAAGGCTTCACTGAGGCGCTGGCACAACAGCCCGACCTTGCCGATCGGCTGATGACTTTTGCCCGCAATCGATCTGCAAGCGCCATGCGTATACAATAGTTCGTTTTGCTGCACTCATGGATCTTGGATCTGCCTACATGGTTGGTCATTGATTCAACCGGGATTCAACCCGTAGTCAGCGTGTGTGGGGCAAGCCTTGTGCGGTTTTCTGCGCAAGGCCATCAACATCCCCGCGCAACATCCTCGAAATCCAACAGTTAGGTTAGTCCCACATGAAGAACGCCCAGGAACTCCGCGTCGGCAACGTGATCATGGTCGGCAAAGACCCGCTCGTCGTGCTGAAGACCGAATACAACAAGTCCGGTCGCAATGCGGCTGTGGTCAAGATGAAGCTGAAGAACCTGCTCACCGAGTCGGGCACGGAAGCTGTCTACAAGGCTGACGAAAAGTTCGAAGTCGTGCAACTCGATCGCAAGGAGTGCACCTACTCGTACTTCGCCGATCCGCTGTACGTCTTCATGGACGCCGAGTACAACCAGTACGAAGTCGAAGCCGAAGGCATGGGCGACGCACTGAACTACCTCGAAGAAGGCATGCCCGTCGAAGTGGTGTTCTACAACGAGAAGGCAATCTCGGTCGACCTGCCGACCATGCTCGTTCGCGAAATCATCTACACCGAACCCGCTGTCCGTGGCGACACCTCGGGCAAGGTCATGAAGCCCGCCAAGATCAACACCGGCTGGGAACTCCCCGTGCCGCTGTTCTGCGAAATCGGCGACAAGATCGAAATCGACACGCGCACTGCTGAATACCGCAGCCGCGTTCGCTAAGCACAGCAAGACAGAAGCCTTATATATCAAGGCTTTTTAATGAAGAACAGCCGGCACATGCCGGCTGTTCTTCATTCAGGATGTCATTCAAGACATCACTATCAACGCATCACTCAGGCTGATCGAACCGCGCATACCACTTGGCCGTGCTTTCCGCGTCGAAGCAATCGCCATACGGCGAATACGTGTGCAGCGGATCGGGATGGGGAATACGCACAGCGCGAACCACCCGGTTGACCGCTACATATTGGGCAGGAAGCGGTTCGTATTGCGCGCCCAACTGCGGCAGCCCACCTGCACGAATGATCAATCCGTGCGCGTAAGGCAGCACTGCCACGTCGCCTGGGACATCGCCCTGCCCCAGCCTGTGCCGTAATTCCGCTTCGCCATAAAGCTGCGTGACAAAGCGCTCACCCAGCACGGTGTACCAGTTCACTCCCTTGATATGGTTCAGCAGCTCTCGCTTGAAGTTGGGCAGCATGGAATCTACCTCAAGCCCCGAAAATTGCTGGGCGAGCTGATATTCCGTCGGCATGTAGGCGTCGAAATCATAGGGCAACACGCTGGAAAGACCGCCGTACCCATGCTCTGCCTTCACCTGATCGCATAGATAGAGCAGCCAGTCCTGAAACCGTGCCACCCCATCAGGAGTTTGCAACAGCGTCCAGGGCAAACTGATCTTCAGATACGACCGCTTGCGATCGCCGTGCACCTCGACAGAATTCAACACAGACAAGCTGTATTCAGCAGCCTGGGTTGCTGCCGGCGCGCTAGACACGTGCCACTCGTATTGTTCGTTGGCGTGGGTACCTAGAATCTGCTGCGCGGTCTTGTTGAAACCGGCATCGGTCAAGACCCGATAACGTCCATCAAAATGCGCATGCAAGTGCGCGCCAAACTCGTCCTTGAAACGCTGAAAACAAGCCACTACCCGTGCTTTGCTTTCATGCGAATAACCTTCTTTGAAGTAGATTGTCGCGATCAGGCCAAGCCTGACCACCGGGGTGCCATCCGGCAGCGTGAATTCCAGGTTCGGCGCGTGAGCAAGCAGATTTTCCAGCATGCGCTGGCCGCTTTCAGTCCTGTCGTGCATCGTCTTGGTCAAAGCGTGCATACCATTTCGTAGTGTCTGCCTGGTCAAAGCTTTTTCCGCCCGTAGTATCGAAATGCAGCTGATCTGGCTGCTTGATTCGTATCGGTCGGACCACTTTGTTCACAGCAACATAGGCGGCAGGAAGTTCGTCCCGTCCAAGTTCGGGGTAGCCCCCTGCCTGCACGATCAACCCATTGCAGTAAGTCAGCACGTCGCTATCTTCATGGTCATGCAGCGCCTGAGCAATTGCATGTTCCCCACCCACGCGCTGCAAAAAGTCCTGTCCCAGCACGGTCAACCAGTTCACTCCTTTCACGGCATCAAGCAGTTCGATGCTTGATGCATGCGGCATGGAATCGACTTCCAGCCCTGAATACTGCTGGGCCAGTTGATACTCGGCGGGAAGATAGCCGTGATAGTCATGGGGCAGAACGCTCGATAGCCCGCCGTAGCCGTGCTCGGCCTTGACCTGATCACACAGATATTGCGCCCAGGCCAGAAATGTCGCCCGACCATCGAGGTCGGCAAGCATGTGCCAAGGCATCACCATCTTGATAAAGGAACGCAACCCATCGCCGTGTATCTCGGCAGAGTTCAAGGCGGTCAGCGAATAGTCGGCTGCCTGGGTGTCATCGGCGGCGCTGCTCAGGCACAGGCTGAATTCCTCATGGCCGCCAAGCTTCAGAATGGCGTCGCAAGCTTTCTCAAATGCTGGGTCGGTCAGCTTCTGATGACGCCTGTAGATCAAGCAGTTGAGCGCCGGCCGATAAGCCTCGTGAAAACGCCGAAAGCAGGCCAGCAGCCGTTCCTTGGTGTCGCGTGTGTAGCCGTTTTTGAAGTACAGCGTCAGGATCAGGCCAAGCTTGACCACCGGCTTTCCATCCGGCAATTCAAAGCTGAGATCGGGCGCGTGTTGTGACAGCCTGTCGAGTGCGTTCATGCGCATCAATGCAGCTTGTCGTCGTCCACGATATTGGGCAGCGATACGACTTCGATGCCTTCGTCGGCCAAGGCCTCGCGTTCGTCTGGAGTCGTCACACCACGAATTGCCCGTTCCGGCACCACGCCGTGATGAATGCGGCGCGCCTCGTCGGCGAAATTTTCGCCCACGTCTTCGGTCTGTTTGATGACTTCGCGCACCTGGCGCATCAGTTCGCGGCGCGCGATGGCCGGATCGATATTGCCGGGCGACGGCGCTTGCAGATGGCCAATGTTCAAACGGGGAGCCGACAACTTTCGTTCAATGCCCGTATCACCGCAAACCGGGCACGCGATCTCCTTGCGTTCGAGTTGCGAATCGAATTCTTCGCGCGACTGGAACCAGCCCTCGAAAACATGGTGATGGGTGCACTGAAGGTCGAATACTTTGAGCGGCATGCCCGGAAGTGTAGCGCCGAAGCGGCGGGATATCGCACCGCCGCTTCGCACATCAAGTCCTGGATTGCCGGACCTGATGCCGTATTTCACCGAGGGGTGATTCGATCAGCCCAGTGCCCCAGCCGTTCAACCCACTTCCTTGCCCAAGCGCACCGGCACGAAGATCTTGGCGTCATCACGCTGGATCAGCAATGCCACCGAACTCCCTGCTTTGGTGATCAGGCCACGGACCTGCGCAGTATCTTTCACGGGCACGCCGTTGATCGACAGCAACACGTCGCCAGGCTGCACGCCCGCCTGTGCCGCAGCACCTGCCACGCCGGCGATCAGCAAGCCACCTTCTTCCGATGCACCCGGTGGCAAGGCTTGCAGCGCCAAGCCCAGACGCCCCTGGCTGGCCGCACCGGCACTGGCCTTTTTCTCGGCCGGGGTGGCCGCATCGGCCAGCACTACCTGCACATCTTTGGCACTGCCTTCACGCCAGATGCGCAACGGCAGCTTTTCGCCCGGCGTAGCCTGCGTAACCAGCACCGGCAAACTGCCCGACGAGGTCACCGGTTTGCCACCGGCTTCCAGCACGATGTCACCCGAGCGCAAGCCGGCCTTGGATGCCGGGCTGTCCGGTTCCACCGACGAAATCAGCGCACCCGTCGGACGATCCAGACCGAAGGATTCGGCCAGGGTCTGATCGACCTCTTGCACTGTCACCCCCATGCGAGCATGGGATGCATGACCGTTCTGCTGGATCTGCGTCTGAACGCGCGAGGCCACATCGATCGGGATCGAGAAGGACAGGCCCTGGAATCCACCCGTCTGGCTGTAGATCTGCGAATTGATGCCCACCACTTCGCCGCGCAGGTTGAACAAGGGGCCACCCGAATTACCCGGGTTCACCGCCACGTCGGTCTGGATGAACGGCACGGCGCTGTCATCGGGCAAGGAACGGCCGGTGGCGCTGACCACCCCGGCAGTCAAGGTGTTTTCCAGGCCGTAGGGCGAGCCGATGGCCACCACCCACTGACCCACCTGCACGTCAGATACCTTGCCAATCTGCACCACCGGCAGATTCTTGGCATCGATCTTCAGCACGGCAATGTCAGTCTTCTCATCGATACCCAGCACCTTGGCCTGGAATTCGCGGCGATCGGTCAGTTTGACCACGACTTCTTTAGCACCCTTGACCACGTGCGCGTTGGTCAGAATGACGCCGTCGTTGGCAACGATGAAGCCCGAGCCCTGGCCACGCATCTGACGTTCGCGCGGTGCCTGCTGACCAGGCATGCGGCCGAAGAATTGCGCAAACGGGTCTTCCTGGGCGGCCTCTTCGCGGCTGATCTTGGTGACACCGCTGACGCGGATATTCACCACAGCAGGGCCGACACGCTGGGCAAGCTGAGCGAAGTCGGGCAAGGCGACCGAGGGGCTGGTCTGTACCAACGGTGCGGGTGCAGCCTGGGCGTGCACGTCGTGTTGCAGCATTGCCGTGCCAGCGGCACCGACAATACCCGCTGTCGCCAGCGCGGCCATCAGACGGGTACGAGTAAGCGAAAGCGTTTTCATGTGGGTCTCCGGGGGTAAGTTCAGTTCGATGAACGCATCCTCTCCCCGGAGACTTAGCCGAAACTTAAGACAGCCACGTCAGCCTTGGCGACTGGTATCCAATGGTGTCAGTGGAATGAATCACGCCCGCTTAACCAAGTGCAGCTTGACCAGGTGGAGACGCACCATGCGCCGCAAAACGCAGCGTGATGCGCAAGCCTCCCAGCGCCTCCGACTCATCCAGCGTCACCACAATGCCCTCGCGATCGGCAATCGCCTTGACGATGGCAAGCCCCAGCCCGGTCCCCTCGCCCGAGGTGCCATCCAGGCGCACAAAACGTTCGAACACCCGGGCGCGATCCCGAACCGGAATGCCCGGCCCAGAATCTTCGACCCATACCCGGCAAGCGCCCGGCTCATTGGCCACGCCAACGTCAACGCGCCCACCAGCCGAGGTGTACTTGATCGCGTTGTCCAGCAGATTGCTCAGCAACATGCGCAAGGCGTCCGGGGCGATTGCCGCCACCGCAGCATCGTCACGCACCATGCCCAGATCGATGTCGCGGGCCTGCGCCAGCGGCACCGCGTCGGCAATCGCCAAGCGAACCGCATCTGTCAGCGAGATATTTGCAGCCACCACAGTGCCGACCGGCGCGGCCTCTTGCCGAGCAAGCGACAGCAATTGTTCGACCAGTCGCCGGGCACGTTCAACGCCCTCTTCCAGCCGCGCCACGGCCCGCGCGCGGGCCGCCTCATCCGGCGCTCGCGACAAGGCATCAATCTGCAATTTCAGCGCAGTCAGCGGGGTCCGAAGTTCGTGCGCCGCGTCGCCAACAAACTGCCGCTGCGCACTGAATGCGCGGTCCACCCGGGCGAACAGCAGATTCATCTCGGCGATCATCGGTCGCACTTCGTCGGGCACATCGCCTTCGTCGATCCCCGGCAAGTCGCCCGGTTGACGCTGCGCAAGCTGCCGTCGCACCCGATCCACCGGGGCGAGCGACGACCCGACCACCCACCAGACGATGATCATCAGCAGCGGTGCCATCGCCGCGGTGGGCAGCACGGCTCGCCAGGCAAATCCACCCGCCAGGCGCTGACGCACGGCAAGATCCTGTCCCACCTGAATGATGCGGGTTGGCGTGGCGACCGAATACATCCGATAACTGGCCTGCGCGGTCGTCACCGTCGACATGCCCAACACGATCTGCTCGGGCAACACGATACGGCGGGTAGAACGGTAGATGCGCACCCCTTCCGCGCTCCAGATCTGAATCAGCAGGTCTTCGTCATTGGCCCCTGCTTCTTCGCCGGCCAAGGCAGGCGACATGGGTGCCCCCCGCGCCAGCGACACTGCCGTGCGCTGCAAGTGGTTGTCGAACATCTCGTCGGCCTGCGACAAGGCACTGCGATAGGCCACCACGGCCTGCACGATGGCAAACAACACGATCGCGGCAAGCAGAAACACCAGCAGACGCGCGCGAACCGAACGAAGCATATTCATGATTTCGGCACCACAGATTTCGGCACCACATAACCCACGCCCCGCACGTTCTGAATCAGGCCAGCACCCAGCTTGCGTCGCAGCCCGTGAATGTAGACCTCGACGGCATTGCTGTTTACCTCCTCGTCCCAGCCATACAACTTCTCCTCCAATTGCGCACGCGACATCACCGCACCAGGGCGCGCGACCAAGGGTTCCAGCACCGCCCATTCACGCGCCGACAGGGTGACGGCCATGCCATCCACACTCACCTCGCGAGTGGCTGGCTTGATCGCCACGTTACCCAACACGTACACCGGCTCGGCCCGCCCCACGCTGCGTCGCACCAGGGCCCGGATGCGCGCCAGCAATTCGTTCACGTCGTAGGGTTTGACCACGTAATCGTCCGCACCGGCATCCAGCCCGGCAATCCGATCGGCGACGGCATCACGTGCGGTGGCAATCACGACAGGGGTGCGATCGGCGCGAGCCCGCAAGGCACTCAGCACCGCCAGCCCGTCTCGTCGGGGAAGGCCCAAGTCCAGCAGAACCAGATCGTAGGTGGCGGTGCGCAAATGCGTATCTGCCGCGTCGCCATCGCGCGCCCAATCGACTGCGTAATGTTCGGACCGCAGCACATCTTTCACCGCCTCGCCGATCATGGCGTCATCTTCCACCAGCAGAATTCTCATGCCTTGTCGCTCGAAAAGTTTCCCGAAATGACCAAGTCGTCACAGCCACAGTTGGTTCCCGTCTGGTATTTGGGGACCAGACGTGAGGATGCGCCTCCCGGGCATTGTCTGCTTACATCTGCTGCTGGTCATCCGGGCACCCACAGATAAGCTAGATTAGCTCTCGATCTTCCACTTACAGGAGTCTTGCATGTCCATTCATAAAATCGCCGCCCTTGCACTCACTCTTGGTCTGAGCGCAGGTGCCATGGCCCAGGCCCCCGACATCGCCACGCTTTCCGCTCCTGTCGTGGGCAACCAAGGCCAGACCATCGGCACGGCAAACTTCCAGGGCGGTGCACACGGCACCGTGGTGCGTATCGCATTGCAGGCAGGTGCGCTCACGCCGGGCTGGCATGGTATCCATTTCCATTCGGTGGGTGATTGCGCAGATACCGCAAAGTTCGAGGCATCCAAATCGCACGTGAACCATTCGCAGAAAAAACACGGTCTGCTCAACCCGGATGGCCCGGACGAGGGTGACTTGCCCAATGTCTTTGCTGCCGCCGATGGCTCGGTCAACGCCGAAGTATCGTCGCCGACGCTGTTGAAGGGGGCGAAGGGCTTGCAGGATGCCGATGGCTCGGCGCTGATCATCCACGCCAACGCAGACGACCACCACACGCAGCCGATTGGCGGCGCAGGCGCGCGCGTTGGCTGCGCGGTCATCAAATAAGTTGCAGTACACGTTGCGGTAAGCAGTAACACTGCGGCTGTCTTCGTCGTTTTCACAGACGAACGCAGTTGCAGTGACGCAGGCCACGAGCAAGGCTTCGGCATCGTCAAATCAAAAGGTTTTCATGAAAAAACTCTCCGTGGACGTTGCCATCATCGGTGCGGGCACGGCCGGTCTGGCCGCCTATCGCGCCGCTACCAAGACCGGCAGACATGCGGTGCTGATCGAAGGCGGCACGTATGGAACCACGTGCGTGAAAGTCGGTTGCATGCCGTCAAAGCTGTTGATTGTGGCGGCCAACGCAGCGCACGAAGCACGACGCGCCAAGGACTTTGGTGTGCAGGTTGGCGAGGTCCATGTGGATGCCGCCGCCGTCTTTGCGCGCGTGCGGCAGGAGCGCGACCATTTCGAGAGCTTTGTGCTGAAGGAAGTCCACGAGATTCCTGCGGAAAATCGTCTGCGCGGTCACGCACGCTTCCTGAGCAACACCGTGCTTCAAGTCGGCGACGACACCGAGGTGCAGGCACGCAGCGTGGTAATAGCCACCGGTGCACGCCCGCTGATTCCCGACGTGTTCAAACCGTTGGGAGACCGCCTGCAAACCAGCGACGACATCTTTGAATGGTCAGGCTTGCCCAAACGTGTCGCGGTCTTCGGCCCCGGCCCCATCGGGCTGGAGCTTGGTCAGGCCCTGCATCGCCTGGGCGTCAGCATTCACCTGTTCGGTGAAAAACCCAGCATCAGCCTGCTGCAAGACCCTGCCATTCAGAAATACGCGGCACAAGCGCTGGCAGAAGAATTCCCATTAAGTCTGGGCGTGGAAGTGGTGAACGCACAGCGCCAGGATGACGGCATCGAGATCACCTGGAAAGACAGCGCGGGCAAGACCAGCACCGAACATTTCGATATCGCGCTGGTGGCCACGGGCCGCGTTCCCAATGTGGACCAGCTGGGCCTGGAACATACCCAGGTGCCCGTGGACAAGCACGGCACTCCTATCGTTGACCCCGACACCTTGCAGGCGGGCACGACCCCCATCTTCGTTGCCGGTGACGCCAACGACATGCTGCCCCTGCTGCACGTGGCGCACGAGCACGGGCTGACTGCCGGCACCAACGCAGGCAATTTCCCAACGCTGCAAGCAGCTCAACACGTAACGCCCTTGTCGATCGTGTTCTGCGAACCGCAATTGATTCAAGCTGGCAAGCCTTATTCCGACTTGGAGGCGGACACCTTCGTGACTGGCCGCGTCAGCTTCGAGACCCAGGGACGCAGTCGAATCATGCTCAAGAACCGCGGCTTGTTGCATGTTTACATCGCCCGCAAAGACGGCAAGTTGCTGGGCGCAGAAGGCATGGGGCCGGATGCCGAACACCTGGCGCACCTGCTTGCATGGGCGATCCAGCAAGGCCAGACGGTGGCCGACTTGCTTGCCATGCCCTTCTACCACCCCACCATCGAAGAAGCATTGCGCACGGCGTTGCGCGATGCGGCATCGAAGCTGTCGAAATGAGGCGTTTCCGACGAGCGGCTGTGCGACAATGCCGCCCAGTGCGTCCGTGACGAAATTGGTAGACGTAGCGGACTTCCAGGTAAACGGAGTGCCCCGGGCGAAAGGCCGGGAGTAGAACTCGTCAAATTCGGTGAACCCCTGGCACGGGAACGCCGAGCCAAGCAGGCAGAGATCGAGCGGTCGATCTCAACTTGCAATGCAGCATCGGCATTGCAAGGCCAGGCGTGTGTAGAGACTCGACGGCGAGGACCTAAGCCAAACATGTATTCAACGTTCCAACCGGGAACGGCATGTTCGGGACGGTCAAGACAGAGTCCAGACCCCAAACAGAGGTGGCAGCCGCCACGTCTGGCTGCGCGAGCAGTAGCAGGTAAGAAAATCCGCCGCCGTAAGGCATGCCGGTTCGATTCCGGCCGGACGCACCACGAATTCCATCCTCATGTTCTTCTCCCCCGTGATCCCCGCCCACTTTCCACACGGGTAACGGTGTCATCGTGACCAAACGAATCGATTCCTACAACGTGCACTTGTTCGTGGCGGTAGCCCGAGCAGGTTCGATCGTGCGTGCGGCCACTGAGGAAAACATCGCGGCGTCTGCGCTCAGCAGGCGCCTGGCAGACTTGGAACGGACGTTCGGCACCGCCTTGCTGGTGCGATCCCCGCGCGGCGTCACCTTGACCGATGCAGGACGCCTGCTCTTCGAGCAAGGGGCGCGCATCGACGATGAACTGCAGGGGCTGGTTCGACTGATACAAAGCCAGGGTGACGAGCTGGCGGGCACTGTCAGGCTGTACGCCAATATGTCGTCAGTCGTTGGTGCGCTGCCGGAACGTTTGCGGCGGTTCAAGAAGGCCTATCCAAGCGTACGCGTGGCGCTGCATGAAGCGGATACCAAGGATGTGATCCGGGCCTGCCTGGATGACCGCGCCGATCTGGGCATCGGCGTGCAGTCGGATGTGCCGCCGGGCATGGATACGTGGGTTTTCGCCACTGATCCTTTGCAAGTGGTGTTTCCGGTGGACCATCCGCTGGCGGGCGAGACCTCTGTCACCTATTCCCAGGTGCTGCACTATCCCGTGATCGGCGTCCATCAGGGCGGCGCGCTTGACCGTCTGCTGCATGATCGCGCGGCGGCGATCCACCAGCATTTTGTGCCCGAGGTAACGGTCAATAGTTTCGATGCCGTGCACCGTATGGTCGAGGCGGGATTGGGCATTGCCGTGGTTCCGCTGAGTGCCATACCAGCCGCTGGCGGCAAGCCTTTCTTCATCCACTGTCCGCTGGCTGAACCCTGGGCCGAACGCACGCTGATGTTGTATGCCTTGCGACGCCATCCCCAACCCCGCGCGGTGCAGGCGCTGATCGAGGTGCTGGAAATCACGGACACGTAAACCCGGATCGCGCCTGTGGCGTGACCCCCTGTGCCGACTTAGCGCTTCTCGGTGCCCTCAGTCGGGCCGATCATGGGGTATGCATGCCATTACCCCCACGATTCTTTTTTCGCCCCATATTCTGTACCTGAGCCAGACGCCCGAGGTCATTACTGCGGCGTTGAGCGGCCAAGCCCTTGCCCTGGAAGACGCGCAGCCTTTGCGCGACGACGTTTCCACTGACGAAATCACCCCGATTGCGATCCTGACCCACTTCGACGAGAAGCTGGGTGCGTACCCCTACACGGGGTTCCGGGTGGCGGGTCAGACGCCTATTCCTGTTGATGCCATCCGCGCCAGCGACATCGAGGTCGTGGTGGCGGGCAAGCGTTATGGCAAGGGGTCGTCCCGTGAGCACAGTCCGGCAGCCGAACGGCTTGCCGGCGTGCGTTTGGTGATCGCAAAAAGCTTCGAGCGCATCTATCGCCAGAACGCCGACAACATCGGCCTGCTGACTTCAACCGACTTCAGCCTGGTGGATCGTATCCGGGCCGGTGAAACCATCAACCTGGAAGAACTGGTTGCCGGGCGCGATGCACTGGCCGCTGCCATTCTTCGCGGTGGTGGCCTGCTTGCTTTCGGGAAAGCACATTTAAGCAACGTCGCCCCGGCGCACACAGCCACGGCAACAACACCCCAGACCTTGTTCGAGAAGATTGTCGCCAGACATGCGTTGAGCACAACGGTGACATCGGCGTCACCTGCCATTGGCGATGGCGCGTTTGTGCGCGCGGACTGGCGCTTCATTCATGAGTACTACACCGGTATGGCCGCGCACATGCTGCATGCAGCCTTCGGCAAACCGCTGACGCTGAAAGAACCCGAATCGATCATCGTCTTCGAGGACCACACCTCGTACGTCGAAGAAAGCCCCGCGCACGTCATCGGCGGCCTGATCCCCAATGTGCACCGGATGGTGCAGGCGCAGCGCAACTTCGCCAGCGACTACCGCTTGCGCACCCATCGCACCCTGACCGAAGCCGAAGCGCGCCTGGACGACGGCAGCAACGTGGCGGGCATTTCTCACGCCATGATGGCCGAGCATTACGCTCTGCCCGGACAGCTTGTCGTCGGCACGGATTCGCACACCACGCACAGCGGCGCGCTGGGCTGTGCGGCCTTTGGCGTGGGCACGACCGACATGGCCAACGCCTTTGTCACCGGTGCGGTGCGCCTGACGGTTCCGCCCAGTCTGCTGGTCATCCTGGACGGGCGGATTGAGACGGGTATCACGGCCAAGGATGTGGTGTTGCACCTGCTTGCCCAGCCGTACATCCGATCGGGCGGTGGCGTGGGCAAGGTATTCGAATTCGCAGGACCTGCTGTTGCCCATCTGAGCACCGACGAACGCGCCACCTTCACCAATATGTGCGCGGAACTGGGCGGCTTCACGGGCATTGTGGCACCTGATGCCGAGACGGTTCGATTCCTGAAAGAACGCCGAGGCATCGACTTCCAGATTGAAGCGTGGATGCAAAGCGATGCCGGTGCCAGCTACGCCGAAACCATCCGCATCGATTGTTCGGCAGTGCCGGCGATGGTGGCCGCACCCGGCGACCCAGGCAACGGCATTGCCCTTGACCAGGTCGAGCACCGCACAAGCGTGGACATTGCCTACGGCGGCTCCTGTACGGCGGGCAAGCGCGAAGACTTCGACCATTATCACGAGGTGCTGCGCTGGGCAGCCGACCGCGGCCTGCGTATTGCACCGGGCGTTCAGCTATTCCTTCAGTTCGGCACCACTGCCGTGCGCGACTACTGCATTGCCGCCGGGTATCTCGATGCCTTCGAGCGCGTCGGTGCGCGCCTGCTTCAGCCGTCTTGCGGCGCATGTGGCAACTGCGGGCCAGGCGGCTCATCCCGTGCCGATCAGGTCACGGTCAGCGCCATCAATCGCAACTTCCCCGGTCGCGGCGGCCCCGGAAACGTGTGGCTGGCCAGCCCGCCCACGGTGGCGGCCAGCGCCATCGCAGGTCAGCTGACGAGCTTCGCAGAACTCAAGCAGAAGCACGCTTGAAGAAGTGAAGATCAAAAGAAGCTGGACAGCAGTACCCATAAAAAGAAACACCCATAAAAGCAGGAGACACCCCATGAATATCTCCCGAATCACACGCCTTTCCATCTACGCGGCGTTCATATCGATGGCCGCGCTGCCCATCAGCACCATCGCCCAACCCGCCAACGACAAGAACGTGCGAATGGTCGTACCCCTTGCCGCTGGCTCGACTGTCGATGCCGTTGCACGATCGATTGCCCCCGGGCTGGCACGCGCAACCGGGCACCAGTTCATCGTCGAGAATCTTGCGGGTGCGGGCGGTATTCCCGGCACCACTCAGCTTGTCAAAGCGGCCCCAGACGGTTTGACCATAGGCATGATCTCGTCCAACCACGTGATCAATCCCGGCATCTACAAACACGTCCCCTACGACACCTTGAAAGACATCACACCGATTGTTGTCGTGGCCACGGTACCCCTGGTCCTGGTGGTGAATCCCAAGGTGCCGGCCAAGGATGTGAAGGAATTGCTTGCCTACGCCAAAGCAAATCCGGGCAAGCTGAATTACGGGTCGGCAGGCAATGGCAGCACCCTGCATCTGGCCGGTGAACTGCTGGTCAACCAGACCGGCATCGACATCAAGCACGTGCCGTATCGAGGAACCGGCCAACTGGTCATCGACCTGCTCAGCGGGGAGGTGCAGATGGGCTTTGTCTCGATCTCTCAAGTGATGTCGCACGTAAAGGCGGGTTCCTTACGCGCGCTTGCCCTGTCCACGACAAAACGCTCGACCGCCCTGCCCGACTTGCCAACCCTGGCAGAAGCCGGCGTACCGAAATACGACTTCGATGCGTGGATCGCCGTGGTCGGACCTGCCGGACTGCCGAAGGAAAGCGTGGACAACTACGCCACTGCAATCAGAACCGCCATGGATTCACCCGAGGCAAAAAACGTGATCTCTGGTCAGGGACTGATGGTGCTGAACATCGGGCCGAAAGAGGCTACCGCTTTCTTCCAGTCTGAATTGGACAAGCACCAGAAGCTGGTCAAGCAGTCCGGCGCAACCTTGGACTAAGAAACTGATGTCGATGCGTACGGCCGACTTGTGTGACCAGGAACCCCTTGCCCGAGTGTGCGTCGCAGCTTGGCAATCCTTCGGTGGTACCTGTGCGCGGTACCGGTGATGGAAGCGGAGAAGTCGGTGTCGACCTATCCATTGGGGGCATTGTCATCCGCGCAGGCGAATTTGTTGTCATCGATTCCGATGGCGTAGTGGTGCTAACCCAGGTGCTACCTCAGGTGCTACCTCAGGTGACAACGCATATGCCGTAAAACGAACGATCACTGGTGCTTCGTCAATGTTGGCATCGCCACACTCAGCTGCATTTCTGCATTGAATTCTGCCAACGCGACGCGATGTGCCTGTACGGCGGCTGGCGAGTCGAAACAACCCAGGGCCCAACGCTTGATCCATGGAATTCTGCGCGCAGCACCTGACTCATGGCAGACGGCATAGGCTTGTCCTTCGAGATCGACAACCGATGCAAATTCAAAGTCACGGCCATGAATGCGCACGTCAAGCAGTATGCGCGGTGACACAGCTGCGTTACGTCGCAACGCAATGCGCGGAACGCCACCCGCGCGCTGGACATCGGCCGCCACCTGAATCAATTGCGTAAGTACGTCGTAAAAGTACGGCGTGGAACGACTCCGTAGTTCGACGCCCGCATATCGCAAGTCAAAGCGGTGTGCGCGCTCAGCCGTGTGTAGAACATTCATGGTCTTGGCAGCTCGTACTTCGGCTAGCTCATAGGCGCGCACAGATTACCCCTGCTTTGGCGTGAAAATCCCGAAACGCCCGCGCCCGAGTACAGCTTCTACAAGACGTGTCGATCAGCCTGACAGAGAAAAAAAGACCAAGCAAGGCTTTCCAATCGGTATACCTGCGAGTCAAACCTCGACTGTCATGGTTGACAGGTTCAGCAGGCTGAAATGCCCATGCGGGGTCCAGCCGCCAGTGTCTATGTGATAGACATTTCCCAAGGTGACCGGCGATATCAGCGGCGTGTGCCCAACCACGACGGCACGCACACCAGCGACTTCAGTAGCGTCGCCAGCGGTAATTCGGTCGCGCGACCAGATGCATTGGACTCGTTTGCGGCGCTGCATCAGCACCGTGGCCAGATCTTGCCAATCCACGCTGGGGCAATCCGCGTGTACCACGCCGACAAGCCCTGCTGCCGTCTCTATCTCCATTGCATACGGTAAAGCGGCAAATGCATCAGCAACCTGCCTTTTTTGTACATCGCTCAAAAGCTGAAACCACGCCCCACCGTTGATGGCCCAGTTATCCACGTCCACCGTTTCATACCGGACTGCGTAATCTTCATGGTTGCCG
Organism: Pigmentiphaga aceris; assembly: GCF_008119665.1. Classification (NCBI taxonomy): domain Bacteria; kingdom Pseudomonadati; phylum Pseudomonadota; class Betaproteobacteria; order Burkholderiales; family Alcaligenaceae; genus Pigmentiphaga; species Pigmentiphaga aceris. The sequence goes on along the minus strand of NZ_CP043046.1, from coordinate 2,298,638 downwards.
CGCACGGCGTGGAACCAGGGCCTGGACAACCATTCCAACGCGGCGATGGAATCGGGTCCTCGGTCGATGAGATCGCCTACGCTGAACAAGCGGTCCTGGCGTGGATCGAATGAGATCTTTGCCAACGCAGATTCCAAGCGTAGGAAATGCCCGTGAATATCGCCAACGGCAATATCGCGCCCATGAAGATTGCGACCGAATCGTTGGACATATGCTCGCATCGATACTCCTTTGAGCCGCGCAAGCGGGCAGCGTCAGGGACTGCCACCGCATATAACGCTGTTGCCTGATTTTGCTGCATGACATCACTACATGACGCCACCAAACGGATGAGCAAAATACCAAGCTGATTGTATGGGTTACGAGCAGGCGGTTCCTGATGGCAGCCGTGGTGCCAGGGCTGTGGTGGCCACACGGCACAAAGCTTGCGAACGTGCACTGGCGAAGCTTTACCACCCCTTTGCGCGTTCAGATCAGGAATTCATCATGCCAAGCCATCACGACACCAACCCTACCACCCCGCCCTTGTCTGATCCGGAAGCATCTCCTGCCGACTCGACCATTGACGAGGTGCACGTTCAAACGGAATCCACGGGCAGCGAAGACCCGGGCAGCGAGATTGACCAACCTGCAGACACCAGCAAGCTGCCCGGCCACCGGCCTGGCGATGCTGCACGCAACAAGCCGGTCTGATGTATTTGACCGGCTGGGCGACTGGTGTGAATCAACGATTTCTGTGAAGCGACAACTCGTGTGACCCCATCAGTCGCGTTCGCGTACCGAGTCAAAAAATGTGCGGGGTGTCGCCGTTGCTCGTCGGTGGCGACACTGAATCCGCCAGTGAGATGACCGCTTTGGGCACGTCATCCGCCAGCGTGATGCTGTCCTTCAGATCCGGCAAAGCAATGAACTGCCCGTCCAGATAGACGTCTGTCACCTGATTTTCGATATCCGCCAGTGCACGCGCAATGCTCTCGCTCACCTCGCCTGACACCCCATCAGCATCCAGGCGATACGTGAATACATTGCCTTCCTTGCGCACGGCACCCAGATCAATCAACTTTCCGGCGGAATTTTCTGCATAAACGCGCCCCTGCGACGCATACAAGGTGAACTGCCGAGTGGGACTGGTGGGCATATTTCTCATCCATGAAAACAGGTCACGTGGGTCAGCAAATTGCAGGCCGTCCGTAAAGCGGTGCCAGCTTGGCCAGCCCTGCCATGCGGAACGTAGTTTGCTTGATCTGACCAGCGTAGCTGACAACGTCGTATCTGCTGGTTGCCAACTGTATGACTACCCAACCGGGCAACTACGCCTGCTCAAACATTCATCCGACTAATGGAGCAACACTCCTGGGAGCAACGCCATGACCCGTAACGACCGCACCGATCTGAATCCAGACGCTCTTGCGCCACCACCCGACCTGGTACCCGGTAGCGCGCCGGCAACCGAGCCGACGCCTGACAAACCAATGCGTCGCCCAGCTACTCAATATGATGGCTCTGGCGAAACCGATCGTAACGAGCCTAATCCCGGCACTTTTGAGCCGCAGGACGACATACCGCAGATACTGGAAAAACGGGAAGGACCCAAGGCGAAATGAGGCTGATCCAGCGCCACTGGTTTGACGGCACTGGAAGGTGCGTCAAACCACTATGGACCTCGGGGTATGCGCGCGATTTCAGATAGTTCCATGCCCGGGTGGGGACGCATCACTCATGTTCGTCCGTCTTCGACACCCCTCTGAAATTCAACACAGCCAAGCCAAATTGCAATGCAATCAACGCGTACGACTGGGTATGCCAACCCCACACCACCCACAAGACGTTGCTTGACAAGAAAATCCAGAAACCTGTGTTGCGCTTGTTTGTGCCACGCGACGCAACCAGGTAAGCGGCGATCAACGATGCTGCCATGGCTGGCCATTGGAGCAGGTCAAGCCAGTCTTCCATCACTATCTCCACAGCGATTCAACGGATGGCAAGACATTAACAGAGCCGATGGCCCCGCCCTTGAACGGGCACAATTTGCAAAATTTGCGGGTTCACATCTATCTACTTATAAAAGTTTTGTTCCCAAAGGCACGGATTGATCAGGAACGCACAAAGCTACTCGCCCCGCTTCGTCGTGAAACCCTGTAACCAGACACTCGGACTGCAAAGGCCCAATCTGCTTCTTCGGAAAATTAACGACAGCAACCACCAATTTTCCGATCAGATTTTCCGGAGTATATAGATCAGTGATTTGCGCGCTGGACTTCCTGATACCGATTTCCGGTCCGAAATCAACATGCAGAACATAGGCAGGCTTGCGTGCCTTGGGGAATGGCTCCGCCTCAATTATTTTTCCTACGCGAAGTTCCACCTTGGCAAAATCATTCCACTCAATCAATTCCATCATATTTCACGCTACCATAGACAAGCATTAATTCACCAGCGCACATAATGAATGCGCAATCACAGTCATTGACCCAGCTTATACTTCTTCATCTTAGAATAAAGCGTTGGCCGACTGATTCCCAGCACCTGCGCAGCCCTGGACAAATTGAAGTCCATAGCCTGCAACGCAAGATATATCGCCTGCTTTTCCGCCTCGCTCATCGACAGGCGTTCGAAATTCTGCACTGAAAAATGGAATGGAATATGGGAAACACCCATAATCTCTTCCACTTTCCCGATCATTCTTCTGTCGGATTCCGACCCCGCATTGCTTCTGAGCAATTCACGCACGACAAATCTCAATTGCACCAGATTTCCAACCCAAGCCTGCTTGCCAAGAAACCTCAACAGCTTGCCAGACACTGCGGACTCGGCTGCACCTGCGGCTTCCTGTTGCAGGAAGGACGCCACGTACCGAGGAAGATCGCCCTCCCGACTTCGCAACGGAGGGGCCAATATGTTCATCTCACTTAAAAAACCATGCAACTTCGGGTGCAGACGCTGCTCTTGAATGATCACGCCAATGGCGTCGCTAACCGATGCCATGATTCTTAGCCTAGGTGGGCCGGACACCCCCGCAGGCTGTTCCAACTGGCGATACGCCACCAGTGCCGAAAACAGGCGCAGCTGCGTGGAAATAGGTAAAAAATCTATTCCCTCAAACAGCAAGGTGGCTACATCGCTGGCACCCGATATATCCGAGTTTAATACCCAGCCCGGCTCACCCCGTACGGCACGTGAACTGAGCACATGGCTCTCAAACTCGTGCACAGACAATCTGGCACAGTCCACTACCATCATGTGCCGCTCTTTGTTGGCACTCTCGCCATGAATAGCCTTGGCCAGCAGACTTTTACCGGTACCTGGCTCGCCGTATATCAGCACGTTCTCAGTGGACCTCGCGACTTGCAGCGCGTAGTCCTTCATGTTTTTTACCGTATCGGACTCGCCCATGATGGCAACAATTCGAACGCCCATTTCTTTCTTGATGGACTGTTCTGCCAACGCCTGTTCCGGTGCCAACTTTCTGAATATATTGACCACCGACACAATCGCACCGTGATCGTCCATGATCGGAATGGCAGTGTCTGTCAATGAGGTGTTCACGCCTTTGACTGGAATGATGACCTTTCTGTCAACATAACCCTCACGCCGCTGAAAAACGTCGCTGATGACGGGTTCGAAGCCAAGCAAGTCTCGAAATTTCTGGCGCTCGTCATCGATTCGCAGAATTTTCTTTCCCAGATCGTTGATATACCTGAGAAACCCTGATTGGTCCAATACCAGCAATCCATCTCCGATAAGCCCGCTGACCACGTCACGTTCTCGAACAGACTGGCGTACACGTCTGGACAGCCAATGGACGTAGAACGCCTGCGCCACCAAATGAATGCCCGTCTTACCCAGCGCCAGCAGAGCTTTATCGTTTTGCCTGGCCATCCCGTCGTCAGGTATGGATACAAGCAGCGCCAAACTACGTGTATGAACGCTGCGTCGCCATATCAGCAGTAGCCCGCTATCAGCTTGCACGCGCACCGGTTCAATCTGATTATTCGGGCTTGACGGCAGCGAATCCGGGACATGGCCTGAACCACGAATTACCACCAATTTTTCATCGTCATAAATCGCCAGCGAAACTTCACCCTCGTCCACAAGGACTGAGAATAGATCCCAGACCAGATCGAGCTCATGAAAATATTTGAAATTCTCCATCGGAATAACCTGGCCGCTCTCAGAAAACTCATCAAAGACCTGATGAATTTCCTCAACCACGCCATTCACCCCTGACATTTTTCCGCCCATCATCACGTAGAGATCTCAACTATCGAAACGCCAACACCCACCAACCTTACCGGCTGGTCAAAACTGCCTGATTTGACTAGCACCAGTACTGCCGCAATCATATTCCATGATCTGGCAGCGCGCTCTTGCGCAGAAAGGCGTTCTTCTCCGAAAACGTAAAATTGCCTTACAGGTTGGCAGAAAAATATTGCTAAGAATATTATTTTAATGTCTTTCTGACACAAAAACATAATCATTAAAATAAGGATTCAGATAAGCACCGCTATTCGCACGAGAAAAAAATTGACCTCTGATTCATCATCCGCAGCGTCTGGAGACGTCATTCGCGCCAGTGGAATACACAAGACTTTCGACAAGAAGCAGGTCCTTGAGGATATTCACCTGACATTGAAGAAAGGCAAGGTGCTTGCGCTTTGCGGTCCCAGCGGATGTGGCAAGAGCACCTTGCTCAGAATCATCAGCGGCCTGGAAGCGCCCAGCAAGGGTACTGTCGAGCTGAACGGCACAGCAATCAATAGAAAGGCGCTGCGGCATCCCAGTATTCGGGGAAGAATCGGGTTCGTTTTTCAGCGCCCGGCCTTGTATCCAAATATGCGCGTACTGGAAAACATCACGCTTGCACTTGTCGAGGTGAAAAAGCTCAGCCGCAGACAAGCGGAAGAAAAAGCGTACGACATGCTGCACAAGGTGCATCTGGCAGACCAGATTCATGCATGGCCCTCGACGCTGTCAGGCGGCCAGGCACAACGTGCCTCGATTGCCCGTGCCTTGGCGCTTGAGCCCGAAGTACTGCTGCTGGACGAACCCACCTCTGCCCTCGACCCGGAGCTTGTTCACGAAGTACTGGAAGTGCTTCGCACGCTTGCACACGGCGGCACCACCATGGCCGTAGCCACGCACGAACTGGGCTTTGCCAGTGAAGTTGCGCATGACGTGGCGTTTTTCGACCAAGGCAGAAACATCGAAACCCAAGCCACCAGAGATTTCTTCCGCAGCCCTCGAAGCCCGCGTGCGGCGCGTTTCATCGAAAGCATTCTTCACCCCTGATCAATTCCATCCACCTATGAAGCATCAACCAAATATGTTCGTGCACAAGCGTGTCTTGGCTGCAGCGCTTGCCGTCGCCTCACTGGCTACCACGCCGGCATTTGCCGCCGACCCCGTATCGATACTGGATCAAGTCAAACAGCGTGGAAAGCTGGTGATTGGCGTAGATCCCAGCGCCCCGCCCATGGCCCAGCTCGATGCAAACGGCCAAGCCACCGGCTTCGCCCCCGACCTGGCGCGTGTCGTCGCCAAGGAGTTGAACGTTGCCATCGAATTCAAACCGATTACCGGCACGATTCAAATTCCGTCCATCAAGAACGGCGATATCGACGCGATGTTCGGCTCAACCACGCCCACCGTAAAGCGGGAAGACGTGCTCGATTTCACCATCGTCTACAACTGGGATTATGTGGTTCCACTTGTCAGGAAGGGGGACAGTGGAGACATCAAGACCTACACGCCGCCCAAACGCGTGGCCACCTCCAAGAACAACTACGCCGCGCAATTGTTCAAAGACCTGGTTCCAACCGGACAGGTGGTGTTCTTCGACAACTACAGTGACTCGGTCGATGCACTGCGTGCCAATCAAGCCGATGCGGTATTGCTGAACAGTTTTTCGGCCAAGGCTTACACCAAACGTTATGGCGACAGCCTGCAGGTAGGCGAAGCGTTCTTTACCGACCCCCAGGCAATTGTGGTTCGCCAAAACGATTCACGTTGGCGCAACTTCCTGAACCACACCCTGCAACGTATCTGGGCACGCGGCGAATTCGCCGCCCTGTACGAAAAGAACTTCGGCTACAAGCCGGAATTCAAGCTGTGGTCCGATGCCCGACTTCAGCCGGGTATCGAAAAATGACTTGGTTTCTGAACGAAGCGGGCGCGCAGTTCGCGTCGGCTTTCGTGACGACGCTGCTGCTGGCCGGCGTCAGCCTGCTCCTTACGGCAGCAGCAAGCACGCCACTTGCGCTCGCACTGCACGGCAGGTCGATGTGGGTACGCGCCTACGTCGATCTCTCGATGAAGATCCCGCTGATCGTCAAGCTGTTCATCTGCTTTTACCTGCTGCGATTGAACCCATCGGCTTGCGGCGTGATTGCGCTGGTGCTGCATCAGGCAGGTTACTGCGCCGAGATTCTGAAAGGTGGCCTTGCTGCTGTGCCGTCGGAATACGAGGACGCCGCGATCAGCACCGGGTTGCAGCCGTGGCGCATTGCGCTGTCGATCCGGGTTCCGGAAGCACTGCGACTGGTAGCTCCGTCCCTGGTCTTGCAGACAGCCGAAATCGTCAAGAACACGTCGATCGTGTCCTTGATCGGTATTGTCGAACTGACCGGAGCCGCTGAAACGCTTCAATCTCAGACTTTCGAATACCTGAGTGGTTTCTGCGCAGCCACGGCATGTTATGCGGTGCTGACCCTTCCCTTGATGGCAGCAGGTCACTGGATGGAGCACAGGCTCAGGAGGTATGCATGAAACGCTGGCTTGAAACCTTGCGCCGATATCGTCTGTTGCTGATCCTTGGCACCTTTGGCATCTGGATGTGCGTCGATCCCATCTGGATAGAACTTGCGCCCTCGTGGCCGTTTTTTTTGAAAGGCTTACAGACCACGGCCGTTTATTCCACCATTGGCGTGGCACTTGGGCTGATGATGGGCGGTTGCCTGGCGGCCTTGCGACTGGCGGGAGGCGTAGCGGCGTTTGCCAGCAGCACCCTCGTTGCCGCAACGCAGGCCGTGCCACCCCTGTTCATCATCAGCGCAGCATATCTGGTATCGCCCGAAATTCTGCCCTTTCGGGTCACGCCCGCACAGGCCGCCGTATTTGCACTGGCCATGATTGGCGGCAGCTACTACTGCGAAGCGCTGCGCAGCGCGATTGCAGGAGTTGAACGCTTGCAGGTGGACGCAGCAGATATCACCGGGCTTTCGCGCCGTGTCGTGTTCACGCGCATCGTGCTGCCGCAAGCCCTGGTTTCATGTGTGCCGGCTCTGGGTGCGATATCCATCGTCGTTTTCAAGCTGTCTACCTTGTTGTACCCACTGGGCATTACTGACTTTTTCCGGACGTCCGTTCTGATCAACAACCGGGTGATCGCCCCACTGCATTGTTACGCGCTGATTGCTGCGTTCTATTACGTCGTCAGTGACCTGCTGCAGTCTTTCATCGCCTGGGTGTCTTCCCGCATTTCCGGGAAAAGACCCAAGCCGCATGACATCCACGAATCGCCGCTGACCGTCGGCTAAGCCCCCCATCCCAAGGATTGATGTATGACTGCTCAACGCCAGCTGCATTTGGCAGCCTTCGGCGCGCTGGGAGGCAACCACACTGCCTCTTGGCGCCATCCTGCCACCGCCTCGGCCCAGGTCCTGACTGCGGCCTACTTCAAGGAATTCGCCAGGCTGGCTGAACGTGGCTTGTTCGACCTGATCTTCTTCCCTGATGTGCTTGCTGTCGCCCAAGACAGAAACGATGTCGGGTTTCAGCAAATTTCCAGCAATATCCCATTCCGGGCTGAACCGATCAGCACGCTGGCACTGATTGCGGGTGTGACCGAACATATCGGCCTGGTAGGCACGGTGTCCACCGCCCACACCCAGCCGTTCAACGTAGCCCGTACCTTTGCCTGGCTGGACCACCTGAGCAATGGGCGGATGGGATGGAACATCGTCACCACTGCCAGCGAAGCCGAGTCACGCAACTTCGGCGTTTCCCTGGCAGCGCACGAAGCACGTTATGCCCGCGCCGAGGAGTACGTCGACGTAGTCCGCAAACTCTGGGACAGCTGGCAGGACGACGCGATCATCGACGACAAGGCAGGCGCACGTTATGTCGATGCATCGCGGGTGCGGGCCATTCACCACCACGGCAAGTACTTCGATGTTGAAGGACCGCTCAACGTGCCCCGGCCGCCGCAAGGTCATCCGGTGCTGTTCCAGGCTGGAGCCTCTGATATTGGCCGCAGTTTCGCCGCCCAGACGGCAGACGCCGTGTTCTTCGCCGCACAAACGGCGGCAGAAGCAAAGCGGATCGGTGCGGACATCAAGCGCCTGGCACAGACGCACGGCCGCTCACCCGACCATGTTCGACTTCTGCCCGGCGTGCTGGTCATTGTTGCCGAGACTGAAACACAGGCTCTTGAAAAACAGGCAGCGCTGGGACAACTGATCGACCGGCAGGCAGGCCTGGCTTTCCTGTATGAATTGATTGGCGTGGACTTGTCGGCATGGCCGCTCGACGGCCCTTTCCCGACCCTTGATCCTGCCAGTATTCCAGGCATCAAAAGCCGCTACGAATTACTGCACGACATGGCGAAACGAGAAGGGATGAATCTTGGACAGGTGATCGAGCGCGTAGCCAGTGCAGCCGGGCATCGCGTGGTGGTCGGCGATCCGCAACAGGTAGCCGATCAATTGCTGGAATGGTTCGATGCCGGCCTGGTGGATGGTTACGCGATCATGTGGCCACACTTGCCTGGCGGATTGGAAGATTTCGTCAATCTGGTGGTGCCAGCGCTGCAAAAGCGCGGTGTGTATCGAACCGCCTACGCTGGCGACACATTGCGCGCGCATCTTGCGTTGCCAACCTTGGCTTCGCCAATCTGAAACACTGACAACTTGCCGTGCTCATCTGCCGCTGCTATCAGTGAGTGGCGCGGATGACGCGATTCAGGGCATGCAAGCGAGGCTGAGGCCTGATGCGTCAACAAACGCAAAATAGCCTCGACGGATCGAGGCTATTTGAAATGGAAAAAGCCCTTGATAATCATCAAGGGCTTTTCTGAATTTGGAGCGGGAAACGAGGCTCGAACTCGCGACCTCCACCTTGGCAAGGTGGCGCTCTACCAACTGAGCTATTCCCGCTTTGTCTTGCTTGCCGTAAATTTTACAGCATTATTTCTTTTCTTGCTTGCCTTACCAAGAAGCTTTGAATTCGAAATTTGCTTTCGCTTTCTTGCCTCTCAAAGCAACGTTGATCATTATACATCAACATTTTGATTTACCCGAACATCGAAAACTTATCGACATTCTTCAAATCTGCTTTTGGGGTTTCCACTTAAGTGGCTCTCCCTTCAAGGCGGCGAATTCTACACGCTTTCTATTCATCTGCAAGCCAGCTTTGCAAACTATTTGCTGCACCAGCAACCCGGATATTTACCCACCTGGAATTAATGCTGAAACTGACTCATATAGAACGGCAGTTCAAATCACTAACTCTTTAACAGTGTGGTTTAACTAAACGCTTGGTTAAACGATAACCACCGATAGTCCAACCAAGTTACTTAGCTGCATTTAGCTTTTCCTGCATAGCTACTTTCAGCTTCTTGCTACTCCGCCACTCACTTCGTTGTTTGCGAAGTGCTGTTTTTGCAGCGAAGAAAAAGATTCTAGCACATTAGAATACGTTTTTCATCTGACGCCCTCATCGGCAACAAGGAAAGCTCATGTCCAAACTTCCTCACTTTGCAGACACGGCTGAAGAAGACGCTGTTGTCGTCACAGATAGCGTTCGTACCGATCGCTGGATCATCGGCGAAGGTACCGACAGCCAGTTCGAATACCTGGTGCATGTCGGCGCACCGCGCTTTATTTGCAAAGTCGATGTAGATGACGACGCTTCTGCCCTGCTCGGCTTCCACCTGGAGTTGGACAACGGCGAAATCCTGTACGACTTCGTGTGGTACGACGCGGCACCCACTACCCCGACAGAACGACAAGCCATTGTGGACGGTGCCTCGCAGGCGCTGGCGCGCAACACGCGCAAGCTGGGCTTCTGAAGCAGTGCCTGCCCTCCAGGGCAGGCACTGCTCAGCCAGTACTCACTGGACCTTGTCTTATCGGACCTTCTTATTCGGCCTTGTCTGCAGCAGCCTGGTCTTTGGCTCTTTCCAGCATCATGTCTCGATGCAGACTGAAGCGGCGCAACATGCTCAGAATCACTAGCGCCATCAAGGTGCTCAGCACGGCAGTGGCTTCGCGCCCCATGCCGGCGGCAATGCCGATTGCCGCCGTCAGCCAGATGCTGGCGGCCGTGGTCAACCCGCGAATCTCGTGTTCGTTGCGCAGTTTGATGATTGCGCCCGCACCCAGAAAACCGATGCCGGCAATGACCCCTTGCAAGACACGGCTCATGTCTGCCACATCCATGCCTGCCTGAGCGGGCACCATCACAAACATGGCAGCCCCCAGCGCAACCAGCATATGTGTGCGCAAGCCCGCAGCCATGCCACGTGTCTCGCGCTCATATCCCAAGATGCCGCCGAGCACGATGGCCATCGTCAGGCGAAGCACGATACGAGTAAGGTCCGACACATCGGGAATGTCGGAAAACTCTTGCTGGACGGTCGATACGACTTCCTGCCATACGCTCATACATCAGCTCCGTCGCGCCACTAGCGCAATCGCCCAGCCATAGAAAAACGGAAGTCAGTCCGACACGCGAATTGCGCATGTCGATCTGACTCCCGCCTGCCTGGCCGCCAATCAGCCCCGTAATGGGGCGGATCGGCTATTCATCAACGCTTGCCGGGCTGAGCCGACGGAATCGGCGTGCTCTTGGATTCCGAGTCAGGCACGCCACGCGTTTCCGACGACGGCGATGCGTCACCCGAAGTGCGATCGGTCTTGTTGTGCATGGTGGAACCGCTGCTGTGGTTCATGCCGCCTTGGGTCATTCCACCCTGGGTCATACCACCTTGCGTGGTACCGGCCTTCGGACCAGCGCCCGATTGACCCGGCAGCGGCGTGCCCGGGTTCTGATTACCTTGGCTACCCGGCCCCTTCTCGGTGGGGTTCGGCGTGCCAACGGGCGGCGTGGTGGTGCTTTGTGCGAAAGCAGTCGATGCGCCCACAGCGAGCGCAGCGGCGAAAAGAGTCGTCTTGATGGCTTGGGTGGTGTTCATGTGGTGCTCCTGACAGTGCTTGTTTGGAACCTACCCTTCAGCAATGCGTGTGCCCATGCTGACTCGCACGGCGCTCACGTTTTCACTGATCGGGCTTTCACCTGGAGCATTTGTCGATGGCATCCGTGACTTCATCCATCGCGCTTACCGATCTTGAACACCTTGGGGAATGGCACAGGCTTTGCTGCGAACCGTTGTCTTGAGGCTTCACCAAGCCTTGCCTACAACTCGGAGGATGTGATGACAACGGCCACTGAAAAACCGAGCTGGTCTACGCCTAGCGAAGCGCTGCTGAACGTGCCACAAAGCGAACGCATGGATGATGCGGGTGAACCTTCAGAGCTTAAAAGCAGCGACTTGCCAAGCCTGGCTGGGCATGTGCTTGAGTCTCCTGCGCCCTCATCCGACCAAGCAGATGCTCGCGTATCCACTGCGTCACCTGAAGCGCCGCTGGTGTCTGACGACAAGGCGGCACGCGCTGGTGCGGTGAAATCAGACTCACCCAGCACCGCAAGCTCAACAAAAAGCCGGCACATGGCCGGCATTGGAAAGCCTGAAAATCAGGCGTGAAAAACGAGAGGGACCAAGGCGGCGCGATCACGCGGATCGCGCAGATCACGCCGCCACGCAGTCTTATCCTTGTGGAAAATCACCGGTGCCGAGCAGCACCACATCGTTGACCGGCATGCCTTGGGACTTTTCTGCTGCATCGATGATCGCAGCCTTGCCGTGCTTGAAGGCCGATAACAGCGCATCTTGCGTACGCGCCTTGGCGCCGAAGTATTCGACCAAGGCATCGCCTGAGATTTCGAATTGCTGTGTCGCACGACCTTCGAAACGCGCATTGAAGCGAATCGCGTCTCCAACGACGGTGGGCGGAGTTTCCTTAGCCAATTCGGTTGACATACCACTTACCTCGGCAATGTGAAGAAGGAGGTTCATCATCCTGTCACCTTGCTGTGGAAGCGATGGGTCTTACCCTCTGAAACGCGCAGAAACGTCCCCTTAATTTTATCTGGAGCGAAACATGCAGCATTCTTCATCAGACAAATCGTCCAAGCCGGCAACCCATGCCGGCAAACCGCCAGCCAGGGACACCGCGCAGGCTACATCCGCAGAGGTTCCGATGGGTGCGAAGATTCTTCCGCCAGACAGCCCGGTTGACGTGCCACGCATGCCTGCCCCAGTCGCCAAGCCTGCAGATGTCCCGGACCTGAGCGATCCACGTGGCAACACAACCAGCTGGGCGGACTCTCCTGACGCCGATCCGCATAAAAAAACCGCGCGTACCTCGATCAACAACGGTTGATGAAATACACGCGGTGATTCGATGCCCGGCGCGATGATCCAGATTGTGAGTCGTGGCCGTCGCGCTTGAACAGTATCCGAGTCAGTTGTGGGATGCGCGACCAGCTGACTCAGCGTGCAGGCGGATACACCGTACGCCAGTCGCGGCGCATGCTGACCGTGACCCAGCCACGTTGTGTGGCCTGAGTCACCACACGTTCGGCACCTGCCGTGTACTGGTATTCACGCGCAGCGTCATCGTGATCGATCAAGATCGCCAGCGACGGCCCCTTCCGATCTGCCGTGTAGGCCATCATGCCCAGGTCACCATCTGAATTTCCTACAGTCAATATCGGCCGGCGACCAAGAAACTGTTCGATGCTGACGGGCTTGTTTGCCGTGTTGTTGTAGAAATCGACCTCGGGTAGACGAACCACACGCGTGCCTTCCGAAGTAGTCTCGAAACGCATCTTCCAGCGCGATGCAATCACCTGCTCTGGCGCAATGCCGTACACCGGTGCCAACACGCGCGTCAGCTCTTCAAATGCACCGGTGCTGATATAGGTCTTGAAGCCATTGGCGCGCAGGTAGTCCAGCAGCTCAAGCATGGGCTGGTACACCAACTGGGTATACGGACGCCCCAGCACGGGGTGCTTTGCTGTCGCAAGCCAGCGCGTGGCATAAGCCCGAAATTCTTCTTGCGACACGCCGGTTTCTGCAAGCGTTGCAATGCGCAAGATGTCGGGAATGGAGATGTTGGCAAGCGCGGCATCGTCACGATCAATGATCGCGCGCAGCACCTTGTCGTCGCGCCAAGTGGGGTTGGCTGGTGCCAGTTCACGAATGCGGTCGAAGTAGAAGAACACAGACGGATATTGGGGCTTTTCCGCCCACAAGGTGCCGTCGTTATCAAAGACTGCAAGCCTGTCCACAGGTGCGACGAAATCCGGCGAACCCGGTGTGGTCACACGGCGAACGAAATCAACGATCCGATCTCGATTGCTGCCGGCATTCCAGCTGGCCAATTGCGAAATCGGCTGCACCGATGCGCTTGCACCAGGCACGGTAGCGGTAGCGGTAGCTTGCTGGGTGGGGGTGGTCGGTGCGGCGCATGCCGTCAACGCGAGTGCAAGAACGGTGCTGAACACCGTGCGTGATGAACGAGCAAACATGGAATTCCTGGGTGGGAAGGTGGCAAGCGAATCTTAGCGTCGTTGACGCTGGATTCAGCGAATACCCACTTGATGCGAAGCGCGATCGACGCAGATATGCGCACCGGCACCACCCGTCAGTACCCCAGCGCAGATTCCCCACCCGACGCAGGCCAAGCGTTTTCTTGGCCTGCCCCTTCCTACCTGATTACACGACGATCAGGTCTTCAACGCCCGAATGGTTTCATCGAGCATGCCAGCCTGCTCACGCAGGCTGCTGGCGGCGACCACCGACTGCTGTACAGCTGCAGCCGATTGTTCCGTGTGTTGCGCGATCTGTTCCACGCGGCTGGCAATCTGTTCAGACGCAGACTTCTGCTCGACCGATGCATTGGCGATGTCGGCAATGATGTCTGCCGTCTTGTTCGTTGCCACGCGGATCTTTTCCAGCACCGTGCCGGCCTGACGCGCCGTCTGCGCCGATGCCTGCATGTCGCCGTTCACGGCATGCATGGCCTGTGCAGCCTGGCTGGTGCGTTGCTGCACCGACGCGATCACCGATGCGATCAAGCCCGTCGAGGTCTTGGTACGTTCGGCAAGGCGACGCACCTCGTCGGCCACCACCGAAAAGCCCCGGCCTTCTTCGCCTGCGCGTGCAGCCTCGATTGCAGCATTGAGCGCCAGCAAGTTGGTCTGCTCGGCAATCTCCTGAATGGTTTTCACCACTTCGGAAATCTCTCGCGAAGACGATTCAAGCTCCTGCACCACGTTTGCAGAATTCGCCACACGTTCGGCCATGCGTTCAATGTCACGCACCGTGGCATCGACCACGTCGACGCCTTCGGCTGCTGCCCCGCTGGACTCACGCGAGTAATTACGCGCTTCATTGGTGCTGTCGGCAATCTGCGAAATCGACACAGACATCTGCTCGACCGCCGCCGCCACGCCGCTTGCGGCCTGCGCCTGCACGTCGGTACTGCGGTCGATCTGATGCAGGGCCTCCAAGGTCTGGTTGCTGGCGCTGGATACCTGCGCGCCGGTGCTGCTCATCTGGCGGGCCAGATCGGCAATACGCGAACGCGTCACGTTGATCTGCTCGCCCATACGATGGATTTCATTGGTCGACCCGGCCGGGCCTGCCGGCACGTCGCTGGTCAGGTCGCCATTGCCCAAACGGGAAATTCCGTCCAAGGCACCGCGCACCGGGCGCAGCGCGGCCGACGTGCGCCACACCATCAGCACGGTCGTTACCAAACCACCCAAGGCCATCAGACCGACCAGAATCGCGAGCTGGCTATATTGCTCAGCATAAAGACCACTTTCCAGACCCGTTGCGATCAAGGTCCAGTCCCAGCCCGGCACCTGGCGATATCCCACCAATGCGGTCGACTCGCTGCCGCTCAATTTGACAGGCACCACTCCTTCACCCGTGGCCAGGCCATTGAAGAAAGCCAGGTCTTGTGGATTGGTGAATGCGGCATCCAGTGTCTTGCCCATCAACGCGGGGTCGGGGTGCAACAGCACCGAGCGTTTGCCGGCAGCATCGGGGGCAATGATCATCAGGCGCGCCACATCGCTGACCCGCACATCGCTCAGACGGGCAATGGTGCGCTGCAGGTCTTCCGAAATGTCGCTGCGGGCAGTAACCGCTGCGTAGGTCTTGCCGCTCGCATCCTTGAACGGCAGCACGCTGATCGTGCTCCAACGCCCTGCCCGCTGGACAATGCCCGTTCCGCCATTGTTGGCGTCCAGCGTGCGCGCCAGATAATCCTGGGGCGGCACCACACTGCCCACCATCGAATTGCCCGAGGCATCCGACAACAGCGTCGATACGCGTACCCAGCGATCACCGTCACGAACGATGATGGCAGCCTCGACGCCGGTCATGTCCTTCATGGTCTTGAGCGACAGCAAGTCGCCGTTCACTGCAAAGCCGCCCGCCAGCAGCGTGGGCACTTCGCCAGCCGGGCCGGTCTCGGTGCGAGAGCCATCCAGCTCGGGTTTGCCGCCTAAAATCTTCATGAAAATCGGCAGCTGACGTTCCGAGCGAGCGGTGGCCGCCGCCACGTTTTCCTGTAGCTGGCCAGACACAAGATTCAGCACGGACCTCATGTCGGATGCCGTGCTGCGTTTTGCCTCGTTCAGCACCAAGACCGACATGATTGCGATGATTGCGCAAGTCACCAGCAAGGTGACACCGATCGCAACATAGAGCACCTGACGAGACAGGGGCTTGCGGGACAGACCGGCAAAGGCGGACATGGATTGATAACCTCGATGCACCGCAATATCCGCTTTCACCCACGTGAAACATCCAGATACAGCGGTGGTCATACGAGACTATAGGTCGCGCCTCGCTACGATAAGCCTGGGTTTTTACTTAGACGCAGCGCATCAACGGATGCCCGAAATCTTAATAAGGGTTATCGTGAAAAACCCTTGGCAGCCGCAGATTCTTACTGCCCCGCAACATGAGTCATGTTCAGCGGGCGTTCAGCAGATGGGCGCTGCTTGTTCAACGCATGTTCAACGCATGTTCAGCGCCTGGTCACGGCCCTGGCTGTGTTCACTGCCTGTCGGTCAGCGGACCAGTCCAGACTTCCAGATGCGGATCCAATTCCAGATCTACCGCTGCATGCCCGGTGTACCGAGGCAGCGCATCGTACAAGGCGTCAAGATCGACATCCGCCAGCTTGGCCGCCACGTCCTGCAACAGCCTTTCGGCTGTCGGCAGGCCAAGCCCATACAGGCCCTCGACATGCAGCTGATAGGCCAAGCCATCGGCATCAGGCTTCATGACGCCCAATTCGACAAGCGTGCCATCAATTTTTCGCGCCAACACACGGCCGTCACCACTCACATAGATAGTGGAGTGATGGGTCTGGGCCGAAGCCGGATTCAAGCCTGTGGAAGTCATGAAAGCTCCTTTCAAAACAAATGAATGTGGGCGTATTTGAGGGCGCAGCACCTGATGCAAGATAGAACCAAGCTTGAAAGCAGTGTGCCGCATCATGGCGCGCCGCCAGGATTTTCAGCGTTTAGTTGGAAATACCCGACGGTTGTTGCGCTAAGTCTGGGCAGAACACAGCAAAGACCACACCCGCGAAGGTAGCGCTTACGTGCAGCGCTGTGCGCGCGTTTTTCAGCCGTTTTCCCGCCTGCTCAAGCAGGCACAGAACCTGCTGATTGGCGTTCAAACAGCCTTTCGGAATTGCCATGCAATCCATCATTTCGGTTCACCTCATCGCCGCCCATCAGGCGGCACTGCTTGCTACCCGCGAACTGCTGGCAGCCGCCCAGGAATCTGCGGATGAATTGTCTCGTTACGAGCTGCTTGGTGCAGCCACCGAAATTGCCAAGGCGCTGGAAACCCATCGACATCTCTGGCCCAGCGCCAACCACCTTCCCAACCCGCCAACCACTGCCTGACAAACGGAGTTCAATCATGCTGCGCACCCACCATCGCCTGCCCATGCACGATAGCCACTCTCCTGACGCCCAAGAGGACGGCGGGTTAAGCCCGGAACAACTGTTGTCCGGCATCGCCATATTGGTTGGCTTCGCCTTGGCAACCGGTTTGGTTTACGCATTGATCGATGCTTGGCTCAGTGTCTGATTCGCACCTGCTGACGCGTTTGCAGTGAAGTGCTGTTTTATTTGTCGTGGCTGACCGGTCAGTAGCTAGGCATTTCGCCCCATTTTGGTGTATGATTCATTTCTCAGACGCGGGGTGGAGCAGTCTGGCAGCTCGTCGGGCTCATAACCCGAAGGTCGTAGGTTCAAATCCTGCCCCCGCAACCAATTTCAGATGTTTTGTAGTTTGCAGGCGCACAAGTAGTTTTATTCCTGTGAATCGCAAGGCAGCGCAGCAAGTCCAAGAAGAAATACGCCAGACATAAGCCCGATACGCGAAAACGCTGTCGGGCTTTTTGTTTTGCTCAGAAGGTTTGCGCGTTGAACCTGCCGCACGACGAAGTCCTGCCCTGCCCTGCCCTGTCCTTTCCATTGCGGTTGAAATACCCAACAAGCATGGCAACTTACAGCTTGCTTAAATAAATCCGCTTTTCTCAGGCGGCCGCGTGCTTATCTTGGATTATCTCGGCCGCTTGATTCATTGCTTGCCCAAGCAGGCACCCAAACTGCACGATTTGGAACATTCAGATGACAAGCAAGATGAATCTGGTGTATGATTCATTTCTCAGACGCGGGGTGGAGCAGTCTGGCAGCTCGTCGGGCTCATAACCCGAAGGTCGTAGGTTCAAATCCTGCCCCCGCAACCAGTTTCAGATGTTTTGTAGTTTTAGACGCTTAAGTTGCGAGTCAATAAACAGCAAAGCACAACCGCAAGATGCAAGTCCGAGCAGCAAGTTCAAGTAATAACTTGAACAAGCCTGGCTCAAATAAGCCCGATACGTGATTACGTTGTCGGGCTTTTTTGTTTTTTGGCTCAGTTTGATATTTTTTCAATTGAGCACAGCAGATCAGGCCGCTTGCGCAACATCTGGCTGACAACACCCGTCCAAGTGACACCCAACGAACACTGCGGCCCGTAAAAGCTCGTCCACAACGTAAGCTGTCATATCTGCTTACGGGCACGCCATCATTGCTGCACCTGACAGGCGCAGAATTCGGATAACTGGTGCTTGATCTCAGGCACCCTCAAGCAACATTGCAGTACGCATGAGTCCAGGAAGATGCTCTTTTCAGCATCAAGCTCATGCATCAGGCAGGTTTGCCCCCTTCGTGGGGCGTGGAGAAGGACATGCGGCGCATTGCGTTAGTGATATTTGCTGTTGGCAGCCTTGCAGTGGCAGGCCAAGCATTGGCTGGCCCGGGCGGACGCTACGGCTATGGCGGCGGCTACCATGGCGGCCGTGGTTACTATCACGGCGGCGGTGGCGGAAATGTTGCTGCCGCGCTGTTTGGTGGTGCCATTCTGGGCGTCGTCGCGGGGTCCATCATCAGCAACGCAAACAACCGCGAAGTTGTGGTCGAGCGGCCGGTCTATGTAGAGCCCGCGCCCGTTTACGTAGAGCCTGCTCGGGTCTACGTTGAACCTGCTTCTTGCTATGACAGCTACCGTGGCGTGTATGTGCGGTGCGATTCGCTTGGTTATGCACCCCCGCCCGCTGTCTACCGTGAGCCTGCCCCGCAGCCGTCGTCGGGCTATTACAACGAACAGCCCAATTACGCTCAACGGCAGGATGCGCCTCCGCGTGCTCAGCAGAACAACCAGCGGTATCAGACGCCTCAGTATCAAGACCCACAATATCAGCAGCCCCTGCAGACAGTTCAGGCACCGGCTCAGCAGCCAATTCCGTCGGTGTATGCCGATGGAGCAAGGCCGGTTGGTGATCGATACGGCGGTCCCGCCGGCGGTCGTTGAGTCTGGCCACTCTGGACATCGCTCGAAGTTGAGTAGAACGACCGGCTGGAAGCCTCCAGCCGGGAATCGAAAGCCGATGCAAAAAGCCGCTACTTTTTCGGGTAGCGGCTTTTTTTACGGGCTTCTGATTGCACCAGGATCGACGCCCTCCCAGCTCTCCAGCATATGCAACAGCACGCCAGAAATACTCGCTCGCCCAAGGAATTCGGCAGCAGCCTGGCAAGCAAGCTCAGAGCGCGAAAAAATCTCAGGCAGCTCACAAGCCAGCTCGAGCGTGTCGTCGTCGGTGGCACGTCGTATCCCCACCGCACCACGATAACCACCGCCGGTTATCCGCGCGTAAATTCTGACGACCAGGCCGTCGCCGTACGGGCTGTCCGAATCTTCGTCAGGCATCACTTCGTCCTCGATGGGTCGTCAGACTGTGAATCATTGCGCTGTGGATCACTGAGCTCTGGAAACTTACCTGCCTGATACCTCGACCACTACTACGGCTTGCTGCCGGGCTTTGTCTGCGCTGACTTGGCTCCTGGCTTGGTCTTCCAATCGACCTCATCCTTGGCGGTCTGAATACGCTCCTCCGCATGAAGCGCCGCGCTCGGAGAAATTGGGTCACTCGCGAGAAACGTCTCGTCCAAGGCCTCATCCAAAGATTCTTGATAAGTTGGAAGCGAGTCCTTGCCATGTTCGTTGTGCTGCTTGCTTGCCTGACTTGTGGCGGAAGATGTCGTCTTCATGGTGAACCCCTTGAATGATCGTGAACGTGTCCTTCAGCTTGGAAGCACATGCATCGGCAACAGCAAGCCGTGTTCCATAAAACGGGCGTGGTGAATGCCGATCGGCGGTTCCCAGGTGCCAAAGCAGGTACCAGAACAAGCACGTTTATTGCTCATGTCGTTGGTCTCAACTGGAGCCAAACCATGTCCAACAAATCCCTTGCGCAACTTGAAATCGGCAGTCCCGAGTGGATTGCCAAGCGTCAGACACTGCTTGGCAATCCGCCCAACCCAGGCCGCAAGGCTGAGCCCGCCCCCAGCTTGCTGGCCTTGGGCGCACTTGCGATTGTGGTCGGCACGGTGTTCATGACTGCGGTCAGATTTGGGGCCATGCTGGGACGGCACCAGCAGTCAAACGAAAACCCTCGTGCATGAACGCGCCGACCTGAACTAACGCTGAGGAAAGTCGGCGACGTCCAGTACGGTAACGTCGCCGATGGACGTGCCGATCTTCATCTCGGCTGCTGCTTCGATATCAACGATGCCGCGACGACAAGCGGCAAGCAAGCCCTCATCAGACGAAACGGCACCCAGCCGACCAACGAGTGCAGCTCGCGTGATGAAGAATTGCTGCGGGCCAAGGCCTGCGATGTGCAGTGTCAGGCCAACGCCCTCGCCGCCGTCGATCAGGACCATGTCGTGTCTTGCATCGGGTTCGATCTGCATGTGTGCGCTCCTGCTGAACAAGAATGATCGGGAGCGAATTCCATGCCAGCTGTCTCGGTATAAACACCGTTTGAAAGCGCGTGCAGCGGTGATACAAAATAAGCGTCAGTCGGAGGTACACCATGTACAGACGCATGAACGCTTCACACGGCACCCACGCCAGTCACGTCCACGCCGGCCACGGCCATTGGATCCCCCGTAAGCGTGTCGCCAAGATGCGCAGGCGAAGCACCGTCAAGGAATGCGAGCCACTTGGTATGGGTTGGGTGGTCTTCATCGCGGTAGGTGTAGCTTTTGCCTTCTTTGCTGCGATGATTCAGATCACCCTGCGCTGATATCAGTGACCTAGCAGGTAAGCCGAATCAGGTAAGCCGATTCAGGTAGGCCAACCGGGTCGGCCACGTACTTCAGTTGCTCAAGTACGTCCCATACTCATTTGGCAGCGATACGCCGGCGCAGCCTGAGCCGTGCGCGCACGTCTCGGCCCAGGGGCGGCATGGCGATCAACAGCAGCAATACTGCCAGCGGTATCGTTGCCGCATAGCCAATCCATTGAAAGCCCGCCGCGCCGATCAGTCCGCCACTGAAAAACGCGGCCAACAGCATGCTGTGCAGTTGCAGCTTCTTGCGGTTGGCAAGCACGGGTTCCGTCGCGCCCCGTTGGTGCCGATTAACGTAGACCAGCTTGCCGAGCTCGATACCAATATCGGTAATAAGGCCAGTGGTGTGTGTGGTGCGGATCACTGCGCGTGACACCTTGGTGATCACCGCGTTTTGCAGCCCCATCAGGAAGCACAACAGCAGCACGGTAAGCGGCAACAGCAAGCCCGTATGCGCCGCCAGCTGTGCACCCATCAGGCCGAACATCAGCAGCAGGCCAGCTTCCACCAACAGTGGAATGGAAAAACGTGCGTGAAGACGTTGTCGGCGTGCAAAGTTGACCAGAATTGCGGTGACCATTGCACCTGCAGTGAATGCACTGACTGCCGCCAAGCCTGCAAGCGCCAAGCGCGTATTCGACAGGATCAGATGGTCAGCCATACCAGAGACCATACCCGTCATGTGCGAGGTGTACTGCCCTACTGCCAGGAATCCACCTGCGTTGGCAGCACCGGCCACAAAAGCCAGGCACACGCCCAAGCGCGCATCGTCGTGAGCAATCCGTCGGCTGTCAGCCCAATGGGAAAACCTGGATAGCATGGCGCTCGCGCAAAGTGAGTGGCGAACTTGATGATACGCCCGGTCGTCTTGCGCCTGGGTCTTAGACGTTAACGTCCCGAGCAATCCATTCGAATTGGTCGATTTGGGCACACGCGCCTTCATAAGCCAGATTGAGCGCATGGTCTCGCGACGCAGCCACGAAAGGCGAAATCGTGACGTCATTGCTTAAAAACGCACTGTTCTCGACCTCCCCTCGATAGATTTCTGCATGGCCGCTATACATGCCCGTCTCGGCATTGCGGTCCAGAATGACCCGCACGCCGTAAGTGGCACCACCAGTTCCTGGATAACTGAAATCACGTTGAGCACGTGTCATAAGTCGCCCCTGTCATTCGAAAACGGATTAGAAACGGTTCAGAAACAGATAGGAGCAATGCCTGTGCCTTAAACTGCTGGACCGCTTTGTTTCAGCGAGCAGTAAGCCATTGTTCAAACGTAAATCAGAGCGCCCACGCAAGGAGTCGAAACGCCATGAGAACCATGCTGATCATCGTTGGGGCCGCGGTAGTCGCGTACCTGATCGTCAAGGGATTCCAAGCAGTCCGGGCCGAACGCCGCCAAACCCAGGAAAACAAAAAACTCAAATGAATAAGTCGACCACAACTTTTGCCGCTGCTGGCGTAGTCTTTCTTGTCCTGATCATGTGCGCCATGAGTTCCTGGTTCCAGGTCGATCAGGGTGAACGTGGCGTGGTGCTGCGCAACGGCAAACTGGTCGGCATTGCCGCACCAGGCTTGGGCTTCAAGGTGCCATTCATCGACAGCGTAAAGACTGTGTCGGTACGCGAACACACCTTCACCTTCGACAAGCTGGAAGCCTACAGCTACGACCAGCAACCGGCCACGCTGCGCGTGTCGGTCACCTACCGCGTGCCGGAAGCCCGCGTAGACGACCTCTACTCGGAATACGGCACGCTTGAAAATCTGCAAAGCCGCGTGCTTGAGCGACGCACCTTCGATGCGGTCAAGAACGTCTTTGGCAAGTTCACTGCCGTGAGCGCGATTCAAAACCGCGAAAAACTGGGCGTGGATGTGAACACCGCAGTGCGTACTTCCATGGGCGAAACGCCTGTGGTGATTGCTGGCGTGCAGATTGAAGAAGTCGGATTCTCGACCGCCTACGAGCAGTCGATCGAACAGCGCATGCTTGCGCAGGTGCAGATCGAAACCACGCGCCAGCAGAAAGACACCGCCGTCATCAACGCTGAAATCCAGGTGCTGCGTGCCCAGGCGGATGCCGATGCCCTGCGCGCGCAATTCACGGCTGAAGCCGACGGTATCAAGCTGCGTGGTGAAGCCGAGGCAACCGCAATTCGTGCGCGTGCGGAAGCGCTGGCGACCAACACCAACCTGGTCAACCTGAATGCCATCGACAAGTGGGACGGCAAGCTGCCGACGACCCAGATTCCCGGTGCGGCCATGCCCTTCGTCGGGATCAAGTAAGTCATTTCACATCGGCACCAAGTCGACACAGAAGGTCAACAAGGGCTAACGCAAGCACAGACTTGCGCAGCCCTTGCCGGATACTGGCGCTTCCCCTTTCGGAGGCGTCACCATGCAAACCGGCAACGTATTGGGTACCTTCGGCCTGATGGCCATGGCAGCTTTCATGGCCATCAGTGTCGCCGCCCCGAAAACCCAGCAAGCCGTCGTCGACGGTTGCGTGACCGGCACCAACACTGCCTACCGACGCGCACTGGAAGCCGCCCCCGCCCACGAACTGACCCGCGCCACGCTGGACATGAACCACGCGCAACGCACGGCCACCAGCGCCTGCCAATGTGTAGCCGGCAGGATCATGCGCGAGGAAGGCCGCGTGCGAATGGTATTGATGGACTACGGTTTATTGGGTGCACGCGATATTGCATCGTTCGACGACGATGCATTCAGGCTGACCATGGGGATGTGCAGCAACCATGCAGACCGATTGCTGGTGACGGGCATACTCAACTGAGTTTTACTTCAGCTGCTATTTGTCGCTGGCGCGTCGCTTGCTTTGAGCGGGATGATCACATTTCGCACCGACCCAGGACACGCCATGAAAACACTCGATTTGTCTGCCCAGGATCTGGACCCCGAAGCGCTCAAGACGCAGGTCGATCTGTTGCGCACTGCTGCGGCCAAGGAAGGCTTGGAGCCGCTTGAACGCTTGCTGGTAAGCGCAAAGACGCTGGAAGCACTGCAGAATGCCGGCAAACATGAACCAACTTTCATGGGGTTTTCGATTCAGGCGCGATAGTGCGATTGCTGAAGTTCTGGACTGCTTGGAAGCAAGTCATCATCGGCTACGCGCGCGTATCAGCCACGCTGCGCGGATCGCCCGCCATCGGTCATTTCTCACGTCATACAATCCACGCTTGGAAGGTGAGCGCGGCCCACGTATCGCGGGTGGGTTGTCTTGATCGGAAGGATTTGCCGACACGGGCTGGCCCCGCTGGTAATCCTTCGATTATCCAAGCTGGCCATGTGCCGGCCATTTCAGGCCCATACAACAAATGCAGTCACACCCAGGCACCATGCGCCGTGCACCCATTATCGTGGCGCATGTCGTCGCAACCCTTGTCTTTGCGGTATTTGCAAACGCTGCTGGCGCGCAAGAAACGAGTGGTCCGTTCGGTCTGAGGCAAGGCATGACAAAGGCCGAGATTGAAAAGCTGGTGAAGCTCGAACGCATTAGGGATTCGCTCAGTTATTCGACCGACACCCTTCCCGTCCCACACTCTGCGTTCTCCCGTTACCTTCTCAAAATTTCAGCCACACACGGCCTCTGCTCCGTCATAGCTATCGGCCACGAAAAGAGGACAGATTCGTTCGGCGAATCGCTGCACCAGGATTTTACGAAGCTGAAAGACGCGTTAACCGCAAGATATGGCAAACCGGAAATGCACATCGACGGGGTGCGGCGTGGCAGCATCTGGAAGAATCCCGAGGACTTCATGATGGGCCTGCTTAACGAGGAACGCATGCTGGACACACTCTGGGAATCTTCGAAAACCAAACCCTTGCCCGCTTCGCTGTACAGCGTGAGACTTTCGGCCGCAGCAAAAAGCCCCGTAGTTGCACAAATCGGGCTTGGGTACCACTTCATGAATGTGCAGCAATGCAACGCTGAAGAGAAGGCGAAGGAAAATCGCGGCTTGTAAGTGAGCAGGCCCCTTCCGTTGCCGACACTGCCAGTGAATTCGACGCTCCGCCGAGGCTCACTATTTCTCAGGACTGGTAGCCATCTGATCTGACGCCAGAAACGAAAAAACGCGCCGAGGCGCGTTTTTTTATTCCTTGATCTACAAGGACAATTCTGGAGGCGAAAGCCGGAATCGAACCGACGTACACGGATTTGCAATCCGCTGCATAACCACTCTGCCATTCCGCCAGAAAGCAAGAAGGGAAGCTGATTTGTAGCTTCCCTTCGAATTTGGAGCGGGAAACGAGGCTCGAACTCGCGACCTCCACCTTGGCAAGGTGGCGCTCTACCAACTGAGCTATTCCCGCATTTGTCGTGACTGAATTTTATCAAATTCGCCGCAACTTTTGGTACGCAGTGGGCAACTGCCTTGCTACTTAACGCCCTTTTTCTTGCTCGCCTGCTGCGTGTTTCGCTGCAAGCGATGTCGACATTCTATCCGATTTTTCGCTCGTCGTTTTGATCTAGGTTGCTGTTTTTAATCACGTTTTTGAATTTCCCCAACAATTCCTTCTCAGGAACCCTGGCAAAACTCGCACTGCTTAAAACTGCTGCCTTGACCTTGCGCGGTGGTGTCTCCACTGCGCCGACACCGCGTTCGGTGTTTGTCGCTGCAAGACCAAAACTATAGCAAGTTGAAATCGTGCTGTCAAAAAGGCGCGCAGAAAATTTCTCTGCGCGCCTTCTAAGCCTTGCGAGGTCGCACGCTGGCGGCCCTCCCCTGCGCTTACTGCAGGGTTCGTTCGAACACGAAGTGTCCGTCGCGCCAGTCCACCGGGATGACGTCCTTTGGTCCGAAGGTGCCTTCCAGCAGCAGCTTGGACACTGGGTTTTCGATCTCCTGCTGGATGGCGCGCTTGAGCGGCCGCGCACCGAACACGGGGTCGAAACCGGCACGTGCAATCTGCGTGACGGCGGCGTCGGTCACTTCCAGGCGCATGTCCATCTGTTCGACCCGCGCAGCCAGGCGCTGCAACTGAATGCCGGCAATCGCTTCGATGTTCTTCACATCCAGCGCGTGGAACACCACCACTTCGTCGATACGGTTCAGGAATTCCGGGCGGAAGTGTTGTTTCACCTCTTCCCACACCACGTCCTTGATCGCGTCGTAGGGCTGGCCGGCCATGGTCTGGATGTGGCTGGAACCGAGGTTCGAGGTCATCACGATCACGGTGTTGCGGAAGTCCACAGTACGACCTTGGCCGTCGGTCAGACGACCATCGTCCAGCACTTGCAGCAGGACGTTGAAGACGTCCGGGTGTGCCTTTTCCACTTCGTCCAGCAAGATCACACTGTACGGGCGGCGGCGCACGGCTTCGGTCAGGTAGCCACCTTCTTCGTAGCCGACATATCCCGGTGGCGCGCCGATCAGGCGCGATACCGAGTGCTTCTCCATGAATTCGCTCATGTCGATGCGCACCATGCGGTCGTCGGCGTCGAACAGGAAGTTGGCCAGAGCCTTGGTCAGTTCGGTCTTGCCTACGCCGGTGGGGCCCAGGAACAGGAACGAACCGTAGGGGCGCTGGGGGTCACCCAGGCCTGCACGCGAACGGCGGATGGCGTCAGAAACCAGGCGCACGGCTTCGTCTTGCCCGACCACGCGCTTGTGCAGGTTTTCTTCCATTTTCAGCAGCTTGCCGCGTTCGCCTTGCAGCATTTTCGACACCGGAATACCGGTGGCGCGCGAAACGACTTCGGCAATTTCTTCGGTGCCGACACTGGTGCGCAGCAGGCGCGGACGTTCCGTTGCGGTCTTCTCGACGTTTTCCTTGCCGCTTTCAGCCGACTTCAGGCGTGCTTCCAGTTCGGGCAGCTTGCCGTATTGCAGCTCGGCCAATTTGTCGAATTGACCTTTGCGTTGCAGGTCGAGCATGTCGGCACGCACGCGTTCGATCTCTTCCTTGATCGACTGCGAGCCTTGCACCGCCGATTTTTCAGCCTTCCAGATTTCTTCGAAGTCGTTGTATTCGCGTTCCAGTTTGGCCAGTTCGTCTTCGATCAGCTGGAAGCGACGACGCGAGGCTTCGTCGGTTTCCTTGCGCACGGCTTCCCGTTCGATCTTCAGCTGGATGATGCGACGGTCGAGACGATCCATCACTTCCGGCTTGGAATCGATTTCCATGCGGATGCGCGCAGCGGCTTCGTCAATCAGGTCGATGGCCTTGTCGGGCAGGAAGCGATCGGTGATGTAGCGATGCGACAGCTCGGCCGCGGCCACAATCGCCGGGTCGGTGATGTCGACACCGTGGTGCAGTTCGTAGCGTTCACGCAGGCCACGCAGAATGGCGATGGTCGATTCCACCGAGGGTTCGTCCACCAGCACTTTCTGGAAGCGACGTTCGAGCGCGGCGTCTTTCTCGATGTACTTGCGGTATTCGTCCAGCGTGGTGGCACCGATGCAATGCAGTTCGCCACGCGCAAGCGCGGGCTTGAGCATGTTGCCGGCGTCCATCGCACCTTCGGCCTTGCCAGCACCCACCATGGTGTGCAACTCGTCAATGAAGACAATGCTGCGGCCAGCATCTTGCGACAGCTCTTTCAGGACAGCCTTCAGGCGCTCTTCGAATTCACCACGGAACTTGGCACCCGCCAGCAACGCAGCCATGTCGAGCGACAGCACACGTTTGCCTTTCAGGCTTTCCGGGACTTCGTCGTTGACGATGCGCTGGGCCAGGCCTTCCACGATGGCGGTCTTGCCGACACCAGGCTCACCGATCAGCACTGGGTTGTTCTTGGTACGACGCTGCAAGATCTGGATCGCACGACGGATTTCGTCGTCGCGGCCGATCACCGGGTCGAGTTTGCCCTGGCGTGCGCGCTCGGTCAGATCAAGCGTGTACTTCTTCAGCGACTCACGATTTGCGTCGCCCTCCTGGGAATCGACGTTACCGCCCCCACGTACGGCCTCGATGGCCGTTTCCAGGGCCTTGCGTTGCAGGCCGGCGTTGCGCAGTGCGGTGCCTGCCGGACCTTTGTCGTCGGCAAGCGCAAGCAGGAACAATTCGCCTGCAATGTAGGTGTCGCCACGCTGGGCAGCTTCTTTATCCGTTTTATTGAACAAAGACACGAGGTCGCGGCTGGGTTGGATGTTAGCCTCGCCGCCCTGCACTTGCGGCAGGCCCGCCATGGCCGACTCGACGGCAGCCTGAAGCTTGGGCACGGCCACGCCGGCGTGGGCCAGCAGGCTGGGCGCGCCGCTGTCAGCGTCGGCCAGCATGGCGGCCAGCACGTGGACGCCTTCCATATAGGGGTTGTCGCGGCGGGCGGCCAGGCTCTGGGCATCTCCCAGTGCCTGCTGGAACTTGGTAGTGAGACGGTCGAATCGCATGATTTCCCGGTGAGTAATGAGTCAGTAAGAAGGGGACCGCTATCGGTCCGATAGTCATGACATGCGGGCACCCTTTTGTCGTTTCAAGCGGTGACGCAAATGCGCAACATGCAGGACGGGCCTTCGGGCAATATCGGAAGGCAACGTGCGACGGCCGGCAGTGCCGATCGCAGTACAGGAGAACTTATGCTGGAGTTGGACACCCGCCAGGTGAAAATGGGGCAACGAGCCGCCGACAAGGCTGAAGCGCTGGCGTTGATGGGCGGATTCCTGCTTGAAGAGGGCCTTGTCGACAAGGGTTACCTGGCCGGCATGCAGGCGCGCGAGGCGCAGGGTTCCACTTATCTGGGCCAGGGGATTGCCATCCCCCACGGTACGCCTGATACCCGAGACGCGGTGAGGCAGACGGGCATTCGACTGTTGCAGTTCCCGGAAGGGGTGGATTGGGGCAATGGCCAACGGGTGTACCTGGCGGTTGGCATTGCAGCCAAGTCGGACGAACATCTGAGCCTGCTGCAGGCACTGACGCGGGTGCTGGGCGAAGATTCGCTGGAAGCTTCGCTGCGCGAGGCAAGCACCTCCGAGCACGTGTTGGCGATTCTTCAGCGCACGCCGCAGTCCATCGTGGTCGAGCCGCAGTTGATTGCATTGGCGCAGCCGGCTGAAGACCTGGACGATCTGATTGCCATTGCGGCGCGCCGCCTGCGACAGGCAGATTGCGCTGCCGAGGGGTTTGCAGGTGCACTGTATGACGCGGCTCCGCTGCCGCTGGGTGATGGTTTGTGGTGGGTGCATGGCCTGCGCCGCGTGAAGCGCCCTGGGCTGGCATTCGTGACGCCTGCGACCGTGCTGAGCCATGAAGGCCAGCCGGTGAAGGGTCTGTTCTGCCTGGCCACGGGTGGCGAGGGCCATGAGGCTTTGCTGGAACGTGTATGCGAGTTGCTTGCGGCCGGACACGGTGCCGCGCTTGCCGGTGGCATGACCGTGGCCCAGATCCTTGCTGCCCTGGGTGCAGAAGCAGCACCCGATTGGCCGAGCGCAACCGTGCCGCTAGCCAACGCGCACGGGCTGCATGCCCGCCCGGCACAAGTGCTGACGCAGATTGCCAAGCGTTTTGATGGCGATATTCGGGTGCGCATTGCAGGCAGCGACGCAGCCCCGGTGTCGGTGAAAAGCCTGAGCAAGTTGCTGAGCCTGGGTGCACGCCGCGCCCAGACGCTGGAATTCCTGGCCGAACCGCTGGTGGCACAAGAGGCCTTGCCCGCCCTGCTGGCTGCCGTGCAAAGCGGCCTGGGCGAGCCGGTGGAGCCATTGACCGAGCAAGACCTGGCGCGGGCCGATGCGGTGACCAGCGATCCGATCGAGGCCTTGGTGGACGACACCCCCAGCGCGATTGAAGCCGTGCCGCCGCCGCCCGCTGGCAGCACCTGGCACGCCGTCGCAGCCTCGCCTGGCATTGCGGTGGGACCGGCTTATCTGCACACGGTACGCAGCTTCACCTACGCCGACCACGGCGTGTCGCCAGAGGTCGAGCGTACGCGTCTGCGTGATGCCATCCATGCCTCACGCGCGGAACTGGGTTCGCTGATTCATCGCAGCCCGGTCAAAGCCATTCGCGAGATTTTTGTCACCCACCAGGAAATGCTGGAAGACCCGTCGCTGGTCGAAGACACAGACGCCCGCCTGGCACAAGGTGCCAGCGCCGAGGCTGGCTGGATGGCAACCATCAACGAGGCTGCCAGCACCCAGGAAGCCCTGGAAGACGCGCTGCTTGCGGAGCGCGCCGCCGACCTGCGCGACGTGGGACGACGTGTGCTGGCTCGCCTGTGCGGGGCTGAAGACGCGATTGAACCCGACAACGCCTACATTCTGGTGACGGACGAAGTCGGGCCGTCAGATGTGGCGAAGCTGGACACCGCACGGGTCGCCGGCATTCTGACGGCACGCGGCGGGGCCACCTCGCACAGTGCAATCGTGGCGCGCGCCCTTGGTATTCCGGCGCTCGTCGGTGCGGGTGCGGGGGTGCTGTCACTGGCAGCCGGTACGCCCTTGCTGCTGGACGGCGACCGGGGCATGTTGCGCGTTGCGCCAGACGCGGCCACCCTGGCCCGCGCGCAGGAAGAACGCGCGGCGCGGGTGGCTCGTCAGCAGGCGGCGGATGCCCGTTGCATGGAACCGGCCATTACGCTGGACGGCCACGCGGTAGAGGTGTTTGCAAACCAGGGCGACATCAAAGGCACCCCGGCTGCCATCGCCTACGGTGCTGAAGGCATTGGCTTGTTGCGCACCGAGTTCCTGTTCATGGCACACGCCAAGGCCCCCGATCTGGCCGCGCAGGAAGCCGATTACCGTCAGGTGATGGATGCACTGGAAGGCCGGCCGCTGGTGGTTCGCACGCTTGACGTGGGTGGCGACAAGCCCCTGCCCTACTGGCCGATCCCTGCGGAAGAAAATCCTTACCTGGGCTTGCGTGGCGTGCGATTGACGCTGCAACGCCCCGAGATCATGGAGACCCAGCTGCGTGCGCTGATGCGAGCTGCCGACTCACGGCCCTTGCGCATCATGTTCCCAATGGTGGGCAGCGTGACGGAATGGCGACAGGCACGTGACATGGCGCGTCGGGTGGCGCTGGATACACCAGTAAAAGACTTGCAGCTGGGCATCATGGTGGAAGTGCCTTCCGCTGCCCTGCTGGCCCCGGTGCTGGCGGCCGAGGTGGACTTCTTCAGCGTCGGCACCAACGACCTGACGCAATACACATTGGCCATCGACCGAGGCCACCCGGTGCTGTCGGCGCAGGCCGATGGCTTGCACCCAGCAGTATTGAAGCTGATCGACATGACCGTGAAGGCTGCGCATGCCCACGGTAAATGGGTGGGCGTGTGCGGTGAGCTGGCCGCAGACCCGCATGCGGTGCCGATTCTGGTGGGACTGGATGTTGACGAGCTGAGCGTATCGGCGCGCAGTGTGCCGCTGGTGAAGGCCCGTGTGCGCGAGCTGGATATGACCAAGACCCGGGCACTTGCCCAGCAGGCACTGGACATGGCCGGGCCTGGCGACGTGCGTGCACTGGTGGAGGCATTCGACTGATGGCGCGCATTCTGACAATCACGCTCAACCCCGCATTTGACGTGACCATTCGCCTGCCGGTGATGGAGCCGGGCGAGGTCAACCGGTCGAGCGCCGTGAGCACGCATCCGGCTGGCAAGGGCATCAACGTGGCACGTGTGCTGGCTGACTTGGGCCACACGGTAACGGTGTCGGGCTTCCTGGGACAGGACAACGCCGGGCCGTTCGAAGCCTTGTTCGCTGAATACCGGATGACCGATGCGTTTGTCCGCGTGCCCGGCGAGACCCGCAGCAATATCAAGATCGCCGAGGACAGCGGCCGTGTCACCGACGTGAACGGTCCCGGCCCGCAGATCGACGAGACCATGCAGGCGGCACTGCGCAAGCAATTGCAGGCCATTGCCCCGGGCCACGATGCCGTGGTGATCGCGGGCAGCCTGCCGCGTGGTGTGGAACCCGTCTGGCTGGCTGCATTGATTACGGAACTTGGTCAGCTGGGCCTGCGGGTTGCAGTCGATACCAGCGGCGCGGCCTTGCAAGCGGCGCTGCGGGCCAAGCCTTGGTTGGTCAAGCCTAACGCCGAGGAACTGGCGCATGCACTGGGCCAGCCCGCGGAAGATGAAAGCAGCCTGCACACGCTGGCTGCGCAACTGCGCGCACTGGGCATTCAGCACGTGGTGGCGTCGCAAGGGGCGCAAGGCGTGTGCTGGTTTGGCGATGGCTTGGCGCTCAGCGCCAAGCCACCTCGTGTGACAGTGCTGAGCACCGTGGGCGCAGGCGATTCGCTGCTGGCCGGCATGGTGCACGGTCTGCTATCCGACATGCCCCCCGAACGCGCGCTGGCCCTGGCCACTGCAATTGCCGCCCATGCCGTCACCCAGGTGGGTGTCGGCGTGCGCGATGTTTCCAAGATTACTGAACTCGAACAGCAGGTGGAAGTACGGCCGCTGGCGCGCGATGCCCATGCGAGCCGCCCATGAGCTTCCCTGACACCCCGCCTGATCGCCAGTCCGAATCCCTCACGCAGAGGTCGTCCATGCACGTCGTCATCATCACATCTTGCCCAAACGGCAAGGTGACTTCCATTTTGAGCGCCCGCTTGCTCGCTGCCGCCGCCACGCGGCTTGGCTGGCGAGCAGATGTGGAAACCCACGGCTCGGGACAAGGCAACGGCCTGTTGTCGGATGCGCAGATTGCCGACGCCGATCTGGTCGTCGCCGTGCATACCGGCGCGTTGCCGTTGACCCGTTTCCAAGGCAAACGCGTACACCGTGCCACGCCGGCCGAAGCTCTTGCCGACCCTGCGGCGTTTTTGCAGAACGCCGACCGCGACGCAAAGGTGTGGCAGGAAGAGGCATCGGCAAGTACCGGAGCACCCGCAACACCAGCGGCCTCTGCTGTGGCACCCCGCATCGTGGCCGTGACCGCATGCCCCACGGGCGTTGCGCACACCTTCATGGCGGCCGAAGCCTTGCAGCACACTGCCGGGCAGATGGGCGTTGATATCTCGGTCGAGACGCAAGGCTCCGTGGGTGCCCGCAATGTATTGGATGCGGCCACCATTGCCGCCGCCGATATCGTGCTGCTGGCAACCGACATCGAAGTTGACCTGTCGCGCTTCAAAGGCAAGCGGGTGTTCCGCTGCGGCACCAGCGTGGCGCTCAAGCAGCCCAAGCAGACGATTGAACGCGCGCTGCTTGAAGCCAAGGTGCAGGAAAGCGCTGGCGCATCCAGCACGAGCAGCGCTGCGGCAAGCGGTGCCAGCAGCGAGAAACGCGGCGTCTACAAGCACTTGCTGACCGGCGTGTCCTTCATGCTGCCGATGGTGGTGGCAGGCGGCCTGCTGATTGCACTGTCCTTTGTGTTTGGTATCGAAGCCTTCAAGGAAGCCGGCACCCTGCCCGCCGCGCTGATGCAGATCGGCGGCGACACGGCTTTCAAGCTGATGGTGCCGATGCTGGCGGGTTACATCGCGTATTCCATCGCAGACCGTCCGGGTCTGGCACCGGGCATGATCGGTGGCATGCTGGCCAGCACCTTGGCCGCAGGTTTCCTGGGCGGCATTGCAGCCGGTTTCATTGCCGGTTATGCGACGCTTGCGATCACCCGCTGGGTGCGCCTGCCGACCAGCCTGGAAGCGCTCAAACCGATTTTGATCATCCCGCTGGTGGCCAGTCTGTTCACCGGTCTGGTGATGATCTACATCGTTGGCAAGCCGGTAGCCGCAGCGCTGGCTGGCCTGACAACTTTCCTGGACACCATGGGTACGTCGAACGCCGTGTTGTTGGGCCTGTTGCTGGGCGCAATGATGTGCGTGGACCTGGGTGGACCGATCAACAAGGCCGCCTATGCGTTCTCGGTAGGCCTGCTGGCGTCGCAGAGCTATTCCCCGATGGCTGCCGCGATGGCCGGTGGCATGGTGCCGCCGATCGGCATGGGCATCGCTACCCTGCTGGCGCGCCGCAAGTTCGCACAGAGCGAGCGTGATGCGGGCAAGGCGGCACTGGTCTTGGGCATGTGTTTCATCTCGGAAGCAGCGATTCCGTTTGCCGCCAAGGACCCGATGCGCGTGATCCCCGCCAGCCTGATCGGCGGCGGCCTGACGGGTGCCCTGAGCATGTTTTTCGGCTGCAAGCTTGTCGCACCGCACGGTGGCATGTTCGTGTTGCTGATTCCGGGCGCGATCACCCCTGCCTTGCTGTACCTGGCTGCAATCGCGGCAGGCAGCGTGGTCACGGGAGTGATCTATGCGGTGATCAAGAAAGATGCGGCGGCAGAAGTCAGCCCCGTTTCTGCACCCGCATAAGGACCTGGATCTGGATCTGGACCTGGACCTGGACCCAAACCTGGAACCGGGGCTGACACCCCAGCCCTGCTCCCCGGCGCACGACGAACTCTATATCGGGACAGCCCGTGAATATCGTCTTCATTCACCAAAACGCGCCGGGGCAGTGGCGGCATGTGGCGCGGCATCTTGCGGCAAGCGGGCTACACCGCGTCATTCTCATCGGCAAGCATCGGCGTGCCGAGATCCCTGGCGCGGAATTCCGGGTCTACACCGTGGACGCCAAGCACGAACGGGGTGATTCGGCACCATCGGCCGAGGCGTACGCAAACTTCGTCGCCCACGGCCTGGCGGTGGCTCGTGTCTTGCAACAGTTGAAGCAGGAAGGTTTCATACCCGATGTGATCGCCGCGCATCCGGCGTGGGGCGAATCGATGTTCGCCAAAGACGTGTTTCCCCACGTACCCTTGCTGCACCACTGCGAATACTTCTACCGCACGCACGGCGCAGACCACGGATTTCTGGAACCGGCATCGCTCGAAAGCAGCATGGCGATTCGTGCGCGCAACACGGGGCTGCATGTTGCGCTGGCGGCGATGGACTGGGGGGTGTCGCCCACCTTCTGGCAGAAGTCCTTGTACCCGGCCGAGGCGCAAGCCCGAATTTCCGTGGTGCACGAGGGCATCGATACCGACATGTTCAAGCCCGACTCGCAAGCGTGCTTCACCTTGCCGAACGGCATCGTGCTGACACCCGAGGACGAGGTGGTGACCTATGTGGCGCGCAACCTGGATACCTATCGCGGCACACCCACCGCACTGCGTGCAGCCGCGCGTCTGCAAGGTTTGCGGGCGTCGGCACGTGTGCTCATCATCGGCGGCGATGGCAAGGGTTACGGCAGCTTGCCCGACGACGGGCGAAGCTGGAAAGAGACGCTGCTGGAAGAAATCGATCTCGATCCGCTGCGCACGCACTTCCTCGGCAGGCTTGGCTACGACGACTATCTGAGGGCCTTGCAGGTGTCTTCTGCGCACATGTACCTGACCATTCCCTTCGTGCTGTCGTGGTCGATGACCGAAGCCATGAGCACCGGTTGCCTGGTCATCGGCAGTGATACGGCACCGGTGTGTGAACTGATTCGTCATGGCGAAAACGGGCTGCTGACGGACTTTTTCGATGCCAACGCACTGGCGGATACGCTGGCAGATGCCTTGAAAAATCGCGAGGCATTACGACCGCTACGGGCGGCGGCAAGGGCGACCATTGTGTCGGCTTACGACCAGCGACAATGCGTGCCGACCTTGTGCCGGCTGCTGGAAGACTTGGCAACGGGTGCACTGCCCCCGCGTGACACCGAGACGATATCGCTGGCGAGTACCTCATGACGATGCGCGGCAGCCACGAACCACATCCTGTGGTGGCGCAGGAAAATGGCGCGGCCAACCATCCACCAGGCGTGTCCGCGAGTCATGTGCAAGCGCCCCCACTACCCCACGACCTGAACGAGCTTGACCGGCAATTGCACGCGCTTGCTCGCGCGGACAAACACGCAGCGGCTTATGCCTTGGTGCAAAGTGTTTACGCGCGTCAGCCGGGCAACCTGAAGGTGGTGGCACGAGTGGCCCGCTATGCCGTTGCAGCCGGCATGCTGGCCGACGCAGAAGCAGCGGCGCGTCTCGTGCTGGATCAAGGTGCTGGCAATCCGTGGTGCTTCCGGGCACTGGCGATTTGTGCACGGCGGCGCGGCGATCTTGAACAGGCCTTGTCATGGATCGACCAAGGGCTGGCCATGCCCGGCACCTTCGCCGATTTGTACATGGAACGTGGCGAAATTCTGCGTGCGCAGCGCAGGCCTGCCGAGGCCGCGCTCGCCTTTGAGGCGGTCTTGAATCTGGCTCCTGGCAACAGGCAGGCTCAACAACACTTGGCGGTCTTGCTGCATGCGCAAGGCGATACGGCACGCTGCCAAGCCTTGACCAATGCCGCCATCGCGCGCTGCCCCGCCAACGAATCTGCCCTGCTGGAACTGAGCAAGCTGCTGCTGTCGGTAGGCCGCGCGGAAGACGCGCTGGCCGCCTGCGAGCGCGCTGCGGTAGCGGCACCGACCCACGCAAATGCCCACGTGAACCGAGGCGTAATCCTGCGTCGCCTGGGTCGTTTCGATGCATCGCTTGCGGCTTATGACCAGGCGATTGCGTTGGAACCAACGCGGGCGGCGGCGCATTACAACCGCGCCAACCTGCTGAAGTTCATGGGCCGACTGAATGAGGCGGTGCACGACTACGGCGAGACCATTGCACGCGAGCCGCAGAACGGCACTGCGCGCTGGAACCTGGCCCGCTCGCTGCTGACACAAGGCGACTTGATTGCGGGCTTTCGAGAATACGAATGGCGCTGGCGTCACACCGGCTTTCCGACCAAGGCACGGCGCTTTGACCAACCTGCATGGACAGGAGAGCCGCTGGCGGGAAAGACCTTGTTTGTTCATGCCGAGCAAGGCCAGGGCGATCAGGTTCTGTTTCTGCGTTTTCTGCCGCAGCTGCGGGCACTGGGTGCACGCGTCATTGTGGAAGTGCATAACGCCTTGCATGGCTTGATCGCGGCACAAGGCATGGCTGACGCAGTCGTGCGGCGCGGTGATGCGCTGCCTGCCTTTGATCTGCATATCCCCATCGGGTCACTGCCTTATCGGCTGGGCACACGTGCGGACAATCTGCCCGCCACGGCTTACCTACGCACGCCACGCGAGGTGATGCCAATTTTGCCAGCGCGTACTGACAAACGCCCGCGCGTGGGTTTGGTGTGGGCCGGCAACCCGGACTACGCCGGCGATGCGCAGCGCTCGATGCGGTTTGCACAAGTCCAGCCCCTGCTCGCCCAGCAGGATATTGCTTGGTATTCACTGCAGAAAGGAGCCGCCGAAGTGCAGTTGTGCGGTGACCTGTCCGCTTCCCTGGCTGGCGAAATGTCAGCTGCACAAGCTCCCATCGCCGCGCTTGGTTCAGCACTCGACGATTGGGCCGCCACGGCCTGCGTGCTCGACCAAATGGACTTGCTTATTACCACCTGCACCGGCATCGCCAACCTCGCTGGTGCAATGGGCAAACCTGCCTGGATCATGCTGGAATGGGATGCGGATTGGCGCTGGCTGGAACGCCTTAAGGACCGCAGCATCTGGTATCCGCACCTGCGACTGTTCCGCCAGCAGGCACCCGGCGACTGGGCGGGTGTTGTCCAGCAGGTAGACGCCGCGCTGCATGAGCATCGCTTCGATTGAGCTGCGGCTGACAAGCCATTAAGCCCACAGGGCAAGCAAAGGTGCATCGAAACACCAGGCACGCGGCTACAAAAAAGGGTGCCGAAGCACCCTTGATCATTCTTTGGCCTTCACTACTGCTGCATTGATCAGTAGTGCAGGCCGGTCAGCCGCGCAGTCTGTCCAGCGCGGCATCCAGGCGATCCACCGCCCATATTTCCAGCCCTTCGATCGGCGTGCGCGGCGCGTTTGCCTTGGGGATGAGCGCAATGCTGAAGCCCAGTTTGGCCGCCTCACGCAGACGTTCCTGGCCGCGCGGTGCCGGGCGGATTTCTCCCGCCAGGCCGACTTCACCAAACGCGATCAAGCCACGCGGCAAAGGCTTGTTGCGCAGGGACGAAACAATCGCCGCCAGCACCGCCAGGTCGGATGCCGGCTCGCTGATGCGAACGCCACCCACGGCGTTCACGAACACGTCTTGGTCGGCAGCCGACACGCCCGCATGACGATGCAGCACCGCCAGCAACATGGCCAGTCGATTGCCTTCCAGGCCAACCGACAAACGACGCGGATTCGGCATGTTGGCCGTATCCACCAAGGCCTGCACTTCAACCAGCAGCGGACGCGTGCCCTCTTGGGTGACCATCACGCAGGAACCCGGCACCTGCTCTTCGTGCTGCGACAGGAACAGTGCCGACGGGTTCGCCACGCCGCGCAAACCCCGGTCGGTCATGGCGAACACGCCCAACTCGTTGACGGCACCAAAACGGTTCTTGATGGCGCGCACCAAGCGGTAGGACGAATGCGTATCGCCTTCGAAATACAGCACGGTATCAACGATGTGTTCCAGCACACGGGGACCAGCCAGCGCGCCTTCCTTCGTCACGTGGCCGATCAGCACCATGGATGTGCCGGTTTGCTTGGCGATGCGGGTCAGTTGCGCCGCGCATTCACGTACTTGCGAGACGGAACCGGGGGCAGAAGTCAGTTGGTCGGAATAAATGGTCTGGATCGAGTCGATCACGGCCACTGAGGGCGCTTCTGCTGTCAGCGCCGCCTGGATGGCTTCCAGGCGAATTTCGGGCAGCAAGGCCACATCGCCGCTGTCCAGACCAAGGCGCGTGGCGCGCAAAGCCACCTGGTCTGCAGACTCTTCACCCGTGACATACAAAACCTTACGGCTGGCCGACAAGGCAGCCACGGCTTGCAGCAGCAGTGTCGACTTGCCAATGCCCGGATCGCCGCCGATCAGGATCACTGCACCGGCCACCATGCCGCCGCCCAGCACCCGATCGAACTCATCGATGCCGGTGGAGAAGCGCGGCTCTTCGCGGGCCGTGATTTCGGACAGCTTGCGGACCGGGGCACTGGCTGCCAGCGGTGCGTAACGATGCGCGGCACCCGCGCCCGATGCTTCTGCAATCCCTTCGACCAGGGTGTTCCAGGAACCGCAGTGCGGGCACTTGCCTTCCCATTTCGGGTTGGTGCCACCGCACTCGGTGCAGGTGTATACCGTTTTTGCCTTGGCCATGAATCAATCCACCCCGTGCACGGGGACGCGCGGAGCCAGGGCGCAAAGCAGTTCATAGCCAATGGTGTCGGCGGCCTGTGCCACCTCGTCTACCGACGGGCCACCCTCGCCCCACAAAACGACAGGCGTTCCCACCACGGCGTCAGGCACATTGCTCAGGTCCACCGCCAGCATGTCCATCGACACACGTCCGATGGTTTGCGTGCGCACGCCGCCCACCACGATCGGTGTGCCGGTGGGTGCGTGGCGCGGATACCCGTCGGCATAACCGCAGGCCACCACCCCGATCCGCGTACCGCGTTCGGCACGATAGCGATGGCCGTAGCCCACGGCTTCGCCAGCGTCCAGCGTCTGCGTGCCGATCAATTCGGAACGCAGCGTCATGACCGGGCGCAGACCGAACTGCTCGGCAGTCTGGTCATTGAAGGGAGACGCGCCGTACAAGGCGACACCGGGTCGTACCCAGTCAGCCGCATATTCAGGGAAACGCAGCGTGGCGGCAGAATTGCACAGGCTCAAGGGGCCTTCGAGACCAGAGACCGCCGCACGGAAACGGGTGGCCTGATCGGCAATGCCTTCCGGGCCGTCGGCCGTGGCGAAGTGCGTCATCGACCCTACTGAACCGACCACACCACTTTGCTGCAAGGCGCTCAGGCGACGGTGGGCCGCCAGGAAATAGCCGCCTTTGAAGCCAAGCCGGTTCATGCCGCTGTTGAGCTTCACGAACACATCGACCGGGCGGCTGAAGCGGGCGGCTTCCAGCATGCGCAGTTGTTCGTCGCAATGGATCGACACAGTCAGGTGGTAACGGCTGACCAAGTCCAGATCGGCCGGCTGGAAGAAACCTTCCAGCAGCAAGATGGGACCGACCCAGCCAGCTTCGCGGCACCGTACCGCTTCGTTCAAATCCAGCATGGCCAGCCCGTCTGACTCGGAGAAGCCCGCGACGGCGCGCTCGATGCCATGCCCGTAGGCA
The DNA here is from genome assembly GCF_008119665.1 of Pigmentiphaga aceris. Taxonomy (NCBI): domain Bacteria; kingdom Pseudomonadati; phylum Pseudomonadota; class Betaproteobacteria; order Burkholderiales; family Alcaligenaceae; genus Pigmentiphaga; species Pigmentiphaga aceris. The sequence continues at coordinate 2,258,832 of NZ_CP043046.1, read as the reverse complement.
TTGGCCTTGATCACCGACCAGATACGCGGCGGCGCGTTCCCGGCAGTGGCGGCAGCGGCCGCAAGATGGCGACGGACGGTCGCAAGATTGTGCGCAAATGCGGCACGCGAAATGGAGGCGGATATGGGACGAGGCATGGTCGAGAAGTTTACGCCGTCTTTGCTTCGGATCGTCTGGTTCAGTTTGTCCTGATTCGCGTGGTGTTGATTCGGCGGGTTTCGGTAGATGCCTATTGGTTTACGCCGTCTCCGCCTCGGTCGGGCGTTTTACCCGGAACCAAGCCGCATACAAGGCAGGCAGGAACAGCAGCGTCAACAAGGTGGCCACGATCAAGCCACCCATGATGGCCACCGCCATCGGTCCCCAGAAAATGCTGCGCGACAGCGGAATCATGGCCAGTACGGCAGCAGCGGCCGTCAAGATGATCGGTCGGGCGCGCCGCACGGCGGATTCCACAATCGCATGCCAGACATGTTCGCCTTCGCGCACGTGCTGCTCGATCTGGTCAACCAGAATCACCGAGTTGCGGATAATCATGCCCAGCAAGGCGATCACCCCAAGCTGAGCGACAAAACCGAAAGGCGCGCGCAACAGCAGCAGTGCAAGCGCTGCCCCGATGATGCCCAGCGGCCCGGTCAGATAAACCATCAGTGCGCGCGAGAAGCTGTGCAGCTGAAGCATCAGCAAGGTCAGCACGATGAACAGCATCAAAGGCACGTTGGCCACGATGGACGCCTGGGCGTTGCTGGACTCTTCCGTCGCACCCGCCACCGCAATCTGGTAGCCGTCCGGCAGTTCAGCACGCAGGGCGTCAAGCTTGGGATTGATCTGTGCGGTGACGGTCGGCCCTTGGATGCCCTGGCGAACCTCGCTTTGCACCGTGACCGCGTAATCGCGATTCTGCCGCCAGATCACGCCCGGTTCCCATACCAGCTTGATGCTGGCCACCTGGGTCAGCGACACAAAACGGCCATTGGATGTGGGCACGCTGGCATCTGCCAGGCGGGTCATGGCGGCACGTTCGTCAGCCGGCTGGCGGATGACGATGTCGATCAGCTTGTCGTTTTCGCGGAAGGTGCCAATCGGCGCGCCCGACAACAGCGTCTGCGCCGTGCGCTGCAAGGACTGCGTGGTCACGCCAAGCGCACGCGCCTTGTCCTGGTCGATATCCAGGCGCAAGACCTTCACCGGCTCGTTCCAGTTGTCGTTCACACCCACGGTGTTCGGGTTGTCGTACATGACCTGCTTCACACGATCGGCCATCTTGCGCACCACCGCCATGTCCGGGCCTTGCACGCGGAATTGCACCGCGTAAGGCACTGGCGGGCCGCTGGACAAGAGCTTCACCCGGCCGCGCAGATTGGGAAAGTCTTCCTGGAACAGCTTTTCCAGCTTGGCACGCAGAATGTCGCGCGCTTTCAGGTCGTGCGGCGTCACCACCAGCTGGGCCAGATTCAGCTGATTGAACTGCTGATCCAAGGGCAGGTAGAAGCGCGGTGTGCCGACGCCCAGCCAGCTGATGTAGCCCTCCAATTCCGGCTGCGCCGACAGCCAGGTTTCCAGGCGCTTGGCTTCAGCTTCCGTTGCCGCAAAGCTGGAACCTTCGGGCAGCCACAGGTCTACGACCAGCTCGGGCCGGTTGGAATCGGGGAAGAATTGCTGCTCGATGAACTTGAAGCTGAAGGCCCCCAGCGCCAGTGCGACGACGGTCACGCCGATGGTGATCCAGCGAAAACGCACACACCAATCCACCGTTCGACGCAGGCCCCGGTAGAAGCGGGTATCGAACACGTCCTGACTGTGATCGCCTGGGGTATGGGGCTTGACCCGCAGCAACAGGTAACCCAGGTAGGGCACAAAAATCACCGCTGCGAGCCAGGACAGGATCAGCGCAAGCGCCGTGACCGCAAAAATCGAGAAGGTGTATTCGCCCGCCGTCGATTTCGCCAGCGCAATCGGCAAGAAACCCGCCACCGTGATCAAGGTGCCGGTCAGCATCGGAAACGCGGTGGACTCGTAGGTGAAGCTGGCGGCAGACACGCGGTCCATGCCCTCTTCCATCTTGCGCACCATCATCTCGACCGCAATGATCGCGTCGTCGACCAGCAGGCCAAGCGCGATGATCAGCGCCCCCAGAGAAATCTTGTGCAGGTTGATGCCCATGACCGACATGAACAGGAAGGTCACGGCCAGCACCAGCGGAATCGTCAGACCCACCACCAGGCCCGGACGGATATCGATGCGGAAGGGTTTGGTGTGCATGCCCAGCGCCAGGAAACTGACGGCCAGCACGATCACCACGGCTTCGATCAGCGTCTGCACAAATTCATTGACCGACGAGGCCACCGTGCGCGGCTGGTCGGAAATCTTGCGCATCTGGATGCCTACCGGCAGGCCGGTGTTGATGCGTTTTTCGGCGGCATCCAGGTTCTTGCCCAAGCCGATCACGTCACCACCGCGTGCCATAGACACGCCCAGACCGATGACCTCCTGGCTGCCGGCCGAGGTGCCAAAGCGCATTTTGCTGAGCGGCGGGTCGACAAAACCACGGCTGATCTTTGCGATGTCACCCAGGCGCACATTGCCCGAGTTGGCATGAATGGGCAGGTCACGCAGCGTGTCCAGCTGAGTGACCTCGCCAGTGACCCGTACCCATAGCGTTTCAGCGGGCAAGGTCAGCGTGCCGGACGCACCGATGGCGTTCTGCGCATTGATCTGCGCGGCGATCTGATCGACAGACACGCCAAGCTGCGCCATCTGGCGGCTGGACATCTCTATATAGATTTTCTCGTCCTGCACGCCGAACAATTCGACTTTGGCGACGTCTTTAACGCGCAACAACTGCTGGCGCACGTCGTCAACGTAGTCCTTCAATTCGCCATAGGTGAAGCCGTCGGCCGAGAACGCGAACATCACGCCGAAGGTGTCGCCGAACTCGTCGTTGAAGTACGGCCCGATCACTCCGGCCGGCAAGGTGCCGGCGATGTCACCGACCTTCTTGCGTGCCTGGTACCAGCTCTGCCCCACCTCGCTTGCCTTCGAGGATTCTTTCAGCTGCATGACCACGAAGGTTTCGCCGGGCTTGGCGTAGGTGCGGATCTTGTCGGCGTAAGGCACGTCCTGCAAGGCGCGTTCGATGCGGTCGCTGACCTGTTCGGCAACCTGCTGTGCCGTGGCCCCCGGCCAGTAAGCGCGCACCACCATCGCCCGGAAGGTGAATGGTGGGTCTTCGTCCTGACCAAGCTGAAAGTAGGAAAAGACGCCGGCCAGCAGCAACACCACCATCAGGTAACGCACCAGCGGCTGATGTTCCAGTGCCCAGCGGGACAGATTGAAGCTGCTGCGACGGGTGCTGGTAGTAGATGTTTCAGCGGTGTCTGGCGTGCCTTTGCCCGCTTCGGAATTACGTTCAGTCATCGAGGCCGCCCGTTCAAGGTGCCGTGGCGGGGGCTGCCGCAGCGGCATTCCCGGCAGGCGGCATCAGGGACGCAGCGGGCGCTGCCGGCGCGTTGGCATCTTGCGTCGCCGACGACAGACGACGCACGACCTGGCCTTCATGCAACAAATGCACCCCGGCAGTGGCAATCTCGATGCCGTCGGGCAGTGCCTCGGCCAGCACTACGTCGGTGTCACCGACGGTGGCTACCCGCACGGGCCGGCGATGCACGCTCATGTCCTTGCCATCCAGCGTCCAGACCCAGGTCTGATCTTCTGCGCGCAACAGCGCCGACAAAGGAATCCGCGACGCAGGCTGTGCATTGCGGGCGCTGAAACGCACGGTGGCCGTCATGCCGAACCCCAGATCGGCAGGGGCCTGCGGCAAGCTCAGACGCGCGGCAAAACTGCGGGTGGCAGGGTCAGCCGACGGCGACACTTCGCGCAAATTGCCCCGCAGCGGCGCGCCGCCAGACCACAACTGGACCTCGCCTGTACCAATCGCCTGGATCTGGGCCAGGCGGTTCTCGGGAATCTGGAACGCGATTTCCTTGTCGGCGGTTTCAGCAATGCGCACCACCACTTGGCCGGCACTGACCACCTGCCCTGCCTCGGCATCGATACCGGTGACTACGCCATCGGCCGTGGCTTTCAAGCTGGTGTAGGCAGACTGATTGCGCTGCGCATCCAGACCGGCCGTTGCTTGTGCAGACCGGGCAATGGCGGCATCGACCGTAGCCTGGCGGCGCTCGAACTCGGCCGCGCTGATGAACCCGCGATCGCGCAGTTCGCGGTAGCGCACCAGGTCGGCCTGTGCTTGTTTGCGATCCACTTCTGCAGCGGACAGCTGCGCACGCGCCGAGTTTTCCGCCAGGCGCAGATCGGCCGGATCGATGCGCGCCAGGATGTCTCCCCGCTTCACGCGTTGGCCCAGTTGTACCGATCGCGCCACGATTCGGCCCGCCACCTGGAAGCCCAGGCCTGATTCAACGCGCGGCTGCACCTGCCCAGGAAATTCACCAACCAAGTTGATTTGCTGCGCATGCAACACCAAGGTGCGCAACGGACGCGGTGGTTCCGGTGCAACAGGCGTCTCACGACTGCATGCAGCAAGCACGATCAAGGCCAGCACGGCGACGACGCCGCGCACCCCGTGTCTTCCAGAAAAACCATGTTGATGGGGTTCGGGAATCGCAAATCGGGGCGGCATGGGGGTCATGGGTATGAGGTGGAATGAACGCGTGGGCGGGTGGCACCACTTACTGGGTTCTGTACTGAAAGAGAACCTGGTGACAAGGGAATCAGCATGTCGCGGTTGGTGACGACATACGCCACGAACGCACTCATACACGCACCGCTCTGAACCCAAGGATTATAACTGACCGACGAGTCATTAACTGAACATCCAAGTGAACATGCGCGTGATACTGCAAGGAATTCGCCGCCATGCAGCATCGAGCCAGTATCATCGCTTTCCCCTGTCCAGCAATGTTCCATGGCCGTCGATCATTACGAGAATTTCCCGGTTGCTTCCGTCCTGATGCCAGCACGGCTGCGTCCGGCCGTGGTCGCCTTGTATCGCTTCGCGCGAAGTGCCGACGACATTGCCGACGAAGGTGATGCAGATGCCGCAACGCGGCTGGCGGCGCTGGATGATTACACCAGGGCATTAAGAAATCTTGAAGCGAGGCAGCTGCCAGTGGATCAGGCCAGTGCATTGGCCCCGGTTTTCTATCCGCTGGCGCAGGTAGTACGTGATTACGCCCTGCCGGTTGCCCCGATGCACGCGTTGTTGTCGGCCTTCAGTCAAGACGTGGTGAAGACTCGCTACGCCGACTTCGCCACGCTGAAAGACTACTGCGCGCGCTCTGCCGACCCGGTTGGCGAACTGATGCTGCACTTATACGGTGCCGCCACGCCGCAGAACCTGGCGGAATCGTCAGCTATCTGCACCGGCCTGCAACTGGTGAACTTCTGGCAGGACGTGGCCATCGACTGGGACAAACAGCGGGTTTATCTGCCACAGGAAGACCTGGCGCGCTTCGGTGTTTCCGAGTCCGATATCGCCGCGCAACAGGTTGACGATCGATGGCGCGCATTGATGCAATTCGAGGTCTCGCGCGCCCGGGCACTGTTACACTGCGGCGCCCCACTGGCGCGGCGGCTTCCGGGCCGAATTGGCTGGGAGTTGCGCCTGGTGGTGATGGGCGGCTTGCGGATTCTCCACCGCATCGAACGCGCGGATTACGACGTGTTCCGCGCCCGCCCGACGCTTGGCCCCCGTGACTGGGCCTGGATAATCTGGCATGCGTGGCGCTGGTTGCCCGCACGGCCTCTGACTGACGCCCCCGAGACGTTCAAGACGCCACAACCATGACGCCTGATGAGTACTGCCAGGACAAGGCCGCCAAGAGCGGATCGAGCTTCTATTACAGCTTCCTGTTCCTGCCCCCCGAACGTCGCCGTGCGATCACCGCGCTGTACGCCTTTTGCCGCGAAGTCGACGATGTGGTCGACGAAGTCAGCGACGAATCGGTCGCCCATATCAAGCTGGCCTGGTGGCGCAGCGAGATCGACCGCATGTTCGAAGGCGCGCCCACCCACCCGGTGACCAAGGCCATGCAGCCGCACATCGTGTCCTGTGACATGACGCGCACACGTCTGCAAGCCATCATCGATGGCATGGAAATGGATTTGAGCCAGAGCCGTTATCTGGATTACCCGGCGCTGCGCAAGTACTGCTGGCACGTGGCTGGTGTGGTGGGTGAACTGTCGGCCAGCATTTTTGGCTACACCGATCCGCGCACCCTGGAATTCGCCGACAAGCTGGGCCTGGCGTTCCAGCTGACCAACGTGATTCGCGACGTGGGCGACGATGCGCGCCGTGGCCGCATCTATCTGCCGGTCAACGAGTTGCAGCAGTTCAACGTCAAAGCCGCCGACATTCTCAACGCCCGGTATGCCGATGGTTTCCCGGACCTGATGCGTTTCCAGGTGGCGCGTGCCCGCGACGCCTATCGCGACGCGATGCGTGCCCTGCCCGACGCCGATATTCGCGCGCAGCGCACCGGTCTGATGATGGCCGCGATCTATTACGCCCTGCTCGACGAGATCGAGCGTGACAACTATCAGGTGTTGCATCAGCGCATATCGCTTACGCCGGTGCGCAAGCTGTGGCTGGCCTGGAAAACCTATGTAAGCGGCGGCAGGCCGCTGGTAAGGAAGCTGCGAGGATGAACCGCCACAACGCCGACATGACCGATGAGGACCTCGCCATTCTGGCGCGGATGTCCGATGCGGGCGCAAGCGATCCCAACGCAGTACCGGCCACACCGGAATCTGAGCCCGAGCCAGAACCAGAAGCCCCACCGCCAGCGGAAGAAGACAACGGCCATCGCGCCGTCAGCGTTGGCATCATCGGCGCAGGCTGGGCCGGGCTGGCGGCGGCATCCGACCTGTGCGACGCAGGCATCGAGGTCACCGTCTACGAGGCCAGCCATACCCCAGGCGGCCGCGCGCGGCGGGTCGACAACCACAGCAATGCCAGTGTGCGCCCGATGGACAACGGCCAGCACCTGATGCTGGGTGCCTACACCCAGACCCTGGCGCTGATGCGCCGTCTGGGGCAGAACCCCGACAAGCTGCTGCGCCGCATTCCGCTGACGCTTCAGGCGCTCGACGGGCGCTTTCGCCTGCACGCCCCGCGCATGAATGCTCCCTGGCACGGCGTGATGGCCTTGGCTACGGCGCAGGGACTGGGCGTGGGCGATCGTCTGAAGGCGATCATCGGCATGGCCAGACTGCGCCAACGCAGTTGGGCGGTCGACAACACCCATACCGTGGCCGACCTGATGCGCAGCCTGGGCCAGACGCCGCGCAGCATGCAGTTGCTGTGGGAACCGCTGTGCCTGGCCGCGCTGAACACGCCGGCCACCCAGGCCAGCGCCGTGATCTTTGCGCGGGTGCTGCGTGACAGTTTGGATGGCGCAACTGAAAACAGCGACTTGCTGATCCCGCGTACCGACCTGTCGGCGCTGTGGGCAGATGCCGCCGTCAAACGCTGCAACATGCGTTATGGCGTGAAAGTGCAGAAGCTGCATTTGATCGAAGGTGGCGTGGCGGTGGAAACCGTGACCGCCGAAGGCGTGGACTACGTCGGCCACGACGCGGTGATCGTGGCCACACCACCATCGGCCACGCGCCGCATGCTGGCCGACATGCAGGACGTCGACTACCTGCTGGAACAGCTCAATGCCTTCCAGTACCTGCCGATTGCAACGCTGAATGTGCGCTTTGCATCACCGGTACGCCTGCCGCTACCGATGATGATGCTGCACGAAAATCCCGCGCGCCAGCATCTTGGGCAGTGGGTGTTCGATCGCGGTGCGTTGCTGGGCCTGCCGCCGGTCAACGGCGAATTCACCATTGTCGTCAGCGCACGCGAACAGCTGATCAGCCTGTCACGTGAAGAGGTCATCAACGGGCTGCTGGCGCAGTTGGGAGAACAGTGGGCGGCGCGCTCGGCCAAACCGCTGCCTGCCATTGCCGCCTATGAGCTGTTCGTGGACAAGCGCGCCACCTTTGCTGCGGTGCGTGGCCTGGCCCGACCAGGGGTCGCCAGCCCATGGGAACGCATCATGTTTGCCGGTGATTGGACCGATACCGGTTACCCGTCGGTACTGGAAGGCGCGGTGCGCAGTGGTGTGAAAGCCGCGCAGAAGACGCTGTCGCGCCTGCAATAAGGTCGCGACGCCACGTTCTTGCCGTTCGTGCCGTTCGTGTCGTTCATACCGTTCGTGCCGCCTGATCGGACTGGAATCTGATAAGGGGCACGAACGGATGTCCTGGCAGTTTGCCAAAGCGTCGGCCACAGCAGGTTCTGCGCCAACGTCATCCCTTCTGTGTACCCCTTAGTGCAGTTCTCTGCCCCGCCGTTTCACCGCATACATCTGATCATCGCTGCGTGCCAGCACGTGCTCTGCGGTGTCGCCAGCGCAAGCCTCGGTCAACCCGATGCTCAAGGTCACCTTCAGACCCGCCGCCAAGGTCTCCCAGCCGTGGGTGCGAACAGACTGATCGATACGCGAACAGATGTCCTGCGCGGCATCGATGCTGATGCCATCGAGCAGCAACACAAATTCATCCCCACCCAAACGCCCGACAAAGTCGCATTCCCTGAGCGCGCCTTGCAGCAAACCAGCAATCGCCTTGAGCACGGCGTCGCCCACGGTATGGGAATAATCGTCGTTGACCCGCTTGAAGCGATCCACATCGACCAGCGCGACGCACAGCGGCGCATTGGCCGCCGCCAGACAGGTGGTCAAGGCTTTTTCAATGTGGCGTCGATTCGGCAGGCCCGTCAGTGGGTCTTCCATGGCCAAGCGTTCGAACAAGCGTGAATCGGTTTCCGCCTGCGCCAGATTCAGACGACTTTGACGCAATTCCAGCTGCCAGTCGATGACTTCAATACGTGTTTCCAGGCTGCGTGCACGGGCGGACTGCTCGCGGCGCAGCAATTCCTGCAAGGCACGCAAGGCAGCGCTGTCGTCCTGACGCACGTGGTCGATGTGGCTGGCAAGCTGCAGCCCGATCCAGGTCAGGGATTCGTAGTCATGCGCTTTGGCCGCTTCGATCATGCTGGCGGCAGCGCCACGTGCCTGCACCAGCTTGTTTTCAGCCAGGAACAATTCCGCCTGCACCCACTGCACGCTAGCCGCCAGCCACGGCAACGCGAAGCGACGGGTCAGGGTCAGCATCTCGGCCATCGATTCATGCGCCTGCGGCAGGCGGTTCTGCCAGATCCGCAACTGCGCCTCGGTAGTCGCCACAAGTATCAGATTGTTGGCATGACTGCCAGGCGTCAGGCTGATGTCACCATCGTCGGCAGCCAGCAGGCTGCGGCAATCGCCGACATGGCGCGCCAACGAATCGAGGATAGGTTGCAGCGGCCCCTGCGCACCCAGGCTGCGTTCACAGAAATAATGCGCCGCCGCATTGGCGGCCAGTCCGACGTGCAGCTCGAAAGGGCTGATGGACGGATCGCAGCGTAGCGCAAGCTGGATCGCCAGCGTGTATGCGTTGCGTGCCTCGTCGAAATTGCGCGCGTTGAAGGCCGCCAACCCCACCGCCCGATACGCCTGCAGTTGCTCACGCCCCAGGCCTTGCCAGCGCGCCAGACGCACCGCCAGCAGCGCGTTTTCGATTGCACGGCCGTAGTGCCCCAGCCGTGCAGCGGCCACCGCCTGGGTAGACAAGGCCTGGCACTCGCCGCTGACCAAACCTGCCCGTTCGAACGCCCTGCCCGCGTTCTGCGCCCAATCGAGCGCATGCGCAAACCGGCCGAACAGGCGTAATTCGATGGAAGCCAGACACAGCATGGCCTCGGCCTGGGACTGGATCTTGCCAGACTCGCAAGCTTGTTCCAGCGCGGCATGCGCACTGGACAATGCATCCTCGCCCTGGCCCGCCTGAAGCAAGGCCTGCGCGTGTGCCAACAGATCGGCGTGTTTGTGCGGATAGGTCATGGCGCAGCGATGCGTGAAGAAAAACAATCAGCGGCCATTGTCTGGCGGTGTCGAAACCAAGCTGCTAGCCCACGGTTATCGGCCTTTCCTGAGACGATGATGCCAGCGCGCCGCCGCGCCGACCAGCCCCGGAAATCCGCAATGATGTTTTGACGGCATATTCGGTTCTGGCACTTACATAGCAGGCAGGTAAGCCACACGTACCTGTGCAAGAAGTGCCCACACGATAAGTCCGCCCCTTTCATAATGTCGGCAGCCCGTGCGCATAACTTAAGTCCATCGCATCATTGAACAGCTTATTGCCGCCCATGACCTCTGCCGCTTTCCCCGCCCTGCCCGACGTTTTCCTCACGGCCGATCACGATGCAGCAGATGCGTCCCGGGACGGCAACAAGATAAACGTTCACGAAGCCTCGATTGCGGCATTGCAAGATGCCATGCGCAGCGGACGCACCACATCGCGCGAACTGGTAGATGCCTACTTGGCTCGTATCAACGCCTACGACCAGCACGGGCCTGGCATCAACGCCATCGTTACCGTGAATCCCCAGGCCCAGGCCATTGCCGATGCGCTGGATGCCGAGCGCCAGACCAGCGGCCCGCGTGGCCCGCTGCATGGCATTCCCCTGCTGATCAAGGACAACTACGACACCGCCGACATGCCGACCTCAGGCGGCTCGTTGGCGCTGGCAAGCCTGCAACCCGCCCGGGATGCCTTCCAGGTTGCCAAGTTGCGCAAGGCCGGCGCGGTGATTCTGGGCAAGACCACCATGCACGAACTGGCGGCTGGCATTACCAACGCATCGTCGCTGACCGGCCCGACCCGCAATCCCTACGATCTGCGCCGCGTGCCGGGTGGTTCAAGCGGTGGCACTGGCGCAGCGGTGGCCGCCTCGTTCGCTGCGGCCGGCATGGGCAGCGACACCAGCGGGTCGATCCGCGTGCCGGCTGCCAATCAGAACCTGGTGGGCATTCGTGTCACGCGTGGCTTATCCAGCCGCGCGGGCGTCATTCCGCTGTCCAGCACCATGGACAGCGCCGGCCCGATGGCGCGCTGTGTGCACGATCTGGCAGCAGTACTTGATGCAACCGTTGGCGGCGACCCGGACGATGCTTCTACCCTGGATGCCGACGCCCATATCCCGCCTTCTTATCTGGATGGTCTGCGCGACAACGCGCTGGTTGGCTTGCGTATCGGCGTGCTGCATGATTTTTTCGGTGAACATGCTGATGAAGACGAAGTATCGACCATCGTCCGCCGTGCAATCCGCAGCATGGAAGCCCTGGGGGCGATTGCGGTAGACGTGCATATTCCGAACCTGATGGCGTTGATGCGCGACAGCAACGTGATTCATCACGAATTCAAATTCGACCTGGCGGATTATCTGGCGAGGCACGAAGACGCCCCTGTCGGTTCACTTACGCAGATTCTGGATCTGGGCTTGAACCAAGAACAATTGGATGGCATTTTCCGCCGCCGCAATGTGGCATCGCAGCGCGACGAGGCAGCCTATCAGGCCGGCCTGGCCAAACGCATCGAACTGCGCCATGCGGTCGACGAGGCCATGCAGACTAATGGTGTCGAGGTGCTGGTGTACCCGATGCTGCGCAAAAAACCCGTGATCATCGGCGAGATCCAGTCGGAACTGAATTGCCCGCTCAGCCCGGGCAGCGGCTTGCCCGCGCTGTGCATGCCGGCGGGGTTCACGGCTGACTACGTGCCCGTTGGCATCGACATGCTGGGCAAGGCCTATGCCGAGCAAGACCTGTTGAACTATGCCTTGCACTGGGAACGCGCGATCCAGCCGCGCCGCGCACCGTTCTCGACCCCGCCCTTGGTTAATGGCCGCGCGCCACGATCACGCAGCGGGATTGCGCAGATCGACGCCACCACCGCAGGCGGTGCATCGGCCAGCCTGCGTTACGACATCGACCCCACCACAGGAGTGATGCGCTTCAATGCCGCCGTCAACCACGCCGATGACGATGCCGTGATTGCACTGACCTTGCAGCGCTGGACAGACGGACACGCCGGCCCCGTGCAGCTGACCTTGCTGAAGGCCGGTAAGCAGGCTGCCAGCGGCGAGGTGTCGTTGCGCGCCGACCAGTTGGCCGCGCTTGCCCAGGGCAACTTGCACGTGCACCTGTACACGCGCCGCGCGCCCCTGGGTGCGGGGCACGCGAGTTTGGTCAGGGCGGGCTGACAGGATCAGCACGTTGAAGGCTTGAGGTGTCGGGGCATATCTGGCGGCACCTCTGCCAGATATGTTCGCCCCAACAAACACCCAGCCTTCTACTCAGGAAGGACCAACCCGTCTCCTGGCGTGCCGCCCCCGCCATTGCGCTGCGGCCAGATGTGTTCGAGACGAGACCGGCTGATGCGCCAGTTGCCATCGACGCGCTTGTACTCGTCGGCGTAGATGCCAAGCAGCAAAAGCGGATTGGGATCAGGCTTGGACGCGGTCTCGAAATCGATCAGGTAGCAACGCCCCTCGGCGATATCCGGCCCCAGTATCTCGATCCAGTGATTGGTCACGGCGTGCATGAACGGATAACGACCCTGGCCATCACGGTCGTACTCCTGAAAAGCGGCGCGCAATCCATCGCGAATCTCTTGCCGCCCGTTCCACTGACCACGGCCCGTATCTGCCACCGCATCCACCGTGAAGATGTCGTCCAGACGGTCCAGCAGATTGCCGTCCAGGAAGTGGGCGTACAGGCTGCGCAGATTGCGGATTTCCTCTCGGTCAAGCACCGCCTTCAGCTTGTCGTCCGCCCCGGCATCCAAGCGTTGATGTGTTTGCATCATGCCGGGTTCACCAAGGAAACATCCGCATCTTGGGGCAGTGCCGCAGGCTGATAACGCGGGTAATCGGTATAGCCTTTTGCACCGCTGCTGCCGTAGAACGTTGCGCGGTCTGCGGGTGCGATTGGCCAATCGTGCCTCATGCGTTCGACCAGGTCCGGGTTTGAGATGAACGGTCGGCCGAAGGCGATCAGATCAAGCTCGCCCGACTGCAGCGCGCGTTCGCCAGACGCTTTATCGAAGTTGCCCGCTGCGATCAGGGTACCCGGATAGGCGCGCCGGAATGCCGCACTGAAGTCGCTCGGAATCTTTTCGCAGCCCAGCGAAAGCTGGTCGCTGAGATGCACGTAGGCCAGCTTGCGTGGTGCCAGGGCTTCGGCCAGGGCCAGCCACGTATCGGCCTCGCCCTCAAAAGCAGGCATGTCGTACAGCCGTCCGAACGGCGAGATGCGAATGCCTACACGATGCGAACCGATTGCAGCGGCAATCGCATCGAAGGTTTCAAGCAAAAAGCGCAAGCGATTGGGGATCGAGCCACCGTATCGGTCGGTTCGGTCGTTGACACCGCCGTTAAGAAATTGCTCGAACAGATAACCGTTTGCGCCGTGAATTTCGACACCATCGAAGCCGGCATCGATCGCCAGCTGTGCCGCCCGAACGAAGTCCTGCGTAACACGTGCAATCTCATCAGTCGCCAAAGCACGAGGTGCGCTCACGGGCACCATGGCGGGCGCGCCGTTCTCGTCGTAGGCGAAGGCCTTGGCGGTTGCCGAGCGGGTTGCCGTTGACGATACGGGTGCACGCCCATCCACCTGCAAAGACGTATGCGACAGGCGGCCCACATGCCAAAGCTGAGCAAAAATGCGCCCGCCTTCGCTGTGCACCCCATCGGTCACGCGCCGCCACCCTGCCGCCTGCTCGGCGGTATGCAGCGCAGGATTGAACAGGTATCCACGCCCTTCCGTGGATACCGGCGCGCCTTCGCTGATGATGAGTCCGGCACTGGCCCGCTGACGGTAGTACAGCACTGTCATATCGTCCGGGATGCCCTCGGGGGCGCGGGCCCGGGTCATGGGTGCCATGACGATGCGGTTAGGCAACTGCAAACCGGCCAGGTCGTAGGAATCAAAAATCAGGGTCATTGCTCAGCTTCTTTGCATGTGAAGCTGACATGCTAATTACTTAGCCTGGAATTGATAATCCACCTAAAATTCCAATCATTCGATCCTGAGATTCCAGAATGTCAGACCTATCTCAACGCTTTGACGGACTTGCCGAATTTGTAGAGACAGCGCGCGCAGGCAGCTTCACTGCGGCAGGCGCGATATTGCAGCTGACCCCATCGGCAGTCGGAAAAAGCGTGTCACGCCTTGAAGCACGGGTCGGCACCAAGCTGCTTCACCGCACCACTCGCAGGCTCACGCTTACCAACGAAGGCGAGGCTTACCTGGAGACGTGTCTGGCGGTTCTCGGACAGCTCGATGGTGCCGAGAAAAATCTGGCAAGTGGCCGCAATGCGGTGGTCGGCAAAGTACGCATCGATCTGCCCGCCGCGTTTGGGCGACGCCACGTCATGCCGCTGCTGACCGCCCTGGCCCGCGAACATGCCGGCTTGCATTTCAAGGTCATGTTCAGCGAGCGCACCATCGACGTCGTTGATGAAGGGGCGGACGTGGCGGTGCGCATCGGCAGCCTGGACGACGATGCAGACCTGGTGGCACGCAAACTGGGCACCCAGAAACTCGTCATCTGCGCATCGCCTGCCTACCTTGACCAACACGGCCACCCGCAAGCGGCGTCAGAGCTGTTGACCCGTGACTGCATCATTGGCTGGCGTCGGAAGGCACGTCCGACCTGGCTGCTGAAAGAAAAGGACGGCCGCAGCTACGCGCAGGAAGTGAACGTTCGCCATGAATTCAGCGATGGCGATGCGATGGTGGCCGCGGTGCTGGCCGGATGCGGACTGTGCCAGCTGCCCACCTGGCTTGTCGGTGGGCAACTGCAATCCGGTGCCTTGGCCACTGTGCTGGATCAGTTCGCCGGCTCGGAAATGCCGATCCATGTGGTCTGGCCGAAGTCCAGATACATCCACCCCAAGCTGCGCGTGGTGGTGGACGCGCTGGTACAGGCAGCCACCCGACCCGGGTCGGGCTTCATGCCCTAGACACTATCCAAGCGCCATCAAGCGTTGGTGCCAGGCGTATCCCAGCGCGCCGCCGCATCATCATCGGACTCCCGCGCCTCCACCCAGCGCGATCCCGCTGGCGTGTCTTCGCGCTTCCAGAACGGCGCACGCGTCTTCAAGTAATCCATGATGAACGCACAGGCTTCGAACGCATCACCACGATGCATGCTGGCAGTGGCAACCAGCACGATCTGATCGGGTGCGCGCAAGGTGCCGACGCGATGAATCACCCGCACCGCCGCCAGCGACCAGCGCTGAGCAGCCTCGGCCACGATCTTTTCCAGCGCCCGTTCGGTCATGCCGGGATAGTGTTCCAGCGTCATGGCGGATACCTGCGCACCGTCATTGCGATCACGCACCAAGCCGACGAAATTCACGACCGCGCCAATAGAAGTGTCGTCTGCCCGCAGTGCGACAAGCTCGGCTGACACGTCGAAGTCCTCCGATTGGACGCTGATGGAAACACGGGTCGTCATGGCTGTCATTACCCCCCCGTCACGGGCGGGAAGAACGCCACTTCTGCACCTTCGTGCAAAGGGGCATCGGCACCGACCATGTCCAGATCGACTGCTGCACGCACAGACTTGCCCGCGCCCAATGCGCGCGACCAGGTGTCACCACGTGCCGCCAGCCAGTCGCGCAATGCACCAACCGTGCCGACCTCGGCGGGGACATCAACCGATTCGGCATCGCAAGACAAAGCCTCGCGTACCGAAGCAAAAAAGCGCAGTTCGAGCTTCATGACAGCAGATCCGAAAACGCGATGAATTGCACGGTGTCGCCCGGCGCAATAGTCTGACCCGATGGGTTGTCGACAATGCCGTCTGCCCACACCGTCGACGTCAGCACGGCCGACAACTGATTGGAGAACAGGTCCAGCCCGCCTTGTGCATTGCGTCGCGCGCGCAGGAATTCGCGCCGGCGGTCGCCACGCGGCCACGAGAAATCGGCACGCGATGCAATCCGTACCGGGGCAACGTCTGCCATCCCGGCCAGGCGCAGCAAGACGGGCCGCACGCACAGCGCAAAGGTGATCAGGCTCGATACCGGATTGCCGGGCAGGCCGATGAACAAGGCTTCGGCACCATCCTCACGACGAATGGCACCAAAGGCCAGCGGTTTGCCCGGCTTGATGGCCAGCGCCCACAGATCGATGCGGCCTTCGGCTTCGACGGCCGGACGCACGTGGTCTTCTTCGCCCACCGACACGCCACCGGTGGTGACGATCAAGTCATGATCGGCCGCCGCCCGGCGCAATACCTCGCGGGTCGCGTCGAGGGAGTCTTCGACAATGCCCAGATCGGTATGCAGCACATCCAGCCCGGCCAGCAGACCGCGCAACAGGAAGCGATTGGAGTTGTAGATCTTGCCCGGCACCAGCGGCTCGCCCGGCATCACCAGTTCATCACCGGTGGAAAACGTAGCCACCCGCACACGCGGCCACACCGGCAGGCGATCCAGCCCGGTGGACGCAGCCAGCGCAATGTGGGCGGGGCCAAGCCGGTCGCCGGCTTTCAGGATGACGCTGCCTTCCATGATGTCGCAGCCAATGCCGCGCACGTGCGCGCCTGCCTGCGGCACGGCATCGAAGCAGGCCAAACCGTCAACCAGACGCACGTCTTCCTGCATCACGACGGTGTCTGCGCCTTCGGGCAGTTGCGCGCCAGTGAAGATGCGGGCCACCGTTCCCGGGGTCAGCGGGGTCGGCACCTGACCAGCCGCGACACGCTGCGATATCGCCAAGCCAGGGCCACCCGCCACCACATCGGCGGCTCGCAATGCGTATCCATCCATGGCCGAGTTCTCGACCGAAGGCACGGACATGGACGACGCGATATCCGTTGCCAGCACCCGGCCCAGTGCATCGGACAGCGGTACCGACGCCGGCACCCGCGCAGCATGGGGCACGGTCTGCAGATAGGCATCCGCGCCGGCCAGCAGGCGGACCAGGGCATCGTCCAAGGACATCAAACTCATAAAGCACTCCGTAATAGCGATTCGGCACCATCTTCGGGCCACGCCAGATAATCGAGAATCCAGGCAAGCACCGCGTCAGGATCGTCAAGGTCGAGCACAGGCAGGCGGGATTCGTCCGCCGCAGCCGGGGAATCGGTCACCAACGCCACAATGTGCGCGTCGTCGTCGGGCAGACGCGGTTTGCCATTTTCAGCGCGCCAGACCTCAAGCTTGGGGATGGGCGATGCCTTGTAGCCTTCGACCAGCACCAGATCACAGGGTGCCAGCTTGGCGATCAATTCATCGAGCGCGGGCTCGTCCGCGCCGCGGAGCTCGTGCATCAGCGCCCAGCGCTTGCCTGACACTACCATCACTTCGGCAGCACCCGCCTTGCGGTGACGCCAGGAATCCTTGCCGGGTTGATCTACATCGAACTCGTGGTGCGCGTGCTTGATCAGCGACACGCGCAGTCCGCGTGCAACCGCGCGCGGAATCAGTTGTTCGATCAAGGTGGTCTTGCCCGAGTTGCTGTAACCAGCAACGCCGAATACTTTCATCTGCTTCTCCTGCGTGGTGCAGTCCGCGATAGAAAGGAATTATTGCTGATATCGGCTATTGCCATCAGGAGGGCTATCCTGAGCACGCAGACAACACGTGCGGTGCGCCGACGATTCCCGCCCCGCAACACACATCCGTATACCTTGCGAACCAGTCAGGAGATCGATCATGTCGCGTTACGTTGATGGTTTTGTGCTTCCCGTGCCGAGCGCCAATCTGGACGCCTATCGACAGATGGCCGAGCAGGCGGGACGGATCTGGATGGAACATGGCGCACTCGAATACATCGAGTGTGTGGCCGACGATGTGAAACCGGGCAAGCTCACATCGTTCCCGCAAAGTGTGCAGTTGCAGGAAGATGAGGTCGTGGTGTTTTCCTGGATCGTTTATGAGTCGCGCGAAAAGCGGGATGAAATCAATGCCAAGGTCATGAACGATCCACGGCTGGCCTCGATGATGGACCCCAAAAACATGCCCTTCGATGGAAAGCGCATGTTCTTCGGCGGTTTCAAGACTTTGGTAGAACTCTGATCCAATCACCAAGTGCCGCGCTGTCGAAAACCCGGGGTATCCGCAGCTCGGCCGTGGCTCCTTATAATCGGGTAATGAGCTTTTCACATTCCCCAGCCGCATTTTGCGCCGCGCTGCGTCATACGCCCCGCGCCCTGCCCACCTGTCTCTGTGCCACCGCGCAACCGGTGTTCGCATGAAGGTACCCAAGCGGCTTGAGCCTTTGCTTGAGGAAGGACTGATCGACGAAGTGCTTGGCCAGTTGATGAGCGGCAAGGAAGCCACCGTATATGTGGTGCGTTGCGGCGACGAAAAACGGTGCGCCAAGGTCTACAAAGACGCCAAGCAGCGCAGCTTCAAGCAAGCCACGTCTTACCTGGATGGCCGCAAGGTCAAGAACAGCCGTCAGGCGCGTGCCATGGAAAAAGGCACACGTTACGGTCGGCAGATGCAGGAAGAGATGTGGCAGAACGCCGAGGTGGACGCCTTGTTCCGCATGGCCAACGCCGGCGTGCGCGTGCCGCAGCCCTACATCTGTACGGACGGCGTGCTGTTGATGGACCTTGTCACTGACGAGGACGGCAACGTTGCGCCGCGCTTGAACGACGTGGACATGAGCGAGGAACAGGCGGTCGAGTTGCACGCCATGTTGCTGGGCCAGGTGGTGCGCATGCTGCTGGCCGGCATGATCCACGGTGACTTGTCCGAATACAACATCTTGCTGGCCGGCGACGGCCCGATGATCATCGACCTGCCGCAGGCGGTGGACGCAGCCGGCAACAGCGAAGCCGCCGTCATGCTGGAACGCGACGTCGACAATCTGGCAGCCTACTTCGGCCGCTTTGCGCCCAAGTTGCTGGAATTGAACTACGGCAAGGAAATCTGGGGGTTGTACGAAGCCGGCACGCTGACGCTTGATTCACCGCTCACGGGCATCGTCGCCGTTGATGACACGCCGGTGGATCTGGACGAGCTGATGCAGGACATCGAAGATGCGCGTCTGGAAGAAGAAGCGCGGCTGCGCGGTGAACACGAGCTGCGCAATGGCGATGATTGAGGCCAAGGAGTAAGACCCAGGATTAAGCCCAAGAACCAAGACCAAGGTTTTTTCCCCGTGATGCTGTCTGCGCGTTTGCCTGAAACCTGACCCTCAACACCTGAAGACCGAGACCCCACCCCGCCAGACATGCCCGATTTCTTCCTTTTTCTGCTTGCATCGCTGGCCATCACCATTGCGCCCGGCCCGGACAATCTTCAGGTGCTGGCGCGTGGCATTTCGCAAGGACGCGCGGCCGGGGTAACGGCAGCGGCCGGGTTTGCCGCGGGCGTGCTGTTCCACACCACGCTGGCAGCGCTTGGCGTGGCGGCCGTGATCAAGTCGTCGCCGCTGGCCTTCGAGATCGTCAAGATCGCCGGGGCGCTCTACCTGATCTGGATCGGCTTCAAGGCGCTGCGCAGCAAGGGAATAGGCAGTGCACACGCCGGCAACGAACAGAAGCTGTCGTCGGTGTTCTGGCAGAGCGTGGTGGGCAACATGCTGAATCCCAAGGTCACCCTGTTCTTCATCGTGTTCCTGCCCCAGTTCATCAACACAGAAAGCGGTAGCAGCGTCATGCTGCAGATGTTCGCACTCGGCGGCATCTTCATGCTGCAGGCGTTTGCTGTCTTTGCCTCGATTGGCCTGGGTGCCGGCATGATCGGCACCTGGCTCAAGCGCAGACCGCGTACCGGTGTCTGGCTGGATCGCCTGGCCGGGGTGACCTTCATCGCCCTGGGCCTGCGGGTGGCGCTGTTTGCCTGAAGGCGGTCTGCCGCCAGACCGCTGCGTTTATTCCGATGCCACGATGATGGCAACACGCCGGTTCTCGGCCCGCCCTGCTGCGGTGCGGTTGTCGGCCACCGGCCGGCTCATGCCCAGCCCGCGCGCGGTGATGTGATCCCGGTTGATACCGACCGCAATCAGCGCTTCGGCCACCGACTGGGCACGAGCCACCGACAACCTGCGGTTGTAATCGACATTGCCCTGGCTGTCGGTATGCCCTTCCAGCCGCAACCGGTTGATGCCGACACGCATCAAGGCCTTGCCCACCCGTTCGAGCGCAGGCCGGCTGGCCGGCGTCAGATGCAGGCTATCGGTTTCGAACAAGACCTTGCTGGAGATATCGAAAGTCCAGCCCTCTTCCTTCAGCGCAAACCCCTGGTCTTTAAGAAGCTCGATCTGATCCTGCGACAAATTTTTCGGGGGTACTGCCATCGAGGTGAGCGGCGGCTGCGGCACCGGAGCCCGGCATGCGCTCAAGGTCAGAGCCAGGGCCAGGCCCGACAAACACGGTGCGAGCAGTCGGGTCGAGAACCAGGGGGTCTGAGACAAGCGCAATCTCCTGTTGGCGAGGGTCTTTGCCCTCTGTCTGGTCTGCCAGGCTACGCGTCCCCCGGGACTGTCGCTTGGCGTGATACATAGCCTGGTCGGCACGCTTCAACAGCGCCTCCGGGCTACGGGCGTGGTCAGGATAGACCGCGATGCCGACGGTCAGCGACATGACGACGCTTGTTCCATCAGGCAAGTAAATCGGCTGGGCCATGCTGCCCAGAATATCGTCGGCAATGCGGGCTGCATCCCCCACTTCGGACAACGGCGCCAACAAGACGGCGAACTCGTCGCCACCGAAGCGGGCACCCACACCCTTGCCGCGGAGCTGGCTGCGGATACGTGCGGCGGTTTCGATCAGCACCACGTCTCCTGCCGCATGACCGTGCTGGTCATTGATCGCCTTGAAATGATCCCCGTCCAGGAACAGCACCGCCACCAGCCGATTATCTTCCGCCGCATTGCGCAAGGCGATGCTCAGGCTTTGCTCGAAGGCGGCGCGGTTGGACAAATGCGTCAGGCTGTCGTGGCTGGCCTTGTGTGCCAGGGTTTCATTTTCGGTCTTCAAATGGGTTTGCCAGGACGCAAGCTCGTCAAGCAGCACGTTGAAGTCTTTGCCAAGCTCATCGAGTTCAGTGATAGGCGCAAACGGCACACGCTGGGCAAAGTCACGGTCACGGCGCACGGCGTGGGCAACCTGCGCCAGGCGCTCCAGCGGGCCAACGATGTCGCTCACCATCCGCCGCGATAAGTACAGCGCACCCAGCGCCGTCAGGGCCAGACTGACACACATGCCAGCAAGCCCGGCCAGCAGGAAACGGGTAAGCGGCCCGCCGGAACCACTTAACCGCACTTCGCCAACCTTGGTACCGTCGTGCAAGATCGGTTCGATGTTTTCGGGCGGCAGCAGCCAGGTTGCCACCAGTTGTTCGAGCCGGCCACGTGCGCCATCGGTAGGGCGCGACCAGCTCGCCATGCGTCGCCCCTGGTCGTTGTAAACCGCCACGCGGGCCACTTCATCGCCCGAGACGATCAGCTTGAGCGCATCGAACGCCGCGCTATCGTCCCCGAACACCACGGCAGCTTCCACCGTGAATGTCAGCGAGCGCGCGGTCAGCGCCAGGTTGTGTTCGGTGTAGGCGCGCAAGGTGAACAGACACACCAGACTGACCGTCAGCCCGGCCAGGAAGATCGCCACCAGCGCCATGCCAAGATGGCCGCGATACAGCACCTGCCGCAGCGGCAGCCTGAACTGAGGTTTGCGAAGAGACCAGTGCCACATGATCAGGGCCTGGCGCTTCGCTTGGCCAGCTGCAACACGCTGGGATGCACGCGCAGGCCGCTGCGCGCCATGGAGTCGAGATTGACCTCGAAACTGACGCGCGGGGTGCCTACATTCAAGCAGAACACGCTGCCCACGCTGCAACCCAGGTCACGTTCGCTGATCGACAGCACCGCATGCCCTTCCAGCGCGTGAAACAAGGCCAGGCGCTCGGCATCGGTCAGCAGACCCAGATAGACCGCATTGCATCGTTCGCCCAGCCGCGCGTCATCGAAAGACAGACGTTGCGCCAGTACCTTGCGGCCGGTGGCCTGCACCATGCCACGCATGACGCCGTCGGCATAAGACGTGGGCCCCACCACACAAAGCTGGATACCGGCAGGTTCGGTCGGCCACCGCACGTAGCTGAGCAGGCCCAGCACAACGTCCTTGACCGCAGCGGTCTGCTGCTCGATTAGCGACGGTTGAACCAGGGCAATATCCTGTGCCCTGGCATTTGTGGCACACAGCGAAATCGCCAGTATCGAGATACCGAGCAAGCACCGCCGATGCACCGATGCCAAGCGTCGGCGAAGCAAGGAGGGCTGGAGAGAAAGCAGGAACGAGATCAAGAACAACTGGAAAATTCCACGGCAAGCCGGCCGCCGATATGCAGGGCAATCGGGATGCGCGGACAGTCGATAGACAAGATTGGCTCCAATATGGACCATATCGTGCGTCGATGGCAAAAACTCCGGCGTGGGTCGATTATCCTCGACGCTGATCTGTCGGTTCTGTGCGTCAGTTTTGCAGCCGTCTCAATTAATGAAGCATTTCCCGGGCGGAATTTTTCTTGGGCCGGGTTTGATCGCCAATGTGTCGCGTTTTGTGTTGTCCGGTGTTCTGCCCGGTGTTTTGCCCCCTTTGCCGTCCTGTATTGCTGCTTTCTGTATCGCCTTCCGCATTGCCTCTCGCATTACCTCCCTTGTCACATGAATAAGCCCAACGCTTACGGCACCGGCATTGCCTGCCTGTTGGTCACTGCCGTCGGGTGGGGCCTGAATTGGCCGGCCATGAAGCAGTTGATGCTGGAACTGCCTCCGTTGTTCGCCCGAGGTGTTGCCGGGCTGGGCGAACCCCTGGGCGTGCGTGAAGTGGCGACCCTGGTCATGACTGTGGGTGGCGTAGGATTGGTCATCTTCAAGGGAGACCGGTGATGGGGCCAAAGGTAGGAGCGAAGATCGTACTGAAATCAGGTTTGGATACTGAGCTGAGTGCTGGACTACTTCCTGAGCCGGACGCAGCACTGAACGTTGGTGCTGACCTTGGTGCTGACCGCGATCCAACTGCCGCGTCAGGTGCCAGGAGCCGTATCGACACGCCCCCAAAAATGGCAGCATCGTGCGCACGCGCCGCCAGTGTGGTGGCCGTGCATGTCAATCCACAACACGGTTTTTCCAAAGACACCGCGCCCAGCATCAAGCTGCTCGACGGGTTGGGCGTGGAAGGTGATGCGCATTGTGGCGTCACGGTGAAACACCGCTCGCGCGTCGCACGCGATCCATTCCAGCCCAACTTGCGGCAGGTGCACCTGATCCACGCAGAACTTTTTGACGAATTAGCGAGCCAGGGATTCGACGTATTGCCCGGCGACCTGGGCGAGAACATCACCACGCAAGGCATCGACTTGCTCGCCCTGCCCGCCGGCACCCGGCTGCGACTGGGCAAACATGCGGTCGTGACGCTCACTGGCCTGCGCAACCCCTGCGTGCAGATCGACCGCTTCAAGCGAGGGCTGATGAAGGCAGTGCTGGATCACACCCCCGACGGCAAGCTGATACGCAAGGCGGGCGTCATGGGTATTGTCAGCGCAGCGGGCGAGATCAAGGCGGGCGACCGGATCATCGTGAAACTGCCCAAATTGCCGTATCGGGCAATGGAGCCGGTGTAGACGCGTGGTGGTTGCAGTGTGTTGGCTGTTCTGTTGTTCAGCAGATTCAGACTAGGGTTTTGAAGGGGTAGCCTTCTTTGAAGTGACTTTCTTGGGAGTCGCTTGCTTGGCGGGCGCTTTCTTGCGAGTCGCTTTTTCAGCCACCCCTTGCTCAAGCATGATCCACGTGGGCGCATGGTCACTGGCATGCGGCTCACCACGCACCCAGCGGTCCACGCCCGCATCCATCAGGGTTGGGGAAAGCGCCTTGCTCAACAGCAGATGATCGATTCGCAGCCCTGAATTCTTCTGCCAATGCTGGCGGAAATAATCCCAGAAGGTGTAGATGCGTTCGTCGGGATATTGCGCGCGCAGCGCATCGGTCCACCCCTGCGCCAACAGGCGTTGATAAGCGTCCCGGCTTTCAGGTTGCAGCAACGCATCTTTCAACCAGGAACGCGGGTTGTAGATGTCTTCATCGGTGGGCACCACGTTGTAGTCCCCGGCCAGCACGACCGGATGGCCGGTTTCAAACAAGCTGGCCGCATGCTTGATGAAGTGCTCGAACCACACCAGCTTGTAGTCGAATTTCGGCCCCGGCTGCGGGTTGCCGTTTGGCAGGTACAAGCACGCAACCAGCACGCCATGCACAGCAGCTTCCAGATAACGGCTGTGCGAATCGGCTTCGAATCCGGGCAACGCTCGTCGCACTTCCAGCGGCTCAGCCCCCTTCGCCAGAATCGCCACCCCATTCCAGGACTTCTGCCCGTGCCAGATGGCCCCGTAACCTGCGGCGCGAATCTCGTCGATGGGAAATTCCGACTGTGCCGCTTTCAGTTCCTGCAAGCAGGCAATGTCCGGTGATTCACGCGCCAGCCATGCCAGCAACGCAGGCAGCCGTGCACGAATGCCATTGATGTTGAACGTGGCGATCTTGAGTCTGCTCACAGCGGACCTCGACGAGGAATGCCGGCCGATTCCGGCAATGGGCAGCCGCTGCAAAGGGCGTGCCCGCATGACGGCTATTTAGATGCCACCGCCTTTGCGCAGTGCGCATTGTTCTGCGGCCGATTTTGACTATTGGCCGCCCAGGTTTCGTCCTGCAGACAACGAACGATCGGATCGCTGAGCGCCGGCCAACGATTTTGCGCCACACACAGCATGGCATGCGTGCCTAAGGAGGCAATGAGTGCGGGATCATCAAACACACGCGCCTCGCGCTCGTGAAGCACCTGGTGCGTGGCGGTGCAGTATTTCGTGTTGATCCTGCCCGGCAGTTCGTACAGCGGCACCGGAACTTGCCCAGCTTCCGTCCCGACGGCTTGTGATGGCAACGCAGCGGAACGCTGGGCGTTTGCATACGCCAGCAGCATCACATTGTCCGACACCCGCTGCGCAGCAGATCGGGGGTCTTGACCCGTGAATGCGGTCACGATGAGCGAGAGCCCCACAATGCCGATCATCAGCCGGGAGATCCAGTTATCGAACAGCCCGATCACAAATTTGAGCACCGCGAACAGGCTGCGCCCCACCCACTTCGCGCCTGCAATAATGGTCCCTCTGGCACGCCTTCGCCACACGTAATCGGCGGGCAAACCGTCGTAGGCGGCTCGCCAGGCATCAATGCGCCCGGATGGCAGCCACAGGCTGGACCATGCCGGAAAGTCCCGGGCCAGCGTGCTCAGGGCGGTGTAATGGGTGTACGCCTGTGCGTGCATAGGCCGCTCAGTGGCTGAGGCAGCTGCGACCGCGTCAGCATAACCAGCCGCCGCTGCCGCAGGCAGCGCAGCCATGGACAAGGACTGATCGATCAACTGCGACACCCAGCTTGTCTGGGGGTCATTTTGTCGGGAAAACGCTTTTTGCGATGCCCAGCCAAACCGCGCTGACGCCACCGCGAACAGCTCGCGCTGCCCCAACGGAGCGCGGTACAGGGCGTTGGCAAGCAGCATCGAAAATTCCTGTCTGGCGTCCAGGTGCGACAGATCAGGATCACTCAGCGCCTGATCCATCAATTGTTCACGCGACGGCGCGGACAACGGTGCCGACGGGCTGCCGTCTGGCCAATCCAAGGGGTTCATCAACCTTGCCACCCATCGATGCAAGGCCGATCTGGCGCGGGCATGCGGGTCGTGCGTGACACGTGTACCGGTGTTTACGTCGGTTGAGTTGTGCCGGTGGCAGGTGACGATTACGTTGGCCGAATCGATCGACGCATTCGATGCGTTGTTTGCACGCACATTATTGGCCCAGGCCAGCGCCTGCTCATAGGCCATGCGCAGGCGCTCGAAGGCCTCGCGTTGATGCTGCTGATCAATCGTCTTCAGGGACTGCGCATAAGCGCGTTTGATCTGTTTGTCATCTGAGGTGGCGGAAATGCCAAGCAGGTCAAAAAACCAAGGTGAATGCATGCGCGTCGGGCAACACGTGCCCTGTCCTTTTATCTATTCGCTGCTGTCTATTTCCCGGCGGACTGCTTTGCTTCGCAGGCCGCAGGCAGCTCGGGGCGTCCGGCCGTGAAGGCCGCACCGCGCTCGGCACGCAAGCAGTCCATCAAGGGGTCTTTGGCTTGCGGCCACAGCTTGTGGTCCTGACACAGGAAGGCGCGTGTGCTGAGCAAGGCCACTGCATCGGCATCATTGACCTGCAGCCAGTTCGACTCGTGCATGAACTCATGCGCGGTGTCGCAACTGTCTTTGGTGATGGCACCCAGAAATTCATAGGCCAGCACCGGACCACTTCCTGGTGGCGGTGGTTTGGACATCGCTGCCTGCACTTCTGCCGCCAAGGATGGCGGTTCGCTTGGCGCGGCAACGCGCGTCGGCTTCAACATGCCATATACCAGGCTGCCCACGACGATCAGCAGCGCCAGTGTCGCGGCGAAGCGCGAAAAATTGCGAGGTAACTGCTGACGTACCCGTGCAGCCCGCAGCCAGCCTTCAGACAGTTTGTCGTAGGCCTGACGCCAGATATCGACGCGCCCGGCAGGCAAGACCAACTCTGCCCAGCCGCTGAAACCTTCGTTGAATTCCTGCAAGGCCTCGTAGTGGTTGAACGCCTGTTGGCGCGTGGGTGTGGCGCTGGCAATCGCAGCGTCGATGGCCGCCTGCTGTGGGGCAATCAGCTCTGCTGGCTGCAAGGCCCACGACAACTGATGGTTGACGACGCGATACACCCACTCTGCCTCACGCGCCGATCCGGCAGGCCGCGCATTGCGTTCCGCCCAGCCAAAGCGCTCGGCAGCAAGCATGAACAGGTCTGCGTGACCAGGCCGGTCGCGATACAAGGCTTCGATAAGCTGGGCTTCAAGCTGCGTTCTGCTGTCCAGATGCGTCAGGCGCGGATCGTTCAGGGCCTGATCGAATATGTCGGCCAACGGTGTCTGCTGCGGATTGAACAGGCGCTTGATCCACTGCCGGATGGCTACTCGGCTCGCGCCATAAGACTCGTTGGAAATAAGCGTGCTTGCAGCCGGTGCCGGCGATGGACTTGTTGGGTTGTCAACCGGGGGCGCGGGTACAGGCGTGCCGTCAACGGGGGCGGCGGTTTGCAAGACAGTCTGTGAAGCGGCTTGTGAGGCCACTGGCAAGGACGCTTGTGGGTCAGCGTTTGGGTCGACGTTTGGGTCGACGTTTGGGTCGACGTTTGGGTCGACGTTTGGGTCGACGTTTGGGTCGACGTTTGGGTCGGCCTTTGACTCGTTCTGCGAGTCAGTCTGTGGTCCCGAGTGTGGTCCCGATTCTGACCCGGCTGGTGACTCCACCGATGCCCCTACGCCTGGGCCCACCTGCCCCCCGGGCGGCAGGATAGTGTCGGAATCAAGTCGCGGCTCGCCAGGATCGACATGCAAACCCGCTGAACCTGCTTCCACATCATGCGGAACCGGACCAGCACCTTCGTGAACAGGTGCCCCCGCACCAGGCACAACCTGGTTCGATCCTGGCACGGACACCAAGTCAGCTGAATCATCATACCGCCCTGCCTCACGCGCCCACGACAGCGCCGCCTCATACGCCGAGCGCAAGGTCTCGAACGCTTCGCGTTCAGTCTGTTGATCGATGGCTTTCAAGGCCAATGCGTAAGCGCGTTTGATCTGCTTGGCGTCGCGCGTCGGCGCAATGCCAAGGCGATCAAAGAACCAGGGTGCAGGCATGTTGGCTCAACACTCAGAAGACGAAATCAGGATCGAAGAAGCTGTCGTGCTCGAAGAATCCGACAGCCTTGCGCAAACGCTCGCGAGCTGTGCGAATCTCACGATCCTCCTGCTTTTCCAATGCCTGCTCAAAGCGCGAAATCTCTTCACCCAACTGATCGCGCGGCTCGCCTCGCAGTTGTTGATACAAGCGCTCGGACTGCGCCATCAACGCACGATTCTCGGCCTTCTCGCGAGGGTGTATTTTCAGTTCGGCCAAGGCAGCCAGCCGGGCAGCAATTTCAAGTTCGCTCAACACACCGCTGTTGCCCTGGATCACCAGGCGATGCACATCCTGGGTGGCACGCACAGTCGCTTCCACTTCCAGCAAGCCGTTCACGTCGTAGGTGAATCGCACATCCACGCCGGCATCGCCATTGAGCAGGCCCGGCAAGGGCACTTCCAGCTCACCGAGCTTGATGTTGTCACGCACCAGGCGCGCTTCGCCCTGATAGACCTCCAGGCCCAACACACGCTGGCCCGGCTCGACCGGCACATACCCCTTCACCCGACTCGCAGGTACCACGGTATTGCGTTCGATGATCGGCGAGAAATAGCCATCTACCCGTCCGCCATTGGGCATGCGATGCATCGTCTCCACACCCAGGGTATAGGGACAGACATCGGTCATCACAACTTCTTTCAGGTCTTCATCGCGCGCCTTCAGCCCGGCCATGACGGCTGCGCCAAGCGCCACCACTTCGTCGGGGTTCAACTCCATCGCCGGGAAGCGACCGAACATGCGCGTGACCATCTGCCGCACGATGGGCGAACGGGTGGCCCCGCCCGCCAGCACGATATTGTCGATCTCGTTGGCCCGGATGCTGGCGTCGCGCAGCGCGCGTTCCACCGGCGAACGCAGCCGCGCCAGCAAGGGCTCACAAATACTGCGGAACCGCTCCTGGGTCAGCTCGAAGCGGTGCTCGGTGCCTTGCCAGACCACCACGATGTTGGCCACATCTGCCATCGACAGCAGTCGTTTGGCCGTCTCCGCACGGGCCACCAGTTGCTGCATGAACGCGCCGTCATCGCGTGCATGCGCGGGCAAGCCGGATTCGGTGAAGAACAGATCAACGATCTGGTTGACGAAGTCTTCGCCACCCAGGAAATTGTCGCCCGCGGTGGCGCGCACTTCCATCACGCCATCGAACATCTCAAGAATCGACACATCGAAGGTGCCGCCGCCCAAGTCGAACACCAGAAACTGGGTCGCATCTTCGTCCTGATGCAGCCCGTAGGCAAGCGCCGCGGCCGTGGGTTCGTTGACCAGACGCTCCACCGTCAACCCGGCCAGTTGCCCGGCCACGCGGGTGGCGCGTCGCTGGCTGTCCGAAAAATAGGCGGGCACGGTGATCACAGCCTCGGTCACCGGTTCGCCCAGCATGGCTTCAGCGTCTTCTTTCAACGCCCGCAATACCAGCGATGACAGTTCCTCGGCACGGAACTGACGCGCCCCGAGCTGAAAAGTCTTGTCGCTGCCCATGTAGCGCTTGAACAGCGATGCGGTCAGCGAGGGATGAGTCTGCAGGCGATCGCGGGCGGCCTGGCCGACCAGCACGCTGCCATCTTCGTCGATGCTGATGACCGATGGTGTCAGATAGGCACCCAGCGCATTCAGCACCAGATGCGGGCGGCCATCTTTCCAGACCGCCGCAAGGCTATTGGTCGTGCCGAGATCGATACCGATGATCATGAAGCTTCCTTGGGCCGCGCGCAGGTGGGTGGCGGAACGCGGTGCGGCGGCGAAGGCAGCAAAGCAGAGATTTCATGGATGGGTCAATCGCTGTATCAGACCATCTACGGATGAAACGATAGGTCGCAATTTAGGCAGGCAAATCAAACGCTTGAATGAAGAGACGTCATGCAAGCTTTGCTACCCTCGCGGGGCTGACATGCAACCAGGACCCACTAATGACCATCTCCGATCACTCCGAACGTTTCGCAGGTAAACCCGTCAAGGAATACACACCCGGCGAACCGGTCGATGCAAGCCAGTATGCCTATCGTCTGGTCGTCGAGTACGACAGCGAAACCGGCATGGATGCGCTGCTGGACCAGTTCCTGGCAGAGGCAGATCCGGCAAGCGTCGATGCATTGGTGATCGGTGCCTGGAACGAACCCTTCGACGCCTCGGCCCAGCACGTGCTCGATGCACTGGCCGCCAAGGCCGACACCCTGGTGAACCTGCGCGCATTGTTCGTGGGCGACATGACGGTGGAAGACTGCGAAATTTCGTGGATCGTGCAAGGCAACTACGACGGCCTGATGAATGCGTACCCCAAGCTGGAAGAGCTGGTGGTTCGCGGCGGCACGGACCTGGATCTTGGCCCCTTCAAGCATGAGCACCTGAAGCGTCTGACCGTGCAGACCGGTGGCCTGCCGAGCCAGATCGTGCGCAATGTGGCGATGTCGATCCTGCCTGCACTGGAACATCTGGAACTGTGGCTGGGCGAAGACGGCTACGGTTTCGACGGCAATGTGGCCTTGTTCCGCGATGAATTGTTCGCCAACGGCAAGCCGGCAGCCCTGCGCTCGCTGGGCCTGGTCGATTCCGAGATCGCAGACGAGCTGGCCGTGTGGCTGGCAGCTACGCCCTGGGTGGCCGAACTGGACACGCTTGATCTGTCCATGGGCACGCTGGGCGATGAAGGTGCCGAAGCGCTGGCAGCCAGCCCGTATATCCGCGAACTGGCTGAACTCAAGCTGTCGCATCACTACATCAGCCCGGCTGTGCAAGCCAAGCTGAAAGCCCTGCCCCTGGCGGTGGACTTGAGCGACCCGCAAGAAGCCGACGAGGATGGCGACCGTTACGTCGCCGTGTCGGAGTAAACGTGCACTCGCTGCTGGTGCTCGGCGTGGCTGGCGGCAAGCGCATGCGCGGGCTGCAGGACGCCGCCCAGCGGCACGGTGACGTGGTATTGCATTGCGTCGATTACGCCGACGCAATGCGCGACCCGACTGCCCTGCACGCCATGGCCGCCACGGGCATGGCGCTGAAAATAGATTCACCTGGCGACGATGCCTGGGTGCAACACCAGTTGTGCCTGCGTGGATGGGAAGCGGGTTCGGGCATGGCTGAAAAGCCGATGCCCGATAACGTGGTGTCCGGTGGCAAAGGCTCTGATGACATCACCCATGACTGCACCGCCGCCAGTCCAACGATAAGCACCACTGTGCTACCGCCCAAACCCGTCGCCAAGGGTGAACTCATGCCCACGCGCGACTGGTATGCCGGCTTTGCGCAATTCCTGCGTGCGATACCACAAACCGCCGCGCCGCTGTCGCCAGTCGAAGACATCTTGTTGATGACCGACAAGCTGAATTGCCAGCAACATCTTCGCTCACATGGCGTGGCTATTCCGCCCTTGCTTGGTGCGGTCTCGGGCTACGGCCATCTGCTTGCTTTGCTCGACCAGGCGGGCGTGGACAACGCGTTCATCAAACCGCGTTATGGCTCGTCGGCAGCGGGTGTGGTGGCCTATCGCCGCAACCGTCGTGGCAATGAACTGGCCGTCAGCACCGTGCACAGCGCAAACGGGCAGCACTTCAATGCCAAGCGCATGCGTCGATATACGAACACGCAAGAGATTGCAGCCCTGATCGACACCTTGGCTGCCGATCAGGCCTACGCCGAAGCGTGGATTCCCAAACCCCGCACCCAGGGCGGCGGGTATGACTTCCGCGTCGTCACCCTGGATGGTGAACCGCAGCATCGGGTGGCACGCGTCAACAACGCCCCAATGACCAATCTGCATCTGGACGCACAGCGCGCGCAGGCAGAAGACCTGCTGAACGATGTGGCCCTGCAAGCCTTGGTGGATACGGCCCGCGCAGCGGCACGCACCTTCCCGCGCAGCCGCATGATGGGCCTGGACATCGTGGTGCGCGGCGAGCGCGCCTGGGTGCTGGAAGCGAATGCCTTTGGGGACTTGTTGCCGCGCCTGCACTGGCAAGGCCGGGATACCTACGACGCGCAATTGCACGCGCTTTTTCCGAAGCATGTGCAGCGCAATCAGGATCAGCAGATTCCAGCCCCGCAGCATCCAATATTGCCTGTCGCACCATCACAGGTCCAGCCCCGACCCACGCCCGCAGCATCGTCATGAGCCGCATCCCCGACATGCGTCAGGTGGTGGGCAGCCACGACATCGTGTTCATCACGCTGGACACCTTGCGCTACGACGTTGCGCAAGCCGAATTCAATGCCGGGCGATTGCCTGTATTGCAAGCCCACCTGCCGCCTGAAGGCTGGGAACGTCGCCACACGCCGGGCAGCTTCACCTACGCCGCGCACCACGCTTTCTTTGCCGGCTTCCTGCCGACGCCTGCTGAGCCTGGCCGCCACCCACGCCTGTTCGCCACGGCATTTGGCGGCAGTGAAACCACCGTGTCGCATACCGCCGTCTTCGACGAAGCCAGCTTCATCGAAGGGCTGGCTGCACGGGCGTATCGCACGATCTGCATTGGTGGTGTTGGCTTCTTCAATCCTGAAACCGCGCTAGGCCGTGTGCTTCCCGCGCTGTTCCAGGAATCGCACTGGTCACCTGCAATGGGCGTGCAAGGCCGTCACTCGACCGAGGTGCAGGTTTCCCTGGCCTGTGAACGCCTGGCCGCGCTTGAACAGCGCGTCATGCTGTTCCTGAACGTGTCTGCCATCCATTCGCCCAATCGAATCTTTCAAGCTGCGGGCGAGCGTGGCACACAGGACTCGCTGGCCAGCCACGCGGCTGCCTTGCGATATGTGGACGCTGCGCTTGCGCCCTTGTTGGATACCTGCGCGCGGCGTGCGCCCACCTTGTTCATCGTTTGCGCCGACCACGGTGGCGCGTACGGTGAAGACGGTTATCGCGGTCACCGCATTGCGCACGACACCGTCTGGACCGTGCCCTACACCCACTTTTTTGTAGGCCGCTGATGCCCTTGTCACTTTCTCAACGACTGTCGCAGAACCCGTACGAGGCCTACTCGTACTCGTATCCGCACAAGACTGCGTATCGCAGCCTGACTCCGCCGCGCCCGCTCGCGCCGCTGTGGGCGCAGGAAGATCGCAGCTCGCTGTTTTTATACCTGCACGTACCCTTCTGTACGATGCGTTGCGGCTTCTGCAACCTGTTCGCCTTGGCCCAGCCGCGCGACGACATGGTTAACCGCTATGTCGATCAGATGATCGCGCAGATGGGTGTGCTGGACGAGGTACTGGGGGAGCGCCAGTTCTCGCGGTTTGCGGTGGGCGGCGGCACGCCGACCTTCCTGGAAGCCGCCCAGCTGGAACGCCTGTTCGAAGGTGCCCGACGTCTCACCCGGCGTGCGCCCAACGAGATTCCAGCAGGTATTGAAGTCTCGCCCGAAACCGTGACGGCCGACCGCATGGAGGTCTGTCGCGCGGCAGGCATCGATCGGGTCAGCATGGGTGTGCAGAGCTTCCTGCCGCACGAGACCTCGGCCCTGGTACGACCCCAGCAGAATCGGCAGGTCGAAGACGCCATTGCCTTGATCCGCAAGAATGAATTCCCGACCCTGAATCTTGATTTGATCTACGGCATTGCCGGCCAGACCGTGGAAAGCCTGATCGCGTCATTGAAGACGGCACTGGCCTATGCCCCCGAAGAGCTGTACCTGTATCCCCTGTACGTTCGCGAGCTGACCGGCCTGGACAAACGCCAACGGCGCGGCACGATCCCGCTGATGCAGGCCGGCGACCCGCGCCCTGCCCTGTATCGCGCCGCGCGCGATTTCCTGGTCGAACAAGGTTACGAGCAGGTGTCGATGCGCATGTTCCGCGCGCCCCATGCACCGGCCCAGAACGGACCGGAATACTGTTGCCAGGACGACGGCATGATCGGCGTGGGTTGCGGTGCGCGGTCGTACACCCGCAGCGTGCATTATTCCGAGGAATACGGCGTTGGCCGCATGCGCATCAACGACATCCTGCAGGCCTACAACACCCGCGACCCAAAAGACTTCGCCTATGCCTCGTATGGCTATGCGCTTGACGAGGAAGACCAGCGCCGACGCTTTGTCATTCAGTCTTTACTGACGTGGCCAGGGCTGAGCCTGTCGGCGTATCACGCGCGTTTTGGTGACGATGTGCTGGCGACCATGCCGCAGCTCGACGAGTTGCTGAGCCTGAAGCTTGCCGCCTTCGACGGTGACCTGCTGGCCTTGACCGCTGAAGGCATGGCGGCGGCCGATGTAATCGGCCCGTGGCTGATTTCTGCACGAGCGGGTGCTTTGATGCAGGCCTACGAGGCGGCATGAAAGTCCTTGAGGCGGTGCGGGGTGAGGCGTTGGCGGATGTTGAATCGCCGGGGTTTTCTACGGCTGTGGTTTCAATGCCTGCGTCAATCCATGCGTCAATGCCCGCATCAACAACCGCTTCGACACCCATTTCATCCGCCGCAATTCCAACGCCTGCACTTCCAACTTCTGCACTTCCGACGCCCGTGCTTTCCGTGCTGTATCGCGGCCGCTTGGCAAGCTGCAACTACGCGTGTGGCTACTGCCCGTTTGCCAAGCGCCGTGATTCGCGCGAAGCGCTGGCGCGCGACGCCGCCGACTTGCAACGCTTCGTCGCGTGGGCGCTGGCACAGACCCGCCCCTTGCAGGTGCTGTTCACGCCCTGGGGCGAGGCCATGATCCGCAAGCCGTACCGACAGGCCATGCTGACCCTGGCCGCCAGCGCGCACGTGCGCACGGTATCAATTCAGACCAACCTGAGCGGCCCGACCGAGTGGTTGCACGACGCGCCGCCAGGCAAGATCGGGCTGTGGTGCACTTACCATCCAGGCGAGACCACCTTGGCGCGCTTTGTCGAGCGCTGCGCCCGCGTATCGGCCAGTGGTGCCCGCTACAGTGTGGGCGTGGTGGCCTTGCGCCAGCACTTCGACGAGATTCGTGCGCTGCGCGCGGCGCTGCCGGCTGATGTCTATCTTTGGCTCAATGCTTACAACGATCTGGGCCCGGGCTACTACAGCGACGACGAACAGGCCTGGCTGCAGCGCATCGACCCCTGGTTCGATTTCAATGCCCATCCTTCACGCAGTGCGGGCAGACCCTGTCGTGCAGGCAGCGACGCCATCAGCGTGGATGGTGACGGCAGCGTGCGCCGCTGCCATTTTCTGCCGCAGGTATTGGGCAACCTGTACGAACAACCGATCGCCGAGCTGCTGAACGAACGCAGTTGCCGTCGCCGCATGTGCGACTGCTACATCGGTTATGCGCAACGGCGCGACCTGCCTTTTGTGGATGACTTTGGTGACGGCCTGTTGATGCGCGTACCGCGCGCCTGGCATTACCAGGGGGCGGCAGACACGATGCCAGCGGCTCAATCGACACCACGCCGCATCATGATGACGGCGCTGTAAAGGCGGTCCGTGTGCAGGGCTTGGGCAGTCCGCCTTAGCTGCCTGCCTTCCCAGCCTGCCTTAGCTGCCCGCCTTACACCCGCAGGAAACCGCCCAAGGTTGCCAAGCAAGCGTCAACGGAATCTCCACCCGTGTGCACGACCAGGTCGGGTTGCGACGGCGGTTCGTAAGGTGCCGACACGCCGGTGAACCCTGGCAGATCCCCCGCCGCAGCCCGCGCGTACCAGCCTTTCACGTCACGCGCGGCGCATACCTGGATCGATGCATCCAGATGAATTTCCGCAAACGGTGCGCCCACGATCTTGCGTGCCATGGCGCGGTCATCAGCATAGGGCGAAATGATGGCGACGATGGCCGTCACGCCTGCGGCATTCAACAGCTTGGCGACTTCCGCCAGGCGGCGTGCGTTTTCAAGCCGGTCTTCGCGGGCAAAACCAAGGTCACGATTCAGACCTTGCCGCATCTGATCGCCGTCGAGCACCAGGGCTGGTCGGCCAGCGGCCTGATAACGCGCCAGCAGCCCTTGAGCAAGCGTCGTTTTGCCAGCGCCGGACAAGCCGGTGAACCACAGGGTACGCACGTCAGAGGTAGGCAGCACAGACAAAGCCATATGAAGAAGAAAAGGAAAGAGAAAGGAGAAGGGAAAAGCGAAGATCAGTCAGGGCGACAGCTTAAGTCAGCCGAGTGACGAACTGCAGCATGAAGCACCAACTGGAAACACTACCTGGAAGCACCACCCCGAAGCCCCCACGACCTCGGCCACGCAATAAAAGTTCTCGTAATCGAAGCGTGTATTGGATCGATTAATGAAACAAACCATCCTGTTTTTTCAGCTTTGTTCCTTGCGCCATAGCAATTAAGCTTCGCGCTAACAGGGATGCCATATTTTGCCGGCATCCTGCCCTCTTTCGATTCTTCTTCAAACGGCCAATCATGTCCTTCACCGCCTCTCCGCTCCTCGCCCAGCGCGTTCTGTCCATCTTGCGCATTGTGTCGGCGTTCATGCTGATCCAGCACGGCACCGCCAAGCTGCTGAAATTCCCCGTGGTGCCCTTCTTCGCCAACCTGGAAATCTTCTCGCTGATCGGCGTTGCCGGCATCCTGGAACTGGTTGGTGGCGTGCTGCTGTTGATCGGCCTGTTCACCCGTCCGGTTGCCTTCGTGCTGTCGGGCCTGCTGGCCTTCGCTTACTTCATCGGCCACGCTGGCAAGGGCTTCGTGTGGTCGCCGATGATGAACGGCGGCGAATCGGCAGTGCTGTTCTGCTTCGTGTTCCTGTACTTCGCGGTCGCCGGCGGCGGCGTGTGGAGCCTGGACGCCAAGCGCGGCGCGGCTTGAATGCAGTAAGTTCGGGCTTCTGAGCTTGGGCGTACAGGGTCGAGAGATGTTTTCAACCCTGTAGTTCGACCCGCCAGCTTCAGCCCAGCAAGACCTGTCCGAGCAAGACCTGTCCGACATTGGCGCAGACCGCGCTGATGTCGGATTTTTTATGGGCGAATGGACGTTCAGCCCTGCTGATCCCACACCGGCTCGGACGGGAACCGGGAGGCAAGGAAGTCCAGCATGGTGCGCAATGCAGCGGTCATGTGCTTGCGTGAGGTGTACACCGCGTAGATGGCCAATTCGCGCGGCGTGGCCTCGGGCAGCAGTGCAATCAGCCGCCCTTCACGAACCAGGTCCATGGCCAGGAAGGTCGGCAGCATTGCCACCCCGGCACCAGCCAGCGCCGCCTGTACCAGCGAGGGCGTCTCGTTGGCGCTGATATTGCCGCCAACCGCCACCGTCGTGGGCTCGCCATCTCGTGTGAAGTGCCACAGACTTTTGCCATGATAGGAATGGGTCAGGCAGTTGTGCTGACTCAGGTCTTCCAGGCTGCGCGGCGTGCCGTGCTCATGCAGGTAGGCGGGCGATGCGCACAGCACCGAACGACACACCGACAAGCGCTTGGCGATCAGATTCGGATCCAGTTCGTTGGTAATGCGAATCGCCAGATCGACCCGCTCATCGACCAGATTCACGGCACGATCCAACAGCATCAGATCGATCGTCACGCGTGGGTATAACCGCAGGTAGTCGGCGACCACCTGCGCCAACTGCGCCTGCCCGAAGGAACTGCTGACCGAGATGCGCAGCAGGCCGTGCGGCACATCGGGCGGCCCCGCGACGGCGGTGCGCATGTCCGATATGGTTTCCAAGACTTGGCGACAGCGGGGCAACATTTCCTCGCCCGCCGCAGTCAGCCCCAGCTTGCGGGTGGTCCGGTGCATCAGCCGTGCCCCTGCCCACGCTTCCAATTCCGCCAGGTAACGCGATACGGCCGGCCGCGATAGATCCAGCCGTTCGGCAGCTGCGGACTGGCTGCCGAGATCGACCACGGTGACGAAGACTTGCATGGCAGTGATGCGATCCATGATGGGAGCGAAGTGCGCGCACGGCGGCGCTGGGTTTATAACGATTTGCGCAACAAACTATGACCGAAATCGACATTTTTTGTTCATTTTTTGCGCACTAAGCTGCGGGCTATGTTCGCTGTGTACATCAGGATGTTCCGCATGTCGGCACACCCAAGCTTCCAATCGCCTTCCCGCATTTTTCGCCAGGACCATCATGTCAAAACGTCTGCTCGTTGCCCTTGCCGCCACCGCCTTGATGGGCCTGTCGCCCGCCTTCGCGCAGGCACCTGCCCACACGGCGCAAGAAGAAGCCAATCGTCAGACGGTACTCGCGTTCTACGAAAAAGGGATCAATCAGAAGAATGCCGATGAGGCGCTGAAGTATGTTGGCAATCGGTATGTGCAGCACAACCCGAATGCAGCCGATGGCCCCGAGGGTTTCCGCAAATTCGTCAGTTTCCTGAAGGACAAATTCCCGCAATCACGCAGCGAGATCAAGGCGTCATTCGTGGACGGTGACACGGTGATTCTTCATGTGCATGCTGTGCGCGAACCGGGTACGCGCGGCACCGCGATTGTGGACATCTTCAAGCTTGAAGGCGGCAAGATCGTCGAGCACTGGGATGTGGCGCAAGCCATCCCGGAAACCATGGCGCACGCGAACGGGATGTTCTAAGCCTGGATCGATACCCGTGACGGGCATGTGCTGGGGTGATGGGCATTTCTTCGGCATGCAGACTGCCACCGGCGACCACGAGCCAGTCACGAAGCGATCGCGGAACAATCGCCGAACAATCGCGAGGCTGGCAGCCCAAGGTACCGGGGCCGATGGATGCCCCGGCGCTGGCTCACGCGGGCCAGCCAGCCGCGTGACACCACGTCTACCGCGAGCTAGGTAGGCACCACAGCAGGCAGGTTCTCCGCGCCGTCATCAAACGGCTCCGCCGGTTTGCGGCGGTGCTTGATGCGGTACTCCTCCAGGAACTTGGCAATGCGGTTGATGGCCTCGCGCAGATCCGGTTCATGCGGCAAAAATACGATACGGAAGTGATCGGGCTGCGGCCAGTTGAAGCCCGTGCCCTGCACCAGCATCACCCGGGTTGACTCCAGCAATTGCAGGAAGAACTGTCGGTCGTCTGCAATGGGATACACCTCGGGGTCGAGCCTGGGGAACATGTACAACGCGGCCTGCGGCTTGACACAGGTAACACCTGGAATTGCGGTGATCAGCTCATAGGCCAGATCGCGCTGGCGGCGCAAGCGTCCACCCTCGCCAACCAATTCGTTGATGCTCTGGTAGCCCCCCAGCGCAGTCTGGATTGCCCACTGGCCCGGCACATTGGCGCACAGCCGCATGTTGGCCAACATGTTCAGGCCTTCGATGTAGTCCTGTGCGGCGGGCTTGTCGCCCGACACCACCAGCCAGCCCGCACGAAAACCGCAGGCACGGTAGCTCTTGGACAGCGAATTGAAGGTCAGCGTCAGCACATCGGTAGACAGGCTTGCGATGGCGGTGTGCTTGATGCCGTCGTACAGCACCTTGTCGTAGACCTCATCGGCCAGAATGACCAGCCCGAATTCACGTGCGATGGCGATGATGCCCAGCAGTACCTCGTCGGGATAAAGCACGCCCGTCGGGTTGTTCGGGTTGATGATCACGATCGCTTTGGTGCGCGGCGTGACCTTGGCACGGATATCGTCCAGGTCGGGCAACCAGCCTTTGGCTTCGTTGCACAGATAGTGCACCGGTGTACCGCCCGACAGGCTCGCCACCGCCGTCCACAGCGGATAATCGGGTGCCGGCAACAACAGTTCGTCGCCGTCTTCGAGCAGCGCATTGACCGACATCGCAATCAGGTCGGACGCACCATTGCCCAGGTAGATGTCTTCCAGCGTCACGCCCTGCACACCCTGCGCCTGGGTGTAGTGCATGACCGCCTTGCGCGCGGCAAAGATGCCCTTGCTGTCCGAGTAGCCGGCCGAATTGGGCAGGTTGCGGATCATGTCGCGCTGGACTTCCTCGGGGGCATCGAAGCCAAATACCGCCAGGTTGCCGATATTGAGCTTGATGAGTTTCTGGCCTTCGTCTTCCATCTGCTTGGCCCGATCCATGATGGGTCCGCGGATGTCATACAGAACATTGGCCAGCTTGCTCGATTTGCTGATGGTTTTCACAGGCGATCTTCAATAAGAAAAGCAGTCAATCAAAAGCGCTCAATCGGGCTTGTTGATGTCCAGTAGTGCGTCTCGACAGAACTCTTCGAACGGCTCGATCGACGTGTCGTAGCCCGGCGTTGCTACCTCGATGGCATTCCGGCAACGGAAATCGATGGTCACCGCCGGACGAAGCTTGTTGCCTGGCTGATCGATGCCTTTCATGGCGAAGTGATGCACGTAGTAGTAGCGCTTGGCGTCGTCCAGCGCCGTGAACGTGAACTGCGTACCACCAGACAGGAAGTCGACACCGGGCATGGCATCGATTTCATCCATCATGTGCTGAACGGCCGCGTCACGCGAAGCCTCGACGGCGATTCGTTCATCGGGGCTCAGGTCTGCGAACCTGGTGGACCGCGCGACCGTCTGCAACATCACCCGCAGAATGCCTTCCTGGCCGTTGGTGCCCGGCTGCGGGAATCGATACTCGACGACCTGCCGGCCGTCTTGCTCGGTGCGCGACAGTTCGACCCAGCCAGCCATGCCGATGAATTTCGGCTTGCCTGCTGCATCGAACACCACGCGCGGCCGGTCACCCGGCGCAGGCTCGGAAGCTGCACGCGCGCCCACGGCCAGCACGCCCGCGGCAACGCCGCCAACCACCAGCAGGACGCGCAGCAGCGGGCTCATGCCGGGCTGCCCTGATGTGCAATCAGGAAGGCCTTGACGGCGGCTGCCGTGGGCTCGACCGGCGATACACGTTGCGGCAGTTGCTCGATGCCTTCCAGCGCTGCCGGACGCGGTGCCACGATGCCCAGGGCTTCTTCGATGGTCTCCCCGAACTTCACTGGCAAGGCGGTTTCCAGCACCAGCATGGGCACGCCTTCTTCGACGAAGTCACGGGCAACCTTTACGCCATCGGCCGTGTGCGGATCGATCACCACGCCGGTTGCCGCATGCACGGCACGGATGGTGGCAATGCGCTCGGCGTGGTTGCTGGTGCCCCAGCCAAAGCCGAACTTGCCGGCGAATTCGTCATGCTGGGCGGACAGATCGAACTGGCCGTCCTTGGCCAGCGATTCCCACAAGGCCTTGACGCGGGCGGCGTCGCGGCCGACCAGATCAAACACAAAGCGCTCGAAGTTCGACGCCTTGGAGATGTCCATCGACGGGCTGGAGGTCAGATGCGTTTCGGCAGCACCGCGCGGGCGGTAGATACCAGTACGGAAGAACTCTTCCAGCACGTTGTTCTCGTTGGTGGCCAGCACCAGGCGCTTGATCGGCAGGCCCATCTGACGGGCGATGTGGCCAGCCAGAATATTGCCGAAGTTGCCCGAGGGCACGGTGAACGACACCTGCTCGTTCTCGCTGCGGGTGGCGATGCGCCAGCCGTGGAAGTAGTACACGACCTGGGCAGCAATGCGCGCCCAGTTGATGGAATTCACGGCACCGATGCGGTACTTGGCCTTGAAGTCCAGGTCGCTCGCCAGTTCCTTGACGATGTCCTGGCAGTCGTCAAACACGCCGGGCACGGTCAGGTTGTGGATGTTGGCGTCTTGCAGCGAGTACATTTGCGCACGCTGGAAGGCGCTCATGCGGCCTTGCGGCGACAGCATGAAGACCGATACGCCCTGCTTGCCACGCATGGCGTATTCGGCTGCCGAGCCGGTGTCGCCAGAGGTTGCGCCCAGGATGTTGATGCTGGTGCCGCGCTTGGTCAGCGTGTATTCGAACAAGTGGCCCAGCAGCTGCATGGCCATGTCCTTGAAGGCCAGCGTCGGGCCTTCCGACAGTCCCAGCAGCGACACGCCGCCATCGATAGGCTTGAGCGGCACGATGGCTTCGTTGCCGAAGACCTCGGCACGATACGCAGCACGCGTCAGCGCACGCAGGTCATCGGCCGGAATGTCGGTGACGAACAAACGCAGGATTTCGTAGGCCAGGTCGGCATACGACAGCGAACGCCAGGCAGTCAGCTGGGCACCGGTGACCTGGGGAATGGTTTCCGGAATCGCCAGACCGCCGTCAGGCGCCAGGCCTTCCAGCAGGATGTCGGTGAACGCTTGCGGGGCCATGCCGCCGCGGGTCGAGAGATAACGCATGGTAAGAATCAGCCCAGGTTTTCAAGGCGCAGACGCGTGACTTTCGAGCTCACGGTAGGCAGGGCCTCGATCAGTGCGATAGCGGAATTGACGTTGCGCTCGACGGCTTCGTGCGTCAGGAAGATGATCTCGGCACGCGGGGGGGCATCGGCGCTTGGCTTCTGGATCATCGAACCGATAGAGATCGAGGCATCGGCCAGAATGCGGGCGAGATCGGCCAGCACGCCAGGGGCGTCCTGGACTTCCACACGCAGGTAGTAAGACGTGCTGACATCATCGATCGACAGGATGGGTGCATCCGAGATCGAATCCGGCTGGAAGGCCAGATGCGGCACACGGTGTTCCGGGTCGGCGGTGTGCAGACGGGTCACGTCGACCAGGTCGGCCACCACGGCCGATGCGGTGGGCTCTTCGCCCGCGCCCTTGCCGTAGTAAAGCGTGTCGCCGACGGCGTCGCCCTTCACCAGCACGGCATTCATCGCACCTTCGACGTTGGCGATCAGGCGCTTGCTGGGCACCAGCGTCGGGTGCACGCGCAGCTCGATGCCATCGGCACGACGCTTGGTGATGCCCAGCAGTTTGATGCGATAGCCCAGTTCTTCGGCGTACTTGATGTCCACGGCCGACAACTGGCTGATGCCTTCGATGTGGGCACGGTCGAACTGCACCGGAATGCCGAAGGCAATCGATGCCAGCAAGGTCAGCTTGTGCGCAGCGTCCACACCTTCGACGTCGAAGGTCGGGTCGGCTTCGGCGTAACCGAGTGCCTGTGCTTCTTTCAGCACGTCGGCAAACGGCAGGCCACGGTCGCGCATTTCCGACAGGATGAAATTGGTGGTGCCGTTGATGATGCCGGCAACCCATTCGATGCGATTGGCGGTCAGGCCTTCGCGAATGGCCTTGATGATCGGGATGCCACCGGCAACTGCCGCTTCGAAGGACACCATCAGGCCCTTGCTGCTGGCCAACGCAAAGATTTCGTTGCCATGCTTGGCCAGCAGGGCCTTGTTGGCCGTGACCACGTGCTTGCCCTGAGCCAGCGCTTCCAGCACCAGGTCACGGGCAATGCCGGTGCCGCCAATCAGTTCGACCACGATGTCGATAGACGGATCGCGCACGATCTCGAACGGATCGGTGACGACCTCGGCGTCATTGCCGACACGTTCCTTGGCGCGAGTCAGGTCACGTGCGGAGACCTTGGTGACCACGATGCGGCGTCCGGCGCGACGCGCGATTTCTTCGGCATTGCGTGCCAGCACTTTGAAGGTACCGCCGCCAACTACACCAAGGCCCAGCAGGCCGACTCGAATGGGTTCCATCTGACTTTCCGTAAGCTTTGAATCACACGGCGGAACCAGCTTTCACCGATTCCGCAAAAATGGGATCGCGGGGTCCGTCCCCGCGACAATCCTGTGGGCAGCCGCCCGTCCTTGCGGAACAGCCACGCAGATACCTTGCGAGGCTA
Source organism: Pigmentiphaga aceris (assembly GCF_008119665.1). Lineage (NCBI taxonomy): Bacteria > Pseudomonadati > Pseudomonadota > Betaproteobacteria > Burkholderiales > Alcaligenaceae > Pigmentiphaga > Pigmentiphaga aceris. Next base: position 2,215,629 of record NZ_CP043046.1, on the reverse strand, counting down.
ACCCTATAATCTATCGGAAGCCCTTGGCCCCGGCAAATCGCCGCACCGCCACATACCGCCATTTCCCGTCATTCTTTGCGGAATTCAGCATGAGACTGCACGTCGACTCCAATCCCAACGCCAATACCATCACTGCCTATGGTTCCGGCTATCTGGACATCAACAAGGTGCGCCACGACTACGCGGTGACCTTCGGCACCAGCGGCACGGTCGAGCGCTGGCCCGTGACGTCTGTCGACGACATCAACGCCGACGCGCTTGCACAGGCGTCCAAAGACCAGCCGGAAGTGTTGTTGATCGGCACAGGTTCACGCCAGCGCTTCCTGACCGGGCCGCTGATCAAGCCCTTGCTGAAGGCCGGCATCGGCGTTGAAGTCATGACTACCCAGGCGGCAGCACGCACCTTCAACATCCTGGTTGCCGAGGGACGGCGTGTTCGCATCGCGCTGATTCCCGAGCAGGATGCGTAGTCCGCCCATCCCCTTCCCAGACCCTCATTTACACACTGACTTACACACAGGAATCTGCATGCGTCCCCTCGTCGGCCGTCCCGCGCCGGGCTTCACCGCCGCCAGCACCCAGGGCGAAATCAGCCTGAGCGATTTCCTCGGCAAACCCGTGGTGCTGTATTTCTATCCCAAGGACAGCACACCGGGCTGCACCACCCAGGCACAGAACTTCCGTGACCAGGCCGAGGCGTTCAAGGCAGCAGGTGCGGTGGTGCTGGGCGTGTCGCGCGACAGCATCAAGTCGCACGAAAACTTCCGTCTGAAGCAGGAATTGGAATTCACGCTGGTGTCCGATCCGGACGAGGCCGTGTGCCTGGCCTATGACGTGATGAAGCTGAAGAACATGTACGGCAAGCAGGTGCGTGGCATTGAACGCAGCACGTTCCTGATCAACGCCGAGGGTCTGCTGGTGCAGGACTGGCGTGGCCTGAAGGTGCCGGGCCATGTGAACGAGGTGCTGTCAGCCGTGCAGGCACTGGGCTGAATATATATAGGTCCAGACGTAAAACAGGCGGGTCCGCAGACCCGCCTGACGTACCCGGCTGACGTACAGCACGATCAAAGAACATGATCGACAAAGCCTTGTGGCCAAGGGCAGAAACGTTTCCGTATTCAGGCGACGAGCCCTGCCCTTGTCACCCTCAAGCTGCGGGTTTGGTGCTGTCAGACTGAACGCCAGCCTTTGCTTCGGTCGGAGTACCTGCCTGAGCACCCGCCTCAGTAGACTCCTTGGGCTGGAATTTCGCCATGAACTCGTCAAGCCCCTTCATCACCAGCTCGTAGGTCTTGTCCACGTTGCTGGCCACATCGCCTTGCAGCGCGCTCAGGCCTTCGAGAATGCCACGCGCGTCTTTGAAGCCCTGCTCGATCCCGCTGCGAATCGTCTCCATGAAGGCCGCGGCCGTCTCGGATTCGTCTGCATTGGGATGTTTCTTGGCGAAAGCCTCGTAGAAACCAGTCGCCAGACTCACAATCCGCCCAGCCGTACCCTCGGGTGAATTGTCTTGCTGAGACGCGGTTTGCAGCGCAGGAATGCCGCTGCCGTCGTCCAGCAGTTCATTGAGCTTGTCGACCACATTGCGCAGCACCAGCTGCTGCGACTCGTTTCCAGCGCTGATCGACACCGTCAACGACGCTTGCACGATCTGCGTATTCACTTGTGCCTTGTTGCGCGCCATCGCTTCGGTAGCGGTTGGCGCGGGCTTGGCGGAGGCCGACGCGCTGGTGGCGTCGGGATGGGTGGTGCTGCTGGTGTTGCTATTGGCAATATTGGATGTCTGGATAGCCATGCACGTCCTCCAAAAGAAGCGCCTTGCGCGTGGCAATACTTCCGGCAATGATCGCCCCGGCGTACGCAATGCGTGACTAACGGCAAGCTTAATCAAAGCTTAATAGTTGGCCGACTGATGAATTACGACAATGCTGGTTGCCAAATCCAACCTAAGCACGGTCTTGCTCCATAAATCCGCCATGGAAGTGCAGTATCGTTAAGGCTCCTGACGAGGAGACCTGTATTCATGCCGCTTCCCAAGATGCCCACCCGCCCCGCCTCGATCCTGAGTGCGTCGGACGGTGAACCTGCAGCAGCCGTGACGCGCGCCAAACGCAAGCCGGCTGCAACCGAGCCGGAAGTTGTTGTTCCCCCCTCCCCTCCTCTTGTACAGCCCGAATTGACAGGCATGCGTGCCACGCCGGCCAAGTCCGCACGTCCGAAACGCGGCAGCGATGCCGTGTTGCTGTCCAGCGCAGCGAAGCGCGCAGCACCCGCTGCTCCCGCGGTTGCCCAGCCCCTGGCTCAGACCGCAGCTGCGCTGCCGGTCGACGCGCCTTCCGCACCGGCGCGCAAGTCTGCGCGGGTTGCCAAAGAAGTCGCCGCACCCGTTGCCGTTGCGGAAAAAACACCCAAGACCAAAGCAGCTGGCAAAGCCGCACCGGCAGCCGACGCACAGCAAGCTGTTGCCGCCGTGGCACCCACCGCCACGGCACGCCCGGCGGCGCGCAGCCGTCCGAGCGTCGAAACCACACGCCGCGCGGCGCGTGCGCACGCCGATGCCAAACGCATCTTCGTGCTGGACACCAACGTGCTGTTGCACGATCCCAGCTCGTTCTTCCGCTTTGCCGAGCACGACGTCTTCCTGCCGATGATCACGCTGGAAGAACTCGACGACCACAAGAAAGGCGTGTCGGAAGTCGCACGCAACGCCCGCCAGGTCAGCCGCCTGCTTGACCAGCTGGTGGTCAACAGCGAGCAGATCGACGACGGTATTCCGCTCGACAAGCTGGGCAACCGCGATGCGCTGGGCCGCCTGCTGTTGCAGACCACCAGCATGACCGGCGAACTGCCCGACAGCCTGCCGGTGGGCAAGGCCGACAACCAGATTCTGGGTGTCGTCAGCGCCGTCAAGATCAAATACCCGGACCGCGAAGTGGTACTGGTGTCGAAAGACATCAACATGCGCCTGAAGGCGCGTGCACTTGGCCTGCTGGCCGAGGACTACTTCAACGACCAGGTGCTGGAAGACTCAGACCTGCTGTATACCGGCATGCTGCAATTGCCGGACGACTTCTGGGACAAGCACGGCAAGGGCATCGAGTCCTGGCAGCAAAGCGGCAGCACCTTCTACCGGGTAACCGGCCCGCTGTGCGCGCAATTTGCAGTGAACCAGTTCGTGTACTTCGAGGGCAGCATGCCCTTGTACGCGCAGGTGCGCGAAGTGGTCGGCAAGACCGCCGTGCTGCAAACCCTGCGTGACTTCACCCACAACAAGAACAATGTGTGGGGCATCACCGCCCGCAATCGCGAACAGAACTTCGCGCTGAACCTGCTGATGAACCCGGAATGCGACTTCATCTCGCTGCTGGGTCAGGCGGGTACAGGCAAGACGCTGCTGGCGCTGGCGGCGGGGCTGACGCAGGTACTGGAAACCAAACGCTATACCGAGATCATCATGACCCGTGTCACGGTGCCGGTGGGCGAAGACATCGGTTTCCTGCCAGGTACCGAAGAAGAAAAGATGCTGCCCTGGATGGGCGCGCTGGAAGACAACCTCGACGTGCTCAACATGGGTGACAGCGAACACAGCAGCGGCAGCGGAAGCGGCGGCGACTGGGGTCGCGCGGCCACCATGGACCTGATCCGCTCACGCATCAAGGTCAAGTCGCTGAACTTCATGCGCGGCCGTACCTTCCTGAACAAGTTCCTGATCATCGACGAAGCGCAGAATTTGACGCCCAAGCAGATGAAGACGCTGATCACCCGTGCCGGTCCCGGCACCAAGGTGGTCTGCCTGGGCAATATTGCGCAGATCGATACGCCTTACCTGACGGAAGGCAGTTCGGGCCTGACCTACGTGGTCGACCGCTTCAAGGGCTGGGCGCATTCGGGCCACATCACCTTGCAGCGCGGTGAGCGTTCAAGGCTGGCGGATTACGCGGCAGACGCGCTGTAAACCGTCCCCCCCGCACACGCAAACACGCGTGCGCGGAGGCGCACTGGCAACAAACAAAAAAGGCTGGGTCCAGATCGGACCCAGCCTTTTTTATGCGTGCGCCGCCATCAAGGCGGGCACACCGCATGCCGTCGGCGCAGATCAGCCCCGCATCGCGTGAAACAAGTCCATGCTGGCAGTCGCGGCCATGGACACGACGCCCGTCATCTTGGCAACCGAAAACGCGCCCGCCAAACCAGTCTTGATCAGTCCGGCCTGATCGGCAGCCGTCTCGTGCGGAAGCGGCGTCTTGCTTGCCGTGCCAGATACCGCGGCCTCCAGTTGATCGGCCATCCTGGCACCTGCCGGATCACGCAAGAAAGCCGCATGCCGGGATTCTTCTTTTTCAAGCTTCTGCTGACGAACCACTTCGTCACCCAGCACCTTGTCCATGATCGCACCGCCGCCTGCCACGCCGAGCTTGATGCCTGCGCCCACCGCCTTGGTCGCCGTGCTGGCAATCTCGAGTGCCGAGCCGATCTGCGATGCGCCACCGCTGACGAGGACGCCTGCAATACCAATGCCCAGACTCACGGCGCGGCCGACCCAGGTGGCGGCAGTTTTTGCCGTGTCTGCGCTGACGCCGCAACGCGTCAAGGTGCCATGAATGAAATTGTCGACGCAGCTGTTGCCCATCGGCATCAGAGAATGCTTCGGTGGATTGTCCCCGCGCGCCACTTCCTTGGCATGCTGAAGGTTGTTGTACGCACATCCTGCGTCACCGACCGACACAGCGAGGTTCACGCATGCCACGGCAAGCAGCGGTGCGGCAGCACCGGCCGTGACTGCCGTCAACGCCGCTGCAAGCCCGACCACCACCCCGCTGACGACCGCGCCGGCCAGCTTGGTGAAGAAAGATCGCTTGGAGGTGTCTACGCCAACGTCCTTGCTGGTCTGCAAAGACTGCGCTGCGTCATTCAAGGTTTCTGTGCGATCGGCAGCGCGTGAGGGCGTCGATGAAACGGTGACCGGTCCAGCAAGCGCAGTGCGGGCCGCCGATGCCGTTTCGCGGATGTCGCCACTCGCCGGGTCGTGAACCAGACCACCCACGGCACTCTCTGATGCCGGTGCCGGCAAGGTCAGCGAGATAGGGGCTTGCGTGGATACCGTAGCCGATTCGGCGGCTACGCCGCTTGGAGCGGCATCGTGCAAAAAGGAGGCAGAGATGGGCGATGCGCCACCCCCAACAGGAATGCTGCTCATGCTGCACCTCCACTCAAAGCGGCCAGGCGCGCCTCGGCATGGGCGCGCACGTCGTGATATTCGGGTTTGAGATAGCTCAGTTGAATACATGCCCGGAAGGCATCTTCAGCTTCCGTGGCATTGCCCGTGGCTTCCAGGCATTCGCCCATGCGCATCACGCACGCGGCATCGGTGGCGTCGAGCAGCAGCGCCTGCGAATAGTGTTCGCCCGCTTCTTTGTACTGACCCGACATTTGCAGGGCCAGCGCAAAGGCAAACTGGAAACGGCGATCCCACGGGTTGTTGGTGACCAGGAGCAGCAAGTCATCCAGCGCCTCGTCGACACGACCTTCGGACAGATGTCCGTGGGCCACGGTGTACAAGGCCTCAAGCTGTGCTTCGCTCACACCCTTAAGCGCTGCCAAGGTCACACCGTGGTTCACGAACGCGTCAACCAGTCCTTCCGGGGTGCTGACATCGACGATTACGCCGTCTTGCGGGCTGCTCATGCTTACTCTCCTGTCCGGGAAATCCGGTCCTGGTTGAGTAACAGGCCTTGCGGCCTGGTTCCAAAAAAAACATGGGCAGCCCGGCGATCAAAGCCGGACTGCCCATCTGGCAGACCTGACGAAACAATCAGATCAGAAAATCAGCTTGCCGATCCACCACGCAATCGCAGCCACTATCGCCGAGGCCGGAATCGTGAACACCCAGGCCCACACGATGCTGCCCGCCAGGCCCCAACGCACTGCGCTGAATTTGCGGCTGGCACCCACGCCGACGATCGCGCCGGTAATGGTGTGGGTCGTCGACACCGGCACACCCAGAATGGTTGCCAGGAAGAGCGTCATCGCGCCGCCCGTTTCGGCGCAGAAACCGCCAACCGGCTTCAGCTTGGTGATGCGTTGACCCATGGTCTTCACAATCCGCCAGCCCCCGAACATGGTGCCTGCCGCAATCGCCACGTAGCAGCTGACCACCACCCACGCGGGCACCTGTTCACGGGCACCGGGCACGTTGGCAGCGATCAACAGCAGCCAGATGATACCGATGGTTTTCTGTGCGTCGTTGCCACCGTGACCCAGGCTGTACAGCGCGGCCGACACCAGTTGCAGGCGACGGAACCACTTGTCGACCTTCAGCGGCCGAACACTCACGAAGATCCACGACACCGCCAGCATCATCAATCCGCCCAGCAGGAAACCGAGCACTGGCGAAATCACGATGAACGCAACGATCCAGATCAGACCGGAGCTGATCAGCGCGCCCGGGCCTGCGCTGGCAAGCGCGGCACCGACCAGACCACCGATCAGGGCGTGGGAGGACGACGACGGGATGCCGAAGTACCAGGTAATCACACTCCAGGTTATCGCCCCGACCAAGGCACCGAAGATCAAGTAATGATCGACCAGGGACACGTCGATGATGCCTGTGCCCACGGTAGATGCCACCTTCAGGTGGAACACGAACAGGGCCAGCAGGTTGAAGAAAGCGGCGAAGGCCACCGCTTGATGGGGCTTGAGCACGCCCGTCGATACCACCGTGGCGATCGAGTTGGCGGCGTCATGGAAGCCGTTCATGAAATCGAACAGCAGCGCAAGCGCCACCAGCCCGACCAGGACGGTCATGCTCATCGTCAAGGTGTTCATGTCAGGCGTTCTCGAGGACGATGCCTTCGATCAGGTTGGCGACGTCTTCACAACGGTCGGTGATCTCTTCCAGCATTTCGTACACCGCTTTCATCTTGATCAGTTGGCGGGTGTCGGCTTCGTCACGGAACAGGCGCGCCATGGCGGAACGCATCACACGGTCGGCGTCGGATTCAAGCTGGTCGATTTCGCCGCAGATCTTCATGATGCCGGCGGTATCGCTCAGGTCATGCATCATGCCGACCACCATGCCCAGACGGTCGCAACACTGCACACCGATCTCGGCGAGCTGACGCGCTTCCGGCGTCACCGTGCGGATGTCATACAGGTGCAGGGACTGGGCGACGTCTTCCATCAGGTCGAGGATGTCGTCCATGGTGATGATCAGCTTGTGGATCTGGTCACGATCCAGCGGCGTGATGAACGAACGATGCAGCAGTTCGACCGTGTCGTGCGTGACCTTGTCGGCCTTCTTTTCGCACGACTCGATGGCGGCCACCAGGGCTTCGCGCTCGTTCATGTTGCTCAACAGCGCTACCACGTGGCGGCTACATTCCTTGGCCAGCGCTGCATGGGCGTTGAACAGGTCGAAAAATCGCGCCCCTTTGGGCATCAGACGTGAAAACATCGAATCCTCGTTTCATATGTGACGCCAACGTGACAATACGATGACATGACATATTTTTGAAGGCGCGAGTTTAGCAGAGCGGCACCAGCCTTCCGGCTGGTGTCTGCTGGTCGTTGCATATGCCGCAAATAGGCTGCGAATACGCCACAGAACGGTGTGGAATCAGACTTCTGGTGGCATGGGCGATACGGTCGCGTCTGATGGAGCCGCTTCAGTAGTCAGTACTGCGCTGACGAGAAGTTCTGGAACTTGGTGTACGCGCCCTGGAAGGTCAGGCGCACAGTACCGATCGGGCCGTTACGCTGCTTGCCGATGATGATTTCGGCCGAGCCTTTGTCCGGGGTGTCGGGGTTGTAGACCTCGTCCCGGTAGATGAACAGGATCACATCCGCGTCCTGCTCGATTGCGCCCGATTCCCGCAAGTCGCTCATCACCGGACGCTTGTTCGGGCGTTGCTCCAGGCTTCGATTCAGCTGGGACAGTGCGATCACCGGACATTGCAATTCTTTCGCCAAGCCCTTCAGCGACCGGCTGATTTCCGAGATTTCAGTCGCACGGTTTTCGCCACCAGAGTTACCTGCCATCAGCTGGATGTAGTCGATCACGATCAGGCCAAGCTGGCCGCATTGCCGCGCCAAGCGACGTGCGCGCGCACGCAGTTCCATGGAACTGAGCGCGGGCGTCTCGTCGATGTAGACCTGGGCATCCTGCATCTTCTGGATGGCATGGGTCAGGTGCGGCCAGTCTTCGTCGGTCAGCTTGCCGGTACGCATGCGGTGCTGATCAAGCTGACCGACCGAACCCAGCATACGCATGGCCAGTTGCACCGCACCCATTTCCATGGAAAACACGGCAACCGGCAAACCCTCTTCCACCGCCACGTGTTCGCCGATGTTCATCGAGAACGCGGTTTTACCCATGGACGGGCGGCCTGCCACGATCACCAAGTCACCGGCTTGCAAACCTGAAGTCATGCGATCCAGGTCGGCAAAGCCGGTCGGCACGCCGGTAACCTCGGAATCACTGTCGCGGTGATACAGCTCGTCGATACGCTCGACCACCTGTGTGAGCAGCGGCTGGATCACTTGGAAACCCGCCATGCCGCGCGAGCCCTCCTCCGCAATCTGGAAGATGCGTGACTCGGCCTCATCCAGCAGTTGGCGCGTGTCCTTGCCCTGTGGGTTGAACGCGCCCGATGAGATCTCGTCGGCCACGGTCACCAGCTTGCGCAGCACACCTCGGTCGCGCACGATTTCCGCATAGCGCCGGATGTTCGCAGCAGACGGCGTATTGCGCGCCAGGGAATTCAGATAGGCCAAGCCCCCGGTGTCATCGGCCTTGCCTGCTGTCTGCAAGGACTCATACACCGTCACCACGTCAGCCGGCCGGGCCAAGCCAATCAGGCGCGCAATGTGGTGGTAGATCACCCGATGATCGAAGCGATAGAAGTCGTCTTCTTTCACCACATCGGCAATCCGGTCCCAGGCAGCGTTGTCGAGCAGCAGACCGCCCAGCACCGACTGCTCGGCCTCGACCGAATGCGGCGGGACGCGCAGGGATTCCAATTGGGGATCTAGGGGGGCGTTCATGGCGGACCTGTGTGAAGCGAGGCGCAACCTAAGCGATTGCCCGCACCATGCAAGAGCATGGGCGCATGCGGCGCAGGGGACAAGCTGGCGGTCGGCAGTTGGGACAGGCAGTTTATCGTATCTGCCCGGTCTGAAAAATTTAGCGGCTAAAGTGTCTGAGGCCGTTGACGGCTTGGCTGCCTGGTATGGCAGCTGCCCGTCATCAGGCAATCCAAAATGAAACAACCCCCGACCTTCAGAGAAGGACGGGGGTTGTTCGCGGCTGCGGTAGCCACCAAGCTGAGTCTTTCAGGCCGGCGAACCGGCCCGACAGAAAAAGCTTAGGCGGTTTCGCCGACGACGATGACCGAGATGTTGGCCAGAACGTCGGTGTGCAGTGCGATTTCGACCGGGAATTCGCCGACAGTCTTCAGCGGGCCGTTGGGCAGACGCACGAAGGCTTTTTCGACGGTTTCGAAGCCAGCTTTCTTCAGCGCGTCAGCGATGTCGAAAGTGGTGACCGAGCCGAACAGACGGCCGTCCACGCCCGCTTTTTGCGAGACACGGATGGTTTGGCCTTCCAGGCGCTCGCCAACCGCTTGAGCGGCTGCCAGCTTTTCAGCTTGGGCGGCTTCGAGTTCGGCGCGCTTGACTTCGAATTCTTCCAGGGCACGCTTGGTAGCGCGACGTGCCTTCTTCTGGGGAATCAGGAAGTTGCGGGCGTAACCATCACGCACACGAACGACTTCACCGAGGTTGCCGAGATTGATGACTTTTTCAAGCAGGATGATTTGCATGTTATTTAGCTCCCGGCAATCAGTTGTGGTTGTCGGTGTAGGGCAGCAGCGCCAGGAAACGCGCACGCTTGATCGCGGTGTCCAGCTGGCGTTGGTAGTGCGCCTTGGTGCCGGTCAGACGAGCCGGGATGATCTTGCCGTTTTCCTGGATGAAGTCGCGCAGCACGTCGACATCCTTGTAATCGATCTGGTCAACGCCTGCAGCGCTGAAGCGGCAGAACTTGCGACGCTTGAACAGCGGGTTTTGCTGACCAAACTTCTTCTTTTCCTTGCGTTTGCCGAATGCGGCCATGATTTACCTCGAATTCAATCCGTTATATGACGACTGTGGCGTTTCAGACAGTTGGCGTGTCGTTAGCGTCGGACACTGCGGCAAAAGCCTGAATATGCAACCTCAGTCGGCTGGAACCTTTTCTGGTGGCCGCCAGGAATCCCGTGACCTTCATCCGTTTGCCGAGGCTTGTGCGCTCCAGCATTCTGGCGAGGTCTCCCATGGCGATGGCAGCGATGGTCATCTCGACACGGCGACTTCTGCCTGCCTCGATTACCTCCGACTCGTGTGCCAGTGTCATTTCCAGCACCGGCATTCCTGCAGGCGTGAATCTGAGTGGTGTGCACTCGACCGCTTGCGCGATCAATTCGATTCGGTTCACTTCAACACCTTGGGAAGCCGCTTGGCGCGTCTTGCAGTCAAGCAAGCCACGATGCTACGGCCAGGTGGGTATTACTGATGGCCAGAAACTCAGATGGCGGTCGCGTTAGCCGGCGTAGCGGTGCCCGCTTCGGGCGCAGCCTTGCGAGCCTCTTCGCGTTCGACGATTTTCATCATCGGCGAAGCAGCGGTTTCAGCCTTCTTGAGCTTGATGACCAGATGGCGCAGCACGGCGTCGTTAAAGCGGAAAGCGTGCTCGAGTTCGTCCATGGTCGGCTGACCAGCTTCGATGTTGAACGCAACATAGTGCGCCTTCACCAGCTTCTGGATCGGGTATGCCAGTTGACGACGGCCCCAGTCTTCAAAGCGGTGAATAACGCCGCCTTGGCTGGTGATGAGCGTCTTGTAACGCTCGACCATTGCCGGAACCTGCTCGCTCTGGTCCGGGTGGACGATGAAAACTACTTCGTAGTGACGCATTGATGCTCCTTATGGATACTAACCGGCCCCCATTCCCATTCCCCAACACTTCCAACGAAGCGCAAAAAGGAATGGTCTTAAGCCGATGTAAACCCGCCCAGGCGTCTAACCGGGATCGGGCAAGGGAAAATTTGGGCTTAGCCAGTGATTATGCACGGCCCCTAGCAAAAAAGCAAAGTGGGATCAAGTTTGTGGCGGGAAACCATGCTTTTTGTCAGAGAGGCTGGGCATCTGGAATGCGATACCCGGAAGCGTCGACCCAGGTGTGGTGCCAGGGAGCAGCACCTTGTCGCAGTTGATCTGCAGGTGGTCGCCCATTCAAGCCGACGCGCTACGCGCCGGCTGAACACGATCATTCAAAATTTTGTGAATGCCTCGGCAGCTGACATGCCATGCCCCAGCGCCAGCATCAACAGAATGCGCGCTTGTATCGGATTCAAGGTCCCGGCATTGAGCAGACGCTCTGCCTCGGGTACATCGTTTTCCTGCTTGTGCACCGGACCATCTCCGGTACGGCTGGCGCGCACCACCACCAGGCCAGCCGAGGCCGCCCGACGCAGCCCGACCAGCGCATCGTCACTGGCACTGCCGTTGCCCGACCCTGCCCAGATCAGCCCCCCTGCCCCGCTGGTGCGCACTGCATCGATCAGTGCCGGGCTGGCCCCGGTATAGGCCATCAGTATCTCGACATCGACCAAGGGGGTGTCGATGGAAAACGGCGTGGCCATAGTGTGCGGATATTCGCTGCGGATCGTCCAGTCGATCACCTCGTCATGCACCTGCCCCAACACGCCATCGACGGAACTGAATGCGTCAGGTCGCATGGTGTGGGTTTTACGTGTGCCGCGTGCGCCGAAAATCTGGTGGTTCAACACCAGCATCACACCTCGCCCGGCCGCGCGCGGATCAGCAGCGACACGTGCCGCGTTCAACAGATTCAGCGGACCGTCGGCAGACAAAGAGCTTGCGGGGCGCATGGCCGCGACCATCACCACGGGTTTGTTGCTCTTGAGCGTCAGGTGCAGGTACCACGCTGTTTCTTCCACCGTATCGGTGCCATGCGTGACCACCACCCCATCGATGGCAGGATCATCCAACGCGTCCTGCACGGCGCGACCGACCACTTTCCAGAATTCCGGTGACGCATTGCGGCTATCGATGGCGGCTATCTGCCGACCGTCTACCTGGGCCACATCTCGCAGCGCCGGCACGGCGTCGAGCAAGGTGTCGATACCCAGGGCGGCGGGCTGGTAGTCGGTGCTGGATGCAGACGACGACGCAACGCCGGCAATGGTTCCACCAGTGGCAAGGACACGCAGGGAGACGGGCATGGAAAGGTCCGCAGTTAGGTTGGTGCGCAATCATAAAGGCGCATTTCAACCAGTGCTTGCCAGGGATCGAATACTGTATAAAAATACAGTCAATCAAGCGATGGAGCCCCCATGCAAAAGCTTACCGAGCGACAACAGCAAATCTTTGACCTGATCCGCGATTCCATTGCAAGCAACGGCATGCCGCCGACGCGCGCAGAAATCGCCCAGGCGCTGGGGTTTCGATCGCCCAACGCTGCGGAAGAACATCTGAAGGCCCTGGCGCGCAAAGGCGCCATTGAACTCACTGCCGGCACCTCACGCGGTATCCGCATCAAAGCCCCCGCACCCGATACGCGCCCGGCTGGGTCTGCCGTACAACCCACCACGCGTATCCCCGATGTTCCGGCCGACCTGCCCCATCCAGCCACCACCCAATGGATGTTGCCGCTGGTCGGCCGCGTGGCAGCGGGCAGCCCCATTCTTGCCACTGAACATATCGACGCCCACATCGGGGTCGATCCGATCCTGTTCGGCAACGAACGCCCGGACTACCTGTTGAAGGTACGCGGCCTGAGCATGCGCGACATCGGCATTCTCGAAGGCGATCTGCTGGCAGTGCGCAAAGCCACCGTCGCCCGTGACGGCCAGATCGTGGTGGCGCGCCTGGGCGATGAAGTCACGGTGAAGCGTCTGCGTCTGCTGCCCGGCGGGGTGGAACTGCTTCCCGAAAATCCGGATTTCCAGCCAATCGTCGTGGGCGACCGTGACGACTTCGCACTGGAAGGCATAGCTGTCGGCCTGATCCGCGCCGGCCTGATCCATTAAGGAGAACGATGATGAGTGTCGCCATGAGTGTTGCCGCTTTTGCACATACATCGGCCGCGCCGGCCTTCCGTCCCTTTGTCGAAACCAATCCGCAGTCGCGGGTAGATCCTTCGGGCAATCGTTGTCTGGCCACCGGCCATGACGAACTTGATCGTGAGCTGCCCGGTGGCGGGTGGCCGGTGTCGCGCCTGAGCGAACTGCTGGTCCCCGACGACGGCCTGGCTGAATTGCATGCAGTAGTGCCCGTACTGCACATGCTCACACGCAGCAGCCGCACCGTGTTGTTGCTCAACCCACCCGGCGATTGCGTCTCTGCCTTGGCAAAAATGGGCGTGGCACGCTCACGTCTGCTGGTCATTGGCGGCAATCGCGCCTCGGAACAATTGTGGGCAATCGAACAAGCAGCAGCGCGTGACGACTTTGGCGCGCTGGTTGCCTGGGCACCGGCAGACACCAACGATCAAGCCATGCATCGGCTTGACCGTGCCATGCGCCAGTCACAAGGCATCTGCCTGCTGTTCCGCCCGCTGTCGGCTGCCCGTGATGCTAGCCCTGCTGCGTTGCGCGTCATCATGCAGGCCGATGGTGCCGAACGCCTGCAAATGACCTTGCTGGTGCGTGCAGCACGACGCATCGCCGTCTCGCGCGATATCGCGCTGCGCCCCGGCATTGTTGTGCCGCAGTTGCCGCTTGACCGCATCGATGCAAGACCGGTTGAAGATGATGCTGGTACCAGCGTCCAGGCCAAGGCCCCCAGCGCTCAGACCGCGCCGATTGTGCCCTCACGCATGAAAATGCGCTCGCCGTGGCCCTTCACTTTGCGACGCGCAGCAGTTTGAGTCTGTTGGCTTGACCCTGCGAATCCAGCTTGGCGCTGGATTCAGTGCGTACATTCAAGCCACTGGCGGCGATGGATTTCTGATCGTGGCTTGCCAAGCGCAGTTTGTGCATTGCGGGCTGTTAAATGCAGCGCGCTAAATGCGGTTTGCCAAAGACAACTGCCTGCCAAACATCTGCGGGGATGCGTGGCAGGCAGGAAAAAAACCGTCGGAGGCAGCGTGACCGGATGCCCGAGGCAGGCATCCGGCGATCAACATCAGTCCGCTTACTTCACCAACACCGCTTCACCAGTGGTCTTGGTTTTGCGGGCTTCCGTGGACTTGCGAACCAGCCATGCAGAGCCCAGTACGCCGATCAGTGCGACCGGGTAGACCAGCCACACGATCCAGCTGTTATCCGTGATCCAGCCCTTCAGCAGTTGCTCGCTCAGTACCATCTTGGCAGCGGTGACGACCAGCACAGCCGAGCCGATGTAGATGATGAAGCTATAACGTTCCATCAGCTTCAGCACCAGGCGGCTACCCCACACCATCACCGGCACGCTGATCAGCAGGCCCAGGACCACCAGCAGGAAGCTGCCGTTGGCGGCACCGGCAACAGCCAGCACGTTGTCCACGCCCATGACCGCATCTGCAATCACGATGGTCTTGATGGCAGCTGCGAAGCTTGCCTGACCGCCATGATCACCGTGACCATCGTCGTCAGACGTCAGCAGACGGTACGCGATCCACAGCAGTGCCAAGCCACCCACCAGCAGCAGACCGGGGATCTTCAGCAGCCAGACCACAACGATGGTCATGAGGGTACGAACGACGATTGCGCCAACCGTGCCCCAGAGCACGGCTTTTTTCTGCAGGTCGGGCGGAAGGTTACGGGCGGCCAAGGCAATGACGATCGCGTTGTCGCCGGCCAGCACGATGTCGATCATTACGATCGCCATGAGGGCAAAGAAAAACTGTGTAGTGAAAACTTCGGCGGCTAGCGCGGACATCCATTCCATATTGGTCTCCAGACGGTTGAACCTCGGCTGGCAACATGGCGTACGGGATGCGGGAGCAACCGATGCAAGCCATGGAACCAGGCTGCAAAGGTCTTGTTCAACCGTTAGATGACGGTCCATGCAACCGGAGGGGCTGTGTGCCCCACGTATTGACGATTGCATGCACGGGCTGACCCCGCGAACTACTCCCCTTTGGAGGGACGGCGAATACGCCGTGTCGCCATTTTCCGGGATCGCGGAGGAAAGTCAAACATTACGCGCTGGAAAGCCCGGTGGGCGGGGGTTTTGAGCTTGTTCGAATATGCTTGATGGGCGAAAAAACCACAGGGCTTATTTGTTGGGGCTGGTGAATATTGAGGGTTTCGTTACTCAGTGTTTGTGCGTTGCTGGTCGTGTTTACTCGCGACGGTTTGGCGCTATGGAGCCAGTCGCGGGTGGCGGGGGCGCGTCGCCTGCCCCGCTGGACTTACGCGTCGGGACTCCCGCCCTCCACGTCGTCCAGAAGGGCATGCGCCACGCCCCCGCCACCCACGCCTTCAAAGCGGCTTGGTTAAAAGCTGATCCCGCCTGTGGACGATCTGCAATTTTCTGGCTGCTTGGTGCTGGACGAGGTTCTCGGCATGCGTTGGTCACTATTCTTGATCGCCACACGGCTGGCCCTGGGGACTGGCTGGCCAGGTCGCCACGAAGCGACTCAGCGGCTCACGTTTCAGGCCGTCTTTCAGTGGCCTTTTACGGCAGCGCCACGCAAGGAAATTGCGCGTTTGTTTGGTGGTGGGGTGACTTGGAAGCGGGTGGCCGCGCACCAGGTAATGCGACGAAAAGGCGGGGCGTCGGCGAGCTGTGCTTTTTAGGTTTTGCAGTGATCGGGCGGGCGGCGGCTTGAGTACGGAGGCATCCTGACGGACACGCTCTTGGCAGCGAGCTGCTGCTGGCAGAACATCGTGACGGGCCCGCTGTGGCTCGCGCTACGAAACGTGCTGGCCAAAGAAATACGCGCCGCCTACGATTGGAAATCTGCCATGAGCAGGTTCGCCATCCTCTTCGGCAAGCGCTTCACTGGCAAGGACGAGTGCAAAACTCGTTTCCGATACGCCCCGCCCACAAAAACTCGAACACGTCCTCAGCACTGGGGCCATCTCGTTCGATTACCACCATGCCTTGCTGGCCAAGCGCGTTCGTCAATTTCAGGTGAGCAATCGACGTCCACATTCAGCTTTCAACTTCCACATTCAGCCGCTAGCGCCACGCTTGCCGCGACCCTTCTCCGCATGCCGTGACGCGGCGGCCACCCGCTTCGGTGTCACCCCACCATCAAGCAGGAGCGCGATTTCGGTGGGTGTCGCTGACGTAAAAGGCTGCTGAAGAACCCACCAAATCGTGAGCCGGAGAAATCGCTTCGTGGCGACCTGGCCAGCCAGTCCCCAAGGCCAGCCGCGTGGCGATCAAGGACGGCGGCCAACGAATGCCGAGAACCAAGTCCAGCACCAAGTAGCCAGAAACACAAAAGCCGCCAAAAGGCGGCATGTGCGGTTAACCAAGAAAGCGTGAAGGCGTGGGTGGTGGGGCCGGGTTGGCTGCCCTTCTGGACGAGGTGGAGGGCGGGAGTCCCGACACCAAAGTCAAGCGGGGCAGACGACCCGGCCCCACCACCCGCGACTGGCTAAAACACGAAACACGGTCACGAACGACCAAGTCGTCATAGCCAAGAAGCGACTGCCTCAAGAACGCCACACCTCACCGGCCAAGCACCAAAACCCTCAAACCACAGGCGTCAACACCTCTTCACCCGCAAAAAACGCCTGCACATTTCGCACCACCAGATCACCCATCGCCAGACGTGTCTCCAGCGTCGCGCTAGCTTGATGCGGCAGCAGCACAACATTGTCCAGCGGGAACAATTCTGCAGGCACATTCGGCTCGTTCGTGAACACATCCAGGCCCGCACCAGCAATACGACCCGTAGCCAGCGCCTTCATCAACTCCGGCTCGTCAATGATCGCGCCACGACCCACATTGACCAGCACACCCTGCGGGCCCAACGCATCCATCACCTCGGCATTCACCACACCCCGCGTCGCCGGGCTGGCCGACGCCGCGATCACCAGAATGTCAGACCACGCCGCCAGCTCGGTCAACGATGCGAAGAACTGGTGCGAACTGCCTTCCACCGGCTTGCGATTGCTATAGGCAACCGGCATGTCGAAGCCTGCCGCACGCTTGGCAATTGCACCGCCAATCTGGCCCATGCCGAAGATGCCAAGCTTCTTGCCCGTTACCTTGCTGCCCAGCGGGAACGGGCGCTTGCCCCACTGCCCGGCGCGCACAAAACGATCGCCCTGCGCCAACTTGCGCAAGGTCGACAGAATCAACCCCATGCCGATATCGGCCACGTCGTCGGTCAACACACCCGGCGTGGTCGTCACGCGCACGCCACGGGCCTTTGCCTGCACCAGATCAACAGCGTCGGTGCCGACACCGTTGATGGCGATCAGGCCCAGCTTGGGCAGCGCATCGAACCACGATGCCTTCATGCCCGATCCACCACCCGTCACCACGGCGCGCACGTTGGCACCCACGCGCGCCAGGAAGGCGTCCTTGTCGTCTTCCTTGAAAGCGCGATGCACCACGTAAGCGGCGTCCAGCGCGGATTCAACCTGCGGCATCATCGCTTCGACCAGAATGATCTCGGGCTTACCAGCATCTGCATTCGTCATTGTCATCGTCATCTCTTTCCAAAAACTGACCAGGCACACGCCGGTTCAGACGCATCCGTCACACCGTCACGCGGCCAAGCCCAAAAACAAAAAGGGAGCGCACGTCGAAACGTCGCTCCCCCGAAAACATCGCGGGCCCGCTTGCGCGAGCCCATTGTGCCGATCAGTGACCCGACGTCAGGATCTGGCCCAGGAAATTCCGGGTCATCTCGTGCTGCGGGTTGCTGAAGAAGGTCTCAGGCGGTGCCTGCTCGACGATCCGGCCATCCGCCATGAAGATCACGCGGTCGGCGACCTTGCGGGCGAAGCCCATTTCGTGGGTCACGCACAGCATGGTCATGCCGTCTTCGGCCAAGCCGATCATGGTGTCCAGCACTTCCTTCACCATTTCCGGGTCAAGCGCCGAGGTCGGCTCATCGAACAACATGATCTTCGGAGTCATGCACAGCGCGCGGGCGATTGCCACACGTTGCTGCTGGCCACCCGACAACTGGCTCGGGTACTTCTTGGCCTGGTCGGGAATCCGCACACGGGTCAGATACTTCATTGCCGTGGCTTCGGCTTCCTCTTTCGACACGCCACGCGCCTGGATCGGTGCGAGCGTGCAGTTTTCCAGGATCGTCAGGTGCGGGAACAGGTTGAACTGCTGGAACACCATGCCGACTTCGCGACGGATCGCATCGACATTGTTGGCCTTGTCGTTCAACTCGATACCGTCGACCACCACCTTGCCCTTCTGGAATTTTTCCAGATGGTTGATGCAGCGGATGAGCGTGGACTTGCCCGAGCCCGACGGCCCGCACACGACGATACGCTCACCGGCCCGCACATCGAGGTTGATGTCTTTCAACACCTGGAAGTCGCCGTACCACTTCTGGACCCCCTCCATGCGGATGATGGTCTGGTCTTGCCCACGCTCGGGGACAGATCCGTTGGGCTGGACTGTACTCATGATCCGCCTACCTCAAAAAATCAGGGTTGCTTCAGGTTGGGCAGATCCACGCCCAACCACTTTTGGTGCAGCTTGTTCAGCTCGCCATTGGCCTTGTTGTCGGCCACGAACTTGTTCACGCGAGCCAGCAGTTCGGTCTGACCCGGACGCAGGGCGATGCCGTGATATTGCTGGCGCAGCAGGAACTTGGTTTCGAACTTGTCTTTGCCGGCGATCTTGGCGATCTGTGCCACGACCAGGGTCGAGGCGCCGATAGCGTCAACCTGGCCCGACAGCAGCGCTTGCGTGGCGGTGGCGTCATCGTCGAAACGACGGATCTGCGTGCCTTCCGGTGCAATCGCGGTCACTGCCAAGTCCTGGGTGCTGGCACGGGTAACGGCAACAGCAACACCCTTCAGGTCAGCCGGTGCCTTGATGGCCTTGGCCTTCGGTGCGTACAGCACGATGCTGGCACCGGCGTAGGCTTCCGAGAAATCAACCTGCTTGGCGCGCTCGGGCGTGGTGGCCAGCGATGCGATCAGCATGTCGACCTTGTTGGTCAACAGGAAGGGAATGCGGTTCGGGCCGGCAACCGGCACGATCTTGAGCTTCACGCCCAGATCCTTGGCCAGCAGGCGTGCCACGTCGGCATCGTAGCCATCGGGTTCGTTGCTGGTGTTGAGAATGCCGTAGGGCGGGAAGTCGACCAACATGCCGACGACCAATTCACCCTTCTTGGTGATGTCGGCAACGCTTTGTGCCGATACCGACAGGGGCAGCGTGACAGCGGCGGCAACACCTGCCACTGCGATCATGCGCGCAAACGAACGTCGCGAAAACGAGATAGCCATGAAATTCCTTTTAACTGCGTAGAACAGCGTGAAGGCGGCGCAGCCAGCGGCATGCGCCTCGGATAAAAGGGTCAGCGAGCCAAGGCCGCTGCGTAGCGCCGTTCCATACGGGCAGCCAGCAGTGACAGGGGCCAGCACAACACAAAATAAACCGCTGCGACCAGACCGAACACCAGGAACGGCTCGAATGTCGCGTTATTGATGATCTGGCCGGCGCGCGTCAGCTCGACGAAACCAATGATGGCTGCAAGCGACGTGCCCTTGATCAGTTGCACCAAGAAACCAACCGTCGGCGGCAACGCGATCTTGAAGGCTTGCGGCAGCACCACAAAACGCATGCGCGACTTGTAATGCAGACCCAGCGCTTCAGCCGCTTCCCACTGACCACGCGGCACAGCCTGAATGCAACCGCGCCAGATTTCGCCCAGGAATGCACTGGCGTTCAGCATCAGTGCAATGGCAGCAGCCACCCACGGGTTCAGGTCCCAGCCCAGCAGCGGTGCACCGAAGAACACCAGGAACAGCTGCATCAGCAAGGGCGTGCCCTGGAACACCTGGATGAACGCCATGGCGGCCACACGCAACGCCTTGATCTCGGAGGTGCGCGACAGCGCAATCACCAGGCCACCGACGATGCCACCAGCAAAGGCGATGATTGACAGCAGCAGCGTCCAGCGAACTGCCGCGACGATGAACCAGACTTCGTTAATACCAAATTCGCGAATCATGCCCGTCGCTCCTTATCGCCGGTCCGGATAGTTGAAACTGATCCGGTAAATGACGCGAAACAAAAAAGAAAACGCCATGGCCATCAGCAGGTAAATGCCGGTCACCACGATATAGATCTCGAAGCTGCGGAAGGTCGTCGATTGCAGGTTGGCTGCGACCGAGGTCAGGTCGTCTGCGGAAATGGCGGACACCACGGCAGAGGTCAGCATCAGCAGAATGAACTGGCTGGTGAGTGCCGGATACACGGTGCGCAAGGCGGGCTTGAGCACGATGTGGCGGAATACCTTGAACTTGCTGAGATTCAACGCAAGACCGGCTTCGATCTGACCACGGCTGATCGATTCGATACCGGCGCGGATGATTTCGGTTGCGTATGCACCGACGTTGACCACCATGGCAATCAGGGCAGCCGTGTCAGCCGACACGCGGATGCCTGCAGCGGGCAATCCGAAATAGACAAAGAAGATCTGAACCAGGAAAGGCGTGTTGCGCACGACTTCAATGTAGGCGTTGATCAACCAGCGAATGGGACGTGGCCCGCCCGTCTTGCCCACCGCACAGGTAATGGCTACCAGCAGACCCAGGACCATTGCGTACAGCGAAAGGCGAATCGTCAGCCATGCGCCCTGCAACAGATCCGGCCAAGCGGCGAATACGTCGCCGAACTGAAAGGTGTAATTCAACCTGCTCCCCCGCGCACGCCGGCGCTGCGCCAGTCGCTTTGAAATGCTGACCGTTTGGATAAACAGTCACGTACCAGAAAAAATCCTGCATGAAGCAGGCTGGCCGCATTGTGATTAGATCGATCTAATTTCACAATAAGGAAAACCCTAGGTTGGTGTGCGCCAACCTAGGGTTTTCAAGTCACTACGCGGATTTTTTGATTCAGGTCAGCAGCAGTTCTGCGCGACCGACGCCCGGGAATTCGGCGATAACCTGCGCGCCTTGCGCAACAAAAATGCTGCCCGTGGTCGAGCCCGAGGTGATGTACTGGCCTGCCCGCAGACCACCCAGACTGACCGCACCCAAGTTGGCCATCCAGACCAACAGGCGGACAGTATCGCCGGCGGAATTGCCGCCCACGTGTTCGGCGGCAACTTCGCCATCGATCAGCAGACGAACCGGTTGCGCAGTCGAGGTGATGGCGCGCACGTTCGCGTGGCCTTCACCGACGATCAATGCACCGTGGTTGGCCTGATCGGCGGTACGGCTCCACTTGTCCTGCTTGCCCCATTCGGCAAAGCGGGTGTCGACGATTTCGATACCGGCGTGCACCGACGCGATAGCGTCCAGCACTTCCGCTTCGGTGTAAGGCGTTGCGCGTGGCGGCAGGTCTTTGCCCACCAGATAGACCAATTCAGCTTCGACGCCGATGACGTTGAAGGTATTGGCATCGAGCCGCACAGCACGGCCTTGAAAGACCGAATCGGTAGCCAGTGCGCCTCGCAGGGGTTCGGCTTCGGGTGTATCGGCACCGACTTTCCAGCCTGCCACTTCGCCACGGCCAAGCACCACGATGTCTTGCGCCAGGTAAGCGTCAGCCAAGGTAGGCGGGCGCAGGTCCGTCGATAACTCCAACGGACGCAGGCCGGTTCGTGCGGCTGCCAGCACGGCAGCGGTGGCGGCGGGATCGAAGCCAGCGGTGGGCTGGCTGGCGAAAGCGGAAGAAGTCATGAGAACGTTCCGGAAAAACAGCTGATAATCGAAAAGCGTGTGCACGCAAGGCTGAGCGCCTATGCCCCGACGGATTGGCGAGCATTGTGCGCGTTGGCCAGGTTCACGCCAAGTGCCGCACCGCAGGACGCCCGCACGACCAGTTCTGCCGGGAACACCACACGGTCGATGGGCCGATCGGGGTTGGCCATGCGAGCCAGCAACATCTGCCCTGCCCGTTCACCGATTTCGTAGGGTCGGGTCTTGACCGTCGTGAGCGGGGGGCGGCAGAACGACGCCTCGTTCATGTCGTCGAACCCCACCAGCGCAAAGTCCCGGCCGGCAAGCATGCCCCGGTCCGACAGCGCGGTGATGGCCCCGTGCGCAACAAAGTCGTTATAACAAACCGCAGCCGTGGGCGCTTCCGGTGAATCGAGCAATGCGTTCAAGGCATCGGCCCCTGCCTGCCGTGTTGTCGCCACGCCGATGATCAGATCGTCAGCCAGACCTGCATGGCGCATGGCGGCTTGGTAACCCTCGCAACGCGCCGAAGTCGCCGAGTGCTGGCGATCACCGCCGATCAAGGCAATGCGGCGGTGCCCCAGACCGATCAGATGTTCGGTTGCCTCACGCATGCCGCGCGCATAGTCCGTCGTCACGCAGTCACTGGCATCGAGCGACACGTAACGCGATGCCTGCACGCAAGGCAGGCCCCAGTCGGCAAGCTGGTGGATCAGGCGTTCGTCAGAGCCTGCAGCCGGACACAGGATCACGCCATCGACCCCGTGTTCGCGCATGCGGCGCAACATGCTGTCTTGCTTGGCCACCGATTCGTCGGTGTTGGCAAGAAAGACTGCCCAGTCCGCCCCCGACAAGGCATTGTCCACGCCCGCTGTCATTTCGCCGAAAAACGGGTTGCTCAAATCGGCGATCAGCACGCCGATTACCTTGCTGCTGGACGCCCGCAGCTTGGCTGCACCACGGTTGTAGATGTAGCCCAGCTCGGCCATGGCGGCCTGCACACGCTCGCGCGTGGCGGCAGCAACCAGCGGGCTGCCGCGCAAGACCAGCGATACGGTGGCGCGTGATACCTGGACGTGCTTGGCAACCGCTTCGAGCGTCACCGCTGTGCGACGACCGGGTCCAGAAACCTGGCTCATGAATGAATTTCCTGCCACTTATACGCAATGCCACGCACTGTAATTTAGATCGATCTAAACGTCGCTGCGGGTAAACCCGCCAGCGTGATCCTGATCCGCAGCGGGCAGGCGACGCAGGATCTCATTCACGATGTCTTCGACGGATTGATCGATGCTGACCGTGATGGCATCTGCCGGCACTTCCAGCGCATCAAACTGGCTGCGCAGCAATTTGGCATCGAAGAAGTGATCGGTTCTGGCAGCAAGCCGGTCGCGAATCAATTCAAACGAACCGGCAAGGTGCACAAAGACCACGGCGCGATCGCGACCGTGATCCGACAACACGTCGCGATAGCGCTGGCGCAAGGCCGAACAGCCGAACACATGCGTGCGGCCGTCGCGATGACAGGCTTCGATTTCCTGGCGGATGGCCGCCAGCCACGGCGCACGGTCGTCATCGTCAAGCGGCATCCCGCGATGCATCTTGTCGATGTTGGCCTGACTGTGGAAGCTGTCCGCATCCTGGTACTCGCAGGCCAGCCGTTGCGCCACGTGTTCACCGATGGTCGTCTTGCCGCAGCCCGACACGCCCATGAGTACAAGGATCATGTGCCTTTCCTTTATCTGACGGAATGGGGTCGACGTTATTGGGCTGGGCGCAGCGCGCTGGCTTCACGTGCCAAGCGGGTAATGCCAGCCCAGTCACCGGCACGCATCATGGCAGCGGGGGTGAGCCACGAGCCACCGACGCACACCACATTCGGCAGGGCCAGGTAATTCGGTGCCGTAGCCGCAGTGACGCCGCCCGTGGGGCAGAAACGCACGTCGCCGAACGGGCCGCCGAATGCCTTCAGCATTGCCACGCCGCCCGCTTGTTCAGCCGGGAAGAACTTGACGGTCTTGTAGCCGTGTTCCAGCGCGATCAGGATTTCCGACGAGGTGGCAACACCGGGCAACAGCGCCAGGCCTTGCTGTTTGGCGGCATTGGCCAGGGCGTCAGTCAGACCAGGCGACACGCCGAAACGTGCGCCAGCGGATACGGCGGCAGCAACTTGCTCGGGGCGCGTCAGCGTGCCGACACCGACCACCAGGTCGTCGGCAAACTTAGCCATGCGTTCGATCACGCCCAGGCCAGCGGGGGTGCGCAGGGTGATTTCCAGCACGCGCACGCCGCCTTCATACAGCGCGCGTGCAGTCTGTTCGCCCTGCTCGACCGAGTCGAACTGCAGTACCGGAATGACGGGTCCGAGTGCGGCTACGTGATCGATGTCGAGCATGCTCATGCTTGTTCCTTGATGGATGATGGGGTGATTTCAGGGCTTGTGGCCACGTGGGCTGCGGCAGGATACATGCCAAATACCGACGCGCCCTCTTCTGCCGGCCCGGCTGCCTGGCGGAACACCGCGAACAGCTCGCGGCCAAAGCCCCAGGTGGATGCTTCGTCCTGCATGGCATGAATGTCGCGCGTTGCCCAGACTTCGTCCGGCACGTGGGCGCGAAGAATACCCGCATCGGCGTCGAGTTCGATCATGTCGCCAGTGCGCACGCGGCCAAGCGGGCCACCCGCCAGCACTTCCGGCGACAAGTGAATGACGGCAGGCACCTTGCCCGACGCGCCCGACATACGGCCGTCGGTGACCAAGGCAACATGGAAACCAGCGTCTTGCGCCACACCCAGCAGCGGCGTCAGGCGATGCAGTTCCGGCATGCCGTTGGCACGCGCGCCCTGGAAGCGGACGACGGCTACGAAGTCGCGGTTCAATTCGCCTGCATCGAAGGCACGCTGCACGGCTTCCTGATCGTCAAACACGATGGCCGGTGCGTGCACCTTGCGATGCTGCGACGCCACCGCAGAAATCTTGATCACACCACGCCCGAGATTGCCCTCGACCAGACGCAAGCCACCATCTGCGGCAAACGGCGTGGCGCGCGGACGCAGCACCTTGTCGTCCAGCGTCTGTGCAGTTGCCGGCACCCACGAAAGTTTATCTTCCAGCAGGCGCGGTTCTTCGGCGTAATGGGACAACCCATTGCCCGCCACGGTGCGCACGTCTTCGTGCAACAAACCACCTTGAATCAATTCACGGATCAGGAACGCCAGACCACCTGCCGCGTGGAAGTGATTCACGTCAGCCTTGCCGTTCGGGTAGATGCGTGCAAGCAGCGGCACCACCGCAGACAGGTCGTCGAAATCAGTCCAGTCGATCACGATGCCTGCGGCGCGTGCAGCAGCCACCAGGTGCAGCGTGTGATTGGTCGAGCCACCCGTGGCCAGCAAGCCGACAATGCCGTTGACGATGGCGCGTTCGTCGATCACATGACCAATCGGCGTGTACTCATTGCCCATCGCCGACAGTTCCAGCACCCGCTCTGCCGCCCGGGCGGTCAGCGCATCACGCAAGGGAGTATTCGGATGGATGAAGGCTGCGCCCGGCAGATGCAGGCCCATGACTTCCATCAACAACTGATTGCTGTTGGCCGTGCCGTAGAAGGTACAGGTACCCGCACCGTGATAGGCCTGCGATTCAGCCTCCAGCAGAGCATCACGGCCCACTTCGCCCTTGGCGAACTGCTGACGGATGCGTGCCTTGTCGTCATTGGACAGGCCGCTGGTCATCGGGCCGGCCGGCACAAAAATGACGGGCAAGTGACCGAATTGCAGCGCACCGATCAACAGACCCGGCACGATCTTGTCGCACACACCAAGCATCAGCGCGGCATCGAACATGTTGTGCGACAGCGCAACCGCCGTACTCATCGCGATCACTTCACGCGAGAAGAGCGACATCTCCATGCCCGGATTGCCCTGCGTGACCCCGTCACACATGGCCGGCACGCCGCCAGCCACCTGGGCGGTCGCACCGACACGGCGCGCGGCAGCGCGGATCAGTTCAGGGAAACGTTCGTAGGGCTGATGCGCCGACAGCATGTCGTTGTAGGACGTCACGATGCCGATGTTCGGCTTGCGCAATTCCTTGATGACCAGCTTGTCATTGGCCGGGGCGGCAGCAAAACCGTGTGCCAGATTGGCACAGGAAAGCACCGTGCGTACCGGCGCATGCTGTGCACGCGCGTGCTCGATGCGAGTGAGATACAGCGCACGCGACTGGCGGCTGCGTTCGATCACCCGGTTGGTGACGCGATCTAGGACGGCATGTAACGTGCTCATTGATATCACCTGCAAAGTCGATTGAGGTTAGTTTAGTAGAAAAACTACAAAGACGCCGTAGTTTTTGTACAATCGGAGACTGACATGCGGGCCTGTGTATGGGTAGGCGTAGGCGTTTGCATGCAAGCGTCTTAGGCACGAGTGCTGTCTGACTTACCAGCCTAGCCTTGTCTGTAGCCCTTATTTGTTTACAAGCCCCTGACGTCCGTTGAAGAAAGTGGCGCGTTGGATCAAGCTGACCAGTATCGCGCCAGACCATCTCTTGGCAGGCAACCGCCTGCAACAAGCGTTCCGCCCTGCCCCATTAAGCCCGTCTGCGGACCACCATGATCACCAGCCTGCAATCCGTCCTGCCGCATCTGCGCCCTTCCGAGCGGCGTCTGGCCGACTACGTGCTGGCCGCGCCGCGTGAGGTGGTTCACCTGAACATGACCGAACTGGCCGAACGCGCCGAGTCGAGTCAGCCGACGATTGCACGTCTGTGCAAGGCACTGGGTTTGTCCGGCTTCAAGGAGTTCAAGATTCGTCTGGCGCAGAGCCTGCCGGCAGGCGTGGCGTATGTGCACGAGGATGTGCAGGCCGACGAGTCGGTATCGGGCATTGCAGGCAAGGTGATCGATCGCACTATTGCGGCCTTGCAGAGCGTGCGTGATTCGCTGTCTTCAGACGCCGTGGGTGAGGCCATTGCGTTGCTGGCGCAGGCACGGCGCATCGAGTTTTACGGCGCGGGTGGATCAGGCTTGGTGGCGCACGATGTGCAGCACAAGTTTTTCCGTCTGGGCATGCCAACCGTGGCCTATGTGGACCCGCATGTGTATTGCGTGTCGGCGACGCTGTTGGGGCCGGGCGATGCGGTGGTGGCCATTTCGAACACGGGACGTAGTCGCGAGATGCTGGAGGCGGCAAATCTGGCGCGTGCGGCGGGGGCGACGGTGATTGCGATCACGCGCAGTCATTCGCCGTTGGCGGGTTTGGCGACGGTGGCGATCGGGGTAGATGTGAATGAAGACCCGGATGTCTATACGCCGATGCGGTCTCGCATTGGGCATCTGGCGGTATGCGACATTCTGGCAGTGGGCGTGGCGTTGCAGCGCGGCCCTGAGTATGTGGATACGCTGGTTCGCTCGAAAGCAGTTACTCGGCGGCGGCGGGCTGATGGTTGAGTTCGGTTTTTTGTGACGGGTGTTTGTGTTCTTTTGCCAGTCGCGGGTGGTGGGGCCGGCTCGGCTGCCCCGCTTGACCTAGGCGTCGGGTCTCCGCCCTCCACCTTGTCCAGAAGGGCAGCCAACCCGGCCCCACCACCCACGCCTTCAAAGTCGTTTGGTTAAAAGCCAATCCCGCCTTTGGATGGCCTGCATTCTTCTGGCTGCCAAGTGCTGTATGCGGTTCTCGGCATGCGATGGCCACCAGTCTTGACCGCCACGCGGCTGGCTTTGGGGACTGGCTGGCCAGGTCGCCACGAAGCGATTTCTCCGGCTCACGATTTGGTGGGTTCTTCAGCAGCCTTTTACGGCAACGCCACTCAAGAAAATTTGTGCGTCTGCTTAGCGGTGGGGTGACACCGAAGCGGGTGGCCGCCGCGTCACGGCATGCAGAGAGCAGCGGCGACAATCGTGGCGCTGGCGGCTGATCTCGTGAAAACGCTTGTGCTGCGTGTTAGTCGAGGCGCTTGTTTTGCGCGAGAGCGACACCACCAGGACGTCCGCGGCCCATTGCGCTCAACGGCGTGCCGGGGATCTGTTGGACGCGCCTTGCAATCAGTATTTATCACCGCTCACACCGTTCTTCATCGCTTCGAACGTTCAATGCGCAGCCTTCAAAACGCCATCCTTCAACGTCCCGCTTTTTCGTCGCATTACCTGGTGCGCGGCCACCCGCTTCCGTGTCACCCCACCACCAAGCAGGCGCGCGAATTTCCTTGAGTGGCGCTGCCGTAAAAGGCCGCTGAAGAACCAACCGAACCGTGAGCCGGAGAGATCGCTTCGTGGCGACCTGGGCAGCCAGTCCCCATAGCCAGCCGCGTGACGATCAAGGATGGTGACGATCAAATGCCGAGAACCGATTCCAGCACCAAGCAGCCAGAGAATTGCAGCCCACCCAAAGGCGGGATTCGCTTTTAACCAAGCCGCTTTGAAGGCGTGGGTGCCGGGGGCGTGGCGGCTGCCCTTCTGGGCGACGTGGAGGGCGGGAGACCCGACGCGTAAGTCCAGCGGGGCAGGCGACGCGCCCCCGGCACCCGCGACTGGCAAAAGCACCAAGCACCGTTACGAGCAAACCGCGACTAACCCCAACGCAAAAACCAAAAATCACTCAGCAGGCTGACGCGTCGCCCGAGTTCTGAACACCTTCGCCTCCGGCTCACGCGGCTTCGCCGACGCCGCCTTGGCCGCAGCAGCCTTCGCCTCCGCCGCCTTCACCCGCGCATTCTTCGGCGGCACCACACTCTTCACCTGATTGCGCCCCGCCCCCTTCGCCGCATACAACGCCGTATCCGCATCCGCAATCACCGCCACCGGACCATCAGGCGACAACCGGCTATCCGACACACCAATACTCACCGTCACCCGCAGGCCCGGCCGCTCACCACCACTGCCGCGCTTCGCCCGCCCCTGCGCCTCAGACTGCGGACGACTCGCCTCATCACGCAAACGCATGCGCGACGACTCAATTACCATGCGCACGCCCTCAAGCGTCTCCAGACACTCGTGCGCCAGTTTGCCGAAAAATACCAACGCAAACTCTTCGCCACCGTACCGATACGCACGACTGCCACCACCCGCCCGATTCAGACGCGCCGCCACCAGACGCAACACCTGATCACCCGTCTGATGACCATGAGTGTCGTTGAACGCCTTGAAGTGATCGATATCGACCATCGCAATGCTGTAGTTACCGTCCAGCCGCGTCAGCACATCGTTCAAGGCACGACGCCCCCGCAAGCCCGTCAGCTCGTCACGGAAAGCCATGCGGAAGGTTTCCTGCACGATGGAACCAGCAAACAGCAGCAGGATGAAACTGCATCCCACCGGGACCACCGCCGCATCCAGAAAAGCGCGCGGCAACATCACCGCCAGACACACGGCTGCCAGCAACATGGCAGTGTGCTCCGTGCGCGGCGTCCACACAGCCTGAATGCCCAACACCATCACGGCAGCGTAGATCGACAACGTTGGCAATGCCGGCAACGAACTCCATTGCAAGGGCATGGTGGGCAGGTGCGCGCCAGCAACCAGCGCGACCATGTGATCGGGTCGCCAGGCGGCCAGCAGCAGGAACACACCCAGGGCCACGGTCTGATACAGCGCGCGTTTGATGACGTCGACGATCGGTTGACCGCGCTCGTGCCACACGCCATTGAGCACAAACATCATCGGCAGCCACACCGATGCGCCGTTGAACACCAGCGACGCGTGCGGCGCAAAACGACCATCGCGCAAGTAGGCGTCGGTCTGCCCGCTCAGCAGCAGGAAACCCAGATAGGTGACAAGCACCATGAAAAGAATGCGCAGACGGCCATACAGCAGGGCCAAGCCACCCGCCACACAGGCGAGCACGGCCAACAGTGTCTGGTAGAAGGCACCCGCAGACGCGGTCGCCGGCAAGAGCAGCAAAATCAGCGCGGCCAATAAGGCCGGCACTACAAAAACGTGGTTTGCCAAGTTCGGCACAGCGCGATGCAAACAGCCCCCCGAGGCATGCGGTAAATCCGGCCGGACAATAAAGTCAGGCGCGACCGCAAAATAAAGTCCAGGACCTCCATGCTTACGGCAGGAATCGTCAGGACTTTAGTGTTTTCGGGACGAAATTTGTCATGCTGCACCGTGAGGGTGCAGCATCATCAGGCAGCACGCGCTTGAAATGCAGATTGACGGTTCAATCAGGAACGCTGATCGGGCACCCCGTTGAACGGAAGCGCCCTGGCAAACGATCCCGCCTGAACGTATCAACCGAACACATCAACCGCACCCATCAACCGCACACCAGGCTCAAACCCCGTGCTTTGACGCCGCTTCAATCAGCGCTGCGATCTGTTCGGGTTGGGTACCGAAGCCGCAGACCAGTCGCACGAACACCTCACCGGCAACCAAGGTCTTGCCTGCTGGCAATGCCGAAGGATGCCAGTCGTAGAACACCGCGCCATCGACACGCAGGCGCGTGGCGAGTGCATGCGGCATGACCACGAATACTTCGTTGGCATCGACCGGCCATACGGTACCTACGCCCGGCACATGGTTCAGTGCCGCAGACAGGTCACGCGCCATGTGATTGGCGTGGCGTGCCAGGTCCAGCCAATGGCCGTTTTCCAGCCAGCCACAGAACTGCGCACCGAACAAGCGGCCCTTGGCGGCCATCTGCCCTGCCCGCTTGACGCGGAAGGCGAAATCTTCGGCCAGTGCGGTATCGAAGAAAACGATTGCCTCGGCCATCAGCGCGCCATTCTTCGACGCCCCCAGACACAGCACATCGACACCAGCGCGCCAGGTCACATCCGCAGGGGAACAACCCAGCGATGCGACGGCGTTGGCAAAACGCGCGCCATCCATGTGAACGTACAAATCGTTTTCATGCGCCAGTTTGGTCAACGCCGAAATCTCGGCAGGCGTGTAGACCAGTCCGCATTCCGTGGCCTGGGTCAGACTGAGCGCACGAGGCACCACGTTGTGTGGCGGATGCGGTGCTGTCGCCAAGGCTTGCGACAAGGCAGCCGGCCCCAGCTTGCCGCTGGCATCGACAATCGGTACCAGCCGGGCACCGCCACTGAACAATTCAGGCGCGCTCGATTCATCGTTGACGATGTGCGCCTGGTGGTGGCACAGCACCGAGCCCCAGGGCGGTACCAGCGCCGACAGCGCCAGCGAATTGGCAACGGTGCCGGTGGACACATAGAACACTTCCACCGGGCACTCGAACAGCTCGGCGATGCGTGCAGTGGCCTGCGCGCACCAGTCGTCCGCACCATAAGAGGCCGCCAGGCCGGCATTGGCGCGCACGATTGCATCCAGCACCTGCTGGGATGCGCCCAGCATGTTGTCGCTGCCGAAAATCATCGCATCAAGCCTTCTTGGCAGTGCGCTGGCGCACGGTTTCGTACAGGCAGACGGCAGATGCCACGCTGACGTTCAGGCTTTCCACCGAACCCAGCATCGGGATGCGAACCAGCTCGTCGCAGGTTTCGCGGGTCAGGCGACGCATGCCCTCGCCTTCGGCACCCATGACCCAAGCGATGGGGCGGGTGCAGTCGATGTCGTGCACGGTCTTTTCTGCCTGGTCGTCAGTACCGACGACCCAGATGTCACGCTCTTTCAGCGCGCGCAGCGTGCGTGCCAGATTGGTGACCGTGATGTAGGCGATCGAGTCGGCAGCGCCGCACGAGACACGTTGCACCGTGGCATTCAGGCCGACGGCGCGGTCACGCGGAGCGACCACGGCGTTCACGCCAGCGGCATCGGCGGTACGCAGGCACGCGCCCAGATTATGCGGATCGGTGATGCTGTCGAGGATCAGCAGGAACGGCACATCGGTCGCGTCATCGAGCATCTCGTCCAGATCGACGGCGAGTTCGACTTGCTCGGCAAGGGCCACGACGCCTTGGTGACGCTGGCCACGCGCGATACCGTCCAGGCGCATGGTTTCGACCGGATGCACGCGACGGCCAGCTTGTTCAGCCTGCTCGATCAGGGTCAGCATGCGGCGATCGCGCCGGGAGGCTTCAACGTAAATATCTTTGATCGATGCCGGCGCGTGGCGAAGACGCGCGGCCACGGCGTGGAAACCGGCGAGTACCTGGCTGGCAGCCATAGGAAGTCCTTTTTTCAGTGCGGGTCGGGAATCCGACATTAAACCGCAATTGCTTGTTTGCTTGCGCAATGCGCCCGCGAGCGCGCTTGCACAAATGAAACCGCCGCTGATGTCAGCGGCGGATCTTTACGACAAAGACATGCCGGTCGTGCATCGCACCACGCTGTCTGACAGCACGGCGCGATTGCACAAGCCGCCACTTGGCTTAACGGTTTTTGCGCGCCGAGCGCTTGGATGCAGCAGCACGCTTGCCAGTCTTGGCGCTGCGCGCTTCGCCGCCATAACCCAGCTGCCCACGATCCGGCTTTGCACCTGCCGCCTTGCGCACGCGATGCTCGGGTTCGCTTTCACGCTGGGCTTGCTTGCGCAGACCGTCGTAGCTGACCCCTTGCACCAGCTTGAACTCGATGCGGCGCGCTTCCAGATCGACCCGGGCAACCTGCACCTGAACCTTGTCGGTCAGGCGATAACGGATGCCGGTACGCTCGCCGCGCAATTCATGCAGCGAATCGTTGAACTGGAAGTAGTCGGTGCCAAGCTCGGACACATGCACCAGGCCTTCGACATACAGCTCGTCAAGGGTGATGAACACACCAAAGGTAGCCACGCCAGTGACGGTACCCGTGAAGGTCTCGCCCACGCGCTCGCGCACGAACCAGCACTTCAACCACGCTTCCACGTCACGCGATGCATCGTCGGCGCGACGCTCGTTGGACGAGCACTGCAGACCCAGGCGTTCCCAGATGCCGTGTTCGTGTTCCTTCATGTTCTTGGACGTGATCGTCGTATCGCCGACAGGCTCGGGCACATAGCGACGGCCGACCAGCAAGGCCTTGATCGCACGGTGCGTCAGCAAGTCGGGATAACGACGGATCGGCGACGTGAAGTGCGCATAGGCCGGGTAGGCCAAACCGAAGTGACCGACGTTGTCGGGGCTGTACATGGCCTGTTGCATGGACCGCAGACACATGGTCTGCAACAGCGCGTGGTCGGGACGACCGCGAATGCTGTCCAGGAAGGCCGAATAGTCTGCCGCCGTGGGCTTCTCGCCACCACCCAGCGTCAGGCCGATCGTCTTCAGGAAGGTGCGCAAGGATTGCAGCTTCTCGATCGTCGGACCTTCGTGAATGCGATACAGGCCGGGGTGCTTGCTGCGCTCGGTGAAGTCCGCCGCGCAGGTGTTGGCCGCCAGCATGCACTCTTCAATCACCTTGTGCGCATCGTTGCGCGTGTGCGCGACGATGCGTTCGATCTTGCCGAGTTCATTGCAGACGATCTTGGTTTCGACCGTATCGAAGTCGATGGCACCACGCGTTTTGCGCGCCGCCGCCAGCAACTGATACAGCGAGTACAGGTTGTGGATCTGCGGCAGCACATGATTGTGCTTGCGGGCAGCCGGACCACCCGGTTGCTGCAACGCGCCCCATACCTCGTTATAGGTAGTGCGGGCATGTGAATACATCACGGCGTTGTAGAACTGGTAGGCCTGCACCGTGCCCGCCTTGGAACCAGTGGCCGGAATCACCATGTCGCAGACCAGCACCAGGCGGTCGACTTCAGGGTTGATCGAGCACAGCCCGTTGGACAGCTTTTCGGGCAGCATCGGAATCACGCGGCGCGGGAAGTACACGCTGGTGCTGCGCTCGACCGCATCGTGATCCAGCGCATCGCCGGGCGTGACGTAGTGGCTGACGTCGGCAATGGCGACGATCAGCCGCCAGCCCGGACGCTTGCGCGTGCCAGTGCCAAGTTCAACCGGTTCGCAATACACAGCATCGTCGAAATCGCGAGCGTCTTCACCATCAATGGTGATCAACGGCACGTCGCGCAGGTCGATGCGGCCTTTCAAATCGGCGCGGCGCACGGCATCGGGCAAGCGGGCAGCCTGGTCCAGCGCGGCTTGCGAGAACTCGTGCGGCACGTCGAACTTGCGCACCGCAATTTCGATTTCCATGCCGGGATCATCGATCTCACCCAGCACTTCAACCACACGGCCCAAGGGCTGCGAATGGCGCGTGGGCTGCGTGACGATTTCCACGGACACGACCTGACCGTGTTCAGCATCGCCCTGCTCGCCCGGCGGCACCAGGATGTCGTGCTTGATACGCTGGTCTTCAGGCACGACGATGAACACGCCGCGCTCATTCAGGAAGCGCCCCACCAGCTTGTTGGTGCGACGCTCGATCACTTCCACGATCATGCCGTCAGGCTTGCCACGGTAGTCGCCACCGGACAGCTTCAACAGCACCCGGTCGCCATGCAGCACTTTCTGCATTTCCTTGGGCGACAGGAACACATCCTGACCGCCATCGTCGCGGATCAGGAAACCGAAGCCGTCACGGTGCCCTTGCACCCGGCCAGCGATGAAATCAAGTTTGGTCGCAAGCAGCAGGACGCCCTTGCGGTTGGGCAGCAATTGCCCGTCGCGTTCCATCGCATTGAGTCGGCGGTCAAAGCCGATCAAGGTGGCGTCGCGGGTAACGCCCATCACGTCGGCCAGTTCGTCCGGCGACAAGGGCTTGTCGGCTTTGCGAAGCGCCGCAAGAATTTCTTCCCGGCTGGGGACGTCGGGATCGTAATCGGGCGGAGTGCCCGGAGCGTTATTATTGGATCGAGTTGCCAAAAGGGTTTTTTCTCTTTAAGATGCGCAGCTTCTGTCGCGGTCAACGCGACGGGGCCCAGATGGCGGAATTGGTAGACGCGCACGGTTCAGGTCCGTGTGCCGCAAGGTGTGGAGGTTCGAGTCCTCTTCTGGGCACCAGAATGCAAGACAAGAGACGGGGTACTGCGAAAGCGGTGCCCCGTTTTTTCTTGCCTGCTTTGAACGCAAAAGCGTCGATTTCATCTGGTGGCCTTTGAACAAGGGTGGAACCTCAACGAGTCACTGCTGGCCGCGGAATTTTTTAAGCGGCTGCAGCAAACGACCTTCGGTGCGCGTGGTGGGCAATTGGCTTGCGCGCGCTGGCTACACGCCAATACGCGACATGCGGTGAACCGCCCACACAATCTGCCTGACCACACCACGCTGCTGTCCATCGACACGCAACCTGGGGGACACGCAGTACAACCAACACCGTGTGCAAACCCTGTGGAAAACTGCCAGTGCTTTCCACAAGGTTCGCACACCCGCCGAGGGGTTAGAACCGGGGACTGGGATTGCTATGCCCATTAGTACACCGGTTTATTACATCCACAATCGCGACCATGCGCATGGCTTGTCATGCCAGCCGACGGGGCGAAAGCGGGATAGCAGCGGCAGATGGCTTTGAAAGACCGTCAAGGATGCTTCAAAGACCGGAACGACCACCGCAGATCAAATCATCGGGACAAACCAACAACCCCGGACGACAGATCTGGCAGCACCACCCACACCACCAACGGGAACAGGCCCTTGCCTGCCATCAACCATTGGCTGCATGTATAGATGCCGCCTTGGGCAAATTCTACGTAAGTTTTCGCCCAGACCGGTCCAGCAATCATCAGATCGACCGGTCGAAGAGAATTTTAGTCGGATTTACCCTGATTCACTGCACAAGCTTCATTTTTATCCTATAATGCAGGGCTGCTGACGCGAAAACAAAGCGACGCAGCAAAGCAAGAGAAGAAAAAGCAAGGCCAGCAAGACAAAGCCCAGATGGCGGAATTGGTAGACGCGCACGGTTCAGGTCCGTGTGCCGAAAGGTGTGGAGGTTCGAGTCCTCTTCTGGGCACCAATCAAGACAAAGCGAATTGCCGGAAACAGCAGTCCGATTTGATCAAGAGATTTGACCAAAAAGCAGTTTGTTTTCCCTGATTTGAAAAACTCAGAAAAAGCAAAATGTACGAAGACGCAAGAAAGTAAGTCTCGGTTTGTGTATATAATACAAACCTGCTGACGCGGAAACATAGCGATCAGCAAAGCAGTACCGGCCTTTAGCAGGCTAAGCCCAGATGGCGGAATTGGTAGACGCGCACGGTTCAGGTCCGTGTGCCGCAAGGTGTGGAGGTTCGAGTCCTCTTCTGGGCACCAATTAAGACGAAGCGGGGAATACTGGAAACAGTGTTCCCCGTTTTGCATTGGGCGCTCGGAATCAGGTGCTCAGATTGCCGGGGCGGCCCGCCTGGTTTTTAGTCAGGTCATTTGGCCTTGCCCCATTGGCATTGCGCACTAGCCTTGCGCCCCAGCTTTTTACCCCTCAGCCCTGCCCTCTGCGCACCCAGGCATCCAGCTGCGCCGGGCGCAAGCTGTCATAGTCCTCGAAAGGCTGATGAATCCAAGGGTTGGTCGTCAGCTTGTCGACGTAGTAGTCGGGCACCACCGTTGAATGCGACTTGAACCACAGCACAGCTGTGCGCAATTCGGTAATCGCCGGGAATTGCGAAATCAGGTGTTTGCGCACACGGTCATAGGTCATGCCGGTATCGACCATGTCGTCGACCAGCAAAACCCGTCCACCCAGGCTGCCACGGGTGATGGTGATGAACTGCGCGATGTCCAATTCACCTTGCTGCGTGCCCGCGGCCTCGCGGTAGCTGCTGGTGGCCAGGATGCCCAGCGGCACATCCCAGATGCGTGACAACACATCGCCGACTCGTACACCGCCTCGCGCCAGACAGACGATCTGGTCAAATTTCCAGCCCGACTCATGCACGGTGAGCGCGAGTTTTTCGATCAGACGATGGTAATCGTCCCAGTTGACCCAAAGGTCTTTGTCAGTGGATTGAGGCATGGCCTGGCTTCGCCGCACTCAGCGCGCGGCGCAAAAAAACATAAAGGCGGATTGTAAGCCGGGGTGGAAACTCGGGGGTGCAAGCCGAGGGACGATGAGGATGCCGTACTGACGCGACCCCGATGCGACCCCGATGCGACCCGGATGCGATCCACGTCCGGCCCCGCCACCGATCTCAATACGGCCCACGTTCTTTTTGTATAGTCGCCCCGCCCTGCGCATCAGGCCTGAAACTCGACGCCAAGGCATCCAGGCCCGCCACAAAGACGCTGGTATCGACGCCTACCGCCACGAACAAGGCCCCCAGGGACAGATAGTGCTGCGCGCGTGTCTTGTCGCTGTACAGAATGCCAGGGGCCTTGCCTGCCGCGCGAATCCGCTTGATGGCGTCTTCGATGGCAGCTTGTACAACCGGATGACCTGGCTGATCGAGATACCCCATGCTGGCAGACAAGTCAGCCGGGCCGATGAACACGCCGTCCACCCCCTCCACGGCCAGGATCTCATCCAGTGCCGCCAGGCCGGCTGGTGTCTCGATCTGCACCAGCAGACACATCTGCGCATCGGCACGCGTCAGGTAATCGGGAATGCGATTCCAGCGTGAAGCCCTGGCCAAGGCACTGCCCACACCCCGAACCCCATTCGGCGGATAACGCACAGCAGCCACTGCCGCACGCGCCTCTTCGGCCGATTGCACCATGGGCACCAACACCGTCTTCGCACCGACATCCAGCACTTGTTTGAGCAGCACCGAATCGTTCCACGCCACGCGCACCACGGGTTCGACATCAGGATAGGCAGCCACTGCCTGCAATTGCGACAGCACCGTGGTCAGGGTGTTGGGGCTGTGTTCTCCGTCGATCACCAGCCAGTTGAAACCTGCACCAGCACAAATCTCTGCGCAATAGGCATTGCCCAGCCCCATCCACAAGCCAATCTGCGGCTTGCCATCAAGCAAATCTTGTTTGAAGCGGTTGTGCAATGTCGACATCGGGCAAGGCCTCGCGAAGCTGGGAAGAACTCACAGCATAACCAAGCATTGCCGCAGCCGGGCCAGCCCTCAAAGGCTAAAACAGGCCCGTCGGCAGCAAACCCTACTGCTCAACCGTCGGAGCCTGCGCAAGAAAGTACGCCGGGCTGGCCAACAGCAACGACACCAGGTCGGCCTGGCGCTTGGTACCGGTCTTGCCGAAAATGCTTTTGAGCTGACTGCGGGTGGTGTGAACCGAGGTGCCGCGCTCGGTAGCGGCATCGTCCAGGGTCTTGCCGCTGCACAAGGCCACGGCCAGTTCGGCCTCGGCTTCGGTCAATCCGAAAAGCTTGCGGATCAGGTCATGCGTTATCGCCGGCACGGTCTCTGGATCGAACACAAACAGCAAGGCGGCTCCCTGCGCGGAAGCACCGCTCAGGGACAAGGGTGCAATCATCAGCATCAAGGGCATGCGACCGACTCGCGGCAACAGCACCACGCCAGTGGGCTCGCCTCCCTTCCCCCGGCTGGAACGAATCGCATTGCTCAGTTCCAGATTGAGATTGCGGGTGACCTGCGGATCACGGGCAAGCAGGTACTTGTTGTCCAGCCACAGACTGCCAGACTGACCAAGCAAAGCCGTGGCGCTGCTGTTGGTGTGGATCACACGACTGTTTTCATCGAACAACAGCGTGGGCATGGCAAGCACGTCCAGGCTGCCGGCCATGAAATTCTGCCCCAGCTGCAGTTCAGCAAAACGCTGCCGCATCTGGATCGCGCGCTGCAGATGCGGCACCAGCTCGTTCAAGCGATTCATCTCGGCGCGATCAAACGGAGGCTGCTCGGGAGAACGCTGCATGATCAGCTGCGTCATCCACGCACCTTCGCGCAACACAATGCCGCCGGCAGCATATGCCACCCCCTGCGGCTGCACCCACTCGCGGAAGAAGCGCGAGTCAGCAAAATGCTCTGGATGCGGCAGATCGAGATTGCTGGCGTAGAAGAGCGCAATCGGCTGCGTCACGATATGGTGGGCAAGAATGTCCTCGGTCGCAAAGTCCAGGGCATAGCTTTCCAGCCATTTCACCTCGATGCCGTGAATCCACAAGCCCGTCATTTCCTGGGTCTGTGCGTTGCGGACCATCAGCGTGGCCGACTTGAGCATGAAGGCTTCACAGAACAAGGCGATGAAGCTGTCGAAGCCACCCGGCGCCATCACGGAGTCGTAAAGATGGCCGAGCAGCACGTCGTTACGCGGCAGTTCAATGGCGCTCATGATTTCGCTTCGTGGGTGGCATAACAATATCGATCAATGGTTGGGCATACTACCCTGCGGAAATTCTGCTGAAAACACTATGTGCATCGGCGTTGGCACAGCGATGCTACGCCGCAACGAGGGCACTGACACGACGAAAAAAAACCTGCCGAAGGGAATGACCCCAGGGCAGGTTTTTTTCAGCAGCGACCGGGGCCGCTGCGCTTGCTTCAGTCCTTGAAGGGGTGCTGCAGCAAGATCGTTTCGTTGCGATCCGGGCCGGTCGACACCATGGCGATCGGCACGCCGGTGACTTCAGCCAGACGGTTCAGGTAACGCTGGGCGTTGACCGGCAACTTGTCGAATTCGGTCACGCCAACGGTGGATTCACTCCAACCCGGCATTTCTTCGAACACCGGCTCGCAGGCCGCCACTGCGCACGAACCATAGGGCAGCACTTCACGGACGGTATCGCCATCACGGTAGCCCACGCCAATGCGCAGGGTTTCCAGACCGTCAAGCACGTCGAGCTTGGTAATGCACAGGCCCGACACGCCGTTCAGGCGAACCGAGCGCTTCAGGGCAGCGCCGTCAAACCAGCCGCAGCGACGCGGACGGCCGGTGACCGAACCGAATTCCTTGCCGACCGTAGCCAGGTGAGTACCGGTCTCGTCCATCAGTTCGGTCGGGAACGGGCCCGAACCGACGCGCGTGGTGTAGGCCTTGGTGATGCCCAGCACGTAGTGCAGCGATTGCGGCGCAACGCCTGCGCCAGCCGACGCAGCACCGGCCACGCAGTTGCTGCTGGTGACGAAGGGGTAGGTGCCGTGGTCGACGTCGAGCAGTGCGCCTTGTGCGCCTTCGAACAGCAGGTTGCCGCCATTGGCTTGCACGGCATACAGCTCTTCGGCCACGTCGGCGACCATCGGCTTGAGCAGCGGGGCCAGCGCCAGCACTTGCTCGCGCACCATGGCGGCGTCGATCGGGGCTGCGCCCAGGTACTGGGTCAGCACGAAGTTGTGATAGTCCAGCACTTCGGCCAGCTTCTCATCGAAGCGAGCCATGTCGTACATGTCCTGCACG
Organism: Pigmentiphaga aceris; assembly: GCF_008119665.1. NCBI lineage: Bacteria > Pseudomonadati > Pseudomonadota > Betaproteobacteria > Burkholderiales > Alcaligenaceae > Pigmentiphaga > Pigmentiphaga aceris. Next base: position 2,175,693 of record NZ_CP043046.1, on the reverse strand, counting down.
CGCAGGGCGCGGCGGGCAACCTTGTCTTCGTAGGCCGGGCCGATGCCGCGACCGGTCGTGCCGATCTTTGCATCGCCCTTCTTGGCTTCACGTGCCTGGTCGATGGCAACGTGGTAAGGCAGGATCAGCGGGCAGGCTTCGGACACGCGCAGACGCGAGCGCACTTCGATGCCAGCGGCTTCGAGTTCCGAAATTTCCTTCAGCAGCGCTTCCGGCGACAACACCACACCGTTGCCGATGTAGCAGGTGAGCGACGGGTGCATGATGCCCGAGGGAATCAGGCGAAGAATGGTCTTCTTGCCGTTGATCCACAGGGTGTGGCCGGCATTGTGGCCGCCCTGGAAGCGCACGACGCCCTTGACCGACTCACCCAGCCAATCGACGATCTTGCCCTTGCCTTCGTCACCCCACTGGGTGCCGATTACTACTACGTTCTTAGCCATATTCCTGCCCGATGTCGGCGCGCAATCTGCGCGTTTACAAGTCGTGGTCAACCAGCACCCTGCCGGCGAACCTGTCAGTTAAGCGTCGTCAGCTGCCAGGTGCCGTCGATCAGCACCAGCTCACGATCGCAGATGAATTCCTGCTGGTCGTTGTCGTGCCCCGGCAATGCCTGCACAACAATTTCGCCCTGCGCGCGCAATGCCGCCACAGCGCTCGCCAAGGCGGCATCCTGCCCCCACGGCGCACGAACTGCCCGGCCAATACTGGGCGGCGGCAACAAGCCCGCCAACACCCGCAAGTCCAGGCTGAATCCAGTCGCAGGCCGCGCACGTCCGAAGGCGCGTCCCACATCGTCATAGCGGCCGCCACGCACCACGGCGTCGGGCCAGCCATCGCAATACACGGCAAACATCACACCGGAGTGATAGCCATAACCACCCACGTCGGCCAGGTCGATGCCGGCATCCACGCCTGGCAACGCAAGCGCGACGGCTTCCAGCGCATCCAGCGCTTCTGCCACACGCGTCAGCGCCGGCAGCTTGGCACGCGCCTGGACGATCACTTCGCGCCCACCGTACAAGGTGGGCAGCGCGAGCAACGCGGCAGCGGTGTCCGGGCGCAACGCGGCAACCAGTCGTTCCAGGCCCGGGACATCCTTGTCCCGCAGCAGCGAGAACACGTCTTCTGCCAGCGGTGCGGCAGCCGGATCGTCGTCGAGCAAGGCGCGCACAACGCCCGGATGACCCAGATCGAGTCGCGCGCCAATGATGCCGGCCCGGCTGACACTTTCGAGCGCCAACTGCACGACTTCGATATCGGCCTGGGGGCCGACGTGGCCGTAGATTTCGGCGCCGATCTGCAGGGGTTCGCGGGTGGAGAACAGACCACGCGGACGCGTATGCAGCACACTGCCGCAGTAGCTCAGGCGCGTGACGCCCGAACGATTCAACAAGTGCGCGTCGATGCGCGTGACCTGCGGCGTCATGTCGGCACGCACGCCAAGCGAGCGACCGGACAATTGATCGACCAGCTTGAAGGTACGCAGATCCAGATCGTGTCGGGTGCTGCCCGACAACAACGAATCGAGATACTCGACGAGCGGCGGCATGACCATTTCATAGCCATACGTGCGATACAGATCGAGCAGCAGACGGCGCAACTCTTCGATGCGTCGTGCCTCGGCCGGCAGTATGTCTGCCAAGCTTTCAGGCAACAGCCATTTGCCCATAGTCGGGACCGATATCCTGGAGAAAAAGGGTGTTCGCGTACGGGGTAAAAACCGTACAAAACAGAAACCTGGAACCGCGCTTCAAAACACGCGGACGAAAAAAAAGCGGTTGTGAGGGTGCATCGAGTGCAAGCCCATCCAACCGCCTGATCGGGTTGCTGCGCGGTCTAAACACGCGAGCAAAATCCCAAGCCTTGGCTTACACGCTATTGTCTACTCGAAAAGCCACAAAATCAAGAGGCCTCCCAAGATGGCGGTCAGACCACCAAAACGGATCTGTGCGTCGCTGCACTCCGCCAAGCGTCTGACCGCGCTGCGCCACCGGGATGGCGCAGCAAACGGCAGTAAACCTTCCAACACCAGCATCAGGCCCAGCGCAGCGCCGAGCCAGTAAAGCAGCGTCATGCCTTAACGCGCAGGTGCTGCCGAGCTTGCGCCCGGGGCCTTGAAGTACTTGAAGAACTCCGAGCTAGGATCGACCACCAGGACATCGCTCTTGTTGGCGAAGGATTCCCGATAGGCTTCCAGGCTCTTGTAGAAGTTGTAGAAATCACGATCCTGGCCGAATGCATTGGCGTAGATCGACGAGGCAGCGCCGTCGCCCTCACCCTTGGCTTGCTGGGCTTGACGATAAGCTTCCGCCAGGATGACTTCACGTTGGCGGTCGGCATCGGCGCGAATCTTCTCGCCTTCTGCGGCACCGATCGAACGCTGCTCGTTGGCCACGCGCTTGCGCTCGGCTTCCATGCGGCGATAGACCGATTCCGAAATTTCCGGCACGAAGTCCACACGCTTCAGACGCACATCCATGATTTCCACACCCAGCGCCTTGGCCGGTACGGAAACGTTGGTACGGATTTCCTGCATGATCTTGTCGCGTTCTTTCGAGGTCACGTCGTTGACGGTACGACGATTGATCGACGCGTTCATGGCATCACGTACCAGGGCCGACAGACGCTCTTGCGCGCTACGCTCGTTGCCACCGAAGGTGACGTAGAAGGTGCGCGGATCGGAAATACGCCACTTCACGAACGAGTCGATCAGCAAGTTTTTCTTTTCCGAGGTCTGGATACGTTCGGCATCCGGATTGTCGATGGTGAGAATGCGTTTGTCGAAATAGACGATGTTCTGGAACGGCGGCGGCAGCTTGAAGTACAAGCCCGGTTCGCGAATCACTTCCTTGATCTCGCCCAGCGCGAACACGACAGCGTAGTCGCGTTCCTTGACGACAAACATGCAAGAGGACAACGCGGCCAGCGCGATAAGCAGGCCGATTACAGCGGGAATCAGACGATCCATGATTGGCGTTCCTTATCAGCGGGTACGGTCGCGATTACGCAGGCCGTCGAGCATGCGATTGCTCTCGGGTGCGGGCGCGTTGGTAGACGGAAGCGATGGGCTGGGAGCCGGAACGCTTGCCGAACCCGTGCCACGGACCGCGGACAGGGACTCCTGAGATGCTTGCTGCATGATCTTGTCGAGCGGCAGATACAACAGATTGTTGGCGCTGCGCGAATCAACCATGATCTTGCTGGTGTGCGTGAAGATCTGCTGCATGGTGTCCAGGTACAGACGGTCACGCATGATCTGCGGGGCTTTGCGGTATTCGGTCAGCACCAGGCCGAAGCGAGCTGCATCACCCTCTGCGGTTTCCACCACACGTTGCTTGTAGCCATCGGCTTCCTGCAGCAGACGCGAGGCCATGCCTCGGGCACGCGGCACGACGTCGTTGGCGTAAGCCTGACCTTCGTTGATCTGACGCTCACGATCCTGACCGGCCTTGACCGCGTCATCGAACGCTGCCTGCACTTGTTCCGGCGGCTGGGCATTCTGGATGGCCACGCTGCTGATCAGCACACCAGTGCGATACAGATCCATGATCTGCTGCATCAGTGCGACGGCTTCAGCGGCAACCTGGGTACGGCCTTCGTACAGCACGAAGTCCATGGGCTTCTTGCCAACGACTTCACGCATGGCGGTTTCGGCCGCTTGCATCACGGCTTCGTCAGGCGCGCGGTGGTCGAACAGATACGCACGTGCGCCATCTTCACGCAGGCGGTACTGGACCACGAACTGCAGATCGACGATGTTTTCGTCATCGGTCAGCATCAGCGCTTCACGGCCGACCTTGGTACGGGCGTTGTTGCGGAAACCGACTTCGATGGTGCGCAACTGCGACAGGTTCACGGTTTCGTGAGCCTGGATCGGATACGGCAGACGCCATTGGAAGCCCGAACGCGTGGTGCGCTCGTACTTGCCGAATTGCGTAATGACAGCAACCTGACCTTCCTGGACGATGAAGAAGCCGCTGCCCAGCCACATCAGGGCAATGACCAGCAACACCAGACCCAGGCCCAGACGCGCGCGACGCGGCGAAGGCGGCGCATAGCGCGGCGATCCGCCGGAGCCATCACCATTCCCGTTGCCACCGCCTTTACGGCCGAACATGCCACCCAGCTTGCGATTGAAATCGCGCCAGAGTTCGTCGAGATCCGGCGGTCCGCCGTTATTGTTATTACCACCGCCGCCCGGAGGGCGACGCGGCGGTTCATTGCCGGAATTGCCGCCGGAGCCACCGCGGCCCCAGTTCGAATCGTTCAGATTGAATAGTCTTGAAATCGAAGTCAGAAGCATCTTTTCTTGTACGCAGAGAGGCGGACGGGAATCCCGCCCTCAGGAACGGACCCCACTAGGGGGGGCTGATGGATGAACGGCGTGCGTCGAACCGCGGGTCCTCTTCGGGAACCTCGGCGACGGCCGCGCGCTGACTGAACTCGACCATTGCCCCGCGCAATAAATCGAGTCCGGAGCGCTCGCTTGCGCTGACAAATACCCGCGAAATCGTACCATGCTCGTCTCTTTCCACTGCGGGATCGAGACCGGCCATGTCGATCTTGTTATAGACCAGAATGCAGGGCACGTGATCGGCCCCGATTTCCTTCAGCACTTTGTTCACTTCGGAGATCTGTTCGTCACGCTGCGGGCTTGAATGGTCGACCACGTGCAGCAGCAGATCGGCATTGATGGTCTCCTCGAGCGTCGCCTTGAACGCGGCGACCAGCATGTGGGGAAGCTCGCGGATGAATCCGACGGTGTCGGACACCACGACCTGCCCTGCCCCATCCACCCAGATACGCCGGCTGGTGGTGTCGAGCGTGGCGAACAGCTGGTCGGCTGCGTAGACGTCAGCGCGCGTGAACGCGTTGAACAGCGTCGACTTGCCGGCATTCGTATAGCCGACCAGCGACACCGACAAGGTGCCGCTGCGCGCGCGCGCCCGACGCTGGGTATGGCGCTGACGCGTCAACAGTTCAAGGCGCTCGTGCAGCCGCTTGACTTTGTCGCCGATGATTCGCTTGTCCATTTCCAGCTGCGATTCACCCGGACCGCGCATGCCGATACCGCCGCGCTGGCGTTCCAGGTGGGACCACATGCGGGTCAGGCGGGTCATCAGATGCTGAAGCTGGGCCAGCTCGACCTGCAGCTTGCCTTCGTGGCTTTGCGCACGCAGCGCGAAGATGTCGAGGATGAGTGCCACGCGATCGACCACGCGCACATTGAATACACGCTCGAGATTGCGCTGCTGACCGGGCGACAGGGCATGATTGACCAGCACGATCTCGGCATCATGCGCCTGCACGGCAAGACCGATTTCATCGGCCTTGCCGGTACCCACGAACAACTTGGCGTCCGGCCGCGGACGGCGCGCGATGATCGTATCGACGATCTCGGCGCCAGCCCCTTTTGCCAGCATGATGAATTCTTCGGTTTGCGGTTCGAAGTCGGGCTTGCCGAAATCGATACTGACAACTACAGCACGCATGATATGCCCTCGACAGTCGCCGCCGGCGTCACCCCGGTCGGCGGCGGGCAAGCGAAATTATTCAGCAGGAGCGTCTACCTGGAAGTTGACCGGACGTGCCGGAACGACGGTCGAGATGGCGTGCTTGTAAACCATCTGGGTCACCGTGTTGCGCAACAGGACGACGTATTGATCGAAAGACTCGATCTGACCTTGCAGCTTGATGCCGTTCACCAGGTAGATCGATACCGGCACATGCTCTTTACGCAGTGCGTTGAGGAACGGGTCTTGTAGCAATTGCCCTTTATTGCTCATCGTGTGGGCTCCTATGTATGTTGTTTTTGGCGGACGCCAGCCCGATTACTCTACCGGGTTTTCCCGGACGAGACTACGTGACCACTGCACAATCCGTGCCCGCTCCCCTTGCTCAACAGCTTGGGGCGGCGGCACGCAATATCAATCCTTGGAGCTGTACGGATTTTTCGACGCGCGGAATTCGATGCGCAGCGGTGTACCTGCCAGCGAAAACTCGTTGCGGAAAGTGGTTTCCAGATAACGGCGATACGAATCCGGGATCTGGTCCAACGCCGATCCGTGAATCACGATCAGCGGCGGATTCTGCCCGCCTTGGTGGGCATAACGCATCTTCGGACGGAAAATGCCCTTGCGCGGCGGTTGTTGTTTTTGCAGCGCGAGTTGCAGCGCGCGTGTCAGTTTCGGCGTCGACAGACGGGCAAATGCCGCAGCGTGCGCCATGTTGACCGACTTCAGCAGCGGGCCCACGCCTTCGTTTTTCAGCGCCGAGATGAAGTGCACCTTGGCAAACGACAGGAAACGCAGCTTGCGCTCGAAATCACGCTTGATCTGGTCGCGCTGGTCGGAATCCAGATCGTCCCATTTGTTCACGCCCACCACCAGCGCCCGGCCGGTTTCCAGCACGAAGCCGGCAATGTGCGCGTCCTGATCCGAAATTTCGGTCTGGGCATCCAGCATCAGCAAGACTACGTTGCTGGCCTCGACGGCCTGCAAGGTCTTGATGACGGAGAACTTCTCGACTGCCTCGAAGACCTTGCCGCGACGACGCAGGCCAGCGGTGTCGATCAAGGTGTACTGGCGGCCACCGCGTTCGAATTCGATTTCAATGGCGTCGCGCGTGGTGCCCGGCTGGTCGAAGGCGATGACACGCTCTTCGCCCAGCAAGGTGTTCACCAGGGTGGACTTGCCTACGTTCGGACGGCCGACAATCGCCAGACGCACGCGGTGCTCGATAGCGGGACGGAAGTCCTTTTCGCCGTCGAGATCGGGCGCAGGGGCTTCCGGTTCGATGATGTAGCCGTTCTCCGGCACTTCTTCTTCCGGCTCTTCCGGATAGAACTCAAGCAAGGCCTCATTGATGAGGTCAACCACACCGTCACCGTGCGCAGACGAAATCGGGTGCGGTTCACCCAAGCCGAGCTTGTAGAACTCAGCCGAGGCGGATGCGTGCTGCATGCCTTCGGCCTTGTTCACGGCCAGCAGCACACTGCGACCCGACTTGCGCAGCCGATCGGCGATTTCACGGTCATGGCCGGTCAGACCGACGCGGCCATCGACCAGGAAGATGATCGCGTCGGCTTCGGCCACGGCCTGCATCGTCTGCTTGGCCATCTGCGCCAGGATGCCTTCCTTGACGATGGGTTCGAACCCGCCGGTATCCACGACGATATAAGGATGGTCGCCGACCCGCCCTTCCCCGTAGTGACGATCACGCGTCAGGCCAGGAAGATCGGCCACCAGCGCATCGCGCGAACGGGTAAGACGATTGAACAAGGTTGACTTGCCCACGTTGGGACGGCCAACCAGTACAACCACGGGTTTGAAAACTGCGGGTTTCATCGAAAGTGCCTTATTCGCCGACACCGATCAGGGTCAGCGTTCCGCGTGAGGTCTGAGCCACCACGCCTTGGGGGATTGCGAGCGGCCGGGTAACGATCGGGCTGCCATCGGTCGCTACGCGCGCCAGCAGACGACCATCTTCACGGCCAAGGAAATGCACATAGCCCTGGTAATCGCCCAGCGCGACAGCGCGGCCGATGGACACGGGACCGGAAAGCTTGCGGTGCTGCAAGGCGTCTTGCTTCCAGACGTTTGCGCCGGAGTCGATGGCAAAGCCGAAGACCACGCTCTGGTCATTGGGTGCAAAGGCGAAACGCACATCGGCGGCAACGCCGGACACGCCGGAGAAGTCACGCGCCCAGGTGGAATTGCCCGAACCGACGTCGAAGCAGCCAATGCGGCCCTGATAGGTTACTGCGCACAGTTCGCGGCCCGAAATCACAGGCGCGCCGACCACATCGGCGACACGTTCAAGTTCGCTGGTGCCGCGCGGTACGGCAACCGTACCTTCCCAACGGACTGCCCCGTTTTCGAGCGAGATCGCAATGACCTTGCCGCCGGGCAAGCCGGTGAAGACATAACCGCCCGACACGAGCAATTCAGCAACCGAGCGCAGTGCCAGGGCGGGGCCGGGGCGCTGCACGCTCCAGCGACGTTTGCCGCCTTCAATCTCGAAGGCCTGGACGCGATAGTCACCGCTGCGGACCACCACCATGCCACCACCCACGACCGGCGGAATGGTGATCTCGCTGGTTGCCTGCGAACGCCACTTGATTGCGCCGCTGTCGTCCAGCGCGATCACTTCGCCGCGCGTGGTTGCCACGGCAGTGATGTTGCCGTCACTGCCCACACCAGCTGCGAGCTTGGTCTTGACCGAGGTCTTCCAGACTTCGCGGCCGCTGGCCAGATCGAACTTGCCGACGTTGCCGTCTGCGTCTGCGGCATAGACCGCATTGCCCACCACGACCGGTTGGAAACCAAGGCCGGCTTGGCCACCGGTCGAGGCGGTCCAGCTGGTGCGCGCAGCGAGCGACGGCGCGAATTCGGTCAGCGCTGCCGGCACGTTACGCGGCTTTTCGCTGCTGAACCACGCGCAGCCGCCGAGCACCATGGTCATGCCAACCACGGCTGCCGAACGCAAGGCCAGGCTGCGGCCCCGCACAATCGATTCACGCATACGAACTCCCGTCACACGCCACCCAGGGCGTCAAGCTTGAGTTGAACCACCGGACGCAAGGCGCTGCCCGGATCGAGTGTAGCGAGCGCCGACTTGTAGGCGGCACGCGCGTCATCGGTCTTGCCTTGCGCAACCAGGATGTCGCCACGACGATCGGCGAAAAGGCCTGCAAAGGCGGCAGGCGCATCTTTCAGTTGAGCAAGTGCGTCGTCATATTGCTTGTCGTCCAGCTTGATGCCGGCCAGGCGCAGACGCGCCACTGGAATCAGCGCATCGTCCTTGCTCTTGTCGACGACCCACAGCAGTTGTTCGGTCGCAGCCTTGGTGTCGCCAGCTTGCAGGAAAGCATGCGCGGCCAGCAGTGCTGCGCGCGGCGCATACGCGGTACGGCCGTACTTGTCGAGCAAGGTGCCGGAGGCATCACGCACCTGGTTGACGTTGCCTTCACGCGCGGCTTTTTCAAGCGCTTCGTAATGCACCATCGCAGTCGCGGCTTCGCGACGTTGATACCAGTTCCAGCCGTTCCAGGCAGCGAAGCCCATCAACACCAGTGCCAGCACGGCAAGGATCGGGGTTCCGTATTTCGCCCACCACGCTTTCAACGCGTCGAGCTTTTCCTGTTCTTCAAAATCGTAGGCCATGCATGTCCCGGTTAAAACGCGAGATGGAAAGAAGAAAGCGTGCGCCGATCCGGAAATCGCGCGATGGAGCAACCGGGGCGCAGCTTAACGGATCGCGCCCCGGCCGTCGCGTATTGTGTCAGTCGACGTCGCTGTCGAAGCTCTGGATCAAGGTGTCGGCCAGTGCGTCGAGTGCAACCCGACGCTGGGTGCCAGGACTGCCATCTGCCTGGCTGCGCAAGGTCTTGACGCTGGCTTCGCCGGCAGCAAGTTCGTCGTCACCGAGAATGACGGCGATCTCGGCACCACTGCCGTCGGCGCGCTTCATCTGCGACTTGAAGCTGGCGCTGCCGGCGTGGACGATCACATCCAACCCAGCGTCGCGCAATTGTTCGCCGATGCGTTGAGCACGACGCGCCGCCGCATCGCCCTGGTGTACGACATAGACGTCGCACTCAGGTTCCGCTTCCGCTGCATCACCTTGCGACCAGAGATCAAGCAGGCGTTCCATGCCGATGGCAAAGCCGACTGCGGGTGCAGGCTTGCCGCCCAGCAGACCGATCAGGCCGTCGTAGCGACCGCCGCCGCAAACCGTACCTTGCGCGCCCAGGCGATCGGTCACCCACTCGAACACGGTCAGGTTGTAGTAGTCCAAGCCACGCACCAGGCGCGGGTTGATGGTGTAGGCAATGCCGGCATCGTCCAGGCGTTGCTTTACGCCTTCGAAGTGCGCCAGCGATTCGGCACCCAGGAAGTCCAGCAGGCGCGGTGCGCCGTTGGCCATCTCTTGCAGGGCCGGATTCTTGGTATCCAGCACGCGCAGCGGGTTGGTGTACATGCGGCGCTTGCCGTCTTCGTCCAGCTGGTCTTTGAAACCTTCCAGATAGGCGATCAAGGCGTCGCGATGCGCTGCGCGCTCTTCAGACGCACCCAGGGAGTTCAGTTCCAGACGGATGTCGGTCAGGCCAAGAATCTGCCACAGACGCGCCAGCATCACGATCAGTTCGGCGTCCACATCAGGACCCGCAAAACCCATGGCTTCGACACTGATCTGGTGGAACTGGCGATAACGACCGCGCTGCGGACGCTCGTGACGGAACACCGGTCCCATCGAGAACAGACGCTGCGGACGGTCATACAGCAAATTGTGTTCGATCGCGGCACGCACGGTGCCTGCGGTGAACTCGGGACGCATGGCCAGCAAGTCGCCATTGAGCGAATCGGTGAAGCTGTACATCTCTTTTTCGACGATGTCGGTGACTTCGCCGATGCCGCGCGTGAACAGACGCGTGAACTCCAGCACCGGGGTGCGGATATTGCGATAACCGTAGCTGCGCAGCCAGTCGCGGGCCAGGCGTTCCAGGCGCTCCCAACGAGCCGAATCGGCGGGGAGCAAGTCGTTCATACCGCGAATCGCGGTGAGCTTTTGAAAGTTTTCTGCCATCTTTTTATCGTTGTGCGGCGGGCCGTTCAGGCATCCACCGTTTCCGCAGCACCATAACGGCGCTGCACGTAGCTTTCCACCATGCCCTGGAAAGTCTCGGCGATGTTGTCGCCCTTCAGCGTGACCACACGCTGGCCGTCGACGAACACCGGTGCAATCGGGGTCTCGCCAGTGCCGGGCAAACTGATGCCGATGTCGGCATGTTTGCTCTCGCCCGGACCGTTGACCACACAGCCCATGACCGCGACGTTCATGCTTTCGACGCCCGGGTACTTCAAGCGCCAGACCGGCATCTGTGCGCGCAGGAATTCCTGGATGCTGGACGCCAATTCCTGGAAGACCGTGCTGCTGGTACGACCGCAACCCGGGCAAGCCACCACCACAGGTGCGAAGGCGCGCAGGCCCAGGCTTTGCAGAATTTCCTGACCGACGACAACTTCCTTCGCACGGTCACCACCCGGTTCGGGGGTAAGCGAAATGCGAATAGTGTCGCCGATGCCGCCTTGCAGCAGCAGCGCCAGGCCCGCGGTCGATGCCACGATGCCCTTGCTGCCCATGCCGGCTTCGGTAAGCCCCAGGTGCAGGGGATAGTCACAGCGTTGCGACAGGTCGCGATACACCGAGACCAAGTCCTGTACGTGGCTTACCTTGCACGACAACACGATGCGGTTGCCAGGCAGGCCAAGCTGTTCGGCACGCTGCGCGTTTTCCACGGCAGACAGCACCAGCACGTCGCGCATCACCGCCTGCGCGGTCCACGGCTTCGAGCGCTGGCTGTTTTCATCCATCTTGCGCGCCAGCAGGTCTTGGTCAAGGCTGCCCCAGTTCACGCCGATGCGAACTGGCTTGTCGTGGCGGCAGGCGACTTCGATCATCTGCGCAAAATTGTCGTCGCGACGCTTGCCATTGCCCATGTTGCCGGGGTTGATCCGGTACTTGGACAAGGCTTGCGCGCAATCCGGGTATTGGGTCAGCAGCTTGTGGCCGTTGTAGTGGAAGTCGCCGATCAGCGGCGTATCCACACCCATGCGGTCAAGCTGTTCGCGGATGGCTGCCACTTCACGGGCAGCTTCCGGCGTGTTGACAGTGATGCGGACCATTTCCGACCCAGCCAAGGACAACTCCTTGACCTGGATGGCCGTGGCGATGGCATCGACTGTGTCGGTGTTGGTCATCGACTGCACGGCAACCGGGGCATCGCCGCCGATCATGACCGTGCGGTTGCCCCAGCGCACTGCAACCTGTCGCGTCACACGACGGAAATCAGGGCCAACCGGAAAAGGAAGCGGCTCGGGACACGAGCCAGTCTGCGTCGTAGATTCGGTCGACTCCGTACTCATCCGCTCATCCATGCAAGTTCACCACCGGAAGAAAAGTTTCCACGCTTACCGCGCCACGCCCCCAACGGGGCGCTTTTTTGACTTGGCGCGGCCCAGCGTCAAAAACTCCATTCCAGCACGCCATTGCTTCACTGCAAGGTCAGACGCGCCACGTTGTCACGCTGTGCGCTGCGCACGTCCATCGGCTTGCCCTGCCAGGACACCGTGGCACCACCGGCATTGCCGACAACCAGGCGTCCGGGCGGCACCACATCGAAGCTGTGCTCGCTACCGGCCGGCAACACCTTCGACACCAGCGTGCCGTTGGTTGCCTTGAGTTCAACCCAGCTGTCGTTGACCACACGCAAGACCAGGGGCGAACTGCCAGCCGGTGCTGCCGCGCGCGGCGCAGCTGTTGCCGCAGCAGTTGCTGCCGGGCTGGCAGGCGTCGCAGCCGGCGGCGTAACCAGTGCTGCGGTCGGTGCAGGCGTGGTTGCCGGCGGCGTGATCGCACCGGGTGCCGGTGTGGGCGCAGCTGGCGTCAACGACGTATTGGCCGTCGGACTCAACGGCGGAATCACCGTGGTAGTCGTGGTAGTCGTGCTGGTACCCGACGAAGACGACGGCGTTGCTGAGCCATTGGCCGCAGGAGCAGGCTCAAGCGGATGCGGTACGCGCACTTCGGGCTGATTTGCCGCTGCAATCGGGGCATTGCTCGAAATAGTGCCGGGTGCGCCGGAAATCGTGGCAGGCGGCGTGATCGCATTGCCATTGTCGTTACGCAGCATGCGCGCAATGCGCCATTGCTCGGGCAGACGCTCCTGCACCACGGCGTAAGCAGCGCCCGCAGCGATCAGCACCAGCACGATGCTGAAGACGCCAACACCACGGCGGCGCTGCTGGCCGATCGTGGACCGACGACGCGATGAGGACACCGGCACCGCCGACGACACGGCAGCCACCGCACTGGCAACGGCATCGGTCACACGCGGCGCGGCAGCAGCATGGGCCGGACCTTCCACTGCCGTCAGCAGCGGTTCGGGATCGATTTCAAGCAAGCGCGCGTAATTGCGCAAGAAACCACGCAACGAGGAGCCGCGCGGCAGTTCGCTCCATTCTTCGTTTTCGAGCGCTTCGATCTGGCGCGGCGCAAACTTCAGGCGCGCCGATACGTCGAAGATCGACCAGCCACGCTGCGTGCGCAATTCGCGCAAGGCGTGACCAACAGACGAAAATGCATCGGCTGCGCCAGGCGCAGTCGCGTTGTCACCGGGGTACGTCATCCATGAACCTCTACGATCCGTCCGAACTTGCTGTTCATTTCCTGCCGGGCCTTCAGGCGAGTGCGATCCTGCACCTCGCCGGCAAGCTGTCCACAGGCCGCATCGATGTCATCGCCGCGCGTCTTGCGTACAGTCGTAACGATACCTGCGTCGATCAGACGTTGCGCAAATACCTTGATACGTGCCGACGAAGAGCGCTTGAGCCCTGACTGCGGGAACGGGTTGTACGGAATAAGGTTGAACTTGCACGAGACCTGCCGTGCGATGTCGATCAATTCGTCCGCATGCTGGTCGGCATCGTTGATGCCATCCAGCATGATGTATTCAAAGGTGATGAAGTCACGCGGCGCATATTCCAGATAACGCTGGCATGCGGCAATCAGCTCGCGCAACGGGTACTTCTTGTTCAGCGGCACCAACTCGTCGCGCAGCGCGTCATTCGGCGCGTGCAGCGACACCGCCAGGGCCACTGGGCAGTCCTGTGACAGGCGGTCCATCATCGGCACCACGCCTGACGTGGACAGCGTGACACGCCTGCGCGACAGGCCATAGGCATTGTCGTCAAGCATCAGCTTCAGTGCACTGACCGTGGCGTCGTAATTGAGCAGGGGTTCGCCCATGCCCATCATCACGACGTTGCTGATCACACGCGGATCGGCATCGGCCGCACGCGGGGGCATGTCGGCGCGCGCGGCTTCCAGCGTGCGCTTGGCCCACCACAGCTGCCCGATGATCTCGTCCACACCCAGGTTGCGATTGAAACCCTGGTAGCCGGTCGAGCAGAACGGGCAGGCCACGGTACAGCCGGCCTGGGTGGAAATGCACAGCGTGCCGCGATCGTCTTCCGGAATGAACACGGTTTCGATCGCATTGCCACGACCGACGTCAAGCAACCACTTGCGCGTGCCGTCGGCAGAAAGATGGTCCGCGATCACACCGGGGCTGCGTATGTCGCAACGCTCGGCCAGGGTGGCGCGGAAAGACTTCGCGAGGTCGGTCATGACCTCGAAATCGCCAGCGCCGCGCTGATGAATCCAGCGCTGCAGCTGTTTGGCACGGAAGGGCTTGTCGCCCCACGATGCCACCAATGCGCCGAGTGCCGCACCATCCATGCCGAGCAGGTTGATGCGCGTATCGAGCGGCGCCGGGGACGTCCCCGTTTCTGTCCTCTCCATGGCGTTCTCCTTGATCGGTTGGGAGGTGCTGCAGGCTTCGCAGCGGTTTTTCAAAACACGTACTTCTACACAACTTGCGTCGAGCACTTGCGTCGAACAGTTGCTTCAAACACTTTTTCGATCTTGCACAAAGACCCGGCGGCATGCGCCGACCGGGTCCCGGCAGGTCGAACGAGAGGCGTCAGCCTCTCCCTGGATCAACGCGAGTAGACGTTGATTTCCGGGAAGAAGAACGCGATCTCGACAGCAGCGGTTTCCGGCGCGTCCGAGCCGTGAACGGCGTTGGCGTCGATGCTGTCAGCGAAGTCGGCGCGGATGGTGCCCTTGTCAGCCTTCTTCGGATCGGTCGCGCCCATCAGGTCGCGGTTCTTCAGGATTGCGCCTTCGCCTTCCAGCGCTTGCACGAACACCGGGCCCGAGATCATGAACTCAACCAGGTCCTTGAAGAAAGGACGAGCCGAGTGCACAGCGTAGAAACGCTCAGCGTCGGCACGCGACAGCTGGGTCAGACGAGCAGCAACGACCTTCAGGCCAGCCGACTCGAAACGGGTAACGATCTGGCCGATAACGTTCTTTGCAACGGCATCAGGCTTGATGATCGACAGGGTGCGTTCAATTGCCATAAAAACTCCAATAAAAACAAGTACTTCTAGTTTACGCTTCGGGATTACCTCAACCCTAAATTGTATCACGCTGTCGTTTCGCAAGGCAGACACCGACGCATGATTCGCCATCGCGCAACGGGAGGGTTCCGCTTTCGACCGGACAAAAAGGGCGATCACAGGCCGATGCAGGCAGATACGCCGTTAGGCACACACGGGAACCCTGATGCATACTTGGGGTCTGAACCTCATGCCATCCTCGCGGGGGCAACTTTTGACAACGCCACAAAACAATAGGAGTCGGTCTCCATGAACGAGTTCCGCACGGCATCTGTCAGCACCGCCGGTGAAAGCCGGCAGGTCGCGGTACAAAATCGTGTACTGCGCAATACATATTGGCTGCTCGCAATTTCCATGATCCCCACCGTGCTCGGCGCGGTTGTCGGATTGAACACCGGTATCGCCCAGATCATGGGTGCCAGTCCGGGCTTAAGCTCCATCGTGTTCCTGGTGGGCGCTTTCGGCATGATGTTCCTGATCGAAAAGAATCGGGAAAGCGCAGTCGGTGTAGGCCTGCTGCTGGCGTTTACGTTCTTCATGGGCATCATGCTGTCGCGCATGCTCGGCTTCGTGCTGGGCATGTCCAACGGCGCGTCGCTGATCACGCTCGCCTTCGGCGGCACCGCAGCAGTCTTCGGCACGATGGCTGTGCTGTCGAGCACCATCAAGCGTGACCTGTCGAACATGAACAAGTTCTTGTTCATCGGCGCGATCATGCTGATGGTCGCTGCCGTGGGCAATATCTTCCTGCAGATTCCGGCGCTCACCCTGACCATCTCGGTGCTGGCAGTCGGTATCTTCTCGGCCTTCATCCTGGTCGATCTGCAGCGCGTGAAGAACGGCAGCGAAACCAACTACGTGTCGGCGACGCTGGGCGTATACCTGTCGCTGTACAACGTTTTCTCCAGCCTGTTGGCCATTCTTGGCATCACCAGCGGCGATCGCGAGTAAGGATAGAAACCTGGGCCGCAAGGCCTGACGGAAAAAAAGCGGGCCCTTCGGGGTCCGCTTTTTTTGTGTCGCCTGATCTCAGACCTTGTCGTCGGGATGGCAGAACAACTGGAACAATGTCTGCATCAACACGCGGACGCGATCATCGGCAATCCGGTAGTGAATGGACTGCCCATCGCGACGCCCCACTACCATCGCCTCGCGGCGCAACACCGCCAGATGCTGCGAAACCACGCTTTGCGACTGCCCCAGCGCGTCAACCAGTTGACTCACGGAACGCTCTTCCTCGACCAGCTGGCAGAGAATCATCAGCCGGTTGGTGCTGCCCACCGACCTGAGCAGGGCCACTGCCTCGTCGGCACGCTGCCGCATCACGTCCAGCGGCATCGCGGCAGATGGCGCCTTGACCAACAGGCCCACCTGCGGCGTATCCACGGTTATCTCAGAAGACATCGATCGGCACCTTCAGATAACGCACCCCATTGGACTCCGGCGGCGGCATGCGCCCTGCCCGCATATTGACTTGCACCGACGGCAGGATCAGGCGGGGCTGGCCCAGGGTTGCGTCGCGGGCCTGGCGCATACGCACAAAGCTCTCCTCATCGGCCGCCCCGCTGACATGGATATTCGCGGCACGCTGGGCACCGACAGTCGTCTGGCCACAGACACCCTCCCGGCCCTCGGTTTTGTAGTCATGACAAAGAAACAGACGCGTCTCGTCCGGCAAGGCAAGAATCTGCTGAATAGACCGATATAAAGCGCGTGCATCGCCGCCAGGAAAATCGCAGCGGGCCGTGCCGTAGTCGGGCATGAACAGCGTATCGCCCACCAACGCTGCATCGCCGACAAGGTGCGTCGTGCAGGCCGGCGTATGACCGGGCGTATGCATCACACGCGCCTGCAAGTGGCCGATCTTGTACGTATCCCCATCGTCGAACAGTCGATCGAACTGGCTTCCGTCACGAGGAAAATCATCTTCTGCGTTGAACAGCTCACCAAATATCTGCTGAACACGGGTGATTCGGCTGCCGATCGCCATTTGTCCGCCCAGGCGTTGCCGCAAATACGGTGCCGCCGACAGGTGGTCGGCATGCACATGCGTCTCAATGATCCAATCGACCGTCAAGGCACGCTCCAGCACAGCCGCCACCAGTTGATCGGCGAAGCTTCGCGAGGTGCGGCCGCAGACCGGGTCGTAGTCGAGCACGGCCTCGAATATCGCGGCCCGGCCGCTTGCCGGGTCAGACACAATATGGCTGAAGCTTGACGTTGGCTCGTGGAAGAAACTCTGCACCTGCGGTGCTTGGTTTTCGACCGGATATGTCATGACACCTCCCTGTTCAAGACGCTGCGACAACGCGATCCACCAGCAACCAGCCGGCAAGCATTGCCACGAACATGATCCACACACCGCTCTGTGCACTGGCAAGGGACACAATGACGGGACCAGGACAATACCCGGCAAGCCCCCAGCCCGTCCCGAACAGCGCCGCGCCCAGCAACAAGCGTCGATCAACGCGCTTGGCGGCGGGTAAATGGAAGCCCGTGTCACACACGGGATGCGCGCGCGCCAGCACCAGGCGATAGCCCAGCGCCGTAGTGACGACTGCCCCCAGCATCACGAAAATCAGGCTTGGATCCCAGGCGCCTGCGAGATCCAGAAAACCAAGCACCCGGGCAGGGTCGGTCATGCCTCCGATGATCAGCCCGAAGCCGAACAACAGGCCCGCCACAAAACCGATTGCCAGCCTCATGACAAGGCTCCCGGCAAACCGTGGCGAAGCACATAGACGGTGAGAAAACCGAATGACATGAAGACCGCCGTCGCCAACAGGGACCGTGGCGACAAGCGCGCGATGCCGCACACCCCGTGACCACTGGTGCAACCACCACCCAAAGCCGTCCCGACCCCGACCAGCAAGCCCGCCAGCAGCAACACAGGCGTGGATACCTGCGGCACGCCCAGGCTCACGCCGCCACGCACAAGCTGCCATAGCAAGGCCGCACACCATAGGCCGGCCAGAAAAGCCAGTCGCCAGCCTCGATCTTCACGGCCATCGCCTTTACCGCGACCGAATGCCTGGCGGGCAATACCGCTGATACCCGCAATACGCCCCAGCCCCGCCATCAACAAGACTGCTGCACCGCCGATCAACATGCCACCCAGCAAGGCTTGAGACCAATGCATGATTTTTATTCGAACATTAGAATATTCTAATATATAGGATCCTGTCGCAGATGAAAATGCCTGGCTCCACCCATTGCGCAGGATCACCAGGCACCAGCGCCTTGCGACTCGGCGAGACGACCGGTAAGCGTCGTCGCCTCATCCACAAGTTAGCTCCGCTGGATCAGGAAGCCGGCGCACCCAACAATCGCGGACCCGGCTCGAACACGGCAATCGACTCCACGTGCCCGGTGTGCGGGAACATGTTGACCACACCCGCACTGCGGATCACGTACCCACCTTCGTGCACCAGAATTGCCGCATCGCGAGCCAGCGTAGACGGATTGCAGGATACGTAGACGATCCGCTTCGGGCCGTCACTGCCAATGGCAGCCAAGGCCTGCGCCAGCGCATGCGCACCTTCACGCGGCGGGTCGATCAGCATGCGGTCGAAATGCCCCAGGCTACGCAACCAGCGCGCATCGACTTCAAACAGGTTCAGCGTGGAAAACGCCGTATGCCCGTCCAGGCCGTGACGGCGCGCGGCGTCTTGGGCACGCTGCGTAAGCTTCTCCAGACCTTCGACACCCACCACTTCACGACATTGCGTCGCCAGCGGCAAGGTGAAGTTGCCCAGGCCACAGAACATATCGGCCACGCGGTCGGTGGGCTGCGCATCCAGCAGTTGCAAGGCACGCGACACCAGCACCCGATTGATGCCAGGATTGACCTGGGTGAAGTCGGACGGCCGGTACGGCATGCGCAGGCCGAATTCCGGCAAGGTGTACGACAGGCCTTCCCGGTCGGCACGCAACAGCGGATGCAGGGTTTCCGGGCCGTCGGGCTGCAGCCACCACTGAATCTTGTGCTTCTCGGCAAAATCGGCCAGCAGGATCAGGTCGCGCTTGATCAAGGGCACTAGGTGACGCAGCACCAGCACGGTCACGTCATCGCCCACGGCCACTTCGATCTGCGGCAGGCGGTCGGGCTTGGACATGGCAGCGATCAGCGTGCGCAGCGGCATCAGCAGGTCGTTCACATGCGGCGGCAAGATATGGCATTCGCGCACGTCCGCCACATGGCTGCTCTTCTTTTCCCGGAAGCCCACATACACGCCGCGCGGCTTGGGCAGCGCCCGCACCGACAAACGAGCGCGATGACGATAGCCCCAGTACGGGCCGTGAATCGGCGGCAGCATGTGTTCGGGGCGAAGCTTGCCCAGGTGCCAGAAGGTGTCTTCCAGCACGCGCTGCTTGATCGCAACCTGCGCGCCGGCATCGACGTGTTGCATCGCACAGCCGCCGCAGACCTTGAAGTGCGGGCAACGCGGTTCGACACGCAGCGGCGAACTGTGATGCACCTCAACGACGTTGGCAACCTCGTAAGACGACTTGCTGCGGAACACGTTGATGCTGACGCGCTCCCCGGCCAGCGCACCTTCGACAAAGATCACCTTGCCATCGCGCCGCCCTACCCCTCGGCCATCCTGATCCAGCGATTCGATCAGGATGCTGCCGTCGGCCGGCGGAGCGGGCGGCGGACAGGATGCATCAGGCGCGTCCAGGCGCGAGATGGCGACCTCGGCCATGGCATCTGCACGGCGTGACGCACCGCCTTCGCGCGCAGCGAAAGGCGTGTCGTCATCATCAGGCATGCCAGACGCAATGAGGCTGGCGGAAGAATCGTCGTGTACGTGAGTCATGAGAGTGTGCCGTGTCGCGCACCACACCGGCCAGGCCGGTGTGTGGGGACAGTGTCGTTCAGGGTGCGGGCTGACCAGCGTCGGGCCAGGCCGCAAGATATTCGCGCCAGTGCGGCTCATCGATGGCCGCCAGCGTGTTACGGACCAGTGCGATCTCGTCGTCGTATTGCTCGCGGGTAAGCACACCCCGCATCAGGCGGAACCGGCAATACACCAACCAGGTGTTGACTACGTCAGTTTCGCAGTAAGCGCGTACTTCGTTGGCCCGGCCGTCGGTCCAGGCGGTGTAGACCTGGCTGCCATCCATGCCCAGCTTGCCAGGAAACCCGCAAAGCTTGGCCAGTTGATCGAGCGGTGCGTTCGCCCGGCCATTGTATTTCGCCAGCAGGTCCATCAGGTCAACGTGGCGCTGATGGTAGCGGCTGATGTAGTTGCTGTAGCGAAAATCACGGTCATCTTCGCCCATATCCCAGTAACGGGGAGCGGCCACGCCGTGAATCAGGCCACGGTAGTGCAAGACCGGCAGATCGAAGCCGGACCCGTTCCAGCTGACAAGCTGGGGGGTGTAGCGCTCGATGGTCTTGAAAAAACCCGAGATGCGCATGGCTTCGCTGTCATCCGGACCACCGATGCAGCGCACCCGGAATCCATCGTTGTCGCGAAACGCGCAGCCCACCACCGCAATCTTCTGCAGATGCAGCGGCAGGAAGTCGTGCCCCACTGCCTCGCGCCGCGCCGCAAAGGCGCGTTCGACCACCTCGGCATCGGGCACGTCTGGCGACCAGCCGTTAAGCAGGCGCAGACCCTCGACGTCCGGGATGGTTTCCAGGTCGAAAATGAGGATCGGCGTCATGAGAAACGACTCGTGCCAGAGAAATTCAAGCAGCAATGCACAGCAAAGATCAGCGTGCCGGCAGGAAACCGGCCGGATCGACTGGTTTGCCTTGGCGACGGATTTCGAAGTGCACACGCGGCGTGGCGGCGTCGGTCTGGCCCAATTCCGCAATACGCTGGCCGCGCTTGATTTCCTGACCTTCCTTGACCAGCAGCGCGCGGTTATGCGCGTATGCAGACAGGTAGGTGTTGTTGTGCTTGATGATGATCAGATTGCCGTAGCCACGCAGGCCACTGCCGCTGTACACCACCTTGCCATCGGCCGCAGCCAGCACCGGGTCACCCAGGTTGCCACCAATATCCAGGCCCTTGTTGCGCGCCTCGTTGAAGCCTTCGATCAGCTTGCCATTGGCAGGCCAGGCCCAGTCGATGCGTTCATCAGGGCCATCGCCACGCACCACCGGTGCGGAGGGTGCCGGCGGCTTGGTGGCGGTTGCGGGCGCAGGAGCACCGTCGCTCACGCCCGTTCCAGGCGCGGCGTCCAGCGGACGGGACTGGCTCGCGCCACCACCGCCGATGGGGTTGGTCTGCACCGTACCGGCTGGCGGTGCAGCAGGCACCGGGCCTGATGCGACCGGCGCCGTTCCGCCTGCGCCATGCAAGCGAAGCTCCTGCCCGGGTACCAGGTGATTGGGATCTGGCAGGTTGTTCCACTGCTGCAGGTCACGCCAGTCCACGCCGTAAGCCGTCGCAATGCGACGCAGCGAATCGCCCGGTTTGACGACATAGACGCCACCGGTGGACGGGGTTGCGGCTGCCGCGCTGCCGGACGAGGTGTCCGGTGCGCTCATCACCGGGCTGGAACCCGTGTGTTCGACAACCGGCGCAGCTGTACGGCGGGGCGGCGTCGTGCAAGCTGCCAACGCAAGTGCGGCCAGGCCGCAGACTGCGCCCCGATACACCAGTCCGGCCAGCCGTGCCGTTGCCGGCTTGGTTTCGTGCTTCTGACCAGGCGTACGCCGATTCAGCATCCTGCATCTCCCTCTGAGACTTATTACCAGATCACGCCAGGGCGCAAGGGAACGAAGCGAACTGATTCCAGTTCGGACCGCTTCCAGTTGCGCGCACCGGTGCGCTCTATCAATATCAAACGTTGTTCGGTAGTGCCTTCGGGGGCGACAAGCCGCCCGCCGATGGCCAATTGTTCTGACAGCGCATCCGGAATCGCCATGCCTGCCGCCGCGACCACAATCGCATCGAAGGGCGCGGCGCTGGGCAGACCCAGCATGCCATCGCCCAGCGCCAGGCGCACGCGCGACAGACGCAGCGGCCGCAGGCGATCCCGCGCCACATCGTGCAGTCCACGGATACGCTCGATCGAATACACCTCTTGTGCCACGCCCGCCAGCACCGCCGCCTGATAACCGCAGCCGGTACCGACTTCCAGCACACGCGTAAGCGTACGGTTGGCCCGCGCGGTCTGGATCATCCGCGCCACGATCCAGGGCTGCGAGATAGTCTGTCCGTGGCCGATCGGCAACGAGGCGTCTTCGTAGGCACGGCTGGCCAGCGCTTCATCGATGAAGTGATGACGCGGGACGGCGTGCATGGCCGACAGCACCAGCTCGTCGCTGATGCCGGCCTTGCGCAGCCGCGCCACCATGGCGTCACGCAGACGCTCGGAATTCATGCCTGGATTGTCGGTGCTGCGCACCACGGGCTGCGCGACTACGCCAGTGCGCGTCAACACGCGCGTATTGCTGTTGGTGGCGCGCGCAGGCGTTTCCACACGCAGGCCACTTGCCTTGTTCGTGCTGGCAATACGACCGGCAGCAATCCGCGTATTGCTGTTGCTGGTGGTGATGGTCGTGGACGAACGCCCCGAGCCGGTCGTGCCGGGGGTGTGGCCACCGGTTGCGCCCGATGGCTTGCCAGAGGAGGACTTGGACGATGTCAACGACCGGTATTCCAGGCTTGTGCGGTCCAGGATCGCACCGTGTCGAGCTGCTCGACATGCGTGAGATCCAGGCGCAGCGGCGTAATCGACACCGCACCTTCGGAGATCGCGTGAAAATCGGTGCCAGGCGTGCCATCGAACTCGCCGCCCACCGCGCCGATCCAATAAACCGACTCGCCATAAGGCGTGGTCGAGCGCACGACCGGCTCGGACGGGTGACGCTTGCCAAGCCGCGTGGTGCGGATCTCGGTCAGCGCCGACAGCGGCCGGCTGGGAATATTGACGTTGAGCAGCATGCGATCGGGCAAGGGATTGGCGATGAAACCCTCGACAATGCGACGCGCCACGGCCGCTGCAGCATCGAGATGCTGCCAATTGCGATCGACCAGCGAGAACGCGATCGACGGAATGCCAAACAGATAGGCTTCGGTCGCAGCGGCAACGGTACCCGAATACAAGGTGTCGTCGCCCATGTTCGCGCCATTATTGATACCGGACACGACCAGGTCGGGACGCCGATCCATCAAGCCGGTGAGCGCAACGTGCACACAGTCCGACGGCGTGCCATCCACATAACGGATGCCGTTCGCCGCGTTGCGTACGGCCAGGGGGCGTCGCAGCGTCAGCGAATTGGATGACCCGCTTTGATTGACCTCGGGTGCAACCACCACCACTTCGGCGAGCGGACGCAACGCGTCTGCCAGCGCCGCAAGGCCAGGCGCGTAATAACCGTCGTCATTGGAAACGAGAATCAGCATGCGTCGATCCGGAAAACCCTTGCTGAGATAAAGAAGCGAAAAAAGCCCGCCAGGACAGGCTGCGGGCTCTTCGTCGCAAGGGCCCTCCGATTGTACATGACCGCATCTGGCGGTTCAGTATGATCGCCGCTCATTGCTCTGCGTGGGGTTCGCCGTATTGCGCACCGTGCTGTTCGCCATATTCCACGCTGTCGAACGGGTAGATTGGGCGGCGAATATGCTGATAGGGACGCGCCAGGAAGTTGCGCGTGCACAGCGCACCGGTATCGACTTCGAGAATCGCCCGGCTGATGGGCGCAAATGCCGCCCGATAGTGGTTCATGGACTTCACTGCGATGGTCCACGCACGCATCGGGTCCAGTCCGACGGAAGAAATCTGGCCCAGATCGTTCGCCTGGTTGTTGCTGCTGGCCACCACCACATCGATGTCGCCAATCCGCAGCACCACCGTGGGGCCTTCGTTGCGCGGGGCCCCGCCACCCATTGGCCCATAGGCAATGAAACATCCGTTGGAGATGCGCGTGACCATGCCCTGCACACGCAGCGGCCCGCCGCCCAGACTGGGGTCGGTCTTGCCGCCCAGCTCGACATCGATCTGGCTGCCAATGCCGGCATCGATCGCCGTCTTCACCACGGCCGGATCGTAAATCGCATGCAAGATGGCATTGCGCAAACCGCCCCGCAGCATGGCAGCCAGCAGGGCCGTGCCATCGCCATAGGCACCTGCGCCCGGGTTGTCTGCAAAATCCGCAATGATCAACGGCCTGCCCGCCCCTTCACCGGCGCGCGCGAGCGTTACGGCTTCGTCCAGCGGGGTAAAGGAAATGCTGCTGAAATCGCGGGTGGCCCAGATCAGTTCGCTGAACACCTGCGCCAGCCGCTGACCGGTGGCCGGGTCGCCATCGGTAGTCACCGCCACCGAAGGCCCGATATCAGGCACGTCCATCGACGAAAAACCGGCTTGAATGCTGACGACCAAGGCTTCGCCCGACTGTTCTGCCTGGTTCGCGCGGTCCAGCAGCTGGTTCATGGGGCTGCCGTTCAGCGTACGCCCACCGTCGCATCCGAACAGCAGCGGCGCACGCCCTACCGTGATCTGCGGGTGGATTGTGCCGGCCATCGCGCGTTCAAGCAGATGCGCGGCCTGCCAGGTGCGGTCGTACATATCGACGTGGGGGTACGTGCGATAGGAAATCAGGCCATTGGCATGATTGGCCATCAGCTCGGTCACCGTGGCGTGAACATCCACCACCACCATGATCGGCACCGATGGCCCGACGGCCGCACGCAGGCGGGCCAGCAATTCGCCGTCGCCATCTTCGAGTTCTTCGGTAACCATCGATCCATGCAAATGCATGAGCACACCGCTGACCGGTGCCGCGTGGGCGGCATCGACGATGCGCGCCACGGTGGCGTCAAAAAAGCTCTGCAACACACGCCCGGAGGGCGTGGCCTCGGCAGACACCGGGGTGTCCAGCGTCCAGCCGTAACGGGCAGCCGCTTCCAACGCGGCACCGGCGGCCGTATGCGTGCCGGTGTAGATCCGGGGTACTTCCGTGCCTACGTTGAAACGGCCTTGCCGAAACTCCTGCTCGCCCGTACGACGAATGCTGAAGGTATTGGTCTCGTGCAGAAATTCTGCATACAACACCCGTTTACCCATCGCCAAACTCCCCTCTCCTGCTGCCACGGCGAAAAATTACCGACTTGAGTTATTTTCGCTGGTTGCGAACAGATCCCACGCCGACATGAACAACGCGGCGACCAACGGACCGATCACAAAGCCGCTGATGCCAAACAAAGCCATGCCGCCCAGGGTGGAAATCAGGATCACCCAGTCGGGCATACGCGTGTCCTTGCCCACCAGGATGGGGCGCAGAATGTTGTCTACCAGGCCGATCACCAACACGCCGTACGCAATCAGCACCAGCCCTTGCCACAAGGAACCGCTGACCAGGAAATAGACGGCAACCGGCCCCCAGACCAGGCCGGCACCGATGGCCGGCAACAGCGACAGGAAGGCCATCAACACGGTCCACAGCAGCACGCCCTGAATGCCGAGAATCCAGAAGATCAGACCGCCCAACAGGCCCTGCGTGATTGCCACGACCACGTTGCCCTTGACCGTTGCACGCACCACGGCCATGAACTTCTGCAGCAGGTGAACCTTGTTGTTCTCCGACAGCGGAATGGCCTGACGGATGCGGCGCGACAACGCGGCTCCATCACGCAACAGGAAGAACATCAGATACAGCATCACACCGAAGCTGACGATGAACTGGAAGGTGTTCTGGCCGATATTGACCGCTTGTGAGGCAATGAACTGACTGGCTTGCAGCGCGCCGTCAGACAGGCGTTCCTGAACGCTGGCCAGGTCAGGCAAGCCATAGCGGCCCAGCATCTCGTGTATCCAGGGCGGCAAGGCGTCAAAGGTCTGCTGCAGGAACGCACCGACATCAAGCTGACCTGAGCGCAGGCGCTGATACAGGGCACCACCTTCTTGCACCAGGCCACCGGTGATCGCCATCATCGGCAGAATCACCATGACCAGCACCAGCAGCAGCGTCAGCAACGCCGCCAGAGAAGGACGCCGGCCGACCTTGGCAAGAATCCAGCGATTCACCGGCGCAAAGATGATGGCCGTGATCGCGCCCCAGAATACGGCACCGGCAAAGGGCGCGAGTATCCAGCAAAAGGCAACGGTGACAAGGGCGAGCAGCAGCAGGAAAACGCGGTCGTGCAGGGAGTTCTGAGTCATGATGTGCAGGCCCGGCCGTGAGGCCGGCCTTGCTGCTCCGAAAAGGGGCGCGCGGCGAATGCCGCGATAGGAAGGATTCTACCGTCCGAAGACGGTGTATTCGGAAAGTTCGAAGTAATGAATCGTTCTTGAATCTGGTTATTGAATCTTGTTTTTGAATCCCGATCGCAGATCAGGGTTTCAACAGACGCAATACCGCTTGCGCAGCCTCGGTCGATGACGCCGGGTTCTGCCCGGTGATCAGCTTGCCGTCGACCAGCACATAGCTTTTCCAGTCCTCGCCCTTCGAGTACTCACCACCCAGACGCTTGAGTTCGTCTTCGAGCAGGAAAGGCACCACATCCGTCAAGCCAACCGCCGCTTCCTCCGAGTTGCTGAACCCGGTTACCGATTTTCCCTGCACCAGGGGGCGGCCTTCGTACATGGCGTGACGCAGCACCGCCGGACCGTGGCAGACCGCCGCAACCGGATTGCCTGTGCGATAGAAAGATTCGATCAATGCAGTGGACGTGCGACTTTCGGCCAGATCCCACAGCGGGCCGTGTCCGCCCGCATAGAACACCGCGTCGTAATCTTCGGGCCGCATATCGGCCAGCGGGTAGGTGTGATCCAGCGCATAACGGGCGACTTCGTCTTGACGGAAGCGCGCGGTGGTCTCGGTCTGGGCGTCCGGCTCGTCGCTTTTGGGATCGAGCGGCACCTGCCCGCCACGCGGCGACGCAATCGAGATGGTGGCACCGGCATCAAGAAAGACGTAATAAGGCGCGGTGAATTCTTCCAGCCAGAAGCCAGTTTTCTTGTCGGTATCACCAAGACGGTCGTGGGAAGTCAGGACGATCAGAATTTTCATTGGGTGCTCGCAGAAAAGACCAGGCCACAAGAGATGCGACGGGTGGCAAAACGCGGCTTTAGCACTTTTCATGCCCAAGCAGCTGAAATTACACCGTCACTTGACAGAATACTGCTTGGGAAACGCACGCCGAGTTTTCGCCCCGCGCACGAAAGCGAGGCGAAAACCCGGTCAATCAGACTATTACATCAGCCACGACCAACGAAGGGCATCTTGGTTGCCATCACCGTCATGAACTGCACGTTGGCATCCAGCGGCAGGCTGGCCATGTACTTCACGGCGCTGGCCACGTGGGCGACATCCATCAACGGTTCCGGCGCGATGGTGCCGTTGGCCTGCTTGACACCCTTGGCCATGCGCGCGGCCATGTCGGTCAAGGCGTTGCCGATGTCGATCTGGCTGCACGCAATGTCATACGGACGGCCATCCAGCGACACGCTCTTGGTCAAGCCAGTAACGGCATGCTTGGTCGAGGTGTAGGCAATGCTGTTGGGACGCGGGTCATGCGCCGAGATCGAGCCGTTGTTGATGATCCGGCCACCTTGGGGCGACTGGCGCTTCATCATGCCGAAGGCAGCCCGGATGCACAGGAACATGCCGGTCAGGTTCGTGTCGACCACGGCCTTCCAGGTTTCGATGGGCAGCTCGTCAATGTCTACCGCGGGCGCGCCAATACCGGCGTTGTTGAACAACACGTCGAGCCGGCCATAGTTGGACTGGATCTGCGCAAACAGATTCTCGACGCTGGCCGCATCGGTCACGTCGGTCTGAACCGCCAATGCAGATTGACCCGCCTTCGCAGCCGCATCGGCCACGGCGTTCAGCAACTCCACGTTGCGACCAGCCAGCACCACGGTATAGCCGTCTGCCAGCAGCGCTTCCGACACGGCTTTGCCAATACCACGGCCTGCGCCGGTCACCAGCGCGATCTTCTTGGACATGAATACAACTCCATCAAGGGATTGGGTCGAGTCGGCATTATGGGCGCATGCAGCAAAAGCGGCATCCGCATGCGCCCTGCCCTCTCCACACATTCCACACACTTCGTCGATCAATACGGCAACTTGCCTGGACACAATCCACTCCGTCGCTGCTTCGTGCGCACCGTGCACCCGGCGACGCGATTCGATCTGATATGGGGTGTGGGAAATGAGCGCTGATATTCGCGCACAGTTGCTGGCCGACGAAGCCAAATACTGCTCTTTCGGTGACACGGTTCACTATGTGAATCCGCCGAAGATTTTCACGGGCTGCGAAGGCAGCTATATGTTCGACGACGAGGGCACGCCGTATCTGGACTTGCAGATGTGGTACTCGGCCGTGAACTTCGGCTACAAGAACAAGCGGCTCGACGAAGTCATGCGCAAGCAGCTTGACGTGCTGCCGCAGGTGGCCAGCCAGTATCTGCACCCGACCAAGATCGAACTCGCCAAGTGGATTGCGCAGGACGCCCACGCCAAGTGGGGCAAGGAAGGCCGCGTGCACTTCAACGTTGGGGGCGCGCAAGCCATTGAAGATTCGCTGAAGGTGGTTCGCAACGCCAGCAACGGCAAGAGCCTGATGTTCGCTTTCGAAGGCGGCTACCACGGCCGTACGCTGGGTGCATCGGCTATTACGTCGAGCTACCGCTATCGTCGCCGCTTCGGCCACTTCAGCGACCGCGCGCAGTTCATCCCCTTCCCCTACCCCTTCCGTCGCCCCAAGGGCATGACGGCCGAAGAGTATTCGGATTCGATCGTCAAGGAATTCCGACGCAAGTTCGAAAACGAATACCACGCGATCTGGGACCCGAAGACCAACCAGTGCGAATACGCCGCGTTCTACGTCGAGCCGATTCAAGGCACGGGTGGCTACGTAGTGCCGCCGGCCAACTTCTTCACTGGTTTGAAGAAGGTGCTGGATGACCACGGCATTCTGATGGTGGTCGATGAAATCCAGATGGGCTTCTGGCGTACCGGCAAGCTGTGGTCGATCGAGAACTTCGGTGTCACGCCGGACATTCTGGTGTTCGCCAAGGCATTGACCAACGGCCTGAATGCGCTGAGCGGTCTGTGGGCACGTGAAGAGCTGATCAACCCGACGGTGTTCCCGCCTGGCTCGACGCATTCCACCTTCGCATCGAACCCGCTCGGTACTGCGCTGGGCCTGGAAGTGCTGAAGATGACCGCCGAGATCGACTACGGCAAGCAGGTGTGCGATCGCGGCGCTTACTTCCTGGACGGCTTGAAGCAGCTGCAAAAGCGTCACAAGGAAATCGGCGACGTGGATGGTCTGGGCTTGGCACTGCGCGCCGAGATCTGCACCGACGATGGCTTCACGCCCAATCGTGCGCTGCTGGACAAGATGGTCGACATCGGTCTGTCGGGCACGCTGGAATACGAAGGTCGCAAGACGGGGCTGGTGCTGGACGTGGGTGGTTATTACAAGAACGTGATCACCTTTGCCCCGTCGCTGGAAATCTCGTATGCCGAGATCGATCAGGCAATGACCTTGCTTGATCAGCTGCTGACGCGCGCCAAACGCGAAAGCTGATCGCAACACGGTGACTGCCTCAGAAGTTGTGCGTGTGGAGGACGACGCTTCACACGCCAATCAACTTGAACCCGCAGGACTGGTACGGGCCTTTGCCCTGCACCCGCCTGCGGGTTTTGTCGCGCAAGAGATGGCCCCGGGCACGCCGGGATTCATCGCTCCGTTCGATTTGCTGACCACGGCCGATCCGGCGCTGAAAGCGCGCATTGCGCGGTTGCCCGGGTCGCGTGTGTGGTCTGCGTGGCTGCGCATTCGCACGGCTTTTGTGGGCACGACGGTTTCTGAGTATCTGCTTGCACCCGCGAAACAGATGCACGCTGCGGAGTGGGTGCGCACGATAATGAACGGCCCGGCAAGCAAGCAGCGGCTGCTGATCGTCAAAGACATTCCTGACGATTCGCCATTGCTGGATGCCGCTGAACGCGCGCATGCAGCGGCACTGACAAGCGCATGCCGCGATGCCGGCATGGTGATGGTGGAAGGCCAGGCGCTGGCTTATGTGCCGATCGATTTCGACAGCACTGACACGTATCTGGCCCGGCTTTCTTCATCACGGCGCAAGAACCTGCGTCGCAAGCTGCGTTCACGCGAAGACTTGCAGATCAGCACCGTGCGCACCGGTGATGCGCAATTCAACGACTCCGCAGTGATCGACCAGTACTATGCGCGATACCTGGAGGTATACGCGCAAAGCGAGCTGCACTTCGATCAGTTGTCCCGGCCGTTTTTCGAGGCCATCTTGCAAGATGGCGACAACGGCGGCGTGGTGTTCGAGTACCGCCACGACGGGCTGTTGATCGGCTTCAATCTATGCTTTGAGTACGGTGGCAATCTGGTCGACAAATATGTGGGCTTCACTTACCCGCAAGCGCGCGACCACAACCTTTACTTCGTCAGCTGGATGGTCAACCTGGAATACGCATTGGCGCACGGCTGCCGCTTCTATGTAGCAGGCTGGACTGACCCCGAGGTCAAGGCATCGTTGGGGGCACAGTTCACGTTCACGCGGCACGCGGTGCTGCCGCGCAACCGGCTGTTGCGTGTATTGACCAAGCGTTTCGCGTCGCACTTCGAAAGTGATCGTGCGTGGCGCGATGCACGGGAAGCGGCGGGGAAAGAAACTGCGGGAAAAAGCACGGTGGAATCTGCGTGAGCCTGAACGTGTCATCGCCTTTGTCCGTGCCCCTGTCTGCTGTCGTGTCCACACCGGTGATACCTGCACCCGTCATTCTCGACATCGACAGTTCCGTCGGCGACCTGCCCGACGCACACCGGCTGGATCTGCGTGAACATCATGAAACGCTGCGTCTGGGGTGCTCACTGCCCCGCATGCGCTGGCTGACGGACAAGCTTGACCGCATGGCACCCGCATCAGCCGACACCGTCATGCTTGGCAGCGGCGACTTTCATCACCTGAGCTGGCCGCTGATCGCGCGGCAGAATCAGCATGGCCAGATGCGCGTGCTGGTGTTCGACAACCACCCTGACAACATGCGTTTCATCGGCGGCGTGCACTGCGGCTCGTGGGTGCGACGCGTGACCGCCTTGCCGTTTGTAAGCCGGGTGGATGTGGTGGGCATCACGTCCCAGGACATCGGCGCATCGCATGCCTGGGAAAACTATTTGCGGCCGCTGTGGTCGGGCAAGCTGCGCTATTGGAGCATCGGTGTCGATACCCGATGGTCACGCTGGGTAGGCGCAAGCCGCGCGTTCTGCGGCTTTCCCGATGCTGACGCGCTGGTTCAGGCCTTGGTGAATGATCTGGGAAGATCATCGGAACCGGCCTATGTGTCGGTGGACAAGGACGTGTTCAGCACTGAGGTCTTGCGCACCAACTGGGACCAGGGCGTGATGCGGGCAAATCATGTCGATGCGGTGATCGCCGCGCTGCGAGGCCGGGTGGTAGCAAGCGATATCACCGGCGAAGTTTCGCGCCATACTTACAGCACCGCGTGGAAGCGCTGGGTCAGCGCGGGCGATGGCCAGGACGCGGATTTAAGCGATGCGCAGGTCGAGGCATGGCGGCCAGCTCAGCACACCATGAACTTGCGGTTGATCGACTGGCTGGCGCGCGCACGGGCTGCGTGATTGCCCCTTGATTCCGACTCCAACGCTCCCGGGTGATATGGTCAAGCCTTCACCGACTGCGGAGCCTTGTTTGGACCATCCTATTCTCCCGGCCACCGTGGCTGAGCACTACGCCTTGCGCCCGATCTGCGCGACCGACGCCACTGCCTGGTACGACTATCTGCGTGAACCTGATGTGGTCCAGCACACGAGCTGGAATCTGGGCGGCGAGGCGCAGCTTGAAGCGCAGATTCGTGCGCAATATCTGAGCACAGTGGTGGATCATCCAATCCGGTTTGCGTTGGTGGCGCTGTCCAGTGACAAGCTGGTCGGGACGGTTGGTTTCAACGGGGTGGTGCAGGCACATCGACATGCAGAGATTGCCTATGACCTGGCACCCGGCTATTGGGGCCAAGGTTTGGCGGGACATGCGTGCATGGCGGTCGTGCAGTGGGGAATCAGCTGCATGGGATTGAACCGTATCCACGCCCATGTGCTGGACACCAACACGCGGTCGATTCGGGTGTTGGAGAAATGCGGTTTTCAGCTGGAAGGCACACTGCGCCAATATCGCATGGTCAGAGATGAGCCGCGCGACTTCCTGCTTTATGCGCTATTGGCTGAGGACCTGACAGGTGATTCGGCCAAGGGCTGACTTGATAGACCGCTTCCTAGCTGAGATTCGATGAGGGCACGCGCTTCATGGCCCCTGAAACTAAACATTCCAGACTGTCTATTTTCTTTTCATTGACACCTCGCACAAGCGCTCAGGTGGTCCCACCCGACTGTAAGCCTATCTGACAGGCGTCGGGTTCAAGCATGTGCGACTGCATAGCCCAAGGCCGATACACTTGCGGTCCGCAACGCACCGATCTCAGGAGACCGCCATGCGCCAGAGCAAGCGTACGAACATTCTTGACGCCGCCATCCGAGTAATCAACCGTGAAGGTGTCACCGCCGTCACCTTCGATTCGGTGGCAGCCGAAGCGGCGTTGACACGAGGCGGCATGCTTTATCACTTCGCATCCCGTGATGAGTTGATTCAGGGTCTTAACCAGTATCTAGCCAACCAATGGGAAGAAAACCTGGAGAAGAGCGCTGGCAAGCCGTTCGAGCAAACAACGGCCGACGAACGACTAGGGGCATATATTCGTGTTGGAACTCGCGCCGCAACACGCGCCGAACTGCTTTTTCTGCTGGAATTTTCCAAAAATCCGTCATTGAGCGAGCCGTGGCTGCGAATCATTGATCGTTGGGCCCCGCCAGAGCCACAAATTTCAGATGACCCGCAGGCATTCACCCGATTCATGCTCCGTTTAGCGGCTGACGGGCTCTGGGCGTATGACTATATCTCTGGGCGTCCTATGGACGTAAAGCTTCGCCAGCATTTGGGCAAGGAACTGGAAAAAGTTCTCGAAACAAGCGCAGCGCCTTCCGATGGAACTAAGGCCGAAGACACGGTGCAAACGTCAAAGCGAACCAGGAAAAAAACGCCGCCCTCGTCCGGACTTCATTGAGTCCTGGTCGCCGATGATCAGCGGGAGTATGCAAGCCTCATCGCTTCCGAGAGTCAGCGACTATTTGGGATCACCAGCATTGCAACACGTTAGTTCCTACTCCCCGTCTTTCGCTTGAAGGAATGGGCTGTGAGATTGATGTCAAGCTTGTGGTGCCGCGTCAGGGATCCCCAGCTCCCACCTTGCAGGCTTAACAAGCGACCCTCAACCGGAAGAGGAAAGACCAAGCAAAAAGTGGCCTCTAACAAGGCTTCAAACTATACATTCTATCCTGTATAGTTACGGTCAGCGTCTCGTCGCTTTACGAGACCCGATCCTAGAGGGACACATGATGAAAAAATTGACTTGGTTCAACAACGTCGAAAACCGGACTCATCCATGGGAAGGTTTGGGTATCACCTGGCTGACGACCGCGCTAAACGTTCGCGATGTCAGAGCCGCCCTTGATTTTTATACCGATGTAATGGGCATGGCATCAATCGCCGAAATGGAGGGAGACGACGGCGACTTATTGTTCGCCCGGATTCGCTATCGCGGAACGAACCTCACTATCAACAAAGAAGGGTGGTATTCAGACCTGAAGGCACCACAAACATCGGGCTCGCCGACGCCATTCATATTCTATGTGTATGTTGATGACGTGGTGTCGCTCGCTGGCGAGATGGTGCAAGCAGGATCGACGATGCTGAACGAGCCAGAGGAAATGTTCTGGGGAGATCTGAGAGCGCGAGTTCAGGATCCGTTCGGGTTTATTTGGGATCTGGCGCAAAAAATCTGAGGTCTGCGCGACAGACTTTATTTTCAGTTTTCAGCGTGAAAACGAAAGATATAGTCGGTTGCAAACGCCCTTTGCAACCGATTGATGTTGACTCCGGTCGCCCTTCAGGAAGCGAACTCGCCGACGCAGGTGTTCGATGGCGTGAACGTCGAAGGCCGTCGCCAGATGCGTCTTATTGGCAACAGCGGGAAGTGCATAACACGCGCTATTGGCCGCAGACTTGGCCAGTAATCTGGCCAAGGGCTGACGCAAAGATTATCCGCGCACAGCCGCTGCCAGCGCTTCTTTCAGCACCTCGCACACCACCGTTCGATCGGCATCCGTCACCCACGGGCTGTTGCCGATCGCCAGCAAACGTCCGGCCAAAGCGCGCGCGTTAGGCAGCGCGTCAGATTCAGCGGCAGGCACCACGGCTCGCAGATACGCATAATCAGGCAAGGTATGGACAAAGGGCAGGCTCAGCCCATAGCCACTGCCCCACAGACGATTCAACACGGCATCGCGCACCGTCTGGTCAGGCAGCAATACCAGCATCACGGGCCAGACGCCCTGCCCCGCTGCGTCACCCATGCACGTCAGTCCGGCGATATTTTGCAGACACGCACGCCATCGTGCTGCACCTTGCGCCGTCTGCACCAGGAAGCCAGGCAAACGCATCAATGCCCGACGCGCCACGGATTGCCGCCATGCGCCGGGGCGATGCAGTGGAATATCCAGATCGAATTCGTCGCCCGCCGCCGCAATCCAGTCATGTCGCGCCAGGTCACGCCGCAAGGGTCGGCCATAAGCCAGACGCAAACCGGCTGGCCGATACAAGGCGGCATAGCCCAGCAATTCCACGCTTCGGCGCAGCTCCCAGCCAATACGTGCAGGCGCTTCTGTAGACGCCGCGTTATGCAAAGGCGCACGCAGGGCATCGTGCGCCGTGAACAGCACGCCGCCTTCGAACATGGTCAGTCCTTTGCCGACGGCAAGACTGAAAAATGCCACGTCGCCCTGCAGGCCGACTGATCGCCCTTCCACCGTGGCACCCAGGGCCTGCGCAGCGTCTTCGATGACCCACGCATCAAACGCGTGGGCAATTCGACAAGCCGTAGGCACATCGGCAATGCGCCCCGCCAAGTGGGTGGGAATCACCGCCAGCGTGTTGGCATCACACAGCTGGGACAAGTGCGCCGGGTCCATGTCCAGACTGTCTGGCAACAGTTCACACACACGCAATTCGAGTCCGCAATGGGCCACTGCCAAGGCTACCAGCGGACAGGTGTAGGCAGGCACAACGACGACGCGTCGCTCACTGTCCTGATGCATAACGCCTGTAGATGCGGCAGCAAACCCAGCATGCGGGCCGGTTTCAGACTCTTGCTGGAGTACGCCATGCCGTGATTGGGGGCGTGAATGAGACCGTGAGTTAGACCAGGCCTCAGGTCGCGCCCCAAGGCGTCTCAGCGCCGTCAATGCAATCACCAACGCGGCCGTACCCGAACAGGTGATCTGCACATTTGGCAGCCCAAGCATGTCCACCAACCCATCTTCCAGGCTGTCGGCACCTCGCTCGCCGGTCCAGGACGACGCCCCGCCGGGCAACAAATCACTCAGCGTCAGCGGCAGCCCCGCAGTCGGGGGCAGGTCGAAACCCGGTCTAGTGGGCGTGACCGTCGGCATGGGTACGTGAACTGGTTCCGTGGGCAGGGGCTGGCGGCACGCTGTCGCCTGCTTCGCCGCCAAGCTCGGCCTCACCCAAGGCCAGGCAGACAATGCCGGCGATGATCGTCAATGCGCCAACCACTTGCCACGGCCCGATACGTTCATCGAACAGGTAGACGGACAGCAGCATGACCGACACCAGTTCCAGGTGGGACGCAGCAAACGCAGGCCCGATGGGGGCGTGCTGAAGCAGCGTCATCCACGCGAAGAACGCGCCGATGTAGCCCACGAAGGCACCGTAAATCCAGGGCTGGCCAAACACACGCAGCAACCAGTCGGCCGAGAATTCAAGCGGCAAGGCCTGGGTAGCAGCGTATTTGAAGCTGATCTGGGCCAGGGTATCGAAAGCCATCAGCGCCAGAAAACCAAGCAGGTAAAAACGGCGCATTACTGAAGCCCCACGACGGCAACACCGATTGAAATCAACACCATGCCCGCCACCCGCAGGCGCGTCAGTTTTTCGGCAAACCAGTAGCGCCCGGCGATCATGATGGCCACGATGTTGATCGAACCCAACAGCACGCCTTCAGACAGCGGCACCAGCGACAGGAAGGACAACCACAGCACGAACTCGGCCACATAGCAGGCAATGCCAACCCAGATCCAACGCCGCGCCAACATCCACTTCCAGCGCGCCACACCTGCCCCTGCATCGGGGTCACCGGCAGCCGCCTTGAAGGCAAGCTGCCCGCCACTGTCGACCAGCACGTTGGCAATCCACAGCACGATGGCGATGGCCGGCATGCCGGTGCTCAACTCAGTGCTCATGCCGCCGCCCCCATGGCCTTGCCTTTTTCGTCGACGATGCGGTTGATGAACTCAATGGTCTTATTGATCACGGTGCGCCGCTCGCGGTCGATGGTGACCATGTGATAACTGTCTTTCAACAACAGCATTTCCACCGGTGCCTGCGTGACACGTCGCGCGATCAATTCCGCATTGCGCAGGCTGGCCACGTCGTCTTCCGTGGCATGGACCACCAGGCATGGCGACTGAATGTCGCGCAGCTGGCGTCGTACCGTTGACGACAACACGCTCATCTCGGCCACGGCCCACCAGGGGTTGCCCGGCAGTCCGGCCGCGCTGCTGTCGCCCGACTGCATCTGCGCCACGATGCGCTTGCGCAGGTTTTCGTCCTTGATGCCGTAAGGTGGCTGTTCCAGGAAGCTGCGGTGCCGTCCGATGCCCAGTGCGCGGAACACCGGCAGCAGGAATGCCAGGCGCGTGAACGCGGGCATGCTCCAGCCGTCGTGGCGGAACATGGTGGCGTAAGCCGCCACGCCATCAACCAGGTCGGGCCGTTGCGCGGCCAGCCGCAAGGCCAGCAAGGCCCCCATCGACAGACCACCGACGAACAGGTTGTCGACCCGTTTTTTCAGGCGCTCTGCTCCGGCTTCGACGCTGGCATACCAGTCGCGCCAAGTGGTGGCCAACAGGTCTTCTTCTGTGCCGCAATGCCCGGCCAGTTGCACGCAATACACCGTGAACCCCGCGCGGTGCAGGCCCTTGGCCACCACACGCATCTCGTTGGGCGTGCCGGTCAGGCCGTGGATCAGCATCACGCCGGTACGGCCGCCTTCCAGCACAAATTCGTTGTCGACGATGCTCATGCTGTGACTCGCTCGTGAGCAATCAGGGCAGGCAGCAGACGAATCGCGTCGTCGAAGCCCTGAATGGGCGCGTGGTCGATGTCGTTGTCCACGCAGTGATCGATCAGGCGGTACTTGGCAAGCACAAAGCTGGCTTGGCCAGACACGCAGAAATCCGAGGTGCTGTCGCCCACGAACAGCACGTGTTCATGGTGCTGCAGTTGCTCGGCCAGACGCTCGCACTTGCAGTTGCCGCTGGCCCGCTTGCAGTCTTCCGACGCATACGGGAAGTCCAGCCGCCAGCTGCGTTCGCCCACTTGCACCAGACGATTGGCGATCACCGGCAGATCGTCCAGGCCGATCAGGCCCAGCAGGTAACGGATCACCAGGTCCATGCCGTCGCTGACCACCTGCACCGGCGCACCCAGCTTGCGCGCCAAGGCCACGAAGTCGGCAAAGTGCGGGTCGATGGCGATGCCTTGCAAATGGGCTTCCATCTCTTCGGCACTCATGTCCAGCAGGGCAATCTGCCCGGCCATGCATTCGCGCGACCCGATCTCACCCAGCTCCCAGGCGGCTTCCAGGTCTTCCCAGCCGGGCTTGGCAAAGCGTTGCAGCAAGGTGTCGGTCACGTCACGCAGGCTGATCGTGCCGTCGAAGTCGCATTGCACGATCCACGGGGAATCGGCGTCCAGTTGCACGGGCGTCGCGGCCGGGTTCATGCGGGAGAGTGTTTGTTCAATCATAAAAAGTCACCTGTACGTTCTGGCCGATGCGCAATGCGGCAGGCCCGGTAAACACCACGACGCTTTCGACTACCCGGACGTTGGCGCGCAAGGCGGCGTCGTCATCCAGGCGGCTTGGGGAAAAGGTCTGCCCGACCCGCGCCAATTGGCCGGCAATGGGGGCACCACGCGTGTCCGACACCACTGCCACCTCGGCACGCATGCCCGGTTTCAGTCGTCCGACAAAACTCTCGTTGACCTCAGCGCGCACGATCAGCGGCCGGTCTGGCAACAACACCATCAAGGGACGGCTGGCGCGCGTGCCCACCATGCTGCCGGGCTGCACATACAGCGACAGCACGGTGCCTGCCTGCGGAGCCCGCACCGTGCGGCGTTCCAGACGATGACGCGCCAGGCTCAGACGCTGACGGGCAATCGCGACATCGGCCTGCGCAAGCGTCACGGATTCAGCAATTTCCTGCACATGGCGCGTTGCGTCGTCGGCACGCTGCTGGTCGCTGGCACCCGCGCGCGCGGCTTCGCCCAGGCGCTGCGCAGTCTGGCGGGCGGCGGGCATGCCGGCACCCTGTACCCGCAAGGCGGCTTCGGTGCGGCGCAGTTCGGCCTGGGCCAGGTCGACTTCCAGCTGTGCGTCCTGGGTACCCAGGTGGAACAGGACATCGCCCTTCGCAACCCGCGCACCCTCTTTCACCGCCACGCTTTCCACTTGTCCTTCTTCGGTCGTGCCGAGTTCCAGCAAGCCACCTTCGACATCGACCTTGCCACGCGCAACCGCCGCGTAGGCAACGGGCGCAGCGGCCGTGGGCACGGCAGCGCGTGCGTTGCGTGCACCCGCCCCGTCGAAGCAGCCGGTCAGCACCGCCGCCGCAAGCAGCGCCAGGGGTACTGTGCCGAGTCGCAAACCGAGTCGCAAAAATAGTGACTTCATGCCTGACGGCCTTTGTCAGAGTGGTATTGGGTGGATGGCGGTGCATCAACCGACGAATGCCCAACCACATTCAATGCGCCATTGCCAGGCATCGGCGACATCGGCGTCATTGGATAAGCCACTGGATTGCCCGGCATGCCCGGCCGCCAGTCGCTGCGGATTGCACCGTCTTCCATGCTCAGCACGCGATCGGCGTGCCGCACCAGTCGCGGGTCATGGCTGACACACACCACGGTCGTGCCATGCCGGCGCGCAATGCGATGCAGAATGTCGATCACGTTCTGCCCGTTTTCCGCATCGAGCGCGCTGGTTGGCTCGTCAGCAAACAGCAGCTGCGGTTCCTTGGCTAGTGCGCGCGCAATCGCAATGCGCTGCTTCTCGCCGCCCGACAATTGCGCAGGACGCAGTTGCGCCCGATGTGTCATGCCAACCTCATCCAGTGCAGACATGGCACGTTCCAGCGCCTGCCGGTCAGACATACCCAGATAGCCCAGCGGTAACTGCACCTGTTCCACCGCCGTCAAGGCAGGGAACAGGTTGAAGCCCTGGAAGACAAAACCCGTGTGTTGCAGGCGAAACCGCTCCAGCGCCCGTTTGTTCAGATCACACAGCGACTGACCCAACGCCTCGACCGTGCCCATGTCGGGGGCTTGCAGGCCACTCAGCAAAGACAACAAGGTGCTCTTGCCGCAGCCAGAAGGCCCAGACACCAAGGTCAACTCGGCCGGCAAAATGGCGACGGACAGCTTTTGCAGCACCTTCACCTGCACCACGCCAGCGACGAAGGACTTGCTGATGCCCACCGCTTCCAGGCTGGCCGCAGGCGGCTGATCGGCAAACGGCGCGAGGACCGACGCGGCAAGCACAGGTTCGGCGCGTGAACCTTGCCGGGCGTGGCCGAATGCGGGTTGCGACACGGGACTCATCGCAGCAACATCGCCGGATCGGCGCGCCATAAACCACGCACGGCAATCAGCCCGGACACCAGCGCCAGGCCAAGCACCAGACCGCCGCAGATCAAACCGACCTGCAAAGACATGGCCACGGGTACATCGCGCCCAGCTGCCACGGCAAGCAGCAAGGCGCTGGCCGCGGTGGCCACGATCACTCCCAGGCCTCCCACCCATACCGATTGTTCAAGCACCACGCGGCTGAGTGCGGCAAAGCTCGCACCCAGGGCGTTCAAGGTGGCGTATTCACGGGTAGATGCCAACACCATGGCCATCAAGGACTGGCTGGTGATCACCGCCCCGACCAGGCATACGATGCCGGCCATGAACATCACGGCAACACCTGCACCAGTGCCGAACAACCAGTAATGCTGCGAGCGACGCGCGAATTCACGCGCGGTCCAGACTTCGAAGGGACCGAATGCGGAATCGGCGTGCATGCGGGCGCGCACTTCTTCGGCACGACGCGGGTCACGCAGCCGGGCGACGAAGTACGTGGCCAGGTCGGCCGGGGCCGGACCGCTGACCATGCCGCGCGCCGTGTCCAGCGACGCCAGCACATTCACCCCGCCCAAGGCCCGCAGGCCATTGACCACACCCACCACCCGCACCCGGGCACCATTGACCCAGCCCACACCGTCGAGTCCGACGCCAAGCTGTTCAAGATCGGCGCGATCGACGATGACGGTGCCGGGCACACGCAGCAGTTCGCGGCTGCCAGCGGACAGGAAACGCGAGAACATGGATGCATCAGGTGCCGTGTCGATGCCGGACACAAATACCGACACGCCACCGTGCGCATTGCTGCGGTCGCGCCAGTCGCCATCGACCCAGACATAGGGTTCGACGCGGCTGACTTCCGGGTCCATGCGCAGTCGCATTTCCACATCGGGGCCGATCGGGCGTCCGAAGTTCACGCTTTGCGTGCCTGGGTAACCTGCCCACAAGTCGCCCGACGAACCGGTGACATAAATTGCCGCACTGCCAAAAATTCCCAGCACCAATGCAGCCTGAACCGCCAGCAAGACGCCGCAGAATCCCACCGCCAACACGGCCGGCAGGAACCGACGCCATTCGTAGATCAGCGTTTTGCGGCCGAGTGCGATCATGGTGTTGCCTCGGCGCTTGCAGTCTGGGAAGTGGCGAGCTGGTGGTTCGTATTTACCGGGGTCACATCGGCCATGTCCGCATCGCTTGGCAAGGGCGCACCACCCAGCGCCTTGTACAAGGCAACAAAGGCCAGCGCGCGCGAGGCCAGCGCGCCGGTCAAGTCCATTTCGGCCTGACGACGCGCACGCTGCAAAGACAGCCCATCGAACTCACTGGACAGCCCCTGGCGCTGCAACACGCGTTGCGAGGCAACGCCAGCATCCAGTACCGACAGTGCGCGTTCGCGATCCGCCAGACGACGGCTTTGCTGATCGAATGCAGACAGCGCGGTTTCGGTTTCGCCCACGCCCACCACCAAGGCTTCGCGATAGGCCAGCAGGGCAGCGTCCAGCGCAGCTTGCTGTGCGTCCACGTTGCTGCGGCGGCGTCCCCAATCGAACAAAGGTACGTCGATCACCGGGCCGATGATCGGCAGATTGTTGAATCGCGCCGGACGGTTCTGAGTGACGTTGTAGGAATACAGGTAGGACGCGCCCAGCACCACACGCGGATACAGCGCCGAACGTGCCAAGCCCAGGTCGCCGGCGGTTTCCAGCACATGGGCTTCGGCTTTGCGGATTTCAGGCCGTGTGCGCAGCAGATCGGCGGGCACCTGCGTAAGCGACGGCGTGGACAGCTGCGGCAAGGAAGCAGTGTCGAACCACTGCGCATCGGGCGCGGTTCGCCCTAGCAAGACCGCAAGCCCTTGTGCGGCTGCGTGAATGGCCGCACGTGGCTCGGCAGATTCGGCATCCAGCTGCGCCAGACGTGACTGCACCTGCGCGCGCTCGCTGGCCGGAGCCTGGCCGGTGCGTACACGCACGTCTTCCAAGCTCAGCGCCCGGGTTTCCAATGCGCGCAGCCGATCGATACCGTCCAGCCGTTGTTGCGCAGCACGCAGATCGAGATAATTGCGCACCACTTCCGCCAC
This sequence comes from Pigmentiphaga aceris, assembly GCF_008119665.1. Taxonomy (NCBI): domain Bacteria; kingdom Pseudomonadati; phylum Pseudomonadota; class Betaproteobacteria; order Burkholderiales; family Alcaligenaceae; genus Pigmentiphaga; species Pigmentiphaga aceris. Next base: position 2,133,793 of record NZ_CP043046.1, on the reverse strand, counting down.
CACCGACACACGGGCCGCCTGCGTATCGGCCAAGACGCCTGCAATAGCACCCTCGCCTTGCATCTGGGTGGCTTCGCGCGCACCGAACAAGCCCAATTCCCACACGGCGTCCAGGCTGGCCTGGAAGAAGGTGTCGATGGCAGAGGCGTCCTGCGCATTGCGGGTATTGAAGCTGACGCCCGGCAGATAACCCACGTTGGCACGCGTAGCCAGTTGACGCGCCTGGCGCAAGCGGCTGCGTGCCTGGGCCAGGCCCAGATTCTGTTCCAGGGCCTGGGACACCAGGCCATCGAGCACCGGGTCGTGGAAGCTCTGCCACCAGCTGCGCAAATCGGGCGCAGGCTCGGCGCTCAGGCTGGCTGCCCCGCCTTGCTGGTAGACAGCGGGCACGGTGTTGGGCAGCACCACCGGCTCTACACTGGCGCACGCCCCCAGCGCCGACAGGCCGACGGCGGCGATCGAAGCGAGCAAGAGACGGGCGGCAGACAAGGCGATGGCTCTTGAAGGGGCGGGAGAAATCGGGCTGAAAGAACTGGGCTGAAAGAATTGGGCCGATCAAGCGATCTGAAAGAAAACGGTCTGAGGCAAACTCACCCGGGGAAACCGGACACAGCGCCGGAAATCATCGGAGGCACCCGCAGCGTACGCAGCATCGACCCAGCATTGCAGCGATTTTCACGATCGAAGCTTGTGCAGCGGTGCACGTTTTGTGGAGACTGCGTGTAGACACGCAGCCGCCGTGCAACAACGCGGCAAGCGCGCCACGACTCCTCATGGCTTTGCCCAGGGCAAGCTTGAAACCCGGACAAAATCGGCATAATGCGCAGATAGGCGCAGAAGACAAACGCTGGTACATGCAGCCAAGGCATTCATGCGTACTGCGCCAGAAAGGACACTCATGCATAACGATGCGCACCGCCCCGTGCCGCTGGTGCTGGTCGTGGAAGACGAACCCGGTATCGCGGACATCCTGCTGGCTTATCTGAAACGAGACGGCCTGCGAACTCATCACGCCGCCAGCGGCCCCGCCGCCCTGCAACTGTTCCGTCAGTTGCGCCCAGACCTGGTTTTGCTCGACATTCGTCTGCCCGGTGCCGATGGGGTGGACGTGCTGCGCGACATCCGCGCCGAAAGCCTGACCCCTGTCATCATGGTCACGGCCATGACCGACGACGTGGACAAGCTGCTGGGTCTGCGTATGGGCGCGGACGATTACATCGCCAAGCCCTTCAACCCGGCCGAAGTCGTGGCACGGGTGCGCGCGGTATTGCGGCGCAGTTCTCCGGTAGATACGGCAATTGCGACCATTCGCGTCGGCCGCATCGAAATCGACGAGACCGCGCACGCGGCATCGGCTTATGACGAAGCGGGCGTGGCCCAGCCCCTGGCCCTGACGTTGACCGAATATCGGTTGCTGGCCCATTTGGCACGGCAGCCACGGCGCTGCTTTTCACGTGCGGAATTGATCACCGCCTGCATGCCCGAAAGCGATGCGCTGGATCGAGTGGTGGATTCGCACCTGAGCAAATTGCGCCGCAAGTTGCAGCTGGCCGGCTGTGGTGACCTGATCGAGACCGTGCGGGGCATCGGATACCGTTTATGGCCCGAGTCCTGACATGGCCCGCGTTCTAGACCGGATCTGGGTACGCTTTGGCGTCCAGATGGCAATTGTGGTGGTCGCCACCATCGCCATCCTGGCATCCAGTGTCTTTTTCTTCACCGATTCGCAATACCGCGAGTTCTACGACAGCCTGCCCAGCGACGTGCGCGCGGAACTCGACCAGTTGAAGGCCAGCGACCAGGAAGACAGCCCGCGCGCCTACGAAATCTACGGCCACTACTGGCGCGAAGACCTGTGGTTCGGCGAAAAGTGGTCACTGGTCATGGGCCTGGTGATCTGCATTCCCTTCGGGCTGGGCGCAGGCTTCTGGCTGTCGCGCATCGTCACCAAACCTTTGGGGTCGATTGCGCAGGCGGCACGCGAAGTGGCGCGCGGAAACTTTGCGGTTCGCGCCCACATCGGGCAGTCGCGCGGCGAGCTGGCAGAGCTGGTATCCGACTTCAACCAGATGACCGATTCGCTGCAAGGGCTGGAACGTGAGCGACGAAGCACCGCCGCAGCCATGTCTCACGAATTGCGTACGCCACTGACGGTACTGCGCGCGCGGCTGCATGCGCTTTGCGATGATGTGATTCCCGCCACGCCGGAAGAATTTGCCCGGCTGCTGCAACAGGTGGAACACCTGGGACGCCTGGTCGATGACGTGCACACCTTGTCGCTGGCAGATGCCGGACGCCTGTCGCTGCACCCTGAAAATCTGAACCTGACCCAGTTCACCCGCCGTGTACTGGCCGACTACCAGAACCGTTTTGACGAGTCTGCGCTGGAAGCGGTGTTGATTACCTCGTCAAACAATGTGGTGGCGTGGGCAGATGCCGACCGGCTGCGGCAGATTCTGGTCAACCTGATCGAAAACGCACTGCGTTACGCAACCGGTGCTACCCGCCTGGAAGTTGCACTGCGTGCCGACAGCAACTGGTCCACACTGACCGTCAGCGACAACGGCCCGGGCTTGCCGCCCGATGTGATGGCGCATCTGTTCGAGCGCTTCCATCGATCTGATTCTTCACGATCGCGTGGTACCGGTGGTTCAGGGCTTGGGTTGACCATCGTAAAAATGCTCAGCACCCAACAAGGCGGTGATGTGCAGGTGGGCCGATCGGCAGCCGGTGGAGCCAGCATTACCGTGCGGCTGCCGCGCACGGCGCAGGCTCAGCCAACGGACCTGTCGCGGACAAACTGAAGCTGTCATGCGCCTATGGCATAGTCCTCGGTCTGTGAACCAGGACCTATGCCATGAGTTCAAATACTGCCCCTGACCGCATTGACGCGGTGATTTTCGACTGCGACGGCACCTTGGTCGACAGTGAAACCTTGTCTGCCAAGGTAGCCCTGGACATGCTTGCCGAGCATGGTGTGGTGCTCGATTACGAAGACATGCTTGCCCGCAACCGGGGCCGCCAGTTTGCGCGGATCGTGGACGAACTGCGCGCTGCATACCCCCATGCGGTGGCCGATGACTTCATCGAAGATTTCCGCACGCGTACCTTGCATACCTTCCGCCAACACTTGCAACCCATTGCTGGTGCGGTTGCTCTGGTGGAAGCATTGCACTTGCCGATGTGTGTGGCCTCCAACGCCCCACGCGCCAAGATCGAAGCCTGCCTGGAAATCACCGGCATGCTGTCGCATTTCCAAGACCGGATTGTCAGCGCCTATGAAGTCGGTGCCTGGAAACCTGACCCGGCCCTGGTGCTGGCAGCCTGCGCCTTGTTCGATCTGCCGCCCGAACGCTGCCTGCTGGTCGAGGACAGTGTTGCCGGCGTGGAAGCAGGCATCGCCGCAGGCGTGCACGTGCTGGCTTATCGCATCGATACGCCTGGCACGCATTGGCCAAGCGACCGTGTCAGGCTGATCGATGACCTGGCAGACGTGCTGACACGCGTGGCGGCCTGACGTCTTTTTTCCGAACCCGACTATTCGTCTTGCGTCAGACCGGATGCGGCGCGTGGGGCCGCTTCCCAGGCAACCGGTGTCGAATCGATCACCTGTGGCAAGCGGGCATCCAACTTGGCCTGGGCATCACGCAGGCATTCGCCCAGGCTGTCCGACAGGACCGAACTGGGGCGGTGGGCGGCGCGCAGCATCACCACATCGAAGCGTAGCGGTGGTTCAATGGCATATAGCGTCAAGGCATCGAAGGCCCCGCTGACCGCCGTGTTCTGATCGACGATTGCCACCCCTGCCCCGCTTTCCACCAGTGCACGAGCCAGGGAATAGGTCTGCACTTCCAGGCGCGATACGGCGTCTACCCCGGCATCGCGCAGCCGCTGTTGCACCAGCATGCCCAAGGGGCTTTCGTCGTCCAGCGCGATGAAGGGCAAGCCCAGGAAATCGTCCAGATGCAGCGGCCTGCCAGCGGGTGGCGCAATGCCGGCCGGCACGGCCAGCACCATGCGGCCGTGTCCCACGACTTCCGCACGGATGGCCTCGTGTTCGGGCGGGTTTATTGCGAATCCCAGATCGAAATCGTGGGCCAGCAGGCCTTGCAGAATGTCGTGCGAGTGGTGGCTGAGAATGCGGCAGCCGGCGTCGGGATGACGCTGTCCGAAGCGTTGCACCGCGCCGGTCAACACGCTTTGCGCCAGGCTGGGCGTGGCCGCCACGCGAAGCACACCCGCGCCATGATGACGCAAGTGACCAGCCACTTTTCGAAGGCGTTCAATGCCACCGTAGACACGATTGGCTTCCTCGAACAACACCAGCGCTTCGGGCGTGGGCATCATGCGACCACGGCCGCGTTCAAACAAGGCAAAGCCAAGTTCCTGTTCGGCATGCTGCAGCACACGGGTGACGACCGGCTGTGAGACATGCAGGTAACGCGCCGCTTCGCTGACGGTTTTCATCAGCATCACGGCACGAAAGACTTCTATCTGGCGCAGCCGCATGGAACCGTCCGAAGGGGGTATAGCCTGAAGCTATATTCTTGCACGAACAGGTATTGGCGCTTAGGCGAACGGCCGCCTATCTTGATGGTCGGGGCGCACGTCACGCGCCCACCCACGGAATCGCAGCATGAAAATCCTTGTCGTCGGTGCTGGCATCATTGGCATGACCACCGCCTACTATCTGGCGCGCGACGGACACCAGGTCACGGTTGTCGATCGGGCCGACGCGGCAGGAGCAGAAACCAGCTTTGCCAACGGTGGCCAACTGAGCTACAGCTTTGTGGCCCCGCTTGCCGGGCCGGGTGTCCTGAGCAAGGTGCCGGGCTGGCTGCTGGATCGCAATTCCCCGCTGCGCTTCCGCCCTCGCCTGGACCCGAATCAGTGGCGCTGGAGCGCGGCTTTTGTGCTTGCGTGCAATGCGGCAAAAAGCCGCCAGACGGCTGAAAAATTGCTGGCCTTGTCGTTCTTGAGCCGTGACCTGTATCACGAGCTGGCAGAGCAGGAAGGCGTGCCCTTCGAGTTTGCGCGCAGCGGCAAACTGGTGATGCACCGTGAGGCCAAGTCGTTTGACGATGCGCGCGCACAGACTGACTACCAAGCCACGCTGGGCTGCCACCAGGAAGTGCTGAACGCCGACCAGTGCGTGGCCATCGAACCCGCACTTGCAGACGTTCGTGGCGAGATCGCCGGTGGCATCTTCACCCGCAGCGAAGACAGCGGTGATTGCCGTCAGTTGTGCGAGTCTTTGGTCGCACGCTTGCGCACCCAAGGTGTGGTGTTCCGCTTTGGCGCGAACGTGACGCGACTGATTACCCGTGGTGACCAGATCAGCGCAGTAGAAGTCGATGGCGACTTGCTTGAAGCCGATGCCTTTGTACTCGCGACAGGCGTCGATGCGCCCCGCCTGACCCGCCCGCTGGGTATTCGACCCTTGTTGTACGGGCTGAAAGGCTACAGCCTGACCTACCCGCTGGTGCCGGTCAGCAACGCCCCGACAGTCAGCGTGACAGACCTGCAGAACAAGGTGGTCTACGCCCGCATTGGCGACCGCCTGCGGGTGGCTGGCATTGTGGACATGGGTGACGACAACACCATCATTCGTCCTGAACGCATTGCCACGCTTGCCCGCCAGACCGAGGCACTGTTCCCGCGTCTGTCGGCATCTGGCGCACCGACCACCTGGGCTGGCCTGCGACCCGCGACACCCGAAGGCGTGCCACTGATCGGACCTACCCGCGTGCGCAACCTGTGGATGAATATCGGTCATGGCGCACTCGGGTTCACCTTGGCGACCGGCAGTGCACATCTGCTGGCCGGCATGATTGCCGGACGCGCAGACGAACGTGCGAAGTTGTTCAAACCCACATATTGACTATGCGCAGGGCACCACCCATTGCAAAACTCGGCATTGGTACTGTATAAATATACAGCACTCAAACTTTGGTCATCATGACCATGGAGCCCGATATGCAGTACACCGTCGCCCTGCAAGACTTCCCCGAGATTCCCGCCGATGTTCGCCAGCAGGCGGAACGCCGTTATGGCAAGACATTGGAAAAAGCACTGGGAGGTGCCGACGAAGTTGGCATAGCTTACCGCGCCTGGACCAATGCCGAAGACTCGTCGGAAGATGAATTGTCGGCTGATGACCGGACGCAGGCGCTGCGCTGGCAGAAGGCAGCCATGAAGGCACAGACAGAAGGCTTCAATGGCCTGGGCGAAGCGCCCGAGGCCTATTTCGAAATCAAGCTGGTTCGCTAGAAAGCCAAAGGGCCCGCAGATGCGGGCCCTTTTTCATGCATGTCGTCTGCCCCTGCATTACGCGGGCAGCAGAAAATCATTATTTCTTCAGGTATTGCTCGACCTTGATCGCCGAGGTACCGACCGACGACACCGCGTCCTTTATCCGAACGGCAGTCACACCAAATTTGTCTGTCCAGAAACGCAAGTCGTCTGCATCGCTCAGGTCGATTTTGGTACGTTCGGCAGTGGCAGCTTTCGCCTTGGTCTTGGCCTTGGTGCCTGGGGTGTTCGTGGATGTGGTCGTGCCGTCAGCCATACGTATCTCCAGTCTTGCGGGGGAATCCCAGCGACAGAGAATAGCAACATGCATGCCGACGTGCGGCATACGTGCAGCTTGGTTGCGATTCAGTTTGCCAATCGCAGAATGAACTTCAAAAACCAATACAAAAAGCCGTTGGTGAATTAATTCACCAACGGCTTTTTTCAATACTGGTCGGAACGGTGGGATTCGAACTCACGACCCCTTGCACCCCATGCAAGTGCGCTACCAGGCTGCGCTACGCCCCGACTGAAAACTGCAGGCGCTAGTATAACAGTTCTGAATAAATCCGCTGCGACAGAAGACGCATTTTTATCGTAATTTGCGTTTTCAACGTAATTTTCACCAGCAATGAAAAACGGGTTACGCCTTGCGGCGTAACCCGTTTTTGGTCTTGCTATTCTTTGGTCGGGACGGTGGGATTCGAACTCACGACCCCTTGCACCCCATGCAAGTGCGCTACCAGGCTGCGCTACGCCCCGAACAGAAAAAAATTATAGCAGGTTTCAGACTTTCAGTGCGGTGACGATGTAATTCGCCAATCCGGTGAGGCCAGTGCGCAGCGCTTCGACTTCTTCGCGCTTGAACACGACGTCGTCGTTGATTGGTGGCAAGGCATCGTCGGGCACGGTATCGCCGTGGCGATTGGCGCGGCCATCGTCCAGGCGGTTGCGTGCGCCGCTGATGGTGAAGCCTTGCTCATAAAGCAACTCGCGAATCCGGCGGATCAGCAGAACCTCGTGGTGCTGGTAATAGCGCCGGTTGCCGCGTCGCTTGATAGGCTTGAGCTGGTTGAACTCCTGTTCCCAGTAGCGAAGCACATGGGGCTTTACACCGCACAGCTCGCTGACTTCGCCGATCGTGAAGTAACGCTTGGCCGGGATCGGCGGCAGGATAACGGAGGATTCAGTACGCGCCATGACAATTCAGCCTTTCAAGACTGACGCTGATGATCGCGCAGGGCGACCTGCTCGACCATGCTCTTGAGTTTCTGGCTGGCGTGGAAAGTCACGACACGACGTGCCGTGATGGGAATCTCTTCCCCGGTTTTCGGGTTGCGGCCAGGCCGCTGGGGCTTGTCGCGGACCTGAAAATTTCCGAAGCCAGACAGTTTGACCATATCGCCGCGCTCAAGCGCGTCGCGAATCTCTTCGAAGAAAGTCTCCACCATGTCCTTGGCCTCGCGCTTGTTCAGGCCAACCCGCTCGAAGAGCAGGTCAGCCAGTTCAGCCTTGGTCAAGGTGTGGGCATCATCGTCGTCGCGAGGAGCTGCGGGCGCAGGCAGCTCATCGTGGCCGGAAAGCAAGAGGGAGTCAGCGTCGGAGTGGAGGGAGTGCATAGACCTAAAACGTTCAACCTCGGAAGGGCCGGATACTGGACCCGGCCCGCGACAGCAGGGAGGCGCCGCGCGCCGGTGAGGCGCGAACCCCGCGTCAGGCCCGTTGCCGGGCACCATGCCCGGAGATCAATGCATCACGCAATTTGGTGATGCAAGCGTCGACTCGGGCATCGTCGAGAGTCACCGAAGTATCCTGCACCCAGAAGCGGAAGGCAAGGCTTTTTTCCTTTGCTGACAAGGACTTATCTCGCCAAACATCGAAAATGCGTGCATCCCGGACGACCGCCAACTCAGTATCGGCAGCGATGGTTTTGGCCACCGTATCGAGCAACGATTGCGCGCTGACCGATTCGTCCACCCACAGGGCCAGATCGCGGATGACAACCGGCTGACGCGAGACTTCGTGCAAGGTCGGCAGACCATATTCACCCAGCAGGGCAACATCCAGCTCGAAGACCACTGGCGCATGCGGCAGTTCGGCTTGCTGCACCCAGCGCGGGTGCAGTTCACCGATCCAGCCGATTGCCTTGCCGTCGATTTCGACTGCGGCAGAACGGCCGGGATGCAGGGCGGGATGCTGTGCCGCCGTGAAGCGCGGCGTGCGGCTGCCGAACAATGCTTCCACGTCGGCTTTCACGTCGAAGAAATCGACCTGACGAGCGGCCTGCCCCCACTGCTCTTCAACCACAGGGCCGTAAGCAATACCGGCCAGCTTCACTGGCTGATCCACACCCGCCACTGACAGCGGACCATCAGCGACCTGTGCATCACGGCGGAAGATGCGACCCAGCTCGAACACCCGAACGCGCGGCTGCTTGCGGTTGACGTTGTACTGCACGTTGGCCACCAGGCCGCCGATCAGGCTGCTGCGCATCACCGACAATTGGCTGGCGATGGGGTTGAGCAACGTGATCGGGTCGGCATTGCCGGCGTAGTTCTTTTCCCAGTCGGCTTCCACGAAGCTGAAGTTGATCACTTCCTGGTAATCGAGCGCAGCGGTGGCGTGGCGAAGCGCGTGGGCGCTGCGCTGGGCTTCCGGCTGCGCGATCATGGCGGCCGGGGCAACCGGCGGCAGATCGGGAATACGCTCGAAGCCGTAGACGCGGGCCACTTCTTCGATCAGGTCTTCTTCGATTTCGATGTCGAAACGATAGGAAGGCGGCGTGACCGTGAAGACCGCTGCATCTTGATCGAAGGTGAAGGCCAGGCCCAGGCGCGAGAAGATCTGGGCGATCTCGGCCTGGTCGACAGGCACGCCCAGCACGCGATGGCAGCGCGCCACGCGCAATTGCACCGGATCACGCGCGGGCAGGCTCAGCGTCTGGTCATCGACCGGACCGGCATTGCCGCCGCAGATCTCGATGATCAGGCGGGTCAGGTATTCCAGGTGTTCGACCGTGGTGGCGAAGTCCACACCACGCTCGAAACGGTAGCTGGCGTCGCTGCCGAAGTTGAAGCGACGTGCGCGACCAGCGATCGAATTCGGCCACCAGAAAGCGGCTTCCAGGAAAACGTTGGTGGTGTCCAGCGTGACGGCGGTGTGGTCGCCGCCCATGATGCCCGCCAGCGATTCCACACCACGGTCGTCGGCAATGATGCCAACCTGTCCGTCCAACTGCACGGTCTGGCCGTTCAGCAGCAACAGGCTTTCACCTTCCTTGGCCCAACGTACTTGCAGGCCGCCGCTGACCTTGTCCAGGTCGAACACGTGGCTGGGACGACCCAGTTCCAGCATGACGTAGTTGGAGATATCGACCAGGGCCGAAATCGAGCGCTGCCCTGCCCGCTCCAGACGCTGCACCATCCAGTCCGGGGTCTTGGCGTGGGCGTTGACGCCACGCACAACGCGGCCGCTGAAACGGCCACACAGGTCGGGCGACTGCACCGATACCGGCAGGCGGTCTTCAATGGTGGCAGCCACCGGCGTGAAGGCCGGGACCTTGAGTTCCGCGTCGGTCAATGCCGACACTTCACGGGCAACACCCAGAATGGACAGGCAGTCAGCCTTGTTCGGGGTGAGCTTCAAGGTGAATACGGTGTCGTCCAGCGACAGCGTGTCACGCACCGATTGGCCAGGTGTGGCGTCAGCCGGCAGCACCATCAGGCCGGCGTGGTCTTGCGACAGGCCAAGCTCACGTGCCGAGCACAGCATGCCGGCGGATTCGACGCCGCGCATTTTCGCGACACCGATCTTGATGCCGCCAGGCAGTTCGGCACCGACACGAGCCAGCGGCACGTTCATGCCGACTTCGACATTCGGTGCGCCGCAGACGATCTGCAGCAGTTGGCCGGAGCCATCATCGATCTGGCAGACGCGCAGCTTGTCTGCGTTCGGGTGCGGGGCGAGTTCGCGCACGTGCGCGACCACAACACCCGAGAACGGCGGGGCGACAGGGGCAGCATCTTCGACTTCCAGGCCGGCCATGGTCAGGCGGTGTGCCAGTTCGTCGGTGCTAAGCGCCGGGTCGGAGAACGACCGCAGCCAGGATTCAGGGATTTGCATGTTCAGGGGTCCAGCGTCGGATTCAGGTAGCGCCGCGAGCAATCCGCAGGCGCATCGTGACAAGGGGTCGGCGAACCGACGTCAGTTGAACTGCTTCAAGAAACGAAGATCGCCCTCGAAGAACTGGCGCAGGTCATTGACGCCATAACGCAGCATGGTCAGGCGTTCCAGGCCGGAGCCGAACGCAAAGCCGATGTAACGTTCCGGGTCCAGGCCGAAGTTACGCACGACGCTGGGATGCACTTGTCCCGAGCCCGAGATTTCCAGCCAGCGGCCCTTGTTGGGACCGGAGGTGAACATCATGTCGATTTCTGCGGACGGTTCCGTGAACGGGAAGAACGACGGGCGGAAACGCAGCACCAGGTCATCCGTCTCGAAGAAGCGGCGCAGGAAGTTGGTGTAGACACCCTTCAGGTCAGCGAACGAGATGTCTTCGGCGATCCACAGGCCTTCGACCTGATGGAACATCGGCGAGTGCGTGGCATCGCTGTCGACACGATAGGTTCGGCCCGGCGCGATCACTTTGATCGGCGGCTTGTTCATGCGCGCATAACGCACCTGCATCGGGCTGGTGTGGGTGCGCAGCAAGAGCGGCAAGCCTTGCGCGTCCTTCATGTCGACGTAGAAGGTGTCCTGCATCGAACGCGCCGGATGGTTTTCCGGGTTGTTCAAGGCGGTGAAATTGGTCCAGTCGTTTTCGATTTCCGGGCCATCGGCCACGTCGAAACCGATCGAGCGGAAGATCTCTTCGACCCGCTGCCAGGTCTGGATCACGGGGTGAATACCACCCACGCTGCGGCCACGACCGGGCAAGGTCACGTCAATGGTTTCTTCGGCCAGACGGGCTTCCAGCTTGGCGTCGGCAAGTGCTTGCCGACGATCATTCAGGTGCCCTTCGATGGCGGTTTTGGCCTCGTTGATGCGCGCGCCTTCGGTGCGCTTTTGCTCGGGCGTCAATGCGCCCAGGCCTTTCAACAAGGCAGTCAGTGCGCCCTGCTTGCCGAGGAACCGGGCCTTCTCGTTTTCCAGCGTGGCGGGGTCGGCGGCGCCGGCGAACGCCTGCCTGGCTTGTTGGATCAGATCATCCAGATTCTGCGACATGGCGACTTCACGAATGGGGGTGGACTACAGGGGTGGTCACCTCGCCTGCTGACAAGTTCGATGAGCAGGTTCGGTGAGCGAATTCAGTCAGCAAATTCAGCTAGCACAAACGCGAACGGGGCTTCCTAAGAAGCCCCGTTCGGGTGATGCGTCGTCCCGGTTTACACCGGGACGGGTCCTAACATTGCCGGCAAGCCGGCAACTGCATCCGGACTCAGGCGCCCAGGGCTGCTTTGGCCTGCTGCACGATGGCTGCAAAACCAGCCTTGTCGCGGATAGCCAGATCAGACAGCACCTTGCGATCGAGTTCGATCGCAGCCTTCTTCAGGCCAGCGATGAACACGCTGTAGGTCAGGCCATGTTCACGCGTTGCTGCGTTGATACGGGCAATCCACAGTGCGCGGAACGTACGCTTCTTGTTGCGACGGTCGCGGTATGCGTATTGACCAGCACGCATGACTGCTTGCTTGGCGATACGGAAGACGTTACCGCGGCGACCGCGATAACCCTTGGCTTGGGCAATGACTTTCTTGTGGCGGGCCCGGGCAGTGACCCCACGTTTAACTCGCGGCATATCTCAAACTCCTAGTGTCAGCGATCTTGGGGATCAGGCGAAGGGCATCATCGCCCGCACGGACTTGACATCGGCTTCGTGCACCGCAGTCGAGCCGCGCAGCTGGCGCTTGGTCTTGGTCGTCTTCTTGGTGAGGATGTGGCGCTTGAACGCTTGGCCCCGTTTGATCGATCCGCTTGCACGGACCTTAAAGCGCTTGGCAGCGCTTTTCTTGGTCTTCATTTTAGGCATGAAAATTCCTGGATTATGTTTGGGGGTGCTGGGCCGGGAGACCTACACGCATAACACCGGCTGGCAGACTTGATTACCCACGCGCACACGGGTTCTGCACTTTTCCCGAACATTGACGCACCGTGCTTCATCTTGAGAAATTCTTCGACAAGACGGCCGGGTCGAAACCACAGGCAGCAGCACGAGTTTTAAGGCGGCAGCGTATCGGAATCAGTACAAGGCAACACGACCGGAATCTGAATGGGTCAAATCCGACCACAGGTCAAATTCCGACCACGGATCAATTCCCGATCGTTGAAGCCCACGGCTTGGCCAGATGGCAGCAACACCAACCGACCACAACCGTTTTTCCGCACTTCAGCTTCGCGCCCATTTCGAACGCGAAGCCAAAGAGTATACCTTGAAAAAGGTATTGCCGGAAATTACTCGCCGTCGGCGGCCTTGGCGGCAGCCGGCACAGCCTTCTTCTTCGGTGCAAGCACCATCACCATTTGCCGACCTTCGAGCTTCGGCATGGCTTCGACCAGTGCGATGTCCAGCAGATCGTCACGCACGCGCTCAAGCACGCGCATGCCGATTTCCTGGTGGGCCATTTCACGACCGCGGAAACGCAGCGTCACCTTGCCCTTATCGCCATCATCAAGGAAGCGGCGCAGATTGCGCAGCTTGACTTGATAGTCGCCTTCGTCGGTGCCTGGGCGGAACTTGACTTCCTTGACCTGGATGATCTTTTGCTTGAGCTTGGCGTCGTGCTGACGCTTCTGCTCTTGGTACTTGAACTTGCCGTAGTCCATCAGGCGGCAGACCGGAGGCTGCGCGGTGGGGGCAATTTCAACCAGATCTACGTCGTTTTGTTCCGAGAGTCGGAAGGCTTCGGCAATCTTGACGATGCCGAGCTGTTCGCCTTCGACCCCAATCAGGCGCACCTCGGGAACATTGATTTCACCGTTGATGCGATGCGGCTTTTCGGTTGCGATGTCTACGTCTCCTGAATTTCAATTGGAAAGCGATACGAATGCCACGCCCTGACCGGCGGTCGACTGCAAGCATGCAGTCGATCCGGGGGCCTGGGAAAAACGTGATTTACGCGGGAGTGGAGCCTGCCGAAGTCGAACCGGAAGCCGATGCATTGGCTGCATCTTTAACCGTGTCCTTACGCTCGGCCACCTCGGTCGTCAGACGCTCGATGAATGCATCGAGTGCGAGCACACCAAGATCGACGCCGCCGCGTGCACGTACCGCCACAGCACCTGCCTGTCGTTCCTTGTCGCCTACGACAAGGATGTACGGCAATTTTTGCAGGCTATGCTCTCGGATTTTATAGTTGATCTTCTCACCACGCAAATCTGCCTCTGCGCGGAAGGCCTGCTTTTTCAGGGTTTGCGCCACACTATGCGCGTAATCGGCAGTGCCTTCCGAGATGCTGCACACCACCACCTGGGTCGGTGCAAGCCATGCAGGCATCGCGCCGGCATGGTTTTCGATCAGCATGCCGATGAAGCGCTCGAACGAACCCAGGATTGCACGGTGCAACATCACCGGCACGACGCGCTGGTCACCCTGATCGACGAACTCAGCACCCAGACGTGCCGGCATCGAGAAGTCCACCTGGATCGTGCCGCACTGCCAGTGACGACCGATGGCATCCTTCAAGGTGTATTCCACCTTCGGACCATAGAAGGCACCATCGCCTTCGGCGATCGTGAAGTCGCAACCCGAGGCACGCAGGCTTTCGATCAGCGCGTGTTCGGCCTTGTCCCACACTTCGTCGGAACCGATGCGCTTTTCCGGGCGCGTGGCAACCTTGTACAGCACCTCAGAAAAGCCGAAATCGCGATACACCTTCTGCAGCAGCTCGGTAAAGGCAGCGCATTCGGCCAGAATCTGGTCTTCGGTACAGAAGATGTGGCCATCATCCTGCGTGAAACCGCGCACGCGCATCATGCCGTGCAAAGAACCCGAGGGTTCGTTGCGGTGGCATTGGCCGAACTCGCCGTAACGCAGCGGCAGATCGCGATACGAACGCAGGCCCGAACGGAAGATCTGCACGTGACCCGGGCAGTTCATGGGCTTCAGCGCGTAATAACGGTTCTCCGACTCGGTCGTGAACATGTTGTCGCGGTAGTTTTCCCAGTGACCGGTCTTTTCCCACAGCGTGCGGTCCAGGATCTGGGGTGCCTTCACTTCCTGATAACCGTTGTCGCGATACACCGCGCGCATGTATTGCTCGACCTGCTGCCAGACCGTCCAGCCCTTGGGATGCCAGAAGATCAGTCCCGGCGCTTCTTCCTGGAAGTGGAACAGATCCAGTTCGCGGCCCAGACGGCGGTGATCGCGCTTTTCTGCCTCTTCCAGCATGTGCAGGTAAGCGTCCTGATCTTCCTTCTTGGCCCAGGCAGTACCGTAGATGCGCTGAAGCATCTCGTTCTTGCTGTCGCCGCGCCAGTAGGCACCAGCCACTTTCATCAGCTTGAACACACGCAGCTTGCCGGTGCTGGGCACGTGGGGGCCGCGGCACAGGTCAATGAAATTGCCTTCACGGTACAGGCTGATCTTTTCATTGGTCGGGATCGACGCAATGATCTCGGCCTTGTACTTCTCGCCGATGGAGTGGAAGAACTTGACCGCCTCGTCGCGATCCCACTCTTCACGGGTGACCTTCTCGTCCAGCTTGGCCAGGTCGGCCATCTTCTTTTCGATGGCGGCCAGGTCTTCCGGCGTGAAAGGACGCGAGTACGAGAAATCGTAGTAGAAGCCGTTGTCGATCACCGGGCCGATCGTGACCTGGGCATCGGGGAACAGCGACTTGACGGCGTATGCCAGCAAGTGGGCGGTGGAGTGGCGGATCAGGTCCAGCCCCTCTTCGTCCTTGCCCGTGATGATCGCGAGCTGGGTGTCCTGATCGATCAGGAACGAGGTGTCGACCACACGCGAGCCCACGCCCGGGGTTGTCACGCGGCCACCAAGAGCGGCCTTGGCCAGACCTGCACCAATGGATGCGGCGACGTCGGCGATCGTGACCGGGCCGGGGAATTCGCGCTGTGAGCCGTCAGGCAAGGTGACCTGGATCATGTACAACCTCTGAAATACGTGGCGTGCACACCCCCGACTGAGACCCTGCGCTGCTCATCGACCGATGGCACCGGCAAGAGAAAAACGGGAATGGCAAAAAATGGACGAAAAAAAAGCGGCCTGGGCCGCGTTTTTCTGGGTTACTGCTCGATCCTGCTTCTGACCGACGAACAGCTTGGAAACCCGTGCAACTCAGGCGACGGCATTCCAGGTGGTAGTTCGTGCAAACTTGCTTACGATCATCGACATATAAACGGTATTTACCGGTTGAATCGTGGACCAACTTTTACTTCAACTACTTGCACAACACTTGCTTTGACAATCTAAAACCACTTACCAGACCACAAATCTTGAAAACCTGATTCAAGATCGGTGGTAGGCGCGATTGGATTCGAACCAACGACCCCCACCATGTCAAGGTGGTGCTCTAACCAACTGAGCTACGCGCCTACAGCAAAATCATCCGGCCTAAATTTACATCCAAGTTTTCCGCCACAAAGACGAAAGACTTTATCTTGTAAGCCTTAAATCACACTTCCAGTACAGTGGTAGGCGCGATTGGATTCGAACCAACGACCCCCACCATGTCAAGGTGGTGCTCTAACCAACTGAGCTACGCGCCTGCTGCAAAGAAAGCTATTATAGGTTTAGTTTTTTGCGTGTGTCAAACGACAGGCGATAGTTTTTTCAACTTGGCCTGTTTTTTTATCGCCGACTCACTTCCGTCACCCCCGCGACCTCGCGCAATGCAAGCAATGCCTTATGTAATTGCTGCGAGTTGCTGACCTCGGCGGTAAACAGCATACGCGCTACCTGCTGCTTGCTTTGCGTATTGACACCCACCACGTTGATACGCAGACGCGCAAACACATCACTGATGTCACGCAGCAAACCGGCACGGTCGCCCGACTGCACAAAGATATCCACCGGATATACCGCGTCTTGCGTATCACCCCAGGTGACATCGATGACGCGCTCGGGGTGACGTTCCACCAAGGCAGCCATGCTGGGGCAATCGGCCCGGTGAATCGACACGCCCCGGCCCTTGGTGACAAAGCCCTGGATATCGTCAGGCGGTGCCGGACGGCAGCATTTCGCCAGTTGGGTCAACAGAGAATCGACGCCCACCACCAGCACGCCACTCTTGCCACTGCGCGCCACGCTGTCGGCACGGCTTTCCCGCGCAACCGATTCGGGCGTGACCTCGGGTTCGGCAACCGGCGCAGCAAATGCGTTTTCGATCTGACGAACGCTGAACTCTTCTTTAGAGACGGCAACGTACAGGTCTTCCGGGCACGCAAAGCCCAGTTGCCCGGACAGATTTTCCAGATTTGCCGCCGTCTTGCCCAGGCGTTGCAACTCCTTCTCGACCAGCGTCTGCCCTTGCGAGATGCGTTGTTGCATCTCGATGGCGTTGAACCACTGACGCACCTTGGCGCGCGAGCGGTGGCTGGCCAAGTAGCCCAGTTGCGGATTGAGCCAGTCGCGCGACGGCCCGCCCGCCTTGGCCGCAATGATTTCCACCGTCTGACCCGTGGCCAGGCGGCTGTTGAGCGAGACCATCTGCCCGTCCACCCGTGCACCACGGCAGCGATGGCCCAGATCGGTGTGCACCTGATAGGCAAAGTCGACCGGCGTCGCACCCGAAGGCAGTTCAACCACCCTCGCCTGCGGCGTCAATACATAGACGCGATCATCGAGCGAGGACAAGTCCATGTCCTCGTTGGCCTCGCCTTCCACATGAACGTCGGACTTCCAGGCCAGCAATTGGCGAATCCAGCCCAGGCGACGATCGTATTCACCGTCGGCCACGGCCTTGGAGCCATGCGCACCCGCTTCCTTATAGCGCCAGTGAGCCGCCACCCCGAATTCCGCGAACTCGTGCATTTCGCGCGTGCGGATCTGCACTTCGAACGGACGGCCAGCATCGTCGGCCACGACCGTATGCAGCGAACGATAGCCGTTGGCCTTGGGTCGCGACACGTAGTCGTCGTATTCGGCCAGCACCGGGGCCCACAGCTGATGCACCAGGCCCAGCGCCGCATAGCAACTGCGGATATCTTCGACGATGATGCGCACGGCGCGCAGGTCGTACAAATCGGTGAACGCCAGGCCCTTGTTACGCATCTTGTTCCAGATGCTGTAGATGTGCTTGGGTCGGCCGCTGACCTCGGCGTTGATGCCCTCGGCGGCAAGCGAGTCCTGCAGGCGCGCCAAGGTGTCGGAGATGAACGCTTCACGCTCGACCCGCTTTTCTTCCAGCAGCTTGGCGATGCGCTTGTATTCGATGGGTTCCAGGAACCGGAACGCCAGGTCTTCCATTTCCCACTTGACCTGCCAAATGCCCAAACGGCTGGCGAGCGGCGCATACAGTTCAAGCGCCTCGGTGGCCACGGCGTCGAGCGGTGCGATCTTGGTCAGCGCGTGCCAACGCAAGGTTTGCAGCCGCGATGCCAGGCGCATGAAGACGATGCGCAGATCGGCCGCCATGGCGAGCAGCATCTTGCGCAGCATTTCCGTCTGCGCGCCGCCGCCCGCACTGGCGTCGCTGGCGTCCCGGGTGACAGCACCCAGGCGCAGCAAGCCACGATACCCAGTAACCAAGCGCGCCACGTCTTCGCCGAAGCGCTCAGAAATGCCTTCGCGCCAGGTGGGCGGTGCATCTTCCGGCAAGGCGCTGGCAACCAGCGCGGCAATACGGGTGGGCAAGTCGACCTGAAGGCTGGCCAACAGCGTGACCAGCCCAGCGGCGTGCTCGGCCACCGGCTCGCCGGAAGGCAAGGTGCGATCGCCCATCTGGCTTTGCGCCCAGGCAGAGGCGGCAAGCAAACGGTCGCAGGCCCGCAGCGGCAAGTCGCGGCAGGCCAGACGGAACCAGGTATCGTCAAAAATAGGGGTAGTGGCGGTCGGTGACATCGGAAACTCGGGGAACACCGTACACTTTAGCCAATCTTGGGCCATCGCAGGGAAACGCAGCGTCAGACAGCCGCCCCGTGGCCCTATTTTGGCAAAGGAATCTGTTTCATCATGTTCCGCTGGTTGACCGGTCGCGGTGCACGCGATGCAGACGTTACCGACATGGACGCGCGCATTACCAGTGCCCAATGGCAATGGGTAGTGGATAGCCACGCGTTTGTGCACGAGCTATCCGACGACGACAAATTGCAGTTGCGCACGCGTATTGCGTGGTTTCTGGCCAGCAAGAGCATTAATGGTGCCGCTGGTTTTGAAGTGAATGACGACATTCGCTTGTCGATTGCTGCGCAGGCGTGTTTGCCGATTCTGCACCTGGAACCCAGCCGTTATGAGGGCTGGAACGAAGTCATCGTATATCCCGGCGGTTTTCTGATTCCGCGCACCGAGGTCGATGAAGACGGTGTGGTGCACGAATATGTACAAGAAGCGGCTGGTGAAGCCTGGGAAGGCGGGCCGCTGATTCTGTCCTGGGAAGATGCCGACCCCATTCAGGAAGCTGAACCCGGTTCAGCTTTCAATGTGGTGATCCACGAATTTGCGCACAAGCTTGATCTGGCAGATGGTAATGGTGCCGACGGCATGCCAGGGCTGCATGCCCACCCGGAATTATCGGCGCGCGTCTGGATGCGTGTACTGGAAGCCAGTTATGACGCTTTTTGCGATCAACTGGAGCAAGTGGAAGCTGCCATTCCAGCGACCGTGGACCCGGAATCGACCGATGCTGACGCTTGGTATGCGGAATTGCCGCTCGATCCCTATGCCGCGACCGATCCGGCTGAATTCTTTGCGGTCAGTTCCGAAGCATTTTTTGTCTTCCCGGAGCCGCTGGCTGCTGCATTGCCTGAATGGTATGCATTGCTTAAAGCGTTTTACCGCCAAGACACGGTGGCAAGACGCCAACCCGCCATGGCCGGACGCGCCTTGCTTGGCTGGCCGCCCGGCATGGGGGATGGTGCGGCGTAGATCGGGTCAAACTCGGGACCAAACTCGGAGCCATGCCCAAACCCACACGCCGCCCCTGATCGCGAAGATCAGCCCACTGCAGCCGTGACGACGATCTCGACCTTCAGGGTCGGATCGGCCAGCAGCGCCTGAACCGTCGCGCGCGGCGGCGTGTTGCCCTTGGCAACCCATTCGTCCCAAGCCTGATTCATGCCTTGGAAGTCGGCCATGTCAGCGATGAAAATCTGCGTGCTCAGGATACGGGTCTTGTCCGAACCGGCTTCTTCCAGGCGCGCATCGATGGCTGCCAGCACTTGACGGGTCTGGCCGACGATATCCAGCGTGCCATCTTCCGGTACTTGACCGGCGAGATAGACCACGCCGTTGTACACGGCGGATTCGGACAGGCGGTTGCCCACGTGGAAGCGTTGGATGCTCATTCGGTTTCCTTGGAAAAAATCAGCAGGCCCATCGGTTGATGCTGGCCTGAATTCGGGGCACAAGCTTACGCGATGTCTGCCAGCTTCGCAGACGCCGCAAACTGCCCGTCTTCCAGCAGAAAGGACGCCAGCAAGTCGATCTGCGCGTCGTGCAAGAAGCTGGGTGCATGACCGACATCTGCAAATTCCACCAGGCTTGCATGCGGGCCGCGTGTGGTCATCTCGCGAGCCGTCTCGGCGCTAAGCAAGTCGGAATCAGCACCACGCACCAGCAAGGTCGGACACGCGATGGCGTCGTAGGCAGCCCACAGAACATGTTCGCCTGCAGCCACCATGTCGGGCGTCGTCTGCTTGAATACCACCGATATCTCGGGGTCGTAATGGAAGCGCCAACTGCCATCGATCTCGCGCAACGTGTATTGCGAGAACTCGCGCCACTGCGCATCGTCGTGCGCCCCGAAGCTTTGCGACACCTGGCGCACGTAGGCTACGCCTGCCTCGAAGCTGTCGAAGGAAATCGGCTGACCCAGATAGGTGCCGATGCGCTGCAACGCGGCGGCATCGAGTCGCGGACCGACGTCATTGAGCACCAGACGGCTGGTCGGTGCACGGGGCAGACTGCTGAATGCCATGCCGATGAGCCCGCCCATGGACGTGCCGAACCAGTGCAATACCGCAGGTTGCAGGCGCGCGATCAGGGTCACCATGTCGGCCACGTACTGCGCAATGGTGTAGCCAGCCGGGTTCTGCAGCCAGTCCGAGGCACCGCGCCCGACTACGTCAGGGCACACGACACGATAGTGCTTGGACAGGCGTTGCGCGACCCGATCGAAATCGCGGCCAGTACGTGTCAGTCCGTGCACACACAGCAGCACACGCGGGTTGGCAGGATCGCCCCACTCCCAATACGCCATGCGATGCAAACCGGAAGGGCTCAGGCACAACACGTGGTCCAGGCGCGGCTCGGACAGGGATTCAGGCAATGCACGGTTCATGAACGGCTCCATTGCAAGTCGAGGTGCATTTCGCACCGACCTGACGATGACAGGATTGCTTGACGATTGTAGGACGTGATGTAGAACCTGAAGTAGGACATGAACGTCACATCACGCCTGAAACAAGTCACCGATCAGCACGATAGGCGCGTGGCATATGGTGATTGGGGCACCACAGCTGTCAAAAATGTAATCAGGAATGTTCCGGTAATTCGTACACTATATGAATGACCTCACTGCCCACGCCCGAAGTGCTCACGCCACCCACCACTCCCCCACGCCGACGCATCCGCAACCCGGACATGCACCGCGCAGCCATTCTTGATGCCGCCCTTGCCGCCTTCGCCGAGCGTGGATACGCCCGGGCAACCATGCGCGATATTGCCCAGCGCGCAGGCGTCACGCACGGCCTCGTGCAACGTCATTTTGGCTCGAAGGAAGCCTTGTTCCTGGCGGCCGTTCCGGCCTCGCGCCATTGGGACAATATGATTGGCGGCGACCCGGCAGACCTGCCGGAGCGCATTGCGAAAATGTTTGTGGCGCGCATGGAAGAGGCGGCCGGGCTTGATCCGCTGATGGCGTTGATTCGCAGCGCAGCGTCGGACGTCGATGCCGCCAAGCGCCTGTATGCCGCACTGCAAGCACGTGGCGCGGAAATCTATGAAGACTTTCTGGGCTCGCCCGGCGGTGCCCTGCATCTGGACGCCGCCTACGCACTGCTGATTGGTGTGACCTTCAACCGCTACGTGATCGGTATGGGCCCCTTGGCAGAAATGGACCGCGACGCACTGACGACTTATCTCACGACCTGCATTCGCCAGATCATCGAACTGCCTGCGCCGACCACCGCACAGCCAGAATAAGGTACGCACCGTAAATCCTTATGCGAATAACGGTCTTTGAGCACATAGCTTAAATACTATTTGAAATAAGAAAACATCGAGATAAGCTTAAGGGATAGCCCGGATTGTTCGTAAAATCCGGGGTTCGCTTGCGTCAGGCAAGTATTCCGGGAGCGGTGGTAGTGGCTGTTGTGGCTGTAGGCAAGGCGGGACAGGGTGCACGTATTGGCATCGACGTAGGCGGAACATTCACCGACTTCGCGTTGTATGACCCGGAACGCGATGCGTTCTTCCACCACAAGCAACCCAGCACACCAGCCGATCCGGCGTTGGCCGTGCAACAGGGCCTGGCTGCACTGCTGCAAAAAAGCGCGCTGGCCGCTGGCGATGTCGCCCTGCTGATGCACGGCACGACCATCGGCTTGAACGCCATCATTCAGCGCCGCGGCGCACAGGTTGGCCTGGTGGTCACCGAGGGCTTCCGCGACGTGCTGGAAATCGGGCGCGCGCGCATGCCCTCTTCCTTCGACTTCCACGCCACCCGCGAGACGCCGTTCATCTCGCGCGAACGGGTACTGGAAATCGGCGCGCGCCTGGACCCGCAAGGCAATCGCACACGCTGGCCCGACGAGGCGGAGATCGCACGCAGCGCGGCTGCGATTGCAGCGCTGGGTGTGGAAGCCATCACGCTGATGCTGATCAACGGCTACGCCAACCCTGATGCGGAAGCCGAACTGGCCGCATTGCTGCAGGCGCAGGTGCCAGACACCACCATCTTGTCTGCGGCTGAATTGTGGCCCGAGATCCGCGAATACGAGCGCACGCTGGTAGCCGGCCTGAATGCCTATATCCAACCGTTGATGCAGCGCTACTTTGCGCGCCTGACGGCCTTGGTCGGCGAGATCGGCGTCGATGCCCCGATTCTTGTCACGGCGTCCAACGGCGGATCGTTGTCGCTTGCGTCCGCGTTGGCCCGTCCTATCGACACGGTGCTGTCCGGCCCTGCCGCAGGTGCGGTTGCTGCCACACGACTGGCCACCGTGCCGCCGGTGGAACGACTGGTGAGCTTCGACATGGGCGGCACCAGCAGCGACATTGCCGTATCCGTCGGCGGTCAGGCTGAACTCGCGACCCGCACCGACATCGGTGGCCTGCCCTTGATCCTGCCGGTGGTTGGTGTATCTGCGATTGGTGCGGGTGGTGGTTCGAAAGTATCGGTCGATGCGCATGGCGTGTTGCGGGTCGGCCCGGAAAGCGCGGGTGCCGATCCTGGCCCGGTTGCCTACGGCCGTGGCGGCACGGTGGCCACCGTGACCGACTGCTATCTGATGACGGGCTTGCTTGACCCTGCTGCGTTCCTGGGCGGCGGCATGCCCCTGAACGGCGCGCTGGCTGGACAAGCCTTGACCACCGTTGCAAGCGCGCTTGGTCTGCATGGTGAAGATGCCGCCGCCCAGGCTGCCAGTGGCGCGCTGTCGGTTGCCACGGCACAGATGGCATCCGAGCTGCTGAAAGCCCTGGCGCAACGGGGCTTCGATCCCAGCGACTTCACGCTTGTGCCGTTTGGTGGCGCAGGTCCGACCCACGCCAACTTGCTGGCAGAAGATGCGGGTCTGCCGCGCATCGTCGTGCCCCTGCGACCGGGTACGTTCTGCGCCATGGGTGCCGTCACCACCGACCTGCGCCGCGACTTCGTGCGTGGCCTGCGTCGTCCGCTGGGCGAGCCGGGTCAGCAGTCGGAAGCCATGGAACAACTGGGCGCAACCTTCGACCGCCTGGAACTGGAAGCCCATGCCTGGCTGGCCTCGCAAGGCGAAGCGCTGAGCCAGTCTGTGGAAACCAGCTACGCCGTCGACATGCGCTACGGTGGCCAAGCCTATGAATTGAAGGTTGACCTGCCCGCCACACGCCCGTGGACACCTGAACAAGTGGCCGAGGCATTCCATGCGGCCCACACACGCATCTACGGCTTCCGTGACACCCATGCTCCGATTGAACTGGGCACGGTGCGCCTTGCGATCATCGGTCGCATGCCCAGCATTGGCGCAACGCGTCTGTCCAGCTCCGATCAAGCGGTCGAACCCAAGGGAACTCGCCGCGTATTCCTGAGCGGCCGCTGGCACGACGCCGAGGTGTATGCCCGCAGCGCATTGCGTGCCGGTGATTGCTTCGATGGCCCGGCCATCGTTGAGCAAGATGACACCACCGTGGTGGTATTGCCTGGCTGGTATGCCGACACCGACGACTTCGGCAATCTGCACTTGCTGCGTTACGCGCAGGCATCGGACCTGCCGGTTGAACTGATCGAGACGGCGTTGACGGAAGGAACCTTGATCGACGCAACGCCGATTGACGCTGCCAATGCTGTGCCGCCTGACACAACACCCACTGCTGTGACCGGGGAGGCACGCTGATGAAACTCGATCCCGTTACCCTCGCCATTCTTGGCAACAAGGTGTCTGCACTGGCCGAGGAAATGTGCCTGACTTTGCAGCGCACCGGCCGCACGCTGTACGTGAAAGAAACCGCCGACTTTGCCTGCGCGCTGGCCGGGCTGGATGGCCGCTTCTTCGCCTACCCGCGCGCCATTGGTGTGTCGGGTTTTGTGGGCCTGGATTGCCAGACCACCATTGACGCTGTCGGCCCGCTTGAACCGGGTGATGTGATCCTGACCAACGACCCGTATCGGTCCAAAGGTCTGGCCACCCATCTGCCCGATCTGCAGGCCATCGAGCCCTACTTCCACGAAGGCAAGATCGTTGCCTATGGCTGGGCATTCCTGCATGCGTCCGACGTGGGTGGCAAGGTGCCCAGCAGCATCTCGCCCACCAACACCGACATCTTCCAGGAAGGCTTGCAGATTCCGCCCGTGAAGCTGATGCGGGCTGGCAAGCTCAACGAAGACGTGGCCTTGTTCATGGCTGCCAACAGCCGCACGCCCGACGCCAACATGGGCGATGTTCGTGCCATGCTGGCCGCGCTGGCCACCGGCCGTTCGCGTGTGGAACGCGTGATTGCCCAGCACGGCGAACAGGCTTTCCTGGATGCCCAGCAAGACCTGACCGACTACGCCGCCGCACGCGCCGCTGCCGTGTTGCGCCAAGTACCGGACGGCACCTACCGCTTCAGCGACTATCTGGACGACGAGGCTGGCAGCGGCCTGCCCGTGCGCCTGGCGCTCAGCGTGACCTTGTCTGACGGCAAGATCCATCTGGATTTCACCGGCACTGACCCCCAGGTTGCTGCCGCGATCAACATCCCCAGCCACGGCCAGGCCCACGCATGGCTGACGCTGCGCATTCTGGCCTTGGTGTGCACGCTGGACAAGACCGTGCCGCTGAATGCGGGCTTGCTGCGCCCGGTAAGCGTGACGGTGCCGGCAGGCACTTTGGTGAACCCGTTGCCGCCTGCCGCCGTTGGCGTGCGCCATGCGGCTGCCGTGCGCGTCAACGACGCCTTGAACGGTGTGCTGGGCCAAGCCGTGCCCGACCTGATGCCCGCTGCCAGCGGTGGCACGATCATCCCGGTGGTGGTTGCCGAACCGGCACGCCACGGTACCGGCCAGAACGTGCAAGTGGTCGAACCGATGGTGGGCGGCACGGGTGCCCGACGTGGTTTCGACGGTGCCGATGGCCGCGACAGCAGCATTTCCAATCTGGCCAACAACCCGGTCGAAACCGTGGAAGCAGAAACCGGCGTTGAAGTGCTGCGCTACGGTCTACGTGAAGATTCGGGCGGCCCGGGCCAGTGGCGCGGTGGCTGCGGCCAGGAAATCCATTTCCGCATTCTGCAAAACGATGTGCGTGTGCTGGCACGCGGCATGGAGCGCCTGCGCTTTGCCCCGTGGGGCGCGCAAGGCGGGCGTCCGGGTGCGCGTACGCAACTGGTGCTCAACCCCGGCACGCCGGACGCGCGTGTGCTTGGCAAGATTGACGTGCTGCCGGTCAATACCGGCGACGTGATTGCCTTGCAGACCCCCGGCGGCGGCGGTTGGGGTTCGCCATTTGCGCGTCCGCCTGAAGCGGTACATGCGGATGTGGTGCGCGGACTGGTATCGATTGCCACGGCGCGCGAGGCCTACGGTGTGCTCATTACCGATCAGGGCATTGACCACGACGCCACTGAACAATTGCGCGCAGACACGCCCGCCGGTTCTGAGCGTGGCGAACAGCGCGATCGTTGGGATCAGGTTTTTGAGCCTGCCGTGCTCGATCGCTTGAGCGAAGCCTTGTTCACCCGCCCGGCCGCCGTGCGTGCACGACTGCGTCAGCAAGCCTATGCCAAGGTGCTGGCCACCCTGCCCGAGGACTTCCCTGCCAGCCATGCGACCGACACCGACCTGACTGCGGCACGCTCGCTGCTGCAGGACACCGTCAACACCCTATTCACGACCGCGGCCTGATCAGGGCCACGGCGCAACACCCAGGAGTTTCTGATGAACAAGCTATGGTTCACCCCCGTTGTACTGGCGCTCGGCCTTGGCCTGAGCGCGTGCAAGGACAAGCCCGCTGAACCCGCCGCTGGCGCTGCCGGCAAAGCCCCGGTAGCAGCTGCTGCTACCGACAAGGTCGTGATCGGTGTGTACGGCGGCGGCTGGGAAGCCAACGTTCGCGCAGCCGGCCTGGACAAGTTCGCCAAGGACAACAACATTCAGGTTGAAGTTGTGCCGGGTGCCGATGCTGAATGGTTCGCCAAGCTGCGCGCCAGCAACGGCAACAACCCGCCGTACGACATCGTGGTCTTCCAGCCCGACACCGTGCAGCGCGCCGTTGCAGCCGGCGTGCTGGAGCCGCTCGATGCCGCTCGTGCCCCGAATCTGAGCAAGCTGTCTTCCTCGGTGCAAGAACGTTTCGTGACCGACGGCAAGACCTATGCAGCCGGCTTCAGCCTGGGCCAACTGGGCCTGGCTTATCGCACCGACCTGGTCAAGACGCCGCCGACCAGCTGGCAAGACCTGTGGAAGCCTGAATACAAGGGCCACGTGGCGATCTCGTCGCCCACCTATGCAGCCGGCCTGCAATTCTTCGCTGGCCTGGTGCACTCGTTGGGCGGTGAGCTGAAAGACGAAGCTGCCGTTGATCGCGCCTTCGCGAAGCTGGCAGAACTCAAGGGCAGCGCGGTGGCGTTCCCCGACAGCCCGGGTGCCATCCAAACCCTGCTTGAACGCGGCGATGCATGGGTGGTTCCTTTCTGGGACGGTCGCGTGTTCGCGTTGCAGAAAGACGGCATGAAGATCGACTTCGTCTACCCGTCGGATGGCCCGGTGGTGGGCGCAGCCAACTGGGTGATCGCCAAGGGTGCCCCCAACATGACCAACGCCTACAAGCTGCTGGACTTCCTGTCGGGTGCCGAAGTGCAGAAGAACTTCTCGGACAAGTCGCTGTATGGCATGACCAACCGCGACGTGCAGTACAGCGATGCGCTGAAGGGCAAGGTCCAGGTGGGTGAAGAAGCCTACAAAAAGCTGATCTGGATCGATTACGCTACCGCCACGCCGAAGATCGCCGACTGGACGACCCGTTGGAGTCAGGCGCTGGGCGGCCAATGAGCCGATTGAACTATCTCCGGGGTGCACTGCACCCCGGTGCGGCGCGATGCGCGGGAGAGAACACGTAATGAGTAGCGCACCCAGGGGAACGGCTTCGGCCGTCGCGCCCGCCGACATTCGCATCGAAGGGGTGGTCCAGCGCTTCGGCGACCACCTGGCCTTGGCGGGTGTGGACCTGCACATCCGCGCCGGTGAGTTCTTCTCGCTGCTGGGCCCCAGCGGCTGCGGCAAGACCACCTTGTTGAA
This sequence comes from Pigmentiphaga aceris, assembly GCF_008119665.1. Classification (NCBI taxonomy): domain Bacteria; kingdom Pseudomonadati; phylum Pseudomonadota; class Betaproteobacteria; order Burkholderiales; family Alcaligenaceae; genus Pigmentiphaga; species Pigmentiphaga aceris. The sequence continues at coordinate 2,106,413 of NZ_CP043046.1, read as the reverse complement.
CATCATCGCCGGTTTCCTCGACCCCAGCGAGGGCTCGGTGTATGTGGGCGATCGTGATGTCACCGCACTGCCACCCTATCGCCGTGACATTGGCATGGTGTTCCAGAACTACGCCTTGTTCCCGCATCTGGATGTCGCCGGCAACGTTGCCTACGGCCTGAAGGTGCGCAAGGTACCCGCCGCGCAGATCAAGAAGCGTGTGGCCGAGGTACTGGACCTGGTGCAGTTGCCCGGCTACGCCTCGCGCATGCCGCACCAGTTGTCTGGCGGACAGCAGCAGCGTGTGGCGATTGCGCGTGCGCTGGCGATTTCACCGCAGGTGTTGCTGCTGGACGAACCGCTGTCCAATCTGGATGCCAAGCTGCGCAAGGACATGCAGTCCGAACTGCGCAGCCTGCAACAGCGGATTGGCATCACCACGGTGCTGGTCACGCACGACCAGGAAGAAGCGCTCAGCCTGTCTGATCGCATCGGCATTCTGGGTACGGGCCGCCTGCAACAGGTCGGCACGCCGCTCGAGCTGTATCGCAAGCCAGCCAATCGGTTTGTGGCAGAGTTCATTGGCCAGGCCAATCTGATCAAGGCACAACCGACATCAGTCGCCGGCGTCTTCGAAGCAGTGGATCGCTTCGAGAACGAAGGCCAGGGTTTGCTGCTGGGTACCGAGCTGGACATCACTGCCACGCAGCCGCTGCGCTTTGTGCTGCGCCCCGAGCGCATTCGTGTCGTGCCCGCCCCTGCCCCCGACCCACGCCCCACCGGTCGCCCGGTGATTCGTTCACCGAACCGCACCGGCGGTACCTTGCGTGAACTGACCTACAGCGGCGGTTCGATCCGCCTGGTGATTGCGCTGTACGGCGGCGGGGAATTGGTCGCACAGGCAGAAGACGCGCAGTTCAACGAACTGCCAGTGATTGGCCAGCCACTGGCGCTCACCTGGCGCATTGAAGATGTGGTGCCGCTACCTGCCGAGGAAGAGGTGCCTGCGTGAGTGCCGGTGCAACCCGGGCGCGTCTGCCCGCCAGCGGTCGTGGTTTTGCCTGGCTGCTGCTGTCACCCACGCTGCTGTTCCTGATTGCGTTCCTGGTGGTGCCCGGCATCTTGCTGGCGGGCCTGAGCCTGCGCAACGTCGACAGCATGCTCAACATACAGCCCGGATACGGGCTGTCGCAGTACATCCTGGTGTTCGGGTCGACCACCTACGCCAACGCACTGTTCACGACCTTGTGGGTATCGCTGGGCACGGCATTGCTGTGCGTGCTGCTTGCCTATCCGGCAGCCTGGCTACTGGTGAACGCACCCACGCGTACTGTGCGCACGGTGTTGTACGTGCTGCTGGTGTCGCCACTGCTGACCAGCGTGGTGATCCGCACTTTTGCGTGGATCGTACTACTGGCGCAGAACGGGCTGATCAACGATGCGCTGCGCAACTTGGGGCTGATCGATACGCCGCTGCGCATGCTGTGGAACATGAACGCGGTGATCATCGCCTACGTGCAGGTGATGCTGCCCTTCGCCGTGCTGCCGCTGGCCACGTCCTTGGGCGAAATCCCGCAAAGCCTGTCGCGAGCGTCAATGAGCCTGGGCGCAGGACGCATTCACACGTTCTTCCATGTCACCCTGCCGCTTACGCTGCCGGGCATGTTGACAGGCGCGATCATTGTGTTTGCGCTGGCTGCGGGCAGCTACATCACCCCGCTGCTGATTGGCGGACGTCTGCAACCGCTGTTGCCGATCACGATTTACCAGCAGGCAGTGCAGATCGCCAACCTGCCGTTGGCTGCCGCACTGTCGTTCAGCCTGCTGCTGATCACCGGCATCGTCGTGTTCCTGTTGGGCGCGGTACTGAAACGCTGGGAGAAACGAACCTATGGCTGATGTGAGCAAGCAAGCGGCAGCATCGGTTGCGGCACGCGGACCGGCTGGCCTGCCCCCAGCCCCTGCGGCGCGCCGTCGCAAGCGGCCGGATGGCTTGAAGTGGTTTTCGTGGATCACCGGTGGTTTGGTCTATGTGTTTTTGACCTTGCCAGTGTTGGTGATCGTCCTGTCGGCCTTCAGCCCCGAGTCGTACCCGCAGTTCCCGCCGCGTGGGTTTTCATTGCGCTGGTTCGATGCCTTGTTGGCGAATCCGGCATGGATGGCGGCGCTGAAGAACAGCGTGTTGTTGCTGGTGATCGTGACGCCGTTGACGGTGCTGTTGGGGACTACGGCGGCGTATGCCTTGGCTCGTCTGGACTTTCGGGGGCGTGAGGCGCTGCTGGCATTTGTGCTGTCACCGCTGATGATTCCGCAGGTAGTCTTGGGCATTGCGTTGTTGTATGTGATGGCCGGCATGGGCATGGCTGGCTCGCTGTTGGGGTTGGCGGCGGGTCACATTGTGGTCGCCTTGCCGTATACGGTGCGCACGGCCAGTGTGAGTCTGGCGGCGGTGAATCGGCAGTTGGAGTCGGCGTCGATGAACCTGGGCGCGGGGCCTTGGTATACCTTCCGGCATGTGACTTTGCCGTTGATCAAGCCGGGAATTGTGGCGGGGGCGGTGTTTGCGGCGGTGACGTCGTTTGGGGAAGTGTCGGTCAGCTTGTTCATGAGCGCGCCGTCGACGATTACGATGCCGGTGCGGATTTTCTCGTATGTGGATCAGACGTTTGATCCGGCGGTGAATGCGGTGTCGGTGGTGTTTATTGCGATTGCGGTGATTGCTTTGGTGATCATTGAGAAGACCATCGGATTGACTAAGGTGATGTGAGCTTTTGAGCTTTGTTGGTCGGAAAAATGGCGCTTTTTATGAGCGCCATTTTGCTTTTGTGGCTGTTGGTTTGGTTCTTTAGTCAGTCGCGGGTGGTGGGGCCGGCTCGGCTGCCCCGCTGGACTTTGGCGTCGGGGCTCCCGCCCTCCACCTCGTCCAGCGGGGCAGCCAATCCGGCCCCACCACCCACGCCTTCAAAACGGCTTGGTTAAAAGCTAATCCCGCCTTTGGGCGTGTGCTGTTTTTCTGGCTGCTTGGTGCTGGACTTGGTTCTCGGCATGCGTTGGCTACCATTCTTGATCGCCATGCGGCTGGCCTGGGGGATTGGCTGGCCAGGTCGCCACGAAGCGACTCAGCGGCTCACGTCTCGGGCCGTTCTTTAGAGGCCTTTCAGGGCGGTGCCACGCAAGAAAACTTCCGCGCCTGCTTGATGGTGGGGTGACTTGGAAGCGGGTGGCCGCGCATCAGGTAATGCGACGAAAAGGCGGGGCGTTGACGGTTGGCGTATTGAAGGCTGCGCACTGAACGTTTGGAGCGATCATCAATGTTCGAGGCGGTGAAGAACAGTGATGAGGGGGGACTGTCAGAATTTTTGCGTTCAAGGCGCATGAATCGCAAACTGCTGAGCAGGCCACACCGCCGACGCCCCGATACGTTGCTCTCGCTGCATGGCAGGTACCTCGACCAACGCGCAGCGGAAGCGTTTGTACGCAAATCAGCCGCCAGCGTCACAATGACCGCGGCCACTCTCCGCATGCCGTGACGCGGCGGCCACCCGCTTCGGTGTCACCCCACCATCAAGCAGGCGCGCAAGTCTTCTTGAGTGGCGCTGGCGTAAAAGGCAGCTGACATACGGCCTGAAACGTGAGCCGTTGAATCGCTTCGTGGCGACCTGGCCAGCCAGTCCCGAAGGCCAGCCGCGTGGCGGTCAAGAACGGTGGCCAACAAATGCCGAGAACCGTGTCCAGCACCAAGCAGCTAGTAGAACGGCAGACGCCCAAAGACGGGATCTGCTTTTAACCAAAGCCGTTTTGAAGGCGTGGGTGGTGGGGCCGGGTTGGCTGCCCTTCTGGACAAGGTGGAGGGCGGAGACCCGACGCCTAGGTCAAGCGGGGCAGACGAGCCGGCCCCACCACCCGCGACTGACTCAAGAACCAAACCAGCACAGCCACAAAAGCAAAATGGCACCACAAGGGGTGCCATCTCAAATGCAGATCAAAACCGCCTTACTGAGGCGTACCGCTACCATGCCCTTCCGCCAAGGTCTGCTTAGCCACAGACTCGACCTCATCGCCCGTCAGCGCCCTGGCCCGAACCGGCTCATGCAACAAGCCCTGCGGAACCAGCGAATCCGGCGACGCAGACGATACCCACTCCGGGTCCGCGATCTCGGCAAACACCTGGCGCAAACGCTCACCCCACGTATTGCGGATCATCCGGAAATACAGATTGTGCTCATCAATACTGGCAAAACGCGTCACCCGCAGACTGCCAGATTCATAAACCAGCAAATCCAAGGGTAAACCAACCGAAATATTCGAACGTAAGGTCGAATCCATCGAAATCAGCGCGCACTTCGCCGCCTCATCCAACTCGGTATCCGGACTGACCACGCGGTCCAGAATCGGCTTTCCGTACTTTGACTCGCCAATCTGGAAATACGTCTGCTCGTCCAGCGCCTCAATGAAATTGCCAGCCGAGTAGATCTGAAACAATCGACAGCGCTCATTGCCGATCTGACCACCGAAGATCAGACTCACATTGAAATCCACACCATGCTCAGCCAAAGGCTCGGCGTCACGGTGATGCACCAGACGCACAGCCTCGCCCACGCGGCGGGCGGCCTCGAACATGTTGGGCGCTTGCCAGATGGAAGTCTCGGCACGCTTGGCGAAGTCCTCGGACAGCACGTTCGCAACAGCCTGGCTCAGCGCCAGATTGCCTGCGGACATCAAGACCATGACCCGTTCGCCAGGACGTTCGAACACCGTCAGCTTCCGGAAGGTGCTGATGTGATCGACCCCTGCATTGGTACGGGAGTCTGCCAGGAAGACCAGGCCGCGGTGCAAACGCAAGCCGACGCAATAAGTCATCGATTCAACCGATACAACAGCACAACGCAATCAAGGATTGTATCGGGCATAGGCAAGACGTGCTTGCCGGCCCGATTTTTCCTTGCTTATTCGCGCTATTGCTGTTGTACGTGCACATGCACGGCCATCGATTCATGACCGCCGCCAGTGCGCACGCCCCGTACGGGCGAGGCCGAATCGTAGTCGCGCGCCACCGCCAGGCGGCAGTGTTGTTCCGACGCATATTGGCGGTTGGTCACGTCGATGCTGATCCAACCGTGGTCTTTCAGCCAGACATCCACCCAAGCGTGGCTGGCAGCGTGCTCGGCCGTGGTGTACAGGTAGCCACTGACATAGCGCGCCGGCAGGCCCATGCCACGCACGCAGGCCAGGAACAAATGGGCGTGATCCTGGCAAACACCGTGGCCCAATTCCAGCACCTCACCTGCAGCAGTGGTCACGTCGGTGGTGCCCGGCTCGTAGGACACCGCGTCGCAAATGTGGTGCGCCAGTGCCAGCGCATCTTCCGGCGCACGAATGCCGTTGGGCAATACCCGGGCAAAAAAGGCGCGAACGCGAGAATCGGCCTGGGTCAATGACGTGGCTACCTGGAAAGCCTGGACCGGCAAACCAGACTCTTCAATGATGCGGCCTTCGGTCAGCGGCGACATTTCAATCAAGCCATCTACCCGCAGTTCGATGGCGGCGTGCGGCTGGTTGATGGTCAGGGTGTGGGTCTGATTGCCGTAGGCGTCGATGCTGGGCTGCAGGCCACCCGGCGTGTGCAGTCGCCAGCGGATGATTCGCTGATGGGCGTCGGCACGCGGCGTCAGACGCAGCGTCTGGATCGTGTAGTTCGCCGGCGTCGTGTAGTGGTAGACCGTGGTGTGGCGAATGATGTAACGCATTGGCGGTCTCGGAAATAGGTGGAACTGGACTGGCACCGCGGGGCTGTGCAGGAAAAACTGGCAGCAGCCTCGCGGGATTCAGGTCAACAGTTCAGACAGACAGCGGAACCAGGAAATCGGCAGACACCCGATTGCCCAGGTCGTTGATACGGCGCAGGAACTGCGTCAGCCAAGGGTGCAGGCCGGCCGCCAGAATGTCGTCGATACGGCCATAACGCAGATCGGCATCCAGTTGCCCGGCAAGCCGTTCGGTTTCACCCGACCGGTCGTTGCTGACGCGGTTCAGGTCGCCCAACACTGCATGCACCGACGACGCAAGCGAACGCGGCATGTCCTTGCGCACGATCAGCAACTCGGCCACACGAGCTGGTGTCACCACGTCACGGTACACCTTGCGGTAGATCTCGAAGGCGGACACTGAGCGCAGAATCGCCGCCCAGTGATAGAACTCGCGATAGGAATCGATGGCTTCCGGATCGGGTTCGTCGTCGTCCACATACTCGTGGAAGCGCACATCCAGCAGGCGTGCGGTGTTGTCGGCGCGTTCCAGGTGGGTGCCGATGCCCAGGAAATGCAGGGCCTCGTCGTCCAGCATGGTGCCGCGCGTCACCCCACGCGACAGGTGGGAACGGAACTTCACCCATTCGAAAAACTCGGACGGATCGCGCTGCGGCAAGTCGTTGGCCACCAGGCGCTGAAGTTCCAGCCACGTGGTGTTGTGGGTTTCCCAGACCTCGGTGGTCAGGCTGCCGCGCACTGCGCGTGCCGCTTCACGTGCCGAACTCAGGCAGGAATAGATCGACGAAGGATTCTTCGGATCGGTCACCATGAACGCCAGCACATCACGCGGCGAAAGGGTGTCATAACGCTCGTCGTAGCGGGACTGCAATTCAGAAATGGCGAGACTGGCGCGCCAGGTCTGCTCCAGGGACTTCTTGCCATGCGGCAACAAAGCCATCTGAAGATTGATGTCCAGCATACGGGCGGTGTTCTCGGCGCGCTCGACGTAGCGCGATACCCAGAACAGATTGTCAGCGGTGCGGCTCAGCATGAAGTGTCCTTGCTCATCGTTCCAGCACCCAGGTGTCTTTGGTCCCGCCGCCCTGGCTGCTGTTGACCACCAGCGAACCTTCGGTCAGCGCCACGCGGCACAGGCCGCCGGGAACCATCGTGATGTCCTTGCCGCACAGCACGTAAGGCCGCAAGTCGATGTGGCGCGGTGCCACACCGGATTCGACAAAAGTCGGCACCGTCGACAAGGCCAGTGTTGGCTGGGCGATGTAGTTGCTGGGATTGGCTTTCACACGCTCCTTGAAAGCGTCCACCTCGGCCTTGGAAGAGGTCGGGCCCACCAACATGCCGTAGCCACCCGCGCCGTGCACTTCCTTGACGACCAGCTCGTGCATATTGGCCAGCACGTGCGACAGCTCGTTCGGGCGGCTGCACTGCCAAGTCGGCACGTTGTTCAGCAAAGGCTCTTCATCCAGGTAGAACCGGATCATCTCGGGCACGTGCAGATAGGTTGCCTTGTCGTCGGCGATACCGCTGCCGATCGCGTTGGCCAGCGTGACGCCACCCGCGCGATACACCGACAACAGCCCTGGCACACCCAGCGCCGAGTCACCCCGGAAGGCAAGCGGATCAAGGAAATCGTCGTCCACACGGCGATAGATCACATCGACCCGCTGCGGACCGCGCGTGGTTCGCATCCACACCGCGTTGGCATCCACGAACAAGTCTTTGCCTTCGACCAGTTCCACACCCATCTGCTGGGCCAGGAAGGCGTGTTCGAAGTAAGCCGAGTTGTACATGCCAGGCGTCAGCACCACCACGCGCGGCTCGCCATGGCCACCCGGCGCAACCGAGCGCAGGTTTTCCAGCAGCAAGTCGGGATAGTGGGCAACCGGTGCCACCTTGATCCGTGCGAACAAGTCGGGGAACAGGCGCATCAGCATCTTGCGGTTTTCGAGCATGTAGGACACGCCCGATGGCACCCGCAGATTGTCTTCCAGCACGTAGAACTCGCCCTCGCCCGCCCGCACGATATCGATGCCGGCAATATGGCAATAGATATCGCGGGCAACCGCGATGTCCTGCATTTCAGGGCGATATTGGGAGTTCAGGAAAATCTGTTCCGGCGGCACGATGCCAGCGCGAACGATGTTCTGCTGGTGATAGATATCGTGGATGAACATATTGAGCGCGCGGACTCGCTGCTTCAGTCCGGCTTCAAGACGCCGCCACTCGGCCGCGGGAATGACGCGCGGCACCAGGTCGAAGGGAATCAGACGTTCAGTGCCGGCTTCGTCACCGTAGACGGCGAAGGTAATACCCACGCGGCGGAAGCTCAGGTCGGCTTCGGCACGCTTGGTGGCGATCACTTCGGGAGACTGTTCCGACAACCACTTGGCAAAGCCTTGGTAATGCTGTCGCACATCCCCGTTGGCGCCCATCATTTCATCGAATGCTTGAACGCGCATGCAAACTCCCTTTTTTTGGTCAGCATAGCAATCGGCAAGATTGTCTGCCAGCGCTTGAGCCTAGGTTTTAACCAGTGCTGACGCGGCTTACGAGAGGATGAGATAAAGCATGCACTGTTTCGGCGCACCGCCCTGCTCGCAGCCACAGGCATACCGAATCGGGCAAGGTCAGGCCCGCACCGTTACGAGGCTTGCCGCACCAAGATGGTCGCGAAAAATAAAATTTTTGGACGATGCGTTTCTTGGTCCTCGCATCAAGGGACAAGACCAGTTCCCTGCCTTCATGAAGCGTACTGAAGAAAGGCATCGAAAAGCGTTGCGCCATGTCAGGACAAACACGCGGATGGGGATCGAAGCGCGCAGAAAAATCGATTCTGTATGGCCTGACGACACTGACTGCCATCACGATGCTGCCGAGGTATGCCAATAACGCCGCTGCGCATCCCGAGCGCGCACCGCGCCCAACTGCCCTTTCACCGATTCAACGATGATCGCCCCGTGATGATCGGATCGATGCACCACAGCCCCGCTTTGTTCCCAGCGTTTCAACACGCGCTGATTGGGGTGTCGGTAGCGGTTCAAATACCCCGCTTGCATGATCGCGTGCACAGCCTGGGTGGCATCGACAAACGCCTGCCCCGAAGACGTGTGTGAACCATGATGCCCGGCGACGACCACATCCACCGGGCCTGGCCACGATGGCTCGGCCAGCAGCGCCGCTTCCTGCGCGATGCCCACGTCGCCCATCAACATGGCATTGTGGGTGCGACCTTGCATGAACAACACGCAGCCACCCGCGTTCTTGTCCTTGGCACCGACCATAGTGGGAAGTGGTGCCAGCATGGTGAAGGTTAGGCCGCCCGTTTCCCAGACCTGCCCCGCCACACACGGCGTCAGCGGCGGCGTGGCCCGATCGGCGGGGCGTGCGGCATCGACCTGACCTGCCATGCTAGACGGCGCACGCAAGGTATCGACGGGCAGCGCATTCAGCAACGATGCCAGCCCACCAGCATGGTCGGCATCGCCATGCGACACGATCAATTGATCAATGCGTGTGACGCCACGCGCGCGCAGATATGGCCAGACAACCCGGTCACCTGCATCGGCATCATCGCTGTAGCGCGGGCCGGCGTCGAAGACCACCGTCTGCTCAGCAGTTTCGATCACCACACCGCCGCCCTGCCCCACATCCAACATGGTCATGCGCCATTCCCCGTGAGCCGGCCGCTCGGGGCGGAAAACAAGCACGGGCAGCACCAGCAACAAAGCCAGCATGCGACCCGGCAGCCCGCGCGGTTGCAGTGACCAGACGATGCCAAACATCGCCACCGCAATCCACGGCCAAGGCACCGCTGCCACCGCGAAGTTGGAACCCGGCCAGTTCGACATGGCCTCGATGGGTCGCATCGACCACGCAAAGGCTTCGTGCGCAACGAAGCCAATCCACCCTGCCAGCGTTTCCAAACCAGGGATGGCCGATAGCAACATCACCAACAAGGCCAGTGGCGTGACGATGAAACTGACCACCGGAATGGCAATGGCATTGGCCAGCGGTGACACCAGCGATATCTGCTGGAAGATCAGCGCCAATAGCGGAACCAGCCCGATGGTGATCGCCAACTGCAGCTGACACGCCGCAATGAAACCGCGTCGCCAACGCTGCCAGCGCGACAAGCGCGCCGGCTTTTCACCGGGTTTGGCCAGCCGCCAACGGCCAGAGCCCGCCATCATCAACACGGCTACTGCACCGAACGACAACCAGAAACCGGGCGACAGCGACGCCCAGGGATCGAGCGCAACCACACACGCAGCGGCCAGCACCAGCACCCGAGAACCGGACAAGGGCAGGCGTGCAATCGCCGCCACGGCAAGCACCGCGAGCATGAAAAACGTGCGCTGCGCCGGCACGCCCCAGCCTGCCAACAGGCAATACAACAAGGCCGTGAACAGGGCGGCACCGGCCGCAATCACCTGCGCGGGGCTGTATTCGGCCAAGGCCACGCCCCGCCACCTTGCGCGTGACCACACCCGCAACACAGCAAGCCCCGCCATGGCCGCCAACATGGTGACGTGCATGCCGCTGATCGAGACCAAATGTGTGATGCCGGTGCGGTTGAACACCACCCAGTCGTTGCGTGCAATGCCCGCTTGGTCACCCATTGCCAACGCAATCAACACCGCGCCATAACGCGTGTCGCCCAGCGTCTGCTGCATGGTGCCGCGCAGGTAGTGCCGCAGACGTTGGATGGCGATCAGCGGCGTGGCATAGGGGTCGTCATCCAGCAAGACCGGCGTATTGCGGATGGATGCGGTGGCTCGCACGCCGCGCTCGAACAACAGCGCTTCGTAATCAAACCCATGCGGGTTGATGCCGCCATGCGGACGCTTGGGAACCAAATATCCCTGCCATCGTTGCCCCGGTGCCCAGGTTTCCTGCCTGCGCGTATCGCCAAACCAGGCAAGCTGAATACGCGACGGCATACCCGCACGGGATTCCAGAATATCGACCTCGGCCCGCTGGCCTTGCTGGCCGATCGTGCTGAGACTGGCGATGCGAAACACCGCAGGAATGCTGCCGCCTTCCAGTTCAGGATCGAGCGCGTCGGCCAAGCGCAGGTCGGCGCGGAACATCGCAAGCGATGCGCCAAACATGAAGGCCAGCAGGGGCCAGACAAGTATTTTTATGCGCCATGTTCGCAGCCGCGCGCGCTGCCATATCGCGGCGGCCATCGCGAAGATGGATGCAATAAGCAGCCCAACAATCGTGGTGAAACCGGGAAGTGCTGCCAGCATCTGCACCAAGGCAGCCGCCAGCACAAAAGCGGCAAGGCTCAGTCGGCCCATCGGCGGAAAGCCTGGAAGGGAAACGACTAGGCTACGTGGATGGGTTCAAGGAAAGCATGCTGCGGCATGGGAATGTCCGTGCGGAGAATCCACAGGGACATTTTGAACACAGTGCGTGTTGAAAACGCGGATCTAGCCGCAAGACGTCGGCTTATCCAGATGCTTGAAAAGCCGACATCCGCTCAGTGCAACCCCCTCAAACCGCCGCGCCATTCCTGGCAACGACCCGCCCCGCCGCGACCACCAAGGTCTTTGGCCGATGCTGCGCAACGGCCTCTGCCACACAACTCGCATCCACCAACACCAGATCGGCACGCGCACCGACATGCAGGCCGTAATCGGTGAAGCCGCAAGCCTTTGCCGCTGCGCCCGTCACACACGCCAAGGCCCACGCCAATTCGCTATCGCGGCGGAAGTCGTTGCGCAGACCGACCAGCCGGGCGCGCATCAGCAGATCCGGGTCGCCGTACGGAGTCCAGGTATCGCGCACGCCATCGTTACCGCTGAAGATCGTGACACCCGCATCGCGGCAGGCGCGCACGCTGGGCACCGGGCGAGACGCCGGCGCGGTAGTCAGAATGCCAACGCGCAGGTGTGCAAGGCGTTCAAGCAAGCCATTCAAACGCGGCGTTTCCAGCGCGCCCAGACAGAAGGCGTGGCTGATCGTCACCTTGCCCTGCATGCCCAGCGCCTCGGTGCGGTCAAGGATCAAGTCCATGGAAAACGCGCCCAGGTCGCCTGGCTCGTGAAGGTGAATGTCCACCGGTTTGCTGTGCTTGTTGGCTAAGTCAAACAAAACGTCCAAAGACCGTGCCGGGTCTCGATCAATTGCGCTGGGGTCGAGTCCGCCCAATACATCTGCGCCGCTGGCCAATGCCTGGTCCAACAGTTCTGCCGTCCCGCTGCGTTTCAACAAGCCAGACTGTGGAAACGCCACCGTCTGAATACGCATGCGATCGGCCAGCTCATCGCGCACTGCATTGACACCTTCCAGGTGCTTCAGACCTGCATCGGTGTCTACATCCACATGCGTGCGGATACAGGTTGCGCCTTCTTTCAGGAAGGCCAGCGCAAGTGCCTTGGCATGCGTGCGAGCGTCGTGGCCAGTCTTGGCTCGCCATTGGCGTTCGTTGTCGATGCGGTCAGTCAGCGCCGACCCGACGTTGTTCACGTACCAGGCATCACCCCAGGTAGTCTTGTCCAGATGGGTATGGCCTTCGACCAAACCGGGCAGCAGCAAGGCACCCTGCCCGTCTTCCTGCGCCACGCCTGCCGGTGCCTGCTGGTTGGCACCAAGCTGCGAAATGCGTCCGTCTTGCACCAGCACATCGACCGCAGCGCCGCCAAGCGGGCGCACGTTTTTCAGAAGCAGATCAGTCATCGAACAGGTTTCCTTCCACACGGATTGGCTGGGTGCCGCAAGCCAGAGAGCTTACGACACCCGCCAGAAACGTGTCAGGGCCTGCGGTCAGTGCAGATGAACGAGGGCGTCGCTAATGCAAAGCACACCATCAAGAAACCTTGATCACCAGCTTGCCGAAGTTCTTGCCTTCCAGCAGACCAATGAAAGCTTCGGGTGCGTTTTCCAGACCGTCCACCACGTCTTCCACATACTTCACGCTGCCATCGGCCAGCCAGGCTTTCATCTCTTTTTCGAACTGCGGCATCTGGTCCTTGAAATCGATCTGAATGAAGCCGCGAATCGTCAATCGTTTGGACAGCACATCGCGCATCAATCGCGGCAGGCGGTCGGGGCCTTCGGCCTGGCCGCTGGCGTTGTACTCGGCCACCAAACCGCATACGGGGATGCGTGCGAAGTTGTTCAACAAGGGCGAAACCGCTTCCCACACTTTGCCGCCGACGTTTTCGAAATACACGTCAATGCCATCCGGGCACGCTGCCTTCAATTGTTCGGCGAAGTCAGGCGCATGGTGGTCGATCGCCACGTCGAAGCCAAACTTGTCGCGCAGCAACGCGCACTTCTTTGCGCCGCCCGCAATGCCCACAGCGCGCGCACCTTTCAAGCGTGCGATCTGGCCAACGGCCGAGCCAACCGGGCCAGTCGCTGCCGCCACCACCACGGTTTCACCTGCCTGGGGCTGGCCGATGGTCAACAAGCCTGCGTATGCCGTGAAACCAGGCATGCCCAGCACGCCCACCGCCGTCGAAATCGGCTCGGACCCAGTGTCGATCTTGCGGATGGCGTCACCCTTGACCACGGCATGCGTCTGCCAGCCGCCGCGTGCCAGCACCAAGTCACCCTTCTTGAAGTTCGCGTGACGGCTTTCCAGTACCTCGGCTACCGTGCCGCCTTCCATCACCTCGCCGATCTTGGTCGGTTCTGCGTAAGACTTGGCGTCGCTCATGCGGCCGCGCATGTATGGGTCCAGCGACAGATATTTGACCTGCACCAGCACTTCGCCATCGGCGGGCGTGGGCACCGGGCCGGTTTCTAGACGGAAGTTTTCGGCGCTGGGGCGGCCCTTGGGGCGGGAAGCGAGAACGATCTTGCGGCTGGTCTGTTCGGTCATCAGTGATTTCCTTATGTCAGTCAGAGCAATGCAAAGGCCTGCGGCAACGATCCCGCAAGCTGTCTGCTTTTCATGTGGGGTGAATCACCTGCTGATCAACAGCAGAGATTCAGACAGTCTGTGTCTGCAGCAGTCGTGCCAGGCGTGGCATGACACGGAAAGCAGTTGCTGCTGTGGCCTCTGCCACGACGCTAGTGCTTACTCCACGCAACTCGGCCAAGGTCTGGGCAATGCGCGGAATCTCACCGGGCGTATTGCGGCGATTGGGCTTGTGCAGCCACGCGGGCGGAATGTCCGGCGAATCGGTTTCCAGCACTAGGTGCGACAGATCGAAACCCGTGGCGTGACGGCGAATGCGCTGGGCACGCTCGTGCGTCATCTCGCCGCCCACGCCGAGCGCAAAACCCCGGTCGACAAAGGCTTGCGCCTGTTCGTGGCTGCCATTGAACGCATGCGCAATGCCGGTCGGCACGTCGATGCGGCGCAAGTACTTCAGCACAATGTCTTGCGAACGGCGCACATGCACCAGCACCGGCAAACCATACTCACGAGCCAGTTTTAGCTGTGCATCAAAAAAGCGTTCCTGACGCGCGCGGGGCTCGCCGGATGAGATCTCCGGCACAAAGAAGTCCAGCCCGATCTCACCGATGGCAACAAAACGAGGATCGTCCAATGAGGCTTCAATGGCGTGGCGCAGGTGGTCCAAGTCTTCATCGGCCGCTTGCCGGACGAACAAGGGATGAATGCCAAGCGCGTAGGTGCCGCCCGCAAAGGTGTGAGCCAAGTCGCGGACGGTAGAAAAGTTCATCCGGCCGATGGCGGGGATGACGATGGCGCGCACACCGAACTGGATTGCCTGGTCGGCAACGGCCGTGCGATCGTGGTCGAATTCGGATGCGTCGAGATGGCAGTGCGTATCGATCAGCATGCTTTTCTCCTTTTATTGACGCGGGCTTCGGGGGAGTGAGCGCCCGCATCGAAAATGCGGGGCTTGGGTCCAGAACGATTTGCTAGAGCTTGTTTTGGCAGATGAAGCGCATGCGAAGAAACGGAACCAACTGCATGAAATGCTGAAGCGTTTATTTGGCTCGGATGAGCAACGCAAAACCTCGCATGCCCTGCCGCCCCCGGTGAACAGAATGGACCGACCAACGTCGATCCACTCCATCACATCTTTCATCCCGCCTCAGTCAGCCCCGGAGCCAAGGCCACCACACCCGCATCTGCCGTGGCCGAGGTCAGCACACCATCGGTCATCTGTAACTGCCGATCCGCCAGCTTGGCCAGTTCTGCATCGTGCGTCACCAGCACAAAGGCCATGCCGATTTCCTGATTGATACGCTTGAGCAGCGCAAACACTTCACGCGCCGTGTGGCGATCCAGATTGCCGGTTGGTTCATCCGCCAACACACACGCAGGTCGCGTGACCAGCGCGCGAGCCAAGGCTACCCGCTGACGCTCGCCGCCCGACAACTGCCCAGGCGCATGCGAACTGCGCTTGCCCATGCCAACCTGTTCCAGCATGGCACGCGCCTGCTCACGCGCGGCATTGCGATCCATGCGGCGGATGATCAGCGGCATGGCCACGTTGTCCAGCGCGCTGAATTCCGGCAGCAGATGATGGAACTGGTACACAAACCCCAGACGCTGATTGCGAAGTTCGCTGCGCTTGGCTTCCGACAAACCTGCGGTGCTGGTGCCGGAAATCGTCATCGACCCAGACGTCGGCTGGTCGAGCAAACCCATCACATGCAAGAGCGTGCTTTTGCCCGAGCCGGACGCACCAATCACCGCGACCATCTCACCTTCGTGCACCGTCAGATCCACATTGCGCAATATCTGAAGTTCTCGGCCGCCTTCGGAATAAGTCTTCGACACACCCCGGCCTTCCAGCACCACCGGACGATGAGAAAAATCAGTCATGACGCAGCACCTCGGCCGGTTGCAGACGCGAGGCGCGCCAGCTGGGATACAGCGTCGCGGCAAACGACAGCACCAGGGACACCACACCAATGGTGATGATGTCGCGCATTTGCGGGTCCGACGGCAACTTGCTGATCAGATAAATTTCCTTGGGCAAGAACTGAATGCCCAACGCGCTTTCAATGGCCGGCACGATCACATCGATGTTGAACGCAATCAACGCCCCGCCACCCACGCCGATCACGGTACCGATGATGCCAATCAGCGCACCCTGAATCACGAATATCCGCGCGACCGCCCCCGGGCTTGCACCCAGCGTGCGCAAAATAGCGATGTCCGACTGCTTGTCATTCACCGTCATCACCAAGGACGACAGCAAGTTGAACGCGGCCACCGCCACGATCAGCGTCAAGATCAGGAACATCATGCGTTTTTCGGTCTGCACAGCCGCAAACCACGTGCGATTGTTGCGCGACCAGTCGCTGGCCATGTAGCCCTGCGGCAAAGTCTGCGCAAGCTGACGCGCCACCTGCGGGGCTTCCAGCATGTCGGTAATGCGCAAACGCACGCCCGACGAACCGCTGTCACGGAACAGACGCTGCGCGTCGTCCACATTGATGAAAGCCATGCCCGAGTCGTACTCGTAATGCCCGGCTTCAAAAATGCCGACCACCGTGAATTGACGCATGCGCGGCGAGAACCCGGCCGGGCTGACAGAACCCTGCGGGGCCATCATCAGCACCGTATCGTTCTCGGTCACGCCCAGGCCATCGGCCAAGGCACGCCCCAGCACCACACCAAAGCTGCCAGGCACCAAGGCGTCGAGCGAGCCACGCTTGATCTGCCCGGCCAAGCCAGACACATCACGTTCCGCCTTCGGATCGATACCGCGCACCTGCACGCCGCGCAACACCTGGTCACGCGCCAGCATGCCTTGCGCCGCGACAAACGGCGCGCCGCCCTGCACTTCAGGATTGCGCTTGGCCAATGCGACCAAAGACTGCCATTGAGAAACGGGATCGACAGCCGGCCCACCGCCACCGCTGTAGGCGAACAGCTCGATGTGCGGCAAGACGGACAACATGCGATCGCGCACTTCCTTCTGGAAGCCGTTCATCACAGACAAGACCACGATGAGCGCCGCGACGCCCAGGGCAATGCCCGCCATTGAACTGGCAGCAATAAAGGAAATGAACCGGTCCCGCCTTCCGCGTCCGGCTCGGGTGTAGCGCCAGCCCACCCAGAATTCGTAAGGTATTTTGAGCACGTGCGGATTATGTCAGATGGCCAAGGTGCTGGAGCTTAGCAGGCGGGGCGTAGGTGTTAGCGGCTGTGTGTAAGCGATAGCGCGCGCAGGCTCAGGCAGCAGTCGCGTGAAACCGCAATCCCAGCGCCTTGATGACCTTCAGGATCGTGGAGAAATCCGGCTCACGCTCGCCTGACAGCGACTTGTACAGGCTTTCACGCGAAAGACCGGTTTCCTTCGCGACTTTGGTCATGCCTTGTGCACGGGCGATATCCCCTAAAGCCTTGGCGATGAACGCGGCATCGCCATCACTTTCGGCAATGCAGGCATCGAGGTACAAGGCCATTTCTTCCGGGGTACGAAGGTGTTCGGCAATGTCGTAAGGGCGGGTTGAGGTCTTGGTCATGAGGGCTCCCGGTTGTGGCGACGCGCTGTCACGGAAAAACGCGGGTTTCGTGTTTGGGTGACTGCATATCGGTCGCGGACATCGACACACTGTAGCCACAAGGCTACATATCAAGCAAGGACGACCATTTCCAGCACAGACACGGGCTGGGCGACTGCGGTTAGCGCACCGGTACAATCTGGGCACATCATTGCTCTCGGCTCCCCGTGCCAACCTCGTCCACCCTGACCCTCGTGCTACCCGGCACCCTGCCCCCGCCCAACATCGCTGGCGACTTGGCAAAAGCCTTGCACGCCCCGGTGTCGCCCACGCCCGGCAGCTCGCCCGTGTTCAGCGCATGGTTGTCACGCGCCAAGCCCGTCGTCAGCGAATTCGACATCTCGCAGCAAGGCTGTTCGCCCTATGAAGGCTGGTGGCTGACCCGAGCCGGGTACAACATTCAAGCCGCGCAGACAAACCGCCCGCCAGAAGCCCCCGCCCCCGTGTTCGGTGCCGGACTCGCGCCCCTGCTGGCACCGTCCGCCACCGGCACCGATCCGGTCTGGATAGGCCGACTGGCGCACATCCGCATCTCGCAAGACCATTTGGCACTGGCCAACCCGGACGAATTACAGGTCACGGAAGAAGAATCCATTGAGCTTGCCAACGCGGCCCAGAACGTATTCGAGCTGGACGGCTTCGCGCTGCACCGCCTGTCGGCGCAAGACTGGCGCGTCGTCCCGGTCAGCGCCGGGCACCCCGGCATATCCGGTGCCACGCCCGCCGCAGCCGTAGACCGCGACATCGACGCCTGGTGGCCGCAAGGCGCAGTCGCCCGCCCCTGGCGCCGGCTGGTCAACGAAATCCAGATGGAGTGGTATGCCCACCCCGTCAACGAAGCCCGCCGCGACCGCGGCCAGCCCGAAATCAACACCTTGTGGCTATTCGGCGGCAGCGCCCCCTGGCAGCCCAAACTAAACGCAGCCCGCCTGGCAGGCGGCCCCGCATGGGTACAAGGCATAGCGCAAGCCGCCGGCCTGCCCTGGGCACCACTGAACGAACAAGCCATCGCCCCCGGCACCATCGCCAGCATCGACTCGCTGGAAACTGCGCACCGCGAAGAAGACTGGGGCCGCTGGCTGATAGAAATGGCGCGCCTGGACGCAAGCCTGTTCACCGCCGCCCAACAAGCATTGGCCGAAGGCCGCGTAGACAGCATCGAACTGATCCTGACCGGCCACGACCGCATCGCCCAGCTTGTCATCCCGTCCAAACGCGGACTGGCTCGCCTGTTGCCCACCCCTAAACACGATTGGACTAGCTGGTGGTCAAACCCCAACTCCTGACCCGCCGCGTAGACGCGACGGCACGCGCCGCGCTGGAACGCGACGGTGTACACCCCCTATTGGCGCGCCTGTGGGCATCGCGTGGTGTGACTTGCACAGCGGATACGGTGTCCGACTGGACTGCCATGCTGCCGCCTGCGCATCTGACCCAGGCTACGAAAGCGGCGGGGATTCTGGCGGACGCAATTGCTGCGAGTAAGCGGCTGTTGGTCGTTGCCGACTACGACTGCGATGGTGCGACTGCGTGTGCAGTCGCGCTGCGTGCGCTTACGCAGATGGGCGCGGTTGTCGACTTCCTGGTGCCGAATCGGTTTGAGACGGGGTATGGCTTGTCGCCCGCAGTGGTTGCGTTGGCGGTGAACCATCATGCCGGTAAGCCCGACATGCTGGTGACGGTGGATAACGGCATTGCCAGCGTGGAAGGCGTTGCTGCGGCGAACGCGGCTGGGATCGGTGTGCTGGTGACCGATCACCACTTGCCTGGCGATACTTTGCCGGATGCCCTGGCGATTGTTAACCCCAATCACCCGGCATGTAATTTCCCGTCGAAGAATCTGGCGGGTGTGGGGGTTATTTTTTATTTGATGCTGGAACTGCGCGCTGAGCTTCGGCGTCGGGATGTTTATTCGGCGAACGGTGGGCCTCGCTTGGATGCCTTGATCGATCTCGTTGCGCTTGGCACCGTGGCCGACGTTGTGAAGCTGGATGCCAATAATCGGCTGTTGGTTGCACAGGGTTTGAAGCGCATGCGGGCGGGTCGGATGCAGCCTGGAGTTGCGGCGCTGTTCTCGGTTGCAGGGCGGTCGTTCCGGGAAGCCGGCGGATTTGATCTTGGATTTGCAGTTGGTCCCCGGATTAACGCTGCTGGGCGTCTGGCAGACATGGGTATCGGCATTCGTTGCCTGACCACTGACAACGAAGACGAAGCCCTGACCCTGGCCCGCGAGTTGGACACGATGAACCGTGATCGTCGGGAGATCGAAACGACGATGCGGGAGCAGGCGCTGGCGGCAGTGGACGCGCTGGACGCCCGCCCGCGTGCAACCTTGTGTGTGTATGACGAGAGTTGGCATCAAGGAGTCGTCGGGCTGGTTGCGTCTCGGCTGAAGGAAAAGTACTGGCGGCCTACGCTGGCGTTCGCGAATGCGGGTGATGGTGAATTGCGTGGTTCAGGCCGGTCGATTCCAGACGTGCATCTGCGGGATGTGCTGGATCTGGTTTCCAAACGGCATCCGCAGATGATTCCGAAGTTTGGTGGGCACGCGATGGCGGCGGGTCTGACGCTGGCAGAACAGGACTTGCCGGAGTTTCAGGTTGCCTTTGAAAAGGCCGTGCAAGACCTGACTGGGCGGACGCAGTTCGATCCCGAGTTGGCTACAGATGGATCGCTTGAAGACGGTTATGCCAATGTTGGCGTTGCTGAAATGCTGGACGAGCACGTATGGGGATCAGGCTTCCCTGGGCCGGTGTTCCGCGACACCTTCACCGTTCGTAATCAGCGGCTGGTTGGTGAAAAGCACTTGAAGCTGGTGCTGGAACGCCGGCATCAGCGATTTGATGCGATCTGGTTCGGGCATGCGGAACAGCTGCCTGAATTTGTCGAGGTGGCTTATCGGCTGTCGAAGAACAGCTGGAATGGGGTGATCTCGGTGCAGCTGATTGTGGAGCACGCGACGGCGGCTTGAGCGAACGCCGCTTCAGGAAGCTGTTTACGAGAGCGATGCAGGCCTTGCATCCGCTCTTGGCGTTACTTCGGGTGCTGGCTTTATACCCTTGCGCATCCATATACGTTCTTGATCCGCCTCAATACCACCTCGCCCGCGCAGGCCTACCGTGAAAGGACACTGCTGCATCAAGGGGCAAGAAGATGGCCAAGAAATTCCCCATCCACCCTCCACATCCCGAGCGCATCTGCTGGGGTTGTGATCGTTACTGCTTTGGTAAAGACCTAGCCTGCGGGAACGGCACGGAGCGTGTTCAACATCCGGTCGAGACTTTGGGCGATGATTGGTATACCGTGGGAAATTGGGAGGGGTTGGATATCGAGGATAGGCCAACAGATAAGGCAGTGAGCGCCCCGGCAACTCAACAGCACGAGGTTGAGCCAAGTCCAATTGGCGTAGTTAGCCCAACCTGTTAATAACGCTCTGCCCGATCACACGATTCCTGTACTTTGTCTTTCGATACTCTCTGTCGCAACCCAAGCTGAGCGCGTCATAGTAGCAGGTGCGCCTCGCCGTGATTGGGAACATGCAAAGGCGGTCTAAGAAAAAAGCTTTCTAGGTTCTGCTGATGAGGAAAATGCGAACAGCACCTTTAAATTTAGCGCAACCCCGACCAAATCGCACTCGTCCGCACCACATCAAAATTCTTATGCAAACCCATCACGCATATCCCACAAGCATGCGCTCCGCAAAACAAAGCGGCAAAAACCCCACAAAAAAACTACACTCTCTTAATATAGTGCTCCTGGCCCTGAATTTTCTCGACGATAGTGTCCACAAGCACCCCTGCATCATAGCTTGCAGGAGATCCGATTAACTGAGCGACCATCTTCTTTCTAATTATTTCTGTTTTAATACCGCCACTACTTTGCGAAAGCTGCACAAGAATCTTCCCTATAAACGCTTTACCGTCTACCAACGCTTCCCACCCTTTAACCCACTCTTCGTCAAAAATAGATTCTGCGCTCAAACTTTCCAGCTGCATGTGGTGCGCCAAATCCGAATCAAAAACACTTTCCAAAGTTTCCGAAACGGAGCTTTGCAAACTGCGAACATTAGTGAGAGGATCTAAAATCATCTCCTTTAACTTCATTTTAAACACTGAGGCCAGATATTTCGCTTTTGATTGCCCCCGCAAGCTCTCCGCTTGATCACTAAATAATTTATTTAGCGATGCCACCGAATGCTGCTTTACACCCAAGGCCTGCAACGCAGGATTAATCGAATCCATAATCAACTTTTTATCAATAAGATAATTCTCCATCTCATGACGCTCTAAAACAACAAAGCTGTCATCATAAAATTCCGGATCGTAGCTCCGGATCTCCGCCAAATCCTGCGCACTCCTATTATCCTTATCAATTGCAAAGCAATAAGATGAGGCATGAAGGCTTCCTTTGATGTTAGCGATTTTTCTAAAATAATCAATGACCTCCTTACAACTAGAGAGAGGAACAACTTCTATTCGATGAGCGGCCAGAACATCTGCGAGAATTTCTACGTCCCCCTTCCCCTCGACAAACAAAACTCGAGAAAAAACAGTAGTGATTCCTGCAAACCGAAGCTCGCGCTCAATACCCGAACTATAAATTGGCTTCAATTCCCCATCAGAGAAGACCAAGCATTCCCCGAAGCTGATATTTTGGTAAATCAATGGCTTGGAGTGCGTGATAAGAAATATCTGGTCAATTGCGCTAGATCGATGCTCCGCATGCTTAACACCCTGTTTCGAGGCGAGCCAGTTTGACACACCACCAGCCCCCATAACTTCTCGAAGAAATGAGTAAAAGCTCACCAAAAGCGATTCATGAAGGTGATTCTCTGGCTCATCAATTATGAGAATCCCAATATTAGGAAGATAAAAAAGAAACAGCAATGTCAAATACAGAGAACGCTCACCAGCGCTAAAATCTTTCACATCAAACATAGCGGATTCTGAGGAAGTCCGCCCAAGCATAACAAGCTGCCCATCCTTTTTTGTAGCACTGATATTTTTGACCTCTATATTTCTTGAGATAATTCGGACAGCCTCATTAGCATTCTTAAAGTACTCATATTTTCGGCTTGGATCTAGACGATATTGAACATGATCTAGCACAGTTTTCTTATATATAGATTGAAGCGCCTCATCAGGATTAAAAATGCACTCCAAAATAAATTCTTTGGCTTTTTGGGCTCGCGACCGTAAAGCGACGTTTTCAAAACTTACACCAAAATCGGAAAAAGCCTTTCCCGCGTCCAAAAAAACAATAATAGACTGCGGATCTGAAATATCCCACTCCTGCCGCAAAGCCTCAGTCGATCCAGGAATAGCATCATTAAAAGAGTATAAAAAAAATCACCCTCGTAATTTCGGAAAGAAAGAACTATTTGAAACAAATCCTGCCCACAAACAAATGCAAGATCAATTTCCCCAACATCACCAGACAAAATCTGGTCGGCTGCGAATTTTATGCTTTTCTCGACATTATCCGCATAATCATCAGAACCCATTTGTGAAAAAAAGAATATTTTTTGAAAAAGCTGAATAGCTTTGAATATTGCCGTTTTTCCCGACCCATTCACACCACTAACAGTATGGACCCCAACATCCTGATTAAAATTAAAAATACACCCAGAAGGACCAAAATTCTTTATATTTACCAAGACCACTGATTTAAGCTTTAAACCAACCATTTCTCTCATGCCAACCATCATTTATGCATCAACCACAAATAAAAAGGAATCAAAACGCCTCCCCGCCCTTAGGACAAAATTATCCCAAGCAGACCCCACCCACCGATAAAAACAAAAAATAAAAACAAAAAATAAAAACAAAACCTCAGCACATCATAGTCCCACGCCACCCTAACCAACTTACGTTTTTAATCTTGAGCCTCTTATAAATAAACGAATATTGTTGTTTTTCTAGGCTGCACGCGAAATACCCCGCAGACACGCCGGAATACCGAACGAAGATTCCGCCGCAATCCGCAATCACGACAGTAAATTTGAAAAACAAAGGGCAATGAGTACGTAGCTGACATCAATTCTGATCTAGCAAAGCTAGATCACCTTGCCCGACTGAGAGAATTCCACTTTTTCGTATGTAAAGCTCCTAGCGCTGGCACGCTAGTTCAAGGAAGTTGTCCTCTGACCTAAGACGGCCTAGCGAACTCCACGAACTTGACTTACATAACTCTAGCAAGAACATTCAGGATATCGAATCGTGCCTGGCCACTCAAGATAAAACTGGCAACGCTCTAAGGCTAGAGCGCTCAGCGCATGTTCTAAAAAAACTCGCTCTTCACTTAAAAGAACAGCCACAACACCTCTAGTGAGCATCAATTCGTCCTATCAAGTCTTCCGACTGCTTGGCTTACATAACGGGCAATTTGCACATCACCGCAGACATCAGACTCAAGCAAACCTAGCGAAATACCAGTCACCGCAGGCCGATTAGCGACAGATGCATCGCACCGTTCGAAGCTTTACCTTCGATGAACAGCGTGCTTTATTGAAGGGCTCAGCATAACTCCCCCCCAACAGGTAAAATCCCCGGCTACCCCCAATTTTCAGCCTGGATCCCCTCATGGAAGCCGAACGCATCAACGCCCTGTCCGCCCTCATTGACGACCTGCGGGCGCGCGTGACCGAACTTCGGAGGTATCTTTGACTACGATGACAAAGCAAATCGCCTCCAAGTCGTCAACGCAGAACTAGAAGACCCCACCGTCTGGAACGATCCGAAGCGCGCCCAGGACTTGGGCCGCGAGAAGAAGTCGTTGGAAGACGTGGTGATGGCGCTCGAATCCTTGACCGCGTCGCTGACCGATGCCGCTGAACTGTTTGAACTCGCCGATGGCGATGACGACACGCTGGAAGCGATCGTGGCGGACGTGGACAAGCTGAAGGAACAGGTCGAAGGCCTGGAGTTCCGCCGCATGTTCAACAACCCGGCTGACCCGCTGAACTGCTTCCTGGACATCCAGGCTGGCGCGGGTGGCACGGAGGCCCAGGACTGGGCGTCGATGTTGTTGCGTCAGTATTTGAAGTACGCCGAGCGCAAGGGCTTCAAGGCCGAGATTCTGGAAGAGTCTGACGGTGAAGTCGCGGGCCTGAAGTCGGCCACGATCAAGCTGGAAGGCGAGTACGCCTTCGGTTTCCTGCGCACCGAAACGGGCGTGCACCGCCTGGTTCGCAAGAGCCCCTTTGATTCGTCGGGCGGCCGTCATACCTCGTTTGCCAGCGTGTTTGTGTACCCGGAAATCGATGACTCGTTCGAGGTCGATGTGAATCCGGCGGACATTCGCACCGATACCTACCGTGCCTCTGGCGCGGGTGGTCAGCACATCAACAAGACCGATTCGGCCGTTCGTTTGACGCACATCCCGACCGGCATTGTGGTGC
The DNA here is from genome assembly GCF_008119665.1 of Pigmentiphaga aceris. NCBI lineage: Bacteria > Pseudomonadati > Pseudomonadota > Betaproteobacteria > Burkholderiales > Alcaligenaceae > Pigmentiphaga > Pigmentiphaga aceris. The sequence goes on along the minus strand of NZ_CP043046.1, from coordinate 2,081,819 downwards.
AGTGCCAGAACGACCGGTCGCAGCATCGGAACCGTGCGGAAGCCATGCAGATGCTGAAGTCGCGTCTGTATGAGCTGGAAATGCGCAATCGCATGGCTGCGCAGCAGAAGCTGGAAGACTCGAAGACGGATGTGGGCTGGGGTCATCAGATCCGTTCGTACGTGCTGGACCAAAGCCGCATCAAGGATCTGCGTACCAACGTCGAAATTTCCAACACCCAGAAGGTGCTGGACGGCGATCTGGACCCGTTCATTCAAGCAAGCCTGAAACAAGGAGTTTGACCGCATGCCGCATACCGTCGTTGTTCTTACTGGTGCTTCCCGTGGTCTGGGTGCGTCGATGGCCCGCGCGTTTGCTGCGCCTGGCGTGCACCTGATCACGCTGGCCCGTGGCACCGATGCCTCGTTGCGCGCCGATGTCGAAGCGAAGGGCGCAACGCTGGATGCGCAGGTGGTCGATCTTTCGGACGCCGCGACGCTGGATCGCAACATCTGCACCGTGATCGCCGCCATGCCGCGTGCGGCCGAGCGTTATGTGCTGATCAACAATGCTGGCGCTGTTGCGCCAGTGGCACAGGCGGGCAATTTCGAGACGGCTGATGTCGCAACCGCGTTTACCTTGAACGTGACTGCGCTGATCATGTTGACCTCGCGTTTCCTGTCGGCCACGGAAGCACTGAACGCCGATCGCCGTATCGTGAACATTTCGTCGGGCGCTGGCCGCGCGGCTAAGTCTGGCTGGAGCGTGTATTGCGCCACCAAGGCGGCCGTGGACATGTTCAGCAAGTCGGTCAAGCTGGAACAAGTGGAGCACGGCGAACACGGTGCGCGCATCGTGTCCTTGGCACCGGGCGTGGTCGATACCGACATGCAGGTTGCCATCCGCAGCGCCACGCCGGAACAGTTCCCCAGCGTGAATGCGTTCCAGGACATGAAGGAAACCGGCAAGCTGGCGACGCCTGACTCGGTCGCCGCGAAGATTGTGGCCTATGTCGCGCGTGATGATTTCGGTTCGATCGAAATCGACGACATCCGCAATTACTGATAGCTAAAAACGCGTACTTAAAGCGCTAAACCCCTCAACCCGCAAGAGCATCATGAATCAACCTCAGCAGCCCACGCCCGACACCGTCGACGAGAATTCCATCATCGCCGAGCGTCGCGCCAAGCTTGCCCGCTTGCGTGAAGCCGGTCCGGCTTTCCCGAACGACTTCAAGCCGAATGCGCAAGCGGCCGATCTGCACGCCAAGTACGACGACGAGGAAAAAGAGGCGCTTGACGCACTCGCCCTGGAAGTCAAGATCGCGGGTCGCATGATGCTTAAACGGGTGATGGGTAAAGCCAGTTTTGCCACGCTGCAAGACGCTACCGGCCGCATCCAGATCTACGTGACCAACGATGCGGTCGGTATCGACGTGCACGCCGCCTTCAAGCACTGGGATAGCGGTGACATCCTGGGCGTGACGGGCAAGGTCTTCAAGACCAACAAGGGTGAATTGTCGGTGCAAGCATCGGAAATTCGCCTGTTGACCAAGTCGCTGCGCCCGCTGCCGGACAAGTTCCACGGTTTGGCTGACCAGGAAATGCGCTATCGCCAGCGCTATGTTGACCTGATCATGTCGGAAGACACGCGCTCGACCTTCGTTGCGCGCAGCAAGGCGATTTCTGCCCTGCGTTCGTTCATGACGGATTCGAAGTTCCTGGAAGTCGAGACGCCCATGCTTCACTCGATTCCGGGTGGAGCAGCGGCTAAGCCGTTCATTACGCATCACAACGCGCTGGACATGCAGATGTTCCTGCGCATTGCGCCGGAACTGTATTTGAAGCGGCTGGTGGTGGGTGGTTTCGAGCGCGTGTTCGAGATCAACCGCAACTTCCGCAACGAAGGTGTGAGCCCGCGTCACAACCCCGAATTCACGATGATGGAGTTCTACGCGGCCTATGCGGATTACCGCTGGCTGATGGACTTCGTTGAAGAGCTGATCCGCACCGTGGCCATCGCCACGCGCGGCACGGCCGTGCTGGAATATCAGGGCCGTGAGCTGGACCTGACCAAGCCCTTCGATCGTCTGACGATCTGCGGCGCGATCATCAAGTACTTCCCGGAATTCACCCAGGAACAGCTGGATGATGAAGCCTTCGTGCGCGCAGAACTGAAGAAGCGCGGTGCCCACGTGACCGGCCCGGTGCTGGGTCGTGCGAAGCTGGGTGCACTGCAATTGGCGCTGTTCGAAGAGACGGCTGAATCGCTGTTGTGGAACCCGACTTACATCATCGACTACCCGGTGGAAACCTCGCCGCTGGCCCGTGGCTCGGATGCAAATCCGGCCATTACCGAACGCTTCGAGTTGTTCATCAACGGTCGTGAAATTGCCAATGGCTTCTCGGAATTGAACGATCCGGAAGACCAGGCCGAACGCTTCAAGGCACAGGTTGAAGCCAAGGACGCAGGCGATGATGAAGCAATGTTCTACGACGCTGACTACATCCGCGCTCTGGAATACGGCCTGCCCCCGACGGGCGGCTGCGGTATCGGTATCGACCGCCTGGTGATGATGCTGACGGACAGCGCGAACATTCGTGACGTGATTCTGTTCCCGCATCTGCGCAAGGAAGACTGATAGTTTTCTGACTGCTTGGGGGATTGCCCAAGTAATGTCAGGAACTGAAAACCCGTATTCGGCGCTGCCGGATGCGGGTTTTTTTACGTCTGGGTTATTGGCAACTGATTAAGCGACCGGCACAACATCGGGAAATCGGCAGACGACGATTCAGAGCCCCTCCCTTACAATTGGAAATAGCCGGTGTGTGGCTGGACTTCATCAATTGAGAGTGGGTGCCATGGGTGTTGAAAACTTGGAGTTGTACGGTACCAGCATTGAGTTTTCAGCCCAGAAAGTCAGTACCAATGCGATCCGCATCACCTTCGAGCAGATGGCTGCTGCGCAGCGCCGGGCATTGCGCGGTGGGCTGAACAAGAAATTCTCGAACCTTGACGACGTGTACGCGCGTGCTGACGACGTGGCGAACGAGCTGCGGCGCGAGAGCATCGATCAGGCCATGCGGGTCTTGGCTTCGTTCGAAATCTACGAGCTTACCGAGCAAGCGTTCTTTGATCGCTTCATGGACCCGCACGACACCTGGGATGCTGACTTCGAGCCGATTGCCACCAAGTATGAGGCGATCGTGGAACGCACCGAGGAACTGGATGCCATACGAACGGCTCGTCGCCAGAACCGGGCCAAGTGGGTGGGCTTCAGCGAACAGGCGGTGCACCAAGCCGATGCGAAGAACCTGATTTCCAACGTGGGACATGGCGTCTTCAACATGGTGGCCAAGGGCATTACCGCCATTGGAAACACCGTCAAGAAAGACGAGATATTCAAAAGCCCGGTGACGGTTTCGCAGGTAGGCAACGGGCTGGCCAGAATCGTGGACGCGGCGTTCGCAGCCCTGGTAGACGCGCTGCATGTGTTCAAAGCCGGTGCGGTCTACAGCTATTCGGACGACGACATATCGAAGTCCACGGCCATTGTTCAGAACGTGCAGAAGGATCGCATTCCTGAAGCCAACATCATTGCGTCCTTGCTGAAGGCACTGGTGCTCTACCCCTACAACCGCAGCATTTATGTGTTGCTGTTGCAGCATGGTGGAGGTGATCAGGGCCGGCTTGATGCTGCGGTCAGCTACTTTGGTTTGGCGAGTCTAGACGAGGAGAAAAAGCGCCTGTTCGATGCGAAACGCAATGGCGTGGATCTTTCTACATTGGCCGCGCTAAATGCCAACCTGCCCGCCTTGAAGCAGTATGCGCAGGATATTGGCATGACTGCGTTTGAAGAAGAAGCCAAGGTTCTACATGAAGACGCCGCAGAAAAAGCATTTGCTGCACGCATAGAGGCGCTTGATCTGAATACCGTGGCCGACTTCCGATCGCATCTGCTTGCGCTTCGGGACTATGCCAAAGAGATTAATTATCTTGGCTACAAAGAGAATCTGGCTGCCGCGTCAGAAGCAGTGAAGCTGAAGGATTTCAAAAAACAGGCGGCAAGCTACCCGCTTGCCACCCCAGCAGACTGCGATCAGAACCTGCCTGTTCTGGCTGAATATGCGCGGAAGATCGGCTTTGAAGATTTCCTGACGTGGGCAGCCGACGTCAGGAAATTGGCCGAGAAAAAGTCAGCGAGCAAACAGAAAGTACCGGCAAAGCCGCGCATCAGCCCGGATCGCGCAGCGGCCAAGCCGAAAGAGATCGTGATTGGCGTGGCAGTCATTGGACTGTTGCTGGTTCTGGGTTACCAGACGATTTCCTATTTCTCTACTGGGGAGCAGCCAGCGGCAAGCGTGGCGGATTATCGGCCGACCTACAACACGGGGTCGCAACCAGCTCCGTCAAGCACGACTGTTGCCCAGAACACGGCGTCTGTTCAAAGCGCAACACCAGCCCAAAGCACCGCCAGGCCGTTTGCCCCGGTTGCGGCGACAGGTTCGAATCGCGTGCAGCGTCCACTGTCCAACGCAGCGCTGCAAGCGATCTCAGAAGGGTTTGTGGATATCAAAGACCCGGAGGTACAGGCATGTACCGACGCCAAGGTTGCCCACTTCCGAGTAATGGCGGGGGAAGAAGCGCTGCTGCGCTTCGACATGTACAACGAATTTGCCGTCGAATGCGGCTTCAATATTTGAAGCGGGAACAGCATCAATGGGGCGGGGTAATAAGCCTGCCGCCTCATAGGCGGCTTCGGTATCAGTATCGAGCCGCTCTTACCCCATCTGCTCCGCCAGATAATCAATCAGCACCCTTACCTTCGGCGGCAGGAAACGGTTCGGCGGGTACAGCAGCCAGACGGTACCTACATAGGCCAGCGCCTCTGGCTCCCAGTCCGGCAGCACCTGCACCAACTCACCTTGCAGCAAGGCCTCGGCGGCGGCGAATTCCGGCACGATGGCGATGCCTAAGCCGGCGCTTGCCGCTTCCAGCCGCGCTCCAACGTCGTTGGCGATATAACGCCCGCGAACATCGACCGCCAGGTGTTCGCTGCCACGGCGGAAACGCCAATGATGGTCGTCGGCCGTCTCGCCCAGATAGATGCAATCGTGTGCGGCCAGATCCAGCGGGTGGGCTGGCGTGCCGCGTGCCGCCAGATAGGCCTTGGACGCGCACAACAGCCATCGCACCGATCCCAACTGTCGGCCGGCAAAACCAGGTGGCGGGTGCTCGGTCAAGCGGATGACCAGATCGATGTTGTCTGCCAGCGGATCCAGTTCGTCGTCGGTGAATACCAGTTGCACGTCCACTTGGGCGTAGCGCTGCAGAAACGCCGGGATCAAGGGGTGAATGACTGACTTGGCAAACGAGATCGGGGCACTGAGCCTGACCTTGCCCTGCGGTCGCCCCACGGACTGACCAGCAATGTCCACGGCGGCAGAAGCCGCGGCCAGCATGTCGCGGCAATGCTGGTAGACCTGCTTGCCGGATTCAGTGATCCGCACGGCGCGTGTGGATCGATCAAGCAAGCGGATGCCCAGCGCGTCTTCCAGGCGTTTGATCTGCCGGCTGACGGTCGATGGCGTGCTGCCCAACTGCCGTGCCGCGACGGAAAAATTGCCAGCGTCGACCACGCGTGCAAATACCGCCATGTCGGGCAACAACGCAAAAAGCGCGATGGGGTCCACGAGATGTCCTGAAAATTCAGTTATGCACCCAACGCATAAATGTTGTTCCGCCAACCCTGATTATCAATGCGTGCGCACGGATGAACAATAGCGGCCCACCCACGCGAGGCCCTATGTCTTCACCTTCTCCTGTCAAATCCCTGCTGCTTGTGTCCGACCTGATGCTGCTGGCCACGGCAATCGTCTGGGGCACCAGCTACGGCGTGGTGAAGTCCGCGCTGCTGGTGTATTCGGTGCTGGGGCTGCTTGCTTTGCGCTTTGGCATTACCTTTCTGATATTGCTGCCCGCGCTGCGCCAGCTGCGTCATAGCAATTGGCGCGATGTGCGCGGGGTGCTGGGCATGTCGGTGCTGCTGCTGGCAATCTTTCTTGCCGAGACCTTTGGCATTCTGCTGACCCGAGCAGCCAACGCCGCCTTTCTGATCAGCCTGTGCGTGGTGCTGACACCGCTTGCCGAGTGGGCGATGCTCAAGCGCAGGCCCAGCCGCATCGAGTGGCTGGCCGTGGCCTTGTCGCTGCTGGGCGCGGCCCTACTGACGGGGGATGGAGAACTGGTCTTCAATCGCGGCGACGCGCTGATTCTGCTGGCCGCACTGCTGCGCGCCATACAGGTCTGCGTTGCCAAGCGGGTAATGCAAGGGTCTGCGCTGCCAGCACTGTCCGTGACGGCGCTGCAGGCGGGCGTGGTCACGCTGGGCAGTGTGCTGGTGATGCTGGTCTTCGCCCCGCAGCAGTGGCAGGCAATTCCAGCGTGGTCGGGCAATCAATCGTTCTGGGCTTATGTGGCGTACTTGGTGCTGGCCTGCACCCTGTTCGCGTTCTTCGCGCAGAACTATGCGATCAAGCGCAGCAGCCCGACGCGGGTGGCGCTGTTGATGGGCAGCGAGCCGGCTTTTGGGGCCTTGTTCGCCAGCCTGTGGCTGGGCGAACGTATTCCAGCACTGGGATGGCTCGGAGGCGGGTTGATTGTGGTGGCGTCCTTGCTGGCAACTGTGCGGTGGCAGTTTAGGAAAACGGCCACTTTGCAGGTCAACGAAGCCCGCCCTTGATCCGCCCGCCTTTCAGATGCGACTCAGGACGCGCCGAAACACCAAACGCACAGGCAAGCCCGGCAAGTGCATCGACGCGCCATAACGGAATGCATCAAGATGATGCGTTGCCCTCGATCTTCTGACGCACCATCGGGCTGACGTCGATGGGGTCATCCCCTTCAGTGAAGCGCATGCCGTACTTGCTGAAGGACGCGTTGTTCAGGCGTTCCAGCGCGCCATCCAGGCGAATGTCCAGGTCGGTGACGACATCGTGCAATTCGTCCCGACGCCAGCGCGAGCGCGACAGCAGCATGCGGGCCACGCTGGTGTGTTCGGCGTCCAAGCCCAACAGACCAGGCTCGGGTTCCGGCGCTTCGTATTCGGGTTCGACAGGTGCGCGCACGACTGGTGGCGGCTCTTCTTCGCTGAAGATGGTGGCCAGCAAGGCAGACACCTTGGAGGTATCGCGGCGCAGACCCGAAATACGTGCAGGGTCTGGCTTGGATTGAACTGCCAGTGCCTCGTAGATCTTTTCCAGCATCTTGGATTCTTCAGGCGTGGGCGTGCTGCCAACCTGCAGCAGACTGCTCATGACCGCCGCCAGGAACTCTTTGGATGCGGCATCTAGCTGCGACAGCTTTGCCTTCAGGCTTTCCAGGGAGACCGGCACGTCGATCAGCAGGCGCAGATAAGCCATCAGACGACGCTGGTGATTGGCGTTCAGTTGCGTCCAGGCATGGATCTGCGAGCTGAGATGCGTGATCTCGGCGTCCCCGAAGCTGCCATTGGCATGTGCGGCGGCAACGCCCAGTTGCAGGCTCAGCAACCCGGCCTGGAAGTTGGGCGACGCTGCTGCGATCTGTTCGCCCGGGGGCATTGCAAACAGCACGATCGGCGCTTTGCCGTCTGGGACATCCGATCCGTTCACCACTTCCGGTGCCATGCCTAGATTCAGCGCTTGCAGCACACGCGTCAACGCGGGGCCGCGATCGCTGGTGAAGGGAGTGGTCACTTCCAGGCAAGCCAGCAATTCCTCGAAGGGTGCGACCAGGAATTCTTCACCGACCTGAGCAGGCAGACTACGTGCGCTTTCTGGCCATAGATTGGCCGGCAGGTGCAACAGCCCTTCAAGCGAGTCATAGTCTTCGGGGTTACGGCCGATAGCGCGGCTGTACGGTTCCAATTCCTTGGTGACGGCATCCACGATGTTGATGATCTTCTGGCGTGGCGCTGTCATCACGCTGATGTCAGGCAACTCGCCGAAGTTCAGTTTGAATTCGCTCAGTCCGTGGAAACCGGGTGACGCTGCGCGGTAACTGCTTTTCAGCGTCGTGCGGTTTTGCCGAACGGTCATGCCAAAGCCGTGGGCTTTCGAATAATGCGACATGAACAGCGTATCGAACTTGTCTGCACAGCGAATCGCCGGCGTACGCAGGTGGACGTCCGGGTCCAGCTTGGCCCAGGCCAGAGCCAGGTGATCCGGGATCGGCACGCCATCGACCACCGCATTGCCCAGTGCAAAGCGGATATACAAGGGCAATTCCGACGTCTTCGGGAACGGCGGCACCGGGTTCTTGTAAATCTTCGACGGCCGTTCGCAGACCAGCAACCAATTCAGCAACTGGCTGGCAGACGCACTGAACGCCGGCGACTTGCCACCGTAGATGCCCAGCAGACGCCAGACTTCCTTGATGATGATCGGCCAGTCGTTGCGGCTTTCCGGTTCGTTGGTAATGTCGATGAGCGCTCGACGTTCCAGGCCGTAGAAGAACAGATACACGTAGCCGACGTTGGCGGCGGGGTCGGAACGACCACCTGCCAGCCAATTCAGGTAGGCACGACGCGCCATCGGAGAAATGTTCGAATAGCTGGGCCAGGACCCCAGATCGCGGGCGGTGTAGTCGCCACGGGCCGCAACTTCCTTGGACGGATCGATCAGGCAGGGATCGATGCTGCCGTTGTGGGTTTTGAGCGAGGTGCCGAAATACAGCAGGCCGCCGGGAATTGTCACGTCAGCGACCGACACGGCCTGCCCTTGCGGAATCCACATGCCGGGGCCAAAGCCTTCAAGGGGCGCACGCACTGCCGCTGGGCGCTTGACCGACGGGCCGGGCCGCATGGTCGACGGACCGACGCTTGCCGGCTTGGCTGCGCCTGCAGCAGCGGAAGTTCTGGCAGCAGTGGCAACCGGTGCCGCCGAGCCCATGCTGGTTGCTACCGTATAGATCAACCAGGCAGCCCCTGCAATGGCGATACTGAACCACCACCAGTCCGAGACAGGCAGTGCCACCAAGCCCAACAAACCCAACAGGGCGATGACCGCCAAGCCAATGGCTGCGGCGGGTTTATTCTTTCTGGCCAAAACGATCCTCTCGATTCAGATGCCGGTGTTCCGAAAACGCGGAACGCAGTCAAGGCTCTGGAGTTTCATAATGATACAGACTGGTCTATGGCAGCGCGTCAATTCATATAGCCAAAACGACAAATCGGCCCGATAAGAGCCGATTGATCATTCATACCAATGAAGCATGACACAGGTTTGACGCTTACTTTCTGACCGGATCCAACGTTATCCGGCACAGACAACAAACGTTTTAATGCTTCTCGCTCGCGTGGTTGACCGTGTACTTGGGAATTTCAACGGTCAGGTCAGCGTCTTGCACGATTGCCTGGCAGCTCAGACGCGAAGTCGAGGACAAGCCCCATGCTTTGTCGAGCATGTCTTCTTCGTTGTCGTCGGCCGCTTCCAACGACGAGAAGCCCTCGCGCACGACAACGTGGCAGGTTGTGCATGCGCACGACAGCTCGCATGCGTGCTCCAGGTCGATGTGGTTGTCCAGCAAGATGCGGCAGATGTTCTGACCCTTGGGCGCGTCAAGCACGGCACCTTGGGGACAGAGTTCGGGGTGCGGCATGATGGTGATCTTGGGCATGGTGATGTCTGTATTTAAATGTCTTCGAGCTTGCGACCGGCCAAGGCCGTGCGAATGCTGCGATTCATGCGGCGGGCCGCAAAGTCTTCGGTAAGCTGCGACAAGGCATCGACGGCGGCCTTGATCGGGTCGCCACTGTCTTTCGTTGCTGCCTGCGTCGCGAAGGTCGATTCGGTCTGTGCAATGACGTGTTCGGTAGCCACCAACTGTGCCTGCACGGCAGCCAGTTCATTGGCATCCAGCAAGTCGGCATCGACGGCCAGCGCAGCCTGTACGGCTTCCACCAGACGGCGAGCATCTACCTGCTGTTCGCGCAAGCTGCGTGCGTGCATGTCGTCGTCGGCGTGACCCATGCCATCGGACAGCATCTTTGCCACTTCATCGTCCGACAAGCCGTAGGACGGCTTCACGGTGATCGACGATTCAACGCCCGAGCTTTGCTCACGCGCCGTCACGCTCAACAAACCATCAGCATCTACCTGGAACGTGACACGAATGCGGGCGGCACCAGCCACCATGGGCGGAATGCCGTGCAACTCGAAACGCCCCAGGGATCGACAGTCCGTGACCAGTTCACGTTCGCCTTGCAGCACGTGAATGGCCATGGCGGTCTGGCCGTCCTTGAAGGTGGTGAATTCCTGGGCGCGCGCCACGGGAATGGTGCTGTTGCGCGGAATCACGCGCTCCACCAGCCCACCCATGGTTTCCAGGCCCAGCGACAGCGGCAGCACATCCAGCAGCAACCAGTCTTCGCCGGGCGCACGGTTGCCGGCCAGCAGATTGGCCTGCATGGCCGCGCCCAGCGCCACCACTTCGTCAGGGTTCAGATCAGTCAGCGCAGGCTTGCCGAATACGGCCGCCACGGCATCGCGCACCACCGGCATGCGGGTGGAACCGCCCACCATGACCACGCCATCGACCTCTTCCGGCTTGAGCTTGGCATCGCGCAATGCGCGGCGCACGCTTGCCAGCGTGCGTTGAACCAGCGGTGCCACCAAGGCTTCAAACGCATCGCGGGTCAACGACAGCGACAGTTCGCGGCCATCGACCAGCACGAGTTTGCGCGCGGCCGACGGAGCGTCAGTCAGCGCTTCGCGCATGGCACGCGCGGCAACCAGCAAGGCGCGACGATCTTCCAGGCCGGTGATGTCGATGGCCTGGTCGGCCACCCAGGCAGACACAATGGCTGAATCGAAGTCATCCCCGCCAAGCGAGGTGTCGCCGCCCGTGGCGATGACTTCGAAGACCCCACGCGCCAGGCGCAGGATCGAGATGTCAAAGGTGCCACCACCCAGATCGTAGATGGCGTATACGCCTTCAGCCGAGTTATCCAGGCCGTAAGCGATTGCCGCAGCGGTCGGTTCGTTCAGCAGGCGCAGCACGTTCAGGCCGGCAAGCTTGGCGGCGTCTTTGGTTGCCTGGCGCTGTGCGTCGTCAAAGTACGCCGGCACGGTGATGACGGCACCGACAATATCATCGGCCAATACGTCTTCCGACAACTGGCGCAGCTTGGCAAGAATTTGCGCCGAGACTTCCACGGGGCTGACTTCACCATGCCGTGTGCTCAAACGCAGCATGCCAGGCGCATCGACGAAGTGATAAGGCGCGTCTGCTGCCTCGACATCGGCCAGGCTGCGGCCCATGAAGCGCTTCACCGACACAATGGTGTTCTGCGGGTCGTCGGACTGGGCAGCGGCAGCCTCGCGGCCGATCTTCACCGCACCGCCCGGCAGGTAGCGCACAACCGATGGCATCAGCGCAAAACCGTCTTCGTCACGCAGCACTTCGGCCGCGCCATGACGCACAGAAGCGGCAAGCGAGTTGGTGGTCCCGAGGTCGATACCCACCGCCAGCCTGCGCTGGTGGGGGGCTTCTGACATGCCGGGTTCGGCAATCTGCAAAAGCGCCATGCGATTCTTTTCTGATCAGTGCGAGTCGGCCAGGCGATCACGCGCCGTGTCGATCTCGTCGGAGAATTTTTCGATGAACATCCACTCGCGCACGCGCGCGCTGGCGGCGGCGTGATCGCCCGCCTCGTCCAGCAAGGTGACGATGTCTTCGCTGAGTTGTTTGCGGGTGGCGCTCAAGTCGTCGGCCAACGCATCAAGCGGTGCCATCTCGCGGCTGGCGCGCGCGTCGTCCAGAGCTTCCCGCCATTCCATCTGTTGCATCAGGAAGCCGGGGGCCATCGCGGTGTTGGTCTCGACCTGCAAGTCCTGCCCAGCGCGTTCGCACAAATAACGCGCCCGCTCCAGCGGGGAACGCAGCACGCGATAGGCCTCGTTCACACGAGATGCCCACTGCATGGCCACGCGCCGCTCAGCGGGCGATCCAACGGCAAAGCGGTCGGGATGGACTTGCGCCTGCGCTTCGCGCCACGCCGCATCCAGACGGGTGCGGTCGAGCGCGAACTTCGCGGGCAGGCCTAAGAGCGTGAAATGATCGGGGTCTTCGCGCATCAGACAGTGAACGACTCACCGCAGCCGCACTGCGCCTTCTCATTCGGGTTGTTGAACCGGAAGCCTTCGTTCAGGCCTTCACGCGTGTAGTCGAGTTCCGTGCCGTCAAGATAGGCCAGGCTTTTCGGGTCGATGATGACCCGCACGCCATTGCTCTCGAAGACCTGATCTTCAGGAGCAAGTTCGTCGACATATTCAAGCTTGTACGCCAAGCCCGAGCATCCGGTGGTACGCACGCCAAGACGCAGGCCCAGGCCCTTGCCGCGGCGTTCCAGATAACGGTTGACGTGACGTGCCGCATTTGCGGTCAGCGAGATGGACATATCGGTCCTTTAGTGCGCCTGTGCCTGATGCTTGACGCGGTAGTCCTCGACGGCTGCCTTGATGGCGTCTTCGGCGAGGATGGAACAGTGGATCTTGACCGGCGGCAAAGCCAATTCGGCGGCGATCTGCGTGTTGCGGATGTCCAGCGCCTGATCCAGCGTTTTGCCCTTGACCCATTCGGTCACCAGCGAGCTGGAAGCAATTGCCGAGCCACAGCCATAGGTCTTGAACTTGGCATCTTCGATGATGCCCGATTCGTTGACCTTGATCTGCAACTTCATCACGTCGCCGCAAGCCGGTGCACCGACCATGCCGGTACCAACAGAGGTGTCGTTTTTGTCGAACCCGCCGACGTTGCGGGGATTTTCGTAGTGGTCGACGACTTTTTCGCTGTATGCCATGTCAACTCTCCAATATCAGTGTGCAGCCCACTGCACGGTATTGATGTCGATGCCTTCCTGGACCATTTCCCACAGGGGCGACATATCGCGCAGCTTTTCAACCTTGCCCTTCATGAGCGAGGTCGTGAAATCGATTTCGGCTTCAGTCGTGAAGCGGCCGATGGTGAAGCGGATCGAGCTGTGTGCCAGTTCGTCGCTGCGACCCAGGGCGCGCAACACATAGGACGGTTCCAGGCTGGCCGAGGTGCAGGCCGAGCCGCTGGACACCGCCAGGTCTTTCACCGCCATGATCAGCGACTCGCCTTCAACGTAGTTGAAGCTTACGTTCAGGTTGTGCGGGACACGTTGTTCCATGTCACCGTTCACGTAGATCTCGGCGATGTCGGACAAGCCAGCCAACAGGCGATCGCGCAGCATGCGGATACGCTCGTTCTCGGTTGCCATTTCCTTTTGTGCCAGCTCGAAGGCTTCGCCCATGCCCACGATCTGGTGGGTAGCCAGCGTGCCCGAACGGAAACCACGCTCGTGGCCGCCGCCGTGCATTTGCGCTTCGATACGGATACGCGGCTTGCGACGCACGTACAGCGCACCGATGCCCTTCGGGCCGTAAGTCTTGTGCGCGCTGAAGGACATCAGGTCCACTTTCAGCGTTTGCAAGTCGATCAGAACCTTACCGGTGGCTTGTGCGGCATCGACGTGGAAGACCACACGCTTCTCGCGGCAGATTTCACCGATTTGGGCGATGTCTTGCACGACACCGATTTCGTTGTTCACGAACATGACCGACACCAGCACCGTGTCCGGGCGGATGGCTGCGCGCAGCACGTCTAGATCGAGCAAGCCGTTTTCCAGCACGTCGAGGTAGGTGACTTCGAAACCTTGGCGTTCGAGTTCGCGACAGGTGTCCAGCACCGCCTTGTGCTCGGTCTTGACCGTGATGATGTGCTTGCCACGCTCGATGTAGAAGTTGGCCGCACCCTTGATAGCCAGGTTGTTCGACTCCGTCGCGCCCGAGGTCCACACGATTTCGCGCGGGTCGGCATTGACCAGGCTGGCCACTTGCTGACGCGCGTTCTCGACGGCAGCTTCCGCATCCCAACCAATGGAGTGGCTGCGCGATGCAGGATTGCCATAGTTTTCGTACAACCAGGGCACCATCTTGTCGACGACGCGCGGGTCTACCGGCGTGGTCGCGGAGTAATCGAGATAAACGGGCTTCTTGCTCATGTCTTGTCCTGCGAAAAAGTGACCGCGCGCGTTACAGCGCAGCAGTAGTCTCGGCGGGCTGCGTGCCGCAGCGGCGATCGACCAGCACAGACTTGGTCGATTCATGCAGTTCACGCATGCGCTGCTGGTCGACCAGGTCTTGCAAGGAAACGGAGTCCAGATACTCGACCATCTTCCGGTTGAGCGTGGACCAGAGTTCGTGTGTCATGCACTTGCCGGCCTTGCCATCGTTGCCACGATTACAGTCTTGCTTGCCCGCGCAATCGGTGGCGTCCAGCGGTTCATCGACGGCATAGATGATGTCGGCGACAGTTACGTTACGCGCCAGCTTGGCCAGCGAATAACCGCCACCCGGACCGCGCATGCTGTCCACGAGTTCGTGCCGGCGCAGCTTGCCGAACAGTTGCTCGAGATAGGACAGCGAGATGTTTTGCCGCTGGCTGATGGCCGACAATGTCACCGGGCCGCCGTGTTGACGGAGGGCCAGATCGATCATCGCAGTTACGGCAAACCGACCTTTGGTAGTCAGTCGCATTCAGGACTCCCTGACGGTGCGGAGTCGTCGCTGTGGGACTGGCGTCTGGGGTATACGTCTAGCGGTATACTCGCGGCGCGCTGCGTGTAACGGCGATTCCTTACTAATTTCGTCAAGTATAGCTAATTCCCGAACTTTTTACTAGGGTATAGACCAATAGATGTGCACGGCAACGCCCGCACTACCCTGGTAAAACAACAATTGGGGAAAACGGCAGCACAAACAAAAACACCGCGCATGCTGCACGGTGTTTTTCTTCTGACACGGCCAGGCTCCGATCCCTCGGAACCTTGGCAACGGCGTCAGGCTGCCTGGTACTGGGTGGCGCGCTTGCGCACTACCTCGAGCAGACCCTGACAGGCGTCCTCGATGTAATCGAGCGCTTTGGAGAAGCCCTCAGGCCCGCCGTAGTACGGTTCAGGCACGGTGGCCTCTTCGTACTCATTGGCGAAGCGCATCAGCAGCATGAGCTTGTGCTGATATTGCTTGGGGCACTGCTGCTGCATCAGCGACAGATTGTCCCAGTCCATCGCCAAAATGATATCGAACTCGCGGAAGTCGTCGGCACGGATCTGCCTCGCTTCCAGCGTTGAGATATCATAGCCACGTTTGCGAGCAGCAGCTTGCGCCCGCGCGTCCGGCAATTCACCAATGTGAAAAGCGTGCGTGCCCGCGGAGTCCATAGTGACTACGTCAGACAGCCCGCCGTCTTTGACGAGACGACGAAACACGCCCTCTGCGCTCGGGGAGCGGCAGATATTGCCCATGCACACGAAAAGAACCTTGGTCATCATGTCCAGAAGTGTGCGGGAAAACCCCGCTCAGATCAAGCATTTTTTGCGTTCGCAGAATTTCGATATGCCAAAAATTCTCGAATCAAATCAAATACTTGCAAGCCAATACCATGCAGATTTACACAAATAAGCATGATTTCTCAAGTTGTGCTAATCCCGACGATCGAGCATAAAGCACCAAATTAGTGCGCGTTTTCAGGGGCACTGCACAATGGACCATACAGCTACGCCTGCGGTTCCAAAACTGCGAGACAACCCCTGACCGGAAGCGCCTATCAAGCTCCGGTCGAACCCGACGCGCCGAACACATGTTCCTTGAGCTTGGCCAGCTGATCACGCGCCTTGGCAGCCTGCTCGAACTCCAGGTTCTTCGCGTGATCCAGCATGGCTTTCTCAAGCCGCTTGATCTCCTTGGCCAATTGCTTCTCGCCCATCGCCTCGACACGCAGCGCGTCTTCCGAAGCCTTGTTGGCCTCTTGATCGCCTGACGGGGCGTACACGCCGTCGATTAGATCGCGCACCTGCTTGTTCACCCCACGCGGGGTGATGCCGTTTTCAAGATTGAACTGCGTCTGCTTGTCGCGCCGGCGTGCGGTTTCATCGATAGCCAGGCGCATTGATGCCGTCACACGGTCAGCGTACAGAATCGCCCTGCCATTGATGTTCCGTGCTGCCCGACCGATGGTCTGGATCAGGCTTCGCTCGGATCGCAGGAAACCTTCCTTGTCCGCATCCAGAATGGCAACCAGCGAGACCTCAGGAATATCCAGGCCCTCGCGCAACAAGTTGATGCCCACCAGCACATCGAAGGTGCCCAGGCGCAGATCGCGGATGATTTCCACGCGCTCAACCGTGTCGATGTCCGAGTGCAGATAGCGCACCTTCACACCGTGATCCGCCAGGAAGTCGGTCAGGTCTTCCGCCATGCGCTTGGTCAGGGTCGTGACCAGCACCCGCTCGCCGACCGCCACGCGCTGGTGAATCTCGCCCAGCACATCGTCCACCTGGAAGCCGGCAGGCCGCACCTCAACCACCGGATCAACCAGCCCGGTCGGACGGACCACTTGTTCGACCACATTGTCCGAATGAGTCTGCTCGTAGGCAGCAGGCGTGGCTGATACGAACACCGACTGACGCGCCTTGCCTTCGTATTCTTCGAATTTCAGCGGACGATTGTCCATCGCCGACGGCAAACGGAAGCCGTAGGTGACCAGCGTTTCCTTGCGCGACCGGTCGCCGCGATACATGCCACCGATCTGCCCCATGGTGACGTGGCTTTCATCGACGAAAATCAGCGCATCTTGCGGCAGATAGTCGATCAGGGTCGGCGGCGGCTCACCCGGCTGCGCGCCCGACAGATGACGCGAATAGTTCTCGATGCCTTTGCAGAAACCCAGTTCCTGCAGCATTTCCAGATCGAAGCGCGTGCGCTGTTCCAGCCGTTGTGCCTCGACCAGCTTGCCGTCATCCACAAACACCTTCACGCGATCGCGCAGTTCCGCCTTGATGTTGTCAATGGCACGCACCACGGTATCGCGCGGGGTCACATAGTGGGACTTGGGATAAACCGTGAAACGCGGGATCTTCTGCCGTACCTTGCCGGTCAGCGGGTCGAACAGCTCCAGGGTTTCCAGTTCGTCATCGAACAAGGTCACGCGCAGTGCAAGTTCCGCGTGCTCGGCGGGGAAAATGTCGATGGTCTCGCCACGCACCCGGAATACACCACGAGTGAAGTCGGCATCGTTGCGGGTGTACTGCATGGCGACCAGACGCGCGATCAGGTCACGTTGACCAATGCGGTCGCCACTGCGCAGCACCAGCACCATCGCGTGGTAGTCGCTGGGATTGCCGATACCGTAGATGCAGGACACGCTGCCGACGATGATGGTGTCGCGGCGCTCCAGCAGGCTCTTGGTGGCTGACAGGCGCATCTGCTCGATGTGCTCGTTGATCGACGAGTCCTTTTCGATGAACAGGTCGCGCGTCGGCACGTAGGCTTCGGGCTGGTAGTAGTCGTAGTACGACACGAAGTATTCAACCGCATTGCGGGGGAAGAACTCGCGCATTTCGGCGTACAACTGTGCAGCCAGCGTCTTGTTCGGTGCCAGCACCAGCGCAGGACGACCCAACTGGGCAATCACGTTGGCCATGGTGAAGGTCTTGCCCGAGCCGGTCACGCCAAGCAGCGTCTGGTACATCAGGCCGTCGCGCACGCCTTCCACCAAGCCTTCAATGGCAGTGGGCTGATCCCCAGCCGGCGGATAGGGCTGATACAGCTCGAAGGGACTGTTTTCGTATTTGAGGAAGCCAGGTGCAGCCGCGCCGCCGTTGACCGAATGCGGCGGCGCATCCACGGAA
The DNA here is from genome assembly GCF_008119665.1 of Pigmentiphaga aceris. Taxonomy (NCBI): domain Bacteria; kingdom Pseudomonadati; phylum Pseudomonadota; class Betaproteobacteria; order Burkholderiales; family Alcaligenaceae; genus Pigmentiphaga; species Pigmentiphaga aceris. The sequence continues at coordinate 2,064,085 of NZ_CP043046.1, read as the reverse complement.
GCTTGGGTGGCGGTGTCGAGATCGGAGGGGGCTGTCTGCATGGTAGACTCAAGAGTTGCCAACGGCTGACGTCAAGCGCGCCCGGAAACGGGAGCCAGATGCCAGCAGTCTTAGCCAGCAACCCAGATGTAGGGCACTTGTCGGTTTTGCAAGCTGGTTTTGCAAGCTGCTTCTGCAAGTTCTGCGCCGCATTGGATTTTGGCCAGGCATGCAGGCACAGGGTGGTAACACTGGTGGGGGTACGCCGGGTGACGGTGATACCGGTCGCCGACGCCGTCTTCGGCTTTCCTTTGAGCCGCTATCTATATAGCGTTCGGGAAAGATGGGACGGCCAGCAGGATGACATGGAAGCGAGCAGCGCCATGCACCCTGCCCCTGCACGTTGTAACCGTAACGTGGCAACCGCAACGTTGTCGCCGCAGTTCGACAGCACTGATTTCGTACGTGATGGCCTCGCCGAGGCCTTGACTCAACTCTCGCGAAACCCCAAGGGACGCACGCTCATGACTTCGCTCTTCGCCAATGTGGAACAGGCTCCTCGTGACCCGATTCTGGGTCTGAATGAACAATTCAACGCGGATGCCCGCACCACCAAGGTCAACCTTGGTGTCGGCGTGTACTTCAATGACGAAGGCCGAATTCCGCTGCTGAAAGCCGTGCGCAACGCAGAAGTCGCTCGCCTGGAAGCTGCCAGCGCCCGTGGTTACCTGCCGATCGATGGCATCACCGGCTACAACCAGGCCGTGCAGAAGCTGTTGTTCACGGAATCGTCGCCGCTGATCGCTGAAAAGCGCCTGGTCACTGCCCAGGCACTGGGCGGTACCGGTGCCCTGAAGATCGGTGCCGACTATCTGAAGCGCCTGCTGCCGAACGCCAAGGTTGCCATCAGCGACCCGAGCTGGGAAAACCACCGCGCGCTGTTCGAAAACGCCGGCTTTGAAGTCGTCAACTACAGCTACTACAACGCAGCCACCCACGGCATCGATCCCGAAGGCATGCTGGCCAGCCTGAACAGCTACCCCGCCGGCACCATTGTCGTGCTGCACGCTTGCTGCCACAACCCGACGGGCGTGGACCTGTCGGCCGAACAGTGGGCGAAGGTCGTTGATGTGATCAAGGCGCGTGGTCTGGTGCCCTTCCTCGACATCGCCTACCAAGGCTTCGGTGACGGCATCGACGCAGACGCGTTTGCGGTCCGCCAGTTCGCCGCATCGGGTCTGTCCTTCCTGGTCAGCTCGTCGTTCTCGAAGTCGTTCTCGCTGTACGGCGAGCGCGTCGGCGCACTGACGATCGTCACGGCCAACAGCGATGAAACCGGCAAGGTACTGAGCCAGCTGAAGCGCGTGATCCGCACCAACTATTCGAACCCGCCGACGCACGGCGGCACGGTCGTGGCCACCATTCTGAACACCCCGACCTTGCGCCTGGAGTGGGAAGACGAACTGGCCGAGATGCGTGACCGCATTCGCGCCATGCGCACCGCTTTGGTCGAAAAGCTGAAGGCCCGTGGCGTGCAACGCGACTTCAGCTTCGTGCTGGCACAGCGCGGCATGTTCTCGTACTCGGGCCTGACCTCGGCTCAAGTCGATGCGCTGCGTGAAAAGCACGGCGTGTACGCAATCGGCACCGGCCGCATCTGCGTTGCCGCGCTGAACAATCAGAATATCGATGCCGTGGTCGACGCCATTGCCGATGTGCTGAAGGACTGACGCAGTTTTGTAGAAATCGTGTGCGAATCAAGCAAAAACAGCCCGCTTCGATTTGCACACGATTGATAGAGTAGCTATAATGTTTGTCTCAATTCCCTGATAGCTCAGTTGGTAGAGCGACGGACTGTTAATCCGCAGGTCACTGGTTCGAGTCCAGTTCGGGGAGCCAAGAATACTCGGTCGCTATAATGCGTAGCGCCGAAAAGTGGATAGAAAAAGTGCACATAGAAAACCGTGTGCACTTTAATAAAAGCCCAGTGCTTAAATCAGCCTGGGCTTTTTAAATGGTTATAATGCCGAACCAGTTTTAGGGCTGTTTTGGTAATCGATAGCTAAGGTGCAAACCAAGCTATAAGACCAAGCAGTCGCAAGATCGAAGTGCGTTAGACGATTAAGACAATTCCCTGATAGCTCAGTTGGTAGAGCGACGGACTGTTAATCCGCAGGTCACTGGTTCGAGTCCAGTTCGGGGAGCCAAAATTCTAAAAAAAGCCCAGGTCATCACTGACCTGGGCTTTTTTTCGTCTGGCTTTCGGGTTTGGTCTTTCTTCCTGGCTTCTTGTCAGCAGCTTTCTCATCTGCGATCCAGCTGCACGAATCAGCTGGTCGCTGTGAATGCGTGCCAAGCCCCCTTCCCAAAACTCAAAGCCGGGCAGCGCCTGGTCACAGACACTGCCCGGCTGCCATCATGGCGCTGCGTTGACGGCGCAACTTGCGTTAGTGACTTGCCTTGGTTACTTACCCTGGTTTTCCGCCAACAGTTTATTGAAGTCGTTATCCAGCTTGGCCAAAGATGACGCGATATGACCGCGCTTCTCGGTGATCCAGGCAGCCTGATCGGCAAGCTTCTGATTCGACACCTTCAACATGCGTGCCATTTCCGCAGGTTGCGGGCCACCGGCCGATGCGCGGTTCTTGATGATGGCGATTGGGTCCAGCGTGGCGCGGAACTCGGCTTCGTCCATCGGCAGCTCGGCTGCATAGTTGCCGCCCGAGGTGTCGTGCTTGATGGTTTCAGCGTAAATGCGCTTGGCCTCGGCATACGGGAAATCAAGCGGCTTGATGTCCTGCTTCTTCGCAAAGCCCACCACTTCCGATGCGAAGTGGTGACCCACGCGGAACGGCAGCTTGTACTTGCGCATCAACACGTCGGCCAGTTCCTGCGAGGCGGTCCAATCGTTGTTGAGTTCTTCCAGCGCACGCTCCGGGTTGATCACCATGGCGTGCAGAATCTGGTCCCACCCCTTCAAGGCGGTAATTGCACTGTTGACCATAGCGCTGTTGGCCTTGGTCTTCTTGGGATCTTCCATGCCCGGAGTGATGTTATGGGCCATGATGACCACACCCTGTGCAAGCGACACAGCCGTGGACGCGTCTCCGCGCGTGGCGATCAGCAGACCGGGATTGCGCTTTTGCGGCATGGCGCTGGACACATAGGTGTTGGCACCACCTTCTTGCAGGAGAATCCAGGGCCGGGGCTGCGCGTATTGGGTCATCACGTCCTGGATGAAGTGACCCGTATGCAAGGCGATGCTGGTCACGATCGCACTCACTTCCACCGGCTCGTCCACCGGCGAAATCTGCGCTGCATCATAGGCGTTGTCGACGGTAGCCGCGAAGCCAAGGTAATTGGCCATGCGGGGGCGGTTCAGCGGCCAGCTGGTGCCGTTCAATACCGTGGTGCCCATGGCGGAACGATCGACACGGGCATACGCTTCGCGGATGCGCTGTGCATCGCGATCAAGCCCTGCGGCATGACCAAGCAGGTAATGGCCGTAGCTGTTTGGCTGTGCAGCCACGCCATTGGTGTAGTTGGGCACGGCGGTTTCGCTGTGCTTGGCAGCAAGCGTCACCAAAGAACCGGCGGTTTTGTTCAACTGATCGGCCAGGTTCAGCATGTCGTCGCGCAAGATGGCGGCGCGGTAGGTGGCGTGCATGTCTTGGCTGGAACGACCGGCGTGCAGCAAGGTGACCTCAGGACCAGCGGCGGCAATCAGCAGCGGTTCGAAGTTGATCACGATGGTAGGACGCTTGCCGCCCGGCTGGTTGCCGTCGTTGATCACCTTGGCCACGCCGGCCGCCAGACGCGGCGCAATCGCTTTGTCCAGCAAGCCCTCTTCCGTGTTGATCACGGCGGTGGCCTTGTTTATTTCGCCCAACCAGAAGAACTCGTCACGCACAGCGGATTGCTGCGCGAAACCTTGACTTGAATACATGGAAATAACCAACGCCAAAGGAAGAAGGGAGGGAAAGACGGCTCGTGTCATGACAGGTGTCCTGGGTCTGGTACGGCACCGGGAAGCGGCACCACTAGACGCGCATGTGGACCACGATGAGTGGCGATGCGCATGGGACGTAAAGTATGAACCTCTGCATCTTTGTGCATGCGCAGCATTACAGAAAACCTGGCGGATCGCGATGGGAAATCGCGGTGCGCCAAGGTTTAGCACGTGCTTTTCCGCCCAGGCTTACTGCAGCCTGAAACCGTTTGAGGTTCGCTGGCTGAAGCCACTTGCCCAACGCATCAGCACGCAGCGCGAGCCCGAGCCCGCTCACTACCTATGCCCACCTGCCTTCACCCAATCGCCGACATCAAACTCGCCGCAACCGCACGATTGCGTCCGCTGCGCTTTGCCTCGTACAACTGCTCGTCGGCCAAGGCAACCAACTTGGCACCGACGGCTGCGTCTGCCTGACGTGCAGCACTCGGCTCCTGCACCGATGCAATCGGACCCAACTGCGCCAGGCTTGCCACGCCCAGGCTGATGGTCACGCGGCTGCTGGTGGGCGAATCTTCGTGCGCGAGATCCAGCGCTTGGACGGCTGCACGAATGCGCTCAGCAATCGGCTGTGCATCGACTGCCGAGGTATCGGGCAAGATGCACGCAAACTCCTCGCCGCCATAACGCGCCGCGCAGTCGGTCGGATAATGCAAGGCATCGGCAATCGCACGCGCGACGGTCTGCAGGCAGACATCACCGGCAACATGACCATAGCGATCGTTGTAGCGTTTGAAGTGATCCACATCGATCATGATCACCGACAGCGGCCGACCGCTGCGGCGCATGCGGCGCGCTTCGGCAGCCAGCACTTCATCGAAGCGGCGACGATTGGCAATGCCGGTCAGCCCATCCACCATGACCTGCCGCGACAAGCTGTCGCGTGCGTGTTTCAGCTCCAGGTGATTGCGTACCCGCGCACGCACGATCGCCGGCTGCACAGGCTTGGTCAGGTAATCAACCGCGCCCAGTTCCAGGCCGAATGCCTCGGCCTGCCCATCGGTCAGCGCGGTGACAAAGATCACCGGAATGTCACGGGTATCGACGCTGGCTTTGAGCTGACGGCAGACCTCGTAGCCATCCATGTCCGGCATCATCACGTCGAGCAGAATCAGCTCGGGCCGCTGATCCACCGCCAGGGCCAGTGCCTTGGTTCCGCTGCGCGCGGGAATGATGGTGTAAGTGCTGCCCAGCGCACTTACCAGGATGGCGATGTTGATGGACTCGTCATCGACCACCAGAATGCGGGGCGCGCCTGCAGGCGGGGTTGCTGCCGTGATCGCCGCCGCTGGTGTTGCTGCAGGCTTGCCTGCTACCGGTGTCATCAAGACAGGCGTGAGGGGCGATCCGGGCGTGGCGGACTGATTCAACGCAGTCGCCCCTTGCCACGATGCTGCCGTCACCAACGCATCGGCCAAGGCGTCTGCCAGGGCCTGCATGCAGATGGCATCGCCGGCGCGCGCAGGCGTGGCGAACTGCTGTTCGGCCTGTGCGGCTGCCGCCGCCAATGCGTCCAAGCCCAGGTTCGCAGCCACGCCGCGCACACCGTGCGCAAGTTGTGCAGCCTCGGTGCTGCGTCCGTCCGCCAGCAAGGCCTGAAAATCTGCCGGCAAGGTGGCGTACTGCTGCATGAACCGCGTCAGCAGACGATCCAGCAAGGCCACGTCGCCACCGATGCGAGCCAATACACTTGCGCGTGCCTGCATCGTGTCCACAGCAAACGTCGATGCATGGCCACCAAGTGTCGGTGCTGCGATTGATTCGGTTACTTCACCAGTGGATGCCTGAACCGAGCTTGCTGTCCGCTCCGTCATGCGATCAGCCATCCGCTCAGAGCTCCGGTCTTCTGAGGACCGCGCAGCAATCCAGCGCCGCAGGGTCCGCGCCAGCATGTCCGGGTCCACCGGTTTCGACACATGGTCATTCATGCCGGCGTCCAGGCAGCGCTGGCGCTCGCTCTCCATCGCGTGGGCCGTCATCGCGATGATGGGCAAGGCAGTGGCCGGCAGTTGTCGACGGATCTGGCGCGTGGCCTCCAGGCCGTCCATGTCCGGCATCTGCAAATCCATCAGCACCGCGTCGTAACGTGCCCCCGCAGCAAGCGCCTTGTCCACCGCCACCCGACCGGTTTCGGCCACATCGGTTTCGATGCCAAGCTCTGCCAGCAAGGCCACTGCGATCTGCTGATTGATGTCGTTATCTTCAGCCAGCAACACGCGCGCACCAGCCAGCGATGCACACTCGGTGGTGCTGGCTGGGGTCGATGTTGGCAACGATGCCACCTGCGACAACACCGCATCATGCACCTCGCCCGGCTCGCCCAAGGCCACCGCCTGCACCGCGTTGAACAACACCGATGCGTCAATCGGCTTGATCAACAAGGCATCCACCGCCAAGGCATCGGCGGCGCTGACAATGTCTTCACGACCGTAGCTGGACAACAGGAACACACGAGGCGTGCCAAGTCGCGCATCTTGACGAATCGCGCGGATCAACTCGATGCCGTCCATGTCGGGCATGCGCCAATCCACCAGTACCAGCTCAAAGGGCTGACCTTGTGCGGCCGCTGCCTCCATGCTGGCAAGCGCCGCCTGGCCGGACGCAGCCTGACTCGCCTGCGCCGACCACGCAGACAAGGTGGCCACCAGCATGTCACGCGCGCTGCGGCTGTCATCGACCACCAGCACACGACGGCCCGCCAGATTGGCGTGTCGGCGCGGCGACGCACCGCCTTCGTGCTGTTGACGCTCGAAGCAGATATCGAAGTAGAAGGTGCTGCCCTGCCCTGGCGCGCTGTCCACCGCAATGCGGCTTCCCATCATGGTTGCCAGTTGCTGGCTGATGGCCAGCCCCAGACCCGTGCCGCCAAAACGGCGCGTGGTTGAACTGTCTGCCTGACTGAAAGGCCGGAACAGCGCCGCCTGCTGCTCAGGTGTCATGCCGATGCCTGTATCGCGCACCGCAAAGCGAAGCGTGGCCGTGCGATCGCTGACATCCAGCACATCGATCGCCACCAGAATTTCGCCTTGCCCGGTGAACTTGATTGCGTTGGTAGCCAGATTCAGCAGTATCTGACCCAATCGCAGCGGATCGCCAACCAGCGCAACCGGGGCCTGCGGTGCCAGCGCAAAGACCAGCTCAAGGTTCTTTTCCATCGCGCGATACGCCATCACGCCCGACAGATTTTCCAGTACAGCATGCAGATCAAAATCGATGCATTCAAGCGACAGCTTGCCAGCCTCGATCTTCGAGATATCAAGAATGTCGTTGAGCACGCCCAACAAGGCTGTGCCCGATGACTTGATCTTGTTCAGGTAGTCGCGCTGCCGGGCGTCGAGTTCGGTCTTGAGCGCCAAGTGGCTTAGCCCGATCACCGCATTCATCGGCGTGCGGATCTCGTGGCTCATGTTCGCCAGGAAGGAAGACTTCGACGCGTTGGCCGCGTCGGCCACCATCCGGGCTTGCTCAAGTTCGGTGTTCAGCGCCGCAAGTTCGCCATTGCGCAGCGTCAGCGCACGCTCGGCCTCGCGCAGCGCTGTGATGTCATCGAACACCCACAAGCGCCCGTTGACCCGTTCACCGGACAAGGCCACGGTGGTGACCCGGAAACTGCGCGCTGGCACGCCACTGAGTTCCCACAACCAGTCGCCCAGATCGCGCCGCGATTGGATGATGCGTTCGGCGGCAGCGGGAATGCCCAAGCTAGGGTCGACCTGCGCCAGCAGGCGTTGAAAGCCTTCTCGCAATACCGCACCCGGCACATCACCGGCAGGCACGCCCAGCAAGACGGATGCGGGCTCGTTCGCCAGCGCATGGCCGCCATCGTCATCGACCAGCACAATGGCTTGCGGCAAAGTGGCCATGATGGCCGACAGGCGAACCAGCGGGCCGTCGTCAAGCAGCGCGGACGATTGCGCGAGCACGTCGCGCATGGCCGTGGATACGGTTGCCGCAGGCAGATCGATCCAGCGCGGCAACACACTGCCCGGCCCCCAGGCCATCAGCACACCCATGTCGGGGCCGATTCGCAATACCAACCAGCGCTGCACGCCACCGGACAGATGCACCATCAGCGCGGACGGCAGGCGCGCGCCTTGGCCGCCACCGCCCATGACAAGACCACCGGTGTCATCACCTGGTTGGGCCAACCGGATCTGGCGCAAGTCGGCCAACATGGGGGCCGACATCGTCACCCGCGCCTGGCCGGGTTCGGGCCATTCCAGCGCCAGCACTAGGTCGGCACCAGTGAGTACACGCAGCGCGTCAACCCGCGCGCGCTGAGACTCAAACGGCATCGGGCCTGGTGTCTTCGCGGATCAAAAAGTCTTCGATCAGGTTGCCGATGGCTTCCGGATCGAGCATGTGCGGCAGATGACCGGTGAAGCCGATCTCGCACAGCTCAGCGCGCGGAATATGGCTGGCCAGATATTCGCCAACCTCACGCGGCACGGCGATATCTTCGTCGGCCTGGACCACCAGTGTCGGCGGCAGAATCTGCGCCAGAATGCCGCGCATGTCGGAATTGAAGATGGTCTTCAGCGTGGCATGGGCAATGTCAGGCCGCATGGACCGCAGGTAGTCGCTGTAGGTGTCGGCAAGCTGCGGCTGATCTGGGTTGGCCGCCACCAGTTTCGAGAAGCCGGTCGCCCAGGCGTGGTAGTCGGACTGCATGGCCGCGAGCATGCCCTGGATCGCGTTGGCATCGAAGCCACCCACGTAAGCGCCATCGTTCAGGTAACGCGGCGACGCACCGATCATGACCAGGCGGCGCACCTGCATGGGGGCTGCGACGGCCACCACTGCTGCCACCATGGCACCGGCAGAATGACCGACCAGGGACACGTCTTCCAGCCCCAGTTCATCGATCAGCGCCAATACGTCGTCGGCGTAGTCGTACAGCGACATATACCGGGCGGGCGAGTAGGCATCGACATCGGAATGCCCCGAGCCCACGTGATCGAAGGTGATGACACTGAAAGCGTCAGCGAAACGCTCGACCTGGTGCTGCCACACCTGTTGTTCGGTGCCGAAACCGTTCAGGAACAGCAAGGTTTCCGGGCTGTCGCCATAGATGTTGGCACCGAGCTTACGGGCAATGGGAGTCGATAACGCGATCATGGCGGCCTGTTGCTGTCCGAAGCGCTTCCGTCACTGCAACGCGAGACCCCTATGCCCGCATCGACGAAGCGAAAGTAAGGCTTCGAATTTAGCAAAGTTACTCATCCTCGGGAGTCCCTCATACGCATTAGATGTATGACCGGCCGGGTTGTCGCGTCTTTGCATTAAAAAGCACCCGCTTTGACAAAGCCGGAAAAACTCTGCTATGATCTTTTTCTTGGTTGATCCCTGATAGCTCAGTTGGTAGAGCGACGGACTGTTAATCCGCAGGTCACTGGTTCGAGTCCAGTTCGGGGAGCCAAAAGAATTTAGAGAAGCCCGGCTCGCAAATGCGAACCGGGCTTTTTGCATTAGGGGTTCGGCTTAAAATTTGGGCTTAAGACCGCCCTTCGACACTGTCTTCGCTGGGGAGACGCTTGCTTTGCTCGCGTCCGCGGTGGGTTTGATTTGCTATCCATCGACATCGGATTTGCGGGAAAGGCTCGGCTTTGCTTGAACCAGCAGCGGGCACCTGCATGCAGGCTGCCGAACAATATCTGCTTATGATCATAGTCGGCCAGACACCAGCTCTTCAGTGTCGCCGCATGTTCAGTGCTGATCACAAGCGCTGGGCAACTTCACTATCCAGGTGATGGCGTCGCCGTTCTGCGACTACTGCTTCTCCTCCTATCCAAGTATTGCCATCATCATGTCCCGCGCTGAACGATTGCTCGAATTGATGCAGTGCCTGCGCCGTCATCGGCATCCGATAAGTGGTGCAGTGTTGGCGCAGACCTTGGGCGTCAGTCTTCGCACGCTGTATCGGGACATTGCCAGTTTGCAGGCGCAAGGTGCGGAGATCGAGGGTGAGGCGGGTGTGGGTTATGTGCTGCGGCCGGGTTTTCTGTTGCCACCGTTGATGTTTTCACCGGCTGAACTCGATGCGTTGACGCTGGGCATCCGCTGGGTGTCGAGGCATACCGATCCCGAGCTGGCGCAGGCTGCCAATAATGCGTTGGCGAAGATTGGCGCGGTGTTGCCGGCGGATTTGCGGGAAGCGATCGCGGCGACGCCGCTTCTGGTTGGTCCCACTGATTCGCCAGCCGATTTGCCAGCCAATGCGCATGGCTATCTGCCTGTGTTGCGGCGTGCGGTGCGGTCGGAGCACAAGCTGGACATCGTTTATCACGCGCTATCGGGTGAGCAGACCGAACGTCGCGTCTGGCCAGTGGCGCTAGGCTTTTTTGATCGTGTTCGTGTGTTGATCGCGTGGTGTGAAACGCGTCAATCTTTGCGGCATTTCCGGGTGGACCGATTGTTGTCAGTCCATGAACTTGACGAGCGTTATCCGCAGCGACGTCAGGTGTTGCTGAAGCTGTGGCGTGAACGGGAAGGTATTGCACGGCCGCAGTGAGCAAGACGTGTTGATCTGTGTGGGCGTTCTTCCGTCAGTTGGTTGCATGATGCTGCCATATAGCGATGCTGAGCCAGTCGCGGGTGTCGGGGGCGCGTCGCCTGCCCCGCTGGACTTACGCGTCGGGGCTCCCGCCCTCCACGTCGTCCAGAAGGGCAGGCGACGCGCCCCCGACACCCGCGCCTTCAAAACGGCTTGATTAGAAGCTGATCCCGCCTGTGGACGACTGCGATTTTCTGGCTGCTCGGGTGCTGGTCACGTCTCCCCCGTATTGGCGTTCGCAGTCTTTGACTGTCGCCCGGCTGGAGTCGGGGAATTGGCTGATCAGGTCGCCACGAAGCAAGTCAGCGGCTCACGTCTCGGGCCGTTCTTTAGAGGCCTTTCAGGGCGGTGCCACTCAAGAATATTTGTGCGCCTGCTTGGTGGTGGGGTGACTTGGAAGCGGGTGGCCGCGCACCAGGTAATGCGACGAAAAGGCGGGGCGTTGACAGTTGGCGTATTGAAGGCTGCGTACTGAACGTTCGGAGCGATGATCAACGTTCGAGGCGATGAAGATCAGTGATGAGCGATGGTAAATGCTGACGCTGCCAGGCGTTTCCAAGAAGCCCTGACACGTCCGTTGAGCACCTGTATCAAACAGCCGCCAACACCCTGGTCGCGCTGGCACTGCCGCACGCCAAGAGCCGCGACCAACACGCAGCACAAACGTTTTATGCAAATCAGCCGCCAGCACCACAATTGTCGCTGCCGCTCTCCGCATGCCATGACGCTGCGGCCACCCGCTTCGGTGTCACCCCACCACCAAGCAGGCGCGCAAATTTTCTTGAGTGGCACTGCCGTAAAAGGCCGCTGATATACGGCCAGGCCCGTGAGCCGTTGAGTCACTTCGTGGCGACCTGGCCAGCCAAGTCCCCGACTCCGGCCTGTAAGTAGTCAAGGACTGCGGACGCCATTGCGGGGGAGCCGCATACAGCACCCGAGCAGCCAGAAACATCGAATCGTCCAAAGGCGGGATTCGCTTTTAACCAAGCCGTTCTGAAGGCGCGGGTGGCGGGGGCGTGGCGAATGCCCTTCTGGACGACGTGGAGGGCGGGAGTCCCGACGCGTAAGTCCAGCGGGGCAGGCGACACGCCCCCGCCACCCGCGACTGGCAAAAGAACGCAATAACTGAGCAAACAGCCAAGCACCTGGCAGACAGAAAGCTAGACAGTCCCAGACGTGACCTCATCAGCAAAACGTCATAGTCCCAGCACCTCTACAACACCAAAAACACTGCTGACAAAAACTGTCAGCATCAGCCCTCAGTATGAATGCCTGACCCCACCGCACGGCACGCATGAAAACCGCGCACCGAGCCTCAGCATTCACACCAGGAGCCCACCATGTCCCACCCCACCTTCGTACTGCTCTACGTCGACAGCCCCGCCCGCAGCGAAAAGTTCTACACCAAGCTGCTAGGCACTCCGGCCATCGAATCGTCCCCCACGTTCGCCCTGTTCGCCCTCCAACCCGGCCTGATGCTCGGCCTGTGGCAACGTGACGGTGTCGAACCCGCCGCCTCGGCCCCCGCAGGCGGAAATGAACTGGCGTTTGCCGTCGAAAACAACGAAGCCGTTCTCGCCACAGACCCAGACGGCCACCGACTGCGCGTGTTCGCCCCAGCAAAATAAGCGCCGCCAGCAACGCACCTGCAAACCGACAACCAGCGCGCCAACCGCCGATCTCGCGCGCGCCGATGACCGACTTGCGCACGGCCGTCAACCATATGGATATTGCTCGCACGCGTCCGCGCACAGCCATATTCATATGAAGATTGATGCCTTAGTGCGCGACACACTTTCAACCAGAATCCAAGGATTGATCCTGATGTGCCGCGCAATGCCCAGATGGCATTCGCGGCGCAATCAGGCCTCGCCCGCGACGCCGCACCACGCGGCCGCCTCCTTGGAGCATCGACTTGTTGAAATCGTCTTCTCGCCGCCTGGCCGGGCTCGCTGTCCGCACTGTGCTGGCCACTGCCGTGATGCTTTCCACCACCGCGCACGCAGGCAACACCGCCGCCATTCCGAACGACATCCCCCCGGGCACCACACTGGCAATCGGTGACCCCAAAACCCAGCGTGCGCTTGAACTGTCGGGCGAGATCGACAAGCTTCCCTTCAAGGTGAAATGGGCCAACATCAGCGGTGGCCCGCGCACCATCGAAGCCTTCCGCGCCAACGCGCTCGACCTGGGTTCAGTCGCAGACATTCCGCCCATCCACGCCGTGTGGACCGGCCTGCCGGTGCAGATCGTGGCCGCCAGTTTCCGCAAGGACGCGGTCAATCATCCGATCTACAAGCTGGGCATCGCACCCGGTGCGAAGATCGACACCCTGGCCGATCTGCGTGGCAAGAAGATCGCCTACAGCCCGGGTCAGGCGCAAGGTGCGTTGATCCTCCGTGTACTGCAAAAGGCGGGGCTGACGCAAAAGGACGTGAAGCTGGTCGAGATGCCCAGCACCGGCGACGTCTACGCCAATGCGCTTGCCAGCAAACTGGTCGATGCGGCACCGATTGCCGAAGCCATCCAGCCGCGCTATCTGGCCAACTACGGACCGGATGGGGGCAAGCTGATCTCGCATGAATTGCGTGATGACCCCTGGTACATCTACGCGCGTCAGGCCGTGCTCGACGACCCGGCAAAAGCTGCCGCCGTGCGGGAATACGTCAAGGCCTGGGGCCGTGCCAGCCGCTGGATCTACGAGCACCCAGAAGAATGGGCCAAGGGCTACTACGTGCAGCAACAAGGCTTGAGCCCTGCCGACAGCCAGTTCCTGATCAAGTCCGCTGGTGAGCCCGACCTGCCGCCCAACTGGACCGACGCAATTGCCCGCCAGCAGCAGACGATTGATCTGCTGGCCAAGGAAACCGGCAAGCCTGCATTCAAGGCAGAAGACTTGTTCGACCGCCGTTATGAAACCTTCGCCGCCCAGGCGGTCAGCAACGTGGCGCGCAAATGAGCAGCCTTCCTGTCGCGTCTATCGCGGATCGAACAATAGGCGAAAGCACCACTACCGTTCAAGACACGGCCAGACGGCATTCGCGACTGGGTCCCGGACGTCCGCTGCGCTTTGGCGCAATCATCGGCCCGCTGTTGTTGCTGGCGTTCTGGACGGTCGGTTCACTGACCGGGTTCATCGATGCCCGCACGCTGTCTCCACCCTGGGTGGTAGTGCAGACGGCCGGTGAACTCGCGGCATCGGGCCGCCTGTGGGAGAACTTCGAGACCTCGTTGTGGCGGGCCGTGCAAGGCCTGTTCTGGGGCGTGTTGGTTGGTGGTGTGCTGGGCGTGGTGGCGGGCTTGAGCCGCATCGGCGAATACGTGGTCGATGGCCCGGTGCAGATCAAGCGTGCCATCCCTACCCTTGCGCTGATTCCGCTGCTGATGCTGTGGCTGGGCATCGGCGAAGGCATGAAGGTCAGCACCATCGCGCTGATCGTGTTCGTGCCGATCTATATCCAGACCCACGACTGCCTGCGCAGCATCGACAGCCGGTATCTCGAACTTGCCGAAACCCTGGGCGTAAGCCGAACCGAGTTCATTCGGCATGTCGTACTACCCGGTGCCCTGCCCGGCTTCCTGCTGGGTCTGCGCTATGCCGTGACCTCGTCCTGGCTGGCCTTGGTGGTCGTGGAACAGGTGAATTCCACCAGCGGCATCGGCTACATGATCGAACTGGCACGCAGCTACGGGCAGACCGAAATCATCGTGGTCGGCCTGGCGCTGTACGCGATCCTGGGTTTGTCTTCCGACGGACTGGTCCGTCTGCTACAGAAAAGGGTATTGAGATGGCGACGAACGCTCGCGGACTGACGAATCAACCGGTGGTACGGGTGCGGCAGCTGGAACGCCGCTTCGGCGACCGTACCGTGCTTGATCACATCGACCTGGATATCCGCAAAGGGGAATTTGTGGCCTTGCTGGGCCGCAGCGGGTCGGGCAAAAGCACCTTCCTGCGCGCGCTGGCCGGGCTGGATCATGAAGTCAGCGGCCAAGGCCAGTTGCAGGTCCCCGACAAGCTGTCTGTGGTCTTTCAGGATGCGCGGCTGCTGCCGTGGAAATCCTTGCTGGACAACATCACCTTCGGGCTGCGCGGTGAACAACCGACAAGACGTGCGCTGGACGCACTGGCCGAAGTAGGCCTGGTCGGACGCGAGAAATCGTGGCCGAACGAGCTGTCGGGCGGCGAGCAACAACGCGTGGCGCTGGCACGTGCGCTGGTGCGCGAACCAGAACTGCTGCTGGCAGATGAACCTTTCGGGGCACTGGATGCACTGACGCGCATCAAGATGCATGCGCTGCTGCGCACGCTGTGTGAGCACCATCAGCCTGCGGTGCTGCTGGTGACACACGATGTGGACGAAGCAATCACGCTTGCCCAGCGCATTCTGGTGCTGGATCAAGGCAAGCTGATTGTGGATATTCCCGTTAATCTGCCGGAGCGTCATCCGGCGCGGGAATCGCGCATCGTGGAGATACGCGAATTCCTGCTGGGCAGTCTGGGGGTGGAAGCGGATGATCGCCATGCCCCGCTGCAAGCAGCGGAACCAGCCCCCATCCCCTTCCGTTTTGCCGCCTGATTGCTAGCGAATCAGGCGACCGACTGACGCACTTCGGGCTGGGCCAGGACCGTGTCCAGCACCTTGCGCAAGCGGGTGAAGAGCAAGGCGAAGTCGTCGGCGGTGTAGCAAAGCGCGGGCGCAAAGCCCAGGATGTTGTCGCCGAAAGCACGGAACACCAGGCCTTCGGCATAGGCTGCCGTCGAGATACGTTCGTGCAGCTTCAGCGACGGATCGAATTGGCGCTTGCTGGATTTGTCAGCCACCAATTCCAGCGCACCCAGCAGACCACGGCTGCGTGCGTCGCCCACCAGCGGGTGTGCCAACAGGTCTTTCAGACCACCAGAAAACACCGGTTCCAGCGCGACGCCATTGGCCAGCAAACCACCCTCGTGATACAGACGCAGCACTTCCAGGCCAACGGCTGCGCTGACCGGGTGTGCGGAATACGTGTGGCCGTGGCCAACCGGCGTACCGCTGGCAGCGCCATCGGCAATCGCGGTGTACACCGCGTCGGACATCAGCACCGCACCCATCGGCGCGTAACCTGCCGTCAGGCCCTTGGCGACGGTCATCAGGTCGGGCTGCACATCTTCGGCTTCGCAAGCGAACAAGGGGCCCGTGCGGCCGAAGCCGGTAATGACCTCGTCCACCACGAACAGAATGCCCAGCTCGCGGCAGGCCAGTTGCATGGCTTTGAGCCAGCCGACCGGCGGCACGATCACACCGCCCGAACCCTGAATCGGTTCGCAGAAGAAGGCGGCCACCTTGTCGGCACCCAGTTCCGCAACCTTGTCCTTGAGCGACTGCACGCTGCGCTGGATCAGTGCGGCGGGGTCGTGACCGACATCGCTGCGGTAGGCGTAAGGCGACGGGATGTGGTGCTGGTACGCACCCGGCATGTTGAAATTCTTGTGGAACACCGGCAAGGCCGTCAGGCCGGAACCGATGGTCGATGAACCGTGATAACCGCGTGACAACGCAATGAACTGCTTGCGATCAGGCTGGCCGATGGCGTTGTAGTAGTAGGTGATGAAGCGGATCGCGGAGTCGACGGCGTCTGAGCCGCCCAGCGTGAAGTACACATGTTGCAGCGAGGCCGGTGCGTATTCAACCAGCTTGGCAGCCAGTTCCACGGCGGGCTCGGAGCCAAAACCGAAGTAACCCGTTGCGTAGGGCAGACGATTCATCTGCGCGGTGGCCGCATCGACCACGCTTTGCTGGCCGTAGCCCACGTTCACACACCACAGGCCCGAAAAAGCGTCGAGCAATTCATGCCCGTTCGAGTCGGTCAGGTAAGCACCCTTGCCGCTTGCCAGCAGGGTTACGCCCTTTTTCTCGTGATCGCGATAGTTGGCCACGGGGTGGATGAGGTGCTTGCGGTCGAGTTCGAGAAGCGATGAATTCTGCATGATGAGCCGGTGCCTTGCTTAAGGAGTCTGCTTGTCATTACAGCACCGCAGCCTCAGGCGTTTGCCCCGAAGTCCCGCGCCAAAAACACAGATTCAACCGATTTTCGGCATCGGGTCGGCAGCTTCCTCCAGCCTGTGCAGCACGGCGCAAAAGCGTGCCTCGCGCACCGAGGAAATGCGCGCTTGCGCACAGCACCATGCCCTCGAATTAGCGCTCGCGCCCGACGAATCGAAGATGATAGAGTCCGGTTTTTCTCGGGTGGATCGGGCCAGGCAGCCTGTCACGCGTACGCAACCGAGCTGTTTTCTGCCTGCCACCTGAAGACTCGATCATGCCCATTACTCTGCTCAAACAGACCGCCAGCATCACCACGCTGCAGCCCTCCCCGCCGCCCCTGCGCGTGCTGTCGGGCACCTCGCCCACCACCAGCGACCTGGAAGTTCTGCTCGAAGGCGCTGGCGGCAGCGACACTGGCGTGTGGGAATGCACCCCCGGCCGTTTCGAACGCCAGATCGCCAAGGCAGAACTGATGCACATTCTGACCGGCTCCTGCACCTTCACACCGACCGACGGCGAAGCGATCAGCTTCGGTGCCGGTGACACCGTGTTCTTCCCCCAGAACACCTTCGGTGTGTGGGACGTGAAGGAAACCCTGCGCAAGGTCTACGTGATCTTCGGGTAACCAAGCTTCCCGCTGCGTGGCGAACACCTGTTCGTCACGCGAAAGACGCATGCGCTTAACGGATTGTTAAGGCAAGGCCATAAAAAGGCACGCGACACCGGCAGGTCGAGAAAACCATAATTTTTTCGTCTGTTTTTCGTTTGTCACGCCCTTTTTTCCTTCGCCGCCCCTGTCCGGAGCCGAACCATGACGTCTTTCTTCCGCCTTTCCCGCCTCGCCGCCCTGACCCTGCTCTGCCTGGGCGCCCACGCTGCGACGGCGCAGTCGACGGCCCCGCTCAAGAGCGCACTCGATCCGTCTTTCGCGCCGCAGGGCATGGTCAAGCTGGGCGGTGGTGTCCAGGGCTTCAATGCCGACCTGGGCGAAGCCCTTGCCAAGCGACTCAATCGCAAGATCGAGATTGAAGCCACCGAATTCTCTGGCCTGATCCCCGGTTTGAACAGCGGCAAGTACGACTTCCTGCTGGCCCCCGTGACGGTGACGCCGGAACGCGCGCGCACCATGCTCTTCACCGAGGGCTACACCGAGACCAACTACACCTTCCTGAGCCGCAAGGGCCAGCCGCTGGATACGCTGGAGTCGCTCAAGGGCAAGATGATCACGGTGAACAAGGGCTCGAATTACGACACCTGGGCACGTGACAACGCCGAGAAGTACGGCTTCAAGTACGACGTGTACGGCACCAATGCCGACGCCATCCAGGCCGTGCTGTCCGGCCGCGCCGACTACAACCTGACCGGCAACACGGTGGCAGGCTGGGCAGTCAAGCAGAACCCCGCACTACAAACCGGCCACACCATCAAGACCGGTCTGGTCTGGGCCATTCCTTTCCGCCTGAACGACAAAGCCGGACGCGATGCGGTATCCAACGCGCTGAAGTGCCTGAAGCTCGATGGCACGCTCGCCAAGCTGGCCAACAAGTGGTACGGCACCGAGCCTGACGCCAACAGCATCGAGCGCGTGCCCGCCCCCGGCCACGGCGTGCCCGGCACCGAGAACTACGACGCCACGCCCGCAACCCCGCAGTGCTCGTGATTCCTCGTCAGCCCGCCCCCCGCCCCACCATGAATGCTCCCATCCTCGAACTGATCGGCCTGCGCAAGTCTTATGGCGAGCAGGAAGTCCTGCGCGGCGTGGACCTGCGCGTACGAACCGGGGAGCTGGTGTGCGTGATTGGCCCATCCGGCTCGGGCAAGAGCACGATGCTGCGCTGTTGCAATCGTCTGGAGACGCCTACCGGCGGTCAGATCGTGATCGACGGGCAGGACATCATGCGCGCCGATCTGGACATCAACCTGCTGCGCCAGGGCGTGGGCATGGTGTTCCAGCACTTCAACCTGTATCCGCATCTGGACGTGCTGGGCAATGTCACCTTGGCCTTGCGCCGTGTGCAGAAGATGCGCCGGGCCGAGGCCGAGGAAGTGGGTCGGGAGGCCTTGACCAAAGTGGGCCTTGCCCACAAGGCCGCGAACTACCCGAACCAGTTGTCCGGCGGCCAGCAGCAGCGCGTGGGCATTGCCCGCGCGATTGCGCTCAAGCCCCGCGTGATGCTGTTCGATGAACCCACCAGCGCGCTTGACCCGGAGCTGGTGGACGAAGTGCTGAACGTGATGCGCGCTTTGCGCGAAACCGGCATGACCATGCTGGTCGTAACGCACGAAATGGCGTTTGCCCATGCGGTTGCCGATCGCGTCATCTTCATGGATGGTGGGGTCGTGGCCGAGTCCGGCACGCCCGCTGACATCTTCGAGCGGCCCCAGGGCGAGCGCACGCGCAGCTTCGTGGGCCGCTACATGAGCGGCCGCGACCGGGAGGCATGATGAGCACACCGGGCTCGGGCTTTTTCTTCACCTTCTTCAACGCCGACATTGCCGCGCAGTACACGCCGGCAATTCTGCAAGGCATGCTGGTCACCATCGGCGTCGGTATCGCCGTGGTGATCACGGGCCTTGTGTGGGGCCTGGTACTAGCGCTGCTGCGCGCTACCGATCAAGTCCTTATTCGACGCCTGATCATCGCGTTCTCGGACATCGTTCGGTCGCTGCCGCCGCTGGTGATCATTTTCCTGCTGTACTTCGGGCTGCCGCCCCTGGGGCTGCAGTTGTCGTCGTTTGCGGCTGCCTGGCTGTCCTTGTCCATCGTGCTGGCGGCGTATGCGCACGAGAGCATCTTTGCTGGCATCGTGGCGCTGCCGCGCGGCCAGATGGAAGCAGCACGGTCCACCGGGCTGGGCTGGTGGTCGGCCATGCGCTGGGTGATTTTGCCGCAGGCGCTGCGCCAGGCCGTGCCGCCGCTGACCAATCGCGTGATTTCGACCACCAAGAACACCGCCCTGGCGTCTGTGGTGGCGCTGAGTGAAATCCTGAGCGTGTCGCAGACGGCCGCCTCAAATTCGGGCAACCCCACGCCGCTGACCGTGGGCGCTTTCCTGTACCTGCTGGTCTTCCTGCCCATCGTCGTGTTTTCGCGCTGGCTGGAACGCCGGGCCGATCGCCGCTAGACAGGGACACACGCCATGGAACTCTTCCTGCACAACTTCTTCAACATCGCCGTTTTCCGCGAGGCGTTTCCGCATCTTCTTAACGGCTTCTGGACCACGCTGTGGTTGTCGGCGCTGGTTATTCCGCTGGGTGCGGCAGCAGGCTTGTTGCTTGCGCTGGGCCAGACGCAATCATCGCGCCGTGGCCTGCGCGCCGCTATCGTTGTCTACATCGACCTGTTCCGGGCATTCCCACCGCTGGTGCTGCTGATTTTCCTGTACTTCGGCCTGCCCTTCGTGATCGGTGACGTGCCCAAGCTGATTGCCGTGGCGATTGCCTTTGTGCTGAACAACGCCAGCTACTTTGCCGAGGTGTTCCGAGCAGGCATCAAAACGATTCCGGTCGGCCAGATGGAAGCGGCGCGCTCGACCGGCCTGACCCAGTTCCAGGCGCTGCGCGACGTGATTTTGCCGCAGGCAATTCGCAACGTGCTGCCTGACCTGCTGGGCAACTGCATCGAGATCATCAAGCTCACCGCCATTGCCAGCGTGATCGGCATGCCGGAACTGCTGCGCGCTGCCCGTGACGTACAGTCGCTGGTCTACAACCCCTCGCCCATCGTGCTGGCTGCGCTGTTCTACCTGGCGTTGCTGTGGCCGCTGACCCGCCTGCTGGCTGTGCTGGAACGTCGCAAGTCTGGCAGCGCGCCTTCCCCTGTGCATTGACCACATACCAAGCCCCCAGCACATACTGAACAGAACATCGATGACCGACACTTCCATCACCATTCTTCAACTGGGCGGCTGGCTCGCCGCCGACATTCAGGCGCGCATCCCCGCCCCCTATGTGGTGGTGCCTGTCTATGCGGAAAAAGACCCTGAACCACTCTTGCAGGCGCACGGCGCACAAGCACGCGCGCTGATCTGCACAAGCGGCGGCGTGCCGGTCACGGCCGCCCTGCTGGCACGCCTGCCGGCCGTTGAACTGATCCTGAATCTGGGTGCGGGCACGGAAACGGTGGATCTGGATGCGGCGCGGGCGCGCGGCGTTCAAGTGCTGACCGGTGCCGGGCTGAACGCGTTGGACGTGGCTGAACTGGCCATGGGCCTGATGCTGGCCTTGAACCGCCGCATGGTGGTCGGTGACCGCGATGTGCGGGCCGGGCGCTGGACGGCAGACAACACGCCGGTGCGTCGCATTGCTGGCCGTCGCGCTGGCATTGCCGGCATGGGAGCCATCGGCCAGGCGCTTGCACGCCGACTTGATGCCTTCGACGTGACGGTCTCGTACTTCTCACGCAATCCGGTGGCAGACTTGCCGTGGCAGCACGTGCCCGACCTGGTCGCGTTGGCGGCAGATGTTGATTTTCTGTTCGTTGCCTTGCCGGGCGGAGACGCAACCTATCACCTGGTGAACGCCGAGGTGCTCAAGGCATTGGGACCGTCAGGCAGCTTGATCAGCGTCGGACGCGGCACCGCGGTGGACGAAGAAGCCCTGGTGCAAGCCCTGCAAGCCGGCGCGATTGCCGGGGCAGGCATGGACGTTTTTGAGCATGAACCGAAGGTAAGCCAGGGCTTGATCGACAGCGACCGCACGGTGCTGATGCCGCATCGCGGGGGCTTCACTGCCGAGGCACACGAAGCCGTGTTATCGCTGACCCTGGAGCGCTTGAATACGCGCTTTTTTGGGAAGCTCTAAGGCTGGTTCAAGATGGATACGGGCGACAATCGAACCGCCCGAACAAGTCATCCAAACAAGTCATCCAAACAAGTCGTCCAAACAAGCCGCTCAAACCAGCAGCCGAACAACCAGCCCAAACGCAAAACTGCCCCTTCCGGGGCAGTTTCAGACTGCTGACCACCCCCCCGTTTTCGGACGTGGGGTTTTGTTTTTTGGGGATCAAGCAGCGAGCGCGGCGGGTTGTGCAGACAGCCAGCTATCGAGCCATCCGTCGGCACGGGCGGTCAGGGCGCGCCACCAGGGCGCAACAGGGGCCGATATCGACCACTGCAGGCGCAATAAAAGGCGCGCAAGCACCAGGGCGATCTTCTTGATGTTCTGCGCCGCCGCCGCCAGCAAGCATTGCTCGGCGACCTTGCGCAGCCCGCGCATGCGCGCGTAGCGGTGCCCATGCAGTTGCTTGGCATCGGCGAAGCTGCGCTCCACAGTTTCCTTGCGACGGGCGTATATCTTCTTACCCCAGTCCGTGTGGCGGCGTGCGTCAACCAGTTCCTTGTCGCGTTCCCACACGTGGCGCACGACCACCTTGATCGCGCTCTGGCTGTTGGTGCAATGGCTGCGTACCTCGCACTGCTGGCATTGCGTCGGGTCTGACTTGTATTCGCGGTAGCCCGCCCGATTGGTGGTGCTGTACGGCAGCCGCTGCCCAGCCGGGCAGACATATTCGTTGCGGTAGCGGTTGAACGTGTACTGTCGTTTGTAGAACAGCCCAGGCTTGTGGTTCGGCGTGCGGTAGCCCATTACTCCTTGGATATCGCGCGCATGCAGCCCGTGGCAGATCATCGGCGTGTAGTACCCCGCGTCCAGGCCTACCTTGCGCACACCGAAGCCGAAGCGCTCGCGCTGCCGATCCAGCCTCGCCAAGTAAGGTTGGCTGTCGTGCACCGAGCCTGACGTCACGTGTGTGTCGGTGATGATCGCGAACTTCGCATCGACCGTGCGATGGTCCAGGTAGAAGAACCCCACCGGCTTGTCGTCACGCACCATGAACCCGCTGTCCGGATCTGTACGACTGATCTTGACGTCCTTGGTCTGGGCAGCGCTGCCGCCCGCATCATCGTCGCCGCTGTCACGCTTGAGCGGCCGCTTGCCATGTAGCGCCCGATCCGCATCGACCGCCGCATCCAGCTCAGCCAAGTATGCCGAGGGTGTTTGTGCGACCGTCACCACGTCGAATTTCTTCTTGCTGGCGTTGGCCTTCAAGTGAGTGCTGTCCGTGTACAGCACCCGGCCATCCACCATCCCCCGCCCGATCGCCTGACGCACGATCTCGTCAAAAATCTCCTGGTACACCGAGGTGTCCGTATAGCGTCGCCTGCGGTTCTGCGAGAACGTCGATGCATCGGGCACCTTGTCGGTCAGCCGGAAACCGATGAACCACCGATACGCCACGTTCACCTGCACCTCGCGCATCAACTGCCGTTCACTGCGCACCCCAAACAGGTAGCCAATGAACAGCAGCTTGAACATCACCACCGGATCCAGCGCCGGACGGCCGTTGTTCATGCTGTACAGGTGCGCAACCTTCTCTCGGATGAACTCAAAATCGACCGCTGCCGCGATCTTGCGCAACAGGTGATCGGCCGGAACCAACGACTCCAGCGTCACCATCTCCAGCTCGTGCTGGTGGGGGATCGGTGCTCTTAACATCACCCAATTATGAACAAAGCCTCCGTTTTACGGGAGGCTTTGTCAGCAGTCTGAACTGCCCCTTCCGGGGCAGTTTGCTTATCAAGCCGCGTAAACCGCTTCCTCAGTCCGGAAGCCTTTCACTTCGATCGGGTTACCGAAGGGATCGCGGAAGAACATCGTCCACTGCTCGCCCGGCTCGCCTTCGAAGCGGACCTGCGGGGGCAGCACAAAATCGATACCCGCATCTTGCAGACGCTGGGCCAGCGCTTTCCATTCCGGCAGCAGCAAGATGATGCCGAAGTGCGGCATCGGCACCATGTGGTTGCCGACCTTGCCGGTGTTGGCCGTGGTGAACGGCGTGCCCAGGTGCATGGAAATCTGGTGGCCGAAGAAGTCGTAGTCCACCCAGGTCTCGGTGCTGCGGCCTTCTTTGCAGCCAAGCGCACGGCCGTAGAAGTCGCGCGCCTGATCGAGGTCGGTCACGTTGAACGCAAAGTGGAAGGCTGAGGGCAGTTGCATGGGCAATTCCTGTGCAGACATGTGAATGGCAAAAAGGCGGCAACCGTGGCCGGTCGCCGCCCAGGGATAGTCGAGCGTGTCAGTTCGATTCAGGTCAGTTCAACTCAGTGCAGTGCGCAGCAAGGGCAGATCGACGTTGGCACCGGACAGCACGATCACTGCGCTTTGACCTTGCAAGCTTAGCTTGCCCGCCAGCAGCGCGGCCAATGCCACCGCGCCGCCCGGCTCCAGCACCAGGCGCAGGTCTTCCATGCCGAAACGCATGGCAGCCAGCACTTCGTCGTCAGTCACCGACACCGCACCCGACAGCAGCGCGCCATTGATGGCCCACGGCAGTTCGGCCGGCGTAACGGCCATCAACGCGTCGCAGATGCTGCTGGCCGTAGACGGATTGGTTTCACGTTGACCGCTGGCGAGCGAACGCACGGTGTCGTTCACGGCTTCAGGCTCCACCGCAATGCGGCGCGCCGTCGGCACCAGCGCATCCAGCGCCAGGCAGCAACCCGCCATCATGCCACCGCCACCGCAAGGCGCGGCGAACAGACCCAGACGCGCCTGTTCGTCAGCCGGCAAGTCCTGCACCGACTCCAGCGCCACCGTCCCCTGCGCAGCCAGCACCAGCGGATGGTCACCGGGCGGCACCAGGCTTGCGCCGCTTTGCGACATCAGACGCATGCCGATCTCTTCGCGGCTTTCGATGCGGCGGTCGTAGTGCACCACCTGCGCGCCCTTGGCCAGCGCCTTTTCCACTTTGTTGCGCGGCGCATCGACCGGCATGACGATGGTCGCGGGCACGCCCAGTTTGCTTGCCGCCCAGGCAATCGCCTGACCGTGATTGCCGGTGGAATACGCCACCACACCACGGGCGCGTTCTTCCTCGTTCAGGGCCAGAATGGCGTTGAACGCGCCACGCAGCTTGAACGAGCCAGTGAGCTGCTGGCATTCCAGCTTCAGCCACACATTGCCGCCCGCGCGCTCGCTCAGGCTGGCCGAATGGATCAAGGGCGTGCGGCGCACGTAGGGGGCGATGGCCTGCGCAGCCGCCTGCACATCGGCAAAGCGCGGCACGCGCAAGCTGCCCAGCAGCTCGTGCGCAATGGTGTCCGGCAGGTCTGCCGCGCGCAAGGCGGTCGCAGTCATCAGATGGCTCCCGTCACGGCTTGGTTGGGCTGCCACAGTTCCGGTGCCGAGCTGCCCGTCTGGCTGGTGATGCGCGTATACGCTTCCAGGCGGCGATGCTTGGCGAAGTTGAAGATGGTGGTGCGACCCAGTTCGCACATGGCCAAATTGCAGTCAGCCACGATCACTTCGTCATCCCAGCTGGTTGCCATGGCCATGACTTCGCCCTGCGGGTTCACGATGACCGAATGACCCATCAGCGTAAAGCCGTCTTCCGTACCGGCCTTGGCCACGCCCACGCCAAAGGTGGCGTTCTGGTAGCAACCGGCCTGAATCGACAGTTGCGAGTGGAAGTTGCGCAGGTGATGCGCCTCGAAGCCACGGTTTTCCTGGTTCACCGCCGGGGTGTTGTAGCCCAGCATGACCAGTTCCACCTGCTGCATGCCCAGCTCGCGCCAGGCTTCCGGCCAGCGGCGGTCGTTGCAGATAAGCATGCCCATGTTCACGCGCTCGACCTCGCCCACCGGTGCAGCCACCACCGGGAAGCCCAGGTTGCCGACTTCGAAGTAGCGCTTCTCAAGGTGCTGCACGTTGCGGATCTTCGAGAATTCCTTGTCGCCCGGCAGGTGCACCTTGCGATACTTCAGGACGATCTCGCCAGACGGCGCAATGATCACCGAGGTGTTGAAGCGGCGCTTGCGCATGATGCCGGTTTCGTCCGGCTCATAGGCCAGTTCGGCGTATCCCAGATAGCAGGTCATGCCGTAGCGGCGGATGGCGTCGAACAGCGGCTGCGTAGCCGGCGACGGCAGTGCTTCTTCGTACCAGTCGTCGGCGTCGTCCAGGTTCTCGACGTACCAGCGCGGGAAGAACGTGGTCAGCGCAAGCTCCGGGAACACAACGACATTGGCGCCATGACGGTGCGCCTTTTCCACCAGTCGGACCATGCGCGCAACAACAACGTCGCGCCCCTCGTTTCGTTGAATAGGACCCAGTTGGGCGGCGGCAACGGTGATGATGCGTGTCATAGCAAGCCAGATGAAGAAAGGAAAATCACTCGGCGGGTCAGCGCAATGCGCTTACCAACCCAGGAGCACGCGGCCAAGGGCCATGGATGCGGCGGCCTGTGTGGGTTCAACCACCGGCACACCAAGAGATGTCTGCAGGTCGTCGCGGAAGCTCGCCATGCCTGCGCACCCCATGACGAGCACGTCAGCCCCACGCTCGGTCACCAGGTGACGACCGGCGGCCACCATGCGCTCGAAGGTCAGCGCGCGGTCAGACAATTCGCTGACCTGCAAGCCGATTGCCTTCTCGCCCGCCACGCGGTCGAGGATGCCCATGGCCCCGTAGGTGCGCATGTGACGAGGGATAGAGGTATCAAGAATGGCGATGACGCCCACGCGCTGCCCCAGGCTCAACGCGGTGAGCATGCCGCTTTCGCTGATGCCGAAGACCGGCACGCGGCGCGGTGCCATGGCTTCGCGCACGGCATGCAGGCCGGGGTCGCTGAAGCAGGCAATCACCACCGCTGCGCAATCGTCGGGCAATGTCAGCGCACGCTGAACCAGCGGCATGGCGGCACCATCGACGTCGCACTGCGTCTGGACGCCGCTGGGGCCATCCTCGCGCGTGAGGCAGACGATGCGCGGGCCGTCCGCCAGCCGAAGCGGCGCGAGTGCCGCATCGATCCCCTGCGTGACGATTTCACTGCGGTTGGGGTTGATGACATAGATCGTGCGCGGCATGGCGGGTCCGTCCGAGAGGTCTTGACCCGAAAACTGTACGGCAAAGCAAATGGCACAGAAATTGCACAAACGTCTGTGTGAATTAACCTTTTGTTAACCCAGGTGTGATGTGCCATGGCCGCCCTGAATCTGCGCCAAATTGAAGTCTTTCGTGCCGTGATGACCACCGGCACCATTGCTGGCGCTTCCCAGCTGTTATTCGTTTCCCAACCCGCCGTCAGCCGCCTGCTTGCGCATACCGAGCAGCGTATCGGCTATCCGCTGTTCGAGCGCATCAAGGGTCGCTTGTTCGCTACACCCGAGGCCAAAAAGCTGTTCCATGCCGTTGAACAGGTCTACGAGGCCGTGCAGCGCGTCAATCACCTGTCGAAAGACCTGGCGCTCAATCGCACGGGCATTTTGAATCTGGTGTCCAGCCCCAGCGTGGGGCAAAGCCTGATTCCACAAGCGGTGGCCAATTTCCGCGAAGTGCACCCCGACTGCAAAGTCACTTTCGCCTGCCACAGCTACGAGCACATCCAGGCGCTGCTGCTCAGCCACCAGGCCGACCTGGGCATCATCAGCCTGCCAATGACGCATCCCAACCTGGAGATCACGCCGCTCTGCATGAACCGCCTGGTGTGCGTCATGCATGAAAGCCATCCGCTCAGTGCCAAGGAAACGCTCACCCTGGATGACCTGTGCGCCTGGCCCATGGTGGGCTACGGCGAAGACTCGCCCATGGGCAAGCTCATCAGCCAGTACTTCGAGAAACACGACCGCCAGATGACGACTGCCGTCGAAGTGGGTTCGCCGCAGAACGCGGGCAGCATGGTGGAAACCGGCATCGGCATCGCCTTGGTGGACGAGTTTTCGGTGCGCAGCTGGTCACGCACGCGCCCCATTCAGGTGCGCCCAATCGAGCACGCACCAATCCTGCAAGCCAACTTGGTGCACCTGCGCTACGAGCCGCCCGCGCAGCTCACGCGAAGCTTCATTCAGGTGCTGCGCGAACTGGTGGTCGATCACGGATTTGAGACCTTGACTGAGGACCAGGCCATCGATGCCATTGCATGAGCTTTTTCGCAAGACCTCGCACGCCCACTCGCACACCGCCTCGCATAACCCATTGTTAAGCCTGCCCCACGAAACAGACAGCGACACCGGCCGGTGCACGTCAAACAATCCGGCAGCCGGCAAACCGCTTCACAAGGAATGGGCATGAGCTTCGACCTGACGATCCGCAACGGACGGATCACCACCTCTACTTCCACGTTCGAGGCCGACATCGGCATCGTGGATGGCCGCATCGCCGCCATCGGCCCTGGGCTTGAACCCGGCCGGCAGGACATCGACGCCACGGGCAAATGGGTGATGCCGGGCGGCATCGACAGCCACGTGCACATCGAGCAGGCGTCGAGCACCGGCGTGATGTGCGCAGACGACTTCTACAGCGGCAGCGTGTCGGCTGCCTTCGGCGGCACCACCACCATCATTCCGTTTGCGGCCCAGCATCGCGGCAACAAGGTGCCAGCGGTCATTGCCGACTACCACCAGCGTGCGCGCGAGAAGGCAGTGATCGACTACGGCTTTCATCTGATTCTGTCGGAAGCCACGCCGGAAATGCTGAAAGAAGATTTGCCGCGCGCGATTGCCGACGGCATTACGTCCTTCAAGGTCTACATGACCTACGACGCGCTGAAGATCGATGACTACCACCTGCTGGAAGTCATGGAAGCAGCCGGCCGTGAAGGCGCGATGCTGATGATCCACGCAGAAAATCACGACGTGATCCGCTGGGTGGCGCAACGTCTGCTGGAAAAGGGTTTGAAAGCGCCGAAGTTCCACGGCGTTGCCCACGACCCGCTTGCCGAATCCGAGGCCAGCGCGCGTGCGATTTCGCTGTCGCGCCTGCTGGACGTGCCGGTGCTGCTGGTGCACATCTCCGGCCCGGAGGCCATCGGCCTGATCCGCGGTGCCCAACGCCTGGGCAGCAAGGTCCATGCGGAAAGCTGCCCCCAATACCTTTTCCTGACTGCCGAGGACATGGACCGCGAAGGTTTGGAAGGTGCCAAGTTCTGCTGCAGCCCGCCCGCGCGCGACGCCGCTGCCCAGGAAGCTGTCTGGGAAGGCTTCCTCGACGGCACCTTGCAGGTCTACAGTTCGGACCACGCACCGTTCCGTTTCGACACCGGTGGCAAGCTGCCCAAGGGTGATGCAACGACTTTCAAGGAAATGGCCAACGGCGTGCCGGGCATCGAGCTGCGCCTGCCCCTGCTCTTTTCCGAAGGTGTGCTCAAGGGTCGCATCACGCCCGAGCAATTCGTACAGCTGACTGCCACCAACCATGCGCGCATGTACGGGCTGGAGCATCAGAAAGGCGACATCGCGGTGGGACTGGATGCCGACATCGTGTTGTGGGACCCCGACGTGTCGCGCACCGTCACCTGGGCGGACCTGCACGACCAGGTCGGCTACACGCCTTACGAAGGGCGCGTCATCCAAGGCTGGCCGGAAACGGTCCTGAGCCGGGGCCGCGTTGTTGTCGACGCAGGCCGCCTGCTGGCCGAACGCGGCCAGGGGCAATATGTCGCCCGCCGCTGCCCGCGCCCCATTCTGGAAGGAGCCATGCGACCGAACCCCTCGCACGTATCCCCCTGGCTGGGCCTGCGCGGCAAAGCCTGGAAGAACGACTCCGCATAGCATCGTTGCATGACAGACCGTACACCTTACATCTGCCTGTATTGCGGCCGACAAACCAGATGCTGAGGAAAACAGTTTCACCTTCCGGCGCGCCCATATTGGGTGCGCCGGCACCCGCTCGTCCATCGGTTCTATAATCTACGCCCGTTTGCCGCGCTGCATCCTGCGCGTTGGCATCGGCCCACTTTCGATGGCTGGCCATGCTAGAAGTCTCCGCTGATCGTGCCGCAGGCGATCTAACCCGCAGTACCCCCCCTATTCCCGCCGTTGTCGACACTGTGTCGGCCGACTATCTTCCGCCCACCGTGCTGGCGCTGAAGGACATTTTGCCGGACGAGCCGCTGCTGATGATGGGTGCCGGCCCTGTACCGATCCCGCCTGCGGTGGCGCACGCCAACTCAGTGGTCATCAACCACCTGGGCGCGACCATGTCGACCATCATCACGCAAGTGAAGGCGATGGCGCGCTATGTGTTCCAGACGCGCTCCAACTGGGTGCTCGGCGTGGCCGGCCCGGGTTCGGCGGCCATGGAAATGGCACTGTCCAACCTGGTGTGGCCCAACAGCAAAGTGCTGTGCGTGGTGAACGGTTTCTTCAGCGCGCGCATGGCTGAAATGAGCACCCGCCTGGGTGCCGACGTGGTCCGACTCGATGTCACCAACCACCAGGCCGCCACCCTGGAAGCGGTTGAAGCCGCGCTTGCGCTGCATCGTCCGCAGTGCCTGACCATCGTGCAGGGGGAAACCTCGAACACCGTGTTCAACCGCGAATTGCCTGCCATTGCCAAGGCTGCCAAGCGATACGGCTGTCTGGTGATCGTGGACGCCGTCTGCACGCTCAGCACCATGCCGCTGCAAATGGACGCGTGGGAAATCGACGCGGTCATCACCGGTGGTCAGAAGGGTCTGTCGTCAATCCCCGGCGTGTCACTGATCGCCTTCTCGGACCAGGCCTGGGCGCGTATCGGTCAGCGCACCGATCGCAATACTCACTGGTGCCTGGACGCGAAGCTGGCCGAGAATTTCTGGCACAAGGGCTCGTATCACTACACCGCCCCGGTGTCGGGCGTACTGGCCTTGCACGAAGCCCTGCGCCTCGTCTGCGCCGAGACCCTGCCGGTGCGTTTCGAGCGTCATGCACGCTGCTCGCGCGCGCTGCAGGAAAGCATCGAAGCGTCAGGCCTGACGCTGTTTGCCGAGCCCGCATCGCGCCTGAATTCAGTGGTCGGCATCGTGGTGCCGGCAGAACTCGACAACGCCAAGGTGTGCGCGCAGATTTCAGAGCGCTATCACGTCGAAATCTCGGGTTCCTTCGGCTTGCCGATGGTCCGTATCGGCCAGATGGGCGAACAATGCCGCGCGCACAACCTTTTCCGCACGGTACATGCTTTGGGTTCCGCCATGCGCGACCTGGGCGTGAAGGTTGACCTGCCGCGCGGCATGGCAACGCTGGAAGAGTCGCTGCAACGTCAGCGCGCTGCCTGAACCAATTGATGCAGGCCCGCCTCGGCGGACCTGCATCGACGCCTGCGCCTACTGTTTTCGCAGCCACAAGGAAACAGGGGTCACCAATCGAAATAACTTGGTGCGCCTTGGAAACATTGCGTTGCGTAGTTGTCGCAGTGAGTAAATACGGCCCTCTCCAGACCATTTCGGCCGTTTACTGGCGCAGGCATTGGGTGTCTAAACTACAATGCGACTTGCTTTTGTGGCTCAACATTGTTTGAATGCCCACCCATGTGTTTTCCCGGCACCCCAGCCGGGCCTATGTCCAAGGAGTTTTCATGCGCACCAAGAAAGAACTGATCGACGCTCTCGCTGAACGTACCCAACAGCCCAAGAATGTTTCCGAAGCATTCGTGGACGCGCTGGGCGAAGCGCTGCGCGAAACCCTGGCAAGCGGCGAAGAAGTCGTGCTGCCGGGTGTCGGCAAGTTCTCGGTGAAGGAAAAGGCTGCCAAGACTGGCCGTAACCCCCGCACCGGCGAAGCCATTCAGATCGCCGCTCGCAAGGCACCGGCCTTCGCAGCAGCCAAGGTTCTGAAGGACGCTGTCGACGTTAAGTAAGTCGACACGGCAAGACAACGTTGCGCGGTGTTGATTTCCGCGGACGTGCGATACGCAGACCTTGCGCTGGCCTTGGGCACGCAGGTCGGCATCGCAAATCGATAGGCCCGGCTTGCCGGGCCTTTTGTATTTCTGCGCTGCACTATCGTTCAGCGTTATCAGGTTCAGTCCATCCCCAGCTCGGACCGGATGCGCGAGCGCCGCTTCTTCAGCAACGTCAGCAGGCTATCGGCTGCAATCGACAAGGGTTTGTCGCGCTGCATCACAACATAGATGGTTCGGGTGATTTTCGGTTCGCGCAGTGGGCGCACCACGATGTCGGGTGACCCGAACTGGAACAGCGCCAGAAACGGAATCACGCTGATCCCCACCTGATTGGCAACCAAAGACGCCACAGAGGCCAGGTGGGCCACTTCCACCACCCCATTGATGCTCATGGGGCGTATGGCCGCATCCAGCAACTGACGCACGCTGGTGGTGTGCGCCAAATGGATGAACGGCTGGTTGGCGAGGTCGCCCGCCACAATCGACTTCTTGCGTGCCAAGGGGTGATCCTTGTGCATCACCACAAAAAACGCGTCGGTACACAAGGGCTCGGCACTCAGGCCCGCCATCTCGGCCCCGGCTGCACACAAGGCAAAGTCAGCCCTGCCACTGCGCACCAAGGCCAGGCATTCGTCGGACAAGGTGTCCCAGATTTCCGTGGTGATGCCCGGATAGGCATCCCGAAATTCCTTCAGCACCACCGGCAGCCAACCCGCCATCAGCGAGGGCAAGGCAGCCACCGCCGCCCTGCCCTTGCGCTTTTGCACATGGTCTTTCATGTCGGCATCGAGCTGCACGAACTCGGTCAGCAGACGCTTGGCCGAATCGTTGAATACCTGCCCTGCTGCCGTGAGTTCCACGCGACGCGTGCTGCGGGTGAACAAGCGTGTGCCCAGCGAGGTTTCCAGGTTCTGGATCAGCGCGCTGAATGCCGACTGCGACAGGTAGCAGTCTTCAGCAGCGCGCGTGAAATTCCGGCGTTCTACCAACGCAATGAAGGCGCGCAGATCACGTACCGACACGTTCATGGGTACTTGCCCTTAGGGAGTTAAACGGAGGCCATGACGCTATTGCGCCATTGACCTGCCTTTCAGGTCAATAGATCGCAACTACCCATGAATCCGTTCAACGGGATTCCTACAATCGCCGCAGGCAATTGCGCTTTTTCTGCGGACCTTTCCGCCCGGATATTCCCATGACCAAGTTATTGATCGGCTCTGCCGCAGGCTTCTCGGGTGATCGCACCGATGCCGCCCGGCCGGTCGTCGATACGATGATTCGCCTGGGTGGCCCTGCCGCCCTGATTTTCGAGACCCTGGCCGAACGCACGCTGGCGCTTGCCCAGTTGGCCAAGCAGGCAGATCCCGATGCGGGCTACGAGCCCCTGCTGGTCGACATGGTGTCGCCGATTCTGGGCACCTGCCTGGAACACCGCATTCCCATCGTCAGCAACTTCGGCGCAGCCAACCCGGCCGGTGCCGCGCGGCGCATTCACCGCATTGCGGCTGAACAAGGGCTGCGCGTTCCCCGCATTGCCGTGGTCTCGGGTGACGACATTGCCGACGCAGCCGGACAAGCGTTGTTGCAGGCAGAACTGGGCGAGCGTTTCGAGGCAGACCGGTTTGTGTGCGCCAACGTTTACATCGGTGCGCAGGCAATCGCCGATGCACTGCGCGCCGGTGCCGACATCGTGGTCTGCGGTCGGGTTGCCGATCCCTCGTTGACCCTTGGCCCTGCCCTGGCGCATTTCGGCTGGGCCATGGACGATTGGGACCGCCTGGCACGCGCCACCATGGCAGGCCACCTGCTGGAATGCGGCGCGCAGGTCACGGGCGGCTACTTTGCCGACCCTGGCTACAAAGATGTGCCCGACTTGGCCCATGTGGGTTACCCCATCATCGAAATGGATGAAAGCGGCGATTTCGTGATCGGCAAATCCGAACCCACCGGGGGTGTGGTCGATACCCGCACGGTGAAAGAACAATTGCTGTACGAACTGCACGACCCGGCTGCCTACCTGACGCCAGACGTGATCGCAGACATTTCGCAGGCTGAAGTAACGCAGCTTGGCCCGAATCGCGTGTCGGTAACCGGCATCAAGGGCCATCCCCGCCCCTCGCATCTGAAAGCCAACATCTTTTCCGAAGGCGGCTGGTTTGCCGAGGCAGAGATTTCCTACGCAGGCCCGGGTGCGGGTGCACGCGCCAAGCTGGCGATGGACATTCTGCGTGCACGCCTGCCACAGCTGCGCATTCGCTTCGACCTGATCGGAGTATCAAGCGTGTTCGACAACGACGATGGCGGTGGGCTGGCCCAGTTGCCTGCATCACGCGTGCAAGCAGCCACCGACGTGCGTCTGCGGGCCGCCTGCGCCCACGAAGACCGTGCCACGGCCGCCCTGCTGCCACGCGAGCTGAACGCGCTGTACACCTGCGGGCCGGCTGGCGGTGGTGGTGTGCGCACCAGCATGCGCACGCGCTTGAACGCCACGTCTTGCCTGCTGCCGCGCGACGCGGTGTCCGAACAATTCGCTTTTGTGGATGCGTGACATGAACCCGTC
This sequence comes from Pigmentiphaga aceris, assembly GCF_008119665.1. Lineage (NCBI taxonomy): Bacteria > Pseudomonadati > Pseudomonadota > Betaproteobacteria > Burkholderiales > Alcaligenaceae > Pigmentiphaga > Pigmentiphaga aceris. Next base: position 2,030,300 of record NZ_CP043046.1, on the reverse strand, counting down.
GCCCAACTCCTTTCCCCTGCGCGCCCTGGCCCACGGCCGTACCGGTGACAAAGGCAACCGATCCAACATCAGCCTGATTGCGTTTCACCCCGAGCTTTATCCGGTGCTGGAAGCGCAGGTAACCGAGGCGTTCGTGCAGCAGATTTTTGCCGGACGCCATCCACAGACGGTCACGCGTTATCTGTTGCCCCGGATGGGTGCAATGAATCTCGTGCTCGACGGCGTACTCGATGGCGGAGTCAACGATGCCCTGAATCTCGACGCACACGGCAAGTCGCTGGTGTTCCTGCTGCTGCAAGCATCGATCGACGTACCGCCTGCACTGCAATCTCTGCTTGTCCATCAAAAAACGTAGTCCACAAGAATTTCCCCAGGAGATCGCCCCATGACACCCACGTTCGCCCCCGCCCTGCTGATTGGCGTCCTGGCCTTTGCGGCCGCTGGTTCCGCTGCTGCGCAATATCCAGAAAAGCCGATCCGTTTTGTCGTGCCCTTTGCATCCGGCACCGCCACCGACCAGATCGCTCGCTCCTTCGGTCAGGCCATCACGGCCGAAGCCGGCCAGCAAGTCATCATCGACAACAAGCCCGGCGCCAACGGCTTCATCGGTGCCAGCGAGGCCGCACGCGCGGCACCCGATGGCTACACCGTTTTCATCACCACCAACACCACCCATGCGGCAGCGGAACACCTGTACAAGAAACTGCCCTACGACCCCGTAAAGGACTTTGCGCCCATCACCGGGCTGGGCAAGGGTGGGCAGATCATGGTGGTGAACAGCAAGTCGCCGATCACGAACGTGAAGCAGTTCGTGGACGAAGCGAAAAAGGCACCGGGCAAACTGACGTTTGGCAGCGGCAGCTCGTCCAGCCGGATCGCAGGTGAACTGCTGCAACAGCTGGCGGGCATTCAGATTCTGCACGTGCCCTACAAGAGCAATACGTTTGCCGTGACCGACCTGCTGGGCGGCCAGATCGACATGATGATCACCGACACCGCCACCGGCATGCCGCATATCAAGAGCGGCGCATTGCGTGCGCTGGGCGCATCCACCGCCACCCGCATTGCGATGGCACCGGATGTGCCGACGATTGCCGAAGCAGGCGTGCCGGGCTACGACATGGGCTACTGGTTCGCGGCCTACGCCCCGGCCAACACGCCCAAGCCGATCATCGATAAGCTGAACGCGTGGTTTGCGTCGGCTGCGAAGTCACCGTCGGCCACGACTTTCTTCACCAATGGCGGCGTCGCCCCGTTCACCACCACGCCTGCTGAGCTGGCCAGTTTCCAGGCAGCAGAGTCGAAGAAGTGGGAAGAGATCGTGCGCAAGGCGGGGATTGAGAAGGAATGATGCGGTGGGGCTTGCTGCGCGGCGTGGCATAGCCAGGATGACTGGTTTGCTGCGCTTGCTCGGCATGCTTGGACGGGGGCCCTCACGCTATCGCCCGGCAATCTCGGTCGAGGTACTGGACAAGTGTTTCGTCGATGCCGTCGACGACGTACGCTCGATGCAAGCAGCGTAGGACTCCGCGTGTAGCGATTGGTCCCTGACAAGTATCTAGTGCGTACTTGGATGTCTAATGGCTCGGCTATTCATGCCGAGCCATTTTTCTTTCCACGATGACGCCAGTGCCGCATTTCGCTGGACTGTGTCCGAACATGCTTGGATGTCAGAATACAGCTAGAACTCGTGCACTGCCTCAGTTTCAGATGCTTCTGCATCGCAGAAACAACCTGACAGCAGACATCCCTTCTTGCAATGTTGGTTGCCACCCCGCACGGTCACTGCAACCGCAGCAACCGCGCGCGGCAGATCATTCCTGCGCAGCTGCCAACGAACTGCGTTGCTGCCCTGCGGCATCGAAGTTATCGGCAGCCAACCAGCGCTCGAAGGCATCACGCACAGCCGGCCATTCCGTGTCGGTGATGGCGAACCAAGCGGTGTCGCGGGTGCGGCCCTTGTACATCACTGCCTTGCGGAACACGCCCTCAAAGCGGAACCCATAACGCCGTGCCGCACCGCGTGACGGCGCATTCAGCGCGTCGCATTTCCATTCATAGCGGCGATAGCCAAGCTCATCGAAGACGCGGCGCATCATCAGATACATGGCTTCGGTGGCAGCGCGCTGGCGTTGCAGGCGCGGCGAATAATTGATGTGCCCCACCTCGACCACCCCATTGCCCGTATCGATGCGCATGAAGCTCGCCAAGCCAACCGCCTTGCCGGTGGACAGGTCGATGATGGCGTGCGGCATCGGGTCTGGTTTGGCCGCGTGGGCGGTCAGCCATTCCAGGTAGGCGGCTTGCGTGTTCGGGAAGTCGTTGAACAGGTAAGTCCAGTTCTTGCCTTCTGCATCGTCCAGGTTGGCTTCGAACAGTTCCACGCCATGACGCGCAATGTCCACGGGTTCGACGCGGCAGTACTGCCCTTGCATCGCAGTCGAGGGCGGCACGGCGCGCGGCGTCCAGCCAGCCATGTCGGTGCCGATGGGCTGGTCGAAGCTGTTGCGCCGCGATGAGTCGAAGTACGGGTTCGGATCTTGAATGGGGGCGGCTTGAGACACGTGGGCTCCAGGTTGAAGAACGGACAAAACTACTCAGCAGGACTTCATCCTAGCGCTGGCAATTGGTACGATGAAAGGTCCAATTCTGGGAATTTTGGGCATGCCAATTTTCGACCCGACCGGATTAGTAATCGATCGCACACGCCCGATTGGTCTGCAGATCGTGGACGGCCTGCGCACCCGTATCCGCGCAGGCAAGCTGCCAGCGGCCAGCCGCCTGCCCGCCAGCCGTGAACTCGCCCAGCTATTGGGCGTGTCACGCAGCACAGTGCTGAGCGCCTACGAGCAGCTTTACAGCGAGGGGCATCTGACGGCCACGGTTGGCGACGGCACCTATGTTGCCGCGCAGACACCGCCTCCAGCGGCACCGGCCATCGCAACGCCCGACACCGCAGACAACGCGTTCCACTCCCAGACGGCAGCCAGATTGCGGGCACTGGGCGATGGCATCGCGCGCCCCGGGCCGCCGCGTGCGTTCCGGGCGGGTATCCCGGCAATGGACGGTTTTCCCTTCGACACCTGGGCACGCTTGCATGCGCGCTATTGGCGTCATACGTCGTCTGAGCAGCTGGGTTATGCCGACGCCGCCGGCGACCCGGCCTTGCGTGCCCGGATTGCCGAATACCTATCCGGTGCGCGTGGTCTGTATTGCCGTCCCGAACAGGTGCTGGTGACTTCGGGTGCGCAACAAGCCATCGCTTTGTGTGCGCAGATGCTGCTCAATCCTGGTGACGTGGCGGTGGTGGAGAACCCCGGCTACCCGCGTGCGGCAGCGGCCATCGCGTTGACGGGTGCGCGTCTGCACGGGGTCGATGTCGATGCCCAGGGCATGCAGACCGATGCGTTGCCCACGGGCCGTCGTCACCGGCTGGCCTATGTCACGCCGTCGAACCACTATCCGACCGGGGTGACATTGTCCTTGCCACGGCGGCTGGCGCTGCTTGACTGGGCACGCCGTGGGCGTCGCTGGATCATCGAGGACGATTACGACGGCGAATATCGATATCGCGGTGTGCCCTTGCCGCCGCTGGCTTCGCTGGACGAGCGTGGGCGCACGATCTACGTGGGCACGCTGTCGAAGATGCTGTTTCCCGGCTTGCGGCTTGGGTATATGGTAGTACCGCCTGAGTTGGCGGGTTCGCTGGCTGCGCTGCGCAATCATCTGGATCGACACTGTTCTACGTCGGAGCAGGTGGTGCTGGCAGAATTTTTCGCGCAAGGTCATTTTCAGCGTCATGTGCGGCGCATGCGTCGGGCGGCGAAGTCGCGGCGGGATGCGTTGCTGGCTGCATGGGAGCTTTATCGACCGGGGGGTGTGGCGACGCCTGTTATCGATGCGGGTTTGCACGCCATGTTGTGGCTGCCGTCACTTGCGGAGGAGCGTCGATGGGTGCGTGCGGCCCGCGCGGCGGATATCGAACTGGAGCCGCTTGAGCGTTTCTGGTTGCCGGCGTCGAAGGCACCGAGTCATGGTGGCGTGGTGTTGGGATTTGCGGGCGTGGATGAGGATGCCATCCGTGAGGCGGTGCAGACGCTGGCGGAGGTGGTTGCTGTGCCGGTGAAAATGGATCGCATATGCAAGTCGGACAGTGCTTTGCGCATTGATGCGGAAAGTGTGGCGTGATCGTTTTTTTGACGCAGGGTGTGCTGTTCTCAAGCTGTGTTTTTTTGCCAGTCGCGGGTGCTGTATACGGCTCCCCAGCAAAAGCTCATCGAAATTTTAATACTCTTTCCCACTGATCAATATTTTCAACAGAATGGGGAAAAAGTTTTTCTAAGCCATTCATTTTACGCTCCATTTTTTCTACGTGTAACAGGCGGCACTAGCTAAAGGTTGTCACCTACTATTTTCCCCGAAATCGCCAACGTGATCGCCGCTTCGAACGAAGGTGCAAGCTCTTTAATCTCTTGTGGATCAAGATCACCAAAATTCACGCTGGAAAATTTCGGTTCTTTTGAAAGGCGATAATCAAGTAAAAAGCAAATCGGTCCCCCATCAGAACCAATAGCAATAACTCGCTCACCTAAATAACCATTAATTTTATAATTTTCATTAAGCTCTATGAGCTGTGACAATGACCACATCGACAGATAAATGTTTTTAATGCTCCCCGCTCCTCCATCAGACCACTTCATAAACTCCTTGTAATCTGCAGGCAAGCTCAGGCCCGAATAGGTTTCCATATCACGCAAAGCGGATTCATTAGCCCCCATGCGGGCATGCCAAAAAGGACCAATATAAGAAATACACTGCGCGATATTCATTTATTCTCCACAAAATTTTTGCAAGCCTGTTTGATGGCCTTGCGCTTACATTTTTCACTTACCCCAGCAGCTCCAAGATCTCTGTAGGAGTTTCTAAACTCGTCCTCCATTGAGGTCCCCCATTTGGGTTGCCCATTAGCAAGTCGCTCATCCCTTCGAGCATTCCGTAATGCTGTGACAGTCGAATGCTGTGAAGATACCGGTAGTAAAATGGCAGGAGCACTTCCTCGTGAGTAGCCTGAAACATTTACCTTAGCCCATGCATCTTGAATTGTGTGATGAGACTGCATTTTTGAGGGGCGTGGATAGGGTTGCTCAGAGTGGGCAGCAATTCCGCAAGGGTCGCAATCACACTTTGCCAACCCCAGCGTATGCACCCAACCTGTAGGGTTCGGCGCATACACATAAAGGTTGATCCCTCCTTCATACCCAATTTTTCACCCCATGCCTTGTACTGCGCGCTCCAGGCGATATTGCCGTCCTGGTCAGTGAGTTCCTGTGGCGAGCCCAGATGGTCGCACTGGTACTAGGCCAAGGCGTCGAAGAGTTGGGCTTTCGCGGTGTGGTGCCACAGCGGTCGAACAGGTCCCAGGTCAGGCGGCTGTAGGCACCGTCGTGCCAGCGCAGTACCTGATTGCCGCACTCGTCGTATTCGTAATGAGTCCCGGCATATTCGCGCAGCAGGTTATCCAGCAACTGGCTGCGCTTGGGGTTCTGGTCCTGCGGGCAGCGGATTTCGTTGACGTTGTCGTCCAGCAGGTTGCTCGCCGCGTCGAAGGCGAAGGTTTCCACGCCTAGCCCAGACGGACTCGGCCGTTGTCCGGAGAACCATGGCCGGTTTGCGCGAAGCAGGCATGGTTACCTCCCTGAAAGGACACAAGGGCGGCTGGTCGCTTGCAAAGCGGCTCGAAGAATCTCTTTGATGGACATTTATGTGGCCCTTGGATCACCTCCGCTGTTTGCGATTGGCAACGACAAAGAGCATGGGTCATGTCTTCTGGCGCGCGCTGCAAATGATGCAATGGTGACGGCCATGGAGTCTGCCCGACTTCAATTCGAGCACTCCCTCAGGACGGTCACGGTTGCAGACCTCGCTGCTAACTTGCCAGCGAAATAGCCCGCCAACGCGCAAGCGCGACATGGTCCATGTTCAGGTTCAGGAAGAAGCTTCCATCACGGCATGACCCAGCAATTGCCCTTGCGGCTCATGCTCGCGACTAGCGATGGCTGGCCAGAGTGACGAACGCCTAATCCTTACCCGGTCACCGCAGCAATACGCGCAGCCGTCCAGAACCCCGCATCAGGCAGCGGCGCACGACCCGCCGCCAAGTTATCAGCCATATGCTCAGGTCGACTCGTACCCGGAATGGCGCACGTCACCGCCGGATTGGCCAACACAAACTTCAACAGCAACTGCGCCCAAGACGTCGCCCCCACCTCCGCAGCCCAGCCCGGCAACGGCCTGTCTCGCACACGACGCAACAGCCCACCCCCACCGAAGGGACGATTCACCAGCACGGCAATCCCCAGGTCAGCAGCCAACGGCAACAAACGCTGCGCAGCTTCGCGATCGTCAATCGCATAATTCAACTGCACAAAATCAGGCTTCTCGGCCTTCAGCACCGATTCCAACTGCACATACGCGCTGGCGGTGTAATGCGTCACCCCGATATAGCCAATCCGCCCGGCCGCCTTCCAATCACGCAACGTAGCCAAGTGAGTGCGCCAATCGACCAGGTTATGCACCTGCATCAAGTCCACACGATCAACGCCAAGCAGACGGAATGATTCCTCCATCTGCCGAATACCCGCCTCGCGCCCACTCGTCCACACCTTGGTGGCGACAAATGCATTCCCACGGCTGTTTGACTGCTTCAGCAATTCACCGGTGGTCTGTTCGGCGCGACCATACATCGGTGAACTGTCAATGACCGAACCGCCGTGCGCGAACAAGGTGTTCAGCACACCCGGCAGGCGCGCATATTCCACCGAGCCTGGAACCTCATCGAAGCCTACATAAGTGCCGCAGCCGATGACAGGCAACGATGCGCCAGAGACAGGAATACGGCGCGTGGCGATCTTTGTCAGGTTGGCTGCGGGGCTTGCGCCAGCAGCGGTGGTCGACGTTGGTGGCGTGGCCATCGCAAGCGGTGCGAAGGGGGCTGCCGCCAGCGTCATTGCACCACCCAGCGAAAGTCGCAGGAAGTCAGCACGGCTCATGGACTTTGCAGAGGACATCGGATCTCCTGAGAAGATGCCAGAACAGGCATGCAGAACTGCCAATGTAGAACAAGTACCAGAACCGCCTAGACGAGCCCAGCCTTACTCCTCGACCTTGCCGCGCAGCTTCTTCACCTCGCCACGCTGCACCTTGCCTTCCAGCCGACGTTTTTTGGACCCAAGCGTAGGCCGCGTGGCAATGCGACGGCGTTGCGGTGTGGTGCGTTGCTCGATGAACGCGCCCAGCCGGGCCACGGCGTCAGCCCGGTTCAGCTCCTGGCTGCGATGCACTTGCGCCTTGATGACCACCACACCGTCCTTGGTGATGCGATGGTCGGGCGTAGCCAGCAGTGCGCGCTTCCACATTTCCGGCAAGGACGATTTGGCCACGTCGAAGCGCAGATGCACGGCCGACGAGACCTTGTTGACGTTCTGCCCGCCCGCACCTTGCGCGCGTACAGCCGACACGTCGACCTCGCTGTCGTCGATCAAAATCCCACCGCGCAATAACAATAGTTGCGCCATGTTCAATTCTCCGGGGTGGCGAACACAGAGGCGTCCACCACATCTTCATCTGCGCCCGGCGCGCGATCTGCAAATTGCAGCCGCGCCAGACGCGCATACAGTGGCGAGCTGATCAACAATTCCTCGTGCCGCCCCTGCGCCACGATGCGCCCTTGGTCCACCACGACAATACGATCTGCCTGCTGCACAGTGGCCAGGCGATGCGCAATCACCAGCGTCGTGCGGTCTTGGGAAGCGTTGTCCAAGGCCTGCTGCACCAGCCGTTCACTGGCCGCGTCCAGTGCGCTGGTGGCCTCGTCCAGCAACAGCACGGGCGGGTTCTTCAAGATCGCCCGGGCGATGGCAATACGTTGGCGCTGGCCGCCAGACAAGCGCACGCCACGCTCACCCAGATAGGTATTGAAACCCTCGGGCAAGGCATCGATGAACTCGACGGCAGCAGCCATCTCGGAAGCGCGGCGCACTTCTGCGTCAGTTGCGTCCGGGCGACCATAACGGATGTTGTCGGCTACGCTGCCCGAAAAGATCACGGTTTCCTGCAACACCACGCCGATGTGGCTGCGCAGATCGGCCAGGCTGAGTGCGGAAATTTTCACGCCATTGAGCGTGATGTGACCCTGCTGCGGATCGTAGAAACGCAGCAGCAGCTGGAACAAGGTGGTCTTGCCGGCACCCGAGGGGCCGACCAGCGCCACATGTTCGCCCGGTGCGATGTGCAGAGACAAGCCACGCAAGGTCGGATGATCCGGGCGCGAAGGGTAATTGAAGTCGAGGTTCTCAAAATGAATCCCGTCACCCGCCGTACCCATCGGCACCGGCTGCGTGGTATCGACCACGGGCGATGTGGACGCCAGCAACTGCAACAGACGCTCGGTCGCACCCGCCGCACGTTGCAGATCGCCCCACACTTCCGACACGGCCCCCACGGCACCCGCCGTGACCACCGCGTACAAGATGAACTGCGACAGCTCGCCTGGTGTCATGGAACCTGCCAATACCGCCTTGGCACCCAGCCACAGCACAAAGACGATGGCAGCGAAGACAAGCACGATGACCACGGCGGTCAGCGCAGAACGCGCGCGAATCCGGGCCAGTGCGGTAGAAAACGCAGCCTCAACCGCCGCACCGAAACGCTTGGTCTCGTAGGTTTCCTGCACATACGACTGCACCGTTGGCGTGGCATTGAGCACCTCGCCGGCCAGTGCGCTGGCATCAGCCACCCTGCCCTGGCTGGCAACCGACAACGCACGCACCTTGCGGCCGAAGAAGATGATCGGTGCGATCACCACTACCAGGGTGCCAAGAATGTAGGCAGTCAGGGTCGGGCTGGTAATGGTCAGCATGACCAGACCACCCACCAGCAGCAACAGGTTGCGAAGACCCAGCGACAAGCTGGTACCCACCACCGTCTGGATCAATGTGGTATCGGTAGTCAGACGCGACAGCACCTCGCCAGTACGGGTCGTCTCGAAGAAAGCCGGGCTCATGCGCACGGTGTGTTCGTAGACCGCCTGCCGCAGATCGGCCGTGACGCGCTCACCCAGCCACGACACCAGGTAGAAGCGCCCGGCGGTAGCTGCGGCCAGTACCACCGACACCACGAACAAGGCCAGGAAGTATGTGTCGATGTGATCGCGATTGCCGGCTGCAAAACCGTGATCGATCAAGCGACCGAAGGCAACCGGCAACAACAGTGTCGAGACGGCAGCTACCACCAGCGCCAGAAAAGCCAGCATGCCGCGTTTGCGATAGGGGCGCAGGAACGGCACCAACGCGAACAGCGACACCGTGGGCGCACGGGGACCAGCATCTGCCATGACAACTCCGTGTCGATAAAGGACCTAGATGGTGCCACGGACGCCCGTGCGCAAGAGCGTGTTGTGCGGGGTGTTTGCTCCAGGTCTGGCCGGGATCAGGCAGCTCAGACCAGCCAGTTCAGACCAGCTGGCCCGCTTTCAACTGGCTCAGGTGGACAACTTCAACCCGATCAGCCCCGCCACGATCAGCGCCACACTGGCAATCCGCGCCACGCTGGCGACCTCGCCCAGCATGACGATGCCAACCACAAACGCACCCACCGCACCGATGCCGGTCCAGATGGCATAGGCAGTACCCAGCGGCAAGGACTTCATGGCATAGGCAAGCAGCACCACGCTGATGACCATGAACACCACGGTGATCGCGGATGGCCAGAAACGGGTGAACCCATCGGTGTGCTTGAGACTGACGGCCCAGACCACTTCGGCCAGACCAGCGAACAACAGAACAATCCAGGCCATACGACCCTCCAGAATGGGGTCGTCCCCGAACAAGTGATCGCACGGCGGGTCGTCCCGTCGCGGGCCCGGCAGAGCCGCCGGACGACCCCTATTTTTTCACAAGGCCGCTGCCAATGCCAATAAACGGGCATTAAACATCTGGCGCTGGATCGGGCTGCGTGGCTGCCCGGCGACGACTGCTCGCCGTGATACCCAGGAGAAAAAAGCGCGATCGACAAAAAAGCTACTGCCCGGTCACGTCAGGCACAAAAATTGCTGCTGGGCGGGCCTGATTCCACCCGCCCCAATACGAATGACTACTGAAGATTCCACAACCGCAAGCCCGGATGTGCCGCCCCGTGCTGCACGCAGCACACTGCGCATGCCCGTATTCATTCCCAGCCTCACGGTAGTCGTGCTGCTGCTGGCCGTCTGCACCATGATGCCGGAAGCCACGTCGCGGGCCTTCAGCCTTGCCCAGACCTGGGTCGGCGTCCATTTCGGCTGGTTCTATACATTGTCAGTCGGGATATTCGTGCTGGTGCTGATCGGCATTGCCTGCAGCGGCTACGGCAACATTCGCCTTGGCCCCGACGATGCCCGGCCCGAGTTCGGCTTTGCCACCTGGCTGTCGATGCTGTTTGCAGCCGGCATGGGCATCGGCCTGATGTACTTCGGCGTTGGCGAGCCGATGCAGCACTTCATTTCCCCACCTGTTGGCCTGGGTGTCACACGCGAAGCTGCCCAAACCTCGCTGACCTACACCTTCTTCCACTGGGGCATTCACGCCTGGGCGATTTACGCGCTGGTCGGCTTGGTATTGGCCTATTTCGGCTTTCGCTACAACCTGCCGCTGACAATCCGTTCCGGCCTGTACCCCCTGCTGCGTGAACGTATCGATGGTCCCATCGGCCACACCGTAGATACTTTTGCGCTGTGCGGCACGCTGTTCGGCCTGACCACCACGCTGGGCTACGGCGTATTGCAGATCAGCGCCGGTCTGCATGACATCTTCGGTTGGGACACCACCACATCCAGTTTCCGCATTGGCCTGATCGTTGTTGTCACTGCCATTGCCGGTGCCTCGGCGGCCTCTGGCCTGGGCAAGGGTCTGCGCCGCTTGAGCGAGCTGAACCTGGCGCTTGCCATCTTGCTGATGCTGTTCGTTGCGTCTGTCGGCCCCACCCTGGTTCTGCTGCAAAGCTTCGGCGACAACCTGGGCAATTACCTGTCGCAGCTGGTGCGCCTGACCTTCCTGACTCACACCTACGAACCCACCAACGACCCCAAGTGGTTCGAGGACTGGACGCTGCTCTACTGGGCATGGTGGATTTCCTGGTCGCCGTTCGTGGGCATGTTCATCGCACGCATCTCGCGCGGCCGTACCATCCGCGAGTTCATCGTCGGCGTGTTGCTGGTGCCTAGCCTGTTCAACTTCGTGTGGATGACGGTGTTCGGCAACGCGGCAATCTGGTTTGACACCAACGCCGCTGCCGGGGCGTTGAGCGCAGCCGCCGGCAATGTGGATTCGCTGCTGTTCGTGTTCCTGAACTACATGCCGCTGGCAACCTGGACGACTGGTCTGGCGCTGCTGCTGGTGGGCGTGTTCTTTGTCACGTCGGCGGATTCGGGCACCTTTGTGATGGATGCGATTGCCTCGGGGGGTCGCAATGATTCGCCCATCTGGCAGCGTCTGTTCTGGGCGGTGCTGGTGGCGTTGACGACGTCGTTGCTGTTGCTGACGGGTGGTCTGGATGCCTTGCGTGCAATGACCATCATCAGCGCCCTGCCCTTTGCGATTGTGATGTTGGCCTTGTGCGCCGGACTATGGCGCGGGCTGGTGGCCGACCGCACGCATTATTCGCGCACGCTGGCACCGGCGACGACGTTCTGGACGGGGCAACACTGGAAGCGTCGTCTGGAGTTGATTCTGCATCGTCCGTCGGAGGCGCAGGTGAAGCGTTTCATTGCGGAGCATGTGCGTCCGGCCTTGGATGAGGTGGCGGCAGCATTGCGAGCGCGCGAGGTCGAGGTTCATGTCGACCTTGGTGAGGATGGCAATGTGTCGTTGAAGGTGCCGCGTGAGGGTTTGCGGGACTTTGTGTATGGCGTGAAGAGTGTGCAAACTCGGGTGCCGGCGTATGTGTTGCGGGACACGGATACGAATGAGCAGTCGGCTCCTTACGATTATGTGCCGATGACGTTTTTCGAGGATGGGCGGCTTGGATACGATGTTCAGTATCTGAATCATCAAGAGGTTATCAATGATGTGCTCAAGCAGTATGAGCGGTATTTGGCGTTGATGAATGATCCTCGGACGCAGTTGCTTAGTGCTGCTCCTGGGCATACTTGATTGGTTTTTTTGGTTCTGTGCGTGTTTGTGTGTGTGTGTTCTTTTGCCAGTCGCGGGTGGCGGGGGCGCGTCGCCTGCCCCGCTGGACTTACGCGTCGGGGCTCCCGCCCTCCACGTCGTCCAGAAGGGCATTCGCCACGCCCCCGCCACCCACGCCTTCAAAACGGCTTGATTAGAAGCTGATCCCGCTTGTGGACGACTGCGATTTTTCTGGCTGCTCGGGTGCTGGTCACGTCTCCCCCCTTATTGGCGTTCGTAGTCTTTGACTGTCGCCCGGCTGGAGTCGGGGAATTGGCTGGTCAGGTCGCCACGAAGCAAGTCAGCGGCTCACGTATCGGGCCGTTCTTTAGAGGCCTTTCAGGGCAGCGCCACTCAAGAAAATTGCGCGCCTGCTTGATGGTGGGGTGACACCGAAGCGGGTGGCCGCACGGCATCAGCATGCGGGAGAATGGGCGGTGCGCCGACGGCCGCTGGCTGGATCAGGTTTGATCTAACGGCCTTTCAGGGGTGCGATGACACCGACGCGGTGAGCGCATGACAATTGCATGCGGAGAATGGGCTTTGCACCGATGGTCGCTGCAAGATTGAGTTTGGTTAAACAGCTTCCCAAGCGTAGCCAACTTGCTCTGCTTCGCCGATTTGGGGACGTGTCCGATTTTTTGTGGGCAGGGCGTGTTGGAAGTGAGTTGTTCACTCGTCCTTGCCAGTGAAGCGCTTGCCGAAGACGATGGCGAACTGGCCCATGGCCGGTTTCCAGTCGTAGGCGGCGCGTATTTCTTTGGCCAGCACGTTTCGTAGCGCGAGCCACAGCAGCTTGGTCGCCGCCTCATCCGACGGGAAGTGGCCTCGCGTTTTGATGATTTTGCGCAGCTTCATGTTCAGGCTCTCGATGGCGTTGGTCGTGTAGATCACGCGTCGAATTTCGGGCGGGAACACGAAGAACGGGATGACGTTGTCCCAAGCCTTGAGCCACGTCGGGGCGATGGTGGGGTACCTCGTACCCCAAGGCCCATCGGCGAAGTCGTCCAAGGCCTGGCGGGCCTGAACCTCGCTCGCGGCACCGTAAATTGGCCGTAATGCGGTGGCGATGACCTTGCGGTCCTTCCAGTTAGCGTAGTTCAGGCTATTGCGGATCAGATGCACGATGCAGGTTTGCACCACCGTCTCCGGATAGACCACCGCTATTGCTTCGGTCAGTCCTTTCAAGCCATCGACGATGGCGATCAGGATGTCACGGCAGCCGCGGGTCTTGAGATCGTTGAAGACTTTGAGCCAGAATTTCGCGCCTTCGGTTTGCTCGATCCACAGGCCCAGCACATCGCGCTGCCCGTCTGCCTGGACGCCCAGCGCCAGGTATACCGCCTTGTTGCTGACCAAGCCGTCGCTGCGGATTTTTACCCTCAGGGCATCAAAGAAGACGACTGGGTACATCGTCTCAAGGGGCCGGTTTTGCCAAGCCACGGCCTCGGCCATGACCTCGTCGGTCACCGAGCTGATGAAGTCCGGGGACACCGACGTGCCATATTGCTCGGCCAGAAACGCTTAGATTTCGCGCACGCTCATGCCTCGGCCGTACATCGCGATAATCCGTTCGTCGAAGCCTCGGAACCGGCGCTCGTGCTTCGGTATCAAGATCGGTTCGAAGCTGCCGTCACGGTCGCGTGGCAGCGTCACCTTGACCGGCCCGCGCTCGGTCAGCAAGGTCTTGTCACTGCCGCCGTTTCGCTCGTTATCCTGATCTGGCGGCCTGGGTTCGCCCGGCCTATAACCCAGATGCAGGTTCATCTCGGCCTTCACCGCTCGCTCGATGATGGCCTTGTTGAAGGCAAGCATCAGGTCCTGAACCGCGTCGGGTGACATCGGTCCTTTGACCAATTCATCGAGCAGCCCTTCAGGCAGCTCAGGCAGCGGCCCGCGGGCCGCTGCCTGAGCTTTAGCGGTGAGTCTCTTTTTCATCGACATATCCATGATCATCGATCCTAGGAGTATGCCTCGCCCACGAAATTACGGATAGGTCCCGATTTGGTGATTACGAAACGACCAATTCAATGTTGTATGGTCGTATTCCAGCCAGCCTGCAAAGCAGATGCGGATGCGTTCAGACACAAACATACCGCGAGCTGAACATCGACTTGAAGCCGCCGGCCCTTCAACCCTTCTCCCGCAAGCCGTTTACGTGCGGCCACCCGCTTCGGTGTCACCCCACCACCAAGCAGATGCGCAAATTTTCTTGCGTGGCGCTGCGGTAAAAGGCCACTGAAGCACCCACCGAATCGTGAGCCGGAGAAACCGCTTCGTGGCGACCTGGCCAGCCAGTCCCCAAGGCCTGCCGTGTGGTGGTTAAAGAATCGTGGCCAACTAACGCCGAGAGCCAAGTCCAGCACCAAGCAGCCAGAAAGACTGAGCCGTCCACAGGCGGGATCAGCTTTTAACCAAACGACCTTGAAGGCGTGGGTGGTGGGGCCGGATTGGCTGCCCTTCTGGACAAGGTGGAGGGCGGGAGACCCGACGCCAACGTCCAGCGGGGCAGACGAGCCGGCCCCACCACCCGCGACTGGCAGAAGAACCAACTCAAGAACACCAACAACCGACTCAATAAAAAACACCCCAAACGTCAGAAAAAATGTCCGACCTTTGGGGTGCAGTTCAACCCAGCAGAGATTTTTTAATCAGCTACCGGATTTCTTCAACAGCGGCTGAATGATGCTGGAGAAATCCAGCGGCCCCGAGCCTGCTGCGCTGTGCATCGCATACAGATTGCGAGCCAGCTCACCCAGCGGAATCGCCGACCGGGTATGCAGCGCAGCTTCCGCCGCCAAGCCCAGATCCTTCAGCATCAGATCCGTCCCAAACCCACCCGCATAATCCTTCGACGCCGGCGCATTCGGCATCACACCGGGATACGGGTTGTACAACTCCGTTGCCCAGTTTCGCCCCGAGCTCTTGCTGATGATGTCCGACAACACCGCCGGATCCAGCCCGCTCTTCACGCCCATGGCAATCGCCTCTGCCGTGCCCGCCATCAAAATGCCCAACAGCATGTTGTTGCAGATTTTGGCAGTCTGCCCCGCGCCCGCATCGCCCGCGTGGAAAATATTCTTTCCCATCGCCGCCAGCACTGGCTGCGCACGATCGAAGTCAGCCTTCGGGCCGCCCACGATGAAAGTCAGCGTGCCCGCAATTGCGCCACCCGTGCCACCTGACACCGGCGCATCGATCATCGACAGACCCTTGGCCTGCGCTGCCTGCGCCACCTTGATGGCCGACTGCGCAGCGATGGTGCTGGAATCGATCACCAGCGCACTGGCGGGAATGTGGGCCAACAGGCCGTCGTCGCCCAGGTACAGCGACTCAACGTGTTTGCTGGCGGGCAGCATGGTGATCACGATCTCGGCGTCTTTTACCGATGCATTGGCGCTGCTTGCCACCGTGGCACCGGATTCTGCCAGCTTGGCCAGCGCCGCGGCCGACAGGTCGAAGACGGTCAGCGTGTGGCCGGCCTTGATCAGGTTCTGCGCCATCGGCGCGCCCATGTTGCCCAGTCCGATGAAAGCGATACGGCTCATGTCAGGTTCTCCAGGAATATTTTTATTGGTATGAGGTCGGCGGGTTCAACCACCGTTACGTCATCGATCTACGAACAGCGGATGTCCCCACGACAGCCGACATGCCAAAACATGCCGGTTCAGTTCTGCGCTTGTGTGCGCACGGCTTCAGCAGCGCGTGCAGCACACCAGCCTTTTTGCTTCAGCGACCCAGCGCTGCCAGCGGATGGGTGTCCGCTGTCCAGGGGGACTCGAAAATGACCTCATCGGCCCAGGCGCGCGTGGCCTCATGAACGCTTGCGTGTGTCCACTTGGGCTGACGGTCCTTGTCGACGATCAATGCACGAATGCCTTCGCCGAAATCGCCGCGTGCCGCGCATTGCAGGGCCACACCGTGTTCCAGGCGGAAGACATCGGCCAGCGACAGCAGACGCGCACGGCGCAGCAGGTCGTAGGCAATGCGTGCCGACCCCGGCGCACCGGCAGCCAGCGTCTGCTGAGCGCGTTGCAGCCACGGGTCTTCGGTTTGCAGGCCAAGAATCGCGTCAACGATCTCGGGCAGGCTGCCACGACCGCACAGGTCGTTGATCAGGTCGAAGTTTTCGCGCAGCGGGCCAGCAGGGAGCGGCTCGTGGGCGTTGGCGCGCAGCACGTCGGTCAACAGTTTGTCGTCGTGTTCGCGCTCGCCTGTCCAGTCCAGGTCTTGCAGCGCGGCATACACCTTCTGCTTGTCGGCCTGCGCCACCACGTGGTCGGCAAAGCCTACGAACACGGCGTCGGCCGCTTTCAGTTGTGCGCCGGTCAGGCCCAGGAAAAGACCGCTCTTGCCCGGCGTGCGGTTCAGCAACCAGCTTGCGCCCACATCGGGGAACAGGCCGATGGTGACTTCGGGCATGGCCAGACGCGATACCTCGGTCACCACGCGGTGGCTGGCACCGGCCATCAGGCCCATGCCGCCGCCCATCACAATGCCGTGGCCCCAGCACAGATAGGGCTTCGGATAGGTGTGAAGCTCGTAGTCCAGACGGTATTCGAGTTCGAAGAATTCTTCGGCAAAGGCGTTGCCGCGCGGTTCACGTGCTGCCTCGCCGCCCTTGGCGCGTTGTTCCAAAATGGCGCGATACAGCAGTTGCAGATCGCCGCCTGCGCAGAAGGCTTTTTCACCGGCACCTTGCAAGACCACCAGTGCAATCTCGGGATCTTTGGCCCAAGCACCAAGGCGCTCATCCAGCAGCTTGGCCATGTCCAGGCTAAGCGAATTGAGGGTCTTCTCGGCATTCAGCGTAGCGACGCCGATGCGCTTGCCGTGCCTGGTGGCGAGTTCTTCGAAAAGGACGACCTGACTCATGTGTGGTTCCGTAAAACAAACAGAAAACGTTCAGAAAAAGATGTTCAGCAGTGCCGGTTTTATCCGGCGGTCCTACCTGACTATTCAACGAATATCCGACTTACCCGACAGCAACTGGCGCGCAATGATCACGCGCATGATTTCGTTGGTGCCTTCCAGAATCTGGTGCACCCGGGTATCGCGCACCAGGCGCTCAAGCGGATACTCGCGGATGTAGCCGTAGCCACCGTGGATTTGCAGCGCTTCGTTGCAGACCTTGAAGCCCACATCGGTGGCAAAGCGTTTGGCCATCGCGCAGTAGGTAGTGGCGTCGGGGGACTTGGCGTCCAGCTTCACCGCAGCCAGTCGCACCATCTGGCGCGCGGCAACCAGTTCAGTCGCCATGTCGGCCAGCTTGAATTGCAGCGCCTGGAATTCCGACAGCGGTTTGTTGAACTGCTTGCGCTCGCCCATGTAGCGCTGCGCGGCGTCCAGCGCGCCTTGCGCTGCACCGACCGAGCAGGTGGCGATGTTGATGCGCCCGCCATCCAGACCGCGCATGGCGATCTTGAAGCCCTCACCTTCCGCGCCCAGCAGATGATCGGCCGGAATGGTGGCCCGATCGAAACTGATGGCACGTGTGGGCTGGCTGTTCCAGCCCATCTTGTCTTCCTTGCGGCCGTAGGTGATGCCAGGGGTATCGGCAGGCACGGCAAACGCAGACACGCCGCCCGCGCCTGGGCCACCGGTACGTGCCATCACCACCAGAATGTCGGTGTCGCCGCCGCCCGAGATGAACATCTTCGAGCCGGTAAGCACATAGCTGTCACCTTCGCGCGTGGCGCTGGTTTTCAGCGATGCGGCATCCGACCCGGAACCCGGTTCGGTCAGGCAGTACGAGGCCAGTTTCTGGCCGCTGGACAAGACTTCGCCCCAGCGTGCCTTGACCGGCTCGGTACCCCAGGTGCCGATCATCCACGTGGCCATGTTGTGGATGGTGATGAAGGCGGTGGTAGACGGATCGACCGCCGCCAGCTCTTCAAACACTACGGTGGCGTCCAGCCGGGACAAGCCCAGGCCACCGATGGACTCCGGTGCATAGAGGCCGCAGAAACCAAGCTCGCCCGCCTTGGCAATGGCTTCCTTCGGGAAGATGCATTCGGCGTCCCACTCGGCCGCATGCGGCGCGAGTTCACCCGCTGCAAATTCACGTGCGGTGTCGCGGAAGGCCTGCTGTTCCTCGTTGAGGTCGAAGTCCATGCGGTCCTCTTACTTGAGCGTAATCGTGGTGTTGACGCCGGTGCTGACGGTGCTGTCGTCGAACCAGCGCTCGGTGATCGTCTTGGTCTGCGTGTAGAACATCACCACTTGCTTGCCGTAGGGGCCCAGGTCACCCAGCTTCGACGCACGCGAGCCGGTGAACGAGAACATGGGCACCGGCACCGGGATTGGCACGTTGATGCCGACCTGGCCCACGTCGATGTCTTCCTGGAAGCGACGTGCGGCCGCACCCGATTGCGTGAACAGCGCTGTGCCATTGCCATTGGGATTGGCGTTGATCATCTCGATGGCTTCATCGAGCGTGGCTGCCGACATCAGCGCCAAGACCGGGCCGAAGACCTCGTGGTCGTAGACCGCCATGCCCGGCTTCACGCCCGAGAACACGGTGGGGCCCACGAAGTTGCCTTTCTCGTAACCCGCGACAGCCGGGTTGCGGCCGTCGAGTTCCAGCTTGGCACCGTCGCTTGCGCCCTGGGCGATCAGGCTGTCGACACGCTCACGCGCTGCGCAGGAAATCAGCGGACCGACATCGGTACCGGCTTCCACGCCTGCGCTGAT
Organism: Pigmentiphaga aceris; assembly: GCF_008119665.1. Lineage (NCBI taxonomy): Bacteria > Pseudomonadati > Pseudomonadota > Betaproteobacteria > Burkholderiales > Alcaligenaceae > Pigmentiphaga > Pigmentiphaga aceris. The sequence goes on along the minus strand of NZ_CP043046.1, from coordinate 2,011,404 downwards.
TTTCAGCGTTTTGGCCTTGGCGACCAGCTCGGGAATCCAGTTCTGCGCCTCGCCCACCATGATGACCACCGACAAGGCCATGCAACGCTGGCCGGCCGCGCCGAATGCAGCACCCGCCAGATTGTTCAGCGTCTGTTCCTTGTTGGCGTCGGGCAGCACGATGGCGTGGTTCTTCGCGCCCATCATGCACTGTGCGCGCTTGCCTGCCAGGGTGGCACGGTTGTAGACGTGCGTGCCAACGCGGGTGGAACCGACGAAGGACACGGCCTTGATGTCGGGGTGATCGCAGATGGCGTTCACCACGGTTTCGCCACCGTGCACCACGTTCAGCACACCCGGCGGAATGCCGGCTTCCAGCGCCAGTTCAACCAGGCGCATGGTGACCATCGGATCTTGTTCCGACGGCTTGAGCAGGAAGGTGTTGCCGGTGGCGATTGCCATCGGGAACATCCACAGCGGAATCATGGCCGGGAAGTTGAACGGGGTGATGCCGGCGCACACGCCCAGCGGCTGCAGCACGGTGTAGGTGTCGACACCGCCGGCCACGTTGTTGGCCAGCTCGCCCAGTTGCAGGTTGCCGATGCCGGCTGCGTGTTCCACCACTTCCAGGCCACGGAAGATGTCGCCTTCCGCGTCGGCCAGGGTTTTGCCCTGTTCGGCCGTCAGGATCGCAGCGAGTTCTTTCATGTTCTCGCGGATCAACTGCTGGTACTTCAGGAAAATGCGGGCGCGCGTGCCGATGGCGGTCTTGCGCCAGGTCTTGAAGGCTTCCTTGCCGGCGGCAACGGCTGCGTCGACTTCGGCAACGGTTGCGAACGGTACGCGGGCCAGGACTTCCTGCGTGGCAGGATTGATGACCTCGCGCCATTCCGTGGTGGTGGATTCGACGAACTTGCCGCCGATCAGCAGCTTGACGGTAGGAGCGGCAGCGCGAATTGCTGCCTGGCCTTGCGTGAGGTTGGTCATGCGTATCTCCGATTGGTGTTCTTGGATGCGGAGATTGGTCGACAACCATCCGCCACTCGTTATTCGGCCAATCTAGCATGGCACTGACGTTTACGTAAACGGCACACCAAGGGGTGACACCTGTCTCCAAGGGCAAGCCCTAGGGTCAATGCAAATTGCCAGGCATCTTGCCGCGCCAGACGCAGCAAAATTACCCGGCAATCGTGACTGACCGCTTACTTGTCCAAAAAAGACCTGGTCAAAAATTTGGTCAGGCCGAGCTTCCCCGGCCTGACTTCCCCACTGTCAGCGGAACAGCACCGCCGCCTTCTGCAAGGTGATCAGCACGCCAATCACCAGCGGAATGCCCGCCGCCGCCCATGCAAAGCCAACCAGTGCAGGACTGGTCGTCCCGCTGGCAACGATGCCACCGGCTGCATTGCGCACTTCCAGCGCGCTGCTGCGTTCATGCGCCAGCGCCTTTTCACGTGCCAGCTCTTCGTCGGTCATGAACCATTTGGGGGCCAAAGGCCGCACTGCCATATTGCACAGGAAGCCCAGCACCAGCATGCCGGCCAGGATGTACATGGTGATGTCATAGACCTGGGCACGTGGCACGCCCATCGACAGCTGGTATTCGCGGATGTAGTTCACCACCACCGGCCCCAGAATGCCGGCAGTTGCCCACGCGGTCAGCAGGCGGCCATGAATGGCCCCGACCATCTGGGTGCCGAACAGGTCAGCCAGATAGGCCGGCACCGTCGCAAAACCACCGCCGTACATCGACAGGATGATGCAGAAGGCACCGACGAACAGCGCCAGTGCGCCCGTGTTCGAGCTCCAGGGGATCGAGGCATACAGCACGAAGCCCAGCACAAAGAACACGAAGTAGGTCATCTTGCGACCCAGCTTGTCGGACAGGCTGGCCCAGAAGAATCGCCCGCCAATGTTGAACAGACTGAGCAGGCCCGTGAAGCCCGCCGCAATCGCCCCCACCTGCACCAGTTGCGCGCTGCTGAGTTCCGTGAAGCCAACGCCGGGTTGGCCGATCAGGCGACCGCCGAACACTTCCTGCAACAGCGGAGACGCCATGCCCAGAATGCCGATGCCGGCCGACACGTTCAGGCACAGTACCCACCACACCAGCCAGAACTGCGGAATGCCCCAGACCTTGCTGACATGCACATGGCCTTTGGTGATCATGGTGTTGGCGGTGCTGGATGCAGGCGGCGTCCAGCCTGCGGGCTTCCAGCCGGTGGGCGGCACGCGATAACCCAGCGCACCGGCCATCATGAACACGAAGTAGATGACCGCCATGGCCAGGAAGGTCTGCCAGACGCCGACCGACGTGGGCGTGGCGAAATAGCGCATCAGCATGTCAGCCAGCGGCGCACCGATCATCGCGCCGCCACCGAAGCCCATGATGGCCATGCCGGTTGCCATGCCGCGACGATCCGGGAACCACTTGATCAAGGTGCTGACTGGCGAGATATAGCCCAGGCCAAGACCAATGCCGCCGATCACCCCCGAGCCCAGCCACAGCATCCATAGCTGATGCAGATAGACCCCAAGCGATGAGATCACCAGGCCACCACACCAGCAGACGGCCGATACCACCCCTGCCTTGCGTGGGCCGGCGCGTTCCAGCCAGCCGCCCCACAAGGCGGCCGACGATCCCAGCAACACAAAGAACAGCGTGTACATCCACCCCATGGTGGAAATGCGCCAGTCGCAACTGGTGATGAACAGCTCGGCAAAGATGCTGGTGTCAGCCGGACAAGCAAGCGCCTTGTTGATGCCGACAGCCTTGGACAGCGGCAGCCAGAACACCGAGAAGCCATAGGCCATGCCGATGCACAGATGAATGGCGAGTGCAGCGGGCGGCACCAACCATCGGTTGAAACCCGGACCGGCAATCGTCCGTTCCTTATCTAGAAAACCTTGGCCAGTGGCAAGTGCGCTCATGAGAACTCCGGGGAACGAGCGAGGAAGGGGGTAAAGCAAGCAGACATAGGCAGACGCAGGACACAAAAAAAGCAAACAGGGCACCCTCGCCCGTCATGGCGCGATAGATCATCCCGACAAAAGATCAATACCAGCGAGAAGCGCTCAGGCGGGTGTCAGACGCTCGCGATAAGCCGCGATGGCATGCAACACGATGGGTTTGAGCTCGATGTCACCGTCGTACCCGGCAGGGTGCGCATCTATCCATTCCAGCAACGCATTGCGCATGCGTGGCTCCCAGAATTTATGGATGTGATTGGCGACACCTTCGAGGGCTTCTTCGCGGTCCGGCATTACATCAAAAAAATCACCGATGCGATTGGCCATGCGGATCAGATTGCTGTGGTCCATGGCGTGGTCTCCTTGCCCCGTCCGCGCGGATGGAGGCTATTTTTTCTTGGCCACCTGCTTGAGCAGGTGTGCTCATTCCAGTCTTTCCGCAAGCCCTTGCCTATCGGTTATTGCCCGAAGCCCAAGCGTGCAAACACACACCACGTCAAGGTTTCAGACGATCGGTATGGCTGTAGACCACGCATTGCTCACCACGCATGAAACCAATCAACACCAGGCCAGCATCCTGTGCCAGCCGCACCGCCAAGGCCGTCGGGGCAGACACCGCCACCAGCACGCCAATTCCAGCCGATGCGGTTTTCTGCACCATCTCGTAGCTGGCACGGCTGGACACGATGGCGGCACCGCCTTCGGTATCGATCCGTGCGCGCGCCAGTGCACCGATCAGTTTGTCCAGCGCGTTATGGCGACCGACATCTTCACGCACCAGGCTTACGTCGCCACTGGCCGCCATGAAGCCCGCCGCGTGCGTCGCGCCGGTGGTGTCATGCAAGGACTGGCGGCCACGCATGACCGTCAGCGCGTGCGACAGCTGCGCCAGCGACACGTCCCCGCCCGATGGCACCCGGCCAACCGGGCGAATTACCTTATCGAGGCTTTCCACCCCACACAGACCACAACCCGTGCGCCCAGCCATGGCGCGGCGTCGCGCTTTCATGGCAACTTCGCGCTCGGTGGCAATTTCCACCTGCACCACGATGCCGTCGCAGCCCGGCAAGATATCCACGCCCCGAATCTCGCGCGGGTGTGCGACCACTCCTTCGCTCAGGCTGAAGCCGATGGCGAAGTCTTCCAGATCGGCAGGCGTGGCCAGCATGGTGGCGTAGCTGATGCCGTTGAACTCCAGCGCAATGGCAATTTCTTCTGCCAGGGCGTCGGTCTGTACCGATCGCTGGCCGTGGCTGATACGCACGATATCGACCTGCCGCGACACGGGCGGTGTCGCGGTATCGGTCGTATCAATCGTATCGGTCGCATCCATGCCGACCATGCCCTGAGCTTGCGCCACATCTACCTTCATTTACCCCCCACACCCATCACCGCGGATTCCCGCTCACGCAGCAAACGTTCCTGGACTTCGTTGAAACGTGTCCACTTGCGCTGCCAGGCAGACGGCTGCGCAACCGGCGTGACCTGCACCGCCGTCACCTTGTATTCAGGGCAGTTGGTGGCCCAGTCGGAATTGTCGGTGGTGATCACGTTGGCCCCCGACTCGGGGAAGTGGAAGGTGGTGTACACCACGCCCGGCTGCACCCGTTCGGTAACGGTGGCGCGCAATACCGTTTCCCCGGCCCGGCTGGCAATGCCCACCCAGTCGCCCTCGCGCACCCCACGCTCTTCGGCGTCGTGCGGATGGATTTCCAGCACGTCTTCGTCATGCCACATGACATTGGGCGTGCGCCGGGTCTGCGCACCCACGTTGTACTGCGACAGGATGCGGCCGGTGGTAAGCAGCAGCGGGAATTTGCGGGTGACTTTCTCATCGGTAGCAATGTACTGCGTCGGCATGAACTTGCCCTTGCCACGCACGAACCGGTCGATGTGCATGATCGGCGTGCCCGACGGCGCAGCCTCGTTGCACGGCCACTGAATGCTGCCCAGTGCGTCGAGCTTTTCGTAGCTGACCCCCGAGAAGGTTGGCGTGAGCGCTGCGATCTCGGCCATGATCTCGCGCGGGTGGGTGTAGTTCATCGGGTAACCCAGCGCATTGGACAGCGCCACTGTGACTTCCCAGTCGGCCTTGCCGGTGCGCGGTGCCATCACCTTGCGCACGGGCGAGATGCGGCGTTCGGCATTGGTGAAGGTGCCGTCTTTTTCCAGGAACGATGAACCCGGCAGGAACACGTGAGCGTACTTGGCGGTCTCGTTCAGGAACAGGTCCTGCACGACGATGCACTCCATTGCCGACAAGGCGGCGGCCACGTGCTGGGTGTTGGGGTCGGACTGCACAATGTCTTCGCCCTGGCAGTACAAGCCCTTGAAGCTGCCGCCCAGCGCGGCTTCGAACATATTGGGAATGCGCAGACCGGGTTCGGGTTGAATGGTGACACCCCAGGCGGCCTCGAACTGCGCGCGTACCGTGGCGTCGGACACGTGGCGATAGCCGGGCAACTCGTGCGGGAACGAACCCATGTCGCAAGAGCCCTGCACATTGTTCTGGCCGCGCAGCGGGTTCACGCCCACGCCCTCGCGGCCGACATTGCCGGTGGCCATCGCCAGATTGGCAATGCCCATCACCGAGGTCGATCCCTGGCTGTGCTCGGTCACGCCCAAGCCGTAATAAATGGCCGCATTGCCACCCGTGGCATACAGGCGCGCCGCACCGCGCACCAGGTCGGCCGCCACACCCGTGACGTCTGCCATGGCTTCGGGCGAATTTTCTTCCCGCGACACAAACGCCCGCCATTCATTGAAGGACTTGGTGTCGCAACGCTCGGCTACATAGGCCTCGTCGACCAGTCCTTCGGTCACGATCACATGCGCAAGCGAGGTCAGGATTGCAGCATTGGTGCCGGGCCGCACTTGCAGGTGGTACGAGGCTTTCACATGCGGGCTGCTGACCAGTTCGATCTGGCGCGGATCGATCACGATCAGCTTGGCACCCTGCCGCAGCCGGCGCTTCAGACGCGATGCGAACACCGGGTGACCGGCGCTGGGGTTGGCCCCCATCACCACCACCACGTCTGCCTGCATGACAGAATCGAAGGTCTGCGTGCCGGCCGATTCACCCAGCGTCTGCTTCAGGCCATAGCCGGTCGGCGAATGGCAGACCCGTGCACAGGTATCGACGTTGTTGGTACCAAAGGCAGCGCGAATCAGCTTCTGCACCAGGTAGGTTTCTTCGTTGGTGCAGCGTGAAGAAGTGATGCCACCGATGGAATCGCGACCGTACTGCCCTTGCAGGCGTCGGAATTCGGATGCCGCATGGTTGATCGCTTCGTCCCAGGTGACTTCCTGCCAGGGGTCGGTGATTTTGCTGCGGATCATCGGCTTCATGATGCGGTCTGCGTGGGTGGCGTACCCCCAGGCAAAGCGCCCCTTCACACAGGAATGCCCGCGATTGGCCTGGCCGTCTTTGTAAGGCACCATGCGCACGACTTCGCTGCCTTTCATCTCGGCCTTGAACGCGCAGCCCACGCCGCAATACGCACAGGTGGTGACCACGCTGTGTTCCGGCTGACCCAGGTGAATGACGCTTTTTTCCTGCAAGGTGGCGGTCGGGCAGGCCTGCACACAGGCACCACAGGACACGCATTCGCTGTCCATGAAAGATTGATCCTGGCCTGGCGACACACGCGCCTCGAAACCACGGCCAGAGATCGTCAGTGCAAAGGTGCCCTGCGTTTCCTCACAGGCGCGCACGCAGCGGTTGCAGACGATGCACTTCGACGGGTCGTAGCTGAAGTACGGGTTGGATTCATCCTTGACCGCGTTCAGGTGGTTGTCGCCGTCGTAGCCGTAGCGCACTTCACGCAGGCCCACGACGCCAGCCATGTCTTGCAGTTCGCAGTCGCCATTGGCTCCGCAGGTCAGGCAGTCGAGTGGATGGTCGGAGATGTACAGCTCCATCACGCCCTTGCGCAGTTCCTGCAGCTTGGGGCTTTGTGTGCGCACCACCATGCCATTTTCCGCCGGCGTGGTGCATGAGGCCGGGTAACCGCGCCGGCCATCGATCTCGACCAGACACAGACGACAGGAACCGAAGGGCTCCAGGCTGTCGGTGGCACACAGCTTGGGAATGTTCAGGTCGGCTTCCGAGGCAGCCCGCATGATCGAGGTGCCGGCCGGCACACGCAATTCCTGGCCGTCGATGGTCAGCGTCACCTCGGTTGCGGTCGTGCGCGCCGGGGTACCGAAGTCTTTTTCCGAGAAGGTGTGATGCGAAATCATGGTCTGCTCCGACAAGGGTCAGGCGGATGAAATACGGGGTGCGTGCGGTGAAGTGCAGTGCGGCTTAGAACCGGGCTTGGGGCTATGCTTGCAATCCGGTCACGCAGCAATGTTCGAACAAAAGATTCAGGCAGCCTGGGCTTGCTGCACGTCACCAAAGTCTTCGGGGAAGTGATTGAGCGCAGACAGCACGGGATATGGCGTCATCGACCCCATTGCGCACAAGGACCCATTGACCATGGTGTCGCAGAGGCTGCGCAGCAACTGGATCTGCTGCGGCCTTTGCTGCCCCGCCACGATCTTGTCGACCACTTCGACCCCTCGTGTGGAACCGATGCGGCACGGCGTGCATTTGCCACAGGACTCCACCGCGCAGAACGCCATGGCGTAACGCGCCATCTTGGCCATGTCGACACTGTCGTCAAAGGCCACCAAACCGCCGTGACCAAGCACACCACCCAGGGCAGCCATCGCTTCGTAGTCCATGGGCACCTGCCACTGGGCCTCTGGCAGATAAGCCCCCAAGGGGCCGCCAACCTGCACGGCGCGCAAGGGCCGGCCAGAAGCACTGCCCCCGCCGAATTCGTACAGCAGATCGTGCAGCGTGACGCCGAATGCGCATTCCACCAGCCCGCCCTGCTTCAGGTTGCCGGCCAGCTGGAAGGGCAAAGTGCCGCGTGACCGGCCCATGCCGGCATCGCGGTAAAACGCCGCGCCCCGGTCCAGCACGATGGGCACACTGGCAAAGGTGATGACGTTGTTGATGACAGTCGGATGGCCGAACAGCCCGGTGATCGCAGGCAGCGGCGGTTTGGCGCGCACCACCCCACGCTTGCCTTCGATGCTTTCCAACAGCGCGGTTTCTTCCCCACAGATGTACGACCCTGCCCCCTTGCGCACTTCAAGGTCGAAACTGCGGCCGCTGCCCAGGATGTCGGTGCCCAGATACCCCGCCTTGCGTGCCAGCACGATTGCGGCTTCCAACGTGGCGATGGCCTCGGGGTATTCCGAACGCACATACAGGTAGCCGTAGTCTGCACCCACGGCCAGACCGGCGATGGTCATGCCTTCGATCAATACGTAGGGATCGCCTTCCATCAACATCCGGTCGGCAAAGGTGCCTGAGTCACCCTCGTCGGCATTGCAAACAATGTATTTCGTGTCGGACACCGCTTGCAGCACGGTCTTCCATTTGATGCCGGTGGGGAATGCCGCACCGCCGCGACCACGCAGGCCGGATTCCGTCACCGCCGCGACAATTGCGTCACCGGACAGCGCCAGCGCATTGCGCAGGCCACGAAAGCCATCCAGAGATGTGTAGTCGTCGAGTGACAGCGGATCGGTGATGCCGACACGCGCAAAGGTGAAGCGTTGCTGGCGAGCCAGATAAGGGATCGCTTCCGTCGGCCCGTGTGCCAGGGCGTGCGTAGCCCCTTGCAGGAACCCTGCGTCGAACAGGCTGGCCACGTCTTCCGCGTACACCGGGCCGTAGGCGTGGCGCACCCCACCACAGTCCACTTCCACCAGCGTTTCCAGCCACAGCAAGCCACGCGAACCGTTACGGATCAGGTCGATCGACAGACCTCGGGCGGCAGCTTCATCACGGATCGCTTGAGCGACGGCATCTGCGCCGACGGCGAGCGCAGCGGTGTCGCGCGGGACGAAGATGCGGATGGCGGGTGTTGTGGCTGAGGCGTTTGCCGTTGGGTTGGGCGCAACGCTAACCGACGCGGAAGCCGAAACGGCGGTCGAAGCCACAGACGATGTCGCTGCACTCAGCTCGGCTGACGTCTTGTCGGTGCCATCGGGCGTCGGAAGTACCTGGGAAGTCGTCATACCGCCTCCTGGCCACGATGGGGCGCTTGCAGAAGATGGCGTCCATCGACTGACACATTGCGCGGTGCAGCGGCACTACTGGCTTGGGCTTGGGCTACGGCTGCGTTTGCATCTACCTTGGCAGCTTCGGCCAGCAAGGGATCGAGCAAGCGGTCCATCCGCGCCGGCGTCATGCGCGCATGGGCAACGCCATCGATGGCAACCGCAGGCGATTGTGCACACAGGCCCAGGCAATACACGGCCTCCAACCCCACTGCCCCGCTTGCATCTGCACCGTGGAAATCGCATCCCAGCCGCTGTTGAACATGGGCGGCCAGCGCATCGCCGCCCAGGGCCTGACAGGACTCGGCCCGGCAGACTTCAAGGGTGTGGCGAGCAGGGGCAACGGTGCGGAAATGGGGGTAGTAGGTGATGACTCCGTGGACTTCCGCACGCGACAGGTTCAGTGCCTGCGCGATGTCACCAACACTGCCAGGCGCAATGAAGCCGAGCTTGTCCTGAATGGCGTGCAACAAGGGAAGCAAGGCACCGGCTTGGCCTGCATGCGCGGCGATCAATGCCGCGGTCGTACAGGAGTCGGCGCTGCCTGGCAGCGCTGCCGCGAGCTTGTCGGCCGGCTTGATGGCAAGCGTGGCCGCGCGGGTGAACGCGGGCACGGGTTCAGGCATGGCATCACTGCGCATGGCATGTCTCCTGGGGGCTGTATCTATTTTATTTATGCAGATCCTTGCCTATATTGGCCTTGGTCCACATCGCCACTGAACACACCGTAGCACCTGAATTTATTCGCTTCAATAGGCAATAAATGACATATAAATTTGCGCTGGATATCCGCCCGGCCTGGCATCTGCGCCATCCGGTCGAGGGCGAAATTCCGTTGCAGGAGGTGCTGGATGTGCTGGCCGCCATCGAGTCCACCGGCCACATTGCAGGGGCCTGTCGCGAGGTCGGCGTGTCGTACCGGCATGCCTGGGGATTGCTGCGCCGTTTCGAATCCGCTTTCGACGTTGAGCTGTTGCAGACCCGACGCCGCCTGGGCACCACGCTGACACCTTTTGCGCAAAAGCTCTTGTGGGCCAACCGGCGCATACAAGCAAGGCTGTCACCGACGCTGGAAAGCCTGGCCTCGGAACTTCAGGAAGAACTGCAGAAGTTGCTGCCCGGCAGCACGCAGCACTTGCGCCTGCATGCCAGCCACGGTTTTGCGGTGGCTGCGCTGATGCAGCAACTGGAAGCGCGCTCGCTGGCGGTAGAACTGAGGTATCGCAGCAGCACGGAAGCCATGGCGGCCCTGGCCGGCCACGAGTGTGAACTGGCGGGGTTTCATGTCCCGCAGGGCGAGTTCGAAACGCCGATGCTCAAGGCCTACGCACGCTGGCTGGACCCGCAACACCATGTGCTGATCCACCTGGCTTATCGGAATTCGGGCTTGTTCATCGCCAACGGAAACCCCAAGGGCATTCAAGGGCTGGCCGACCTGGCGCGACCCGACCTGCGCTTTGTGAACCGGCAAGCCGGTTCCGGCACACGAATGCTGCTGGAATTGATGTTGAAGCGCACCGGCATTGCCTTGTCCAACATTCCGGGCTTCGATACCACTGCCGAGTTCACGCATGCGGCGGTAGCAGCGCATATTGCAAGCGACATGGCGGATGTGGGGATGGGGGTGGAAACCGCAGGCAGGCGTTTTGGCCTGGATTTCATTCCCCAGGTGCGAGAACGCTACTTCTTTGCCGCCGAGCGCAGCGCCATTGGTACGCCGGCGATGCAGTCCTTCATCGCCACGCTGCGCTCAGACGTCTATCGTGATTTTGTGCAGGGGCTGGCAGGCTACGACGCTACCGACACCGGCACGATACAGACGGTGGATGAGGCGTTCTTCCCGTCTGCATGAATGACCGGCGATGCGTGTTCGATCACCGGTCATTGATGCTTGTCGTTCAGACTTTCTGCCGTTCAATCGTTGCGCGACAGCAGTGCCACCAATGCGAACAGGCTCAGCAGCGAGAACAGCGCCAGGCTCCACAGCTCGTAGCGATAGCCCAGCAGATCGACGGCCGAATCGGCGCAGGTTGCCTGGATTGCAAACACGTCAGGCAAGATGCCGTCGAGCTTGGAAGCGCTGACAAAACGGTCGGCGAAGGTTTGTGCGCAGGTCAGCATCTTGGAGGCGACATTGTGCTGGTAGAACGCCGCCACCACGCCGCTACCTGCCAGCAGCAACGCGATGAAGCTGATCACACGTGTCAGCACCGGCACACGGCGCAGCAAGACGCCCAGCAGACAGACCACGGCCAGTGCAACGAAGGCCATGCGCTGCAGCACGCACCAGGCGCAGGGTTGCATTTCGAAGACATGTTGCGAGATCAATGCAATGCCCACGGCCGCCAGACTCAGGACAGCAATGTAGACATGCAGGCGATCTGCCCGGGTAAACGACATAAAGCGCTCCGATGGAGGGATGAAAAAACGCGCTGCCTTACGCAGCGCGTTGGAGAATACTCAAAATCAGTTCGCTGGCGCCATCCCACACGATCTGCACGCCCAGGCACAACAAGATAAATGCAGACATGCGCAGCATCACGATGGTTCCCGTTTCGCCCAGCGGACGCAAGACCTGCACCGCAAAACGAAAACACAGAAACGCGATCAGCGACAAGAAGGCAACACCGAACATCGCGCCGATCAGGCGAGAGGCCGACAACGCCATGGACGTGTCATGCAGACTGACGCCCACCGTGATCGCGGCTGCAATCGAACCGGGACCACAACTGATGGGGAAGGTAAGCGGATAAAACGCTTTGCGTCGCCCGACCTCGGGGGTGAACGCCTCGACCAGTTTGACCGAGGTGGTGTTGCTGCTGTCGTCGGTCGTCAACAGACGCCAGGCCGCGCTGACCACCAGCAGCCCGCCCCCGACACGCACAATGGGCAGCGAAATGCCAAAGAAGTCCAGCACCAGCGAGCCGACCAACATGGCCGCCATCAGCATGATGAAGATATTGCGCGCCACGCGCGCCGCCAGCGTTGCACGCATGGCGTCGGTCGCCCCTTCCGTCATCGACAGGAACATCGGCGAGGTACCCGGCGGATTCAGAATCGGCAGGATCGTCGCAAGCGAGAACAGCAGGCTCTTGGCGAAGGCCAGCAGGTAGACGTCGAAAGCCATGTGGGCGACGGGCGCAGGGGGACAAATCGGAAAGACTGGAGCTTACTAGACCTGCGTGTGGAATGCCTTGCGCATACCGGACATTGATGCAGGATGCGGACAGTCAGGCACGAGATCGCCGCCTGGGAATGCGGCTTCAGGGGTGTTGCAACGGCATGTCACCAGGGGCAAGCAATGATGGGATCAGCGCGATGAGCAGTACGTAGATCCTTGCCGGTATCTGTGCATCGCGGGCCGGCAGGCGGAATCTAGGATTCCCGCCCTGCCTTGCGCTGCGCTGCCAATGCACATATCAAGGCCGCTACCAATACCAATCAGCCCACCGCCATCCTGGCTACCGTTGCCTCATCCGCATCGATGGCCAGGTCCACCAAGCCGGCATAGACCTCACCCACCAGGATCAGACAGGGACCATCCCCCAGCGCTGCAGCTGCTTGCGGCAGCGCACCTACGGAGGTCGGCACCATGCGCTGACCCGGCAGGCTGGCGCTTTCGACCAGCACCACCGGCCGGCTGGCCGGCACGCCTGCTGCCATCAAGCCGTCGGAAATATCCTTGGCTTGCCTGCCCGCCATGTATAGCACCGCCGTGTCGGCAGCAACCGCTGCACCGGCCCAGCTGTGTGGCGTTTCACCCTGCCCCACCGCTGGCGTCAGGAACGCCACGCTGCGACTCACACCACGCAAGCTCAGAGACTGACCGATGGCAGCACTGGCAGCAAAGGCCGCACTGACACCGGGGACGATTTCAACCGGCACGCCGGCGGCCATCAGCGCGCTGATCTCTTCCTGGGCGCGCCCGAACAGCATGGGATCGCCGCCCTTCAGACGCACTACACAGGAATGGTGCTGCGCAGCGTCCACCAATTGTTTATTGATGAAGTGCTGCGCTGTGGACAGCCGCCCACAGCGCTTGCCCACCGGCACCAGACGTGCCTGCGGTGCCAGCGCCAAGACCTCGGGCTGGACCAGTGCGTCGTGCAGCACGATGTCGGCACGCTCCAGCAGCCGTGCAGCGCGCACGGTCAGCAGGTCAGCCGCGCCCGGCCCCGCACCGACCAGATAGACCGTGCCGGGGCTGCCGGCTGTCTTGGTCGATGAGGTTGCCGAAAGCAGCCGAGAGCCGACTTTCCGTGTCAGGCGAGCCTCTGATGGCGCTGCCATCTCAGGCCACCGCAGCCGGCTTCGGATAGGTCCGCTGGTAGTGCACGCTGAAGGCCTGGAAGGCCGCCAACGCCAACTGCGGATCGTGACCGGGCTTGATCGAGAAGCTGTCGAAGCCGCAGCGCGCCAGGTAATGGATCACGTCGACGATCACATCACCCACCGCACGCAATTCGCCTTCCCAACCCAGACGCGTGCGCAGCAATTGGGCAATGGAAAAGCCTCGGCCATCGGTGTACAGCGGGAAGTCGATGGCGATCAGCGCAAGGCCCTTCGGATCGATCTTCGCTTCGCCTTCCAGCAATTCGGCCGGATCATCATCGGGGGCCAGCAGCACGCCAACCGGGTGCACCCGTGCGCGCAATTCCTTGGCCGAGCCCAGCCACAAGTCCAGCGGCACCAGCCAATGGCCGTCATCAGGCGGCAAGGAGGTGGACTCGTTGGACACGCAGCGACGCCAGATGTCGGTCTCAAGCTGGCCTTGACGGATCAGGGCACGGGGTTCTTGAACGGGGGCATGTTCGCCAGTATTGCCAGTGGTACCGGGCGTGAGATCAGACATGAGCGGCCTCCTTGCGGGCTTGATCGCGATCGCCATAGACGTCGAGCTTGAAGGGTTCGAGACCCAGGCGCTCGACTACGTCGATGAAGCGCTCGGCGTCGCTGTCGCGACGTGCGAGGTAGGTACCGATCAGTTTTTCGACGACGTCAGGCACTTGTGCACGCGAGAACGACGGGCCGATCACACGGCCAACTGCGGCACCGCCGCCCTTGGTGGATTCGATGTCCGGCAAGGGCTTGGCAGCGCCGCTCTGACGGCCACCAATGGTCACTTGATACCACTCTTCGCCAGCCTTATCGACACCCAGGATGCCGATGTGACCCACGTGGTGGTGACCGCAGGAGTTGATGCAACCCGAGATGTTCAGGTCCAGTTCGCCGATTTCGTGCAGATAGTCCAGGTCGTCGAAACGCGCCTGGATGGCTTCCGCGACGGGGATCGACACGGCGTTGGCGAGTGCGCAGAAATCGCCGCCGGGACAGGCGATGATGTTCGTCAGCAAACCAGCATTGGCGGTTGCCAGGCCCAGGCCGCGCAGCGCTTGCCACAGCGGATACAGCTTGCTGGCAGGCACGTCCGAGAAGATCAGGTTCTGTTCGTGCGACACGCGCAACTCACCAAAGCTGTATTCGTCAGCCAGGTCAGCCACGGCGTCCATCTGGTCGGCGGTGATGTCGCCCGGGGGCACACCAGTGGCCTTCAGCGAAATGGTGATCGCGGCGTAGCCCGGCACCTTGTGCGCATGGCGGTTGGTACGCAACCAGTAGGCAAAGGCCTTGTCGTTGGCAGCATGTTCAGCCGAGTCATCGCGGCCGGGGTCGGCAGCGTATTCGGTTGTCGTGAAGCGCTTGCCGATTTCGGCAACCTGTTCCGGCGTGATGGTGTCCAGACCGCCCTTGATCAAGGCCCATTCGGCTTCCACCTGGTCGCGGAACACGTCGGGCGTCAGTTCCTTCACCAGGATCTTGATACGCGCCTTGTACTTGTTGTCGCGGCGGCCGTGCAGGTTATAGACCCGCAACACGGCTTGCAGATAGGTCAGCAGATGCTGCCAGGGTACGAAGTCGCCAATCAGTTGGCCGACGATGGGCGTACGGCCCATGCCGCCGCCTACCCAGACGCGGAAGCCCAGTTCACCATCGCGCTCGACTGCCTGCAGACCCACGTCGTGCACACCGACCGCTGCGCGATCGCTGATGGCACCGCTGACCGCGATCTTGAACTTGCGCGGCAGGAAGGCGAATTCCGGGTGCAGGGTGGACCACTGGCGGATCAGCTCACACCAGACCAGCGGATCGACCAGCTCATCGGGAGCGATGCCGGCAAAGTGATCGGTGGTGGTGTTGCGGATACAGTTGCCGCTGGTCTGAATGGCGTGCATCTGGACCGTGGCCAGCTCGGCCAGAATGGCCGGCACATCTTCAAGCAGCGGCCAGTTGAACTGGATGTTCTGGCGGGTGCTGAAGTGACCATAGCCGCGATCCCACTTGCGCGCGATGTGCGCCAGGGTACGCAGCTGACGCGAGGCCAGCAGGCCATAGGGAATCGCCACCCGCAGCATCGGGGCGTGACGCTGGATGTAGAGACCGTTCTGCAGACGCAGAACGCGGAATTCGTCTTCGGTCAGTTGACCGACCAGGAAACGGCGCGTTTGGTCGGAAAACTGCGCGACACGTTGTTCGACCAACTGCTGGTCGATGGGGTCATACCGGTACATGAATGAGCCTCGTGCAAGAACCAGCGCGCGTGGGGGGCTGCGCGCCAAGCTTTAACCAACCAGCATACAAATTTACCCCGGGCGTCGGAACGACCGATTTGGCATTTGGTTATATGCGCGAATGGCATAAGCAAACGCGGTTCTTGAAAACACGCGCCTGAATATGCCTTGTCTATACGTACATACGGCGCGCAAGATGCGCGCCGTATTGCTGGCAACCCGGCCAGATTGGCCGGTCAGACCGTCGGTCGGGATGACGAATATTCATGCATCTCGGACCTTGGTCTGCAGCGGGCCTGCCAGGCAGACCCCTGCCATTGCTGGGTCAGACGTCGTTGGCAGCGTAGCCCAGGTTGACCTGAAGGCCGCCCTGACGCTCGGTACCTTCTTCGCCGCGACGGCGCTCAGTACGGTCCAGATATTCCGGCGTGATGTCGCCGGTGATGTAGTGACCGTCGAAGCAAGAAGCGTCGAACTGGGTGATTGCCGGGTTCACGTCACGCACCGCCTGCTTCATGGCTTCGATGTCCTGGTACACCAGGGCATCGGCACCGATCTGGCGAGCGATTTCTTCATCGCTGCGACCGTAGGCGATCAGCTCGCTGCGGGTCGGCATGTCGATGCCGTAGACGTTCGGGAAACGCACCGGAGGCGCGGCCGAGGCGAAGTACACCTTGTTGGCTCCGGCTTCGCGCGCCATGTCGACGATTTCACGGCTGGTGGTGCCACGGACGATGGAATCGTCCACAATCAGCACGTTCTTGCCCTTGAATTCGACGCCCATGGCGTTCAGCTTCTGGCGAACCGACTTCTTGCGCACGGCCTGGCCGGGCATGATGAAGGTACGACCGACGTAACGGTTCTTGATGAAGCCTTCGCGATAATCGATGTTCAGACGCGAGGCCAGCTGCATGGCGGCCGGACGCGAAGAATCGGGAATCGGCATGACCACGTCGATGTCGCCGGGGGCGAAACGCTCTGCCACCTTGGCGGCCAGGTATTCACCCATACGCAGACGGGCATCGTAGACCGACACGCCATCCATCAGCGAGTCCGGACGTGCCATGTAGACGTATTCGAAAATGCACGGCGACAGGATCGGGTTGTCGGCGCACTGTGCAGCGGCCAGATCACCGTCGAGCGAGATGAAGACTGCTTCACCCGGCAGCACATCGCGCGACAGCTTGAAGCCCAGGCCTTCCAGCGCCACGGATTCCGAGGTGACCATCCATTCCGTGCCGGACTCGGTCTCGGCACTGCCCAGACAGAGGGGACGAATACCGAACGGATCACGGAAGGCCAGAATGCCGTAACCGGCGATCTGGGCAACCACAGCGTAACCGCCCTTCACGCGGCGATGCAGCGCCGACACGGCACGGAAGATTGCCGCTTCGTCCAGCGAACCACCGTTAGATGCCAGTTGCAGCTCGTGCGCCAGCACGTTCAACAGCACTTCCGAATCGGAACTGGTGTTGATGTGGCGGCGATCGATGCGGAACAGTTCGTCGCGCAGCGATTCCGAGTTGGTCAGGTTGCCGTTGTGGGCCAGGGTCAGGCCGAACGGGGCGTTGACATAGAAGGGCTGAGCCTCTTCCAGACTGGCGCTGGAACCCGCCGTCGGATAACGCACGTGGCCGATGCCGGCATTGCCGGGCAACGAGCGCATGTTGCGCGTCCGGAAGACGTCGCGTACCAGGCCACCGGCCTTGTACATGTTGAAATTGTTGCCGTTCGCCGTTGCAATGCCAGCCGCATCCTGTCCGCGGTGCTGCAAGAGCAGCAGGCTGTCATAGAGCAACTGGTTGACCGGTGCATGGGACACGACACCGACGATTCCGCACATGTGAACCTCTTTACATACAAGTTAGCCGCGTACCCAAGGCAGATACGCCGCATGCCCGATCGCGATTGCGGTTGCGATCACGATCGGTCAAACCAGCCTGACCGACAGGTCAGACCTTGATCCAATCCCCTACCGGAGCAGGCAACCAGGGCTTCAATTGCTGGATGCCTGCTTCCACCGCGGGCGCAAGCAATGCATCGCGCCACCACGGTTCCTGCGGCAAGGGGGTATATGAGGCCGCCGTCACGATAGCCAAGATGAGCAACGCACCGCGCGCCACGCCGAACAGGCCACCCAGCCCACGATCGGCAGGCGTCAGACCCGTGGCGCGGATCAGGGCGGACAAGGCCATGTTGACCATGCCGACCCCCAGCAGTACGCCGACAAACACCCCGACGTAAGCAACGATCAGACGGAGGCCCGAATTCTCGATGTAGGTGGTCAAGCCGCCATACACCGTCGGGCCGTACCACGCCGCCGCGAGAAACGCGGCGACATAGGCGATCAATGACAGCACTTCCTTGATCAAGCCGCGCAACAAACCCACTACGACCGACGCGCCCAGAATACCGAGGACGCCGAAATCGAAGGCTGTCACAGGGACACGATGGAACTATCGAGTC
Organism: Pigmentiphaga aceris; assembly: GCF_008119665.1. Taxonomy (NCBI): domain Bacteria; kingdom Pseudomonadati; phylum Pseudomonadota; class Betaproteobacteria; order Burkholderiales; family Alcaligenaceae; genus Pigmentiphaga; species Pigmentiphaga aceris. Next base: position 1,993,300 of record NZ_CP043046.1, on the reverse strand, counting down.
CGGCCGCCGACTTGATCCGGTCGCGGGCGCTGTCGGCAGCTTCACGCGTCGAGTAAGGACCGACTCGCACCCTGTAGACGTCGCCCTGGCCAGAACGCACGCGTTCGGTAAATGCCTTCATGCCGGCACCCGACAAGCGATCGCGGACTTCCTGCGCACGCGCTTCGGTGGAATACGCGCCGACTTGAATCACAAAAGCACCTTTGGCAGGCTCTTGACGCGATGCCGAGGCAACCACGGCCGGACGGCCTTCCAGCAAGGCACGCGCACGCGCAGCGTCAGCCGCTTCGGTCGCCGGACGGGTTGGTGCAGGCGCGGGGGTTTCCACGCGCGGCGGCTGCGGAACCGGCGCTGGTTCCGGGCGAGCCGGTTCCGGACGCACGGGTTCGGGGCGCACAGGTTCCGGACGGGGCTCGGGCGTACGCACCGGAGCCGGCGTCTGATGCTGCTGCGGAGCCGGCGTGGGCGTAGGCGTCGGGGTGGGAGTATGCGCAGGCGCTGGCGTAACCGACGGCGCGTTCACCGTCGGCACGGCCGTGCTCGGCTGCGATTGCGGCTGAGGCGGCACGGCAGGCTGAGTAGTTTCGGGCGGCACCACGGCGACCTGGGCCGGCGGCGGCGTCTTGCCCGGAATGCTGATCGGGATGTCGTTGGGCAGCGGCGCGCGCTTGGTATCGAGCAGCATCGGCAGCACGATGACGGCGGCCAGCACCAGCGCGATCGCGCCGACCAGACGACGGCGCGCGCGGCGACGGAGTTCCTGAGCGGGATCGAGCCGATCTTCGCTGGTAGTGCGGCGGCTGCGGCGTTCAGGAGCAGCCGGTTTATTGCTTGAGAGCAAACCCATGAGAAATCCGGCAAATAGGCAAATGCCTGAGCGGGAACCTGCCGTGCGTGGAAAGCTGAACTTGTACGCCGTACCAACAAAGCCGTTCGCGTGATGACGTCTGTTCGCGTGTGAACTTACCCGGAAAATCCGCCCTGCGGATCACCTGCGTTCAATCACCCGCGTATCAACCGTTTCGCGTCGTCGCAGCGCTGCGCAGATACGACACTACACCAGCCACGGTCAGGAAAGACCCGAAGACCACAATTCTATCACCGTCGCCTGCCCGAGCGCGGGCGGCAGCATAGGCCTCTGCTGGGGAAGCCCAGGTCGTGATCGAACTGTCGGCACTCTCGGAAACGCCAGCCGCCCTCAGTTGCCCGGCCAATGCCTCGCCATCCAGGCCGCGCGGGCCTTCCAGGCTGGCGCAATACCAGTGGTCGGCGTGCTTCAGCACCTTGGCAATCACGCCCGAAATGTCTTTATCCGACAACATGCCCAACACCACATGGGTATACGGATAGAAGCCCATGTTGCCCAGGTTGTCGGCCAGCACGGCTGCCGCGTGTGGGTTGTGGGCAACATCCAGGATCACCGTGGGCTGTCCGGGCAAAATCTGGAAGCGTGCGGGCAGTTGAACTTGCAGCAAGCCCAGGCGAACCGCCTGCTGTGGAACGACCAGCTGATCGCGCAGCGCTTCCAATGCAGCCATGGCGGCAGAGGCGTTCAGCAACTGATTGGCACCGCGCAGCGACGGATATCCCAGCGAATTGCGTCGCTGATTGCGCCCGCCGTAGCTCCACTGCTGCTTGTCGCCGCCATAGTTGAAATCGCGGCCGAACAACCACAGGTCAGCGCCAATGGCTTCGGCATGCGCCACCAGCGACGCCGGCGGCATCGGGTCGGCGCAGATTGCCGGACGGCCGCTGCGGTAGATGTGCGCTTTTTCCATGCCGATGAGTTCGCGGGTGTCGCCCAGGAATTCGGTATGGTCGATATCCACGCTGGTGACGATGGAACAGTCGGCATCGATGATGTTGACCGCATCCAGCCGACCACCCAGGCCGATTTCCAGTACCACCACATCCAGCTTGCGGGTGGCAAACAGACGCAGAATGGCAAGCGTGGTCAGTTCGAAGTAGGTCAGCGACACTTCGCCGCGTGCGGCGTCGACAGCCGCAAACTGTTCGGTCAGTTCTGCGTCAGTAGCGAGTTCGCCGTTGATGCGGGCGCGCTCGTTGAAATCCACCAGGTGCGGCGAGGTGTACAGGCCGACCTTGTAGCCAGACGCCAGCAAAATGGCCTCAAGCATGGAACAGGTCGAGCCCTTCCCGTTCGTGCCGCCGACCACGATCTTCACGGCCTCGATGTTCAATTCCATCCGCGCAGCCACCTCGCGCACACGGTCCAGGCCCATGTCGATGGGACGGGCGTGAATCGACTCCAGGTAGGCAAGCCAGGTGGCCAGCGGGCTGGTAGCGGTCGGGCGGGAATCGGGGGCAGGCACGGCGGGGGTCAGCGAGGTCATGAAACGTGATCGACCGGGGAATGAGCAGGGGCGAAGTATCGCATGGGGAGCACGGGGCATTCCCCGATGTGCTGTGGGGATTTGCGACGGCCGGGGTGCGGGCAAGGGATGGACAATCGCGCACCAAACCCAGAAACAGAAACGCCTGGCATGAGCCAGGCGTTTCACTTACTGCCAAACCGCAGAAGAATTACTTCTTCCGAGCCGGCGGCAAGTCCGTGCAGCTGCCTTCGGCGACTTCAGCCGACAGGCCCACCGATTCACCCAGGGTCGGGTGCGGGTGGATGGTCTTGGCGATGTCTACCGCGTCCGAACCCATCTCGATGGCCAGCACGATTTCGCTCAGCAGGTCGCCAGCATGCGTGCCGACAATACCGCCACCGACGATGCGGTGGGTGGTCTCGTCAAACAGCAGCTTGGTGAAACCTTCGTCGCGGCCGTTGGCGATCGCGCGGCCGGAAGCTGCCCACGGGAACACCGACTTGGTGACCTTCAGGCCTTGCTTCTTGGCTTCGTCTTCGGTCACGCCGACCCATGCCACTTCCGGATCGGTGTAGGCCACCGACGGAATCACACGGGCGTCGAAGTAGGCCTTGTGGCCTGCTGCGGCTTCGGCGGCAACGTGGCCTTCGTGCGTGGCCTTGTGGGCCAGCATCGGTTGGCCAACCACGTCACCAATCGCGAAGATGTGCGGCACGTTGGTACGCATCTGCTTGTCGACGTCGATGAAACCACGGTCGGTGACTGCAACACCGGCTTTCTCGGCACCGATCTTCTTACCGTTGGGCGTGCGGCCCACGGCTTGCAGCACCAGGTCGTAGCGCTGCGGTTCTTTCGGTGCGCCTTCGCCTTCGAAGGTGACGTAAATGCCGTCTTCGCGGGCTTCGATCGCCGTGGTCTTGGTCTTGACCATGATGTTGTCGAAGCGCGGTGCGTTCAACTTCTGCCACACCTTGACCAGGTCACGGTCAGCGCCTTGCATCAGGCCGTCGAGCATTTCGACCACGTCCAGGCGTGCGCCCAGCGCGGAATACACCGTGCCCATTTCCAGGCCGATGATGCCGCCGCCGATGATCAGCATCTTGCCCGGCTGCTGACGCAATTCCAGCGCGCCGGTGGAATCGACGATGCGCGGGTCTTTCGGCGCGAATGGCAGGCTGACGGGCTGGCTGCCAGCAGCGATGATCGCCTGCTTGAACTTCACCACTTGCTTGCCAGCTTCGCCGTCCACTTCCATGTGATACGGATCAACGAAAGCACCGGTGCCTTGCACCACTTTCACCTTGCGCGACTTGGCCATGCCGGCGATGCCGCCGGACAGCTTGGCCACCACGCCGTCCTTGAACGAGCGCAGCTTGTCCAGGTCGATGGTGGGCTCACCGAAGCTCACGCCGTGCGCAGCTTGTGCACGTGCTTCATCGATGATGGCAGCGGTGTGCAGCAAGGCCTTGGACGGGATGCAACCGACGTTCAGGCAGACACCGCCCAGCGCCGGATAACGTTCCACCAAGGCAACGGACAGACCGAGGTCGGCCGCGCGGAAGGCAGCGGCGTAACCGCCAGGGCCGGAGCCCAGCACGACCAAGTCGACTTCAACATCGACCTTGCCGCTGTAGCTGCCTGCGGGCGCAGGTGCGGCGGCCGGTGCCGGTGCCGCAGCCTTGGCAGGCGCAGCAGCGGGAGCAGCCGCAGGCGCTTCGGCCTTGGCAGCAGCCGGTGCAGGCGCAGCGGCTGCCGCTTCACCCGCTTCGATTTCCAGCAGGACCGAGCCTTCGCTGACCTTGTCGCCCAGCTTCACGCGCAGCGCCTTGACCACGCCGCCTTGCGTTGCCGGGATTTCCATCGAGGACTTGTCGGACTCGACGGTCACCAGGCTTTGTTCGGCCTTGATGGTGTCGCCGACCGCGACCAGTATCTCGATGACTTCCACGTCCTGGGAGTCACCGATGTCCGGTACTTTGATTTCGATAACGTTGCTCATCGCAGCTCCTTGGCGCTTACAGCAGCACGCGGCGGAAGTCCGCCAGCACGGCGCCCAGGTAGGCGTTGAAGCGTGCGGCCGATGCGCCGTCGATCACGCGGTGGTCGTAGGACAGCGACATCGGCAGCATCAGGCGCGGCTGGAAGGCCTTGCCATCCCACACCGGCTGCATCGCCGAACGGCTCAGGCCGAGGATCGCGACTTCCGGCGCATTCACGATGGGGGTGAAGTTCGTGCCACCAATGCCACCCAGCGACGAGATCGAGAAGCATCCGCCCTGCATTTCGGCCGGCGACAGTTTGCCGTCACGGGCCTTCTTGGCCAGTTCGCTGGATTCCTTGGCGAGTTCGAACACGCCCTTCTTGTCGGCGTCGCGGATCACCGGCACAACCAGCCCGTTGGGCGTATCGGCCGCAAAGCCGATGTGGAAGTACTTCTTGTAGACCAGGTTGTCGCCGTCCAGCGAAGCGTTGAACTCGGGGAACTTCTTCAAGGCAGCAACCACGGCCTTGATGACGAAGGCGAGCATCGTGACTTTGACGCCAGCCTTCTCGTTTTCCTTGTTCAGCGCGACGCGCAGGGCTTCCAGCTCGGTGATGTCGGCTTCGTCATTGTTCGTGACGTGGGGGATCATCACCCAGTTGCGGTGCAGGTTGGCACCGGAAATCTTCTTGATGCGCGACAGCGGCTTGGCTTCGATTTCACCGAACTTGGTGAAATCAACCTTCGGCCAGGGCAACAGACCCAGCGCGGCACCACCGTCACCCGACGCGGCCGCAGCAGCAGCCGGTTGGGCAGCGGTTGCTACCGCTTGCTTCACGAATGCACGGACGTCGTCCGGTGTGATGCGGCCCTTGTCACCGGTACCGGTCACACGACGCAGATCAACGCCCAGTTCACGTGCGAACTTGCGCACGGAAGGCGATGCATGCGGCTTCGGTGCCGACGGGTCTTCCACGGCTTGCACCGGCGGCGTGCGGACGACCGCAGGCGTGCTGGGGGCGGCCGGTGCAGGTGCCGGTGCAGCAGCAGCGGCGGCAGGTGCCGGGGCCGCAGCAGCGGGGGCAGGCGCAGCGGCAGCAGCAGCGCCAGCGCTGGCTTCCAGCTCAACCAGTTGCGAACCCTGCTTGACCTTGTCGCCAACTTTCACCAGCAGCTTGGTGACCTTGCCAGCTTGCGACGACGGGATTTCCATCGACGACTTGTCGGACTCGACGGTCACCAGGCTTTGCTCAGCCTTCACTTCGTCGCCAACGTTGACCAGCAGCTCGATCACTTCGACTTCGGCGAAGTCGCCGATGTCCGGCACGCTGATGGTCACAGGGCCACTGGGGGCAGCGGCAGGCGCGGGTGCGGCAACCGGAGCGGCCGCAGCAGGTGCGGGTGCAGGTGCCGGCGCAGCAGCAGCCTGCGCAGGAGCCGCTGCCGGTGCAGGCGCGGCTGCCGGTGCGGCAGCAGCTGCAGCACCCGGCTCGATCGACACCAGCACGGTGCCTTGCTTGACCTTGTCGCCCAGCTTGACAGCGATAGCCGTCACGACACCCGCTTCGGATGCCGGAATTTCCATTGAGGACTTGTCCGATTCGACCGTCACCAGGCTTTGCTCAGCCGCCACGGTGTCGCCAACCTTGACCAGCACTTCGATCACTTCCACTTCGCTGAAGTCGCCGATGTCCGGCACCTTCAATTCGATCACGTTGCTCATTCTTGTGTCTCCAGCGATGCCAGCGCTTTCTGCGCCAGCTCGAACACACACCCGCCGAGGCCATCAGGCCCACGGCGGGTGTCCGGGTCATTTCATCGATGCATTACGCGTAATGCGGGTTGGCTTTGTCAGCGTCGATGCCGTATTTCTTGATCGCCTCGGCAACCGTCTTCATCGGGATCGTGCCTTCGTCGGCCAGCGACTTCAGGGCAGCAACCACGACGAAACGACGATCCACTTCGAAGTGCTCACGCAGCTTCGCGCGGAAGTCCGAACGACCGTAGCCGTCGGTGCCCAGCACGCGATAACCGCGATTGCGCGGCATGAACGGACGGATCTGGTCGGCGAACAACTTCATGTAGTCGGTCGACGCAATCACCGGACCTTCGTGCTTGGCCAGTTGTTCCGTCACGAACGGCACCTTGGCCGTGTCGGTGGGGTTCAGCAGGTTGAAGCGGTCAGCGTCCAGACCATCACGGCGCAACTCGGTGAAACTGGTCACGCTCCAGACGTCGGCAGCGATGTCCCAGTCTTCTTGCAGCATGTCCTGAGCAGCCATCACTTCACGCAGGATGGTGCCCGAACCCAGCAACTGAACGCGATGCTTGCCGCCAGCAGCTTCCTTCAGCATGTACATGCCGCGGTTGATGCCTTCGATGTCGGCTTCGCGCAGACCCGGATGCGCGTAGTTCTCGTTCATCACGGTGATGTAGTAGAAGACGTTTTCCTGGTCTTCCACCATGCGCTTCATGCCGCGCTGGATGATCACGGCGAGTTCATGCGCGAACGTCGGGTCGTAAGACACGCAGTTCGGGATTGTCGACGAGAACACATGGCTGTGGCCGTCTTCGTGCTGCAGACCTTCGCCGTTCAGCGTGGTCCGGCCAGCGGTGCCGCCCAGCAGGAAGCCGCGTGCCTGCATGTCGCCCGCTGCCCAGGCCAGGTCGCCCACGCGCTGGAACCCGAACATCGAGTAGTAGATGTAGAACGGGATCATGATGCGGTTGTTCGACGAGTACGACGTCGCCGCAGCAATCCACGAGCTGAATGCGCCCGCTTCGTTGATGCCCTCTTCCAGAATCTGACCGTCCTTGGCCTCGCGGTAGTACATCACCTGGGCCTTGTCGACCGGCACGTACTTCTGGCCTTCCGGTGCATAGATACCGATCTGGCGGAACATGCCTTCCATACCGAAGGTGCGCGACTCGTCGGGTACGATCGGCACGACACGCGGGCCCAGCGTCTTGTCACGCAGCAGCTGCGTGAGAATGCGCACGAAGGCTTGCGTGGTCGAGATTTCGCGGCCTTCGGTCGTCGGCTCCAGCACGGCCTTGAAGGTGTCCAGCGCGGGGGCAGTCAGCTTCTCTTCGGCAACCGTGCGGCGCGACGGCAGGAACCCACCCAGCGCCTTGCGACGCTCGTGCAGGTACTGCATTTCCGGCGTGTCGTCGGCCGGCTTGAAGAACGGCAGCGCTTCGAGCTGATCGTCCGGCACCGGGATGTTGAAGCGGTTGCGGAATTCGCGGATCGTGTCGATGTCCAGCTTCTTCTGCTGGTGGGTCGGGTTCAGCGACTCACCGGCGCGGCCCATGCCGTAGCCCTTGACGGTCTTGACCAGAATCACGGTCGGACGGCCAACGGTCTTGTCGGCAGCGGCGAAGGCGGCGTACACCTTGTGCGGATCGTGGCCGCCACGGTTCAGACGCCAGACGTCTTCGTCGCTCATGCGGCTGACCATTTCCAGCAGCTTCGGGTGCTTGCCGAAGAAGTTCTCGCGCACGAACTTGCCGTCATTGGCCTTGTACGTCTGGTACTCGCCGTCGACGGTGTCTTCCATGATCTTGCGAAGAATGCCTTCCTTGTCCTTGGCAAGCAGCGGGTCCCAGTAACCACCCCAGATCAGCTTGATGACGTTCCAGCCGCTACCGCGGAACTCGCCTTCCAGTTCCTGGATGATCTTGCCGTTGCCGCGCACCGGGCCGTCCAGACGCTGCAGGTTGCAGTTGATCACGAACACCAGGTTGTCGAGCTTCTCGCGCGAGGCCAGGCTGATTGCGCCCAGCGATTCCGGCTCGTCCATTTCGCCGTCGCCGCAGAAGACCCAGACCTTGCGGTTGCTGGTGTCGGCAATGCCGCGGGCGTGCAGGTACTTCAGGAAACGCGCCTGATAGATCGCCATCAGCGGGCCCAGGCCCATCGAGACGGTCGGGAACTGCCAGAACTCGGGCATCAGCTTCGGATGCGGGTAGGACGACAGGCCCTTGCCATCGACTTCCTGACGGAAGTTCAGCAACTGGTCTTCCGACAGACGGCCTTCCAGGTAGGCGCGACCGTAGATGCCGGGCGACGAGTGACCTTGGAAGTACACCAGGTCACCGCCACGGCCTTCGCGGTCAGCGTGCCAGAAGTGGTTCTGACCAATGCCGATCATGTTCGCGAGCGACGCGAACGAGGCAATGTGGCCGCCCAGATCGCCGCCATCGGGCGGGTTGAGCTTGTTGGCCTTGACCACCATGGCCATGGCGTTCCAGCGAACGTACGAACGGATGCGCTCTTCGATTTCGAGGTTGCCCGGATGCGGGGTCTCGAGATGCGGCGGGATCGTGTTGACGTAGGCGGTATTGGGGGAATACGGAATATGTGCGCCGGAGCGACGAGCCTGGTCGATCAAGCGTTCAAGCAGGTAGTGCGCGCGCTCGGGACCTTCGCGGTCGAGCACGGCCTCCAAGGCATCAAGCCACTCTTGCGTCTCTAGAGTGTCGTCGTCGTTAGCCGCCGACGAAGCGTCGGCACCGGGGTGAGGAAGAGCAGACATTAATGTCTCCTGTGGCTCTGAATCTTTTTCGTCCGCCAGATGCACGGTGCGAATCTCGGTGCGTCGTCGTGCGACGCAAGGGACCCTTGCGGGGCCCTCTTTGTATCATTGCCGGGCGCATAAAGCTGCCCGGACGATCCCGGCTCGGATTCTAAAAGCGTCGAAAGGCAGCCGCAATATAAATTTCGCGTTGCGATACGTTTTTTCGTAATGTGAAATATTGCAGATCATGGCATGATCCGCGTTAATCCATGCCCTGCCAGCCCCCTGTCGGCCGGGTGATTGTGCGTAAACTTAGCGCCCATGTCTCACGTCAGCCCGCCGAATATTCCGGCCCCCTTCCGCGAACAAGTAAACCTTCGCCGCCGCAACTGGTACTGGCTGACGCCAGCCATCGCGCTTGGCTTGTTCGTCTGTGTCATGGGTTCCATCCTGTGGTGGCTCGACGCCCGCGATGACGCCCAACGCTACGGCACCCTGGTCCGCGATGTGGACTGGGCGCAGCAGTCGGTCCGGCTGCGCATGCTGGCAGCACGCGATCGCCTGGGTGGCCTGGCCCGCGAAGGCACGCGCGCCACCATGACCGAAAACCGGTTTGTCGATGAAGCCCGTGCGCTGCTGGGTGAACACCCGGAAATCGTCCAGCTGGCCTGGCTGGATGAAAACCAGCTGACGCGCTGGTCGGAAACGTCCACGCGTCGTGGCGTCAGGTCATCGCATTTCGAAGCTCCCGGCCAGCGCGAAGACGACGCGGCCAAGGCCTTCGATACCGCCCGCGACAGTCGTCGGGGCGCGTATTCGGTGCCCTACCGCGGGCTCGACGGCGACATGTATTTCGATCTGCACATCCCCGTGACCCAGAACAATCGTTTCCTGGGCACGGTTGCAGCGGTGTATTCCGTGGATGAAATCCTGCAGCAACTGGTGCCGCAGGAAACCGCGCGACGCTACCGCGTGTCCTTGTTCGATGACGCTGGCCGTCAGCTCTCCACGCCCTCGCCGCGCACGGCGGGCGATGCGCGCCACGTCTACGAACTGCCGATCGATCCGCCAGGCAATGGCATGATCGTGCGTGCTTACGCGTACCGCACGCAGACGGAAACCTCGCAGACCATGCTGGTCTGGGTGGTGGTGTCGCTGTCGGCAGTGATTCTGTGGAGCCTGCTGGCGCTATGGCGTCACACGCGCTTCCGTTCGCAGGCCGAAGAAGCCCTGATCGCCGAGACATCGTTCCGTCGCGCGATGGAAAACTCCATGCTGACCGGCATGCGTGTGATCGACATGGAAGGCAAGATCACCTATGTGAACCCGGCCTTCTGTCGCATGATCGGCTGGGATGAGTCCGACCTGCTGGGCCGCAGCCCGCCGTATCCCTACTGGCCGCCCGACCAGCACGACATCCAGAAACGCCTGATGGACATTCTGCTGTCTGGCAGCACGCCTACCAGCGGTCTGGAAATGGACGCGCAACGCCGCGATGGATCGCGCTTCACCGCACGCCTGTATGTATCGCCCCTGCTGGATCAGCGTGGTGTGCAGACCGGCTGGATGACGTCGATGACCGACATCACGGAACCCAAGCGGGTCCGTGAAGCGCTGGCTGCCGCCCACGAGCGTTTCATGACAGTGTTGGAAGGCCTGGACGATGCCATCTCGGTAACGGCAGACACTCCGCAAGGCTCGGAACTGCTGTTTGCGAACCGCACCTATCGGCGTGTGTTCAGTTCACAGGCCACCGGCCACGATGAATTGTCGGCGGGTCGTCGCGGTCGTTTCACCGATGAAGCCGTGGAGGTGTACTCGGCTTCGGTACAGCGCTGGTTCGAAGTTCGCCACCGCACCTTGCAATGGGTGGACAGCCGTCGCGTGCGCATGCAGGTGGCGCGTGACATCACCGAGCGTCGCGCGTCGGAGGAAGCATCGATTGCGCAGCAGGAAAAGATTCAACTGACCAGCCGCCTGATCACCATGGGTGAAATGGCCTCGTCCTTGGCGCACGAGCTGAATCAGCCGCTGACGGCGATCGCCAACTACAGCATGGGGGTGGTTGCCCGCGTGCGGGCAGGCATGACCGACCCGGCGCAGTTGCTGCCCGCGCTGGAAAAGACCACCGCGCAGGCCGAACGTGCCGGCATGATCATTCGTCGCATTCGTGAATTCGTGAAACGCAGCGAGCCCAAGCGCCAGCGGGTGACGATCCCCGCGATTGTCGACAACGCGGTAGGCTTTGCCGAAATCGATGCACGAAAACGCAGCATCGGCATCATCAAACGCATTCCCGAATGGCTGCCCGATGTACAGGCCGACCCGATTCTTATCGAGCAAGTCCTGCTCAACCTGCTAAAAAATGGCCTTGAAGCCATGCAGGATTCGGCCAAACGCGAGCTGACCGTGATGGCCAGCCTGCGTCAGGATCACGTGGAAGTTGCCGTGATCGACGCGGGCCATGGACTGGGTGATATCGACCCATCGAGACTGTTCGAACCGTTCTTCAGCACCAAACCCGAAGGCATGGGCATGGGGCTGAATATCTGTCGCACCATCATCGAATTCCATCACGGCCGGCTTTGGGCCGAAGCCAATCCGACCGGCGGAACGATCTTCCGCTTCACCCTTCCTTGGATCGCACCGGTACATCCCCCGGCATCGACCCCGCCCACCCAGGAGCAAACGGTATGAGTGTCCCCCCGCAGAACAGCACGGTTTTCATTGTCGACGACGACGAGGCCGTACGCGATTCGCTGCGTTGGCTGCTCGAAGCCAACGGTTATCGCGTTCGCAGCTACGAAAGTGCGGAGCGGTTCCTGTCCGACTACGACCCGAACCTGGTCGGCGTGCTGATCGTCGACGTGCGTATGCCCGGTATGAGCGGGCTTGAGTTGCAGGAACACCTGATCGCCCGTCGTTCGTCGCTGCCGATCGTGTTCATCACCGGCCACGGCGACGTGCCGATGGCGGTGTCGACGATGAAGAAAGGTGCAGTCGACTTCCTGGAGAAACCCTTCAACGAAGCCGATCTGCGCCAGATCATCGCCAACATGCTGGAACAAGCCGTCAGCCGCGCTGCGGAAGACGCCACCCGCCGTGGTCACGAAGCCCTGCTGGCACGCCTGACGGTGCGTGAACAGCAAGTGCTGGAACGCATCGTTGCCGGTCGCCTGAACAAGCAGATCGCCGATGACCTGGGCATCAGCATCAAGACGGTGGAAGCGCATCGCGCCAACATCATGGAAAAGCTGCAAGTCACCACCGTGGCCGACCTGATGAAGGTTGCGCTGCACAAGCCCGCCGCCTGAGATGGCGCGGTTCGGATCTGTCGTCACGCAGACGGCCGATCCGAACCGCGCATCCTGGCGACTGCCGGCACCTGGCTGCCCTGGCATTTGACAGCACCGCTCTCATTGCCCCCTTGCACGTCCCCGAATTCGTTCTATCCCTTCAGACCCCACGCACGACCAACGTAGAGCTTGACTGCCATGACTGCCCGCATCATCGACGGAACCCAATTGTCCCGAACCATTCGTGCCGAGGTTGCCGAACGCACCGCTGCGCTTACCGCACGTGGCCATCGGCCCGGCCTGGGGGTGGTGCTGGTGGGTGAAGATCCGGCATCCCAGGTCTACGTGCGCAACAAGGTCAAGGCCTGCGCCGACGCCGGTCTGTATTCCGTGATGGAAACCTACCCGGCCACGATGACGGAAGCCGAGCTGCTGGCCCGCATCGACGACCTGAACAACGCACCTGAAATTCACGGCATTCTGGTGCAGATGCCCCTGCCCCGTCACATCGATCCCAGCAAGGTGATCGAGGCGATCTCGACCAAGAAAGACGTCGATGGCTATTCCACCCTGAGCGCAGGCGAACTGGTTGCCAACCTGCCGGGCTTCCGTCCTTGCACGCCCTATGGCTGCATGAAGCTGATCGAAAGCACCGGCATGGACCTGCGTGGCAAGCACGCGGTCGTGATCGGCCGCAGCAACACTGTCGGCAAGCCGATGGCCCTGCTGCTCTTGCAAGCCAATGCCACCGTCACCATCTGCCATAGTGCGACGCCGGATCTGGCGTATCACACGCGTCAGGCCGACGTGGTGGTCGCTGCCGTCGGACGTCGCAACACGCTGACCGCCGACATGGTCAAGCCGGGCGCGCTGGTGATCGACGTGGGTATCAACCGCGACGAGGCCGGCAAGCTGGCTGGTGACGTGGACTTCGCTGGTGTATCGGAAACCGCAGGCTGGATCAGCCCGGTTCCTGGCGGCGTCGGCCCCATGACCATCGCCATGTTGCTGGTCAATACCGTCGAGGCGGCTGAACGCGCCGCTGACGCTGCGGCCTGATTCTGCATCGATGGGGGCTGTGCACACGCGCAGCAACCATCGATCGCCAGCCGGACGCCGCCCGCCCGACCTGAACTTTTTGTGGATGAGACGATGACCGACGCAAGCCTTGCCGACAATCCCCTGTTTGCTGAACGTGACCTGCAGGCCTTCGACGCAATCCGCCCCGAACACATCGCCCCGGCGATCAATGAACTGATCGCGCGCACCCGTGCAGCGGTCGAACGCGCCGCAGACCCGGCCCTGCCCCCGACCTGGGACAACATCGTCGATGCGCTCGACGACGTCAGCGAGCGCCTGTCGCGCGCCTGGTCTGCCGCTGGCCACCTGAATTCCGTCGTCAATACCCCCGAACTGCGCGAGGCCTACAACGAAAGCCTGCCCGCCGTGTCCGAGTTCTGGACCTGGGTTGGCCTGCATGAAGGCCTGTATCTGCAATACAAGCGTCTGGCTGAATCGGCGGAATACGCCGCCATGTCGCCGACCCGCAAGCGCATTGTCGACCTGGCCCTGCGCGGCTTCCGTCTGAGCGGCGTGGAACTGCCGCCTGCCCAGCGTGAACGCTTTGCCGACATCTCGGCACGCGAAGCCGAAGTCACGCAAAAATTCTCTGAAAACGTGCTGGACGCCACCGACGCCTTCGCGCTGTACATCGAAGACGAAGCTGAACTGAAAGGCGTGCCTGAAGACGTGATGCAAGCCTTCGCCAATGCGGCCAAGGCCGATGGCAAGACCGGCTGGAAGGTCACGCTGAAAGCGCCCAGCTACATCCCGGTGATGGAATACTGCGAAAACCGTGAACTGCGTGCAAAGCTGTACCGCGCCTACGGCACGCGGTCCTCAGAGCTGGGTGATGCGAAATTCGACAACTCGCCGCTGATTACCGAACTGCTTGCCCTGCGCGCCGAAGAATCCGGCCTGCTTGGCTTTGCCAGCTTTGCGCACAAGCAGCTGCAGGAACGCATGGCGCGCGAGCCCGAAAAGGTGCTGACCTTCCTGCGCGACCTGGCCCAGCGTACCCGTGGTCATGCTGAACGTGATGTGGCAGAACTGCGTGCCATTGGTGCATCGGACTTCGATCTGCACGACCTGCAGCCCTGGGACCTGGCGTTTGTATCGGAACGCCTGCGCACCCAGCGCTATGAATACTCCGCCCAGGAAGTGAAGCAGTACTTCACCGAGCCTCGCGTGATCGCAGGCTTGTTCGAAGTGGTCGAACGTCTGTTCGGTGTGCGCCTGGAAACAGTCGATGCCCCCACCTGGCACGAATCGGTTCGCGTGGTGCGCATTGCACGCGCAACGGATAGCGATGCCGGCAAGACGGGCGACACCATCGGCCACCTGTACTTCGACCTGTATGCGCGCGCCGGCAAACAAAGCGGAGCCTGGGTCGATTCCGATCGCGCACGTCGCCTGCGCCACGGCAAAGTGCAAAGCCCGGTCGGCTTCCTGACCTGCAACTTCGCTCCGCCAAACGGCGACAAGCCGTCGCTGCTGACGCACGACGACGTGATCACGCTGTTCCACGAAATGGGCCATGCGCTGCACCTGGTGCTGTCCGAAGTCGACGAACTGGGTGCATCGCCGTTCGCCAGCGTGGAATGGGATGCCGTTGAACTGCCCTCGCAGTTCATGGAGAACTTCTGCTGGGAATGGAATGTGTTGTCGGCCATGACGGCACACGTCGATACCGGCGAGGCCCTGCCCCGCGCCTTGTACGAGCGCATGCTGGCTGCCCGCAACTTCCAGAGCGGTCTGCAGACGATTCGTCAGATCGAGTTTTCGCTCTTCGACATGCTGTTGCATCAGCAATCGACCCCGGGCGACACGGCGCAAGTGCTGGCCCTGCTGCAAGAGGTGCGTCAGGAAATCGCCGTTCTGCATCCGCCTGCCTGGCATCGCCTGCCGCATACCTTCTCGCACATTTTTGCGGGTGGCTACGGCGCAGGCTATTACAGCTACAAGTGGGCCGAGGTCTTGTCAGCGGATGCCTACGCGGCCTTCGAAGAAGTGGCGCAAGACGGCGACACCTTGCTGCCGGAAGTGGGCCAGCGCTTCCTGCGCGAAATCCTGGCCGTGGGCGGCAGCCGGCCCGCCATCGATTCGTTCCTGGCGTTCCGCGGCCGCGAACCCAAGATCGATGCACTGCTGCGTCACAGCGGCTTGTCCGAGCCCTTGGCCACGACGGTGACCGGGCCTTCCAGCCACTGACGCAGGAAGTTCGGCACGGCATGCACCACGCGGTGCCATGCCGACGGGCGCGCGACGCACAGCGCGCGCCCGCCTCGATTGCTCGCAAATTCGACCCATCCTGTCTGCATGACCTGATGCGTATCCCCTTCACGCAGTAGCTTCTGCGTGCGGATCGACACTCCGTTCAAGTGCACCGCAGATTCGGCAAGATGAAAAATGCCTTCGTGGGCCACGATCGTGGTGCCCGCGCGCAACCAGCGCCGATCAGCATGATGGCGCTCGATATCGAGCAGGCTGCTGTGGGTATCTTCATCGGTAATCGGGTAAGTGACGGTTGGATAGGTCACGGCTGGCTCCAGCACACAGAAATGGAGTAGCCAGATTACGGATTGGCCGACGACCAGAACAGACACAGACCACGCCTATCTGTATCGCAACAGATCCCATAGACAACATCTGTTATGGTCCAGAAATCGACTATCTGTGTCTGCCGCGCACACGCGGTACCGGGGATGATGCACGCATGGACACACCACGGCTTTATCTCCAGTTGGCCGGGCGCTATCGCCAGGCAATCGAATCCGGCACCTTGCTGCCCAGCCAACGGCTGCCTTCCGTGCGCAACCTGATGCGCACCCACGACGTCAGTCTGTCGACCGCCTTGCAAGCCTGCCGGGTGCTTGAAGAGCAGGGTTGGGTCGAGGCTCGTCCGCGCTCTGGTTATTTCGTCAGACGCCCCGCGCGCAGCACGATTGCTCCGGTGCCCGAACCCGAATCACTGGTGGCGATCAATCCCGACGACTTCGTGGGCATGCACCATCGCATATCCAGCTACGTCGCCAAGTGCGCGGCCCACCCGGTGTCGATCAACCTGGGCGGAGCCGTTGCCACGCCCGATGCCTATCCGATGGAAGCCCTGCAACGCGCCATGGCCAGGGTGCTGAAACACCAACCCGGCCTGCTGGTTCGCGCCGTACCCATTCACGGTGATCCGGGCTTTCGGCAAGTGCTGGCGCAGCGCGCGCTTGAAGTCGGACTGCAAGTCTCGCCAGAAGAAATTGTCGTGACCTACGGCTGCACCGAAGCCCTGAATCTGGCGCTGCGTGCCGTGGCACAACCGGGCGACACCATTGCAGTGGAATCCCCCACCTACTTCGGCATTTTGCAGGCTATTGAAAGCCTGGGGATGCGCGCACTGGAAATTCCGGCCAGCCCGCAGCACGGCATGTCGGTCGAGGCCCTCAGCCTTGCCTTGCATACGCACACTGACATCAAGGCGGTGGTGCTGGTGCCCAATTATCACAACCCCTTGGGCAGTGTCATGCCCGACGAAGACAAGGCGCGTATTGCCGCGCTTTGTGCGCGACATGCCGTGCCCGTGATCGAAGACGACAGCTACGGCCGTCTTCATGACGAGCCAAACCTGCCGCGCGCGCTGAAATCGTGGGATCAGACGGGCAATGTGATTTATTGCGGATCGGCCCACAAGACTTTTGCGCCCGGCATGCGTCTGGGCTGGCTGATGCCGGGCCGCTGGCGGGCCCGTGTGGAGATGCTCAAATATGCCAACACCCGTCCAAACGACAGCGTGGTGCAAATTGCGGCCGCCGAAGTCATGGGCTCGCGACTTTATGACCGACATTTGCAAAAGCTACGTGCCAGCCTGCTGCAATGGCGCAATCAGGTGATCGATACGATTGCCGAGTGTTTTCCGACCGGCACCCGACTGAGTCCGCCGCGCGGGGGCTTGGTGCTATGGGTAGAACTGCCCCCTGGCACCTCGTCGGACCGCGTGTTTGAACTTGCCTTGCAGGAAGGGATACGCGTCGCGCCAGGAACGCTGTTCTCGAACTCAGGAAGATTTTCGAACTTTCTTCGTATCAGCGCCGGGCAAGCGGTAACGCCTACTGTGGAACGGGCAATCCGTCGTTTGGGCGATATCGTGGCCGATC
Organism: Pigmentiphaga aceris; assembly: GCF_008119665.1. Lineage (NCBI taxonomy): Bacteria > Pseudomonadati > Pseudomonadota > Betaproteobacteria > Burkholderiales > Alcaligenaceae > Pigmentiphaga > Pigmentiphaga aceris. Next base: position 1,975,963 of record NZ_CP043046.1, on the reverse strand, counting down.
AGGCGGCGGGCACGTCATCGCCAAAAAAACCATCGCCAAGAAATCCATAGCCGGCAGTCATAATATCGATGCGATGCAATGCGAATAAGCAATGCATCCACATAATCATCCGTTTGAACTACGCGAGCGGATCATTCGATTCAAGACCTGATCGAAAACAACTTCCTGCGAAAACGCCTCGGCCAGGCTTTTCAGCGCATAGTCGATTTCACGGGCGTATTCAGACTCTGGTGGAACGGCAAGACGCTCTTGTTCCAAGGCATTGCGGACCTGCAAGTGCTTATCACCGCCCTGTTTGAAATCCGTGTAAAGCGCGGCAATAGACGATTCACATAACAACATGACGGTGCCTGTCGTGAACGACGATTCAAGAGTATTAATGGAATATTAAGATTAGCGTACGCTAACTCAACACCTTCTCGAAAGAAAACGCGGTCGTTTCATTTTTTCTTGAACCAGCTGGATGCTTGTTCCCGACATCGGAACCACCAAGACACAGTTTCCGCCTCTGGTTCTGGGTCGGGCTTGCCTCGAAGCCGGGCCGCGTACTGGGCATCAGCACCCAGCAATTCGGCGTCCAGCATTTCCTGTGCCGCCTGGCCTGCCACCCCTCCACGCTCCACGAGCTTATGCAGCGCATCCAGCGTTGCATCGTTCAGAGGTGGTTTGAAATACACACTTTCGGTGGATGGAGAAACAGGCTTTGCGTCACATGCATCGGTCTTCCGAACATTAGTGTCGTCGCAATCAATCATGACAAACCCAGCGGCGTTCAGGTCTGCAAACTGACCTGCTGACTGCGAAAAGCGAAGGTGACCACAATCTCAGCATAGTGATAACCCTGAACTTCGTCACCGCTATTAACGCATACAGGCGTCCTCTGTCATACCGCCCTGCGCCCCCAGGCAACAACACGAAGCGCGTTTACTGAACTTGAAGAATAGATCCATCACGCACGTTACGAAACGGTATTCGTCCCTGACATCGTAAGAAAAACACAAAGGTGCTCGTTGGGGAGTCTTACGATGCCTGGCGTCGTCTGGATGCACGGCAAGATGCGTTGCGCAGTCATTGCCGAATCCATGGCGGGTGTCTGACGGGTGCGCGGCGGGTGCACCGTTGCATGCACCGCCGTGACATCGTGTAGCTGCTGGATGGCCAGCGTAGGTTCAGATTGCTGGATTCAGACCGTCTTGGAACGGATCAGGCCACCTCATTGCCGGTGTAAACCCCGATCGGATGGCGTGCCACAAAGTGGCCACCACCAAGCGGAACCAGCGGACGAACCACCGGATCGTCACCCACCTTGCGCACGGGACTGGGGATGTCGCCGGTCAGCAAAGTGCGGGGCCGATCACGGCGCGTGGGGTCGGGCACCGGCACCGCATCCATCAGTTTGCGGGTGTAGGGGTGCTGCGGGTTCTCGAAGATCGCCCGTCGCGGGCCGATCTCGACGATCTGCCCCAGGTACATCACCGCCACCCGGTGGCTGATGCGTTCCACCACCGCCATGTCGTGCGAAATGAACAACATGGCCACGCCCAATTCGCGCTGCAATTCGAGCAACAGATTGACGATCTGCGCCTGGATCGACACATCGAGCGCCGATACCGATTCATCGGCGATCAGCACCTTGGGATTCAAGGCCAAGGCGCGGGCAATGCAGATACGCTGACGCTGCCCACCCGAAAACTCGTGGGGATAGCGCCCCGCCATCTCTGGCAGCAGGCCGCAGCGGTCCATCAGCCATTTCACCCGCGCCTGCGCCTCGGCACCGCGCGCCACGTTGTGAATCAGCAGCGGCTCCATGATGGAATAACCCACCGGCTTGCGTGGGTTCAAGGACGCAAACGGGTCCTGGAAAATGAACTGAATGTTGCGACGCTGCGCCTGCATCTGTGCGCCGTGCAGCGCGCCAATATCGCGCTTGTCGAACTCGATGCGACCGCCCTGCATCGGTGCCAGCTGCAACAGCGAACGACCCGTGGTGGTCTTGCCGCAGCCGGACTCACCCACCAGTGACAAGGTTTCGCCCGGATAGAAATCGAAGCTGATGTGTTCAACCGCGTGCACACGCTTGCTCACCCGGCCGAAGATGCCGGTGCGTACATCGAAGCGGGTCACCATGTCCATCACACGCAGCACCGGCCCTTCGGCATGGCGCACCGTGGTGGTGGCTTCGGCTGCCACCACAGGCTCGGGAACAGTGCCTGCGTCGGCGTCTTTCACAGACAGCAGCGTGAATGGTGCGGGCTGGTCGGTGCCGCGCATCGAACCCAATTGCGGCACGGCAGACAACAAGGCACGTGTGTAGGCGTGCTGCGGGTTGGCAAACACCTTGCCTACCGTGTCTTCTTCGACCTTGTCGCCGCGATACATGACCAGCACCCGGTCGGCGACCTCTGCGACCACGCCCATGTCGTGGGTGATGAAGATCACCCCCATGTTCATCTCGGCCTGCAACTCGCGGATCAATTGCAGGATCTGCGCCTGAATGGTCACGTCCAATGCAGTGGTGGGCTCGTCGGCGATCAACAGCTGCGGTTTGCAGGACAGCGCCATCGCGATCATCACGCGCTGGCGCATGCCGCCCGACAACTGGTGCGGATACCGATCCAGAATGGCCTGCGCCTCGGGAATGCGCACGCGTTCCAGCATGCGTTTGGCCTCTGCGCGTGCCGCAGCGGCATCCATGCCCTGATGCAGTTGCAAGGCCTCGGCAATCTGTGACCCTGCAGTGAAGCTGGGGTTCAGCGAGGTCATCGGCTCCTGGAAGATCATGGCCATGTCCGAGCCACGCACGTGCATCAGCGTCTGCTCGTCGGCGGCGCGCAAGTCCAGCAGCTCGCCTGAACTGCGGCGAAGCTGCAGGCTGCCGCCCACGATAGTGCCACCGCCATATTCGACCAGACGCATCAGCGCCAGTGAGGTCACCGATTTGCCGGAACCCGACTCGCCCACGATCGCCAAGGTCTGGCCGCGCTGCACGTCGAAAGACAGGTTGCGCACCGCGTCCACCGTGCGTTCCGGGGTCTTGAAGCTGACGGACAGGTCACGCACCTGAAGTACGGGGTGGGACAGGTCGATGCCGGTCTGCGTATTGCCTGCGAACGTGTTGCCTGCGAGCCTGTTGCCTGCCTGCTTGGCATCCATATGCTTGATATCCATCTTGCTTATCGCTCCTGACGCGGATCGAGTGCGTCACGCAGACCGTCACCCAGCAGGTTGAAACCGAACACCGCCAGGAAGATCGCGATCCCCGGGAACAGCGACATCCACGGTGCCTGCACCATGAAATTCTTGGCCGTGCTGAGCATCGACCCCCAGGACGGATTCGGCGGTTGCAGGCCCAGGCCCAGGAACGACAGGCTGGCTTCGGCGATGATGGCCGTGGCGATGGTGATGGTGGCTTGCACGATCAGCGGCGGAATCACGTTGGGCACGATGTGGCTCAAAATGATGCGGGTGTGCGACGCCCCGAGCGCCTTGGCGCTGGTCACGAAGTCTTCCTTGCGGATACCCAGCACCTGCCCACGCGCCAGGCGAATGAACAAGGGCGCGGCAGAAATCCCGATGGCCAGCATGGCATTGGTCAGGCTCGGGCCCAGGAACGCGGCAAGCGCAATCGCCAGAATCAGGAACGGGATTGCCAGCAAAGCTTCCGTGAAGCGGGAGATGACGCTGTCGACCCAGCCGCCGAAATATCCCGCCAACAGACCAAACGGCACCCCCACCACCATGGCGATCAGTACCGACACCAGCCCCGCCATCAGCGAGGCACGCGCGCCATACAGCAGGCGGCTGAAGATATCGCGCCCCAGCTCGTCGCTGCCCAGCCAGTAGGCCGCAGACGGCACTTTGCGGATGGCCATGAAGCTGGTCTTCAGCGGATCGTGTGTGGCCAGCCACGGGGCAAGCAAGGCCGCGATCACAAAGAACAGCACGATGCCGCCGCCCAGCAAAGCCATGCGGTTGCGTTTGAATTTCTTCCAGGCCCGGCTGCCCGACGCGGGCGGCGTGGGCGTGGTGGCCATCGACACAGTATTTGCGCTCACGATGACCTCAGGGATGACGCAGACGCGGGTTGACGACGATGTACAGAATGTCGGCCAGCACGTTCATCAAAATGAACCCGACTGCCACACACAGCACCACGCCCTGCACCACCGCGTAATCGCGGTTGAACACCGCATCGACAATGAGCTTGCCAAAACCTGGCAAGGTGAAAATCTGTTCGGTCAGCACGGCACCGGCAAGCAACTCGCCGAACAACAGCGTGACCAGCGTGATGATGGGCATCAGCGCATTGCGCAGCGCGTGATGCAAGACCACCCGACGCCCCGGCACACCCTTGGCGCGCGCCGTGCGCACATAGTCCGCATTCAGCGCTTCCAGCACGGCTGAACGTGTGTGCCGCATCAAGTACGCAGCAATGCCTGTGGACAACACAAAAGCTGGCATCACCATGGTTTTCATGGACAGCCAGAAGTCTTCCGTAGGCGGCACGTAGCCCGATGCCGGCAGCAACTTCCACTGCACCGACACCAGCATGATCATCACGATGCCAAGCCAGAAATTCGGAATCGACATGCCCGACAAGGCAGCGATGTTCGCCCCCCATTCCACCGCAGTGCCCTTGCGCACCGCCGCCAGAATGCCGGCCGGTATGCCGATCATCACGGCAAACAGGATCGACATCACGGCCAGTTGCAGGGTCACGGGCAGCTTCTGCGCAACCAGTTCCAGCACCGGCACATCGGTACGCAGAGACTTGCCCAGATCGCCTTGCAGCACCTGCCCCAACCAGGCGGCGTATTGCATGGGCAAGGGATCATCCAGGCGATAGGTTTCGCGCAGCGCAGCAAGCACAACCGGGTCGCGCTCTTCGCCAGCCAGCGCCAGCACCGGATCACCCGGCATGATTTTTTGCAGCATGAAGACGATCATCGACACCAGAATCAGGGTCGGGATCGCCACCAGGATGCGACGTAGCAACAGTGCCAGCATGGTCGGAATTCCTGCGTAGGTAGAACGAGAACAGCGACGAGAACAGCGGTGCGATCGACGTGAAGAACAAGGTGATGAATGACGTGGAGCACGACATTCCAGACTGAATACAGACAGCAGTCGCCCGGCCCAACTGCGGCCGGGCATATCAGCGTGCGCGCCAACGGTCTGCCTGGATTCAGGCAGACGTATGGAGTTGCCCAGACTTGCGCAACCCCTCGTGCAAGCCGGCATTACTTCAAGCCAGTATTACTTCAGGCTGACGCCCTTCAAGCGGATCATGCCGTCCGGCGAAGGCGTGAAGCCCTGCACCTTGGTGCTGGCCACGAACAGCCACGGTTGGTAGTAGATGTACGAACCGGGCATCTCGTCTTGCATGATGGTTTCGGCACGGTCGTAAAGATCCTTGCGCGCAGCCAGATCGGTCACGACACGGGCTTGGTCAAGCAGCTTGTCGACTTCCGGATTGCAGTAACGGCCGTCGTTCTGCGCACCCTTGCAGGTCAGGAAGGTGTGCACGTTGCCGTCCGGGTCGGGGCGACCCGACCAGCCCTGCAGCTGCACATCGAAGTTGCCCGAGGTGGACTCCTTCAGCATGGCCGCGTATTCGGTCGGACGCAGGCTCAGTTGGAAGCCTGCTTCGGCCGCCATGGCCTGCACCATTTCGGCAATCGCCGAGGTCGTCGTGTTGTTGCCGTAGACCAGTTCAGCCTTGACCGTCGGCTTGCCGGCCTGCTTCAGCAGCGCTTTGGCCTTGGCCACGTCACGGCCCGTGACCGGGAATTTCTTCTCGTCATGGAAGGGGCTGGCGGCCGGGTACGCGGTCTGTGCAGGCACGAAGGTGTTCTCGCCAACCACCTGGTTGATCACGTTGCGATCAACCGCCAATGCAAAGGCCTGGCGCACCAGCTTGTCATTGAACGGATTGGCCTTGGCGCGCTCGCTGTTGCCGATATTGAACATGAAGCGCACGTAACCCAGACCCGACACCGGCATGAACTGCACGCTCTTGTCACCCTTGACCTGCGTGACGTCAGACGGATTCAAACGTTCGAGAATGTCCAGATCGCCCGCACGCAGGTTGGACAGGCGCACGGTGGTGTCGGGAATCGGGCGGAAGATGATGCGCTTGAACGCGTAGTTTTTCGCGTCGTAATACTGGTCATACTTTTCCAGCACGATGCGGTCGTTCTGCACCCGCGACACGAACTTGTACGGGCCCGAGCACACCGGGCTGCGCGCCACCGCAGCCGTGTCGTCAGTGAAAGTTGCCGGCGACAGCATCATGCCGGCGCGGTCGGTCAGCGCAGCCAGCAAGGTGGCGTCGGGCTGCTTGAGCTTGAGCACCAGCGTTTGCGCATCGGGAGCCTCGGCGCTTTCAATGGACGACATTTCGCTGCGACGCATGCTGTCCTTCAAGGTCAGCGCGCGTTCGATGTTGGCCTTGGCGGCAGCAGCATCGAAGGGCTTTCCGTCGTGGAAGGTCACGCCTTCACGCAGCTTGAAGGTCAGTACCTTGTTGTCCGCGCTCCAGGCCCATGACGTTGCCAACTGCGGCGTGATCTGCAGCTTCTGATCGATGTCGACCAGCTTGTCGCACAGCGACGTGAACACAATGCGGCCCACGTAAGTGCGTGCACGGTGCGGGTCCAGCATGTCCGGATCTTCTTGCAGACCAATACGGAAATCCTGTGCCATGACGCTGCCCGCCATCAAGGCCAGCGACGCCGCCAGCATATTGCGCTTCATGTTTTTCATCGATGTCTCCCCACTCTTTTTCAGATGTTTTGGAATCAGAAACCCACTGCCTGGCCATCGCGGCGGCTGTCGCTGGCCGCCGCATATCCATGTTCCTTATCGTCCGACAGACGCCAGATGAACTGGCCTGCGCCGAAGTCCATGTACGGATCGTCGACCGACTTCAGCGTGTGACCCAAGTCTTGCAACCCAGCCACGGCTGCCGGGTCCATCGTCGATTCCACGTCGAGCGAGAAATCTCGATTGACCTTCCAGCGCGGTGCGTCACATGCCGCCTGCGGCTGCTGGTCATAGTCGACCATTCGCACCACGGTCTGCAAGTGTCCTTGCGGCTGCATGTCGCCGCCCATCACACCAAAGCTCATTACCGGAGCGCCATCGCGTGTCAGGAAGCCGGGGATGATGGTGTGGAACGGTCGCTTGCCGCCTTCGACCACGTTGGCCGATTTCGGGTCCATCGAGAACCCGACGCCCCGGTTCTGCAAGCTGATGCCGGTGCCCGGCACGACCACACCCGATCCAAAGCCCATGTAATTGGACTGGATGAAGGAGATCATCATCCCTTGTTCGTCGGCGGCGGTCAGGTAAATGGTGCCGCCAGCAGCCGGTCGGCCAGCCGCGAAATGGGTGGCACGATCTGGGTCGATCAAACGGGCGCGCTGGTCCAGATACGCGTCGTCCAGCATCTGTTCGGGCGTGACTTCCATGCTCGACGGGTCGGCCACGTATTGATAGACGTCAGCGAATGCCAGCTTCATGGCTTCGATCTGCAGATGCTGCGAGCGCACGGAATCCACCGGCAAACCGGCCACGTCGAAACGGTCCAGCAGGCCAAGCGCGATCAGCGCGGCAATGCCCTGCCCGTTCGGCGGAATTTCATGCAGTTCATAACCCCGGTATTTCTTCGAGATCGGCTTGATCCACTCGGGCTGATACGCGCGCAAGTCCTCGGCCGTCATCGAGCCGCCGCAGGCTTGGCTGAAGGCCACGATCTTCGCAGCGAGTTCGCCTTCGTAGAAGTCGCGGCCGCCGCTGGCCCCGATGCGCCGGAACGTGTCCGCCGCCGCACGCAAACGGAACAACTCGCCCACTTCCGGTGCACGACCGTGGGGCAGGAAGGTGTCGGCAAAGCCAGGCTGGCTGCGCAGCTCGTCGGCCGCAGCCGACCACTTGTGGGCCACGACGGGCGGCACCACGTAGCCACGTTCAGCGATTTCAATCGCGGGTTCGAACAACTGGGCAAACGGCAGGCGTCCGAGCTTGCCGTGCAAGGCGGCCCAGCCGGCCACCGCACCGGGTACGGTCACGCTATCCCAGCCACGCTTGGGCTGCTTGGCAAACCCGTCGCCACCAATGCCATATCGGGTTTCGAAGTAAGCTCGGCTCCACGCAGCCGGGGCCACGCCCGAGGCGTTCAGGCCATGCAGTTCCTTGCCATCCCATACGATGGCAAAGCAGTCGCTGCCCAGTCCGTTGGACACGGGTTCGACCAACACCATGCAGGCTGCTGTGGCAATGGCAGCGTCAACCGCATTGCCGCCCTGCTGCATGATGCGCAGGCCCGCTTGCGCGGCCAGGGGATGCGAGGTCGACACGACATTGCGTGCGAAGACGGGAATGCGAGTGGACGGGTACGGATTGCGCCAGTTGAACGGTTTCATGACACCCAGATTTGATTAAATGATTAAGCAAGATTCAGGCCAATTTACGGACCCAGACTGGCCAAATCAATTTGATCCATTTGTTTTTTGGGCAAAGGTTTTTTATGAATGGCTTGCACTTCCTGCGCACCTTCGTCGCAGTGGCCCGGCACGGTTCTTTCTCGGAAGCTGCCGAGCAGGTTGGCGTCACCCAGGCCGCCGTGAGCTTCCAGATGCGTTCGCTGGAAACCGAGCTGGGCCGCAAGCTGTTCGACCGCAGCGGACGGCTGGCCATCCTGAATGCCGAAGCGCGTGAACTGGTGCCGGAAGTCGAAAGCCTGTTGAACGCCTGGGAACGCATTCGCAAGCCGCGTGGCAAGACGGGCGAGCTGGTCGGGTCCGTTACCGTGGGGGCCTTGGTGTCTTGCATGTCCACCCTGCTGCACGTGGTGTCGCGGTTGAAAATGGATCACCCGGGGCTGGACGTGCGGGTGCTGCATGGGCAGACCAATGGCTTGGCTGCACGGGTGTTGGCCGGTGAACTTGATGCGGCGTTCGTGGTGGAGTGCAGTCACCTGTCACCAGCGCTCAGCTGGCTGCCCATGTACCGTGAACCGCTGGTGATCCTGGCCCATGCCGATGCGCACGGTGACGATGCCGTGTCGGTCTTGACCGGCAATCCCTATCTGCGTTTCGACGCGTCTCAGCGAACCGGGGCGCTGGCCGAACGCACCTTGCGCGAGATGGGCGTGTCGATCGAAGCCTTCATGGAATTGAACTCGATCACCGAACTGGCGGCGCTCGTGGAACAGGGCTTTGGCGTGACCGTGGTGCCGCGTCTGCGCGATGCGCTGTGGGCGGACAACCCGAAGCTGCGTGTGATCGCGCTGCCGGAACACGTGCGCACGCCGCATCGAAGCATTGGCATGATCGAGCGCAGCGATCATGCACGGCAAGATGTGACGACCTATATTCGGGAACAGTGTGCGCGGATGTGGAGCTGCCAGGAAGGGTCGACAGCGGCGGGGTGATGGTGCGCGGTTTTCAGATTGTTTGATGGGTGGTTTGCCCCGGCGCTTGCCTGCTTGCTGCCGGATGGTTTGCTGAGCGGCTTATTGAGCAGCTCAGTACACGCAGGCTCAGCGTGGCGACAACTGGTCGTAGACCGCTTGCGATACCCGCAACAATTCCTCGCGATCGGCCCCTGCCGAAATCGCGTAGCCGAAGTCCTTGTCCACCCAATAGAACACGTTGACGGCACCGTCCTGGCCGAAGCGAAACGATGTCTCGCTGCCTGCATCCTCGCGGCTCACATACAAGGTCAGCCGCTGCCCGCCCTCTGCGCCGAACATGAACTGCGCGACCGGCTTTTTCTCACCCGGCAGCAGACGCCCGCCGATCAGGCTGTAACCCAGTCCACGCAGGTCAGGCGGACGCACCGGCACCGTGGCGTCCATGCGGCGGGTCAGCCAGGTGACCAGCGCCTGCTCTTGGTCGGCACCGACCTCGACCGGCCGGCGAACTTCCGAGCTGTAGACCGCATGCGCCACCGCCGCCCGCTGCGCAAATCCGGGCAAGCTTTCAGCTTGGCTGGTACGCACCGGCGATGGACTGGCACTCGCGATCACAGTTGCCCGCGCGGTGGCCAGACGCACGGCATCGCCATCTACGACACCCCTCGCCCACCAGGCTGATCCGGCACTGACCAGCACCAGTGCGAATCCCGCAGCAATGCCGCGCCAGGGCCAGGACGGGGCCACTGCAGCCTGAGCAAGACGCGGTGGCACTGGCTCATCCATCACCGGATCAAGCAGGCGTTTCATCGCCCGATTCTGCGCACGCCAATCCTCGACTTGCTTCCGCACAGCGGGATGAGTCGCCAGGAAATCCTCGATCGCGTCGCGCTGCTCGGGCGGCAGCTGTCCATCGACAAACGCATGCAGCTCGGCCTCGGTGACGGCGCGTTCGCCGTCGTTGGCAACAGGTTTCAGGTGAGAGGGAGCCATGCTATTTGATCCGACTTAGCGGGGGTACAGCCGCCGCAGGAGCAGCCACGGATGGGGCAACCACAGACGCAGCAGGAACCGCAGGAGGTAACGCTGACGGGTTAGCGTCTGACGTGGTCGCCGCCGCAGAAGAAACCTCTAAAGGAGCCACCTGGGAGACAGCCGCCACCAAGGGTGCTGCGCCTTGCAGTTCCACCCGCAAGCGCTCGCGCGCACGCGCCAGGCGCGACATGACGGTGCCAAGCGGAACGCCCAACACCGTTGCGGCCTCGGTGTAGCTGAATTCCTCGACCGTGACGAGCAGCAGCACTTCACGCTGCTGGGCAGGCAAACGTTGCAAGGCCCGATCCAGATCGCTGACCTCGATGAGGTCAGACTGGGTACCTCGCTGGCTGACTTCCGGCAAGTCGTCGCCCACACTGTCCTCGGGCCGACTGCGGCCAGCCCGCACCCCATCGACAAAATGGTTGTGCATGATGCCGAACATCCACGCACGCATATCGCCCCGCCGTTGCCACAGAGAAAAGCGGCTCCAGGCGCGCTCCAGCGTGTCCTGCACCAGGTCATCCGCCCGCGCAGGGTCGGACACCAGCCCGCGCGCATAGCGACGCAAGCTGGGAATGCAGGCCACAATCAGTGCCTCGTAGCGGGCACGCACGAAGAGATGCTTCAGCGGGGCGGTTCCAGGTCAGGGCTTGATGACGTGCCAGACGTCCTTGAAGTTGTCGCCGGTCTTGTCGCCAGCCTTCATGTCCGACTTGTACAGGTAGACCGGTTTACCTTTGTACGCCCACTGCTTGCTGCCGTCATCACGCGTGATGATCGTCATGTTGCCTTCCGGCTTGGCGTCCGCTGCCGCCATGACGGGCGGCCACAAGGTGGCGCAGGGATCGTTGCAGGTGCTTTTGCCGCTGCCGGCCTCGTCTTTGTCGAAGGTGTAGAGCGTCATGCCTTTGGCATCGACAAGCATGCCGTTGGCGGTGCTGACGGGAGCCGCAGCGTGGGCGGTACCGGCCAGCGTTGCGCCCAGGGAGAAAATCAGCGTGGCAAGCAATCGAGTGGTCATGGACGTTCCTTGAAGAATAAAGGGGCTGATGAGGGGGCTACACAGGGATAGACGTATCCCCCCACCGCTTTATTCCATGACCTGCGAAATATTATTTTTTGCCTTCCATCTTGAACCGATCCCGGGTCCGCACATACAAGTCCGACCCAAAACGCGCGACCGGAAGATAGTCATCCAGGCGAACGTGGTGCTTGTCCATATCCAGCAGCCCGTCTCGTGCATGCAGGCGCAATACCCGACCAATAAAGATATGACGGCTTTCTGTTTCCATCTTCTCGGACAGCTGGCATTCGAACGCCACCGGGGCTTCGACAATGCGCGGCGGAGCCACGGCACTTGATGGTGTGGTGCTCAGGCCCACCAGATCGATCTCGCTCTGATCCGGCGGCAAGGCCGTGCCGCAATCGTGCATGGCCTGCGCCATTGCCTCGTCGGCAATGTGGACCACAAACTGTTCGTTGGCAAGGATGTTCACCGCCGTGTCTTTCAAGGACCCGGCAGCCGAGCGGTTCAGGCTGATCAGCACCAGCGGTGGTTCTTCGCCGATCATGTTGAACAGGCTGAACGGGGCGGCGTTGACCACGCCTTGCGCGTTGATGGTGGTGACCAGTGCAATCGGACGTGGCACGATCAGGCCGGTCATCAGTTTGTAGCGCTGGTACGGCGTAAGCAGGTCGAAGTCGACTTCCATCGTGAACGTTTCCTGAAAGCAAAAATGCGGGCATGCAGGCCAGCTTATCTCACGGATAAGCCGGGCCTGCATGCCCGCATCGATCTTTCAGGTACTGCGGGCGGCTGTATCAGGACGCTGACAAGAAGCGCACGCCAGCCACACCCTTCACGTCCATCTCGTATTCCCAGCCCTGCACCGGCGGGCGGCTCAGGTGCCAGACAACGCCTTGCGCGCCCGTCTGCTGGCGCTCGATCAGCGCTGCCATGGCGGGGAACACATTGTGTGCGGAATACGATTGCGTCATGGTCGCATGCGACCAGTCGACGCCCAGCATGGCCATGCGCACTTCGACAGCGGCAATGGTCCACATCGCCTTGTCGTGCAATGCGGCGTCGGACGTCTCGCCGTAGCGGTGGATGTCTTCGGGGAAACGGCCGTCCTGCGGCCATTCAGAGCTGCCCGACACCACAAAGCAAGGCTGCTCGTCGACGCTGGGCACGGTGAAGGTGAAGCCGTGCACGCTCAGCTCTGACGGCGCATTGACCAGCGGCGCCACGTTGGAGCGCGCAATCGGGCTGGCACCTACGATCGGCACACCGGCGGCCACCAGCGCATCGACGTAGTCCAGGTTGATGGCACCGAACTCATCGAAGCCCAGGGGACGCGGCAAGCGCAGTTCCAGTGAGCAGAGCGCCGCCATCGGGCGACCGCTGTCGGTCAGCAGACGAGAAATTCTTGCCAGTGCTTTGGCGAAGGGTACGGGTGCTGCGAACCGGCAATGCAACATCGAAAACCCCGGCAAGGCCACGACGCCTTGCGAATACGCAAAGCCTCCGGGCGCATAGGCGTATCCGCCGGGGGTGAACGACATCAGTGACTTGCTCATGAATTCCTCGGTAGAGATCGGCTCGGGCCGCAACGAAGACTGCAGTACCCGACTATCCAGCTAGGCTAACAGCCGATACTCAGGCCAAAGCCACGAGTAACTACATGTGACGGCCTTATATCTACCGATGGGAATGGTTTACCTGTCTACGAATTCAGGGCACAGCTGGTCGCGGGGTCAGGCAGTAGGCGAGCCAGTCAAGCTCGAACACCTTGTACTCGGCTGACGCCGGATCGCTGGCCATATAGCCCCTGCCTTGCGGATTCACGACAAAACGGGTGAAGCCCACATATTCACCAAAACTGTTCTTGCCATTGACTTCGCCGCACAGCGCGCCTGCCGTCGTCACCCAGTCATTGCGATATTGCACCGTATAGGGATCGAGCAAGGTGCGTTCGATCACCGAGCGCAGCTTCTGTTTGTGCATGGCACGCTCTGCGTCGGCATACGCTTTGGCTTGGGCAGCAAGTTCCGCCTCACTGGGCCCGCACCCAGTCAGCAGCAAAAGCGCCATCAGCGCCGCACATGAAAATTTGAACAATTGATTCGCCGTAGATCAGGTCAACGGGGACTATAGCTCGGGTGTTGTGACATGCGGTAAGTGCGTACAGCCAGATTCTGCCGTGCCGTCCGCACAACAAGTCGCGCCTGGCAGCGCTCAGGGCGTCACAGAGCAGGCGGCGCGGGCTTAAACTGCCGCTCTTTTCAGATTTACGAGCCTTCGTAGAACCCATGGATCTCAAACAGCTTGAAGCCGAATTCGCCGACCGTGTCCAGCAAGCCTGCGACCAGGCGCGGGAATTGGGCCTCGCACCCGTCCGGTTGGAACAGATGCTGCGCGCTCAACACGCCGCGACGCTTGCAAAGAAACTGATGCTGTCCGGTGACATCCACAGCAGCATGAAAGACCTGGTCAGAGCCGGCCACCGGGAACTGACCCTGGAAGCAGTCATGCTGCAACCTGACTTCGCACCGATTTTCAGCGCCGCACAGCTACAGGCCGCCGCATGGCGTCTGTCGATGGCTGCGCCCCAGGACTGAGCCAGACCGCAGCAGGCACGGAAAATTACCCCAGGTAACGGATGCTTATCCGATGCCTGGGGTGTTTTTCATGGTGGCAGGTCACGGTGTTGCGACCTGCTTGCCACATCAGATCAGTTCGGTGTCGTGACCCCGATCGATCATTCACCGCGACGGGCGTCAAGGCTCAGGGTACCGGCACCGAAGGCCACGACTTGCAGCAGACCACCGGCCAACGCAATGTTCTTCAAGAAGTGGAAGAGCTGGTTCTGGTCGCCCAGGGCGTGGTGGAAGGCCAGTGCCGAGATCACCGAGAACACGGCCAATACGGCAGCAACGACGCGGGTGCGGTAGCCCACGACCAGCAGCAAGCCACCCACGATTTCAACCGCCAACGCGGCAATGTAAGCCAGCATGGGGACCGGCAGACCGACCGACGTGATGTAACCCAGCGTGCCGGCGGGTTCAGCGATCTTGCCCGCACCGCTGACGATGAAAATCGCCGCCAGCATCAGGCGGGCAATCAGCGGAATCGTTGCCGACAACGCGCCGTTGGTCGAGGTGGCCGAGGTGGAGGAAATACGCGAAGCGGTGATGGTGGTGCTCATGATGTCTGCCTTGGTTGGATCGCTTGGATCGCTGAATCGAGTTGATGGAACGAATCTTAGGCACTGGACATCCATGCTGGAAGCCTATATTTTTCGATGGAATCCATCTACAGGACCGATATATGCCTGGACCGACACATGCTTGACGGCGTTTCCATGGACCAGTTGCGCACCTTCATTGCGGCGGCAGATGAAGGTAGTTTTTCGGCGGCAGGCCGCAAGCTGAACCGGGCGCAGTCCGTCATCAGCCAGACGCTGGCCAACTTGGAAGGCCAGATCAACACGCAGCTGTTCGACCGCAGCGCGCGCTACCCCCGTCTGACGGAACAAGGCCAGGCATTGCTGAGCGAGGCGCGCACGGTGGTCAACGGCATGGATACCTTCAAGGCCCGCGCACGAACGCTGTCTGAAGGGCTGGAACCCGAGCTGTCGGTGGTGGTGGACGTGATGTACCCGATGGCCTCACTGACCGAAGCGGTGGGTGCCTTTCGCGGTGCATTTCCCAATACGCCCCTGCGGCTTTATGTCGAAGCGCTCGGAGCCGTCGTACAGCCGGTGCTGGACGGCGTATGTCGTATCGGGGTGATCGGTTCCATGCCGGTGGTGCCTGACAGCATCGACACCGAACGACTGCTTGATGTACCGATGATCACCGTGGTGGCACCCGGCCACCCGTTGACGGAACACACCGGGGCAGTGCGTGACCGCGACCTGGAACGCCACGTTCAACTCGTACTCACCGATCGCACAAACCTGACCAGCGGCAGCACTTTTGCCGTGTTTTCACCGCTGACCTGGCGGCTGGCAGACCTGGGTGCAAAACATGCATTTCTGCGCGCCGGCTTTGGCTGGGGCCACATGCCACAAGCCATGGTGCAGGCCGATGTGGATAGCGGCCTGCTGGTACGCATCGAGCTGGAAGCCTACCGGCAGCACCCATTGGCAATTGCGATGTCTGCAGTACATCGCAAAGATGCGCTGCCCGGACCGGCCGGGCGCTGGTTCATCGAACGGTTGAAAAATGATCGGCTGAAAAACGCCAGCTGATTGAGCGTTGATGAGCAAGATCGATAACTGAATCATTCACTGACACCAGCGAAAACCAGCATCGCCACGCCGCGATCAAGCTGCCAATTCCGTCCGGTTTCTACCCGCCTGCTTGGCACGGTAAAGCGCTGCGTCGGCGCGCATCAGCATGGCGGCACGATCTTCTGACCCTGCCGATACACCACTTGCAACACCGACACTCACCGTACAAACACCGCCCGGCAAGCCATCGTGGGGCAAGCTCAAAGCCATGACGGCGGTGCGGAGGCGCTCTGCGATCTCGACCGCCTGGGCAGCCCCGGTTGCGGGCAACAGCAACACGAACTCTTCCCCGCCATAACGCGCCGCCACATCGCGAGGCCGTCGCGCATGCTCACGCAGCACATCACCAATACGCCGCAGCACCTCGTCACCGGCCTGGTGCCCGTATCGATCATTGAAGTATTTGAAGCGATCGGCGTCGACAAACAGCAAGGACATCAGTGCGCCCGTGCGGCGGGCGTCGTCAAACTCGGTCTGCAAGGCCAGATCGAATGCACGGCGGTTGACCAGCCCCGTCAAGCCGTCGGTCTGCGCCAGCAATTCCAGTTTCCGCTCTACCTGCTGACGTCTGCGCAGTTCGCGCTGAAACAGCAGTGTCAGTGTCATCACCGCCGCGCACAACAGCAAGGTGGTGATGCTGATGACCCACGAGCGCTGTCGCCAAGGTTTCAGGAAACCGTCTGGCGAGATGTTGACGTTCATGAACAGCGGCAGCCCCTGCAGGCGCGCGAAGTTGTAGTAACGGCTGACGCCATCAAGCGTAGCCTTACCCACAAACCCGGATTCACCACGATCGAGAAAACGGCTGATGACCGGGCTGGCGCGCAGGTTGGTGCCCGGAATGCCTTCGGCGTAGGGGTCGCGCATCAACACGATGCCATCGTCACGCAACAAGGTGATGGAGTCATCGGTGCCCAGTTTCAGGCGCTGGAACAGGTCGCGAAAATAACTCAGCCGCAAGGTGCCGCTGACCACGCCCGCGAAACTGCCGTCCGGTGCAGACAGGCGGCGGCTGAGGGCAATGCTGGGGTCACCGCCGCGCAGGCGGCTGCGAAACGGGGCGCTGATGAACAAGCCCACATCGGCCCGGTCACGATGTGCCCTGAAGTAATCGCGATCGGCAAAATTTCCCTGACGCGGGCGCGTCGATGCGGAATCGTGCACCACGTTGCCCAGTGCATCGATCACCAGCAAGGAACCCAGGTGCTCGGCTGCAGCGGCCCCATCGAAGAGCACACGCTGGCGCATGTCGGGCGACAAGGTGTCGATGCCCGGCGCGCTCATGCCGTCGATCACGCCACTGAGCGACAGGTCATAGCCGCGAATCGTGCGAGAGATATCGCCTTCCAGCAAGGCAAGCACGTTGCGTGCACTGTTTGCCGCGCCCTCCCAGGTCTTTTCCCGATCGATCCACAGCGCGGCGAAGGCGATGGCCAACAGCCCCATCGTGATCAGGAGTGTCAGGACATTGAGTGCTCGCAGCAAACCACCTGGCGTGGAGAAAATAATGACCCCGACATAAAGCGCAACCGTCGGCGACGGCTGGTTCAAGCCCGACTATACCAATCCTGAATGAAGACACGAACTTGCGTACTGACGCAAGCCTGCGAGGGCGATATCCTGTCACCCTGCGCGCTGGCCTGGTCATCACGCCGCGCCCCTCTCCCACCAATTATGGACATGAACATGCGCGAACTCGATCTCAACTGTGACATGGGCGAAGGCTTCAGCATCTACCAGGCCGGCGACGATCTGGGGCTGCTGGGCTCGGTCACCTCGGCTAACATCGCCTGCGGTTTCCACGCAGGCGATCCGCGCTCGATGGCGGCAACCGTGAAAGCTGCCATTGCCCGCGACGTGTCGATTGGCGCGCACCCCAGTCTGCCCGACCTGCAAGGCTTCGGACGCCGTGAAATGGCCGTTTCAGCCGACGAGGCCTACGAAATGGTGGTGTATCAGATCGGCGCGCTGAAGGGCTTCACGGATGCCGCCGGTGTGCCGCTGCGCCATGTGAAAGCGCACGGTGCGCTCTACAACATGGCCGCACGCGATGCAGGCCTGTCGAAAGCCATCTGCCGCGCCGTGCACGATGTGGATGCGTCCTTGGTGGTGTTTGCGCTGGCGGGCAGCGTGACGGTGGATGTGGCCCGCGACATGGGCCTGCGCGTGGCCAGCGAAGTGTTCGCCGACCGCAGCTACCAGGACGATGGTTCGCTGACCTCGCGCCGCCAGCCGGGGGCCATGATTACCGACCTGCAGCAGTCCATCGACCAGGTGCTGGCGATGGTGCAACACGGTTATGTGCGTGCCGTGTCGGGCAAGGAAGTGCCGCTGCAAGCCGATACTTTGTGTGTGCATGGCGACCAGCCGGGTGCACTGGCCTTTGCTCAGGGCCTGCGTAGTGCTTTGGAAAATGCGGGCATCATGTTGCGCGCGCCGGTAAAGTAATCAGACTGGCGGACCGGATACCCGGCCTTTGCGCCGGCCTTATTTCATCACCAGTCCGCCGTCCACGAACAAGACCTGCCCGGTCATGAAACCGGCCCAGTCCGACGCCAGGAACAGCACCGGCCCCGCCACGTCTTCCGGCCGCGCAATGCGCCGCAAGGGCGTGGCCGCCATCAGCGATTCACGGAACGATTCCTGGGTGGCCTGACTGGCCTGGGTGGGATACACCAGGCCCGGTGCCACGCAGTTGACGCGGATGCCAAGCGGGCCAAGCTCGCTTGCCAGATTGCGGCTGAAGGCCACCAGCCCGGCCTTGGCAGTCGTGTAGTCGTGATACGCCACCACCGGGTGTTCAACCAGGTTGCTGACGATATTGACGATGCTGCCTTGTGCCCGTTTGCGGAAAATCGGCAGCACGGCCTGGCACACCCGGAAAGTCGCGCCCACAGTGCCGTCGAACTGCGACTGGTAGTCGTGCCAGTTCAAGTCGTCGAAGCGGGTTCTGTTCTTTGGGTCAAACAAGTACGGACTGAAGGCGTTGTTCACCACGATGTCGATGTGCCCGAACTCACTCACGATGCCATCGATCATGGTGCGCACCGCATCGTCCGACCCGACATCGGCCTTGACCGCCCAGGCGTCACCGCCTGCTGCCTGACATGCGGCAACCACCTCGGCAGCCGCAGTGTCGTTCGACAGGTAGTTGACCACCACCGAGGCCCCCTCGCGCGCGAACGCAAGCGCGATTGCCGCCCCGATGCCACGGCTTGCGCCAGTCACCAGCACTACCTTGTCCTGGAATTTCATGTGGCGGCCTTTTATCGGGCTGGCAACAAGCTGGTGTCCACCACGTCAGACACCTTGATCTGACGCGTGATCAGGCCCAAGGCGCGGAACGCGTCAGCGCCCTTCTGCAAGGCATCCAGATCGAAGGCACCCAGGCTGCCCACCCCGCCAGCCGACAATGACGATGCGTTGCGCAAGCGGATGACCTCAAGATTGATGTCGCGGTTGGTGCCGTCGATGGCGTACTTGCCTGCCAGGGTTGCGGCTTCATCTGGCTGGGCGATCATCCAGGCCGCGCTGTCGCGATAGCCTTTGAGGAACGCCTTCAGCAATTCCTTCTTTTCCCGATAGACCGATTCGCGCACCACGAACAAGTCGCTGGACACGTTCAGATAGTCGCTGACCGGCATCACGTTGACTTCGCCAATGCCCTTTCGTTGGCCAACCACCAGCCCGGTATCGGTTGCCGCCGTGGCATCGACCTGGCCTTGCAACAGCGGTGCGAAGTTGAGCAAGCCAGTCACCACGATGCTGACATCAGACTCTTTCAGACCGGCCTGGTGCAACATCACCAACAGGTTCTGCCGCGTGCCGCTGGACAGGCTGTAGACGCCGATCTTCTTACCCTTGAGATCCGCCGGCCGTGTGATGTTGGCCGACTTCAGCGACACCACGTTGAAGACATTGCGCGGGTAGATGTCGTAGATGGCGACGAGCTTTTCACCCTTGTCCAGCGCCATGAAGAACGACCCCGGATCGGTGAACGCCACGTCGGCCTGACCGCTCAGCAGATTGCGAATGGCATCGCCACCGCCCGCGCCCGGCAGGTAAGCCAGTTCCACCCCCTGCGCCTTGAAGAACCCTTTTTCCGGCTCGACCAGCAGATTGGTGATCTCGCTGATGGGCTTGCTCCAGCCCGCCACGGTGACCTTGCCGAGCGTCGGAGCGGTCGGCGGGTTCTGCCCGAAGGCGGCGAACGGCGGTGCCGCAAGGGCCGCCATGGCGGCGGTCGTGGCAAGGAAGCGGCGGCGGGAAAGCAGACGGTGCAAGGTATCTGAGGTCATGTCAGGGACGGTCGGTATAGGAACGCAACAGCACGCGCTCAAGCAACAGCGTGGCTTGATAGAAAAGTAGACCAATCACGGCGATGAGGATCAGCGCGGCGAACATCAGCGAGGTGTCCATCATGCCCTGCGACGCAATGATGACGGCACCCAGGCCTTGGCTGGCACCAATGAATTCGCCCACCACGGCACCCACCAAAGCCAGCACCACGGCCACGCGCAGCCCCGCCAGAATGCCCGGCATGCCGGTGGGAAGTTTCAGGCGCAGCAGGGTCTGCATGCGGGTAGCGCCCAGCATCTGGAACAGCTGCAAACGCTGTGCATCCACCTGCTTCAAGGCCGTCAGCGTGTTTTCCATCAAGGGGAAAAAACAGATCAGCGCAGTGATCAGCACCACAGATGTGGCCCCGAAGCCGAACCACAACACGAACAGCGGTGCCAGCGCCAGCTTGGGCACCACCTGGCTGACGATCACATAGGGCCTGAACACCCGTTCCAGCAAGGAGGATTCCGCCAGGGCAATGCCCATCAACAACCCGACGACACTGCCAAGCGCCAGGCCAGACACCAAGGTGAACAAGGTGGCGCGCAGATGTGGCCAGAAATAGCCGTTGCTCAATTGCGTCCACAAGCTCGCGGCAATGGCTGAAGGCGCGGGCAACACCAGCGCAGACAATCCCGATCGGCGCGCGACCAGTTCCCAGGCGCAGACCAGCACCAGGAACACGACACAGGCCAGCACGCGGGCCTGACGCGAACTCGCCGTCATGCTGCCCCCACCGTCGTAGTCTGCGCGCCCGCATGACGAGCCTGATCCATCGCAGCGTGTACACGCGCGCAATATTGATTGAAGGGCACGCCGTGGCGCAGCGTCTGGGTTCGGGGCGTGGGTAGGCCTACTTGCAAGGCATCGACGATGCGCCCGCCATGCATCACGGCAATCCGATCGCCCAAGTAAACGGCCTCCGCAATGTCGTGCGTCACGAACAGTACTGTGGTGCCACGCTGTCGGCACATAGCCAGCAAATCGTCTTGCAGGTCTGAGCGGGTAATGGCGTCAAGGGCGGCGAACGGTTCGTCCAACAGCAGCAAGGCGGGGTCGAGAATGAGCGCGCGCGCCAGTGCCACCCGGCTTTGCTGACCGCCGGACAAGGCACGAGGATGATGCTGAGCATGAGCAGCCAAGCCCAGCGTGTCCAGCAGCGCAAGCGCGCGCGCTCGGTCCCTGGCATCTGGCCGACGCTGCAAGGACACCGGCAGCAACACGTTGTCGATGACCCGATGCCACTCCAGCAGCACGGGGGCCTGGAACATGAACCCGATCTGTGGCCCGGGCGACACCAGCTCGCCGTCACGCAGCAGAATCCGGCCCGATTGCGGACGCAGCAACCCTGCCGCCAACTTCAGCAGCGTGGTCTTGCCACAGCCGCTGCGTCCCACCAGGCAGTGGATCTCACCCGCCTCGATCTGCCAGTCGATGCCGTCCACCACGGGCGGTCTGCCCGGGTAGGTGAACACCACGTTCTGGATGTCCATGAAACTCATGACAAGAACGCCTGCGGGGATGCGTGAGATTCAATCTGCATATCGCGCCAGCGGCTGCGCAGCCATTTCGGCTGAGTTCTCGATTTCGGTCATGCGCACCAGGTCCAGCAGGTTGAAGCGGCCATCGTGGTGCCAGCCTGCTTCCGGCGCACTCATCGCGCCGATGGCACTGATCCGCGTCACACCGGCCGCGCCCAGCATATCGGCCAAGCGATAAAGCGCTTCTGGCGACGCGGCGACCCCGGCAGTCTGAAGATACCGGCGCTGTGCGCCGATGACGGGCATCACCGATTCCAGCGCGTCAACCGCCACCACCTGAATGCTGCGTTGAAGCGCCGTGGGTGCCAACGGCTGAAGCTGGTCGCGGTATGCCACTTGCCAGGCAGTGGTCGGCCCGCCGATCAAGGCGTCCTGCCTGTGCTCGGCGGCAAGCAACTTCCACTCGAATGCCTGCTGCCACTTGGCCACCGCAGCGGCATCATCAAGACCCTGTGCCCGACGCGGGAAGCGCCGATGCAAGTTGGCCAATTCCGCTGCCAGGTAATCGGCAAAGGCACGTGGCGTAACCGCGCCGCCCCGTTCCACGTAAAAGACGTGGGGCGAATAACACCCTTGCTGGTCATAACGCATCACGTCCCAGGCGGCCAGGCGCGCCAGTGGCGGTGCTTTCAAAGTGTCGAGCGCCGACACGCCAATCAGGCCGACGCCTAGCTTGTGGCCGTGAGGCAAAAAGCGGGTGGTCACCGGCAAGCGCTTGCGAATGGCGTCCAGCGAATCATTGCCGCCATAGGCCACCACGGTGTCGGCCTGCGCATACAACTCGGCCGCGCCGTCGTCGCCCGCACCGCGCCACCACACCACCGCCATGCACTCCACCCAAGGCGGATGCACCTCGGCCAGCAAACGCGCGAACCACCCGGCGAAAAGCGGCTCGGCGCTGGGCAATTTGCCGATATTGCCAGCCTTCACCAACAGGCCGCAGACAAAGCTCCATAAGGCCAGCGCCGGGACATTGCCGGCCCAGCTGTGCACCAGCAAGTCCGGGCCGAAGGCACGAACCGCCCCGCCCTTGGGCGTCGGCTGAAAACCATCCAGCACCTTGGGATTCGCAAAATCCTCGGCCACGAAACGGTGCAACTGGGGTGCGCGGAACGTCTTGAAAAATGCTGTCAGCCCCAGGCGCACCATGTCGGCGTCGAAGCCCGTGACCACCGGCAACCACTGGTCTGCCTGTTGCCGGAACGGATCGTCGCGATCCAGCAGACGGGCCATTGCGCGGTCGATCACGCCAATGATGTCCGACACGCTCATGGTCTTCAGATGCAAGGCACTGGCGCGGCGCACGCGCTCGGCCAGCGCATTCATCTGCAACGCGGTCAGCATGGGCACGGCCACGTCCACGCGCGTGCCATGTTGCGAGAAGCTCAACTGCTGCCATGCGACTTCATCCGCCGTCAGTCCGGGCAGGTACCCGGCCTGGACCGTGTGCGTCGTCATGCCGAAGTTGCCCGCAGGAACTCTTCCACCGCCAGCGAACATCCCTTGGCGTCCACGCCTTCGGCACGTCCCAGCAGCAGGAACCCTGCCCCGCGCGCCACACCGACATCTTCGGTCAGGATGGTCGTGACCGAATTGAAATTGGCCAGGTCGCAATGCACCAGAATGCCGCGTTCGCCGGGGGCTACGTCCTGCCCGGAAACCGGGTCTACCAGGCGCGAACGAATCCAGTGCGGCCCAGACTTGACCGACGGCACCTCGGCATTGCCGTCGTCATAGAACTGCGTGCTCAGTTCAGTCATACCGTACATGTTGATGCAGTGCGTACGCGGCACGCCCAGCAGGTCCGACAGCGAAGCATAGAAGGTCTCAAGCGGCAACTCGCGTGACTGCCCCTTGTAGCCGCCGGTGTCCAGAATGCGGCTTCCCGCAGGCAGCTGGAAACGCTTGCCCTGCGCCTGCAAGGCATCCAGCACGTGGACAATGCTGTAGCTCGCGCCCAGCAGCGCATACGGCTCACCGCGCGCAACGGCAGCGTCCAGGGTCTGCCACAGCGCGGGCAGGTCAATGCCCTGCGGCGTCATGAAATAGCGGCTGTCGTCCGACCCGAATGTCGACTTCGCCAGCGCCAGATAATGCGCGAGCGATGAATTCGGCATGGCCACTTCGTCGGGGAACAACACGCCCATGGGCATTCGCGCGTCGCCACGCATGAAGCGCTGCGCAAAATTGCGGATCATCGAAAGGTCGTAGACATCCAGCAGCGGATGAAAGTGACGTCCGCGCGTATCGGCACGTGTCGTGCCGCTGGTCATGAAAACGCGTTCCTGCTCAGACGGCGGCGCACAGCGCAATTCCGTTGCCTTGAACGCATCGATAGGCACCGCCGGAATATCCCGCCAGGTGTTGACCTTGCGCGTGGTCACCCCACGCTGCTGGCAGAAGCTGCGATACGGCGCATTGGCGGCAAATTGATGGGCAAACAGGCGAAGCGCGAGGGCATCGAACTGATCGTCCGAGCAGCCGTCCGCCGCAATGAAGTCGAGAATGTCCGCGACCAGCGGGGCGAGCTTATCCATGAACGTCCTTCCTGAGCTGTGCAACGATGCTCCGAAGGCTCCCCATGCGGCACGCTCCTATTTGGGCGTGCCGTCACATCAAGGTGAATGCTCTTCTTCCGCCGGGATTAACCGGTTCAAGTTCACGGGTCTGGATCTCAGCACTGATGTGCACCCCGGAGCGACCACGATATTAACCTGCGGGCAGTGGGCAAGCGCCCGTCGCACTACCTGGACGCATCAGGTCGCGCGCCCAAGGCCGCAAGCAAAGCAGGGCATGCGCCCTGCTGCTGTCGCAACGGTCTGCCTTGCAGAACGCTTTTCATGCGGCCGTTGGAAATAAGCGACACCACGCGCTACCGCCCAACGCTAATTTGGCAGCATGACAAAACGAATCTGGGATATCTCCCCACCTGTGCACGAAGGCTCTCCGGTCTTTCCCGGCGACACGCCCTACCAGCAGCGCTGGGCCGCAAGCATAGGCCCGGGTTGCCCCGTGAACGTCAGCGAGATCACGCTGTCGCCGCACGTCGGTGCGCACGCCGATGCGCCCCTGCACTACGCCCCCGACGGCACCACGATCGGCGACATCGACCTCACGCCCTTCCTCGGCCCTTGCCGCGTGATTCACGCCATCGCGTGTGGGCCGTTGATCGAGTGGGCGCACATCGCGCATGCCATCAAAGATCTCCCGTCGCGCGTGCTGGTGCGTACCTACCAGCGCGCACCTGTCGAATGGGACGGTGCCCTTGCCGCCTACGCACCGGCCACTATCGAACGCCTTGCCGCGCTCGGCGTGACGCTGATCGGCATCGACACCGCCAGCATCGACCCAGCCGACAGCAAGACGCTCGACAGCCACCAGGTCATCCGCCGCATGAACCTGCGCGTGCTCGAAAACCTCGTGCTCGACGATGTGCCCGAAGGCGACTACGAACTCATCGCACTGCCGCTGAAGCTGGTGAGCGCCGACGCTTCCCCCGTTCGCGCAGTGCTGCGCAGTCTATGAACTTTCCCCCGTACTAGCGCTTCGTATTGCGCTGCCCCCTCTCGGGGGAATAACCAATGGCCCGACAAAGCCGGTTCCACGATGTGCCCCGCCAACCTGCATCAAACTCATGGACAGTGACATGACCCTCGACGATTGCCGCGCTCTCGATCACGCCGACCCGCTGCGCGAACTGCGCGACCTGTTCACCCTGCCCGACGGCGTGATCTACCTCGACGGCAACTCGCTCGGCGTGATGCCGACCGCCACCCCCGCGCGCGTCGCCGACGTGGTGGCGCAGGAATGGGGCAATGGCCTGATCCGCTCCTGGAACACCGCCAGTTGGATCGACATGCCGCAGCGCCTGGGCAACAAGTTGGCTCGGCTGATCGGTGCCGCGCCGGACGAAGTGATGTGTACCGACAGCACCTCGATCAACCTCTACAAAGTGCTGTTCGCCGCCATGAGCCAGGCGATCGACAGCGGCGAGCCGCAACGCCGCACCGTCGTGAGCGAGCGCAGCAACTTCCCGACCGACCTGTACATCGCCGAATCGCTCTGTCGCGAACGCGGCTTCACGCTTAAGCTGGTGGAACGCGTCGAGGATATTCCCGCCGCGCTCACGCCTGAGGTTGCGGTGCTGATGCTTACGCACGTCAACTACCGCACCGGCGTCATGCACGACATGGCCGCGTTGACAGAAGCGGCACACGCCGCCGGTGCACTCACCGTGTGGGACCTGGCGCACAGCGCGGGCGCAGTACCGGTCAAGCTCAACGCATGCAATGCCGACTTCGCGATCGGCTGTGGCTACAAGTATTTGAACGGTGGCCCCGGCGCGCCTGCCTTCGTGTGGGTGAACGCGCGCCATGCGAGCCGCTTCGAGCAGCCGCTGTCTGGCTGGTTTGGCCACGCCGCACCTTTCGCGTTCACGCCGCATTACCAGCCCGCACCGGGCGCGGCGCGCTACCTGTGCGGCACGCAACCGATCATCAGCCTGTCGGCGCTTGAATGCGGACTCGACACCGTGCTGGCCGCTGAGCCCTTCAACGCCGACGGCGAGCCGATGTCAGCGCTGCGCATCAAGTCGCTCGCGCTGACCGACGCCTTCATCGCCCTGATCGAGGCACGCTGCCCTGGCCGCTTCACGCTCGTCACGCCACGTGAACACGGCCAGCGCGGATCGCAGGTGTGCCTGGCGATGGCCGATGCCGCCGAAGCGCAGGGCAATGCGGCGTACGCCATCGTGCAGGCGCTCATTGCCCGCGGGGTAATTGGTGACTTCCGCGCTGGCGACGCGCAGACGCCGCATATCCTGCGCTTCGGTTTCACGCCGCTGTACCTGAGCTTCGAGGACGTCTGGCATTCGGTCGAACACTTCGTGCAAGTGCTGGAAAAAGAAGAGTGGCGGCGCCCCGAGTTCAATCAGAAAAACGCGGTGACCTGAGATGCATCAGACCGAGAAAATTGTTCAGGACGAAAAGGCGCAACTCGACTTCAGCCAGTCGATGAGCTACGGCGACTACCTGCACCTGGACCAGATCCTGAACGCGCAGCATCCGCTATCACCGGCGCACGACGAGATGCTTTTCATCGTGCAGCATCAAACCAGCGAGCTGTGGATGAAGCTCATGCTGCACGAGCTGACCGCAGCCACGCACTGCATCGCCACCGAGCAGTTGCCCGATGCCTTCAAGATGCTGTCCCGCGTAACGCGCATCATGGAACAGCTCGTGAACGCATGGACGGTGCTATCGACCATGACGCCGCCCGAGTACAGCGCAATGCGGCCTTACCTCGCGAGTTCGAGCGGCTTCCAGAGCGCGCAGTACCGTTGCATCGAGTTCTCGCTGGGCAACAAGAACGCGGCGATGCTCAAGCCCCACGCGCACCGTGCCGATCTGCTCGCACAGGTAGAAGCGGCCTACTGTGCCCCATCGCTCTACGATGAAGCGCTGCGCCTGCTGGCGCGCAGCGGCCTGGCCATACCGTCGGAATACGTAGAACGCGACTGGACACAGCCTTATGTGGCGAGCGACGTGGTGGAGCAAGCCTGGCTCGCCGTCTACCGCAACCCGAAGCAACACTGGGACCTGTACCAGTTAGGCGAAAAGCTCACTGACATCGAAGACGCTTTCCGGCTCTGGCGCTTTCGCCACGTGACGACCGTGGAACGCGTGATCGGCTTCAAGCGCGGCACTGGTGGCACCGGGGGCGTGAGCTATCTGCGCAAGATGCTGGACGTAGTGCTGTTCCCCGAGATTTGGCGACTGCGCACCGAACTTTGAACAGGGGGTCACACCACGTCAGGCAGCCAGGTCAGGTGAAGACTCAGGCGGGGACAGGTGCCTGCGCGGTGATCAAGCCCAGGCGGCGCAGTTCGGCCCAGAAATCGGCTGGAATCTCGACCTTCATCGATTCGACATTCGCGCGCACCTGGGCAGCTACCCGCGCCCCCGGGATCACTGCGGACACAATCGGCGGTGCCGCTGCGAACTGCAACGCGGCAGTGCGAATGTCGATCCCGAACCGGTCTGCCACTTCCATCAAGCGCGCGCGCTTTTCCACCGCGCCGGCTGGAATCTGATCGCTGAAATGGTAACGGCTGCGGCCACCCAGGAAACCGTCGTTCAGCGGCGTGCCAATCACCACGGAGATGCCCTTGTTCTGCAAGGCGGGGAAGGTCTTGTCGAGGGTGTCGGCGTGATCCAGCAAGGAGTATTGGCAGGCCAGCAGCACGATGTCGGGCGTCGGCACGTTCGATGTCGCCGCCAGCACGGCAGCATTGGGTGTGTTGATGCCAAAGCCCCAGCCTCCGATCAGGCCTTCTTCACGCATGCGCGTCAGTTCGACCATTGCACCTTGCGCGGCGACCGCAAAATGTTCCTGCCAGGGGCGGTCCAGCTCGGTGTTGTCCGGGGAAAGATCATGGATGAAGACCATATCGATCTGCGGGATGCCCATGCGCTGAAGGCTGTCTTCAACCGACCGCCGCGTACCGGCAGCGCTGAAGTCATAGGTATAGGAAAACGGTGCAGGAGATGGCCAGAGCGACGCATTCGGCAAGCTGCCCTTGGATGCTCTGAGCACCCGACCCACCTTGGTGGACACGACATAGCTGCCCGGTCGCTGGGTACGCAGGAACTGGCCTAAACGGTACTCGCTCAAGCCATACCCGTAGAACGGGGACGTATCGAAATAGCGTACCCCTGAATCCCACGCAGCCTGCAGCACACTTTGAGCCTGTGCCTCGCTGATGGGCTCGAAAATATTGCCGATCTGGGTACCACCCAGGCCGAAACGAAATGGCGTGCGATAACGCATGCCCGCCAGTGGTTCGTTGCGCGGCAGGCTGTCGCGCACGATGCGTCCACGCGTGGGCATGACCGAGCCGCGTGCCGTCAAGCCCTGTGGCAGTGTCGATCCGCTGCTTCCAGCCTGCGCAAGCGCCTTGGAACTGACTGCCAATGCGCCGACTGCGGCGCTGGCAGCCGCCAGAAAATTTCTACGTTGCATATGCATTTCCTTGATTGAGATTCCGAGCGCACAGGACGGCGTCGGACCTTGGTCCACCCGCCGCGTGCGACCGATCAGGTGCGCGCCCGTTGTGCGGCTTGCGCACGACGGATCAGGCCTTGGTACTGCTGCTGTTTGTCGGGATACCAGGGCAGCGTTGCCACCTGGCTGAAACCGGGCAGACCCTGGACATAGCGCGCCATGCGTTCACGCATGTCGGCATCGGGAAGCGGTCCGCGCAGCGCGCCCAGGTTTTCTTCGGCATGGGCCGGGTTGGCCGTGGAACTCAGGCAGCAAGTGACGGCAGGATGCGACATGACGAACTTCAGGAAATACTGCGCCCAGTTCGCAATGCCGAGTTCTCGCGCAAAGTCCGGTAGCGGCTGGTTGCCGATCGCCTTGTGCAGCCTGCCCTTCTCCATCGCCATATTGACCAGCACTGACACACCCCGTTGCTGCGCCGCCGCCAGCACCGTCTGTTCGGCATGTCGATTGGCGATCGAATAATTGACGTGCACGAAGTCGACCGACCCCTGCTGCACCCACTTGGCCAACACCTCGTGATAGGCGTTCTCGTGGTGCGTCACACCCACCAGTCGTGTGAACCCTTCCTTCTTCCACAGGTTCATCAGGGGCACGGCCACATCCACATTGACCAGGCTATGACACTGCATCACGTCAAAACGCTTGCGCCACAAGCGCAGTTGCGATTCCTGCAGGCTGCGCAAGGCGTGGCTGTCGTCCGCCAGGAAGTCACCCGTCACCCATAGTTTGTTGGCGATGAACAACTGTTCGTTCATGTTCGACGCGCTGGCCAGATCACCAACCGTGACTTCGGCGCTGCCATACAGCGGAGACGTGTCCAGCACCCTTACGCCAGCTTCCCAGTAACGCCGGGCAACGTCGGCCAGATGCGTGCGCGGTGCGCCGGGCAAAAGATCGAAGGTCAGGAAGGTGCCCAGGCCAAGCGCTGGCAATATGTCCCCAGTACGTTCGACACGCTTGGTGATCAGCCCCGGCGCAGCCGCCGCAAAACGCGGATCGGCAACCGGCGTTGCAGCCGTCTGCCCGTGCGCGAGTGTCCAGGGATACGCAGCAAGGGCAGCGCCGGCACCCAGGCTGCGCTGCAGAAAATGGCGGCGATCAAGCGGTGAGGCAATCAACCGATCAAGCGGTCGATCATCACCATCGGGCAAAGATTGAAGCGGCATGGGCAGGCTCCCGGCTGGTCAGAGAAAAGATAGGGTGCGGTGCCCGAACCAGGCATCTCCGCACGACGTGACCTATCTTTTCAGACGGGGATAACCAATCCCGCTCGCGCAGATTACCGTTTTGTAATGTTCAGATGCGCAGCCTCACGGGACAATACGAACCAGGAATGTGGAGCGGTGATGCACAAGTTGCTGGTGATTGAAGACGATGCAGGCGTAGCCGACTATCTGCGCCAGGGCCTGATGGAAAGCGGCTATGCCGTCGACGTGGCGCGCACCGGCCCGGATGGTCACGCCATGGCCGCGATGGGCGCGTACGAGGTGATCCTGCTCGATGTGATGCTGCCTGGCATGGATGGCTTTGAAGTGCTCAGACGCATTCGCGAACATGACAACACGGCGGTGCTGATGCTCACCGCCCGCGACCGCATCGACGATCGGGTCAAAGGCCTGAGCGCCGGTGCCGACGATTATCTGGTCAAGCCGTTTGCGTTTTCTGAACTGCAGGCACGCGTTGCGGCCTTGATCCGGCGCGGACACTCCCTGCTTGCCGAACAGACTGTGCTGCGGCTGTCCGATCTGGAAGTGGACCTGCCCGCGCACAAAGTGCGCCGAGGCGGCAAACGGATCGACCTGACCCTGAAGGAATTTCAGTTGCTGTCGCTGTTGATTCGACGCAAGGGGCAAGTGCTCACACGCACCACCTTGGCCGAACGGGTGTGGAATATCCATTTCGACACAGAGTCGAACATGGTCGAAGTGGCCGTGCGACGGCTGCGCGCCAAGATCGACGACGCATTCCGCCTGAAGCTTCTACACACCATACGCGGCGTCGGTTATGTCCTTGAAGATCGCAGCTGACAGCCAGAAGGTTTCTTCGATTGTTTCCACCCTGTCGGTGCGGCTGGCGCTGTTGGCGGCCGCGCTGCTGGGCGTTTTGTCGATCTGCGTCTACCTGGCCACCGCATCGCTGCATCTTCGCGCGCAGGAGCGCCTGCTGACGCTCAAGGTCAACAAACTTACAGAGACATCCGAACTGCTGCTGCGCGACGGCGACGACCGATTTTTGCAGCTGCTGCAAGCCAATGCCGCCAAGCGCCCAGGCACCCGACTGGAGATCGCACGCAACGACGGGACTGCGTTCTATGCAGACCCCTACGACGACGCACACCGCCTGTCCGCCCAGCAGCGCAGCCGTGGTTTTGTGCTGCGTGGCACAGACGGCACCCTTGCCCTGCAAGGTACCTTCACCATCGACATCGATCAGGACACACAACTGCTCGACGCCCTGGGCCGCATACTGCTGCTGGCCACCCTGATCGGTGCCGTGCTTGCAGGCAGTCTGGCAGTGCTTGCCGTGCGCCACGGGCTGCGGCCCCTGTACCGGCTTGCCACACAGACCGAAGACATGGCCCGCGAGGCAAGCCCACGGCATCTGGTGCCGACACAGCAGATTCGGGAACTGACACCCCTGGTGGACCAGTTCAACCACCTGATGGACCATGTAAGCGCCAGTCATGCCCGACTGGAAGCATTCAACGCCGACGTGGCACACGAGCTGCGCACGCCATTGACCTCACTGATCGGCAAGACCGAACTGGCCCTGTCGCGACCGCGTTCAACCGAGGACCTGACAGACACCCTGGTGTCCAATCTGGCGTCCTTGCGACGCATGGGTGCGCTTGTCAACGACATGCTTTTTCTGGCGCGGGCCGACGGCGGGGAACCTGCCCGCCTGGGCGAACCGACGAGTTTGCGCGCGCTCATCCTCGACATGCTGGAATATCACGAACTGGCCGCCAGCGAACGCAACCTGAAGCTGGCCGTAGAAGGTGATCTGGTGGTCGCCGTAGACGAACCGCTGTTTCTGCGGGCGCTGTCCAACCTGATCAGCAACGCCACCCGCTACGCCACAACCGGCAGCACGATAAGCGTCACGCTGGAAACCCGGCACGGCGTGTCTTATGTCGGGGTATCCAATCAAGGCCCCGTCATCACAGCGGAAAATCTGCCGCGCCTGTTCGACCGTCTTTACCAAGTGGACGCATCACGGTCCTACCAGGCGGGCATGCATTGCGGTCTGGGCCTGTCGATCGTCGCGGCTATCGCGCGTATGCACGGGGGGAAAACCTGGGCGCAGTCTGACGTGCGTGGCACCGCCATTGGTCTGGCACTTCCGCAGTCTCAGCCGGCGACCCCGGTCTGACTGGGCTAAGCCTTCTCGTTCGTGCAGACCGGCACTAGCCGTAAAACGTGCTTACGCCAGCGCGCGCGCCAAGCAGCGTATCGAATTTCTCGATCAATCCGCTGTTGTGCAACAACGCCCACTTGGCCGTCCATTTGTCATAACAAATGTGCGCGACCTTTTCCGCATTGCCGTTGCGGGCAATCAGCACATCGTAGGAAGTCCATCCGTCCACCGGACGGCAAGCAGAGTAAGAGATCGACATGTCGCAATACCATTCAAATGCATGAGATGCTCAATGGACGAGAACACAAAACCGGGTTGGCAAGTGCTGCTGGTCGGTAACGAGATCCATACGTGTAACCACGTACATCGGATGCATGAGGATTGCGGGGTTGATGTAAGCCCGGATTGGACGCTACGCCAGCAAATTCGGGTGTGCAAACGCCGGCCCGGTTGGGCATATCAGCGATCAGACCTGGCGATCTTGGTGACTGGGATGACGCGCGGATAATATGCGCGGTCGAATACGCGATTGTTGGATGCTCAGGGCGTTCTTGATCCACCATCACGCGTCGCTTTCATCAATGTCGGAATATTACCCCCATGCAAATTGCCGCCTGGAACGTCAACTCCCTAAAAGTCCGCCTGCCGCAAGTGCTGGACTGGCTGGCCGCCAACCCCGTCGACGCCCTGTGCCTGCAAGAGCTCAAGATGACCGACGAAGTCTTCCCCTTGGCGGCGATCCAGGAGGCGGGTTATCACGCGGTGTTCTCGGGTCAGAAGACCTACAACGGCGTGGCGGTGCTGTCGCGTTTGCCGGTGCGCGATGTGGTGTGCGGCATTCCTGGTTATGAAGACCCGCAGAAGCGTGTGATTGCGGTCACCCTGGACTCGCCGCAGGGCGACGTTCGGTTGGTGAACGCCTACTGTCCGAATGGACAGGCGGTAGACAGCGACAAGTATGTCTACAAGCTGGGCTGGTACGCGGCGTTCACCGAGTATTTGAAGAACACGCTGGCCGCCTCGCCGCGCATGGCGGTGCTGGGTGACTACAACATTGCGCCGGATGATCGCGACGTGCACGATCCGGCCAAGTGGGCGGGCGACATTCTGGTGTCGCCGCCAGAGCGGGCGGCGTTTCAAGCGTTGCTGGACTTGGGCTTGTCGGATTCGTTCCGTCTGTTCGAACAGCCCGAGAAGATTTTCAGCTGGTGGGACTACCGCCAGTTTGCGTTCCGGCGCAATGCAGGCCTGCGCATTGACCACATTCTGCTGTCCGCGCCGCTGGCCAGCACTTGCACGGCGTCTATCGTCGACAAGGCTCCCCGCAAGCTGGAGCAGCCCTCTGACCACGCTCCAGTGGTTGCCACGCTGGCGCTTTGAGGGCTGTGACCGTTCGGCGTTGAACATGTGCTTGCGGGCACCGATAAGCGGAAGGACACTGCGCGCGCCCGTCTTCTGGCGATGTGCGGGCGTATGGTCAAGGCGACGGCAGATTGCTGCCGGCCGCCTGCCATGCGAAAGATCAGCCGGGTGCTGGACCGGAAGCTAGACGAAACGTAAACCCGGCTTTCTTTTCATGGTGCGGCCCACTGTTTCGGGAGCGTGGCCATGAGCAAGATTCTGATCGTAATGTATTCCCGCACGGGCACTTGCCGTGGTTTGGCTACGCGCTTGAGTCGACAGCAAGGGTGGCCGTTGGGCGAGATCAGTGATGCGGACGCGTCCCCGTCGCGCGCATCCAAGCGGGGCACCTGGCAATGCTTGCTTGATTCCTGGCGGCGACGCGAACCGCCCATTCGTTATGACGGCCCTCGCCCCGCTGAATTCGATATTGTGGTGACGGTGTCACCGATCTGGTTGTATCGCCTGGCCGGACCGATGCGCAGCTTTCTGGCCGAGCACCGTGTACAGTTGCGTCAGCTTGCTGTGGTGTCGGTGATGGGCAAGCGCGGTGCACCCAATGCCTTGGCTGAAATCACTCGCCTGACGAATCGCCGGCCGGTGGCCGAGCTGGCGATTGCAAAGCACGAGCTTGATGAGGAAAGCGTGGACAGGAAGCTGACTCCGTTTGCCACCAAGCTGGGCAATTGGGAGCCGAATCAGTCAGACGCGAATACGCATGCGTGGCTGGCTCCACGAGCTTGAGTCGTCGCATCACGATTCCTGTCTGGCCTTTGATCAGCCCGGATTCAACCTTGAATCAGGCCAGCAACAGGCCTGAAAACCGCCTTAAACCGGCAGATTTGCGCCACAGTGGTGCGTGCAAATCGCTGGCAGACACACGCCCCCTGATCCGCCAGTTTGTATCCCTGTTTTACGTGCTCCAGCTTGTTCACTGTGTAGGGTTTACACATTGACGCAGTCAGGCTTGGGCGGTCACAGACAGCGTTCACCAGTTCTGGGATCGTTCGCTCAGCGCGCGTCCGTCAGCTTTTCGATGGTCCGCCAACACCTGAGTTTTGGAGCATGACCATGAACTATTCCCGTATTGCCACCCTGGCCGCCACCGCTGTGATTGTCTTGTCCTCGGCGGGCTGCGCCAGCTGGAATCAGATGTCGTCACGCTCGAAGAGCATGGTCACGGGTGCCGGTATCGGTGGCGTGGCCGGCGCGGTGGTTACCGGTGGCGTGTTGGGTACAGTGGGCGGTGCCGCGATTGGTGGTGTGATCGGCGATCAGCTCGGCAAGCGCTGATATTCGAAAATCAAAACCAGACCGATCAAACAATTCAGGCTGCGAAAACGCAGCCTGAATTTTTTTATCTGCTACAGCTTTATGCCGATCGCGGCACAGAGCAGAAACCGCAGATCAAACCAGCAGCCTTACTGCAGATCGATCACCACATTACCCAGCACCTTCCCGCCCTCTACCGCCTCATGCGCGGCGACGATATCGTCCAGTGCAAAGTGTGCGCCAATCGTATGCGTCAGGCGGTTCTCGGCCAGCAGGTGCGTCAGCGTTTCAATGGCCCGGCTGCGGTCGGCGGGCAGCAGGTCGTACACCACCACAAAGTGCAGTGTGATTGACCTGAACATCACGTCGCGGAACGGGAATGGTGTCTCCCCCATCACGTTCGAGCCATAGCACGACACCACGCCGTGACGCGCCACCAGGCCCTTGCCAAGCAAGGCTGCGGTGGTGGAAAAGTCCATGTCGATCAGGCCGTCTGCACCCTTGCCACCGGTCAGTTCCAGCACCCGGTCCAGCACCGATTCGGTCTTGTAGTTGATGGTCTGCGTAACGCCAACCGCGGCCGCATGACGTGCCTTCTCGACACTGCCAACCGTGCCGATTACCCGTGCACCTTTGATGATGGCCAACTGCGCGGCATAGTGCGCCACTGCCGAGCCAGCACCGATCACCACGATCGTCTTGCCCGCGATGTCGCCCAGCAGTTCCACAGCGCGATACGCGGTCAGCGCAGGGATGCCCAGGCAGGCACCCGCTGCGAATTCGGTCGTGTCAGGCAGCAGCACTGCCTGGTCTTGCGGCAGCACGATGTACTCGGCCGTGGTGCCCAGCGGACGCTGCCACTGACCGTTCCAAACCCACACGCGCTCACCAATACGGCTGGCATCGACACCGGGACCAACCTGGTCGATGCGACCCGCGCCGTCGCTGTTCGGCACGCACAGCGCGTCGGCCAGCGGGCGGCTGCGTCGTGACTTGACGTCCGAAGGGTTCAAGCCCGAGACCGCCAGACGCACGCGAACTTCGCCAGGACCGGCGGTAGGGGTCGGCAAGTCGCCGATCTGCATGACGTCACGGGCCTCGCCGTTCTTTTCGTACCAGCTTGCACGCATGGAATGGATCCTCGAAAAAACGAATCGCCTATTCAAGCACAGCAGACCGGTCTCGTGTTCTGCTTGCGTGGATCACGGGCCATGTCTTGACGCAGCCAGGGCCCTGCGGCGTCAGGGGGATGACGCCGCAGTTTCACAGGTCTTGCTCCAAAGGCGTTGCTCAAGGTCTTGCTTAAAGCGTGGTACCTGGCCCTGTGCAGACGCTTACGCGAACGCAATACCAGGCGTGGTGGCGCTCATGGTGCCAGCCAGCGTCAGTTGCACGTGTTCGTTGCTTTCCGACAAGTCGACCACCAGCTGCGCACGGCTGGTGCCGCCATCCAGCGCACCCGTCCAGAAGTTGAGCCCGTCTGCATCCGGGGCGCGGTGCAAGGCGTTCTGGTACATGGCGGACACGAAATCGCGATTGCTCAGCGCGCCGTACTTCTGCTGGAATTCCACCGAACCCGTGAAGGCGTTGGCCACGCTCAACAGATTGGCCGCTCCGTTTTGCATGGCGTTCTTCCAGAACACGGTGCCTTCCAGATCCGGTTTGCGGGCGAATACGGTGTCGTACAGGCGCGCAACCTGCACGGCCTGGTCGTCGACATCCCAGATGCCTGCCGCAATGAGGCCAGAGGTCTTCTGCACGTTCTCGTTGCTTTCCGAGAAGTCGCGCAATACCTGGCCGCGGCTGCTGCCTGCATTCAGTGCAGATACCCAGAAGCCCAGTCCCTCGGCATCCGGGTCACGCCCCAAGGTGTTCTTGTAGACGGCCGTGACGAAGGCTTCGTTGCTCAGGTTCGAGCCATAGCGCTGGGCGAATTCCGGGCTGCTCAGGAAGCCGTCTGCCAAGGTGGTGAGCGACACGCCATTCTTGATCGCGCTGGCCCAGAAGTTCAGGCCGGCTTGATCGGGTTCACGCCCCAAGGCGGCGTTGAACAGGCGCACGACCTGGGCAATGCCGTCTTGCGGGTTGTAGACCATACGGCCGTCGGCGAAGTGAATTTCTTCGATCGAGATCAGCGTGTCGGTCTGGTTGTTGTGCGTGACGATACGGTTACCGCCGCTATTGGTGATGGTGGCACCACGCAGGCCGGTGCTGAACTGGGCGATATCGAAGCCGTCGCCACCGTCCAGGGTGTCGTTGCCGGCGCTGTCGATCAGCACGTCATTGCCACCCAAGCCTTGCAGAATGTCGTCCCCTGCCCCGCCCTGCAGCACGTCGTTGCCGCTGCCGCCCACTACCGTGCGACCCACGACCTCATTGATACCAGTCAGCGAAATCTTGTAGACGCCATCCACTTCACTGAACGCAATCGAGGTGCCGTCGTCCGAAATCTGCGCGTAGCGGAACATCGGATAGCTGAATTCCTGGCCCGACGCCTGCACCGACGCACGGATCGTCACACCGGTTTCCATGTCGCGCACGAAGACATCGCGGCCCGTTCCCCCCGTGCCGCGATTGGTATCGCCTGGCACCAGGTTGGTTGCGTCGCTGACGAATGCAACATACCGGCCATTGTTGGAGATCGACGCAGTGCTGGAATCGCCGTTGCCTTCGACCCCACCGGTCGACACCGATACGCGGACGGTTTCACCGGTCACCGTGTCATAGCGGAACACATCCGAGCTGCTGTTGCTGTCGTTGGCCACCAGATTGTTCTGACGGCTTTCGAACACCACGTAGCGGCCATCGGGGGTAGCGTCATCCAGCAGCAGGTTATCGTTCTGCCCGCTCGACGGCACGGCCAGCGCGGTCGATGTGCCAGTCACCGAGTCAAAGCGAACGATCACCGCAGGCATGGCGTTGCCGGCGACTTGACCGATGTAGGTCACGTAGCGGCCATCCGGGGAGATGATCGGGTTGTACTTGTAGCTGCTTTGCGGCATTCCGGCGCTGACGGCGGTGGTGGCACCAGTCTGCGTGTTGAACAGGAAAATGTCGCGCAGTACGCCGCCTTCGCCATTGACGATGTTGGTCGACTCGCTGGCGTAGGCAATGAATTTGCCGTCGGGCGTAATGACCGGGTAGCTTGCGTCGCCGTTGCCTTGGGCACCGCTTGCCGCCATCAATCGCGTAACGGCCTTGGTCTCCAGGTTCAGCACAAAGATATCGTCTTTGCCTGCCGTGTCGCCGCCAACCAGGTTGTCTGCTGCGCTGGTGAAGACAACCGTCTTGCCGTCGCCCGACAGACGACCTTGTGACGTAGCACCCGAGCCGGACGTCAGTTGTGTCGTGATACCGAGCTGCGTGTCGCGCATGAACAATTGCTTGCTGCCCAGACCGCCGGTGTACAGCACGTAGCGACCATCGCCACTGACATCGGTAATCTGAACTGCACCGCCATCTGCCGCGGTCAGTGCGCCATTGATCTTCTTGAGCGAAGCGGTATCCACGTTAAACATGATCTTGTCCTAGTCGTGCGGCCGGGGCTGCCGCAAGCTGAAGGCCCCGAACTCTCCGATGGGCGGATGCTGTGCAAAGGCACGATCCGAAACAGTGCATACGCGGTAACGGCAGACCGTCTCTGCACCGGCCTGTACGCTACCTGTATGGCCAGTTTGATTCCGTGCGGAACAAATCGGCAAGGAGGCGAGTCTACGTCTCAGCTTGCTGACAAGTGCGCTTCAGACACATGAGGTTTCTTCCGTATAGAAAATATACGAGGGACTAATCTGTTCAGCGGAAGGTAAAACCCGGACTTAAGTGGCCTGAGTAACGCGGTTTTCTACTGCAGACGATTTGCTTTTTCTGCGCAGATATTTCTGATTATTGTTCCATATGGGAATAACAGCAGAAGTCAGAACCCCTGAAAACCGTGCTCTACCGCGATATTGGAAATTTCGATTACGCCATGTTGTGGATGATCTGGGCCTGAAACCGCTGAGGGCTCATATGCCGAATGCATGCATGCGTTGGCAAGCAGCGCTGCTGTGCTGCATGCGTCCCATTGCAGGACGCTGCCTGTCGGGGCTGGCACGATGCCAGCCCCGATCGAACCCGCTGAATTGACTTCGTTCGGCCAGTTTTACGAACGGGCTTCGTTCAGTTGGCTACGCTCAGCCAGCTTCATCCTCCATGCCCAATTCCTGGATCTTGCGCGTGATCGTGTTGCGTCCGATCCCAAGGCGGCTGGCCGCCTCGATACGACGACCACGAGTGGCACGCAAGGCACTGGCGATCAGAACCCTTTCGAACTGCTGCGTCAGGTTGTGCATCAGATCGGCGTCGCCACGGGCAAGCTGACGTTCGACTTCGGTCTGCAGGCTGTTTTGCCACACACCCGCATCGCTGGTGGTGCGCAAGCCGGCTTGGTCGGCAGCACCGAATGCACGAGGCGCGTCAGTCGCGCCCGTGCCACGCTCGAAACCACCCGACAGCGCAGGCTCGGACGCTACCACGTCGTTTGCCAGCGCATCGCGCGACAGCGAATCCAGCAGCTCCGGCGGCAAGTCCTGCACGTCGATGGTCTGGGTGGGTGCCATCACCGCCAGCCAGTGGCAGACGTTTTCCAGTTGCCGGACATTGCCCGGGAAGCGGAAGCGCGACAGGACGTCCAGGGACGCCGGCGTCAGGCGCTTAGGCTCAACCCCCAGGTCACGCGCACTACGCGCCAGGAAGTGCTTGGCCAACAGCGGAATGTCTTCGGAACGTTCGCGCAGCGCAGGCAGGCGCAGACGGATCACATTCAGGCGGTGGAACAAGTCCTCGCGGAACATACCCTGCTTCACACGCTCTTCCAGCGGCTGGTGCGTGGCCGCGATCACACGCACATTGGCACGCACCGCGCTGTGGCCGCCGACACGATAAAAGGTGCCATCTGATAGCACACGCAGCAATCGCGTCTGCAGCTCGGACGGCATGTCGCCGATTTCATCCAGGAACAGCGTGCCGCCGTCGGCTTGCTCGAAGCGACCGCGACGCATGTTCTGCGCACCGGTGAACGCACCGCGCTCATGGCCGAACAATTCCGACTCCAGCAGATCGCGCGGAATCGCTGCGGTGTTGATCGCCACGAACGGTCCCTGCGCACGCGGGCTGTGCTTGTGCAGCGCGCGTGCGACCAGTTCCTTGCCGCTACCGGACTCGCCCGTGATCATCACCGTGACCTGCGATTGCGACAGGCGACCGATGGCGCGGAACACTTCCTGCATTGCCGGCGCCTGGCCCAGAATTTCGGGCGAGCCAAGCACGCTTTCATCAACCTGGTCTTCACGCAGACTTTCTTCGATGGCGCGACGAACCAGCGCCACCGCAGCGTCCACATCGAACGGTTTGGGCAAGTATTCGAAAGCGCCGCCCTGGAAGGCGGACACCGCACTTTCCAGGTCTGAATACGCCGTCATCACGATCACCGGCAGCGCGGGATGACGTGACTTCACCTCTTGCAACAGTTCGATGCCACTTGCGCCCGGCATGCGAATGTCGGACACCAAGGCCTGCGGCGTCTCGTTGTCCAGCGCCGCCAGCGCCTCGCTGGCCGATGGGAAACTGCGGCACGGCAGGTTGGCCCGCGTCAGCGCCTTTTCCAGCACCCAACGAATCGAGCGGTCATCGTCCACAATCCAGATCGGCTTCATACGTTTTCCCAAACAGATTCTTTAAGGCCCGAAGGCCCGATTCAAAGCAGGGGCAGCAAGATGCGGAAGACCGTGCACCCAGGGCGACTCTCACACTCGATAAGTCCTTCGTGCTGCTGCACAAAGGTCTGTGCCAGTGTCAGCCCCAGGCCGCTGCCCCCCTCCCGTCCCGATACCAGCGGATGGAAGATGCGGTCACGGATTTCCGGCGGAACGCCGGGTCCGTTGTCCGACACATGCAATTCCAGTGCCAGCTTGTAGCGTCGCTTTGCCAGCGTGACTTGACGGGTGACACGTGTCTGGATGGTGATCTGCGCATCGCCCTCCTTGATCTGCGGTTTCAAGGCTTGGGCAGCATTGCGCACGATGTTCAGCATGGCTTGGATCAGCTGAACTTTGTCGCCGCGGAATTCGGGCAATGAAATGTCGTAGTCCCGAATGATCTTCAGGCCACGCGGGTGTTCGGCCAGCACCAGGGAACGCACGCGCTCGCAGACTTCATGAATGTTCACGTCGCCAACGATGTGCGGCGCACGGTGCGGAGCCAGCAGACGATCAACCAGGGTTTGCAGGCGATCTGCTTCCTGAATGATGACTTGGGTGTATTCCTTCAGCGAAGGATCGGGCAGCTCGGCTTCCAGCAACTGGGCGGCACCACGCAGGCCACCCAGCGGATTCTTGATCTCGTGCGCCAGATTGCGCAGCAGTTCGCGATTGGCTTGCGCCTGATCCAGCAGGCGTTCTTCGCGATCGACTTTCAGTTGCTGCTCGATCTCTCGCAGCTCAAGCAACACCGGCCAGGGCTGGCCGTGAATCGCCACCACGGTCAGGCTGACTTGCACCGGATCACGTCCGGCACGCTCGATGTCCATCAATTGGCGCTTGGCCGCGAACTGATTGGTCATCGCCTCGGCCAGCGAGCGTTGCAACTCTTCGCCGTGGCCGAACAAGGAACTTGCATGCACGCCAACCAACTGGCGCACGGATATTTCGAACAAATCTTCAGCAGCCGCGTTGGCAAATCTGATGATCCCCTTCGCGTCGAGAACCAGCACTGCGCTTGCCAGCAGTTCCAGCGCCATCAGATCCGGCACTGGCGGGGTCTCGCGCGCACGTGAAATAAAAGCATTCATGGGGCGCAATCCAGGAAGAACATCGCAGGAAAAGACACCGCATCACAAACGTTTGGCGAAAAAAAACGGGGCGATGTTCCGCCCCGTTGTTCTTGCCTGCGTAGGACGCGGCAATACTCGCGAGAATTACGACGAGTAGTACATGTCGAATTCAACCGGGTGCGTGGTGACACGCATACGGTCGACTTCGTCCGACTTCAGTGCGATGTAGGCATCCAGCATGGCGTTGCTGAACACGCCGCCACGGGTCAGGAACTCGCGATCCTTGTCCAGGGCTTCCAGTGCTTGATCCAGCGACGAGCACACGGTCGGGATCTTTGCATCTTCTTCCGGCGGCAGGTCGTACAGGTTCTTGTCGGCCGGATCGCCCGGGTGGATCTTGTTGGCAACGCCGTCCAGGCCGGCCATCATCAGGGCCGAGAATGCCAGGTACGGATTGGCCAGCGGATCCGGGAAGCGGGTTTCGATACGACGGCCCTTCGGGTTGCCGACGTAAGGAATACGGATCGATGCCGAGCGGTTGCGTGCCGAGTAAGCCAGCTTCACCGGTGCTTCGTAGTGCGGAACCAGACGCTTGTACGAGTTGGTGCCCGGGTTGGTGATGGCGTTCAGTGCACGTGCGTGCTTGATGATGCCGCCGATGTAGTACAGGGCGAAATCAGACAGGCCAGCGTAGCCGTTGCCTGCGAACAGGTTTTGGCCGTCTTTCCAGATCGACTGGTGAACGTGCATGCCGGAACCGTTGTCGCCAACGATGGGCTTGGGCATGAAGGTAGCGGTCTTGCCGTAAGCGGCGGCGACGTTCCAGATCGTGTACTTCATGATCTGGTTCCAGTCAGCGCGCTGAACCAGCGTCGAGAACTTGGTACCGATTTCCAGCTGGCCCGGTGCTGCCACTTCGTGGTGGTGCACTTCGACCGGCACGCCTTGCTGTTCCAGCAACAGGCACATTTCCGAACGCAGGTCTTGGAAGGTGTCGACCGGCGGCACGGGGAAGTAACCACCCTTCACGCCGGGACGGTGACCCATGTTGCCACCTTCGTATTCGATGCCGGTGGACCACGGTGCTTCTTCGGACTTGACCTTCACGAAGCAGCCCGACATGTCGACGCCCCAGGTGATGCCGTCGAAGACGAAGAATTCGGGTTCCGGGCCGAAGAAGGCGGTGTCGCCGAAGCCCGAGGACTTCAGATAGGCTTCTGCGCGCTTGGCCAGCGAACGCGGGTCGCGGTCGTAACCCTTGCCGTCAGACGGCTCGACCACATCGCAGGTCAGGATCAGGGTCGACTCTTCGCGGAACGGGTCCAGGCGAGCGGTCGCGGGATCGGGAATCAGCAGCATGTCCGAGGCTTCGATGCCCTTCCAACCGGCGATCGAAGAGCCG
The DNA here is from genome assembly GCF_008119665.1 of Pigmentiphaga aceris. Lineage (NCBI taxonomy): Bacteria > Pseudomonadati > Pseudomonadota > Betaproteobacteria > Burkholderiales > Alcaligenaceae > Pigmentiphaga > Pigmentiphaga aceris. The sequence goes on along the minus strand of NZ_CP043046.1, from coordinate 1,933,023 downwards.
TCGAACGCCTGACCCGATTCGAACTTGTCTTCGTCGACTTGATGCGACGGCAGCGACACGTGCTGTTCCTTGCCCTTCGTGTCGGTGAAGCGCAGATCGACAAAGCGAACTTCATTGTCCGCAATCAGTTTCAGAACGTCTTTGGGCGTTGCCATGAGGGCTCCAGATATCTTGCTGTAAAGGGTGTTGCCGGCATGGGTAGCCGACTTCAAGCCGAAAAGTGGGGCGCCGCGTTACGCACCGGCAACAGCCAGGACGCCACGACTTGATGCAGCGTGTAATGCAGGTTCTGTGCCAACTCCACGCCACAATGATGCATGACACCGTCAGATGCCATGTCGGAGGGAATTTTGACACAAGCAGCGGTGCGCCGCTTGCGCCTAACGCCCCAACAAAGTGCATTTTCGAGCCGGTTTGATGCACCAAAATAATGCATTCGGAAAAACACCCGAAAACGCACCTTAACAGTGCATTGCTACGATTCGTCGCGCAAGAACATGCCCTGCAGGTCATTCAGGAAACGCCGGCCAAGCGGCGTTGCACGAATCCGGGTCGGGTCCGGATCAAGCAAGCCACGCTCAGTCGCTGCTCGCAATTCCGGCGCGATTACCGCCAGCGACAGGCCGGTACGTTCGCTGAAACTGGTGGTGGCCACGCCGTCGACCAGCCGCAAGGCATTCAGCATGAATTCGAAGGGCAGATCGGCCGCCGTCACCCGGCGCGATTCCGAGATGTGTGCGCCAGAATCGGCCTGGCTCATCCATGACTCGGGACTGCGCAGACGGGCTTCGCGCACGATACGGTCGTGGAACGACAGTTTTCCGTGCGCACCAGGGCCGATGCCCAGGTAGTCGCCGAACTCCCAGTAGTTCACGTTGTGCTTGCTGCGCTGACCCGGCCGGGCGTAAGCCGAAATCTCGTACTGCTCGAAGCCTGCGGCCCCCAGCCGTTCGGCCACGGCATCCTGCATGTCATAGGCCAGGTCTTCGTCGGGCAAGGCCGGCGGAAATCGTGCAAACACCGTGTTGGGTTCAAGCGTCAGGTGATACATCGACAAGTGCCCGGTGCCAAAAGACAGCGCACTGTCGATGTCGTGCAGACAGCCTTCCAGCGTCTGCCCGGGCAAGGCATACATCAGGTCCAGGTTGACGCGGCTGACGTACTTCTGCGCGATCTCGATGGCGTCGCGTGCTTCACGCGAATCGTGGATCCGGCCCAGCGCTTTCAAACTCGCGTCGTCGAAACTCTGGATGCCAAGTGAAATGCGGTTGACGCCGCTGGCCGCATACTCCTTGAACCGTGCCGCTTCGACGGTGCCCGGGTTGGCTTCGAGCGTGATTTCCGCATCCGGCAACAAGTTCAGGCGCGACCGCAGCAAGCCCAACAGTTGGTCCAATGCTCCCGCCGACAACAGGCTGGGCGTGCCGCCGCCGATGAAGACCGTATTGACCGTGCGCCCCCAGACCAGCGGCACAGCCTGGTCCAGATCGGCAGTCAGCGCCGCCAGATAACGCTCCTCGGGAATCTCGCCGGGGGCCGCGTGCGAATTGAAGTCGCAGTACGGGCATTTGCGCACACACCACGGCACATGCACATACAGCGACAAAGGCGGCAAGCTGGTCAGCTGCGACTCGCCGGCCTGCGCAAAGGGCGTGATCAGGCCCTTTGGCGTGTGAGCGCCCACGGCCAGCTGAATGGGAATGGTACGAGCCACCGTCTTACAGCCCTGACAATTTGGGCAGCAACGCGGCCAGCGCAAGCGCCCGATGGCTGATCCGGTTCTTTTCTGCGCCAAGCTCGGCAGCGGTCTTGCCCAGCGCCGGCAGCAGGAAATACGGGTCGTAGCCGAAGCCGCCCTCACCGCGCGGGGTATCGATCACCTCGCCCCACCAGGTTCCTTCGCCAATCAGCGGCAAGGGATCATCGGCGTGGCGCACCAACACCAGCGCGGCGTAATAACAGGCGCGCTTGTCATCGAAGGCACGCAGGCGTTCGACCAGCAGGCGGTTGTTGGCATCGTCGGAACGGGGTTGCCCGTCGACGGCAGCAAAGCGAGCCGACAACACACCGGGCGCACCGCCCAGTGCCGGCGCACAAATGCCGGAATCGTCGGCCAGCGCCGGCAAGCCCGTGATCGCACTGGCATGGCGTGCCTTGGCCAGCGCATTTTCAATGAAGGTAACGTGCGGTTCGGGGCATTCCGGCACACCCAGGCTGCCCTGGGTGACCACCTCGATGCCCAGCGGTGCCAACAAGGCGGCGAACTCTTTCAGCTTGCCGGCGTTGTTTGAGGCGAGGACCAGTTTTTTCATCGTGCTGCCTTGTTCTGCTGCTTGATTTTGTTCTATTGCCTGATCTTGTTCTGCTGCCTGATTCATCAGGCGGTCTGTTCGGGCAAAGGCTGGGCCAGCGCCTCGCGCTGCAAGCGCACCAGTTCGGCAATGCCCTGCTCTGCCAGCGCCAGCAACTCATTCATGTCGGCGCGCGAGAACGGCACGCCTTCTGCGGTGCCCTGCACTTCGACAAAATTGCCCGCGCCGGTCATCACCACGTTCATGTCGGTATCGCAGCTGGAATCTTCCGGGTAGTCCAAGTCCAGCACAGGCTGGCCTTCGTACATGCCGACCGACACGGCCGCCACCGCATCACGAATCGGCGACTCGGTGATCAAGCCACGTGCCAACAGACCGTTGACGGCATCTTGCACGGCAACAAACGCCCCGGTAATGCTGGCACAACGCGTGCCACCGTCGGCCTGGATCACGTCGCAATCCACGTGAATCGACCGTTCGCCCAGCTTTTCAAGATCGAACACCGCGCGCAGGCTGCGGCCGATCAGACGCTGGATTTCCTGGGTACGGCCGCTTTGCTTGCCGCGTGCGGCTTCACGGTCACCGCGTGTGTGGGTGGCGCGGGGCAGCATGCCGTATTCGGCCGTCACCCAGCCACGGCCCTTGCCCTTCATGAAACCGGGGACTTTTTCCTCGACACTGGCAGTGCAGATGACCTGGGTCTGACCAAAGGTGACCAGCACCGAACCCTCGGCATAACGCGTAAAACCACGCTGCAAAGACACCGAACGGAGGGCGGAGGCAACGCGGCCCGAAGGCCGGCTCCAGGGCGCGGCGGAATTGGATGACATGCGAGAAAACTCCTGGGGCGCGTGATGCGGCAAACAAGGCAACAAGCCCATGACCGATACGCGTAATGGCCGAGACGCGAGCTGGGCCGTATGATGCGGAACCACCACAGCAGCCAGCCCGCTTTTCACGCGCCGTTCTGCTGTGCCGATCTCCATTGTACGAGCAGGCAAGCCCCCATGATCCGAAGCATGACCGCCTTCGGCGCAGCGCGCGCCGACACCCCCCACGGATCCGTGTCGATCGAGCTGCGCAGCGTCAACAGCCGTTTCCTTGATCTGCACTTCCGCATTCCCGACGAACTTCGCCAAAGCGAAATGCCGCTGCGCGAACTGCTGACGGCCAATCTGGGCCGCGGCAAAGTCGAAATCCGCGGCAGCATCACCCGCCGCCAACGCAGCGACCCCGACGCTATCAACGTAAGCGCGCTGGAACAGGCGGCCGCCCTGTACGCCAAGGTGCGCGCAGTGCTGCCCGACACCCCGCCCCCGCGCCTGTCCGAACTGCTGGCCTGGCCTGGCGTGCAGTCTGAAGACGAAGGCGAATCCATCTGGGCCGAAGCCGCCCTGACCGCCGCCACCGAAGCCCTGGGCCAATTGCAGCGCGCCCGCGAACGCGAAGGCCAGCGCCTGGGTGTGATGATCGCGGAACGTGCGGCGGGTGTGCTGGGCGTGGTCACGCAAGTCGAAAAGCACTTGCCCCAGTTGGTAAGCGATTACCGCGAACGCCTGGCGCGCAAACTACGCGAAACCATGGATGCAGCGTTTCCGGGTGGATTCCAGCAGATCACCGGTTCTGAATTGTCTGAACGCCTGGCACATGAAGCCACCTTGTTCGGTCTGCGCATCGACGTGGCGGAAGAATTGTCGCGCCTGCGTTCGCACCTGACCGAGCTTGATCGGCTGTTAGGTGGAAAGGGCGCGGATCGTGGCGCGGGGAAACGCTTGGATTTCCTTTTCCAGGAAATGAATCGTGAAGCCAATACGCTGGGGTCGAAGGCAGGTGGGTTGGAAGTGACGCGGGCGGCGATGGATCTGAAGCTGCTGATCGAGCAGATGCGGGAACAGGCGCAGAATATCGAGTGATGGCGCAGCAAGTCATCCCCCCTGACTGCTGCACATTTGCCCTCAAACGGCTGGACAAAGCACTTTTCTAGATACTTTTTAGTAACATCTAGATTAATTTCGGTGAGGGGCGGATTGCCCTCGGGTTAGCAAACGGGGGAAGCATGCAGCAGAACATCCGCTCGAATTTCGACATGTTGCAGACTTACGAGCCTCAGTTGTGGCGCCTTGGTGCACTTGCTGAACGCTACTTCGCCGAAGATCCAAACACCTGCCTGCTCAAACTCCGGCAGTTCGCCGAGCTGCTGGCACAGTCGCTCGCGGCACGCGGAGGCTTGTACACCGCGCAGGAAGAAAGTCAATATGAACTGATCCGCCGACTGCAGAACGAAAACCTGCTGCCGCGGGAGGTCAAACAAGTATTTGACCAAGTTCGGGTCACAGGAAATGCTGCCAACCATGCTTTGGCGGGTGACCATGCCAACGCGCTGTCAACACTAAAGTTGTCATGGCAATTGAGTGTCTGGTTCCATCGGACATTCAAACAACCTGACTTCCGCTCCGGCCCTTTCCTGCCGCCAGCACCGCCGGCTGACGAGTCACAGGAATTAAAGCAAAAACTGGCCGAATACCGCCAAGCAGTGGCTGACTATCAAGCCAAGCATGAGAACGCGGCGTCGGCCTTGCAAGCGGCACAGACTCAGTTGACGGCGCTGAGCGAAGAGAAAGCGGTTTGGGAGCAGATCGCCACGGAGGCCGACCAAGCCAAAGCACGGCTTGCGAATCAGCTGGCGCAGTTGCAAGCGCAGGCTCAGGCAGCACCTTCTGACAACCTGGCCAAGCTGGTGGCCTCGGCGAACAAAGCTGCGCTACTTGTTGACCTTGATGAGTCAGAGACCCGACGCCTCATTGACGCACAACTTCGTCAAGCAGGCTGGGAGGCAGACAGCGAGGTCCTTAAGTACAGCAAAGGTACGCGTCCAGAAAGAGGGCGCAACCTTGCTATTGCCGAATGGCCATGCACCAAATATTCCGCTGACTATGTGTTGTTCCGAGGATTGGTGCCGATGGCGGTGGTCGAAGCCAAGCGAAGCAGCATGGATGTATCTGCCAACCTACAGCAGAGCAAACGGTACAGCAGAACCTTCGCAGGCAGTGCCGAGACTCAGTTGCATCCTCAAAACTGGGGCAGCAATTCGGAGTTCCGTATCCCATTTGTTTTTGCTACGAATGGGCGCCCTTACCTGCGTCAGCTAGCCACCAAGAGTGGCATTTGGTTTGGCGACCTCCGCCACCCCGAAATTCGCAGCACAGCGCTGGACGGCTGGTATACGCCAGACGTCCTGCACGCCCTGCTTCGCCAAGATGAAGAAAAGGCCCATGCCGAGCTTGCGAATACGCCGTTCAATTATGGAATTTCGCTTCGCCCTTATCAGCAGGCAGCCATCCTCGCCACTGAAAGCAGTATTGCTCAAGGACAGCGTGAGATCCTGCTGGCAATGGCGACCGGAACGGGCAAGACGAAGACCTGCATCGCCCTGATTTACCGCCTGCTGAAGGCACAGCGCTTCCGCCGTATCTTGTTCCTGGTGGATCGCTCAGCGCTGGGTGAACAAGCTGCAGACTCGTTCAAAGACACGCGGATGGAGCGGCTACAGACGTTCGCTGATACGTTCGGCATCAAGGAGTTGGGTACGCCAGCGCCCGATGCCGACACGGCAGTCCACATCGCCACCGTGCAAGGCATGATGCACCGCGTGCTCTTTCCAGCGGAAGACGTAGTGCCGCCGACGGTCGATCAGTACGACTGCGTCATCATCGATGAATGTCATCGCGGCTATACCCTGGATCGGGAGATGTCGGACACGGAACTCAGCTTTCGCGGTTTCGACGACTACATATCCAAGTACCGGCGCGTGTTGGACTACTTCGATGCGGTCAAGATCGGCCTGACTGCCACCCCCGCCCTGCATACCACCCAGATTTTCGGCGCGCCGATTTTCAGCTATAGCTATCGAGAAGCAGTGGTGGACGGGTTCCTCGTTGATTACGAACCGCCCATTCAAATTCACACGCAGCTATCCGACCAGGGCATGACCTGGAAGATCGGTGAAGAGGTGCAGGTCTACAACGCTCAACATAACAAGCTGGACCTGTTCAAGACGCCGGACGAAATCAAGCTGAAGGTCGACGACTTCAACCGTAAAGTCATCACACGGGCGTTCAACGAAGCCGTTTGCAGCTATCTCGCTCAGGAGATCGATCCCAGCGGACGACGCAAAACTTTGATCTTTTGCGTGAGCAGCGACCATGCCGACTTGGTGGTCGATGTGTTGAAAGCAGCCCTGGAAACACAATACGGCGCAGTGGAAGACGATGCAGTCATCAAGATAACAGGCAATGCCGACAAGCCTCTGGAACTCATCCGGCGATTCAAGAACGAACGTTTGCCGAACGTAGCGGTTACCGTCGATTTGCTTACCACGGGTATCGATGTGCCCGAGATATGCAACTTGGTCTTTCTGCGACAGGTCAATAGCCGCATCCTGTTCGACCAGATGCTGGGCCGCGCCACCCGCTTGTGCGATTTCGATGGCGAAGCCAAAGATGCGTTCCGCGTGTTCGACGCCGTTCGCCTCTTCGAAGCCGTCGGCGACATGACAGAGATGAAGCCTGTCGTGGTGAACCCGAAGATCACGTTCAAACAACTTGAACGTGAATTCACCGAAGTCCAATCCACTGATGCACTGGAATTACTGCGTGAGCAGTTCGTGGCCAAGCTTCAGGTCAAGAAGCGCCATCTATCGGACAATGACGCCCAGGACTTCGAGACCAAAGCGGGCATGCCACCGGACACGTTCATCCAGAAGCTCAAGACGCTTGGCCTGAGCGAGATTGCAACGTGGTTCACACAGCACCCCGACCTGGGCGAAATCCTCGATCGCAAAGCAAACGGCGGTGGGCAGCCCATTTACGTATCAGAGCACCCAGACGAATTTCTGCGCGCCGAGCGAGGCTACGGCAAAGCCACCAAGCCGGAAGACTATCTGGACGAGTTCAAGCAATTCATCAGCAGCAATAGCAACGAGCTACCGGCATTGATGGCGGTCCTGACCAAGCCCCGAGACCTGACACGCAAGCAGCTCAAGGAATTGGTGCTTGCATTGGACCAGGCAGGGTTCAGCGAAGCTCGGCTTGCCACCGCATGGCGCGAGACAAGCAACCAGGACATCGCAGCACGTATCGTCGGCTACATTCGTCAGGCGGCACTGGGCGACGCCCTGCTGCCCTACAGCGAGCGCGTGGACCGTGCGCTGCAAACCTTGCTGGCGAATTCGCCAGCGGGCAAGCCTTGGACCGACCCTCAGCGTAGTTGGCTCAAGCGGATTGCTGCGCAGACCAAGACCAATCTGCTGGTGGATCGCGAGGCGCTCGACGACCCAGACCTGCTTTTCAAGCGCGAAGGCGGTGGCTTCAACCGCCTCGACAGACTTTTCAACGGCCAGCTCCAACCGGTGCTGGACGCTTTCAACGACGCACTTTGGGCGCAGCCGGCCCGAAGTGCATGATGTAGCAGTTTCATGTCTAAAACCTCGCAAGTCGCACATGATATCGGTGCCAAACTTTGGTCACTGTGCAATGTGCTGCGTGACGACGGCGTCACCTACCACCAATACCTGAGCGAACTGACCTACCTGCTCTTTCTGAAGATGATGAAAGAGACGGGACAGGAAGATCGGCTCAAGGTTTGGAAGGCCCTTGAGCGCCAGAAAGGTGCGCCCAAGGTCGAACAGGCCGGCATACTTTGGGACGATCTGCTGAACGCGCCCGCGCCGGAGCGGCTCGATACGTACAAAGAAATGCTTTTGGATTACGGCTTGCATGGTCAAGGCGCGGTACTGCAGATCTACGCCAATGCCAACACCTTCATTACTAAGCCAGTCACCCTCAGCAAGCTGGTGACCGACATCGACGCGCTCGACTGGTACAGCGTGCAGCGCGACGACCTGGGCGATCTCTACGAAGACTTGCTGGAACGCAACGCCACCGAGAAGAAAAGCGGCGCCGGCCAGTACTTCACGCCTCGTCATCTGATCGACAGCATTGTGGCTGTGATGAAGCCGCAGTTGAGCGATGTGATTCAGGACCCGGCTGCGGGCACGTGCGGCTTCCTGATTGCAGCCAACAACTACCTGCGCGCCAACAACGACTTCGACAGCCTGGAAGAGTCCGCGCAGCGCCGCTACCGCCAGAGCACCTTTTACGGCATGGAGCTGGTGCAGGACACGCACCGCCTGGCACTGATGAACATGCTGTTGCACGGCATTGAGGGCGGGGTCGCCTACGGCGACACGCTGGGCGATGAAGGAACGCAACTTCCGTCCGCTACGCTCATCCTCTCCAATCCTCCATTCGGCACAAAGAAGGGCGGTGGTTTGCCCACCCGCAAGGACCTGACCTTCGAGACCAGCAACAAGCAGTTCGCCTTCCTGCAGCACATCTATCGCAACCTGAAACTGGGTGGCCGTGCGGCCGTCGTGCTGCCCGACAACGTGCTGTTCGAGAGCAACATCGGCACCAGCATCCGCCGCGACCTGATGGACAAGTGCAATCTGCACACCATCCTGCGCCTGCCTACAGGCATCTTCTACGCCCAGGGCGTCAAGACCAACGTGCTCTTCTTTACCAAGGGCGAGAAGACCGACAAGGGCAATACCAAAGAAGTGTGGGTGTACGACATGCGCGCCAATATGCCTCAATTCGGCAAGCGCACCCCCTTCACGCGCGACTACTTCCGCACATTGGCCGATGCAGAGGTCAGCGCGTCCCGCGACAAGTTCGAAGACGTGTTCGGCACCGACCCCAAGGGTGGCCCGGAGGCGCTGGCTCAGCGTGTGGACGCAGGTGACACTGGCCGCTGGCGCAAATTTACTCGAGAACAAATCGCCGAGCGCGGCGACAACCTGGATCTGGCCTGGCTCAAGGACGACAGCGCCGACACCGCACAGCAGCAAGGCGAAGAACCCGCCATGCTGGCTCGCCTGGCCATGAGCGAGATGCAGGCCGCGCTGACAGAACTACGTGCCTTGGTGGAATTGCTGGGCGAAGACCCGGATGCCGAGCTGGAAGCATTGCTGCCCGACGATATGACAAGCCCGGACGCCGACAACACGGTGCAGGGAACATCGGCATGAGCCAAGTGCCTGCCACAACGGGCGCGGACAGCCTACACGCCGAACTGCGGGCCCTCATCGCCAGCAGCCGCCAACGACTGGCTGGCGCCGTGAATGCGGAGCTGACGCGCCTGTACTGGACCATCGGCCAGCGGTTGGATGTCGAAGTGCTGGGCGGCGAACGTGCCAGCTACGGCACAGCCCTGCTTGACCAACTTGGGCAACAGTTATCCCACGAGTTTGGACGCGGCTTCGAGGCCCGCAACCTGCGTCGCATGGTGAAGTTTGCACAGGCTTTCCGGGACGCCGAGATTGTGACGACACTGTCGGCAAAATTGAGCTGGAGTCATCTGGTAGCCATCGTTGCGCTCAAACCCCCGCAAGCTCGCCAGTTCTACGCTTGGCGGGCGGCGCAGGATGGCTGGAGCGTGCGCGAACTGGCCAAGCAGATTGAACGCAAAGTCTTCGAGCGCAGCGAAATCGCAAGCGCACAGGTGCCTGCAGCGCCCTTGTCTGCGGAAGGCCAAGCGCCAAACCAGATCTTCAAAGACCCCTACTTCCTGGACTTTCTGGGTCTGCACCAAGGGCATGACGAGACTGACCTTGAAGCCGCCATCCTGCGCCAGCTCGAAGCCTTCATCCTGGAACTTGGCCGAGGCTTTGCCTTCGTTGAACGTCAGAAGCGCATGGTCATCGACGGCGACGACTTCTACCTGGATTTGCTGTTCTACCATCGGCGCCTGCGTCGATTGGTCGCCATTGAGCTGAAGCTCGGCCGCTTCAAGGCTGCGCACAAAGGTCAGATGGAGTTGTACCTGAAATGGCTGGACAGGCATGAGCGCCAGCCCGGTGAGGAAGCACCCATCGGGTTGATTCTTTGCGCGGAATCCAGCCGCGAGCAAGTGGAGCTGCTGCAGATGCACAAAGACGGCATCACGGTGGCTGAGTATTGGACCGAGCTGCCGCCCAAGGATGAGCTGGAGCGGCAATTGCATCAGGCGTTGCTGGAGGCGCACGAGCGGCTGGCGCGGCGTGGTGTGCTGTTGGAAAAGAAGAGCAAAGATGAGTGATCTGCCGACTGGGTGGGACTTCACCACCCTTGGGAAGCTACTGCGTGCAATTGAAGCAGGGCAGAATGTGAAATGCGAGGAGCGGCCGCCGATAGAAGATGAAGCCGGGCTCGTCAAGATCAGCGCAGTGACTTGGGGCCGATTCAACGAGGAAGCGAGCAAGACGCTGCCCAAAAACGTGCCGGTCAGCGAGCGAAACCGGATCTGCTCTGGCGATCTCTTGATCTCGCGTGCTAACACCATCGAACTCGTTGGTGCCAGCGTAATTGTCGGACCGATCAAGAAGCGTCTGTACCTGAGCGACAAGGTATTGAGGCTGGTAGTCGATGAGCCAGCAAAGCGGTGGATCAACTTTGCGTTGAAGACGCCTCGATTGCGGCAGGCTATTCAGGCGGCTTCCACCGGAAATCAAATGTCGATGCGCAACATCCCTCAGGAGAAATTGCGTTCATTGATTATTCCCTTAGCACCGGAGGCAGAGCAAACCCGCATCGCCGACCAACTCGACACCCTGCTCGCCCGCGTCAACGCCTGCAATGACCATCTTGATGTCATCCCAGGCATCCTCAAGCGATTTCGGCAGGCAGTGCTGGCGACAGCACTGGCGGGGGCCCTGCCGGATGCAGATGGAGATCAAGCCGTTGACACCAAGCCGAGAACGACAAAGCTGTCGGAGATCGCAGTTGTCGGTACTGGGTCTACACCTCTCCGATCAAACGACAGCTTTTACGCGAATTCAGGAACACCGTGGGTAACCAGCGCAGCGACTGGCAAACCACTAGTCACCGAAGCAGAGCAGTTCGTGACAAAAGCGGCCATCGCAGCGCACCGTTTGAAGACGTACCCCGAGGGAACTTTGTTGGTCGCTATGTATGGTGAAGGAAAAACGCGGGGCCAAGTTTCAGAATTGGCGATTAAGGCAACTATCAATCAAGCGTGCGCAGCGATCTGGGTAGATGAAGACAAAGCATCCAAGAAGTTCGTTAAGCTCGCGTTGACCGCAAACTACCTCGCGATGCGTCAGCTTGCTGAAGGCGGCAATCAACCGAATTTGAATCTTACGAAGATCAAGGATTTCGAGATACCTCTGCCATCGCTGGCCGAGCAAGATGCAATTGTTCGCCGTGCAGAGGCACTTTTTTCACTGGTGGATCGGATCGAAGCCAGCCACAAGAAAGCGTGCGCCCGCGCGAAGCGCCTTGCCTCTCAAACCCTGGCCAAAGCCTTTCGCGGCGAATTGGTGGAACAAGACCCACAAGACGAGCCTGCCAGCGTCCTGCTGCAGCGATTGGCCGTTAATAAGCCTGCCAAAGCAAGCGTTTCACGCGGGCGACCTCGCTCTCAGTCTGAGGCACATCTATCAGCGCACGACGTCCAGCCAGCCGATTGGGTAAATCTGCCCAACGACGCATGGGCGGCTCCTGTCGACCGAGATGGTCAAGCTGATGCGGTGTGGCTCACAGCGGTATTGCGCGCCGGGCGGGAACCCATGCCTGAACGAACGGCCCGCTTGGCCACACTCCTTTGCCAGCAGCCACATCTCTTCACGATCGCGCTGTCCGAAAAGCAAGCCAAACTGTGGTCACGTCTGGTCGGCGGTGAGGCCAAGCCATTACCTGGCAACGTGACCCGTTTTCAGCCCGCCACCAACAACCGTTGGGGCCGCGCCATCAAGGATATGCGGGTGCGCGGCGATTTGATCGAGGTGGGTGCCAGTGACGAGGTGACGTGGACGCTAGGCCCAGGTGCAGCCAGCATCGACACAGCGGGCTGGCCCGACGGCCGTGCCAGCTTTGTTGTGGCGTACCTACGCGCCCATGGCGTCGAGTCGATCTTGCCATCTCTCGAGCCCGCGGTGCTGGACTTCGTCAATGTCAGAGCAGCCTGATCTCTTCGGTCATTCCGTACTGTCGGTGACCCCTCCGCATGGGGTGACCAAACCTGCGCTGTGGGTGCGCCGACTTACCATCTGGCGTGCGCCCGGAGACCTCGTGCGCACCATCGAACTGCGGCCAGGGTTGAACTTCGTTTGGTCGCCCGACCCTGCTGATGTGCAAACCCAGGGTGAAACGAATCCCGCCGCGCAAGACGATGTGGGCCACGGTGCTGGCAAGAGCCTGTTTTGTCGCCTGCTGCGCTATTGCCTGGGCGAAGACCGGTTTGCCCCAGAGGCACAAAGGCCGAGCATAGCCCGCACATTCCTGACGGGCTGGGTGTCGGCCGAGGTGATGCTGCACGGCAGACTGTGGGGGGTGCTGCGACCCCTGTCGGTGGGGCGTGGTCATTTTGCGGTCGAAGGTGTGCTGCCCGAGGAGCTTTTCGACCTCTTAGCCGAACCGACTGGCATGACACCCTTGCTCCAGGCCATCGAAAATCAGGTACTCACCCCAGATGTCGCCAAGCGCATAGCTGGACTGCGCACACACGACGCTTGGCGTGTGGCATTGGCTTGGCTGACTCGAGATCAGGAATGCCGATTCGACCATGTGCTGGACTGGCGCGCGGCCGAGTCGGATTCCGAATCCCCGGTGCGGAACATGTCCAGAGGACGTCTACTGGACGCCATGCGTGTGCTGATCGGTGCCATCGCCACGGACGAAATCGCACTGCAGGACTCTGTGTCAGCCAACACGGAGATCCACAAAGCCCATCTGCAACAAAGCGCGCGCAGGGAATGGGCTTGTAGCAGAAATCGGCTCGATATCATCCAGGCGCTGGGCCTTGCTTCCGATGAGGTACCCGAAGGAAAGCTCGGCATCGAATCACTGCGGCAGGCAGCGCATCGTCATCTAGCCAAGGTGAGCCAAGTCAGCCCGGGTGCGAATGTGTTCAACCTGGACGACCTGCGGCAACGCAGCCGTGAAGCCCAACAACATGTGTCGGAACTGAGCGGCAAGCTGGCCGTACTGCAAAGCACGTTGCCGCTCCACGAAGAGTTGCAGCGCCAGTACAGAGCCGAGTTACCGTCGATTTCCGTGAGGCTTCGCGAGGCCGAAGTGCCGGTATGCCAGATTTGCGAAGTACCTATCGATCGGATCAGAGCTGAAGGATGCAAGCTGTCGCACAAGCTGCCCGATCTAGGAGGGCTGAAGCGCAGACACGAGGCAGTAACCCAAAAGATCAGTCAGCAGCAGACCCTCATCAACGATCAGAAAGCCGCTGTCGCATCGTTGAACCAGCAACTGCCCGCAGCGCGCACCGCCATGAACACCCTGCGACAGGAGTTGAGCAGAGCCGAAAAGCTCAGCACGCAACGCTCGTCAGCTTGGTTCAACGCGCGCCGTTTGTTGGACGACATCCAGCGCTTAGGTGCTGACTGGGACACATGGGAACAAGTCCAAAAGCAGACCGCGGAGATGGCAGCAAAGATTGACAGCGACCGCGGGCAACTGGCGGCCTTCCGCGACCGGCAAGCTACAGTATTCAACCATCTGTCGACGTATTTCGACGCCATCATTCGCCTGACTGTTGGTCCGACAGCATCTGGCCGCGTCACTTTGGATGGCAATGGGTTGAAGCTCGGCGTTCAATTCGGCGGCGAGCGTTCCAGCCCCGCTATCGAATCTCTCAAGATCATTGCCTTCGACCTGGCGGTCATGTGCATGAGTATTGGCGGCAAAACGCAACTGCCCGCATTTCTGCTGCACGACAGCCCACGTGAGGCCGATCTGGGCCTGAGCGTATATCACCGACTGTTCAAGATGGTGGCGACTTTAGAGGGGCAAAATTCTTCACCCTTCCAGTACATCGTGACCACGACGACGCAACCGCCAGCAGTGTTTCAGAAGGCACCTTGGCTGAGATTGGAATTGCATGGTGCTCCGGCCTCCGAGCGTCTACTGAGGTGCGACCTGCCGTGATGAAGTCAGACATCGCCAACAGGGGTACAAAATGAAGTTCTGGGCTGGTGTAACGGACAACGCTTGGTTCAACTTCCTGAGCCAGTCAGCGCCAGACGAGGTCAACTTTTGGCAGCCACGGGGAGCCGCCAAGTATGCAGCGCTAGAGCCGGGTACGTTATTTCTCTTCAAGCTAAAGCGGCCTCATCACCACATTGTGGGTGGCGGCTATTTCGTGAAATCAACGTCGCTACCGTTGTCCATCGCCTGGGAAGCTTTTGGGTCCAAAAACGGTGCAGCGCAGCGTGCTGTTTTCGAGAAGATGATCCGCGGTCTGCTTTCCGATCCAAATGTGAGAGACCCTGAGATCGGCTGCACCGTGCTGGCACAACCCTTCTTCTGGCCACGCGAAGCATGGATTCCCGATCCAATCGACTTTGCCACCAATATCGTCCGCGGGCGCTACTACGACACTGCCGAACCTTCAGGAGCGCAGCTTTGGGCTGACGTACAGTCGAGACTGACGGCACCGTTTAATGAACCACCGTTTGTCCGCGAGCCTGAATTGGCAGAGCGATACGGCGCACCAGTAACGGTCCGTCCCCGACTCGGGCAAGGCGCTTTCCGTGTATTGGTCACCGATGCCTACCAACGCCGCTGTGCGCTGACGGGTGAATCCACGTTGCCAGTACTGGAGGCCGCGCACATCCAACCTTACGCGGAAAACGGCCCGCACGATCCTGCCAACGGACTGCTGTTGCGGTCAGACTTTCACAAGCTTTTCGATATTGGTCTGGTGACTGTCACGCCGGATCACCGCATTGAGATCAGTCCCCGCATCAGAGAAGAGTGGTTTAACGGCAAGGCTTACTACAGTCTGCACGGCAAGCTGCTCCCCCGATTGCCAGACCGCCCGGACCACCGCCCTGGCGAGACGTACCTGCGCTGGCATAACGAGAACCGATTTGTGGGTTGAAGAACAGAACGGCGGGATGAATAGACGCGGCGTGATCTAAATAACCACTGCCCACGCACCACGCTGGGGCGAATCCCAGTAGAAAAGATGGCACAGGACTTGCATCATGGCGGCGTGCCACGGCGTACTGTCCTGGCAAGGCGTGCGAGGACGTAGACGCGTCCAATAAAGAGGGCTTAACCCAGGTCAACTTTATGGTTATTGTCTAGCTTTATAAAAGATAGACAACTGAACCATCGCAGGTCGTAGCAACCGCTTTTCCGAGGTTTTGTCTTGCATCTAACGTCGCGTGAAATGATCGCCAAGCTGGTCGGATTCGATACCGTTTCTCGCCACTCCAATCTGGCCCTGATCCACTATGTACGCGATTACCTGGCCGACCTGGGCATCGCCAGTCACTTGGTTCCCAACGCCGATGGCACCAAGGCCAATCTGTATGCCACTGTCGGCCCGAACGTCGAAGGCGGCGTGATCCTCTCCGGCCACACGGATGTCGTGCCTGTCGATGGCCAGGCGTGGACCACCGATCCCTTCGTGCTGACCGAGAAAGACGGCAAGCTTTATGGCCGTGGCACATGCGACATGAAGGCGTTTTCGGCCATTGCGCTGGCGATGGTGCCGAACATGCTGGCCGCAGGCCTAAAGCGCCCTATCCACTTCGCGCTCAGCTATGACGAGGAAGTCGGCTGCATCGGTGCGCCGTTCATGATCGACGAGATGATCGCCGAGCTTCCCAAGCCGCTGGCGGTGATCGTGGGTGAACCGACCGACATGGCTCCCATCGTTGCGCACAAGGGCGTCGCGGCCTTGCGCACGCGGGTTACGGGTTTCGAGACGCATTCAAGTCAGGTCCATCGGGGTGTAAGCGCCGTGATGATCGCGGCCAAGCTGATCAGCTTCATCGATGACATGATGGCTGAGAACCGCGCCAAGGCTGACCCTGCCAGCACCTTCGAGCCGCCCTACACCACCTTGCATGTGGGCACGGTGCATGGCGGCACGGCGCTGAACATCATCTCGCGCGAGTGCACCTTCATCTGGGATATTCGTGCCCTGCCGGGCGACGATTGGCGTCAGTATCTGACCCGCTTCAATGCCTATGTGCAGACACTGCTACCGGGCATGCATGCGGTGTCGCCGGCCACCGGCATCGAGACCGAGGAATTGGCCGATGTGCCGTATTTCAGCGATCTGGGTGGCGCAGCCCAGACACTGGTTTTCGCGCTGACGGGTCTGGACAAGGGCCATGTGGTCGCTTACGGTTCGGAAGCGGGCCAGTTCCAGGAGCGCGGCCTGCCCAGCGTGCTGTGTGGTCCGGGCTCCATCGACCAGGCCCACCAACCCGACGAATTCATCGAGGTCTCGCAAGTCGAGGCCTGCGAAGCTTTTCTTGGCCGACTCATCGGCCACCTTTCCAGCTGAACCGCAAGCCGCAGCACCCGACACCAGGCCAGGCTTTGCCGCACCTGGACATCATTGCCACAGACGACGCCACCAAGGCGTCCATGGAGACACGAGACATGCGAATTTCAAATTTGAAAAAGACGGCATTGGCTGCGGCCCTGCTGGTTGCCGTAGGCGTGAGCCCCCTGGTGGCCCAGGCCAAGACCTTCCGCTTCGCCTATCAAGGCGATGCGACCTCGCTCGATCCGATGGCATTGAACGAAACCTTCACGCTCGGTTTCCAGAACAACATCTATGAACCGCTGGTGTCCTACGACGGTGACTTGAAGCTGGTACCCGCGCTGGCTACCGAGTGGAGCAACCCGGAGCCCACCAAGTGGGTCTTCAAGCTGCGCAAGGGTGTGACCTTCCATGACGGCTCGCCCTTCACCGCCGATGACGTGATCTTCTCGTGGAAGCGCAGCCAGACGCCCGGCTCGGACATGAAGGCCTACGGTGCCAAGGCATCCGACATCAAGAAGGTGGACGATTTCACGATTGAAGTCACCACCCCCACGCCGAACCCGATTCTGCCGCGCGAATGGGTTTACCTGTTCATCATGAGCAAGGCCTGGTCGGAAAAGAACAACGCGGTCGAAGCGACCAACGTCAAGGGCGGTCAGGTCAACTACGCCAACTTGAACGCCAACGGCACCGGTCCCTACATGGTCACCGAGCGCCAGCCCGACATCCGTACCGTCATGAAGAAGTTCGACAAGTACTGGGGCAAGGCAGAAATGAAGGGCAATGCCGACGACGTGATCTTCCAGCCGATCACGCAGGAAGCGACCCGTGTCGCCGCGCTGATCTCGGGCGAAATGGACGTCGTGATGCCGGTGCCGGTGCAAGACTGGCAACGTCTGGAAGACGCCAAGGGCGTGAAGCCGCTGACCGCACCGGAAGCCCGCGCCATCTTCATCGGCATGGACCAGTCGCGTGACGAACTGCTGTTCTCGAACATCAAGGGCAAGAACCCGTTCAAGGATGTACGTGTTCGCCAGGCCGTGGTGCTGGCCGTCGACACCAAGGCCATCAACGAAAAGATCATGCGCGGCGCGGCCAAGCCGCTGGGCTCGCTGGTTGCCACGGCCATCAACGGTTATGCCGATTCCTACGGCGCGCCGATTGCCCCCGATGTGAACAAGTCCAAGGCGCTGCTGAAAGAAGCCGGTTACCCGGATGGCTTCGAAGTCACGCTGGATTGCCCGAACGACCGTTATGTGAATGACGAGAAGGTCTGCCAGGCCGTGGCCTCGATGCTGGCTCGCGTCGGCATCAAGATCAACCTGCTGGCACAGACCAAGGGCAAGTACTTCGGCAAGGTGCTGCCGCAGGCTGGCAACCAGACCAGCATGTATCTGCTGGGCTGGACCCCGAGTTCTATTGATGCGCACAACGCCTTGCTGAACCTCGCATCGTGCCGCGACCCGAAGACCTCGACCGGCCAGTTCAACCTGGGCGGCTATTGCAATCCGAAGGTTGACGAGCTGACCGCCAAGGTGGGCACCGAGACGGATCAGGTCAAGCGCAACGCCATGATCAAGGAAGCCTTCGAGATCGTGCGTGCCGACTGGGGCTACCTGCCGCTGCATCAGCAACCCATGTCGTGGGGCGTGAAAGACAACATCAAGGTGATTCAACGCGCCGATGATGTGATGGACCTGCGCAACGTGGTCCTGCCGTAAAGAACTGCCCCCACGCGCACGTTTTCCACTGCCCCGCGTGGGGGCACATCGGCCCCTTCGTTCATTTCTTTTTCCAGCCCACCGGCGGGCCGTATTGCCGCCTTCGGGCGATCGGGCAGCATTGATGTTTTCATTCATCGCACAACGCGTCTTCCAGTCCGTACTGGTGATGCTCACCGTTGCGCTGATCGCGTTCACCATGTTCCGTTATGTCGGCGACCCAGTCGCCGCCATGGTCGGACAGGACACCACGACAGCCCAACGACTTGAACTGCGCGAACAGCTCGGTCTGAACGACTCGATATTCGTGCAGTACGGACGCTTCGTCACCCAGGCTGCGCAAGGCGACTTCGGCATGTCCTATCGCCATCGTCGCCCGGTCAGCGCCTTGCTGGCCGAGCGCCTGCCGGCAACCCTTGAATTGTCATTCGTCTCGGCGGTGATGGCCCTGGTGCTGGGCATCCCGATGGGCATCTACACGGCCTTGCGGCGCAACATCCTGTCCAAGAGTTTCATGGCGGTGTCGCTGGCCGGGATTTCGCTGCCGACCTTCCTGATCGGCATTCTGCTGATTCTGGTGTTCAGCGTGCAATTGCGCTGGCTGCCGAGTTTCGGGCGGGGCGAGGTGGTCAACCTGGGCGGATGGAGTACGGGCTTCCTGACCAAGTCAGGCTTGGCTGCACTGATTCTGCCTGCCATCACGCTGGCGCTGTTCCAGATGACGCTGATCATGCGACTGGTGCGCGCCGAAATGCTGGAAGTGCTGCGCGCTGACTTCATCAAGTTCGCACGCGCCCGTGGCCTGCCGGAACGCCTGATCAATTTCCGTCATGCGCTGAAGAACACGCTGGTGCCGGTCATCACGATCACCGGGCTGCAACTGGGCTCGATCATCGCGTTCGCCATCATCACCGAGACCGTGTTCCAGTGGCCCGGCATGGGTCTGCTGTTCATCCAGTCGATTGCCGTGGTGGACATTCCCGTCATGGCCGCCTATCTGCTCTTGATCGCTCTGGTATTCGTGATCATCAACCTGATCGTCGACCTCTTGTACTTCGCCGTCGACCCTCGTCTGCGCGTACAACGCTAAAGGCACATGATGAATCGCGTCGCCACTTTCTTTGCCCGGACCGCTGACAGCGATCTGTGGCACAGCTTCAAACAGTCCCCCGGTGCCGTCATCGCCGCGGTGGTCACTCTTATCATCGTGCTGGCAGCGCTTTTTGCGCCGCTGATTTCTCCGCACAACCCGTTCGACCTGGCGTCCTTGAGCATCATGGACGCCAATACCCCGCCGGCCTGGTCGGCAGATGGCAACAGCAGCTTCCTGCTGGGCACCGACGACCAGGGCCGCGACATCTTGTCGGCCGTGATCTACGGCACCCGTGTGTCGCTGTTCGTAGGCCTCGCCTCGGTGGCATTCTCAGTGATTCTCGGGGTGTCGCTGGGCCTGATTTCCGGTTATGCCGGGGGTCGGGTCGACAGCTTCATCATGCGAATTGCAGACGTGCAACTGTCTTTCCCGGCCATTTTGGTGGCCTTGTTGATCGACGGTGTGGCCCGCGGCATGTTGCCGCGTGACATGCACGACAAGGTGGCGCTGTACGTGCTGGTGTTTGCCATCGGCATTTCCGGCTGGGTGCAATATGCCCGCACGGTGCGCGGTGCGACCATGGTCGAACGCAACAAGGAATACGTGCAGGCGGCACGCCTGATCGGCATCGGGCCGTTCACCATCCTGCGCCGGCACATCCTGCCGAACATCCTGGGTCCGGTGATGGTGATTGCCACCATCCACCTGGCTGTTGCGGTGATCACCGAAGCCACCCTGTCTTTCCTGGGCGTGGGCCTGCCGCCGACGTCGCCGTCGCTGGGCACGCTGATCCGCATCGGCAACAGTTATCTGTTCTCCGGCATGTGGTGGATTTCGATCTTCCCGAGTATTGCGCTGGTGGCTTTGGTGCTGGCGGTCAACCTGCTGGGCGATTGGCTGCGTGACGCCCTGAACCCGAAACTGCGCTGAGGACACCATGTCATTACTGAATGTCGAACACATGCGCATCGAGTTCGCCAGCCGACGTGGCACGCTGGTGGCCATCGACGACCTGAAACTCACGCTGGAAAAAGGCGAAATCCTGGGCGTGGTGGGGGAATCCGGCGCGGGCAAGTCGACCGTTGGCAACGCCATCATCGGTCTGCTGGAACGCCCTGGGAAGCTGACCGGGGGCGAAATCTCGCTGTCGGGCGAACGCATTGAAGCCTACGGCCCGGCCAAAATGCGCGAGTTGCGCGGGCGTCGCATCAGCATGATCTTTCAAGATCCGTTGACCTCGCTCGACCCACTGCAAACCGTGGAAAGCCAGCTGGCCGAGACCATGCAGGTACACCTTGGTATCTCGCATGCCGAGGCGTGCAAACGTGCGATCACCGCGCTGGAACAGGTCGGCATCCCCGACCCGGCGCTGCGGGTCAAACATTACCCGCATCAGTTTTCGGGCGGCATGCGGCAACGCGTGGTGATTGCGCTGGCGCTGTGCTGCGAACCCGAAGTCATCATTGCCGACGAACCGACGACCGCGCTCGACGTGTCGATTCAGGCCCAGATCCTCGACCTGCTGCGCAAGCTGTGCAAGGAAAAGGATGTGGGCATGATCATCATCACCCACGACATGGGGGTGATTGCCGAGATTACCGACCGTGTGGCGGTGCTGTATCGCGGCAAGCTGGTGGAAGAAGGTCCGACGCAGAAGATTCTGGGCGACCCGGATCACGCCTACACCCGCAGCCTGATTTCCGCGGTGCCGCGCCCGGACGTCAAGCTGCGCCGCTTCCCCACGGTCAACTACATCGAAGCTGCCAAGGCCCCGACCAAAGCCATCGACATCGCCACGCACTGGCTGGGTGAGCGCCGCGATTTCGGTACCCGGCAAGCCGGGCCGCTGGTGGAAACGCGTGGCCTGGGCATGCAGTTCTCGCTGAAAAGCGCGCTGCTGAAACGCAATCGCCGCACGCTGGACGCGGTCAAGCAGTTCAACGTGTCGATTGCAGAAGGTGAAGTGTTCGGTCTGGTGGGCGAATCGGGTTCGGGCAAATCGACGGTTGCCCGTCTGATTGCCGGCCTGTACACGCCTACCAGCGGCTCGGTGCACTTCAACGGCACGGATCTGACCAAGCTCAGCGAAAAGGAATTGAATCCTTTCCGCCGTCAGATTCAAATGGTGTTCCAGGACCCGTTCTCGTCCTTGAACCCGCGCATGCGGGTGCTGGACATCATTGCCGAGCCGATCCGCTTCCACAAGCTGACTGACAGCGAAACGCAAACCCGCGCGGTGGTGCACGACCTGCTCGACGTGGTGGGTCTGGGGACAGCCGCCGCCCGCAAGTTCCCACACGAGTTTTCTGGCGGGCAACGCCAGCGCATCTGCATTGCACGTGCACTGGCCACGCGGCCGCGCTTTTTGATCTGCGATGAGCCGACCTCGGCGCTGGACGTGTCGATTCAGGCGCAGATTCTGAATCTGCTGAAAGATCTGCAGGAAACGCTGGGCCTGACGATGCTGTTCATCAGCCATGACCTGCCGGTCATTCGCCAGATGTGTGATCGCGTGGGCGTGATGCGTTATGGCGAGCTGCTGGAAGTGGCCGATACCGAAACGCTGTTCACCAGCCCGCAGCATGAGTACAGCAAGCACCTGCTGGGCCTGATGCCGCAACTGGGCGGCATGTCGCGCGCAGGGCTGGACGTGATTACGGCTGACGCGCAAGCGTGATGCAGCACCTTGCTGTGAAGCAGTGACATTGCGGTAAGAAAACAAAGGGGCCAACGCATCAAACGTTGGCCCCTTTTGTGTTGGCCCCTTTGTTCATGGTCACATGATTAGTGAATTGTCGACATCAGCGCCCTGCCAGATTCAGCAAAAAGCCTACTCCTTCGCCCCCCACGGACGCATGTCTGTCGCCGACCCCGCCCACGTCACCTGATCCACTTTCCAACGCCCCGAGGGCAACAAAGCCATCTGAAAGGTCAACGCAGCCGGCTTGCCATCGGTCACGACCTCAATCGTGGCTTGCTTATCCTGCTTGTCCACTTTGCCCAGGCGGGCACCCGCGCCAATCGTGAACGGCAGGATATTGGCACGCTGTGCGGCGAACAGCACGTCATCGAAGGTCAATGCTGGGTCACTCATCACCTCTGTGGTGTCTGCCGACTTGTCGAACAACACCGAGCCGGGCAGTTCGTTGTCCTTCATCTTCGGGATCAGTTTTTCAGGACGATATCCGAACAGGTTTTCACTGACACTGTGCTGCGCATCGGGCGTCAGCATCTGCTGAACCGCAAAATAGTCCGACCGTGCGTAGGCTTTCAGGAAACCGCTGGCGCTTGCTTCCGGTGTTTTCATGTCCAAGGTATCCGGGTAGATGCGCGGATCAGCAGGCGTGGGCCGCAACGGCTGCGCCTCGGTCACCGTCTCTTTGGGCGCACCCCACGGCTGTGCCTCGGTCGACGCCCCAGGCCAGACAATGCGATCAATCTTCCATCGACCCGATGCAAGCTGCAGCATCTGCAGCGTCAATTCGGCTGGTTGACCATCGGTAGTCAAAGCGACGGTCGCCGCCTTGCCACGTATATCGACTTTGCCCACCTTGGCCTTGGCACCAAAGGTGAAAGGCAGGATATAGGTGCGCTGCGCGGCATACAGAATGTCATCGAAGAGCAAGCTTGGGTCCGTGCCGATCTCCAACACGTCTTCCGCGCGCTTGTTGCTGAAATAAAGCGATCCGGCCAGCCTGGTGGTCTCCATGCGCGGCAACAGCTGCTGGGGATCAAACGTGAAAATGGCCTCGGCAAACCCACGCTGCGCATCTGGCGACAAGAGCTTGTGAACCGCGAAATAATCCGACCGGCCAAACGCTTTCAGGAAGGTGTCGGCAGTGGCCTGTGGCGAGCGCATGTCCAGCGTCTGCACGTACATCCGTGCCGCAGCCGGATTGGTATCTGCGGCCATTGCCAACGGCGCGGCAATAGCCGAGGCAGAAACAAGGGCCAGACACAACAAAGGTTTGCTCAGCGCGAACGTCACATGCACTCCTTGGGGATAGGTGCACGCAGTTTATGAGCATGGCTGCCCGGCCCGCAGGCGGCGCACGTATCGGAACGTTTCCGCGAAGCAAACATGGCCGGGCAGAAGCGCCTCGTCCCGGTATAGTCCATCATTTTTTGATGGCCCGGTCGCCGATCTTCCTGGCGCAAGGGGCATTGGCTTACCCACAAAGGATCACATCCACGTGTTGATCGTTCGAAAACTGCTCGGCATGCTGAGCGTGACCGCGCTGCTGCTGGGCATGCAGGCATGCAGTGACAACACCCATCCGGTGATGAAGTCGCCGGAAGCAGTGCGTAAATATCTGAAGCTCGACAACGGGGTGCAGGACGCGACAGCGCAGATCCTGACCTTGCCGAAAACCGGTGGCATTGCCCCTGGGCCGACCGACTATGTGGCCTTGGTAGCGTCTGTGCAGCTGGCACCCGATGCCTTGCAGCCTACGCTGGCAAGCCTGCTGGTCTATGAAGGCGACCGCAAGATTCCTACAGCCGTTACACACCCGACATGGCTTCCGGCACGCGAGCGCGCCATCCTTTCAGCCGTGTCTGCCGGATCGACCCGGGTATACGACGCCACGCAGCTGGTCGTGGACAAATCCGTGCGTGCGTTGGCGGTCCCGGTGGATAACGCCTTGCTCGTCTATGTGGAATACGCCACTCCATTCACCGAGAAGCCATGAATTCCGTGATCAGCCACCTATCGCGCCTGGACCACTATCTGTGTGAAGTACAGCCCTGGGGACCCCTGAAGGGTCTGCGACGCGGCATTGTCGAATTCCTGTATTTCGGCGTCAAAGAAGCACGCGCCTGCCTGTTCGCGGGCCTGTTTTTCGTCTCCATTTTCCTGGTCCCGCGCGACGGACTGTTCGGCCTGCCACGCTATGACGTATTGCTGATCATTGCGCTGGCGATTCAGGCGCTGATGATCTGGACCAAGCTCGAAACCTGGGACGAAGCGAAAGCCATTCTGCTTTTCCACATCGTCGGTTTCGCGCTGGAAGTGTTCAAGACATCCGGTCCCATCCGGTCCTGGTCGTATAACGACTTCGCCTACACCAAGGTGCTGGGCGTGCCCTTGTTCTCGGGCTTCATGTATGCGGCCGTCGGCAGCTACATCATCCAGGCCTGGCGCTTGTTCGACCTGCGGATTCGCCACCATCCGCCCTACTGGATGGCAACGCTGATTGCGCTGGGCATCTACATCAACTTCTTCAGCCATCACTTCATTGGTGACTATCGCTGGTATATCGCGGCGTGCGCGGTTGGCCTGTATGCCCGCAGCACGGTGGTATTCCGTCCCTACGACCGTGACCGGCAAATGCCTTTGCTGCTGGCCTTCGTGCTGATCGGATTCTTCATCTGGCTGGCAGAGAACATTTCCACGTTCTTCGGCATCTGGCATTACCCGAACCAGCTGGGTGCATGGTCGGCGGTGCACATCGGCAAATGGAGTTCGTGGTCGCTGCTGGTGATGATGACCTTCACCATCATTGCCCACTTGAAGCACATCAAGACACGCATCCACATCCCGGATTGACGGAGCGCGGGCACGCCATGATCGAATGCAATGGCAGCACTGGGGGACTGCACTGAGTGACTGCATTCAGCAGGTGACGATCATGGTCGATGCGATGTATTTTGTGGTGTGCTTGCGCGCACCACATATGCAAGCGTTTGAGGCTGCCCGCAGGTTTGCGGGTGCTTGCAGGCGCAAGGGTGGCCGTCAGCACTGCATGGGTTTATTGCATCAGAAAGCATGAACGCTGGCCGGCCTCGAATGCTGCACCCGATGCCGGCCGGAACTCCCTTATCGAGCATCGTTTCCGGGCACCATCATGTTCCTTTCCTCCATGTCCCCGTCCGGCTCCCGCATTCCCGCTCCAGCAGCACGCGGTAGCGCCGTCGCCGAGGTCGACACTCCCGCCTTGCTGATCGATCTGGATACCCTCGACGCCAACATGGCGCAGGTACATCAACACGTCATCGCAGCCGGCCTGCATGTACGCGCACATGGCAAGGCACATAAATGCCCCGCCATCGCGCATCGCCAATTGGCGGCCGGTGCGATCGGCATCTGTTGCCAGAAGGCCAGCGAGGCCGAAATCTTTGCCGATGCGGGCATCACCGACATCCTGATCACCAACCAGGTGGTCGGCATAAACAAGGTGGAACGCGTGGCCATACTGGCCAATCGCGTGACGCTGGGCGTGTGTGTGGACCATGCGCTGCAAGTGGACCAACTGGGCAGCGCGGCGACGCGACATGGTTCAAAGATCAGCGTGATGATCGAGGTCGATGTCGGCCTGGGCCGCTGCGGCGTGTCGAGTGCAGAAGCCGCGCTGATGCTGGCCGCGCAGATCGGCACCTTCGCGCCGGCGCTGACGCTGGGGGGTATTCACGCGTATACGGGCAGCGCGCAGCATCTGCGTGAACCGGCAGAGCGGGAAGCTGCCGTGGCGGCTGCAGTGGAGCGGGTGACGGCGATCAAGTGGGCCTTGGAAAGCGCGGGCTTTCCGTGCCCTACGGTTACCGGGGCTGGTACGGGCACCTACATGCTGGAGGCGGCTTCGTCGCTGTATACGGAGGTGCAGCCTGGCTCGTATGTGTTGATGGATGCGGACTATGCGGCCAATCATCTGCCGGATGGTGCAGTGCCGCTGCAACATGCGTTGTTCGGGCTGTGCACGGTGATCAGTGCGAGTCCCACGCATGCGGTGCTGGATGGCGGGTTGAAGACCTTTGCGACGGACCACGGTTTGCCGGTGATTATGGTGCCTGGGTGGACGGTGAAGGGTTTGTCTGACGAGCACTGCGTGATTGTGCCGGACGCGGGCGCGGCACCGCTGCAGGTGGGCGACAAGGTGCGGTTGATTCCTGGCCATTGCGATCCGACGGTGAATCTGCATGATTGGCTGGTGGCGATTCGCGGGGAGCAGGTTGAGGAACTGTGGCCGGTGTTGGCGCGGGGGGCGCTGTTTTAAGCTGTTCTCTTGCTGCGACGGTCTCTCGCTGGAAAGCCAGGGGCGTTCTTGCTGCGACGATCTCTCGCTATTGAGCCAGTCGCGGGCACCGGGGGCGCGTCGCCTGCCCCGCTGGACCTACGCGTCGGGGCTCCCGCCCTCCACGTCGTCCAGAAGGGCAGGCGCCACGCCCCCGGCACCCGCGCCTTCAATGTCGTTTGGTTAGACACCAATCCCGCCTTTGGGCGATTCGATATCTCTGACTGCTCGGGTGCTGTATGCGGCTCCCCATTATTGGCGTCCGCAGTCCTTGATTGCAGCCCGGCTGGAGTTGGGGACTTGGCTGGCCAGGTCGCCACGAAGCGAGTCAGCGGCTCGCGAGTCTGGCCGTATATCAGAGGTCTTTCACAGCAGCACCACTCAACGAGACTGCACTTCTGCTTCATGGTGGGGTGACTTGGAAGCGGGTGGCCGCGCACCAGGTAATGCGACGAAAAGGCGGGACGTCGGCCAGCCAGTCGTCTAGCGTATGCAGTAAACGTTCGACACCGTCACGTTCAGCCGCTAACGCAATAATTGCCGCTGGCATTCTATGCATGCAGTGACCGTGCGGCCACCCGCTTCGGTGTCACCCCACCACCAAGCAGGAGCGCAGTTTTCCTTGAGCGGAACTGCCGTAAAAGGCTGCTGAAGCACCCACCGAACCGGAAGCCGGAGAAATCGCTTCGTGGCGACCTGGCCAGCCAAGTCCCCGACTCCAGCCGGGCTGCAATCAAGGACTGCGAACGCCAGTACGGGGGAGCGGTGTACAGCACCGAGCAGCCAGAAAATCGAACACGCCCAAAGGCGGGATCAGCGTTTAACCAAGCCGTTCTGAAGGCGCGGGTGGCGGGGGCGTGGCGCATGCCCTTCTGGACGACGTGGAGGGCGGTAGCCCCGACGCGTAGGTCCAGCGGGGCAGGCGACGCGCCCCCGCCACCCGCGACTGGCTCAATAGCGATAAGCCGTCACGAGCAAAACGCAACTGGCTCAAGAAATCCAAACCCGTCACACCCGACAGGAAAAATCAGCGCCCCCCGTCCACCTGCAGCACCTGACCATTCACAAACCCCGCCATCTCCGACGCGAAAAACATCACCGCATTCGCGATATCTTCAGGCTTGCCCAACCGCCTTAACGCAATGCCCTCCACCAGCGCCCGCTGCTTCTCCGGCCCATACGCATCCCACTGACGCTCCGTCGCCGCATTGCTGCGCACAAACCCCGGTGCTACCGAATTCACGCGAATACCAAAAGGCCCCAACTCATGCGCCAACTGCCGGGTCAGACCCAACACCGCATGTTTAGCCGAACAGTAAGCCTGCACACCCGTCAACGACGCCTGCAACGCCGCGCCCGACGTAATGTTCACGATAGCCCCCTTCCCCGCCGCCTTCATCCTCGGCGCAGCCGCCCGACACAGCGCAAATGCCGCCCCCAGATTGATATCGACAATGCGATCCCAGTCCGAATCTGACACATCCTCGATCGGCTTGTTCGCCTGGCCCGCCACACCGCCCGCGTTGTTCACCAACACATCGATCGCCGCCCTACAGTCAGCCTCGACATGCCGCACCCAAGCAGACGCCGCACTGCGGTCAGTCAGATCAACAACCGTCGTGCTCACGCCCAACGCAGCCAGTTCCTGCAAGGCATCGGCCTGGATATCGCAACCGTAGACCTTTGCGCCCAGGGCCTGGAAACGCACCGCCATCTCACGACCAAAGCCAATCGCCGCGCCGCTGATGGCAACGACTTGTCCGTCGAATCGAATGTTCACAGCGTGCTCCGTGCAAGATCGAGAATGGTCAGCGCCACGGCTTTTGCACGTGGTACCAGCGTGTCGATGCGGCAGTATTCCTGCTCGGTATGGGCGTTGCCGCCGACAGGCCCGGTGGCGCACAAGGTGGGTGCGCCGACGGCACTGGTCAAGCCGCTGTCTGCAGAACCGCCGGTGAATTCACCTTGAACATCGAAGTCCAGTTTGCTGGTCTGGCCACGATAGACCGCCAGCAGTGCAGCACCCGCCTCGTTCTCGATCAGCGGCAGGAAAATGCCCTCGCGTTTGATGCGCCCACAGGTGCAGGCAAGCTCGACGCTTTCGATGATTTTCTGAATCTGTTCGTGCAGGCTGTCATGGTCTACTTGGCTGGGGAAGCGCACATCGAGCTGTGCTTTCACATAAGGCGCGACGGTATTGACCGAGACGCCGCCATGCACAGTGCCTACGTTGGCGGTCACGCCCTGGTCGTAGTCCGTCAAGGCGTGCAAGGCCGTTATCTTGCGCGCCATGGCCTCGATGGCGCTGGCTCCTTGCGCGTGATTCACGCCCGCATGCGCAGCCACGCCGTCGACTTCGAAGTCGATGAAGAACGCGCCTTTGCGGCCGGTCACCACGTTGCCGCTGGGCCGTCCTGGCTCGGCGTTCAATACCGCCGACACGCCCCTTGCGGCTTCCATGATCAAACCGCGCGACGATGGTGAGGCGATCTCTTCGTCGCCGCTGAAGAACAGGCGGACTGGCAAGGTGTTGCCGCCCACTTCCTTGAAGGCCAACACCACGAACAGGTTCATCACCAGCCCGGCTTTCATGTCCGCGACGCCCGGGCCGTAGGCCATGTTGCCGTCGATCTTGAATGGGCGTTGGGCGGCGGTGCCATCGGGGAACACCGTGTCCATGTGGCCCAGCAGCAGCACGGGAGCGTCGCTTGCGCCGCCTGTACCTGGCAGGTCCGCTTGCAGGCAGTCGCCATGATCAGTCAGCGCATGCATCTGCACAGAAATGCCCGCTTGCTCAAGCTTTGCGCGCAACACGGCGCTTACCCGATCGACGCCAGCCTTGTTGCCACTGCCGCTGTCGATGTTCACCACTTCTTCCAGCAATGCCCGCATGTCGGCTTCGTTGGCATCGAGCCAGGCGCATACGGCACTTTCGATATCGTTCATTCAGGATTCCTCTTGATGGACGTGCACGGATACGAAATAAGAGGCTAGAAAACGCGTGGCCTAATTCACCCACTGACCGCCATCGACGTCGATGATCTCGCCGGTGATGAAGCTGGGTTCCACTGTGATCAGGAATTCAACAACGACCGCCACATCCAGCGGTGTGCCGATGCGCCCCATCGGGATGCTGCTTTCGATCATCGCGCGGTTGGACATGATCAGTTTTTCGGTCAGCGCGGTCATGATCGACCCTGGGCAGATCGCATTGACGGTGACGTGGGGGGCCAGCTCTTTGGCCAGACCGCGTGTCAGGCCCAGCACGCCGGCCTTGGCCGCGCAGTACGCAAATTTGCTGACTGCCGAGGGCGCTGCGCCTGTGTTTGCGCTGACCGAGGATATGTTGACGATGCGGCCGTACTGCTGGTCGATCATGGTCTGGGCAACGGCCTTGCACCAGTTGAAGTAACCCTTCAGGTTGATCGAAATGGTCCGATCGAACTCTTCTTCGGTGATTTCAAGCAAGGCCTTTGGCTGGGCAATACCGGCATTGTTGACCAATGCATCGACCCGTCCGAACCGGGCCAGGATCTCGGCCCACTGCGCTTGAACGCCCGCAAAGCTGCTGACGTCGCCCGCCGACACCATGACGGTGTGGCCCGCAACCGTGAGCGCAGCCGCCGCTTCCTGAAGTTCCCCGGCATCGAGATCGACCATGACCACGGCGAACCCGGCTGCGGCCAGACGCTCGCAAGATGCCAGGCCGATTCCCTTTGCCGCACCAGTCACCACCGCCACTTTTTGTTCGCTGGCTGTCATCGCCATCTCCTGTCGTACTGCTTGGACGCGAATGACCAGATGGCACCGGGGCAACGGATAGCCACTGTCTGGCGTTACGCAGCCTTAGCGTGTCGGGTGTTGGTGCGAGGCAAAAGGCTGGCGTAAATAAGACCACAGGGGCAATCAGCTTGCAATGATGAAATCAGAAAATTGAGTTTTGTGATTTTCATTTTTTATCGATGCTGGTTTAAGGCGTGTCGCCTGTGAGGTCCACGCAAGGCTTCAAGCTTTATTGAATATGCAGAACGGAATACCAATCTACCCTCCTCCGACCTGACCAGCGCTCATGCATACCGCGAATTACCTCATGCAGATGGAGGGCATCGCGTAAGATCCAGACATTCTGGCCTTTGCACGGCAGTAGCCAACTCACTGCGAATCATCGCCCCGGGAGGCAGGCAACATGAAGTTCATGGACCGGATCGCCAGGATGTCGGGCGCGCTTACCCAGCGTGAAAAAATCCTGGCCGATTATCTGATCGCAAACTATCCGCAAGGTTTGCTTGAGTCTGCAACGGACATTGCAAGACACATTGGCATCAGCGCATCAACGGTGGTGCGGTTTTTCTCGAAGCTTGATTACCCATCGTTCCCGGACGCGCAGCGCGAGGCGCGCATCGAAGTCACGGCCAAGATGAATTCCCCCGTGCAGCGGGCAAGCGTTGCGCTGCGGCAGGAAAACTCGTTGCAGTCGGTGGTGGATGAGTCTTTTCTGATGGACAAGACCAACATCGACGCCACGCGCGAAGGCCAGGACCTGGCCGAGATCGACGCAATGGTGCGCACGCTGGCCCGCAGTGGTGCGCGTGTGTTTGTGGTGGGAGAAAAGAACAGCCACGCCATCGCGCACTATCTGCACATTCACCTGAACCTGTGCCTGCCGAACGTGCACCTGCTGGACATCCGGCAATCGGTGATCGCCGACAACCTGATCTGGCTGAATGAAAAAGACGTGCTGGTGGCGATTTCGATCCGGCGCTATTCCAAGCAGGTGTTGCAGGCGGTGCAGTACGTGCGGCAGATCGGGGGCACAGTGCTGGCGATTACCGATAGCCCCCTGGCACCGATTGCAGGCTTGTCTCACCACCGTGCGGTAGTGAAAACGGCTAGCGCCTCGCCATTCGATTCGTACACCGCGGCTTATTGTCTGTGCAACGCCTTGATTGCCGCGATCTCGATGCGGCGCAAGAAAGAGGTCAATGCGACCATTCAGCGCAGCGACGATATCTGGCGGCGTTTCCAGACCTTCATCGAGCACGACGGTCCGGACGCGCCAGCGGCGTGATGCGGTCCTGAGCAGTGCCCTGCGCGGAACGTTCATGTCCGCGCCGGGGCGCTGTTTGAATCAGCCCTCGCTGGTCTCGATCTCGATCTTGCCGCTCAGAATCTTGTGGATCGGGCACTTGTTCGCCACCCGCATCAAGTCTTCACGCATTTCCTGGGTCAACTCACCGTCCAGGAACACGTTGCGATGCAGTTGATACAGGCCGGGCTGCTCTTTGTGCGTAACATCCACCCGCACGCCGGCAAGCGGATATGCCTTGCGCTTGGCGTAGATCTGCAAGGTAAGAATGGTGCAGGCCACCAGCGCGGAATCCAGCAAATCGTGCGGGTCCGGGCCGTCACCCGCGCCGCCCAGGGCTACCGGGACATCGGCCTGCCATTGCGCATGGTCCGACGACAAAGTGGTGACGCTCGTGCCGGTGTTTGCTTGCCAGGAACCGCTGATCTTCATGGCCAATCCTTGTGGAAAACGGCACGTGTGCCGCAAACGCCAAGCATACCGTGCAGAGACGTGACGCTTTCTAGGCGACCAGTGCGTGGCGCTCAGCGGTGGCTTGCAGACCAGGGCAAGGTTGCCATCCGAGCCGCCAGGAAATCCAGAAAACAACTGATCCGCGAGGACAGTTGCGTGTTGCGATAAAAGACCGCGTGGATGGGCTGCAATACCTCGACCGTATCGCGCACCAGCACTTGCACCAAGTCCCCCCGCCGGCGGTCGTCTTCCGTCAAGAAGTCGGCCAGGCAAACAATGCCCACCCCTTCCAGCGCCAGCCTGCGCAGCGTCTCACCGCTGGATGCTTGCAACACCGGCGCGATGTGCAGGCGGTCGCCATGCGTGCCGCGCAGGGGCCAGTGATTCAGCGACTCGGGTTGCGCAAATCCCAACAGAGCATGCTTGCCGACCAGCTGTTCCACATTGCGCGGTCGCCCATGCGCTTTCAAGTAGCCCGGGCTTGCCAGCACCCGCAGGCGACTTGCTCCCAGCACACGCGCACGCAAGGTCGAGTCGCGCAGGGTGCCGATGCGAATCGCCACGTCGGTGTCTTCTTCCAGCAGGTCAATGACCAGATCGTTGGTATTCAATTCCAGTTCGATCTGGGGATATTGCAGCCGAAAGTCGGCGGCCATCGGCGCGATCACATGCAGCATGAAGGGGGACGCAGCATTGATGCGCAGCCTGCCTGCGGGTTGGCGGCGTCGGGCAGCAAGCTGCTCTTCAGCCTCGTCTACCGCACTCAGAATGGCACGCGCATGCGTCAGAAACGCCTGGCCTTCGTCGGTGAGTGACAGACGCCGCGTGGTGCGTGACAACAGGCTGGTATCCAGCTTGTCTTCCAGACGCTTCAGCGCACGGCTGATGCCCGATACGGTTTGCCCCAGCTGTTCGGAAGCGGCGGTGATGGACCCTGCATCGACCACGGTTCTGAAGGCCAGCAACTCTTCCAAGGTGGTTTTCATACGCTGCCAATTATTGACTTGTGATCAAGAATATTCTGCTTAAAACAGGCTTTTTCAGCAAGGCCAGCGAGCGGAAACTGCGTGCATCGTTCAGGAGCTACTCATGCCCATCGCCTTGCTGGCGCTCACCTTAAGCGCCTTTGCCATCGGAACCACAGAATTCGTCATCGTCGGCTTGCTGCCCACGGTTGCCGCCGATCTCAACATCACCCTTCCCTCGGCTGGTCTGTTGATCAGCCTGTATGCGCTTGGCGTTGCCATTGGCGCACCGGTGCTGACTGCGCTTACCGGCAAGGTGCCGCGCAAAGCCCTGCTGCTGGGCCTGATGGCCTTGTTCACGCTGGGCAACCTGTTGGCCTGGAAAGCGCCGGGATACGACTCGCTGATTGCGGCGCGTATCTTGACCGGGCTTGCGCACGGCGTGTTCTTCTCGATCGGATCGACCATTGCAACCGGCCTGGTACCGAAAGAAAAAGCCGCCAGTGCCATCGCCATCATGTTCACCGGGCTGACCGTTGCATTGGTCACCGGGGTGCCGCTGGGTACCTTCATCGGTCAGCACTTTGGCTGGCGGGAAACCTTCCTGGCCGTGTCTGGCCTGGGGGTCATCGCCCTGGTTGGCAGTGCCATTTTTGTCCCGAACAATATTCGCCACACGCCGCCCGCCTCGCTGCTGCAACAGGTCAAGGTGCTGGGCGAACCGCGTCTGTTGCTGGTGTATGCCAAGACTGCAATCGGTTATGGCGGCACGTTCATTCCCTTCACCTTCCTGGCCCCGATCCTGACCGACATCTCGGGCTTCAGCCCCACGGCGGTAGGCGGCGTCATGCTGGTGTACGGCGTGTCGGTGGCGGCGGGCAACATCTGGGGCGGCAGGCTGGCCGACCGTCTGGGTCCGGTTCCGGCACTGAAGATCATCTTCAGCCT
This sequence comes from Pigmentiphaga aceris, assembly GCF_008119665.1. NCBI lineage: Bacteria > Pseudomonadati > Pseudomonadota > Betaproteobacteria > Burkholderiales > Alcaligenaceae > Pigmentiphaga > Pigmentiphaga aceris. The sequence continues at coordinate 1,899,077 of NZ_CP043046.1, read as the reverse complement.
GCTCGCGCTCGTGTTGTTTGTCCTGAGCTTTGCCGCGCCCTACAAATGGCTGGCCTTGGCCACCGTGCTGGCCTGGGGTGCGGTCGCCTTCGGCAACGTGCCCGGCCTGCAGGTGTATGTGGTGCGCCAGGCAGAGCGCTTTACGCCGAACGCCGTTGATGTGGCGTCAAGTCTGAACATTGCAGCTTTCAATGTCGGCATCGCGTTTGCGGCCTGGGCTGGTGGTTTGGTGGTGACGCACATCGGGCTGATCCATAGCGGCTGGATCGGTGCCCTGGTGGTGCTGGTTGCCCTGGCACTGACCACCTTGAGCGGTCGACTGGATCGCCGTGCCGGCATCCCCGACCGCAGCGAATTGACCCACGCGGTTCCGCAGCACTGATTTTCTCGACACCGATTTCTTGTATTCCCATCTCGACAGGAGCACTTATATGGGCACCCCGCAATCCGACGCGCTGCATGCAAATTCGACAACCGCCGTCCCCATGTTCGGCCTGGGCACTTTCCGCCTGAAAGACCAGGTAGTCATCGATTCGGTGAAGAACGGGCTGGACCTGGGCTACCGCGTGATCGATACCGCGCAAATCTACGGCAACGAAGCCGAGGTTGGTCAGGCAATTGCGGAAAGCGGCGTGGCCCGCGATGAGTTGTTCATCACCACCAAGATCTGGGTAGACAACTTCGCCGCCGACAAGCTGATCCCCAGCCTGAAAGACAGCCTGGCCAAGCTGCGCACCGACCATGTCGACCTGACCTTGATCCACTGGTCTTCGCCAGAAAATGCCGTGCCTGTGGCCGAGTTCATGGGTGAGCTGGCCAAAGCCAAGGCGCAAGGCTTGACCAAACAGGTTGGCGTATCGAACTTCACCATCGACCTGATGAAACAAGCCATCGATGCGGTAGGTGCAGACGCGATTGCGACCAACCAGATCGAATTGCATCCCTATCTTCAGAACCGCAAGGTGGCTGAGTTCGCACAAAGCCAGGGCATTCAGATCACGTCCTACATGACGCTGGCCTACGGCAAAGTGCTGAAAGACCAGGTGATCGAGACGATTGCCAAAGCCCATGACGCCACGACTGCACAAGTGGCGTTGGCGTGGGCCATGCAGCTGGGCTTTGCGGTGATTCCGTCATCGACCAAGCGCGAGAACCTGCAAAGCAATCTGGGCGCTCAGCAACTGGTATTGAGCGATGCCGACATGGCGCAGATCGCCGCCCTGGATCGAGGTGATCGTTTGACCAGCCCCGACCGCTTAGCCCCCAAGTGGGACTGAACGCCTGGTCGGCAAGGGTTAAAGGGTCGAGCCAGACAGGCAAGCCGCGTATTAGCTAGGAATGACGCCGATGCATGAACGTGTGCATCGGCTTTTTTGTCAGAGTTTCTATACTCCAGGTTCCATACGCCCCACCCTCGGCACCTATGCATTGCTCAGGAGTACCTACGTGATGTCGAACGCGCCTGTGACGACCATCGGCATTTTGCTGGCAGCCGGTTTGGGCAGCCGCTTCAATGCGGTGGACCCGGCTGCGGGCAGCAAGCTTAAGGCCTGCTTGCCCGATGGCAGACCGATTGCGTTGGCATCGGCGCAAAACCTGTTGAAGGCGACCACCCACGTTTTGGCGGTAGTCAGGTCCGACCAGGATCCGGTAGCAGACTTGCTGCGCAACGCCGGGTGCAAGGTGCTGGCCAGCAATGCCTGCGCGCGCGGCATGGGTGCGAGCATTGCCGCGGCCGCGCAGCATCTGCTGGTGTCTGACAACATGCCCGACGCAGCCGGCGCGTATCTGATTGCACTGGCAGACATGCCGTGGGTGTTGCCAGACACCTTGGCGCAGTTGGCAGACCTGTCCCACCGGCACGCGGTTACGGCACCGGTTTATCAAGGGCAGCGTGGTCACCCGGTGGGATTTGCGGCCGCCTTGTTGCCAGCACTGGCTACGCTGGACGGTGACACAGGTGCGCGCACGGTGCTTGCTAATCATGCGGTTCATCTGCTCGCGTGCGATGACCCGGGTGTGCTGCGCGACGTGGACACCCCTGCCGACCTGAACCCTACCAATAAGGTGCCTTGAATGTCGACGATTCTGTTCAGTGCCGACGAACGAACCATGGACAATCTGATGGAGGGGCCGTGGGTAAGCATCGAAGCGGAACCATCAACCGCTCAGATCACCGCCTTGTTCAACAAAGCGGGCTTCGAGAAATACGCGCACCTGGTCGATGAATACGACTGCACGGGCTTCAGCATTGCCATTGAAGACATCGCGGAAGACCGCTTGCAGGCAGAATTTTCGCCGTGCCTGGATCGCATCAAAAAGAAAGACGCCATCAGCCATATCGGCATCGTCGGGTCCGGCGCATTCGCCCAGGATTTCGATATGCACGCCTTCTCTGCGTTCAAGCAGGTCACGCGGCTTACTACCCAGAACGTGCCATTCGGCCCTGCGCTGACCAGCTTGTTTCCGAAGCTTCAGGCTTGGCAAAGCATGGACTGGAAAGCGAATCAGCCAACAGCGCTGCACGACGCGTGGCCGCAACTGGCCAGGCTGTCATTGCAAGGTTTCAGTGGTTCACTGGACGTGTTCGATGGTCGACCGATCAAGACACTGATGCTGGTCGCGTCCACGATCAAAAATATTGAAGACATACTGCGTTTCCAAGACCTGGAATCGCTTCAGATCATCTCGTGCCGAATTGGCGGAGACGTATCCGTGCTGTCGACACTGGAAAAACTGCAGTCCTTGCGCATCGAAGGCAAGAACAAGCTGGTGGGCTGGGAAGCGCTGACAAGTGCCACGATCCGGTATCTGGAAGCCTCGCACTACCCATGCAAGTTTCCGAAGGTGGGCTTTCCGGCACTTCAGCATTACGTCGTCAACGCCTACCGTGCACGGGACCCGTTTGCAGACACAGGTGGCGACGCTGACGAAATCAATGATGCGCTGAATCGGGCGTTCTTTGCTGCCTGACTTTTGCCGCCTGACTTTTGCAACCCGACAGTGGCGAGTCTGGCTGCCCGATACCGCCAGGAAACGTTCAGCGAACCTGCTTGCCTTTGGCGCGCAGTTCACGCATGCGTCGTGTCACGACCGGCATTTCGAACAGGTCGGACGCAAACAACCACAGGCTTGTCATGGCCAAGCCACTCAGGAACCAGGTCATCGAGGTAATCCAGGCACCACCAAAAGCGGCAGATACAGCCAGCCAGATCCCGGTGACCAGAAACACTGCCGCAATGCCGTCCTGCACTCTGATGCCGCTCATGAATGTTCTCCCTTGATAAACCATGTATCGGGAGAAAATTTCGGAACTTGAGACGAAATCGCCACATACCGACGATCGGTACGCGCAAGCAAAGTTTCCGACCCGGCACCCATAGCTGCGCGCTACGCGGTGCCGGAAGCTTCAAACGATGAAAGAACAGCGCAAAGGAGCTGTTTTCAAGCCACTCCCAAGCTTCTTCCAAGTCCCTTGAAAGCCCTTTGAAAGCTGCTTAGAAGCTGTAACGCACCGTCGCGCCAATGGTGCGCGGCGTGCCGACCGATGCAGTGTAGGCACCATTGGCCGTGGCCACCACGGCCGGGAAGTAGCGCTTGTCGGTGACATTGCGCACCCACAAAGACACGCTCCACAGGTTCTCGCCCTGGGTGATGTCCCAGCCGGTTGCCACGTTCAACACACCGTAGGACGGAATGCGCGAATACACGGATGCGTCCAGCGAACCGTCCTGCGCAGAACGCCAGGCGTAGCTGACGGCGGTGTAGTGCTGCGCGTTGTGGCCGACCGGCTGGCGATATTCCGCACCGACGTTGAAGATCCAGCGCGGTGCACCGGCAACCTGACGGCCGCCCAGATCGCAGGTGGCGTTGGGCCGCAGAATGGCGGTTTCGGCCGGGCAAGGTGCATTGTCGTAGCGGCGATAGCGGGCATCGTTGAACGAACCGTTCATCATCAGCGTCAGGCCGCGCACGGGTGCGGCACGCAGGTCGAACTCGGCACCACGGCTGCGGATATCGCCCGCGTTGGTCAAGGTCTGCACGAATGCGCCATCGACACCGGGCTGCGGCACCAGCAAAGTCGCCTGGTAGCCACTCACCTCGGCCCAGAACAGATTCGCGTTGAACTGCAGCTTGCGGTCCCACCAGCTGCTCTTGAAGCCAAGATCCAGACTGTTGACACGTTCCTGGCCAACCTTCAGCGACGACGGGCCCAGCGTGGCCGCATTGCCCGGACCGGCCAGATTCACGCCACCAGACTTTTCACCATGAGACAGGTTGGCGTAGCCCAGAAAGTCTGGTGAGAAGCGATAGCTGGTGCCCAGCAGACCGGACGGGCTCCAGCTATGCAGGCTGATCGGGCCTGTGTTGTAGGCACCCAGCAAGCCCGGGCTGTTCCGAACCGGTGCCAATTGCGGCGCACCGCCCACCGGGCTTGCGCGCCAGACGCTTGCCTGCTTGTCTTCATACGTGGCGCGCGCACCAGCGCTGAAATCCAGTCGCGACGTCGCGTGCCAGGTGGCTTGCGAGAACAATGCGTAGCTGTCGGTATCGAGCGCGCCGAAGCTGCGCGAACTGACATTGGCAAGCAAACCGCTGGGCACACCAGACAGGGCTGCGTCGGCAGCCGGGCCGAAATCGTTGATCAGCTGGTTGCGCATGCGCTGGTGGTAGTAATACGCACCCAGCACATAGTCCACCTCGCGCCCGGCCGGCGAGCTAAGCCGGAATTCCTGCGAGAACTGGCGATGCTGAACATCGAACCCGTTATTGCGAATGACCGGTATATTGATGTTGTCATCATTGGCGGGCGTGTAGTCCCACATGCGCCCGGCGGTGATCGAGGTGAAGCGGAATCCCGACGGCAGACGCCAGTTGGCTTCGGCCGACAGGCCGCCCTGATTCACGCTGACGTGCTGACGACCATCCAGATTGACCTCGTAGCGGGTCGGATCGGTAGGAATATTGGTGGCACCGGCCGCCGTCGCGCGACGAAACGCCAGACCGGGGCCCAGGTTGTACAAGACCTGGGTGCCGTAGCTGGAACGCTCGATATGGTAGTCAGCCACCAGACGCAGGCTGAATTTGTCGTCGGGTTGAACCAGCAACTGACCACGCAAGCCCGTGCGGGTACCGCCGTTCATGCGCGTGCCGTTGGCAATATTGGTGACCGAACCCTGGTCGTGGGCGTCATAGACCAGCAGGCGACCCGCGACGTTTTCCGCGACCTTGCCTGACATGATCGCCTGGGTCTGCACCAGACCACGCTGGCCGACCGACACCTGCACGCTGCGTTCCGGCGTGAAGGTCGGCAGGCGGGTGTGGATATTCAGCAGGCCGGCCGTGGTGTTCTTGCCGAACAGCGTGCCTTGCGGACCGCGCAACAATTCGATCTGTTCGATGTCCAGCAGATCGAACACCGCCATGCCCGGTCGGCCCAGGTAGACATTATCCAGATACACGCCAGTGCTGCCTTCCAGTCCGTCGTTGGCCGGATGGTTACCCAGGCCACGCACGGCAATGCTGCTTTGACGCGCATTGATATAGGCCACGCTGGTGGACGGCAACAGCTGTTGCAGGTCTTCGACACGATAGACGCGCTGCGTCTCCAGGTTGTCGCCTTCGAGTACAGACGTGGGAATCGGCACGTCCTGGTCGTTTTCTTCGCGACGACGTGAAGTGACGGTGACAGGGGCCAGCGATTGGGCGGTAATGTCTTCGGTCTGGGTCGGAGCAGCCGGCGGATTGGATACAACCTGCGCATGGCCGCTGATGGGCAAGGACGCCGCGGCGATGACTGGGAAGGCAGCAAGCAGTGCGCGCCAATGCCAGGCAAAGGGAGAAGAGATAAACGCCGGCACGTCGTAGTTCCTACGGTGAATAGCCTCGCCGCAGGACGATCCGGGTGGTGTCGCGGCAGCCCGTGCGTGGACACCTCGTCGACAACACGCTGGTTCAAAGCATGCCGCTATAAGCTCATTAAGCTGAAAAGGGCGCAGAAATCGCTGACCCGAGCCGCGATTTTACGCAAAAGCCCGGGCAACCGTAAGCATCCGTAACGTTTTTTTGAGCAGACTCATATACCGGGCAACAGATATGCACCGGCCGGCAGATTCACCCTTGCGGGGTTTCGATGCGGGACACGATGCTGTCGCTTGCAGCAATGTGCGCACGCAATTGGCCAAGGTGTTCGTATAGCCGCGTCGCCGACTTATCGTTCATTTCGCCCAACATTTCATGCAGCCAGGCTTCATGACGTTCGGCCATCACCGTGAAGTCCTTCCGGCCCTTGGGGGTCAGGCGGATGATCCACGAACGACGGTCGGCCGGGCTGTGCTCACGCACCACCAGGCCCTCGCCTTGCAATTCGTCGGTCAGGCCCGTGACATTGCCGCCCGTCACCATCAGGCAGCGAGACAAGTCCCGCATCTTCAAGCCATCGTGATAACGATAAAGCTGCGCCATGTAGTCGAACCGGGCCAGCGAAATGCCGAATTCGACGCGCAGACGGCGGCGGATTTCGGTTTCGATCTGGGTGGTGCACGACAGCAGTCGCAACCAGAGTTTGAGGACCAGGTGATCCTGATCGTCCAGGCGGGTCTCGTGACCCAGTTCCTGCGCATCGCGCAACTGCTCTAGTGAGGCCTCGCTAGACTTCATTTCCGAACCCTCCGGCCTGAGTTGCGGACGCCGCGACAGCTATTCATCAGACCAACCGTTACACATAAATGACGGTCTGTACTATAGCCGCAGCGCACGACACTGCTGCAGGTCATCGGTGCATTTGCGTGGTCCCGACGACCTGCTGTGTTCAATCGCCTACACCTTGACCACCGGATGACGCAGCGAGCCGATGCCGGCCACCTCTGCGTACACCACGTCGCCCGGCCACAGCCATTCCTGCGGCGAGCGGCCTGCGCCAACGCCTTCAGGGGTGCCGGTGGCGATGATGTCGCCCGGTTCCAGTGTGATGCCGGCGCTGATGTCCGAGATCAGGGTCGGGATCTTGAACAGCATGTGCTTGGTGTTCGAACGCTGCTTTTCCACGCCATTGACCGTCAGGTGCAGATCAAGCGTGTGCGGATCGGGGATCTCGTCGGCAGTGACGATCACCGGGCCGAAGGGGGCGAAGGTGTCCTGGCCTTTGGAATAGATCCACTGGCCGGCACGGCGGCAGTCACGCGCGCTCATGTCGATCATCACGCTGTAGCCGAACACGTAGTTCAGTGCAACCTCTTCCGACACACGCTTGGCGCGGGTGCCGATGATGACAGCCAGTTCGACTTCCCAATCCAGTTGCTGGGTGATCGCGGCATTGTGCTCGATGGCATCGCCGGGGCCGATGACGGAGGTCGGCGGCTTGGAGAAGATCACCGGTTGCTTGGGCAGCTCTTTGGACGTGTCCAGCGTGCGGCTGGATTCGGCCACGTGTTCCACATAGTTCAGGCCGATGCCGAAGATGTTCTTGCGCGGACGCGGAATCGGCGCCAGCAGCTTCACGTTTTCCAGCGGCGTGGATACACCGATCGGCCAGACACCGTCGTAGGAATCCAGCAATTCGCTGGTGGCCGACACGGCGGCGGGGCCGAGGTCGATGAATTCCAACATGCTGGACGGCAGGTCCACGCCAGCGAGGTCACCGAGCTTGGCCAGATCGATCACCTGGCCATCGACCACGGCACCCAGACTGGCGGCATCGGCAACCTGACGCCGGTACGTTACAAGACGCATTCTTCTCTCTCCATGAAGCCGTTCGAAGGAACGGCGGAAAACGGGGAACGGCACCCGAAGGATGCCGGAAAATCAGTGGATTCGATCGCTGGTGGAGTCAGCGTCAAAGAAATTTCAGCAAGACAGATTTCTTGCAAGCCAGACTTCAAGCCAGAACCGGTTGATACCCGCCGTTCTCGGCCAGCGCTTCTTCGCGGTAGAAGCCCAGCGACTCCATGACCGGCAGGTCGTTGAAGCAGAACAGGCAAGCGTCTTCGCTGGACGACAGGTTCACGTGTTCGTGGAACGCCCAGGACGGCACGCAGAAGATGTCGCGCTCGGTCCAATCGAAACGTTTGCCGCCGATCACCGAATACCCACTGCCCTTGCACACCTGATACATGAAGCTGCCGGTGTGGCGATGCGCCTTGGTGTGTTCACCCGGACGCAGCAACTGCATGCTGGCACCGATGGTTGGCATGACATGGCCACCGGTGATCGGGTTCGTGTAGTGCATCAGCACGCCATCGAAAGGGCTGCCGTCGGTGACGCGCGCATAGTTCACCAGGGCTTCGTAGGTCGGTGCCCATTCGTACTTGAAGAGCGGCGAATAGTTTTTGTTCCAGTCGCCCATCTGCGGACGCAGGGCCGCGCCGCCCCACTTGGCGGTGGAATCATTGACCGGGTGGGTCACGGCTTGCCGCAGGTCTGGGTGCACCACGTAGAAGCCGGCTTCCATGGCGTTGACCAAGGGAATGTCCAGGCCGTCCTGCCAGATGCAGGTCGTGCCCTCAGCGCCTACGCCGTGCTCGTGCCAGGTGCCATTCGGCGTCAACACGAAGTCGTTGGCACCTAGCGTCATCTTGTGGCCGTCGACGATGGTGTAGGCCCCCTGCCCTTCCATGATGAAACGCAACGCGGAAGCAGAATGCGCATGGGCCGACGCCGCTTCGCCCGGATGCATCACCTGCAGGCCCGAATACAGCCAGCCCACGGCAGCAGCCACATCGCGCCTGCCGGGGTTGTTCAGGTAGATCACACGACGGCCCGCCTTTTCGGGCGTGACCAGATCGATGGAGCGCAGCACGTGTTCGCGCAGATCGCGATAGCGCCACAACACGGCTTCGGATTCAGACTTGGGCTGCCAGGGCTCGATCTTGTTGGCGACGGTCCACAGCGCGCCCGCCTTCAGCCGATCCAGCTCTTCGTAGTACGACACCAGTTCGGGCGTATCTTCGACATCGGCGCGACCGGCAACGCTTTCGCGGTACTGATCGTGTTGACCCTTGGCATGTTCAACCTTGGACATCTTCTCTCCGAAACAGGAATTCGAGCGTGCGTGTGTTCGTTCTAACGGATTGTGCTGACTGAGCGACTCAGGACTGCGTCGCGCCAACCGGCGGATTCACCCAGGTACGCAGTACGCTGCGCCGCAGCTTGCCGTTCTCGGTACGCGGCAAGGCATCGACAAATTCAATGACGCGCGGGTACTTGTACGGCGCAACCGAGGCCTTGACGAACTCCTGCAATTCCTTGATCAGCAGTTCGCTTGGCTCCAGCCCGGTGTTCAAGACCACATACGCCTTGACCACCTGCCCTCGCGCCTCGTCGGCCTGACCGACCACGCCGCACTCGGCCACAGCCGGGTGACGCAGCAACGCATCTTCGACTTCCGGGCCAGCGATGTTGTAGCCAGACGAGACGATCATGTCATCGTTGCGCGCCTGGTAGAAGAAGTAGCCGTCGGCGTCCATCACAAAGGTATCGCCAGGCAAATTCCAGCCGTCGCGCACGAATTCGCGCTGACGCGCATCGGCCAGATAACGGCAGCCCGTCGGCCCCCGAAGCGCAAGACGCCCTGGCTTGCCGACCGGAACCGGTTGCATGCGATCGTCCACCACCTGCGCCTGATAACCGGGCAGCACCCGCCCGATGGCACCACGACGCACTTCCTCTTCGCAGGACGAGATGAACACGTGGATCATTTCCGTGCCGCCAATGCCGTCGATCATCTCGATGCCGGTGGCTGCACGCCATAGGCAACGGGTTGCGTCCGACAGCGCTTCGCCAGCCGAGATGGTCTTGCGCAAGGACGAGATGTCGTAGTTGCCGACCAGGGTTGCCATCTGACGGTAGAACGTCGGTGCGGTGAAAACGATGCTGGCCTTGAAGTCCTGCACGGTCTGCAACAGCAGTGCAGGCGTCAGTTTTTCCACCAGAATGACACTTGCCCCCGCGCGCAACGGGAAGCACAGCAGGCCACCCAGACCGAAGGTGAACGCCAACGGCGGCGTGCCGCAGAAGATGTCATCAGCCGTGGGCTTGATGACCTGCTTCGAGAAAATGTCGCACATCAGCAGCACGTCACGATGGAAGTGCATGCATCCCTTGGGAATGCCCGTGGTACCGCTGGTGAATGCGATCAGGCAGACGTCGTCGGCCGCGGTATCGCAGGCGTCGAATGCATCGGGCTTGGCAGCAGCCAAGGTGTCGAGCGAGGCCGGACCGGCGTCGTTGAAATACAGGGCACTTTCAAGCCCGGCGCAGAAATGTTCGTCGGCAGTATCCAGGCAGCGCTCGGCTTCGGCGCGCAAGGCGTTGTCGCACAGCACGGCATGCACCTGCGCCTTGTCGATGATCTGCTTCAATTCCTTGGCGCGCAGCAGCGGCATGGTCGGTACGGTCACCAGACCAGCCTTTACCGCCGCCAGCCAGCTGGCTGCCAGCATCGGCGAATTGGGCCCACGCAGCAGCAGGCGATTGCCCGCAATCAGCCCCAGGTCTTCGGTCAACACATGGGCAATGCGATTGACCAAGGCCTGCAACTCGCCGTAGCTCATTACCTGCGGCTGCCCGCCGCGTAACCAGCGCAGCGCCGGGCGCTCGCCATTGCCTTGGGCGACTTGCGCGTCGACCAGATCGACCGCGCAATTCATGCGTGCCGGGTAATCGCTGCCGACTTCATCGAGCAGAAATTCCGGCCATTCTTCGGCCGGCGGCAAATTGTCTCGTGCAAACGAGTCTTGATGGCCAGAGCGTTCCATTGTCATCCTCCATTCCGTCCGCTTATGGCGCGGCCATGAATCTGTGAACTGCCGTAACGGGTGAGAAGCGTCGTGCGCCTTGGCCGGGTTTCAAGTTCTTCGACTCGAATATCCGCGATTCAAGCGCCCTAGCGTTTGAAAGTTTTCTCCAACTGATCCTTGCCCCAGCGATATGGCTTGGGCCATTCAACTTCGCGGTATCCGACACGGGCAGCCTCGCGCAGCAACCACGATGCGTCGGCCAGCTGCGGGCGACCCAAGGCGCACAGGTCGGCACGGCCAGACGCGATGATGCTGTTGACGTGATCGGCCTCGGTGATCGCACCAACCGCCATCGTGGCCACCCCGGCTTCATTGCGCACGCGGTCGGCAAACGGGGTCTGGTACATGCGGCCATAAACCGGCTTCTGTTCGACAGACACTTCGCCTGCCGACACGTCGATGATGTCTGCGCCGGCTTGCTTGAAGCGGCGGGCAATTTCCACGGCGTCGTCCGGCGTGATGCCGCCCTCCACCCAGTCATTGGCGGAGATGCGCACCGACATAGGCCGGTCTTCGGGCCAGGCTGCGCGCATTGCGTTGAACACTTCCAGCGGATACGCCAGGCGATGATCCAGGCTGCCGCCGAATTCGTCCTGACGATGATTGGTCAGTGGCGAAATGAAACTCGACAGCAGGAAACCGTGGCCTGCCTGCAATTCCAGCCAGTCAAAGCCGGCCGCTTCGGCACGCCGGGTTGCAGCAACGAACTCGTCACGCACCTGATCCATGTCGGCACGGGTCATTTCACGCGGTGTCTGCGACACGCCCGGCAGATACGGCACGGCCGATGCCGCCATCAAGCTCCAATTGCCGTGCGGCAGCGGATGGTCGGGGCGTTCCCAGCCGATCTGCGTGGAACCGCGACCGCCTGCATGACCCAGTTGCACACCGATCAGCGCCGTGCTGTTGTCATGCACGAAATCCACAATGCCTGCGAAAGCGGCAGTCTGCGCATCGTTCCACAAGCCTGGGCATCCCGGGGTGATGCGGCCACTTTCCGAGACCGAGGTCATCTCAGTCAACACCAGCGCAGCACCACCCATGGCGCGGCTACCCAGGTGCACCATGTGGAAGTTGCCGGGCACGCCGTCGGTGCAGGAATACAGCAGCGTGGGCGACATCACCACGCGGTTCTTCAGGCGCGCGCCACGCACGGTATAAGGCGTGAACATCGGTGGCACCGATACGCCTGGCACCTTGGTCAGGCCCGCACGTCGGGCAATCCAGTCTTCGAAACCTTCGAGCCAGGCGGGGTCGCGCAGGCGCATGTTCTCGTGCGAGATGCGCTGCGAACGTGTCAGCAGCGAATACGCGAATTGTTCGGGTTCCAGACCGGCATAACGATCGACGTTCTCGAACCATTCAGTGGAATTGCGTGCGGCATTCTGGATCTTCAGCACTTCGACGCTGCGCAGCTGTTCGTATTGCGCCAGACCCTCGGCCAGATTGCCGCCGCTTGCGGCCAGGCAGTTGGTGAGTTCGATGGCGTCTTCCAGGGCCAGCTTGGTACCGGAACCGATGGAAAAGTGCGCGGTGTGCGCAGCGTCGCCCATCAGCACCACCGGGACTTTCTTGTGCGAGCCGTCGGCGGCGCCAGGCTTGGTCCATTCCACCCATTTCTCGCAGATCACGCGCGGGAAACGAATCCAGTTCGCCGAGCCGCGCAGGTGCTTGGCATTGCTGACCAGGGGCTGACCATCCAGCCACGGTGCGAAGATCTTTTCGCAGTAGGCAATGCCCTCTTCCTGGCTCATGTCGGCCAACCCTGCTGCCTGCCAGGTGTCCTCAGGCGTCTCCACGATGAAGGTCGACAGACCGTCTTCGAAACGATACGCATGGGCCTGGAACCAGCCATGTTCGTTCTGCACGAAGATGAAGTTGAACGCATCGAAGACCTTTTTCGTGCCCAGCCACACAAAACGGCAGTTTCGCTGGTCGATATCGGGTTTGAACGTCGTCGCATAACGCGTGCGGATGGGGCTGTTGATGCCGTCCGAGGCGATGACGATGTCGGCGTTATAACGACGGGCTATCTCCTGGTCGTCTTCCACGAAGGTTTCGAACACCAGCTTCACGCCAATTTCTTCGCAGCGCGCCTGCAGGATATTCAGCAGACGTTTGCGGCCAATGCCGATGAAGCCGTGGCCTCCACTTCGGTTCACTTGTCCCTTGAAGTGGATCTCGATGTCGTCCCAGCGCGTGAATGCGTTACCGATCAAATCTGCGGTGACCGGATCGGCCTCGCGAAGATTGTCCATGGTTGCATCGGAGAACACGACGCCCCACCCGAAGGTGTCGTAAGGACGATTGCGCTCGATGACAACGATGTCGTTGCTCGGGTCCTGGAGCTTCATCAACAGGGCCAAATATAGGCCAGCTGGACCGCCACCAATGCAAACGATGTTCATAGCAGACCGCGCCTCCGTGAACGGGTCATCGGGTCGGGAAGACCCAAAGTATTTTGTCTATTTACTATTCACAACTAAACAAAAAGCAAGAAAATCAGCCGGAACACATGCATTCCCGGGTACTACGCTTGTGCACCAATCGCGGTATCGGGCACCACTGCGGTTGCCTCGATTTCCACCTTGGCGCGGTCTTCGATCAAGGCCACGACCACCACTGCGCTCATGGCCACGGTGTAGACGCCGATCAGCTCACGATAGACCTGTCCAAGCTGCTTGGCAGCGGCCAGATATTCGCCTTTGTCGGTGACATACCAGGTAAGCCTGACCAGGTGTTCCGGGCCGGCATTTCCTTCGCGCAACACCGCCAGCACATTGAGCAAAGCCTGACGAGCCTGTTCAACGAAATCGTCGCTGTGAAACACGCCCTGCGGATCGCAACCGATCATGCCGGCAACGAACACTTGCCGTCCGCGCACCGACACACCGTTTGCGTAACCGCGCGGGGTGGGCCAGGAAGGGGGAAGCAGGACTTGCATGACGCGGCCTACAGCGTGGAGACGGCCGGCACCAGCGCCTGCCGGAAGTCGTCGGGCACCGCAATCGCGCGGTGCGTGTCCAGCGAGGTGAAGACGATGGTCTGCTGGCCGCCCATGCGCAGCTCGCCGTCTTCGCCCATGCAGCGCCAAGCGAGATTCAGCGATTTGGTGCCGACGCGCTCGACTTCGAGCTCAAGCGTGACCAGGTCACCCATGCGACTGATGGCGCGGAAATCGGCTTCGAGACGTACCGTGGGCATGCCCACCCGGCGTTCGATGATCAGGCCACGAAAGCCATCGACCACGAGCTCGTCTACCCAGGCTTCCATCAGGTCGTTGAACATGACGAAGTACTGGGGGTAGAAGACGATTCCCGCGGGATCGCACTCGGAAAACCGGATACGACGTGTCCGCTGGAACAGAGAGTGAGTCATGCAGTATTCCTTGTTTCGCGCATGCCGCAGCGGCTGCGCAAGCCTGACAAAACTATACCGCAATGACCCACTTAGTTCACAACTAAATTATTTATTGGTGCTGTATTTTTACGGCAATTCGAGCAAGTCCATGGCCGCTTCGAACACGTCCGAGCCAGGCTGCGACAAGGTGTCGAGCGCGGTGAAGTGATTGCCCCCCGGCTGCGCGACATCCCCCACGTGCACGGACGCCCACGCCGCCGCGAATTCCGTGTTCTGCCGACGAAATTCGTTGGTCTCGGCCCCACCTACCGTGGTGATCAACCGGGTACCCGCGCGCGGAGCCAGATGGATGGGGCTGAGGGTGGCAATTTCATCCGGGCTCAGATGCAGTTTGCCTTGCACATTGGGGGCCAGAGCAATCGGAGCCAGGTCGAACAGGCCGCTGATGGCCAGCACCGGATGCGGCGGCAAGCCGGTATCGGTGGTGTCACATGCGCTGAAGGCGGCAAGGTGTCCACCTGCAGAATGACCCGACACCAGCATGCGATCGGTGCGCAGGCCCAGGTTGTTTGCTTCGCGGCCCAGGAACGCCAGCGCACGACGCACCTGGTCGGTGATGGTGGTCAGGCTGACATTGGGTGCCAGCGCGTATTCGATCATCGCCACCGAGATGCCGCGTTCCACAAATGGCGGCGCCACGAACAGAAAATCTTCCTTGGTGCGCGAGTGCCAGAAACCGCCGTGGATGAACACCAGCAAAGGTGCGCCCGGTCGCCCCGGGTAGAAATCCAGGCGCTCGCGGTCACCCGTGCCATATGCCAGATCGCGCTGGCCCGTCAGACTGGATTGCGCGGCCTCATTACGCACCGCCCAGTCAGCGAACAGCGCATCCAGCCCTTCCACACCGGCACGGGTGTCGTATTCACGGTTGTAGAAAGCGTCGGTGGAAGTTTGGGAAGCTGTCACAGCGGGAAAGTCCTGAAAAGAAGGAAGCAGATGCGTTGGGCAAGCATGGTGGGCATACAGGTCGGGGACACAAAGCAAACCAGCCAACTCACCCGCAATCGCCTGCTACGCAGCCGCAGAAGAAAGTACAGCCATGTTTACACATGGCCGTCGGGAAAAATGATGCAGGTAGTTCGGCGCGCTCAGATGCCGAGATAGCGGTCACGCAGTGCGGGATCGCCATTGAGTTCATCCGGCGATCCGACCCACACGACCCGGCCTTTCTCAACGATATGGTGGCGCTGCACCAGTGTCGTCATTTCAGCCAGATTCTTGTCGATCAACAAGATGCTGAGCCCGCTGTCACGCAGCACACGCAGACATTGCCAGATTTCCTGGCGAATCAGCGGGGCCAAGCCTTCGGTGGCTTCATCGAGCACCAGCAGTTGCGGGTTGGTCAACAGGGCACGCCCCACCACCAGCATTTGCTGCTCGCCACCCGACAAGGTGCGCGCCGACTGCTTGCGTCGTTCCTGCAGGCGGGGGAACAAGCTGTAGACACGATCCACGGTCCACGGATTGGACTTGGCACCAGCCAGGCGTGCCGTGGCCACCAGGTTTTCTTCGACGTTTAGCGACGCAAATGCCCGGCGACCTTCCGGCACCAGGCCTACGCCCATCCGCGCAATCCGGTACGGCGGCAAGTTGGTGATCGGCTTGCCAAGCAGGCTGATGCTGCCGCTGCGTGCCGGCAACATGCCCATCAGCGTACGCACGGTGGTGGTCTTGCCCATGCCGTTGCGACCGATCAGGGAGATGACCTCGCCCTGCCCGATCGTGAAATCCATGCCGAACAGCACCTGGCTGGTCCCGTAGCCGGCCGCCACGCCTTCAAGCTTCAGCATGCTTCTTCTCCCAGGTAGGCGGCACGCACGGTGGGGTCGGTACGCGCCTGGCTGGCCGGCCCGGTGAACACCACCTTGCCGTAGACCAGCACGCTGATGCGATCAGCAAGCGCAAACACCGCTTCCATGTCGTGCTCGACCAGCAGCACGGCGTAGCGTCCCTTCAGGGAATTGAGCAAGGCCGTCATCTTGGCGGACTCTTCCGGCCCCATGCCTGCCATGGGCTCATCGAGCAGCAGCACCTTGGGATTGCGGGCCAGCGCCACCGCCATTTCCAGTTGCCGGCGCTCGCCGTGCGCCATTTCCGAGGCCAGGGCGTTGCGCTGCGCTTCCAGGCCAACGCGCCCCAGCCATTCCATGGCGGCATCGACGTATTCGCGATTCTTGCGCGGATTGCGCCACAGGTCGAACAAGCGGCCCGAGCGGCTCATCAACGACAGCACCACGTTTTCCAGCGCCGTGAATTCGCCGCACAACTGCGTGATCTGGAAGGAACGCCCCAGGCCAAGCCGCGCACGCTGGTGCGCGGGTTCGGCATTCATGGAATCGCCACCGATCAGCACATTACCCTTGTCGGGCCGGATTTCGCCGCAGATCTGCGAGATCAGCGTGGATTTTCCGGCACCGTTGGGGCCGATGACAGCGTGAATTTCACCGGCACGCACATCCAGCGTGATGCCGTTGCTGGCTTTGAGCGCACCGAAGGACTTGTGCAGATCATCCACCACCAGTGCCGGCTTGCTTGCGGAACGATCAGTCATGACATCAGACATGGCGTTCCTTCAGCAAGGCACCCAGCAGACCGCTGCGGCCGTACACCGCAACCAGCACCAGAATGGGACCGACGAACAGCATCCAGTGCTCGGTCAGGGCAGACATCACCCCTTCCAGACCGGTGAACACCAGCGCGCCAGCAATCGGGCCGAGCAAGGTACCCACACCACCGAGAATGACCACGGCCATGAACTCGCCGGACTTGGCCCAGGAGGCCATGTCAGGTGTCACCAGCAGCGCATAGTTGGCCCACAACACACCTGCCAGGCCCGTGCCCATCGCCGAAATGATGAAGGCCAGCAGCCGATGGCTGTGCGGCGCAACACCCAGGTTGATTGCCCGGCGTTCGCTTTGACGCAAGGCGCGCAGCACCATGCCGAAGTGAGAATCGACCAGTCGCATGCAGAACGCTGTCCAGACGACCAGGGCCGTGACACAGACGTAATACATCACCGTCGGGTTGGCCAGATTCAGCCCGGGAATGGTGTTGGGACGCTTCATCAGCAAGCCGTCGTCGCCACCGTAGGCCTGCAAGGACACCAACAGGAAGTACACCATCTGCCCGAAGGCCAGCGTGATCATGATGAACTGCACGCCGCTGGTTCGCAGCGCCAGCATGCCCACCAATGCGCCCAGTACCCCGCAGGCCAGCATTGCAATCGGCCAGACGATCAGCGCCGAATTGCTGCCCAGCCAACCGAACAGGGGTTCGGCGTCTGTCACGTGGAAGGCAGAGATGCCGACCACATAACCCCCCAGCGCAAAGAACATGGCGTGGCCGAAACTGACCAGTGCACCGTAGCCCAGCACCAGATCAAGACTGACGGCAGCCAGCGCGTAGATGGCAAAGCGGGTCAGAAAACTGACGGCAAAGGGATAGTTCAGCCACTGCGCAATCGGCACGGCCACCAGCAGCAGGAACAAGCCACCGAAAGCAATGCGCTGTCGCATGGAAAAACCCGGCGCACCGGCACCACCCGGCTGCCCGAAGGCACCGACCGGCACCTGCGGGGATATCGAACGTGGAGGGAGAGTCATCCTAGCCTCTGGCGGGAAGCAGGCCTTTGGGCCTGACAATGAGCACGATCGCCATCAGTACGTAGATAGAGGCGGAAACCAGGCCGGCACCCAGGGCGTCGGCAATAGTGGGCGTGAACACCAGTTGCAGCAGTTGCGGCAGGAAGGCCCGCCCCATGCTGTCGACCATGCCGACCAGCAAGGCACCCACCAGGGCGCCACGAACCGAGCCGACACCGCCGATCACGATGACCACGAAGGTGGTGATCAGGATGCGTTCGCCCATGCCGATTTCAACGGCCAGCAAGGGTGCAGCCATCACACCGGCCAGCCCGCACAGCACGGCACCGAAACCGAACACCGCGGTGTAGAGCTTGCGGATGTCGATGCCCAGCGCATCGACCATTTCCCGGTCGTCCGCGCCGGCACGCACCAGCATGCCCACCCGGGTGCGGGTGACCAGGTACCACAGCCCCACTGCCACCACCGCGCCGACGACGATCAAGGCCAGGCGCATGATCGGGTATTCCAACCCGCCACCGAGTGGCACCGACCCCGACAAGATGGCCGGAATTTCGACCATCGGCGGTGTGCGCCCGAAGATCAGCGTCATGGCCTGGTTGGTGAAGAGGATCATCCCGAAGGTCGCGAGCACCTGATACAGGTGATCGCGCTGGTACAGCTTCCGGATGATCGTGACTTCCACCAGCAAGCCGTAGAGACCGGCCCCCAGCAAGGCGCAGAGCACGCCTGCCAGGAATGAGCCGGTCTGGATGATCGCAAACGCCCCACAGTAGGCTCCCACCATGTAGAAGGAGCCGTGCATGAGGTTGATCACCCCCATGATGCCGAAGATCAGCGTCAGGCCGGCGGCGAGCATGAACAGCATCGCCCCGTACTGCAACCCATTGAGCAACTGTTCAAAGATCAGAAGCATGGCTTACAGCGCGCAGGCCTTGGCGTAGACGTCCTGGTCGTCTTTCAGGACCTGACGCACGACCACCGGCACCAGCGGGCCAGCACCACCTTCAGAGCGTTGTAGCTGCATCAGGTAGTAGTTCTGGATCGGGTGGTTGTTGTTGCCGAACTTGAAGTCACCACGAATCGACTTGAAGTCGGCTTTCTTCAGTGCAGCGCGGAAGGCGTCGGCCTTGGTCAGGTCGCCGTTGACAGCCTTCAGGCCACTGCCGATCAGCTTGGCAGCGTCATAGGCTTGCTGCGCGTACAGGGTCGGCGTGCGGTTGTAGGCTTTGCGGAATGCGGCAACAAAAGCCTTGGAAGCCGGCGTATCGGTTTCCGGCGACCAGATGCCGGTCAGGTAGGCGCGATCGCCTGCATTGCCGGTGGCTTCGATCATGCGGGTGTCGAGCGAGAAGCCCGGCATCAGCAGCGGCACGGTCTTGGACAGGCCGGCGTTGTTGTACTGCTTGACGAAAGTAATGCCTGCACCGCCCGGGTGGAACTGATAGACCGCATCAGGAGCCAGCGAGCGGATGCGCGCCATTTCCACCGAGAAGTCGTTCTGATCGAGCTTGGTGTAGATCTCGGCTTCGACCGTGCCCTTGAAGGTGCGCTTGAAGCCTTCCAGTGCGTCGCGGCCAGCCTGGTAGTTGGGGGCCAGCAGCACGACTTTCTTGTAGCCCAGCTCGTTGGCGGCCTGACCACCGGCAGAGTGGAAGGCATCGTTCTGGTAGGAGGCAACGAAGTAGTTCTTGTTGCATTCCTTGCCGGCGAAGGTGGACGGGCCGGCGTTGGTGCTGACGTAGAAGGCATCGGCTGCCAGCACGCCGGGGGCGACTGCGCCCAGCACGTTGGAGAAGGTGATGCCGGAGAACAGTTTGATGCCGGATTGCAGCATGCGGTCAGCGGCTTGTTTGCCGCTGGCGGGCTTCAGGCCGTCGTCTTCGACGACCAGTTCAACGGGCACGCCGCCCAGTTTGCCGCCTTCTTCGCCCATTGCCAGCAGGAAGGCGTCGCGTTGGTCGGCCCCCAGGTAGCCGGCTGGCGTGGACAAGGTGGTGATGAATCCGATCTTGACCGGGTCGGCTGCGTGGGCAGCCGGTGCGGTGGCGAGGACACTTAGCGCGAGCGCCGCGAACAAAGAATTTTTTGCCATCATGAAAGTACCTTGTCTCCGTCCAGTGTGAACATGACTGCCTGAGCAGCACTGCCGTCCTTGCCGCCTCCTTGGGATAGCGGTCAAAGGTGAAGTTCTAAATGTTTTAGTTATGAATCAATATTAGGGCAAAGCCAGGGTGTCGGGTAGTCTATTTTTTGTGTCTGCCCCCTGTATTTTTTCCTTGCCAGCTGGTGGCTGCGGTGGCAGCTTGTCTTGGCTGGGAGGTGCGTACTATTTAACAGTAATTCAGGGGCAATTCATCTGTTTCGCGGGTGGATGCGGGGGTGGGATGATCAACAAACGTTTGAAGTGTGGATGTTTGGGGGTTTCTGGTGATGGCGTGGTTGTTCTTTAGTCAGTCGTGGGTGGTGGGGCCGGCTCGTCTGCCCCGCTGGACTTTCGCGTCGGGACTCCCGCCCTCCACGTCGTCCAGAAGGGCAGCCAATCCGGCCCCACCACCCACGCCTTCAAAGACGTTTGGTTAAAAGCGCATGCCGCCTTTGGGCGGCTTCTGATTTTCTGGCTGCTTGGTGCTGGAATCGGTTCTCGGCATTCTTGGGCCACGTTTCTTGATCGCCACGCGACTGGCTTAGGGGACTGGCTGGCCAGGTCGCCACGAAGCGGCTCAGCGGCTCACGGTTCTGACCGTTCTTTAGAGGCCTTTAAGAGCAGCGCCACGCAAGAGAATTTGCACGTCTGCTTGATGGTGGGGTGACACGGAAGCGGGTGGCCGCACACCAGGTAATGCGACGAAAAAGCGGGGCGTTGAAGGTTAGCGCGTTGACGGCTGCGCATCGAACGTGCGGAGCGATGAAGAACGTTCGGAGCAGTGAGAAATGGTGAAGAACGGCGGTAAACGCTGATGCTGCCAGGCGTTTCCGAAAGCCCTCGCACGGCGTGGAGTGCATATATCCAATCAGCCGCCAGCGCCACAATCGTCGCGGTCGCTCTCCGCATGCCGTGATGCGGCGGCCACCCGCTTCGGTGTCACCCCACCATCAAGCAGGAGCGCGACTTCGGTGAGTGGCGCTGCCCTAAAAGGCCAGTGATTTACGACCAGACGCGCGAGCCGCTGAGTCGCTTCGTGGCGACCTGGGCGGCCAATCCCCAAGGCCAGCCGCGTGGCGTTCAAGAATGGTGGCCGCCGGATGCCGAGAACCGTTTCCAGCACTTGGCAGCCAAAAGATTCCGCACGTCCACAGGCGGGATCTGCTGTTAACCAAAGCAGTTCTGAAGGCGTGGGTGGTGGGGCCGTGGTGGCGGCCCTTCTGGACGAGGTGGAGGGCGGAAGTCCCGACGCCAACGTCCAGCGGGGCAGACGCCGCGGCCCCACCACCCGCGACTGACTAAAGAACAAAAACACCGCCCCAACAAAACCAGGCAGTCACCATTACCAAGCCGCGACCTGCCCGTCAGCGCGGGGTTCTGTACCGCCACACAAAGTACC
Source organism: Pigmentiphaga aceris (assembly GCF_008119665.1). Classification (NCBI taxonomy): domain Bacteria; kingdom Pseudomonadati; phylum Pseudomonadota; class Betaproteobacteria; order Burkholderiales; family Alcaligenaceae; genus Pigmentiphaga; species Pigmentiphaga aceris. The sequence continues at coordinate 1,877,714 of NZ_CP043046.1, read as the reverse complement.
GTGATCATCACGCCAGATGATCTGTCCGCGACCGAAGGCCAGGGGTCGGGGGGACCAGCTTACGTCGTGGCCCAGCGCAGCCAGACCGCGGAACAGATGTTCTGGCGTCGAATGCTCGATATCGATCGTCTTGCCATGCGTCCACTCCCAACGCGGCGCGTCCAGCGAAGCTTGCGGATTCAAGCCGAAATCGATGGTATTCATCACCATCTGCACATGGCCCTGCGGTTGCATGAAACCACCCATCACCCCGAACGGCCCCACCGGCTTGCCATCGCGCGACATGAAGCCGGGGATGATCGTGTTGTAAGGACGCTTGCCCGGTGCGAACTCGTTCGGGTGCCCGGCTTCCAGCGTGAAGTTGTTGCCGCGATTGTGCAGCGCGATGCCTGTGCCCGGCACCACCAGGCCCGATCCGAAGCCCATGTAATTGCTCTGGATGAAGGACACCATGTTGCCCTCCGAGTCGGCCGTGCTTAAGTACACCGTGCCGCCCCGCGACGGCGATCCGGCCAGCGGCAGGCTGGCGCGGTCGCCGATCAGCTTGCGGCGCTCGTCGGCGTAGGCATCGGACAGCAGGTCCTCGATGCTGACCCGCATGTGCGACGGGTCTGCGATGTGCGCGAAGCCGTCTGCGAAAGCGAGTTTCAAGGCCTCGATCTGACGATGCCATGTCTGCACCGTATCGCGCTCGGTAAACTCGAAGCCCTTGAGCAGGTTCAGCGCAATCAGGGACACAATGCCGTGGCCGTTCGGCGGGATTTCCCAGACATCGTAGCCGCGATAGTCGGTGCGGATCGGGTCAACCCATTCAGGGCGATAGCCGGCCAGGTCTTCAGCCGTCAGCAGGCCGCCTGCCTGATTTAGCAAGGCCAGGGTCTGCTCGGCCAACGCACCGCGATAGAAGCTTTCGCCGCCGTCTGATGCGATGCTGGCCAGCGTGCGTGCGTGGCCCTCGGCGCGAACCACTTCGCCTGAGATCGGTGCGCGGCCATTGGGGGCGAAGGTGTCGAACCAGTGGCGCAAGCTGTCGGTTTGCGGCAAGGAGCGGAATTTGTTGAATGCGATTTCCCAGGCATAGGCTACGGTGGGCGACACCGGGTAACCGCGCTCGCCCAGCTCGATGGCACCCGCCATCGACTGCGACAAGGGCAGCTTGCCGAAACGTTCGGCCAGTGCCACCCAGGCACTTGGGGTGCCCGGCACGGTAACGGCTTCGCCGCCGTAGGTCGGCATCTCGGTCAGACCGCGATCGCGCAGGGCCTGGGCGGAGGCCAGCTTGCCGGCCGGGCCGCTGGCATTCAGGCCGTGCAGCTTGCCACCGGTCCACACCAGCGCAAACGCATCACCACCAATGCCGTTGGCAGTCGGTTCGACCACCGTCAGCGCCGCCGCCGTGGCGACTGCCGCATCGATCGCATTGCCGCCGTCTTGCAGGACTTTCAGTCCGACCTGCGCCGCGAGTGGCTGCGAGGTCGCCACCATGCCGCGATTGGCAAAAACGGCGTTGCGACGGGAGGCATAGGGATAACGGAGCGCATCAAGAGGTGTCATGACGGAATCGGAAGAGGTCCGGAAGTCGGACGGGCAGCCGACATCCTAGTGGACCTGGGACGATGACGAAAGCTGGGATGCAACCTGACGTGAGGAGAAGGGGAAGCCTTGGTCACCAGTATTCCGCTGCATTTACCTCTGCCCCGACTTCGTCGCGGCATAAAACTCGGCCAACGCACGGATATCCGTTTCGGACAGCCGCTTGGCAAAGCCCCGCATCACCCCGCCATCGTCATTGCTGCGACTGCCCGCCCGGAAGGCGTGCAGCTGCGCAATCAGGTATTCCGCCGGCTCACCCGCCAACGACGGCAGCAAAGGCCCGATGCCTGCCCCGCCCATGCCGTGACAGTTCGCACAGGCCGGCAAGCCCAGTGCCATGTCGCCAATCCGATCCAGCGCTTCGCCGCGTGCAGGCCCCGTTGCGCGGACAGGGGCAGGACGCAATGGCAATCCACCGAAATACTTGGCGACAGCCCCTACGTCACTGTCTTTCATGGCGCGTGCAATCGGCGTCATGATCGCGTGGTTGCGCGTGCCTGCGCGAAAATCCATCAGCTGTTTGGCGATGTATTCGGCCTGCTTGCCGGCCAGGTCCGGGAACGGGCTGCCGGCAGGTGCGATGCCTGCCTTGCCATGACACGAACTGCACGCCACCAATCCGGGACCTCCCACGTCGACAATCTGCTGCCCCTCGTCTGCAGTACCTGCGGCCAAGGCCCCTTCCCACGCCGGCCGGGCGGGCGAGAAGTCGGTGGCCAGGCGCATGACTTCTGCGGTCGGTGACGTGACGGTGTTGATCGGTGACGTGGGCGTAGCGGCTTGCTGGCTACCCGGCGCGTCTGCCTGCCGGCCGGTTTGCGGTGCCGGACCAACGCCCACTGCCGGGCCGGTATCCACCATTTGCGGGGCCGTCACGGCCACCGCGCGGACGGCAAGGCCATCCATCCAGGCGCGCCCCATCACCATAGTGACGGCCACCAGCACCACCACAGCCGGCACAAACAGAATGATCAGGAGCAGCGTCAGGTTTCTTCCGCCCTGCCCTGGTGCCTGATGCTCGGGCATATCCGGGCTTTCCGTGGTTCGTCGCAGCATCATGTCTGCACCAGCTTTCCTGGCGCGGCCAGGTAGTCCTTCAAGATGCGTTCAGCGATCCAGTATGCGGTGGCACCTACCGTGCCGGTCGGGTTATAGCCGGAGTTCTGCGGGAACAGCGACGCACCGGTCACGAACACGTTGGGCACATCCCAGCACTGGCCGGCCCGGTTGACCACGCTGGTGGCCGGATCGGCACCGATAGCGGCACCGCCGGTCAGGTGGGTGGACTGATACGAGGTCGCGGTGAAGGGTCGCTTGCGTGGGCCGGGTTCGGTCAAGGTCACACCGCGCATGGCCTTGCCGATCTCGTCACCACGCGCAGTCAGGAATGCCGACATGCGGATGTCGTTGTCCGGCAAGTCATAGGTGATGCGCAGCAACGGCTGGCCCCATGCATCTTTGTAGGTTGGGTCCAGGCTCAGATAACTGCCTCGGGTCGGCATCGCCGAACCGGTGATGGTGATCGATGCCGAATGGTTGTAATAGCGGCGCACCGCCTGCTTCCATTCGCTGCCCCATCCTGGCGTGCCGCGCGGCGTGGGGTGATAACTGATCGGGGCACCGCTGACCACCTGGATCTGCAGATAACCACCGCCGACAAATCCATGCGGGCCGTGGTCAAAGTTGTCCGCGCTGAAATCGTCCATGGTGACCGCTACCGCACCGGCTCCCATGAAAGGATTGATGTTGAAGGATTCCTCGAAAAACAGGTTCACCCCGGACGTGGTCTGGTGGGTGTAGTTGCGTCCGACCACACCGGTGCTGGTGTCAGGGTCGTAGGGTTTGCCGATCTTCGACAGCAGCAGCAAGCGCACGTTGTTGATGCTGAACGCGCTGAGGATCACGATGTCGGCGGGTTGGAAGACTTCTTCCCCGGCGGCGTCCACGTAGGTCACGCCACGGGCGTGCTTGCCGTCGGGTGTCAACTCCACGCGCAGCACATGGGTACCGGTGCGCAATTCAAAGTCCGGCAGCTTCATGGCCACGGGCAGCACACACACCTGCGGCGATGCTTTCGCAAAGTGTTCACAGCCGAAGTTCGAACAGAAGCCGCAATACACACACGCACTCATCGGCAGCCCCTCGGAATTGATATACGGCCGGGTGACCAATGCCGAGGGTTGTACGTAGGGGTGATACCCCAGTTTGGCGGCGGCTTCGCCGAACAGTGCCGGTGCATACGGCACTTTCATCGGCGGATTCGGATAGGGGCGTGAGCGCCAGGGCTCGAAGGGATTGCCGCCGGGCTGCAATTTTCCTTTCAGATTACCCGCATAACCGGACGCGCCAATCAGATAGTCGAAGCGATCGAAATAGGGTTCCAGTTCGTCGTAGCTCAGTGGCCAGTCCTGGGTGCTCAAGTCTTCATCGAAGATCTTTGCGCCGTACCGGTCGCTGTAATGGCTGCGCATCTTGAAGTCGGTCGGATCGAAGCGGTAATACGCGCCAGACCAGTGGCTGCCGGCTCCACCCAGGTGCGTGGCCGGATAGGCAAATTGCCAGCGGCGCATGGGCAAGGCTTTTTGCTGCGTGTTGTTGCGGAAGGTGCAGGTCTCTGTCGCGGTGTTCTGATGCAAGGCATGGCGTCGAACGTACTTCAGTTCGTCGTGCACGGTGGGTGCCTGGAAGTCTGGCGAGGGCCAGCGTGGCTCGCCGCGCTCCAGCACCACCACGCGCTGTTTCGCCGCGGCCAGTTCTTTGCCAATGACCGACCCTGTCCAGCCACCGCCGATGATGGCCACATCGACCGCAGGAAGTGTCTTGCTCATCGGTGTGTCTCCCCGGCTGCGCCGTGTGCATGGGCATCGGCAATCGAGACGGGCGGCCGCGTCCATGCGACACCGTGACGATCGATATCGTTGGCATAGCTGGCATATGCGCCGGGGAACCCGACCAAGGTCCACCCTGCCATGCCGTTGTTGCCGCCATAGATCGGATCGGAGAAAAACCCTTCCATGGTTCCGTCCAGCAGCGCCTGAAAGAAAATCGCGGACGGCAATGGTCCGAAATCCAGTTCTCCGGCCTGCATGCGTTTCAGCATGACGTCCTGTTCGCTGGATGGCAGTTCGGCAAAGCTCTTGCCATTAGCGGTATGGCTGGACTCGTTCAGTTTTTCCAGGCCCAAGCGGAACATCTGGGCTGGGGTGAATGACAACTGATAGCCCTGCTCAAGCGTGCCCGGCTCGAAAGGTCCGTGGCGATAGAAATGATCGCCCGTGCCCCAGCCGCCCGACAGTTGTTGATCAAGGAAGAAGGTCACGCCTGCTTCCTTGGCACCCGGGCCCAACTCGTCGTCTGGAATCAGGCGGCTCGCGATCGCATCCATGCAGACGGCTTCTGCAGTGTTGAAAAATCCCAGTACGCGTGTTCGTGGGGCCGCGACAGTGCTGGTGGTGGCAGGCGCGGCACCTGCAGATATGGCAGGAGTCGTGCCTGGTGAGGGCGTTGCTGCGGTAACAGATGCAGGTTGGGCGGTGGCGCGGGCGGCAGCGCCAAGTGCGGCGGGCACGCCCACCGCAAGCGCCTTGAGCAAGGCGCGGCGGCTGGTAGGAGGGGTGGCGTCCATGGGACCTCTCAAGAGCAACACGATGGCTCGTCGCCGAGACTTCCCCCGGCAATCGCGGTCAGGCGTCGGCAGTCGCGAGCAATTCGCTTGCCTGCTCAAGCGTGTTGTCCCCCTTGCCCTGGATGCGTGAGCCATCCTTGCTGCTTGATTTTTTTATCTCTTTTTCTTTCTTGATAGCCGTTGACGATGGGAACGTCGCTTGCGCGAACGTCCGTATGCATTGCCTTTCGGTTGTTGATGTCGTCCCTGCGATGAATCGAGAGGTGATCACGCAAGCAACGCGTCGCGCCTGCGGTGCACAAGCGCCACGAGGCCGGCCATATTTCCTGGAGATCCCATGACTGATTCAACACCGCAATACACATTCGCGGCACGCTCATCGCCGCGTGTCTCAATGGCTGACTTGGCGTTGGCAAGCCAAGGCGAACGTACCGCTGTGCACATGCAAACCCACACACGATCTTCGAACAGATGGTGCGCGCTAAGCGCGGCCATGATCGTCACCGTGTCCTTGAGCGCATGTGATGCGAGCAACACACCCACCCCACGTACGGGTACAAGCGGCGTGACGAGTTCCGGGGGCAGCGCCGGCGTGGAGGCCGGCACGAACACCGGTGGCAATACAGGGGCGGGGACTGGCACGACGTCGAGCAGCGCATCGGGCACCGGCGAGACAATGCGCAGGGCAGGCGGCAGCGCGCCGCCTCATGCTCCCCCAGGGCCGCCGGGTGTTCCGCCGGGCAACACGTCAGGGAATCCGTCGGGTAATTCCAGCGCCAATCCTGCGATGCCGCAAAGTTCTGGTGGCACATCAAATTCGCGCGCACCAGCCGGTAGTGGGTCAAGCAGTGGGGGCGCGGGCACCAGCGGTATGCCTGGTTCCGGGGCAGCGGCCGGTTCTGGCGGGTCGACTGACGAACGCCGTTAAGTGAACTGAGCCGCGCTTGACGGGATCTGGCCTACCGAAAAAAGCGCTCTGCGAAAAAGAACAGCAACGCACCGGCGTTCAATGGATGAACTTGCCCCGATGTCCGCTCATGTTTAAGGAAGAGTTGTTTTTGCCGAATCATTCGGATAAAGACTCATGCATGGGCGGTGCGTCTTACAGCAAAACATCGCCCGCAGCAATCAACGCCGCTGTGCGCAAGGCTGCAATCCATTCCTCGTTGGTCGGCTCAACCGCCACCATCACCCTGCTGTGCGGGCCGGAGATCAGCGGGGCGTGGGTGGCGTTGGCATCCGGGTCCAGCTGTACGCCGACAAAGCCCAGCGCCCTGCAGATACGCGCACGCAAGATATCGCTGTGTTCGCCAATGCCTGCGGTGAACACCAGCATGTCCAAGCCACCCAGCACGGCGACCAGTGCGCCGATCTCGCGCACGATGCGACGAACATACAAAGCCAGCGCAGCGCGTGCTGGCTCGCTGTGTGATTCCGCATCGAGCAATACGCGCGGATCGGCAGACATGCCGGACACGCCCAGCAAGCCGGACTCGTGATAAAGCTTGTGCCCCAGTTCGTCGGGAGTCATGCCAAGACTTTGCAACAGATACAGCACCACACCTGGGTCCAGCGCGCCGCAGCGCGTACCCATCATCAGGCCGTCCAAGGCCGAAAAGCCCATGGTGGTGGCGACACTTTTCAGACCCTGCATGGCGCATAGGCTGGCACCGCTGCCCAGGTGCGCCACGATCACTCGGCCGCAGGCCAGGTCGCCGTATCGTTCGGCAAGCGCCACCGACATGTATTCGTAGGACAGGCCATGAAAGCCGAAGCGCCGCAAGTTGTTCTGCCATGCATCCCAGGACAGGGGCAGCATGCGTTCGACATCGGGCAAGGTGTGATGGAACGCGGTGTCGAAGCAGGCAATCTGGACCAGATCGGGACGTTCGATCAACAGGGTTTCGATGGCGTCCAGTGCAAAGGGTTGGTGCAGCGGCGCAAGCGGAATGTAGGTTTTCAGATCAGCCAGCACTGCGCTGTCGATGCGCACAGGTGCCACATACTTGCTGCCGCCGTGCACCACGCGATGCGCCACGGCGCAGATGCGTCGCCCTCGCAATCTGGCGCGCACGCGTGCACGGATCAAGGCCAGTGCATCGTGATACGGCGCGGCAGCATCCAGGTCGACGTGTTCGGTACCAAACCCGCTTTCCCCGAAACGGGGTGCGCTGCTCGAAATGCCCTCGATCTTGCCGTGCCAGAGGGGTTTGCGCGCGATGTGTCCCGCAGCCTCGAACATGGCGAACTTGATGCTGGACGATCCGCAGTTCAATACCAGGATGAGGTCGCCTGGGCCATGGTCAGGAAGGAGAACATCGGACACGCCAGCGTCAGACAATGAAGCGAGCACGGCCACATCGCCACCCGGTGTGTCGGGGTTGTCTGTCGAACGCGGGAATGGCTTCAAAGAGAGTGACATCGAGGTAGCCGGCATCCATCAAGATAAGCCCGCATTTTCCGCGCGCGCGACGTGCGTCTCTTTGATGCGCATCAAGGCCCGCCCAGTCTGCGCTGCTTATGCTGGGCACATGAATGACATCCTGCCCGGCGCGTTGTTGCGCAACCGAACCTTCGACGAACTCGCCATCGGTGACACTGCATCCCTGGTGCGCCTGGTCACCGACGATGACATCCAGCTGTTTGCGGCGATGTCGGGCGATGTGAACCCGACGCATCTCGATGCCGCCTACGCCGCCACCGACATGTTCGGGCATGTGGTGGTCCACGGTATGTGGACCGGCGGGCTGATCTCCAGCCTGCTTGGCACGCAGTTGCCCGGGCCGGGCACCATCTACCTGGGCCAGGACCTGCGATTTCGCTGCCCGGTGTCGCCCGGCGACACCATCACCGCCAAAGTCACGGTCAGCGCCAAGCATGCAGACCAGCACATCGTGGTGCTGGACACCGTCTGCACCAACCAGCATCAAATCCAGGTGTTGAACGGCACCGCCACTGTGGTGGCTCCCACGGAACGCATCTCGATGCCGCGCGCCGCCGCACCAGACGTCACCGTGCATCGCCATGACCGTTTTGCGCATTACATCCAGGCCGCACGCAAGCTGCCAGCTTTGGTGACGGCCGTGGTACACCCGTGCAGTCCCGAGGCGATCAGCGCCACCGTCGATGCCTGGCAGGACGGCTTGATGGTGCCGGTACTGGTGGGGCCACGCAGGAAAATCGAAGAAGCGGCATCTACAGCAGGTGTGAGCCTGGACGGATTGCGCATCATCGATGTCGAACACAGCCATGCTGCGGCCTTGCACGCTGCCGCGCTGGCGGCCAGCGGAGAAGTCGATGCATTGATGAAAGGCAGCCTGCACAGCAACGAATTGCTGGAGGCCGTGGTGGCCCCCGCCGCCGGCCTGCGCACCGGTCGTCGCATCAGTCATGTGTTCCTGCTTGATGTGCCGACCTACCCTCGCCCGCTGCTGGTGACCGACGGTGCGATCAACATCGCGCCGACCTTGGCGCACAAGCGCGACATCTGCCAGAACGCCATCGACTTTGCGCACAGGCTTGGCATCACGACACCGCGCGTGGCGGTGCTGGCCGCGGTCGAAACGGTGGAAACCACGATGCAGGCCACCCTGGACGCTGCTGCGCTGACGATGATGGCGCAACGCGGCCAACTTACCGGCGCATTGGTGGATGGACCGCTGGCCTTCGACAACGCCATCAGCCCGGCTGCCGCCCGAACGAAGGCCATCGTCTCGCCCGTTGCAGGCATCGCCGACATTCTGCTGGTGCCAGACCTGGAAGCCGGCAACATTCTGGCCAAGCAACTGATCCACCTGAGCGGTGCCGACGCTGCTGGCCTGGTCTTGGGCGCGCGCGTGCCGATCATCCTGACCAGCCGTGCAGATTCGCTGCGTGCCCGCCTGGCGTCAGTCGCGCTTGCCAGACTGACGGTGCAAACACGCCTGGACCAATAGGGACGCCCCAAGCGGGGTACGGCAGCGCGCTCTACAATTGCAGATTGGCGGCAGCGCTGGCCGTCCTTTTCTGCGTGCCCTGCGCACCCCTGCTCCCCAATGAAATCCTCGTTTTTCCGCACCGCCCTGGTCCTTGGGCTGCTGTCGGCGATCGGCCCATTCGCCATCGACATGTATCTGCCCGCCCTGCCAGCGATTGCGCTGGACTTGAAGGCGGACACTCGCCTGGTTCAGACCAGCCTGATGGCGTTCTTTGTTGCCACGGCGATCAGCCAGTTGGCCTATGGCCCAGCTGCCGACATGTATGGTCGCAAGGCACCGCTTTACGCCGGGATCGGCCTGTTTGCCATCGCCAGTATTGGCTGTGCATTGGCAAGCAACATCGAAACCCTGGTTGCCTTCCGGTTCCTGCAAGGACTGGGCGCAGGTGCCGGTGTGGTCGTCCCCAGAGCGATCGTGCGCGATCTGCACACCGGCCCCGATGCCGCACGGCTGATGTCCACACTGATGCTGGTATTCAGTGTGTCGCCCATCCTGGCACCGCTGGCGGGCAGCCTGCTGATCGAGTTCAGCAACTGGCGCGGCATCTTCTGGGCGGTCACCGTTGCCGCCGCTGCCGGGCTGGCGTTGACCGCCACCGCCCTGCCCGAAACCCGGCCGCCGGCACTGCGCTTGCAAAGCAATGTACGGGGCGCGCTGGCAGGTTACGCACAGTTGATGCGGGATAGGCATTTCCTGGGCGTGACCTTCATCGGCGCGTTCGGCATGTCGAGCTTTTTCATCTATCTGGCAAATTCATCGTTCGTGCTGATCGGGCACTACAGCCTGTCGACCCGCATGTACAGCCTGGCCTTCTCGGCCAACGCACTGGCCTTCATCGGTGCAGCACAACTGACCAGCGCCATGAGTCGGCGCATGGGCCTGTCGCGTGTGATCGGGATCGGCATTACCGGTTGTTTGATCGTGGTGACGAGTCTGTTCCTGATCTCGCTTGCCGGCGTTGACAGCCTGCTGCTGATGGCAGCCATGCTGTTCGTGGGCTTCGGGTTTCTCGGCTTGGTGGTGCCTACTACTGCGGTGTTGGCCATGGAGCTGCACGGCCGGATTGCAGGCACGGCATCGGCCTTGATGGGAACCTTGCAGCTGGTCACGGGCGCAGTGATGATCGCCATCGTCAGCCGTTTTGTTGACGGCACAGCGGTTCCGATGCTGGGTGGCATCGCGCTGTGTGCGTTGATCGCGGCCGTGATTGCGTTTGGCACCCTGCGTGGACGCAGCAGCCACGTGGCAGCCAGCGCAAAGCACTGAGTCGCCAGACCGCAACAATCTCTGTGGGTTACCCCGCAGTACGACCAGGCGCGTCAGAATTCGTCGGATTCGCCCGGTTGCAGGCTGCCAGAATTGCTCATGCGACGGCATCCTTCGGAGAAGATGCCGACAGCCCGGTGTTTGCAGTGCCCCTCCGACATGACATGACACCGGTCCATGGAGAAGCGCCGTGCGACCGCATGATCTCTATCCCCGGCTGCCCCTGCCGACGTCCGATGCCCGCAAGCTTGCATTCGACGCCGTGCCCTGCGGCCTGTTTCTGTGTGATGTCGATGGTCGCTTTCTGACGGCCAATACCGCGTTCGAGCGACTGACGGGGTACGCATCGCTGGAACTGACCGAATCGATGACGCTATCCTCGATTCTGGACCCCAAGCAATATGCACTTCGCGGTGGCGGCCTGCTGGGTCGCGGCATGGTTTCCGCGGTGCCACTGGTGAACCTGACCCGGCAAGCCGCTGGCGATGACGAGATGGAATGGACCTGCGTGCGCCGTGACCAGAGCCGCATCGAGGTCTTGCTGGGCATGTCGCCGATTGCCAGCCCCAGCGGCGGCATCAGTGCCTACGCAGGCTGGATGGCCGACAACAGCCAGCGCGCCTGGCAGCAGAATCAGCTGTGGTATCGCTCGCACCACGACGCGCTGACTGAACTGCCGAACCAGGCGCTGCTGATGGAACACCTGGAAATTTCCTTGCAGCGCCGTCGGCAGCGCAATGAACCGGTGCGTCTGGCAGTGATCGAAATCGACAATCTGCGCACGGTGCTTGATTCGCTGGGCCAGGATGCCGCCGATGCCACTGCACGCACCGTGGCAGCGCGCCTGCGGGGCCGGCTGGTGAAAGACGAGCACCTTGCGGCAGTGGAAACCGGACAGTTTGCACTGGTGTCCGCTGGCGAAACCCGCATGGACGAACAGTCGGCCACCGACTTGCTGGCCCTGATCTGCGCGCCCATTGCGTTTGCATCCACCACCATCCGCCCGAATGCCAGTATCGGCATCGCAGCCTTCCCCGAGGCGGGCCAGGATGGCGCGACACTGTTGCACCGGGCTCGTCTGGCCTTGTCGGCCGCGCGGCAGGACGGCAACGGCGTGGCACGGCATTTTGAACACGATATGCAGACCTCGTCCAGCAAGCGGCATGTGCTGGAATTGATGCTGCGCCGCGCCATTGACGAAGAAGCGCTGTCGCTGAACTTCCAGCCCCAGATCAATCTGAAGACCGGCAACATTTTGCTGGCCGAAGCCTTGCTGCGTTGGAAGCATCCGGATCGCGGCAACATCAGCCCCGCCGACTTCATTCCGATTGCAGAGTCGACCGGCCTGATTCTGCCGATCGGCGAATGGGTGATTCGTCAGGCATGTCGCCAGGCGGTGCGGATTCTGACGCGATACGGCGACTGCCCACGCATTGCCGTGAACGTGTCACCAGTGCAGTTCCGACGCCAGGACGTGCTGGGCATTGTGAGACGCGAACTTGAAGCGGCCAGACTAGACCCGCGCTTCCTGGAAGTCGAGATCACTGAAGGCGTGCTGCTGAACGACACCGAGCAATCGATTGCCACGCTGCAAGGCCTGCGCGAAATTGGCGTGGAAATCGCCATCGACGACTTCGGCACGGGTTATTCCAGCCTGTCGTACCTGACGCGCTTCAAGGTAGATCGGATCAAGATCGACCGTTCGCTGGTGGTGGCGATGATGGGGTCCACACATGGCACCGCGATTGTTTCCGCCATTCTGGCGCTGGCTCACGCCCTGGACGTACACGTGACTGCCGAAGGTGTGGAAACCGAGGAACAGGCCAATATCCTGAAAGAACTGGGCTGCGATGAGATTCAGGGCTTCTGGTTTTCCCGGCCGCTGACGCCGCAGGCCTTCGAACATATTCTTGCCCCGTGGGACAGCAACGGGCCGAATCATTGAGCGCTTTTCTGAATGCGCGGCTAACCCTTTGTTGAAGCGCTGACAAGTCGCCATGAACATTCATTGATCTGTCATACGGGCTGACGCACACTGGATGCAAGTCCGTCACCCCAGATCAAGATGAATACGCCACACAGTCTTCTCCAGCCCGCCACGCCCACGCCGATCGTGCGTCCCGACCCTGTGCCCTTCGTGCATTACGACGATGCGCGCGCAGCGGTCGAACAGCTTGCCTACCTGTACACGCGCAATACCGCCTTCCTGCGCGACGCCTTTTCCGCGATGGTGGCGGGTTCGCCGCCTGCAGGGCGGGTGCGCGCGTGTTACCCGGCGATTCGTATTGCAACCAATCGGCACGACCCGATCGACTCGCGACTGTCGTTTGGGCACTTGGCCGAACCTGGCGTATACCAGACCACCATCACCCAGCCGAATCTGTTCCGCGTGTATCTGGAAGAACAGATCGGGCTGCTGCTGCGCAACCACGGCATTCCGGTTGAAGTGGGCGAATCGGACACGCCGATCCCCCTGCACTTTGCCTTTCCCGACGGTGCCTATGTAGAGGGCGATGTGGCCAACAGCGCGCCGCGCCCGCTGCGCGACATCTTCGACGTGCCGGATCTGTCCGTCACTGACGATGCCATCGTCAACGGCACCTGGAAGAAGCGTGATGGACAGCCAAGCCCGCTGGCACCCTTCACCGCTCCGCGCGCCGACTACTCGCTGCACCGCTTGCAGCACTACACGGCCACCGCACCCAGCCACTTCCAGAACTTCATTCTGTTCACCAACTATCAGTTCTATGTGGACGAGTTCTGCGCCTACGCCCGCAATCTGATGGCGACTGGCGCAGACGACTATGTGTCCTTCGTCGAACCCGGCAACGTGGTGACCCGACATGGTGAAAAGACCTCGTCATCCGGCAGCGTCCCCGCCCGCTTGCCGCAGATGCCCGCCTACCACCTGACACGCGCGGGTCACGCCGGCATCACCATGATCAACATCGGCGTCGGGCCGTCCAACGCCAAGACGATCACCGACCATGTGGCGGTGCTGCGTCCGCATGCGTGGATCATGCTGGGTCATTGCGCCGGGCTGCGCGATTCCCAGCGACTGGGTGACTACGTGCTGGCGCATGGTTATGTGCGTGACGACCATGTGCTGGATGCCGACCTGCCCACCTGGGTGCCGATTCCGCCTTTGGCCGAAGTTCAGGTAGCGCTTGAACAGGCAGTCGAGGAAGTGACCGGCCTGAGCGGCTGGGACCTGAAACGCATCATGCGCACCGGCACCGTGGCCACGATTGACAACCGCAACTGGGAATTGCGCGAGAACGACGAACTGATCGAGCGCTTCTCGCAGTCGCGCGCCATTGCGCTGGACATGGAATCGGCCACCATTGCCGCCAACGGCTTCCGCTTCCGGGTGCCCTACGGCACTTTGTTGTGCGTGTCCGACAAACCGCTGCACGGCGAACTGAAGCTGCCGGGCATGGCAAGCGCCTTCTATCGCGGCCAGGTGAACCAGCACCTGGAAGTCGGCATCCGGGCGCTGGAGCGGCTGCGCGAAATGACGCCGGAACGCCTGCATTCCCGCAAGCTGCGCAGCTTCATGGAAACTGCGTTCCAATAAACGACACGGGCGGCGGCCCCGACGGCATCCGCCTGATGACCTGCAAGCCCTTGCAGGGCGGCATGCGCGCAGCGGGCGACAGGTGGCCGGCCTTGGTATCCTTACGGATTACTCGAACCAAACCGGACTTCCTCATGCCGCTGCGCGCAGGTAACGTTTTTATGGTCGTCGCACCCAGCGGAGCGGGCAAATCCAGCCTGGTCAATGCGCTGCTGACCGCCGACCCCTCGATCCATCTGTCGGTTTCGTGCACCACCCGTGCCCCGCGCCCAGGTGAGGTCGACGGCCGCGAATACCACTTTGTCAGTGAGCCTGACTTCCTGGCGAAACAGCTCGCCAATGGCCTGCTTGAGTGGGCCGAAGTTCACGGCAACTACTACGGTACGCCCGCCGACTGGATCCTGCAGCAAACCGCTGCAGGCCAGGACGTATTGCTTGAAATCGACTGGCAAGGCGCACGCCAGGTACGCAAGAGCTTCCCCGAGGCCATCGGCATCTTCATCCTGCCGCCCTCGATCGAAACGCTGGAAGCCAGGCTGCACAAGCGTGGTCAGGACGACCATGCAGTGATCGCTCGTCGCCTGCTGGCCGCCGGCGGGGAGATCGCGCATTCGCCCGAGTTCGAATATGTTATTATTAATCAAGAATTTAGCGCAGCTCTGGCAGACCTTACGACGATAGTCGCGGCTGCTCGGCTGCGTTTTCGTTCTCAGGCTGCGCGTCATGCCGAGCTGTTTTCGCAACTCGGCATCCCGCACAGCGCAGCAAATTGATCACCAAGGGCAGACATGGCACGCATTACCGTTGAAGATTGCTTGAAGCGAATTCCGAATCGTTTTCAGCTGACACTTGCTGCCACCTATCGCGCACGTCAGTTGGCACAAGGCCACGCGCCGAAGATCGAGTCCAAGGACAAGCCCACCGTGGCCGCCCTGCGTGAAATCGCAGAAGGCCATACCGGGCTGGAAATGTTGAAGAAAGTCCCCACCTGATCTTCACGGCTGCGGCAAGCGGCGTCCCTTGACGGAGACGCTCGCTGCGGCAATCCGCGCGTAAGCTAGGCCAGACCGGCGGCACATTCGGGCCGTACGGGCCGCACTATGTGGCGGCCCCACCCACCGGTCTTCGGCCTGTCGTTTACCTGGAGACCCATGGGCGCACCCGATCCTCACTTCGACGAAGGCCCGGCCAGTCCCGATCTGGCAGGCGGCGACTCGTCCTCCGATCTTGCGGAAAAACGCACGACGCGGATGGCTTCGGCTGCCACGGCACCTGGCGTCTCTCTCGCTCCGCTGACGGAAATGATCGGCCTCTACCTGAGCGCCGATGACGTCAAACGCGTTCGCGAAGCCTATCGCTTCTCTGACGCCGCCCACCTTGGCCAGTTCCGCGCCAGTGGCGAAGCCTACATCTCGCACCCCGTTGCCGTCACTGAAATCTGTGCCGGCTGGAAGCTCGACGCCCCTGCTCTGATGGCAGCCTTGCTGCATGACACCATGGAAGACCAGGGTGTCACCAAGCAGGAACTGATCGAGCGTTTCGGTGCGGAAGTGGCTGAACTGGTTGATGGGCTGTCCAAGCTCGATCGCCTGGAATTTGCCAGCAAGGCCGAACAACAGGCGGAAAGCTTCCGCAAGATGCTGCTCGCCATGGCGCGCGATGTACGCGTCATCCTGATCAAGCTGGCAGACCGGCTGCACAACATGCGCACGCTGGGTGCCATGCCGGCCGTCAAGCGACGCCGCATTGCCCGCGAAACGCTGGACATCTATTCGCCGATTGCGCACCGCCTGGGCCTGAACGCGATCTATCGCGAATTGCAGGAACTGAGCTTCCGCGCGATTTCGCCCCATCGCTTCGAAGTGCTGCAACGCGCCGTCCTGGCTGCACGCGGCAACCGACGCGAACTGGTGGGCAAGGTCACCGAATCCGTTCGTTCCGCCCTGCCCGCTGCGGGTATCGAGGCAGACGTACACGGCCGTGAAAAGACGATTTTCGGCATCTATCACAAGATGCTGGAACAGAAGAAGTCGTTCTCGGAAGTGCTGGATATCTACGGCTTCCGGGTGGTGGTGAATTCGCAGCCCGAGTGCTACCTGGCCTTGGGCGTGCTGCACCAGCTGTTCCGTCCGGTTCCCGGCAAGTTCAAGGACTACATCGCCATTCCGAAGATCAATGGCTATCAGTCCCTGCACACCACGCTGATCGGTCCCTACGGCACCCCGGCCGAATTCCAGATTCGCACCCGCGACATGCATCAGATTGCAGAAAGCGGCGTGGCGGCGCACTGGCTGTACAAGGCGTCGGAAACCGGCCTGAATGACCTGCAGAAACGCACCCACCAGTGGTTGCAGTCGCTGCTCGACATTCAACGTCAGACCGGCGACAGCGGCGAGTTCCTGGAACACGTCAAGGTCGACCTGTTCCCTGACGCAGTCTACGTATTTACGCCGCGCGGCAAGATCATTTCGCTGCCGCGTGGTGCGACGCCAATCGACTTTGCCTATCTGATTCACACCGACGTCGGCAACAAGGCCGTGGCGGCACGGGTCAATGGCGAGTTCGTACCGCTGCGTACCGAGCTGAAGAGCGGCGACGCGGTGGAAATCGTTACTTCGCCTACCTCGCGCCCCAGCGCACAGTGGCTCAATTTCGTGCGTACCGGCAAGGCGCGCTCGGAAATTCGCCATTACCTGCGCACGGTGAAGTACGAGGAATCGGTGGCGTTTGGCGAACGTCTGCTGGCGCAGGCACTGAAGTCGGTCAATCTGATCATGCCGGCTGCCGACGACGCCGTCTGGGAAAAGCTTGCACGCGGCAGTGGCGCGCAGTCTCGCGATGAAATCCTGGCCGATATCGGCTTGGGCAAGCGTCTGGCTGCGGTGGTGGCACGGCGCTTCACGCCGGGCGACGATCCGATCTCGGTCAGCGCAGCGGAAATGGACGAGCAGGCTTCGGCCATCAGCGGGTCGATTCGCATCCAGGGCAACGAAGGTCTGGCGGTGCAGTTGGCACCATGCTGTACGCCTATTCCGGGCGACGCGATCATGGCCAGCATTCGCCTTGGTCACGGCCTGATCGTGCACACGGAAGACTGCCCGACCGCACGTCGCCAGCGCGCCCGCGAACCGGAACGCTGGATTGATGTCAGCTGGGATGAACAGACGGCACGTCAGTTCCCGATCCGTATCGACGTCATCATGCGCAACGAACGTGGCATGCTGGGTCGAGTGGCGGCGGAGATCTCGGCGGCTGATTCGAACATCACGCACATCACCATGCAGGACGAAGCATCGGCCACCGTGTCGCTGCATTTCACCATCCAGGTGGAAAATCGCCAGCACTTGGCGCGGGTAATTCGTCATCTGCGGCACATTCCGCAGGTGCAGCGGATTGTGCGGGTGAAGAGCTGATCGATGTATTGTTGCTAGAGCCGTTTGCTTTCAAAGCATAGGGTTCTGGCGATAGCAGCGCTGCTTGCCTTCAGACAAGGCTCGCTGCAAAACAAACGGCCCGATTGAACTGATGAAGTTCAAGCGGGCCGTTTGTTTTGCAGCAGAGAAAATCGTTTCGGGCCGCTTACGGCTCCGGGTAGCTCACCGCCACGATTTCCAGCTCGTCCACACCAGCGGGGGTGCGCAGCGTGATCACGTCACCTTCGCGCGCTTTGGTGATGGTGCGTGCTACGGGGGAAATCCAGCTGATATAGCCACGCAGCGGGTCGGCTTCGTCCACCCCCACGATGGTGACCTTGTGTGTTTCGCCCTCGCCGTCGATGTATTCGACGGTGGCACCAAAAAACACCTGGTTGCGGCTGGTCTGGCGGCTGGCATCAACCACTTCGGCCACTTCCAGGCGCTTGGTCAGAAAGCGCATGCGGCGATCGATTTCGCGCAGGCGCTTCTTGCCGTACAGGTAGTCGCCGTTTTCCGAACGGTCGCCGTTCGATGCCGCCCAGGACACGATCTGCACGACCGAAGGACGCTCGACCGTCATCAGCTGTGTCAGCTCATCGCGAAGCCGTGCGTAGCCTTCCGGCGTCATGTAGTTGCGGATGCCTGCCGGCAGCGGGGCCAGTTCGGGCAGGTCTTCGTCGTCGTCCGATTCGGACTCTTTCACAAATGCTTTGTTCATTGGCTTAAAACCAGTCGCGCCAGACCGGGATCAGATTGCTGGGGAGCGGCGGACCGCCGCCCAGATCCATGTGGCTCTCGGTCGGGCTGTGGAAATCAGAACCGCGCGAGGCGCGCAGACCGAATCGTCGCGCCACGTCGGCATATTCGGCGTATTGATCGGGCGTATGGCTGCCGGTGACCACCTCGACACCCTCGCCACCCTGGTCGCGAAACTGGGTGAAGAAGGCCCAGAATTGGGTGTCGGTCAGTGCATATCGGCCGGGGTGTGCCACCACGGCCATGCCACCCGCCGCCCGAATCCAGGCAATCGCATCGTCAAGTGAAGCCCAGCGCATTGGCACATAGCCCGGTTTGCCATCGGTCAGATAGTTCTCGAATACCTTCGACACGCTGGGACACGCCCCGATTTCAACCAGGTAGCGCGCAAAGTGCGAACGGCTGATCAGGTCAGGGTTGCCGACGTAACGCAGCGCCCCTTCCCAGGCACCGGGAATGCCCACCTTGGCCAGTTGTTCAGCAATTTCCTGGCCGCGTCGGTCACGACCGGCACGGGTGGCGGCCAGACCATCTTGCAGCACCTTGGATGCCGGATCGACGTTCAAACCCACGATGTGAATCGTGTGGCCGGCCCAGGTGACGGAAATTTCGACGCCGTTGATCAGGCGGATGCCGTATTCGCGGGCAGCTGCGCTGGCATCAGGCAAACCGCCAATGCCGTCATGATCGGTCAACGCCAGCACGTTCACCCCATTGGTATGGGCGCGCGCCAACAAGTCCTGCGGCGTGAGTACGCCGTCAGAGAACGTGGAATGGCAGTGCAGATCGATGACAGCGGACATAGTCGGATTGTAAGGGTTATGCGTGAGCGGCAGCCCCGTGTGGCAAGTCGTCGCCCAGAAATTTCCGGATGGCGGCCGCAATAAGCTCGGGCTGATCGTGATGCACCATGTGGCCCGCGTCGGCGACTTCCAACCGCTGCAGGCGTTTCACTGCCGCAAGCCGGGCCGCATAGTCGGGTGCGGCCACCATGCGTCGCCGCACATCGCTGTCCAGCGCCTCTACCCACAGCACCGGAGCCTCGATAGCGGCCCAGCAAGCCATTGCCTCATCCAGTCGATACGCAACCGGATTGATATGTTTGTGACGAGGATCGCCAAGCAATCGCCATCCGTCCGGCCCTTCCTGCGCCCAATGCCGAGCCAGGAACTGCGCCCGATCATCGGCCAGGCGCGGGTTGGTCTTCTTCAATCTGGCGACTACGCCGTCCAGACTGTCGTAGCGCGGTGCAGCCAAGGGTTCGCGGATTTCCTCCAACCAACGCCGATAACGTGCAGGCACCTCGTCGGCTGGCGTGTGCATCATGCCAAAGCCTTCCAGGTTCAGCACATGACTGATTCGACCGGGCCGAATGCCCGCATACAGCATCACAGCATTGCCGCCCATGCTGTGACCCAGCACCGCCACCGGACGACCCGGCGAGATGTGATCGAGCAAGGCGTCGAGATCGCCCAGGTAGTCGAAGAAGGTGTAGGTATCGCCGGGAATCCGGGCCGTCAGCCCGAAGCCGCGCCAATCCGGGGCCACGATATGCCAGTCGCCCGCCAACGCATCGGCCACGAACTGAAACGACGCAGAGACATCCATCCACCCGTGAAGCATCACCAACAGCGGGCGATGGCTGCCATCCTGGGACTTACCCCAGTGACGCAGGTGATAACGCAGCCCACGGATGGATACAAATTCTGACTGCGAGGAAGTACTGGGGGCACCCATCATAGAAAGCGGCAAAAGATATTGCGATGACAGAAGAGCTCAGTAATGATTGAGGGCGGCGGATACAGGCCAGGCATTGCCCTCAACGGCGCACCGGAGAGTTATGAAAGACCAGTATCACGAACTCTATACCACGTTCCGGTGGTGGGTTCCGCAGCGCTTCAACATCGCTGAGGCATGTTGCCATCGTTGGACGACCACCAGCGTGGATGCCCGACGGATCGCGCTTTACAGCGAGGACGAGACGGGCAATCGCGAAGTGTGGACCTTCGCGCGCCTGCAGGAATATGCGAACCGCCTGTCCAATGGACTGCGGCGCATGGGTGTGCAACGCGGCGACCGTATTGCTGTCGTGCTGCCCCAGCGGCCCGAGGCATTGGTGGCCTATCTGGCGGTGTTCCAGCTGGGGGCGATCGTGTTGCCCCTGTCCCCCTTGCTGGGTGCGGACGCGCTTGAATATCGCCTGCGCGATAGCGAAGCCCGGATTGCGCTGGTGGATGACAGCAGCGTGGCCAAGCTGCAAAGCGTGCTCGACCGCTGCCCGATGCTGCGGCAGATCATCGGCATTGGCACGGAAGACGATGACAGCCTGCCCTGGCGCACGTTGATTGCGCGCCAGGAATCCAGCTTCGAGCCGGTCGTCACCCTTGCGCACGACCCCGCCATTCTTGCTTATGGTCCCGGTCCGTCCGGCAGCGCCAAGGGCGCATTGCTGCCGCACTGTGCACTGATCGGACATCTGCCCGGCTTCGTGGCCTCACACAACTGGTTCCCGCAGACCGGCGATGTGATGTGGGCACCCGCCGAATGGTCCTGGGCCAGTGGTCTGTTCGACGCCTTGTTGCCCACGCTGTACTTCGGACACGCGATCCTTGGTACGCGGGGGCATTTCTCGGTCGAACGCAGTTTCCAGCTACTGGAACGCTATCAGATCACCAACCTGTATCTCCCACGTGCTGCGCTGACATCCATGATGAAGGCAGAGCCAACCCCTGCCGGCAATCAACAACTGGCCCTGCGCTCGGTTGCCGTCTCGGGCGGCAGCGTGGATGACGCGACGGCGGCTTGGGCGCAGAGCAGACTTGGTGTGACCGTCAACGAGGTATTCGGTCATGCCGAAGCCTGCTATGTGGTCGGCAACAGCCACGAAAAGTGGCCTGCCCGGCCGGGTAGCATCGGCCGCCCCTACCCCGGGCACCAGGTTGCCGTGCTTGGCAACGACGGGCACCCGGTTGCGCCTGGGGAGGTCGGGGAAATCTTCGTCAACCGGCATGACATTCACGGCCATCCCGACCCGGTCATGTTCCTGGGCTACTGGCGCGACGACGAAGCCACCCAGGCCCGATTCCAGGGTGACTGGAGTCGCACGGGCGACTTGGCCAAGGTCGATGAAGACGGGTATCTGTGGCACAGCGGTCGCACCGACGATTCGTTTGATGCGTCCGGCTATCGCATCAGCCCCGAAGAGATCGAGCAGTGTCTGGTTCAGCATGCGGCGGTGGCGCAGGCCGCCGTGGTGTCGGCGCACGACGCCGACCGGGGCGCGCTGATCAAAGCCTATGTGGTGCGGGCAGTTGACACCCCTATCGAAGACGCTGAGCTGGTGGCCGAGTTGAAATCGCTTGCCCAGGCTCGACTGGCCCCCTATGAACAGCCAGATCAGATCGCCTTCGTGAACGATATTCCTATGGGGCCGACGGGGAAGGTGCAGCGGCAAACGCTGATGGCGCGCGAGGCGGCAAAGGCCCCACCCCTGCCCGCTTCACCAGCGCTGCCAGCTCTTCTTCCGTAAACCCGGCTGCGCGACGCGCCGGTACGTTGAACGGCCCGCGCAGAATCGGTGCCTCAAAACGCAAGGCCAGTATTTCGTATTCGGCCAGCGGGTCCAGTCCACGCTGGGCGCACAGGTGGCGATACCAGCGATTGCCGATCGCCACATGGCCGATCTCGTCGCGCAGCACCACGTCGAGAATTTCGGCGGCGCGATGGTCCCCGGCCTGGGCCAGCTTGGCGCGGATGGGCGGGCTGGCGTCCAGACCGCGGGCTTCCAGGGTGCGCGGGACCAGTGCCATGCGTGCCAGCACATCACCGCAGGTACGTGCCGTCATCCGCCACAGGCCATCGTGCGCGGGGAAGTCACCGTAGGTGATCCCCATGTCCGCCAGATAGGCGGTCAGCAAGCCGTAGTGGAATACTTCTTCCTCGGCCACTTTCAACCAGTCGGTGTAATAGGCCTCGGGCATGTCTGCAAAGCGCCAGATTGCGTCCAGGGCCAGGTTGATGGCGTTGAATTCGATGTGCGCCAAGGCATGCAACAAAATTGCGCGGCGTTCTGGCGTATGCACGCCACGGGTCGACAACTGGTGCGGATCGACCAGCTCGGGGCGCACCGGGCGACCAGGAATACCGACGGGCTCGACCAGCGCAGCGGTCGTATCGATGTTGTCGGCAATGGCGCGCAGACCGCG
Source organism: Pigmentiphaga aceris (assembly GCF_008119665.1). NCBI lineage: Bacteria > Pseudomonadati > Pseudomonadota > Betaproteobacteria > Burkholderiales > Alcaligenaceae > Pigmentiphaga > Pigmentiphaga aceris. The sequence continues at coordinate 1,855,299 of NZ_CP043046.1, read as the reverse complement.
CACGGCATCGCATTTGGCAACGGGATCGGGCTCGGCCAGGGCGAGCAGCGCGGCACGGCGTAATTCGGTGGGAAGCATCATGGCGCTATTGTAGAAGGGCCGGCCGGTACAATCCGGTCTTCTCAGCGCCTCGGAATGTGTCATGGCCATCTACCAACTTGGCAGTCGCGTGCCCAAAATCGACCCCAGCGCCTACGTATTCGACGGCGCGGTGATCATCGGGGCGGTTGAAATCGGCGCAAATGCCAGCATATGGGCGTTTGCCGCACTGCGTGGCGACAACGAGCCGATCATTGTGGGGGCAGGCAGCAACGTCCAGGAATCCTGCGTGTTGCACACCGACCCCGGGTTCCCGCTGACCATCGGCGAAAACGTGTCGATCGGCCATCAGGCCATGCTTCACGGCTGCACGATCGGTGAAGGGTCGCTGATCGGCATTCAGGCCATCGTACTCAACGGTGCGCGCATCGGTCGCAATTGCCTGATCGGCGCAGGTGCCCTGATACCGGAAGGCAAGGAAATTCCCGACAATTCGCTGGTGGTCGGCGCGCCCGGAAGAGTCATCCGGACGCTGACCCCGGAACACATCGAGCGGCTGCGCGCCACCCAGGCCAGCTACATGCGGCGGGCCGCGCAGTACCGCCAAGAACTCAAGCGCATCGACTGACGCGATGCGCGAGCCGTCCGACGCCGTGGCGTCGGCACCAGGAGCACAACGGTGACAGATCACCTCAGGAAATATTTGTTCGCGGACACCACTGTCCGCGCCCAGGCAGTCAGCCTGCGCAGCACCTGGCAACAGGTCATTGCCCGCCACGACTACCCGCCCGCCATCCAGCGCGTGCTGGGTGAACTGGTGGCGGCCAGCACTTTGCTGTCGGCCAATCTGAAGTTTGACGGTGTACTGGCCTTGCAGTTGCAAGGCGACGGCCCCGTGTCGTTGGCCGTTGTGGAATGCCATGCCGACCTGGGCCTGCGCGCCACGGTCAAGCTGCGCGAGGGCGAAACCGTGCCGGAAGACGCGGATTTCCAGGCCTTGTTCAATCCGAACGGCAAAGGACGTTTCATCGTCGTGCTGGACCCGCAGGACAAGCACCCCGGCCAACAGCCCTATCAGGGCATTGTGGCGCTGGAAGGCGACACCGTGGCCGAAGTGCTTGAACACTACATGGCAGCCTCGGAACAGTTGCAGACCCGTCTGTGGCTGTCGGCAACCGAGGAATGCGCGGCGGGCCTGCTGCTGCAGCAGCTGCCGCGTCACGGTGGCAAGACCGTGGTCGAGGTTGAGCCGCAGCACGAAGACGACGCGGACGACACCTGGAATCGGGCGCTGCAGTTGGCCGCAACCGTGAAGCCGGAAGAACTGACCGAATTGCCGCCGGAAAAGCTGATCCACCGCTTGTACTGGCAAGAGACCATGACAGCGTTCGACCCGCTGACCGTCAGCTACCGTTGCAACTGCTCGCGCGAGCGGGTTGCGCAGGTGTTGCTGATGCTGGGCCAGGCCGAGGTCGACAGCATCGTGGAAGAACAAGGCAAGGCAGCAGTCAACTGCGACTACTGTGTGAAAACCTTTGAGTTCGATGCCGTGGACTGCGCCGAGCTGTTCGCCAATCATTCGCCGTCGGTGCGTCACCACAGCGATCTGAAGCACTGATCTGGGGTAACGCGCGGCTGGGTGATCGTGGTCGGACGTTGTGGATCAAGGGCGGTGATCAAGGGCAATAAAGGGCAGTAAAGGGCACTAACCAAGGGCGGTGACCACACCGCCCTGCCCGAACGGCAATCAAGGCCACGCGTTTCCAGACCGATCAGGCGTCCAGCCGATGTTGTGCGAAGCGCGTACGGCTTCCTGCCTGCCGCGCGATGTCGATCAACGCCGTGCAGATGGCATGGTCCGGCTGGGCAAACGCGTAAAAGCGTGCGGCCGGCAGCTCGGGCCAGCCATCGTCGGCACTCAGCACACGCAGCCCCTTGCTGCGCTGGCTGGCAGCAATCACGGTCACCGCAAAACCCGATCGGGCTGCCGCCATGCAGCCCGCCATGCTGCTGCTCTCGAACACGATTCGCCAAGCACGCTCGGTCTTGCCCAGGGCTGCGACCGCAGCCTCTCGATACACGCAGGGTTCTGGAAACACCGCCAGTGGCAACCCATCTGTATCTGACAGCGGCTGATCTTCTGCGAAGACCCATATCAGCGGCTCTTCCCACAGCAGTGTGCCTTCACTTTCAACGCGACTGCAGCGCTTGCCGAACACCAGGTCCAGTTGCCCACGTTCCTGTTGGCGCTGTAGATCGGCCGTGATGCCAACCTTCAGTTCTATGGTTGCGTCCGGGTTCCATTGTCGGAAACGCTGAAGCACCTGCGGCAGCCAGGTGCCGGCAAAATCTTCCGACGCACCAATCCGCAGTTTTCCGCGCAGCGGCCCGCCCCGCAGCCTGGCGCGGACTTCGCGTTCCAGATCCAGAATGTTGCGGCCATACGCGTACAAGGTGTCACCGGCCGGGGTCAGTGCCAAGCGGCGGGTGGTGCGCGCAAGCAACTGGGTGCCGACGGTCTGCTCCAGTCGACGGATGTGACCGCTGACGGCAGAAGGTGTCAGGGCGAGGCGATCTGCCGCACTTGCAAAACCACCGCTATCCACGACTTCCAAAAAACTGCGTAGCTGCACCATGTCCAGCTGGGCGCTTTCAGTAATTGGGGCGGGCATGGGTATAGTGCTCATCGGTTTATTCAGTACGAAATGCATTCAATAAAGCACGATTATTCGCGAATCTTGCTTTCTTTGCCCGCTACGCTTGGTTTTCTTCATCCAAGCAAAACCAAGCCTATGCATAGCCACCCTGTACACAGCTACCCCGCACCAAACTACCAATACGTCGCCACCAACAAGCTGGACATCGCCTACCTGGAATGGAACCCGACCGGCAGCCAGACGGCTATTCTGCTGCACGGCTGGCCTGACAGCCCGGCGTGCTGGCATACCGTTGCACCTGCGCTGGCAAGCGCCGGCTACCGGGTGTTGGCCCCGGCATTGCGCGGCTTTGCACCCACCCGCTTTCGGGATGCCGACACGCCGCGCAGCGGACAACTGGCGGCGTTGGGGCGGGATCTGCTGGATTTCATCGCTGCCCTCGGCATCGACCGCCCTGCGCTGATCGGACACGATTGGGGTGCGCGGGCAGCGGCCAATGCCTGCGGTCTGCAGCAAGGGATTGCCTCGCATCTGGTGATGCTGTCAGTCGGTTACGGCACGAACGCGCCAGACCAGCCGATTGCGTTGCCGCAGGCGCGTAATTACTGGTACCACTGGTACATGGCCACCCCGCGCGGTGAACGTGCGGTACACGAAGACCGCCAAGCCTTTGCCCGAATGATGTGGGACACCTGGGCACCGGCCGGTTGGTATGCCGACGCGGATTTTATGGAAGCCACGAAGGCGTTCGATGGCGAGGACTGGGCCGAGATCGTGGTCCATTCCTATCGTCATCGTTGGGGGTTTGCGAAAGGCGACCCGGCCTACGCTGCAGATGAAGCCCTGTTGTCGCCCGCACCGGTGTTGGCGGTGCCAAGCCTGGTGCTTCACGGAGGTGCCGACACCTGCAACCACCCAGACACCTCGTCAGGACGGGAAGCCTTCTTCAAGGGCCGCTACGAACGCGACATCTTGGACGGCGTGGGACATTTCCCGCAGCGAGAAGCCCCGCAACAGGTGGCGGAAGCCATTCTGCGTTTTTGCGCACAGGGGTAAGTCTGCGTCCAGACAGATAGCGTCTTGATGACGTAGTTGATGACGCACGTGACTGCGCCGCCCGAAGGCGGCGCAGTTTTTATTCGGAGGCAAGCCAGCATTCAGTGCCAACTTGCCCCCTGACGCCTGGAGTGATCCCCCCTGCGTCACACTCCTGCTGCTTAGCGCGTCGTGCCAGTCGGCGCGGGCGTTGCAGGCGTTGCGGGTGCCACACCCGGAGCCGGCGGCGGTGCATCGCTGCGGTTACCACCCCACTGGCCACGCCCTTCGCCACGCATGGCCAGTTGACGGCGCTCTTGACGCGTCTTGATTTCGGCACGTTGTTCCGGCGTCAGCAAGGCCATGATTTCAGCATCGCTGCGCGCCTTCAGGAACTCAGCCTCGGCAAAGGCCTTGGCCCCCCGATCAGCCAGTGCACGGCCCTCGCTTTCCTTGAAGCTGCCCGAACGCACCAGCTCGTTCAGTTCCTTGCGCGACTTGCCGGCGGCTTTCATTGCGTCGCGCAGTGCCGGGGCACGGTTGTGCAGAATCTCGAAGACCTTGTCCTGCTGCGCTTCGGTCAGCTTGATGCCGTGCAGGAAGTGCGGGCCACGACCGAATTCACCACCGCCACGGCGATGTTCGAAGCCCGGGCCGCCAGGGCCACCCGGGTGACCAGGCGCGCCGCGATGGGCGGATGCGGCCGGGCCGGCGTCTGCGGGGCTGGGGGCTGCATGAACCAGCAGCGGGGTCGAGGCTGCGATCACGGTTGCCAGAACGAACTGGCCGATTCGACGAGTATTCATGATTGGCGTGCTCCTGATGCTTTTGAGAGGATTCGGCGACCGGTTTTTCTTCAAGACCGCGTCTCCACCGACACCTGCAGATTACCTACCGACCTGGAAGCAAATTGGGGGAAAGCTAGGAGAAATCATGAACACACCCTTACTGAATCACAGCTCCAACCGGTATCCCACGCCATAGATGGAGCGGATCAGATCCTGTTCGGGCCGCACGGCTTCAAGCTTGCGGCGCAGATTCTTCACGTGGCTGTCCACCGTGCGGTCGGTCACCACGCGATGATCGTCGTACAGGTGGTCAAGCAGGCGATCGCGCGAAAAAATCTGACCAACCGGCGAGGCCAGCGCCGAGAGCAGGCGGAATTCCACCGGGGTCAGATCCAGCGTGTGGCCGTCCAAGCGCGCTTGGTACTGGCTTTCGTCCACCACCAATCCATTGGCTTCGGCCTGCGCCGTGCCGTTGCCGGTTCCGCGTGCCCGACGCAGGATCGCGCGCACCCGCGCCACCACTTCACGCGGGCTGAAGGGTTTGCACAGGTAGTCGTCGGCCCCCATCTCCAGGCCCAGCAGGCGGTCGATTTCCTCTACGCGTGCGGTCACCATAATGATTGGCACGTCAGACGTCACACGCAGTTCACGGCAGATTTCCAGGCCATCGCGTCCGGGCAGCATCAGGTCGAGCAAGATCAGGTCGGGTTTGAGTCGTTGCACGGTGGACATCACGGCCAACCCGTCCCCAACAATCTCGGTTTCGTAGCTGGCGGCACGCAGATAGTCCGACAGCACGGCGGCAAGCTTGGGTTCGTCTTCGACAATAAGAATGGTCGGCATAGGGACTCTCAGGAATTGGGGAATGTGATGGCCATCCACACACCGCCAAGCGGTGAGGGACGGGCCGTAATGGTGCCGCCGTGGGCTTCGACAATGCGTTGGCAGATGGCCAGACCCAGGCCCGTGCCACCCGCCTCACGGTTGCGCGAGCCATCCACGCGGAACAGGCGCTCGAACAGCCGGGGCAGCAATTCTTCAGGCACACCGGGCGAGGAATCGCGTACATCCAGGCGAGTGCCCTGATTATCCGCCGACAGCAACACCTGCACCCGACCGCCTTCGTCGGTGTATCGCAGCGAATTTTCCAGCAGATTGTTCAGCAGTTGCCGCAGCCTTTGCGGATCGCCACGTAGTTGCGGCAGCCGCGGGCTGACCTCGGTGTCGAGCTGCAAGCCCTTCTGGCGATAGCGTTCACGGAAGCCATGCGCGGCCACTTCGAGCAAGCTGGCCAGATCGACATCGGTCATGCGGTAGGTCAAGGCACCTTCATCGGCCAGCGACAGCTCGTGCAGATCGTCGATCAACTTGTTCAGCATCGCCACTTCCGACTGCAACGAAGCCAATGTGTCCGGGGTCAGCGGCCGGATGCCGTCTTCCAGTGCCTCGATCTCTGCCCGCAGCACCGCCAGCGGCGTGCGCAGTTCGTGGGAAATGTCGGCGACCAGGTTGCGTCGCAGCTGCTCGTTCTTTTCCAGTGTATTGGCCAGGCGGTTGAAGTCTTCCGCCAACTGTCCCAGCTCGTCCTGTGCGCCAGGGCGGACACGGGTTTCATAGTCGCCCGCTGCCAGCCGCTGCGTGGCGCTTGCCAGCCGGCGTACCGGGGCCAGGAAGATTCGCGCCAGCAGAATGCTGACCAATGCAGCCAGCAGCGCCGACAGGCCCACAATGACCCAGGTGGCGTTTTCCTGCCGTTCCTGGAAACGGTTGTCGTTGTCATCCGGGCCACGTGCCGGCGGGAACTGCAACAGCCAGCCTACCGTCTGCCCGTCGACTTCCACGGGACGACGAATAGCCCCTTCACGCCCATCGACGGGGGCACCCGCCACCAGTTTTTCTTCGCTGTCGATCAGGCTGTAAGGGGGCGGAGGGGGAGGCGGCGGGGCAGCCTCCCGTTCGCGACGCAGTTCATTCACACGGCGGGCGGCTGGCCCGGTCGTGCCAGGCGGCACACCTTTGGCCGCTTCGGCCCGCGCGCGTTCAGCAGCTTCTCTTTCCTGGCGTTCCAGCTCACGGGCCTGACGTTCACGTTCGCGCTCGGCGGCATAGCGCGAGGTAGCCGCCCGTAACGCACGGCCCCACAGCGACGGGTTTTCGCGCAGTTCGTCCCAACTGCCACGGTCTCGATACATCTGCGCAAGGCTGCTGCTCAGCTCGGTGGCGCGGCGCGTTTCGCGCTCGCGCACGTAGTCACGAAAGCCACTTTCGAAGCTGTAGCGCACGGCGGCACCCATTGCCAGCGTGACGACGATACACGTGGCAAGAATGACCGCGAATAACTTGAAGGTGATGCCAAAACGCATGCAGTAAGTAGGGACCGATAGGTCCCGCCAAAGAGATTGACCCGATTCTTGGGCTTGGCCGCGTGTCGCGCAAGCGCAGCGGCGTATTACAGGGGCTGACTTCACATAATTTCATACTTGAAACCGATGGGTACCGCCAGTGGCCCGCGTGCATTGGTCCATTCGCAGTTCCCGGCATCGCCGCCGCGCCTCGCCCGGCGCACACTGCCCAACCCGGCATTTTGTTTCCGGTATTTCTCTGGTGGTTCCCATGTCTCTGTCGGCCGGCCTTGCGCAACTACGCCCCGCCTTTTCTGCCGCATTTTGCATGACGCATTCATGTGCCGGCACGCCGCGAACCCGACGGCAAGGCGGTATAGCCATGATGGAATTCCTCATCGTCGCCCTGCCCTTGCTGGGCATCGGCATGGGCAGCGTCGAATTCGCCCATTGGCAGCTGACCCGGCAAGCTGTGGATCACGCGATGATGGAAGCGGCCCGCGAGGGTGCCGTCACCAATGGAGACCCCGTTGCGATGCGCAGGCGCTTCGATGCCGCCCTGCTGCCGCTGTTCGGGGGCGGCACCAGCAGTGAAACCTTATCGGAGGCAGCCGCGCGCATGGCGGCGCGATCGGCACGCATCGAAAGTGAAACCGGCGTGCCGGCCATGCGCCTGGAAGTACTGGGCCCGGGCCGCTCAAGCTTCGCAGATTTTGCCGACCCCGCCCTGAATGCTCAGTTTGGTCGCCGCACCATCAACAACGACTACCTGGCCGAAGCACACGCACGCGATGTTCAACGTGGATGGCCGGAAGGCCGTGGCCCGAGTTCAGGCCAGGATCGTTTCGATGCCAACCAGCTTCGGCTGCGCTTGACCTATCTGCATGCACCCATGCTGCCAGGCCTGCGAGCGCTGATGAAAAGCCTGTCCAGCGATGAAACAGCAAAGACCGACGATGCCTATGCAACCCAGGCGCGCGCGCGTGCGGGCATGCTGGTGATGACGCGGGAGTTCACCACCATGATGCAATCGCATCCAGTCGAATGGGAAGTAGAGACGTATCGGGCGGCGTGGGGGGCCGCACAGATTGGCGATGCGCCCGTCGCCAACACCGTGGTTGGCGCGCTTGGCGAATTGCCAGGTGCATGTGGCGCAGGCGCTTGCCTGCCAGGAAGCAGCCCGACGATACCTTCGACAAGCACACCCTGGACACCGCCGACATCACCCGGTGTTGTTCAAGCTGGTGATCCGGCCTGCGGTATCAGTGTGTGTTGTGCCCCGGCATAGAAGAACCGGGCAAACAATAACGGCATACCGTTCAGCGACGCGGTGGCACGATGGGGGTGCCGGGCGTGGGACGCGGTGCAGGCGGCGGTACCGCCGGTCCGCCGGGCGCACCCGGCGGCGGCGCATCGACCAACTGCACAAACATCTCTTGCTGCTTGATCATGCCAAGCTCGAAGCGCGCGCGCTCTTCAATCGCGTCAGTGCCGCTTTTCAGATCGCGCACTTCGGCATCGATGGCGTTATTGCGCGTGCGCAGGTCGGTTAGATGCTCTTGCTGCGCCGCGAGTTGACGCTCCATCTCCCAGACACGCATCCATCCGCCCTTGCCTAACCAGAGCGGATATTGGACGGCCGCCAGCACCAACAGCAGAACTAAAGTCAACGAACGCATGAAGGTACCGAACGGTCAGGAATAAACGTCAACTGCGCGACCGCATCAACGCTGGCGGAGATTGTAGAAAGCGCTCAGGCCAGGATAGTGCGCCACATCGCCCAGGTCTTCTTCGATACGCAGCAGCTGGTTGTACTTGGCAGTGCGGTCCGAACGCGACATCGAGCCGGTCTTGATCTGCAGTGCGTTGGTAGCCACCGAGATATCGGCGATGGTGGTGTCTTCGGTTTCGCCCGAACGGTGCGACACGACGGCGGTGTAGCCGGCGCGTTTGGCCATTTCGATAGCAGCGAAGGTCTCGGTCAGGGTGCCGATCTGGTTGATCTTGATCAGGATCGAGTTGGCGATGCCGCGGTCGATGCCTTCCTTCAAAATCTTGGTGTTGGTGACGAACAGGTCATCGCCCACCAGCTGGACTTTCTTGCCCAGCACGTCGGTCATGTACTTCCAACCGTCCCAGTCGCCTTCAGCCAGGCCGTCTTCGATCGAGATGATCGGATACTTGTCGACCCAGGTTTCCAGCAAGTGCGTGAACTCTTGCGAGCTGAGCACGGCGTTTTCACCAGCCAGGTGGTACTTGCCGTCCTTGTAGAACTCGGAGGCTGCGCAATCCAGGCCCAGCGAGATCTGCGAACCCGGCTCGTAGCCTGCGTTCTCGATAGCTTGCAGAATCAGCTGGATGGCTGCTTCGTGGTTGGCCACGCTGGGGGCAAAGCCGCCCTCGTCGCCCACGGCAGTCGAGAAACCCTTGCTGTCGATCAGTTTCTTCAGCGAGTGGAAGACTTCAGCGCCCATGCGAACCGATTCACGGAAGCTCGACGCGCCCACCGGCAGAATCATGAATTCTTGCAGGTCCAGGCTGTTGTTGGCGTGCGCGCCACCGTTGATGACGTTCATCATCGGCACGGGCATGCTCATCGGACCGCTGCCACCGAAGTAGCGATACAGCGGCAGGCTGGACTCTTCTGCAGCGGCCTTGGCCACGGCCATGCTGACTGCCAGCATCGCGTTGGCACCCAGGCGGCCCTTGTTCTCGGTGCCGTCGAGTTCGATCAGCGTGTGGTCCAGGAAGGCTTGTTCCAGCGCATCCAGGCCCATCAGCGATTCAGCGATTTCGGTGTTCAGGTGCTCGACGGCCTTCAGCACGCCCTTGCCCAGGTAACGCGACTTGTCGCCGTCTCGCAGCTCGATGGCTTCACGCGAACCGGTGGACGCGCCCGACGGCACGGCCGCACGGCCCATGACGCCGGATTCCAGCAGGACGTCGCATTCCACGGTGGGATTGCCGCGCGAGTCGATGATCTCGCGGCCGATGATGTCTACGATTGCACTCATGATGGCTTCTCGGAAAGGTGAAAAATTCTGGCGACCGTGCTGGCGGACGGGTGAGCGTCAGACGCCCTGCACGATGAACATATTCATGATGGATGCGCCTTCGCGCGCTGCGCGGGCCTGGCCATATTCGGGCGAATCGTAAAACGCGCGGGCGGCAGCGACATCGGGGAATTCAAGCATTACGGTGCGGCCGGGCGTACGGCCTTCAAGCGGGAAGACTTCACCGCCGCGCACCAGAATCTTTGCGCCATAGACACGAATGGCTTCGGTGGAGAACTTTCGGTAGTGCTCGTATTGAACGGGATCGGTCACCTGAACATCGGCGATCAGATAGGCGGACACGGCAACTCCTGGGGGCATCGGACACCGACCGGGCATGGCCCGGTCGGATGAGAACCACAACTCAGGTCAAGGATTTCAGGCCCGGAATGTCAGACCACGAACTTCAGACCAAAAACTGCGGACCACGAATTTCAGACCCGCATGATAGCGTGGCTCAGAACTCGTGCTCGAGGAAAGCCGCACCCTTGACCACACGATCCAGCGCGACCAACGAGGTGAGCAGAGCTTTCATGTGGTGCAGCGGGACGGCGTTCGGACCATCGGACAAGGCTTTCGCCGGGTCCGGGTGGGTTTCCATGAACAGACCCGAGATGCCCACGGCGACTGCAGCGCGTGCCAGCACCGGCACGAATTCGCGTTGGCCGCCAGAGGTCGTGCCCTGCCCGCCCGGCAACTGCACCGAGTGAGTGGCGTCATACACCACCGGGCAATCCGTCTCGCGCATGATCGCGAGCGAACGCATGTCGGACACCAGGTTGTTGTAGCCGAAGCTTGCGCCGCGTTCACACACCAGGATGTTGCTGCCGTCACCGCCAGCTTCGATGGCGGCTTCACGCGCCTTGGCCACCACTTGCACCATGTCGTGCGGAGCCAGGAACTGGCCCTTCTTGATGTTCACCGGAATCAGCGAGGCTGCGCAGGCACGGATGAAATCCGTCTGACGGCACAGGAACGCCGGGGTCTGGATCATGTCGACGACAGCAGCCACCGGCTTGACCTGATCGATGTCGTGCACGTCGGTCAGCACTTTCACGCCAACCTGGGCACGCACTTCGTCCAGAATCTTCAAGCCTTCTTCCATGCCAGTACCACGGTAGGACTGGCTGGAGCTGCGGTTGGCCTTGTCGAAGGAGCTCTTGAACACGAAGGGGATGCCCAGCGCGTCGGTGATTTCCTTCAAGGTGCCGGCGGTATCGATGGCCAATTGCTTGGACTCGATCACGCACGGGCCGGCGATCAGGAAAAAGGGCTTGTTCAGCCCGATCTCGAAATCAAGCAGCTTGCGCGTAGCCGTCGCGGGGGCGGTCAGGCTCATGCCTGCACCTCGTCACCACGCTGCGCCTTGTGCGCAATCGCAGCCTTGACGAAGGAGCTGAACAAGGGGTGCCCGGCACGCGGCGTCGAGGTGAATTCCGGGTGGAACTGCACACCTACGAACCACGGATGATCCGGCAATTCCATGATTTCCGGCAGGTTCTCGCTGGGCGTGCGCGCACTGATCACCATGCCGGCTTCTTCCAGACGCGGCACGTAGACGTTGTTCACTTCGTAGCGGTGACGATGGCGCTCGTTGACCTCGGTACCGTAGATTTCAGCAGCACGGGTGCCCGGCTTGATCGGCACGCGCTGCGAACCCTTGCGCATGGTGCCACCCAGGTTGGAGCTGGTGTCGCGGGTTTCGACCTTGCCTTCGCGATCCATCCATTCGGTGATCAGGGCAACGACCGGGTGCGGCGTGTTCGGATCGAACTCGGTGCTGCTGGCTTGCGGCAGGTGCACCACGTCGCGGGCGAACTCGATCACGGCCAGTTGCATGCCCAGGCAGATGCCAAGGTACGGCACCTTGTTTTCGCGGGCATAACGAATGGCTTTGATCTTGCCTTCGGTACCGCGCTTGCCGAAACCGCCCGGCACCAGAATGGCGTCGAGTGACTTCAGTGCGTCGATGCCGCCGGCTTCGATCTGTTCCGAATCGATGTAGTCGATCACGACCTTCTTGCGGGCATGAATCCCTGCGTGAGTCAGCGCTTCGATCAGCGACTTGTACGACTCGGTCAGGTCAACGTACTTGCCGACCATGCCGATGTGCACTTCGCCTTCGGGGTTCTCACGCGCTTCGATCAGGTTTTCCCAGACCGACAGGTCAGCCGGGGGAGCATCGATCTTCAGCGTTTCGCAGATGATGTCGTCCAGACCTTGCTTGTGCAGCATGGCCGGGATCTTGTAGATCGAATCAGCGTCCCAGACCGAGATCACGCCATCGAGCGGCACGTTCGAGAACAGCGAAATCTTGGCGCGTTCGTCGTCCGGGATCGGGCGATCGGCACGGCACAGCAAGGCGTTCGGATAGATACCGATTTCGCGCAGTTGCTTGACCGAGTGTTGAGTCGGTTTGGTTTTCAGTTCGCCAGCGGCTTCCAGATACGGCACCAGGGTAAGGTGCACGAAGGCAGCGCTGTTGCGGCCCATGCGCAGGCTCATCTGACGCGCGGCTTCCAGGAAGGGCAGCGATTCGATGTCACCCACGGTGCCGCCGATTTCCACGATCGCCACGTCAGCCTGGCCTTCCCACGCGGCGGTGGCACCGCGCGCGATGAAGTCCTGGATTTCGTTGGTGATGTGCGGAATCACCTGCACAGTCTTGCCGAGGTAGTCACCCCGACGTTCCTTGCGCAGCACGGATTCGTAGATCTGGCCTGTGGTGAAGTTGTTCACCTTGCGCATCTTGGCCGAGATGAAGCGCTCGTAATGTCCCAGGTCGAGGTCAGTCTCGGCACCGTCTTCGGTGACGAACACTTCCCCGTGCTGGAACGGGCTCATGGTGCCAGGGTCCACATTGATATATGGATCCAGCTTGAGCATGGTGACTTTGAGGCCGCGCGATTCGAGAATGGCGGCGAGAGACGCAGCGGCGATGCCTTTGCCAAGCGAAGACACCACACCACCGGTAACAAAAACGTACTTGGTCATTGCCTTGAGCACTCGGGGCGAACCGAGCGCGTGCGGGAAATTGCGATTATACCCGCCCGCACAAACTCAATAAAGGTCCAGCGTTTCAAGAATTTGAGGCTCTACCGCAACATGCCCGGTTTGTTCGCTGTCTGCCTTGAATTGCAGACCGTCGTAACGGCCTTCCGCATCGCGTGTATCGCCGCTCAGATAGTCCATGGAGGAACGCATTGCGCGCCCTTCCTGCTCAAAGATGGTGAACTGTTCCAGCAAGGCCAGCCGCCAGGCGCGTACGCCGGCGTCGTATCGAAGCGTCAATTCGGCCTCGGTACGGGTGCCATCCACCTTCGACAAGCTGCGATCGATCAGACGAACGGCACGATCGACGATCGCCAGTTCCACGTTCTGGTCGCCTGGCACATCGATACCGCAGTCACGGCAAGCCACCACAAAGCCCCACCCACTGGCTTCGAAACCTTGGGCCGTGCGATAGCCGATCAGCAAGGCACGACGACCCGCCGCGTTTTCGTAGATCTGCGCAATGCCCGGTGCAGCACCAGCCAGCGGACCCGTGACTTCCCGGCTGAGCGTGAAACCTTCGGGTACAAATTCCTGTGCGCTGGCCGCCACAGACGGAATGGGCAAGCGCGCCGGAATCGGCGGCTCACCCGGCGCGGCGAAAGCAGCGCCACCGGCCACGAACGCCAGTACCGCCACCGCTTTTTTGACGGCGGCGAAACTCGCCACCGTTTTTTGTGCTGCCACTGCCTTCACTGCGCCACTACCTTGGTCATGCTGCGAGCTTGGTCTCGGACACGTCGAGCGTTGCGCCCGTGCGTGCCACGACTTCTTCCACCGTGACGCCCGGTGCGACTTCGATCAGCTTCAAGCCGGTTTCCGTCACATCGATCACGCCCAGGTCGGTGATGATGCGATCGACCACACCCAGACCGGTCAGCGGCAGATCGCAAGCCGGCAGGATCTTCAGGTCTTCGGTGCCGTCTTTCTTCTTGGCCACGTGTTCCATCAGCACCACCACGCGCTTCACACCGGCGACCAGGTCCATCGCGCCGCCCATGCCCTTGACCATCTTGCCCGGGATCATCCAGTTCGCCAGATCACCCTTTTCAGACACCTGCATGGCACCCAGGATGGCCAGATTGATCTTGCCGCCGCGGATCATGCCGAAGGAGTCGGCCGAGGCAAAGAAGGACGAGCCCGGCAGGGTCGTGACCGTCTGCTTGCCGGCGTTGATCAGGTCGGCGTCGACTTCGTCTTCGAGCGGCGACGGGCCGATGCCCAGCAAGCCGTTTTCCGATTGCAGCCACACTTCCACGCCGGCCGGCACATGGTTGGCCACGAGCGTGGGCAGACCGATGCCGAGATTGACGTAGAAGCCGTCCTGCAGTTCCTGCGCGGCGCGTGCCGCCATTTCATCGCGAATCCAGGCCATCATGATCTCCTTAGGCGGGGCGCGTGATGCGCTGTTCGATGCGTTTTTCGGGGGCGGTGTTCAGCACGATGCGGTGCACGAAAATGCCCGGCAGGTGGATCTGGTCCGGGTCGAGTTCACCCAGTTCGACGATCTTCTCGACCTCGACCACGGTGATCTTGCCGGCAGCTGCCACATTCGGGTTGAAGTTGCGCGCCGTCTTGTTGAAGACCAGATTTCCGCTGCGGTCGGCGATGTACGCCTTGACCAGCGACACATCGGGCGTCAGCGACCGTTCCATCACGTACTGCTCGCCATCGAACTCGCGAAGTTCCTTGCCTTCGGCCACCACGGTGCCCACACCAGTCTTGGTGAAGAAGGCCGGGATGCCCGCGCCGCCTGCGCGCAGCTTTTCAGCCAGCGTACCTTGCGGCGTGAATTCAAGCTCCAGCTCGCCAGCCAGAAACTGGCGGGCGAATTCCTTGTTCTCGCCCACGTAGGACGCGATCATCTTGCGGATCTGGCGGGTTGCCAACAGCTGGCCCAGACCAAAATCGTCTACCCCTGCGTTGTTGCTGATGCAGGTCAGATCCTTCACGCCGGTATCGCGCAGGGCTGCAATCAGCGCCTCCGGGATGCCGCACAAGCCAAAACCGCCCACCGCAATCGACTGTCCGTCGCGCACGATGTCCTGCAACGCCGCCTGGGCGCTGGGGTAAACCTTGTTCATCAGAGGAGCTCCTTTCGGGTGCAAATGGCGCAAGAGGCCGCCGCACGAGGGTCGGCCGCCGTGCGGAATTCCGCCGACGATTGTAGAGGAAGCTGGCTACAGGGTTTCCCCTTTACCGTACGCCAGACGCGATGCATGGATAAAATGTCTTATCTAAGAAAACCTATAGCGCGGAGCAGCTGATGGAACGCGAGTCGATGGAATATGACGTGGTGGTGATCGGTGCGGGCCCAGCGGGCCTGTCTACCGCTATCCGCCTGAAACAACTCGCGGCAGAAAAAGGACAAGAGATCGGCGTGTGTGTGCTGGAAAAAGGCGGCGAAGTCGGCGCTCATATCCTGTCGGGCGCAGTGATCGATCCCAAGGCACTTACCGAGTTGATCCCGGACTGGAAGGAAAAAGGCGCGCCGCTGAACACGGCCGTGACCGAGGACAAGTTCCTGTTCCTGAGCGAAACCGGTGCCAAGGCAACCCCGAACTGGTTGCTGCCGCCCTGTTTCCACAACGAAGGCAACTACATTGCCAGCCTGGGCAATGTGGTGCGCTGGTTGGGTGAACAAGCCGAAGCACTGGGCGTGGAAATCTTCCCCGGCTTTGCAGCGGCAGAAATTCTGTACACCGAAGACGGTGCCGTGCGCGGCGTCGCCACCGGCGACATGGGCGTCGGCCGCGACGGCCAGCCCACCGACCAGTACCAGCCTGGCATGGAATTGCACGCCCGCTACACGGTGTTCGCCGAAGGTTCGCGCGGCCATCTGGGCCGTCAGCTGATGGAACGCTTCGAGCTGGGCGCAGGCAAAGACCCGCAGACTTATGGCATTGGCATCAAGGAACTGTGGGAAATCGACCCGGCCAAACATCAGCCTGGTCTGGTCATCCACACCGCTGGCTGGCCGCTGGAGTCCGACACTTACGGTGGCGCGTTCCTGTACCACTTCGACGACAACAAGGTTGCCGTCGGCCTGATCGTCGGTCTGGACTACAGCAATCCCTGGCTGTCACCCTTCGACGAATTCCAGCGCTACAAGACCCACCCGTCCATCCGCGACACCTTCACCGGCGGCAAGCGCATTTCCTACGGCGCGCGCGCAATCACGGCGGGTGGTCTGCTGTCGATTCCGAAGCTGGTATTCCCGGGCGGCGCATTGGTGGGCTGTGAGGCCGGCATGTTGAACGCCTCGCGCATCAAGGGCAGCCATGCGGCAATCAAGTCGGGCATGCAGGCCGCTGAAGCCGCGTTCGACGCGCTGGTGGCGGATCGTCGCCATGATGAACTGTCGGCCTACCCGGCTGCGTTCGAAGCGTCGTGGTTGCACGAAGAGCTGAACAAGGCTCGCAACTTCAAGCAGTGGTTCAAGAAGGGCATGGCTGTTGGCACCTTGATGACGGGTATCGAACAATTCGTGCTGCGCGGCAATATTCCGTGGACCATTCACCGCACCAAGGCTGACCACGAGTGCCTGAAGCCTGCGGCGGATTGCCCGAAGATCGTGTATCCGAAGCCCGACGGCAAGCTGACCTTCGACAAGCTGAGTTCGGTGTTCATCTCGAACACGAACCATGACGAGAACGAACCGGTTCACCTGACGCTGAAAGATCCTTCGGTGCCGGTGGACGTGAACCTGGCGCGTTACGGCGGGCCGGAGGCGCGTTACTGCCCGGCTGGCGTGTATGAGTTCGTGAAGACGGATGAAGGCAAAGATCGTCTGCAGATCAATGCGCAGAACTGTGTGCACTGCAAGACCTGCGACATCAAGGACCCGACGCAGAATATCGTGTGGGTGACACCGCAAGGTGGCGAGGGGCCGGTGTATTCGGGGATGTAATCCCCGCCAGGGCGTAATGCCTTTAGCGGTGCAATCGGCAAAACGGTCGCTGCGGCGACCGTTTTTCATTCAGGCCAAACCTGGTTCGCCACGGGCTTCGCGCAGCAAGTCCACGAACGCGCGCAGCGCTGGCTTCAGCCTGCGTTGGCGTGGGTAGTACAGCGTGAAGCTGGATACGGACATCGACCAGTCCTCAAGCACCGGTATCAAGCGGCCAGCGTCGATGTCCTGACGCACGACGCTTTCCAGCGTGATCGCCAAGCCGACGCCAGCCAATGCAGCCTGCACTTCCATGGTCGAGTCGCCCAAGGTTACGCGCCCAGGCACGTCGACCTCGCGCCGCACGCCATCCTTCTCGAAGTCCCATTTGTACATGCGCCCACTGGGAAAACGGTAGCGGACACACTCGTGCGATAGCAGATCGTCTGGCTGCAAGGGCGCAGCGTGGCGCGCAAAATAGGCCGGCGTACCCACGACAACAAAACGCTGCGGGATACCGATCGGCACACCCACCATGTCCTCGGGCACCGCGTTCAGGAAGCGCACGCCCGCATCAAAACCCTCGGCCACGATGTCGACCATGCCTTCGTTGTCGACCAGTTCTACCGAGATGTCGGGATACAGCGCCAGAAACCTTGGCACGATCGGCATCAGCACTAGTTGCCCTGCTCCGCGCGAGGTGTTGATGCGCAAGGTACCGGCCGGCCGCGCGCGGAAGTCGTTCATTTCCTCGATGGCCTTGCCCACGTCGCGCAGCGCAGGCTCGATGCGCTCAAGCAAGTGCTGCCCCGCCTCGGTAAGCGCAACGCTGCGTGTGGTGCGATTGAACAGGCTCAAGCCAAGCCGCTCTTCGAGCGTGCGGATGGCGTGACTGATGGCCGAGGTCGACAAAGACAGTTCGGCACCTGCCTTGCCGAAGCTGCCCAATCGGGCAACGGCGGAGAAGGCGGATAGCTGGGAAAGATTGGCTGGAAGCATGATTGTGAAAATTCTTTCATGAACTCATCTGCAAATTCAAGCTTGCCGTGCGCTTTTGAGCACGCGTATTGTGCAAATCGTTGAATCAATCTTTATCGGAGTTCCCATGCCCCAGGTTCGTGCTTTTGGCGTTCAAGACGCCACATCCCCTGTCGTTCCCTTCCAAATCGAGCGACGCGAACCCGGTCCCTTCGATGTGCAGATCGAGATTCTCTATAGCGGCATCTGCCACTCTGACATGCACCAGGCACATAACGACTGGGGCAATTCGCTGTACCCGATGGTGCCCGGCCACGAAATCGTCGGCCGTGTGGTCAAGGTAGGCAGCGATGTCAGCAAGTTCAAGCTGGGCGACCTGGCGGGCGTGGGTTGCATGGTCGATTCGTGCCGCAGTTGCTCGGCGTGCAGCGAAGACCTTGAGCAATACTGCGAAAAAGGCGCGATCTTCACCTACAACGGCAAAGAGCGCGACAGCGAAACACTGACCTACGGCGGGTATTCGGAACAGATCGTCGTTGACGAGCACTTCGTCGTGAAGGTTTCCGAAAAGCTCGACCTGAAGGCGGTTGCGCCGCTGCTGTGCGCAGGCATCACCACCTATTCGCCCTTGCGTCATTGGAAAGTGCGCGCAGGCCAGAAAGTTGGCGTAATCGGCCTGGGTGGTCTGGGCCACATGGGCGTGAAATTCGCCAAGGCGATGGGCGCGAAGGTGGTGATGATCACCACCTCGGCCGAAAAAGGCCGTGATGCCAAGCATCTTGGCGCAGATGAAGTGCTGCTTTCGCGCGACGCCGAGGCCATGGCAGCTCATGTCGGCAGCTTCGACTTCCTGCTGAACACCATCCCGGTCAGCCACGACGTGAACCCCTACATGGCCTTGCTCAAGCGCGATGCAGCCATGGTGATGGTTGGCGTGCTGACGCCGCTGGACCCACCGGTGCAAGGCGTCAATTTGATCTTCGGTCGCAAGATGCTGTCCGGCTCGGCCATCGGTGGCATGGCAGAAACGCAAGATATGCTGGACTTCTGCGCCGAGCACAACATCGTGTCGGACATCGAGATGATCGATGTCGCACACGTCAACGAAGCCTGGGCGCGCGTGGCGAAGAATGATGTGAAGTACCGCTTTGTCATCGACATGGCGTCGTTGAAGCAAGCGGCGTAAAAACGCGCTTTGCAGCAAACAAAGACGGTCGCCTCGGCGACCGTTTTGCATTGTGCGCACAGGCTTTCAAGCGAACCCGTGCGTCACCACCTCATCTGCCGCTTGCTCAGGCAGTTGCAGCGTTGACCCGACGCAGCAAGCGCCCTGCCCGTACCGGCTCACCCAGCAACGGACCACCCTCGCCCACATACGACACCGCGCCGTTGACAAATACGGCCGTGATGCCTGTGGACAACTGGATCGGGTCTTCGAAGGTTGCGTTGTCCTTGATCGTCAGTGGATCGAACACCGTGATGTCCGCAAAGAACCCAGGCTGCAACAACCCACGCTCGGCAATGCGGAAACGCTTGGCCGACAAGCCGGTCATTTTGTGGATCGCAGCTTCCAGTGTGAACATGCCGCGGTCACGCGCGTAGTGACCCAGCACGCGCGGGAAGGTGCCCCACAGGCGCGGGTGTGGGCGGCTGTCGTGCGGCAGGCCGTCGGAGCCGATCATGGTCAGCGGATGCTGGATCACACGGTCCACATCGTCGTCGTGCATCTGGAAGTAGCAGGCACCGCCCGGTTGCAGGCGACGGCAGACTTCCTGTTGCGTGACACCCCACTCCAGGGCGATATCCGACAGCAAGCGGCCAGCGGTATCCGGGTGCGGGGTGGACCAGGTGACCAGTACATCGATCACGCCGTCGACCAGGTCTTCACGCAATACCGTCGAACCCGCCACATACGGGTAGACGTCCATGCCGATTTCCTGGCGCTTGGCCAGCTCTTCGATCAGCGGCAACGTGGTCAGCGTGCGGCCCCAGTTGGCGGGGCCGGCGCATTTGTGGTGCGAGATCACCAGCGGCACGCCACCTTCGAATGCGGTGTCGCCTGCTTCGTGAATGGCCTCGATGATGGCGGCCATTTCGCTGCGCAGGTGCGAGGTGTACACGCCGCGATGGCGGCCCACCACGCGGGCCAAGGCCAGCACTTCGTCGCTGGTGGCCGCAAATGCGGGTTCGTAGAACAGGCCCGATGACATGCCCAACGCGCCTTCCGACAAGGCGGCATCCAGCGTGGCTTCCATCTGCGCAATTTCAGCGTCGGTGGCGGTGCGTTCCAGCGTGTTCATTGCACCGAAGCGCAAGGTGGTATGGCCGATCAGCACGCCTACGTTCACACCCGGCACGACTTCTGCCAAATGGTCGGCGTAGGCCTGCATGGTGCCAAAAATATAGGAGTCTTTACCCAGCAGGTTCAGCGGAGGCGGTGCTTCAGCCACCACATACGGTGACAACGAGATGCCGCAGTTGCCGACGATCACGCTGGTCACGCCCTGGGACAGCTTGGGCAGCATTTCAGGGCGATTCAAGACCACCGTGTCGTCGTGCGTGTGCACGTCGATGAAACCGGGTGCCACGACCCGCCCACGGCAGTCGATCTCGGTGACGACAGTGCCTGCGGGCAAGGCAGCGCGCGCTGCTGCCACTGCTGCGCCCACGGCCACGATGCGCTCGCCGGCCAACAACAGGTCACCGGCGTATCCGGGGGAACCTGACCCGTCCACCAGGGTGCCGCCGGTCAACAGGTAAACGGCAGATGCCGAGCTGGCTTTGGTCAGGCCGGCATCGACAGTGCCGATGCGGTTCGCGCGTGTACCCGCAGCAACAGCGTTTGCCGCACCAGCCGTCGCAACACCCGCCCCACCATGTTCTTTCACATCAGCCCCGGTTACCCCGTTGCCGTTCACATCTTGTTCAGTCATGCAGCTTGCGCGCAGGCGCGCCCTTGTTCGATACGTCCCAGGTCAATTCCGGTTCGTGCCACAAATCAATGCCGTGACTACGCAGCACTTCACGCACATTGCGCAGGCGGTTGACCGCGTCTGCACCTCGGCGCTGTGCCACCAGCACGTTCAAAATTTCAATCACGGTCAGATGAGCCAGATAGGCATCCGTGCCCACGTGCATCACCGGGTCTTCTGGTACGTCCACACTCAGCACCAGGTCGGCGCGCGCGGCCAACGGGGAATCGGGCCGCGTCAGTGCGATCACAGTGGCTCCCTCCGCACGCGCCACCTTCACCGACTCCAGCAACAGCGGCATGCTGCCCACGTGCGACACGGCGATTGCCACACCAGTCGGGCCAAGCGATGCGGCCGAGGCCAACTGCAAGTGGTAGTCGGTATAGGCGTTGGAGATCAGCCCCAGGCGGCACAGCCGCGCTTGCAAGTCGCTGGCGACAAAGCCCGAGGTTGCACCGACCGCATAGCAGTCGATGCGGCTTGCATTCACGATTGCATCGGTCGCCGCGTTCAACACCGCTGGATCAAGTTGCCCATGCACGCTCGACACGGCTGACGCCGCGCTTTTCACCACCTTGCTGAGCACATCTTCCACACTGTCTTCGACCTGCACCCGGCGATGCAGCGGCGAGCCGCCCAGCGCCAGGTCATGTGCCAGGGCCAGTTTGAAATCACGCAGTCCGGCAAAGCCCAGATCACGACAAGTACGGATGATGGTCGGCACCGAGCCGCCAGCGCGTTCGGCCAACTGCTCGAAGCTTTCATCGAGCACGCGCTGCGGGTCGTCGAGAATCAACTCGAGTACACCGCGCCGTGTGCGCGATGCCGTCTCTTTCAAGGCGGCGACGCGGGTCAGCAGGGACTCAGTCATGGCGATGCACTCAGGTCAGAAGCAGGTCACGATGGCGTCGGTCACGTTGTAGGACGTGTCCACCACCGGCATCCAGCGCCACTTGTCGAAGGTGGTGCACGGGTGCGAAATACCAAGCGCGATCAGGTCGCCCACGCGCGGGCCGGCTACGTCGGCCGGCCAGCGCAGGTAAGCGTGCTGGTCGTTCAGCGCAGTGATTTCCCAGCCTGCAGGTGCTGCAACGGGGCCGCTGGTGCTGCGATCGAAGTGCTTTTCCGGCGTCGGCAAGGCGATGTCGAAAGAGATGTCGCGACGACCGACCGCCAGAATTGCCAGACCCGTTTCCGGGCACGACTGCACTGCCGCCCAGACTTCCAGCGCAGGCTGCAAGCCACCGGCCGTGCAACCGATGCGATGGTTCACGACATTGACCAGGCGCTTGTAGAAACCGTGGTCGTGGGTGATGTAGCAACCCGAACGCAGAATGCCGCGCACCGGACGCGACAGGTTCGGGGTCAGCTGCGTGGCAACCAAGTCGAAGATGGCCGAGCCACCTGCCGACATCAGCACTTCGTCATCAGCAAACCAGCCATTGGCATCGCACAGCTTGGCGATGGCGCTTACGCGCACCATCAGCGCGTCGCAAAATGCCTTGTCTTTTTCTGTGTCACCGGTGGCACCGCCACCTTCGTAGCACTCGATGCCACACAGACGCACCGCAGGGCTTGCGTGCAGGGCAGCGGCCAGCGCTTCGGCTTGCGCATCGTCACGCGTGCCGGTGCGGCCGCCCACAATGCCGACTTCCAGCAGCACGTCGAACGGCGCCACGCCGCTTTGTTTAGCGAACCAGGATTCAATCTCGGCCAATTGCGCCAGCGAGTCCACCAGGAACGCAACGCGCAGACCTTCGAATTCCTGGCGCAGTGCGTTCAGGCTGCCCAGGTCGGCGGCCGTGAATACCTGGTTGGCGATCAGTGCCTGGCGCACGCCGCTTTCGGCACCGACACGCAGTTGGAAGATGGTGGCGAAGGTCATGCCCCATGCGCCCTCTTCCAGCTGACGGCGGAACAGTTGCGGCGACATGGTGGTCTTGCCGTGCGGGGCCAGTTCAATGCCACGTTCACGCACGAAGTTCTGCATCCAGCCCAGGTTGTGGGTCAGCAGATCGGCATGCAGCACCGCCAGGGGCAAGGCCAGATCGCCACGCAGCACATTCCAGCCGGCTGCGCCGACTTCCGAGCGGCGACGCGGTGCCTGGGTGCTCGGGAAGCCCTTGTACGAGGCGTCGAGGACGGGATCGAGTGAAGCGAAAAGGCTCATGACTGTTCCGGATGCAAAGTATGGAGATGACAGGCGCTGCGATGTCCCAGCCCACGATCGACCAGCACCGGAACTTGTTCGGCGCAGATCGGCATGACGTGGGGACAACGCGTGCGGAACACACAGCCCGACGGCGGATCGATGGGGCTGGGAATGTCGCCGCGCAATACGATCGGGGTGGACGGGCGCTCGGGATCGGCCTCGGGCGAAGCCGCCAGCAAGGCCTGCGTGTACGGGTGCTGGGGGTTGGCAAACAGCGTTTCCGTGTCCGCAACTTCCATTACCCGCCCGAGGTACAGCACGATAACCCGGTCGCACAGGAATTCAACGACGTCCAGGTCGTGCGAGATGAACAACATGGTGAGCGACAGGCGTTCGCGCAGGTCGCACAGCAGGTTCACCACCTGCGCCTGTACCGAGACATCCAGCGCCGACAGCGGTTCGTCGGCCACGATGAATTCGGGTTCGACCGACAAGGCACGCGCCACGCCGATACGCTGGCGCTGTCCGCCCGAGAATTCGTGCGGATAGCGGTCAGCGTGTTCGGGGGCCAGGCCCACCATGCTGAGCAGTTCCGACACGCGCGTCTTGCGCTCCGAAGCGCCCTTGACCAGCTTGTGCGTGTTCAAGCCTTCGGCCAGCACGCTGCCGATGCGCATGCGCGGGTTCAGGCTGGCATAGGGGTCCTGGAAGATCATCTGCATCTTGCGACGCAGCGGCAGCAGTTCACCGCTGCGCAAGTGCGCAATCTCTTTGCCCTTGAACTTCACGCTGCCATCGGTCGGTTCCAGCAGGCGCAGCACGGCACGGCCGACCGTGCTTTTGCCGGAACCCGATTCACCCACCAGGCCAAGCGTTTCGCCTTGGCGAATGGTGAAGGACACACCGTCAACGGCGCGCACCGGGCGGCCGCTGGCGTGCGGGAAGTGCTTTTTCAGATCGACGACTTCCAACATCACGTCGGCGGTGTTCTCACGCAGTGCTTCATTCATGGCCGGCTCCGGCGAGTTCGGGGACGACCGGCGTGCCGGATCGATAACAACGGGTCTGGCGCTGCTCGCCTTCATCCAGCAAGGCCGGCATCTTTTCACGGCACTGCGCAATGGCGATGTCGCAACGCGGCTCGAAGGCACAGCCCGGCGGCGGCGCAAACGGGCTGGATACCTGGCCACGAATGGCGTACAGACGCTTGAACTTGTTCTGACGGGTTCCGGGCTTGATTTCACCTGACTCAGCGGCTGCGCCATGCGCCGGACGCGCACGTGCCGGCAGACAGTTCAACAGACCTTGCGTGTACGGGTGGCGCGGTTCGGCAAACAGCCGACGCACCGGCGCGGCTTCAACGATGCGACCCGCATACATCACCGCCACTTCGTCGGCGTGGTGCGCGACCACGCCCAGGTTGTGGGTGATGAACAGCATGCTCATGCCCAGCTCGTCTTGCAGCTTGCGCATCAGCACCAGAATCTGCGCCTGGATGGTCACGTCCAGTGCAGTGGTCGGCTCGTCGGCGATCAGCAACTGCGGTTCACAGGCCATGGCCAACGCAATCATCACGCGTTGACGCATGCCGCCCGACAACTGGTGCGGATATTCGTGAATGCGACGATCAGCAGCCGGAATTTCAACCAGATCGAGCATGCGACGCGCGTGTGCCAGCGCCGCCTTGCGATCCTTGCCTTGATGCAGGCGCACCGATTCGGCGATCTGCTCGCCCACGGTGAACACCGGGTTCAGGCTGGTCATCGGCTCCTGGAAGATCATCGCGACTTCGTTGCCGCGCAGCACTCGACGCGTCTTGTTCGGGATGTTCAGCAAGTCCACGGTTTCGCCATTGCGACGCGTGAACATGGCCTGGCCCGACACCACCGGTTTGGACGTGGCCGGCAGCAGGCCCATCAGTGTCAGACTGGTGACTGACTTGCCTGAACCGGACTCGCCCACCAGGGCGGTGGTACAGCCTGCGCGGATCTGGAAACTGACTTCGTTGACCGATACGACCGGGCCGTTGTCGGTCATGAACTGGGTGCGCAGATTGCGCACGTCCAGGCGTACCGGTGCCTGGCTGCGAGCCAAGGCAATCGCCTCGCGGCTGGGTGCCTGAGTCGTCGCCCCGCTGCTGATATCAGCGCGTGTGGATTCAATCATGGCGGCGCTCCTACTGCGATTTCTTCAGGCGGGGATCGAGCAGGTCACGTACCCCGTCGCCCAGCAACTGCAAGGACAAAGCCGTCACGATGATGGCCAGACCCGGGAACAGCACCACACCAATGGCACGGTGCGCGTACTGCTGACTGCCTGCGACCATCGTGCCCCAGGTGGGGATCTCGGGCGGCACACCCACGCCCAGGTACGACAGGCCCGCTTCGGCCAAAATCGCGTAGGCGAAGATGAACGACACCTGTACCAGCACCGGCGACACCAGGTTCGGCAGAATATGGCGCAGCAAAATGCCGGTGTTCGACACACCCAGCGAACGGGCGGCTTCCACGAACAACTGCTCACGCAGGACCAGCGTGGACGCCCGCACCACACGCGCCACGCGCGGGATGTAGACCAGCACCAGCGCCAGCACCAGATTGCTGAAGGACGGGCCAAGAATCGCGACCAGCGCGATGCCCAGCAGAATGTCCGGGAAGGCCATCATGGCGTCGACCACACGCATCACCGCGCCGTCCAGGCGACGGAAGAAACCGGCGATCAGGCCCAGGAAGGTGCCGAACACCACTGCGCCCAAGGCCGTCATGCCGCCGATCGCCAGCGAATAACGTGCGCCGTACAGAATGCGCGCCCACAAGTCGCGGCCCAGTTCGTCACTGCCCAGCAGGTACCCATCGACACCCGGCGCGCGCAGGCGCTTCAGCACCGACATGTCATTCGGGCCAAACGCGGTCACGAAGTCGGCACCGATTGCCAGGCCAACAATGGCCAACAGCACCACTGCTGCCACCAGCACGATGCGGCGGCGGAACAGCTTGCGCAAAATCATTGGAAAGACCATGGCGACCTCAATACTTCACACGCGGGTCGACCACTGCATACAGCAGGTCGATCGCAAAGTTGATCAGCACGTAGATCGCGGCGATCACCAGCAGCGTGCCCTGGATCACCGGATAGTCACGACGCAGCACCGCAGACACCACCAGGTTGCCGACACCCGGCAAACCGAACACGGTCTCGGTCACCACGGCACCGCCGATCATCAACGCGGTCGTCAGACCGATGACGGTGACGATCGGGATCAGCGCATTGCGCAGCGCGTGTTTCATGGTGACGTTGAATTCAGTCAGGCCCTTGGCACGTGCGGTACGCACGTAGTCTTCGCCCAGCACGTCTAGCATCGACGCACGGGTGAAACGAATGATCAGCGCCGAGTTCAGCAGGCCCAGCACGGTGGCGGGCAGAATCAAATGCTGCAAGCGTTCGGACAGCGGTGCCCCTGGGTCGCCGTAGCCGGACACCGGGAACCAGCCCAATGACACGGCGAAAATCTGCATCAACACCAGCCCCAGCCAGAAGCTTGGAATGCTGGCTCCCAGCATGGCGATGACTGTGAAGAACTGGTCAGTCAGCCGCCCACGGAAGGCAGCTGACACGATGCCACAGGGCACCCCGATGGCCGTTGCAATCGCCACGGCGAACAAGGCCAGCAACACGGTGGGTTCAGCACGTTCCCACAGGGCCTGGGTCACGGGGCGCTGCAGGAAGATGGAGTCACCCAGGTTGCCCTGCAGCACTTCACGGGCCCAGTAGAAGAACTGGACCGGCAAAGGGCGATCCAGGCCGTAGGCGATACGCGCCTTGGCAATGTCGGCGGCGGTGGCCTGGTCGCCCAACAGCACGGCCACTGGATCACCAGAAGCAGCGCGCGTCAGCACGAACACCAGCACCGCCACGATGACCAGGACCATGACGAGTCCGGTCAAGCGAGATGTGAGATAACGAATCATATTTTTCCTGCCACAGATTTCCTGCCACAGCGACTGGAGCCAAAGGTGCGACACAAGCTCGACACTGGCTCAAAAAATGTCGAGCGTCGACCTGGCATCCGACACACTATTTGCGCGGGCAAATCGCGAGCCGAATCGGACGTGCAAAGGGGCGTGCAACGTGGCCTGCGACCAGACCTGGGCATGATCGGTTCATGCCAGGTCTGCCGCAGACGACGCCCTGTCGGTATGGGGGTATGAGACCGGTGCCTGGGTGTCACACACTCATGTACCGGTCAGGTCGTGGCTTGCTGACTTACTTGATGCTGGCGTTCCAGAAGAAGGGCCAGGTTGCGGGCACGTATCCCTGAAGCGCCGGCGAGCGTGCCGACAAGCTGTTGAAGCGACCGGCATTGATGTACGGCACTTCCTCGTACACCACCTTCTGCACCGCACCCCACAACTGACCGCGCTTGGCCGGATCGGATTCCTGGTTGAACGCGGCGAGCGCAGCATTCTTGGTGTCTGTTTCCCAGCCGCCCGGTGCGCCCTTACCCAATTGCGGCGGCGACAGCATCGGTTCCGGGAACTGACCCGAGTGGGTGATGTACATGTCCCAACGCGACCCATCACCACGACGTTGCACCAGCGTTGCCCAGTCGACCACGTTCAGCTCGGGCGAGAAACCAGCGCGCTTCAGGTGTTCGGCGATCATCAGCGCCATGTTGTAGTGGAACTCGTACTGACGGCTGGTCAGGATGCGAATCGGGAAACCCTTGTAGCCACCCGCGGCAGCCAGCTTCTTGGCACGCGCCACATCGCCCTGGTTGTAGTCGCCCTTGCCTTCTTCCGAATAGAACGGGGTGCCCTTCGGGAAGTGATTCGGTTCAGCCGAATAGAACTTCGGGTCGCCGAAACCGGCGGCCAGCACTTCTTCTTCCTTCAGCGCAACTTGAATGGCCTGACGCACTTCCTTCTTGGCCAGCGGACCTTGCGTGGTGTTCAACACAAAGTACGGGAAACCGAAGGACGGCGTGATGATCGGCACCGCCTTGCCACCCGACTGATCCAGGCGGGTAGACGCTTCGACCGGCAGCAGGTCGGCGAAATGGAACTGGCCAGCCAGTGCACCTTCAACACGCGTGTTGGCGTTGGGCACGGGGATGAAACGCAGCTCTTCGATCAGGGCCTGACGCTTGCCGCCGTAACCCGATGCGGCTTCGCTGCGGGCCGCGTACTTGTCGAATTTCGACAGCAGCACGTATTGGTCAGGACGACGTTCCTTGAATGCATACGGGCCGGTGCCAACGAAGCTGGTCAGCGGCGTGGCAATCGCTTCCTTGGCCATGATGGCCGCCATGCCCGAGGGCATGGCCAGGTGGGCCAGCAGCGGCGCATAGGCGTTCTTCAGTTTGATCTCGACAGTCAGGCCATCCTTGGCCGTCATGGATGCCAATTCCTGCGCTACGGCCTTGCCGCGTGCGCTGGTTTCAAACCAGCGTTGCAGGCTGGCGGTCACGTCTTCCGCCGTCAGCGCGCGGCCGTTGTGCAGGTTGATGCCCGAGCGCAGCTTGATGGTGTAGGTCTTGCCACCGTCGGCGATGACCGGCATGGCCTCGGCCAGCATCGGCACCACATTCCAGTTCGCGTCGAAGGTGAACAGCGGTTCGTAGACGTGCTGCATGATGGTCGCGACCAGATCGGTGCTGGACACCATCGGATCAAGCGATTGAGGCTCGCCGATCATGGCGAGGTTGGCGGCGTTTTTGGTCTGTGCGTGCAGGGCGGGCGATACGCCCAGCCCCAGGGCCAGCGTTGCCAGCAGCGTGGCACCGATGGCACCACGGCGGGAACAGGAAATCAGGGACATGGTGTCTCCTCGTATTATTGATTTGAAGTTAAATTTCAACTTCGATCAATCTACAAGGAGTAATTCTGCTGAAATATTAGTAGTAACCCTATATTGATATCAAATTTCTGAATTTAAAATTCGCAATCGCGATACTTTCGCATTTCCGGCGCTGTGTGGCGCCACCATTTCAGGAGCACCAACATGCCTATCGAATTCCTCGGCAATCCCCCTGTCGCCTCTGACAAGCAGACTCGTCCGCTGTCGCCTGCCGTGCGCGCGGGTGACACGGTGTATGTGTCGGGTCAGGTGCCGGTCGATGCGAAGGGTGAGATCGTTCAAGGTGGCGTGGAGACGCAGACGCGGCAGGTGTTTGAAAACCTGAAGGCGGCGTTGGCCTTGGCGGGCTGCACGTTGGAAGATGTGGTGAAGACGACGGTCTGGTTGGATGATGCGCGTGATTTCGGCGCGTTCAACCGGATCTATCTGGAACACTTCCCGGGCAACAAGCCGGCGCGCTCGTGTACTGAGGCTCGGATGATGATCGACGTGAAGGTCGAAATCGAGGCTATTGCTTACTCGCCTAAGTAAGGGGTTGCGCTGGGACGGTGGGTCATCTTTTACCAGTCGCGGGTGACTCGTTGCGGTGGGTCATCTTTTAGCCAGTCGCGGGTGACTCGTTGCGGTGGGTCATCTTTTAGCCAGTCGCGGGTGACTCGTTGCGGTGGGTCATCTTTTAGCCAGTCGCGGGTACCGAGGGCGCGTCGCCTGCCCCGCTGGACCTACGCGTCGGGACTCCCGCCCTCCACGTCGTCCAGAAGGGCATCCGCCCCGCCCCCGGCACCCACGCCTTCAAAACGGCTTTGGTTAAAAGCTGATCCC
This sequence comes from Pigmentiphaga aceris, assembly GCF_008119665.1. NCBI lineage: Bacteria > Pseudomonadati > Pseudomonadota > Betaproteobacteria > Burkholderiales > Alcaligenaceae > Pigmentiphaga > Pigmentiphaga aceris. The sequence goes on along the minus strand of NZ_CP043046.1, from coordinate 1,825,665 downwards.
GCCGTTGGGCGTGTTCGATTTTCTGGCTGCTCGGATGCTGTACGCGGCTCCCCCGTATTGGCGTCCGCAATCCTTGATTGCCAACTGGCTGGAGTCGGGGATTTGGCTGACCAGGTCGCCACGAAGCGAGTCAGCGGCTCGCGAGTCCGGCCGTTCTTAAGCGGCCTTTTACGCTTCGGCAAGTGGCGAGATCGTCGCTCGTCTGGTTCGGTGGGGTGACATGGAAGCGGGTGGCCGCACACCAGGTAATGCGACGAAAAGGCGGGGCGTCGACGGACGGCGTTCAAGGCGAAGCGCTAAACGCTAGACTTGTTGTCAGTTCAAATCCAGCGTCGGGCGCAAGACGCAACTGCACCTGCACCTGCACCTGCGCATGTTGGACGCAGCAGGGTTAGCTGCGAAATGTCCATCAAGCGCACACTGGGCGACTAGCACCAATATCACCTACAAATTCGGGGTTTGGGCAGTTAACTGGTCTATGCAAACCCATGAAGCTCGGGGTCCCAAATCAGCCGCCAGCGCCGCGCTCGCCGCTGCCTTTCTCCGCATGCCGTGATCGTGCGGCCACCCGCTTCGGTGTCACCCCACCATCAAGCAGACGCGCCGTTCTCCTTGAGTGGAGTTTCCGCAAAAGGCCGCTGAAGAACCCATCAAATCGTGAGCCGGCGGAATCGCTTCGTGGCGACCTGGTCTGCCAATTCCCCGAGGCCAGCAGCGCGATATTCAAGAATGGCGGCCAACGAATGCCGAGAACCGTTCGCAGCACCAAGCAGCCAGAAAAATGCGAGACGTCCAAAGGCGGGATCTGCTTTTAGCCAAGCCGGTTTGAAGGCGCGGGTGGTGGGGCCGTGGCGGCTGCCCTTCTGGGCAAGGTGGAGGGCGGAGACCCGACGCCGATGGCCGGCGGGGCAGACGACGCGGCCCCACCACCCGCGGCTGGCTAAAGAAAGACACACCCGCCAGCTCAAGAACGCCCTCGAACAATCAAAAGCCGAAAACGAAAACGGCTATCGAATCATCGACAGCCGTCCAAGCAACACTAAAGACGGGATCAAGAACCACGTCCAGTCACAGCGAAGGATCAGCTCCCCGCCGACCCCCACCACTCCTCACACATCTTCTCCCCCACCGGCGTCAATCGAGCCTGCCGCGACGTTGACTGGTCGCCAGTCACCGCCACCCACCCCTCCTCCTGCAACGAAGTCAGATAACGCATCAGCGTACTCATCCGCATATCGATGCGCTTGCTCAACGCAGCAAAAGACAAGCTCGGCCGCGCAGCAAGGCCACCTTGATAAAGGGCGGCAAGAATGCAGGCCATGTCTTCCTGGGGACCGGTCAGGTCAGGCTGGGTGTCGTTCATGCTCAAGCGGGAGAAACAATCCGTGAAGAAGTGACCAAAACAGGGATCGACTTCGAAGTTGGGGTACGCGCCTTGTCGGCAAAACTGTCCAGCGGCACCAAGGCGTTGGTTTCAGGATAGTAGCTTGCCACGCTGCCCCGCGGAATTGCATAGGCAACCAGCAGGAAATCCTCGGCCCGACGCTCGATGCCATCGTGCCACACACTCTGGAAATCCACGCGCTGCCCGGCCGTCAGGCCCAGCATCGCAATATCGTCCGGGTTCATGAATGCCACGCGGCGCTCACCGTACACACCCCGATACCGATCGTCGTGCCCATAGATCGTAGTGTTGTACTGATCGTGCGAGCGGAAAGTCATCAGCGTAAAGACCTTGTCGCCATGCGTGCGACGCGCCTGATGAATGGGTAGATCCGTCGGGATCTCGTGCGTCATGAAATTGGCACGCTTGGACGGCGTGTTCCACTCACGCTCAGTCGCAGCGTTGCGCAACCGGAAACCACCGGGCTGCGCCACGCGCGCATTGAAATCGTAAAACGCGTCGTAGACCGACTCGATGGCATCACGAATCCGCGCGTAGTCTTCAAGGTACCAGCGCCAGCGCACGACTGACTGCGGCAACGTGGCCTCGGCCATGCGCACCACGATTTCGGTTTCCGACAACAGGTTCGGACTGGCCGGCTTGTTGATGCCGTAGGACAGGTGGACCATGCTCATGGAATCTTCCACTGTCACGCCCTGCGGCACGCCTTGCTGCAAGTCGATTTCAGTACGGCCCAGGCAAGGCAGGATCAATGCATCGCGCCCATGCACCAGGTGGCTGCGGTTGAGCTTGGTGGTGATGTGCACGGTCAGATCGCACTGACGCAGCGCATCGAAGGTGCGCGGCGTGTCGGGGGTGGCCATCGCAAAATTGCCGCCCATGCCAATGAACACCTTGGTGCGCCCGGCCAGCATGGCTTGCACGCTGGCCACCACGTCGTTGCCATGCTCGCGCGGCACCTTGAAGCCGAAGACCTGTTCCAGTCGATCCAGGAATGCGGGTTTCGGTCTTTCGTCGATGCCAACCGTGCGGTCGCCCTGCACATTGCTATGACCGCGCACCGGGCAGGCACCCGCGCCTTGCTTGCCGATATTGCCGCGCAGCATCAGCAGGTTGACGATCATCTGCACCGTCGCCACCGAGTGCTTGTGCTGGGTGATGCCCATGCCCCAGGTAGCGATCACGCGTTCGCCCTTGGCGTAGATGCGCGCAGCGGATTCGATCTCGACTCGCGCCACGCCCGACTCTTCCACGATGCGGTTCCAGTCTTCGGCCCGCACGTTGGCGGCGAAGCTGTCGAAACCGTGGCTGTGGGTGGCGATGAAGTCCACGTCCAGCACACGTGCCCTGCCCTCTGCCTGCGCAAGGTCGTCCAGTTCGATCACATGCTTGATCATGCCCTTGATCAGGGCCAGGTCGCCCCCTACTTTGGGCGTGATGAAGACGCTGGACAGCTTGGTGCTGGTACCCGTCAACATCTCGACCGCGCTCTGCGGGTCGGCGAAACGTTCCAGGCCACGCTCGCGCAGCGGGTTGACCGATACCAGCATCGCGCCGCGCTTGGCGCATTCGCGCAGCTCGCCGAGCATGCGCGGGTGGTTGGTGCCGGGGTTCTGGCCGAACAGGAAAATGGTGTCTGCGTGCTCGAAGTCCTGCAGCGTAACGGTGCCCTTGCCGACACCGATCTGCTCGGGCAGACCGACCGAAGTCGGTTCGTGGCACATGTTCGAGCAGTCGGGGAAGTTGTTGGTGCCGAACTCACGCACGAACAACTGGAACAGGAAGGCGGCTTCGTTGCTGGTGCGGCCAGAGGTGTAGAAGTCGGCGCGGTTCGGGTCGTCCAGCGCGCGAAGATGGCGGCCGATCAAGGCAAAGGCGGCGTCCCATTCAATGGGCACGTATTTGTCGCTGGCCGCGTCGAACACCATCGGGTCGGTCAGCCGCCCGTGGTCTTCCAGGGTGAAGTCGTCTTGTTCCAGCAGGCTGGTGACGGTGTGCTCGGCAAATAAGGCGGAGGTTGCCCGCTTGGACGTGGCTTCAGCCGCCACCGCCTTGACGCCGTTTTCACAGAACTCGAAGGTGGACGCGTGCTCACGATCGGGCCACGCACAGCCGGGGCAGTCGAAACCGTCGGGCTGATTGGCCGACAAGAGCGTGCGTGCACCCTTGGCCGGAATACGCTGTCCGAGCAGTTGAATGGCCACGCTTTTCAGCGCGCCCCAACCGCCAGCAGCTTTTGAAGGCGCGGCGATTTTCGAGTCGGACATGTACTTCTCCGGGCCGTCCGCGTACCAGGTCAGCGAGCAGCCAAATGCTGTTGAACGAAGAACGCACCGATGATGGTCTTCACGTCGGTCACGTCACCAGACGCGATCCAGGCCATCAGTTGCGCCAACGGTACCGTAAAGAGTTCGACGAATTCGTGTTCGTCGAGTTCCTGGTCACCCACGACCAGGTCTTCCGCCAGATACAGCACGATGCGCTCGTCGCTGTAGCCAATGGCATTGTGAATGGTCGTGAGCTCGGTCCACTTTCCTGCGCGGTAACCAGTTTCTTCCAGCAACTCGCGTTCGGCGGTCTGCCGTGGCGACTCGCCAGGATCGATCTTGCCGGCAGGAAACTCGATGAAGGCGCGGTGCAAAGGGTAACGATACTGCCGTTCCAGCAATACCTGTCCATCTGCCAGAAGGGGTACGACCATCGCAGCACCGGGGTGCACGACGTATTCCCGCGTGACCTCGGCCCCGCCAGGCAATCGGACCTTGTCACGCCGGACATCAAGCAATCGTCCTTTGAAGACGGATTCACTGGACAAGGTTGCCTCGTTAAGGCGTTCGCTGCTTTCGGACAAGGCGTGCAGGGCGGGATCAATGCTCATGCCGGGGCACCTGAAGGAAACAAAAAGGGGATTCTGTCGTGCGGGACGCCGTCCGACAAGCTTGAGTCCAGTCGGACGAGGCCTGTAGAACGGGTTTTTGACTGGGTCTTATGAACGGGCGTGCGCTGCGTGGGTGAAACCGAAGGCTGACCGGCACACCATGCGTACTAAGCGCGCGCAGCGCCACGACGCAGATAACGATACACAAAGCCTGGGTAGGCAAACACCAGAAACAGACTGGCAGTGATCGCGTAGAACTGCCATCCCTGTGGGAAAGGATTGCCAAGGCTGGCCTCGAAGGCAAAACCAAGCGCACCGACCAGCAGGTACAAAACTGTCAATTCCAGCATGCGCAGCCAGAACGGCTTGACGCTGATCACCCCCGCGCGACGCCAGGGCAACAGTCCGAACAGACGTTCAGACAGAAACGGAAGATTCGCGGTGACGAGCGCCAGCGCGATCAGAAGATATAAAGCGAGGCTTTGTTTCAATGTCTTGGCCGTAGTGATACGGCGGCGGGCGCGGTAAACCGCGCCCGCAGGCCGATCAGAAGTTGAACGACGAGGCGATTGCCTGCGTGCACAGCGAAATCAGCGGACCCGTCACGATGGCCAGACCCAGGATCAGGGCACCGTTGAGCGTCAACGCCGAACGGAAACCAGCCGATGCTTCGATGGCCGGTGCATCAGCAGCCGGTTCGTCGAAGTACACGGTCTTGACCACGCGCAAGTAGTAGAACGCGCCGATCAGCGAGAAGCCCACGGCGAGCACCGCCAGCACCACGTGACCCGCACCGACCAGTGCCTGCAGCACAGCCAGCTTGGCGAAGAAACCAACGGTCGGCGGAATGCCGGCCAGCGAGAACATCAGCAACAGCACGACGCCTGCGTACAGCGGGCTGCGGCGGCTGAGGCCCTTCAGGTCGCTGATCTTGTCGCATTCGAAACCGGCACGCGACAGCAGCAGCACGATACCGAAGCTACCCAGCGTGGTCAGCACGTAGGTGATCACGTAGAACATCGCGCCACCATAAGCAGCGCTGGCTGCCTGGGTGTTGCCGTCGTTTACGCCCGACATCAGGCCCAGCAGGACGAAGCCCATGTGCGAGATGGTCGAGTAGGCCAGCATGCGCTTCAGGCTGGTCTGCATGATGGCAGTCAGGTTGCCGATGGCCAGCGACGCGACAGCAAGAATCGCCAGCATCGGTTGCCAGTCGGCAGCCAGGCCCAGCAGGCCGTCAGCCAGGATGCGCAAGGTCATGGCGAACGTGGCCAGCTTGGGTGCAGCACCCAGCATCAGCGTAACCGGGGTCGGTGCGCCTTCGTAGACGTCCGGCACCCACATGTGGAACGGAACCACACCCAGCTTGAAGGCCAGGCCCGACACCAGGAACACCAGACCAAAGGTCATGATGTAGTTGCTGTTGGCACCGCCCTGCACTGCCGTGGCGATCTCATCCAGGGCCAGCGAACCGGTTGCTCCGTAGACCATCGACATGCCGTACAGCAGGAAGCCCGACGCCAGCGCGCCCAGCACGAAGTACTTCATGGCGGCTTCGGTCGAGATCGTGTGCTCGCGGCGCAGTGCAACCATCGCATACAGCGACAGCGACATCAGTTCCAGGCCCAGGTAGATCGACAGCAGATTGGCTGCCGAGATCATGACCATCTGGCCAAGCAGACAGAAGAGCGCGAGTACGTAGAACTCACCACCGCGCAGCATCTGACGCGACTCGGCGTAGGCACGGCCGTAGATCAGCGTGACCGCAACCGCTGCGTAAGAGCACAGCTTCAGCACGTGCGCCATGTTGTCAGCGACGTACAGACCGCTGAAGGTCGTGCTTTGCACACCCGAAGACAGCTGGAATGCGCTGATGACCGCGACGACCACCAGAGAACCCAGTGACAGCCAGTGCGTGAGCACCCGCCGCGGATCGTCGACAAAAGCGTCGATCAGCAGGATCGCCGACGCCAGGATCGCAAGCACGATCTCCGGTGCGGCAAGGGCGAAATTCAGATCCGAATAATCCATTGCGTTGAGCGTCCCGCGCTTACAGTTTGGAGATGGCGACGTGCTTCAGCAGCGCATCGACCGAGACGTGCATGACATCGGTGAACGGCTTCGGATACACGCCCATGAACAGCACGGCCAGCGCCATGATGCCCAGGATCGCGAACTCACGACCGTTGACGTCTTTGAGCACACGTACGTGCTCGTGCACGATTTCACCGTAGACCACGCGCTTGACCATCCACAGCGAATACGACGCGCCGAGAATCAGGGCGGTGGCAGCAAGCAAGCCGATCCAGAAGTTGTATTCCACCGCGCCCAGAATGACCAGGAACTCGCCGATGAAGCCGCTGGTAGCAGGCAGGCCGGCATTGGCCATCGAGAACAGCACGAAGAAGGTGGCGAAACGCGGCATGGTGTTCACCACACCACCGTAATCGGCGATCTTGCGCGAGTGCACACGGTCATACAGCACACCGATACACAGGAACATCGCGCCCGACACGAAGCCGTGCGAGACCATCTGCACGATTGCGCCTTCGACACCAACCTGGTTGAACATGAAGAAGCCGAGCGTCACGAAGCCCATGTGGGCAACCGACGAGTAAGCCACCAGTTTCTTCATGTCTTCCTGAACCAGTGCCACCAGGCCGATGTAGACCACGGCGATCAGCGACAAGGCGATCATGAAGCCAGCCAGGCTGTGCGCGGCGTCAGGGGCGATCGGCAGCGAGAAGCGCAGGAAGCCATAGGCACCCAGCTTCAGCATGATTGCCGCCAGCACCACGGAACCACCGGTAGGTGCTTCCACGTGAGCGTCAGGCAACCAGGTGTGCACCGGCCACATCGGCACCTTCACGGCAAATGCCATCAGGAACGCGACGAAGATCAGGGTCTGCGCCGTCTGCGACAGCTTGACCTGATGCCAGTCGGCGATGCTGAACGAACCGCCCGACACGTGCCACAGGTAGATGAACGCAATCAGGGTCAGCAGCGAACCCAGCAGCGTGTACAGGAAGAACTTGAACGCAGCGTACACACGGTTCGGACCGCCCCACACACCGATGATGATGTACATCGGGATCAGGGTGGCTTCGAAGAACACGTAGAACAGCATGCCATCAGCAGCAGCGAACACGCCGATCATCAGACCCGACAGGATCAGGAATGCGGCCATGTACTGATGGACGCGATCGGTGATCACTTCCCAGGCTGCCGCCACCACGATGATCGTGATGAAGGCAGTCAGCAGCACGAACCACAACGAAATGCCGTCCACACCCAGGTGGTAGAAGATCTTGAAGCTCGGAACCCAGGCGTGATATTCGACGAACTGCAGCTTGGCGCTGGTGGCATCGAAGCCGGTAAACAGCGGAATCGTGATCAGGAAACTGACGATAGAACCGATCAACGCGATCCAGCGCATGGTGGACGCGTTGCGCTCGTTGCCGATCGCCAGCAGCAAAGCACCGAAGGCGATCGGGACAAAGATTGCAAGCGTCAGCAAGGAGGAAGAAGAATTTGCCATGTCGCTTGCCATCACTTGTTCAACAACACGAAGATCGTTACGAAAGCCATCATCCCGATAATCATCGCGAAGGCGTAGTGGTAGATGTAGCCGGACTGCAGGTGACGCGACACTGCCGCGAACCAGCCGACCAACTTGGCACTGCCATTGACCAACAGACCGTCGATCAGGAAGCGGTCACCCGCCTTCCAGAAGCCGGTGCCCAACCAGCGTGCGCCACCGGCGAACACGGCCTGGTTGAAGCGATCCATGTAGTACTTCTCTTCCAGCAGACGGTAGATGAAACCGCAGTTCGCCTTGATCGCAGTCGGGATGGCCGGGTTCACCAGATAGAAGTACCAGGCAACCACCACACCAGCGACAGCCAGCCAGAACGGCAGGGTCTGGAATGCATGCAGACCGTAGGCCAACCAGCCGTGGAAGTGCGTCGCAAGCTCGGCCATGGCCGGATGCGTGGGCGACACGAAGATCACGCCCTTGAAGAAGTCACCGAACAGCATCGGACCGATTGCGATGGCACCGATGATGACCGACGGAATGGCCAGCAGGATCAACGGCAAGGTGATGACAGCAGGCGACTCGTGCGGCTTGCCGCCGTGGTGGCCGTGATCGTCATGACCGTGGTCGTCGTGGCCGTGGCTGTCGTGTGCATGATCGTCATGACCATGCGCATCGTGACCGTGACCATGATCGCTGGTGTCGAAACGCTCTTTCCCGTGGAACACCAGGAAGAACATGCGGAACGAGTAGAAGGCGGTGACGAACACACCGATCAGCACAGCGTAGTACGCAAAGGAAGCACCCGGGACGTTGGCCAGCTTGGCCGCCTCGATGATGTTTTCCTTCGAGTAGAAGCCTGCGAAGAACGGCGTGCCGATCAGGGCCAGCGAACCCAGCAGCGAGGTGATCCAGGTGATAGGCATGTACTTGCGCAGGCCACCCATGAAGCGGATGTCTTGCTGGTGGTGCATACCAACGATGACCGAGCCTGCAGCCAGGAACAGCAGCGCCTTGAAGAACGCGTGGGTCATCAGGTGGAAGATGGCCACCGAGTAAGCCGACGCGCCCAGCGCAACCGTCATGTAGCCCAGCTGCGACAGCGTCGAGTAAGCCACCACACGCTTGATGTCGTTCTGGATGATGCCCAGGAAGCCCATGAACAGCGCCGTGATGGCACCGATCACCATGATGAACGACAGTGCCGTGGTCGACAGTTCGAACAGCGGCGAGAAACGCGCCACCATGAAGATACCTGCGGTCACCATGGTTGCTGCGTGGATCAGCGCCGAAATCGGGGTCGGGCCTTCCATCGAGTCAGGCAGCCAGACGTGCAGCGGGAACTGTGCCGACTTGCCCATCGCACCGATGAACAGGCAGATACAAGCCACCGTCAGCATTTGCCAGTCGGTACCCGGGAACACTTTGGTCGCCAGCACGGTCGATTGGCTGAACACTTCCGTGTAATTCAGCGAACCGGTGTAGGCGAACAGCAGGCCGATACCCAGCACGAAGCCGAAGTCACCCACACGATTGACCAGGAAGGCCTTCATGTTGGCGAAGATGGCGGTCGGACGGGTGTACCAGAAACCGATCAGCAGGTAGGACACCAGGCCCACGGCTTCCCAGCCGAAGAACAACTGGAGCATGTTGTTCGACATGACCAGCATCAGCATGGAGAAGGTGAACAGCGAGATATAAGCGAAGAATCGCTGATAGCCCGGATCGTCCTTCATGTAGCCGATTGTGTAGATGTGCACCATCAAGGAGACGGAGGTCACGACGACCATCATCATGGCCGTCAAGCTGTCGACCAGGAAACCGATCTCAAGCTTGATGTTGCCAACCATGCTCCAGGTATAGAGCGTCTCGTTGAAGACAGGTGCGCCATTGAGCACTTTTGTCAGGATGACAACAGAGCCAATAGCAGAGATCAACACACCGGCAATCGTGACGGTGTGTGCGCCGGATCGGCTGATCCAGCGGCCCATGAAGCCCGTGCCGAACAATCCGGCGAGGGCCGCCCCGATCAAGGGGGCAAAGGCGATGATGATTAGATAGAGCTTCGGAAGGCTCGACATGTTCTTGATTTCTCGTTGCAGCGACCGAGCCTCAGCCCTTCAGGCGGTCGAGTTCGTCCACGTTGATGGTGTTCAAGTTACGGAACAACACGACCAGGATGGCCAGACCGATTGCCGACTCGGCAGCCGCGACGGTCAGGATGAAAAACACGAAAACCTGTCCGCTCAAATCGCCCAACCAGCTTGAAAAAGCGACGAAATTCATATTCACGGCAAGCAACATCAGTTCAATCGCCATCAACAACACGATGATGTTTTTGCGGTTGAGGAAGATGCCAACGATGCTGATCGCGAAAAGGATCGCGCCCAACACCAGGAAGTGGCCCAGGGTCAGAGTCATGCTTTGCCTCCGGTGGAATCGGTGGGTGCGGCATCGGCAGCCGGGCTCGCGGTAACGCGCGGCGCCGGTGCAACGTCGACCAGGCGGACACGCTCGTCACGACGCGCACGGATCTGCTTGCTCGGATCGTTGCGCTTCAGGTCAACACGGTGACGCAGGGTCAGTGCGATGGCGGCGATCATGCCGACCAGCAACAGCACAGCGGCGATCTCGACGGCGTAGACGTACTGGGTGTACATCGCAATGCCGATCTCGCGGGTGTTGTTGAAGTCGTCCGGCACCACGGCGGGACCGACATCGGTCTGCCAGTAGGCACGAGCCAGCACGAAGGACATTTCGGCGACCATGACCGCACCGACCGTGAGGCCAAGCGGCAGATACGAGCGGAAGCCTTCGCGGATCTTGTCGGTGTTGATATCCAGCATCATCACCACGAACAAGAACAGCACCATCACCGCGCCGACATACACCAGCACCAGCAGGATGCCCAGGAATTCGGCTTTCAGCAGAACCCAGATCATGGCGGCGGTGAAGAAGGCCAGCACCAGGTGCATGGCCGCCGTCACCGGGCTGCGTGCGGTAATGACCCGCAGAGACGCCACGACCAGGATCGCGGCGAAGACGTAGAAGAGAATGGCAGTCATGGTGTGGCTTTCAGACAGAAACCGCGCCCGCAGGCGACCAGAGAATCGGAATACAGGTTGCTCACCGGTAGCGGGCGTCCTGGGCGCGGTTCTGGGCAATCTCGGGCTCGTACTTGTCACCGATCGCCAACAGCATGGGCTTGGTGAAGTACAGGTCGCCACGCTTTTCGCCGTGGTATTCGTGAATGTGCGTCTCGACGATCGAATCGACCGGGCAGCTTTCTTCACAGAAGCCACAGAAGATGCACTTGGTCAGATCGATGTCGTAGCGGTTGGTACGGCGGCTGCCGTCTTCACGCACTTCGGATTCGATCGTGATGGCCATGGCCGGGCACACTGCTTCGCACAATTTGCATGCGATGCAGCGCTCTTCACCGTTGGAGTAACGGCGCAAGGCGTGCAGTCCACGGAAGCGCGGCGACATCGGCGTCTTCTCTTCCGGGTACTGAATTGTGATCTTGCGCGCAAAAAAGTACTTGCCCGTGAGCTTCATGCCCTTGAGCAGCTCGGTCAGCATGAGGCTGCCGAAGAATTCTCTGATTGCTTGCATTATCTGTCCTGCCTGATCTTTGCGTTCATGGGGCGTCGCGCCTTACTTCCAGATGTTCCAGGGCGTCTGCATCCAGATCGCCACCACCAGGAACCACACCAGCGTGAGCGGAATGAAAATCTTCCAGCCCAGACGCATGATCTGGTCATAGCGGTAACGCGGGAACGACGCGCGGAACCATACGAACAGCGACACCACGAAGAAGGTCTTGAGCGCCAGCCAGATCCAGCCAGGAATCCAGGTCAGCGGTGCGATGTCGATCGGAGAAGTCCAGCCGCCCAGGAACATGACCGAGGCCATGCAGGACAGCAGAATCATGTTGGCGTATTCGCCCAGGAAGAACAGCGCGAACGCCATGCCCGAGTATTCGACCATGTGGCCGGCCACGATTTCCGATTCGCCTTCCACCACGTCGAACGGGTGGCGGTTGGTTTCGGCAACGGCCGAGATCACGTAGATCACGAACAGCGGCAGCAGCGGCAACCAGTTCCACGACAGGAAGGTCAGGCCCATGTCGGCGAACGTGCCCTGGGTCTGCTTGACCACGATGTCGCTCATGTTCAGGCTGCCCGACACCAGCAGCACCGTCACCAGCACGAAGCCGATGGCCAGCTCGTAGGACACCATCTGTGCCGACGCGCGCATTGCACCCAGGAAGGCGTACTTCGAGTTCGAGGCCCAACCGGCGATGATCACGCCATAGACGCCCAGCGAGGTGATTGCCATCACGTACAGCAGACCGGCGTTCACGTCGGCCAGCACCACTTCCGGGCCGAAGGGCACAACCGCCCAGGCGGCCAGCGCCGGCATCAGCACCACGACGGGTGCCACGATGTACAGCACCTTGTTGGCGTTGGTCGGGGTGATGACTTCCTTGGTCAGCAGCTTGAACACGTCGGCGAAAGGCTGCAACAAGCCCTTGTAACCCACGCGGTTCGGGCCGGTACGGACGTGCATCCAGCCGATCATCTTGCGTTCCCAGTAGGTCAGGTACGCAACACACAGAATGATCGGCACGGCGATCACGAGGATCTTGACGACCGTCCAGACCAGATACCACAGGCCGGCACCCAACAGCGCCTCGCCATGCGAATTAACTACGTCGAGCCACGACATCTTAGATTCGCTCCACGTTCAGTTCGACGAAGGCGCCACCAAGGGCGACCGTGCTGGCATGCGATGCCGACACACGCACCGCACGATTCGGCAGGCGTTCGTCAAGTTGCAGGGCGAGTTCGGCGCTGCCGGCTGCGCTGCGCACGCGAACCGTCTGGCCGGCTTCGAGGCCGAGAGTTTGCAGGGTTTGCGCGTTGACGCGAACCTTGGGGGTGTTCGATGCCGGGGCAGCTTGCAGGCCTTCGGCACGACGGGCGATGGCGTCGCTGAAGTAGATCGGCACATCGGCCACGCGTTCCAGGCCTGCTTTCGCAGCCTGACCCAGACCGGCTGCGGTCTGGATGCGGTTCGACAGACGCGTCGTGACCTCACCGTTCAGCACGCTGTCGCGCACCGATTCCGAGGTTTCGTCGTCGAAGTTGTCCAGGTGCAGACCGTTGCCCAGCACACGCAACACCTTCCAGCCCGGACGGGTCTGGCCCAGCGGACGAACCGTGCCCTTGAAGCTTTGTGCACGGCCTTCGGCATTCACATAAGTGCCCGAGGTTTCCGTGAACGGCGACACCGGCAGCATCACGTGAGCCCAGTCCTGTGCCGACGACTTGAAGGAAGTCAGCGCAACATTGAACTCGGCACCGGCCAGCGCGCGCGCGGCGGCAACACCGTCGTCGGCATCCAGCGTGGGTTCGGCGTGCAACACGATGTAGGCCTTCAGCGGCTGCGCCAGCATCTGTGCGGCGTTCAGGCCACCGTTGTGCGGCACGGCGTCGGCCAGGTAACCGCCGACGGTGTTGCCACCTTCGGTCAGGAAGCCCAGACGTGCGTCGGTGGCGTCAGCAATGCCTTGGGCATTGGCGGCGAGCACCGATGCTTGCGGGTGGTTGACGGCCAGGTTGCCCAGCAGCACGGCGGCGTTCTTGCCACCCGCGAACGAAGCGGCGATGGCTTGTGCCACCTCACCCGGCTCGACGCCTGCGTAGGCAGCGGGCACTTCAGTACCGGCAGCACGGGCCAGCGCGACCGACACTTCAGCGAGTGCGCGCGGCAGTTCGCTGGGGGTCACGGTCAGGCGGGCAGCGACGGGCAGCAAGGGATCGTCACCGGCCACGTCGATCAGCAGCACTTGCGTGCCGCGCTTGGCAGCTTGACGCAGACGTTGGGCGAACAGCGGATGATCCTTGCGCAGGAACGAACCGACGATCAGCACGCGATCCAGCGCGCCCAGTTCGGCGATCGGCATGCCGAGCCACGGGGTACCGCTGCGGGCTGCATCGAAACCGGCATCGGTCTGACGCAGACGGAAGTCCACGTTCTGGGTACCGATACCGCGTGCCAGGCGAGCCAGCAGTGCGAATTCTTCAGTGGTGGCGTAGGCCGAGGACAAGGCACCGATCTGCTTCACGCCGTAGGACTGACGTACGCCGTCCAGGCCTTCGATCACGGCGTCGAGCGCTTCGGTCCATTCCACTTCGCGCCATTGACCGTCTTTGCCACGCACCATCGGGGCGGTCAGACGGTCGGCGCTGTTCAGACCTTCGTACGAGAAACGGTCACGATCGCTGATCCAGCATTCGTTGACGGCTTCGTTCTCGAAGGGAACAACACGCATCACGCGGTCGTTCTTGACCTGCACGACCAGGTTGGCACCGTTGCTGTCGTGCGGGCTGACCGAACGACGACGTGCCAGTTCCCAGGTACGGGCGCTGTAGCGGAAGGGCTTGGAGGTCAGTGCGCCGACCGGGCACACGTCGATCATGTTGCCCGACAGTTCGGATTCGACGGCGTGGCCGACGAAGGACGTGATTTCCGAGTGCTCACCACGGCCGATCATGCCGAGCTCCATCACGCCGGCCACTTCCTGGCCGAAACGCACGCAACGGGTGCAGTGGATGCAACGCGCCATTTCCTGCGCGGACACCAGCGGGCCCAGGTTCTTGTGGAACACGACGCGCTTTTCTTCCTGATAGCGCGAGGTGGAACCACCGTAACCGACGGCCAAGTCCTGCAATTGGCACTCGCCGCCCTGATCACAGATCGGGCAATCCAGCGGGTGATTGATCAGCAGGAATTCCATCACGCCCTTCTGGGCCTTGATGGCTTTTTCCGACTGGGTGTGCACGATCATGCCCTTGCTCACCGGCGTCGCACAGGCGGGCAGCGGCTTGGGGGCTTTCTCGACGTCGACCAGACACATGCGGCAATTGGCCGCGATCGACAACTTCTTGTGATAGCAGAAGTGCGGCACGTAGAGGCCAACCTTCTGGGCTGCATGCATGACCATGCTGCCCTCAGGGACCTCCACTGTCTTGCCGTCGATCGTTATCTCAACCATCGTATATCCGTGGGCCCCGTCAGGGACCAGTCATTGATTCGGTATGCGTGCGTTCCGCGCGGCCTGGTTTACAGGTAGGTGGGAACCAGGCAGTGCTTGTGTTCGATGTGGTACGCGAATTCGTCGCGGTAGTGCTTCAGGAAACCCCGCACCGGCATCGCGGCTGCATCACCAAGGGCACAGATCGTGCGGCCCATGATGTTGCCAGCAATCGTATCGAGCATGTCCAGGTCTTCCGGACGGCCTTTGCCTTTCTCGATGCGATCGACCATGCGATACAGCCAGCCCGTGCCTTCGCGGCAAGGCGTGCACTGACCGCAGCTTTCTTCGAAGTAGAAGTACGACAGGCGTTGCAGGGACTTGACCATGCAGCGCGTCTCGTCCATCACGATGACCGCGCCGGAACCGAGCATCGATCCCGCCTTGGCGATCGCGTCGTAGTCCATCGTGGTGTCCATCATGATGTCGCCGGGGATCACGGGCGAGCTGGAGCCGCCAGGAATCACCGCCTTCAGCTTCTTGCCACCACGCATGCCGCCTGCGAGTTCCAGCAGGGTCGAGAACGGCGTGCCCAGCGGGATTTCGAAGTTGCCAGGACGCTCGACGTCACCCGATACCGAGAACAGCTTGGTGCCACCGTTGTTGGGCTTGCCGACCGCGAGGAAGGCTTCGCCACCATTGCGGATGATCCAGGGGACCGCAGCAAAGGTTTCGGTATTGTTGATGGTCGTGGGCTTGCCGTACAGGCCGAAGCTTGCGGGGAACGGCGGCTTGAAACGCGGCTGGCCTTTCTTGCCTTCCAGCGATTCCAGCAGCGCGGTTTCTTCACCGCAGATGTACGCACCGTAACCATGGAAGGCGTGCAACTGGAAGTTGAACGCCGAACCCATGATGCCGTCACCCAGGAAGCCCGCGGCGCGTGCTTCGTCCAGCGCCTCTTCGAAGCGTTCGTACACTTCGAAGATTTCGCCGTGGATGTAGTTGTAGCCAACCGGAATACCCATCGCGAAGGCGGCGATGGCCATGCCTTCGATGACGATATGCGGGTTGTAGCGAAGAATGTCGCGATCCTTGAACGTGCCCGGCTCGCCTTCGTCGGAATTGCAGACCAGGTACTTCTGACCCGGGAAGGTGCGCGGCATGAAGCTCCACTTCAGGCCGGTCGGGAAACCTGCACCGCCACGGCCGCGCAGACCCGAGGCCTTGACCTCGGCAATGACCTGCTCCGGCGTCATGCCGGTGGTCAGGATCTTGCGCAGGGCTTCGTAGCCGCCACGGGCCACGTATTCTTTCAGGCGCCAGTTCTGGCCGTCCAGACCGTCCATGATCTGCGGCGAAATATGCCGCTGGTGGAAGGCCGTGGTGATCGGCAGATTGGAATCATTCATTTCACATCTCCGGGGGCGGCGCCGCCCGAACGCAGTTCATCCAGCATCGCATCGAGGCGAACGTCGGACATCTGGATCAGCATGCGTTTGTTGTTGACCAACAGCACCGGCGCATCGCCGCACGCGCCCATGCACTCGCCTTCAACCAGAGTGAACTGGCCGTCTGCCGTGGTTTCGCGGAAATCGATGCCCAGCTTCTGCTTCAGGTGGTGGGCGGCTTTTTCACCGTCGCGCAACGCACAGGGCAGATTGGTGCACACCGAGATCTTGTGCTTGCCGACCGGTTTGGTGTCGAACATGTTGTAGAAGGTCGCGACTTCCTGGACCGCGATCGGCGGCATGCCCAGATAGTCGGCGACAGCGGCCAACACGTCGGGCGACAACCAGCCCGTTTCGTCCTGCGCGATGGCCAGCGCGGCCATCGTGGCGGACTGTTTCTGATCAGCCGGGAACTTGGCCAGTTCGCGGTCGATCTTCTTATAAGCCTGGGGGGAAAGCTGCATGGTGTCGAAATCCGATGGTCGTATCAGCGGTCGATTTCGCCGAACACGATGTCTTGCGTACCGATGATGGTCACAGCGTCGGCGATCATGTGACCGCGCGCCATCTCGTCGAGCGACTGCAAATGCGCAAAGCCCGGCGCACGAATCTTCAAGCGGTAAGGCTTGTTCGCACCGTCGGAAATCATGTAGATGCCGAATTCGCCCTTCGGATGTTCCACAGCCGAATAGGCTTCGCCTGCCGGTACGTGGAAACCTTCGGAGAACAGCTTGAAGTGGTGAATCAGCTCTTCCATGCTGGACTTCATGCCGGCACGGGCGGGCGGAGCCACCTTGTGGTTCGAGGTCATCACCGGGCCGGGGTTGTTGCGCAACCACTCGACGCACTGCTTGATGATCTTGTTGCTCTGACGCAGTTCTTCCACGCGGACCAGATAACGGTCGTAGCAGTCGCCGTTCTTGCCGACCGGAATGTCGAACTTCATCAGATCGTAGACTTCGTAGGGCTGCGTCTTGCGCAAGTCCCAGGCAACGCCCGAACCGCGCAGCATCGGGCCGGTGAAGCCCAGTGCCTTGGCACGATCGGGGGTCACGATGCCGATGTCGACCAGACGCTGCTTCCAGATACGGTTATCGGTCAGCAGGGTTTCGTATTCGTCGACGCAGGCCGGGAAACGATTGGTGAAGTCTTCGATGAAGTCCAGCATCGAGCCCGAGCGCTGCTCGTTCAGGAAACTGGTTTCCTTGGCGCTGCGGTACTTGCTGTCGCGGAACTTCGGCATGGCGTCCGGCAGGTCGCGATAAACGCCACCCGGACGGTAGTACGCCGCGTGCATGCGCGCGCCCGAGACCGCTTCGTAGCAGTCCATCAGGTCTTCGCGTTCACGGAAGGTGTACAGGAACACTGCCATCGCCCCCACGTCGAGCGCGTGCGAGCCGAGCGACATCAGGTGATTCAGGATACGGGTGATTTCGTCGAACATCACGCGGATGTACTGAGCACGCAGCGGCACTTCGATGCCCAGCAGCTTTTCGATCGCCATGACGTAGGCGTGCTCGTTGCACATCATCGACACGTAGTCGAGACGATCCATGTAGGGCAGTGCCTGCAGGAAGGTCTTGTGCTCGGCGAGCTTTTCGGTTGCGCGGTGCAGCAGACCAATGTGCGGGTCAGCACGCTGGATCACTTCGCCGTCGAGTTCAAGCACCAGACGCAGCACGCCGTGGGCGGCCGGGTGTTGGGGCCCGAAGTTCAGGGTGTAGTTCTTGATTTCAGCCATGTTCAGCGTCCGTTCCCGTAGCTTTCTTCACGAATCACGCGCGGCGTGATTTCACGCGGCTCGATCGTCACGGGTTGATAGATCACACGCTTCTGCTCGGGGTCGTAACGCATTTCGACGTTGCCGGTCAGCGGGAAGTCCTTGCGGAACGGATGGCCGATGAAGCCATAGTCCGTCAGGATGCGGCGCAGGTCGGGGTGGCCTTCGAACACGATGCCGTAGAAATCGAAGGCTTCACGCTCGTACCAGTTCACACCGGCCCACACGTCGAGCGCCGACGGAATGATAGGCAGATCGTCGTCAGCCGTGAAGGCACGCACACGCAGACGCCAGTTATGGGCGTACGACAGGAGGTGCAACACCACGGCAAAGCGCGGACCTTCGTAGCTGCCGTCTCCGTAGGTCGAATAGTCGACGCCACAGAGATCGATACAGGACTCGAAGCTCAATGTCGGGTGATCGCGCAGCGTGGTGATCACGGACAGGTAATCGGCGGCGGTGACTTCGATAGTCACTTCGCCAAGACTTTCCTTCAGGCGGATGTCCTCGCCGAGAGCGCTGCGCAGGTTCTGCTGAAGGGTCACAAGCTGGGTCATGCGGGCTTCCTGCAATGAAGCGTGGAGATGCGCGCGAGTAGCGGGCGTGGTGCTTAGCGGGCGATGGTATTGGTGCGGCGGATCTTGTTCTGCAATTGCAGCAAGCCGTACACCAAGGCCTCGGCGGTGGGGGGGCAGCCCGGTACGTAGATATCTACCGGAACGATGCGATCACAGCCGCGGACTACCGAGTACGAGTAGTGGTAATAACCACCACCATTCGCGCAGGAGCCCATCGAGACCACCCAACGCGGCTCGGGCATCTGGTCATAGACCTTGCGCAGTGCCGGGCCCATCTTGTTGCACAAGGTGCCAGCGACGATCATCACGTCGGCCTGGCGCGGGCTGGGGCGGAAAATGATGCCGAAACGGTCAAGATCGTAGCGTGCCGCACCGGCATGCATCATCTCGACCGCACAACAGGCCAGGCCGAACGTCATCGGCCACAACGAGCCGGTCCGGGCCCAGTTGATGACCTTGTCGGCGGTGGTGGTGATGAAGCCTTCGTTCAGAATGCCTTCGATAGCCATGGCAATACCTTTACTTTGAACCGACGCGCGGGATCATTCCCAGCTCAACGCGCCTTTTTTCCACTCGTAAGCGAAGCCGATCAACAAGATGGTGAGGAACACCAGCATCGTGCCGAAGCCAAGCAGGCCGACTTGACCATTGGCCATTGCCCACGGGAAGAGGAATGCGATTTCGAGGTCGAACAGAATGAACAAGATGGCGACGAGGTAATACCGAACGTCGAAGCGCATGCGCGCATCTTCGAAGGCTTCGAAGCCACACTCGTAGGGAGACAGTTTCTCGGCGTCAGGCTTGTTGGGTCCGATAAGAGAACCGGCCAACATCAGCACGAAACCGAGCACGCTCGCCACGATGATGAAGAGTAAAACGGGGAAGTAATTCGCGAGATTCACGACGTGCTACCTACGAGACAGCAAACTTGATGAGTGTAACGCACTTGAACAGTCCGCACTTACCCGCACCCTGTCGGGAAACTGAAGGTAGCGGGGACTGCTTTTCCTGGTACGGGCCTTGCTAATCTTATATAAGACATATTACCCAAAGGCATGAATTCAAGCTATGCCAACGCCCCGAAATAGTGCACCGCAGCGCAAAAAAAAGTTCGTGGCGGTTACAAAAAACGACACCGCCCCCCCTGTTACGGTACGTATTGATAATTGGTTCGCTTCCCAGGGGTGGCGTTCGTTTCCATTCCAACGCCAAGCCTGGCTTGAGTTGAAGCGGGGTCGCAGCGGTTTGGTGCACGCCACAACCGGTGCCGGCAAGACCTACGCACTATGGCTGGGCGCATTGGCTGCATTTGCAGACGGTGTTGCAGAAAGGCCCAAAGCTCAGGCGCTTACCGTCATCTGGCTGACACCGATGCGTGCATTGGGTGCCGATACCTTGCGATCGCTCAAGGTCGCACTGGAAGCATTGGACGTGCCTTGGACTGCGGGCGCTCGTACCGGCGACACCCCTGCCAGCGAACGTGCGGCCCAGGGTCGGCGGCTGCCTACTGTATTGGTCACCACGCCGGAAAGCCTGAGCCTGCTGCTGGCCCAGGCCAACGCCGCCGAGGCTTTTTCCAGCCTGAAACTGGTGGTGGCCGATGAATGGCATGAGCTGCTGGGCACCAAGCGCGGGGTGCAGGTGCAACTAGCACTGGCGCGCCTGCGGCGAAGTTCGCCCGGGCTGGCAGTCTGGGGCCTGTCTGCAACCCTGGGTAATCTGCCCGAAGCGATGGACGCCTTGCTGGGGCCTGCGCATGCCGCTGCCGGTGTGCTGGTTCAGGGCAAGACACCCAAGCGCATGCTGATCGATACCCTGCTGCCCCCACGGATCGAGCGCTTTCCGTGGGCGGGTCACCTGGGGCTGGCCATGCTGCCCGCAGTGATTGCGGAACTGGAACAGAATCGGTCCACACTGGTGTTCATCAACACCCGATCGCAAGCGGAGCGATGGTATCAGGCCTTGCTGGCTGCCCGGCCTGATTGGGCCGGAGATATTGCGTTGCATCATGGCTCGCTGGCCCGTGAAACGCGCGATTGGGTGGAATTTGGCCTGAAGAACGGATTGCTTCGGGCAGTGGTATCCACCTCAAGTCTGGACTTGGGCGTGGATTTTTTACCGGTCGATCGGGTGTTACAGATAGGCTCGCCCAAAGGCGTGGCGCGATTGCTGCAACGTGCAGGGCGATCCGGCCACGCGCCTGGACGCCCTTCTCGCGTGACGCTGGTTCCCACGCACAGCCTGGAACTGGTTGAAGCGGCGGCGGTTCGGGCGGCGGCGCAGGCAGGCAGGATCGAATCGCGCCATCCACCGGAAAAGCCGCTTGATGTGCTGGTACAGCACTTGGTCACGATCGCGTTGGGTACCGGCTTTGTGCCCGACGAGCTGCTGAATGAAGTGCGGGAGGCCCACTCCTATCGCCACCTGACTGATGCCGAATGGCAGTGGGCACTGGATTTCGTCACGCGCGGCGGTGCGTCGCTGGCCGCCTACCCCGACTATCGACGCGTGGCGGTGGACGAACATGGTATCTGGCGCGTGCCGGATGCCCGGCTGGCGCGCCGCCATCGCATGAGCATCGGCACGATTGTCAGCGACGCCGCGATGCGGGTGAAGTTCTGGGGCAAAGGTGGCCGTGGTGGTGACCTGGGCAGCATTGACGAAGGATTCATTGCTCGCTTGAACCCCGGCGACGCGTTCTTGTTCGCTGGCCGCCTGCTGGAACTGGTGCGCACCCACGAAATGACGGCTTACGTGAAGCCAGGCACGGGTGGCAAGGGCGTCACACCCCGCTGGAATGGCAGCAAGATGCCGCTGTCTTCAGAATTGGCACGTGCACTGGTCGAACAGTTGGACGAAGCCGCAGCCGGTCGTTTCACCAGCCCCGAGATGCGCGCCGTCGCCCCTTTACTGGCGATCCAGGCCGAGTGGTCGGCGCTGCCCGTCAGCAACTGCTTGCTGGCTGAAACCTGGCGCTCGCGCGAGGGCACGCACCTGTTCCTGTATCCATTTGCCGGACGCCATGTTCACCTTGGGGTAGCCAGCCTGCTGGCGTGGCGGGCTGGCAAGCTGCAACCCGCCAGCTTTTCGATGGCGGTGAACGATTACGGCCTGGAATTGCTGAGCGCAGAAGCCATCGATTGGGCCAGCCTGTTCGATGCAGACCTGTTCGCCACTGACACCTTGATGCACGACGTGGTGGCCAGTCTGAATGCCAGCGAGCTTGCGCAGCGACGTTTCCGCGAGATCGCACGCGTCTCCGGGCTGATCTTCCAAGGCTTTCCGGGTGCGCCGAAAAGCAACCGTCAGTTGCAAGCCTCATCGGGCCTGTTCTTTGATGTGTTCCGCAAATACGACCCGGACAACCTGCTGCTGGCGCAGGCAGACGCCGAAGTGCTGAGACAGGAACTGGACTTGGGGCGGCTCGAAGAGACCTTGACCCGGCTTCAAGCCCTGCCCTTGCAGTTGATGACATTGAAACGACCGTCGCCGTTTTCCTTTCCTTTATTGGTGGAACGTTTTCGGGAACGACTCAGCACCGAGAAACTGGCCGATCGGATTGCACGGATGGTGCAGGACCTGGAACGTGCAGCAGGTGGCGACGCCGTGCCGTCCAATGAAGCGGTGCAGGAGCAGACTGCGTTTGGGGTCGAGACGCCTCAGCGACGTGCAAAACGGCCCAAGAAGGTGTCGCGCCCGCTTCCCTTGCTATCGCAGGTGAAACCGCGTGAGTGATGCGGGTCTGATCGACCCAAGCCACCCAACAACGGAACCGTTCCATGCACGACCTGTCGAAACCTCACCCACCTTCACCGCCAGCCGCCGCCCTGCCCCATCTCGCCACCGCCCCCGCCGCCCTTGCCTCGCTGCCCTTCCAGTGCGCAGGCGAAGCCTTGCAGCTTGCTTCCGACCGCGCCATCTGGTGGCCGGCCCGACAGACCTTGTTGGTAGCCGATACCCACTTCGGCAAGGCCGCCACTTTCCGTGCCTTGGGACAACCTGTGCCCGCGGGCACGACCCAAAGCAACCTGGCCCGACTCGATGCCTTGCTGGCGCATTGGGATGCCCGACGTCTGGTGATATTGGGCGACTTCCTGCACGGCCCTTACGCCCATTCGCCGGACTTGCTCGATGCGCTGCACACCTGGCGCGCGCGCCATGCGCAGCGGCGTTGCGTGCTGGTGCGTGGCAATCACGATGACCGGGCAGGTGACCCGCCAGCGTCGCTGGACATCGACATCGTGGACGAACCGCTGATCGATGGACCGTTCGCGCTCTGCCACATTCCGCAGCGGCGGCCGGGACACTATGTACTGGCCGGTCACGTACACCCGGCATTCGTATTAAGAGGCCGTGGCCGTGATCGGCTGCGCCTGCCCTGCTTCAACTTCGACCCGGAGGTGGGAACGCTGCCCGCATTCGGCGAATTCACGGGGCACCATGAAGTGACCAGCACCCCTGGTCGGCGCATTGTGGTGGTTGCTCCGTCGGCGGTGTTTGAAGTACCGGGCCAGACGGGATGGTGAGCGTCTGATCGCACGTCTGATCGCGATCAGTATCGACACCACGATCAGCACAGACTCAGACCACAACCCGCATCACAGCCGATTCAACCGCAGGGTCACCAACAAGGTGATGCCCGTCGTCATGAAGATCGTGACAGCGCTCATGGCCATCCCCTGCCCGACCGAGCCTTGCTCGAACTGACGCCAGATGAACAAGGACACGGTCTGCACACCGCTGGGTGCCAACAGCAGCGAGGCGACCAGTTCTCGTGACGCCACCGCAAACACCATCAACATGGCGGCCAGCATGCTGGGCAGAATCAGCGGCAGCAGAATGCGTGTCATCACCATGAACCCACCCGCGCCATGCACCCGGGCGGCGGCTTCCAGGCTGTCGGCCAGCTGGGTGAACGCAGCATTGGCGTAACGCACCGGGTACGGCAGCATCAGGCAGCAATAGGCCATCAGCAGAATTGCCCATGAGTCATAGGGCGATACCGGCCAGAAGGATTGATTCCAGGCCAGGATCATGCCAACGGCGACCACCACGCCAGGCAGGGTATTGGGCAAGACCGACAACACGTCCAGCACCACGCGGCCACGCGAGCGCGACTTCACCACGCAATACGCCACCCCAAACCCAAGCGCACCAGTAATCAAGGCGGCAGCCGCCCCCAGCGAAAGACTGGTGCCAAGCGCACGGCCAGCCGATCCGCCTGACTGCGCGATGGCCTCGAAGTGGATCAGCGACAGATTGTCCCAGGCAAGCCCGCCCGACAGGGTTCGGCTGAACGCGGTAGCAAGAATGGCGAACAACGGAACGCCAGCGGCGATCACCCCTATTGCCGCAAATGCAATCACCACAGGAACACGCCAAGGTCCCAAAGACCGGGCTTGTCCTTGCGCGGGCTTTCCGGTCTGCGTTTCATATCCCCGGCCCGCCAACAAGCGGCGCTGGATGAAATAGGCCGTCATGGCCATCGTCACCAAGATCATCGACAGGGTCGATGCACCGGGCAAATCGATGGGCCAATCCGAGAAACGACGTTCAATGCCCGTCACCAGGACATAGAAGCCGGCGTTGGCTGCCAGCGCAGCGGGCGTGCCGTATTCCTCGATTGCCATGGTGAACACCAGCAGCAGGCTGGCGGCGATGCCGGGCATGGCCAGCGGCAAGGTCACGCGTGTGAAGCACTGCCAGGGCGAGGCGCCCGCCACCCGCGCCGCGTCTGCCAGGCGCGAGCCCGAGGCAGCCAGGCTGCGCGACACGGCGAAGTACACCACCGGGAAGACGTTCAAGGTCATCACGAATGCAACGCCGTAGACCGAGAACAGGAACTCGCCCAGGTTCACACCCACGATCTGCTGCAGATAACCACGCGGCTGCAGGAACATGATCCAGCCCAGCGCGGCGATGTAAGGCGGCACCATGAAGGGCACCAGCAGCAGCACATCCCAGCATGCGGCGAAAGGCACGCGATACAGCCCGCGCAAGGCCCCCAGCGGAATGCCGATCAGGGCCGACAGCAGCACCACGGCCAGGCCCAGCTTCAAGGTATTGCCGATCAGTTTCAGCAACGCCGGATCACCCAGCGTTGCCGATAAATGCGAGAACGGCTTGGCCAGCGAACCACTGGCCAGGCCGGGAAACACAGCTTGCAGGAGCACGAAGCCGAGCGGCATCGCGACCAGGACGACGAGGGCGACGGCAAGCGTAGCCATCAATGGACGCGGAGCACGCACGGCAGATCCTTAGTGACGACCGAACAAGGGGGTGAAGCGCTGCAGCAAGGCGGCACGACCCTTGATTTCTTCAACCGAACCAGACGGCAGCACCTTGATGTCCTTCAGGGCGGTGCGACGCGATGCGATATCGGTGCGTGCCGGGATCAGATAGGTGGCGGCGACGTGAGCCTGGCCTTTCTCTGACAGCACGAAATCCACAAAGCGCTTGGCATCGGCTTCGGCCTTGCTCGACTTCAGAATCATCATCGGACGCGCGGCGACCACGGTGCCCGACGACGGGAAAATCACCTCGATGGTTTCGCCCTTGGCCTGCGCGCCAAGCGCCACGTAATCGACCGCACCAAACACCGCCGCCTTGGCACCTTGCAGCACCGGGTTCATGGCTTGCGCGTTCGGGCCGGCGATGGCCATGCCGTTTTTCTGCAAGGATTCGAACAGCTTCCACGCGTCTGCACCGTAAGCCGCTTGCAGGCCCGACAGCAGTTCCAGCGCAGTGCCGGATTGGGACGGGTCAGGCATGTTCACCAGCTTGGCAAAAGCCGGTTGAGTCAGGTCCTTCCAGTCGGTGGGACGCGGCGTGCCGCTCTTGGTGTTCCAGGCAATGGCCAGCGCCGACAGACCTTGCGCAACATAGCTCGGCCCCTTGTACTCAGCAGGCACGGTTGCAGCATTGGGGCTGACGTAGGGCAGCAGCCAGCCACGCTGTTCGAGATCCAACGCGCTTTCCCACGATGCCGAGATCAGCACGTCGGCACGCGGATTGGATGCCTCGGCTTCCAGACGGGCCATGACCTTGCCGGTGTCAGCCTGGAACACTTGCACGTCGATGCCGGTTTCTTTCTTGAAGTCATCGGCCAAGGCTTGCGAAAGCGGGCCCGGGCCAGCGGTGTAGACAGTCAGGGCTTGCGCCTGACCAGAGAATCCGATGCCCAGCGTCAGGCACAGGGCAGCAATCGCGGTAATGCGATAGGTCTTGGGTTTGATCATTGGAATTCCTGAGAAAAATCGACAAAAAACAGATCGATGCAGCCGGACAATCAATTCAGGCATGTACCGCCGAGGCGTCCAGCCAGCGCAGGCGATGCCAGTCAGGCACCAGACCCACACGCTCGCCAAGCGGCAAGCGTCGGTCCGCCGACCAGCCAAGGTCGAAGCCCTCGATGCCGTCCCCCAGACGCACGGTGGTGGCATAGACCCCGCCCTGGTAGCGCTGCGCATGCACATGACCGACCAGCGGTGCCAGCTCTGGTGCCACCGGCCGCAAGGCGTTGTGCGGGACGAACAGGCGTCCGGTCCCTGCCCGCTCACTGGCCACGGGTGCGGGGTGCAACAACTGCGTGCCACCGGGCAAGGACCACACGCCATCGGCGTAATGGCCAGGCACCAGCGCACCCAGGCGGAGAAATTCCGCCACATAGACAGAGCGCGGGTCAGCGATCAGCACGTCGGGTTCGTCGTGCTGGCGAATGCGCCCCTGCCCCATTACCGCCACGGTGTCGGCAATGGTCAGCGCCTCTTCGTGATCGTGCGTGACGTAGACCGCCGTGCTTCCCATGGCACGCAGCAGCTCGCTGATCTCCGTGCACAAGGTTTCGCGCAGTTCACGATCCAGGTTGGACATCGGCTCGTCGAACAACAAGATGCCCGGCTCGGCCACAATGGCGCGCGCCAAGGCAACACGCTGCTGCTGGCCACCCGATAAATCGCCAGGCGACCGGTCTGCAAACGCAGCCAGCCCGACACGATCCAGCGCACGCAACACCCTGCGCTTGCGATCGCTCGCCGCCACGCCACGCATCGCCAGCGGAAACGCCACGTTCTGACCCACGCTCATGTGCGGCCACAAGGCGTAGTCCTGAAACACCATGCCCAGGCCCCGCCGCTCGGGCGGCACGAACACGCCCTTGGCAGCCACGGTCTGCCCACCCAGCGAGATGTTGCCGGCCGTGGGTTCAAGCAGGCCCGCCAGCAGTTTCAGCAAGGTGCTCTTGCCGCATCCCGACGGACCCAGCAATGCCAGCACGTGGCCGGGAGCCAGATTCAGATTGATGTCGTCGAGAATGGTGGCCGCACCGAAGCGATGCGTCAGACCGGTCACCGCGATGGGTGCACCGCGTGGAGTGTCGGGAGTCAAGGCAGAATCGATTGAAAAGATGGAACGCAAAGACGCAGCCTCAACCCGGGGGTTGAAGGCTGCGTCACCGATCTAGCGACTGATCCGGCAACTGACGCGCAAGGCGTCAGACCGATCAGAAGCTATGGCGCACACCGACGCTGAACTGACGCGTGTCGGCCAGGCGGGTTGCCGCAGTGGCACGCACCGCGACGTCGCTGTACTGGCTGGCGTAGGCGTACAGCTTGGTACGCTTGGACAGGTCGTGCAGGTAGCCGATGGCGAAGCCCGAGCGCGCTTCGTCAATGCGGAATTCGTTCAGGTTGCGGTTGTCCACGCGCTGATAGGTACCGAACACCGAGCCGTTGCCAACCGGCACGGTCAGGCCCAGCAGGTAGGCGTTTTCTTTCGATGCGCTGGCGATGAAGCCGCGGTTCTGCAGACGACCGTAGCCGGCGTGCACCTTGGCGACGCCGAAGTCGTAGGTTGCGCCCAGGGCCAGATTCTTGATGTCGTCGCGGTTGCCCACGGTGACCGAGTCGGCCACATTCTTCTGGTCATAGGTCAGCACGACCAGCAGCGGGCCCGACTTGTAGCGCGCGCCCAGCGAGATCACCGGCGTGTCGTTGATGTCGGTTTCCTGGCCGTCCGGGTGGAAGCTGTAGCCCACGCCTGCCTGGAAGCCGCCGAAGTCCGGGCTGTAATAGAAGATCGCGTTGTCGAGACGGTCGCCGACGTTCTTGTAGCCGAAGATGGTGTCGAGCTGTGCCTGCTTGAAGCTGGTGCCGAAGGGCGAGATCGCACCCGACCAGTTGAAGCCCAGCGAGTCCTGGCGACCCAGGCGCACTTCACCGAAGGAACCCGACAGGCTGGCCCAGGCGGCGCGACCGAACATGCGGCCGCCTTGTGCGCGGTTGCCTGTGTCGGCGTCGAAACCGCTTTCCAGTTGGAAGTTCAGCTTCAGGTCCTTGCCCAGCGATTCGGAACCGCGCAGGCCCCAGCGCGAACCTGCCGAGGTGCTGGAGTCGATCGAGTTCAGCGTGTTGCTGCCGTCGGTCTTTGAATAGCCGTAGCCCAGGTCAACCAGACCGTACAGGGTGACATTCGATTGAGCGTGGGCGGTACCGACGAGACCTGCGGCAAGTGCGCAGGCCAGGAGCGTTTTGTTCACGTAAATATCCGATGCAAAAAAGAAAAAGCGGCGAGTCGGGGTGGGTGGCCCGCCGACAGCACCGCATTCTCTGCTGTGTAAATTTCACATCGGTTACAGATGCTCACACGCAACACTTCACGTGTGGTCTGTGTCACGTCATGGGTATGACATTCAAGTGCGCATTACCGTGGGGCGATCCTGCCGCGAAGCGCCGCACTTGCCGCAACGCATGCCGCCAACCACAAGGACGCGCAGGCGAATCCCGCCAGCACATCGCTCAGGAAATGCACCTGCAACACCACACGGCTCAAGCCGATGGTGATGATCAGCATGACGCTGGCAATCAGGATTACAGGACGCCACTGCGGCGGTGCCTTGCGCATCGCCAGGTAGCACAGCATGCCGTAGACAGCCGTGGACCCGGCCGCGTGCCCACTGGGAAAACTCCAGCCGTGCGCGGTCTCGAAACCATGAATGTGTTCGGGCCGGACACGGGCGAACTGCTGCTTCAGGAACAGAATCATCAGGCCGGACCCGCCCGTTGCCAGCGTCCATTCGGCCGCCAGCCAACGGCGCTTGCGCAACAGCAGCACCGCCAGCACGATGCCACCCAGCACCAGCAAGCCATCCCGATCACCCAGCCGGGTCACCAGTGCCATGGCCTGCAAAATGGCTGGATCGGCCTGCGCGGCCAATGCACCTGCCAGCATCTTGTCCATGCGCGTAAGCGCGCCGTCCTGCCCCACATTCAGCGCCAGCAACACCACCATCACTGCCTGTGCACCCAGCACCGCAATGAACACGCGTTTGCGTCGACGTTGTCTGCCTTCTGGCGTAGGAGCCTGCCGGATGAAAGTCCACAGACCAAGCGCCGCCGCACACACGCCAATGACCAGCATCACCAGGGTTGCCAGCAGATGCTCGGCGACCCAGATTGCCCATCCACTCATTTCATTCATATCGTTCAACTCGCTGCGCGCCGATCCAATAACAGTTCGTGGCGCTGAATCATGGAAAACGCGCTTTGCGCGGCGTCGTAGTCCCAACGTTCGACCAGACAGGGCTGCGTCAGGTCTGCAGGATCATGACGAATCAGATTGACTGAGTTCGACACCTCCCCACGAACCCGGCTGGACAGCGCCGTGCCGGCCTGCACGGCCCAGGCAACACGGGAATCCCGGCGTGCCAAGGGCATGACATAGGGCAGATGAATATGCCCGGCCAACAGCAAATCGGCCCCAGCATCGACCCAGGCAGCCATGGCGGCTTCGCGGCCATGCAGCAGGTTGGACAGATCGCTTTCCACCTTGGCCCGCACCGGATGATGCAAGGCAACCAGGCGCAGTTGCCCTGGTCGTGCGGTCGCCAACCGCTTTGCCACGCGCTCGATCTGTTCAGCAGACACTTCGCCGTCCTTGTGACGGGCGGGGCGGGTCGTGTTCAGACCGATGGCCAGAATGCGGTCGGATTCATAGATCGGCTCAAGGTCCGGCCCCAGTGCCCGACGGTAGTTTGCGTAGGGGCTCAGCCAACGCATCGGCAGGTTGTACAGCGGGATGTCGTGGTTGCCCGGAATCACCAAGGCCGGAGCCGGCAACTGGGTAATGAACCGCCGGGCCGACTCGAACTGGCTGCGACGCGCACGCTGCGTGACATCACCGCTCAGAATCACCAGCTCGGGGCGACAGTCAGTGATGAAGGTATTCAACGCATCGAGCACGCTCGGGCGCTCGGTGCCGAAATGCGGGTCGGAAATATGCAGGATTGCCGTCATGGGCATTCAGGCACGGTCCGCCGGATCGACGTTGCGTGGCACCAGCAGCGGCAAAGGGGTTTCAGACACCTTGAAGACCAGCGGCGTGGACATGCGCACGATTTCGCCGTCCATCGCCACCTTGATATGGCGACGGCGGCCCTGCGGCTTGACCTCCAGGCGCTCGAATCCGAAACTGATCACGTCTTCGGCCTTGCCCAGACTGCTGAACGCGCCGCGCAGCAGCAGCCAGTACAAGGTCAGTGTGCTGACGGGGCGAACGCTCATGGCGACAAGCTGACCACGTTCCAGCTTGTCGACGTTGTCGATGCCGATCTGTTCCAGCTGCAAGGCGTTGTTGCCTACCACCAGTGTCGGGGTGCGCAATGTCTGGCGCTTGCCATGCAGATCGAGATCCAGCTTCCATTGCGGCGGACGACGCATCAGCGTCACCAGGCCAGACCACAGGGCCACCATGCGACTGCGGCCATAGCGCTTTTTGTAGGCTTCCCGGTCTTCAAGCAGCGTGGGGTACAGCCCCATGCTGGCATTCACCAGGAAGGCGTGGTCGTTGACCATGCCGATCTGCACCGGCTCGATGCGAGCGTCGAGCATGGCCCGAACCGCGCGCTCGATGTCGCTGGGAATGCCGAAGGTGCGGCCGAAATAGTTGAAGGTGCCTTGCGGCAAGATGGCGAATGCCACACCGCGTCCGATCACTGCCTGGGTGACTGCATTCAAGGTGCCGTCGCCCCCTGCCGCCACCACGACGCCACGTTCGCGCACTGCACGATCGGTGGCCCGGCGTGCGGCTTCAGGCAAGTTGCGCGGGTCTTCGACCACGTCGATTTCGAAACGTCGACCGGCTTGGGTCAGCAGCCGCGTGATGGTGTCACGCTTCTCATTGGCGCTATTGCGACCCGAACCAGCGTTCAGCACGATGAAAAGCGCCTCATTACCGGTCAATTCGGTAACGGGACGGCAAACGGGCGGGTTAGGAGTGCTCATGCGCGGGACACACTAAGAGTGCCGCGGGTCGTCCCCGGGATTGGCCGGCGGACCAGCCGCGCAGCAGGGTCAGGAACGAGCGGATGGTAGACCGAAAGCCCGCGCTGCGGCTTGGCGCGTTACCAACGATCACCTCTGCCACCCGGCTGCAAAACCTTGTGGCGTCAGGCTTGACGATCCGTCCGAGTTTTTTGCACGCGTTGATGATTGCGGTCTGACTGCAGGGCCGTCCCGAACTGGGAATGTTGCCTGCTGAAACCCGCACATCGAACTCGATGAACGACACATCATGCAGCCTTCGCCAAGTACCGTACCGCTGCCAGGCAGCGATGCGCCGCGTGATCCACGTGTGCTGCTGGGTTGTGCAGGCTGGAGCCTGTCGTCTGCGGTGGCAGAGGATTTTCCCGGCGAAGGCAGTCACCTGCAACGTTATGCGAAGGTGCTGCCAGCGGTGGAAATCAACTCGTCGTTCTACCGGCCACATCGGCCTGCCACCTACGCACGCTGGCGCGACAACGTGCCGGCCAACTTCCGCTTCTCGGCCAAGCTGCCACGCAGCATCACGCATGAACAAAAACTGCAAGACGTGGACGAACTGCTGGCAAGCTTCCTGACAGAGGTCGGTGAGCTAGGTGAAAAGTTGGGATGCCTATTAGTGCAACTGCCGCCCAGCCTGAGCTTCGACGCATCGATTGCACAGGCTTTTTTCGCAGGGCTGCGCGCTCGTACCGACACTGGAATTGCCTGCGAGGCACGTCACGCCAGCTGGTTCTGCGACGAGGCTGCCCTGCTGTTGAGCGAGCACGGGGTGGCAAGTGTCGAAGCCGACCCGCCGCCAGTCAGCCAGGCACACGCGCAAGGCGACGCAGACATTGCCTATATCCGGCTGCATGGATCACCCAAGGTGTACTACTCCGCATACGCAGACGAGGTGCTGAACAAGCTAGCGTCCACCATTGCCGCTTATCGCCAACAAGGCAAAGCGGTATGGTGCATCTTCGACAACACGGCGCAGGGGCACGCGTTGCCGGACGCACTGCGGCTGAAGCAACAGCTTTGAGGCCAGCGTGTTGATGATCAGCTTGGTCTATGGTGAACGCCTGGGCATGGATCGTGCTCACCGGCGTCCTGGGCCACCCGCCCCTGCGCAGCTGCTGCGCATTGCTACCGATCCATCAATGCTCTTCACGTACTGGACCTGCCGTGCCAAACCGATTGAGTCGCTTCGTCGACCTGAGCAAACAATCCGTCAACGCCTGGCTCGACGACTATGCCCCGAGCATGGGTGCTGCCATTGCCTACTACACCGTGTTCTCCATCGCCCCGCTGCTGATCATCGTGATTGCGGTGGCCGGCCTGATCTGGGGGCAGGATGCGGTGCGCGGCGAAATCTTCGGGCAACTGGCTGGCCTGCTGGGCAAGGAAGGCGCAGCAGGCATACAAAGCTTGCTGGCAAGTGCCGACAAACCTACTGAAGGCATCATTTCGACTGTCATCAGCGTAGTGATTCTGATCATTGGTGCCACCACCGTGTTTGCCGAACTGCAAAGTGCGCTGGACCGCATCTGGAAGGTGCCGGCACAGCAGAAGAAGTCCGGCATCTGGGCCACCTTGCGGTCCAGACTGCTGTCCTTCGGCCTGGTGCTTGGGCTGGCGTTCCTGTTGATGGTCTCGCTGATCACCAGCGCCGCCCTGTCAGCCTTTGGCGGTTGGGTGGGCGGCTTGTTGCCGGGCTGGGAACTGCTGCTGCAACTGATCAACATCGTGTTGTCGATCGGCTTCACGGCCGTGTTGTTTGCGATGATCTATCGCTACATGCCGCAGGTCGAAATCGCATGGCGCGACGTGATAATCGGTGGTCTGGTGACAGCCGTGCTGTTCCAGGTGGGCAAGATCCTGATCAGTCTGTATATCGGCAAGAGCGCCGTCGCCTCGCCTTTCGCGGCAGCCGGATCGATTGTCGTGCTGCTGGTCTGGGTGTACTACGCGGCACAGGTGTTTCTGTTGGGTGCCGAGTTCACTTGGGTATATGCCAACCGGCACGGTTCGCACTCTCCCGAGGCAGGTGGGCCGCCGTCTCCGCGCGCAACCGATCTGCCCAACCGTCAGGCTTGAAAAGCTCAGGGGCGGCTGACTGAGATGAAGTCAGCCCGTCGTTTCATTGGAAGCGCTTGTTACTTGGCAAGCTATGCCGGCGGCGCTTCTCGACGCGACACCACTTGCTGAATCACACCCGCAAGCTCCTTGGCACTGCGCCCGGGTTGCCCTGGCTTGCCATAGAGCAAGTACAAGGAGACTTGGCGCGTCCCCCCCTCCGTCAATGGAAGCGGTAGAAGCGTGCCTGCAGCCAACTGATCAGCAATCAAGTGCTGCGGCAGCCACGCAAACCCCAGCCCGGCCCCCACCATCGACACCGAGGTCTGCAAGCTGGTGACTGTCCAGCGCTGCGCCGCCCCCAGCCAGCCTTCATCGCGTGGCTTGAGCGTGCCGGAGTCACGCAGCACCACCTGCAATTCGCGTCGCAGGTCTTCTGAATCCAGCGCACGGCCCAGCTTGTGCAAGGCGTGGTCAGGATGCGCCACCGCCATGAACTGCACGTTGAACAGGTGGTCGCCAAGATGCGTGGACGGCACACGCGTGCCGATCACCACATCTGCCTCTTGTGCCTGCAAGGCTTCCTCGGCCCCGGACAAGACCACTTCCTTCAGTTGAATCCGCGTCTGCGGCGCAATGCGCATGAAGGCAGAAAGCACCTGCAACAACAAGGCGTTCGGAAACACCACGTCCACCACCAATCGGATTTCCGGCTCCCAGCCCTGCATCAGGCTGGCAGCCAGGCTTTCCAGGCGTTGCGCATCCGCCAGCAATTCGCCGGACGCATTCAGCAAGGCCCGCCCGTGGTCTGTCAGTTGCGCCTTGCGGCCTTCGATCACCAGCAGGTCAACGCCAAGCTGCTCCTGCAGCTTGGACACCGCATAACTGATGGACGACTGGCTGCGGTGCAGGGCTTCCGCCGCCTGAGCAAAGCCGCCGTGATCGACGATTGCCTGAAGCACCCGCCATTGTTCGAGTGTGGTCTTGGGAACACGCATGAGTGCTTTGAGGCCTGGAGTCTGGAAAAAAACACATCTAATAAATCGATAGATTCGAGCCAAATTTTGCGCTTATTTATTTATTTATTCAAACCCATAATTCATTCCATCAGCTCGACACACATTTCAACGCAAGCCTCAAACACCCAGGAGTCAATCATGATCGAAGTTCGCCAAGCAGCCGACCGCGGCCACGCCAACCACGGTTGGCTCAACAGCCACCACACGTTTTCGTTCGCCGGTTATCACGATCCGCGTCAGATGGGCTTCAGCGCCCTGCGCGTGATCAACGATGACACCGTGGCAGCAGGTGCCGGTTTCGACACCCACAGCCACCGCGACATGGAAATCCTGTCCTATGTGCTGGAAGGCGCATTGGCCCACAAGGACTCGATGGGCAGCGGCTCGGTGATCCACCCCGGTGACGTACAACTGATGAGCGCCGGCCGAGGCGTGAGCCACAGCGAGTTCAACGGCTCGAAGACCGATCCGTCGCACTTCCTGCAAATCTGGATCATGCCGAAGTTCACGGGTGTGAAGCCCAACTACCAAGAGAAGTTCTTCAGCCCGGAAGAAAAACGCGGTCAGTTGCGACTGATCGCATCGCAAGACGGTCGGGACGGTTCGCTGACCATCGTGCAGGACACGGAAATCTTCGCCGGCCTGCTCGACGGTGAAGAGCGCATCGTGAAAAGCTTGGCACCGGGTCGTCGCGGCTACTTGCATGTTGCACGCGGCAGCCTCACCTTCAACGATGTGGCCCTGGCAGCAGGCGACGGTGTGAAAATCGCCGACGAGACGGAATTGACGCTCGAAGGTGGCAATCAGGCCGAAGTGCTGTTCTTCGATCTGCCCTGATCGAATGAAAGCGGCGTGAAACGGCGCGGGGCGGCACAATACACGTGCCGCCCCGCGCTGCGTTGTCGGTTGCCGGTTGTCATGGTTGTGTTGCCATCGACGCCCTGCTTTCAATGCATTGCCACCTTGCAGTTGCAAGGTGGCAGCGTCGGCCCGCCCTTTCCCCCTTTTTGTTCGGTTGCCCCCATGCAAGCGCTGTTTCACCTGATCGAAACCTACGGCCTGTACCTGGTGTTCGCCAACGTACTGGTCACGCAACTTGGCGCGCCGGTTCCCGCCTACCCGACCTTGATCATGGTCGGCGCGCTGACCAGCCGGGGGGATTATTCGATCGGTGCGGTGCTGGCAACCGCCGTGGCGGCCGCGCTGGTGGCGGATTTCGTCTGGTTCACCGCTGGCCGGCGATACGGTCGCCGCGTCATGGCCGCGCTCTGCAAACTGTCGCTATCGCCAGACACCTGCATGCGCCAGACCGCAAACATCTATTCCCGCTGGGGCGCACCGTCGCTGCTGGTGGCGAAGTTCATTCCCGGCTTTGCATCGCTGGCCAGCACGCTGGCCGGCACGGTGGGTACACCACGCACCAGCTTCCTGCTGTTCGATGCCGCAGGTGCCGCGATCTGGACCAGCGTGGCGCTGGTGTTGGGCACCGTATTTTCCACCGCCATTGACGACGTGCTGGCCACCATTCAGGCGCTGGGCACGTGGGGCGCACTGCTGTTGTTGGCGGCATTGGCCTTGTTCGTCGCATTCAAGTGGTGGCAACGCCACGCACTGATCCGCACGCTGCGCATGTCGCGGATTTCAGTGCACGAACTGGGCACCCTGCGCGACAAAGGTGCGTCGCTGGTAATTCTGGATGTGCGTCCGACCGACTCGCAGGCTGCCGGCCGTATTCCTGGGTCTTTGCCTGTGCCTGATCTGGATATCTCACGGCTTGACCTGGATATCGGCGCGGATACCGACGTGATTCTGTATTGCGATTGCCCGAATGAAGTCACCGCGGCACGCCTGGCGCGCCAGTTGATGCGGCGCGGTTATCGACGGGTGCGGCCGTTGACGGGCGGCATGCAGGCATGGGCGGCGGCGGGGTATGCGGTGGAAGTGCCGGACGATGCGGAGACGCTGCCGGTTTCGTAAACCGTCGAGAGGCTGAGGCTGGATTCGTTGTTGAGTTGGGCAGGACCGCAGGTGCTGCGCAAGCACCAATCTGCCCGAAAAAGCTACTCTGTCGGTTTATAGAAAGTCCCACACCGC
This sequence comes from Pigmentiphaga aceris, assembly GCF_008119665.1. NCBI lineage: Bacteria > Pseudomonadati > Pseudomonadota > Betaproteobacteria > Burkholderiales > Alcaligenaceae > Pigmentiphaga > Pigmentiphaga aceris. The sequence goes on along the minus strand of NZ_CP043046.1, from coordinate 1,789,514 downwards.
TCACACCGCCGCAACTCTCTCCAAGCGGCCATCGCCGACTCGTGCGCCTCATCATGCCCGCTTTCGGTCTCGAAATACACGAACATGCCCAAGGCGCAAAACAACACCGCGATCAGCCATAGCCAGGACATGGCAAAACACAGGAATAGCGACAGCGCGGTGAGAATTCCGAAGAAAAAGCTCAGGCTGCTTCGCTGAGGCGGTGCAGCCAAACGAGACGCGTGGGTCTGATTGAGCCCCGATGCCACGAAGGTACCAATCCCGCCTCCCGGTTCGCCAGAAGCAATGCCCGTGGCGCGAACAGAGACATGCGTCAATCCTTCGCTATACACAAGGCTTGCCGATTTCCAGTCGTCGCTATTGCACTTCGGGCACGACATGTAGATTGAACGCTCCGTTGTCGCTCGAACATATAGACGAGCGGGTAGGCAAGTTTAACTTTGAAGTGGCTGATGAGGTGACGAGGCCAATCCAATCCTGTCCAATACTTTGCGACGCGATACCCGCGAATAACAAAAGCCCGCTGAACTTTCGTTCGCGGGCTTTTGTTTACTACCGATATTCTGGGTACCTATTTCAGTACCAATCTTGGTGCCGTCGGCGAGACTCGAACTCGCACAGCTTTCGCCACTACCCCCTCAAGATAGCGTGTCTACCAATTTCACCACGACGGCGGTGCAACCAAGACAGAAAGTATATCAGTTATTTCGCGGGCGTTGCAGGCACGGCACCAGAATTTTGAGCCGGAGCCGGGGTCGCCGGCACGGACGGCACGCTGGACGTCGAACCCGATGCGGCGGGCTGGCCCGGCACCGACGGAACGGAACGATCAGCCGGCACGTTTTCCATCACGCCGCCGCCACCAGGTGCGGTTGCGCCAAGCGGACGCGTACCGACGTAGGCCAGCGATGCGGTGGTGACGAAGAAGACCACGGCGGCCCACTTGGTGCTGCGCGACAGGAAGTTGGCAGCACCGGTGGCACCGAACAGGCTACCGGCCGAACCACCGCCGAATGCGGAGCCCATGTCGGCACCCTTGCCCTGTTGAAGCAGGACCAGCACGATGATGGACAACGCAGAAATCACCTGCACGACGAGCAGGACCGTAAACAACATGGACATCAGAAACTCCGGGTTGAAGCGCCCGCTTCCGCGATACGCAAGAATTCTTCGGCGTTGAGCGCCGCACCACCAATCAGGCCGCCATCGATGTCGGCCATGGCAAACAGGCTGGCCGCATTGGCCCCCTTGACGCTGCCGCCGTACAGCAAGCGCACGGACGCACCGTCTTCGCCCAGCAGCTTGCGGATGGCCGCATGCACGTCCTGGGCTTGTTCGGGGCTGGCGGTCTTGCCAGTGCCGATGGCCCACACGGGTTCGTAGGCAATGACCAAGCGACGCACGACGTCGCTGCCCAGTGCCAATACCGGTGCCAGTTGGCGTTCGACGATGGACAGGGTTTGATCGGCTTCGCGTTCAGCCAACGATTCACCGATACACACCACCGGGATCAGACCGGCGTCGAGCGCGATCTTGGCCTTGTCGGCAACCAGTTGGTCCGACTCGGCGTGATACATGCGGCGCTCGGAGTGGCCGACCAGCACGTAGCGGCTGCCGAAGTCGCGCAGCATGGTGGCCGACACTTCACCGGTATAGGCACCGCTTGCGTGGGCGCTGACATCTTGTGCGCCCCAGGCGAGGTCCGAGCCGGTCAGGGCCGATTCGGCTTGCGCCAGATACGGGAAAGGCACGCAGACGCCGACATCGCAAGATGCCGTGATGGCCGAGTTGGCCACGCCTTCGCGAACGGCCGACAGAAGCGACCCGTTGGCGGACAAGGTGCCGTGCAGCTTCCAGTTGCCAAGAACCAGCTTGCGAATGGACTTGCTGGCAGTGGACTTGCTGGCGGTGCTTCCCGAACTATTCGATGCGGTAGAGACGCTCATGGGCTGGAATGAAAGGCCTGTGCCTGATATGCATGGTGGGACGTGAACCCGGGCTGATTCCCCGACATGGTCACGTAGCGGGCGCGAAAAAGCCGCCGCAGACAAACGGGCATTGTATCGGCTTTTGCGCCGGAAACCGATTTGCCCGGCCCATCCACCACGAATGTCGGGCCGGAACGTTGCTAATTGCACCTTGCAGCGATTGCCAGCAAGGTGCGTTCAGCGGCATTTGCGGCACGGCATGGGTTGGCCATGCCGTGCTCGGTCGAACAAACCTACCCTTACACGGTCAGCACGATCTTGCCGATGTGCGCCCCGCTTTCCATCATCCGGTGCGCGTCGCCCGCCTGCCCCAGCGGGAAACTGGCATGCACCTGCGGGCGCAGCTTGCCTTGCGCAAACAGCGGCCAGACCTGCTCACGCAGTGCAGTGGCGATCTGCCCTTTGTAGGCGTCGCTACGCGGGCGCAGTGCAGATCCGCTGATCGAGATGCGGCGCTTCAACAGATGAACCAGATCGACTTCAGCCTTGGTTCCGCCTTGCAGCGCAATGATCGCGATCCGGCCATCGTCGGCCAGGCATTCGATATCACGCGGAATATAGGAACCCGCCACCATGTCCAGGATCACGTCCACGCCGTGACCATTGGTCAGTTGGCGAACTTCCTGCGCGAAGTCCTGCGTGCGGTAGTTGATGCCGCGCGTGGCACCCAGCTTTTCCACCGCCGCCACCCGCTCGTCGCTACCCACGGTGGCATACACCGGATGGTCAAACGCACGTGCCAGCTGAATGGCAGTGGTGCCGATACCGCTTGCCCCGCCATGCACCAGCAAGGATTCACCCGGTGCAAGCTTGGACCGGTCGAAGACGTTGATCCAGACCGTGAAGAAAGTTTCCGGCAGGCTGGCCGCTTCCACCATGCTCAAGCCTTCCGGGATCGGCAGGCAGTGCTGGGCGTGGGTCAGGCAGTATTCCGCGTAGCCACCGCCCGGCGTCAGCGCACACACCTTGTCGCCAATCGAGAAGCCCCCCAAGGCCGCATCGCCGGCGACGATCTCGCCGGCCACTTCCAATCCGGGCAGATCGGATGCGCCGGGCGGAGCCGGGTATTTGCCGGCACGCTGCATCAGATCCGGCCGGTTGATGCCGGCAGCAGCTACCTTGATCAAGACCTGGCCCGGCCCGGGAACCGGCATCGGCCTTTCAGCCGAAACCAGCACTTCCGGCCCGCCGGGACGCGAAATTTCTACTGCAAGCATGCGTTCTCTCCTGGCAACAAGGGATAACTGAAAACGGCTCAGGCCGCGTCGAGCGCTTCCGGGTTGACCAGATCGGTCGGACGACGTCCGGCCAGGCCTTCAACCAGATTGCCCGCCGCATCGCGCGCCATGCGGTCACGCGTTTCCTGCGTGGCAGAACCGATGTGCGGCAAGGCCACGACATTCGACAGGCTGGCCAGCGGCGAGGTGCCCGACAGGGGTTCGTGCTCGAACACATCCAGGCCGGCACCGCCAATACGACGTTCCTGCAAGGCCTCGATCAGAGCGGCTTCGTCCACCACCGGACCACGTGCGATATTGATCAGGATACCGGTGGGCTTCATCAGCGCCAGTTCCTCCTTGCCGATCAGACCCTTGGTGGCATCGCTCAGCGGCACGGTCAGCACCACGAAATCAGACTCGGCCAGCAGTGCCGGCAGTTCGCGGTACTGCGCGCCCATGGACTGTTCCTGCGCGGGCTTGCGGCTGTTGGCGTGATACAGCACCTGCATGCCAAAGCCGTGGTGACCACGCTTGGCCACTGCCGTGCCGATCCGGCCCAGGCCCACGATACCCAGACGCTTGCCGTGCACATCCACGCCGAACTGTGCCGGGGTAATGCTCTTTTCCCACTTGCCTTCGCGGATCAGGGTGGACATCTCGATGGCGCGGCGTGCCGTGCACAGCATCAAGGTCAGCGCCACATCGGCCGTGCTTTCCGTAACCGCCGAGGGCACGTTGGTCAGCAACACGCCATGACGGGTCAGCGCATCGACGTCGTACGAATCGACACCTGCCGACCCTGCGGCAACCACTTCCAGATTGGGGGCGTGTGCGAGCAGTGCTTCGTCGAACTTCACACCGACGCCGATGGTGCCGTGCGCCTCGCGCAGGGCTTCAAGAAACGCAGCACGGCCTTCGCCGTTGGGCTGCGTGACAACCGTCACGTTGAACTGCGCGGCCAATTCTGCACGCAGGGATTCAGGAATCAGGCTGTAGACGACAACGTTCTTTTTCATGAGCAAGCGGAACCCAGGACCGGTCCGGACAAAAATGCCGGACATCGACGGCTATTGTCCGGCATATGGCAAGGTCCTGCATCGCCTACCTCTTTTGTGGGGGTAAGCGTGGTCGGGATAAGTGGTCCGGTTCAACGCCGCGCAAGCGCCGGTCTGACTTCGCGCAAAGGCATGCGGAACGTGAAACGCGTCTCGCGGGTGGTCGACACCACATCGAGCGTGCCGCCGTGCGCACGCGCAATCTCGGTGGCAATGTACAGACCTAGCCCAAGCCCTTGATGACTGGGGCTGGATGCCGCACGGAAAAATGGCAGGAACAGGCTGTCCAGCGTCTTGGCGGGAATCGGCGCACCCTGATTGATCACCGACAACACAAAAAAGCCACCGCTGTCGCTGGCCTCGACCTGAACCGGCCGGCCTGGCGCACCATGCGAAATCGCATTTGCAAGCAAGTTGGACAGCAGCTGGCCCACGCGCCCCCGATCACAGTCCACCATCGTCATGATCGACAGATCGGCGTTGATGACCTGATCGGGCCAGATCGATTGCAGCTCGGCAATCACATGCGTCAGTTCGGCCTCAAGCGGTTTGTTCGCATTGCGCTCCAGCGTCAGCCCACCACCCAGCCTGCCGCGCGCAAAGTCCAGCACGTTATCGATCAGCACCGCCATGCGGCCGACGCTCTTCTGAATCAGCGTGACCATGGCCGTGGCCCGGGTGTCGAGCACACTGCGCCGAAGCACTTCCGCGCCTGCGTTGATCGAGCCCAGCGGGTTGCGCAGATCGTGTCCCAGCACCGCGATGAACTGCTCACGCAGCACCGAACTCTGACGAGCATCGAGCAAAGCAGCCTCGCTGCTGGCAAGGCGCTCCTGGGCATCCAGATGGAAGCCGATCAGCTGCGCGAAAATCTCGAACATTTCGACGGTGGCAGACGACTTCAAGGCCATCGGCTTGGGATCGATGGCACAGAGCGTGCCGAAGAACTCACCGTTTTCCCGAAAGATCGGCATCGAGATATAGCTTTGGAAGCCATACATGGCCGGCGTGGGGTGCCTGCTGAATACCGGGTCTTCGTCCACGTGATCGATCACCACCGCCTGACGGCTGCCACGGATCTCGTTGCAGATCGTGGTTTCGATCTTCAACTCGCTACCCTTCCACAGACCGAACTCGATCTGGTCGCGCACGGCACAGACCACCCAGCGTTCAGCAGTAACACGCGCCACGGCAGCGAAACCCATGCCGGTGGTGTTACAGACAACCTGAAGAATCTTCTCTACCGAATCAATGCGGGATATCGCAGCAATATCGTCGTCGAACGTTCGGCCACTCATCGTCTGACATTCCTCAAGTCATCACGCTTTCCGTTCATGGAGATGCCCACGGCAGGCATGCAAACCGCACGCTGACGAGTCATTCGAGCCCCTCGAAACGGAAACAGGCTCTTCCTGCCGGGTCCGGCTGGCAGACGCAGACAGAGCGAGCGATTCTACCAAACACCTCATCAACAATGATGAGACAAGCGCCACCTGGCGGTCCACCATCTTGCGCAGGTCCATACGTTGCACCGACGCAAACAGTTGCAGCCAGATCAGCCTGGCACGCAAGAAAAATGGCATGGCGCTGGTGGTCCGTTGTCATACGTCACCGCCGCCCCGAGCCATGACTGACCGCGCTGCGCATATCGGCCGGCGTGCACGACATCTATCGGTGTACACAGATCGGTGCGCCAGCCCGCAAACAAGGCAAAACGGGGTGTAATGCGGCGGGAATTCTCCGCCACATCACACCCCAGCTCGTCGCTCATCGTGCGACTTGAATCTGCCTGCGCACCGAGGCTCAGCGGATTCCCTAATTCACTTGCGGCGATGCCGATTGCCAACCACCACCCAAGGACCGGAACAGGCTGGCAAGCGCCATCTGCCGCTGAGTGCCGATGTCGATCAGGCTGGTCTGATTGACGAAGTCGTTGCGCTGTGCATCCAGGTAACGCAGGTGGTCATCGACCCCGGCGCGGTAACGTGCCTGCGACAGACGCAGCGTTTCCTGGCTGCTGGCCACCAATGCCCGTTGTGCCGCTTCTTCACGACGCAAGGTATCGGTAGCCGCCAGCGCATCGGCCACTTCGCGGAAAGCCGTCTGCACCGCTTTCTCGTAACCCGCCACCGCACTGTCCTTGCGAATCGTGGCGAGATCCAGATTGGCCTGATTGCGCCCGCCATCGAAGATCGGCAAGGTCACCTGCGGCATGAAGGACCACGCAAGCTGGCCCGATCCGAACAGGCTCGACAGTTCCGTGCTGGACGTGCCGAACAGGCCGGTCAGCGAAATGCGCGGGAAGAACGCCGCGCGTGCAGCACCGATGTTGGCATTGCGTGCACGCAGCTGATGTTCCGCCGACCGAATGTCGGGGCGCTGTTCAAGCAGGTCTGAAGGCGTGCCCGCGGCAATATCCTGCACCAGCAACAAGTCGCTGGCCGGATACGACGCCAGTTGCGCTTCGATATCACTCACGCCCACCAGCAGGCCCAGTGCATAAGTGCTCTGGCGGATTTCACGCTCGGTACGCGCAAGCGACACGCGCGCCTGTTCGGTCAGTCCCTGGGCCTCTTGCTGGTCCAGCGCCGTTGCCGTGCCCGCCTGACGGCGACGGGAGATCAGGTTCAAGGACGCTTCGCGCGAGGCCAAGGTCTGCTCGGTCAGACGATGACGGCGCTGGGCACCTTCACGCGTCAGATACGCCTGGATCACCTCGGACACCAAGGTGATGTGTGTGCTTTGCGTGGCGGCTTCCGTAGACAGGAATTCTTCCAGCGCCGCATCGGACAGCGCACGAACACGGCCGAACACATCCAGCTCAAAAGCCGCCAAGCCGATGTTTGCCTGATAGCTGCTCTGGGTGCTTGCCTGCCCGGTAGTGCTTTGATCTGCCGGAACACGCTGACGGGTAGCGCCCGCGTCGGCGTTGATACCCGGCAAGCGGTCGGCCCGCTGCACGCTGTACTGTGTGCGCGCGGCCTCCACGTTCAGCCAGGCCTGGCGCAGATCACGGTTGTTGCGCAAAGACAGGTCGATCAATGCACGCAGGCGCGCATCCACCACGAAATCCTGCCAGGCCAGCGTGGCAACGGTGGGTGCACCAACAGCTTGCCCGGCGGCACCCGGCACCGCCGGCCACTGCACCGGGATTGGTGCCTCGGGACGCTCAAGCGTCGGGGTCAGCGAGCAACCGGCCAACAGCACGCTCATGGCCAGTGCACAACGCTTGAAAGTAACGGACATGCTGCGCATCAATGTTGCTCCCCGGCATGGGTTTGCGGCGAGGTGGTGGTGTCGGCGTGCTTGCCCGATTTGCGCGAGAACAGCGACAACACCCAGACGAAGAAGATAGGCACGAAGATCACGCCCAGCAGGGTTGCGGTCAGCATGCCGCCAATCACGCCGGTGCCGATGGCACGCTGGCTGGCAGCACCTGCGCCGGTGGCAATCGCCAGCGGCACCACGCCCAGGATGAACGCAAGCGAGGTCATCACAATCGGGCGGAAGCGCAGCCGGGTGGCTTCCAGTGCAGCCTCGACCAGCGTGCGGCCCTGCTCGCGCAGTTCCTTGGCGAATTCCACGATCAGAATCGCGTTCTTTGCCGCCAGGCCAATGATGGTGATCAGGCCCACCTTGAAGTACACGTCGTTGGACATGCCCAGCACCGTTACCGCCAGCACGGAACCCAGGGCACCGATCGGGACGATCAGCATCACCGCAGCCGGAATGCTCCAGCTTTCGTACAAGGCCACCAGCAGCAGGAACACCACCACGATGGCCAGCGCGAACAGGAAGGCAGCTTGTGAACCGGCCAGGCGTTCCTGGTAGGACAGACCCGTCCACTCGTAGCCAATGCCAGGCGGCAAGGTGGACACGATGCGTTCAAGTTCGGCCATTGCCTCACCGCTGCTGAAGCCGGGTTTGGTGTCGCCAGAAATCTTGAATGCCGGGTAGCCGTTGTAGCGCGACAGCTGCACGGGTCCGGTTTCCCACGAGGTCGTCGCAAACGCGCTGAACGGGACCTGTTCGCCGCTGGCGTTGGGTACGTGCAATTTCAGAATGCGCTCGGGCGTCATGCGTTCAACCACATCGGCCTGCACCACCACACGCTGCAAGCGTCCGGAATTGGCGAAGTCGTTCACGGTGGCCGACCCATAGGCGCTGGACACGGCAGTGTTGATCGTGTCGAAACTCACACCCAGCGCACGCGCTTTCTCGCGGTCGATATCCAGGCGCAATTGCGGCGCGTCCTGCAGACCTTCCATCATCGCGTACAGAATCACCGGCGAGCTATTGGCCTCTTGCAGCACCTTGTTGCGTGCGGCAACCAGCGCGTCACGACCCAGCCCCGCACGATCTTGCAGGCGCAGCGAGAAACCACCCGAATTGCCCAGACCCTCGATGGGCGGTGCATTGACTGCCATGACCTTGGCCTCGGTCATGCCAGCAAAATGGGCATTGAAAGCCGCCACTTCATCCTCGGCAGACTGACCCTTGCCACGCACCGACCAATCTTTCAACGTCGGGAACACCAGACCTGCGTTTTCACCACTGCCCGAGAAGCTGAACCCCAGAATGGCAATCGCCGATTCCGTGGCCTCGCGCGACAGCATGTAGTCCTCAAGCGTCTTCATGACCTTGTCGGTACGGGCATGGGTAGCACCGGCCGGCAATTGCACGTCAACGATGTAGTAGCCCTGGTCTTCCACCGGCACGAAGGATTCGGGCAGGCGCATGTAGAAGAATCCAAGCAGCACCACCAGGCCCACATAGATCACCATGTAGCGGCCGGCACGGCGCAGCAGACGCGAATTGAGTGCCTCGAAGCTGGAGGTCAGCTTGGCGAAACGACGGTTGAACCAGCCAAAGAAACCCTTCTTTTCTTCATGGTGGCCCTTGGGCACGGCCTTGAGCAAGGTCGCGCACAGGGCGGGGGTCAGCGTCAGGGCCAGGAAACCCGAGAACAGAATCGAGACCGCCAGCGACAGCGAGAACTGCTTGTAGATGACGCCCACCGAGCCGCTCATGAAGGCCAGCGGGAAGAACACGGCGGACAACACCAGCGTGATACCGACGATGGCACCAGACACCTGCTGCATGGCCTTGACGGTGGCATCACGCGGCGACAGACCTTCTTCGACCATCAGGCGTTCGACGTTTTCCACCACCACGATGGCATCGTCCACCAGAATACCGATGGCCAGCACCATGCCGAACATGGTCATCATGTTGACCGAAAAGCCCAGCACGTACATCACGCCCAGGGTTCCCAGCAAACATACCGGCACCACAATGGTGGGCACCAGGGTGTAGCGGAAGTTCTGCAGGAACAGGAACATCACCAGGAACACCAGCAGCACGGCTTCGCCCAGCGTCATCAGCACTTTCTGAATCGCCACGCCCACGAAGCGCGAGGTGTCGTAAGGCACCGAATATTCCAGGTCTGCCGGGAAGGTCTTCGACAGTTCAGCCAGGCGTGCCTTCACGCCTTCAGCCGTTTGCAGCGCATTGGCACCCGGGCTGAGCTGCACAGCAGCCGCCACACTCTTCTTGCCATCCGAACGGGTCTCGAAGCCGTAGCTCTGACGACCGATTTCCAGGCGTGCCACGTCCGACAGCAACACACGCGCACCACTTGCGTCCGCGCGCAACACAATGCCGCCGAACTCTTCGGGCGTGTCCAGCGTGCCTTTCACTGCGATGGTTGCAGTCAGTTCCTGATCGGCATTACCAGGGCGGCTGCCGAAGCTGCCTGCCGGCACCTGGACGTTCTGCGCCGCAATCGCAGCGCTGACATCGGCCACCGACAAGCCATATCCGACCAGCTTCTGCGGATCGACCCACACGCGCATGGCCGCTTCAGCCGCAAAGAACTGCAGCTTGCCGACGCCCGGCACACGGCGGACTTCGTTGTTGATGTTGCGTGCGGCGTAGTCAGCAAGTCCCACAACGTCTTTGTTGGCCGCATCACCCTTGTAGGTCAGCGAATAGATCAGCAGAAAGCCGGCGTTTGCCTGTTCGACCTGCACGCCTTGCTGCGTGACGGCAGCGGGCAGACGCGCTTCGGCTTTCTTCAAACGGTTCTGCACGTCCACCTGTGCCAGGTCAGGCTCGGTGCCGGGCTGGAAGGTGACGGTGATTTCGCCCACGCCCGTGGAGCTGGCGGACGATTCGTAATACAGCAGGCCCTTGGCACCGTTGAGTTCTTCTTCGATGACACTGATCACCGAATCGACCACGATGGAGGCGGACGCACCGGGGTAGGTGGCGCTGATGGATATCTGCGTCGGTGCCACGGTCGGGAATTGCGACACCGGCAGCGACGGGATCGCCAGCAAGCCGGCGAGCGCGATGAAAATGGCGACCACCCACGCGAAGTTGGGGCGGTCGATGAAAAATTTCGGCATGTTCTATCCTGGGAGTTCGGGCGTAGGCGGGCATGTGCGGGACATCACCCGCGCCTTGGTTCAGGTCTTGGACGCGCCGGCAGCAGCCGATGTCGCAGGGGCCGCAGCAGGCGGTGCCGCCACGACCACTTTCTCGCCGGGACGGGCATTGCCTGCACCGTTGACGATTACCCGTTCGCCACCGGTCAGTCCTTCCGTCACCTGCCATTCAGAACCCTGCATCACGCCCATGCGAACGGTGCGCGATTCAACCAGGTCGTCCTTGCCAACCAGCAGCACGCTGGCCGTGCCGTCGCCGCCGCGCTGCACCGCACGTTGCGGCACCAGAATCGCGGCGGGCTGGCTGCCCTGGCCGGTGTGCACGCGCACGTACATGCCGGGCAACAACATGCCGTCGGGATTGGCGAATTGGCCGCGCAAAGACACTTGGCCGGTACCACGGTCCACCGTGATGTCGGAGAACAGCATTTCGCCATCACGCTTGTGTTCGGTGCCATCAACCGTGATCGAGATCGGCACCGTGCCCTGTCCTTGTTGGCGTTCGCGCAGACGCAGCATGTCGGCAACGGGCTGCTTGAAGTCGGCGTAGACCGGATCAAGCTGCTGGATGGTCGCCATTGCGGTGGTTTCGTTCTGTCCCACCAGCGCGCCTTCGGTCACCAGCGCACGGCCGATGCGGCCAGCGATCGGTGCCTTCACTGTGGCGTAGTCCAGGTTCAGGCGCGCTGTCTGCACGTCGGCCTGGGCCGCCTGACGGGCCGCCTGGGCGCTTTTCAGGGTGGTCTGCGCAGCATCGAAGTCCTGTCGGCTGACGGCCTCGATCTCGACCAGCGGGCTGTAACGGCGAACCACCGCCTCGGCATCGAACACGGTTGCCTCGGTTCTGGCCAATTCGGCCTGGGCCCGCGACAGCGCCGCCTTCAGCGGAGCCGGATCAATGCGGAACAAGACCTCGCCTGCCTTGACGTCCGCGCCTTCCTTGAAGTGGCGGCTGAGCACAATGCCAGGCACACGGGCACGCACCTCAGCCACGCGAACCGCTTCAATGCGGCCAGGCAGGTCGCTCGACAAGGCCAGCGTACGTGGCTGAACGGTGACGACTTCTACTGTGGGGGTGGGCGGCGCATAGGCTTGTTCAGGCGCTTTGCCGCAAGCGGCCAATACGACAACGGCGAACGAGGCGGCAGGCCACCACATGCTTCGAGGCTTGATCAACATTGGAACCCTTACGACTTAAACAGAACGACGAGGGTCCGAATGATACGACAACAATCATTATGAATCCATTAAGATTCAATTAAGATGAAATTAATCAAAAATTTGACTTCAAGCGGGTTTTTGTGAGCACGAATCCGGCTGGCATGCGAAAATCCGCCGGGAAACGGTTTTTTTGGATCAATTTCGAACCAAAAGAATCTATCAAGAATCTTCGGAGTGATGCATGGCAACCTTGGACGCGCCGCAGGAAGAAAACCGGCTGTTGGTGGCACTGGCATCGGCCATGGTCGACCGACCCCGCGCTACCTTGCAGGAACTGGCCCAGGCGGTTGGCGTCAGCAAGGCCACGCTGTACCGCTTCTGTCGAACCCGCGAGCAGTTGGTGGAACGCTTGATCCACCACGGCACGGTGGTGATCGGCCACGCAATTGCGTCAGCCGAGCTGCATACCTCGCCCCCTCTGGAGGCCTTGCGGCGCCTGATCGCCAACAACCTGGAACATCGGGAACTGAGTTCCTTCCTGATGCACTACTGGAAGGATGCGTCGACCCCGCCCGCTGCAGGCGAAGAATGGGAAATCGCGCTGGACACGTTTTTCCTGCGCGGCCAGCAGGAAGGCGTCTTCCGCATCGATCTCACCGCGTCGGTGCTGACCGAACTGTGGATAACGATTTTCATGGGTCTGATCGATGGCGAACGGCGCGGCCGCATTGCCCGTGCCGGCATGGCCGGACTGGTGGAACGGGCGTTCCTGCACGGCGCGGCAAAGGCCTGACAACGCTCAGTCAGCGTCCCCGAAGACCTCGGCGCGGTTCTTGCCCGCGCGTTTTGCCGCATAGCAGGCCACGTCGGCATCGCTGATCAGGCTGTGTACCGGCTCGTCTTCGCCACCAAAACCCCGAATCCCGATGCTCGCGCCCACCGGGGGCATGCCGGACTCGGAAGACGCTCCTGCCGCATTCACCGCCGCAATGATCTTGACCGCCAGCGGCCGGGCGCGCAGCGGTTCACAATGCCTCAGCAACACCAGGAACTCGTCGCCGCCCAGCCGCCCCATGACGTCGCCGACGCGCAAGGTCTTGCTGATTACCTTGGCGATCTTGCGCAGCAGGCTGTCGCCAGCCGCATGGCCAGCCAGATCGTTGACGGCCTTGAAACCGTCCAGATCCAGGAACAGCAAGGCGTGCACGCCGCCATCGGCCAGCCAGTCGCGCAGCATCAATTCCAGATAACGCCGATTGCCCACACCGGTTAGCGGATCGTTGAACGCATCGCGCTGCAAGCGCAGCAGCTTTTCCTCGTTTGCCAGCGCTTCCGATTTTCTTGTCGTCACATCCAGCATGTGCAGCACGGCATGAGACGCTGCGCCAGCAACCCGCAAGGATCGGGCACCGAACAGTTGGCAACAGCCTCTGCTACCGCCCTTTCGATAGAAATCGATCTCGACGCCCGACACGATCTGCGATTCCTGATTGCCCCGTTCCCCCTCGAACGCGATATCGGACAAGTCCATGCCGATCAGGTCATTCAAGGTGCATCGCAGCAGGTCGTCAATGCCGTATTCGAACATCGCGCCGGCCGCCCGGTTTGCATCGATCAGACTGCCATCATCCAGCACCACAATGGTTGGAATACCCGAGGAAACAAACGTCTTGCGGATGCGTTCTTCGGTCTGCTCCAGGCGGTGGGTTTCCAGACGCAGGTCGTTGGTCACGGCGCGCAGTTGCCGTTGCGTGTCCTTGGCCCGGCGTTCGCTTTCCCGCAATTCCGTTTCGTGGCGCTTGCTCTCGGTAATGTCCCAATGCAGCGCATACATCTGCCCGTCACCCGACCAGTTCATGGTGATGCGCACCCAGCGCTTGCCGGGCAGCGGCAGCTCGAACGGTGCCCCGGAGAAATACAAGGCATCGACCAAGGCCACGGAAATGTCGTGCTCGTGCAGCTCGCGCTCTTCCGCCACCTCGGTGTTGCACCATAAGTCATGCACGATCTCGGCGTAGGTCTTGGTCACCACCTCTTGTGCGTCGGTGAAACCATAGATAGCCAGAAATTGCGCATTGACCGACACGATGCGCCGCTGCGCATCCAGAAACGCCGCCGCCGCGCCCACCGTATCAAGAAACGCCGATGGGTCGGGAATCGCAATCGCCGAGGCCATGCGCTCGGGCTGCTGGTCGCGCAACTGATTGGGGTCATTCGCCTGGATCTGCACCCAGATCCGCAGCCGGCCGCCCGAGGACTCGGGCACGGAAGACACTCTTACCCAGCGTCCGTTGTGCTCGAAGTGAAAGGGCCGCGTCTGTGTCCGATTGCGAAGCACACCTTCTGCCACGTGGCGCTCCAGCAGCGCCACGTCGTCACTGCTCATTCGGGAAAGGTAAAAACGCCGAAGATTTTCCTGATAGGGCTCACCTTCGAAGATGTGACCCCGATGCTCGGGAAAGAAAAGCAGGAAGGTTTCGTTCCACAGGATGGCACGATCCTGCGCGTCGAAGGCGCAGAACGCCACATCCAGCGTGTCCAGCAACCTGGCGATAGAGCGGTAGCCCATTGCAACGTCATACGATGAAGGTGAAGCCGCCATATCGATGCGGCACAGCTTCCAAGCCTATCTGAGGCCAAGCCAGTTTTCGCGACACTGTGGTCCAGGCGCGACGACTGCAGGCGCACAGCGCTATGCCATCGCAGGGGAACCGGCCGGTTTCGCAAAGCTTGTCTGCGCGAGCAAAGCCCCATCATGTTTCAGCGGGGTGCTCGCGTGGCGATCAGCCTGCCGTGTGCACCTGCGGCAAGCTGTGCTGCCAGCCCAGGAACGGCATCAACTCGCGTGAGGTGTGCCAGATTTCCGGGGACTCCACCGCCATGTGCAAGCCGAGCGAAATGGGGTAGAAGCCGCGCACGAAGTCTTTGGGTTGCGCGCTCAGCAGCGTATCGGCATAGGCCAGGAAGGCGTCTAACGGTTTGGTTTGCAGCGACAGCAGGAACACCATCTGCCGCCAGGCATACGCCGCGTTCTTGCGACGATGACGTTCCACATGATGGCCACCTCCTGTCAACTGCAAATGACGCAGCACCCAGGCGAAACACTTCCGTGCCAGTTCATCGGCACCGGTCGTCAACCGCTCACGCACACCAGGCAGCTCCAACAACAAGGCCAGGTTGTGGCTGGTAATGACCAATTGTTGTTCGATGATGCGGCCGTTGCTGACAGCTCGCCACGAGCCCAATTGTTCACCCGCGCGGTCTGCGCACAGGGCGGCGAGCATCTCTCCGGCACTGCCCGTATCGGCAGCCGACAGGCGACGGGCCATGTCGTGGTAATCGATTCGGTAGTAGCGCGCGTACAGCGAGTCGCCTAGATGCTTCGCGGCAAGCTGGGTGGCTGCCACGAATTTCGGCGAAAACCTGCCCATGAAAATGTCGGCCGCCAGTTCTTCGGTGAACGGCAATTGCCGGCCGGCCTCGTCGGCCAAGGCGACAAATTCCTGCAGCAGCTTGTTCGGCAATGCCGTCTGGGGGAACTGAGACAAGGCCAGGAATGCGAATTCATCGAGCGCCGTGCCAGCGGTTTGAGCAGCCGTGGCATTGGTATCACGAAAGAGGTTGAGCGCGGCGACCCAGGGCAGCTCATGGATCTGAACCTGTTTTTGCAGGTCCAGCAGCAACAGGGAACGTCGCCGACGAAATGCCTGGTAGATGGCGGCGTACAACATGCGCAGGTAATCGTCATCAAAGCTGGCTGCGCGCAGCTGGCTGGTTCGCTGGGGCAGGAGCCTGGCCAACACCTCGGCAGAGGTCACCACGCCACGCTGGATCAGCCCTTCGGGCGAGTCCAGTACGCAGCGACGCAAGCGACGCAGCATGCTCTGGCGCGCTTTTATCTCGGCAGGTGTGCGCAATGGGTGTTGTGCAGATGCCTGCGTTGATGACGTATTCAGCACATTGTGGGTTGCCGGCACATTGTGGGTTGTCGGCACATCAGGCACGTCAGCCAGATTCACCACCTGCAACACCGCATCCACATCGTCCAGCCCGGCCGAAGGCGCGTAGCTGGCCAGCCGGTTCGCCACCGTCACCGCCAACTGCTGATGCGTCTGCGCAGTGGCATGGCCACGTTGCCGTGCGCGTTGCGTTTGTGCCGTCGCACTGTCAGGCGTGCCCCGCACCGCCATATAACGCGCAACGATCAGGCGGACCCGTGCCACTTGCTGTCCGGTCAGCTGCGCCGGGTCCTTGACTGCAAGGGCCAGCGCATCCATCAGCACCACAAAAGGTTCACCCGCAGCAGAGAAGCGCCTGGATGCGGCATGCTGCGACCGAGCGCGTGCGACGTCCGCAATAAGCGCTTGCACGCGTGCAGGCCAATCAGTCGGCACCTGCTTGAACGGCCATCCGCCCTGCAAAACCATTCGGCCGTGCTCGTCATGCAACCACTTGCCCTGCTCGTCCTTCAGCGCAACAGGAAGCGTCCCCTCGACGGTTTCCAAAACCAAGTCAACCGCAGCGTCATACAGCGGTATCCACACGCCAACGGCATTACGCTGCGCCAGCACCTGGCGTTTCGGGCGGATATCCCGCAGCCGTTTAACCACCTGGCCGACAGACTCCAGGTGGACCCGCGCATCATCGACGGGTTCGGCCTGCGCGGTATCGATGCGGGGGTAAAAGCGCAGCTCGTGGGCCAGCGGGGCCAGCACGGCAATCAATTCACCGGCGAGATCGGCATATCCATTCGCCACCAGCCAGGCGACGACGGGCAGCGCGGCTTCTTCCGGGGTATCGATCACGACCTGGCGTGATGAAACGGCGTTGCGCAGTCGATCCAGACCAGCATCCGACAGGAAGTAGCGGTTCAATGCCAGTCGGGGCGATGCGGTGTCGCTCAGCCCAAGCTCGTCGAGCAGCGCCACTTCGTGTGGCAACAACGGCCCCGCCGCCAATGCGACGCCAGTCGCAAAACCACCGGTGGCAACTTCCAGCGTCACCCATTCCGGGTAGCCATCCACCGGCTTGCGATTACCCACCGCCAACTTGCCGGACAGCAAACCATCAACCACGGCGCGCCAGCGGCGCAGCTTTTCCTGAACGGGTTCGCCACGCGCAGCGGCGTCCAATGCGCGCTGCAGTTGGTTGAGGCTGTAATCGCTTCCGATCGGTGCTGGCATCGAACCTCTGAAAAAGCTGTGCGGGTAAATTCTGGGTCCGGGGGCTGGATTCGAACCAGCGCCGTCTCGGTTGGAGCCAAGCGTTCTGACCGCTGAACTACCCCGGAACTGAAGACAGGACTTTATCACTGCCGGCGTTTTGGACAACTGTGGGCCCCCTACGCCACCACAGGGCGATGCGCGACCCGCGCGCGCACGTCGGGAGACGCCAGGCAGCTTGCAACGGCCTCATATCCTGGTGAGCCGGGGTACGGTGCCACGCGGCTTGGCGGGCTGTGATTGGGCGGGCAGAGAATGATGGCTTCGTCAGGCCCGACGGCGCTCAGATCCAGAATCGACGACGATCGCGTCATCAGAAACAGCCGCCGCCCACCGTCCTTTGCGCGCATACGCAGATAGATGATCAGCGCTTCTTGTGTCGCTTGGTCCAGGCCTTGTTCCACCATGTCCACCACCAGGGCACCACGCCCATCGGACTCCACTGCAACCATCAAGCTTGTCAGCGCATCGGACTGGTTTGCTCCTTCATCCACCAGCCATGTGCAGGCGCGATCAACGCGCATAGCCAGCACCGGATCGGCCTTCAGCAAATCCGCTGCGGTTGCGCCGCCCTGCCCCACGCGATCCAGCCCCAGAAAGCCCCCACCTGGCAGCGCTGCAGCCAGACATTCGGCCAACCGCGTTTTCCCACTGCCCAGTGAACCGACGAGGTAGGTCAACGGCCTGATGTGGCGAAGCTCAAAACGTTCGCCGCCCCAGGGCCAGGGAAGGTCAAACGCCACGCTGATAGCGGACGCGGGATGCAGCAACTGGGGCAAGGCGTCGGCAGGCATGGCCCCCGCCGCCAGATCGGCCTGAAGCTGTCGAAGTTTGTCGAGCTTGCGCACCAGATCATGCATCTGGTCGTTCAAGGCTGACTCCTGCGTCGCCAGGGCCAAGCCCAGCGTATCTCGATCACCCGTCAGTGCCTTTGCCACTTGCGCCAGGCTAAGGCCCAAAGCGCGCAAGGCCGCCACATCGGCCGCGCGCGCCATATCTTCGACACCATATGCCCGATAACCGGCTACGGTTCGCCCTGGCGTCAGCAGGCCGTGCGACTCATACAGCCGCAAGGCCTTGATCGATACGCCAAGCGATCTGGCTGCTTCCGAGGCGCTCAAGCACTGGGGATGCGCGGGCGCGGGAAGGTCTTGCATAAGTGGTGTTGGCAAAAACACGGTTCACCTTTCATTTGTCAGCTATGTTGCCAAGCATCAGGGCGGCCCCTGGGGTCGGGTCAATCGGGGACGAATGATTTTTGCGCAAACCTGTGCGCAACCATTTGTGCATAAATTTGCGCGGGACAGACAAACGACAAGCCGAGCAACAAATTGCCGCAAGCAAGTCAGCTAATCGTCCAGAAGACGCCAGCCACGCTGTCTACACTGTGCCCCTCGGCACAGCATGCCCGGAACAGACCGGGACAAGGTTTCATGAAGAGGAGCAACGACATTGACGGACGCGGGAACAGGCAGTGAAACCGCTATCGATCACCCTGCCCATTGGCAACGACGCTGGCATGAGATTCTCGATATCCATGCACCAGAAGAAGACGATGCGATAAGCCAGACAGGCTCACCCCAATCGCTTCCAGACGTAGGGGACGACTCCCGTCTTCACACCGCGTTCTGGTCAGTTGGCAGCACGGACGATGCCGATGCGCGCAGGCAGTTGATCAGCATCCTGCCCGCTGGAGAACTGATGCTGGCCCGGCTGGAAGCGCACCTGTCGCGCGCGCCAGAAACCATCGATGCCGACCAAGCCAGGTTGCTGCTTCGCCAAGGTTTGATGTCGATAAACAGCCTGAACCTGGAAGCCCCCGAACCCGACGCCCCGGTACGGCTGCTGGATGAAAGCCTGGAGCCTCTGCTGAGCGCTTTCGCCACGGCTGACTCGCCCTTCATACATTTCCGCGACATGCTGGGCGAACTGGCGCAGCAACACAGCGGACAAGTAGGCATGCAGGCGTTCTACTTCCTGTCCGAGCCGCTGTACCAATTGGCCGCATCCTACGAGGTGGCGGACTGGATACGTTGGCCGCTATGTGCTGCGCCCGATGCTGACGACCCTACGCTGCCGATCTACCAGCTTGCGGTGGGTGGCTGGTCGGCAGGCTGGGACAGCCAGGGGCTGTTCCTGTTCGACCGGCGACACGAAGTTCAGAAAAGCCGGTAGAAACAAGCTGGAATCAAAGACACGACAGGGGTGGAAATGCAGGCAGAAACCTCTTCATGCCGGCACTTCCACCTTCACCGTTCCAGCACACGCCGCCGCATCACCGCCACCAGCGCGGTCCCCAGCGAACATATCGCCAGGTACACCAAGGCCACGAACAGATAGACCTCGACCACCGTACCGTCACGCTGCGCCACCTTGGTGGCCGCGCCCAGAAAGTCGTTCAGGCTGATCACATACACCAGCGACGTATCCATCAGCAGGCCGATGGACTGGTTGATCAGTGAGGGCATCATGTTGCGAAACGCCTGTGGCAACACGATCAGGCGCAGTGCGGTGAATTTCCCCATGCCCAAGGCGGTGGCCGCCTGCATCTGCCCTTTGGGCACACTGCCCAACCCACCCCGGATGATCTCCCCGAAATACGCCGCTTCGGCCAGCACGAAAGCGGTCAATGCGGCATACACCGGACCGACATCCAGGTTCGGATTGCCGGTAATGGCGCGCAATGCGTAAGGCACCAGGAAGTACACCCAGAAGATCGTCAGAATCAACGGGATCGAACGGAACACATCGGTATAGAACCGCGCCACGCGCGCCAGCCAAGGCGGGCCGAACAGCCGGGCAATGGCAAGCCCGGTGCCGAACAGAATGCCCAGCACCATGCCGACCACGGTAAGCATGGCCGTGGTGTACATGCCATCCAGCAGGTACGGCCAAGCACGATTCAGGGCACCCCAGTTGAAGCCATCCATACGTCAGCTCCCCGCCTGCCAGGAATGCGCAAACGCGTTTCGACATGCCGCATCAACAACACCACGCACCAGGTGACGCCCATGTAGATCAAGGTCGCAGCCAGGAATGCTTCAAAGGGCTGCGCGCTGAATTCGCTGAATTGCCGGGTGCGACCCGTCAGTTCCATCAGGCCGATGGTCAAAGCCACAGCAGAATTCTTGAACACGTTCATGAAGTCGGATGTCAGCGGCGCAACGATGATGCGCAATGCCTGCGGCACGATCACCAGCCGATAGGAATCGACAAACCCGAGCCCCATTGCCATGGCGGCCTGCTTTTGCCCGCGTGGTACTGACTCGATGCCGGCACGAACCAGCTCAGCAGCCTTGGCCGCGGTGAACAAGGTCAGCGCCAGCAGCATGGTCAGGAATTGGCTGGTGGTGGCCGGTGCCTGCTTGATTGCGCGCCCGATCGCCTCGGGCAGCAGTTCCGGCACCACGTAGAACCACAGGAAAACCTGCACCAGCAGCGGTATGTTGCGAAAGCAATGCACGTATACCGCTGCAGGCCACCGCAGCAAGGGGCTGGGCAGGGTTCGGGCAATGCCGATACCCAGCGCCAGCACCAAGGCCAGCACCCAGGCACTGAGAGACAACAGCACCGTCCAGCCCAGGCCACTTGCCAGCAGCCGCCAGTAGACCCCCTCGCCGGTCACGGACTGCTTGAAGTAAACGAGGAAGTCCCAGCTGTAGTTCACGGATCAGAGAACCTTGTCGGAAGGGTTCTCGTAAAGCTCGCGGGTGGCTGGCTGCATGGGCATCTGCAGATTGAAGCCATTGCGCACGTTCAGCGGCTGGGTGAAATACTTTTCGTACAGGGCAGTCATTTCGCCGCGCTTCATCATGTCGATGATCAGATCGTCCACCAGCTTCTTGAACTGCGCATCCCCCTTTCGCATCATGCAGCCATAGGCTTCACGTTCCAGCGGTTCACCCACGATCTTCCATTTGGCAGGATTGCGAGCACGGGCAGCGCTGGAGAACAAGCCGCTGTCGTCGGCCACGAAGGCATCGGCGCGGCCCGATTCAACACTCATCGACCCTTCGTTGATGTCGGGTGCCATGATGATGTTGATGCCCAGCTTTTCACGCTCGTTGACCTGTCGTAGCAAGCGCTCGGTCGTCGTGCCCGCCCCCACCACCACGTTCTTGCCCGCCAGGCCCTTCCAGTCGGCAATCGCTGAATCCGACCGCACCATGATGCGTGCGCCCACCGAGAAATAGGTCACCGAAAAGTTCACCTGGTTTTCGCGTTCCAGGCTGTGCGTGGTCGAACTGCACTCCAGGTCCACCGTCTGGTTGGCCACCAGCGCAATGCGCGTCTGCGGCGTCACTTCCAGATTGCGCGTCTTCAGGTCGGCGCGATTGAGCACCTGTTTGACCTTGTCACTGACGCGCAGCGCAATTTCCCACGCGAAGCCCGCCTGCTTGTTGTTGTCGTCCAGATAATTGAAGGGCACCGATGCCCCGCGCGTGCCCAGCGTGATGGTGCCGGTGTCCTGGATTTTCTTCAGCGTGCCGGTGAATTCCTGTGCATGCAGCGAGGTCGCCAGCATGGACAGCGATACGCAGAAAGCGGCTTTTACAGATGTTCGAATTGTGATCATGGTTGTCTCCTCTTTTTTTATAAGAAGCGCGCCGCGAGTCACAGCGCGCCCTGCCATTCAAATATCCGAATACGAGTCGCTCAAGCCTGCTGCGGTGATGCGGCGGCCACTGCCTGGAAGCGGCGCAGCGCGCGATCCAAATCTTCGCGCAAGCGTTCCGCGCCCTCCAGACCCACAGACACTCGCACCAAGGGAGTACGCACCAGCGGGAATGCACGCGAATCCTGAATCTGCGCCGGGTAGTAGGCGATCAGGCTGTGCACGCTGCCCCAGCTTGCGCCGATCGAGAAGGTCTGCAGATCATCGAACAGTGCTTTGTAGGCGTCTACGGGCGCGGGCGTGAGCGCCATCGAAAACACGCCGCCGCTGCCGGTGAAATAACGCTGCCACAACGCGTGGGAAGGCGAAGATTTCAGTGCCGGATGCAGAACCTGCTGCACGCAATCCTGAGTCTCCAGCCATGCGGCAAGATCCAGCGCGACCGCCGATTGATGCGCCATGCGCAACGCCAGCGTTTCCAGTCCGCGTTCGACCAGGAAACAATCGTCGGCGCTGCTGGCCAGCCCCATATACGACTGCAAATGCCGCATGCGTCGATACAGCTCGAAGTCGTTCGCGCTGATCGAGCCCATCAACAGGTCGGAATGGCCGCCCATGTACTTGGTGCAGGCGTGAATGCACAGATCGACGCCCAGCGTCAGCGGCTGGAAATACAGCGGGCTGCTCCAGGTGTTGTCGATGGCAGTCAGCACGCCATGCTTGCGCGCCTGCGCCACGATGGCCTCGACATCCTGCACTTCCATGGTGATGCTGCCGGGGGACTCCATCCAGATCAGCTTGGTCGCTGGCCGGATCAGCGTGCCAAACGTATCACCGTCGATGCACGGGTCATAACGTTCCACGATCACACCCAGCGTGGCCATATGCTCCAGCGCAAAGGTCTGGGCCGGGCCGTAGGACGAATCGGAGATCAGCAAGTGGTCGCCTGACTTGAGCAAGGCCATCATCACCAAGGCAACCGCTGCCTGGCCAGATGGCACCACCACGCAATGCGCACCGCCGTCGAGCGCCGCAATGCGGGACTCAAGCTGCCGGTGCGTGGGCGTGCCGGTGGTGCCGTAGCTGAAGCCATCGGGCAATCGGCTGCCGCGTGTGACGAAGTCCTCAAGGGAGGCGAACTTCACGGTCGAAGCGCGCATCACGGGAGGCACAAGGCTGGAAAAGCTTTGCATTATTCTTATACCTGGATGTGGTCGGCGGCCGAGTGAAAGTCCCGCTGCCATTGGCCTCCAGTCTAGAGTGGTGGCATCGCCGTGCACGCACGAAAACCTTTGAACCTATAAGCAGAACTAATATGCTGATGCGAGAAATCGAGGTGTTTCGCACCGTCATGCAAACCGGCTCGGCCAGCAAGGCCGCGCGACTGCTGAACGTCAGCCAGCCGGCCATCAGCCAGTCTTTGCGCAAGCTGGAAACCTACGCGGGCATTCCGCTGTTTCAACGCTTGCGCGGCAAGCTGATGCCAACCCAGGAAGCCGCTGCACTGCTCACCGAGGTCAACCGCTGCTTTGTCGGCCTGGATGCCATCGAACACAGGCTGCGCAGCCTGCGTCAGTTCGGCGTCGGCCGCATCCGCATGGCGTGCCTGCCCGGTTTGGGCATCGGCTTTTTGCCACGTGTATTGAAACAACTGAACCTGCCGGAACGGCGCATCACCATTTCGCTGCAGATCGTGGGTTCGCGGCAAGTGCGTGAACGCTTGCTGGCCAGCGAATCCGACATTGGCCTGATGGCAGATGAAGTCACCCTGGCCGGCCTGGAGCATTCGATCTTCGCCCGCTACGAAGGCGTGGTAGCACTGCCCGCCGGCCACCCGCTGGCAGGTAAAAGTGTCATCCATCCCAAAGACCTGGCGCGCTATCCGCTGATCTGCCTGAACCCCGAAGATGCCGCCAGCCAACGCCTGGACGCCATCTTTCAAAGTCATGGCGTTCGCCCCGACGTGGTGATCGAAACGCCCTACACGATTTCTATCTGCGAAATGGTCCGGCAAGGCCTTGGGGTGGGCGTCGTCAACGCGGTAACGGCCTACGACTACTTGGGCAAGGACATCGTGCTGCGGCGCTTTACTGAACGCCTGGAGTACACCTGCATTCTGGCCATGCCATCGGGTCAGCCGCTGACGAGCTTCGCACAACAATTGCTGGCGGCCATGCGTACCAGCCTGGAGGTCGACCTGGCGACACTGCGCAGCGCACTCGGATGAACACGCTACGATGGCATGCAGCAGTGCCCTTATCTGGAAACGACCGCGTGGTTTGACCGAACACACCGTCCTCACATGGAGTCTGCTTGATGTTCTCGTTTCGCCGTCTGACGCTTTCCCCGTTTATCAAGACGCACCCAGTGCGCAACGCGTCACCCGCTTCTGCAGAACTGATCGCCGCTTACGAAGGAAAGTTGCCCGCCAGCCTGCTGGAACTCTGGCGCAAGAAAGGGCTTGGCCTGTATGGCAACCTGCAGCTTGCCCTGATCGACCCCAGGCAATGGCAGCCCGTGCTGGACCGCTGGATCATCTCGCCGCCCGATGCCGTACCGCGCATTCCGATTGCGCTCACCCCGTTCGGCGCGCTGCTGTACTACCGCAAACTGACCGACACCGACGAAGACGTGTCCTTCCTCGACCCCGTGTCGAAAGCAACCGGTGACCTGGCCTGGAGCCTGAACGACTGCTTCAACCAGTTCCTGTGCGAGCCCGAATCACGTGACTCGCTGGTCCCGCCTGATCTGCTGCAATCTGCCGTTGAGGAATGCGGTGAGCTTGCCCCCGGCGAGGTCTACGAGATCGACGAAACTCTGTTTTCGATGCAGATGCTTCGCGTGCGCAAAGTCGATGCACTGGCCCTGCACACCCGTCTTCGCGATGCAGTAGACCCGCCAGCAAAGAAGGCCGACGAGCCTAAGACCATTGCAGACGCGCTGCCCACCCCACAGCGCCATCTGTTCGAAGACATGGCTGAGCACTCGGGCACACACGGCCTGTACCTGTCTTCGTATCTGGACTGGCATCGCATGCTGGCACTGCAACCCGACGGGCAGTACCGACTTCTGTTCTGGAAAATTGACGCTCGGACATTCGAGCGAAGCAACATCCGCGTTTATTCCGGCCGCTACGACGCATCACGCAACGATGCAGGCGACGAGTTGATCACGCTGCACATCGTGCTGCGCGCCGACTCAAGCGGCAGCGACGCCAACGACACAGAACTGGTCGTCATGCATTCCGGCCCAGACAGCTTCCTGCTGCGCACGGACGAACTGGCCAACATGGCAACCGCCATGGACGGCTCGAACACCATGGGTCGCAGCGAATACTACTTCCGCAAGGTAGGCTTGACCGACCCCTTCGATGAGGAACCCTACGACGGCCGCAACGCCCTGCCCTTTGCCGACCTTCCGCGCGCCTTGCAGGTGCTGGTCGAAGCAGACCCGATTGTCGTCAGCATCACGCACGTGGCCGACTTCAACCCCGACGAAGAAGACGATGGCGACGGCACGGTGATGTGCACACTCGATCGGGGCGAAGAAGACGGACTGCGCATGAACATGCCGCTGCGCTCCCCCCAGGAAACCGGACGCGACCTGATGGGATGGGTCTGGGACATGGCCCCGCACGCCTGCCGGGCTGGCATCAGATATCGGCGCGGTGAAGACGGCACCATCGAACACGGGCCTGCGGTTGGAGACGTGCTGAGCAGCCGGCTGCGGAGAAACTGACATGGCCCAGAATCGCCGTGTGGCAGAAACAGAGCGGGAGACCTTGCAGACGGCTGTGCGCAACCTGGCATCGTCCGCTCACCTGGCCGCCGATGCAATCAAGGATATGGACGCGCTGACTCAGGTGACCTCCGCACTGCCGATGTCCAAGCTGGTGTACTGGGAACGCGTCATTCGCAACGAGTTGGCGTTTGCGTCACGCGAACGTGTGGACGCAAGACCTGCCTGGATGCAAACGCTGCTTCCGCTCAAGCAGCCCAAGGAAGGCCCACGAATCAACCGTTTCCCCACCTGGATGGACGTGGTGAGTTACGACGGCCATGCCCGTGAGCGTGCCTTGCGCACCCTGGCAGGCCCGGCTCCCAACGGTTTTTTCCTGGCGTTGGCAGTGCGCAGGCTGAACGACTGGGTGCCCGACGTGCGGGCAGTGGCCAGACAAGCCGTTCCCGAACTCGCCCGCACGTCCGATCCCGAACACGTGGCCGACATGCTCTGTACCATCCTGCCCACCTGGACATCCTGGGGCCGTGCAGAAGCCGCCGACAAGGCGGTTCTGACCACGCTTGTGCATATCGAGGGAGTCGCCGCGTCACTCAGACACCGAATCATCACGTCGCCTGCGGGGCCGATGCCTGCGATGCTGGTTCAGGTGCTACGAACCGACGCGTTGGATGAAGATCTTGCACAGATCGCGGTTCAAGCCATTCAACCGGCTGTGCGTGCGCAGGCGTATCGGGCGCTGCTGCTTGGGAAAGCGGTGTGGGTGGAGGCCAGTCGTTGGGAATGGACGGACATCCGGTACTGCCAGGGCCGCATGCAGAAGATCCTGGGTGAAAGGACCTTGCAGCATGCACCTGCGCTGCTTGCGTCCTTGCAGACGGCAGCAGCCGATCAGGCTCCCCTTGTTCGACGTGTCGCCGCCGAGGCGCTGATCCGGGAAATGCGAAGCCTGGGCGACGCTGGCCTGACTTTGGCCAGCAAGCTGTCGACGGATGCATCACCACCTGTAGCCGAGCGCGGAAAGTTTGCGTTGAAACTGATGTAGTGAGCGTAGGTCGTGTGTGCAGCGGCAAAGGCTTTAGAACATCTGCCCGTATGCCGCTGCACCACATGAAAATGTCTTGGGATTGGACATCAAAGGGGTGCACGGATACAGGCCGTACGGCATGTGTTTCAAGCAATCCGACTGCGGTAACAGGAGCAAACGTTGCTCCACATGCCGTCGATCAGCAACGAGAATGAAGCCATGCCAAACCACATTCGCGCGCCCTACATGTTCAAACGCATCGCGTTCACCAGCCTGCTGGCCATGTTGCCGCTCGCCCCCGCAAGCGCACAAAACACGGCCTACACCATGTTCGAGGTGAACAATCAGGTACTGGTGGAATTGCCCAATGATTGGACCATCGTCGATGGAGATCATCGCCCACGGGTAGCAGACCTGGCCAAGAAAGCAGGCGTGCCGGTGATATCGGTGAACGCCCTGTCTGCCACCTCACACCAGACCGACTCAGCGGCTGTGGTGCGGGTCACCTTTCTGAAACTTCCCCGCCCGGTTACACAGGAACAGGCACGCGCCAATGCCCAGCGCGATGTCCAGGCAACCGCCCTGAACTGGAAGTCCAAAGAAGCAGAGATGTGGGCCGATCTGGGCAAGATGGGCATCAAACAAGTTGGCCAACCCAGCTTCGCTTCGGAAACCCTGGCCGGCCAACAGGCGATCGTGATTCGCTACCAGCGCACCAATGCTTCCGATGCATCCAACCCTAAGCAGACGGTCAATGTGACGCAGAATCACATCGTGCTGGGTGCCGAGCGGGCGCTGATCACCTTCTCGTATGACGAAGGGAACAAACAAGCTCAGGCCCAGATCGAGCGCATCAGGAAGAGTCTGGTCATCAAGTGAAACAGGCGCTTGCTTGTGTGATGCGCGGCTGCTCGTGACCCGTCCTGCCTTTTGTCAGGCCACGCGGCGCATGACGGCACGCGAGCTACCCGCATGGGTATGCCGAAACAAATCCTTCGGATCATCTGCGCCTGGCACCAAGGCCACCTGCTGACCAAGCCCACGCTGTTCCGCCTGCGCGTGCACGTAACGCAAGGTGGAAAAGTCTTCCAGCGCAAAGCCCACCGAGTCAAACACCGTCACCTGCTGCGCATGCTGGCGACCGGCCTCCAGGCCCGCAAGCACCCGCCATAACTCGGTCACCGGGAAGTCTTCAGGCAACTGCTGGATATCGCCCTCGATGCGCGTCTGCGGCGCATATTCAACAAACACCCGCGCCATGCGCAACACATCGGCATGCAGCTCGGTCTTGCCCGGACAGTCGCCACCTACCGCGTTCAAATGCATGCCTGGTTCGATCAAATCCGGCGTCAGAATCGTTGCACGAGTCTTGTCGGCCGTGACTGTCGTCACGATGTCCGCCCCACGCACCGCCGCTTCTGTCGACCCCGCACGGATGATTTCCAGCGAGGGATACGCAGACAGATTGCGTACCAGCTTGTCGGTTGCCTGCGGATCGATGTCGTAGACCACGATCTGCTCAATGCCTAAATGACAATGAAACGCCAAGGCCTGGAAGTCGCTCTGCGCACCATTGCCGATCAAAGCCATGCGCCGCGCACCCGGCCGCGCCAGTGCACGCGCTGCCATCAACGACGTGGCACACGTTCGCAGCGCGGTGGCAATCGTGAGTTCCGACAACAGCACCGGATACCCCGTGGCCACATCCGCCAGTACCCCGAAAGCCATAACCGTATACAGGCCATGCTGCGTATTGCCAGGATGCCCGTTGACGTATTTGAACGCGTAACGCTGCGCGTCAGACACGGGCATCAGTTCGATCACGCCAATGTTCGAATGGCTGGCAGCACGCGCCGACTTATCAAAATCAGGCCATCGAAGAAAGTCTGCCTGGATCACGTCGGCAAGTTCTCCGATGAACTGCGGTACGCCTATGTCTTGCACCAGTCGGGACATGGTTGGAACGTCAATGAAGCGGGTCATGCTGTCTCCTGTCGTCTTGTTGTTGGATGCTGCGACTAGAAGATTGTTGATGCAGGCGCTGCCAATTTGAATGGCACAACTTGGCAGATTATTCCGGCTTACCTACACTTTGCTAACCCAAACTTCCACTTTGCGCCATGGACGACACCGACCGCGAGTTGATATCCCTGCTGCGCGCCTACGCCAGAACGCCTGTGGTCACGTTGGCGAAAAAGCTGCGCGTGGCACGTGCAACCGTGCAGAACCGCATGGCGAAGCTGGAAGCCGATGGCACGATTGTGGGATACACCCTGCGGCTTAGGCCCGAAGCAGACGGGCACAGAATTCGCGCGCTGACGTCGATCGAGGTGTCAGGCAATCATGGGGAAGAGGTTCGGCGCGTGTTGCGCGGCAACCCGAATGTGGTTGCGCTGCATACGACGAATGGGCGCTGGGATTTGATTGCTGAATTAAGGACCGACACCTTGGAATCATTTGATCGGGTGTTGAATGCGATTCGGAACGTGCCGGGGATAACAAATACGGAGACCAGTATTTTGTTGTCTACGCATAAGATCTAAGCAGGTGAACGGCCTGCTCGGCTACCTGATAAAGCGCTGCTGCAAGGGTGGCATTTGCAAGATCAAGCCCATGCCACGCCCAACTGCAGCAATTGCTGAACGCAGACGTAGCTACGCGTCAGCGACTGGTGTCTGAGGCGATCCAGTCAGTAATCCTTCAAGGCCCCGGCGAGTGACAAGCGCTGCAAGCGCCACGCCGGCAAAACCGCCAATACCAAACCGACGACAAGCAGCACTGCGGCCATCAACACCTCGGTCCAGCCGAGCTGCGGCTGCAGGCTTATTCCGGTCGCTGTCGCAAGCCACCAGCTGATGCCGAACGACAATCCGAAACCGCCCACGAGTCCTGCCACGATCCCCGCGATCATCAGTGATGCAGTGAATCCCCAAGCCACCGCAAACACAAAACGCCGCGGTGCCCCCAAGGCGCGCAGGGTCACAAATTGCGGGGTCAACAGGCGAAACAGGATGAACACGCTGGCAATGATCGACGACAGCACCAGCGCCTGCGTGACGACCGCCAGCAGGCTCATCAGTTGTCGAATATCACCCAGCACCGAATACAGCTGAATCAATGCCTCCGCAGGGAAGAAGGCCATCGACTCTCGTCCCGTGTAGGCTCGCCGCAGTTTGTAAGCCTCAGCCAGGTTCGCGGTGCGCACCACTGCGGCCGGAATACCGGGCGTGAAGGCTGCATCAAACGGTGGCCCGAGCTGCGTGGATGTCGGTGCGTGACCTGATGGCAAGCCGTGTGTCTGCCACACCAACTCGACAGGCACCATCACTGCACGATCCCACGGCGAGCCAGTTGGCTTCATGCGGCCGACGACGGTGATTTCCACTTCATGCGCATCCAGATCGTCGTCGCCACCATGTGCTTCGCCGTTGTGATGCACGCCATGCGCGGGGTGGAAGTGTTCCCCTACCTTCAACTGTGACGCTGACCCGACAACGGCTTCGGTTCGACTGGTAAAGCTGCGTCCTTCGGCAAGACCACCCGACAAATGATCCACCAGCGCGGCGGTCACCCCAACCACCGGTAGCCCACGATAGCTATCGCCAAACGCCAGCGGCGACACGAAGCTGCCGCGAGTGTCGTTGAGCAAGGCAGCGCTGAAGGCCGGGCTAAGCAGTTGACTGCTGCCGGGCCGCAGGAAGACGGTGGAAAGCAGGCTGTCGGTGCGGCTGCCTGGTGCTGCGACGATCAGATCAAATCGATCTGCCGCGCGGGCGCTGCCGCTGCGCAATGCCCGCTCTTGCGACACCAACGCGACAGAAAGCGCCACGCCCGCTGCTACCAGCAGGATGAACGCCAGTGCGCTCCAGCGGTAGCGCGCCAGGGCCGCTCGAATCAATGGCCAGGGGTTCATGCTTGCGTCTGCTCAGCAGTGACCACCCTGCCCGCCTTCAGCATGATGCGCTGGTCGGCCAGTGCCGACAGCTTGTCGTCGTGGGTAACTGCAATCACGGTTTTGCCGGTGCGCGCCACCGCAAGCAGCGCATCGGCAATGCGCTGACCGTTTTCAGCGTCCAGACTGGCTGTAGCCTCGTCCGCCAGTAGCACCGGTGGGTCAAGCAACATGGCACGCGCCAATGCGACCCGCTGTTGTTCACCGCGCGACAGCCGTGCGACCGGCCCCGAGCGTGCCGGCAAACCGAACTCGGTCAGCAGTGACTGCGCTCGCTGACGAAGCGCCGTTGGCACGCGTACATGCTTGAACTGGGCAGGCAACAAAGTGTTGGCAAGCGCATCCAGTTCATCGATCAAACGGAAGTCCTGGAACACCATGCCGCAGTGGGTCAATCGCCAGGCATCGCGCCTGGCTTCGTCCAGGGTGCTCAGGTCTACCGCATCGGACACGATGCGGCCTTCTTCAGGCACCACGATGCCCGCCAGTGCATGCAGCAAGGTGCTTTTCCCGGACCCCGACGGACCAACGATGACGCTGAGCTGGCCCGGCAGGAAACGCGCGTCGACCTTGTCCAATGCAGCGATCCGGCCACCGCCAGCATCGGCAAACGTGGTGCTGACCGCCACCGCCTCCAGTGTCGGTTTCACAGGCGCTGGAAAGTAGCGTCGGCCAGCCGCACACGGCTGACAAAGCCGGTTGTGCTATCGGTTTGCGGACCGATTTCCAGCACCCCGACGACCTGAATCAACGCGCCTGGGTTGACCGCTTCCTGTCGTTTTCTCATGCGCACGAAAATGATGGTGTCGATCCACTGGTCTTCAGATTCACAGAACGGGCAGGTTTCCACCGGCGAGTTCGACAGCACAAAGAAATCAGACTCCACCTTCAGATGCGGAGCCATGAAGCCCTGAATCGTGACGGGCTTGCCCGCAAGCTTTTTGGCAAGATCAGAAAAGCTCAGGTCTGGCTGATAAAGCTCGAACATCCGGATGCGCGGCACCGCCTCCGCCCGCAATGCCAACGGCATCAGGGCGGCGGCAGTGCCGAGAAGCAATTGGCGCCGCTGCATACTGCTGCCTTCCTTATTCCATGCCGGTGGCGGTAAGCACGATACTCAGCGACGTGGTCATGGCCTTGACCATCGGACCCTTCTCAACGTCCGTCCACTCGTCCAGCGAATGGCTGCGACCGCTCTTGCCCACATCGCCACGACCGATAGTCAGGGCCGGAATGCCCAGATTCATCGGCATGTTGGAGTCCGTGGAACTCCAGTTGTAGTCCGGCTTGTACCCGCCAGCCTCGATAGCCGCCGTGGCAATCTGCACGATCTCGGCCTTCATGTCGGTGTTGCCCGCAGGACGATCGCCGATGAGCTTGGTCTCTACCGTAATCTTGGCGTTAGTCGTGGAACGGGCGAAGTTCTCACCTTCGGCCGCTTCCTGCATGATCTTCAGCATGCGGTCTTCGAGACGCTTGAGTTCGTCCACCGATTCCGAGCGCATGTCGACTTCCATCCAGCTGCTTACCGGAATCGAATTGACGGACGTACCGCCGCCGATCAAACCGATGCTGTAGGTCGTCTTGGGCTTGGCAGGCACCAAGATGCGCGAAAATTCCGCCGCCGCCTGGGCCTGGGCAAACATCGGATTGACGCTGCCGAAAGCACCGTAGCTATGGCCGCCAGGGCCACTGAAGGTGATTCGGTAGCGCTTGGAACCCACGCCGCCATTGGTCACCCGGTTGACGTCGCCCGACTCCACCGAGAAGAAGGACTTGATCTTGTCCTTGTACGCGCCCTTGGTGAACAGATAACGCACGCCGCGCAAGTCGCCCGGACCTTCCTCGCCCACAGTGCCCACGAACAGAATGTCGTCTCGAGTGTTGACGCCCGCTTCTTTCATCGCACGCACGAAGCCCAGCAGCACCGCCAAGCTCAAGGTGTCATCGCCAATGCCAGGCGCATACAGCTTGGTACCCTGGCGCTTGACCTTCACGTCGGTGCCAGCCGGAAACACGGTGTCCAGGTGAGCCGACACGACCACCACCTTGCCGTCACTGCGGGTGCCCTTGCGCAGGCCCAGCACATTGCCCTCCGGGTCGATCTGCACATCGCTCAGGCCAGCGGCCTGGAGCATCTTGGCGAATTCTTCCGCACGGGCTTTTTCACCGAACGGCGGCGCGGGGATTTCGGTCAGCTTGATGCCTTCCTCGACGATACGTTCGTGCTCTTTGTCGATCGTTGCCGCGGCGCTTTTGAAGACCGGGCTGGCCAGCACTCGCTTAACCTCCGCTGCGGCGTCAAGGTTCTGGGCGTGAGCGGTGCCGGCGGTCAGGGCAGCGCAAGCAAGCGCCAGCGACAAAGCGGACAAGGGGAACGACGAGCGAAGCGGTTTCATCAGGTTCAGCCGGAGATGGTGAGGGTCCGATGAATGTAGCAGTCGGAGCTGTCCTCTTCACTAGGCGTTTTAACCTACTGAGAAAAGGACGAGTTCAAGTAGTTATCATTACGGCCGAGAACTACCATTTACCCATGCATAAAAGCCGGAAAGATGGGCCGCTCTTGTCGCTAGCGATCTGACTCGCGGAGGTTAATTTGCCTTTTGTGAATTGCCCTCAATACCGCATCGATATGCCAGGTCTCCGGCCCGACAGTTATGGCGTCTTTTGGGTTTGACTGTAGCCCAATCTCTGACGCGATACCTTCGATGGCAAGTAATCTCTGAGCGTGCTCAAGGTGTCTACGTTTTCCTGTGAGCCAGTGTCGGCCCGCGCCTAACAGAAGAGCAAAGGTGTCCGTGTAGGAGCTCGCCAGTTTCTGTCGTAGGTTGATCACCTCCGCTTTGCTTTCCTTCGAAAATGACGGCTCCAGCACATAACTTTTGCTCGCTGCTGCCTCAAGGTCACCCTTGTCTTGCAGATATTCCTCAATGCTCATAGAACTAACTACCGTTTCAAGTCTACCAGTTTTGACCTCGACAAGATGCGCATTCACACCGACATAACAATATTCGGTTTTGCCATGTACTATGCAGTCCTCGCTGTTGCAGCGAATTACCCAGTAGTCACCATTCGAAGAAAGTTCGCAATAATAAATGACAAATCGCTCTGGTTGACCGTCTCTGAGAAAACCTTTGTGAAGGTCGAGTACGATGGCGCTGGCCTGCTGTGCGGATAGCATGGGTCAATGCTCGAATAATATTTGTTAAATTATAAATAGAAAATCTGTCCGACTGATTTTTCCGTGCAGGCGGCCGCAATGAAAACGTAGTATGACACCTCACTTCTTATTGGCCGCGCGTCGCAGTGCTACTGCAGCACTCCCCACGCTATTAACCGGTATGCCAGGTGTCCGAGGCCTACATGAACAAGCGCCACGAACGCTTTCGACTGGAAGCAGCCAGTATCCCAGCAAATAAATCTGCCCTCTTTGCTTTTCTCTCCATTATTATAAGCCCCCGATTAAGGAGAGTTCATCAGATGGAAATGACCTCATTGAGGCAACTTCACAACAGCATGATCGCAATTGGTAGCGACATGCAGCAGTTTTTGGTGAGAACAGGTGCGGCGAGCTTCGATTGCCTGTTCTCCACGCGGGACACGCCTTCTTTCGTGCTCACGCTTACGGCCCGAGGCAAGGTCCGAGGGTTCTTCCGATTCGATGTCATTAAAGGCTATCGGATTCGGGATTATCTAGGCGATATGTACAGTGACCTCTTGGAGGTTCTCAAGGAGGATGGCTCAAGTGGACACCGCCTGATGCCCAAAGAGTTCCTCGCCCAGCTGAACGATGCCATTCCCACCCAAGCCACGGAAAAGGCCCATCCGAAGCCTGCAGACATCGTGCGCTTACGTCCGGACATCGTCGAAGACAGAGAAAAGCCTTACTTCAATTGCTGGTCGTACTGGACGCAAGGCCAAAAACCCAGTGCTGAGAATCAGCACAAGACCCTGCTTCTCCTGGGTCCTGATGCCTTACGTCATAGCCTAGAACGGAATGCCTCATCACGTTGGAGCTCTACAGAAACTGGCGGCTCATGGACTAAAGATCTTTCGAAATAGTCTGTGATCATGCAGATGGTCTGCCGCTGCAGGACAACTATATCTTCGAAGACTTTGTCCGTGCGCGGTGGAGAACGCGCGGTTCGATTGCCGAGTAACTGAACATCAACTAGAAAGGGGCAGATTTATATTCCCAGCCCCTTCTGGCCGAAAGCGGTCAGTGCTCAACTATCGACAATATGCACTTAATATTAGCAGCGACCACCTTCAGCTAAACTGAATCTTGCACATAGCTCGATATTTCATGACAGATACTTTGATTAATACCCTTTCAGTGGTCGCCAAGCAGTGCGTTGCAGTTACCTGCCTAGAGCGGTTCTGTCGGCAGTTCCAGATAGAGCATCCTGCATTGTTCGCATTAGTGGAACATATCTGGAAAGTGGCTCAGGTCGAACCAGCGAATTTCGTTGCATGGGAAAGTGGTTTTGCTTCGTTACCCATTTCCGGCCTCGGAGATGACTGGCCACAGGAGGTACAGGACGCTATTCCGCAAAAGGTTCTTCAACCGCTGAATAAGCTGGTTGATCATGTAGTGGAAACAAGCGCGGTCACTTGGTATGGCAACGACCTGCCAGCGACGACGCGGCAACTACAAAACGTCTTGGAAATTTGCAAGGTGCACGGCGTCACAACGCCCGAGCTCCGCCAATATATTCAGCTTCAACCCGAAATTCATGGGGGATGGGGACCGCCGCTTACCGATCAGGAGCTCGCCGCTTGGCGGGCACTTGCCTAAGGATGCCTCCCACCGGCTGGAAGCTGCCGCTTGACCTACGACTAGTCTTTCGACTTGAGATTTATGAGCAACCAACATTGGCGAATTGAAGAACTCAAGCATCATTCGAAAGACATTTCTTGGCTCGATGCTAGTGAGGCTAGTCAGGCTTACACGCTGGTTGGTCTTTATGATTCGAAAAGCCACCTTGGTTTGAATGCTCAGACAGTTGATTCAATTGAGCGGCTTGAG
This sequence comes from Pigmentiphaga aceris, assembly GCF_008119665.1. Lineage (NCBI taxonomy): Bacteria > Pseudomonadati > Pseudomonadota > Betaproteobacteria > Burkholderiales > Alcaligenaceae > Pigmentiphaga > Pigmentiphaga aceris. The sequence goes on along the minus strand of NZ_CP043046.1, from coordinate 1,754,058 downwards.
TTAGACGAGGGTATATCAACTGCTACCGACTGGTTGCGGCTTCGTATTTCTGGCATTCAGGAATTGGTCGTCGTGTTTGGTGAGGATGATTGCTTCCGTTGCAGCGGCAACTTCTTCGTAGAGAATTGGTCGGATATTTTCGTGCCCGCCCGCGACGATGCGATGGCCTACTCCCCAGAAAGCTCCATCATTCTGTTCTACTGCCATGAAAATGAATTTGAGCTTGGGCAACGAATTGTTTTTGACTGAGATCGGCCATAAGCTGACAGTCATACAAATTCGCTCGGCGGATGACTGCTGTGAACTATCGATTCAGGGCAACCACGCTACTTTGGCGAAATAAGTCGTTGTCTGACGGCAAACCACTTGGCGAATCAATACGTTCAGGATGTCGCTGGTTCGGAGACAGCCCAAGCGAGAGCATCCTGAGAAATTGACCTGACCAACGAACTGCACAGCGCGAACGAGCCCAGAAGTGCAAAAAGCCACTGCATGCGATGCAATGGCTTTGACAGCTGGGGATGATTAGAGCGAAAAAACCTTCTGAATCAAGCCCTTACGAACTTCACTGGCGGAGAGTGTGTCCGCCGCGATAGAACTTTCCTTAGTCTCAGTTAGTCTCATTGGGCACAATCCTCCTAGGAAAAACCTTCACCTGCACTCCCACTTAGTCTCATAAGGTCGCGTACAATCTCGGCATCGCTGGGCCTATAGGTGGGCATATAGATGAAGAAGGTCAAGGAGCTGTCCGCGCTGGAAGTTTCACGGCTGGTTGAACCTGGTGCTTATGCCGTCGGTGGTGTTCCGGGCCTACAGCTACAGATTGTCGGCACAGCAAAAAGCTGGGTACTACGTGCCTGGGTAGGAAGTAAGCGTAGGCGCATGGGACTCGGCGGCTATCCCAGCGTAACGCTTGCCCAAGCTCGTGAGAAGGCCCGAATAGGGCGCAGCAAGATTGAAGAAGGCATCGATCCCATTCTTGATCGCCAGCAAGCCAAAAGCGCGCTACGCGCCGCCCAGGCCAAAGCGGTGACCTTCGCAGAAGCATGTCAGATGCTCATCGACGCGAAGAGTGACGAGTGGAAGAACGCCAAACATCGCCAGCAATGGGCAAACACCTTGGAAACGTATGCGTATCCGGTGATTGGCAAGCTGCTGGTGGCGGATGTGACCCAGACCCATATTCTGACCGTACTCACTCCCATCTGGCGCACTAAGACCGAGACGGCCACCCGGCTTCGTGGACGCATTGAACAAGTGCTGGACTGGGCTACGGTGCGTGGCTATCGATCCGGCGAGAACCCCGCGCGCTGGCGCGGCCGACTGGACAAGCTGATGCCAAAGCCTGAAAAGATCAGCAAGGTCGTCCACCACCCCGCTGTATCGCTGACAGATATGAGCACGTTCATGCCAGCGCTGCGCGAACGGGCGGGCTTGGCGGCGCGGGCGCTTGAATTCCAAATCCTGACCGCCGCTAGATCAGGCGAGGTCAGGGCAGCTACGTGGGCTGAAATCGACTTTCGAGAAGCCGTGTGGACTGTTCCAGCCGAGCACATGAAAGCGGGCAAAGAGCATCGCGTTCCGTTGTCAGAACAAGCCCTGACCATTCTTCATTCGCTGCCGCGCATCGAGGGTTCTGAGTTGATCTTCACTGCGCCACGAGGCGGCAAACTGTCCGACATGAGCCTGACTGCGGTGATGCGCAGGATGAACCGAAAGGAAGTGCCGCACGGATTCCGTAGCACCTTCCGCGACTGGGCATCAGAACGAACCAACCACCCCAGGGAAGTTGTGGAGATGGCGTTGGCTCATGCAATCGAGAACAAAGTTGAAGCCGCATATCGGCGCGGCGACCTGTTCACGAAGCGGATAAAGCTCATGCAATCGTGGGCTGCGTTCTGCGATGCAGCGCTTGGCGGCGCCTCCGTATTGCAATTGGAAAAGGTAGCGGCATGAGCACACCTCAACAATACGGCCGAGCAGTCTTCGAATTGTTGCTGAAGAGGTTGGATTTCGAAGACCGTGCGACGGCAATGGAGCATCACCGGATCTGCGATGACGGCGTTTACTTGCGCCCCATTGAAGAAATCATTGACATTGAACTGCTGGAAGCCGAGTACGACGCAGTGGCATGGCATCCACTTCGTGACGTATCGAAACCTGCGCTGTTATTCCCTTTTACCGTCCGTGAGCTAGCGGCTTTTTGTTTTCCTGGAAGCGGATCATCGCTGATCGTGTCCTATGAAGACATTGATGGGCTTGACCCGAACAAACTGGCGAACCTTGGTCGCAACGGCGATAGCGCGCGCCAGCTTGTGATTGAGACACACGCGCTCCTGCTCGAGCTGAATACGCGGTTTTTTCTTGCTCAACACCAAAGTTGCATCGAAGGAGATGACACTGCGGATACAAGCTTGGAAGATGCCGCATTGGCTTGGTTATTCGGGAAACAGGGAGAACCGCCGGAGCCAGAAGCAATGCCTAGACTCACCACCTTGCGTAGCATTCCTTTACCCGTCGGACCCGCCCCGATTCCCACCAGCGACATGAGTGCGGCCTTGGCAAACGTCCTCGGAAAAAACACTAAGTCTTGGCAGGTAACGCTGGGCGACCCACCAAAATGGCTCCAGCAAGCACGTGTCAAAAAAGGCTGCAGAGCTCAAGCCTCCACCTGGCACCCCATAGAGCTGGCATCTGCGATTAGCAAACGTCATGACATTCATTTAGCCGATCTGAAGCCAATTTTCTGGCGGCGTGAACTGCGTGAATGGCGCGACGAATGGGCAGAACACCTGAAAGATACGACGTACATGACACCTTAAGCCTGGGTCTATCCCCTTTAGCAGCTAGTAGACACAACACTTGGCCAGGCCTCTGTTTACCTCTGCACCGCCAACAGCGACCACAGACCATCGATACCAAGACTGTCTTGGGTTAGAAGCGGTCCTGGAGCCTGGCGAGTCGATGCGTAATGGTCCTTACAGGAGACGGAACGTGGTCACCTAAGGGCAGCGGAAGCAACGCGGCCCCTAAGTCCGGCCGCATTTTGTCTAGGCATAGTGAGCTTCTCTGATTGCCACGGTCTGCGAACCCGGTTATCACTACGCAATCCTTAGCTCCAGACCGGAAACATGCCTTGACCCATACGCCGCGAAATCTTCCCGCCACTGACCGAATTGGGGGCGGTGGCGCTGCGACCAGTGCTGGCATTCGTTTCGAGCAGCAGCTCGGAGCGCTGTTCTCATCCTGGATACTGGCAGGCGATCGGTTTGATGACAGCTTCCGTCTTGGCGCTGCCATGCCGGAATGGATCCGATTCGAAACCGAGGCTCCGGTCGACGACCTGCTGATCAAAACCAGCGACGGCGGCTACGTCGCAGTGCAGGCAAAAACATCTGCAAGCCTGAGTGAGGAGCCAAACTCACCACTGAGCAAGACGATCATGCAGTTCGTTCGCCATTGGTTTGTCGCTCGGCAGGGCGACGGTTCAATGGGGTGGAACCGGCCGCTCGATCCCGCCCGCGACCGGTTGGTGCTAGTTGTGAGTCCCCAGGCCTCAGGCCAGGTTAGAGACCACCTACCGGCTGCACTCCGCCTTGTCGCCCAACCTGGCGGAGGGGCACTTAACCAAACACAGCAACAGGCGTTTCAGGTGTTCTCTAACTTGGTCGAGCGGGCCTGGGCGAGTATCACCATGAACCCGTTCGACACTAACCTGCTGCGGGAGTTGGCGAAGCTAGTTGCCGTCGTCACCTTTGACGGCGCTCAAGGCTATGCAGTGGCGGGCGGGTCCCTTATCAAGGCCTTCGGCATGGACGTGGATGCCGCAACCGCCTTCACAGCCCTATCCGATCTTAGCGGCCAGCTGATGAAAGACCGCGGTGGTGGTGACCTCCCCACGTTGCGGCAATTACTCGCCCGCCGGGGCGTCGTGCTCAGCGCGCCTCCTGAATATCGCACCGACATTGAGGCCCTTAAGCGGCACTCCAAACGCATAGCCGAAGCACTCAGTAGCTATGAGACGATCGAGGTAGCCGGTGGCGCGCCGCTGTCTGTGCGCCGCGACTGCCAAGCCGCAATTGAAGCCGCAGTGCGCAACGGTCCGCTGCTGATCATAGGCGAGCCTGGGGCCGGCAAGAGTGGGGTTCTGAACGCTGTTGCTCGCAAACTAAGCAACGACGGTGCAGATATCCTCCAACTCGCTGTTGATCGCTACTCGATCGAGAGTCTCGAAGGCCTAACTGCTGAGCTTGGATTACGGCACCCACTGCTCGATGTGCTCGAGGCTTGGGACGGACTGGAGCCAGCCTACCTCATTGTTGATGCACTGGACGCGACTCGCGGCGGTCGCGGTGAGGGCGTCTTCCGCGCACTTATCGAACGAGTTGTAGAGCGGAAAGGACGCTGGAATGTTATCGCGTCTATCCGCAATTTTGACCTGCGCATGGGTCAGCAGTTCCGTGCGCTGTTCAAAGGCACACCGCCGGATGTGTTACTTGCGGACCCTTCTTTCGGCCAGATCCAGCACATTCAAGTGCCTCCCTGGACCAAAGTCGAATTTGACCAACTCCTCCAGCAATCGCCAGCATTGGCAACATGTCTTGCAAAGGCACCACCGCGACTTCGCGACTTGGCGATGGTGCCGTTCAATACCCGGCTGCTCAGTGAGCTGATCTCAGCTGAGGCGGTTAAACATCTGGACGAAGTTGCGTCTCAAGCCGACCTGTTGCGTCTCTATTGGGATCACCGAGTAGAAGGTCACGGATTACCAGCGAAGATCGCGCTTAGCCGTGTGGTTCAGCTAATGGTCCAGGCGAGAGCGCTTCGCGCACCTACGCTCCACGCGGCGGGTGACAACCCGGCCATGATCGACACCCTATGCAAAGAGGGGGTGCTAGTTGTCGTTGATAGCCAGCGGTGGGTGCAGTTTAGACATCACCTACTCTTCGACTACGCAGCCGCGCGACTGGCCCTCGATCCGAACGCTATCGCCAGCGATGCCTATAAGTTCAGCAAGAGTGAGGCTCTGGGACTAATGCTGTCGCCAGCCCTCGGATTCGTGCTGCGCGAAGTTTGGGAGTCTGAGATTGATCATGCGCGTTTTTGGAGCATCCTCGGCACCCTGATCAACGACGAGCACGGAGACCCGATTATCCGTAGCACAGCCGGGCGTTTGGGAGCAGAGTTTCCTACTTCGGCACAAGATTGCCTTTGGTTAGGTAATCGAGCTATCGCGGGGGATAAGATCGCACCTAAGGCGCTGTCACATATTACTGGCGCCTTTGTCGTGAGACTCCAGGACGAGAAGCAATTCCCTTTGGAGCCGTGGGCTCATCTAGCCGATTGCCTAGCGACAGCCCCGGCGACGGTGGCGAGCACCCTTCGCTTCCTACTTCACAATCTTATCGGACGAATTAACGATGCCGGGTTAACGCAGATGTTAGGGCGGGCCGCGCGCGCGCTCTTGGCGCACGGGCTAGCCCAGCCTGATCCAGGCTTTATCGTGAGGTCCGCCATTGATTTCGTTATCGCAACCTACGGCACCGATACCGAAGCCTCGCGAGCCCTGCTAGTCCAGATCTTCGACCGCAATCGACTGGATCGGTTTGGACATCAGGAAGTGCCCGCGGTTTGCCACAAAATTGCGGCGGTCGGCGACGTCGACCCAGAGTTCGTTACTGACATCTACCGGGTAGTGTTTGACTACGAGGTTACGGAGGATCGCCAGACCCAGATCAGCCAAAGCCAAATCCTGAACCTAACTTCGAACGCCCGGCAGGATTACGGGATGGCACGGTGGTCATTGGGCGAATACTTGCCCAAATTTCTACAAACCCACCCACGAGCCGCAGTCCGCGCCGTCGTCACGGCAGTTGAAGGCTACGTCGCTCGCGAGCATGCTCCATCCGAAGACACATGCGACATCGAGCTTGAAGTCAGTGGCCGATCAATCCGTTTGCGGGAAGACCGCAGCTACATCTGGGCACATGACCCAAACAGCCGGTACGGCCGGGATGCGGAAAGCCTAGTCTCAAAGTTGCGCGCGCACCTCAAATTCGCCACGGAGACCGAAGCTCTGGTCTTGATCGACATCTTGATCAACGAAGCGTCGTTCGCAATTCTTTGGTCACGTATGTTCCTCTGTGCCGTCGAGCGCGCCGATGGCCTGGTAGACAAGCTCTGGGCCATTGCTGTGACCGAACCCTTTCTTGTCCTCTCCGACACCCGCAAGGACGCAATTGATCTCGTCGCGATAGGCATCGGCCGACGGTCAGCGCAGGAACGACAGACTTTCGAACGGACTGTGCTCGGCTTTGACTTCTCGCGTTTCAAACATCCAATCGAGGTACGCCGGGCCTTCCTGGAACGCCTTTTTTCGGCAATCGGTCGTGACCAACTTGTCACCGACGAGGCGCGCCGGATCTTCGAGGAAATACCCCAAGACCAGACCACCACAAATGAGCGGCTCTTCGTCGTTCGCACCCTGGCTGGCACTCCTGAGGATTTTCACTGGCTCGAAGGCCTAGACAAGGAAGCGCCAGAAAACTCGCGAGTTATTGACGCCATCAACATCGCGAAGAAACTCCTCCGGCTCGAGGCGCAATCGGAAGATGTAGCAGTGGCCTCCCTCGAGGACTCACTAGCCGCCCTACAGGCCATACGAAACTCCCTTGCCGGCAATGCGCCACATCCCGGTCTTCAGCGGAGCGCAGAGGCGGTCATTGGCCAAGGCTGTGATGTCATCGTATCGAAACAGCTGTTGGTATCGAAGGAGGCACCTCCAACACCGGAGCAAGACGCGACGTTTATAGCGCTTCTAGACATTGCTGGTAGGTCCGAGAGCCCAGCGCTGGGCGCTGAGACGGAAGCAAGTTTTGAAGAGTCTGCCTCTTGGGGCAGCCCCGCAGCGCGGGTCGAAGCTGCGCAAGCCTATTGGAACCTATTCGCACAACGGGCGGACCTCTACCCCGAGCTGATGCCGCGCGCGAGGGAGTTGCTGTCTGACAGCCATCCCGCAGTCCGGCTTAACGCCTCGATGCGTCTCGTCAAAATTTGGGACCTCGATCGGGATCAATTCTGGCGGCTTCTGGCAGACCGCCTAACCCGCGAACCCAACTTGACCATCATCGAACACCTGCTTGGCGACGTCATCTCAAAGTTGATCCACGCTGATCAGCAGCGGAGCTTAGAGTTGCTGCTTTTTCTGTTGCAGCGCGAGTCCCCCGGGTCAGATCGAGAACGCCGGCTGTACAAAGCTATCGCAGATAAACTCGCCGTCCTTTGGGTCGCCTACCAAGCTAAGGAAGCAAAGCTCGTTCTCGACCGATGGTCAAGTGCGCCATGGCAGCATGCCGAAGAGGTAAGGAGGGTCCTGAGCAGCCTGCGCGACGCCATTGTTGCTGGGGCAGGCGAGATCCCCGACAAGGACGCTGATGTCCGCCAGCGCGCTCAGGCGCTTTTCTCGGACATCGTTAATGCCGCGAACTCCCGGCTTGCGGGGAAGATATCGGACGCGGACTCGCACGCCGCCGCGGAGGTGCAGGAGTGCGCGCACCTCATCAACACCGCGGGTATGGAAATGTTCTTTGCGATCGACGCAGGTTCTAGTCGACGGCTCGGCAACACGGCGCTTTGCCACGCGGATCTCAATGTGTTCCTCCAGGAAAACACCGACCTCCTCAAGCGGATTGGCAAATATGCGCACCCGCACACGACCTATTACTTGCTCCAACTTGTAGAGCGCCTTGTTGAAGTGGACGCAGAGGCCGCCTTCGATTTGGCGGCCAGCCTTTTGCTAGGTGGCAGCCGATCGGGCTATGAACACGAGTCTCTTGGCGTAGACCTTCTTGTTCGGCTGATTGGTGTATTCCTCGCAGACCACAAGGAAATTTTCGAGGATTCGACTCGGCGTGCGGCCCTCGTTGACTGCCTAGAGATTTTCCTAGAAGTAGGATGGCCGGAAGCGCGACGCCTGCTTTATCGCCTGCCGGAACTGATCCAGTGAACCGGCTAGCGCTTCAAAACCTCTTCAAGCGAGATCTTGACGACCTCCTCAATGCGGTCGAGTGGGAACTTACAAGACTGCGAGATCCGTTCGCCCACCCCGACCCGGACCGCCGTCCCCATGAACACGATACGCGGCTGATCTTCGTCGATAAACTGCTGGATCATCTCGGATGGCGACGCGGCGCAGGGGGCAATGTGCTTGAGGAGGCCCGTCTCCAGGCCGACACCACGAAGTTTATGGACTACGTCGGAGTCGTCGATATTTCTGGCTCCCCTCTCCTGCTGGTCGAAGCCAAAGCTTGGGACAAGCCTGCGATTTCGGCTCGTGGAGATGGTCAGTATGCCAGCGAAGCCGCATTGCTCGTTGTTGCAATCCAGCATATTCGCGATGGGAAGAGCGCCGATACATCGCCGGTTATCGCTGAGTGGGACAGCTATCTGCGCCAGGTCAGCGGCTATGTAAAGACTATCAAGGAACAGTATTTCCATGACTTGCCTAGAGCTGTAATCATTAGCGGTGAGTGGATGGTTGTGTTCAGTGCCCCAGTGCAAACCTTCCTGCGCGCCGGACGGCCAGATGACATTGCGATATTCCCTCGGTCACAGTTCAAGGCGCAGGCGGAACACATTTTCGAGCTTCTCCATCGCTCGGCGCTCACTCAAGACGCACCAGTGCCTTTACGTCCCGCGCAACTTCGGCAGTTCCTGGAGCTGAGCGATGTCGAGGGAGCATTTCAGGGCGTGCATGTTCACTACGAGCGAACCGGCAGCAAACTGTTCGCTCGTCGACCGCGCATCCTGATCTATCCAGCCCTGTTCGTTGCTCGTAAAGACAACGCTGTCTTTACCGTAATCGACAATGACACCGCCGTCGAACTCGACTACAGACAGGATAATGGTGGCGTAGAAACACTGAGTCCGCATTTGGATGAGATTCGTGCGCGTGGCGCCGCGCTGATTGCAGCGTGTGGAACAGAGCTTGGCGGTGTGCTTTCGTCAGCCGAGCTTTCGGCGTTTCCCGGTTTCCGTCGCGGCGATTTATCAAAGGCGCCAGTCGGCGGACTTACGGAACCGGACGAATGGCTTGTCGCCACTGGCAGCGGGATGCATTTTCTCCTTGAAGAGCCCCGTGTCCAAGGATGCCGCTTCCATAGCTGGGCCGAATGCGGGGCCGACGCCGCAATGCAATCGGCCATCAGCGTTCGCTCAGTCACCCCCCCGGCATTCTTTGTGGATTCCCAGCGTCATCACTGCGCGCACCAAGTCGTTCAGGACCGTCGCGCAGAGCGGTGCCTCATCCAAGCCATTGACAGCCGGACCTGCTGCCAGGCCTGTGTATTTTTTGAGCGGTGCTGGACACAAGAAGAGCGGGTTGCTTTGCCCTGTGGCCGCTAACGATGTTACCGCTTCCGTAGCAGCATTGGCCTGGCCACGGCTGTGGTTAGAGTAACGCGTTGTTCGATCAAACGTGCAGATTGACTTAGCACCGTATGCCGCAGGCGGACGCTCTCAGCATCGCCAAGCTCCTGTCCCCTTACCGGCACTCTTTACCGGCAATACGTGCCGGTAACAAAGCTAAGTCATTGAAATATATAAGTGTCTTTACCGGCACCCGCTCATCAAAAACTGCCGGTAGGCACAGTTGGACCCAATACCCGACATCCAAGCGGGCAACGGATCCATCATGCACAAGCAAATTGCCAATCGCGGTGTTCGCGCCAAAGAAGGCGCCACCATTCTGGGCTGCGGCCAGTCGACGTTCTGGCGCTACAACTCCACGCGGCCTGACTTTCCCCGCCCGCGCAGCCTGTCCGCACGCATGACAGTCTGGGATGCTGACGAACTCATCGCCTGGCGCGACTCGCAGATTCGCGCGCCCCGCCGCTCGTAACTCCTCCCCTGCCGCGCTTCCAATCCTGCCAGCTTGCGCAGGACGAAGCGCGCCATGGCGACCGGAGTCTATCGGCAAACGGGGCCGAGAGCAGAGACGGGAAATCGCACGCGTTGTGCGATCCTCAGCCTAATCCCATAAACGTTCTGGCCGGTCGCCAGAAATGCGCACAGAAGCATGCCCATGCGCGACTTGAGTTCTTGCCGTCAATCTGCCCTCGGTTCGTTCCGGGGGATCGCGAGATAGCGGTGGACTGGACAAGGGGCGGCGATGCCGTGACATCGAAAGCCAGTCCTGTGAGATTGATCCGAAGGCGATCTCATGCCGATGTGACGCAACCGACCGACGGGCTCGCGCTTGGCAAATGAACCCAACCCTGCAGAGGGTTGGGGGTTCTTTTGCCTCTGCTCAGCTCCCTCTCTCTGGGCTCAGTGATAAACCGAATAGAGCAATCAGGCTGAACACATGACAACACCTCGAAAGTCGGTCGTAGATGAGCAAGCTGAGCTACGTCGACGGTGGAAGCAAGCTGTTCGCGAAATGCATCAGGAAGATGACGATAGTTGCGACATCAACCTGACGAACGCAACCCGCACTGACTGGCAGCAGTTCTCCGGCCTCATGTGCGGCGCGACGAGCAAGCGGACAGGACAACCCTGTCGTCGCAAAGACCTTTTCGCATCAGGGCGCTGCAAGTTCCACGGCGGCATGTCCACCGGACCCAGGTCAGTAGCGGGGAAAGAGCGATCAGCTCGTAATGGAGGTTCGACTCGACAGGGGCAGGTAGGAGCGAATGGGCAGCCGTCGAACGAACCCCATGAAGGGTTAACAAATCCTAAGGTTTGAACCGAAAATCGCGCACATCGGAAGTAACGTCTTTCACTGCCAAGGATAGCCTCGAGCAAGCGCCCCTAGGCCCCTACTACCCCCTAGGCGAAAGCCGCGCCAGGAGCTCTTCTTGGTCTGCCATAGGCAGAAGCGGAAATGCGGCGATTAGATGGGCCAGACGATCGTCGTGAGCATAGAAGTAAGCCAAGGGAACCCCCAAGGCACCCGCGAGGCGCTCGGCGGTCGCAATGTCCGCCTGATGCACACCGAGCTCGTAACGGTTGATGCGTGTGCTGGCCACAAACTCATCCAGACCAATGGCCACGCCCAGTTGCCGCTGCGACATGCCCGCAGCCATGCGTGCGGCCTTCAGGCGCAAACAAAAAACACTTGGCTGGGACGGGCGATTCGACATCGAAGCTTCGCTGAAGGCAACCGATGAGAATCGTTGTTTTCCCTCCCCCGATAAACTACGATTTCCGTAGCACTACGAATAACGTAGCAATAAAACTGTGGCAGCTTCATCAGCCCTCCATTCACCGACACCATTTGAAGAAGAAGACAATGGCTCGCAAGTACGTCATTACGCTGGTCCTGGCAGCCGCAGCCAGCGGCTGCGCCTCACCCAATTGGCAGAATCCTAGCGTCGCCCACCCTGAGCAGCGCGATCGGCAACTCGTGATCGACAACGGCTATTGCAAGCGAGTAGCAGCCGGCAGCGCGCCCATGCCTACTGTGCAGGTCGCCAACTCAAGTCCACAGGGGTATGCGGTATCTGGCACTGCGACGACGTATGGCAGCTATGGACAGGTGACGAGCAACTATCGAGGCACCGTCACACCGACCACGAGTCCTGGCGCATCTTTTTCCGGGGGGTTTGCACAGGGCGCAGGCGTAGGAGCCATGATGAGGGCCAAGCGGGACCAGGACGAGATCCACAAGTCGTGCATGTACTCGCTTGGTTGGTACGACCAATGAATATGGAAATGCTCGCCCTTACCTTCCACTCGCAGCGCGAGGCCCTGATACTTACCGGAGAGCGGCCATGAAAGCCATTGCGGGCTTACTCGTGATTGCTGGCTACATCTGCTTTGCCCTGGGCTCGTTCATCAGCATCGGATACGCGGCCTACCTCTTCGGTCCAGGCGACCTTAAACCTGGCATGGCGATCTGGGGCGGCTTCCTGTTATGGATCAAGCTGATGGGTTGCGGTTTGCTGAGCATCGTTCTAGGCGCAATCGCGAGCAGATAGCCGGGAAACGTAGGTGCGGCCCATATCCCTCGGCCGCAGCTTAGTCCTCCATGCGAAACGCATGGGTTTTAGTCTGGATTACCTCACGTTTTGAGCCGTCGACCTATGTTGCGGCAAGGCTCGTCGACTGGTCTGCGGGGGAACGGCAGTGCGATGGTCGCCACAGGAAAGATGCCCCCGCAAGCCGCTCGGAACCGAGATGCGCCACATGGGGCACGGCGCGAGCCAGTGGCATTGCTTAAGCAAGCCGTTCGTATGACCGCTGTTGGGGTGAAGATGCCAACAAATTCGTCGACGAGCTGACGGTGCGGCAAGAGTTATTGCAGCCCATGTACTCACACAGCACCCGGAGGGGTGTAGGCTCGATGAAACCACGGGCATCTAGCGCGCAGCTACGCGGCTATGCGGAGCCATAAAAAGTGTCTCCGCGCGTGCACTCCAACGTGTTCAGCTGGAGCCAACCAAGGTGCCATATGCACCCGCAGTAAAGGCGAGAAAAAGCAGCATTTCCGTCCCGGCTTGCGCCGCCACTTCGGCAGGCGGGATATCCCATGCATCAGACTTAGGAATTCCGACAGCGGCGACTAGGCCAAGGCCTGCGCCGCCCAATTGCAATGCAGTGGCTACGACCTTGGATACGTCAAAGCAAAGACTCAATGCGACCGCAGTAATCCCGCCCAAAATCACCGCGATGAATGCACCCCAGAATTTACGGTCAAGGGCTCGCGCAAACTTTGCATCATGACTGTTGATGCCGGCTTCAGCATCTTTCCCTTCAGCCTCGGCCTGACGCCCGAGAGCTTCTGAGTAAGCACGGGAAGAACAGATGATGCAAAGAAAGCGTAGAGCATTGCGGATCCATCCTGTCAGCCAAGCTCGAGTCGGTGTGGGCGGCGGAAGTGAGGGGCCTGATAGCATCATCGGTTCGACCTGCGGAAGTCGCTCAATGAAAGATGGCGTTGCTAGCCCATTGCCAGGAGCTGAGCACGATTGATATCGCCCACTTTACGGCTCTTCGTCTGACTCTAAAGGTGACGGCGAATCTTGCTCCGTCGGCGACCTATGGCGCACCACCATTGACCAACATGAAACGATGACCGGTTAAGTAGACAAGCCCGATGCGATAGGCAAACTGGAAGCGTCGTCAGCCGGGTCAGCAGTACACTGACCAGTCGGTCGATGTTTCGGCCAGCGGTTATAGCCGATCTGCGGATCGTTGGATCGCAACTCGCGGATCAAGGCTACCTCGCGCTGGTTCACTTCTACATCATCAGCGCTCGCCGACTCCCAAAGAATCGTCTTCCGAATAGTGAAGTCGCGCATTTGCTCCGTGGTGAAATCAGCGCGTAGCGTCGCCTCATGCACCGACCCAAAGTAGCTTAGGCTTCCCGTCAAATCCTTGCCGACATAGATCTTGCCGTTTGGGTACGTGATCTTGTAGATGTGCTTCATAACGGGATTCCATGCTGGGCTAGCCCCAGGCCGCGCTCGAAATGCATGAAGCCTACACAGCGCGGTTGGGTCTGGGACGCGCGCTCGCTGCTGCCAATTGGTAAAGGAACGATAGAGCCGATGCGCCATTGCTCTACATCAGCGATGGTGACAGGCCGTAGACTCGGAGGCGCCATGAAAATTGACTACCTGGGGTATCTGATCGAACCGGTTGCCTAGCTAAGCAATACAACGCGTGGCTGGCGAGGCCAGGTGACGATATCACGCCCGGGGGCCGCAAAATTTCTCACCTTCGATGTGGTCGACCTGCACGCTAGCGAACAGAATGCAATCAACGCGTCGCTCATGTATGCGCAGAACCTGATACTGGACTATCGAGGCAATCCGACAGGGCCGCTAACTCCCTTGAATGAAGGCACGTCGGGCATCCAGAACAGTCCCGCGCAACATAATCACTACGACGGCGTACAACTTTGGCACGGTGACTAGCCGCCCCCAGGGCAACACTGAATCTAAGTGACGAATGAGTCGGCGGCTCGTCGAGCGGACCCGGTGTTGGGCCTTGATTCACTGAAGAGGGTTGATCGAGCGGTTCACCACCTTGTTGGAAGCGCGCGCTGCAGCAAAGAACATACGACTCATAGTGCTCAAGGCCTGGCGCACAAGGCCGCGTGCGGCTTGACTCATGCTCTGACCAAGCCATGACTAGGGCACGCCCCCTCCGCCGGCAGTCGTTCCAGCAAGCGTCACTGAGCCCACATCCTTACGCGCCATCTGGCGAATAGCGGGCACGCCCAGCTAGTATTGGCGACCATCATCTCGCGCCATCAGAGCACATGAACCAACACCTCAAGGCAGCTGTCACTGAGCTTTCTAACAAGCAGATTGGCTTTTATGCGAGTCACGAAGGCCCCTCGGGTCAAGTACACGTACATCTCAGTCCCGATCAGGTATTGGCATACGCGGCCGACCCCGTTGGCTACCTTGCCAAGCACTACGAAGTCAGCAAAGAGAATTACTTGGCTTGGCACTCCTCCGGCTATAGCGTCAAGTGCTCAGCTCGAACGAAGCGCGGAAGGCCGTGCATGGCACTCGTGCCTGGACTCTCAGCTGTTCAAGCACCTAAAACTTGGGCGGAAGGGCTCAACGGACGCTGTGCCATACATGGCTAAGAACCCAGCAGGCGCCATCGGGCTTGAAGCCCAGCACATAGAAGCAGATATCGCCTCAGCTTTGCCCGACTGCTATTTCTGCTGAGTCTTCGCCCGAAGCTGCGCATGTGAAGCTAAGGTCAGGTCCTTGTCACGTAACGCAAGCTGCGCCAATGCCCTTTGCATTGCCGCGCGAGCCTCGGCTGATGTGATATTGCTGACAGGTTTGGGTTTCTTGTCAATGGGCTCAATCACTGATCTCTCCACATGGATCAACCGTCGGAGCATTAGGCCTATAGCTGGGCCTATTTTTCGCCCTACCGCCTGGAGACCCTCATAAATACTAGGCCCTTGGCGGAGAGTGTGAGATTCGAACTCACGGACAGTTACCCGTCGGCAGTTTTCAAGACTGCTGGTTTAAACCACTCACCCAACTCTCCATCCCGTCTGCGAAGCGCGCTACGCGTGCTTCGCAGGTAAGCCCGACATGATACGCGAAATTTTGCCTAGTTTCCGAAGCCGGACGAACGTGTGCGCGCTTCGCGGATCAGGTCGCTTGCTCGTTCGGCAATCATCACCGTAGGCGAGTTGGTGTTGCCCGAGGTGATGAAGGGCATGATCGACGCGTCCACCACGCGCAAGCCTGCGATGCCGTGTACACGCAGGTGGGCGTCTACCACTGCGCGGGGGTCGTTGGCGCGGCCCATTTTGCAGGTGCCGACGGGGTGGAAGATGGTGGTGCCGATAGAGCCTGCGGCGGCGGCCAGTTCTTCGAAGCTTTGGAATGATGCGCCGGGCAAATATTCTTCGGGCTTGTAGGCGGCCAATGCGGGGGCTTGCAGGATCTGCCTAGTCAGGCGGATGGCTTCGACGGCGACTTTGACGTCTTCCTGGGTGGACAGGTAGTTGGGTGCAATGTGGGGCGCTGCTTTCGGGTCGGGGCTGCCTACGTGCACGCTGCCGCGTGAGCTGGGTTGCAGGTCACAGACCGATGCGGTGAAGGCGTTGAAGGCGTGCAGGGGCTGGCCGAATTTTTCCAGTGACAGTGGCTGTACGTGGTATTCCAGGTTGGCCCGCGTACGCGATGGGTTGCTTTTGGCAAACGCACCAAGCTGCGAGGGGGCCATGCTCATGGGCCCGCTGCGGTTGAAGGCGTAGCGCATGCCGATCAGCAGTTTGCCAAGCTTGCTGGCGGCAATCGTGTTCAGCGTCTTTGCTCCGCCGATCTTGTAGACGGTGCGCAGTTGCAGGTGGTCTTGCAGGTTCTCACCGACGCCGGGCAGTTCGTGGGTGACGGCAATGCCCAGGTCTTTCAGGCGGCGGCCTTGGCCTACGCCCGACAGTTCCAGCAGTTTGGGGCTGTTGATGGCCCCAGCCGACAGCAGCACTTCGCCGCCGCTGCGCACGCGCAGGTGCGCAGATTCGCCGTTGACGTTCACCACCACACCGGCGCAGCGCCTGCCGGTGAAGCCCAGGCGCTGGACTTCCACGCCGTGCATGACGGTCAGGTTTTTGCGGTCTTTGATGGGGCGCAGGAAGGCTTTGGAGGCGTTCCAGCGGAAGCCACCTTTCTGGTTCACGTCGAAGTAGGACACGCCGAAGTTGTCGCCACGATTGAAGTCGTCCACACGCGGAATGCCGGTTTCTTCGGCGGCTTTGGCGAAGGAATCCAGGATGGGCCAGGACAGGCGTTGCTTGTCCACTTTCCATTCGCCGCCTTTGCCGTGAAATTCGGTCGCGCCACGGTAGTGGTCTTCGCTGCGCTTGAAGAGCGGCAGCACGGCGTCCCAGCGCCAGTCCGGGTCGCCGGTGACTTCGGCCCAGCGGTCGTAGTCTTCTCGTTGTCCTCGCAGGTACAGCATGCCGTTGATGGACGAACTGCCGCCCAGCACACGACCGCGCGGGTAGATGAGCGAACGGCCGTTGAGCCCGGCTTCCGCCTGGGTTTTGTACATCCAGTCGGTACGGGGGTTGCCGATGCAGTACAGGTAGCCAACTGGAATGTGAATCCAGTGGTAGTTGTCGAGGCCGCCGGCCTCGAGCAGCAGGACACGCACAGTGGGGTCGCTCGACAATCGATTGGCCAGCACGCATCCTGCAGTGCCGGCGCCGACGATGATGTAGTCGTAAGCGAGGTCGTGTTCCGACATGCAAGCCTTGGAGATATTCTTATAGTGGGCAACAGGGATCCACATTAAGTCTAGCCCGAGCGTGCAGCGCAAGTCCTCCAGCTAATGGATGAGGTCGGTGAGATTAAGGGTGATTATGTTAGCGGTGGTGACCATCGCCGTGATGCGAGCCAGACCAGGCCATCACCACCTGGTCTGCTGGCGCGTTCAGCCTAGGGATTGCCCGAAGCCTGACGCAGAATCGCGGACATGGCCGCCATGTTGGTCGAAATATGGTTCTCGCCGGGAAGTTCCTGATAGCGGGTGTGAATGCCTTGCTTGGCGGCACGCGACAACATGACGTTCATGGTCTGCGCATTGGACAGCATCACGGCTGAACGGTCGGGATGGCTGGGCAGTTCTTGTGGGGACACCGCCAGGTACACGTCGATGCCGGGGCCACCTGCGGGTTTCACCAGGGATGGCAGTCGCGCTTCCGCTTCTTTCAGCAGGCGGGCGTCGTCCCACCAGATCGAGGGGCTGATGGCCGCATAGCTGCGGAACGCGTCGGGGCGGCTCAGCAATGCGTGCAGCGTGAAGTAGCCGCCAAGCGAGTGCCCGGACAGGGACTGTCGCGCGGGGTCGATGGCATAGCGTCTGGCCAGTGCGGGGCGCAGTTCATCGACCAGGAAGCTCAGGAACGCATCGGCACCGCCCGGTTTGGCGCGCAGTGCCGCGAACTGGGCGGAATCACTGCCGTTGGCAACTGGCAGGAAGTCGAAGCTGCGGCGTTCGCCATTCAACAGGTATTCGCCTGGGTATCCTACCCCCACCACCATCACGGGCTGCACCCGGCTCATGGACGCAAACGAAGACTGGCCGCGCATGGTGCTGGCGGCCGAGACGAAGTAGGCGTTGCCATCAAGCAGGTACAGCACCGGGAAGCCCTCGGCAGGCGGCTTGCCCTCGGGGACGGCCACAAAAATCTTGTAGTCCTTGCCCTGCGAGGATTGCATCGAGAATTCGTAGGCACCCGGCAAGGACATGGGCGTGGCGGTGCCCAGCGCGTCGGTGTGTGCGGCGGTCGTTTTATCAGGTGTGCTGACGGGGTTCGGTGCGCCTGTGCTGGCGACGTTGGCACCGTGGCCGCAGGCGGTCAACAAGGCCGCGCCGGCAAACAGCGGAAGCCATCGACCGGTGTGCGTCAGCATGCGTGCGAGTTCTGCAGTGCGATTGTTCATGTAGCTCATCAGGATGAAATCTGTTGCGCCGGATTGTGGGCCAAACATGATAATGAAAATCGTCCGCATGTAGCTGCGTGCCGCAATCTTGCTTATGCCTGCGCTGATCCGCCCGTGCTCCACAGTTGCTGCACATAGTGTCGGTAGAGTCGCGCCCCATGCGCATGCCCTCCCCTCGCCTTTTGCTCTGCGGTGCCCTGTCAGTCGGGGTGCTGCTGGGCTGCTCGTCGCCCGAGCCGTTCAACGCCGTCACCGACGCGTTCGAAGACACCAATACCTTCACCCGCAACTACGCTGCCCCGCCCGCGCAAGCCTGCGAAGCGGCGCGGCGATCCTTGCTGAGTCAGGGCTACATCATCACCAGTTCGACCTCGTTGGCACTGACGGCGCGCAAGCATTTTCAGCAAAGCCGCGATCAGCATTACGAGATCGAATTCAATGTGACCTGCGTGTCTGATCGCGGACGCGACAGCACGGTGTTCGTCAATGCCGTGCAGCAGAATTACGTGCTGAAGAAGACCAATACCTCGGCCTCGGTAGGCGTGAGTGTGGTGGGATCGCTGTCGATGCCGATTGCCTCGGTAGACGATTCACTGGTCAAGGTGGGCAGCGCCACCATCACCCAGCCCGGGCTGTACGCGCGCTTCTTCGGCTTGCTGGAAGACTATCTGAGCACCAATGGTGGCGAAGGACTGGGCGGTTCGGACGCCACGTTGAATCCGCGCGTGGGGGATGTTCCGTCTTCGCCGGACAAGGCCAAGTTGGATGGAAGATGAAGGGTTCTGCTGGGTTGGCTGAACCCTGTTCAGGCAACCCAGCAGTTTCACTCGATCAGATCAGCGCGACTTCACACCCGTCACGCCGGCTCATCCACGCGCGGCACCGCTGCCAGCAACTTGCGCGTGTAGTCATGACGCGGTGCGCCCAGCACTTGTTCTGCGGTGCCAGCCTCGACGATCTTGCCGCCGTGCATCACCGCCACATCGTGCGCCAGGTATTCGACCACACCGAAGTTGTGCGTGATGAACAGGTAGGCGATGCCGAACTCGGCTTGCAGGTCGTTCAGCAAATTCAGAATCTGCGCCTGCACCGACACATCCAGCGCAGAGGTGGGCTCATCGCACACCAGCAGCCGTGGTTCCACCGCCAGTGCGCGCGCAATCGCAATGCGTTGACGCTGGCCACCGGAAAACTCATGTGGATAACGTGAACCAGCGTCGCTGCGTAAACCCACTTGATCCAACAGTCTGGCAATCCGCTGCGTGCGTGCGGATGGATCAAGTTCAGGATGCAAGGACGCGATGCCTTCATCCAGCACTTCGCCCACACGCATGCGCGGGTTCAGCGATGCATAGGGGTCTTGGAAAATGATCTGGATATCACGGCGCAGTCGGCGCATGGCACTGGTGCTGGCCGTCAGCAGGTCTTCGCCCGCCAGGCTTGCCTGACCGGTGACGCGGGTGCTGCTGTCGATCAGGCGCAGCAAGGCTTTGCCGGTGGTGGTCTTGCCGCAGCCAGATTCACCGACCAGTGCCAGGGTGCGCCCAGCTGCCAGTGAAAAACTCACGCCATCGATCGCCTTGATCCAGCCAACGGTACGACGCAGCAAGCCTTTGCGAATCGGGAAGTGCACGCGCAGGTCTTGCACTTCAAGCAAGGGGCCGGCAGGCGTGTCGCGCGGCGTCAGCAGTGGCGTCGAAACCGTTTGCACCACGGAGGTGACGGCGGTGCCGTCAGCGGAAACAGACCTTGCGTCCGATGCCGCATCTTCTGACGATGATTGCGTCTGCAATGCATCTGCCGACGCCCTATCTGCCGACAACGCATGTGCCGACAACCCCAGCGCCGACGGCACCGCAGGCGACAAGCCTTCAACCGGCAGCTCCGCAGTCACCGATTCCTGCGCGCCCGGTGCACTGTTTGCAGCAACCGCAGGCCGCGTGGCGTCCATCATCACAGACGGTGTCCACGCACCACTGCCCAGACGTTGCCCGCGCTTGGCGGTTCCCGGCAACACCGAGAACAAATGCCGCGCGTATGGGTGTTCAGGATTGGCAAAGAAGCGCTCGGCCGGGGCCGATTCCACGATCTCACCGCCATACATCAGCGCCACGTGGTGGGCCATGCGCGCGACTACGCCCAGGTCATGCGAGATCAGCAGCATGGCCATACCCAGATCTCGCTGCAGGTCTGCAAGCAGGTCCAGCACCTGCGCCTGAATGGTCACATCCAGCGCCGTGGTGGGTTCATCTGCGATCAACAACGCAGGCTCGGCGGCCAGTGCAATGGCGATCATCACCCGCTGCTTCTGCCCGCCCGACATCTGGAACGGGTAGTCGTCAATACGACGTGAAGGTTCAGGAATACCAACGCGTTCCAACCACTCGATGGCCTTGGCGCGAGCCGCCGCGCCGCGCAGGCTGGTGTGCGACACGATGGTTTCGATGATCTGGTCACCAACGCGCATCACCGGGTTCAGACTGGTGGATGGCTCCTGGAAGATGATGCCGATGCGACCACCACGCACACCGCGCATGGCTTGTTCGGACAGGTGATTCAGGTCGGTGCCGTCCAGCGCAAGCTGGCCGGCAACAATGCGCCCGGCGTCGGGCAGCAGTCGCAACAGAGACAAGGCCGTCATGGTCTTGCCGCAGCCGGACTCCCCCACCAGGGCGAAAGTCTGGCCCCGTGCGATGGTCAGCGACAAGTCGCGCACGGCCTGCACCAGGCCTTGCTCGCCATCCAGCGCCACACGCAGGCCACTGACGGCCAGCAAGGTGTCGTTGGCAGGTTCAGCAGAACCCGGGCGGGAATCGATGGTGCTCATGAGGCGCTCCCGTTGGCGGCAACCGGTGTCTTGGCCGCCTTGCCACCCAGCCATGCCGGGCGGAAACGACGGGCGCGCGGGTCGAAGGCATCTCGCACGGCATCGGCAAACAGATTGGCCGACAGGACCAAGGCCAGCATGAATACGAAGGCAGTCAGAATGTTCCACCACACCATTGGGTCACGGGACATTTCCAGTCGCGCCAGGTTGATCATCGACCCGAAGGAATTCATGCTGGGATCGACCCCCACGCCCAGGTAGGACAGCACGGCTTCGTACAGCACCAGGGTCGAGAATTCCAGCACCACGGTGATTAGCACGATGTGCATCACGTTGGGAAGCAGATGGCGGATCATGATTCGGGTGTGCGACACGCCGAATGCGCGTGCGGCCTGCACGTAGTCCAGTTCACGCAGCTTCAGTGATTCGGCACGCAGCAGTCGGCACAGGCCCGACCAACCGGTCACCCCCAGAATCGCGCACAGCAGGAACAACCGCAGGTCGGCACGTTCGGCACCGGTAGCGAACAGGTCCGGGTTGGTGTCGATGAACACCTGCACCATCAACACGCAGGCAGCAATCAGCAGCACGCCGGGAATCGAGGTCAGGGTGGTGTAGACGTACTGAATCAGATCATCTACCCAACCCTTGAAGTAGCCCGCCATCAGCCCCAGCGACAAGGCCAGCGGCAAGGTTGCAATGGTGGTCAGGCTGCCGATCACGATGGCGGTGCGCACGCTCTTGATCGCCTGGATCAACACGTCATTACCCGTGCGATCGGTGCCCAGCACGTGATAGCCAGACGACAAACCCGCCGCAATGCCACCGAGCAGACTGAGCACGGCAAAGGTCAACAACATGGCGCGCCAGGGCACCGCCGTGTGGCCCTGGGCAATGCCGGTCCAGGTATCACGCAGGTTCGAGCCTGAACGCTCGGCAAGAATTGCAGTCAATGCCAGCGCTGCCGTGAACGCCACCAACAAACCAAGCACGGCACCGCCCAGCGTGCGACGCGCCACGTCACCCACGTACTGTTTATCGGGATCGGTCAGATGCGCACCACCGTGACGCAGCCGGGGAAAGTCACGCACGGGCTTGCCGTCAATCAGCTCGGTTTCCTTGGAAAACTGACGAATCGCCAGCGGTGCGGAATAGGTCTTTTCCACCGCGCGCATGGGCTTCGCAAGCAAGGCGTCCAGCACCGACATGGTCACCGGTGCATAGGCCACTGCGGCACCCGGCGGGGCGTTCGGTGCGGGCGGCAAGCGTGGCCGGTAATGCAGCGAATCCAACACGGCAAGCAAGACAAAAACTACCAGCAACACGGCCGAACACATGGCGGGTGTATCGCGGGCGACACGCGCCCACGTGGCGCGCAAGGCGGGCGAGCGGCGTACATGCCACACGTACACGGCCGCACCCAACAGCACCAGCAGGAAGGCGACATCGGTCCAGAGCAATACCAGCTTTGGCATCGTGGCCCCTTACTCGAAACGCACGCGGGGGTCCGCGATCGTGTAGGAAATATCGGCGAGCAGCAGCCCGATGATGTAGAGCGTCGACCCAATGAAGGTCATGGCGCGCACGACCGCAAAGTCCTGTGCGTTGATCGCGTCCATGGTGTAGCTGCCCAAGCCCGGAATGCCGAAGAAGGATTCGGCAATCAAGCTGCCCAGGAACAGCAGTGGAATGGCGGAGATCGTGCTGGTCAGGATCGGCAGCGAGGCATTGCGCAGCACGTGGCGCAACAACACCACCCTCTCTGACAAACCCTTGGCGCGCGCAGTACGTACGTAGTCCTTGCCGATTTCTTCCAGAAACAGTGTGCGGTAGAAGCGGGCTTCCGGCCCCAGCCGCGAGATGATGCCGATCAGCACGGGCAAGGCCAGGAACTTCAGCATCGAGATGCCGCCTTCAAAGCCTGATAGCGGCACCAGGCGCAAGACTTTCGAGAACAGATACTGCCCGGCAATGATGTAGAACAGGGACGATATGGATAGCAGCGCCACACATAGCACTACCCCCCAGAAGTCCAGATAAGTGCCTCGGAAGAACACCAGCAGCAATGAGAACAGCACGCTGACCAGCACCCCGAGCACAAAGGTGGGTAAGGCCAGCGCCAGACTTGGCCCCACCCGTTCCGATACCTCGTGGGTGATGTCGCGCCCCGCGTCCGAGGAACCGAAATCGAACACGAACAAGGGCATCGAGCGCTCGAAGAACACGGTTTCGGTGAACTTGCCAGTGCCGCTTGCCGCCTGATTGATCAGCAGCGGTTTGTCGTAACCCCGCTCGATCTTCCATTTCTCGATGGCCTCGGTCGTGACACGGCGGCCGCCGATTGCCAGGCGTGCCATGTCATCGGGCGTATTGACCGCGAAGAACAGCAGGAAGGTGAAGAAGTTGACCCCGATCAGCACCAGAATGCCGTAGAGGATGCGGCGAATGATGTAGACACTCATGGCTCAGTCCGGTTGAAGGCGGTGGCGCGTTCGCGTCGGCGCAGCATGGCGACGGCGGGGACCACAGCAAGGACGCCCAGCAGGACGAGGATAAGCAGCGGCACCCAGATCGGGCGATTCCACTCGGCAATCTTGGTGGCCCGCAACTCGCTGTCGATCTTCATGTACTGCAGGTTGTTGCGGATCATCTGGGTGGGTTTGCCGTTGCCAACCCACTGTTGATACGCCCCGCCCGACTTCGGGAAGTAGCCGAACATCCATGCCGCGTCGCGCTGCACGATGGTCAGCATCTGGGCGATCACCTTGGCTTTTTCCGGGCCGTCTTCCAGGAATTTCATCTGTTCGAACAAGCGATCGAACTCGGGATTGGCGTAGTTCGATGCGTTCTCGCCGCCGTGCGCAGCCTTTGCATTCGGGCCGTAGAGCAGGAAAAGGAAGTTCTCGGCGTCGGGGTAGTCGGCGTTCCAGCCCCATAGGAAGATTTGCGCCACGCCGCGTCGCATCTTGTCCTGGAAACGGTTGTAGTCCGTGGACCGCACTTCCATCTGAATGCCCAGCTTGGCAAACTGCCGCGCCATCCAGTCGTACTGCGGACGCGCGCCCGCCGACACACCGCCCATGGCGTCGTAATTGATCACCAGCGGTTGCCCGGTCATGGCATTGCGGCCACCCGGATAACCGGCCTCGGCCAGCAGACGTTTGGCCTCATCCAGCGATTTGCGGCGCGGGCCATCCGCACCCATGTCGTAGACCTGCGGATTGGCACCTGCGGGCGGCGCCACGTAGCCCAGCAGGCCAGGCGGCAACGGGCCGTGCGCAACTTCAGCCTGGCTGTTCTCGAAGATGGCGACGTATTCTTCCCAGTCGTAGGCAATGCTGATTGCCTGCCGAAGCTTGCGATTTTTCTCGCGCTGCTCGGGGGTGTCGCCCTGCCCCACCACCGGATCAAGCCAATTGAAGCCGATATACCAATTCTGCGTCTCGACCGTGGTGGGCAGCTTCAAGCCGCGCTCTGCATACAGCTTTGCTTTTTCGGCGGAATCTTCTGCCGCGACCAGATAGCTCACGCCGTACTCGCCGCGCTGCGCTTCCGGCACGTCGTAATAGCCTTGCAGGAATTTGCCCTGCAAAGGCACCGCTTCTTTCTCGATGTGGAATTCGATCCGATCGATGAAAGGCGTGGGTTTGCCGCAATCGTCCAGCAGTCCTGCCTCGCGGTCCCCAGGTTCGCCTTCGCACGGATACGTCTCGCCGTGGAAGTTCGGGTTGCGGCTGAGCACGTGGCGACGATTGATGGCGTACTCGGTCAGCATGTACGGGCCAGTGCCCACCGGCCAGTAGTTCAAGGACAGGCTTTTTGCGGCCATGCCGGGCTGGCTGTAGAAGTAATCCGCTTCCCAGGGAATGGGCGCGAAGAAAGTCATGGCCAGCCAGTACTTGAACTGCGGGTACTTCCCTTTCACGCGAATGCGCAAGGTGTGCGGGTCGATGGCCTCCACGCCGGAAAAGCCGGTCTTGCGCAGATCGATCCACGGCAGATCACGCGTCAGCGGCGGCAGGCCTGCACGCTGGCTGCGGTCGATCTCGCGCAATTGGTCGCCGTATTCCTTCAGGCCGACGATGTACTCGGACAAATGCGCATACAGCGGCGACACCACGCGAGGCGATGCCAGCCGACGAATGGCATAGACGTAGTCGTCGGCCAGCAGTTCACGTGTGCCGGTTTCCGGGAAATCGGGAATGGCGTACTTGTCTTCCAGGTCTTTGGCCGCGAGCGCGTGGTAGGTGTACTTGCCGCTCGCATCCTTGGCGAAAGCCGGGTGTGGCTGGAAGCGCGTGCCGGGTCGAATTGGAATGTCGTAGACGCTTTGCGCCACCTGATCGCCCGGCACATCTGCAGCCAAAGGGTTGCCGGCGGCGTCAAGATACTGCGGCTCTGCCAGCTTGCTGGCGGCACGCGGAATCAGCTCGTAGGGGCGCTTCAGGTAGTGATACCCGTAGGGCGGCTCGTAGATCTGGTAGGTGTACGGCGTCTCGTCCGTCGAATACGAACTCGCCGGATCGAGATATTTGGGGGACCGGTTGGTGAACGCGGTATACAGCGTATTGCTTTTTTCGTCACCAGTGTGCGGGCTGTTCATGACCGAGTCGCCAGCGCCGCAAGCGGCCAGCAGACTGACGGTGGATGCGGCGATAAGTGCGGCTATTCCGCTGCGCATGGTTGCAAGACGCGCCATGCGCATCGGCCTACTCCTGTAGCGGGACGGGATCAGTGACTGGCAGGATAACAAAGCCTGAGCCAATCAGGGCTTAAGCACAGCTTGGCTTCTGCCGTTAGTGCGTCTATCGCACACGACAGCAAAGCGGTAATTACCGTGCCGAGGATGACGCTAAGTTATCATTGCCAGCGTAGTCCCGGCCGTGCCTGCGACCCCGTTTTTTGGAATAAGAAAATGCCGTTGTCCGTCCGCACCACTGTCTTCTGGCTGGCACTCGGCCTGGCAAGCGCGGCACCGGCTGGTGCACAGTCGGCCGACCCCCAGGCTGATGTCCAGCGGATCATCACCAGCGCCGCCTTCAAACGTGCAAGCGCGGCGTTCGATCGCGATTACAACCGCATTGTTGACGAGTGTGTCACCTTGTCGGAAATTCCTGCCCCCGCCTTCAAGGAAGGCCCACGAGCGCAGGTGTTTGCGCGTCTGCTGCGTGAAGCGGGTTTGCAGACGGTGGATATCGATGCCGAAGGCAACGTCTACGCCCTGCGCAAGGGGTCGGGCGGCAAAGACAGCAAACTGGTGGCGGTATCTGCACATCTCGACACCAGCTTTGCACCGGACATCGACACCACGGTGAAACGGGTAGGCAACCGCCTGGCCGGTCCCGGTGTCGGTGAAGACGCCATGGGCCTGGCCACCATGCTGGCCTTTGCGCGCGCACTCGACACCGGCGACATCAAGACGCGCGACGACATTCTGTTCGTGGCAACCGTGGGCAAGGAAGGCCTGGGTGACCTGCGCGGCGCGCGCTTCCTGTTCACCAAAAGCCCGTTCAAGGACAAGATCAAGCAGTTCATCGCGCTGCAAGGTGCCGAGATCAGCGCGATCACCAATGCGGGCCTGGGGTCCAAGCGATATCGCGTGACTTTCAACGGCCCGGGTGGCCCGGGCTTCAATGCCTTCGGACTGGTCAACCCGCTGTTTGCACTGGCCGAGGCGGCAAACCAGTTGTCCAAGGTGGAAGTGCCGTCCAGCCCGCGCACGACCTACAACATCGGCATGGTGGGTGGCGGCACCTCAATCACCACCATCCCGCAATCGGGCTGGATGGAAATCGACATGCGCTCGGAATCCATCGCCCGCCTGAAGCGGGTGGAAGAACGCATGCTATCGGTGGTGGCGCAGGCGGCTGATACCGAAAACGGCATCCGCTCGACCAAGGAAGGCAAGATCACGGTCGATGCCAAGCTGCTCGGGGATCGCCCTGCCGGCCAGACCGATACTGAGAAAGACATCGTGCAGTACGCCGATGCCGCGCTGACGGCAGCCGGCTACAAGACCAGCTACCGCTGGGGCTCGACCGACGCTAACGTGCCCATGAGCCTGGGCATCCCGTCGATCGCACTCGGTGTGATGGGGCCAGGAAAAATCGGCCGCACCCACAATCTGGATGAATGGATCGACGTGGACCGCCCGGCTTTGCTCAAGGCCATGACAGCCAACTTGAGCGTATTGCTGGCCACGGCTGGCGTTCCCTGACGCTGTTAAGCGCGCCCCGGCTGGGTGACGGGAAGCGCAGCATGAAATGGAACAGGGGCACGCCGCCAGGCGCTGCCCCTGTGTTCATTCCGCTTCGAGCTTGTCGATGTACTGACGCGCCACGCGCTCGGCGTAACGGTGTGCCTCGAACTCGGTCGGGAAAGCCTGTTCGCCTTCTACCTGCAGATCAGGTTCGGTCTCGTCGGCCATCGAATCGGCATCCAGCCAGATGCGTGCGACCGAGTCATACAGACTGCTTGTTGCGTTCTCGCCGTTGACCTTGCGGGTCTCGGTCCGGATGTAATAACCCTTGTAATCTTCGCCAGCTCCGCGCGACATGTCCTGCTCCTTGAAGTAAGTCAAAGCGAAAATCCGCTCCAGGCCGCAGATATAGCACGTAACGCACCCCGAACAGGTGCCGGCCCGACACAGCTGTGTTGCACGCCAGCCCCCAGGTTGCAAGCGGGTTGCAAGCGATACCCGGCGATTACATCTGGCGGCTTCGGCCCCAAAACCCTGCTTTGTATACTTTTTGAACACCCGGTTTTCTGCGTGTTCACGACGCGCATTCACCCCCACGCACGTTCACGCCCACCCTGGAAGTCCATGCCTCCGTCCTCTATCGAGCTGCCCGTGGCATCAACGCCAGTTGGCGCAGAACCCGCGACGCATGCCTCCGCGCAGCCCCTGCCGGTCCACCCGGTGGCCCCGCGCATCAACCCGCGCAGTGCTGCGCTGATCGTACTTGCCGTGCTGGCCAGCTTGTTTGCCTTGCAGTCGGCCCGTGAGTTTGTCGTGCCGCTGGTGATCGCCGTGATCATGGCGTATGCACTTGACCCGGTGGTGACCTTTCTTGCACGCCGCCGAATTCCGCGCGTGATCGGGTCTACGCTGGTATTGCTGGCCTTGCTGACATCGATTGTGGGTGGCGCGTACGCCCTGCGCGGCCAGGCGCAGGCGATTGTCGATCAGATGCCCGAGGTGGCTACCAAGATCAGCAGTTCACTGAATACACTCACGGGCGGCAATGGCTCGATTCTGGACAAGCTGCGCCGCACGGCAGCGGCCATCGAGGCAGCCGCACGCGAACCCGAGCCCCGTCGCGCGGTGGTAATCGAGCGGCCCACCAACCATATCGGCGACATCATCGTTGCCGGTTCCATGAGTGTCATGGCCTTCCTGGGTCAGGCAACCATGGTGATCTTCCTGGTGTTTTTCCTGCTGCTGTCAGGCAATACCTTCAAACGAAAATTTATCAAGGTGGCCGGGCACACGCTGTCGCAGAAGAAGATCAGCGTGCACATGCTCGATGAGATCAATCGCTCGATTCAACGCTACATGGCGATGCTGGTCATCACCAATGTGGCGCTGGCCTTGTTCACCTGGATTGCGTTTCGCTGGATCGGGCTGGAAAACGCGGGCACCTGGGCAGTCGCGGCCGGCGCCTTGCACATGGTTCCGTACTTCGGCCCGCTGATCGTGGCGCTGTGCACCGGCGTGGCGGCATTCGTGCAGTTCGGCACGATCGTGCCTACTCTGCTGACCATGGGTTCATCCATGGCGATTGCTACCATCATCGGCTCGGTGATCACCACCTGGATGACGGGCCGCATTGCCCGCATGAACCCGGTGGCCGTGTTCATCGTGCTGCTGCTGTTCACGTGGCTGTGGGGCGTATGGGGCATGCTGCTGGCCATACCGATCGCGCTGATCATCAAGGCCGTTGCAGATCACATCGAGGCGCTGGATACGGTTGCGGAGTTTCTGGGCGAGTAAGACGACCCAAGGCCAGCTTGGTGCCTGCTGTCGTCAGCGCGGTCGGAGGTTCCAGAGGTTTTCGGCGGTGAGTCGCGTTAGGCGCGTCAGTCGCGGGCGGCTTGCAGGTGCGATCAGCGGCGGATCACCCGTCCGCCGAACTGGTTGAACAGCAAACCGCTGAAGACCAGTGCAGCACCAGCCCACTGCCAGCCCTGCATGTGTTCATCAAAGACAAGCGAGGCGGCGTAGATGCCGACCACTGGCACCAGCAGCGAGAACGGCACCACCCGTGCTGCAGGGTGGCGCACCAGCAATCGCGTCCACAAGGTGTATGCAACAACAGTGGCAAGCACGCCCAGATAGACCACCGCGAATATCTCGCGCCCGCTTATGTTCCACATCATGTCGGTGATGGCAGACCAGCCATCGACCAGCAGCGCCAGCGCAAAAAAAGGCAGGATGGGCACTGCGCTGCTGTAGACGATGAATGCAAGCGGATCGAAGCCGGGACTGGCTCGCATGGCATAACGGATGCCGATGTTGGCGCCGGCCCAGGACAAGGCCCCGGTAAGCGCCAGCAGGAAACCGATCAGGGTCATTTGCCCGGGAGCATCGCCATGTACCGACGCAATCAACACCAGGCCGATTGCGCTGATCGCCACACCCACCCATTGATACACGCGCGGGCGTTCCTGCAGCAATACAGCCGCCAGCACAATGGTGAAAAAGGCCTGCGTCTGCATCACCAGCGACGCGATGCCTGCCGTCATGCCCACCTTCAGGCCGACAAACAGAAAGACGAATTGCCCGAAGGCCAGCATGCCGCAGACCAGCAGCCAGCGCCACGGCACCGTCGAACGGCGCACAAAGGGAATGAACACCAGGGATGCGCAGATGTAGCGCAAGGTGCCCAGCATCATCGGCGACAGGCCCTGAAGCCCGAGCTTCATCACCACGAAGTTCGACCCCCAGATCAGTACCACTGCCAACGCGCACAAATAATCTTTGCCGGACAGCGACGTACTGGGGTTCACGGGGAAGCCTGGGATGAGAAACAGAGGGCGCTTTATATTAACAAGCGTGGTCGCTATGCCCGTTTTCCTCGGATTTGCATCTAAGGCGGTGTTGGGTGCATCACAAAGCGGGATGGATCAGCTGGATGGATCACAAACGCAGCGCCCAAACGAAAAAAAGCCAGTGACTAAGTCACTGGCTTTTTCTACATATTGGTGCGCCCGGCAGGATTCGAACCCACGACCCCTTGGTTCGTAGCCAAGTACTCTATCCAACTGAGCTACGGGCGCATTGCACTGCTAAACATCGCATTGCTTTTTACTGCTGTCTTTTCAGACTTTCTGCTACTTCGTTGCAGAGGGCGCATTCTACAGAAACTGTATTTTTCTGCACGCCCAAACTGCACTTTTTTACTGCTTTTTTCCAACTTCTTTTTGCATCCCAACTGATACGCAATGATCAGTGGTGCGCCCGGCAGGATTCGAACCCACGACCCCTTGGTTCGTAGCCAAGTACTCTATCCAACTGAGCTACGGGCGCGCTGCAAAGAAGAAGACTATAGCAGAAATTTCCGGCTGGGGGAAATCATCGGCAAAAAAGTTATCTTCGGTGATGCCCCTGTCCTGTCGATCGACAAGACCGACAGGAACACACACAAGACCACTACCTGATGACCTTAGCTGCCAAACCAGCTAGCTGTAAAAACCTAGCTATGCAAAACCAGGCTCTGCAAAACCTGCTTCTCCGGCCCTTACTTCTTCAATCTTACTTCTGCGACACGTCGCTGGCCGACGAAGACGAGGCCCTGCGAGCCGGCGACACCGGTTGCGACTGCGCTGCGCCAGACTGGGCACGACCCGACTGGCCACGGCCTTCCGACCTTGCCGGCGGAATGCCGCCGCTGTTCTCGGCTTCAAGCGTTTGAATGCGACGCTCCAGGTTGATCAGCTGCGCACGTGCGGCCTGCTGCTCGCTGGCCAGCGATGCGGCTTCCTGGCGAGCCTGCTGCTGCGCAGCGGCCACGCGCTCTTCCTGTTGCTGGCGCACCAGCACGTCGTTCTGCAAGGCACCCAGACGGCTTTCGTTGGTGGCGATCAGGCGTTCGGTACGCACGCGTTCGGCATCCAGACGGATACGACGCAGATCGACGCTGGCCAGATCACGGGTCTGCGCAACAAAGCTGTCATAAACCTGCTCGGCATGACTTTCCGAATCGGTCTTCACCACGCGCCAGAAATTGCGCTGCTGGAACAAGGCCACGTAATAGGTCAGCGTATCGCGCTTGAACAGCAGGCTTGCCCCGTAGCGACCGTTGTAGCTGGTGCGCATTTCGTTCAGGCTGCGGTCCTGGATCAGTTGCTGCAGTTCGGCAACCGTGCTGTTGCCCGGGATGCCGTTGGTGACGGGCGCTTCGGAGACAACCGCGTTACCCGTGCCTGCCAGCGGTGCATTGACGCTGGAAGGCGCGGTCTGAGCAAGCGCGAGTCCGGGCAACATGGCAATGGCCAAGCCCATACGCAACTTCGAAAACGCGCTTCGCGCGGATACAGTCATGTTCTGAGTCCCCCGGCTCGATGGCCGTTCCTGTTCCTGGGTAAACCGGTAGTTATCCCGATGCGATGAATCGGCACAATGGGTCGCCATTTGGTCTGCGCCACTGGGCCGTGCGATGGATCGGTCCGATCTGAGTGGCGCATTACCAAGCGTAACGGCCAGGACGCCATCATATGGCTAATCCACTTCTCCTGCAGGCTCGGCTTCCGCACCTGCTATCTGGTACTTGCGCATTTTTTCCCACAAGACCTTGCGACTGATACCCAGATGTTGAGCGGTATCCTGCCGTCGCCAGCCATTGGCGTCCAGTGCTGAAATGACACGCTCGCGTTCAGCCGTGTCGCGAGGATTGCGCGAAGCGCCCGATGCCTGGGCCAATGGCGCAAATACACGCTCGATGCGTGCACGATCCCAGTCGCCGAGTTGGCGGCGAATAATGCCGACACGCTCAGCAATATTGCGCAGTTCACGCACATTGCCTGCGTAGCGAGTCGACGCCACCAAGCTGATCAGCCAGGTTGGCAACGTGACCGACACTTCCTGCACCACGTCTTCCAGCAAGCGTTGGAAGATTGCCACTTTTTCGTCGCCGCCCCGCTCTTCCAGATTCGGCACCTTGAGTTCGATCACCGCCAGGCGGTAATACAAGTCAGCCCGAAACAGGTCCTGCGCCACCAGGTCACGCAGGTTGCGGTTGGTGGCCGCCACCAGCCGGAAGTCCACCGCGATGTCGGTGCTGGACCCCAGCCGGGTGACGGCGCTGCTTTCCAGCACACGCAGAAGCTTCACCTGTTGATAAAGCGGCAGGTCGCCGATTTCGTCCAGGAACAAGGTGCCCCCGGTTGCCTGCTCAAAGTATCCCTTGTGGGTGAACTGCGCGCCCGTGAACGCGCCTTTGGCATGACCGAAAAAATGCGACTCGAACAAGCCATCTGGAATGGCCCCGCAGTTGACCGCCACAAAAGGCCCGGCCCCGTAGCGGCTATGCCCTTCGTGAAGCATCTGCGCGATGCGTTCCTTGCCGACACCGGTCTCGCCATGCACCAGCACACTGGCGTCGCAGTCAGCGAATGCCTCGACTTCCGTCAGCAACTGACGCATGGACACCGAGGTTGCCACCAGGGGTTCAGCCCGGCTGGTGGGAGCCAAGCCGGCGCGGATGTCACCCACCAGCCGGAACAGCAACGTGCGCAATTCTGCGCAGGAAAAATCCAGCGCCAGGATGTTCTCGTAGTCAGGGGGATAGACGCGTGGGTCGACACCACGCGGTTCGGCCGTTACCCAGATCACCGGCATGCTGTGACGGCTGCGCCAATCCGGTGCCGTGAAGTTGGGTTGATCGATGGCACTGACGGAAATGATCGCAACCGTGGAACTCTGCGCGCGTTTTTCTGTGGTGGCTTCCAGGCCATCGGCACGCACCACGTCGATGTCAAGATGACCGAGACAAGCGCTGACACGTTCGACGATGTCAGACTTTCCTTCCCAGACATAGACATCGAAATCGACCGTGGCAGCTTGCGGTTTTCTAGCGGGTTTCGTAGCCATGCGGTCGAGCCTAATAAACAATGCGGACATTGCCGCAAGAAATGGCCTGAACGGTGACGCTGGTCTGGCCAAGCGACAGGCCAAGGGTGCTGGACAAGGTGCTGGCCAGCGTGGAGCCGACGGTGTTCAACACCGACGTCAGCCCATCGGTAACCGGTTTGAGCGCGGTGCATAACAAGGTATTGCACGCCCCTGAAGACGGTGGTTGCAGAACGCCCCCAGGTTTGGTCTGCAGGTACGACACCAGATTCGAGGCAATGCAGTTGTTGTAGTTCAGCAGCGACGAGATCAGGCCATAACAGTTGTTCACGACCAGTCCGCCAAGGGCTGTCCCCAGCACACCACCGAGCACACCGGTACTCGCACCTGTCACCGTGGCCTTGAACGAGGCCCACACCGACCCGGTGCTGTAGCAAGTCAGCAGATTGAGCGGGCCGCACGCATATGGCACCGGCATGTCCCAGGTACCAAGTGCAGCCAGCGACCCGTCGCTTTTGCCGTTTTGCAGCAGGCCAATCAAGGAATCGATCTGATAGCGCCCAAAGGCGTCTTTGGGCGTCGCGGCCAGATAGAGATTTGCGCTGTCAACAGCGACCTGGTTCGCGGTACTGCTTGGGGGCGGTGTGGTGGTGGTCAGCCGACCAAGGGTGGCCGTAAGCGTGCCGATCAGATTGGAGATGGTCGATCCAATCGGAAGGCTGTTCGAGCTGCTGCGGGTTTCGCCAGCCACCATGCCGGGCAAGAGTTCGGTTGATGTCAGCGCATCAGTGCGAATGCTGGTGGTCAGCAGATTCGACCCCAGCAGCTTGAGCAACACTTCGGGCTGCAGATCGGTCGGTGTTGCGGCATCGCATAGTCCTTGCGCCGAAAAACGGGTGGCATCTGCGACCTTGCCGACGCAAGCGCCAAGTATGGACTGATTCACCAGCACATCCACGGTACGCGGTGCGCTGGAGCAAGAGATTGCGTTGATGCGCGCGGTGCCGCGTGCGACGTCGATGAACAAGGGCAGATGCACCCGCGTTTCGAGTGCCAGCGCCACTGGCCCCACCACGGGAATGGTGCTGGAGTCGATATCGACAAACAGACGAACCTGCGCCTGTCTGGCCGTTGTCCCCACCGGGCCTGCGGCAACAGACGGCGGTGACACGATGCCTGCGGTAACGTTGATGCCAGCCAGGTTGAGGCCGGGCACGGCTACGGCATTGGTGGATGACGCAATGCCGATTGCAGCCGACACCAGATCGGTCACTTTCAATTCAGTATGCAGTGCCGCGCGTGCCAAAGAAGCAGAGTCCTGTGTCGCACTCGATCCGACACCGGTGAACAGACTGACTGGCGAATTGGCCCCGCCCAACTGCACCTTGGCCGCGCTGAGCGTTGCATTGGCTTCCACCGCTTGCCGCAACACGCCAAGCTGGGTGGACAATGCTGCGCCGCTGGCTGGCAACGCGCTGGCCGATGCAGCGATCAGTGTTCCCACGCTGATCTTGTTGGCCGCCAGCAAGGCGTTCAGTTCGCCCACGCCGATGTCCGCTGCGACCGGAATGCCCAGGCGGCCCAACAGGCCATCCAGCGTGATGCGTGCCGCGCCATCGGGTCCCAATACGGCGGCATTCAAGCCACCCAGCCGCAGCGACGCAAGCTGTGATCCGGTGGAGATCACCGCGCTGGGCTGGTCACGAATGGCCACGGCGCTCGCGCGCACGGTGCGGGTGGCGATGAAGGGCATCATGGCCGGTGCACTGCCGGTGATGACGACCTGCACGGCGTTGATGGTGGTGGGCGTGCCGCCGATCACGAAATATCGGCCGCCTTCACTGCCCGCCGGGGAAGATGGCGTCAGGCTGGACCAGATGCCGCAGTTGACCGTCACCACAGGTGGCGTCGAGAAATTATGCGTGCTCAGGTTGGAAGTCGCGTTGGCGGTGGCTGCCGAGGTCGGTGACGCAGCGCCACCAGACGCGCACGGGTTGGGCAGTTTCTGCGAGCCCGCCAACGCAGCCAGATCGGCACTCTTCTGAAACTCACGCTTGATATAGAACAGATAACCGATGTCGGCCGATGCCAGCAGCGCAATGCAGACCAGGATAGCCATCGATGCCGCAATGACAATCGCGCCGCGCTGGCGGGCCGGACCTATGTGTGCACGTGACAGGCGGGGCCGCATGATCGACTCACTCAGACGTTTTTTTGCCTACCCGCGACTCGAAGAACTCGGGCACGGGGTGAGAGAAGGTATCTACGTATCGCTTCCAGCTGGCAGATGCGGTGGCCCCCGACATGGGCTTGCCAGGTGCGGCAATGCGTCCGCTGGACTGCGCTTCCAGCAAGTGACGCGCCGTAGCACCCACCACGGGTGCGCGGCCCGGTGCCGAGGGAACCGCACCTACATTCGGCGCGGCGGTCATCGCGGTGGATGGCTGCGGTGCGGGCTGGGCGTGCGCAAGCCAGGCCGTGCCGCTCAGCACCAGGCCAAGCAGCAGCTGGCGGCAACGCACCTGGGCGTCTGGTACCTGGGAACGCGCGAGTTTGGGGATGAGATGCATGATGATGACTCCGGCGCAGACCTAGCGAGGCTCGGTGCCAACGCGTTCGGGCGAAGATGGGGAAGGACGTGCAGACACCAGCGGCGAATCCATGCCGGCCGCGACAATCGGCGAATGCCGGGAGACCAGCATGGCCGATGTGTCGGCATCTACGCGAGATACCACCGGGCCATTGGAGGTCGCGGTAGTTGCGGCAGTAACGGTAGCCGTGGACGCCCGATCCGATGTCTGCGCTGCCAGGGAATCATCTGGCTTGTGGGCCACAATGTCGGCGCGAATTCGCTCAGACAAGCGAAGCACAGCAGCACGCGTGGCGGGGGGAAGCGCCCCGCGTTCCATCACCGCATCGGCACGTCCGATCTCGCCATTGACCCGCAAATACACCGCCAGGTTGGCGATGATCTTGGTGTTGCCAGCATCCAGCTCGGCCGCCTGCGCAAACGGCAATCTGGCGGCGCTGAGCTGCCCGGCACGCAACAAGGCATAACCGTAATCATTGAGCACCATCGGGTCGGTCGGTGCACGACGCGCGGCTTCGGCCAATGCCTTGGCTGCGCCGGCATAGTCGCTGCGGGCACCAGCGATCAGGCCCAGGCCGTGCCATGCAGGCGCCGCAAGCGGCGTATCCAGCAGCCCGCGATAGGCCTCGGCGCTTTGATCAAGCTGCCCGGTTTCCCGCTGTGCACGCGCACGCAGAAGAATGGATTCGGGGCTGATACCGAACTGATTTTCGAACTGCGCAATGTGGGCAAGCGAGGCAAAGAACAAGCCCTGCGCCTGCATGCGCTCGATCAAGGAACGATACATGCCGGGAGTGTCTGGCTGCGTTTTGTCGCCCAGCGCGGCAGCCGGTGCAATATCGGTGCGCACCGGGCCATTCGGTGCCAGGCCATAACCCGCAGGCTTGTCGCTGGCGCAAGCCGTAAGCAGCCCCGCCAGACACAGCATCGCAATGCGGCGTGCGGTGACACCGACGGTACGCGCGGGCAAGGAACGCAAAACGATCATGTGATGTGTACTCATAAACCCATCTTCGACAAGCCTCGGAACAAGGCCAGGAAACCTGCGCCCCCCGTCACCACGATCAATGCAGGCAGCAGGGTCACGACCATCACGCCGGTCATCTTCACCGTCAGCTTGCCCACCCGCATTTTCAGGTCCAGCTTGCGCTGTTCGCGCAACCGCTCGCCGAAGCGTTGCAAGGGTTCCTGCACGGCTCCGCCGTGGCGATCTACCTGCACGATCATGCCGACCAAGGCAGCCAGGTCGTCGTTGTTGTAGAGCGTGGCCACACGGGTCAAGGATTGTTCGCGGGTACGGCCACGTGCGTATTGCCCGGCTGCCAGCGCCAGTTCTCCGCTCAGGATAGGCAGCACATGCTTGAACTCCTGAACGATGATGTGCAGGCTTTGATCGATGGACAGCCCTACCCCTTGCAGCAGGCGCATCAGGTCGATCAGCAAGGGCAGTTCATCGGCAGCCTGGACGCGCCTGCGCGCAGCACGACGGCGCAGATACCACTTGGGCAGCATCAGACCGAATGCCAGGCCAAAGAACGCCGCCATCACGTATTCGCCCAGTCCATCCAGGGACAGCACGAACATGATCACAATGGGCAGGCCCAGCGCCAAGCCGGCACGTGACAACGCGAAGATCGACCGGTCGTTCTCCCGGTTGAACCCGCTTTGTGTCAGCAACTGCCGCTCTTCGTCGGTCAGCAGCAGTTCGCCGACCCGGCCCTTGGACAACTGTTTGCCGAGTTGCAGCGCACGTGCACGCGCGCGCCCCAGGCGGGTGGCAGGACCTTCTTCAGGTTCGTCGTCGCTGCGCGAGGCACCGGGCGTGGCGCGCCGGTTCAGGCGTTTGTCGATGGACTGCCGGCTGCGTTGCTGACGCGCGGCGCGCAACACCATCGACCCGCCTGCCAGACCTACGGCGAGCGCCAGCAGCAAGAGCGAGATGATGGACAACACATAGGCGCTCACCATGTCACACCCCTCATGTCAAACCCCTTTCGCCAGGCGATACAGCCAGAAGCTGCCGACCAGTTGCAGACCAACTGCTGACAGCAACATGTTCTGCCCGCTCGGATCGGCCCACATGCTCATGAACATGTCGTTGTTGAACACCACGATGAAACACGCCACGCCCAGGGGCATCAACCCGAGTATCCAGGCAGACATGCGCGTCTCGGAAGACAAGGCGATCAGCTCTTGCCGAGCCTGATCCAGATCGCGCATGAAGTTCGCCATGCGGTCCAGCACCAGATCGCTGCGCCCGCCGAAACGCAGGCCGATGCCAATCACTGACGCAATCAAGTAAAGCGGTGGAAAGTTGTAGACCTTTGCCACCTGGCGCAAGGCGGTATCGAGTTCCATGCCGGCGCGATTGAGCTGGGCGGCGCGTTCCAATACGTTTTTCAGCGGTTCTTCCGCGCTGGGCACGGCAGACTGAAATGCCGACCCCAGACTGCTGCCGATCGTGACCAGGCGCACCACGCTGTCGAGAAAACCGGGCAGTTGCACTGCCATCTTGCGCAAGCGTTTCTGGCCCATCGTCCACAGGCGGAAATACACCAGTACGCAATACAGAAACAACGCCAATCCTGCCGACAAGGGGCCTGCAAAACCCAGTGCAAGTACCACCATGCAAACCGCCGGCATCACCAGCAACAGGTACAGACGCATGTCCGGGAACACACCGGCGTTCAGCAGCAATGCATCCCAACCGGGTATCACGCTGCGAGGGCGCGCGCCCGATGCGGCCGGGGTCGGGGCATCGGCAGGCACGTGTGCATGGGCGTGCCCATGCGCTTGCGATGCATGGCGCTCCAGCTGATGATCGATGAACGCAGACGTGGCCTGCCGTCGCGCCCGATTGCTGGCGACATGCCACAACATCAGCGCCGCTGCGACGCATAGCAGCGACAGCGCGCCCAACCACAAGCCCATCGATGTGCGAGTCATCACGCACCTCCGTTCATCAACGCGACCGCCCCCAGAACCCGTTGCTTGCCGGTGCCGGCGCAGGCTCTTCCGGCACCTCGACACGGGGCCGCAATTCGTCGCGATATTTCAGCAGCTTGGGGGAATGCGGCAAGATGCCGAGCGATACCCAGCGATCACTTTCGGTGCCGTCTGGCGCGGTATGGGTTTCGTGCCGGTACAGCTCCTGGATGGCGATCATGTTGTCGGCCATGCCGGTGATCTCGGTCACCGACAACAGGCGCCGTTTACCGTTGGACAGGCGGCCGATCTGCACGATGAAATCCAATGCGCCGGCAATCTGGCGGCGCAGGCTGTCTTCGCTGCCGGCAAAGCCGGCGAAGCCTGCCAGCATCTCGATCCGATACAGGCATTCGCGGGCGGAATTTGCGTGAATCGTGGCCATCGATCCATCGTGGCCAGTGTTCATGGCCTGCAGCATGTCCATCACTTCGGGGCCACGGACCTCACCGACCACCACCCGGTCGGGACGCATCCGCAAGCTGTTGCGGATCAGGTCGCGGATGGACACCATGCCCGAGCCGTCGAAGCCCCCTTGCCGCGATTCGAGCCGGACCACATGCGGGTGATTCAGCGACAGTTCGGCCGTGTCTTCAACCGTCACCACACGCTCGTTCTCAGGCACAAAAAAAGCCAACGCATTCAGCAACGAGGTCTTGCCCGAGCTGGTACCGCCAGACACCAGAATGTTGCAACGTGCGCGCACCGCGCAATCAAGCAAACGGTAGATGTTTTCGTCGAAGCTGCCCAGGGCCACCATGTCGGCGGGCTTGAGCGGGTCTTGCCGGAACTTACGTATCGACACCATCGGGCCATCGACGGCCAAGGGCTCGATCACCACGTTCAAACGACCGCCGTCAGGCAGCCGGGCATCGACCATCGGCGTGGATTCGTCCAGACGACGCCCGAGCGGCGCAAGAATGCGGCGCACGATGCGCAGCAGGTGCTGGTTGTCCGAGAAGCGCAGGGTCTCGCGTTTCAACACGCCACGGCGCGACACGAATACGTTGTTGAAGCCGTTGATCAAGATGTCTTCGACTTCGGCATCACCCAGCAAATCTTCCAGCGGGCCGAGGCCTGCCAGCTCTTTGGTAAGTGCACTGGCAATCTGCCGGACTTCACCTTCGTTGATCGGGACACGGCGCAGGCGGATGTAGCTGTCAACCTCCAGGTCGACAAACTTGTTGATTGCCGTGCGCGACCAGCGACCGAACTCCGCCCCCAGCTCTTCAATGCGGGACAGCAGATGTTCGTGTGCGGCCGCCTTGACGTCCTGATAACGCTGGGTCTGGGCGAAGTTCGCACCATCGTCGGCAAACTCGACCATGCGACTCATACATGGGCCTTCTTATTCTGCGGCAGCCACCGGGTGACCCAATTCATTTCATTCTTGGGCTGGCGCGTGGACACGAGTTTGTCGATCAGGTAGTTGACGCCGCGCACATAGGGGTCACGTTCGGCAACTTCGCTCAGCAACTTGCCTTGGTTGGTACTGCTCATCAAGGGCAAGATGCGGTCAGGCAAAGTGACCAGCAGGCGCACCCCGAAACGTTCCGATATCTGATCGGCCGTCATGCCGTAACGCTCGTCGTAGCGGTTCACGATCAGGCGCAGGCGATCGGAACGGATGCCACGCGTGTCCAGTTCACGCAGCAGGTCGGCCAAGGACACCAGCGCCCCGACACTCTGATCGGTAATCAGCCAGGCCTCGTCCGCGCCGTTGACCAGGTTGTCGATGAAGTCCGGGTTGGACAGCCCGCCCACGTCGGCAAACACCACATCGAAATACATGCGCAGGCGATCCATCAAGGCCATTGAATCGCTCAGTGACACGCTGCGCATCTCGCCCAGGTCACGCGGCAAGGGCACCACGGTGACGCAATGCGAACTGCGTGCCAGTGCCGAGCGAACCAGGGTTTCGTCCAGACGACGCAGGTTGCGCACGGCCTCGGCAAAGTGGAATTCGCTGGCCACGTTCAGGTACAGCTGACCATCGCCAACCGGTTGACCCAGATCGAGCAGCGCGGCACGGCTGCGTGTCTCACCAGGTGTAGTGGGCGGATGCGCCTGCGAACAATAGGCATGGGCCGCAGCCCCCAGATGCACCGCCAGCGTGCTGGTTCCCACCCCGGCGCGCACGCCCAGCAAGGCCACCAGCTTGCCGCGTGCAGCGGGCGCAGGGGCCGGTTCACGCGCGGCGGTCTCGATCACACGGCCGACCACGCCGCGTACCTCGGCCGGGCCTGCCGACAAGTCGATGAACTCACGCACGCCAGCCCGAATCGCGGCAATGGCACCGCCCGGATGCGCCATGTTGCCGACTGCGATCAGCGGGACGCCCGGTGAATTGCGCGTCAGGGCCTGCGCCAGATCGACGCTGACGGCGATCTGCTCAGCTGATCCACCGCGCGCAAAGTCCACGAAGATCAGGCGTGGCGCAAGCGTTGCCACCCGCAAGGCCACGTCGGCTGCCGAGCCTGGTTCCTGCACCAGCACACCCAGGTCTTCCAGACCGATCGCCAACTGGCGGGCGGCTTCGGTGTCCTGAGAGCAAAAAAGAAACTGGTCCAATCCCGTAGATCCGGAGAATTCCTGGTTGCGAGCGTTCATGTTTTTTCCCTGCAAAATTCCGCGGACACTGGGTTCTATTTCGAGAAGCCGGGCAGTACATCGTCCGAGGAGATACCCATTAAATAGCTGCCCCAGGCATTGCCCGGGCTATCGCGCTTTTCTTGCAACTCGCCCGGCAAGGGCAAGGCGGCACCACGTGCCAAGGGCTGGACCAAACGCGGTGTCACGATGATCACCAGCTCTTTTTCATTCTGCGAGTAAGACATGCCACGGAAGAAGGCACCGATGATTGGCAGGTCACCCAGGAACGGCACCTTGTCCAGACTCGACACCGTGGTGCGCGACACCAGACCACCGATCACAAAGCTCTCTCCGTCACCCAGTTCCACCGTGGTATCAGCACGCCGCGTGCTGATGCCGGGAATCTGCAATCCATTGACCGTCACGCCGTTGGCCCAGTCGATGTCGCTGGCCTCGGGGGCGACTTTCAACGCGATCCGATCGCGCCCCAACACGGTGGGTGTCAAGGTCAGGCCGATACCGAATGGCTTGTACTCAACACTTGTCGTGCCCAAGGCACCGGCGCTTGGCACCGGCAATTCGCCACCGGACAGGAAACTTGCGCTTTGCCCTGACAAGGCCACCAGGGACGGCTCGGCCAGCACACGCGCCAAGCCATTGGTTTCCAGCAGGCTGAGGTTCACCGACAAGCTGCGTGAGGCGTTCAGGAACACCAGGTTGAACGCTTCGCCAATCGCGGCACCGGCAGCCGGCAGCCCGCCGCTGCTGGTCACGCCCGTATACCTGCCCGGGGAATAGGTACCGAACGCAAAGCCCCGGTCACGCGAGCTGACCAGGTTGAAGCCGGCTTCTTTCATGACCGACTTGCTGAATTCAACGACCTTCACATCGACCTGCACCACGCCACCCGAGGCAACCGTGGAGGTATCCAGTACCACCCCTTCCTTGCCCACCGAATCGCGTGCCGCAATCACGGAATTTTCGTGTTCGGCCAGGGTGGAAAAACTGCCGCGCACCACTGCCCGCCCACCTCGCACATCGACCGTCGCACCGGCGGGCGGGGGCTGCAACGCAGCCAGCTCGCCCAGCACCTTCACCACATAGGTCTTTGCACTTGCCTCGCCCTTGGTCCACAGCGACACCGTGGTGGTCCCGGCTTGCTTGCCGACCACCAACACCGCGCCTGCCTTGCGTTGCGGCCCGGGTTTGAGCAGCAGCACATCAACGATGTCCGGATCGGCAATGGCCACCCGTTCAAGTTCGGCACCCAGCGCCAATTCATGGTTGTCGCGTATCCCCAAGCTAAGCGTCTGCGCCACGTCTGCGGCGCGCACCTGCCCAGCGATGCCCACGGCAACCGCACATACCACCACCCCTGACATGAACAGGTACGACCCGCGCGCACCCGCATGGAACCCCAAGCGACTGATCAAAATGGCACGACCTCTGTCTGCGTTCCTCGAATGATTTCGACCTGACGTGTCGGCGCCGCACGCGGCGCTTGGCGCGGCGTGGGCGATGCGGGAGACACGGCGGGCGGCACCGGCACAGGGGATGGCGATGCAGGAACGGATTCTTCGGTAAGGTTGACCAGCCCCCCCAGGCTCATGCCTGCGTAGGCCTGGTTGCTGGGTTCACGCAGCGACGCACGCTGGGCATCGTTCAAACCGGGACGCGGCGCCAAGGCCGGCCCTGGCTGGTGGAACAGGTTGACGTCGGCCACGGCATCGTCGCCCGGCGCGCGCAGCGCCAGCACGACACGGCCATGCTGGGTCGCCAGCAACAGGCGCGGCACATCGGGCAGCGGCACCACCAGCACCGCCGGCCGCGTGACCGGGCCAGACTGTGCCACTGCCAGGTTGTCGGTCACCCCCGAGCCGTACACCAGCACACGGACCCGTGACAGCAGCAGGCGCACCTGGCTGCGACCAACATTGCTCTGGTCTTTGAGCGAGAAGAACACATCCACGAAATCACCCGCAGAGATCCGGTTCGGACCACCGCTGCTGGTACCACTGCCGCCGCCGATTTCCTCGACCGTCAAGGCAATGGCCC
The DNA here is from genome assembly GCF_008119665.1 of Pigmentiphaga aceris. NCBI lineage: Bacteria > Pseudomonadati > Pseudomonadota > Betaproteobacteria > Burkholderiales > Alcaligenaceae > Pigmentiphaga > Pigmentiphaga aceris. The sequence continues at coordinate 1,711,009 of NZ_CP043046.1, read as the reverse complement.
GCTCACCGTCGGTCATGGCAAAGGACAAGGGGCTTGCTGCGCCCAGGTCGGACTCGTAGATGGGTCGGCCCACCGGGATCGCGCGCACCGGCTTCTTGCCGACGAAAGCATCGATATCGCCGTTGGTACCCGGCGGGAAGATCGACAGGTTGACCACCTTCAACTGCCTGGCTTCGATGGGCTGACCCACAGGCAATTCTGCGTCGGCCACCACAACCGGGTAGGACGGTGCCGGGTCCGCAACCGGCGCAGCCACCACGACCTCTGGCGGGCTGCTTTGCCGGCCCAGGACGATGGCAAGCACGGCCAGCCCCAGGGACAGCGCCACCAGTACAGCGGCCACGATTTTGGTCGCTCGGTTCATCGATCACACCTGTGTCTGGACATGGAAAACGAAATCAGGAACCACCGGCGCGTGCCCATTGCTCGGGATCGAGCTGGACGGTTGCGCTGGCACTCAGGGACTGCGGCATCATGCTCGACGGCAGCAGCGACGGAATCAGTGGATAGGCCGCGTAGTTCTGGTAGGAAACGGTCACCGTTCTGCAGGCCATGCCGGATGCGCAATTCGGTGCCGCCACGACGGCCGGTGCGATGGCTGGCTGGGACTGCGTCTGACGAAAGTCAGACAACCAGGCGACCACGCGCGCGGCGGCGTCACGGCCCAGCTGTTCTGGGGCGATGACCGAACTCGTGCGAATGCCGGGTGTAGCCGACGCCGCAAATTCGCTGGTCAACAATGCACGCGCGCCTTCGGCGGCGGCGCGGCTCAGCGACTGCTGCACCACAAACACTGCGCCGTAAGTCACGACGAAATAGAACATCATGAAGAAGACGCCACTGACCAAGGCAAACTCGATGGCAGCCATGCCGCGCTGGCGTGCTGGTGCAGCCCGGGATGTTTGTGTGGCTTGTGCGGTTTGTGCGAATCGACGCATGACAGTACGCATGTCAGACCCCTCGATCGAGTGAGGTCGGCGGAATCCATACCGTTGCCTGCGCCACCAACTGTGCGGGCAACATGGCGCTGAATCCGGGAAACACCGGAATCAGCGGGAAGGATCGGTAGTTGTCGTAGTTGATGCGCACCGTGACCATCCAGCCGGAAGTGGGTGACTGGCAGCCATTGCCAGAACCGCTTCCCGATGACACGTTGCGATCAAAAGACAGGCAGCAGGTTGTGGCCCCGCACAGCCCGGTGCCGGACACGACGGCTTTGCAGCTGGTGTTTTTTCCAGACAAAGAAGAGACCCAGCCGCTGGCGGCATCGGCCAGGGTGCAGGCCTCGGCAAGCCGCGCACGGATTTGCGCCAGCACGTCGGTACCCGCAGCCTGATAACGCAGGCTGCCACGTGCAGCTTCTTCAGCAGCCAATTGCAGGGACTGCCGCGCGGTAACGATCAGGCCCCAGCTGAGCAAGCTGTAGAAAGTCAGGAAGAACGCAAGAAACACAGCGGCAAATTCCACCGCATATGCCCCCCGCTGGCGCGCACGGCTGGCGCTGCCACCACGGGTCCACACTCGAACAGGTTCGAGCGGAACTGCGCGTTGCACCTTTACGTATCGCTGCACGATGCAACCTCTTCGACCGGCTTCACCCACAAGCCGGCAAGCTATTCAAAGCCTGGCACTGATCCAAGGTTGCGCCACCGCGGCAATTGCCATGTATGCCGCGTACGGGATGCCCCGCCTTCCCTGACGCTTGTCGTGGATCCATGTTGCCAAGCGCTGCAACCGCCCACCACCGCCATCCATCCATGAGCCAGCTACCCGGCCCAGATTTGCGAGCGCCGGTACCGCTTCCGATGCATATATCCACTGCATGACAGCGTGCACACCGGTCAGTGCGGTACCTGCCAACCACACCACCAACACGCCGGCTGGCCCCATCAGCAGGCCCAGCACGGCGAAATACTTCACATCACCTGCACCCATCGCGCGAAACGCGTAGAAGGGCAGCAGGAACACAAAGGCCAGCACCCCGCCCACCAGCGAGCTTTGCAGGTCGATCGCGGTACCTGCCGGCAACCCTGCCCAGTCGGCCACACGAAGCACCACATACGCAGCAAGCACCACCAGCAGCAGGCGATTCGGCACACGCCTGAACAGCCAGTCGGTGACGAAAACCACCCCACACAACACCCACAGCAAGACCAGATACCCGCCGCTCATATCTCGCCTGCCCTGTCATGCACGACTAGGCGTGCTCGGCACCGTCAAGAACAAGGTGCGCCACGCCTGTCTGCGTCTTAGTTCGCATCGATCAGCGTCTTCAAACGGCCGAACAATCCAGTCAGCGCGGTAGTGAAGGTGCCAAGCACAGCGATCACCGCCACGGCAATCAAGCCTGCGATCAGGCCGTATTCCAATGCAGTGGCACCGTCTTCTTCATGGAGAAATCGAGCAATCTGGGTTTTCATGATTTGCCTCGCGATCACGCCCTGAGCATGAAAATTTTTTGCTGTCTGGTCAGTCTGTGAGTACTGCCAGTGATGAGGGTCCCGACTGACTCAACAATCGAGACCCTCAAGACTTAGCCAACAGCACCGATTCGCGTAGCCAGTCGATTGAACAAACCTTGCAGCGCGCCGGTGAAGGTACCGATCACGGCGATTACCGCGACAGCGATCAAGCCGGCGATCAGCCCGTATTCAAGCGCCGTGGCACCATCTTCTTCACGAAGGAACTGAGCAATTTCATTTTTCATGATTGACCTCATTGCCATAGTCCATGGCATGGATTTTTATTCAGGCCGCCGCTGGGTGCAGCGGGATTCTCCGGCCCGCCCCTGGCTTCGCACATTATCCGAAGCATCTGGTGAGTTAATTCTGCCCATACTCAAGCAAGGCGACGACGGTTTGTCAGGACTTGTCAGAAGCTCGGCAACGCGCCCGCCCAATCCTCATAAAAAATTTTGCTTTTGGAGATCTTCATAAAAGAAAATTATGAATTATCCAGAGCAAGCCATTAAATGAGGGAACTGACAAATGTGTTTGTCAGAATTCGACAGATACTAGAAAGTATTGCTTTGGACTTATTGGTTATAAGCAACTTTTCTGCGAATAGTCGTAATTTTGCGATTAACCGGGGTGGGTTGTATCGCGCGATTCCAGCAGCTCGTTCATGCGCACCTCAAGCCGCTTCTGATATACCCGCGCAGCGCGGGCAAGTTGAAGCTTCATCACACCCAGCATAGCCAGGCACAACGCAAAAACGACGTAGGGAAGATATGCTCCTTCCAGGATCAGTCCACTGTCACCGGGCTTGGGCACGTAGATGAAGGTGCAGGCCAGCACGCCTATATAGTGTGAGCCCCCGACAGACAGCGCCATCACTACCGATGCCGTGCGACGTTGGGCTTCGCTCTCGACATTGAACGCCAGCCACAAGGAAACAGTGGCGGCCACCGCAGCAATAAGAATCGAGGCCCCTACCCCCAGCACGCTCCAGGACAGCACGCCCTGCGTATGCACCGCATCCATGCCCAGGTAGTTGACGCCTGCCATGACTGCGCCCGTAGCACAGCCACTGACAATGCAGGTCTTGGCGCTGAATGCAGACTTGCCGACATACCAGAGCGCCACCCCAGCCACGACCACCGATATCACGAACGTCAGGAAGGTCAGTCCGAACTCATAACCCACGGCAAACGGATAACGCTGCGCTGCCATGCCAAGAAACTGCATGCCCCAGATGGTGACCCCGCCCAGCGCCAGCGCACCGACCAGCACATACCCGACACGCAGCCCACCATCTTCATTGCGTATTTTGGACGTCGCTTCGAGCGCGACATACGCACCGAGCGCAGACAGGATAAAGGACAGTACAAACATCCCCGGCCTGAAGGACACGGAGATAATATCGCCAGACTGCATGGTTGCCCCGGGGTAGTCAGCTCGGACGACAAGCGTCGCGAGATGTTAGAAAAATATCAGAACGTAGCTTCGGCCACCGTCATTCAACGACCGCGTCACGTAAAGCTCCATCGAAAGTCAGAATTAGTCAGAACATGGCGTCGCGCAAAAATAATTAGTCGCAATGTCAGAACTAGTCAGAACAACTCAAGCAAACCCGGGGACTATATGTACTGATATTGCGACACTCGGATCGCCCCGCCTTACTATGATTATCAAACCATTCAAGACCCTGCCTTGCGCAGGCGGCTGGTGGAAGCACGCGTCTGTCTCGGTGGCCATATTGGCTGCTTTTGGTGCCCAGGCTGCCGACGCGCCGATGCGTGGAAATCCTATTGATTCGCTGCCGCAGATCGAACCGGCAGCCCCACCGGCCAGTGCGCCGGTTGCGCTGCCCGCAGCACCCGTGTCACCAGAGATTCAAGCGCGTCTGGCCCGTCGTATCGTGCCCCGTCACTTTGCGGTCAGTGGGGTCAGCGCCATTCCGTTCGACGACGTGGTGGCATTGCTGACACCCTTGGCAGGCAAGGAAATTTCCGTTGGCGAGCTGGCCGAGCGTGCACAGGAAATCACCAAGCTGTATCAGCAACGTGGTTATGCGCTGTCGTTCGGGCTGATACAGGAACAGTCATTCGCCAACGGCGAAGTGAAGGTCACGGTAATCGAGGGTTTCGTGGGCAAGACCCGCATCGAAGGCGATGCTGGTGGCGCACACGACGCCATGGCACGTTACGCTGCGCGCATCGAAGCCGATCGCCCCTTGCGCCTGGAGACACTTGAGCGATATCTGAACCTGATGGCGCAATTGCCGGGGGTGAAGATCAAACCCGAATTGCCTGCACCGCAACGGGCAGATGGTGTAACCGAGCTGGTGTTGAACGTTACGCACAAACCAGTGACCGGGAATGTGTTTCTGGGCCAGGTCGGCAATAGCCCCAGCGCCATACTCGGGGTCAATATCAACAGCATGACGCCGCTGGCCGAGCAGCTGCAATTGAATGCTGCCGTTCCCGGTGGACGCGACAAGCTGCAGTATTACGCGCTGTCCTATCGCCAACCGATTGGCGACGACGGCCTGAGCCTGCGCGGCAACGCATCTTTATATAAGGCAGATCCGCGCGACAAGGTACTGCAGTCGCTGGGCCTGGCCCGCAACATCGAGAATCGACGTGTCGGCCTGTCGCTGGCGTATCCGGTTCTGCTGAGCAATACGCGCAGTGTGAATGTCAGCGCGGGCGTGTATGCGGCCAACAATCTTGATCGCTATACCCGCGTGGCAGACGGTGCGAACGTGGCCTTGGTGTCGCATACCCGTGTGGTGCAGGCCGATGTGACGTATGCAGATGCCAGCCCCATGCAATCTCGCAGCCTGACGGCAGGACTGAGCAAAGGCTTGGATGGGCTGGGCGCAAGCCAGGCCAGCACCACCAACTACGACCTTGGCTTTACCCGCTTGAACCTGGGTGCCACGCAGAACCTGGTGCTTCCGGCAGGCTTTGGCCTGAGCGGATCGATGGCTGCCCAGTTCAGTGGAGACACGCTGCCGCCGTCAGAGCAGATCACCTTCGGCGGCCCGCGCTTCGGGGCCGGGTATCCGTCGGGTGCGGTGGGCGGCGATTCAGGATGGGGCTTTGCACTGGAGTTGAACCGCAAGTTTGCGGTGCCGACGACGTATCTGAAGACGGTCACGCCATATGTCCTGCTCGATACAGCACGCATCCGTGTGGCCGAACCGCTTCCCGGTCAGGGGCAGGAACAGCTTGCATCCGCAGCGCTTGGATTGCGTTTCAGCGATGACCGTTATTACAGCCTGGATTTGAATATCGCCAAGCCTATCGGTGATCGACCGATCAATGAATCGAAGCGGCCGCTGCGCTTTAACCTGAGCTATTCGTTGCAGTTGGATTAAGGGGGTCGTCGGGCGTTACAGCCCGGCGACGTAACGTTACGTGAACCATCCGTGACCGTAACGTCGTTACGCAAAAATCGAAATTCGTCAGATTTGCGATTTCCGGATTTCTTGAAAATCGCAATTACTCGAAAGCCGGAAAGCCGCATATTCATTGGGTTTCCGCCGATATTCCGGTTGGTCGAATATCTCTGCTTCAGCATCTGACGAACGGTAAATCGTTTTGGCATAGCTATTGCACAAATAACTGGACCAGAACACTTCACGACCAACGCGTCGTCCTACCGGGAGCTCTCCATGCCTGCACGCACCTTATTCTCGCCCCGTACTGCAACCCTGACCGCAGCGGTCCTGCTTGCACTGTCCACCCTTGCGGGCTGCGGCTCGTCTGGCGGTCATATGGCAGCAGGCGGCTCGTCGTCGGGTTCTGGCGGCACCACCGGTGGCTCCGGTGATTCGGGAACCGTCATTGGCACGCCCGGCACCACCGGGGGCGATACGGGCACCGATGGCGGAACCATCATCGGCACCAATCCTGGCACCAGCGGCGGTGACACCGGCACGGGCGGTGGCAGCGGTGGTACGGGCGGCGGCGGAGGTGGCGGCGGTACGCCCCCGGTCGTGACGAATCCTCCGGGCACCGGCGGTCCTGGCGGCCCGGGCACGCCTCCGGTTGTCGTGAACCCCGGCAACAACGGCGGCAGCACCACGGGTGTGCTGGCTCCCACCTTGAGCAATGCCGGCAATGCAGTGGACACGCTGACAGGCGGCACCTTGAACGTCGGTACACAGCTTGGCGCAACCGGCACGGCACTGGATACGGTCGTCACGCCGATCGTCAACACAACCACGGGCCTGACGCAGACGGTTGGTGCCACGACGGGTCTGGGTGCACCGGCCAGCGGTCTGCTTGAAACCGTGGGCAGCACCGTCGCAGGCGTCGGCACCCAGATTGGCAACACCGGGACCACGACCCCGTTGCAGACCGGTGCGAGCGCCCTGGTGACCTCGCTGGGCAATGCCGTGTCCACCACCGGTGGCCTGGTCAATGCCAACCCCAACAACCCCACCCCGCTGGGCACGGCCTTGAATCAGGCAGCTGGTGGCGTAAACGGTCTGGTGACCGGGCTTGGCAGCGGCAATCCTTCCCAAGGCGTGCTGCAACCGACGCTTGCGGGTACCGGAGCAGCCGTAGACAACGTGGCCCCGCTGGGTCTGCAGACCACGCTGGGAGCGGCCGGACGAGTCGTGGACGGTGTTGCAGTACCGGTAGTGGGTGGCGTGACCAGCACGACCCAGACGGTAGGTGCCACGACGCAGCTCGGCGCACCGGCAAGTGGACTGCTGCAACAAGTGGGCGGCGTGGTCAGCAACGTCGGCACACAGACGGCCGGCAACAACCTGCCCGGCGCAGCCGGTGTGGGTGGCTTGCTGAACGAGGTGGGTCAAGGCGTGGCTGCCAGCGGCGGCTTGCTGCAGGCCGATGCCAACAACCCCACCCCCTTGCGCAATACCCTGACGCACGTGACCAATGGCGTGGGTGACCTGACCGCGGGCTTGGCCGCAGATGGTTCGCTGCTGGCCCCGGTCACTGGCGCGCTGACCAATGTCGTGACTCAGGTGCCGGTCAGTGGTGCAGGCGTCTCGCCCATTGGCGGCGTCGGCGAAACCGTGCTGGGTGGCGTCAACGGCAACATCCTGACGCCGGTCGCCGGCCTCGTGAGCGGCATCGGCGGTGCAGCCACCCCGAGCGCAGCAAACGGCCCGCTGGCACCGGTGACCAGCGCCTTGTCGTCGATCACGGGCAACCTGGGTAATGCCGGTGCGCCGGGTGCACCGGCCAGCGTGCTGGCTCCGGTCACCACGGCACTCACCTCGGCAACGGGCGGCCTGCAAGGCGGTGGCACGACGGCCCCGGCTGCCGGATTGCTGGCCCCGGTGGGCGGTGTGTTGAGCGGTGTCACCAGCAGCCTGGCAGGTGCCACCACGCCGTCGACCGGCGGTACCCCGGCTACCGGTGCACTGGCACCGGTCACCAACCTGCTGACCTCGGTAACCAGCTCGCTGGCACCGACCGCCCCGGCGGCTGCCCCCACCACGACCGTCGCAGCGGGCGCAGGCGTGGCGGTGGGTACGGTGGCTGCACCGGCTCCCAGCACGGGCGGCACCACCACAGGTGGCGTGCTCGCCCCGGTGACTGGTCTGGTCAACAACCTGGTGACCACGGTGACTGGCGCGACGACGGGTGCAACGACCGGTGGTACCACCACGACCGGTGGCACGACCAACACCGTAGGCGCAGTCGGCGGCCTGTTGAACGGTGTGTTGGGCACCCGCCGATAAGCGTCCGAACCACCAGCCAGGATGCTGATGTAGATACCCATGCAAGCCAACGTGTAATCGACCAAGGAATGCTCATGCCGGCCCAGATCAAGCACCTAGAACTTGCCCCGAACTTTCGTTTCCACGGCGCACCTTCCTTACCTGCGGCAAATGGCACTGCCGACGAGCCTCGACGAGACTCGCCGGAGCTGCAGATGATGGATGAAGTGGTGAACATGCTGGAACGTCGCGCGGCGGTGTATGCGGGACTCAAACGCATTGCCACCGCTTCGCAGTACGGACTCAGCGTGGGTGACCTGCGCGCCCTGGATCTGATCGTGGAACTGGGCCCGTTGACCACGGGCCAACTGACCCAGTTGTCGGGCCTGAGTTCGGGCAACATCACCGCCATCGTCGACCGCCTGGAAGCCAACCAGATGGTTCGCCGCAGCAAGCATCCGCTGGACCGGCGTGTGATCGTGCTGGAGGCAGATCGCCAGCAATGCAGCGTGCTTGATGTCCCCGATGCCAATCGTCTGGCGGCAGGCGACATGCCGGGCATGGATGCCAATACCTTGGCGCAGGTGCACGCATTCCTTGCGCAGTATCTGGATCACCTGCGTGACGACGCCCTGCACAGTCGTTCGCGCAATGGGCATATGAACACGGCACACGTGAACACCCACATGGGCAGTGCACATATGAACTGAGCCAGTAGCTGAACCCCGCAAGCCAGCAACACGCGGCCTTGGCAAAGGGATGGATTTCCTTTCCAGGGCCGTTTCCATCCACTGCAAAAAAATCGGAATCCTTATGTCAGCGCAGCTCCACTTCATTCATGGCCCGTCCGAGGCCAATTCGCGCAACCATTCGTTCCCGGTCACGGCGTCCAACCAGGAACGGCCAAGGATGGTGCCGACGACGCACGCAGACCTGCTGGATGGCGTCATGGCCATGCTTGGTCATCGGATTGCGGTGTATGCAGGACTGCGCCGCACAATGATTGCAGCCGAGCGCGGACTGACTGTGGGTGACCTGCGCGTGCTGGATCTGATCATTGAACTGGCCCCGCTGCATACCGGCCAGTTGCGGCGTCTGTCGGGCCTGAGTTCGGGCAACATCACCAGCATCATCGACCGGCTGGAAGGGCTTGGCATGATTCATCGGGCCAAGCACCCTACCGATCGCCGCATTACCTTGCTGACGCCAGATGCAGAACGCTGCGCGGAACTCGACGCGCTGTCGGCACCTGCCCGTGGCAAGTCGCGGCCGATGCCGGACGCCGAGACGCTGAAGCAGGTGCACGCCTTTCTGACGCATTACCTGGGCGAGAAGCGTGAAGACACGCTGGGTAATTCGGGGCAGTGAAGCGGTGCAGTTGGAGATTGCGCGGTTGGCGGACTGCGCAATTAAAAAACGTCAGACAGAAAATGTCAGAAAAACAAAAACCCGCATAGCAAACGCTGATGCGGGTTTCTGGTCTGTGCTGAGCACAGTCTTGCAGGGCACTTGGCGGAGACGGAGAGATTCGAACTCTCGATGCAGTTTTAGCCACATACTCCCTTAGCAGGGGAGCCCCTTCGGCCACTCGGGCACGTCTCCGTAAGGCGAAAAGAACTATAGCACAGAAATTTACCCCGTCGCTACGGTTCCCCCACCAAAATTAAGCTTCCTGTACCTGGTCCAGGCCGAAAGCCTTGTGCAAGGCGCGCACGGCCAGTTCCATGTACTTGTCTTCGATGATCACCGAGGTCTTGATTTCGCTGGTGCTGATCATCTGGATGTTGATGCCCTCTTCCGACAAGGTCTTGAACATCAGGCTGGCCACGCCAACGTGCGAGCGCATGCCGATGCCGACGATCGATACCTTGGCGACCTTGGCGTCGGAGACGACTTCCTTGGCACCGACAGCGGGCAGGACCTGCTGGGTCAGCACGTCGATCGTCTTCTGGAATTCGTTGCGATGCACGGTGAACGAGAAGTCGGTCGTGCCAGCCACGGACTGGTTCTGCACGATCACATCGACATCGATGTTGGCGGCAGCAATCGGGCCGAGGATCGAATAGGCAACACCCGGCTTGTCGGGCACGGCCACCAGGGTGACCTTGGCCTCGTCGCGGCTGAACGCGATACCGGAAACGACGGCGGCTTCCATTTTTTCGTCTTCCTCAAAAGTGATCAGTGTCCCGGACGTCATTTCTTCGTCGAGCGGGATCATGGGGTCGGTGAGCGACGACAGCACGCGCGTCGGCACCCGGTATTTGCCGGCGAATTCCACCGAGCGGATCTGCAGGACCTTGGAGCCCAGCGATGCCATTTCCATCATTTCCTCGAAGGAAACGACGCGCAGGCGACGCGCTTCGGGCACCACGCGCGGATCGGTCGTGTAGACACCATCCACGTCGGTATAGATCAGGCATTCATCGGCTTTCAGGGCCGCTGCCACCGCCACCGCAGACGTGTCGGAACCACCGCGACCCAGGGTCGTGATGTGGCCGTCGTCGTCAATGCCCTGGAAACCGGTCACGATGACCACACGTCCGGCGTCCAGATCGGCACGGATGCGCTTGTCGTCGATCGAGGTGATGCGTGCCTTGGTGTAGGACGAATCGGTGCGCACCGGCACTTGCCAGCCGGTGTAGCTGCGCGCGGGCTGGCCGATGTCCTGCAGCGCAATCGCCAGCAGTGCAACGCTTGCCTGTTCGCCGGTCGAAGCCAGCATGTCGAGCTCGCGCGCATCGGGCTGGGCCGAAATGTCTTTCGCCAGGCCGATCAGGCGGTTGGTTTCGCCAGACATGGCAGAAGGCACCACGACAACCTGGTGACCGGCCGCGTGCCACTTGGCAACGCGACGGGCGACATTCTTGATGCGCTCGACCGAGCCCATCGACGTGCCGCCGTATTTATGAACGATTAGGGCCATGTGACGAGGAAATGAGTAACGGATGGCAAACCATAGATGGTAGCCCACCGTTCAAACATCGCAAAGTCTCCTACGCTGGTAACACAACAGTGGGTCGATTTGGCGTCCACAGCAGGCGAATGCCGGGCGTTGCGTGCGGCACACGAACGTCGCTGCCAAGCCCGGCCACATGGATCAGCTGTTCATCCCGGTAAAGCAGGGGCAGGCGATCGCGCGCCCAGGCGGGCACGCCCGCTTCCTGATAAAGATTTTTCAGGCTGCGCGATGGGCTGCCAGCGCGAATCTGCAGGCGCTCGCTGCCACGTCGCACGCCCATTGCAAGCGGTCCGGCTTGCAGCCAGGCGGGGTCGATTCCGTGGGGCACGGACTCGAAATGCAGCACGCCATCAAAGGCGTCGACGTGCAGTGACGCTTCTCCGCGCCAGGTCAGTTCGACAGGTGACGTGGTCTGTTCACGGTCCGCCGCCTGCGTGCTTTCTGCCGGCATCAACACGACCCAATCGCGATACCGCCGTACCGTACACCCCTGATGCGTCCACACAGGCTGACGATCCACGCCGGCATCACGCAGTTGCACGCACAAAGCCTGAAGGCGCGCTTCCGTCGGCATTTGAAGATGGCAGGCATCCAACCACGCACGCAACACCAGTGTCTGACGCGCCGGACTCAAGGCCAGCAGGCCCGACAGACGCAGGCAGGCCCCCAGGCTGTCATGCAGCTCACTGATCTGCGCAAGATCGCTTTGCGCGACTTCCTGCAACACAGCGGCGGCGGTTTCCGCATGCTGTGCAAAGCGTGTCAGCGTGGTGCGATAACCGGGCCAATGCGCTGCCATGCCGGGCAGCACATCACGGCGCAATGCCCCGCGTGCATAGCGGGTGTCCAGGTTGCTGGGATCATCGGCCAGTTCAATGCCGTGATGCGCGGCCCAGGCTTGCGCAGGGGCCAGCAACAAGGCCCGTGGCAAGGCCAACCAGGGACGCAGGAAATGCGCACCTTTGGCCTCGATGGTCGAACGCATGCCGCGCACGCCATCGATGCCACTGCCGCGCAGCAATCGGTGCAATACGGTTTCGACCTGATCGTCTTGGTGATGAGCCAGCAGCACGGGCGATGCACCGTGCTGCTGCGCAAGCGCTGCCAAGGCCCGGTAGCGCGCATGGCGGGCCGCCGCTTCTATCCCCTCTCCGCTGGCCAGGTCGACATGCACCCGTGCCACATGAACAGGAATGCCAAGCGCATGGCCGACTTGTTCGGCCGCACGTGTCCATGCCGCAGCCAGCGGGTGCAGGCCGTGATCGACATGGAAGAAATGCAGGGAAAGGTGATGGGTGCGCGCGTGCTGCGCGGCACAGCAGGCCAGTGCGACGGAATCGGGACCGCCGCTCAGACCCACGGCAAAGGTGGACACGGGCCGGTCCTGGCAAGCCAGGGCCGCGGCAAGCGCGGCCAGACCTGCAGGACTGGCACCGTCCGGGCCGGCCTCAGGCCTTGCCGGTCTCTTTGAAGCGTCCATAGGACATGACGCGCTGCAGACGCTGATCGACCAAGGCGGTCGGCGTCAGACCCTGCAACTGGCGCAGGCTGTCGACCAGCGTGCGCTTGAGCATCTGGGTCATCAGCTTGGGATCGCGATGCGCGCCGCCAACCGGCTCGGGCACGATCTTGTCGATCAGGCCAAGCGCCTTCAGGCGATGCGCGGTAATGCCCAAGGCTTCGGCAGCATCAGGTGCCTTCTGCGGGCTGCGCCACAGAATGGAGGCGCAACCTTCGGGCGAGATCACCGAGTAGGTCGAGTACTGCAGCATGATCACGTTGTCGGCCACGGCAATCGCCAACGCGCCGCCTGAACCGCCCTCACCGATGATGGTGGCGATGATCGGCACCTTCAGTTCGGCCATGGCGAACAGGTTGTGGCCGATGGCCTCCGATTGGCCCCGAGCTTCTGCGTCGATACCGGGGTAAGCACCCGGGGTGTCAACGAAGGTGAAGACCGGCAGGCCGAATTTCTCGGCCAGACGCATCAGGCGAAGCGCCTTGCGATAGCCCTCGGGCTTGGGCATGCCGAAGTTGCGTGCGGCGCGTTCCTTGGTGTCACGGCCCTTCTGATGACCGATGACCATGCAGGACATGCCGTTGAATCGCGCCAGACCACCCACGATCGACTGGTCGTCCGCGAACATGCGGTCGCCATGCAACTCGTGGAAGTCCGTGAACATCTCCGCCACGTAGTCGAGCGTGTACGGACGCTGCGGGTGGCGGGCCACCAGCGCGGTCTGCCACGGCGTCAGCTTGGCATAGATGTCCTTGGTGAGAGACAGGCTTTTTTGCTGCAGCCGGCCGATCTCATCGGAAATATCCACCGCCGAATCTGCCTGGACAAAGCGCAGCTCTTCGATCTTGCCTTCAAGTTCGGCGATGGGTTGTTCAAATTCTAGAAATGCGTTTCGCATCAATTCTCCACAGGTACGGGATCGAGGCTGCGCCATAGATACCAGGTGGCCACTGTGCACCAGGGCTTCCAGGCTTGCGCCACTTCCCGCGCCTCGAAACGAGAGACGGGTTCCCCGCTGAAATAATGCAGCGAGATCGCCTTCAACAGTCCGGGATCATCCAAAGGGAGGATATCGGGCCGCCGCAGATTAAAAATCAGGAACATCTCGGCTGTCCAGCGGCCAATGCCGCGAATCGCCGTCAACTCGGCAATCACCGCCTCATCGTCCATCTCGGACCACTGGCGCGGATGGACGCGCTTTTCCTGGAAGTGTGTCGCCAGGTCGAGCAGATAGTCAGCCTTGCGCTGCGACAGACCCGCGGACCGCAACGTGTCCAGCCCGGCGGCTGTCACGCTGGCGGCAGTCGCACGCCTGCCACAGATTTCCTGGAAACGCGCCCAGGCCGCATCACCCGCCTTGGCGGAGATCTGCTGGCCAATGATGGCGCGCGCCAGGGTCTGGAACGGATCGGTGCGCGTTGACAAGTGGATTTCCGGATACTGCGGAATGATCTTCCGCAGAATACGGTCGCGCTTGGTCAACTGGGCAACCGCACTGTCCCAATAGTCGGGCTTCGGCCCCTCCGGGGGCTTCACGCGCGTCGCCAGACGGTCACACCGCCCGGCTTGTCTTCGAGCACGATGCCATCGGCCAGCAATTCCGCACGAATGCGGTCAGCCAGCGCGAAGTCGCGTGCGGCCTTGGCGGCACGGCGGGCTTCGATGCGGACTTCAACGTCATCCTGCACCTGGACCACCACACCACCTTCATCGCCCGCCGCCAGCGCCTGCGCAGCAACAGCGGCATCAACGCCCGCCGCACCACGACGACCTTGCAGGAAGCTGCGTGCGTCTTGCTGCAACAGGCCAATCACGCCACCCAAGGCACGCAACTGACCCGCCGCGCGTGCCGAGCCGGTCTTGTTGGCATCCACAGCCAGCTCGAACAACACGGCCATGGCTTCGGGCGTGTTGAAGTCGTCGTCCATGGCTGCCCGGAATGCCACGCCACTGGGCGCATCCCAATCGATACCGGCATCGTCGGCATCGACATTGGCCAGCGCCGTGTACAGGCGCGTGAGCGCCGCCTTGGCGTCAGTCAGGTTGTCGCGCGCGTAGTTCTGCTCGCTGCGATAGTGGCTGCGCACGATGAAGAAGCGGATGACTTCCGGGTCGTAGTGTTCCAGCGTGTCGCGGATGGTGAAGAAGTTGCCCAGGGACTTGGACATTTTCTCGGCATCGACCATCAGCGGACCGCAGTGCATCCAGGTGTTGGCAAGCTGGCCGCCGTAAGCACCTTCGGTCTGCGCGATCTCGTTTTCGTGATGCGGGAACTTCAGGTCGGGGCCACCGCCGTGAATGTCCAGCGGCAAGCCCAGCAAGGACAGGCTCATGGCCGAGCACTCGATGTGCCAGCCCGGACGGCCTTCGCCATAGGGCGATTCCCAGCGGGTGTCTTCGGGCTCGGTCGGCTTGGCCGACTTCCACAGCACGAAGTCCAGCGGGTCGCGCTTGCTGGCGTCGACCGCCACGCGCTCACCGGCCCGCAGGTCGTCGAGCGAGCGGCCCGACAACTTGCCGTAGCCCTCGAACTTGCGCACCGCGAAGTTCACGTCGCCGTCATCGGCCTGATAGGCCAGGCCACGGTCTTCCAGCAGCTTGATGATGTCGAGCATCTTGCCCACGTACTGCGTGGCACGCGGCTCGTGGTCGGGCGGCTGCACGCCGAGCGCCTGCTCGTCTTCATGCATCGCATTGATGAAGAACTCGGTCACCTCGCCAATGCGGCGATTCGACTCGACGGCGCGACGGATGATCTTGTCATCGATGTCGGTAATGTTGCGCACATAGGTGACCTTCAGGCCACTGGCGCGCAACCAGCGCTGGACGATGTCGAAACTCACCAGCATCCGCGCATGCCCGAGGTGACAGTAGTCGTACACCGTCATGCCACAGACGTACATGCGTACGTGACCGGGCTCTGTCGGTTGCAAGGGCTGTTTGGCACGCGCGAGCGTGTTGTAGATCTGGAGCATGAGCGCCGCGGGAAGAGAAAAACGGGAAGCCCCGGAGGGGGAAGGCACCGCCGGGGCTAAAATCGGCTGCAAAGTATATCAACCCGGGGAATCCGGCTCCGTTTTCGGGCCACGGTTCCCGTTTCAGGTGAGACACGCGTTGACCATCGCATCATCGTTTCCCTTCGCGCGCAAGGCTTCCGGCCAGTCTGTAGCGGCTTGCCGCCCGTCCCGCCGCACCCGCGTCCTGACGGCCTGCGCCGGCCTGCTGGTCTGCGCCTCGGCCTTCGCCCAGGCTCCTGCCACCGAGGCACCGAACCCCAATCTGTTCCCCGGCCTGGCCCGCGCGCTGGAGCATCTGAAGCCGTCGGTGGACACCACCGTGCCCGAAACGGCCGGCCAGACGGCAACCCGCATACAGGGCATGCTCGATCGCGGCGAAAATGCGCAGGCATTGGCCGACATCGACAAGTTCACCAAGGAAGATGAGGCCAAACGCGGTCGTCCGGGCACCAACGTGCAGATGCTGTTCCTGCGCGGTCGTGCGCTGGCCCAGCTGGGCCGTCGCGCCGAAGCCACGGCGGTCTACCAGGACATTACCGAGCGTTTCCCGGAATTGCCCGAAAGCTGGAACAACCTGGCGTCGCTGCAAGTTGCCGACAAGCAGCTGGAACTGGCGCGCGATTCGCTCTTGCAGGCGGTTCGCAACAGCCCGAACTATTCGCTGGCCCGGGAAAACCTGGGATTGGTTTACCTGGCGCTGGCCTCGCGTGAGCTGGGTGCCGCGGGTGGTAGTGCTGCCGCCCTGAAGTTGCAGGTAGACACCCTGTTGCGCCAACAGGGTCGGTAGACTTCCAGCCCTTGGGGGCACGGGCCGTGCCCTGCCCCTGTTGCGCTGTGTCTGCTTGCGCTGCACCGTCCTCAGTCTCGCCCTCTCCTCATTTCTTTAGCCGAGAACCGCATGAAACGACTCCTTTGCGCCGCTGCGCTCAGCCTGAGTGCCACCCTGGCATGGGCCGGTCCCCAGGTAGCCCTGCGCACCAACCAGGGCGATATCGTCCTGGAACTCGACGAAGCACGTGCGCCTTCCACCGTGGCCAACTTCCTGCAATACGTGCGTGACGGCCACTACAACGGCACGGTATTCCATCGCGTGATCGGCGACTTCATGATCCAGGGCGGCGGCTTCAAGGCCGACATGAGCGAAAAGCCCGCCCGCGCGCCGATCGGCAACGAAGCAGACAACGGCCTGAAGAACGACGCCTACACCATCGCCATGGCGCGCACGTCCGATCCGCACTCGGCCGCCGCCCAGTTCTTCATCAACGTCAAAGACAATTCGTCGCTGAATCACCGTGACTCCACGCCGCGCGGCTGGGGTTATGCGGTGTTCGGCAAGGTCATCAAGGGACGAGACGTGGTCGACAAGATCAAACTCGTGCCCACCACCACCCGCGGACCGTATCAGAACGTCCCGGTGCAACCCGTCGTGATCGACAAAGCAGAGGTCCTGAAATAATGAGCACTCGTGTCAACCTGCACACCAGCTTCGGCCTGATCGGCCTTGAACTCGACGCCGAAAAGGCGCCGAAGACGGTCGAGAACTTCCTCAACTACGTGAACGCCGGCCATTACGATGGCACCGTGTTCCACCGCATCATCAGCAACTTCATGATCCAGGGCGGCGGTTTCGCACCCGGACTGAAGCAAAAGAGCACCACCGCGCCGATCGAGAACGAAGCCAACAACGGCTTGAAGAACGACAAGTACACCGTTGCCATGGCCCGCACCAGCGACCCGCACTCGGCATCGGCTCAGTTCTTCATCAACGTTGCCAACAACGACTTCCTGAACTTCACCTCGCCGACCGCGCAGGGCTGGGGCTATGCCGTGTTCGGCAAGGTCGTCGAAGGTACCGACGTCGTTGAAAAGATGAAGGCCGTGAAGACCGGTCGCGGCGCTGGCGGCCACCAGGACGTGCCGGTTGAAGACGTGCTGATCACCAAGGCTGAAGTCGTCGCCTGATGACGACATCAGTCGCAGGCTCCTTGCACGTAGCCACCGCGAGCGCGGCCGGTACCGTCCAGCACGGTGCCGGCTTGCCTGAGTCTGCGCAGGCCGTGCCGACGATTCGCATCGACGGCGCGATCTGGCTGGCGTCGGACCTGCATCTGGGCGCTGACATGCCCGCCACCTGCGAGGCCTTCCTGGCCTTTCTGGAACTGGCGGCAGACAACGCCACGGCCCTGCTGCTGCCGGGCGACATCTTCGATGCCTGGGTAGGCGATGACGTCACTGACGCCCCGCCGCCCTGGCTGGCGGATGTGTTGAACGGCTTGCGCCAATGCAGCAAGCGCATTGCGCTGTGGATCGGTCACGGCAACCGCGACTTCCTGATGGGCGACAAGCTTGCCCGCAGCGTGGGCGCGCAATTGCTGCCCGATCTGGTGCGCATCCAGGCCCCTGGCGGTGCGTTTTTGCTGTGTCACGGCGACGAACTCTGTACCGACGATCTGGCTTACCAGGACTTCCGTCGGCAGGTTCGCGGCCAGGCCTGGCAGTCGGCGTTTCTGGCGCGCCCGCTGGCCGAGCGCGAGGCCATCGCAGATGGCTTGCGACGCGACAGCCAGCAGGCGCAGCAGAGCAAGGCCGAACAGGTGATGGACGTCAACCAGCTTGCCGTCGAAACCCTGCTTCGCACCCACGGTACGACGCGCCTGATCCACGGCCACACCCATCGCCCGGACCGTCATGTCTTCATGCTTGATGACCGACGGTGCGAACGCTGGGTATTGCCGGACTGGGACTTGGACAGTCACAGCGCCACACGCGGTGGATGGATGATTGCAGACGAAGACGGTCTGTCGATCAACGACATCGAACTCGCGGACTGAGCAGACAGCGCGCCAGTTATCGGCTAAGTATCGACACGCATCGATGGAATTTCGGGGCTGAAACAGGGCTTGTTGTTGCCCTGCTTCAGCCCCGAAACCTATGCGTTCAGAACCTGTCGCTCACTGCCATATTCCTTGTCCAGCAAGCAGATCAGCGAACGCTGTTGGGAATGTGCAGCCAGCCGCTCATCAGCCGTCGCGCGCTGTGCGACATGCTGGCGTTTTCCATCACCCAGCCTGCAGGCTGATGGCTGACCATTGCGCCTACGGCCAGCACGCCCGAGGCGTGGCCGATACGCGTGGGCACGGCAGGCAGCGTACGTGCCACTTCCGACACGACTGAGCCTGGCACGCTGGCAGCCACCGCCAGCGCCACCGAGCCTGCGCCCGTGAAGCCGTGGTGCAAGCTGCCCATGGACATCATGCGGGCCAACACGTCGCATTCTTCGCGCGCCACCTCGCGGCCCGACGCCGTGCGGTAGCTGGCAGGCGCGGCAACCCAGGCAATCTTCGGGGTCGATGGTCGATCGCGCGTGGCGGTCTGCATCGATGCTGCCAGCCCCATGCGAACCGCTGCGGCAGCGCGGATGGCTTCCAGGCGCGCCAGGATCGCGGCTTCGCCAGTAAAACTGTCGGTCGATTCGCGTGCGCTCAGGCCGATATCGGCGGCTTTGACGAACACCGTGGGCGCGCCCGCCGTGATCATGGTCACGCGGAAGGTGCCCACGCCGGGCACCTCAAGCAGTTCCTGCGCAGCCCCGGTGGGCAAGATCGGCTCGCGCCGGTCATCACAGAAATCCAGCGTGATCTCGGCACCGGCAAAGGGCACGCCGTCTTCCATGAAGTCGCCATCTTCCACCACCTCGCCATGGCGCACCGGCACGTGCGCCAGAATGCGCTCACCCAGATTGGCCTGCCAGACGCGTACCGTGGTCGTGCCTTCTTCTGGGGATACCAGGCCTTCCTGCAAGGCAAACGGCCCGATCGCCGCGCTCAGGTTGGCGCTGTTGCCGCTCCAGTCGATCACGGGTTGATCGATGGAAACCTGACCGAACAGATATTCCACATCGCAATCCGGCCGCGATGAGCGCTTCACCAGCACCACCTTGCTGGTCGCCAGGGACGCACCGCCCATGCCGTCGGCGTGACGGCCATAGGGATCGGGGCTGCCCATCAGACGCAGCAGCAAGGCGTCACGCATGGCCGGGTCGCGTGGCAAGTCG
Organism: Pigmentiphaga aceris; assembly: GCF_008119665.1. Lineage (NCBI taxonomy): Bacteria > Pseudomonadati > Pseudomonadota > Betaproteobacteria > Burkholderiales > Alcaligenaceae > Pigmentiphaga > Pigmentiphaga aceris. The sequence continues at coordinate 1,691,315 of NZ_CP043046.1, read as the reverse complement.
CCAGCGTGGAAAAACACACCATTGCTGGTGCCGCCGCGCATATACACGGCGGGAATCTTGCGGGGAATCATCGGGGTCGTGTGCGGGCAATCATTGCGGTGCAGACACCGCGCAGCAAATCGGTTTCTTCACGCGACAGGCCGGCGCGCGAAAACAGGTGCCGCATGCGCGGCATCAGCTTCTTGGGGTGTTTCGGGTCGAGGAACCCGACGGTGACCAAGGCTTCCTCCCAGTGCACCAGCAAGGCCTGCACGGCCTCTGATGTCGCCGGCTCGGCCTCTTCCCGCTGCGGCAGACGCGCGGCAGGATCAAGCAGGGCATAACGCACTTCGTAGGCCGCCAACTGCAGCGCTTGCGCAACATTCAGCGAGGTGTATTCCGGGTTGGCCGGGATATGGCAAGTGCGATGGCACAGCGCGACCTGTTCGTTGGTCAGGCCGGCACGCTCGGTGCCCAGCACCACGGCAACCTGCGCCGCCTCGTTGAGCGCCAGGTGCTCACGCGCCAGCTCTGCGGCCTGGCGCACGTCGCTGGCCGGGGGACCCAGGTCACGCAGGCGGGCCGTCAGCGCAAGCGCCATCGTCACCGGTGCCAGCGCCTCTTCCAGCGTGGCGCAGACTTTGGCGGCTGCCAACACATCCGATGCACCGCTTGCCAGCGCGATGGCTTCGGGCTGGCTGGCAGCATCGGGCAGCTTGGGATTGACCAACACCAGTTGCGAAAAGCCCATGGTCTTGATGGCGCGTGCGGCCGAACCGATGTTGCCCGGGTGGCTGGGTTCGACCATGATGAAACAGACGCGGGAAAACACAGGGGTCCTTGGAAGTCGCAAAAAATCAGGGGATCGGCAGGCTCAAACGGGCAGGTCGGCGCTTTGGCTTTAGAATACGAAGATTGAACGCGTTCCTTAAAATCTGGCTTCTCTATGCATCCAATGCTCAACACCGCCGTGAAGGCGGCCCGGCGCGCAGGCGCAATCATCAATCGCGCCAGTCTCGACCTCGACTTGGTTAAAGTGGCCCAGAAGGGCCCGGGTGACTTCGTCACCGAAGTCGATCGCGCTGCCGAAGCAGCGATCATCGAGATCCTCAAGACGGCCTATCCCGACCACGGCATTCTAGCCGAAGAGTCAGGCTCGATCCCCGGCACCACCGACGACGAAGGCCGTCACGAAAACCTGTGGATCATCGATCCGCTCGACGGCACGACCAATTTCATCCACGGTTTCCCCAGCTACGCGATCTCGATCGCGTTGCAACACCGCGGCCAGATCACCCAGGCCGTGATCTACGACCCCTCACGCAATGAATTGTTTACCGCTTCGCGCGGGGGCGGCGCGTTCCTGAACGATCGCCGTATCCGTGTCTCGCGCCGTCTGCGCATGCACGACACGCTGATCGGTACCAGCTTCCCCTCGGCCAGCGGCAAACGCCTGGCGCAGATCTCGCAGCTATTTGGCGTAGTCTCGGCCAACACCTCGGGTGTGCGTCGTCAAGGTTCGGCAGTGCTGGATCTGGCGTATGTGGCCGCAGGCCGCCTCGACGGTTACTACGGTCTTGGCCTGAAGGAATGGGACGTTGCTGCCGGCTCGCTGCTGGTGCTGGAAGCCGGCGGCCTGATCGGCGATCTGCAAGGCGAACAAAGCTGGATGGAATCCGGCGAGATCGTTGCCGCCACCCCTAAGGTATTCCCGCAATTGCTGAGCTTGCTGGAACCTCTGCGCGTCAAGCCTGACTAAGCGCGCCGTACTGAAAACAAGTCGAAACGCCCTTCCCCAGTTTGCTGGGTAAGGGTATTTTCGCGGCAGGTTGATGCCGGATCATTAGCATTTCGCTACAAGATCCCAGAACTTCGATATGATTGCGGCTCCTAATTCTCGGGAGTTCACTCATGGAGTGGCTTTCAGACCCGCAAATCTGGGTCGGCCTGCTTACCCTTGTCGTGCTGGAAATCGTCCTCGGCATCGACAACCTCATCTTCATCGCCATCCTTGCAGACAAGCTGCCTCCCGCGCAACGCGACAAGGCACGCATCATCGGGCTCTCCCTCGCACTCATCATGCGCCTGGGCCTGCTTTCAGTGATCTCCTGGCTGGTGACGCTTACTGCTCCCCTGTTTTCCGTCGGTTCGTTCACATTCTCCGGACGTGACCTGATTCTGCTCGTCGGTGGCCTGTTCCTGCTGTTCAAAGCAACCATGGAACTGCACGAGCGCCTGGAAGGTGCCCACCTGACCGCCTCCGGCCCGCGCGTCTACGCTGGCTTCTGGCCGGTCGTCGCGCAGATCGTGGTGCTTGACGCCGTGTTCTCGCTGGACGCCGTGATTACCGCCGTCGGCATGGTCGACGAGCTGGGCGTCATGATGGCCGCCGTGATCATCGCGATGGCAGTCATGCTGCTGGCATCCAAGCCGCTCACGCGCTTCGTGAACAACCACCCGACGGTGGTGGTGCTGTGCCTGAGCTTCCTGCTGATGATCGGTTTCAGCCTGGTGGCCGAAGGTCTGGGCTTCAAGGTGCCCAAGGGCTATCTGTACGCAGCCATTGGCTTCTCGATCCTGATCGAGTTCTTCAACCAACTGGCACGACGCAATCTGCTGCGTCGTGATTCCCGCTTGCCGCTGCGCGACCGTACTGCAGAAGCCGTGCTGAGCCTGCTTGGCCACAAGCGTCGTGAACCCGACGCCGAAGTGCAGGAAGAAGAAGCGCCCCAGGTTACCGAGGCACCGACCTTCGGTGTCGAGGAACGCAACATGGTGAGCGGCGTGCTGTCGCTGGCCGAGCGCTCGATCCGCTCGATCATGACGCCGCGTACCGACTTGTCGTGGGTGGACCTCAACGATGATGCAGCGACCATCCGTCAGCTGGTCACCGAAGTGCCGCACAGCTTCTTCCCGGTCTGCCGTGGCAACATCGACGAGATCGTCGGCGTGGCGCGTGCCAAGGACTTGATCGAAGACTTGCTGACCAATGGCCAGATCGACCTGGAGCGCAGCCTGCGTCAACCCATCATTGTGCATGAGTCGGTGGGTGTGCTGGCCGTGATGGAAACCTTGCGTCGTGCGAGCGGCCAACTGGTGCTGGTAACCGACGAGTTCGGTGCGGTACAGGGCCTGGTTACGCCGATCGACATCTTCGAAGCGATTGCCGGCGAGTTCCCCGATGAGGACGAGACGCCTGACATCGTGGCCGAAGGCGAGGACCGCTGGCGCGTCAACGGTGCCGCCGACCTGCATTACCTTGAACAAGTGCTGCAGACCGATTGGCTGGTGGACGATGCCGACGGTTATGCCACGCTGGCCGGGTATCTGCTGAACCAGTTCGGCGAACTGCCGGTGGCTGGCGCAGCCCTGGTCCGCAATGGTGTGCGCTTCGAAGTGCTGAAGGTGGCCGAACGTCGCATCGCCGAAGTGGCGGTGAACAAGGTCTTGCCCGAGGCTGCCCAGGACACGCTTGCTTCCGTCGATGAGGCTCGTTGAGCATGAGCGCTGAGTCGCTGTTTCTGGTCAAGGCTTTCTTTCTGGGCATCATTGAGGGTCTGACCGAATTCCTGCCGATATCGAGTACCGGGCACCTGATCCTGATCGGTGACTGGATCAATTTCGATTCGGGCAGCGGCAAGGTCTTCGAGGTGGTGATCCAGTTGGGGGCGATTCTCGCCGTCGTCTGGATCTACCGGGGCAAGATCGGCAAGCTCATCAGCGGCGTGCTGGCGCGTGACCCGGCTGCCCTGCGATTCGCAGGCCAGGTGTCGCTGGCTTTCTTTCCGGCGGCTGTGATCGGTGCACTGCTGATCGGTCAGATCAAGGCCATGCTGTTTCGGCCTGAGGTGGTGGCAGCAACCCTGGTGATCGGCGGGCTGATCATTCTGTGGGTCGAACGCAGGCCGAAACCTGCGGGCGTTACCGATGACGGCCCGCACGTCGAGCGCATGAGCTGGGGTCAGGCGTTTGCGGTCGGCGTGGCGCAGTGTGTGGCCATGATTCCGGGTACGTCGCGTTCCGGTGCCACCATCGTGGGCGGCATGCTGGCGGGCTTGAATCGTCAGACGGCCACCGAGTTTTCGTTCTTCCTGGCCATGCCGACGATGTTGGGCGCGGCGGTCTACGACGGCTGGCGCCATCGTGACATGCTGGGCAGCCACGACATGCTGGCGATTGCTGTCGGCTTCATCGCCGCCTTTGCAAGCGCCATGCTGGTCGTCAGGGCATTGGTGCGATTCGTGGCGTCACATTCATTGAATGTGTTTGCGTGGTATCGGATTGCGCTTGGCCTGATCATCGTCATCTGGCTGGCAGCTCGGTAAGTTACGGAAACGAGTTCAGAAAGTCTGGATGTGAAATGGCCCCGAAGCGGCAACGCTCCGGGGCCATTTCTTTTACGTTTTTTCATCCGACTGGCCAGTTTTACCAATCAGTAGCGAGCGGCTTTCGTAAAAGCCAAAAAGACTGAGGCCGACGTAATGTCGGCCTCAGTCTTTGGATCGCCAGCCTTCATGGAAGACTATGCGGCCTGATGCGATTCAAGGGGCACGGCCGGGCTTGCAGCCAGCATCAGCGATGCCCTTCAATCGCGTTCAGGCGATGCTTACCAGCGCTGCGTGTTGCCGGTGGTGTTGTAGCTCATGCGCACGTCACCCTTGTTGATGCCGTGGTCGCTCAACATGACCATGCCACCAGCGGTCGGGGTCAGCGGATAGGCAGCCAGTTCGGTATCCGGCTCGGTGACCGGGCCAACGGCAGCAACCGGCACCGGGCGCGGTGCGTCATAGCCTTGAACCGGGGTCGGGTAGGTGGCGATTTCACCATTGTTGAAATCAACCGGCTTGGGTTGGAATGCACCGTACGGAGCGGCGAATGCGCTGAAGCCGATAAGCGAACCTGCGATTGCGAAAGCGATGCGTTTCATGGTGGTACTCCTGATTTGGCTGAACCGCGACAGCGTTATTGCGTCGCGTTTTCTATGCATGAGACCCTAAGCAAATTGGGTGCCTGACCTGTCGTGAATCAGCTTCAGCTGTTCGGGCCGGCCAGTTCGCCGTCATCGGTCTGTGCGTTGGTACGCGCGCTGACCAAGGCGTTGTTGCGCACCTCGGTGCGGCTAAGCTGGGTCACGGACACAGGAACCAACGGATAGGCAGCCAGTTCGCCCACGTTCTCTTCCGCCGCACCAATGATGATCTGGGTGTTGGCAGCGGCCTGCTGTTGCGGCTCGAATGCCTGGACCTGGGCCGGATACATGGCGAGCTCACCGTTGTTGAAGTCAACGGGCTTGGGTTGCGCTGCGCCGTAATTGGCAGCAAAGGCGCTCACGCCGATCAGCGAACCTGCAATGGCAATAGCGATGCGTTTCATGAAGGTACTCCTGAAGTTGTAGGCTAGGCCGCGACAAACATGGTTGCGGTCGCAGTCTCTTGTACATACGGGCCTCAGCAGCAAACAGAAGCGGCAGGCATCGCAAGCTTGCTTTTCAATTCATGCAAAAAAGCCGAAATCCTTTTTATTCAATGACTTAAGAAAATATCTTTAAGTATTGACACAAGGCTTTCGGCTTGCAACGCGGGCGCGACACACCGACATGCGGCGGCGTGTCGCTTGCTGTTGGAGTGAGCCGAATAGGGTTTCGCAGATGGTTGACAGATATGACCTGGCAGCAATACGCCGCAGCCCGATCACTGCATCTTGGTCAGCCAGGTTTCGACCAGATCCGTCTCGCGCATCATGTCGCGCATGGTTTCGTCGTTGATCACGTCACGCTCGCGCATGCGCTGCAATTCAGCCCGCTCGGCGCGCACGCCCACCAAGCGCAGATTGCGCTCGAAACCCCGTGCGCGTTTCGCGCGCTCCAATACCTCTTCATCTTCGCCCAGCGCTTCCGCACGGCGTCGATACGCGCCGGTGATGGTGGCGCTCAATTCCTTGTAGATCGCGGCGTCTTCAGGCTCAAGGGTCAGGCAAACATCGCCTTGGCGACGTTCGATCGCCCGGATCGCGGCATTGGCGACACGCATGCCTGCGCTTCGCAGCTCTTGTTGACGCGCTGTGCCCTGTTCGGGCGGCAACAGGCGCAACAGAAAAGGCAAGGTCACCACGGCACCCAGCAGCGAACACAGGATCACACCCATTGCCAGGAAGATCAGCAGATCACGCGCGGGGAACGGCGTGCCGTCTTCCAGCAGCAGCGGCACGGACATCACACCAGCCATGGTGATCGAGCCGCGCACGCCCGACAAAGACGTGACCAGCACCAGCCGCCAATCGGGCTTCACGATATGTGCATGGCCGCGCATGGCGCGACGGAAACTGCGGAAATGCTGGGTGACCCACACCCATACAAAACGCAGCGCCACCAGCACCAGCGTGATCGCCCCGATGTAGGCAAACAGATGCCAGACCGGCACGTTGCCGGCCGCCACCGCATCGGCGTGGGCCATGTCGATCACACCGGGCAACTGCATGCCAAGCAGCAGGAAGGTCATGCCGTTGAACACGAATTCCAGCATGGCCCACAGGCTTTGGCTTTGCATGCGTGTGGCGCTGGACGCTGCACCCAGGCCCTGGTTGTAGGTCATGGTCATGCCAGCAGCAACGGCGGACAGAATGCCCGACATCTCGAAATGCTCGGCGAAGATGTAGGCAGCAAAGGGCAGCAGGATCAGCAGCACTACTTGAATTCCGGGCTCGTCGCCGCTGATGCGCTCGATCTGTCGTTGCGCCCAGCCTGCCGACCAGCCCAACGCCGTACCAACGGCCAAGCCACCGGCCGCAATGACCAGGAAACGGGTGCTTGCATCCCATAACGAGAACACGCCCGTCAACGCCGCCGCGATGGCGAACTTGAAGGCCACCAGGCCCGAGGCATCGTTCATCAAGGCCTCGCCTTCCAGCAAGTGCTGAAGCCGCGACGGCAGACGCCCCTTGCCGACGATGGCCGACACCGCCACGGCATCCGTGGGCGACAGCACGGCGGCAAGCGCAAAAGCCACAGGCAAGGATATCGCCGGCACCAGCCAGTGGATGAAGTACCCCACACCCACCACGGTGAACAAGACCAGCCCCAAGGCCAGCGCAAGAATCGCGGGAGCCAGGCGGAAGAATTCACGCTTTGGAATGCGCCAGCCATCGGCGAACAGCAATGGCGGGATGAACAGCAGCAGGAACAGTTCGGGGTCGAAACTGAGCTTGAGCCCGAACACCGGCAAGGCCAGCACCGCCCCCAGTGCGATCTGGAACAAGGGGGCGGGCAACCTGATGGGCGAGATGCGGGCGACGATGCCCGACAAGGCCACGCCAAGCAGCAGAATCAAAACGGTGAAGACGATGGTCATCGATCAGCCGGGCAACGTGGCTTGCCGGTTACGGTACTGCCAGAACGGCTGCACCGGGAAGTCAAACATGAAGGAAAAAACATGGGTGGGAACAGGAGCGTTGTCCTGCCAACTGTTAAGAAGCAAGTAACCACTCCCCTCCTACCCCAAACATTACGTCAAGCAGCTGCCTTGCCCGATGCAGATTGCGCGCGGAACCAGTCGATCACTGCCAAGGCCAGTGCATCGATGGAATCGGTCAGCGGAATACCCAGCGCGGCACGACGGTCGTGCGGCACGGCCAGGGGCAGTTCCGTGCACCCCAGCGCCACCGCACGCGCGCCGCGTGCCTGTAGACGGGCAATGCAGGCTGCAGCCGGTTCGAACGCCTCTGCCACGCGGTTTGCCTTCACCAGTTCGATAGCGGGCACGCAGAAGTCGGCAATCTCTTGCTCGGTCGGCACCAAGGTCTGATAACCACGGGCTTCCAGGTGCTTCTGGTACAGGCCCAGCTTCAAGGTGGCGGGCGTGCCCATCAGACCGATCGGGCCGGGAGCCAGCCCACGGCGATCCAGATCGTCGGCGACCGATTCAATGATGTGCAGCACCGGCACGTGCGCGCTTGCCACCAGTTCGTCATACCAAAGGTGGGCGGTATTGCAGGGGATGGCAATGATCTTGGCACCCGCCTGCTCAAGCCGGGCAATGCCGTTCTGCATCCAGGGCAAGGGATCGGCCCCGCCGTGCAAGCGCGCCTGGGTACGGTCGGGCACGCGTGGATCGTTCCACAGCACGGCCGGAATGTGTTCCTGATCGACAGCGGCGTCGGTCAGCATGGTCAGACGCGTGGCAAATGCCGCCCCGGCAAGCGGGCCCATGCCGCCCAATACACCCGCGATCGGACCATCAAAGTTTGTACTCACTTACTGCATCCTTTCAGTATTTCGTGATCAGGCAGTCGCCTGTCACCGAAACAGATAACGAATTGGGGAAAAACCAGCGGGAACGATACCGCATTCGTTCGTGCATCCCACCCGTGCATTCATTCCTTGTAATAGACGATCTGATGGCTGCTGGCCAGCAAGGTGCCACCCTGCCCCCACACTTGCGCCGTCTGGTCGAAAAAGCCTTGGGCAAAGACCTGCGCCCGCGCCACGCCCAGCACCGGTGCCTCGTGCTGAGTGGCCAGCGTCTGCGCATCGGCATGAAAGTAGACCGTCATCGACACCGTGCCGGCCGGCACAAAACCAGGGCGTCGCAGGAAGATGCGCGGGAAGAAGCCATCGCACATCGAGCATAGCGATGCCAGGTCGATGGGGCGTGGCGGTTCGTCACGCATCCAGACCTCTGTGCAGCTGTTGTCGCTGGCCGCGCTTTCGGGGTCCAGGCTGAGCGCACCACGCACAAAACGCATGTCGTAGCGGGCCGTCCAGGGCACGCCTGCCAGATCGATCTGCTCACGCGGGAAGCTGTCTGCGGGGGGCACCACCGGCATGCCAAGTTCCGGCCCGGACCACGCCGGCCGGCGCAGCGCGGTGACCGCCGTGGCGCTCAAGGCGGGCGTGCGGTCCGGCCCCTGCACCAGTCGCAAGGTCCAGTGCTGGGTTGCGCGGTTGGTACGAAGAATCTCGACCTCGATCGTGAACTCGCCGTCCTGCACCGGACCGGCGTAGTTGACGGTAAGTGCCACCGGGTCGCCCAGTCGGGCCGGGTGCTGCAGGATCGCGTTGAGCACCGTGGCGGCGGTAATGCCGCCGTAGGGTCCCACCATGTTGCGGTAGTCGGCACTGGTGTGCCCGCGCCAGTTGCCGTCTGGCAGCGGCGTCAGCCGGATCGCGCGGTCGAACGGGTGAGAACCGGAATTGTCAGCGGTACCAGCGGCGGGACTGGCGGCGAACAGCGAGGGCGGTGCATCGGGCATCGGCAGGTCTCCGATTGAGGGTCAGCTATGATAAGACGTCCTCTTTGCACGCGCCGATGCCTGATTCCCCCACCCTCGCAAACCGCAAGATCATTCACTGCGATTGCGACTGCTTCTACGCCTCGATCGAGATGCGCGACGACCCCAGCTTGCGTGGTCGGCCGCTGGCGGTGGGTGGCCGTCCCGAAGGCCGTGGTGTGGTCGCGACCTGCAATTACGAAGCACGCCACTTCGGCATTCATTCGGCCATGCCGATGGCGCACGCGCTGCGCCTGTGCCCCGAACTGCTGATCCTGCCGCCCGCGATGGACAAGTACCGGATCGCCTCCAACCAGATCCAGGCCATCATGCTGGACTACAGCGACCTGATGGAGCCGCTGTCGCTGGACGAAGCCTATCTGGACGTGACCAACAGCGACCGGCATCGCGGTAGTGCCACCCTGATTGCCCGCGAGATCCGGGCGCGTGTGGCCGAGCAGGTCGGCATCACCGTGTCTGCGGGGGTTGCCCCGAACAAGTTCCTGGCCAAGATCGCCAGCGACTGGAACAAGCCCGATGGCATGTTTGTCGTGAGGCCAGCCGACGTCGCCGGTTTTGTGTCGCAGTTGCCGGTGAAGAAGCTGCACGGCGTCGGCAAGGTGACGGCTGCGCGCATGCACAGCCTGGGCATCGAGACCTGTGCCGACCTGCAGACCTGGACACCGGATGCCCTGACACGCGTGTTCGGCAGTTTTGGCGACCGGCTGCATCAGCTCAGTCACGGGATCGATGATCGCGAGGTCAACCCTACGCGAGAACGCAAGTCGATCAGCGTGGAAACTACGTACGTGCGTGATCTGCGCAGCTTCGAAGCCTGTCGTATCGAGATGGCAGAACTGCTTGCACAGCTGCGCAAACGCATCGCGCGGGCAGAAGCCGATGACACGATGCACAAGCTGTTTGTGAAGCTGCGGTTCGCCGACTTCAGCCGCACCACGGCGGAATGCGTGGCGCACACCTTGTCACCGGCACGGGTGGAGCGACTGCTGCGAGAGGCGCATGGCCGCAGCAGCAAGGCGGTCCGGCTGATGGGCGTCGGTATCCGGCTTGGCCCGCCTGTGACCCAGTTCGAATTGTTCCAGGAAGGGGGAAATGAACCGGTGGCAGAGGGGGTGAGTGATGTGCAGGCAGAAGACGTGGAAGCAGTGCAGACAGAAGCCGTGGATGTCGAAGCAGCGCAGGTAGAAAACGCCACCCCGCACAGTACAGCCCCCGTTACGCCCCCGAACGATGCAGCGACACCCAACGCCACTGCATCGTCCGATCGATCAGGTGCTGATCCGGCCTAACAGACCTGCGTGATAAGTGGCGACAAACGCGCCAAAGTCACCCGCCTCGGACGCCTCCAGCGCGGCCTGATCCGCCAATGACGTTGCAGCCTGATCGGCAAATGCTTCCTGGTCTGCAGCGGGCAGCGGATTGGCACGGAAATGCTCAGCGTGGCGACGGCTCTGTTCCAGCGAGAACTCGATGAACGAAGCACCCGATTCGCGCATGGCCGCCAGCAGGCGTGCAGACGGCGTCTCGTCAGCGTCATTCAACTTGGCGCGCTGGGCACGCACATCCTCGCGATAACCGGTTTCGCCGCGCGCGCGTTCGATCAGATCGGCACAGGCATCGATGCGATCCAGCAGATCATGGCCCCATTCACGCAGCCCGATGGGCTCACCATCACGCGTCAACAGCAGACCGGGTTGCCGCCCTTGCTTGACCACACGGCCGAAGTTGTTGGTGCTGCGCATGCAACGTCCGTCGTCCGGGAAGGACGGGCTGTTCTCCAGCGCGCAGAACAGCATGAACGCTTCCAGGAAGCGGCTGGTGCGTGCTTCGATGCCGGTGGGCACGAAGGGGTCGATGTCCATGCAGCGGACTTCGACGTATTGCACGCCCCGGCTGGCCAAGGCACGCAAGGGCCGCTCGCCGCGACGCGCCACGCGCTTGGGGCGGATGGTCGAGTAGTACTCGTTTTCGATCTGCAGCACGTTGGTGCTGAGCTGCACCCATTCGCCGTTCTGAATCGTGCCGATCTTCTCGTAGGCGGGCCAGGGGCGGCTGACCGCACCGAACAAACTGTCCAGGTAGGTAGGCAGGTCGTTGTAGCAGGGCGTGAGCTCGGCTTGCGCGGTGCTGGTGTAGCCCAGGTCGCTCATGCGCAGGCTGGTGGCATGCGGCAGGTACAAGGTGTCGGCGTCGAAACGTTCCAAGGCATGCGGACGACCTTGCAGGAAGCCGGCCGAGATCGCCGGCGACGCACCGAACAGATACATCAGCAGCCAGCTGTAGCGCGTGAAATTGCGGATCATCGCCACATAACGCGTCGACTGGTGTTCGGCAGCGTTTTGCCCGGCATTGCCCACGTTCTCGTCCACCAGCAAGGGCCACAGCGCCTCGTCAAACGAGAAGTTGTAGTGGATGCCGGCAATGCACTGCATGGCCTTGCCATAGCGCCGCGCGAGGCCGCGCCGATACACATGCTTCAGCATGCCGGTGTTGGACTTGCCATACCAGGCGATGGGAATGGTCTCCTCGTCCGGCAGCAAGGCCGGCATGGACTGGTTCCACACCACCTCGTCACCCAGATTGGCATAGGTGAAGCGGTGAATCTGGTCCATCTCGGCCAGCATCGCGTCGTGCTTGCGGTGCGGGGCGGTGATGAATTCCAGCAAGGCTTCGGAATAGTCGGTGGTGATGCGCGGGTTGGCCAGCGCCGATCCCAGCGCGATCGGGTGCGGCGTCAGGGCAAGATGACCTCGGGGATCGACCCGCAAGCCTTCTTTTTCCAGACCGATCTGGCTGCCGGCAATCAAGCGGTGATGGGCGGGTTGGTCAAGCAGGGTGAGGCGGGTGGTAAGCAGGTCGCTCAACGTAAATCCTTGGAATCTTTTGCGGCGTGCATCATCGGACCACGCACAAGTTGCGCAGTTATATCGCATTCGGCCCCTACCGCGCCTGCGCGCAGCAAACATGCGAAAGTCGCATAATCCGAAAGCCGTGCGCCAAACCTATTTTTTCTGTCTGTCATGCCTACCCTGCCCTCCTGTTCCGAGTCGGAAGACACCGTCATTGCCCGCACACGCAGCTGGCTTGAAACCGCCGTGATCGGCCTGAACCTGTGTCCCTTCGCCAAGGCAGTCCATGTGCGCGAGCAGATTGGCTACCGGGTCAGCCGCGCCACCGGCACCACTGAGCTGGCAGACGAATTGCGCAACGCTCTGCGTGAATTGGCGGCGGCTGATGCCGCCAAGCTCGACACGGTGTTGCTGATTCACCCCCATGTGCTGGGCGACTTCACCGATTACAACGCCTTTCTTGCACAAGCCGATCGCATCGTCCGTAAACTTCGCCTGGAAGGTGAACTGCAGGTGGCAAGCTTTCACCCCGACTACCAGTTCGCAGATACCGACGCCAACGATGTGGATAACGCCACCAACCGATCGCCCTACCCCATGCTGCACCTGCTGCGCGAAAGCAGCATTCAACGTGCGGTGGCAAGCTACCCGGACCCGGAGCGCATCTACGCGCGCAATATTGCCAGCTTGCGCAAGCTGGGGTGGACAGGTTGGCAGACCCTGGCGGACAAATGGGGGCCTGCATCCAAACTTGCCTCGGAACCTGCCTCGGCACGGGATGCGCGATCCGAAAATACGGAATAACTTATCCCCAGCCAATGTGGACAAGTTTGGGGATACACCGGGGACCGTTTGAAAAATACCTTTTGGTACAAATACTTAGCATGAGGGATCAAAAAACGGGCAGCGTACGTTTTCTGCCCGTTTTTTGATCTCTCAGTCGTTCGGTCTGGCCCCTGCCATCCGGGCCTGACCACACCTTACTTTCAGAATTTTGTTACCGGAAATCGCTCATGCAGCCTCCCAAGCGCAGCAATGAAGACGCTGTCATCGCCCTGGCCACCAAGCTGTTCAATTTTGCGCGCCAAGGCGAAACCGAGACCCTGAGCGCCTATATCGCAGCTGGCGCGCCCGCCAACCTGACCAACGACAAAGGCGACAGCCTGTTGATGCTGGCCGCTTATCACGGCCATGCCGAGACGGTGCGCACGCTGCTTATCCAGGGTGCCGACCCCAATCGCGTGAACGACCGCGGCCAAAGCCCGCTGGCCGGCGCGGTGTTCAAAGGTTATCGCGAGGTGATCGAAGTGTTGGTTGCTGGCGGAGCCGATGCTGGCTACGGCAAGCCTTCTGCCCGCGACACTGCCACCATGCTGGGCAAGAACGAATTGCTGCCCCTGCTGGAACGCAAGACAAACGACTCGGTGTAATCAGCAGAACTAAATGGCGGAACCAAGCAGCAGAACGATGCAGTCACCCTGTGCCGTATGCATCAGCGCAGGGCGACTGCAAGCAGAGACCAATCAGCTGCTGCTGTGACTGACTGCGCGCATCAACTCTTCCAGGCTATATGGCTTGACCAAGGTGACGGAATCCATCTTGCCGCCGATCAGGCCACCGGTTTCCCCATAGCCTGATGCAAAGATCACCCGCATGCTGGGGAAACGGCTGACGGCTTCCAGCGCCAGGTCTGCCCCCGACATATTGGGCAAGCTGATGTCGCTGAACAGCAAGTCGAAAGCTTGTTTGTTCAGCACCTCCAGGGCTGCCTCGGCATCTTCAACCGCCACCACGGTATGCCCCAGCATGCCAAGCAGCTCTGCCGTCGACACGCGGGTATCGGCATTGTCTTCCACCAGCAGAATCCGCAACCCCGAGGGCCGCGCCACGGCTGCGGGAGCTGCCGCAGGTGCCGGCGGCACATCAGCCACCTGGGACGACCGCTTGCGCTGTGCCCGGTTACGGAACAGATGACGCACCTTGCGCGCCAGGTCATCCATGCGATAGGGCTTGCTCAGCAAGGTCACGCCTGGGTCCAGACGCCCGCCATGAACGATCGCGTTTTCGGTGTAGCCCGAGGTGAACAGGATTTCCAGATCGGGAATCAGCGTCAGCGCCTGGCGTGCCAATTCCGGACTGCGGATCGGACCTGGCATCACCACGTCGGTGAACATCAGGTCGATGTGCACGCCGCTTTGCAGCACCACCAGCGCGCTCTGCGCATCTGACGCCTTCAACACCTGATAACCGAACTGCAGCAGCATGTCGACTGCAGTGGCACGAACGTGTTCATCGTCCTCGACCACCAGGATGGTCTCGCGACCGCCAGTCACCGGTGCCTCGCCCGCCGCAGGCGCCTGCAAGGCGGCTTCGTTCAGATGCGAACGTGGCAGGTAGATCTTGATCGAAGTACCAAGCTGCGGCTCGGTGTAGATCTTGATGTGACCACCGCTTTGCTTGACGAACCCATAGGCCATGCTCAGGCCCAGACCGGTGCCCAGTCCTTCCGGCTTGGTCGTGAAGAAGGGCTCGAAGGCGCGCGACATTACATGCTCGGACATGCCCATGCCGGTGTCGGTGACGGCCAGCATCACATACTGACCTGCGGTGACCTCGGGGTGCAATTGCGCGTAACGATCGTCCAGCATCGCATTGCCGGCTTCGATGGTCAGTCGGCCTTCGCCGCCCATCGCATCGCGGGCATTGATCGCCAGATTGAGGATCACGTTTTCCAGATGGTGTGGGTCCACGAAGGTGTTCCACAAGCCACCGGCAATGATGGTCTCGATACTGATATGTTCGCCCAGCGCGTGACGTAGCAATTCGTCCATGTTGCGCACCAGGCGGCCGGGGTTCACAACACGCGGGTCCAGCGGCTGACGACGGGCAAACGACAGCAGTTGCGATGACAGCTTGGCACCACGCTCCACGGCAGCAGAGGCCGAGGCCAAGCGGCGCGTGGTCATGGTTTCCTGCGGCAAGGCGGCCTGCAACAGATGCAGGTTGCCGGAGATGATCTGCAAGACGTTGTTGAAGTCGTGGGCCACGCCACCCGTGAGCTTGCCGACGGCTTCCATCTTCTGTGCCTGCAACAGCGCAGCCTGGCTTTCACGCAGCTCGTCGGTGCGCTGCGCGACCAACTCTTCAAGATGATTGCGGTAATTGGCCAGTTCGCTTTGCGCCTTGTGCTCGGCGGTCACGTCACTGCCCTGCACAAAGATCCCGATCACTTGCGACTTCAGGTCAAAGACCGGCTGGAACACAAAGTCGATATACAACTCGTCCAGCGCTTCATCGGGCGTGCGTTCCAGCAAGGCACGCATGCCACGACCGACATAGGCCTCACCGGTTCGGTATACACGATCCAGCAATTCGATATAGCCCTGCACCGCGATCTCGGGCAAGGCCTCGCGTACCGTGCGACCGATGATGTCGTGGCGACCCACGGTTTCAAAGTAGGCGCGATTTGCCAGCTCGAACACATGGGTCGGACCCGACAGAAACGCCATGAAGCCGGGTGTCTGATCGAACAGGTTGCGCAGGCGCGTGCGCTCCATCTCCAACACCAGATTGGCGCTTTGCACCGCATGCGCACGGTCCAGCAAGCCGGCGCGAACCTGGTCAGCGCGCAGCTCGTCGGAACGCAAAACGTCGGGGTCCTCGCTGTCGTTGGCGCGGCGCGCAGCGAGCTTCAGGCGCTGTAGCTCGGACACTTCCACCGTGCACTGAAGCACGTAGGCCACGCGGCCATCCGGACCCAGCAAGGGGGTGTGGGTCGCGCTCCAATCAGTGGTGTGCGGCGCATCTGCCGGCACGCGATAGGACACCACCGCAACCGTGTCAGGCAGACCGGTCTTCAACACCCGGTCAAACGATGCTCGCAGTTGCAGCACACCCGCGTTGATGGACTCGTTGGACTCGTTCGGGAAGGCATCGAAGACATTGCGTCCGATGAAGGCTTCCCGTGCGGTGCTCGTGGTTTTGACGTAAGCGTCATTGGCCCAGATCATGGTCAGGTCGGCAGACATGAGCATGTAGGCGTTGGGCGACGCGTTCAGCAGTGATTCGAAATCAGGGAGCGTATTCATTGGCGACACCAGTCAACACCACGGCCGATACCAGTATCGATCATGAACCAGAGCACCACATGGCA
Organism: Pigmentiphaga aceris; assembly: GCF_008119665.1. Classification (NCBI taxonomy): domain Bacteria; kingdom Pseudomonadati; phylum Pseudomonadota; class Betaproteobacteria; order Burkholderiales; family Alcaligenaceae; genus Pigmentiphaga; species Pigmentiphaga aceris. The sequence continues at coordinate 1,675,049 of NZ_CP043046.1, read as the reverse complement.
CTTGGCCCGAACGCGGGCGACAAAGTTTACACGCGCAGCACCTCGCCCAAGCTTAAAAAGGCTTGAACTCGCTGCGTCGTGGGGATCAGTTGGCCGGCGGACGGCGATGTCGCTTCAATCCCAGTGCATCCGCGTGACGATTGACGATGCTGTAGATACGTGCCGGTTCGACCGGCTTGGCGCAGTACTCGTCGAAGCCTGCGTCAAAAGCGTGCTGAATATCTGCCGGCGCGGTCAGCGCGGTCAGCGCCACCAGACGCGGGCGGCTGGCAAACGACATGTCACGCAGCATGCGCGCCACATCGAACCCATCCATCAAGGGCATGGAGATGTCCAGCAATACCAGATGCGGCTGGAACCCACTGGCCAGGCGCAGACCTTCGGCACCGTCAGCGGCCACTGCCACCTCGAAGCCCTGAAGCGTCAACAGCATATGCAGCGCCTCGCGCGCTTCGCCATCGTCCTCGACGATCAACACACGAGCGTGCTCATGTTGCTGTGTCGGCCAATTGGTCCGCTGGCTTCGCACGATCTCGCCCTCGTAAAACTGTTGCATCAACTTCCTCCGCGTCTCACGCCTGAGACTGATTCCATGGCATGACACCCGTATTTGAACGATATATCACGCCTAACTGAGCGGGCTTCAGCAAATAGCGTGCCTGAGCAATTTATCTGGGCGCTGGATAGAATGTGCGCGGGTGACCATGAAAACTATCTCAGGTTCTCGTGCAGACCTATCACGCCATGCGCACGCACTTCAGACGAGCCGAACTTCATGCACACCTTGCCCCCCGTCGATCCTGACTTCGCGCAGGACGCCACGCGTCTGGACCGCATACGCCGACAACAAGCGCTGACCGTTCGTTTCGCGCTGTTTGCACTCAGAAGCCGCCAGATTCCCGACCTGCTGCGCGAAAGCTGCGTGGTGGTCGCCGAGGGCCTGGAAGTCAGCTTTGCCAAAGTCCTGCGTCACCTGCCCGAAGAAAACTCGTTCCTGCTGGAAGCAGGCATTGGCTGGCTGCCCGAAGACATTGGCACCGCACGCCTGGGGGCGGACCTGGAAAGCCCGGCTGGCTTTGCGTTCCAGACCGGGCAGCCCGTCTTGTCGGTGGACCTGCCTGGGGAGAAACGGTTCCGCACCCCGGAACTGCTGCGCAAGTACGGGATCAAACGTGCGCTGAATGTGATCATTCGCGGCGATACCCAGCGCTACGGCGTGCTTGAAGCGGACGCACCGGCAAGCCAGCACCTGTCTGCACGTGACATCGCGTTTCTCGAAACCATTGCCAATACGATTGCGCTGGCATTGGAACGTGACTCGGCCGAAACCGTGCACACCGATTCTCCCGGCAGCTCTACCAGCATGCTGGACGCAAGCCCGGACAGCATCCAGCTGATCGGCATCGATGGCCAGCTTGAATTCATCAACCGACGTGGTGCGGAACTGCTGAAAGCGCGCGCAACTCAGCCTGAGGCCGCCCTTGGCGATCCTGGCAGCGCGTGGCTGTCGCTTTGGCAAGCTGCCGAACAAGGCGCTGCCGCCAAGGCCCTGGCCCAGGCTGCTGCGGGCACAACCTCACGCTTTGAAGCCCCGTGGCCTACAAGCAATGAGACTGAGGATGAAGCGACTTCTGGCACCCAGGCAGCGGGCGGCAGCAAGCCGCCGATGTGGTTCGATGTGACGATCTCCCCGGTTCGCGACGACGCAGGGGAGATCACGCGCCTGATGGCGACGTGGCGCGACATCACCGAGCGCGTGGCCAACGAACAGTCCTTGACCGAGCTGCTGAATCACCACGAATCCCGGCTTGATCACCAGAAGCTGCTGTTGCTTGAGGTACATCACCGTGTGCGCAACAGTTTGCAGCTGATCCGCACCCTGCTGTCGATGCAGGCCGCCACCAGTATGGACGTGACGGTGCGTGAACACCTGAATGCAGCATCCAACCGTGTCATGACGGTCGGTGCCGTTCACGAGCGCTTGTATCGTGAAGGCGCGCCAATGGATTCGGACGCCGTTCAGTACCTTCAAGCCCTGCTGGATGACTTGCAACGCTCACTGGCCGACTGGCGCGGCGGTCGCAATATCGTGTTGAACGCAGATCCGCTGCCCATGCCCGCAGACCGCTTGACCTCATTGGGGCTGATCACTGCCGAATTGGTGACCAATGCCCTGAAATACGGACGCGGCACGGTAACGGTCAGCCTGAACAGCAGACCCGACGCGCTTGAGCTGACAGTGGAAGACGATGGCCCGGGATTCCCGGAGTCCTTCCCGCAGCCGCAATCCCAGACCGGTGGTCTGGGCATTCGACTGGTACGTACTTTCTCGCGCCGTGGCGATCAGGCAATTCATATCGACCGGACAGTGCAACATAGTCGTATCGTGGTCAGGCTCGATCCAGTCGCGTCGGCGGCGCAGTGAAGCCGCTTGCGGCAGCTCGTCAGTACATTGGATGGGGGTGTGCGTGTCATACCCGGAAATGAAGGTACACGGCATGTAACCCGTCTGACGGACGGGTAAGACTAGTCTGGAGGCAATGACAAGCGGAGAATCGTCATGCTCGCATCCCAGATCAGCCAGGATCGCCTACTTGCCACGCAAGGTCAGCTGCAGTGCGTATTGCAGACAATACGTCCCGACATACCTGCCTCAGCAATAAGCGTGCTTGCTGATCAGGACGATATGTTGAGCGCGCAAGTCTATGGCGTAGAACAAGGCTTGCAGCGCACCAGCCAGGCTTTGGTCGACGAAGTCAGCCGTGCGTTTGCGCACGAGCACTTCAGTTACGACGCTGAAGAAATCGCCGTCCTGATTCAGGCGTTCAAGATCATTGCGCCCAAGGCAGGTGTAGCCATCGAACCCGGTGCCCTGTCGCTGGTCGAGCTGCCCAACCGCGTACTGGTGCTACTGGTCGGGGGCAACATGATTGCCGCCTCTGATGACCCGCTTCATCTATTCGCCGACGCATTGGGGCAATTGAAGGCACAACAGCCTGTGCGGGTTTGATCTTCGAAGCAGCGCACTGATCGCTGATCGACATGTCAATCAACGTGTCGATTCTTGCATCGACCCTGCATTTGATACCGGTCAGGCAGGCACCCAGATCCGGATGCCTGCCCTGCTGTGGACTACAGGATCAGCGATCCGGCCATGAAGGCCAGCGCGATGAAGATCACGAACAGCGCGATGGCGATGAAGAACAGAATCTTGGCGATACCAGCCGCGCCTGCGGAAATACCGGTGAAGCCGAAGATACCGGCGATCACGGAAATGATCGCGAAGAGGATGGCGAGTTTGAGCATTGCTATTCCTTGTGGTCTTGGGTGCAAGTGGATGGCTGCACAGTCGAGACCAGCTTAGCGGCGAAGCGCGCCGACATCTTGTCCAGTTATTTCCGGACAAAAGCGTGCTTACGGTAGAGCCAAGCAGCCTGTGGATGACCCAGGCTGACGAACCACTGAAACGCAAGCGGAAACAGCGAAAACCGCACGCTGCCCAATTAATAGGCAGCAACAATCAAGCCATTGATTATTAAAGATTTTTGAACCTTCTTATGGACATTCCCCCAAGCTTGTCCACAGAAAGCTTGTATAAATCAGGCGGAATACCGCTGGCCGCGCCAGGCACAAAAAAAGACGAAGGCCAATACGGCCTTCGTCTTCGGTAACACTCCTCACAGCGCGGCAGCAAATACCTGCCGCCCTGTGCGTGGTTCTGGCATCAGTTCAGCTTCATGCCTTTGACCAGTTGCTCGGTGTTGTAGCGCATCATGCTCAGATAATCGCCTGCGGGGCCGGTCTTGGCAGACAGCGCATCAGAGAAAAGCGGCGCGCCAACGGTGGCCTTGGCTTCGCGCGCAACCTGCTGGATCAGCCGATCGTTCGAGATGTTTTCCACAAAGATTGCCTTGATCTGTTCCTTGCGCGCCTGACGAATGATGCTGGCAACGTCCCCCGCCGCCGCTTCGGCCTGGGTGCTGACGCCAGCAGCCGACACGAACTCGACGCCATAACGATTCTCGTAGTAACCGAAAGCGTCGTGCGAGGTGATCACCTTGCGCTTGGCGGCCGGCACTGACGCAATCTGCGCCACGATCCATTGGTCAAGCGCATCCAGCTTTGCATCGTAGGCCAGCGCACGCGCCTTGAAGTAGTCGGCACCCGCCGGGTCCATCTTGATCAGCCCGGCCAGGATATTGGCAACGTAGGTCTTCACGCGTGTGGCGTCCTGCCAGGCGTGCGGGTCTTGGGAACCGTGATGATGGTGGTCTGCGGCGGGTTTGGCAGCAGGTTTTTCGGCAGGCTTGTGGTCGTGGCCTGCATGACTGTGGCCTTTGTGATCGCTATGCCCTTTGTGATCGTCCGGCTCTTCCATGTCCAGCGCCTGTACCCCTTCGCTTGCCACGGTGGTCACGCCGGCAAACCGGGTCGTGCTCGTCAGGCGTGAAATCCAGCCCTCGAAGCCCAGGCCATTGACCACCAGCAAGCGCGCCGATGCCAACACTGCCGCGTCCTGCGGGCTGGGCTGGAACACGTGCGCGTCGCCGTCCGGTCCGACCAGGGTGCGCACCGACACGCGATCGCCACCGATCTCGGTAACCAGGTCACCCAGGATGCTGAAACTCGCCACCACGGGCATCTTTTCCTGCGCCTGCGCGCCCAGAGAGGTTACGGCCAACAGGCAGGCTGCCAGAATTTTTTTCATGGTGTGAACGCATCCTTCAACAATGAATACAGACCGCCACGCCACGCGTGAATCGGCCAATCAACGGCCGACATGATGCCACGTTACGCAACATAGTTGCAATAACGACCGTGATTGCATCACTGGTTGCAGTGGCAACCGTTGCGACAACTGCCCGCAACACCAGCCACGATGATCAACTGCTATGTGCCTCGTGACGTCCAGTCACCTTGCCGACCGAACCATGTAGCTGGCAGCCGGTCGCACCAGCACTACTATTGTCGATTTCCGCCCACACCCATGCGCCAGTCACGCCGTCATCTGCTTCAGCTTTTTGCACTCAACCCCCTGCTTGCCGTGCCTTCTGCACGGGCGGGCTACAACATCTGGAACAACGAGTTCACGTTCACACGTGATGAAATCCAAGCTGCGGTACTGACCCGTTTTCCCGTCACCGCCAGATACGCGCAGGTGATGTCGATACGCTTGGCCAATCCCGTCGTCAGCATGGATGCCGCGAACAACCGACTGCGCACACGGTTGGATGCGCGCGTGGAAAATCCCATGCTTGGTGCACCGATCGACGGTCGCCTGTCGGTCACCAACGGTTTGCGCTACGACGCTGCGCGACGTGCCGTGTTGCTGGACCGCCCTGGTGTGGAGGCAGTCGACGTGCCCGGACTGTCCCCGATATATGCGCAACAGCTCAATAGTGCGGCCAGCGTGCTGGCCAGCGAAGTCTTGCGCGACTATGCGGTTCACACGTTCAAACCGGAAGAGTTGGCGGTGGGCGGACGTCGGGTCGAACCCACTGACATCACGGTGGAAGCCGAGGGGTTGAAGGTGGCCTTGGCATTTCGGTGAACGCAGCGCCGCGCCTTCCTGGAATCGGCCTGGCGAATACCGCACAAGCAACGCACAAGCACATTACGAGCACAGCGCCAATACAGCATGAGATAAGTCCGCCACAGCTGCGGATGAGCGGGCGGCCCGCGCGCGGTAGAATCGACCCTTTGCCGGCGCCGTCTCCATGTGGTTCAAGAACCTACAGATCTACCGTCTGCCCGCTCCTTGGCCGCAGACTGCCGAACAAATCCACGACCAGCTGGTGCCCCACACGTTTGAACCGGGCGGCACGCTGGAAGGCCAGACCAAGGGTTGGATTTCGCCGCGCGAAAACGACTTGCTGGTTCACGGGATCAACGGCCAACTGCTGTTGACCATGCGCACCGAGAAGAAGCTGCTGCCGGCCAGCGTGATCAATCAGTTCACCAAGGCCAAGGCGGCGGACATCGAAGCCCAGCAAGGTTTCAAGCCCGGGCGCAAGCAGATGCGCGAGATCAAGGAAGCCATCACCGACGAACTGCGTCCGAAGGCATTCAGCCTGTTCCGCGATACACGGGTGTGGATCGATACGAACAACGGCTGGCTGGTCATCGATGCTGCCTCGTCGGCGATCTGCGACGAAGTCATCGAGTTGCTGCACAAGGCAATTGATCCGCTGCCGCTCAGCCTGTTCCATGTGAATCAGTCGCCGTCGGCTGCCATGACCAGCTGGCTGCTCGCCGACGAAGCCCCCGCAGGGTTCTCGATCGACCAGGACACCGAGCTGCGTTCGACTGGCGACAGCAAGGCAACGGTGCGCTATGTGAAGCATTCGATCGAGGTCGATGAAGTCCGTCGCCACATTGAAGCTGGCAAGCAGTGCACCCGTCTGGCCATGACCTGGGCAGATCGCGTTTCCTTCGTGCTCACGGAATCGCTGGCGCTCAAGCGCATTGCGGCGCTGGATGTGCTGAAGGAACAGACCGATACGGGTGGAACGGGGGACGACGAGCGTTTCGACGCCGACTTCGTACTCATGTCGGGTGAACTCGCCAAGCTGATCGCCGATGTGACCGAGGCGCTGGGTGGGGAGCAGGCGTCCCAGGCACCGCAGCCGTCGTCTACGCCAACGGCATCATCCGCACCGAAGGCATCGTCAACACCGTCGTCAACGACAGCAGATAATTCGAGCAATCCGCCTTGGTGATTCATCGGGGACATCTGCGCTGTGTGGGCAGACATCTCCGAGCCTAGCTCTCTGCAGCACGTACGGGTAAGTATTACCCACAATATCGGCCGACAGGTAAAGCCTACCTGTCGGCCGATTTGCGTTAGATCCTGCCCATGAGCACCAGCACCAGCACGATCACCACGACCAGGCCCAGGCCACCGGTGGGGCCGTAACCCCAGCTGCGGCTGTGGCCCCAGGTCGGCAGTGCGCCGATGAGCAGCAAGATAAGAACGATAAGCAGAATGGTCCCAAGCATGTGGTTCTCCTGTGAACGAGATGCGCGCATGCGATGGGGTGGCCGGACGGCGGGTTGCATGCGCGCTCAACGCAGGCCAGATGGCAACGGGCGTTTGTGGAAGCTATCGCAGGAGTCATGCCTGAGCGGGCACGACCGTTCTTTCCAGCGCGGCAACGACGAAAAACCGTGGGTACCTCGTGGTGCGGCGGGTATGGCTGGGTATGGCCGGCGAGTGTGGCAGCTTAAGCGCCGCTGACGACGATGCGCTCGTCACCCAGCACCACCACGTCCCCCGCGCGTACCTTGTAGGTCTTGCGGGTTTCGATCTGGTCGTTGACCGACACGTAATGATCGGCGATCAACATCTTGGCCTCGCCACCCGATGCGCACAGGCCAGTCAGTTTGAGCAGGTCGTTAAGGGCGATGTAGTCGCTGGTGAGGGTGAAATCGTGCTGCATGAATCGTCCGTGATGCGTAAAGCCAGAAGATGGCCAAGGCCAGCACGATACCGCAGGCGGGCATGGGCGATGGACATGGCCGACTGGCATGGGCGAAGGTTATGCCCCTCAGGCCTCGGCCCAGGTATTCATGACCTCGCATACGGCGGGCATCAGGCCGACGAACAGATCCACCAGCTCGGGATCGAAGTGCCGGCCCCGCTGTTCGAGCAGATAATCGACCGCACGATCGACGGGCCACGCTTCCTTGTAGGGGCGCTTCGATGTCAAGGCGTCGAACACATCGGCAATCGCCACGATCCGCCCGACCAATGGAATCGCGGTGCCGGACAAGCCAGACGGATATCCCTCGCCATTCCATTTTTCGTGATGCGTCAGCGCAATGTTCCGCGCCATCGCCAACATGCCGGAAGGCTGTTCCCCGATGATGTCTGCGCCAATGTTGACGTGGCGCTGCATCTCTCGCCATTCCTCGGGGCTGAGCGGGCCGGGCTTTTGCAGAATGCGATCGGGAATGCCGATCTTGCCGACGTCATGCATGGGCGCGGCGTGAAGCAGGTCTTCAGCCTCGTCCTCGCTCAGCCCTGCGGCCAGACCAAGCAGACGGGCGTAGTGACTCATGCGAATCACGTGCAGACCGGTCTCGTTGTCCTTGTACTCGGCGGCCAGCCCCAGGCGTTGCACCACCTGAAGCTGGGTGCGCCGCACTTCGTCGAAACGGACCAATGACAGATGCGTGCGAATACGCGCCCGCACGATCGGGGGGCTGAAGGGCTTGGCGATGTAGTCCACGGCCCCCGCATCGAACCCAGCCAGTTCGTCCTGCGGATCGACCAGCGCCGTCACGAAGATCACCGGGGTACCCGCCAGCGCCGGATCGGCCTTGAGCCGTCGGCACACCTCATGGCCGGTCATGCCGGGCATCATCACATCCAGCAGGATCAGCTGGGGACGCTCCACCTTGGCAAGCGCGATCGCCCGCTCGCCGTCCTTGGCAAAGGACATGCGGTAGGTGTCCTGCAATATCTGCCGCAACAGCGACAGATTGCTGGGTTCATCGTCGACCGCGAGAATCAGCGGTGCCTTGTCCTTATTCGAGACCTTCATCAACATGCAGCGTCTCGGGAACGCTCGACGACGCTACCCAAAAAAACAAGGTGGCGTGAATAGTCGAACGCCTGCCAGCAACCTGAGGTCATCGTTCAACTCGATATAAAAATTCACCTTCGATCAGCGCGCCGATGTTCGCAAGAACCATCAAATTCGGCACGCGCCATACGCCATCTCCTTGATTACGGCTGTTTTCTCAGCTTCTTTAGGTAGTATTTGTGCGATTTTTGTCTGATAAGTGCGCATCTACATGCCAATCAGGTGCAAGCCGCCATGTAGCTGACTCAAGATTCGCTCTACACTGCCGTTATTGAGAAAGTTGACGTGTAGTTTCACGTGCGTAGCCGCTCCCCGGTGCCTACCGCGTCGCCTGCTGCCAGGGCGTGATCGACTTCGTGGCCAAGACAAATCCGAGTTGAGCGATCGTTTCTGGGACGCATGCTTATGTCCATTCAATCACTGCGCGCGCTGACCAATCAGTTGGCGGGCCACCAGGTCGGGCTTCCAATGCCTGCGGCAGCGCCGCAGTCCGACTCCGAAGACACTACGGGCTCTTTAGAGCAGACCGTAGACTTTTTCGCGCGTGTCACACCCGATGGTCGCTTTACCTATCTGTCCGACCGGGGCCTGGAATTCATCGGTTATCACCGTGGCTACCTGCAGATTCTGACGCTGCCCGACTTGGTGCCGGACGCTGAATTCGCCACCCTGATGGACTGCTTCGACCGTGCGCGCGAACGCCGCACGATGCAGAAGTGCACGCTGCACCTGGTCAAGACGCTGACCTATCCGCGCCTGGTCGAACTGCGCATCAATATCAATGAGCGTCATCCGGGCGAGTTCACGGTGCTGGCCTTCGACGTGTCGAGCTGGCTGGAACGCGAACAAAGCCTGATCCACGACGCCCACCATGACGCCCTGACCGGCCTGCCGAACCTGACGGCCGCCCGCCACGAGATCGACCGCATTGCGGGCGACATGTCCGATCCCAGCGCCCAGGCAGCCGTGCTGCTGGTGGATCTGGACGAATACCACCGCGTCAACCACGCCTTCGGTTACGAGGCTGGCGACCGCATCATCCAGGAAACAGGCCAACGCCTGCAGAAAATTGCAGACCGACGTGAATTCGTGGCCCGTGCCGAGGGCGATTCGTTCCTGATGGTAGTGGCGCACACCCCTGGTCGTGAAGACATTGCCGACCTGGCCAGGCGCGTGAGCGACGCCATTCAGCAGCCGTATACGCTGGACAACCAGACCTTGCAGTTGTCGGTCAGCATCGGGGCTGTGATGTTCCCCGAGGTTCGCCACCAGAGCGGCAAAGTGTTGCGTCAGGCCGACGACGCCCTGATCCGCGCCAAGCGCGTGCAAGGGGCGACCCGACTGTGCTTTTTCGAGCCGAATGTGCGCACCAAGGGTGCCGATGCACTCAAGCTCGAATCCGATATGTACAACGGAATTCGCAATGGCGAGTTCTCGTTGCACTACCAGCCGATCTCGGATGCGCGCACGCAACAGGTGGTGGGCGTGGAAGCGCTGATGCGCTGGCAGCATCCGGTGCACGGCGCGGTGCCGCCCAGCGTGTTCATTCCGCTGGCCGAGTCCGGCGGGCTGATCAACTTCCTGGGCGAATGGGCGCTGCGCAATACCTGCATGCAATTGGCCCAGTGGGACAACGCGGGTATCCGCCTGCCCTACGCCACGGTCAACGTGTCGGCACACCAGTTCCGCGACCGCCGCTTCCCTGAAGTCGTGCGTGAAGCGATTGCGCTCACCGGCATCACTGCCGAGCGGATCGTGCTGGAAATCACCGAGAGCGTGCTGATGCACGACCCGGCGCGCGCCAAGATGTTGTTGGAAGAACTGACCGCCATCGGCATTCGTTTTGCCGTGGACGACTTCGGCACCGGCTACTCCAGCCTTGCCTATCTGCAACGCTTCCCGCTGTCGACGCTCAAGATCGATCGCAGCTTTATTGTTAACCTGCCGCATTCCGTCAATGATCAGGCGATCGTCGCTGCCGTGGTGGCGCTGGCGCGTTCGCTCAATCTTGAATTGGTTGCTGAAGGCGTGGAGACGCCTGAACAAAGGCAGATGCTGGCAAGCAGCGGTTGTCACCTGATTCAGGGTTGGGTAGTCTGCAAAGCGCTGCCCGTCGATCAACTGGCGCGCAAATTTGCGCTGGGCGAACTTCGCACAGTATCGGCATAATCCTTTACCGGCGCGCATAGGCAACGCAAACGTTGCCTATGCGCGACCGGTTTTTGCAACATTCGCTCTGACGATACACATGCCGCCCACCCAGCCCTCCGGCCCGATCATCGAAAAGCTGTGGCAACGCATCAACGAGCGTGGCGATTTTCCGATGTTGTCGAACTCGCTTCGCGCGACGATTTCGGCAATGAAAAGCGACAGCTACGACTTCACGGCGCTGGTTCAGCTCGTCTTGTCCGACTTCACGCTGACGCAGCGCGTGATCCGGCTGGCAAATTCCGCGATGTACATGGCCTTCGGTGGCAACATCACCACCGTCTCGCGCGCGCTCATGGTGCTGGGCATGGAGGCCGTTGCACACCTGGTGCTGGGCCTGAAGCTGGTTGACCACTTCCACCAGACCGGCACCCAACGCATCGACGCCAAGCTTGAATTGAACCGTGCGATGCTTGCCGGCTGTATCGCCCGCAAGATCACCGAGACCCTCGACGCCCGCGCCAGCGAAGAAGCGGTGGTGTGCACGCTGATGCGTCAGTTGGGCAAGCTGCTGTGCTTGTTCTACCTGGAAACCGAGTGGAAGCAGATCCGCCAGCGGGCCGATGCCGAAGGCCGCAGCGAAGACGAGGTCGGTCTGGATGTGCTGGGCATCTCGTTTGACACGCTGGGTCAGCTCGCGGCCGAGCGCTGGGGCCTGCCGGAAAGCGTGACGCTTGGCATGCTGCCCTATGACCCGCATGCGGAAGACGTGCCAGCGCGCACGCACTGGATGCAGGCCGTCACCAGTTTTTCGACCTCGATGTCGGAACACCTGTCGACGGGGGAAGATCCCAAGGTCACCGAAGAGGCGATTCGCAGCACCGTCACTGAATACAGCGCTGCGCTGCTGCTTGATGCGGGCAAGCTGCTGCACCTGACCCGCAGCCTGACGCAGGAAAACGCCAGCAAGCGTTTCATCGAGGAAATCTACGAACTCCGCGCCCAGTCGGGCTCGGCAGCCAGCGACGCGATTGCGGCAGAACGCCATATCCGTGATGGCCTGGCAGACCTGCGCTCCCTGCCCTCGGAAAATCGCCTGGCACCGGTGCTGGCGATGGCATCGGAAACCTTGCTGGCAAGTCTGAAGCTGTCGCGTGCCATTGTGTTCGTGCGCGATGCCTCGGCCGGCATCTATGCCGCACGCCTGGGTTTCGGTGCAGACCTGGAACGTCTGCTGCCCAAGCTGCGTTTTCACGAAGCCTTCGAAGTCGACGTCTTCCACCTGGCCATTGCCAATTCGGTGGGCATCTTCTTCGAAAACGCCCGTGACCCCAAATTCAGCGCCCACATTCCCGCGTGGTTCCGTCGTGCATTGCCCGATGCACACGCCTTTGTGCTGCTGCCGGTAAGAACTCCGGCAGGTGCGGTGGCGCTGATCTACGGCGACTGGAATCGGCCTGAATCAGTGCGCAAGGTCTTGCCTGAAGAAATGGCGGCACTGAACGAGCTGTCGGCGGAGCTCGGCCGCTTCTTCGGCCAGGCACAGCCCAATCAGCCTGCCGCCGTTCGCTGAACAGTCGGCTGAACAATCGACTGAAGAACCCGCTGAACAACCGGCTGGCAGCGACATCTGCCAGCCGGTTTGTCCCTTTGCTGACGGCGCTGCCCGCTGGCAAGATGCCGCCAGACGCGCATCAAAAAAACCACACTGCAATGAAGATCACGCGTTATTGACGCTGGTGGACCACTGTCTACGCGGTTCTTGGTAGAAACCCTTTCAAATCCCTAATCGGCAACTGCTTCAAAGCAGACCATAATTCGCGGGCTTATTGGACCCGAATGGGGACCAGCACGTGGACCAGCATGCTGCGCCTTGAATTGCGTAGACTCCCTCAACACCATTGCCCCCGGCGCTCGCACATGTCCGACTCTTCATTCCACCTCATGCTCGAAGAATCGACACGGGTGCTGTACGCGGAATACTTGGCCACCCCTGACGCCGTATTGCCAAACCGAGATGCCTTGGTACAAGCAGCCGCTGCCCGAGGTTGGTCAGAAACCGCGTTCGCCGATCCCGCGGTCACCTTGTTCCTGAATCGCTGTCACACCGCGACCGAGCCTTTTCGCCTGCCAGTCGGTGAAGTGCGCGACGGCACGTTCAGTCTCGAACTCGACGCCGATCACGTCGTCGTATTGCTTGAGTTGCACGCGCCGCAAGGCGGCAAGCCAGTGCGCCTGTCCGAGGTGCGCGAGGCGATCACCAAACGCCAGATCACCTATGGACTGAAACAAGTGACCATACTGGACGCGCTGCGCGCCGGTCACTGCAAGAGCCTGGTAATTGCCGAGGGCACGCCGCCCGTACCGGGCATGTCGGCACGCTTTGTCAGCCTGCTGGACGAGTTGAAACCAAGCTCGCACGATGAAGATGAAAACGCGCTGATCGACTATCGCAACCTCAGCCATCTTCTGCTGGTATCGCCGGGCGCGCCCCTGATGCGGCGCGTTCCTGCCGTGCAAGGGCTGCCGGGCACGGATGTTTTCGGCCACCAGATACCGCCCCCCCCGGTGTCCGACCAGCCGTTCCCCAACAATCTTGCCGGCACGAAAATCGACGAGGAAGACCCCAACCTGCTGCGCGCTGCGATTGCGGGTGTGCCCAAGCTTGCAGGAGACCGGATGACGGTCGATCCGGTGGTGTCCGTTGAAGCGGTCGACCTGACCACCGGCAACATCAATTTCGACGGCAGCCTGCAAGTGCGTGGTGACATCACTGCCGGCATGGAAGTGCGCGTCACGGGCGACATCGCCGTGCGCGGGACCATTGAAGCGGCACACGTGGAAGCAGGTGGCGACGTGAAGGTCAACGGCGGCATCATCGGTGTGCAAAGCGCCGCCATGACTGAAGAGCAGGACAACCCGAGCCTGCGCATTGCGCACATCGTGGCAGGCGGCTCGATCAAGGCACGCTTCATGGTCAGCGCCTTTGTCAGCGCCGGCAAGAGCATCAGTGCAGAACGCGAGATCCGGCAATGTGAAGTGCTGGCGGGTGAATCGGTGGTGGTCGGTCGCCCCGGTTCACGCGACGGCAGCATCATCGGCGGCAAGGTTCGCGCCTTGAAGAGCATTCGCGCCGGCCGCGCAGGTGCGCCTTCAGGAACCCCCACGATGATTCAGGCGGGTGTGAATCCGCACGCGGCGGGCAAGCTGGCCGAGGTTGAAAAATCACGTGTGCGCCTGCTTGAAGAGAAGTCCAAGCTCGACAAGCTGATGGAGGTGCTGGACAAGCGGCCCGACGTCGGCGAACAGCAGGTCGAGCGCATTCGCGGCATGTTCTCCAGCGTGGTGGGTGAACTGTTCGCCCTGGATTCCAAGATCAAGGCCATTCAACAGGAAATGATCCCCACGTCTGACGCGCGCATCGAGATTTTCCGAGGCGTGCAGGCCGGCGTGACGCTGCATTACGCAGGGCATCAGCGCACCTTCATGGAAGAGCGTGAAGGCGGCAAGGCCGTGATTGAAAAGGGTCACATCGTCTTGCGCTGAATGACGCACTGAGCTGCACAACTGGCGCAGCTGGCATCCCTCCTGCTATCGAATCGACTTGATTTCGATCCAATTTAGATATATCTTTTTATATCTGAACAAGATCGAGATCAAGCATGTGTGCATGGGAAGCCGCTGACAAGGCGGCAACAGGTGGTGGCCGTGGCGGTCGCATCTTCGGCCACGGTGGCCTGCGTCTGGTGTTGTTGCAGCTGATCTGCGACAAGCCCAGCCACGGCTACGAACTCATCAAAGCCATTGAAGAACGTCTTCATGGTGCCTACAGCCCCAGCCCGGGCGTCGTCTACCCCACCCTTACCTTGCTGGAAGAGCTGGGCCACGTCAGCGTGACCAGCGAAGGCGCACGCAAGCGTTACGGCATTACCGATGAAGGCCAGGTATTCCTGGCTGCAAACCGTGTGGCCGTGGATGCCTTGCTGGCCCGCATGGACGAAGCCGGCCCGGCCGGCGGGCGTCCGCCCCAGGTCATTCGCGCGATTGAAAACCTGCGCATGGCGGTGCGCATGCGCTTGGCGCGTGCGCCGCTGAACGACGCGCAGATCGATGCGATTGCCGATGCACTCGATGCCGCCGCCCGGCAGATCGAGCGGACCTGATTGCATGTCCATATCGTCATTTTCCTGTCCGCCCCAGCCCCTTTCCGACTGGCCGCACATCGTCGCCGAACGCCACCTGCGCGGAACTGCTCAGGGCTGATAGAACCCGCGGACGCTGCCGATCAACCGAATTTTCGATACCTATCCGATACCCATCATGAGCAACCCTGTTCCCGACCGAAACCCACGTCGCGTGCGCCATACCTTGCGCTTTCGCAATCTTGAAGTCGCTGCCGTCAACCGTGTCACGCCCCACTTGGTGCGCGTCACGCTGCGCGGCGAAGACCTGGCTGGTTTCACCAGCCCCGGCTTCGACGACCACGTGAAAGTCTTCTTCCCCGACCCGGTAACGGGCGTATTGAACCTGCCCACCGTCGGCCCCGACGGCCCGGTGTTTGCCGAAGGTCAGGCGCGGTCGGCCGCGCGTGATTACACGCCGCGTGACTACGACCCGGTGGCAGGCACGCTGACGCTGGACTTCGCCATGCATGACGCGGGCCCGGCAACCACCTGGGCAGCGCAGGCAGCGCCCGGCCAACGCCTGGGCGTGGGCGGGCCGCGTGGCTCGTTCATTATCCCGACCGACTTTGACGCACACTTGCTGATCGGTGACGACACGGCCTTGCCGGCAATCGCCCGACGCCTGGCCGAGCTGCCCAAGCATGCGCATGCCGTGGTGCTGGCGGAAGTCGATTCGGCAGCAGACCAGATCAGCTTCGACAGCCAGGCCCAGGTGTCCGTGCACTGGGTCCACCGTCTGGGGGCCGAGCCAGGCAGCACCACGCTGCTGCATGATGCCCTGCCCACCCTGCCCCTGCCGCGCGGCGATTTTCACGCCTGGGTGGCCTGCGAATCGGCAACGGCCAAGCTGCTGCGCAACGAGTTGCTGACCCGTTATGGCGCGCATCCGACATGGACCAAGGCGGCAGGCTACTGGCGTCGCGGCAGTGCTGCCACGCACGACAAGCACGAAGACTGAGACGAAGGTCAGGCCGGTTGCGCGGTTTGCGAAGACCGGTCTGGCAAATGCACGAGCGGTCTTCGGCTTATACGCAGCAGGTTCATGGCTTGGTACAGGCTATCGGTCAGCGCCTGGCACCAGAGCGTCTCAAACCGTGTTTCGGCCGTGGCTTGCGAGTGCCCCTGATCACACCTTCAAAACTGCCAGCGCGGCACAGAATGCCTGGGCGCGTTCCGCCACTTCGGCAGCCGTCATGCCCGGCCGATACAAGGCAGACCCCAGACCAAAACCGGCCGCGCCCGCCGCCAAGTAGGCCGCCATGCTGTCCGGGTTGATGCCGCCCACTGGCAACAAGCGCACTTGATGCGGAACGACGGCGCGCCACGCCTTCACGATGACAGGCGGCATCTGCTCTGCCGGGAAGAGCTTCAACGCAGCGGCACCATTGGCCAGCGCGGCAAAGGCCTCGGTCGGTGTTGCCACGCCGGGCACACACAACAGCCCCGCTTCGCAAGCTGCGCGCACCACGGCAGGGTCGCTGTGTGGCATCAGGATCAGGCGTCCACCTGCCTTGGCAACTGCATGCACATCCTGCGGTGTCATCACCGTGCCCGCACCGATCAGCGCGTCGGGAAAGCGACACGCCAAGCGCGCAATGCTGTCCAGCGGATCGGGGGAATTCAGCGGCACTTCCAGAATGCTGAAACCGGCATCGACCAGCACGTCGCCAATGGCTTCGACCTCATCGGGGCGCACGCCGCGCAGAATCGCAATCAGCGGAAAACGGTCGAGGAAGCGGTCGATGGTGAGGGCGGATGTCATGCTGAATTCCTGTACACGGGCAAACAAAATCAAAGAAGAAACCGGATCGCAGGCGACTGCCTAAGCCAACAGCGCGCGCGCATGCGCAATCGCCAGCAGGCCACGGAAGCTTGCGTGGTCGACGGCGGGCACGCCTTGCAAGCCGAAGACCGCCAATGCGCCGCGATAGCGATCACACAAGTCGGCATTGCAGACCAGGTGAATCGGCCCCGGATCACGCGTACCAAGCAGGCTGAGTGCTTCCAGGATTTCCTCGCCCACCAACATGCCGGACAGATAATCGGGTTGCGCGTCTGCAGACAATTGGCCGAACAGCCCGCGAGCACGCACCGAGAACAGCTTGTGCAGCAGGACACCGTCGCGCGCGGCCTGTACGCCGGCCAGGAAGGCCTCGCGTTGCGCGGGCCAGGCCACAGCAGGTGCGGTGTCGTCCGCAGGCATGGCGCGCGCCAGAATCGATTGCCGGCGCAGCAAGGCATACAGCTCGCCGGTCATGAAGGTGTGGAAGCGACGCACCTGATGCTGCGCGACATGCGCCCACTTGCTGTGCGTGCCAGGCAGCACAAACACACCTTCGTCTGCCCCCAACGCGTCCAAGGCACCGAATATCTGCACTTCTTCACCGCGCATGACATCGGGTGCGCCGTCGTCATGGGTGGTGCTCAGGCCGGGCACAAAGGCCAGGCGGCGATCCGGCATGGGCCAGACCAAGCCCGCCGCCATTTCACCGAAGCCAGCGGGGCATGCCAGATAAGGCGCTTCGACCCAGCCCTGGCGACTGCCCACCATGCCGGCGGCCAGCACCACGGTGTCGGGAAACTCACGCAGCCAATCGCCGAAGCGCTGCTCGAACACGGTCTCGAAACCTTGCGCCGGCACGGACAGAATGCCGTCTGCGCTGCTGGCCTCGCGCAGCACCGTACCATCGGCAAGCATCAGGCGGGCACGCAACGAACTGGTGCCCCAGTCGAGCGCCAGCAGGTGTCGGGCGGCAGTGGTGGTTGGAAACGTCGTGGTCATCTCGGCAGTGCCCTGATGTGGGAAACGATGGGATCGAAGAAAAACGTGGATATGCGCTTAGCCGTGCAGGGTCAATCAAATAGTTCAAATGCGAATGGGTTCAAACGATCAGACGCGACCCACGGCATGGCCTGATGGCGGCCAGGTTGCTGGCCCGCGCCAGCCAAGCTCGCTCGATATGCCGTGCACGCAGGCCAGCACAAACGCAGCCAGTTCAACCATGCGCGCCATCGACATGTAAGGCACCGTGCCCGCCACGCTGACGGCCGCCACAATATGCCCGGCCGCATCACGAATCGGGGCAGCCACACAGCGGATGCCCACTTCATTTTCTTCCAGGTCAATGGCGTATCCATCGACCTGCGACTTGCGCATGCGGTCGCGGTAGTCCGGCCACGCAAGAATGCCCGGTGGCACTGGTGTCTGCGATTGCACGATAGCCACCGCGTGGTCGTAATGCCGACGCCAATCGGCTTCCGACATATCGAGCATCAGTGCCTTGCCCACACCGGTACTGGCAAGCAGCATGCGGTGCCCGATGCGCGAGCGCATTTCCTGGCCCACCGTGCCGGGAATCTTGTCCAGATACAGCACCTCGCCCATATCGACCATGCCCAGGTGGATGGTGTTGCCGCTGCTCTGTGCAAGTTGCAACAGGTGCGGCCGTGCGAGCGTTGCCAAGGGCACTTGTTCAAGTGCGATGGCACCCAGCTCAATCATTCGAGGGCCGAGCGAATAGGCCTTGCTGTCGGACTGACGCAACCAGCCTTCCTGTCGCAGAAAACTCACCAGGCGATGGGTAGTGGCGCGGCTGGTACCAACCGCTTCGCCAATACTGCGCAAATCCTTCGCGCCAGCAGCCACTGCCGCCAGCACCCGCAGGCCACGCGCCAAGGCCTGCGTGCCGGTGGCCGATGCAGACCCGTCAGACTTGGGGGTATCAGGGGAAATCATGCGGGCGATCATATCCACATCTCAAAATATGGGCGAAATGCCCAATATGTGAGATTTCGCTACGAAGGATTGGCAGGCAACGGCTGCGCTGCCTGATCGCCGGGTTGCCTGATTTCTGCCCCGTGCTCACAAACCGTAGGAAATCCGGCCGCTTCGTTTCGTCGGATTTCGCCCGCCCGGTAGGCGGGTCCGGCCTCAGCCGATACAATCGGGGTATCCCTGTCCGCACCTGCTTCCCTGCCCTCATCGCATCAAGCCGATGGCGGGAACGCCCCTGCTCCGACCCCGCCTCGAACGATCATCAGAAGCTGTCACCGTTAATGGAAAAACACGACGTCTCCGGCCACACGCCGATGATGCAGCAATACCTTCGTCTAAAAGCCGAAGCTGGTGCCCACCTTCTGTTCTACCGGATGGGCGACTTCTACGAAATGTTCTATGACGATGCGGTCAAGGCTGCACGTCTGCTCAATCTCACGCTGACCACCCGTGGTGCGTCGAACGGCGTGCCGATCAAGATGGCTGGCATTCCGCATCATTCGGCCGAAGGCTACCTGGGCCGGCTGGTGAAGCTTGGTGAATCGGTTGCGGTGTGTGAACAGACCGGCGACCCTGCCACGTCGAAAGGCCCGGTCGAACGCAAAATCGTGCGCATCGTCACGCCGGGCACACTGACCGACGAAGCCCTGTTGCCGGCCAAGGCCGATCGCGCGATTGCGTCGGTGTACCTGGGCAACGGCAAGGGCGAGGCCCGTCGCGTCGGTTTGGCCTGGTTGAATCTGGCCAACGGCCAGTTCCATGTCACCGAGTGTTCGCTGGCCTTGCTGGGTAGCGAGTTGCATCGCATCTCACCGGCCGAAGTGGTGCTGCCGGAAGGCATTCCGCTGCCGGTGACGTTTACCGCATCGATCAATACCTCGCCGTCCTGGCATTTCGAGACGGCCAATGCGCGCCAGCATTTGCTTGCGCATTTCCGTACCGACAGCCTGGCGGGCTTCGATGTCGAAGACATGCCCGAAGCCGTATGCGCGGCGGGTGCGCTGCTGCGCTATGTCAGCGGCACGCAATCGCAGGCGCTGGCCCACGTGCAGCAACTTAGTGCCGACCGCGCCAGCCAGTACGTGTTGCTGGACCCGGTCACGCGTCGCAATCTGGAACTGACCGAGACCTTGCGTGGCGAAGAATCGCCGACTTTGTTCTCGACGCTGGATCATTGCCGTACGCCCATGGGCAGCCGTCTGCTGCGCCGTTGGCTGCACCATCCGCTGCGCGACAACGCACCGGCAGCGCGCCGCCAACAGGCGATCGCAACCCTGCTGGCAGCGCGCGATCCGCTTGCGCTGCAAACCAGTCTGCGCCCCTTCCCCGACGTGGAACGCATCGCTGCACGCCTGGCCCTGCGGTCTGTGCGTCCGCGTGAATTGGCCAGCCTGCGTGATGCGCTGGCCTTGATGCCGGCACTGCGCGAACAGGTTGTCGCGCTGTCACGTGACCTGGATGCAGACCCGCACCTGGGCAGCCTGTCCGACCAGTGCGAACTCGATCCCGCGCTGGCCGAACTGCTGCAACGTGCAGTGGCCCAAGAGCCTGCGGTGAATGTGCGTGATGGCGGCGTCTTGGCACTTGGCTTTGACGAAGAACTGGACGAGCTGCGCGCGCTGGAATCGCATAGCGGCGACTTCCTGGTGAAGCTGGAAGCACGTGAACGCGAGCGCACCGGCATTGCCAATCTGCGCGTGGAATTCAACCGCGTGCATGGCTTCTTCATTGAGGTCACGCGCGGCCAGACAGACAAGGTGCCAGACGACTACCGCAGACGCCAGACGCTGAAGAACGCCGAGCGCTACATCACCCCGGAACTGAAGACCTGGGAGGACAAGATCCTGTCGGCCCAGGACCGTGCCCTGGCGCGCGAGAAATGGCTGTGGGAACAGCTGCTGGACTTGCTGGCTCCCTACGTTCAGCCGCTGGCACGTGCCGCTGCCGCACTTGCCGAGCTGGATGTGCTGGCGGCCTTGGCCAGCCATGCGCTGAGCAACGACTGGGTGGCACCGCAGCTTGAAGAAAGCGCCGAGATCACCATCGAGCAAGGCCGCCATCCGGTGGTTGAACGCGTGATCGAACGCTTCACGCCCAACGATTGCTTGTTGAGCAACACGCGCCGCATGCTCTTGGTGACCGGCCCGAACATGGGCGGTAAATCGACCTACATGCGGCAGGTCGCCTTGATTGTGCTGCTGGCGCGCGTGGGCAGTTTTGTGCCGGCGACTTCGGCCCGGATCGGTCGCATCGACCGCATCTTCACGCGGATTGGCGCGGCCGATGATCTGGCTGGTGGACGATCGACCTTCATGATGGAGATGACCGAAGCCGCGGCCATTCTTGCCAGCAGCACGCAGGACAGCCTGGTGCTGATGGACGAGATCGGCCGTGGTACGTCCACCTACGATGGTCTGGCATTGGCCTGGGCGATTGCCCACCAGTTGCTGATGCAAAACCGCGCGCTGACCTTGTTCGCGACGCACTATTTCGAACTGACCCGCCTGCCCGCCATGCAGCCCGAGGCCGCCAACGTGCACCTGGCTGCTGCCGAAGGACCGATCACCGGCCCTCAGCGCGGCATAGTCTTCCTGCACGAAGTGCGTGAAGGCCCGGCAAGCCGCAGCTACGGTATTCAGGTGGCACAGCGAGCAGGCGTGCCGCCGTCGGTGATCCGCATGGCGCGCCGCGAATTGGACCGGCTGGAGGCGCAAGGCGGTACCACCCCGCAGATGTCTTTGTTCGGCGGCTCGCCTGAGGACGCAAATGCACCCGGAATCGCAGAACCGGGCTGGGATACAGAACCCGAGATCGTGACCGATCCGCTTCACGATGCCTTGCAATCGATCGACCCCGATGTGCTCAGCCCGCGAGAAGCGCTGGATGCGCTGTATCGCTTGAAAGCCTTGAGCCCAAGTTCGTCGTGAGTGTGATGGCGTGCGCCACGCACGATGACTGTTGTGCTGCGCGATGTGGGGCGTGGTCAGTGTTCGTAAGTTTTGCAGGCAGAGTCTTGCCGCATGATTTGGGTGCTGTGAATGGTTCGAGTCACGCCTGATGAAACGCGGCACGAACCGTGCGGCCTGACCCGTTTCGCATGAACGATGCAGTGTGCGCGGCGTCGCATGACATACGCGTCACATGCATTTCGTCACATGCATTTCGCCACACGATTTCGCCTCCTGAACTTTGTATCAAGAACGTTGCATCATGACCGTCAGCCCATGAATCAGACATCCGTCCGGGAAGGAGTCCAGCACGCATCGTGGCGGCGGCACCTGGCCGCCCTGCTTCTGGGTTTGCCGCTGCTGGCCATCCTGCCACTGCCCGCCGCACACGCCGACCGCCCACCACCGGGTGTCGGCGTGCGTGATGGCTTGCCGCCACGTATCGGACCGGCCATTGCAGTGATTGCCGACGTCCCCGGCAACGAGGCCCAGGCACGTGTGCTGTTGCGCACGCTGGAAGACATCGGCCACGACAGTGACCTGCTGATCCACCTGGGCAACCTGAAGGGTGAAAACGAACGCTGCGACGACACGCTTTACCTTCAGCGCCGCGAGCTGCTGGAAAGCAGCCTGGTGCCGCTGGTCTTGCTGCCCGGCGACAACGATTGGGCCGATTGCGCGCTGCGTGCAGGCGGCAATTACGCCCCCTTTGAGCGCCTGACCCGACTGCGCGAACTGTTCTTCGAACGTGCAGATTCGCTTGGAGCCACCCGCATTGCGCTGTCGCGCCAAAGCGAGACCTCACGCTTTCGTGGCTACCCGGAAAACGCCCGATGGAGCACTGACGGACTGATGTTCGTGGCGGTAAATGTGCCTGGTGGACAGAACAATTTTCAGCGTGGTGCAGGACGAAACGGCGAGCTGGAAGAACGCGCATTGGCCAACAACGCGTGGCTGCGCCAGGCCTTTTCAAACGCTACCCGTGAAGACGCACGCGCCGTGATCGTCGCCTTCCATGCCGACCCGGATTTTTCGCGCCTGGACACGGGTGACCGCAGTGATGCCTATGCAGGATTCAAGCAGCAGCTGGTTCAACTGGCGGGGCACTTCAAGGGGCAGGTGCTGCTGCTGCACGGCAGCGAGAAGGCCGTGGTGGACCAGACCCTCACGGTAGCCGGCAAACGCCTGCCCAACGTCATGCGGGTAGGCGTGCACAACAGCCGGCCGGGGGAAAGCTGGCTGCACATCGAATATCAGGCCGGTCGAAATGCGGGCTTTGTGGTGCGCACTCGCAACGCGCGTCCGCAGCCTTGATTAGTGGGCTTGGACAACAGCAAACGCGATAGACCGTAGAACAGATGCCCCACCGACGTGGATACGTCGGCGGGTCAGATCAACAGATCAGTGCAAGGTGCCGGGACGACGACGCGCGTCGAGCAACGCATCCAGCGCTTGTTCTTCGTTCTCTTCGTCTTCCTCGCCGTAGGCAAAGCCTTGCTCGACTTCATCGGGCTCGGCAGCACGCACATCCAACACCTTGATGCGCACACGCAGCGCCATGCCGGCATAGGGGTGGTTGGCGTCCAGCACCACACGGTCTTCGGCCAGGTCGGTCACGGTGAAGACCAGGGCGTCTTCATCGTCGCTGAGTTCGCCGTCATCTTCCGTGACCAGCGGGCCGTCTTCGTCGTCATCGTCGCCGGGTACGCCTTCGAACTGCATGCCGACTTCAAGCGGCTCGGGGAAACGCGCGCGCGGCTCCACCCGGACCAGCTCGGCATCGTAGTCGCCGAAGGCATCTTCGGGTTCCAGATGGAAGATATTGTCGAAGCCCGGCTCTTTGCCTTCAATGGCGTCGTCAAGTCGCGGCAGCAGACTGTCTTGGCCGCGGTGCAGGAAGACCACCGGACCGTCGCTGTCGTCCAGCGGCGTTCCCTGTGAATCGCTGATCCAGAATTCGGCAGTCACGACGGTGTTTGCACCGATTTTTCGGGCGTTATTGCTGCTGTTGC
Source organism: Pigmentiphaga aceris (assembly GCF_008119665.1). Taxonomy (NCBI): domain Bacteria; kingdom Pseudomonadati; phylum Pseudomonadota; class Betaproteobacteria; order Burkholderiales; family Alcaligenaceae; genus Pigmentiphaga; species Pigmentiphaga aceris. The sequence goes on along the minus strand of NZ_CP043046.1, from coordinate 1,651,394 downwards.
TCATGGTCGTGTTCCTGCGGGTCTCTGTGTCAAAGCAGAAGATTAACGCATCCGCATTGTTATCATCGCGGGCATGGACATCTCACTTCCCCTGCCCCTGCTTGGCGGCCGCTCGCCCGCCGACTTCATGCAACGCTACTGGCAGCGTCGCCCGCTGCTGATCCGCGGTGCCATCCCCAACATCAAGCCCCCCGCCAGCCCCGCGCAGATCAAGCGCCTGGCACGCGAGGACGATGTCGAATCCCGGCTGATCTGGCAGGAAGCCGACGGCTGGGAGATGGAAAGCGGCCCCTTCGCCCGCCTGCCGCCCGCACGTGAAGACGGCTGGACCTTGCTGGTGCAAGGCTTGAACCTGCATGTCGATGCAGCAGCCGACCTGATGGCGCAGTTCCGCTTCATTCCCGATGCGCGCTTGGACGACGTGATGGTCAGCATTGCCACCAATGGTGGCGGAGTAGGCCCTCACTTCGACAATTACGACGTCTTCCTGCTGCAAGGCGCTGGCCGTCGCCGCTGGCGCATCGGCAAGCAAAAAGACCTGAGCCTGGTGCCGGGCGTGCCCTTGAAGCTGCTGCAGAATTTCCAGCCTACCGAGGAATTCGTGCTGGAAGCCGGCGACATGCTGTATCTGCCGCCGCATTACGCACACGACGGTATTGCCGAAGGTGACGATTGCATGACGCTGTCGATCGGTTTTCGTTCGCCGTCGGCCGCTGAGATGGCGCAGGGCATGCTTGAACTGGCTGCCGAAGACATGGGCGATGCCCAGGCAGGTGCGCGTTACCGCGACCCCGGCATTGCGCCCACGCGCAACCCGGCGCAAATGCCGGATTCGCTGCTGGACTTTGCCATCGACGCCGCATCGCGCGTGCGTTTCGACGCCAAGCTGGCCACCCGCTTCCTGGGCCGCTGGTTGACCGAACCGAAGGCCAACGTGGTGTTTGGTGAAGACGAAGATGCTGCCGACCTGGATCTGATGAGCGATTGGCCGACGGAAGGTGCGCTGGTAGCTGACCGCCGTACGCAGATGCTTTATCGCGGCAAGCTTGCCTTCATCAATGGTGAGGAAATCGAGAGCGGTGCCACGCCTTTGCTGAAGAAGCTGGCTGACCAGCGCAGGCTGGACTTTGCCAACCTGCCGGAAGACAAAGTGTCAGAAGAAGAACGTGAGCAGTTGGCCGACTGGCTGGATGCCGGTTGGCTGCGTGTGATCGAGGCAGATTAAGACCGGTCGAAGGTTGGGCGGGGGTCGAATAATGCCTGAGCAAGGTCTGATTAACAGTCCGGCAACGTTCGACCAACGCCCTGCCCGCCCGCCTCGAAACATCTACGCACTTAATGCCGGCGGTTCTTACAGAACTTGCTTACACGGAACTTACTGCCTAGATTACTGCCGTTTTCCCGGATATCACGCTGGTAAGCTGTTTGAAGTGTCCTAGTTAGGACTCGCTCACTTCAGAACTAAGTTTCAGCGCGGCTGTGGATTTTTAGCTGCGACTCAGCTTTCTGTGATTTCAAGGAAAACCGATATGAAAAAATCTCTGCTCGCAGCCTCTTTGCTCGCTTCTTTGGCACTGGTCGCATGCGGCAAGAAGGACGAAGTGCCGGCGCCAGCGACTGCGCCCACGCCGCCCGCCAGCATGTCGACCACGCCTGCACCTGCTGCGGTTACGCCGACCACCCCGGACAGCACCACATCCGGCACGACTTCGGGAGCCACCTCAGGCACCGGTACCAGCACTGCACCGGCCAACCAGGGTGAAGCTGCGGGTACGCCCACCGTGCCGGGAACCAGCAATACCACTGGCACCACGGGCACCAGCAAATAAGCCTGACAGTAAGTACTAACAGTCCACGGTGCCAATGCACCGGTTCTGAAATGAAAAAGCCGATCCATGAGATCGGCTTTTTTCTTGCGCCACGGGTTTGTCTTCGTTCCGCTTAGATCGTCACCCAGTCAAAGCCTTCCGACTGCGATGCCACGCCAACCTCTTCCGGTCGGCAGTTCAGAATCTCTGCCAACGCCGCCTGCGCGAGCGCCGGCAGGTTGTTCTTGCTGCTCAGGTGAGCGGCATGCACCGACTTCAGCCTGGATCGATTCAACGAACCCAGAACCGCGGCAGCTGCCGTATTGGACAAGTGTCCCAGGCGACCCGCAATGCGCGCCTTCAGCGACGGCGGATACGCACCACGCGCCAGCATGTCGGAGCAATGATTGCATTCCAGCACCAGCGCATCACAGCCATCCAGAATGGCCTGCACATGTGCCGTTCCCTGACCGATATCGGTCAATACGCCCAGACGTGACGCGCCATCGGTCAGCGCGAACTGAACCGGTTCACGGGCGTCGTGCGGAACGGGGAAACACTGGATCTGAAGGTCACCGATGGACAGCAGGTCGTGACTGTCGCAGCGGTTGATCTGTGTACCTTCGGGAATTCGGTCGGCAACGGCCAGATGGGTGCCGGTGGTGAGATACACCGGGATGTTGTGACGCCGTGCCAGCTTGAACACCCCGCCAATATGGTCACCGTGTTCGTGCGTGACCAGAATGGCGGAGAGTTCGGCCGGCGCAATGCCCCGGCCTTGCAGACGACGTTCGATCTCACGCAGGCCAAAGCCGCAGTCGATCATCACTCGCGTGGTGGTGGTGTCGCTTTGCGATTCCACCACCAGCGCGTTGCCTTCACTACCACTACCCAGACTGGCGTAGCGCATCATGCGTGTCCTGCGATGGGTTGACCTGCTGACTGCATTACTTCAGTTGGTCTGCCAGCACGTCAAGAATACGGGCACCGGCACGGCTGTTTTCCGGGCCACCTTGGGCGTTCTGCACCACGATCTGCGTGGCATCGCCCGAACCGGTCAACTTGATGCGGTACTGCGGTTGCGCCTTCGGATCGTTGTCGCTGCCGAAGCTGAAGATACGGCTGAAGAAGCCCTTCTCTTTCGGTGCGCCCAGTTCCGGGTCGGCGTAACGCACGAAGTACGTACCTTGCGAACGGTCGCGATCCACCACGCTGAAGCCGCCACGATCAACCGCCAGGCCAACGCTGCGCCATGCGCGATCGAAGCTTTCCGTCAGTTGCAGCGAACCGCTTGCACCCGAACCCGTGACACGCTTGGCAACCGCGCGGCCCGCCACTTCCTGCGGACGATCGACGCTGGCCTTGGCGCGCTCGATACTGCTGCCCAGGCGAACCATCAGGCGGCGCAGGAATTCGGCTTCCAGATCCGGATCGGACGGACGAGCAGTCCAGGTTGCACGGGTCTTGTCGGCACCCGTCAGGGTTTCGACCATACCTTGGTGGGTAATGTAGATCTCGGTGCCGCCGTTCGGGGCGCGATCCAGGCGAGCGCGGAACTTGTCGAGTTCACCGGTCGAGTAGACCGAATCAAGCACCTTGCCGATGGTGTTGCGGATGAAATCCTGCGGCAGCTTGGCGCGGTTCTCGGCCCAATCCGTTTCCATCACGCCGGCTTCCGGGCGTTCCTGGCGGATGTTGAAGCCCAGGTCTTGCCAGAACTCACGCACCACCGGGTACAGCTCTTCGGCCGGGCGGTTGACGACCAGCCAGCGCTGGTTGCCGTCACGTTGCACGGTGATGTCAGCCGACGGGGTCGGCAGCACCGTGGTCGAGGTCGGCTCGGCACGTTGCTCGCCTTGCTTGGCGTTGTAGGTCGAGAAGGTGGTGGTGGCACGCTCGGCCGGCACCTGGTAGCGGTCTTCACGCGACAGCTGGGTCAGATCAGGCGGAACCTGCAGGCTTGGCGGTGCCTTGTCGGCGCTCTTGTAGTCGATCGACTCTTCGTTGCCCAGCAACTTGTTGACGGAACTGCAGCCGGCGGACAGCAGCGACGCGCCTAACAAGGCGGTCGCCAGCACGCGCATCGACATCGGGAAAACAGCTTTCATAGCTTCGGGGGCTCCTGGGACGAGAACATGCTTCACGCGTTCACCGTCTCGTCTTGGTATCGCAAGCGCGGGGCTTGGTGCGCAATGCTGCGGATTGGATCAACAGGGATGGGAAAGAGTTTCAGGCATTTGCCGAAATACCTGCCGCAGCCAGCGCTTCCAGCACGGCGGCATGGTGCGGCTCCGACAATTCGACCAGCGGCAGACGATAGCCAAGTGCCGTCAGACCGAGCTTGGCCAAGGCCCACTTGACCGGAATCGGATTGCCTTCCACGAACAGCGCACGGTTGAGCGGGCTGAGTCGTTCGTTGATCTCGCGGGTGCGGCGCACGTCGCCTGCCAGGGCGGCAGCGCACAACTCGCTGACCAGACGCGGCGCAACGTTTGCCGTGACCGAGATGTTGCCCTTGCCGCCCAGCAGAATCAGCGCGGCAGCCGTGGCGTCGTCGCCGCTGTACACCGAGAAGCCTTCCGGGGCCTGGCGGATCAATTCCACGCCACGGGCGATATCGCCGGTCGCGTCCTTGATACCGGTGATGTTGTCGATCTGCGCCAGACGCAAGGTGGTCTGGGTCTGCAGGTCAGCCACGGTGCGGCCCGGCACGTTGTACAGAATCACGGGAATGTCGACCGCTTCTGCAACCGTGCGGAAGTGCTGGTACATGCCTTCCTGCGTCGGACGGTTGTAGTACGGCACCACCGACAGGATGGCATCGGCACCGACGTCATTGGCACCCTTGGACAGTTCCACAGCCTCGGCAGTGGAATTGGCACCGGCACCGGCGATCACCGGCACGCGGCCCGCCGTGTGCTCGACGGCAATGCGAATCAGCTCGCTGTTTTCTTCCATCGAGACGGTCGGCGATTCGCCGGTCGTTCCCACCACCACCAGACCATTGGTGCCTTGCTCGATGTGCCAATCGATCAGTTTTCGATACGTCGGCAGGTCCAGGCTGCCATCGGGCAACATGGGAGTGATGAGCGCGACCAGGCTACCCTGGATGGGATGGTTCGATGTCGTAGATGTCATGCTGGTTCGAATGCCCCGAAGTGGCCATGAAGTGGCTGGAATTCAACCGTTAAGTGTACCGGATTGCCGTGAAAGCAAGCGTTACCGACGAAAGTCGGCAAACGATCCACAAAATTCTGCTGCGCGAGCCTGTTCAGAGGAACAGCCTGATGACCAGGTCGCCAATCGCCAGCAAGGGCGACAGCAAGGTGGACAGCACGCCCGTGGCCAGCAAGACCAGCAGGATCACCATGCCGTAAGGCTCGATCCTGGCGAACTGCATGGCCAGGCGGGTAGGCAGCAGGCTGAACAGGATGCGCCCGCCATCGAGTGGCGGAATCGGCAACAGATTGAGCGCCATCAGCGTCAGGTTGACCTGCACGCCGGCAATACCCATGGTCAGGAAGAATCGCTCGGTGACGCCCGATGCGATCATGATCTTGATCGCAATCGCCCAGCCGATTGCCATCACCAGGTTGCTGGCAGGCCCGGCAGCCGCCACCCACAGCATGTCGCGCTTGGGATTGCGCAGACGCCCGAAGTTGACCGGCACGGGCTTGGCCCAGCCAAACAGCAGACCGCCGCCGAACAGCTTGCTGGTCAGCAGGATCAGCGCCGGCACCAGAAGCGTACCGATCGGATCGATGTGGCGAATGGGATTGAGGCTGATCCGGCCAGCCTGTTCGGCCGTGTTGTCACCGAACATGCGCGCGACATAGCCGTGCGCAGCCTCGTGCAGCGTGATCGCGAAGATCAGGGGGATCGCGTAGACCGCGATCGTTTGAATGACTGAATCCATGCCTGATTGTAGCGGTCGACGCTCAAGCGTCGCTATCTGAAGCAGCCGCGTCCAAGGCTGCCAATTCGGCCAGCAGCTTGTCGACCCCTGCCGCATCAACCGGACCACGACCGATCACGCCACCGTCGATCACCAGCTCGTAATGTGGTGCGGCCGGCTTCAAGGCCTCGCTCAGGGCACCCGGCTGACGCAGTTGTTGAATCAATGCGCCCGAGCTCTGCGGCGTGGCATGGCCGCTGGAATACAGCAGCTCTTCGCCATCGGCCGCCAGCAGACGGAAGCCGAAGCTGCCGTCTTTTTCGCGGAAGCTGATGAAGCGTGCCAACTTGGCCGCCTTTTTCTTCTTGGTCGGGGCCACAGCGACACTGGTGGCCGAACGCAGGCCCACGGCGTCACGCAGCGTCTCCAGCAAGGGGGCGGCACGTTCACGTGCTTTGGCTGCGCCAATCTGCAGCAGTGCTTCCACCTGGGCGGGCTGGGCCATCAGCGCGTGATATTTCTCGCGCATTGGCGCGATCTCACCGTCGATCAACTCGAACAAGGCCTGCTTGGCATCACCCCAGCCCATACCGCCTTCCAGCGCCGAGCGGAAGGACGCCGTGGCTTCCGGCGTGGCGAAGGCACGATAGATCACATACAGATGCGACTGCTCGGCATCCTTGGCTTCACCCGGCAGACGCGAGTCCGTGACGATGCGCGAAATCGCTTCACGCAGTTGCTTGGCGTTGCCTTCAAACAGCGGAATGGTGTTGTCGTAGCTCTTGGACATCTTGCGACCGTCCAGGCCTGGCAGCAGCGCCACGTCTTCTTCGATCGACGCTTCCGGCGACAGCAACAGTTCGCGGCCATTGCCGAACAGATGATTAAAGCGCTGCGCAATGTCGCGCGCCATTTCGATGTGCTGCACCTGATCGCGTCCAACCGGCACCTTGTGTACGTTGAACATCAGAATGTCCGCCGCCATCAGAATGGGGTAGGAGAACAGCCCCATGTTGATGCCGTCATCGGTTTCCTGACCGGTTTCCACGTTGCGATCGACGCTTGCCTTGTACGCATGCGACCGGTTCATCAAGCCCTTGGGCGTGACGCAGGTCAGCAACCAGCACAGCTGCGGGATCTCAGGAATGTCGGATTGGCGATAGAACGTCACCCGTTCCGGGTCAAGACCTGCAGCCAGCCAGGTAGCGGCCAATTCACGGCGCGAACGTTCGACACGGGCCGGATCACCGCACTTGATCAGCGCATGCAGGTCGGCCAGGAAGTAGAAGGCCTCGGTATCGGCGCGCAGGCTGGCCGTCACGGCAGGACGGATGGCCCCAACGTAGTTGCCCAGGTGCGGCGTGCCCGTAGTGGTGATACCGGTAAGTACGCGGGTACGGCTGCTGGGGTTGCTGCTGGGGCTAGTGCGGGAACTGATACTGGAACTCATGGCGACGCGTGAACCGGCTGCGGATGCAAAGCAGCAGTGTAGCCGTTAGCGCTTGCGATCCGACGTGGCGCGTACCGGTAATGCGTACTGGGGCCGCGCGTCACGTCAGGTGGTCAGCAGATCGCCCGTCAGCACATCAACCCGCAATGCCAAGCAGCGCAGGATCACCGCGTCCGCGACGAATCAATTCCGGCTCATCACCGGTCAGGTCGATCACGGTGGTGGGCAAGACCGCACAGGCACCACCATCGATCACCGCAGCCAATTCGTGCTCGTAGCGCTCGCGGATCGCCTCGGCGTCGCTCAGCGGCTCGGTTTCGCCGGCCGGAATTAGCGTTGTCGAAATCACCGGCGTACCCATGATTTCCAGCAGTTCCAGCGTGATGGGATAGTCAGGCACCCGAATGCCGATCGTCTTGCGCGACGGATGCGATAGGCGGCGCGGCACTTCGCGCGTGGCTTCAAGAATGAACGTCCATGGCCCCGGCGTTGCGGCCTTCAGCAAACGATATTGGCGGTTGTCCACCCGCGCCATGACGGCAATCTCGGCCAGGTCCCGACACAGAACGGTCAAATGATGCCGATCATCGATGCCGCGAAGCCGCCGCAACGCGTCGGCAGCGGTTTTATTGTCAAGCTGCGCCAGCACGGCGTAACCCGAATCAGTCGGAACCGCCACCAAACCGCCGTTGTGCAGCAGCTGTGCCGCTTGCTTCAACAAGCGCGCCTGCGGATTCTGGGGATGCACACTAAAGAACTGAGCCATGGTTTTCTTTATGTCTAGCTTGGAGAAAAGCTGTGGGAAAAATGCCTAACCGAAGCAATTTGTCTACGGCGAGATAGAAATCGTCTCGCGGCCGGGGTATATCCATAAAGAGAATAGTTACCGCAAACGCGGGATCCACCCTCTCCGCTGCGCACAGGATGACACGATGACCCAGGCCGCCAAACATGGCCCCGACCAATTTCTGCCCGCTCCTGCCGATGCGGCAAGCGGTACGCCGCGCCGCATTGAAACGGGCGACCATATCCATCTTTCGCCTGCCACCGGTGCCAACTACCGAATCATTGTCAGTGTGACCGGCCGCGACGCCGACCGCTATCAAGGCAAGATCGCTACCTTTGTCGGGCCGCAAGACCACGGCGGCATGAAACTCGAAACCTTCCGCGTCGGTGACCTGGTCGAATTCGAAGTTGCACAGATGGTGGTGCCGGAACGCCGCTGACGCTTCGCGCACCGCGTCTGTTGCTTTCCACCGGCACCGGTGCCACCGCGTCAGGCTTGACGCAAGGCTACCGGTGCCTGGCGAAACCTACACCACTTCGCCCTCATGTCCCAGGCTCGCAAGCAGTCGCAAGGGACGTGCCTTGCTGTGCCCTGCATATTCTGCGTCGGGCATCAATCGTGCTTCCGCGTCGAGCTACGCGCGCTAACGCAAGCCCACGATTTCGCCACATTTCGACCTCAGTGCACACGTACATTGAGGTCATGGCGTCGGCGGGCCTGACGCGAATACCGAACACGATCCAAGGAGTGCCACCATGAAACTCACTAAACTCACCGCTTTGGCGATCACTGGCTGTCTCTCTCTGGCCGCGATTGCTCCTGCACAGGCTCACGACCACGGTCGCCGTCACGACCATTACGACCGTCGCGGTCCGGATCGCGTAATCGTGATTCGTGACGATCGTCGTCGTTACGATGACCGCCGTGATTGGGACGGCCGCCGCAACGACCGTGCAGACCATTATCGTCACGGCCCTGGCCCGCGTTGGTCACGCGGTGACCGCCTGCCGCGCGATTACCGTGGCCGCCAATATATTGTGAATGACTGGCGCGGCCATCGCCTGGCACCGCCGCCCCGTGGCGCACACTGGGTTGGCGTAGGCGCTGATTATCTGCTCGTCGGCATCGCCACTGGTGTGATCATGCAAGCCGTATTGGCACGCTAAATAAACAAAGCCAGGGCCGCAGCGCATGCGGACCTGGCTTTATTACATAGGCCTGGGTCAATCGACCCGACAGCGTTCACATCAGACAGCAGCGGCCTTGGCATTTTCTTCTTGCAATGCCAGCACGGTGAGCTTGCTGTCAGTGGCCTTTTCTTCGTCCAGCGTGGCTTGAAGCAAATCGGCAGCTTCGGTGAATCCAAGCTGCTTGGCCAGCGCGATCAGGGTGCCGTAGCTGGCGATTTCGTAGTGCTCGACTTTCTGCGCCGCACCGATCAGCGCAGCATCCAGCACCGGACCTTTTTCGATTTCTTCGATTTCCTCGGAAGCCTCTTCAATCAGGCCTTCCATTGCTGCGCATTTGATGCGCTTCAGGCGAAGGCCAATCGACTCGACCACAGCATCGATTCGCTCGATCTGTCCACGCGTTTCTTCAAGATGCGCCTTGAATGCCTCGACCAGTTTAGGGTCCGTGGCAGCACGCGCCATCTTCGGCAAGCCTTTGGTAATCTGCTTTTCAGCACTGGCCACGTCCGACAGGGCGTGGATGAACAAGTCTTGCAGTGTCTTCACGGCCATTGATAACTCCAGCAGAAAGGTGAGAGGTGTTTGTGCGGCGTACCACTCCGCAACTCTCATGCCCCGACCATTGCATGCTGGTGCAATAGATTTGACACCTGAAGACAGGCAAACCTGACGATCAGGAAGCCGAAAAACCCGACAATTCAGAAATCCGCGACCTTGCCCCAAGACGAAGACTGGAATCGGCTCGGATGGTACGGACGCGGATCGACCAATGGTGCAGCACCGCTGACGATGTCGGCAATCAAATGCCCTGCCCCCGGGCCGATACCAAAACCGTGGCCGCTGAACCCGGCGGCAAGCACCAGGCCAGGCAGGCTTGCCATTTCGCCGATGCCCGGGACGCCATCCGGTGTGCTGTCGACATAACCGGCCCACGCCGCCGTGATCGATGACGCCTTCAGTGCTGGAATCATTTCCACTGCGCGTTCATAGGTCAGTGCCACTGCCGCCGCATCGGGCTTGGGATCAAGAATCCGCGTGCGCTCCATCGGCGTTTGCTGATCCAGCTTCCACTTGCGCCAGCCCTCGTGGCCCGCACGAATACCTTCCAGTCCACCGGGCGCAAGGCTGCGCCAGCGACGTTGGAACATGGGCAGGAATTGCGGCGCGAAGCGGAAAAGCTGCGGGGTCGGATCGACACGGCCTCGGCCACTGATTGCGACGGTATAGCCGCCATTCACACGGCGGGTCATGGAAACGCCCGTGGTATGGCAGGCCGCCGGCATGCCCTCGACACCGTGCGAGATCGCCAAGGCAGTCTGCCGAATGGCCGCCTGGGGGAAACGAATGCCGTGCTGATGGCAAAACGATGAGGCCCAGGCCCCGCCGCTCAGCACAGCCATTTTGGTGCGGATCGTCCCTTTCTCGGTCACCACGGCAGACAGTCGGCCACCTTCGGTTTCCACGCCGCGTGCTGCGCAGTCCTGATGCACCGTGCCGCCCAGCTTCATGACGGCACGTGCCACGGCCGGGGCCGCCCGAGACGGGTCGGCAATACCGTCGGTGGGCGAAAAGACACCGCCCCGCCAAGGTTTGCCGGTAACACGCGCGCGGGCAGCGGCTTCCTCGGCGGTCAACATCTGCGTCTTCACGTTGACGGTGCGAGCAAACTCACCCCACTTGGCCCAACCGTCCAATTCCTTTTCGCTGTTGCTCAGATAAAGCAGGCCGCAGCGTTGAAAACCGGTTTCTTCACCGGAGTCTGCCGAGAATTGTTCCCAGAGATCGAGGCTTTTCGTGGCCATCGGCAATTCGCGTGCATCGCGATTCTGCTGGCGGCACCAACCCCAGTTCCGACTTGATTGCTCGGCACCGATACGCCCCTTTTCCAGCAGCGCGACCTTCATTCCACGCTTGGCCAGGTAATAGGCGGTGAAGGTTCCGATAATCCCGCCACCGATCACGACCACGTCAGCGTGCGTGGGCAGCTCGGCATTCGTTTCGATGGCAAATAAAGGGGCTGGCATGCTCAGGGTGTCCGCAGAAGGTGCTCGAAAGCTGGGAAGTGCAGCTGACTCGTGACAACCGTGTCACCAGCCAATTTCATTGTTCAGTAGCCGACGATGGCCTTGGTTTCCAGGTATTCCTCCAGTCCATGGACGCCATATTCGCGACCATTGCCAGAGCGTTTGTATCCCCCAAACGGCGCGTCGCTGCGCCAGGCCGGGTAATTGATGTGCACCTGGCCTGCACGCAGTCGCCCTGCCACCCGCCGTGCCCGTTCCGGGTCGGCTGATTGAACGTGTGCACCCAGGCCGTAGATCGTGTCATTGGCAATTGCGATGGCCTCGGCTTCGTCCTGGTAGGGGATGATGACCAGCACCGGGCCGAATATTTCCTGCTGGGCCACCTGCATGCTTGACGTCACCTCGGAAAACACCGTGGGACGCGCAAAGTAGCCGTGTTCCAGCCCATCGGGCAGGCCAAGACCACCACAGATCAGCTTGGCCCCTTCTTCAATGCCACGCGCAATCATGGTCTGCACGCGTGCGTACTGCGCCGCGTTGGCAATCGGCCCCATGATGGTTTTCACATCGTTCGGGTCGCCCACGGTGATGTCTGCGACCGCCGCGATTGCCAGGGCTTCGACCTCGGCCAGGCGTGACGCGGGAACCAGCATGCGTGTCGGTGCACTGCACGACTGGCCGGCATTGCGCATGCCCGACAACACGCCCTTGGCGACGCCGTTCTTGAAGTCTGCGTCGTCCAAAAACACATTGGGCGACTTGCCACCCAGTTCCTGCACGACACGCTTGACCGTTACCGCCGCTGCCTGGGCGACCAGCACACCGGCACGAGTGGAGCCGGTGATGGAAATCATGTCGACTTCGGGGTGCGAAGAGAGCGCCGCCCCAACCACTTCCCCCGTGCCACTGACAAGATTGAACACGCCGGCAGGCGCACCGGCGTCGTGCATGACCTCGGCAAAAAGCAGTGCGCTGTAGGGCGACAATTCGCTGGGCTTGAGCACCACCGTGCACCCTGAGGCAATCGCAGGCGCGACCTTGGCGGTGATCTGGTAAAGCGGCCAGTTCCAGGGCGTGATCAGCGCACACACGCCGATCGGCTCTTTGGAAATCGCCATGCCCTCTTTTCTGGACAGGAATTCATAAGTCTGCAACACCTCGATCTGGGCACGCACATGGGCGATGCCAGCCGGTACATGTGCGTTTCTCGCGAACTCGATCGGTGTGCCCATTTCATTGACGATGGCCTGGGCGAATTGTTCGGCGCGCGCTTCAATCAGCGCCTGAATGCGTTCGAGCAAGGCGATCCGCGCTGCCACTGTGCTTTGGGAGAACTGGTCGAACGCACGCCGCGCCGCCGCTACGGCAAGCTCGACGTCGGCTTGCGAACCTGCGGCAACATGACCCAGGACGGTCTCGGAACCAGGATTCACGACCGCGATCTTCGGTGCCTCTGACCTGTCATGCCAGCGTCCGTCGATATATAGCCGCATATCGTCCCAGCTACGGTTGTCAGTTGCCATGGTCATGCTTGTCCTTGGAATGCGCAGCTTGGCGGCTGCGTTGGCAGCGGGCCTTGTTCGCGGAGTTCATCGAGCTGACTGAGTCGAAGGGAACGCCGGCGCTGAAATCACAGGACACCGGGTGTTCACCGATGTATCAATGCTAATGAAAGCCCTGCCAGATTGATGCTGAACCTGGTGCCTGAAAAAACGCGAAGTGTGCGATTGCGATTCACTTACAGCGGATTGTGCCGCGCGAGCGAAAGGCCACGTAATGCGGTCGCAAAACAGGGCGGAATGGCTTGGGTGTGCACGACGGCACCGGGGGGGGGCAAGGTGCCTGCGGTTGTGCTGGTGCTGGTGCTGGTGCTGGTGCTGGTGCTGGTGCTGGTGCTTGACGAGGACACATCGCGAGTGCGTGCGACCCGGTGCAAGGAGTCAGATGTTTTGAATCAGACGCCACGGAGACGAACCGTATTGATTCAAGCAACCAGTGTTGATCCAAGCAATCTGTGCTCGCGCCAAATGGCTTACGCCGCGATGCTTATTTTTACTGACAGGGGATTTTCTTCGAATTCCACTGCGTGGAACTTAGACACGCTAATCGGTGATCCGATCAGGTATTAATGACGCGTATAAAAAAATAGTTTAAGAAAAATGGGGTGACTGATGGGGCTCGAACCCACGACAACCGGAATCACAATCCGGGACTCTACCAACTGAGCTACAGTCACCACTGATTTCTTTCAACTAGCTTTTACAGCACTCTATCTTCCCCGCCGGCACCTGCGTTTTCACGTCGGTGCAGCAGAGAAGAAGAATTCTAACGGATTTTTTTGCGTTTGGCGAATCGATAGCAAAAATTAAATAGTTCGCTTCAACGGCGCCAGTCGAACGACACCCGATTGCCCTTTCGCGCACCCACCGAGAACTTGCGGGTCAGGGTCTGATCCTGATAGCTGGCAGTCGCGGTGTAGTTGCCCGCCGGCAGATCGATCAGCAGATACGGGCCGGCAGCAACACGAAGCACTTCCCGGCCACGAGCATCGGTAATGGTTACCGGCACATCGGCCAGATACTCATTTGCTCCGCCGGAATGCGAGGTGAACACCAGGGCGGCGCTGTGCTTGCCGATAGCAGACTTGAAAGCGGTCGATTCATCCAGTCCGATACCGCCAGTGCGATACCGCACATCGCCCTGTGTCTGCTCCACAGGCAAATCGTTCGCCGACATCGTGGTCTGGGCAAGCAGCGGTTGTGTGCTCAAGCCCAGTGCAATGGCGGTAGCTGCGAGGAATTTGGCGGTCAGGCCCATGATCAAACCCTTTTTTCGTACATATCTGAAGAGAAGCGCGTCTCAGCAAGATAAGTGCCTGACCCAGGCGGCTGCCCCAGCCAAGCCTCTGCGGACGAAAAAAAGCCCGTGCCTGATGGCATCGGACTTCATTTTCATCGCCGGCAAAACCGGCGATAAGGCAATAAGGCAATAAGCTGTGCTGGCCTGCCCGAAGGGAATCGAACCCCCGACCCACGGCTTAGAAGGCCGTTGCTCTATCCAACTGAGCTACGGGCAGGCAGCGACCGCAAGGATAGCATTGGCAGCACCTGCAATTTGCCAACAAGTGAGGAATCGCGCCAATCCAGCCCATAAAACCGCTGGCAAGCGCCCAGACAGACCGGATTGCTTAATGCGCCAAGCTTGCCGGCTGCATCAGCGCAAGTGCCTTATCACCCAGGGCCACACTATTGCGCCCGGCAGACTTAGCTTGATAAAGCGCCTGGTCGGCACGTCGCAGCAGTTCGTTGAAAGAAAGACTGGTGGTCGGTTCACTCAAGCCGATACTGACCTGCACCCGAACAATTGCCGGCCCGACGATGACCGCCAAACGCTCGGTTGCGGCACGGATGATTTCTGCCTGTTGCGCGGCCTGCGCGGCGTTTGCCTCGGGCAGCAATACACAGAACTCGTCGCCACCAAATCTTCCAGCAATGGCTTCAGGCGGTAATTTTTCCATCAACACATTGGCAAAGGCGCGCAGCACACGGTCGCCGGCAAGGTGTCCGAAGTGGTCATTCAGTTGCTTGAACCGATCCAGATCCATCAGCAGCAAGACCCCACCTGCCCCATCCGCCCTGTCTGGCACGGCCTGGCGCATGACATCGATCACACGACGGCGAAACGCCCGTCGATTGAACAGCCCCGTCAAGGGATCGTGATTGGCAAGCCGATCAAGCCTGGCCTGCACACGAAGCTGGATCATGATCAGAAAGCCGGTGGCGCTAAGAAACACCACGGCCAGCGTCAAGGCCAGCCACAGCGCCAACCAGGGTGCTGCAAATGCGTTGGTGTTAGCAGAATCCCAGCGAAACGCCGCGTCCACGACCCGAATGGTGTTGCCGATGGCGACCGCCAGGAACAAAGCCGAAATAGCTAGGGGAATGATGCGCTGGCCGATCATTCTGGTGCGCAGCATGGTCCAGGAAATCATCAGCGCGAAGGGAATGATGCCCAGATTGGCCATGATGACGCGCGCCGGCAACCGTGGATCGACGTAGGCCCAGTAGGCCAGGCCAAGCGCGGATGCCAGCAGCATGCTCAGGCCCGCGCGCCAATACTTGGGACGGCGCTCGAACTGCGCCACGCCGACATAGATCAGGTACACCCCGCCGATGCTGAGCGTGTTTGCCACCACGATGCTCATGAAGTCGGACACCATGCCGCGCATGATGAACAGGGGCGTGCCGAGCGCCAGCATCAGATAGGCGCAGGCCCAATAGCGTGCAGCCAGCTCGCGTCGGTGGATCACCGCCACGCCGATCAATAGCAACGCCGCCAGCAATTGGCCGACGCCACCGCAGAAGATCAGGGTACGCGTATCAAGCATGGGTACCACGCTGCACATGACGCAGGCAGGACACGACCTGCCCAGACAAAGCCGGGCGCAGGCAAGCATGGCCGTACACGACATCACGGGAATTCACTGCCCTTCCCTCTCCCCTGCATGATGTGGATTGTGCGAGCGCCACCAGGTGGAAACCGGTGGACGGTGCGTAGCGCGTCGTGCGTGATCTTCGTGTTGTAGTACGGGTAGTCAGTGCGGGGTAATCAGTGCTAGGAACGCCGTGCGGGAATGCTTGGGGCAGGTGTGCCCTCCCCATTCATGTCATGCATGCGCAAAGCAAAGCATGTGCCATTGCAACGGCGCAGGTCCGCCTTTCTTACGGTCTGCGGACACCACCGCCTGCACGCCGCAGCCGATAAGCCTTGCAGCGCCTTGATCGGCCGCTTGTTGGCGCTGAGGCAAGCCCGTGAGCCGCATACAAAAAAAGCCGCCAATGCACAAAGTCATTGACAGCTTCTTTCGATTCTTCCAACAGCCGCTGGGCTGTTACTTGGCATTCTGGTGGTCGGGGCGGTGGGATTCGAACTCACGACCCTCTGCTCCCAAAGCAGATGCGCTACCAGGCTGCGCTACGCCCCGACGAGGCTCGAATAAAGCAGGACGCAGTGTCCGGCGAAAAACCCGAGCCGCGATTGTACATCAGGTCGGGCCTCGTTCGGCACCGATCGATGGCTTTTATCCGGCGACCCTTATCCTGCCACCACATCCGACTCGGATAAGGCCTGCGCCTGGCGTAAGGCAGCAACGATGTCGGCCAGCGCATCGGTGCGTGCACGAGGGTCTGGCACGCGCAGTACATAGGCCGGATGCCAAGTAGGTATCACCCACGTATCACCGTGACGCAACGGCCGCCCTCGCTGATCCTGCAGCTTGATGCGAGCGTGATTCAACACGCTGCGCAAAGCCGTGGCCCCCAGCGTGACGATGACCTTGGGTGCAACCTCGGTCAATTCTTGCTCCAACCAATAACGACAGGCATCGACTTCCTGTTGCGCGGGCGTCTTGTGAAGCCGGCGCTTGCCGCGCGGCTCCCACTTGAAGTGTTTGACGGCGTTGGTCAGGTAGATAGCGTCGCGCGACAGGGTAGCCGCTTCCAACGCCTGATTGAGCAACTGCCCTGCCGGCCCGACAAACACGGTGCCTTGAAGGTCTTCCTGATCACCGGGCTGTTCGCCAACCAGCATGATGCTGGCATTGCGCGGCCCGATACCTGCGACGCCCTGCGTGGCGTGGCGTCCCAGTTCGCAGCGCGTGCAGGTATCAAGCGTGCGCGGCGCTTCACGTACCGGCATGGCGCGCGCGGCCGACACACGAATCGGTGCGCCTTTTCTGGCCCCTACCGAGTCGGTCTGCCCCAGTTGTTGTGATCCGGCGTTGGCTTGCGCCACCAGACCCGGGATCAGCTTGCCCTCGGGCAGGTTCTTCCAATAACGCACAGGCATGTGCTGCGTCATCACCCGCGCGTTGACGCGAGAGGGGTTGAACGTATGCTGGTAGTAGCTTAACCACAGGCTTTCACCGGCATCGTCGATAGGCGGCGGTTGCGGGATGGGTGGGCCGTATTCGATGTCTTCGCCGTGGCATTGGGCAATACCGCCAGGGGTCGCGATCATCCAGCTGGCGCGGCCCATGCGCTGTCGGAAATACGGGGCCCCTGCCCGCAGGATTTCATGCACTGGCTCGAACCAGGCAATGAACTGCGGCGAACCGGCCGGGCGCTCACCCTGAGTTTCACGAAAGCGCACGTAGGCATGCATGCGATGAATTTCGTGTTGAACCGCCTTGACCATTACGTGAATGCGCGCGCCGTCCGAATCGGCGGGCGAGATTGCAGCCTGGTCGCCTTGCTGCCAACGCCACAAGGCCTGATACAGCAAGGCCCATCGGCCGGCGTCACGGAACATGGCCGCCGAGCGCAAGACGTCCAGGCACTGGCGGGACACACGCAAGACTGGCGCAGCATGTTCAGCCACATCTGATGACGGCATCTGCTGGTGGTCTGCGCCTGACACATCGGCCGCACTGAACAAGTCTGCGCTGCTGTTTGGTTTCATTGCAGGCGCGCGCGCAGCCGAAACATCGCCCCCCGCCGACTCGAACAAGGAAAGCGTATGGCTTCCTGAATCGCTGACATCGAGCCAATCGACATCGTGCGGTGGCACGCCTGCCAGCAGCAATTCCCGAGCGATACGCCGCCAGGCCTCGAAGTCTGCGATTTCGTATCGATGCCGGGTACTCATGCTGCTGCGCCCCAGAGATCAAGCTGACGCGGCGGCTCGATCAAGGCCTTGCGCAACTGTTCAGACTGAGGTTCAGCCGCAGGCCGGTAGTCCGACACCACGATGAAGGGTTTGAGCTTCTGCATCGGGCAGCGCAGCCGGCTCAGGTCGGCCCAGCTGACACGGCGGTGGCGGCGCAGGCCAACGATGCGCTGCGCATTGCGCAAGCCAATGCCCGGCACGCGTGCAATCATGGCTTCGTCGGCCCGATTCAGATCGACCGGGAACAGCTCGCGCCGCGTCAGCGCCCATGCCAGTTTGGGATCGATATCCAAGGCCAGATGCCGGTCGGCATCCAGCAATTCGGGCACTTGAAAACCGTAACCCCGCACCAGAAAATCCGCCTGGTACAGGCGATGTTCACGCAGCCGGGGCGCAGGAGCGAGCGGCACTGAAGACGGGCTGTCGGGAATCGGGCTGAAGGCGGAGTAATACACGCGTTTCAGCTTGTAGGCGCTGTACAGCGTGACTGCCGTATCAAGAATGCTGCGGTCGTCGCTGGCATCGGCACCCACGATCATCTGGGTACTTTGCCCTCCGGGCGAGAAACGTGGCGCGCGCTTGTCCTGCGATTCGTCAAGCTTGCTGCGGATGGTGCCCATTGCCATCTTGATGGTGTGCACGTTCTTTTCCGGCGCAAGCTTTTCCACGCTTTCCTGGGTCGGCAGTTCAATATTGACGCTGAGCCGATCGGCATACTTGCCCGCCAGCGCGATCAATTGCGGATCGGCATCTGGAATCGTCTTCAGGTGGATATAACCGCGAAACAGTTCAACTTCGCGAAGCCGGCGTGCCACTTCCACCAGTTGTTCCATCGTGTAGTTGGCACTGCGCACAATGCCCGAAGACAGGAACAGCCCTTCGATGTAGTTGCGCCGATAGAAGTCCATGGTGAGCTTGACCACTTCGTCTACCTGGAAGCGTGCACGCGGCACGTTGCTGGACCGCCGATTGACGCAGTACTGGCAGTCGTACTGACAGAAGTTGGTGAACAGGATCTTCAGCAGCGCCACACAACGCCCGTCGGGCGTGTAGCTGTGGCAGATGCCCATGCCGGTGGTGGTGCCCAGCCCGTCTTTGCCGGCAGACGAGCGCTTGGGTGCCCCGCTGCTGGCACAGGAGGAATCGTATTTGGCAGCGTCAGCCAGGATCTCTAGTTTGTCGCGGAGCTTCATGCCACAAGAATACTGTATAAAAATACAGTATTCCAGCACATTGACCGTTCGTCGGGCGTTCCTGCATCAACCGTGTCTGTTCGCTCACACGACTGACTTGGCATGGGTAAATCAGCCGTCAATCGCCGGCAAGCAACGCCGCGCCGCGCCCCAGGCCAGCAATCACGTCAGGCCAGTTCCAACCTGTCACCACCCTGCGCCTTCGCGCAGTACAAGGCACGATCTGCTGCAGCAAGCGCGGTGGGCAAAGCGGGCACCTCATCTGCAAAATAAGCCAACCCGACACTGACCGTTGCGATCAGCCCCAGGCCCGCATGCGGATCACGCGCCGATTCTGCAAATTGCCTGGTCACGGACTGCCCCAGCGACACTGCGTCGCGCGCATCGTCACCGGCCAGCAGCGCGGCGAATTCTTCACCGCCAATCCGAGCCAGGATCGCATTCGGGCCAAGCACACGGCGGGCAATCTCGGCAAAACGCCTCAGCACATCGTCGCCAACCTGGTGACCGTGCACGTCGTTGATGGATTTGAAGCGATCAAGGTCGAACGCAAAGATGGCGATCGGGCCCTGCCGCCCCCGGCCATCGACGGCAGCCGCCCCCAGTTCGAAGAAGGAACGTCGGTTTCCCAGGCGGGTCAGGTAATCGGTCTGGGATTCCTGCAATAACTGGCTGTGGGTCTCGTCACGCACCAGTTTCAGCAGGGCCATGGGCAGCACCACGGAATACAGCACGCCTTCATACAGCGTGATCTTGCTGGTGATCGACAGCAATCCGTCTCCGTAAACCTGCACGGCCCAGGGCAGAATCAAGGCCCGGGCAGCGTAGAAGATGGTGTGAATGCCGGCCATGGCAACGACGATGTGCCGGGCCGACAGCATTTTCATGGTCTCGGCACGGCGCACTTCCCAGACCATCAGGCCGTTGATCAGGGCTATGGGAATCGAACTGAGGTAGTGCCAGACCAGGGGTTCGCCTTGTACGCCTGCAACGGCCCACACCAGCGCCATCACGACCAGAACAAAGACCCACAAACGCCGATATTGCCGCCCGCTGAACGCAGCGATGCCGTTGAGTATCAACAGATACCCCGACAACACCACCAGATTGGCCATCGTGGCACCAGCGCCACAGGGTATCTGGCGACGCACCAGAATCAGCGCACAGCCGACGCCCAATACTGCGAAGCCCGCTGCGAGCAACCGTAACGCCCGGCTATGGCGGGCATTCGTCCGATGCTCCCAGAATGTCATGCACGCCGTGGCGAACAGCGTGCCAACGGCGAGAAGATAGAGGGTAAGAAGATCGACGAACATCGGAGACACACATGCGTTCGCCTGCACATCGCGGCGGTTTCGGGATTCTAGGCTGAAAGCGGTAGTCACACGTCGTATCTGCGCCGCGCGCCGCGTGGGAACAACGGTCGCGGGCGCTCGGCGGGCTTGCCTGAGCGGCATATTGATGCATTCAGCCGACACTCGCCCCTTTCTGACCAGGTGATGCCCTGCCCCAAAAATAAAACCGCCGCGCAAAGCGCGGCGGTTCGGTATTACACGTTCAGTACTACAAGCGAACTTGGATCAGCCGAAACGACCGGTGATGTAGTCCTCGGTCGCCTTCTTCTTCGGCTTGATGAAGATCTGCTGGGTTTCACCGAATTCCATCAGTTCGCCCAGGTACATGTAGGCGGTGTGGTCCGAGCAACGTGCAGCCTGCTGCATGTTGTGGGTCACGATGACCACGGTGTAGTCGTTCTTCAGTTCGGTGATCAGCTCTTCGATCTTGGCCGTCGAGATCGGGTCCAGCGCCGAGCAAGGTTCGTCAAGCAGCAGCACCTGCGGCTTGATCGCAATGCCGCGCGCAATGCACAGACGTTGCTGCTGGCCACCCGACAGGCCGTGACCGCTCTGGCCCAGCTTGTTCTTCACTTCTTCCCACAGAGCAGCCTTGGTCAGCGCCCATTCGACACGCTCGTCCATCTCGCCCTTGCTCAGGCGTTCGAACAGCTTCACGCCAAAGGCGATGTTGTCGTAGATGCTCATCGGGAACGGCGTGGGCTTCTGGAAGACCATGCCGACCTTGGCGCGGATCAGCGAGATGTCCTGCTTGGATTGCAGCAGGTTTTCACCGTCCATGTTGATTTCGCCCTCGGCGCGCTGCTCGGGATACAGCTCGAACATGCGGTTGAAGGTACGCAGCAGCGTCGACTTGCCGCAACCCGACGGGCCGATGAAGGCGGTGACCTTCTTTTCGGGGATCGTCATGTTGACGTTACGCAGGGCGTGGAACTTGCCGTAGTAGAAGTTCAGGTTCTTGACTTCCAGCTTGGCGCGGCTGGGTTGTTGCGCAGTGGTGGGCATGATTTATCCGTTTGCGAATGATGGGGGCATCAGCCCTGTTTGCGGAACAGCAGGCGTGCGGCGATGTTGATGCCCAGCACCAGCAAGGTAATAAGTGTTGCGCCTGCCCAGGCCAGGCGTTGCCAGTCCGGGAAGGGGCTCATGGCGAACTGGAAGATCGTCACGGGCAGGTTGGCCATCGGACCGTTCATGTTCATCGACATGAACTGGTTGTTGAGCGCGGTGAACAGCAGCGGTGCGGTTTCGCCAGAGATACGGGCAACCGCCAGCAGCACACCGGTCACGATACCGGAACGGGCAGCGCGATAGCAGACCAGCGTGATCATCTTCCACTGCGGGCAGCCCAAGGCGACACAAGCTTCGCGCAGACTGTTCGGCACCAGCTTCAACATGTCATCGGTAGTACGAACCACCACCGGGATCACGATGACGGCCAGCGCAAGCGCACCAGCCCAGCCCGAGAAGTGCTTCATCTGCGCCACGACCACGGTGTAGATGAACAGGCCGATCACGATCGACGGGGCCGACAGCAGCACGTCATTGATGAAGCGGGTGGCCGGGGCAAGCCAGCCGCGCTGACCGTATTCAGCCAGGTAGGTGCCAGCCAGGATGCCGATCGGCGTGCCGATCAGCGTACCCAGGCCGGCCATCATCACACTGCCGAGAATCGCGTTGAGCAGACCGCCCGTCTGACCCGGCGGCGGCGTGATCTGCGTGAACAAGGTGAACGACAAAGCTGCCGCACCCTTGGACAACAGCGTGAAGATGATCCACGCCAGCCAGAACAGACCGAAGGCGAGTGCGATGGCCGACAGGGTCAACAACACCTTGTTGGTCCGGGCCCGGTTGCGATAAACCGGGTTTTGCATATTGATAATGGACATGGTGATGTTTCCAGGCGTCAGCTACGCGAGCCTTCGTTCTTGGCCAGACGCAGCAGCAAGACTTTGGACAGTGCCAAGACGATGGTGGTGATCAGGAACAGGATCAGGCCGAGTTCGATCAGCGCCGACAGGTGAACGTCGTCAGAGGCTTCCGCGAATTCGTTGGCCAGCGACGAGGCAATCGAGTTGCCCGGCGCAAACAGCGAACCGGACAGTCGGTAGGCGTTGCCGATCACGAAGGTGACCGCCATTGTTTCGCCCAGCGCACGACCCAGACCCAGCATGATGCCGCCGACCACACCTGCCTTGGTGTAGGGCAACACGACGCGCCAGACCACTTCCCAGGTGGTTGCACCCAGACCGTAGGCCGATTCTTTCAGCAGCGTGGGGACCAGTTCGAACACGTCGCGCATCACGGCGGTGATGAACGGGATCACCATCACGGCCAGGATCAGGCCTGCGGTGAAGATGCCGATACCGAAGGCCGGCCCCTGGAACAACATGCCAAAGCCGGGGATATCACCGAACAGCGAAATCAGCGAAGGCTGCACGTAGCGCTGGAAGACCGGCGCAAACACGAACAGACCCCACATGCCGTAGATGATCGACGGGATCGCAGCCAGCATTTCGATGGCGGTACCCAACGGGCGGCGCAGCCAGGCCGGTGCAAGTTCGGTCAGGAACAAGGCAATGCCGAACGACACCGGCACGGCAATCACCAGGGCGATGATGGATGTCAGCAAGGTGCCGACGATAGGCACCAAGGCACCGTATTCACTGTTGACCGGGTCCCACTCGTCAGAAAACAGGAAGGACACGCCATATTTTGCAAGCGTGACCTGGCTGCCCATGACCAGGGAAATCAGGATCGCAACCAGCAGGCTGAGTACGCCCAGTGCTGCCAGTCGGGTCAAATTCTTGAAGATTGCGTCGTACAACGCATTTTTTGGTTTGCGCATCGGAGGGAGGCTCTCAGCCCCGGACGAGTCCGTAGTGCCGCGAATGTTATCAATTACCGCGCTCATCGGTGCTTCTCTCTGCTGAACCGTTAGTGGCGACATGCAGACGGGCGGGGGAGATACATGCAGCATCGCCACCCGCCCGTCTGTTCTACGTTACCCGAAGGTACCGTCGATTTAACTTACTGGTACACAGCCTTGCCGGCGGTGTCCTTGATCTCAGACTTCCACTGTGCGCGGATCTGGGTCGTGACTTCGTCCGGCAGAGCAACGTAGTCCATGGCCGATGCCGATGCCTTGCCGCCCTTGAAGGCCCAGTCGAAGAACTTCAGGACTTCTGCACCTTGCGTCGGCTTGTCCTGGACTTTGTGGACCAGAATGAAGGTGGCGCTGGTGATGGGCCAGCTGGTAGCACCCGGCTCGTTGTTCAGGATCACGCCCATGCCAGGTGCGCTCTTCCAGTCAGCGTTGGCTGCAGCTGCTGCAAAGGTAGCTTCTTCCGGCTGAACGAACTTGCCATCCTTGTTCTGGACCGAGCCGTGCGACAGCGCGTTTTGCTTGGCGTAGGCGTATTCGACGTAACCGATCGAACCGCTCAGCTGCTTCACGTAGTTGGCCACGCCTTCGTTGCCCTTGCCGCCTTGACCAGCAGGCCACTTGACCGACTTGCCTTCGCCAACCGACGACTTCCAGTCAGCCGACACGCGGGCCAGGTAGTTGGTCCAGCCGAAGGTGGTGCCCGAACCGTCCGAACGGTGGATCACAACGATGTCTTGTGCGGGCAGCTTCACGTCGCTGTTCAGTGCGACGATGGCCGGATCATTCCACTTCTTGATCTTGCCCAGGTAGATGTTGGCCAGCACTTCGCCGGAGAACTTCAGCTGGCCCGGCTTCACGCCGTCAATGTTGACCACCGGCACGATGCCGCCGATGACTGCCGGGAATTGCAGCAGGCCGTTCTTTTCCAGGTCAGCTGCGGGCATCGGATCGTCCGAGGCGCCGAAATCGACGGTCTTGGCGATGATCTGCTTCTGGCCGCCGCCGGAACCGATCGACTGGTAGTTCACGGTGTTGCCGGTTGCAGCCTTGTAGTCAGACGCCCACTTGGCATAGATCGGGTACGGGAACGAAGCACCGGCACCGGTGATGTCCGCAGCGTGGACCACGCCAAAGCTTGCTACGCCGAGGGCGAGGCTGATCGACACTTGCTGGAACGCTTTCTTCAACATTGCTTGAATTTCCTCTACGCGGGTGGAGTTAGGTCAACCGATGAACGAAGATTACGCACGCTCCATGACATGTTGATGACAGTCATGATGACTGAAACATTACGACTCATCGGGTTGCACTACCCGGGTGAATTATCCGAAATAATTACCCGGATAATTCCCTGAATCAGCCGCCCTCCGACCCCACAGTCTGCATCAGGTGCTGATGCATCACGAACGGCTTGCGACGGCTCTTGATCCGTGTGTAGTCGCCATCTGGCTGCTGCAGCCAGGCCTGGACGTTGTCGCGCAAGGCGTAGGTGAAGGCTTCATCGATGACACGGCGCTTCAGTTCGGGGTCGAGAATCGGTGTGGCAAGTTCGACACGGCGGAAGAAATTGCGATCCATCCAGTCCGCCGACGAAATGTAGGTCGCTTCTTCGCCTTCGTTCAGGAAATAGAAGACGCGCGAATGCTCAAGGAAGCGGCCGATGATCGAGCGCACCGTGATGTTCTCGGACAAGCCCTCCACGCCCGGACGCAGCGTGCACACACCGCGCACCACCAAGTCGATCTTCACCCCGGCACGGCTGGCCTTGTACAACTCTTCGATCACCGAAGGTTCCAGCAGCGAATTCATCTTCGCCATGATGCGCGCAGGTTTGCCGGCCCGCGCATGACGCGCCTCGCGGCGGATCATCGAGATCATGGTGGCGTGCAAGGTGAACGGGGCTTGCAACAGGTACTTCAGCTTGCGCTGCTCACCCAAGCCGGTCAGTTGCGCAAACACCTTGTCGACGTCTTCGCAAATACGCGGATCGGCGGTGAACAAGCCGAAGTCGGTGTACAGACGCGCCGTGCGCGGGTGGTAATTGCCGGTACCCAGGTGGGCATAACGACGAATGCGCCCCTTTTCACGGCGCAGCACCAGCGACATCTTGGCGTGCGTCTTGTGGCCGACCACGCCGTAGACGACGTGCGCACCCACCTCTTCCAGACGTGCAGCCCAGTTGATGTTGGTCTGCTCGTCGAAACGGGCCATCAATTCCACCACCACCGTGACTTCCTTGCCGGAGCGGGCCGCCGCCAGCAGCAGAGTCATCAATTCAGAGTCTTCACCGGTACGGTAAATGGTCTGCTTGATCGCCATCACGGCCGGGTCTGACGCCGCCACGGTCAGGAAATCGATGACGGGCTGGAAAGACTCGTAGGGGTGATGCAGCAGGCGATCACGTTCGGCAATCGCGCCGAACAGGTCCTTGGCGCGCAAGGTGGCATTGAACGGCACCGGCACCGGCCCACGGAAGTCCGAGAACTTCAGATCGGGACGGTCCACCACGTTGCACAGCTGCATCAGGCGCGACAGGTTCACCGGGCCATCGACGCGGTACACCGCTGACGCGTCCAGCGAGAACTCGGTCATCAGGAAGCGTTCGAGTTCAGGCGTGGTGGTTTCCGCGATTTCCAGGCGGACGGCATCGCCGAAGTGGCGCTGCGTCAGCTCGCCCTGCAAAGCCAGGCGCAGATTGGTGATTTCTTCGTCATCGACATACAGGTCGCTGTTGCGCGTCACCCGCCACTGATAACACCCGCTGACCTTCATGCCCGGGAACAGATCGCCCACGAACAATTGCATGAACGAGGTCAGCATCACATAGCCGTTTGCATGCCCGGACAGCTCGTCCGGCATCTTCATCAGTCGCGGCAAGGCGCGCGGTGCCTGCACGATGGCAATCGACGCCTGACGGCCGAATGCATCGCGCCCCGACAGGGACACGATGAAGTTCAGTGTCTTATTGGAGACGCGCGGGAACGGGTGAGCTGGGTCCAGGCCGATTGGCGTGAGCAGCGGCATGACTTCGCGCACGAATACTTCATGGGCCCAGGCGCGCTGCGACGGTGTCCAGGTTTGCGCGAGGTGCAGCACGACGCCTTCGGCAGCCAATGCGGGGAAAATTTCGTTGTTCAGCAGTGCATATTGGCGCGCGACCAGAGTGTGCGCGGCGTCTGATATCTGCTGGTAGCTTTCCGCGGGGCTGACGCCGTCACCGCCTTTGACGCCGGGATGCTGTCGAAGCTGTTCTTTGATGCTGGAGATCCGAATTTCGAAGAATTCGTCCAGATTGGCACCGACGATGCAGACGAAGCGCAGGCGTTCGAGCAGCGGCGTACGCGGATCTTCGGCTTGCGCCAGGACCCGTTCGTTGAATTTCAACAGGGCAAGTTCGCGGTTCAGGAACAGTTTTTCAGCGGGCTTGCGAGCAGGCATCGGGAGCGTCCGTAGAGTGCGTGTCACGCGGGCAGGCAGGTGCAACGCGCGGCGAACATGTATTTTTGCTTCAGAATGATGACGTAGCTATGACAGTCCGACGACTTTCTGTAAAGCTTTTCGGGGTAACCCCTATTTTTGGAGCAGATGCTTTCAGAAAAGGGGCTGTGGTTGGCTTTGGGCTGGTCTTGGTTTCTATCGCCAGTCGCGGGTGTCGGGGGCGCGTCGCCTGCCCCGCTGGACCTACGCGTCGGGTCTCCCGCCCTCCACGTCGTCCAGAAGGGCATCCGCCACGCCCCCGCCACCCACGCCTTCAGAACGGTTTTGATTAAAAGCGAATCCCGCCTTTGGGCGTGTTCGATCTTCTGGCTGCTCGGGTGCTGTACGCGGTTCCCCCGTATTGGCGTCCGCAATCCTTGATTACTGCCCGGCTGGAGTCGCGGATTTGGCTGGCCAGGTCGCCACGAAGCGGCTCAACGGCTCACGCGTCTAGCCGTATATCAGTGGCCTTTTACGGCACTTCCACGCAAGGAAATTTGCGCGTCTGCTTGGTGGTGGGGTGACACCGAAGCGGGTGGCCGCACGGTTATGGCTTGCGGAGAAAAATCGCGGCAAGCGCGGTGCTGGCGGCTGAATGTGGAAGTTGAAAGCTGAATGTGGACGTTGATCGCTCACCTGAAATTGACGAACGCGCTTGGCCGGCAAGGCATGGTGGTAATCGAACGAGATGGACCCAGTGCTGAGGACGTGTTCGAGTTTTTGTGGGCAAGGCGTCTTGGAAACGGGTTGTTCACTCGTCCTTGCCAGTGAAGCGCTTGCCGAAGAGGATGGCGAACCGACTCATGGCAGATTTTCAATCGTAGGCGGCGCGTATTTCTTTGGACAGCACGTTTCGTAGCGCGAGCCACATCGGGCCCGTCAAGACGTTCTGCCAGCAGCAGTTCGCTGCCGAGAACGTGTTCCTCAGGATGCCTCCGTAATCAAGCCGACACCCGTCCGATTACGGCAAAACGTAAAAAAACACAGATCGTCGACGCCCCGCCTTTTCGTCGCATTACTTGGTGCGCGGCCACCCGCTTCCAAGTCACCCCACCACCAAGCAGACGCGCGACTTCATTAAGTGGCGCTGCCGTAAAAGGCCTCTGCAAGACGGCCCGAGACGTGAGCCGCTGAGTCGCTTCGTGGCGACCTGGGCAGCCAGTCCCCAGGGCCAGCCGCGTGGCGATCAAGAATGGTGGCCAACGACTGCCGAGAACCGCATCCAGCACCAAGCAGCCAGAAAATTGCAGATCGCCCACAGGCGGGATTCGCTTTTTACCAAGAAAGCTTGAAGGCGCGGGTGTCGGGGGCGTGGCGGCTGCCCTTCTGGACGACGTGGAGGGCGGGAGCCCCGACGCGTAAGTCCAGCGGGGCAGGCGACGCGCCCCCGCCACCCGCGACTGGCTAAAGAACGACACACCGCATAAACCAAAGCTAACCGACTCAAAACGAAGCCCCCATGCCTAGTAAAGAACCCCAAAAAAAACGCCACGCCCTGAAACTCAGGACATGGCGTTCTTAAGAGCAAGACCGGAAACCCCAGCCGCAAAACACATCAAACGTTCAACGTGCCCTGCTCTTCCAGAATCCCGCGAATCTGCTTCTTCACAATCTTCCCGTATCCCGACTTCGGCATCGTTTCCCAATACACGAAATAACGCGGCCACTTGTACTTCGCAATGCGCTCACCAATGAAAGCCAACAGCTCCTCATTGGTCACACTGCAGCCCGGCTTGCACACAATCACCGCAACACCAGACTCGCCCCACTTCGGATCAGGCACCCCCAACACCGCCACTTCCGACACCGAAGCGTGCAACAACAGCGCCTCTTCGATCTCACGCGGATACACGTTCGACCCACCCGAAATGTACATATCCGACTCACGACCCGTGATGAACAAGAAGCCCTGCTCGTCCAGATGCCCCAAGTCGCCCGTGTGGAACCAGCCGCCCTTGAACGCCTTCTCATTGGCCGACGGATTGTTGTAATACCCTTCCATCACCGCCGGCCCGCGCACGCAGATCTCGCCCGTCTCGAACGGCTTCAGCTTCTCGCCGGCCGGGTTCAGAATGGCGATGTCGATACCGGTGCGTGCATAACCGCAAGTACCCACACGCGCTTCCGGCGTGTCTTCCTCGAAGTGCAAAGACGGCGGCAGCACGGTGATGTTGCCGGTAACTTCGCCCAGACCGTAATACTGCACCAGCACCTTGCCCAGCTTCTTCAACGCGTACTTCTGATCAGCACGGTACATCGGCGCACCGGCGTAGATCACGAACTTCAGCGAAGAATGGTCGTAGCGGTCAACCGACTCGTGTTCCACCAGCATCTTCACGATGGTGGGCACAGTGAACATGTTGTCCACCTTGTGCTTTTCGATCAGACGCCAGGCATCTTCGGCATCGAAACGATCGCTGGCCGGCAAGATGTTCGCGGCACCGCGTGCAGCATTGATGACCGCATGAATGCCGGCACCGTGCGACAGCGGCGCCACCACCAGCGAACGCGACTTGTGCGTGATGCCGGGCATCAGGTCGGCCAGGTGGTTGGTGATCACGAAGGCCATCTGGCCATGCGTGAGCGTGCCCGCCTTGGGATGACCCGTGGTGCCCGACGTATAGAAGAACCACATGCCATCTTCGTATTCGACTTCAGCTTCGTCGAAGGCGTCGGTCACGGCATTGGCCAGGTCGTCGAAGGAGAACTCGCCTTCACGCGGCTTGCCGATCGCGATGATGTGCTTCAAAGCCGGTGATGCAGCCTTGGCGGCATCGGCGTGCGCTTCGGCACCTGCTTCGTAGATCATGGCCACGGCACCGCTGGACGATGCAATGTACGCAGCCTCGTGCGGCGTCATGCGCACGTTGGTCGGTGCCCAGACAATGCCCATCTTGAAAGCGACCCAGGCGCTCTCGAAGATTTGCAGGTTGTTGCGCGAATGGACAACCAGCTTGTCGCCCTTCTTCAGGCCGAGCTTGTCACGGAAGGCAGTCGCCACGGCATCCACTCGGCGATTGAGCTCGCGCCACGAATATTCGCGGTCACCGACGATCAGGCCGGGTTCATCGGGAATGCGCTTGGCGACATCGGTCAGCAGCTTGCCGAGATTCTTGACGTTCTTGAGCATGAGCGTGTCTGTAAAGCTTAGTTGGTCGATTCGAGAATGCTGACGTAGTTCGCCACCGCCGCACCGCCCATGTTGAAGATGCCAGCCAGGCGCGGGTCAGCCAGTTGCATGCCGGCAGGTGCCTGCTGTGCAAGCTGCATCGCGGCCATCACGTGCATCGACACGCCGGTTGCGCCAACCGGATGACCCTTGGCTTTCAGACCGCCCGAGGGGTTCACCGGCAGACGGCCTTGCTTGGTGCTGATGCCGTCCAGAATCACGCGTGCGCCCTGGCCTTTCGGTGCCAGGCCCATGGCTTCATATTCGATCAATTCGGCGATGGTGAAGCAGTCGTGGGTTTCCACGAACGACAGGTCGTTCAGCGTCAGCTTGGCCTTGGACAAAGCTTGTTGCCAAGCGCGCGAGCCGCCTTCGAAGACGATGGGGTCACGCTTGCTCAGCGGCAGGAAGTCGTTCACGTGGGCAAACGAACGGAAGCGAATCGCGTTCGGACGGCTTTGAATGGCGTCACCTGCGCTGATGATCAGGGCGGCTGCACCATCGGACACCATCGAGCAGTCGGTACGCTTCAGCGGGCCGGCCACGAACGGGTTCTTTTCCGATTCGGTGCGGCAGAAATCGAAGCCCAGGTCGCGCTGCATGTGCGCGTACGGGTTGACTGCGCCGTTGGCGTGGTTCTTGGCAGCAATGGCGGCAATCGCATCCGACTGGTCGCCGTAGCGGTCGAAATAGGTTTGCGCGATCTGGCCGAACACACCGGCGAAGCCGCCCGGCACGCCGGCTTCTTCACGGGCGTAGCAAGCCTTCAGCAGCACATCGCCCACTTCCTTGGTCGGCAGGCTGGTCATCTTCTCGACGCCAATCACCAGCGCGTGGCGGCTTTGGCCCGACAGGATCGAAGCCAATGCGGAGTGAATCGCGGCCGAGCCGGTGGCGCAAGCGTTCTCGACGCGCACGGCAGGCTTGTAATTCAGTTCCGGGATCGAGTTGAACACCAGCGAGGACGGGAAGTCCTGGTACACAAAACCGGCGTTGAAGGTACCGACGTGGATCGAATCGATCTCTTCGGCGCTCAGTTCGGCGTGCTGCAAGGCGCCACGCGAAACTTCCGCGATCAGCTCTTCGTGGTCGACAGCATCGAGCTTGCCAAAGCGAGTGTGCGCCCAGCCAGTGATATGGGGTGATGTCATGGCAGAAGTCTCCGGTAGAAACGTTTAGAAGTTGCGCGATCTTGTGGATGCGCTGGCTTGTTCCCTGATCAAAGGGATGTCCATGCGACGCAGCACCCGATACAGCGAGGCCCGGCAGATGCCCAAGGCACGTGCACTCGCCGACATGTTCCATCCGTGCTGATCGAGTGCGTCGAGAACACGTTCGCGTTCCGACGCATCTTTGCGCATGCCAGCAGCGTGTTCCGGCATGTCGCCAGCATCGAGGCGGCCACCCGTATCGCGGCGGGATGTGTCCAATACATAGACGTTATCAGCGGACGCGCGGGTTGCGGGCACTTGCGATACGGGTCGTGCCACAGTACGGCCCGATCGAGCTGAAAGGGGTGGTGCAAATTTCCTAGCCATGCCGTCAGGAAGATCACTTTCCGACAGCACACTGCCCTCCATGACGGCGCAGGAGTACCGAATCGTGGCACTCAGCTGGCGCACATTGCCAGGCCAGGGCTGCTGCAGCAGAACTTCCATGACCGAAGGCGGCAGCACATCGGCCGCATCGGCATCCGGCAGCTCGGCCTGGATGAATTTCAGGATGAGTGCAGCCAGGTCCATGCGCTCGCGCAGCGGCGGCAAGCGCAGCACGCCGCCGGCGATGCGGTAGTACAAGTCTTCGCGGAACGTGCCGTCGGCAACCTTGGCTTCCAGGTTCTGCGTGGTGGCGCACACCAGCAGGAAATCGACAGGCACCGGGCGGCATGCACCGAGCGGTGTGACTTCGCGTTCGGACAGCACACGCAGCAGGCGGGTCTGCTGGGCAAGCGGCATGTCGCCGATTTCGTCCAGGAACAGCACCCCGCCGTGGGCCTCGGTGACCTTGCCTTTCATGCCACCGGCCAGCGCACCGGAAAACGCGCCCTTCACATATCCGAACAGTTCGCTTTCGATCAGTGATTCAGGAATGGCACCGCAGTTCACGGCCACCAGCGGCGCATCACGACGCGCACAGTGGGCATGCAGCAGGCGAGTCAGATATTCCTTGCCGGTACCGGTTTCGCCCAGCAGCAGGATGGGCACGGCCTTGTCGATCAGCTTCTTGCCACGTCCGATCACCGCTTCCATGACCGCATCCACGGTCGGGCGGGACGCCGGCCGCGGGCTACGCAGCAGGTCCGCGGTGGCTGAGGTGATGACGGTTGCAGGCGTCGCCATGATGACTCTCCGTAACGATTATTCTGCCGACCCTACTTGCGGTTCACACACCCGCATGGCAGTAGCGCGTTACGGGTGATCGGCAAGCGGATGCTGCGCTGATTGTTTGATAACATCCAATACAAGGCCGGCACTCCTGTGATACCTAAAAGGTATGATCAGCAACCACGCGGCTTTGCACCGCAGCATTTTTTTGCTTGTGGTCTGTTACCTAGGGAAAGTCCTTGATCGAGCTGCGCCATATCCAGTACTTCCGGACGCTCGCTGAAACCCTGCATTTCGGCCGCGCGGCCCAGCAGCTGCACATTTCACAGCCTCCTCTTTCGCGCCAGATTGCGTTGCTGGAACAGAAGCTGGGCGTGGCCTTGTTCAAGCGCACCCGCCGCAGCGTGCAACTGACGAATGCCGGCGAACGTTTCTACGCAGATACCGAGAAAATCTTCAGCATGCTGGAGCAGGCGCAGCGCAATGCCTTGGCGGCGGCGCAGGGCCAGGTGGGGACCTTGTCGGTGGGTTTCATGATGTCAGCGGCGTATAACGTGCTGCCAACGCTGACCACGCAGTATCTGTCGCGTTATCCCGATGTGGATGTGAAGCTGACTGAAATCGTGCCGGATATTCAGGCCGATATGGTGCGAACCTCGGCCATTGATATCGGGGTAATGTATCGGCCAGAGGATTGTCGGGGTCTGGAGACGGCAACCATTTTCCGCGAGCCGCTGGTGGCGGTACTGGCGCGCAATCACCCGTTGGCCAAGCGTCGTTCGCTGTCGATCACGGATTTGGCGACGGAGGCTTTTCTGACGATTCCTCGTCATGTGGCCCCGGTGTATTACGACCTGACGATCAATTTCTGTCTGTCGCGGGGGTTCAAGCCTCGGATTCGGCTGGAAACTAATTTGCAGCAGACGATTGTGAATCTGGCTGGCGAGGGGCTGGGGGTCGCGTTGGTACCAAATTCGATGCGCAATATGCGGTTATCGACGGCGGTATTTATCCCTTTGCAGGATGCGCCGATGTTGGAAGTGGCAGTAATCTGGAACCGCGACAATCTGAATCCGTGCGTGAATACCTTTGCGCAGACGGCGCGGGATTATCTGGAACTTCAGGGTGAGATGGCGGTGGTTTCTGTGCCCTCAGAGGTTGAGCCAGAATAGGTTTTCTGTTGTGCGGCTGGCATGCGTATTTGGAACCGGTGATTCGCTTATGGATATCGGTGTGTTCGTGCTTTTGCCAGTCGTGGGTGGCGGGGGCGCGTCGCCTGCCCCGCTGGACCTACGCGTCGGGACTCCCGCCCTCCACGTCGTCCAGAAGGGCATTCGCCCCGCCCCCCGCCACCCACGCCTTCAAAATCATTTGGTTAAAAGCAGATCCCGCCTTTGGACGTATGCCGTTCTGCTGGCTGTTCGAGTGCTGTACGCGGCTCCCCCGTATTGGCGTCAGCAATCCTTGATTACTGCCCGGCCGGAGTCGGGGACTTGGCTGACCAGGTCGCCACGAAGCGAGTCAACGGCTCGCGGCTCTGGCCGTATATCAGTGGCCTTTTACGGCACTTCCACTCAAGGAAATTTGCGCGTCTGCTTGGTGGTGGGGTGACACCGAAGCGGGTGGCCGCACGGTTATGGCTTGCGGAGAAAAATCGCGGCAAGCGCGGTGCTGGCGGCTGAATGTGGAAGTTGAAAGCTGAATGTGGACGTTGATCGCTCACATGAAATTGACGAACGCGCTTGGCCGGCAAGGCATGGTGGCAATCGAACGAGAAGGACCCATTGCTGAGGACGTGTCAGAGTTTTGTGGGCGAGGCGTGTTGGAAACGGGTTGTTCACTCGTTCTTGCCAGTGAAACGCTTGCCGAAGAGGATGGCGAACGGGCCTGTCACGACGTTCTGCCAGCAGCAATTCGCAGCCAAATACGTGTCCGTCAGGACACGCCCATACTCAAGCCGCCGCTCGCCCGATTACGACAAAACCTGAAAAGCACAGATCGTCGACGCCCCGCCTTCTCGTCGCATTACCTGGTGCGCGGCCACCCGCTTCCAAGTCACCCCACCACTGAGCAGGAGCGCAACCTTGTCGAGTGGCGCTGCTGCGAAAGGCCACTGATATACGGCCTGAAACGTGAGCCGCTGAGTTGCTTCGTGGCGACCTGGGCAGCCAATCCCCAGGGCCAGCCGCATGGTGCTCAAGAATGGTGGCCACAGAATGCCGAGAACCGCATCCAGCACCAAGCAGCAAGAAAATTGCAGATCGCCCAAAGGCGGGATCTGCTTTTAACCAAGCCGCTTTGAAGGCGTGGGTGGCGGGGGCGTGGCGCATGCCCTTCTGGACGACGTGGAGGGCGGGAGACCCGACGCGTAGGTCCAGCGGGGCAGGCGACGCGCCCCCGCCACCCACGACTGACTAAAGCACGACACACCGATACAAATAATAGCAATCTGCCAACCAGAGACAAACCGATTCCGAGCTACGCCCGACTGGCAAAAACACGTACACACCACCCCATAAAAAAAAGCGGACTCTCTCGAATCCGCCCCAGGCCAAATCGTCAAAAACCGACGATCAGATTTCCAGCAAGCCCGCAGCAACGAAACCGCCATCCACCGGCAGCACGTGGCCATTCACATAAGCCGCATCATCCGTCGTGAAATACGCCACCGCACCCGCGATCTCCTCAGGCGTCGCATAACGCTTCGCCGGAATACCGCGCACATAGCTCTCACGCGTCTTGTCCGAATGCAACTCACGCGTCATCGGCGTATCCACCGGACCCGGCGCCACACTGTTCGCCGTAATCCCATACTGAGCCAACTCAATCGCCATCTGCTTCGTCAGACCAATCGCCGCCGCCTTCGACGTCCCATACGATGTACGACCCGCACCCGCACGAATGCCACTGATCGACGAAATATTGATGATGCGACCCCAGCTACGCGTACGCATCAAACGCGCCGCATGCTGCGAGCACAACAGGGTACCCGTCACATTGATCTGCATCGTACGGTTCCAGCGATCCAGATCAACATCCAGGAACGCCGTAATGTTCGAAATGCCCGCATTGTTCACCAGCACATCGCAACGGCCATAACGCTCGGTGATCTCGGCAAACGCCTCAGCGATCGACTCCGCCGACCCCACGTCCATATGCAGCGACGAAGCCTGTCCCTGCGCAGCAATGATCTCGGCCGCCGTTGCATCCGCAGCCTTGTCATCAATGTCAGCCACCAGCACAGTGAAACCGTCACGCGCCAGACGCTTGGAAATCGCGGCACCCAGGCCGACAGCGCCGCCCGTCACCAATGCGACACGTTGCTGGGAAGTGGGCTCAGAAAATGAAGAGGAGTTCGTGGCAGGAGAATTCATGTTTGTAGCCTTGTTTAGCCTTGCACTAAGCGTCGCCTTGCCTGGCTCGGGACGGCCGATGGCAACCGGGCGCAAGGTCAGGACCCTGCGCCCGGAAGGACACGCGTTAAATCATGGAACGATCGGAATCAGAGGAAGCCGGTGGAAATCCACGGCACCGCTGCAACGATCAGCAATGCAATCAACAGCACGCCGAGGTAACCCCACACCCGGTGGAACACCTGGTCTGGCGACACCTTGCTGATGGCGCAAGCTGCATAGAAACCAACCCCGAGCGGCGGTGCGAACAGACCCAGACCCATGGCCAGAATCACGACCATCGAGTAGTGCACGTCGTCGATACCCAGCGCACGAGCAACCGGGAACAACAGCGGTCCGAACAGCACGATTGCCGGGATGCCTTCCAGCACACTACCCAGGATGGCGAACAGCACGATCGTGATCAGCAGGAAGCCGAAGGGGCCGCCAGAGATCTGGATCATGGTCGACACCAGCTTGGCCGAGAAGCCAGACTGCGTCAGCGCCCAGGCCATGGCAGTTGCCATGCCGATGATCAGCAAAATGGAACCGGACAGCGCCGCCGTATCGACCAGCATCGGGTACACACGACGGAAGTCGATGTGACGCTGGAAGATGTGCATGATCAGGCCGACCACGATGGTGTAGGCGATACCGATGGTGGACACCTCGGTTGCCGTTGCTACACCTTCGATCACCGACAGGCGGATCAGCACCGGCAGAATCAGCGCGGGCATCGCGATCAGCAGGGTCTTGACCACCACGGCCATCGGGGCGCGCACTTGCGTGGGCAGGTTTTCCTTGCGAGCACGGAACCAGCAGACGATACCGATGGCGATCGTGCAGACCACGGCGGGCATCAGGCCGCCGATGAACAGCGAGGTGATCGAGACGCTGCACACCGCGCCAATGGTGATCAACACCAGGCTAGGCGGAATCGTTTCGGTCATCGCACCGGTCGTCGACAGCAACGCGGCCAGCTCTTCGGGCTTCTGGCCGCGCTTCTTCATCTCAGGGAACAGCGCCGGCGCCACGGCAGCCATGTCGGCCACCTTGGAACCGGAAATGCCGGACACCAGGAACATCGCACCCAACAACACGTATTGCAGACCACCACGCACGTGGCCCAGCAGCGAGGCCATGAAGTCGATCAGCGTGCGTGCCAGGCCGCTCAATTGCAGCAAGGCACCCAGCATGATGAACAGCGGCACCGCCAGCAACACGATGTGCGACATGCCTTCATCCATCCGCGTCACGACGATGAGCATCGGCGCGTGCGTGATGATTTCGATATAGGCCATCGTCGCCACCCCGAACGCGAATGCGATCGGGATGCCCACGGCGATCCCCGCGCCAATCAGCAGCACGAAGAAGATCACCAGGTTGAAGTTGCCCATGCCGATCAGCAAGGGGCCAGCCAGCCACAACGCACCACCGATCAGCACCGCAACCACCAGGCAACTGGCGAGGTCCTTGATCGTGGAACGGCGGGCCAGCTGAGCCACTGCCGACATCAACATCAACGCCACGCCAACAGGCATTGCCGCGGCGCGCAAGCCATCCGGAATCTCCAGTGACGGCGTAGTGATGAACATCTGTTCTTCGGCATGCTCCACCGCAGGCATCAGCACCATGACGAGGAACAACAAGATGAGGAGCAACCCGAGGGTCTCGCACCATACCCGCTTTGCCGGCGTCAGGCGGCCGATCAAGGCCGTCAGACGCATGTGCTCACCCCGGTTCAGCGCGATCACCGAACCAAGCATCGTGAGCCAGATGAACAAGATCGACGCCAGTTCGTCGGACCAGGTGAGCGGCGCATGCAACACATAACGCGAAATCACGCCGCTCAACAAAATGGTCGTCTCGACCACCAACAAGATCACCGTGATGAACCCAACCAGGCGCACCACCGCGTCATTGAACGTGACGAAACCGCGGACGAGACCGCCGCGCTCGATCACTGGAAAATCCGAATCCAAATGCATGCTTACTCCAGCTTTCCTGTGACCTTCTCCAGCAAGGCCCAAGCGTCGTCACCGAACTTTTTCTTCCACTCGGCGTAGAACCCGGCGCTGCGCAGCTTGTCGCGGAACAGTTCGGGATTCACGGTGTTGACGGTCAGACCGTGGCCCTTCAGGGTTTCGGTCAGGTTGTCGTTCAACTTGGCGACGTCGTCGCGCTGCTTCAGGCCGGCGGCATTGACGTTCTTGCGAACGATGTCCTGCAGGTCTTGCGGCAGGCGCTCGAAGGACTTCTTGTTGCCCAGGAACCAGAAACCGTCCCACATGTGGTTGGTGATCGACAGGTACTTCTGCACTTCGTAGATCTTGGCCGTCTCGATGATGGCCATCGGATTTTCCTGGCCTTCCACGATCTTGGTCTGCAGCGCAGAGTAGGTCTCGGCGAAGTTGATGCTGGAAGGCGATGCTTCGAAGCCCTTGAACATCGAGGTCCACAGCGGGCTCGGCGGCACGCGCAGCTTCATGCCCTTGAAGTCTTCGGGCTTGGTGATCGGCTTGGTGCTGGTCGTGGTGACGCGGTAGCCGTTGTCCCAGATGTTCTCGAACGCGAAGATCGAGGTCTTGGCGATCTGTGCGCGCACGTGGGCACCGAGTTCACCGTCCAGCGCGCTGTAGACCTGCTTGTAGTCCTTGAACGCGAAGCCGACGCCGGAGATCTGCGCGGCGGGAACCAGCGTGCCCAGGATCAGCGGCGACAGCGTGAAGAAGTCGACAGCGCCTGCACGGACCTGACCCAGCGTGTCGGTGTCGTTGCCCAGCTGGCTGGTCGGGTAGATGCGGAGTTCAACG
Organism: Pigmentiphaga aceris; assembly: GCF_008119665.1. Lineage (NCBI taxonomy): Bacteria > Pseudomonadati > Pseudomonadota > Betaproteobacteria > Burkholderiales > Alcaligenaceae > Pigmentiphaga > Pigmentiphaga aceris. Next base: position 1,612,964 of record NZ_CP043046.1, on the reverse strand, counting down.
CGGCCGTTGGATTCCTTGGCGATCGCCTCGGCCATCTCCTTGGCCCGTGCGTTCATCGGGTGGGTGAGCGGCAGGTTGTTGGCGTACTTGAGGGTGAATTCTGCGGCTGCGCTGGCGCGAGTCGTATAGAAGCCACCGGCCAATGCGGCCGAAGCCACGCTCATGGTCTTGAGAAAGGTGCGTCGCGTCTGCGTCATTCAGGTCTCCTGGACTCTCTGACTTATCGTCTATGAAGGGCGAGGCCGCCCCAACGTGGCAATTGCAATATGTATGCCATCGATGCGTAAAACCGTGGTCATTGCTGGGGGTCGCGGCATCGGAGCGTAAGCTAGCACGCGGGTTTGGCAGGTGAATTAGGTGTCTACCCTGAGACTGGCGCATGGGGTGCCACCCCTGGGTACCTCTGTGACGTCAACATGCTTGACAGTTGCCGGACACTGTCGCTTCGCGGCCTGTGAACCGGGACAATGGGATGCGACACCTGTCGCATCAGGTGTCGCCTTGATGTCGCCTTAGTGTCGTGCTCATGTCGCGCTCATGTCGCCAATGTGTCGCACCGCTGTCGCCCCCCCGTCGCCTGTTCTGGCGCATGCACCGTCGCACCCATTGGCATGCAATCTGCATCAGCGCTCCCACAACAAAGCGCCCGCCAGGCACGCCGTGCCGGACAAGGCGCACGTTCACCCGGAGATACACAGCTATGAATACGGATCTGCCACTGGGCAAATCGATGGAAGGCAAGGTCATCATCGTGATGGGCGCAGGCTCGGTCGGTGAAGGCTGGGGCAACGGCAAGGCCGCTGCCGTGCTGTATGCACGCGCTGGCGGCAAGATCGTTGCCGTCGATCGCAAGCTGTCTGCCGCCGAGGAAACCCGCAGCATCATCGAAGGCGAAGGTGGCGAATGCATCACCGTCGAGGCCGATGTATCCAGCGCGGACGACATTCAGCGCATCGTCGCCGACACCCTGGCGCGTTTCGGCCGCATCGACGTCCTGCACAACAATGTCGGCATCGCCGAAACCGGCGGCCCGGAAGACGCCTCCATCGAAAGCTGGAACCGCCTGATCGCAATCAACCAGACCAGCGTGTTCCTGACCTGCAAATATGTATTGCCGGTGATGAAGGCGCAGAAGTCTGGCGTGGTCATCAACATCGGGTCGATTGCCTCGCGTCGCTGGATCGGCTTCCCTTACCTGGGCTACACCGCGTCGAAAGCTGCCATTGTCGGCATGACCCAGAACATTGCCGTGGAATACGCCCCGCACGGCGTGCGCTGCAATTGCATCCTGCCCGGCTTGATGGACACGCCGATGATCCGCGAACCGCTGAAAGCGGCGTATGGCGGTGACATCGAAACCATGAAGGCCAAACGCCATGCGCAGGTGCCGACCGGTCGCATGGGCGACGCCTGGGATGTGGCCTACGCGGCGCTGTTCCTGGCATCTGACCATGCGCGCTACATCACAGGCGTCGAGTTGCCCGTGGATGGCGGTCTGACCTTGAAATGCGTCTGAGCCAGGCCTGAAATACAGGCTTGATAGAACGCAAGACAGCCATCGCCACAGGTCGGCAAACCAGCAATTGATGCACGCAAAAAGCCTCGAGAAGCCCGAATGTCACGCAAATTGCGTATTCTTCGGGTTTACTCGCTGCACTTCTGCCGCCCCATGAATAATCTGCTTGCCGCCGTCGACCTGGGTTCCAATAGTTTTCGCCTGCTGATCGGCCGTGCCGACAGCGACGGCATGGGTCAGGTCTACCCGGTTGATCGCATGAAAGAAACGGTTCGTCTGGCTGCCGGCCTGACACCGACCAAAGAACTGGATGACGCCGCCGTCGCACGTGCCGTTGAAGTGCTTCAACGTTTTGGCGAACGCCTGCGCAGTTTCCACCCGGATCGCGTGCGCGCCGTTGCCACCAATACTTTCCGCGTTGCCCGCAACGTCTCTGAATTCCTGCCGCTGGCCGAAGCCGCGCTGGGTTTCCCGATTGAAGTGATTGCCGGACGCGAAGAAGCCAGGCTGATCTTCTCGGGCGTCGCACACTCGCTGCCGCCCTCGCCTTCGCGCCGTCTGGTGGTCGATATCGGTGGCGGTTCGACCGAGTTCATCATCGGCCGCAGTTTCGAACCCGAACTGATGGAATCGCTGTACATGGGCTGTGTCAGCTACAGCCGCCAATTCTTCCCCGACGGCATCGTCGACGCGCACGGCATGAAGCAGGCCGAGTTGGCCGCCCGCCGCGAGGTCGAGGTCATCAGCCGTACCTACCGCCGCAGCGGTTGGAAGGAAGCCTATGGTTCCTCAGGCACCGCCAAGGCACTGGGCGCGATTCTGGTGGAATCGGGCTTCTCGGAATCGGGCATTACCCGCAAGGGCATGGACTTGCTCAAGCAACGCCTGATCAAGATGGGCACGGTAGACCGCGCCGAACTCGCCGGCATCAAGCACGACCGCAGCTCGGTGCTGCCCGGTGGCCTGGCCATCATGAGCGCCGTGTTCGACGAGTTGCAGATCGACCGCATGCAGACCGCCGATGGTGCCCTGCGCCTGGGCGTGCTGTATGACTTGCTGGGCCGCGACGCCTCGCACGACAAGCGCGACGACACCGTGCGCCAGTTCATGGCGCGTTATGAAGTCGATGTTGCCCAAGCCATGCGTGTGCGCAAGGCCGCACTGGCGATCTTCGCGCGTCTGGTTCCCGGCGATCAGCCCGGTATCGAAGAATTGATCCGCATGCTGGCCTGGACCGCCGAACTCCACGAGGTCGGTCTGTCGATCGCCCACGCGGCCTTCCACAAGCACACAGCCTACGTGCTGGAAAACGCCGACATGCCGGGGTTCTCGCGCCAGGACCAGAAGCTGATGTCCCTGCTGGCACTCGGACACATCGGCAAGCTGGCCAAACTGCAACCCCTGGTGCGCAACCAGGAACAGTGGATGGCAATCCTGAGCCTGCGTCTTGCCACCTTGCTGTTCCGCCGTCGTGAAGACAGCGACGTGCTGCCGATCTCGGTATCTGCACAAGGTTCGTCGATCATCGTCAAGGCAGACAGCGAATGGCTCGCTGCCCACCCCCTGACCGACTTCACCCTGCGCAGCGAGACCTCAGAATGGAGCAAGATAGGGTTCAACTTCGAACTGCTTGAGCACTGAGCGCACACGCCCGGTCAGCAGTCGAAGCATGCGCACCCGGGTGCGCCGCAATACGCGGCGTCGCCTGGGCACCCTGCTCAGTACTTCCAATGCAACAGACTTGAGCGCGGCGGGTTCAAGCGGAGCCGACTCAAGTGCTGCGGATTCAAAAGACGGGTCCATCGACCCGCCCGCGATATTGCCCGGGAGCGGACGCATTCAATCCGCCCGACCCGGCATGCCAAGCCGGCGACGATAACGCTCGTCCAGATCGCGCACCGACAGCAGCACCGGGAAATCAGCCGCGTTGAAGTCAGGGTCCCAGGCCGGGGCTCCACACACACGCGCACCAGTCTTCAGATAACCCTTGATCAGCGGCGGCACCTTGGTCGGCAGTGCGTGATCCAGGCGCTCGATCGGCAGGGGCAGACGCGGCGTGACGCGCATGTCACCGGCTTCGGCAATCTGGTCGGCCACCAGGCGATACACACCTGCGGCAGTCGCACCGTCATCCCGCAAGCTGACACTGGCGCAGCCCAATACGTGGCGATAGCCATGACGGCGAACGAATTCTGCCAGGCCAGACCAGAGCAACATGATCACTGAGCCGCCACGATAGTCTTCGTGGGTGCATGAACGACCGAACTCGACCAGGCCGTCGCGAATGCCGGCCAGGCCGCTCAGGTCGAATTCGGATTCCGAGTAATAGCCACCCGCCTGACGGGCGCGCTCCGGGGTAAGGATGCGGTAGGTCCCCACCACCCGTTCCGTATCGACTTCGCGTACCAGCAGGTGCTCGCACCAGCGGTCGAAACGGTCTTCATCGATGCCATCGCGCGCACCCTCGAACACCACACCCATGTCTGTGGTGAACACGTCGTGGCGCAAGCGTTGCGCTTGCTCCACTTCGTCCCAGGAACGCGCCAGGCCGACTGCCAGGCCGGCGCAATCGGCCGAGATGCCGGCGGTGCCGACAGGCTTGCCCACATGGGCGGCGATACGGGAAAACTCGAGCATGGACAGACTCCTTGGCTAGGAGTAGTCAGTGTCGATCCCGCATATTTCACTACGTTGAAGCTGAAATGACAGGCCGATGAAGCCCGCACACTTCGGAAAATGAATCAAAGAAATTCGGGATTCACCACGGCGCGCAACACAACCTGAAAGTCTTCGTCGCGCTGACGGCGACCCAGCCACCAGATGCCGCCTTTCTTCAGCGTCCAGTTCAGCGTGTTGCCGGCGAGCAAAATGCTGGCGACCTGACCGAGCGTCGGCTGGTGACCCACGATCAGCACGGTCTGCGCATTCAGCGGCCAGCCTGCCGCAGCCAGCACCAGGTCGGGCGACGCACCCGGTGCGATGTCCGGCACCACGGTGTAGTCGCGGCCCAGCATGTCAGCCGTCTGGCGGGTGCGCACGGCGGGGCTTACCAGCACTTGCATGTCTTCCGGCGCATGACGGCCCAACCAGCCGGCAGCCATTTCGGCCTGACGACGCCCGCGCCGTGTCAACGCACGTGCCAGATCGTCCTCGCCTTCCTCGGCTTCTGCATGACGCCACAAGATCAAATTCATGAAAAACGCTTCCTTGAAAGCACCCACCGGGCGCAAAAACGGCATTGTGACGTCGCTCCATGACCGTCTATTGACGGCCACGGGCAAACCTTGTGTCAGTACCTACTTCCAATGCATGTTGAAGCCTGCCGCGGCAGGTTCAGATTTATTGGGGGCTGGTTCAGGCTTGCTGGTGCACACCCATCAGCCCTTCGCGCAGGCGCTCGACACTTTCCTCGGCCAGGCGACGGTCTTCGGCTTCCACCATCAATCGCAGCTTGGGTTCGGTGCCCGACGCGCGAATCAAGACCCGACCGCGTTTGCCCAGTGTGCTTTCGACTTCCTTGCGCGCGGCAGTCAGACCGCCATGCGATTGCCAGTCGATCTCCGGGTCCAGCGGCACGTTCACCAGGATCTGCGGATACAGCCGCAGGTCTTGCAGCAGCTCGGCCAGGTCTTTATCCGCTTGCCGCATGGCAGCCAGTACCTGCAAGGCCGCCACAATCCCGTCGCCAGTGGTCTGGCGGTCCAGGCAGATCAGATGACCCGAACTTTCTCCACCGAAATTCCAGCCGCGCTCCAACATCTGCTCCAGCACATAACGGTCGCCCACCGCTGCGCGCGCAAAGTCCACGCCCAAATCCAGGAAGCGCCGCTCGACGGCAAAGTTGGTCATCAAGGTGCCCACCACGCCGGGAACCGGTGCCCGCAGCATGCGATCACGCACGATCACATACAGCAGTTCGTCACCGTTGAAGACCCGCCCGGACGCATCCACCATCTGCAGTCGATCGGCATCCCCATCCAGCGCAATACCCAAGTCGGCGGCATTGTCGCGAACCGCAGCAGCCAATGATTCAGGGTGCGTGGCACCCACGCCGTCATTGATGTTGAAACCGTCAGGCGCGCATCCCACCGGAATGACGGTGGCACCCAGTTCACGGAACACGTGGGGCGCGATGTCGTAGGCCGCCCCGTTGGCGGCATCGACCACAATCCGAAGCCCGTTCAGATCGAGTTCGGCGGGGAAGGTGCTTTTGCAGAATTCGATATAGCGCCCTGCCGCGTCGTTCAAGCGGCGCGCCTTGCCCAACGATTCGGAAGATGCGCAACCCTGCGGCTCTTCCAAAGCCGTTTCAATCGCAAGCTCTTGCTCGTCCGGCAGCTTCATGCCGCCCCCCGAGAAGAATTTGATGCCATTGTCGTAGTACGGGTTGTGCGAGGCACTGATCACGATACCGGCCGACAGGCGCAGCGTACGGGTCAGGTAAGCAACCGCCGGCGTCGGCATCGGCCCGGCCAGCAACACATCCACCCCTGCAGACGACAAACCGGCCTCAAGGGCGGACTCCAGCATGTAGCCGGAAATGCGCGTGTCCTTGCCGATCAGCACGACAGGTCGTGCCCCGCCCTTGAGCGGCGCTCGCGTCAATACGCGGCCTGCGGCATAACCCAGCTTCAGCGCGAACATCGCATTGATGCGCTCGCCGCCAACCACACCGCGAATACCGTCGGTGCCAAAATATTTGCGCGCGCTCATGCGTGCTCCTGGAAAAAGGATGGGGACTCGACCGCTTGCCAGACCTTCAGTGCGTCGACTGTCTGGGCAACGTCGTGCACCCGGACAATCGCCGCGCCACGTGCAACCGATGCCAGCGCAGCAGCCACGCTGCCGGCCACACGTTCAGCGGGCTGGCGGCCGGTCAATGCGCCAATCATGGACTTGCGCGAGACGCCGGCCAGAACAGGCAAGCCAATCTCGCCAAAGCGCGGCAATTCGCGCAACAGTCGATAGTTTTGTTCAACAGTCTTGCCAAAGCCGAAACCGGGGTCGAGCACGACCCGGCGAGGATCGATGCCGGCCGTATCCAGCACCGCCAGGCGCGCGCACAGGAATGCTGCAACGTCTTCGACCACATCGTCATAAACCGGGGCAGCCTGCATGGTGCGCGGCTCGCCCTGCATGTGCATGATGCACAGACCGCTGGCGGGATAGTCCTGCGCCACCGCCAGGGCACCATCGGCCTGCAAGGCCATGATGTCGTTGATCATATCGGCCCCGGCACGCAAGGCTGCGCGCATGACCGCAGGTTTGCAGGTATCGACCGACAGCGGCACGTTCAGGCTGACCAAGGCCTCGATCAGCGGCACCACCCGCCGCAACTCTTCGTCTTCAGGCACCGAGTCAGACCCCGGTCTGGTGGACTCGCCACCAATATCAAGCATGTCGGCACCTTCGGCCACCAGATGCCTGGCATGGGCAATGGCCGCGTCCAGCCGGGCATGTTGCCCCCCGTCCGAGAAAGAATCTGGGGTCACATTGACGATACCCATGACAAGCGGCCGCGCCAGCGAAAGCTCAAAACGGCCGCAAAGAAACAGGGAATTCATGATTCGAGTCTTGGAGATCAGTGCGTTGGCAAAAACAGTCGTGAATTATCTGCGGTCTGCGCATATTCATGGCGCGCTCAGCGCGGGGGCTCAAGAATAACGCTGCGGCAGCGTGACAAAAACAAAGGCGCCCCGAAGGACGCCTTTGTTTACAAAGCAGCGGACCGCTTATCGTGCAAATGCTTGTCTTGGCCGCTGCCTGCCTTGTTACGTCAAGCCGGTGCTGCTGCGTTCGGCGTCAAACCAGACGTGGGCGGCGTGGTGGGATTGTTTCCCGACGAGCCCGGCGGGGTCGGTGCACGGGGCGGACGACCATCGCAGATATCGTTGATCTGGTCTGCATCGATGGTTTCCCATTCCAGCAGAGCACGCGTCATGACTTCCACGGCTTCGCGATTTTCTTCCAGGATCTTGCGGGCAACCTGGTATTGCTCATCAATGATCTTGCGAATTTCGCTGTCCACCATCTGCATGGTGGCTTCCGACATTTTGGTCGTGTTGGTTACGCTGCGACCGAGGAATACTTCACCCTCGTTCTCGGCGTAGACCATGGGCCCCAGGCTGTCGGTCATGCCGTAGCGGGTAACCATGTCACGGGCAATGGCCGTCGCACGTTCGAAGTCGTTCGATGCGCCAGTGGTCATCTGGTTCATGAAGATCTCTTCGGCAATCCGACCACCGAACAGCACGGCGATGGTGTTCAGCATCCGCTCTTTGTCGGTGCTGTAACGATCGCCTTCCGGCAGTTGCATGGTCACACCCAGCGCACGACCGCGCGGGATGATGGTGACCTTGTGCACCGGATCGGTCTTCGGCAGCTTGCGCGCCACGATGGCATGGCCGGACTCGTGATACGCGGTGTTGCGGCGCTCTTCCTCGGGCATGATCATCGAGCGACGTTCCGCACCCATGATGATCTTGTCCTTGGCCTTTTCGAAATCGCCCATTTCAACGGTACGACCGTTGCGGCGAGCAGCGAACAGCGCAGCTTCGTTGACCAGATTGGCCAGGTCAGCACCCGAGAAACCAGGCGTACCGCGTGCCAGGGTGTTTGCATCCACGTCGGTGGACAGCGGCACCTTGCGCATGTGGACCTTCAGAATCTGGTCGCGACCACGGATATCGGGCAGCGGCACCACGACTTGACGGTCGAAACGGCCCGGACGCAGCAGCGCCGGGTCAAGCACGTCCGGACGGTTGGTAGCGGCGATCACGATCACGCCCTGGCTGGCTTCGAAGCCGTCCATTTCCACCAGCATCTGGTTAAGCGTCTGTTCGCGCTCGTCGTTACCGCCGCCCAGGCCTGCGCCACGCTGACGACCCACCGCATCGATTTCGTCGATGAAGATGATGCAAGGCGACTGCTTCTTGGCGTTTTCGAACATGTCACGGACACGGGCAGCGCCCACGCCGACGAACATTTCCACGAAGTCCGAACCCGAGATGCTGAAGAACGGCACCTTGGCTTCACCGGCAATGGCCTTGGCCAGCAGGGTTTTACCGGTACCCGGCGAGCCGACCATCAGCACGCCACGGGGAATACGGCCACCCAGCTTCTGGAACTTGCTGGGGTCGCGCAGGAACTCGACCAGCTCGAACACGTCTTCCTTGGCTTCGTCGCAACCGGCGACGTCAGCGAAGGTGATCGGGTTCGTGGTTTCGTCCAATACCTTGGCGCGAGACTTGCCGAAGCTGAAGGCACCACCGCGCCCACCGCCTTGCATTTGTCGCATGAAGAAGATCCACACGCCAATCAGCAGCAGCATCGGGAACCAGGACACGAAGATGCTCATCAGCAGCGACGGCTCTTCCTTGGCCTTGCCAGACACCTGTACACCGAACTTCATCAGATCGCCAACCATCCACAGGTCGCCGGGCGACGTGAGGGTGTAGGGGCGGCCATCGGACGGCGTCACGTAGAGCACATCGCTCTGGACGTCGACCTTCTGGATGCGTCCGGCTTTGGCGTCGTCCATGAACTGCGAATACGACACTGTGTCCTGCGGCCGGGCACGACCTTCAAACTGCTTGAAGACCGTGAACAGCACGAGGGCGATCACCATCCAGACCGCTACTTTGGAGAACATATTGTTCAAGGTCGATCTCCCGCTAGATTACCGACCGGCTGCGGACAAACGCGTCCATCGCCTGAATATCGACTTAATTACCTGATTCTACCCTTCCCGCGAGCACCGAAGCCTTCAGGTTCCGTGCAACAAGAAAGGTTTCCGACGATTTGTCCCGCGAGGCCTTGGGTTTGCGCTCCACGACACGGGTGAAAACCGTTTTGAAGCTCTCAACGATCTGGGAAAACCCGGTTCCATGGAACGCTTTGACGATCAACGCGCCATCAGGTTTCAAATGATCCTTCGCAAACTCCAGCGCCAGATCACAGACGTGCTGAATGCGCGCGGCGTCTGCGATCCCCACTCCGGACAAGTTTGGGGCCATATCCGAAAGAACAAGGTCTACCTGCTGATTGCCTACCAATTGGGACAACTGGGACAAGACCTCGTCTTCGCGGAAATCGCCCTGGATGAATTCCACGCCGTGTATCGGTTCCATAGGCAGGATGTCGAGGGCGATCACGCGACCGCGCAGCGTGCCGCCGGCACCGGCCAGGCGCTCGCTTACGATTTGCGACCAACTGCCAGGAGTGGACCCGAGATCGACCACCACGTCGTTGATGTGCAGCAATTTCTCGCTGTCGAGAATCTCGGTGAGCTTGAAAGCGGCACGGGCCCGATAGCCCTTCTCTTTGGCCAACTTTACGTATGGATCATTGATGTGCTGCATGATCCATTCTTTGGAAAACTTTTTCTTGGCCATGATTGCCCGATATTCGGCGTGAGACAAAAACAATAACGCCCGGCATTGTGCCCGGGTTCCAAATGCGAAGCTTGATCGACGTGGATCGTGCCGTGACGTTGGGCTCAAGCGACGGTGGCGGCATGCAGGCGTCGATCGCAGTGATTTCCAACAATTCAGCGCCACCCCAAGCCCGCCAGCCCGTACAATCGCGCCATGCCTGTTCTTGACATTACCTCCCAAACCCGTAGCGCCCTGCGCGCTGCCGCCCATCCGCTCAAGCCTATCGTCCTCATGGGCGACAAGGGGCTGTCCGACGCGGTCCTGCAAGAAATCGACCGCAGCCTGTCAGCCCACGGCCTGATCAAAGTGCGCGCGTCAGCCAAGGATCGCGCCGAGCGAGACGAACTGCTGAACGCCATCTGCGAAGCGGTTTCCTGCGCCCCGGTCCATCATCTGGGCAAGATTTTCATCTTGTTCCGACCGACCGAAGCCGATCCCCAGGGCAAGGATTTGCTCGCCGGACGTCCGGCTGTGCCCGATCCCGACTTCAAGGGTGCCCGCAACCCCAACGAAGCCCACGTGCCCAAGAAGCTCGCCGCTGTTGGCAAGCCGGCTCCCGAGCGCGTCAAGCGCAGCGAACGCGTCGAGCGCCCTGCCGGCCCGGTCACTGCCCGCGAACGCTACCTTGGCGACTCCGGCAAGCGTACACGTCCGTCAACCGGTGAAACCGGTTCGCGCCGTGGCGAAGCCCGCAAACTGGCCGATCGCTTCAGCACCACCCGCAGCCCGGCCGAACGCCGTGCCGCCGAAGCCCGCAGCGCCGAACGCAGCGAGCGTGGCGGTGAACGCGGCAACGAAGGCGGCGCAGCACCGGCACGTACCCCGCGTCGCAGCGCCCTGTCGCTGCGTGCTGGTGCCCGTGATGCACCGCGAGTTCGTGCGTCGGGTGCTCCCCGCAGCACGGCATCGCCGCGCAAGACTCGCTCGACCAAGAAGTAAGTAGCAGGCCTGCGAACAGCAGTTCGCAAGTGCCTTACTGCAGGAAACCGGGCCAGTCTTCACGACTGGCCTGTGTCGGGAGCGGCCCCCTGCCGTTCGGCGGCCTTTGCCGCCGACCGACCAACGGCAGGCAACTGACGTATTTTTGTCAGTTGCCGGTCCGCTTTCTCAGGTCGCACTTTTTCAAGTCGCGCTTCTCAGGTCTTGTTCCAAGACCCTTCTCTCTTTAGATGTAACGCACATCCAGGACTTCGTACTCGCGGATGCCCGCAGGTGCCTGGACTTCGGCCACGTCGCCTGCCGACTTGCCGATCAGAGCACGCGCGATCGGGCTGGACACCGAGATCTTGCGCTCGCGAATATCGGCTTCGTCGTCACCGACGACCTGATACGTCACCTTGTCACCGGACTCCAGGTCTTCCAGGTCAACCGTGGCACCGAACACAATGCGGCCTTCTGCATCGAGGGTGGTCGGATCGATGATCTGCGCGTTCGACAACTTGCCTTCCAATTCGCCGATACGACCTTCGACGAAGCCCTGTTTTTCCTTGGCGGCGTCATATTCAGCATTTTCCGACAGGTCGCCCTGCGCGCGTGCCTCGGAAATTGCATTGATGACAGCGGGGCGTTCGACCGTCTTCAGACGATGCAGTTCCTCTTTAAGGCGCTCGGCACCGCGCACGGTCAGCGGAATGGCAGCCATGTTTGCTTCCTTCAAATGCACGTGTCCCGAGCGCGGCACTGCCTGCGGCTCGGGACACATAGTGTCTAAAAATATAAACGCCCCGGTGCGAAAACCGGGGCGACTAAGGTCAATTGTCCTGAAACTCGGCCCACCATGCAAGCCGGGTTGGCCCGAGAACACCCAGTTCGGCATGGATGCCCACTCCGTGGGCCGAAAACCCACGCGCGATGGCCTGAGCGCGGGTTCAGGTACCCGCCAGTAGTGCCTCGAAAACATCAGGTGGTCCCATTTGACCGCCTTTCAACATCAACTCGATCCCATCCAGCGGGTGACCCGCGGCGTGGACGCGGCATACCCCGACACCCGGTGCCAGGATGTAGGCCAGCGTCAACGCCGTGATTCCCCAGGATTCGACCGCCAGACTGGACGTGTCGCCGCCAGCCAGACCGACGCGAGCCAGCGGATGCACGGCAAGCACCTCGCGCACCAGCCTGCCGCTACCGACGGCCAGCGCCCGCGTGAATCCTGCCGTACGGCCATGGCTGTCGTCGGCAAAAGTCGTATGTGCCACCACACTACGCCCTGAACGAAGCGCATCCAGCACCTGTTCGATCAAGGGCACCAACGACGACTGGGAGTCGGCCAGCAGCACCGGGTCAAGCTCGATGGAAACGAACCCAGCCTGTTCAGCATGCCGGATCTGCGCAGCCGTCACCGGGGAACGGCTGCCGGCGACGATCAAGGTCTGGGAAACTGCGTGCGCGGTTGCGGCCTGGGCCGTACCCCCCGCCGAGATGTTCGCTGAACCTTGCGATGTTGCCTCTTTCTTTGCCCCGGTCGACAACTCCCCAGACACACCGCCCTGCCCGCTTGCTGGCAACGCTGCCAACAACGCCTGCGCAGCGCCAGTTGGCCCCACCGTCAACAGTGGGCCTCGCTTCTCTGCCTGCCGCCACAGTTGGCGACCCACCGCCACCAGGTGCGACGGCTCCAGCACGTCGAACAGCAGGGCATCCGGTGCGTCGGCCAATGCCGCATCGACACGGGCGTTGGTATCTGCTGCGCTCAGCGCCACGACATCTACGCCGGCAATCCTGGCCAGTCCCTGTTTTGCCAAGTGACGGGCAAGGTCTGCCTCGTCCATCGGTGTGACCGGGTGCCTGCTCATGGTCGGATGACGATCCAGCCGATACACCGCGCCCTGCTGACCCGCACGGGCGAACAGATTGCCAAAGGCGCAGTAGCGCCCCAGGTTCGGCTGTCCGCCCACGATCATTGCCGGCTGGGAACCAAGAACCGACTGCGCCAGCTGCACCGCATGACCGATGCTGCCGATATGCGGCGCGCTGTCGAACGTGGAGCAGGTCTTGTAATGCACGACATCGGCCCCGGTGGCCGCAAGCCCGCGAAAGATATCGGGCAGCGCGGCGTCCATCTCGGCCGGTGACATCGCGCGTGCCGTGCCGGCGACGCCGACGCAGTCAAGTTCGCCGAAGGCCGCCAGTTGTGCTGCATCAGGCACCTTCATGAACAAGGCGGCACGCCAGCCACCCTGAACCACGGACGACAAGGTGTCGGTCGATCCGGTGAAGTCGTCACCGTAATAGGCGAAGCGAACGCCGCGTTGCGTGGAGGCGGCGTCGGCGGGGGTGGCAGTAGATGTCATGGAGGAAAGGGGCGGGACAAAAGTCGTCGCAGCAAAAGGGGCTGCAAGAAAGTCAGCCGAAGGACTCGGTCAACGGAATGGACTGACGGCGTCGGCCAACACGCAGCCAGAAAGGTCAGCCAAAGCGGTCAGCCAGGAAAACCATCAACCCGAAAGACAGTCGGCCGAAACACGGTCAACAAGAAACCGCGCTTCAGCCGACATGCCGACTCAATGACGTTCGGCAGAGAGGCTTGGTCAAAGCGCTCTAGCCGAAGATATTTGGCTAAGAATGCTGACCAAGACCGGACGGCCAGATCTTCCAGCCGAATCGCTCAGCCAAGCAGCTCAGCCAAGCAGCTCAGCCAACAACCGTTCAACCAAAGAACGACAGCGCACTGGCCAGCGCAGGACGGTTTTCCGCATACGTCGGCAACGCAATCCCGCTGCGCGCGGCGTCCCATGCATCCCGAATGCTTTGCACGCCGGCAGCCGGGCCATCGGGGTGGCCCAGAATGCCGCCGCCCGACAGGAAGATCAAGTCGTCGCTGCCCACCGCCGCGAAGGTCGGCGGCACCGTGCCCGCCCACTGCCCTGACGAAAATACCGGCATCACCGCATCATAACCACCCAGGGGTGTCAGGCAATCCCGCGCCGAAGCGGCCACGCTATCGTCATGCTCGTAGAACTTGCCCGCCAGGCCGTTCACGTGCAATTGATCGACACCGGCCAGACGCCACATGACCTGGTAGGGCTGGAACGCAATACCCAGCGACGGATGACGCGTCATCATGGCCAGGCCGTTGCGATGCCCGTGAATGGCCAGCGAGGTAGACCGGCGCAGGCTTTGCATCGCGCTGTAGCCACACCAGTTCACGCTTGCCATCACGCAGGTGCCGCCTTCGGCTTCGACCAGAGCCGCATGCCGACGCATGGCATCCAGTTCGTCCGAGATATTGAAGGCGTACATCACCTTGCGACCAGTACGCTGGGCGTGATCATTGATCACCCGCATCACGGCACGCACGCGCTCGGCCAGCGGCGAGTGCGGCGGGTTTGCCATGCACTCGTCGTCCTTGATGAAGTCCACGCCCGCTTCACACAGCTGCGCCACGGTGCGCGCGGTGTCGGCAGGCGACAGGCCAACGTTCGGCTTGATGATCGTGCCCAGAATCGGACCGCTGTCACGCCCCACCAAGCGCCGTGTGCCCGCCACGCCCTGACGCGGCGCATCGAACTGCTTCACGTAGGATGGCGACAGCTTGAGCGACAGCAGCTTCACGCCCGTCATCTCGCCCAGGTCGTAGATGTTGCCGGTAACCGTCGCGGCCAAGGTCGGCAGGTTATTGCCGATGTTTTCCTCGGGGAAACGCACAGTGATGTGAGCACGCTTGTACGGCCCGCCCTTCTGGCGGCGATCCAGGAACGCATTCGGCAGGCTGGGCGTATCAAACGACGGCAGTTCTTCGATCTTCACGACCTCGGCGCGGGTGCGCTGACGCAGGTCATCGGTCTCGCCCGCCACCCGTACAAACGTGCCGCTGGACTGCTCACCGGCCAACACGTCGGCCGCCTGGGCCAGCGGAAACGGCGTCTCGATCAGGTAGGTCGCCTCGAACTCGGGGCGCGACGCCCGTGATGAATCACTCATGGATCGGCCTACAGCGTAGAAAGATCAGGGAATTTGCGCACTGGGTCGCTGCCATCCCAGCCTTGCGAGGCTTCGCGGATCAGCTTGAACAGGCGACCTTTGGGACCGGCAACTTCAGACAACTCGATGATCGTGCCCGGATGGGTCTCGGTCTCGTAATACACATAGCGGCCTTTATCCCCCACGTCGCCGCTCATGCCGACGATCAGGCCCTGCTTGTCCAGACGCGCGACATCGTTGTCGAAGTCTTCGGTCCAGTAGGCGATGTGTTGCAGACCCGTGCGGCCTTCGTCCAGGAAACGCTTGTACATCGACGGTGCATCGTTGCGCTGCTGGATCAGTTCGATCTGCAGCGGGCCCGAGTTGGCCAGCGCCACCGACACTTCGATGGGCGAGGGCTTGCCCTGGTAGTGGAAGTTCTGCACCGGCACACGCTCGGCGTAATAGAAGGGACCCACGCCCAGGACTTCCGTCCAGTGCTTCATTTCTTTTTCAATATCGTGGACCACATAGCCCAGCTGACGCACTTCACCAAAAAAGCGGCTCATGAATGCTTACCTCGAAGAATTTGGGGGATCACGCCACTAGGCGGATCACAGGAAACCGATGGAGATCCAGGGGACCAGCGCGATGATCACCGTACCGATGGCCAGCGCAACCAGATAACCCCACATATAGGGAATCGCTTCGTCCGGGTCGACCTTGCTGATCGCGCAGGCACCGTAGAAACCTACGCCGAAAGGCGGTGCGAACAGGCCCAGGCTCATCGCCAGGATCACGACCATGGCGTAGTGGACTTCGTGCACCCCGACCGCATGGGCAATCGGGAACAGCAGCGGTCCGAACAACACGATGGCGGGAATGCCTTCCAGCACACTGCCCAGGATCGCAAAGGCCACGATGGAGACCAGCAGGAAGCCGACGGTGCCGCCAGGAATCTGCGTCATCAGGGCCGCCAGGTCACGCGAGAAACCAGATTGGGTCAGACCCCAGGCCATCGCAGTAGCTGCGCCGACGATGAAGATGATGGCACCCGACAAGGTGGCGGTATCGACCAGCATCTTCGGCAGACGGCTCCAGTCGAACTGGCGATACAGCAACAGGCCGGCGATCACCGAGTACGCAATGCCAATGGTCGAGACTTCCGTCGCCGTTGCCACACCTTCCACCACCGCAGCGCGGATCAGGAAAGGCAACACGATGGCAGGCAAGGCGATCCACAGCGTGCGCAGAATTTCCTTGCGCGTGGCACGCACCAGCCCTTGCAGATCCTGTTTGCGGCTGCGACGCCAGACGATGAAACCAAGCACCAGGCCCAGCGCTGCGGCGGGCAGCAGACCACCCGTGAACAGCGCCGCGATGGACACACCGGTCACCGAACCAATGGTGATCAGCACGATGGACGGCGGAATGGTTTCGGTTTGCGCGCCGGTAGCCGACAACAGCGCGGCAAGGTCACCAGGCTTGGAACCCCGCTTCTGCATCTCGGGGAACAGGGCCGGGGCGACGGCCGCCATGTCGGCAATCTTGGAACCCGAAATACCCGACACCAGGTACATCGCACCGATCAGCACATAAGACAGGCCGCCGCGCACATGGCCCAGCAGGCTGGCCAGGAAACCGATCATGGCGCGTGCCATTCCGGTCATCTCGATCAGCATGCCCAGGAAGATGAACATCGGCACCGCGAGCAAGATCATGTGCGACATGCCCTCGTCCATGCGCCCGACCATCACGACCAGCGGCGTATGCGTAGTCAGCGCCAGGTAGCCGAAGGTGGCGAGTGCAAAGCCGAACGCAATCGGCACACCCAGGAACACATTGACCGCCACCACCCCGACAAAGAAGATGATCAGATTGACTTTGCCCAGCGTCATCAGGATCGGGCTGGCAAGGTAGAAGACGCCGACGATCAGCGCAACCAGTGCCAGAGACGACACGGCCTGCTTCAATGTCGCGACACGCGTCAGGCGCAGCACACCCGTCAACAACATCAGGCCCATGCCCACCGGCCAGGCCGAGGCCCGCCATGCGTTGCTGATTTCAAGCGCCGCCGTCGAGACGACCGCCTCTTCTTCGGCGTATTCCAGCGCATGCGGGAACACCATGAACATGAAGGCAATCGACGCCGCAATCGTCAGCACGTCGATGAACGCCCGTGCCTGCGGACTGACCCGTGACAACAGTGCCGTCATGCGCATGTGTTCGCCGCGCCGCAAGGCCACGACCGCGCCCAGCATCGACAACCACAGGAACATCATCGACGCGAGTTCGTCCCCCCACACCAGCGGCGTGTGGAAGACGTATCGGGCAATCACACTTGCCAGCAGCAAAGCGATCTCGGCGAGCACCAGCAGGGCAGCGGGAATCTCGACCAGTAGGCCCAGCGCACGGTCAGCGGCGGCAAGAAAGCCGCCGGTGCCAACCGGGTTACCCGGCTGGACCGAAGCATCAGCGAGGTGCATGATCAGGCCAGTTTGCCGACGGTATTTTCGAGCAGACCCCAAGCCTGATCACCGAACTTCTTCTTCCACTCGGCGTAGAAACCCGCTTCGCGCAGCTTGGCCTGGAAGCTGTCGGGCGCAGCGGTGTTGAACTTCAGGCCCTTGCTTTCCAGATCGGTCTGGATCGACTGGTTCATCTTGCGCAAGTCGTCGCGTTGACGCTCACCCGCATCGTTGAAAGCAGATTCCCACAGTTTCTGCAGGTCTTCAGGCAAGCGCTTGAAAGCACGGCCGTTGGCAATGAACCAGTAGCCATCCCAGATGTGATTGGTCAGCGAGGCAAACTTCTGCACTTCAAACAGCTTGGCCTGCTGAATGATCGGCAGCGGGTTTTCCTGGGCATCCACGATCTTGGTCTGCAAGGCCGAATAGACCTCGCTGAACTGCAAACTGGCGGGTGCAGCACCCAGCCCCTTGAACATCGACACCGACAGCGGGCTCACCGGCACACGAATCTTCGTGCCTTCCAGGTCTTTCGCAGTCTGCACCGGGCGATTGCTGGTGGTGATCTGGCGATAACCGTTGTCCCACATCTTGGAAAACGCATACAGGTTGGCCTTGCCGATGGCTTCGCGCACATGCGCGCCAAGGCTGCCGTCCATCGCCTTCCAGACCTGGTCGTAGTTGGCAAACGCAAAGCCCACTGCGTTGATCGCCGCCACCGGCACGACCGTGGCAATCACCAGCGCCGAGGGGGTGAACAACTCGATGCCGCCGCTGCGCACCTGCGACAGCATGTCGGTGTCACCGCCCAGCTGGTTGCTCGGGAAGATGTTGATCTCAAGCCGGCCGTTGGATTCTTTCTTGATGCGATCCACGGCTTCCTGCGCACGGATGTGCAGCGGGTGCGTGATCGGCAGATTGTGGGCGTACTTGTAAGTGAACTCGGCAGCGTGCGCGAAGCGCGGGGCCAGATACAAAGCGGGCGCGGCAGCAAGCGCGCGCAACACGGTGCGACGGGTGACGGACATGGACAGTCTCTCCTGGGTGGACCCGGCCTCGGATCGGCGGATCGCGTTTCTTGTCGAGCGGCTTGGTGCAGTGGGCATCCGGGAACCCGGCACTGCTGCAATGCGTGGCATGCGCCAACTTCTGATGCGTAGACTGTAGACCCGTGGCTAGAATCTGGAAAACAGAAAATTTGAATGGATTAAGCGATGAAAGAGATAAATCTCTCTACACGTGACCTGCGGGCCTTTCTGGCGCTGGTGGAACAACGCAGCTTCACGCGGGCTGCCCGGCAATGTCATCTGTCCCAGTCGGCCTTCAGTTCCCTGATCAAAGCAATCGAAGACACGCTGGGGTATCGCCTGTTTGATCGGGACACCCGCAATGTGGAACTGACCCCGCAAGGGGAATTGCTGGAAACCTCGGTGCGCCGTGTAGTGGGCGACTTCGACGCGATGATCGCGGACTTCCAGGGCCACGCCATGCTGCACAAAGGCCGCGTGTCGGTCGCCGCCCTGCCGTCCTTGGCATCGGGTTGGTTGCCCGGCGTGTTCGCGGAATTTCGGCAGCGTTATCCGGCCATTGAATTGGCATTGGCCGATGTGTTGTCGGCACCTTGTCTGGAACTGGTGCGCTCGGGTCGCGCAGACTTTGCGTTGGCGTCGTCGCACACGAACGCCGAAGACCTGGACACCCAACTGCTGTGCAACGACCGTTTCCACCTGGTCTGCCACCGATCGCACCCGCTGGCCACGCAACGCAAGATCGGCGTGCGCGACCTGGCGGCAGCGCCCTTCATTCACCTGGCGCGATCACACAGCGTGCGGCTGCAACTGGAGCGCGCGTTTCACCCCTACCCAATGCAGACCGCCATGGAGGTCGAGCAACTGGCAACCGTGACCGCAATGATCGCGGCGGGGATGGGCATCACGGTGGTGCCGGCGCTGACGCTGTATGAGTTTCAGCGGCCCGAGCTGGTGAGCCGGCCAATCAATGTGGAAGGCTTGGTGCGGAAGATTTCGCTGGTGAAACGGCGCGGCGCGAGCCTGCCGATGGCGGCACAGGAGCTGTATGACTTGATGCTGTTGCGGCGTCCGAAGGACGTGCACAGGAAGGAATAGGACACAAAAGTCCCTTCCCGCATGAACGAGATTCTGCGGATGAAGATGCTGGAAGAGATTAAGGACTGACGCTCAGGAAAGTGCGGCCCGACAAGCCTTGCCATCGACGTACCAGGCCGACGCGGCATGGCGTATCCACCGCGACACGCTGCCAAATCATCACTTGTCGCGCAACACCTGCATCACTCGCTCGGGCGTGAACGGCGGGGCGCGGAAGCGTTTGCCGGTGGCGTCGAACAGGGCGTTCGCAACCGCAGCGGCACCCGGGACGGAAGCCGATTCGCCTGCCCCCATTGGCGGCTCGTCCTGGCGCGGCATCAGGACGACATCGATGTCCGGGATGTCCTTGAAGCCCAGGATGGGGTAGGCACCCCACTCCAGGCTGGTGACGCCTTTTGCGTCGAAACTGACCGACTCTTTCAGCGCCCTGCTGAGCGACTGGATCACGTTGCCGTGGATCTGGTGGCGCACGCCGTCGGGGTTGACCATCATGCCGGTGTCTTGGCCGACCACGATCTTGTCGACCACGATACGACCTGTTTTCGGGTCAACACGCAGGTCGATCACCCAGGCGGACCAGGCGGCACCGAAGCCGGGGAAACGGCTGTGGATGTAGCGGGCGTACGCCACGCCCCTTCCGTGCAGCCAGCCATCGGCATTCGGCTGTCCACGCGAGCCGTTAGCGCCATGCTGCCAGCCTGCACGTGCTGCGACCGCGCGCAGCAAATCGACCGCACGTGAATCGTCCAGATGACGCAGCCGGAACGCCAACGGATCTTGCCCAGCCTGTTCCGCCAGCTCATCGACAAAACAATCGTGCGCGAACGAATTCGGCAACGCGGACACGCCACGCAGCCATGACGAGCGCACCAAAGGCGGCATGTCGTGGCAGGCGATGCGCATCGATTCGTAGCGATAAGGCGGCACTGCGGTGCGGTCGCCCATCTGCAAGGTACGCGGTTCGGCAGGCACTACCCCGGTCAGCAGCAAGGCCAACAGGGGCGCGTCGTTGGAGGGGTAACGCGTGCTGAAGTCGTAAGCAGACAAATTGCCGTGCCGATCCACCGCGCCACGCACGGTCATCAACTGCGCGGTGCCTTTGGGTTCCCACGCGTGTTCCTGCTCGCGGCTGAGCTGCACGCGCACCGGCGCACCCACGGCCTTGGACAACAACGCCGCGTCGGCACAAACGTCGTCTGCACAATTGCGGCCGTAACAACCGGCCGCTTCCAAGCGTACGATTTCGATCTTGTCTTCGCCCAGGTCGAGCAGGCGTTTCAGGTCGATGCGCAGCATATGCGGATTCTGCGTACCGGCCCAGACAGTCAAACCGTCGTCGCGATAATCGGCCACGGCGCAGGACGGCCCGATGGACGCATGCATCTGATAAGGCCAGAGGTAGTCGCAGGCCAGTTCAGTGCCGTCAGCCAAGGCTGCGTCGACGTTGCCCTGCTCGGTCAAAGGCCGCAAGGTAGACGGCGCGGTGCGCAGGGCCTGGGCCAAGTCGGACAGATCGGGCGCAGGCGGGATCGGTGCCCAACGCAGCTTGAGTTGACGGGCCGCACGAATGGCCTGTTCTTCCCGTTCGGCGACGATGCCAACGAAGTCCCCCTGCCGCACGATCTTGACGATGCCGGGCAGGTTCGCAACGGACGCTTCATCCACATCGAGCAGGCTGTTGCCGATGAAGCTTCCGCTGTCCAACCCAGCATAAGGCGGGCGCACCACCCGGCCGTGCAACATGCCCGCCACACGCACGTCGTGCACGTAGGTCAATGCGCCAGTGGCCTTTGCAGGAATGTCCACGCGAGGCGTGGACTTGCCGACGATGCGGTACTCTGCGGCGGGCTTGAGCACCACGGCGTCGGCCAGCGACAGGATTGCACCGCCTCGATTCAGCACGGTCCAGTAATCGATGCGCCCGCCGTCGGCAGATTGGATCAACCCGTCGTCCACACGAAGCGTGGCGGCATCCACCGCCAACACATTGGCGGCCTGCGCGACGAACCAGGCGCGCGCTTGAGCCGCAGCCTTGCGCAAGGGCACAGCTGATATCTGAATGGTGGCGCTGGCAATCGTCGGCCCCTGATTGGGGGCGGCCTCGGTGTGGCCAAGCACCATGTCGACACGCTCCAGGTCGACATCAAGTTCTTCGGCAACGATCTGCGCCAAAGACGTGCGAATACCCGTGCCCAGATCGACGTGGCCGTTGAACGCCAGCACAAGACCGTTGGCCAGCACCGCGACGAAAATATCCGGTGTTGGCGGCACGTAGTCAGACGCTGCACCCGGCTGTCCGGGTGCGGGCTTGACGCCCGGCAACGGCGCGCGCGTCACCAGCAATGCATGCCGATCTTGCAGCAGCGCCAGATGTTGCGGCTTGTGCGTGGTGATCAGCGCGTTGGCAGCCGCGCCGGACGATCCCGACGCTGCCGCCAACGAGTCAGCCGACCCAGCCGCCGACAAGGAAGAAAGCGTGCTCATGGACGAGAACCCGACGTCGGCCAGACCTTAGTTGCCGCCGCCGTCCAGCACTTTGCCTCTCTCGACCACCGGCACGCCGTCCAGGCTGACCGTGCATGCGCGCAGCGGAATGTCGATGTGGCAGGTGGTGGTGCGGCTGCCGCCCACTTCGTTGTTGGGGCCGAGCGAGAACAGGAAGTTGCCTTCGTAGGCGCGGGCGTCCATGCCGATGGTGGCTTCGCGGTCGTACAGACCCAGCGTGGCGCGATGCGCGCGCGGTTGCAGGCCCCAGCCGATGTGCGAAATCGCATAGGCCTCGGGATCCTTGAAGGACTCCATGTATTCGCGCAGCAATTCCGCGTCGACGCCGCCTTCGATCCTGGTGGCAAAACCGTTTTCCACCGTGAGTACGATCTGATCGGTCGCGTAGGACTTCTGCGGCAGCAGAATGTCGCCCCGGTCGATCACGATGGTGCCGTTGGCACCGCCTTCGTTGGCCCACGTCAACACGAATCCGCTGGGCCAGTGATCCCAGCGACCCGGCTCATCAACAAATCCATATTCGCTGACCACCGGGAATTCGCCCAGCGGGCAGCGCAGGTCGGTGCCTGCTGCCGACACCACGTGCATCTCTTTCGCGGCTTCGATCAGCGTGGCTGCTTTTTTCACGCGCGTGCGATCGGCCTCGGTGGGCACCATGCGCACCAGGATTTCCGGCGGTTCGACGGCAAGCAGAATCTTGGTGCCGGCCGACAGGATGTCATGCTGCTCGGGCGAGAACAGCAGTGTCATCAAATCCAGCACCAGGTCGCTTTCTTTCAAGGCAGCAATCGCCGCACGGTTGCCCGTCAGCGGCGTGGTGCCCAGGTAAGCCAGCGAATCGCGACTAAGCGCCTTGTCGGCGTTGACCGGTGGCAGGTCCAGGCGATTGACGATGGCCCCCATGGATTGGGCAGCGATCAACGCAGTGGACAGGGTTTGCGGGTGCGTGGTGGCGCTGGTCAACACCGTTACGCTTTGTCCGGCCTCCAGCTTCGACAGGGTCAGCACCTGTTGCCAGGCGCGGATCAGTTCGTAGTCGCTAACGGGCATGCTTGTTCTCCTGGATGGCCGGCAAGATTTTGAATCGACTTATTTAGCGTATACGCTGCATTCTCACCGCTGGAGCGGTGGCTGACAATAGCTAGTTGATAGCGCGACATGACAGCCTGAAAAACTGGGGAAAACCCATCCAAATTAGGGCAAAACGCGATTCACGATGGTGCAAAACGCACCGTGAAAGGGAGTTTTCCTCCGCTTCCGGCAAACTCGTTTACAGCCGAAAATTTAGTGTGTACATTTATTTTCCATTGGCGAACCAGTGTCGGACGCGCATCATCTCCGGAGACCCCTCGTGAAAAATAAACCAAGAATCGCCGTCATCGGCGCAGGCCTCGGCGGAACTGCAGGTGCAGCCTTGCTGGCGCGCGCGGGTTTCAACGTCAAATTGTATGAACAGGCACCGGGTTTCTCGCGTCTGGGAGCAGGCATCCACGTCGGCCCGAACGTGATGAAGATCATGCGCGAGATCGGCATCGAAGACGAACTCAACCGCCAGGGCTCGCACCCCGACTACTGGTACAGCCGCGACGGCAAGACCGGCGATATCCTCGCCCAGATCCCGCTCGGTGACTATGCGGTTTCCCACTATGGCGCAAGCTACCTGACCGTCCACCGTGGTGACTTCCATGCCTTGATGACTGCTGCCCTGCCCCCCGGCATTCTGGAATTCGACAAGCGCCTGACCAAGGTCGAAGACCTGGGCGACAAGGTGCAGTTGTCATTCGCCGATGGCACGGTCGAAGAAGCCGACATCGTGATCGGTGCCGATGGTGTGAATTCGCGTCTGCGCGAACACCTGCTGGGCGTCGAGCCGCCGAAGTACACCGGTCTGATCGCGCATCGCGCCGTGTTCCAGACCCCGGTAGACAGCGGCCCCCTGCCCTTCGACATGTGTGTGAAGTGGTGGGCCGACGACCGTCACATGATGGTGTACTTCGTCACCGGCAAGCGCGACGAAATCTATTACGTGACCGGTGTACCGGAAGCCGAATGGAACCTGAGCCACAGCAACTTGCCCAGCAGCCAGGCCGAAATGCGCGACACCTTCGCCGGCTGGCACCCGACTGTGCAGGCACTGATCAACGGCACCAAGGAAATTTCCAAGTGGCCGCTGCTGGAACGCGACCCGCTGCCGCTGTGGAGCCGTGGCCGCATTGTGTTGCTGGGCGACGCCTGCCACCCGATGAAACCGCACATGGCACAAGGTGCCGCCATGGCCATCGAAGATGCCGCCATGCTGACGCGCGTGTTCCAGCAGGTTGGCCTGGATGACCACGAAACCGCCTTCCGCCTGTACGAAGACAACCGTGCCGAACGCGCGGGCCGCGTGCAGCTGGTGTCACACAACAACACCTGGCTGCGCACCAACGAAAACCCCGACTGGTGCTTCGGCTACGACGTGTTCAAAGAACCGCTGGTCGAAGGTCGCCGCAAGACCGCGGCTTGAGCGCACGCAGTAAGCTCTGCGCACCATGCGCGCCACCTCTCGCCACGTCATTCTCAACGTCAACGACCACAGTCATGTGGTCGAGGTCAATCCCGACACGCCACTGCTCTATGTATTGCGCAACGACCTGGGGCTGAATGGCCCCAAGTTCGGCTGCGGCCTGGGCGAGTGTGGTGCCTGTACGGTGCTGGTGGACGGCCTGCCGGCGCGGTCCTGCGTGGTGCCCGTCAAGGGCATCGGCACGCGCCGCGTCACCACGCTGGAAGGACTTGGTACAAGCGAGTCCCCCGGGCTGGTGCAGCAGGCGTTCATCGATCAGCAGGCGGCCCAGTGCGGCTACTGCTTGAACGGCATGATCATGGCGACACAGGCCTTGCTGCTGCGCAACCCGTCGCCATCCGAAGCAGACATTCGCCAGGCCTTGCAGTACCACCTGTGCCGCTGCGGCACACACATGGAAATCCTGGCCGCCGTGCGTTGCGCGGCCGAACGCTGCGGCGGGTGTGCGCCATGAGTGGTCTGAAATGAGTCGGCGGAAATGAGCGTGTCGAAACCTGGTGCCATGCAGACCGTAGGCGGTGCCGACCTGAGCCCGCCCAACGGAGCCGATGTGCTGTGGGGCTGCGTGCTGCGCCCACCGGTTCTGCAGTGGAACGGGCATCGCTACACCGGTTCGCGTGTGTTGCGCGTGGATGAATCTGGTGTGCAAGGTTTGCCTGGGCTGGTGCGAGTGGTGCGCGACGGCGACTTTGTCGGGGTCGTGGCGCTCAGTTCAGATGCGGCCAGTCAGGCTGCCGCACGTGTGCATGTTGCGTGGTCAGCGGCTTCGGCGGTCGATACGCCGAGAACGGTTTGGCACAGCAGCAATGCGGCGGCGAATGGGGATGCGGGCGGAAGGCCTGATTCGGCATCGTCTTCAACACATGCATCGTCTACGTCCGCATCGCAGGCACATGCTTCTGCGAATATTGAGACAGGCGCATCTGCGAATCGTGCAGGCCTTGCGTCCACGAGCGCTTCATCTGACGATGACGCGAACGATACAACCGACGCTCGTGCCATCGCGCACGAGTATCGCTGGCCTGTCACGGCAAACACGGATTCCACCTGGGCCGTGGCGTGGTGGCATGGCGACGGACTCAGCGTCTGGAGCGCCGCCCCTGCCCTGCCCTTGCGGCGTGAGCTGTCCGCGCTGACAGGGCTGCCACTGGATGTGGTTCGTGTGCTGGGCAATGGCCAAGCCACATGCGATGCAGCGTTCGATGTGGCAGCAGATGCAGTGCTCTTGTCGCGTGCTGTTGGACGCGCGGTGCATGTGTCGAACATGTCGAATGCGCAAGGATCTGTTTATGTAGATCAGGTGTTGCAGCCATCAGGCAGCGGCAAGAAAGCAGCGGATGCGCGTGGGCTGAATCATCACGAACAGCCCGGATCACAGGCTGACACAGCACGTGGCCGCACATCGATTCGCGCGACGCTCGCTGGCGATGGTTATGTTCTGTCGCAGACCATTCATGCCGATGGCAGCCACTTAAGCCGGCCATCACTGGCACGCCTGCTGTCGGATGGTGGCGGAACGGTGAACCAACCGGGATTGGTGCCTTACCGTTTCGACGCGGCCTCGCTCGCGGTCCCGGAAAATGCGGCCGTGGCGACAGTCGCCCAGGCGGGTGCAGCACAACAAGCGGCGCAGGTTTTCGCGCAGGAATCCTTCATTGACGAAGCGGCGGCAGCATCTGAAATCGATCCGGTCGACTATCGCCTGCGCCATCTGGACGATGCGCGCGGCGCAGCATTGGTGCGTCAGGTGTCTGAGCACGCAGGCTGGGCGGGCACCTCGTCAAACCCAGATCAGCGTGCCGGCAACAAGCCAGGCTCTGCCCCCAACAACGGCAGCACGCCACGCACCGGCCGAGGGTTTGCCTACGCCAGCGTGATCGACGATTCAGTGGACCCTGCGCAGCGCAGCTGGTCTGCATGGGTCGCCGACGTGGCGGTCGACCCGACCGATGGCCGCATCGACATCACGCGGGTAGTCGTCGGCCACGACCTGGAGCACATGCAAGCCGCTGCGCCCGGCGCACGCCAGATCGAAGACCAGGTGCGAGACACCACCGGCCGTCTGCTGCAGGCACCGGCAGCATTCGATGATTGGGGCACAACCGACACGCCGGGGACGGCGATCGTGCCATCCGCTGATGTGAACGTCGCCAGCACGAACTACGAAGTAGCGCCCGCCAGCACCACGGTCAGCGTCCCGACGGGCTTGGCTTGGTCAGACGCCGCATCGCTGCCCGCCGCAGCAGCCGTCGCCAACGCCATCTTCGACGCCACCGGCGTCCGGCTGCGCGAGCCGCCTTTCAACGGTGCGGCAGCCCGCGCCGCACTGACCACCGAACCCCGCCGCCCATCGCGTCGCGTGGCCGGTGCGTGGCTGGGTGGCATTGCGGCCGCAGCCACCGGATTGCTCGTGACGGCCATGCCGTGGCGCGCAGAGATTCCACCTGTCACGCCCGACCTGAGCATCTACTCCACCGCCGCCATCGACCGAGGCCGCCTGGTCGCCGCCGCCGGCGACTGCGTGGTCTGCCACACGGTGCCGGGCGGCACACCGAACACGGGCGGCCTGGCACTGGACACCCCCTTCGGTCAGATCTTCACCACCAACATCACCCCCGACCCGGAAACCGGCATCGGGATGTGGTCATTCCAGGCTTTTGATCGAGCCATGCGACAAGGCATCCACCGCGACGGCCGCCAGCTCTACCCTGCCTTCCCGTACACCGACTTCGCCAAGCTCACCGACGCCGACATGCAGGCCTTGTACGCCTACCTGATGTCGGAACCGGCCGTACGCGCCACGCCACCGGAAACCAAGCTGGCCTTCCCATTCAGCGTGCGCCCATTGATGGCCGGCTGGAACCTGCTGTTCCACGAAAACAAGGTCTACCAGCCCGACGAAACCCAGTCCACCGTCTGGAACCGAGGCGCGTATCTGGTGCAAGGCATCGGCCACTGCGGAGCCTGTCACACGCCCCGCAACGCCCTGGGCGCAGAAAAAACAGGCGCACAGGCCTGGTTGGCCGGAGGCGAAGCAGAAGGATGGGAAGCCCCACCCCTGAACGCCCTGTCCCGCTCACCGATTCCGTGGACAGAAAACGATTACTTCTCCTACCTGCGCACAGGCTTCTCACCCGCCCACGGCGTCGCCGCCGGCCCCATGGCCCCCGTGGTGCAAGGCCTGTCACAACTGCCCGAACAAGACGTGCGCGCCATGGCCGTATACCTGGCGTCACTCAACCCCGTCACCACCACCGACACCGAACGTGCCGCCAGCATCACCGCACTGGAAACCGCCGCAGACCGCAGCACCCAAGTATTCCCCCCCAACGGCGAACGCATCTTCGAAGGAGCCTGCGCCGTCTGCCACGACACCCGCAACGCAGCCCCCATGTTCGGCGTCCGTCCGCCGCTTGCGCTCAACACCAACCTGCACAGCGACAAACCTGACAACCTGATCCAGGTAATCCTGAACGGCATCGCCGACCCCGCCACCGGCGACCTAGGCTACATGCCCGCCTTCGGCAACAGCATGAACGACACCCAGATCGCCGACCTCATCGCCTACATGCGCGCCCGCTACGCCCCCGACAAAGCCGCCTGGGAAAACGTCCCCGACCGCGTGAACGCCCTGCGCAAGAACCACTGATCTCTGTAGTGGTCCAATAAAAGTGGACACCTCGATAGGGGGATAATTTCTCCAACGAGGACACTGACGATATGACGACACCTAACCGCAGAACGTTCGATGCAGCTTTCAAGCTGCAAGTGGCACAGATGATTCGTGACCAGGGTTTAAGCGTAATGCAGGTCTGCAAGGACCTGGGCTTGGCAGAAAGCCCGGTCCGCCGCTGGTTGGCCCAGTACGATGCCGAGCAGCTTGGCCAGCCTGGCCTGGGCAAGCCGTTGACCGCTGAGCAGCAACGCATCCGTGAACTGGAGCGAGAGAATCAGCGTCTGCGTGAGGACGTGTCGCTGTTAAAAAAAGCATCGGCCTTCTTCGCCCGCGAACTGAAGTGATCCAACGGATCATTCACCAGTGGCAGGAGAAGGCCAGCGTGACCCGTTTGTGCAGATTGTTGAGCGTCAGCCGCTCCGGGGTGTACGCAGCACGCCGACGGCGTGCTGCGCCCAGGCCCTGTGCCTTGGCAGCCCCCGTTCAGGCCGCCTTCGACGCCAGCGGTGGCAACTACGGCAGCCGACGTGTGCGGGAAGCCCTGAACGCTGATGGGTTGATGGTAGGTCGCTATCGGGTTCGTCGGTTGATGAAACAGCTTGCGCTGCAACCTCGCTGGAAGCGCAAGTTCGTGCATACCACCGACAGCCGACACGACCTGCCGATCGCCGCCAACGTGTTGAACCGACAGTTCAGGCCGGCTGCGCCGAACCAAGCGTGGGTGGCCGACATCACGTATATCCGCACCGACCAAGGCTGGCTGTACTTGGCCGCCGTGCTGGACTTGTACTCACGCAAGGTGGTGGGCTGGTCGATGGCACCGGCCATGCCTGCTGAACTGGTCTGCAACGCGCTGCAGATGGCGATCACACTGCGTCAGCCCAAGCCTGGCCTGATCGTGCATACCGACCGTGGCTGCCAGTACGCAAGCCATGCCCATCGTGACTTACTGGCCAAACATAAGCTGGTCGCCAGCATGAGCCGAAAGGGCAACTGTTGGGACAATGCCGTGATGGAACGCTTCTTCCTGAACCTCAAGATGGAGCGGGTGTGGCAGCGCCGTTATGCCAATGCGGCTGAAGGGATCGTCGACATCAATCACTACATCGTGGGCTTCTACAACACCCATCGGCTGCACTCGACGCTGGGCTATCAATCACCGGCTGACTACGAGAAAGTTAGCCACTGAACACCCTATCTCCGTGTCCATTAAAACTTGACCACTACACTCGTTCAGCACATCAAGCTGCGCACCAACGCCCTTCCCATCGCGAGCAGGCGACGCGCATCTACCCGCGCCAGCGTCACCCCACCCGCTGAAAACTCGAAGTCCCAACGCCAGAACGCAGAAGGCCGCCAAACGCCTTTTCGTCGCATGCCTGTATGCGCGGCCACCCGCTTCCGTGTCACCCCACCCGTTGAAGGATTGGTGACGTACCGAACTGCCGAAATGTAAAAGGCCACTGAAGGACACTCCGAAACGCGAGCCGTTGAGCTACTTCGTGGCGACCTGGCCAACCAATCCCCAAGGCCAGCCGCACGGCGATTAAAAGACGATGGCCAACGAATGCCGAGAACCGATTCCAGCACCAAGCAGCCAGAAAGACGGAGCCGTCCACAGGCGGGATTGGCTTTTAACCAAACGACCTTGAAGGCGTGGGTGGTGGGGCCGGGTTGGCTGCCCTTCTGGACGAGGTGGAGGGCGGGAGTCCCGACGCCAACGTCCAGCGGGGCAGACGAGCCGGCCCCACCACCCGCGACTGGCAAAAGAAAGACACACCGCCACGACCCACCAAAAACAAAGGGCAGCCCCATAAAGGACCGCCCCAAGCAACCAAAGCAAAACCATTCAAACCGTCAAATAAGCCCGCCGAACTTCCTCATTCTCAGCCAGCTCAGCCATGCTGCCCGTATACCGAATCTGCCCCTTTTCAAGCACATAAACCCGATCCGACACCAGCTCGGCAAAGTGCACATTCTGCTCAGACAACAGAATGCTCGCACCCCGCGCCTTCAGCTCAAGAATCATCTGCGCCATCTGCTCCACAATCACCGGCGCAACACCCTCAGACGGCTCATCCAACAACACCACAAACGGATTCCCCATCAGCGTCCGCGCAACCGTCAGCATCTGCTGCTCACCGCCGCTCATCTGCCCACCCGGCCGATTCCGCATCTCCCCCAGATTCGGGAACAGCTTATACAAAGCCTCCGGCTGCCAATTCAACGCATCCGTCCCATCCGGCCACTTCCGCGCCGGCTGACGCCCAACCTCCAGGTTCTCCGTCACACTCAGATCAGTAAACACCCGCCGATCTTCCGGCACAAACCCCAACCCCATCCGCGCCACCTCAAACGGTTCACGCGAACTGATGTCCTGCCCCATGAACGCAATGTTGCCGCGCCGCTTGGCCAGCATGCCCATGATCGCCTTCAGCGTGGTCGACTTGCCCGCGCCATTACGACCCATCAAGGCCACCACCTCGCCACGCCGCACATCCAGCGACACATCGAACAGAATGTGCGCCGCGCCGTACCAGGCGTTCAGATCCTGCACCTTCAACAGCAGGTTGGCATCAGCAGCCGAGGCCGTAGAAGAACGAGAAGCAAGCGTGCTCATGCGGCCACTCCGGTAGGTTTCTCGAAGGTCTTGCCGCTGCCGAAATACACTTCCTGCACCTTGGGATGATTGCGGATTTCCTGCGCGCTGCCTTCAGCGATCAGCTTGCCGCGCGCCAGTACGATCATGCGGTCGGCATAGGCAAACACCACGTCCATGCTGTGCTCGGTGAACAGCACCGCCATGCCGCGATCGACCACCAGGCGCTTGGTCAGCGCCATCAAATCATTGCGTTCCTGCGGTGCCATGCCGGCAGTAGGCTCGTCCATCAACAACAGCTTGGGATCGTTGGCCAAACCCATGGCCAGCTCGACACGTTTCACGTCACCATAGGCCAGTTCACTGCAAGGCCGGTCGGCCTGCGCAGCCATGCCCACCTGGGCCAGCAATTCCATGGCCTCACTGCGATATTCGTTTGCTGCGCGGCTGAACCAGGAATAGATACGGCTGCGGTGCGACAGCAAGGCCATCTGCACGTTTTCCACCACGGTAAGCGACGCAAAGGTGGCGGCGATCTGGAACGTCCGGCCTACGCCAAGCCGCCAGATATCGCGCGGACGCATGCCCACCAGTTCGTGGCCATCGAGTTTCACCGACCCGCTGGACGCCGCCAATTGCCCGCCGACCATATTGAAGGTGGTGGACTTGCCTGCACCGTTCGGGCCGATCAGCGCAAGCAGTTCACCTGCCGCCACATCGAAACTGATACCGGCAACAGCCTGCACGCCACCGAAGGACTTGCTGATGTTTCTGACCTGCAAGAGACTCATGATGCCTCCTTGGATGTTGCCAACGAAGCCCCGTTGCCGTTGCTGCCCTTTCGTGCTTGCCAGCGCTCACCCAGCTCGCGGCAGAAGCCTGCAATGCCTTGCGGGAACACCAGCACCAGCAGCAAGATCACGCCGCCGAACAAGGCGCGCCAATATTCCGTGGATCGAATGATGTAGTCCTGCAGCAGGCTGAAGCTGGCCGCCCCCACGATCGGGCCAACCAAAGTCTGAATACCGCCCAGCAGCACCATCACCAGGCCGTCAACCGACTTGCCCACCGCCATTGCATCTGGCGAGATGCTGCCTTTGGAGAAGACAAACAGCGAACCTGCCAAGCCCGCAAACAGGCCCGCGATCACAAAGCCGATCCACTGGATGCGCTTGACGTCAATACCGATCGCATCTGCACGCAGCGGCGAATCCCGCCCAGCTCGCAAGGCGTAACCGAAGGGCGAGAACAGTACCCGTCGCAACACGATGATGGACAGGCCGACCAGCGCCAGGCTCAGGTAGTAGTACGGCGTGCCGGACAGCCATTCGGCCGGCCACACGCCCACAATGCCGTTTGACCCGCCCGTGAAGTCGTCCCACTGGTACACCACGGACCAGACAATCTGCGAGAACGCGAGCGTCAGCATGGCCAGGTAGACACCGGACAGGCGCACGCAGAACCAGCCGAAGATCAGCGCGCCCGCCCCGGCCACCATGGGGGCCAAGGCCAGCGCAAGCGGCATTGGCATGGATGCGCTTTTCAACAGCAGCGCAGCCCCATATGCGCCCAGACCGAAGTACGCGGCGTGACCGAAGGAGTGCATGCCGGCCGGCCCCATGATGAAGTGCAGGCTGATGGCAAACAGCACGGCCACCAGAATGTCCTGCGTCAGCACGGTGGCATAAGGCAACCAGGGCGACAGCAAGGGCAAGACCGCCAGCGCCGCAAACACCACCACGGCCATCAGCTTGAAAGACTTGGACGCGGCGCGCAGCGGTGCTTCCAAGGGAGCAGAATTGCGGCTGGCACCCTGCGGTTTGCCGAACAGCCCCCAGGGCCGGAAGACCAGCACCAAGGCCATGAATACGAATTCCACCACCAGTGTCAGCTTCGGGAACGAAATGCTGATGCCCAGCAGCGTGACCGTACCCAGGCCCACGCAAAGCGCCTTCAGTTCCGCAATGATCAGCGCGGCCACATAGGCACCCGGAATCGAGCCCATGCCGCCTACCACCACGACCACGAAGGCATCGCCGATGACGCGCAGATCAAGCCCGAGGCTGGCGGGTTCGCGCGGCAGTTGCACCGCGCCGCCCAAGCCTGCCAGCATCGCGCCCAGCGCGAACACGCCAGTGAACAGCCACGCCTGGTTCACGCCCAGCGCACCCAACATCTCGCGGTCTTGCGTGGCGGCGCGCACCAGCGTGCCCCAGCGGGTACGGGTCAGCAGCAGCCACAACAAGCCCAGCACAATCGGGCCGATGACAATCAGCGCCAGGTTGTAGACGGGGTATTGACGACCAAACAGATCGATAGCGCCGGTCATGCCCGGGGCGCGACGGCCCAGCAAGTCTTCGGCACCCCAGATCCACAGGGCGGCGTCATTGATGATCAATACCAGCGCAAAGGTCGCCAGCAACTGGAAGAGTTCAGGTGCGCGGTAGATCCGACGCAGCAATACGATTTCGATGGCCGCACCGACGGCACCCACGATCAGCGACGCGGCGATCAGCCCGAACCAGAAACCGAGCGCGCTGCCGCCGATGCGCTCGACCAGCGAATACGCCACATACACGCCCAGCATGTAGAGCGAGCCGTGTGCGAAATTGACAATGCGGGTCACGCCGAAGATCAGCGAGAGGCCAGCGGCCACCAAGAATAGCGATGATGCCTCGGCCAAGCCGTTGAGCATCTGCGCAAGAAAACCCGTCAGATCCATGAACCTGGCACCTGTGAGGAATGCGTGCGTCGCGGGCGCGACGCATCGTGCAAAAGCCGCAGGGGCATGGCGACACCGTTGCCGCCATGACCATTACGGAAGTGTCAGTCCGGCTTGCGCAGCTTGCGGATTTCTTCGTCCGAAGGCTGAACCTTGGCACCATCGACATAGCGGAAATCAACCATTACGCCCTTGCCGTCCTTGCTGGCGAGCTTGCCGACATAAGCACCCATGGTCGACTGGTTGTCGATGGCACGGTATTCGATCGGTCCGAACGGAATCGTGAGTTTCAGGCCCGAGAAGGCCTTGATCATGGCCTCGGTTTCCGTCGAGCCACCGCTACGCTTGATGCCTTCGGCAATCGACTTGATCGCGCTGTAGCCAACGACAGAACCCAGGCGCGGATAGTCCTTGAACTTGGCCTGGTAGGCCGCCAAGAACGCCTTGTGCTCGGGCGTGTCGATGAATTGCCACGGGTAGCCGGTAACGATCCAGCCAGCCGGGGTTTCGTCGCGGAAGGTGTCCAGGTATTCCGGCTCACCGGTCAGCACGCTGACCACCGGGCGGTCCTTGAACAGGCCACGGGTGGTGCCTTCGCGCACGAACTTGGTCACGTCAGCGGCGAACAGCACGTTGAAGATGGCGTCGGGCTTGGAATCGGCCAGGGCCTGCACCACGCTGCCGGCGTCAACCTTGCCAAGCGGTGCTGCCTGCTCAGACACGAACTCGATGTCGGGCTGCTTGGCCTTCATCAAGGCCTTGAAGGTGGCGACTGCCGACTGACCGTATTCGTAGTTGGGGTACACGATGGCCCAGCGCTTCTTGTTCAGCGCCAATGCTTCCGGCACAAGCATCGCAACCTGCATGTAGGTCGAGGTGCGCAGGCGGTAGGTGTAGCGGTTGCCGTCTTGCCAGGTAATCTTGTCGGTCAGCGGTTCGCTGGCCAGGAAGAACACCTTTTTCTGGCGGGCGAAGTCGGTCAGCGCCAGGCCGATGTGCGACAGGAACGAACCCGTCAGCACGTCAACCTTTTCACGCGACACCAGTTCTTCGGCCGCGCGCACGGCGTCGCCCGGCGTGGCGTTGTCGTCGCGGATGACCAGTTCCAGTTTCTTGCCATTGATGCCACCGGCATCGTTGACTTCGTCCAGGGCCAACTGCATGCCCTTCTTGTACGGGTCGAGGAAGGCCGGCTGGGCTTTGTAGCTGTTGATTTCGCCGATCTTGATCGTGCCCTGAGCCCAGGCCGACGCGGCCGTCAGTGCCAGGCAGGTTGCGCCCAGGATCTGGGTATAGCGTTTGAAACCGTACATGGTGTCCCCTCGGAGGTATGGCGGTATCACAAATGGCGGAAAGACCTGGGCATCGACTGAACGCACAAGGCTTGATTCAGGTGTATACGCTCGATATTGCACGCAGAAACTTGCGCTGGCGCAAATAACCTTACAACAAAAAGGTGTATTGGCAAATAACGGTGCAAACGGCGTGACACATCACAAATACAGTGCACTTCAGCACCAGAAACAGCACCAACTCAGTGCTGAAAGTGCATATGAATACGTGAATACCATTACGCGGGGATCGTGCATTTAGCACGTCCTCCCGGTAATTTCGGGTTTCCCCTATTGGGATATCGGTATTCAGTTGCCCGAGGATGAGGGGGCAGTGTCGACTTCGCACATCTTGCGAAGCAGGTAGATCATGGCTACCCGTTCGGCGGGATTCAGATCGCCGAAGGTGTCGGTGGTGATCTTCTCGGCGAAGGGCACCATTTCACCGACCAGCGCGCGCCCGGTGTCGGTCAGGGTGACCATGACCTTGCGGCGATCTACGGCGTCTTGCGCAACCTGGAGCAGGTCGCGGGATTTCAGGCGTTCCATCACACCACGCACGGTGGCCTGGTCGATGGCGGTGATTCGTACCACGTCGCTCAGCGAACAGGCGTCCTGGTCGCGCACCGCGCACAGCACCACGAACTGTGCGGCAGTCAGTTGCGAATCGGGAATGGTCTGCTGGAACAAGGCCACATGGCGCTGATAGGCACGGCGCAACAGATGACCGATCTGTTCAGAGAACTGATAGTCGTCAGTAGAGGCACGGGCGCTGGAGACATGCGGCGCAGAGGTCAAATCGGACATGTGATGAATACCGGGCTGGGCATCGACAAGTATACCGACGCGCGCCCTGCTGGCGCAGTGTTGATTGCAATGTGGCGAAGATCGCAATGAACAAAGTACAGACGAAAAAAAGTGGCCATGCGGCCACTTTCTGTCTTTGCTCTACCGGCTTTGTTCAACATGCAGCCGGAACCCTCCCGGGCCGCATTGAACCGTAGCAGAACCGTCGATCAGGCCTTCTCAAGCCCGGCGTGCAGTTCCTGCACCGAGTACACCTGGAAGCCGTTCTTTTCGCGCATGTACTGCATGCCCTCGACCGCTGCGCGTGCACCGGCCATGGTCGTGAAGTAGGTCACGCGCGACGCCAGTGCCGAGGTGCGGATGGCCCGCGAATCGACGATGGCGTTGCGACGCTCTTCGACGGTGTTGACGACCAGCGAGATTTCGCCGTTCTTCACCATGTCGACGATGTTCGGGCGGCCTTCGGCAACCTTGTTCACCACGCGAACCGGGATGCCGGCTTGCTCGATGGCTGCCGCCGTGCCGCGCGTGGCGACCAGCGAGAAGCCCAGGCCATGCAGACCACGCGCCAGTTCCACGGCACGCAGCTTGTCTTCGTTCTTCACGCTGATGAAGGCGGTGCCCGATTCGGGCAAGCGCACGCTGGCAGCCAGCTGCGACTTCACGAAGGCTTCGCCGAAGCTGATGCCCACGCCCATGACTTCACCGGTCGACTTCATCTCGGGGCCGAGAATCGTGTCCACGCCCGGGAACTTGACGAAGGGGAAGACGGCTTCCTTCACCGAGTAGTACGACGGCACGATTTCCTTGCCCAGACCTTGCGCGTCAAGCGACTGGCCGGACATCGCACGCGCCGCCACCTTGGCGAGCTGGATGCCGGTTGCCTTCGACACGTAGGGCACGGTACGCGACGCACGCGGGTTCACTTCCAGCACGTAGACCGTACCGGCTTGAATCGCGAACTGCACGTTCATCAGGCCGACCACGTTCAACGCGCGGGCCATGATGGCGGTCTGACGCTTGATCTCTTCAACCGTCTCGTCAGACAGCGAGTAAGGCGGCAGGCAGCAAGCCGAGTCACCCGAGTGCACGCCAGCTTGCTCGATGTGTTCCATCACGCCGCCGATGTGCACGCGCTTGCCGTCAGACAGGCAGTCCACGTCGACTTCGATCGCGTCGTTCAGGAAGCGGTCGAGCAGCACCGGCGAGTCATTGCTGACCTGCACGGCTTCGCGCATGTAGCGCTCCAGGTCCTTCGGCTCGTGCACGATTTCCATCGCGCGGCCGCCCAGCACGTAGCTCGGGCGCACGACCAGCGGGTAGCCGATCTCTTGTGCGTGCGACATGGCTTCGGCTTCGGTACGCGCGGTGCGATTCGGCGGCTGCTTCAGGTCGAGCTTGTGCAGCAGCTTCTGGAAGCGCTCGCGGTCTTCGGCGATGTCGATGGATTCCGGGCTGGTGCCGATGATCGGCACGCCGTTGGCTTCCAGCGCCTTGGCCAGCTTCAAAGGCGTTTGGCCGCCGTACTGCACGATCACGCCAACCGGCTTTTCCTTGTCGACGATTTCCAGCACGTCTTCCAGCGTGACCGGCTCGAAGTACAGACGGTCAGACGTGTCATAGTCGGTGGACACGGTTTCGGGGTTGCAGTTGACCATGATGGTCTCGTAGCCGTCTTCGCTCAGCGCGAGGGCAGCATGGACGCAGCAATAGTCGAACTCGATACCCTGGCCGATCCGGTTCGGACCGCCGCCCAAGACGATGATCTTCTTGGCATTGGTCGGCGCGGCCTCGCACTCTTCCTCGTACGTGGAATACATATACGCGGTGTTGGTGGCGAATTCAGCGGCGCAGGTGTCCACGCGCTTGTAGACCGGGCGCACGTTCAACTGGTGACGCAGCTTGCGGATTTCGGTTTCCGTCGTGTCCAGCAACCAGCCCAGACGACGATCCGAGAAGCCCTTGCGCTTCAGTTGGAACAGCGTGTCGCGATCCAGCGCGGCAAGCGTGTGCTTTTCCAGCGCCAGTTCGATGTCGACGATTTCCTTGATCTGCGTCAGGAACCACGGGTCGATGTGCGTGAGGTTCTGCACTTCTTCCAGCGAGAAACCTTGCGCGAAGGCATCGCCCACGTACCAGATGCGATCCGGGCCAGGTTCGCCCAGTTCCACCGTCAGCTTTTCGCGGTCGGTGGTCTTCTGGTTCAGTCCATCTACGCCAACTTCCAGGCCACGCAGGGCTTTCTGGAAGGATTCCTGGAAGGTACGGCCCATGGCCATCACTTCGCCCACCGACTTCATCTGGGTGGTCAGGCGCGAATCGGCCTGCGGGAATTTTTCGAACGCAAAACGCGGCACCTTGACGACCACGTAGTCGATGCTGGGCTCGAACGATGCCGGGGTTGCACCACCGGTAATGTCGTTGCGCAGTTCGTCCAGCGTGTAGCCAACCGCCAGCTTGGCCGCGATCTTGGCGATCGGGAAGCCGGTGGCCTTGGATGCCAGCGCCGACGAACGCGACACGCGCGGGTTCATCTCGATCACGATCATGCGACCGTTCTTCGGGTTGATCGCGAACTGCACGTTCGAACCGCCGGTATCGACGCCGATTTCGCGCAGGACCGCGATCGACGCGTTACGCATCAACTGGTATTCCTTGTCCGTCAGGGTCTGTGCCGGAGCAACGGTGATCGAGTCACCAGTGTGCACGCCCATCGGGTCCAGGTTTTCGATCGAGCAGACGATGATGCAGTTGTCGACGCGGTCGCGCACAACTTCCATCTCGAACTCTTTCCAGCCGAGCAGGGATTCTTCGATCAACAGTTCGTTGGTCGGCGAGGCTTCCAGGCCACGGCGGCAGATGGTTTCGAACTCTTCCGCGTTGTAGGCAATGCCGCCGCCCGTGCCACCCAGCGTGAAGCTGGGGCGGATCACGGTCGGGAAGCCGGCGGTGCCAACTTCTTCAGCGATGCGACGCTGCACGGCCCAGGCTTCGTCCATGCTGTGGGCAACGCCCGACTTGGCCGAATCCAGACCGATGCTGGTCATCGCGTTCTTGAACTTCAGGCGGTCTTCGGCCTTCTCGATGGCGTGTTCGTTCGCGCCGATCAGTTCGACCTTGTACTTTTCCAGCACGCCATGCTTGGCCAGGTCCAATGCGCAATTCAGCGCGGTCTGGCCGCCCATGGTGGGCAGGAGCGCATCGGGGCGCTCTTTTTCGATGATCTTTTCAACGACTTGCCAGGTGATCGGTTCGATATAGGTGACATCGGCCGTCTCCGGGTCGGTCATGATCGTGGCCGGATTGCTGTTGACCAGGATGACCTTGTAACCCTCGGCTTTCAGGGCCTTGCAGGCCTGCGCGCCGGAATAGTCGAATTCGCAAGCCTGACCGATGATGATCGGGCCTGCGCCAATGATAAGAATGCTTTTTATGTCTGTACGCTTGGGCATGGGACGCCTAACTGCTTGTCTGTTTGATTGCGGAGCTTGATGCGTGGCTGCGGGGCGGCGGTTACGCCGCGCGCGCCTGCTGCATCATCTGCGCGAACTTGTCGAACAGCCCCAGGATGTCGTGCGGGCCGGGGCTTGCTTCCGGGTGACCCTGGAAGCAGAACGCCGGACGGTCGGTCAGCTCGAAGCCTTGCAGCGAGCCGTCGAACAGCGACACATGCGTCACACGCGCCGTCGCCGGCAGCGTGGTCGGATCGACCGCAAAACCGTGGTTCTGGCTAGTGATGAACACGCGCTTGCTGTCCAGGTCCTGCACCGGGTGGTTGGCACCGTGGTGACCGAACTTCATCTTCAAGGTCTTGCCGCCTGCGGCGAGACCCAGCAACTGGTGACCCAGGCAGATGCCGAATACCGGCAGCTTGCGATCCAGGAACACCTTGGTGGCGGCGACTGCGTAGTCGCAAGGCTCTGGGTCGCCAGGGCCGTTGGCCAGGAACACGCCGTCCGGGTTCAGCTTCAACACGTCTTCGGCCGGGGTTTGCGCGGGCACCACGGTGATGCGGCAACCGCGATCGGCCAACAGGCGCAGGATGTTGTGCTTCACGCCGAAGTCATAGGCGACCACGTGGTACGTGCCGGCGTTGTCTTTCTTGAAGCCTTCGCCCAGCGCCCAGGTGCCATCGGTCCAGGAA
This sequence comes from Pigmentiphaga aceris, assembly GCF_008119665.1. Lineage (NCBI taxonomy): Bacteria > Pseudomonadati > Pseudomonadota > Betaproteobacteria > Burkholderiales > Alcaligenaceae > Pigmentiphaga > Pigmentiphaga aceris. The sequence goes on along the minus strand of NZ_CP043046.1, from coordinate 1,573,170 downwards.
TACGATTCCTTCACCGAGACAACCTTGGCCAGGTCAAGGCCTGACATACCGGGGAATTCGCGAGCCAGTTCCAGCGCTTTTTCAGCGTCGTCGCCAGCCAGGATGGCACCGCCTTGGGCACCCTTTTCACGCAGGATACGGGTGAGCTTGCGCGTATCGATCCCGGCAATGCCTACGACTCCCTGTTCCTGGAGGTAGGCTTGCAGTGTTTGCGTGGACCGGAAGTTGGAGACCACTTGCGGGTAGTCGCGCACAATCAGGCCGGCGGCGAATGCCTTGACGGACTCGTTGTCCTCCACGTTGATACCGGTATTACCGATATGCGGGTAGGTCAACGTCACGATCTGACGGTGGTAGCTCGGGTCGGTCAGGATTTCCTGATAACCGGTCATTGCCGTGTTGAACACGACTTCGCCGACCGTGTGGCCAGACGCGCCAATCGAGATACCACGAAAGATCGTGCCGTCGGCAAGGGCCAGAATCGCAGGGGAGGTCTCGGGAAAGAGAGACGGCAACAAAGGAAAATCTCCGTGTCGTTACCTTCCCGGGGCGGCCCGCAGTGCAGTGAGACTGCATCCTGCGCGGCCGGAGCGCACCACCCGCACGCTGTGGACGCCGCAAGGAAATGCGGCGACTCGTGTTGGGGGGCTGCGCGGTCTTGAGGGGCTCGCAAACTCAGGAACGTGTCAAAAAAACACGTATTCATGGTTCTGCGTGGCCCGGCTCAGACCAGCATGCGACAGATGGGGTTATGCGCTAGGGAAGGTATGAAGTGAAAACGCTAAACCTTCCGATTATAGCGTTTCCCCGCACTTTAAAGATAGGGGCTTTGCAGTCATATCGCGCTCCCGGCCCCTGCAATGCTGCTGCCCCGCCACATTCTCGGTTTGCGGACAGGCGCACTACACTTGCGTTATCGACCGCTCAACAAAGAAGAGATTGCCGTGCCCACTTTGCTCGAATCCCTGCGCCAACACACTGTCGTCGTCGCCGATACCGGTGACTTCGAAGCCATGCGCGAATTCCGTCCGACCGACGCGACCACCAACCCGTCGCTGATCCTGAAAGCCGTCCAGCAAGACGCCTATCGCCCGATCCTGACGCGCGTGGTTGCGGCCAACAAGACCGCCCCGCTGCCGGACCTGGTCGACCAGGTGCTGGTGGCCTTCGGCACCGAGATTCTGGGCATCGTGCCCGGCCGCGTGTCCACTGAAGTCGATGCCCGCCTGTCCTTCGATACCCAGGCCACCATCGACCGCGCGCACAAGATCATTGCGCTGTATGACGCCGCCGGCATCTCGCGCGATCGCGTGCTGATCAAGATCGCTTCCACCTGGGAAGGCATCCAGGCCGCGCGCGTGCTGCAGTCCGAAGGCATCAAGGTCAACATGACGCTGCTGTTCTCGCTGGTCCAGGCCGTGGCCTGCGCCGACGCAGATGCACAGCTGATCTCGCCCTTCGTCGGCCGCATCTATGACTGGTACAAGAAGTCTGCCGGCGCATCCTGGAACGAAGCGGCCAAGGCCGGCGTGAATGACCCCGGCGTGCAGTCGGTGGCATCAATCTACGCGTACTACAAGAAGTTCGGCATTCCGACCGAGATCATGGGTGCCAGCTTCCGCAACGTCGGCCAGATCCTCGCGCTGGCAGGCAGCGACCTGCTGACCATCAGCCCTGATCTGCTGGCCAAGTTGGCGGCGGAAGAAGGCGACGTACCTGCATTGCTGGACCCGGCCACGGCCGCTGCCTCGCCCGTGGAACGCCTGACGGCCGACGAAGTCACCTTCCGCAACCTGCTGAATGAAGATGCGATGGCGACTGAGAAACTGTCAGAAGGCATCCGCGCCTTTGTGGCTGATGCACGCAAGCTCGACAGCCTGATCGAGGCACTGCGTTAATGGCAGCTCCGCGCCCAGATGAGCGCCCCGATGCGGGCCGCGCGCAGCCCGCAGCAACATCGACCACCCCACGCCGCATCGGCTTGCTGAACAAGCTGGGTAACGCTCACTGGGGCGTTGCGGTAGGGCTGGGCGTGCTGCTGCTTGCCGTGGGCGTGTACAAGGGCGAACTGTTCGCCCAGGTCTACGGCGGCATCATGATTGCGCTGGGAATCGGACTGCGCATCGTGCGCGGACGCTGAAGCACGTCAACGCAGCTTGTGCTGGCGATGGAAGGCACGCGGATGATTGTTGTGCCGACCATCGCCATCTATTCAGATGGGTACCGACAGTCAGGTGTTCGTAACCAGTTCCGGTGGCCAACCACTGCACCGCTGGCTCGCCGCTAACCTTTTGCCACGGATATTTCGCCGTCTACGCTCTACCATTGCGAACTTGGCCATTAAACCCGGCTAATAATTCTGCAAGGAGCGAGTCGTTGACTGCAAAACCGGTGCAAGCCCCCGCGGCGCAAGAAAACTCCACCAGCTGGCAACGGCCACCTGCCGAGCTGCGCTATGCAGACGAACTGGCTGCCCTGCGTGCGGCCGACACCGCCGCGCGGCCCCCTGGCTGGAGCATGTCACTGGCAAGCGTCAAGCAATTCATCCTGGGCGGCAACGGTTCGCCGCCCAAGCTGGTGTGCTCGCCCGCGCTGATCGAACGCGCGATGGTCACCTTGGCGACCTCGCGCGCGCTGCTGTTGATTGGTGAGCCTGGCACCGCCAAAAGTCTGTTGTCGGAATTGCTGGCCGCTGCGGTCAGTGGGGATTCGACGCTGACGATTCAGGGTGGCGCGTCGCTAACTGAAGACCAGATCAAATACGGTTGGAATTACGCCTTGCTGGTCAGCGAAGGCCCGACCGAACGCGCCTTGGTACCCGCCCCCTTGTATCGCGGCATGCGTGAAGGCCGTGTGGTGCGCTTCGAGGAAATCACACGTTGCCCGCTGGAAGTGCAGGACAGCCTGCTGTCGGTGCTGTCCGACCGCGTGCTGGCCGTGCCTGAACTGAAAAGCGATTCGGCCATGGTGTTCGCGCGTGATGGCTTCAACGTCATTGCCACCGCCAACACCCGCGACCGGGGCGTGAACGATATGTCGGCAGCGTTGAAGCGCCGCTTCAACTTCGAAACCGTGTTCCCCATTGCAGACCTGGAAGACGAGCTGGCGCTGGTGCAGCGGGAATCGGCTGCGCTGCTGCTTCGCTCGGGCGTGCCGCAGGCCCCGCATGTCGACGTGCTGCGTGTGCTGGTGACGTGCTTTCGCGAACTGCGTGAAGGCACGGACGACGGCGGCAAGGGCATGGAACGCCTGTCATCCGTGATGAGCACGGCCGAGGCCGTGAGCATGGCGCATGCCATTGGCGTGCGCGGACACTTCATGCGTGGCGACAATGGACGGGCCGAAGACATTGTCGAATGTCTGGCCGGTACTGCTGCCAAGGACAACGCCGATGACCTGGCCAAGTTGCGCCGGTATCTTGAACAGCGCGTGTCCAAACGCAAGGGTGATGTCTGGCGCGAACTGTACGCGGCACGACATCGTCTGACTGCATGAGCGTGCATGCCATGCATGCAGCAAGCAGCACGGTGAGCGAGCATCCCGGTCAATCAGACGACGGCCTGATCGTCATCGGCGTCCGTCACCACTCGCCTGCCTGCGCACGCCACGTGCGCCAGGTGATCGCGTCCACGCGCCCGGCCTTTGTGCTGGTCGAAGGCCCGGCCGACTTCAACCCGCACATTGCAGACTTGAAACGCCCGCACACGCTGCCGGTAGCCATCTTCAGCTTTCATGCCGGGCCAAACGACAGCCGCTCGTCTTACGCGCCATTCTGCGAATACTCCCCGGAATGGCAAGCCTTGTCGGCTGCCTTCGAAACAGGTGCCACGCCGCTCTTTTGCGACCTGCCCGCCTGGACACGTGCATTCGGCGACACGCCCAATCGCTACGCCGATCCGCACGGCCTGCACATCGACGCAGTGGAAACCGCATTGGCCAGCCGCCTGGGCGAGCAAGACCTGGATGCCTTGTGGGATGCCTTGGCCGAACAGGCCGACCCAGATGCCCTGCCCGCGCGGCTGGCGCAATACTTCGCCTTGCTTCGCCCCGACGGCGCAGAAGACCCCAGCGAAGCCGCACGCGAACAGCACATGGGACGCTACGCCGCCTGGGCAGTACGCCAGGCAGCAGGAAGACCGGTGGTGCTGGTGTGCGGTGGCTGGCATGCCGACGCCATCCGCCGAATTGCCCGCAGTGTCGATGGCGCTGAGCTGCCGGACACACCCCAACCGGATGGCGATACCCGCGTCGACAGTTATCTGGTGCCCTACAGCTACCCTCGCCTTGACCGCCTGAATGGCTACGCGGCGGGCATGCCTTCCCCTGCGTATTACGAACAGGTTTGGCAACACGGCTTGGCCCGCGCAAGCGACTGGGCATACACGGTGATTACACGCACTTTGCGCAAGCGCGGCCAAGTGGTGTCCACCGCAGACCGCATCGCGTGGGCAGCACAAGCCGAAGGACTGGCACGCCTGCGCGGTCATCGTGCAGCGCTGCGCCACGACCTGCTGGATGGTGCCCTGTCCACGCTGCTGAAAGACGGCCTGGACCAAGTGCCCGACTGGTCCAGCCAACGCGGTCTGCGCGCGCATCCGTTCCTGGGCACCATGCTGCACGCCCTGTCCGGCAAACGTGAAGGCCAGCTTGCGGCAGGTACACGCGAACCACCATTGCTGCTAGAAATTCAGGAACTGCTGAGACAGCTGACGCTGGAACCGCAGACCATGCCACGCGAGGTGCAGCTGGACTGGAGCCTGCCAGAAGATCGCAGGCGCGCGCATGTGCTGCACGCGCTGCGCATTCTGGGCATTCCGGGGTTCGAGCGCGTGGGCGGCACGCCCTTGGCTGATACCCGCACGCCAAGCGAAAATTTCCGCATCACCCGCCACCGCGATCTGCACGGCGCGCTGATCGAAGCATCGCGCTGGGGCGGCACGCTGGAGGCGGCGGCATCAGGCTGCCTGGCGGCGCGCGACACCGACATTGCCAGCCTGGCAAACACCTTGTCGGATGCCTTGTTCGCCGGGCTGATGGACGCCCACGACGGCACCGTCAAAACACTTGATGCCGCATTGAGCCAGGCCCACGACCTGGGTGCACTGGGCAAAGCGCATCGACGCATTGTGTCCCTGTACCGCTTCGGCGACATCTTCGGTGCGGATGCACGTGCGGGCCTGGCCCGGCTGGCACAAGCCGGGTTCGAACAGACCGGCTGGTTGCTGGAATCGCCCCAGGCCACAGGCGATGGCAAACAAGCCGTGACCGCCATGCAGGCCTGCCGCGACCTGCTGCGCGACTGCCCGGAAATCCCGCTTGCGCGGGACTCCTTTCTGGCGACGGCAGCACGCTGCATCACATCGACCGACAGCCCGCCCACACTGGCGGGCGCGGCCCTGGGCCTGCGCATAGCTTGCGGCGAAACAGCCGCCGATGGTGTCGATGCACGCATTCGGCGCGTGTCGCAGCCTACCGAGCTTGGCGATTTTCTGATCGGCTTGTTTGCATTGGCCCGTGACGAAATCGGCACCGATCAAGGTGCCATGCAAGCCGTCGAAGAACTGGTCGCGGACTGGCACGACGGCGATTTTCTGCGTGCGCTGCCACCGCTGCGCGAAGCATTTGCATGGTTCCCGCCACGCGAACGCGAACGCATTGCACGCGCGCTGCTGACCCGACATGGCATGGCACCCGCACAAGCGGAAGCCGACGCCATGCACTGGATGCGGCAAAGCGTGCCGCTGGATCAACAAGCCTACGCACTGGCGGCCGAGCAACGGGCCGTGGCGCGCATGGCGCGCGCGGGCCTGGTGTTGCCGCCGCCCCGCTCAACCCAGTAAATACAGGAGCCCACACACATGGAACGCTACGAACTGGTTGAAGGCAGTGCAGCGAAATTCTGGGAAGTCTCGGTGACTGGCGACACGGTAACCGTGCGCTTCGGACGCATTGGCACCAATGGTCAGACCAAGGACAAGCAACTGGCCGACGCAGCTGCAGCCGAGAAAGAAAAGCTGAAACTGGTCAAGGAAAAGACTGGCAAGGGATATGTGCTGACGGGAAGCGGGCCAAGCCCGGCACCTGCGGCCAGTGCAACGCCTGCCGCAGCACCCAAGGCCGCGAAGGCAACAACGACAAAGGCGAAGACAGCCACGGCAAAAGACGACGCGACCGATGAGCATGCATCGAGCGCCGCAGCGGCACCTCCACCTTCGCCCGAGAAAGCCGCCGATGCAACGACCGCGCCCGACGCCCTTGATGCGTCCCCGAAGGACAGCACTGCTGACGTTACCAGCCCGTCAGCCAACGCCTCGGCCGCCTTCGCAGAAGAAAGCGCCCGCCACGGTCTGCTATTCAAAGGCACCGCCCTTCCCACGCGCAGCCGCCCGCGCGCCACCATCGATGCAGCACGCGACTGGGCGGCGTATCGCCAGCACATGGCCGCGCTGCCAAAAGAAGCCAGGGATCGGCCTGCTGAATTGCGCAGGCTGAAGGAGCGTGACGCCGACACGCCGCCAACCGTCGATCTGGACGCAATGGTGACCTGGCTGAACGATGCTGCCGTCGTGTGGGAAGTTGCCAGCTCGGGCAATTACCGCGAGGGGTCGTCAGTGACCGACGACCGGATCGGCAGCCTGGCATCCCTGGCACGCTGGGGCATCGCCACGCTGGGCGCGCAAGCCATGGTCGACGTGGTCCAACGCGCCACGCCGGTTCCCCCGAAGCACCGGGGCTATCAAGACTTGGCCTGGGCAGAGCCGTATGCGCTGGCAATGCGGCAGGCGTTCACGGCCATTGCCAGCGATGCCGACTACGACGCGGCGCTGAATGCTGCGCAGGACGCCGTCGCGGCCGACCCAAGCCTGGCAACTTTCTTCACGTTTGTGTTCGCTGATGACCGCCCCGCCAGCCATGCATTGCAGGCGTTGTCACAGCTTCAGGCAGCCGCCGCTGCCAACATCGATATTGCGTCGAACTCCTCGCTGCTGCCACTGCTTGCCGATGCGCCGCCATCGGCCGTTGCCGCATGGCGTCAGAAGCGCCAGTACCTGTTCTATTTCGTCTACCTGCACGTATCGCCGGAAACGGTGGCGGCGACCTTGACTGAAGTTGCCCGCCATCACGGCGAGTCTGCACTGCCCGCACTGGAATGGTTGCTGCACTACGCAGATGAAGGCCGTCGCACCACCGTCGCACGTGCCTTGCTGGAAACGCGTGACGAAAGCGCTTTTGCGGTACTGCTGCCCTACCTGCATGAACGCTGGATACGGGCTGCGCTCGATGCCGCGATCAAGGCTTATCCGGTATGGAGCTTCCGCCAGCTGCTTGGACTCGCGGCCAGCAGTCGCGTTGAGCCAGCCATCAAAGCACGGCTGGCAGAAGTGATCGCCACGCACGGGGAAGCTAATGTGCGCCAGTGGGCAGAAGGGCTGGGTGCCAAGGAAACTGCGGCACTCGAACGGAGTTTTGCGGTCCGAGACGTCGCCATTGCTGCCGACGATGCATTGCCCGCCATTCTGCGCAGCATGCCTTGGCGCACACCGGCATCCAAGGCAGGCAAGCCCATCACCGTGCTGTCCTTGACGCCTATCGATACGCCCTTCGCCTTTGCTACCGACGAGCTAAGCGATGAGGCACCCATGCGCGGCCAGCCCATGGTGATGGAAAAACTCACGGAGCTTGCCACCTTCGTGCATCGGGCCGAGAAGAACCAGAAGCCGGGCTGGCGATCCATGCCGGCGCTGGACTCCCTGCCTGCCGCCAGCGAACTGTCGGGCGAACAATGGCTTGAATGGGTCGTCGCCAGACTTAAGGCAGCACGCGCGGCAAACGCTTACCTGACCTCCACGGATTATGCGCAGCTGTACGCCACGATCCACATGCATCACGAAAGCCTGTCGCTTGCACTGTGGGAAATGCCCGCTGTTGCGCAGGAGTTCTACCTGAACTGGGAGGTCACGACTGCACGCATGCTCAAGCGCTTTGGCGAGCGGGCAGCACCAGGCTTTGGCGTGCTGGTGGGTCAAGATCCCTTGTACTTCCTGCCCCATGCGATGGCGGTAGACAGCGCACACATTGCACCGCATGCGGCACGTGCCCTGACCAAGCTGAAAAAAGGGTCACCGCTGGCCATTCCGTGGCTGCGCCGCTACCGCCGGACGGCGATGATGCGGCTGATCCCCGACGCCATGGGCAAGCCCGGTGCGTTGCGCGACGCAGCGTCCCAGACCTTGCGCTGGTTCGTTGATGACGCTGAAGATGGTCGCGCCGCCCTCGACGAGGCAGTGGCCGCCTATGCAGCGTCCAACCCCGAGGTTAAGGAGTCCATCGACCAGGTAGTGGCGCAAGACCCTGCCGACAACGTACCGTCCAAACCGCCCAAGCTGCCGATCTGGTTCCAAGCCGCCTTGTTCACCCGCCCGGAACTGGCCAGTGGTGCCGGCGCGCTATCGGACGACGCAGTGCGCGGCCTGGGCGAAATGCTGATGCTCGGCGCAACTGGCGAGCCGTATGTAGGCGTGGCGCGCACACGCGCGGCACTGACGCCGGAAAGTGCTGCGGCGTTCTCTTGGGATGTGTTTTCGGCATGGATGTCGGAAGGCGCACCGGGCAAGGAAAACTGGGCGCTGCGAGCGGTGGGCTGGCTGGGCGACGACGAATGTGCACGCAACCTGACCAAGCTGATTCGCAAGTGGCCGGGTGAAGCGGCACATGCCCGCGCCGTGACCGGCCTTGAAGTGCTGACGGACATCGGCAGCGATGTCGCCCTGATGAATTTGAACGGCATCGCCGAAAAGCTGAAGTTCAAAGGCTTGCAGGAAAAGGCCCGCGAAAAGATCGCTGCGATTGCCGAGGCACGGGACCTGACGCCCGAAGAACTTGCAGACCGCCTGGCCCCCGACCTGGGTCTGGACGAACGCGGTGGCTTGGATCTGAACTTCGGCGAACGCACATTCCGCGTAGGCTTCGACGAGTTCCTGAAGCCATGGGTGAAAGATGCAGAAGGCCGTCGCCTGAAAGACCTGCCCAAGCCGAACAAGTCGGACGATCCGGAACTGTCCAAGCAAGCCAGCGCCACCTGGTCGACGCTGAAGAAAGACGCGCGCGCCATTGCATCACTGCAGATCACGCGACTGGAAGCGATGCTGGCCAATTCGCGGCGGGTGAAACCCGAGGTGTTTCAGGTCTTCTTTGCGACCCATCCGCTGATCCGCCACCTGACCCAGCGGCTGCTGTGGGGCACGTTTGCCGATGACCACGCAACATCCAAACCCACGCAGGTGTTCCGCCTCACGGAAGACTTGTCGGCAGCCGATGTGAACGACGACCCAGTCGAGTTGGATGTGTCGGCGGATGCCAACTATCGAATCGGCCTGGTGCACCCGCTGCAACTGGACGACGAAGCCCGCGCCGCCTGGGGCACGGTGTTCGCCGATTACGAGATTGCCCAGCCCTTCCTGCAACTGGGCCGCGAAACCTATGTGCTGGACGAGGCCGAACGCGGCGTGGATACGATCAGCCGCTTCGCCGATGCCGAGGTCGAAACCACCCGACTGCGTGGCATGAGCACGCGCGGCTGGCAAATCGGTGCCCCGCAGGACGGTGGCGTGTCGATGTGGCTGGAACGCCCGGTGAACTTTGCCGACGGCAAGACGGGCACGGTCTACCTGCACATTTCCGAAGGCATCTATGCGGGTGCCCAGGAATACGAACCCAAGACACAGAAGATGGGCACCATGGGCCTGGACGACCCGTGGGGATCGAACGCCCGCCAAGGCAAATCTGGCCGCAGCTTTGGTGACCTGGACCCGATCAGCGCGAGCGAACTGCTGCGCGTGCCAAGCCTGGTGGCAAGCAGCGCGGGGGCATGAGCTTCCGATCACATGCTGCGACTCAATGGCCCTGCGGCTAACGAAAAAAAGGAAATTCGCTCCCTATGGAACGCTACGAACTGGTTGAAGGCAGTGCATCGAAATTCTGGGAAGTCTCGGTTACTGGCGACACCGTAACCGTGCGTTTTGGTCGCATCGGCACCAATGGCCAGACCAAGGACAAGCAATTGGCCGATGCAGCTGCGGCTGAAAAAGAGAAGGTGAAGCTGGTCAAGGAAAAGACCGGCAAGGGTTATGTGCTGACGGGAAGTGGAACAACGCCGATGCCCAGCACCGCGCCCGCCGCCAAGCCCAAGGCAGCGAAGGCCGCTTCGGTGAAAGCAGATACGGCAACGGCCGACGCAGCATCTGAAGAAACACCTAAAGCCGTCGCGACGCAAACGCCCGCCACGGTGCCTTCGGCCAACGCCGCCGATGCTGCTGACACCACTCCCCCGGCAACAAAGCCCGCCGAAGAAGCTGAAACCACCGGCGACGCCTCAGTAGCATTTTCCGAGGAATGCGCCCGTCACGGCTTGCTGTTCGAAGGCACATCCCTGCCCACGCGCAGCCGGCCCGGCGCACGCATCAATGCTGCGGAAGACTGGAAGGCGTATCGCCAGCACATGAGCAAACTGCCTGCAGACGACGGCAAGTTGCCAGCAGAGGCCCGACGCATTGCCGACCGCAACGTGGACACCCCGCCGGCGGTCGATGCCCAGGCGATGGTTCAGTGGCTGAGCGACGTGCATCTTCTGTGGGAGGCCACCCAGGCCAACCGCATGTACACCGATACCACAGGCATCGACGACCGCATCGGCAGCCTGGCGGCGCTGGCACGCTGGGGCATCGCCACGCTGGGCGCAATAGACATGGTCGAGGTCGCGCGTCTGGCCATTCCCGTGCCGCCCAAAACCTCCTACAAAGACCTTGCCTGGGGCGAGCCCTACACGCTTGCCATGCGCTGGGCCTTCACGGCAATCGAAAACCAGGCGGACTACGATGCCGCGCTGCGTGCCGCCCAGGAAACCCTGGTGCAACACCCGTCGCTGGCGGTTTTCTACACCTTTGTGTTTGCCGATGACCGACCCAACAACAGCACCGACAGCCACGCGCTGCAAGCCTTGGCACAAGTAAAAGCCGCTGGCTTCGTCGCGGCCGGGTCGATTACCCTGCTGCCGCTGGTTGCCGATGCCCCGCCCTCTGCCGTTGCAAAGTGGCGTGAGAAACGCCAGTACTTTTTGTACTTCGTCTATCTGCACGTCACGCCTGAAACGATCGCATCAACCTTGATTGCCGCGGCGCGCCATTACGGCGAGTCGCCCCTGCCGTCGCTGGATTGGATGCTGCATTACGCAGACGAAGGCGATCGCACGAAGATTGCGCGCGCCATGCTGGAGACCCGCGACGACGACGCGCTGGCCGCGCTGCTGCCCTACTTCCACGAGCGCTGGATTCGGGCGGCAGTCGATGCCGCCACCAAGGTCTACCCGGTCTGGATCTTCCGCCAACTGCTGAAGCTGACGGCGAACAACCGCAATGAACCTGCGATCAAGGCACGACTGGCAGACCTGATGTCCAAGCACGGCCAAACCACTGTGCGCCAGTGGGCCGAGGGCTTGGGTGCCAAGGAAATCGCGGCATTGGATCGCAGCTACGCATCGCAGAATGTGCAGATTGCCCCGGACGACGCGCTGCCCGCCATTCTGCGCAGCGCACCGTGGCGCAAGCCTGCCGGCAAGGCTGGCAACGCCCTTACCGTGCTGTCTCTGACGCCGATCGCCACGCCCTTTGTCTACCACGAGGGTGAGCTGAGCGAGCAAGGCCCGATGCGGCACCAGCCCGTGAAAATCGAGGATCTGGAGACGCTTGGCAATTTTGTGCACGAGGCCGAGAAAGGCAGGCAGTCGAGCTGGAAGCCTATGCCTACCCCGGACTCGTTCCCTGCCGCCGGTGAACTGTCGGGCGAGCAATGGGTTAGGTGGATCGAGCGACGCCTGGAAGCCGCCCGGGCGGCCAACTCCTATCTTGGCAGCAGCGAGTACCAGCGCCTTTACGAAACGATCCACTTCCACCACGAGATGCTGGCGCTTGCCCTGTGGGAAATGCCCACGGTCGCATCGAGCTTCTATCTGTACTGGGAAGCAACGACCGCCCGCATGTTCAAGCGCTTCGGCGAACGCGCGGCACCGGGTTTTGCGGCGCTGGTCGGCACCGATCCGCTGGGCAAGCTGCAGTTGGCAATGGCGGTGGACAGCGCCGACATCGCCCCGCATGCGGCACGCGCTCTGACCAAACTGAAGAAGGCGCGTGCATTCGCCATCCCCTGGCTGCGTCGCTATCGTCACACCGCCATGCTGCGCCTGATCCCCGACGCCATTGGCAAGGCCGGCCCAGTGCGCGATGCCGCCTCGCAGACCCTGCGCTGGTTCATCGAAGACCGCGAAGATGGACGTGCCGCGCTTGATGAAGCCGTGGCCGCCTACACCGCCACTGAGCCAAAGCTTGCCGCCGAGATCGAGAAGATGCTTGCCCTCGATCCCGCCGACGACGTGCCGTCCAAGCCGCCGAAATTGCCGAATTGGTTCCAACCGCTGGTGATGTCGCGCCCCATGTTGGCAAGCGGCGCGGGCGCGCTGTCGGACGATGCCGTGCGCGGGCTAGGCGAAATGCTGATGCTCAGTTCCGTTGGTGAACCCTACGTAGGTGTCGCGCGCACGCGTGCTGCCCTGACACCTGAAAGCGCGGCGGCGTTTTCCTGGGATCTGTTCTCGATCTGGATGTCGGAAGGCGCACCGGGCAAGGAAAACTGGGCCATGCGAGCGATCGGTTGGCTGGGTGACGACGAGTGCGCGCGCAACCTGACCAAGCTGATCCGCAAATGGCCAGGTGAAGCGGCACACGCTCGCGCAGTGACGGGCCTGGATGTACTGGCCGACATCGGCAGCGACGTGGCGCTGATGAACCTGAACGGCATCGCCGAAAAACTCAAATTCAAAGGCTTGCAGGAAAAAGCCCGCGAGAAGATTGCCGTCATTGCCGAGGCCCGCGACCTGACCCCTGAAGAACTTGCAGACCGCCTTGCCCCTGACCTGAACCTGGACGAACGCGGCGGTCTGGATCTGAACTTCGGGGAACGCACATTCCGCGTGGGCTTCGACGAGTTCCTGAAGCCCTGGGTGAAAGATGCCGAAGGCCGACGCCTGAAAGACTTGCCCAAGCCCAATAAATCGGATGACGAAGCACTGTCCAAACAGGCCAGCGCCACGTGGTCGGCACTGAAGAAAGACGCGCGCGCGATTGCCTCGCTGCAGATCACACGCCTGGAAGCCATGCTGGCCAATTCGCGGCGGGTGAAACCCGATGTGTTCCAGGTCTTCTTCGCCACCCACCCGCTGATTCGCCACCTGACCCAGCGGCTGGTGTGGGGCATCTTTGCCGACGACGATTCACGTACCCAACCCACGCAGGTATTCCGCGTCACGGAAGACCTGTCGGCAGCCGATGTGAACGACGACCCTGTCGAGCTGGATGTCTCGGCCGATGCCAGCTACCGGATCGGCTTGGTACATCCGCTGCAACTGGACGATGAGGCGCGCGCCGCCTGGGGCTCGGTGTTTGGCGATTACGAAATCGCCCAGCCCTTCCTGCAACTGGGTCGCGAAACCTATGTGCTGGAAAACAGTGAACGCGGCGTGGACACGCTGGCACGATTCGCGGAGGCCGAAGTCGAAACCACCCGTCTGCGCGGCATGAGCACGCGCGGCTGGCGGGTCGGCGACCCGCAGGATGCGGGTGTATCGATGTGGCTGGAACGCCCGGTGAATTTCACCGACGGCACCAAGGGCATGGTCTACCTGCATATTTCCGAAGGCATCTGGGCAGGTGCCCAGGAATACGAACCCAAGACACAGAAGATGGGCACCATGGGCCTGGACGACCCGTGGGGATCGAACGCACGCCAGGGAAAATCTGGCCGCACCTTCGGTGACCTGGACGCCATCAGCGTCAGCGAACTGCTGCGCGTGCCGAGCCTGGTGGCGAACAGCGCGGGCGCATAAGCACCCGCGGCTTGAACCTGCAACACGACGCTCTACTTAGTTTAAGAATAGGAAACTTGCACCACATGGAACGCTACGAACTGGTTGAAGGCAGTGCATCGAAATTCTGGGAAGTCTCGGTTACTGGCGACACCGTAACCGTGCGTTTTGGCCGCATCGGCACCAATGGCCAGACCAAAGACAAACAGTTTGCCGATGCCGCTGCGGCGGAAAAAGAAAAGCTGAAACTGGTCAAGGAAAAGACCGGCAAGGGCTATGCGCTGACCGGAAGCGGGCCCAGCCCGGTGCCGGCTGCCAGTGCGCCTGTCGTTGCCAAACCGAAGGTGGAGAAGGCAGCGACGATGGCTACCCCCGCAGCCAGCGAATCGCCATCGACCAGTGAGAAAGTAGACGCCGCTGCTGCCTCTACCGTGGCGCAAACGAACAGCAACAGTGCCGCCGCTGAGAAGTCCAGCGCGCCTGCGCCAACCAGCCAGAAAGACCAATCCGACGCAGCAACGACAGATGCATCCACTGCGTTCGCAGAAGAATGCGCTCGCCACGGTGTACTGTTTTCTGCCGAGGCACTGACCACGCGCAGCCGTCCTGGCCCAGCCATTGATGCGGCTGCAGAGTGGAAGACCTTTTGCAAACACATTGCCGACATCGAAGCGTCAAGCTCGAAGCGACCGACCGAGCTGCAACGCCTTAAAGCTATTGATAAGGACAGCCCGCCGACCTTCGATCTGGCGACCATCACCGCCTTGCAGCGCGATGCATGCCGCGTGTGGGATGACATCACCAGCCGTGGCGGCATGTTCTATACAGGGCGCTTCGAGAACTACCTGGGCGGCTTGTCGGCCCTGGTACGGCTGGGCATCGCCAGCGTGGGTGCGCGGGCCATGATCGACGTCGTGCAGCAGACGCGACCGGCAAAGCCCAAGCAAAGCTATCAGGATTTCGCCTGGGCCCAGCCATTCACCCTGGCCATGCGCCAGGCGTTTCCCGCCACGCCCGATGAAGCCGACTACGACGCTGCGCTTCGTGCCGCCCAGGACCTCGCGCAGGCCGACCCCGACGATGGTGTGTTCTACGCGTTCATCTTTGCCGACGACCGACCCGGCGATCATCTACTCAAGCCCCTGGCACAGGTAGAGGCAGCCCAGGCTGCGGGTGCCGATGTGCCTGCGCAATCGCCGCTGCTTCCGCTGATTATCGATGCGCCGCCGGCTGCGGCAGCGCAGTGGCACCAGACGCGCCCCTACACCCTGACCTACCGCTATGCCCTGACCTCGCTGGAAAGCATCGCGGCGACCGCCATGGCGGTTGGCCGCCACTACAACGAATCGCCACTGTCCACGCTGAACTGGCTGCTGGAATACGCAACCGAAGCATGGCGCACCACGGCAGCGCGCGCCATGCTGGAAACACGCGACGACGAGGCGATGGGCTTGCTGCTGCCCTACTTCCACGAGCGCTGGATTCGCACTGCCGTAGATGCCGCCAGCAAGGCCTACCCGGTGTGGACCTTCCGGCAATTGCTGCGCCTGGCCACCAAGCATCGTGACGAACCTGCCATCAAAGTCCGCCTGGCAGAATTGATTGCGAAATTCGGTGAGCAGACCGTGCGCCAATGGGCCGACGGTCTGAGCGAGAAAGACATTACCACCCTGGACGAACGCCTGAGTGCCGGTAATGCGGCTACCGCACCGGACGAGGCCATCCCCGCCCTGTTGCGCAAGGCCCCCTGGCGCAACCCGGCCCGCAAGGGCGGCAAGCTGGTACCCGTGCTTGCGCTCAAGCCGATTGCCACGCCGTTCGTGTACAGCGAAGGCGAACTCAGCGACGAGATGCCGCCGCGAACCAAGCCGCTGATCGACACCCTGGACAAGCTTGGCGATTTCATACACGCCACCGAAGGTGGCAAGCAGTCCAACTGGCGTCCCATGCCGCCCACGGCCGCCCCCCTGCCCGCCGTGGATGAATTGTCGGGGGAAGAATGGGTGACGTGGCTGACGCAGCGTTTAAGCGCAGCACGCGCCGCCAACACCTACATCAGCAGCACCGAGTACGCGAAGCTTTACGACACGCTGCCCACTCACCACGAGACGCTGACGCTTGCTCTGTGGGAACTGTCAACGGTAGCGCTGGAATGCTATGTGACGTGGGAACCCACCGTCGCACGGATGTTCAAGCGCTTTGGTGAACGCGCCGCGCCCGGCATGGCGGCATTGGTCGGCAGCGACCCGCTGGGCATGCTGGAACTGGCCTTGCCAGTAGACAGCGCACACATCGCGCCGCATGCCGCGCGTGCATTGGCCAAATTGAAGAAGGCACATGCGCTGGCCGTGCCCTGGCTGCGCCGCCATCGTCACACCGCGTTGATGCGCTTGATTCCCGACGCCGTTGGTAAAACCAGCCAGGCACGGGAAGCACGGGAAGTCGCCGAGTACACGCTGCGCTGGTACGCGTTTGACACAGAAGATGGCCGCGCAGCCATTGACGAAGCCGTCGCCGCCTACGCGGCTGCAGAACCCGGTGTGGTCGATGCCGTCGCCGAAATTCTTGCGCGCGACGCTGCCGACAACGTGCCATCCAAACCACCCAAACTGCCCAACTGGTTCCAACCCGCCGTGCTGTCGCGCCCCATGTTGGCCGACGGCAGCGGTGCCCTGACCGACGACGCCGTGCTTGGTCTGGGCGAGATGCTGATGCTGGGCGCAGCGGGCGAGCAGTACGTGGGCGTGGCGCGCGTGCGTGAAGAATTGACCCGCGACAGCGCAGCTGCTTTCGCATGGGATGTGTTCTCGACCTGGATGTCCGAAGGTGCTGTCGCCAAGGAAAACTGGGCGCTACGCGGCGTGGGTTGGCTGGGCGACGACGAATGCGCACGCAGGCTGACCAAACTGATCCGCAAATGGCCGGGTGAAGCGGCACATGCCCGCGCCGTGACCGGCCTGGACGTGCTGGCCGACATTGGCACCGACGTGGCGCTGATGAACCTGAACGGCATCGCAGAAAAACTGAAGTTCAAAGGCTTGCAGGAAAAAGCCCGCGAGAAAATTGCAGTCATCGCCGAAGCCCGCGACCTGACGCCGGAAGAACTTGCCGACCGCCTTGCACCCGACCTGAACCTGGACGAACGCGGCGGCATGGACCTGGACTTTGGCGAACGCAAATTCCGCGTAGGCTTCGACGAATTCCTGAAGCCCTGGGTGAAAGACGCCGAAGGCCGTCGCCTGAAAGACCTGCCCAAGCCCAACAAATCAGACGACGAGGAACTGTCCAAACAGGCCAGCGCCACATGGTCCGCCCTGAAGAAAGACGCGCGTGCGGTGGCGTCCTTGCAGATCACCCGACTGGAATCCATGCTGGCCAATTCCCGCCGCGTAAAACCCAGCGTGTTCGATGCCTTCTTTGCGACGCACCCCTTGATCCGCCACCTGACGCAACGCCTGGTGTGGGGCGTATTTGCCGACGACGATGCACGCAGCCTGCCTACCCAAGTGTTCCGCGTGACGGAAGACCTGTCGGCCGCAGACGTAAACGACGACCCGCTTGACGTGGACCTGTCCGAAGACGCAAGCAGCCGCATCGGCTTGGTACACCCGCTGCACCTGGATGCCGACACGCGCGCCGCCTGGGGCACGGTATTCGGGGACTATGAAATCGCCCAGCCCTTTATGCAACTGTCCCGCGAAACCTACGCGCTGGAAGACCAGGAACGGGAGCTGCACACGCTTACGCGCTTCGCCGAGTCCGAGGTGGAAACCACCCGCCTGCGCGGCATGAGCACACGCGGATGGAACATCGGTTCACCGCAAGACGGCGGCGTGTCGGTCTGGCTGGAACGCCCCGTGACCTTCAGCGACGGCAAGCCAGGTGAGGTGTACATGCATATATCTGAGGGCATTTACGCCGGTGCCGCCGAGTACGAACCCAAGACCCAGAAAATGGGCACCCTGGGGCTGGGTGACCCGTGGGGTTCAGGCTCAGGCAACAAAAAAGTTAGCCGCACCTTTGGTGAACTGGACCCCATCAGCATCAGCGAATTGCTGCGCGTGCCAAGCCTGGTAGCGAGCAGCGCAAGCACGTGAGCACCCCATGAGCACCCCACCCGCACTCGACACGCTGACCCGCTGGCGCCTGATTCTGGGCGAGTCAGCCGACGGCGCATGCAGCGCCGCCGGCTGCACGCTAAGCAGTGACGCACTTGCCATGGACGCCTCGCTGGACTGGCTATACCAGCGCGGCGAGGGTCAGGACGAACGCAACCTGCGCCGACAAGGTGGCCGCGAAGGCTCGCGGCTGAGCACGCCAGACTGGATCAACGAAATCCATCGCCTGTTCCCCAAAGAAACCATCGAACGCCTGGAACGCGACGCCATCGAACGCTTTGCCATCGATGACGTCGTGACCAACCCCGACGTACTGAAACGCGCCGAGCCCAACGAAACCCTGCTGCGCGCGGTGTTGCGCACCAAGCATTTGATGTCGCCAGACATTCTGCAACTGGCGCGGCAGTTGGTTGCCGAGGTCGTTCGCAAGCTGATGGAGAAACTGGCCAAAGACATGGCGGTCGCATTCTCAGGCACCTTGGACCGTCGTCGGCATACACGACTGCGTAGTGCTCGTAACCTGGATTTACGCCGCACCCTGCGCGACAACCTGCGCAACTACGACCCCGTGAACAAACGCGTCACCGTCGAACGCGTGCACTTCTTCGCGCGGTCGCAGCGGCACCTGCGGCCGTGGCAGGTCATTCTGCTGGTGGACCAGAGCGGGTCAATGGTCAGCTCGGTGATTCATGCGTCGGTCACCGCGGCATGCCTGTGGAACCTTCCTGGGATACGAACTCACTTGGTGGCCTTTGATACCCAGGTGGTCGATCTGACCAAGGATGTGGAAGACCCATGTGAACTACTGATGAAAGTGCAGCTGGGTGGCGGTACCGATATTCAGCAAGCGGTGGGATACGGCGCGAGTCTGGTCGAAACCCCCGAGCGTGCGATTGTGGTGTTGATCAGCGACTTTTATGAAGGCGCGAGTGAACAGATGCTGGTCCAACGCGTGCGTGCGCTGACCAGCCAGCGCAGCTTGGTGCTGGGGCTTGCCGCGCTGGATGCGGATGCCAATCCTGCTTATGACCGGGACATGGCGAATCGGCTGGTGGCAGCGGGCGCGGAAGTCGGTGCGATGACGCCGGGGGAATTGGCCGGATGGTTGGCGGAGAAGATTGGACAGTGATGGATACGACGACAATGAAGCTGTGCGCTGCGATGCAGACTGCACGAGATTGGACTGTGAACCAAGCGTCTGCAGGCAAACGGCCGGCGAACATGCTCGCAGGCAATGCGTCCCTGAGCACTCGGACGCACAACCCATGATCCGCCACGATCTGCTCGCCTTGAGTGACGATGGGCTCGCGCAGTTGGCGAATGTAGGCTTGGTCAAGCGCGGCCGACGTGATGTGGCCGAGGGCAAGGCACCCACGATCACGGTGAGCGACGACGGTTCGGTTCAGGCCGACTTTGCCGACGGCACGGTGACAAAGCTCGCACCTGATCGCAGCCTGATCGATGCAACGTGCACCTGCCCGGCGAGTGGTGTTTGTCGTCATCGGGTGACGCTGGTGCTGGCGTATCAGGCGCAGCAGAGTGCGGGCGGTGGTGCTGACGTTGAGACCGCTGCGAGCACAAGCACGAACGCAGCGACAAGCGCCGGCCAGGATGCAGGAACCGAGGCGGGCCAAGACGCAGGCACAGCGACTGGCAGCAGTACGAGTACAGCGCCTGACCAAGACGCGCGCAAAAACACTTCTGGCACCACCTCGCCTGCGGCCCGTGCCGCTTGGGACCCAGCGGAGCTGGACGCCGACGCATTCACTGCGTCGCTGTCCGCCCCCTTGCGTACCGAACTGACACGGCTACGCGCCGCCCGGCTGGACGTGCGCCTGGAACAAGGCGCGATCCCCGCCGCACACCTGCCCATGGCCACCGTGCGCTTCCTGGTGCCGCACGTACTGGCCTACGCCCGCTGCGACTGCGTGGCGGGGGGAAACTGTGTACACGTTGCGCTGGCGATCCAGGCGTTCAAGCAGGCACGCGGCGCGACAGAAACGCGTCTTGAGCCGATTGATTCCGGCACAGGGGCAAACGACACCCAGGTCGGGAATCAGCTCGACGCCAAAACCGAAGCTCGCCTGGACGCACTGCGCGTCGCAGGCGATGCCCTGCTGGCCAGACTGTTGGACGTAGGCCTGAGCAGCGGCCCCGACGCCTTCGCCCAACCCCTGGCCGACGCCCGCGCCGCAGCTACTACGCTGGGGGCAGTGCAATACCTGCTTGCGCTGGACGGCTTGTCCCAACAGATCGACGCCTACGCCGCCCGCAGCGCGCGTCACAACGAAATGCTGGCATTGCAGTACGCCACCGAGCTTTACGCCCGCACTCGTACGACTGATCCACGCGTGGCGTTAGGTATCGGCGAATCGCTGGAAACCGCAATGAGCCGCACCCGCTTGGTTTCTTTGGGCGCACGCCTGCGCGGTGATGCTGGGCAGGTCGATGCCAGTGTGATGTTGGCTGACTTAGATACTGGTGCGGTGATGGTGTTGGAGCGTCGTATTACGCAGGCGCGTGACACCAAGTTGCCTTCCACTGCGGTGCTGGCGCAACGCCAGTTTTCTTCAGGCATGTCGTTGTCTGCGGCCGCGCACGGGCAGATTCTGACCAGTTCGGGAAAACGTCGTGTGGACGGCAGGCTGGTGCTGGGTAGCCAGCGTGGCGGGTTGACTCAAACCATGCCCTACGACGGCAACGCCGCATTGCGTGCGCCCTTAATGGTTGCGAATGTCGATGAGCTGATCGAAACGCTGTCCGCACGTCCACCGGCTTTTGTACGTCGGCATGATGCGACCGGCGATGTTCGGGTGTTTGAGATTGAGGAAGTGCTTGGACAGGCGCTGGCTGAGGGAGGACAGTGTTGGCATGGGGCAGTACAGTTGACCAACGAAGGAGGTGTACTACGTCTGCAGCGGCGTTACGATGCGGTAGCCCCCCAAGCACTGGAAGCTCTCACGAGGGCGTTAAGCGGCCAATACGGCAAACTGCGTCGCATCGTCGGCCCGGTGTACGTGGAAAGCGACAACTTGATCTGCGACCCGTGGTTGATAATGGCGGACCGGCTGCTGGTGCCGGATCTGGAGGCGGTACCAGCAGGCGCTGCCTCAAATTCCCTTCCCCACCACGAAAACGCCGCTGCCACACCGCTAGAGCAGGCTTTGCAACTGCTCGCCGGAGCAGTGCACGTAGGTCGCCGTACTGGACCAAACAACGCGGGCGTGCGGCACCATGCCCGAACTGTCGCAGAAAGCCTTAACGAAGCCGGTTATCGCCAGGGCGCAGATTATCTATCGAACTGGTCGACGAGCTCAAATACGAGCGACTCTGGTCCCAACGGTCCGGCAAGCTTCGGTAACGTAGCGTGTTTCATTCAAGCCATTCGCTGAACTTTGGTTGACGGCAAACCGACTCAGCGCAAAGAATCAGTTCCGATGAAAGTTAGTTTCGCTCTGCATCAGGGTAGTGCTGATATCGCCAGAAGCTGCTGACCCATACCAGTTTTAGCCGACAGCTTAAGGATGATGGTCAGTTTTAGCACTAACGAAGCAATGTTCCATTGCCCTACATGCTGAACAAACAATTGTCAGCTCTCAAATAATCTCGCTTTGGAAACTTGAGGCGAGCTCGCACAGCAGTTACTAATGGCTGCCAGGATTAATGGAGAAAGTATGAGTATCAACACGAAGCCTGAAAGATGGGATTTCCTGTCCGGCGTGCCCCTCGATCTATTCAAGCGCGCAAACGGAAAATGTTCGCTCCCTAGATGCAATAATTCCACCGCTGCACCCGCAGAAGTGGACTCTAGCGCGATAAATATGGGAAAAGCGGCGCACATATATAGTGCATCAGAGGATGGGCCGAGAGGTCGTGGTGGCAAAAACGAAGCGTTCATCCGGAGTGCAGAGAACGGTCTCTGGTGCTGCGCCGTCCATGGCGACCTGATCGACAAGAAAGGAGGAAAAGAGTTCGCGGCGGAGAAGCTGTTTAATTGGAAGAAACTGGTTGAAGCACGCGCCAGAAAGCAGGTTGATCAGGTTCCGTCTCCACGAGGCTGGGTCGATGTCATCGAACTCACGCTCTTGCCATTCGCGGTATCAGCAAAGCTACAGATAAAGCTATCGCGCTTCAATCTTCTACACGGCCCCTCAAACAGCGGGAAGTCCGTACTCCTTGAGCTCGCGGCCTCGATCACAAACTCACATAATGCTCGTCGGATGCTCTCTCAAAGCCAGGGACCGCGCGCAGCATCAAATTTACCCACGTGGTCGGGCAAAGTTTTATACACGACGGTCGATGTATTAGACAAGGTCGTTCAACTTGACATCGATGCTGGACACTTTAGACGACGGGAAGGATCGACACCCTGCCTCCTCCCGCCGGGTGATATTGAGGTGATACTTTGCAGTTCGAACGACGCCGAGCAACGAACAGATGAAGACGATGTCGAATTTTTGATGAGATTGCTAAATATAGACCACAGTACCGTACACGCACTTCTCAGTCTGGCAGTTGGGAAGTTATTGCCTGGTAAATATCGTATAGCTCAAGGCTATGAAGACAATGAACACGGCACTGATGTTCAGCTGAGATTCAAGATCAACGGCAAGCCCCATTTTGAACTCCAATTTTCCGACGGAAATTCATGGCTTCCGCTTTCATCACTGTCGAAGAGTAGTACCGACAAGGTTATTCTTGATCTCTTCATTGCTAAGGCACGGGAAGTCGCCAAACAGCGACTAACTTTATTTCTGGTTGATGGCATTTCGTTCAATTTTGACGAACCTAATTACCAGAATCTTCTCAACACAATCGCGGCAGAGGAGTTTCAAGCCGTTCTTTGCCTGCCACCTCGGCAGGAGCAGTTTCTCTTGGAAAAACGCGAAGGATTGCTGCGTTTAAAGGACGTTGCACACCTTCGGTCTTGGGATCTAATTCAACTAACTCGATAGCCCGCCAACTAATAGTGGAGCACCTCAAGTCTAGAGCGTATTATTCAAAAAACTGCGGGTAGATATTTGATGTAATTTTTTCAACCGTGCCGAATGCTGACTTTGTCGATGAAGAACGGAGCTTCGCGGCTCTGTATATAACGCCGATGTAAGCGCCTGAGCTGCAGCTTCACACGCTTTTGCGTCCGTAAACTAAAATAAAATTGCGGAAGCGAGACACGCATAGGCTAACAAGAATTTAAAATTTAAGTATTTTAATATAAGGTGCACATGGCAGTCAGCACGATGGGGCCATTACTGGTCGTCCATATGAATTTCACCAGTAAACAGGAACTAGCGCGCCTAGGTTTTGTGTGATGCCGTCCAGCAAGGGACGCGCGATACGGTGGAGCTGGAATGAACGGAATATCGTTATTGGGTGAAAACGCCTAGCAGGCGGCAGATTTACATGGCATCGACTTGCAGAGCGCCAAACTGACCGAGGCGAGGAAAGGGCTTTGTGCTGCCGACCAAGCATTGAAAATTGAACGTAGGCAATGGTCTATGCTTGGATTATTAATTCTGCGTCCGGCTTTCTGCGAATTTTATTTTCTATACACTTATTCCCCCTTGACAAAAAAAATATGAAAACACCACAATATCCATAAAAACATCAATAATTAGCGACAAATAATCTCCGAAACCCATAGAAAATAAACAAAATGATTCAAGCGATGCTCGATTTTATACGCATAAACAAGGAATGGTTTTTTAGCGGCGCAGGAGTTGTTGCAATAAGCGCCATTTTTAATTTTTTACGCAACAAGACTAAAGAAAAGGACCCTCCCACTACCAATCAGATCGCTACTAGAAATGCCGTGAATATCCAAGGCTCCGGCGACATCGCTGTGGGCTCAATTATCGTGAAAGAAAATAGCATCCCAACAAAACTTGCAAAACCAATTTTTTTCATTAAGCCATCCGGTCGCACCTTGATATCTGGACAAGATCCAGAACACAGACTTCAGATTCACAATCGAGGTGGAGATTGCTATAACGTAAATCTGCAATCAGATGTTTTTTCAAAAGAATTTAATTTCCCTAAAATATCTCGCGGACGTCACACCTCTATCACAGTAACTACTCCTCGCGGAACGGATGCTATGACAATCATCATCACAGCTTTAGATGGAAATGGAATGGAACACCAGCAAGCAATTAATGGAATTAATTTTAGAGATGGCTATAAATTCTACTAGGGCGCGTTATGAAATTCAGGGTTGGTTCATAGCTAAAATTTCCGGATGTTTCGCAAGCCTTATTCCACCCGTGTCATCGATGAAAAATGGAGATTGCAGCCCATATCTGACGCTGTTGGAAACGGCTGCGCCACAGCGTCAACATGAACTGTGCGATGTCGCTGCGCTGGATCGTACGTACTGACGCGCAGTGCGTATGCTGCCGATACATTTTCCTCCTTGAGAAGCGGTCTACCAGCAGTGTCGGCGCTGGGTTGAAGCAGGTTGTTTTGAGGTGATGGTATCGGACCTGCGGCCGGTCGTTCGCGCTGCAAAACGACCCAAAGGCCATCCCGGCGCGATCGTTCTGGATGGCCGAACGCTGCAATCAAGTTGTGACAGTGGCCCACGTGCTGGCTACGATGTCTACGAGCGCAAACGCGGCAGCAAGGTTCACACGGCGTGTCGATACCATTGGACATTTACTCGCCGTTCACGTCACCCCGGCCGATGAGCAAAATCGTGCGCAGGTCTAGGTCTTATGCGATGCGGTTCAGCAGGTCACTGTTGAGACATTCAAGCTGGCGTGGGCCGATCAAGGCTATACGGGTGAGAACGCCCAGCAGGCAGCACTGAACCGCTGGATTGATCTACAGATCCTTGAGCTGCCCGCAGTCAAGAAAAATTTCGTCTTGCTGCCCAGGCGTTGGGTGGTCGAACGCAGTTTCGACTGGCTAGCATGCTGCCACCGTTTTACACGAGGTTATGAGCGCTTCTCCTCAGTCTTGAGCGGGCTGCATTTTTAGGTGTTCTCTATCCTGATGCTTCCCGCCGCTACACAGATTTTGGCCGCTGCGGGAAGTTCCCGACATGCTCTAGATCTAAATGAAAGGCTTCGCTGACCTGCGCATGGGACTTGACGCCTAGAGCGAGTGAGTTTAAGAGGGTTCAAATCGGCTAAAGAGCTGGACCCATAGCTCAACCAGACCATCGTCGATTTCACCAATTCCCTTGGTTAGCAGGACAACTTTCACCCGCTTAGCTACTTCAACCTTCCACCCAGCCGTAAGTTCAATACTTTCACTCTTAGCCCAGGCTTCAACCTGCGGCACGATTGGTTTCTCTTTCGAAGCGACTTCCAAGAACTGCTGTTCCGATGCACGGAAATGTCGGTCCACCGCCTCGACAAAACGCTCATGTGGTATCAGATCCTCTAGCTCCGATCCGTTGAAATCGGTGAACTCTTCTGTTGTCAGAACCTTCTTTTCCTCACCGTTATAAAGACTGCTTTTTAACTCAGTCGCCATTCTAAGACCCATCTGGTCACCGTCTAACAGAACGACTGGAAGACTCTCGTCCCGGCCGGTCAAGATAGACGCGGTAATTCTCAACGTCTTAGTTCCGCCTGCGGGGGGAAACACAAGCTCGCGGCGAGGCTTGATCTTCCCGGAACCAATAAGAAGAGCCTTGATCATCGTCAGATAATGTTGATCGGAGGCACCTTCGACAACGATCGGGAGGCAACCTAACAAAAGGCTTTCAGCGACGTTCAGGTTGAGTGCTGAGTACACGGCATATGCTGCGCCGGCCTGTGCCGGGTCAACGCCCGACTGACGCAAGTTTGGTGATGCCTCGGTGGA
Source organism: Pigmentiphaga aceris (assembly GCF_008119665.1). Lineage (NCBI taxonomy): Bacteria > Pseudomonadati > Pseudomonadota > Betaproteobacteria > Burkholderiales > Alcaligenaceae > Pigmentiphaga > Pigmentiphaga aceris. The sequence goes on along the minus strand of NZ_CP043046.1, from coordinate 1,547,328 downwards.
GCCATCCGCAGCAACATAGACTTTTCGCACTCGATCCAACCGATCTGGGTCGACGAGGAAAGGCGAGTGCGTCGTGTAGATGATCTGATTAGTCCTCGTCAGTCCATCGAAAAAGGCTGAAAGATCGCGTTGAGCGAGTGGATGAAGAGATAGTCCTGGCTCATCGAGCAGAAGAATTGCGCCCTCGTGATCACCCTGGCTTTCGACCAAAAATACGAGGTAGAAACTTAGGAACCACTGCAGCCCCGTACTGCGATTCTCAAGCTCTACTTCTTCTGGGCGTCGGTCATCCGAAACCCAAATGCGGAAGTGATCGCCGTCGGCTTCGAATCGAAAACGATAGTCGCCTTGCTTCCACCAAGACTTAAACTCCTTGGTTAGAGTCGTGCCTGCAGACTGTAGCAAGATTGAGCGTTCTCGCTTGCGTTCAGCTATTTGAGCAATTTCTTCTGCGGTGGGCTGGCGATTCTGGTTATTTAGATCTTTGAAATCGCGACCAAGTTCAAGGATCTCTTTGGGTTGGAGACGAACAAAACTGAAGAGCACGCGGAGGGTCCGCGCCTTAGACGCTTCCTTTGCGCCAAGGTCCCCTCTTTTTAAATTATCGACCACATGCGGCAGATAAATCTCCGAATCCAGATTTCCATAGTTGGAATAGTAGACAAATTTAGGGATCGCGCTCAGAACAAGGTCCCTAACGCCCTCAATATTTTCCGGTGTAGGCGACTTGATGTTGGACAGCCATAAGCCCATCACGTCGATCGTCTGCTGAAGACGAGGAACAATCGTTGACGTCTTGGCTGGCTGGTCTGGCAGTAACTTTCCTAAGGACTCGATGGCAGTATCTAGATCCTGAGCCGTCCAGTACTGATCAGTGAACTCTGCCAAAGCACGAACGTTCTCAACGATCGTTGACTTAAGATGATCTTCGCTCTTGAGCGCGTCGGTTCGCTGAATAGCCGAGACTAAATTCGCCAATTCGCCTTTGATCTCCGATGCAGCGACTGTCGTCTTGGGAGCATACTGGGGAAACGAGATTTTGTGGCTTCCATCGAAGTACCTATCAACACGAACAACTTCTAGTTGTGCACCGTCGAGGTTCGTAATGGTTATTAGATTCTCTTTGAACTGGGCGACGTCAAAATCGGCGCTGATAAATTTATATTTTTCTGGTGCGTCTCGCACATCGGCAAACATGGTCTTCGGATAGTCTGATGTCGGCTGAATCTCGCCTTCACGAGCAGGATTAAGTTTCCAAAGCGGAAGCAGCAAATTTGTCTTCCCCGATTCGTTAACACCGATTAATGCGGCGACATCACCAGCATCGATATAGCCACTATCCCTCACAGATCGGAAATTTGTAACCCGGTACTTGATCAACTTCATACTATTTCCCGAAGAGGTTGTAGACTCGATCACGCGGCATCTCCAATTAGATGAAAATCAATAGCTTTCGAATCGGTTGGACGCATGCAACATCAACGAAACATCAAACTATTTGCCGAGCACGCCTAGGCGATCAAGGGCTAGTAAGTCAAAGACCTTGCAGACCTACCCCGCATTTAGCCAAAAGCTAGAAGAGAGGTCAGCTCGGATGATGCAACACATTTCCAGTGAAAGTGGACGTCTACCGTCCGCAATCCGCATACAGAGACGTCAACCTAAATAAACAATTACAAATTATTCACCCGGCAGAATAATATTATTGCTCCTGAAGGCAACAACATCTGCGTTGCTTAGCAGCTTCGCACAGTCATTAGCAAAATTCTCCAGAAGCGGAGGATTAGAAACACTGTGTCCAGGATGGAAGCTTTGATTTGTAATATTTGCGCTCTTGCTCAAATAATAGACACGACCTCGCCCTTTCCCATCTTGATCAAGCTGCGTCACCTTTCGCAGCTGACCGCTGGAGGTAATGAAATATTCTCCAACCTGTACGGACGATGCAGATACTGGCACAATTTACTCCTGTCATTGATAACATATTTAACCTAGCACATGAAAAGATAATACCCAGCATCTCCCAACAAGACCCTCAAACCACGAATAAACCAAGTCAAAAATAAATTAATGCACACAAATATGGTCAACACCATTGATTTCGGATCAAAGTGCTATACAGGTAGTCTTCATCAGCTGCACCGTGCGGACATGCTCAGCATAACCGTGCCCCCCAGCTCACTCAATTTATTTCAAAATTACTATCGCCGTAGCTAACGTAGAAACAAGAATTTTTACGAGGCCACATGAATGCCAGGAAGCTTGAAGAACTGTTCTATAAATTGCTATCGGCTGTACTTATCAAGCGAATCTTGATCGATCCAATATTCGGCGATTTCTCTATATCTTGGTGTGACCTCCGGTTAACCGGAAGCCACACCAAGCAATCTCAAAAACCTGCACGAAATATTCAGGGCCATGCAGTCAGCGCGAGGTGACCGAACTCCCCTCATTCCAAGTCCCCGGCACCAAAATCTTCCGATCTACATTCTGCACGTCACGCAGCCCGCACAGCGCCATCGTGATATCCATCTCATTGCGAATCAGCGAAAGCGTCTTCGTCACGCCCGCTTCACCCATCGCACCCAGCCCATACAAGAACGCACGGCCGATATAAACCCCACGCGCGCCCAGCGCCACGGCCTTCAGCACATCCTGGCCTGAACGCACGCCACCATCCATATGCACTTCAATGCGATCACCCACCGTCCGCACAATGCGCGGCAGTGCCTCAATCGACGACAGCGCCCCATCCAACTGACGCCCTCCGTGGTTCGACACGATCAGCGCATCCGCACCTGAGCGAACGGCCATCTCGGCATCTTCTTCATCAAGAATGCCCTTGATGATCATCTTGCCGCCCCAGCGTTCCTTGATCCACTGCACGTCGTCCCAGCTCAGCGCGGGGTCGAACTGCGTAGCGGTCCACGAAGACAGCGAACTCATGTCCGCAATGCCGTCCACGTGTCCCGCGATATTGCGGAAGGTGCGGCGTTGCGTGCCCAACATGCCTAGGCACCAGCGCGGCTTGGTGGCCAGGTTGATCATGTTGCGCAGCGTGGGCTTCGGCGGCGCGGAAAGGCCGTTCTTGATGTCTTTGTGGCGCTGACCGAGGATTTGCAGGTCGAGCGTGACGACCAGCGCCGAGCAGCCTGCGGCTTTGGCGCGGTTGATCAGGCGTTCCATAAAGGCGCGGTCGCGCATCATGTACAGTTGGAACCAGAAGGGTTTGCTGGTGTTCTCGGCTACGTCTTCGATGGAGCAGATGCTCATGGTCGAGAGCGTGAACGGGATGCCGAATTTTTCAGCAGCGCGTGCGGCCAGGATTTCGCCGTCGGCGTGCTGCATGCCGGTCAGGCCGGTGGGTGCAATCGCCACAGGCATGGAGACTTCCTGACCGATCATGGTGCTTTTCAGCGTGCGGTTTTCCATGTTGACCGCGACGCGCTGGCGCAGTTTGATCTTGCCGAAGTCGGTTTCGTTGTTGCGGTAGGTGGACTCGGTCCAAGCGCCGGAATCCGCGTAGTCGTAGAACATCCGGGGCACGCGGCGTTTGGCCAAGATACGCAGGTCTTCGACCGAGGTGATGACTGTCATGTTTGCTTCCTTCGAGAGTTCCGAAAGAATAGTGGTTTTTCCAAAGACCTTCGCCTAGCGTGTGCCCTAGCCAACACCGCGCAAACCGGCCCGTCCAGGCAGCCTGGACGATGCCAGGCGGTATTCAAGCCAACGCATTCAGCCGAGCGCGAGCCGCCACATATTCCGCATGCAGCCGATCCACCAACTCCGCCACCGGTGGCGCGTCGTCCATCAAGCCTACGCCCTGCCCTGCGCCCCAAATGTCGCGCCAAGCTTTTGCTTCGCTGCCACCGCCTGAACCGAAGTCCATTGCTTTGGCAGGTTCAGTGGGCAACGCTGCCGGGTCATAACCCGCAGCCACAATCGAGCGCTTCAGATAGTTGCCATGCACGCCGGTGAACACGGGCGTGTAGATCACTTCGTCCGCAGCCGAGTCGATGATGGCTTGGCGGTAGGCGTCGCCGATGTTCGATTCCCGGCTGGCCAGCCAGCGGGTGCCGATGTAGGCCAGGTCTGCGCCCATGGCTTGCGCGGACAGCACGGCGGAGCCGGTGGCAATGGAACCTGACAGCACGACCGGGCCGTCGAAGAATCGGCGCACTTCGCCTACCAGCGCGAAGGGCGACAAGGTGCCCGCGTGTCCGCCCGCCCCGGCTGCGACCAGGATCAGGCCGTCGACGCCGGCTTCCAGCGCTTTGTTGGCATGGCGGATGGAGATCACGTCGTGCAGCACGATGCCGCCGTAGCTGTGCACGGCGTCCAGCATTTCTTTTGGCGGCGCGCGCAGGCTGGAGATGACGATGGGCACCTGATGGCGCACGCAGGTTTCTATGTCCTCTGCCAAGCGGGTGTTGGACTGGTGGACGATCTGGTTGACCGCTAGCGGGCCGATGATGGCGTCGGGGTTCAGGCGGCGATGTTCGGCCAGCGCTTCTTTTATGTCGCCAAGCCAAGTGTCCAACATGCTTGCCGGTCGGGCGTTCAGTGCGGGGAATGCGCCGACGATGCCGGCTTTGCATTGCGCGATGACCAGTTCAGGGCCGCTGGCGATGAACATGGGCGAGGCGATGACGGGCAAGCGCAGGTTTTGCAGAATGGCTGGAAGTGTCATGACGACCTTGGAAGAGAATGTGTGTAGACCAATGCGTCAGCGACCCGTGTACTTAGCCGGTCGCTTACCCAGGAACGCCGCCACGCCTTCCTGGAAGTCCTCGGTCGCCGCGGAGGCCTCGAAAGCAGCCTGTTCCGCATCCAGCTGCGCAGACAAACTGCGTTGACCCGCATCCCTCAGCAGGTGCCGAATCTTTGCGTAGGCGGCGGTCGGGCCGTTGGCCAGGCGCTGCACCAACGCATCGGTTTCTGCTTCGAGCGCATTGGTCGGCACGACGCGATTCACCAGTGACAGCCGCAAGGCTTCCTGTGCATCCAGCGTGTCGGCCAGCATGGCGATTTCCATGGCTTTGCGCAGGCCTACGACCTGCGGCAAGTGCCAGGTTGCGCCTACGTCGGGGCTGGCTCCGATGCGGGCGTAGGCCAGGGTGAACTGGGTGTTCTCGGCGGCGATGGCAAGGTCGGCGGCAAGCGCGATGCTGACGCCGGCACCTGCTACGGCACCGTGCAGGCTGGCTACGACGGGTATCTGCAGATCGGTGATTATCCGCACGCAGTCGTGGGCGACGGGCAGCAAGGCTTGCACTTTGGCGACCGGGTCTTGCTGCAAGGCTCCCAGATCGCCGCCCGCCATGAAGGCGCGGCCTGCGCCGCGCATCACCAATACGCGCAGCCCGGCAGTGTCGCGAACGGTTTGCAGGGCGGCTTGCCAGGCGCTTGCCATTGCTCCGTCCAGCGCGTTGAGCACGGCGGGACGGTTGAAGGTGAGACGTGCCACGGGGCCATCGATGTCGAGCAGAACGGGGGATGTTGCTGCGGCATCCGGCGTGCTGGATGTGGTCGCACCAGATGTGGACTTACCAGATGCGGAACTGCCGGATGTAGCTGCAGCAGATGCAGAACTGCCGGACGTAGCCGCAGCAGATGCGGAAGCGCTGGACACGGATGTACCAAGCGGAGACGTGCTGGAACTGGACATGCAAAACCTCGGTCGGTGATGGCCGCAGCGGCCTTTGGCGGGGAGGCATCAAGACCAGGGCGTATGGGGCCAAAGTCTAGGTATTAGTCATCGGTAATTTAAGACGGCGATTACCCTTACGGCGGATCTGGCCCTTACAGGAACGCTATACGAGGCAGATTCGAATCATCAAGGTATGCACAACCATATCAATACCCACCGCCCCGCGCACAGTCCCGCACGCCCTGTCATCACCTAACTGGTAAACTACCCGGTTGCCCCTTTTTGACTGCCTGCCGTGACCACCAGCGCCTTCTCCAGCTTGCCCTTGTCCCCCGCGATGCTCGCGACGCTGGACACGCTTGGCTACCACAACATGACCGCGATCCAGGCGCAGAGCCTGCCGACCATTCTGAATGGTCGCGATCTGATCGCCCAGGCGAAGACGGGTAGCGGCAAGACTGCGGCCTTTGGTATTGGCCTGTTGCAGAACCTTGATGTGACGAGCTTCAAGGTGCAGGCACTGGTCTTGTGCCCGACGCGCGAACTGGCTGACCAGGTGTCGCAGGAAGTGCGCAAGCTGGCGCGTTCGATCCCGAATCTGAAGATTCTTAATTTGTCGGGCGGCGCGCCGATGCGCCCGCAGGTGGAATCGCTGCTGTATGGCGCGCACGTGATTGTGGGCACGCCGGGCCGGATCTTCGATCACCTGGATCGCGGCAGCCTGGAACTGCACGAACTGCGCACGCTGGTGCTGGACGAGGCCGACCGCATGGTCGACATGGGCTTCATCGACCAGATTTCGCAGATCGTGGCGCTGTGCCCGCCGCGTCGCCAGACGCTGCTGTTCTCGGCGACCTTCCCCGACGACATCAAGAAGATCAGCGGGCGCTTGATGCGCAACGCGGAAGAGATCAAGGTGGAATCGATCCACCAGTCGGCGCAGATCGAGCAGTATTTCTACGAGATCGACGAAGACGAGCGCACCGAAGCCGTGGTGAAGCTGCTGAAGCATTTCCGCCCGGAGTCGGCGATTGCGTTCTGCAATACCAAGGCGCAGTGCCGCGAACTGGTTGACGACTTGGTGCGCCAGGGTTTCAGCGCGCTGGCTCTGCATGGCGATCTGGAACAACGCGATCGTGACGACGTGCTGGTGATGTTCGCCAATCGCAGCTGTTCGATTCTGGTGGCTACTGACGTGGCCGCACGTGGGTTGGATATTCCGAACCTGGACGCGGTGATCAACGTGGAAGTCACGCGCGACAAGGAAATCTACGTTCACCGTATCGGCCGTACCGGTCGCAGTGGTGAAAAAGGCTTGGCGCTGAACCTGGCTTCGCCGGAAGAAGTTCACTTTGCCAACCTGATCGAGACCTTTATTGGCAGCCCGCTGCAATGGCGTGACATTGAGAAGCTGAAGCCCGCGCCTGGCGACATGCTGCGCCCGCCGATGGTGACGGTGTGCGTGCATGGCGGCAAGAAGGACAAGCTGCGTCCGGGCGACTTCCTGGGTGCGCTGACCAAGGACATCGGCCTGACGATGGACCAAGTGGGCAAGATCAACATCACCGAGTTCGTGACCTTCGTCGCGCTGAAGCAGGAAATTGCGGACGCCACGCTGGAAAAGCTGTTGAAGACCAACATCAAGGGCAAGCGCTTCAAGGCGCGCTTCATGCAGCAGAATTAAGGTGCTGTGAACGCGGTGATATTGCTCTGATGCGGCATTAAACCGCTGTGAAATCCACCGCCTTCAAACGCACGATTCAGAACGACTCATCCAGGTTTTTCCCGGCGGCGGGTGCCGGTGGGGCACGGTAAGATTGCCGGGTCCCTTCCGCACCAACTGCTTGGCGCAGGCCAGCAGATTCCATGTCCAACAAGTCACCCGCTCCGCACCGCTCGCCTACCATTCCGTCGCAATCCGCCGCGAAAACCGCACCGGACGCCAATGCGCCGGAGCGCTCGTCGCTGTTCGTCAATTCGGTGGAAAAGGCGATGCGGGTACTGTCCGCATTCGATGGCACCCGCAAGCGTCTGACGCTGTCGCAAGTGGCGGCGCAGACCGGCATGGACGTGAGCACGGCGCAGCGTTTCACCTACACCTTGGTGACGCTGGGCTACTTGCAGAAAGATGAGTCCAGCAAGACGTATTCGCTGGGCGTGAAACTGTTTGATTTCACGTACAACTACGTGGCGTCGAACGACTTGGTGTATCGCGCCACGCCCTACTTGCAGCAGCTAAGCCGCGAGACGGAGGAGACCACGAACATCACGGTGCTGGACGGCCCGGACATTGTGTACGTGCTGCGTATCGTCAGCCGCAACGTGCTGAACCCGACGGTGATCGTGGGCAATCGTCTGCCTGCTTATTGCACCTCGCCCGGCCTGGCGATGCTGGCGCAGATGCCCACTGAGCAGGTCGATGCCATCTTGGACGACACGCAGCTGATTGCCCACACGCCGAACACGGTGAACGATCGCGCGGCCATTCACGCGCGGCTGGCTCGCATCCGCGATGCGGGGTATGCGATAACGGCCGAGGAATACTACATGGGCGATATCTCGGTGGCGGCGGCGATTGTGGATGCGGAAGGACGCCCACTGGGTGGCATCAACGTGGCGGTGACCAAGCCGCGTTGGCGTGCGGAAGATGAAAAGCACTTGTCGGACTTGGTGATCACGGCGGCCGGGGCGATTTCCGGGCGAAGGTAGACAAGGTCGCTACAGACCATAGATCAAACAAAATGGGGGATCGCAATTATTTGCGGTCCCCCTTTTTTTCTACTTACGATCAAGCGCTGACGTTCAACCCCGAACCGAGCGATCCCACGCCCCGTCCAACTCACGCGGCAGCAAGTGTTTGCGGATGCGTTCGCTGGGGGTCAGGTCGAAGCGTTCGACCAGTCGGTAGTAGCGCGGCAGCTGATAACTGGCCAAGCGGTTCGAAGCCCACGCGGACAAGGTCGGTGCCAAGCGCGCGAGGTTTTCCGGCGAGCTATCTTCGCACTGCACATACAGCAGCACTTCCTGTTCGCCGATATCGCTTTTCACGCCCACCGCCGCCACCGAGCTGACATCCGGGTGCTGTGCAAACACCCGTTCGATTTCCCAGGCGGATACGTTCTCGCCCCGCACCCGCATGCTGTCGGTGCGACGGCCCACGAAGAACAGGTCGCCATCGGCATCGCGCCACGCAATGTCGCCGGTGTACAGGCGGCCATCGCGCAAGGTACTGGCGGTGGCTTCCGGGTTGTCCAGATAACCGGCCAGGAAAGCGCCTTCTACATCGGTAGCCAGCACGATCTCGCCATGCTCGCCCACGCCCACTGGTTTGCCGTTTTCATCCAGCAGTTCCAGCGTCATCCAGGGCAGCACACGCCCCATCGACCCCGGTTTGCCGTTCTGATTGAAGCAGCCAAAGCTGGAACATTCGGTCATGCCGTAGCATTCGCGCAGTCCCATGCCGAGGGTGTCTTGGGCCTGTTTCCAGGTCAGCTTGTTCAGCCCTGCGCCCCAGGCCACGCGAATGCTGTGCTTGGCCGGAATGGTTTCCGGCTGGCGCATCAGCAGTTCCAGCACGCCACCCAGGTAATGCAGGTGAGTCGCGCCAGAGGTTTCGATCTGCTGCCAGAAGCGGCTGAGCGAAAACGCGGGCACGACGTGCAAAGATACCTTGGCCAGGAACGGGGCCATCAGCATCTGCGCGCCGCCGATATGGCACAGCGGTTCCCACAGGAACAGGCGGTCGCCATCGTGGGCATCCGCCGCGATCAAGGCGGCTTCGCTGGCGATGCGCAGCATGCGATGCGTGAAGCGCACGCCCTTGGGCGCGCCGGTGGTGCCAGAGGTATAGATCAAGCACAGCAGGTCGCTGGGCACGCAAGGGGCACGCACAATGGCTGCGCCCTCCACTTCCGATTCGACCAACTCGGCATGCACCAACTTGAACGGATGCGTGGCCCCGGCTTGCGTCACCTGTTCATCGAACTCGGGTTCCACCACGACTAAGGACGGCTTGGCGTGGTCGATCAGGTATTGCAGGCCTGCTGACTTCAGGCGCGTGTTGACGGGCACCCAGACCATGCCGGACAGAATCAGGGCATAGATCAGGGCGACATGGGCCGGATGGTTTTTCAGCATCACGGCCACGCGGTCGCCCGGCACCATGCCTTGCGTAGCCAGCCAGGCCTGGCTGAGCGCGACATGACGGCGCAGGCGTGACACTGTCCATTCCTCTGCGTCGAAAGCCAGCACCATGCGATCGGGCGTGGCATTCAAACCGGCATGCAGAATGCCTTGTACGTCGAGCTGATCGTCGTCACCGCGGACGGGGAAATAACGCGTGTAGTCATGCATGATTTTTTCGTTCGCGTCGCAGCATGGCCATCGCGAAAATAATAAGAGTGATGATGGCCAGCAGCGTGGTGGATACCGCCGCCAGCGTGGGGTTGACCTGAAGCAGCATGTCGTCCCACATCTGCTTGGGCAGCGTGGTCTTCAGGCCGCCGCTGACGAAGATCGCAATCGTCAGTTCGTCGAACGAAGTCAGGAAAGCGAACAGGAAGGCGGACGCCATCGAGGGCAGCAGGATCGGCAACATGACCGTGCGCATGCGGGCCGATGCGCTGGCACCCAAAATCTTGGCTGCGTCGTCCAGTCGCCAGTCGTAGCGCTTCAAGGCGGCTGCCATCGTTACGACGACATAGGGAATGGCCAGCACGGTGTGGCCCAGAATCAGACCCGCATCGGTACCCGTCAGGCCCATGCGGGCAAACAGGTAGAACAAGCCCACGGCAATCACGATGCGCGGCAGGATCAGCGGGGCGACGAAGAACGAGAACAGCGCGTTGCCAATCTTTCCGCGCATCTTCACCAGCATCAGCGCGGCACCCAGGCCCAAGGCAACTGCGATCAATGCGGTGGACGTTGCCACCAGCACCGAACGAATGAAGGCCGATTGCCACGCGGGCGAGGTCATGAAGGTTTCGTACCAGCGCAGGCTGAAGCCTTGCGGCGGGAAGGCCAGGAAGTTGGAACTGGTGAACGAGATCGGCACCACGGTCAGTACCGGCAGCATCAGGAACAAGGCCACCAGCGCGCCGTACAAGTGCAAGGTCCAGGAACGACGTGCGACGGTGCCGCGCTTGGGCGCAGGGAATACCTGATCTGCCCAGCGACCCAGCGTGCCCCAGAAGGCTTGCATGCGCCGACTGCCGCCCCGCCCTGCGGGTGCATCGCCACTCATTGACGACAAACCCACCCAGCGGTCGTAGGCGATGAAGACGACGATGGTCACCGCCAGCAGCAGCACCGACAGTGCGCCCGCAAACGGCATGTCGAACAGTTCCAGAATCACCGAGATGACCAGCTGACCGACCATGGTTTCACGCGGGGTGCCCAACAGCGCAGGCACGATGAAGAAGCCCAGGCTGGTGATGAACACCAGCAGCCCGGCAGCGGCCGCACCCGACATCGACAAGGGCATGAAGATGGTGAAGAACGCGGTGCGACGGCCCGCGCCCAGGGTGTGGGCAGCGCGGGACAACTGCGCGTCGATGCCTTGCATGATGGGCAGCATGCTCATCACGGCCAGGGGCACCATCGCGTGGACCATGCCGACCAACACGCCCGTCAGCGACGGGATCAGCGAGGCGGTCATTTCACCCGCGCCGAAGGCATCGGCCAGCGAACGCAGCACGCCGGTACGCGACAGCAGCAGAATCCATGCAAAGGTCTTGACCAGATAGCTGGTCCAGAACGGGATCAGCAGCCAGATCAACCAGCGCGCGCGCTGCTTGGCGGTGATCTGGCTAAGCAGGTAGGCAAACGGATAGGCGAGCGCCACCGCCAGCAGTGCCGTCAGCGCCGAGATCATCAAGGTGACGCCCAGCACCCGCAGGTAAGCGGTTTGCTGGCCGATGCGCACGTATTGCGCAAAACCCCAGGTGCCGTCCGAACTGCTGAACGAGTTGACCAGGATTTCCAGCACCGGGACGATGAAGAACACGATCAGGAACAGGATCGCGGGAATGCCGGGCAGCCAGGGCCGGCAGGTATGCCAGAGGGATCGCGTGCGCATGGCCGCTTACCTCGACAACACAACGGCGTGCTGCGGGTCCCAGGACAGGCCGACGGCTTCACCGACTTGCGGATGCGGCGTCTTGCACGACACACGCGCACTGAATTCTTCGCCACCGGGCAAGCTTGCGATCAGCTTGATATCCGAACCCTGGAACACCAATTCGCGCACGGTGCCTTGCAATATGCCCTGCTCTGCCGGCACCACTTGCACCACTTCAGGCCGCACCATCAGGCTGGCCTTGGGCAAGCTGTTTGCACCCGCATCCGCTACAGCCAGCTTGCGGTCCCGCCACACAAAACCACCGGCATCGACACGGCCATCCAGCAGGTTGGATTGACCAATGAAGTTGGCGGCAAAGCGCGATACGGGGCGGTCGTACAAGTCACGCGGCGAACCGATCTGTTCGATACGCGCATCGTTCATCAGGCACACGCGGTCGGACAGGCTCAGCGCTTCGTCCTGATCGTGCGTGACGTAGATGAAGGTGGCACCCAGTTCACGATGCAGGCTGCGAATTTCGCCCTGCATGTGTTCACGCAGATTCTTGTCCAGCGCACCCAGCGGTTCGTCCAGCAAGATGATGCCGGGGCGATAGACAAAGCAGCGCGCCAGCGCAATGCGCTGCTGCTGCCCGCCCGACAGCTCGCGCGGATAACGCGCGCCGAAGGCGTCCATCTTCACCATGGCCAGCGCGCTGGCAACATCAGCATCGATTTCTGCAGGCTTGCGCCGCCGCATGCGCAAGGGGTAGCCGACGTTTTCGGCCACCGTCATATGCGGGAACAGCGCGTAGCTTTGGAACACCATGCCGATGCCGCGTTCGCCTGCGGGCAGGTCGGTAGCGTCTTTGCCGTCGATGAACAGCTGTCCACCGGTCGGCTCGACAAGCCCTGCCAGCATTTGCAGCAGGGTCGTCTTGCCCGAACCGGAAGGTCCGAGCAGGGTCAGCAATTCGCCCGGCAGGACGTCGAGATCGGTCGGCAAGAGCGCATTGACCGCGCCGTAGCGTTTGGCAAGACCTCGGGTGGACAGCTTTGGATGCATGCTTACCTCGACTCAGCCCAGCAACCAGGCATTGAAACGCTCGGTCGCCTTGGTACGGTTGTCGTTCCACCATTGCGGGCTGGGCAGCACCATGCCGGCGATGTTGGGCGCGGCAGTCGGCAGCAAGGCCGCACGTGCCGGTGCGATGCTGTCGTAGGCCTTCAGGTTGGTCGGGCCGTAGGCCAGCAGGTCGGTGAACATGGCCTGGCGCTTGGCGTCGCCGCAGAAGCGCACGAACTGCTTGGCGATGTCGGCGCGCGGCGTGCCCTTCGGGATGCCCCAGCCTTCGATGGAATACAGGCCCTGGTTCCAGTTGATGGCAACCGGTGCGCCGCCGTCGATGGCGCTTTGGCTGCGGCCGTTCCAGGTCGAGATCATGTCCACTTCACCAGACTGGATCAGTTGCGTGGATTGCGCGCCACTGGTCCACCACACCGAGATGTGGGCCTTGATCTTGTCGAGGCTCTTGAAGGCGCGGTCCAGGTCCATCGGGTAGAGCTTGTCGGCGGGCACACCGTCGGCCATCAGGGCCTGTTCCAGCGTGTCGAGCGCGTTGCGGCGCAGGCTGCGGCGGCCCGGGAATTTCTGCACGTCCCAGAAGTCGGCCCAGGTCTTGGGGCCATTGGCGCCGAACTTGTCGGTGCGGTAGGCCATGGTGGTGGCGTACACGTCCACCCCCAGCCAGTCGGGGCGGATAGCTTCGGGCATGATGCCGGGGAATTCGTCAGCCTTCAGGCCGATGGGTTCCAGCAGGCCACGCGATTCCAGAATCGGGATGTCGCTGGACAGGGTCAGGATGGTCGCGTCCCAGATGTAGTTCTTGGTCTGGACCATGGCGGTGAACAGCGATACCGGCTGCGATTCACGCGCGACGTTGACCACCACGGTGCCGGTTTCTTTGAAGAACGGATCGTAAAAGGCTTTGCGATAGGCGTCGGTGTACGGGCCGCCCGGATCGGACACGATCAGGCGCTTGGCCTGGGCGTGCACGCCTGCGGGCAACATCAACGCGGCACCGGCACCTGCGGATGCTTGCAGGATGCGGCGGCGGGTTGTATTGATGGCTTGGTTGGTCTTTTGGCTCATGGTGTCTCCTCGCTTTTTTCGGGGGCGTGCAACGCTTGGGGGAAGCCTTTGTCTTGCGGCGGCCGTATGTTCGGCCTTGTGGTCATCGGGCACGGCCGCGTTGCGGTGTGCCCGGTCTTGCAGGATTGGTCTTTGCGCCGTGCCTGATCTGCCAAGACGGCTTCAGCCCTTCGGCACCGAATGCCCGCGCACGCGGAAGAATTCTTCCATCATGCGTTGCGGCTCACCGGTGGCGTAGGACTCGCCCTGGATGCGAATGCCAGCGCGGATGGCTTCTTCGAAACCGGGCTGGGTCATTTCACGGAAACGGGCCTTGTCCAGACGCATAGCAACGGGCGGCTTGCTCGCCAGCAAGGCGGCAACTTCCATCGCGCGGGGCAGGACCTGGTCGGCGGGAACCAAGTGATGGATCAGGCCGATGCGATGGCATTCCTCGGCTTCCATCATGCGCCCGGTCAGCGTCAGTTCGATGGTGCGTGACATACCGATCATCGATTGCATGATCCACGGGCCGGTCACGCTGGCGATGCCGGAATTGATTTCCGGCTGGCCCATGCGCACGCCCGGGTGGCCGACGCGGATGTCGCCCAGCAGCGCGACCTGGAAAGCCGAGCCTGCGGCCGTGCCGTTCAAGGCCATGATCAGCGGCTTGCTCAGGCTGCGAATGGTGTCGTAGTAGTCCTCCCACTCGTGCATCCACGCTTCCGACGCAGTCACGTCAAAGCCATGCGCCTCGGCCAAGTCCTGGCCTGCGCAGAAGGCGCGGTCCCCTGCCCCGGTCATGATGATTGCGCGAATCGACTCGTTCGCATCGAAGCTTTTCAGCGTCGCGATGATCTCGTCGCGCATGGGCTTGTGCCAGGCGTTGAGCTTCTCGGGACGGTTCAGCCGAAGCAGTCCGGTCTGGCCGTGGGTCTCGATTTCGATGAACTGCGTCATGCCGTCTCCTATCTCATAGAAATAACTCTTGTTGCAGAACAATATAACGCCACTTTTGTAGATCGGCAATCGGCAACTACACGACCGGAATTCGTCACGACGAAGGGAGGAACTCAAGCGTCGGCACGAGGCTTGCGAGCCAAACCCGCGATGCATCGGGCGAATCAGGCTTCTCGATGGAATCGATGCGTTTGATGCAACCAAGCGAGCGTGGCCTGCGTAGAACTGTTTGTCGGGACTTGTCGGCCAGATGGCAGTACGCGCGGGCCTTCCCCCTAGCTGAAGGAAGTCGAGATGAAACGTGTGTTGAAGATGCTGATGGTTGCTGTCCCTGCGTTGACCGCGCTGGCGGCCTGCTCGCCGCTGGGTACGCTGAACGCCCTGACGCCCAGCAGTCATTTCAGCCGCGACCAGGACATTGCCTACGGCACCGACCCGCGACAGCGGCTGGATATCTACCGGCCCACGGGTACACAGAACGCCCCAGTGGTGGTGTTTTTCTACGGTGGCAACTGGACCAGCGGTGACCGCGACGACTACCTGTTCGTGGGCGAAGCGCTGGCGGCGCGCGGCATCACCACCGTGGTGGTGGACTACCGCCTGTCACCTCAGGTGACCTACTCCGGTTTCCTGGACGACTCGGCACGTGCACTGGCCTGGACACGGGCGCACATTGCTGAACACGGCGGCAATCGAGACGAGTTATTCGTGATGGGGCACAGCGCGGGTGGCTACAACGCGGCCATGGTGGCGATGGACCCACGCTGGCTGGCGACCTACGGCGAAAAACCGGCGATGCTGCGCGGTTGGATCGGCTTGGCCGGACCTTATGACTTCACGCCGATCACCGGCGAAGACATCAAGCCTGCTTTCCTGGCACCGAACACGCCACCGGACTCCCAGCCCATCAATCACGTGGGTGAAGCACGTGTACCGGCACTGCTGTTGGCGGGCGGCGACGACAAGACTGTGGACCCGGTGCGCAATACCCGCCAGTTGGCCGAAAAGCTGCGCGCAGTGGGGGTGCCGGTGCAGACCGATACTTTCGACGGTATCGGTCACGCGATGATGATCGGCAGTTTTGCGCGTCCGTTGCGGTTCCGGGCTCCGGTGCTGGATCGGGTGGTGGCGTATGTCGAGCAGGCGTCGGGCTCGCAGGCGATGACTGCACCGGCTACGCGATAAGGCGTTGGTGATGCGGGAGCAGCTTGGCCTGCACCACTGCAGATATCAATAAGACTCGGCGTGCTTGTCCAAGCCATCCAGCACCGCCAGCGCATCCGCAGGCAAACGCAGGCTGGCACTGGCCAGGTTCTGTTCAAGGTGCTTCACCGACGAGGTGCCCGGGATCAGCAAGATGTTCGGCGAGCGATGCAGCAACCAGACAAGCGCAGTCTGCATGGACGTAGCACCAAGCTGTTTGGCTACGTCATCCAGTGTTGAAGATTGCAGCGGGCTGAAACCACCCAGCGGGAAAAATGGCACGTAGGCGGTGCCTGCCGCTGCCAATTCATCGATCAGTGCGTCATCCCCACGGTGCACCAGGTTGTACTGATTTTGCACGCAGGCAATGTCGGTAATGGCGCGCCCCTCGGCAATCTGCGTGCGGGTGACATTGCTCAACCCAACGTGCCGCACCAAGCCCTTCTGCTTCAGCTTCGCCAAAGCCGCAACCTGCGCTTCGATGGACCCTTCGGCCGGTCCGTGAACATCGAACATCACACGCAGGTTCACCACGTCCAACACGTCCAAGCCCAGATTGCGCAGGTTGTCATGCACTGCGCGTTCCAGTTCGGCAGGGGTGAATGCCGAGTCCCAGGAGCCGTTGGCCCCGCGCTTGGCGCCCACTTTAGTGACGATGACCAGATCATCTCGGTACGGGTGCAGCGCTTCACGAATCAGCTGATTGGTGATGTGGGGACCATAGAAATCGCTGGTGTCCAAGTGGTTGACGCCTGCGTCCACCGCCGCCCGCAGTACCGCCAGTGCTGCGGCGCGGTCTTTCGGCGGGCCGAACACGCCAGGCCCGGCAAGCTGCATGGCACCGTAGCCCATGCGATTGACGGTGCGATCGCCCAATTGGAAGGTGCCAGTGGAAGTGATGTTGGAGGTGGTGGAGGTCATGTCGGCGTCCTGAATCAAGGTGAATTGCCAGACTAAGGCGTGTACGATTGGCCGACTATCCGGTGCAATCAGCACGAGGCGTACTGAATTCAGCACAATGGTAAATCTTGAATGGCAAACCTTGAAGATCTGGCGGCGTTTGTCGCCGTGGTGCGCGAAGGCGGCTTTCGCGGTGCGGCCCGGGCAACTGGTACCAGCGCGTCACGGCTGAGCGAAGCGCTGCGCCGTCTGGAAACCCAGTTAGGGGTGCGGCTGCTGCACCGGACTACCCGCAACGTGGCCCCCACCGATGCGGGTGCACGTCTGCTGGAGCGTTTGCGTCCGGCACTGTCCGAGGTGGAATCGGCACTGGATGTGGTCAACGGTTTTCGGGATCGCCCGGCAGGCCGTCTGCGTCTAAACGTGCCGGTGAATGTGGCGCACACCATCTTGCCGCGCATCGTGCCGCCTTTCCTGGCGGCCTACCCGGACATCTGCGTGGAAGTGATCGCGCAGGATCGTTTTGTGGATCTGGTGGCAGAAAACTGCGACGCCGGCATCCGCTACGAGGAACGGCTGGAACAGGACATGATCGCCGTGCCCATCGGGCCAAGATGGCAGCGTTTTGCGACGGCCGCAGCGCCCGCCTACCTGAACCAGCGCGGTCGCCCTGCCCACCCGCGTGACCTGCTTGACCACAGTTGCCTGCGCATTCGGCACGCAAGCGGTGCGGCTCCTCCGTGGCAATTCGAGCGCGATGGCGAAACGGTAACCGTGGATGCGAAGGGGCCGCTGGTTGTAGAAATCGGCGCTGCCATCGAACTCGCGGTGGCGGCAGCGGTGGCTGGCAACGGCATCATCTTCCTGTTTGAAGATTGGTTGCAGCCCTACTTCGATCGTGGCGAATTGGAACCCGTGCTGAGCGACTGGTGGCCGGGCTTCTCCGGTCCTTTCCTGTACTACTCGGGGCGTCGGCACCTGCCGGCACCGCTGCGGGCGTTCGTTGATTTTGCGAATGCGATGCGGACCAAGGAATGATGCGAGGCAGGTCCAAAGAATACGTTCAAGCGATCTTCTAACGACCGCCCGCGCCCATCACGGAGACGCTTCCGACGGCGTACCCCCCTGCCGTCTCGACGTCCCACCCGGAATATCGAAACGCGCCACTTCGCACGCCACATCCACCAGTGTGGACAGCAAGGGCGTGACGAAACTCTTCTTGCAGACCGAGTAGTAATGGATGGGCGGAAGATCCGGCTTCACGTCCAGCCGCCGCAATACACCGCGCGCCACCACCGGCGAAAAGTACGCATCGGGCAGATAACTGATGCCCATGCCCAGCGCTGTCAGTTGCGCTGTCACACCCAGGTTATTGCAGGTGAACACCCGCTTGACCGACATGCCTTGCTCGGCAAACCAGGCATCGTAAATGTGCGACAAGGCCGAATTCGGCGGCTGTGAGATCACCGGATACGGTGCCAGGTCATGCGGTGTCAGCTCCCGTCCGGATTCAATGTCGATGTCGGGGCTGGCCATCCACACGTTGCGCACCGAACCCAGCGGCGTGCTGTCGTATTCGTAGCTCCAGAACGGCCCGGGCATGAACGCCAAGTCCAGTTCGTCGCGTTGCAAGCGTTCGTACAGCGTCAGCCCGCCATCGATCTCGGGCATCAATTGCACATTGGGATAACGGCGGCTGATCTCGTCGATCAAGGTGGCCAGCCAGGTCAGGCCGACCAGCTCGGTCACGCCCAGCCGAACGACGCCTTCCAGCGAGGAAGGGTCGCCAATGCTCTGCACGATGCGCTGGTTCAGTTCCAGCATTTCGCGCGCCATGACCAGCAACTTGTGCCCTTGCTGCGTCAGCAGCAGACGGCGCGCCTGCCGCTCGAACAGCGGCATGCCGGCAAACGATTCGAGTTCGCCTACACGCTTGGCGATGGCCGACTGCGTGGTGTGCAGCCGGTTCGACGATGCGTTGAAGCTGCCAAGGGTGGCGCTCCAGTAGAACGCTTCGAGTTGCTTGAGGGTGTACATGCGCGCAGTGGGCACCGGGTGACGACGGTCAACCATAACACCCCCTTGCGCACATGCCGATTACCCCAAGCAGACTCAATGCACGATCAGGCTCAGTGGCCGATCACGTCGGCCAGGAAGCGCTGCGCACGCGGGGTCTTCGGTGCACTGAAGAACTCCTCGGGCGTGGCGCTTTCCAGGATCACACCACCGTCCATGAAGATCACGCGGTCACACACTTCGCGGGCAAAGCCCATTTCGTGGGTGACGCAGACCATGGTCATGCCGTCACGTGCCAGCGACTTCATCACCTGCAAGACTTCGCCGACCATTTCCGGGTCGAGTGCGCTGGTGGGTTCGTCGAACAACATGACCGGCGGCTTGAGCGCCAACGCGCGGGCAATCGCCACGCGCTGTTGCTGACCACCCGACAGATTGCCCGGGAAGGCCTTGACCTTGTCGGCCAGGCCAACGCGCTCAAGCAGGCTGCGGGCAAGCTCGGTGGCTTCCGCGCGCGGCTGCTTCAGGATGTTGATCGGCGCATACATCACGTTGTCCAGCACGCTCATGTGCGGGAACAGGTTGAACTGCTGGAACACGAAGCCGATCTTCTGGCGCAGGCGATTGATGTTCGTGCCCTTGGCATGCACGTCTTCGCCATCGACCAGAATCTTGCCCTTGCCGATCGGTTCCAGACGGTTGATCGTGCGGATCAGGGTGGACTTGCCCGAGCCCGACGGCCCGCACACCACCACCACTTCACCGCGTGCGACGTCCAGGTCCACTTCCTTGAGCACGTGGTGCTCGCCGTACCATTTATTGACTTGCTGGAGCTTGATCATGACGAATCCTCAAACCATGGCGCGCGCACGGCGCACCCGCCATTCCAGCGAGCGCAGCGCGCGGCTCATGCTGAAACACACGATGAAATAAATCAGGGCCAGCAAGCCGAACACTTCGAGCGGCTTGGTCAGCAACATGTTGTTGACCTGGTTGGCTGCGAAAGTCAGTTCGTTCACGCTGATCACGTAACCGAGCGAGGTCTCCTTGATGGTGGAGACGAATTGGCTGGTCATGCTGGGCAAGACGTTGAACAAGGCCTGCGGCAGTACCACCTTGCGCATGGTGGTCCAGTAGCCCACGCCCAGCGAGCGCGAGGCCTCGATCTGGCCACGCGGCAAGGCTTCGATGCCAGAACGCACCACCTCGGACATGTAGGCGCTTTCATAGACTACGAGCGCGATCAGCAAGGTCCAGAAGCCGCTCAGCGAAAAGCCAGTCAGCTTGGGCAACACGAAGTAGGACCAGAAGATCAGCATCAGCAGCGGCATGCCGCGCACGCAGTTGACGAAGACCGCTGCGCTGCGGGCCACCCAGCGATAGGGACTGACGCGGGCGATGGCCAGCAGCACGGCCAAGGGCAGCGATGCGAGCATGCCGCACACCGCCAGGATCAGCGTCATCACCACGCCGCCGAGCGGCCCCTTGGGGTACTGGCCGATCAGCAGCTGGAGCCAGAAGTCCTGCAGGATCTCAAGCATGGCCGGCTCCCGTGTTGATGCGATAACGCTTGTAGAGACGGGACCCGACAAACATGATCAGGAACGAGCCAAGCAGGTACATGATGGTCGCTGCGCCGAAGGTGGCGTAGGTGCGGTAGGTCTCGCTTTCGATCTCGCGAGCGCGGTAGGTCAGTTCCACCACGCCGATGGCCATGGCCACCGAGGTGTTCTTGAACAGCAGCAGCGCGCGGCTGACCAGCGGCGGAATCGAGGTGCGGATGGCCTGCGGCACAATCACGAAACGCATGGTCTGCAGGAAGCTGGAACCCAGGGCACGCGACGCTTCGAACTGCGTAGCCGGGATGGCGCGCAGCCCGCTGCGGATGTCCTCAGAGATGTAGGCGGCCGAGCCAAGCGACAAGGCGATGGCAGCCAGCGACATTTCGGCATTGTGGGCGTAGAGCCAGGTGCGGAAGGATTCGGGCAGCAACTCGGGCATGCCGAAATACCAGAACAGCACCAGCACCAGCAAGGGCACGTTGCGATGGAACTCGACGTAGGCGTCGACGAACCAGCGGCAAGGCGCGAAGTCGATGGTGCGAATTACCACCAGCACCACGGCAAGCATGAAGGCCATCACCCAACAGATCGCGAACAGCTGAACCGTGGTCAGCATGCCTTCGAGCATCGAGAGCAATTGGGCGTTAGTGAGAAAGCTCATGTGGCGGGTTTTCTCGTGGAAGTCGCCAGCGGCGACGAATGACGGGCGGAACGCCATGGAACATGGCGCCGTGAAGCGGTGTGCACGCCGCCCCGAGGCAGCGGCGCACATGGCAACGGGCCAGCCGTTCAGTCGATAGGCCAGCCCGTTGCCTGCCGGCCGCTCAATAGCACGGCCGGGACACACGAAAGATCGAAGCTTCGATCAGACGTTCAATCAGCCAACGATACGGCCAATGGTGAACGAACGATTGATCTTGTATTCGGTGTTGGGACCGAACCACTTCTCGAAGATCTTCTTGGCTTCACCGGTTGCTTCGGCTTCTTCCAGCGCGCGGTTCACCTGACGCAGGAATTGACCTTCAGACTTGCGTACGCCCAGGCCCCAGGCCTCGTTGAACACCGGCTGTTCGATCATGCGAACCGGCGAGCTCGGGGGCGATTGCATGACCAGGCGGGCCATGATCAGCTCGGACGCGAATTGCGCCTCGACCTTCTTTTGCTGCAGGGCGAGGTAAGCGGCCGGGCTGTCGGCGTAGCCGATCACTTGCGACTTGGTGAAGCGTTCCTTGATCTGGCGCTCCGAGCTGGAACCCTTGGTCGCACCGATGCGCTGGCCGTCCAGCGAGTCGATGGTCTGGTAGGGCGAATCAGCGCGAACCAGCAGCTTCTGCGGGCTGACGTAGTAGGCGTGGCTGAACGAGATCTGCTCGGCGCGATCAGGCGAGTAACCCAGGTTCGCGGCCAGAATGTCGACGCGGCTTTCGTTCAGCTCAGGGATACGCGCGGCGACCGAG
Source organism: Pigmentiphaga aceris (assembly GCF_008119665.1). Classification (NCBI taxonomy): domain Bacteria; kingdom Pseudomonadati; phylum Pseudomonadota; class Betaproteobacteria; order Burkholderiales; family Alcaligenaceae; genus Pigmentiphaga; species Pigmentiphaga aceris. The sequence goes on along the minus strand of NZ_CP043046.1, from coordinate 1,525,392 downwards.
ATCTGCTTGAACTGGATCTTCACGCCAATCTTCTTGGCAACCAGGGTGCACATGTCGATGTCGTAGCCCACCAGTTCACGGGTGGCCGGGTCCTGGAAGCTGAAGGGCTGCGAGGTGCCGAGGGTGCCGCACACCAGTTCGCCCTTCTTCTTCACGTCGTCCAATTGGTCGGCTTTCGCCACAGTGGCGGCGCTTGCGAGCGTCAGGGCCAGCAGGCCGTATGCGATGTTGGTCAGTTTCATGTGTGCTCCTCGGTGGATCTAAGGGGGGGATTGGTCTTAGCTCAGCTTTTCGCAAGCGGCCCGGATGCCTGCGCAACCAGCCCGAATGTCGTCTTCCGATGCCGCGAACGACAGGCGGAACGTGCCCGGCGCGCCGTAGGCATGACCGTCGATCACGGCCACACCTGCATCGCGCAGGAAGTAATTTGTCAGATCGTTGTCGGTGGCGATCACCTTGCCGTCGGGCGTCTTCTTGCCCAGCAGTGCATTGCAGTCGGGGAAGACGTAGAACGCGCCTTCCGGCACGACTACCGTCAGGCCCGGCGTCTTCGACAGTTCGGCCACGGCGACGTCACGGCGTGCACGGAAGATCTTGGCGAATTCGACCACGCAATCCTGCGGGCCGGACAGCGCTTCCAGCGCGGCGGCCTGGCTGATCGACGAGGCACCCGAGGTGCTTTGCGATTGCAGGATGGCCATGGCCTTGATCAGTTCATCCGGGCCTGCACCATAACCGATGCGCCAGCCCGTCATCGCGTAGGCCTTCGACACACCATTGACCACCAGGGTGCGCGGCGCCAGATCGGGCGCGACTTGCAGCGGATGCACAGCGGCGGTGTCGAGGAAGCCCAGACGCGCGTAGATGTCGTCGGTCATCAACCAGACGTGCGGGTGGCGACGCAGCACCGCAGCCAGCGCTTCCCATTCTTCCTTGCCATAGACGGCACCGGTGGGATTGCTGGGGGCGTTCATCATCAGCCACTTGGTGCGCGGGGTGATCGCGGCTTCCAGGGCTTCCGGGGTCAGCTTGTAGCCGGTGGCCGGCGTGGTGGTGACCGGCACCGGCACGCCGCCGTTGACCAGCACCATGTCGGGGTACGACACCCAGAACGGCGCGGGAATGATCACTTCGTCGCCGTCGTTCAGCGTGGCAGCCAGGCCGTTGAACAACACTTGCTTGGCACCAGTGCTGACGATGATCTGGCCGACCGGGTAGTCCACACCGGTGTCCAGCAACAGGCGCACGCGGGCAGCCTTGCGCAGCGCCGGGGTGCCCTGGGCGGCGGGGTACTTGGTTTCGCCTCGGTCCATCGCAGCCTTGGCCGCGTCGCAGATGTGCTTGGGGGTCGAGAAATCGGGCTCGCCGATGGTCAGGTCGATGACACGACGGCCTTGCTCACGCAGTTCAGCGATGATGGCGCGCGCGGCCACGCTGGGCGACAGCTTGATGCGACGGATTTTTTCGGAAATGAAGGACATCAGGCTGCTCCGGTCTTTTCAGCAATGGTTTTTTCAAGCCAGGGCTTTTGGTACGTGCCGGCCAGGATTTTTTCTTTGGAAACCAGTTCGGCGTTCTCTTTCTTCAGCGCCAGCACCAGGATGTCTGCGGCATGCGCAGCAGGAATGCCCACCACGCCATCGGCGTCACCGACGATCACGTCGCCTGCGCAGATGACCTGGCCACCGATCGACACCGGCACGTTGATTTCGCCCGGGCCATCCTTGTACGGACCCTTGTGCGACACGCCGCGTGCGAAGCAGCCGAATTCGCCTTGGGCGAACACGTCCAGATCGCGGATCGCGCCGTCGATCACAAAACCGAGAATGCCGCGCTCGTGGGCAGCCATCATCATCAGTTCGCCGACCAGCGCGTTGGTGGTGTCGCCGCTGCCATCGACCACGATGATGTCGCCGGGGCCAGCCATCTCGATCGCCTTGTGGATCATCAGGTTGTCGCCCGGGCGTACCTTCACGGTCACTGCCAGGCCAACCATCCGGCCCGTGCCGCCATGCATCGGTCGCAGACCGTCTGCGCCGTACAGGCGCTGCATGCAATCGCTGATCTGCGCGGTGCCGACGGTGGCAAATTGCTGCAGAACATCACTGGTCACGGGCGAGGAGGACCGCTCAAGCATGCGGTAGCCGATGGGATTCATCTGAATGAGGCTCGGTTGGTGAACGAACGCCCATTTAAAAGCCGTGTGGTTTCAGCGCAAAACGATATTAATTCGGCCTGATGTACGAATTTTATTCGTGACTGGATTACAAAACGTCACGTCTGGCGCTGGGCGGGAAGGTGACGACCTTTCGACTTCCCATGACTGACGCGGAAATGAAAACGGCCTCGGGATAACCCCAAGGCCGTTTGGTACGCTTTTATTGCGTGTGACAACAACTGGTTCGTGCTGCGTGACCGGATCGACGGCGCAGCACGTTCGTACCGTGCGCTTACAGGCGCTCGGTTTCACCCGACTTTGGTTGCCACTTCATCAGGCGCTTTTCGACCACGCCCACCATCAGATCCAGGAACAGCGCGCACGCCGTCAGCACGATGATGCCGGCAAACACGGTGTTCACGTCGAAGGTGCCTTCGGCCTGCAGAATCAGATAACCGACCCCGCGTGCGCTGCCCAGGTATTCACCCACCACCGCGCCCACGAAGGCCAGACCGACCGACGTATGCAGGCTGGAGAACACCCAGCTGGTGGCCGACGGCAGGTAGACCTGACGCAGCAGCTGACGACCATTGGCACCCAGCATGCGGGCGTTGGCCAGGACCACCGGGCTGACTTCCTTCACGCCTTGGTAGACGTTGAAGAACACGATGAAGAACACCAGCGTGACGGCCAGTGCCACCTTGGACCAGATGCCCAGGCCGAACCACAGCGCGAAGATCGGCGCCAGGATCACCCGTGGCATCGAGTTCATGGCCTTGATGTACGGGTCCAGGATGGCACCCGCCATGGTCGACAGCGCGAGCCACAGGCCGAAGCCCAGACCGGCAATCGTGCCGATGGCAAACGCCAGCATGGTTTCCAGCAGCGTGATGCCCAGGTGGGTATAGATGTCGGCGTCGGTGACGAACCACTGCCACACGCGCAGGAAGACCTTGATCGGTTCACCGAAGAAGAACGCAACCGCCGGGTCACGTGTGATGCCGTGCCAGACGGCCAGGATGACGACCAGTACCGCCAACTGCCACAGGCGCAGGGTCTTGTGACTGGGTTTGATGAGATTCCACATAATGCTGATGCCCTTTGGTATGGCGCTTACGCGACCAACTTTTGCTGGGCATAGCCCTTGAGAACTTCTTCGCGCAACACGCCCCAGATGGCGGCGTGCAGCTCGACGAAACGGGGGTGCATGCGCACTTCCGACACGTCGCGCGGGCGCGGCAGGTCGATCGCGAATTCACCGATCGGGTGGGTGCCCGGGCCTGCTGACAGCACGATGACCCGGTCGCTCATGGCAATGGCTTCATCCAGATCGTGCGTGATGAACAGCACGGCCTTGCGCTTGGCCATCCACAATTCCAGCACTTCGTTTTCCATCAGCTGACGCGTCTGGATATCAAGCGCCGAGAACGGTTCGTCCATCAGGATGATGTCCGGGTCGCGGATCAGCGTCTGTGCCAGCATGGTGCGCTTGCGCATGCCGCCCGACATCTGGTGCGGGAAGCGGTCGCCGAAGCCACCCAGACCAACCCGACGCAGCCATTCTTCACCGCGCTCGACGGCTTCGCTGCGGCCCACGCCCGCGAATTCCAGTCCTGCAACCACGTTGTCCAGCGCATTGCGCCAGGGCAGCAATGCATCGCCCTGGAACATGTAGCCCGCGCGCGTGTTGATGCCTTCCAGCGGTTTGCCGAACACACTGATGCTGCCCGACGAGGGTTGCAACAGGCCGGCAGCGATGTTCAGCAAGGTGGATTTGCCGCAGCCCGTGGGGCCGACGACGGAGACGAACTCGCCTGCTTCCACCGACATGGTGGTGTCCCTCACAGCGGTGTAGCGCTGCGAGCGGTCTTCACGCGACACGAAGGTGCAGGTCAGGTTTTCAAAGCGAAGCGCGGGTGCGGACGCGGGGGTGGCGGATGATACGGTCGACAAACCCGACTCCTGTAATCATGAAAAAAGCCGCGGCGTGTGCCCACTGGACACACGCCGCGGCGCAGTGACGAACTTAGCCGTTCGGGTATTTCTGGTTCGCCTTCTTCACGAACTCGTTCGTGTAGATGCGCGACAAGTCGATCTTCTTGGCGTCGATGGCCGTGTCGTAGGCAGCCAGGGCGCGCAGTGCGGTTGCCGCACCAGCTTCCGGGACCACGCCGTCCGGCGAGATCGCTTCCTTGCCCTTCTGGAAGGAATCGATGTACAGCGCGCGGTCACCCAGCAGGAAGGATTCCGGCACGTTTTTCACGATTTCCGAGGGGCCGGCCGTTTGCAGCCACTTGTTGGCGCGCACGATGGCGTTGGCCAGGGCTTGCGCCGTGTTCGGGTTCTTGTCCAGGAAGGCTTGCGCCGCGTACAGGCACGCGGCGGGCATCGGGCCACCGAAGATGGTTTCCGTGTCCTTCAGGCTGCGGGTGTCCGAGATGATGCGGATATCGCCAGCACGTTCCAGCGTGGTGATGACCGGGTCAAGGTTGGAGATCGCATCGATCTGGCCCGAACGCATGGCGGCAACCGCGCCAGCGGCAGCGCCCACGCCGATGATCGACACATCGGACGCCTTCAGGCCGTGCTTGGCCAGGAAGAAGTTGACCATCATGTTGGTCGACGAGCCCGGTGCCGTCACGCCGATCTTTTTGCCTTTCAGGTCGGCCGGCGTCTTGTAGTTGGCGAAAGTCTTGGTGGACACCGCCATCACGATCTGCGGCGCACGGCCTTGCAGGGCGAAGGCGCGGAAGGCCTGGCCCTTGTTCTGCAGGCTGATGGTGTGTTCGAACGCGCCCGAGCACACGTCGGCGCTACCGCCGACCACGGCCTGCAAGGCGCGCGAGCCACCGGCGAAGTCCGAGATTTCGACGTCCAGACCTTCATCTTTGAAATAACCGCGCTGTTCTGCGATCGTCAGCGGCAAGTAATAGAAGAGGTTCTTGCCGCCAACCGCAATGCTGACCTTTTTCTTTTCGAGGCCCTGGGCGTGCACGAATGCCGGGAACAGTTGGAGGGCAGCGGCCGTGCCGGCCAGCTTGATGATGTCGCGTCGGGTGAAGGTCATCGAGGGTCTCCGGCGATGGAAAGCAGCGACGCCGGCCGGGGCACAAGCGGTGCACCCTCTTTTTCCAGCGCGTCTATCGCCGCACGATGATATCGGTTTGCCTCAAGGTAACGCATGAGGATGATCCCGAATCAGCACCACAAAAACCGCAATATGGCACTTTGGGCGATAAGCAGAGATTGACACTTGCAGATTGGCACATTGCGGAGCGCTTGGGCAGACCGAACTTTCCAGCCTGTTGCTGCATCACCTGGTGTGATGACAATGCGCTCAAGGCGCGCGGCGGTCCATCAAGGCCCAGGCAATGGTGCCGGCATCGACATATTCCAGTTCGCTGCCGACCGGCACACCACGCGCAAGGCGGGTGACACGCAAGCCACGCGCACGCATCAATTCAGTCAGGTAATGCGCGGTGGTTTCGCCTTCGGTGGTGAAGTTGGTGGCGAGGATGACCTCGTTCACCACCCCATCGGTGGCACGTTCCAGCAAGCGGTCGAAACGGATGTCGCGGGGGCCCACACCTTCAAGTGGCGACAGGCGACCCATCAACACGAAGTACAGCCCCTGGTAACTGTGGCTGGCTTCGATCATGTTCTGGTCCGCCGGCGTTTCCACCACGCAAAGCTGCGTGGCGTCGCGCCGGGGGTTGAGGCAGACCTCGCAGATCTCGACCTCGGTAAACGTATTGCATTTCGCGCAGTGGCGCAGTTTTTCGACCGCATTGGTCAACGACTGACCCAGCATGCGTGCGCCCTGCGGATCGTGCTGCAACAGGTGATACGCCATGCGCTGCGCAGAACGCGCGCCCACGCCCGGCAGGCGACGCAAGGCATCGACCAGGGCAGCCAGCGGAACAGGTGCGTTCCGGTCGCTCATTGGGGCACGCGCTTGGGCGCAGACATCATGGAAACCTGTTTTCGAGAACGGTCTTGAAAAGCTGCTTTTAGAACGGCAGCTTCATGCCCGGGGGGATCGGCAGGCCGGCGGTCAGCGCCGACATCTTTTCCTGGCTGGTGGCTTCGGCCTTGCGCAGTGCGTCGTTCAATGCGGCAACCACGAGGTCTTCCAGCATGTCCTTGTCGTCAGCCAGCAGGCTGGGATCGATGACGATGCGCTTGACGTCGTTGCGGCAGCTGACGGTGGCCTTGACCAGACCACCACCTGCGGCACCTTCCACCAGAATGTCGGCCAGCTGTTCCTGCGCCTTCTTCATGTTTTCTTGCATTTGCTGCGCCTGGCGCATCAAACCAGCGATCTGACCTTTCATCATTTTGGCGTTTCCTTCACGGGGAGTTCTGGGGAGACCGGACTGATCGAATTGGGCACGATCTGTCCGCCGAAATTATCCATCAGCGTACGCACGAAGGGATCGGCAAGGATCGCTTCTTCCGCTGCCTGCTGGCGAGCGCTGCGTACGGATTGCTCGACCGCATGGGCGGTTTCCGAGCCAGTAGTACCTACTTCGACGCTGATCCGCACGGGGCGACCGAAATGGGTTTCAAGCACACTGCGCAAGCGCTCCGCGCCCTGCCCTTCAGCAAGAGTGCGGGCGGATACGCGCAATACAAGCAGATTGCCGTCGATTCGTAGCAATTCGCTTTGGCGCGCCAACTGCGCCGCAATGCCGCGTACCGGCAAGCGGGCCGCCAGCGCGGACCAGGGTTCGTTCAGGACCAGCGCGTCGCCGGGGTTGCCAGTAAAAGCCGGTGCAGCAGCAGGCGCTGGCGCGCGACTGGGTGCCGGCGACTCGAATTCGTCGTCGAAGCCGTTGTCTTGAGCGTCGCGCGGATCACCGTAGGCGGCTGCAGCGGGTTGTTGTGCAGGCTGGCGTGCGGCTTGACGCGCGGTCGCAGAGGCCGGGGCGGACGCACGGGCGCTTGGCTGGGGTGACTGCCTTGGCGACGTGTCGGCATCGTAGCCGCGTGACGCGCTGCCTGCCCCATCCCGGCGACCTTGGGTGCCCGGTGGCGGCTCGGCAAAGCTGGGCTCGGCGTCGTCCATCAGCCACGGGGGCGGTTCCAGATCCGGGGGGCCGCTGCTGGCGCGCGACTGGCGAGCTGGCGGCGGGGCAGGCGCGGGGGCGCGTGCCGGGGCAGCAGAGCCACGCGTTGGTGCAGGCGTGTTGGCGGGTGCCGACTGCGCAGCACTGGCATCGCGCGACGAGGCGGGCCCGGCTGCCAGCGCACGCGCCATCGCGGCGCGCGGGCTGTTAACCGGGGCGTCGGTTGACGTGTTTTGCGATGCTGCTGGCGCAGTGGCGGGTGCGGCGCTGACGGTTGCCGACGCTGCGGGAACAGCAGGTGTTGCAACAGCATCCTGTGTCACATCCCACGGCGGCGAATCATCGGTGGCGGTGGATGCTGAGTCGGATTGGACAGGAGGCGATACCGCGCCGGATTCTGCGCTTGGCGGTGTACCCGGCACTTCAGGCAACACGGCAGTAGCCGCCGCAGTCGGCACGGTTTCCAGCGTAGCCATATCGGCAGCGGCGCTGGGCACGGCTACGTCAGCTTGCGACGCAACAGGCTTGTTGATGGCTGCGCTGGGGTCCGGGAGCGTGCTTGATTCCGCGGCTGCGTTTAAGTCCGCAACTGCGTTCAAAGCGCTGGCCGAATCTGTGACTGCGCCCGAGGACGTCGCAGTAGAAGACACTGCGTCAGTAATAACAGAGGACGAAGCAATTGCAGCGGGACTGGCCGGAGCAGGGTCAACAGCAGTGGAATTACCCGCAACAGAACTGACCGCGCCAGGATTGACCGTCGCAGAAGCCACCGATGCAGGATTCACTGCAGCCGACGAGTCGCTCTGCGAAGCGGTTGCCGAGGCACGAGATTCAGCAGCGGTAGCAGCGCCTTGAGCGACTGCAGGCGGTTCACCGTTTGCCGCACCCTGGTTCTGTGCCGGCGACACCGCAGCCGTCTGTCCAGCCACAGCAATCGCGGTCGAAGCCGGGGTCGGGGCCGGGGCCGAAACAGCCGCTTGCGCTGCCGCCACCGGCGCAGCCGACTTCGCCGCCGCAGGCACGATGGCAGACGTTCCTGGCGGCACCGTGGCACCGCCCGATTCTGCACTGAAGGCCAACATGCGCACGCAGGCCATTGCAAAACCGGCGTATTCGTCCGGTGCCAAGGCCAATTCAGCCCGGCTGTGCACGGCAATCGAATAGAACAATTGCACGGCATCGGGGTTCAAGCGCGATGCCAGACGAATCAGGTCTTCGCCCAGCGGGTGTTCCGCCACGGCTGCCGTGGCAACCCGTTGCGCGATTGCAATCTGCGACAGCATCACTGCCAGATCGCCCAGCGCGCCGGAATAAGACAGGCTGCGGATCGACAATTCGTCGGCCACCGCCAGCACCGCTGCGCCATCGCCGTCGGCCAGCGCGTCCAGCAGACGCACCAGGTGACGCTGATCGATGGTGCCCAGCATGCTGCGCACGGCGTCGTCGGTCAGGTTACCAGCACTGAAGGCAATGGCCTGGTCGGTCAGCGACAAGGCGTCACGCATCGAACCGCGCGCAGCCTGCCCGATCAGCCGCAGTGCGGGCGTCTCGTAGGGCATCTGCTCGGCGTCAAGCACGTGCGACAAATGGCCGACGATGGATTCCGGCGGCATCTGCTTCAGATTGAATTGCAGGCAGCGGCTCAGGACCGTGACCGGAATTTTCTGCGGATCAGTGGTCGCCAGAATGAATTTGACATGCGCGGGCGGCTCTTCCAGCGTTTTCAGCATGGCATTGAACGCGTGCCCGGTGAGCATGTGCACTTCGTCGATCATATAGACCTTGAAACGGCCCACAGTAGGCGAATACACGGCCTGCTCAAGCAACTGCGTCATCTCGTCCACGCCGCGGTTGGACGCGGCATCGAGTTCAAGATAGTCGACAAAACGGCCGCTATCGATCTCGGTACAGGCGCGACACTTGCCGCAAGGCGTAGCCGTGATGCCGGTTTCGCAATTCAGCGATTTGGCGAGGATGCGCGACAAGGTGGTCTTGCCGACGCCACGCGTGCCGGTGAACAGCCAGGCGTGATGAAGACGCTGAGTGGTCAGGGCATGCGTCAGCGCGCGGACGACGTGTTCCTGGCCCACCAGCGTGTCGAACGAACGAGGCCGCCATTTGCGGGCCAGCACGAGATAGCTCATAGCGGCATTGTAGCTGTGCGCAGCAAGCGCGTTGCCAGTGAAACGGTAAGGGGAAGATCAACAGGGAAGACAACACACCGCTTGTGTCGCCGCGCGCCGCGGCATGCAAGCCGGGCACGGGAAAAGCGATGTTGCGCGCGGTGAGAACCGCGATGAATGAGGTGGCGAGCCTGACTTCGGCACTAACGGGATACGACTGTGGCTGCTTCGTTCCCGACCTGACCAGGTTCACCGCTCCGCCATGCGAAGGGGCCCGCCGGGGAGCAGTGTAGCAAATCGGCGGGCCCTTCGTTGGGCCGAGGCCGACAATTGTGCTGAACGGTTGCAGATGGTGGGAATCAGGCTTCGTAATCTCCAAGCCCGCTTCGCACCCAAGCACCAACCACGCCCCCTATCCTGCCCCCACCGCCTGCGACGGCGCATCCAGATGCAGCGACAAGCCGCTCAGCCGCCTGACCCGGCGCGCCACGGCGGCGTCGAACACGCCCTCCCCACTTTCCACCAGCGTGAACCACTGCCGGGCGCGGGTTATGCCCGTGTAGATCAATTCCTTGGTCAGCACCGGATTCAAGGCGGGCGGCAAGACCAGCGCGGTGTGCGCGAATTCAGACCCCTGCGACTTGTGCACGGTCATCGCAAACACAGTTTCAATCGCGCCGATGCGGCTCGGCAGCACGAAGCGCACGCCGCCCTGCCCGTCGTTGCGGGGGAAAGCAACCCGAAGCGCCATCGTTCCTTCTGCGGTGGGCACCTGCATGGCGATGCCGATGTCGCCGTTCATCAGGCCCAGGCTGTAGTCGTTGCGGGTGGACAGGACCGGACGGCCTTCGTACCAGATGTCTGTGGCACGGATCAGCCCGCGCGCCTGCAAGGTGTCGGCAACCCGCTGGTTCAGGCCTTCGACGCCCCAAGGGCCTTTGCGCAGCGCGCACAACAAGCGAAAGTCGTCAAAGGCCGCGAGCACATCGGCGGCCCATTTGGCCCAGGCGGGGTCGTCGTGGTGGGTAGTGGCGGGTGGACGGCCGTTGTGCAGGCGGTTCAGGTAGTGGGCGTAGCCTTGGGGACCCGCATTCGCGGCGTCTGACGGCACGTCGTTGCTCGCGGCTGCAGCCGCACTGCCTGTCCGCCCGGCACCCGCTGCGCGGCGTGATGTTGCGCCGACGATCAGCGTAAGCAGCGCCGCATCGCGCTCGCCATCCACACGCAAGGTGCTCAGATCCTGGGGCGACTGGGCGAACACCACGCGGGCCTGCGCCGGGTCTTGCGCATTGACGGCGCGCGCCAGACGGCCGATGCCGCTGGCCCCACCGAAGCGGCGCGAGTGACGCAGCATCACCGTCTGCTGCGCCAGCGCTTGTTCGCCTGGTTCAAGCATGGGATCGACCAGCGGTGCGCCGGTCATGGCTTCCAGCCACGCACGGGTATCGGCGCGGTAGGCACCGATTTCTGCGTCACGGCACAGGTCACCCAGCACCGCACCTGCTTCCACGGACGCCAACTGGTCTTTGTCGCCCAGCAGGATCAGGCGGGCCGAAGCGGGCAAGGCATCCAGCACGCTGGCCATCATTTCCAGGTCGATCATCGATGCTTCATCGATCACCAGTACGTCCAGCGACAGTGGGTGACGCCGGTCGTGGCGGAAACGCCGGCTGTCCGGCCGGTTGCCGAGCAAACGGTGCAAGGTGCTGACCGTTGTCGGCACATGAGCTTTCACGTCGTCGGTCAGCGGCAGGCGGCTCAGTTGCACGCCAATCGATTCCCCCAGGCGCGCGGCCGCTTTGCCGGTCGGGGCGGCAAGGCGAATACGCAGGGCTTGACCATCGGCCAATGCCGAAGCCTGCAACATGCCCAGCAGCCGGACTACCGTGGTGGTCTTGCCGGTACCGGGCCCGCCCGTGATCAGGCTGAAGCGGCCACGGGCAGCCAGCGCGCAGGCCACTTTCTGCCAGTCGCTGACTGGCTTGCCATCTACCTGCGGGGGCGGCTCGGGGAACAGGTCGGCCAGGCGCGCAGGCAGATCGGGCGGCACCGGCAAGGGTTCGGCCAGACGGTCGCGCAGCGATGCCGCGACACTCAATTCGTAGTTCCAGTACCGGCGCAGATACAGCCGATTGCCGGCCAGCACCATCGGCCGGTCGCCGGCTGCCAGGTTGCTGCCGTGATCGACCAGCGGATTGGCCAGCAAGGCATCGCGCCAGACGTCTGGCGTCAACCCGGACAGCAGTTGCGAGGGCAGCATGGTGTTGCGCAGGGCATCGCCTTCTGGCGGCAGCGACAAGGCAAAGTCAGGCTCGTCCAAGGTGGCGGCGAGGTCCAGACACACATGACCGTGACCCAATTGATGACTGGTCAGCGCGGCTGCCAGCAAGACCAGTGAGTCGGACTGCGGCGCGATGCCATGCAGCAGATCGACAAAGGCGCGATCGAGCGCGCGCAGCCAGCCGCGCCCGACCCAGAGATCGAGCTGGCGCAGCAGATCGTCTGCGTTTTCCAGCGGGCGCAGGCCACCGGGTTGTACGGGGTCGTTGCGATCGGCGGCGAACTGGGCCAGTGACCGAGTTGCGCCGGTCAATGGTTCGATGTTCGGTGCAGTGGCAGGCGCGTGGGCACGCACGGACGGCACAGCTGGCTTTGCTGGCGCTGTCTTGGCGGTAGATGCGGGTGCAGACGCAGCAGCAGACCCAGGTGCAGACACAGGTGCAGACCCAGGTGCGGGTGCGGGTGCGGGTGCGGACTCAGTGTGGGTGACGCCTTCGTCCAGGAACGCAGTCAACCACGCGGGCTCGTCAGCAAGTTCCAAAGAGGACTCGGACGCGAAGTCTGGCTCGGATTCGAAATCCGGTTCCCAGGCACCGTTCAGGTCAGAGTCCATCAACCATTCCGGTTCGCTGGCGGACGTTCCAGCGGCGGCGGCATTTCTAGCAGCAGGAGGCTCAGCGGCAGCATTCTCAGCAGTAGCAGTTTCGGCAACAGCAGTCACTGTCGCGGGCACAGGAACCGCATGCTGCGCAGCCTGTGGCACAACCGCAGGAGACTCCGCCTCCGCTCCCATCCCAGGCAGCGCAAATTGCCCGTCGTCGCCATCGGAACCGCGTCGTTTGCGGGACGAAGTCATGCGGTGCCTCCGCTGAACAATTCATCAAGCGCGTGGATCAGCGCGGCGGGTGGCCGTTCCACATGAACGCCGCGACTGGAGGCGGTGGTCCCCCGCAGGAAAATACACAAAGCGCCCCCTACGTGTTCGTCGTAGTCATAGTCAGGCAAACGCGCCTTCAACTGCCGGTGCAAGGCCAGCAGATAAATCACATACTGAAGTTCATAACGCGCTTCCAGCACCGTGTCGCGCATCGCGGCCACGGTATAGGCGGACGCGTTCTCACCTAGCCAGTTGGACTTGTAGTCGGCCACGTAATACCTGCCCTCATATTCAAAGCTCAGGTCGATGAAGCCTTTGAACATGCCGTTGAGCAGGCTGGGAGCCAAGGCCGGACGGGACCGGCCTTCCAGCGTATGTGCGGCCACCAATGCATCGACGCGCTGAACATCCACGCGATGGCTGGCGAACCAGAATTCAAGTTCAACCTGGTAGGTGCGCAGCGACGCCAGGGTCATGCGGTTTCCGCCAGGCAATGGCAGCGGGCACGTGAGCAGCTCTGCCAGCCAGGCATCCAGCACGGGAATCCAGTGGGTCCAGCCGCGCAGGTTGGCGCGTCGGGCAATCGCGTCTTCACGCAACACGCCATCGTCGGCGGCCAACGCAAAGGTTTCGTCGCCCGCCCATTCAAGCAAGCTGTGCAGGAAGGTGCCCGCAGCAGGGCCGCGCGGGAAGCGATGCAAGTCGTCGATCTGAGTTCGCCCCGGCGAGCCCAGGTCGGCCTGCAAAGGTTGTTCGCGCTCTTCCAACACCAGGGCCTGCACGGCGCTTTCCGGCTCGATGCCACGGCGTGACGCCACGACAGGCAGGCGCACCGCATTCGCGTCGTCGGCAACCGGCGCATCACCACCGCTACGCAATACGTTATCGAAGGCCAAGGCGGAATAGCTGGCGATCCACCACGACTCGCGGCAGGATCGTACCGGCATGCGCGCCGGGCCGGGTGCCGTGACCGGTGGCGGGGCCAGGCTTAAGTCGGTGATGGCAGGGGCTGGCGCAATTGCAATCGCCGGGCTGCGGGCGGCAAGTTTGGCCAACGCCTCGTCGATCTGCGTCAGGTCCAGCGCCTCGCCGCCCCCCAGCAGATAGCCAAGCGCGCCCTTGTGCAATTCATTGCGCTTGGCATTGCCCGACACCAGCGGAGCCACCCCCAGCCAGGTGGCATGACGAGCACGCGTCAGCGCCACGTACAGCAATCGCATGTCTTCGCCCTGACGCTCGTCATCGGCCTGAACGTAGGCATCTTTGGACACTTTGGTGTCGCGCAGCAATTCCACCAGGCGGCCCTTGGTGATCGGGTCGAAATAACTTGGCGGCGCAGCGCCCCGCCCGCCCACTTCGCGCCAACTGGCGGCAAAGGGCAGCAGCACCAGGGGATATTCCAGCCCCTTGGACTTGTGGATGGTGACCACCTTGATCAGATCGTCATCGCTTTCCAGGCGCAGCACTTCTTCACCCGAGGGCGAGGCCAGCTGTTCCGCCAAGTGACGGATGAGCGCGTGTTCGCCGTCGAGTTCCGCCGCCTCGCGCTGCAACCATTCTGCCAAGTGCAGCAGGTTGGTCAGGCTGCGCTCTCCATCGGGCTGGTGCAGCAGCCGGGCAGGCAAGGAAAAATCGCTGAGCATGCTGCGCAGCATGGGCAACACGCCCTGGCGCTGCCAGCATTCGTGATAGCCCCGAAAGCGCATGACCTGTTCTTCCCAGAACATTTCGTCGTGGCTCAGGCGATCCAGGGTGGCCCAATCCTGGTCCAAGGTGCGGGTGGCCAGTGCACTGCGCAAAAGCAAGTCATTGGCAGGTTCGGCACATGCGCGCAACCACACCAATACGTCTGCGGCCTGTGCGCTGGCGAATACCGAGTCTCGGTCCGACAAGTAGACACTGGGCAGCTCACGCGCGGCCAAAGCGTCACGAATAGCCTGGGCCTCGGTTCCACTGCGCACCAGTATTGCGATGTCGGCAGGCCGCAGCGGCGACAGCTTTCCTGCCTCGTCGCGCAGCCCGGCACGGCCTTCCTGTGCAAGCGCCAGCCATTCACGCACGCTAGACGCCGCGTGGGCAGCCATGCGCTCGCGATACCGCGTGGCACCCACCACGTCACTGTCGCCTTCCGGGGGCAATTGCCAAAAGGTCAGTGCGGACACCGGCTTGCCGTCGATCTCCAGCGTGTCCTTGCGGCCTTGCGCGGCTACCGTCACAAAAGGCACGGAATCATCGCCGTCGGAACGGAACCGGAACGCGCCACGGGGATGCGTTTCGGCCATCGCAAAGACCTGATTCACGGCGTCCACCATCGTGGAGGTCGAACGGTAGTTGGTCGCCAGGGTGTAATGCCTGCCCTCGGTCGCAAACCGCGCACGAAGATAGGTATTAATGTCGGCCCCCCGGAACGAATAGATCGCCTGCTTGGGATCGCCAATCAGGAACAGACCGCGATCTGCGGGTGATTCCTTCACGCGGTAGATCGTGTCGAAGATTCGGTACTGAACCGGGTCGGTGTCCTGAAATTCGTCGATCATGGCCACCGGGAATTGCTGGTGGATCAAGGCAGCCAAGCGCTCGCCGCCCGGCCCGCGCAAAGCCGTATCCAGACGGATCAGCAGGTCGTCGAACCCGAGTTCGGCGCGGCGCTGCTTCTGCACTTCCAGATCACACCCGACTTCGCGCAAGGCATGCAGCAAAATCGCGGCACCTAATTCCGGCGGTGCTTCCAGCATGTCTTGCCAGGCGTCGATGGCCAGCAAGGCGGGATGTTCAGACGCCGTTTTTTTGCCCGTGAGCCGCAGGCGTTTGTGGCCGAAGGTGGCGATCTTCGGTGGTGCGTCCGCGCCCTGGCTCCAGGCATCCAGGGCAGACAGCCAGCCTTCGAAAACCGTGTCGTCGTCACGATCCGCGTAGGTCGATCGATGCATGTTGCCCCGCACGTCGTGCAAGACCTTCGCTGCCCCTGAACCGTCGGCGGCCCACGCATCGCGCGCCCGCCCATGCAAGGTTTCGCATTCTTGCAGCCACGCCCCTGCGTCTTCCAGCAGCGGGGTCAAGGATGCAGGTGCCTTGGTGATTTCGCCGCCATACAAAAATCCCGCATCGCCCTGGGCCAGCAAAGGACGCAGGGCCTGCGCCAGTTGTGCCGGGCCGGCATAGCTTTGCGCAACGGCCTGGGCTGCGTTTGCATTCAGGCCGTAGAAGTTGCGCCGCCAGTAGTCGCGCACCACTTCGGAAATCAGGTCTTGCTGGTCGGTGGCCAGTTCCTGAAGAAACAGGCTGCCGCTATCAAAAGCGTGTTCGCGCAGCATGCGATAACACCAGCCGTGGATGGTGGACACGGCGGATTCGTCCATCCATTCGGCGGCCAGTTGCAGGCGGCGTGCACAACCCGGCCATTCGGCCTGTGCATAAGTGTCACGCAGCGCCAGAGCCGCATCGTCGTGCTTGTCGTCGCTGTCCAGGAAGCACCGTGCGGTTTCTCCCAGGCGTTTGCGGATGCGTTCACGAAGCTCCTGCGTGGCGGCTTCGGTGAAGGTCACCACCAGGATGTCGGGCGGATTCAGGGGGCGGTCGAAAGCCTGCTCGTCGCCGTGCCCCAGTACCAAGCGGACATACAACAAGGCGATGGTGTAGGTCTTGCCGGTGCCCGCGCTGGCCTCGATCAAGCGGCTGCCGTGCAAGGGGAAGCGCAGCGGATCAAGCGCACGTGAACCTGAGTTCAGGTCAGCGTCGGAGTGGTCTTTCAGATCGTCGTTCAAATGGTTCTTCAGATGTGCAGCGCTCATTGCGATTGCTCCCCGCCTGCATCGGCATCTGCACTGTGGTCAGCGCTTTTGCGACCCAAGGTATTGAGCAGCGGCCCATACAAGGTCTGCGCCCATTCGCTGAAAGTGCCATCTGCGGTCAGCGCCGCATAATCGGCGTAGACCCGTGCCAGCGCAGCCGACTGCGCGGCTTCGCCGGGCCGGTTGTAGGCACCATCGTAGGCAACCGACGCGGCGTAGTCGCCATCTTCCAACCATGCAAATGCGGTCTTGCAGGCAACCGGCAGAGCGCGCTGCATGCCGTCACGCCACGCGCCCAGCAAGGTGTCCAGTTCAGATGCGGCGATTGGTGCTGCCACAGGCTTCAACACCACGGTGTCGGTCATGCTGACCAGCACGCTGGCAACGGGTTCACCAATGGTCTGCAAGGCCAGGTGCCGCACCCAATGGCGCAGCAACACATGCCAGCGCAGGCTTGGCCCTTGATGCAGCTTGCTGCTGATCAGCTGTACGCGTGCCAGACGTCCGTCGACATGGCGACGCAAGCCCTCGGCCCAGTCTTCAATCACCAGTTCGGGATCGGTACGCGAGACATGATGAATCGCAATCTGCCCCGGCACCGGCGTGGTCCATTCCTGCAATGCATCGCGATAGCGCGACAGCAAAGCGGGCAATGGCGTTTCCAGACGCCGAGCCGCAAATTGACCGAAAGCCGCCATCGGCAAACGCCCCTGACGCTGCAAGCGTTGCATCTCCTGCGCCAGACGCGGCGCAAGGGTGGTCTCGTCGCCATCGGTTTCGGCCCAGTCGCGCAGCCGATCGCTTAGTTCGTCCTGCAACTGCCAGGTCTGCAAGCCGTCCAGTTCGAATACTTCGTTGTCTTCGCTGGTGGGCAAGGCGCGGTCGAAACGCACGTTCAGCCGCTGTCGCAGGAAGGCCGCCACCGGGTTGACCAGGAAATCGCTCAGCGTGGCCAGGTTCAGAGGTTCGGTCACCACCAGGGGTGGCAAGGGTGCTTCATCGTCGCGTCCTTGGTCGGACGACAGGGCGTCGCGCCATTCACGGGCGTAGGTGAAGTAATGCGGCCAAGCTTTAGGTTGAAGGTTGGGTTGGCCTTCGGATTGCGCCTGATCCTGCGGCTCAGTCGAACCGAAATACCGGCGACTGAAGGGCTGCAGCGGGTGTTCGCAGGTCAGTGCATCGACCAGCGACATGGTCTCCGGCAAGGCGGCGTCACCCTCGCCCCGATCCAGTCGCCACCCTGCGGCCAGGTGGTCTCGCAACTGGCCGATCAACACCGAAGGGGCACGCTCGCTATTGTCCTGAATGCTGCGGCCGACCCAGCTGACATACAGGTGATCGCGCGCTGACAGCATGGCTTCAAGCAACAGGTAGCGGTCGTCTTCGCGGCGCGAACGGTCACCAGGCCGATAATCGTTGCCCATCAGATCGAAGTCCATAGGACGCTGGATGCGCGGATAGTCGCCGTCGTTCATGCCCAGCAGACACACGACCCGGAACGGAATCGCGCGCATCGGCATCAGCGTGCAGAAATTGACCGAACCGCTCAGGAAGCGCTGAGTCAGCCCACCCTGATCCAGCCCCGCCAACCAGGCTTCGCGCACCACACTCAGCGGCAGCTCGGTTTCCAGCCCGGCATCGCGGCACAGCGCCGCCCAGTCTTCCAGCAGCGTGATCAGGCGGTCGATGTGCAAGGCATCACGGTCGTCTTCGACCAGCAGGAAGATTGACAACAAGGCACGCAGCCGCGCCGTCCACACCACTGGGGTGGCCGGCTGCGACAACTCTTCGCGCGCCATGTCCAGACGCGCCAGCAGTTCGGCCAGCAACCCGGCCAGCGCCGCGTCAAGCCCGCCCACTTCGTCGTAAGGCTCGATCTCCCCCAGCGCATCACCGTTGCCCACGGCATAACCCAGCAACATGCGGCGCAGGCCGAAATACCAGCTGTTCTGATCGAGCGCAGCCGGCATGCCGAACTGCTGACGGTGTTCACCATCGACGCCCCAGCGAACCCCTGCCCCTTCGATCCAGCGATGAATCACTGGCAGGTGCACATCACTGATGCCAAAGCGCGCCCTGACGGCCGGCACATCCAGCAGGTCCAGCACTTCGCTGACGGCAAAGCGGCTGTCGGGCAGTTTCAGCAGCAACTCGACCGCAATCAGCAAAGGCTCGCGCCCGCGCTGGCCCTGGTCGGCAATCGTGAAGGGCACAAAGCGCAGATCGTCGCGCGCCACCTGTCCGAACACGGCCCGAATGTGCGGCGCGTAAGCGTCGATGTCCGGGACCATCACGATCACGTCGCGGGGGCGCAGGCTGGGGTCTGCGTTGAAACGGGCCAGCAACTGGTCGTGCAGGATTTCCACTTCGCGCTGCGGGCTGTGGCTGACTTCGAACCGGATGGACCGGTCGCTACGCGGATCGACCGGCGGCCAGGTCTGCCGGGTTTCCGCAAGCGGTCGCAGATTGAGCACATCGTTCTGCAACTGGGCCAGCAAGGTGTCGGGGGGCGCTGCGTCGAACAGGTCGATGCGGCCGCTGACGACGTCCTGGAACAGCGCGCTGTACAGCGCAGGTTCGTCGTAACGATCCAGCAGGGAAATGTAGTCCCGGCCCTGCTTGCCCCAGGCCGCCAGCAAAGGCTGGCCGTGTGCGTGCATGGCGTCGGCATCAAGCTGGTCCGGCGTACCGGGCCGGCGTTGCTGACGACGATATTCGTGGCGCAACAATTCCTTGTCGGCCACGATATCGCCCCAGTGGTGCTGCGAGGGGTTGTGCACACACAGCAGCACCTGGACAAACCTGGCCATGGCCGCCAGCGCTTCCAGCGTTTGCGCAGGCATTGAGGAAATACCGAACACCATTACCCGGCGCGGCAGGCGTTGGGGCGCTTGATCCAGCGCCGACAGTTGTTCGAGAAAACGCTGATGCACCCCGGCGCGGCTTTGCGCCAGGCCTTCAGGCCCCACGTCTGCCAGCACCGCCCGCCACAGCGCCGGTTGCCAGGATTGCTCGGCATCCAGCGGTCGGGTGGTGCCTGCCACCGTGCGCAACACATCGCGCCCCGCCGCCCAGTCGGTCAGCCAATCAGCTCGATAGACTTGATATTGATCAAACAGATCGGCCAGCCGTTCAGACAACTGATGACGCTTGCGCAAATCATCGTCACCATGCAAAAAACGGTGCAACGGCGCAAAAACCGGCTGCGCCAGCAGCGCGGGCAACAAGCGCATCAATCGCCAGGTAAGCGGGGCGCGATCCAGCAGCGAGGTGGCCGGAATCGTTCCGCGTTCCAGCACGCTGCGATAGGCTTGCCACTGGAAACGGGCCGGCAGTTGCACGTCGATGGCCGCAGCAATGCCACAACCGCCGCCATCTGCCGCGTCGGGGTCGGCGGCCAGCGCCAGCTTGAGCCACTGCGCAATCCCGTTGCTTTGCACCAGGATGACTTCGTTTTCAAGCGGGTTCAGCGGATACCGGCGCATCCAGCCGACCGCGAGCTGGCGCAGGTCTTCCAGGCGATTGCTCTGGACGATCATGAATCCCGGCTGAAGCGGGGTGGCCTGCGACATGAGAGTGGAGTTCCCGGACGATGGAAAGGCTGAAACGGATCAACGCACAGCGGGCGGCAACGCGCGCGGTGGCACTACAGGCATTGTAGGGGGGCTGATACAAGCAGCGGTGGTGGCTCAAATGCCGCTGAACAGGCACGAAAAGCGGACGAAAACACATAAAAAGCCGGCCACGTTGAGCGCCGCGCTTTTTACAGTTACCATTAACGTTATCTCGGGCCTTTTGCTGTTTTTTCCAGCGCCCCTCTTGCCCTCCCCCCTGTCTGCGCCTGCCCCCTCACGCGTGTTGTCGTGCGCGAGCCGCCGCACCCGCCGACAGGATCGATTGGGCATGCCGATTGCGGTAGACGCAGTGTGCTGCAGTCGGGCAAGCCAACAAAGTTTCTGTATCCATCATTTTTTCCGCGCCGTGGCGCGACAAGAAGGAACACCATGAGCGACGCGATCAAGCACGTCAGCGACACGAGCTTCGACACGGATGTACTCCAGTCGGACCAACCGGTGCTGGTGGACTACTGGGCCGAATGGTGCGGCCCTTGCAAGATGATTGCGCCGATTCTGGAAGAAGCTGCCGCGCAATATGCCGGCAAACTGACGGTCGCCAAACTGAATGTGGACGATAATCAGGCTACCGCTTCCAAATTCGGTATTCGTGGCATTCCCACCCTGATGTTGTTCAAGGGCGGTCAGGTTGTTGCCACCAAGGTCGGCGCGCTGTCGAAGTCGCAGCTCACCGCATTCCTGGACGGCTCGCTGTAAACCGAAGAGTCAAATAACACGGGCGGGCCGCCACGTCGCAGACCCGCCCTGCTCCACCGAAAGAACACGCTTCAGACACTCGTCACCTCATCGCACGCCGGATCGTCCGCATCGGTTTCCCGATTGCCCGAGATCCGGCCCTGCCGGCGCGCAGGATGCTCACCGCAGCGTCCCCCAGCCAAAAATCCCGGAGTAATACCCGCAATGCATCTGAACGAATTGAAGGCGCTGCACGTTTCCGCACTGTTGGAAATGGCCGCCACCCTTGAGATCGACAACGCCAGCCGCCTGCGCAAGCAGGAACTGATGTTCGCGATCATGAAACGCCGCGCCAAGCAGGGCGAACAGATCTTCGGCGACGGTGTGCTGGAAGTGCTGCCGGACGGCTTCGGCTTCCTGCGTTCGCCGGAAACGTCTTACCTGGCCAGCACCGACGACATCTATATTTCGCCGTCGCAAATTCGCCGTTTCAATCTGCACACTGGCGATTCGATCGAAGGTGAAGTGCGCGTTCCGAAGGACGGCGAGCGTTACTTTGCGCTGGTGAAGGTGGACAAGGTGAACAACCTGCCGCCGGAACAGGTCAAGCACCGCATCATGTTCGAGAACCTGACGCCGCTGCACCCGAACCGCCCGATGCGCCTGGAACGCGACATCAAGAGCGAAGAGAACCTGACCGGCCGTATTCTGGACATCTTCGCGCCCATCGGCCACGGCCAGCGCGGCCTGCTGGTCGCCAGCCCGAAGTCCGGCAAGACGGTGATGATGCAGCACATGGCCCACGCCATCACCAGCAACCATCCCGACGCCGTGATGATCGTGCTGATGATCGACGAGCGCCCTGAAGAAGTGACCGAAATGCAGCGCTCGGTGCGCGGCGAAGTGGTTGCATCCACCTTCGACGAACCGGCCACCCGCCACGTGCAGGTTGCAGAAATGGTGATCGAAAAAGCCAAGCGCCTGGTCGAGCTGAAGAAAGACGTGGTGATTCTGCTGGACTCGATCACCCGTCTGGCGCGTGCATACAACACCGTGGTGCCGGCCTCGGGCAAGGTACTGACCGGTGGTGTGGACGCCAATGCGCTGCAACGCCCGAAGCGTTTCTTCGGTGCCGCGCGCAATCTGGAAGAAGGCGGTTCGCTGACCATCATCGGCACGGCGCTGATCGAAACCGGCAGCCGCATGGACGACGTGATCTACGAAGAATTCAAGGGCACCGGCAACTGCGAAGTGCACCTGGAGCGTCGCCTGGCTGAAAAGCGTGTCTACCCGGCCATCAACCTGAACAAGTCGGGTACCCGCCGCGAAGAACTGCTGATCAAGCCCGATGTGCTGCAGAAGGTCTGGGTGCTGCGCAAGTTCATCTACGACATGGACGAAATCCAGTCGATGGAATTCCTGCTGGACAAGATGCGCGCCACCAAGAACAACGGCGAATTCTTCGACATGATGAAGCGCGGCGGCAGCTGATTTCCGCTGGTGCAGCCCTGAAACGGTCGGATCGGCAACAACCAGACCGTTTTGGCTTGTCAACGCGACGCCCTCACGCGATAATGTAGGGCTTAATCGACAACGGGAACGTTGTCGGGCAAATGGGGGCACTTTCCCCGCAGGGCTTTTGCCCCGCCCGACTGGCGACCCACTACCAGGAAATTGCCATGAAAGAAGGCATTCACCCGAACTACCGCGACGTGGTCTTCCACGATCTGCAGACCGGCACCAAGTTCATCAGCCGTTCGACCCTGAACTCGCGCGAAACCATCGAACTCGATGGCAAAGAGTATCCGCTGTTCAAGTGCGACGTGACCTCGGAATCGCATCCGTTCTACACCGGTGCGCAAACCCGCATCGTCGAAACCGGCCGCGTTGAAAAGTTCCGCCAGCGTTTCGCCCGCACCACCCCGACCACGAAGACTGCATAAGCCAACGGCTTGCGCTGACCTCAGGTCCGGTAAAAAAGGCAGCTTCGGCTGCCTTTTTTGTTTTTCATCGTTTCAGGCGATACACGCCTGTCGCCATCCACTGCCGATCGGCCCCATCGGTCGCAAGACTATGACTGCCGGCTCGACGCCACCGGGGTATAGTGCGGCCCTCGCCCGCCGCGGAGCCGGATCCACGTTGCCTTCATGATCAGCACCACGCCATCCAAGTTGTCCACCCCTGCCCGCCTGACCGCGCCGGCCACTGCCAAGCTTCCACGCTGGGCTTTGTTCGCCTTGTGCGCGGTGTATATCCTGGCCGGGCTGATCGGGCGCGAGCCCTGGAAATCGGACGACGTGATCGGCCTGGCGCAGATGTGGACGGCCGCATTCAGCGACAACGCCTGGATGCATCCGCAGGTGGCGGGCATTGCGGTGTCTCAGAAAGGCCCGCTTGCCACCTGGGTGGGTGGTGGCCTGATGGTGCTGCTCGGGCCGATTCTCGACCCGATCATGGCGGGTCGGGTTGCCAACATTCTGTGGTTCACGATCACCGCTTCCAGTCTTTGGTACGGCGTGTACCTGCTTGGACGACGTGCCGAAGCGCAACCGCTTGCGCTGCCTTTCGGTGGCCAGCCTTCGCCGTCCGCCTATGGGCGCATGCTGGCCGATGCAGCCCTGCTGCTGTTGTTGGCAACCCTGGGATTTTTGTGGCGCAGCCATGAAACCTCGGCTGAACCCGCAGCCGTGGCTGCGCAGGCGCTGGCCTTCTACGCCCTGGCCCGCATGGCCGACCGGCCGCGCAGCGGGGCGATCACCCTGGGCGTGGCATTGGCGGCGGCGTTCTTGGCGCGTGGCCTGCCTGCCGTCGCCCCCTTGCTGATCACACTGCCGGTGCTGTTCCGTCCGGGCACGACCCTGGTGCGGGAAATCCGTTGGCTGTTCCTGCTTGCATTGCCGATTGGCATTGCGCTGTCGCTGGCCTGGTGGATTCCGGCTGCCAACAGCAATCCTTACTGGATGAACGGCTGGTGGCATTGGCACGGCAATGTGCTGGGCTGGATTTCGCAGCAGGGGGCCATTGGTACCTTGCGCAATCTGCCCTGGTTCCTGTGGCCGACCTTGCCGCTGGCTGCGCTGGCTGCCTGGCGCTGGCGCGGCCATCGCGCCATGCTGCATGTGCAACTGCCGCTGGCGCTGGGCGCAGCCGCTTTTGTGATGCTGTTCTTCACCCAGCGACCCAGCGACCCGGAATTCCTGGCCTTGGTGATTCCCTGCGCAGCACTCGGTGTCTTCGTGCTGCCCACCCTGCGACGCGGGCTGGTCAACGCGCTCGACTGGTTCGCGCTGATGAGCTATTCGTTTGCGCTGTTCGTGATCTGGCTGGGCTGGACCGCGCTGTCGACCGGCGTGCCGCCCCGGCTGGCCCGCAATATCGCCCGCCAGACCCCGGGTTTCATCGCCGAGTTCTCGATTCTGTCGATCGGCATTGCAGTGGCCGCCACGGTCGCCTGGATTGCGCTGGTGACCTGGCGGGTGCGCATGCGTCCGGCGGCCATGTGGCGCGGTTCCGTGCTGTCGGCGGGCGGCATGGTGGTCAGCTGGCTGCTGTTGATGACCCTGTGGCTGCCATCAATCAACTACAGCAAGAGCTATCGCGTGGTGTCGCAAGGCTTGGCACAGGCGCTGGAAGCCGAGCACCGTGTCGTCGGCAAGACCGCCTGCGTGCGTACCATCGGCCTGGGCCTGCCCCAGCGCGCCTCGTTCGCGTTGTTCGACCAGTTGGTGTTCACGCCCTCACCGAACTGCCCGCTGGTCCTGATTCAAGGCTCACCAGACCAACTGGTGATCTACCAGCGCCGCCCTGATCTGGAAGGTGCCGTGGTGCGTTGGGACGGTGGCCGCGCCAGTGACTTGCGTGAACGCTTCAGGCTGGTACGCGTTCCCGAGGCAACCGCACCATGACTTCAGCGGTAAGCGCGCCGGGTGGATTCCGGCGCGCAGCATGGCGCATCGTCAAGCAAGCCTGGCCGGTATTGATCAGTCAGTGGGCCAGCATGGCATTTGGGGTGATGGACACCGCGATGACGGGCCACGCCTCGCCCACCGACCTGGCAGCGATGGCCTTGGCGGCATCGGTATTCATCAGCGTGTTCGTGGGCTTGATGGGCGTGCTGCACGCCATGATCCCGATCATTGCGCAGGACTTCGGCGGCGGCCGCATGGCCGAGATCGGCCGTACCTGGGCGCAAGGCGTATGGCTTGCAGCTGCCTTGTCAGTGGTGGGCGGCGTGGCCATGCTGTTCCCCGACGTGTGGCTGAGCATGTCTGGCGAAGTCGACCCGACTGTCCGCGAGCTGATGACCAATTACCTGCGCTGCCTGGTGATTGCGCTCCCCGCCGCGTTGCTGTTCCGCACCGTCTACGCGCTGAGCACTGCCGTGTCGCGCCCGAAAGTCATCATGGCGATCAACATTGTTGGCGTCTGCCTGAAGGCCTGTTTCAACTGGGTGCTGATCTACGGCAAGTTCGGCATACCCGCACTCGGTGCGGTGGGTGCCGGCATGTCGAGCGCCATCGTGTTCTGGATCTCGGCCACCATCAGCATCACGATCTTGCTGCGTGACCCCTTCTACGCACGCTTCAAGATCCGCCTGTATCGGCCTGACTGGAAGATTCTGGGCGGCCTGATACGCCTGGGCTTGCCCATGGGCGCGTCCTACCTGATCGAAGTCACGTCCTTCACCTTCATGGCGCTGCTGGTGGCACGCGGCGGCACCTTTGCGCTGGGCAGCCACCAGATCATGTCGAATCTGGCGGCGCTGTGTTTCATGATGCCGATGTCGATTGGCGTGGCTACGTCCACACTGACCGCGCAGGCAATCGGTGCAGGTTCCCCTGACCGTGCACGCCGAACGGCGCTCGCCGGGCTGGGTATAGGCGTGGCCGGGGCCATGCTGACCATCAGCCTGCTGATCGTCGGGCGCGCCTGGATTGTGGATGGCTACACCAGCGATGCCCAGGTTGCCCTGGGTGCCATGGCGCTGATCCGCCTGCTGGTGGTGTTTCACATGCTGGATGCCTTGCAGTGCATTACCAGCTACATCTTGCGGGCGCACAAGATTGCGGTGGTGCCAATGCTGATCCAGGCGGTCACGCTGTGGGGGATCGGGTTGGGTGGCGGCTGGTGGCTGGGTTTTGGGTCGGCGTCCAACCCGCTGGCTGGAGTGATCGGGCAATGGCTGCCTGGGGCTCCAGTGGGAGCGGCAACCTTGTGGCTGATGGCGATTCTGGCGATGGTGTTGACGACGGCGTGTTTGCAGTACTGGTATCACCGGGTGTTGCGCAAGGCGATGGCGGGCGAGCCACCAACAGGCTCCAAAACACCATCTATTTGAATTAGCCACAAGCGCGGTTTGTGACGCTCGTCACACCCATCCCAACTTGACCAATCCAACCGGCCATTAATTGGGAACCCGTAACGCATCGTAGTTACGGACAGCAGCTTGGTACGTCTTTCTCGTTGCCTGCCCCCCTGGCACGCAAGCAAGCCGCTCAGACCATCTCGGACAATCGGCACTCTCTCTCCGTGATGTTCCAACACACTCACGACACCGGAATATTTGCCATGGCAACTGCCACCCCTGCTCAGCAAACCGCAATCACGAATCTGTACATTGCGCTGTTCAATCGCGCTCCGGATGCATCTGGCTTTGAATTCTGGAGCCAGGGCCTGGCATCCGGTGTCTCACTGCCGTCGATCACTGCGGTATTCCTGGGCAGCCCCGAAGCGGCAGGCATTTATCCCGCATCGCAAAGCGCAACGGCTTTCGTCACAACGTTCTATCAGACCGTATTCGGTCGCGCGCCCGACGCCGGTGGCCTGACGTTCTGGACCGGTGAACTGAATGCCGCTGGCGGCGTGGGGTCGATGGCGGCAAGGGCCGCGCTGGTATGGAAGATCATCGAAGTCGTCAGCACACCGCTGCCGACCAAGCCGGCCGACCTGAGCGATGCGCAATATGCCGATACGGTGAAAGACCGCGATACCTTTGGCAAGAAGGTGACGATCGGCCTGGATTTCGCGCTGAACCTGAAAAGTGAAGATCTGGTGCTGGCCAAGCAGGTCATTGCCAATGTGAATGCGCCGGTGCCACCCAGCACGCCCACCGTGCCCGACGCGCCGACCGTCTTCACGCTGACCCTCAATTTTGACACCTTCACCGGCGGAACCGCGAACGACAGCTTCAACGCTCCGCTCGTTCTCGTGCCGATCGTCGGCAATTCCGCCACCTTGAATTCCAACGACGTGCTGGATGGCGGCGGAGGGACCGACACCCTGAACGCGGCATTGATCAACTCGACCTTGGTAAGCCCGACGCTGAAGAACATCGAGGTGATCCGGCTCACGACATCGGGTAATGGCGGCACGGTCCTGGACCTCGCCAATGCCACCGGCGTCACGCACGCTGGCTTCGTGGACGGCACCCTCTCGTCAAGCGGCACGATTCGCAACGTTGGCAACGCCAGTCTGTCGGTCGAGAATCAGCGCGCGGCAGCTGCATTCACCGGCTCCAGCGCGACGACACTGTCCTTGACGCTGACCCAGGTCGGCATCGCGGGCAGCCCGACCGCGGTCAACCTGGCCGCCTCCGGGGCCGCCCCCTTGGCCACGACTCACGATATCGTGCTCGACCGTGCCCATGCCGCGCTGGCACAGACCATCCTCGGCGCCGCCGTCACCACGGTGAACGTGACCGCCACCGATACCAACGTACTGAGCCTGTCGGGAGCGACGGCGGCAACGGTGCAGACGCTGGCCGTGACCGGCACGGGATCGGTCGATTTGTCGGGACAAGCCTTGCTGGCCCTGAAAACCGTCACGGCAGGCGACGGCGGGATCAAGCTCACGTCCACCGGCACCACGGCATTGACCGTGACCACCGGCGCAGGCAAAGACACGATCACCGCAGCGGGGGCAAGCGTCAAATCGATTCAGGTCGGCGCGGGCAACGACGTGGTCAGCATCGCGGGTGCGCTGGCGGTCAATGCCTCCATCGATCTTGGCGACGGCGATGACACCTTGATCCTGTCGGCACCGCTCGGCGTCGGAGGCTGGACCATCACCGGTGGTGCGGGGAACGACACCTTGCAGATGAATACGACCGATCTGACCGGGATCGGGGGTGTCTTTGGGTTCGAGGTGTTGGCCCTGGGTGCCAGCGGCACGACCGTGGACGCAGCGGACGTTGCAGGTATCGGTCGGTTCGCGGTCGTGAATACCGGCACCACCACCTTCAACGGGGCGCAGGACACGATGCGGATCGGCATCGACAACAGCAGCGGCGTGACTGCCGTGAACATCGTCAATGGCCTGGCGCAAACCCTTACCGACATCACGCTGACCAATGCGGCAGCCGTCGCAGGTGCCAAGACACTCGGCACCTTGGCACTCGGCAGCACAAAGGCTATTTCCCTGACGTCGTTGGGGACCACCGGAAATGCCAACGTCATCACGAGCCTGACTCAGGCCGACGACGCGACCATCACCATCAAGGGCGACACCGACCTGACGATCACCAATGCCCTGGCAGGATCGACCCTGGGCAGTACGGTCGATGCAAACGCGTTCACCGGCAAGCTGAGCATCACCGGGTCGGGCCGAAGCGACACGATCACGGGTGGCGCAGGGGATGACATCATCGACGGCGGGCTGGTAACGCAGGGGACAGCTGCCGTGACTGCGGCAGCGGAAGTCGCCACGCTGACGGCCAACGCTGGCGGACTGGCAGCGGGGGCCTCCATCACGGTGGCAAACCTGACCTTCACGGCACACGGCAGCCCCCTCACCCGGGCACAGGTGGCACAGGTATTCGCCGACCTGACCAACGGTGCCATGACGGGCTCTGCCACCGCCCTGGGCAGCTACACCGGCACACTGACCGGCTACGACACCAGTTCGGTCTCGAACAACACCGTCACCTTCACATCAACCGTAACCGGCAACGTGAGTGATCTCGCAGCCAGTGGAACGGGGGCGGCAGCGGCCGTCGCGTCGGTCGTGAGCCAAGGTAGATCCGCTGCGGCTGCCGTGTCCGGTACGCTGGATACCCTGACCGGTGGCGACGGGGCGGATACCTTCGTGTTCAGTACGCCGGACGCCAACGCACGAGGCGGTGCGGTCACTACCATCATCACCGACTTCGCGCCCGGGGTGGACAAGCTCAAGATCGTTGGCAGCGCGGCTGCATCAGTGACAAGCCTTGTCAAGAATACTGCGGACCCTGGCACCCTGGACGCGCTGCTCTCGATTGCAAATAGCATGCTCAACAGCTCTGTGCAGTACTACCTGGGGCAGATCGGGAACGACTCGTATGTGGTGACGGATATTGATGGGAATGGCTACACCAACGTCATCCAGCTGTCTGGGGTCGCAGTGACCGCCATCCAGGCAAGTGATTTCATCGTATAAAGCAGCCGAGCAAGGCAGCCTTGCAAGACGATCGTGCGAGGCTGCCACGAACTTACGCGGTTCTGCAATGCACGTACACCCCGCCGCGGCTGACAGCCCGCGCGAGGATCACCCCATCTTCAAACCCAGCCACAGCCCGATCGGCACGAACAGCAGCGCCATCGCGTTGCCGATCAACACGATCGACGCCACTTTTTCCGGCTCGCTTTGATACTGCTCTGCCATCAGATAATTGACCACGGCAGGCGGCAACGCCGCGTACATCAACAACAGGCCGCGCTGTTCCCCTGACAGGGGCAGCAGCCACGCCAGCGGCAAGGCCACGATGATGCCTGCCAGCGGGCGCAAGGCCCCGCCGATCACGCCGATGCGCCAGTCGCGCAGGTTCACGTCCGTCAGGCGCACGCCCAGCGAGAAGATCATCAGCGCAATGCTGGCGTCGCCCATCATACGCAGGCCCGGCATCATGATTGCCGGCAAATGCCAGCCGCCAACCGAGAAAATCAGCCCGAGCGCCATCACGATCAGCAGCGGGGATCGCAGCAGCGCTCGCCACGACGCGTTGTCGCTGACAATGCGCACGCCCAAGGTGAACTGCAACAGGTTGCAGACCAGCCACAGCGCCACGAAGGCAGGCAGCGATGCCGGGCCGAAGGCCAGCACTGCCATCGGCAAGCCCATGTTGCCCGCGTTCATGAACATCATCGACGGCATGAGCGCGCGCCGCGATATTCCCAGCGGCTTTGCCAGCGGAATGGCAATCGCGCCGCAGATCAGGATCAGCAGCACGCCGCCGATGGCCAGCGGCAATTGTTCGCCGATATGGAAAGACTTGTCCGTGAGCGCCGTGAAGATCAGCGCCGGGGTCAACACTTCCAGCGTCATGCGGTTGAGGGCCAGCATGTCCGGCCGCCGTTTGCGGCCGTACAGGAAACCCACCCCGATGATCAGGAAGACGGGGATGATCGCCCCGAAAACGCGCTCAAGGACGTCCAAGTCGTTCAGGCCTTCAGGAAGTTGGCACGGTAGTACTTGAGTTCGGCGATCGACTCATAGATGTCGGCCAGCGCCTCGTGCGGGTTCTTCTTCTGGAAGCCCTTGTACACCTCGGGCTGCCAGCGCTTGCACAGTTCCTTCAGCGTGCTGACATCCAGATTGCGGTAGTGGAAGAACTCTTCCAGGCGCGGCATGTAGCGGAACATGAAACGACGATCCTGGCTGATGGAATTGCCGCACATGGGCGACTTGCCGGCCGGCACGTACTGCTGCAGGAAGGCGATCAACTGGTCTTCGGCCTGGGCTTCGGTCAGGGTGGACGCCTTCACCTTGTCGATCAGGCCGGTGCGGCCGTGGGTCGACTTGTTCCAGTTGTCCATTGCGTCCAGCTGTTCATCCGACTGGTGAATGACCAGGGTCGGGCCTTCGGCCACGGTTTCCAGGTTCGAATCGGTGACGACGATCGCCACTTCGATGATGCGTTCCTTTTCCGGGTCCAGACCGGTCATTTCCATGTCGAGCCATATCAGATGGCTGTCATTGGGCTTCGACTCGGTGGGCTTCAACGTTGCGTTCGGGTTCGACGCCATATAATCCTTGCTCCAGGGCCGCGCGGGGTCATGCCGGGCCGACTTGCATACGGCCGCCCGCGCCAAACCCAAAATCTTCTCATACCGTCGCGCTTGCCGGATGCAAACGCGGCGATTCCCTCGGTTGCGCAACATGTTCACGCTGCTGTTCGTTGTTTTTCTCGTCGCGGGGGTGCTGATTCGCATGTGGCTGGGTGCGCGCCAGATGCGGCATGTGATCCGCAACCGGGATACCGTGCCGGCTGAATTTGCCGGTCGCATCGGTGCCATCAGCCACGAACGCGCGGCCGACTACACCGTGGCGCGGGTGCGCCTGAAGATGTGGTCGCTGCTGTTCGACAGCGCGGTGCTGATCGGCCTGACGCTGCTGGGTGGCCTGGCCTGGATCAACGACTGGGTGGGCAGCTTCATCAGCAATGACTTCTGGCATCAGCTGGCCTTGCTGGGCGCAGTCGCGGGCCTGCTGGGCCTGCTGGGCCTGCCCTTCAGCATTTACCGTCAGTTCGGGCTGGAAGCGCGTTTCGGCTTCAACCGGATGAGCTTCGGCCTGTTCATGGGCGACGCGATCAAGGGCCTGGTGGTGTCGGTGGTCCTGGGCCTGCCTCTGATTGCCGCCATTCTGTGGCTGATGCGCAGCGCTGGCACCGCCTGGTGGATCTGGGCCTGGGCCGTGTGGGCCGGGTTCAATCTGACGGTCATGCTGGTCTACCCGCGTTTCATCGCCCCGCTGTTCAACAAGTTTTCGCCGCTCGACGACCCGGCGCTGGTCGATCGCATCCAGGCACTGGCCAAGCGCTGCGGCTTTGCGCTGGATGGCCTGTTCGTGATGGACGGCTCGCGCCGTTCCGCCCACGGCAATGCGTATTTCACCGGCATTGGCCGGTCCAAACGCATTGTGTTTTTCGACACCTTGCTGGCCAAGTTGAACGGCGATGAAATCGAGGCGGTGCTGGCCCACGAGCTGGGTCATTTCAGCCACAAGCACATCTTCAAGCGCATCGTGTTCAGCTTTGCCATGGCGCTGGGCGTGTTTGCGCTGCTGGGCTGGGTATCGCAGCAAATCTGGTTCTACGAAGCGCTGGGCGTGGCCCCATCACTGACTGGCGGCAACCAGGGCATGGCCTTGCTGCTGTTCTTCCTGGTCGCACCGGTGTTCATGTTCTTCCTGACCCCGGTGGCAAGCTGGTGGTCGCGCCGCCATGAATTCGAGGCCGACCAGTACGCAGCCGATCACGCCGATCCGAATCATCTGGTGTCGGCACTGGTAAAACTGTACGACGACAACGCCGCGACCCTGACCCCGGACCCGATCCACTCAGCGTTCTACGACAGCCATCCGCCGGCCACCATTCGCATCGGTCGCCTGATTGCAGCCGGTGCACGCCTGCCCAGTGCAGACGTGCCGCTGGCCCAACCCGCGTAAGCGGTCCAGACAATGCCCATGCCGGCGACGCATCCCCGATTCCTGGAGTTTCCATGACCATTCTTACCCTGGACGCGCTGCGCGCGGCCTACAGCTTGCCGCAGGAAGGCGGCAAAGCCCTTGGCGATGCCGCCATCGCCGAGCAACTGAGTGTGCTGCCTGCGTGGTCGTACACCGACGGGGCCATTCGCCGCGAGTACAAGTTCAACGACTACTACGAGACCATTGCCTTCGTGAACGCGATTGCATGGATCATCCACCGTGAAGATCACCACCCTGACCTGACGGTGTCCTACAACCGCGTTGGCGTGGCCTTCAACACGCATTCGGTGAACGGAATCTCGATCAACGATTTCATCGCCGCCGCCAAGCTAGACATGGTTTTCGATCGGTGAGCAAAAAACCCTCGCGCAAAGCCGCTGCCGCCGCAGCAGCCATTCAGAACGATATTCAGCTGGGGCTGCGCGAAGCACTCCAGCCCGATGGCCAGACCGACACTTCTGCCATTTCTTTTGCACCCATCCCCACGCAGTTGCGCGGACGGGTGATCGCCGCCTTTGGCCGCCACTTCACGGTGGAATTCCCGGACGGCACGCAGCGCCAGTGTTACCCGCGCGGCAAGAAGGGCCTGGCCACCGTAGGCGATGAAGTCGATATCGCCATCGAAGGCCAGAAAGAAGGAGCCATCGACGCCATCGTGCCGCGCCGCAACCTGCTGTATCGCTCGGACGATATGCGCAGCAAGCAGTTCGCAGCCAATGTCGATCAGTTGCTGATCGTGGTGGCCACCGAGCCGGAGTTTTCTCAGGACTTGGTGGGACGCGCGCTGGCCAGCGCCTGGAGCGTCGGCATTTCGCCCGTGCTGTTGCTGAACAAGGTAGACCGCCTGCCCAAGCTGGAACACGCGCGCCGCCGTGTGGCACAACTGGCATCGATTGGCGTACCGGTGATCGAACTGTCGGCGCATGACCTGGACGCCACGCGTGCAACGCTTGCCCCGATTCTGCGTGGCAAGACCAGCATCCTGCTGGGGCAAAGCGCGATGGGCAAATCGACCCTGTTGAACGCCCTGGTGCCCGATGCAATGGCCGCCACCCGCGAGCATTCCGAGGCACTCAACGCAGGCAGGCACACCACCACCACCACCCGCCTGTACCACCTGCCGCCCAGCCTGTTCGGTGACACGCCGGAATCGCCGGATGCAACGCCCACTGGCGGTTATGGCGACTTGATCGACTCGCCCGGATTCCAGGGTTTTGGATTGCAGCACTTGTCGGTCGAAGACATCGAACGCGGTTTCCCCGAATTCGCCAAGTACGCCGAGCAGTGCCGTTTCTATAACTGCACGCATCGCCACGAACCGGGCTGTGCAGTGTTGGCGGCGCGTGATGCCGGTGAGATTCACGCAGAGCGATACACGCTGTTCACGCGTATCTTGAGCGAGATCGAAGCGGCTCCGAAGTATTGATAGACGGAAGTGATAGGTGGAAGTGATAGGTGGACATCCGGGTGCGCAGCTCGCGCACCCGTAGTGGTGGTACTTCAGCGCACCGAAGACGGCAGATAGCCGAAGCGCGCTCGGAAGCGTTCCGAGAACCGCGCCCGCGACTGGTAACCACAGGCCAGCGCAATGCGCGGAATGCTCAAGGGCGTGGTTTGCAGCAGCATCATCGCGTGATGCATGCGGGTGTCGATCAGCACATCTTCGAAACGTGTGGCCTCACCGGCCAGGCGACGGCGCAAGGTTGCCTCGCTCATTGCCAATGCGCTGCCGGCTTCGTGCGCAGTCCAATGACGTGCCGGGGTTTCGCCGATCAGCGTGCGCAAGCGCCCCGCTGTTCCGCGCGGCCCTGTCTGACGGAAGCGATGGCCACGCTCGGCCAACGCCGTCAGCAAATCCATCAATCGGTAGTGCAATCGTGTGTCGCTGACTTGGGCTGAGGCTGCGCTGTTGCACACATGCAGCCACGTCGCGGCCAGATCGTCATCGAACGGGATTTGGTGGAATGGTGCGGTGGTGTTGGTAGTGACGTTGGTATTCATCTTCTCTGGGTGCGCCCGGTAAAACGCATCCAGCAAGTCGGACGGCAAGGCCATGAATACGGACCGGAAAGGCCGCTCAGGGCCATCGGGCGTCTTCATTAGATCGACACATGTATTCGGTTCGACCAGCAGCAATGATGCGGTGTCATCAACCGATAGCCGATCGATACTTCCGTCGATACCGGCATCAAGATCGAGCCGGCCACCCAGCACCTGCAACAAGCTCGCCTCATGAAAAACAAAGCGTGGCGTGTGCAGCGGCTGGGTCAGGCATGGCCGCGCAAGTTGGCATACGCTGCGCGCCATCAGCGATGCCCCCGACGGCAGTTGCCTGTCTGCAGCAGCTTCGGGCAAGGGATACGCCTTGATTGGCAAGCTCATCGTTTGCGTCGTCTACTCAGTTGCTGCTGGCGGGTGCGGTCTGGACCAAGCTTGGTTCAGGCTTGATCGACATTAGGTCGATGGTTGGTAAACCTTCGGTCGACGTTTGGTCAACGCTTGGTCAACTCGTCTTCAAGACTTGATCAGATTCACTCACCGCTCAAGCAACCGCCACCGACGGGTTCAGACTGTAAAGCCCGGTCAGGCTGCCCTGCCCCAGCACCTGCGCCGACGCCAGCGCAGCACGCACGTTCGCCCCCGTCAGCGGGCCAGTCACGGCGAGCGACGGTGTGGCCAGCGCATAGACCGTGAAGATGTAGTGGTGCACCAAGGTGTCGTTCCACGGCGGGCACGGGCCGTCGTAACCGAAGTAGTCGCCCTTCATCTGTTCATCATTGGCAAACCAGCCGGTGTAGTCATTGATGCCGTGGCGCAAACCGCCTGCGGCGTCAGGACCGGACTTGCCACACGGGGTAACCGCATCCGAGTGCGCGCCTGCGGCGATCTCGGTGGTGGTGGCCGGAATATCGAGCAGCAGCCAGTGGAAGAAGTCCACACGCGGCAAGCTGGCCGGCACTTCGCGATCGGCCTGGTTCACATCATCGCCACGGCTGGGCACGTCGGGGTCATGGCAGACAACAACGAACGACTTCGTGCCCGCAGGCACATCGTGCCAAGCGAGATGCGGATTGCGATTGGCCGACAGCGCGATGCGGGTGGTGGCATCGGGCACTGCGAAAGCGAATTCGCCGGGGATTGCCTGGCCGTCCTGGAAACTCTGGCTGGTGACTTGCATGGAAGTTCTGTTCTGAATCTGGGTGAGAGGTCGATGCTGTGGGGCACCGTGCTATCGGAAGGATTCTAAGGATGCAAGGTCTCGCAAAAACATCACAGCCGATCAATGAGTTTCTCTATCCAGTCAATTTGACGTCAATTGATATTTTGGTGCAATTCGAAGAACAGATTGCCGGTGTCCAAAGCCAGGCGGCGGCTGCCAAACGGCTGATACCAAACGCTTCCCGGTATTCAATAAAAACGCGGGGCGACCATACTGCGTCGCCCCGCTTGTCAAACGGCAAATCAACCTTTTGGTCAGCGCATGGATGCGCCGACCAATACACCAATCACCGGGTCAATCAGACAGCAGCCAGCGCCTGCGTCAGATCAGCCAGCAAATCATCGATGTGCTCGATACCCACCGACAGACGCACGGTTTCTTCGCGCACGCCCGCCTTGATCAGTTCTGCCGGCGACAACTGACGATGCGTGGTCGATGCCGGATGCGTGGCCAGCGACTTGGCGTCACCGATATTGACCAGACGTGTGAAGAGCTTCAGCGCGTCCTGGAACGCGGCACCGCCGGTTCGGCCACCGCGCACGCCGAAGGTCAGAATGCCCGAGGACTTGCCGCCCAGGTAGCGCTTGGCCAGGGCATGGTCGGGGTGCGAAGGCAAGCCAGCGTAGCTGACCCATTCCACCTTCTCATGGCCTTCCAGGAACTGCGCGATCTTCAGCGCGTTTTCGCTGATGCGGTCCATGCGCAGGCCCAGGGTTTCGATGCCCTGCAAGATCAGGAAGGCATTGAACGGGGCGAGTGCTGCGCCGGTATTGCGCAGCGGCACGACGCGCGCGCGACCGATGTAGGCGGCCGGGCCGAAGGCTTCGGTGTAGACCACGCCGTGGTAGCTGACGTCGGGTTCGTTCAGGCGGTTGAAGCGCGCCTTGTGTTCAGCCCACGGGAACTTGCCCGAGTCGATGATTGCGCCGCCCAGGCTGGTACCGTGCCCGCCCAGATACTTGGTCAGCGATTGCACGACGATGTCGGCACCGTGTTCGATCGGGCGCAGCAAGTAGGGGCTGGCCACCGTGTTGTCGACGATCAGCGGAATGCCGTGGCTATGGGCAACGTCGGCAATCGCGGCAATGTCAGTCACGACGCCCGAAGGGTTGCCGATCGACTCAACGAAGATCGCCTTGGTGCGGTCGTCGATCAATGCGGCGAAGCTTGCAGGATCGCGCGCGTCGGCAAACCGCGTGGTGATGCCCGACAGCGGCAAGGTGTGGGCAAACAGGTTGTAGGTGCCACCGTACAGAGCGCTGGCCGACACGATGTTGTCACCGGCTTCGGCAATGGTCTGGATCGCGTACGTCACCGCTGCCTGGCCCGATGCCAGCACCAGCGCAGCAATGCCGCCTTCCAGTGCCGCGACGCGCTGTTCCAGCACGTCGTTGGTGGGGTTCATGATGCGCGAGTAGATGTTGCCTGCGACCTTCAGGTCGAACAGGTCTGCGCCGTGCTGGGTGTCGTCGAACGCAAAGGCCACAGTCTGATAGATCGGCACAGCCGCTGCGCGGGTGGTCGGATCGGGGCGGTAGCCGCCGTGGACGGCAATCGTGTCCAGCTTCCAGGCGGGTGCGTTCTGGGTGGTGTCGCTCACTTCATCTCCTTGGAATGACAGGGGCGCGGCGTCTCATGACGTCACGCCCGTCGGGCATGCAGACGGACACGCGCAGACCATGGTGGTCAACGCGTCGCAGCACTGTTTACTGCCTGCTGCTGATTACTAACCGCTTATTTCTTGGGTACGTAGAAACCGGCGAAGCGCTGTTTCACGACATCGCCGAATTCTGCCGAGCGATACGCCGCGGCGATATCTTTCACGAACTGGCGGTCCTTGTCTGCGGTGCGCACTGCGACAAGGTTCATGTATTGGTCCGGGATTGCTTCGAGCGACAGCGCATCGGTCAGCTTCAGGCCGGATGCAATCGCGAAGTTGCCGTTCACGAACGAGAAATCGGTGTCTGCCAGCGAGCGCGGCAGTTGTGCGGCTTCGAGCGGAACCAGCTTGATGTTCTTCGCGCTGGATTCCACATCCTTCTCGGATGCCGTGACCGGATTGAAGTTGGCCTTGATCTTGATCCAGCCCAGGTCCTGCAACATGATCAGCGCACGCGCCAGGTTGGTCGGGTCGTTGGGGATTGCGACGCGGGCACCGTCCTTGACCTCGGACACGTTCTTGAATTTGTTGCTGTACAGGCCGATAGGCGCGGTCGGTACCTGGACCAAGGGGCTGAGCGCCAGCTTGTGATCAGACGCGAACTTGTTCAGGTAGACGATGTGCTGGAAGGCATTGGCGTCGAGTGCACCATCGGCCAGCGCATGATTGGGCTGCACGTAGTCGGCGAATTCCACCACCTTGACGGTGTAGCCCTGCTTTTCCAGAATCGGCTTGATGCCCCACTTGATCTGGTCCGCGTAGGGACCGGCGGTGGCACCGAATACCAGGTTCTTCTTCTGGGCGTCTTGCGCCTGCGCACCGAGCGGTGTCAGGGATGCCGCGAGCACCGCGGCAAACAGGAAGGTCTTGACTGACTTGACCGAGACAGATGCGGAAACTGCGGACGTGACTGCGCGTGCAAACATGAAAGATCGCTCCGGGATTACGTGGGTAAATCTGGGGTGTATCCGCGGCGGGTGCCGCGGACAGAGTTACTACGCCGTCCCGGTCGACCGGTCAGCGCTTATCGAGTCGGCGTGCCAGGAAGCTGCCAGCCCATTGAATGATCTGCACAAGCACCACCAGCACCGCGACGGTCAGCACCATCACGTCGGTCTGGAAGCGGTAATAACCGAAACGGATGGCTAGGTCACCGATACCGCCGCCGCCGACCACGCCGGCCACCGCCGAGTACGACAGGAAGCTGACCGACATCACGGTGGCTGCCAGCACCAGGCCGGAACGGGCTTCAAGAATCAGCACTTTCCAGATGATCTGCAGGTCGGATGCGCCCATTGCATGAGCTGCTTCGATCACGCCGCGCGGCACTTCGCGCAGCGATTGTTCGACCAGGCGCGCAAAGTACGGAATGGCGGCAAAGGACAGCGGCACGGCAGCGGCCAGCGGGCCGATGGTGGTGCCGGCGATCACGCGGGTGAATGGCACCAGCGCAACCAGCAAGATGATGAACGGGAAGGACCGCACCAGGTTCACGATCACGCTGAGCACTCGGTGCAGCACCGGGCGATCCAGCGTCTGGCCGGGGCCGGTCAACAGCAGCAGCACGCCCAGCGGGCCACCGATGAACAGCGCGCTGGCCAGGGCAATGGCCAGCATCAGGAAAGTCTGGCCGATGGCAACGACGAGGTCGGGGCCGATAGAGAGAAGTTCTTCGGAAATCATGCTGCAGCTCGGAGTGCGTTCAAACGACGGACGTTGACATTGGTGGGGACGTCGTCGAGCAACTTACGAGCGACTTCGGTAACGGGGGTGACGACTGAATCGGCCAGGTCGATGCGTTCGACAATATTGCCGGCATCCATGACGGAAATCGTGTCGCAGATGGCGCGCACCACGCTCATGGAATGGCTGACGATGACAATGGTCACGCCCAGGCGGGCATTGATGTCGGCCAGCACTTCCAGAATGTCGCGGGTGGTGTAGGGATCGAGCGCAGACGTGGGCTCGTCGCACAGCAGAATCTGCGGATGGCTGGCAAGCGCGCGTGCGATGGCCACGCGCTGCTTCTGGCCACCCGACAGGCGTGAGGGATAGCTGTCGGTCTTGTCACTCAGGCCAACGATGTCCAGGCATTCCTTCACGCGGGCAGCGATCTGGGCGCGCGGCGTACCGGCGACTTCCAGCGCGAATGCCACATTTCCGGCAACCGTGCGGTTATGCAGCAGGTTGAAGTGCTGAAAAATCATGCCGATGTTGCGACGTGCGGTGCGCAAATCGGTCTTCGACAAGGCGGTGAGATCCTTGCCGTCGACGATCACGCGACCGCCGCTCGGCACTTCGAGCAGGTTGATCAGACGCAGCAAGGTAGATTTGCCCGCGCCCGAGAAGCCGATGATGCCGTGGATTTCACCGGCACCAATCTGCAGAGACGTGGGTTCTACCGCCGTAAAGGTCTGGCCTTGGGGCGTCGCAAAACGTTTGCTTACCTGGTCGAGCTGGATCATGGACGTTCACAACTGGAGAGAGCGCACATCATGGTGCGGGAGGCGTTCGACTGGGAACGATTCTTTGCTTAGGTATTAATTACCCAAAGCTATATAAAACTCAAATTTCGAGATTTATGACTTATATGGATTCTTATTCCGGAAAAATCGGCTTTCCGGATATAAGGCAGGCGTTGCAGCAACGCCGCCCGGCCACAAGGACCAAGAGAAAACAACGCGGATCAGCTGATCCAGTAGACCAGCGAAATCATCAGCAGCAACACCATCCACAGCACCACCGCGCGCCACAACAGGCCAACAGCGGCATGCAAGGTGGCGGGCTGGGGTGGGATGCGCTCGGATTCCGGCAAGATGCCGTCGGCAGACGCGCCAATGTCGCTGGCGGCGGCCGCTGGGGTGCTGGCAGGATCGCCAGGCACACCAAAAGCGGAAACAGGCGCTGATGCACCCATCGCCGTGTCGTTCAACACACGGGGCGACAGCTGAACACCCAGCGCACCGGCGGCGGCTTCCACCACGATGCCGCGCTGGCGATCGGGCCAGGCCGTTGCACGTTGGCGCCAGCCGTACAAAGCATCTTCGAAGTTGCCCACGATGGCAAAACCGATTGCGGTCAGGCGAGCCGGTACCCAATCGAGCACGTAGAAGGCCTTGCGCGAAGATATGCCAAATCCGTCGACACGGTTTTCCCAGTGTTCACGCAGCAGCACGGAAAAGCGATACAGCACGGCACCGCAGGGGCCGGGCAGCACGGTGTACCAGAACAGCACACCGAACACATGGCGGTGGGAATCGACCACGCCTTCTTCGATGGCAACCCGGCACAGCTCGGGAACCGTCAGCGGCTCCGCAGACCAGGACGGGTCGCGCGCACGCAGCCAGGCTTGCAGATGCTGGCGCGCCAAGCCGGTGTCGCCACGGGCCAGCGCAAACTGCATTTCGGTGAAATGATGGCTGAACTGACGAAAGCCCAGCGTGAACCACAGCACGGCCACGTGGAACATCAATTCAAAAATCGGGTGCAACGCCCCCAGCAACAAAGCAATCGCCCACACCACCAGCGTGGGCACGACCACTACGGTACCCCAGGCAAGCGACGCGTGGTATTGGCTGGCCGCGTCGAAGCTGCGCGTTGCCCAGTCGGCCAGACGACGCATGCCTTCGTGCACAGGATTGGCACGTGGCAGCGGCCGAAGCTGTTCAACCAGGAAAGCGAGAAGAAGGGCCAGGAAGCTCATTGCGGGATTCGATGAAAATGAGGGAGTGCTGGATGCAGGTAAGTGCGGAATGCAGCAGCGGGTCAGGCGCGCAGGAAATGGTACAGGTTGCGCAACATGCCTGCCGTCGCACCCCAGATGAAATAGTGCTGCCAGGGCATCGCGTAATAGTAACGACGCCGGCCTTCGGGCAGGTCTACCGTATGGCGCTGGTGATGCACCGGGTCCATCAGGAACGGCAAAGGCACCTCGAACACTTCCGCCACTTCAAACGGATCGGGCTTCAGCGTAAAGCCCGGCGTGATGAGCGCAACGATGGGCACCACACGGAAACCGGTACCGGTGTAGAAGTCTGGCAGGCTGCCGATGATCTCGATGTGCTCGGATCCCATGCCGACTTCTTCTGCGGTTTCGCGCAAGGCGGTCGCGGTGGCATCGGCATCGAAGGTTTCGGAACGACCGCCTGGGAAACTGATCTGGCCTGCATGGTCGCGCAAATGCGCGGTGCGCTGCGTCAGCAGCACCGTCAGCCCTGTTTCGCGCTTGACCAAGCCGATCAACACCGATGCCTGCGTGAATTCCGGGGTCTGCTCCACGCGCCTGAACCATTCTTCGTCGGACAGTTCCGGCGTCCAGGTCGGCGGCGAACGGAAGCGTGCACGCAAATGGGCCACATCCAGGCGCTCGGGCGGGACCGGGGCAAAGTTGCTGGTGTCTACCGTCCACGGTTGGATGACCGGGTCGAACGAGGGGCGCTGGGGCAGACGGGCGTCGGATTCGGGAACGGCAGTCACGTCACCGGGATCGGTCGGCAGGTCGGCAGAAAGAGGTGGCGTGATCGGGCCTGACATCGAATATCCGAGATACGGTTTCAGAGATCGTAAGCGATCAGGGAAAAAGACGCCCGATCATGAAAAAAGGCGCCTGAGCAAACAGGACGGCGCCATGAAAAAAGGCGCCCACGTGGGGCGCCTTTTCTTCACAGCTTGCGCCGTGCTTAGCCCTTCGAGGCTGCTGCGTGCGACGGGTTGCGCACCAGCTTTTCCTTGATACGAGCCGACTTGCCCGAGCGGAAGCGCAGGTAGTACAGCTTGGCACGACGGACGTCACCGCGGCGCTTCACTTCGATCGAAGCGATTTGCGGCGAGTACAGCTGGAACGTACGCTCGACGGCTTCGCCGGAAGAGATCTTGCGGACGATGAAAGCAGAGTTCAGGCCGCGGTTGCGACGGGCGATGACCACGCCTTCGTAAGCCTGGACGCGCTTGCGCGTGCCTTCAACGACGTTGACGTTGACCACCACGGTATCGCCAGGAGCGAACGCGGGAATGGTCTTGTTTTCCGTCAGACGGGCGATTTCTTCTTTTTCGATCAGTTCGATGATGTTGGCCATCATGCACTCCGTTAACCATCATGCAAGGCGGACTTTTTTTCTGCAGCATTCGCTGCTTGCCGCCCCCAGAGGATGGGGTTAGAACATTAGCCAGCGGGTACCGTTACCCGCCGGATCAATTCGCCTGCCCGGCTTGCGCCAGACCGGTCAAATACTTTTCATCGTTGCGACTGAGCCAACCCTGCTTTCGCGCGGCCTCGATCAGATCGGGCCGACGCGTTGCGGTTGCGCGCAATGACTGCTCACGCCGCCAGCGCACGATGTTTGCGTGATGCCCGGATAACAAGACCTCGGGCACCGGCTCGTCCCCATACTGCTCGGGACGGGTGTAGTGCGGGCAATCCAGCAAACCGGACAGCGAGTCGTCGAAGGAATCCTGAATGGCGGATTCACGATCGTTCAACACGCCGGGCAATAGCCGGACCGTCGCGTCGATCACTGCAAGTGCCGCGATTTCTCCACCCGACAACACGAAGTCGCCCAGCGAGATTTCCTGCGTCACCCAGCGATCGATGAAACGCTGATCAATACCTTCGTAGCGACCGCAAATCAGGATTGCTCCTGGGCTTGCGGCCAACTCCTGTGCTGCACGCTGGTCGAAGCGCCTGCCTTGCGGCGAGAGCAACACCACCGGTGCATCGGCTGCCTGACGAGCCTCGCGCGCTGCCTTGACGGCGCGTTCAAGCGGCTCGACCCGCATCACCATGCCCGGTCCGCCCCCGTAAGGACGGTCGTCCACCGTGCGATGCACATCTTCCGTGAAATCACGAGGATTCCACGTGTGCAGAGACCAGCGTCCTTGGGTATGCGCGCGACCCGTGACCCCCAGTTCGCTGACTGCCGAAAACATCGGCCCGAACAGGGAGATCACATCGAAGCGCAGCGCTTGCGCGCTCAGAAGTCCACCGGCCATGTGGTGTCGATACGCTTTGCGGCGATATCGACGGTTCCGACAAACGCATCGACAAACGGCACCAGAACTTCCTGGATGCGCCCTTTGGCGTCACGCTGCCACGGGTCTGACTCAGCACCCGGGACATTGCCCGAAACCTCACCTTCAGCCGGTTCGGACCCCGGCGCTGCATAACGCTGCACACGCAGAATCGCGTGCGCGCCGTTGTCCAGCACCTCGGCCACTTTACCCAGCACTACACCGCCTTCCGCAGTCAGCTCGCAGCCCACCAGGTCAACCCAGTAGAACTCGTCATCCGTCGTTTTGGGGAACGCGCTTCGCGGCAGCCAGACCGACCAATTGCGCCAGGCGTCAGCCTGATCGCGGTCGGACAAGCCAGACCAGCTTGCTACCAGCGTGCTTCCGTGCGGTTTCGCCGACAGCACCGTAGCGCTCATCGTCGCCCCGCTCCATGAAGGTTGCCCTGCTTCCGTTGCCGCACGCGGATCGTGCTTGCGCAGCCACCACTTCTTGGCTTTCACCAAGGTATCGGATTGGGAATGGGCCTGGACCTTCAACCAGCCTTGAACCCCGAAAGACTCGACGATACGGCCGAGTTCAACCAGGTCTTCGGGCGGATTGGCATCCACGGCCGGAGGAACAAGCATCTGAGAGATGCTGGTCACTCGCGTTGCACGTCCTTCAGACGGACTTTGCTTTCCTGCGGAAAACTTTCCTGCTACCGGTTTGATCACGGTATTAGGCTACTGCGGCAACCTTCTTGCCGAAGTCTTTCACCAGACGAGCAACTGCCGGCGACAGTTGGGCGCCAGTGTTGGTCCAGTATTCAACGCGGTCGAGCGCCAGACGCAGACCTTCTTCGCCTTCAGCAGCTACGGGGTTGTAGAAACCCACGCGCTCGATGAAGCGACCGTCGCGACGATTGCGCGAATCCGTAGCAACCACGTTATAGAACGGGCGCTTCTTAGAGCCGCCGCGCGCGAGACGAATCACCACCATATCGGTAATCTCTTAAAAAAGTTGACGTGCGAAAAGCCGGAAAGTATAGCGGGGTGGTCCGGGCATAGCAAGCAGCGATGCGGTAAAGTCCTTCATAATCAACAGGCTTTGACGTTTTATAGCGACCAAATCCGGCACGATCAGGGACGAAAACGCGGCAAAACGGGCTGGGAACACGATCAGACCCTTGCATGACGGGCGTGGGTTGACCAGCCATGCAACCATCTGCCCGACGAACGGTTCGATCGCTGCAAGAGGTTTGATCTAAGCAAGACCCGCTTGCGCAATTCTCATGCGACACAGATCGCCTGCGTCAAGACTTCGTCAACACCCTCATGTGGACATGACCCATGACAAACGCCAACGCCGACGCCCTCGCTGCCCCCGCTCCGTTCTTTCGCCACAAGGCAATCGCCGGCCTGCTTGCGCTGTTGTTTGGCTGGGCCGGTGCCCACTGGTGGTATCTGGGCAGGCGTTACGGCTGGGTGCTGCTGCTGTTCTCGATGATGATGATCGGGACCGCGCTGCGGGCAGAGGATTGGTACAAGTCGCCCGCGTTCTTCCTGTTCCTGCTGCCCGCGATTGGCAGTTATATCGAGGCCATTGTGCTGTGCCTGATGTCCGATGCGCGTTTCGATGCCCGCTACAACCCCAACACGGCACGTCGTTCGAAAACCGGGTGGGCACCGGTGTTGGTGGCGATTGTCACGCTGTTGTTGGGGGTGACGGTCATGGTCAGCGGTATCGCGATTCTGGTCGAAACCACGTACCGGGCCATGTCCGGCGTCTGAACGCCTCATGAACACCCGTTTCGTCGAAGCATTCCTGTGGGTGGCGCGGCTAGGCAGCTTTCGCGCTGCCGCCGAACGCCTGCATCTGACCCAGGCAGCAATATCCAACCGCATCGCTTCGCTGGAAGCCGATATCGGTGCCCGGCTGTTCGACCGCGACCCGCGCGGGC
The DNA here is from genome assembly GCF_008119665.1 of Pigmentiphaga aceris. Classification (NCBI taxonomy): domain Bacteria; kingdom Pseudomonadati; phylum Pseudomonadota; class Betaproteobacteria; order Burkholderiales; family Alcaligenaceae; genus Pigmentiphaga; species Pigmentiphaga aceris. Next base: position 1,480,493 of record NZ_CP043046.1, on the reverse strand, counting down.
TGCGATTGACGCCCGTGGGCCAGCGCATGCTCGACTATGGCGACCGCCTGCTTGAGCTGCGCCGCGAAATCGTGGCGTTGGGCAAACCGCAGGAAGAACTGATCGGTTTGGTACGCATCGGTGCCATCGAATCGGTGGTGCACACCTGGCTGGTCGGGTTTCTGGAAAATCTGCGTTCGACCTACCCCGGTATTGAAGTACAGCTGACGTCGGAAACCACCCAGGCGCTGCACACACGCCTGCGCGAAGGCTCGCTGGACATTGCGCTGCAGACCGACCAGATCACTGAATCGGGCATTATCAGCACGCCTTGCCTGCCGATGCCCATGGGCTGGGTCGGTGCCGGGGACCGCCAGATGCCCGACCCGCAAGGCGGAATCTCGGCCTTGCTGCGCCAGCCCGTGCTGACCATGAGCCCGGGCTCACAACCACATTTGGCGCTCAAACAGCTTTATCACGACGCCGGCATGCCGGTGGGCAAGGTGCATTGCGTGAGTTCGATTGCGGCCATCGTGCGGCTGGTGCGTGCCGGCTTCGGCAACGCCTTGGTGCCCTTGCCGCCCGTGCTGGACGAAATCGCACGCGGCGATTTGCAAGTGCTGCCTTGCGCCACCCCGCTGCCACCGCAACGCATCGTGGTCAGTCACATCGAGCGCGGTGATTCGGCTGCGATTGCGCCGGTGGCGGCACTTGCCTGCCGCGAGTCGGACCGGTTCATTGCAGCCCTGCCCGCCAGCCTGGATGCGGGGTCAATCGCCACCATATTGCCCCCACGCAATCAGTAATTCTTATCAGGTCACGGCAGAAAAACCCGTTTGTGAGTGCTGGCCGGGGTGGATGAACATCCACATCACCGACATAAGCCAAACAACTCAAACGGAGACTGCCATGACTGCCCCCAATGGCCTGCTGTTCGTCGCGACCAGCGTCGAGCCTGAACACGAAGCCGATTTCAATGCCTGGTACGACCGCGAACACGTGGAAGAACGCGTTCGGGTGCCGGGCTTCCTGTCAGGTGCGCGTTACCAAGTGCTTGATGAAACCTCTGGCGGCGCACCGCGCTACCTGGGTCTATACCGCACGGAATCGCTGGCTGCCTTCACCACCGACGCCTATCGCGCTGCGTTTGGTCAGCAAACCGCCTGGTCGGTGACCAACCTGGGCCGCATGGTCGGCCCGATGCGTCGTGTCTGCAGCGTCGAAGCCGTGGTCGGTCAAGGCAGCGGCAGCCAACTGACGATTCTGCGTCTGCCCGAAACCACTGATGCTGGTGTACTGGTCGCCCGCATTGCCGATGCAGGCCGTGAGCTGGCCCAGTTGCCTGGCGTGATTCAGTCCTACCTGCTGGTACCCGACACCTTGCTGAGCGGACCTCTGCCGCGCGAAGCCACGGAAGGCCGTGTTTTGCAACCGCTGTGGGTGATCGAATCCAGCCACGCACAGGCTGCCGACACGGTACGTGAGCGCGCTGCCGCACTTGCTGGCACCAACCCGGCAGATGCCTGGCGCTATGCGCTCGGCTGGAAGCTGGTTCGCCAGGATCTCGCCTGACGCCCAGGTGCAGGTGCAAGCGCAGACATAGCCATCGAGCGTCACGCCAGGACAGTTCCGCGCCTCGGCCACGCCACGCGGCATGCCTCGCCTCGCCCTGCTTGAGCAGCAGCAAAAGATAACGACAACGGAGACACCAACAACATGTCAACAATTGCCCAATCGGCGGGCGCACACGCGCCCAATGATCCGAAAATGAAGCGTCTGGCGATGGCCAGCGCGGTCGGCACCACGCTCGAATGGTATGACTTCACGGTCTACAACATCATGGCGGCGCTGGTATTCAACGCCATCTTCTTTCCCTCGTTCGACCCGCTGACCGGCACCATCCTGGCGTTTTCCACCTACGCGGTGGGTTATATCTCGCGTCCCTTGGGCGGCGTGGTGTTCGGCCACCTGGGCGACCGCCTGGGCCGACGCTTCGTGCTGGTGGCGACGCTGGTCATCATGGGCGTCAGCACCGGGTTGATGGGCGTGCTGCCCACATACTCAAGCTGGGGCCTGTGGGCACCCGTGCTGCTGGTGGCGCTGCGCTTTGTGCAAGGCGTTGCCTTGGGTGGCGAATGGGCGGGCGCGGTGTTGCTGGCCATGGAGCACGGCAAGCCGAATCAGCGCGGCCGCAATGCCTCGTTCACGCAAGTCGGCCCGTCGTGCGGCACGCTGCTGGGCACCGGTTTCATCGCCTTGGTGTCGATGCTGCTGACGCCTGAAGACTTCCAGTCCTGGGGCTGGCGTCTGCCCTTCATCTCCAGCGTTGCGCTGGTGGTCTTCGGTCTGTGGCTGCGTCGCGGTGTTGAAGAAACACCGGTATTCCGCGAGATGGAAGCCAAGGACGAAACCGCCAAGGCCCCGATCAAGGACGTGATGTCGCAGCACTGGCGTCGTCTGCTGCTGGCAGGCGGCTCGCGCATCGGTTCCGACGTGCTGTATGCCCTGGTGGTGGTATTCACGCTGACCTATGTGACCACCGTGCTGAACCTGTCGCGTCCCCTGGCACTGACGGCAACCATGATTGGCGCAGCGTGCAATGCCATCGCCGTGCCCTGGTTCGGTGCCCTGTCCGACCGCGTGGGTCGCCGTCCGGTCTACATTGCCGGCGCACTGCTGGGCATGGTGTGGGCGTTTGTGTTCTTTGTGCTGATGAACCAGGCGCAGCCAATTGCGATCTGCGCAGCCGTAGTGGTCGGCCTGCTGATCCACGCGATGATGTACGGCCCGCAAGCCGCCTTCGTCACAGAGCAGTTCCCGAACCGCGTGCGTTACGCCGGTGCCTCGCTGGCTTACACGCTGGCCGGTATCGTGGGCGGTGGTTTTGCCCCGCTGATCATTGCCACGTTGTTCAAGTCCTACGGCACGACGGTGGCGGTGTCGCTGTACGTGGTGGCGGCGCTGGGGCTTACCTTGATGTCGGTTGCGATTGCGAAGGAAACTGCGCACAAGCCACTGGAAGAATGAAGGCTGCGGCCATGACTGTGCAGTCATCTGGCACCACCTGAAGCAATATGGAAAAACAGCCCACGATCAAAAAATCGTGGCTGTTTTCACATGCAAGTCTGTCTACGCGAATGCAGGCCAACGGCACACTTTCCTGTGCACCGTGCCCTGCCTACACACTTCAGCCGATCTGGCGCACCATGCCCGCAGCAGCGGTCTGGTTAGTGGCTTCATCAATCAGAATGAACGCGCCCGATGCCGGCAGCGTGTCGTACAGATCGATGGCCAGCGCATCCCGTGTGTGCAGGCTTACCCGACCGATATCGTTCATCGCCAACACGGCACCCGCTTCCGCAGGCAGCTCTTCCAGTTCGTGAATATCACGACGCGTCAGCACGCCGCGCAGCTTGGCGGCGGTCAGACGGGTGCCCTGCTTCAACAGATACTTGCGCGCCGGATTCAGCGGCTGGGCGTCCAGCCAGCACAGATCGGCTTCGAATTGCTTGCTGACCTGCGCGGGCGCATCCACATGCACCAGCACGTCGCCGCGCGAGGCGTCCACATCTTCCGCCAGCACGATGGTCACCGGCTGGCCGGCAACCGCCGTTTCCAGATCGCCATCATGAGTAACCAGGCGGGCAACCGTGGCTTCCACTGCCGACGGCAGCACCAGCACACGATCGCCACGACGCACCGCACCGCTCGTCAACTGGCCCATGTAGCCACGGAAATCGTCGGCACGGTCGCCATCGTGACGCGCAACCTGCTGAATCGGGAAACGCAGCGGGCCATCGGTAGCTTCGGTTTCGACCGGCAGGTTCTCCAGCAAGGTCAGCAGCGGTTCACCGGTGTACCAAGGCGTGCGCTCGGATGAAGTCACGACGTTGTCGCCGGTCAGCGCAGACAGCGGCAAGACGTGGAAGTGGGCAATGCCCAGCTTGCCGGCCAGCACCTGATACGCATCACGAATGCGTTGGTAGACGGCCTCGTCCCAATCGACCAGGTCCATTTTGTTGACCGCGACGATCAGGTGACGAATGCCCAGCAGGTGGGCAATCGTGCTGTGGCGCTTGGTCTGTGCCAGCAGCGTGCCATCTTGCGCGCGCGTGGCATCGATCAGGATGATCGCAGCATGTGCGGTCGATGCGCCCGTCACCATGTTGCGGGTGTACTGCTCGTGGCCCGGGGTGTCGGCCACGATGAACTTGCGGCGCGGCGTCGCAAAGTAGCGATAGGCCACGTCGATGGTGATGCCCTGCTCCCGCTCGGCTTCCAGGCCATCGGTCAGCAACGACAGATCGACCGCGTCACCGCTGGTGCGCTTGTACTTGGCGCGCGAGATGGCATCGAGCTGATCGGCGAACACGCCCTTGCTGTCGAGCAGCAGGCGGCCGATCAGCGTGGACTTGCCATCGTCGACCGAACCCGCCGTGATCAGGCGCAGCACGCCCAGGTCAGTGTCCGCGTCCAAGCGCGCATTGTCAGGAAGATCGTTGATCGCGTTCATCAGAAGTAGCCCTCTTTCTTGCGGCGCTCCATCGAGGCCTCGGATGTCTGGTCGTCCATGCGCGTTGCCCCGCGCTCGGTGATGGTGCTCAGTGCAGTTTCAGCAATGATGGCCTTGACGTCGGCGGCGTCGGACGCCACCGGGCAGGTGCAGGAAATATCGCCCACGGTACGGAATCGCACTTCCAGGTTTTCGATTTCCTCACCGGCTTGCGGCGGGGTAAGCGGCGTCACCGGAACCAGCAAGCCCTTGCGGCGAATCACGTCGCGGCGATGGCTGAAATAGATGTTGGGCAGGTCGATGCGTTCACGCTCGATGTACTGCCACACGTCCAGCTCGGTCCAGTTCGAGATCGGGAACACACGCATGTTCTCGCCCGCGTGCACGCGGGTGTTGAAGATGTTCCAGAGTTCCGGGCGCTGGGCCTTCGGGTCCCACTGGCCGAACTCGTCGCGGAAGGAAAAGATGCGTTCCTTGGCGCGCGCCTTTTCTTCGTCGCGGCGGGCACCGCCAATGCACGCGTCGAAACGGAATTCCTCGATGGTTTCCAGCAAGGTGACGGCCTGCGAAGCGTTGCGCGAATCGGTTTCGCGACGCAGCACCACCGTGCCACGTGCAATCGAATCTTCCACCGAACGCACAATCAGCTGTTCACCCAGTTCAGCGGCCCGACGGTCGCGGAAGGCGATCACTTCGTCAAAGTTGTGGCCGGTGTCGATGTGCACCAGCGGGAACGGAAACTTTCCGGGACGGAAGGCCTTTTCGGCCAGCCGCAGCAGGACACACGAGTCCTTGCCACCCGAGAACAAGAGCGCAGGACGGGCCGACTCGGCCGCCACTTCGCGCAAGATATAAATAGCCTCGGCCTCAAGCCAGTCGAGGTGGCTACGTGTCGCAGCAAGTGTTTGAGACATACATCACCGACATACAAAAAAGGGGGCGTGTGGATAAGACCAAGTTCGCAGTACCGCCCTGTGGGCAAGGCGGTACGTCTGGGCTGATCCGTGGGGCGTTCATGCAGGGTGTCAATGGAGCGTGAAAATCGGGCTTGAAGGTTCAGCGTGAAAATCAGGGTCGAACACGTTCTGAATATGCGTTTTCGGAACCGCGTTTTCAGAACAACGCTTTCAGGACAGCACTTTCACTGGAATGGCCGACAGGTTTCCGGCGTGCAATCCGCATTCTTTCGAGTCCGACGATTCCCACCACCAGCGACCGGCGCGCAGGTCTTCACCTGGCCGGATCGCACGCGTACAGGGCTCGCAGCCAATCGACGGATAACCGCGATCGTGCAAGGCGTTGTAGGGAATGTTCAAGGCGCGGATGGCAGCCCAGATATCGTCGAAGGTCCAGGCCGCCAGCGGGTTGAATTTTTCCAATCCGAACACGCTGTCGAATTCCTGTTCCGGCAGGCTGCCGCGCGTGACGGCTTGTTCGCGCCGCTGCCCGGTGATCCAGGCCGGGCGACCCGCCAGGGCACCGCGCAAGGGAATGACCTTGCGAATCTCGCAACAGGCTTTGCGCAGCGGCACGCTTTCGTAGAAAGCATGGGCCCCGTGTTCCTTCACATATCCAGCAACGGCTTCTGCATCGGGGTAGACGACAGTCAAGCCACGCTGGTAGCGCGCTTGCACCGCATCGACCACGGCCAGGGTTTCCGGGTTCAGGCGACCGGTGTCGAGCGTGAACACCTCGATGTCCAGGTTCTCGGAAAAGATCGCATGGGTCAGGACCATGTCCTCGGCGGCCAGCGACGAGGCAAGCCCTACCCCGGGATAGCGCGCAGCGATATCACGCAAGCTGTGCACCAGTGTTTCCCAGCGGCTCTGCCAGGGGGTGGTATCGCCAGACGGCCTTGTTTCCGCTGCGCCGATCCCCGTATCCGTGCTGCTCGTGGATGCACTCTTGCTGCCGGACGCAGACCACTGCGTCGTCAAACCCTGTTCGCTCATGTCAAAAATACCTGTGCAGATCGCGGACGGACCACCAGGGTTTCGCCTTCCTTGAAGTCCAGCGCCTGGAAGGCTGCGACGGGAATTTCAGCTTCGATTGGAATGTCGTGACCGGCGCGATCCAGTTCCAGATAGGCGCTCGGGCCGGCCAGATACACCCGCGACAGTTTCACCACAATGCCCGCATCGCCAGGGCGATAACGTTCCACATCGAGTTCGTGCGGGCGCACATAGGCAACCGCTTTGGCGTTGCTGGCATCGGGGTGCGCGGGCACCGGCAAGGTGTAGTCATCGATGCGCAGACCACCGCGATCGGCGACACCATTGAATTGGTTCACATCGCCCAAAAAGCCGTACACGAACGGCGTGGCAGGTGACTGCCAGACTTCGCGCGGGGTACCGACCTGCTCGATATTGCCGGCATTCATTAACACCACGCGGTCGGCCACTTCCAGCGCTTCTTCCTGGTCGTGCGTGACAAACACACTGGCCACATGCAGGTCGTCGTGCAGGCGACGCAACCAGCGACGCAGTTCCTTGCGCACCTTGGCATCGAGCGCACCGAAAGGCTCGTCGAGCAGCAACACGCGCGGCTCCACGGCCAGTGCACGGGCCAGCGCAATACGCTGACGCTGGCCGCCGGACAACTGCGACGGATAACGATCAGCCAGCCAGTCGAGCTGCACCAGGTTCAGCAGGCTGTGCACCTTTTCCTGAATCTGCGCTTCCGAGGGACGCAGCTTGCGCGGGCGCACCCGCAGGCCGAATGCCACGTTTTCGAAAACCGTCATGTGGCGGAACAGTGCGTAATGCTGGAACACAAACCCCACCTGGCGCTGGCGCACATGCACATCGGTGCTGTCTTCGCCCGCAAAAAGAATGCTGCCGGTATCTGGCGTTTCCAGACCGGCAATGATGCGCAGCAAGGTGGTCTTGCCGCAGCCCGACGGGCCGAGCAAGGCCACCAGCTCACCGGTTTCGATGTGCAGATTGACGTTGTTCAGGGCCGTGAAGCTGCCGAATTGCTTATGGACGTTCTTGACTTCGATGCTCATGTTTTTCCTTCATGCGTCCAGGGCTGCGCTCAGGCGCTTGCAACCGAAGCGGGCGTGGCGCGCGCCGGGCTGCTGGTTCGTGCCAAGGGTTGCTCGGGCGGCAGATCGACGGCCAGCGCACGCTCGTGACGCCATTCGACCACCGACTTCACCACCAGGGTCAGCAGCGCCAACAAGGCCAGCAGCGATGCCACCGCAAAACCGGCTTGCAACTGATATTCGTTGTACAGGATCTCGACTTGCAGCGGGATGGTGTTGGTCAGGCCGCGGATATGGCCGGACACCACCGACACTGCACCGAACTCACCCATGGCGCGTGCGTTGCACAGGATGATGCCGTAGAGCAGGCCCCATTTGATGTTCGGCAGGGTCACGTGCCAGAAGGTCTGCCAGCCACTTGCGCCAAGCACGATCGCGGCCTGTTCTTCGTCGCTACCCTGCGCCTGCATCAACGGAATCAGCTCGCGGGCGACCAGTGGAAGTGTAACGAAGGCAGTCGCCAATACGATGCCGGGGACGGCGAAAATGATCTTCAGGTTGTGCTCAATCAGCCAAGGCCCCAACCAGCCCTGTGCGCCAAACACCAGCACGAACGCCAAGCCCGCCACGATGGGCGACACCGAGAACGGCAGGTCGATCAAGGTCGTGAGCACCGACTTGCCACGAAACTCGAACTTTGCAATCGCCCAGGCCGTTGCCACGCCGAACACCACGTTCAGGGGCACGGCAATGGCTGCGGTCAGCAAGGTGAGCTTGATTGCCGACCAGGCATCCGGGTCGACCAGGGCAGCCAGGTACGCGCCAAAGCCCTTGCGCATGGCCTCGGTAAATACCGCCACCAAGGGTAAGACCAGGAACAGCAACAGGAAGGCCAGGGCCACGCCGATAAGCGTGATGCGTACCCAGGCGGGCTCTTCGGTACTTTGCTCGATACGGCGCGACGAACTTGTCGCGATGCCGGGTTTGCTCATGAGGCAGCCCTTGTACAGGATCGGTCGATGCGTATTTGCATGGTGAGCTTCAGGACAGGCTTCATGTCGGCGCACTCGTCAGACGGCGCTGCCAGGCCTGCAAGGCATTGATGGCCAGCAGCATCAGGAAGGACACGACCAGCAGCACCACGGCCACGGCGGACGCACCGGCGTAGTCGAATTGTTCGAGCTTGATCAGAATGATCAGCGGCGTGATCTCGGAGATCATCGGCATGTTGCCGGCGATGAATACCACCGATCCGTATTCGCCCACCGCGCGTGCAAATGCCATGGCGAATCCGGTCAGCAATGCCGGCGCAATGGCCGGGAACAACACGCGGCGGAAGGTCTGCCAGCGGCTGGCCCCCAGGCTGGCCGCAGCTTCTTCCAGTTCTTTTTCGACGTCTTGCAACACCGGTTGCACCGTGCGCACCACGAACGGCAGGCCGATGAAAGTCAGCGCCACCACGATGCCAGCCGGGGCGTAGGCCAGCTTGATGCCAAGCGGCTCAAGAAACTGGCCGACCCAGCCATTGCCAGCCAGCAGCGCCGTCAAGGCAATCCCGGCGACTGCCGTGGGCAGTGCGAACGGCAGATCGACCAGCGCGTCGACAATGCGTTTGCCCGGGAACTTGTAGCGCACCAGCACCCAGGCCACCAGCAGCCCGAACACCAGATTGATCAAGGCTGCGATCAGGGACGCACCGAAAGTGATGCGATACGTGGCCATCACCCGGGGCGCGCTGACTGCCGTCACGAAGGCGTCCCAGCTCATGCCTGCCGCCTTGAAGAACAAGGTCGACAAGGGAATCAGGACCAGCAGGCCCAGATAGAACAGCGAGTAGCCCAGCGTGAGATGGAAACCCGGCAGCACCCGCTTGCGTTTGCGGCGCGGGGCAACCGACGCCGTGTCACCAGCGCCGTCCTGCGGTTGAAGGATGCTGCCGTGTGCCATTTATTTCTTCACGTAGATCTGGTCGAAGGAACCGCCGTCAGCGAAGTGCACCTTGTCGGCATTGGGCCAGTTGCCGAATGCTGCGTCGAGCGTGAACAGTTCGATCTTCGGGAACTGGCTGGCGTACTTGGCCTTCACCTTTTCGTCGGTGGGGCGGTAGTAGTTCTTGGCGATCAGTTCCTGTGCCTGTTCGGTGTACAGGAACTTCAGATAGGCCTCGGCCGCAGCACGGGTGCCCTTGCGTTCGACGTTCTTGTCGACCACGGCCACGGTGGGCTCGGTCAGGATGCTGAGCGACGGATAGACGATTTCGAACTTGTCAGCGCCGAATTCAGCCAGCGTCAGATACGCCTCATTTTCCCAGGCCAGCAGCACATCGCCCACGCCGCGTTGCGAGAAGGTGATGGTCGATCCGCGCGCGCCGGAATCCAGCACGGGCACGTTGGCGAATACCTTGGTGATGTAGTCCTTGGCACCAGCCTCACCCCCGAACTTGCGCTTGCCGTATTCCCAGGCGGCCAGGTAGTTCCAGCGTGCGCCAGCCGAGGTCTTGGGATTCGGCGTGATGACCTGAACGCCCGTCTTGGTCAGGTCGTCCCAATCCTTGACGCCCTTGGGGTTGCCTTTCTTGACCACGAACACGATAGTCGAGGTGTATGGGGCCGAATTCAGCGGCAGGCGCTTTTGCCAACCTTCGTTGATCAGCTTCCCGTGGGTGACCAGGGCTTCGACATCGGGAGCCAGACCCAAGGTCACCACATCGGCGTCCACGCCGTCGATCACGGTGCGGGCTTGCTTGCCCGAGCCGCCATGCGATTGGCGGATGGTGATGTCGCCACCGGTGGTTTCTTTCCAGTGCTTGGCGAACAGCGGGTTGTACTGGGAATAGAGCTCACGCGTCGGATCGTAGGAAACGTTCAGCAAGTCGATCTTCTGCTGCGCAGCGGCGGGCAGATGGATACCAGCCAGTCCGGCGGCTGCAAGTGCAGTGGCCAGACCAAGCTTGATGAAATGACGTTTGGCAGTGCGCATTGAACTTCCCCTGGGTGGTGGGCAATTGATGGGAAGCATGGTGCCAGCCGTCTGCCGCTGCGCGAACGACATATTCGGTAGTTGCTAATGCGCTTGCCACATAAGCTTGCTCGATTTTTCGCGCGCGCCCGTACGAGAAGTGCTTCATGCCTTCCCGCACCAAGCTAATGCCGAATCGTTCTTTCGACTGACAGGCGAGCCACGGCAAGATGGCCTGCTTCTGTCAGGACATATCTGTGAATTTCCAGCAACTCCGTTCGGTACGCGAAGCCTTGCGCCGCGACTTCAATCTGACCGAGGTCGCCCATGCGCTCGACGCGTCTCAACCCGGCGTCAGCCGTCAGATCCGTGAACTGGAAGATGAACTGGGCGTGGCGATTTTCGAACGCGCCGGCAAGCGGCTGACCGGGTTGACCGAACCCGGTCGGGAAATCGTCAAGGTGGTCGAACGCCTGTTGATCGAGCAGGAAAATCTCAAGCGCGCCGCGCTGGAATTCACCTCGCACGATGTCGGCCGCCTGACGGTGGCCACCACCCACAGCCAGGCGCGTTATGCACTGCTGCCCGTGATCCAGGCGTTTCGCCAACGCTTTCCCGGTGTGCATTTAAGCCTGCAACAAGGCGCGCCCGAATACATTGCCTCGCGCGTAGCCACCGGTCAGGCCGATGTGGGCATTGCCAGCGAAGGGCTGTCGCACGACGAGCGCCTGTGTACCTTCCCGGGCTATCGATGGAACCACGTGATCGTGGTGCCCCACGGACACCCCTTGCTTGGCGTGGATCACCCTACCCTGCATGAACTCGGGCGTTATCCGCTGATCACCTATGACCTTGGGTTGACCGGGCGATCAAGCATCGACGAGGCCTTTGCACGGGCAGGTCTTGCACCCGACATCGTGCTGACGGCGATGGATGCCGACGTCATCAAGACCTATGTCGCAGCCGGCCTGGGCGTGGGCATCATTGCCTCGGTGGCCTACAAGACCGAGGAAGACCGCCAGTTGCAGTCGATTTCGTCCACCCATCTTTTCAAAGCCAACATGACGCGCGTGGCCGTGCGGCGCGGGGCCTATCTGCGCGACTTCACCGTCGCGTTCATCGAGATGTTCGCGCCCCATCTGAACCGGCGCATCGTGACCGAATCCGACATCACGCCGGGTGCATTGCCATCGGAACCCCTGGTACCGAACATATACATATCCGAAAACAGTCTTTCGGAATGAAGGCATGGCGGCCCATCATATCGGCCCCCTATCAGTACCGGTTTTACACGCCCCATGAATCGCCGATTTGCCCTGAAAGCCCTGTCCGCCCTGATCGTCGCCGCTGGCCTGCACGCACCGGTCTTTGCGCAGAACGCAGCCGACAAGACCGTCATCAAGGTCGGCCAGACCAGTGGCCCGCACGCCAAGATCATGGAAGTGGTCAAGGGCATTGCGGCCCGTGACGGCCTGACCATCGAAGTGATCGAATTCGGCGACTACATCCAGCCGAATGCGGCGCTCGACGCCGGCGACCTGGACGCTAACAACTACCAGACCAAGCCCTTCATGGACGCGCAGATCAAGGCGCGCGGCTACAAGATCGTCAGCGTCGGCAACACCGTGCTGTTCCCGATGGGCTACTACTCGAAGAAGTACAAGAACATCCAGGACTTGCCGGAAGGCGCACGCGTGGGTATTCAGAACGACCCGGCCAATTCGGGCCGTTCACTGCAACTGCTGGAGAAGTCCGGTCTGATCAAGCTGAAGGCCGGTGTGGGCACTACTGCCACGCCTGCCGACATCATCGAGAATCCGAAGAAGCTGCGTTTCCACCAGTTGGACTCCGCACAGCTGCCGCGCTCGCTGGATGACCTGGACATGGCCGCGATCAACACCTCGTTTGCGATCAAGGCTGGCTTGGTGCCCGCACGCGATGCCATCGTGATCGAAGGTATCGACAGCCCGCACACCAACCTGCTGGTGGTGCGCGAAGCCGACAAGGACAAGCCCTGGGTGAAGAAGCTGTTGAAGGCGTATCAGTCGGAAGAAATCCGCAAATTCATCGAGACGGAGTTCAAGGGTTCGGGTATTCCGACCTTCTGATCGGTTGCGGCCGCGAGAAGCGGTCGCGGGTGCGACAGACGCATTGCAGATGTAAAAAGGGCGTGCCGTGAGGTACGCCCTTCGTTTTATCAGCCCCTAGCGTTAAAACCCCACCGTTAACGACCTTCGAACTTCGGCGTGCGCTTTTCCATGAACGCGCGCCGGCCTTCCTTGTAGTCCTCGCTGTCGAAGCAAGCTTTCACCGCATCGGCCACGACTTGTTCGTCGCGCACATCCGGGTCTTTCTGCGCCTCGCGAATAGCAAGCTTGGCCGCCAGAATCGGCAAGGGTGCGTTGACCGCAATGTTCGCGATGATGCCCTCGATGGCGGTATCGAATTCATCGTCAGCAAACACCTTGTGCGCAAAGCCGATGCGCTCGGCTTCGTCGCCATCGAACATGCGTGCGGTGTAGAACAGCTCTGCGGTGCGCGCGGCCCCCAGCACATCCACAAAACGCTTGGTGCCTTCCAGCCCATAACCCACGCCCAGGCGGGCCGCAGGCATGCGGAAACGTGAGGAACGCGTGGCATAACGCAGGTCGCAGCCACCCGCCAAACCCAGGCCGCCGCCTACGCAGACACCTCGAATCGCAGCGATCACGGGGCGTGAGCAGGCAAGCATGGCGTCACGTGCGCGATCACCCTCCGCTTCGTAGGCCAAGACCTGCGCCTCGGAGTTGCGCTGCGTCTCGAACTCCGAAATATCGGCACCCGACACAAAGGCATTGTCTCCATCGCCTGCCAGCACCACCACACGCACGCTGGCGTCTTCTGCGATGGTGTCGAAGGCATTGGCCAGTTGCGTCCACATCGCCATCGTCATCGCGTTCAGGCGCGTGGGATTGGACAAGGTGATGCGTGCAATGTTGTCTTGAATCTGCAAACGTACTTCAGGCACACGTACTTCAGGCATTCAGCACTCCCTCAGGTCACACCGGCCGCGCGCAACGCGGCAATGGCTGCCTCGTCGTAACCCAGTGACGCAAGAATCTGATCACTGTGTTCGCTCAGGCCCGGCGCTGCAGTATGCAACTGCGCAGGCGTGCGATCCAGCACCACCGGCTGCGTGATCAGTCGCAGGGGTTCACCATCCGGCCCGGTGACTTCGCCCACCACGCCCAGATGTTTGACCTGCTCATCGTCGAATACCTGCGGCACGCTGTAGACTGGGCCGGATGGCACGCCCGCGCGATTCAGCAGCTCGGTCCAGTGCGCAACGGTATTGCTCTTGAAGAGCGCGTTCAACTCAAGATTCAGGCGCTCGCGGTTGGCGACACGCAGCTTTTCGTTCACGAATTCCGGGTCGGCAAACCACTGCGGCTGCTCCAGCGCATCGCACAACCGCTTCCAATTGCCTTCACCCGAAGCACCCAGGTTAAGCGCGCCGTCGGCGGCGTAATACAGGCCCATCGGGCTGGACAGCGGGTGGTCGTTGCCGATCTGCACCGGGTTCTTGCCATCGACCAGATAACGCACCGCCTGGAAATCCATCATGGCGATCATCGAATGCAGCAGCGAGGTCTGCACCCACTGGCCCTGCCCCGATTGCTCGCGTTCGAGCAAAGCCGTCAATACGCCCATCGCGGCGAAGATGCCGGCGCTGGAGTCCGAAATCGCCACACCCGCGCGCACCGGTCCCTGTCCGGGGAAGCCCGTCACCGACATCAAGCCACCCATGCCCTGGATGATCTGGTCGAAACCGGGCCGCCACGCATACGGGCCATCCTGGCCGAAGCCGGAAATGCTGGCCAGGATGATGCGCGGATTGATCGCCTTCAGCGACTCATAGTCCAGACCAAGACGCGTCTTCACATCGGGCCGCCAGTTCTCCAGCACCACATCGGCGTCTTCCACCATGCGGCGGAAAATCGCCAGGCCCTCGGGTTTCTTGAGATTCAGCGTCAGCGACCGCTTGTTGCGATGCAGATTCTGGAAGTCCCCGCTGTCACGGTCGGCAAAGATCGCTTCGTTCGGATCGACGCCAGCAGGGGCTTCGATGCGGATCACATCGGCCCCGAAATCGGCCAGGAAACGCGCGCAGGTCGGGCCGGCGCGCACACGTGAGATATCGAGCACGCGGAAACGTGCAAGCGGAGCGGAAGTCTGGGAGGTCATGGCAATGCGTGGGGCAAGAAGACGGCAAGACGAACCTGCCGAGAAGACACCCGATGCGCCAAAGAGGCAACGCATGGGCAAAAACGGAACCGCCCGACGCGGATAGCGGTCCGGGTCGGGCGGTTCAGATGAATCATGAGCCCGGCAAGCCTGGACCACCAGCCTGCCGGGATGGCCCGCCCGACTCACGGGCAGGCCTCAACCGGATCACTTGTTCGGTTGCGGGGTAATGCGCAGATACGGACGCACTTCGGTGTGGCCCTTCGGGAACTTCTGCTTGATGATTTCCGGGTCTTTCAGCGACGGGACGATGATCACGTCGTCGCCATCTTTCCAATTCACCGGCGTGGCCACGCTGTGGCTGTCGGTCAGTTGCAGCGAGTCGATCACGCGCAGGATTTCGTCGAAGTTGCGACCGGTGCTGGCCGGGTAGGTGATCGTCAGGCGGATCTTCTTGTTCGGATCGATGATGAACACCGAGCGAACGGTGGCGGTGACGCTGGCATTCGGGTGGATCATGTCGTAGAGCGTGGCGACCTTGCGATCGGCGTCAGCCAGGATCGGGAAGTTGACCGTGGTGTTCTGCGTGTCGTTGATGTCCTTGATCCAGCCGTGGTGCGATTCCAGCTCGTCTACCGACACCGCCAACACTTTCACATTGCGCTTGGCAAATTCGTCCTTGAGCTTGGCGGTGTAGCCCAGCTCAGTCGTGCAGACCGGCGTGAAGTCGGCCGGGTGCGAGAACAGCACACCCCAGCTGCTGCCCAGCCAGTCGTGGAAACGGATGGTTCCGAGCGAAGATTCTTGTTCAAAATCGGGGGCAACATCACCCAAACGCAAGGTAGTCGACGACATGCATATCTCCGTGAAATGGCTGGCAGCTGAGAATTGTGGCACCGCCGGCCGGCTGTCGATAATAAGCTTTCGATATAAAGATATGCACATAACGCGTATCGCCCATCGACAAGCTCGAACATAAGCCTTATGCGCCGCTTATGCTTAAAAGTAATTTATAAAATCGAAAAATATACTTCCGCGTAATTAAGCGTTACCGCATGATTCGGTCCTACCCATCGCCTTCCAGGAATCGGATTCATGTTGAAGAAAGCACTTGTCGTCGCACTGGCCTCGGCCGCCCTGCTTGGCGTCAACGCCCACGCGCAAGACAAGGAAAAGGTCTTGCTCAACACGTCCTACGACGTAGCGCGTGAATTGTTCGACGCGATCAATCCGAAGTTCGTTGCCCACTGGAAGGCCGAAAGCGGCCAGAACATCAAGATCGAGCAGTCGCATGCCGGTACCTCGCGCCAGGCTCAGGCCATCATCCAGGGCTTGAAGGCTGACGTCGTCACCTTCAACCAAGTGCCCGACATCGACGTGCTGGCCCAACGCGGTCTGGTCAACAAAGACTGGCAAAAGGCGTTTGCCAACAACGCGTCGCCTTACTACAGCACCATCGCTTTCCTGGTCCGCAAGGGCAATCCCAAGGGCATCAAGACCTGGGACGACCTGGTGCGCAACGACGTGAAGCTGGTGTTCCCGAACCCCAAGACCTCGGGCAACGCGCGCTACAGCTATCTAGGTGCATGGCTGTATGCCAACGAGAAGTTCAAGGGTGACGAAGCCCAGGTGAAGCAATTCGTTGGCAAGCTGCTGCACAACGTTGAGAACTTCCCCACCGGCGGCCGTGGTGCCACCGTGGCCTTCGCCCAGAACGGCCAGGGCGATGCGCTGCTGACCTTCGAGTCCGAGGTCAAGAACATCGCCGCCAGCGACGAGTTCAAGTCGGGTGCGTTCGAAGTCATCGTGCCGCCGGTCAGCGTGCTGGCTGAGTTCCCGGTTGCCGTGGTCGACAAGGTTGTCGACGAAAAGGGCACTCGCAAGGAAGCCACCGCCTTCCTGCAATATCAGTACAGCAAGGAAATCCAGACCCTGCTGGCTACCTTCAACCTGCGTGTGCACAACCCGGAAGTCGTGAAGGCCACCGCCGCACAGTTCCCGGCGATCAAGCTGATCAACCCGACGGACGTGCTGGGCAACTGGGAAAACATCACCAAGACCCACTTCGCCAACAACGGCGTGCTGGACCAGCTGCTTGCGCAGAAGCCCTGATGCCGCATTTCGCGTCATGACATGACGCGCAGCCACCGGGGTCGGTAAACTCACCCCCGGTACTCGCCGGTGAGCTGCCTTGAGCAGCTCACCGGCGTTTTCATTCATCGCACGCGCCTTTTCTGTTCAGCCTTGGCTGCGCGGGATCGCGTGTCCAACCGGATCGACGGGTAGACGTGGCCAAGGCTTCCTGGTTTTTCACAAAACACCCTGTGCTGCCGGGCTTCACGCTCAGCTTCGGGCTGAGTGTCACCTTCCTCAGCCTGGTGATTTTGCTGCCGCTGTCGGCATTGTTCCTGTACACCAGCGACATGAGCTGGCCGCAGTTCTGGCGTGCCGTGTCAGACCCGCGCGTGGTGTCCAGCTACTGGGTGACGGTCAGCGCGGCGTTCTATTCCACGGTGGTGGTCACCCTCATCGGCCTGCTGCTGGCGTGGATTCTGTCGCGCTACGACTTCCCGGGCCGGCGACTGGTCGATGCCCTGGTCGACCTGCCCTTTGCGCTGCCCACCGCCGTGGCCGGGCTGACCCTGGCCACGCTGCTGTCACCGGGCGGATGGGTCGGGCAATTCTTCGCAGCCCACGGCATCAAGATTGCCTACGCCTACCCCGGCCTGGTGATCGCGATGATCTTCACCAGCCTGCCCTTCATCGTGCGATCGGTGCAACCGGTGCTGCAGGACTTCGGCCCCGAATACGAAGAAGCCGCCACCACGCTGGGCGCGACGCGCATACAGATTTTCTGCCGCGTGATTTTCCCCTCGCTGATCCCGGCGCTGGTCACCGGTGCGGCACAGGCCTTCATCCGCAGCCTGGGCGAATTCGGTGCGGTGGTGCTGATCGCCGGCAACATGCCCTTCAAGACAGAAGTGACGTCCCTGATGATTTTTGTGCGCCTGTCTGAATACGACTACCAGGCCGCATCGGCGATTGCCACCGTGGTGCTGGGTGCGTCGCTGATCCTGCTGTTCACCCTGCAAGTGTTGCAGGGCCGGTTCCTGTCCTGGCAACGTCGAGGCGCATGATGCAAAAACCCCGTGGTTGGCAACAATGGAGCCTGATCGGCCTGGGCTTGACCCTGGTCACGCTGCTGCTTCTGCTTCCGCTGGCACTGATCTTCGCCAAGGCCTTTTCAGGCGGCGTGGGTGTACTGCTGAACAATCTGGCGGACGACGATATGCGTCACGCCATCTTCCTGACCCTGCTGGCGGCCGGCCTGACCGTGCCGATCAACCTGGTCTTCGGCATCTTGCTGGCCTGGTGCGTGACGCACTATGAATTCCGTGGTCGCAAACTGCTGGTCACCTTGATCGACATTCCGTACGCCACCTCGCCCGTGGTCGCCGGCCTGTGCTACCTGGTGATCTACGGCCTGGAAAGCACCATTGGCGGCTTCTTGTCGGCGCGCGGCGTGCAGCTGATGTTTGCGTGGCCCGGCATCGTGATGGTCACCATCTTCGTCACCTCGCCTTTCATCGCCCGGATTCTGATCCCACTGATGCAGGCGCAAGGCAGCGACGAAGAACAGGCAGCGCTGACGCTGGGTGCCAGCGGCTGGCAGATTTTCAGCAAAGTGACTTTGCCGAACATTCGCTGGGCGCTGCTGTATGGCGTGGTGATCACCAACGCGCGGGCGGTGGGTGAATTCGGCGCGGTATCGGTCGTGGCGGGCGCGATTCGTGGCCGGACGGTGACCTTGTCGCTGCTGGTTGAGCAGTTGAATGAGGACAACAAGGTGATCGGCGCGTTCACTGCGGCGGCTTTGCTGGCCTGCATGGCACTGGTGACGCTGGTGGCCAAGAGCTTGATGGAGTGGCGACTGGCGAAAAAAGGCGAAGCGCCGGTCAGGGCGGCGGGGCATTGAAACTGTTTTGGGTAGGACAAAAACGGACGCGCAGGCGTCCGTTTTGTTTTAGGGAAACGTAGGGTAGATGGCAGGGGCCGGAATGATCACGTGGCTCAATTTGTCGTCGAAACTACCCTCTAAGGGTTGAATTCTCACCCTTAAAGGGTAATATCCATGATTGCAACGCCGACCTATGACTTGCAGCAGATCAAAGCACTGATCAGGGTGCAAGGACCACGAGCCTTCACGTCGATGGCGATTGCATGCGGGCGGCGCGAGCTCACCATGACCGTGCAGGAGATGATCGACATGATTCTCGCCCGCAACGACATCACTTGCTACAAGACCATGCCGTCACAGACGCACCCAGACCAGATGCAGGACGTGTATCACTGGCCCACGCCCTTTGGTCAGATCGCCTACGTGAAGTTCTCGCTGGGCGTCCAGGGCAAAGTGGTTGTTTCCTTCAAGGAAAAATGAAATGCACGCCAGACAAGCTGCACCTGAGGTATGCCGCGAATGCGGCACACCTCATCCTGTGTACGAAATACGGGACGTCAAGATCGCGCATCGTGGCCTGGAAGCCAGCGTCGCGGATATCCGCGGCTGGTTTTGCGTGGATCCGGCCTGCGAAGAAATCGAGTTCGACGAATCCACGGATTCCTTGGAGCGATGGGTCGCGGCAGGTGATGCCTTGGTGTTGAAGGAGCGCGCCCGTGCAAAGCAGATTGGTGAACGGCTGCGACGTTCGCGCCAGACCTTGCACCTGAGCCAGGTCGAAGCGGCGGCACTGGCCGGCGGTGGGCACAACGCGTTTTCGCGCTACGAGAATGGTGGCGCGCTTCCCGTCGCTGCGGTCACCACGCTTTTCAGCCTGCTTGAGCGTCACCCGGAACTGGTGCACGAAGCGCGCGCATTGGCGGCGGAAACGCAGCGGGTGCTGATGGGTGAAGCTACTGACATTGCCTGACGTGCCTGCAGACACATTCAATAAAAAACGGACGCCTCGGCGTCCGTTTTTGTCTTCATGCCTGCAGGATCAGAACTGATCCGCGTCCAGCGCCAGCACACTCTCTGCCCCATCCACCACAGCCGCATGCAGCGACAGCGCGCGCGGCAGAAGGTGTTCGGCGTAGAAGCGTGCCGTCACCAGCTTGGTTTCATAGAACGGGTCCAGGTCACCGGCTTCGATCTTTTTCACCGCAGCCTGCGCGGCGCGGGCCATTTGCCAGCCGCCATGCACGTAGCCGGCCAGCATCAGGTAGGCGACGCTGCCTGCGTACACGCCACGCACGTCGTCCTTGACCTCTTCCAGCACGAACTGGATGGTCTGCGCGTAGGCTTCGACCGCCATTTCCAGGCGCGCACCGATGGTCACCAATGATGCATGCTTCGAGCGTTCCAGCTCATCGACCGTCTTGCGAATATCTTCGACGATGCGATAGGCAGCCGCACCGCCGTCACGCACGGTCTTGCGGCCGATCAAGTCGTTGGCCTGGATGGCGGTGGTGCCTTCGTAGATCGGCAGAATGCGGGCGTCGCGATAGTGCTGTGCTGCGCCGGTTTCTTCGATGAAACCCATGCCGCCATGCACTTGCACGCCCAAGGACGTGACTTCCAGCGACATCTCGGTGGAGAAGCCTTTGATGATCGGCACCAGGTATTCGTAGAAGGCCTGGTTCTGTGCACGCACGGCGGCATCGGGATGATGCGTGGCCAGGTCATGTGCGCCAGCACCGACGAAGGCCACGGCACGCGCGCCTTCGGTCAGCGCGCGCATGGTCATCAACATGCGGCGCACGTCCGGGTGTTCGATGATGGCGACCGCTGCAGGCGAGCCTTCCACCGCGCGGCTTTGCTTGCGATCGCGCGCGAAAGTCACGGCTTGCTGGTAGGCGCGTTCCGATACGGCGATGCCTTCCACGCCCACTGCAAAGCGCGCGGCGTTCATCATCACGAACATGTATTGCAGGCCGCGATTGAGTTCACCAATGGCGTAGCCCACTGCACCTGCGCCAACTTCACCCTTGTCGTCACCGAACAGCAGCACGGTGGTCGGGCTGGCCTTGATGCCCAGCTTGTGTTCGATCGACGCACACCACACGTCGTTGCGCTTGCCCAGTTTGCCGTCGGCATCGACCAGGAACTTGGGCACCACGAACAGCGAGATGCCTTTCACGCCTTCGGGCGCGTCGGGCGTGCGGCCCAGCACCAGATGGACGATGTTCTCGGCCATGTCGTGCTCACCGTAGGTGATGAAAATCTTCTGGCCGAACAGACGGAAGCTGCCGTCTTCCTGCGGCACGGCGCGCGTGCGCACTTGCGACAGATCGGAACCGGCCTGCGGCTCGGTCAGGTTCATGGTGCCGGTCCAGCTGCCGTCGATCAGGTGCGGCACGTACAGGTTCTTCTGTTCTTCGGTGCCGGCCGTCAACAGCGCTTCGATGGCACCGTCGGTCAGCAGCGGACACAAGGCGAACGACAGATTGGCAGCGTGCAGGTTTTCCACGCAGGCCGATGCCACCAGCTTGGGCAAGCCCTGGCCACCGTATTCCTGCGGATGCTGCAAGCCTTGCCATCCGCCACTGGCGTATTCCGTGAATGCTTGTTTGAAGCCCGGCGTGGTGATGACTTCACCATCTTTCCATGACGAAGGCTGCTCGTCGCCAATGCGATTGAGCGGCGCGATCACGTCCTGAACCAGGCGGGCATTCTCTTCCAATACCGCATCGACCGTCTCGGAACTTGCGTCTTCGAAGCCCGGCAGTTGCTGGATCTGGTCCAGTCCGGCCAGTTCGTTCAACACAAAACGCATGTCTTTCAGCGGTGCGATGTAGCTCATGTCAGTTTTCCAAGCGAAATAAAAGCGCCTGTCGGCGCCGATAAACAATTCAGCAGCGGGCAGTGCTTCACGCACTGCCCGCCCACGACGCTCAGGTCAAAGCGCGTTGACCAGTGCCGGTACTTCCTGGAACAGATCGCCGACCAGACCGTAGTCGGCCACACCGAAGATCGGTGCCTCGGCATCCTTGTTGATCGCAACGATCACCTTGGAGTCTTTCATGCCGGCCAAGTGCTGGATGGCACCCGAGATACCGACCGCCACGTACAACTGCGGGGCGACGATCTTGCCGGTCTGGCCCACTTGCCAGTCGTTCGGTGCGTAGCCTGCGTCGACCGCAGCGCGCGATGCGCCCACGGCTGCACCCAGCTTGTCGGCCAGCGGGTCGAGAATCTTGAAGTTCTCGGCGCTGCCCAGACCACGGCCACCCGACACCACAGCCTTGGCGGCGGTGAGTTCAGGACGATCGCTGGTGGCGACTTCGCGGCCGACGAAACGGGACTTGCCCGAATCGCCCACGGCGTCGACGTTTTCAACGGCAGCCGAGCCACCGGTGGCAGCGACGGCGTCGAAGGCGGTGGCACGAACCGTGATGACCTTGACGGCATCGGACGATTGCACGGTGGCAATGGCGTTACCGGCGTAGATCGGGCGCTGGAAGGTGTCTGCCGATTCAACGGAAATGATTTCCGAGATCTGCGCCACATCCAGTTTGGCGGCCACGCGCGGGGCCACGTTCTTGCCTGCAGCGGTCGCCGGGAAGACGATGTGGCTGTAACCCGCGGCTTGCTTCAGGACTTGCTCGGCCACGTTCTCGGCCAGGCCGTCGCCCAATTGGGCAGCGTCGGCCAGCAAGACCTTGGACACGCCAGCGATCTGTGCAGCAGCCTGGGCAGCAGCGTTTGCGCCGGCACCGACCACCAGCACGTGGATGTCGCCGCCAATCTTGGCAGCGGCAGCCACGGTGTTCAGCGTGGCAGGCTTGATCGACGCGTTGTCGTGTTCTGCGATGACGAGAATGCTCATGTCTTTACACCACCTTCGCTTCGTTCTTGAGCTTGTCGACCAGGGCGGCGACGTCGGCAACCTTGATACCTGCCTGGCGTGCCGGCGGCTCGGTCACTTTCAGCGTCTTCAGTCGCGGGGCGACATCCACGCCGAGGTCTTCCGGCTTGACGGTTTCCAAAGGCTTTTTCTTGGCCTTCATGATGTTCGGCAGCGTGACGTAACGCGGCTCGTTCAGGCGCAGGTCGGTGGTGACCACGGCCGGCAGCGTCAGAGCCACGGTTTCCAGGCCGCCGTCGACTTCGCGGGTGACGGTGGCAACACCGTCGGCGATCTCGACCTTGCTGGCGAAGGTGGCTTGCGGCCAGCCCAGCAGCGCAGCCAGTGCCTGGCCGGTCTGGTTGGCGTCGTCGTCAATGGCTTGCTTGCCCAGGACGATGAGGCTCGGTTGTTCCTTGTCGGCCAGCGCCTTCAACAGCTTGGCCACAGCCAGCGGTTGCAGTTCAACGGCGCTCTCGACCAGGATGGCGCGGTCGGCACCGATGGCCATGGCCGTGCGCAGGGTTTCCTGGCACTGGGTCACGCCGCAAGACACGGCGACGACTTCCGTGACCACGCCCTTTTCTTTCAGACGAGTCGCCTCTTCCACAGCGATTTCGTCAAACGGGTTCATCGACATCTTGACGTTGGCGATGTCCACACCTGTTTGATCCGACTTCACGCGAACCTTGACGTTGTAGTCAACTACACGCTTGACGGGCACCAACACTTTCATGAAGCGGCCTCTTGTTTGAACCCCGGCTTGACCGAGGTGAATTGAAAACAGGTCGTGTAAGACGACAGTGCGGACGCCCACGCATGCCGATCAGTGAAATCGGCGCAGCGGCGATCCGGTCGAAAAAAGACCAATCTTTCGATTATAGGCATCTGATTCCGAATCGCATTGCGATCAGTCCGTGCGCTCACCACGCCTCGGCCCCCAGACGGCCAGATGATGGCACCCGCACGCCGCTCAAAGCCCCGCCAATGCACGTAGATGGGCGGTCACGCTGCGACCCAGCGCCGACAGGTTGTAGCCCCCTTCCAGACAACTGACAACCCGGCCCTGGGCATGCCGGGCCGCGACCGCAACGATCTGTTCGGTCATCCAGGCATAGTCGGACTCGACCAGTTTCATCTGGCCGAGATCGTCTTCGCGGTGGGCATCGAAACCCGCCGAGATCAGGATCAGCTCGGGTTTGAACGCGTCCAGCCGTGGCACCCAGTCCTGCGCGACCAGTTGGCGCACCGCCGCGCCATCGGTGTAGGCCGCGAATGGCGTGTTGTCCATGTTGTCGGCGGGATGCTCGATCTCGCGGAACGGGAAGAACGGGTGCTGGTAGAAGCTGCACATCAACACGTGCGGGTCCCCTGCCAGCGCGGCTTCCGTGCCGTTGCCGTGGTGCACGTCGAAGTCGATGATGGCGACACGCGTCAGCCCGTATTGGGCGATGGCGTGCCGCGCGGCGATCGCCACATTGCCCAGCAGACAAAAGCCCATGGCCTTGTCCGGGCAGGCATGATGACCGGGCGGACGTACCGCGCAGAACGCGTTCTCGGCGTCGCCCGTCATGACCGCATCGACAGCCGCGACCACCGCACCGGCGGCGCGCTCGGCAGCCTCCAGGCTATGCGGATTGACCATGGTGTCGGGGTCGATGGAGGCGTATCCCTCGCGTGGTATTCTGCCCGCGAGCTCGTCGAGGTAGGCCGCCGTATGCACGCGCAGCGCCGCTTCACGGGTAACCCGTGGCACGTCATCGCGTGTATCCAGGTGGGGCATGATGCCCGACGCCAGCAACTGATCGGAAATGGCATCCAGCCGTTGAGGTGATTCGGGGTGCCAGCTCCCCATCTCATGCAATCGGCACGCTGGATGTGTGATGTAAAGGGTGGTCATGCCACAGATTATGCCGCCTGCGTTGCGGGCGCCAGTCAGCCGTCTTGCGTTACTGCTACGCATTTTCCCCAAGCTGCCGGCAGTCCCAGGGTTATCCCCCGGACATTCCGGCCCATCATTGCTCCAGATGCCTCATCAATTCTTTGCCAAGCGTGTTGGATCGACCATGCGTGTCAGTATGGTCTGCATGGCCGTTGCCGCCAGCCTGGCGTCTGCCGGCATGGCGAACGCTCAGACGCCATCCACGACGCAGCCTGCACAACCGGCACCTGCCAAGCCCCAGAAGCCCGCGACGACGCCTGCGCCGCGACCAGCAGCCAAGCCTGCTGCACCGTCCCAGGCAGCCAAGCCCGCTGCCAGTCCCGCCCGCGCTGCCACGCCGCCTGCCCCCAAGCCCGATCCGGTGACCTACGCTACCCGCCCCGCAGGCATGGCCTTTACCGACAAGGTGGTGGCTCAAGGGCTGGACCGGCAGTACGTGCAATCGGCATTGGCCAGCGCCCGTTATGTGTCGGTGGCCGCCCGCGCCATCATGCCGCCTGCCTCGCCTTCCGTGCGCAGCTGGACGCGCTATCGCGCCCGCTTTGTCGAGCAGCAACGCATTCAGGCTGGCCTGGCGTTCTGGGACCAGAACCGCGAGGTACTGGCCCGAGCACAGGCGCGATATGGCGTGCCGGCCTCGGTGATCGTGTCGATCATTGGCGTGGAAACGTTCTACGGCCGCGTGATGGGTGACTTCCGCATTCTGGATGCGCTGGCCACCCTGGGCTTCGATTTCCCCAGCGATGCGCCGCGTGACCGCAGCGAGTTCTTCCAGGAACAACTGGCGGAATACCTGCTGTTCTGCAAGGAACGTGGCCTGGACCCGCGCACGCTGCGTGGCTCGTTTGCTGGCGCGATCGGCCTGCCTCAGTTCATGCCTGGCAGCATTCGCCGCTTCGCGGTTGCCGCCGATGGCGGCACGCCAGACTTGGTGAACCACCGCGACGATGCGGTGATGTCGGTGGCGAACTTCCTGGTCGAGCATGGCTGGCAGCGCGACCAGCCGGTGTTCTCGCCGCGTGGATTGCCGACCGATCCTGCGCCGCTGGTCGATGGGGGCCTGGCACCCACGCTGGACTGGAGCACGCTGCAACAGGCCGGTGCCGTCTTGCCGCAAGAGGCAGGCGGCGCGTGGTCGGCGCTAAAAGTCGGCATCATCGACCTGATCGATGGGGACACGGGCAACGCCGAATACCGCCTGGCGCTGCCGAATTTCTTCGTGATCACGCAGTACAACCGCAGCTATTTCTATGCAGCCTCAGTAGCCGATCTGGCACAGGCGCTCGAAGCGGGCCAGGGCAGTTATGTGCCCCCTGCCCCCGCCGCAGTGCGTGCAGCCATGCCGGCGGCAAGGCCCGCGCCCACGCAAGGGCCCGCGCCTTACACCAGTCAGCGCACCCGCACGGTCGATCCCAGCCTGACCTCGCCGGAAGCCATGCCGGATACGGTGCCTGCGGGACAGCAGCCGTAATGGGATGAAGAAGCGCTGCGCTGCCGATCAGGTGGCGCGCGTTTTTTCCTGCTGATGGTGTAATGCGGTGAATGCACGGTGTTGCCTGTTGTAGGTCACCGCTACGCGATCAGCACATCACCAAAAAGAACACCCCGGACATCAGAAAAACATCTGATGTCCGGGGTGTCGCTTGCCTGCGCTAGCAGTTGCAGCCGCGATTACTTGAACACACCCGTAGACAGGTAACGATCACCGCGATCGCAGACCACGAACACGATGGTGGCGTTGCGCACTTCCTGCGCTATGCGCAGTGCCACGACCAGCGCACCCGCCGCCGAGATACCCGCGAAGATGCCTTCCTCGGCTGCCAGACGACGCGCCATGTCTTCGGCGTCTGCCTGCGTCACCGATTCGATGCGATCCACCTTGTCTGCCTGATAGATGCTGGGCAGATAGGCTTCCGGCCACTTGCGGATGCCGGGAATCTGCGAGCCTTCGGTGGGCTGCGCGCCGATGATCTGGATGTCGGGGTTCTGGGCTTTCAGATAGGTCGACATGCCGATGATGGTGCCGGTAGTACCCATGGCGCTGACGAAGTGGGTAATGCCACCATCGGTGTCACGCCAGATTTCCGGGCCGGTCGTCTCGATGTGCGCCTGCGGGTTGTCCGCGTTGGCGAACTGGTCCAGCACCTTGCCCTTGCCGTCGGCCTGCATCTGCAAGGCCAGGTCACGGGCGTATTCCATGCCGCCTTGCGACGCCGGTGTCAGGATCAATTCGGCACCGTAGGCCGTCATCGATACCCGACGTTCGACCGACAGGTTGTCGGGCATGATCAGGATCATCTTGTAGCCGCGCGTGGCGGCGACCATGGCCAGCGCAATACCGGTATTGCCGCTGGTGGCTTCGATCAGCGTGTCGCCGGGCTTGATCTCGCCGCGCGCTTCGGCGCGGCGGATCATCGACCGCGCGGCACGATCCTTGACCGAGCCCGCCGGATTATTGCCTTCGAGCTTGCCGAGGATGACGTTGCCACGCGCATCGCAGTCCGCACCGGGAATGCGCTGGAGGCGGACCAGGGGCGTATTGCCGATCGTGTCTTCGATGGTGGTGTAGGTTTTCATGCGCAGCATGATACCGCGCAGGCCCACGCTCAGTTTGGCTTAACCCCAGGCGCTCTGGGCGTATTGCGCGGATTGGCTGCGGCGGTCTGTGAAGGAGACGCAGCCGCCGTGGTGCTGGTGCCTACGGTCAGGCCGGCTTCGCGCAGCTTCTCGGCACGCTTGGTGCCGATGCCTCGCACCCGCCCGGAAAAGTCATCGAACGACTTGAACGCGCCGCCTTTCTGACGCTCCTGCAAGATCGATTCTGCGGTTTTCGGACCGATGCCGCGCACGGTTTCCAGGTCGGACAAGGTGGCGGTGTTCACATCCACCGCAAGCGCCGGGCTTGCCGCACCGAACACCAAACCGGCCGCCAGCGCGAACTGCCCCGCCAGACGGGCAAGTGTGCCCAAGCCGAATGAAGGAGAAATGAATGATGGAGAAACCTTGGACACAGCAGGCAAGCCACCAAGGGTGCCGACAGCGGAATCGGTATTGCGATTGGGGATCAGATCAGTAGCCGCGTCAGCAACGGGACTGGCTACGGGTTCGTGCAGGAATGGGTTCATCACAGGCTCCGGGTGAGCCTGTCGTCATGATGACGGCAGGCCCAGCCAGCTTGCCGCCCGGTGCAGATATTGGGCGGTGCGCATCCGCGTGATGTCCGTGAGGGCTACTGCGTAGGCCGCTGCGCGGTTGCCGCGTGATGGCTGCGCAGCTCACCCATCAGCACTGCCTCAGCGCCCTGCCCGCAACGTGCGGATGTACTCGGCCACACCCGTCTGCACATCACGCATCGGAGCCGTGAAACCGGCGTTGCGCAGTTGCGTGGTGTCGGCTTGGGTGAAGCTCTGATAACGCCCCTTCAAGTCGTCCGGGAACGGCACATAACGCAGCAGACCTTGCTCGACCAAGGCTGCCAAGGACAGCGGTGCTTCACCCTTCTCTTCACGCAAGGTGTTGACCACAGCAGCGGCCAAATCGTTGAAAGGCTGTGCGCGACCGGTACCGCAGTTGAAGATGCCCGATTGTTCGGGATGGTCCAGGAAGTGCAGGTTCACGGCGACCACGTCTTCAACGGAAATGAAGTCGCGACGCTGCCCGCCATCTTCATAACCGTCCCAGCCGCCGAACAGGCGCACATGGCCTTCGCTCAGGAACTGGTTCATGTTGTGGAAGGCCACCGAGGCCATGCGGCCCTTGTGCTGTTCACGCGGACCGTAGACGTTGAAGTAACGCAGGCCGACCACCTGCGAGCGCAGTGAACTCATGCGACGGCGCAAGATCTGATCGAACAGGAACTTCGAGTAGCCGTAGACGTTCAACGGGCGCTCGTTGGCCGGATCTTCGACATAGACCGGACCTGCGCCGTACACCGCTGCCGACGAGGCATACAGGAACGGCACGCGGTGCGCCTGGCAGTATTCGAACAACTCCAGCGTGACGCGGTAGTTGTTGTCCATCATGTAGTGACCGTCGCGCTCGGTGGTGTCTGAACACGCGCCCTGGTGCAACACGGCACGAATGGGCGGCAGCGACCCGTTGGCGACCCGTGCACGGAACTCGTCCTTGTGCAGGTAGTCGGCAATGTCTGCGTCGACCAGATTGACGAATTTGTCGCCTTGCAGCAGATCGTCAACCGCGATGATGTCGCGAATGCCGCGGGCATTCAGGCCACGAACGAGGTTGCTGCCGATGAAGCCGGCAGCGCCGGTGACGATAATCATGGGAATTCCTTGTAATGCGTATGCGGTGCGGCCACTGGCCTCAGCCGCCGAGTTCTGCCGGGGTTACCGTAGAGGTACCGAGCTTGCCGACCACCACCGCGCCAGCCAGGTTGGCCCAGCGCATGGCGGCATGCAGGTCCAGCCCGACCGCTTGCATCAGTGCCAGGGTCGCAATCACAGTATCGCCCGCGCCCGACACGTCGAACACTTCGCGCGCCTGGGCTTCGACGTGGTCGCGGCCTTCAGCGGTGTACAGCGTCATGCCTTGTTCGGAACGGGTAACCAGCAAGGCTTGCAGGCCGAGCGCTTCGCGCAGACGTTGCGCACGTGCGCTCAGATCATCTTCATCACGCCAGGCACCTACTGCTTCGCGCATCTCGGCCCGGTTCGGCGTAACCAGCGACGCACCGCGATACCGACCGTAGTCGTCGCCCTTCGGATCGACCAACACGATGCAGCCCAGCGCACGGGCGCGCGCAATGATCGGCTCGACCTGCCCGAGCACACCCTTGGCGTAGTCTGAAAGCACCAGCACTTCATGGTGCGGCAGTGCTTCGATTACCTGGGCAGCGATTTCAGCCTGGGCGGCTTCGGTTGGCGTCTTTTCGAAATCGACACGCAACAACTGCTGTTGCCGGCCCAACACCCGCATCTTCATGGTGGTGGGCACGGTCTCGTCGTTGACAAAGCGCGTCTTGATGCCGGCTTCCGCAGACAGCGTCGACAAGGTCTGTGCGACCTCATCACGGCCAACGATGCCAACCAAGGTGACCTGGCCACCCAGGGCCGCGACGTTGCGCGCCACGTTGGCGGCACCGCCCAAGCGATCTTCGCTGACCGACACCCGCACCACCGGCACCGGTGCCTCGGGCGAGATCCGCTCCACTTCACCAAACCAGTAGCGGTCGAGCATCAGGTCGCCAACCACCAATACCCGGGCAGCGGCACGCGCCTCGGCACTGGGAAACGCCGACATCGGCGCAGCATTCAGTTCAGACATCCAACTCTTCCAAGCGTTTGGGTGCGTAGGTTTCCCAGGCATTGCAGCCCGGGCATTGCCAGTGGAAACGACGGGCCTTGAAGCCGCATGAACGGCAGATATAGCGGTCCATGCGCTGCGTGTGCTTGTGGATCAGGCTGCGCATCAATGCCACGTCGTCGACGACGGCCACAGCATGGGGTGCGGGTACCCCGTCTGCGCGGGCAGGTGCAGCAAGCTGCGCTTCCAGCAAACGGTCCAGGCCCAGCAGCGACGGATTGCGCTGCATGGCGGCGCGCGCAAATACCCAGGCGTCGGCAATGCCGTAGACGGTGCGCCGTGCCTGGAAGATTGCGTTGAACACATCGAGCGACGGATAGCGCGCGTAATGCGCTTCCAGCATGGCGATGCCGTCGGCTTCCGTGCCATCGACACGGTGGTTGTCCAACAATTTGGCAGCCACTAGGCCCGCGTATTCCGGCGCATGTGCCAGCACCGCTTCCAGATGAACCCGGCATGCCACCGGATTGTTTTCCAGCATGGCCAGCTCTGCACGCATGATCGACACCCGAACGTGCGGCACCGTGGGCGCATCCGGTGCGGCATTGCGCTGGCGCGATGCATGGCTGGCGGCATCCAGCGCAGCATGGGCGGCGTCCAGTTCCGGCGGCGTGGCGATCATCGCTGCCGCGGCCTGCTCGCAATGGAAATGCACGGCTTGCGGCACAGGCTCGTCTACCAGGCCTTGCAGCGCCTGCGCAGCCAGAATGGCCTGCGGCCAGTCGCGTTCGGTTTCGTGCACACGAATCAGCGCGCGCAAGGCTTCGGGCGCAAAGCGGGTGGCCTTCAATTGCTCGAAAGCGGCTTCGGCACGGTCCAGCAAGCCTGCGCGCAAATAGTCCTGCGCCAGTTCATGCAAAGCCTGCTCACGTTGCAAGGACGGCAGATCGGTTCGTTGCAGCAGATTCTGGTGCACGCGAATCGCGCGCTCGATCTCACCACGCCGTCGGAACAGGCTGCCCAGCGCGAAGTGCAGTTCGATGGTTTCCGGGTTGAGCTTGGCAACCTCGATGAACGCATCGATTGCCTGGTCCGGCTTCTCGTTCAGCAGGAAGTTCAGGCCCCGGAAATAGGAGTCGGGAAGATTGCGGGTTTCCGACAGCATCTGCCGGATGTCCACGCGTGCAGCAATCCATCCCAGCCCGAAGAGCAGCGGGATGACAATCAACAACCAAGGTTCGAAATCCACGCGATCCCGTCCTTACAAGGGATGCATGGGCAACACGACGTCGGACGACGGCGGTGCTGTGGTGGCCGCAGCAGGCACCACAACGGCCTCGGCGCGCGCGCGCTCCAGGTCGCGGCGCAGCGCAGCCAGTTCGCGACGACGACGCAGCGAAGCCGGAACCGTCAGCAGCAGCCCGAACAAGGTTCCTGCCACAAAGCAGGCCAGCATCACCACGATCAGCGGGATGTCGGTGGTCAGGGTGTCGACGAAAAAGCGGACCGTGACGCGGTCGGTGTTCTTGAGTGCGAACAGCAACACGACCACAAAAACGGCCAGGCGAAGAATCCAGATGAAGTAACGCATCGTTGTAGATGCTCCGGCGTGAGGGGTTATCTCGATGACGCGATTGTAAGCCGCGCGCCATCGATGACCACAACTTGCCGTGCTGCGTCACCGATCCTGGGGACGATCAGGGGGCGGATTGCCTTGCATACCGGGGCGTTGAGGCATCCTGAAGATGCTTTGCGAACACCCCCTGCGCCATCGCTGGACCGGGGGTCAGTTCACTGGCGCGGGCCGGTGGTGCAGCAACTCAAGTCACCGGGGCCGGATTGAACAAGGTCAGCGCGTTGTGCAGTTTCAGTCGCTCGGCGCAGGTCTGCTGGCGTCCGCTGGCCACTTCGATCATCAGATTGAACAGCGACCAGCCCACTTCTTCGATGCTGGCCTCGCCGGTGGCGATGCGGCCGGCATCAACATCCATCAGGTCGAACCAGCGGCGGGCCAGGTCACTGCGGGTCGCGACCTTGATCACTGGCACTTCCGCCAGGCCGTAAGGCGTGCCCCGGCCAGTGGTGAACACGTGCAGGTTGATGCCAGCTGCCAATTGCAAGGTGCCGCAGATGAAGTCGCTGGCAGGCGTGGCGGCGTAGATCAGGCCCTTCTGCTTCAACTTTTCGCCCGGCGACAACACGCCCGAAATCGCACCGCTGCCCGACTTCACGATCGAGCCCATGGCTTTTTCAACGATATTGGACAGCCCGCCCGCCTTGTTGCCCGGCGTGGTGTTGGCGCTGCGGTCGACACGGCCCCGGTCCAGATAACGGTCGTACCAGTCCATTTCGCGGATCAGCGCGGCAGCCACGTCGGGGTTGGCCGCCCGCGAGGTCAATTGATCGATGCCGTCCCGCACTTCCGTGGTTTCCGAGAACAGCACCGACGCGCCTGCGCGCACCAGCAAATCGGTCGCAAAGCCCACGGCCGGGTTGGCGGTAACACCCGAGAACGCATCGCTGCCGCCGCACTGCACGCCCACCACCAGTTCCGATACGGGACAGGGTTCACGGCGTCGGGCATCCAGAATGGCCAGGTGGCGCTCGGCAGTCTGCATGATCGAGGTGATCATGGATTCGAAACCCACGTGGGAATCGTCTTGCAGTCGCACCGTATCCACGCCGGCCCCCACCGTCATGGCCACGCCATCGCGGATAGGAATCGTGCCAGCGGGCAGCAGGCGTTCAGGCTGCAGCTTCTCGCAACCCAGGCTCACCATCATCGCCGTTCCGCCGAAATTGGGATTCAGGCTGATGTTGCGCAGGGTACGGATGGGAATAACTGCATCGGGGGCGTCGATGGCCACGCCGCAGCCATAGGTGTGCTCAAGGCCCACCACGTCGTCCACATTGGGATAACGCGGCAGCAACTCGGTCTTGATGCGTCGAACGGCGTGTTCGACCACGCCCGCCACGCACTGCACCGTGGTGGTGATGGCAAGAATGTTGCGCGTGCCGACCGAACCGTCTGCGTTGCGATAACCGTCGAAGAAGAACCCTTCCAGCGGAGGCAATTCGGGCGCGACACGGGTGGCAATCGGCAGATTGTCCAGCGTGGGTGCCGCCGGCATCTCCATGACCCGCTCGGAGACCCAACTGCCTTGCGGCAAGTCGCGGGCAGCGTAGCCGATGACGACGTTGTAGCGCAGCACCGGGTCGCCAGCGGCCAGATCGACCAGCGCAAGCTTGTGGCCTTGCGGAACCGCGTCGCGCAACACCAGGCCGTCCGAAAATACCGTACCAGCCGGCAATCCGCCGTCATTGGCCACGATGGCGACGTTATCGGCCGGGTGAATCTGAATGCGAAGCGGCGCACGCGGAACAGAGATGGGAGCAAGGGACATGCGGGCAATCCTGCAAGATTTCGACTAGTCGTCGTACAACTTGATTATAGGGAAGGCCCGGCCTTGCTCCATCAAGCGCTTACCCTGATCCCGCTGTGGCTGGACATGGCGTCAACGCGACGCGACAGCACTAGCGTCTACCCGATGATCAGTCGTCATACGTCTTCAGCACCGATATAATGACACCTTCTTTGCAACGTGCCGCGCCACCCCCATGGATACCTCCCCGCTCGTTGTCCCACCTGGCCGTCCTCGCCGAAAAGCTCGCAGCCTGACTGAAGAAGTGGTCAATGCCTTGTCCGAGCAGATCCGCAATGGAGAATTCAGGCCGGGCGAAAAGTTGCCAACTGAATCGGCAATCATGGACGCTCAGGGTGTCAGCCGCACGGTTGTGCGCGAGGCCATTTCACGTCTGCAGGCAGCGCGTCTGGTGGAAACTCGTCACGGCATCGGCACCTTTGTGCTGGAAGCCGCTCAGGACAGCAGTTTCCAGATCGACACCGCCAGCATTCTGACCATGCTCGACGTCATGGCAATCCTGGAACTGCGCATCAGCCTGGAAGCAGAGGCCGCAGGCCTGGCGGCCAATCGCCGCAGCGACACGCACCTGCGCCAGATGCGTCAGGCCATGACCGACTTCGACAATCACATCGTCAAGCGCACCGGCAATGCCGTGTCTGCCGACGTGGCGTTTCACCTGGCGATCGCCAGCGCAACCGGCAACCGCTACTTCCTGAATATCCTGGAACAGCTCGGCAGCACGATCATCCCGCGTACCCGGGTCAATTCCGCCGCGCTGGCCGCTGCCGACCAGACCAGTTATCTGAGCCAGGTCAACCGCGAACACGAGAACATCGTTGATGCCATCGAACGACGTGACCCGGAAGCAGCCCGCGCGGCGATGCGCACGCACCTGACCAACAGCCGGGAACGTCTGCGTCGCGCACACGATGCCGTTGCGCAACCGACTGCGTAAAAACACGTACTGATCGTACGTGTCGATCATACGTGTCTACTCTGGGCATCAGACGACTCGTACCTGCATATCGACCGACGTCGCACGCCAACAAAATAGCGCCTTGAACAGCACGGACTGCAGGATCAGGCCTTTGATCCTGTTGCCGATAGCCAACGCCGGATTACCCAGCCCTGTGATTCAAGGGTAAATCCGGGGCTGTCGGACAAGTCGAACCGGTTGCCCTTTTGTTTAACCAGTTGTACGATGACATACGACTTAACCTTATCCACTCGCACACGCCCTCTCGGCGGTAACAGGACGCGATCACCATGACATCACCCCAGGAACTCAAGCAAATCGTTTCTCAGGGCCTGCTTTCCTTCCCCGTCACCGACTTTGACGAGCAAGGCAATTTCCGCCCGAAGACCTATGCCGAGCGCCTGGAGTGGCTGGCACCCTACGGTGCAACCGCACTGTTCGCAGCTGGCGGCACCGGTGAGTTCTTCTCGCTGTCGCATGACGAATACTCGAGCGTCGTGAAAACGGCTGTCGACACCTGCGCCAACCTGGTGCCGATCATCGCCGGCATCGGCGGCCCGACCCGCACTGCCATTGCCTATGGCAAGGAAGCTCAGCGTCTGGGTGCCAAGGGCGTGCTGCTGCTGCCGCACTACCTGACCGAAGCCTCGCAAGACGGTATCGCCCGTCACGTGGAAGAGGTTTGCAAGGCACTCGACATCGGCGTGATCGTTTACAACCGCGCCAACTCGAAGCTCAACGCCGACCAACTGGTTGGCCTGGCTGAACGCAACCCCAACCTGATCGGCTTCAAGGACGGCGTGGGCGACATCGAAAGCATGGTCCGCGTGCGCCGCAAGCTGGGCGATCGCTTCTCGTACCTGGGCGGCCTGCCCACCGCCGAAGTCTATGCCGAGGCCTATCGCGCCCTGGGCGTGCCGGTGTACTCGTCGGCTGTGTTCAACTTCATCCCGAAGACCGCGATGGAGTTCTACAACGCCGTTGCCGCGGGTGACAGCGCCACCACCGGTCGCCTGATCGACGACTTCTTCCTGCCCTACCTCGACATCCGCAACCGCAAGGCCGGTTATGCAGTCAGCATCGTCAAGGCCGGTGCCAAGCTGGTTGGCCACGATGCAGGCCCGGTTCGCGCACCGCTGACCGACCTGAACGAAAGCGAGCTGGCACAGCTCGACGCCCTGATCAAGAAGCTGGGCCCGCAGTAATCCGGTTACGATCAGTGTTGCTGGCCAGTGCAGTTGGCTTTGTCGACGCTGATCGTACGCAGGACAGAATTCAAGTTGGATGACAGGCGCCGGGCGGCATGATCGCACCCGGCGCCTTGTTCCATGTGGAGCCATCCAAGATCGACTACCATCAATGATTGAGCTTTATGTTGTACGACAACGTATGTTGCGTTGCCGCATAGCTATTTCTGACAGGAGTTTGTGATGCCCATTACCGGCAACATGCTGATCGGCGCAAGCAGCGTTCGTGGCAACCTTGGCACCCTGCGTGCCATCGACGCAGTGACCCGTGCAGACCTGGAACCTGAATTCGGTCTGGGCGGAAGCGCTGAAGTGGATCGTGCTGCGTCGCTGGCGCAAGCCGCCTTCGACACTTACCGTGCCACCACGCCGGAAGTCCGCGCCAAGTTCCTGGAAGCGATTGCTCAGAACATACTGGACCTCGGTGATGAGCTGATCAACCGTGCCCACCAGGAAAGCGCCCTGCCGATCGCCCGCCTGCAAGGCGAGCGCGGCCGTACCGTCGGCCAGTTGCGCATGTTCGCGCAAGTGGTTCGCAGCGGCCACCACCTGACCGCCACCATCGACCCCGCACAGCCCGAGCGCAAGCCCATGCCGCGCGTGGACCTGCGTCTGGCCAAAATTCCGCTCGGCCCCGTCGCCGTGTTCGGTGCCAGCAACTTCCCGCTGGCCTTCTCGGTCGCGGGTGGTGACACCGCATCGGCACTGGCTGCCGGCGCACCGGTCATCGTCAAGGCACACAGCGCCCACCTGGGTACCTCGGAACTGGTCGGTCAGGCAATCCAGAAGGCCGTGGCCGATGCTGGCCTGCCGGAAGGCGTTTTCTCGCTGCTGATCGGTGCCGGTCGCCAACTGGGCGAAGCACTGGTTGCGCATCCGGTCATCAAGGCCGTCGGCTTCACCGGTTCGCGTCAAGGTGGCCTGGCGCTGGTGCGCATCGCCAATGCACGCCCGGAACCGATTCCGGTCTACGCTGAAATGAGCAGCATCAACCCGGTGTTCCTGCTGCCGGGCGCACTCGCCGCGCGTGCTGAAAAGATCGGCCAGGATTTCGTTGATTCCCTGACCATGGGCGTCGGCCAGTTCTGCACCAACCCCGGTCTGGTTGTGGCATTGGACAGCCCCGATCTGCAGCGTTTCCGTCAGGCGGCCGCAGAAGCGGTCGTCAAGAAAGGGTCGGCAACCATGCTGACCCCGGGCATTTTCGACGCCTACGAAAAGGGCGTGTCGCAACTGCGCAGCCAGGCTGGCGTCACCTCGCTGGGCGAAGGCGTGGAAGCGGAAGCCGGCACCTGGGGCGCACGCCCCGCCGTGTTCGTGACCGACGCCTCGACCTTCCTGGCATCGCACGCGCTGCAAGACGAAGTCTTCGGCCCCAGCTCGCTGGTGCTGGTGGCACGTGATGTCGATGAACTGATCGCCATCGCCGAACACGTGGAAGGCCAGTTGACCGCCACGCTGCAACTCGAAGCCAGCGACGACGACATCGCCCGTCGCCTGCTGCCGGTCCTGGAACGCAAGGTTGGTCGTATTCTGGCCAACGGCTTCCCGACCGGCGTGGAAGTTGGTTATGCCATGGTTCACGGCGGCCCCTTCCCGGCCACATCGAACGCTGCGTTCACCTCGGTGGGTGCCTCGGCAATCGATCGCTTCCTGCGCCCGGTGTCGTATCAGGATCTGCCGGACCGCCTGCTGCCCCCGGCACTGCAGGATGCCAACCCGCTGAACCTGTGGCGCCTGAAAGACGGCGAGCGCGTGAAAGGCTAATCCAGGCTTTTTACGAGCACACCACCGTTGCACATAAGATGGTGATGTGCTGGGCTCAGGTCGAAACGGCTCAAGTCGAACTAGCTCAGATCGACCTGCAAGCCCTGCATCACCATGAAAAACACCCCATCGATCAGGACAGTATTGTCCGATCGTTGGGGTGCGATCCAATCGTCGCCATGACGATCCGGCTAGCTCGCCGGCCCGGGATCAATCCACATCAGTCCACGCTTGCGCCTGACTGCTTCACGACCTCCCCCCATTTTTTGCTTTCTGCGGCGATGAAGTCTGCGAACTGCGCGGGCGTCTCGGTCACCGGCTCGCCACCCTGCTCGGCAATGCGTTGTCGGACACCCGGGTCGCTCAGAGCCTTGATCAACGCGTCATGCAGACGGGCCAGCACCGGCGCTGGCGTATTGGCAGGTGCGAACATGCCAAACCACGAACTCGCCTCGTAGCCCGGTACACCGGCTTCCGCCACAGTCGGCACGTCGGGCAGTTCTGGTGAACGCTTGGCGGTGGTAACGGCCAGCGGACGCAGCCTGCCGCTGCGCACATGTGAAATCGATGAAGGCATGTTGTCGAACATGATGCCGATCTGGTTGCCCAGCAGATCGCTCAATGCCGGCGCACTTCCCTTGTAGGGAACGTGCTGAATATCCACGCCCGCCATACGCTTGAACAGTTCGCCTGACAGGTGAATCGATGTTCCAGCGCCCGATGAACCAAAGTTGACCTTGCCCGGATTGGCCTTGGCGTATGCGATCAGTTCCTGCACCGTCTTGTACGGCTGTTCGGGATTGGTCACCAACAGATTCGGTACGTTGGCCACGCGCGTGAGCGGAGCGAAATCCTTGACCGGATCAAAGCCCAGCTTCTTGTACAACGCACCGTTGATGGCATGCGTACCCACGGTACCCAGCAGCAAGGTGTAGCCATCTGGCTGCGCGCGTGCAACCGCCTGCGCACCAATATTGCCTGCAGCACCAGCCCGGTTGTCCACCACGATCGGCTGCTTGAGTTCGGCCTGCAGGTTCTGCGCCACGATGCGCGCCAGGATATCCGTCGTACCGCCTGCCGAGAACGGCACCACGATGGTGATCGGCTTGGTGGGAAAGTCCTGAGCGTGGGCGCTGCTTATCGTGGCGGCCCCCAGGCCAGCAGTGGCGAGTCCACTGTGGACAAGCAGTGCAAGAACACGGCGGCGTGTGATATCAGTGCTGCGAAGCTTCATGCGTCGATCCCCTTGAAATCGCGTTATTTTGTTCTAATAACGAACCAATGTTCTTAATACGAATTTTAGGGAATTGTGCACGCATGTTGCGATGACTTCGACTAGGTTTACCCGAGGTAAGGGGAAAGCCCTTAGCAAGCACCGACTTAGTAAGTACGACTCAGCAAAAACCAAATGAGCAAGCACCAATGCAAACGCCCCCGCGTATTGCTACGCGGGGGCGTTTGTTTGTCTGACCAGCGATAACCAATCAGATCGCAAAACAGGGCAAATCAACCGGTCGAGGCGGCGCTGTCCAGCGGGCCATCGACACGTTCGCGCAATTCCTTGCCGGCCTTGAAGTGCGGTACCCGTTTTTCAGGGACCAGCACCCGTTCGCCAGACTTGGGATTGCGACCGATACGCGGTGGGCGCTTCGACAGCGAAAAACTGCCGAAACCCCGGATTTCGATGCGATGACCTTCCGATAAGGATTGGGCCATCGCGTCGAGAATCGTCTTCACTGCGTAATCGGCATCCTTGGCGACCAGCTGCGGATAGCGAGCCGCCAGACGGGCGATCAATTCGGATTTCGTCATGGAAATCATGCCAGCATCCGATGCATTGCTCATCCCGTCAGGACTCCTTGATTAGCCGTTTTGTTGGTCGAGCTTAGCCTTCAGCAGGGCGCCCAGGTTCGTGGTGCCCGACGAAGCGCTGGCTTCCGACATACGAGCGATGGCGTCAGCCGTCTCTGCGCTGTCCTTGGCCTTGATCGACAGCTGGATCGAACGCGACTTGCGGTCGATGTTCAGGATCATCAGTTCGAGTTCTTCGCCAGCCTTCATGACGGTGGTCGCGTCTTCGACACGGCCAGTCGACATTTCGGATGCGCGCAGATAGCCTTCGACATCAGCCGACAGGGTCACGACAGCGCCACGTGCTTCGACGGACTTGACGGTACCCGGGACAACCATGCCCTTGTCGTACGTTGCCACGAAGTTCGTGAACGGATCGCCTTCCAGCTGCTTGATGCCCAGCGAGATGCGTTCCTTGTCGGTGTCGATGCCCAGAACCACGGCTTCAACTTCGTCACCCTTCTTGAAGTTACGCACGGCGTCTTCGCCGGTTTCGCTCCAGGACAGGTCAGACAGGTGCACCAGACCATCGATGCCGCCCGGCAGGCCGACGAACACGCCGAAGTCGGTGATCGACTTGATGGCGCCGCGGACCTTGTCACCACGCTTGTGGTTGGCCGAGAAGTCTTCCCACGGGTTCGCGCGGCACTGCTTCATGCCCAGCGAGATACGACGACGGTCTTCGTCGATTTCCAGGACCATGACTTCGACTTCTTCGCCGACGGTCACAACCTTCTTGGGATCAACGTTCTTGTTGGTCCAGTCCATTTCGGACACGTGGACCAGACCTTCGATACCGGCTTCGACTTCAACGAATGCACCGTAGTCGGTCAGGTTGGTGACCTTGCCGAACAGGCGGGTGCTTTGCGGGTAGCGACGCGACAGGCCCACCCACGGATCTTCGCCCAGCTGCTTCACGCCCAGCGAGACGCGGTTCTTTTCCTGGTCGAACTTCAGGACCTTGGCTTGGATTTCCTGGCCAACGGTCAGGACTTCCGACGGGTGACGCACACGACGCCATGCCAGATCGGTGATGTGCAGCAGGCCGTCGATACCGCCCAGGTCCACGAATGCGCCGTAGTCGGTGATGTTCTTGACCACGCCATTGACGATCGCGCCTTCGTGCAGCGTTTCGAGCAGCTTCTGACGCTCTTCGCCCATGTTGGCTTCAAGCACGGCACGACGCGACAACACGACGTTGTTGCGCTTGCGATCCAGCTTGATGACCTTGAATTCCAGGGTCTTGCCTTCGTACGGCGTGGTGTCCTTGACGGGACGCATGTCGACCAGCGAACCCGGCAGGAAGGCGCGGATGGCGTTGGTCATGACGGTCAGGCCGCCCTTGACCTTGCTGGTGATCGTGCCGGTAACCAATTCGCCGGATTCCAGCGCTTGTTCGAGTTGCAGCCAAGCAGCCAGGCGCTTTGCACGGTCACGCGACAACACGGTGTCGCCGTAGCCGTTTTCCAGTGCGTCGATAGCCACGGACACGAAATCGCCTTCAGCAACTTCGAGCTCGCCCTGGTCGTTCAGGAATTCTTCCAGCGGGATCAGCGCTTCGGACTTCAGGCCTGCGTTCACAACGACGAAGTTGTGGTCGATACGGACCACTTCGGCGGTGATGACCTCGCCGGACTTCATCTCTTGCTTCTTGATGCTTTCTTCGAACATCGAGGCAAAGCTTTCTTCGCCTGCGAATTGATTTTCGGAAACCGATGACATTGAGTAGGGGACCTGCCGGTTACACACTTTCAGGGAGTGGGAGAGATATTCGCCCTGAAACTCGCCTGTCGGTGGAGTTGGAAAAAAGCCTCATTGCTGAGGCGGTTTGCATGGCAGCAACGCTTGCGCGGCGCAGCCATGTCTTGCATTCGGATTTAGACCATCCACATCGGCCGTATGTTCCCGTCGGGAAATATCTTGCGGGTAATCCACAAGATAAACATGCGGCGGTGGAGAAATCGGACTGATGCTACTGCGCTCAAGCATGCAGGCTCAGCATTTGAATAAGGCAAAAGTGCCGGGCTAAATATTCCGGCCATTACTACTTATTCAAAAATCGATCTGGGACCAAAACAGCGACCAAAGCGTTGTATTACTGCACCGCTTGAGTTCGATCTTTGTACCAGTCGAGAACCTGATTCACGGTCTGATCGACGTCGAGTGCCGACGAGTCCAGCCGCAGCGCATCTTGCGCGGGGGTCAACGGAGCGTGAAGGCGCTGCGAATCTCGTGCATCGCGCGCCTCCAAGTCCCGCGATATCTCATCGATATTAGCGGAAAAACCCTTTTCGATCAACTGCTTATAGCGCCTTTCGGCCCGCGCGCGGGCGCTGGCGATCAGGAAAACCTTCAGGTGGGCATCGGGAAACACTACCGTGCCCATGTCCCGTCCGTCGGCCACCAAGCCTGGGGCCTGACGGAATTCTCGCTGACGGGCGAGCAAGGCGGCGCGCACCGGTTCGAGCGCAGCCACCCGCGACGCGAACTCGCCCACGGCTTCCTGGCGGATCGCCGCAGTCACATCCTGACCGTGCATCAGGATCTCGTCACCCTTGAACACCACGTCCAGGTAGGCAGCGGCATCGGCAATCTGCCCCACCTGATGGATGCCGATGCCACGCTTGATGCACGTGAGAGCGGTCAGGCGATACAGCGCGCCGCTGTCGAGCACATGCCAGCCCAGGACGGCGGCGACACGGCAGGCAACCGTACCCTTGCCGGATGCGGTCGGGCCATCAATGGTGATGACGGGGATGGCGGAGGGTTTCAAGTCGGTGCCTTGGCAGTATCGGCTCCGGCGACCAAGCCGCCGAAGACCTCGAAGTAAGTCGGGAAAGTCTTGCTGACGCAATCGGGATCGAGAATGCGCAGCGGCACGCCGCCGAAGCTGGCCAGCGAGAAGCACATGGCCATGCGATGGTCGTCCCAGGTGCCGATCTCGGCCGTGCGCCAGGCATCAGCGGCGGGCGGTGTCACCGTCAGCCAGTCAGGGCCGCTTTCCACGGTTGCGCCGAGCTTCACCAATTCGGTGTGCATGGCGTGGATGCGGTCGGTTTCCTTCACGCGCCAGCTGCCGATGTTGCGCAGACGGCACGGGCCATCGGCGTACAAGGCCAGCACGGCAGCCGTCATGGCGGCATCGGGAATCAGATTGAAGTCGGTGTCGAAGGCACGCAGCTTTTCGCCGTTTGCCACACTCACGCCGCAAGTCTCGATCCAGTCGTCGCCCTGCAAGACCTGCACGCCCAGTTCGGCCAATGTGTCGGCAAAGGACACGTCACCCTGAATGCTGTCGCGGCCCACGCCGCGCACACGCACCGGACCACCACCGATCGCGCCCAGCGCCAGGAAGTAGGACGCCGACGAGGCATCGCCTTCCACCCAGATTTCACCCGGCGACACATAACGTGCATTGGCCGGCACGCTGAAGCGCTGCCAGCCGTCGCGGCTGACGGTCACGCC
Organism: Pigmentiphaga aceris; assembly: GCF_008119665.1. NCBI lineage: Bacteria > Pseudomonadati > Pseudomonadota > Betaproteobacteria > Burkholderiales > Alcaligenaceae > Pigmentiphaga > Pigmentiphaga aceris. The sequence goes on along the minus strand of NZ_CP043046.1, from coordinate 1,438,054 downwards.
GAAACGCGCCATCAGCTTGATGGTCATGTCGACGTAGGGCTTGGAGATCAGTTCGCCGTCCACTTCCAGATGGAAGTCGCTGCCCGTCGATGCGGTCGCAAGCGGGGCGGCCAGCAGCAAGGCCGTCAGAAACTGGCTGGACACATTGCCCTTCACCCGCACGGGTTTGCTCAGGTCCAGCTTGCCTTGGCCGATCGCCAGCGGCGGATAACCTTCGTTGCCCTGATAGGTCACATTCGCGCCCAGACCACGCAAGGCGTCGACCAGATCACCGATCGGACGCTCGTGCATGCGCGGTACGCCATGCAATTGGTAGTCGCCGCCCATCAGCGCCAACGCGGCGGTCAGCGGACGAAACGCGGTGCCGGCATTACCCAGGAAGATGTCTGCCTTCTCGCCAGGAAAACGCGGCACGCCGGTGACCACATATTCGTCGGCAGCATCACCTGCCTTGACCTGCACACCCAGCTTGCGCAGGCCATCGAGCATCACGCGGGTGTCGTCCGAATCGAGCAGACCGTGCACGGTCGTGGACCCGGCCGCCAGCGCCGCCAGCAGCAGCACACGATTGGAAATGCTCTTGGAGCCCGGCAGCACGATCTCACCACGCGCACGGCGCACCGGTTGCAGATCAAGGAAGGCAGGACGGGCAGAAGACGTAGACAGACTCATCGATCAAAGATCCAGGAAATCGGTGGGAGCAACGGGAAGCCAGGTGCGGCGGGTGTCGGAAGCATTGCCGAGCAGACCTTCCAGCCGCGCCACGTCATCCGTCAACAAGGCATCGCGATACGTGTCCAGCATCGCCTGCACCTGCTCCAACTCGGCCAGCAAGGCGGGTCGATTGGAAATGAAAATATCGCGCCACATTTCAGGCGAACTGCCTGCGATGCGAGTGAAATCGCGGAAACCGCTGCCGGCCAAGGCCAGGCGCGTGGCCGCGTCCGGCGCGGCAGCCACCTGATTCATATAGGCAAAGGCCAGCAAGTGAGGAAGGTGGCTGACCGACGCAAAAACGGCGTCGTGCGTTTCAGCCGTGAGTTGCACCACCGCGGCCCCGCAATGACGCCAGACACTGCGCACCAGCTCGACGTCTGCCGGGCGGCTCTCGGCCAGCGGTGCCAGGATCACGGTGCGACCACGGTACAGCGCGGCATCGGCCGCTTCAGGGCCTTGGCGGTCGCTGCCGGCAATGGGGTGTGCGGGCACGAACTGGTCGATGCGTGCGCCAAGCCCCTTGTATGCGGCGGCAATGACGTCCTGTTTGGTGCTGCCCGCATCCGTGACCACGGTACCCGGGCGCAGATGCGGGGCAATCGCCGCAAACACGGCCGGCAACGCCCCCACCGGGGTCGCCAGCAAGATCAGGTCGGCGCGTGCAGCAGCATCTTCCGGCGACGCAGCCTCATCGATCAAACCAAGCGCTTGTGCGCGCGCCAGGGTCTGTGCGTTGCGACCGACGCCAATCACATGACCGACCTGCCCTGCATGACGCAGCGCAGAAATGAACGAGCCGCCGATCAGTCCCACGCCAACCACGGCGAGAACAGGGATCAGCGGCTGGGAGGACGTGGTCTTCATGGCGTGCATCCCTGGCCGAGCGTCGACTTGCTGATGGTGCTGAACCCGCAGCGTGCAATCATGCGGCCGGGTACGAGCCAAGCACCTTGAAGAATGCCGCCTGCGATTTCAGCGCAGCCAGCGCGCTTGCCACCTGCGGTGCCAACTGGTGCCCTTCGATGTCCACGTAGAAGAAATACTCCCATTCGGCAGTGCGTGCCGGACGCGACTCGAAGCGGGTCATCGACACGCCGTTTTCAGCCAGCGGCGCCAGCATCTGATAGACCGCGCCCGCACGATTCGGCACCGCCAGAATCATGCTGGTCTTGTCCGAACCCGACGGCCAGGTTTCCAGACGACCGATCGCGTAGAAACGCGTGCGGTTGTGCGGGTCGTCCTGAATGTCGGCAGCCACCGATTGCAGTTGCCACATCAGCGCGGCCGGCTCACCGGCAATCGCAGCAATGGTCGGGTCGATCGACGCCTGGCGCGCGGCCTCGGCGTTGCTGGCAACCGATTCACGCGCCAGGTGCGGGTGATTCTGCGTCAGCCAGTCCTGGCACTGAGCCAATGCCTGCGGATGCGCACGCACACTGGTCACGCCGTCAAGCGTGCCGCTGGACGTCAGCAGATGATGGCGAATGGGCATGGCACGCTCGCCAATGATGCGTACCGAGGTGGTCAGCAACAGGTCAAGCGTGCGGCTGACCGCACCTTCCGTGGAATTCTCGGCAGGGACCATGCCGAAGTCGGCACGACCGGCCTCGACCGCACGGAACACCTCGTCAATCGACGCGCAAGGAATGCCTTGCACCGACTGACCAAAGTGCGAGAACGCAGCGTGTTCCGAGAACGTGCCTTGCGGCCCCAGGTAGGCGACCGAGCCCTGCTTTTCCAGGCAGCGGCAGGCCGACATCACTTCGGTCCAGATCGCCGACACCGCCAGCGCGGGCAAGGGACCAGGGTTGTGCTGCTGCAGACGACGAATCACCTGCGCTTCGCGTTCGGGACGCAGCACCGGGCCATTCACATCTTTCTTGATCTCGCCAACATGCTGCGCGGTGCGTGCACGCTCGTTCAGCAAGCCAAGAATCTCGACGTCGATGGCGTCGATGCGTTCACGCAGCGGCTGCAGCTGCTTCAGAAGTGCTTCATCCATGGCGTTGCTCGAAGTGCTTGAGATAATCGACCAGGGCCTGTACGCCCGCCAGCGGCATGGCGTTATAGATCGAGGCGCGCATGCCGCCCACGCTCTTGTGGCCCTTCAACTGCAGCAGACCAGCTTCGTCCGCGCCTTTCAGGAAATCTGCGTTCAGCGCATCGTTGTTCAGATAGAACGGCACGTTCATGCGCGAGCGCACAGCCGGGTGCACGGCGTTGCGATAGAAGGCGCTGGCATCCAGGTAACCGTAAAGCAGGTCGGCCTTGGCACGATTGGCCGCCTCGATGCCCTCGACGCCACCCTGGGCCTTCAGCCACTTGAACACCAAGCCGGCGATGTAGATCGAATACGTCGGCGGCGTGTTGTAGCGCGAGTCGTTCTTGTCGACGATGCTGTAGTCGAACGCAGACGGGCAAACCGGCAAGGCCTTGCCCAGCAGGTCACGGCGCGCGATCACGATGGTCAGACCGGCCGGGCCGATGTTTTTCTGCGCACCGCCAAACAGCACGCCCACACGATTGATGTCGATGGGGCGCGACAGAATATGCGAAGACGCATCCACGACCAGCGGCACATCAGGCGCACCCAGCGCAGCCAGATCGGGCCAGTCCAGGAACTCCACGCCATCGATGGTTTCGTTGCTGCACAGATGCAGATAGCTCGCATCGGGGCGAACTTTCCAGGTCGATGCATCCGGCACATAGGTGAACGCAGCCTGGTCACGATCGCCAATGCGCGCAGCGTCTGCACTGGTGGCCGCAACCTTGATATCACCGTAACGCTGCGCTTCCTTGAAGGACTTGCTGGACCACGAACCGGTGATCAGGAAATCGGCCTCTTGCGAAGGCTTGGTCGCGATCAGGTTCATCGGCACGATGGCGTTTTCAGCCAGCCCGCCACCTTGCATGAACAGCACGGCGTAATCGGCCGGCACCTTCATCAACTCGCGCAGATCGGCTTCGGCTTCGTCGCAGATCTGGGTGAAATGCTTGCCGCGATGGCTCATTTCCATCACCGACATGCCAGAGCCATGCCAGTCGAGCATCTCGGAGGCAGCCTGCGCCAGCACGGTATCAGGCAACACCGCCGGACCGGCGGAGAAATTGAAAGGACGGGTCATCGTGGTCAGCTGAGTATCGAAATCTGGTTGTTTCGACCGGTCTCTGCGACAAACCATGTGGCAGAGACCGGTGGTCGGCGTAGCGTCTTGCGCGTTGGTAGTTCGCGCTGGCAGTTCCTGTCAGGCGTCCGTATCCGGCGTGGTGTCGGCAGCAGCGTCTTTGTCTGCGCCAGTGTTCTCGGAAGTCGGGGCGTCCGACGCTGCTGCACCAGTCTCGGTGCCTGCCTCGTCAAGCTCATCGGTATCCGATTCCGCCACACGCTGAATGCCCGACAGGCGGCTGCCGTCATCCACGCTGATCAGCGTCACGCCCTGGGTCGCACGACCCATTTCGCGGATCTCGCTGACACGGGTACGCACCAGCACAGCAGCCGTCGTGATCAGCATGATCTCGTCGGACGGCGTGACCAGCACAGCGCCCACCACCTTGCCATTACGCTCGGAGGTCTGGATGGCGATCATGCCCTTGGTGCCACGGCCGTGGCGGGTGTATTCCGTGATCGGCGTACGCTTGCCGTAGCCGTTCTGGGTGGCGGTCAGCACACTCAGGGTTTCATCGGCAGCGACCAGCATCGAAATCACCGACTGGCCTTCTTCCAGCGCCATGCCGCGCACGCCGCGTGCCGTACGGCCCATCGGACGCACGTCGTTTTCGTCGAAACGCACAGCCTTGCCGCTGTCCGAGAACAACATCACGTCATGCTTGCCGTCGGTCAGCGACGCACCGATCAGGTAGTCGCCCTCATCGAGGTCAACCGCGATGATGCCGGCCTTGCGCGGGTTCGAGAAGTCCGACAACGGCGTCTTCTTGACTGTGCCCTTGGCGGTCGACATGAACACGTAGTGGTCTTCGCTGAATGCTTTGACCGGCAGCACGACGGTGATTTTCTCGCCTTCGATCAGCGGGAACATGTTCACGATCGGACGGCCACGCGAATTGCGCGTGCCCTGCGGCACTTCCCAGACCTTCAACCAGTACACGCGACCACGGTCGCTGAAGCACAGGATGTGTTCGTGGGTGTTCGCGATGAACAACTGGTCGATCCAGTCGTCGTCCTTCATGGCAGTGGCTTGCTTGCCACGACCGCCACGACGCTGCGCGCGGTACTCCGACAGCGGCTGGCTCTTGATGTAGCCCGTGTGCGACAAGGTCACCACCATGTCGGTCGGGGTGATCAGGTCTTCGGTATCCAGCTCGTAGGCGTTGTTCTCGATGTGCGAACGGCGAACGTCTTTCGCATTGGTCGAGAATTCAGCCTTGATGGCGGTCAGCTCTTCGCCAATGATGATCGTGACGCGCTCGGGGCGCGCCAGGATGTCGAGCAAGTCGGCGATGGTGGCCATCACTTCCTTGTACTCGTTGACGATCTTGTCTTGCTCAAGACCCGTCAGGCGCTGCAGGCGCATGTTCAGGATTTCCTGAGCCTGCGTCTCGCTCAGGCGATACAGGCCGTCGGCCTGCATGCCGAATTCCACGCCCAGGGTTTCCGGACGATAGGCAGCCAAGCCGCCTTGGGTCTCGCCTTGCGCACGCGTCAACATCTCGCGCACCAGCTCCGAGTCCCAGGTCTTGGCCATCAAGTCCTGACGCGCGATCGGCGGCGTGGGCGCAGCCTTGATGATCGCGATGAAGTCATCGATATTGGCCAGCGCAACCGCCAGGCCTTCCAGCACGTGACCGCGCTCGCGCGCCTTGCGCAGCTGGAACACCGTGCGACGCGTGACCACTTCGCGGCGATGCGACAGGAAGTACTCGACCATCTGCTTCAGGTTGAGCAGGCGCGGCTGGCCTTCGACCAGCGCCACCAGATTCATCCCGAAGGTGTCTTGCAGCTGCGTGTTCTTGTACAGATTGTTGAGCACGACTTCCGGCACTTCGCCCCGCTTCAACTCGATCACGACGCGCATGCCGTCCTTGTCGGACTCATCGCGAATGTCGGAAATGCCCTCGACTTTCTTCTCGTTGACCAGTTCGGCAATGCGCTCGAGCAGCGTGCGCTTGTTCACCTGGTACGGAATTTCGTCGACGATGATCTGCTGGCGGCCCTTCTCCATGTCTTCGAAGTGGGTCTTCGCACGCATGACCACCCGGCCACGACCAGTGCGGTAGCCTTCACGCACGCCGGAAATGCCGTAGATGATGCCGCCGGTGGGGAAGTCGGGCGCTGGAATGATTTCAATCAGCTCATCGACCGTGCAACCCGGGTTGCGCAGCGCAAACAGGCAGCCATCGACCACTTCCGCCAGATTGTGCGGCGGAATGTTGGTGGCCATGCCCACGGCAATGCCGGAACTGCCATTGACGAGCAGATTCGGCAGACGCGAAGGCAGCAACAGCGGTTCCTGCTCGCTGCCGTCGTAGTTGGGCCCGAAGTCGACCGTTTCCTGATCGATGTCGGCCAGCAGCTCGTGCGCGAGCTTGGACAGACGCACTTCGGTGTAGCGCATTGCTGCGGCACCGTCGCCGTCGACCGAGCCGAAGTTACCCTGGCCATCGACCAGCAGGTAACGCAGCGAGAACGGCTGCGCCATACGAACGATCGTGTCGTAGACCGACTGATCGCCGTGCGGGTGATATTTACCGATTACGTCCCCGACGATACGCGCGGACTTCTTATAGGCGCGGTTCCAGTCGTTGTTCAGCTCGTGCATCGCAAACAGCACACGACGGTGAACCGGCTTCAATCCATCTCTCACATCGGGAAGCGCGCGGCCCACGATCACGCTCATGGCGTAATCGAGATAGCTTCGACGCATCTCCTCTTCTAGAGAGATCGGTATTGTTTCCTTGGCAAAGGAATCCATGGGCACGTATCGCAAGAATGAAAAAGGGTCGTCTCAAGCCCAGACATTCAAGCCCTGACGGTCTTGATATGCGCTGAAGGCCTTCCGGCCTCGTTCCGTCAGCTTGCCTGCCGACGCACCAAAAGGTTCATCGTGAACCAAAGGGCATCCAAACAGTGGCAAAGTGACAACGCGGGCCAAGCTATCCAGTTTACCACCCACGCCTTGCGAACCACAGCCAAGCCGCCTTGCCATCCATCTGCTGCACATAGATACTCGCCAGCGACCTCGTCGGCAGGTATGCTGATCACCGAGAGTCGTTCAGGCACATCCATTGCTGGATGCCGCTCATGGGCCGAACCAATAACCCGCAAAGGGAACCGGTCCGCTGGAAGGTGCCAGCACACGGCGAAACCGGGTTCGGACGCCCAAACTGGCCACAACGTTGCGCAAAAGCCACATGCAAGCCACCTATTTTGGGAGGCTGAAGCATTTGGAATCCTTCGGTGTATTCCCGCTTTGCGGGTGGCGGCGCAGAATATCAATGCCCTTTCTCAAGTGAACTCCCCGGGGGCACACTCTTTTAGAACGAGGTCCCGATGCTATACTTTGGGCCACGTTCAGACTAAAAGTTGCGGCGGGGGTTCGCTGCGAGTTTCATCTAGGATTCAAGAGGAGAACCATGAACAATCGCTCCAAAGTTGGGATCTCTCTGGCCCTCGCCTTCGCTGCCATTACGGCCTCTGGCGTTGCTGCTGCCCAAGCTACCAAGACTATCGACAACTGGCAAAACCCGTACGGGCTGACCTGGAAGAACGGTACCAACGAACACTGCTGGCGCAATGCCTTCTGGACCCCGGCTACCGCCGCTGGTGTGGAATGTGGTGCCCCGGCTCCGGTCGCAGTTGCTCCGGCACCCGCACCGGCTCCGGCTCCCGCACCTGCCCGCCCGGTCGCTCCGGTGCCGGTCAGCGAGAAGGTGACCTACGCCGCTGACGCATTCTTCGACTTCGACAAGTCGGTTCTGAAGCCCGAAGCCAAGGTCAAGCTGGACGATCTGGCCTCCAAGGTTCGCAGCATCAACCTGGAAGTCGTCATCGCCGTCGGTCACACCGACTCGATCGGTACGGACGCATACAACCAGCGTCTGTCGGTTCGCCGTGCTGAAGCCGTCAAGGCCTATCTGGTGAGCAAGGGCATTGAATCGAACCGCGTCTACACTGAAGGCAAGGGCGAAAAGCAGCCTATCGCTGACAACCGTAGCGCAGCAGGTCGTGCTAAGAACCGTCGCGTTGAAATCGAAGTGGTTGGCACTCGCGGCCGCTAAATCGATGACTCAGGACCCCACGCGGTCCTGAAAATGCGATGAAGAAATGGGGGAGGCTTCGGCCTCCCCCATTTTTTTTGGGCAAAATACTGGATTGCAGACATTCTTTCCAGATCGGGGCTGACCATGAACGCCACCGCGACATCCACTACCCAACACCAAAACGCCGACGAAGCCGAACTGGCCAAGTTCAGCGCGCTCGCGGCTCGCTGGTGGGACCCCAACAGCGAATTCAAACCCCTGCACGCCATCAATCCGCTGCGACTGGATTGGATCGAAGGCCTGGCTGGCGGTCTTTCCGGTAAACGCATCCTGGATATCGGCTGCGGCGGCGGCATTCTTGCGGAAAGCATGGCAGCGCGCGGCGCCACCGTCACCGGCATCGACCTGGCGGAAAAATCCCTGAAGGTTGCGCGGCTTCACAGCCTGGAAAGCGGCATCAAGGTCGATTACCGCCACATCGCTGCAGAAGCACTCGCGCAAGCTGAACCAGAAACCTACGACATCGTGGTCTGCATGGAAATGCTGGAACACGTGCCCGACCCGGCTTCCATCATCGAATCGTGCGCACGGCTTGTTCGTCCCGGTGGAAAGGTGTTTTTCTCGACACTGAATCGCAACCTGAAGTCCTTTGCGTTTGCGATCGTCGGTGCGGAATACGTACTTAATCTGCTGCCGCGTGGCACACACAGCTACGCCAAATTCCTGAAACCCAGCGAGCTTGGCGGTGCGGCGCGCCAGGTCGGGCTGGAGATCACCGCCATCAAGGGCTTGGAATACAACCCCTTCAGTGACGTCTACAAACTGAGCGGCGACACCAGCGTGAATTACCTGATGGCAACCGAGCGAGTGGCCAAATGATCCTGTTCGACTTCGATGGCACGCTGGCGGATACAGCCCCCGACCTGGCCGCTGCTGCCAACAAGCAGCGCACCGATCGCGGGCTGCCCCCTCTGCCCTACGAACAATTGCGTCCAATGGCCTCGCAAGGTGCACGCGGACTGCTGCGCGTTGCCTTGGACATGACACCCGAGCACCCGGAATACCCGGCGGCGCGCATCAAGTTCCTGTCCGACTACGAAGCAGCAATGACGGTGCACACCACGCTGTTCGACGGTGTGCCCGCCCTGTTGGAACAGATCACCGACGCCGGTCTGCGCTGGGGCATCGTCACCAACAAGATGACCCTGCTGGCCGCGCCGCTGGTGGAGTACCTGGGCCTGAATCCCCAGTGCACCGTGCTGGTATGCGGTGACACCACGGCACACAGCAAACCCCACCCCGAACCCTTGTTGCACGCTGCCCGCACGGCAGGGGTCGCACCCGAAGATTGCATCTACGTCGGCGACGACCTGCGTGACATCCAGGCAGGACGCGCCGCCGGCATGCCGACGGTTGCCGTGTCCTACGGCTACATCGGAGATGGCGAGCCGGTGGATGAATGGAAGGCAGACGCGACGGTGGCCAGTGCACATCAGATCTGGCCTGCTTTGCAGAGCCTGCGCGCGAACGCCAAATAGCGTAAACTGAACGTCTGGGGCCGATCCGGATTCGACGTGAGTCAAGATTCAGCGCAGGGCATGTCGAGCACCAGTACGCTCGTAAAACCACTGGAAACGCAAATAAACGCCAACGACGAGCGTTTCGCTCTCGCCGCTTAAGCGGTGAGCCGCTGCACTGGTTTGTCCTTGGACCAGGCGGAGAAGGGGCAACTCTTCTAAGGATTTCATTCGAAGACTAACCTCGACGGGTGTCATCTTGAACCGCAGCAGTGACATTCACAAGGAATCGGCGTCCACTGGGGTCACACGGTGTACGTTTAAACTACGTGAATCGCTTTGCACCGGCCTGTCGGTTGGCTAAGTGCAGGGTTAAATTAAAATAAATCGACTACACATGTAGAACTGCCTGTTGAGGGCTTGCGGACGGGGGTTCAATTCCCCCCGGCTCCACCAGAATCGCAAGAGATAGCAAAAATGAAAAGGGCGACTCGAACACGAGCCGCCCTTTTTCTTTGGCTGTCGGACTGCATATTCAAGCTCACCCGTATCGATGCTCAGGCTGATCGGCCATCCAGCAGCACTGCGCATCAAGCAAAATCCCAGCACATTAAAAAGCCCGCACCGGATTACTCGGTACGGGCTTCAGCGTACTACGCAGATGCCTGGCTCAATCCAGCAAGTGCCTTACAGCGCCATATCCTGAGCCGGGGTACGCACGGCCGGCACGGTCGGCGCGGCTTGCGGCGACACGGTCAGGTCGATCACCGGCGGCGGGGTCAATTGCAGCACTTCTGCCGTGTAGTTCCACTCTTTCTGAACGCGCTCGGGCGAATCGTTCAGCTTGGTGCTGTAGCTGGGCACGATCTGGCGGATCTTCTCTTGCCAGGCAGGCGTCGCCACCTTGTCCTTGAAGACTTTCTCCAGCACGCTCAGCATGATCGGCGCGGCCGTCGATGCGCCCGGCGAAGCACCCAGCAAGCCGGCAATGCTCTTGTCCTGCGACACCACGACTTCGGTACCGAGCTTCAGCACACCGCCCTTCTCTTCGTCGCGCTTGATGATCTGCACGCGCTGACCGGCCTGCCACAGACGCCATTCTTCTTTCTTGGCATGCGGGAAGTACTCTTTCAGGGCGGCGAAGCGGTCGTCATCCGACAGCATCAGCTGGCCGGCCAAGTATTCGACCAGCGGGTATTGCTCGATACCGACCTTGGTCATGGGCCAGACATTGTGGAAGGTCGTGCTGCTGAGCAGATCGAGGTACGAGCCTTCTTTCAGGAACTTGGTCGAGAAAGTCGCGAAGGGTCCGAACAGGATCACGCGCTTGCCGTCGAGCACACGCGTGTCCAGGTGGGGCACGGACATCGGGGGTGCGCCGACCGAAGCAATGCCGTAAGCCTTAGCCATGTGCTGCATGGCGATCGTCGGGTTTTCGGTCACGAGGAAGGAGCCACCGACCGGGAATGCACCGTATTCCTTCGCTTCGGGAATGCCGGATTCCTGCAGCAGCTTCAGCGCACCGCCGCCCGCACCGACGAAGACGAACTTGGCGTCCGTCTCCGTTACCGTGCCGTCTTTCAGGTTTTCATATTCGACGCGCCAGGTGCCATCCTTGTTGCGCGAGATGTCTTTCACCTCGCTCGACAGCTTCAGATTGAAGTTCGGCAGCGTTTGCAGATGGGTGGCGAACTGGCGGGTGATCTCGCCGAAGTTCACGTCGGTGCCGATCGGCGACCAGGTGACCGCAAGCTTCTGCGACGGATCACGGCCTTCCATCATCAGCGGAACCCACTTCTTGATCTGCTCGTGGTCTTCCGAGAATTCCATGCCGCGGAACAGCGGGCTTGCCTGGAGCGCGTCGTAACGCTTCTTCAGGAAGGAAATGTTGTCGGCACCCCACACGAAGCTCATGTGCGGCGTGGAGTTGATGAACGAGCGCGGGTTCTTCAACACGTTGTTTTTGACTTGCCACGACCAGAACTGGCGCGAGATCTGGAACGCCTCGTTGATTTCGATGGCCTTCGAGATATCGACCTTGCCGTCCTTGCCCATCGGGGTGTAGTTCAGTTCGGCCAATGCCGAGTGGCCGGTGCCGGCATTGTTCCAACCGTTCGAACTTTCCTTGGCCACGCCGTCCAGGCGTTCGACCATTTCCATCGACCAGCCGGGCTCGAGTTCGCTGAGCCACACGGCCAGCGTCGAACTCATGATGCCGCCGCCAATCAACAACACATCCACTTTCTTGGGGTCGGCCGCCTGTGCCTGAAGCACGACGAACGACATCGCCAGGCCAAGCAGGACCTTGCTTGTTTTCTTCAACAACATTACGCAATCCAAATGCTAAAAGGGCGACCTGCTCCCCCTCATCACGCGGCGTCTAACGCGGCAACAAGCTCGACAGGTCAGGAGTCGGGCACAACACCGACGCTGAGACCGCATAGTAACCCGGGTTAACCATTAAGTATTTACGCTAATTTCGAAGCTTCAGCTTGGATTCAGATGCCACGCGCCCTGCCCGTCGAGTTGCAGACAAACCGCGTGAAACGCATCCAGCGTGCTGCGATGGCCAATGCTGACCAGCATGCAATCCGGCAATTCGGTGCGCAGCAGCGAATACAGCGCGTGTTCAAGCCCCTCGTCGGTGGCCGAGGTGGCTTCGTCCAGAAACGCCAGTTGTGGTCGATTGAACAGGACGCGCGCAAAGGCCAGGCGCTGCTGCTCGCCGATCGACAAGATGCGGGACCAGTCAGTCACGTCGTCCAGGCGGGCCGACAGATGACCCAGGCTGACTTGATGAAGCACGGTGTTGATGCGCGAATCGTCCGCCGCGCTTGCCGTTGCCGGGTACGCAAGCGCGTCGCGCAGACTCCCCAATGGCAGATAGGGCCGCTGCGACAGGAATAGTGCCTGGGTGCCAGTCGGTCGCCGTACCTGCCCTTCGGCGTGTGGCCACAGGCCTGCCAGTGCACGCAGCAAGGTGGTTTTGCCGCTACCGGACGGCCCTTTGATCAGCAAGGTCTGGCCCGGTTGCATTGCAAAGGTCAGCCCGTCCAGCAATACCTTGCCGTCGGGGCGCTGCACCCGCAATCCTGCAACATCCAAGGTGTTTGCGCGCGTCTCGATGGCAATGGCGGGAAGCGCACGGGCCTGTGTGTTGGCGTCCAGAAAGCCGGTCAGGCGATCCAGGGTGGCGCGATACTGGGCGAACGCATCGTAAGAGGTACGAAAGAACGACAGCGAGTCCTGCACCTGGCCGAATGCCTGCGAGGTTTGAATCACGTCACCCAGCTTGATGGCACCGCTGAAAAAGCGCGGCGCCTGCACGATGAACGGGAACACCACCGCAGCCTGGGTCACGGCCAGGTTGAAACCATCGAATTTCAGGGTGCGGAATACCAAGGCCCACAGGTTGGCGATCAACGCGGAGAACCTTGACCACAAGGTGCGATTTTCCACGGCCCCACCCTGATAGAACGCCACATTTTCGGCATATTCGCGCAGGCGCATCAGCGCATAGCGGAAGTTTGCACTGAGCTTTTCGTTCATGAAATTCAAACGAATCAGCGGGTGTCCAAGTTTGAAGGCAATTAGCGTGGCAATGATCACATACAGATATACGATCAGAATCATGGCGCGCGGGATATCGACACCCGCAATTGTCAGCGGGCCAGACAGCCCCCACAGTATTTCCGTGAATTCAACCAGCGACACCAGTGCACTGACCGCACCGAAGAACAAGGTTCTGGACCCATTCACAAATGCGGCAATATCACGTTCGATACGCTGATCGGGATTATCGACCACCACATCAAGAAACTGGGTTCGATAATAGGCATCGCCAGCCAGCCAGTCTTGCGTCAGCCAATCATTCAACCAGCTGCGCCAGCGAATCTCGAAAGCTTGTCCGATGTAATAGGTCAGCAGCGCAAGCGCCACGTGAATGGTCGCCAGCACACTGAATACCCCAAGCAGGAACCAGAAGGTGCCGATGTTCAGGTCTTGCAATGCACTGTAGAAGCCGTTGTACCAGAACGAGAACAGCACACTCATGCGGACCGAGAACAAGGCCAGCAATAGCATCAGCGCAATCGTCAGCAGTGGCTTCCAGCCGCGCCCGGGGCGCAGATACGGCCAAGCCAGTTGCCGGAATTGTCTACCCCAGCGGGTGAATCGACTGGCCAGCCAGAGCACCGGCACCAGACAAACCAAAGTAATCAGAAATGCCTTTCCCAACCAGATAAAACTGGCAGCAAGCTGAATATTCCAATCGGCGCTCATGGTCTTCTTCAAAAGTGGGCAGCGTGCGCAGATCGGAAATCTGCGCATATGCATCAGTGAGTGCTGCGGCGCAATGGAAGTTCCGTCAGTGAATACTTAAAACCAGCCAAGGTGACAAACGAAAACCAAAAACACGAGATCTACATATTCAGCTTATTGTTAGCAAACCAAGTTTGGAAATTAATATTCAGCTATTCATCAGAAAGCACTGAAAGCACCCAAGCGGTTAATGTGCGGTCACGCATCCGCAAAAACACACGGTCAGCAATCGCCGTTGCGGCATTCCCGCCACACCACGAAATTCATCCAGACCTTCGTGATACAGTGCGGCCCGTCTGTTGGGGAGTAGCCTGCTTCCATCCCCCGGAAGCGCCCGTATCAACATACTCGGTGACCACGTGCACCGTGGTGCGGGCAGCCATATCAGGTTGGCGAGACCAGGGTACGTCAACGCGCATGTCGGCCGCGTGAGGTATCTCTACGTCCGTCCGGCCTGGAACTCCATGAATATCGCCACCATTGCACTGCTTGCCTTTGGCATGTCGATGGACGCCTTTGCCGCAGCCGTTGGCAAAGGTGCAGCGCTGCACCGCCCTCGCCTGCGCGAAGCTCTTAGAACCGGTTTGATCTTTGGTGCCATCGAAACCCTGACGCCCATCGTCGGCTGGTTATTGGGCTTGGCCGCAGCCGCTTACGTCAGGGCCTGGGATCACTGGATTGCGTTCTGTCTGCTCGGTCTGCTGGGTATCCGCATGATTTATGCGGGCCTGCAGGCCGATAGCGACGCCGAGGAAGAAAAGCCCAGCCGACACGGCTTCTGGCTGCTGGCGATCACTGGCCTGGCAACCAGCATCGATGCCATGGCAGTTGGCGTGGGACTGGCGTTTCTGGATGTGGAGATCCTGCCGGTGGCCCTGGCCATCGGCTGTACGACCACCATCATGGTGACGCTTGGCGTCATGCTGGGACGGGTGCTGGGCAAGCTTGCCGGCAGTCGTGCCGAAATCGTCGGCGGAATTTTGCTGATCGTCATCGGCTCGCTGATTCTCTGGGAACATCTGCACGAGGTCTGAACGCAAAAATCTGACCGGCACGCGACTTGCGACATCACGGCGATCGCAATGGGGAAACCCAGTCAGGAGGCCGCCGCATGGAAATCCGTCTAGACCATCAAGTCGCCATCGTTACCGGCGCAAGCTCGGGAATCGGCCACGCCGTTGCCCGCAGCTTTGCGGCAAACGGTGCCGCCGTCGCCATCAACTATCACTCCCACGCCGAGGCTGCCGAGGCGCTGGTTCGTGAGATCACAGAAAACGGCGGCAAGGCTATCGCCATCAAGGCGGACGTGTCCGACCCCGAGCAGGTCTCCCGCCTGTTTGCACAGACCCTGGACGCGTTTGGCGCGATCGACATCGTGGTCGCCAATTCGGGCATGCAGAAAGATGCGGCCGCACGCACCATGAGCCTGGAAGACTGGCGTCGGGTGCTCGATGTGAATCTGACCGGCCAGTTTCTGTGCGCGCAGGCGGCCATCCAGCAATTCCATAAGCAAGGCCGGCGAAACGTCTCGCGCGCGCTCGGCAAGATCATCTGCATGAGCTCCGTACACGATGCCATTCCGTGGGCAGGCCATGTCAATTACGCGGCGTCCAAGGGTGGCGTCGCGATGATGATGAAAACACTGGCCCAGGAAGTGGCGGAATCCGGCATTCGTGTGAACGCGATCTCGCCCGGTGCGATCCGCACGCCAATCAACCGCGACGCCACCGAAGGCGACGCCGAGAAGGCGCTGCTGAAACTGATTCCCTACGGCCGCGTGGGTGATGTGGAAGATATTGCGAATACCGCCGTGTGGCTGGCTTCGGATTGTTCCGACTACGTAGTGGGTGCAACGCTATATGTAGATGGCGGCATGATGCTGTACCCCGGGTTCCGCGACAATGGTTGAACGGACTCCCTGCACTGCCCTTCACGAGATCGAAGACCACGGCATCATCGGCGACATGAGCACCGCTGCGCTGGTGGCGCGCGACGGCACCATCGACTTCATGTGCTGGCCTCGCTTTGACAGCCCCAGCCTGTTCACGCGCCTGCTGGACGCAGAAAAAGGCGGCGAATTTTCGATTACTCCCCAACTGCCCGATGCGCGCAATCTGCAGATCTATCTGCCAGATACCAATATATTGCTGACGCGCTGGATGTCTCATGACGGCAGCGCCGAAATCGTCGATTTCATGCGTCCCGCCCTGGGGGAAGACGGCGGCGGATCGCAACTGATACGCCGCGTCGAAGCCACACGCGGGCGCATTGCATTCACCCTGTCTTGCCGCCCGCGTTTCGATTACGGCCGCATCGTCGGCACAGTCACCCCATGCGATCAGGGCGTGAATATCGATGGTGGTAAAGCCGACGTGAACCTGCGCCTGACCAGCAACATTGCGCTGCAGGCAAGCGGTGGCGACGTATCCGCCGACTTCTCGCTTGATGCCGGGGAGATCGCATGGTTCGTACTGGACGACGGCCAGTTTGCGCCGCTGACTGCGCAGCAGGCCCAGCAGGCGCTGGATGACACCACGACGTACTGGCGCAACTGGGTAGCCAAATCCACTTACAAGGGACGCTGGCGAGAAACCGTCATGCGCTCTGCATTGGCGCTGAAGTTATTGACCTCGCGCGATCACGGGTCAATGGTGGCGGCACCCACCTTCGGGTTGCCAGAAACCCCGGGCGGCGTGCGCAACTGGGACTATCGCTTCACCTGGATTCGCGACGCGTCGTTCACCATGTATGCATTCATCCGCCTGGGCTTCAACGACGAGGCGCATCGGTTCACGCGCTGGGTGGATGAACGCATTACCCATACCGATGCAGAAGGCCATCTGCACCTGGTCTACAACATCGACGGTTCCACCGAGCTTGCCGAGCAGTCGCTTGACCATCTGGCGGGCTACCGGGAATCGCGCCCGATCCTGATCGGAAACGCCGCCTTCGATCAGAAGCAGCTGGATATATATGGCGAGCTGATGGATGCGGTCTATCTGAGCAACAAATATGGTGAAGCCATTTCGCGTGACGGCTGGGCCAAGGTTTGCCAGTTGGTGGAATACGTGGCCGGCCATTGGCGTGACCCCGATGCAGGCATCTGGGAAATTCGCGCCACTCCGCGGGCGTTCCTGCACTCCCGCCTGATGTGCTGGGTTGCCGTGGACCGGGCACTGCGTCTGGCGCAGAAACGCTCATTGCCTGCGCCTTTCGGCCGCTGGGCGGCATTGCGCAACGAGATTCACGAGGACATCTGGGCAACGTTCTGGAACGAAGAGAAAGGTCATTTCGTTCAAAGCACCGAGGGGACGGATCTCGATGCCTCACTGTTACTGATGCCCTTGGTGCGTTTTGTGGCGGCCACCGATCCCCGCTGGCTGGCAACGCTGGATGCCATCGGGCGTGAGCTGAGCGACGATGCGATGGTGCTGCGCTACAACATGGACGATGGCCTGCCGGGCAAGGAAGGTGCCTTCACCACATGTTCATTCTGGTATGTCGAATGTCTGGCCAGGGCTGGCCGCCTGGATGAAGCCTGCACGGCATTTACCAAGGTGTTGGCCTATGCAAACCACCTGGGTCTTTATGCCGAGGAACTGGATCACGACGGCAGCCATCTGGGCAACTTTCCGCAGGCACTGACGCATCTTGCCTTGATCAGCGCGGCCTATTATCTGGACCGGGAATTGAGTGGCGACACAAAAACCATGTGGCGTCCGTGACACGGGTGTTACAGCCATCTGTTTGGAGTAGGCGTATTGCGAGAGACGTTGTGCAAGCCACGACGTTTGCCATGCGCTCAAGCGTGGACATTTCATTTTTCTCTCGCAACGCCTATTATCTCAGCTCCAAAATGGCTTTTTGTCGCGCTTTCTCACGCGCGCAATCGCCACGCCATCCAGCACTGCGCGACAGGCCAACCGGGACCAGACAGAATAAGTATGAGAACCGGTGCGTCATTGTCCTTGCACTCGGATGCAGACCAACGTTGGCTTGAAACGATAGGTCGGGCCATTGCCGTGCTCGAAATATCGCCTGACGGCAAGGTACTGCAAGCGAACGCATGTTTTCTCGATGACCTCGGTCATTCGCTGGATGAAGTCGTCGGTAAACATCACCGGGCTTTCCGGCCGCGCAGCATTGCCGACAAGCCTGCCGATGACGAGGTGTGGCGCACGCTGCGAAGCGGCGGCCGCGTATCCCAGCAGATCGAGTGCGTGGCGGGCAATGGCCAGACGGTGTGGCTGCAGGCGACTTATTCCCCGATATTCGACGAACACGGCGCGCTTGAACGCGTGATCGAATTTGCGTTCGACGTGACGCCGCACGTGCAACGGGAACTGGCCGCGCGCGAACGCGAACATCTGCTGTCGCTGGTGGCCAACCAGACCGACAATGCCATCATCATTACCGACATGGCGTGGCGCATCATCTACGTCAACGCGGCGTTCACGCGCATGTTCGGTTATGAACTGGACGAAGTCCTGGGTGGTGTTCCCAGCACCTTGCTGACGCCCTATACCCCGAAGACGACGGTGCAGAACGTGCGCCAGACGCTGCAGGAAGGCCGCCCGCAACGCTCGGACGACCTGGTCTACGGCAAGCACGGCCAACGCTTCTGGTGCTCGATCACCGGCAATGCCTTGCGCAACGACCAGGGCGAGTTGCAGCACACCGTCAGTGTGCTGACCGACATCACCGACGCAAAAATGCACGAAGTTATCCAGCGACGGGTGCTGGAAGCCATGGTTCAGGAAGGCCCCTTGGCCGACGTGATGAACCTGCTGTGCCGCGAGGTGGAGCGGATTGCGCCCGAGGTCATCGCCTCGGTGCTGAAAGTCGATGAAGCGGGCAAACTTGCCACGCTGGCGGCCCCCAGCCTGCCCGATGAGCTGGCCCACCGGATCGACCAGGCAGGGATCAACGCGGCAGCATGGTGTGGTGAAGCGTCATCCACCGAGAGTGTGGTGGACCTGCTTGCCGATGAGCGCTGGATCGCGCACCGTGACCTGATCGACATGCTGAGCCTGAAAGCGTGCTGGTCGACGCCGATCCGGTCCAAGGAAGGACGCGTGGTCGGCATCTTTGCGTTCTACTTCCGTGAACTGGCGCTGCCCGACGAGTTTCACCGTCGACTGGTGGCCGTTTGCCAGCACCTGTGCGCGCTGGCCCTGGAACGCGAAGTGGCGCAAAGCCAGATCCGCCAACTGGTGTTCTACGATCCGCTGACGGCGCTGCCCAACCGCAGCCTGCTGCATGTCCAGGCCGAACAGGCGATTGCCAGTGCGCTGCGCCACCAGGAATCGCTGGCCGTGCTGTTCATCGATCTGGACCGCTTCAAACAGATCAACGACACGCTCGGCCATCCGGCTGGCGACACCTTGCTGTGCACGGTGGCGCAGCGCATTCGCGAACAGATTCGCAATGCAGACGTGGTCGGTCGCCTGTCGGGTGACGAATTTGTGGTGGTGCTGCCGGAATGCGATGCCGTGCAGGCCACCGACGTGGCCGAACGCATTCAGGCGGCGCTGGCGAATCCGTTCCTGCTGGCCGACGTGACCGTCACGCCCAGCGCCAGCATCGGCATCAGCCTGCTGCCCAATGACGGGCAGGACATGGAAACGCTGCTGCGGCGCGCCGACATGGCCATGTATCAGGCCAAGACCAAGAGTCGGGGCACCTTCAGCTTCTTCCGCGAAGAGATGAATCTTGCCGCGCAGGAAAAGCTGGCGCTTGAAAGTGCGCTGCGCAAGGCCTTGCCCGCCGGCGACCTGCGGCTGCATTACCAGCCCCAGGTCGACTTGAATGACCGGCGTGTGTATGGCCTGGAAGCCTTGGCACGCTGGCACCACCCTACCCTGGGTCATATTCCGCCGACGCGTTTTGTCGCGGTCGCGCAGGAATGTGGGCTGATCACCGAGCTGGGTCGCTGGGCGGTCAATGAAGCCTGCCGCCAACTGGGGGATTGGAAAGAACGTGGTGTGCCGGTGCCCGGGGTGTCGGTCAACCTGTCGCCGACCAATTTCCACGATCTGGAATTGCCGCGAATGATTGCGGATATCCTGCAACGCCATTCGCTGATCCCCGGCAGCCTGACGCTGGAGATTACTGAGGACGTGCTGATGGATGCCAATCCCAGCACGCTGACCACCCTGCATGCCTTGCATGCGCAAGGGGTACGTCTGTCGATGGACGATTTCGGCATCGGCTATTCCAGTCTGAGCTATTTGCGCCGCCTGCCCTTGAACGAACTCAAGCTGGACAAGAGTTTCGTGCGTGATCTGGAATACGACCATACCAGCCGGGCCTTGAGCAACGCGGTGCTGCGCATCGGTGAAAGCCTGAACCTCACGGTGGTGGCCGAAGGGGTGGAAACCGAAGCCCAGCGAGCCGTGCTGCTCGAAATGGGATACCGGGCGGCACAGGGATATCTGTTCTCGCGACCGATGCCGGCCGATGCGCTGGAGAGCTGGTTGATGTCATTGGATTGATGAAGCGGGTTGATACCGTCTTCAACAAGCCTGCCGAAGCCTTTCAGACATCCGCGTTCGCGTCTGGCGCACCCGCCTTGATGTTGCATCAAGTAAGCATCAGTCGCAGACCGACTCTAGCAGCCGCTTGCGGCGTGAAAAGTTCTACACTCGCGGCCGGCCTGTTGATCCGGGCCCAACAGTCACGCCACGGTTCATGAGCTTGCACGCACCCAATACATCAAGAACATTCAGCAAATATTCAGCTTGGACAGACATGCCACCGGCCTACGCCTATGCGTTGGCCGCAATGCTGGGCATTGCGCTGTTTTTTGAGCTGTATCCCGTGTCGTTCCTGCTTGGCCACGGCGCGTTCTTCGAGACCAGCGACCCATCGCAGCACGTCACGGGCTGGCGTTATTTTGCGCAGGACACCTGGCATTTCCCGCTGCTGCACACGACTCGGCTGAATTATCCGGCAGGAGTGAACATTGCGTTCACCGACAGCATTCCGCTGGCCGCCCTGCTGTTCAAGCCCTTCGTTGCCTGGTTGCCGGCCGGCTTCCACTATTTCGGTTTGTGGCACGCGCTGGTCTACGTCACGCAGGCGCTTGCCGCCACCTTCCTGCTGCGTGCACTGGGTGTGCGCCATGCCCCGGGCCTGATTGTCGCGGTCTTCATGACCCTGATATGGCCGGCACTGGTCTGGCGCATGCCGCACACATCCTTGATGACGCACAGCATCATCCTGGCGAGCCTGGGTTGTTATGTCAGCGGCCGCGAAGGGCTGTGGCGTCCGATGTCTGCCGCGCTGGGCATGGTTGGCATTGCCTTGGTGGCGCTGCTGATCCATCCCTACCTGTTCGCCATGAGCTATTCCCTGCTGCTGATGTATCTGGTCGAAGCCGGGATAAACGTTCGCGGGCGCGAGCGGTGGCGCATGCCGCTGATCCTGGTGCCGCTGTCACTGGTCATCGTGATGGCCATTGCCTGGACCCTGGGTTATCTGGGGCAATCGTCGACCACTGACGGGTTTGGCACCTTCTCGATGAATCTGCAGGCCCCCTTCTGCAGCGGAGACGTCTTCCCCTGCGGCACGATGACGCCGGGCAATCCCCAGGGGGAAGGCTTCAATTACCTGGGCGCGGGCGTACTGCTGCTGATCGCCGCCGCGCTGCTGACCCGCCTGCGCGACGTGGGTCGACTGCTGCGCCAATATCCGGTGCTGACGATCGGCATGATCCTGTTCACCTTGTACGCGGTATCGAATCGCATCGTGTGGCAGCACGACGTGCTGCTGTCCTACGAGGTACCGGGTTTCCTTGAAAAGCTGGTGAACACCTTCCGTGCAAGCGGGCGTTTCTTCTGGCCGGTGGGATACGCCCTGCTGTTCATGGCGCTGGCCAGCCTGCTGCGCAAACCCGCTGCCTGGGTATTGCCGCTGCTGCTGGTGGCCATGCCGCTGCAGTGGTACGACGTGTTCCCGCATCGATGGGGCGTGCGTCAGCTGGCGAAGGCCCCCAGCCGTGGTGACCTGCAACCTTGGCAAACCGCCATGCGGGATATCAAGCACATCAACATCTATCCCGCCTACGGTTGCGATGACACCAGCGAGGCCATCTACAGCTTCTTACAGCGGGTGGGCACGCACTACAACGTCACACTGGATACCGGCCACATCGCCAGGTCCACGCCAGATTGCGCGCTTAACCAGGACCGTTTTACCAAGCCCTTTGCGGATGACACGCTGTATGTCATGGCAGCCGCCAAACTCGACAAGCCATTGAGCATCACCGCAGGGTTCCGTCAGGCGATCAAGGCCGGCCAGTGCGGTATCAATGGAGAAATGCTGGTGTGCCGGTCGGCGGGCAAACCCGCCGATTGGTCAGGCCCGCTGGATATGAAGGCGGTTGCGCCGACCATGACCTTGATGAACCACTGGAATGGTGCCGAACTGCCGTCCTTGGTCGGCAAACCCGAGGGGACATCAATGGTGGCGTCCCAAGAGGGTATCTTGAGCTACGGCCCCTATACGACCTTGCTGCCCGGACGCTACCGTTTCCGCATCCAGTACCGGGGTGACGCGCCCCGCGAAGTGGAACAGGCACGCTGGGATATCCAATACACGGACGCGCAGAATGTCACGACAGAACAGGCATCCGGAGCAATGCCGGGCACGGCCAGCGAAGCAGCGACGATCGACGGTATCATCACCGTCCCGCGCGGACACGCCGGGCGCTGGGAAATCCGCACGCGCCTGCTGGGTGCCGACCGCATGCAGTTGATCGGCCTCGACATCGAGCCAGACTAAATGCCTTTAATCACTTCGCACATCACTTCGCACCCAGACGGTGGTGTTTCTTCCCGTGATCCTATGACTTCCAAGCCTCTCGTCAGCCTCGTTGTACCGGTTTACAACGAAGCGTCTTCCATTGCTGCCAACCTGACCGTCATTCTCGACGCCGCTGGCGCGGAAGACTGGTACGACCTGGAACTCGTTGCGGTCGACGACGGCTCGGCCGATGCCAGCGCAGAGCAGCTGGAATTTGCCGCGCTCGCAGACCCACGCATCCGGCCGATCTCGTTTACCCGCAACTTCGGCAAGGAAGCGGCCGTGCTGGCCGGTCTGCGTGAAGCCCGGGGCGACGCCGTGATCGTGATCGACAGCGACCTGCAACACCCCCCGGCCCTGATCCCGCAAATGCTGGCCCTGTGGCGCAATGGTGTTTACGTGGTTGATGCGGTCAAGGCGTCCCGGGGCAAGGAATCGTTTGCGCAAGGGCTGGCCGCAAAGGCGTTCTACGGCCTGTTCCAGCGCTTTGCAAACCTGAACCTGCGCGGTCATTCGGACTTCAAGCTGCTGGACCGGCTGGTGGTCGACGCCTACCTGGCCCTGCCGGAGCGCCGCCATTTCTTCCGCGGCATCATCAACTGGGCGAACTACCCTTCTGCCCAACTGCCGTTTACCGTGGCCGAACGCGCCGGTGGACAGACCTCGTGGAGCAAGCTCAAGCTGGCGCGTTATGCCATCGACAACCTGACCAGTTTTTCCAGCATGCCGCTTCGCTGCATTTCCTGGGTGGGCGCAGGCACGCTTGCGCTGGGGCTGGTGGTTGGCGTGATCAGCCTGGTACAGAAACTTCGTGGCGTGGGCGTGGAAGGTTTCACCACGGTAAACCTGCTGATCATCATCATGGGAGGTGCGATCATGCTCAGCCTGGGCGTGATCGGCCATTACGTCGCGCGCCTGTACGACGAAATCAAGGCACGACCGGTATATCTGGTGAAGCCGGCAAGGAAAGAACCGCGTGAATGATCCCCTGATCGCCTTGCTGGCGGTGCTGTGCAACGCCTCGGCGCAAGTCGCCATGAAATTTGCCGGCCGCGCCGGCATGAGCGGCGCAGACGCCGCCGAATCCGTCAGCCGCTGGATGGCCTGGCTGTCGCCGTGGCTGCTGGCGTCTGTGGCGCTTTATGGCCTGAGCTTCCTGCTGACCATTCGTGTGTTCGCCAACAACGCCTTGTCAGTGGCTTCGCCATTGATGGCCGGCCTGACCTTCATCTGCATCGTGATGGCAAGCTGGCTGGTGCTGGGCGAAAGCATGGATGTGCGCAAGATTGGCGGTATCGTGCTGATCCTGGCCGGCATCGTGGTGCTGACCTACCGTTGAGCCTGTCGATGTCTTGCTTCTCCCCGCCATGCTGCAGTTGATAAACACGCTGAGCATGGCGAAGCAGCTCCGGTGGCTTAACTGATCGGCAGGGACGACAACGCAAAGACGCGCAAGGTCATGCGCACGCTTGCCTCAGCGGAACTCGCCGCTGACGATTTTCCCGTCCGCGTTCAGGCGCGCGAAAAAGCGGCTGTTGTCGCTGCGCACTTCCTGCGTGGCCATGTCTTGCGGCAATACCAGGGTCACGTCGGGGTACAGGCGGCGGAATTCGAATGGGCCGGGCTGGGTGGCGATGAAGGCGTCGAAGGCGCGGCGATCAACCACGCGGCCGTGGACCGGGGTGGGTTCGGCAAGGCTCAGGGGTGCCTTACAGCCGCCCAGCAAGGCCAGGGCAACCAGGGCAGCGGCCAACGGGGCGGCGAGCGGGGGGCGTGACATGGCGAAACTCCGGGCTAGGGTGGCGCAATGGGGTAAGCAAACGGGATAGGCAAACGGGGTGGCAAGCCTGACAAGTAACCATTATGCCCAAGCCACGACCGACCGGCGCATTTGCAATCAGAACAAGCTGGCCTGTCGCACGTCACGCGATGGCGGGCGGAACTGCGAAAAATCCAGCGTGATCCGCTCGCGGTTGAAGCCCAGGCGTCCGGCAGCCTTGATGAAGCGCTGACGGATCAGGTCAGCCCAGATGCCCTCGCCTGTCATCCGGGTGGCGAAGTCACTGTCATAGTCCTTGCCGCCGCGCATGTCCTGAATGCGCGAGATGATACGACCGGCCCGCTGCGGGTAGTGCACCTCCAGCCATTCGCGGAACACGTCCGTCAGTTCCCAGGGCAACCGCAAGACGGTATAGAACGCGCTTCGTGCCCCGGCATCGAAGGCGGCAGCCATGACCTGTTCCATGTCCTCATTCACAAAGGGAATCTGGGGCGCAAGGCTTACCCCCACCGGCACCCCGGCTGCCACCAGTCGGCGGATGGTTTCCAGCCGGCGCGCGGGCGATGCTGCACGTGGTTCAAGAATGCGCGACAGCTTCGGGTCCAGCGTGGTGATGGTCAGGTAGACCGCCGCCAGTCGGTCGGCGGCCATGGGCGCGATCAGATCCAGATCGCGTTCCACCGCGCTTGATTTGGTGACCAGCGCAAAAGGGTGACGCGCTTTTTTCAGCACCTCGATGACCGAGCGCGTCAGCCGCAGTTCACGTTCGACCGGTTGATAACAGTCGGTGGCGGTGCCGATGGCCAGCTGGCCGGGGGCGTAGTCGCGGTGGGCCATTTCAGCCCGCAAGGCTGCCGCCACATTGCGCTTGGCAATGATGATGGTTTCGAAATCCAACCCCGGCGACAGGCCCAGGTAGCTGTGCGTGGGGCGGGCAAAGCAGTACACGCAGCCATGCTCACAGCCCCGATACGGGTTGATCGAGCGATCAAAGGGAATGTCTGGCGAATCGTTGCGGCTGAGCACACGTTTGGCATCTTCGAAACGCACTTCCGTGGCGGGCGGCGTGGGGTTGTCGAAAGGGTCGTCGCCATCGACAGGAGCATCGACACCCGTCCAGCCATCGTCCACCGCTTCACGCGCGTCGGTATCGAAGCGACTCGGGGTGCGGCTGCTGGTGCCGCGTCCCTTGATCGCGGTGGGGTGGATGCGGATGGGATGGTCGCTCATGGTGCTTCGGCTGATACTGTATAAATAAACAGTATTCCGAATAAGCAGGAATGGCAAGTCAGGTAGGTTTAGGACGACCAACTTCGAGACGACCAACGGATCAGCGCTGTCACAACATGCAGCAGGGCAAACGCAGCAAAAAGCGTCAGTCAGACGCTGCGCTTGTATATCAGTGCCCCATCAACACATCGCGTGTATCAACCCGCCGAGCCTAGCAAACGCAGCCTCTGCCCGCATATCCCACGCGTGCCCATAGTTCAGCCGCAGACAATTCAAAAAACGCGGATGCGACGAGAACATCGGCCCTGGCGCAATGCTGATCCCCGCCGCCAAGGCCTGCCGATGCAGCATGCGGGTATCGATTTCACCGGGCAGCTCGACCCACAGAAAGTAGCCGCCCGCAGGTCGCGTGGCGCGGGCACCGGCGGGAAACCTGGCACCGACTGCTGCCATCATCTGGCCCTGCCGAACCGACAGCTCATGGCGCAAGGCACGCAGATGGCGGTCGTAGCCACCACGTTCCAGATACGCCGCGATGGCCGCCTGCGCGGGCATCGACGTCGACAGACTGGTGCTCAATTTATGCCGCGCCACCGCCCGGAAAAACCGACCCGGGACGGCCCATCCCACGCGATACCCCGGTGCCAACGATTTGGAAAACGACCCACAGTGCATCACCAGCCCCTGGGTATCGAAAGCCTTGGCAGGTGCCGGACGATTCGCGCCGAAATACAGTTCGGCGTACACATCGTCTTCGATCAGCGGCACGCCGTGGCGCGCCAGCAAGGCCACCAATTCGCGTTTCTTCGGCTCGGGCATCAGGCTGCCCAGCGGGTTCTGGAAGCTGGTCATCAGCCAGCAGGCGGCTGGTTGATGTTGCGCCAGTGCACGGGCCAGCGCGGCCAGATCGATGCCTTCACGGGGATGCGCTGGCACTTCGATGGCACGCAGGCCAAGTCGTTCAAGCGACTGCAAGGCGGCATAGAAGGTGGGCGATTCCACAATCACTGTGTCACCCGGCCGCGTGACCGCGCCCAGACACAGGTTCAGTGCTTCCAGCGCGCCGTTGGTGATGACGATGTCGTCCGGTGTCACCGCCATGCCATCGACCTG
The DNA here is from genome assembly GCF_008119665.1 of Pigmentiphaga aceris. Taxonomy (NCBI): domain Bacteria; kingdom Pseudomonadati; phylum Pseudomonadota; class Betaproteobacteria; order Burkholderiales; family Alcaligenaceae; genus Pigmentiphaga; species Pigmentiphaga aceris. The sequence continues at coordinate 1,411,354 of NZ_CP043046.1, read as the reverse complement.
ATAACGCAGCGCGATCTGCCGCCGCAATTGCGCATTGCCGGGGCTGAGATCATCCACAGCCTGCCAGGGGTCGAGTTGCCGGATGGTGCTGGCCATCACCTGCCCGAGCTTGGCCATCGGAAACAGCGCCGGATCGGGAAACGCCGAGCCGAACGGGACGACCTCACGTTGCCGGATCGACTCCAGCATCTCGAACACCTGGCTGCTGACATCGACCACGTTGGAGTCCGGGTCGATATGCACAGGCGGCTCGGGCTCAGGCGGCATGGTAGCCGTGCCGTGCACCACGTAATAGCCCGAGCGATCACGGGCGCGGATCAGGCCCTGCGCTTCCAACAGGTAGTAGGCCTGGAACACGGTGGACGCGCTGACACCACGGCGCGCACTTGCCTCGCGTACCGACGGAAGTTTTTCCCCAGCACGCAGCACACCGCAGCGAATCGATTCGGCAAGATCGTGGGCCAGCGCTTCGTAGCGCTTAAGCGATTCGCCCACGTATCAGCGCCCCGACTCCCGGGCCGCTCGCACGTCAAGCGCAGACGCGCCACCCGCCTGATTGCCCCAGCTGTTGCGCACATAAGAAACAACCGCTGCCACGTCTTGATCGTTCAGCGTGTGGCCGAAAGGCGGCATGCCGTGCGGGCGCGGATTGCCGGGCGTGGCAGGCGCAAAACCGCCCGACAAGACCATGCGAATGGTGTTGAGTGGTGATGCCGCCACCACCGAGATGTTGTCGCGCAAGGGCGGCCACGCGGGGGCTTTGCCTTGGCCATTGTCCTGGTGACACTGCGCACACTGCTGCGCGTAGATCTTGCCGCCAGCATCCATCAAACCTGCCGAGGGCAGCGCACCGACAGCCTGCGCATCGGTGCCGGCCGGGGGCAGCGATTTCAGGTAGTCCACCATTGCCCGCAGATCGGCGTCAGCCACGTGCTGGAAGCCCTGGTGCACGGCCTCGGCCATTGGTCCGACAGCGGAAGACCGGGCCGATACCCCCGTCTTCAGCAGCTCGAAGACCTCTTGCGGGCTCCACTTGCCCAGACCCGTCACCGGGTCCCCGGTCAATGGCGGTGCATACCAGCCCTGCCCGCCCATCATGGCACCGCTCAGGCTTGCGTCAGTGCGCAATGCGCCCAGGCGATTGCGCGGCGTATGGCATTCGGCGCAATGCGCCAGCCCTTCCACCAGATAGCGCCCACGCAGCCATTGCGGTGAATCCGGCTTGGCAACGGCATCAGGGCGGCCATCCAGCGGGCGGAAGTACAAGGCCCGCCAGCCTGCCAGCAGGAAACGCTGGTCATACGGAAACGCAAGCTGGTGCGCGCGGTTTTCCTGGCGCACCGGTGGCAAGGATTGCAGGTACGCAAACAAGGCGTCGGCATCGGTCCGACTGACATGGCGATAACTGGGATACGGGAAAGCCGGATACAGCAGACGACCGTCGCGTCCCTTGCCGTTATGCAAGGCGCGCCAGAAATCATCTGCGGTCCAGCGACCCAGACCGGTGTCGGCATCGGGGGTCAGATTCGGGCCGTACAGGCTGCCGAAATTGGTGGCCAGTTCACGCCCACCCGCATAAGGCTTGCCACCCGGCACGGTATGGCACCCCATGCAATTGCCCACACTTGCCAGATAGCGGCCGTGCTCGATCCGCTGTGCCGCATCAACGCTGGCCAGCGCTGGGTCGGCAGGCAGTCCGGGATCTTCGCGATAGCCCAACCACGCCACCGCGCCCACGACTGCCACCAGCACCATCAACAACGTCAGGAAAATCCGCTTCAGCATCAGCGTGCTCCTGCGCTGCGCGTCTGGCTGCCGCAATCCTGCGGCAGGTTTGCTGTTTCGACAGGCAGGCCGTCGTTGGGCACGGGTTGGATCGACAACCAGGCGGCTACCGCGCTGATGTCTTCGGGTGTGAGCTTGCGCGCCACCTCGGCCATGCAATCGGGCGCGCTTGCCTTGCGCAGACCCGCGCGCCAGGCACCGAACTGCGCGGCAATGTAGTCGTGCGGCAAGCCAAGCACGCCGGGAATCGCAGGTTTGACGCCAGTCAGCGTTGCACCATGACAGGCAGCACAGGCGGGAATGCCACGCGCGGCATCACCTTGCAGCGTCATCAGGCGACCACGTTCAAGTGCAGCCGCATCCACCCGCGTCGAGCGCGCGGGCACGTATGGCGGATGCTGGTCGGAGAACCATTGCGCGATCTCGCGCAGATAGTCGTCGGACATGGTGTCCAGCAGCACCCGCATGGGTTCGTAGCGACGCTCGCCTTCACGGAAATGCAGCAGCTGATGGTAGAGATATTCAGCGGGTTTGCCGGCGATGCGCGGGTAGTAGCCGTCCGGGCCGGAACGGCCCTGCGGACCATGACAGGCCGTACAGGCGACCAGCCGGGCGGCCATGGTGTCGGGTTGCAGCATGTCGGCGGACGTGTCTGCCGCACAGGCCGCCATCGCGCTCAAACCAAGCACGGCAGCCGTCAAAATCCTGGCAATGAAACGCGGCAAACGAATGGGGTTACCAGCGAAGCCTTCATGTTGAAAGCGAAGCTGCGTTCGAGCACAACCGCGAAGCATTGAACGAACGTCCATTGAACAAGCGTCAGATAAATGCATGGCATTCCGGGCGACGGCCCGAGGCGGGCACTTCAAAGAATTCTAGTCAATGCCCGTCCGGCCAAACAGGCGCACAAACCATAAGAAAAACCGGATCAGTTACAGGCGCTTTGTGCTTGCGGTTTGCTCGCCGCAGCGTGGACTAAGCAATTCGAAGGACACGGGCAGCGCCAAGACGCTTCAAGGTAGCGCGCGTACCACGGCAATCGCGCACCAAGACTGGGCATGACAGCACCTTGTCCCTGCCAGATTTGCCGGTTGCACATGGCACAGGCTTTGCATTGAGCCTGTTGCGCCGCAAACCGCGGCCTGCCATCCAAGGACACCTCATGCGCTCCCGTCGCCGCCTTCTCGCCAGCCTGTTCACCGCCAGCACCTTGATGGCGCTTGCGCCCCTGCCGGGCGTGGCAGCCGATCAGGTCATCAAGGTCGGAACCCTGAAGCTGATCCACGGCATCACGCCGTACTTCTACGAGAAGTTCACGCCGCCCGGGTATCGCATCGAAGTGATTCCTTTCGAGACGCCCACCGACGGCAAGAATGCGGTCGTGACCAAGTCGGTGGACTTCGGCACCTATGGTCTGGCAGCCGCCACATTGGGTGGCGCAGCCGGTGAACCGGTGGTGGTGATCGCCGCCCAGTGCAATCGCGGCATGGCCATCGTGGCGCGCGCCGATGGTGGTGTCACATCGGTCAAGGGTCTGACTGGCAAACGGGTTGGCATCTTGCCCGGCTCGACCCAGGAAGTGGTGTTCCTGGACCGTCTGAAGCAAGAAGGCATGACCATCAAGGACGTGCAGTCGGTGCGCGTGTCCTTCAGCGAAATGGCGTCTGCGCTGGAACGCGGCGACGTCGATGCCTACGTGGGGGCCGAACCGGGTCCGTCGATCAGCGTCGGCAAAAACGTGGGCAAGGTCGTCGAGTATCCCTACACCACGCCCACGGGTTCGGTGAACATGGTCATGACCACGCACGCCGACACGCTGCGCGACAAGGCAGAGCTGGTGAAGGTATTCCTGGAAATCCATCGCAAGGCCACTGAATACGCCATGGGCGACCGTGCCGCGTTTGTCGCCATGTCCTCGCAGAAGCTGGGCATTCCGGCCAACGTGGTCGACATCGCCGCGCCCAATGTCGAACTGACCTGGAAACTGGACGAAGACTGGGTCACCCGTGCGCGCTACTACGGTTCGCAGATGCTGGACAAGAAGCAGATCCGGCAACTGCCTGACTACGCCGTCTTCATTCAGCCGGCACTGGTTCGCCAGCTTGCCAGCCGCTGATGTCGGCGCGCGCTCCTTCCGCGCTGCCGGCCCCGGGGCGGATGCGCATTCAGCGCATCCTGACTCCGTGGATTCTGCCGCTGGTCCTGCTGCTGGCCTGGGACATGGGGGTGCGCGCCAGCGGCACCCAGTTGATTCCATCGCCGGGCACAGTGGGATTGATGCTGGTCGACTTCGCGGTGGGTGGCATCTATGACGACGCATTCAGCCAGACGCTGGGCCTGCACTTGTGGAAGTCGCTTACGCGGGTGTACGGCGGCTTTCTGGCTGCGGCCGCTGTCGGCATTCCGCTGGGCCTGATGATCGGCCGCAGCGCCATGTTGCGTGCACTGGTGGACCCGACCTTGCAGTTGCTGCGGCCGGTACCGGTGACGGCATGGTTGCCGCTGTCGATGATCTTCTTCGGGCTTGGGCCCAAGGCGGCCATTTTTCTGGTGTTTCTGGGTGCCTTCTATCCCATCGTGTTCAACACGATCTTCGGGGTGCGCACGGTGGACGCGCGCCTGTTCGAAGCGGCCAGCATGCTGGGCTGCCAGGGTACCGGCATGTTCCGACAGGTGGTGTTGCCCGCCGCCATGCCATCGATTCTGAACGGCCTGCGGCTGGGTCACGGCTTTGCCTGGATTCTGATCGTAGTAGGGGAAATGACGGGTGTACCCGAAGGCCTGGGTGCCGTGATCATGGACGGCCGCATGCTGTCGCGAACCGACCTGGTGATTGCCGGCATGATCGTCATCGGTCTGGCCGGTTTCTGCACTGATCGACTGCTTGTGTGGCTGAACAATCGCCTGCTGAAATGGAGCCCGCAACATCATGTCTGAACCGAGCAAACGCAAACCGCTGCCCGTCTTGTCGGTCAGGGGTCTGAACAAGACATTCACGGTGGGTGGCCAGACAGTCGAGGCCTTGCGCAATGTCGATCTGCGCATCGAGAAAGGCGAGTTCGTCTGCCTGATCGGGGCGTCGGGCTGCGGCAAGTCCACCTTGCTGCGCATTCTGGCGGGTTTCGAGACCGCCACCGACGGCGTGGTCGAGATGTATGGCAAACCCATCAATGGGCCCAGCCCCGAACGCGGCATGGTGTTCCAGGACTATGGCCTGTTCCCGTGGCTGACCGTGGCGCAGAACATTGCCTTCGGTCCGCGCCAGCGCGGCATGTCGGCCAAGCAGCTGCACGAACTTTCCATGCACTACACCGACATGGTGGGCCTGGGGAAATTCGCCAATTACTACCCCGGCCAGTTGTCGGGTGGCATGAAGCAGCGCGTGGCCATTGCCCGCGTGCTGGCCAACGATTGCGACGTGCTGCTGATGGACGAGCCCTTCGGTGCCTTGGATGCCCTGACCCGCGAACGCCTGCAGCAAGAGCTGCTGGATATCTGGGCACGCACGGGCGTCACCATCATCTTTGTCACGCACGCGGTGGAAGAAGCCGTGATGCTGTCCGATCGTGTGGTGGTGATGACCGCCGGCCCGGGTCGCATCGAACGCGACATTGCGCTGGAATTGCCGCGTCCGCGTGACATCACCGGCATCGAGTTCAACCAGGTTCGCCGCGATATCACCCAGTATCTGAGCAGCCACGTGGCCATCAAGGCGGCGGCATGAGCGCATTGTCCGATCGTTCCGTATTAGGCAGTTCCGCACCCGACCACGCAGCATCCGATGAAGCCCTGACACATCACGCGGCATCCATTCAGGCTGACGGCTGCCCGCGCGCCCTCCACGCACCCACCAATCCCCCCATGACAACACCTGCGGTCTACCAGGGCATGGACCGCGCAACGCTGGACGCGGCCTACGACAACACCCGTGCCGTTGCCGACAGCGCCACGCTGCTGGCCGACTTCGAGCGCCGCAGCACGGACATGCGCGCGCGACCGGACGCCCGGCTGGACATGCGTTACGGCCCGGCCCCCCGGCAACGCATCGACTACTTCCCGGCAAGCCGGCCGGGACCGCTGCTGATCTTCATCCACGGCGGTTACTGGCAGATGCGCGCCAAGGAAACCTTCAGCTTTCTGGCCGCAGGCCCGAACGCCCACGGCATTCACGTGGCGATGATCGGCTACACGCTTGCCCCCGACACCAACATGGCCGGCATCGTGGCAGAGGTACGCGCGGGCATCCGCTGGCTGCGTGAGCATGCATCGGCGTTCGGTGCCGATGTGGACAAGATGGTGGTGTCCGGCTGGTCGGCGGGCGGGCACCTGGCCGCCATGTGCCTGGACGAAGACGGCATCTGTGGCGGTGTGGCGATCAGCGGCATCTTCGATCTGGAGCCGATTCGCCACTGCTACCTGAATGAAAAACTGCAGCTTTCCCAACAGGACATCGACGACTTCAGTCCGCTGACACTGCCCTGCGTGCCCAAGCCGCTGTCGATCTGCGTGGGGCAGGCGGAACTGCTGGCGCTGCAACGACAATCGCTGGCGTTTTCACGTGCCCGCCACGACTACCCGGGCGACACCGTGCTGCTGCCCGGCCACAATCATTTCAGTATTCTGTACGAGCTGTCCCGCGCCGACGGGGCGCTGACCATGCAGGTGCGCGCCCTGCTGCGGTGAGGCCCGGCGCACGGCATCCTTGCCTCGGGCTATGCTGGCAGACGGCCAGCATCGTCCCGGAGTTTTTGCACCATGCCCACTTCCTCCCCCTCCGTTCACGGGGAGCCTGCCGCGACCACCCTCGGTGGTCCCGTCAGCAGCCTGGACGCCTTTGCGCTGCTGTTGCGCGAAGCACCGCCTGAAGACTACGCACAACTGCTGCGCGACATCGACAGCGCAGATGTCACGCCTACTGAGCGCACCGCCTTGCGCGACGGCTTGCAGATGGCGCTGGCGATCCGCGTCCGGCTTGAACAGCACCAGCAAAAAGAACGCGGCCTGCTGGCGGTGATCGACACTGCCCAGGACTTGACCGCGATGCGCGATATCGATCAGGTGCTGCAAGCCATCGTGCGCCGCACGCGCCAACTGGTCGCCAGCGATGTGGGCTACCTGTCGATCTTCGACCCGGGGGCCGGGGACTTCTACGTGCGTGCCACCGACGGCGCGTTCTCCGACAAGTTCAAACAGGTGCGCGTGCCAGGCGAGGTTGGCATCTGCGGCTACGTGGCACGTCACCGCACGCCCTACAGTTCCTCGCAATACGGCCCCGACCCCAGGTTTTCGCACAATGAACTGATTGACGATGCGGTGGGCGATGAAGGGGTCGAATCGATTCTGGGCGTCCCGCTGCTGGTCGGTGACCGTGTGATCGGCGTGCTGTTCGTCGGTGACCGCTATATGCGACGCTACGTGCCCTGGGAAGTGTCGATTCTGTCGACGCTGGCGTCTCATGCATCGGTCGCCATCGAGAATGCGCGTCTGTTCTCGGAAGCCCAGGCAGCCTTGGCCGCCGCCAGCCGCGCCAATGCCCAATTGCAGCAGCAGAGCGCAGACACCCAGCTGGCGGCAGACACTCACGAAAAGCTCACGGCCTTGATCGCACGCGGTGGCTCGCTGCAAGACATTGTGGACATGGTGGCGGCCACCTTGAACGGCGTAGTGGAAGTGCTGGACGAAGGCGAACAGGCCATCTGTTCCTCGTCGGACATTTCACGCATGCCGGACGACGAACAAGACAAGATCCACGCTGCCATCTACCAAAGCCGCAGCGTTGGCCAATCAGTGATCGCCTTCAGCGACGATGAGCGTGTGTGCCGCGTATCCGCAATCAACGGCGGCACCGGCGTATTGGGTTCGCTGGTGATCACCACACCACGCGAGCTGAACCGCATCGGCATCCGCACGTTCGAGCGCAGCGCCCTGGTCACCGGCATCTTGCTGCTGACACAGGAACGCGCCCAATATGCGGCCAGTGGCGACGTGGCCGCTGTGCTGCGTGCCTTGCTGGGCCGCTCGCAGGAACTGGGCGGTGCGCTGCCGGCTCGTTTGCGCCAACATGCGATCGACATGCATGCGCCGCTGACACTGCTGTGCTGCGATACCCCGGGTGGCAAGCACGCCTACCTGCTGAAGCGCCTGCGCGCCGGTTTCCGCTTCGAGGCCACGCTGTTCGACGAATACGACGGCATGGTGGTGGTGCTTTCCTCTACATCACAACCTGATGCGCTGCACACCGCGCTGCGCCGCTACCTGGCCTCGGGCCCGGCACTGACCGTGACCTCGGTGATTGCCGACCCGGTCGATGACGCTGCCGCCCTGCCCCGCACGTTCCAGCGCATCAAACGTTCGCTGGACCTGCTCCATGCGCTGGGACGCGACGGGCAGGCAGCCCGCGACGCACAGCTGTCGGTCTACGCCATGCTGTTCGACGGCCGCAGTGCGAGCGAACTCGATGCCTTCCTGGACGCCACCCTGGGCGGTCTGCGCGACGCCGACCGCTTGCGTGGCACCTTGCTTGCCTATCTGGACCAAGGCCGCAACGCGCGGGCTACTGCGCAGACGCTTGGCATCCACATCAACACCTTGCGCCAGCGACTGGAAGCAGTCGATGCGGCACTTGGAAATTGGCAGGAAGCCAGCCGGGCGCTGGAGATCCACTTGGCGCTTCGCCTGTGGCATTTGAAGCAGAAAAATAGCATAAACACCTCGGGAATACCCGAATAAATAGATGTTTAATACATAAAAAAACTGGGCCGGTATCTTCTATTTACATTGGCGGCCCACGTCGGTATCTCCACAATTGCGCACAGATGGAGCCGAGCGGCATCCAAGCCGTCCCCCATCCGTACCACCGCGCCCTTCACAAGAGGGCCAGCCGACGGAATCCCATGCGCCCTGACCTCTGCTTTGCTCAGCCCCGTTTTGTTCACTCCGGCACAGCCGACTCATGGGTGAACCAAGCCAACGGCGCTGCTGCTCGACCGCCAGCGACTGCTGGTACCGGGCCAGGCATATCGCAAGGTGACGCATATCCGGGACATCCGTCCGCCGTTTGACCCAGGCGGCAACTCGCACGCCGTCCGCACGTTCCTCGCACGTTTCTTCGGCAGCCGTCTCATCAATCGCAAGCACTTGCTTGATGCCAGACGCGCCACGCACACAAATTTCATCAGGAGTCCGCTGTGGGCATCGATTCGACCCTTCCCAATTTCCGTGCACTGTCGCCGGCCGAACGTCTGTCGCACCTTGCTGCCAAGGTTGAGCTGACTGACGCCGAGCAGGCCCTGCTCGCGAAGCCGGGTGCCCTGCCGCTGGCCACCGCCGACGGCATGATCGAAAACGTCATCGGCACCTTCGAGCTGCCGCTGGGCGTGGCCGGCAACTTCCAGATCAATGGCAAGGACGTGCTGGTGCCGATGGCCGTGGAAGAGCCCTCAGTAATCGCAGCAGCCTCCTACATGGCCAAGCTGGCACGCGTTGCCGGTGGTTTCCAGACTTCCAGCAGCGGCCCGATCATGCGCGCTCAGGTGCAGCTGATCGGCGTGACCGACCCCTATGGTGCCCGCCAGACCATCCTGCAGCACCGCGAAGAAATCCTGCGCATCGCCAACAGCCGCGACAAGGTGCTGATCGGCCTGGGCGGCGGCTGCCGTGACATCGAAGTGCACGTGTTCCCCGACACCGCACGCGGCCCGATGGTTGTCACCCACCTGATCGTCGACGTGCGTGACGCGATGGGTGCCAACACCGTCAATACCATGGCCGAAGGCGTGGCTACGCTGATCGAACAGATCACCGGCGGCAAGGTGCGTCTGCGCATCCTGTCGAACCTGGCCGACCTGCGTCTGGCACGTGCACGTGTGCGCATCTCGCCCGCCACGCTGGCCACCAGCGAATACAGCGGTGAAGACGTCATCAACCGCATCGTCGACGCCTACGAATTCGCCGCTGTCGATCCCTACCGTGCCGCCACCCACAACAAGGGCATCATGAACGGCATCGACCCGGTTGTGGTTGCTACCGGCAATGACTGGCGCGCTGTGGAAGCCGGCGCGCATGCGTTCGCCAGCCGCAGCGGTCACTACACCTCGCTGACCCGCTGGGAAATTGCCACCGACGGCGACCTGATCGGCTCGATCGAAATGCCGATGCCGCTGGGCCTGGTTGGCGGTGCCACCAAGACCCATCCGCTGGCCCGTCTGGCACTGAAGATCATGAAGGTGACTTCCGCCCAGGAACTGGCCGAAATCACCGTGGCCGTCGGCCTGGCACAGAACATGGGTGCCCTGCGCGCCCTGGCGACCGAAGGCATCCAGCGTGGCCACATGGCCCTGCACGCGCGCAACATCGCGCTGGTGGCCGGTGCCACCGGTGACGACGTGGATTGGGTCGTGCGCCAGATGGTCGCCGCCAAGGACGTGCGCGTGGAAGTGGCGCAGCAACTGCTGGCCGAGCGCAAGCCCGCCTAAGGGTTGTTTCCCCGGGGGCCATGTCCCCCAGGCACGTGTTTTTGTTGCCGCGCACGGAGGGCATCCGGCGCGGCATCACTCACCCACAACATGCCCAAAAGAGGAGAACCCGTGAAACAAGATGCCCAACTGATGGAGATCTGGGGCGACACCGTCGACCGCAGACACCTGGCCCTGGCGATCCTGATCGGTGGTGCCATCGCCATGGCAGGCTTCATCGCGTCGCGTGCGTTGCTGCGCCAGGTCGTCGCCGACCAGGCCATGGCCGCGTCCTACGCCATGCTGGTCGGTCTGGGCGGTTGCCTGATCGCCGGCATCATCTGCGCCAAGCTGTTTGCGCCGAAACGCCAGATCATCGAAGAAGGCGAAGACCCCAGCTGGCGCGAATCGGCAATGGATGAACTGGCCACCGACACCGGTGGCCTGGGCCGCCTGGCAGACCTGCCGCCCGAAGTGATCGCCGAAATGAAGGACGTCGGCCTGTACGACATCTTCGCTCAACGTGAACGTGCGGCAGACGCTGCCGCCGCGTCATCATCCACCCCTGACGCGGGGCGCACAGCCGCCGCCGCGCACTGATCCGGAACACATCATGGAAGCTCTGCTACCGGATATTCTCATCGCCTTTGCGATGGGCCTGTTGGGTGCCATCGTATTCGCCGGCATCGGCCTGGTTTCGGGTACTGACGAAACCACCACCCTTGCCCCGCTTACCTTGGTTGTCGTATTGATGGGTGTCGCCCCTGCCGGGGTCTTCACCTTCTTCCTGGCTGGCGCAGTCGCCAAGCACATGACCCACGCGATCCCGACGGCGCTGCTTGGCATCCCGGGTGACACGCTGGCCGTGCCGCTGATGCAGGACGCCACCCGCATGCGCAATCTTGGCGTGCCGCACGTCGCCCTGCGCAAGATGATTTCGGGTGCCATCGTGGCCGCCTTCGTGGCCGTGCCGGTTGCGGTGCTGTTCGCCGTGCTGCTGGCTCCGTTCCGCGAATCCATCGTTGCATCCGCACCGTGGGTGTTCCTGGCTGCCGCCTTGTTCATCGCCTGGTTCTCGCCGGGTCGCTGGGCGTCGGTTGCGCTGCTGGTGCCTTTCGTGGCGCTGATCATTGCGCTGCAAGCCGGTACCGGCCGCTTCGGCGTCAAGCTGGGCATCAGCTATTTCCTGGGCATCGCCATCGGTCCCTTGATCGCTGACCTGTTCTCCAGCCTGTCGCCCATCGAACGCAAGCGCATGATGCGTACCGAGCCGCGTCGTTTCTCGCTGGCACCGGACATCAAGGGCTGGAAGGGTTACTTCCCCAATCCGCTGAAGGTGCTGGACCGCAAGCAGACCGGCTGGACCATTGCAACTGCCACGATCTCCAGCGCCACCTTCGTGTTCAGCCCGGTCGCCATGACCGTGCTGATGGGCGAAGTGGTGGGTGCACGCATCAAGCACGCCTACCACCGCATGACCACGGTGCTGGCTGCGCGTAACGGCGTGACCGAGGCGACCTACATCGCCGAAGCACTGATCCCGCTGATCGCGTTCGGCCTGCCGCTCAGCCCGGTGGCTGCCGGCCCGGCCGCACCGCTGTTCAATGCACCGCCGCGCTTCACCATCGACGCCGCATCGGGTCAGGTCAACAACCTGCACACCATGCTGTCGCACTGGGAATTCCTCTGGTACGGCCTCTTGGCTGTGGCATTGGCCGCCATCGTGTCCTACCCCTTCGCCATGAACTTCGCGCACCGCGCCGCGTCCTTCGTGTCGAAGAAGCTGAGCCACGAAGCCATCATCGCCACCTTCGTCGGCCTGATCCTGGTGATCAGCTTCTGGGAAGGCGGTGTGCTGGGCTTCCTGGTGGTGCTGGTGGTGGGCCTGGTGGGCGGCTTGCTGAATCGCACCTTCGGTTTTGGTACTGGCGTGCAGTTCATGGGCTACTACACGGCCGTGCTGACCATGCCGGCAGTGTTGAAGCTGCTGGGCGTCTGATTCAGGCTCGCTGCGCTTGTTGATCTGCTGCGAACTGCGGTTCGCAGCAGCAAGAAAAGGCGCTGGAAGATGCCTTCTTCCAGCGCCTTTTTTGCATCAGGCCGCTGCGTACAGACAGTTGCGGCCGTTGCGCTTGGCCAGATACAAGGCCTTGTCTGCCTCTGACAACAGCACATCCAGCTTGACCGCCTTGCCCTGACCGCCGGCGATGCCAATGCTCAATGTGGGGGTCATTGCCAGGTGGGCACCACGCATGCCGTCTGCAAAAGCATGGCGCAGCCGTTCGGCCAGCGCCTGCGCATCTGCCAGCGAAGTCTCGGGCAGCAAGATCACAAATTCGTCCCCGCCATAACGGCCCAGCACATCGGTATAACGCAAGCCGCCACGGGCAATCGCAACGAACCCCAGCAGCACACGGTCACCGGCTTCGTGCCCCAGTGCGTCGTTCACATCCTTGAAGTGATCCAGATCGACCATCAACAAAGACATGCCAATGCTGCGGTTTTCAAGCCCTTCGAAGGCCGCGCGAATACCGGCGCGGTTGGGCACGCTGGTCAGCGGGTCACGCAAAGCCCGCATGCGCCAGTCGTTGCGGTAGCGCTCGTTGGCCATCAATATCAGCGCCATGTTGCGCACCGGCAGCAACATCACGGCAGTCAGGCCCAGCAACACGCTGGGCGAATCGATCGGGAACCACTCGCGATAACCGTAGAGGTCGCCGATCATGGTCACTACCCGTATGCCGAACAACAGTGATGTGAATCCAAACAGTGCGCCCACGACCCGGGCCGACAGCAGGCGCTCGCGCCTGGCCGTGCGCATGGCATCGATCGCGATCCACAGGTCACAGGCGCAGGCCAGCCCCGCGATCAAAGCCGCGCGCTGACGGAAGTCGGACAATGCCGGCCATAACACGATGACCAGCCCCAATATCAATACGGTGACGACCGCATGAAGCGGCCAGTAAACCTTGCGCGCGACAAAGCGCCGCATGCCCACCAGCAACAGTCCATAACCCACCGTCATCAACAGGTTCGACAGTGGTACTGATACCCAATCCGGGGCAACGCCACGCTGCGACAGAAACAGTACGCCTAACCCCACCAGCAGATTGCTGGCCCCCCACCAAGCTACCCACGATGGAAAACGCTGCGTGACGCAGGCAAGCAATTGCACCATGCCAAGCGCGACGGCAATGGCGGCAGTGGCAACATATAAAGTGCGAACGTCGAGCAGCATGCGGGCTGCACCGAAAGGTCGAGTTAAAGATGGCTCATTCTATGTCGGACAAGTTCATCAAAACAGATGAAAACTGAGGTTTCACGCGCTTTCCCACTAGGAAAAGCCCGATAAAAAAACGGCCACGGGATATATATTCGTATCCCGTGGCCATAATGTCAGAATTGGTCAGTATTGCTGGATCAAACGACGCATCCGAACAGGAATTCGAGTTCTGAAAATACTGTTCGCACAGGCTGTTCCGGCCAATCCAAAATACCAATCAAACCATTAATCAAAATGTCTTTTTGTTGATCAGATTCTGATCAAGCGCGAATCACGCACTTGCCAACATCTGATCCGACATCACACCTCGGTCATGCATCCAGCACAAACAGACGCTGCCCCGACCGCACCTGCTGACCAGGTTGGCACAAGATCCGACTGACGGTGCCAGCACGCCGGGCGGTCACTGAAAACTCCATCTTCATCGATTCGATCACGGCCAGTTGCGCACCGGCTTCGACCTTCATGCCAGGCTCTGCCAGCAAGCGCCAGATGTTGCCCGGAATGTCGGCGTGCAGCGCAGACTGCCCGGTGACCAAGGGCGAATCTTCATCGGCTGCCGAACCGTTGCCGGCCATGCTGCCCACTGCCGCCGCTGCAGCCTCTTCTTCCGCGCGTTCGTTGTCCCACAGAATCCGCTCGGTATCGAAGGCGGCCTGCTGCTTGGCTTTGAACTCCTTCAGCTCGGTATCGATGGATGCCAGGAAGCGGTTGTAGTCACCCAGGTTGAAGTCTTCCTCGGTGATGTTCAGGCGTACCGTGCCTTCACGGAACGCGGCACGGTATTCGGTCAGTTCTGCTTCGCTGACGGGGTAATAACGCACCTGGTCGAAGAAGCGCAGCAGCCACGGTTCGCCCGGCGCGAAGTCAGGGTTCTTCAGGAACTTGTTCCAGATGGGCACGGTGCGGCCCACCAGTTGATAACCGCCGGGCGAGTCCATGCCGTAGATGCACATATAGACGCCACCAATACCCACCGCGCCTTCCGGCGTGAAGGTGCGCGCCGGGTTGTACTTGGACGTCAGCAGGCGATGACGCGGATCCACCGGCACCGCGCACGGTGCGCCCAGATACACGTCACCCAGGCCCAGCACCATGTAGCTGGTCTGGAAGATGATGTCGCGCACCTGCTCCACGCTGTCCAGGCCGTTGATGCGGCGCATGAACTCCACGTTGGACGGCAAGTACGGGGCGGTCTTGCGCACCGACTGCATGTACTTGGACACGGCTTCCAGCACCGAGCTGTCTTCGAACGCCATCGGCAGATGCACGATGCGGCTCTTGACCGTGATCGACTCTTCCGGTGGCAGTTCCTGTTCCGCGCGCAGCAACATGTCCATCAGGCGTGCCAGCGGCAGCGTGCGGCTTTCATAATGGATCTGCAGCGAACGCACGCCCGGCGACAGTTCCTGCAGGCCATCGACGTGATTGGCCTTCAGCCACTCCATCAAGGCATGCACGCGGAAACGCAGGTTCAGGTCCAGAATCGCCGGGCCGTATTCGATCAGAATGTACTTGTCACCTGCACGGCGATACACCACGCCGGTCTGCGTATCGGTATGGGGAATCTCGTGAATGATCGCGGGCGTGGCCAAGGCGGCTTCGTCGCTGGGCGGCAATGCCACCAGCACCGGCTTGCCAGCACGTGCCTGCACCAGCGCGATCTGCGACAGCTCGTCGTCCAGTGCCTGGGCTTCGCTGAAACGCACGAAGCGCACGGTATCGCCCGGCTTGATCTGCCCGACCTTCCACATTTCGGCTCGCACAATCGTTGCGGCGCACACAAAGCCACCCAGGCTCGGTCCATCGAGCGTCAGGATGATCGGCATGTCGCCGCTGAAGTTGATGCTGCCCACGGCGTACATGCAGTCGTGCACGTTCGACGGATGCAGCCCCGCTTCGCCACCGTCGGCACGCGCCCACGTGGGCTTGGGGCCGTTCAGGCGGATGCCCAGGCGGTTCGAGTTGTAGTGCACCTCCCAGTCCGACGTGAAGAACATCTCGATGGCTTCCGCCGTGAAGAAGTCCGGTGCGCCGTGCGGGCCATACAGCACGCCGATCTGCCACTGCGTCGGATAAGCCGGGATCAGCTCAGACGCCAGGCCTTCGTACATGGCGGCATCAAGCTTGTGGTCTTGCGCGGTGT
Organism: Pigmentiphaga aceris; assembly: GCF_008119665.1. Taxonomy (NCBI): domain Bacteria; kingdom Pseudomonadati; phylum Pseudomonadota; class Betaproteobacteria; order Burkholderiales; family Alcaligenaceae; genus Pigmentiphaga; species Pigmentiphaga aceris. The sequence goes on along the minus strand of NZ_CP043046.1, from coordinate 1,395,687 downwards.
CATCCATCACTTCCAGCACGTCACCACTGCGCAGCGGCCGCCCGGCGTGACCGCCGAACTGACCCAGCGAGAACGTCGACTTGCTGCCCAGGTATTCCGGCACGTCGAAACCACGCTGCACGGCCAGGTATGCACGGCAGCCCGTGCCGCCTGCGGCACCCAGGGTAAGGGTGCTGCCCGCCTTCACATCGATGGCCGTCCAGAACGGCACGGTGACACCATCGACATCGGCGGGCATGGTGGCACCGGTCAGTGCAATGGTGGTGTCAAAATCAAAGCGCAGCGTCGGGCCTTGCACCGTGAATTCCAGCGCGGCATATCCTTCCGGGTTGCCAACGATGCGATTGGCCAGGCGCATGCCCAGGTCATCCATCGGGCCCGAAGGTGGCACGCCAATGTCCCAGTAGCCGTGACGGCCCGGGTAGTCCTGCACCGAGCTGTAGGTGCCCGGTTCGATCACCGAGATGGTGGTCGGAAGATAGTCGAAGCTGTCCAGGAAACGCGTGAAGACATGCGCGGTGCGGAAAGCCTCGCTCTCCACGATCTGCTGCAGGTATTGACGGTTGCAGCGAATACCGTGAATGCGGGTTTTGGCCAGCACCTCGGCCATTTTTTCGACAGCGGCTTCACGCGTGTCGGCATGCACGATCAGCTTGGCGATCAGCGGGTCGTAGAAGGCGCTGACCTCAGTCCCCTGCGACACCCAGGTGTCGCAACGCACATCGTCCGGCACCGAGAAACCGGTCAATACTCCCGGGCTGGGCTGGAAGTTGCGGCCCGGGTCTTCGGCGTACACCCGCACCTGAATCGAATGCCCTTGCGGCGTGAAGGTGTAGCCCGCCAGCGGCAGGGTTTCGTCTGCGGCCTGGCGCAGCATCCACTCGACCAGGTCCAGGCCGGTGACGGATTCGGTCACGCCGTGCTCGACTTGCAAACGCGTGTTCACTTCCAGGAAATAGAACTGTTCGGCATCGTCGTCATAGACGAATTCCACGGTGCCCGCCGAGCGGTAACGCACAGCTTCGCCCAGCTTCACGGCAGCTGCCGACAGTTCAGCGGTGAGTTCCGGCGAGATACGCGGCGCAGGCGTTTCCTCGATCACTTTCTGGTTGCGACGCTGCACCGAGCATTCGCGCACACCCAACGCGGCGACCGTACCTTTGCCGTCACCAAACAACTGCACTTCCAGATGACGCGCTTTGGTCACGTACTTCTCGACGTACATGCCGCCGTTCTTGAAGAAGCTCTTGCCCAGGCGGCTGACGGATTCAAACGCGGCTTCCAACGCCGCTTCATCCGCGCACAAAGACATGCCGATTCCGCCGCCACCCGCCGTGCTTTTCAGCATCACCGGATAACCCACGCGCAGCGATTCGCGCTTGGCTTCTTCCAGGTCTGCCAGCAGGCTGCTGCCGGGCAGCAAGGGCAAGCCATTGTCCAAGGCCAGCTTGCGGGCGGTGTGCTTCAAACCGAAGTCACGCATCTGGGCGGGCGTGGGTCCGATGAACGCAATGCCGCGTGCCTCGCAGGCTTCGGCAAAGTCTGCATTCTCGGACAGGAAACCGTAGCCCGGATGAATCGCCTGCGCGCCGGTGGCAATCGCCGCATCAAGAATCTTGTCGGTGGCCAGATAGCTTTCCGCAGCCGGTGCCGGGCCGATGCAGACGGCCTCATCGGCCTGCAACACATGGGCGCTGGTGGCATCGGCTTCGGAATACACCGCGACGGACGCAATGCCCAGCTTCTTGAGTGTGCGCAGCACGCGGCAGGCGATTTCGCCGCGGTTGGCGATCAGGACTTTGGTGAACATGGCAGGCTTCGCATTTAGAAGTAGTGGAACGGAAGAACAGCGGGAAGATCAGACCGACAGATGTCGGCGTACGTCCTCGCTGTTCATGTCGGCGTGTTCGCCCTCGGCAACGACTTCGCCGCGCGACATCACGACAAAACGGTCAGCCAGTTCATGGGCAAAATCGAAGTACTGCTCGCACAGCAAAATGGCGATGTCGCCGCGCTCGCGCAGCAGGCGAATCACGCGGCCAATGTCTTTGATGATCGATGGCTGAATGCCTTCGGTCGGCTCGTCGAGAATGATCAGGCGCGGTTCCGACACCAGCGCCCGCGCAATCGCCAGCTGCTGTTGCTGCCCGCCCGACAAGTCGCCGCCACGTCGCGACAACATGCTTTTCAGCACCGGGAACAGCTCGTAGATTTCGCCTTTGATGCGACGCGCGTCGCGGGCCGGCTTGGTGGCCATGCCCATCAAGATGTTCTCTTCGACGGTCAACCGGGCGAAGATTTCGCGGCCCTGCGGCACGTAGGCCATGCCCAATGCGGCACGTTTGTATGGCGCGATCTTGGTGATGTCCTGGCCATCCAGCGACACCTGCCCGGACGCCACGGGCAACACGCCCATCAGACACTTCAGCAATGTGGTCTTGCCCACGCCATTGCGGCCCAACAGCGCCGTGCACTGTCCGGTCTGCACCGACATCGACACACCGCGCAGCGTGTGGCTACCGCCGTAGTATTGATTGACTTGTTGGACTTCGAGCATGGCTTAGCGACCTAGATAGACTTCAACCACACGCGGGTCGGACTGCACCGCGTCCATGGTTCCCTCGGCCAACACGGAACCCTCGTGCAGCACCGTAACCTTGCCGTCGCGCGCAATCGCGGACACAAAATCCATGTCGTGTTCGACCACCATCAGCGAATGTTTGCCGCGCAACTCGTTCAGCAGTTCGGCGGTGCGTTCGGTTTCGGCATCGGTCATGCCGGCGACAGGTTCATCCAGCAGCAACAGCTGCGGTTCCTGCATCAGCAACATGCCGATCTCCAGCCATTGCTTCTGGCCGTGCGACAACAAGCCAGCGGGCCGATGTGCCTCGCCCAGCAGGCGGATCAGTTGCAGGCGTTCGCCAATGGTGTCGATCTGCTCACCGCTCAGTCGTGCGCGCAAGGTGCGGCGTACGCGCTTGTCGGCCTTCATCGCCAGTTCCAGGTTCTCGAAGACCGTGTGCTGTTCGAACACGGTCGGACGCTGGAACTTTCGGCCGATGCCGGCGTGCGCAATCGCGGTTTCCGACATGCGCGACAAGTCGATGCTCTGGCCGAAAAATGCCGTACCGGAACTGGGCCGGGTCTTGCCGGTGATCACGTCCATCATCGTGGTCTTGCCTGCGCCGTTGGGACCGATGATGCAGCGCAGTTCACCCACGCCAATGTCCAAAGTCAGTGCATTCAAGGCACGGAAACCATCGAAACTGACGGTGATGTCTTCCAGGTACAAGATGACGCCGTGGGCGGTATCGACACCTTCGGGACGCAGGCGACCATAGCTGGACGAACCGCCCGAGCCACCGACTTCCGCATCGTTCGATACGGGCTGCATGGTCTTGTCGATCATCATGCTGCCCTCCGCGACTGAAGACGTTCGCGCACGCTGGACACCAAGCCAACAATGCCGCGCGGCAAGAACAAAGTCACCAGCACGAAGATCAGGCCCAGTGCGTACAGCCAGAACTCGGGGAACACACTGGTGAACCAGGTCTTCAGACCATTGACCACACCCGCACCGATGATCGGACCGATCAGCGTGCCGCGTCCGCCGGTGGCGACCCAGATCACCATTTCGATGGAGTTGGCGGGCGACATTTCGCCGGGGTTGATGATGCCCACTTGCGGCACATACAAGGCACCCGCAATACCGCACAACACCGCCGACACCGTCCAGATGAACAGCTTGAACCAGTGCGGGTCGTAGCCCACAAACATCAACCGCGTTTCACCATCACGGATGCCGGTCAGCACACGGCCCAGCTTCGATTGCGTCAGGCTGCGCGCAAACACCAGCGCACCCAGCAAGGTGGCGAGCGTCAGCATATACAGCGTGGCCTTGGTGCCCGGTGCAGTGATGGAAAAGCCCAGGATTTCGCGGAAGTCGGTGAAGCCGTTGTTGCCGCCGAACCCGGTTTCGTTGCGAAAGAACAGCAACATGGCCGCAAAGGTCAGCGCCTGCGTGATGATCGAGAAGTACACGCCCTTGATGCGCGAGCGGAACGCGAAGAAACCGAACACCAAGGCCAGCAAGCCCGGCGCAAGCACCACCAGCAACATCGCGTAGGGGAAGTGCTCGGTGAAGGACCAGAACCAGGGATAGGCTTTCCAGTCCAGGAAGTTCATGAAGTCGGGCATGCGATCCGCGCCTTGTGCGGCAGCCGTGGCGCGCATCAGATACATGCCGTGGGCATACCCACCCAGCGCGAAGAACAAGCCGTGGCCCAACGACAGAATGCCGGTGTAGCCCCAGACCAGATCCAGCGCCAACGCGGCGATGGCGTAGCACATGAATTTGCCCAGCAAGGCAATCGTGAAGGCCGAGACGTGCAGTGCGTGGCCGGCTGGGAACACCAGGTTCAACACCGGCAACACGGCCAGCAAGGCGGTCACGATCAACACGCCAGTCCATACAGCGGGTGGGAAAAGCCGGGCGCGCGGCGGTGCGAAGGATTCGCGCGCTGGCCGTACCGAGGCAGCGGCCAGCACGGTTGAATGTTGCGTGGGGCTGCTCATTCGACGCTCCGACCCTTGAGGGCAAACAGGCCTTGCGGGCGCTTCTGGATGAACAGGACGATCAAGACCAGGATGGTGATCTTGGCCATCACGGCACCCGAGTACGGCTCAAGGAATTTGTTGATTTCGCCCAGGCCGATGGCGGCGATCACGGTGCCTGCCAATTGGCCGACACCCCCCAGCACCACCACCATGAAGGAATCGACGATGTAGGCCTGGCCAAGATCAGGCCCGACGTTGCCAAGCTGAGAAAGCGCGACACCGCCCAGGCCTGCAATGCCCGAACCCAGACCGAAAGTCAGCATGTCCACGCGCCCGGTGGGAACCCCCACGCAGGACGCCATGCGCCGGTTCTGGGTGACGGCACGCACGAACAAGCCAAGCCGTGTGCGGTTCAGCAGCACCCACACCAGCACCACCACCGCCAGCGAGAAACCGATGATGACCAGCCGGTTGTAGGGCAGCACCAGGCCGTCCAGTACCACCATGCTGCCGCTCATCCACGACGGGTTGCCCACTTCCACGTTCTGCGCGCCGAACAGGCTGCGCACACCCTGCATCAGGATCAGGCTGATGCCCCAGGTGGCCAGCAGCGTTTCCAGCGGACGGCCATACAACCAGCGGATGACACTGTGCTCCAGCGCCATGCCCACCAGTGCCGATGCGGCAAACGCCACTGGCAATGCAGCCAGCAGATACCAGTCGGTCCACATGGGCGCGAACTGGCGGAACAGGTATTGCACGACGTAGGTGGCGTAGGCACCGATCATCAACAGCTCGCCGTGCGCCATGTTGATGATGCCCATCAAGCCGAAGGTGATCGCCAGACCAAGGGCCGCCAGCAACAGCACGCTGCCCAGGCTTGCGCCATAGAACAGATTGCCCAGCCACTCGATGCGCGACAGATGAATGTCCAGCCGGTGCAGCGCAATGCGCACGGCGGCGCGCACCGACGCATCGGGTTCCACATAACTGCCATCGGCTTGCTTCACCAAGCGGGCGGCCAGTACGGTTTTCACTCCGGCGTCGGTCGCATCTGCCAATGCCTGCGCGGCGCGCAGACGCATGGCGGGGTCGTCGTCGGACAGTTCGATGTTGGCCAAGGCCAGACGCAACAATCCGGTGATCTGCGGATCGGTTTCCTGCGTCAGCGCCTTGCGCAACAGCGGCGCACGATCTGGGTCGACATCGCGTTGCAGACTGCGCACCGCAGCCAGTCGCGTGGGCACGTCGCCACTCAGGATCTGTTGTGCAGCCAGCGCGTTGGCAATGCCGACACGCAGGCGGTTATTGATGGAGATGCTGGCGGCATCTTCCGGCAGGGCCAGCGTCTCACCCGTCTCGGGGTCTGACACGGTGCTCTGCGCGTCTTGAATCAGGATGCGACCGGCTTCGGTCGCAAACAATCGGTCGCTGCCCAATGCATCTAGCACTGCGGCAGCAGCCGGGCTGGCAAGCTCACCAAGAGCAGTGATTGCGGCAAGCCGTTCATCGGTATCGTCGGCCGCCAACGGGGCCAACATGGTCTGCGGAATCGGGGTGGCAGCGGCGTGTGCAACTTGCTGCGGCAACACAAACAGCAGCGAGCAAGCCAGAAAAAAACCGGCGGTCGTGCTCAACGCCGAGCATATACGGACAGGGCGACGACATGCATCCGACACGACAGCGGTCAGCCGTGCGAGCAGTCGTATCAAGGTAAACAGAAGATGCATGGGTCGCCTGGACGTTTAACGTAGTGCCGCGTGCGTGGTGCGAAGAGCGTGGTGCAAGGTGCGTAGCGCTGAGTACGACTCGCTATGCACCGGTCCTGAAAAAATCAGATCTTCTGCTTGTCTTCGTTGCCCGCGATGAACGGGCTCCAGGGCTGTGCGCGCACCGGGCCTTTGGTCTTCCACACAACATTGAACTGACCATCGGCCTTGATTTCGCCGATGAACACGGGCTTGTGCAGGTGATGGTTGGTCTTGTCCATCGTGACCTTGAAGCCGCAAGGCGCATCGAAGGTCTGGCCGCCCAGCGACGCGATGACCTTTTCCACATCCGTGGTCTTGGCAGCTTCGACCGCCTGCTTCCACATGTGGATGCCGATGTAGGTGGCTTCCATCGGATCGTTGGTCACGACCGTGTTGGCATTCGGCAGGTTCTTCGCCTTGGCGTATGCCTTCCACTTGGCGATGAACGCCGTGTTGGTGGCGTTCTTGATCGACTGGAAGTAGTTCCAGGCAGCCAGGTGACCCACCAGCGGCTTGGTGTCCACGCCGCGCAGTTCTTCTTCGCCCACCGAGAAGGCCACCACCGGCACATCGGTTGCCTTCAGGCCCGCGTTGCCCAGTTCCTTGTAGAAGGGCACGTTCGAATCGCCATTGATGGTCGACACCACGGCCGTCTTGCCACCGGCTGCGAACTTCTTGATGTTGGCCACGATGGTCTGATAGTCGGCATGACCGAACGGGGTGTAAACCTCGTCGATGTCCGAATCCTTTACCCCCTTGCTGTGCAGGAAGGCGCGCAGAATCTTGTTGGTGGTGCGCGGGTACACGTAGTCGGTGCCCAGCAGCACGAAGCGCTTGGCCCCGCCGCCGTCCTTGCTCATCAGGTATTCCACGGCCGGGATGGCTTGCTGGTTGGGCGCAGCACCCGTGTAGAACACGTTCTTTTCCAGTTCCTCGCCTTCGTACTGCACGGGATAAAACAGCAGGCTGTTCAGTTCCTTGAACACCGGCAGCACCGACTTGCGCGACACCGAGGTCCAGCAGCCGAACACCACCGAGACCTTGTCCTGCGCGATCAGGCCACGGGCCTTTTCAGCGAACAGCGGCCAGTTCGATGCCGGGTCGACCACCACCGGTTCCAGCTTGCGACCCAGCACACCGCCGCTGGCGTTGATTTCCTCGATGGTCATCAGCGCCACGTCTTTCAAAGACGTTTCCGAGATGGCCATGGTGCCGGACAAGGAATGCAGGATGCCGACCTTGATCGGACCCGTTCCCTGAGCGAGGGCCAAAGGAGACACTCCACCGGCGGCCACTGCGCCGGCCGTCACTGCGATCTGCTTGATGGCTGTTCTGCGATCCATTGCCCCACTCCCTGTCGTTTCGGATGCCGGTCGACGCCTTGTCGACCGTGCGGTTTCACTGCTGATGATTACGAGACGTTCACGCTGTCCAGATGGCAGCCCAGACAGCACCCCATGCACGCGGCTTGCGCCGCGCAACGCGCTTACGCGGCAGCTTTCGCCCGGCCCAGATAGGCCCGCCAGCCACCGAATTCACTGATGTCTTCCGCGCCTTCCAAGGCAGACGCTTCGCACAGGAAACCCTGCACCCGCGAGCCGTCTTCCAGTTCGATGCTGCCGATGCCCAGCGGGCCCGGAATGCCTGCCACAAACGAGCCGTAGGCAGTCATGGGCATCTCCCAGACTTCGGCTTCGATGGCGGCACCATCCTTGGCCACACGCAACATGCCGGGCTTGGGCGGCACGGTGCCGGCCAGCGCGTAGAAGCGGTAATGCGGTGCGGTTTTCACGGTGGACAGCAGGCGTGCGCCGCGTTCCAGCAATTGGCTGTTGAGCGGCAGACCTGCCAGGTGCGCACCGACCACAGCGACCTTGACGGTGCTGCCGGGAACGCGAGGAATCGGCTTGGCGGCAGGCAACGGCTCGCCAGTTGCACCGAGTGTCAGGCCGGTCTGTTGATGGAAGCGTTGCGCCAGATCGGCCAGGCGCAATTCGCTGCCCGACGGTCCGATCAGCGTGATGCCGAACGGCAGGCCGTCGGGACGAATCGATGCCGGTACGGCAATCGCCGACAGGTCCAGCAGATTCACGAAGTTGGTGTAGTAGCCCAGCTCCCGATTGCGCACGATCGGGTCGGCCTGAACGGCGGCAATGGTGTGTGCGGTCGGCGCGGTCGGCACCACCAGCACATCGATGTCTTTCCACAGGCTGTCGGCGTATTGACGCAGCAGGCCCATGCGGCCCATGGCGGTGAACACATCGGCAGCCACGTACTTCTGGCCTGCACCGATGATGGTTCGCACCGTGGGATCGATCTCGTCGGGACGCGTGTCGAAGAACTCGCGAATGGCCGCATACCGGTCAGCCACCCACACGTCTTCATACAAGGCGGTGGCGGCTTCCAGCATGGGGGCATAGTCGATACGCGACGCGGTGCCCGACAAGCCTTCCAGTGCCACTACGGCTGCATCGAACGCGGCTTGCGCCTGCTTGTCACCGAAGAACTCAAGCTGCTCGGCATTCGGCAGACCGAAGCGGAATTGCTCGGGCATGGCGGCCGGATCGAGCGGCAGGTGACGCGAATATGGGCATTCGGGGTCGTGGCCGGCAACCGCCATCAACACCTCGATAGCTTGCGGCACAGTGCGCGCAAAGATCGACACGCAGTCGATGTGCTGGCTGGCCGGCACCACGCCGCGCGTGCTCATCAGTCCACGCGAGGGCTTCAGGCCCACAATATTGTTCAGGCCGGCCGGCACACGACCGGAACCTGCGGTGTCGGTGCCGTAGGACACATCCACCAGGCCCAGCGCCACGGCCACCGCAGAACCAGAACTGGAACCGCCACTGACGTATTCAGGCTTGAACGCGTTCTGCACCGGACCGTAGGGCGAGCGGGTGCCGACCAGACCACACGCAAACTGATCTAGGTTGGTCTTGCCGACCACGCTGGCACCCGCAGCCAGCAGACGTTCCACCACCGTGGCAGACCGGGTCGGTTCATACGCAAAACTTGGGCAGGCCGCCGTCGTCGGGAAACCCGCGACATCGATGTTGTCCTTGACGGCAGCAAGCAGGCCAGCCAGCGGACCACTGTCCGCACCGGCGGCTACCGCCTTGCGATCGATCCAGATATTGGCAGGCGCAAGCTCGGCTTCTGTGTTGAAGCGAGCCAGGCGCTGGGCGATAGATTCGGGGTGGGGCATGTTCGCATTCCGTCTTGTATACAACAGACGTAATGCAGAATCCGTGCCATGCGGATGCGTCGACGAGCAGTCTGCTGCGCTGCCCAGGGAGATGACAAAGCCTGCCCCCTGCGCGTCGCATCTACGTCATTTGGCGTAGACGTGAAGTGGTGCGTTCGCAGCACCACATTGGCGCACCCGCACATGCATTTGCACCGATCTGGGCTGAAGCTGAAGCCGCACTCACGGCATATCAGCGTCGCATGCGAGCAGACCACCAAGACCCGATGAGTTCATGCAGAAACCCACGTGACGCGCAGGCTATACGCGATGTTCGGCTGCTTGTTTCACCAGATGAAAACCCGGTATCCTGCGATCGCCATGCAGCCAAGTATCCCTTCTCAGTCGCGCAAGTCCCGTTCGCCAATCCTGTCATTGGCAGATACGGCCTATGCCCGATTGAAGGAAGAAATCTTCGATTTCCGCTTGGCACCCGGCGACCGGTTCTCGGAAACCAGCACTGCCGAACGCTTGCAGATCAGCCGCACGCCAGTACGCGAAGCCTTGTTCCGCCTGCAGCAGGAAGGCTATCTGCAAGTGCACTTCCGCAATGGCTGGTCGGTGCTGCCGCTGGACTTCGAGCAGTTCGAAAACTTCTACGACCTGCGCATCATTCTTGAGACGGCCGCCGTGCGTCGCCTGTGCGAATCGGCACTCGACAGTCAGACATTTGCCCGGCAAGTGCTGGATGGCCTGAAAGCGATCTGGATGGTGCCGGTTGCCGATCGGCTAAGCGATGGCTTGCTGGTCGCGAGCCACGATGAGGCGTTCCACATCTCGTTGGTGGAAGCGGTGGGCAATGCGGAATTGTCGCGTGTGCATCGTGACGTGACCGAACGCATTCGGATCATTCGCCGCCTGGACTTCACACGCGCGCCGCGCATCGAAAAGACCTACGACGAACACGCGCTGATTCTGGACGCGATCTTCTGTCGACGCACCGATGATGCCTTGCAGTTGCTGCGCAGTCATATCGAGGCCAGCAAGGCAGAGGTGCGCAAGATCACCTTGCATCGCCTGTTCCTGGCCCGCCAGGCGGCGAGCCAGGTGTCTGAACAGGACGCTGAGCAAAGCACGGAACCGCTCCCCGCTGCCAAGCCGCCCCGCCCTACCAAGACGCCCGCTCAGAAGCGTTCGTCTTCGCGCAAGTAACGCCACTGGCCGATCGGCAGATCGCCCAGCAGCACACCACCAATGCGAATACGCTTCAGGCCGACCACACGCAGGCCCACCATTTCGCACATGCGACGGATCTGACGCTTCTTGCCTTCGCGCAATACGAAGCGCAACTGGTCTTCGTTCAACCAGTCGACCTGTGCAGGACGCAGCGCCTGCCCGTCCAGCGACAGGCCGTGATTCAGGCGCTTCAAGCCGTCGGGCGCAATCTCGCCCGTCACGCGCACCAGGTATTCCTTGTCGACTTCAGAGTCTTCGCCAATCAGTTGTTTGGCGATGCGGCCGTCTTGCGTCAACACCAGCAAGCCCAGCGAGTCGATGTCCAGGCGGCCAGCCGGAGCCAGCCCCTTCAACTGGCTGTGCTGGAAGCGCTGTTTGACCCGGTCACCCTGGTAACGCGTGCCCTGGCTGATCAAAGACACCGCCGGCTCGTAGCCCGGCTCTGGCTGGCCCGACACAAAACCGATCGGCTTGTTCAGCAAGATGGTCACGCGGTTGGTCTGCTGCGCCTGCGCGGCACGATTGAGCGTCACGGTCTGGCTGGGGAAGGCCTTGGTACCCAGCTCGGTGACACGCTCGCCATCCAGGTACACCCAGCCGGCTTCGATGAAGGCATCGGCTTCGCGGCGCGAGCACAGGCCGCGCTCGGACATCAGCTTGGAAATACGGATCTTTTCTTCTTCGGCCATCTCAGACTCCGTGCGTATCAAGCGTGAAGGTCGCGCCTTCGTCTTCACCCAGGGCCTCGACCAGCCACGGCATGACCGACTTCAGGGTCGCGGCCAGCGTCCAGGGCGGGTTGATGATGAACATGCCGCTGCCATTGAGACCCAGGCCGATGCCCGACGGTTGGCGCACGGTCAGGCTCACGTGCAGCCACTTGGCGTCGATGCGCATCAGTTTTTCGGGCAGTTGCTGTGCTTCGCGGCGCGCCACCTGCGGATACCAGACGGCATACATCCCGGTGGCAAAGCGCTCCAGGCCTTCTTGCAGCGTGTGCATCACATAGGTGTAGTCACGCTTGTCTTCGTACGACGGATCGATCAGCACCAGGCCGCGACGCGTCGGCGGCGGCAGCAAGCCCTTCAGACCGGAGAAACCGTCACGGTCGTAGAACATGGTCTTGCGCTGCACATGACGGCCCAGCGTGCGCACGTTGTCCTGCAGGACCGTGATCTCGGTCGGATGCGCTTCGAACAGGCGCATGCAGTCGCGATCGCGCAGCATCGGCCCGGCAATGAACGGCGAGCCCGGATAGTGGCGCAGCGCACCGTCTTCATTCCAGGCGGCCACTTCTTCTACATAGTCGGCCACCGCCGGCGGCAGATCGTCACGCTCCCAGAGACGGGCAATGCCACCTTCGTGCTCGGCGTTCTTGCCGGCCCACTCGCCTTCCAGGGCGTAGACACCCGCGCCCGAATGGGTGTCGATGTACCAATAGGGCGTGTCCTTCTGCCCGAGGTACTTCAGCAGCTGGATGAGGATGAGGTGCTTGAGCACGTCGGCGTGGTTGCCGGCGTGGAACGCGTGTCGATAACTGAACATGGAAAGCCTTGAAAGAGTGGCGTGATTGTAGTCATCCCGGCGTCCGATGCCGAAAACGGCCGCACATCGGGTGATCTGTGCCTGCTTGCCACGCCCGACAAATGTTGAATTCCGACCAGGCAAATGTTGAATGGATGCTTGAATCTGCAGCGTATTCAGCTGGTCTTGATAAATGACTGGCGCAAACCCTGACCTAGATCAAATCGCGACTATCTCCGCTTGACGATATACGCGAATTTCAAGTAAAAACAATCGGCAAGATTTTCAAGTGATGAGGGCGCTGTTCATTGGGCGCTTCTTTGCGGTACTCGCGTGTACGTTGTCCCTTCCTTGATCGTCATGTGCCCGAGCGAAAGCTCTTTTGTCAATTAAGGCTAGGAATAAATATGGAAACCGGTACCGTAAAGTGGTTCAACGACGCCAAGGGCTTCGGCTTTATCGCTTCTGACGCAGGCGGCGACGACCTGTTCGCGCATTTCTCGGAAATCCGCGTTGAGGGTTTCAAGACCCTGCAAGAAAACCAGAAAGTGAGCTTCAGCGTCACCAACGGCCCGAAGGGTCGTCAGGCTTCGAACATTCAGCCCATCTAAGGGCAAGGGCCAGCGCGGTTCGCCGCGCTGCCTGAATGTTTCGGCAGCTCAGGCTGCCGAGCTGAGCGAAAAAAATGGCCCGATTCGTCGGGCCATTTTTTTATGGTTTTTGCGTTTTTCGCCGTGCGTCTTCGCTTGTTCGATTGTCTGTGGTCCGATTTCCAGCTGCATTATGTGCGTCGGCAAACGCCCCCACAAAGACATCGAAAACCATCAAAAAACAATAAGCAGCATATTTATTTATGCATTAAGCGCAGACCATGCGCACACATAATAGATACCCTGCACCACACCCACATTTATTGCTTATTTCAAGGCCAGCAATAACTGATCAAAGGGCATTGGCCGTGCATACCAATACCCTTGGCCAATCGCACAATCATGCTCGCGCAGGAAATTACGCTGGGTTTCCTTCTCGATTCCTTCGGCAACCACCTGCATGCCCATCGCGTCAGCCATGCGCAGGATACCCACCGAAATCGCCGCGCTATCGCCGCTTTCCGGCAGCGTGCGGGTGAAGGAACCATCGATCTTCACGCGATCGAAGCCCACGCGCCGCAGCTGCGCCAGCGAGCTTTGCCCGGTGCCGAAATCATCCAGCGACAAGCGCACGCCCATTTTTTTTACCGCTCGCAGGTTGGCCGCAACCGCTTGACTTTCCGCCATCACGATCGATTCCGTGATTTCAAGTTCCAGGTTGCCGCTTGGCAATGCGGTGTCTGCCAGCACACGCTCCAGCACGCGCGGGAACTGACCGTTCTGGAACAGCACACTGCACATATTGACCGATACCGGCACATCGAGCAGACCGATGTCGAGCAGGCGGCGGTTATCGGTGCAGGCCTGTCGCAATACCCAGCGGGTAATCGATGCCATCAACCCATGTTCGATGGCAAAAGGCAGGAAATGCTCGGGCAAGACCTGCCCATTGCTGCCATCGTTCCAGCGCAGCAAGGCCTCGATCCCGGTAATTTTCAGGGAACCCAGATTGAACAGCGGCTGGTAATGCAGCTCGAACTGCCGTGCGTCGATAGCGCGTCGCAGCCGCCCCGCCAGATTCACGGAATACGTGGCGCGTTCCTGCATGGCCGGCGTGAAGAACTGGAAGCGACGGCCGCCCAGGCTCTTGGCTTGGTACATCGCCATGTCGGCGTGGTGCAGCAATTCGGCTGGCGTGGACGCGTCGTCGGGATAGATGCTGATGCCGATACTGGCACCCACCGACAGCAATTCGCCACCGGCTTCCACCGGTTCGGCCATGGCTTCCAGCACACGGTCGGCAATGTGGGATGCGTTTTCGGCGTTGCCAGCGAGTTCGGACACCACCACGAACTCGTCACCACCAACACGCGCCAGGGTGTCGGTGTCGCGCAGCGAATTCTGCAGGCGTTGGGCGATGACCGTCAGCGCGTCGTCCCCAATCCGGTGCCCCAGCCGATCATTGACCAGCTTGAAATCGTCCAGGTCGATGAACAAGGCTACCACCGTGGCACGATGCCGTTTCGCGTCGCTGATCGCCTGCTGCATGCGATCGCCAAGCAGGTTGCGGTTGGCACAGCCAGTCAGTACGTCGTGCGTGGCCAGGTAGTGAACGTGCTCTTCGGCCAGCTTGCGTTCGGTGATATCCACACCGAATGACTGGTACTCGACAATCGCGCCGTCCTTGTTCTCGATCAGTTGGTCTTCGCGTTCCAGCCAGCGGCGCTCTCCGGTGGGCAGCGTGATCTGCTGCACGTAACGGGAATGCGCACCGTTGCCTTGCAAGCGACGCAGATTGAGCACGATCTTTTCACGATCGTCGGCACCAATGCCGCGAAACACGTCTTGCCCGATCAATTGCTCGCGGCTTGCTGCCATGAAGTGACAGTAAGCATCGTTCACGAAACTCAGGCGAAAGTCTGTGCCGAAGCGACAGAACACCTCGTTGCGACGCGCAACGAGATCATGTCGCGGTTCGCCTTGGGATGTGCCCGGTGCGTTACTGCTGGCCCCCACTTCGGAAGCATCGTGGCACACCGCAACGTGGAAACGCACGCCATGCATGTCATGGGTGCTGACGGTGATCAGCATGGGAAACTGCCGGCCGTCCTGTCTGACACCGTGCAGATTGCGACTGGTCAGAATAGGCAGCAGGTTGAAGCCGGTGCTGGCAACAGTCAGACCAGCCTCGTCGTCCGTCTGATCTGGCGCGTCGATCTGCGCCAGCAGGCACAAGATGCTGCTGCCAATCACATCTTCTGAGGCATAGCCGAAGATATGCGAGGCGCGCTGATTCAAGCCCTGGATCAAGCCCTTTTCGTCGAACACCAGGATTCCGTCCACCGCCGCCTCGAAAAGCGTGGCGACGAGCTCGGACAGCTCGGACGAATAAGCAGAAAAACTGGGAGGCGGTGTCATGGCAAGGGCCCGTGGTCCTGGTCAGGAATGCGCAAAGCAAAGAGCCGGCAAATGGCCTGGCGCGGCGGTGGCCTTGAAATACCCGCCAAATAACGAACACATGACTGCGAAATCCGCCATTCTGAAATCCCGCAGACACGCCGTCAATGTGAAGTTTTCCGGCGAACTGTCTTGTGGATATCAGGTTGCACGCTTGCATGCGGTTTTTACCAATACAACCCGGCAAAAATGATGTCAGCGGCCAAAACCAAGGGTTAATACCAGTCTCACACCCGGGGCGGCATTATCAAGACGGCATCGCCAACCGGCGATTCCAGCCTGTATTTACGCCTCGATAATCACTTCCGCTCTGCCCCGGCTGAGATCCGACACCAGGGTGCGCAGTTCATCGACACGAATGCGCGGAATATCCAGCGTGACGTCAACGCCATCCGATTGGAATACCGGGTCACGAAACACCGCGTCCAGCATAGCCAGCCGGGCGCGCAGCACTGGCCATTCGCTGAACGTGCAATGGAAACTTGCCGCCACGGTGTCGATGATGGGCAGGCGTTCTGCCAATCGCAGGCACTGTGCAGCACCGCCCCCGTAAGCGCGAGCCAAACCACCCGTGCCCAGGTTGATGCCGCCGTACCAGCGTATGCACAGCACGGCCACCCGATCGCATTGCTGGCCGTCGATGGCCTGCAGCATCGGTCGGCCAGCCGTACCGCCAGGCTCACCATCGTCGTTGAAACGATAGGTCTGCCCGATGCGGTAGGCCCAGCAATTATGGGTCGCGGTGGGGTCGGACACACTGGCAAAAAAAGCGAGTGCAGCGTCGGGAGACGCGACCGGCGCAGCCAATGTCAAAAAACGGCTCTTGCGAATTTCTTCGACATAACGCGCCGGCCCTGCCAGCGTGAACAACTCTGCAGACATCAGTTCTTGATAACCCCGTACTTGCTGATAACCCCGCACCTGCTGACTGCGCGTTTTCCGCGCAGCAGCATGTCAACCACCCAGATACGCCTCACGCACCTTGGCATTGGCCAGCAGATTGGCACCGGTGTCGGCCAGCACCACATGGCCGTTTTCCAGCACATACCCGCGATCGGCAACCTGCAGCGCCTTGTTGGCGTTCTGTTCAACCAGGAACACCGTGACGCCCTCTTCGCGAATCGTGCGGATGATCTCGAAAATCTGCGCAATGATCAAGGGAGCCAGGCCCAGCGTCGGCTCGTCAAGCAAGAGCAGACGCGGTCGGCTCATCAGTGCGCGGCCGATGGCCAGCATCTGCTGTTCGCCACCAGACATGGTGCCCGCCCGCTGCGCCGCACGGTCTTTCAGACGCGGGAACAAGGTGTAGACGTGCTCAATGCCATCGGCCACTTCTGCCCGGCTGCCGAAGAATCCGCCCATTTGCAGGTTCTCGACCACCGTCAGGCCGGGAAACACCCGCCGCCCTTCTGGTGAGATCGCCAGGCCCCGGCGCATGATTTCATGCGTCGGGGCGCGGGTGATGTCCTCGCCTTCGAAGGTGATGGTGCCGCTGGACGCACGCGGCGAGCCGCAGACCGTGGTCAGCAAGGTCGTCTTGCCGGCACCGTTGGCACCGATCAGGGTGACGATCTCGCCCTTGTTCACTTCCACCGACACGCCGTGCAGCGCTTCGATGGCCCCGTAATGCGTATGGACCTGTTCGAGTCGCAGCATCATTCCTCTCCCAGGTAGGCCTTGACGACCCGTGGGTCGTTGCGCACGACCTCGGGAACGCCGGTGGCGATAGGTTTGCCGTATTCCATGACCAGGATTCGGTCTGAAATGCCCATCACCAGATTCATATCGTGTTCGATCAGCAACACCGACACGCCGTGTTCACGGCGCAGTTGGTCGATCAGCGTCTGAAGCTCCACTTTCTCTTGCGGATTCAGACCGGCAGCCGGCTCATCGAGCATCAGCAGACGCGGGCGCGTGATCATGCAGCGCGCAATCTCCAGCCGGCGCTGGTGGCCGTAGGCAAGCGTGCCCGCTTCCCGGTTGGCCAGATCCCGCAGACCCACCCGTTCCAGCCAGAACGCAGCGCGAGTCAGTGCATCGTGTTCGGACTTGCGAAACGCCGGGGTGGAGAACAAGCCCGCCAACAGCCCGGACTTCATTTCCTGGTGTTGCGCCACCATCAGGTTTTCAACGGCGGTAAGCGACTTGAACAGACGAATGTTCTGGAAGGTGCGCACCAGCCCCTGACGCGCAACCATGTGGCTGGGCAGGCCATCGATGGCCTTGCCGTCCAGCAGCACGCTGCCTGCGGTGGGCTGGTAGAAACCGCCCACGCAGTTGAACACCGTGGTCTTGCCCGCGCCATTGGGGCCGATGATGGCGAAGACTTCACCTTCGCGCACATCGAATTCCACCCCGTCGACTGCCAGCAGACCGCCGAAGCGCATCTGCAGGCCAGAGACTTTCAACAAGGATTTGCCGGTAGCACCCGAAGTGCCGGCTCCGTGGACCGTTGCGTTCATCGCGGCAACTCCAGGTGCGGGCGGGTGGCAGGCATCAAGCCCTGCGGACGCCAGATCATCATCAAGACCATCACCAGACCGAAGATCAACATGCGGTATTCCGCGAACCCGCGTGCCAGTTCCGGCAGCACGGTCAACAGTATTGCGGCAAGAATGACGCCCAGCTGCGAGCCCATGCCACCCAGCACCACAATCGCCAGGATCAGCGCCGATTCAATGAAGGTGAAGGACTCCGGGTTGACCAGCCCTTGGCGGGCGGCAAAGAAGCTGCCAGCAAATCCAGCGAACATCGCACCCAGCGTGAAGGCCGACAGCTTGACCTTGGTGGGGCTCAGGCCCAGCGAACGGCAGGCGATCTCGTCGTCACGCAGCGCTTCCCATGCACGGCCGATCGGCATGCGCACCAAGCGGTTCGACACGAACAAGGTAATGCCAGCCAACAGCAGCGCAAGCATGTACAGGAAAATCACCATGTGCATGCCGTCGTAGTCCATGCCCAGCAACTCGTGGAAGGTAGTGCCCCCTTCCGTGCTGGCGCTGCGAGCCATTTCGATCCCGAACACCGACGGCTTCGGAATGCCCGACACGCCGTCCGGACCACCGGTAATGGTGGTCATGTTGTTCAGCAGCAGGCGAATGATTTCCCCGAAACCCAGCGTGACGATCGCCAGATAATCACCGCGCAATCGCAAGACCGGGAAGCCCAGCAGGAACCCGAACAGCGCTGCCATGCCGCCTGCGATCGGCAGACACACCCAGAAGCTCAGGCCGAAATAGCTGTTGAGCAAGGCGTAGGTGTAGCCACCCACGGCATAGAAACCGACATAGCCCAGGTCGAGCAGGCCAGCAAAACCCACCACGATGTTCAGGCCCAGGCCAAGCACCACGTAGATGAGCGCCAGGGTGGCGATGTCGACGGCGCCGCGCGAACCGATGAAGGGCCAGACCAGCGCCAATACCAGCAGCGCCAGGGTTGCGTGGCGTTGCTGGTCGGGCTGGATCTTGGGCAGGCTGGGCCAGGGCACTGCCTTGACCTGCTTGGCCAGCAAGGGCTTGAGCATCTGGAACACGAACACGGCCAGCGCGGCAAGCAGCACCGGTGTCCAGTCGGCCTGAAGTTCGATCCGATATCCCACCCGCAGCAGATGCAGGCCGAAGATCGGGGTAACCAGAATGGCGGTCAGTACAGCGGCAATGCCGGCGTACTTCAATTGAGAGGCGAAGCCTTGAGGGTATGCGGATGCCATCAGACTTTTTCCACATCAGGTTTGCCGAGCAGCCCGGTCGGGCGGAACAGCAGGATCAACACCAGCAGCGCAAACGCCACCACATCTTTGTACTCAGACGGCAGATAACCGGCCGCAAAGGTTTCCGCCAGGCCAAGCAGCACACCGCCCAGCATCGCGCCGGGAATGCTGCCGATGCCGCCAAGCACGGCGGCAGTGAAGGCCTTGATGCCGGCAATGAAACCGATGAAGGGATTGAGCTTGCCCACCGTCAGCGCGATCAGCACCCCACCCACGGCTGCCAGCATGGCACCCAGGATGAAGGTGAACGAGATCACCTTGTTGGTATCGATACCCAGCAGATTGGCCATGCGCATGTCTTGCGCACACGCGCGGCAGGCGCGGCCGATGCGCGAATAACCGATGAACATGGTCAGTGCGATCATCAACACCAGCGTGGTGCCCACGATCAGCAGGCGCGAATACGGCACGGTGACATTGAAGCCGCCGCCCATCGAGAATTCAAAGGCACCGGACACCATCAGCGGCACCGATACGTCGCGGGCACCCTGCCCGATCTGCACGTAGTTCTGCAGGAAGATCGACATGCCGATCGCCGAGATCAGCGGCACCAGGCGTGGGCCGCCACGCAATGGCCGGTAGGCCACCCGTTCGACCGTGTATCCATATAGACCGGTGACCAGCACCGCAACGATGACCGCGCCGCCCAGCACCAATGGCAAGGGCAAGCCGCTTTGCACACCGATGGCGGTCAGGGTCACCAGGCCGATGTAGGCACCGATCATGTAGATCTCGCCGTGGGCGAAATTGATCATGCCGATAATGCCGTACACCATCGTGTAGCCGATGGCGATCAGGGCATAGATCGCCCCGAGGCTCAAGCCGTTCACCAATTGCTGGGTGAACTGCGGAAGAAATTCATTCATGACTGTCCACCCGTACTGGCTGGTGAAAACAAAAAAAATCGCCCCGTGCTGACAGATCACGGGGCGAGTCGGGCACGGCCCGGCAGACTTACGGAGCGGCCGTCTTCGTCGCGTCCTTGTGCCAGGTGTAGACCACGAAGTTGAAGGCCTTCAGGTCACCCTTGGCGTCGTATTCGACCTTGCCGATGGGGGTCTGGAAGCTGTTCTTGTGCATGTAGGCAGCGACCTTGGTCGGGTCAGCAGTCTTGGCACCGGCGATGGCGTCGGCAATGACCTTGACGCCGGTGTAGGCGGTCATCTGGAAGGCACCGTTGAACTCGCGCTTGGCGTCCTGGAAGGCCTTGACCACCGGCGCGTTGGCCGGGTCCTGGCTGAAGTCGGCCGGCAGGGTGACCAGCATGCCTTCGGACGACGGGCCGGCAATGGCGGTGATGTCGGCGTTACCCACGCCTTCCGGGCCCATGAAGGTGACCTTCACGCCTTGTTCACGCGCCTGGCGCAGCAACAGGCCCATTTCCGGGTGATAGCCGCCGAAGTACACGAAGTCCACGCCTTGCGACTTGAGCTTGGTGATGACCGCCGAGTAGTCGCTGTCGCCCGCGTTGATGCCTTCGAAGATGGCAACCGGGATCTTGGCGGCGTCGAGTGCCGTCTTCACTGAGGTGGCAATGCCTTGGCCATACGAGGCCTTGTCATGCAGCACCGCAACCTTCTTCGGCTTGACCTTCTCGATGATGTACTTGGCAGCAGCCGGACCTTGCTGATCGTCGCGACCGATGGTGCGGAAGATCAGGGTGCGCTTCTTGCCGTCGGTCAGGGCCGGCGACGTGGCCGACGGGGTGACCATCACCACGCCTTCGTTTTCATAGATGTCGGAAGCGGGGATCGTCGAACCCGAGCACACGTGGCCCAGCACGAACTTGATCTTGTCGCTGACGATGCGGTTGGCAACGGCCACGGCTTGCTTGGGTTCGCAGGCGTCGTCGAACACCACGGCTTCGAGCTTTTGACCGTTGACACCACCGGCAGCATTGATCTGCTCGATCGCGGTCATCGCGCCGGCCTTGATCATGTCGCCGTATTGCGTGACCGCACCGGTCATCGGGCCTGCAATCGCGATCTTGATGGTCTGGGCCTGTGCGCCAGCAGCAAGCATCGCGGCACCCAGCGCGAAGGCGATCGGGGTCAGTCGACGGGACAGTTTCATTGGAAGATCTCCGCTAGGGCGTGGGGAAAACAAAAAAGGGGCGCGCGGCGTGGCTGAAAAGCCAAAAACCAGGTGCCAAATTATGGACACCTTGCGTAAGGCCCAGACGCTAAGCGACGGCCTTTGTGCTGTCAAGACTGGGAAGCTCCCGATGGCCGCGTGCGGTGGATCAATGCCCTGAAGGGTCCGAGCAGGAAAATGCCCATGCCCAGCTTGACCGCCAGATCCCCGAAAGCCCAACTGATCCAAGGCAGATCGGCACCTGCAAACGCAATGGTCCAGAACAGCGCGGTGTCCAGCGTTGCACTGCACAAGGTCGCAATAAATGGTGCGCGCCACCAACTGCCAATGCGCAGCCGGTCGAAAACCTGGATATCCAGCAGTTGCGAAGCAATGAACGCCAGGCAGGACGCAATCGCAATGCGTGGGGTAGCCACGGCGACGGATACCAGCACGGCAAGCGCGAAGCCCACCCAGGCCACGCGCCGCGCCGGCTGCGGCCCGAAACGGCGATTGACCAGATTGCTGACCAGGAACGCCACCGGGTAGCTGAAGGCCCCCCAGGTCAACCAGTCGTTGATGGGGTATTGCACCAGCACATTGGACGCCAGCACCACCGCGCCCATGGCCAGAACGGCCAGGCAGGTCTGCCAGGTGTGCATGAATTCGAAACGGGTCGAGTTGGCGTGGGACACGGGCCTAGCCCTCCAGAGTCTTCAAACGGCCGTGGCGGATCGGCGAATCCTGCGCAAGCAACATCAGGCGTTGCCGAACTCTTCACCCATGTCGTGGGCACGCTTGGCGGCGGCCTGCATGGCCTGGGCAACGATGTCGCGCAAGCCAGCGGCTTCGAACACGTCGAGTGCGGCCTTGGTGGTGCCGCCCTTGGACGTGACACGTTCACGCAGCACGGACGGCGGCTCGCTGGACTCAGCAGCCAGGCGGGTCGCGCCCGACAAGGTGGCCAGCGCCAGTTCGCGCGCCTGTTCCTGGTTCAAGCCCACCGCCAAGCCTCCGGCGATCAGGGATTCGATGAACAGGAATACATAGGCCGGGCCGCTGCCCGACAAGGCAGTGACGGCATCGAGCAGGGATTCTTCATCGACCCAGGTGGTGGTGCCGACCGCGCCCAGAATGGTGCCGGCCAGCGCACGGTCTGCGTCGCTGACACCGGGCAAAGCGGCCAGGCCAGTGGCACCTGCGCCGATCAGCGACGGCGTGTTCGGCATGCAGCGCACCACGCGGCCCCACGAGCTGCCATCCTTGCCCAGCCAGCGTGCCAGATCACCGCCGCGAATGCCCGCGGCGATGCTGATGATCAGGCTGTCGCGCAGCCAGGGCTGGGTGGCGGCCACGACTTCCTTCATGTTCTGCGGCTTGACTGCGTAGACCCAGACGGCGCAACGCGCCAGCGTCTCGTCAGGGGCGGCGGCCGTGCTCATGCCCAGCGCTTCGAAATTGCGGCGCGAGGATTCGTTGATGTCGATCACGTGAATGCGCGAGGCGGGGCAGACCGTACCGGCCAGGCCAGCGGTCAGCGCAGCAGCCATATTGCCACCACCGATAAAGGCAATCGAAAGCTCAGAGTTCATGAGAGATCCGGGAAGAAAGGAAACGGATGAAGATACGAGGACGAAGAGAGGGGGACCAAAAAACGAGGACCAGGAAACAAGGCCCAACAGACAAGCAATCAGACAAACAGGCGATCAGCAGGCGATAAAAGGCCAGCCGAGACATCAGACAGGCGTTGCGTAAGTGCGCGAACCAAAGATTGCCGTACCCACCCGGACCAGCGTTGCACCTTCGGCAATCGCCGCATCGAGATCGTCGGACATGCCCATCGACAAGGTATCGATGTCAAGCCCATCGGCGCGCAGCGCCTGGGCCAGCGCCGCCAGGCGCGCAAACGGCGCACGGGCCTGCGCAGGGTCGTCGCACGGGGCAGGAATGGCCATCAGGCCGCGCAAGCGCAAGTTGGGCAGTGCGGCGACGGCATGGGCCAGTGCAGCCACCTGGTCAGGCTCGACACCACTTTTGCTGGCTTCACCACTGATATTGACCTGGACGCAGACCTGCAAAGGCGGCAGCCCGACCGGACGTTGCTCGGACAGGCGCTCGGCAATCTTCAGGCGGTCGATGGCGTGCACCCAATCGAAGTGGGCGGCAACCTGCCGGGTTTTGTTGCTTTGCAGCGGGCCAATGAAATGCCAGCACACCAGCTCAGGCAGATCGGCCAGCGTCGAGATCTTGTCCACAGCTTCCTGCACGTAGCTTTCGCCAAAAGCGTGTTGGCCAGCGGCGTAAGCGTCGCGGATCGCATCGGCACTGAAAGTCTTGGAGACAGCCAGCAGCTCGATGGTATCGGGCGCGCGCCCATGCTGGGCGGCGGCTTGCGCGATGCGCTGCCGAACGGCGTGCAGTTGCTCGGCAATCGACATGGGGAAAGCGGCCAGAGGGGAAGACGAGGCCCGAATTATACGGCGCGTGGGTGCGGCAAGTCAGGCCGATGCCGGCCGCTCATTTACGGCTGACGAGCAGCTTAAAAGTCGGTTGTTAAGGCTGAGTGCATCCATGAGTCCTTCCATGAATGCGCTCGCCTCTACCAAGCAGCAGCCCTCACCCAGCTATCAACCAGAATGCCGACAAAGACCGCCGCACCCAGCCAGGTGTTGTGCATGAACGCACGGAAACACGCACGCGGCTCGCGGTCACGAATCCAGCATAAATGCAAGACGGCGATGCCTGCCGCAACCACCAGGCCCAGGTAATAAGAGATACCGTAGCCAAGCATCTTGCCGACCACGGCCAGCAGACCAAGCGTGATGGCGTAGCAGAGCGCGATTGCCGCCACGTCCCAACGACCGAAGGTGATCGCCGAGGTCTTCAGGCCCAGCCGCAGATCATCGGGCCGGTCCACCATGGCGTATTCGGTGTCGTAGGCCACCGCCCACGCCACATTGGCGGTCAGCATCAGCCACGCTTCCAGCGGCACCGTGCCTTGCAAGGCGGCAAAGGACATCGGGATGCCGAAGCCAAATGCAATCCCCAGATAAGCCTGGGGAATCGCGAAGAATCGCTTGAACAAGGGGTAGGTGCCCGCCAGCACGGCGGCCACCACGGCCAGTGCCCAACTGAGCGGATTGAGCGGAATCACCAATGCCAGCGAGATCAACGCCAACACTGCCGCCACGCCCAACGCTTCAGCCGGCCGGATGCGGCCGGTGGTGAGCACACGCTGTTCGGTACGCTGCACATGCAGGTCGAAATCGCGGTCGAAGTAATCGTTGATGGCGCAACCCGCCGAGCGCATCAGCGCGGTGCCGAGGACAAAAATGACAAAAATGTGCCAGGGGGGTTCGCCATCGGCTGCGGTCCACAGGCCCCAGAGCGTGGGCCACATCAGCAGCAAAATGCCGATGGGTTTGTCAATACGGACCAAGCGGGCGTACAAGCCCAGGCGTTCGATAATGGCGGACATGGTGAAAGTAAGGTTATAACGCAGTCACAAAACAGTAATACGAAGCGAATAAGGTGCTGCGTCCCTCGGGGAAAGACAATAAATCACCCCGGCAACCAGTACCGCCCACCCCGCTTTTCTGGAGAACTCATGCGTATCCGTTTGCATTTCCGTCAGTACGTGCTTGGTCTGGCAGGCGCTGTCGCCGTTGCCTCGGCTGCACCGGCCCTGGCCGCCACTGAAATCCAGCTCTGGCACGCCATGACGGGGGCGCTGAACGAGCGCATCGTCGGCCTGACGGAAGAGTTCAACAAGAGCCAGTCAGACTATCACGTCAACCCGGTCTACAAGGGTAGCTACCCCGAAGCGCTGAACGCAGGCATTGCCGCCTTCCGCGCCGGCACTGCCCCGCACATTCTGCAGGTCTTCGAAGTCGGCACCGCCACCATGATGAACGCCAAGGGTGCCATCAAGCCGGTTGAAGTAATGATGAAGGAAGCGGGCGAACCCTTCGACCGCACAGCCTACGTGCCTGCCGTCGCCGGTTACTACGCCACCGCCAACGGTCAGCTGGCGTCCTTCCCGTTCAACAGCTCCACGCCTGTCTTCTATTACAACAAGGACGCCTTCGCCAAGGCCGGCCTGGACCCGGAAGCCCCGCCGAAGACCTGGACCGAACTGGCGGTTGCCGCCGCCAAGCTGAAGTCCTCGGGCCAGCGCTGCGGCTACACCACCACCTGGCCGTCGTGGATCCAGCTGGAAACCTTCTCGGCCTGGCACAACGTTGAATACGCCACCAAGAACAACGGTTTCGGTGGCCTGGACGCACGCCTGAAGATCAATTCGCCGCTGCACGTTCGCCACATCGAAAACCTGGCCAACCTGTCCAAGCAAGGTCTGTTCACCTATGGTGGCCGCGGCAATGCAGCCGTGTCCCGCTTCTTCTCGGGCGAGTGCGCCATGCTGACCGAGTCCAGCTCGGGCTACGCCAACATCAAGAAGAACGCCACCTTCAAGTTCGGCATCGCTTCGCTGCCCTACTACCCCGACGTGGCCGGCGCACCGCAGAACACCATCATCGGCGGTGCATCGCTGTGGGTGTTTGCCAACAAGACCGCGCCTGAATACAAGGGTGTTGCCAAGTTCTTCAGCTACCTGAGCAAGCCTGAAGTCCAGGCCAAGTGGCACCAGGAAACCGGCTATCTGCCGGTCACCACCGCCGCTTACGACCTGACCCGCAAGTCTGGTTTCTACAAGCAGAATCCGGGCACCGACGTGTCGGTGGAACAGATGATCGTCAAGATCACCGACAAGTCGCGTGGCGTGCGTCTGGGCTTCCTGCCGCAAATCCGTGACGTGACCGAGGAAGAACTCGAAAACGTCTGGGCCGGCAAGCAAACTGCCAAGCAAGGTCTGGATCGTGCCGTTCAACGCGGCGACGAATTGCTCACCCGTTTCGAGCGCGGTAACCGTTAATGAACACGTCAGCAGTGGCAGGGCAAAAACGGGTGGTATTCAGCGGCCTTGTGTTGCCTTACCTCTTGCTGGCGCCTCAGTTGATCATTACGGTGGTCTTCTTTTTCTGGCCCGCGGCGCAAGCCCTGTGGCAATCGACGCAGATGCAGGACGCCTTCGGCATCGGCAGCGAGTTCGTCGGGCTCGAGAACTTCACGACCTTGTTCTCGACGCCCGAATATCTTGCATCGTTCCGGCTGACGGCGGCGTTTTCCACCGCCGTCGCCGTGTCCGGCCTGGTCATTGCGCTGTTGCTGGCGGTGATGGCCAACCGGGTGATTCGCGCGGCAACCGCGTACAAGACCTTGCTGATCTGGCCGTACGCAGTCGCCCCGGCGATTGCGGCGGTGTTGTGGTTGTTCCTGTTCTCGCCGGCCGTCGGCATTCTGGCGCTTGCATTGCGCCACGTCGGCGTCGACTGGAATCACCTGCTCAATGGTGACCAGGCCTTCCTGCTGGTGGTGATCACCTCGGTATGGAAGCAGGTTTCCTACAATTTCCTGTTCTTCCTGGCTGGCTTGCAGTCGATCCCGCGTTCCTTGCTGGAAGCAGCGGCCATCGACGGTGCAGGCCCCTGGCGTCGTTTCCGCACCATCGTGTTCCCGCTGTTGTCGCCGACCACCTTCTTCCTGCTGGTGGTCAACGTGATCTATGCCTTCTTCGATACCTTCGCGGTGATCGATGCGGCCACGCAAGGCGGCCCGGGCGGACAGACGGCAGTGCTGGTCTACAAGGTTTATCAAGACGGTTTCAAGGGGCTGGACTTTGGCTCGTCGGCCGCGCAGTCGGTGGTGTTGATGCTCATCGTGACTGTGCTGACCGTGATGCAATTCCGCTTCATCGACCGCCGTGTGCAGTACTGACGAGTTGCCTTCCATGACTTGTCTTGCTGACTTTGTTTTGCTGTCCCGATCCGTATCGGGCATCGGGAATTCCGCCCCATGATTGAAAGACGTCCCATGCTGGACCTGCTGGCCCACCTGATCTTGCTGATCGGTGTGTTGCTGGTGGCCTTCCCTGTTTACGTAACCTTCGTTGCGTCCACCCAGACTGCGGCTGAAGTGCAGCAGGCCCCCATGTCGCTGCTGCCCGGCAGCCACCTGATCGAGAACTACACCCAGGTGATTACGGGCGGCTCGAACACCGGTTCTTCGGCACCGGTAGGCCGCATGATGTGGGTGAGCCTGATCACCGCGCTGGTGATTTCCATCGGCAAGATCTCGATCTCGCTGCTGTCGGCGTTTGCGGTGGTGTACTTCCGCTTCCCCGGTCGCATGCTGTGCTTCTGGATGATCTTCGTCACGCTGATGCTGCCGGTAGAAGTGCGCATTTCGCCGACCTACCAAGTGGTGGCGGGCCTGGGCTTGCTGAACAGCTACGCCGGCCTGACGCTGCCCTTGATTGCATCGGCCACCGCCACCTTCCTGTTCCGTCAGTTCTTCATGACGGTGCCCGACGAGCTGGCCGAAGCGGCGCGCATCGACGGCGCAAGCCCCATGCGTTTCTTCCGCGACATCTTGCTGCCGCTGTCGCGTACCAGCATTGCTGCGCTGTTCGTGATCCAGTTCATCTACGGTTGGAATCAGTACCTGTGGCCGCTGCTGGTGACCACGCAGGAGGACATGTACCCGGTGGTGATCGGCATTCGCCGCATGATTGCCGGTGGTGACGCCGCGACTGAATGGAACCTCGTGATGGCGACTGCCATGCTGGCCATGTTGCCCCCGGCAGCCGTGGTGGTGCTGATGCAGCGCTGGTTCGTCAAGGGGCTGGTCGACGCCGAAAAGTAGGACTGCATTGCAGTCTGACCAGCAAGCACGCTGGGCGTCCCGCCTCACTCTCTGACCGTTTACAAGACACCGACATGGCCACCCTGCATTTCCAACAGATTGCCAAGACCTACCCCAACGGCACGCCCGTCGTGCGCGGCCTGAGCCTTGAAATTCCCGACGGCGAATTCATGGTCATCGTGGGTCCGTCGGGCTGCGGCAAGTCCACCCTGCTGCGCATGGTGGCCGGGCTGGAGCCGATCACCAGCGGGGAAATCCGCATTGACGACAAAGTGATCAATAAGCTGGAACCCGCCGAGCGCGATATCGCCATGGTGTTCCAGAACTACGCGCTGTACCCGCACATGACGGTGTACGACAACATGGCCTACAGCCTGCGTATCCGCAAGATGAGCAAGCAGCAGATCGACACCACGGTGCGTGCTGCGGCGCAGACCCTGGGGCTGGAAAAGCTGCTGGAGCGCAAGCCCGGTGAGCTGTCCGGTGGCCAGCGTCAGCGCGTGGCCATGGGTCGGGCTATCGTGCGCCAGCCCAAGGTGTTCCTGTTCGACGAACCGCTGTCGAACCTGGATGCCAAGCTGCGTGTGCAGATGCGCCTGGAACTGCAGACCTTGCACCAGCGCCTGCGCACCACCAGCCTGTACGTGACGCACGATCAGATCGAAGCCATGACCCTGGCCGATCGCATGATCGTGATGAACGCGGGCGCAGCAGAACAGATCGGCACGCCGCAGGAAGTGTTCGACGAGCCGGCATCCATCTTTGTAGCCAGCTTCATTGGTTCGCCGCCGATGAACCTGATCGACGTCGAGATCGACGCGACCGGCAACAATGTGCGGACCACCGACGGATCGGTCATCACCTTGCCGGCACCGGCCCCCGCTTCCATTCGCGGTGGACGTGCCACGCTTGGCCTGCGCCCGGAACACCTGCTGGCAGGCTCGGCCGGTCTGGACCTTGTGGTTGGCATGGTCGAAATTCTGGGATCGGAACAGCTGGTCCACGGCCGCATCGGCAAGCAGCCGTGCATTTTGCGCTGCAGCACTGCCAGCCTTGCGCGTCCGGCACCGGGCTCGCAGATATCGGTGGGCATCCATGATGCGTCACGGGTGCACTGGTTCTCGGCAGAGACGGGCCGACGGGTTGCAAATATCTGACCGGCTTGGTGCTGAAGACAGACGGCCTTCCTGGTGGAAGGCCGTTTTTGCATCTGGGGCTGGTGGATTGGGGTGGCTGATTGAAGGGGCCGATTGACTGAGCAGGCAGCCGGGCAAATATGGCATTGCCCTTCCTGCTTTGAATCTCAGCCCTTCAACCCCTCATCCCGCACATACTCCGCGATCTGTGCATGCGTGCCGAACCACACGCCATCATGACCTTTGATGTAGTCGATCAGCTCGTCCAGAATGAACATGCGCGAGCGGTGACCGATGATGTGCGGATGCATGGTCAGCAGGAACAGGCTGTTCTCAGCATAAGCGGCATCGAACTCGCGGCGGAAGATGTCCAGCACCACCTCGGGTGAGGTGTACGGTCGCAGTGCCGTGAAGCGGTTCATGTTGAAGTAAACCGCGTCGTCACGAATCCACTCGACCGGCAGTTCGACCATGCCGGTGGGCTGGCCTTCCTGCACGATTTCGTATGGGTCGTCGTCGGCCATCAAGGACGAATCGTAGACCAGCCCCAGTTCTCGCTGGATGCTCAGCGTGGCACCTGAGAAGTCCCAGGACGGTGTGCGCATGCCCACGGGGCGCACGCCGGTGATCCGTTCGATCGCATCGGCGGAACGGAAATGCAGGTCGCGCTCGTCGGCCGCCGGCACCTTGGTGTTCAGTTCGTGAATCCAGCCGTGCAGGCCGATTTCATGACCACGGCTCACTACCTCGCGTTGCTCGTCCGGGTACAGCAGCGCCACCACCGCAGGCACAAAGAAGCTGGCTGGCACGTCGTGTTTTTTCAGCGTGGCCAAAATGCGCGGAATACCGACCCGATTGCCATACTGGCCTTGCGACAAGCGCCCGGGAGACTCGCCGCCATCGCGCAGTTCACCGGTTTCGTGGTCACTATCGAAAGACAGGGCCACGGCGCAACGCGCGCCGTTTTTCCATTGCGCAGGCTTCAGGCTACGACCGGCACGCACTTTGTCGACAATGCCGCGCCATTTTTCTTCGGGCCACTGCCAGGGTTCCATGGTCTTGCTCCAAGTGGATGATCACAATGAAATCGAAATAGGCAGGCGTCGGCATGCTTGCGACTAACGGCCTGTAAGGTCATTCACGTCACCGCAGCGGCCTGTGTCTCGGCCAGCACGGCTTCGGCAAAATGACAGGCGGCAAGACGCGCGTTGCCAATCTGTCGCAGGGGCGGTACCTCTGCGCGACAACGTTCTACCGCGTGTGGACAACGGCCATGAAAATGGCAGCCTGGCGGCGGGTTCATTGGCGAGGGCAATTCGCCTTGAATCGGTTTGAACGTGACGCTCACGTCGTCCGCAATCACCAGCTTTGGCACGCTGTCGAGCAAGGCACGCGTATAGGGGTGGGCGGGCGCGGCATAGACCTGTTCGGTCGGCCCCTCTTCAACGATGCGGCCCAGGTACATGACGGCCACGCGTTCGCACAGGTGATGCACTACCGACAGATCGTGCGAGATGAACAGCAGCGTCAGGTCCAGTTCACGTCGCAGCTTCAGCAACAGGTTGATGATCTGCGCCTGGATCGACACGTCCAGCGAAGCCACCGGTTCGTCGCAGACCAGCATGTCAGGTTGCATCGCCAGCGCCCGGGCAATCGCTACACGCTGGCGTTGTCCGCCTGAAAACTGGTGTGGATAACGTGAACCCAGATCGGGGTCCAGGCCCACCAGGCCAAGCCAGCGCCGAACGTAAGTCTCCGCATCAGCTTTGGTCGTCAGACCGTGCGCAATCGGCCCCTCGGCAATGATGTCGCGCACTTTCATGCGCGGGTCCAGCGAGGCGAACGGGTCTTGAAAAACCAGTTGCACGCGGCGTGTGGTTTTCACCGGCGTGCGCTGCGCAGACATCACGGGCTCACCGTCGATGCTGACCGTACCGCTGCTGGGCGGAAGGATGCCCGCAACAATGCGCCCCAGTGTCGATTTGCCGCAGCCAGATTCACCCACCAGCCCCACGGCCTGCCCGCGCGCAATGTCCAGACTGACACGGTTGACGGCATGCACGCTGCGCTTCTCCAGCTTGCTGCCCAGCTTGGCAGCAATCCGATCACCGATCGAGATACTGGGCGCGAACTGCCGATCGATCTGGTCGATGCGGACGAAGCTGCGGGTGGAATCGCTCGGTACACCGTTCGAAGAATCACCCGCTCGACCAATCACCGTGGCATTCACGAGGCAAGCTCCGGTTGCAGTGCATGGAAGCAGCGATAGGTACGCCCGTCGATGGCGGTGACAGGCGGCTGTGCGGCCAGGCAATCAGCCTGGGCATTTGCGCAGCGACTGGCGAACGCACAGCCCGGCGGCAGGCGCAGCAAGGACGGCGTGGTGCCAGGAATCTGGGCAAGCTCTTGCCCAGGCACCGCACGCGCGGGCAAGGAATCCAGCAGACCACGCGTGTACGGATGGCGCGGGCTGCGCAAGACCGCAGCAGTTTTGCCCGACTCCACGATACGCCCGGCGTACATCACCGCAATGCGGTCCGACAACGACGACACGGTGGCCAAGTCGTGACTGATCCAGATCATGGCCGTGCCGCTTTCGGCCACCAGCGATTTCATCTCGACCAGGATCTGCGCCTGGATGGATACGTCCAGTGCCGTGGTCGGCTCATCCGCAATGATCAGCGCGGGGCGATGCAACAAGGCAATCGCAATGGCCACCCGCTGCCGCATGCCGCCAGAAAATTGGTGTGGATAAGCATCAAGCCGTGCTGTCGGGTCAGGGATGCCCACCTTGCCCAACGCAGCCGCAGCGCGCTCTCGTGCTTGCGCCGTGCCGATACGTTCATGCGCCCGCAAGGCCAGCAGCATTTGCGCGCCCACCGTCAACACCGGGTTGAGCGTGGCCATCGGGTCTTGAAACACCATCGAGATGGCACGGCCGCGCAAGGCACGCAGCGCAGCCGGCGCCAGCCCGACCAACTCTCGGCCATCGAAGCGCACCGATCCACCCACGATGCGCCCAGGCAGCTCAAGCAGTCCAATCAAGGAAAATCCGGTGATGGTCTTGCCCGACCCGGACTCTCCGACCAGGCCCAGCACCTCGCCGCGATCCACCTTGAAGGACACGCCATCAACCGCCTTGACCACCCCGGCGCGCGTTGCAAAATGGGTGGCGAGATCCTGAACTTCCAACAGCGCGTGGCCGGTCTGTGGCTGGCTCATCGCTTCAACCTCGGGTTGAGCTGATCGCGCACCTGGTCACCCACCAGATTGATGGCCGTGATCAGCACGATCAGGATGACGCCAGGGTAGATCGAGATCCAGTAGCGCCCGGACAGCATGTATTGGAAGCCGTTGGAAATCAGCATGCCCAATGACGGCTCGGTGGGCGGCAGCCCCACGCCCAGGAAGGACAAGGTGGCCTCAAGCGAGATGGCGCTGGCGATCTGCACAGTGGCCACCACGATCAGCGGCGGCAGCGAATTGGGCAGGATGTGGCGCAAGACCACCCGCGCGGTCGACAAGGGCACCGACAGCGAGGCCTCGATGTAATCCTTGCGCCGCTCGGCCGAGGCCGCGCCGTGTGCAGTGCGCGCAAAGTACGCATATTGCGCAGCCACCAGCGCAATCACCAGTTGCCATACGCCCTGCCCCAGCACGGCTGCAATCACGAAGGCCAGCAAGACGGCGGGGAAAGACAGTTGCAGGTCGATCACCCGCATGATCACGGATTCGACCCAGCCGCCTACATAGGCAGCGGTCGTGCCCACCACCGAGCCCAGCACCAGCGCAATGCTGCCGGCCAGCAGACCCATCTGCAGCGAGATGCGCAGACCGTACAGAATTGCCGACAGCAGGTCCCGCCCCTGTGCGTCGGTGCCCAGCCAATGGGTGTAGCCTGCCGTGCCAACAAAACCGGGCGGCTTGCGTGCATCACGCAAGGTCAGTTGCCCCAAGTCGTAGGGGTTCTGCGGCGCAATCAAGGGCGCAAACACCGCCACCAGCACAATCGCCAGCACCACCAGCAACGCAACCATCGCCACTTTGTTCTCGGCGAACTCGGCAATGAAACGCGCAAACGGCGACTGTCCGTGTGAAGCCTGTTCAACAGGCTTGCCCTCCGAGCGTTCCTTGGACCAACGACGGAACATCATGCGCGCCCCTTGCGAAGTCGGGGATCGAGCAAGGCATACACCACGTCCACCATCAGGTTGATCACGATGAACAGCAAGGCCACCAGCATCAGATAGGCAACCATCACCGGACGGTCCAGCGAGGTGATCGAATCGATCACCAGCTTGCCCAGACCGGGCCAGGAAAAGATGGTTTCAGTGACCACGGCAAAAGCCAGCGTGGACGCGAATTCCAGCCCGAACACCGTGGCGATTGGAATGGAGATCAGGCGCAACACGTGGCGAACCAGAATCGTGAATTCCGACAGCCCAGCTGCCCGCGCGAATTTCACGGTGTCGGTCAACATCAGTTCACGCGTGCCAGCACGCGCCAGGCGCACCATCATCGAAAACTTGAACAAGGCCAGATTCAAAGCCGGCAGCAGCAAATGCATCAGACCATCGGCGGTCAGGAAGCTCCAGGGCACACCAAAGACCTCGACCGTTTCACCACGGCCACCGGCCGGCAGCACACCGAACTGCACTGCAAACACCAGGATCAGCACCAGGCCGATCCAGAACGTGGGCACCGAGAATCCGACAATCGATACCGCCATGATCAATCGGGATAGCGCAGCCTGCGGCCGATAGCCGGCGTACATGCCCAGCGGCACCCCCAGACAGGTGGCGCATACCACCGCCAGCACCGTCAGTTCGAACGTGGCCGGCAGGCGCGACAGGATCAGGTCGGCCACCGGCATGTCGTAGACAAAAGAACTGCCGAAGTCGCCGTGCAGCGCCCGCCACAGGAAAGTGCCCAGCTGATGCCACAGCGGTTTGTCGAGGCCCAGGTGCGCAATGGCGATGGCGCGCTGTTCCTGCGTGGCATCGGGCGCGATCAGCACATCAACCGGATTGCCGATGGCGTAGACACCCAGAAACACCAGCACCGACATGGCCAGAATGACACAGGCAGCCTGCAGCACCCGGCTGATCAGGAAACCGATCATCGCGCATTACCCATGCGCGGCATTGTCTGTGAACAGGAACACACCGTAGCTGAGCGCAGCGGTGCGCCCACTCGGTGCGCAGCCCGCGCCTTTTCAGATATGGGCGACATCAAATGCTCAGCCATGGTGCAAATGAAAGACGTCGGCATGGAAAATGTCCTGAAACGGTGCGCCCATATGCTTTTTGGGAATTTAAATATACTCCCGGATGGAACTATTAATTAAAATTTGACAGCTTCAAACCGACTAGTCAATATCCATTTGGAACAAGTTAGCTCAGTGACATTCCCTGCTTTGCTTCGCGAAAAAGCGGTGTACCGAGCCGTCTCGACATAGGTACTGCCATGCGTTTTCCCGCTGTTTCCGACCATGTGCCAATGCCTGGGGCCGACAAGCTCGACACGCTGCTGGCCACCAAGCTGTGGCGAAATCCCTGCTGGTTTTCGTTCCGTATCAACAACCTGGCCTTGCAGTTCAACAGTGCGGTGTATGGCTGGATCGAGGAACAGTACGGGCTGCTCCGGCCTGAATTTGTGGTGTTGTATTCGGTTGGCCTGCAAGACGGCACTGCCGCCACCAATATCGCGCGCAGCTCTGGTTTTCCCCGCAATACCCTGAGCCGTGCCACCCAGAAGCTGTTCGAACGGCAACTGATCCGCCGCGATCTCGATCCGCACGACGGCCGCAGTTATGTGCTGCGCCTGACCGACGCGGGCAGAAAGATTTATGACGACGCCATGGTGATCATGTGCGAACGCGAAGAACTGATGCTGGGGACGCTTACCCCTGGCGAGCAACACATGCTTTATGAATTGCTGGCCAAGGCGATCGTCGATTCGCCGAACTGGCCGGAAACCATCCAGACGCCCTCTCGCTAGTCCACCTACCGCAAGGATTTTTCATGATGGAAATTTCCCAGATCGTGCGCAAGCTTTCCTACGCCGCCGTATTGACCCTGTCCTTGTGCGGCGGTGTGTCGGCGCAGACCTTGAACATCGGCGTGCGGGCCGGCCCGCTGTCGATGGACCCGCATTTCACTGCGGTGGGTACCCATGCTGAAGCGGTGAAGCATGTGTTCGACACCTTGGTGAAGTCGGGCAACCAGTTGCAGCTGGAACCCGGCTTGGCCGAAAGCTGGCGCTCGGTGGACGCCACCACCTGGGAATTCAAGCTGCGCCCGAACGTGAAATTCCATGACGGTTCCGACTTCACTGCTGAGGACGTGAAGTTCTCGATCGAGCGCATTCCGGCGGTCACCGGCCCGAACCCGACCACCACCTACGTGCGTCGCGTGAAAGAGGTCGTGATCGTCAATCCGCTGACGCTTCAGATCAAGACCGACGGCCCGGCCCCGAATCTGCCCAACGATTTTGTCCGTCTGTTCGTGGTGTCGCATACCGCCGCGAAGGACTTTTCCACCGCCGACACTGCTGGCCAGGGCTTCAATTCAGGCAAGGCAACCATCGGCACCGGCCCGTACAAATTCGTGTCCTGGACGCCGAAAGAAGAACTGGTGCTGGAACGCTTCGATGGCTATTGGGGCGGCAAGGAACCCTGGGCCAAGGTGGTTCGCAAAGAGATCCCGAACGATGCCGCACGCGTTGCGCGCCTGAAGGCCGGCCAGGTTGACCTGATCTCGCGCGTGCCTTCTTCGGACGTGCCCACGCTGGAGCGCGACAGCAAACTTGCGGTGGTGAAGTCCGAAAGCGTGTATTTGTTCTACGTGGCTTTCGACATTCGCGACAAGGTGGCGCAAGTGACGGCGCGGGATGGCAGCGCCCTGCCGAAGAACCCGCTGGCCGACCCGAAAGTTCGTGAAGCTTTCGATTTGGCCCTGGACCGCGAAGCGCTGGTCGATGTGGCCATGGAGGGTATGGGCAAGCCGGTGTCGCAGTTCGTGACGCCGACTATCTTTGGCTACAACAAATCGCTGAAGGTGACGCAGCCTGACGTGAAACGCGCCAAGGCGCTGTTGGCTGAAGCCGGCTACCCGCAAGGCTTCAAGGTGGTGTTCAGTTTCACCAACGACCGCCTGCCGGGTGATGCAGCGGTAGGCACGTCGATCACGCAGATGTTGGCGGCCATCGGCATCGAGGTGCAGGCTGCTGCTACGCCCAGCGCGGTGTTCTTCCCGGCACGCACGCGTGGGGATTATGCGTTGGCGATGGCCGGCTGGGGCACACTGACGGGTGAAGCTAATTACACCTTGTCGGGCATGTTCCACAGTAATGATCCGAAGCTGAAACTGGGTTCGTTCAATGTCAGTGGCTATGGGAATCCGGCGGTGGATAAGCTGATTCAGGAGGCTGGGCAGGAGATGGATGAGGCCAAGCGTGGCAAGCAGCTTGAGGAGGCGGCGGCCATTCTGGCGAAGGATCGTCCGTCGATTCCGGTGGCGTCGATCATGTCGGCCTGGGCAATGCAGAAGAGCAAGGTGACCTTGCAGAATCCGCGTGTGGATGAGGATACGCTGGCGATGGATATCAAGCCGGCGAAGTAAGAACGCGCTTAATTACCAGGCTATTGTTTGCCAATACGGCCCGTCGATGCGTCAGCACGACGGGCCGTATTTTATTAGGCGGCAGCTTGGTAATTGGAGCCAGTCGCGGGTGGTGGGGCCGCGTCGTCTGCCCCGCTTGACTTAGGCGTCGGGTCTCCGCCCTCCACCTCGTCCAGAAGGGCAGCCGCCACGGCCCCACCACCCACGCCTTCAAAGACGTTTGGTTAAAAGCAGATCCCGCCTTTGGGCGTTTGCCGTTTTGCTGGCTGCTTGGTGCTGGACGCGGTTCTCGGCATTCGATGGCTACCGTTCTTGAGCGCCACGTGGCTGTCCTTGGGGATTGGCTGGTCAGGTCGCCACGAAGCGATTTCTCCGGCTCACGTTTCGGCCGATTTTTAAGCGGCCTTTTACCGCAACGCCACTCAAGAAAACTTGCGCGCCTGCTTGGTGGTGGGGTGACACCGAAGCGGGTGGCCGCACGTAAAAGGCTTGCGGGAGAAGGGCTGAGAGGCAGGTGGCTTCATGACGCTATTCATCGCGCGACGCAGCGTTTCCAATTCAACAGTGTTTTGGCAACATTCGATCTAAGCCAAATCAGCCAGCGACCGCCTGCGCCCCGCCCATTCTCCGCATGCTATTGCCGTGCGGCCACCCGCTTCGATGTCACCCCACCCGTCAAAGGATTGGTGATGTACCGAACTGCCGAAATTTAAAAGGCCACTAAAGGACGCCCAGATAGGTGAGCCGTTGAGTCGCTTCGTGACGACCTGGTCAGCCAATCCCCAAGGCCAGCCGCGTAGCGATCAAAAATGGTGATCATCGAATGCCGAGAACCGTGTCCAGCACCAAGCAGCCAGCAGAACAGCAAACGCCCAAAGGCGGGATCAGCTTTTAACCAAACGATCTTGAAGGCGCGGGTGTCGGGGGCGTGACGACTGCCCTTCTGGACGAGGTGGAGGGCGGAGACCCGACGCCTAGGTCAAGCGGGGCAGGCGACGCGCCCCCGGCACCCGCGACTGGCTACAAAGCGACGTTCGAATCGATACCAGCAACTGGCCAAACAGCGAATTTCAACTCGTTCGCGACCGACTAAAGAACAGTCAACGCTGGGAACGTCAGCCCACGCCCATCACATGCATCGCATGCGCCAGCATCGGCAACAGCAACGCCGTCAGAATCCCATTCAACCCCATCGCCATCGCAGCAAACGCTCCAGCAGCCTCACTGACCTGCAACGAACGAGCCGTTCCCAACGCATGCGCCGCAGTGCCCAACGCAAAAGCACGCACGATGGGATCACGCACCCGCAACAGATTCAGCAACGGATTGGCAAAAATCAGCACCAGAATGCCCGTCACCG
The DNA here is from genome assembly GCF_008119665.1 of Pigmentiphaga aceris. Lineage (NCBI taxonomy): Bacteria > Pseudomonadati > Pseudomonadota > Betaproteobacteria > Burkholderiales > Alcaligenaceae > Pigmentiphaga > Pigmentiphaga aceris. The sequence goes on along the minus strand of NZ_CP043046.1, from coordinate 1,357,663 downwards.
CCACCGACACGCCCGCCAACGACGCCACCCCACCAATGCGCTCGGCAGCAATCATCGCAATCGGCATGGTGGCCGACTTGGGAGCCAGTGACAGCATCATCTCGCGCGATGCGCCGAACATACCCGCCAGCACCACCCCGGACACAATCGCCACCACCGAACCCACCAACACCGCCACACACAACGGCAGCCACATCTTGCGCAGTCGGGGCAGTTGCCCATACAAGGGCACAGCCAAGGCCACGATGGCTGGACCCAGGAACAGACGCAAAGGCCCGGTGGCCTCGAAGTAATCGGGATACGGGGTGCCCGAAAGCATCAGCACGGCCACCACCACGGCCGAACCGGTCAGCACCGGAATCAAGACCGGCGCATACCGGGCTTTGCGATAGACCGCGCGCGCGGCCAGGTAGACCACGGCGGTCAACCCGATGGCAAGGACTGCAGACCAGATCGCGCCGAGGCTCGGGATGAACTCAGACATTGTCCGTCCCCTTGCGACCGAGCATGGCGCGCAGCACGATGGCTGTTACCGCAAGCGTGATGGCCCCGCCCACCGCGTTGGACACCAGGAACGGCCACCACTCGCGCATCACACGCTCGGTGTGCATGACCACGCCCGACACGATGGGAATCAGCAGCAGCATCAGATGTTGCAACAACCCGCTGGCCACTCGACGCAGCGGGGCCGGTGCCTGCCCCCGGATGACCAGCGCGACGAACAGCAGGATCATGCCGACCACCGCACCGGGCAGCGGCAGATCCAGCCAACGCGCGAGGAACTCACCGGCCAGTTGAAACAAGACCAAGGTGGCGAAGGCAAGAAGCACCGGAAACATGAACAGCTCGCAGAAGAGACGGCAGGGAAACCCCACACGCGGACCAGCGGACAGACGGGCAGATAGGTCGGGGAGACCAGACGGGCAAACAGACGGGCAAACAGACGGGCGGCCCATCATCCTCCTGCCCGACCAGTCTGCGCCAGGGGAAATTCCCGGTCGTGCTCGCGACGTGGCACACGTTCTTCAGAATCCATCCAGCGTATCGACCGCAGCCGGCACAGCCTCACAGACACCCCCAAGCCCAGGCGATGCCCTGCACTTCCGTCAAGATTTTGCGTGGCTTCTGCAGCCAGTTGACGGCTTCCGAATGATCGACCGCGACCAAAGTGTGAGGAGGCCTGCCCGTCAGCGACCACGCGTCGTGGTCCATTGCACGGCGAAGACGCTTACCAGAACGATCACCAATCCCACGAGAGCGGTGCCGGTGATCGATTGCGACAACAAGACCCAACCCAGCAGCACCGCCGACAGCGGGCTCAAGAGGCCCAGCGAGGCAACGGCCACAATGGGCAGCCGGGCCACGCCCCGGAACCAGAGCGCATAGGCGAGCAGCGCGCCCGCCAGGCAGAGATACGCGTAGGCAGCCCATTGCGACAGGCTCAGGGTGGGCAGCGGCGCATCGACCAGCCAAGCCACCGGTGCGAGCATGGCACCGCCCATCAGCAATTGCCAGCCAGTCAGCGGCAGTACGGGAAGATCGATTTTCCAGCGGCGGGTCAGCCAGACCCCGGTTGCCATGCATGCCGCACCGATCAGCGCCGCCGCCACGCCGATCGGCTCGAAGGTCGTCTGCGGCGACAGCAGCAAGATGGCCATGCCAGCCACGCCCGCCACCGCCGACCACAGCGTTGTCTGTGCGGGAGCGCGGTGGTCCACCGCCCAGGCCAACACCATGACCAGCAGCGGCTGGATCGCGCCGAGCACTGCCGCCAGACCACCCGGCAGGCGATAGGCCGCCACGAACAGCAAGGCCTGGAAGACGCCGATGTTCAACGCGCCAAGCACCAGCACGCGCCACCAGTCCTGCCCGGCGGGCATGCGTCGCGTGAACATCAACAGCAACAAGCCTGCAGGAAGGGTTCGAATCAGTGCGGCAGTGAATGGCCGATCAGGCGGCAGTATTTCCGATGTCACGATGTAGGTGGATCCCCAGATGGCGGGGGCCAAGGCCGTGAGCAGAATGTCGCGCCATTGGCGCGGTGCGGGTGCGGAGTGCATGTAATTATCTTCAATTCAAGATAATATGATTGTGCACACGAATTATCTTGACATCAAGACAAATGAAAAAAACAGCCAGCAAGCCGCGCGATGCGGTGGACCTCATCCTGGAACAGTGGCAGCGCGAGCGCCCCGACCTGGATGCCAGCCCCATGGGGCCGATCGGACGCATCAAGCGATGTGCGGCCTTGCTTGATCAGCGCCTGGAGTCGGGCTTCGCCCAGTTCGACCTGAGCATGTGGGAGTTCGACATGTTGGCAACGCTGCGCCGCGCCGGTGCGCCGCACTGTCTCAGCCCGACTGCGTTGTTCTCGACGCTGATGGTCACCTCGGGGACCATGACGCATCGGCTCAAGCGCCTGGAAATGCGGGGCCTGATCGCGCGCGTATCGAACGAACAGGATGCGCGCAGCCTGTTGGTGCAGTTGACGGACGCTGGCCTGGTGCTGATCGATCGTGCGGTCGAGGCGCATGTCGAGAACGAGCACAACTTGCTGTCGAGCCTGTCTGCTGATGCACTGGCCAGCCTCGATGCGAATCTTTCCGCGCTGCTGCAAACGCTTGAAGGCCCCGCGGACAGTGCAGCATTCGGGCTGCCGGAATAAAACTAAGCCGCAGCGCCCAAAAAAATGCCCCGCACAAAGCGGGGCATTGATGCGGCACAGGCTCCATCAAAGGAGCCGGTGACAGCAGATCACTGCAGCAGGCTGCGCAGCATCCACGCGGTCTTCTCGTGGTAGTTCAGGCGTTCGGTCAACAGGTCAGCAGTCGGCTGGTCATCGGCCTTGTCGGCCACGGCGATGATCTCGCGGCCCGTCTTGGCAACGGCTTCGTGGCCCTTGACCAGCAGGCGCACCATTTCCAGCGCTTCCGGAATGGCTTCCGGCTGGGCGATGGACGACAGCGCGGTGTATTCGGCGTAGGTGCCGGGGGCGTAGTGGCCCAGGGCGCGAATACGTTCGGCCAGCGGGTCGATGGCGGCCCAGAGTTCGGTGTATTGCGTTTCGAACATCAGGTGCAGCGTGTTGAACAGCGGACCGGTCACGTTCCAGTGGAAGCGGTGGGTGTTCAGATACAGCGTGAAGCTGTCGGCCAGTACCTTGGACAGGCCGGCAGCGACAGCTGCGCGGTCCTTGTCGGAGATGCCGATGTCGATACGCGGTGCGCCGGAGTTCTGCACGGGCGCAGTCTGCGTGGGCGGGGTGGAGACATCGGTGGGGAGAGGTTCGAGGGCGAGCAGCTTGGATTTCTTGGACATGCCTGACTCCTTCAGTATGCGCAATTCTGTGGGTGTTCACGCGGGTAATCGGATGCGTTCCACAATACTAGATGAGGACGACAATCCGAATGTCAAAGGGTTACCGGACAGGCCATTGGAACTAGTCCATACGGCCGTCAGACGGCTGTCAGCTCAGCTCGACTGTGCGGGCAGATCAAGCATGCGAACGCTACTCAATTCCGCTCCGCGCACGGCGTCGATCAAGGCATCGATGGCAGGCAGACGCGGGAAACTCTTGCGCCATGCGAGCACCACTCTCCGGTCGGGAACCGGGGCTTCGAAGGGTACGTAAACAGTCAGCCCACCACCGCTTCCATCCACCGGTACCGAGCTGCGTGGCAACACGGTCACGCCGATTCCCGACGCGACCATATGGCGGATGGTTTCCAGCGACGAGCCTTCGAAAGTGCGCTGAATGCCGTCACTGGCGGCAGAGAATCGCGACATCTCGGGACACACTTCAAGCACTTGGTCACGGAAGCAATGCCCGGAACCGAGCAGCAACATGGTCTCGGTCTTGAGTTCGGACGCCGCCACCGAGCTGCGCGTGGCCCATGCATGACGCTTGGGCACGGCCACCACGAAGTCTTCGTCGTACAGCGGGCGGATCATCAGGCCGGAATCCGGCAGGGGCAGCGCCATAATTGCGCAGTCGATCTCGCCCTGGCGCAGCAATTCCAGCAGGCGCACCGTGAAGTTCTCTTGCAACAGCAAGGGCATCTGCGGCGTGTTTTCGATCACCGACGGGATCAGGCGCGGCAGCAGGTACGGGCCGATGGTGTGGATGACGCCCACGCGCAGCGGGCCAGCCAGCGGGTCACGACCTTGCTTGGCGATTTCCTTGATGTTGGCGCTTTCCTCAAGCACCTTCTGCGCCTGGGTCACGATGCGCTGACCGATGGGCGTGACACCCACTTCATTGCCGCCCCGTTCGAACAAGGTCACACCCAATTCTTCTTCCAGCTTGCGGATGGCAACGGACAGGGTTGGCTGGCTGACGAAACAGGCTTCGGCGGCGTGGCCGAAGTGGCGTTCGCGGGCAACGGCAACGATGTACTTCAACTCGGTCAAGGTCATGGCGACGGCCTTTGCAGGAAAGCGGGTCAGGCTTTGAGGAAATCTTCGCGCCCGTGCATCCAGCGCGCCAAATGCGCGTCGACGGCGTCGGGATGATGGGCTTGCAACCAGGCAGCAGCCTCGTGGGCATGCTCGGCCAGTTCGATGTCGGCGTCCAGATCGGCAAACCGCATCAGGGCCAGCCCGGACTGACGCGCACCCAGGAATTCTCCGGGGCCGCGCAAACTCAGATCGCGCTGCGCGATCTCGAAACCGTCGGTGGTTTCATGCATGGTGCGCAGGCGTTGCTTGGCGATCATCGACAAGGGAGTCTGGTACAGCAGCACGCAGACCGATTCGTTGGCACCACGTCCTACCCGGCCACGCAGCTGGTGCAACTGCGCCAGGCCAAAGCGCTCGGCGTGTTCAATCACCATCAGCGATGCGTTGGGCACATCCACCCCCACCTCGATGACGGTCGTGGCCACCAGCACTTCCATTTCGCCCTTGGTGAACGACGACATTACCGCTGCCTTCTCGGCAGTCGGCAAACGCCCGTGCACCAGGCCGATGTTCAAGTCGGGCAGCGCCACCCGCAAGGCTTCACAGGTATCAACGGCGGTCTGCAATTCCAGCGCTTCGCTTTCTTCCACCAGGGGGCAGACCCAGTAGATCTGCCGGCCGGCACGCGCGGCTTCGTGCACCCGGACGATCACCTCGTCGCGGCGCGCATCGGACAACAGCTTGGTAACCACCGGCGTGCGGCCCGGTGGCAATTCGTCGATCACAGACACGTCCAGATCGGCAAAGAAGGTCATGGCCAGGGTTCGGGGAATCGGCGTGGCCGTCATCATCAGTTGATGCGGCACGGCCTGATCCTTGTCCCCCTTGCTGCGCAAGGCCAGGCGCTGGCCCACGCCGAAACGGTGCTGCTCGTCCACGATCGCCAGGCCCAGCCGCGCGAACTGGATGTTCTGCTGGATCAGTGCCTGGGTGCCGATCACCAACTGGGCAGAACCGTCTTCCACCCGCGCGGTAGCTTCACGTTTGGCCTTGGCGCTCAGGCTGCCCGTCAGCCATGCGATCGAGATGCCCAGCGGTTCAAGCCACCCGGCCAGCTTGCGAAAATGCTGTTCGGCCAAGATTTCGGTTGGGGCCATCAACGCGGCCTGATAGCCGTTGTCGATGGCCTGTGCAGCAGCCAGCGCGGCCACCACGGTCTTGCCGCTGCCCACATCACCTTGCAGCAATCGCTGCATCGGATGCGGTCGCGCCAGGTCGGTGGCGATCTCGTCGACCACCCTGCCCTGCGCGCCTGTCAAACCGAACGGCAGCGCGGCCAACAAGCGCGCACTGACCGTCTGTTTGCCAGCCTTGCGCGGCAGACGTGGCGATTGTTTTTCCAGTCGACCGGCACGTGCCAAGGCAAGCGACAACTGCTGGGCCAGCAGCTCATCAAACTTGATGCGCATCCACGCCGGGTGGGCGCGTTCGACCAGCGTGTGCACCACCACATCGGGTGGTGGCGCATGCAGAATGCGCACAGCCGCGTCGAAGGGCATCAGGTGCAGCCGCTCGCGCAGCGCGTCGGGCAAGGTGTCGCTCAGGCTGACTTGCGACAGCGCTTCGCCGATGGCGCGACGCAATACAGGCTGCGGCAAGCCGTCCGTAGTCGGGTAGACAGGGGTAAGCGCATTGGGCAGCGGCACGTCGGCCGAGGTGGCGCGGGGGTGCACCATCTCGATCCCGAAGAAGCCGCCGCGCACGTCGCCGCGTACCCGCATACGTTTGCCCACCGCCAGCTGCTTTTGCTGACTGGGATAGAAATTCAGATAACGCAGCGCCAGTTCACCACTGCCATCCGAGATGGCGGCCAGCAACTGGCGGCGCGGACGAAACGCGAGTTCGCAGCGCAGCACTTCACCCTCGACCATCGCCCACTGGCCGGGCAACAGGTTGCCGATCTGGGTGACTTGCGTTTCGTCTTCATAACGCATGGGCAAGTGCAGAACGAAATCTTCCGGGCGGCGCAAGCCCAGGCGCTCGAACCGCTTGGCGTGATCGGCCGCAGACGCACCTTTGCTGCCAGCGGCCCGGGCAGCGGGACGACCCGCTGCGCGTTGTACCGCTGGTTTGGCTGCGGATTTCACTGCGGCCGAGGAAGATGCGTCAAGCGGCTTGGACAATCAAATCACCAGAATGGCTTCGACTTCGAACTTCGCACCCTTGGGCAGGCTGGACACGCCCACGGTGGAACGCGCCGGGAAGGGTTGCGGCACCAGTTCAGCCAGGATTCCGTTGACCACGGCGAACTCGCTCAGGTCGGTCAGGAACAGGGTGAACTTCACGACGTTGGCCAGGCTGCCGCCAGCGGCTTCGGTCACTGCCGTCAGGTTGGCGAATGCCTGGCGCACTTGCGGCTCGAACTCGGCGGACACCAGTTCGCCGGTCCCCGGCACCAGGCCGATCTGGCCAGACAGGTAGACCGTCTTGCCACCGGCATCCACCGACACCGCTTGCGAATAAGGGCCGATGGCGGCGGGTGCCGATTCGGTGCTGATGATTTGCTTGGGCATCGCGGAAGTCCGTTTTAAAGTGGTTGAGCGGATACGAATATTGGCCAGATGCGGCGGTTTTTTAAGCACCATGTAAGCGCACACACAGTGTTGGAAGACAGCGCCATCTGCATGCCAGATTCACGACAGGCGTGCGACAGATACCGAACTATCGACCTGCCAATATTAATAGTCTTGCACGCGCGTGGGGAAAACACCAAAAATCACCGTGAGGATATCGGAAAGAGTTCCGTTTGCCTGACGGCGGGCGTACGCTCGCGCACCAACTTGCTTGGAATAGCATGAAAAATTCATCCTGGCGCGAACGCCTGCTTGGCAAAGCCCGCGACCCCCTGTCGCCGGACACCAAGCACTCTCTTGCTCTGGCCGCCTTCCTTGCCTGGGTGGGCTTGGGTGCCGACGGCCTGTCCTCGTCGTCCTACGGACCGGAAGAAGCGTTCAACGCGCTGGGGACCCATACTCATCTGGCCTTGTTCCTGGCGATTGCTACCGCAATCACGGTGTTCATCGTCGCGCTGGCCTACAACCAGGTCATCGAACTGTTCCCAACCGGCGGCGGCGGTTACCGGGTGTCGACGGCCCTGCTTGGGCCACGCGCCGGGCTGGTGGCCGGGTCGGCGCTGATTGTCGATTACGTGCTGACCATTGCGATCTCGGTGGCCAGCGGGGCCGACGCGGTGTTCTCGCTGCTGCCGGTCAGCTGGCTGCCCTACAAGCTCTGGGCCGCGTGTGCGATCGTGATGCTGCTGTTATGGATGAATCTGCGCGGCGCAAAGGAGAGCATCCGTTTCCTGCTGCCGATCTTCCTGGGCTTTGTGGTCACCCACTTCATCTTGATCGTGTGGGGCATCTTTGCCCACGCGCAAGGCCTGCCCGCGCTGTTCCCGGACACCATCAAGGAAGTGCAGACCCTGTCGGCCGAAACCGGCTGGATCTTCGTGGTGGCGCTGTTCCTGAAAGCCTACTCGCTGGGTGGCGGAACCTACACCGGGATCGAGGCGGTATCGAACAACGTCGAGCGTCTGGCCGAGCCTGTCGTGAAAACCGGCAAGGCCACCATGATGATGATGGCCGCCAGCCTGGCCTTCACCGCGGCCGGCATCATCTTGCTGTACCTGTTGTGGGACGCCGCCCCGGTCGAAGGGCAGACGCTGAACGCCGTGGTGTTCGGCAGCGTGCTGTCGGAAATGGGCTTCACCGGCCATTGGCTGACCATCGGCCTGACTCTGACCTTGGCGACTGAGGCCGGCCTGCTGTTCGTGGCGGCCAACACGGGCTTCCTGGGCGGCCCGTCGGTGCTGGCCAACATGGCCGCCGACTCCTGGGTGCCGCACCGCTTCCGTTATCTGTCGAGCCGGCTGGTTACCGAGAACGGCATTTTGCTGATGGGGATTTCGGCGCTGTTCATCGTGCTGCTGACCGGCGGCGATGTGTCGCTGCTGGTGGTGCTGTATTCGATCAACGTGTTCCTGACCTTCACCTTGTCCCTGGCGGGCCTGACTCGCTACTGGATCAAGAACCGTCGCAGCCCGCTGCACAAGCCACACTGGAAGCGTCGCGTGGCGTTGTCTTTGTTGGGCTTGTTCATCACCAGTTCGATTCTGGTGGTGACGGTGGTGGAAAAATTCTTTGAAGGTGGCTGGGCGACCTTGCTGATCACGGGTGTGCTGATTTTTGCGTGTCTGGGTATCAACAGTCACTACCGGGATACGCGCAGGCGTATTGCGGAAGTGGACGATATCTTTGCGGATCAGGCGTTCGGATCAGAAAGCAATCCGCCGAAGCTGGAGCCGATGGCGCCGACGGCGGTGTTTGTGGTCGGTTCGAGTCGTGGCGGTGGTTTGCATGCTTTGCTGTGGGTGCAGCGCATGTTCCCGGATCATTTCAAGAATTTCGTGTTTATCAATGCGCGTACGGTGGATGCCCGGGTGTACGGTGGGCAGGAGGCGCTTGAGACCTTGAAGATGCAGGCTACCGTTTCGCTGAAGTACTTTGAGCGTTTCTGCAACAGTTATGGCTTGGCGGCGACGAGCAAGCTGGGCTTTGGGACGGATGCGATTGATGTCTTGGAAACTTTGTCGGCGGAGGTGCAGGAGGAGTTTCCGAATGCGATTTTCTTTGTCAGCAAGTTGGTGTTCAAGCGGGAAAATTTCGTGACGAAGTTGCTGCATAACCAGGCGGTGACGTCGTTGCAGCAGAGGTTGCATTTGAATGGGCAGCAGATGATGGTGTTGCCTATGCGGATCGATTGAGTTTGTTTGGACTGGCTTGGATGTGGCGGTGTTGTTGCTGCGTAGCCAGTCGTGGGTGGTGGGGCCGTGGCGGCTGCCCCGCTTGACTTAGGCGTCGGGTCTCCGCCCTCCACCTTGTCCAGAAGGGCAGCCGCCACGGCCCCACCACCCACGCCTTCAAGCTTTCTTGGTTAAAAACGTATGCCGCCTTTGGGCGGCGTTTGTTTTTCTGGCTGCTAGGTGCTGGACTTGGTTCTCGGCATTTGGTGGCCACCGTCCTTTAATGCCACGCGGCTGGCCTTGGGGATCGGCTGGCCAGGTCGCCACGAAGCGGTTTTTGCGGCTCACGATTCGGTGGGTTCTTCAATAGCCTTTTACGGCAACGCCACTCAAGAAAATTTGCACTTCTGCTTGATGGTGGGGTGACACCGAAGCGGGTGGCCGCACTTAAACGGCTTGCGGGAGAAAGGCTGGGGCGCTGACGGCTTTAAGCAGCTATCCATTGCGCGGCGCGTCATATACGTCGTAGACCAAGCAGCGTTAGGAAGGCGCTTCTTCGTCGCTAAAAAAGTTGAAGCACCGCGAACGTTGAGAGAACGCATTGGTGCAGAAGTGGAGCAGCAATGAACGGTCTTATTGGTGCGGCTGAAACGTTCTGCCGTGGCACGCGCGTCGGCTTTAGCACTCAACAATGCGCCCGATTGACTCAACAAACGTTCAAGCCAAGCACATCTAGCCAGCGACCGCCTGCATCACAGCCATTCTCCGCAAGCCATTGCCGTGCGGCCACCCGCTTCGATGTCACCCCACCATCAAGCAGAAGTGCAAATTTCCTTAAGTGGAAATGCCGTAAAAGGCCACTGATATACGGCCAGACGCGTGAGCCGTTGAGTCGCTTCGTGGCGACCTGGCCAGCCAATCCCCAAGGCCAGCCGCGTGGCGATCAAGAATGGTGACCACGGAATGCCGAGAACCGCTTGCAGCACCAAGCAGCCGAAAAAACGGCAAACGCCCAAAGGCGGGATCAGCTTTTAACCAAACGACCTTGAAGGCGCGGGTGTCGGGGGCGGGGCGACTGCCCTTCTGGACGAGGTGGAGGGCGAAGACCCGACGCCTAAGTCAAGCGGGGCAGGCGACGCGCCCCCGACACCCGCGCCTGGCTACATAGCGACGTTCGAATCGATACCGCAACCGGCTAAACAGCAAATTCAAATCGAGAACCCGTTATCAATTCTTCCTGAACTGCTGCAACAACTCCCGCTCGTCATCGACTTCACGCTTCACATCCGTCAACGCCGCATCAATCGAAGACTGCTCATAGAAATCCTTCGACGCGATTCTCGCCTGCTGCAACACCTCGACCGCCGCAGGCAACGCCCCCACCCGACGGTAGTATTCGGCCAGATTCCGCTTCTCCGGAATCAGATGCCTGAGCTTTGCGTGACTATCCGCCAGCATCTGATAAATCCTCGGCTCATCACTCCACGCCGACGCCAGCTTATTCAGCTCGACAATCGCCTCCTCATGCCGATTGGCACGCTGCAAAGACTGCGCCACCGCCAAACCCAAACTATGTTGATCCGGCCAACGCGCATGCGCAGCTTGCGCAAGTTTCACCGCATCGTCAGGCCGATTTTCCAGCAACGCAATTTCCACCCCCAAGCGCGCCAACATCGGGTGCTCCACGCCACCCGCCGTCGCCTTGGCATACGCAGCCTGCGCCTGCGCCGCGTCTTTGCGCAACACCCAGCCAACCGCAGCGCCATAAAACGCCGCACTGCGCGCCGTGCCCTTGCTTTCCTCGGCCTGGTAGCCCAGCGCCCGAATTGCTTCCAACAGCGCATTCACCCCATCGGCCTGCAGCACCCGCAGCTTGGCGCGCACGTACAGATAATCGATGCTGTCGACGTAGTGTGATGCACTCAGTTCACGTGCCCGATTCTGCATGTCGGACATGCGCTCCAGCGACAAGGGGTGACTGCGCGCGAACACTTGGCCCGTGCCTTCATTCAGGCTCGACATCTGCGCCATGCGCCCGAAGAAGCTCACCATGCCGGCCGGGTCGAAACCTGCGCCCTGAAGCATTGAAAAGCCGGTGCGGTCGGCCTCGCGTTCTGCCGCGCGCGAGAAAGTCATCTGCGAATCCACTGCCATGGCCTGCCCGATCACCAGCGCAGCTTCTGGCCCCTGCCCGCCCGCCTGCGATGCGGCCAGCGCTGCCAGCAGACTGGCCAGCATGATGACCATGGTGTCCTTCTGCGCCGACAGGCCCCGCGCAATGTGACGCTGCACCACGTGGCCGATTTCGTGCGCCACCACCCCGGCCAGTTCCGATTCGGTCCGTGTGCTGGTCACCAGGCCGGCGTTGACACCGATGAAACCGCCCGGCATCGCAAATGCGTTCACCGAGCCGTCACGTACCGGGAACACCTCGATATCGATACCGCCCCCCGGGGCGTAAGCCACCAGTTTCTGGGCGATTCGGTTCAGGTAGGCACGCAGGTCCAGGTCGTCGATATAGGCCGGATCACGCCGCGACTCCACCATGATGGCGCGGCCAAGACGCTGTTCCAGCAGGGGAGACAAGTCCTGGGCAGACATTTCACCCAGGTCCGGCAAGCCGGCAGGCTGGGCAAAAGCCGGCGCAAGCGGCGTCGCCAGCAGAAGCGGGATGAGGGCTGCGGCAACAGTTCGGCGCAGGCGAAGCGAGGGCGTTTGGCGGCTGGGCATACAGGTATGATAGCCAGCCTGGCCTCCGGGTTCCCGCATCATCTGCGCCAACGCCCGGAATCGTTCTCCGGCAGCCTGCGGCGACCGCCTTTTTTGCCCGCCGACCGCTTGCCTGCCTGCCCGTTTTTGCAGGAATTCCATGTCCGGACTCACCCATTTCGACCAGGCGGGCCAAGCCCACATGGTCGATGTCGGCACCAAAGCCCCTACCTCACGCGTGGCCATTGCCCGCGGCAGCATCCGCATGCAAGCCACCACCCTGGCGCTGATCCGCGACGGTAATGCCAGCAAGGGCGACGTGCTGGGCATTGCCCGCATCGCCGCCATCATGGCGTCCAAGCGCACGTCTGAGCTGATCCCGCTCTGTCATCCGATCCCGCTGACCCACGTGGCCTGCGACTTCGCCATCGATGAGCAGGCAAACGCCGTGCACTGCACCGTGCGCGCCGAAACTGTGGGCGGTACCGGGGTGGAAATGGAAGCGCTGACCGCCGTGCAAGTCGGCCTGCTGACGATCTACGACATGTGCAAGGCAGTGGATCGCGGCATGACCATCACCGATGTGTCCCTGCGCGAGAAACGGGGCGGCAAGTCGGGCGTGTGGATTGCGCCGGAAGCCTGATCGACCGCAATCCTCCTTCCAGCGCCTGAGTACCCCGGCTATTGCGACAGCGACGCCGGGCATGATCGATGTGCCATGCAGGCCGCCGCGTTGTTACTCTTCCCGCTATCGCGTTCCTTATTCCGCTGCCCGGTCTCGTTCCGGCGCGTCTCACTTTCACTAGGTTCCCATGACAAGCCAGCTTTTCCAGCCCTTCCAGCTAGACGACCTCACGCTTCATAACCGCATCGTGATCGCGCCGATGTGCCAGTACTCGGCCGACAACGGCTCGGCCACCGACTGGCATGTCATGCACCTGGGCCAGTTGGCCTTGTCGGGCGCGGCGCTGCTGATTCTCGAAGCCACCGCCGTCGAACCCGAAGGCCGCATCAGTGCCGATGACCTGGGTCTGTGGAACGACGAAAACGAACAGGCGCTTGCCCGTGTGCTGGCGGCAGTGCGCAAGTATTCCGACATGCCGATCGGCATGCAGCTCGGCCACGCAGGCCGCAAGGCATCCAGCGACGCGCCCTGGCGCGGTGGCAAGCAGTTGGCGCTGGACAATCGCGGCTGGCAGACCGTTGCCCCGTCTGACATTCCTTTCACCAACGACCAACGCAAGCCCACCGCCCTGGACAAGGCCGGTCTTGACCGCGTCCGCAAGGCGTTTGCCGATGCTGCCGTGCGCGCTGCCCGTTTGGGCATCGATGTGATCGAGCTGCACGGTGCTCACGGCTACCTGCTGCACCAGTTCCTGTCGCCGCTGTCGAACCAGCGTACCGACGAATACGGCGGCAGCCTGGAAAACCGCATGCGTTTTCCGCTGGAAGTGTTCGACGCCGTGCGCGCCGTCACGCCGGCGGGTCGTCCGGTGGGCATTCGTGTGTCGGCCACTGACTGGGCCGAAGGCGGCTGGGATCTGGAAGGCACGGTTGCCTTCTCACAGGCATTGAAGGCACGTGGCGTGTCGTTCATTCACGTGTCGACGGGCGGATTGGCGTCCAACCAATCGATTCCGGTCGGCCCGAACTACCAGGTGCCATTTGCCCGCGCAGTCAAGGAAGCGACGGGTGTGCCGACGATTGCCGTGGGCCTGATCACCGAAGCCGAGCAGGCCGAGGCGATTGTCGCCACTGGCGACGCCGACATGATCGGCTTGGCACGCGGCATTCTGTACGACCCGCGCTGGCCCTGGCACGCGGCTGCCCAGTTGGGTGCCACCGTGAAAGCTCCGCCGCAGTACCTGCGCTCGCAGCCTTCGCGTTATCGCAATCTGTTCGGCTGAGTCAGCGTTGTGATCACCTGATCTGATCCGTAGCCTACGGGTCGGGCAAGGCAGCGCAAACCGAATTGTCAGACGAAAAAGCGGGCATGCAAACGGTGATCCACCGCTTGCATGCCCGCTTTTCTTACTGCCAGACCAGTCCCTCAATGAGGACTGAACTTAATGCAGCTTCACCAACGGCCGCGACCGCTTGGTCAAAAATCGCCCCAGCGCCAGCGTCCCAGTACGGAAAATACCCAGTACAGCCGCGTGGTGCATCAAATGCAGGCTCATGTACATCATGCGGGCAATGATGCCCCGCACGAACATATTGCGGCCAGCCAAGCCGCCCATCAGCGACCCGACCCCACCGCCCTGCCCGATCGACACCAGCGAACCGTGGTCACGATAGACAAACTCGCCGCCCGGTTCGGGCTTGTTTTCGATGCGCGCACCAATCAGCTTGGCCAGCCAAGATGCCTGCTGGTTTGCCACCTGGGCACGTGCGGGCAAAGTCTTGCCTTCGTTGCCCCACGGTGCTGCCGCGCAGTCACCCAAGGCGTAGATGTTCGTGTCCTCGGTACGCAGGCGCTTGTCGACTTCGATCTGGTTCAGCTTGTTCACCGCCAAACCCAGCGTCGCCAATAACGGCGATGCCTTGATACCCGCCGCCCACACCACCAGATCAGCCGGATAGAAGTTGCCATTGGAATCGCGCACGCCCTCTTCCGACACATCGGCGACCCGGGTGCTCAGGTGCACTTTCACACCGCGTTCGATCAACAACTGACGGGCAGCTTCACCGACGGAATCGGGCAGCGGCACCAACAGGCGCGGCCCGCCTTCGATCACGGCAATCTGCGCCTGTGAACTCAGCGATTCGGGTGCGCGACCGTAGGAATAAATGCTCTGGGTCGACTCGTGCAGCTCTGCGGCCAGCTCGACACCGGTTGCGCCACCGCCCACGATGACGATGTGCAGCGCACGTGCGGCAGCGTCACGTTCTTCGGCAGTCATATCGACAGCTTCGCCTGCTGAACTCAGTTCACGACGTGCAATCAGCTTCAGCAGCGACAGGCGGAAACGCTCAGCGGCTGCAGTGGAATCCAGCGCAATCGCGTTTTCGGCAGCGCCAGGGGTGTTGAAGAAGTTGGCACCACAGCCTACCGCCATCACCAGCGTGTCGTAATGCAGCTGGCGTGCCGGCAGCACTTCTTCGCCATCGGGTGCAACCACTGGGGCAATGTGAATCACGCGTGCTTCGCGGTCCAGGCCGCGCAATGCGCCCATCACGAAACGGAAACCGCGATCGCGTGCCAGCATCGGGTACGACAGGCCTTCCTGGTGAATATCGAGGGTGCCTGCGGCCACTTCGTGCAAGGACGGCTTCCAGACGTGGAAGGGATTGGCGTCAACCAGGGTGATGTGACTGGGACCAAAGCGGCTGCCCAGGCGGGCGGCCAGTTCCAGGCCACCGGCACCGCCGCCGACGATCACCACGCGATGCGATTGAGCTGTGTTCATGTATCTCCTTTAGGCTTGCTCCCGGCAGCTACACACCACAGGGTTTACCCTTAGATACTACCCGAAGCTTGCTGAAATTCCCATGTCACGAACAAGCACACACCATGCCCGGAAGCGCTAGTGCTTCGATGCAGGTGCGCCGAATACATCGCGCTTGCCGCGTGGTGCGGCAAGCGCGGTCACTGACAGCAGCCGCTTATTGCCCGGCAATCGACATCTCAGGGATCAGAATCGACCCTGTGGACTTGGTGCCACGCACGATACGGTCTGCGCCAATGGCAGCCAGCTCGCGGAACATGTCGCGCAGGTTGCCTGCGATGGTGATTTCCTGCACGGCGTGCTGAATTTCACCGTTTTTCACCCAGTAGCCGAAGGCACCACGTGAATAGTCGCCAGTCACGTAGTTCACGCCCTGGCCGATCAGCTCGGTTACCAGCAACCCGGTGCCAAGCTTGCGCAGCATTTCGCGGAAGTCGTCGGTGTCTTGCGTCAGACGCGAGCGCAGTGTCAGGTTGTGCGAACCGCCTGCATTGCCGGTGGTTTGCATGCCCAGCTTGCGCGCCGTGTACGACGACAGGAAGTAACCTTCGACCACGCCGGCTTCAACCACTTTGCGGGCCTGCGTGCGCACGCCTTCATCGTCGAAGGGCGAGCTGCCCAATCCGCCGATCACGTGCGGGTCTTCGCCGATGTCGATGTGGTCCGGGAAGACCTGGGTGCCCAGGCTGTCCATCAGGAAGCTGGATTTGCGATACAGCGCGCCGCCACTGACGGCTTGCGTGAAGGCACCCAGCAGGCCAGCGGCCAGCGGGGCCTCGAACAGCACCGGGAACTTGCCGGTGCGCACGCGCTTGGCCGACAGGCGCGACAAGGCGCGTTCTGCTGCGTAGCGGCCCACGGCTTCCGGGTCGGCCAGCTTTTTCGGGTCACGCGCACTGGTGTACCAGTCGTCGCGTTGCATGCCATTGCCACGACCGGCAATCGGTGCCACCGACAGGCTGTGACGGGAATACGGGTAGCCGTTCAAAAAGCCCCGCGTATTGCCCATCATGAAGTGGCCTTCGAAGCTCGATACCGACGCGCCGTCCGAATTGCGAATGCGCTTGTCAGTGTCGTAGGCGGCGCGCTCGGCGCGGATGGCCAGTTGCGTGGCGCGTTCCGCGTCGATGTCCCATTCGTAATGCAGCTTCAGATCCTGCACATCGGTCGCCAGCAACGATGCATCCGGCAATTCCGCGCACGGGTCTTCTGCCGTGTGATTGGCGATGTGGAATGCTGCTTTCACGGTGTCGCGCAACGCCTGATCGGAGAAATCCGAGGTCGAGGCCGAGCCGCGACGGCGACCTAGATAAACCGTGACATCAAGCGAGCGATCGCGCGTCTGCTCGACGGTTTCCACGTCGCCACCACGCGCATTGACCGACAAACCCTGGCTTTCCGACACTTCGGCTGCCGCGTCCGAGGCACCGACCCGGCGGGATTCCTCCAGGACACGGGTGACCAGTTCACGGAACTGGTCCTGGTTCGCGAGAATCGCGGGACGAGCAGAAGAGGACTTTGCAGAGGAGGACTTCTTGACCATCGTGTTCCAAGGGGTTCGTGCAAACCGGCCCTGATGCCGACCTGCGTACAACGTTTTGTGCGCGTTTCATGCGCGCAATGCGGGGGGCTGCGCCACCCACTGCGCCGGGGCGGTTATCATAGCCAACCCCCAGTATGTATGGTTTCCATGCCCAGATCCAAGCGGTCCTCCCAATACGTCGTCAACGGCGAGACCCCCGAGAAAATTGATTACTCGGGCATGCCGCCCAGCAAATCGCAGGTAAAACGCGAAGCGACGGAACTCCAAGAGCTAGGCGAACGGTTGATAAAACTGTCGCGCGGCAAACTTGTGCAACTGCCCCTGCCGGAATTGCTTTTCGAGGCAATCCTGGAGGCGCAGCGCATCACTGCGCACGAAGGCAAGCGCCGCCAACTGCAATACGTCGGCAAGCTGATGCGCCACGTGCACGCCGAGCCCATTCGCGCCAAGATGGCCGAGTGGGACGGCGAGACACAGACCTCGGTCGATGCCTATCACCGCCTTGAGCGCTGGCGCGATCGTCTGATCGACAGTGACGAGCACTTCACCGCCTTCATGAACGCCAACCCGGCAGGCGATGCGCAGCAACTGCGCGCGCTGATCCGCTCGGCGCGCAAGGAACAGGCTTTCAATCGCGACCTGCCCCAGGGCAATGAGCCGCAACGCAAGGCCTATCGTTCCTTGTTCCAGGAGATCAAGCGCCTGGTGGAAGGCGATGATTACGAGGAACCCGGCTCGGCCCGGGACAACGACGATCAAGACTGACACCAGCACTGACACCAGCCAGGAGATTCGCGGATGACCGCTGCCGACCTGCGTATTGCACGCAGCCATCCCGATGAACTGGTGTGCGGCCTGGTGTCGATCAGTGATCGTGCCTCGCAAGGCGTCTACGACGACGCCGGCATTCCCGCACTGCGTGAATGGCTGGCGAAAGCGCTGACCACTCCGGTGCGTTTTGTCGAGCGTCTGATCCCGGACGAACAGGCAGGCATTTCCGCCACCTTGATCGAGCTTGCCGATCAGGTCGGTTGCGATCTGATCCTGACCACTGGCGGCACCGGCCCCGCGCGTCGCGATGTGACGCCCGAGGCCACGCTGGCAGTGGCGACCAAGGAAATGCCTGGCTTTGGCGAACAGATGCGCCAGATATCCCTGCGCTTCGTGCCCACGGGCATTCTGTCGCGCCAGGTGGGTGTGATCCGTGAACAGGCGGACAGCGCCACGCTGATCCTCAACCTGCCCGGCCAGCCCAAGGCCATCCGCGAAACGCTGGAAGGCTTGCGCGCGGCTGACGGCACCTTGCAAGTGCCCGGCATCTTCGCCGCCGTGCCCTATTGCATCCAGTTGATCGCTGGCCCCTACATCGAAACCGACCCTGCCGTGTGTGCGGCGTTCCGTCCAAAAACTGCGCTGCGCGCCAAGGCCCAAGCATGAGCACTCCTGCCCTGCTCGACTGCGTCGAGATCGAAACCGCCCCCAATCCCACCCGCGCCGTCATCTGGATTCATGGTCTGGGTGCCGATGGTCACGACTTCGCACCCATCGTTCCGGCGCTGGATTTGAAAGGCGTGCCCGCCACGCGTTTCGTGTTTCCGCACGGCCCGGTGCGTTCGGTCACCGTGAACAACGGCATGAAGATGCGCGCCTGGTACGACATCAGGGTGATGGATCTGGTGCGCCAGGAAGACGCCGACGGCATCCGCGAATCGCAGGGCATGATCGAAGCCCTGATCGCCCGTGAAAACGCGCGCGGCATTCCCAGCGAGAACATCGTGCTGGGTGGCTTCTCGCAGGGTTGTGCGATGGCGCTGTACACCGGCTTGCGCCACCCCCGCCGCCTGGCAGGAATCGTCGGCTTGTCTGGCTACGTGGTCCTGCCGGCCGACTTCGCGTCGGAACGCGCTGCCGTCAACGCCAAGACGCCGGTATTCCTGGCGCATGGCGTGCATGACCCGGTGGTGCCGTTCGCCCGCGCCGAACACACGCACAAGCTGCTGCAAGGCGTGGGGCAGCCGGTTGAATGGCATACCTATCAGATCCCGCATTCGGTTTCACCCGCAGAGCTTGCCGACGTGGCCGAGTTCCTGCGCCGCACACTGGCCTGACGCAGGCCGTTGGCCTCGGCATCTGGGCAGATTCTTCTGCCCAGGTGTTTCCGTTGATCCGGGTCATGGCGTTGCCATGAAGAACTCGGCTATCCTGCCTGGGCATGCCCTACCCGAGGAGGAACCAACACCATGTTCAAGAAGATCCTGCTTCCCACGGATGGCTCCCCGCTATCAGCCCAAGCCGCCAATGCCGGTGTCACCTTCGCGCGCTCGATCGGCGCTGAAGTCGTCGCCTTGCATGTCACTCAACCCTTTGCCGCCACCATCGGTTTCGATGGCATGGCAGCGGCCTATGCAATCACCGACGAAGCCTACGAAGAAGCTTCTGCCGACCAGGCAAAGCGCTTCCTGACTGGCGTGATCGACCGTGCGCACACGGCTGGCGTTACTGCAACATCACTGACGGTATCGAACTTCAACGTAGCCGATGGCATCGTCCAGGCGGCTGAAGAAACCGGTGCAGACCTGATCTTCATCGGCAGCCACGGCCGCAGCGGCCTGTCGCGTTTGCTGTTGGGCAGCGTGACGGCCAAGGTGTTGTCGCTTGCGACCATCGGCGTGCTGGTCTACCGCGTGCGCGAAGAAAAATAAGTCAGTGTGCACAGTGAGTGTTGAGCCTTAACGTTGCAATTGAGCGTTGAAACTGAGCATTGAAACTGAGCGTTCAACACCGGCGCTCAATCTGAGCGTTTAAAGGTGCGCAACTGAATATGGCACTTTTTGCTGCGCCCCCGCCCACGCGGCGGCGCAGCAACACCGCAACGGCGTTCTGCCCGAGCAACCAGGCACCAAGCCTCACCCATCCTCTTGAAACCCCGATATATCGCCATTTCCGTGCTGCCGCAATAATGCGGTCGCAATGCTTGGGCACGCTGATTGCTGAATGCTTTCCATCTTTCGACGGAGACTTCCATGCACCTGCATCCCCACCTCCGCACGTCATTTCCGCTGATCGCTGCCTCGCTGGCGATTGCGTGTACCGCTTGCACCGCGATGCCGGACGAACCCCTGGCATCGGGTACAAATAACGACATTCTGGTGGCGCAGTCCACCAATGCCCCACCCGCCCCGCCCTCGCAGCCGACCCAGATCGTGAAGATCGAAGTTGCGCCTGCAGTGGAGACCGCTGCGCAGACGCCAGCCGGCGATCCGCTGATGACACCGTGGCGTCATTACGTCGACGGCCAGTTGATTGTCATGTACCAGGATGGTCACCGCTCTGCCGCCGCCCGTGCTGCCAATCAGCAGATCGGCGCGAAAGTGATCCAGGCGTTTCCGGTGATGCGTGGTGCGCTGGTGGCGCTGCCGGCTGGCATGAGTGTGCCGGAAGCGGTGGCTCGTTATCAGGCACTGCCTGGCGTGATCAATGTGTCGCCGAACGCGGTGGCAACCGAGCCTGATACGGTTGCAATGCACTGAGTTTTGCCGCTGAGCCTCAACACTGAACCTCGTACACGGCATGAGTCCAGCGGCGCTGTCGCCGACCGGATCTATGCCGCGATGCAAGGCAGTGTCAGCTGCCCGGCAGACAGAAATCCGACGGCAGGTTGCCCATGGCAACCCACACGATCAATGCCAGTGCAAAGCTGAAAGTCAGTGCGCCGGCCAGACGGATGCCAAGCGATTCCTTGCCTGCTCGCATCAAGGCCATCAATCCGCGTTGACCCAGCCATAGCTGTACGCCAGAGCCAGCAGCAAACGCCATCATGGCTACCGTGCCGGTAAGCACGTCCTGCGTCAGCCAGGCAATGGCAATCGCCGAATACAGAATGCCACAGGGCCACAGCGCCCATGCAATGCCAATCAGGAAAGTAGAGCGTGTGGGAGCCTTGCCCGGGCTGGTGTTTCGGCCAATGCCCGCCACCGGGACACGCACTTCCACTGTTTGCCCCATGCCAGCGCCGGCGGCAGCCGGCGTCATCACGCGCTGCGTAACACCGCTGCCGGCGTACGCTGGCCCACTGCTGGCCCTCAACACGCTGCGCGCCGCGCGCAGCAAGCCTTCCTGTACCCAGCGTGGATGACGACCGGTAAGCAACATCCAGCCACCCAGCATGGCCAGCAACACATGGCTAAGCAACCAGATCGGATGCAGCCACGCGGCCGCGCCGGCCACATGCGCCATGCCCACCGCACCAGCCGAAGCCAGCCCGCCCAATACCCCATACCCGAGGAAACGCCCCAGGTGAAACCAGGCAGCGTCGGCAGGCGTACGCGCTATCGCCACGGAAGCCGGGCCGCACATGGCGACACAGTGGACACCGCCGGCCAGTCCGAGCAAGGCAGTCGCCGTCACCACCGACAGGTTAAGCATTACAAGATCCGCGAAAATTGCACCTGTGCGCTGGCACGTTGTGCATAGCGGTCGAACACCCGCGCAATCGCGCGCACCAGGAACCAGCCGGCTTCCGTGACACGCAAACCTTCCTCATCGATTTCGACCAGACCCTGGGACACGAAGGTATCCATCATCGCCAGCTCTTCGGCGAAATGCCGGCGCGAGTCGATCAGATACGAGATGTCCATGACCTCGAAATTCAGCACGCCCTGGCACATGATTGCCATGATGACGGCGTGGCGCAGCAGGTCGTCCGCGCTCATGGCATGGCCACGGAACACCGGCAGGCGGCCGCCTTCGATGGCGTCGTAATACTCGTCCAGCGTGCGCACATTCTGCGCATAGGTGGCGCCCACGCGGCTGATGGCCGACACGCCCAGCGCAATCAGGTCACAGTCCGGCTGCGTGGTGTAACCCTGGAAGTTGCGGTGCATGCGACCCTGCCGCTTGGCAATCGCCAGCGCGTCATCGGGGCGTGCAAAGTGGTCCATGCCGATGTAATCCCAACCCGCATCGCCCAGACGGGTGATCGCGCTGTGCAACATGGCGACCCGTGCACTGGCGCTGGGCAGATCGTAATCATGAATGCGGCGCTGCGGCTTGAAGCGATCCGGCAGGTGCGCGTAGGCATAGACCGCCACACGATCGGGTGCCAGCCGGGCAAGCGTGTCCAGCGTGCGAACGAACGAGTCGGGGGTCTGCTTGGGCAGACCGTAGATCAGGTCTACGTTGATCGACTCGAAGCCTTCGGCACGCGCCGCTGCCATCAGGCTGAATACCTCATCTTCGGACTGCACACGGTGCACCGCTGCCTGCACATCGCGGTCGAAATCCTGAATGCCGAAACTCAGGCGATTGAAGCCCATGCGGCGCAGCGCATGCAGGCGTTCAGCATCGACCGTACGCGGATCGACCTCGATCGAACGTTCGGCATTTGCGGCGAACGGGAGCAGGCTTTCAAGCTTGTAGACCAGCGACTGAAGCTGATCGTCGTCCAGAAAAGTCGGCGTGCCGCCCCCCAGATGCAGCTGGGTGACTGGCGAGGTGTGCGACATGGCCTGGCGCGTCAGTTCGGCCTCGCGGAACAAGGCGGCCAGGTAACGGCGTGCCTTGGTCTTGTCGCGTGTGACAACCTTGTTGCAGGCGCAGTAATAGCAGATCGACTCACAGAACGGCACATGCACGTACAGCGACAGCGGCCGGGCAAGACCACCGATGCCGCGCACGGCGAGCGCGTGGCGGTGGGCGTCCAGATCGTGGGCTTCCGTGAAGCGATCGGCCGTGGGGTAGGATGTATAGCGAGGGCCAGGGGCGTCAAGCCGCGCCAGCAGCGCGGTGTCGGGGACGAATCCCGCGCCCCGATGCGCGGACGTCTGGCGGGTGGGATCGGGATTGCTGATCGGTTCCATGCAGCAACTTTGCCCCACTGGCTACAGGTGTGATTTGATCCAGGTCAACCCGCTTGCAGGTCGTTACACCGTACACTTGCGTCAGGAGAACACATGTCAGATGCCACCACGTCACCCCTGCGTCACGACCCGCCCGCTTTGAAAGAAGTCCAGGTCAGTTGTTCCAAATGCAATCTGCGCGAGCTTTGCATGCCGGTCCGTTTGCGCGAGGACGAACTCGATGTCCTCGATCGCCTGATCGCCAATCGCAAACGCGTGCCGCGCGGCAAACCTCTGTTCAGCAACGGCGACAAGTTCGGCGCGATCTATGCCATTCGCTCCGGCACCTTCAAAACACGCATCAACACGGCCGATGGCCGTGATCAGGTGACGGGTTTCCATATCTCCGGCGAAATCGTCGGCCTCGACGGCATGGGCGGTGAACAACACGCCTGCGACGCGATGGCGCTGGAAGATTCCGAAGTCTGCGTGATTCCGTACGACCGCCTTGAAGAGCTGTCGCGCGAGTGCACCACCCTGCAACAGCACTTCCACCGCCTGATGAGCCGCGAAATCGTGCGCGACCACGGCGTGATGCTGCTGCTGGGCAGCATGCGCGCCGAGGAACGTCTGGCCGCTTTCCTGCTCAACCTGGTGACCCGCATGCGGGCACGCGGATTCTCGGGCAGCGAACTGGTGCTGCGCATGACACGCGAAGAAATCGGCAGCTATCTGGGCCTCAAGCTTGAGACCGTCAGCCGCACCTTCTCGAAGTTTGCCGAGGAAGGACTGATCTCGGTGAACCAGCGCCACATCCGTATCGAGCAGCCAGAGAAGTTGCGCCAGATGGTCGGCACGCACGCTTGAGCCAGCGGTTTGCATTGCGGAAAACACTAGCCGTCTGCATGCGCATGTAGCACCCCGGTGCTACCCGCCCGCCCCCACAGCGGGCGGATACTTCCTGCCGGGGGGACACGCCCCCGAGGCGCAGGCTCTTGCGCCTCCACCCTGACGTCCGCCTCAAGCGGGCGCATTCTGGAGATTGGACATGGCAGCCAAACGCATTCTTTTCCTGGCCGGCGATTACGTCGAAGACTACGAACTGATGGTCCCGTTCCAGGCGCTCGCCGCCGTAGGCCACCAGTGCGATGTCGTGGCCCCGGAAAAGGCCAAGGGCGATCAGATCCGCACCGCCATCCACGACTTCGAAGGCGACCAGACCTACAGCGAAAAGCGCGGCCACAACTTCACGCTCAATGCCAGCTTCGCCGATGTCGATCCGGCTTCGTATGACGCGCTGCTGATCCCGGGCGGCCGCGCCCCCGAGTACATTCGCCTGAACCCGCGCGTGCTGGAAATCGTCAAACACTTTGCCGATGCCAACAAGCCCATCGCAGCCGTCTGCCACGGCCCGCAACTGCTGGCCGCAGCCGGCGTGCTGAAGGGTCGCAAAAGCTCGGCCTACCCGGCTTGCGCGCCGGAAGTGCGTCTGTCGGGCGGTGAATTCGTTGACGTGCCGATCGACGGTGCCTACACCGACGGCAACCTGGTGACCGCGCCCGCATGGCCGGCACACCCGGCATGGATCGGACAATTCCTGGCCTTGCTGGGCACCAAGATCACGCTGTAAAACTCAGCGTGCGCCGCCGCGCCGCCGGACTGTTCCGGCGGCGGGTGTGACGCTCAAGGAGATGGCTTCCCATGTGCAGCATCTACTCGCACACCGACCCGATTCTTTACGAATCGCGCACGCGTTCGATCCGCATCATGAAGGCGGTCACCAGCATCAAGCTGGAAAACCTGTTCTGGCAGACGCTCACCGAGCTGGCCAATGAGAACGGCATGACCACCAACCAGCTGATCGCCAAGCTGTTTGAAGAGGTCTACGCGTTCCGCGGCGAGACCACCAATTTCACGTCGTTCCTGCGGGTCAGCTGCCTGCGGTACATGGCATTGAAAGCCGATGCCAGCATGGATGGGCGCGAGGTCTGGCGACGGGCCATCGCGTCCACAGGCGCGGTTGAACCGGCAGAGGCAATGCAAGCTGCCGAGGCTCACCGCGCAGCTTGAGCACGAGGGGCAGCGTGCACCGGACGCGTGGTGCGCGCCTGCCGTTTTCGACGCCAGATGATCCACCCGGTCACGCTCAAGACAACGACCACGATCCCCAGTATCGACACCGCCAATTGCAACGGCCATCCCCATAGCGCCGCCATGTGCAGGCTGGTCAGCCACAGGGTCGCGGTGTCGCCCGCCACGCCACCGGTGGGTAACTGAACACCGCGCAGCTTTCCGTCTGCGGCATCGAAGAACACGTGGGTGCTACCCGTCTTGTCGCGGATGTCCTGCGTGCTGCGCACGGTGTAACGATAGAGATTGGCGCGCGGATCGAAAGCCAGCCAATGTTCGCCAACGATCCCAAGCTGCTTTTCCTCCGTCATGGTCGCCATGTGACGACGCCCTTGCGTCAGGGCTTGCTCCCAGTCCATGCTCGTCTTTGATCCAGACGCAGACTGCCTGAGCGCGCGGCGAAGGTCGGGCTGCTGATCCAACCAGACCCCCATCACCGGTCGGTATACCGCTGGCAGGTTGAAGGCGACACTGCTCCAGGCCATGCCCAGCAGCAACACCCACAACCACAGGCCGGACGCCCGGTGCAGATCGAAGCCCAGCTTGTAGCCACGGCTGCTGACGCGCAATGCCCACGCAGCGCGCCATCGCGCCAACCACGACTTGGCCGGGCCACCCGCGCGCCGTTTTGCTGCCCGCGCGGGGAAGGTCAGAAATGCGCCAATGAAACAGTCCAGCGTCCAGAGCAAGGCCACCACGCCCAGCACCCATTCACCGGTCGAGCCGGCCAATAACGAGGTGTGCAGCCGGTGGATCACAGGCAGCAGATTTTTCAGCCCATCGGTGGGGTCACCCCAGCGACGGTCACCTTGTATCAGGCCGGTCGCCGGGTCGATGAACACTTCCAGCAACACCGGCGATGCTGACCCGGGGTCGGTCAGCCAGACCGGAAAGGCCACGGTCTTGCCGGGATGCCGCGCAAGCGGGATGGCCAGCACCCGCCCCTGCGGATACGCGGCAACCACGATGTCGCGCAGCACGGCCGGCACCATCGGTGCCAATGCTACTGATGTGGCGGGTGTGCGCAGCAGTTCCGGCGCAACCCAGGCATCGAGTTCGTCATGCCACGCCAGTATCGACCCGGTGGCAGATGCCAGAATCAAAAATGCCAGCGTGGCCAGACCCAGCCATCGGTGCAGCAGGACAAGTCGTGCGCGCACGATTTACCAGCGGTAGCTGACGGTCCCGATGATGCGTCGCGGCTCGCCGTAGTCGCACACGTTGTTGTAGCAAATGGACGGAATGTAGGTCTTGTCGGTCAGGTTGCTGATGTTCAGTGCATAGCTCCACGGACCGTTTTCGTATTCCAGTCGGGCATCGAGCAAGGTGTAACCCGGGCCGCCGAACGAGCCGCTGGCGGGGCGGTCGGGTCGTGCGGCCACGTAGCGGATGCCCATGCCGGTGCGCCAGCCCGGCAATCCGGCCGACGACAGGTTCACATCGGCCCACAGCGACGCCATGTGGCGCGGCGTGTTGAAGCGTTCACCGACTTCGCCCGGCACGTTGCTGGCACGCACTTTGGCATCGGTGTAGGTATAGGCGGCGATGACATCCAGTTCGCGTGTCACGCGTGCACGTGCTTCGAATTCCGCGCCGCGTGAGCGCACCTTGCCGGTCTGCACCAGGAAGGTCGGGTCTACCGCGTCCGGGCTTAGTACGTTCTTGCGCGTCAGGTCGAACACGCTGGCGCTCAGCAAGGTGTCGGATTCCTTTGGCTGGTAGCGCACACCGACTTCGACCTGCTGACCCCGGCTGGGATCGAAGCGGGTTTCATTGCGGTCACGGCCAGACGTGGGTTCGAACGACTGGCTGAAGCTTGCATAGGGTGCAAAGCCGTTGTCGGCCAAGTACACCACGCCGGCACGACCGGTGAATGCCGAATCCTTTTCATTGCTGTCGGTGGACGGTGCATGCAACGCCCGATTTTCAGCACGGACCTGATCGCGGCGGCCGCCCACCAGAATCACGAGCTTGTCGTCGATCTTGATCTGGTCCTGCAGATAAAAGCCCAGGCGCGCTTCCTTGTTGCGGCGCTGTTGCCACGGCAAGGCCGTGACCGTGCCGTTTTGATAGACCGGGTTGTAGATGTCGATGGCAGGCAAGTTGCCACGCAGCCGGTCGCTGTCATAGGTCGAGCGTGTGTAGTCCATGCCGGCCAGCACCGTCTGCGTTACCCGACCGGTCTGGAATCGTTTTTCGATATTGGTGTCGCTGGTGAACACGCCCGTGGTGTCGTCGAAACCACGCGCCGATCGTGCCACCCGACGCTGCGTTGCGCGATCCACGTCACCTTGCAGCAGCACATACCGAAGATTCAGATCCGCGTTGTACTGGCGTACCGACTGGCGGATTTTCAGGCTGTCGGAAAACGCGTGCTCGAACAGCAAAGATGCCGAGGTCGATTCCAGCTCGAAGGTGTTGTGATTGGGCTCGCCCAGAAAACGTTCGCGGGCAATCTGGCCGTTCGGATTGGACCGCAGGGAACCCGTCACGGGCACCGCAGTGGGGTACACACTTTCGCTGCGCTGATACGCTGCCAACAAGGTCAAGGACGTTGCGGCCGACGGTCGCCAGGTCAAGGCCGGTGCCAGATAGGTCCGGTCGTCGCGGCTGTGGTCGACAAACTGCCTGGCGTCCCGAACCAGGCCTGTCAACCGGTACGACCACACACCTTCGTCATCCAGCGGCCCGCCGAAATCCGCAGACAATTGGCGGCGCGAAAAACTGCCCGCATCGACGTTGATTTCGCGCAGGCGCTCAGAGGTCGGACGCTTGCTGACGGTGTTCACGATGCCGCCCGGTGCGGCCGCGCCGTACAACACCGACGATGGTCCTTTGAGCACTTCGATGCGTTCCAGCCCATACGGCTCTTGTTTGCCGTTGTACTGGTTGATCATGTAACGCATGCCGTCGCGGTAGTAGCTGCCCGTCTGCGGATTGGCCTCGAAGCCACGAATGCTCATGGTGTCTTCGAACATCGAGCTTTTGGCGACGATGCCCGACATCAGGCCCGAGGTGTAGCCCAGTGCTTCTTGCAGAGACTGCGCTTTCTGGTCGCGGATCTGGCTGGCCCCCACCACCGAGATCGACTGCGGTGTCTCAATGATGGGCGTGTCGGTTTTCGTTGCCGTGGCGCTGCGCGTGGCGACCAGCCCCAGCAACGGCCCGTCGGGGCGCTCTTGGGAGGCGGTCACGGCTACCGGGGTCAGGCGGGTTACGCCGTTGGCTGCGCCCGATACGGCGGGCTGTTGTGCGGGTTGCAGAATGGGTTGCAATACATACGCCCCCTGCGACCGCGTCACCGCGTGCAATCCCGTGCCGCGCAGCAAGGTTTCCAGCCCCTGCTCCACGCCATACCGTCCCACCAAGCCCGCGCTGAGCTTGCCCTGTGTCAGCTCGCCAGAACTGGCGACAAACACACCCGCTTCAGCCGAGAACTGATTCAACACCTGTGCAAGCGGGCCGGGGCCAATCGAGAAACTGCGTGCATCGGCCGCATTTTGTGCAGATACCGGCGCGGCGATGGCCAAGCCTGCGACCCACAACAGGCGCGACGAAAGCCGGAATCGCGAAGACCGGGCGGGAAAGAGAGAAGACATGGACGCGGGATCTCGTGGATGGGGAACTACCCATAGGCCGGATGGGATTCCCAAAACCGGAACACGAATTTGTAACAGTGGCGAGGATTCACGGACAACGATGAATGCTCAGCCTGCCCTACGCACAATCAACGCGCTTGAATCGTCGTCCACCAAGGCAGCGGTGATCGCACCTGCACCGGCAACACCAGCGTCAGCATATGCAGCGCACGATCGATGTCATCGAGCGGGAAGGTTCCGGTCACACTCAAGGCAGCGATGTCATCGGAATAACCAAGATGGCCGGGCCGATAGCGCGCCAGGTGGGCCACCACAGAGGCCAGCGGTGCCTCTTGCACCTGCAGGATGCGACGGGTCCAGGCACCGGCATCGTTTGTCACCGCAGTCATTGCAGACACCTGCCGCCGATTGCCACGCAATTGCATGCCTGCGGCCACGTCGTAGGCCGGTGCAGCGGCTTCGCCAGCAGGCGCAAAGCGCGCCCGCACCAGCCCTTCAAACACCGACAAACTGGTTTCGTCGGCCGACGACGACACATTGAAGCGCGTGCCCAATGCCTGAAAATGCCCCTCGGTAGTCAGCACAACAAACGGCCGCGCCGCATCGGCAGCCGTGGCAATCGAGACTTCTCCGCGCAACAAGACAAGCTGGCGAAGGTCGCTGCGGTAATCGACACGCAAGGCGGTATCGGTGTTGAGCCACACTTGCGTGCCGTCTTCCAGGCGCAGCGCCAGGAAGCCACCTACGCCAGTGGCATGATCGGCACGCGCAGCCGCCAGCAAACGCTGCCCCGGCGCGGTTTGCGCGCCGCCCCAGACCAATGCGCCGGTCGTGCCCAGCAACGCAAACGACCGCAGCACGGTGCGTCGTTGCCGGCGCTGCCTGGCGGCGGTATCCAGCCCCGCCACACTTGCCATGCGTTCGATGCGTCCAGCGACTACCGGCTCGAATTGTTGGCTGACGGCTTCTACCCGCTGCCAGGCGGCACGGTGCGCCGCACTGCGTTCGAACCACTGCTGCCAGTCCGACCGATCACGCTCGGTGACCTGCCCCGAGCTAAGCAGCGCATACCATTCTGCCGCGGCTGCCAGCACTTTGTGGTCGAGCGGCACGCTGTCGTGAGCGAGGCTCATTGCTGGAAGTCTGCCCCGACAGCAAGTGGGGAAGCTGACGAACCAACCCTGTCAGTAGACGATGCGTCATCCACCAGAAAAGCCAGCATCGCCTGCGCGACATACTTGCGTACCATCCGCTCCGACACGCCCAACTCGGCGGCGATTGCCGGGTGCGTCATGCCGTGAATCTTGTGCAGCAAAAAGGCGTGCCGGGTGCGCGTGCCCAGGCGGGCAAGCTTGCGATCAATCGCAACCAACGCCTCAAGGACCAGCGCCTGATCTTCAGGAGATGGATGCAAGGCCTCGGGGTACATGGCAAGCGTGTCTGACCATGCCTGCTCGATGTCGCGGTGACGCCAGAAATCGATCAACAAGCCCCGCGCAACGGTGCTGAGAAACGCGCGCGGCTCGGACACCGGCGCAGCAAAGCCCCGGCGTGCCAGTACTTTGACGAAGGTGTCCTGCGCGAGATCGGCAGCTTGATGCGTATCGTCGAGACGACGATGCAACCAAGCCTGCAACCAGCGGAAATGATCGCTATAGAGACTCCGCACCGAGTCGGTGAAGGCGTACCCCGGGTCGCTCACGGTGATGCATCTCAGAAATGATAATGATACCCATTATTGCATGACACCAAGCACCAGGGGATACGCGCCAAGACACGCGCCAACCGGGTCAGATCACTCGCGTCACT
This sequence comes from Pigmentiphaga aceris, assembly GCF_008119665.1. NCBI lineage: Bacteria > Pseudomonadati > Pseudomonadota > Betaproteobacteria > Burkholderiales > Alcaligenaceae > Pigmentiphaga > Pigmentiphaga aceris. Next base: position 1,327,385 of record NZ_CP043046.1, on the reverse strand, counting down.
GGTTGCCGGTGGCCTGACGCAGATGCGCCGGTTGCACCGACGAGCCGCCCACCACCGGATCAGCACCTGCAATCGCAATCGCCAGCGTGATGAAACTGGCCACGATCACCACCGCCGGGCCGCCTACCACCAGCCACATCCACGGCGTGCGCCACCACCCTGCCGACAAGGTCTCAGCGGGGGACGAGGAAGACGGATTTTTCGAGGACGCGGATGTCATGAGCGTCAATCTCCTGAATGGTGAACTGGATGGGGTGCGAGCCAGCGGCCAGCACTTCATCGGGGGACAAATGCACGTGGATCACCACGTTGACGGCCTGTGCCGGTGCCAGCAACGGAGACAGACGTTCAGCCTCGGGCACGGACAGTCCGGGCAAGCCCGACACGTCGATACGCAGACGCTGTGCTTTCTCTGATGCGTTCATCAAGTGCAGGCGATACACGTTTTCGATCACGCCATCTTCGATCACGCGACTGAGCGTGGCACGATCCCGGATCACGTCGACCTTCAGCGGTACACGCAGCCACATGCTCAGTACAAAGGCCAGGCAGATGGCAGCAAGCAAGCCGCTGTAGATCAGCACGCGCGGCCGCAGCAAGGTCTTGCGCAGGCTGCGATTGCCACCCGGGTTGGCCAGTGTGTCTTCGGTTGCATAACGGATCAGGCCAGGGGCATAACCCACGCGTTTCATCACGGTGTCGCAGGCGTCGATACAGGCGGCGCAACTGATGCACTCGTACTGCAGCCCGTCGCGGATGTCGATGCCGACCGGACAGACCTGCACGCACAAGGTGCAGTCCACACACGAGCCCAGGCCCAGCGTGGCCGGGTCTTGCTTGCGCGAGCGCGCACCGCGCGGTTCGCCGCGTTTGGTGTCGTAGCCGACGATCAGGGTGCCGCTGTCGAACATCGCGCTCTGGAAGCGCGCATACGGGCACATGTACTTGCAGACCTGTTCGCGCAGCCAGCCGGCGTTGCCGTAAGTGGCGAACGCATAGAACAGCACCCAGAAGCCTTCCCACGGCCCCATGCGCAAGGACAGCAGGTCGAAGCCCAGTACCTGGATGGGCACGAAGTAGCCCACGAAGGTGAAACCGGTCCACAAGGCCAGCAAGCCCCAGATGATGTGCTTCAGGGTCTTGCGCCACACGTAATCGGCGTTGATGCGTCCGGCGTCGCGGCGCATGCGGTGATGGCGCTCGCCTTCGACGCGGCGCTCGATCCACATGAACAACTCGGTGTAGACCGTCTGTGGACAAGCGTAGCCGCACCACACCCGACCAGCCACCGCCGTGAACAGGAACAAGGCCAGCGCACTGATCACCAGCAAGCCCGCCAGGTACACAAAGTCCTGCGGGTAGAACACCAGTTCGAACAGATAAAAGCGTCGCGTCTCAAGCTCGAACAGCACGGCCTGGCGACCGTTCCAGGTCAGCCAGGGCAGACCGTAGAAAAAGATCTGCGTCGCCCAGACCATCGCCCAGCGCCAGGTCGCGAACAAGCCGCTGACCGAGCGCGGGTGGATCTTGCGGTGCTTCTCGTAAAGCGAGACCAGTTCGGGCTCGCTTGCCTTGTCCCCACCCTTGCCACGCGATTTTTCACGCGTGTCATCTGATTGAGCTTCGCGCCTGGCTTCGACGATCGGAATCACTCGACCCAAGCGCGATTCTGTCGGTCCATCGGGTGGTTTCATGGCTTGGTGCTCGCGACCGGTGTCGCCGCTTCAGACGCGCCCGAAATTTTCATCAGATAACCCGTCAGCACGTGGATCTGTGCTTCGGTCAGGCGGTCTTTGTGAACCGGCATGGTGCCCGAGCGACCTTGCATGATGGTCTGGACAATGTCGGCTTCGCGCCCGCCATGCAGCCAGATGCGGTCAGTCAGGTTGGGCGCACCCAGCAGCGGATTGCCTTTGCCGTCAGCACCGTGGCAGGCAGCGCAGGCAGAGAACTTGGACCGGCCAAGATTGGCACGTACCGGATCGTTCTCGCGGCCTGACAGCGACAGCACGTATTGCGCCACGTTGCGTGCAGCGTCTTCACCACCAATGGCATCGCCCATCGGCGGCATGAAGCCGTTGCGACCATCGGTGATCGACGTGCGGATCGCCTCGGCGCTGCCGCCGTACAACCAGTCACTGTCGGTCAGGTTGGGGAAGCCCTTGCTGCCTCGTGCGTCCGAACCGTGGCATTGCGCGCAGTTGTTCAGGAACAGGCGACCACCGACGGCCATGGCTTCCGGGTCCTGGCCCAGCTGTTCAGCCGACTTCGCCGTGAAGCCTGCATACAGCGGTGCAATCTGCTTTTCCAGCGCAGCGCGTTCCAGCTCATAGGCACCGGCAGAGGTCCAGCCAAAGCTGCCGCGGTAAGTCGTCAGGCCCGGATACACAACCAGGTAACCCAGGCTGAAGACCACGGTCAGGTAGAACATCCACATCCACCAGCGCGGCAGCGGGTTGTTCAGTTCACGCAGGTCACCATCCCAGACATGGCCGGTGGTGTTGTCGGCATCGCCCGGTGCAGCCACTTTCTGGCGGCCTTGCTGCCACAGCAACAGGGCACAGGCCAACATGCCCACCACCGTGATGATGGCGATGAAGTACGTCCACAACTCGTTGAAAAAATCGGCGTCAGACATGATTGCTGTTCCTGAGGTTAGGCACATTGCCCGCGTCCGGCGCGGGGCGCGTGTCGTCGGCGAAAGGCAGCCGCCCCGCTTCGTCGAAACTCGCGCGATTGCGGCCGGACCAGGCCCACAGGAAAATCCCGATGAAGCAGGCAAATGCCAGCACCGTGACGGTGGAACGCAGGGTGTTCAGATCGATTTCCATGATGGGGTGCTCACTTCCGGGCCAGGCCCAGGCTCTGCAGATAGGCAATCAAGGCGTCGAGTTCGGTCTTGCCACGGATGGCATCCGCAGCGCCGTTGATTTCTTCATCGCTGTACGGCACACCCACGCGGCGCAGTGCACGCATGCGCGCCGGCATTTCGTCAGCGAATATCGCGGTCTTTTGCAGCCACGGATAACCCGGCATGTTCGACTCGGGCACCACGTCACGCGGGTTGTTCATGTGCAGGCGGTGCCACTCGTCGCTGTAGCGACCACCGACGCGATGCAGGTCAGGACCGGTACGCTTGCTGCCCCACTGGAAGGGGTGGTCGAAGACGAATTCGCCAGCGACTGAGTACGGGCCGTAGCGCAGCGTTTCTGCACGGAACGGGCGGATCATCTGCGAGTGGCAGTTGTAGCAACCTTCACGCAGATAGATGTCGCGGCCGGCCAGTTGCAGCACCGTCAAGGGCTTCACGCCCTCGATGGCCTGCGTGGTGGAACGCTGGAAGAACAGCGGAACGATTTCCACCAGGCCGCCGACGGCGACCACCAGCAGAATCAGGACGACCATCAGCCAGCTGTTGGTCTCGATTTTTTCGTGTGTGAATGCCATGTCGATTCCTTTCGCTCAGACCGTCGCCACGGCAGGCGCGGTGACAGCAGGCTTGACCAGCGGAGCAGCAGCCGCGATGGGCTGCGGACGCTGACGTGCGGTCATTACCGTGTTCCAAGCCATGATCAGCATGCCGGCCAGGTACATCAGGCCACCCACCAGGCGCACCACGTAGAACGGGAAGGTGGCCTTGACCGATTCGACGAAGGTGTAGGCAAGCGTGCCGTCGGGGTTGACCTCGCGCCACATCATTCCCTGCATCACACCGGCCACCCACATGGCGGCGATGTAGAACACCACGCCCAGCGTGCAGATCCAGAAGTGCAATTCAATGGCAGCCACCGAGTACATCTTGGTCTGGCCGTACAGACGCGGGATCAGGTAGTACAGCGAACCCATGGTGATCATGCCGACCCAGCCGAGCGCACCGGCGTGCACGTGGCCGATGGTCCAGTCGGTGTAGTGCGACAGGGCGTTGACCGTCTTGATGGCCATCAGCGGGCCTTCGAAGGTGGCCATGCCGTAGAAGGACAGGGACACGATCAGGAAGCGCAGGATCGGATCGGTGCGCAGCTTGTCCCAGGCACCCGACAAGGTCATGATGCCGTTGATCATGCCGCCCCACGACGGTGCCAGCAGAATCAGCGAGAACAGCATGCCGACCGACTGTGCCCAATCAGGCAAGGCGGTGTAGTGCAGGTGGTGCGGACCCGCCCACATGTAGGTGAAGATCAGGGCCCAGAAGTGCACGATCGACAGGCGATACGAGTACACCGGGCGACCGGCCTGCTTCGGCACGAAGTAATACATCATGCCCAGGAAGCCTGCGGTCAGGAAGAAGCCCACGGCGTTATGGCCGTACCACCACTGCACCATCGCGTCTTGCACACCGGCGTAGACCGAGTACGACTTCATCCAGCTGGCCGGCATCGACAAGCCATTGACGATGTGCAGCAAAGCCACAGCCAGAATGAAACCGCCGTAGAACCAGTTGGCGACATAGATGTGGCGCACGCGGCGCTTGGCGATCGTGCCGAAGAACACGATGGCATAGCAGACCCAGGCGATGGTGATCAGGATCGCAATCGGCCATTCCAGCTCTGCGTATTCCTTGCCACGGGTATAGCCCAGCGGCAGCGAGATTGCGGCAGAGACGATGACCGCCTGCCAGCACCAGAACATGAAGGAAGCCAGCTTGGGGGCGAACAGCGGTGCCTGACAGGTACGCTGCACCACCCAGAATGAACTGCCCATCAACGCACAGCCACCGAAGGCGAAGATCACGGCGTTGGTGTGCAGCGGGCGCAACCGTCCGAAGGACAACCACGGGATATCGAAATTGAGTGCGGGCCAGGTCAGTTGGGCGGCGATGATCACGCCGACCAGCATGCCCACCACGCCCCAGACCACTGCCATGATGCTGAACTGCCGCACGACCTTGTCGTGGTAGACCGGTTGATTGAGGACCGCGTCGTGCGGTCTGCTTTCGGCTGACATGTTGACTCCCTGGTTTCTCACCTATCCACTGTGAGTCAGGGGGTCGAGTTACGTATTGATGCAGATCAAGCGAGGTCCGGGCATGTGCGGAACTCGCGTTTCAACGCGTAGTCCGTGGCCGGATTGGTACACCTGCAGCATCGACTTCACCGGGTTCGAACACCAGTTCGCCTTGTTGCTCAAGATCGTCGAATTGGCCGCCCGACAAGGCCCAGGCAAGCGTGCCGATGATCAGCAATGCCAGCACCGTCGACAGCGGTATCAATAGATAGAGGATGTCCATGTCAGCCTTTGATCCGCAGCAGCCGCAGGCCATTGCCGATCACCAATAAAGAGCTTGCCGCCATGCCGATACCCGCTACCCAGGGTGGCATCCAGCCGACCAGCGCAAGCGGTACGCTGGCCGCGTTCCAGCTGGCCGCCCACACAAGATTCTGGCGGGTGATGCGACGTGCAGCCAAGGCGGTGCGACGTACTTGCAGCAGGTCGCTGAGCCGGCCGCTGGCCAGCACGATGTCGGCCTGCCCCTGCGCCAAGGCCGCTGCGCCACCCAAGGTGGCAGACACATCGGCACGTGCGAGCGCCGGCCCGTCATTGATGCCGTCGCCCACCATCAACACCGGTTGATCGTTTGCCTGCCAATGCAGAATCGCCTGCAGCTTTTCTTCGGGCGACATGGACGCCAGCGGATTGCGGATGCCCACGGTGGCGGCAAGTTCTTCCACCGCTGCTGGTCGGTCGCCTGACAGCAGCGCCGTGTTCAGCCCGGCCGCGTGCAACCCGGCAACCGTCTTGGCCGCGTCCTTGCGGGGCGTGTCGGCAAAGTGGAAACAGGCGATCAAACCAGCCGGGTCGGACAGCCAGACCACAGGGGATGTGTCGGTTTCGTTGTGCCGGGGTGATGCGGCGTCGGCAGACTTGGCCGATCCCGCGCCAGACATGTCGTCTGTGGATGCATCGGTACTGTTGATTCTCGCCATCGCAAACGGCAGGCTGCCAAGGTGGTGCGCTACGCCAGCCAGACTGGCCTGAATGCCTTCGCCCGCCCACTCTCGCCATTGCGTAGGTGCCAGCGTGGCAGTAGCCGTTGCCGCCAATGCGCGCGACAAAGGGTGGCGCGACGAACCAGCCAATGCGCTGGCGTAAGCGAGTGCGGTGGCCTCGTTGAAGCCCGGGCGCAATACCTCGATGCGAGTCAGTGCCAGCGTTGCCTCAGTCAGCGTTCCGGTCTTGTCGAAAGCCACATGGCGCACGCCCAGCAAGCGCTCCAGCGCAGCAGGTTCGCGCAACCAGATGCCGTGTCGCGCCAGGCCTGCCGTGGCAGACAGCATGGCGGCCGGTGCCGCCAGCGACAAGGCACAGGGACAGGTGACGATCAGAATCGCAATCGCCACGCCCATTGCCCGAGTCGGGTCGATGAACTGCCAGCCGATCCAGGCCGCTACCGACAACACCAGCACACAGGCCAGGAAGGCAGCCGCCCACTTGTCGGCAAGACGCACCCAATCGGGCCGGGTCTGTGCAGCCGCTGAAATCAGCTGCCGAATGCGCGCCACAGTAGAGTCGGCAGGCGGTCGGGTAACCAGCACATCGACGGTCTCAGACACGTTCTGACTGCCAGCCACTACCGATGCGCCCACCCCTTTGGCCGCCGGCAGACTTTCGCCCGTCAAGATGGCTTCATCAACCGTGGTCTGGCCTTCCAGCAAGGTGCCGTCTGCGGGGAAAGTTTCGCCGGGTGCGACGCGAATACGGTCGCCTTGGCGCAGCTGCGTGGCTGGGACTTGAACAAAGCTCGCGCCTTCCGCGCGCATCACCACGGCGGGCAGACGACGATCCAAGGCTTCAAGCTGCCCGGTGGCACGACGCCGCGCCCAGGCCTCGACCCAGCGCGACAGCAGCAGGAAGAACACGAACATGCTGACCGAGTCGAACCAGACCTCGCCACCGCCATCGAAGGTCGCCGATGAACTGGCGGCAAAAGCCAGCACCAGCCCAAGCGCTGCCGGCACATCCATGCCCAGCCTGCGGCTGCGCAGACTGCGCCAGGCACCGTGCAATATCGGCCACGCCGCAAACAGCATCACCGGAATGCACAGCATCCACTGGCCCCAGCGCAACAACACCAGTTGATCGGGCGGAATCTCGCCCGGGGTGGCCACGTATTCCACGGTCGAATACATCATGACCTGCATCATGCAGAAGGCCGCCACCATCAGACGCCACAGCAACATGCGGCCATGACGACGGATGGCGTGTTCCTGTTCGGCCGAGCCCGCCGGGAATGGTTGGTAGCCCAGACGCGCAATCGTCTGAAACAGACTTGACGGAGCCACCTGCCCGGCCTGCCAGATCACTCTGGCGCGGGTGGTCAGCAAAGACACTTCCGCCAGGTCTACCCCAGGGAGTTGGGTCAGCGACTGTTCGATGGTCTGGCCGCACGCGGCGCAGTCCATGCCCTCCACGGCGATCCAGGATTCCCAGCGGCCGTCGGCAAGCGGACGCGAGAATTCCCGCGCAGCGGCGGTATCGTCGAACGCAGAAAAAGAGGCGGCGGCAGTGGCCGGAAGGGTGATGTCCATGGGGTCAGGCGATGAAGGCCAGACTTACCATAGCTGCCCGGGCGGGCCAGCACCTTGATGCAGATCAAGCCAGACGCAGGGTCGCGACAGAAGGCTGTACAGCGACTTCAACCCGGTTGCGCCCTGCCCGCTTGGCGCAGTAAAGCGCCTCGTCGGCCAGTGCGTAGGCGGTGTCGAAATCGGTACCGCCAGGGCTCAGGCTGACACCGAAACTGGCGGTGATGCCACGGTCTACCGGTGCGGCGAACACGTGATTGGCGATGGCTTCGCGCATCGATTCGGCCAGGCTCAGCGCTTCGTCCAGCGTGTGGGCAGGCAGCAACACGGTGAATTCCTCACCGCCGACCCGGCCGATGATGCCCGCGTCGGCCACGATGCTGCGCAGGCAGGTCACGATGCCCTGGATCACCGCGTCACCCGCCGGATGACCGAAGTCATCGTTGATGCGTTTGAAGTAGTCGATGTCGAGCACGATCATCACCGCACTGCCGTCACGCAAAGCGCGACCCGCCAGGTCGATGACGGCACCGCGATTGAGTACGCCCGTCAGCGCGTCGTGCGTGGCGCGGTGCTCAAGTTCGTGCGCCAGGGTCTGCAATTGCAGATTGAGTGCGTTCATTTCACGCTCTGCGCGGTCGCTGCGACCAATCAGGCGACGCGTCTCGCGCATCAGTCGCTCGAAATGCTGCGTCAGTTCAGCCAATGATTGACGCGTGGCTGTGCTGTCTGCCTGCTCGTCGGCAAGCGCCTCGCGCGCACGATCAAGCGCAAGCTTTTCGCTTTCGAACAAGTCAGGGACTTCTTCGGTTCGCGGCTCGGCAGAGATGGGCGTCACGCGGCCCTCGCGCCGGGGCATCACTGTGCAGGCACCGGATGATCGGTGAAGTCGATGGCCTGGAAATCAGCCTGCAATTCTTCACCGAATTCGAGGATCGTGTCGTCTTCCTCGTCGTGATACCAGTTCATCTTCACCGGGTTGCCCGCCTGCGCGGCCTGATCCAGTGCGTCGAACATGCTGAACAGCATTTTGGTGCTGGAGCTGTTGAAGTAGGCCAGCGCCACATTGGCGGTGATCTCCGCACCGTCGCACGTGGCCAGATAGGCGCGCAACTGCTGAATGATCGGGGTGTAGAAGGCCGCTGCGTTTTCCGGGTACGACTCACCGGTAAGCGACAAAAGATGCTCGTCGAAGCGGAAATCCACTTCGGGAGACGTTGCCGTTGCAGCGATATACAAGTTGTCCATGGCTAGTGTCGACGTCGTCAAATGGTTGCTTTCAGGCAGAACAGGGTGGTCCCCGGCTCGTCCACACGCGGGTGGAAAGCGAATTCCAGCGGTGCGCTGGCGTCGCGTGCCATGGTCAAAAAGCCCAGCCCTGCACCCTTGCTGTCGGCAGGTGTCTCGGCGCGCAAAGATGCTTTGTAGGCTTGCTTGATCTGTTCGATCGACATATTGCGCAAGGGTTCCAGCTTGTCACGCAAGCCCTCGGCGTCGCTTACGGCGATCGGGTTGGCGCACCACATCACGAAGTGGTCTTCGGCTGTGGTGATGCACACGGCTCCCTGGCGCAGCGAGGCCGTATCCGGGCCGTCCGCGCCAAGCGCATCGGACGAATAATGGATGATGTTCTGCGACAGTTCAACAAATGACGAGAACAGTTTGCGGCGCGTGGGGCCACTGACGCCGGAGACTTCCAGCTGCAACTTCACCACCTCGGCCATCGTGGCGACGATGCTGTGGGAGAAGTAGCCCATGTGATAGAAAATCACGTTGCGGTGCTGGGCCAGATCGAAGAAATTGTCGTCCTGGCGGGACAGAGGCGAAGGGCTCATCAACATTCCTGAAGTCGGGCACAGAACAAGGTCAGATCGTCGCGGCGGGTCTGTGGCCCCTGCCAATCTGCAAGTGCCTGTCGCAAGTGATCGCAGATCGCAGCGGCGGTGTCGTTGCGGTGTGCCAGGATCGCGTCGCACGCACGACGCTTGCCAAATGCAATGCGGCGCGGCCCGCCAATCTGGTCGATCAGGCCGTCGGTGGTAATGAACAACAGACTGCCGGGCGTCAAGGCCACCACGTTTTCCGTCCACACGTAGTCGGCATCGCTGTCGACGTAGCCCACGCCCATGCGCTGCCCGGCGATGCTCTCGAAAGCATCTTGCTCCGGCCGCAGTACATGCAGTGCAATACGCGCCCCGGCAAACCGCAGTTCACTGCGTGCGGTGTCGAACCAGAAGAACGCGGCATCCAGGCCGTCGTCGGATTCCGGCGTATCGTCTGCGCCATTGACCTGCCCAAGCAAGGCCTTGACGCTGCGATTCACCGCCGACAACAAGGCCGCAGGATCGCGCGGACCGATTTGCTCCAGCGCCTTCGACAACGAAGAAGACGCGATCAGCGTCATGAACGCACCGGGCACACCGTGGCCGGTGCAATCGGCCACCGCGCCAAACCAGCCATCTTCATGCGCCACGAAGTGGTAGAAGTCTCCCCCCACCACATCGCGCGGTTCCCACACCAGCGACGCATCGCGCAGAGTCGACACCAGCGCATCGCGCGATGCACGCAGCATGGCGCGCTGAATCACGCTGGCGTATTCAATGCTCTGCATGATCTGGCGATTTTTCTCTTCCTGCATCGCGGCGACCACGCCCATCAATTGCAGACCGTTGCCCAGGCCCGCAAAGCGCCCGTCGCGCGTGACGATGAAGCCGTCAGCCAGTGCTTTCTCGCCAACTTCCACGGTCTTGAAGGTCAGGGCTTCGATGCTCATGCCTGCATCGACGATCAAGGGCTCCTTGTCCATGAAGGCGATGCAGCTTTTCTTGTCGTAAAGCTCGCGATGAAACGGCTTGCTCATCTGCGACAGGAAAATATTGCGATTGATCAGCCCGATCGGACGCTCGTCTTCGAGCACGGCAAGGCTTGCCATGTCGCGACGCAGCGTAAAGATCTCCATGACCAGAGAATTGGCATCTGCCGCGTCGATTGCCGGCACGTCCTGACAAAGATCACCGGCGCAACGATGCTCGCCAGGCGTGCCCGGACGGCGGAAAGGCGAAAACGCAGCGTGCATACGAAGGAATCATCCACCCGAACGAGACGCTGGATGTTATGCCTTGTATATGTATTGAATATGACAATTCATGCAGCCCCCCGGCAGCAAGACCTGCGAGTTGCTGTCGGGGTTATGCCGGGATGAATTACCGGGATCGCTACGCAGTCACTGCACGTATTGCGTGCCTGTGGTTGGTGTCGATTCAGTCTTGACGTTCAGTCCTGTCGATTCAGGCGCGTTGCCGCAGCAGCTCGGCACTTCGTGCCAGCGCCAGCCGCGCTACCGGCACACTCGCCAGGCCCACCGCATACCCTGCCAGCACATCGGCGGGGAAATGGGCACCGACCACCATGCGCGAAACACCCGCCCACAATACAAACAGCGCCAGCGCAATTCGACCGGGCAGATTGGCACCACGCCAGAACAAGGCCGCCACCAGCATCGAGAACATTGCATGCCCGCTGGGGAAACTGCGAACAATCTTCTCTTGCCCCAACACCACGACATGATCGGCCAGCACCGCCAACGGTCGCGGGAAGTCGAACAGATATTTTCCGGTGGCTGTCAGCACCACGGCCACGCCATAGCTGGCCACGGCCAGCACCAGCAGGCGCAAGCCCTGCTGCATGGTGTCGGGACGTGCGTAGCGATGCCCCCACCAGGCCATCAGCGCCAGGAACAGCAAGATCACTGGCATGTTGCGGTAATCGGCCAAGGCGGTACCCACCAACATCAGCGGATCGACAAAGGCGTTGTGCACGCCGTTGATCAGCAGGAAAAGCGTCTGATTCAGGCCGAACCAGTCATACAGGGTTTCTTTCAGCATGACGAACCTGCAAGAGGCGGCTCCATGCGTCGGCAAACGCACAGGGCAAAATAACGGTAATCGAACTGAAATTATAGGGATGTGGACCACGCGCACCAGGGTGTCAACGTGCGCAGGCAGCCGCCTGTGGCTCGGCCGCGACGCCGTGGGTCTGCCGGTTTGGAAGATGGTGAAACCTTACAAAAATTCGACATGGCTTTAGGTCCGATTCAGCTTGCCGTCCGTAGAGTTCGCATTGCTCCCAGGCTTGGGAGCCAACGAATTCTCCCTGGAGTTCCCATGACCTATCGCATGAAGCTCGGTATTGCCCTGCTGGTCGTCGGTCTCGGTGGCGTGGTTGCCGCCCAGTCTCCGGCCAAGCCGGTACGCATTCGCGGTGAGATCGCAGCCGTCACCGCCGACTCGCTGACCGTCAAACGCCGCAGCGGAGACACGGTGGTGGTGACACTTAACCCTGAGCTGACCGTCAGCGCCGTGAAGAATGTCCCACTCGCCGAGGTCAAGCCGAACACCTACGTGGGGGTGGCCTCGATGGCGGGCGAAGGCAACAAGCGCACCGCAATTGAAGTGCTGGTGTTCCCGGAAGCCGGGCGCGGCACCGGTGAAGGCCACTTCGACTGGGACTTGGGCAACAACAGCATGATGACCAACGCCAACGTCGATACCGCCGTGCAAGGTGTCAACGGCCGCACGCTGACCTTGTCCTACAAGGGTGGAACACAGGAAATCACCGTGCCGGAAGATGCACCGGTGGTCACCATCATTCCCGCCACCAAGGCAGACCTGGTCGCCGGCAAAAAGGTGTTTGTGGTGGGCACGCCGACAGGCCGCGATGACAACTTCCGCGCGAACCGGGTCGTGGTCGAGAAGGATGGCGTTGCACCGCCAATGTAGATGCGCGCAGCAGGGGCGGAGGACGAGAGCGGCACACCCATGCAGACCGCGACACGTTTGTCAGCCGAGAACGTCAGTGCCACGTTCTCGTGTTTGATAAGGACCCGCGCAGTGCGTGTTCCTTCGGATACGCGATTTTAAGGTGTAGTCCGCCTGTCCTGAATCTGCTTCAGCTTTTCTGCTGCCTCATCCCCTGCTATTTCTCCTACCCGACCGCGCATGGTCGCGTCTCGGTATTGCTGAGGAAACACATCGGCAACCCGCCACGCATCGCCTTCACGCACAAAGTCGAAATCACCTTCCAAAATCTGCCTTTCCGATCGCCCGATCGCCGCCAGCAGATGGTCTCGATACTGCATCATTACCGGGCAACGGTAATGTCCGCCCTGCCCGGCTTCGCAATTTCCCAGCGGCAAGACCTGAATCACCGTGTCTGCGCGTTCGCCCGCGTTCTGGGCGTTCTTGTGTTGCCCTTCCCGCTCTTGCACACGCGCAGCGCTTCTGGGGCCACGCAGCCCTGCCTGGGCCTGGATTTTCTTCACGCCATCTGACAATGCCCGCTGCAAATCAGCCTGCCCGATCGGCATGCCAAGCTCTGGCAGCTTGCCATCCTTGACCAAGCCGAAACGTGCCCGGGTCAGCCGATCATCGCCCGCTGACAGCTGGGTGGCACCTGATTCCGTCAGGCTCACCACATAGGCCATCGACCTGCTTTGTGAACCCATCTGCACGCTCGCCTCGCACGCCCGAGCGCGCTCTGCCACGATGTACCCAAGCTCGCGCACGTCGCGCAATTCCGCCAGCAGCATGTTGGGTGCAGGTGTCTGGGCGGACAACAAGGGGTTTGCCGTCTGCTGCCTGATCGTTGCCTGGAACAATCCCACCTTCAACTGCTTGGCAACAGCAGCATCATTGCAGGCAGGCGGCTGCGATGGCGGCAGCACATACCAAAGTCCGCCCGCAACAATCGCCACGCCAAGCACCGCCCACAGCCACTTGGGCCCGGGCAGCACCGCCTGCCAGAATGCACGGCGATGCGCCTTGTCATAGGACGTGGCCAGCCGCTGAAGCATGGAATCGAATTCGACCAGCGCCTGTCTGCGCGTGGCGTTGGTGGGAAACGCAGCCTGTGGCTGCGCAAGATTCCCCATCACCTCGATGTCGCCGTTGCTCAGGATTCCCTGTTCCAGCAGCCAGAACAAGGCTTCGCCCAGATTTGCATAGGGTTCGCTGCCGGCCCCGCTGCCCTGCAGGCGTGCGATTGCCGCCTCGTGATGCGCGGGCAAGATGACGGCATCCGCCCACAAGCGATCCAGCAGCGGCGTTGGCAGCACCATCGATCAGCTTCCCCCCATCCAGCGCTTGAACGGGCGCGTTGGCACAGCAGGCCCGATCCACCACTTACGCGCCACCCCATCCCACTGCGCGCCCAGTGCCTTGGCAGCGTCTTTCTCGCCAAAAGGCACCGCCAGATAAATGCGCGCAGGTGCCGGTGCCGCAGCCGAGGCCAGGTTCTCGCGCAAGCTGTCGGCCCCGATCAGGCGGGATTCTTCAAGCCGCAGGAAATCCACAAAATGGTTGTGCTGACCATGCGGCACGAACAACAGCAATCGCTCACTAGCGCGGGTGATCGCCACGTAGAACAAGCGCCGTTCTTCACCCGGCTCATTACGGGTATCGGGAAACTCGCCATTTGCCAGGAAAGGCAGCAGCACGTGTTTCCACTCCTTGCCCTTGGCGTCTCGTGCCGTGGCCAAGGTCAGCGCGTGCTGATTTTTCTTCAGCTGCGTGGCGCGTCGTTGCGCCTGCTCCAGCATGGCCAGAAAATCACTCACAGACAGGCCGGTGTCACGTGCATGCGCCACGAACCCGTCGATCGACTTGGCAATGGCCTGCGCTTCAACCCGATGCACGAACAAGCGGCGGGTGGTGTCGGCGATCTGCAATTCACGCGCAGCGTACGCCAATAGATCCCCGGCAGACCACGCTTGCGCCTTGCCGATCAGAAACTCGCAGACGTTCGCAAAACGTTCACGCCAGCGCCGCGCCGAGGCATCCAGTTCCTCACGCCCCTCGTGTACCCGGGTCAGTTGCCCTCGATAGAATTCGGCGATATCGGTCGGATGTTCAGCAATGACGCGCGCCGCCTGCGTCCACTCTTTTGCCGACAATTGCACACTGGCAAACACGCCCAAGGCACGGATGATCGGCTTGATCTCGGTCTTGTCGCCTACCGATGCAATCGTGCCCATGACAATGTGCAGGATGCCGCGCAGCATGCGCACTTCAATGCGATTGAAATAGCTCGCAAAGCCTTCGACCTGATAGGCAATGCCCGCCGCGATCAAGGCATTTTCGATAGGAATGCTTTGATGCGGGTCACGCAGCAAGATGGCCACGTCCGACAGGGTTACATCACCCGCATTGCGGCCAAGCGCCAGCACCGCATCGATTGTCTGGCGGGCACCGTCCGACATATCGTCGCCCTGATATCCAAGCACCGACACCTCGGTATCCTGAATGCGGGCCGAGCCAAAGCGCTGACCAGACAGATGTTGTGCGCAGGCACTCAGCGTCGGGCCGCAGCGGAAAGACAGGCTCAGTGGCAGACGCTGCGTGCCCGGAAACAAGGCCAAGTAAGCCTCGCCCATGAAACGCGGATCGGCACCATTCCAGCTGTGCACCACCTGCTCGCGGTCGCCCGCTGCAATCACCTGCGTATTGTCATGGGCCAGTTTGCGCAGCAGCTGGATATGACCGGCGTTCGCATCGTGCCATTCATCGGCAACGATCAAGCCGTAACGCGGCCAGTCGAGCTGGTCTTGCAGTTGCTCTGCCAACTGCAACACGTCGTACACATAGTCCGATTCACTTTCGAACGCATAGGTGCCAACGTCGATATTGCGCAGGCTTTCGTACTGTCGGCAGATGCCGATCAGACCGCGCGGCAGATCCAGCTCGTCGGCAAGTTCTGCGTCATCGCCATGCTCGAACCTGCGTAGATCGAGCGTGCCCTTGAGCCGCGACAGATGATTCACCAGGCTTTCGGCGTGTTCGCTCGTCAGGTCGTAGCGATAGTCGTAATCGGGCTGCCGCTCGGACGCATCTTCGATGGCTTCATACAGATGCGGCCGCATGGCTTGCGCATCAGGCAAGTGGGCCTCGGTACCGTCGATGATTCCCGCCGCTGCCCAGCCTTCCAGCAGCGCGCGCGCAAATGCGGCATAGGTTTGCACCCGCACATGACGCGAGGCCCCCGCCTGCGCAAGACGTTCACGAAATACCTGTTCTGCAGCGGGTGTGAACACCAACACCAGAATGTCGCGTCCCTGCACACCACCGCGTTCGCGGTGGGCGACACACTGGGCAAGCGTGGTGGTTTTCCCCGAGCCCGCAACGGCTCCGATCAGAATGGAGCGTGCCCGATGCGTGACGATTGCACGTTGTTCGGGGGTGAGCTGAGTAGAAGTAGGCGATGTGAAAGTCATGTGCCCCGATTACACACCGGATTGCAGGACAACGTATTTTGCGCGGCAAAAGCTGGGTGACGTCGCGAAGGCCGCTGGCAAGTAAGGCCAGGCCACTGCACAAAGTCTTCACGAAGCGCCCCTGCGTCACAACTCTCCATGCTTTCTCCCAGCTTGCAAGCTTGCGGCGATCTTAGGATGGATGCCATCTGCCCACCCATCCACAGTTGCGCGCCACCCCGCGCTTTCTGCCGAGCACCCACCATGAAACTCGTCCGTCTTGCCGCGCTCTGCTCCGTCCTGGTATTGAGCGCCTGCGGTGTGCCTCGTCATGATCAGACCGAGTCGGCCCTGTTCATCCAGCAGGCTGAAACCGCCTTCACACAGAATGACATACAGGCTGCCGGCGCCAAAGTGGATGCAGCCAGCGTGATGCAGGCCGGCGCAGCCAGGGTGAAGGAATTTTTTGCCAGCCATCCTGATTGGTTAGCGCGCTACGGCGCTTATCTGAACAACGCAGTGGAAATTCAGAGCACCGCAGCCGCCGCGCAGCGTCGGCGCGAAAACCTGACGGTATTACGTGCGGTACAGCTATACCCCGACGCAGAAATCGACAGGCTGGAAAAGCGCTTTGGCGAAACCCTGCTGGCCGCACAACAAAACGGGACACTGAAGCTGGTGCTGGGCGATCAGATTGCCACTCACCCAATGCTGCAGCCCCTGCCGATTCAACAAGACATCTTTGCGGCCACGGTACTTCAGATCAAGCGCAATCCCTCATCGATCAGACCACTGGCCGAGCTTTCTGCCTACGCCAGCCGACCAGACATTCCGGCATACGACAGAAAGCTGGCGGAAGAGAGCCTGTGGCGCTTGAATCTGAAACGGCGCGAACTACCGCTGGTAGCCGACGCCATGCGAAATTTCACGGTGGCGCGGGAAAAGCAGCTGACCACCCATATTGCACTCAACGTGCAGTCAAATTCTGTCTTCAGCAGAGATATCGTCAGCGCTGTAGGTGAAGGTCATGGCATTCTGTGGCACTCGAACGGCCCGGGTTCCCCGGTTGTCAGCGTGAAAGAAGTGCGCTACAGCCGCAGTGACAAGCCGCAGGAATCTCAGATCATCAGCTACGGAGGCGGAGACATCGACAACAGCGTGCCCTCCGACGCCGTGTTTTCCTATCAGGCAAGCAGCCAGCAAAACAGCCTGGATTTTGCTTATGACATCCGCGCCACGATCAACGGCATCCTGGTGCACCAAGAACAAGTCAGCGGCATTGCCACCAGCTATCAGCGCAGCTGCCACAACAATCAGTTATGGATTCCTGGATACGGCGCACAAGCGGCAGGTTTTATCGCCAACGCCGACATGAGCCGTCGTTGCAGCAACGACGAATCACTGGAAAGCATGTTCGCCAGACATGTGCCAGGCCAAATTGCCGCAGCCATTTTGCGTGTGCCGCAAGTCCGAGCCATTGCAGCCTTGCAGTAAAGCTGGCCGCAAACAAGCTTCGGACGCTTTTTTCCGATGCACGAGATGGATGTAGCAGCGATGGTGGCAGTCCTTCAGCAGATCAAGATCGCCTACTGAACGCGACTGCCTGCGCACAAACAAAAAAGCCCGCTTCGATAGCGGGCGCAGACTGCTGACCAACCCCCCGTTTTCGGACGTGGGGTTTTGTTTTTTGGGGATCAAGCAGCGAGCGCGGCGGGTTGTGCAGACAGCCAGCTATCGAGCCATCCGTCGGCACGGGCGGTCAGGGCGCGCCACCAGGGCGCAACAGGGGCCGATATCGACCACTGCAGGCGCAATAAAAGGCGCGCAAGCACCAGGGCGATCTTCTTGATGTTCTGCGCCGCCGCCGCCAGCAAGCATTGCTCGGCGACCTTGCGCAGCCCGCGCATGCGCGCGTAGCGGTGCCCATGCAGTTGCTTGGCATCGGCGAAGCTGCGCTCCACAGTTTCCTTGCGACGGGCGTATATCTTCTTACCCCAGTCCGTGTGGCGGCGTGCGTCAACCAGTTCCTTGTCGCGTTCCCACACGTGGCGCACGACCACCTTGATCGCGCTCTGGCTGTTGGTGCACTGGCTGCGTACCTCGCACTGCTGGCATTGCGTCGGGTCTGACTTGTATTCGCGGTAGCCCGCCCGATTGGTGGTGCTGTACGGCAGCCGCTGCCCAGCCGGGCAGACATATTCGTTGCGGTAGCGGTTGAACGTGTACTGTCGTTTGTAGAACAGCCCAGGCTTGTGGTTCGGCGTGCGGTAGCCCATTACTCCTTGGATATCGCGCGCATGCAGCCCGTGGCAGATCATCGGCGTGTAGTACCCCGCGTCCAGGCCTACCTTGCGCACACCGAAGCCGAAGCGCTCGCGCTGCCGATCCAGCCTCGCCAAGTAAGGTTGGCTGTCGTGCACCGAGCCTGACGTCACGTGTGTGTCGGTGATGATCGCGAACTTCGCATCGACCGTGCGATGGTCCAGGTAGAAGAACCCCACCGGCTTGTCGTCACGCACCATGAACCCGCTGTCCGGATCTGTACGACTGATCTTGACGTCCTTGGTCTGGGCAGCGCTGCCGCCCGCATCATCGTCGCCGCTGTCACGCTTGAGCGGCCGCTTGCCATGTAGCGCCCGATCCGCATCGACCGCCGCATCCAGCTCAGCCAAGTATGCCGAGGGTGTTTGTGCGACCGTCACCACGTCGAATTTCTTCTTGCTGGCGTTGGCCTTCAAGTGAGTGCTGTCCGTGTACAGCACCCGGCCATCCACCATCCCCCGCCCGATCGCCTGACGCACGATCTCGTCAAAAATCTCCTGGTACACCGAGGTGTCCGTATAGCGTCGCCTGCGGTTCTGCGAGAACGTCGATGCATCGGGCACCTTGTCGGTCAGCCGGAAACCGATGAACCACCGATACGCCACGTTCACCTGCACCTCGCGCATCAACTGCCGTTCACTGCGCACCCCAAACAGGTAGCCAATGAACAGCAGCTTGAACATCACCACCGGATCCAGCGCCGGACGGCCGTTGTTCATGCTGTACAGGTGCGCAACCTTCTCTCGGATGAACTCAAAATCGACCGCTGCCGCGATCTTGCGCAACAGGTGATCGGCCGGAACCAACGACTCCAGCGTCACCATCTCCAGCTCGTGCTGGTGGGGGATCGGTGCTCTTAACATCACCCAATTATGAACAAAGCCTCCGTTTTACGGGAGGCTTTGTCAGCAGTCTGAAGCCCGCTTCGATAGCGGGCGTTTTTTGATCGGTGCGACTCAGACATAGCGCACTCGGACGTAGAGTACTCAATTGCTCACGACGGACATGCCTGGCGACAACGGTATGTGGTCGCTGGTGGTGAGTTCAACGTATGCGATCAAGCTTGAGCAGATCGAACGTGAGCAAACCCAGCATGTATGAACAGACAGAAATGAACCAGCAGAGATGAACTAGCAGGCCTGAACAAATCAAACAGGCAAAAAAAATGCCCACTTTGCAGTGGGCATTTCTTACGAATCTTTTGGCGGAGCGGACGGGACTCGAACCCGCGACCCCCGGCGTGACAGGCCGGTATTCTAACCAACTGAACTACCGCTCCGCAGCGGTGGCGTCCCCTAGGGGATTCGAACCCCTGTACTCACCGTGAAAGGGTGATGTCCTAGGCCTCTAGACGAAGGGGACACAGGTGAAATTTCAGCACTCAAAGTTTGCAGGTTGCGGAACACTGCAAAACTTTTAACACCGTCGATTTCTTCGACTTAGCTAGTATACACTAGCTAGACTTGCTTACTGCTTGGCGACTTTTACGTCGCTTTCTTCGTACCGCTTAACTACTTGAAGAATTTTACATCATTTTCTTCATCTCGTTTTGCAGCGTTTTCTTACCGGCCTTTTGTTTCCGACGCAGACTTCACATCGAAGAGAGTGGTGGAGGTAAGCGGGATCGAACCGCTGACCTCTTGCATGCCATGCAAGCGCTCTCCCAGCTGAGCTATACCCCCACTGGCCGTACTGCTTTCCTACTATCGATTTGTCTTTCGATTCCGTCATTATACTGTAATTTCTTACAGTCTTTCTGGCGGAAGCTTCGAGATTTCTTCGAATTTTCCAGCCCCGACACTTCAGTCCACTTTCGCTTCAGCCGATTTCTCTACTGAGAGCTTTTCGAAAATCTCTTCTCAAAAAGCTTTTTGGCGATCACTTGTCTTTACACATCAGGGCTTTCTTTTCCCGCTGCGTTTGTTTCGGCAGCGGAGAAACGAGATTATGCACAGTTTTCAGATCGCGTGCAAGCGGGCCAAAACAACTTCCTTGCCGAGCAGGGCCAGCACCGCATCCACCGCAGGCGTTTGCGGGCGGCCTGTCACGGCAACACGCAGCGGAATACCCAATTGCGGCATCTTCGCACCATGCGCGGCCAGCACGCTTTTCATCACGGCAGCCAGGGCGGGTTTGGTCCACTCACCTTCAGCAGCCTGCGCAGCAAAGTCACGCAGCATCGCGCGGGCACCGTCAGTCAGATGCTGTGCAGCCAGGTCAGCCGGGATCTGCGACGCATCGAATGCAACGCAGAACAGCATGGCGTCGTCAGCCAACTGCTCCAGGGTTTCGGCGCGTTCTTTCAGCAGATCCATCACTGCAGGCAGGTTGGCCAATTCAGGATTGCCGCCACGCGCCACGATGCGCGAAGAGACACGTGCAGCCAGATCCTCGCCAGACGACTGCTTTATATATTGTGCGTTGACCCAGTTCAGCTTCTTCGGGTCCCACTGCGCGGCCGAGCGCGAAAGGTGGCTGGGGTCGAACCATTCCACGAACTGCGCGCGGCTGAACAATTCGTCGTCACCGTGGCTCCAGCCCAGGCGGGCCAGGTAGTTGATCATTGCCTCGGGCAGATAACCCTGCTCGTCGTACTGCATGACGCTGACGGCACCGTGGCGCTTGGACAACTTGTCGCCATCGGGGCCGAGAATCATCGGCAGGTGACCGTACTCGGGCACAGTGGCACCCAGGGCACGCAAGATGTTGATCTGACGCGGCGTGTTGTTCACGTGGTCGTCGCCACGGATCACATGGGTGATGCGCATGTCCCAGTCATCGACCACCACGCAGAAGTTATAGGTGGGCACGCCACCCGTACGCGCGATCACCAGATCATCCAGTTCGGCGTTGCCGATGCTGATCGGGCCTTTGACCAGGTCGTTCCACGTGGTGTCGCCATCCAGCGGGTTGCGGAAACGCACCACCGGTTCGCGGTCGGCAGGCACCGGCGGCAAGGTCTTGCCGGGTTCCGGACGCCAGGTGCCGTCGTAGCGGGGCTTGCGGCCTTCTGCACGAGCCAGTTCGCGCATGGCTTCGACTTCTGCCGGAGTGCTGTAGCAGTAATAGGCAGTACCGGCTTCAAGCATCTGCGCAATGACTTCGCGATGACGCGCATGACGTGCCATCTGGAAGACAGGCGTTTCATCGGGCATCAGATCCAGCCAGCGCATGCCCGCGAAGATGGCGTCCACGGCCTCGGGCGTCGAACGCTCCACATCGGTGTCTTCAATGCGCAGCACGAAGCTGCCACCGAAATGGCGCGCAAATGCCCACGAGAACAAGGCGGTGCGAGCGCCACCGAGATGCAGGAAACCGGTCGGCGACGGAGCAAAACGCGTACGCACGGCGGGATTCGGTTGAATGGCTTGGGTCATGATGGCAGTGAAGGCAGCGCCTCAGAGGAGACGCGCATGGAAGCGGGGAAGCCGCCATTGTACGAAAGCACTGGCCGATCCTGCGCATAGAGGTGAAATGGGGGTGCCGGGTAAAGCAGGGTGCCGGTCAGGCCGAGTAACGGGTCAGGCAGAAAGTCAGGCCACTCAAGGAATCAGGCCACCCCAGTAATCCGGTCAAAAGAATCTGCGCACCGAATCGTCAGCGCCACTGTGTGGACATAGGTGGAGCAACATCAAGCATTGACTGTTTGCCTTGGCGTAAGCTTTGGCATTGCTTGCGTACCCGTGTTTTCTGCTGCTTGCTTTCCACCCTCTTCCCGCAGTCTTCCCGCCCCCAGCGGACACCGCCACCCCGCCTCTGGTCGAGTAAGCCAGACGCAAGCGCGCTTTGGCGCTACCCTTGACCACGCCCTTCAACTCTTCCGGTGCCGTCCTTCATGCGCCACGCCCTATCGCCGCTGTTCGATCCCCGCTCGCTGCTTGTCGTCAGCGACCGTGCTCTGCCCGTTACAGACAGCCTGCCAGCGGCATTGCGCGATGCGACTACCGAGCTTCGTGTCGCTGCTGGCGGCACGTTCACACCGCCCGAGCAACTGGCCGGTGTCAAAGCAGGGGAACGCCCGGATCTGGCGCTGGTATTCGTTGAGCAAGGCGACACCGAACGTGTGCTGACCACGCTGGGCAGCTTGCGCCCGCGCGCCACGATTGTGTTGTCACCGCTGCCCTCCCCGTCGCTGACCGAATGGTGCAGGCACTGGGCGCGCGAACATGACACCACCTTCCTGGGCCCGCATTCCTATGGCTTGCAACGCCCCTATGCCGGCCTGAACGCCAGCCTGCATCCGCAACTGGCGCGTGCCGGTCGGGTTGCATTGGTGTCGCAATCGCGCACGCTGATGGCCAGCGTGATGGATTGGGCCGATGACAACCGGACGGCGTTTTCCACGGTGATCTCTTTGGGCAGCGAGGCCACCCTGGACGTCGCCACCGTGCTGGACTTCCTGGTGTCGGACCCGCGCACCGACAGCATCGCGCTCTATCTGGAAGACGTGCGCAACGCCCGTGCGTTGATGAGCGTGCTGCGCGCTGCCGCCAGTGTGAAGCCGGTGGTGATATTGAAGGCAGGTCGTGCCAGCGAGCGACGCAGCAGCGTCGATCCGATGGGTGCTCGTCCGCCGATTGCCCCCATTGCCATGGGTGGCGTATCGGCCGATGCCGTGTTCGATACCGCCTTGCGCCGTGCAGGCGCGGTACGTGTGCGCTTTTTCGTGCAGCTGTTTTCGGCGGTCAAGGCGCTCAGTTTTCCCAAGCGGCCGAATGGTCGGCGGCTGGTGCTGTTTGCCAACGGCAGCGGCCCGGCACAGTTGGCGCTTGACCTGATGACCCAGGGTGCCGCGGTAACCCGCGCCCAGCCCACGGAAAATACGCGCATCTTGCTGCGTGAAATTCTTGGCCCGCTTGCCTGGACCGACAATCCAGTCGTGACCTTCGCACCGCTCACGGCCGATCAGACCACCCGAGCCGTCGAGGCACTGATCGATGACCCGGAAGTCGATGGCGTCCTTAGCCTGATTGCGCCCGACCCATCGGCAGAAATGTCTGAAATTGCCCGCGCGCTGGCCCGCATCGCCCCGCGTGCGCGCAAGCCGGTCCTGACCTGCTTCATGGGCGATGCCACCACGCGTGCCCTGCGTCGCATTCTGGACGAGGTGGGCACGCCGTCGTTCCGCACGCCCGAATCGGCGCTCGATGCGTTTGCCAGCTTAGCCGCGTATCACTACAACCAGCAGTTGCTGCAACAACTGCCCCCGCCCGAATCGATCGACGACGCCCCTGATATAGAAGGGGCGCGCTTGATGATCGAATCCGCCCGCGCAGATGGCCGGACCACCTTGACCGAACCGGAAGGCAAAGCCTTGCTGGCCGCGTTCCGCATTCCTGTGGTGCAGGCGATTCTGGCGCGTACCACCTCGGAAGCGGTAATTGCCGCGCAGCAGATCGGCTTTCCGATCGCCATCAAGATTGCCTCGCCCGATATCGAGCGCAAGTCGTCGGTGCGCGGTGTTCACCTGGACATCCGCAATACCAATGAGTTGGTCACGGCATTCCAGCGCATGTTGGTGACCGCCAGCGCAGCTGCACCGTCGGCGCGCATGCTGGGCATTACGGTGCAAGGCATGGCCGGTGCGCCAGGGGCTGTCAAGGTATCGGCAGGCATCGTGCGCGACCCCTTGTTCGGCCCGGTGATTCGTTTCGGCAGCGGTGGCAGTCAGGCCGAAGTCGGCATGGAGCGTGGTCTGGAACTACCGCCCTTGAACGGGTTCCTGGCCCATCGGCTGATCGAACGGGCACGCGCGTGGCGGCAGTCCGAAATGCCCATGGTTACCCCTGCGGCACTGGCCCAGTTGGAAGACTTGCTGCTGCGAGTATCGGAAATTGCCTGCGCATTGCCGGACATCCAGTCACTGTCGATCGATCCCATCATGCTGACGGAAGACGGCGTGATTGCTGCCGACTGTCGCATCACGGTGTGCCCAGAACCCTCGACCACAGATCGGGGTCAGGACTTCGCGCACATGGCGATTCACCCCTACCCGGCGCGGCTGGTCAGCCATGCCGTGTTTCCTGATGGCCAGCCTTACACCATCCGCCCGATCCGGCCCGAAGACGCGCAACCCTTGCAGGACTTCACGCGTCAGTTGTCTGCCCACACGCGTTACATGCGCTTCATTTCGGCGATGCGCGAGCTGTCGCCCCGCATGCTGACGCGTTATACGCAGATCGATTACGACCGCGAACTTGCGCTGGTGGCCACAGTGCGCCAACCCGACCCTGCGCACCCTGAACAACTGCGCGAGATCATCATTGGCGTTGCGCGTTATCTGCGCAACCCGGATGGCGAAAGTGCAGAGTACGCGTTGGTGCTGGGCGATGACTGGCAGGGCCGTGGTCTGGGTGTACAGCTGATGCGCACCATCATTTCGGCCGCCAGACACCAGGGGCTGCGACGCATCGAAGGATTTGTGCTGGCCAGCAATTCGCCCATGCACAAGCTGATGAAGCGACTGGGATTCCGCAATGACCCGGATACCGATGATCCAGCGATGCGTCTGGTCTGGCTGGATCTGCGTCCCGAGTTGTCTGGTCAGGAAGGCGACAATGCCCCGGGGGATACGGCCTCAAGTTGAGCGTCATGCATCAGTGTCCGTACCTGCTTGATGATGTGCGCATTGATGTCAGCAAGGGATGTCAGCAAAGGATCAGCAATGGATGTCCGAATCGGTCCGCTCGCCGTCGTGTCCAGGCCTCGTGCATGCAGGCAGTCCGTCGCACAATGAGTGCCCGTACTGCTTCTTCCAGGATCACACCATGTCGCTCGCCCTGCTTGTCATCGACGTCCAGAACTCCTTCAAACAACGTCCGTTTTGGGACGACGCTGGCGTGCCGGAATTCCTTGCACGTATCCAGAAGCTTGCCGACCAGGCCCATGCGCAGCAGATTCCCGTGCTGCAGGTGTTCCACGTCAGCGAGGCCCAGGGCCCGGAGGGCGCATTCTCACGCCAATCCGGCCAGGTAAGCACCCTGCCCGGCCTGGATGTACAGCCCACCGGTGTTTTTTATAAGACCGTGCATTCGGCCTTGTTCGCCAAGGCAGACGACGGTGGCGACCTGGAAGCCTGGCTGCGCAGCCATGGCGTGACGGAACTGTTGATCACCGGTATTCGCACCGAGCAATGCTGCGAAACCACCACCCGCCATGCCTCGGACGTAGGCTTCAAAGTGCGCTTTGTCAGCGACGCTACCCTGACCTTCCCGATGCAACACGCAAACGGTAAAACTTACAGTGCGGAAGATATCGTGGCACGGACTGAACTGGTGCTGGCAGGCCGCTTTGCGCAGATCGTTGCCACAGTAGATGCGCTGGCTGCCTGATAGCCTGACCTGATCCGCCATGAAACCGGTCCTGTTCATCGTCCTGCCAGAACTCGTGCTGCTCGATGTCGCCGGCCCTGCCGAAGCGTTTCGCATTGCCGCCACGCGCCAGCCCGATAGCTACACGCTTAGCTACCACGGCCCGCAACCAACGGTGCGCAGTGCCAGTGGCCTGACGATTGCAGACCTTCAGCCTTTGCCGGATCAGGTGCCTGACAATGCCATTGTGGTGATCGCCGGTATCAGCGGGGCAGCCATGACACTGGCATCAGCACCAGCGAAAGCCGTGGTCGATTGGTTGGCCCGGCTGTATCGCCCGGATGGCTTTCAGCTGATGGGCGTGTGCGCGGGCAGCCTGTTTGCCGCAGCAGCCGGATTGCTGCAAGGGCGGCAATGCACCACCCACCACAGCTACCTGGATGAACTGCGCACGCTGGCACCCGAGGCTCGGGTGCACGACAACCGCATCTTTGTGGAAGACGGCAACATCTTCACCAGCGCAGGCATCACGGCGGGCATCGATCTGAGCCTGCACCTGATTGCCCAACAATGCGATCCGCGATTGGCCTGCGAGGTGGCGCGTGACATGGTGGTTTACCTGCGCCGCGCGGGTCAGGACCCGGCGATGTCGCCGTGGCTGACGCACCGCAACCATCTGCACCCCTTGGTACATCGGGTGCAAGACGCCATCACCCGCGATCCGGCGGCCGACTGGACGGCAAACAAACTGGCAGCCCTGGCGCACACCAGTGCGCGGCACCTGGGCAGATTGTTTGCCGAACAGGCCGAGTGCAGTCCGCTTGAATACCTGCACCGTGTGCGTCTGGCCCTGGCCAGGCAGATGCTGCGAGACACTGCCCATAGCGTCGAACGCATTGCAGAGCAGACCGGCTTTGGTTCAGCCAGGCAGTTGCGACGTGTCTGGCGTCGTTACGAAAGCGCATCGCCTGCTGCGCACCGCCACCCATTGCAATGACGGGGATGGCGGAATCTATGCAGGGATATCCGCCCGTTGAAGATACTGATGCTCAGCGCGTAGCCAGCTGATAAAGCCGAGTCGAACGTGCGCCGCTGCGGCAGAACGCCAGCGCGGGTTGCGGCAGCGTTTCCAGCAAAGACGCGAAGGTATCGACATCGCTTTGCTGAATGTTGGCACCATTGACCGGCTGATACACGTACTCAAGCCCTGCTGCGCGTGCCGCCGCTTCCATGTCGGCGGACAGCGGCTGGTCGGGACCACCTTCTCCGTCGGGGCGGTTATTGATCACGCTTCGAAAGCCTGCAGCAGCAAGGCCCGCCATGTCCGCCGGCCCAAGCTGGGGGGCAATGGCAAACGTGGAACTGAGGGGAGTGAAGCTCATGACATGTCCTTGTGGTGGGCGTAGCGTTGCTACATGCCGGAATGGGCGTAGCTTGCGATGCTACTCCAATCAGGCTTGCGATCTGCGGCAGCCGTCCACGTGGGCACATGCATTGCTAATAAGACGTCACGCCGGGCTACCCCATGCGCGCCACCGCGCAGTACGCCCGAATACCCGTCAATCAGGAGCACCCACATGAACCTCAAATCCGGCCTCGCTATCGCCGTTCTCGGCCTGTCCATCACCGGTGGCGCATTCGCCGCTACCGCTGCTGAAAACGCCATGAAGGCACAAGAAGAACGTATTGAGGGCGAATACAAGGCACAACGCGTCGAATGCGATCGCCTGTCGGGTAACCAGAAGGATGTGTGCCAGACTCAAGCCAAGGCCAACCGCGACAAGGCACTTGCCGACAACAAGGCCGCTGGCAAGACCGCCGAAGCGCAGGCTGACGCAGCCAAGACCAAGCGCGAAGCGGATTACCGCGTCGCGCGTGAAAAGTGCGATCCTTTGTCGGGTGCAGCCAAAGACCAGTGCGTAGACCGCGCCAAGGCTGACTACGGCAAATAATCATTCAAGTTCGTGACAAGGGAGATCCAACATGGCGAACAGCACGCTGCTGGACCACGACGACATGATTCCGGACGAACCGCCCGGGCATGACATGGGTGCACTGGGCCCGGGTGATAGCTCGGACTCGGGCAGCGACATCATCGGAACCTCCCTGGCCGACTCGGATACGGATCGACAAGGTACCGGCGAACGCATCAGCGTAGAACCTGATGAAATGGAACCTGATGGTTCCGATATCGCACCAGACCACATTGCCGATGCGCAAGAGATTGGCGTCACGGGAAAACCTGGTTCAGCTGATTGATTGATCTTCACTTCCCGGCACAGCCGGGTAGTGAGTGACCAATAAAAAAGGAGCCATCTGAAAAGATGACTCCTTTTTCTACGTCTGCATCAACCCTGGCTTTTGCAAGCGGTGGTCTGCTACGACTGACCGACGAGAAGCGATACCGACCCGCCCGGGCGGTATCCCTCGTTCCAATTACGACAGGTAGGCTGGCTGACGTTCCAGCACGTCAATGAAATTGCGCACAAATGCAGGAATGTCATCCGGCTTGCGGCTGCTGATCAGCAAGCCGTCCACATGCACTTCTTCGTTGACCCAGTGCCCGCCTGCATTGACGATGTCATCTTCAAGACTGGGCCAACTGGTCAAGGTTCTGCCCTTGACCAGGCCTGCTGACACCAGCAGCCAGGCACCGTGACAGATCACCGCCACCGGTTTGTTTTGCGCCACGATGTCCTGCACGAACTTCTGCGCATTGACCTGGTTGCGGATTTCGTCGGCGTTGAACACACCGCCGGGCAGCAACACCGCATCGAAGTCATCGGCTCGCGCCTGATCAAAGGGCAAGTCGACATCGAAACGTTCGCCCTTCACATCATGGTTCATTCCGACTACCTGCTCGGCATGCAGCGAGATGATGACCGTCGTTGCACCGGCAGCTTCCAGTTCCCGCTTGGGCTGGGTCAGTTCGACTTGTTCGAAGTGATCCATCACCAAAATGGCAATTCGTCGTCCGTTGAGCGAAGCACTCACAGAGATCTCCTCAGTGACGGCGGGCGTATGACCCGCAACAATCTTGCTCAGTTGTAGTCCTGGCGCAGCGGTGCGGCAACCGATGCCACGATCTCGCCTTCGCTGCGCAGTGCAGCCACCAGGTCAGCGTGCTGCATGGCAGCTTCGCGAGCTTCCCAAGCCAGCTGACGGCGCTCTTGCTCGATCGCGTTCAGTTCAACCTCGGTGCGCCAGACTTGGTAACGCAGATAACGCTTGCGGCACAGGCTGAACAACTTGCGAACGGGGTTGACGGTGTGGCTGGTCATGACTGCGGACATGATGTGCTCCTGAACGTGGGCGGGTAATGATTGGATGCAAGACATAAAGCAAACACCATGCCAGTTTCTTTTTTATCAACAACCCATTGATTTTAAAGGACTTTTATAAACAATCCCCATAAAACAAAACGCCGCTCTTTCCCGGCCAAGGGAAAAAACGGCGTAGACATGTAAGATTTTTCACTCTGGAGCAGAAACATCTGCCAAAGGGCGTCTCAGCCCTCTACCGCAAACAGCGTATCGGCACCGTGGCGCGCAAGCATGTCAATAATGGCAATCAGCTCGCCCGCGTCAGCAGGTTTGGCCAGATGAACCTGGAAACCACTCGACAAGACCCTGATCTTGTCTTCACGCTGTGTAAACGCCGTCAGCGCAATGGCGGGCAAGCGCGACAGTCCCGGATGTTCCTTTTCGTGCGCACGAATCTGCTGCAACGTCAGATATCCGTCCTGAAGCGGCATGGCAATGTCGCAAACCAGTACGTTTGGACGCGCAGCGGTGTCAATGTCGCGCAGGTAGGCCACTGCGGTCACCCCAGAATCCAGCGCAACGACCGTGGCCCCGGCCTGTTCAAGCAGCACCTGCAAAGCGTCGCGTGCCTCTGCCTGGTCATCGACCAGCAGCACCGATACGCCCTCAAGCGACACCATGGCTTGCTCGCCGTCGGAACGAATGCTTTCGCCGAAGGAGCCTTCAACCTGCTTTTTCCATTCCAGCGGCAGGTAGACAGAGAAGGTTGCTCCCTTGTCTTCGCCCGCGCTGAAGGCAACAACACGACCGCCATGCATCTCGGTCAGACGGCGTACCAGCATCAATCCCAGGCCAATGCCGCCTGCGCGGCGCGTACGGGAACCATCGGCCTGGCGGAACGGCACAAACAGGTAAGGCAGGAATTCGGGGGCAATACCGCGGCCGGTGTCTCGGACGGTGATGATCGCGTCTCCGCCCTCGTTGCTCAGCGTTACGTGAACGCTTGCGTGCTCGGTACTGAACTTGACGGCGTTGGACAGCAGATTCCAGACGACTTGTTCAAGGCGCTCGGCGTCTCCGATCACATGACCATCGTTCTGGCCTGCGTCGAGCTCGATCGTCACGTGACGCGCCTCGGCTGCCGCCGCCACACGTGATACCGCCGATTGCAAGACCGGTTGCAGCCGGATCGGTTGCTTCACCAATTGCATCTTGCCGGCGGTCAGCTGGGTGGCGTCGAGCAAATCTTCGATCAGACGTACCTGTTGTTGCACCCCGGTCTTGATACCGGCCAGTGCACGCCGAACAGGGGGAGATTCGGCATCCAGATAACTTTCCAGCACATGGGTCCAGCTTTGGATGCCATTGAGCGGAGAGCGCAATTCATGCGATACGACGGCAAGAAACTGGTCGCGCGCCCTGGCGGCTGCCTCAGCCTGCATGCGCGCCACCTTTTCACGCACCAGCAGCGCGTCGCGTTCAAGCTCTGCCTCGACACGTTGCGTGACGTCGTAAGTAATCGCCAGCACGGAGCTGAGTACGTCTCCATCAAACTGGGGGATCAGGCGGGAGGAATAGTGGCGCAGCTTGCCGCCTTGCGACATTTGCAAGTTCAGGCGATGCTCGGTACGGCTTTCAATTGCCTCACGCAGCCCTGCTTCGAAACTTGCAGCCACATCGGCGGGAAAACCGGCTTCAGCAGTGGTGCGTCCGATCACCTGATCTGCCTGCACCCCGAACGCAAGTTCAACCGCGTGGTTCACATACAGAAAACGTGAAGAGAGGTCCAGACGCGCAATGATGTCCGGCGAGTTCTCGACCAACGCAGCAATGTCTCGCTGCTGTTGCACCATCAGTTGCTCGGTATGGCGCTGCGCGCCAACGTCTGAAATGACTGCGGTAAGCCCGGTCACCGCGCCACTGGCGTCGCGCTCGGGTACATAGTTGCCCCGAACCCGATGCACGACGCCGGTACTGTCCGGCAGGTCGAGTTCGAACTCGCCCTGCTCGCCGGCCAAGCCACGTTCAATGAATGGCAACAGCAGGGCGTAGGCAGACGCCCCCACCGCAGTCTCAACACTCAGCGCCCCATCGGCCGGCAGGCCAAGCCTGCGCCGGATTTCGTAGCGCTCGTCAAACTGGACAATGGTGTGCCGCGTGTCGATCCGCGCTACATAATAGGCGGGACGCATGCCGGTATCGTCGTCGCGGGGGAACACACTGGTCACGATGCTGCTACTCCGAGCCGTACTCCACGCCGGGCCGCACCGCCATTATTTGTACGATGCTGACGCCTGCGTCATGTTCTATAAGAAAGCAGCGCGGTCCTGTCAGACAACCACCTGCCGAACCGCCTATTGGACACGTTGAAACGGTCCTTCTGCAAGTACCCGGATGCAACCACAAGCACAGTTATTCCGGTCGTATTCGCATAACCGGTTCAGGAAACCGCTCCTGCGTGATCGGGCCTGACTTTATCGCTGAGCACAGGCGGCTTGACCGGATCGAAATCCGTCCAGCTGCCGTCTCTCCAGCGACCTTCAGCCTTCTCCACGTCCTCGCCGCCCAGGGCACGCAAGGTACGAGCAACTTCGGCTTCAGTATCGGGTTTGACGTGCACGGCAAGCAGTACACCAGCATGACGCACGGCAACCGGGCGACCCGGTTCCCGACGCTTGGCCTGGCTCTTCAGCTTGACGAACGCGCCACCCAGGGAGCCCAGGTAAGCACCCACCCCGGCACCGATCAGGACGGCCACAATGGGCAGCCCGGTCGTCAGACCGATTGCACCGCCAATGACTGCACCGATTGCGCCGGTGACCGTGGCCCCGCCGAAAGCCCCCACATGCGCGCGACGCGCACCGGGGTCAGCAGCCTGATCGCCGCCAAGGGGATAGGTAGCATGCTGCCCACGAGGACTGACAAAGAAGATGGTGCAGTCATCTTCGTCAAAGCCTTTGCGGAACAACTCACGAGAAGCGTTTTCTGCCGCCTCGAAGGTTTCGAAGCGCGCGGCGACTATCAATGACATGCGAGTCTCCTCAGCAATGCTCGGGACTCACGTTTCAGCAGGAAGCGTACCTTGCGGTAAGCGTCTTGACGCCATCAAGCGCTGGCGTCAGCTACCGTCGTCAGAAAAGCCAGAAAACGCCGTTCGTCTGCCCGCAGTCCACGAGGGTCGCGCGGGGTACGACGATCTGGCAGCGCTTGCTCCAGGTAGTGCGCAAAGATTGCGGGATGGATATAGCACTTGCGACAGACCGCAGGGGTATTGCCAAGCCTGGACGCGACCTCGCGTGTGACTTCCACCAAGGTGCGCTTGGCGCTGGTTTCGTCGGCCCATACGCTTTCCTGCAAGGTATCGAAGGCCATGACCGACCCTGCCCAGGTCCGATAGTCCTTGGCCGTGACATCTGCGCCGGCGGCGCTGCGAAGATAGTCGTTCACTTCGCCGGAGTCGATGGCGTGCGGTTCGCTGTCAGGCCCATCGACACAGGAAAACAGTGCCTGGCCGGGAATCTCCATGCAACGACGAATGATGGTAGCCAGCCGACGGTCGGCAATCTTGACGTCGTGCTCGACCCCGCTTTTGCCACGAAAACGAAAACGCACCGTCTGTCCGAAAACCTTGGCATGACGGTTTCGCAAGGTGGTCAGCCCGAAAGAGCGGTTGGCCAGCGCGTACTTTTTGCTGCCGATTCGAATCAACGTGGATTCGAGCAGGCTCACGATGGCCGCAATGACTTTTTCTCTGGGCAGCCCAGGAAGGGCAAGGTCTTTTGCCACCTGCCGACGGATGCGCGGCAGTACGTCGGCAAACGCGATCAGCGAACCGTACTTGTCCGCATCACGGGTGGCGTGCCAGTCGGGGTGGTAGCGATACTGCTTGCGTCCACGGGCATCACGGCCGGTGGCCTGAATATGCCCGCGTGCATCGCTGGAAATCCACACCTCGGTATAGGCAGGCGGAATGACCAGCGCATTGATACGATCGATTTCTGCCTGATCGCGTATCCGCTTGCCCTTTGCGTCGAAATACGCAAAGTGGCCACGCAGAATCTTTCGGGTGATGCCCGGACCGCTGTCATCGACCCAACGAAGTCCTGGGACAGGACAGACAATCGGGTCGTCTACGACAGCTGCCATGACGTCATTTCACCGGCAGGTCGTCCCCAGCCAACGCAGCCTCGGGGCTGCGTCCCGCTGCGGCGTACTCTTCCAGCCGGTTGTACAACGTCTTCAGGCTGATGCCCAAGACCTCGGCCGCACGCTTTTTCACACCGCCACATTGCTCCAGCGTGGCAAAGATCAGGTGACGATCGGCATCGGCCAGCGAGGTGCCCACGGAAATCGTGATGACCGATTCACTGACCGGCGCATTGGGAGACATCTGCAAGGGCACGACCGATGCTGAGATCACGTCATCGCTGGCCATGATGTAGGCACGCTGCACGTAGTTCTTCAGCTCTCGCACGTTGCCGGGCCAGCGATGTGCACTCAGGCTGCCCAAGACTTCCGGTGCAAACGTCTTCTTGCCGTGATGCGAGGTGTTCAATTGCTCCAGGAAATCCTGGGCAATCAATTCGACGTCCTTGCCACGCTCGCGCAGCGGCGGCAGGTCGAGCGGGAAGACATTCAGGCGGTGATACAAGTCGGCACGCAGCTTGCCATCGGCCACCGCTTCCATCGGATTGCGGTTGGTCGCCGCAATCACCCGCACGTCGGTTTCGATTTCGCGATTGGTACCCACACGCATGAACAAGCCCGATTCCAGAACGCGCAGCAGCTTTACCTGCAGCTCGATCGGCATCTCGGTGATTTCGTCCAGGAACAGGGTGCCGCCGTGGGCGCGCTCGAAGTAGCCCTTGTGCTGGCGGTCTGCGCCCGTGAAGCTGCCCCGCTCGTGACCGAACATTTCGCTTTCGATCAGGTTGGGCGAAATCGCGCCGCAGTTCACAGGCAGGAAGGGCTGCTTGCGCCGCAAGCTCAGTTCGTGAATGGTCTGCGCCGCCAGTTCCTTGCCGGTGCCGCTTTCGCCGATCAGCAATACGGTGGCTTCCGTAGGCGCAACCTTGCCAATCTGGTCATACAACTGCTGCATGGCCGCAGAGTTGCCCAGCATGCGGCCGAATCGGCCGAAGCGACGCAGTTCGTCACGCAGCGAACCAATCTCAGCCTTCAGATCACCTGCGCGCGGAATCCGGTCCAGAATTGCCTTCAGACGCTGGATATTGATCGGCTTGACCAGGTAGTCCGCCGCACCCAGCCGCAATGCAGCCACGGCGCTTTCCACACTGGCGTGGCCAGTGATCAGAATGACCTCGACGGCCAGCTTGGGGTCCAGGTCCTGGAACAAATCCATGCCGCTGCCATCGGGCAGCTTCAAATCGGTCAATACCGCGTCGGGGGCCTGGCGAACGATCTGGATCCGCGCTTCGCGCAGATCGCCTGCTACCGCCGTCGTAAACCCTTCCGCCGCAACGATTTCCGCGAGGGCCGCGCGCGTGTTGGGTTCATCGTCGACGATCAATACATGAGGCATTCAGTTATCACCAGACAAAAACAGTCATTTGGTCATCGGCAAGCATTGGGCAGGACAGGCTGAAACCAATATCCACAATCGCCAACACCGCAAGGAATGCGCAATCTGCCTCGATTCCCTATTTTACGCATGAACACCATCAAGCCATGCCCGGGCGATTCGATGTCGCACCGGGCAGCGCTTCATACTCAGCTACGGGGGAAGGGCCAGGGTTCTTCTTGGTTGGCAGGCGCGGCTTCACTCGCACTGGTTGATGCGAGAGCAGGCTTGCCCGCACGACCAGAGCCTTGATTGCCGGTTTCGACTGCAACGTCCGGCACGTTGCCACCCTCACCTTCCCAACGAGTCACTTCCGCTTCGTGGGCAGGCCGGCGGGCACGTTCGGCCTTACACAACCACATGACAGCCCCAGCAACGGCCGCTGCGACCAAGGCGATAGACGCCACGCTAGAACGACTCATGATTTACCTCTTTACGTAATGAACGGGATTGGCGATCGACAGATCGACACGGAGCCGGAGCCTGTCATTGCGGCATGACAGCCCTGCGGCCCCGTGACGCACGATCAGCGGCGGTGGGCGATGAAGCCGACCAGCGCGCCGACGGCGACAGCGATACCCACAGCCTGCCACGGGTTGGCACGCACATAGGTTTCGGTGTTGGCCGACGCTTCCTTGTAGCGATCGATTGCACGGCCTTCCAGATCATGGATGGCACCCTTGGCGGTTTCGATGCGGCTGACCACATTGGCACGTGCGGTTTCGTAACCTTCGCCCGTGTAGGCGGCGGTGGACTTCAGAAGCGCTTCTGCGTCATTGACCAAGTCGCGAAAATTCTGCGCTACGCGGTCTCGGCTGGATACGTCCGTAAGATTCGTCGACATAGTTTCTCCTCGGTGGCCTGACGGCCGATCGGTTGGTGGAAATCACCCCGTAGACCAAACACGACGACCATGAGAGATCGTGGAGCGGCACTGCGGACCTGTGAGGCCTTTGCAGTTTTCATGCCAGAGGCTTTTTGGCGCGTGCTCAAGCAACATAACGCATTTTTTGCGGTAAGAATTACAAGGCGAGAACCCGCAGCACGCATGTTCTACACGGCAATTTTCCGTCACGACAATCAGGTCGGAAAACAGGTAGGATAAAAACTACATGAGCAATTCCGCCCTCTCCCCCGCCAAAGAAAAGCCTGCTGCGACCCGTCGCAACAGCGCGCCCACCCCCACGCAACCATTCGGGTTGCTGTATGGGGAATCGCCCATCATGCGAGATTTGTGTGATCAGGTAGGCAGGGTCGCCAAGACCATGGCCACCGTCCTTATCGTGGGCGAAAGCGGCACGGGCAAGGAATTGGTCGCGCGTACCGTACACGACATGAGTGCGCGCAAGGATCAACCCTTTGTGCCGGTCAACTGCGGTGCGATTCCCGCAGCGCTGATCGAGGCCGAACTCTTCGGTCACGAGAAGGGAAGCTTCACGGGCGCGGTGCAGCAGCATCTGGGATATTTCGAGCATGCCTCTGGCGGCACGATCTTCCTGGATGAAATCACCGAGATGGCCCCTGAGATGCAGATCAAGCTGCTGCGGGTGCTGGAGACGGGAAGTTTTCACCGGGTGGGCGGTGTGGACCCTATCCACGTCGATGTGCGAGTCGTAGCGGCAACCAACCGCGACCCGCATCTGGCGGTGAAGGACGGCACGTTCCGCGAAGACTTGTTGTATCGCCTGGCGGTGTTTCCGCTGCGTGTGCCGCCGCTACGCGAGCGCGACAACGATGTCGAGTTGCTGGCGCGGCATTTTCTTGCGCAATTCAACCATGCGCAGAAAACCGATCGCACCTTCTCGCGCGGCACCCTGGAGACGCTTCGCCAATACGGTTGGCCCGGCAATGTGCGAGAACTGAAGAATTCGGTACACCGCGCGTTCATTCTTGCCGAAGAAGGCGTGGTCGATGTCGCCAATCCCAACATGGCCTCGCGGGTGCAGAAGCCGCAGTTGAACGATGGCCAGTTAAGCTTGTGGGTTGGAACGCCCTTGGCCGAAGCACAGCGCGAGATCATCCTGGCCACGCTTGCGCATTTTGATGGCGACAAGCGACGTACCGCTGATGCGCTGGGCGTCAGCCTGAAGACCTTGTACAACCGTCTTGAAGCCTATCAAAAGGGCGAGACAGCGAGCGACGACGTCGCTTGAGCGGTTTGCGATGCCAACTGGTACGCACCGGGCTGGTATCTCATCAAGGCAATGCCGCTGCGTGAGGCTCACACAGCGGCATCGATCGTAAATCCCCACTGACAAGCAC
This sequence comes from Pigmentiphaga aceris, assembly GCF_008119665.1. Lineage (NCBI taxonomy): Bacteria > Pseudomonadati > Pseudomonadota > Betaproteobacteria > Burkholderiales > Alcaligenaceae > Pigmentiphaga > Pigmentiphaga aceris. The sequence goes on along the minus strand of NZ_CP043046.1, from coordinate 1,290,879 downwards.
CGATGGCAAGCACTTGGACAAAGCTGCCTGCTCACCAGCGCCTGCTTACAACCAGCGCTCGGCAAAACGCGAGAAGAATTCCTTCATTCGATCGGAAATAGGTCGATCCGACCATTCCTCTTCGGTAATGGCGACCGAGCGCGTCAAGTCTTCCTGGAAAAGTCGTTCCATGCGTGAACCGAACTCCGGCCCCAGCACCACGGCATTTATCTCGTGGTTGATGGCGAAGCTGCGCCAGTCCATGTTGCTTGATCCGACCGTTGCCCACACGTCGTCAACCACTGCCGTCTTGGCGTGCAGCAACACATCACGACGTTCGTAGATCTTCACACCGGCCTCGATCAGTTCACGGTAGTGCGAGCGCCCGGCGTGGAAAACCATCGACGAATCTGCGAAGCCGGGAAGGATCAGCACCACATCCACCCCGCGCTTCGCCGCCTGTCGCAAGGCTTCCAGGAACGCGGGATCGGGCACGAAGTACGCCATGGTGATGTGCACGCTTTTCTGCGCGCTTGAGATCGCCGACATCAAGGTCAGATAGATCGAGTGCCCTTCGTTTTCGCCGGGCTGATTGGCCAGGATACGAACCACTTGCTGACCCATTGGCCCGATCTTCGGGTAGAAGTCTCGCTGTACCAAGGGCTCGCCGCGTTGCTCCTGCCACGTGGATAGAAACACCCGTTCGATATCGGCCACGACGGGCCCGTCGATCTGAATATGCGTGTCGCGCCAAGGTGCCGTCTTGGCATCTTTTGGCTCGCCGCTTCCGCTGCCTACGTTGATGCCCTTCCCGCCGGAGCCACCAGACCCACCGGACCCACCGGAACCGACGCCACCCGAGCCACCCGAAGCCGGCGCGGAATACACCCCACTGATGTTGATGCCGCCGACAAACCCAGTCTTGCCATCCACCACCAGAATCTTCCGATGATTACGCTCGTTAAGCGACCAGGGGGTACGGGCTTCCAAGGGATTGACGGGGTTGAACACCAATAGCTGAATGCCCGCCGCGCGAATGCGGTCGAACATGGTTTTTGGTGTGGACAAGGTGCCAATGCCATCCACGATGATGGCAACGGCAACGCCCTCGGCCTGCTTCTTCTCCAGCAAGGACACAAACCGGTTGCCGGTTTCATCATCCTCGAAGATATAGCTCTGCATGTGGATGAATTGCTTGGCCGACCGAATGGATGCTTCCATCGCCTTGTAGGTAGACGGCCCATCGGTGAACAAGCTGATGCGATTGCCAGACACCAGCGGACCGCCCGCTACCGCCTCTTCGACTTCCAGATGCTGCGACAGAAAGTCCTGCGGATCGCCCCGGCGCTCGATGCGAGACAGGATCCTCTTGCTCTGCTCGTAGGTCAGCCAACCGGATGCCGTCGATATCTTGACCTGCTCTCGTCGCTCGGCAAGATCGGAAACATCCGGGACGGATGCACACTGGGTCAGCAGCATCCCGCTGAGGATCACGGCGCTCAAGCGAGCCAGAAGACGAAACATAGCAACGATCCCGATTAAGCCGCCATCGCACGCCGCGAAAACGGGGCACAGGCAGCAGTCTGCTCCCAAGCAATCAACATGCCGAACGCAAGCGCAGGCAATTGCACATAGGATGGTCTGCTATCAAGACAACACCAGGATGCAGGATCGGTTTTTGCGTAGAGATTGCACGCACCGGTAATTTGCGACCAGACGAGCCCGGATTGTAAGGACCCACACCTGCCTGAAACGTAGCTGCAACGCGGTTTGAAGATAATGGCATGGACTTTGCATCATGAACATACATCGCGTTTAGCTTCATGATTTCAGCAAGGGAGAACAGACTTGGTCCAGGCTACCTACGACCTGCGTGCGGTTCAACAGACTGCGCTCACGCCGCGCTTGCAACAGTCCGTCAAGTTGCTCCAGATGTCGTCGATTGAGTTTGCTCAGGAGCTCCATCAGGCCCTGGCCACCAATCCGTTCCTGGAAGAAGATACGGACCCGTCCGATCCCGAGCTGGACGAGACGGGCCAGCCTGTTGAGCCCGATTCACCATTTTCCGATGATGACCTGCCTTTGCCGGACGCGCCTCCCGCCAGTGCAAGTGACGTGGATAGCGAAGTCACCAGCAGCCCGCAAGACGATCCCCTGCCTGATTATTCCGGTGACTATCCGGTTTCTGGCTCCGGTAATAATCGTGATGAAGACGAGGGCGAGTACGGCGACTATGCGCAATCGACGCCTGAGTTGCACGAACACCTTCACGCCGAGCTGTCGAACTATCGACTGAGTGACCGTGACCGCGTGCTGGGCGCACTGATCATCGAAGCACTGGACGACGATGGTTATCTGCGCCAGGAGTTCGATGAACTGGCAGGTCTGACGGACTTCGATCCGCCGGCCAGCGACACCGAATGGTCCACCGCCTTGAAGCTTGTGCAGCAACTGGACATCCCCGGCATTGCCGCTCGCGATCTGCGCGAATGCCTGTTGTTGCAGCTGGGTGCCATGGGTAATTCGCCGACGGTACTCAATGCCAAGACCATCGTGGACAAGCACCTGGATCGTCTTGCCAAGCGCGACATGAACGAGCTGCAGCGTTTGCTGGACTGCGACGAAGAAGCCGTCCGCGACGCCTGCCAGATGATTCGTCACCTTGATCCCAAACCGGGCCTGCGTTTCTCACGCCCGGACTCGTCCTACATCGTGCCAGACGTCATCGTGCGCAAGGTCAAGGACCAGTGGGTCGTGCAAACCAATCCGGCCGTGATGCCGAAGGCGCGTCTGAATCGCACCTACGCAGACCTGTTCCGCCGCGCTCGTTGCAGCGACCGTGCCCCGATGGCACAGGAGCTTCAGGAAGCACGCTGGCTGATCCGCAATGCCGAGCAACGTTTCACCACCATTCAGCGTGTGGCAGAAGCCATCGTGGCCTACCAGAAGACCTTCCTGGAGTACGGCGAGGTCGCGCTCAGGCCGCTGGTACTGCGTGAAGTGGCCGAGCAGCTTGGTCTGCATGAGTCCACCATTTCGCGTGCGACGGGCAACAAGTACATGGCCACGCCGCGCGGCATCTTTGAATTCAAACACTTCTTCTCGCGCGAACTGGCGACTGAAACCGGTGGTTCGTGCTCGGCAGCAGCGGTGCGCGCACTGCTGAAGGAAATGATCTCGGCCGAAAGCCAGACTGCGCCGCTGTCGGATGTGTCGCTGACCAAGATGCTGGCCGATCAGGGCGTGATTGTGGCGCGCCGAACGGTTGCGAAGTATCGTGGTTTGATGAAAGTGCCGCCCGCCGAACTTCGTCGCGGTTTCTGAGCTTTCGTTCGAGTCTAGATGCACGCACGCACTACCCTGACCCGACCTGTGAATCTCGTCGACTTTCCGGCTCCCGACAGGGGGCCGGGCGCATTTCATGTTGTCGACGCAACCATGTTCTGGTCGCCCCGTGGTGGTGGCGTGAAAAGTTATCTGCGCGCAAAGAACGGTTTTTTGCAGCGCGAAGAATCGATCCGGCATACGGTAGTTGTCCCCGGCGCAATTGCTGCGGCTTCCCCCCAGGTGCCTGGACTGCCGCTCCCCTTTTCATCGGGCTATCGCTTCCCGCTTGCGCGCAATGCGTCAGCCCGGGTGTTGCGCGCGCTGAAGCCCGATGTGATTGAAGTCGGTGACCCTTACCAGATGGCGTGGTCCGCGCTCGATGCCGGCCAAGCCAGTGGGGTGCCCGTATGCGCGTTCTTCCATTCCAATATTCTTGAAATGGCGCAACGCCTGGCAGGCAAACATGCGCGCCAGGCCGCGGCCATCTATGTGCGCAAGCTGTATCCCCACTTTGATCGCGTATTTGCGCCCAGTGCCCATCTGGTCAGCCAACTGCACGACCTGGGCGTATCGCGTGCGGTGTTGCAGCCGCTGGGCGTAGACACGACGGTGTTCCACCCGCAACCGGCCGACGGCAGTTGGCGCGCACGTCACAACATTCCACCCGATGCGGTGGTCTTGCTATATGTCGGTCGTTTCGCGCCAGAAAAGAATCTGCCCCTGCTGGCTGATGCCGTGGAACGGCTTGGCGCGCCCTACTTGCTGGTGGCAATTGGCGATGGCCCCGTGACACCGCGCGGCTCACGGGTGCGCGTGTTGCCCTACGAAGCAGGACGTGAGGCCTTGGCGCGTGCGTATGCCGATGCGGATGCGTTCGTCCACGCGGGTGACCAGGAAACCTTTGGCCTGGCTGTGCTGGAAGCACTGGCCTGTGGTTTGCCGGTAGTGGGTGCGAAGCGCGCGGGTGTGGGTGATCTGGTGGTCGATGCCGTGGGAATCACGGTGCCGCCCGGGTCGGCCGAAGCCTTTGCGCGCGCCATTGTCAGTCTGCGCCAACGCAATCCCGACGCGCTGGCCAAAGCGGCGCGCGCACATGCGTTGAGCTACGACTGGCGCAATGTCTTTCCCCCTTTGATTCAACATTACCGGCAACTTGCTCATGGCCCCGAACGCATCTTCGACATCGCCCCAGATCGTTTCGACGCTGCCGGCGCGCAGCCTGTGCATCGCCATTCATGACGTCTCACCGGCCACTTGGGCGCAGTCCGAGTACCTGTTGAATGCGCTGCGCGAAGTCGCCCCCTTCCCTGCAACCTTGTTGGTGGTGCCGAAATACCACCGGGGCACGGCTGCGATGGACGACCCGGCATTCTGCGCACGCATGAGCGATTGTCTGGCACAAGGTGATGAACTGGCCTTGCATGGGTACTTGCACCTGGACGATCAACCGATCAATGGAACGATCGACCGTATTCGCCGCCACGTGTACACCGCCGGTGAAGGTGAGTTTTCGTCTTTGTCAGAGGCCTTGGCGACGCATCGACTGAATCTGGGCAGGCAGTGGTTCGAGCGCCAGGGATGGCCGCTGCACGGCTTTGTTGCGCCGGCATGGCTGATGAGCCCGGGCGTATGGCAAGCTTTGAAGGCCTTGCCATTTCGCTACACGACTACCTTGCGACGTATCTACGCCCTGCCCTCATGCGAATCGATGTCGGCACCCAGCCTGGTTTACAGCGTAAGAGGCGCGTGGCGCAGAGCCGTGTCAAAACAGTGGGTTGGCGCGTTGGCCAAAGCACAGCGCAACGCACCGTTCCTGCGTTTCGGCCTGCACCCGGCAGATGCGGCATACCCCGCAGTGGTTCGTCACTGGCAACAGCTGTTCGAGCAGGCCTTGGTGGATCGTGTTCCGGTGACCAAGGCAATGGTCGCCGAAAACATGCATCAGATGATGAACACCGACGCCAGACCCACCATTGCACCGCATACGGCACCGGCCAATACGTCGCTGGGGTAATGCAGGCCCAGCACCACGCGCGACAGTGCAACCAGCATGGTGAACGGAATGGCCACCACGGCGATCATCGGAAAGTGATAGCTCAGGACCAGTGAGAACCCGACGGCATGAAAGGTGTGGCCGGACGGGAAGCTGAACTGGTCCAGCACGCGGCCGCACAGCTGCACATTCGGGCAAGACTCATAAGGACGGAGGCGGCAGGTGGTGAGCTTCAACACCTTGTAGATCGTCAATGAGATCAGCCCGGCGATCAGCATGTGACGCGCGCATCGCCACCCAGCCTGCCCGGCAATCAGCGGCAGCATGGCGATCATCACATACCAGATCACCCCATCGGATAGCCGACTGACGACGCGACACAGATAAAGCAGTGCGCGATACGAGGAAGCCCGATTGAGCGCCTGTGCAAGACGGCGATCATGATCGAGCCAGCGTTGGGGGTCAGGCCAAGAGCGCACGTCCATCGATGGTCTCCATCTTTGCCAGAATTTCCAGCGAACGTGCAAAGTCAGTCAGGATTCGATCCCAATCAACCGCGCAGGCGTCGATCCGGGCTGCCTGCGCAAGACGCTCACGCAATGCAGGTTTAGCAGCGAGCCGCACCGCAGCGGCAACAAATGCCGTGTTGTCACCGGGTGCGGGTGCAAAGCCATTCATACCATCGTGAATGTGTTGTGCGGCGGCACCGTTCTGGAATGCAACCACCGCCAGGCCGCTTGCCATTGCTTCCAAGGTCACATTGCCAAAGGTCTCTGTGAGGCTGGGAAACAAGAAGATGTCGGCTGATGCGTAATGCGCCGACAGGTCGTCGCCACGTTGCACGCCGGCCAGAATCGCTTCCGGGCAACGCTGGCGGACGGTCTCGCGCAACGGACCGTCTCCCACCACCACCAGGCGCGTAGCCGGGTTGGCACGGCGCATGGCGTTGTAAGCGTCGAGGGCCAGCGGCAGGTTTTTCTCCGCAGCAAGCCGACCGACATACAGCGCAACCGGGCCTTCAGCCCCCCACTGCGCGCGCAAGGCGTCACGACGATGTGCAGGATCGAAACGCTGGCTATCCACCCCACGACCGCTGACCTTCAAATGCCGATATCCCAACGCATGCAATTCGCTGCGCAAAGCCTCGGTGGGCACGAAGGTGCGGCCACAACGATTGTGGAATCGACGCAGATAACCGGTGACTATGCCGGTCAGGAAACGACCCGCGTAGAACTGGGTGTAGCTGTCGAACCGGGTACGGAAATCGGAAGAGACTGGAATACCAAGACGCACGGCTGTGCGCACGGCCGACCAGCCCAGCGGGCCCTCGGTAGCCACGTGCACCAGATCAGGCGGATCTTGCGACCAGGCTTGCGCAAGCGTGCCGCCCATGGGCAGGCCAAAGCGCAAACCGTTGTATCGGGGAATCGGGATACCGTGGGCCAGCATGGTCTCGGGCGGTGTGCCGACTTCAGCCTGTTGGCGCGGTCGAACCAAGGTGACCCGGTTGCCGCGGCTTCGCAGGAAGTCGACCGTGCGGGACGCGGTCAAGGCCACACCATTGACTTCCGGGGGCCAGGTTTCCGTGACGTAGACGATATGCATTGCAAGCTTCCCGCTAGGGCTCCATGTGCTGCGCTGAACAGCACACCATGTAAAGCGTACACACCGAAAAAGGTGAATCGCGAACCCAGTCGACCGTATGCAACGTACATACGGCCCGGTGGTGGATTCCCTCAGCAAACTTCAGGCCTGAGCCAATTGCAGGCACGAAACCTGCGTGAGCCGCCTCGCCGCGGTTGATCCGCCCCTAGCATCGCATCCGATCATGTCAATAAAAAAACCATGGGCCATCGGTCTGCTGTCCTTCCTTACGCTGATTCTGCTGATCCTCGCGTTCATGTGGTTTTCAGACTGGGCGTTCCTGCGCGGACCGCTGGAGCGATACCTGGGTGAAAAGCTGGGCAGGCCGGTGAGCATGAGCGACTTCCGAATGAAACTGCGGCCGGTAACGCAGATCAGGGTTGCCAACCTGAAGATCGGGGGCGACAAGAACGGTGGACCGGATCTAGTGTCGCTGGAGAAGCTGGAAGGTGGTGTGCGGCTGATGTCTGTCATCAATCAGCCGGTCATCATCGAGGTGCTGCGCCTGGAAGGCGGAGAAGCACACCTTGCACGGGATGCAGAGGGCAAAGGCAACTGGAGCCTGGCGCAATCAGAACCGAGTGGTGAGAAGCGACCGGTGCCGCAAGTACGTCAGTTGGCCTTGGACCGCGCCACCGTGCATTACGACGATCGCAAGCTCGACTTGAAGGTCAACATCACCGGCAATACCATCAAGCGGGAAGACCCGACATCTGCATCCGGTCGTTATGGTGTGCACTTCGCGTTCGATGGTGATTACAAGAAAGGCAAATTCAATGGCGAAGCGCGTACAGCGGGTCTGATGGATCTGGTGCAGAACACCAACCAGACCGTACCGATGCAGATCTCGGTGAACTCCGGCACGACCAAGCTGTTCTTCGAAGGGTCGATGGGCGACGTCGTCAAACTCGACAAGATCGACGCGGCGCTGAAAGTGTCGGGCGCAACGCTCGCGAATCTCTACCCTTTCCTTCCTCTGCCCCTACCGGCATCACCGCCCTACGCCCTGAACGCGCAACTGCAACGCGATGGGAAGAACTGGCGTCTGCTTGGTATCAACGGCACGATTGGCCGTTCTGACATGGCAGGTGACGCAAGCTATACGCTTCAGGAACCACGTCCCATGCTGGATGTGAAGCTCAAGAGCCGCGAATTGCACTTTGCCGATCTGGGCCCCTTGGTTGGTCTGGAAGTACGCCAGCAGTTGGACAAACAAGGTCAGCGTGTGAACACACGTGCCGATGCGCAGAAGGCGCGTGCAGCAACCGGGCGGGCTGGCAAGGTGCTGCCCGACAGCGACTTCAGTCTGGAAAAGCTCAATGCCATGGATGCCGACGTGCAACTGGACGCGGGCAAGATCGACATGGACAGGCCGTTTGCCTTTGAAAGTCTATCGGTGACACTGAAATTGCGCGAAGGTGTGATGGATCTGGCCCCTGTGCGATTCGGGTTCGCAGGCGGCACGCTGGACGGCACGATTCGCCTGGATGCGACCAAGAATCCGATTGCTGCGCGGGCCAACATCGCAGTGCAGAAAGCACGCATCGCACGCCTGTTCCCGACCAACAAATTGCTGTCGCAAAGCAGTGGCTTGGTCGGGGTGAACGCCAAGCTTGAAGGGCGCGGTAACTCTGTGGCGGCCTTGCTGGCCAGCGCCAATGGCAATCTGGGACTGGCATCTACCGGTGGGGAAATCTCCAACCTGCTGGTCGAACTGGTCGGTCTGGATGCCGGCCAAGCCCTGGGTTACTGGCTGGGCCGCGACAAGCCGACGCCATTGCGCTGCGCGGTCACGACCTTCCGCATGGAACGCGGGGTGGCGGTCAGTGAGCTGCTGGTGCTGGATACCGTCGATACGATGATCGACGGCGAAGGTGTGGCGAACTTCCGTGACGAAACCTTGGACTTCACCTTCCGTCCGCATCCGAAGGACAAGAGCATTCTGGCTGCCCGTTCACCGCTGCACATTCGCGGCAGTTTCGGCAAACCCAGCCCGAGTGTCGATGCCAAGGCGTTGGCTGCACGCGGTGGCGCGGCAGCGCTGCTTGGCCTGGTCGTGACCCCCTTGGCTGCCTTGATTCCACTGATCGAGCCGGGCACTGGTACCGATGCAGATTGCCAGGGCCTGCTGAAGACCGTGGAACCCGCACGCAAGAACGCCAACGGCCGTTAAGACTTGGTTCGCTGCGGCGGCTGCCCATCCGCCGCCTCTTCCTCGCTACGCCGCGGCAGTTCGTTGGGCGTATGTGTTTTAGGCGCGGCCGCCGGTGGCAGACCTGCTGCCTCCCGACGCAGGGCTTCTCGGCGACGCGCCCAGATGGCAGTGAGTTCGGCACCGAACAAGAAAACTGCGGCTGAGTAGAACAGCCACATCAGCACCACGGCCAGTGCACCCGCTGCACCGAAAGTATTGGCGGTGCCTGCGGTAGACAGGTACAGGCCGAACAGGCGCTTGCCACCCGCAAACAGAATGGCGGCGGTGATGGCACCCAGTGCAATGTCGCGCCAGCGTACGCGTGCCGAAGGCAGCACCTTCAGCAAAACGGCAAATGCGCTTCCCAACAATGCAAGCGATACCAGCCGACGTGACCAGTCGAGCAGGATTGCCGTCGTGCTGCCGCTGCTCAGCAGGTACTCGCCGATGAACGCCAAGGCAGCATCGACCACCAACAGCGCGATCAACAGGAAAGCCACGCCAACCACCAATGCGAAAGAAATCAGGCGGACACGGACCAAGCCCTTCCAGACCGGCTGATCGGGAGGGCCTTGATAACGCCAGATGGTATTGAGTGCCGAGTTCAGTTCTGCAAAGGTAGCGGTCGCGCCAATCGCAGTGACAAGGATCGAGACGATCGGAATCAGCGCCGTGCCTCGCGCGGTCCACGCATTGGCCACCATCGCCTGAATGGCAGCGGCCCCTTCTGCACCCACAATGCCTTGAATCTGCGCGAACAGTTGCCCGCGCACGGCATCTTCACCGAAGAACGCCCCAGCAACTGCGATCACGATGATCAGCGTGGGAGCCAATGAAAACGCCGTGTAGAAAGCAACCGACGCCGCCATGGTCGGGCATCGATCGTCAATCCAGCCATACGCTGCATCACGCACGGCAACGCAGAAAGCGCGTGCTTCGGACAGCAGTTTTCGCGCATTCATGATCGGGCAGCTCCAGAAGAAAGAAGTCGCGATTCCGCGCTGATCAGGGTGCCACAGAGTGACGAAATAGGCGCACGCAATGGTGCAGACGGACGATGCATGGAGTTCTGGCCTGGGGAGTCGAGTGCAGCGGTGGTGACGCAAGCGCGTGGCTCAAGCAAAGCACATTCCCAAGGCGGTTTTTGCCTGAGCATGGGCATGGCAATTGCTCAAGGCAGTCCAGCCTGATCTGTGGCGGATCCAATCCGGTCCAGCAGCATCCCCTTTGAGCATCGGTACTTCAAACCGATGTGAAGAAGTTGTTTTCCTTATCCCGCTTTGGTTTCGACCAGGAGTTAACCATGTTCAAACAGCTGCTCAAGATTGTTTCCGTTGCCATGTTCGCGATGGTGCTGGGCGCATGCGCCAGTACCGCGACCCAGCGCAGCACCGGCGAATACACCGACGACGCCGCCGTGACCGCACGTGTAAAACTTGCGCTGATCAACGATCCGCAGGTAAAGGCTGCAGAAATTCAGGTTGCGACCTTCCGCAACACCGTACAACTGAGCGGCTTTGCTGAAAGCCAGGCCTTGATTAACCGCGCCGTGCAAGTGACCCGCAGCGTCGACGGTGTGAAGGAAGTGCGCAACGACATCCAGGTGCGTTCACGCTAAGTATCAGCACAGCGTCTGTCGAAAAGGCGCTGTAAAAAAAGCCGACGAATTTCTCGTCGGTTTTTTTGTGCTCGCGAGCTTGCGTCAGCAGCCGCGTGCCAAACGAATGCCCGAGAATTGCCAGCGAGCAGAAGTCGGGAAGAAGTTGCGATAGCTGTGGCGATAATGACTGCGCGGCGTGGCGCATGATCCCCCACGCAGCACCATCTGGTTCACCATGAATTTGCCGTTGTATTCGCCCACCGCGCCGTCGGCTTGCGCGAAGCCGGGATACGGCAGATAGGCGCTCAGGGTCCATTCCCACACGGCTCCGTCGATACGGCGTTTCTCGTCTGGGTTGATCGGCTCTGGATGAAAATGGCCTGCTTCGACAAAACCGCCCTGCCCGATCTGCTCAGGCGCAAGCGTCAATGCTGCCGCTTCCCACTCCGCTTCGGTAGGCAATCTGGCACCCGCCCACCGTGCGTAGGCATCCGCTTCAAAATAGCTGACATGGCAGACCGGCTCGAAGGGGTCCAGATCACGCAGCCCGGACAAGCTGAAGTAACGCGGTGCGGCAGTATCGATGTCTTGCCAATACAAAGGTGCTCGCCACCCTTCACGCACTCGGGTGTCCCAGCCTTCGGCCAGCCAGAACTCAGGTCGTGCATAACCACCATCACGCATGAACGCCAGGTACTCGCCATTGAGCACAGGCCGGGTTCCGATCTCGAAAGCGTCCAGCCACACACGATGCGCGGGACTTTCGTTATCGAACGCAAAACCGGTCCCATTGTGACCAAGCACGCGCAGGCCTTCCGGGTGAGCATCGTAGCGATAAGACAGGCCACCGATTGGCCAGGCGGAAGATGCTGACGGTGACTTTGGACGATAGACGGGCAAGGTCTGATTGCACGAAAAATGGTGCTTCAGATCGGTCAGGATCAGTTCCTGGTGCTGCTGTTCGTGATTGATGCCCAGCTCAATGGTGTCCAGCAAGGACTCCCCCAGCGGAGCTTCGCGCATCAGGGCCAGAACACGGTCCAGCACATCTGCCTGATAACGCTCCACCTCATCAAAGCTGGGTCGTGTGAGCAACCCGCGTTGCGCACGTGGTGTGCGCGGTCCGATGCCAACGTAATAGGAATTGAACAGCTCACGGAAATCGGGATAGAGGCTGCGGAACCCAGGCAGATTAGGTTCGAGCACAAAAGTCTCGAAGAACCAGCCAACGTGTCCCAGATGCCATTTCATGGGGCTGGCGTCAGGCATGGATTGCACCTGGCAATCTTCCGGCGACAGCCCGGCCAACAAGGCCAGCGTGGCCTCGCGGGTTGCACGTACGCGTTGGGCAAGATCGATCTGGCGCGGGCTGATGACGGCATCGGGTTGATGTAATGTCTCCTGTACGCCGACAGGAACGACAGACACGATTGCCTCATCTGCGGGGGCGAGCCTGGCGCTGTTCATGCGCGTGCCAGAAAGACGCCGAACCAACCCCGCTCATCGGTCCACATGCGGTCCACCGACAACCCTGCGCCGGCAAGCAAGTCGCCAAAGTGCTCTGGCGTGTATTTGTATGAATGCTCGGTGACGATGATCTCGCCGGCCTGGAATTGGCGACGGGCACCTTCACCCAGATCCACATCGTGTTTGTGCCTGGCGATCAACTGCATTTCGATGCGGCTGGCCGCGTCGTCAAAAATGGCGCGATGCTCGAAATGCTCGGGATGAAAATCGCTGCCCAGTTCACGATTGGCTGCGCGCAAGATGTTCTTGTTGAACGCAGCGGTCACACCAATGGCATCGTCATAGGCTGCTTCCATGACCTGCGGGTCTTTGCGCAGGTCTACGCTGATCAGCAGTCTTCCGTGCTCACCCAGATGGCGGCGAATCGACGCCAGCAAGGAAATTGCACGCGGCCGGGCAAAGTTGCCGATCGACGATCCTGGATAGAAGAACACGGGTGGCAAGTCATCGACATCACCAAGCGCTTCCTGCAAGGACAGATCGCGGGTGAAGTCAGCCGTCACCGCCATGCAGTCGATCGCGGGAAAACGGTTGCGCAACACGTCTACCGATTGCTGCAACCACTCCTCGGCGATGTCGATGCCGACATACCGTTGCGCGGGCAAGGTAGACAGCCAGCGCTGCGATTTCAGGCAGTCACCGCAGCCCAGATCGATCCATTGAAGATTGGAAGGGAGACAGGCCTGAATGTCTTCACGGTAGGTGTCGAAGATGTGACGTTCGAGCCGTGTGGGGTAGTACTCGGCAAGTTCACAGATGGCGCTGAAAAGCACACATCCTTGCGCATCGTAGAAGTACTTGGGGTCGATGCTTGCCTCGGCTGCCAGCAAGCCGTTGCGCAATGCGCTTCGTTCGTCCCCCAGCCGGGAGGCAGGCTTGCTGAACAATTCGCGCGGCGCGTCGGCACCGTCAACAGACGCCCGCGACGCGAGGTCAGAAAAAAGCAGGGATGACATGGGGGCGTCCTGAAGAAACGGCGATGCGCGACCGCGTGGGGGGGACGAAATGCGCTGCCAGGCGTGTTATCTGCGGAAAATACCCACTAGCAGGCTGAGAACGAACAAGACCAGGAAGATAAAGAACAGAATCTTGGCGATGCCCATCGCGCTGGTTGCGATGCCACCGAATCCGAAGATGGCCGCCACGATGGCAACGACAAAGAAGATAGCGGCCCAACTCAGCATAAATTACCTCTGCAATCAGCGTGTGCGTGTAAATGTGCATGTAGAAATTGCGGGCTGACCAGAACAACAGCCAGGTGCGCAGGCAATGCTGGCTAACGCTGTGCCTTGTCCCGTGGCCCTTTGTCTCGATGCGCTTCTTCCACGCCACGCATGCCGTGCAGATCAGTGTCGACCTGACCGCTTTCGATGTCTTTCTGGGCTTGCTTCATGACTTCACGGGGCTCATGACCCACGTCGTCGTGCGACTGGTCGCGCTCATGAGGCAGACGCGGATCAGGTTTGCCCTGGTTATCTTGCTGGTGCGTAACGCGCGGTCCTGTCGGATCGTCTTTGGTGGTGGCCATAAGCCCTCCGGTGAGGTGACAAAACGGGCTGAACTCCTACAGCAAGCGACATACCCACTGGTGCCTGAGCAATATTGTCCAGGCGAAAAAAAACGCCCTGTCGGGCGCTTCTTTCAATGCTTGACCGGCGGCGGACTCGGTGGAATCAGCGGATCGCCTTCCGGCTGTGGCGGTGTCGGATCGGGCTGCCCCGGGGAATCCGGCGTTCCCGGCGGATTGCCAGGAAAAGGCGGTATACCAGGATCACCGATTGGGTCTCCGACCGGACCAGGCATCGGGTCATTCATCGGAGGGACGGGATAGGTCGGATTAGGTACGCTCATTGAAGCTCCTGCAATCGACGGTTTAAAGATATGCAGGAACGCAGATTCCTGCACGGCTGCTGCGCCCCCACGCAACAGCCCTGCCTGCCTTCATCTATCGCCTGAAGAGGCCGACAACCAGCGTGATCACGAAGATCACCAGGAAGATGAAGAACAGAATTTTGGCGATTTCTGCAGCGCCAGCGGCAATGCCACCAAAGCCGAATAATGCGGCAATCAGCGCAATGACGAGAAATATAGCGGCGTAACGCAGCATGACGAATCCTCCCCCGCGTCACGGCCCGAAGGCCGTGCGCCGGTGTATTGGTTTAGCGACCGATACGGATGTTGTTCACAACCGAGCTCACGCCGTCGGTTTCACGTGCCATCATCACGGCACGGTCAGCTTCAGCCTTCGAGGCAGCGTTGCCGCTCAGGGTCACGATGCCGTGCTTGGTGTCGACCTTGACCTTGGTAGCCTTGACGGTTTCGTCAACGGCGTACTTTGCCTTGACGCGGGTGGTGATCACGGAATCATCGACCACGCGCTTGGCATCTGCGCCAGAGGCTTGTTGCGTCGGGGTGCTCACGTCGGCATTGCCCACGCCGGGACGCGGTGCGGTAGCGGTTTGAGCGATAGCGCCGAAGGCGGTAGCAAGGGCAACAGCACCGATAGCGTGCTTAACGAGATTGATTTTCTTCATGATGTTTTTCTCCGTGGGAACGACGGCCGGATGTGGCAAGGGTGACAACGGTGCGACACAACTTCCGAGCCGTTGAACGCGTTGGCGTTGGATGAACATTACCCCTGCGCCACGGAGCGACTGCAAGGAAATGTATGGGAGTGTTCCGGCCCGTGTCCCACACCCAGTGCCATATCCACGCTACAAGGGAACCGCCGGATTTCAAGCGGTGCATGTACTTTTTTCATCCCTCAGCGAAGCTTCGGCGCAAGCGTGCGTAAATCTGACAACGCCCTCGAAAAGCTGCTTCCCGTGTGCTGTTACAAGCACAGATTCTTGCCTGTCTCGAATAAGCTCCATGCATGACTGAATTCCTCGCTCCCGCTGTCACGCACGACATCGACAACATCATTTCCACGCTGAACCAGCGGTTTTCTCACCATCGCATTCCGGTGCACCAAGGGGTTGTGCACTGGCGCACATTGGGCAATGGCCCGCCATTGATCATGTTGCATGGCGGTCATGGCGATTGGGGCCACTGGGTTCGCAATCTGGATGCGCTGGCAGCTCGGCATCAGCTGTGGATACCGGACATGCCGGGCTATGGCGACTCAACCGCCGATGCCGGATCGCTAGATGACATCGTGATCGCGTTGCGGGCGTCGATGAACGTGCTGTTCGGACCAGATGCCGACATCGACCTGATCGGGTTTTCATTCGGTGGCCTGGTGGCAACCACGCTTGCCGCCCAGCGCCAACATATTCGACGCATGGCCTTGATCGGTACCGCGGGCCATGGCGGCGCGCGACGAGAGCGCGGGCGCATGCTGAGCTGGCGTCATCCCGATGATCCTGCGACTGAAGAAGCTGCGCTGCGCAACAACATGCAAAGCCTGATGGTGCATCACGCAGCAAGCATCGATGACTTGTCGCTGGCCTTGTACCGGCAGGCGGTATTGAGCGCACGCTTTCGCAGCAAGCCCCTGTCCACGTCTGGACGTCTGCTGCCAGTGCTGGCGCAGTGCCGACACCCGGTGCTGCTGATATGGGGGGAATTCGATGTGACTGCCGTGCCGGAAGATGTCGCGCCTGCCTTGTGCGCGGCCGGGCCGGATCGACATTGGGAAGTCGTGGCTGGTGCTGGCCACTGGGCGCAATACGAACGCGCTGAAGCCGTCAATGCGCTGTTGAGTGATTGGTTCGGCAAATAGCCGCGCGTTTCGTCCGGCAAGCGTTTTCGTCTGGCCTGAATGAAAAAAATAATGCCCATCTTGCGATGGGCATTTTTTTCGTACACGAGCTTGCGGCCAAGCGAGGCGGCCAACGTGGCCGCCCCTGAACTTAGCGCGGTGCGGACGGGATCACTGCCGGAGGCACTGCGATGCCACCCGACGGGGCTACCTGGATACCCGTTGGTGCGGGTGCCGAGACAACAGCCGGAGCCACTGCGATGCCACCCGACGGCGCTGCCTGGATACCCGTTGGTGCAGGAGCCGAGATGACAGCCGGAGCCACTGCGATGCCACCCGACGGCGCTGCCTGGATACCCGTTGGTGCAGGAGCCGAGATGACAGCCGGAGCCACTGCGATGCCACCCGACGGTGCTGCCTGGATGCCCGTTGGGGCGGGTGCTGAGACAACAGCCGGGGCCACTGCGATGCCACCCGACGGTGCTGCCTGGATACCCGTTGGTGCAGGAGCCGAGATGACAGCCGGAGCCACTGCGATGCCACCCGACGGTGCTGCCTGGATACCCGTTGGTGCAGGAGCCGAGATGACAGCCGGAGCCACTGCGATGCCACCCGACGGTGCTGCCTGGATACCCGTTGGTGCAGGAGCCGAGATGACAGCCGGAGCCACTGCGATGCCACCCGACGGCGCTGCCTGGATGCCTGCAGCAGGTGCCGGGACGATGGCGACGTTGGTAGCCGGTGCGGCCACCGACGGCGCGGCGACGATGCCACCCTGCGCAGAAGCCGAATTCCGGCTCACGCTCGGCGCAACTTGACGACCACCCGACGAGGTGGGTGCCACCTGGAGCGACGCACCTGTAGATGCAGGGGCGACCACAGCCGGTGCTACGGCAGCCGGTGCAGCGGGAGCAATAACCGATGATGCCGGCGCATTATTGATGACGCGCGTACCGCCACCGGACTGGATGTTGACACCCTGGCTGCTGGACGAACCACCAGCCTCGATACCAACCCCGAACCCACCGCTACCCTTGGACTTGCCATCCTCGCTGCTGCTACCGCCGCCGACGGTCACGCCAACGCCAACCTGGTACTCGCTGCTCTTGGCTTCGGTCATGTTGACTGTGCCGCCAGCCGAGACGGTCGTTGCGCCCGTGGTCTGCACTTGCGTGCCTTCCAGGTTCACGTTCTTGCCACCGCTGATGTTCACGCCACCCGAACCGGCAGAGATGTTGCTGCCGACGGCGGTGGTGCTTGCCCCCTTCGAGGCTTCCAGCGATGCTCCCACAGCACCTTCGCTCGACTTGCCTGCGCCCGAGCCCGACGAACCGCCGGACAGCGACAGACTGCCACTGATCGACGAGTTCTGCGAGGTGCTGGTGGCCGCGTTGAAGGTCACGTCACCGCCCGCCCCCACGTTCACACCCTTGCCAGCGTTCAGGTTCGTGCCTTCAAAGGTCGCGTTTCCACCCGTGTTGACATTGATCGTGCCACCTGCATTGATGCCGCCAGCGCGTGCCGTGCTGGACGACGAAGATGCCGTGCCGCCTTCGACGTCGACCGAGCCGTTCACACCTGCCGAGCCCAGGATGCCGACCTTGACTTCAGCCGAGCCCGACAGCGAGTTGGAGGAAGACGAGGTCGTATCGCGCGCAGCCTGGTAGTCCAGCGAGCCGGCATTGATATTGACATTGCCGCCCGACTCGAACTGCGTACCGATCAGCGTGGTGCCGTTGGTCGAGGTCGAGTTGATGTTGCCGCCTGCCTGATAACGCGAGGTGACTGCCGTCGAACTGGACGAAGATTCCGATTCCGTGCCGCCCGCAACCGAGGCCTTGACGCCGACCGATGCATCCTTGGCCGTCTGACCTGTGCGCGAGTCCGCGCCGGCTTCGGCACCGGCATAGACACCGATACGCGCATCCAGGTTGGAAGCATTGCTGCTTTCCCAGCTGGAATTGTTCGCAGCAACTTCGCGGATCTCGTTGGCGGTCTGGTTGATGTTGCCACCCGCCGTGATCTGCGTGCCCTGGTCGGTGATCGTGCCAGTCGCGTTGCGGTTCACATTGCCGCCAGCCGTGAACGAACTGGTCTGCTGCGTGACCGAGCCGCTGCTGGAGCTTGCATCGCTTTGTGCATAACGCAGGCCCGCGCTGGCCTCGGCGCTTGCATTGGCAGACGCACCACCTGCATTGGCGTTGGCACTGGCTTCTGCACCCGCGCTCAGGTAAAGGCCCGCGGTTTTTATGCCCGTCGATTCCGTCGAGTAGGTCGTGTCCTGCGCAGCCATCGACTTGATGTTGGTAGCCTGCACCGACAAGTCGTTGCCTGCTGTGACGGTAGCCCCCACGAAGGTTGCGTCGTCCTTGGCCTTGATGGTCACGTTGCCACCACCCGACAGCGTCGAACCGCGATTGGTCGTGCTGCCTTCGGAGAAGCTTGCGCTCTCGGTGCGTGCACCCACGGTAAGCGTGCTTTCCGCCTCGGCGCTGGCACTGGCACTGGCGTTGGCACCCATGGCACCCGCGTTTGCGCCAGCCTTTGCACTGGCCTCGCCGTAGAAGCCGATCGAGTCCGACTTGGAGTCGGCGCTGGCGTAGGTTTCGTTGCGACCCGCCAGCACATTGACAGTCTTCGCGTCGATGGACAGGTCACCGCCCGCCTTCACGTCCGACCCCTGCACGGTCAGCGTGCCATCGGTCTTCATGTCGAGCGAACCGCCCACGTTGAAGGTCGAGGCGACGCTGGTCTTGCTGCCGTTCAAGGTGTTGGTGACCGTGGTTTCGGCCAGCTTCAGGCTGCCGCTTGCCTCGGCGCTGGCTTCAGCAGCCGCCTTGCTGCCGGAACCGGCCTTGCTGGCGGCGCTGGCAGTGGCTTCAGCGGCGGAGTTGCCACCCACCTTCATGAAGGTAGTGGTCTCGGTGCGGGTGCTGGTGCGTTCTTCGTCCAGACCGTCAAGAATGGCGATGCCCTTCTTGGCGTCCACAGCGGCATTGCCACCCACATTCACATCCGACCCCTGCACGGTCATCGTGCCTTCTGACTTGATGTTGGCGTTGCCGCCGACGGTCAGGCTGGAACCCGAATTGGTGCCCTTGAAGTTGTTGGTAGTGGTCGTGGACGTGCCGTACAGGCCACCGCCGACACCCAAGCCGGACGTAGACGTTTCTGTGCGAGAGCTTGCGGTGTCCTGACGTGCCAACACGTTGAAATCGCCACCCGTGTCGGCAGCAAGATTGCCGCCGACCTTCACGTCACTGCCTGCGATGGTGGTATCGCCGCCAGACTTCAAGGTCAGGTTGCCCCCAATGTTCAGGTTCGAACCGATGTTGGTCGAGGTGCTGCTCGTCGAGTTGGTGATCGTGTTGCCCACCAGGAACCCGCCGCTTCGCGACGCGCTCGACTGAGTATTGGTATCGACGATGGTATCGACAGTGATGTTGCCGCCTGCGGCAATCGTTGCATCCTTTGCATCGATATTGGCGCCAATGACCTTTACATCCTTCGCTGCATCCAGACCAAGCGTTCCGGTGGCGACGATGCCTGCGGTCTTGCCGATATCGGTGCCACCCGTGTAATCGTCTGCGAACGTACGTGCAGCCGTCTGATTGACGATGCTGCCTTCGGTCGACTTCAGATTCACATTGCCACCGGTGATCGTGCCGCTGGTGTTCGTGATGTCGCCGCGAGCCGTGACCGCCAAGGTGTTGGAGCCGCCCAGCTTCGCGCCTTCGTTGGTGACCGTATCAGCCTTGATGGTCGTGTCGGATGCGACCATCGTAGTGCCGATTTCGACGGCATCCAGGGTTGCTTTGGACAGATAGACGACCGGGGCCAGGACCTTCTGGCCATCGACCTCGGTTTCGACCATCCAGACCATGTCTTCTTTCAGATTGGCAAGCTGTTCAGGGGTAGGCGCTTTGCCGTAAGTCAGGCCCAGACCCTTTGCATTGGTGACGGCGTTATCCATCATCCGCTGCATCTGTGCGGCTTCGCTTTCCTTCTGATTGAGCAGGTTATTGCCGATCTGGCCGATCAACTGCTGGCGAATCAGGTAAGCCTCGTAATTCGAATCGCCAAGACGCTTTTGCGTGACCTCAGGATCGAAGCCCAACTGCTCTGCCAAGTAGTCCGAACCCAAGAAGGACGACGGTACCTGGAACAAGGGATTGGTTTCGACCAGGTACTTCGTGCCCGAGTTTTTCGAGGGTACGAAGTACCCATTTGGATTGGACGGCAACTTGATCACGATGCCGTTGAGCGTCAGGCCGGCCGCTGCGGTCGGATTCTTGATACCAACGCTGCTGGCACCCGTGATTGCTCCCACGCCACTGATGGAGCCGATTGCACCTACACCGCCGACAAGGCCGATGACCGAGCTGGTGCCGGTTTCACTAGTGGTCTTCGTCGTGACACTCTTCGCGGAATCAACCTTGATGGCAGCGGTGCCGCCGCGATTGGTGACACTCCCACTCACAGCGATGGTCAGAGTATTGGCGAACACACCTGCGCCAGTCGCACCCAGGAAGGTATGGTCGCCTTCACGGCGATAGGAACCGGCGCGTGCAGCGGCCTCATTGCCGACCACGGCCCAGTCGCCTGCCCCCCCGAACACCGGGTGATCGTCATCAGAATGGGGAATGTCGGCGAACTTCGCCGCCGTGTCAGGCGTATACCAGACCCACCAAGCCGAAGAAAACACAGGGTTATGCTTGAAACCAGTCCAGCGCCGCGTGAATTCCACTGTGTCGAGATGGTAGTCCTCATTTGAGAAGTTACCCGAGCCAGAGATTGCAATCTTGTCCGCAGAAAGCAACGCACCAATGTTCTTGCCGCCGCCAGCGCCAAACGTAATCTTCAGGTCCTTGGTAGCAAGAATCTGCGCTTTGGTGCGATTCTTGAATTCCTCCATCGTGGTGTTGGAGAACTTCTGGTTAACCAGCGTGGTCTGTTCTCTGACATGCAGTTCGTCGCACACGTCATCGGCGGGCCAGATTCCGCAGTTGGTATTGCGAGTCTTTATGGTCCTGACAGCTCCGGGATCCTCGTTGTCCCAGTCGAGCACGATCTCGGGCAGCTCGGTAGCAAGCTGATTGATGAAGCTGTTGCTTGCGTTCATCGTGATGTTGGTGGCACGAACGGCACCATAGTTGGCGATGTCGCGAGCCTTGACCGTGATGTCGCCCTCGGCGTCCATCGTGGACGACTCACCGAAATTGGCGACCGTGCCTGCATCTGCAACCAGCGTCATGTTGCGACCGGCGTAGAACGCACCCTCGTTGCGCAAGGCCGCCATGCCACCGTTGCTGGCGGCAGTTGCCGTCACACTCAGATCGTTCAGCGCGGAAAGACCCGACGTCGCCGTGTTCTGGTAGGTCGCGGCGGTCAGCGTGAGGTTTCCGCCCGAGTGAATGGCGCCATTGTTATAGGCGCTGCCGCTGAGACGATAAACGCTGTCAAAGGTATCGCCACCGCCATCGCCCAAGCTGCCGACGATCACCGAGTTGACAGCCTGATTGCTCAGCGAAGTGGCATCGACCAAGCCATCTTTCATCCACTGCATGCGCGCGCCAGCTGCGTTGGTGATGTCTGTGCCATAGACGGTGAAGTCACCGCCGGACATGATCTTGCCGTTGGCCTGGTTGGCCAGCGCCACACGTTGCGTCGCGCCACCCAGCGCCATGTCGGTGCCCGATTGCAGCGTGCCGGCGTTCTGCAGCGTCATCACGCCCGACACGGAATTGCCTGTCAGGGTGGTGCCCGCCACGACCTTGCCGCTGGCAGCGTTGGTCAGGCTGGCGGTGCGCACGTTGATACTGCCGTCGCTGAGCACCTTGCCGGTGTTGCCCAACGCATCGGTAGCGACGACATCCAGCGTGCTTACTGCTTTGACGTCGCCTTGATTGGATAAGGTACGCGACTTGAGCGTGTTGGTGCCGCCATGCAATGTGCCCGAGTTGGCGATGGCTTCAGCCACCGTCATGGACAGGGCGGCCGCACCGACAATGTCTCCGGTGTTGTTGGCGTTGGTGGCAAGCAAATTGATCTGCGCATCGCTACGCAGGCTGCCGGTATTCACCAGTTTTTCACGCGCGTTGATGGACAGGGCGTTATTGACCGACACAGCGCCGAGATTGGTCATGTCTTCGGCGTACACCGACAACTGACCCGCCGTGTTGATCGTACCTGCATTGGAAACGGTGCCGCCGGCATTCAGCACGCCACCGCTATTGCCCGTCAGACCCGTGGTCAGCGTAGCGCCTTGCGTATTCGTGATCTGGTTGCTTGCGTCGATCAACGCACCTGCATTAGCTTGCACCGTGCCTGCGTTGACGAAGTTGGTGACCCAGGCGTCCAGCGAGTCGGCGCTCATCACGCCGTCCTTGCGGTTGTCCAGCTGAGTGCGCACGGTGGCGGTGCCAACGGACAGGCTCTTGCCAGCCTGAATGCGACCCGAGTTGTCCAGCGCTGCCGTGGTGATGACAATGCCATCATCCGACAGTATCTTGCCAGTGTTGGTCTGGTTGAGCTTTGTCGTGGCCGACAAGGCCATGGCACCCTTGGATTGGATGGTGCCTTCGTTATCCAGCAGGTCGGTGGTGACCGTCGCGGCAGCATCGGACAGCGTGGTGCCGGTCTGCGTAAATTGCTTCGTGGCCGTCAGCGACAGTACGCCCTTGGACTGGATGGCACCTGCGTTGGCAATCGTGGCAGCCTTCACCGACGCAGCAGCCTCGGACAGGATGTTGCCAGCGTTGGTCTGGTTGAGCGTGGTGGTGGCCGACAAGGCCGTTGCGCCCTTGGACTGGATAGTGCCGGTGTTCTCGATTGTGCTGGCTGACTGCGCGGTAAGTTCGCCACCGCCGCTGACCATGCCCATGTTATTGAGCGAGCCGGTATCGAGGACAAGCGCCCAGCCGCTGCCAGCCTGGTCGGTGCCCAACGTCTGGATCGCGCCGGTGGTGACTTGGGTTACTGCACCACTGGTCTTGACGGTGAGCGCCCCCCTGGACTGAACGACACCCGCGTTGTCCAACGATGCGCCGTCGAGGTTGACGACGCTGCCCAGGCCTTGGCCCAGGATCTGACCGCTAGCGGCATTGCTCAGCTCGCCGGAGACATTCAACGCCAAGGCGTCGCCGGACTGGATCACGCCCGCGTTGCTGACCTGCGTGCCCATCACCGACAGGTTGCCCTTGGTGGCAATGCCCGCACCGGCCTGGTTGTCCAGGGTCAGGTTGCGAGCACCGGCAGTACCGGTGATCGTGGTCTTGCCTTCGGACTGGATGGTGCCGCGGTTGACCACAGCCAGCGTCTTGGCAGCGTCGCTTGCGGAAATGCTGACATCACGCGTGGCACCGATGGTGCCGCGATTGTTCAGTTCGGTTGCGGCGACAACGCTCAGGTCTTGCCCTGCTGCCACCGCTTGTGCGCCACCAGTGCCGACGCGCACCGCACCTTGTTCGGCCGCGATGCGCACGTCATGCGCGCCTGCTACGTTGGCACCGCTAAGGTCGATATCACCCGTAGTGGCCACAACAGCCAGCACGCGGTTGGCGGCGGCAGTGTTTGCACCAGCAGCCAGTGTGGCACCATCGGCACCAACGACGAGCGAAGCGGCCTTGATGTCCAGGTTCTGTTGCGACGACCAGCTAGTGTTGTTGAGCGAGGCAGTATCGGCGACCTCGAGCTTGAGTTCACCGGTGGCTGCGCGTGCGCCGTTTGCCTGCGAACCGGCACGGTCGTCGAGTTGCTGAGCCGTGATCAGCATATTGCCTTCGGCCTTGATCGTGGCATCGGTCAGCACCAAGCCACCCGCGGCCATGATATGCATGTCCTTGCCGGCCGTCAGGCTGGCTTCGCTGCCGCTGACCTGGAACGCGTCGGCGGCTTGCGGGCCCCATTGGCGCAGGCGCAGGTCACGTGCAGCCGACAGGCGGCTTTCGATCTCGACGCGGCCGTTGGCGTCCATCGAGAAATCATCGGCGCTGGCGGCGATGTCGCCGCGCATGCGTACACCAACGCCGTATTCGGTTGCCACGATGGCAATGCGATTGGCGTACATGCCGCCCAGGCGCGAGGAATCGAGCGCGTACAGCGGCTTGCCGTCGACATCGACGACCTGGCTGTTGCGGTTCTCGTAATTCCACTGGCTGGCACCAACGGTAATGCCGAGATCGGCAGCGTTGATCTGTCCGTCAACACGAATGCTGCGGGCCACCAGGTCGATGGCGCGCGTGCTGGTTGCATCCAGGCCGGCACCTTCGATCAGGATGTCGCCGCCGATGGTGCGGAATTCCGTCAGGTTGCCGCTGGGGCCGAACTGCGGGGTGCCGGTGCTGAGCACGGCGCGGTCGGTGTTGATGAAGCCGCAACCCGCGCAGGTGATGCCCCAGGGGTTGGCCAGCACCACGTCGGCGCGGCTGCCCACCACTTCGGTGAAGCCGCGCAACGAGCTGCGGTTCGGTGCCACCACTTCGTTCAGGATGACCCGTGCTTCGGCGCTCAGGTTGGGGTTGTTCAACACCTGGCCGGCAAGCTGCGAGTTGCGCGACAGCTGGCTGTTGTTGCCGTTGTTGAGCACCGTGCCGGTCTGCTCGACGTTGTAGTTGGTATAGCGGTTGTGCGACAGGCCTGCCTGGTTGGCAGCCTCGATGTTGATGATCTGGACGCCGTTGGCCGCGCGGTAGACGACAGTGTTGCCACCTGGCGCAACGATTGTCTGCGCGTAGGCGCTGTTGAAGCAGAGCACGGTGAGCATGGCGCTGAAGACAGCGCCTGCGCTCACTGCCGCGCGGCTGCTGCCGCGTCCGGAGGATGCGGTTTCAGCTGCGACGATGTAGCGGCCCTGGGCCTTGTTCCAGACATGACGGTAGATGCGATTCATGATTCAGCACACGCAAGAAGTAGTCGGATTGACGAGGTCAGGGACACGTCAGAAAGAGAAGGAAAGCGAGGCTTGTACGCGAGCGCCTTCCTTGGGCATCCAGCTGGGGCGATGCACGGCATTCATGACGTAGGTATCGAGCATGGCCGAGCCAAGCTTGACCGATACGCCCAGCGCAGCGCCGGCCAGCGAGCCGGAGTCGCCGTCGCCGCGATGACCGCGCACGTAGCCGCCGTCCAGGCCGGCATACACACGCCAGTCACCGGAGTAACCACCGAGCGAGAAGGCGTTGCGCAGACCGATGTCATTGCGGATGAAGTAGCCGTTGTCGTTCGACAGGCTGTAGCGCGAGAAACCGCGCACGGTGTAGACGCTGCCCAGCAGCAGTTGCTCGGAGCCGTACAACACGTCGCGCGAGTATTGGCCCGAGAACGAGGTGCTCAGGTCGATGCTGTGGCCAGGGGCGATCGGGAAGGAACGCATCCACGATGCCGAGACGCGTGCCTTGCCGAACTGCGCGCGGGGCGCGGTATCGGGCAGGCCGCTTGCGTCATCCAACGCGCCAAATGCGTTCAGGCCTTGCGACCAGCCCGCACCCAGGAAAGCCACGCCACCGAAGGCAGCGCTGCGCAGCGACAAGTCCAGGTCGCCAACGGTGAGCTGGCGGCTGCTGACATCGAGGTACTGCTTTTCCAGGTAGTTCTTGGAGTCTTTGTGGGTCAGTGTGCCGGACAGGGTCAGCAGGTGATCGCGGTTGCGGAACACCACGCGGTCTGCGCGCACGAACGCGGTGGTCGAATCGCCGTCCGAGGTCAGACGGGTGCCACCGGGCAGGCTGAACATCGTCTTGTAGCTGGACTTGCTGAAGCCGACGCTGAAGGTGTTGTAGCCGTAGGGAATGACGTAGCTCAGGCTGTCCGAGACCGAATCGCGCGTATTGCTTTTGCGATCCAGAGTGCGTCGGTCGGTGAAGCTGATCGAGTCGTTCAGACCCAGCAGGTTGTCAAAAGACAGGCCCACGGAGCCTTGCAGCGGGCCAGTGCTGGCCGAGCCGGTGTTGTCGGCGGACAAGTTGACGCGCCAGCGCTTCTTCGGCTCGTTGGCAATGACCAGCACGCTTGCGCCGGCTTCGCTGCCCGGCTCGATGGACATGCGTGCGTCGTTGGACAGCAGGCGGTTGATCTGGTCCAGACCTTGTTCGACGTCGCGCAGGTTCAGCGGCTGGCCGAGCATGCCGGGGAAGGCGGTGCGGGTGGAAATGCTGTCGCTGTCCTTGTCGTCGACACGGATCTTTTCCAGCTTGCCTTCTTCGACGGTGAGCGTCAGACGACCGGTGGAAAGGTCTTGCGGGCCGAGATAAACGCGCGCTGCGATCATGCCTTCGTTGATGTACCAGGCAGTGACCGTGCCCATCAGCAACTCGATCTTGCCCGCGTCCAGGCATTGACCGGCGTACGGAGAAGTCAGTTCGCGCTGCGTACCCGGCGAGATCGACAGTGCGCCCTCCAGCGAGATTTCAGCGATGTCGCGGCAAACCGAAGGCGGACGCTGACGTTGCGGCTGCGCCGGGGCGACCGGCTGCAGATTGCTCGGCGGACGTGCGCTTTCACGGTCAAGGTCGAACTGGCGCTGGGTGCGCTCTTGTTGCTCTTGCTGAATCCGCTCGATCTGCTGGATCGCAGGCGGAATTCCTTGGGCGAAGGCACCCGATGCAAACTGCGCACTCGCCAGACCCAGCAGACCGGTGACCAACCAGCCAAGCTTCTGCGAGCTGGTTCGTGTCGGGGTGAAAAACAGGGCTGCGGTATCACCGCCTCGATTGCTCAACATCGGAGAACGTCTCATCAAATACAGATCGACCGGCACCGGACCACCCGGCGGCAGACAGTTGGTAAAAACCCGTGGATAAGGGCATCGCCAACCATTTCAAAATGTATTTAAAGAAAAAAATCTTCTCGGATGTTCTTAATTCCTGTGCAAAAAATGTTGCTGGACGGCTTTTTTTGAAAATGTAACAGTGCTAAAGAAATCCGGATTTCGGCATACGGCGTGGTTACTCAGGTTTGAGGCAATGGCTGCATCACCAACCTGTCGCCCCGGACAAAGCCCCGTACAGCGCCGTTTTGCGGCATTGTCGCCCTCACACAACGACAAATAGCCAAGTAAGGTGTCTCATCGAGGTAAATGAGAAAAACTGGCATTTGAGCGCGGCTTATGACGCAGCGCCGGCTCGCAATATTTCGGGTCTACGGGCGGTGTCAGGCGAGGGTGATCAGCGCAGCACGGTGACCGCGCTCCTGACCTAAAAGTGACGGTTCGACACGGGAGTGCAACCAAGCCGACTGGCCGAAGGTCGCAAAAGGCAGACAACCAGCACGCTGGCAAAAACCAAGAATGCCAAAGTGAAAGCACCAACAAAAAAATCCACAAAGCAAAAAGGCCCTCGACTATTGTCTGAGGGCCTTTTTGCTTGCGGTTTCCCGCGAATCTGGTGGGTGGTACAGGGATTGAACCTGTGACCCCTGCCGTGTGAAGGCAGTGCTCTACCGCTGAGCTAACCACCCAAGTGGTTTCTTGCTGTTTCTAGCGTCGCGTTGTTTTGTGCGCCGCCGAGAAAAAGACTATAGCACAGTCATGCAGCGTTTGTCTCGCCTTCCCACTGACGCCACACACAAGGTTTTTTCGCCGCCTTGTCCAAGGCCGCCAGATAGCCCTGGTGTGCGGCCATCTCGGTCTCATCGGCCATCAGCACGGGAAGATGGCTGACGTCGACTTCTTCCAGGTGCAGTTCCTGGCTCTCTGAGACAGTCTCATTACCGGCATCGATCACCAGGCTTTCCTGCCCGCGCGTCATCGCCAGCCAGACTTCCGCCAACAATTCCGAGTCAAGCAATGCGCCGTGCAAGGTACGGTGCTTGTTGGAAATGTCGTAGCGATCGCACAAGGCGTCCAGCGAGTTGCGCTTGCCTGGATGCATGTCGCGCGCCTGGCGCAGCGAGTCGATCACGTCGTGGCAATGCGTGCGGAATTCGCCGAGCTTCAGGCGCGCGAATTCTGCGTTGAGAAAGCGCAAGTCGAATTCGGCGTTGTGGATGATCAGCGTGGAGCCACGCACGAAATCCAGCAGTTCCTTGACCTTGTCTTCGAAACGCGGGTGTTCGGACAGGAATTCGCGTGACAAGCCGTGGACGTTGAATGCGCCTGCGTCGATGTCACGGTCGGGATTCAGGTACGTGTGGAAATTGCGGCGGGTGACGCGGCGGTTGACCACTTCGACACAGCCGATTTCGATGACGCGATGCCCCAGGTGGGCTTCGAGGCCGGTGGTTTCAGTATCAAGAACGACGTAACGCATGCAGATTTCCCAACGGGTCAAACAAAGGCGACAGCTTACACCGGGTGTATCGGCGTACTGACCGCCACGGGCTGAGCGGTGCCTCCGCCGCCATGGCCATCGGCTTCAGTCGATTTCACCGCACGCTTGCGCGCCGACGAGATCATCGAATACACGCAAGGCACGACGAACAGCGTCAGCAAGGTGCCCAGGCTCATGCCGCCAACGATCACCCAGCCGATCTGCCGGCGTGACTCGGCACCTGCGCCGGACGACAGCGCAAGCGGGATCGCGCCCAGCACCATGGCGCCCGTGGTCATCAGAATGGGGCGAAGCCGCATCACGCTGGCATCCACCACGGCATCCATCAGTTCGTGGCCTTCGTCGCGAAGCTGATTCGCGAATTCGACGATCAGAATGCCGTGTTTGGTGATCAGGCCCACCAGTGTGATCAAACCGATCTGGCTGTAGATCGACAGCGTACCGCCCGACCACCACAGCGCCAGCAGCGCCCCGGTCATCGACAAGGGCACGGACAGCATGATGATGAACGGATTGCGCCAGCTTTCGAATTGCGCGGCCAGTACCAGGTAGATGAAGGCGATGGCCATGCCGAACACCAGGTAGATGCTGCCGGCGGAATCGCGGAATTCGCGCGACTGGCCATTCAGGTCGGTCTGGGTGCCGGCGGGCAAGGTACGGTCCGCCACGGCGTACATGTGTTCGAGCGCTTCGCCCACGGCGTAACCAGGTGCCAGGTTGGCGGTGATGGTGACGGCGCGCATGCGGTTGAAGTGGTTCAGCGACTGCGGCGACACACCTTCGTTGATGCTCAGCACATTGCTCAGCTGCACCATGCTGCCGTCGCGTGCCCGCACGTAGATGTCGGAAATATCGCCAGGCGTGGTGCGATCGCGTGGTTCTACCTGCACACGCACGTCGTATTGTTCGCCCTCTTCCTTGAAGCGCGTCACTTGGCGGCCACCCAGCATGCTTTCCAGCGTGCGGCCGACCGTGGACACATTGACGCCAATGTCAGCCAGTTTTTCGCGATTGACGGCCACCCGCAGTTCCGGGGTTTCCAGGCGCAGGTCAGTCTGCACGTTCTGCAGGCCGGGATAGTCAGCCAAGCCTTCCAGGAAACCGTTGGCGATGGTGTTCAGCTCTGGGTACGAGACCTGGCTGAGAATCACGAATTCAATCGGGTACGACCGTGCCGACTGGCCCAGTGATGGCGGATTGGACGGGTTGGCACGGATGCCGGGCAAGGCGGCAAACTTGGGTTGCAGCTCGCGGGCGATTTCCTGCTGACTGCGTGTGCGCTGCTCCCAGGGCTTCAGGCGCAGGATGGCCGTACCGTCAGACACGGTGGGGTTACCCGCCACCGCCTGATAGCTTTCCATTTCCGGCACCGCTTCGTACATGGCCTCGATGGCACGCAGGTTCTCAGAGGTGTAGCCCACTGTTGCGCCTTGCGGCGAGGTGACGATGCCGTAGATCACGCCACGGTCTTCCGTGGGCGACAGTTCGCTTTTGATGATCTGAAACATGGGCACCATGCCCAGACCGACCGCAATGCCGATCACCACCACAAACCAGCGCCAGGCCAGGGCAAAGCGCAAGACCGCGCGATAGGCATTGTTCAGGCCGTTCAGCCAGCCTTCGACCAGGTTGTACAGCCAGCCATGCGAGGTCTCGTGGCGCAGCAGCACGGCACACATCATTGGCGTAAGCGTCAGCGCAACAAAGCCGGACACGGCCACTGACCCTGCCAAGGCCAACGCAAACTCCACGAACAGACGGCCAGTGCGACCGGTAGCGAAGGCCAGCGGCGCGTACACCGCCACCAGCGTTAGTGTCATCGCCACCACGGCAAAGCCGATTTCCTTGGCCCCGCGCAACGCAGCCTCGACCCGGGGCATGCCGTCTTCAATGTGCCGGAAGATATTTTCCAGCACCACGATCGCGTCATCGACCACCAGGCCGATGGCAAGCACCATGGCCAGCAGGGTCAGCGTGTTGATGGAAAAGCCGAAGGCGTACATCAAGGCGCAAGACCCGATCAAGGACACCGGAATGGTGATGATCGGAATCAGGCTGGCGCGCAGGTTGCGCAGGAAGAAGAAGATGACCAGCACCACCAGCACCACGGCTTCGAGGATGGTGTGATAGACCGCGTCAATAGAGCGTTCGATGAAAACGGAGGTGTCATAGGACACCGTGAGTTTCATGCCTTTGGGCATGACTTCGTTCAAGCGGTCGACCTCGGCCCGCACGGCTTTCGACAGTTCCAGCGGGTTCGCCGTGGATTGCCGGATCACCCCGACATTCAGCGCCGATTGCCCCCGGAAGCGCGCTACCACCCGTTCGTCGGCCGGTGCCAACGCAACATTGGCAATGTCACCGATACGCACGCTGTAGCCACTGACGGTGGCCACGATGATCTTCCGAAACTGCTCGACCGTTTGCAGATCGGTGGACGCCACCACCGAGAATTCCCGATCGCGCGATTCGATGCGCCCGGCAGGGATTTCGACGTTCTGCGCGGCCAGCGCGTTTTCCACGTCCTGCGGGGTCAGCTTATAGGCCGCCAGCTTGTTGCGGTCCACGCCGATGCGCATGGTCGGCAGGCGATCGCCGAACACCCGCACGTCGGCCGCGCCCGGCAATACCGACAAGCGCTGTTTTACATAGCGGTTGATATAGTCGGACGCCTGCATGGTAGACATGCTGCCGGCTTCCACCGCGATGAAGATGATGGGCTGCGAGTCGGCCTCGACCTTGGCGATCACCGGCTCATCCACTTCGTCGGGCAGACGGCGACGCACGCGTGACACCTTGTCGCGCACCTCGGCGGCGGCCGTGTCGGCGCTGGTAGTCAGATTGAAACGGACGTTGATGTTGCTGCGTTCTGAACGGCTGGTGGAGGTCATTACCTGCACGCCTTCGATCCCGGACAGCGAATCTTCCAGCGGCTTGGTGACCTGAGACTCCATCACCTCGGCCGACGCCCCGGCATAGGTTGTCGTGACCGACACCACCGGTTCATCGATCTGCGGATATTCGCGCAAGGACAGCCGTGAATACGAGATCAGGCCGATCAGCACGATGAACAAGGACAGGACAGTGGCGAAGACCGGGCGCTTGATACAGGTTTCGGACAGCTTCATGACGGCGTCCTAGCGGGAAGCAACGGGATTCATCACCGTGACCGCCAGGCCATCGCGGATCTTCTGGTGGCCGGCGGTGACCACCATGTCGCCCTCTTTCACGCCTGCCAGCACTTCGACCAGGCCGTCGCGCCGCTGACCGATCTCGACCTTTACCTGTTGCGCGCGGTTGTCGCGCACCACAAATACATATTGTTCGTCGCGCTGCGGCACCAATGCCGTTTCCTGCACGGCCGGGCTGGGCTGCGTGGCACCGAACAGCAGGCGGACCCGGGCAAACATGCCAGGACGCAGATCGCCGCCCTTGTTATTGACCTGCGCGCGCATCACGATGGCACGACCTCCCTCGTCGATCAGCGGGCTGATCGCAAACACTTTGCCCTCGTAACGCTTGTCCGGCATGGCATCGAGCGCAATTTCCAGCGTCTGGCCTTGGCGCACATCGGACATATACAACTCAGGAATGCGGAAGTCGACCTTCAGCGGGTCAATGGCCTGGATGGTGACAATCTCCGAGCCTTCCTGCACGTAATTGCCTACCGATACATTGCGCAGGCCGATCACACCGGAAAACGGCGCACGCAGCGTGGACTTGTCCAGTCGCGCCTGCGCCAGATCCATGGCGGCTTCCTGCACGCGCATCACGTTGTCGGCCTCGTCACGCGCCTGTTTGCTGATGAAACCCTTTTGCTGCAGCTCGATTGCGCGGTCGAACTTGCTCTTGGCCAGCGTGTGATTGGCGCGCGCCTGCGCCAGTTCAGCGCGGGTGATCGAATCGTCCAGGCGTATCAGCACCTGCCCTTTCTGCACCCGCTGCCCTTCGGTAAAGCGGATTTCAACGATGCGCCCGGCGATTTCGGGGCGCAGGGTTACCGATTCATCGGCGCGCAGGCTGCCGACTGCCGCCACACCACGCGGAAACGCGGCCAGCACGACCTTGGTCGCGTGGACTTCGACAGGCTTGGCAGTTGGGGCGGGCGTGGCAGCGACCTTGGGTGCCACCGGTGCGGGGGCCGGCTTGTTCAGCAGGCGTGGCCCGTAAAACCCGGCGGCTGCGCCGACGATCAGGGCGGCGGCGACAAAGACAAGGATCGAGCTTTTGGACATGGATCGACTTCGCGGAGGGCCAACACGCGGCGGTGCTGCAAGGAAAATATGCCGTTGGGTGCCGGCCGTGCGATCTACCGGGTGACTCCGGGGACGAGATGAACGTGCCAGGGAAGACGTTCCCGCCTGAAGCACGATCCTGCTGACTGTAGCATCCTGATACGCCTGCCACCAGCCAGCAGTGTGGCGTCGGGCAACACAATCCTGGCGTCAACCGCTCAACGGCTTCAAGTGCAGGCCGTCAGTGTTCTCAAGCCCAGGAACTCAGCCGCCCTTCGACCGGGCCAATGCCACGCCCTGATTGGCCAACTCATCCGCACGCTCGTTACCCGGGTCGCCAGCATGGCCCCGCACCCATTTCCATTGGACCGTGTGTTTCACCGCCAGTTCGTCCAACTGCTTCCAGAGATCGGCATTTTTCACCGGTTTCTTGTCGGACGTGATCCAGCCGCGCCGCTTCCAGCCGCTGATCCATTCGGAAATGCCTTTCTGCACGTACTGCGAATCGGTGTGGATGACGACATTGCACGGGCGCGTCAGCGCTTTCAGCGCTTCGATCACGCCGGTCAGTTCCATGCGGTTATTGGTCGTCAGCGTTTCGCCGCCGAACAAAGTCTTCTCGTGCGGGCCGGTACGCATCAACGCGCCCCAGCCACCCACGCCGGGGTTGCCCTTGCAGGCGCCGTCCGTCCAGATTTCAACCGTGCTCATTCACTATCCTTGACATGCATATTGTGTAGATTGGGTTGCACCGCCTGGACATCGCCCAGCTTCGGGGTGGCAACCATGCCGGCACGGCGCGCCGACTTGCGCTGCTTCCAGGCCGGCGCGATCAGGCGCATGCCAGACACCCGCTTGACTGCCGACACTGCATACGCCGCGCCGCATACCGGCCACCAGCGATCGCCCGCCTTTTCCATGAAGGCGTAACGGTCCAGCCATTTATTGGTCTTGCACAGCGGGCGATAACAGCCGAAACGGCCACGGTCGAGCTCGAACGACAGCAAGGTCAGCCAGTCTTTCAGACGGGTCAAAGGCAATATCTGCTCGTGATCCGGCAAGAAAGATGGATGACCCTGAACCTTCTGGCGCAGCCCCCACAGGCTCCACGGGTTAAAACCCGTGATGACCAGCCGACCTTCAGGGATCAGCACACGCTCGGCCTCGCGCAGCACCTGGTGCGGGTCGGGTGACATTTCCAGCGCATGCGGCAAGACCACCAGATCGACGCTTTGCGACTCGAAGGGCAATTCTTCGGAATCGGCAACGGCCACGGCACTCCAGCGAAAGTGCAGGTTGGCAGGCGCAGGCGTTTCGCCGACGAATCCCTTGAAGGGCATCCGGTTGGCGCGCAGGCAATCCATCTCGGGCAGACCGATCTGCAAGGCGTGATAACCGAACACATCGCCCACGGCGTTGTCGTATTGGCTCATTTCCCAGGCCGCCAGGTAGCGGCCGGCAGGCGTATCGAGCCAGGGACCCAGTTCTACAATCGGCGGATTAATCGGGGAAGATGACATGAGTGACTCGACGGGACAACAGGTAGACCAAGCTGAACAACGCGTGCATTCGACGCCAGCCATCGAGGCGCTGCCC
Organism: Pigmentiphaga aceris; assembly: GCF_008119665.1. Lineage (NCBI taxonomy): Bacteria > Pseudomonadati > Pseudomonadota > Betaproteobacteria > Burkholderiales > Alcaligenaceae > Pigmentiphaga > Pigmentiphaga aceris. Next base: position 1,256,815 of record NZ_CP043046.1, on the reverse strand, counting down.
GCGTTCGAGGACAACTATATATGGTTGGTCCATGCGGGCGGCAACGCCGTGGTGATCGATCCGGGCCAGGCCGCGCCAGTACGTGCACGCCTGGCGGCCGCCGGCTTGCGGTTGCGCGCCATTCTACTGACTCACCACCACAACGATCATGTCGGTGGTGTTGCCGAGCTGGTCGCCGAGACCGGCGCAAGGGTCTATGGCCCGGCAACCGAGACCTTGCCGCACTGCGACGTGCCCCTGCGCGGCGGCGATCAGGTAACGCTGGCCGAGGTCGGACTGGACCTGCGAGTAATCGATGTACCAGGCCATACCGCAGGCCACATTGCCTACGCGGGCTACGCTCATAGCAAGCCCGTGGTGTTCTGCGGCGACACCTTGTTTTCCGGGGGCTGTGGTCGCCTGTTCGAAGGCACACCCGCGCAGATGCACGCGTCTCTGGCCAGCCTGGCGGCCCTGCCGCCCGCCACCCTGGTCTACGCCGCGCATGAGTACACCTTGTCGAATCTGCGCTGGGCGCGCGCTGTTGACCCGGACAATCTGGCCCTGGCGGGTTGGCAAAAAGCGGCGGAAACCCTGCGCGCACGCGGGCAACCCACGCTGCCGGCTGCTCTGGGGGTCGAGCTGGCCATCAACCCATTCCTGCGCACTCATATAGCTGGCATCCAGGCAGCGGCAAGCAGCCACGCCGGGCATCCTTTGCAAGACGAAATCGCCGTTTTTGCGGCGCTGCGCGAGTGGAAAAACAGCTTCCGCTGAATGCTTGGTCGCGATCTTCTGGCAAGATCAGCCAAAAATACGCTAAAACGTAACCCCTATTGACGAGGTCCGGCCGCCTCCCTACTATCTCGCGGCTGCGAATCCAGGACGAACATGAAAGTCATTCTTAGTATCGCCATCGCGGTGCTGGCGCTGGCGGGCTGCGCGACTGCCCCGCCGCCCACCGCGACCGGACCGGACGGCCAGACGCCCCAGGGCTCCCCCACGTCGCCCCAGCAGGAATCCGGTCCGCGTGTTCGTATCGCAGATCCGCTGACTCATGCCGCCGTCGAAGTCGTTGCCGCGCGTACCGTTGATCTGACCGTCGCCCCCGATGACGTGTGGAAACGCGTCCGCCGTGGCTTCTCGGTGCCCAACATCGACACGCCACTGGTGCAGGAGTGGGAAGAGTTCTATTCCCGCAAGCCCGAATACCTGCAACGCATTGCGGCCCGTGCCGGCAAGTACCTGTTCTATATCGTCGAGGAAATCGACCGTCGCGGCATGCCCACCGAGCTGGCGCTGCTGCCCTTCGTGGAAAGCGCCTACGACCCGTGGGCGTACTCGCCCGCCAAGGCCTCGGGCCTGTGGCAATTCATTCCCAGCACCGGCCGTGGCTACAACCTGAAGCAGGACTGGTGGCGTGACGAGCGTCGCGACCCGATCGCGTCGACCAATGCGGCCCTGGACTATCTGGAATACCTGTTCGACTTCCACGGCGACTGGCACCTGGCGCTGGCGTCCTACAACTGGGGCGAAGGCTCGGTCAAACGTGCGATCGAAAAGAACGCCGGCCGCGACATGCCGACCGACTATCTGTCGCTCGACATGCCCAACGAAACGCGCAACTACATCCCCAAGCTGCAGGCGATCAAGAACATCATTGCCCACCCGCAGGACTTCAACGTCCAACTGCCGGTGGTCGACAACACGCCCTACTTCGTGACCATCACGCGTAATCGCGACATCGATGTTCCGTTGGCGGCCAAGCTGGCTGAAATGCCGGTCGAAGAATTCAAGGCACTTAACCCCTCGTTCAACCGCAATGTGATCCTGGGCCGCCACGAACCGACCCTGATCCTGCCGACCGACCGCGTAGCGATTTTCGAGACCAACCTGAAGTCCTACGACGGTGCGCTGTCGTCCTGGGGCACCCACACGGTGGCTCGCGGTGAAAAGCTGCCGGCGATTGCCAAGCGCTACAACCTGTCGGTGGCAACGCTGACCGAAGCCAATGGCCTGACCATGCGCAGCGCCATCGAAACCGGCCAGGTGCTGCTGATCCCGACCCGCGCCACCTCGGTGCAGGTGGTCAAGGATGCCGCAGCCGCCAGTCGCGGCCGGGCCGTCGAGGCCAAGCAGGAAGTCGTGTCGGCACGTGACCGTGGCCGTGAGCTGGCCGCAGCCAAGAGCCGCGAACAGGCCGCTGCCGCAAGCCGCACGCGCCAGCAAGCCGCTGCTGTCGCCAAGCCGCAGCAGCAGGCTGCAGCCCGAGGACGCCCGCAGGCTGCCGCCAAACCCACCCGCACCCACAAGGTGGTGCAGGGCGATACGCTTGCATCGATTGCGCAGCGCTACCGCACCAGCGTGTCGGAACTGACGGCCGCCAATAACGGCATCGCCAAATCTGTGCTGCGCATTGGTACCGCCGTTCGCATTCCGCCGGGCTGACCGACACGTGCGTATTCGCGATTGCCACTGGCAGCAGATTGAAGCCTATCTGGAACACGACGATCGGGTGATCCTGCCCCTGGGCAGCACCGAGCAACACGCGCTGCTGAGCCTGAACGTCGATGCAATTCTGGCCGAAGAGATTGCCGTGGCGGCCGCCGAGCCGCTCGGCATTCCGGTCTACAACGCCGTGCCGGTCGGCTTGTCGCCTTATTACATGAGCTTCCCCGGCACCCTGACGCTGCGTACCCGCACCTACATTGCGCTGATCGCAGACCTGCTGGACGGCCTGGCCCATCACGGATTCAAACGCATCATGCTGGTCAACGGCCACGGCGGAAACCAGCCGGCGGCCGCGTTTGCGATGGAATGGATGGCCAGCCACCCCGGCGTGCGGGTGAAATTCCACAACTGGTGGAATGCACCGGCCACCTTGGCCAAGGTCAAGGAAATCGACCCGGTGGCGTCGCATGCGTCGTGGATGGAGAACTTCCCGATCACCCGCATTGCCGGTGTCGAGCAGCCCACCCAGCCCCAGCCGATGATCGATCTGGCGCGTCTGCGCCTGATGCACCCGGATGAAGTCCGGGCGTATATCGGCCTTGGCAATTACGGTGGCGATTTCCAGAAACCCGACGCCGTCATGCAGGAATTGTGGGATGTCGGCGTGGCCGAAACCCGGGCGCAGTTGATCGGGCCGTGGGAATGAAGCAGGCGATGGCAAGATCCGATAGCTGACTGACCATCGGATTTGGCTTCCGAATTCATCCTGAAAAGTATCCAGACGAAAAAAACCGCAGCACGCTGCGGTTTTTTCATGCGCGAGACAAATTGCCTCGCACGGGTCTGGCAGGCAATTAAGCCCCAGGCATTAAGCCTTCTTGACCTTTTCCAGCATCTTGAAGACGCCCTTGGCCGAGCCATTGAACAAGCGCTTGAAAGCCTTGCCCAGGCAACGACGCTCAAGCGTGTTACGACGAGTGCGTTTACGTTCTGCCATGTGTATCTCCGGAATCTGGGTAGTGAATTTGCGGAACTCGCGGCGGGCCAGCAAATTCTGCCCGTCTTCGGTCAACCCGTGATTCTAGCGGAAATTCAAGCAAGCGTTTTATTACCGGCAGAAAGCGTCTCGTCTGCGTCACGCTGCCCCTCGGCAGATCGCCAAGCATCGCCAGCTGGCTCCGGGTGTTGAAAAGCATTGTCGCCCTGGATTGGATGCGGCCACAACGCCCCCATATGAAAGACTCCCCCGCAAGACCGGACACGACAAAGCCTTGTCGCGGCTGGTGATATGAGCATTTTGCCCGACCGGCTACGATAGTCGATGGCCGAACCGATCCCGTCCATCGGGTCCGTTTCTTGCCAGCGGCCTTGCCATTGCCCTGCCTGCATACCCCACTCTTTTCCCGCCTTCTGCTGCCGCCCCCGCGTCGAGCTGATGACTGACCGAGCTGATGACTGACAACACGCAACCTGTCCCCTCCTCCGACGACGTCGCCGAGATCCGCGTCACCGGTGCCCGCCAGAACAACCTGAAGAACCTCAGCCTGAGCATCCCCACCAACGAATTGGTGGTGGTAACGGGCGTGTCTGGCTCCGGCAAAAGTTCGCTGGTGTTCGACACGCTGTATGCCGAGGGACAACGGCGCTACGTCGAGACATTTTCTCCGTACGCGCGTCAGTTCCTGGACCGGATGGACAAGCCGCAGGTGGACCGCATCGACGGCATTCCGCCTGCGATTGCCATCGACCAGACCAATCCGGTACGAAGCTCGCGCAGCACGGTCGGCACCATGACCGAACTGAACGATCACCTGAAGCTGTTGTATGCGCGGGCTGGCCGGCTGTTCGACCGGGTGACCGCCAGACGCGTGGAACGCGATACGCCGGAAACCATCTATGCAGCGCTGGCGGAACGTGCCGAGAAAGCGGGCGATCCACGCCTGGTGCTGACCTTCCCGATCACCGTGCCCGCCAACTTCAGCGAGGAAGAAATTCTGGCCTCGCTGGAACGCCAGGGCTACACGCGCATCCACTCGCGCACGACGGTGGGCAAGGGCAAGACGGCGGTGCAGAAGTTGGACGTGGTGCAAGACCGTTTCCGTCTGGGCACGGCTGAACGCGTGCGTGTGATGGAAGGCCTGGATGCCGCTCTGCGCCTGGGCGCAGGCCACGTGGCCGTGCGCGTCATGGACGACGAAGGCAAGGAAGGCCAGGTCTGGCGTTTCAGCAACCAGCTGCACGATGCCGACAGCGACATCAGCTACAGCGATGCGGTGCCCAGCACTTTCTCGTTCAATTCCCCATTGGGTGCCTGCGAAACCTGCCGAGGTTTCGGACGGGTCATCGGCGTGGATTTCGGCCTGGTGATTCCAGACGAGAACAAGTCGCTGCGTGGCGGTGCAGTCAAGCCCTGGCAGACAGCGTCTTATTCGGAAGCGCAGACCGAACTGCTGAAATATGCCGAGCGTGCCGGTGTGCCGGTAGACGTGGCCTGGCATCGTCTGACCGAAGCACAGCGCAACTGGGTGCTGGACGGCGCAGACGACTTCAAGGGCAATAGCGACGCCTGGAAACACCAGTGGTACGGCGTGCGCCGCTTCTTTGCCTGGCTGGAAACCAAGGCCTACAAGATGCACATCCGTGTGCTCTTGTCGAAGTACCGCAGCTACACCACCTGCCCCACCTGCCACGGTGCGCGTCTAAAACCCGATGCGCTGCTGTGGCGGGTCGGCAGCAAGGACGAAGCCGATGCGGTGCTGCCGCCCGATGACGGCAAGTACACCCGCTACATGCCGGTGCAGGCCACCTGGAGCCGCGACACCCTGTATTCACTGCCCGGCTTGTCCATGCACGACCTGATGCAGCTGCCCATCGAGCGGGTGCGCACGTTTGCCGACCTGCTGCACTTCGATGGCGTGATGGACGCCGCAACAGAAATGCTGCTGGAAGAAGTCCGCGCACGCCTGAAATTCCTGTGCGACGTGGGCCTGGGCTACCTGACGCTGGACCGCCAAAGCCGCACGCTGTCGGGCGGCGAGGTGCAGCGGATCAATCTGACGACCGCGCTAGGTACGTCCTTGGTCAACACCTTGTTCGTGCTGGATGAACCCTCCATCGGCTTGCACCCGCGCGATATGCATCGCGTGGTGGAAGTGATGCATCGACTGCGTGATGCCGGCAATTCGCTGGTGGTGGTCGAGCACGATCCACAAGTCATGCTGGCCGCCGACCGGGTGATCGACATCGGCCCGGGACCGGGCGAACGCGGCGGCAATATCGTGTTCAACGGCACGCCTGACGGACTGCGCAGCGCGACCACCTTGACTGGTGACTACCTGTCTGGCCGCAAGCACGTGTCTGCGCCACGCCCGATGGCCGTGGCCGACAACACGCCGCGCCTGATCGTACAGGGCGCGCGTGAACACAACCTGAAGAATGTCGATGTGGAAATCCCGCTGGGCCGACTGGTGTGCATCACCGGCGTTTCCGGCTCGGGCAAGTCCACGCTGGTGCAGGATGTGCTGTACCCCGCCCTGCTGAAACTCAAGGGCAAACCGACCGAGACGCCGGGCGAGCACGACCGTGTGCTGGGCGACGACTGGATTGCCGACGTGGTGATGGTGGACCAGTCACCGGTCGGCAAGACGGCACGCTCCAATCCGGCCAGCTATGTGGGCGCGTTCGACGCGATCCGCAAGCTGTTCGCCAATGCGCGCCTGTCCAAGGAGCGCGACTACACCGCCGGCACCTTCAGCTTCAATGCCGGCGATGGCCGCTGCCCGACCTGCGGCGGCACGGGCTTCGAACACGTGGAAATGCAGTTCCTGTCCGATGTTTATCTTCGCTGCCCGGATTGCGACGGCACCCGTTTCCGCCCTGAAATCCGCGAAGTGAAGATCGAACGCGACGGCCGCGAAGCGTCGATTTCCGACGTGTTGGACATGACGGTGAACGAAGCGCTGATCTTCTTCGCCGGATCACGCGAGGTACTGACCGGTCTGGCCCCGCTGGCCGATGTGGGTCTGGAGTACGTGCGCCTGGGCCAACCCGTGCCGACTTTGTCGGGCGGTGAAGCGCAGCGCCTGAAGCTGGCAGGCCACCTGGCCGAAGCAGCACGCTCGGGCATTTTGACCAGCGGTGCCAAGCTGGCGAAGAAAGGCAGCCTGTTCCTGTTCGACGAACCCACCACCGGCCTGCACTTCGACGACGTGGCGCGTTTGATGAACGCCTTCCGCAAGCTGCTGGGCGCTGGCCACACCTTGCTGGTGATCGAACACAACCTGGACGTGATCCGCGCCGCCGACTGGTTGATCGACCTTGGCCCGGACGGCGGTGATGCAGGCGGCCAGATCATGGCGGTTGGTACGCCGCAAGATGTGATGGCGGTGGAAGCGTCCTATACGGGCCAAGCCTTGAAGGACTACGAAGCCGACATTGGCGCATTGGGCAGCGGCGCAAAAGCGGCTGTCGCGCCCGGGGTGGCTGAACGTTCAATTGCCTATGCGGCAGCAAACCCCGCCACGATTACCGGCAGCACCGACGAAGACATGGGCGTGCCGCTGCAAAGCGTGCTGGCGCGTCAGCGCCGTGGCCCCAAAGCCATTTCGATCCGCAACGCCCGCGAACACAACCTGAAGAACGTGGACGTGGACATTCCACGCAACGCGTTCACCGTGATTACCGGTGTGTCTGGCTCGGGCAAGTCCACCCTGGCCTTCGACATTCTGTTCAACGAAGGCCAGCGCCGTTATCTGGAATCCTTGAACGCCTACGCCCGGTCGATTGTGCAACCTGCCGGCAAGCCGGACGTGGATGCGATCTACGGCATTCCGCCGACTGTTGCCATCGAGCAGCGCACCAGCCGGGGCGGCCGCAAGTCCACCGTGGCCACCATGACCGAAGTGCATCATTTCCTGCGACTGATGTATGTGAAGCTGGGCACGCAGCACTGCCCGAACTGCCACGTACCGGTCGAACCGCAGACTTTCGACCTGATCGTCAGCCGCATCTTGCGCGACATGAAAGGCCAGCACATCGGCCTGATGGCCCCGCTGGTGACGGCACGCAAGGGCTACTACACCGACCTGGCCAAGTGGGCGGCCAACAAGGGACACTCGCATCTGCGTGTAGATGGTGAATTCCTGCCGACCGCCAAGTGGCCGCGCCTGGACCGCTTCAAGGAACACACGATTGAATTGCCGGTGGCCGACTTCGTGGTCGATGCCGCCAACGAAGCGCAGCTGCGCGGTTTCCTGCGTGACTCGCTGGAACACGGCCACGGCGTGATGAGCGTGGTGTGGCCGCTGGACCACCTGCGCGCGGCAGTAGACAAAGGCGAACCTGCCCCGGCACTGCAACAGCAGGTGTTCTCGATCAAGCGCGCCTGCCCGTGCTGCGGCCTGAGCTTCCCGGAACCCGATCCGCGCCTGTTCTCGTACAACTCCAAGCACGGCTGGTGCACCGACTGCTTCGGCACGGGCGTGCGTCTGGCGGGCTTTGACGGCGAACAGACCGGCGAAGAAGCCGGCTGGAACGACGCCTACGACGGTGCCACGGAAACCTGCCAAAGCTGCCACGGCCATCGCCTGAATCCGATTGCCCTGTCGGTGATGTGGCATGGCAAGTCGATTGCCGATCTGACGTCGATCTCCGTGCGCAATTCCCGGTCGTTCTTTGATGACTTGCAGGTCGAGGGCCGCGAGGCCGAGATTTCGCGCGACATTCTGGCCGAACTGCGCAGCCGCCTGGCCTTCCTGGAAGAAGTGGGCCTGGGTTACCTCGAACTGGACCGCGCCGCGCCGACCTTGTCGGGCGGTGAAGCACAACGCATTCGTCTGGCCGCACAGCTTGGGTCCAATCTGCAAGGCGTCTGCTACGTGCTGGACGAACCGACGATTGGCCTGCATCCGCGCGACAACCGCATTCTGCTGGACGCACTGTCGCGTCTGGAACAAAAGGGCAACACCCTGGTGGTGGTCGAGCACGACGAGGACACCATTCGACGTGCTGCCCACATCATCGACATCGGGCCGGGTGCAGGCGTGCGCGGCGGCCAGGTGGTCGCCCAGGGTACCGCGCAAGACTTGATGGACAGCGAAGGGTCGATCACCGGGCGCTACCTGAAGCACCCGTTGCAACACCCGATGCAAGTGCGTCGCACGGTCGATGCGGACACGCCTCGCCTGCACATTCACAACGCCACCTTGCACAACCTGCAAGGTGTGGAAGCCAACTTCCCGCTAGGCCGCCTGTCGGTGGTGACCGGGGTGTCCGGGTCGGGCAAGTCGTCCCTGGCACGTGATGTGTTGCTGGACAACCTGAAGCGCATCGTGGGTGAACGTGACCCCAAGCCGGTGTGGACCGGATGCAGCAGCATCGAAGGCTGGGACCAGCTGGACCGTGTGCTGGAAGTGGATCAGACCCCCATCGGCAAAACGCCGCGTTCCTGCCCGGCGACCTACATCGGTTTCTGGGATGCTGTACGCAAGCAGTTTGCCGATACGGCCGAAGCGCGCATGCGTGGCTGGACGGCGGCACGCTTCAGCTTCAATACCGGCGATGGTCGTTGCCCGGCCTGCGAAGGCCAGGGCATGCGCACCATTGAAATGAGTTTCCTGCCGGACGTGAAAGTGCTGTGCGATGTCTGCCACGGCGCGCGTTTCAACCGTGAAACCTTGGCGGTGCAGTTGCGCGGCAAGAACGTCGGCGAAGTGCTGACCATGGAGATCGATGACGCCATCGAGTACTTCGCGGCACACCCAGCCATTCTGAACCCGCTGCAACTGATGCAGGACGTGGGGCTGGGTTACCTGACGCTGGGCCAGCCCTCGCCCACGCTGTCAGGTGGTGAGGCGCAGCGGATCAAGCTTGTCAGCGAACTGGTCAAGGCGCGCATTGGCGATGGCACCTTCCGCACCGGCCGCGCCTCGCGTCCGACGCATACCTTGTATGTGCTGGACGAGCCGACCGTGGGCCTGTCGATGGCTGATGTGGAAAAGCTGATCCGTGTGCTGCACCGCCTGACCGACGCCGGCAATACCGTGGTGGTCATCGAGCACAACCTGGACGTGATCGCCGAAGCCGACTGGCTGCTGGACATGGGCCCCGAAGGCGGTACCGGCGGAGGTCAACTGGTGGCAGTTGGCACACCGGAAGGGCTGGTGCAGGAACATCCCGATTCGCATACCGGGCTGGTGTTGGCCGAATTCCTGCAACCACGGGCGCAAGCGGCGACAATATAAGAATCGAATCGCTATCAGGATGGGGGCCAGACAGGCCCCCATCCGCGCACGTCCGGAGACCGGGATGCATTTCCCTATTACGTTCACAGCCCTCACGACAGGGAATGTGACGGCCCCTTGCACTCAAGTTGATATGAAGATGTGCTGGTTTGGTGTCTGCGCGATAGGCTTTGCGTTGAACAAGCAGGGCAGCACTGACCAGAAGGCATTCTTGCTGTCTACCCAGGCAGTGCACCCGCACGCCCAGCCGGCTTGGCGGCACTGATGGAGTGTCGTTTCGAAGACCGCAGCACGGGTCACGCGCGGGTATTGTCCGGGTTGCATGAACGCATCGTGGCCACCTCGGCCGCATCGCTTGCGCCTGCACTGGCGCGCATTGCCGAGGCGCAAGCGGCTGGTTACTGGGTCGCCTTGCTGCTGGATTACGAGTTGGGTGAATGGCTGGAGCCGGCTGTGGTCGGCTCGAAGGCGGATCGTGTTGGGGCGCATCTTGGGGCGGGTTTTGATGCGCAGCCTGATCAGGAACGGGGTAGTCGGTCGGATACGAGCTTGCGTGCAGGAACGCACACCGATCAAGCCAATGCACCGTCAGAAACCCCACGCCTGACCGCGCTGGTCTTCACCCACATGCACGACACCGACATCTGGCCCGGTCGACCGGATACCGATGCCGGAATCGTCTCTGTCGATCCGCGTGTCACCCAAGCCGACTACGTGACGGCGATTGACGAAATTCGTCGCCTGATCCGCGAAGGCGACGTCTATCAGATCAACTACACGCTGCCGCTGGACGTAAAAACCCGCGGTACGCCCGAAGACATCTATGCACGGCTGGCTGCGCAGCAAACGGCTTCGCACTCGGCCTTCATCGATGACCGTGCCGAAGGTGGCCGCGCCGTGTTGTCGTTCTCGCCGGAACTGTTCGTGCGTCGTCGTGGCACCCGCATCGAGTCGCGTCCGATGAAGGGCACGGCACCACGCAGTGCCAACCCTGCCGAAGACCACCAACTGGGCCAGGCACTGCTGGCCAGCGAAAAGAACCGGTCTGAGAACGTGATGATCGTGGACCTGATCCGCAACGACCTGGGGCGTATCGCCAAACCAGGCTCGGTGCAGGTAGACGCCTTGTTCACCCTGGAACAGTACCCCCAGGTATGGACCCTGACGTCCACCATCAGCGCCGAACTTGCCGACACGTCTTTGTCCGGCATGCTGCACGCGCTGTTTCCCTGCGGCTCGATCACTGGGGCACCCAAAGTAGCCGCCATGCAGCACATAAAACGCCTGGAGCCTTCTCCGCGCGGACTGTATTGCGGCGGGCTGGGGTGGCTCGCCCCAAACGGCGATTTTGACTTGAGTGTGACCATCCGCACCCTGGTGCTGGGCACCGATGGCACAGGCGTCTATGGCGTGGGCGGCGGAATCGTCTACGATTCCGATCCGCTCGATGAGTGGGAAGAGTGCCTGTGGAAAGCGCGCGTGTTGACGCGTTGAGTGGGCATTGTGCTGGTGTTGCGCTGACTCAGTACCGGCTTTGCGCTGCTCAGCCTTTAGTCCCGACCGTGCAAGCAGGCCCCGCTCCGCTTCACTTCCAGATTTTTGCTTTTGACCACGCCCCTGACCTGACCCGTCAGTTACCACCGGATTTTTTATGCGTCCCCAACTGATCGAAACCCTGTGCGTGGAGCCCGACGGCCGCATGCCGCTGCTGCCGTGGCATCTTGAACGTCTGGGTGGTTCCGCAAGCGCCCTGGGGTATCGCTGGTCGGTCGATGCAGTGCAACGCGCCATTGCGCGCGTGGCTGCCAGCCTGCCCGAAGGCACAACGCATCGCATGCGGGTGCTGGTGGCCGACGACGGCAAGATCGATATCACCCATGCGCCGCTGGCTCCGCTGCCAGCACTGCCCAAGGTGGCCATTGCCAGCACCCGTTTGCAGTCCAGCGCCCCCTTGTTGCGTCACAAGACCACCCATCGCCCCTGGTATGAAGACGCGCCGGCCTGGCTGGCCGAACACCCCGACTACTTCGATCTGCTGTACCTGAACGAACGTGGGGAAGTCTGTGAAGGCAGCCGGACGAATGTCTACGTGCTGCGAAACGGCGTGTGGCTGACCCCGCCGGTTAGCAGCGGTCTGTTGCCCGGTGCCAAGCGCGCCGAGCTGCTGGATGAAGAACAGGTGGAAGAAGCGGTGTTGACGCTGGCCGACGTGCAAGGCGCGACCGGACTGCGCCTGTCGAACGCCTTGCGCGGCTGGTTCGACGTGGCGCTGGTCCCCGTCGACGCCTGATCAGAATGGCGTGGGTCTGATCCTCAGAAGCGCGTCAGCGCTTCCTGGCGAGTGTCGGTCACGGTCAGGATGGCCAGGAAGCCGCTGACATCGAACACTTCGCGGATATGCGGTTGCAGGCCGGCCAGGATCAGCTTGCCGCCGGTCTGTTTCAGGCGTTTGGCCAAGACCAGCACCACACGCAGGCCGGCGCTGGAAATGTAGTCGAGCTTGTCGAAGTCCAGCACCAGCTTGTTGGCACCGGCATTGACGTGACCCAGCACAACGGATTCAACGGCGACCGAGTTGGTGCTGTTCAGCTGGCCCGTGGGGCTGAGTACCAATACATCACCGACTTGTTCGTGAGAGATTGTCATGGGCTGCGCGTGTCCTGTAAGGGGTAACCGGCGTGGCCGGTTCGATCAAGCTTGCGATGATACCGCGACCATTGGCGATCGCGATGACAGCATGGGCGCAGGTGCAGACCGACGTGGTGCCGCCCCGGGTGCCGAACGTCAAGCCCCCAGCGCCGATACCAAGGCGGCGGTACCGCTGACCAACCCTACGGTGGCGACCCACTGTGGCTGATAGCTCAACGTCAGCACCGCCAACAGTGCGCCAGCGCTGAGACCCCCCCACCACGCCACGAACCCTACCATCGTCCCCAGGGCCACGATGCAGATCCACATTGCTGCGCCCAGCAGCAGCACGCCCGCTGCACGCAACGCGTTGCGCATTGCAAACGAAAGCAGAAAGCGCTGCGTGAACTGTTCAAAGTGACGATCCATGGCCAGGCTCAAGGCAACCATGCCAGCCAGGCTCAAGGCGAGTGCCTGAAAACAGGCCTGGTTCATCCCAACACCCGCGCGCCAAGCAGCACCAAGCCTGCTGCTACCGCCACGCATCCCAGACCGATCCACGCACGCAATGCGGTGCGCACGCAGAACACCCACAACGCCACCATCGTGTAGACCGCAAAGCTCAGCATCGTGGCAAGCATCACGGCGTCCGCCCGCGATGCACCCGTCACCCACGGCAAGGCCAGTGCAAACGCAGCCGATATCAAGGACGTGACGGCATAGGCCCCCACGCTTGCTGCCACGACTCGGCTGAGCACACTCAGGCGATAACGCAGCACATCGACAGGAACCGGTTGACGACTCATGCCTGCACCTCGGCCCGAGCATGACGCTGCGGCATTTTTGCCATTGCAGACGTGCGCCAGCCCCGCCGTGTGCGATGCGCCGCCCAGGCCAGTGCCAGTCCGATCAGCATCACGGTGATTTCCAGCCCGGCACGCGGCCAGTCAGACGCCATCAGGTAACGCCCCACGTGCTGCCCGGTCGTCAGGCCGTTCAAGAGCGGCAGACACAGGCACAAGGCAGCGGCAGTCCACAGTTGTTCGACCCAGGCACGGGCAGGTGGGCGAGCCATGGCATGCAACAAGGTGATCAGCCAGACCAGCAGGAAACCGCGAATCTCCCAGGTGATACGTCCTGGCATGTCTGCGGGCAATAGCCGGTTCAAGTAGAAATATCCGATGCAGGCCACACAGATTCCTGCGACTGCCGTCACATTCAGCCATTCAACAACACGGTACATGCCTGCGGTGGCAGCACCGAATTCGTTCATGCTTTTCCGGCGTCGCTTGACCGAGAACATGATGATCCCGGTTGCCATCATCACCGTGCCTAACAGGCCGCTGAGGAAATACAGCCACTTCATGCTCCAGCCGCCGAAACGCACCAGATGCAAGGCTTCCATTGCTTCGTGAACCTGCTCGCTGGCGAAGGTGCTGGCGGGGGTAGGAAGCTGCACCTGCAGCACCTTGCCGCTGACCCCATCGAACGCCACGCTGCCACCCGGATTGATGATGTGGCGGGACGCCTCCAGGCCGGTCACGCGCACGATCATCCGCAGCGTCATGTTGCGGTCGCCCGGTTGTTCGACGATGACGGTATGCACTGGCACACCCAACAATGCCTGCGCCTGTTGCAGCAAGGGCGGCAAGTCGTGCAGCACACCTGGCGTACCCAGGCGCGGACGCCGCAGCGGGGCAGTACCGTCGTGGGCAAGCTCAGCCTGATATCGACTACTGGCTTTGTCGCCTGACCCATAGGCAGCCTGCAAGGGCCACGGCATGTAGGTGGTGTAGAAAATCGCCAGCCCGGTATAGACGATCATGAACAGGAAAGGCAGCGTCAGCACCGCCGTGGCATTGTGCGCATCCAGCCAGGAACGCTGCCCCTTGCCCGGCCGAAAGGTGAAGAAGTCCTGGAAGATCCGGCGATGCACCACCACGCCCGACACCAGTGCCACCAGCATGCACATCGATACGGCACCGACCACCCAATACCCGAACTCGGGCAGGTGCAGCATGTAGTGGAAGGACATGAAGTGGCGGCCACCTTCGGTCGCTCGGCCCCAGGGCTGCGGCAATAAGGAACCCGTGACCGGGTGCATGGCCGCCTGCTCGTTGCCCTGCGCCGTCCCTGACTTGCGCCAGAACATCTGCATCGCATCGCCCTCGCGACGCGGCAGTTCGATACGCCAGAAACGCGCATCGGCCGCCTGCTCGCTCAGGTGACGCACGGCCTGCGACACGGCAGTAGCGGTGGCAAGCGCGTCAGCACTGACACGGGTGCCCGCATCAGCATCCACCAACAGCAGCGGCCGCGCCTCCATCCACCGCGTGATCGGCTCCCGAAACACGCTCAGCGTGCCGGTCAGGAAGATGGCGCACAGCAACCAGCCGAACACCAGTCCGCTCCAGGTGTGCAGCCACGACATCGACTGCCTGAAGCTGTCTTTCATCGACCGTCCTTCGCTGTGGAAGCCACAAGCCTCAAGCGCATCAGAACGTGCCGCGCACCGTCAGCATCACGTTGCGCGGGTCGCCGTAGTAGTTGCTGTTGACGAAGTTGGCGAGCGAACTGTAGTAGGTCTTGTTGAAGACGTTGTTCAGGTTCATGGTGGCAGACCAGTTGCGATTGATCTGATACTTGGCAAACGCGTTCCACACAGCCCGGCCGCTCATGCGTGCCGTCACACCATTCAGTTGTCGATAGCTGTAGCTCTGGGCGCTGACCCCGCCGCCCAGCGTCAGGTCTTGCAAGGCACCCGACAGTTGGTAGGTCGACCACACGCGCAGCATGTGCTTGGGCGTGTAGGTGTTGAACGACTGCCCTTCGCTGCTGACGTCTTTCAGATACTTGGTGTGATTGAAGGTGTAGCCCGCGAACAGGTTCCAGCGCGGTGCCACTTCACCACTGATTTCGGCATCGAAGCCCTGGCTGCGCACTTCACCGGTGTCGGTGTAGCAGTAGTAATCGTTGCGGCAGGTCGGGCTGGTGTTGAAGTCTTCCTGCGCACGATTTTTCTGGTCGATGCTGAACACCGCAAACGAGGTATTCAGGCGTCCATCCATCAGCTCGCCTTTCAGGCCAGCTTCGTAGTTGGCCCCCACCACGGGCTTGAGCAATTGCCCAGCCTCGTTCTGCTCGGTCTGTGGGCGAAAGATATCGGCGTAGCTGGCATAGGCCGACCATTGCGGATTGATGGCATACACCAGACCGGCATACGGGCTGAGTTTGGCGTTCTCTTTGCTTTCCGTGACCGAACGCGAGGGGCTGATGCCGGTGGTGTTGGTCGTCCAGTCGGTATTGAACCAGCTGACACGCGCACCGACGATCAGCTTGAGCGGATCAGTCAGCTGCAGGCGCAGCGCGTTGTACACGCCAAACTGCCGTGACACGCCCAGCTTCGCTTCGCGGTTGCTGGCGTAGATTTCATCGTCGCTCGGCTCGCGGAGGTTCGGGTTGTAGTTGTAGATATCGAAGACGTTGTAGTTGGTGCGAAAGCCATAGACGGTGTCGTTGGACGCGCGCGAATAATTCATGCCGCTGACCAGCTCATGACGACGTCCGAAGGCCTCGAACTTGCCCGTCAGATTGGCATCGATGCCCGAGGTTTCGATATCGGAGGTCGAGCGTGTGGCCAGCACCGCACCCTGGCGAAGAATCGGGCTGACCGCGCGGTTCGAACCAAGGTATTTGAGATCATGTTTTTCCAGCACGTGCGCCACGCTTACCTTGAACTTCCAGTCCTCGTTGAAGCTATGCGACAGGTCAGCGTACAGACCACGATTGGTCGTGTCACGGCGATTCCAGGTCGCGCCAAAGTAAGTCGAGCGCGGCAGGCCAAGGTCGGTGCCGTCGCTGAAACGCGGCAGGCCGTTCATCGAAGGCCGGCCGGTCAGTTCTTCCGAGCTGAGCGCAACATTGAGCTGCGTGGACGGCGACAGGTCGTATTCCAGGGTGCCGTAGAGCGTGGTGCTGCGTTGGTTCACGTAATCGATGAATGAATGTTCATCGCTGTGATCCAGCACCGCGCGGCCGCGCAAGGTGCCTTCGGCATTCAGGATGCCGCTTGAGTCCACTTGTGCGCCATAGCGATCCCACGACCCGGCACGCAGATCAACAGAGGTCACGGCCGTGTCCAGCGGGCGCTTGCGCACCAGGTTCACCGCACCACCCGGGTTGCCCGAGCCTTGCAGCAGGCCGGCAGCTCCGCGCAGCACTTCCACGCGATCGTAGAAAGCAGTGCCAGCGGTGAAGTTGTTGGCGCGGCCATACATGCCACGGTTCAAGGGCACACCGTCGTACTGCATGGTGGTCAGATCGAAGCCACGCGAGTAGATGTATTTGCCGCCCTGCGGGCTTTGCTGAATGGTGATACCGGTGGTACTTGCCAGCACGTCATAGATGGACGTCAGCTTCTGCTCGTCCATCAATTGACGGGTGACGACACTGATCGATTGCGGGATGTCTTTCAGGGCTTGTTCACCCTTGCCGACTGTGACGGCCCGCGCAGCATACGAGCCCGTGTGTTCGGTCACTGCGCTGCGCTCGGTATTCGCAGACACCGTGACCGGTGCCAGCGTTGCCGGCTCGGCAGCACCGCTTCGCGCGCGCTGAATCGTCACCGACGTACCTTCGATGTCTGCCGTCAAACCGCTGCCGGCCAGCAGGCGATTCAGTGCCTCGCGCGCAGTCAGCTGCCCGGCAACAGCCGGTGCCAGCTTGCCTGCCACCAGCGAAGGCTGCACCATCAATTCCACCCGCGCCTGCCGCGCCAGGGCGTCAAGCGCCTGCGCCATCGGCTGGGCCGGGATATTGACTTCCACCTGCGGAGATGCCGAGACCGCGCCCAACGATTGGGCCATGGCCGGAATGGCAGCCACGGCCATGGCAATTGCCAGGGTCAGGGGCGCAGGACGGAAGCAAAAACGGGACATGCGGGGAAACTCCGTGAGAAGTGGAATAAGAAGCCTTCTCAGGTAGACGCACGTCGTGCGGAAATCCCAACCTGTCCGGTGAATTTTTTTATCGACTGTCGCTGCAGGTGACGATACGCGCCGACATCCGCGAGGCGGTGTGCTCGGATCACATGCAGTATCGGCATTGAAAAGGGGCCAGGCGCGAAAAAAATCAGCGTGACCGCACTCAGCGCGATGCCACGATCTCGGTACCCGCCGCATCGGTGCGCAGCCGAACCGGCAGCACCTTCGGCAAGGCCAGCAGGAAGTTGCCCAGGCGCTGCGGATCGAAGGTGCCGGTCAGCCGAAGCGCAGCCACCGCCGGATCACGCACCGTCAGCCCGGTCTGCCCGTAACGCTCGAATTCGGCAAGCGCCTGAGCAAGCGGCGTGTTGTCGAAGGTGACACGGCCGTCACGCCAGGGAGCAATACCCGCTGCGCTTACCGCTGCCACCGGGGTCAAGTCCCCGGCAAGATCGGCGCTTACCTGTTGCCCAGCCCCCAGTTCAAGGGCCTGTGCATCCTCGGCTGCGCCACTTTCAGCCCCTGTTGCCTTCACGCCAAGCTTGGACGCACGCTTGACCCGCACCCGCCCTTCTTCCACGGCCACCCGCACGCCGTCGTCGCCTGGCACGCCTGCGGTGTGGCGCACCGAGAAACGGGTGCCGACCACGGTGACCTGCATCGGTCCTGCCAGCACATCAAACGGCTTGGCCGGATCGGCCTGCACCTGGAACACGGCCTGGCCTTCGGTCAGCAAGACTTCCCGTCGCTGGCGGTACAAGGTGACAGCCACCCGCGTGGCGGTGTCCAGACGAAGCCGGCTGCCGTCGGGCAGCTGGAGATCCAGTTGCTGACCCCGCTCGGTCGCAAACTCCTGGGTGTAGACCGGTTGTTGCTGCCAGTGGTCCCAGGCCAGATAGCTGCCGCCCGAGACGCTCAGCATCATCATCACCACCGCAGCCTGCGGCACGATGTTGCGCAGCCAGGTACGACGTCCGGCCGATGCAGGAGGCACGAACGTTCGCGCAGCCTTGGCAGGCGCAAGGTCGGCAGCGCTGTCAGCAGACACAGAAGGGGCCACAGCGGGGGCCACAGCAAGCGCAGCCGAGGCAGCCGCCTTGTCCAAGGCCAGTTGCCGGCGCAATTGCGCAATCCCGTCGGCGGGCAGATTATCGAGCGCCTGCCAGTCGTGCTGCCAGCGTTCGAATGCCTGTCGTCTGGCCGGGTCGACACGTAGCCACGCCTGCAGATCGGCGTCTTGCTCGGCCAGCGCTCCGCGCCCAGTGCGCGCGAACCAGGCCAGTGCCTCAGCGTCGAGTTCGCTGAGCGGAGGGTTGCTTGAATGGTGGTCAGTCATGCGGGTTGACAGGCTACCTGGATGTAGACGCACGAATGACGTAAAACCCAACCTGCACGGGGCGAAACAGCGTTATTCGTCATTTGCCGCCTTTGCCGGGAGCGTTGGATGCGCGAGGCGGGGTGCTGTCAGCAGAGCTATCAATGGCGCTGTCACCGCGGCCATCCATCCGATCCTGACAAGCCCGGCAAGCCTGCATGCCCAGCTTGATGTGCCGCTCCACCATCGTGACCGAGATGCCCATCTGTCGCGCCACCTCGGCCTGCGACAGACCATCGAACTTGTGCAGGATGAAAGCTTCACGACAGCGCAGCGGCAGTTCACCGATGGCGGCCAGCAGCGCATTGACTGCCTGCGACGACATGGCGGCAGCGTCGGGTTCGCTGGCAACCGGCGCTTGCAGGCCGTCGAGCACCGCGTCCAGTGCATCGGCATCGGCCAGGTTCTGCCCGCGCACTTCGGTGCGGCGATGTCCGTCAATGACCAGATTGCGTGCCGTGCGATACAGCAGCGCGCGCGGCTCGGTGATTTTTTCGCCCGAGCGTTCAACCGCCAATACCCGTGCGTAGCTCTCCTGCGCCAGGTCGGCCGCGGTATCGCGGTCTTTGACCATGCCTTGGAGAAATCTCAACAGTTCTCGGTAATAACGTGCGACCACGGGTGTATCAGCCAATACTTGGGGCAATGCTCGTCACGGACCAGGTACGACGGGAAGCGAAGTACGTACCAAGCGTGGCGACAAGAACCAGCGTGAGTATAGGTTTTAAATGAGAGTCAATCTCAGGGTTGACCCAAGCTGTTGTTCGTGTGCGTCGTTGGCGGGCTCTGCCGAATCACGTTGCTGGCGGCGAGCGGGCTTGCGATCATACCGGCCATGAAAACTGCCACCCCGCTGTTTCGCGCGTTGCGCCTGCCCGCAGGCCCGCTGCGCCGCCGCCCGCCAGACCTGACCTATGCCGCCGATGACACCCCGCCTTGGTCGTCGCTGATTCCGCTGTCGATTCAGCACGGACTGACGGCGCTGTCGCTGACGGTCTACATCCTGGCGGTGGCACGCATTGCCGGCATGACCCCGACGGACACGCGCTCGTTCATGGCGGTGTCGATCCTGACCATGGCGGTTGCCACCTTCCTGCAGGCCTGGGGTGGTCGTCTGGGCGCAGGCATGTTGCTGGTGCATATTCCTGCCCCGGTATTGCTGGTGCTGTCAGCCAACATGATCAAGGACTACGGTCCGGGCGCAATGGTGCCGATCGGCTTGACGGCGGGTATTACCGGCCTGGTGGTGGCACGCTGCGCGCCGCATCTGCGCAAGGTATTCACCGCGCCCCTGGTCGGGTTGGTGGTGGCCATGGTGGGGCTGTCCTTGATTGCGCCGTCGGTGACGCATTCTTTAGGCATGGGCGCAGACCACCGCATCTCGATGGGCAGTCTGGGCGTCGCCGCCTTGACGCTGACGGTGATTGTCATCGGCTCGATCTGGGGCAATCGCACCGTCAAACTGTTTGCGCTGATCGCGGGCATCGGTGCAGGCACTGCTGCCGCCGCACTGACTGGCCAGCTTGCCGATGGCGCATTGCTGGCAGCCGAACCCTGGTTCGCCGTGCCCACCATTGCCACCCCGGTGTTCAAGGTGCCAAGCGGTGTGCTGCTGGCCGTGGCCTTGATCACGGTCTTGACCCACCTGGACACGCTGGGTAGCGTAACCATCATGCAGAAGATGGACGATGCCAACTGGCGGCGTGCCGACATGCGCGGCGTCGGTCGCGGCATCCAGGCAAGCAGCCTGGGGGATCTGCTGACCGCGTTTCTGGGCAGTTACCCCACCGCGACCTCATCGGCCAACATTGCCTTGTGCCATGTCAGCCGCAGCACGGCGCGCCTGATCGGTGTCGGCACGGCGCTGGTCTTGCTGGCGGTGGTGTTCATGCCGCAGGTCACGATGGCACTGACGCTGATCCCCACCCCGGTGCTCGGCGCAGTGGAAATCTATGCAGCTGCCTATCTGATCGTGTCGGGCATCGAGCTGATTGCGTCACGCGCCTTGGATAGCCGAGGCATCTTCATGGTGGGCCTGTCGCTGATCGCCGGGCTGGGCGTCATGCTGCTGCCACAGCTGGCCGAGCAGGCCCCGGAATCCATGCGCTTCCTGGCGGGTAGCGGCTTTGTGGTGGCAGGGGCCGTCGCCATTGCGCTGACCCTGTTGTTTCGTATCGGACTGGCCCGGCGCGAGGTTCAGCCGATTACGCACGATGGCACACCCATTGCCGAGCAGGTCTCGGACTTCGTTGCCTTGCAAGGCGGTGCCTGGGCCGCGCGTCGCGACGTGGTGCAGCGTGCCACGCTGGCCGCCGTCGAAGCGGCCGAGGCCATCGCCAGCGCAGACGGACGTAGGCTGCAAAGCATTCGTGGCAGCTTTGACGAACTGAGCCTGGACCTGATCCTGAGCCACGACGGCGCACCGCTGCCGCTTGGTCAGGATCAGCGCCCTGACCTAAGCCTGCTGCTGGACAGCGACGACGCCGCGCTGGACGCGGTGCTATCTGGTGTCTCGGTACAACTGCTGCGGCATCTGAGCGATCGGGTCACGACCGGCAGACACAGCGATGGCAGCGCATGGCTTCGCCTGCATTTTGAACATTGATCATCATGCCGACATTGTCTATTGATCAAATCGACGTTGAACGGCGCGAACAGCCCGCAAGCCCGCAGGCTGACGTATGATTCGACGACGCATCCCAGGGCCTCCCGCATGACCGACAAGATCCATGATTCGCTGGAGTTGAGCGTACAGACCGACGCTATCGCCCAGGCCATGGACTGGGTCGATGGTGTGGCCGAGCGCGAAGACTGGCCGCCCAAGCTGCGCTTCGGCTTCAGCCTCAGTCTTGATGAAGCGCTCACCAACATCGTGTCTTACGCGTTTGCAGATGGATATTCCGCGCAGCCGAGGCTGCGCCTGGAATACACGCGCGATGGCGATCGTCTCAGTGTGTGCGTGATCGACAACGGCAAGGCCTTCGATCCGACACAGCTCGCCGCCCCGACCCTGGCCCTGTCCCTGGATGATGCAGAAATCGGCGGCCACGGCGTCAGCCTGATGCGCCACTACCTGGACGACCTGGTCTACGAGCGTCGCGGCGATGAAAATCGCCTGACGCTGTTTGTCAGTCTGACCTGACCTCATCGACCCTTGCGCGTCAACCCTTGACCGCGTCAACCTTGACCTCGCCAGCACCTTCGCTGGCCAGGTAGCTCAGCAGGTAACCAGGCAAATCTTCGGCAGACATCGGCCGTCCCAGCAGGAAGCCCTGCACCTGACCGCACCCGGCCTGACGCAGCCACGACAGTTGGCCCGAGGTTTCCACGCCTTCGGCCGTGGTGTCCATGCCCATGTCGTCAGCCAGCAGAATCACCGCCTTGACGATGGACTGGCTGTCGCGCCGGCGCTCAAGATCACCGACAAAGCTGCGGTCGATCTTGATCTTGTCGAACGGGAACTGCTGCAGATAACTCAGTGACGCAAACCCGACACCGAAGTCATCAAGGACAATGCGCACACCCATGGCGCGCAAGGTATGCAGCGTCGTCAGATTCGAGGCACTGTTTTCCAGCAAGACAGTTTCGGTGATTTCGAGCGTCAGCCGTTCGGGTGCCAGGCGTGACTGTTGCAAGGCATTGGCCACGGTGTCGACGATGGACGGCACCAGCTGCATGGGCGACAGATTGACCGTGACCGTGAAGGTTGCTGGCCAATTGGCTGCTGCGCGGCAGGCCTGATCGAGCACCCACGCGCCAATGGCCACGATCTGGCCGCTTTCCTCGGCAATCGGAATGAATTCAGCGGGGCCGATGTCGCCCAGCACTGGCTGACGCCAGCGCAACAAGGCTTCGAACTCGGTGGCCAGCCCGGTTTCCAGCGTGATCATCGGCTGGAACACCAGATGCAATTCCTGCTTGGCAATGGCGTCGCGCATCCATGCGCGCAGGGCCTGGCGACGGTGCTTGTCATGCTGGATGGCCGGGTCGAAACAACGCAGGTTGTTGCGGCCCACGGCCTTGGCCTGATACATCGCGGCATCTGCCGCCCGATACAGGCTGTCCGCGTCCTTGCCATGTTGCGGTGCAAACGCGATGCCGATGCAGGCACCCACCAACACGTTTTCACGCTCGATCTGATACGCGCGGCTCAGCTCGGCAATGATGCGCCGCCCGGTGGCAACCGCCTCGGCCTGCGACACGCTTCCCGTTTGCAGCAGTACGAATTCGTCGCCGCCATAACGGGCAACGGTTCCCTGTGCACCCTGACAGGTCGACAAACGCTCGGCCACCTGCTTCAGCAGCAAGTCGCCAACGGCATGGCCCAGGGTGTCATTGATGGTCTTGAAGCCATCGAGATCGATCAGGTGCAGCGCGAATTCCGGTCCACCCGGGCGCTTCAGCTCTTCATCGATCATCGCATGCAAGGCCATGCGATTGGGCAGGCCCGTCAGCGCATCGTGGCTGGCCTGATGGCTCAGGCGTTGATGGTCGTGCTGGCGCGCCAGTTCCTGTTCGTGGCGCACCGTGACATCGCGCGCGAACAATGCAATGCCGTCCGCCACCGGATAAACGTCCTGCGTCAGCCAGCGCTGCACGTTTGGTGCAAACCAATCGAACTGAACATGCACGCCGTCCTGCAGGGCGACGCGAACCTGCGCGCCCCACGCGGAACTGCCCATGTATATCTCAAGTTCGGTCAGCGTCTGTCCACGCAGATCGACGCCGCCTATCAGTTCGCGGGCAGCACGATTCTGGTATTGCAATCGTTCGGCGCTATCGATGAACGCAATGTAATCGGCCGTACTGTCGAGCAGTTTCGACAGATGGAGGGGGTCGCGCGCCCAGGGAAACCCGGCTTGGTCGATCGAGGCATCATGCATCTTGAGTAACCGGAAAACGTCGTGCAATCACACGTGCACAGGCCAGCAGATCATTGGCTCCGCGGCTGTTGGCGTCGTAGTCGAATATGCTGCAGCGGCTGGCGTGGGCCCGTCGGAACACCGGGTCGATGGCCACTTCCCCGCCCAGACGACTGGCAAGCTCGCGGCGCATCAGCCTCGCCACGTCTCGACTGAGTTCGTCGGCAGCGTCGAGTTGATTCACGATATAGAGAGATTCCCGGCCACGGTCGTGGCGCGGTGGATAAGCATCCAGCAATTGTCGCATTGCGGGCACGGTGGCATAGGACGCCGCGTCGGCCAGCAACGGAATCAGCACCAGATCGGCCAGGCCAAGTGCCTGCGCAGACAAGCCCGACATCGTGGACGAGGTATCGAGAACGACCAGGCAGTTAGGGCTCAGATCGAGGCTGTCCAGCCCCTGGGCCAGCCAATCCGGTTCGTTCACCAGCGCGCGCTCGAAGACCTGGTGTGCGGTGTGGCTGGTCTTGCCATAGGGAAGCACCATGGCACCGTTCGGGCTGTAACGCGCAATATCGGCCCAGTGACGGCCATCCAGACTGGCACCGACGATGCCTTCGCTGTGACCGCCGACCGGGTCAAGATGGGCATACAAGGCATCCTGGGGATCGAGGTCGAGCACGGCGACCGGCATGTCCGACAACGCAAACGTTGCCGCCAAGTTGGCAGCCAGGCTGGTTTTACCGGTACCGCCTTTGGCGGAAGCAACGGCGATGATGAAGCGGCGCGTGGCGGTGCTCTTTCCCTGCTGCATTCGAGACCTCCTCGTAGGACCGCGTCCACGTCGTCGAGCATGGCGCGCGTGTGCGCGCTGCCATAGTGCCATTCTCCGCCGTGGACGCAACAGCCATGTTTGGCAGAACAGACAGAAACTTTGCTCGCGCGGCAAAACTGTTTACATTCTGAGACTTGGAAACCAAGCTGCGCGTTCCTCGCCTTGGTTCGATCAGCATGCGCACCGCTTCCCCTACCCTGCCCCCCCGCCCTCATATCCTGCTGGTCGACGACAACCCCGACGAGTTGCGTCTGCTCGTACAAATGCTTGGCACCGAACGTTATCGGATCAGTATTGCGTTTGATGGATCGCAGGGCTACAAACGGGCGGTGACAAGTTCACCCGACCTGATCGTAATGGATGTGCGCATGCATGGGGTGGACGGATTTGCTGCATGCCGGCTGCTCAAGACCGACCCGGCAACCGCGTCGATCCCGGTGATCTTCCTGAGCGCGTCCAACGAAACCTCGGAACGGCTACGGGGTTTGCGCGAGGGGGCAGTCGACTATGTCGCCAAGCCGTTCTCCGCCGAAGAAGTGATCGCTCGCATTCAAATTCATCTGGCACTGGCGGCAGGCGTGGCCATGCAAGACGTGATGCCGGCAAGCAACGCACCTGTATCGGACAGCCACGCCATCTTGCAAGCCGCCCAGCACTATATGCTGCGCAGCCTGACGCATACGCCCACCTTGCAGGAAGTGGCACGTCAGGCCGGCACGCATGAGAAACGTTTGTCCTTGGTATTTCGGGAATTGCTGGGACAATCGGTATTTGGCTATTTGCGTGAACAGCGTCTGGCCTTGGCCAAACGGCTGCTGGGCGGAAGTTCGCTCAGCATTCTGGAAATCGCCGATGAAGTCGGCTTTGCCAAACCGACCAACTTTGCCACTGCTTTCCGCGAACACGCAGGCATGACACCCACCCAATACCGTCGACGCGCCCAGGCGCTTGCCGGCCCCACTAGCCCACCGGTCCCCGACCCAGACGAACCCTGAGCGTGCGATTACGTTTTGCCTGCCTGTTAAGCCTGTTCTTCCTGTTCCTTGCGCATATTTCCGCGGCACAGGCGGCACCGCTCGCACTGCACGACGATGAGGTCTGGCCACGCCAGGCCGCTGCATTTACACGTGTGCTCGAAGATCCGACAGGCACGCTGACGCTGAAAGAGGTCACGCAGCGGTTGGAGCGCCCCGACGGCGGTTTTGTTGCCGATACGCGCCTGCTGCACCCGGGGTTCTCGCGCTCGGCCTGGTGGTTCGTGCTGGATCTTGCCAACGCGTCTAACGACGCACGCATCATCATGCTCGACCTGCAATCGCCCCGCCTGGAAAACGTGGAGTTCCACCTGTACCAGGACGGCATCTGGTCCAGCCGGCTGGCGGGGCTGGCCGTGCCGATGGATTCCGAAGAAACCTTCTCGCGGCGTCCGGCGCTGCGCATCGAACTGGCACCCGGCGAGCAGGTACGTACCCTGGTGCGGATATCAAGCCGCACGGCGCTGCAATTTCTGCCCCGGATTTTCTCGCCCGGCGCATTGGCCGATACCGAGCTGCGTGCCGCCCTGGGCGATGTCATCCTGATCGGCGGTTTGATCATGGTCGGCCTGTACAGCATGCTTTTCGGCTTGCTGTCACGCGGCCGCCCCTTCCTGCTGCTGGGTGGATTCTTCTGCCTGCATGCACTGCAGGAAGCCAGCTTCCGGGGTTACGGAAAACGTTATCTGTGGCCTGACGCCAGCGAATGGAGCGTGGTGGCGACCGCATTCCTGTTCTGCGTGGGAAGCGGCCTGGCGGTGCTGTTCGTCTACGACGTGATCCGGCGCGAGCGGCCCGATCTTCGGGGCATCAAGCTGCTGCCGATATATGCCGTGTTTTCCTTGGTGCTGGCAGGCATGGCGCTGATGGGCGAAGTGAAGTTTGCATCGTTGGGTTATGCGATCTCGATGCTGACCATCTGCGTCGCCTTGCTGGTCCTTGGCCTGCGCGAATGGAAAACGCTGCCGCCACCGGGGAAATTGCTGGTCGTTCTGCTGTTCTGGATACTGGTGGCCGCTCCGCACCGCTTTGGCGAAGCCATGGGCTGGATCGCAAGCAGTTCCACCGACAACCCGCTGGATTCGGCGGTTGCCCTGCTGGCCATGGTGACGGTGTTGGCGCTGCTTGCTGCCTGGGCCAGCCGCCTGAATCGCAATCATCATGACGCGCGCGAAGCCTTGCTGACCTGGCAGGCAGCGGAACACGAACGCCTGCGCGACGAAGTCGCCCGCCAGACCGACGCACTGCACCGGGCATTGGCCAGCGCCGAACAGACCAACCGCGAGCAGACGCGCATCATGGCTTACATCGGCCACGACCTGCGCGCGCCGATTGCCACCATTCTGAGTTACGTGCGCCGATTGCGGCTGCGCGCTGCGCCAGCGGAAACCGGCCTGCGCGCCATCGAGCGTGGCGCCGACTATCAATTGAGCCTGATCGATGATTTGCTGGAATACAGCCGCGATACCGTCAGGCCACTGAGCATCAATCCCAAGGCGACCGACATCGGTGTGCTGCTTGATGACATTGCCCGTTATGCCGCAGCACTTGCCTCGCAGCAGAACAACCGTTTCATCTTCACCCGGGCAATTCGGCTGCCCGGCCAGGTGCTGGTCGATGCGCGGCGTTTGCAGCAAGCCTTGCTCAACCTGCTGTCGAACGCGGCAAAGTTCACGCGTGACGGCAACATCACCCTGACCGTGGAAGCGGACACCCACGCTGAAGGCTGGGCGCTGCGCTTCATCGTTGACGATACCGGCATCGGTATTGCCAGCGAAGACCAGACACGCATCTTTGGTGAATTCGAGCAGGGCCAGCGCCTGGGCGGCGGTGTGGGCCTGGGACTGTTCATTGCCCGACGCATCATTGAAAGCATGGGTGGGGAACTCAGCCTGGACAGTGCGCCGAATGCCGGCAGCCGGTTTGTGTTCGGAATTGTTGCGCCACACGCGGGTATCGACGCCTTGGCGGAAGCCGTGCTGTCCACCGCAGAATTCGTGGAAGACGAGCTTGCCCGCCCGTTCGCGCCGCAACCGGTCTTGCTGAACACAGCCGAAGACGCTCCGCACGATGCACGCCCCGACGCCGACGCGTTGCGTGAGCTGGCTGCCCTGGCCGATGAAGGCGGCCTGAGCGACATCAAGGACTGGTGCCGCAAGTGGGCCTTGCTGCAGCCCGATTGCCAACCTTTCCTGGACGCAGTGCAGGAAGCCCTGAACAACCTGGACTTCCCGCGCATCCACAGCCTGGCCAAACCGCATATCGACCTGGCACCGGAATCATCGGCGGCGGCCTGATCAACGGGACGGGGACATCACGCCCCGCTCCCGCTTTTCTTCATCTATCGAATCATTCCGGCGACTGCGGTGCAGCCAGGGAACGCAGACGGAACCTGCGATCGTTGTTGAACAACCAGGTCTCCGTGAATTTCGCCACGCCGTTCTTCAACAATTGCCGGGGCGGTGGCGGGTAAGGCCCACCTGCCCGCACCGAGGCAATCGCGGCATCACGTTCCTTGGCACCATGTGGCGGGCTGCGCATGTTGCGTACGTTGCGCAGTGTGCCTTTGGCGTCCAGTTCGATTTCCAGCACGATGATGGCGTACAGCGGATTCTGCGGAATGCCCTCGAATACCTTGCTTGCCTGGTGATCGTGCAGAGCCTGCGCGAACTGCATCTGCCACGCCTCGGCCGGGGTGTCCGGGGGCGGCACGCCGGGCGCGGTGGGTATTGGCCCCAGTTCAGCGATCTGACTGCTTGCGGCCGCACTCGGGCCACTGCCGCCACCGGGCAGCACCGAACAGCCTGCCACCAGCAGCGTTGCCGCCAGGCAAGCACCGGTGCGCCATGCCGAAGAGACCGCGCTTGGCTGGCGCAACGGGAAAAAGACTGGAATCAATGCAGGCTCCTGCGTCGAAGAGGGCTCAATCGTAGCAGGGTGGGCAAGCTACCCTGCCTGCCGCTCAGCGCTTGGACGGGGTCGGCGGAAACAGGATTTGCAGCACTTCATTGGCCGCCACCAGGCCCATTGCAGCGGTGATCGTGACGATCGATCCGTAACCCGCGCACGACAGGCCTTGCGGCGCAGCGGGGGCAGCGTCCACCTCGCACACCGCAGCTTCGGGGATCGGCAGGCGAACCGGCTGATCGAACCACAGCGCCCGCACCTGCATCTTCGGAATCCGGCGCGGCGGCTTGCCCGCCACCAGCGCTGCCTTGGGATAACCGTGATTGCGGCGCAACTGATTGCGCAGCTTGGCCAGCAGCGCATCGTTGATGGCGACGCTCAAGTCACCGGCCCGCAGCGCCAGCGGATCGGTCTTGCCACCCGCGCCGCCGCAAACCACCAGCGGCAGGCCACGCGCCCGCGCGTGCAAGACCATCGCGATCTTGGCCGACACCTGGTCTGTGCAGTCCACAATCATGGTGATGCCTAGGCCAAGCACCTCGGCCACGTTGTCCGGCGTCAGGAAATCGTCGACCCGCGTGACCCGGCAGCCAGGGTGAATGCCCTGGATGCGTTCGGCCATTGCATCGACCTTGCTTTGCCCCAGCGTGGCGTCCAGCGCATGAATCTGCCGGTTGACGTTGGATTCGGCAATGTGATCAAGATCGATCAGCGTCAGCGCGCCAATGCCGGTGCGCGCCAGCGCCTCGGCCGTCCAGGAGCCGACCCCGCCCAGACCGACTACCGCTACGTGGGCGGCATCCAGCGTGGTCAGGGCAGACTCACCATACAGACGACGCGCGCCGCCAAAGCGGCGTTCGGCATCGACATTGGAAGAAGCGAGGTCAGATGAAACGTTGAGTGACATGAGGGCAGGTGGTAACGGCTAAAGACGTGTGGCGCGAAAAAGGCAGTGGCGTGAAAAACGCAAAACGGCACGACCAAACTGCTTGCGTGTGGTCCGGCACAGGTCGACAATGATAGTTCTTTGCCGGAGCTACCCCGGCAGCGTCCCTATACAGAGCCCATGGCCAGCCCACCCTGTGCCAGACCGTCCTCCGGTCTGACACATGCAACAACGCATTCCCACGCGGTACCCAGTGCAGCAGCCAATACAGCAGCGAACGGGGTAGCCAACACGGGGGTAGCCAACGCAGGGGTAGCCGACCCGGCAGCGCCCGACGCAGCGCTCAGCCTGCCCGCGGTCCTTACCTTCTCCGGCATCACGATCCTCAACCACGTCGCCCTCACGGGAGCCCGCGTCACGATTTCGTTGGCGGCGCTCAGTTGGGGCATGTCGACGCTGGCGGTTGGTGTGCTGGTGTCGCTGTTTGCCGTGCTGCCCATGCTGCTGTCGATACGTGCCGGCCAGTGGGTGGACTACATCGGGGCCGGCAAACCCATGCGGGTGGGCACCTGTCTGATCATCCTGGGCGTGGCCATGCCGGTGGCGTGGCCGGCCTGGCCTGCCTTGGCCTTTGCATCCAGCGCCATCGGCATTGGCTTCATGTTGCAGCAGTTGTCCACACAAACCTTGCTTGGCAAGGGCGTGGGTCCGGCGCAGCGCACCGCCAACTTTGCGTGGCTGGCGCTGGGTAATTCGATTTCCGGATTTGCCGGTCCGCTGATCGCAGGGTTTGCGATCGACGGCATGGGGCACCGGGCGGCGCTGGCAGTACTGATCGTCTCGCCTATCCTGGCGCTGGTGTCGCTCATCTACCAGCCGCACAAGCTGCCGCAAAGCGTGGCCCGCCCCACCCGCGTGACCACCGCCTCCGCCAAGCCGCACGGCATGTTGCGCGATCCGCTGGTACGCCGCATCCTGCTCAGCAATCTGCTGCTGGCCGCCGCGTGGGACTTCCACATGTTCATGGTGCCGATCCTCGGCATCCGCCTGGGCTTCAGCGCCACCACCATCGGCCTGATCCTGGGCTGCTTCGGCGTGGCGATCTTTGTCATTCGCCTGGTGCTGCCGCTGATCCAGCGCCGCATGAAACCCTGGGACCTGGTCCGCGCATCCACCTGGCTGGCTGCCGCCGTATATCTATTGTTCCCGTTTGCCACCAGCATTCCGTGGCTGATGGCGCTGTCCTTCGTGCTGGGCCTGGCAGTCGGCAGTTGCCAGCCCAGCATGCTGGCGCTGATGTACCAGTACGCCCCATCAGGACGTGCCTCTGAAGCCTTGGGCTTGCGCATGGCAGCGCTTCAGGGCAGTCAGGTCGGCATTCCGCTCAGCTTCGGTGCAGTGGGGGCGGCTATTGGCCTCACGCCCTTGTTCTGCGCGATGGGGCTGTGCCTGGTGGCCGGAGCCATTCCTAAACCGCCGGGCGAACGGGATGCGCAAGACGATGTGAACGAGGCCGGCAAAACAGGGTCAGACCTGAAGAAGCTGCCATGAAGGAGCCTGCATGACCCCATCTGATTCAATCTCCGGCACTGCCCCGGCCTGCGCCTTGCCCCCTGGCGTCTTGCTGACCGACGCCCAACGCGATGCCTCGATGGAAAGCGCGCTGGCCCACTGGAATCTGACTGACGACCTATGGGTGTTCGCCTACGGCTCGCTGATCTGGAACCCCGGATTCGATCACGTCGAACGCCTGGCGGGCACCATTCGCGGCTACCACCGCGACCTGTGCCTGTGGTCGCGCGTCAACCGGGGCACGCCAGACTCCCCTGGCCTGGTATTCGGCCTGGATCGCGGCGGAGCCTGCCGTGGCATCGCCTACCGGGTGGCCCACACCAACGTGCCCACTACATTCAAGGCCCTGTGGCAGCGCGAAATGCTGAGCGGCTCTTACCTGCCGCGCTGGCTGGACTGCCAGACCGCAACCGGCGTCGTGCGCTGCCTGTGTTTCGTGATGAACCGTCGCAGTTCGGGCTATGCCGGTGACATCTGCCGCGAGGAACTGCTGGCGGCTGTGCGTCGTGGCAAGGGCCGTTACGGCCCGTGTACCGATTACGTGCTGAACACCGCGCACGCGCTGCGCGAACACGGTATTCGTGACGTTCAGCTGGAACAGATCGCTGCGGCCCTGGCTGCCGTATCTCCGGCCGCCTGATTGGGCAGGCAAGCAGAAAAGTCCGCCAAGGTGCGACTTTTGCTTGCCGTCGATCAAGCAGGCTGCCATGCGCAGCCGCTATAGTTTCAACTTACCCCCGTAGTTTCGACTTCCCTACTTTGGAGGCTGCCATGTCGATCGCCGACCTGCGCCAGGATTATCTTCAAGGCGCCTTGCGCGAAAGCGAAGCGGCTGCCTCGCCCTTCGATCAGTTCACCGTATGGTTCGATCAGGCACTTGCCACGCACGTGCCGGAAACCAATGCCATGACCTTGGCAACGGTGGGCGCAGATGGCCGCCCGTCTGCCCGCATCGTGTTGCTCAAGGGTCAGGACGCACGCGGCTTCAGCTTCTTCACCAACTACGAATCACGCAAGGCCGAAGACCTGGCCGCGCACCCGTTTGCCAGCCTGCTGTTCTTCTGGATTCCGCTTGAGCGCCAGGTACGCATCGAAGGCCGCGTCGAACGGGTGTCTGATGCAGAATCCGACGAGTACTACGCCAAACGGCCACTGGGTTCACGCATCGGTGCCTGGGCATCCGACCAAAGCCGTGAAGTGGCCAGCCGCCAGGTTCTGGAAACCCGCGAACAGGAAGCGCGCGCCCGCTTCGGCGACGCACCGCCGCGTCCACCGCACTGGGGTGGCTATCGCCTGGTGCCGGACACCTTCGAGTTCTGGCAAGGCCGCAGCTCGCGCCTGCACGATCGCCTGCGTTATCGCTCGGACGGTGCCGGCGGCTGGGCCATCTCGCGTCTGGCCCCGTAAGGCTACACTGCGTCCCCACGTGCACCCGCACTGGGTTGGAAGCATTGACGCCGGTTAACGTCCAAGATGTAGGCATGCGTCGATGAACCCGTCTACGCCTACCTCGTTCACTGCCCCTCAAGGGCGCATCAGTGCCTTCGGGCGGCCGCAGGCACTGAGGAAGATTCATGAATCAAGACGCTTTGTTCGACGACGGTTTTGTGGCCCCCGACGCCACGGCCTCCCGCATTGCCGCAGCCCCCTTCCCGCCCGGACTGCATGCCCTGGGCGGGCAAATGCCGGAAACGCTGTATCTGGGCACCTCATCCTGGAGCTACCCAGGTTGGGAAGGCCTGGTCTACGCCGGTCATGCAAGCGAGAACCAACTGGCCCAGCATGGCCTGCCGGCCTATGCCTCGCACCCGCTGTTTCGCAGCGCCAGCCTGGATCGCAACTTCTACGCACCGCTGCCGCTCAGCGAATATCAGCGTTACGCCGCCCAGGCACCGGAAGGCTTCCGTTTCCTGATCAAGGCACCGAACCAGGTGACCGATGCGGTCAAGCGCGGTGCGGGTGGGGTACCGACCGAATTGAATGCCGACTTCCTCAACGCCACCTTGGCCACCGAGGAATTTGTGCTGCCCTGCATCGAAGGCCTGGGCGAAAAGGCGGGGCCACTGGTATTCCAGTTCTCGCCCATGCCACCGGAAATGCTGGCTGACGCACCGGCTTTCGTTGAACGCCTGGACACCTTCCTGCAAGCCCTGCCCCCGCTGCCCGCCAGCGAAGGCATGGAAGCTCCGTTCTACGCCGTCGAATTCCGCGATCCCTCGCTGGTCACCCCACGCATGATGAAAATGCTGGCGGCCCGTGACGTGCGTTATTGCGTGGCTCTGCATTCACGCATGCCGGCAGCAGTGCGCCAACTGCAAGCCGTAGCCGCAACCGGCCCTGGCCCGCTGGTGATCCGCTGGAGCCTGAACGCCAAGCTCAAGTTCACCGAAGCCGAAACCCGCTACAAACCCTTCGATCAATTGAAGGACGAAGACCTGGCCACGCGCGAAGCGCTGGTGGAAGCGGTGCTCGACACCCTGGAAAACGACCTGCCCGTGTGGCTGATCGTCGGCAACAACGCGGAAGGTTGTGCGCCGCTTACCTTGCACAAGCTGGCACGCGGTCTGGCGGAAGTATTGCCGGGTTGATGCAGCCGGGGGAATGCAAGCCGGGTTGATATCGCCGGGCTAACGCAGCGGGTTTGATACAGCCAGATCAATGCGGCTCGGCCGGCAGCGCCCTCCCCGGGCGTTGCCGACAAGGCAATCTGCCACCACCTGGCCCCCTGCCCAGCCCCTCTTCTGCAGCAAAGCCCGCAGCACCACATGGCTTTGAATGGATATCACGAGGCTTTGACGGATAATGGCGGGTCCAGTCACCAACCTCGATACTCGCCGGTTCTCGTGCGGGTAGTTTCCCAGGCATGACCGCAGCAGTCTCTCCCCCTGACGCCAAGGCGTTTCGCGCAGCCCTTGGCCGCTTTGCCACTGGCGTCACCCTGGTCACCACCCGGGCCGCAGACGGTCAGCCGATCGGTCTGACGGTCAGCTCCTTCAATTCCGTGTCGCTCACGCCGCCACTGGTCTTGTGGAGCCTGTCCCTGGGCTCGTCCTCGCAGCCCTACTTCGACACCGCCGTCGATTACGCCATCAACGTGCTGGCCGCCGACCAGATCGAGCTGGCACGCCTGTTTGCCACGCGCCCGCTGGCCAGCCGCTTCGACGGCGTCGAATGGACCGCCGGCGTAAACGGCGCACCGGTTGTGGCGGGCTGCGCAGCCGTCTTCGAATGCCGCGCCAACGCGCGCCATCTGGCGGGCGACCACACCATTCACATTGGTGAAGTGCTGCGCTGCGAACATCGCGAAGTACCGCCGCTGGTATTCCATGCCGGTGGCTTCGACCTCACGCCAAAATGAAGATCCAGCTCCTGTCCGACCTGCACCTGGAAAGCCAACCGAACATCCGCATCGCCCCGGCACCGGGTGCCGATCTGCTGATCCTGGCGGGCGATATCGGCTCTTACCAGGAAGGCTCGAAACTCGACGAACCAGACTTCGGCCTGCGCCGCTTCTCGCCCCTGCCGGAATACGGCGGCTGG
The DNA here is from genome assembly GCF_008119665.1 of Pigmentiphaga aceris. Lineage (NCBI taxonomy): Bacteria > Pseudomonadati > Pseudomonadota > Betaproteobacteria > Burkholderiales > Alcaligenaceae > Pigmentiphaga > Pigmentiphaga aceris. The sequence continues at coordinate 1,222,523 of NZ_CP043046.1, read as the reverse complement.
CCTGTGCCGGTATTGTTCGTGCCCGGCAACCACGAATATGACGCCTTCGACGTCGACGAAGCACACGCCAAACTGCAAGAGATATGCACGCGCCTGGGCATCACCTTCATGGATCGCAAGGTGCTGGAAATCGGCAGCGTGCGCATCGTGGGAGCCACCTTGTGGGCAGACTTCGACGCCCTGGCCCGGCCCGGCAAACAGCCCGCCGACCTTGCCCACAACGACAAGATGCGCAGCAAGGCCTACCGGGCAGCAGAGTTCTACCTGCGCAAGACCGGCACCACGCGCTTCGGCCAGCCCTTCCTGGGGGAAGGCATCCGCGAACTGGCCCTGGAGTCGCAGGACTGGCTGCGGCAGACCTTGAATGAACCGTACGCCGGCACCACGCTGGTCGTCACCCACTTCGCCCCCAGCCTGAAAAGCGCAGACCCGCGATATGGTGAGACGCCCGGCACCGCAGGCTTCTGCAATGCCCTGGATGCCCTGCTGCCCTTGGCCGATGTGTGGATGCACGGACACGTGCACTGCCCCTGCAACTATGTCGTGACCGGCATGCGGCACGGCGTGGAACGCAGCTGCCACGTGATCGCCAACCCGCTGGGTTATGCGGACAAGGGTGAACAGGAAGGATATCGGGATGGGTGGTTGATAGAAGTGGGTACGCAGTGATGCGCGTCAGGCAGCTCGCCACCAATGACGCCGCCGCGTTTCAGGCGCTTCGCCTGGCCGGCTTGCGTGACCATCCCGAGAACTTCGGGGCAAGTTACGAGGCGGAACGCCAGCAGTCGCTGGATGCGGTGGCGACACGCCTGACCCCTGGCCCAGACCGCGCGGTCTTTGGTGCGGAAATCGATGGTGTATTGGTGGGCGTGATCGGCGTCTACCGGGAAGCTGGCCTGAAGCAGGCGCACAAGGGTGGCATCTGGGGCATGTACGTCGATGCCAACTATCGCGGCAAAGGTATTGCTGCCGCTCTGCTTCAGCGCGTGCTGTCGTTCGCAACTGAGCGCGATGGATGGCGGCAGATCAGGCTGAGCGCCAATGCCGCCAATACGGCTGCGATCAGGCTTTATGCCTCGCATGGCTTCGTGCAATACGGGGTGGAGCGCGGTGCACTGCTGGTAGATGGCGTCTTGCATGACGAAGTGTTGATGCAATACGACTTGCCGATGCCAACCCTTGATAAGGCTTGATCTACGACGCGGTAGATCCTGATCAGCACGGCACCTGCCCTTGACGTCACACCACCTTCAGCGCTGCATCCCCCAACGCTTCACCGTCACCCGTTCCAGCGAATCGAACACCAGGTTCTCGACCACCAGCCCGATCAGAATCACCGCAGCCAAGCCGGCAAACACCTTGTCGGTATAAAGCTCGTTGCGGTTCTGGAAGATGTACCAGCCCAACCCACCCCGCCCGGATGACGCACCGAACACCAGTTCGGCAGCAATCAGAGTGCGCCAGGCAAAGGCCCAGCCGATCTTCAGGCCCGCCAGAATCGATGGCAACGCAGCCGGCACCAGAATCAGCAATACGTAGCGCAAGCCGCGCAGGCCGTAGTTGCGCCCCCCCATGCGCAGGGTTTCCGACACGCCCAGAAAACCCGCATAGGTATTGAGCGCCAGCGCCCACAGCACCGAGTGCACCAACACAAAGATCAGGCTGTTTTCGCCCAGACCGAACCACAGCAGCGCCAGCGGCAGCAAGGCAATGGCGGGCAGCGGATTGAGCATGGACGTCAGGGTGCTCAGCAGGTCACGACCGAACTGCGTCGATACCGCCAGCGTGGTCAGCACAAACGCCAGCACGATGCCGATCACGTAGCCTTTGACCAGCACCTTCAAAGAAATCCATACCTTGTCCAGCAACTCACCGCTGAGCAAACCTTCACCGAAGGCACGCGCGGTGTCGATGAAACTGGGCAGCAGCAGGTCGTTGTTCTGAACACGGGCAGCAATTTCCCAGATCAGCGCCAGCAACAACAAAATGCTCAGTTTGCGCACCCAGCCCTGTTGCCAGACTCGTTGCGCGACAGACAAGTCACGCTCGATGACCAAGTCACCCAGGGGCGCAAGCTCGCGTTCGTATTCCGGGCGGACCGGGGGCAAGGCGTTCATGTCTGGCAATCTCGCAAGAGGAATTCGAAGCTTGGTTTCAATGACTGAAACGCACGTCCCGCAGGTGCAGCACGTCGGGTTCTGGCGCGTCGCCTTCATCGAACAGCAGGCGATGAATGCGCTGCGCGGTTTCCTGGAACCCTGCCCCACCCTGGCTGCGCAGCCCGAAATGGTGGCTGTTCAACTCCGCCCGCACGCGGCCCGGATGCGGTGACAACAGCAGAATGCGGTTGCCCACCACCAGTGCCTCTTCAATCGAGTGCGTGACAAACAGCAGCGTGAAACGCACTTCTTCCCACAAGGCCAGCAGCTCTTCCTGCATCTTGCGGCGAGTCAGTGCATCCAGCGCCGCAAACGGCTCGTCCATCAGCAATATCTTGGGCTGCATGGCCAGCGCCCGGGCAATCGCCACACGCTGCTTCATGCCGCCCGACAAGGTGTGCGGGTAGGCATCACCGAAGGCTGACAGGCCCACCTTGTCGAGAAAATAATTGGCCCGTTCAGTAGCCTCGGCGCGCTTCAAGGTGCGGGATGCCAGCAGCGGAAACATCACGTTCTGTCGCACGGTTTTCCAGGGCGGCAACTGGTCGAATTCCTGGAACACCACGATGCGATCGGGACCCGGTTCGTGCACGGGTGTGCCAGCCAGACGGATCTCGCCTTCACTGGGTGCAATGAATCCGGCCACCGCTTTCAGCAAGGTTGATTTGCCGCAGCCAGACGGCCCCAGCAGCACAAAGCGGTCGGCCGGGAACACCTCAAAACTGACCTGATGGGTGGCGCGTACCACCCGCTGCGGTGTGCGGTACTCGAGGCTCACCTGATCGACACGCAACAGCGCGCTTGCCGTCTCGGCTGACGGAGGCGGCTCGGCAGCCGCCGTCCGGGGCACATCGGTGTAGTCGAGTACCAATGACATCAGCTACCCGCCTTGGTCAGATCGTCCTGGAAGAAATAGTCCTGCCAGGTCTTGGGCTCGTTCTTGATCGCGCCGACCTTGTGCAGGAATTTTGCCAGTTGAATGGTGTTCTTCGGCACCGCGCTGAACTCGATCTCAGGGCTGTTGATGATCTTCAACAGCAGGGTGCGGTCGATCTTCGAACCGGTCACCTTCAGATAGATATCCGCAGCAGCTTCCTTGTTGTTTTGCGCAAAGGTGGCAGCCTCCGTCAGCGCCTGCTGGAAGGCCTGATACGTCTTGGGATTTTCCTTGCGGAATTTCTCGGTCGCAAACAGCACGGTCGGCGAGTTCGGGCCGAACAAGTCATAGGTGTTCAACACCCGGGTGACCTTCGGATTTTCCAGTTCCTGGTTCTGGAACGGCGGGTTGGCAAAGTGGCCGGTGATCTCGGTGCCGCCCGCCAGAATCGCCGACGTGGCTTCCGGGTGCGGCAACGCAATCGTCAGCTTGTCCAGCCGGTTGTATTCCTTGTCGCCCCACAGCTTGGCCGCAGCATATTGCAGGTAGCGCGACTGCACCGACACGCCCACCGCCGGCACCGCAATGCGGTCTTTCTCGGTGAAGTCGGCAATCGTCTTCACGTTCGGATTGTTGGTCACCAGGTAGTACGGGAAGTTGCCCAGCGAGGCCACGCCCTTCACGTTCTGCTTGCCGTAGGTGCGATCCCAGATGGTCAGCAGCGGGCCCACGCCAGCCCCGGCAATGTCGATGGAACCAGACAACAGCGCATCGTTGACCGCAGAGCCGCCCGACAGCTGAGTCCAGTCAACCTTGATCTCAAGCCCTTGCTGCTTGCCGTATTTTTCGATCAGCTTCTGCTCGCGCACCACGTTGAGCAGCACGTAGACGATGCCGAACTGTTCCGCGATCCGGATCTGTCCTTCTGCGTGCGCAACCGATGGTGCCACCACGCTGCCTGCCAACAGGCTGAAGGACAAGGCAGCCGTCCCCACGGCACCTGCCAGGCGACGCGACGGCCTGGACAGCGTGGAAGACACGGACAACGAGCGGGCACGGCGAAGCCGCCCGGCAAAGGCTTGGATCATGGTTTTTCCTGTGGTGGCGAGCGGGTGGCAGGCCCCCCGGCCTGCCGTGACCGCGCTCAGAAGGGCACGTCGCCCTGGACGGTGGTGCGATACAGCTTGCGACGCAGGTGATCCGGGCAGCCAGCGGCCAGGTGGATCAGTGAGCGGTTGTCCCAGAACACGATGTCCCAGGGCTTCCATGCGTGGCGATAAATGTGTTCGGGGCGCGTGCTGTGCGCAAACAGCTCGTCCAGAATCTGGCGGCTTTCATCTTCCGGCACATCCACGATGCGGGTGGTGAACCCTTCGCTGACGAACAAGGCCTTGCGGCCGGTTTCCGGGTGCGTGCGCACCACCGGGTGCACCACTGCCTTGACCTCCGCGACTTGTGCCGCGCTCAGGTTGGGGCGCCAGTTGCCCTTCTTCTGGTAGTCGCTGTACTTCGACAGGTAGGAATGTTCGGCACGCAGCCCTTCCACTGCGCTGCGCAGCGCGGCAGGCAAGGTGTCCCAGGCCAGGTGCATGTCGGCGAACAAGGTATCACCGCCCTCCGACGGCAATTCCTGCGCGTGCAGCAGCGAACCCAGGCTGGGCGTTTCCTTGTAGGACAGATCGGAATGCCAAAGCCTGCCGGCGTCACCCAGCCCGATCGGCGTACCGTCTTCGACGATATTCGACACGATCAGGATTTCAGGATTGTCGGCCAGCAGGAATTGCTTGAGCACATGAATTTGCAGCGGGCCGAAGCGGCGGCTGAAGGCGATGTGCTCGGCGGGCGTGATCTGCTGGTCACGGAACACCACCACATGGTGATCCAGGTGCGCGCGATGAATGCGCGCAAAATCGGTATCGTTGAGCGGCTTGGACAAATCCAGCCCGACGATCTCGGCACCAACAGGTGCATCGAGACGACGGACCTCAAAATTCTGCGCAGGTGCGTCGGAATGGCTTGCGACGGGGGCGTTCAAGACAGCGGACATGGGGACTCCGTGGTAAGGACTTGAGGGGCCCGGTCGCAGCGGCAGGGGAACACGCAGCGATCACCATATCGGGCAACACAATCGGGCAGCAGCAATAGGCCGGGTTCGACCTATCGGGATGGCATTTGTAATATAGCGATGGCCCCAAGCCGCGCGAACGAACGATTCGCGGTTTCCACAGACGAAAAAGTACTAAGGTCGATTGTTTATTTGTTTAGATCGAGACGTTATCAGCGCCTCGCATCACCACCGCAAATTCAGCACACTAGGAAAAACGACTTATGACGTCCTCGACTCGCGCCGCCTTCCACTGGGATGACCCGATGCTGCTCGACCAGCAACTGGAAGACGACGAACGGATGGTGCGCGACGCCGCCGCTGCATACTGCGGCGAACAGCTGGCACCGCGCGTCTTGTCCTCGTTCCGCGAAGAACGCACCGACGTCGAAATCTTCCGCGAAATGGGCGGTTTGGGCCTGCTGGGCGCGACCATCCCCGAGGAATACGGTGGCGCAGGGCTGAACAACGTCAGCTACGGCCTGATCGCCCGCGAAGTCGAACGCATCGACTCGGGCTACCGCTCGATGATGAGCGTGCAGTCCTCACTGGTCATGGTGCCCATCTACAAGTTCGGCTCCGACGCACAACGCAAGAAGTACCTGCCCGCGCTGGCCTCCGGTGAATCAATCGGCTGCTTCGGCCTGACTGAACCCAACCACGGCTCCGACCCCGGCTCGATGGAAGCGCGTGCACACGCCACCGACAGCGGTTACCGCCTGACCGGCACCAAGACCTGGATCACCAATTCGCCCATTGCCGACGTGTTCGTGGTGTGGGCGGTCTGCAATGGCGGCCCGCACGACGGCAAGATCAAGGGCTTTGTGCTGGAACGCGGCGTGGCCGGATTGGAAACCCCTGCCATCCACGGCAAGGTGGGCCTGCGCACCTCGATCACCGGCCAGATCGTGATGAACGACGTGCTGATTTCCGACGAGCAGATGCTGCCCGGCGTGGAAGGCCTGCGCGGCCCCTTCACCTGCCTGGACTCGGCCCGTTACGGCATTTCGTGGGGCGCACTGGGTGCGGCCGAATCATGCTGGCATACCGCGCGCCAATACGTGCTGGATCGCAAGCAATTCGGCAAGCCGCTGGCCGCGAACCAACTGGTGCAGAAGAAGCTGGCCGACATGCAGACCGAAATCACGCTGGGCCTGCAAGGCTGCCTGCGCCTGGGTCGCATGAAGGACGCGGGCATTGCATCGGTGGAAATCACGTCGATGACCAAGCGCAATTCCTGCGGCAAGGCGCTGGACATTGCACGGGTTGCGCGCGACATGCTGGGTGGCAACGGCATCAGCGACGAATACGGCATTATTCGTCACATGGTGAACCTGGAAGTGGTCAACACCTATGAAGGCACACACGATGTGCATGCGCTGATTCTGGGGCGTGCACAGACGGGGATTCAGGCGTTCTTCTGAACGTACATCCCTGTATGACAGCGGGCGCATTCCTTCCGGGATGCGCCCGTTTTTTCTTGGTCTACGCCAAGTTCAAGCATGAAGCCGCAAGGTCTACAGCGATGAGCGGCTGAAGGCCTGCGCTATTTGGCAGGCATTGGTAGCGGAGCACCCGAGACCAGTACCGACTCAGCTTCGGTGATATCAAAAATCTGCTGCACGCAACCCCTGCCCGTGAACGAAAAGCGGGCCATATAGCGCCTCATGGGTTGGGGCTGAAAGTCGTTGTTCAATGGACCGCAACTACCGCTTCTCGTGTAGAGGCCCGTGGCTCTGGACCCAGTGGTGTCCGACCAGGTCGAATGCCCGACAAGCCGCATGGGAGCCGATGCGTCGATCAGAACTTCTTGCATTGGCAGGGCACCATACACGGTCCGGTTCGTGGCCGTTATCATCCGCAAAATGCTGGGCAGCAATTCTTTGGCCATGTCCGACGTATCGAAAACACTGCCTATCTTATTTTTGACACCCTTGCTGTCGACTTCGCTGAAATTGACAATCATTGGCTGTCCATTGCTCTTCAATACCAGCACAGCATGTTGCGCGTCGGGCACGAGTGCCGTTTTTGTCCCTGAAGGATTCGACAGATCAACAGGTTTTGGCGGCGTGGAGCACGCTGACAGTGCAATTAATGCCAATGATCCGACGACATATCTAGCACGAAAAATTTTCACTTCTCCTATGTTGACCTCGTTCTGAATATTTTTCTTCGCACATCAAAACGATTTTTCTTGATCGTTGCGACAACAATTCTTGTCTTACGCGAATGCCAATATTCACGAGCGGCAGATTGTGCTTGACGCTCAAGGCAACAAGGTAAACGGCAGTCGCAAGCCACCCACGAACAGCTCAACCGGCATGGTCACATTCATGTGCATGCTGACGTCACCGCTGTTGATATCGCGGTCGGCACCCAGGCCCAGATTGACGTGGCGGCTGATCGCCACTTGCTGAAGCAGCCCCACGCGGTTGCTGGTGGACCCACCATCGCGCAGGCCCACAAACGTACCGCTGATGGTGCCGAAGCCGCTGACTGGTACGTCAGCGCGCACGGAATTGCTCAGGCGCTGATTGGCGGTGGTGCCGTCGTTATACGCGGCCAGATCGGCAAACCCGGGTGAACTCAAGTCGTTGCGGAAGTTCAGGCTGAAGGCCTGCGCGTTATACCGATAACCCAGCGATACCCGGTGGCCTTGGTCCTGGCTGTATCGACTTTGCGCGTGGCCTGCCGACACCGTGCCGAAACGGCCTAGCGAATACAGACCACCCACGCCCACCAGGTTCATCGACGTCGCATTCTGCACCTGGCTTTCCAGCGTGAAGTCAGAGGTCAGGCCGTAGCGCAAGCTGCTGGCCCCGGCCGAGGTGGCATACGATCCGCTGTTGCTGGTGCTGGTCGATGAGGCCAGGCCGCCTACCGTGGACGAGAAACCGAACTCGCCATCGGGCATGACTGCGTTGGACCCGGTCGGCCAGCTGGATATCTGCAAGCCGCCCAGTTGCACCCCGCTGCCCCACGACGGGGCGTTGGTATCCAGCGCACCTACCGACACGGTCTGGCCGTCCAGCAGGCCGTTGTAGCGCCAGTTTCGTTCGTTGCGCTGTATCTGCAAGCTGTCCGGGTTGGCGGCAACCAGCTGGGGCTCGCCACTGGGCTTCGGGTCGAAACTGACGGCGCGCACCTGACGGCGGCTGATCAGCGTGGAATAACCTTCCCAGTCTTCGGGCAGCAAGGTATCGGACCAGACCGGGCCACGCAGCCAGTCTCCGTTGGAACGATAAGGCAGGCGCAGGCCAACGCCCGGATCGGCCGCAGCGGTTTCCGTGGGCGTAGTGCCGTCGTTGATGCCAGTCCCTGGCGCGGGGTCGACCTTCACCGGGAAGGTTTCGGCAACCGGCGATACCGGGGTGCGCTCGAAACTCACCTGGGGCGTGGTTCCAACGGCCTGCGGCACGATCGGCCCTTGGGACGTGATGGTGTCGGGCGTCAACACCACGGCAGACGTGGCGCAGCCCGTGAGCGCGGCCAGAACCACGCCGCTGGCAACGCGGCGCAAAGGGAAACGAAGGCGAAGGCTAGGCATAACCCTAGTGTAGAAAATCCCGAGCCAGGAAGTCGTAATGCACCGTTACCATGGAAAGATTTTTATCCTGCCACGTTGCTCATCCCATGAATGCTTCCGTGCCCCCTGTTTCACTGATTTCCGCTTCATCAGCCATCGCACCCCGGCAACATCGTATCGACGGTATCGAACTGGAAATCGTGCAAATCCCCGCTACACGCGACGGCCTGCCGACCTTGGTATTTCTGCATGAAGCCTTGGGATCGATTCCGCAATGGCGCGACTTCCCGGCGAACGTGTGTGCGCGCAGCGGCTGTGCTGGCTTGGTGTTTTCGCGGTATGGCCTGGGGCAGTCCACGCCGCTGACCAGCACGCCCCGCCCTACTGACTATCTGGAAAACGAAGGCTGGAACAGCCTGCCCGCGCTGCTGCGTGACCTGGACATACGTCGCCCGTATCTGATCGGTCACAGTGATGGTGCATCGATTGCACTGCTGTACGCGGCACGTAATCCCGTGATCGGCCTGACGGCGATGGCGCCGCATGTGCGCGTCGAGGAAGTCACGCTGGAAGGCGTGCGCACTGCCGAAGCCGATCGCGAACGTCTGGTCACGGCGCTGGGTAAATATCACCGGGACGCCGCGCGCACCTTCGATGGCTGGAGCCAGACCTGGGCCAGCGCCGAGTTTCGCGACTGGAACATCCAGGCAGCGATGTCGGGAATTGCCGCACCGACACTGTTGATCCAAGGGGAGAACGACCAGTACGGCACGATGGAGCAGCTGGACTGGATCACCGATGGCATTGCATCAGGGGCAGCCAAGCCGCCCGTGCGCCGCGTGGAATTGGCGAATGTGGGGCACGTGCCGTGGCGCGAAGCAGCCGACACCGTGCTGGATGAAATTGCCGCCCACATCAGGATGTGCACGGCGTTGCCGGGCTGAATCAACAGCCCGGCAGCTACCTGGGGTCACCGCCTTAATGCGCGCCCGATCCCACCGCCGCCCTGCCCAGACGGTCATGAATGCCCGCCCAAGCCGGGCCGGCTGGTGGCGTTTCGATCAGCAGGCGATCAAGCGCCAGCAGGTCCAGTCGGCGCAACACGGCGTACAGCTCGTATGCATACGCCTCGGGGTCGGTCGGAGCCTGCAACCAGGTCCCCCCGGCCGGCGCAAGTGATGCCACCGACCAGACACCGACACGACGGCCCGCCGCTACCTCGGCAGCCAATACATCCGCCAACCGATCACTGGCCACCAAGGCCAGCGGGGTGCGTGGTGCGTAATGCGCGGCCAGCGCGCCAGACACGCGCGGCAGTGCGGCTTGTTCCGCATCGTCGGCAGATTCAGCTGCCGAACTTCCTGATGCGTCATTGCGTATTTCTGCCTGCACACGCGCGGCAATCTGCGCCTCGGCCTGTGCACGGGTCAACACCGGCTGACCCAGGGCCTGCTCCAGCGCCTGCGCACTGATATGCCCGGGACGCAGCAACACCGGCTGGTCGCGCGTCACATCAACGATGGTGGACTCGATGCCGACCTGGCACGGTCCGCCATCCAGAATCATCGTCAACTCGCTGCCAAAATCGCCGTCCACGTGCTGTGCCGTAGTCGGGCTCACGTGGCCGAAACGATTGGCAGACGGACCCGCCAGGCCGCCCTCGAAGGCGACCAGCAGCGCCTGCGCAACCGGGTGCGACGGGCAGCGCACGGCCACCGTGTCCTGCCCGCCCGTCACGGCATCCAGCACGCCATCGGCCCGGGCCATCACCAGCGTCAAAGGGCCGGGCCAGAATGCATCGATCAAGGTCTGCGCCAGCGGCGGGACTTCGCGTGCCCACCGCGTCAGGTCTGCACCCGGGGCCACGTGGACGATCACCGGGTGGTCGTTGGGTCGCCCTTTTGCGGCAAAGATGCGGGCCACCGCATCGCCCTGGCTGGCATCGCCACCCAGGCCATATACGGTTTCCGACGGAAAGCCGACCAGACCGCCCGCACGCAGCACGGACACCGCCTGCGCAATGGCCTCGGGCGTCGGCGTGAAGATGCGGCTCATTGCATCGCCTGTACGCCGTCTGCCGGGCGCGTCAGACGCGCCACCTGCAGAGACTGCGTAGCGCGTGCCGACGACGCGGTACGGGCGGCAGGAACCTGACGCACCGATTGCACCGCCAGCATCCACTTCATCGGTTGCACGTGCGCGCCAACCAGGCTCAAGCGCCAAGGACAAGCTGCTGCGTTCATGGGAACGCAATGCCCAACGCGTGAGCAACCTTGGCAGCGGCCGCGTCAACGCTCAGTTCACCGGCTGCCACGCAGGTCACGTGCCCCATCTTGCGTGCGCGCCGCGCCGATTCCTTGCCGTACAGATGCAGGCTGGCCGAAGGCACAGCCAACACGGCCGACCAATCGGGTTCACGGCTGCGTTCGTTTTCGTCAAACCAGATGTCACCCAGAATATTCAGCATGACAGCCGGGGCCAGCATGGCAGTGTCGCCCAGCGGCAGGCCAGCCAGCGCACGCACCTGCTGTTCGAACTGGCTGGTAACGCAGGCGTTGATGCTGTAGTGGCCGCTGTTGTGCGGGCGCGGTGCGATCTCGTTGACGACCAAGCGGTCGCCGTCGAGCACGAAGAACTCCACACACATCACGCCCACGTACTTCAGGCCATCGGCCACACCAATGGCGGCAGCAGTGGCGCGCTCGGCCAGTTCATCGCTGGCCTGGCGCGACGGCACGGTGGAGATGGCAAGAATGCCGTCGCGGTGCACGTTTTCCGACAGCGGATAAGCCACCGACTGGCCGTCAGCACCACGTGCCACCACCACCGACACTTCGAATGCCAGCGGCAGGCGCGCTTCCAGTACACACGGCACATTGCCGAACGCGTGGAAAGCCGCGCGGGCTTCCTCGCGCGAGGACACACGGGCCTGGCCCTTGCCGTCGTAACCCAGGCGAGCCGCTTTCAGAATGCCGGGGAACAGATCATCGGGTGCATCGGCCAGGTCTTGCTCGGCCAGCACCGCCACGTAGGGGGCGACAGGCACACCCAAGGATGAGATGAAACGCTTTTCAACGATACGGTCCTGTGCAATCGCCACGGCGTCGGCCACCGGGCTGACACGACGATCACGGGCCAGACGGCGCAGGCTGTCGGCGGGGACATTCTCGAATTCCGTGGTGATGGCCGCGCAACGCTCGGCCAACTGGTCAAGGCCAGCCGCGTCGTCGTAAGCCGCGCGGATGTGCAGGTCGGCCGTATCGCCAGCCGGGCAGCGTTCGGCAGGGTCCAGCACCGCTACGCGATAACCCAGCGTCTGTGCTGCGACCGTGAACATGCGGCCCAACTGACCACCGCCCAGCATGCCCAGCCAGGAACCCGGGGGCAGCGGCGTCAGTGCGGTACGGTCCGCGCTCATGCCTGTGCTCCCGGGGCGTTCACCGGCAACACCATGGCGCGAGCAACTTCGGTCTGGCGAGCGCGGAAGGCATCCAGCTTGTCGGCCAGCGCGGCATCGGTCACAGCCAGGTTGGCCACCACATGCAGCGCTGCGTTCGCAGCACCGGCTTCACCAATGGCGAAGGTCGCCACCGGCACGCCCTTGGGCATCTGCACGATGGACAGCAGCGAGTCTTCGCCACGCAGGTACTTGGACGGCACCGGCACACCGAACACCGGCAGGCGCGTCAGCGCCGCCAACATGCCCGGCAAGTGGGCCGCGCCACCCGCACCCGCGATGATCGCGCGCAGGCCACGGCCAGCCGCTGCGCCACCGTACTCGACCATGTCGATCGGCATGCGGTGGGCGGATACCACCTGGGCTTCGAAGGGAATGCCGAACTCGGTCAGGATATCGACCGCTTGCCGCATCACCTCCCAGTCGCTGGACGAGCCCATGACGATGCCGACGAGCGGCGCGGGCGTGGAGGATGAGTCGGTCGGGCTGGAACGGGTCATGACAGGCAGGCTCAGTCAGAAATAAGTGCGAAAGCGACGTGGGAAAGCTCCCGTCGTCTCGGGTCGGCAGCGAACCCCGCGTGCGCGGGGCGGGTCGCATGGCCGCCAAGGGCGTCGCGTTGGCCAGGGTTCATCCCCATGCACACGGGGAACACCGCTGGAAAACCGGGCATTTTACCTGCCTTGGCGGGTTCCTCCGTGAACGATGCGCCACACAAGGCGGCCAGCCTGTACGACAATCGCTTGAAACCGGCCCGGACGTCCCCACCCCTGAAGTTTGGCCGTCTGCCTGGCCCACGCTTACAACGAACTCAAAGGAATTCCGCCACATGGACGTCACCCTAGCCAATTTCGAACGCGAAGTCCTTCTGGCCTCACGCGAATTGCCGGTCATCGTCCAGTTCTGGTCGGCCCGCTCGGCCGCCTGCCAGCAACTTGCACAAAGCTTCGCCAAGCTGGAGCGCGAACACCAGGGCCGCTTCAAGCTGACCCGCGTCGACGCCGACAACAACCCGGAACTGGTCCAGCACTTCCAGCTGCGCAGCCTGCCCTTCGTGATCGCCTTCGTGAACACCCAGCCTGTGGATTCGCTGAGCGGCGCGGTCAATGACGCGCAAGCCCGCGAATTCATCGAACGCCAATTGCCCAGCCCGATCGAAGAAGCCTATAACGCCGCCTTGCAGGCGCGCCAGGCGGGTGACCTGGAAACCGCCGAGAAACACCTGAAGGCCGCGCTGGTGCTGGACCCGAAATTTGACGACGCCCGTTTCGACTATGTGGAAGTGCTGATTTCCACTGATCGCAGCGAAGACGCCCAAGCCCAGTTCGACCGCATTACCCCGGTCGGCCAGGCCGACCCGCGTCATGCCTCGCTGGCCACCATTCTGGCTGCGCGCGCCAAGGCGCTGGAGTTGCCGGAAGAAGATGCATTGGTGGCGCGCATTGAACAAGACCCGGCGAATCTGCAAGCGCGCTTGGAATTGGCGAACCTGCGCATTGCTCGCCGTGCGTGGGCGGGTGCTATGGAAGAACTGCTGGAAATCGTGCGCCGCGACCGGACGTTTGAAGACGATATTGGCCGCAAGACTTTGGTTGCAGTGTTTGGTCAGGCCTCGGCGCAGCCGGAGCTGGTGTCGCAGACACGACGGAAGTTGTCGACAATTTTGAACTGAGCATTGCGGCAGCCCAGACTGCGTGCTGCAACACGGCCTCATCGACAAAAACCACCTTCGGGTGGTTTTTTTAATGCTGACACGGAAATCCAAGCCTATTTCCTGCCCATAACCCTTGGCATAGTCAAGGGATTAATTTCTCTTCGCATTCCATCAGAAAGTTCTGCACCGTGCTCACGCCAAGACCATCACGGCAAGGGCTGGGAAAACCCTGCCAAATATATTGATAAACATAGAAAAATATTGATTTATTAGTATACAGATGGACAAGAGCGCACGATTTTTCCCTTGATTCCAATCAGGGGCCAGCACTATGCCAGCCTGGTCATTCCATGTCTGCATCTTTATTTGACGGCCCTCCTGAATAATCAGCCAACACCTCATTCATTTGTATTATTCGCCCAACTCTGGCACCGACTGTGACAGCCATCACACGGATGAGCCGTCAACGCGCATATATTCGCATCCACCCATCCCGCTCGTGCTGACACGAGCCTCTCGATCGTCACATCGGAACTCTACACATGGCAACTCCCGCCCAGCAAGCAGCGCTAGTCAACTTGTACATTGCATTGTTCAACCGTGCCCCTGATGCCGAGGGTTTCGCGTTCTGGACGAGCGCGCTGGACCGCGGCGCCACGCTTGACGACATCTCGGTCGATTTTGTCCGTAGCACCGAGGCGGCCACGATCTACCCGACCTCGCAAAATGCCGAGCAGTTCGTGACGGCGTTCTACCAATCCGTGTTCGGTCGGGCACCCGATGCAGACGGGCTGGAGTTCTGGACCAGGGAATTGGACGCCGCCGGCGGCCCGGAGTCGCCCGCCGCCAAGGCGCTGCTGGTATCGAAGATTATCGAGATCGTCACCACCCCGCTTCCGGAAAAGCCCGCCGACCTGAGCGACGCGCAATATGCCGAGACGGTCAAGGATCGCGGCACCTTCGGCACCAAGAATGTCGCCGCCACCAAGTTCCTGGAATCCAACAGCAACGACATAAACGCCGCCAAGCAGGCGCTGATCCCGGTGACTACACCTGCTCCGACCCAGCCGGCCGGGAAGGTATTCGACTTGACGACCGCGGACGAAACGCTGAACGGCGGCGCGGGCAACGACACATTCAACGCGCCGCTTGCCAACGGGCTCATCACCTTGAACACCGGAGACATCCTGGACGGCGGCGAGGGCAAAGACACGCTGAATGTCGAATTGGCCAGCTGCACGTACCCCTCACCGACGCTGCGCAACATTGAAACCGTGAATGTCCGCTCGCTCGGTTACAGCTATCTGAACCTCGAAAGAGCGTCGGGGGTCACCCACATCAACGTCGCCAACAGCGACTACGACGTGACCATCAACAATGTGGGCGACGCAGCCTTGTCCGTGGCGAACCAGACTGCCAACGTATCATTCAACGGCGGCACCGCGACGGAGTTGTCACTGAACCTGAACAACGTCGGTACGAACCCATCCGTCGACAGAATGGCGTTGCTCCTTATTCCCTCGGAAACAAGCATCAGCCTGGGCTACAACGCCACGTACACCAAGCACAACATCGTCACCACCGATTCATCTGTGCGGATTATCGACGGTGCGGACAGCCCGGCCGTCACGGAGGTGAGCGTTGCTGCCACCGGCACGAATCGACTGGTGTTGTCGGAGACCGATGTCGCCGCCATCCAAACCATCACCGTGTCGGGCTCAGGCTCGGTTTCGTTCGGCGGCGATTCACTGACGGCGCTGACCACGTTCACCGCCGGCGATGGCGGCGTCAACTTCTCCAGCAACAACCAGACCGCTTCCAGCCTGACCATTTCCACCGGGGCAGGACAGGACGACATCGAAGCGAATGCCGCCAGCATCGTGTCCTTGAACACCGGCGCAGGTAATGACTACGTCTATCTGGACGGCGCGTTGTCGGCCACTGCCGTGGTGAATCTGGGAGCCGGTGACGACACCATCTACCTGACCCAGGGTGCAGTCGAAGGCGCTCGTATCTATGGCGGTGACGGCGACGATACATTTGTGATGAACGCGGTCACGCACGCGGTAAACGGTGAGGGCGGCTCGGTCACCACACTGACTGGTGGTGCTGGTACCGACACCTATGTATTCCGGACGGAAATCGTGGGAACGACGGCGGGCAAGGTGACGGCAGTCATCACGGACTTCAAGACGGGCGAAGACAAGATCGAGGTGCAAAGCAATAACACCGCTTACCTTGCTTCAGAAGACACTTTCAAGAAGGCCAGCACCATCTCGACCTCGCTCGAAGCCCTGCTGGTCGAGGCAACGGCAGCACTGTCGGGCACCACGCTGTACTACGTCGGCCAATTCGGCACGGACGCCTACCTGGTGACCGACTTCCAGACGGCGGGCTACACCAACGTCATCAAGCTCGAGGGCGTCTCGCTGGCCGGGATCGTGGCGACGGACATGCAGGGGCAAGTCGCATATCTGCCCGTATGAACGCGTAGGAAGATGACCCATCAAGGGCTTGCGTGCTGAGCCCGACAATGGCGTCGAGGGCCGGATCTGGCGACTGCCTCAGATCCGGCCCTTTGTTTAATACGCTGTTGCCAAGACACGCCTCACCCTCGCTAGACAGCCAACTTCAATGCTAGAGTCCGTGCGCCCGTACCGGTGCCGGTCGTTCACCGCGACGACTATCCGGCATGCCCCGGAGGTGGCTTTCCCGACCGCGGACTGAGACTGCAATGACACCAACGACATTGGTCACCGGCGGCGCCGGTTTCCTGGGCTCGCACCTGTGCGACCGCCTGATCGCCGACGGCTACGAAGTGCTGTGCCTGGACAACTTCTACACCGGTGCCAAGGACAACATCCGGCACCTGTTGGACCACAAGCGCTTCGAGCTGATTCGCCACGATGTGTGCATGCCGCTGTATGTGGAAGTGGATCGCATCTTCAACCTGGCCTGCCCTGCCAGCCCAATTCATTATCAGAACGACCCGATCGCCACGACCAAGACCTCGGTCGTCGGTGCCATCAATATGCTGGGGCTGGCCAAGCGGCGACACGCGCGCATTCTGCAGGCGTCCACCAGTGAGGTGTATGGCGATCCGCAAGTGCATCCGCAACCGGAAGGGTATTGGGGCAATGTGAACCCCATTGGCCCGCGTGCGTGTTATGACGAGGGCAAGCGTTGCGCCGAAACCTTATTTTTCGATTATCACCAGCAGGCCGGCGTCGATATTCGGGTCGCGCGCATATTCAATACCTACGGCCCGCGCATGCATCCCAACGATGGGCGCGTGGTCAGCAATTTCATTGTGCAGGCCTTGAAGGGTGAACCGATCACCTTGTATGGCGACGGCAGCCAAAGCCGTGCATTTTGTTATGTCGATGATTTGATCGAAGGTTTGATCAAGATGATGGATCAAGATGCCGAGATCGGGCCGATCAACTTGGGTAACCCAAGTGAATTCACCATCCGCGAATTGGCAGAGACCGTATTGCGCCTGACCGATTCACGCAGCGGGCTGATCATGCATCCCTTGCCCCAGGATGACCCGGCGCAGCGTCAACCTGACATCAGCAAAGCCAAGTCTGCCCTGGCCTGGGAACCCAAGGTCAGTCTGGAAGACGGCTTGAAAGAAACCATCGCGTATTTCCGCAAGGTCTTGAACTCGTGAATCAAACTACCCATCAAGCGCAGCAACCCGACGTCGACGCACTGTGGCAATGTGCGCAGCACCAGGGAACCGACGCAGCCTTGCAACTGGCGCAAGCCCAGCTTGCCACGCATGGCCGCCACCCTGCCCTGCTGCAACCCGTCGGCCAGTTGTTGCTGATGGCCGGACGCGATGCCGAGGCCCTGCCCTGGCTGGAAGCCGCCTGCGCAGCGCGCCCTGATGACCTGGATGCCTGGAACCAGCGCGCCTTGGTCCTGAGCCACCTTCACCGGCATACCGACGCGCACACGGCCTATCAGGAACTGCTTCGCCTGGCTCCCACCCTGCATAGTGTGTTCGTCAATATCGGCAGCAACCTGAACCACGCACGGCGCTTTCAGGAAGCCGAGACCTGGCTGCGCAAGGGGCTTGCGCTGGCACCGGACGCCCCGGAACTGAAAGCCAATCTGGTCGCCGCCCTGGTTCAGCAAGGCAAGATTGGCGAGGCCGCAGCACTGATCAACGCGCTGGAAAAAATCGGCTATCAGCCAGTCGAACTGCTGGAAGCCAAGGCCACCTTGTTGCAGCGCATGGGCCGTTATGTGGATGCCGAACGCTTGGTGCGGCAGGTGTTGGTGCATGTGCCTCAGCATGTTGGTCTGCTGCGCCTGCTGGCCAACGTCGTGGGCTACCTGGGTCGGCCCGATGAACAACTGGCGCTGTACGAGCAGGTGTTGACGCTGGCCCCTGAACAGACGGAAGTGCGCAGCAGCTTGCTCTTCCTGCTGAATTACGCGGCGCACAGCGACGGCCCCAGCCTGCTGGCACAGGCCACGCAGTATGGCGAACAACTGCGAGTCCAATTCAAGCAGCGCGGCCATCGCGCCTATTCCACCTGGCACTGCGAGGCGCAGCCTGCACGCCTGCGGGTAGGCCTGGTGTCGGGAGACTTGCGCAATCACCCGGTCGGGTACTTCCTGGACGACGTGATCCCTGCAATGGCGGCAAGCGGCATTGAATTGTTTGCCTATGCAAACCAGATCCGCGAAGACGAACTGACGCAGCGCATGAAACCGCACTTTTCCGCCTGGTGCGACATTGCTGCGCTGGACGACGAACAGGCTGCACGCCGCATTCACGACGACGGCATTCATATTCTGGTTGACCTGTCAGGCCACAGCGACCAGCACCGGTTGCCGCTCTTTACCTGGAAGGCCGCGCCGGTGCAGGCAAGCTGGCTGGGTTATCTGGGTACGACCGGCCTGCAGGAAATCGACTGGGTGATTTCGGACCGCTACATGGCCCCGGAACATGCTGCGTCTGACCTGGTTGAAAAAATATGGCGCATGCCCGACAGCTACGTGCATCTGTCGCGGCCGGCAAACGCCGTGGCCCTGACCGGTGCCCCGTCGGCCACGCTGGGCCACGTGACCTTCGGCAACTTCAACAATCCGGCCAAGATGACCGATGTGGTGGTCGCCCTGTGGGCGCGCGTGCTGCATGCGGTGCCCGGCAGCAGGCTGTTCATGAAGAACCCGCAGTTCCAGGAACCGGCGGTGATCCAGCACACGCTGGCACGCTATGCTGCATACGGCATAGGTGCCGAGCGCCTGATCCTGGAAGGCCCGTCACCAAGAGCAGACTTGCTGGCCGCCTACAACCGCGTCGACATCGCATTGGACCCCTTCCCCTACACCGGGGGCACGACCAGCCTGGAAGCCTTGTACATGAGCGTGCCAGTGTTGAGCCTGCGCGGCGGCCGCTTCATGTCGCGCATGGCCGACACCCTGCTGATGAACGCGGGCCTGTCGGACTGGATTGCCGACGATGCAGATCATTTTGTGCAGCTGGCGGTGTCGCATGCGGCGGATCGCGCCACGCTGGGGCGTCTGCGAGCGGGTGAGCTGCGAGAACAGGTGCTGGCCTCGGCCTTGATGGATACGACGCGGTTTGCGCGGGATGTGGAGCAAACCTTCCGAGACATTTGGGCGCAGTGGGTGGAGAAGCACATACCCTGAGTGATCCACACACCTGGACACGGGCGGGTTTGAAACAGCCAGGAGGCTGGCGCTGGACTGATTCCAGCGCCAGCTTTTTTTATGCCAGTAGATCGGCAGATTTCAGCTCATCCGGCGGCCCAAAGCATGGCAGCTTGACAATAGGATTGCGTCAACGCGTATATGAATATCTCGATATTTCCCAAGACCTTATAAACCCCTTGCCAAGTCCCTCATTAATCAAGTTACATTTGTATCTGCTCCAAGAAACCCTCTTTCTTCGCTGCTTTTCGCACAGCCGCGCGAAATTTCAATACTTTCCGAAGTATTTCAATACTTGGCATCGGACTTTAAACAGAAATGGCTACCATTACTCCCACTCATCAAGATTTGATTACCCGGCTATATGTCGGACTGTTCAATCGCGCGCCCGATGCGCAAGGCCTGCAATTCTGGGCCCAGGCCCTGGCCGATGGCGCGTCGCTCGGTTCGCTTGCCGGCACGATCTTCACCAGCCCTGAGGCACAAACCATCTACCCGGCCACGCAGACCGCCGACCAGTTCGTGACCGCCTTTTATCAAACGGTGTTCGGCCGCGTACCCGACACAGAGGGCCTGCGTTTCTGGACGGGTGTGCTGCAGGAAGCGGGTGGTGTGACGTCTCAGGAAGCCCGAGCCTTGCTCACCGAGAAGATCATCGAAATCGTCAGCACCACCCTGGACACCAAGCCGACCAACATCACCGACACGCAGTTCGCAGAAACCGTCAGCGATCGAACCATTTTCAGCAAGAAAGTCGCGGCCGGCCTCAAATTCGCAGTCGAGCAGCAAGGCACGGATCTGGGCCAGGCCAAGCAGGCCTTGGTCGATGCCGTGGCCCCGCCACCCGCGACGACGCCCAGCGAACCGGTAGCACCGGTCGTCGGGCAGACCTACACCCTGACCACGAATGACGACCGGCTCACCGGTACCGCCGGCGATGACACGTTCAATGCCGCTGCCGGTACGCTGCAAAGCGCCGACGTGCTCGACGGCGGAGCCGGCACCGACACACTGAACATCTTCACCGCGTTCTGCAGCCAGATCCGGCCGACCCTGAGCAACATCGAGATCGTCAACGTGACCTCCGGCAGTTCCGGGGCCTCCACCGACTTGGGCGGGTCGACCGGCATCACCCACGTTGGGTTTGTCAACAGCACCAGCGCTGGCACCGTTCGAGGCGTCGGCAACGCGGCCTTGTCGGTTACCAATCAGAATCAGCAAGCAAGATTCCAAGATTCCACAGCAACTGCCCTGTCCATGAGTTTCAAGACGGTGGGCGGGGACGCAAACCGAACTACCGTGAACCTGTCCGAGGCCGCAGCCACCAGCTACACGATCACGACGGACAGTGCCCACGTGAATCTCAACCGCACAGGGACCGGCGCATCGACAGGCGTGACCGTGGCCGCCACCGGCAACAACTCACTCGCGCTCTCGGGGAACGATGCTTCTACCGTTCAGACGCTGACAGTAACGGGCACGGGTTCGGTCAACTTCTCGGGACAGCAACTGTCGGCGCTGACCTCCGTCACCGCAGGTGATGGCGGCGTCACGCTCAACAGCACCAATGCCACCGCCAACGCACTGAGCATCAACACCGGCGCAGGGATCGACACCATCACGGCCAACGGTGCCAGCATCAATACGCTGAACACCGGTGCAGGCAATGATGTGGTCACCTTGAATACCGGCGCGCTCGCATCTGGCGCAACCGTGAATCTGGGCGACGGCAACGACATCATCAACCTGGCCCAGGCCACCGACGCCACGATCGACGGCGGTATGGGTACCGACACGCTGAACATCACGGCAAACGGCAGCGGCAGCTTCCGGCCGACCCTTCGCAACATCGAGATCGTCAACCTGACCGGCATCGACGGTTCGGCGGTCATCGACCTGGGCGGGTCGACCGGCATCACGCAAGTAGGCTTCGTGGGTAACAGCGCCAACTTCACCAACGAGATCGGCTTCATCAACGTGGGCAACGCCGCCCTGTCGGTCACCGACCAGTCGGGTGGCGCGCGCTTCAGCGGCTCCACCGCAACGGCCTTGTCGCTGACCCTGAAGAACGTCGGCTCGACAAACGTCAACAGCAGCATCCATTTGGCGGCCGAAACCGCTGCGCTGGCGACCTCGCATGACATCGTCATCGAAAACTCCTACGTGCGGCTGTTCGAAACCATCCAGAGCGCGGCCGTGACCGCGGTCAGCGTGGCGGCCACCGGCACCAACAAGCTCATGCTGTCGAGCGCCGATGCCGCCAGCGTACAGACCCTGACCGTGAGCGGTGCCGGGGCGATCGACCTCTCGGGGCGCACGCTCACGGCCCTGACCACCCTCAACGACACCGGCAGCGGCGCGCTGACGCTGAAGGCCAGCGGCACGCTCCTCACGACCTTGAACGGCGGCTCGGGCAACGACACCATCACCGTGAGCGGTACGCTGTCGGCAACGGCCCGGATCAACCTGGGGGCTGGCAACGACACCATCACCCTGAGCAACAGCGCCACCCTCGGGGCGGTCGTGGACGGCGGCGAGGGCGATGACACCTTCATCACCGGTACCACCTCGTTGAATGCCACCGACACCTTGAGCGGCGGCGCAGGTGCCGATCGCTTCTTCTTCGGTGCCAGCGCCACGGACGTCTCCACGGACTGGCGCACGGCAATCATCACCGACTTCCAGACCGGCATCGACAAGATCGCGGTGCGGGCCGGTGGTGATGCCGTGCTGAACGTGAACTTCGTGAAAGCCGGCGCTACCGTGGCTGACTTCGCCACCTTGCTGGCAGATGCCAGCGCGACGTTGAACGGTACCGTCAGGTATTACCTCGGTCAGATCACTGGCGAAGCGGCCTATCTGGTGACGGACCTCAATGGTGTCGGTCGCACCAATATCATTCAACTGACGGGCGTCACCTTGGACAGCCTCAATGCCAGCGACATCATTGCGGACTTCATCACGGTTTCCTGACACCTTTGGATTTCCTGCGCTGGGTCCAGCGTCGAGCAGCAGGCAATCTGGATAGACAAAAGCAGGCATCGCGTTCACCGCGATGCCTGCTTTTTATTTGGCGGCCGGCTGCCAGACACATCCGTTGGATAGATCAGGGAGAATCCATCGAGATAGGTCTCCCATTTTCTGCCGGCGTGCAGCCTCTACGGGTGCGCATGCGTTCTGCGCCCCACGGCACCGTGCTCGGCACATCTCTACTCATCACCGGATTTTCAGCAGCCATGGCGACGATCACCCCTGCCCACCAAGAAGCAATCACCCGTCTGTACGTTGGTCTGTTCAACCGTGCGCCCGATGCACAAGGCCTGCAGTTCTGGGCTCAGGCACTGGCCGATGGTGTGTCCCTCGGTACGATCACCGGCAGCATTTTTTCCAGCGCTGAATCACAGGCCATCTATCCTGCGACACAAACCGCCGACCAGTTCGTGACGACGTTTTATCAGACTGTATTTGGCCGCTTGCCCGATGCAGGCGGCCTGCGCTTCTGGACCGATGTGCTGAGGGAAGCAGGTGGTGTGGAGTCGCAGGCCGCCAAGGCCTTGATCACCGAGAAGATCATCGACATCGTCAGCGACCCGCTGGCCACCAAGCCCGCTGACATCACGGACGCGCAATACGCGGAAACGGTCAAGGATCGTGACACGTTCAGCAAGAAGGTCGTCGCCGGCATCACCTTCGCCGTGACGCAACAAGGCACGGATCTGGGCCTTGCCAGGCAGGCGCTCATCGATGCCGTGGCACCGCCAGCCAGCACGCCCAACGACCCGGTAGTGCCGGTCGCGGGCCAGACCTACACCCTGACCGCGCAAGACGACGCGATCACCGGCACGGCCGGTAATGACACGTTCAATTCGGCCGCGGGCACCTTGCAGAATGCTGATGTGCTCGACGGCGGTGCCGGCACCGACACCCTGAACATTTTTCTGTCAAACAGCGGCACCGTCACGCCCACGCTGCGCAATATCGAAATCATCAACGTGGCCAGCACCGGCTCCGGCGCGCGGATCGACCTGGGCGCATCCACCGGTGTCACCCACGTCGGATTCATCAGCAGTGACAGTGGAAACAACCGCATCCTCAACGTCGGCAATGCCGCCCTGTCTGTCTCGGATCTGACGCGGAATGTGAATTTCAGCGGCTCAACCGCAACGACCTTGTCGTTGACCCTGAAGAATGTAGGCACCACGGGTGCGAGCATAGGCGTCAACCTGGCCGAAACCGTGGCTGCACAGGCCACAGCACACAACATCACCGCCGACAATGCTTTTGTGGCTTTGAACGAAACCACCCGCAGCGCGGACGTCACCACCATCACGGTTGCCGCCACCAACACCAACAAGCTCCAACTGTCGAACGCTGATGCCGCCGCCGTTCAAACCCTGACGGTGACTGGCACAGGCTCAGTCGAGTTCTCGCGCACCTTCTTGTCGGCACTGAAGACCTTCACCGCCGGTGATGGCGGCGTGACGTTCGTCAGCGTGAATGCCACCGCCAATGTGCTGGACATCACTACGGGTGCGGGCATCGACACCATCACCGCAAACGGTGCCAGCATCAAGACGCTGAACACCGGGGCGGGCAATGACATCGTCACCCTGAACACTGCCGGACTGTCGGCCACCGCCCGGGTCAACCTGGGTGCAGGCAACGACAAGATCACCTTGTCGCACGGCTCCATACGCGGTGCCGAGATCGATGCAGGCGATGGCGATGACATCATCATCACGGGCTCGGTCATACACAGTGACCCGGGCACGGCCGCCATCAAAGAGATCGCGACCGTGACTTTCACCAGAGACTTGCTTGATGGCGAGACATTCAGCATTGCGGGTCTCACCTTCACGTCGAGCGGCGGCACGACGCGAACGCAGCTGGTAAATATGTGGAAGGACCTTGTATCTGGAGCGACCCCCGGTGCTCCTTTCAACGGCACACTCACAGGCTACGGTACAACCAGTACAAGCAGCGACAGCCTCACGTTCACCGCGCAATTCAGTGGCCCCGAAACCGACCTGACGACTTCGGGAACGGCTGCCAGCGCAGCAACGGTCGTCGTGACCACACAAGGTGCCGCAGCAACGCTGCCTTCTATCGGGGCCGACAAACTCACCGGGGGACTCGGGGCCGACACCTTTGTCTTCAGCACCCTGGATGTAGATACGGCCGTCAGCGCCGAGACGGCGATCATCACTGATTTCCTGCCCGGGACCGACAAGATTGCGGCCGGTACAGGCGCAGCAGGAAGCTCGAGCAACTTCCTGAACGCCGGCGCTGGATCGGCGGCGTCCCTGACCGACTTGCTGACAGCTGCAGATAACGCCTTGACCGGCAACATCAAGTATTACGTAGGCCAAGTCACCGGGGGCAGTGCCTACCTGGTGACCGACGTAAACGGCATTGGATATACGAACGTCATCGAGCTGACGGGTGTCAATGCAGGCAGCATCAGTTTCACTGACATTGTGGCGTGGGCGTTTCCTAGTTGATCCGCGCGGCATACTACTAGCAGCATCACGCTGCTGATTCAGCCAAGCCAAACGCCGCCCCGACAGTCGGACACATGTCCTGCTGTCGGGGCGTTTTTCATTCAGGACAACACACACGAAACGTTGGCCAAGACGCGAGCGCCGGGTCAGCAGTTCCGCCATTTACTTACAGGAATCTAAAGATCTGCTGTTTCATGCCGTTAACAGTAGCGGTTAAGCATATTTTTCGCCCTGCCAGCAAAGTTTGATACCGATCGGCAAAGCCCGATACCTGCTCGCAGATTTTCAAATCTCATTTGCGGCATTCAATCATCCATGGCCACAGCTACCACCGCCCAGCAGAACGCGATCTCCGCGCTTTATATCGCCTTGTTCAACCGCGCGCCCGACGCCGACGGCTTCAAGTTCTGGTCTGATGCACTAGTCAATGGTGTGTCGCCCATCAGTGTTACGGCCGCCTTCCTGACCAGCCCGGAAGCGCGCAGCATCTATACCGATACGCAGACGCAGGAACAATTCGTCGCGGCCTTCTACCAGACGGTGTTCGGCCGCGCCGCCGACGCAGGCGGGCTGGCGTTCTGGACGGGGGTTCTGAACACGGCAACTCAGGACAATCCGGCCACCGCCAAGGCGCTGCTGGTGTCCAAGATCATTGAACTCGTCAGCACCCCGCTGCCCACCAAGCCGGTTGACCTGACCGACGCCCAGTATGCGCAAACCGTTGCCGACCGCGACCTGTTCGGCAAGAAAGTGGTGGTGGGACTGGACTACGCGGTGACCCAGCAAGGCAATGATCTGGTTGTAGCCAAGCAGCTGATTGCCAACCTGATGACGCCGGTCATACCAAGCCCGCCGGCTCCGACCCCGGTCGGTCAGACGTATCGCTTGACCACTGGCACAGATAACTTCACAGGCAATGGTGGCGACGACACCTTCGATGCCAGCCTGGACAGCGGCAATCAGACCCTGGACATGGCAGACAGGCTCGATGGCGGCGCTGGCCGAGATACCGTGCGCATCACGCTGAATACCTATCACGGCAGCGGTGTCTTCACGCCCACGCTGAAGAATATCGAAGTCATCCGGGTGACTGCCCTCACAGGAGCCGACGACAGCTTCAATTTGAACAACTCCAGCGGCTTCACCGACGTGGGCTTCGACGGCAGCACCATCGCGCACACCATCACCAACGTCGGCAACGCTGCGCTGTCGGTCAGCAATCAGACCAAGAATGCCGCTTTCGAAGGTTCCACGGCGACTGCCTTGTCGCTGACGATGAGCAAGGTCGGTGCAGTGGGCAGCCCGATCACGGTCGATCTCGCCTCAAACCTCTTCAGCAGAGGCGCAAAAGCCACCACACACAACATCGTGATGGAGGATGCTTATGTGACCTTTGACCGCGGCGTCTTCACCAGCGACACCATCACCAGCCTCACGGTAGCAGCCACGGGCGACAACAAGCTGACGATTGTTAACCTGGACGCCGCCACCATGACGAATCTGACCGTCACTGGTAGCGGGTCCGTGGACTTCACAGGTCGGGACCTGCTGGGCGTGTCGCAAGTCACCGCCGGTGATGGCGGCATCAAGCTGATCAGCATCAACACGGTGCCAAATTCCGTGACGATCAATACGGGTGCAGGCACAGACACCATCACCGCGAACGGTGCCAGCATCAGTGTGCTGAATACAGGTGGCGGCAACGACGTTGTCACGATCAGGAACAGCGCGCTGTCGGCCACGTCGAAGGTAAACCTGGGCGACGGCGATGACACCCTTACCTTGACTCACGCGCCGATAGCAGGGGCAGTCGTCGATGGTGGCGCTGGGCGCGATACGCTCAAGATGGGTAGTGCAACGCCAAACTACGCCTTGATCAATGCCGTCACGCACTTCGAAGTGCTGGCGGTAGACGTTGCCTCGACGATTCTCGACGTTGGCCAAGTCACCTCGATGAAAGAGTTTCTGGTGGCCAACACAGGAATTACCCAGTTCCAGAACGTGCAGGACACGATGTCGTTTCACATCGACACCAGCTCGGACGTCAACGAGGTGCAGCTTCAAGGTGTGAGCCCTACCACCACGGCGGACGTAACGCTGAACAATGCGAGTGCAACGACCAGGGAAGGGTCGCTCACAGCTGGCGGTTTTTTGGCAGTAGGGAATATCTCCCTCACCTCGTCTGGCACTGGCGACAATACCAATGCCATCCAGACCTTGTATCTGAGCACAGCCGCGACGGCGACCATCAAGGGGGCTGCAGACCTGAAACTCACGCTCGCCCCTACCGCTCAGAACATCACGATCGATGCCACGTCCTTCACGGGCAAGTTGACGGTGACTGGTGGCAACAACGCCGACATCCTGAAGGGCGGCAAGGGTGCCGATACGCTGGCGGGCGGTAGCGGGAACGACACCTTTGTCATCGAATCGACTGCGGTTACGCGTGGCTTTGCCTTCAGTCCGGCTGACACCAACACCGACAACATCGACAAGATCACCGATTTTGTCGGGAACGATGGTGCCCCTGGCGACCAGATCCGCCTGGGTATCGGTGACGGTGTGTTTGGCGCTGACATTAGATTTACCGTCGCGACCACCGCTAACGTGACTGCCGTGACGGTAGCTAGCCCTGCTGACTTCACTACGCTGGCGGCGGCAATCGAGACGGCAAGCGCTGGTGTCGCATCCACCAACACCACCGCCCGGGTCTACGATGTGACGGTTACCGGCGGCAATCTGGCTGGTCGTTATCTGGTCTTGAATGATGCTACTGACGCCATCACCGCTGCCGACATGATCGTGTCAATCACCGGCATCACGGGTGCGCTGCACGCGCAGGACTTCGTCTTCGCCTGACAAGCGACACATAAAAGGTCGAGGAACCGCTTGGCGTGAAGTCAGGGCCGGTATCGGAATTTCTCTGACACCGGCTTTTTTGCGTGGATCTCCGGCAAGCGGCAATACCAGAACGCCAGCACATGGGGCAGCGCGTCTCACCCCACCCACCCTGCTTCCCGCGAGATCCGCGTTGCCTGCGCTTTCAGGGTCTGCGCAGTCTCACCATCCAACTTGTCGTCCAGCGTGCCCTTCGGGCCCATGATGGTGATGGCGGCGACCATCTCGCCCAGGTGGTCGAAGACCGGGGCCGACAGGGAGGTGAACTGCGGCAGCAGGGCATCGCGGCAGCGGCTCAGGCCGGTTTTGTTGATGCCCGCGATCATCTTTTCGACTTCTGCCACGGAAGTTGGCAGGTCGAGCAACGGAGCACTCGCCGTGTTCTCCAGCTCTTGCGTCACGGCCGCGTCGGTCAAGACCCGCGGCAAGTGGGCCAGGAAGTTGCGGCCCAGCGCGGAACTCAGCAGCGGCAGCACCGTGCCCACCCGCAGTTCCAGAATCGGCCGGCCGCGTGTGCTTTCGATCCGGTACACGATGGTCGGCCCCCGGTTGCCCCACACGCCCAGGAACACCGTATGGCCCAGGCTCGCGGCCAGCTCGGCCATCACGGGGCGAGCCGCGGTGTAGACGTCGAACTGTTCCAGCGCCGCCATGCCCAGCCGCAGGGCATACGGCCCCAGGCCGTAGAAGCCAGTGTCCGGGTCTTGCCGCACCACGCCCACGGCCTGGAAGCTGACCAGGTAGTAGTGGATGTTGGCGACGGCCAAACCCGTGCGTTCGGCGATCTGCCGCAACGGGATCGGACCACCCGACAGCCGCAAGGCGTCGAGGATGCCAAAGCCGACTTCGATCGACTGAATGCCGCGCCGGGTTTTGGGTACGGCTGCTTCATCAGAAGGCGCCTTGCTGCGCCGCTTCGGTGCATCGGCAGAGGCGGCGGCAGCAGGCGTCCTGGTCGACGCGGAGGATTTTCGGGTCGTCACGCAGCAAGGTTCCAACAGGAAAACGGTGGGCGCAGACCCAGGAAAAACAGGCATTTCCGAGGTAAGGCGCAAGGATCGCGGCCATCGTACACGCCGGATCGATCGGCACGGACTGGGGCAACCACTATTTGATAATGCTGTATTCATACTGCATTATCAAAACTGGCATGAGTATTGCACAGCTCCAGACAGCATTCCGATCAGGCGATCACCCTGGTGATCACCCCGCCCCCCATCCCCCAGGAGATCCCCATGAGCAAGTTCAAAGCCGCCGTCGCCCAGGCCGCGTCCTTCCCCACCGACGCGATGGCATCCGCTGCCAAGGCCGTCGAGATGATCAACCAGGCCGCTGCCAATGGCGCGAAGTTGCTGGTGTTCCCGGAAGCCTTCATCGGCGGATACCCCAAGGGCGATTCCTTCGGCTGCCCGATCGGCATGCGCAAACCGGAAGGCCGTGACGCCTACCTGGCGTATTACAAGTCGGCGGTGAACCTGGACGGCCCGGAACTTGAACTGATTGCGGAAGCCGCAAAAGCCACCGGCATGTTCATCGTGATCGGGGTGATCGAACGCGATGGCGGCACGCTGCACTGCACCGCGTTGTTCTTCGATGGCGCAGACGGCTTGGTGGGCAAGCATCGCAAGCTGATGCCAACCGCTGGCGAGCGCCTGATCTGGGGCTTTGGCGACGGCTCGACCATGCCGGTGTTCAAGACGTCCATGGGCACCATCGGCGCAGTCATCTGCTGGGAAAACTACATGCCCATGCTGCGCATGTACATGTACAGCCAAGGCATCGGTATCTACTGCGCGCCCACCGCCGACGACCGCGACACCTGGGTGCCCAGCATGCAGCACATTGCGCTGGAAGGCCGCTGTTTCGTGCTGACGTCTTGCCAGCACATCACCCGCGCGTCCTATCCCGATGACGTGGAATGCGCGCTGGGCAATGACCCGGCGACGGTGTTGATGCGAGGTGGCAGCGCGATCATCGACCCGTTGGGCAAGGTCTTGGCCGGGCCGGATTTCTCGGGCGAAACCATTCTGTACGCAGACATCGACCCCGACCAGATCGTGCGTGGCAAGTTCGACTTCGATGTGGCCGGCCATTACTCGCGTTCAGACATCTTCAAGCTGAATGTGGACACGCGCGCCAAGCCTGCTGTGTCGACCTCGTCGGAAGGCTGATCATGCTGTTCGATTTCGAAAATTTGCCCTGGGACAAGCGCTACAAGCTGATGACGGCCACCGTCACGCCGCGTCCGATTGCCTGGGTGACGACGTGTTCCGCCAAAGGCGAGATCAACGCAGCACCCTACAGCTTTTTCAATGTGATGGGTCACACCCCGCCAACGGTAGCGCTCGGCCTGCTGCCCAGCGCGTCAGGCGAGTTCAAGGACACGGCCGCCAATATTCTGGCCACCGGTGAATTCGTGATCAACCTGGTGTCGGAAGAAATGGCAGAGGCCATGAACCAGACCTGCGTGGCCGCGCCGCATGGAGTCGATGAACTGAAACTGGCCGGCCTGGCAGGCATTGCGTCGGACGCCGTGCGGCCGCCCCGCATTGCGGGTGCACCGGTGGCGATGGAATGCCGGGTGCTGAGCTCGATGGTGACCGGGCCTGCCCAGACCATCGTGATCGGCACGGTGGTACGCATGCACATCGTCGATCGCTTCGTGATGGATGCGGACCGCTGCCATGTGGACACGCCCGCGCTGAACCTGATCGGCCGCATGCATGGTGCCGGCTGGTATACGCGCTCGCAGGATATGTTCCAGTTGGACAGGCCGGAATATCAGGCGAAGTGAGGGGTGCCTGGGGCTGCGGTTTTTTTAAATGACAGCCCCACGCACACCGATCAAGCCGCTGCGCGACCGATCCTCGACACCTTGGCGGGCTTGTTGCTCAAGGTGTCGGTCAGCGCAGTCTTGAACTGCGCAAGCGGTCGCGCCAGGCGTCCTGCCGGGGCGCGATGCACCACCCAGACCCGCACCCGTGGCTGAAAATCTTCAGCCACGATGACCTTGAGTCGATCCCGGTCCGGGCTGCCTGCCAAAGCCGTGGGCATTACCATCGCAATGCCCATTCCGCGCGCCGCCAAGGACAGACGCATGGCCGATCCCGGCGCTTCGATGCCCACGCGGAACGGCAGATGTGCGCCTTCAAAAGCACGCCGCATCAGGCAGCGAAACCCGCATCCATCCTGATTCAGAATCCACGGGAAAGCCGACAAGTCACGCAAGGTGGTTGGTGTGGGAACAGCCAAGTCGCGCGCGCCCACAAACAACACCGGCTCGATGCCCAACTCACTGGTTTCCAGATCGGTAGGCGGCATTGCGCCTTCGGCCAGGCAGAATGCCGCGGCGTCGATTTCGCTGTGGCGCACACGGGTGATCAACTGTTCGGGCCAGCCCAGTGACACCTGTGGCGTCAACGACGGAAACGCGTCACGCATGCGGTTCAGCGGTTCGTCCAGCGCCAGTTCTGACAGGTAAGGGGTGATGCCCAAGCGAAACTCGCCACCCAGGATGTCGTCGGTCGACACCACCGTTTTCAGATCATCCAATGCACGCAGCACCCGACGCCCGTAGTCGTAGGCGTCGCGCCCGGCTGCGGTCGGTTTCAGTGGTTTGGACTGACGCTCGAACAAGGTGACGCCCAACGCATCTTCCAGACTTTGAATACGACGACTGAGCCCTGGTTGCGTGATGTGCAAGCGCGCCGATGCAGCCACGATGGAGCCGGTTTCAACGACGGCGAGAAAGGCTTCGAGATCGTGGGTGTTCATGGCGGGAATCTCAGGCGGGTAGCGGGCGAATAGCGATGAGCGACATACACAAAATGCGTTTTGCGCATGTCCGACATGCAGATTTTCGAATGGCGTCATGCTGCATCGTGCGCATAGACTTTGCCATCAATATGCATTTCTGTAAATTTATGTCGGCATCTGTCTCTTTGCCACCAGACGCTTATCGCGCACGTGCTGCTGCGCCCTACTGGCCACTATGGGTTACCTGTTTTCTGGGCTACGCAGCCATGGGCATGACGATCCAGGTCATGCCTGCCTATGCGCACCAGCAAATGGGTGCTGCTGCATTCGGTGCCGGACTGGCAGTGACCATCGGCTCGCTTGCCGCCATGCTGGCCCGCCCGATTGCCGGTCGCCTGGCAGACCAGCACGGGCCGCGTGGCATCGTGCTGGCAGGCTCAGTATTGGGCGTGGCGGGTGGCATCGGTCATCTGCTGTCCATCGATCTGCCGACCCTGATCGTCGCCCGACTGCTGCTGGGTGCAGGCGAAGGCGCGCTATTCACTGCTGCTATTGCCTGGGTGCTGGCCGATACTGATCCGACACAACGCGGTCGGATTGCCGGCCAGTTCGGGGCATCGATGTGGTGTGGATTGGCTGGCGGCCCGGTACTGGGCGCGGCTGTATTGTGGATAAGCGGATTCCGTGGCGTGTGGATAATCGCCAGCCTGTTGCCGGCGCTGGCGTGGCTGCTGATCGTGCGCACGCCACGCGGAATTGACCCGACTGTCCCCACCGATCGCGCACCGCGCTCCTGGCTGCCACGTGCCGCGCAACTACCTGGAGCCTCCAACATTGCAGCAGGCATCAGCTACGGCACGATTGCCGCCTTCCTGGTACCTCGCTTCGACAGCCTGCAATTGCCCGGCCAGCAACTGGTCTTGGCGGTGTTCGGCCTGTCCTTCATCACGTGCCGCTTTATCGGCAGCGCATGGGTAGATCGTTTCGGCGCGAGACGAGTGTTGTTGACCAGTTTCCTGATCGAAGCCGTTGCACTCGGCGGCTTGGCGGTGAACGTGACCACAGCCCTCGCCTTCCAGTGCGTGATCCTGGCCGGTGCCGGCCTGTCGCTGCTGTATCCGTGCCTGGCGACCCTGGTCAGCGAAGCCACTCCCACACGGGAACGCGCCACAGCGCTGGGTGCAGTAACTTCGGCCTGGGACCTGGGTGTCGCGTTTGGCGGACCGCTAGGCGGCCTGGTTGCAGGTGCCACGAACGCCCCGCCCTTTGTCGTCGGCGCAGTCGCCGCGCTGTGCGCAATGCTGCCGCTGATGATCAGACGACATTGACGCGTCCGGCGGCGGAACATTACCTGCCTCCATTTCAATTTTTCCCCTGACTGCGAACCACCATGCGCCCTGTTCTCACCCAAACCCTTGCCACCGACTTCGCCCGCATCGCTCTCGGCCACGTCAGCCGTGAATATCCGAACAACCCGGACCACGCCATGTCTGGTCCCGAGGAAGCAGGCAAGACCCCAAGCGAGCTGCATCCGATCTTTTACGGCAGCTATGACTGGCACTCCTGCGTGCACAGCTACTGGATGCTCGCTTATTTGCTTCGACGCTTCCCCGACATGGAGCCCGCTGAAGACATTCGCAGCCTGTTCGCGCGTCAGTTGGTGGCGGAGAAAGTCGCGATCGAATGCGCATACTTCGCGCGTCCGGTAGCGCGTGCATTCAAGCGTCCCTACGGCTGGGCCTGGTTGCTGAAACTGGCCGAAGAACTGATCCATCACCACGGCCAGCCCTGGTCTGACGCGCTCGCGCCTTTGGCCGGGGTCATTGCCCAGCGCTTCCGCGATTTCCTGCCACTGGCCATCTACCCGGTCCGCGTGGGCACACACTTCAACACCGCGTTCGGGCTGCGCATGGCCATTGACTATGCCGACGCCACGCAAGACACGGCACTGGCCGCACAGCTGCGCGATGCCGGTCGACGCTGGTATGGCAACGATGCAGCTTGCCCCGCGTGGGGCGAACCCAGCCTGGACGAATTCCAGTCACAAGCACTGATCGAAGCAGAATGCATGCGCAGGCTGCTGCCGGCCGCTGCCTTCCAAGAGTGGTTCGATCGCTTCCTGCCCGATGTGGAAAACCTGCAGCCTGCCACCCTGTTCCGACCAGCCAGTGTGTCGGATCGCACCGACGGCAAGATTGCCCACCTTGACGGTCTGAATCTGAGCCGCGCGTGGTGCTGGCGGTCGCTTGCGTCTGCGTTGCCGGAAGGCGATGTGCGTCGCAGCATCGCTGAGCGAAGTGCGCAGGAACATTTGGCTGTCGCCCTGCCCCACTTGGCCAGTCACTATATGGGTGAGCACTGGCTGGCGAGTTTTGCGGTGCTGGCGCTGGAAGCGTGAGTCACGTCCAGTGATCCACTGGGTGCCAGCGCGGCACGGTCAGCAAGCAAGCCTCATCGCACCACGTCGATCTCACTGGCGATGAACTTGCCGTTTTCGTTGGTGGCGACGAAACGAATCCGGTCGCCCACCGACATCGCATCCAGCTGTGCTTTGTCCCGGGCGGTGAACACCATGCTCATGGGCGGCATGTCCAGGTTGCGGATTTCACCGTGGCGGATGGTGAGCGTACCCAGCATCTTGTCGAGTCGACGTACCTCCCCTTCCGTCGTGGCAACGGTTTGCGCTGCAGCGGCAGACGCGCTTGCCGCTTGCGCAAGGGCTGCAAGGGGAAATGCGCCCAGCACGACCAAAACGCTCCAGAGCACTGTTTGGTAAGCCTGCATGATGTTGACTCCTGATCGAGTAGTTCAGCGCGCGACCTTGACCAGCCCTTTCATGCCGGCTTCGTAGTGACCGACGTGCAGGCACGCAAAGTCGACCGCCCCGCTGTTGGTGAACTGCCAGATGATTTCGCCCTGCTTGCCGGGTGCCAGCGATATCTTGTTCGGCTCGTCGTGCACCATGCCGGGAAATTTTTTCATCTGTTCGTAGTGCGCTTCCAGTTCCTGTTTGGTACCCAGGCTGAACTCGTGCGGCAAGCGTCCGACATTGCGGATCACGAAGCGAACGGTTTCGCCACGTTTGACGGCGATATCGGCGGGGGTGAAACGCATGTTGTCGCTCATGTCGACCTGGATGCTGCGATCTACCTTCGCTGCGATGCCCGGCTTGCCGTAGCCCGTGGCCTCGTCGGCGTGGCCGCCCGCATGGCTGCCTGCGGCCAGGGCACTGGTTGATATCGCAAAGGTGGACAGCAGTCCAAGGAGTGCAGATTGAATCGTGTGGAATGCCATGGAGTTTTCCTCGCCTGTGATGGATAAAAAAACGCAGTCAGTGCCCGTTCCGATGAGACGGTTTGCGCACCTTCGGTAAGCTGTCGGCGTCGTCCACCGGCACTGCTGTGCGGGCACTGTCGATGGCGGGCACGGGCGCATCGCCCACATATTCGTAGGCCACGGTGCCGGCCGGATGCTGGAACCAGCCGGGGTCCCGGTAGTCACCCGGGGCCTGGTCCTTGCGCACCTTCAGCACGGTGAACATGCCGCCCATTTCCAGCGGGCCGAAGGGGCCGGTGCCGGTCATCATGGGTGCGGTGTTCTCGGGCAAAGGCATGGCCATCTCGCCCATGTCTGCCATGCCGCGTTCGCCCATCAACATGTAGTCGGGCACCACCTTCTGAATCTGTTGAACCAAGCCGCGATGGTCCACACCGATCATGGTCGGCACGGCATGCCCCATCGCGCCCATGGTGTGGTGGCTCTTGTGGCAATGCAGCGCCCAGTCGCCTGGCTCGTCGGCCAGGAATTCAATCTGCCGCATCTGGCCGACGGCCACGTCGGTAGTGACCTCGTACCAGCGCGTGCCCGGCGGCGTCGGTCCACCATCGGTGCCCGTCACCTGGAACTCATGTCCGTGTACGTGGATCGGGTGATTGGTCATGGTCAGGTTGCCGACCCGTATCCGCACCCGATCCCCCTGCCGCACGTTCAGGCTGTCGATGCCGGGGAAGATGCGGCTGTTCCAGCCCCACACGTTGAAGTCGGTCATGGTGTTGACCTTGGGGGTGTAGCTGCCGGGTTCGACATCGAAGGCATTGAGCAGGAAGCAGAAGTCCCGATCTACCGTGCTGATGTGTGGATGCGCTTGCTTCGGATGCGTCACCCAGAAGCCCATCATGCCCATTGCCATCTGCACCATTTCGTCGGCGTGCGGGTGGTACATGAAGGTGCCGGGCCGGCGTGCCTCGAACTCGTAGACGTAGGTCTTGCCGACAGGAATCTGCGCTTGCGTCAGGCCACCTACGCCATCCATGCCATTGGGCAGGCGCTGACCATGCCAGTGCACGCTGGTGTGCTCGGGCAATTTGTTGGTCACGAAAATGCGCACACGATCACCCTCGACCACTTCGATGGTCGGCCCTGGGCTCTGGCCGTTGTAGCCCCACATGTTGACCTTGAAACCGGGTGCCATTTCCCGCACCACCGGCTCGGCCACCAGATGAAATTCCTTGACGCCATTGCGCATGCGCCAAGGCAAGGTCCAGCCATTCAAGGTGACGACAGATTGATACGGACGGCCGGTGGCAGGCACCAACGGCGGTGCGGTGTCGACGGAGGTCTGTGTCACGGGTTCGGGCAAGGCGGCCATGGCCGCCCGGGCGACGGCAAGGCCCGCGACTGTTGCCAGGCTGCCTGCGAAAAACTGTCGGCGGGAAGACATCGGGTTCATGGTCATGATGCTCAGTGCCCCGCTACCGCTGACGTGTCACCACCATCGCCGCCCAGCGAAATCGGGCTTGCAGGCTCACCACCCAGCAACACCCATTGCAGATCGACCCGGGCAATTTCGAAATCGTGCTGGGCCTGCAACGCGCTGGCTGCGGCCAAGGATTGCGCGCGTGAAGCGTCCAACAAATCCCAGGTGCTCTTGAGCATGCCGTTGTACTGAAGCACGGTTTCCTCGGTGATGAATTCGCGCTGCGCCAAGACCTCGTCGCGGGCTTTGCGGGCCAGCGCATGGCTGGTCTGATAGGCCAGTGAGCGCAGCGCCACATCGCGTTCATTACGCAGGCGGTTGGCACGTGGCAGTCGATCCTGCATGGCACGCGCACGCTCCGCGATGTCCGCGTCCGACAGTGCCTTGGCAGGCAGTTCAGGCAGGCGATCCGGCAACTGCACCGATGCATACATGCCGCTCAATTGCAGAACGTCGATCAGGCGCACCTGCGCCTGGGTGGCCGCATAACGGTCACGTTGCAAGGCCATGCTGGCGGCGACAGCAGCAAGCTGCACGTCCGCCTGTTGCAGCGCGCTCCAGTTGCCCACGCTGCGCATCCGTTGGCCCAGCGTATTCGCGGCACTGGCTGCATCCAGCGCCGCGCGCACAGGTTTCAGGCGCGCCTGGGCGAACACGGCATCGATCCATGCCTTGCGGGCCTGCACGGCGACTTCGACCACCTCATCCAGCCCGCCGATTCGACGAAACAGAAAAGGATCGATGTCATCCCAGTGACCGCGCGCAAGCAGGTCAACGTTTTTGATGCCCACTTGTGCCAGCACTTGCGCCAATTCACGATGGACTTGCCATGCCAGACGGACGGCATCTTCCGCCCTTGTCAGCGGCAAGCCGACGGGTGCCGATGCAGGCGCAGGTTCGGCAGCCATTTGCGCTTCGCGTTGTTCCCACTTGAGCACATCCGCATGCCCGCGCTTGAATTGGCCAACCGTGGCGTTCGCATCACGCCAGCCCGATCCATCGGCCGGGGAACTGGCTTGCGCCCAGACGCCCAACGGCGCGGCAAGCAGACCGATGGCCAGGCTTACCCTGGACACGGTGCAAAAGGAAGTGAGCATCACAGACTGGCCCCGCATGACACGTTGATGAACGAGACCATTCTGAAAGGCGGATGCCGTCAGCAGCTTTGCCGGTGGATGACAACTTTGTCATTTATGCGCCGTGACCACGACCTTGGGCGAGAATCCTGCAGACGCATCGGCAGTGATGTTTGCAGGCGTCAGATCAGCAGACAAAAGACTGTGGCAAGTACTCAGCAAGCACCCGGCAGGAAGCAGCACCATGAAGATATTGATCGTCGAAGACGAACCCAAAACCGGCGATTATCTACAGCAAGGACTGCGCGAAGCAGGCTTCAGCGTGTCGCTTGCCACCACTGGTCTGGATGGTGTGCACCTGGCCATTGAAGGCGAGCATGACTTGCTGATATTGGACGTGATGCTGCCGGGTATGAACGGCTGGCAGGTGCTCAAATATCTGCAAGATCAGAACCGGAAATTGCCGGTGCTTTTTCTGACCGCACGCGACAGTGTCGAGGACCGGGTGAAGGGCCTGGAGCTGGGTGCCGACGACTATCTGGTCAAGCCGTTTTCCTTTGCCGAACTGCTGGCCCGCGTGCGCACGATCTTGCGACGCGGCCCGCCCGCCACCGAGGCCACCACCATCGTGGTGGCCGATCTGGAACTCGATCTGCTGCGCAGGCGTGTAACCCGGCGTGGCCGGCGCATTGCCCTGACGGCCAAGGAATTCGGTCTGCTGGAATTGCTGATGCGCCGCCAGGGCGAGGTGCTGCCCCGCTCGCTGATTGCGTCGCAGGTCTGGGACATGAATTTCGATTCCGATACCAATGTGGTCGAAGTCGCCATGCGACGCCTGCGCATCAAGATCGATGACCATGTCGAACCCAGGCTGATCCAGACGATTCGTGGCATGGGTTATGTGCTGGAATCGCGGGAGCGGCGGCCGTGACGCGCAGCATGTCGCTGACCGCCCGGTTGACGGCGCTCTACACCCTGGTGGCGGTGTGTGTGCTGGCAGGCATGGTCGCCATCGTGTCGACCGCCGTGAATCGGCATTTCGAAGAACTGGACGATGACACCTTGCTGGACAAGGGCCAGCTGATCCAGGACCTGCTGACCAAGTCGGACGCGCGAGTGGCATTGCGCGGCCGCCTGGACGACGCGCTGCAAAGCCATCCGGGTCTGTACGTGCGCATTGCCGATGCCGACGGAGCCGTCTGGTACGCCAGCCCCTCGTTCCGGTTTCCGGATTGCATTCTCAA
Source organism: Pigmentiphaga aceris (assembly GCF_008119665.1). Lineage (NCBI taxonomy): Bacteria > Pseudomonadati > Pseudomonadota > Betaproteobacteria > Burkholderiales > Alcaligenaceae > Pigmentiphaga > Pigmentiphaga aceris. The sequence goes on along the minus strand of NZ_CP043046.1, from coordinate 1,183,824 downwards.
CCGGTCAGCGGCTGCCTTGTCGGGCAATATCTTCAACTGGACGGCAGACGGCAAGACCTATCGGGCGCTGCATACCGTTGCCACCCAGCGCGACGCACCGGACACCGCCATGCGGGTGTGGATTGCGGTCAACACGGTCCACCACACGCATTTCACCGATTCGCTTCACATTGCCTTGTGGGTGTATGCCGTGCTGGCGGCGCTGTTAAGTGGTGGCCTTGGCTGGTTTGCCACCCGCACCGGGCTTGCGCCCTTGCGCGCCATGCGAAGCCGCGCCCAGTCGGTGACTGCGCATCGGCTGAGCGAACGCATGCCTGCGGAATCGGTACCCGTGGAAATGGCAGACCTGGCTGCCTCGCTCAACGACATGCTGGCGCGGCTGCAAAACGACTTTCAGCGCTTGTCGGATTTCTCATCCGACCTGGCGCATGAATTGCGCACCCCCATCAGCAACCTGCTGACCCAGACGCAGGTGGCGCTGTCGCAAACACGAGACGCCTGCTTCTACCGAGACATCCTGGCGTCGAATGCAGAGGAATGCCAGCAACTGGCTCGCATGGTGTCGGACATGCTGTTGCTGGCCAAGGCCGAACACGGGCTGCTGCTGCCGAACGTCGAACGGATCTTGCTCGACGAAGAAGTACAGGCCTTGTTCGATTTCTACGAAGCGCTTGCCGAAGAAAAAGAGATTCGGCTGCACCGAATGGGCAGCGCGCAGTTGCGTGGCGACCGCCTGATGATTCGTCGGGCGGTCAGCAACCTGTTGTCCAATGCGCTGTGCCACACGCCACCCCAAGGTGTGGTCACCATCCGGCTTGCGGTGAAGGCAGACACGGTGACGCTGACTGTTGCCAACACCGGCCCCGGTATCGATCCGGCAGTGCTCCCACGTCTGTTCGACCGCTTCTTCCGTGCCGACCCCTCACGGCCCCATGCCGACCGAGAAGGCACCGGGCTGGGTCTGGCCATCACGCGTGCCATTGTGCAGGCACACGAAGGCACGGTGCATGTGTCGTCGTGGACAGGTGAAACCTGCTTTGTGATGACGTTCCCAAGACCGCCAGATGAGTCAGGCGATTGAATGTTGCGGCAAGAAGCATGTGCTGCTCCGCTCAACAGATCGATGGAAAAAAGCGGCCCGTACATCGCTGTACGGGCCGCTTTTTATCGACATCGATGCAAGCGCGGAATCCCCCCGCGCTGTACCTTGCCGAGTCTGCTTACTTGCGCGAGATCTTGGTGATGCGATCGCCGGTCGGATCGTCCTTACCCTTGGCCTTGTTGATCAGGTAAAGGTTGCCACGACCATCGGCCATTGCGTAGTTGGGGAAGCTGCCGCTGTCCAGGTTGGCAACGATACGGCCGTTGCCGTCCACCACGGTGGTGGTGCCTGCGCCGCGATTCGACACGTAGGCCAGACCGCTGGTTGCGTCGAACACGACGTTCAGTGCGCCTGCACCGACCGGCACGTTGTGCAGGGTCTTGCCGCTTGCCAGGTCAACGATCAGCAGGTTGTCGCTGCCTTGCGAAGCCACGTAGAGGCGGTTGTTCTTGGCATCGACGTCAACGCCTGCGGCCGACTTGGCACCGTCGAGCGCGAAGATCTTTTCGACTGTGTCGGTGCGGGTGTCGATCACCACGGCTTCGTTGGTGCTACCGGTCACGGTGTACAGCTTGTGGCCGGCCTGATCCAGCGCCAGGCTCATGCTGCCGGCTTCGCCGCCACGCACCTTGGTCTTGAACTCGATGTTCTTGACCACTTCACGCGTGCGCGCGTCGATCAGGGTGACCGAGCTGGCGGTCGGGGTCGAGGCGTAAGCCTTGCCCAGGGTTTCGTCGAAGACGATGTCGCGGGCATGCGGCACCGAGCCAGCCGGCAGGCGCTTGACCAGTGCGAGGTCGGACTGACGATAGATGGCCACGCTGTTGTCGCGGGTTTCGCTGACCCACACGGTGTCGTCGGCGTCGTTCACGGCCACGCCGTACACGGCGTAGACATGACCGTCGTTGCGACCGGCGGCCTTGGCCGGGGTGATCTTGGATTCAATGGCCAGGGTCTTGGGGTCGAGCTTCAGCAGCTGCGATTCCTGCACCGGCGGGCGGCCGACAGCAGCGGTCACGAAGATGCGGTCGTTCTTCTTGCTGTATGCAGCCTGGTAGAGGCCCGGAACCAGCTTCTGGCTGGTTTGCGTGAAGCGGTCCTGGCCCGACACGGCGATCACCGGCGAGACCTTCAGGTCGAAGCTGGTGGCTGCTGCCGGCTTGAGCACTTGCACGACGATGCCGTGCTGGCCTGCGGGGGTGCCTGCGGGCACGGCGATCTTGCCCTGGAACACGCCCTTGTCATCGGCGATGTAAGCCAGACCGGAGTGGTTCAGAACCTGGCCGCCGTAGGACAGCGTGACTTGCTGGCCCGGCTTGAAGCCACGGCCGGTAACGTTGGCTTCCGAACCCGCCACGATCGGGCCGTTCACACCCGACGCCATGACCTTGCCAGCGAAAGTGTTGTCCGGTTGTTCGAACACGGGTGCAGCGAATGCAGCCGAGATCGTCAGCGAAAGGGTCGCGAGTGCGAAGGCAGTGTGCTTGGCGGCACCGGCAATGCGGTGGGTGGTGTTCATGCGTGCTTCCTGTTCAAGGTGAAACCATGCGCGGGCCGGCGTCGGAGGACGCTGTCCCCTGACGCCGGCGGGATACAGGAATCGGCCACGCGCGTGGCGCAGCCGATCGAAGAGAAGTTGAAGAGGCGGGTGAACATCAAGGCTGCAAATTCAGGCAGCCTGCCGCGCAGAATCTGCGGCAAGCAAGTGGGCGTTGAGCACCGGCGCGATGTGCGCCGTGGCGTCCGGGCCGGTCAGGTGGGCATGCAGTGCAGGCACATCGTGGACATCGATGCCATCGGCATACGGTGCCCACATCTGCGGTGACAGATCCAGGCCCACATGGTCGAGCGCAGCACGGAAGTAGGTGATGCGACCGGCCACGTGCCGATGACGCTGCAAGCGCACCAGCCGGTTGTTGCCGGCCACCACGCGGAACACGCCGTCGAGCATGTCGTCCGACAGTTCGCCCAGCACATGGCCGCTGTCACGCAGGAAGCCGATCACGCCGTCGCGGGTGTGGGCCACCTGCTTCAGTTCGGTGGGGTCGTAACCCGCGATCAGCAACAAGGCTTTGTAGACCGCGTCTTCGGGCGGCTCAGGTTCGTCGCGCCACAGGTCGCTGGGGAAGGAGTCCAGCATGGCCAGCGTGCCAATCTGGTGGCCGCGCTGTTGCAGCACCACGGCCATGGCGTGCGCCAGAATGCCACCCACCGACCAGCCGGCCAGGTGGTACGGGCCTTCGGGTTGCAAGGTCAGCACGGTGTCGACGTAGGATGCCGCCATCTCGTCCAGGCTGGTGGGCGACTCGGCATTGTCGGGGCTGAGCGCATGGGCTTGCAGGCCGTAGACCGTGCGTGCCGGGTCCATCGCTCGCGCCAATGTGCCGTAGCACCAGCTCAGGCCACCGGCCGGGTGTACGCAGAACAAGGGCGCACGGGCCGCGTCGCCATGACGCAAGGTGATGACCGGACCAAAGCCTTCGGTATCGGTAGGCGCATGTGCCAGGGCTTCACGCGCATCCAGATACGCGGCCAGGCGCGCCACGGTGGGATGCGCAAAGATGGCCCCCAGGCCAAGCACCTGTCCCCACTTCTCGCGGACCGCCAAGGCAAGACGTGCGGCCAGCAACGAATGCCCGCCGAGTTCAAAGAAATCGTCGTCGGCACCGATCGTGTCTTCACGCCCCAGCACCTGTGCGTACAAGGTGGCAACGATCTGCTCGGACCCTGCCGCTGCCGCACGACCCACCCGCGCAGCAAAGGCCGGGGCCGGCAAGGCGTTGCGGTCGAGCTTGCCGTTTGCCGTGACCGGCAAGGCAGCCAGCGGCATGAAGGCCGAGGGCACCATGTAGTCGGGCAAGCGCGCCGCAGCATGGGTGCGCAAGGTGTCGACATCCAGCGTGGCATCGTCTTGCGCCACTACGTAGGCCACGATGTGCTGGTCGCCCGGACGGTCGGTGCGCACGATGACCGCCACATGCGCCACGGTAGGCACGCTGGCGATCACGCTTTCGATCTCGCCCAGTTCGATGCGTTGGCCGCGAATCTTCACCTGATGGTCTGAACGCCCCAGGAAGACCATGGCACCATCTTCGCGCCAGCGCGCCAGGTCACCGGTTGCGTACATGCGCGCACCCGGCTGGAAGGGGTTGGGTACGAAGCGCGATTCAGTCAGTTCGGGTTGGCCAAGATAACCACGCGCCAGTTGCCGGCCTGCCAGGTACAGGTTGCCGGGCACCCCTGCCGGCACCGGGCGCATGCGGTCATCCAGCACGTACAAGGCGGTATTCCACACCGGGAAACCGATGGGCACGGGCTGCGAGCGATCGTCTGCGGATGCTGGCCAGTAGCTCACATCCACGGCCGCTTCGGTCGGGCCATACAGGTTGTGCAGCTCGCCTTGCATCACGGCATGGAAGCGATCACGCAAGGCTGCAGGCAGTTCTTCACCGCTGCAGAACACCAGGCGCGGCGACAGTCCTGCGGCGCTCGGTTCAGCCAGGAACGCAGCCAGCATCGACGGCACGAAGTGCATGGTGGTGATGCCGTGCGTGCGCACGATGGCAGCCAACCAGGCCGGGTCTTTGTGCGCTTCGGGCGGGGCCACGACCAGGGTGGCACCCACCAGCAGCGGCAGGAAAAATTCCCAGACCGACACGTCGAAGGTCGCCGGCGTCTTCTGCAGAATGCGGTCACCAGCGCCCACGGCGTACTGCGTGCGCATCCATTCCAGACGGTTGACGATGGCATCGTGTTCCACCACCACGCCCTTGGGCGCACCGGTGGAACCCGAGGTGTAGATCACGTAGGCGGCATCGGTCGGGCGAGCCGGTTCGATGGCAATCGTAGTGGTGGGGGCCAGGGTCTGGCCTGCTTGCAAGGCGTCCGGCTCGCAGGCGTTCAGCAACAGCAAGGGTGCGTTGTCGGGCAGGACCGGCACCACCTTCGGCACCGACAGCAACAGGCGTGGCGTGGCCGAACGCAGAATGGTTGCCAGGCGTTCGCGCGGATGGCTGATGTCCAGCGGCAGGTAGGCAGCACCCGCGCGCAGAATGGACACCAGGGCCAGCACCAGTTCAATCGAACGCGGGATGGCAACCGCAACGATGTCGCCGCGTTGCACGCCTTCATCACGCAGGCGCTGTGCAAGCCCGGCGGTGCGCGCATCCAGCTCGGCGTAGGTCAGCGTGTTGGGGCCATATACCAGCGCGTCGGCATCCGGGTGTGCCTGCATGGTGCTGGCAATCAGCGCCGACAGCGTAGTGGCGTCCACCGGGTGGTTGGTGTTGTTGACTTCCACCAGCCAGCGATGCGTCTCTGCCGGGGTCAGCGTCGGGACATGCGCCAGGCTTGCGGCTGCCAGCGCTTTGGCCAGGAAGTGTTCCAGGCGCGCCAAGTGCGCCGCCACATCGGCCTGCGAATACAGCGCCGGGTTGGCATCGATAGCCAGCCGCAGCCCGCGACCGGTGTTGTCGGCGCGGAAGGTGACGCTCAGGTCATCGACCGGGCCGGTGCCCAGGATATGCCGCTGCGCCGCCAGCCCCGCCATGCCCCAGGAATCATCAAAGGGCAGCACGTTGATCAAGGGTCCGTACAGACGTTTGCGACCGCCAAGCAAGCCCAGATCACGACGCAGCTGTTCACTGCGATAACGACCGTGACGACGCGCACGACGCATGGCTTTCGAGGTCTCGACCAGGAAATCCCCGATTGGTGCATCTTCGTCCACCGTGACCTGCAAGGGCACGATGTTCATCACCATGGCCGGCACACGCGCGCTGGGGCTGCCCAGACGGCCCATCCACGGCACACCGACTACCGTGCTTTGCTGACCGGAATGCCGGCACAGATAAGCGGCCGTCAGCGCCACCAGGATATCGGGCCACGACACCTGCGTGGCAGATTCCAGCGTGCGCATGGCGGCAGCCAGCGGTTCGGGCAAAGGCTGCGATGCGTGCAGGAAACGGTGACCGCTGACCGGCATGCCGTCAGCCAGATTGGCAACCGGCGCAGGCTGCGCAAACGCATTCAGCCAGAATGCCCGATCACGTTCGCGCAATGCCGACGTTCGGTACTCCGCGTCTTCGTTCAGTACCGCCTGGAAGTTGCCCAGTGGAGAACCTGTGTCCTGGCTTGCGCCCGTGTAGGCGGCATACAGCTGGGACACCCGGCCGTCGATCAAGGCCATGCCGTAGCCGTCGGTGGCCACGTGGTGCACACGCTGATACCAAAGATGGTGTTCGTCGCCCAAGATGAACAGACGTTGCGAGGCCAGCGGACCAATGGCGGTGTCGATAGGGCCGTGCAGGTCTGCACGCATGCGCGCCTGGGCGGCTGCCATCGGGTCGGACTCATCACGCAGATCGATGACTTGCAGCGTTGGCCGCAGCGCCGGATCGACCACTTGCTGCGGTGCCTCGGGCATGTCGATAACACGCACGGCCAGGCCATCGGCCTCGGCCATGCTGGTGTCGACTGCGCGGCGCATGGCTTCCAGATCCAGCGGGCCACGCAGCTCTGCGTATTGCCCAGTATTGAAGATCGGATTGTTCAGATCCATGCGCTGCGCGTACCAAAGACCGGTCTGGGCTTCGGTAAGCGGGGAAGGCGTCAATGGAGATGACGTCAAGGGAGATGACGTCAGCGCGCTTTGGCTCACCTGCGTGCCGGTCGGATCGTCTTGGGTCAACTCAGCGCTGCCTTGGTCTGCGTGGTGCGTCGTCATGGGTGGTTCAGGCCTTGCGTGCCAACGCACGTTCGACCACGGCCCACCAGTGGCTCAGGCGTGCATCTTCCGCCAGTTCAGAGAACTCGACGGTGGCACCAGCGTCGCGCCAGCGCGTCACCAGCGCCATCGCGCGGATCGAGTCCAGGCCCAGGTCGATCAGGCTGTCTTCGTCACCGATCTCGGACGGGTCTTCATGCAGAATCCGCGCGATGTCGGCGCGCATTTGTTCAAGGCTCAGGGTCTGCGTTGCATCTGTCATGGGGTTACCTTGGCGCCATGCGCCGTCCCGACTGGCGGGAAAAAATTCGATACCGGGTTGTGCCCTGCGTTTGATGTGGCGTTCGATGTGGCGTTTTAAGCGTCGTCTTGCGCGGTCAACTGCGCACGCAAGGCCGCACGCAATTCCTTGCGACTGACCTTGAGTGCCGCCGTGGCACTGAAACTGTCAACGAACACCACCTGGTCCGGCACCTTGAACTCGGCCAGCCCGCGTGAACGTATCCACTGCTTCAGCACTGCGCCCTTGGGCCGCTCGCCCTGCGCAATGATGAAGGCACAGCTGCGCTCGCCCAGGTATTCGTCGGGGATGGACACCACCGCCGCATCGAAGACCTGCGGGTGCGCCAGCAAGTGATCTTCGATCTCTTCTGCCGAGATTTTTTCGCCTGCACGATTGATGTGATCGGTCGCCCGCCCCTGCACCACCACGTAACCTTCCGGCGTGCGCTTCACGATGTCGCCGGTGCGGTAAAAACCGTCTTCCGTGAACGAGCGCGCATTGGCCGACGGGTTGTTGTGATATCCACGGATCGTGTAAGGACCACGCGTCAACAGATAACCGGCTTCGCCTTCCGGCACGGCATTGCCCTGGTCATCGACCACCAGTACTTCGTCGTCTTCGCTGATCGGACGACCCTGGGTCTGGATGATGAGTTCTTCCGGGTCATCCAGGCGCGTGTAGTTGACCAGCCCTTCGGCCATGCCGAACACCTGCTGCAAAGTCACGCCCAGCGTCGGGCGCACACGGCGTGCCACTTCCGGCATCAGCTTTGCACCACCCACTTGCACCACTTTCAGGCTCGACAAGTCGGCCTTGGTTCCCGGCGCTGCCTGCATCCACACCAGCAACAGAGGCGGCACCAGACTGACGTCGGTGACACGCTCGCGCTCGATCAGCGGGAAGGCAGCTTCCGGGCTGGGCGAGGGGCTGAGCACCACGCGTGACCCGGCGTACAGGGCACCCAGTACGCCCGGCGAACTCATGGGGTAATTGTGGGCAATGGGCAGCGCGCCCATAAACACACTGTCGCCATCCAGCCCGCAGATGCGCGCGCTTTCGCGCAGCGTGTAGATGTAGTCGTCGTGCGTGCGCGGGATCAGCTTGGACAGGCCAGTGCTGCCGCCCGAAATCTGCAGGAAGGCCACCGTGGACGGCACGGGCGGCACGGGTTCCGTGTTGCTTGCGCGGCCCTGCGCTTCCAGCGCGTCGAACGAAGTGAATTCATCAGCATTACCAACGATGAACACGTTCTTTACTGACGCCACGCGGGTTTTCAGTTCTCGTGCCAGGGCACGGTAGTCGAAGCCATCGTGGCGCTCGGCGGCAACGTACCCCACGGCTTCGCCACTGTTGGCGAAGTGTTCGATTTCCGTGATGCGGTGGGCGGGCAGCGCATACAGCGGCAAGATGCCAGCGCGGAACAGGCCGAACACCACCGACAGGAATTCCGGGATGTTCGGCAGATGAACGATGACCCGCTCGCCCGGCTTGATACCTGCGTCCAGCAGCCCACGCGCCAGCGCATCGGCGCGTGCATCCAATTCGGCATAGGTCCAGCGCGTGTCGCCCGCGACAATCGCCACCCGCTCGGGGTGGGCGGCGGCGCGTTCGCGCAGATAGCTGCCGAAGGTTTCGCCACGCCAATGACCGGCAGCGCGGTAGCGTTGGGCAAATTCCTCGGGCCAGATTTGTTGAGCGGTCAGGGTCATGGAATGTCTTCGAATCAGGAGAGCACGCACATGGCGTCGGCAGACGCGGGTGCAAGGGCATCCAGCGTAACGCGTGGGCTGAACCGGGCAGCGTCGGCGTAATGAAGTTGCACGGGCAGCGCTGCGCCGCGCAAGGCGATGGCGGCGCGGTAGGGGGCGATCAGCGTGGGTGGAATCGCAGCGTGGGCATTGGCCTGGGCAGCGTCGAGCGCGAGCGCAGCCACGATATAGCCCTGGAATTCAGACCCTGCACTTGCAGCTGGAATCTGTACCGGCTCGAACTGCGGCAGGCCACTTGCAGACTGCATCGTGGTCGACTTCTGCGATGGCAACGAGAAAGCAGCCGGGTCGGCAGACAAGCCGGTTCCAACCGCTTTCAGCACGGCTTCGCGCGCAGTCCAGAGCGACAGGAAATCATCGTCACCGCGCGCCAGCCGGCCTTGTTCGGCCGGGGTGAACCACGCCTGCACCAAGGCATTTGCATCGGCCGGGGTATCGCGTTCCAGGTCGATGCCAACAGGCACCGGAGCCAGTGCAATCAGGGCCAGATCACCACTGTGCGACAGGTTGAAGTGCAGCGCGTCAAAAGTGTGAACGGATGACAGATGGGCCGGCGCTGCGTTGGGCATGGATGCGCGTGCACCGTATTGGAGATGTGCGTCATAGCCATGCCGCACCAACACCGGCTTGCCATACGCACCTACCGACAGTTGCACGTCTTGCGCCTGCACATCCAATTGCTCGGCCAGCAGGCTTTTCAACACCGTCCTGGCCACCACGTGTCGACGCCGGTCCGCCGCCGTGCGAAAGCGCGCGGCACGGGCGCGTTCGGCAGGCGACAAGGCGTTCATCATCTGCGCGAGCAGCATGTCGTGGATATCGGTGCGGACCAGGGTGACGTGGATCATGCCGCCTAGACCCCAAGGTGCTCTTGATGCAGCGCATGGTCGGCGGCAAGCGCCGCCGGGGTGCCGTCGAACACCATACGTCCTGCCGACAGCACCAGCGCGCGGGTGGCAACCCGCAAGGCCATCGCCACGTTCTGTTCCGCCAGTACCACCGTCAGACCTTCTGCCGCCAGCCGGGAGACGTGATGCACCAGCACTTCTTCGACCGCCAGCGGGGCCAGACCTTCGCTGGGCTCGTCGAGCACGATGGTGTCGGCCTGCGTCAGCAGCGCACGCGCCAGCGCTAGCATCTGCCGCTCGCCGCCGCTGAGTGCGCCGCTGGATGCCAGACGACGCTCATGCAGGCGGGGGAATTCGCGGTAGACGCGATCGAGCGTCCAGGGGCTAGCCGAGGGGCTAACCGACCTGCCAGCCGGCTTGCGTGCCAGCGTCGCCAGGCGCAGGCTTTCGTGCACGGCAAGGGTGTGGAACACGCCGCGCCCTTGCGGCACCAAAGCCAGGCCCAGGCGAGCGATGCGATGCGTGGGCCAGTTGGTGACGGACTCGCCTTTCACCGTGATGCGTCCGCTCAGTTCCGGCCCCAGGTTGAACAAGGCGTTCAGCAGCGTGGTCTTGCCCGCACCGTTGCGACCGAGCACGGCCAACACCTCGCCACGCGCCAGGCTCAGATCGATGCGATCCAGGACCGTAACGCCGCCATAGCCCGCCGAGACGCTTTCGAAACGCACGAGTTGATCGGTGTTGCTCATGCCTGCACCTCGGCCAGTGCGCCCAGGTAGGCTGCGCGCACACCCGGATGCTGGCGCACGACTTCAGGCGTATCGATGGCGATCAAGCGTCCCAGGTCCAGCACCGCAATGCGGTCGCATTCGCGGAACACCACGTCGATGTCATGGGCGATCAGTACAACGGCGGTCTGCGCATGATGCTGACGCACCAGCGCCAGCAACTGCGCAGCTTCCTCAGTCGATAGCCCGGCCGTGGGTTCGTCCAGCAGCAGCACACGCGGCGATTGCGCCAGCGCGATCAGCATGTCGACGATGCGTTGTTCACCGTAAGACAGGTCAGCCACCAGCTCGTCACCACGACCGGCCAATGCGCAGCCATCGATCAGCGCCTGCGCCGTGGCGTCGGCCTGCGCATGGGCAGCGCGGCCACCCCACCAGCGATAAGCTCCGCTCCCTTGCGCACGCACGGCCATGGCAACGTTGCGGCGAATCGATTGCGTCGGGAACACCAGGCTTTTCTGGAAGGTGCGCACCAGCCCAAGCCGCGCGCGCGCAGGCGACGGCATGGTGCCCAGGTCACGCCCCTCGAACAGCACCGTGCCGGTATCGGCGTGCAGGAACCCGGTGATGATGTTGAACAAGGTGGTCTTGCCCGCGCCGTTCGGCCCGATCAGGCCAAGCGTTTCGCCGGCGCGCACATCAAGGCTGACCGATTCCAGCACACGTGACGCGCCGAAGGACTTGGCGATGTCGGTGATGCGCAGCAGCGCGTGCGGCTGGGCATCGGCAGACGTAGGAATTGGGCATGCGGCGTTTGGTGATGCAGCACCGGATGATGCATCGGCAGGCATTGCAGCGGACGACACAGAAGTCGGCAAGGCAAACGTCGGCCATGCGAAGGTCGGCAACAGACTCATGACCGCCCTCCCCGCACACCGCGCTGGCCCAGCCAGTGCGCAATGCCGTTGGGCATCAAGATGACGGTGGCCACGAAGATCAGGCCGATCACCAGTTGCCAGCGGTCGGTGTACGAGCTGACTTCGGTCTGCACGAACAGGTAGACCAATGCGCCCAGATACCCGCCGTACAGAGAGCCCACGCCGCCGATCACCGCCATGATGATCAGCGCTGCCGACATGCTCCAGTGAACCGAGTTCGGGCCGATATATTGGTTCACGAAGGGATAGATCGCACCCGCTGCACCGGCCACCGCACCTGCCAACAGGAAGGCAGTCACACGGATGCGGCCAACCTGATAACCCAGTGCCCCCATGCGAATCGGCTGATCGCGCACACCGGCCAAGGCTTGGCCAATCGGTGCCCGTTGGAAGCTGCGCGTGACTGCCCACCCGACCAGCGCAATGGCAGCCGCCACCAGATACAAAGCCAAAGGCGTGTCCAGGCGCAGGCTGCCCAGCGCCAGTTTCGGGAAGCCGCGCAGGCCGTCTGCACCACCGGTGACATCGCGCCAGCGGAAGGCCAGTTCCCAGACCATCTGACCAACCACCAAGGTCAGCACCAGGAAGAACAGGCCGGCACTGCGCAAGGTAACCAGGCCTATGATGCTGGCGATCAGCATGCCGGCGAAGATACCGATCACGAGCATTACCGGCAGTTGTGCCCCCCAGGAACCGGCAGCAACTGCCGCGCTGTAACCCGCCGCGCCAAACACCGCCGCATGGCCCAGCGACACCAGGCCACCGCCACCGATCAGCAGATTCAGGCTCATCACCGCGGTGCCGATCAACAGGATTTCGGCACCGAAGCGCAGCGAAAATCCGTCGCCAGATACCAACGGGATCAGCGCCAACAGCAGCACCAGCCCGGCCGCAATCTTGTCGCCCAAACGGTACTTGGCAGGCGCAGGTGCCTGATGCGTGGTGGTGTTCAGATGGGCGCTCATACCTGCCTCATCTTGCGCACGACCAGGCCCGACGGCCACATGACCAACACCGCTGCCATGATGCCAAGCGACAGGAAGTTGGCGAATTCCGGCAGCCACACACGGCTGAAGGTCGTGACAAAGCCAAGCAGCAAGGCGCTCAGCACCGTGCCGCCAAAGCTACCCAGGCCACCGACCACCACCACCAGCAAGGCCAGCAACAGCACTTCTTCATCCAGTCCCGGATATGCCGACAACATGCCCGAGCCCAGTGCGCCACCCAGGCCGCCCAGGCCCGCCGCCAGCACCACGCCCACAGTGAAGATGCGCCGCGTATTCAAACCCAGGGTTTCGACAATGCCGCGATCGATCACGCAGGCGCGGATCGCCGCGCCCCACAAGGTGCGGTCAATCGCATACCAAAGCCCCAGCGCCAGCACACCGCCCGTGGCGATGATGAACAGGCGATAGATCGGGAATGGCAGACCCGCGACAAACACCACGCCGCGCAACAGTTCTGGCGTGGGCAGCGACACCGTATCTGCCCCGAAGCCCCAGCGCATCAGGTCGGCAAAGATCACCGACAGGCCGTAGGTCAGCAGCACCTGCATCAGGTGCGTGCGCGGATAGAAGCGGCCGAAGGGGAAGCGGTCCAGCACCAGACCGACCGCGCCAGCGATCACAAAAGCAGCGGGGAATGCCATCCACCACGGTGCGCCTGCGCCTATCCAATGGATAGCCACGTAGCCGCCCAGCAGGAAAAATGAACCGTGCGTGAGGTTCACGAAGTTCATCAGGCTCAGCACCAGCGACAGGCCCAGCCCGGTGAGCATCAGCAACACCGAGAAGGACAGCGCGTTCAGCGTCTGGACAAGGTAGTAGGACACGATGTGTGCGCGGCCCCGATCAGGCCTTCGGACCCGGGTCCTGGATCGCCGGGTAGGTGTGGACCACGGTGTTGAACGGCTTGCCGTCGGCACCGCGACGCACTTCGTTCACGTAGATGTCCAGAATGGCCTGGTTGTTGCGCGCGTCGAAGCGCATCGGGCCGAGTGCGGTCGATACCGGTGCAGACAGCAGGCGCTCTTTCAGCTTGTCCTTCTGCGCGATGTCACCGGCCACGGCTTCGATGCCTGCGCGGATGACCTGACCAGTGGCGTAGGCCGAGGTGCTGGCTTCGCCCGGGATGCGGTTGCGTGCCTTCAGGTAGGCCGCAGCAAACGCGGCCGAGGCCGGTGCACCCGGTGACTGATGGTAGGTGTTGACGCCGCCCAGGCCCGCGTCGCCAGCAGCCGGCAACACGTCTTCCTGATCGAACAATGCGCCCGGGCCGATCACGCGAATTTTGTCCTGCAACTTGAAGTCACGCATCTGCTGCAGGAAACGCACGGCGTCGGCGCCGGGGAAGAAGGCGTAGACGAAGGACGGGGCAGCAGCAGCCAGGTTCATCACAATGGGCGCGAAGTCGGCGGTGCCCAGCGGGGTCCACAGTTGCTGGCCGACCTTGCCGCCCTGCTGGCGATAGGTATTGATGAAGTCGCCCACGTATTCACGGCCGGCCGCGTAGTCCGAGCCCAGCGTGATCCCGCCTTCCTTGGCAATCTTGTCGTAGGTCCACAGCGCACCGGTGTGGCCAAGCATCCAGCTGGTCTTGGTGGGACGGAAGATGTAGGGGCTGGCGGCTTCGCGCGCCAGGCCGTTGGCGGCGGCGATCGAGATGAAGGTCAGTGCTTTGGCATCGGCCACGATATCGCGAATGGCCAGCGCCACGGCAGCACTGATCACGCCGCACAGCACATCGACCTTGTCTTGCGACAGCAGCTTGCGCACCTTGCGCACGGCTTCGTCGGGCTTGCCCTGGTCGTCTTCGACCAGCAACGTGACCGGTCGTCCGCCCATCTGCCTGCCCGATTCAGCAATCAACAATTCCAGGCCGGCACGCATGCTTTCGCCCAGGGCCGCGAACGGGCCGGACAAGGACGTGACCAGCGCGATCTTGATCGGCGTGGTGCCACCGGCTGCGCGCACGGGGCGCATCAGGCCGAGACCAAGCGCAGAGGCAGCAGTGGCGGCAAGCAGATGGCGGCGGGTGATCGAAGTCGAAGTCATGGGGCGGGTTTCTGAAAACTTGTCTGAAAATTTCATCGGGAAAGCGGAGACGCGCTGGGGGCATGCGAGGCGGCAGCGTGCGCCGCAAAGTCCAGCGCGAAACGCGCCGACTCGGCCAGCATGGTGTGATGCGTGGCCTGGGGGAAATCATGGAAACGGGCATGCACGCCGGGCACGTTGGCCAGCAGCGCGGCCAAGCCGCGCGCAGCGGGCAGCGTAGGCACGCCACCGCTTCGGCTGGCAGGCGTGCCGTCTGCACCAATGGCAACCGGGTGCCAGGCTTCCTGCCCACCCGCCGTTACTACCACATCGACCGCGTGCGTCAGCGACTGCGCAGCCAGCGTTTCAACCAGCTGGATCGGACGAGACGCCTGCAATTCAAACCACCACAGCGCGGGGCTGGCGGCCAGATACGCCGAAAACGCATGCGGACGGGTGCTGAGTGCATGCAGCACGAACAGGCCACCGTAGGAATGCCCGTACAAGATCTGGCAATCGGGATCGACCGCGAAAGCCTCTGCTACCTCGGGCTGCAAGGTATCCACAATGAACGACAGAAACGCATCGGCCCCACCTGCACGCCATTCGGGCACACGCGGGTCATGCAGCACGCCGCGCTGTGCAATGGGTGGGGTGTAGTCGTAGGCCCGGCCCGACTTGCGGTCACTGTCGTGCGAGATCGCCACCACCCGCACCGGGCAGGCCGGCAAAGCATGCAGCGCCGCCAAGACCAGTTCGCCATCCAGCGCATACAGCAAGGGCAGACACGTGTCCGGGTCGGTATGCAGCGGCGACACCACTTGCACGGTGTAGGCGCGTTCGCCGTCAACAGAGCGCCAAGGGGCAGGCGTCTCTGACGGCGACTGGCCCAGCGCACGCGGCGGGGCCAGGGTTTCGACCTGCCAGCGGGTTTCGCCAGCCAACGGTCTGGGTGAAGAAAGCACGGCGCTCAGCGGCTCGCGCCACCCGGCGCGACCGGCAAATCCACCATGTAGGTACCGCGCAGCGGCACCGTCAGGAATTTCTGGTTGATCTCGTCCAGCGTCTGCTGCGGCGACACGTCCTTGAAACCAACCGGGTCGATCCAGCGCGCCAGCGATTCGATGAACACCACGTGCAGCGGCGAGTCATTGAAGCCGTGCCAGATACCATGGGCATTGCCCTTGCGCACTGCGCTGAGGGCACCCAGGCCAGCGCCGTCCAGCACACGCTTCAGGCCGACTTGGGCGGCGTCCAGCTCCACCCCGGCACCGATTGCCAGACCGGTGCCGCTGCGACGACCGGCACCCGTGCCGGTGGCCACGTAGACGACCGGATTGCGGCTGTTGATGTACTCGAAGCCCAGCGAACCGGTGGCGCTCTTGATCACATCGGCACCGATGTTGTGGCCGCCTGCGAACGTGATCATGTCATTGAAGGTGCCTACGCCCGGCGAGTTGCAGCAGTCGGTGCTGCCGGCATGCGCGTGCACAAACACCGGCGGCTTGCTGCTGACCTTGGCAGTCTGCGTGCCGATGCGTTTCATGTGCGATTCGTAGAAGCTGATGAAGGCTTCAGCACGATCTTCGTGGCCCAGTGCCTGACCCAGAATACGGATGCTGGGCACCGTGTTTTCCAGCGGCTTCATGAAGAAGTCGACCACCACTACCGGCACGCCTGCCGCATCGAAGGCGCGAACCAGCGGCGAGGCCGATGCGTCGGTGCCCGGGCGAATGCCGGCAAATGCAGAGGTCAGGATCACCAGGTCGGGACGCAGTGCCAGCGTGGTTTCGACCGAGAAAGTGTCTGCCGTGTGACGACCCACCACCGGCACCTTGGCCAGGGACGGATATTTCGCCAGGTAATCGTCGTAGTCGCTGGCGTAAGAGGTCTTGAACTCGTCGGACCAGCCCGCCAGGATCGCCACCGGGTCAGGCGTAAGAATGCCCAGCATGGGCAGGTAACGCGCCTGCGCCAACACCACGCGGGTTGCGGGCTTGGGCAACACGACCTTGCGCCCGGCAACGTCTGTCAGCGTGATCGGCGCTGCGCTGGCGAGTCCACCCGCCAAAGCGGTGCAGAACAGGAAGAGGCAAACAAAGCGGCGCAGCAAGGTCATGACGGATCGACGTGAGGGGAACGGGACAGACGTGACGGAACAAGCAATACGGAAGTACGGCGCAGATACGAAGCAAGAACGAGACGAGAAGGAAACACCGAACAATTGCCCGGCATTAATCGACATTCAGGCGGCGGCATCGTCGCGAGCGGGTCCCGGGCATCTCCGGCCTGGGTTCGCGCATCCGCTGGCGGGCGACAGCCAATCATCGCGCCGCACGGATTTAATAAGGTTGATTCTCATTCTACCCGTTCCCCGCAGGCAGGCACAACCGCGCCGGCCGCGTGGACACTGGACAAGACCCGGCCAGCACACGGATCTGGGGAAGATTTCTGCCCGGCAGGCGTCAATGAATCGGGTTGTGCAAGCCGTCGATCAGCACCTGGGGAATGCCGCGCGAGCAAGGTTCGACGCGCCCCACCACCCCGTAGACATCAGCTAGCGAAGACGGGCTGATCACCTCACGCGGGGAGCCTTCGGCGATCAGTTCGCCCTTGCGAATCATCAGGGTGTAATCGGCGTGGCGCAGCGCGATGTTCAGGTCGTGCAACACGATCACGGTGATCAAGCCGTTTTCGCGGGTTTCCTGATTCAGCAGGTCCATCACGTGGAATTGATAGTTCAAGTCCAGCGCCGACAGGGGTTCGTCCAGCAACAACAGGCGCGGACGGCGGATCATGGCTTGTGCCAAGCCAACCAGCTGCTTCTGACCACCGGACAGGCTGTCTAGGTACTGCATGGCCAAATGGCCAATGCCCAAGCGTTCCAGCAAGCTCTGCACGGCGGCGACACTGGCGCTGCCGCCATCTGCAAACGTGGACGCATTGGCTGCCACCAACACCGATTCGAACACCCGCAGGTGCACGGCGGCCGGCAGAGACTGCGGCAAATACACCACTTGTCGCGCACGTGTCTCGAAACTGGCCGAGGTCAGGTCCTGGTCATCCAGCAGCACCTGGCCGCCAGAAATACGGGTCAGGCCAGCCAGTGCTTTCAACAGCGTGGACTTGCCACTGCCGTTGGGGCCGAGCAGTGCTGTGACAGTGCCGGTTTGCAGCGGCTGCACCGACAGGTCGGAAATGATGGTGCGCTCGCCGTAAGCGACGCGAAGGTGACGGATATCGAACACGGACAGCCTTACTGCATCTGACGGCGGAACACGACCGCCAGGAAGAACGGAATGCCGACCAGCGACGTGACGATACCGACCGGAATGACGATGCCCGACACGATATTCTTCGACGCGATCGACGCAAGCGACAGAATCACACCGCCCACCAGCGCGCTGCCGGGCAGATAGAAACGGTGATCCTCACCAAACAACCGGCGCGCAATGTGCGGCGCGACCAGGCCGATGAAGCTGATGGTGCCGACAAAGGCCACGGCCAGCGCCGACAGCACACTGATGCGGATGAGCGCCGTGCGGCGCAGACGGCGCACATTGATGCCGAAGCTGGCCGCGCGGTCTTCGCCCAGGCGCATGGCAGTCAGACGCCAGGAATCGCGGATTGACAGCGGCAGGATGATCGCAAACACCAGCAGCAACATGCCCAGCTTGCCCCAGCTGGCGCGCGTCAGGCTGCCCATGGTCCAGAACACCAGTCCTTGCAGGGCTTCGGCGCTGGCTACGAACTGCACCAGGGCCACCAGTGCGTTGAACGAGAACACCAACGCAATACCGAACAGCACCACGCCCGATGCGTTCATGCCGCCCCAGCGCGCGACCGCGTCCAGCAGCAAGGCAGCCAGCAAGGCGAAGGCAAAGGCGTTGCCCGCGATCAGCCACGATGCCGGCAGGCCAGGAATGCCGATATCCAGCACGATGACCAGCGACGCACCAAAGGCAGCGGCCGACGACAGACCCAGCGTAAATGGGCTGGCCAGCGGGTTGTTCAAAATGGTCTGCATTTCGGCACCGGCCAGGCCAAGCGCCATGCCCACTGCCATGGCCATCAGCGCCTGCGGCAGCCGGATGTCCCAGACGATGACCCGCGTGGTGGGGTCGGTGGCCTGCGGATTGAACAGCGCATAGGCCAGGTCACGCAGGCCCAGGCCGGCCGGGCCAAGCATGAAGTCGGCAAGAATGGCCAGCACAATGATGCCAGCCAACAAGGCCACCAGGCCGATCCGACGCCGCAACATGCCGCGGTAAAGCGTGGCGGTATCGAGGGGATCACCGCTGAGCGGGAGAGATGCTGAAGGAGAACGCTTCACGGACGCGGGGGCTGCCTGACAGGAAAGGAATTAACGGCTGGAACGAGCGGGAAAACTTAACGGCGAGGAACGCACGCCGACAATTAACGACGAAAAATTCACGCCAATATCCCCGGACGATAGCAAGCGGCCAATGACACGGCGGTGAGCACGTCGGCGGGGTTGACCCAACACCACCGAGATACAACCGACCAGGATTAGACACCTGAATCGTAATCATTCAGTATCCCATGATTTGCACCCACGTATAAAGACGCGGGTGCCATGCACGCTTGTTGGCAGGCCTTCGATTGCCCTGATGGTCTGTCTTTGGACGCGTGCAGACCGGAACTTGCGCACCGGCTGTTTTCCGTCCCGATCCCCCGTTTGTTGTGAGTGCTTCCATGTCGCTGGACCTGACCGCCCTTCTCGCTTTCGATCCGACTCGCCATCAGGGCGGCATGATCGTTCCGCGCACCCATGAGTGCCTGATCACCGCCCGCAGCGGCGCGCCCTATCGCATTCTGATTTCCTGGCCCGAGGGCGAAGCACCCGCAGCGGGCTGGCCGATTGTCTACCTGCTGGGTAGCGACACCTTCCTGCTGGCCACCGAGATGCTGCGCTACCGGGCAGGCGGCGGCACGGCAGACAGCTTGCGGGCGGGCATCATCGTCGGCATTGGCTACCCGGCTGAGAACCGTCGTGTATTCGACTACACCCCTGCCGCGCTGCATGGCGAGCCGAACCCCAAGCACCACGGAGCCGACGCCTTCCTGGACTTTGTGCTGGACGACCTTCGGCCCGCCGTGGAAAACGTGCTGCCCGTCGATCGCGGCGCGCAGACCTTCGCCGGCCATTCGCTGGGCGGCATGCTGGTGTTGCTGGCGCTGTTCAGACAACCCGACGCGTTCCAGTCCTACCTGGCATCCAGCCCCTCGGTCTGGTGGCGCGATGCGCAGTTGCTGGAAATGGCCAAGCGTTTTGCCGCACAAGATGCCACGGCTGACGTGCCCGTTGCGCGTCTTTGGCTGAGCGCGGGTGAATATGAGCAAGCGCTCAGCCCGGCAGAACTGGCGGAAAACGGCCCCGACATCGAGGTTGCCCGCAAACAGCGCGACACCCGATTCATGGTCGATCACAACCGCGAGATTGCCAACGCACTGCGCACCCGCAGCGACCTGCGTGTCGGCTTTCGCTACTTTGCGAATGAAACCCACCGCACCATCGTGCCGGTCGCCTTGCTGGCGGGGTTGTGTGCGGCACTGGCGTCGGAATGGATGCCGGACGAAGCCACGGCGTGGGATGAATGCTGACAGCTAGCTGATCGTCAGAAAACCGCGATGCATCAATGCGACGGATGGTGACGGGCCCATCCGCATCGCATGAAACTGGGTATGATTTTTGTTCGACTTCCAGGCGCTTCCATGCATCCCATCTTGCCCGCCTCGTCTGCGTCCATCTCCCCCCTTTTTGCACCACGCCGCATGCGCATCGCGGCGATGCTGCTGCTCTCGGCCTGTGCCCTGCCCGCCTTTGCGCAGACCACTCCACTGCCCGCCGCCATCCCGCCCCTGTCATCGCCCGTGGTCATTGCTGACGACATTCCGGTAGGCGTGCCCGCAGCGGTAGCGCGCGAACATCGGCTGGTGTCCAAGGACGGCAAACGCCGCTACGAAATCAAGATCGCGGCACCATCCGGCATGGCACCCGACAAAGGTTTTCCGGTGCTGTTCATCCTGGATGGACGCACGGCACTGGGCGCATTGAATGGTGCCTATCTTGAAGGCGCGCCACCGGCAAAAATCGCGACTGTCTTCATCGACTACGAAGCCGACCAGCCGAATTCAGGCGGCTTCCGCGCCTGGGACTACCTGCCCGGCCCACGCCCCGGCAACGCCCCGCAACCTGGTGAAGAACAAGGCGGCGGTGCAGACGATTTCCTGGTATTTCTCGATAACGAGGTCATTCCGCTGGTGAAACGCGAGATCCCCGTCGACACCTCGCGCCTGGGCCTGTACGGCCATTCATACAGCGGCCTGTTTGTATTGCACGCACTGTTCACCCGGTCCGACATGTTCCAGACCTACATTGCCACCAGCCCATCGCTGTGGTGGCAGAACCGTGCGGTGTCTGAAGAAGCCAAGGAGTATTTCCAGAGACAGGCAGTTCCCGGTGGGCGAAAGCTGTTCGTACTGGTAGGCGGCAAGGAACGCCGCCAACCGCGCCCGGGCACCCCGCAACCGCTGTCGCCAGATATGCCGGATGCGCAGTTCTTCTCGGAACAGCTGATGCGCCAAAGCAGCTTCAGCACGCGCTTTCGCCTGATCCCCGACAAGAACCACAGCGAGATGCTGCCCGCGTCGATCGGGCCGGCGATTCATTTCATGAATTGATCGCCAAAGACCGGAATTGCAGGTCAGCAATTTAGTTAATTTTGAACATCAAGCCCGACCACTGGTTTGGGCTTGATGGTGGTGCCTCCGAAAGCGTAATTGGAGACCGCCCCACGCCAGTCCCAACACCGCGGCTAACAGCGACGCCAGCAACACCCCCAGCTTGGCGGCATTCAGCAGGTTCACGCTGTCGAAGGCCAGCGATGCGATGAAGATCGACATCGTGAAACCGATACCCGCCAGCAGCCCGATCAACATCACGCCTGGCCAGGTCACACCAGCAGGAAGGCTGCACCAGCCTAAGCGCACTACCAGCCAGCTCGTGGCGATCACCCCCAGCGGTTTGCCCAGCACCAATGCAATCAACACGCCAAACATGACGCCTTGCGCGCCGTCGGCGGCAAGGTCAACACCATTCAACGTGACACCAGCATTGGCCAGCGCAAACAGGGGCATGACCCCGTATGCCACCCAGGGATGCAAGGCCATCTGCAGGCGCGTGACGGGCGGCAACATGTCGCGTTGTGCTTGGCGTAGCTGTTTGAGAGGCAACGCCATTGCGACGGGATCAGGGCTGGCTGTCTTGGACTGGGTGCCGATGGCGTCGATGGCGTGTGTTGCCGTGTCCAGCGGTAGCGCATGGGAACGACGGGACAATACCGGGGTCATCAGGCCAAGCACCACGCCAGCCAGCGTTGGGTGCACACCTGTTTTCAGCAACCCTGCCCAAAGAATCGCGCCGGGCACCACATACATCCAAGCCAGGCCAATGCCGATCGCACGCATCGCCATGACCATCAACACGCCAAGTGCGGCAATCAGCAGGCCGCTGTAGTCCAGCCCGCCTGAATAGAAGACGGCGATGATCAACACCGCGACGATGTCATCGATGATGGCCAGCGCCAGCAGAAACACGCGCACGGAACCCGAAATTGATTTGCCGAGCAAGGCGAGTACGCCCAGCGCAAAGGCGATGTCAGTGGCCGTTGGCACTGCCCAGCCTTGCCGTTGCAATACATCGCCGTTCAAGGCCAGGTAGATCAGGGCCGGCACTATGACGCCGCCTGCCGCTGCGGCAAGTGGCAATGCCGCCAGACGAATGCTGGATAGCGAACCGGCGTGCACCTCGCGCCGTATCTCCATGCCGACGGCCAAGAAAAAGACAGTCATCAAGGCATCGTTGACCCAGAAATGCAGAGTCTGGGACACGACGTGGCTACCCAGGCCGATGGACAACGAGGTATGCCAAAGCGCGTGATAACTGGCGGCAGCTGGGGAATTTGCCCACAGCAGCGCAATGGCCGCAGCGAGCAGCAATACGATGCCGCTGACGGCCTCGATATGCAGAAAGTGGGAAACCGCAGTGAAGGTGCGTTCAGCAATAAGCTGCGCGCGCGGCAAGGTCTGCCGGGAGACGGGGCGTGTCATGGTCGTAGAGGCTCCGCGTGGCGGCCCGACCGACGCTTGAACCTGCGCCACTGCACCTTGCAGCGGCAACACCCAGCTGGCATTTTACGGCCAACGTACTTGAATTTCCATCAAAACCGGTTCTTCGCGCACCGAATCTGAAATGCAAACGGCACCCATTGCGGGTGCCGTTCAGGCGTTCACTTTCTGATAATCCGTTGCCAGGGTCAACTATTGACGGTCACCCCAGCAATCGACTTCAGGCAGTCAAACGATCCAGCGCTTCGCGATACTTCGCAGCCGTTCCAGCAATCACCTCGGCCGGCAGGCGCGGGGCGGGGGCGGTCTTGCCCCAGGGCTGCGTTTCCAGCCAGTCGCGCACGAACTGCTTGTCGAAGGATGCGGGGCTGGTGCCTTCTTTGTACGTGTCGGCGGGCCAGAAACGCGAGGAATCGGGCGTCAGCACTTCGTCCATCAGGTACAGCGTGCCGGCCTCATCCAGGCCGAATTCGAACTTGGTGTCGGCGATGATGATGCCGCGGCTGGCGGCGTATTCCGAGGCTTCGCGGTAGATCTGCAAGGTAATAGAACGGATCTTCTCGGCCATCTCTTGACCGACTTCGGCTATCACGTGGTCGAAGCTGACGTTTTCGTCGTGGTCGCCCATTTCGGCCTTGGCAGCCGGGGTGAAGATCGGCTCGGGCAGCTTCTGGGCTTGCTTCAGACCGGCAGGCAAGGCGATGCCGCAGACGCTGCCGGTAGCTTGGTAGTCTTTCCAGCCGGAACCGATCAGGTAGCCGCGTGCAACGGCTTCGACCATGATCGGCTTCAAGCGCTTGACCACGACGGCGCGGCCTTCGACTTGTTCACGCTCTTCAGCGGTGACCACGTCTTCGGCTTTCACGTCGGTTTCGTGGGTCGGGATGATGTGCGACAGGCGCTTCAACCAGAAGTTGGTCAGCGAGTTCAACACTTCACCCTTGCCGGGGATCGGGTCATCAAGGATCACGTCGAAGGCCGACAGGCGATCGGAGGTCACGATCAGCAGCTTGTCGTCGCCGACGGCGTACATGTCGCGCACCTTGCCGCGCGACAGCAGCGGCAACGAGGTGATGGACGATTGATAAAGCGGTGCGGACATGGCGGGAATCCACGAGGAAGAAATAGAAACGCCGGGGCGATGGCCACGGCGCGGAAATCTGGATAGTGCAGTGCGCGATGCAAGTCCACGCAGGACCGCTAGGTTACTGCAAATCGCGCCGACGCTCGGCGCGACTGGCTCATAGCGCGCTATGTGTGTCGCGTGAAAGCCGCTGCGGATGCCTTCAGTCAGCAACGGCACAGCGTGGGGCACTGCCCCTCACTGCCGAAGATCTGTTCAATCCATCAAGCAGATGGGTGACGCTGGGCCGCGTTAAGGCGTCGAACCCAATGCCAAGTCATTTTCAACGCGTTTGAACCAAGGTGACCGGGCGTATCGAAACGCAACCCCAAGCAACCCTGCGGGAGTACTCAGCCACTGCCTTCGTATACTCGGCCGGCCCGCCGCTGCAGCTATCCGCCCACCCCTGCCGTCAGCATGACGGCAGTCCGACCAGGACGTTTCATGCCAAGCACGCCCACCACAAAGCAGTACCGCAACGCCTCATGGCGACCGCTCGCCACCATCGGCGTGCTGTCTGTCGCGGTTGCGCTCGCTGCCTGCACCAAAGACCCGAAGATTGCCGCTGCCGAAGCGGTGGCCGATGGCACCGCGCTCAAACAGGTAAAGGCCCTGGTCGATGGTCGGGCGCAGTGTGCACGGGTGATGTACGGCTGGGAGCCGTTTGATCTGACAGGCCCTGAAGACCTTGAACTGCCCAGCATGCGTGCGCTGATGGATGCTGGCCTTATCGAGCGCACCCCCAATCAGCCTGCTGGCGAGCGCCCTACCTACCGCAGCACCGCCACACCCGAGGTCCAGGCGCAGGTTCGCAAACGTCCCTTGAACCAGGAACAGCAGACGCTGGACCTTTGCTACGGCAAGCGCCAGGTGACCCGCGTGTGGGTGGATGAGAAGTGGTCAGCCCACGGCTCCATTCCGTATGTGCAATATGCCTACCGGATCGTCGAACCACCCAAGTGGGCAACGCCCCACATGCGCCAGACCTTCCCGTTCCTGGAACGGGCATTGACCAGCGAGCTGGTGGCGCAGGACATGCTGCCAGTCAAGGACGGCAAGGTGGAGATGAGCCTGCCGATGGAGAACGTGCAGTTTGACGACGACATGATCGAGGTCTTTTCCATCTGCCCGGACGGTGTAGCCAACCCTGGCGAACGTTGCCAGCGTGTCGAGGAACAACGACTGAAATGGAAGCAGGAGCGGGAGAAGGAAGAGAAAGAACAGGCATCGCCAGCGCAACAGACGGCCCCTGCTTCTTGATTGCGATGTGGGGACGGCACACGTCGTAGTGTCCCCAAAACAAGCTTCTCCACCCCCATAGGCAAAAAGGGCTTCGCACACGGCGAAGCCCTTCTTTCTTCAGGCGTTCCGCAGAACGCCGTCAGCACAGCTCAATCAGGCGATCGAAGCCTGGTAGATGCCTTCGATGCTCTTGTCCAGTGCAGCGTTGAACTCAGCGTCGGTCTGCTGGAAGCTAAGGCCTTCGGTCAGCGCGCGGCTGAACGAGGCGATCACGCCCTTGTTGCGGGCCAGACGGGCATTGGCTTCGTCACGGACGTAGCCGCCCGACAGTGCCACCACGCGCACGACGCGCGGGTGATCGACCAGTTCCTGGAAGAAGCCGTCGACTTCCGGCAGGGTCAGCTTGAGCATGACCTTGACGTCACCGGTCAGTGCATCCAGACGCTTGATGAAGCCAGCCTTCAGGATTTCTTCGGCTTCCTTCTTGTCGACGGCCTTGATGTTCACTTCCGGTTCGATGATCGGCACCAGACCGGCTGCGAAGATTTGCTGGCCGACTTCGAACTGCTGATCCAGCACGGCATCGATGCCCTTCTGGTTGGCCGAGTTGATGACCGAGCGCATCTTGGTGCCGAAGATGCCCTTGGACACGGCACGTGCCAGCAGTGCGTCCAGGCCGCCGATCGGCTTCATCAGTTGCACGCCGTCGGCTTCGTCAGCCAGGCCCTTGTCGATCTTCAGGAACGGGACGACTTGCTTGGTGTTCCACAGGTAGGTGGCGGCGTCCTGGCCTTCGAACTGACGGTCCATGGTCATTTCGAACAGGATCGCGCCCAGCACGCGCTTGCCGTTGAACGCCGGGCTGGCGACGATGCGGTTACGCATGGCGTGGACTTGGTCGAACATTTCAGCGTCGTTCGAATAGGCCGACTCTTCGACGCCGTACAGCTTCAGCGCCTTGGGGGTGCTGCCGCCGGACTGGTCCAGTGCTGCGATAAAGCCTTGGCCTTCGGTGACCTTGCTCAGTTGTTCCTGGTTCATGAATAACTCCTGATTAGAATTGGTATCGAGGCGAATAAGCGGTCGGCGGCTTCCCGCTGGCCTACCCTTGCACCTCGCGCCGACGCGACCGCGCGCCGGCGTGTTGATCGATGTCGCTCAGCTCGCGGCCAGGGTTTCGCCCAGGCGCACGATCTTCAAGGTATTGGTGCCGCCCGGCGAACCCAGGGGTTCACCGATGGTGAACACCACCAGATCACCCACGCGGGCAATGCCACGCGCCAGCAACAGGGCTTCGGCCGCTGCCAGCGCATCTTCACGATTGCTGGCTTCGTCCATGTGCAACGTGCGCACATTGCGATACAGCGCAGCCTTGCGGCGCGTGCCGATACGCGGGGTTAGTGCGTAGATGGGCGTGGCCGTGTCGTGACGGCTCATCCACAGTGCAGTCGCGCCCGAATCGGTCAGTGCGCAGATAGCGGCGCATTGCAGATGGTGTGCGGTGAACAAGGCCGCGTACGCAATCGACTGGTCGATACGTTCGAAAGTCGCATCCAGGAAGTCCTTTTCCAGCTCGAAACTGTGCGACTTTTCTGCTTCCAGGCAGATGGCCGACATGGTTTCGACGGTGGACACCGGGTAACGACCGGACGCGGTTTCGGCCGACAGCATGACGGCGTCGGTGCCATCGAGCACGGCGTTGGCCACGTCGGACACTTCTGCACGGGTGGGCACGGCGTTGACGATCATCGACTCCATCATCTGGGTCGCGGTGATCACCGTCTTGTTGCGCGCACGGGCCAGGCGGATCATGCGCTTTTGCAGCGCGGGCACGGCTGCCACGCCCACTT
The DNA here is from genome assembly GCF_008119665.1 of Pigmentiphaga aceris. Lineage (NCBI taxonomy): Bacteria > Pseudomonadati > Pseudomonadota > Betaproteobacteria > Burkholderiales > Alcaligenaceae > Pigmentiphaga > Pigmentiphaga aceris. Next base: position 1,157,033 of record NZ_CP043046.1, on the reverse strand, counting down.
CCACCGCCAGGTCGCCACGGGCGACCATGATGCCGTCGCTGGCGTCCAGAATTTCTTCCAGCGCGGGAATCGCTTCGGCGCGTTCGATCTTGGCGATCATCTGCGGACGCTGGCCGGTGGCGGCACCGGCGATGGACGCCAGTTGACGCGCCATTTCCATGTCGGTGCGGTTCTTCGGGAAGCTGATGGCAACGTAGTCGGCACCCAGCTGCATGGCCGTCTTGATGTCGTCCATGTCCTTGGCGGTCAAGGCCGGGGCGGTCAGTCCGCCACCCATGCGATTGATGCCCTTGTTGTTGGACAGCTCACCACCCACCACCACTTCGGTGTGGATCTCGGTGCCCGCCACGCGCAACACGATCAGGCGGATCAGGCCGTCGTTCAGCAGCAGCGTGTCGCCTGCGCGCACGTCGCGCGGCAGGTTCGGGTAGTCCAGGCCGACACGCTCGTCGTCGCCCAGTTCGCAGGCGGCGTCGAGAATGAAACGCTGGCCGGCGTTCAGGTTGGTGCGGCCTTCGGCAAACTTGCCGACCCGGATCTTCGGGCCTTGCAGGTCGGCCATGATCGCGACTTCGCGCCCGGCCGCTTCAGCTACTTCACGCACCAATGCGGCACGTGCAATGTGGTCGGCGGCGGTGCCGTGCGAGAAGTTCAGGCGCACGACATCCACGCCCGCAGCAATCATCTGCGTAAGGATTTCGCGTGAGCTGGATGCCGGACCGATGGTGGCGACGATCTTGGTGGCGCGGAAGGAACCTGCGCGGTCAGCAATCTTGGCGCTCATGCTGCACGCTCTTGCAGGATTGCCACGGCCGGCAAGGTACGCCCTTCCAGGAATTCCAGGAATGCACCGCCACCGGTCGAGATGTAGCCTACGTCGTCAGCAATGCCGTACTTGGCAATCGCTGCCAAGGTGTCGCCGCCACCTGCAATCGAGAAAGCTTGCGACGCAGCAATGGCGCGCGCCAGGGCTTCGGTACCTTGCGAGAAGGCGTCGAATTCGAACACGCCCACCGGGCCGTTCCAGACGATGGTGCCGGCGTCTTTCAGAATGCCGGCCAGCGTGGCGGCGGTCTGCGGACCGATGTCCAGGATCAGGTCGTCTTCTTCCACATCGGCCACCGCCACGGTGCGCGCAGGCGCGTCAGCGGCGAATTTCTTGGCGACCACGACATCGGTCGGGATCGGCACGGCCGCGCCGCGCGCACGCAGCTTGGCAATGATGGCGCGGGCGTCTTCGACCAGGTCGGGTTCAGCCAGCGACTTGCCGATGGGGTGGCCTTCGGCAAGCAGGAAAGTATTGGCAATGCCGCCGCCGACGATCAGTTGATCGACCTTGTCGGCCAGCGAATTCAGAATGGTCAGCTTGGTAGACACTTTCGAGCCAGCCACAATCGCCACCAGCGGACGCTGCGGCGCTTGCAGGGCACGGCCCAGCGCGTCCAGTTCAGCCGCCAACAGCGGGCCGGCCGCAGCCACGGGCGCGAAACGCGCAATACCGTGGGTGGTGGCTTCGGCGCGGTGTGCGGTACCGAAAGCGTCGTTCACATAGACATCGCACAGTGCCGCCAGCTTGCGCGACAAGGCTTCGTCGTCTTTCTTTTCACCCTTGTTAACGCGGCAGTTCTCAAGCAGAACCACTTCGCCCGGCTTCACGTCCACGCCATCGACCCAGTCGGCGACCAGACGTACCGGTTGGCCCAGCACTTCCGCCAGGCGCTCGCCCACGGGCTTGAGCGAATCCTTGGGGGTCAGCGTGCCCTCGGTCGGGCGGCCCAGATGGGACGTGACCATGACGGCTGCACCTGCATCCAACGCCATCCGAATACCCGGCACCGACGCGCGAATACGCGTGTCTTCAGTGATGCGGCCTTCGTCGTCCTGCGGCACGTTGAGATCGGCGCGGATGAACACACGCTTGCCTGCGAGTTGGCCGTTAGCGGCGAGATGATCGAGGGTCAGGACTGCTGGCATGGGAATCCGGTAAAGAAATCGTAGGGGAAAAGAACAGAAGGAGATTCCACACCAGAACGCACTGGCGCGAAAACTCCTTCCATATCCAGCAACAACGCTTACTTGGCAGCCATCAGGGCCGTGGTCGTGTCGAGCAGGCGATTGCTGAAGCCCCACTCGTTGTCGTACCAGCTGGACACCTTCACCAGGTTGCCCGTGACCTTGGTCAACGTGGCGTCGAAGCTGCTGGAGGCCGGGTTGTGGTTGAAGTCGGACGACACCAGCGGGGCGGTGTTGTACTCCAACACGCCCTTCAGTGCGCCGTCTGCGGCTTCCTTCAGGATCGCGTTGACTTCTTCAACGGTGGTTTCGCGGCCAGCGGTGAAGGTCAGGTCAACCAGCGACACGTTGATGGTCGGAACGCGGATGGCATAGCCGTCCAGCTTGCCGTTCAGCTCCGGCAACACCAGGCCCACCGCAGCGGCAGCACCGGTCTTGGTCGGGATCATGTTGTGCGGTGCCGAACGGGCGCGACGCAGGTCTTCGTGATAGACGTCGGTCAGCACTTGGTCGTTGGTGTAGGCGTGCACGGTGGTCATCAGGCCGGCAACCAGACCCAGCTTGGCGTGCAGCGGCTGAACCAGCGGAGCCAGGCAGTTGGTGGTGCACGACGCGTTGGAGATCACGGTGTCCGTGGCCTTCAACACCTGGTGATTCACACCGTAGACGATGGTGGCGTCGACATCCTTGCCGCCCGGGGCCGAGATGATGACTTTCTTGGCGCCGCCCTTGATGTGGGCGCTGGCCTTTTCCTTGGTGGTGAAGAAGCCGGTGCACTCCAGCACCACGTCCACGTTCAGCTCGCCCCAGGGCAATTCAGCCGGGTTGCGGTTGGCCAGCACGCGGATCTTGTCGCCGTTGACGACCATGAATTCGCCGTCGACCGACACGGTGCCGGGGAAGCGGCCGTGGGCGGTATCGTACTGGGTCAGGTGGGCGTTGGTGTTCGGATCACCCAGGTCGTTGATCGCAACGATCTCGATGTCATGCTTCTTGCCGCCTTCGTAATGCGCACGCAGTACGTTACGGCCAATACGGCCGTAGCCATTGATCGCGACACGGATAGTCATGGTGATGGTTCCTTGTTAGCTTGAGAGAAATGACATCGGCCGACCTGAGCGGGGCCAGCCGCGTGCCCAAGGCAACGCGGCGGCCTGCCTGCCTCAGTTCGCCAGGATTGCTTTGACTTCCGCGACCGCGTGTTCTGCGGTGATGCCGAAGTGCTTGAACAACACGCCCGCCGGGGCCGATTCGCCAAAGCGATCCAGACCGATGACCGCGCCTTCCAGGCCCACATACTTGCGCCAGAAGTCGGTTACGCCGGCTTCGATGGCCAGACGCGGCAAGCCCTTGGGCAAGACCGAGGCGCGCCAGGCGGCATCCTGCTTGTCGAAGGTGTCAGTGCTGGGCATGGACACCACGCGCACGGCAATGCCTTCGGCCTTCAGTTGTTCCTGTGCAGCCAGTGCCAGCGCCACTTCCGAGCCGGTGGCCAGGATGACGGCGCGCGCGCCTTCGGCGTCACGCAGCACGTAACCGCCACGGGCAATGGCCGCCACGGTGGCTTCGTCGCGTTGGACGAAGGGCAGGTTCTGACGCGACAGCAGCAGTGCCGTCGGGCCGCCGTCGTGCACATCCATGCCGATGCTGGCCGGACGCGATACGGCAGCCGCCCAGGCAACCGCGGTTTCCGTCGTATCGCACGGACGCCACATCGACAGGTTCGGGATGATGCGCAGGCTGGTGGCGTGCTCGACCGACTGGTGGGTCGGGCCGTCTTCGCCCAGGCCGATGGAGTCGTGGGTGAACACGTAGACCACGCGCTGCTTCATCAACGCGGCCATGCGCAGTGCATTGCGCGAGTAGTCGGCGAAAGTCAGGAAGGTGCCGCCGAAGGGCAGGTAGCCGCCATGCAGCGCCACGCCGTTCATGATCGCGCTCATGCCGAACTCGCGCACACCGTAGTTGATGTGACGGCCCAGACCGATGCGCGTAGCTGCACGTGCTTGTTCAGCAACTTCCAGCTTTTCGCCTTCGGCGTCATTCGAGGGGGTGCCGACGTTTGCACGCACGGCAACAGCACCCTTCCAGTCGGTGAAGTTCGAACCGGTCAGGTCGGCCGAGCCGCCCAGCATTTCCGGCAACGTTTCCACCAGCGACGTGATCGCGGCTTGCGACGCCTTGCGGGTGGCAATGGTTTCTTGCTTGGCAGCGGTGTCGGCGATCAGCTTTTCAGCGGTCTGCGCGAAGTCTGCCGGCAGCTTGCCTTCCATGCGACGCGTGAATTCAGCGGCTTGTTCGGGGAACGCAGCGGTGTACGCGGCGAAGCGCTTTTCCCAGGCTGCTTGCTGTTCCGCACCACGTGCCTTGGCGTCCCAGAAGGCGTAGATGTCGGCCGGGACTTCGAACGGGGCGTGCGACCAGCCGATGGCTTCGCGCGTGGCAGCAATTTCCTTGTCGCCCAGCGGTGCGCCGTGGACCTTGTCGGTGCCCGCCACGTTGGGCGCGCCCAGACCGATCACGGTGCGGCAGACGATCAGGGTCGGGCCGCCGTGGGCGTCAGCGTTTGCCTTGGCCTGCACGATGGCTTGGTCGACCGCCTTCACATCGTGGCCGTCGACGCCAGCGATCACATTCCAGCCGTAGGCGCGGAAGCGGTCAGCGGTGTTGTCGGCGAACCAGTGCTTGACGTCGCCATCGATGGAGATGCCGTTGTCGTCATACAGCACGACCAGCTTGGACAGCTTCAGCGTGCCGGCCAGCGAGCAGACTTCGTGCGAAATGCCTTCCATCAGACAGCCATCACCCACGAATGCGTAGGTGTAGTGGTCAACGATGTCATGGCCGGGCTTGTTGAATTCCGCGCCCATCAGCGCTTCGGCGAGCGCCATGCCAACGGCGTTGGACAGGCCCTGGCCCAGCGGACCGGTGGTGGTTTCCACGCCAGCGGTGATGCCCACTTCCGGGTGACCGGGGGTACGCGAGTGCAGCTGGCGGAAGTTGCGCAGCTCATCCATCGGCAGGTCGTAGCCGGTGAGGTGCAGCAGTGCGTAGATCAGCATCGAGCCGTGGCCGTTCGACAGCACGAAGCGGTCGCGGTCTGCCCAGGCCGGATCGGCCGGGTTGTGGCGCAAGTGGCCATGCCACAGGGCTTGGGCGATCTCCGCCATGCCCATCGGTGCGCCCGGATGACCGGAGTTGGCCTTCTGGACAGCGTCCATGGCCAAGGCGCGGATGGCGTTCGAGGGGGAAGAGATAAGACGCTGGACAGCGCTCGAAGTGGCAGTCGAAAGGCTCATAACGGCTCGGGGGAGTTTGGCGAAGCCTGGTTGCCTTCGACAAATCCGCCCTGACGCCGGGAGCCTGTCGGCCGACCCTGCGATAGTTCGGACCCACCGGGGAGGGCCAAGCCTGCGAAGCTCATGATTTTAGCATCCGGTCGGACTGGCGTCCGTTACAAGAGGCGGAAGGCCTTCAACAGCCCGCCGCCCCTGGGACAACCCTTGCCTGGCCCGCTTCTTAGAACAGATGCGTGATGGTTGCAGCCGGGAAATAACTGACCAGCGCCAGCACTGCCAAGGCCACCGCGTAGAACGGCACCAGTTCCCGCACCACCTTGCCGATCCCCACCGAGGCGACAGAACTGGTGATGAACAACGTGGTGCCAACTGGTGGCGTGTACAGCCCGATCGCCAGGTTGACCACCATGATGACGCCCAGCTGGATCGGGTCCATGCCGATGGAAATCGCCAAGGGCAACAGAATCGGCGCCAGCAGCAGGATTGCCGCCGACAGGTCGATCACCATGCCAAGCGCCAACATCAGCAGGTTCATCGCCAGGATGATCATGCCGGGCGTGGTCACATAGGTGTGCATCCATGCCACGACGCGTTCCGGCAGCTGCTCGTAGGTGAAGATCCAGCCCAGCACGCTGGACGCCATGATCAGCAGCAAGACCACACCGGTGGCGGTGCCCGCTTCCGTGATGGATTCCACCAGCCGCTTCCAGGTCAGGTCACGGTAAATCAGCCACGAGAACATCAGCGCCAGGAAAGCCGCCAGCACGCTGACTTCCGTGGGAGTGGCAATGCCGAAGCGCAACAAGACCAGAATGCAGATCGGCAAAATGATGGCCGGCAGCGCAAAGATCAGCTGGCGCAGGAACACTTTCCACACGAAGGGCTGAGTGTCACGCGGGAAGCCGCGCATCCGGCCGCTCACGTAGCACACGCCCATGAACCCCACGCACAGCAGCAAGCCTGGCAACACACCCGCCACGAACAAGGCGGCGATGGACGCATTCGCCGTCAGGGCGTACAGAATGAACGGGATCGACGGCGGGATCAGGATGTCGATGGTGGCGGCCGAGGCCAGCGTGGCCGCCGAAAATGCCGCCGGGTAACCCAGCCGTTTCTGCCACGGGATCAGCAGCGGCCCCAGCGCCGCCGCATCGGCCACGGCGGAACCGCTCAGTCCACCGAACAGCGTGGACGACATCACACTTACCTGCCCTGGCCCGCCGTGCACGCGGCCCAGCAAGCTGGTCAACATGCCCAGCAGATGCTGGCCCAGCGCACCGTGCAGCATCACACTGCCGGTCAGGATGAAGAACGGGATGGCCAGCAAGGGGAAGCTGCTGGCCTGGGTCACCATCTGTTCGAGCACGATGGAAGTCGAGCCCACGTCGTAGCGCTCCAGCGCTACCAGCGACCCCACGATCAGCGCATGGGCGAGCGGAATGCCGACCAAGCCAGTCAGCATGAATACCGAAAAGGCGAGCAGGCTCATGCGGTGCTCCGAGTATCAAGGGGATTCATGCGAAAGGAATGCATGTGAGGGACAGACATGTGAAAGATCCTCATGCCGCCTCCACATGCGCAACCGGCTCAGCCGCGCGGCTGACGCCGAGCACATGACGCAACCAGCCGAAGATTTCCTCGACCACCAGCAACACCACTCCACCCACCACACAGCCATAGGTCCAGGCGCTCGACGCCCCCAGAATGGCCGTGTGTTCATCGGCCACGATGGGCAGGATTTCCAGGCCGGCGGCGGTCAGGCGGCCGTAGACGTAGATCACCACCACGGCGCGCAGCGTGACTGCTGCGGTCATCCAGCGCCCATGCAGGCGCTGGGTGATGAACATGATCGACAGGTGCGTGCCGCGACTGGCGGCCAGCACCACACCGGCCATGACCAACCACGGGAACAGCAGCTCAGGCAGCTCGGATGCCCAGGTCAGCATGTTGCCGACCCCGGCATAACGCGCGAACACCGAGGCCAGCAACACGAAGAACATGCCGGCCACTGCCAGGACCATGATCACAGTACACAGCGTGCGAATGGCCTGGTCGGTGCGGTCAATGGACCTCAACAGCGAAGCGGCTTGCATGGTGCCCCCTTAGCGCGCAGCGATTGCCGAGGCTTCGATCTGCTTGACCATCGGGGCGATACCGCCATTGCGCCACTTCTCGACCACCGGCGCGGTTGCCGCACGCAGGCCGGCCGGGTCCACCTTGTTGATCTGCACGCCTGCCGCCCGGATATCGGCTTCGGCCTTGACCTCGGACTCACGCATCATCTTGCGCTGTATGGCCACGGCTTCCTTGGCTGCGGTGGACAGCGCCTGGCGCTGCGGCTCGGTCAGCTTGGTCCACGCGGTCTTGGACATGATGAGCGGGTTGGTTTCGTACTTGTGGCCAGTCAGGGACAGGAATTTCTGCACCTCATACAGCTTGCTGGCTGCGATGTTCACCAAGGGGTTTTCCTGACCATCGACCACCCCTTGCTGCAGGGCTATGTACAGCTCGGAGAACTTGATCTGCTGCGTCTCGGCACCCAAGCCCTGGAAAATGTCGACGGTGACCGGGTCGGCCGGTGTGCGCACCTTCATGCCCTTCAGGTCGGCAGCGGCATTGACCGGACGCTTGTTGTTCGACACGTGGCGAATGCCGTTGTCCATCAGGCCCAGCAGGATCAAACCCTTGGCGTCGAAGCGCGACTTCAGAATGTCGAAGACCTTCGGATCGTCAATCACCTTCCACGCATGTTCCGGCGAGTCGAACAGGAAAGGCATGCCGATGGCGTTGATCTCGGGCACCACGGACGACACCTGGCCCTGGGAGTTGGCCGACATTTGAATCGAGCCGGTGCGATTGCCGGTAAGCAGTGCCTGGTCATCGCCCAACTGCGCACTGCCGGCCACTTGAATCTGGATTTCGTTGTTGGTCAGTTCGGCCACGCGTTTGGCGAAGGCGACGCTGGCAAGGTGGCGGGGATTGTCCAGTGCGGCACCATGGCCAAGGGTGAGCTTGGTCTGGGCACTGGCCGAGGTGGCTGCGCACAGCGCGAGCGTGACGATGCCTGCGAGTTGGGTGAATCGCTTCATGTCTATCTCCTGTTGGTGGCCTGAGGCCACTCGATACTTCTTGTGATGGAAACCGGCCCGGTGTCGGCCCGGGGCCGGCCGTCGTGCAAAAACGCGTCTTACGATGAAACGGAGGCGTCAGAACCAGCCTTCACAGCCAGCTCTTGATCGATGCCGACATGCTGGTAGTGGAAATGCCATAGCGATCATGCAGCGTTGGCAGCGCACCCGCATCCAGGAAAGCATCGGGTAGCGCAATCTGGCGGAACGGCACATGCACGCTTTCACGCATCAACACACCGGCCACTGCCTCGCCCAGCCCACCCACGATGGAATGGTTCTCGGCCACCACCACCAGACGCCCGCTGCGCCGGGCTTCGCGAAGAATCGTTTCGGTATCCAGCGGCTTGATGGTCGGCACGTGCAGCACCGCGACATCCACCGCGTCTTTGCGCAGTGCCTCGGCGGTTTCCAGTGCCCGCATGGTCATCAGGCCCGAGGAAATCAGCAGTACGTCGCGCCCATCGCGCAGCAATGCGGCCTTGCCCAGCTGGAAGCGATAGTTCTCGTGCTCGTGCAGCACCAGCGGCACGTTGCCACGCAGCAGGCGCATGTAGACAGGCCCCTGGTGATCCGCAATCGCGGGCACGGCCTGCTCGATGTCCAGCGCATCACACGGATCGACCACGGTCAGATTCGGCATGGCGCGGAAGATCGCCAGATCATCGGTTGCCTGGTGGCTGGGACCGTAGCCGGTGGTCAGGCCCGGCAAGGCGCAGACGATCTTCACGTTCAGGTTTTCTTCCGCAATCGCCATGCAGATGAAGTCGTAGGCACGCCGCGACGCGAACACCGCATAGGTCGTGGCAAAGGGCACAAAGCCTTCACGCGCAAGGCCAGCCGCCGCCCCCATCAGCAGTTGTTCGGCCATGCCCATCTGATAGAAACGGTCCGGGAAGGCATTGGCGAAAATGTGCAGATCGGTGTACTTGGACAAGTCTGCCGACAGGCCCACGATGCCGGGCCGCTGCTCGGCCAGCGCAACCAGCGCATGACCGAACGGTGCAGGCTTCGTGGCCTGCCCTTCGCTGGCAATCGACGCGATCATCGCCGAGGTGGTCAGGCGTTTTTTGGGCGCTTCAGCCGTGCTGGTGCCCTGCGGCGTATCGAGTTTTGCTGCCTGATTCATGCGGGCCTCCGTGCGTCGAGTTCATCCAGTGCCAGATCCCATTCACCCGCATCCACGCGAATGAAGTGGGTCTTGTCGCGCGCTTCCAGGAAGGACACGCCCTTGGCCATCTTGGTGTCGCAGATGATCACGCGCGGCTGCGGCAATGGGTGCGCCCGTGCCGCGTCGAAGGCAGCCACCAGCGCGTCGATGTCATTGCCATCCACACGCTGCGTGAACCAGCCGAACGCCGACCATTTGTCGTGCAGCGGTTCGAAGTTCAGCATCTGGGTGGACGGGCCGTCAGCCTGTTGATTGTTCACATCGACAATCGCAATCAGGTTGTTCAGCTTCCAGTGACTGGCCGACATCACGGCTTCCCAGGTCGATCCCTCATTCAACTCGCCATCGGACAACAGGTTGTAGACAAAGGAAGACGAAGCCTTGCGCTTCAAGCCCAGGCACATGCCAACGGCGATGCTCAGCCCCTGGCCCAGCGATCCACCGGTGATTTCCATGCCCGGGGTGTAGGCGGCCATGCCCGACATCGGCAGGCGGCTGTCGTCACCGCCATAGGTGTCGAGTTCATCTTCGGGAATCACACCGGCTTCGATCAGCGCGGCATACAGCGCGATTGCGTAATGGCCGATCGACAGCAGGAAACGGTCGCGTGGTGCCCAGTGCGGGTCGGTCGGCCGGTAGTGCATGGCGTGGAAGTAGGACACGGCCAGCAAATCTGCCGCCCCCAGTGCCTGGGCGATGTAGCCCTGCCCTTGCACTGCCCCCATGCGCAAGGCATGGCGGCGGATATTGTGTGCGCGCCCGGCCAGTTCATCCCGACTTGCTTCGCCAGGACGTCGTTCAAGCGTTTGCGTGGTTGTCGCTTGCGTAGTCATCTACGTGTCCTTAATGAATGAGCATGCCGCCGTTGACATCCAGCGTCACACCCGTCAGGTAGCTCGACAGGTCGCTGGCCAGGAACAGGCAGACATTGGCCACATCTTGGGCGTCGCCCAGGCGATTGAGCGGAATGCCTTTCAGAATGTCGACTTTCATGGCATCGGTGAGTTTCCCTGCAGTGATGTCGGTCTGGATCAGGCCGGGAGTAACGGCGTTCACACGGACGTTGTCGGGGCCGAATTCACGCGCCATCGCGCGCGCCAGGCCCAGCACGCCGGCTTTGGCGGCGCTGTAATGCGGCCCGCCGAAGATGCCGCCGCCCCGCTGCGCCGACACCGACGACATGCAGACAATGCTGCCGCGCCGTTGCGCACGCATGACCGGCAGCACAGCCTGGGACATGTACAGCGTGCCGCGCAGGTTCACGTCCAGCACGGCTTCGTAATTGGCGGGCGAGATATCAAGCGTCTTGATCGGCTGGGTGATGCCGGCGTTGTTGATGAGGATGTCGATCTGCCCGAATTGTTCTTGCACCTTGGCCACCGCATCGACGCAGGCTTGCCGGTCGGTCACATCGGCCCGCAGGCCAAGATGGCCTTGACCCAGATCAGCGGCGGCGGCCTGCGCCTGTGCCTCGTCCAGGTCCAGCACGACGATGCGCGCCCCTTGTGCAACAAAGGCTTTTGCGGTTGCCCGGCCGATGCCACGCAATGACGCAGCCCCCGTCACGATTGCCACCTTTCCGTCTAGTAACATCGCCTCGATCTCCTGATTAAGTGTTGTTGTGAGAAGGAGCGTAGAGAGAACCGCGGCGCAGCATAAAGACGGTTTTCCTCAACCCGACATGAAATTTCTGGGGGTCACGTGCGTATTCCACCCATCAAGTCGATCATCGCGTTCGAAAGCGTGGGTCGTACCGGCAGCATCACGCGAGCAGCCGATGAGCTGGGCATCAGTCCATCGGCGATCAGCCACCAGATCACCAATCTGGAAACCCTGATCGGCCGACCGCTATTCACCCGCGAAGGGCGTGGCCTGGTACTTACCCCAGCGGGCCAGCAATATTTCGGTGAGATATCCCAGTTGCTGGTGCAGCTTGGCCGGGCCACCGACCACGCCAGCGGTGCACGCGCGCCGGAAGTCATCCGCATCCATTCCAGCCCGAGCTTCGGCCTGCTGTGGCTGCTGCCGCGCATCCGTGCGCTGCAAGCAGAACAGCAAGGCTTCAAGATCAGGCTGTCGTGTTCGTATGAACCGGTATCGTTTTCAGGCGGGGCGTATGACGTCGATATCCGTCATGGTCATGGCATCTGGCCGGGGGTGGACGTGCGCACCATTGGCGGTGAAACCCTCACGCCGATGGCCAGCCGTGAATTCATTGCCGCCCACGGTCTGCGGCAACCATCCGACTTGCTGCGGGTGCCGCTGATATTTTCGGAAAGCCCACTGGTGCAATGGCCGCAGTGGTTTTCCAACGTGGGCGTGTCGCAGCGCGACCTGGGCTACGAACTGTTCTTCGACCGTTCCTACATGGCGCTGGAAGCCGCGCAGCAAGGCCTGGGCGTCTGTCTGGAAAGCACCTTGCTGGCCGCCAGCTACCTGGCCGACGGCAGGCTGCAGCCGGTGTTCGATGCGAGCCATGCCGTGCCGGTCAGCGCCCACCACGTGGTGTTCCCGGCAGCGGGTGCCGAGCGCGTGGTGCCCGTCGTAAACTGGATACTCGATGCCACCCGCACACCGTCGCAATCTGTGTGATGGGTGATGTGATCTTCAATACCGGATGCTGGATATTCTGATGTCCGATTTCTGAGGTCGGGCTTTTGATGCCGGATTTCCTGGCGTGGATGTCCGATACTGGATTTCAATCTGCTTCGTCCTGCGCTTCACCTCTCCCCTGCCTCTTCATTACCGTCTGACCACCATGTCCCTGCCGCGCTTCCACGTTGACCTGCCACTTGCTCCGGGTGCCGAGTTGTTCCTGCCCGATGCCGTGGCCCATCACGCCGGGCGCGCACTGCGCCTGCGCGACGGTGACAGCGTGGTGCTGTTCGACGGCCGTGGCGGTGAATACCCCGCCATCCTCAGCTTCGAGGGCAAACATGCGGTCGTGAAACTGGCCGAGCATGATCCGCGCGAAGCCGAACTCGCTGGCCGTATCTCACTGGTGCAAGGCATTGCATCGGGCGACAAGATGGACTGGATCATCGAGAAGGCAGTGGAAACTGGCGTGCATGCGGTAGTACCGATTGCCGCCGAACGCAGCGTGTTGAAGCTGACGGGTGATCGGCTGGAAAAGCGTCTGGCGCACTGGCGACGCATTGCACAGGCGGCCTGTGAACAATGCGGGCGTAACCGCGTGCCCGAGGTCTTTGCGCCGATGACCTTGGCCCAATGGCTGACCAGCGATGTGGGGCACGGCGGCGCAAAGGTGGATGACCAGGTGATACGCCTGTTGTGCCACCCCGGTGCCGAGCAAGCCCTGACCGCGCGCCTGCAGGCGCAAGCCGATCTGCAAGACCTGGTCTTGGTGGTCGGACCGGAAGGCGGTTGGTCAGACGAAGAGTTGAAGCGCGCCAAGGCCGGCGGCGTCGAAGCGGTGTCCTTCGGCCCGCGTGTACTGCGCTCGGAAACTGCCGGCACCGCGATGATTGCCGCCAGTAGTGCAGCGTTGGGGTGGTTGTAAAGGCTGCTCGCCCCTACCCGTGCCGCGTCTCGACAGGCGGCCGGCGATATTTCCAGCTGCCGATTGCCAGACACACGGCATAGACCCAGAACAGCGGCCCCACGCCGATGGCGCTGCCCAACAGGCCGAACAACAGCGGCAGCGACACCTGTGAACAGTTCACACAGGCCAGTCTCAAACCGGCCGCCTCGGCTTGCCGCCCGGGCGGCGTGGCCTGGTAGATCATCGCCATGACGCCGGGCTGGCTGGCACCCAGTGCCAGGCCTAGCAGGAAGGACATGCCCATCAGCACATAGCCGCCCGTGAACAGCGGGTAGGCCAGAAAGTTGAACACGGTCAGCAGCATGGCCGCGCGGGTCAAGGTCCAGGGGTGAACGTGGTTGTGCAGGAATGGCACCACCAGTCGGATGGCAAAGGTACCGGCTGCGAACGAGGACAGGATCGCGCCGATGCGGGTGGCGCTCAGGCCGATCTCGTTGCCGAAGATCGGTACCGCAAACATGTGGGTGTCCCACGCACCGGTCAGAATGATGGTGACCGCCAACAGTTGTCGCAGCGATGGCACCATCAGCAGGTCGGCAATGCGGTGTCTTGCAGCCGGGGCGCTGACTCGTGGCGGCGCGACAGTCTTCAGGGCGCGCTGGCCGCGATGCAGCATCCAGATTGCACCCAAGGGTGGCAGAGCCAGCAAGAGGAAGGCTTGCGAGAACCCAGCGTGATCGATCATCAGACCGGCAAGCGCGGGGCCGCACGCGGCAGCAGATGACTGCGACAAGGCCGACCACGAGTAATTGCGCAGACGGTCTGTCGGGTCACCACGACCCAGCACGCTTTGTGAGGCAACCTGCTGCAACATGCCGCCCAGACCCATCATGCTGGCTGTCGCCAACAGCGCCCACGGCCCGGACAGTACCCCCGACACCAACATGCCCAGACACAGCAACCCGGAACCCAGAAGCAGCGGCCGGTACGCGCCGATGCGATCGATCCAGCGCCCAGAGGGCACGGCCAGCAACAGGGGCAAGAAAGAGAAAACCGCCAGCAACAGACCCACCGTCAAGGTGGAAAACTGCTGATTCAGTGCCGTCAAGGACACTGTCACCCGGCTACCGCTCAGGGCAATGCTGTTTGCCGAACCCAGGACACATAACTTCATCGCATCGGCCCGGCTTAGGCCGGCCTGCGGGTCTGGCAAGGGGGACATCTGGGTTCAGGGGTTGGCGTGCAGCAGTGGGACGTCAACTCTATCAGCCTCGGCCGATGCCAACCAAGCGAATACGCGCATGTAGCAATATCGCCATACCACCATGCGGACAACGGTATTTACAGGCAATACCTGCGTGGGGTGACATCCATGAGCGACATCCATGTGGGCACCCCAGCCGCCCACAGAACCCGCACGCCAGATCACGCGCTGGGGGTCGGCTCGGCTGGCGTCGCCTCGTCGTGCGCGGGCTCCAGGATGAAGCTCAGTGCACGCTTGTTTTCACGGGCGTATTCGATCGCATCGCGGAACACATCGCCGATGGCGGGCACATGTTCGGCCAGCACCGGATCGTTCACGTGCAGGTCGCGCAGCACCACCACCATGCCGTGTTTCTGTTCCATCAGCACATCGGTCAGGCTGTCGTACAAGGCGTCCAGGTTGTTGCCGAAATGCTCGGGGAAATCCAGCGCCTTGGCAATCGCGCGCAATACCGCCGATTTGCTTTTGGCGCGCGCGCAGTCGATGTCGAAGAAGCCGAGCTTCAAGTCGCGCGCGGTGGCGGCCAGGGTGGCCGTGGGGATACCCGGCTCTTGCAGCGCGGTGCCCGATTCGAACTGCTCGTGCAGGCTTGGAGAAACGGATGTCATGGCTTACTCCCGGATTCGACGGAAGGTTGAGTAATGGTCGGCGGTGTACCAGTACTCACCGCTCGTGGCCACATTGCGGCCAGGCCCTTGGCCTCCGACAATGCGACGTGCGCCGCGATTGCGGGCACCCGGCGTAGGCACGGTGTACTCACGATAATAGCCGCGCGCCTGTGAGGGCAAGCGCCCCTCGCGATTGCCGAATACGGTGCCGTCCTTGGTGTATGGAAACGGGCCGTCCTGCTTGATGAGCGCAAGCGTCTGCTGGGCTTCGCGCGGCAGTTCTGAAAAAGCGATGTCGCTCTTGATGGCCGCGGCGTCGCGCGCAGATGCCGGCACGGCGCAGGCGGCCAGAACCAGCATCAACACCAGGGTGCGCCACCAGCGCTGGAACAGGGAATGCATCGAAAACTCCGGATCGAAGGTCGCTTTGAGCGTATCTGCAAACCCCGGGCCGATCAACAGCCGGCCAGGGCAAAAACGCAATCGTCATGCACGCGGAAACATCTTCGACATCGATGCTGTCCACTCGGCAAATTTCTGGCTTCATCACGCTGAAAAATGACGAAAAAAAACCGCGCCTTGCATGTCATCTCGAAAGATTGTCATGCAAGGCGCGGTGTCCGCCACCCAGGTTTGCACCCAGGCGCGAGGTCCATCCGGATAGTACCGGGCACATGTCCCGGCACGCTCCCTTTTACTTATTTGACGTTGGCGTCCATCACCGTCAGTGCGGTCATGTTGATGATCCGACGCACGGTCGCGCTGGCGGTCAACACGTTGACTGCTGCGTTGGCACCCAGCAGGATCGGGCCAATGGCCACGCCGCCGCCGGCCGTCGTCTTCAGCAGGTTGTACGAGATGTTGGCCGATTCGATGGTCGGGCAGACCAGCAGATTGGCTTCGCCCTTCAGCGTGGTGTTCGGCATGATGGTGTGACGCAGCGATTCGCTCAGTGCGCAGTCGCCATGCATTTCACCGTCAACTTCCAGCCACGGCGCGGTTTCGCGCAGGATGGCCAGCGCCTCGCGTTGCTTGAGCGCCGACGGTGCATCGCTGGTGCCGAAGTTGGAATGCGACAGCAGCGCAGCCTTGGGCTCGACGCCCAAACGCTTCATTTCCTCAGCCGCCATGATGGTGATCTCGGCGATCTGTGCGGCAGTCGGGTTCTCGTTCACGTGCGTGTCGACCAAGACCACAGTGCGGTTGGCCAGCACCAGGAAGTTCATCGCGGCGTAGACGCTTGCGCCCGGACGACGACCGATCACCTGGTCGATGAACTTCACGTGCTTGTGATAGAAGCCCACGGTGCCGCAGATCATGCCGTCGGCATCACCCAGATCGACCATCATCGCACCGATCAGGGTCAGGCGACGACGCATTTCGATCTTGGCGTATTCGGCGGTCACACCATGACGCGCCGACTTGTTCCAGTACGTGGTCCAGTAGGTTTTGAAGCGCTCGTCGTGTTCAGGATTGGTGACTTCGATGTCGACACCCAGGCGCAGGCGCAGACCGAATTTCTCGATGCGCTTTTCCAGCACGGCCGGACGACCGACCAGAATGGGCTTGGCCAGGCCTTCGTCGACGATGACTTGCACCGCGCGCAGCACGCGTTCGTCTTCGCCTTCGGCAAACACGATGCGCGACTTGCCGCCCTCGCGCACGATGCGCTTGGCCGACGAGAACAGCGGACGCATGAACGCGCCCGAGTGATACACGAACTGTTCCAGCTGTTCGATGTAGGCGTCCATGTCTTCGATCGGACGCGTGGCAACGCCGCACTCCATCGCAGCCTTGGCCACGGCGGGAGCGATGCGCACGATCAGACGCGGATCGAAGGGCTTCGGAATCAGGTATTCGGGGCCGAAGGCCAGGTCCGAAATGCCATAGGCCGCCGCCACCACTTCGCTCTGTTCTTTCTGAGCGAGTTCGGTGATGGCGTGCACCACGGCGATTTCCATCTCACGCGTGATGGTGGTCGCGCCCACATCCAGCGCGCCGCGGAAGATGTAAGGGAAACAGAGGACGTTGTTGACCTGGTTCGGGTAGTCGGAACGGCCGGTGGCCATCACGATGTCGCTGCGCACGGCGTGGGCAACTTCCGGCAGGATTTCCGGCGTGGGATTGGCCAGCGCCAGAATCAGCGGACGCGGGCCCATGCGTTCGACCATGTCGGCCTTCAGCACGCCGCCTGCGGACAGGCCCAGGAAGGCATCGGCACCATCGATCACCTGACCGAGCGTACGCAGTTCGGTCGGTTGGCAGAAACGCTCTTTGTCCGGGTCCATCAGTTCGACACGGCCGGTGTAGACCACACCTTCCAGGTCGGTCACCCAGATGTTTTCAATCGGCAGACCCAGGTCGACCAGCAGATCCAGGCAGGCCAGCGCAGCAGCGCCAGCACCCGACACCACCAGCTTGATCTCGGACAGGCTCTTGCCGACGACCTTCAGGCCGTTCAGGAAAGCAGCTGCCACGGTAATTGCCGTGCCGTGCTGGTCATCGTGGAAGACGGGGATCTTCATGCGCTTGCGCAATTCGCGCTCGACGATGAAGCATTCCGGGGCCTTGATGTCTTCCAGGTTGATGCCACCGAAGGTGGGCTCAAGCGCCGCGATCACCTCGACCAGCTTGTGCGGGTCGGTTTCGTCGATTTCGATGTCGAAGACATCAATGCCGGCGAACTTCTTGAACAGCACGGCCTTGCCTTCCATCACCGGCTTGGATGCCAGTGCGCCGATTGCGCCCAGACCCAGCACCGCGGTGCCGTTGCTGATCACACCGACCAGATTGCCACGGGCGGTGTAGCGGAACGCGTTGGCGGGATCGTCAACGATCTCTTCACACGCCGCAGCAACGCCGGGCGAATACGCCAGCGCCAGATCGCGCTGATTGGAAAGCTGCTTGGTTGGCGTGACCGAAATCTTGCCGGGACGACCTTGCTCGTGATATTCGAGCGCAGCCTTGCGCAGTTGAGGATCGAGGGGTTGAGCCATGGATTGGAACCTTGCCCGGCGGGCGCGTTGAGCGAGCCGCGAATTATCCCCCTGACAGCACGCTTATACAAATGGTGCCGGTAAACGCGTCTCAGGATCGAAACGGGACTTTACGTATGCGTCAATATGGCGCACAGCACCGGGTTCCATCTGTTGGTCCAGACCACGTACAGGGGTGCCACCCTGCGGTACTGAGACCTGGGTGGACGGTACATCTTCAGCATGCAGACGCAGGTGAATACGTTCGACCCAGGCCAGCGATCCACGGCTTCCCAGCAGGAGATGGGCGAGATTCGGGATGGGCGTCAGGCCCGCTGGCGTCAGCGGCAACAAGGCATCCAGCCGATAGTGCCCGGGCCAGCGTGGCTGGGCGCGCATGGCCGTTGCGGCAGGCGATGCGGCTGTCTCAAAAAGGCCCGATACCAGCGCGCGCAGGGCCTGGCTCAGTGGCCGGGTCGCGGCGTGGCCGAAGCTGCCCAGCTGTTCGCTGCCGCCATCTGCCAGCATGACATCGACGGCGTGCAGGTTCGATGCCGCGCATTCCCCAGGCAACCAGTGATCGGCCGTCAGCAGCCACTGCCCCAGGGTCTGGTTCGGGTTTGCACCGTTCAGGCCAGGCGCAAGCCAAGGACTTCCCGCCAGCGCATCGCGCAAGCTGCCGACCTGGCAACCAGCTTCCACACTGATCAGACCAAGCCGGCTATCGAACGCCCCCACCCCGTTCAGCCGACTGCTGTCCGCCCACAGCCACGACCTGGCGGCATCTACCGACAAGCCGGCATGCGCATCGGCCAGCACCACGCCCAGTTCGGCACACAAGGCACGGGCGTGATGGATATCGGCTGCGCGCGCGGCAATCAGGCGCGCCCGGTGCACGGTCTGGCCACCAGACGTTGCGCTTTCGTCTTCGACCTTGCCCGCCACCAGTCGCGACAGACGCTGGCAGAACTGTGCCCAGGGGTCGCGCTGCGCCCGACCGGGCAGGAAAAACGCACGACGCCCCGGCTCCATGTCGGTCAGCGTCCGAGCAGCCGGCTCATGCGATCCACCGCCTCTTGCAGACGGGCCAGATCGGTGGCGTAGGAAAAGCGCATGTAACGGCCGGGATCGGCAGTGCCGAAGTCCATGCCGGGCACCGCGCATACGCCGGCCTCGGCCAGCAAACGTGCCGCAAATGCCCCGCTGTCGGGGCTGTGTTCGCTCACATCACTATATATATAGAAGGCACCGTCGGGCTTGACCGGGACATGCAGGCCCAGGCGCTCGAATTCCGGCAGCAAATAGTCGCGCCGCTCGCGGAAAGCTTCGCGTCGGGCCTCGAAAACATCGAGCGAGGTCGGCGTGAAGCAGGCCAGCGCGGCATGCTGCGCCAGTGACGACGCGCAGATCACCAGGTTCTGGGCCAGTTTCTCGAAGGCACCGACGAGCGTCGGCGGCACGATCAACCAACCAAGACGCCAGCCGGTCATGTGGAAGTACTTGGAGAAGCTGTTGACGATGATCAGGTCGTCACCCAAGGACGCGGCGGACTTGCGCTCGCCGTCGTACTGCAGACCCAGGTAGATCTCGTCGACGATGGCGAAGCCGTTTCGTTTGCGGACCTCGTCCACCAGTTCCACCAAGGCGTCGGGCGCAATCGCCGTCCCGGTGGGATTGCTAGGCGAGGCAATCAGCACGCCTGCGGTCTGGTCGTCCCAATGTTTGCGCACGTGTTCGGCAGACAGCTGGAAGCGGTCTTCCGGGCCGGACGGGATCGGAATCGGCTGCCCACCCGCTGCGGTGACGAAATGGCGGTTGCAGGGGTAAGCCGGGTCCGGCATCAACACCTTGGCACCGTGCTCGACCAGGGCCGCGCAGGCCAGGCTCAGGGCACCCGAGGCACCGGCAGTGACGATCACCCGGGCCGGATCGATATCCACGCCGAAGCGAGTCCGGTAGAACGCCGCGATGGCTTCGCGCAGCGGCGTAATGCCTACGGCGGGGGTGTACTGGCTGCGGCCCTGGCGCACGGCCAGTTCCATGGCTTCGACCACTTCGGGAGCCGCAGTGAAATCGGGCTCGCCGATGCTCATGTGGACGATGTCCTGGCCGGCAGCTTCCATACGGGCGGCCTGCTTGACCAGTTCCATGACGTAAAACGGCGAAATACGATCGACGCGTGATGCAAGACGGGGCATGACAACACCTGAAAATGACAAAGCGCGGACACACGCCGCGCTTGGTCATTGTAAGCGTGGCATGCGCCACGCTCGGGTCAGGCAATTACTGGCGTCAGAGCGCAGCCACCGATTGCTCCTGCGGCTTGCCGTCCTTCGATACGCTGGCTTCGGCCACCGCTTCGGCAGGCTTGGGCGCAGCCGGGCGGATACCGGCTGCGGAAGCCAGACGCTGGCGCTCGGCCAGCACCTTGGCACCGTAGCCACCATCGTTGGGGCCAGTGGCACCGACATAACGCTTCAGGCCGGCTTCAATCGAGCCGCCCCGCGCAATACAGTCCTGCAGAATCATGGCACCGACGCGCAGGTTGGCGATCGGATTCCACGCAGCCTGCATGCCACCGAAGCTCTTGAACTTCTCGTGGTGCACGCTCGTCATGACCTGCATCAGGCCCTGCGCACCCATGCCGCTTTCGGCGAAGGGATTGAAGCGAGACTCGATGGCGGCCACCGACAACAGCAGCAGCGGATCGATGTCCATATCCTGACCGACGCCGTAGGCTTCCTTCACCAGCAGTTCCGTTGCGTCATGCGACACGCGGTACTTGCGGGCGATGTAGCGACGCAGGCCTTCGATCTGCGCGGGCGATGCGACGCCGGCAGGCACGACGGCAACCGGCTGAGCATGCAAGACGTTGCCCATCAAGGGGAACGACTTGTTATGGCTCGGCAGCGTCACCGGAATAGCCACGGCCGGTACGGGCGCGGTTGCCACTACCAGTGGCAGCGCGGCCTCGTCGGTCGTCATCGACAGGTACACGTCGCGCACTTGTGCGCGCATGTTCGGATCAGCCCAGACAATGCCGACCATCACGAAGGCAAAAATGCCCATCCAGCTGGTGGCCTGCTTGTACATCCACGTGAGTTCACGCTTGGCTGACAGAACCGGCGTTAACTCCGCCGATTCGGATCTTGCGTCTTGCATTTTTTCCCCTTGGGTTTGCAGACACGACATCGCCCGAGCGACAGATGGTTGGTCCATTTGCTGCTAGGGATGCGACAACTTCGTGGTACTGCACTTCGAGCCAACGCCAGAAAACGGCTTGTTGACACATCTGCACGACCTCGGCACCAGAGCGGTGCTTTTTTCGGTCGTGCCCAACTCGGGCGAGTGGCGCGAAATACGCGCCGGGAAGAGAGAAACTCCAGTGGACAGTGGGCACCCGACGGCCCGTTGCATTAGCCCAATCAGTCTCGCGTCGCCGCTGCATCTGGCAGATCGGTCGAGTGGCGAAGGACTGGAATTGAACCCGCGCTGAAAGTGAACCGATTGTAGGGACTGAGTTTTCAAACGGTCAAATAAAAAATTCCAGACCCGGCAGCCAACAGTAAGCGTTTTATTTTGCTACTAAATGCAACTCACGCAATATCCACCGGTATAGCGGGACATAACAAATAGTGAGTAACCACTATCTTTGCCAGGTGCGTACAGCCTGATACATGTATGAAAGTGTCGTGAATTTCCCGATTTTTAGCGTTTTCCCAGGCATATCGGCGACCATAAAGCCCCCCGAATACTCAAGCCGTAAGCTATCCGACGTACGGTTTGGCGAACGCCCTGCCCGGGGCGCATTAAGCTTCGTTCTTACCGCTTTTCTGCAAGGTTTCCGTCTTGAAATACCGCGATCTACGTGACTTCCTCCAGCAGCTCGAACGCACCGGCGAGCTCAAGCGCATCACCGCGCCGGTCTCCACTCACCTGGAGATGACCGAGATCAGCGACCGCGTGTTGCGCGCGGGCGGGCCGGCACTGCTGTTCGAGAACGTCCAGCAACCAGGGCGCGGCCGCTCGAGCATGCCAGTGCTCACCAACTTATTCGGCACGCCGCACCGCGTGGCCCTGGGCATGGGCGCGGAAAATGTCAGTGCCTTGCGCGGTATTGGCGAACTGTTGGCATCCTTGCGTGAACCCGAGCCGCCCAAGGGCCTGAAAGATGCCGTCGGCAAGGTCAGCATGCTCAAGGCCTTGTGGGACATGGCACCGAAGGTGGTGCGCTCTGCGCCTTGTCAGGAAGTGGTGATCGAGGGCGATGACGTGGACCTGTCCACCCTGCCCATCCAGCACTGCTGGCCCGGTGACGTGGCACCGCTGCTGACCTGGGGCCTGGTGGTGACCAAGGGACCGCAGCGCAAGCGGCAGAACCTGGGCATCTACCGACAGCAGCCGCTGGGCCGCAACAAGCTCATCATGCGCTGGCTGGCCCAGCGCGGCGGCGCGCTGGACTTCCGCGAGTTTGCGCTGGCCAACCCGGGCAAGCCCTTCCCCATCGCCGTGGCGCTGGGTGCCGACCCGGCCACCATTCTGGGCGCGGTCACGCCGGTGCCCGATGCCTTGTCCGAATACCAGTTCGCCGGCCTGCTGCGCGGTGGCCGCACGGAAACCGTGAAGTGCCTGGGCAGCGAACTGTCGGTGCCGGCCTCGGCCGAAATTGTGCTGGAAGGCCATATCCTGCCCAGCACCGACCCACGCGCGATTGCCCCGCAATCGCCGCCTGGCGGGCCTGCTGCCCCTGATTCGGCCTACGAAGTGGCGCTGGAAGGTCCGTATGGCGACCATACCGGCTACTACAATGAGCAGGACTGGTTCCCGGTGTTCACGGTGGATCGCATCACCATGCGTCGCGACCCGATCTACCACTCGACCTATACCGGCAAACCGCCGGACGAACCCGCCGTGCTGGGCCTGGCCTTGAACGAAGTGTTCGTGCCGCTGCTGCGCCGTCAGTTGCCCGAGATTCAGGACTTCTACCTGCCCCCGGAAGGCTGCAGCTACCGTCTGGCGGTGGTGTCGATCCGCAAGCAGTACGCGGGCCACGCCAAACGCGTGATGTTCGGCATCTGGAGCGTGCTGCGCCAGTTCATGTACACCAAGTTCATCATCGTGGTGGACGAGGACATCAACGTGCGTGACTGGAAGGAAGTCATCTGGGCGGTCACCACCCGCATGGACCCGGTGCGTGACACCTTGCTGGTGGAAAACACGCCCATCGACTACCTGGACTTTGCGTCGCCGGTGTCGGGCCTGGGTGGCAAGATGGGGCTGGACGCGACCAACAAGTGGCCGGGTGAGACGAATCGCGAGTGGGGACGCGACATCACCATGGATGCTGGCGTGAAAGCGCGCATCGACGACATGTGGGACAGCCTGGGGCTGTAATCGCAAAGCCATGCCAGAAAATGAAAATCGCCGATAAATCGGCGATTTTCATTTCAGCTTAGGCGAACTTGCCGGAACTTGATTCCAGCTTGGCATATCAGGGATATGCCGACGTCTGCCCGGAAGCGCTGGGCGGAGCCGACTCGTACCCGACATCGTGCGGAATCGGGTTGCCCCGGAACCGTCGCGGTCGGTTGTAGTGCTGCCAGAGCTTGAAGCTTTGGTAGCCCAGGAAGCCGAGCACGCCAATCTTGAAACCGGACTTGGCCAGCTTTGCGCCGCCAAGCGCAATGGCTGAGACCTTGATTGGCGACTGGCGGAACATGCGCAGCAATTGCAGCAACAATGCCGGTCCACCAGCGGCCAGGCCGCCAGGAACCATCATGCTCAGGCCACGCAGGCCACCAACGCTGGCCAACGCACCAGATACGGCACCAGCCAGGCCGCCCTGCGGGCGCGCTTGCCCGCGAACGCCGGGCTGCACCGGACTGCCGCCGAACATGGAGCGAACCAGGTTGCGCGGTGACGCAGCCTCGCGTACTTCCATGACGTTGTGCGTCAGTTCAAGCCGTTCAAGCGAGGCACGAACCTTCAGCAATTCCTTGCGAACATGCAGCGGGGGTGAACTCATGGATGACCTCGTCGGGCGGGCGTCGGCGCATCGGCGGCGGCACCAAGTGCCTGGCGGTCGCGCTCAAGTTCGGCCAAGGTTTCATCGAACGTGAACGGTGCGTCAGCAACCTTCTTGCGCACGAATAGCAGTGCGCCAACTCCCGTCAGGAAGTACAAGGCTGCCACCACACCAAGTGCGGTCAGCCGATTCGGGGTGTCCCAGAAGGCTGCGACCACCAGCAAGGACAACATCAAGATGCCCATTGCCAGGGCCAGCAGCCCACCAAGCGCCCACAGCAGAATCGTCAGCAGGCGATTCTTTTCCTCGGCCAGTTCAACTGCAAGCAGTTCGAGGCGAGTACGCAGGATGCCGATGACGGTCGCACCGAGCGCCCGCAAAGAGCCGGAGAGTGGGTGGCGGGGTGCAGTCATCGTCTGTCGTGCTTATCGACGATTGACCAGGAGGCCGATCAGGAAGCCTGCAGTGGCAGCGATGCCAATCGAACGCCAGGGATTGTCGTGCACGTAGTCGTCGGTCACGCGGGCAGCAGCGCGGCTGCGCTCGACCAGCGAATCCTGCAGGTCTTGCAGATGCTCGGCACCGCGCTTGAGCGAGTCCAGTGCACGTTCGCGCAATTCGATGGCGCGATCGCCGCTTGAGGTCGCGGCTTGTTTCAACAGATCTTCTGCGTCGTCCAGCACGCCTTTGACGTCGGTGATGATTCGTTCTTTATTGCTCGTTGCCATGTGGCACCTCCTGGATACGCGGGTTGATCACCTGATCGATGATACAGCCTCACCTACGGCCTGGGACGCCTGGCATGCCTCGGAGTGGTTACATTTTTCGGCAGGGGCACAAGCTTGCGCGTCGTCAAGCGTTCATGGAACCCGGGGTGGTGGCACCTGCTTGATGAACGGAATGTCGAAGGGATCGATGGGAATGTCGAAGCGCGCACGCGTGGCGTAATGCAGCACCTGCGTGTGCATCGGCAGGTAGACCAGCTCCTGATTGGCCCGTGTCCAGATGTTGTGCAGCATGGCGTTGCGGTATCTCAGGTCTGCCGTGGACAGGGATTCGATGCGGGCATCCATGGCGGGATCGGCGTAGCCAGTCAGGTTGGCCGCGCCATAAGCCTTGCCGCTGCTGTGAAAAAGCGCGTCCAGCATGTAGGCCGAATCCAGGGTCGGGACACTCCACCCATACAGCCAGAAATCGGTTTCGCGCTTGAGCACCTTGGCAAAGTGGACGGCAGACGGCCGGGATTCCAGGGTCACGTTCACGCCAATCCGGGCCAGCATGCCCGACACAGCCACACAGATGGCCTCGTCGTTCAGATAACGATCATTCGGGCAGTTCATCACCAGCTGGAAGCCGGCTGGGTATCCGGCTTCGGCCAGCAGCGTACGCGCAACGGCAGGATCGGGAGGCGGCACCAGGTCAAGCGCATCGGAGTAGCCGTTCACCGACGGCGGCACTACCAATCCCGTGGGCTGACCCATGCCACGCATGACCACGCGCACGATGCTGGCCCGATCAATCGCCAGGTTGAAGGCCTGACGCACCCGCAGATCAGCCAGCGGATTGGCGCTCAGGCCATCACCACGACGGAGTGTCTTGTCCCCTACGTTGAAACCGAAGAACACCGTGCGGTTTTCCGCGCCACGCGTCACGCGGATATCTGGCTGCTGCTCCAGGCGGGACACGTCCTGTACCGGCACGTCTTGCAGGAAGTCGATCTCACCCGCCATCAAGGCGCTGGTGCGGGTCGCCGCGTTGCTGATCGGCAGCCAGATGATGTCGCTCACGCCAAGCGGGAAACGATCCCGTCCCCAGTAGGCATCGAAGCGGGTCAGCACCGTGCGGCGGTCAGGCTCGCGCGACACCACGCGATACGGGCCCGTGCCGTTTTCATGCGTTTCGGCAAACGGCGACGACGCTTGCCCCGGTGCCTGGGGCAACAAGGCATGGTTGGCCCGCGCCCAGGCCGCATTCAGGATGTGGATGTGGACCAGGTAGCTGGGCAGGATCGGATTGACCCGATGGGTGCGCACCACCACCGTGTGCGCATCCAGTTTGGAAATTTCAGCAACCGTCGCCAGCCAGCTTTTCATGTCGGAACTGGCGGCACGTGCGCGTTCAAGCGAGAACACCACGTCGTCGGCGCTCAGCAACTGTCCGTCGTGGAAACGCACGCCTTCACGGATTGTGAAGTGCCAGACCGTCGGGTCTGCCTGCATCTGCCAGGCAGTGGCCAGCGCAGGCTGCAGGCTGCCGTCTCGCTCCCGCGTCAGCAGCGGTTCGTAAATCTGATGGAACAGGCTGTGATTGGCCGTCGTGTTGCCGGCGTGCGGATCGAGCGTGGTGGCATCGCTGGCGCGCGCCCAGCGCAAGGTTTCTGCCACGGCTGCAGGCGTCGCCGCAAACACGGCTGCGCTGGTCAGCAGGATGGCAAGGCAGCTGGCCAGACCGGTTCGGGTACGGACTGGCTTCACGCGTGGCGCATCGGCACGAACATCCGCCAACGCATCGACACTGCCGCCGGTACGTGGTGCTGGGGTACTGGGCAGGTGGGCCTTCGCGGCTCCCCACCTGCCGATACCGATCATCGCGCCGCGACCCAGGCGACCAGTGCGTCCAGGAACGGGCCGGCGCGCGAGGCTTCTTCGTGATTGACCATGCCGACGACCAGATAACGTTTGCCGCTGGATGCCAGCACATAACCGGCAATGGCACGCACGTCGCGCAAGGTGCCGGTCTTCAGATGCGCCATGCCCAGTGTGGCGCTGCCACGCAAGCGGCGACGCGCCGTGCCGTCGGTGCCGGAGATCGACAACGAGGACATGAACTCGGGCATGACCGGCGAGTGGTACGCGGTATTCAGCAGCTTGGCCAGACTGTCGGCCGACACCCGCCCATTGCGCGACAGACCCGACCCGTTGTCCACCACCAGTTCCGGGAATTCCATGCCGTGCGCCTGCAAGACCGAATGCACCGCCGCCGCGCCATCACGTTGGGTAGCACCACTGGTGGGATTGGCGGCACCCAAGGTCAGCAGAAGCTGGCGCGCCATCACGTTGTTGCTGCGTTTGTTGATGTCGCGGATCACTTCGGCCAGGGCTGGCGATTCATGGCTTGCCAGCGGCATCACACCCGGCGGCACCACGCCCACACGCACCGGGCCATCGATGGTTCCGCCCATCTCTTCCCATAGCTTGCGCAATACAGCACTGGCGTGATCGGCCTGCGGCAAAGCAATGCGGTAGATGCTGAATTCGCCGCAATCCCCTGACACCGTGCCCGACAGGCGCAGCGTGACGCCGCGCGCATCGATCACCGGGTCGGCCTGAACCGACGGAGAACCGGGGCAGGCAACATCGGACCAGACAGGTGCACCTTCTACCCGCACGTTCGGCAGCACCGGGTCGGTGACCACGCGCCAGCGACGCTGTGCCGCGTCAGGCAGGAACATCAGGCGGATGGCACCGAACCCCACCATCCAGGTGTCGGGGCTGGCGTTGTAAGGGCGTGCGGCATCTCCGTCGAACGCCCCGGTGTCGATACGTACATCACCGAACAGGGAACGGTCGACCACCAGTTCAGGCAGGCGGGTAACGCCGTGCAGACGCAGTTCGCGCAGCATGGCCCACAGGTCTTCCATACGCAGGATAGGGTCGCCACTGGCACGCAGATAAAGCGGCCCGCGCAACGCGCCGTCGGGGCCGGGCCAATGCTGCGGCAAGGCCAGCAATTCGGTGCGCCAGGTGTATGCCGGACCCAGGCCTTCGAGCGCCGAATAGGTGGTGACCAGCTTCATCACCGAGGCCGGATTGCGTGGCGTGCTGCTGTTGAAAGCCGCGACACGGCGACCGTCGAGTTCCTCGACCACCACCGACACGGCGGAATTTGGCAGTTTGGTTTGCGCGAGCGCGCGAGCCAATTCGGGCGGCAGCGCATCGGCTGCCTTGACTGGAGCACTGAGTGCAACCAGCAGCGCAAAACCTGCGCCAATTACCTGTCGTGCCGCACGGCGCACCACGCCGTTGCCGTTATTGCCTGTTGCCAACATCTTGCTCACGTTACCGCCCTGGCCGATTCAACTCGCAATCGCACAGCATACCTGCGCCGTCCACGGGAAAACGCGATGCCTCCCAGGATTTACATCCCGCTGCAGTCACAGCGCGGTCATCGGGCGACCACACTGTGACCACCACCCATCACTTTGAGATTGACGCTTCGAAGCGGGCCAGCAGCTGGCGAATCTCGCCCGCCACGTCGTGCAATTCGTGCGACGCAGTGCCCAGGCCATCGACTGACGCGGCGGTCCGGTCAACGGCTTCGGAAATTGCGTCCATGCTGCCCGCGATGTCGCGTGACGCCGACGATTGTTGATCCAGCATGCCCGCAATGTCACGCGAGCGGTCCACCGCCGCGCCCGACGATTCGCGCACGCGCACAAAGAAGCCAGCGCTGTCGCGGATCTGGTTGCCGCTGACGGCGACCGACGACACGGCGTCCTGCATCGACGCGGCGGTATCGGTGGCAAAGCGGGTGATCGCTTCCAGCGCCTTGCCGATGTCTTCGGTACTGCGCGCGGTGCGTTCGGACAAGGAACGTACTTCGTCGGCCACCACGCCGAAACCTCGGCCTTCTTCACCCGCCCGTGCCGCCTCGATAGCGGCGTTCAGCGACAGCAGGCTAGTCTGCGTGGCGATGTCGCTGATCGACTGGGTGACGCGAGTAATGGTGGCAACCAGCGTATGCAGGGAATCGACCTGCGTGCTGGTGCGGCCCACGGCATCAGCAACCGATGTGGTGCCAGTCACCGATTGGGAAATCTTGCTCTCGGCCCCGTCGACATCGGCCATGGCCGACTCCGACAAGGCCAACGCGCTGGCCGTATGTTGCGAGGCATCGCGGATGGATACGCTCATTTGCTGCACGGCGCTGGCGATCTGGGCGATGCGATCGCGCTGGGCACCGATTGCGGTGGTCAGTGCGGCGACTTCATCGTTGACCTGACCAGCACTGGCCTCGACGGCACGCGCGCTCAGCATCACGTCGCACAGCGTGGATCGCAGATGAATGCGCACAGCTTCGATATGCAGTCGCAAGCTGCCCAGGCCGAAACGCGCGTCCGGACCGGCGGCACGATCCAGTTCGCCGTGTTCAATGGCGACCAAGGCGTCGATTGCCTCATTCAGCGGCGCGCTGACCAACCCGCGCCACACCAGGACGCTTGTCAGCAACCACGCCGCGCCACCCGCCGACCAGCCCCAATGCGGAAGCGCTGCAGCGCCAGCGAACAAGGCCAACCCGATCCCCCCCAAGCTGGCTGCCACGGGTGCCGGGCGATGCCACCAGCGCGCGCGGGGTGTCATCGGGAACTTGGCCTGACCCGCTTTCACCTGCGCGTACAGGGCCGCGGCGTGATCGATCTGGGCACGTGAGGGCGCATTGCGCACCGACATGAAGCCGACTTGCCGACCGCCCTCGAACAGCGGCGTCACAAACGCCATCACCCAATAGAAACCGCCGTCCTTGGCGCGATTTTTCACCATGCCCTGCCAGGGCTGGCCGCGCAGCACGGTCTTCCACAGATCCGTGAACGCCTCTGCCGGCATATCGGGGTGACGCACGACGTTGTGGGGGGCCCCGATCAGTTCCTCACGGCTGAATCCGCTGATCTCCACGAATGACGGATTGGCGTAGGTGATATGTCCCTTCATGTCAGTTTTGGTGACGATAGGACGCGCCTTATCGACCAGGTGCTCAACATTATTTGTAGGAGGCTTTGACATAG
Organism: Pigmentiphaga aceris; assembly: GCF_008119665.1. Classification (NCBI taxonomy): domain Bacteria; kingdom Pseudomonadati; phylum Pseudomonadota; class Betaproteobacteria; order Burkholderiales; family Alcaligenaceae; genus Pigmentiphaga; species Pigmentiphaga aceris. The sequence goes on along the minus strand of NZ_CP043046.1, from coordinate 1,127,266 downwards.
ATTCAACTAAGAGAAAATGGGCGGCATATTCAGTGTAACGGGCTGCAACACGATAACTTGCACCGATCGCAGGCATGTCACAAATTAAGGGCAAATCCCAGGCCACACCGCGATATCGATCGGCAACAACCTGCAACAACTATTCGCAAAAATCATCTGATCGGATGAATTGCGGCTCTGCCGCCCCGGAACTGCCATGCAGCTACCATTAGGCTTTCGGCGCGACCCGTGCCGCCCTTATTCAGCACAGGAACCTCATGGAACTTCTGAACAAGCACCGCTGCTTTGGCGGTGAACAACGTTTCTACAAGCACGACTCCACCACCATCGGCCTGCCGATGCGGTTTTCCGTCTTCGTCCCGGAACAAGCGGCCCAAGGCCCTCTGCCCGGCCTGTTCTACCTGGCCGGCCTGACCTGCACGGAAGAAACCTTCGTCACCAAGGGCGGCGCACAACAATATGCAGCCGAGCATGGACTGATCCTGATCGCTCCCGACACCAGCCCGCGCGGGGCAGGCGTACCGGGCGAGGCCGACAGCTGGGACTTCGGCGTAGGTGCCGGTTTCTATCTGGACGCCACCGAGGCCGCCTGGGCCAAGCATTACCGGATGGAGAGCTACATCACCGATGAACTGTTCGACCTGGTGACCCGGGAACTGGGCGTGGACGCCGCACGCGTCGGTGTGTTCGGCCATTCGATGGGTGGCCACGGTGCACTGACGCTGGCGCTGCGACACCCGGAAAAATTCCGCTCGGTATCGGCGTTTGCGCCGATCGCTGCGCCCAGCAAGTGCCCCTGGGGCGAGAAGGCATTCACGGGCTACCTGGGTGCCGACCGCAGCAGCTGGGCCGCGCACGACGCCAGCGCGCTGATGGCTGACAAGTCGTCTGCGCCCTTCCCGGCCGGCATCCTGGTCGATCAAGGTCTGGACGACAAATTCCTGAAAGACGGCCAGCTTTTGCCTGAGGCATTCGAAGCGGCCTGCTCCAAGGCCGGCCAACCGCTGACGCTGCGCCGCCAGGCGGGTTACGACCACGGCTATTACTTCATCTCGACCTTCATGGCCGACCACGTGGCCTTCCACGCGAAGCAACTGGCGTAAGTAGACACAAGTACGCAGACACAAGTACGCAGACACAAGCACGCAGAACCAAGACAGCACCCACCCGATACCGACGCGCGCAACGCCGTCTGCCAATCGATATGGTCATCGGGTGGGTGCCCGGCCCCTCCAGATTCTGGACCGCCGTAACGTTCCACCGACCTGACTTCTGAACAAGACCGGACGCCTGATCACGAGCACTATGGGGCTCGATAATCTGGGAGGCGTTCGCCATGAAGATGTATGTCTTGTCCCTTGGCGCAGGCCTGCTGGTCGGTGTGCTGTATGGGCTGTTGAACGTGCGCTCGCCCGCGCCACCGATCATTGCCCTGGTAGGCCTGCTCGGCATTCTGGCCGGCGAACAAATTCCCGCACTTGTCCGGCATTACCTGGACAAACAACCTGCCGCCACGTCCTGGCACGAGCAGGTCAAGCCTCACATGTTCGGCCACTTGCCGGGTGCCACCATTGCGGCCGGCGACGCGGCCGCCACGCCGCCCGACAGCCCGCCCTGGATGCAGTACGTGGGCGAGCCCGCCTCGTCCGATTCCCAGACTGACACCAACACCCCGCTCAAGACCGACGGCAAGGCCGATGCGCCGATTGCCCGCGACCCCAACGCTTGAAGGAAGACGCCATGTCCACACCCCAGACGCCAGACCTGATTCTGCACAACGGCCAGTTCACCACACTGGACCGCAGCAACCCGGTCGCCCAGGCGGTCGCGATCCAGGCCGGGCGCTTCACCCAGGTCGGCCGCAATGAAGAGATTCTGCCGCTGGCCGGTGCCGGCACGCGCCTCATCGACCTGAAAGGCAAGCCGGTCTTGCCGGGCTTGATCGACAACCACATCCACATCATTCGTGGCGGGCTGAACTTCAATCTGGAATTGCGGTGGGACGGCGTACCCAGCCTGGCCGATGCGATGGCCATGCTGAAGGCCCAGGTAGCCATCACCCCCGCCCCGCAGTGGGTGCGCGTGGTGGGCGGCTTCACCGAACACCAGTTCGTGGAAAAGCGCCTGCCCACGCTGGAAGAACTGAACGCAGTCGCACCCGATACGCCCGTGTTCATCCTGCACCTGTATGACCGTGCGCTGCTGAACGGCGCTGCCCTGCGCGCCGTGGGCTACACCCGCGACACGCCGGAACCCCCGGGCGGACAGATTCTGCGTGACGCAGCTGGCAATCCCACCGGCCTGCTGCTGGCCAAACCCAGCGCGTCGATTCTGTACGCGACGCTCGCCAAAGGTCCGAAGCTGCCGCCGGAATACCAGGTCAATTCCACGCGCCATTTCATGCGTGAACTGAATCGCCTGGGCGTGACCGGAGCCATCGACGCGGGTGGTGGTTTCCAGAACTACCCCGAGGACTATCAGGTGATCCAGCAATTGGCCGATGCCAATCAGCTGACGATTCGCCTGGCCTACAACCTGTTCACGCAAAAGCCCAAAGAAGAAAAGGCCGACTTCCTGAACTGGACGGCCACTTCGACCTACAAACAGGGCGACGACTATTTCCGCCACAACGGCGCAGGCGAAATGCTGGTGTTCTCGGCCGCTGACTTCGAAGACTTCCGCCAACCTCGCCCCGACATGCCGGCCGAGATGGAAGAAGACCTGGAAGGCGTAGTGCGCGTGCTGGCGGAAAACCGCTGGCCATGGCGTATGCACGCTACTTACGACGAAACCATCACCCGCGCGCTCGACGTGTTCGAGAAGGTCAATCGCGACATTTCGCTGGCTGGCCTGAACTGGTTCTTCGACCATGCGGAGACCATTTCCGACAAGTCGATTGCGCGGATCGCAGAACTGGGCGGCGGCGTGGCCGTGCAGCACCGCATGGCCTATCAAGGCGAAGACTTCGTGGAACGCTACGGCGCGGCTGCCGCCGAAGCCACGCCGCCCGTGTCGCGCATTCTGGCGGCAGGTGTGAACGTGTCGGCAGGTACCGATGCCACGCGTGTGGCGTCCTACAACCCGTGGGTGTCCTTGTCGTGGCTGGTCACCGGTCGCACGGTAGGTGGCCTGCGCATCACCCCGCAGCGCAACTGCCTGGACCGCGACACCGCGCTGCGCATGTGGACCGAGAACGTCACCTGGTTCTCGAACGAACAAGGCAAGAAGGGGCGCATCGAAGCCGGTCAACTGGCCGACCTTATCGTGCCGGACCGCGATTTCTTCCGCTGCACGGAAGACGAGATCGCCGGCACGACCGCCCTGCTGACCTTGGTTGGTGGCAAGGTGGTTTACGGCGCGGGCGAGTTCGCGCGCCTCGACGACACCTCGGTGCCGCCCGCCATGCCGGACTGGTCGCCGGTGCGCCGTTACGGCGGTTTTGCAGCCTGGGGCAAAGACCAGGAAGCCGATCCGGCAGCCGCCGCCAGGATGGCCGCCCTGTGCGCCTGCGACACCAGTTGCAATGTCCACGGCCATGCCCACGGCGCGGCCTGGGGCAGCAACGCACCGGTGTCAGACTTCAAGCAGTTCTGGGGCGCGCTCGGCTGCGCGTGCTGGGCAGTGTAAATGTCCTTCAAGCATCTCGACGCCCCGCACTGGGCCTCGTCGCCAGCGGTGCGCTGGATCGCCCTGCTCTGCCTGTGCGCCGCATATATACAAGGCGGGCTGTTCAAGCTGCTGGACTTTCCCGGTGCGGTGGGCGAGATGCAGCACTTCGGCATTGCGCCGCCTGCCCTGTTCGCCGCGCTCACCATCGTGGTCGAACTGGGCGCGCCCGTGTTGATCCTGGCGGGCATCTGGCGCTGGGCCGGCGCACTTGCGCTGGCTGGTTTCACGGTATTCGCCACCCTGGTTGCCAACCGCTTCTGGGAAATGAGCGGACAGGAACGTTTCATGACGACCAATGCATTTTTTGAACACATCGGGCTGATCGGCGCATTCGTGCTGGTGGCCTGGATGGACCTGCGCGAACGACGCGCAGCGCAACACAGTCGAGACACGGCATGAGCGCCACCCCTACCACCACGGCCACGCCGGGCGCTTTTGCCGCCCTGCGTCGCCCGGTCTTCGCCGTCCTGTGGATCGCCACCATTCTGGGCAACACCGGCAGCTTCATGCGCGACGTGGCCAGTGCCTGGCTGGTGACCGATCTGTCGGCATCGCCCACGGCAGTCGCCATGGTGCAGGCAGCGGGCCTGCTGCCGATTTTCCTGCTGGCGATTCCCGCTGGCGTGCTGGCCGACATCCTGGATCGACGGCGCTTCCTGATTGTCATCCAGCTGCTGCTGGCAGCGGTCAGCGTCACCTTGATGCTGATGGCCAAGACCGGTGGTCTGACCGTGAGTTACCTGATCGGCCTGACCTTCATCGGCGGCATCGGGGCTGCACTGATGGGACCGACCTGGCAGGCCATCGTGCCTGAACTGGTCCCCAAGGCGGACCTGAAAGGTGCGGTCGCGCTCAATTCCCTGGGCGTGAACATTGCACGCGCTATCGGCCCGGCCGTGGGCGGACTGCTGCTTGCCAGTTTTGGGGCGGCAGTCACCTACGGCGCAGACGTGGTCAGCTATGTGTTCGTGCTGGCGGCCCTGTTCTGGTGGAAGCGCAAAGCCGACAGCGACGACGATGTGCCGGAACACTTTCTGGGTGCCTTCCGTGCCGGGCTGCGCTACACCCGCGCCAGCCGCCCCTTGCATGTGGTGCTGCTGCGCGCGGGCATTTTCTACGCATTCGGCAGCGCGATCTGGGCCTTGCTGCCGCTGGTTGCGCGTCAGCTGTTGAATGGTGACGCCGGTTTCTATGGCCTGCTGCTGGGCGCGGTCGGCGCGGGTGCCATCATCGGTGCGCTGGTCATGCCGCAACTGCGTCGCCTGACCGATGGCGACGGCCTGGTATTGGGTGCGGCGGTTGCCGCCGCCGCGGTCATGGTTGGCCTGGCGTTCGGCCCGCCGCGCTGGGCTGCATTGGCCATGTTGCTGGTGCTGGGCGCGGCGTGGATTGTGTCCCTGACCACGTTCAGTGGTGCCGCACAGTCGGTGCTGCCCAACTGGGTGCGCGGACGTGGCCTGGCGGTATACCTGACCGTCTTCAACGGAGCCATGGCCGCAGGCAGCCTGGGCTGGGGTGCGGTCGCGCAACAATGGGGCGTGCCGGTTGCCTTGTGGGCGGGTGCAGCGGGCCTGGTGGTCGTGGGCATCATCTGCAATCGCCTGGCGCTGCCAACTGGCGATGCTGACCTGGACGCCTCGCGTCACTGGCCTGATCCGCTGACCGCAGCACCGGTAGACCACGACCGAGGCCCGGTGTTGATCCTGATTGAATACCGCATCGAAGACACCAATCGTGCAGGCTTCCTGCAAGCGATGAAACAGCTGTCGTCAGAGCGTCGGCGCGACGGTGCCTATGCATGGGGCATCAGCGAAGACTCGGCTGAACCGCAACGCATTGTCGAGTGGTTCATGGTCGAATCCTGGGCAGAACACTTGCGCCAGCATCACCGGGTGTCCAATGCTGATGCAGATTTGCAACGCGAAGTCGTGCGCTTCCACACCGGCCCCGATGCGCCCAAGGTGCAACATTTGATCGGTGTTGCGCCACCGGGCTGAGATCAATCCACACACGTCGTTTGCGCGTAGACCGACACGGGGAGCCAACAGCAGCATTTTCTGCTGTTGGCTCCCCGTTTTTCATATGGTCACGGCAGGGTATGCCGGGTACCCGCAAAGTGGCTTTCGGACCCGCTTTTTCACATCAACGGCAAGCCATTTATTGCGCAGCAATCCAGCCATTCAATGGCGTCGGCCACGTTCCGCATCGTGGCGCACGTGCCGCCTGCCGGTCACGCCACGCGCGTCATCACGCGCTACGCTGGCGGCACGCCGGTGCATTCCTTGCAGATGATTTCTCAGTGCACAACCGGCACCCAAAACAGCATGCCTGCCGCCCAGACGCGCAGGCGGAGACGCAATATGGACACCCCGATTCGACGCATTTCTCATCCTGGCATTCCTGCTGCCGACCGTATTCAATACGTAGCTGGGCACGCGGAAAAGTTCGAGTTCATGCTTGAACCCGGTTTCAGCATTCTGGAATCCATCCGCCGTGGCCTGGCCGCACACGGCTATGAAGACGCGGTGCTCGACCTGGAGGGCGGCAGCTTCTGCCCCTTCGTCTACGTGATTCCATCCCTGTCATCCACCCCCGAACACGCCGTCTGGTACAGCGACATCCATCGCCCGGTTGGCGAAACCACCCTGGAACGTGCCACCGTGACCTTCGGTGTGCGTGACGGCGAAGCCTTCCTGCATTGCCATGCCCTGTGGGAAGAAGCCGATGGCAAGAAGCTGGCGGGCCACGTGATTCCGCACGATGCCATGGTGTCGTCGCCGATCCGCGCGCAGGCCTGGGGCATGACCGGCATGCGCTTCCAGGTGGACAAGGACACCGAAACGAATTTCTCGCTGTTCCAGCCGCGCGCCCACGAGGTCGCCCTGGCCGACAACGTACCCGCGCAGGTCACGGAAAAACGGTTCTACGCCATGCGCCTGCGACCCAACCAGGATTTCTGCGGTGCGCTGGAAGATTTCTGCGACGAACACAGCATTCAGACTGCCGTGATTCGCGGCGGCGTGGGAAGCGTGATCGGCGCCTTGTTCGAAGACGGACACGTGGTCACCCCGATCGCCACCGAACTGCTGGTGCGCGACGGCCACGTATCGCGTGACGCAAGCGGCCAGGCCGTGGCGCATATCGATGTCGTGCTGGTCGACTACGAAGCAGGACTTGCCGACGGCGTGCTGGTGCGCGGCAAGAATCCGGTGTTGGTGACGGTGGAACTGCTGCTGGAAAAGACCAGCTGAATCAGGCCCGTGACTGCCTGCCAACCGGTTACAAGCTTGATGCGGGCAAACCCGTAGCAATGGGCAAGCTTCTTGCTAAAGTGGGTTCACCACCCATTTACGCAGGAGCAGTTCATGTTCGCATTCATCGGTATGTTGATCGTCGGTTTCATCGTGGGCCTGCTTGCCCGCGCGCTCAAACCAGGTGACGACAAGCTTGGCTGGATCATGACGATCCTGCTGGGTATCGGTGGTTCGCTGATCGCAGGTTACGTTGGCCGCGCCGCTGGCTGGTATGCCCCCGGTGAACCGGTGGGCTGGATCGCATCGATCATCGGCGCGATTGTGCTGCTGGTCATCTACGGCATGATCAAGAAGCGCTGATACCCTGCCGCGCTGTGAACCGGGTCAGCCTCGACGCAGCGCAAGAAAAAATGGCCCGAGTCCTGTCAGGACTCGGGCCATTTTTCTTTTGAACCATTGCCAGTTCAGACGTAATAAAAAATGCTGATGAACTGGCATGCGCTGCCGGCCATCACAAACAGATGCCAGATGCCGTGGAAGTGCCGGACCTTCTTGTCCAGCGCATAGAAAACCACGCCACCGGTATAGAACAATCCGCCCGCAGCCAGCCAGGCCATGCCAGCGCTTGGCAAGGCGTCCATCAGCGGCTTGATTGCAAACAACACCATCCAGCCCATTACCACATAGACCGCAATCGACAACGCGCGCGATCGCCGCCCGACGCGCATTTCCTGAACGATGCCGATCAGGGCAAGTGTCCAGTTCAGCGCAAACAGCCCCCAGCCCCAGGGGCCGCGCAGCGTAACCAGCGCAAACGGCGTGTAGCTTCCGGCGATCAGCAGAAAAATCGCGCAATGATCCAGCCGTCTGAACAGCGGCTTTCTTGGTCCTTGCACGCTGTGATACAGCGTGGAAAACAGGTAGAGCAGGATCAGCGTGGTGCCGTAGATGGCTGAGCTGACGATGCGCCAGACATCGCCTTGCTGCACGGAAGACCAGAGCAATGCCACTGTGCCGAACACCGCCAGCAGGGTGCCGACGAGATGGCTGTATCCGTTGAAACGTTCACCTTGGTACATGAGGCTCCGACGTGATGAGACTTTCGTCTGCATGGGGCATTAAGCCGGATGGTAGCGATTTGAATCCGTAATGCGGCCTGGGCGCTGATCTTGCTGAAGGTCAGGCAAACCGCCCGAATACCCATGAATTTTCCCATAAGCGCACATTCATACGGGCAAATCTGCTTGCGCGTTCCAGCAGACCTTTGCCGGATCTTCGAGAAAGCGCGTTCTGAACGCTGCTTTTGACCACGCCTGCTTTTAAGCAAGTTCCCTTTTAACCAAGCCCCTTTAATCAACCTCCTTTAACCAAGCCCATTACCTGCCCTGAGGGCTGACATGAACCGTCTCAACTACTCGGTAGACCTAGCTTATGAAGTCGTGGATCCGACCGCCGACTTCATCTTCAACATCGAGGTCGCCAAGACCGAACGACAGACCATCGTGAATGAGCAATTCACGATCACGCAGGGTATCAATGTCGAGCGTTATACCGACCCGGTATTGGCCAATCGGGTGGCTCGCGTGCGCGCGCCGAAAGGCCCGCTCAACATCCGCTACGAAGCCACGGTGGATATCGACCACCGGCTCGACTACCCCGCCGACCTGGTAGAGGTACCGATCGCGCAATTGCCGTTCGAGGTGCTGCCGTTTCTGGCCCCCAGCCGTTACTGTCAGTCCGATCGGCTGCTGGAATTCGCCATGCGTGAATTCGGCAATCAGCAATGGGGCTACAGCCGCATTGAAGGCATTCGTGCCTGGGTGCGCAACCACGTGCGCTTCCTGTCGCGCTCGACCAATGAACGTACCTCGGCGCTGGACACCATCGTGGAGCGCACCGGCGTGTGCCGCGACTTCGCGCACTTGATGATCGCTATTTGCCGGGCGATCAGCATCCCTGCCCGCTTTTCCAGCAGCCTGGATTACGGTGCCGACCCTGCCCTGGGCCCCCCGGACTTTCACGCCGTGGTCGAGGTCTACCTGTCAGGCGGTTGGTACCTGATCGACCCGTCGGGCGCATCGATTCCGACCGGCCTGCTGCGCATCGGCACCGGGCGCGATGCCAGCGACATTCCGTTTGCCGCCATCTTTGGCAATGTGGTGTCGCAGCCGCCGGTGATCAGCATCGAACCGGTGGAAGATGCTGCCAAGGGGTTTGCATTGCCGGTGTTCACGCCCTTGGCGATATCCACGTGGTGATGTGGGAAGTGAACACGGCAGCCAAGTGGCCGCCGTGTTGTAGGCGCATTTGATGTGATGCAACGGCGGCTAAGGGGCCGCCGTTTTCCGCTGTTTTCATTCACACCCGAATCAAATCACGCAGCCGCCTGCCGCGACCGTGTTGCCGGGTGCACCGGGCGCTGCAAGCCCAGATTCTCGCGCAGGGTGCGCCCTTCGTATTCCTTGCGGAACAGGCCACGACGCTGCAATTCCGGGATCAGCAGCTCGACCACATCATCCAGCCCGCCCGGCATGAAGGGCGGCATGACATTGAAGCCGTCTGCGCCCTGTCCGTGAAAGCGTTCCTCGATTTCATCGGCAATCTGCGCGGGGGTACCCACGATCTGCCAATGGCCACGTGCACCGGCCACGCGCAGATACAACTGGCGAATCGTCAGGTTCTCGCGTCGCGCCAGGCCCAGCAGCAGCGACTGGCGGCTTTTGCTGCCTTCGGTCTCGGGAATGTCTTGCGGCACCGGGCCATCGAGCGGGAACTGCGACAAATCCACCCCGCCCGCCATGCCGGCCAGCAGTTGCAAGCCCACTGCCGGATGCACCAGCGACTGCAGCAAGTCGAATTTCTCACGCGCTTCGGATTCCGTGCGCCCGACCACCGGGAAGATGCCCGGCATGATCTTCAGGCTGTCCCGATGCCGCCCGAAACTGCCCAGCCGGTCTTTCACGTCACCATAGAATTCCTGCGCATCGGCCAGCGTCAGTTGCGCCGTGAAAATGACCTCGGCCGATTCGGCAGCCAGGGCCTTGCCTGCCTCGGATGAACCTGCCTGCACGACCACTGGATGCCCCTGCGGCGGCCGGGCCACGTTCAGCGGTCCGCGCACGGAAAAGTGCTTGCCGCGATGATTCAGCAAGTGCTGTTTGTCCGGGTCGTAGAACTGCCCTGCTTCCTTGTCACGGCTGAAGGCATCGTCTTCCCAGGTGTCCCACAAACCTGTGACCACCTGCGCAAATTCACGTGCGCGCGCGTATCGGTCAGCGTGTGCCACGTGGCTGTCGCGGCCGAAGTTATGGGCTTCTTCGGCGTTGGACGAGGTGACCAGATTCCACGCGGCGCGCCCGCCGCTGATGTGATCCAGTGACGCGAATTTGCGGGCAATGTGATACGGCTCGTTGTAGGTAGTGGACGCCGTGGCAACCAGCCCCACGTGCTCGGTCACCGCTGCCAGCCCCGACAACAAAGAGATCGGCTCGAACTGCGCCACATAACGCGTGGCGGTGCGCGACAAGGATTCCTGCTCGCTGGGTGCACCTCGGGTGCCCACGCTGTCAGCCATGAACAGCAGGTCGAACTTGCCGCGTTCGGCGGTTTGCGCCAATTGCTTGTAGTGCCCGAAATTCACGCCCGCATCTGCCTGAGCCTGCGGGTGCCGCCAGGCCGCCACGTGATGCCCGGTCGGATACAGAAACGCGCCCAGCTTCAGTTGATCCTGACGCCCAGCAGCCATGTGCTTCCCCTCTTGATCGCAGTATGCGCAACGCCCACGGTCGCGCGATTAGCCGATCAACTTAGAAGAAAGCGCATGCCGCAGGAACGATGGATTTTCTATGACCTTATGCGTGGGCTTGTGCGTGGGGTTACGCGTAGGGTTGTGCGTGGGGGCTGACGTCCCTGCCCACGATCACGGGCAGATAGACCAGCGCAGCCGCCAACCAGCACACCACCGCCGACCACATCACATGACTCGGAAAATGCGCCCCCTGCACCACCCGTATGAAGCCGAACAACAGCCCCGCAGTCACGCCCACCGCCAGGCCTGCCCAGCGCAAACGACGACTGCCCACAGCCCAAGCAAAGAAGTACAAGGCCAGCAGACAGAAGCCTGCCCCCGCATGCCCGCTGGGCAGGCAGCGCCCTGCTTCTGCCCGCGACGGTGCCCACCAGGAACTGGCGTAATCCGCCGCAAAACTGGCGTAGCCGCCAAACTCGCGCAAGTCCCAGGGACAGTGCGCCACCGTCATCGATTTCAGCTGCGTCACCACCGCCGGGCCAATGGCCAGCGACGCTGCCAGGGCCCACGCGGCTTGCCGCCAGGGACGCCACCGGGGAAACACATAGCTGCCCAGTGCCAGCCCTAGCGCCACCAGGCAGACGCCAATCGGCACGAACTTCAGCAGGTGGTGGCCGATCACTTCCAGCCACACCGCATCACGCCACGGAAAACTGTGCAGGGCTTCATCAAAGAACCCTTGCGCTACCTGCATATCCCAGCCTGAACGATGCATGAGCAAGGCCAGTGCAGACAGCGCCAGCGGCACCATCCACACGTTCACCAGCAGATAGATCCAGGCCGCGCGTGCCCGGCTTACGGCGGGGTGGCCGAGCGGGCCTGGTACAGCCACATGGCCCACCGGCATGCGGACGACCGCACGCACCCGCGCATCCCCATGCCACGTGTTTTCGGACGATCGATTCATTCTTTCTGCAAGCCCGACACGAACATCTGTTGCGAAGTCTGGAACAAGGCCTGGGCATCGGACTCAAGCTGCGGGTCGTGCGGCGCCGGACGCAGTTGTTTGCTGACCGGATCGTAGATTTCCGTCTGCATGGTCTTGCCGAAACCCAGCGTGGCAACCCGGTCTCCACGCATCATCGCGCTGTCGCGGTTGTGGTTGAACACCGCATAACCGTCTTCGGGTTTCATGCGCAGAATGTCACGGCCTGGCAGGCGCGAGTCATACGACAGATGCAGCAAGCCCAGAATGGTCGGCCCCACATCGATCTGGCTGGCAAGGGTGTCGATGCGCTGCGGTTGGATGTAGGCCGGGGCGTGGATCACCAGGGGAATTTCATAGGTCGATACCGGCACTTCGGCACGGCCGTACACCCGCGCACCGTGATCGGCCACGATCACCAGCATGGTGTCTTTCGCCCAGGGTCGGGTTTGCAGTTTGTCGAAGAAATGGCCGATGGCGTAGTCTGCATAACGCACGCCAGCATCGCGGCCACCGCCCTTTTCCGCCACGCCGGGAATGCCTGCGGGGAAGGTGAACGGCTTGTGGTTGGACGTGCTCATCACCACGGAAAACACCTGTTCACCACGCGCTACCTGCTTGTCGAAGACATCCAGCGCGTTGTCCATCAAAGCTTCGTCGGCAATGCCCCAAATGTTGGCAAACTTGGCGCTGGGCATGTCGGTGCGATCCACCACTTTCCAGCCGTTGCCGCCGAAGAAGGCGTTCATGTTGTCGAAGGTGCCGTAGCCGCCGTAGATGAAGGTGGGGGCATAACCTGCCTGTTTGGCAATGCTGGCCAGGTTGAACAGACCTTCGTTATTGGTACGTTTCACCACGGACTCCGGCGGCACCGGTGCCAGGCTGGTGGTGACCGCTTCCATGCCGCGCACGGTGCGGGTGCCGCTTGCGTACAAGTGCGTGAAGCTCATGCCTTGTGCAGCAATACGGTCGATGTTCGGGGTCAGGCCACGTCCACCCAGGCTGCCGACAAATTCCGAGCCCATCGACTCCTGCAGCAACACGATCACATTCATCTTGCGCACCGGCCCCAGATCGCGGTTATCCACATGGCGCGCAAACGGGTTGTCCCCACCCGAGGGTTGCGTATTGTTCTGGCCCAGCAGGTGGCGAACACGCGTAGCGGCTTCCTGCGTCGACAAGGTGGCGTAGTAGGCCTCGTAGTCGATGTGCGCATTGCGCGCTGCGCTGAAGAACGCGTAGATGCCGTTGGCGGCCAGTTCATTGGCCACACGCTCGTGGCCGCGCTGCACGGTTTGCAGATTGACACCAGCAAGTGTCGCGGCCGTCACCAGTGCCACGCCTCCCATCACCAAGGTCCGGCTGCCATAGCTGCTGGATTCAGCAAACGCGGCGCGGATGCGAGCACGCAGCACCCAGGTCAGGCTCAGGCTCATGGCAACCGCAGCACTCAAGACCTTGTAGACCGGGTAGGAGTCGCGGATGTTGGTCAGGACTTCTGTCGGGTAGATCAGATATTCGACTGCCACGTAGTTGAAGCGGGCGTTGAATTCATCGAAGAAGAAATATTCGGATGCGATCAGGTAGAGGCTGGTGCCGATGGTCAGCGCGATGCCCGCAAAGACCATCGCGCGCCCGACGCGCGACTGGTAGAGGCGACGCGGTGCCAGCCACAGGTAGACGGCAAACGGCAGCACCAGATACAGGCCAGTGATTGCATCCATCAGCGCACCGCTGATGAAGATGCGCGGCAACATGCTTGCGCCGATCAGGTCTTGCGACAGGCTCAGTGCCGACAGCAATACGCGGGCGGCGAACGCACACACGAAAGTGATCTGCCACACCAGCAGCGCCAGCGACGCGCGTCCCTGGATCGTGGGCAGACCAAGGAAATTGGCACGCGATACCGCATGTGGGGCGGCAGCGCTGACCGCGTGCGGGACAGAAGGCAGAACGCGCGACATGGCGTCTCCGAAAGCATGGACAAGGGTGCCCAGACTACGGAGTGCGGTGTCGAAAGCCTGTCAGACGGATGTCGAATTTTTGTGAAATTCGGGGTAAAAATTCGGCGGCAAAATCAGCAAAAAATCAGCCAGAAAGTTCGGTCTGAAAACGCAGCGTGAAGACGGTTTCCCGCGCACGCGTATCGGACGTATCGGACGTTACGGCAAGCGCCCAGCCCTGCACGTCACATACCCGCTTGACGATCGCCAGACCCAATCCCCGGGTTTGCATCGGGTCGGTCTGCGCGGGTGCTGCACTGGGTGTATCGCTGCTTTTACCGCTGGGTGTATCACTTAAACGCCCACGATAAAAGCGGTCGAACACCCAGGGCAGATCGTCTGCTGCAATGCCAGGGCCGTCATCGGAAAACCGCAGGCCGTCCGGCAGCAGGTCGATGCAAAGCGTCGCCGGTGCCGCATGGTCACAGGCATTGCGGATCAGGTTGCGCGCCACCGTCAGCAAGGCATACCGATCAAGCGTCCACTGCGCCTGCGGATCGACACGGTTGACGATAGACAAGCCAGTGGCCTGCGCCCGTTCATGCAGGCCGTCACAGGCATCGTCCAGGCAATTGGCCAGGTTTACCGATTCCTGCGTACCCGACATCGCCCCGCTGATCGCATGCGTGGACGCAATGGTCTGCACAATGTCGTCCACCGTGCGCATGATGCGATGCAGACGCGCCTGATCGGCAGCGGAACGACTCGTGTCGAGCAGCAACAGTTCCGCATCGGTGCGGATGGCCGTCAATGGCGTGCGCACCTCGTGGCTCAAGTTGGCAGCGAATTCGCGCTCGCGCGCAATCGATCGGTCGACCCGATCCTGCACCCGATTGAAGGCTTCCACCAGCCGGCCGGTTTCATCGTCACGATCGATGTCGATGCCGGGTTCGCCGGGTGCCCAGCTGGCAATGCGCACCGCCACTTCATGCATCGGCCCCACCACCACACGCGCCAAGGCGCGCGACACGCCGTAGCCCGCCAGCGTGCACAAGGCCCACAACGCCAGCAAGGCCGCACCAAAGGTGTAGACCCGTTCTTCGTTGGCGGTTGCATCGAAGGCCACGGCCAGCGTGCCGCCCGCCACGGGCGCGATGACCACGTGCCAGACCAGGCCATCCGGGTGCACCTCGTGCGGCCCGGGCTGCAAGCTGCGCAAGGCCGGTGGCAGTGCGTCGGAAGATGCCACCACCCAGGCTTGCAGGCCACGGCTCAGTTCCACCGGCGCAGGCTGCGGCACCGTCAATTCGCCTTGCTCGATCCGTGTCATCAGCCGCTGGGTTTCCAGCAAGACCAGCGCATCGGCCAACTCGTCTTCCTGCTGATCCAGCACCTGGTAGGCCAACACCGCCAGCAAGGCCACAAACAAGGCCACGGCACCTGTCAGTGCCCAGATGACACGCTGACGCAAAGAGCCGTTTTTTTTCTTCACCAGCGAAACGGGTGCAGGCCGACCAGCTTCGACATCGACCGCGCCATTCACGATGCGTCCACCCGCATGCGCACCCCCACACCGTGAACCGTTTCTATGCCATCGAAACCCGCATCGGCCAGGGCTTTGCGCAGCAAGTGCAACTGGCTGCGCAAGGCATCGCGCTCGGGGATGTCGGTTCCCCACAGCGCATGTTCAAGCTCGGTGCGCGCCACCACCCGGCCCGGATCACGCAGCATCACTTCCAGCAATTGCACAGACTTCGGTGTCAGACGCACCAGTTGACCAGCCACACGCAATTCGCGCTGCCGCGTATCGAAACTGAGCGTGCCCACCTGCTTGACCGCATTGCCCACCGCCCCGCTTGCGCGCTTGCGCAAGGCCGCCACCCGCGCCTCGACTTCTGCCAGCGCGAACGGCTTGGTCACGAAGTCGTCTGCACCGCGCGAGAATCCGTCCAGTTTGTCTGCCAAGGTGTCGCGCGCGGTCAGCAGCAAGACCGGCGTGGCCAAGCCCAGCTCAGTGCGCAGTCGGTGCAGCACGGTCATGCCATCGACCCCGGGCAGGCCGATGTCGAGCACGATCACATCAAAGCTGTCGGTGCTCAGCCGATGCAGTGCCGAACGCCCGTCGTAGGCAGCGTCCACGACATAGCCTTTGGCTTCGAACCAGGCGAACAGGTTGCTGACAATGGTGGCATCGTCTTCGACGATCAGCAGGCGGCAAGGCGGAAGCTGGGACACGGTGGGCTCGACGGATAGGCTTGCGCTGAGGCGTGACGTTCAATCTTAGAACTGAATGCTGCGGAGTGTCGCGCAAGGGGGGAACCAGAAATCAGACGCAACCAAACTGGCATGATCATGGTCTGCGTAACATCGCTGCATTTTCGCAAGCAGCGCGTGGTCACCACGCACACGCAACACTGCCTGCTACACGTTCAACCAAGGAGCAAACATGAATCTGGGAATCAAGGGACGCCACGCACTGGTCTGCGCATCAAGCAAAGGACTGGGCCGCGCATGCGCGTTTTCGTTGGCGCGCGAAGGGGTACATCTGACGCTGATCGCACGGGGTGCGGACGCGTTGGAAGCCACCGCCGATGAAATTCGCCAGGCCACCGGCGTCACGGTCCAGACCATTGCTGCCGACGTCACCAACGCGGAAGGTCAGGCTGCAGTACTCGCCGCCTGCCCCAACCCCGACATTCTGATCACCAATGCAGGCGGCCCGAAACCGGGCGACTTCCGCGACTGGGATCGCGATGCATGGATTGCGGCCCTGGACGCCAACATGCTGACGCCGATTGCACTGATTCGCGCCGTGGTCGACGGCATGATCGAGCGCCGTTTCGGACGCATCGTCAACATCACCTCGGGGGCGGTCAAGGCACCGATCGACATTCTTGGCCTGTCCAACGGCGCGCGCTCGGGGCTGACCGGTTTTGTCGCCGGTCTGGCGCGCAAGACCGTGGCGCACAACGTCACCATCAACAACCTGTTGCCCGGCCCCTTCGACACTGATCGTCTGCGCCAGACCGCAAATCACTGGGCTGCGCAAAACCAGCAAACCGTTGAAGCGGCGCTTGCCGAACGCGCGGCGGCCAATCCAGCCGGCCGCTTTGGTGACCCTGCGGAATTCGGCGATACCTGCGCATTCCTGTGCAGTGCACAAGCCGGTTTCATGACAGGCCAGAACGTGCTGCTGGACGGCGGTGCTTACCCCGGCACCTTCTGATCGGGCCATACGGCTAAGGTCAACCAGTACATCCAAGGACAGGTACCTGTTGTTCACCGGTGCCGTCCGACCCAGGCGTTGTCACCAGAACCGGTGTACCAGCGCCCCCACCCAGACCCCTGCGCACAGCAGTAAGCTGAGCAGCACTGCTGCGCTGCCCATGTCTTTGGCCTGGCGAGACAGGTCGTGCCATTCAGGCCCGATGCGGTCGATGGCCGCCTCGATCGCCGAATTCAACACTTCAACGATCAACACCAGCATGACCACGGCGGCCAGCATGGCGGTTTCCAGCCAGGTCTGGCCGATCACGAACGACAGGGGCAGCAAGACGGCGGCAAGCAGGATTTCCTGCCGGAAGGCAGCTTCCTTCCATGCGGTGCGCAGTCCGGACAGCGAATAACCGCCTGCATGCCAGATACGCCCGACGCCGCGGGCTACCGGTGGAACGCTGGACATGACATATCCCGAAACAATTGAACAAGTCGCCTAGCTTATTCCAGGGCGTGTCAAAAGCGCGTGATCAAGGCGTCGAATTTTCGTGAAATTCTGGTTTTTGCCAAGGCCGCTGTGACAGCGCGACCACACCAGGCAGGTTACGCTGCATTGGCAACAGGCATAGGACTTGCACAAGCCTGCTTGCAAGATCACTTACACGCCCCCTTTGACCGCAGCCCGCCTTCGCGCGCTTGCACCATCCTCAGGAGCACCTATGAGCATCTTCTCGAAAATCCTCAGCAAGATCTTCCCGTCCAGCCACGCCGAGACGCCCGCCCAGGGATCTTCCGGCCCCATCGCCACCGAGCGGCCCAATGTGGCGGCTCCGGCTCCTGCAGCCATTCCCCAGGTCGATGTCGAGGCGGTGCTCAATGGCATGGCCAGCCAGCATGCTGAAAAACTGAACTGGCGCACGTCGATCGTGGATCTGTTGAAGCTGCTCGGCCTGGACAGCAGCCTGGCCGCCCGCAAGGAACTGGCAAGTGAACTGCACTACAGCGGCAGCACCGACGATTCGGCTGCCATGAATATCTGGCTGCACAAACAAGTGATGCAGAAGCTGGCTGCCAACGGCGGCAAGATCCCTGACGATCTGAAGGATTGATCTGCGGGATTGATCTTTAGAGCCGGTCTACACAAGGCGGCGGTCGGGCTGACGCCGCCTTGCTTCATCAAGCAGGTATCCGCCTCAGTGCGTGGTCTGATGCGTGGCCATCACCACCGCCTGCAGCAAGGTTTCCACGTCGAAGGGTTTGACCAGAATCGACTTGGCACCCAATACCCGCCCCACTTCGACCATATCTGCGTAACCCGTTGCCAGGATCACGGGCAGGTCCGGGAAAATCTCGCGCGCGTGCTTGATGACTTCCGCGCCGTTCATGCCACGCATGGCGTAATCGACAATCAGCAGATCAGGGGCCGTACGCTCCAGCGCGGCCAGTCCTGTGGGGCCGTCTGCTGCAGACGTTACCGTGTGGCCAGCAAAACTCAGGCTGTCGACAATCACGCGTCGCACGTCCGCATCGTCTTCAACGACCAGAATGCGTCGATAACCCACTGAATCGACCGTGGTGTCGATTGGCGCATGGGTGCTTGCCGACCCGGCATCGGCCGCGGGGAAGCAGATCTCGACCACGGTGCCACGATCGATCTCGCTTTCAATACGGGCAACACCGCCCGATTGCTGCGCAAACCCGTACACCTGACTCAGCCCCAGACCCGTGCCACTGCCTACCGGCTTGGTGGTGAAGAAGGGATCGAACACCTTGGGCAACAAGGACGCGGGAATGCCACGCCCCTCGTCGGCGACCGACACCACGACATAGGTGCCGGGCGGCAAGTCGTCGCCAAGATCCTCACGCAAGGCAACCGACAAAGTCAGCGTGCCCACGCCGTTCATTGCATCCTTGGCGTTGACCGCCAGGTTGAGCACCGCCATTTCCAGCTGGTTGGCATCGATTTGCGCCCACGCCTGTTCACCATTCAAGGCCAGCTTGAGCTGCACAGACGAACCGACTGAAATAGCCACCAGTTCCTGCATGCCGAACAGCAAGGCGTTCACGTCCACCAGACGTGGCCGCAATGGCTGGGCACGTGCGAACGACAGCAGTTGCCCGGTCAGCTTGGAGCCACGATCCACCGCCCGGCGTGCACGTGCGGCCAACGCAGCCGGTTTGCTGTCGAGCGCCAGCCGGCCAAGCAGATCCAGGTTCATGCTGACGACGTGCAGCAGGTTGTTGAAATCATGCGCAATGCCCCCCGTCAGGCGGCCGATGGCTTCCATTTTCTGCGCGTGCACCAGTGCTGCCTGCGCACGTCCACGCTCGGAAATTTCCGTCATCAGGCGGTCGTTGGCACCGGCCAGTTCTCGCGTGCGGGCTTCGATGCGGTCTTCCAGTTCGCGGTTGAGCTTTTCGACAGTCGCCCGCGTTTCATCCAGTTCTTCCAGATGTTGCCGGGTGGCATATTGCCGATTGCGCGCACGCACTGCGGCGTCCGCCGCACTGGCCAGGGTTTCGGCATTGACCGGGCGTTCCAGCAGCACCACATTGCCCAGGGCGTGCAAGGATGCACGGGCGCTACCGGTTCGGCGTGTGGTCTGGCGGGTAGCCAAGACGATGAAGGGAAAGTCAGACCAGCTGGGCTGCTGCGTCAACCAGCGATCGAGCGGACTGTCGGGACTGACGGAAAACGCTTCCTCGGTCACGATGGCGGCAGCCGCCCCTTCGTTCAGGGCATCCAGCAACTGTTGTTGTGACAGACAGATGTGAACGGCAATGTTGCGCCCGGCCAGCACACTTTGTACGACCTCTGCATCGCGTCCACGCGGCGCGTGGACAAGTACCCGTCGCTCGGTCACGTCAGGCCTTCGCGATGGCAGGTCCATCGCTCAGCAGGGGCTGATGGCCACGGTAGGTGGCCACCCCGTTCATCACGCCTTCGAAATCCGTCAGCGCGTCGCCAACGTCAACGCCGTCGGCACCCAGCCGGAATTCACGAATCGTCAGCTCATGACGACTGGTGCGGCTTTTGACCACGGATAGCGCTTTCAGCAGACTACCCCGAGCTTCGAAGTAACGGAACGACAGGATGGCGTCGCTGAGGTAGCTGACATCGATATCGCTGCGCCCATCGCCGAACAGGCCGTGCTGACCCAGCACCAGAATGGTCGCAATGCCACGCTGGTTCAGATAGGTAAGCAGTTCATGCATTTGCAGCATCAAGAACTTGCCGCCCGGCATGGCCTGCAGGTAGGCATTCAGGCTGTCGATACCCAATACCGACACGCCGCGCTCTTCCACCGCTTCCCGAACCATGTTGGCGAATTCACCTGCCGAGACCTGTGCAGGGTCCAGCGACACCAGATCGAATTGACTATTGTCCAGATAGGAGCGGATGTCGATGCCAAGCGCGTCGCAGCGCGTAAGCAAGGTGCCGACGCCCTCATCGAACAGGTAGTACGACACCTTCTCGCCCCGCGCCAAGGCTGCGGCCAGGCATGCCATGGCGGTCGTGGTCTTTCCCACCCCCGAGGGGCCGGCAAACAAGGTGTTGCTGCCGTAGGTCAGGCCGCCGCCCAGCATCGCGTCCAATCCGGCATTGCCGGTACTGGCCGCAGCGGGGCTGAAACGGACATGGTGCTCGGCAGCCACCAGGCGCGGGAATACCGAGATGCCGCCGGTGTCGAGCCTGAAGTCGTGTTCGCCACCGCGAAACTTCACACCACGCAGTTTGGCCACGCGCAAGAAGCGTTTGTCTTCGCCATATTCGCCCAGGGTCTGGCTGAGGCTGAGCACGCCGTGGGCGATGCTGTGCAATTGCAGGTCGCCCTCGCGAGCAGACTTGTCGTCCAGCATCAGCACCGTACAGCCACGAGTGGCAAAGAAATGCTTCAGCGCCAATATCTGGCGGCGATAACGCAAGGGGTCCTGGGCCAGCAAGCGCATCTCGGACAGACTGTCGAACACCACCCGTGTAGGACGGCTCTTTTCAACCTCGGCCATGACGCCGCGCGTGGTTTCGCCCAGTTCAACTTCCGAGGGATGCAAAATGGATTGCTCGGCATCGGGGCTCAGGCCCTCGACCGACAACAATTCAAATATCTTCAGACCGTCCAAGGTCCAGCCATGAGATGCCGCGACCGTACGTAGTTCGTCACCCGTCTCCGACAAAGTGACATACAAACCGCTTTCGCCACGCGCCACCCCTTCCAGTAGAAACTGGATACCCAGCGTGGTCTTGCCAGCGCCTGGCTCACCTTCGATCAGGTAAAGATGGTGCGCAGGAAAACCGCCGCCCATCACGTCGTCCAGGCCCGCAATGCCAGTAGACGCCCGCAGTTGTGTAGGCAGATTGAGGGGGACAGGTTTTTTCATCGGAGAACTTCCTGCCAAAGAGGCAATAGGGCGGACGACGTCCTGCGCAGCGCACGCAGGTAACAAGGTAAACGCAGGGTAAGAATGGGATAAGAACGACGTGCTGGCGGTCAGCGCCAAGAAAATTTTTAACTAGACCGTAAGCAAAAGTGATTCGTCAGCACATAGCGTGCCTGAGATGAAATATGGCGTGTTCGCCAGATTTTTCAAGCGCAAGGGGAACTTGGTAAAGTCGGACAATAAGTCAACGATGAACGGTGTTGGTCAGCATGACGGAAAACATCGTGATCTCGTTCTAATGTCATATTGATCTAGGCATTACCCGTAGTTCCGTTGACCAAGCCACCCTGCCTTCCTAAAATTATTGTCGGACAATAATCAGGTGGTTGGCGATGATGGCAACGCAAGATAGTTCAGCTTCCTTATCATCCGGGCCAGAAGCCATGACAGGCCCACGCTTTCGCGCGCCTGCAGACACGGCTCACCTGCCATGGCTGAAAATTGCTGCCTACCTTGCCAGCCAAGGTCTGCAACTTGATCCCGCGACACCACCACGGCAATTCCAGGGCGGGCTGGCCAACCTGAATTTCCTGGTGCAGCTGGCTACCGGCCCTGCGGTGCTGCGCGCCCCGCCAGCCGGCCCCCTGCCCAAAGGCGCGCACGACATGCGCCGGGAATATCGCATCCTCAGCCGACTGTGGCGCGCGCTGCCCGTCGCGCCGCGCGGTTTGCATCTGTGCGAAGACGAAACGGTCTGCGGCAGGCCGTTCATCCTGGTTGAGTATCGACCGGGCATCGTCATGACCGGCGACCGGCCGCCGGAACTGGATTCGCGCCAGGGTGCAGGAGAATATCTGGGTGAAGTCCTGATCGACACCTTGGCCGACATCCACGCGGTGGACCCGGCCTCCGTCGACTTGTCTGAATTGGGCCGGCCCGATGGCTTTCTGCAACGCGCGCTGGACGGCTGGATTGCGCGCGCCGAAGCCTGCGCACCCAATGGGCTTTCTCCTGCCGCGCACAAGGTAGTCACGTGGCTGCGTGCCCGGCCGGTACCACGTGGCGACGCCACGCTGCTGCACAACGACATCAAACTCGACAACCTGATTCTCGATCCGCAGACGCTGGCCGCTGTCGCCGTGGTCGATTGGGACCAAGGCACGCTTGGCGACCCCTTGTTCGACCTGGCCACCCTGCTGAGTTACTGGACAGAAGCCGGCGACCCACCCGCCATGCATCAGCTTGCACAAATGCCCACCGCCAACTATGGGTTCCCGAGCCGGCGAGAGGCTGTCGCCCGTTATGCCGCGCGCACCGGCCGCAACCTGAGCGAATTCCGTTTCCACCGTGTGCTGGCACTTCTGAAGCTTGCGGTGATCTTCCAGCAACTGCATCAACGCGCGCTGCGCGATCCTGCCACCCCGCCGCAGTACGCCGGTTTCGGTGCACTGGCCGACGGCATTCTCGAATTTGCCGGCGATGTCGCCGATGACCGGTACTTCTGAGATCGGTGTTTCTGAGATCGGTACTTCTGAGCCAGTCATATCTACACCCAGTTTCAGCCTCCAACCTTCCAGCCACCAGGACCCACACCATGGATTTCTCCCTGTCGGACGAACTGACCGACCTGAAAGCCCGCGTCGAGGCCTTCGTCCGCGACGAACTGATCCCGCGTGAACGCGATCCGCGCCAGGGTCCACATGGCCCCTCGGACGAACTTCGCCGTGAATTGAACCAGCGAGCCTTGGCTGCTGGTCTGTTCGCGCCGCACATGCCGCGCGAATGGGGCGGCCTGGGCCTGGATCACCGGGGCAAAGCGGTGGTGTTCGAAGCAGCCGGCTATTCCTTGCTGGGACCGCTTGCGCTCAATATCGCCGCCCCCGACGAGGGCAACATGCACCTGATGGAGCAGGTTGCCGACGAGCGTCAGAAGCATCGCTGGCTGGGGCCGCTGTCGCGTGGCGAAACCCGGTCTTGCTTTGCGATGACCGAACCGCGCCCGGGTTCCGGGTCTGACCCGGGCATGCTCGCCACCACCTATCGCAAGGTCGATGGCGGCTATCGCATCAATGGCGAAAAGTGGTTGATCACCGGCGCGCAAGGCGCATCCTTCACGATCATCATGGCGCGTGATGTCAATTCGCCCGAAGGCAAACCGCGCGCCACCATGTTCCTGGCGGACATGGACACGGCAGGGATTTCGGTCGATCGCACGCTCGATACCCTGGACCAGAGCTTCCCCGGCGGCCACTGCGAAGTCTCGTTCACCGATGTGTTTGTGCCTGACGAAGACGTATTGGGCGCAGAAGGCGAAGGCTTCCGATATGCGCAGGTAAGACTTGCGCCAGCCCGGCTGACCCACTGCATGCGCTGGCTGGGTGCCGCACGCCGCGCGCACGACATCGCCGTGGATTACGCCAGCCGCCGCCATGCCTTCGGCAAACCGCTGATCGAACACGAAGGCACCGGTTTCCAGCTGGCCGACAACGAGATGGATATCCACACCTCCCGTCTGGTGATCGCCCACACCGCCTGGGTGCTCGACCAGGGCCACAAGGGGCGCCATGAATCGAGCGTGGCCAAGGTGATCTGCTCGGAAGCCATCTGGCGCGTGGTGGATCGCAGCATGCAGGTACTGGGCGGATTCGGCACCACTGGCGACACGGTGGTCGAACGCATCTTCCGCGACGTGCGACCTTTCCGCATCTACGACGGTCCGTCGGAAGTGCACCGCTGGAGCATCGCCAATCGTCTGGCCCGGGGACAGCAAAAATGACTGCTTCCGTGAATAACACCGCCAACACCGTATCGGCTGGCCTGCGCGAACGCACACAAGCCCTGTTCGACCTGAGCGGCAAGGTTGCCGTCGTCACCGGCGCAGGGCGCGGCTTGGGCAAAGCCATTGCCGCCGGCCTGGCCGGTTTTGGTGCCGAAGTGGTCTTGTGCGGACGCACACAGGCCACCCTGGAAGCCGCCACGGAAGAACTGATCGCCGACGGTGCCAAGGCCTGGTGGCAGACCGTGGATGTGTCCAAAGAAGAAGATGTCGTCGCCTTGCTGGCTGCGGTTCGCGAACGTCACGAACGCATTGACGTGCTGGTCAACAACGCCGGAGTCAACGCGATCTATCGCCGCCCGGAAAAGACCACGACCCAAGACTGGGCAACCATCATCGACACCAATCTGACCGGTGTGTTCCTGTGCTGCCGTCACATTGGCAGCGCGATGGTCGCGCAAGGCGGGGGCGGCAGCATCATCAATGTCAGTTCGGTGGCCGGCCACGTGGGCTTGCTCAAATCCCTGCCTTATTGCGCGGCCAAGGGCGGGGTCGAACTGGCCACGCGCGCGCTGGCCCTGGACTGGGCGGCCAATGGCGTACGCGTGAACAGCATTGCACCCGCCTTCTTCGAGACCGATCTGACTGCCGGCCTGCGTGACCACGCCGAGTTGTCACAACGCCTGCTGGACCAGACCCCACTGGGTCGTTTCGGCCGTGCCGAAGACATGGTTGGCGCAGCGGTCTACCTGGCCTCGGCCGCGTCGGCTTATGTGACGGGTCATAGCCTGGTGGTTGATGGTGGATGGACGGCACGATGACGCTTGCCGTTGCCATCGACATCGACGACACCCGCTTGTCTGCAAACGGCTTGCCGGACCACGGCAACCCCACCCCGGCCTACAAGCTGGTAGCCGATGCCATCGAACGCCTGATTCTGCAGGGTTCCCTGAAAACGGGGGACGTGCTGCCCGCCGAGACTGCGCTGGCGGCGCAGTTCGGGGTGAACCGTTCGACCGTGCGCGAGGGCATACGCTCCTTGGAACAGAACGGCCTGGTGCGGCGCGAAGGTGGCAAGAAACTGTTTGCCAGCCGGCCGCGTCATGCCGACACGGCGGCCCAGGTCAGCCGGGCTATGCTGCTGCACGATGTCACTTTCCTGAACCTGTGGGAAACCATCGCCGCCCTGGAGCCCGTTGCGGCGGCGCTGGCGACCGAGCGGGCCACCGAGCAGGAAATTGCGGCGCTGGAAGACAACCTGGCGCGGACACAGCGTTCGCTGACCAACCGCGAGAGCCTGACCGAACTGGATATCGAGTTTCATCACCTGGTGGCGGTTGCCGCCCACAACCCTGCCCTGCTGTTGTCACGTGAACCGCTCAGCCATCTGTTTTATCCGGCTTTTTATCAAGTCATGGACCGGCTCAACGCGCGTGAACGGCTGTTGTCCGCCCACACGCATATTGTTCAATCCATCCGCAATCGGGATATGCAGCAGGCGCGCATCTGGATGGACAAACACATCGTGGATTTTCGGCGCGGCTATGAGCTGGCCGACCTGGATATTCATGCCCTGGTCGACCGCGATCTGCTTGCGCCACGCTCGGCATGAACGTATTTCTACGTACTGCCGACGACCCAAAACCCAACACGAAGACATGATTTAACGATGTCTTCATGTTTGCAGCGCATGCTTTTGTCTCATTGGGCGGCAAACGCGAAAAATCCAGCTACCAAGCCGTGTTAGCCGCTTTACACTCCTTCTTTGGCCGGGATTTTTCTGGCTGCGGTGCCACGGGAGGGGCCAGGAATGCAGAGCGATATGACAACCGAAGAATCTGTCATCGGCGATGCCCCCGTCACGCCTCCTGCGCCTCCGATCACAGGCATGTACCGCTACCCAGCGGTAGCAAATGTCTACTTCGGTCAGCCGGCAGCAAAGGTGCTGGCCGAAGAAACCGCGCGTCGCAATGCGCGTCGTATTGTGGTGGTGGCCAACCGCAGCATGCTGCGCGTGGGCGCTGTGCATACTGCCACGCAGCAGATCGATTACCGCATGGTTGGCCTGTTTGCCGATTGCCCGGCGCACACCCCACGTGAAGCGGCCTTGTCCCTGGCAGAAATGCTGCGGGAAATCGAGGCCGATCTGGTCATCAGCGTGGGCGGCGGGTCGGTCATCGACACCGTGAAGGTTGCCCTGATGTGCATGGCAACGGATATCACCCATACCGATCAGTTCGACAGCTGGACGGTGCGTGTGTCCAAGCAGGGAAAACGAATTGTTCCCGCGCTGCCTGAGCACCCGCTGCGACAGATTGCTGTGCCAACAGGTCTGTCGGCCGCCGAGTTCCATGAACTTGCCGGTTGTACGGATACCGCCACCGGCCAGAAGCATTTTTATGGCGGCGGGCACATCTGCCCGGACACCGTGGTGCTCGATCCTGAAATGACCGTGCACACCCCCGCGCGTCTGTGGTTGTCCACGGGTGTACGGGCGGTTGAACGTGCCGTCGATGCGATCTGCGCGCCCAACCGCAACCCGATGATCGATGCCAGCTGCCTGCATGCGCTCAGCCTGCTGGCCGACTCACTGCCCGTCAATCGCACCACCCCTGACGATCTGGGCAAACGCCTGGACAGCCAGCTGGGTGCCTGGCTTGCCACCTCGGGCATCAACCGCCACGACATTGGCGTGAATCAAAGCGTCAGCCACGTGCTGGGTGCCGCCTTGGGGCTTGCGCATGGCGTGGGTGACGCGGCGCTGTTGCCGGCACTGATGGCCTTCAATGAAGAAGCCTGCCCAGAGCGCCACGCGCTGATTTCCAAGGCCATGGGCAAACCCACCCGGCGTGCATCGAAGGTGGTGCGCAAGCTGGTCAGCGCCCTGGGCTTGCCCACGCGCCTGCGCCATCTGCTGCCCGACACCAGCGGTTTCGAGGCAGTCAGCATCAATGTGATGAGCAACCCGGCGCTGCGTGCCAACGTGCGTCCGATCACCGATCCCGAGCAGGTTCGCGAGATTCTCGACGCGGCTTGGTGATTGTCTGAAGAAAAAAACTGCCTGAAGAAAACTGCCTGAGAAAACACAAAAGCCGCGTTCGGATTCGAACGCGGCTTTTTTCATGATGCGGACACCATCATCATGGTGTCCGCCCTCCCCGATCAAGCCCGCCAGGGCACGCCAGCTTCGGGGTCGATCCCATACTTGCGGATTGCCTCTGCGCATTTTGCCCGGTCGATTTCACCGCGATCGGCCATTGCATCCAGGGCAGCCAACACCACGTGATAGCGATCCACCTCAAAGAAGCTGCGCAAAGCCACGCGGGTATCACTGCGACCAAAACCATCTGTGCCCAGGGCGGTGAACCGCGCCGACAGATACGGTGCAATCAACTGCGGCCATGCACGCAGATAGTCGCTGGCAGCGACCACCGGCAGGTCGCCTGCCAGGCAATGCTCGACATGACTGGTGCGAGACTCCGGTGCCTCCGGGTGCAGACGATTCCAGCGCTGCACCTCGCGGGCTTCACGTTCCAGTTCGCTGAAGCTGGTGGCGCTCCAGATTTCGCTGTTCACGCCCCAGTCCGACTTCAGCAATTCAGCCGCAGCAATCACTTCGCGCAGGATCGTGCCCGACCCCACCAGGCGCACGGACGCAGTGCCATCGGCGGCCGCGTAGCGATACATGCCTTTGACGATGTCTGACTCGACACCTTCGGGCAAGCTGGGCTGTGCGTAGTTCTCGTTCATCAGGGTGACGTAGTAGAAAACGTCTTCCTGATGCTCCAGCATCTGGCGCATGCCGTGATCCAGGATCACCGCAAATTCCCCGGCAAAGGCCGGGTCGTAGGTGCGGCAGTTCGGGACCGCAGCAGCCATCAATACGCTGTGGCCGTCCTGGTGCTGCAGGCCTTCGCCGCCCAATGTGGTGCGGCCCGCCGTCGCGCCCAGCAGGAAACCGCGTGCACGTTGGTCAGCTGCTGCCCAGATCAAGTCACCGATGCGCTGGAAACCGAACATCGAGTAGTAGATGTAGAACGGCAGCATGGCCACGCCGTGCACCGAATAGCTGGTGGCAGCCGACACCCACGAGCTGACCGCACCAGCTTCGCTGATGCCTTCTTCCAGAATCTGCCCGTCCTGTGCCTCGCGGTAGCTGAGCACGGAACCGATGTCTTCGGGTTCGTACATCTGCCCCACGCGCGAGTAGATGCCCACTTGGCGGAAAAGGTTGGCCATGCCAAAGGTGCGTGCTTCATCGGCCACGATGGGCACCACGCGCGGCCCGAGTTCCTGGTCTTTCAGCAGGTTGCCCAGCATGCGCACAAAGGCCATGGTGGTGCTCATTTCCTTGCCGTCAGCGCGCAGTGCGAACTCGGCATAACGTGCAGCCTCGGGCACGCGCACGGCCGGCGCACTTACAGCACGGCTGGGCATGTGTCCGCCCAGTGCGGCACGGCGAGCATGCAGGTATTGCATCTCGGGACTGTCGTCGTCCGGGCGCAGGAAGGCCAGGCTTTCGGCCTGCTCGTCGGACAAGGGCAGGTTGAAACGATTGCGGAAGGCGATCAAATCTTCGCGTTCCAGTTTCTTCTGCTGATGGGTGGTCATGCGGCCCTGGCCCGCTTCACCCATGCCATAACCCTTCTTGGTCTGCGCCAGAATCACCACCGGGCGGCCCAAGGCATTGGCTGCTTCGTGATAGGCCGCGTGAATCTTCACCAAGTCGTGGCCACCGCGCTTCAGGCGGTCGATCTGCTCGTCGGTCAGCCCTTGCGCAAGCGCTGCCAACGCCGGGTTCTGGCCGAAGAAATGTTCACGGTTGTAGCGGCCGTCCTTGGCCGCAAAGGTCTGGAACTGACCATCGACGGTGTTGGCAAACGTCTGGGCGATCACGCCTTCCTTGTCACGCGCGAACAGGCCGTCCCAGTCAGAGCCCCAGACCAGCTTGATCACATGCCAACCGGCCCCCGAGAACAACGCTTCCAGTTCGTCGATGATGCGACCATTGCTGCGCACCGGGCCATCCAGCCGCTGCAGGTTGCAGTTGACCACCCAGATCAGATTGTCCAGACCTTCGCGTGCGGCGAGCGTCAGTGCGCTCATGCTTTCCGGCTCGTCCATCTCGCCGTCGCCGAACACGCCCCACACCTTGCGGCCGTGGGTATCGAGCAGACCGCGATGCTTCAGGTAGCGCATGAAGCGCGCCTGGTAAATGGAGCTGATCGGGCCGATGCCCATCGACCCGGTGGGGAATTGCCAGAAATCTGGCATCAACCACGGGTGTGGATAACTGCTGAGTCCCTGCACACCTTTGCCAGCAGCCGTGATTTCCTGGCGGTAGTGCCCCAGATCGGTTTCGCTCAGGCGGCCGTCCAGGAACGCACGGGCGTAGACGCCGGGTGCCGAGTGGGCCTGGTAGAACACCAAGTCACCGCCAAAGCCGTCACGGCGCGCGCGGAAGAAATGGTTGAAGCCGACTTCGAACAAGTCGGCCGCACTGGCGTAGCTGGCGATGTGGCCGCCCAGTTCGCCGTAAGCTTTATTGGCGCGTACCACCATCGCCAACGCGTTCCAGCGGATGATCGATGCCAGCCGTTCTTCGATGGCCAGGTCACCCGGGTACACCGGCTGACGTTCGATTGGAATGCTGTTGACGTAGGGCGTGCCGCGCGGCGGCTCCCAGCCCACGGCGGGCGTACGCGCCAGATGCGATAGTTGGTCGAGCAGGTAACGAGCACGGGCCGGGCCGGCTTGCTCGAGTACGCTGGCAAAGGCCTCGCGCCACTCGGCAGTTTCTTCGGGGTCTTCGTCAACGCCCCGCAAATGGGCCTGGATCGAATCGTCACTCATGCTCGTCTCCTCACTTCGTCTTGAAGTCTGCTGCGGGCACGGACCCGCAGTCGTCAGATGGATGCGCGTGTTCATTGCACGCGTCATTGTCGGCGCAGCGTGTTGGTGCCAGCGGCCTTCAATCACGCATGCGACCCACGCTTATTCCATGCCGTTGCGACGGGCCAGTTCGACGAACAGGGCAGAGTGATCGAGATCAGCCAGACCGTTATCGACCGCCTGTTCGAACAATTGCTCGAACAGCGTCGAGACCGGTGCCTCGAAGCCCAGTTCGCGCGCCGTATCCATCACATTGCGCATGTCTTTCAACTGTACCGACATCGCCGCACGCTTGGTGAAATCACGTTCCACCATCCGGCCTCCGTGTAGCTGAAGCACGCGACTTTCGGCAAACCCGCCGCCGATCGCTTCGCGCACCTTGGCCATGTCCGCACCGCCCTTGCCTGCAAACAATAACGCCTCGGCCACCGCGCCGATAGTCACGCTGACGATAAGCTGGTTGGCCAGCTTGGCAAGCTGGCCGGCACCGTGCGGGCCAACGTGGGTGGCACGTCCCAGCAACTGAAGCACGGGCAGCGCACGCGCAAAGTCTTCGGCCTCGCCACCTGCCATGATGGCCAAGGTGCCCTGCTCGGCACCGACCGTGCCGCCGGACACGGGTGCATCCACGTGGGCCACGCCCAGGGCTTGCAGACGTGCTGCATGGTCGCGCGCCTCTCGGGGCTTGATCGACGCCATGTCGACCACCAGGGTGCCCGGCTTCAGTGCCTCGGCCACGCCCTGGCCGAACAGCACGGCCTCGACCGCTGCGCCATTCTCAAGCATGCCGATGACCAGATCGGCGTCTTTCACTGCATCGGCCGGGGTGTCGGCCACGGTCGCGCCGAAGGCCAGCAGGCGCTCGGCCTTGTCGCGGCTGCGATTCCATACGACCAGGGTATGGCCGGCTTCGCACAGGCGTCGTGCAATGGGGTAGCCCATCAGGCCTGTGCCAAGGACGGTGATATTCATGATGTTCATTCCTGCTGTCCGGTCTGGCCGGTAGAAGATGTCGCACGCTTGCCCGGTGGGCAGCGTCAAAGATGGAAAAAACATGCGGCTCACCGACGTCTGGAACGACGTCGGTGAGCCGCATGAAGACGCACGTTTTCAGCCGGCCTGTTGGCCGAACCGCTGTTCCAGTTCCTTGCGAATCTTATAGGCATGCGTGGTGGTGTCCATCGCCACGTCGTCCCAGGTGACACTGGCACCTTGCTTGACCGGACGAATCACCTTCACGCTGTGCGCCAGGCCAAGCGGCACGCCGCCCAGTGCCACGGACTTCTTCGCAGGCAGCACCTTGCCCCAGACGGTATAACCGCCCTCGCCGTCCAACATGTCGCCGGGTTTCAGATCGCGCTTGGCCGTGGCCACTACGTCGGCATTCCAGCAGGTGGCGACGCCGGTGGGTTCACCGCGCAAGGCCACGCTGGCGACGGACACACCAACTTCCAGGCCGATCAGATGCCAGCGTTTGTACAGCGTGAAATACCGGCCGCTGGGATCGGTATGGGCGTTGTATTCCTCGAAGCAATTCTTGATGTAATCGGTCTCGGCCTCGACCGTTACCCACACACCCATGCGGATGTCGTAGGGGATCTTGCGGCCATCGGCTTCCAGGGAAGACACGACTTCGACCATGCCCTTCTTTTCCAGCACACCGCCCTCGCTGATCGGGCGGGTGACGAAGGGAATGTCTTCCACACTGGCAGGCGGGTATAGCAGTCCGTTGCTGGGCACCTCCAGGCCGGTGGCATTGGCCACCGCACTGCATTCGATGGAAGGCTTGGAGCCATCCAGGAAGCTGTTGAACATCTTCGGATTCAGCCCGCCGCGGGTGGCCTGTTCGGGCGTCAGGCCGTAATAGCCCCACACAGTTTCCGGGGTGGACTGGCTGTAGTGCGGCAGCCATTTGTGGCCACGCCCGGCGGCCACCACCGGGAAGCCGCAAGTGCGCGCCCAGTCCACCAGATCGCAGATCAACGCAGGTTGATCACCGAATGCCAGTGAATACACCACGCCCGCTTCTTCGGCCTTGCGCGCCAGCAGCGGGCCGCAGAATGCATCGGCCTCGACCGTGACATTGACCACATGTTTGCCATTGGAGAACGCCGCCAGACAGTGATCGACCGCAGCAATCGGGTGGCCGGTACATTCCACGATCACATCGATCTGCGGGTGCGTGACCAGCGATTCCCAGTTGTCGGTGATGTGCGTGCCACCTGTCTTGATCGCGTCATCGAGCGAGGTGGCACGGGTTTGCGCCGGGTCCCAGCCCACCCGCGCCAGGTTGCTGCGCGCGGCGTCCGGGGACAGATCGGCAACGGCGACCAGCTGCACGCCGGGCGTGCGCGGAATCTGCGCCAGATACATGGAGCCGAACTTGCCTGCGCCGATCAGGCCAACCCGGATTGGATTGTTGTCAGCGGCGCGTTGCTGGAGTTTGCGGTGAAGATTCATGCGTGGGGTGTCCGTGGGCGTAGTGCTTGGCGTGTCGATGAAATGTTGTTGTCGTGGCAGAGCGGGGGCAGACCCTCGGCACGTACTGCCGAAGGTCTGCCATCCGCTCAAGCGGCCTTGGCTTCGTCGATCAGGTCCGTCGACGTTTCCAGTGCGCTGGCCGGCAATCCGTCCTTCCAGGGCAGGTCCACTGGATAGGGTTTGCTCAGACAGTCGTCGGGCAGACACGAGATCGGCGTGAAGTCGCGGTGCGCAATGAATTCCGGGCGCTTGAAACGACGGATGTGATTGCCGAGCGTGCACAGACTCAGGTAGACGCTGACCCGGTCGAACGGCGACAGGTTGCTGCTGGACGCATGCACCAGGCAGGAATGGAACAGGATCATCGACCCGGCTGGCCCCTTGGGTGCCACGATGCCGCCGTTCTTGCCGCCCGCACGATCGACCAGTTGCGCGATCAGTGCGTTATCAACGGTCCACAGCGGGTAGCTGGTGGTGGTCAGGTCGTGCTTGGCATCGACCACGCCTTTCTTGTGACTGCCCGGAATGAACATCAGCGGGCCGTTGAACTCGATCACATCGTCCAGGAAGATCGCGACGTTCATGGCGCGCTCGGTGGGCATGGCGTCGTCGTTCAGCCAGGTGCCGTAATCCTGGTGCCATTGCCAGACGTCACCATCGAAGGCTTTCTTGCCATTGATCTTGAACTGGTGCATGTACAGGTCCTCGCCCCCGAACAAGTCCTGCACCGGCTCGACCATGCGCGGGTGCCGCGCCAACTTGGCAAACGGCTCGCTGATCAGGTGGGCGGCAAAATTGGTGCGTACCGCATCCGAGCCTTTTTCACGGATGTTGTAAGCCTCGCGGCGACTGTACAAGTCGGGCACCGCATCGCTCAGCGTCTGCGTTTCTTCCTTGGAAAACAGGCCGGGGAAAAACAGATAACCGTCACGATCGAACTGTTCAAGCTGTTCAGGGGTGAGTCGCATGCGATATCTCCGTATTTTGGGGGCGGGCACGGATATTCCGAATTCCGTACTCTGTATACAGATACTAGGACAGACAGGAAATCGGTCCTATAGGAGTTCTACTAGGCCCATGCGGCACAGTTTGTGCGGACAGATGAAAATTCACCCATCCGCAATCACCTGCCTGACTCGGGCGACTAAGGAATTCGATATGCACCCCAATATGCATCCCACTTCGCAATTCACCTCACAAGCCACCACGTCTTTGACCACTCGGCTGGCACTGGTGGCCGCTGGCGCACTGATGAGCATGTCGGCATTTGCCGCCGACACGTCTGCCACCTCGACGGCGCAATCCGAGCGTGCGCGTTGTGAAAGTGGCCAGTCCAATCAGGACCGTGCCACGTGTTTGAAAGAAGTGGGTGCTGCACAGGGCGAAGCAAAGGCCGGAAATTTGACCGGTGCAGGTGCTTTTGATCAGAACGCCACCGACCGCTGCAAGGCCTTGCCGGCCAGCGATCAAGCTGCCTGCATGGGTCGCCTGAACAGCGGCACCAGCAGCGGCAGCGCCGAAAGCGGCGGCATCATCCGTGAATACCGCCAGACCGAGGTGGGCACGCCGTCCGCACCGGGTACCGGCAACACGCCCACGACCGCTGTGCCGGTTGCCCCGTCCAAATAAATACCAGGAGCTTTTCATGCGTAAAAAGAATCTGTTGCGTCTGACGGCATTGGCCTTGTGCAGCGCTGGTGTGATGGCGGGCGCACACGCCCAGACTTCCCGCGCGTCTGATGACGCGGCCACGCGTTATCGCATGGAACGCGAAGCTTGCCTGTCTGGCCAATCGCATCAGGATCGTCAGACCTGCTTGCGCGAAGCGGGTGCAGCGCAAGGTGAAGCGAAGGCCGGGCGACTGGATGACCGGAGCGCAGCTTCGTATCGCCAGAACGCGCTGGAACGCTGCCGCGTGCTGCCCATGAGCGACCGCGATGCCTGCGTGGCACGCCTGGATGGTACGGGCCGTGTGAGTGGCAGTGTGGAAGGTGGCGGCATTCTGCGTGAATACGTGCAGCGCGAAGTTGGCGTGCCGCAGCAACCTGCCGCCGCGCCAATGCCCGTGCCGCCGCGGCCGATGCCGCAGCAGGTTCAGCCGCCGATGCCGTCGCAGATGCAGCCCCAGATGCAACCCCAGATGCCGCCCCCGGCTCCCCCGCCGCGCAGCTATGACGGTCGTCCGGGTGGTGCCGTCCCCTACGGCGGCATGCCGGCACCGAGCATGCAGCCCGCTCCGATGCCACCGGCACCGGGTACGCGCTAAATGCACGATCAAGCAGGGTTTGGCACAGGTTTCAACGCCTGATGCTGCCCTGCTTGAAGCAAGCCCGAAGCAAGCTATGAAGCAACCCCGCAAGCAACCATGACGCAACACTCCCTCCGCTATCATGGCTGCTTTGGGTCTTGTCGTATGTCCACGCTCAGCTTGCGCAGTTTCCATCCCGATGACGAGTCCGCAGTCATCGCCCTGTGGCATGAATGTGGTCTGGTCCGACCCTGGAACGACCCGCAACGAGACATTGCGCGCAAGCTGACTCAGCAACCCGAATTGTTCCTGGTCGGCACGATTGACGAGCAAGTGGTGGCCACCGCCATGGTTGGCTATGACGGGCATCGCGGCTGGGTGTATTACCTGGCAGTGGCACAGGCACATCGAAAGCTGGCGATCGGACGCACGCTGATGGACGCTGCCGAGCAACGGCTGACAGCGCTGGGCTGCCCCAAGATCAACCTGATGGTTCGCACCAGCAATGAACAGGTGCTGGCTTTTTACGATCGGCTTGGCTACAAGCGCGACGATGCCGTCAGCCTGGGCAAGCGGCTGATTCCGGATGGTCCTGGCCCGGTCTGACCTTGGCGCGGCCTGGTCACCATCAAGATCGATTCACCGACAGCTTGACACACCAGCGGCCAGTTTCCTGACCGTATCAACCTTCACGGAGCGTAATGATGCCGTACGAATTTTGGTATTGGACAGGCATTCCCGGCCGCGGTGAATTCGTTCGCTTGGCCTTGGAAGCTGGCGGTATTGCGTACAAGGAATGCGCCCGCGATCCGGCCATCGGCGACGAGGGTCTGGTCAAGCACATGCAATCCGGCCAGCGTGCACAACCGCCCTTCGCACCGCCCTATCTGGTGGCCGATGGCATCACCATTGCCCAGACTGCCAATATCCTGCTGTTCCTGGGCGAACGGCACGATTTAGCTCCCCGCGATGTCGCCGGGCGGCTGTGGGTCAACCAATTGCAGTTGACCATTGCCGACATGGTGGCGGAAGCGCACGACACGCACCACCCGATCGATGCTGCACGTTATTACGAAGAGCAAAAGCCAGAAGCCGCGCAACGTGCAGACGTGTTTCGCTCAGCGCGCATGCCGAAGTTTCTGGACTACTTTGAACATGCGCTGGCAGACGGTGCGTGGCTGGCAGGAACACGCTGGACTTACGCAGACCTGTCGCTGTATCAGCTGGTCAAGGGTTTGCTTTTCGCGTTTCCCAAACGGATGAAAACGCTTGCGCCCGGCTACCCGAAGGTGATGGCGCTTTACCAAGGTGTGGCAGACCTGCCCGAGTTGCAGAACTACTTTGCCAGCCCGCGCCATCTGCCCTTTGGCGAGGGCATTTTCCGTCATTACCCAGAGTTGGATGGCGAGTGAACGTTAAGCACCGGTAGTGTCTGCAACTCACTATCGGGCCAACGGCGAACCCGCTGACACGCTTTCCGCCCGGTCATTGCACCAACGCGGGTCGCCCGCATTCATCATCCGATCAAGCTGCCCAGCACCAGCACCGCCAACACCAGCCAGATCAGGCCGCCGATCACCGAGCGGCTCATGAAGGCGCGAATCGCGGCGTACAGCAACAACAAACCAATCAGCAGCACCGCAAAATTGAAGGTCGACGGTGCCATGCCGATGGCGCGCGCCATGCCATCGGAAAAATCGCGGATCGCGCCGCCCAGCCCACCGAACACCGCCCGCAATGCGTCAACGATGGTTCGGATCACCGACCCAAGGGTGCTGCCCAGCCATTCGAAAAATCCGTCAGCGTTCATGCGTTCTCACCAGCGTGTAAAAGGAAAATCAAAGCCCAAGCGCCATCAACATCAGGAAGGTGGCAAACAGTACAAAGTGCGTCATGCCCTCGATGGCGTTGGTCTCACCGTCGTTCAGATTGATGGCGGCCACAATCAGCGTGATGAACACCATCACGGTCTGTACCGGTGTCATCGCCATCTGGAAGGGTTCGCCGGAATACAGCGCAATCGCTTCCATCACCGGCACCGTCAGAATCACCGTGGACAGCGACGCACCCATGGCAATGTTCACCACCGACTGCATGCGGTTGGCCAGCGCGGCACGCAAGGCGGTCAATATCTCCGGGCCAGCCGAAATGCTTGCCACGACCAACGCAATCAACATGGGCGGTGCGCCACTGCCCTGCAAGCCCAGGCTAAGTGACTTGGACATCAGTTCCGCCAGCGCACCCACCACCACCACGCCGCCGATCATCACGCCAATCGACCCGGACAAGCTGACAGGCGCATGGTCGACAGCGCCTTCCTTGCGTTTCTTCTCGGGGTAGTTGTAGCTGAAGAAGTAGCTGTGATCGGTGGTCTGCATGCGCAGGAACACTGCGTACAAGACCACCATCGCGCCAATCGTGAAGGCCGAATACGCGTGCCACGAGGCCTCGGGAATGAATTCCGGCACCACCATGGAGATGCCCATGGCAGTCAGGATCATCACGCTGTAAGTACGCGCGGAATCATCGTTGTACGGTTGCTCGCCATGTTTGAGCCCGCCGATGATCGCGGCCAGGCCCAGAATGCCGTTGATGTCGAGCATCACGGCGGCGTAGATCGTGTCGCGCACCAGGGTGGGCGATGGCTCGTGCGTCATCATGATCGCCAGCACCACCACTTCGACCAATACCGCCGACAAGGTCAGGATCATGGTGCCGTATGGGTCGCCAACTTTTTCAGCCAGCAGTTCGGCATGATGGGCAACACGCATCGAAGCCAGCAAGATGGCGGCAATCAGCAGCAGCGACACCACCAGGGCCACCACCCGGCCCTGCGACAGAAAGGCGTGCTCGAAGCCATAGCCCAGGGCGGCCGCGACAGTCGCCACCAGAAGAAGACGTTCTTGCTTGATAAAGCTGGACATGGGTGCTGCGCGGGATGTTGTGTGGTGTGGGGGGCAAGGCAGTGTAGTGCGGGGCATCGCCCAGACACGTTACACATGGTTTTCCCGCGCTTTACCGCAACAAGCCAGGAAGTGGCACTAGCATCGACCCGTTCAGCGTCTGCATCGGGCACGCTGGACGATGTGCTTCATGCGGCGGATTCTGAGCACTTATCGTCGCGCCCGCCTGGCTGCTTTTTCGCCTGTACTTCCTGTTCCGCTCTGCTGCCCGTTCTCGGAGTACGCCATGCCCCACCTCGACACTGACAAGCTACGCATTGCCTATACCGACGACGGCCCAAAGGATGCGCCGCCAGTATTGTTGCTGCATGGTTGGCCTGATGACCCACACACCTGGGACCACCTGCGACAGCAACTGCTGGCCGAGGGCAAACGGGTCATCGTGCCTGCCTTGCGCGGCTGTGGCGATACGACATTTCTTAATACCGACACGCCGCGCAGCGGGCAGATGAGCGCGCTGGTCACCGACATTCTGGATTTCGCCAGCGGCTTGCAGCTGTCGCGCTTCTCGGTGGTTGGACACGACTGGGGCGGACGCATTGCTTACAACCTCGCGCTGGTCGCCCCAGACCGGGTGCAGCGCTGCGTGGCCATGTCGTTCGGCTGGACGGGCGGTAACTTCAATCAGCCGCTGGGCATCGATCAGGCGCGCAACTTCTGGTATCACTGGTACCTGGCCACCGAGCGCGGCGCGCAGGCCCTGCGCGACGACCGACGCGGGTTCACCCGTTTCATCTGGCAGACCTGGTCACCCGACTGGCAGTTCGACGACGACACCTTCGAACGCACTGCAGCCGCCTTCGACAATCCAGACTGGGCCGAGGTGGTGATCCACTACTACCGTCATCGCTGGGGGCTTGCGCCTTCAGATCCTGCGTACCAAGTCATGGATGAAGCCTTGGCCGCACGCAGCATCATCAGCGTGCCGACCCTGGTGTTGCATGGCGACGGCGACACCTGCAATCCGGCTGCAACCTCAGCAGGCAAGGAAGCGTTCTTCAGCGGCCCCTACCAACGGGTGGTGGTGCCACGGGCAGGACATTTTCCGCAGCGCGAGCAACCGTGCATCGTGGCCGATGCCGTGCTGGGCTGGCTGCGTTGAGGCAATTTTCTGCGTCCGTGGATTCCAAGCTTGCGCCTAATGAGGCGACCAGTCATGCGTCCAGTTGCCAAGCCATCAACGAAACTGCCGCAGCGCCCGGCGCAATTCCCGCTCAAGCGCATGCCGGCGGACGGGGGTCAGGAAATGTCCAACTTCCACCCGCTGGTTTCCGCTGCACAGGTAAAGTCGGGCGCTGTCCTTGCCGCCACGTTCCACCCGCGTCCAGGCCGGGTTGAACTGATGGAACGAAATATCGCGCCCACGCACCACCTCGACTTCAAGATTGCCGTCGTCCGCCATGCGGATCGATTCGCCGTCGAAGGCATGTAGCGCAAAATGCACGTAGCACGCGCTGACCACCCCGACCTGCAACATGCAGAACGCCACGATCACCCACAGCTGCATCAGCCCGAAGCAGATCGCAATCGCCCCGGAAATCACCCCGTGGATTGCATAGGCCTGCATGAAGCTGCGCGGCGTGATGGCAAACCGACGCCGCAGCGACCAGCCCAAAGCTGGTGCGGGGTCGGCAGGCGGCGGGTCGGTAGCAGAAAGCATCCCGCAAATCCTATCATTCGGAGATAAGTCGATGTCCCCCGCTAATACCCCCACTGTTGCCGAGACCCCGATTGCCGTGATCGGCGCGGGCCTGATCGGCATGAGCTGGGCGGCGCTGTTTTCCGGCTACGGCCATCCGGTGCGGGTCTGGGACGTGCGCCCCGATGTCGCCGATACCCTGCTGCCTTATGTGGCGCGCGCCCATGAAGCCTTGCAGGCGCTTGGTCAACTGGCTGCCACCCCTGGCACCGTCACGGTCACGACAGACTTGGCCGAGGCCATCACCGGGGCCCGTTTCGTGCAGGAAAACGCGCCGGAAAAGCTTGAGCTCAAGCGGGATCTGTACGCGCTGATCGGCAAGCATCTGGCACCGGATGCGATCCTGGCCTCGTCCACGTCGTCCATCGCGCCCTCATTGCTGCAAGAGAGCCTGCCCTTTGCCGACCGTGTGCTGGTCGGCCACCCGTTCAACCCGCCGCACCTGATGCCGGTCGTGGAAATCGTGCGTGGCGAGGCCACTTCCGATGCCGCAGCCGAACAGGCATTTGCGTTCTATCAGTCGCTTGGCCGTGTGCCGCTGCGTCTGCACAAGGAAGTGGTGGGCCACCTGGGCAACCGCCTGCAAGCGGCCCTGTGGCGTGAAGCCATCGATGCGGTCGACAGTGGCCTGGCCAGCCTGGAAGACGTGGACGCCATGCTGACCCACGGGCTTGGCCTGCGCTGGGCGGTAGCCGGCCCGCACTTCTCTTTCCATCTGGCGGGTGGCGCGGGCGGCTACGACAACTTCATCGGTCACCTGGGGCCTGCTTTCGAGGCGCAATGGCGCGACCTTCGCACCCCGGAACTGACACCGGAACTGCGCGCCAAGCTGGTCAAGGAAATGAATCAGGTCGCAGCTGGGCAAAGCGTCACGGCTTTGGAAGGTGAACGCGACAAGCGATTGGTCGCCATCATGCAGGCGCGCGCCGCCTTGGGCGGGCCGCTCGGCCGCAAATCCTGATCCACGCAACAAATCATCGTCAGAGGGGGTGTGAATGGATGATTCGTTCACCTACCCCTGCCTATAATCGTTTTTCCCGCCCAGCAGGCAATCGCCATGCTTTACCAGCTTCTGAAGTTCGTCCATGTGCTGTCCATCGTGATCTGGATCGGCGGCATGTTCTTCGCCCATTTCTGTTTGCGGCCGGCGGTGGCCAAGCTCGATGCCCCGCCGGTCCGACTTGCCCTGATGCATGATGTGCTGGGCCGCTTCTTCAACATCGTCGGCATCGTCGCGCTGCTCAGTCTGGTCAGCGGCGGCTGGATGATGGGCCGCATCGCCAAACAGACGGTGCAAAGCGGCGGACAATTTGCCATGCCGCTGTCCTGGACCATCATGGCCACGCTCGGCATCTTCATGATCCTGATCTTCGGCCACATCCGCTTTGCGCTGTACAAGCGCATGTCGCGGGCCGTGGCCGCCAAGGACTGGGCAGCCGGTGGTGCCGCGCTTGCCACCATCCGGCGCTGGGTCGCCGTCAACCTCGTCATCGGCGTACTGATCGTCGCGGTGATACTCATCGGCTGAGCATGACTCCGACTACCAAGGCCCTGGTGGCACTCACCGGGGCCTATACGCTAAGTCAGTTTTTCCGCAGCTATATTGCCGTGATCGCGCCAGAACTCAGTCGCGATCTGGACCTCGGTCCAAGCGGCTTCGGCTGGCTGTCCTCGGTGTTCTTCCTGAGCTTTGCGGTCGCGCAGATTCCGGTGGGCATCGCGTTCGATCGCTACGGGGTCGGACGACCCTCGATGATCCTGATGATCGTCGGCATCTTCAGCGCCCTGCTGTTTGCCGCAGCGCCCCACCCTGCTTTCTCGATGATTGCGCAGTCCGGCCTGGGATTCGCCTGTGCGCCCTTGTACATGGGCCTGATCTATTACGCGGCCCGGCATCTGCATGACCATCGTTATGTGCAGGTCATTTCAATGGTCGGTGCAGTGGGCAGCGTGGGCGCATTGCTGGCGGCCACACCGCTGGGCTGGGCGACTGAGGTCATTGGCTGGCGGATTTCGGTGGGCCTGTCGGCACTGCTGGCGCTTGCCGCAGCGCTGTCGCTCTACCGTTGGGTGGACGACCGACCGGTCACCCCGCCACCGCGCCAGCCCTTGGGCACCACGCTATGGTCGTGTGTGACCTTGTTCCGTCAGCCCGGCATCTGGCCGCTGGTGCCCGTGTGTTTCACCATGGCGGCGGGCAGTGCGTTCCGCAACGCCTGGGGCGGCCCTTACCTGGCAGCGGTCTACGAACTTGACCCAGTGGCGCGTGGCCAGGCCATGTCGGTGGTCAGCGTGCTTGGCCTGATTGCGGCGTTTTCACTGGCACCACTGGTCAAACGCTGGCGACCCAAACACGTGGCGGTCAGCTGGTTGATTGCGGGCGTGGTGGGCGGCACTTTCCACGCCATCGTGCCGGCCGCCAATCTGGGCCTGAGCATCTTTGTGATTGCGCTGCTGTTCTCGGTCGCCAACATCCACCCGCTGGTGATGTCTCAAGGCAAGGAACTGATCAGCCCGGAAGTG
This sequence comes from Pigmentiphaga aceris, assembly GCF_008119665.1. Classification (NCBI taxonomy): domain Bacteria; kingdom Pseudomonadati; phylum Pseudomonadota; class Betaproteobacteria; order Burkholderiales; family Alcaligenaceae; genus Pigmentiphaga; species Pigmentiphaga aceris. The sequence goes on along the minus strand of NZ_CP043046.1, from coordinate 1,085,489 downwards.
CGCGGACGCGGGCTTGGTGTGCTGAACACCTTTGTGTTCCTGGGCTCGGCGCTGATTTCAGCCGGTTTTGGCTGGATCATTCGCGCAGCGCAGGACTATGGGCTGTCCGATGCCGCCGGTTACGGTTGGTTATTCTTTACCTCGGCATTTCTGCTGTTTGTCGGCCTGGTGCCGTACCTGCGCAGCCGGAGCTGAACGGAAAGTTCAGGAAAAAATCAGGCCGCGTCAGATACCCTGTGTCCTGGGTGCAACGGCAGGCCCGGCTGTCAGGTTTTCGCATGTTTCTTGATTCGTCGCAGGCGACCGCGCGTGCCAAAATCAGCGCACCCGCACGTTCTGCTTTTCCTGCCTGGAATCGATCTTGAAATTTACGTCCTTTGCGCGCATTGCCGCGCTTGCTGCCAGCCTCGTCTGCAGCGCCGCCGCCTTGGCTGCTCCCCCGGTTTTCGTGCTGAACTCGCTCGATGCGAACGTCAGCATTCTGGACCCGGTCACCTACGCCGAAATCAAGCGCGTACCGACGGGCAAAGAGCCGCATCACATCTATCTGTCGCCAGACCGCAAATCGCTGCTGGTGGCCAATGCGCTGTCTGACAGCATCACGCTGATGGACCCGAATACCGGTGACATCCAGCGCACCATCACGGGTATTTCAGACCCGTACCACCTGCGCTTCTCGCCGGACATGAAATGGTTCGTGACCGCTGCCAACCGGCTCGACCATATCGACATTTACCAGTGGACGCCCGCTGCGGTCGGATTCGACCTGAAGCTGGTCAAGCGCGTGCCGGCCCCCAAGACGCCCAGCCACATCGCCATCGACAGCAAGAGCAAAACCACCTACATCTCGCTGCAGGACAGCGATCAGGTGATGGCCATCGACCTGGCCACGCAGACCCCGAAGTGGACGATTCCGGTTGGCAAGACCCCTGCCGACATCCTGGTCACGCCTGACGACAAGGTGCTGCTGCTGGCCCTGACGGGCGACAGCTACGTTGAAGCCTATGACATCACGGTGTCGCCGGCCAAGCTGATCACCCGCATCAAGACTGCTGCCGGTGCCCACGCCTTCCGGGGTCAGGGCGACGGCAAGCACTTGTTCGTCAGCAACCGCACGGCGAATTCCATCAGCCGCATCGACATGCAGGCGCTGAAGGTCGTGGACACCTTCCCGGTACCGGGCGGCCCGGACTGCATGGACGTGCTGGCTGACGGCAAGACCTTGCTGGTGACCTCACGCTGGGCGGGCAAGCTGTCGGTCATCAATCTGGCCGACAAGAGCATCAAGCGTTACCCGGTCGGCAAGTCGCCGCACGGCGTGTGGACCTTGAACCATGCGCCAACGCTTTAAGTTTCTGCACCCCAAAGTGCTGCACACCAGCGCACTGCGGGCCACGCTGGCGGGTGCCAGCGTGCTGTGCGCGGCGTTGGCAGGCGGCCTGGCAGCGGCTGCGCCCGCCGCACCGCCGGCGTGTGACAAGCCACTGTATCTGACGATCGATACCGGCCATATGGGTGTTGCCAACCTGATTGCCGACGTCCTCAAGCGCCACGGCGTACACGCCACCTTCTTCCTGGCCAACGAACGCACGCAAACCGAAGGCGGCAGCCTGGACAACGTCTGGGCCCCCTGGTGGAAAGCGCGCGCCGCCGAAGGCCATGCCTTTGCGTCGCACACCTACGACCACGTGTATTGGCAGGGCGACCTGCCCGACGGCAAATTCCGTGTGCGCCCCAGCGCCGGCCCAGACACCGGCAAGCGTTCGGAATGGACAACAGCCCAGTACTGCGAAGAGCTTCGCAGGCCCGCCACGCGTTTCCGCGAAATGACCGGCAAGACCATGTTGCCCTTGTTCCGGGCGCCGGGTGGCAAGACCTCGCCCGCGCTGCTGAAAGCAGCTGCTGCCTGCGGGTTCGCGCATGTGGGCTGGACCGATGCGGGCTTCCTGGGTGACGAACTGCCCAGCGAGAAGTACCCCAACGCCAAGCTGCTGGAACGCTCGCTGTCGGCGATCCGCAAGAACGACATTCTGTTGATGCACCTGGGCATCTGGTCACGCAAAGACCCCTGGGCACCGGCAGTGCTGGAACCGCTGATCGTGGGGCTGCAGAAGAAAGGTTTCTGCTTTGCCACGCTGGCCCAACATCCTGACTATCGCGATTGGCTTGCCAGCCATCCGTAAATTTATCTGCAAGCGATGGACTTCTTCAGCAACCTTATCTCGACCCTTCAGGAATGGCTGTTCGAAACCCTGGTGCAGCCTGCGCTGTTCCACCTGGGTCTGAGCAACCTGATCGAAGACAGCTACGACGCCACCCTGTGGCTGATCGCCGGGGTCATCCAGATCCTGATCCTGCTGGCCTTGATCGGGCCACTGGAACGCTGGCGTCCGGTCGAAGCCGTGACTGACCGGCGTGCCATCTGGCAAGACGTGGCCTACACCTTGTTCCACCGTCTGGGTGTTTTCCGCGTGGCGCTGTTCCTGACCATCGACCCCTTGTGGGACATGGTGTTCGGCCAGTTGCACGTCATGGGCTGGACCGGCTGGCAGCTTGATCACCTGTGGCCCGGTGTGACCGACTTGGCATGGGTCAGCCTGCTGATGTATCTGCTGGTGTTCGACCTGTTCGACTACTTCTACCACCGGGCCCAGCACCGTTTCGTATGGATGTGGGAGCTGCATGCCGTCCACCACAGCCAGCAGCAGATGACCATGTGGAGCGACAACCGCAACCACCTGCTGGACGACATCATCCGCGACGTGCTGATCGTGCTGATTTCACAGCTGATCGGGATTCCGCCGGGTCAGTTCATTGCCATCGTGATCATCACGCAGCTGGTGGAATCGTTCTCGCACGCCAACATCCGCATGAGCTTCGGCAGCATCGGGCAGCGCTTGCTGGTGGGACCGAAGTTCCACCGCAAACACCATTCGATCGAATACGACGCGTCGGCACCGGGCTTCAAGGGCGGCTACAACTTCGCGGTGCTGTTCCCGATCTGGGACATGCTGTTCGGCACCGCGCGTTATGACGGCAACTACGGCCCCACGGGCATTCATGATCAGACGCCCGAAAACGGCAGCCGTGACTACGGACGTGGCTTGATCAGCCAGCACTGGCTGGGGCTCAAGCGCATGTTCGGGAATCGCAAGGCAGGTTTCCCGGCCGCACAGGCTGGGGCGGCGGGTGGGGACAAGCGGAGTGGCCGCGACAGCTCATGACCGTCGCGGCGGGTTAAGCGTTCAAGACACCACCCGCCACGCGCCGCTGGCCATTGCGCCCAGCAGCGCCGCGTAGTCCCAGCCCATCGCCCGCGCGGCAATCGCAGACAGGCTGTCCTGGTCGTCACGCCCCGGGCGACCAGCACCTGTCATGTACGGTTTGGCGTTCAGATCGAACAGGCGATAAGAGCCCTGGCTGTCTTGCCGGCAATCAATGCGAATCGGGGCCAGGGCCCCGACCACCCGCGCGGCATCCACACACGCGTCCAGCACGACCATCACCGCAGGCGACTGTTGCGCCTCGGCGCTGAGTGCCGCGCTGTTGTGCGCCACGGCCACCGTGCCGTTGTAGGGCGCAACGCCGTCCTGATGGTTGAAGCGTCGCACGGGCGGCAAGGCCCGGCCGCCCTGTGCGCCTTGCGCCGGGAACACGGTGACGGTGAGTTCTTCGCCGGGCAGGTACTGTTCGATGATCAGTTGATCGCCGAATTCGGCACCCTCCAGCAGCGCTTGGGCCGCCTCGTGCAACGCGGCTGAACTGTCGACGCGGGTTACGCCCTGACTGCCGCGCCCGCGCACGGGTTTGACGATCATCGGGAAGAACAGGCCCAGGGTGGCCAGGCGTTGCGCGTCCAGCTTGTCCAGCGCCTGCACGCCGGGCGAGGCGCTCAGCGCCGCAAGAATCGATACCGCCACCGGCAAGCTGTGCACACGCAATTGCAGGTTGGTCGCAAACTTGTCGTCGATGCGATGCATGACCTTGGGCGGCTGGCCGACTATCCACATCTTGCCCATGACCGCACCCAGCGGGTGCCCCTCGAACAGCACGGTATTGGCCCACAGCAGCGTGGCGCCCGCCGCACGGGCCGCGACGATGCCTGCCACGTCGTCAGGAAAGACCCAGTCGAGATCCATCGCCGGGTCGGGCTGGGCCTTGGGCGTGACGACCTGATAACCGGCGCGCTTCAGCGCATATGCAATGTCTGCCCCGCTGTCGGCATAACCGCCCGGTTTTGGCGCTTTGCGCAAGCCGCCGATGGTGGGCGGCGAGATCGATTGGTAGAGCACGGCGATGCGCTCGGCGCGGGCGTCCGGACAAAAGGCGATGGGCATGGGAGGGTCGTGGATGGATCGGGACTACGCGTGAATAGGAAAAGTTGAATAGGTCTGAAAGCGGATTACACAGCAGATCCGAACAACGGACCTACTCAGTCAAGCGTTCAGTGCGGCACCACCGCCGTGCGCCCAAGCTGTACTGCGCGGCGCGAGGCGGCAATCGATACGTACACATATGCCCACAGCAGCCCGGCGATCAGGAACGGCCACGCGCCTTGCGAAGCAGCGGCCACTGCCAGACCAATTGCGGCCAGTGACAACAACATCAGCCAGGGATTGACCTTGCCCGACACCGCAAGTTGCAAAGGCTTCGATGCCGGATAGTCGCGGGGCAGCAGGCGCAAGTGGGCAAAGGTCCAGCCGAGCATCACCAGCAATACCAGCACGCCGCCCACCAGCAAGGGGGCAATGGAATCGGCCCAGCGCGGGTAATAGCCCCGGTCGTAGTTCTGGAAAACGGTGAACTCCAGCGCGAAGAACACCGCAAACGCCGCCAGGTAAGCAAGGCGCACCAGGCTGCGACGCACGGGCGGCGACTTGATGCCACCGCTGCCGAAACGCGCCACCAGCCACGCCACACCGGCCAGCACGATCAGCGTCCACCCGTAGTCGACAAGCTCGTATTTGGCGCTCAGGAATTCACGCAGCAGGCCATGAAACTCGGCATTCTGGCCGGTCTGCAATTGCAGGTAACGGCGGTAGAACTCCTGCTGATCCGTGAACGGTGCCAGCATCGAGGCATAAGCCAACAGCCCGGCACCAACTACCGCCAGCACCGCCGCAATCGTCAGCGCGATACGTTTCATCATCATGTGTTCCAGGCCGGCGGCCACTCGGGTTCCTGATCGGCGAACAGATGGCAGGCACGATGGCTGGCTGCCATGCTCATGTAGGCATAGGTCCATACCAGGAAGGTGATCGTCCACCACCAGAAACCAAAGAACAGGCTCAGCACGGTCGCGAGTGCAAACAGCACGCTCATCAACCCCAGCCAGGGGTGGACGCGTCGCGACAAGGCAAGCCACAAGGGCTGGCGTTGATAGTAGACCTCGGGCACCAGCAACAGGTGCCCGGCGGCCCAGATGGCCGGCACCAACCCGAATCCAAGCACGCCCAGCACCAGGTAAGGCGCAGGCAATGCCCCCCAGGGCGAAATTTGCTCGCGTGCCAGCCACAACCAGAATCCGAACACGAACGCGCCAAACGTCAGCAAGGCTGCGGCGAACAGGCACAGATGCAACTGCACGCGCCTCGATGGTGTTCGGCTGAAAACACCGGCCATCAGCAGCACCAGCGCCATCACCAGCGCGGTACCGCCGTAATCCAGAAGCTTGGATTTATTGCTTTCGTAGGTGTCGAGCAAGCCGTGATATTTCTTTTCCAGGTCGTCATAGGTGGCTTGCATGCGAAGCCGAAGCTTCTGGTCCTCATCCTTTGTCATGCTTTGCAGGTCTTTCTGCATCGCCGCAGCATGGGCCGTAGATTCCCTGGCCTCGATCGCAGCAAGCGCATCCACACCCTGACGAAATGCCGCAGCATCGGTGTAGCGCGGCGTATTGATTGCCGTCACCAGCAACACCACGCTCAGCAGCAGCAAAAACAAGCCACATGCGGTGGCAACACGTCTCATGACATCTCCAGAAAGAACGTAAATCGGCAACGAGGTGTGGACCATAACGCACATGACGCCGCTTGCGCTGACACCCTGTTCGAGATCTGCGCGCCACGCCCTGCCGCCCAACGCAATGATCCGGACAAAACTATGACCGATGCGACGCAGCGGGTCGCTCTAGCATCGAATGGCGGGTAAAATCATCGGTTCTTCGCGTATCTTCATCGACCAGACCGAGAGCCCGCCACGCAGTGACTTCTTCGCATCCCGACCCAGCCCTTTCTTCCATCGACCCATCATCAGACCAGGACGAAGACACGTCCACACCCGATGTGATTCACTCGCCGCGCACCTGGCGCGATGTGGGCTGGACGGCGCAGGTCATCAAGAATGAAGACGATGATGGCTGGGCGGTGTCCATGACCAAGGACGGCGAAGCCGAACCGGCGCTGGTTGGTCCGTGGACCATGGGCCGCGACAAGAAGAACCCCAAGCCGCTGGACACCGCTGCGTTCAATACGCTGGTGAAGACGGCCGCCGAAGTGCTGCGCCGCCACGAGCAGCAACTGCACGCGATCATGCACAAGAACGTGGTGATCAATACCGACGCCGGGCGCGTTCGGGTCACGCTGGATATCGTGCCCGACGAATATGAACCCTATGCGCTGCTGACGGCCTTTGACGCCTACGACGAACAGCTGGCCCAGGTCAGTGTGTCGCCGGGGTTCAAGCTGAACGTGAACAGCGCCACCTCGTGGATAGACGCCGATTTCAAGAAACCGGGTCGCTGATATAACGGATGCGTTATTGATGCCCCGCCACGCCCGGGCGGCGTGAGTCCACGGTGCATGCCGTGGCGGCAAGTGCAGTGAACGTCCGGTACCTTGCGCACCGGACGTATCAACAGGCCTGCTTAAAACAGACCTGCTTAAGACAGACCTGCTTAAGACAGACCCGCCTAGATCAGACCCGCTTAAATCATGCGGCCCGTACTTTCCCAATACGGCGCACGAATCGCCTTGGCGTCCACCTTGCCGACCGAGGTGCGCGGCAGGCTGTCGCGGAACTCCACGGTCTTGGGTGACTTCACCGGCCCCAGCTGGTCCTTGCAGAAGCGGATGACTTCTTCCGCATCGGCCGATGCGCCGGGTTTGAGTTCCAGCACGGCCCTCACTGCCTCGCCCCATTTCTCGTCAGGCACGCCGACCACCGCGCAATCCTGCACGGCCGGATGGCCCAGCAACACACGCTCGACTTCGCCGGGGTAGACGTTGAAGCCACCGGTGATGATCAGGCGCTTCTTGCGGTCGATCAGGAACACGTAGCCCTGCTCGTCCTTGTAGCCAATGTCGCCGGTGTGCAGCCAGCCGTGCGCCATGGCTTCTTTGGTAGCGTCCGGGTCTTGGTAATACCCAGCCATCACCAGGTTTCCGCCCAGCACCACCTCGCCACGCTCGTTCGGGCCAAGCAGCTTGCCGTCCTCATCCATGATCTCCAATGGGGTGAAGACCATGGGCCTGCCGCAGCTTGCCAGGCGGTGAGTGCCGTCTTCAGCAATCGCATGTTCGGCGCTGTTCAGGCAGGTCGCAAACATGGGGGCCTCGGCCTGACCGTAGACCTGCACCATGACGTTGCCAAAGACCGCGATGCACTCTTTGAGCTTATCCACCGACATCGGCGCGGCGGAATACATGAAGTACTTCAGCGACGAGTAGTCATACTTGTGCAGCGACGGATGCGTCAACAGCATGTAGATCGCGGTCGGCGGCAGCCACAGGTGTGTGACGCGGTGCGTCTCGATGGCCTTCAGCACGGCCTCGGCCTCGAAGCCGGGCTGCAGAATGGTCGTGCCGCCTTTGGACAGCATCGGAATGGCCGTGCAGCCGGCACCGTGCGTGATCGGCGGCACGGCCAGGAAAACCGGCGGCGTTTCGACCGGGATGTGCGCGTGGAAATTGGCGGCCAGCGTGTCCCAGGTCAGCGTGGTGAATACGCAGCCTTTGGGCCGACCGGTGGTGCCACCCGTCTGGTAGATGCTCACGACGCGATCAGGTGTCTCGACGACCTGCGGCGCAGCGGGGTAATCGGTGGCGATCCACTCTTCCAGCGACGCAACACCGGGAAGCTTGGCGTCGATGCACACGGGCAGCGTCAGGCTCGGGCAACCGGCTTGCAGCGCGTCCAGATAAGCCGCTTTGGAACTGTGGAAAAACAGCACCGACACTTCCGCACGGTGCATGCTGAAAATGTTCTCGTCGATGTGGGCCTGTGCGCCCAACGGCACGAAGACCCCACCCGCACGATAGGCAGCCAGCATGGACTCGAAACCCGAGCTGCTGTTCGGGCTGAGCAAGCCGATTTTCTGCCCGGCCTGGAAGCCATTTGCGTACAAGGCGTTGGCAATGCGCTGCACGCGAGTGCGAACCTCGCGGTAAGTGCGCGCGCCGGTCGCGTCGATGAAGCATTCGCGATCCGGGTAGAGGCTCGCCCCGCGATCGAAAAAGGCAATGACGCCCATCATGTCTCCCTGGTGATGTGTACGCGGCCCTGAAATGAATTGGGCCAGCTGATGCTGGCCCAGAGTATGAAAAGGCCGCGATCATCGAGCCAGTAGGGAATCCACCGCGCCACATCACGGACCAGGCGTGTGCACCACGGCAGTGCGAATTGGCGGGGAGATTTGGTGGGGATCGGCGTGGTGCTCAGGCCTTCCTGGAATGCGATGTTTTGGATGATGTCTGGTCTGAACTTGATCCCCGCAGCACCTGTGCCAGATACGGTGCAGTCTTGCTGTCCTTGGCCGCAGCAATCTGATCCGGCGTGCCGCTGGCCACCACCTTGCCGCCCTCGTCCCCTGCCCCCGGCCCGATGTCGATCACCCAGTCGCTGGCGGCCACCACATGCATTTCATGCTCGACCACCACCACGGTATTGCCGGCATCGACCAGCTTGCTCAACTGCGCCATCAGGCGAGTTACATCGCTGGGGTGAAGGCCAGTCGTCGGCTCGTCCAGCACGTACAGACTGGTGCCCCGCTGAATGCGTTGCAGCTCAGTCGCCAGCTTGATGCGCTGTGCTTCGCCGCCCGATAGTTCCGTTGCGGGCTGACCCAGACGCAGATAACCCAGACCCACATCGCGCAGCACATTCAAGGGGCGCAGCACCGCAGGTTCCTCGGCGAAGAAGTCGCAGGCAGCTGCCACAGTCATGCCCAATACATCGGCAATGCTCTTGTCGCGATAGGTGATCTTCAAGGTATCGGCGTTGTAGCGCGCACCGTGGCAAGCCGGGCATGGTGCGTACACGCTGGGCAGGAACAACAGTTCCACGCTGACAAACCCTTCGCCCTCGCAGGTGGCGCAACGGCCTTTGGCGACGTTGAAGGAAAAGCGACCAGCGTCATAACGCTTGGCCCGTGCAGCAGGCGTCGCCGCAAACAGTTTGCGCACGTGATCGAACAAGCCGGTGTAGGTCGCTAGGTTGGAACGCGGCGTGCGGCCGATGGGCTTCTGGTCCACTCGCACCATGCGCGTGATGCCTTGCAATCCGCCCTTGATATGCCCGCCTTTGCCCGGGGGTGCAACGCGGTCGAGCAAGTCGACTTCCTCGTCTTCTGCCTCTACCTCGCTGCCCAATTCCGTGGCCACCAGTTCCACCAGCACCTGACTGACCAAGCTGGATTTCCCAGACCCCGACACACCCGTCACCGTGGTGAACGCACCGATCGGAAACGCCACATCGATGCTGCGCAGATTGTTGCGATCGACCTTGGTCAGCTGCAACCACGCAGCGGGCGTGCGCGGCGTGTACGCGGGCGTTTCCACCTCGAACAGATGCGGCCGGGTCTGCGAATCCTTGATCTTGGCCAAGCCCTCTGGCGGACCGCTGTACAACACTTGCCCACCCAATTCGCCCGCTGCAGGACCAACGTCCACGATCCAGTCTGCACGGCGGATCAGGTCCAGATCGTGTTCCACCACAAACAAGGAATTGCCCGCGGCCTTGAGTCGGTCCAGCGCATCGATCAATGCCTCGCTATCAGCGGGATGCAAGCCGGCAGAGGGTTCATCCATCACGTAGACCACACCGAATAGATTGGCGTGAAGCTGAGTCGCCAGGCGTAGGCGTTGCAGCTCTCCTGGCGACAGCGTGGGCGTGCCCCGGTCCAGTGACAAATACCCCAGGCCCAGGCCGGTCAGGACACCAATGCGCGCGATCAAGTCCTGGGTGATGCGCTGCGCGACCTCCTCACCCGCGACCGTGGCGTGGTCACCGGTGTGGTCATTGTTCTCCGATGCAGCGGACTTCTTGCCCTTGCGAACCGGCGCGTTGCGATGCGCTGCTCCTTCGCGCAACACATCGGCCACGCGCGACAACGGCAAAGCAGCGAGTGCGCCAATATCCATGCCAGCAAACGTCACCGACAAGGCCTCGCGCCGCAGCCGCTTGCCCTCGCACAGCGGGCACAGATCACCCACCAGGTACTGCGAGACACGGCGCTTGATCATCTCGCTTTGCGTGCTGGCAAAGGTGTGCAACACAAAGCGGCGGGCGCTGGTGAAGGTACCCATGTAGCTGGGCGTGTCCTTGCGCTTGAGCGCACGCTTGACCTCATCCGGCTCGAAGCCCGCGTACACCGGCACCGTAGGCTGTTCTTCAGTGAACAGAATCCAGTCGCGGTCCTTCTTGGGCAAATCCTTCCAGGGCTTGTCGACGTCGTAGCCCAGCGTCACCAAAATGTCGCGCAGGTTCTGCCCATGCCAAGCGGGCGGCCATGCCGCCACGGCACGTTCGCGAATGCTCAGGCTGTCGTCCGGCACCATTGATTGTTCGGTCACCTGATAGACGCGGCCCAGGCCGTGACATTCCGGGCAGGCACCGGTGGGGGTATTGGGCGAAAACGCATCCGAATCCAACCTGCCCTGCCCGGGCGGATACGTACCCGCCCGCGAATACAACATGCGCAGCGAATTCGACAAGGTAGTCACGCTACCGACAGATGACCGCGCAGTCGGTGACCCACGCTGCTGCTGCAAAGCCACCGCAGGCGGCAAGCCATCGATGCTGTCCACATCCGGCACACCCACCTGATCGATCAAGCGCCGCGCATACGGTGCGACCGAATCGAAATACCGCCGCTGCGCCTCCGCGTACAAGGTGCCAAACGCCAACGACGATTTGCCCGAGCCCGACACCCCCGTGAACACCACCAGCGCATTGCGCGGTACGTCGACATCCACATTCTTCAGGTTGTGTTCCCGCGCACCACGCACGCGGACAAAGCCAGGGTCAGGGGACAGCGCAGCGGGGATGGGCGGATGAGATGAAGTGGGCATGACGGGATCGATAAGCTAGGACGAAATTGCAGTTCGCAAGAAGCGGGCCGAAGACAGGTGTGCCAATGGGGGCGCTGACAAGACGTCAGACTATGCCAGCACTTCACGCACCGCGTGATCGCTTCACCCGCGCCGCCTTCTCAACCGGCGGATGCAAATCCGCCTTCACGTTTCTTGCCGTCATCAAGGCCCCCACCAAGTCACGCACGATGCGGGACTTCTGCATGTCGGGGCGGAAGATCAGCAGGCTTTTGAAGTGGATGGCGGGGGCGAAGGGGCGGAAGACCACGCCGCGCTCGGTGAAGCCTTCGGTGACATACGGGTTGGCAATGCCCACGCCGATACCTTCCATCGCCAGCGTGCATACCGTGGCCGAATTGGGCGTCTCCACTACCGTCGTGGGGCGCACGCCCGCTGCCACGAACAGTTCTTCCAACCGATGGCGCACTGTGTCTTCCGGGGCCAGCGCAATGAAGCGCTGGCCGTGCAGGTCTTCTGCGCGGATGACACTGCGGGCCGCCAGCGGGTGGCCTGCGGGAATCGCGCACACCGCACGCGGGGTGGTGAAGGTCTGGTGATCGATGCCGGACAGGTCCACCTCGTCAGCCACCAAGCCCAGGTCGAACTTGCCTTCAGCAACCACGTTGCGTACCGCTTGCGAGGTCATGATCTGCAAGGTGACCGCAATCGACGGATGGCTGTCCAGAAACAGCTTCAGCGCATGCGGCACCAGCGACAGACCCAGCGCAGAAAGACACGCGATGCGGATTTCGCCCGACCCGAAATCACGGATGCGCGCGGCACTTGCCCGCAGGCGATCCAGGCCGATGAAGGATGCACTGACATCCCGGAAGAACAGCTTCGCCTCCGCCGTTGGGACCAGCCGCCCGCGCACCCGGTCGAACAGCGCAAAGCCCAGGTCGGTTTCCAAATCTTGAATGCTGCGGCTGATGGCGGGTTGCGACACCTGCAACAGATCTGCCGCCTGCGAAGCAGAGCCGCTGGTCATCACAGAACGGAATGCATCGAGCTGTTTGAAGTTCATGGGGTATAGGCCCTTCTTCCAGAGTTCATCGCCCGACTTTCATGATGACGTTATCAGGGGCGTTGTTGAGTTTCCCAGGCGAGCAGCGTTGGTGGGCAGCGCTCACCAAGCCACTGCATCGCCCTTTCAGCGCACCGCAAACCTATCAGGATTATGCATAGACTCGAACGTTTTCGTCATTGTTTTGCAAGTCCTGGTCTTCGTATGCTTCGGCCATCATCTCCGGAGCACCCATGCGAGACTTATCCAAATGCGTGAACAACCCCGCCGTATCGAGCGAGGGATTTGTCAGCCTGTCGACGGCCACGCACCGCGCATCGACCATCGTCTTTCCCAGCGCGCAGGCCTACGCGGAACGAAAAAAACGCGGGCCTGACGGGTTCACCTACGGCCTGCACGGCACGCCCACCACGCGCGCGCTGGAAGCCCGGTTGACGGCATTGGAAGCAGGCGTGCGCACGGCCTTGGTGCCCTCGGGGCAGGCGGCCATTGCCGTGGTCTTGCTGACGGTGCTGCGCCCCGGCGACACTGTACTGATTCCCGACAATGCCTACCCGCCCGTGCGTGGTTTCGCCGTCAATTACCTGGAATCGCGCGGCATCGGCTATCGCCTGTACGACCCGGCGCAGGGTGCTGATATCGCATCCCTGATCGATGACAGCGTGAAGCTGGTGTGGGTGGAATCACCCGGTTCCACCACCATGGAAATCCAGGACATCCCCGCCATCGTGGCAGTGGCCCATGCACGCGGTGCGCTGGTGGGTTGCGACAACACCTGGGCCACGCCGCTGTTGTTCAAACCGCTGACCCACGGCGTCGACTTTTCGATCGAGGCCATCACCAAGTACATCGGTGGTCACTCCGATGTGTTCATGGGGTCCATCGCGGTCAGCACCGTCGAGATGCATCGTCGCCTGAAGGACACCATGCGCATGCTGGGCATGGGTGTGTCGCCGGACGATTGTTTCCTGGTCTTGCGTGGCATGGAAACCCTTGGCGTGCGGCTGCAGCATCAAGGCCGCGTGGCACTGGAGATGGCGCAGTCGCTGGTGGGCCATGCAGCCGCCGAGCGCGTGTTGCACCCTGCCCTGCCTTCGTGCCCCGGCCATGCGCTGTGGAAGCGTGACTTCCTGGGGGCCAGCGGCGTGTTCACGGTGCAGTTGCGCAGCGGTTTCGAGGCCGGTCTGTCGGATGCATTGACGGCCATGAAGATGTTCTCGATTGGCGCGTCCTGGGGCGGTACGCACAGCCTGATCGCGCCGATGGAAATCTCGGGCGACCGTCAGCTAAGCACCTGGAACGCATCCACGATTTTGCTGCGCATCAGCATCGGCCTGGAAGACCCGGAAGACTTACGTGAAGACGTGCAGACGCTGTTTGCACGTCTGGAAGCCACGCGCAGCATCGACTGATCTCAGACACTCAATTCACACCAACCACACCGCTGAACACCACATAACGGGGCAGCGAGGAGACACACATGTTCGACCTGAAAAAACTCTGCGCACTGATTCTGCTCGGCGCGGCCTGGGCCGCACCGGCGCATGCCAACGACCCCGTCGTTACCAGCAACACGCTTGAACAAGTGCGTGCTCGCGGCCACGTGTTGTGCGGGGCCAGCCAAGGCACGGTGGGCTTCAGTTCGCCGGATGCACAAGGCAACTGGAAAGGCCTGGACGTGGACACCTGCCGCGCGATTGCTGTGGCCATTTTCGGTGACAAGGAGAAGGCCCGCTTCGTGCCGCTGAACGGCCAGCAGCGCCTGACCGCACTGCAGACCGGCCAGATCGACGTACTGCCGCGCACGACTTCGTGGACCCTGCGTCGCGATGCCAACGGCCTGAACTTCACCACGCCGAACTACTACGAATACGACGCCTTCCTGGTGCGCAAGGACCTGGGCATCAAGAGCACCGCCGAGATGAACGGCGCATCCGTCTGCGTGCAGACCGGATCGACCAATGAAGTGACAGTCGCCGACCTGTCGAGAAAGCTGAAGCTGAACCTGAAGCCCGTGCTGTTCGACAACAACCCTGCCTCGCGCCAGGCGTTCTTCTCGGGCCGTTGCGACGCGATCATGACCGACGCATCGGCCTTGGCATCGGTGCGCGCCAGCCAGGCGCAGAACCCGGACGACTACATTATCTTCCCGGCCAGCGGCAACAGCGAGGCCCTGACGCCTGCGGTGCGCCACGGTGACGACCGCTGGTTCGACATCGTGAAGTGGTCCTTCCAGGTGCTGATCGCAGCCGAAGACATGGGCATCACGCAGGCCAATGTCGACAGCATGCTGAAGTCCGACGACCCGCGCATTGCGCGCTTCCTGGGGACGGAGCCGGGCAACGGCAAGGCGCTGGGGCTGGATGAGAAGTGGGCCTACAACATCGTCAAGCAACTGGGCAATTACGCCGAGGTGTTCGACCGCAACGTCGGCATGGGCAGCGCGCTGAAGCTGGAACGTGGCAGCAATCGCCTGTATCGCAATGGCGGGCTGATGTTCCCCTTCGTTTTCAACTAAGCCGTTTGCGCAGCCGGGAAGTCTTATGTTCAGCACGATCTGGTTCGATCGCAGGCTGCGAAGCTGGTGCCTGCAAGCCCTGTTGATTGCAGCAGTGGTGGGCGGCCTGGGCTGGCTGGCCTGGAACGCACAGGCCAATCTGGCCAGGCGCGGCATCACCAGCGGCTTCGGGTTTCTGGAACAGGCAGCGCGCTTCCCGATCTCGGAAAGCCTGCTGTCTTATGACACCAGCAACAGCTTTGGCCGTGCCTTTGTGGTCGGCATCACCAACACCTTGTTTGTGTCGGCGCTGGTGATCCTGTTTTCGACTGTGCTGGGCCTGGGCCTGGCGATCGCACGCCGCAGCAAGCATCCGCTGGTGTCGGGCAGTGCCACCGTCTACCTGGAAGTCATCCGCAACACGCCCTTGGTGGTGCAGTTGCTGTTCTGGTACGCGATGCTGACCGTGGCGCTGCCACCTGCCCGCCAGGCGCTGTCGCCACTGCCCGGCGTGTTCCTGTCGGTGCGCGGGCTGTACTTCCCGAAGCTTGCCCTGAGCGGTGATGTGCTGTGGTTCTGGGTAGCAGTGGCGGTGTCTGTGCTGCTGGTGCTGGCGGCCGTGATGATGCGGCCGATTCTGCGGCTGCGACATGGCACCCGCTTTCCGCTGGTGCGCGCTGCGCTGGTATCAGCAGCAGTGCTGATCGGCACAGCCGCATGGCTGGGCGGTGTGGGTGCAAGCCTGGACCTGCCCGTGCTGCGCGGGTTGAACTTTGTCGGTGGATCGACCTACACCCCGGAATTCACCGCCTTGCTGGTCGGCCTGGTGTTCTATTCCACCGCGTTTTCCGGCGAGATCATTCGGGGCGGCATCGACGCCGTGCCGGGTGGACAATGGGAAGCCGGCCAGTCGCTGGGCATCCGTCGTTGGCACACCTTGCGGCTGATCGTGTTTCCGCAAGCGCTGCGCATCATCTTGCCGCCGATGACCAGCCAGTACCTGTCGATCATCAAGAACTCCACCCTGGCACTGGCCGTGGGTTACCCAGACCTGTCCTTCGTCGTAGCCACCACCATCAATCAGACCGGCCAGGCCATCGAAGGCATTCTGATTCTGATGGGTGTGTTCCTGACGATCAGCCTGACCGTATCCGTGCTGATGAACCTCTACAACCGCCGCCTGGCGCTGGTGCAACGATGACCCACGCTTACCTTGCCACCCAGCCCGCGCAGGCGCTGCCACCGCCAGCCCAGACCATCACGCTGTGGCATCGATTGTTCGGTGACGCCATCACCGCGATCGCCACGGTTGCCACCCTGGCGCTGCTGGCCGTCGCACTCGGCAAGACCATCAACTGGGGCATGCTGAACGCTGTATGGCCCGATGGTGACGCGGCTGCCTGTCGTGCAGCCAGTGGCGCGTGCTGGGCCTTCCTGTCGGAAAAACTGCGACAGATCATGTTCGGCATCTATCCGCCCAACGAGCAATGGCGTCCGGCATTGACAAGCGTGATTCTGCTGGTGTTGGGCGCGGCCAGCCTGCCGCCCGTGTGCTGGGGCAAACGTCTGCTGGTGGCGTGGGCTGTCGGCATCGTCACTGTGCTGTTGTTGATGCGCGGTGGCGTGTTTGGTCTGGCCGAAGTTCCCACCGCTGCCTGGGGCGGCCTGCCCGTGACCTTGCTGCTGGCGGTGTTCGCGCTGGGTGCAGGTTTCCCGCTGGGCATTCTGCTGGCGCTGGGCCGTCGTGCCGAAATGCCAGTGCCGCGCCTATTGTCGATTGGTGTGATCGAGATCATTCGCGGATTGCCGCTGGTCAGCCTGCTGTTCGTCGCATCGATTCTGTTGCCGCTGATGCTGCCCGATGGCATGTCCATCGACGGCCTGCTGCGGGCGGGTGCTGCACTCACCGTGTTTTCGGCCGCGTACCTGGCGGAAGTGGTGCGGGGCGGCCTGCAATCGCTGCCACGCGGCCAGGGCGAGGCGTCGCGCGCACTGGGTTTGTCGTGGTGGATGATGACCCGTTTGGTGGTGCTGCCGCAGGCCCTGCGCAGCGTGCTGGCACCGCTGACCAACACCGCCATCGTGATGATCAAGAACACCAGCCTGGTGCTGATCGTGGGCCTGTTCGACCTGCTGAGTTCCGGGCGCGCGGCGCTGAGCGACCCCAGCTGGCCAACACCCTACGTTGAAACCTACTGCTTCATCGCCGCCATCTACTTCGTCATCTGCTTCAGCTTGTCGCGTTATTCGATGTGGCTGGAAGCACGCTACAGCCGGCATCGCACGCACTGATATGGACACCACCATGAATCCACAAGATCAAACCCTGGCCGTCCGCATTGCGGGCATGCACAAGTGGTACGGCCAGTACCACGCGCTGCGCGACATCAACCTGAGCGTGCGCGCCGGCGAACGTGTGGTGATCTGCGGGCCGTCAGGCTCGGGCAAGTCCACCATGATCCGCTGCATCAACCGCCTGGAAGAACATCAGGAAGGCACCATTGAAATGAACGGCACACCGCTGGATGACGACCTGCGCCGCATTGACGAGATCCGCAGCGAAGTGGGCATGGTGTTCCAGCACTTCAACTTGTTCCCGCATCTGACGGTGCTGGAAAACTGCATCCTGGCACCGATGTGGGTGAAGAAACAATCACGCCGCGATGCCACCGCTACCGCCATGCATTACCTGGAACGCGTGCGCATTCCCGAACAGGCGGGCAAGTATCCGGGGCAGTTGTCGGGCGGGCAACAGCAGCGCGTGGCGATTGCGCGGTCTTTGTGCATGAACCCGAAAGTGATGTTGTTCGACGAACCTACGTCTGCGCTTGACCCGGAAATGGTCAAGGAAGTGCTGGACACCATGGCCAGCCTGGCCGACGACGGCATGACCATGTTGTGCGTCACGCATGAAATGGGCTTTGCCCGCCGCGTGGCCGACCGCGTGGTGTTCATGGACCAGGGCAGCATCGTGGAAATCAATACCCCCGATGCGTTCTTTGCCGCCCCGCAGCACGAGCGCAGCCGCGCGTTTCTGGCGCAGTTGCTGCAGTGAAAAAGCGAGCAACGCACAGCTCGGGCAGCGGGCGTTGGCAGTAACCAGATAAGCACTGATTCGGTTGTGATCAAGGTGGGGATATCGGCAGGCAAGCCCAAAGCAGTGGACGTAGCGCCCGGGGTTTGTTGGAATAGCCCTTTCCCTGCCCTTCCCAAGTTGCCGATGCCCGCCAAGTCCGCCCCGCCCCTGCTCGTTCCTCCCGTGGTCGAGGACATCCAGGGCAACCGGATTCTGCATTTCTCTGCCCCCGAGATGCAAAGCCGGATGAACCTGCTGCAACCCGATGCGCTGGACCTGGAATACACCAGGATGATGATGGCTTTCCTGATGTTCAACGCCACGCCGGAACGCATTGCGATGATCGGGCTGGGTGGCGGATCGCTGCCGAAGTTCTGCTACCGCTATCTGCCGAAAGCGCAGATCGAGGTGGTGGAAATCAACCCCGGTGTGATCGCCTTGCGCGACGAATTCAAGGTGCCGAAGGACGACGCGCGGTTTGCGATTCTGGAAGCCGACGGCGCGCAGTTTGTCACCGAACGCCAGGACCATGCAGACGTGTTGCTGGTCGATGGCTTCGATCGCAAAGGCGTGCCCGCGCAACTGAGCTCACAGGACTTCTACGATGCCTGCTACGACTACCTGCGCGAGGGCGGCATCATGGTGGTGAACCTGCATTTGAGCGATCCACAGCAAGGCGAATTCGTGAACCGCATTCGTGAAAGTTTCGGCAGCAGCGTGTTCGAAGTGCTGGACGATGACCTGACCAACAGCATCGTGTTTGCCTGCAAGGGTGACCGCTTCGACAGCCTGGGCGATGGGGCCACGCGCCGGCCCGATACCTTGTCGAAAGATGCGTGGCGGCAGTTGATGCCGACCTTCCGCGTGGTGGCGGCGACGATGACGCTGCGCTGAAGCGCGTTACGGCAGTGATACGTGTCCGCATCACTGCCGTACTGTGGTCTGCCACCTTCAGATGCCAAGTGGCAGGTATCAGATCTTAGGCATCACCCCTCAGGCATTACCCCTCAAGCATCATCCCCCTTGAACTTCCTCAGCCCCCGGAACATCAGCGGGGCGACCAGCGCAATCACGGCAATGCCCAACAGCACGGCAGAGCCTGGATGCTTGAAGAACACCCATGAATCACCCAGGCTGATCTGCAAGGCGCGGCGAAACTGGCTTTCCGCCATCGGGCCGAGAATCAGCCCGACGATCATCGGAGCGACCGGATAGTCCCAGCAGCGCATCAGGTACCCGCAGATGCCGAAGACCACCAGCATCAGCAATTCCACCGGTGACGGGTTGGCAGCCAGGGTGCCCATCGCGGCAAACACCAGAATGCCGGCATACAACCAGGGCTGCGGAATCTTCAGCAGCTTGACCCACAGGCCCACCAGCGGCAGATTCAAGACCAGCAGCATCAGGTTGCCGACGAAGAAGCTGGCGATCAATCCCCACACCAGGTCGGCGTTGGTGACGAACAGCAGCGGCCCGGGCACCAGCCCGTACTGCTGGAAGCCTGCCAGCATCATCGCAGCGGTGGCCGAGGTAGGCAGGCCAAGCGCCAGCAGCGGCACCAGCGTGCCGGTGGCGGCTGCATTGTTGGCGGCTTCGGGACCGGCAACACCTTCAATCGCACCTTGCCCGAATTCCTCGGGTTTGACTGCCAGCTTGCGTTCCAGGGTGTAGGACAGCAAGGTGGGAATCTCGGCCCCGCCCGCTGGCAAGGCACCAATCGGAAAGCCCATGCCGATGCCGCGCAGCCAGGGCTTCCACGAGCGCTTCCAATCTTCAAGCGTCATCCACAACGACCCGCGCACGGCTTCGATGGATTCCTTGCCAAGTTTGAAGCGGGAGGCCAGGTACAGGGTCTCACCCATGGCGAACAGGCCCACGGCCAGCGTGGTGATGGACACGCCATCCAGCAAAGCGGGAATGCCGAAATCCAGACGCGCTTGGCCGGTGAGTTTGTCGATGCCGACCAGGCCCAACACCAGCCCGAGTGCCAGACTAGTGATGCCGCGCAACACCGAATCACCGAAGGTGGCAGACACCGTGATGAAGGCCAGCACCATCAACGCGAAGTAGTCCCAGGGACCGAAGCGCACGGCCAGTTCGACCAGCCAGGGCGCGAGCATGGCCAACGCAATGGTCGACAGCAGGCCTGCCACGAACGACCCGATGGCGGCAGTGGCCAGAGCCGGACCGCCCCGCCCTGCACGCGCCATTTTGTGTC
This sequence comes from Pigmentiphaga aceris, assembly GCF_008119665.1. NCBI lineage: Bacteria > Pseudomonadati > Pseudomonadota > Betaproteobacteria > Burkholderiales > Alcaligenaceae > Pigmentiphaga > Pigmentiphaga aceris. The sequence goes on along the minus strand of NZ_CP043046.1, from coordinate 1,065,365 downwards.
CTTCGATGGCCGTGGCAATCGACGCCGCCTCGCCGGGTGTGTTGAGCAAAATCGCGGTGGTCGAGCTGCCGTACATGCCGCCAAAATAGATGCCGGCGAACATGATGATCGACCCGGTCGGGTCCAGCTTGAAGGTGACCGGCAGCAGCAAGGCCACGGTCAGCGAAGGCGTAATGCCGGGCAGAATGCCGACGACAGTGCCCAGCAGCACACCCACGCCCGCGAACAGCAGATTGCCTGGCTGCAGGGCAATCAACAGCCCCTGCGCCAATAAAGAGATCGTTTCCATGAGGTGTCCGTTCGGCCTGCACGCGGCCCCTGGCGGTTAAGCCTTAGTGGGTAGGGCCTGTTGTTAAGCCCTGTGGATCAAGCTCTGTTGTTCAAGCTTGGAACAGCTGTTCGAGTGGTCCGGCAGGCAGTGACAAGGACAAGGCTTCCGTGAAGAAGGCATAGACCACCACGGCGAGAATCAGGCCGATGCCGATGGAACGCACGCCCACCGGTTTGCCGAATGCCTTGGCCGTCGCCGCAAACAGCAAGGTCGCACCGATCACAAACCCGCCGCCCACTTGCAGCACGACGATCATGCCGATCAGCCCGCCCAGCGCCCAGGCAAGCGCAGCGACGTTGCTGCGCTCGGCGGGTGGCTGTCCGTCTATCGACGCAGCAGGCTGCGCGCCGCCCGCACGCCCGGCGATCAATGCGCGGGCCACCACCACCCCGTGCGCAATCGCCAGGATCAGCAACAGCCCCGCCACCAGCCGCATGCCGGCTGCCGGCCCGACGCCTACCGCCTGTGCCGCCGGCAGGCGCGCCACATCGCGCCAGATCACGATGGCCAACACCAGCAAAATGGTGCCGACGATGGCAGGTGGACGCCATGCCGGTGCCTTCGTCGGCAGCTTGATATCGGTGCTCACTTGACCAGACCGATAGAGGTCAGTGCACCCTTCACTCGTGCCTGGTCGGACTTCAGGAAGGCCGCGAATTCGTCGGCGGGCAGATAGGCATCATCCCAGCCGCGCGCTTTGCGGATCTTTTCCCATTCGGGCGATTTCACCGCCCGTTCCACCGCCGACACCAGCGCTGCTTTTTGCCCTTCGTTCAGGCCGGGGCCGCCCATCACGCCGCGCCAGTTGGTCAATTCCACATCCAGCCCGGCTTCGCGGACCGTGGGTACGTTGACGCCCTCGATGCGCTTGGGTGTCGAGACTGCCAGCGCGCGCAGCTTGCCCGCCTTGATCTGGCTTTCGAACTCGTTGTAGCCAGACACGCCGGCGGCCACACGCCCGCCCAGCATCTCGGCCAAGGCTTCGCCACCGCCCGAGAAAGGCACGTAATTGAGCTTGGCCGCATCGCCACCGGCAGCCTTGGCAATCAGCCCGGCCAGGATGTGATCGGCACCGCCTGCAGACCCGCCTGCCCAGACCACCTTGGCCGTGTCGGCCTTCAGCGCAGCGGCCAAGTCAGCCAGGGTTTTATAGGGCGAGTTGGCCGGCACGACCACCACCAGCGGATCACCAGTCAGGCGCGCAATCGGCGTGACGGCGTCCAGGCCGACCGGTGCCTGGTTGGTCAGCACGGCCCCCACCATCGTGATGCCCATGACCAGCAACTGATTGCCATCGCCCTTGGTGTTGTTGGCGAATTGCGCCAGCCCAACCGTGCCGCCTGCGCCGGGCACATTCACCACCTGCACATTGCGGGCGATTCCGGTGGTGTTCAGCACCTGCTGCAAGGACCGAGCGGCGCTGTCCCACCCACCGCCCGGACCGGCCGGCGCGGTGATTTTCAAGGGCAGTGGCAAGGGTGCCTGTGCGACGGCAAAGGCAGACACGCTACCCATACCCAGCGCAGCGAGCGCCAATACCAGGGTGCGGCGGCGAGCAAGTTCGACCAAGCGGGGCATGGGGATCTCCTGATGACTGTGCAGCGGGATCGTCGTCCCGCATGGCTGTTTTCAAGTTGTTTTCGGGTAAGCACTGGATTGCATTTTAGTAATTAAAAATGCAAAATAAATCATGGAAAACACCAAGACTTCGCCGCCCTTGCCCATCCCGACCGACCTGCTGGCACTGGTCGGCACGCCTTATCGGGTCATTGATCTGCCTGCGCTGTGTGGTGATGCGCTGACGCGCTTCCCGGTCGTGCTGCGCTTGTTGATGGAAAACGCAGCGCGCAACATGCGTGGCGTGGAACGGGACACAGCAATCGCAGCCTTGTTCGCCTGGTTGGACACGCGCAGCAGCGAAGCAGAAATCGCATTCCAGCCCGGCCGGGTGTTGATGCACGACACCACCAGCACACCGGCGCTGGTCGACATCGCAGCCATGCGCGACGCGCTGGCCGAAGCGGGGGTCGACCCCACCGTCCTTAACCCAGGCCTGCCCGTCGATGTATCGATCGACCATTCCCTGGCGGTAGAAGCATTCGCGCGGCCCGATGCGCCTGCGCTCAACCTAGCGCACGAGATCCGTCGCAACGCCGAGCGCTACACCTTCCTGCGCTGGGCCGCGACGGAATTGCGCGGCGTGCGCATCCACCCGCCGGGCACCGGGATCATGCACACCATCAACCTGGAACAGCTGGCCACCGTCGTCACTACCCAGGTGCGAGGGGGAGAAACATGGCTGGTGCCGGACATGATGATCGGCACCGACAGCCACACCCCAATGATCAACGGGATTGGCGTGCTGGGCTGGGGCGTAGGCGGCTTGGAAGCGCAGACGGTGATGTTCGGCATGCCTACGCAGCAACGCATTCCCGACGTGATCGGCGTGTACCTGACGGGTGCGATGCAACCCGGCACGCTGGCAACCGACTTGGCTCTGACCGTTACACAGCGCTTGCGCGCCATCGGGGTCTCGGGGGAATTCGTCGAGTTCTATGGACCGGGAGTGACCACGCTGAGCGCAGGCGAACGTGCCGTGGTCGCCAACATGGCCCCCGAGTATGGGGCCACCACGGGCTTCTTCCCAGTCGATTCGCGCACGCTGGACTACCTGCACGACACCGGTCGCAGCCCTGCCCGGCTGGCCATGATCGAGGCGTATATGCGCAGAGTTGGCCTGTGGTTCGACCCGCAGGCTGAACCGGTCTATACCCGTCAACTTCACATCGACCTGAATACGGTAGGCATGCACGTGGCCGGGCCACGACGACCGCAGGATTTGATCGGGTACGCCGATGTGCCGCAGGCGCTGGCGGCCGTGGGGTTCGTGCCCACAGCCGCACTTCCAGGCGAGGATGACGTGGGCGACATCATGCCGCGTCACCCGATCGCCATCGCCGCCATCACCAGTTGCACCAATACCTCTGACCCCGGCCTGCTGATCGCGGCGGGCTTGGTCGCGCGCAAGGCACGAGCCTTTGGTTTGAAGGTGCCTGCCTGGGTCAAAACATCACTAGGCCCTGGTTCGCCAGCAGCGGCGTCCTACCTGCACCGCGCCGGGCTGGACGAGGACTTGTCGGCAGTCGGCTTCGACATCGTGGGCTACGGTTGCACCACCTGTATCGGCAACGCAGGCCCCCTGCCCGATGTCATCCGCCAAGCCATGAGCCAGGGACACATTCACCCCGTGGCGATGCTCTCGGGCAACCGGAATTTTCCAGGTCGCATCCACCCTGAACTCGACCTGGGATTCCTGATGTCGCCCCCGCTGGTGGTGGCGTATGCGCTGGCCGGTGACGCCGAACGCCAATTGCGCGACGAACCGATACAGTTCACGCCAGCGGGCCGGCCAGTCACCCTGCAAGACCTGTGGCCCAGCCGCGAGGAAGTGGCCGCAGCATTGGCACAAGCTCTGGACCCCGCCGACTTCCGTCGCGATTTCGAGATTGCCAGTCGCAATCCTCAATGGCATGCACTGACTGCCCCGGACGGCCCGCGTTTTCCGTGGAATCCGGCGTCCACCGCCCTGCGCCGCCCGCCTTTTGCAGCCGCCACGGAAGGCAGCCTGCTGGGGGTCTACACCGCCTATCCGCTGCTGGTGCTGGGTGACGACGTGACCACCGACCACATCTCGCCAGCCAGTGCCATTCCGCCCGACAGCGAGGTGGCCGACTTTCTGGTGTCGCGCGGCGAAAACCGCCATGACCTGAATGTGTTCGCGTCGCGGCGCGGCAATTGGGAAGTGATGATGCGCGCCGCCTTCTACAGCAAAAGCCTGCGCAACCTGCTGGTGCCGGACGCCCCGGTCGGCTGCACGCTGCATGCACCCACCGGCACGACGGCACCGATCTGGAAAGTGGCACAGACCTATCACGACGCCGGCGATGCCGTGGTGCTGCTGGCCGGTGAGCGCTACGGCACCGGTTCCTCGCGCGACTGGGCAGCCAAGGGCCAGCGCCTGCTGGGCATTCGCGCCGTGCTGGCCGTCAGCATCGAACGCATCCATCGGTCCAACCTGATCGGCATGGGCATCTTGCCATTGCGACTACCCGCAGGCGTCACCCCCGACACCTTGGCAATTCGCCCCGGCGATCGTATCGAGATCGATGCAGACACCACACCCCTGACCGTGCGCGGCCAGATACCCGTGCGCATCCTGCGCATCGACGAAAGTATCGAATCCTTGCTGTGCACGGCAGCGGTAGAGACACAGCTTGAGCTTGAGCTGCTGCGTGCGGGCGGCGTGATACCGTCCATCCTCCAGCAGACCATTGCCCGTAACGCACAGGTCTTGCCCGCCAGTCCCTGATCACCTTGTGCTTCTGTCATGTCCGACCACTCCATCGACCTTCAGATACTTGAACTGATCCGTGCCGAACCACTGCCCGCCGACAGTCACCTGCCGGCGCAAATGCTGGCAGACCGGCTGCGGGTATCGCGCTCGCCAGTGAACGAGGCGCTGGCCACCTTGCAAGCAAAGGGCGTGTTGCGGCGTGAGCCCAACCGGGGATATTTCGTGAATGCGTTGAGCGCCGATCAGCTTGCGCAGCTGGCGGGGCAACTGCGTGACAGCGATCAGGATGTGGTCAGCCAGGCGTACTTCCGCATTGCCGACGACCGCTTGCGCGACGCACTGCCAGAGACTTTTTCCGAAGCGTTGATCAAGACCCGATATGGTCTGACGTCCACACAGCTCAATGCCGTACTGGCGCGGGTGGCCAGCGAAGGCTGGGCAGAAAAAAAGCCGGGTTACGGCTGGACGTTTTCGTCAATGCTGACCACCGCCGACAGCTTGTTGCAGTCGTACCGGCTGCGCCTTGCGCTGGAACCTGCCGCCTTGCTTGAACCCGGTTATCGGCTTGATCCGCAGGTGCTGGCGCGCTGCCGCGCTGCGGAACAACATTTGCTGAACGGCGGCATCGACACCGACAGCCCTGACCAACTACACGAGCGCGGCGTGCGTTTTCACGAATCCCTGGTGGCAGGGTCTGGCAATCCGTTCTTCATCGACACCGTTCGTCGCGTCAACCGTGTGCGACGACTGCTTTCCTACCGTTCAATGCAGGATCGCAAGCGATACACCGAGCACTGCAAGCAGCACCTGCATCTGCTGGACTTGCTGGAGCAGGAACGCAACGAAGATGCCGCCGAGGCGATGCGGCATCATCTGTCCAGCACCCTGCGCAATCTGAGCAACATCCGCGACATCCTCAAACCCTGACGGAGCATCATCCATCGTGAGCATCACCAACGACCGACTCGACCAAGCCATGCTGGCCGCTTTCGCGCCGACCGGAGTGCTGCGTGCATCCATCAACCTGGGCAACCCGATTCTTGCCCACACCGACCCGGCATCCGGTGCGCCCTGCGGCATCTCGGTGGACCTGGCCCGCAACCTGGCCAAGCACCTGGGCGTAGGGCTGGACCTGGTGGTGTTTCCCACGGCCGGAAAGTCTGTCGAGGCGGTGGCGGCGGATGAAGCTGACATCGGCTTTTTTGCCATTGATCCGCTGCGTGGCGAGAAGATTGCGTTCACGGAAGCCTACGTGCTGATCGAAGGCTGGTACCTGGTGCGCGACGCATCACCCTTGCAGCACCCTGACGAAGCCGATCAGGCCGGACACCGGATTGCGGTCGGCAAAGGCAGTGCCTACGACCTGTTCCTGTCGCGCGCGATCAAGTATGCGGAGCTGGTCCGCGCACCGACGTCGCCAGCCGTGGTGGACACCTTCATTGCTCAGGACCTGGACATTGCTGCGGGCGTGCGGCAACAGCTGGAAGCAGATGCCGCACGGGTAGGTGGCATGCGTTTGCTGCCTGGGCGTTTCATGGTGATTCAACAAGCCATGGGCGTGCCGAAGTCGCGCGGCGAGGCTGCCGCGCAAATGCTGCGTGACTATGTGGAAGAGATGAAGGCCAATGGCTTTGTTGCCGAGGCCTTGCAACGGCACGGTGTTGAAGGTGCGTTGGTGGCACCGTTGAAAACGGCGTAGTTACTGACATGCACGCAGCTGCAAGGTCATGCGCCCACACGATCTTGCAAGCATTCACCGACAAATTACTATTTCGCGTCCACCGGTTGCAGCAGCAACACTGCATTGTCATACCACGTCAACGCGAGCCTGCCCGCTTCGGGGTAGGCGAGCACGGCACCGGTGGTCGGTCCCCAGTCCTTTTCCTGGCACGCCACGGTGTAGGCCGGTGCAGCACGCAGCGCGGGCGACATTTCCGCGGGCGGCGTGTCACCCAGTGCATTGTCCAGGCTGCTGCCCAGCGCCTGCACCGATGGCGTCTCGCAGGATTCACCGCGCGCACTGCCCTTGGCGGCCCAGCTGATGCGCGTAGGCGTAATCGACAGGCGGCGTCCCATGTAGGTGGGGTCGTTGGTGACCAGCGCCTGAACCGGACCACCGGCCACCAGCACGCCCACCACCTGCCAATTGCCGACGATCTGTTCGATGGCGAACGGCGACGCAGGCGTGGGAATGGCCTGGCTCCATGCCGGGGCCATGCTTGCCATGACCAGCGTCGTTGCAGCAACCATCTGCGGGAATACGTTTTTCAATTCGATGCTCCTGAACTTGCGCTCTTGGACGTGCCGTCCTGGACCGGCCACCGCGCGTCGCGAAACAGCGTGTACAACCACTGCGCAAACACCCGCACCCGCAAGGACAGTTGACGATTCTGCGGGTACATCACCGTCACCGGCATGGCTGGCGGTGGAAAGTCGGGCAACACGATCTTCAGCTGGCCGGCAGCCAATTCGCTGGCGATCCGATACGTCGGCACCTGCGCCAGACCAAGCCCCGCCACGACCGAGCCGGCATACAGATCCGCACCGGAAACCGACACCATACCGGGCAGGTGGATAGCGATAACCTGGCTGTCTGGCCGGGCTTTCTCCTGATCTTTTGCCTGACTTTTCTGATGACCATCTGACTGCCCGGCAGTCAAAAATTCCAGCGGCATTGCACGGCCGCTGGCACTCGATACATAGTTGACCGCGTAATGCCCGGCCAGTTCGTCCAAGGTGGTCGGTTCGCCATGTTTCTGCAGGTAAGCGGGGCTGGCAACCGTGACTTGCTCCATCATTGCCACACGTCTGCCAACCATGGATGAGTCCGGCAGATTGCCCACGCGCAGCACGCAATCCACGCCTTCGCGCACCAAGTCGATCAGTCGGTCGTCTTCGCCGATGTGCAGCTCGATTGCCGGATACATGGCCAGGAATGCCGGCAAGGCCGGGACCACAATATGCTTGGCCAGCGTGCCTTGCAGGTTCACACGCAGCAAGCCTTGTGGGGCGGCATTGTTGAAGGAACCCTCGGCTTCTTCCAAGTCTGCAATCAGCCGTTCGCAGCGCCGCAAATGGGCTTCGCCATCCTGAGTCAGCCGCACGGTTCGGGTGGTGCGCTCAAGCAGCCGTGTGCCCAGACGCGTTTCCATGCGTTTCATCAGGTTGGTGACGGTAGCGCGTGGAATCTGCAAGTCGTCAGCGGCCTGAGAAAAACTCAAGCGTTCGGCGATGCGGATGAAAACCTGCATTTCCTGAAACCGATCCATGACTGAGCGCCTGCACATTGTTGTAGTGAATCGAATGGTATTGGCAATTTACCGATAATTATCTTTGCATTCGAATGATCCATGATGCTGTGCATCGGAAGTCGTCGCGGATATATTTCCCGGACACTTCATTGCCGGTGGCGCTTCCGCGCTGAACCACCTATTTGACTCAAGGAATTTCATGACTCAGACACAAGCCACCCCTGCACAATCCACACGTGTTGCCATCGTCACCGGCGCGTCTCGGGGGATTGGCGCATCGGTTGCCCAACGCCTGGCACAAGATGGCTTTGCCGTTGCCATCAATTACGCGTCCAGCGCAGCGGAAGCCAATGCCCTGGTTGACGAGCTGAAAGCGCAAGGCCTGTCCGCCATTGCAGTGAAGGCGGACGTGGCCAAGCCCGACGAGGTGCGTGCCTTGTTCGAGACCACCGAGGCTCAACTGGGTCGTGTCGATGTGCTGGTGAACAATGCCGGCGTGCTGAAGACCACGCCGCTGGCCGACACCAGCGATGCGCTGTACGACCAGACTTTCGACATCAATGTGCGCGGCACTTTCAACACGCTGCGCGAAGCGGCCAAGCGCCTGAACGACGGTGGCCGCATCGTGAATTTCTCCAGCAGCGCGCTGGCGATGAATCTGCCCGGTTACGCGATCTACAACGCCACCAAGGCAGCGGTGGAATCGTTCACCCATGTGTTCGCAAAAGAGTTGCGCGGTCGCCAGATCACCGTGAATGCGGTCGCCCCCGGCCCGGTTGCGACCGAGCTGTTCACGAACGGCAAGACGGCGGAACAGATCGCGAATTTTGCAAAGATGCCGCCGCTGGAACGGCTGGGTCAGCCCGAGGACATTGCGGGCGTGGTGTCCTTCCTGGTCGGTCCGGACGCCGGCTGGGTCAATGGGCAGATCCTGCGTGCCAATGGTGGATTGGCCTGATCGCAGAAAAGCTTGAAGGAAGATCGGCAGTCCGCTGAACCCGCATCGCGAGTTTTACGCGGTGCAGGTTCAAGACAGATACCGATTCAAGACAAATACGCCGCCGTCATCCTGCCAACAAAAAAGCACAGGAAGGCAGCGGCGGTCAGTGCGGCCACGAATGAGAACAGCCATTGCTGTTTCATGCGCAGCCGCAGCGTTTCTGCCGGGTCGAGCTGGCCGCGTTCAAGCCCGTCGGTTTCGCGGTCCAGAACAAAGAAAAGCAGTAGCAACATCAGCCCGGCCGGCACAAATATCACCAGGTTTGCCAAGCTGCCAAAGGACGCGCTGCCAGCACTGAAACGCGCAATCATGCGGATCAGCCAACGCTGGTTGTCCAGCGGACCGAACACGCTCATCAGCAGCGCGATCCCGTAGATATACAGGCCGACATACAGCACCTTCTGCTGCCAGCTTTTGCGGGTCTTGGGCAGCGGTTCTGCTGCCAGCATGGCCGCCGCAATCGTCTCGTTCGGGTCATTGGGCAGGCCCGCCAGACGGCGTTGCTCTTGCTGCCAATGGCGACGCAACATGGCCCAGTGAAAGAATGGCAAGCCGATGAAACTCAGCAGCGACACCAGCAGATAGTTGAAGACCACATCGGCGGCCACGGGATGCGCCGTGTCCTGGTTCATGAGCACCGTCAGCCCGATCCACGCCATCAGAATGACAAAGACCAGCACCATGCTGCCGAGCACAACCCCGATGAATCGCCAGGGATGCTTTCTGGGGTCGAGGACGTTGTGTTTCACGGGTGTCTGCGCGGCATCCCCGTGTGTCGGCCCCATGTCACGCGCCTTTGAGCAAGGACGTCAGCGTGCCGATGTCGTCTGCGCAGGCCTGATAGGCATCGCGTTCAATGGCGCGGTACAGGCGAATGATCTCGGCACCGACCGGCGTCAGCAAGCTGCCACCGCCGCGCTGGCCACCTTGCTCGGAAGACGTGGCGGGTGAGTTCAGTGCCTTATTCAATTCTTCGATGAGCAACCAGGCGCGTCGGTAGGACATGCCCAGGCTGCGCGCTGCCGCCGAGATCGATCCGTGCACCTGAATGGCTTCCAGCAACGCGATCTTGCCAGGGCCGACCGCAATGCTCTCGCCCTGCCGAATGCGCAGGCGAAAACGCACCTCGGGGATCAAGCCAGGCTCTTTTTCCATTGCGTGTTGCGTTGCCTTATCCACTTCGTTTTCCAGCACCCATCTGAAGCGCGGTGACCTGACCGAAGAATTGATTACGTGCGCGGGTTCGCATGGCAAGATTTCCGATAGAGTCGGCGCACTCGCAAGAGCACGCTCGGGGCACGCCAAGGGCATGACAGGGGCACGACAGCTAGGCAATGTAGACCGCCAGCGCATGGCGAGACAAGTCAGGTCAACAGCGACACGGCCTTGATCTGAGCCCACAAGGCCTGACCCGGCACCACGGCCAGGCGGTCACTGGAATAGCGGGTAATACGCGCCAGCAACAAGGTGCCGCCAGCGTTTAGCCGCACGATGACATGGTCTGGATTCTCGGCGGGCGCAACTTCCAGCACCGTCACCGGCAAGCGATTCAAAATGCTGCCGCCCTCTTGGTCACTGGTCGTCAAGCTGACGTCTCTTGCCTTCACGGCAAGTCGTACGCGTTGGCCAGTCGCAATCCGCGCATGTACCAGGCGCATGGTGCTGTTGCTCTCAGGCAGATGCACCGTCAGCAATCCGTACGCGGTATCAAAATCGCCAGCCGTTCCCTCGACCACGACGGATGCATCGTCTGTGCGCGCAGCCGGCAAGTCCAACCGCGACAAGGTGTCTGCAATGGGACCACTGGCGATCACCTTGCCCCCATCCAGCACCACCAGATGATCGGCCAGCCGCGCCATTTCTTCAGGCGAGTGGCTGACGTAGATCACCGGGATATCCAGCTCGTCGTGCAGACGTTCCAGGTAAGGCAGTATCTCTCGCTTGCGCTTCAGGTCGAGTGCAGCCAGCGGTTCATCCATCAGCAGCAGACGCGGGCTGGTCAGCAGCGCACGGGCAATCCCCACACGTTGACGCTCGCCGCCCGACAGGCCCGCAGGCATGCGTTCCAGCAAGTGGTCAATGCCCAGCAAGGCAGTGGCTTGTTCAAGCTGCACCTGATGCTGGCTGGTAGGCACACGCTTCTGGCCGAATTGCAGATTGCGCAGCACGTTCAGATGCGGGAACAGACTGGGTTCCTGGAACACATAACCCAAGGGCCGTTTGTGCGTGGGCAGCGAGATGCCGGCGTCTGAGTCCAGCCACACTTCGCCGTTGACCCGCAGATAACCGGAATCAGGTTTCTCCAGACCAGCCACGCAACGCAGGCAGGTGGTCTTGCCAGAGCCGGAATGACCGAACAGACCGCTTACGCCACGCCCTGGTAAATCCAGGTTCACATCGAGCGAAAAGCCCGCATGGCGCACCAGAAAGCGCGCTTCGATGCGAGTGTTGCTGTCGACATTGCGGTTGGCATTGCTGTCGGCGTTGTGGTGGGTGTCTTTATGGATCACGTCTTGAGTGTGGTCGTGCATGTCGTGGAGCATGTCGTCGTGCACGCGGATCAAAGCGCGGGCGCAACGGCGCGGCGGCTGGAATACAGCCCCAGCAGAATCAGGAACGAGAACACCACCATGCCACCGGCCAGCCAGTGCGCCTGCGCGTACTCAAGGGCCTCGACGTGATCGAAAATCTGCACCGACACCACCCGTGTCTTGTCGGGGATGTTGCCACCGATCATCAACACCACGCCGAACTCGCCCACCGTGTGCGCAAATCCCAGAATGCCGGCCGTCACAAAGCCCGGCCGCGCCAGCGGCAGCACAACAGACACGAAGGTATCCCACGGGCTGGCACGCAGCGTGGCAGCTGCCTCCAGCGGCCGCTTGCCGATGGCCTCGAACGCGTTCTGCAAAGGCTGCACGACAAAGGGCAATGAATAGAATACCGAGCCGACCACCAAGCCTGCAAAGGTGAAAGGCAAGGTGCCCAGGCCGATGCTTTTGGTGAACTGACCGACAAACCCATTTGGTCCCATCGTGACCAGCAAGTAGAAGCCAATCACGGTGGGCGGCAACACCAATGGCAACGCGACAATCGCCCCGATCGGCCCTTTCAGGCGCGAGCGTGTGTGCGACAGCCACCACGCGATGGGCGTGCCGACCAGCAGCAGAATCAGGGTAGTCAGTGACGCAAGCTGCAAGGTCAGCCAGATGGCGGCAAAGTCGGCGCTACTCAGGGGCATGGGGGTAACAGGTCAGGAAGTAGCGGCAGCAAGGAGCCGTCAGATCAACGGCAAACGCTTGCTGCGGGCAGGCATTTGAGCAGCAGGCCGTAGCCGGACGCTCAGACCAGGGGCAAAAAGGCCGCAGCAGATTGCGGCCATGCGGGATCGGATGGTGCCCGCATTATGCCCCTTGCATCAAAGCTCGTAGCCGTAAGACTTGATGACCACCGCAGCCTTCGGGCCTTTCAGATAGTCGACGAATTGCTTGGCCACCGGGTTGTCCTTGCCTTTTTCCAGAATGACGGCGTCTTGCTTGATGGGTTCATGCAATTCGCTGGGCACGATCCAGGCCGAGCCGCTGGAGATCTTGCCGTCTTTGTAGATCTGCGACAGCGCGACAAAACCCAATTCGGCGTTGCCGCTGGAAATGAACTGGTGCGCCTGCGAAATATTCTGGCCCTCGACGATCTTCGGCGTGATCGCTTGCGTCAGATTCAACTTGGCCAGCACTTGCGTGGCAGCCAGGCCATAAGGAGCGGTCTTGGGGTTGGCAATGGACAGGTGAGAAAAATCGTTTTTCTTCAGCACCTCGCCCTTGTCGTCCACGTAGCCTGCCTTGGCCGACCACAGCGCCAGCTTGCCAGTGGCATAGGTGAAGCGGCTACCCGGAACGATGGCCTTCTCTGCTTCCAGCTTGGCGGGGGTGGTGTCGTCGGCGGCCAGGAACACTTCAAACGGCGCGCCGTTCTTGATCTGCGCATAGAACTGGCCGGTGGCCCCGAACGATGCCACGACCTTGTTGCCCGTGTCCTTCTCGAATTCAACTGCGATGGCCTGCACCGGTGCCGTGAAATTGGCGGCAACGGCAACGTGCACCTCGGCGGCCATGGCGGGCGAAGCAATGGCGGCAAGCACGGACAACGCAAACGGAATCACACGGGTTTTCATGAGAAGGACCTGAGAAAAGAAAAGAGAAGCTGCGGCCAACGGTGGGCCGAGGCTTTGAAATCAAAAGCGTTATGTTCCGAAATATATAACGAACGCTGGCGGCGTGCGACACGCCGTCCCTATCCACCTTGATGTGGATCAGCGATGAATCGCGTAACGGCACCGCATTGCCGTCTGGATTCCGATCTGGCTCACCGCCTGGGTATCGTCTGAATTAGCCGTGTCGGATCAACCCGGGCGTGTCACATCCCGCCTTGTCACGACTCCGTACAAGCCCAGACAAAAACCGGCGATTGACCCGGCCATAATGACCTCTCACGCTTTTCGAGTCGCCACGCCCATGCATCGTCTTCGTGCCCTGTTGCTGACCACCGCGCTCGCCTCGCCCGCCCTGGCCCTGGCGCAAGACATCGACCCCTACTACGCCGAGTACAAAGACTGGACGCTGACCTGCGACAACCTGGGGCGCTGCGAAGCCAGTGCCTTGGTCGATGGCAGCAAAGCCGCGTTGCGGCTGGTACGTGAAGCCGGGCCGTCCACGCCCACACTGATCAAGCTCAGCAGCGCCGGGGAACTACGGGTGGAAGACTTCCGGGTCGACGGTCAGGAAACGCCGCTTTCCGAGGCCATCGACTGGGGTCACCCCACCAGTCGCAAGGGTGGCAGCCAGTTTGTGCTCGACGGCCAATACGGGCAGTACGTGGTGGACGCGCTGCGTAACGCCAGCCAGTTGTCGCTTGGCCCACGCGCGGGCGACGCCACGATTTCGCTCGCCGGTATGACCGCCGCGCTGCTGTCGATGGACGCCCAGCAACGTCGGCTCGACACCGAGGGTGCCTTGATCCGCAAGGGACCGCTGCCAGAAGCCCGTGCCACGGCACCGCGAACCATGCCGCGCGTGCCCACCTGGCCGCTTTCCACCAAACCCGTGGAAGCGGGATTATTGAGTGCCACCCAAGCCGCGCGCGGGGAATGGGTGAACGGTGCCTGTGCAGGCAAGCGCCCGACCGACCCGCGTGACCGCGCCCATCCGCTGACCGACACCCACGTGCTGGTCTTGCTGGAATGCCAGCGCAGTGGTGATCGCAGCTGGTTCATGGGCTTCAAGGTGGACCGCACGCAACGTTCAGAGCCCGAGATGGCCACCACTACCACACCCCCTGGCGCGTGGTCATTGAGCGCGCCGGGTTGGGCCTCGCCCGAGCTGGACCCGACTACCGGCACGCTGCGTTTCGATGCGCCTGCCGATGCGGATCGCCGTTGCGGCTATCGGGTCACCCAGCGCTTTGACGGCAATGCGTTTTCGCTGGTCGATTACCGCGAACAGAAACGCTGCGCCGGCCTGCCGGACGACTGGCCGGTCTGGTATCGCAGCACGCCGGAGCCGATCAGCGCTGCGCAATAAAGCTGCGGCTTTTGCATCGCGTGCATGTCACGCGATCAAGGGCCTCGACAAGACCACACAACGAAAAACGGCCCGACACATTGCTGCGTCGGGCCGTTCTTTTTCCACGGGTTTGATTCAAGTCTTTGAGTCAAACCCTGCGACGGCCATTGAACCGGCCGCCGTATTCATCATGCAAGCGCATCGTGCAAAGTACATCGCGCGCATTCCATCACGCGCGACATCCTCATTACTTCAGCGCGTAGGCCACCACGTAATCGCCACGATCCGGCGAATTGCGTGCGCCACCGGCCGACACCAGCACGAACTGCTTGCCACCAGCGGTGTAGCTGATCGGGGTGCCTTGGCTACCCACCGGCAGACGACCCTTCCAGACTTCCTGGCCGGTACGGCTGTCATAGGCGCGCAGGTAGTAGTCCTGGGTTGCAGCGATGAACACCAGGCCGCCTTGCGTGGCCAGCGTGCCACCGATGGTCGGCATGCCGATCGGCACCGGCAGACCCATCTTGATACCGAACGGGCCGGTGTCCTGCACCGTGCCCACCGGCACTTGCCATGCCACCTGGCGGGTCTTCATGTCCACGGCGGTCAGCGTGCCGAACGGCGGCTTCTGGCACGGGATGTCCAGCGGCGAGGTGAATCGCACCTTGGCATTGATCGCATACGGCGTACCGATCAGGGCCACGGCGCTGGTGATATTCGGCGCTTCGCTGCCATCGTTCTTGCGTGCGCCGCCGGGCTTTTGCTCGATCAGCTGCACTTCCAGGCCGACACGCATGTCGTTGACGAACAGGTAACCCGCCGTCGGATCAACCGACAGACCACCCCAGTTCATGCCACCCAGCGAGCCCGGCAGGTTCAGCGACGGATCGGTACCCGGAGCGGTGAACAGGCCGTCATAACGCATCGACTTGAACTTGATGCGGCAGACCAGTTGGTCGAATGCCGTGGCACCCCACATGTCCGACTCCTTCATGGTGTCGGCACCGATGACGGGCATTTCCACCGAGAAGGGTTGCGTCGGCGAATAACGTTCGCCTTCCATGTTGCCCGGCTTGACCGCGCGTTCTTCGACCTTGGTCAGCGGCTTGCCGGTCTGACGGTCCAGCACGAAGATCTGGCCAGACTTGGTACCGAACACCAGTGCAGGCTTGGTTGCGCCGCCGTCCACCGGGAAGTCGACAAACGTCGGCTGCATCGGAATGTCGAAGTCCCACAGATCGTTGTGCACGGTCTGGTAGACCCACTTCTCGCGGCCGGTGGTGGCATCGACTGCCAGCATCGACGCGCCGTACTTGCGGTCCAGATCGGTGTGCTTCACGCCCCACATGTCGATGGCAGCGCTGCCAACCGGCATAAAGACCGTGTTGGACGCGGCGTCATAAGACATCGGTGCCCAGACGTTGGGGGTCGAACGAACATAGGTCTTGCCGGCTTCCGGTGCGGTATGCACGTCCGGGTTGCCCGGATCGAAGGCCCAGCGCAGTGCGCCGGTCACAGCGTCATAACCACGCACCACACCGCCGGGCATGTCCACGCCCACGTTGTCAGCCACACGGCCGCCCACCACGACGGTCGTACCCGCCAGGGTCGGTGCCGAGGTCAGCGAATACTGGCCAGCTTCCGGACCCTTGCCCAGGCCGGTCTTCAGATCGACGCGACCGTTGGTGCCGAAGTCCGGGCAGAACTGACCCGTGGCGGCGTCCAGCGCGATCAGTTCCGACTGGATGCTGTTCATCAGAATGCGCTGCTGGCACAAGGCACCGGCTGCGACATTGACGGCCGTCACGGGCGACGAGTCGGGCAGCGTGGGCTGTTCCAGCGGGCGAGCAGCGTCGAAGTACGCCAGGCCACGGCAACGCATCCACTTGTTCTGCTTGGCATTGATCTCGGTCTTCCAGATCTCTTTGCCGGTAGCAGCTTCCAGTGCGATCACATTGTTGTGCGGGGTGCAGACATACACGCGATCACCGATCTGCAGCGGGGTGAGCTGGTCTTCGGCACCACCACCGCCCGGGCTGATCGGCGTGTCGCCGGTGCGATAGGTCCAGGCCGGTTGCAGGCCCTTCACGGTATCCACATTGATCTGGTCAAGCGCAACGAAACGCGAGCCACCCGACGTATTGCCATAGTGTTCCCAGTTCGTCGGCGGGGTGCCGGCTGCCACCGGCGTGCGTGCCGGGGCCTTGCCGCTGGCAACCACGGTCGGGTGCGGCTGGAACATGCCCCACAAGGCAGCTGCTGAAGCCAGCGCCAACACACCAGCCACCACTGCCGACGGCTTGCACAGCGACGACAGGCCGCTGGCACGACGCATCAAGGGGAACGATGCGGCAACCAGCACAGCAAAGCCAGCCAAAACCATCAGGCGCGAGAACAGCGCCCAGAAGTCCAGACCGGCATCGGCCAATGCCCAGACAACGGAGGCCAGGAAGACCACGCCGAAAATCAGGCCGCCGGACTGGCGGGCACGGACGATCTGCACGGCGGCGGCGATCAGTCCGATACCTGCCAGCAGGAAGTACCAGCTACCTTTCAGGCTGACCAGCTGGAAACCATAAAAGGCGAAAAACAGCCCCGCCGCGAACAGCACCAACCCAAGCAGGGCCAGCCAGATTCGCGCAGAGATGGACACAGGTGCCCGCTCTTTATTCATAAAAAGACCCACATTTGTAATGACGCCTGACTTCCGGGAAGAAAGCGGCCGGGCGCGGAGTGTACTCGGATCGTGCCGATACCCCTGGGTATACCCCGGTTGCGGAAAGGGCTAAATACGTATTGTTCAAAACAAAGTTGCCCCAACTTCCCAGGAGCAAATACCGGCAAGGTCGCAGGTGAACCGACGAACGGTGCAAACCAGGTCTTGGCTGATACATAAGTTTTTCCGGACCCCGCCTTGAAACGGTCACTACCCGCCCCTATACTTAGCACTCGTCCACGTTGAGTGCTAACAACGCCATGCCACGAGCTGGCAGCACCCTTCGCGGCGCAGTTTCCAAGTCCGCAGGCTTACGTCGGCCGGTCCGACGAATCTGCGAAACCCAACGTCAAACTTAACAGGAGCTTTCATGGCCCTCCGTCCGTTGAACGACCGTGTGATCATCAAGCGCTTGGATAACGAGCGCAAAACCGCTTCGGGCATCGTCATTCCCGAAAGCGCTGCCGAGAAGCCCGATCAAGGTGAAATCCTGGCCGTTGGCCCGGGCAAGCGCGGCGATGACGGCACTGTCGTGCCGGTCGACGTCAAGGTCGGCGACAAGGTGCTGTTCGGCAAGTACGCCGGCCAGGCCGTCAAGGTCGACGGTGAAGAACTGCTCGTCATCCGCGAAGAAGAAATCCTGGCCGTGATCCAGTAAGCCTGTCGGCTCACTGTTCTTCGATCCCCAGCTTTTTTCTCCTCTGACTATCTCAAGGAATACACATGGCTTCCAAACAAGTTCTGTTCGCTGACGACGCACGTTCGCGCGTCGTCCGTGGCGTCAACGTCCTGGCTAACGCAGTCAAGGTCACCCTGGGCCCCAAGGGTCGCAACGTGCTGCTGGAGCGCTCGTTCGGCGCCCCGACCGTGACCAAGGACGGCGTGTCCGTTGCCAAGGAAATCGAACTGAAGGACAAGTTCGAAAACCTGGGCGCACAGCTCGTCAAGGAAGTTGCTTCCAAGACCAGCGACAACGCCGGTGACGGCACCACCACCGCAACCGTGCTGGCACAAGCCATCGTGGTCGAAGGCCTGAAGTACGTCGCTGCCGGCATCAACCCGGCCGACCTGAAGCGCGGTATCGACAAGGCCGTTGGTGCCGCTGTCGAAGAACTGCGCAAGATCAGCCGCCCGAGCACCACCAGCAAGGAAATCGCACAAGTTGCTTCGATTTCCGCCAACTCTGATGCGACCATCGGCCAGATCATCGCCGACGCGATCGACAAGGTGGGCAAGGAAGGCGTCATCACCGTTGAAGACGGCAAGTCGCTGCAAGACGAACTCGACGTCGTCGAAGGCATGCAGTTCGACCGCGGCTACCTGTCGCCCTACTTCATCAACAACCCGGAAAAGCAAGTTTCCGCGTTGGATGATCCGTATGTCCTGATCTTCGACAAGAAGGTTTCGTCGATCCGTGACCTGCTGCCGATCCTGGAACAAGTCGCCAAGGCTGGCCGTCCGCTGCTGATCATCGCTGAAGACGTCGAAGGCGAGGCGCTGGCCACGCTGGTCGTCAACAACATCCGTGGCATCCTGAAGACCACCGCCGTCAAGGCACCGGGCTTCGGCGACCGCCGCAAGGCACTGCTGGAAGACATCGCCATCCTGACCGGCGGTACCGTGATCTCGGAAGAGACCGGCCTGTCGCTGGAAAAGGCTACCCTGGCTGAACTCGGCCAAGCCAAGCGCATCGAAGTGGGCAAGGAAAACACCATCGTCATCGACGGTGCTGGTGATTCCGTGTCGATCGAAGCCCGCGTCAAGCAAATCCGCGTGCAGATCGAAGAAGCCACCTCGGACTACGACCGTGAAAAGCTGCAAGAGCGCGTGGCCAAGCTGGCCGGCGGCGTTGCTGTGATCCGCGTCGGTGCAGCCACCGAAGTCGAACTGAAAGAAAAGAAGGCACGTGTCGAAGACGCCCTGCACGCTACCCGCGCTGCAGTGGAAGAAGGCATTGTTCCTGGCGGCGGCGTTGCGCTGCTGCGTGCACGTCAAGCCATCGCTGACCTGAAGGGCGACAACGCTGACCAAGACGCTGGTATCAAGCTGATCCTGCGTGCGGTTGAAGAACCCCTGCGCATCATCGTCTCGAACGCTGGCGAAGAGCCCAGCGTGGTTGTGAACGCTGTGTTGGCCGGTTCGGGCAACTTCGGCTACAACGCACAAAGCGGCGAGTACGGCGATCTGGTCGAACAAGGCGTGCTGGACCCCACCAAGGTCACCCGCACCGCCCTGCAGAACGCTGCGTCGGTTGCCTCGCTGCTGCTGACGACCGAAGCTGCTGTGGTCGAGCTGTCGGAAGACAAGCCCGCCATGCCGGCTGGTGGCGGCATGGGTGGTATGGGCGGAATGGGCGGCATGGACTTCTAAGAAGTCTCTGCGCTCGACCGGACGCAAGTCCGGTCTGCCTTGCCAGATGAAAGCCCCGCTTCGTGCGGGGCTTTTTTTCGTCTGATGTCACAGTCCGGCCGCGACACCAGAAAATCAGGATCCGAACGTCAAGAAATCGTTAAGACCGCGCACAAGACATGGGCCTCAGCAGTGAGTGCACCTACCCGTCCTACAATGAAAAATGCGTGTCATTTCCGAACTCCACGATGGAGGCAAGCGCCGATGCGCATCCTAGTCATCGAAGACGACCCCGATATCCTGACCAACGTCGCGAACCACCTTGAACGGCGCGGCTACATTGTCGATTGCGCCGAAGACGGCCTGCGCGGTTACGCCATGGCCGCCGACGGCAACTTCGACCTGATCGTGCTCGACCTCGGGCTGCCCAGGCTCGACGGCTACGAGCTGTGCCGTCGCCTGCGTGAAGAGGCGCGCTGCAGCACGCCGGTCATCATGGCAACCGCGCGCGACACCTTGGACCAACGCCTGGAAGGCTTCGACGTAGGTGCCGACGATTACCTGGTCAAGCCGTTTGCGCTGGCCGAACTGACGGCGCGGATCAAGGCCTTGCTGCTGCGTTCCACGGGTACCAAAAGCCAGGTGCTGGAAGTGGGCGACCTGCGTCTGGATGTAGGGACCTTATCCGTCAGTCGCGCCGGACAGACCTTGAAGCTGTCGCCGTCGCCTTTGCGACTGCTGACCATGCTGATGCAGTCCAGCCCGGCCGTGGTGCACCGAGCGCGCCTGGAAGAACTGCTGTGGCAGGATTCGCCGCCCGACAGCGACAGTCTGCGCACCCACATTCACCAGCTTCGCCAAGCGATCGACAAACCTTTCGACCGCCCCATGCTGTTCACCGTGCACGGCATCGGCTATCAGTTGCGGGCCGATGTGGACTGAGCGCCGGGCCAGGTTGCGCACCTGGTTCACCCGTGAACAATCGGCACCAGCCACCACCACGCCCGTCAACACCGAACCGGGTCTGGGCCAGCACTTGATCTGGACCCACGTGCTGCTGACCTTGCTGGTCGGCAGCGTGTTGACATTGGTCTCGGTCTGGAGCGTGAACCAGCTTGAAGCCCACTTGCAGCGCATCGACATGGGCATGGCGGTAGAACGGGTGCGCGGCGAGTTTCTTGCCGGGCAAGACCCGGGGCGGCCCAATCGTTTCTTCCACGGCGCGCCGGACAGCGAGGCATTCCCGGACTGGCTACGCGGGCTGGACGAAGGTTTCCACAAGCTGGAACGAGACGGGCGCGTCTGGCATGTGATGGCAGACGACCTGGATGGCGTGCGTTACCTGCTGCTGCGCGACTACACCGACTACGAGCGCGACCAGAGCGTGTCGCATTGGGTGGCGGTGTTCGGGCTGGCGTGCAGCATGGTGATGGCCTTTGTGCTGGGCTCGCTTGCCACGCGCCGCGTGGTGCGCCCGCTTCTGCGCCTGGCCAATCAGGTAGGCACACGCGGGGCACAGCCGCCGCAGACCCGCCTGGCCGACGATTATCCAAGCAACGAAATCGGGCAACTGGCCGCCGCCTTTGACGACACCTACAACCAGCTGGAACAGGCACTTCAACGTGAACAACTGTTCACCGCCGACGTTGGCCACGAACTGCGCACGCCCTTGATGGTGGTGCTGACCAGTTGTGAACTGTTGCTGGACGACGATGGCCTGCGACCCGAGCAACAAGCGCAGTTGCAGCGCATCGTCGCGTCGGTCAACGACATGCGCCAGCGCATCGACATCTATCTGATGCTGGCGCGCGGTCGTGACAATACCGATCGCTTCCCGCGCACGGGCTTGGCAGATATGGCGCGCAAGGAAGTCGAAGAATGGATCCCGCGTGCATCGCGTCGGGGCATGCTGTTGCGGCTTGTGGAAGACACCGCCATCGTCCCGTCGATCGACCCACCTCAGTTTGCCGCGCCATTGCTGCACGGGGTGCTGTCGAACCTGATCCGCAACGCCCTGCAACATGCCGGGCCAGGCGTGCAGGTCACCGTACGGGTGTCGGCTACGCATCTGTCGGTGGCTGATAACGGCCCTGGCATCGACCCGGCACAACAACCCGCGCTGTTCATGCCCTTTGTTCGCGGAGCCACGGGCGGTCCGCACAACATGGGCATCGGGCTGTCTCTGGTGCAGCGCATCTGCACGCATCAGGGCTGGCGCGTCAGCTTGCATTCGGCACCAGGCGAAGGCACGCGTATTGATGTGGACTTGGTACCAGCCTGCGTCTCCATCTGAGATAGCCGGAGGCTCAGCATGCAGCCGACGTAAACAGTAGCGAGAATGGCTGCGTTTTTCTATTACGCAGGCGACAGTGCTCGCATAGCAATGTGATCAGTGATTTCGGTCTGGCCATTATTGACGCTGGCAACTTTTTGCTCGGTAGCCGAATCGCTTTCTTGATTGCAATGCTGGATTGGGTACCAGTTGTCGTGTCGCTCAACATACGCAAGCACATTGGTGTGGATGCGGTTGTGTGAGAACACAAGCGAATCGTGGCTGATGTCGATTCCTTGGTCATACAGTTGCAGTACCAGATAAGTAGCAAGCGCATGGGAAGCCTCAGACCGGTACTGCTCGTGTCGGGTCGCCTCATCAAAATTTGCGCGACCCCTGACCATCTCCACGTAGTAATCGGAGTTCTGGTAGTACACGAAATATGGTTCGCGGCCCTCCACCTTGAACATGACCTCCAACACGTCACCACCCATCCAATCAGCAGGCTGCTGCTGGAGGGAGTCGGAGGTCATCAGGATTTGTCCTGCCTGCATGATAAGCAGCACATTGATGTTCATCTTATTCAAGGTCGCAGTGAGCTTGGTGCGAGCGGCATCGAACATCGGATTGCGTGTCTTGGCAGTTAATGGAGAGGGCGTGTGTGACCTCGACACGTCCAACACGCGATCGTCGCCAGAACTGCCGCCTGGTTGGGCACCTTCTGCCTGACCGTGAACTTGACGATCTTCTTGTACCTCGCGCTTCTCAGCTTTCTGCTGGGCAGTTTGTATCGCGCGAGCACCCTCATACACGTGCTTCTGAGCATCCCAGTATTGCAGCAGCTTGGTTGATACTGCCAGTTGCTGGTCCATGAAAGATGAACCCTCTACTTCCATCGCACCCGCGAGGTGCATGAGCGAAGTAAATGAGTTCTTGTCCTGAAGGACAGCGTCCACAAAGTCCGCCGGTACACCTTTGCGTAACGTGAAGCTTCGGACGGCATACAGGAAGACATCTTGTTCAGTCTCCTGACCGACCCAGGAAGGCAGGCGATTTTCACCGTTGACGACAGCCCGTTCCGCCCGCTTTTCATTAGCATGGTGCATCCGGCCGCGCGCTCGGAAATAACTGCGCGCGATCAACACCGCGATGTACGCGACGATCGAAAGCCCAGCTGTTGGCAAAGCCAGGATGAGCGCCGCAAAAAACAAGATGACCATGAATGTCGTCCAGCTAATGCCGAAAAGGCGTGTAGTAGTAAAACTCGCGTACAGAGGGACAGCGACGATCCTTGCATAAGCTTGGCGCGTTGGATCGATCGCATTGTTCCCCTGTAATACTGACGCGAATTTACACGCTCGGGCTACACCCTCACAGCTTCGGCGTGTACTTCACCGTGAACATCACGCTGCGTGGCGTGCCGTAGTAGTTGTTGCCACTCACGCTGTTATAGGACGGGATGTAGTAACGCTTGTCCGACAGGTTGTTCACGTTGAGCGCCAGCGCCACTTCGTCATTCAGCTGATACGCCACTCGCGCATTCCAGATTGAAAAGCCCGGCACCTTGAACACCCGGTCATAGCTGAGCGCGTGGCTTTGCGCGTTGACACCGCCGCCCACACTGAACTTGTCCAGTGCACCCGGCAAGCGATAGTCGGCCCACAATTTCACCAGATGACGCGGGGTCCAGGTACTGAACACCCTGCCTTCGTTGACCGGGTCGTCCAGGAACTTGCTGGTGTTGTAGGTGTAGCCCGCGAACAGTTGCAGGCCGCGCAGCACTTCGCCGCTGACTTCAGCCTCCACGCCCTGGCTGCGCACCTTGCCGGCTGCCGTCGAGCAATACGCGTTGTTGCAGATCATGCCCGACGCGTAGTCGGGGACGGCACGGTCGCGGTGCTCGTAGCGGAACAATGCCAGCGAGGTATTGATGCGGCCGTCGGCCAGTTCACCCTTGATGCCGAGTTCAAGATTGGTGCCGGTGATCGGTTTGATGACCGCACCGCTCGCCGTGCGTGCCGATTGCAGTTCGAACACATCCGAGTAGCTGGTGTAGGCCGACCATTGCGGGCTCAATGCGTAGACCAGTCCGGCATACGGCGTGGGACGGGCAGACTTGCGTTGCGCACTTTCGGAAGTGGGCTCGGCATACACCTGGTCGTACCAACTGACACGACCGCCCAGGATCATGGTGAGCGGTTCGGCAAGCTTGGCGCGCCAGGCACCGTAAATGCCTTCCTGGCGCACGTCGTACTGACTGATGACTTGCACGCCGCGCGCAGCAATGCTGGCGTGGTCTTGCCACGGTCGGTCGTGGTTGATGTTGAAGATATTCGCGCCAGTGGTCCACGCGCGGGCATACCGATCGTTGGTGGTGTAGCGCGACACATTGGCACCCAGGGTGACCTCGTGCGACATGGACAGGGCCTCGAAACGACCGCGCAGGTATACGTCCAATCCCCGGTGCTGGCCGTTCAGATCGGTGGAAAAATCACCGTACATGGCCCCCGCGCCGCTGCGCGATATGGTGCCGGCCATGCGCTGATGCACCGAGGTGTTCTGCTCGTTCATGCCGAAGGCCGATGCCTTCACCGTCCAGCGATCGTTGAAGCGATGTTCGGCATCGGCGTAGACCGCCGTCTGGTCATTCAAGGCGCGATTCCAGCTGGCGCCGGTGTAGGTCGAGCGCGGCAGGCCAATGTCGCTGCCATCGGAGAACCGGGGCAGTCCGACAAAGGATGGACGCGAGCGCGTGCGCTTGTTGCTGATGCCGATGCCCACGGTGGTGTCGGCATCGATGTCGTAATCAAGCGCCGCATACAAGGTGCGCGAGCGCTGCCACACGTAGTCGATATGTGAATGCCCACGGTCTTCATCCACCACCACACGACCGCGCAGCGACCCTTCCTTGTTGAGCGGGCCACCTGCGTCGAGCTGTGCGCCATAGGAATCCCATGACCCGGCTTTGCCGGTCAGGGTCACAGTAGGTTCGGCCTGGCCGCGCTTGCGCACGAAGTTGATCGTGCCGCCCGGACTGCCGCCCCCTTGCAGCAAGCCCGCCGCCCCGCGCAGCACTTCCACCCGGTCGTAGAACACCAGCGACTCGCTGCCCCAGTTACCCAGCGAATACGTGTTGCGCGGTACCGGCACGCCGTCGTACTGCATGCTGTCAATCATGAAACCGCGCGCCGTTACCGCAATGCCTGCGCCCACGCCCTGGGTGGCGACCAGACCAGTCGTGTTGTTTACCGCATCGGCCAGGCTGGTGAGGTTCTGATCATCCATGCGCTGGCGGGTCAGCACGCTGACCGACTGTGGAATGTCCTTCAGCGCCTGTTCACCCTTGCCCACCGTGACTGCGCGCGAGGTGTAGGCGCGGGTCCCGTCGGTGGTCGCGCCCTGCTCGGCACGCGCGGTCACGGTGACCGGTGCAAGCGTGGTACCCGCACCGCGCATGGCGTTGCTGCTGTCGTCCGCCGCGTTGCCCGTGGTGCCGGCTACAGGCCGCAGCGCATACGCGCCACCGGCCCCACCTGCGGCTTCCAGACCCGAGCCGGCCAGCAGGCGGGCAAAGCCTTCACCAACGGAATAAGTGCCCTGAAGTCCTGGTGTGGTCTTCCCCTGGACCAAGGCGGGCGGCATGGTGATGCTGACCCCAGCGGAGGCCGCGAAGTTGGCCAGGGCTGCATCCAGCGGCCCGGCAGCAATCGCATGGTGTTGGGTGACCAGCACCGGGGCGCGCGCCGCATTGCCAGCGGATGCCGATTGCGCCTGTGCGGTGCCGACCGTGCAGATCATGGCCAGCAGCGCACTGTGCACAGCAAGCTCCAGCACGGACCGGGACGGCCTGTGCGAAAGGGAAAGAGGTAATAAGGCAGTGCGGCGTGGGGACATGAAAAGCGTTCTCGCAGAGGTGTGAAGTTGCGGTTCCTGAATGCTTCACACGCGAGAACGGAAAAAGGGACAAAAAAATTTCAGCCCTCGGGCGCGCCCACGGTCACCCAATACCGCGTGCGGTAGTGCACTGACACAGGCAGTGCCTGCGGCAAGCTATCGAGCACCGGCCCGGTGTCGCGCAGCTGGAAAACGCCGGATATCTTCAGGTCTGCCACGGCAGGATCGCAGCGCAACACGCCAGGGCGATAACGGCCAAGCTCAGTCAGGAAATCAGCCAGCCGCATGTCGGTGGCGCGCAAGATGCCGCGCGCCCAATCATCCACCTGCGGACTGAGCACACCGGGAGCTTCCACCGCGATGTCGGTAAAGGCAGTCTGCTGACCGGCACGCAGGACCAGCACACGATCCGCATTGGCCGCAGGCCGAATTTCCACCGCACCGTCGAGTACCGCGACTTCGCTGTATGCGTGTGCTGCGCTGCCGTTCAAGCCAGGCAGCTTTGCAGACACGTCGTCATCCAGTCTGCGCACCACAAAACGTGTCCCCAGGGCACGCAGCATGCCGGCCGGCGTCTCGACCATGAAGGGACGATAGGCGGGGTGGTTGGCGGCCACGCTATCCGGTGCAGTGTCGATCAGGATCTCGCCTGCGCGCAGGCGCAGCAATCGCCGTGTGCCGTCGTAGGCCACATCGACCGCACTGGCGGTATTCAGCGTCAGACGCGTGCCGTCGGGCAATCGCAGTTCGCGGCGTTCGCCGGTCTGCGTGCGATGGTCGGCCAGCCACGGATGCCCCGAGGCCAAACGCCACCCCTGCCACCCCACTGGCGCCGCCACCAGCAGCACCGCCAGCGTTTTGATGACCGCACGCCGATCCGTGCGGGCCTGCCGCCCCAGCGCCGGCATGGCCAGATCGCCGGGCAACATCTGGAAAGTCTGGTTGATGCGCTCGGCCCGCTGCCATGCAATTTCATGCACCGGATCGGCTGCGCGCCACTGCGCGCAGCGATGCCGTTCGGTGGCCGTGGCGTCGCCGGAATTCAGCAAGAAGAACCACTGCGCCGCCTGCAAGGCGACCCGTTCGTTCAAACCTTGAATGTTGGAATGAGCCGCGCTCATTCGCACAGCAGAATGCAGCGCGCCATCGCCTCGGTCATGTAGCGCTTGACGGTGCGTTCGCTTATGCCAAGCTGCGTGGCGATCTCGGCGTAACCCAGCCCTTCCAGCTGCGACAGCAGAAAGGCCGTGCGCACCGGCCGCGACAGGCCGTCGAGCATGGCGTCGATCTGCTGCAAGGTTTCCAGAATGATGGCCTGCTGCTCCGGCGACGGGGCCACCGGCTCGGGCACGGCGGCCAGTGCGTCCAGATAGGCCTGCTCCAGCGAGCGCCGCCGATACAGGTTGGCCATCAAGCGCTTGGCGACCACCGTCAGGTAAGCACGCGGCTCCTGAAGTTGCCAGTCGTCCACCTTTTCCGGGGTGTCTGCGGGCGCACCGAGAATGCGCACAAATGTGTCCTGCGCCAGATCGGCTGCGTCGAACGCATTGCCGAGCTTCTTGCGCAACCAGCCCTGCAGCCAGCTGTGATGCTCGCAATACAGGGCGCTGACGTGGGGATGCAAGGAATAATCGGCGACGGACATGACAGCTGGGTGTGGCGTCTTCACGCCGAACGAATAAGAACAATTCTCATTCTAGAGGCATGATTGGTCCTGGACCAACAGGCAATCTGTGCGAGTGTGGTAAGCAGCCGACCCTTCCATGCGGTAGAAGCGCTGTATTTCTGCGAATGTTACAACTCTGCCCGTGCAGCTAGATGCTGCGGCGCGATGCCCGTGAGAGCATCGCCGGACACACGTCGCCACGATGGCCACGTGTCCAAGTCAATCCATGGATCGAATAATGAAAAGAGCGGGTGCGGTTGTCGTTGCCGTTGCAGCGGTCGCGGGGGCAGGTTGGGCAGGGGCCTCTTGGTACACCGGAAAGCGGGTTGAAGAAACCGTGCGCCAAGGGGTGGCTGACGCCAACAAGGCGAACGATTGGGGTGCGAAGATCGAAATCGTGTCCTACGAGCGCGGCATCCTGAACTCGACCGCGCGTTATCGGATCAGCGGACTGGCCGGCACCACCGGCGACGAGCTGCTGCTTGCGATCGACAGCAAGGTGCATCACGGTCCGCTGCCGCTCGACCGCCTGGTCAAGTTCCAGCTGAAGCCGGTCTCGGCCACGACTGAGTCCACCCTTGCCCGCGATGAAGGGCTGGGCAGCCGCCTGTCCACGGTAGATGCCGGTGCCAGCTTCCGCGAACGCTCTGTGATCGATACGCAAGGCAACGTCGACTTCCGTATCGACACGCCCGCCATGCGCTTCGCGCAAGACGGCGGCACGCTGGAAGTGGCCGGCGGGGCGTTCACCGGCCTGAGCGAAAAAGAAATGACGCACATCCGCGTGAACGGCACGCTGGAATCGGTGCGCATCGTGGCCCCCGTCGCGCAGCAAGGCACCGTCGACATTCGCAACATCACCATCTCCTCGGACAACCGTGTCGGCCGCTTCGGCCTGCAAATCGGTGACGGTTCGCTGCGTGTGGGCAGCTTCACGATTGCGGCGGCTACCCCTGCGGGTCCGTTCGCGTTGGCGGGCAGCGACTTCGTGGTCGCCTCGCACATCGAGGAAGACGAGAAGTTCATGAGCGGCCACGTGTCGTACAACTTCGGCAAGCTGGCGCTCAACAATACCGACATCGGTGCGATCGACGCCCGCTTTGCGGTCCGCAAGCTTGACGGTGCCACCACGGCAAAGCTGAGCGAAAGCTATCGGGAATTCGCCCGCAAGCCGCGCCAGCCGGGCGAAACCGACGAAGCAGCCGCACGTGCCGCCATCGCCAACCTGCAAGCGCCGCTGAAAGACCTGCTGACCCACTCGCCCGCGTTTGCGCTGGACGCCCTGACCTGGACCACGCCGGTGGGCCAGAGCAGCCTGAAAGTCGACGTGACGCTCAAGCCGCGCGACACGCCGGTGGAACGCGCCGAGGTCAACGTACCCGGTGTTGCCGTCGACCGCGCCACGCTCGACTTGTCAGTGTCGCAACCGGCAGTCATCGACCTGATCGCACGTTTGACCAAAGCAGGCCCTGGCGGCCAGAAGATCACCCAGGAACAGGCACGCGAACAGGCCACCATGGTGGTTGCGATGCTGCTGGGTGGCGTGTCGCAGTCGGGCTTCCTGACCGCGCAGGGCGACAAGGTTGAAAGCCACATCAAGTACGACGGCAAGACACTCAACGTGAATGGTCAGGACGTGCCGCCGGAAATGCTGCGCGAAATCCTGCCGATGTTCGAATAAGCAGGCTTGGCAGTCACCGGGTGGTCACGTGCAATGCGTGACCACCAAGCCTGATGCGCACACACTGCTGCGTGCGCATCAGGTCAGCACTCAAGCCTGCGCAGTTTCCTTGGCTTCGATCAGCTGATCGCGCACACGCTGAAACGTGTCGATCATGTCCTGGCCGAATTCCCGCTGCGCGGCCGTGCTCTGGTACTTCAGGTTTTCTCGGGTGCTGTCGATGACCTGCTGCAAAATGCCAAGGTAGTCGAAGCCCGGCTTGTCATACGCAACCCGCCCATCAACGGCCGCACCCGGCACATCCAGGCCGCCGCCCGCCGCCATCCACATTTTCATCTCCATGTTCAGGCGCATGCCGGGCTTGGCATCAGCCATGGCCTGCTCCCATGAATCCTTGAATGATTGCGGCGCATGCGCCGGCGGGAAGATCAGCAGCTGCGCAGCCCCGACGCTCGTCAAGCCATTGCCATCCAGATCGCGTGCCATGGTCTGGGGCAACAGCAGATTCAGCGCGCCCTCTTCGCTCAAGGCGCTGACATTGATCGGATCGGCCAGGCTGTGCATGGTCTGCAAGGCGTGCAATTCCTGCGAATTCAAGCCTTGCAGAAATTCCTTGGGTTTACTGAAACCACCCTGCGCATCCGCCTTCTTCAGCACATCGCGGTAGGCATCCACTGTGCCCTCGACACGCGCCAGAAAGTCGGCACCGATTCCCTGTGTATTTCGTCGTTTTTCCATCCAGGCATCAACGCCCGCTTCGATGGTCTGCAGATTAAAACCACCGGAAGATGCCTTTGGCGTAACGTCGGGTTTGGTCACGGAAGGCGTCGAGGACGCAGTTGACTGCGCGGCTGCCATTGACGTGGCGAACGCATCTTTGCCGTCTGTCTGGCTGTCCTGCTTGTTGTCTTGCTTGTTGCCTTGTGTACGAATAGCACTTTCATTCCCGCGGGTTGCACCGATGTTCAGCAAATCCATGACACCTTCCCTTTTGATGTAAGCGAGGAAGATGATAGGGATTAGAGGGATTCGAGTAAGCCGGGAAAAAGGGGATTAATGTCTGATATTTCTTCTGCCGCGCATTTATTACTAATTTTTTATTATGGCGAAGCGGATCTATGAAATCTCAGATCATGATTGCGCAATTGGCCGCGAATAATTTCAAACTGAAGACATCAATATTCAGCAGTCCTGCTTCAGCAGCCAACGCACCGAAGCAGCGCAGCGACATCTGCTGAATGGGAAAATTCCGGTCTGGTCCGGCTGGCATCCAATCGAGTGGCCAATCGGTTGGCCAAGCAGGCGGCCAACAAAGCAACGCCCCTCATCACGCTAAAATCGCAGACGTTGTCCTCAGAGTCTGCGACTGTGCCTGAACTGATCCTCACCGACCTTCATGACGAATTGCCACCCAGGCCGATCACGCGGGCGTTTGCCTGTTCATGGCCTTGGAAGCATCAATGCGCACACCGTTCGCATGACATGGATCGTGCAGTTATCTCTTTACGGACAACACAATGAAAAGAATGGCGGGGATCGGCGCGGCGGTGGTGACCCTGGCGGGGCTGGGATGGGTGGGCGGCACCTGGCATACCGGCAAGCAGATCGAAGACACCGTGCGCAAGGCTGTGGCCGACGCGATGGCGGCCAATACCTGGGGCATCAAGTTCGAGTGGCTGTCTTATGAACGCGGCGTGTTTTCGTCGACCTCGCGTTATCGCATGACCATCCCTCGCCCTGATGGGGATGCGATGGTCGTGGTGGTGGACAACCGGCTGAATCATGGGCCGCTGCCCCTGGACCGTCTGGCTCGCGCGGAACTCAAGCCGGTGTCTGTCACTGGCGAATCGGTATTGGTGCGCAGCGAAGGACTTGGCAGCCAGCTTCAGATCGCTGACCCCAACGCCAGCATCCGCGCGCATTCCGTGGTCGATTTCAGCGACAACGTGCTGTTTGAATTGACCTCGCCCGCCATGCGTTACGCACAAGACGGCAGTTCGATGGAATTCGGTGCAGGGAAGATAGAGGGCAGTTCGCGCAAGGCAACCAACCAGGTGATTCTGAATGGCACGCTGGCATCCGTCCGTGCCAATCCGTCGTTGCCTGGCCCGATGTCAATCGACTTGCGCGCCTTGACACTGGCGGTGAATAGTCGAATGGGAGGCCTTGGCATGCAGATTGGCGACAGCGCGTTTCGGGTCGGTGGTTTCAGCGTGACCGGCGTGGCACCAGACCAGTCGCCGCTATCGTTAAGCGGCGATGAATTCGGCGTGGCGTGGCATTTGGCAGAGGAAGAAAAATTCTTTAATGCCGAGTTGTCCTACAGTCTGGGCAAGCTGACCGTCAACCGAACCGACATCGGCGATATCGATCTGCGTATGGCGGCGCGCAGGCTGGATGGCGCGGCCACCGCCAAGCTTGCTGCGGCCTATCGTGACCAGATTGCCAGCAAGCCGCTCACCTCAGACCCGGCGTCCATTCGTGCGCTGATGAACACGCTGAAAGTCCCCTTCCACGAGGTGCTGGCCGGCAAGCCAGGCTTGGCCTTGGATTCGCTGATCTGGACAACGCCGCTTGGTCAAAGCAGTTTGAAAATCGACACAACACTGGTCTCTCGGACGGGCTCGGCGGGTGAAGATTCACCCGCCGCTGGGGTGGCTATCGAGCGCGCCACGATGGATCTGTCGGTGTCGCAACCGGCGCTTGTCGATACGATTGCCCGCTTCACCAAGACCGGGCCGGGTGGTCGCCCGATCACGCTGGCGCAGGCCCACGATCAGGCCAAGGCGCACTTGGACTCAGCAACTCGGCGTCTGATGCAGGACAAGATGGTGGTGCTCAAGGGCGAGCACCTGAGCAGTCAGCTTGTCTACGACGGCACGTCGGTTCAGGTCAATGGTGAAGAACCGCCACCGCAGTTGCTGCGGGGGTTGTTGCCGATGCTGCAATAGGCCAAGCCACCCGCATTTAGCCTGATCCCCTTGGCCTGATCCTCTCAGGCCAGCAAGGCCTGAAGCGCCTTCAGATCCAGCGGCTTGACCAGTCGATGATCGAAGCCCGCCTGCTTGGCTTTTCTGGCCACGGCTTCATCACCAAAACCGGTCAGCGCCACCAGCATCAGCGGTGCGCCGGCATGCTCTTCACGCAGCCGCTGCGCAAGCTCGTAGCCGTCCATGCCCGGCATGCCGATGTCCAGAATGGCCACCTGCGGCAGCGACTGGCGACAGTGCAGCAGCGCCGCCTGGCCGTCGGACGCAACCGAGGTCGCATAGCCGTACAGTTCCAGCAACATGGACAGGCTCTCGGCAGAGTCTGCATTGTCATCGACGATAAGTACCGAACGCTGTGACGGCGTTGCCGGCACCGGCGCGATGTCGATGCGGTCCGGTGCCTGCTCACGCGCAGGCAGCGTCATGATGAAGGTACTGCCCTGCCCCGGCCCGTCGCTGTATGCCTGGATCGATCCGTTATGCAGTTCGACCATGCGCTGCACGATGGTCAGGCCGATGCCCAGGCCCGCCTCGGTGCTTTGCACGGCCTGCTCTGCACGCATGAACAGTTCGAACACGCGTGGCAGCATTTCGGCATCGATACCACTGCCGTTGTCGCGCACGACAAAACGAACCTCCTGGTCGATGGCAAACACGCTCAGCGAAATCATCCCTCCCGTAGGCGTGTAACGCGCGGCGTTGTTCAGCAGATTGCTGAGGGCTTGCGTCAAGCGCGTGGCATCGGCATCGAGCCATATGGGCTGCTCGGGTACCTCGACACGGAAGTGGTGGCCGCGCTGCTCCATCAAGCCCCGGTTGGCTTCGGCCGCCATCTCGGCAAGGGTGGCGGCTTCAATCGGCTCGCGCTTGATGCGCACCGTGCCTTGGGTAATGCGGGACACGTCGAGCAAGTCATCGACCAGGCGCGCCAACTGACGCGTCTGGCGCAGCATCATGTCTTCGACACGACGCCACGGGCTGCCCGGGTCACCCTGGGTACGCAGGTATTCCACGCCGTTCTGCAAGGCAGCCAGCGGGTTGCGCAACTCGTGCGCCAGCATGGCCAGAAACTCGTTCTTGCGCCGGTCGGCGCTGCGCAATTCCTCTTCGTGACGGCGCAGTTCCGTCACGGCTTTCAGCACCTCGCGGTTCTGCCTTTCCAGTTCTTCCAGGGGCGTGGCAGGACGCGCGCGCGCCAGGTGATCGACCACCTGATTGACTGCAGCCGCAGTGACCGGATGTACCGGGCGCGGC
This sequence comes from Pigmentiphaga aceris, assembly GCF_008119665.1. Lineage (NCBI taxonomy): Bacteria > Pseudomonadati > Pseudomonadota > Betaproteobacteria > Burkholderiales > Alcaligenaceae > Pigmentiphaga > Pigmentiphaga aceris. The sequence goes on along the minus strand of NZ_CP043046.1, from coordinate 1,032,049 downwards.
AATATCATGCCCAGGTCGACCACCGTACCGTTTGCGTCGCTGCGCATCGAGAACTGATCGACCAGGCGACGGCTGCCGACAATGCCACCGGTGGCGTCCACGCCCCGCGAACCGCTGCTCAGCAGCGCATCGAGGTTGTCGATGCCATTGCCACTATCGCGCACGCGCGCAATCAGCACCGAACAGGTGGCCTGCACTTCGACTGCGAATTCCACTGACCCGGAGGTGGCGTAACGCAAGGCATTGCGGGCGATTTCCGACACTGCGGTTGCCAGGCGTGTCTGCTGATGGTCGTCCATGCCGAACAAGGCACAGATCTGACGCGCACGCTGACGTGCCGCCGGCAGGTCTTGTTCGTGGCGGATACGCGAACTGGCGAGCGGAAAATTCGAGATCATGAGTGATTGACGACCAGGATGGTGGCGTCGTCATGCGTCCTGTGAAAATCGCGATACAACACGCTGGCGGCAACGACCGCATCGCACTGCGACAGTCCCGGATACGCCATGGGATCAAGACGCGGGCTCAGGCCGTCGGAGTGCATGGCAAACCAGCTGCCAGGCGTCCAGTCGTACACCGTTTCACGCACGGTACGAAGCTGGTAACCCAGCGTACCGTCATAAGACATCAGGTGGCGACGCGCACCGTCACCGCCCACCATCACCCCCGCAATGTTGCCGACGCCGGCGTAACGCAAGGTATTGGTTTCTGGGTGCAGCACGGCCACTGCCGCCACCGCGCCCCGGGTGGGTTTGAGCGCCACGTGCAGACCGTTCAGGATATCGACCGGTGCCACCTGGGTACAACGCTCGAAAAAGCGCATGGCCGTTGCCGTGGTCAGTGCGGCTTGCGGCCCATAACCCAGGCCATCGACCAGCAGTACCACCGTGGTGCCATTGATCTCGCGCAGCGCCCATCCATCACCGCTGACATCCTGGCCCAGCTTGGGAAGCGCAATGGCACCGGCACGTACCGAGCGAGTCGGGGCAGGCGGCGCAGGCGCATACAGCGCCGCTTTGGGACGCGTCGCCCAGACGCGCGCCAACACGGCCGTTCCGGCACCCGGGCGCGAATAGATATCGAAGTCCGCCGCCAGCCGCGAGATGGCACCCATGCCAACGCCCAGACTGCCTGCGGTGGAATAGCCATCGGTCATGCAACGGGCCAGGTCTGTGATGCCGACCCCTTTGTCTACTGCCACCACCTCGATGCCCACACGGGCATCGTCCAACACGCGTGACAGCAGCAATTCGCCACCGCCGCCGTGCTTGATCAGGTTGCTGGCAAGTTCGTTGACGATGATTGCCAACTCACCGGTAGTTACCTCGGAAAACCCGGCGTCCTGGGCAAGTGTCTGCGCCTCGCGACGCACCGCACCTACCTGCGTGGCATCTGCAACGGCGTACCGCTGTCCTACATTCGTGACGAAGCTCGTTTCCATTGGGTAACCGTAATGCGTGTGCCTTCGCCCACGCGGGAATCAAGCTCGAACTCATTGCACAGGCGTCGCGCACCGCTCAGGCCAAGGCCCATGCCACCGCCTGTGGTGTAGCCATCGGTGAGCGCCAATTCAATGTCTGGAATACCTGGCCCCTGATCGATGAAGGTCAGGCGCAGGCCCTTGCGACCCTGGGCATCCAGTTCTTCCAGATGCATGTCGCCACCCAGGCCATAGATCAGGGTGTTGCGCGCCAGTTCGCTGGCAGCGGTCACAACCTTAGTCTGATCGATAGTGCTGAAAGCAAGGCGAGTGGTCCACTCGCGCACGCGCTTGCGCGCCAATACCAAATCTTCTGGCGCACGCAAGGGCACGACTTCAGTCATCGGTGCCGGACTCGTCCATCAGCGTCTGCAGCAATGCCACGCCCCTGTCCACGTTCAAGGCAGTGCGTATGCCGGGCAGCGTCAAGCCCAGCTCAACCAGGGTGATCGCCACGGCCGGCTGCATGCCGACCAGCACGGTGGCCGCATCAAGCACGCGCGCCATGGACGCGATGTGCGCCAGGGTGCGGCCGATGAAGGAGTCCACCACGTCAAGCGAGGAGATGTCGATCAACACCCCGCGCGCCCCGTGCTTGGCAATAGCCTGCGTCAAGTCGTCTTGCAGGGTAAGCGCGAGCTGGTCATGCAGTTCGACCTGCACGGTCACCAACAGCGAATTGCCCAGCTTCAGAATCGGTATACGTTCCACGCTTGTTGGTCCTAGGCCAATTTACTTGGTGAGGGCATAGATGCCGAGGTTGCGGCGCTTGAGCGCAAGCTTGAACGCGTCTGCCAGCGTTGCCTTGGTTGCGACACCGCCAAGATCCACACCCAGATGCACGATCGTCTGCGCGATCTGCGGACGAATACCGCTGATGATGCACTCTGCGCCCATCAAACGAGCCGCAGCAACCGTCTTCAGCAAGTGTTGCGCCACCAGCGTATCGACCGTGGGCACACCGGTGATGTCGATGATGGCAATCGATGCTTCGGTATTGACGATGCCTTGCAGCAGGTTTTCCATCACGATCTGCGTGCGTTCGCTGTCCAGCGTGCCGATCAGGGGCAAGGCCAGAATGCCGTCGTACAGGCTGACCACCGGTGTCGACAGTTCCAGCAATTCCTGTTGCTGGTTGCCAATGATCTGCTCGCGGCTTTGCTGATAGACCTCGGTGGTGTACAGACCCAACTGATCCAGCAGGCTGGATACTTGCATCAGCAGCGGAATGCGCTGGTCCGAGTCGCCATCCAGGTTTGACAGCACCAAGGTGAACAGCAGTTCTTTCAACGAGAACACAAAGGTTGCAGTCTCGCTGGGCGTGAAGCCCTGTTGCACGCGCGAACGCGACACAGCCTTCAACAGTTCACGGATTTCGTCCCAGACCGAGTCGGCGAAGTTGCCGCCGTGCGGGCTTTTCAGGGCCTGGATGAACAGGCCAAGGAATTGAGCCGACTGGTCGCGCAAAATGCTGTCGCGAGTCGGGTCCCGACGCAACGAGGTGACGGCAAGTTGTTGTTGCAGCCAGCTGTTGAGGATGGTTGCCTGGTGGTGCTCGATGATGGCAGCCAGGGCCGCATGGGGATTGCTCAATGTGCTCTCCAGGAAGCAGATTCGTGCAAAACGGCCGGCCCGCGCCACGGGCCAACCGGTACAGAAAAGAATGCGGGGTATGGTAGACGGCTACCGTCCAGTCTCATCAAAACAGCGGATGAGCGGGCAGCAGCAGCGCAGTATGCAACAGCGAGAGGCCCAGAGCGCAGATAAACAGCCCGCCACACAGGGAAGCGATCTCGACAATGATGCCAATTGTTGCAGGCGTGCGTGACGAGGTGCTCAACAGGCGCAACGCCACATGCCGGGCCAGCACACTGATCACCGCAAGTACCGAGGTTGTCAGCGCGGTGCCGATCGACATGGCGACCACGGCGGCGATGCCAACGGCGCGAAGATCCATCGTGTGGGCTACCAGCAACACCAGAATGGCACCGGTACAGGGGCGAATGCCGATGGACACCACGATCCCTGCAAGCGCGCGCCACGACATCGGGGCTTCCAGCTGATGACGGCTGGGACCGTGCATGCGCCCGCAGTCGGCGCAGAACTGCTGCCAGCGACTGCCCAGGGTTGCGGATGCATCGCCTTCCCCGCTTGCATCGCTGTCACCCTTCGCGTCGCGTGCTGCGGCGGCTGCCAGCTTGCTGCTGAACAAGCCGGTAGCGGGTGCCGCGCCAGACGCCGACTGCTGACGTGCTGCCTGCACACGTCGCCACAGACGACGCAAGGCACGCAGCACAAAAATCGCCCCCAGCAATGCGACCACCGCAAAACTGAAAGTTTCGACCTGCTGGCCCGCCGCCTGCGTGCGTCGCAGGCCCAGGTCGAGCAGGCCAAGCGCCGTTTCAACCACCGTCACTGCCACCACGGCCTGCAACAGCGAGGCCAGCACTGACATCACAATGCCGCGCTTCAGGCGGCTTTCCTGCGTGCCCAGATAGGTGGCAATGACCGCCTTGCCGTGGCCCGGGCCGGCTGCATGGAATACGCCGTAGACAAAGCTCAGGCTCAGCAAGGCCCAGGCAGCAGGGGCACCCTGGTTGCGCACTTCACGCAGGGCCTCGGCCAGTTGCCGATGCAGGTCACGCTGCTGGCTTTGAATCCACCAGGTCATGGCATCCCACTGCGACGACAGCCACCACAGCATTACCCCGCCCGCCAGCACCACACCCAGCACCAGCAGCAGCGCCCCCGGGCCGCGACGACGCGGCCCCGCTTCCGATACTCGATTCATTTGCAAGCCAGCGCCACCTTGTCGGCGAACAGGCGGCCCAGGGTTTCGTCAGGCGTGGCGTTGCGATCCAGCGCAAACGCCTGGGCGATGGTGGACTCCGAAGGCTTCGCGCGTTCCAGCTTCGCCTGGCAGACCGCAGGCGCGTCCCGCAGTCGGATGGACTTAGCGTCGGTGTAGCGCATCTCGATGAAATACGTGGGGTCGTAGACCGACAGCGTGGTGGGTGCCGCCACTGGGTCAACGGGGTTCGGCAGCGGAATCGTGAAATGCAGGCGAAGCCGTTTGCCGACCATCTCGCTTCGGTATTCCGTGACCGTACCCAGCTTCACTTTCTTGCCCCCGGCCGTCAGCGTGGTGAAGTAGTCGAAGGGTTGCAGGTTCTCAATCACCCGGGCACCGAAACCATTGACCACCTGCGGCGTGACCTTCTTGCCGTTAGCCAGGTCCTCGATCACAAAACCGGTGTACAGCTCGTCGAAAAACCATTCTTCCTCGATTGCCATCACCATGCCGGCGCTGGAAAAGCGCAGCGTGCTTTGCACGTCGATGAAGGCGTGAGGATGTGCGTGCGCCAGACCAGTCGTACCCGCCAGCAGCAGACCGACGACCAGATTGATCATCCAACCGGTTTTCTTGCCCACTGCGCGCAGCAAGCGCTGAATGCCCCATGCCAATGTCATGCAGCCACCTTCTGTTTGTTGCGCAGGCGCAGGAAAAACACCAAACCCACCAGGAACACGGCCAGCACACCGCAGCCAAGCAGACTTCGCACGCCCATCAGCGGCACCAGCAGACCTGCCACCGTGACGCCACCGGCTTGCCCCAGGAACAACATGCTGGCAAACAAGCTGACGGCGGTGCCGCGATGTTCGGGTGCCATCTGCGTGGCATTGAGCTGCAGGGTGTTGTGCAGCATGTAGAAGCCAAGACCGCAGGCCAGGCAGCCGGGAACCACCCAGGGGGCGGAAGGTGCGAGGGCGATCAGCGCCAGGCCCGCTGCCAGCAAGGAACCGCCGCCCAGCGCCAGCCCGGTTTCACCCAGACGTTGCACCAGAAAACGCACGGAAAACGAGAAAGCCAGACCGCCCAGGCCCAGCGTGGCGGCGATCAGGCCGGCATTTGTCAGGCTCAGGGTGAAACGCTCGTGCAGATACAACGGCACAAACGCGTAAGCACCAAAGAACACAAAACCTTCGATCAATACCGTGGCCAACACCACCCGCGCCCAGGGCCGACCAACGACGTTGGCCACGCCGCTGAACGGCCGTCGGCGTTCGCCATTCGGGTTGGCAGCAGGGCGAGGTTCGTTGCGCGCACGCTGCCACAGCACCACCCCCACGGTCAGGAAAATGGCCGCCAAGGTGAAGAACGCGCCGCGCCAACCCAGCGTGTCGCTGAACCAGCCCCCGGCGAACTGACCGGCGATGAAACCCATCATCTGGCCGGTCAGGAAACGCGCCAGTACGGTCTGGCGTTGCGAGTAATGCACCTGGTCGCCAATCCAGGCCATGGACAGCGGAATGACGGCAGCTGCGGTTGCCCCGGACAGCACGCGCCCGGCCAGCAGCAACGGGAAGACCGGTGCCAACGCGCAGATCAGATTGCCGATCAAGCCCGCCATGGTCGCCACTGCGATGACACGCAGCTTGCCCAGCCGGTCGCCCAGGGGGCCGTAGGCGAACTGCATGAAGCCGTAGGCGATCGCAAACAAGGACACCACCGCAGACACCGCCGAGATGCCTTGGCTGAACTCACTGGCCAGACGCGGCAGCATGGCGTCGCTGACCCGCATCGACGCGGCACTGGCAAACGCCGCGCAGGACAACAGCGCAATGGTGCGGACAGGAACGGGCGCAGTGGGAAGGTCGGCCGGGGCGGCCGAGGCCGCAGATACAGAAGAAGCGGACACGAGAGACTGCCGGTGGGGAGCCGGATCAACACCAAGAGACAGCCATCATAACGACAAGCGGCGGCGGCCTTGCCGATACCCACGCGCGCATCCCCTACAATTCCGCCTATCCCCGTCCGCCGCCGAAGTGATCCCTATGAGTTTTACGCAACAACTGTCCCAATCGTGGACCACCACTGGATCGCTGCTGACCGTCGGCCTCGATCCCGATCCCACCCGCTTTCCGGCTGAGCTGGCCGGGCGCGCCGACCGTATTTTCGACTTCTGCCGTGGCATCGTCGACGCCACCGCGCCTTACGCATCGAGCTTCAAGCCGCAGATTGCGTACTTCGCCGCTGCGCGCGCCGAAGACCAGCTGGAAGCGCTGTGCAACTACATCAGCGAAAACCACCCCGGCCATCCGATCATTCTGGATGCCAAACGCGGTGACATCGGCTCGACCGCTGAACAATACGCACGTGAAGCCTTCGAGCGTTACGAAGCCGACGCTGTCACCGTCAACCCGTACATGGGCTTCGATTCGGTGCAGCCGTATCTGGCCTGGCGTGGCAAGGGTGTGATTTTGCTGTGCCGCACGTCAAACCCCGGTGGCTCGGACCTGCAATTTCTGAAGTCCGACGGCGTGCCGCTGTATCTGCATGTGGCTGGCCTGGCTGCCGACAAATGGAACGCAGATGGTCAGTGCGCATTGGTGGTGGGTGCTACCTTCCCAGCCGAACTGGCGGCCGTACGCGAACGTGTCGGTGATTCGATGCCGCTGCTGATCCCCGGCATTGGTGCCCAGGGTGGCGACATTCCGGCAACGGTTGCCGCTGGCCGCAATGCGTCGGGCACTGGCATGATGATCAGCTCGTCGCGCGCCATTCTGTATGCGTCGGGCGGCGAGGATTGGAAGGTGGCAGCGGCCGAAGCAGCCCGCGCCACCCGCGACGCGATCAACGCGGCCCGTTGAGCTCGTAACTGAAGTTGCAGGCGCGGTAGAGGGCCAGTTGTGCGACCGGCAACGGGATCGCATCGCAGGCCTTCAAGCGTGCCCACGACACCGCATTGTTGCGCATCAGGTAGTCGGCATTTTCAGGGTGCCGCGCCGCCCGCCAGCCGCTGATGGCCACCACCATGGCCAGACGCGCGCGGATCAGGTCGAACAGCACGTTCAGCTCGTCGGTGTTGAGCCGGTTCAGCCGGTCGTAGGCACTGACGAAGCTTGAAAGGCTGGCCAGCACATCGCCCTTTTCATCGAGCTGGTAAGACGCCGCCACCGCCACATCGTTGATCAGCGGCGCTTCCACCATGTCACCGAAGTCCAGAATGCCGCTGACCTGGTCGGGCGCGTTCGGGTCGACCAACAGGTTGTAGATGTTGAAGTCGTTGTGGATGGGCTGGCGTCGCAGTTCTGCCAAGGCGGGTTTGACGCGCTTGGTGAAGTCATCGAAGGCCCGCTCGGCCACTGCGCGCTGTGCCGGGTCAGCCACATGCACCAGCAGCCCGCGTGCGCGGTCGGCGCGTTGAATATCCCAAGGCAATTCCAGCGAACCGGCAGGGTGCTGCATGCCTGACAAGGCGATGTCCAGCCGTGCCAGCGCGCGTGCTACGGCTTTGCTCTGTGCTTCCGATCGCGGTGCCTGTGGCATGGGCATGCCTGCCAGGTAGGTGAACAATCGCACCACACGAATGCTGCCATCGGGAGCACGATCGGTGAAAGACGGTGCACCATACAAGGTGGGCACCAATCGTTGTACCGGCAAGTCGGGATCGGTCTGCGCCAGGTGCAACAAGGCCTGCGTCTGGAAGTCGGCCACCAGCGGGGTTTCGACTGGGTGCGAAATTTTCAGCATGAAGCGGCGTTCGCCTGCCGGGTCGTCTACACGCAGCAGAAAGTTCGCGTCGCGCTCACCGGTCAGCGGGCTGAGGGTGCCGGTCAGTCCGTATCGTTCCGATGCCACGGCCGCTGCCCAGGCGGCAGGTACCGGGGCGGCGGCCGCGCTGAGCACGGCGGCTTCGGGGAATTCGGTATCGGGGTTGGTCGTGTTGGTAGCAGTGTCAGGGCGGGTCATATCTGTAGGCATCGTGCTTGCGGAATTTTTGTCCATGCTCATACCGTCGCGTCGAAGCCGCGCAAGGCGCTGGCCAGGTTCGGCCCCAGATCATCCGACAAATACCCTCCTTCTTGCACCAGCACTGTTGGCAAGCCAAGCCGGGCAATTTCGGCAGTGATCTGCGCAAAGCCTTCGGTGGTGACCGCAAAAGCTTTGTAAGGATCGCGCTCGTGCGCATCCAGACCCAACGCCACCACCAAGGCCCCGGGTGCAAAAGCGCGGATGGCATCGCAGGCGCGACGCAGCGCGATCAGGAAATTCGCCGTATCGGTGCCGCGCGGCAACGGCAGGTTGATGTTGTAGCCCAGGCCATCGCCCTCGCCTGCCTCATGTGCATGGCCAGTGAAAAACGGCGTGCAGAAATGCGGGTCGCCATGCATCGAAATGGTCAGCACATCCTTGCGTCGCCAGAAGATGCCTTGGGTGCCGTTGCCGTGGTGCACATCGACATCCAGAATTGCCACGCGCGCATGGCGGGCGCGCAGGTGTTCAGCAGCAATCGCCGCATTGTTCAGGTAGGTGAAACCGTTGGCGCGATCGGCGTAGGCATGGTGGCCGGGCGGACGGCACAAGGCGTAGACCACCTGTTCGCCATCGGCCACCAGTTGCGCAGCATGGGTGGCTGTGTGCGCCGACCAGGTCGCCGCATGCCAGGTGTGGCGGCCAATGGCGCAAGCGTTGTCACCCATGTGATACCCCGCCTGACCCACCACGCTGTCCGGGTAGGTATAGGGTTGACCGGGGAAGGGATGCACATTGGGCATCACCTCGTCAGAGGCATCGTCCAGTTCCTGCCAGCGTGCCCAGACTGTTTCCAGAAAACGCAGGTATTGCGGCGTGTGAATCGCAGCGCGCGGGCCCGGGCCGTAGTCCACGGGTGCCAGCACGTCGTGGCCAGCGGCTTGCGCCGCCGCCAGCAAACGGAAACCGCGCTCTGGCTGTTCGTTGCTGCGTTTGAGTTTTCCACGCACGATGAACTGCTGCGGATCGTGGCCCTGGTGCTGGTCGGTGTAGATGACTTTCATGGCGATGAGGACTCTGTGTGGCAGGCGGCAGTGGCTTGATTGTGCTGACGTGGGTATCGCGAACTTGGGTGTCTGACTCAGTTTTCTGACTCAGTTTTCTGACTCAGGTATCGCTGCTTTTTCCTGAAGCAAGGAACAAGGCACGCACGTGATCGTTGCCGTCTTTCAGGTGCACGCGCAAGGCGCTTTCTGCGGCGACAGCATCCCGTCGGGCAATCGCGTCGGCAATCGGGCGGTGCGATTCGGCAATGAACTTTGGTGCACCAAAACTGCCATCAGTCAGCGCCAGAATCATGCGCACTTCCGCTTGAATATTGCCGAACAGGCGATGCAGATAGGCATTGCCCGATATCTCGCAGATGTAGGAATGGAAGGCAAGATCCAGCGCCGTGCGTTCCGACTGCTGCATGCGGTCAACCATGCTGGACATCTCGTCGACCATGCCCAGCAGACGGGCCAACTGCGCATCGCTGGCGTGTCGGCAAGCCAGCGAGGCTGCCATCACTTCCTGGCCCAGCCGGACTTCGTACAAATCATCGATTTCCTTGACTGACATGGTGCGCACCGTGAACCCATGACGCGGCCGCGACACCAGCAAACCCTGGCTTTCCAGACGGCGTGCAGCCTCGCGCACGGGGGCGCGACTGACACCCATGCGACGCGCGAGTTCAGCTTCGACGATGCGTTCGCCGGGGGCAATGTGTCCCGACACGATGGCCTGCATCAGCTGGGCTTCGACCACCGCCACCAGGTCGGGCAGTTCGATGGAAGAAAACGGTGGATTGCGCTTGGTGTCGCTGGCCAAAAAAGCCGGGGAAGTCGGATCGGCCATGGCAATTCCTGTGGTTGAAACGTCGTCACGCATCAGGTGTGGGAAGCAAAAAAAGCGTCGGGAAAATGGGTGTGCCGGATTGTTGTGCAACCGAAGCCGGCATCCGTGTTCTGCATCAAGCGACCCGCGCCACACGTCGCGGCCAGGCCAGATAGATACCAGCCGCCGTGATCAATGCAATTCCGCCCAGCGCCAGCCCATCGGGCGGACGCTGAAACCAGAAGGTGCTGATCAACACCGCCAACAGCAACTGCACATAATTCAAGGGCGCAAGCGTGGACGCGGCAACACGCCTGAAGGCTGCAAGCAGCAACAACTGCGCCGCACCACTGCAAAAGCCGCCCGCCAGCAGAATTGCCCAGCCCTGCCAGCTTGGCCATACCGGCGCACCGCCCACCACCAGCACGACCAGCGTGACGATCAGGCATACCAGTGCCATCCACGCATACAGGATCGACGAATGCACCACGCCCGCCAGACGCCGGGTCAGCATCTGGAACAGCGCATAACAAATTGCCGAAATCGCCATCAGCAAGGTGCCGATGAAAGGCAGGTCGTGGCCGGGTCGCACGATCAGCAACATGCCGGCAAAACCAACGATCACCGCTGCCCACTGCACCCGCCCCACCCGCTCGCCCAGCATCCACGGCGACAAGGCCACCATCAGCAATGGGGCCGTGAAATAGATGGCAGTGGCTTCGGCAAGCGGCATGGTCACCAGCGCCGCCATGAAGCAGGTCGCCACCACCGCCAGCGACAGGCTGCGCAACAGCAGCAAGCCTTTGTGCTGCGCACGCCAGATGCGCAGTTCACCGGCCCGCAGCAACCACACCAGCGCAATGATGCCCACGGCGATGTAACGCGCCAGGTTGACCATTGGCGGCGGATACAAGGCCACCATTTCCTTGGCGAACGCGTCATAGCAGGCAAAGGCCACCAGCGCACACATGAACAAGGCAATGCCGCCACCGGCATTGCTGCTGAGGGTGGATGGCAGGGCACCTGTCGTTGCGTTGCCAACGGTGGCGGATGCCTGTGCAGTTCCCTGCCCTGCGCCCGGCCGGGCTGCTTGTCCGGCTGCGTGTCCTGCTGCCTGCCCTGCCGTCTGCTTGCCGGCAATCGCCGGCGACCGCTGCTGTGGATGGTTCACGCTGGTATCAGACTCCCAGGCCTTGCAGGAAGGCATCGAGCCCGGGGCCGATTGCATCGACCATGTAGCCACCTTCCTGCACCACCACGGTTGGCAAACCCAGTTCGCGCACACGCTCGCCCACCCTGCGATACGCGTCGAAGTCGAAGCGCAGCACGCTGATGGGATCGTCCTTGTAGGTGTCGAAACCCAGCGGCAGTACCAGCGCTTTAGGCGCGTAGGCCTGCAAGGCATCGAGCGCACGATCAAGCGCGTCGAAGAACACCTCGTTGCCACTGCCGTGCGGCAAGGACAGGTTCAGGTTGAAGCCTTCACCTGCACCGCTGCCCGGCTCTTGCGCGTAACCCACATAGAACGGAAAGTAGTTCGACGGGTCGGCGTGGGTCGAGATGGTCATCACATCGGCGCGTTCGTAGAAGATCTGCTGCGTGCCGTCGCCGTGGTGCGCATCGACATCAAGCACCGCCACCCGACCGAATTGCCGGCACAGCAGCTCGGCTGCGATGGCGCTGTTGTTGATGTAGCAAAAGCCCGAAGCCCGGTCCCGACGTGCGTGATGGCCAGAGGGCCGGCACAGCGCGTAGGTGATAGTGGGATTGGCAGTGCCTGCCGCGATGACCGCCTCGGCCGCAGCCACCGCACTGTGCGCGGAACGCAGCATCGAGCGCCAGGACAAAGGCCCCAGCGGCACCGACAAGTCACCCAGATACCAGCCGGCCTGCGCGACCACGGCTGGGGACGGGCAGGCACCGCGAACACCCTCGCTACGTTGTGCCGGGTCCAGCACATAGGGGCTCATGTTGGCCAGGACTTCCGGTCCGGGTTGCACCGCGCCACCTGCCAGCGCGTGCCAGCGTTCGTAGGCCGATTCCAGGAAATCCAGGTAGTCCGGGCTGTGCACGGTTTCCAGCGGAGCCCGCCCGTAATCACTTGGCGTGATGGTGTCGATTCCCCGCGCGGCCAACGCGCTGCGCAGGGCCAGCGGCCGGGTCGGCAGGTCCGCGGGCTTGTGAATGCGACCCAAGCGCATGAATTGCTGTGGGTCGTGGCCGAGCTGGTCTTCACTAAAAAAAGCTTGCACGGTTTGTCCTGGTCCGGGCGCAACGCCCGGTTCAGAGGGTGGGCGGTTCAGGAAATATGCGGTTCGGAAAATAGCTCAAAAACAGGTTCAGAAGACAGGTTCGGTAAATACCTCAATACCCCGTGGCCGGATCGGTCTGCCAACGCGGCCGCCCACCGGCATCGAGCACCGTCAGGTTGTTCAGCATCTGCGCAGCAATCACGTCGGGGCTGGTGCGGGTGGCAATGTGCGGCGTGATCAGAATGCGTGGGTCGGCCCAGAACGGGTGCTCGGCCGGCAGAGGTTCCTGCGTTAGCGCATCCAGCGTAGCGGCACCGACCTGCCCGCTGGCAAGCGCGGTCAGCAAGTCGGCTTCAACAAGGTGGTCACCCCGGCCGACGTTGATCAGGTGCGCACCCTTGGGCAACTGCGCGAACAGTTTTTCATTCAGGAAACCGCGCGTCTCGTCGGTCAGGGGCAACAGGCAGATCAAGGTGTCGCACTGGCCAAGAAACTCGCCCAGCGTGTCATTGCCTGCGTAGGCGGCAAGCCCTTCCGGCAGGTCCGACTTGGCACTGCGGCTCCAGCCGCAGACCGAGTACCCGATGCCGAGCAAGGTACGCGCGCAGGCCATGCCGAGCGTGCCCAGCCCGGCAATGCCGACGCGGTGTTTACGCGGTGCGACCACGGGTTGTTCGACCCATGAATGACTGCGCGCGCTTTCAATGTAGTCGTCCATGTGCCGATGGCGGTGGATGACCGCCCACGTGACATAGGCGACCATGCCACGCGCCATGTCGGGGTCGACAATGCGGCACAGCGAGGCCGATGCAGGCAGATCGGGGACCGCCAGAATGTGATCGACGCCGGCACCTACCGACTGCACCAGACGCAAATTCGGCATCTGCGACATCACCCCGGCAGGCGGATACCAGCACAGTGCAGCATCGATCTCGTCGAGCTTGCCCAGGTCGGAGCCCAGGCGCAGATCGATGCCCGGGCATGCAGCCTTGAATGCAGGCACCAGGTAATGCATGTCGAGCACGGCACTCAGGAATGCCACGCAGGGTTTGCGCGGTGAAACGCTGGTGTCCTTGGTGGCGCTGGAGTCAAGAGTATCGGTCGCGTCGGTAGTGTTCATGGTGCTCATGCGTTGTGCGGTGCGGATGCATGTGTGGCGGTGAAGGTCAGGCTTCCCATCAAGCCGTCAGCGCCACATCGGGCTGGCGGTCCAGACGCGGAACCGCATCGATCAACTGACGCGTGTATGGGTTCTGCGGATTGGTCAGCACGTCGTGGGTAGGCCCGTATTCGACCACGGTGCCTCGCTGCATGACGGCGATGTAGTCGCACATCTCGCCCGCCACGCGCAGGTCGTGGGTGATGAATACCATCGCCAGGCCAAAGCGCTTGCGCACGTCGCCAAACAGTTCCAGCACCTGCGCCTGCACGGATACGTCCAATGCCGATACCGGCTCGTCAGCCACCAGCAGTTCGGGTTCCATCGCCAAGGCACGCGCAATCGCAATCCGCTGTCGCTGGCCGCCCGAAAATTCGTGCGGGAAACGATCGGCCGCGTCCGCCCCCAGACCAACCAGACTCAGCAATTCCAGGGTGCGCGCCATTGCAATCTCGCGCGATACCCCTTGCGCAATCGGGCCGGCAGCAATTGCAGACCCGATGCGATGACGCGGATTCAAGGACGCATAAGGGTCCTGAAACACCATCTGAATCTTGCCGGCTGCGGCACGACGGAATTGTTCGCCTTGCGCCAGATTGCGGCCGTTGAACACGATGCGACCGCTATCGAACGGTGCCAGTCCCACCAGGCAACGACCGACACTGGTCTTGCCCGACCCAGACTCACCAACTACCCCCAGCGTTTCGCCACGACGCAGCTCGAAGCTGACATTGCGCGCCGCCTGCACTTCACGGCCGCGACGGAACAGCGTGCCGCCCGATCGATAGGTCTTGCACAGGTCTTGCACCTGCAACACGAAGTGCGAATCGGGTGACGGATTCGGCTTGCGCAACACCCCACCAGGAATCGCCGCGATCAGCTTGCGGGTGTATGCGTGCTGGGGGTTTTGCAGGACTCCAGCAGCGGGGCCGAACTCGACCGCCACGCCCATCTGCATCACCACCACATGGTCGGCAATTTCCGACACCACCCCAAAGTCGTGGGTGATGAACAGCACTGCGGTGCCGCGACGCTGCTGCAGTTCCTTGATCAACAACAGAATCTGCGCTTGGGTGGTCACGTCCAGCGCAGTGGTTGGCTCATCAGCAATCAGCAGACGCGGTTCCAGCAGCAAGGCGCACGCAATCATGACCCGCTGACGCTGGCCACCCGACAAGCGGAACGGGTAGGCCTCGATCAACAATTCCGGGTCGGGCAGGCCCACGTCCGTCAGTGCCGCGATGATGCGTTTGCGCTTGTCGTCTGCCGCCACGTCGCCGTGGGCATCAATCACTTCCCCCAGCTGGTCGCCAATGCGCATCAACGGGTTCAGCGCAGTCATCGGTTCCTGGAACACCATGCCGATGCGGCGTCCGCGCAGCGTGCGCATCTGCTCCTCGTTCATAGTCAGCAGATCCTGCCCGTCGAACATGATCCGGCCCGCCACCGGTGCCACCTTGGGTACAGGCAGCAAGCCCATCACGGCGTTGGCGATCATCGATTTGCCCGAACCCGATTCACCCACCACACACAAGGTCTGGCCGGGCATCAAGGTCATCGATGCATTGGTGACAGCCAGCTCGCGGTCACCGCCGGGCGGCAGGCGGATGCTCAAGCCCTGGATATCCAGAACGGGACCGTGATGGTCGACGGCCTTGTCTTTGTCGCTCATTTGGTTCTCCCGTCGGCACGTGCATTCAGGCCGTCGTTCAAGCCCTCGCCCACCAGGTTGAATGCCAGCACCGTCAGCACAATCGCCAGCCCTGGGAACACGGCCATCCACCAGGCTTGCAACAACACCGTGCGCGCCGAGCCCACCATGTAGCCCCAGCTCATGGCGTTGGGGTCCCCCAGGCCGAGGAAGCTCAGGCTGGACTCCAGCAAGATGGCGCTGGCGATCATCAGCGAGCCCATCACGATGATTGGCGAGATGGCGTTGGGCAGAATCTGCGTCAGGATGATGCGTGGTGTCGATTGCCCGGCCAGCAGCGCCGCCGCCACGAAGTCACGCTGTCGCAAGGTCAGAAATTCGCCGCGTACCAAGCGCGCCACCGGTGGCCACGACACCAGCGAGATCGCCGCAATGATCGAACCCAGGCTGGGCTCGAAAACCGCCACCAACACGATTGCCAACGCGAAGCTGGGAATGGCCTGGAACAGTTCCGTGAAGCGCATCAGCGCAGCATCTATCCAGCCACCGAAGTAGCCGGACATGGCACCGAGCGATACGCCGATCAACAGCGACACCACTGTGGACACCAGACCGATCAGCAGCGACACCCGCGTGCCGTGAATCACGCCAGACAGGATGTCGCGACCCAGCGTATCGGTCCCCAACAACATGCCAGGCCCGCCCATCGGTGACAGGAAGGGACGCTCAACCATGTCCCACGGATCGTTCGGGGCCAGCCACGGTCCGATCAATGCGACCAGCGTCGCGATCACCAGCACGGCAAGCCCGATCACCGCGCCCTTGTTGCGACAGAAACGCCGCCAGAATCCGTTTTTTATCGTCATAGTTCGATACGCGGATCGACCAGCGTGTACGCCAAGTCGGTGATCAGGTTGAACAGCACGGCCATGGCCGCCGTCACCAGGAAACAGCCCAGCAGCAGGTTGTAATCACGCTGCAGCAAGGCATCGAACATCAGGCGGCCAATACCTGGCCACGCGAATACGGTCTCGGTCAGCACCGCGCCGCCGATCATGCCGCCAGCCTGGATACCGGCAAGCGTGATCACCGGCAACAGCGCATTGCGCAGAATGTGCGCACGCTGAATTCGCCCCGGCCGCACACCCTTGGCGCGTGCCGTTTTCACGAAGTCCATCTGCGCGACTTCCAGCATGGATGCACGTGTCATCCGTGCGTAGACCGCCATGTAGAACAGCGCCAAGGTCACGGCCGGCAATACCAGGTGGGCGGCGATATCCATCGCCAGCGCAAAGCCCGTCATGCCGGAACCGACGGTGATGTAGCCGAAGGCAGGCAGCCACCCCAGCTTGATCGAGAACAGCAGCACCGCCATCAGCGCCAGCCAATACAGCGGCGTGGCGTAGAACACCAAGGCCACGACCGTGGTGAGGCTGTCGATCCAGGTACCCGCCCGGCGTGCGGCGTAGGCACCCAGCACCACTCCCAGCAGAATCGACAAGGCGAACGCCGAGCCGGTCAGCAGCAAGGTGGCGGGCAGACGATCCAGAATCAGATCCAGGACCGGCTGCTGCTGGCGATACGAGAACCCCAGGTCGAGCTGGACCACGTGTCCCAGGTAGTTGAACAGTTGTGTGCTCAGCGGCTGGTCAAGACCGAACTGGGCGCGCAGCTGTGCCACGAACTGGGGATCGGACGCCCCCGCTTCGCCGGCCATCACCGACACCGGATCGCCCGGTGCGGCCCGGATCAACATGAAGTTGATCGTGGCGATCACCAGGAGTGCTGCAATCCCCTGCAGCACACGGATGGACATGAATTGGAGGCGTTTCATCAGGCGTGTCTCCGGCCCGTCGAGGTCAGGCGATCCATGCACGCCCCAGGCTGTCGTTCAAGCCAATGCCGGAACTGATCAGGTTGTTGACCTTGGTGCGATACAGGGTCGGGAAGTTGATTTCATGCAGCCAGGCGACCGGCACTTCTTCCAGCAAGATCTGCTGTACTTCCAGGTAGATCTGGCCGCGTTTGACCGGGTCCGGTTCCTTCACGCCGGCGGCAAACAGGGCATCGACCTTGGGGTTGCTGTAGCCCTCGACGTTGTTGAACGGCGAGCCCTTGGCAATGTTGTCGCTGGTGTAGTTGCGCGACACGCCCAGAGCCGGATCACCGTACTGATACACGTAGGTGAAGGCCATGTCGTAGTCCCACTCGTTCAGGCGCTGGTTCCAACCGGCAACATCCGTCGGGACCATCTGCACGTTGATGCCGACCTGGCTCAGATTCTGGCGCACCATTTCGGCCTGACGCTGCCAGGTCTCGCCGTAAGGCAAGGCCAGCAGACGCAGCGGTTCTTTCTTGTAGCCGGATTCCGCCAGCAGGGCCTTGGCCTTGGCAATGTCACGCGGATACTTCTTCACCTTGTCGCTGAAGAATTTGATGTTGCTGTTGAAGGGGCCGGTGGCCACTTTGGCCGAACCGAACCAGGCCACGCGCGCCATGGCTTCGCGGTCGATTGCATACATCACGGCCTGACGGAATTTCACATCGTCCATCGGCTTCTTGCGGTTGTTCAGCCACAGCCAGGACTGCGGCGCAAAGAACTCCCAGCCCTTGGTCGAGATCGATACGCCCGGCAGCTTGCCCAGACGTTCGACATCGAAGAATTCGACTGCGCCACCGGGCACCACATCGACCTTGCCCGACTCGAACGCCGCAGCACGCGCAGCGGCATCCGGGATCACGTGGAAGTACACGTTGTCGACCATTGGTACATCGGGCTGGTGATAGGCCTTGTTGGCTTCCAGCTGGATGTACGAACCCTTGACCCATTGCTTGAACTTCAGCGGACCGGTGCCGATCGGCGTGTTGTTGGCCGGGTTGGTCAGGAAGTCGGTATTTTCGTAGATGTGCTTGGGCACCATCGGCATGGTGCCGGTTTCGAACAGGCCCATGAAGGGACCGAACGGATGCTTGAGCTTGAACACCACGGTGGATGCGTCGGGCGCGGTAATGCTTTCGATGGCGGCCAGACTGGCGCGCAGGCGGGCGTGGGTCTTGCGCAGGAAGACATCGGCCGAGAACACCACGTCAGCCGAGGTGAAGGGCTTGCCATCGTGCCAGGTGACGTTGGGCTTGAGCTTGAAGGTGTAGGTGAGCGAATCGTCGCTCTTGGTCCAGGACTCGGCCAGCAGCGGCGACGGGTTGAGCTTCTCGTCGTAGCGCAGCAGCCCTTCGTAGATGTTGCCGGACACCAGTTGGGCAGGTCCGTTCTGCACGATGCCCAGCATCAGACCGGGCGGTTCCGGCTGAACGATGACGTTCAGGTCGCCCCCCTTCTTCCCCGCAGCCAGCAGGTGCATGGGCACGCCTGCGATGGAAATGCCGGCTGCTGCGGCGCTCAACTGAATGAAATTGCGGCGTTTCATGGAAAGAGTCTCCGGGTCGTGGGGGATCGGTTGGAAGGAGGACTGCATGCCGGCGGCGCAGAGGCCGCCGGGCCCATCAATCGAGGTAGGTGGTGGCGTCCGGCGGGCCGAGACGGCGCAACATGGCGGCCCATTCACGCGCATCGGGGTCAGCGCTGCCAGGCAGGCGATTGGAGTCACCGCCTTCGTACTGCTGTGCGGTCAACTCACACACGGCGTCCGGCACCATGTGGATTTTCTTGCCGGTGCTCTGAATGGCAATCTGCACTTCGCAGGCACGATTCAGGTTCAGCATCAGCAGGAAGGCTTCGGCTACGGTGCGGCCCACGGTCAGCAGGCCGTGGTTGCGCAGGATCATGGCGCGGGAGGTTGGGCCCAGATCAGCGATCAGGCGCTCGCGCTCGCTGTGATCCAGCGCAATGCCTTCGAACTCGTGATAGACCACGCGGTTGTGGAATTGCAGCGCCCACTGGTTGCAGGGCTGCAGACCTTCTTCCAGCGACGACACCGCCACCCCGGCCAACGTGTGGGTGTGGGCCACGCACACCGCGTCGTGACGGGTGGAATGAATGGCGCTATGGATCGTGAAACCCGCAGGGTTCACGTCGTAGGGCGAG
Source organism: Pigmentiphaga aceris (assembly GCF_008119665.1). Taxonomy (NCBI): domain Bacteria; kingdom Pseudomonadati; phylum Pseudomonadota; class Betaproteobacteria; order Burkholderiales; family Alcaligenaceae; genus Pigmentiphaga; species Pigmentiphaga aceris. Next base: position 1,012,833 of record NZ_CP043046.1, on the reverse strand, counting down.
GGCTCGATGATCCGGCCTTCCAGATCGATCTTCACCAGCGAAGATGCCGTGATGTCGCGAAACAGCATGCCAAAGGGATTGATCAGGAACTGGTCTTCCGTCCCGGGAACACGCGCCGAGATGTGTGTATAGATGCTGTCATCCATCCCGTAAGACGCCACCAGCCGATAGGCGGCTGCCAAATCGCGACGGACCTGCGCTTCCGCGTCCGACATTGGAGCCTTGCGGCTGCTTAACGATTGCACGTTCATGTTGCTCCCTTTGCTCAAAACCAGGGCGCTGCACGCGCATCACTGGTGGCCGATGACGGGGCTGTCTTCTGTCGACAGTAGTCATGAGCTAATAGCAATACCCGGGCCATTTCACGCAAGCAAGAGGAAAAACCCGAGCCAGGATTTGCGCAGGATCAAGGAAAATCCATTAAAAGATGCCAACACGCACGCTTTACCAGCAAAATAACGGCTAATGCTGTTTTCGTGCGGATGCTCGCAAAAGCCAGACTATTCCATGGTCGAGGGATATCCATAGGCACCAGCGCCCCGAGATCGACCATCGCAACCTGGGCACTCGCACTGTTCTGGTGAACCGGCCGGGTTCTGCACCATGAACGGTGCCTGGGTAGGAGCAGGCCCTTGCTGATCGATGCAAGGCCTGAAAGTTTGAATAGCGCTAAGCAGAAATGCGCGCTATTTCCGAACTAATTATTGGCCAAATATTTACGGACACAAATCGTGTCATACGCGCATTGCACGCGTAAACCCGGCTTCTTTTTAATGTGCTTATCGCTTTAAACCAGCCCGTTCTGACATTTTCTGACATTGGCTTTCGCGACGCACCATAATACGTAACTCTTTGTATTGAGCGCTTTTACTATCGTGCCCTGACCTTTTCGGCATTCGATTTCAGATTTTTATCTACGGATTTATATCTATGGATTTTTTAATCTATACAACGATCCTGCTATGTCTTTTATGTGCAGGATGGTTTGTCGATAGCCGGTCGGTACTGTTGAAATCACTCCGGAAAGGGCATCGGAAAGCGCGCCAATACGGTCAGGCCGACAGCGATCGCCAACAAGGCCTGCCAAATGAAGAAGCAGAAAATTTCCAGTTTGGCGCGACAGCGCAGTGGAAGGCCAAGCTTGCCTACTACGCAGCCATTGTCACCGTCACGCTCAGCCTGATCATTTTCAGTATCTGGTCGATCATCCAGTCTGTCAGTTTTCTGGATGCATTTTCTGCCTGACGAGATGCCTTTACCAAGTCGCGCCAAATCATATTAGCTGCGGTTCAGCCCGGCACCTTATTCTTCCGGCTTGTCGTCAAACACACCGCGCAGCGCTGCGCACACCGCAGCATCTCGAATCGTCGTCCGATCGCCATCGAAATAATGCGTGGCACTGCGCACGTGCGCGGCGTCTGCCTCGCGCCAGGCCCAGCCGAAGCAGACCATGCCCACCGGTTTGCCAGAAGTTGCACCACCAGGCCCGGCAATACCGGTCGTGGCCAACGCGTGCGTGGCCCCGCTGGCAAGCAAGGCCCCCAGCGCCATTTCGCGTGCCGTCGGCTCACTGACCGCGCCATATTGCACAAGCGTTGCTTCGTCTACGCCCAGGTCGTCTATCTTGGCCTGATTGGTGTAGGTCACGAACCCACGGTCGAACCACTGGCTTGAGCCGGCAATGGCGGTCATTGCCGCCGCCGCCAGGCCCCCGGTGCAAGACTCTGCGGTGGCAAGCGTAGCGCGCCGAGCCAGCAGGTCGGCACCCAGCGACTGTGCAAGCGCAAGCATTTCGGGGTTCATGAACGATTCCTCAGTCGAAGATGTAGGTGTAGGCAGCAAAGATCAGCAAGACGTAGCCCGCAGCCAGAATGTCGTCCCACATGACACCCAGGCCACCTTTCAAGTGGCGGTCGAAATGGCGAATGGGTGCGGGCTTGGCAATGTCGAAGATGCGGAACAGCAGGAAACCGAATGCCTGTGCCATGAGTGAATCCGGGATCAGCCACAGCACCAGCCAGAACGCCACCATCTCATCCCACACCATGCCACCGTGATCTGGCACGCCCAGATCGGCACCCGCCCGCTCACAGGCCCAGATGCCCAGCAGGAAGGCCAGCACCAGGCCGATGCCAACCGTCCAGGGCGACAGGCCATTTGGCACCAGCAGGTTCCATATGAACCACGCGGCCAAGGTGCCCCAGGTGCCGGGAGCGGGCCGAATCAGTCCGCTGCCGAAGCCGAACGCGATCAGGCGCGACGCTTTCTGGCGGGTCCATGCCCATGTCGGCTTGACCGCATCGGTGGACGCCTGCTTGTCAGGAAAGGGATTGGGAAATTGGCTCATGAGGCGAATCGAAAAATGAAGATGGACAACAACACGAGGGCAACATGACAGCGGCAAGCACGCGCTGCCACGTGCACCGGGCCGACGTTCACGGTCAGCTCAGTCGCCGCCCTGCCCGCTGCCGAAATGATCGAATCCGCCCGCCACGGGCGGCAATACCTGGCCATGCTCGTCCATCACCCGCAGACCGCTGCCCGCCACGATCTGCCCGACGCGCGTAAGCGGCAACGCAAGCCGCTGCGCAATCGCCGCCAGCTCGCCACGAGCCGACGCGGGGGCGCAGAAGCACAGCTGGTAGACATCCCCACCGGTCAGCGCGCTGCGGCGGGCCAGTGCTGAGGGCAACGCAGCCAGCGTCGGTGACAGGGGCAGATCGGCCACCCGAAGCTCGGCACCCACACCGCTTGCACGCAATATATGGCCCAGGTCTTGTGCCAAGCCGTCCGAGATATCCAGGGCGGCGCTGGCAACACCACGCAAGGCCAGGCCCAGCGCTACCTGCGGCTGCGGCCATTCCAGGGCGGTGCGGGTCGCGGCCAGCACGCTGCCATTCGGATCTGATACGGAACCATCGGCGAGCAGCAGGCGCAGCGCCACATCGGCATCGCCCAGCGTGCCCGATACCCAGATGTCGTCGCCCACCTTTGCGCCATCGCGACGCAAGGCAAGCTGCGCGGGCACCTCACCGAAGATGGTGACGTCGATGGCAATGCCTTGCGGATTGCGGGTGGTATCACCGCCGATCAGCGCGCAGCCGTGCGCATCGGCCAAGGCCAGCAGGCCACGCGAAAAACCTTCCAGCCAGACGTGATCGACCTTCGGCAGCGCCAAGGCGAGCACAAAGGCACGGGGCGTGGCCCCCATGGCGGCAAGGTCGGACAGATTGACGGCGAGCGCCTTGTGGCCCAAGGCCACCGGGTCGACATCGGGGAAGAAATGAATGCCCTCGATCAGCAGGTCGGTGCTGATTGCCAGGTGGCCGGCAGTAGGTGGCAGCAAGGCGCAGTCGTCACCCACGCCCAGCACCCCATCGGGGGCCGGGCGGGCGAAATAGCGACGGATCAGCGCGAACTCGCTATCGGCCATGAGGCGACCTGGCGAGGCTTGGCTGAATACAGCTTGACCCAACGCAGCTTGACTCAACGCACGCCAGCCTGGCGACGATCGATCTGGTGAAGATCGATCCGTCGCAAGGGATCTTGGCGAAGATCATTCTGGCGAAGATCAATTGAACGGATTCAATTGAATAGCGGTCAGCCTGTCGCGATCAGCGACGGGCCTGAACCTCGGCACCGCGCACATCGATCGCCAGCTTGTCGAGCACGCCGTTGACGAACTTGAAGCCGTCGGTACCGCCAAAGGACTTGGCCAGTTCCACTGCCTCGTTGATCACCACCTTGTAGGGAATGTCGACGTGGTGCAGCAGTTCGTAGGTAGCCAGCAGCAAGATGCCGTGTTCGACCGGCGACAGTTCGGCGATCGGACGATCGACAAACGGTGCGAAACGTTCACGCAGGGCGGCGGCATCACGCACCGAGCCGCTCAGGAGCGAGTTGTAGTGCTCGAAGTCGGCTTCCGAGAAACCGTCGGCATCGCGCATATGTGCATCGACGTCGCCCAGGTCTTCCAGGCCGTTGCCGCCTTTGACCAGCCATTCGTACAGGCCTTGCAGCGCAACTTCACGCGCACGCCGACGCGCACTGCGCGCGTTCTGGCGCGCACCGCCCGAGGCCGGGACGCTGGCCGGGGTGGTACCCGGGTTGTTGGTATCACTCATCCTCTTCTTCCTCGTCGTCTTCGTCGGACTCGGGTTCGAGTGCGGACAACAGATTGGCCAGCTCGACCGCAGCACGGGCGCAATCACGGCCCTTGTCTGCCGTGCGTGCCATGGCTTGTTCGTCGGTGTCGACGGTCAGAATGCCGTTGGCGATCGGAATACCGGTTTCCATGGCCACACGGGTGATGGCAGATGCGCTTTCGTTGCTGACCACTTCGAAGTGGTAGGTTTCGCCGCGCACGACTGCGCCCAGTGCGATCAGTGCATCGAACTCGCCGGTTTCGGCCAGACGTTGCAGGGTGATGCCCATTTCCAGCGCGCCAGGCACGGTGATGACCATGATGTCGCGTTCGTCGACGCCGAGTGCACCCAGTTCGGTCAGGCAGGATTCGAGTTCGGCCACGCCGATTTCTTCATTGAAACGCGCGCGCACGATGCAGATGTGCAGGCCTTCGCCGTCGAGGTCGGGAGTCAGGGTGTAGGGATTCATTTGCTGGGGGTATCCAATGAGGAAGAGGCGGGGGAAGACGCAGCATCGCCACCGGCGTCATAGCCGGTCACGGTCAATGCAAAGCCCGTCATGCTGGGCATCTTGCGCGGACGTGCCAGGAGCTTCATCTGCCCCACGCCGAGGTCCTTGAGAATCTGCGCACCAATGCCATAGGTGCGCAGGTTGAGTCGGTCGCGGCTGTTGGCCTGTGCATCCGGGCAGACGCCCGTTGCATCGAAACCGGCCAATGCCTGGAATTCTTCGAACAATTGTGCGGCGTCACCATGACAGTTCAGCAACACGAGCACGCCCGCTTCGGCACGCGACAAGGCGTCCAGCGCGGCCGGCACGCTCCAGCTGTGCAGGCTCTTGTCGACTTCCAGAATGTCGAGGATGGACGTGGGTTCGTGCACGCGCACCAGGGTTTCGCGGGCCGCGTCGATCTTGCCGTGCACCAGCGCCAGGTGGGCGGCGCCGCTGGGCGTGTCGCGATAGGCGATGGTGTGGAACGGACCGCTGGAGGTCTGGACCACACGTTCGGCCACGCGCTGCACCAGCGATTCATGTTCGCTGCGGTACTGGATCAGGTCGGCAATGGTACCGATCTTGATGTTGTGCTGTTTGCCGAACTCGATCAGGTCGGGCAGACGCGCCATGGTGCCGTCGTCTTTCAGCACTTCGCAGATGACCGATGCCGGCGTCAGGCCTGCCAGCGCGGTCAGATCGCAACCGGCTTCGGTGTGACCGGCGCGTGCCAGCACACCACCCGGCGCTGCGCTCAGCGGGAAGATGTGGCCGGGCTGCACCAGATCAGACGGCTTGGCTTCGCGGGCGACGGCCGTCAGCACAGTGTGCGACCGGTCGGCAGCCGAGATGCCGGTGCTGATGCCTTCGGCGGCTTCGATCGAGGCCGTGAAGTTGGTGCCGTGACGGGCACCGTTGTTGGTGACCATGCGCTGAAGGCCAAGCTGCTTGCAGCGGGCTTCGGTCAAGGTCAGACAGATCAGGCCGCGACCGTAGCGCGCCATGAAGTTGATGACTTCAGGCGTGGCGAATTCGGCGGCGATGACCAGGTCACCTTCGTTCTCGCGATCTTCTTCGTCAACCAGGATGACCATGCGACCTGCACGCAGTTCGGCAATCATCTCGGGGACGGAAGCAATGGAGGAGGCGTCGGGAGACGCGTCTGACGCGGCTTGCAAAGCAGACATGGCTGATAGGCGCCCGGTTGTCCCGGACGTCAGGCGTGGCGGTGGAAAGCGGGCATTTTAGCGCCCGACCCGCCGTGGGCGGGTAAAGCCTGCGGATCGGCGGGGAAATAAGCCGCGATCCGTGCAAGAAACCTTGGAAAAACGTCGGGAAAGGCCCGGAAGCGTCGGCTTCAGGCCACGCCGGCCGGTGCCAGGTCCGCATCGACGCTGCGGCGGTCGTCGAACACGAAGCAGGTGCCGTGGTAACCGCGCCCGTCGGTGACTTCCAGGTACTTCAGAATGCCGCCTTCCAGCTGGTAGACGTTTTCCACGCCCGCTTCCGCCATATATATAGCGGCCTTCTCGCAGCGGATGCCCCCGGTGCAGAAGCTGACGATGGTCTTGCCCGCCAGTTCTTCGCGGTGCGCCAGCACGGCATCGGGGAATTGCGTGAAGCGGTCGATGCGCCAGTCGATCGCACCATCGAAGGTGCCGCAGTCGACTTCGAATGCATTGCGAGTGTCGAGCAGCGCCACTTCACGGCCGTTGTCATCCACGCCCGTCTGCAACCAGCGATGCAGCGTGGCGGCATCCACCGCCGGGGCGCGGCCCTCGACAGGCCGGATCGCCGGATGGTTCATGCGGATGATTTCGTTCTTGATCTTCACCAGCAGCTTGCCGAAGGGAATATCGGCCGACAGGCTTTCCTTGGTTTCCAAGTCAGTGAAACGCGGATCGGCGCGCAGCCAGGTCATGAAAGCATCGATGCCCTCGCGCGAGCCCGCGAAGAAAAGGTTGATCCCTTCCGGCGCAAGCAGCACGGTGCCACGCAGCCCGCAGTCGCCGGCCTGCGCCAGCACCGCTTCACGCAATGCCGGCAGGTCATCCAGCGGGACGAAGCGATAGGCCGCAATGTTGACGACTGAGGGAGCGACAACGGAGGACGAAACGGCGGTCACGGCAGATCCTGGAACGGCAAAAAAGGGAATTTTAACGCCCTGCCCCCTGCCGTTCGGAATTTGGTTGCGGATGCGCACTTGATTAGTGTCATGTGGCTACGATATGGTCTGCATCGATCGGGCGAACCCATACCCGGTCGATAGTATTTATCAATCGAAAATATTCGATTAATCAATTTCACAAATATTGGGGATCCCCCTAATATTTGGTCTTCGCCACCGCCAACAGACAAGGAAACAGCAATGTCCCTGATCAATACCCAAGTCAAGCCGTTCTCGGCCACCGCTTATCACAATGGCAAATTCGTGCCGGTCACCGCTGACGACCTGAAGGGCAAGTGGTCTGTCGTGGTGTTCTACCCCGCCGATTTCACCTTCGTGTGCCCGACCGAACTGGAAGACTTGGCCGACAACTACGCCGAATTCCAGAAGCTGGGCGTGGAAGTCTACGGCGTGTCGACCGACAGCCACTTCGCACACAAGGCATGGCACGACACCTCGGACGCTATCGGCAAGGTCAAGTATCCGCTGATCGGCGACCCGACCACCGTGCTGTCGCGCAACTTCGAAGTGCTGATCGAAGAAGAAGGCATGGCCCTGCGCGGTACCTTCGTGATCAACCCCGAAGGCCAGATCAAGCTGTACGAAATCCATGACAACGGCATCGGCCGTGACGCAACCGAACTGCTGCGCAAGGTCAAGGCAGCTCAGTACGTCGCCTCGCACCCGGGCGAAGTCTGCCCCGCCAAGTGGAACGAAGGCTCGGCCACGCTGACCCCGTCGCTGGACCTGGTCGGCAAGATCTAAGTGTTACCCGCGCAGCCTGATTCACCAGAACACCCGTGAATCGGCTGCCTCACTTCCAGGCGGTACGGCCGCCTGGAAGCTGACCCCACGCTGTCCCCTCTAAAGAATCCCCGCAATACACGCACCGGAGCCATTCATGTTGGACGCCTCGCTCAAGACCCAGTTGAAAAGCTACCTGGAAAAGGTCACGCAGCCGATCGAGATCGTCGCGTCGCTGGACGACGGCGACAAGTCCCGCGAAATGCTCGGGCTGCTGCAGGAAATCGCCACGCTGTCGAGCAAGATCACGGTGATCGAAAGCCGCGACGACAACGAACGCAAGCCCTCCTTCAGTATCAACCGTACCGGTTCGGACATCGGCGTGCGCTTCGCCGCAATTCCGCTCGGACACGAATTCACGTCGCTGGTCCTGGCATTGCTCCAGGTCGGCGGCCACACACTCAAGCTCGATGCCGATGTGATCGAGCAGATCCGCAATCTGGATGGCGATTTCAGCTTTGAGGCCTACGTCTCGCTGACCTGCCAGAACTGCCCGGACGTCGTACAGGCCTTGAACGTGATGTCGGTGATCAACCCGCGCATCAAGGTCGTGACGATTGACGGCGGTCTGTTCCAGGACGAAGTCGAAGCACGCCACATTCAGGCTGTGCCGACCATGTATCTGAACGGCGAAGTTTTCGGCCAAGGCCGCAGCAGCGTCGAAGAAATCCTGGCCAAGCTGGACACCGGTGCCGTCAAGCGCGCCGCTGCCAAGCTGGACAACCTGCCCACCTTCGACATGCTGGTCGTCGGCGGTGGCCCGGCTGGCGCAGCCGCCGCCGTGTACGCCGCTCGCAAGGGCATTCGTACTGGTGTGGTAGCCGAACGCTTCGGCGGCCAGGTGCTGGACACCATGGCCATCGAGAACTTCATCTCGGTGCAAGAAACCGAAGGCCCGAAATTCGCTGCCGCACTGGAACAGCATGTGCGTGCCTACGACGTGGATATCATCAACCTGCAACGCGCTGAATCGCTGGCTTTGAACAAGGGCCTGGTCGAGATCAAGTTGGCCAGCGGCGCAACCCTGCGCAGCCGCAGCGTGGTCTTGTCCACCGGTGCCCGCTGGCGCGAAATCAACGTGCCCGGCGAACAGAAGTACCGCAATCATGGCGTGGCCTACTGCCCGCACTGCGACGGTCCGCTGTTCAAGGGCAAGCGCACGGCCGTGGTCGGCGGCGGTAACTCTGGTGTCGAAGCAGCGATCGACCTGGCCGGTATCGTGGCTCATGTCACGCTGATCGAATTCGGCCATGAATTGCGTGCAGACGCTGTGTTGCAGAAGAAGCTGCGCAGCCTGCCGAACGTGACCGTGATCACCAATGCCCAGACGACCGAAATTACGGGCGACGGCAAGAAGGTCAATGGCCTGGTCTATCAAGACCGTGCATCGGGTGCGATCCACAGCGTTGAGCTGGAAGGCGTGTTCGTGCAGATCGGTCTGGTGCCGAATACCGAGTGGCTCAAGGGCACCATCGCCTTGTCCAAGCACGGTGAGATCGAAGTCGATGCACGTGGTCAGACCTCGCTGCCGGGCGTGTTCGCTGCTGGTGACGTGACCACGGTGCCGTTCAAGCAGATCATCATTGCTGCCGGTGACGGTGCAAAGGCTGCGCTGGGTGCCTTTGACCACCTGATCCGCTCGTCGGTGACGGAAGACGAAGACACGGAAGCACCGTTCGTGAACGAACCGGCTGACGTGGCTGCGATGCCTTGATCGAGCATCATCACTGCGGTTGCTGACACTGGATGTGCGCTGTTGGTAGCTGCAGATGATGAACTTGCTTGATCGCTGAACTCCGCACGAAAAAACAAAGCCTGCACTCGCAACAGTGCAGGCTTTTTCTTTGGTGCTCAGGAACTTGCCCAGGTTTCTGCCAAGGCCGATCCGTACTCATCTGCTTATGGACGAGTATCCCCTGCACGCGGCAAGGCCGGATCGATGATGGTGTCCGCTATCGCCGTTTCCGCAGTGGGATGCACCGCACCCGGGTGAACCGCCGTCGGGTTCAGCGCACGCGGATCACGGTCAGTCGGCTCAATTGGCATCTCGCCAATGTCGCGCGTGTCTTCAGGACTGACTGCTGCTCCGACCGCCGCACCGCCACCCAGGCCCGTCACCGCGCCCACCGTGCCACCAACGACGGCACCAATCGGCCCGGCCACCGCCACGCCAATAGCCGCCCCTGCTGCAGCACCTACCGCCACGCCGCCGCCCAGATAGGCCGACTTGGCTTCACGTGCTGACTCTTCCGGCGACAACAGCTGCTGCGCAGCCGGGTCCGGGTCTTGTGAAGGCACGCCATGACCCGGCCGGGCTTGTTCTGCGAGGTCTGCATCAACAGCCGTGGGGCTGGGAATTCCATTGGGAAAGACATTCATGTGCTTCTCCTCGATATTCATCATGGATACCGGGAAAATTCCGCAAGCGCTGTGCCTGCGGTTGCACAAAAAGCTGATGTTTCCCTGGGGAATCCCCGAGGCCTAGCTCAGCAGTAGCCCTGCCCCATCAACGCATCGGCCACCTTCACGAAGCCGGCGATGTTGGCACCGTCGACATAGTTGATGCTGCCGTCCGGGCGCTTGCCGTAGCGTTCGCACGCGGCGTGGATATCGCGCATGACTTCCTGCAGACGGGCGTCCACTTCCTCGCGTCGCCAGCTCAGGCGGGCAGCGTTCTGCGACATCTCGAAGCCCGAGGTTGCCACGCCACCGGCGTTGCTGGCCTTGCCCGGTCCGAACAGCACGCCGGCGTTGATCAGCGCTTCCGTGGCGGCCAGGGTGGTGGGCATGTTGGCACCTTCGGCCACGCAACGAACGCCGTGGGCGATCAGTTCGCGGGCATCGTGCTCGTCCAGTTCGTTCTGCGTGGCGCACGGCAGGGCCACGTCCACTGGCACGCGCCACGGACGCGCGCCCGGCAGGTATTCCAGACCGCGTTCGCGTGCGTAGTCTGACACGCGGCCGCGACGCTCGTTGCGAATGTCCATCAGCAAGGCCAGCTTGTCGGCGTCGAAACCGTCGGGATCGACCACCGTGCCATCGGAATCGGATGCGGTGACCACACGACCGCCCAGGGCCAACGCCTTTTCAATCGCGTACTGCGCCACGTTGCCCGAGCCAGACACCGCAATGCGTTTGCCTTCCAGCGATTCGCCCTTGGACGCGAGCATGTGGGCCACAAAATAGACCAGGCCATAACCGGTCGATTCCGGGCGGATCAGGCTGCCGCCGAAGGTGCGGCCCTTGCCGGTAAACACGCACGCAGCATCGTTTTGCAGACGTTTGTAGGTGCCCGCCATGAAGCCGACTTCACGCCCGCCCACGCCGATGTCGCCTGCCGGCACGTCGGTGTCCGGGCCCAGGTGGCGCGACAGTTCCAGCATCAGCGCCTGGCAGAAGCGGCGCACTTCGTTGTCCGACTTGCCCTTGGGATCGAAGTCTGAGCCGCCCTTGCCGCCGCCCATGGGCAGGGTCGTCAGCGCATTCTTGAAGGTCTGCTCGAAGGCCAGGAATTTCAGAATCGACAGGTTCACCGACGGGTGGAAACGCATGCCGCCCTTGTACGGACCAATGGCCGAGCTGTGCTGCACGCGGTAGCCACGGTTCACGCGGATGCGGCCTTCGTCATCTTCCCAGTTCACCCGGAACGAGATCACGCGATCGGGTTCGACCAGGGTTTCAAGCAGACCCGGATCGCGGTAACGGGGATTGGCCTCAAGGAAGGGCCACAGGCTATGGACCACCTCACTGACCGCCTGCAGGAATTCAGGCTGATCGGCGTTGCGCTGGCTGACATGCGCGATGAACTGGGAGGCAGTGGCGTAGGACAAAGACGGTTCTCCGAAGAAAGCGGGCGGCAGAAAAACATGCGGCCCAGGCGGCCGCATGCGCACGAAACGCACCATTTACGTGCGAATTATTTTTGTGCGCCGTCACATTAATCCGCAATGCACAAAAATGGTGCTGATATCGGGTAATCCCTTAGTGAAATAATTCTCATTAAGAATCACAGGGATCGGGTTGGTGGGCCGGCCCTTGCGCACGGCCTACGGGAAATTCCCAGGGATTCCACCAGCCTATTTCACCAATAAAAAGCTCTTTCTCATGTAAAAATCAAAGCAATCGCGGCGGACCGTCGCCAACCTGCACGTAAGGACACAACAATGAGTCAACCGATGGGTCAACGCACGCAAGGCAAGCGCATCCTGGTCACCGCCGCCGCCAACGGCATCGGCCGCGCTGCCGCGTTGATGCTTGCGCAAAACGGTGCCGAAGTCTGGGCCACCGACGTGAACGATGCCGGCCTGGCGGAACTCGCTGCAGAAGTCGCTGCGCACAGCCCGGCGATCACGCTGCACACGGCACGTCTGGACGTGCTCGACACCGCCGCCGTCACCGCCTTCGCCCAGAAACTGGAAGCCGAACACGGCGCGCTCGACGGCCTGTTCAACTGCGCAGGCGTGGTCCACCCGGGCAACATCCTGGAATGCAGCGAAAAGGACTGGGACTTCGCCTTCGACCTGAACGCCAAGGCCATGTACCGCACCATCCGCGCCTTCCTGCCCGGCATGCTGGCAAGCGGTCGTGGCGCATCCATCATCAACATGGCGTCGGCGGCCTCCAGCGTCAAAGGCGTGCCCAACCGCTTTGCCTATGGTGCGTCCAAGGCCGCCGTGGTCGGTCTGACGCGCTCGGTGGCAGCAGACTTCGTCACCCGCGGCATCCGGGTCAATGCGATTGCCCCAGGCACCATCGAATCGCCGTCGCTGCGCGGTCGCATCGCCGAGCAAGCACGCGCGTCCAACAGCAGCGAAGAAGCCGTGCGTGCCGCCTTCGTGGCCCGCCAGCCCGTCGGCCGCATCGGCCGGGCCGAAGAAGTAGCCGCCTTGGTGGTTTATCTTTCGTCCGACGAATCGGCCTTCACCACCGGCACCGTGCAGATCATCGACGGCGGCTGGTCGAACTGAATCAGGCGTGTTGATTCCACGACCTTGATCCAAGGCGGTGAAATCAACACGGTGACCCAACGCAGTCCCTGCGGGCCGTCATGCCGGTCTGCAATGTTTTCTTGAACAGGAATTCCAGATGAAACTCGTACGTGTTGGTGCCGCTGGTGCCGAAAAGCCCGCTCTGATCGATGCCGACGGCGTCCTGCGTGACCTGTCTGCTCACGTAAGCGACTTCGATGGCGCAGCGCTGTCGGATGCCAGCCTGGCCAAGATCGCCGCCATCGATACCGCCAGCCTGCCCAAGCTCGACGCCGGCCTGCGTTTTGGTGTGCCGGTGACCCGTATCGGCAAGATCGTCTGCGTGGGCCTGAACTACGCCGACCACGCCGCAGAATCTGGCCTGGATGTGCCGAAAGAACCCGTGCTGTTCCTGAAAGCCACTACGTCCCTGACTGGCCCGAATGACCCGGTGACGATCCCGCGCGGCTCGGTCAAGACCGACTGGGAAGTCGAGCTTGGCGTGGTGATCGGCAAGCGTGCGTCCTACGTCGAAAAGGCTGACGCACTGGACTACGTGGCCGGCTACACCGTCATCAACGACGTGTCGGAACGCGAATACCAGATCGAGCGTGGCGGCACCTGGGACAAGGGCAAGGGCTGCGATACCTTCTCGCCCATCGGCCCGTGGATGGTCACGCGCGACGAGATCATCGACCCGCAGGCACTCGACCTGTGGCTGGATGTGAACGGCAAGCGCTTCCAGAACGGCAACACCCGCACCATGGTGTTCGGCGTGGCGGAACTGGTCAGCTACATCAGCGAATTCATGACGCTGGAACCCGGCGACATCATCAGCACCGGCACGCCGCCGGGCGTGGGTCTGGGCCAGAAGCCGCCGGTCTACCTGAAGGCGGGCGACACCATGACGCTGGGCATCGCCGGACTGGGTGAACAGACTCAGGTCACGCGCGCCTGGGCACGCAATCTGTAAGCAGACTAAGGGTCGTGCAAGGCATTGCCTGATGCACCTTGCACGACCTTGCTATGCTCGCCCCTGTTTTTTTCAGGCCAGAACCGGACCCCAATGACCGACACCAGCGATCGCCCACGACGCCAGAAGGCGACCGACGAAGACGCGCCGCAGCGCTACAACGCGCCCGCATTGGAAAAGGGTCTGGATATCCTGGAAGTGCTGACCGAATCTTCCGTCGGCTACACACTGAACGAACTGGCGCAACGCCTCGATCGCTCAGTCAGCGAAATCTTCCGCATGGCCGTGACCCTGCAACGCCGGGGCTACGTGCAGGTCGATCAGAACGACCGCTATACCCTGACGCTGAAACTGTTCGAACTCGGCAACCGCCAGGCACCGATCCAGTCGCTGACCACCCTCGCCCAACCCCTGCTGCGCGAGCTTGCCAATCAGGCGCTGCAGTCCTGTCATCTATCGGTCTATGAAAGTGGTCGCGTTGTCATCATTGCCCAGGTGGACAGTCCCGAGCGCTGGTCCTTCGGCATGAAAGTGGGCGCAGTCATGGGCCTGACCGACACGTCTTCTGGCCACGTGCTGCTGGCCTTCCGCGACGACGAAGAACGCGCCCGCATGCTCGCGGCACACAGCCTGGTGGAAGGTGAACTGGAGATCGATCTGGCGCAGCTGAATACCGCCTTGGCCGACATCCGCAAACGCGGCCACGAACGCATGCCCAGCCGACAGACGCGTGGCGTGACGAACATTGCGTTCCCGGTACTGGGCAGCCGTGGTTATGCGGTGGGTGCGATCAACGTGCCGTTCATCGAGCGCATCGATCGCAAGGTGGCACCGGACCAACAAGACGTGCGGGACATGGTGGGCAAAGCAGCCGCAGAATTGTCGCGGCTGGTGGGGCATACCGGCTGATCAGCGATCGGTCATGCCCTGGCCTGCTGCGCAAGCAGCTGCCGTGCGCGCAGCACCACGGGCACGTCGACCATGCGGCCATCCAATTGCACCGCACCACCATACGATGCAGCATCCGCAGCAATTACGCGCCTGGCCCAAGCCATGTCTTCGTCAGAGGGGGCAAAGGCCGCATGCACACCCGCTATTTGCCGGGGGTGGATGCATAGTTTGCCGCTGAAGCCGAAACGCCTGGCCCGCAAGGTATCGCTGCGCAGCACGGCCTCATCGTCAATCTGCACCGTCACGCCATCGATGGCCGGTGCCAACCCTGCCAGACGCGTGGCCATGGCCACCGCAAACCGCAGCGGATCGAGTTCTGCCTGATCGTTTCCACACGCAATGCCGGTGTCGGCCATGAAATCGATATGCCCGACGACCAGGCGCTGACAACCGGGTGCGGCGGCGATCGCCTTTACTGCGTCGTAACCCGCCGCGCTTTCGATCAACGGCAGAATGGGCACCCCACCCGTTGCCTCGTGTGCGCCCTGCACCGCGTCGGCGGACTCTGCTTTAGGCAGCATCAGCGCGGCGATGCCAGCAAGATTTCGCAGGCAAGCCAGATCGGCTGCCCACTCGGCGCTGCCCCAGGCATTGCTGCGCACCACCAGCGGCACACCTATCGCGTGCAAGCTGGCCCAAGCGGCCAGCACCGCTTCCCGAGCGGCGGCTTTTGCTGCGATTGGCACGGCATCTTCCAGGTCCAGCACTACCGCGTCGGCACCGCTGGCCACGGCCTTGGCGAAGCGTTCCGGACGATTGCCGGGCACGAACAGCAGGGTGCGAGCATGGCTGCAATCAAGGCTGTGATCAAGCCTGTTATCACGCGCACTCATGCAATCCCCCCATCATCGCCAAGCACCAGCCCAAGCTCCTGCAAGATCGCCTGAGTGTGCTCCCCCACTGCCGGAATCGGTCCCATCCGATAGGCGAAACTGTCGTTGATACCAGGTGGTTTCAGCGCCGGCAGCGGGCCCACCGGTGAATCAACGTCAACCCAACGGCCACGTGCTGCCAACTGCGGATGCTGCCAGACGTCACGCATGTCGTTCACGTCGCCATTGGCAATCTGTGCTCGGTCCAGCCGCTCACGCAGTTGCGCGCCCGTCAGCGCACCCAGCCGCGCGTTGATCAGCTCGGCCAGTTGCGCACGGTTATCGCTGCGATACGCATTGGTGCAAAAGCGCGCATCGGTGGCAAGTGCGGCATCGTCCATCACGTGCGTGCAGAACGCCGCCCATTCGCGCTCGTTCTGCAGGCCCAGCATCACCACCCGACCGTCGCTGGCGGTGAACGGACCATAGGGATAGATCGTGGAGTGCGACGCGCCCATGCGTGGCGGTGGCGCGGCACCCTCGTAGCTGTAGTACAGCGGATATCCCATCCATTCGGTCAGCGCCTCCAGCATCGACACATCGATGTGCGAACCCTTGCCGGTGCGTGCGCGCAGCAACAGCGCCGACAGGATATTGCTGTACGCATACATGCCCGCCGCAATGTCGGCCACCGACGCGCCCGCCTTCACCACCTCGTCAGGTGTGCCGGTGACCGACACAAACCCTGCCTCGCTCTGGATCAACAAGTCGTAGGCCTTGCGGTCGCGGTACGGCCCGTCGTTGCCATAACCGGAGATGTCGCAGACGATCAGGCGCGGAAAGCGCGCCTGCAGCTCGCTTGCCGACAGACCCAGGCGCGCAGCAGCACCCGGTGCCAGGTTTTGCACAAACACATCGGCGCTCGCCAGCAAGCGGTCCATCACCTCGCGGGCGGCTTCGCTCTTCAAGTCCAGCGCCAGACTTTCCTTCGACCGGTTGACCCACACGAAGTGAGACGACAGGCCATCCACGCGCGTGTCATAGCGTCGCGCGAAGTCACCTTCGGGCCGTTCGACCTTGATGACACGCGCGCCCAGATCGGCCAGTTGGCGGGTGCAGAACGGCGCAGCAATCGCATGTTCCAGCGACACCACGGTGATGCCGTCAAGCGGACGCAGAGCAGCTTGATTCATGTCAGTCCACCTTTGCGCCAGCCGCCTGGACGATCTTCGCCCAGCGGGCGATGTCCTCGTCGAGCAGCGTGGCAAATTGTTCGGGCGTGGCGTTCGCCAGCTCGACACCTTGCGTCTCCAGCGCCTTGCGCGTGGCGGCGTCAGCCAGCACCTTGACCATGTTCTGCTTGAGCTTGGTTTCCACCTCGGCAGGGATGCCGCGCGGCGCGAACAATCCCACCCACAGCGTGCCGCTGTAGCCAGGCACCTGCTCGGCAATGGCAGGCACATCAGGCAAGGCCGGTGAACGCTGCGGTGAACTGACCCCGAGCGCGATCAGCTTGCCTGACTTCAGGTTGCTCAACACCGACGGCAAACTGGCAAACGCAATCGGCACACGTCCGCCCACGACATCGATCATGGCGGGAGCGACGCCTTTGTACGGCACGTGCGGCATGTCCAGCCCGGCAGTGGTGTTCAACATCGCACCCAGCAGATGATTGAGCGTGCCGTTGCCGGCCGACGCATAGTGATGCTTACCAGGCTCGGCCTTCACCAGCTTCAGGAAATCCGCCAGATTGCGTGCCGGAAAATCGGGATTGACGACCAGGACGTTGGGTACCGTGCCAACCAGCGCGACGGGGATGAAGTCTTTCACCGGATCAAAGCCTGGCGCGCGATACAGCGCCGGATTGATCGCCTGCGAACTGCTGATCGTCATCAGCAGCGTATAGCCATCCTTGGTCGACTTCGCTGCTGCCTGGGTGCCGATGTTGCCGCCTGCCCCCGTACGGTTCTCGACCACAATCGTGCCCCCCAGTGTCTCGGCCAGTTTCTGCGCAACGATGCGGCCAACGATGTCGTTCGAGCCGCCCGCGTTCTGCGGCACGATGAAGGTGATCGGACGGTCGGGATAGTCGGCTGCCTGCGCGGCAGCGCCGCCAAGAACAAGTGACGCGGCCACGATGCGCGTAGCGATGGATGGCATGGGGAATCTCCTGAGCATGCTGCGCGTGGATCGCGCAGTCGTATGGCTGTGCAGCGATTCTGTCTGCGCGCATGCCGCGGCACCATCGGCAAGTTCGGAAGCAAGGCTTTCGTTAAAGTGAAGGCTCATCGTTCATGAAGCTTTGCCATGCAACTGAGCCTGACCGACTTGCGCCTGTTCGTGGCCGTGGCCGAACTGGCCAACCTGACCCGCGCCGCCGCACGCTGCCACTTGTCCCTGCCGGCAGTCAGCCAGCGTGTTCGTGCCATGGAACAGCAGGCGGGCTGCCGGCTGCTGGAACGCGAAGCACGCGGTGTACGAATGACTGCGGCCGGCGAAGCCTTCGCGCGCCATGCGCGGGTCATGCTGCTGGAATCCGATGCCCTGGGAGCCACGCTGGACGCCTTTGCCGGCGGCCTGCAAGGACACGTCACGGTGCTGGCCAACACCACGGCGGTTACTGAGCTGATGCCGGCCGTGCTGGCGCGGTTCCTGGCCTCGCATCCCGATGTCAGCGTCAGCCTGGAGGAACAGGCCAACCACGAGATTGCGCGGGCAGTGCGCGAAGGCCGCGCCGACCTCGGCGTCGTCGCGGGCGAGGTAGACCTGGATGGACTGTGCTGGACCCACTTCGCCACCGACCAGCTGGTGCTGGTGACGGCACGCGGTCATCATCTTGCCGACCACGCACAGATTCGTTATGCCGACGTGGTCGACCTGCCCACCGTGGGCCTGCATGCCGACAGCACCCTGCAGGCGTTTCTGCGCGGTCGCATCGCAGCCATGGGACGCGCACAGACCCGGCCCCGGGCTCAGGTCAATGGGTTTGAAGCGGTGTGCCTGATGGTGGAAGCCGATGTGGGCGTGGCGATTGTTCCCGCGTCGGTGGCGCAGCGGTATGGCGCAGGCATGCAGATCGCCATCGTGCCGCTTGCCGATGCATGGGCCGCGCGACCGCGTTATGTCGTGGTGCGGGAGGCACCACGGCCAGGGTATCTGGATGACCTGGTGGCTGCGATCGCGGTGGGGCAACCAGCAAGCCGTTGACGGGAAGATTTCTCCGATGCGGACAGGCAGTTGTCGATGGGGCGCGTAGATCCCTCAAGTGGTGCAAGGTGGCACGGAAGCTGTCGCCATTTGGTGCATGTCGCGGCTTGCCGGCAATGCAAAGCGGTCACGCACGGTCTGTGGTCCGGGTGGTGACTCCCTCTGCGCCAGACGTGAGAGTCAGGCGTTTTCAGTCAATCGAACCAGGGCAGAAGTCGCTGGCACACACCTTGCATAAAACCGAGACATTGAAATTTGAATTTCACATAACCACATCCGTGAAATTCAATTTTTGGCCCCTTGTCTCTCACCGCTGAAGGAATTCCAGATGCCTATCCCTGCCCGCCTGATGCACGTTGCTTTGCTGGCCGCTTCCCTGTTGATGTCGGGCGCAGTGCATGCCCAGGATGCCTTGAGCACCATCGAGAAGACCAAGAAGATCCGCATTGCCATTCCCGTTGATTACCCGCCCTATGGCTTCGTCGGCCCTGATCTGAAACCACGCGGCCTGGATATCGACATGGCCAATTACGTGGCGGCCAAGCTGGGTGCATCCACGGTTGAACTGGTATCGGTGAACAGTGCCAACCGAGTTCCCTACCTGCTGAGCAAGAAGGTGGACGTGATCATCTCCACGCTCGGCAAGACCGCCGAACGCGAAAAAGTGGTGGACTTCACCCACGCCTACTCACCGTTCTATCAAGCAGTCTTTGCCGCCAAATCGACCAAGGTCGCTGGCTGGGATGACTTGGCAGGCAAAACCGTGTCCGTCACCCGAGGCGCGATGGCAGAGACGGAACTGGAAAAAGTCATGCCCAAGGGAACCACGGTCAAACGCTTCGACGACCACGTGGGAACCGTATCAGCATTCATGTCCGGCCAGGTTCAGGTGATCGCCACCAGCGTGACCGAAGGGGCACAGATGATGGAGAAGAACCCGCAGGTCGAATACAAACTGCTGTTGAAGGACAGCCCCAATTTCATGGGCGTCAACAAAGGCGAAGTCGCGCTCAAGAACAAGCTCGATCAGATCATTCTGGACGGCAAGAAAAACGGCGACCTCGAAAAACTGGCCCAGAAGTGGCTGAATCGTTCTACTGGTGATCTGCCTTTGTGACACTGCGCGGTGGGCTGAAAGAGTACCCTCTCGCTTGCCCCAATCCCGCCGTGATTCCTCATGAGAAATGCTCCTGATTCCTTTGTTCGCCGCGTGCGCAACATGCTGGGCGACCTGTCTGTTGCGGAAAGGCAGCTTGCGGATTTTCTGCTGGAATTCCCCGGCGAACTGGCTGGCTACGCGGGCAACGAGCTGGCCAATCTGGCGCAGGTATCTCCGTCGACGGTCAGCCGCTTCGTGCGTCGACTGGGATACGAGAACTATGAGGAAGCGCGGCGTCGGGTGCGCAAGGAACAGGAAAGCGGATCACCCCTGTTGCAGTCGGGCACCGCAGCGGCAAAACGCGGTGCCTTGGTCGCCACGCATTTCCAGCAATCCCAGGCCAATCTGGCCAGCACCTTCGACCGCTTGTCCGATGCCGTGATGACCAAGGTGGTGAAGGCGATGATCGACGCGCCGCAAGTCGTGATATTCGGCAGCCGCAGCAGCCAGGCTTTCGCGGTGTATCTGCGCTGGCAGATCATTCAGGTGCTGCCCCGCGTCACCGTTATTCCGGGGGCCGGTGAAACCACGGCCGAGCACATGGCCGGGTTGACCGAGCGCGATTGCATCATCGTCTTCGGCATGCGCAGACAGACCAGGCAGATGGATGCCGTGCTGACGGCTGCCGTGAAAACGCGGACGAAGATTGTGTATGTCAGCGACCAGATGTCGCCGGATTTTCAAGCGGCTACCTGGTCCATTCAATGTGATTGCCGTGGCCCGGGATCACTGGACAATCACGTTGCAGTGATGGCCTGGTGTGACCTGCTTGCCACCATGGTGATCGAAGCCTCGGGCGCTGCGGGACGAAAACGCATGACCGCAATCGAGGCAATTCATGAAGACACGGATGAGTTTTAAGCCACAGGGCATGCCAGACATTCTTCTGATCAACCCGAACACCTCGCAGGCCACCACCGACATGATGGTCGCGATTGCTTCCGCACACCTGCCATCCGGCTTTCGCATCACGGGCATGACCGCTATGTCCGGCCCAAGCATGATCGTCAACCCAGCAGAATTGTCCGCAGCCGGTCAGCAGGTGGAACAGGTCTGGAAAAATGCAGGCAGTCACTGGGCCGGAGTCATCATCAGCGCGTTTGGTGACCCGGGCATTGAACGCGTCAGGACATCAAGCCAGGTGCCTGTCGTTGGCATCTGCGAGGCGTCCATGCGCGAGGCCGGTGCAAACGGCAGACGCTTTGGCATTGCAACCGTCACACCGGACTTGCTGACGGCAATTCATGCAGATGCCAAGGCGTTGGGGTTGAGCGCCCAGTACACGGGTGCCCGATTGACACCCGGAGACCCCCGCGCGCTTGCCGGTGATGCGCTCGCATTGGAAGCCGCGTTGCACAGTGCCGTGCTGGCATGCATCGAAGACGGCGCGCAGGCCGTCATCATCGGTGGCGGCCCCCTGGGCCGGGCTGCCGTGGGCTTGGCCCCCCATTTCGATATTCCGATCATTGCCCCGATTGCGGCAGCGGTGTCGCAGCTGTTGAAGCAGCTTCAGTCAGACAATAGGCAAGATACCGCCCTGCTGGCCGACGCTTGACGCGCTGACGCACGCGCATTTTTTCGGCTGGTGGGTGACACGCGTGCAGTCATTCCTGCCGACTGGACACGGCTTCCCTGAGCGCCGATGCCAGCTTGGCGGATAGCGGCCGCAGCACATTCCCTTTGCGCACGATCAGCCCCAATGATCGGACGATGCCTGCACCCGATAACGGACGCGCCACGATGCCCGTGAATGGCGCGTTTTTTATCGACAGTTCCGGCAGCAAAGCCACGCCGATACCGGCTGCCACCAGACTGATCGCACCCGCCACGTGATTGATTTCATACTGAATGACCGGCCGGTGGGGAACCCGCGCGAAGGCATTATCGATCAGCCCGCGATTCCCACTGGAAGACGACACAGACACCATCTTTTCGCCTGCCAGGGCCTGCAATGAAATAACCCGCTCATTTGCCAGCGGGTGCTTATCCGGCATGACCACCAGATAATGCTCTTGCATGATTTCTTCGAAATCTATTTCGGCTTCCTGCGCCCCAATGAAATTGATGCCGAAGTCGGCCTCGCCGCTTCGCACGCTCTCCAGCACATCGGTTGCGCTTTCATCGATGATCTTCACCCTGACGTTCGGGTGCTCGGTGGCATAACGCTTCAATACCTGCGGCAGCAGGTGGTTGGCAACCGAGGGCACGCAGGCCACCGTGACGTGTTCACGGCGTTGCGCGGTGCCAAGCTCAATGCTTCGAATGCCCAGTTCAAGCTCTTCGATCACGGCCTGTGCGTGGACCAGGAACAGCTTGCCAGCCGCCGTCAGCGACACCCTGCGGGTGGTCCGTTCGAAAAGCCGTTCCTGAAGCGAGTTTTCAAGATTTTCAATACGCCGGCTTAAGGCTGGCTGAGAGATAAACAAACCTTCAGCAGCGGCCTTGAAACTGGATTGCTTGGCTACCGCGATAAAAGCCAGTAATTCGCCAGTTTCAATATTGATGCGCATAAATTATCAATCGTTAGATTAATTGCATTTCACCTTTTAAACTTTTTTGCGCACCATGGCAAGAACCTACCTTCAGGCTACAAAAATGACAATCAATGCCATCACCCTGGGAAAACGGGTCAAGCAGACCGTACTGGCCGTCGCAATCTGCGTGGCCAGCAGCACAAGCTTTGCCGCCGATTTATATGTCGTCAGTTCAGGCGGATTCGCCGCAGCTTACAAACAGCTTGCACCTGGGTTTGAACAAAAGACCGGGCACAAACTGATTTCGGGTTGGGGCCCATCAATGGGCGATACCAAAGAAGCCATTCCAAACCGACTGAACCGAGGTGAAACCATCGACGTCGTCATCATGGTGGGTGACTCGCTTCAGCGCCTGATCGACCAAGGCAAGGTATCGAAAACCGATCACGAAGTGCTTGCGCTGTCGCGCATCGGCATGGCGGTCAAGGCAGGTGCCCCACAGCCTGATATCTCTAGCGTTGATGCGCTGAAGACGACGTTGCTGAACGCCAAATCCATTGCGTATTCCGACAGCGCCAGCGGCGTTTACCTGTCTACCGTGCTGTTCAAGCGCCTGGGCATCGAGGAACAACTGAAGGGCAAGGCGCGCATGATTCCAGGCGATCCGGTGGGCCATATCGTTGCCCGCGGTGACGCCGAAATCGGTTTCCAGCAAATGTCCGAGCTTAAACCGGTGACGGGTATCGATATTGTCGGCCCGCTGCCCGACGCCGCCCAGCAAATCACCGCATTTTCTGCGGGCGTCGTGAGCAACACCGCACAGCCAGCAGCGGCCAAGGCGCTGGTGGATTATCTGTCCTCGCCGGACGTGGTGGATCAGATCAAGCGTACTGGTCTGGACCCAGCACCGCACAAAGCTAAATAAGCAGCCTGATTGCTGAAACGCCCTTCGAAATTCGAAGGGCGTTTTTATTGGCATCTGAATTCATCAATGCGGGTTATTCAAACCAGACATTTTTTATTCAGCTCATACTCAACATTCCCGCCACGCCAATATCATTTCGGCGCGTTCAGCATCCGTTCGACATACCGGGCAATCAAATCGATCTCCAGGTTTACCCGGTTGCCTGCCTTCAAGTGGCGCAGGGTCGTCACTTCAATGGTGTGCGGGATCAGGTTGATGCTGACATCGCAACCTTCCGGGCCGTCTTCCACGGAATTCACCGTCAGGCTCACGCCATTGATGACGATGGACCCTTTGTAAGCCAGGAACCGGCCAAGGTCCTTCGGCGCGCGCACTACCAATTCATGCGATTCACCCACCGGCTCAAAGCGCTGCACCGTGCCCAGGCCATCCACGTGGCCCGACACCAGGTGACCGCCCAGGCGATCATTCAGGCGCAGCGCTTTTTCCAAGTTCACGTCGCCGACCGCATCCAGTCCGGCCGTCAGGCTAAGGCTTTCGCGCGACACGTCCACGGTGAAACCGGAGGCGTCTTGCGATACGACCGTCATGCACGCGCCCTGGATCGCGATTGAGTCGCCCAGTTGCACGTCGGACAAGTCCAGCCCGCCAGCATCCACCACCAGTCGCACGCCGGCATCGGGCGAGTCGCCCAGGGCGTCGATCTGCTTGATACGGCCCACAGCCGCGACGATTCCGGTAAACACGATGTAGTCCTTTCAAGCGCCTCGGGGCGCAAGCGTGATGGGCATTGCCAGGATGTCGTCAAGACACGAGGCCGATGACGCATTGGCGGCAGAACACCTGCTGATGCAGGCGTTCAGATGCGGGTAGATAGTTGCGGATGTTCAGTTGCGAATGTTCAATTGCGAAATTCAGCTGCGGGTATTCAGATGCGGACGTTCACCCATGAAGCAAGTGCGACCCTGCACACGAATTCGACCAAGCGTGCGACTGCTCGTGCGGGACAGCGTGGTGAGAAGTCCGATCACACCGCAACGACGTCTCGCTCAACCCAGCAGCGACACCGCCTCGCGCAGCGCCAGCCAGTTTTCGTCCACGCGCGCGCGCAGCCTTACGTCCTGCCCCACCGCCATTACGTCGGTGAATGCAAAACGCCGGACGTCGTCCAAAGATTCCAGCACCGGCAGACGCGCCACGCCTGCGGCATCGCCCAGCAGCACCGGTGCCAGATAACTCAGCAGTTCGTCGATGCAATCCTCGCGCAGCAGCGAGCCATTAAGCTTTTCGCCCGCTTCCACGTGGACTTCGTTGATGTCGTTTTCACCCAGCCAGCGGAACATGGCGGGCAAGTCCACTTTGCCACGACCATCGGGCAGTTCGATGACCTGCACATTGCGATCGGCCAGACGCGCGGCTTTCGCGGCATCGGTGCGCGCCGTGAAGATCCAGGTGGGGGTGTCATCCAGCAGGCGCGCGGTTTCGGGGAGCAGCAATTGCGCATCAACCACGATCTTGCGCGGCTGGCGTGGCGTGGCCACGTGGCGCACATTCATTTGCGGGTCATCGGCCAGCACGGTGCCGATGCCGGTCAGCACCGCGCAGCTGCGCGCCCGCCAGACATGACCATCGGCGCGCGCGGCCTCACCGGTGATCCATTGCGACTTGCCGTTGTGCAAGGCACTGCGGCCGTCCAGCGACGACGCCAGTTTCATCCACACCCAGGGTGAACCACGATGCATGCGGGCGACAAAACCGACGTTCAGTGCCAGCGCTTCATCCAGGCAGACGCCGGTATCGACCGTGATGCCGGCAGCACGCAAGCGGGCCAGGCCATGTCCGTTGACCAGGGGATTCGGATCGCCCATGGCAACCACAACACGTGCCGGCATCGCGGCCAGCAAGGCATTGACGCAAGGCGGCGTGCGACCAAAGTGATTGCAGGGTTCCAGCGTGACATAGACCGTGGCCCCGGCCACCGACTCGCCGCGCGATTCGGCATCGCGCAGGGCGACCACTTCGGCATGCGGGCCGCCGGGCGGTTGGGTTGCGCCCTCACCGATCACCCGTTCGTCTTTCACGATCACGCAGCCCACGCGCGGATTCGGCGTGGTGGTGAACATGACCTTTTCAGCCAGCGCCAGCGCGTGGCGCATCCAGGCTTGATCTTGCGGGGACGCAAGCACGGTATTGCTCATAGGGAGATCACTCCGCCCCCGCACGGGCCGGCAGCCTGTTCAGAGGGCTTGCGAACCTTGCGGACGTGGAGAGGTAGCGCATGTCAGTGCCCCGACGGATTGGGGGGACCCTGCATCTCGCGCACCACATCGGCAAAGGCGTCGATGTGTTCAAAATTCCGGTAGACCGACGCAAAGCGCACGTAGGCGATCTTGTCGAGTCCTTGCAGTTCTTTCATGACCAGTTCGCCGACCTTCTCGGACGGCAGCTCGCGTACACCAGAGGTGCGAAGCGCCTCTTCGATGCGCGCCAGCGCCGCTTCCAGCTGATCGGCAGAAACCGGCCGCTTGCGCAAGGCAAGCGACATGCTGCTGCGCAGCTTCGAGGGGTCGAACTCAGTCCGGTTGCCATTGCGCTTGACCACCCAAGGCATGACGAGTTCGGCCCGCTCGAACGTCGTGAAGCGCCGGTCGCAGGCGGCACAGCGCCTGCGTCTGCGGATGGCATCGCCTTCCTCCAGGGGCCGGCTGTCGACCACCTGGGTTTCATCGTTCCCGCAGAAAGGACACTTCATACGTGTGAGCCTGGATCAGCCGCCGTAGACCGGGAACTTGCCGGTCAGGGCTTCAACCTTTGCACGCACGGCCAGGATGTTGGCTTCGTCGCGCGGGTTGTCCAGCACATCGGCGATCAGGTTTGCGGTCAGCTCGGTTTCGGCTTCCTTGAAACCACGCGTGGTGATGGCCGGCGTGCCCAGACGGATGCCGCTGGTGACGAAAGGCTTTTCCGGGTCGTTCGGGATGGCGTTCTTGTTGGTCGTGATGTGCGCCTGGCCCAGCACGGCTTCCGCTTCCTTGCCGGTGATGCCCTTGGCACGCAGGTCAACCAGCATGACGTGGCTTTCCGTGCGGCCCGACACAATGCGCAGACCGCGCTTGGTCAGCGTGTCGGCCATCACCTTGGCGTTCTTCACGACTTGCTCGGCGTAGTCCTTCCACGACGGGTCAAGCGCTTCCAGGAAGGCCACGGCCTTACCGGCGATGACGTGTTCCAGCGGGCCGCCTTGCAAGCCGGGGAAGATTGCCGAGTTGATCATCTTCTCGTGCTCGGCCTTCATCATGATCACGCCACCGCGCGGACCGCGCAGCGACTTGTGCGTGGTGGACGTGACGAAGTCGGCGTGCGGCACCGGGTTCGGGTAGGCACCACCGGCAACCAGGCCTGCGTAGTGGGCGATGTCGACCATGAAGTAGGCGCCGACATCCTTGGCGATCTTGGCGAAGCGCTCGAAGTCGATACGCAGCGCGTAGGCCGATGCGCCTGCGACGATCAGCTTCGGCTTGTGCTCGGCAGCCAATGCGGCGACCTGGTCATAATCGATGGCTTCGTCGGCGTTCAGGCCGTAGGACACGAAGTTGTACAGCTTGCCAGACGCGTTGACCGAGGAACCGTGGGTCAGGTGACCGCCTTCGGCCAGGCTCATGCCCAAGACGGTGTCGCCCGGCTTCAGCACAGCCAGGTACACGCCCTGGTTGGCTTGCGAACCCGAGTTGGGTTGCACGTTGGCGGCTTCAGCGCCGAACAGCTTCTTCAGGCGATCGATGGCCAGTTGTTCGACGATGTCGACAAACTCGCAGCCACCGTAATAGCGCTTGCCCGGGTAGCCTTCGGCGTACTTGTTGGTGAGTTGCGTGCCCTGCGCTTCCATCACGGCGGGGCTGGTGTAGTTCTCGGACGCGATCAGCTCGATGTGCTGCTCTTGGCGCACGTCTTCTTTCTGGATGGCGGACCACAGTTCCGGGTCAACGATGGAGATAGTGCGCTTGCGATCGAACATAACGGTTCCTTCCTGTGCGAGGAGGGCGGGCCGGTGTTCCTGATGGTGCCGGCCAGCCGCAATTTCCACATGCGCCATCGCGCATGTGAAGCTGCCTACGGCTGCCCAGGCGAACGGCGTGACAAGATTCCGCGTACAACCAGCCTGAAAAAAGCCCGGTCTTAAGCCTAACCTCGTCTATCCCTGCGCTTCCTTGTGGTGATCCACAAAAGGCTTGCAGCCGATGCTTGGTCTGACAGTCAACCGTCAGCCACCATGGCCACGCCCCCTTTTCGCCAGTTACGCAGGGTAAAGGCAATCACGTGATTCTAGCACTGTGCCAAGCACTCGCTCAATACGGCGATACTTCGTCAGCAGCTTCGGTCAAATGACTGTCATTGGCCCATTCCACGACCTGCCAGGTATCGCTGTCGAGCACGATGCGGTTGATGCTGGCGTTCAGCAGCAAGTGATTGCGCTCGGCTGCAAACCCCACGCCGGTGGCGTGGCGGTAAGCGATATCCAGCACCCCACCGTGCGTGAAGATCAGCACCCGCTGACCACGGTGCGCGACCCCGATGCGGGCCAGTGTACCGACCACCCGGTCGTGGAAAGCACGCAGGGTTTCGCCTCCCGGGATCTCACGATCCGGGTCGCGGCTTTTCCAGGCCGCAGCGGCTTCCGGCAGCAGCAGATCGATTTCCTGCCGATCCAGCCCCTGCATTACCCCGTAATTGCGTTCGCGCAGACCGGGGTCCAGCGTGATCTCCAGGCCCAGCGCAGCCGCCGCCGGCTTGGCGGTGGTGTGCGCCCGGTCCAGGTCACTGCTGTAGATCGCATGGAAAGTTTCGCTTGCCGCCAGCGTGCCCAGGCGCGCCGCCACCTGATCGGCCTGGCTGCGCCCCAGCGCATTCAGGCCCACGTTCAGCGAGCCCTGCATGCGACGGGTGCGATTCCAGTCCGTCTCGCCATGACGGATCAACCAAAGTTCACTCATTCAACGCTCACTCATCGCTGGCGATCTGGGTAGGAGCCAGCCTTGGATTAAGGGTATAGGTGCCGGTGAATGCCGCCTGGGCCAAGACATGCTTGTCGATGGCACGACGGACATCGGTGCCGCTGAAGACACCGTCGAGCGGTACGCGATCGACATCCAGCGCGTACAGCGTGAACACGTAGTGGTGGATCAGCGAATCGTTCCACGGGGGGCACGGGCCGTCGTAGCCGAAATACTGGCCGCTCATGTCGTGATCGCCAGAGAACCAGCCGGTGTAATCGTTCAGACCCTGGCGGGCATCGCGGGGTGCCATCGGGCCACCCTTGCCGCGCGGGGTCACTTCATTGCTGAATTCACCCTCTTCGATCTCACGCGCATCGGCGGGCAGGTCGACCAGCACCCAATGGAAGAAGTCGGTGCGCGGCAGGTCTGCCGGCACTTCACGGTCTTCATGGTTGACGTCGTCACCCTTGGTGGGCACATCGAAGTCATGAACCAGTACGACAAACGAACGTGTGCCCGCTGGCACCTCATCCCAGATCAGCTGCGGGTTCAAGTTATCGGCCAGGCCGACATGGTTCTTTTCGTCAATCCGACCAAACGCGTAACGCGCCGGGATCGGTTGTCCATCCGAAAAAGATTCGCTCCAGAGTTTCATTGCTGCGCTCCTGTGCCATATCGGGTTACGTCATGGACGCTCAAGGCCGCTTGAATACGTTCAAGAGACCTGGCGACCGCGTGTACTCAACCAAAAGGTTACCGGGCCGTCGTTTACCAGCGCCACCTTCATGTGCGCGCCGAAAATACCCGTTTGTATCAAGCCTAACCCGTTTTGCGCCCTCGCCTGCACGACCGTATGGTCAAACAGTCGACGGGCATCATCCGGGGCGGCGGCCGGCGTGAAACTGGGACGCGTGCCTGAACGCGTATCTGCGGCCAGCGTGAACTGCGGCACCAGCAGCAAATTGCCAGCCACGTCACGCAGCGACTTGTTCATGCGGCCGCGCTCATCGGCAAAGATGCGGTAGGCCAGCATCTTTTCCAACAAGGCGTCGGCATCGCGCGGGGTGTCATCGCGTTCGGCGCAGACCAGCGCAAGCAGGCCTGCGCCGATCTCACCTACCCGCTCGCCGTCCACGATGACACTGGCCTCGGCAACCCGCTGGATCAAGGCGATCATGCCTCGGTCATCCGGTGACCGTCACCCGGGCAAACTTGCGCTTGCCGACCTGAATCACGTAAGTGCCCACATCCAGCTTCAAGCTCTTGTCTTCGACCTTGGCACCCTCGACCCGCACACCACCTTGTTCGATGTTGCGCTGGGCTTCGGCACCCGAGGCACACAGACCGGCGCTGCGCAGTACCGCCAGAATGCCCAGCGGCGCACCGGGCAGCGTGTGTTCCGGGATGTCGTCGGGGATCGCGCCCTTGCTGCGGGCGTCGAAATCGGCCAGTGCCTGCTCGGCTGCCTGCGTCGAATGGAAACGCGTGACGATTTCCTGCGCCAGCATGACCTTGATGTCACGCGGGTTGCGACCGGCCTCGGTTTCGGCACGCAGGCCGGCGATGTCTTCCAGCGAACGGAACGACAGCAGCTCGAAATACTTCCACATCAGGTCGTCGGAAATCGACATCAGCTTGCCGAACATGTCGCCCGGCGCTTCAGAGATACCGATGTAGTTGTGCTTGGACTTCGACATCTTTTCGACGCCATCCAGCCCCACCAGCAGCGGCATGGTCAGCACACACTGCGGCTCTTGTCCGTATTCCTTTTGCAGTTCACGCCCGACCAGCAGGTTGAACTTCTGGTCCGTGCCGCCCAGTTCCACGTCGGACTTCAGCGCGACCGAGTCGTAACCCTGCATCAGCGGGTACAGGAATTCGTGCACCGAGATCGGGATGCCGCCGCGATAACGCTTGGTGAAATCGTCACGTTCCAACATGCGCGCCACGGTGTAACGCGAGGCCAGCTGGATCATCCCGCGCGCGCCTAGCGGATCGCACCATTCGGAGTTGTATCGAACTTCGGTGCGCGCCGGATCCAGCACCAGGCTGGCCTGGGCGTAATAGGTCTCCGCGTTGATCGCGATCTGTTCAGGCGTAAGCGGCGGGCGGGTGGCATTGCGACCGCTGGGATCACCGATCATCGAGGTGAAATCGCCAATCAGGAAAATGACCGTATGGCCCAAGTCCTGCAGCTGACGCAGCTTGTTGAGCACCACCGTGTGGCCAAGATGGATATCGGGCGCGGTCGGATCCAGGCCCAATTTGATGCGAAGCGGCACGCCGGTCGCGCGGCTACGGGCCAATTTTCGAAGCATATCGGCTTCGACTAACAATTCGTCACAACCGCGTTTGACCACCGCCAGATCGCGTTCGACCTCGGCAGTAACCGGATACAGCACGGGCTCGCTGGCAGCGCGCGCGGGCGTGCCGGCATCATTGGTCGGGAGGGAAGCGGAATCTGGCAGAGATGAGGTCATGTTGGGAATAGTGGCTTTGCTATACTCGTCCGATTACGGGGAGTTTTTCTTTGGATCGCCCGGCCACACGGGGAACATGCAGATCGCGCTCAGGACGAAGTTCCTGACCGGATCGACAGACATGTCGTGGCTGCGAGGTCCAAATTCTAGCCCAACCAAAATTCGGGGCCGGGACGCATGAGCCAACGCATGACACGCATCGCAGCCGCGATGCGCCAAACAGCAAGCCAACTTCTACGCAGCGCCACATTCCGCAAGCGCGCACTCATCTCCGCCGGTGCTCTCGGCGTTTTTGGTGCGACTGTTGCCATCGGTACGGTACCGATGGCGCCGGATGTCAGCACATTGCCCACCCGACAGATCGTTGAGTCTCTGACTCTACCTGACTTCACTCAGCAAGTAGCGATCCAGGAAGACGCAGCCCCCGAATTCATTCGTGAAGAGCGGGTTCAGCGCGGTGATTCCGTTGCCACCATCCTGACCCGCATGGGTGTGGATGACAACGAATTGCAGCAATTCCTGCGCGCCACGCCCAGCGCACGCAGCATTTTCCAGCTCTACCCCGGCCGTCTCTTCCAGGCATCGACCGACGCGGAAGGCAAGATCCGTTGGTTGCGTTATATCCACACCCCGGGTGCGGAAGACAAGGGCAAGGTCGTTACCCAACTGCTGCACGTCGAACGCACCCCCGAAGGTCTGGTGGCGCGCGACATGGCTATCGATACCGAGCGCCACGAGCAAGCATCTACCGCCGAAATCCGCAGTTCGCTGTTCGGCGCGACCGATGCCGCCGGCATTCCGGATTCGATTGCGACGCAGATGGCGGAAATTCTTTCCAGCGACATCGATTTCCACAAGGACCTGCGCCGGGGCGACCGCTTCCGCGTGGTCTATGAAACCTTTACCCACGAAGGCACCTACGTGCGTTCGGGCAAGGTGCTGGCACTTGAGTTCATCAATGCCGGCAAGCCTTACGAAGCAGTCTGGTATGACGGCGAAGCGGGTCAGGCAGGCGGTTACTACGACCTGTCGGGCAAGAGCATGCGCAAGGGCTTCCTGCGCAATCCGCTGGAATTCACCCGGGTCACCTCGGGCTTCTCGCTGCGCTTCCACCCCATTCTGAAAACCTGGCGCGCGCACAAGGGCGTGGACTTCGGTGCCCCCACCGGCACCCCGATCCGTACCACCGCAGACGGCGTGATCGATTTCATCGGCGTGCAGAACGGTTACGGCAATCTGGTGGTGGTGAAGCACTTCGGCCAATACACCACCGCCTACGCGCACATGAGCCGCTTCGGCGAAGGCCTGAAGAAGGGCGACAAGGTCACCCAGGCACAGACCATTGGTTATGTCGGTTCCACCGGCTACGCCACCGGCCCGCACCTGCACTACGAATTCCGCATTGCCGGCGAACAGGTCGACCCGATGAAGGTAGCCCTGCCCGAAGCGCCGACGCTCGATGCACGTGGTCTGGCGGCGTTCCGCAAAGGCACTGCGAACTTCGAGCATCAGCTCAGCCTGATGCGCCAGTTCGATCAGAACGGCATGTCAGTCGCTACCGCAGCGCGCTGATCGCAAGGAAATTCAGAACGCCCATCTCCGGATGGGCGTTTTGCTATCTGCGTCTGGTTTTTGCTGCGTTTGTTGTATTGGCGTTTTGTTGTGCTGGCGTTTGTGTTGCTTTTGCTGCCCTGCTCTGCTGCGCCTGCCTTCCCCTTCCTGCTTCTTCATCCCGCTTCGTCACATGCCCATTGCACCGACTCCTCCGCTTTATATCGGCCTGATGTCAGGCACCAGCATGGATGGTGTGGATGGCGTGCTGGCCAGCTTTCCGGACAACGGTCCGCCCCAATTGCTTGCGTCGGCCAGCCAGGGCTTCGATGCCGCCCTGCGCACCGAACTTGCCGCGCTGAATCGCGCAGGTGACAACGAACTGGAACGCGCGGCCCTGGCGGCACGTGGGCTGGTTGCCGTGTACGCCAAGGTCGTGGCGATGCTGGTGGTGCGTGGGCAGGTCGATGCCAGCCAGGTGCGTGCGATTGGCGCACACGGCCAGACCGTGCGTCACCGCCCGGAAGCGGGTTTCACCATCCAGCTGAATGCGCCGGCAGAGCTTGCCGAACTGACCGGGATTGCCGTCATTGCCGATTTCCGCAGCCGCGATGTGGCAGCCGGGGGGCATGGTGCGCCGCTGGTGCCAGCCTTCCACCACGCCTTGTTTGGCGGAACGCGATCGCGTGCCATCCTGAATCTGGGTGGCATTGCCAATGTCAGCCTGCTGATCCCTGGCAAGCCCGTGACGGGCTTCGACACCGGCCCTGCCAACCTGTTCATGGACATGTGGTGCGAACGCCATACCGGTGCCGCCTTTGATGCCGATGGTGCACTCGCGTCGCAAGGGCAAGTCAGCGAGGGCTTGCTCGACTACCTGATCGACAGTGAACCCTGGTTCTCGCTTGCGCCACCCAAGTCCACCG
Source organism: Pigmentiphaga aceris (assembly GCF_008119665.1). Classification (NCBI taxonomy): domain Bacteria; kingdom Pseudomonadati; phylum Pseudomonadota; class Betaproteobacteria; order Burkholderiales; family Alcaligenaceae; genus Pigmentiphaga; species Pigmentiphaga aceris. The sequence continues at coordinate 979,805 of NZ_CP043046.1, read as the reverse complement.
GCCGCGATCGCTTCCACGCGGCATGGATGGATCAGCGCTTGCAGGACTGGCAAAAGAACCACGAAACGCTGTCAGTCGCTGATATACAGGCAACGCTGCGCAGCCTGACAGCCCGCACGGTGGCAGATGCCGTGCGCCTGCATGCGCCAGGTGTTGAAGAAATGCTGGTGTGCGGGGGCGGTGCCTACAACCGCGCCTTGGTCGCCGACCTGGCTGCCCGCCTGGGCATCCCGGTGCAGGCCACCGATGCGGTGGGCGTGCCGGCCAACGAAATGGAAGCGCTGGCTTTTGCATGGCTGGCTGCCATGCACGTGGCAGGTCGCCCGGGCAATCTGCCCGCGGTTACGGGCGCACGCGGCCTGCGCATACTGGGTGCGTATCACCCGGCTTGAACCGGGCGCTCAGGGTTGCGAGCCGCCACAACAGCGACACGCAGCATCAAGAACTGCTGCGTTGCAGAACCAGAAGCTCGATGGCGGGCGCAATGCCCAGTCGCGCCGTGAATCCTGCCCACAGGCCTGCACCGCTGCTGACGAACAACCGCATGTCGTCCACGTTGTACAGGCCACGCACAAAACCATTGTTGAACGGTGCCACCAGCCAGCGATCCATGCCGAGCATGTGACCACCGTGCGTATGGCCGGAAATCTGCAGGTCTACGCCATACCTTGCGTTGTCGCGGGCAAACTTCGGCTGGTGCGCCAGCAACATATGAAAATCGGCACCCCGTGCCTGTGCTGATACCGCTGCCACGTCGGGCGGCACGCCCTCGGGCACGTTCGGGTCGGTGTTGCCTTGCGAGGTGCGGCCATACGCCGGGTCACCAATGCCGGACAGTGCCAGGCGCTCGCCCCTGACATGCAAAATCTGCGTCTGATTGGCAAGCACTTGCAGACCAAGACGCCGGAAGTGGCCCATCCAGGCGTCGTAGCCGCTGTAATACTCGTGATTGCCCGGCGCGATCCACACGCCATGCGGAGCGCTCAGCTGCGAAAGCGGCACCGTATGTGGACCGGTCACGCTCAGGTCGCCGTCCACCAGATCACCCGGCAGGACGATCAGATCAGGTCGCGCCGCATTCGTGCGTGTCACGATGGTCTGCACATAGTCCACATCGTTGACCGGGCTGGCGTGAATGTCGGCCACCACCGCCACACGCAAGCCGTTCAAGGACGTAGGCAAGCCAGGCAAGGCAAGCGCTGTTTCGCGGACCTGGGGTGGCACCAGCCCGTTGTAGGCCGCCACCGAGGCCACTGCCATGGCGAGCACGACCACACCACCGGTCAGCGGCGTCCCATGCAAACGATTAGCCCATGTGGCACGGCGAATCCCGCGTGCCGCAAGCCATGAGGCGTCGCGCGCCAGCATGAACAGCAACAAGAACATCAGGCTGACCAGCACCACGCCGCCCGCCACCTGCAGCGGCGCGATCGTTGCATAGTCCACCGCACCAGACCGCATCAGTCTGATCATCACCATCGGGGAGGCCCCCAGCAATGCGGTCAGCGTCACGGCAATGCAGCGCACGCGTACAGAGAGGGTTTTGACGGGCCACCACAACCAGAAGGCAAGTATCGGAGCAAGCAAGGCAAGTGCGGAAATCATCTAGCTGGGCTTCTGGCAGAGTGGGATTCGGATGGTGTCGATAAGGGAACCCCGGAAAGGCGTGCGCATTGCGGCCATCAGGCGATCTTGGTGTCAGACTGAAGCGTGGACGAATTGGTTCGCTCGAGTGCTGTCGGGTGTCTGCCTTGTGATGAAGTATCGGCCTCAGACATGACAGTCTGCGGTTTGAACACAGCGCGAGAATTTCAGTCTGGCCCCACAACAAAAAACCCTCGCATGCATCGGCACGCGAGGGTTTTATGAAGCGCCAGTCATGAAGCGCCAGGATGGGCCTTGAGGAGCAAGGCCCATCGATCAGGTCAGCTCGACTTCAGCCCGCCTGTTTCGCCTCAAGCACTTCCCAGCGCTCCATCTTGGTCAGCAAGATGTTGTCGATTTCGGCCAGACGCGTCTGAATGCGCTCGACTTCGGGCGGATTGCTGCGATACAGCTCGCCGTCGGCCAGTTTTTCGTTCAATGCGCCTTGCTCGGCTTCCAGCTTGGCGATGTCGTCCGGCAAGGCAGCCAGTTCCTTGGCATCCCAGGAGCTGAGGCGGCTTTTTGCGGGCGCAGGTGCCGGGGCAGGCGCGGGAGCCGCGACAGGTGCCGGTGCTGCCTCGGTCTTGACTGCAGCCGTGGCAGCAGCAGAAGGCGATGCCGTCAGCGGACGCGCGGGAATGCTCTTGTCCGCGCTCCGACCACGCTGCGTCAACCAATCCTCGTAGCCGCCGATGTAATCACGCCAGCGTGCATCGCCTTCGTAGGCAATGGTCTGCGTCACGACGTTGTCCAGGAAGGCGCGATCGTGGCTGACCAGGAACACGGTGCCCGGATAGTCCTGCAGCAACTCTTCCAGCAGTTCCAGCGTCTCGATGTCCAGGTCGTTGGTCGGCTCGTCCAGCACCAGCACGTTGGCGGGACGGGCAAACAGACGCGCCAGCAGCAGGCGGGCACGTTCGCCACCAGACAGCGTACGCACCGGCGACCGTGCACGTTCCGGGGCGAACAGGAAGTCGCCCAGGTAGCTCATGATGTGCTTTTTCTGGCCGTTGATTTCCACCCACTCGCTTCCCGGGCTGATGATGTCGGCCAGGGTCGATTCCGGATCCAGCTGCGAACGCATCTGATCGAAGTAGGCAATCGACTGGTTGGTACCCAGGCGCACGGTGCCGGTGTCCGGTTCCAGCTGACCCAGGATCAGCTTCAGCAGCGTGGTCTTGCCTGCGCCGTTGGGGCCGATCAGGCCGATACGGTCGCCACGCATCACGGTCGTCGAGTAATCGCGAATGACCGTGCGCTCGCCAAAGTGCTTGGACACGTTTTCGAGTTCGGCCACCAGCTTGCCCGAACGCACGCCTTCTGCCACATCGATAGACACCTTGCCCATCTGGTTGCGACGCTCGCGGCGTTCGCCACGCATGTCTTCCAGGCGCTTGATGCGGGCCACGCTACGCGTACGGCGTGCTTCCACGCCCTTGCGAATCCAGACCTCTTCCTGCGCCAGCAGCTTGTCGAAACGCGCGTTTTCCAGGCGTTCGGCTTCCAGCAGTTCGGCTTTACGCGCCTGATAGGCCGTGAAGTTGCCCGGGAAACTGACCAGCTTGCCGCGATCCAGTTCGATGATGCGGGTGGCCACGGAATCCAGGAAGTGGCGATCGTGGGTCACGAACAGCACCGAGCCCAGGAAACCGCGCAGCAGTTCTTCCAGCCAGGTGATGGCTTCGAAGTCCAGGTGGTTGGTCGGCTCGTCCAGCAGCAGCAGATCGGGTTCGCCCAGCAGCGCGCGGCCCAGCGCCACACGCTTGCGGGTACCGCCCGACAAACCGGAAATCAGCGCGTCCGGCGGCAGGTTCAGGCGGGAAATCGTGGCTTCCACACGCGCCTGCACCGTCCAGCCATCGACCGCTTCCAGCTCGCCCTGCAGCGACATCAGCTTGTCCATCAAGGCGTCGTATTCGTCGCCCTGCGCTTCGGCCAGGTCATGCGTGACCTGGTGATAGCTGCGCAGCAGATCCCGGCCTTGCGCCAGGCCACCGCACACGGCGTCGAACACGGTGTCGCCTTCGTCGAACTTCGGCTCTTGCTCGACAGTGGTCACACGCAGATTGTTCTGGCGCGCGATCAACCCATCGTCCGGGACATTGCGTCCGTCGATCAACTGCAACAGCGATGACTTACCCGTGCCGTTGCGGCCGATCAGCCCGATACGCTCGCCAGGCTCAATCGACACGTCAGCGCGATTGAGCAGCGGCACATGGCCGAAGGCGAGTTGAATCTCAGTCAGGGCGATGAGCGCCATGGTGCAAAACCTTTTTTAAAAACAAGCAGGCGCCCTGGTTCTCACCAGGGCGCCTGGGTCAGCCATGCACATCGATCAGGATGCACAAGGCCAGATAGGGCTGGCGATCCCAAGCAAACAGGATCGCAGATGACGCGAAACGAAAACGTCAGGTCAAAAACTGGTCGGACCTTGAATCAAACCCCGAGGCCGAAACCCCGGGTCTGGACATCAGACCGAGAACGACGAACCACAGCCGCAGGTAGACGATGCGTTCGGATTCTTGATCACGAACTGTGCACCTTCCAGGTCTTCCTTGTAGTCGATTTCCGCGCCTGCCAGGTACTGGAAGCTCATCGGATCGATCAACAGCTGTACGCCATCCTTGTCGAGCGTGGTGTCGTCGTCATTGACCACTTCGTCGAAGGTGAAGCCGTACTGGAAGCCCGAACAGCCGCCGCCTTGCACGAACACGCGCAGCTTCAGTTCCGGGTTGCCTTCTTCTTCGATCAGTTGCTTGACCTTGCCGGCAGCCGAGTCGGTGAAGACCAGCGGGATCGGGGGGGCGTCGAAGTTCACACTTTCTACTGCTGCATTCATTTGGCACTCCTGGCGAACGGTGGGCAGCGGTGGATATCACCCCTGCCCGGCTACCGTCGCGCAATCAAATTGGACGCGATCGATGGATCGAGAGTTCCATTCAACCGCTATTGACCAGCAAATTCAACCCTGCTCGCCCAAGGGGTATGCCAGCAGGTCATGCAGGCAGACTTATCGAAAACCGCCACGAAACGCTCGGAAAACGTATCGAAAAACGTTCAACAAGTGCCCCACAGACCGATGGGCAAGCTCAGGGCAGAACGGCGATGTGGCGCAGACCGGCGTCTTCCGACAGACCGAACATCAGGTTCATGCACTGCACGGCCTGACCCGACGCACCCTTCACCAGATTGTCCTGAACCACCAGAATCACAAGCTGGTCGCCGCCATCCGGGCGATGCACGGCAATCCGCAAAGTGTTGGATGCGCGCACCGAACGCGTTTCCGGCAGGCTGCCTGCGGGCATCACATCAACGAAAGGCTCGTTGGCAAAACGTTCTTCGAACAGCTTCTGGAAATCGGTGTCACGTGCTTCCGGCAAGATGCGGGCAAACAGCGTGGAATGCATGCCGCGGATCATGGGCACCAGGTGCGGCACGAAGGTCAGGCCGATGGTCTGGTCGGTCAGGTCCTGCAACTGCGCCACGATTTCGGGGTGGTGACGGTGACCGGCCACGCCGTAGGCCTTGAAGTTGTCGCTGGCTTCCGAGAACAGCAGGCTGATTTCAGCCTTGCGACCGGCACCGCTGACACCCGATGCGCAGCTGGCGATCAGGCTCGACGCATCGACCAGATTCTTGCCGCCTTCGAGCAAGGGCAACAAGCCCAATTGCACCGTAGTCGGATAGCAGCCCGGGTTACCCACGATGCGCGCATTGCGGATAGCGTCGCGACGGATTTCCGGCAAGCCGTAGACCGCTTCTTTCAGCAGGTCGGGGCAGTTATGCGGAATTTTGTACCACTTCTCGAACGTGGCGATGTCCTGCAGGCGGAAGTCGGCAGCCAGATCGATGATCTTCACACCGGCGTCCAGCAGTTCCTTGGCCTGGGCCATGGCCACGCCGTGCGGGGTGGCGAAGAACACCACGTCGCACTTGGTCAGTTCAGCCTTGTCGGGCGAGGAAAACGCAATGTCCACGTGGCCGCGCAGGCTCGGGTACATATCGGCGACAGGCAGACCGTCTTCCTTGCGGGAAGTGATGGCCACGAGTTCAGCGTTGGGGTGTTGGGACAACAGGCGCAACAATTCCACGCCCGTATAACCCGTGCCGCCGACGATGCCGACGCGTACCTTGCCCTGTCCGTTTTCCTTGCTCACCGCGATCTCCGTCTGAAAGAAGCGCCCCAGGCAATCCTGTGCGCGTTGGGTGGGATAAGACCTTACCACCAAGCTGTGACAGCAAAACAAAAGGCCGCATCGAATGCGGCCTTTTGTTTTGTGTCTGGGAACGGTGTGAACCGCCCCAGACCGCCGAGCCGATCAGCGCTTGCTGAACTGCTTGCGACGACGTGCCTTGTGGAAGCCGACCTTCTTACGTTCGACTTCACGGGCATCGCGAGTCACGAAGCCGGCGTTCGACAGTTGCGACTTGAGCGACGCATCGTAGTCGATCAGTGCACGGGTGATACCGTGGCGCACTGCACCTGCCTGGCCGCTCTCGCCGCCACCGTGAACGTTGATCTTGAAATCAAACGATTCGAGGTGCGAGGTCAGGTCCAGCGGCTGGCGAACAACCATGCGGCCGGTTTCACGAGCGAAGTACTCGTCGACGGGCTTGCCGTTGACGATGATCTGGCCCGAGCCCTTCTTCATGAAAACACGCGCCACCGAAGTCTTGCGGCGGCCGGTTCCGTAATTCCAGTTACCGATCATGCGCGGCTCCTCAGATGTCGAGCAGCTGGGGCTGCTGCGCGCTGTGCGGGTGTTCAGACCCGGCGTAGATCTTCAACTTCTTGATCATGGCGTAACCCAGCGGACCCTTGGGCAGCATGCCCTTGACGGCCTTCTGGATCGCACGACCCGGAAAACGCTCTTGCATTTTCTGGAAGGTGGTCTCAGTGATACCGCCCGGATAGCCGGAGTGACGGTAGTAACGCTTGTCTTTAGCCTTGTTACCGGTGACGGCGATATCGGCTGCGTTGATGATGACGATGTAGTCACCCGTATCAACGTGAGGCGTGAACTCCGGCTTGTGTTTTCCGCGCAGACGGTGTGCGACTTCGCTGGCCACACGACCGAGGACTTTGCCCTTGGCGTCAATCACGTACCAGTCACGCGTCACTTCTTGCGGCTTCGCAACGAAGGTTTTCATATGAATCTCTGGACGACGAACTGTTGGTACCGTGCCCGACAACACGCGTTGGCGTACTGCCCTGACACGAAATGAACCCGGCCCACCCTTCGGCGGCCTGACGGTAAAGGATCGGACCCACTGCGAACCTGGCACGCCACCCTTGCCTGTTAAAAAGCCAAGATGAAAACACCGAGGTTCCAAGCCCAGACAACAAGCCTGGTCTTAAGCCCAACCCTTCCGGGATTGCTTACCCGTCCAGACCCACCTGCGCTTTATTGGAGTGGCAATCCCCAGCTGGAAAACAAATCCGCCCGATGTATTCCATCAGACAGAACATTGCCTCCCGGCGCGAACATTGCCCAGCGAGTGTAGATCCGGTCAAGCCTTCGAATATAGCCCGCTGGGCAACCAATAGCAAGGCGCGGCCGACAAAGGAGGCAGGAAGTCACGACGATGCAGCGTGGGTGTGGCGAACATGCCGCGACACCGCCAGATTTTGGACAAAAAAAAGCCCGGAGCAATCGCTTCGGGCTAAATCCACCAAAAAAGGAGGGTGGAGGAGACTCAGTACAAACTCGCCAAATTGGGAGCCGGGCAAACCAGCCATCGCGCTGAACACTGCTGGAGGTCTGAAACCGAGCCAGCTGCTCATCGCGTCACCACTGAAGCGACATTCGATGAACGAAGTATAGGGATTGTTTTTGTGCGACGCAAGATTTCGGTGCATGAACGCACGGAAATGTTGCATTACTGTCTACCCGTGGAAAACCCCATAAGAATCATCGATTTAGTCATGAAGCAGCCCCACCGAACACGCCAATTTTGGGTTTTTATCCAAAAAATGCACCTTGATGGTGCAACACTTGGACACAACTCCCAATACCCTGCTTATCGCTGATGCGATGCAGCGCGACCATGGGTCACAGCGCTATCATTTCCGCTCTTCCTTTATATAGAGCGGGATTGGCGCATGGAAACCACGATCGACTGGGGTGGCCCACAAGGCATGCTGTTCACGGCACGAACCGGTAGCGGACATGTGGCCGTGATGGATGGTGCGCCCGAGGGAGGCGGCCACAACCTCGCTCCGCGCCCGATGGAAATGCTGCTGTCCGGTGCAGGTGCCTGCACTGCCTACGACGTGGTGCTGATCCTCAAGCGCGGCCGCCATGCGGTGCAGGGATGCAGCGTCAAATTGGTGGCAGATCGCGCAGAGACCGATCCCAAGGTGTTCACCAAGATCCACTACGCATTCACCGTCACCGGCAAATCCTTGCCCCGCGAAGCGGTAGAACGCGCCGTCAAACTCTCGCACGAGAAATATTGCTCGGCATCGGCCATGCTTGCCCACACGGCCGAACAGACCTTGTCGGTGGAAATCGTCGAGGCCTGAGTACAGTTGGCGGAACGCAGATCGCGGCACGCTGCGCCGCCGATCGAAAAAGGACGCCAGGCGGCGTCCTTTTGTCATTCTGGTCGAGCTGCTTCGCCCCGATACCAATGGCTTTACTTAATAGCGTTACTTATAAGTGATACGCCGTTGTCGTCATCACCTTGGCACTGGCCTTCATGCCTGCACGAACCGGTGCCGGCAGCGCGATCCCGCCATGCTTTTGTGCCGTCAGACGATGCTCGCGCTCGTCTTCGCACATCTGTTCGACGATGCGGCGCGAACGCAGATCGTTGGCGGGCAGCTCATCCAGATGCGTATCAAGATGCGCTTCGACCTGTCGTTCGGTTTCGGCCATGAAACCCAGACTGACCGAATCCCCGACCCGCCCGGCCAGCAGGCCCAGCGAAAACGCACCGGCGTACCAGAGCGGATTGAGCAGACTCGGTCGCGCACCCAGTTCGTCCAGGCGTTCGGACAGCCAGCCAAGGTGGTCCACCTCTTCAGCGGCAGCCTGCTCAAGCAAGGCGCGAGTGTTGGGATTTCGCGTCATTGCAGCCTGACCGCGATACAAAGCCTGGGCGCAGACCTCACCGACATGGTTCACTCTCATTAACCCGGCGGCATGGCGACGCTCTTCTGCACTCAGTGACGCATCCATGCCGACCTCGGCCCGACCCGCAGGGTTGGGACGACTGGCCCGGACCGCTCCGCTCAATACCTGAAGGCCACGATCAACCTCGTTGATCAAGGCGTCGAGCAGACCGGTACGGCGCAAGGGGGGCGTGATGTCAGTACTGGGGTTCATAGCAATTTTCCCTGGGAAACACGCGCTCATTCGACTAGATGAGCGTATTAACGGCAGCGGGGCCTAAGCCTGAAGTGTTGTTCGGAACAGACACAGAAATCGTGTTTCTCGCACTTTACCGAATAGAAGCTTGGCACCCGGCCCGGATTTTTGATGCAATAGCCCAAGCTTCCCGAAACGGAAGTTCGGGGACAGCCCCTAAGAACGGTTCGACGCTGCTGTGTAGCGGTGTCCGTTTCGCAAGACCCACTGTTTTTGGTGCGCCAAGTCTTCTCACAATCATCGGAGAAACCTGAATGAAAAAGACCCTCCTTGCTGCAGCCCTGTTGGCTGGCTTCGCCAGCGCTGCCCAAGCTCAGAGCAGCGTTACCCTGTACGGTCTCGTCGACGTCGGCTACGTGTACACCAAGACCGACGGCCTGAATTCGCTGAACGAACTGGCTAGCGGCAACCAATCGGGTTCGCGTTGGGGCCTGCAAGGCGCCGAGGACCTGGGCGGCGGTCTGAAGGCTACCTTCCTGCTGGAAAGCGGCTTCGACCAAGGCACCGGCACCTCGCTGCAAGGTGGCCGCCTGTTCGGTCGTCAATCCTGGGCTGGCCTGAGCGGCGGCTTCGGTGACGTCCGTTTCGGTCGTCAAGTGACCATCACCTCGGAATTCTTCGGTGCAGTTGACCCCTTCGGCGCCGGCTTCAACGTCGCCAACCTGGGCAACGTCTTCGTCGCTTCGGACACCGTCCGCACCGACAACACCCTGAAGTACATCTCGCCGAACTTCGGCGGCTTCCAAGCTGGTATCAACTACAGCGCGCAAAACAACGGCTCGGAAAGCGTTGTCAGCACCGCCAACAACCGTCTGGCTGGCGCAGCAGTGCGTTACTCGAACGGCCCGCTGCTGATTGCCGGTTCGTATGACACCGTCAACTACGGCGCACCTGGCGTGGACAGCGCCAAGATCTGGCAATTGGGCGCAGTGTATGACTTCGGCGTCGCCAAGATCCACGCTGCCTTCGCAGACCAAAAGAACGTTGGCGCAGCTCTGCTGACCACCGGCGTTCCGGCTGGCATCGCTGGTGCAGGCTTCGAAAACACCAAGGCCTACATGCTCGGCGTGACCGTGCCGGTTGGCAATGGCTCGCTGTTCGGTTCGTACAAGCGTGCTAGCGACTGGGATGTGGACGGCTGGTCTGTCGGCTACACCTACGACCTGAGCAAGCGTACCAACCTGTACACGTACGCATCGGTTGTTGACAACGTCAACGCTACTGGCGCCAACACCCTGGCAGTCAGCCGCGGCAACGTCGTCGGCGGCGACGTGACCACGAAGCAATTCGGCGTCGGTCTGCGCCACAAGTTCTAATCCACGACAGGCGTAAGCCTGTTGTCTAGGGCCATGCTTCGGCATGGCCGGATTAAGAGCAAACAAAAAGCCACCCTTCGGGGTGGCTTTTTGTCGTTCCGGGATTGTGAAACGCATGCGCTTTGCTCACGTACTGGTTCCTGGTTCCTGGTTCCTAATCACCAGTCCTTCCGCCCTCCTTTGTTCCCGCGCAAGCCTAAGGCAGCTTGGTCGCCATTCTGAGTGCCGGCAGCACAGCATGGATGCGCATGCCTCGATCCATGACACACGCGCAAAGCGGCCAATCAGAGAAGGGGGAAGGGAGGCACGATGATCCGCTGACAAAGCAAGCTTCGGCAGCGGATCGAGACAGACAGATCGACAGAGGATTCCCTGTCATTGGGGCAGCATCAGCATGCTGCCCCAATGACATCAGGCAGATTTCACGGCACCGGCCGCTGAAGTCACGGCACGAGGACGAATAGCAATGATCGCGATTGCTGCCAACAGGCATGCGCCGCCTGCCGCATACAAGGCCGGCGTGTAGCTGAGCAGCACCGTGCGCGACAACCCCGCACCGTAGGCAGCAACCGCAGCGCCCAGCTGATGGGCGGCAAAGATCCAGCCGAACACCAAGCCCGCACGCTCTTTACCGAAGGTCGTGCCCACCAACCTGACGGTAGGCGGAACGGTGGCGATCCAGTCCAGGCCGTAGAACATGGCAAACAAGGACAGGCCATAGAAGGTGAAGTCGGAATGCGGCAGCCAGAACAATGACAGGCCACGCAGGCCGTAATACCAGAACAGCAGCTTGCGATTGTCATAGCGGTCGGACAGCCAGCCAGACAAGATGGTGCCAACCAGGTCGAAGGCACCAATCATGGCGAGCACGGAGGCAGCGGGCACCGGCCCCATGCCGTAGTCACCGCACAGCGAAATGAAGTGCGTCTGCACCAAGCCATTGGTGCTCAGGCCACAGACGAAAAACGTGCCGAACAATACCCAGAAGGTGCGACTGCGGCCTGCTTCGCGAAGAATCGCAAATGGCATGGCCAGGCTCATCGGTGCCGGCGCAGGAGGTGGCGCGATGACGTCGGGCACTGGCTCACCGAAGGAGACGAGCCCGACATCTTGCGGATGGTTGCGCAGGAAGCACCATGCCAGCACCCCCACCACCGAGCACGCCACAAACACCGGAATGACCGCCATGCGCCAGCCTGCATGCTCGATCAACCACGCAGCAAAGGGCAGAAAGACCAGCTGGCCAGTGGCCGAGCTGGCGGTCAGCAGGCCGATGACCAGTCCACGGCGCGCACTGAACCAGCGACTGGCCACGACCGCCCCCAACACCAGTGCAGTCAGGCCTGAACCTACGCCCAGCACCACGCCCCACAACACGAACAATTGCCATAGTTCCGTGGCAAGCGTAGCCAGCGCCAGGCCGGACGCCACCATGGCCAGCGCAGTGACCACCACCGCCCTTACCCCGAAGCGGGACATGAAGATTGCGGCAAAGGGACCGAGCAAGCCAAACAACACGAATCGCAAGGCCAGTGCGGATGAGATGCTCTCTGTGGTCCATCCAAATTCCTGGTGCAGCGGCTGCAGCAGCGCACCGGGCAAGCCGAGCGCAGCAGAGGTGACGAGCATGGTCAGGAAGGTGGTGGCGGCGATGATCCAGGCGTAATGGATCTTCCGGCTGCCGAGCCAGACCGATAACTGTTGGGCGAACATGATGGGAGGGTTCCGCTGGATGGTGATGAGCAAGGCGCATCGACATGCGCCGGGAAGGTTGGAAGCGCCATGCCGGAAGCCGCATGACACGTGCTTATGCAGTCGCCTGACACGCGGCGGCTGGTGCTATCTGCTGACGTTCGGTGACTGACCCTTAGCTGCTGATCTTGGTCACTGACTCTGGTCACTGGCTTTTTCGCCACTGACTTTTAGCCACTGACTTTTAGCCACTGACTTTTAGCCACTGACCTTTCGCCGCTGAACTTCTGGCACTGAACTTCTGGCACTGACATATCGCCGCTGGCTATTCGCACACAAGCCCTCAGCTGCTGACTCATCAGCCCAGACCCACCTCACCCACTCGCATCAGGCGGTGTAGCCAGCGCTTTGCGCACGGCGGCAAGCAACTCGTCGGAAATCGGCTGACCGACGGTCGCGCGTGCCAGCGTGAGCGTACCGACAAGCGTGACCAGACGAAGCAGCATGTCGTCACGGCTTGCCTTGGGGTCCATCGCCATCAGGTCTTGCAACATGCCCTCGACGCCCTCGGCATAGGCATTACGCGCAGGCGCATCGCTGGGCAGCCGTGCGATGTCGCTGGCCAGGCCAACAGCGGGGCAACCTTCGCCGGGCACACAGACGTTTTTCTCGGCCAGAAACATGGCGGCATACGCGCTGGGCACATCGGTGTGTGCCGGCAAGGCCTCGATGCGGGCGTGACGTCGCTCGGCGCTTTGAGAAAACGCACGGGCGCAGGCCTCGGCAGCCAAGGCTTCCTTGGACGCGAAGTGACCATAGAAGCCGCCGTGCGTCAGACCGGCGTCGGCCATCAGGTCCGCCACACTGACGCCGCCGATCCCGCGCTCACGGAACAGCCGTGCGGACGCGTCGAGGATGGTGTCCCGATTCTGGGCGGCCTGGACTTTGGATACGCGGGGCATGTTGGCTCCTGCTTCGATGATCGAAGCAGGAATAATAGATGACAACCAACATTTAATAAATAAAAGTCGAACATCATCTATTTTTTCCCAACAGATGATGCAGGCTCCGCAACATACACAGACGGGCTTTGCAGCATGCTGCGAGCAAGAAAATTGCGGTCGAGTGGAACGCCTGAACGGGCACGCAAGGATCGTCAACTGCTGTAGCGGAGACCGTTGCTGTCGCCGTACCTGTGCCTGGAATGTGCCTGTGACCTGACCGTGAGCATGACAGTGCCATGGCTGTAGCAAGGACTAAAGCAAGACCAGAATCAAGACAAAACCAAGAGGCGGGGAGCTGAGCGCAGAGGCAGGAGCGCGCCCGAGGCTAGAGCCGAGGACGGTAATCAGAATCGGCTGCACCAGGGCATTCACGTCGCCGGCCCTGATCCCCGCCACAACGCAGTCCGGCGTAAGCAAGCCTGGAGGGCGATTCAAATCTGTGGCTTCGCAATCGCAACGACGATTGAAACCGGCGAGCACCACGCAAAGCGCTCATGGGACTGAAAGAACATTCAGCCAACCTTCATCACAGCGACGTCAGGGACATGATCTTGAATCAGCACCCCCAAAAAACCGTCGCCCAAAACAAAAAAGCACCGCATGTTATGCGGTGCTTTCTGTCGCTCTTGTCGGTACAAGGGCATCTGACCAGCGTATGAACAACTACGCGATCTGACCAACGAATTGGTCGGGGCGAGAGGATTCGAACCTCCGACTCCTGCGTCCCGAACGCAGTACTCTACCAGGCTGAGCTACGCCCCGAATTACTACTGTCTTGCTCTCTGCATCGGAATATCCTGGCTAAATGGCAGCTAAGGATTTCTCCTTGGCCCGCGTATTTATTCAGGCAATTTCGCAGAGCGGGAATTCTCTCACAGTTTCAGGACCGATTTGGTGACTGAGCCAAATGAATTTCGATTTGTTTTTCGAACTTCACCGCCCAACCCCTGAGCTCTCAACTTTTCCACCACCAACTTCCAGAAGAAGCTCGGCAAATAGAATGGTCTTAAGCTCAATCAGCGGTCTCTTGTTACCGCGAAAGCGCAGAATTCTATCAGAGATTTCGAAAACTCGGAAACGGGGAAGCCGGACACGGCTTTTTGGGCGGCGTCTGCCTCGGCTACCGCCGCTGCGCGGGTGTATTGCAAGGCATCCGTATCGCGAATCGCGGCGGCCACGGCAGCAAAATCAGCTTCGCCGGTTTCGATGGCATTGCGAATCAGCGCCTGCTGCGCCGGGCTGCCCACTTGCAACACACGGATCAGCGGCAAGGTCGGTTTGCCTTCGCGCAGATCGTCGCCCACGTTCTTGCCCAGTGCTTCAGCGTCGCCACTGTAGTCCAGCGCGTCATCGATAAGCTGGAAGGCAGTACCCACGCGACGGCCGTATTCGGCGGCAGCCGCTTCTTGTTCAGCACCCACATTCGCCAGCACCGCACCCAATTGCGCAGACGCCTCAAAGAGCTTGCCCGTCTTGTAGCGCACCACTTGGAAGTAACGTTCCTCGGTCACGTCCGGGTCGTGCACGTTCAACAGCTGCAAGACCTCGCCTTCGGCGATCACGTTGGTGGCATCGGCCAGGATGCGCATGACCGACAGCGAGTCGGTTTCGACCATCATCTGGAAGGCACGCGAATACAGGAAGTCGCCGACCAGCACGCTGGCTGCGTTGCCGAACACGGCGTTGGCCGTGCCGCGACCGCGACGCAGACTGGATTCGTCCACCACGTCGTCGTGCAGCAAGGTAGAGGTATGGATGAATTCCACCACCGCTGCCAGCAAGTGGTGATGCGTGCCGGCGTAGCCGAGCGCACGCGCCACCAGCAGCAACAAGGCAGGTCGCATCCGCTTTCCGCCACCGCCAATGATGTACTCGCCCACCGTGCGGATCAGGGGGACGTCGGAATCGAGCCGGGTACGAATCACGCGATCCAGCGCGTTCATGTCTTCGGCAATGGGGGCTAGCAGATTGGGCAGGCTCAAGATGGATCCGCGACTGGCTGTGCTGAGAGGAATCGCCCCAACGGTACGCGTGCGATGAAGCGGCACGGGGCCAGCACGAGACAGCAGGGGCAAAGCTGTGGCGGAGATTATACGGGTCGCGCCGTTTGTCGTAGCAGGATTTGACCAGCGGGACAACACCCCGCTAGAATCATGGGTTGTGCTCTCTCAAGAGCATAATCTACTCGAGGTTTCATCCCCATGTCCTACGCGGTCATAAAAACCGGCGGCAAGCAGTATCGTGTTGCCACCGGCGAAAAACTTAAAATCGAACAGATACCGGCAGACGTTGGGCAAGTGATTGAGCTGGATCAGGTGTTGGCAATTGGTGAAGGTGATGCACTGCGCATCGGCTCGCCGTTCATTGCTGGCGCAGTGGTCAAGGCTACGGTGCTTGCTCATGGTCGTCATGACAAGGTAAAGATTTTCAAGATGCGTCGTCGCAAGCACTACCAAAAGCGTCAAGGCCATCGCCAAAACTATACCCAAATCGTCATCGACGTCATCCCGGCCTAATTCGGCTTAAGACCAGGCAAATGCTGCGCTAACGCCCAGCAAAAACTGGACTGAAACCGGCATCACGGCCTGTCTGACAGGCAAGGAATAAAAAATGGCACAGAAAAAGGGCGGCGGTTCAACACGGAACGGCCGCGACTCAGAATCAAAGCGCCTGGGCGTCAAAGCCTACGGTGGTGAACTGATCCCCGCTGGTTCGATCATCGTGCGTCAGCGCGGTACTCGTTTCCACCCGGGCACGAACGTCGGCATCGGCAAGGATCACACCTTGTTCGCCCTGACGGACGGCACGGTTCAGTTCGGCTTCAAAGGCGCGCTGCACAAGCAGTACGTCTCGATCGTCCCGTTCACGGCAGAGTAATTTGCCACGGCGCACCAGGCCTCGGTCTGGTTCGCTGACAGGAAATCCCTCGTGGTGCCCGGCACCCTGGATTTCCTGAACTTACGGGACCGCATCGCACCGTCTTCGCGACGGTCATGCGAACCGAGGCCCTGTCGTTCGCGGCAGGGCCTTTTTCATTTTTTGTGGTCTTTGCACTTTGCTCGACAGCAGAGCGCGTTCAGGCCACCCAAGGAATCTCATGAAATTCGTCGATGAAGCCACGATTGAAGTGGTTGCCGGCAAGGGCGGCAATGGCGTAGCCAGTTTCCGGCGCGAGAAATTCATTCCCAAGGGCGGCCCGGACGGCGGTGACGGCGGGCGCGGCGGTTCGATCTATGCGGTCGCTGACCGCAACATCAACACGCTGATCGACTACCGTTACGCGCGACTGCACCGCGCTCGCCAAGGCGAGTACGGCAGCGGTTCCGATCGCTTCGGCGCAGCGGGCGAAGACATGTTCTTGCGCGTCCCCGTCGGCACCATGGTGTTCGACGCCGAGACCGACGAACTGCTGTTCGACCTGGCCTATCACGGCCAGCAGGTCACCCTGGCCCAAGGCGGCCTGGGCGGCATGGGCAACCTGCACTTCAAGTCCAGCACGAACCGCGCACCGCGCCAGTTCACGCTGGGTGACCCGGGCGAGCAGAAGAAGCTGCGCCTGGAATTGAAGGTGCTGGCCGATGTCGGCTTGCTGGGTCTGCCGAACGCCGGCAAGTCCACGCTGATCAGCCAGGTGTCGAACGCACGTCCGAAGATTGCCGACTATCCGTTCACCACCTTGCACCCCAACCTGGGTGTGGTGCGTACCGACACGCAGCGCAGCTTCGTGATCGCGGACATTCCGGGCCTGATCGAAGGTGCTTCTGAAGGTGCGGGCCTGGGTCACCAGTTCCTGCGTCACCTGGCGCGCACCCGTGTGCTGCTGCACCTGGTCGACGTGGCCCCGCCGGACCCAACCGCCGACCCGGTGGCCGACGCCCGCGCCATCGTTGAAGAACTGCGTCTGTATGACGAGACGCTGTACAACAAGCCGCGTTGGCTGGTGCTGAACAAGCTCGACATGGTCGAAGACCCGGAAGCCATGCAGAAGAAGTTCTGCGAAGAATACGGCTGGACCGGTCCGGTCTTCACGATCTCGGCACTTGCTGGCCTGGGCACGCGTGAGCTGGTGTTCGCGCTGCAAGACTGGCTGGATGCCCAGCGCAAGATCGAGCACGAAGTCGAAGAAGCCGCCATTGCCGCAGGCCATGCGCCCGCGCTGGCAGCGGCCTTGTCCAGCGGCAGCGCCGTGGGCTTGGGCAACCAGGCCTACGACATGTCCAAGGCGCAGGCCGAAGACGACGAAGATGATGAAGAAGGCGACGACGCGCGCTGAGCAGGACCCATCAAACCCGCTGAGCACTCAACAAGGCGAGCACCCAACTCCCATGAATGCCGTATCCGTAATTGCCGATGCCCGCCGCCTGGTGGTCAAGGTAGGTTCGTCACTGGTCACTGACGAAGGACGCGGCCTGGACCGCGTCGCCCTGGCCCGCTGGGCCACCCAGATCGCGTCCTTGCGTGCGCTGGACAAGGAAGTGGTGCTGGTGTCCAGCGGTGCGATTGCCGAAGGCATGCTGCGCCTGGGCTGGAACAAGCGCCCCACCGACATCCATTCCTTGCAGGCGGCTGCCGCCGTGGGGCAGATGGGTTTGGTGCAGGCGTATGAAACCTGCTTCACCGAACACCAGCTGCGCACCGCGCAGGTGTTGCTGACCCACGCCGACCTGGCCGACCGCCAGCGTTATCTGAACGCGCGTTCCGCGCTGTTCATGTTGCTGCGTCTGGGCGTGGTGCCGATCATCAACGAGAACGACACCGTCGTTACCGATGAGATCAAGTTCGGCGACAACGACACGCTTGGCGCACTGGTGGCCAACCTGATCGATGCCGACGCGCTGGTCATCCTGACCGACCAGAGCGGCCTGTACTCGGCCGATCCGCGCAAGAATCCCGACGCTGAATTCATCTCGCATGCCAATGCGGGCGACCCTTTGCTGGAAGGCATGGCGGGTGGCGCAGGCAGTTCCATCGGCCGTGGCGGCATGCTTACCAAGGTACTGGCAGCGCGTCGCGCAGCCGGCAGCGGCACCCATACCGTGATTGCATCGGGCCGCGAACCCGATGTGCTGACGCGTCTGGCGCAAGGCATCTGCATCGGCACCGAACTGCGTGCGCCGATCGCTCGCCTGCCTGCGCGCAAGCAATGGCTGGCCGACCACCTGCAACTGCGTGGCCGGGTCACGCTGGATGCAGGGGCGGTGCGCGCGCTGACGCAAGACGGCAAAAGTCTGCTGCCAATTGGCGTGACCGCCGTCAGCGGCGACTTCGAACGCGGTGACGTGGTGGCCTGCCAAGACGCTAGCGGTCGTGAATTAGCCCGTGGCCTGATCAATTATTCGTCCTCGGAATCGCGCCGCATTCTGGGCAAACCGTCTACCCAGATTGCCGACATTCTGGGCAGCATGGACGAAGCGGAATTGATGCATCGGGACAATCTGGTCATTCTTTGACCGGTATCGATTCGGCAGGCTTGGCCCGCTATGCATGGGCCAAGCTTGGGTCGAAATGCTTGGATCGAAACGCTCGGATCGAAACGCTCGGATCGCAAAGTTTGGATCAAAACACGTAGATCGAAACGTGAATCGACCAACCTGAATGCCGGCGTGACATCCCACACGCCAGTATTCACGCCGCCTGACTCCACGCCCCTCTCGCTCGACCTAATCTGCCCCCCTGCCCGCGCACTCGCGCGGCACATCCCCCGCTATACCCCTCAATGCCTCAAGCCGCTCACGCGGCTTGAGGCATTTTCACGACAGGGTTTCACCTATGTCTGCCATCACCATTTGTCGCCAAGTCATAACCTGGCGGCATAGCTATGTGGTGCATGTGACCACCAAGCAAAAAATTTAGTCAGCGGAATCAATCGCTTGCGTGCATCCAGCGCATGCACTGAATCGGTGCGCGCGAATTTCAGCAGATTTACCGCAGGCCGGTGATTGGGCAGGCTTCGTCCAGCCCCTCAATTGCCCAGCCTGGCGCACACGCCGGCCGGCTTCTGCAGAAGACAGCCCATGAGCGATACGAATTCGACCCCCGGCAGCCACGCCTCCTTCGACCTGACCGTGCGCAATGCGCGCATCGTCACCGCCACCGATGACTTCCACGGCGACATCGGTATTCGTGACGGCCGCATCGTCACCGTTGCGCAAGACCTGCCGGCAGGCACCCGCGACATCGACGCAGGCGGCAAGCTGGTCTTCCCGGGCGGCATCGACAGCCACTGCCACATCGAGCAACTGTCGAGCATGGGTGTGATGTGCGCCGATGACTGGCACTCGGCCAGCGTGTCGGCGGCCTTTGGCGGCAACACCACCATCGTGCCGTTTGCGGCCCAGCACAAGGGCGATTCGCTGCGCGAGGTAGCCACCAACTACGCTGCGTCGGCCGCTGCCAAGTCGGTCATCGACTACAGCTATCACCTGATCATCTCGGACCCGACGGAACAGACCATCGAGCGCGATCTGCCCGAGCTGATCCGCGAAGGCATCACGTCGTTCAAGGTCTTCATGACCTACGACAAGCTGAAGCTGAACGACACGCAGCTGCTGGATGTGTTTGCGGTGGCAGCCCGCGAAGGCGCGCTGCCGATGATCCACGCCGAGAACAACGACGTGATCCTGTGGATCGCGCGTCACCTGATCGCCAAGGGCTATACCGCGCCGAAGTACCACGCGACCAGCCACGCGCCGGCAGCCGAGAACGAAGCCACCAACCGCGCCATTCAATTGGCTTCGGTGTTGGATGTGCCGATTCTGATCGTGCACGTGTCCACGCTGGGTGGCGCGCAAGCCATCCATTCGGCCAAGGCGCTGGGCGCATCCGTGCACGGCGAAACCTGCCCGCACTATCTGCTGTTGACCGCTGAAGACCTGGACCTGCCCGGCACCGAAGGCGCGAAGTTCTGCTGCAGCCCGCCGCCGCGTGATGAAGCCTCGCAGGAAGCTCTGTGGAAAGCGCTGAAGAACGGTGTGCTGCAACTGTTCTCGTCTGACCACGCGCCCTACCGCTACGACGAGTCCGGCAAGATTCCCGCCGGCGACGCCACCACCTTCAAGCAAGTCGCCAACGGCCTGCCGGGCCTGGAAGTGCGCATGCCGCTGCTGTTCTCGGAAGGCGTGCTGAAGGGTCGCATCAGCTTGAACGAGTTCGTGGCGCTGACCTCCACCAACCACGCAAAGATGTACGGCATGCACCCGCGCAAGGGTTGCATCGCCCCGGGCGCGGACGCCGACCTGGTGATCTGGGATGCCGAGTGCACCCGCACCGTGACCCACGCCGGCCTGCACGACGCTGTGGGCTACACCCCCTACGAAGGCCGCAGCGTGACCGGCTGGCCGCAGACCGTCATCAGCCGTGGCCGCGTGGTGGTCGACGGCGACACCTTGCAAGTGGCCGCTGGCAGCGGCGAATTCATCGCCCGTGGCCTGCCCGCCCCGCTGCGCGAACAACGCAAGCATTCCCCCGAGACGCACTTCCTGCGCTCGCTGTTTTCCCTGGACAAGACGGAGCAATGATCATGAGTACCCCCCGCAAGCTCGGCCTGGCCGTGGCGCAGATGGGCCCGGTTCACCTGGCGGACACGCGCGAAACCGTGGTGGCACGTCTGGTCGAGATGATGCGCGAAGCCAAGGGCCGTGGTGCCGAATTCGTGGTGTTCCCGGAACTGGCGCTGACGACCTTCTTCCCGCGTTATTGGATCAGCGACGAAGAAGCCAACGAGAAATATTTCGAGAAGCAGATGCCTGGCCCGGCCACGCAGCCGCTGTTCGACGAAGCCAAGAAGCTGGGCGTCGGCTTCTACCTGGGTTATGCCGAGCTGACCCCGGAAGGCCGCCGTTTCAACACCGCGATCATGGTCGATCAAACCGGCGCGATCATCGGTAAGTACCGCAAGATCCACCTGCCTGGCCATTCGGACCACAAGCCGGAAGCGCCTTTCCAGCATCTGGAAAAGAAGTTCTTCGAAGTGGGCGACCTGGGCTTCCGCGTGTTCGACACGCTGAACACCAAGATCGGCATGGCCTTGTGCAATGACCGTCGCTGGCCCGAAACCTACCGCGTGATGGCGCTGCAAAGCGCCGAAGTGGTGGTGCTTGGCTACAACACGCCGTCGTGGAACATCCACTGGAACGAGCCGATGCATCTGCGCACGTCCACCCACCTGATCTCACTGCAGGCCAATGCCTACCAGAACGCGATCTGGGTGGCGGCAGCCGCCAAGTGTGGCTCGGAAGACGGCCATCACATGATCGGCAGCTCGGTCATCGTGGCCCCCACCGGTGAAATCGTCGCACGTGCCATCAGCGAAGAAGACGAAGTGATCGTGGCCAGCGCCGACCTGACCTGGTGCGAGAACTTCCGCAACCACGTCTTCAACTTTGCCAAACACCGTCGGCCGGAACACTACGGCCTGATCGTCGAACGCACCGGTGCCGGCGACCCGATCGCCTGACCCCTACACACGTACCGCGCGATCAATAAAAACAACGACGACCGAGTACCCGAGCGCAGGCCGCGCCTGCGCTCACACCAACATTCCTTCGAGGAGACACCCCAATGACCCGATCTACCCGCACTACCCACACTACCCGCGCCTTGCTGTCCGTCCTGTTGCTGGCTGCCGCCGGTGGCGCTTACGCCCAAGGCAAGCCGATCCGCGCTGGCGTCGATGCCACCTTCCCGCCCCACGCCTTTGCCAAGATGTCGGGCGGCTACCAAGGCTTCAACGTGGAACTGGGCGAAGAAATTGCCAAGCGCCTGGGCCGCCCCATCGAAATCGAGGGCGCGCAGTATTCCGCGCTGATCCCGGCCCTGAACGCTGGCAAGTACGACTTCCTGCTGGCC
The DNA here is from genome assembly GCF_008119665.1 of Pigmentiphaga aceris. Classification (NCBI taxonomy): domain Bacteria; kingdom Pseudomonadati; phylum Pseudomonadota; class Betaproteobacteria; order Burkholderiales; family Alcaligenaceae; genus Pigmentiphaga; species Pigmentiphaga aceris. The sequence goes on along the minus strand of NZ_CP043046.1, from coordinate 957,929 downwards.
CCGACCACCGTGTCGCAGGAACGCGCCAAGACCGTGCTGTTCACCGAGGGTTATCTGGAGAACAACTTCACGCTGGTGGTGCGCAAGATCGAAGACCGCATCAAGAGCCTGGAAGACCTGAAGGGCAAGGACATTGCGGTGAATAAGGGATCGGGCCCGGAAGAATGGGCACGCGCCAATGCCGATAAATACGGCTTCAAGGTCAATGCCTACGGCACCAACGCCGATGCGGTGCAGGCCGTGGCAAGCGGCCGGGTGGTGGCCAACCTGGCTGGCATCACGCCGTCGGCCTGGGCCGCCAAGACCAACCCGCAGATCAAGACCGTGCTGGAAATCAAGACCGGCTCGGTCTGGGCGATTCCGTTCCGCATCGACGATATCGCCGCGCGCAATGAAGTCGGCATGGTCATCAAGTGCATGAAGAAAGATGGCTCGCTGAAGGCACTGCACGAGAAGTGGTTCGGCTACGCACCGCAAGCCGATTCGGCAACCGTGGTGATCCCGGCTGGCCAAGGCGTACCGGGCTTCAACGGCTACGACGCCACACCGGTCACACTCGCCTGCAAGTGATGAATCGCTGCTGCCCGCACCGGCCAAACCAGTGCGGGCAGCAGGTATCTGTCACTGAAAACACGCTTCACGCAAGACGCGCGGCCGGCTTCAGCGTTGGCCGCTGCCCATCATCTACCGGACAAGCTCGCCGATGCCTCAGCCCTTCATCCTAGACATCAACGACCTGCACAAGACCTATGGCGACAATCACGTTCTGAAGGGCGTGAGCCTTTCCGTGCGCAAAGGTGAACTGGTTTCCATCATCGGCCCGTCCGGCTCGGGCAAGAGCACCTTGCTGCGCTGCTGCAACCGCATGGAACACGCGAGCAGCGGCCAAATTCTGGTCGAAGGCCAAGACATCAATGCTGCCGACGCCAAGCTGGACAAGCTGCGCCAGCGCATCGGCATGGTGTTTCAGGCCTTCAATCTGTACCCGCACTTAAGTGTGCGCGACAACGTGACGCTGGCGCTGCGCAAGGTCAAGAAAATTCCCCGTGCCCAAGCCAACGAGATCGCCGAACGCGCACTGACCCGTGTCGGCATGGCGCACAAGGCCGACGCCTATCCCGGCCAACTGTCGGGCGGACAACAGCAGCGCGTGGGCATTGCCCGATCAATTGCGCTGGAACCGGCCATCATTCTGTTTGACGAACCCACCAGCGCGCTGGACCCGGAGATGGTCGATGGCGTGTTGCAGGTAATGCGTGAACTGCGCGAGACCGGCATCACGATGGTGGTGGTGACACACGAAATGGCCTTTGCGCGTGCGGCATCGGACTCTGTGGTGTTCATGGACGGCGGCGTGGTGGTGGAAGCGGGCACACCAGACGAGCTGTTCGGTGCCCCCAAGCATGCACGCACGACAGCCTTCCTGTCGCGCCTGGGCAGCGAGGCGCATTGAACCCATGGATCTCGACCGCCTGATATTCACCTTCTTCAACGCCGAGGTTGCCAAGCAGTATCTGCCCCAGGTGCTGGAAGGTGCCTGGGTCACCATTCTGCTTGGCCTGGCTGTCATCGTGGCTGGCCTGGCCGGTGGACTGCTGCTGGCCTTTCTGCGCAGCTTCCGCCTGCGCGCGCTGAATTTCTTCATCGTCGGCTTCGTCGACATCATGCGCGCGCTGCCGCCGCTGGTGCTGATCATTCTGTTCTATTACGCGCTGCCATCCATCGGCGTATCGCTGTCGGCATTTGCCGCCACCTGGCTGGCGCTGGCCCTGGTGCTGGCCGCGTTTTCGGAAGAAATCTTCTGGTCAGGTATCGCCTCCCTGCCCTATGGCCAGGTGGAAGCCTCGCGGTCCACCGGCATGAGCCACACCCAGACCATGATCTGGGTCGTGCTGCCGCAAGCCTGCAAGATGATGATTGCGCCGCTGACCAATCGGGTGATCGCCACCGTCAAGGGCACGGCCTACGGATCGGTGGCTGCACTCAACGAAATTCTGAATCAGGCCACGTCCGCCACCAGTTTTGCGGGCAACCCGACGCCGCTGACCCTGGGTGCGATTGGCTACCTGATCATCTTCATTCCCGTGGTGGTCGCCGGCCGCATGGTTGAAAAACGTTACGGCAACGCGCGCAAGCGCGTGTAAGGGAAAGGACACACGATGGAACCCACTTTCCTGCAAACCTTCTTCAACCTCGACATCATCAAGGAAGTCGGCCCCTACATCCTGACCGGGCTGCTGACCACGCTGAAGCTGTCTGCGCTGGTGATCCCGCTGGGCCTGGCAAGCGGCCTGCTGTTGGCGCTGCTGGGCTTCGTGGCCCACAACCGTGTGCTGCGTGCGCTGCTGGTCGTCTACATCGACTTCTTCCGCGCCTTCCCGCCGCTGGTGCTGCTGATGTTCATCTACACCGGTTTCCCCTACCTGGGAATTGAGCTGACGCCGCTGCAAGCCGTGGCGCTGGGTTTCATGCTGAACAATTCCAGCTACTTCGGAGAAATCTTCCGCGCCGGCCTGGAAAGCGTGCCGCACGGGCAGTTCGAAGCCGCGCGGTCAACCGGGCTGTCTGCCTGGCAAACGCTGGTGCACATCGCCATTCCGCAGGCCGTGCGCAACGTGGCCCCTGACCTGGTCAGCAACATGATCGAGGTCGTGAAGCTCACGACGATTGCCAGCGTGGTGGCCTTGCCCGAGATGCTGTACGCCGCGCGCACGGCGCAGTCCATGCTGTACAACCCCACGCCCATTGTGTTCGCGGCTGGGGTCTATCTGGCGCTGCTGTGGCCCTTCGTGATCCTGCTCGGGCGGCTGGAAAAGCGCCAGCGCCTGCGCATGGGTGCCTCGTTCTGATGCCTGTTGCGGCCCGAGGCGCTGCCCCTTGTGTGTCAGCCGCGCTTGGGCAGCACCGAGGGCAGCGTTTCGCGAACCACCGCACGGAAGGTGGTCATGAAGGCGTTGGCCAGCACCGACAGCGGCTCCAGCCGGGAATGGGTGACGTGGATCTTCAGTTCGATGCTGGGCGCAATCGGCCGCACCACCACGTCGCGCAGCAGGCCGGGCGTGACGCAGTAGGAATCGATCAGCGCCACGCCTGCCCCTTCCCGCACCATGGCGCAGGCAGTCAGTGCCGATCGCACCTCGATGGCGGGCGGCAGGGCCTGCGGAATCGTCTCGAAAAAGCCGGACACCGTCATGCCGAGTGGCGTGTCCGCGCCGTAGCCGATCAGCGTCTGGCCAAGCAGGTCTTGCGGACGCACCGAGCGCAACTCTGCCAGCGGGCTGAAGCGCGGCACGATGCACATCATGTTGCCCGCACCGATCTCCCGCGTTTCCAGGCTGGGGTGCTGCGGCGGCAACATGGAAATGCCCACGTCCGCGTGCCCAAGCAGCAACTGCGGCACCAGCACATCCATGGTCAGCGGCCGATACTTGATCTGCACATTGGCGTGCTTGATGCGAAAACGCGTGATCACGCGCGGCACCAGGTATTCACCAAAGCTGGGGCTGGACACCACGTGCAGTACGCCGCTGCGGTCATCCGCCAGGTTCTGCGCCAGGTCGTTGACCCGGCGAATGCCGTCATAGACCTGCACCACTTCCTCGAACAGCCGCTTGGCCTCGGGCGTGGCGTGCAGACGCCCTTTCACGCGGTCGAACAACGGGAAGCCCAAGCGGTTTTCGCAGGCGGCCAGCGCCCTGCTGATCGCAGGTTGCGACACGAACAGCAGGCGTCCGGCCTCGGACAGCGAGCCGCTGATCATGATGGCGCGAAATACCTCGATCTGCCGCAGATTCAACGGCCCGCCGCGTCCGCTCACGGCAGCCACGACCGACTTTCCGGCCACAGGGCGCGCGGCCGGCGCGCGCGCCGCTGCGCTGCTCATGCCCGCCAGGCCCGTCGTTTCCGGGCGTGCCATTGCCGAACCGCCATCTGCCACGTTGGTGGCCGCCGACCGGCGCTTCTTCAAGGTGTCGTCCTGCGCGCTCACTCCGATTCCTTTTCTGTGCGTCTTACACCATGACCCAAACGCTGTACGTCATCAACCCGAATTCGCTGGAACGCGTGACCGAAGGCATCGACCGCGCACTCGACGGGCTACGAGCATTACCTGGCCTGCCAATCGAATGCCTCACGCTCAAGGAAGGCCCACCGGGCATTCAGACCCAGCGTGATGCCGACAGCACCATCACGCCGCTGGGCACCCTGGTGGAACGCCTGGAAGACTCCGCAGCGGGATTTGTCATTGCATGCTTCAGCGACCCCGGCCTGCACAGCGTACGCGAACGCACGCGCAAACCGGTGCTGGGCATTGGCGAGTCGGGCATGCTGGCGGCCTTCATGCGCGGGCAACGCATCGGCGTGATCGCAGTCGCCGCCACTTCCATTCCGCGCCATCTGCGTTATTTCGGTGCCATGGGCTTGTCGGCGCGGCTGGCCAACGAGCGCGCCGTGGGCTTTACCGTGGCGGAAGTGGCCGACCCAGCGCTGTCCTTGGCCAAGATGATTTCCACCGGCAAACAGCTGCGTGACGAAGATGGGGCAGACGTATTGGTGATGGGATGTGCCGGCATGGCGCAGATGCGTCGTCCGCTGGAAGACGCTTGCGGCCTGCCCGTGATTGAACCCTGCCAGGCCACGGTGGGCATGGCAATCGGCCGGCTGCTGGCGGACAAGGCCTGACTGCGCGAGCTGATTGCGCAGCCTTGGCTGCACAGCCCTGGTTGCGCAATCCTCACTGCGCGGTCCGGACCGTGCCGAGGGCATCGTCCCCATCAGCCAGCGACGGTGCATACGAGCAATTCATCGCGAAAAGCGCGCACGCCCCTCGTCTGCCAGGCAGACAGGTTTACTGATTGTCGCGCGCTTCCACGCCGTAAGCGTGCTGACGCCAGTAGGTCAGGCGTTTGCGCAACACGTCCAAAGACATCGAAGCAGGGCCGCCGCCGGCGCACAGCACACCCTTGAAGAGCACATTCTGCACGGCAGTCCGATTCACGGCTTCAATCGGCCGCCAGGCGTCGTTGTACGCCCGCTGCCAGCCCTCGCCCGGCCGCGCAATCGCAATATTGCGGACCTGACGCATGCCGCAGCGCATGGCTTCGTAGCTGATGTTGGTGGCACCCATGTCGCTTTGGCTGACCAAGGTGTAACGGACAATGCGGCCCGGATCGATACGAAGCGAATCAGGATCGACGCCGTAGGTAAATGACGTCTGCACCATTTCGGGGTCGACCTTGACCAGCTTCTTCGGGTCGGGCACGGCAGGCAGACGCGTGGCGATGACGGTCCAATCCGCGTCCGGCAGGTCGGCCCGGTATTCGGGCAGGTCTTCTTCGAAGACCTTTTCCTGATTGCCGAAATTGCTGCAAGCAGCCAGGAGCCCCAACGCGGCTCCAGCGATCACCAGACGCGCAGCCCTGCCACGCGACGCCACAACATGCTTGTTCATTCAGATTCCGTGAGGGGACCGGCCGCCAGGGGCTGCCGGGTGTCGGGCAGGGGCGGGCGACTGCCAGCGCTCTGCCGCAGGAAGCGGGTTTCGTTCTGACGACGGAACAGCACGCTCGCCAACTCATTCAGCGCCAGGGTATAGACCTCGCGTTTGAAATCGATGACGGAATCGAGCGGAACCCAGTATTCATTCCAACGCCAGGCGTCGAACTCGGGCTGAGTGGTCGCGCGCAGACATACGTCGCAGTCACGACCGATCATGCGGAGCAGGAACCAGATCTGTTTCTGCCCTTTGTAATGACCTCGCCACTCGCGCCTGACGAAGCGATCCGGTACGTTGTAACGCAACCAGTCGCGTGTTCGCCCCAGGATTCGGACATGCTCGGGCTTCAAGCCCACTTCCTCGTGCAGTTCGCGAAACATGGCCTGGGCAGGGCTTTCGCCGTGCTTGATGCCCCCCTGCGGAAACTGCCAGGAGTGTTCATTGATCCGCTTGCCCCAGAACACTTCGTTGCGCTGGTTCACGAGGATGATGCCGACATTGGGGCGGTAGCCTTCCCTGTCCAACATGGGCTACCCCTGCGATTCTCATACAATTGCTTCGATTATATGTCCCTATTCATATGTGAGCCCCATGCGCGCAACGCAGTTCCACATCGGTACCCAGAAGGAAGCGCCTACGGACGCTGAAATCGCCAGCCACAAACTCATGACGCGTGCCGGCATGATCCGCAAACACGCTGGTGGCATCTACAGTTACCTGCCCCTGGGCCTGCGCGTCGTGCGCAAGGTCGAGAAGATCATCCGCGAAGAAATGGACGCTGCTGGCGGCATGGAAGTCAGCATGCCGGTGATCCAGCCCGCCGAGCTGTGGCAGGAAACCGGTCGCTGGGACAAGTTCGGTCCCGAACTCATGCGCATCAAGGATCGCCACAACCGCGATTTCGTGGTGCAGCCGACCTCGGAAGAAGTCGTCACCGACATCGCCCGCAACGAAATTCACAGCTGGCGCCAGCTGCCCAAGAATTTCTACCAGATCCAGACCAAGTTCCGCGACGAGCGCCGTCCGCGCTTTGGCATCATGCGCGGCCGCGAATTCACGATGAAGGATGCGTATTCCTTCGACCGTGACGAGGAAGGCGCAAAGAAGAGCTACGAAGGCATGTACGCCGCCTACACCCGCATCTTCACGCGCATGGGCCTGGCCTTCCGCGCGGTGAAAGCCGACACGGGTGCGATTGGCGGTTCGCTCAGCCACGAATTCCAGGTGATCGCCGACACCGGCGAAGACCTGCTGGTCTACAACCCCCAGTCGGACTACGCGGCCAACATCGAGCTGGCCGAAGCTGTGTCGCTGATCGAGACGCGCGGTGCCGCTTCTGAACCGCTGGCCAAGACACCCACGCCGGGCGCTGCCCGCTGCGAAGACGTGGCCGCCCTGCTGAAGATCGACCTGACCCGCACCGTGAAGTCGCTGGTGCTGGCCACCGAGCCGGAAAAAGAAGGCCAGCCCGCACAGATCTGGCTGCTGCTGATCCGTGGCGACCACGAACTGAACGAGATCAAGGCCGGCAAGGTGGAAGGCCTGAACAAAGGCTTCCGCTTCGCCACGGAAGCTGAAATCGTCGAACACTTCGGCACCCTGCCCGGCTACCTGGGCCCCATCGGCACCGCCAAGCCGGTGAAGCTGGTGGTCGACCGTACCGTGGCCAACATGAGCGACTTCGTCGCCGGTGCCAACGAAGCCGACTTCCACCATACCGGCGTGAACTGGGGCCGTGACCTGCCCGAGCCCACGGTGATTGCGGATTTGCGCAATGTCGTCGTGGGCGATCCGTCGCCGGACGGCAAGGGCACGCTGGCGATTCAGCGCGGCATCGAAGTCGGCCACGTGTTCTTCCTGGGCGCGGGGTATTCCACGTCCATGAAAGCCACCTTCCTGGACCAGACCGGCAAGCCCGCCCCCCTGCAAATGGGTTGCTACGGCATTGGCGTGACCCGCGTGATGGGTGCTGCCATCGAACAGAACCACGACGGCCGCGGCATCATCTGGCCGCGCGCGCTGGCCCCCTTCGAAGTCGTCATCTGCGGCGTGGGCTGGGGCAAGAGCGAACTGGTGCGCGACGCCGCCACCAAGCTCTACGAAGAACTGAAGGCCAAGGGCGTGGACGTGATCCTGGACGACCGCGACGAGCGCCCGGGCGTGATGTTCGCCGAGTGGGAACTGATCGGCGTGCCGGTACGCGTGACGATCGGTGACCGTGGTCTGAAGGATGGCCTGATCGAAGTGCAAGGCCGTCGTGACGACGGTGCCGAGAAGGTGCCGGCGGCAGAAGCGCTGGACAAGGCGCTGGCGAAGCTGGAAAGCATGTAATCAGTGCAGGGCCACGGTGGATAAGTTGATCGCCGTGGTCGGTGCATAAGTACAAAAATCTTGCGCAATGAAAATGGCACCGAGCGATCGGTGCCATTTTTTTGTGCGCTGCGAATCCGACTGGGTCGTACAGGTGGGCGTCTCTATATGACCTTGTCTATGCAGCGTTCAACATGACGCGTCCAACTGTCAGCTTCCCAGCTGCCCCCCGCTCAGCCCAGTTGCGCCCAGTCAATCTCATGCGCAAAGAACCGCACGCTTCCGCCCCCACCAGGCACCCATGCCCCACGGTGCCCACGGAAGCCTTGGGAAAGGGGAATGGACAGCGCGTTCCGATTCCCCGCCTGCGTCAGCATCGGCCCAGTTTTCGCCAGCTCACTGGCCGCCATGGAGCCAGGTCGAACAATCGCAATGTGACCGGGCTTGGCGGGATTCGGGTTTTCAACCGCCGCCAACACCAGCAACCCTTGATTGGCCTGGGCCTGCACCTGGGTGACATCCGTGCCCAGATTGCGCCAGTTGCTTGGGGCCTCGGACTGGCTCAGCAGCCATGCCACCTGGGCGTTCGCCAGCAGGGTCTGTCCGTGTTCGGGCGGCCGCAGCAGGTAAATGCCCAACTGCATGGCCATGCTTGCGACAAATGCCGAACAATGCGTATGCGCCCCTGACCCGGCAGGCCAGGCGGCAGTCGCTTCACCGGTTTTCCAGCGCACTTTGAAGCCGGGCAACCAGCGCTGGTCTACCCCGCAGTTGTCGAGCATCGTGCGTAGTCGTTCGCCCTGTTCTGATATCGGCCCACAGCAGGAAAGCTCGGCAGGCGATTCGGCCAGTACGACCCTTGCGGTCAACGGCAACGTCGCCGCACCGACCGAACACGATATGACATGCAAGAATTGACGACGATCCATGATCGGTCGGTCCAGTTGCGCTGATCCAGCTGCTTCGACTCGATCGCGCCAACTCAGTTGCGTTGATTCAGTTGCGTTGATTCAGTTGCGTCGAGTCAGTGCGTAGATTTCAGTTGTGTTGATTCAGTCGCATTGATTCAGTGGGGCGAGCAGCCATGTCGAATCGGCTACATCGACCCAGCAGCATCAACTCGCCTCTACCAACGCCGCGACCTTCATCGGGCCGCAGCGTCGGGGCTTACTTCATGCCGGGGAAACCCTTCATCCCCTTCAAGGCCTTCATGCCGCCCATGGCCCGCATCATCTTGGCCATGCCGCCCTTCTTCATCTGCTTCATCATGCCTTGCATCTGGTCGAACTGCGCCAGCAGGCGATTGACTTCCTGCACCGGCACACCCGAGCCCAGCGCAATGCGCTTCTTGCGCGAGGCCTTCAGCAATTCAGGCTTGCTGCGTTCGGCAGGCGTCATCGAATTCAGAATGCCTTCCATGCGACGCAGTTGGCCTTCGGCCTTCTTCGGGTCGACCTGACCGGCAGCCTGCGCAAATTGCGCGGGCAGTTTTTCCAGAATCGAGCCCATGTCGCCCAGGTTCTTCATCTGGGCAAGCTGGGCCTGGAAGTCATTCAGATCGAAACGATCGCCGGACTTCAGCTTGGCGGCAAGTTTCTGCGCCTCGTTGATGTCGATGGCTTTGTGCGCCTCTTCGACCAGCGACAGGATGTCGCCCATGCCCAGCACCCGCTGCGCCATGCGCTCGGGGTGGAAGGGTTCCAGGCCGGCCAGCTTTTCCGACACACCGATGAACTTCAGCGGCTTGCCGGTCACGTGGCGCACGGACAAAGCCGCGCCGCCGCGTGAGTCACCATCGAGCTTGGTCAGCACCACACCGGTCAGCGGCAGGGCGTCGTTGAACGCCTTGGCGACGTTGACGGCATCCTGGCCCAGCATCGAGTCGACGACGAACAGCGTCTCAATCGGGTTCAGGATTTTGTGCAGCGCCTGAATTTCCAGCATCAACTTTTCGTCGATACCCAGGCGACCGGCCGTGTCGACGATCAGTACATCGTGGTGATAACGACGCGCATGGTCGAGCGCACCGCGCGCGATGTCTTCGGGCTTCTGGTCGGTGCTGGACGGCAGGAAGTCCACACCTGCCTGGCCGGCAACCGTCTTCAACTGTTCGATAGCGGCGGGACGGTACACGTCGGCGCTGACCACCAGCACTTTCTTCTTGCCGGTGGGGCGGCCGTTCTGCATGTGGCCGCCCTCGGCCAGCCAACGTGCCAGCTTGCCGGTGGTGGTGGTCTTGCCGGAACCTTGCAGGCCGGCCATCAGGATCACGGCGGGCGGCTGTTGCGCCAGCGACAGTTCACCTGCGCTGGGGCCAAGATCGCCGCCCATCAGCGCGGTGAGTTCCTTGCTCACCACACCGACCAAAGCCTGGCCCGGGGTGAGACTGCCGACCACGTCTTCGCCCAGCGCCTTGTCCTTGACGCGGCCGATGAACTCGCGCACCACAGGCAGCGATACGTCGGCTTCCAGCAACGCCAGGCGAACTTCGCGCAGCATTTCCTGGGTGTTGGCTTCGGTCAGGCGGGCTTCGCCTCGCAGCGTCTTGACGACGCGCGACATGCGACTGGTGAGATTGTCAAACATAGATGAGTTTCACTAAGGATTTCCGGTGGGCTCTGGGCTTACACTTATTCGTTATGGGAATTGTATTGCACGCACTGGCTGCCGCCGGATACGTCGCGCTGGCCGTCATGGCTTGGCGCGCGCTGCGGCTGGCCCCCGAGGCGCCCGCCGGGCGTCACGAACAGATCGGTCTGGCAGCCGTGTTGCTGTTGCAGGCCCTTGCGCTGCTGGACGGGATGTTCAGCGATGGCAGCCTGCGCCTGGGTTTTGCGCTGATGCTGTCGGCCGCCATGTTCCTGGGCATGATCGTCTATTGGGTGGAAAGCCTGCTGATTCGCGTCGACGGTCTGCGGCTGCTGCTGTTACCACTGGCTGCAATCGTGGCGCTGCTGCCCATCGTATTCCCGCAAAGCCGCATCATCGCCAACCCGGAAAGTGGTTGGCTGCGCCTGCACCTGAGCATTGCGCTGGCCGCCTACAGCATGATGACCATCGCCGCGCTGCACGGGCTGCTGATGGCTGCTGCCGACCGCCGGCTGCACGATCTTGCCATGCCGGTCAGCAAGGATGATCACGGTATCCGACAGACTCTGGGGCGCATGTTCGATGCCATGCCGCCGCTGCTGGTGCTGGAACGCCTGCTGTTCCGCCTGATCTGGATCGGCTTTGTGCTGCTTACGCTGACTGTGCTGACTGGCATCGGCTTTTCCGAAGAAGTGTTCGGCAAAGCGCTGCGCATGGATCACAAGACGGTATTCACCTTGTTGTCGTGGCTGACGTTCGGCTTGCTGCTGATTGGTCGCCAGGTTCGTGGTTGGCGAGGTCGTCTGGCATTGCGCTGGACCCTGGCCGGATTTGCATTGCTGCTGCTTGCCTATGTCGGTAGCCGGTTCATGCTTGAAGTCGTTTTGCACCGGGGTTGAAATGGGCAAGTTGCTGTTCTGGATCATCGTCATCATCGGCGTGCTGTTTGCGCTGCGCATGCTTGCCCGCCATGCCGGCAAGCCCAAGTCCAAGCCAGTTCCACCCACGGCTCCGCCGGCCTCCGGGCGCAAGTCCGACGCCGTGCCGCACATGGCACGCTGCGCGCACTGCGGCATTCACCTGCCGCGCGCCGAAGCCCTGCTGCTGAAAGGCAACACGTGGTGTTCGGAAGAACATGCGCAGCTGGGTGCACGCCAGCTCGACTGACGCGCCCTACCCGCTTTTTCCGATCCGTTTGCCCTCGATTCGTTTGCCCTCGATCCGTCCGCCATGTCTCAATGCACCCCGCCGCTGTCGCTCGATGCCGACGGCTGGCTGACCCCTGCTCCCGGCGTGACGCGCCTGCCGTCACCCAACGTGGACACGCGCCCGGAAGGCGAGGCAGTGTCCTTGCTGGTGATCCACAACATCAGCCTGCCCCCCGGTGAATTCGGCGGTCCTTATATTGCAGACCTGTTCCTGAACCGGCTCGACCTTAACGCGCACCCGTGGTTTGCGCGCCTGGAAGGACTGCGTGTGTCGGCGCATTTCTTCGTGCGCCGCGACGGTCAGATCGTGCAGTTCGTCGCCAGTACCCAGCGTGCGTGGCATGCAGGTGTGTCGCAGCACGCGGGTCGCGAACGCTGCAATGATTTCTCCGTGGGCATCGAGCTGGAAGGCACCGACACCGAGCCCTTCACCGACGTGCAATACACGCGGCTGGCACAGCTTGATGCTGCCCTGCGTGCACGACACCCCATCGTCGCAGTGCGCGGACACGAACATATTGCACCGGGTCGCAAGACCGATCCCGGACCGCATTTCGATTGGACACGCATGGCCCATGAATGCGCATGGCCACGCGACGCCCTGCCCGACTGAAAAACACCACGCTGAAAGACATCGCGTCAAAGACAGCACGCTTACCAACACACAGCGCGCCGATGTAATGCGGAATGTATCCGCAGCATGGCGTGCGACTGCGCAACGCGTGGCCGTGTTTTCGAGATGAGAAGCCCGGATAGCGCGGCTTGCGACGCCATTTGCGTTCAAGAGCGGCGCGATGCGTGATGCAGATGCGTGAAGTGGCGCAGCTACTTGGCTTTGCGCCCGCCCTTGCCTGGCAATACCTGCACAGACTGCTTTTTCATGCATTGCAATATGGGCTTGCCGGCGGGCTTGCCGCTATTGAAGTAGACAGTTCACCTACCTAGAATCAGTGTCAAACCAGTGGTTTATCCACTACATCTTGTGTTTGACGTTGCTACCCGCCCGCAAACGCCGGCCCCGGTCGCACCGCGCAAGCCACCGCCATCTGGAGGTTTCATGCAGCTTTCGACACCGACCGGCACGCACACGACTCCACCCCCTGTCCCGCAGCCCGCCCGGCTTTCCATCGATGCGTCGGCATACACCGACTACAAGACCTTGCGCCGCAATGGCAGCGTAGTGGGATTTGAGCCGGCCAAGGTATCGATCGCCATGACCAAGGCCTTCCTGGCGGTCAATGGCGGCCAGGGTGCGGCATCGGCGCGGGTCCGTGAGCTGGTCGAACAGCTGACCTCACAGGTGGTGTCGGCCCTGATTCGTCGGCAGCCCAGTGGCGGCACCTTCCATATTGAAAACATCCAGGATCAGGTCGAACTGGCCTTGATGCGATCAGGCGAGCACGACGTGGCGCGTGCATACGTGCTCTATAGAGAGAAGCGCAATCAGGAACGTGCGCAGAAACGGCAACAGAACGCCGAGCTGAATCGGCACGCACTGCATGTCACCGACCAGGGTGTGCGCGTGCCGCTGGACATGGATCACTTGCGCGATGTGATCGAGGCTGCGGCCGCGGGCTTGAATGAAAGCTTGAATGCTGAACCTGCCAACGGGTTTGCGACCGCCCCCACCAACCAGGTAGACGTCGATCTGATCCTGAAAGAGACCGTGAAGAATCTGTACGACGGCATCCCCGTCGACGAAGTGTTCAAGTCGGCCATTCTGTCGGCGCGCGCCGCGCTGGAACGTGACCCGGCCTATAGCCTGGTGACCTCGCGTCTGTTGCTGCACACCATCCGTAAGGAAGTGTTGGGCATCGAAGTGAACCAGGGCGAGATGGCAACGCGTTATGCAGACTACTTCGCGGGTTATATCGATCTGGGCATTGCGGCTGGTCGCCTGTCCCCCGAGCTGCGCAATTTCGATGTCGCGCGGCTGGCTGCTGCACTGGACCACACACGCGATCTGCAGTTCAGCTACCTTGGCTTGCAGACCTTGTACGACCGCTATTTCCTGCACATTGAGAACCGGCGCATCGAATTGCCGCAGGCGTTTTTCATGCGCGTGGCCATGGGCCTGGCGCTGCGTGAAGATGACCGCGAAACGCGCGCCATCGAGTTCTACGACATCTTGTCGCGCTTCGATTTCATGAGCTCGACGCCCACCCTGTTCAATGCGGGCACCCTGCATTCGCAACTATCGTCCTGCTACCTGACCACCGTGCCCGACGACCTGGAAGGCATCTACGACGCGATCAAGGAAAACGCGCTGCTGGCCAAATACGCGGGTGGCCTGGGCAACGACTGGACGCAGGTGCGTGCGCTGCGCAGCCACATCAAAGGCACCAATGGCGAAAGCCAGGGCGTGGTGCCTTTCCTGAAAGTGGTGAACGACACCGCAGTCGCGGTCAATCAGGGAGGCAAACGCAAAGGGGCGGTCTGTACCTATCTGGAAACCTGGCATCTGGATCTGGAAGAGTTTCTGGAACTGCGCAAAAACACCGGTGACGAGCGTCGCCGCACGCACGACATGAACACCGCGAACTGGATTCCCGATCTGTTCATGAAGCGCGTGATGGAAGCCGGTGACTGGACCTTGTTCTCGCCATCCGACACGCCTGACCTGCACGACAAAGTCGGTCGTGAATTCGAAGCGGCCTATGTTGGCTACGAACAGCAGGCTGCCAACGGCACGCTCAAGCTGTTCAAGAAAATGCCGGCGCTGACGCTGTGGCGAAAGATGTTGTCGATGCTGTTCGAGACCGGCCATCCGTGGATCACATTCAAAGACCCGTGCAACATTCGCTCACCGCAACAACACGTTGGTGTGGTGCACAGTTCCAACCTGTGTACCGAGATAACCCTTAACACCAACGCGTCAGAGATCGCCGTCTGCAATCTTGGATCGGTGAATCTGGTGGCGCATCTGAAGCACCATGAAGATGGCAGCATCGAACTCGATCACGACAAACTTCAGCGCACGATCAGCGTTGCCATGCGCATGCTCGACAACGTGATCGACATCAACTATTACGCAGTCGACAAGGCGCGCAATGCCAACCTGCGTCACCGTCCGGTGGGTCTTGGCATCATGGGATTCCAGGACTGCCTGCATGTGAAACGCTTGCCCTATGCGTCGCAGGAAGCCGTTGAATTTGCCGATCGTTCGATGGAAGCCGTCTGCTATTTCGCGTACTGGGCATCGACCGAACTGGCTGCGCAACGCGGCCGTTATGAGTCGTATGCGGGGTCGCTGTGGGACCGCGGCATTCTGCCGCAGGACTCCATCGCATTGCTGCGCGAAGCACGCGGTGGATACGTCGATGTCGATGCGCGCAGCACACTCGATTGGGATGCGTTGCGTGCTCGCATCAAGACGCATGGCATGCGCAATTCCAACAGCGTGGCGATTGCCCCGACGGCAACGATTTCCAATATCATCGGAGTGTCTGCCTGCATCGAACCGACCTATCAGAATTTGTACGTCAAATCGAACCTCTCCGGTGAGTTCACCATCGTCAACGACTACCTGGTTCGCGATCTCAAAAAGCTCGGCCTCTGGGACGAAGTCATGGTCGCCGACTTGAAGTATTTCGATGGGTCGCTGGCCCGCATCGATCGTGTGCCGGCCGAGCTCAGACGACTCTATGCCACCGCATTCGAAGTCGAACCGCATTGGCTGGTGGAAGCCGCCGCGCGCCGCCAGAAGTGGATCGATCAATCTCAGTCATTGAACATCTACATGGCCGGCGCATCGGGCAAGAAGCTCGACGACACCTACAAGCTTGCATGGCAGCGTGGCCTGAAGACCACCTATTACCTGCGCACGCTCGGTGCCACCAGCGCGGAAAAATCCACCGGCCGTGGTGGTGAACTCAACGCGGTGTCGATGGCGGGTGCTGCGCAATCGAACGCATCCATGCACGCGTCTTCCGCCTCGGCGGCCTCGCTTCCCGAACCGGAAATTCTTGGGGCTGCCTGCACGCTGCGCCCCGGCGATGCCGGCTTCGATGATTGCGAAGCCTGCCAGTAATCGCGGAAAGAATCATCATGCTGACTTGGGACGATCAATCTGCACACCCAGTGAACCCGGCCGCACGCGCGTCGTCGGATGGCGAAGCGAACACGCGAGCCAAGATGGACGCCGACACCGCCGCAACCAGCGCCGCGTCACACCGCGTGAACGCCAGCGACAAGCGCATCATCAACGGACAGACCGACGTCAATCAGCTGGTCCCGTTCAAGTACAAGTGGGCCTGGGAAAAGTACCTGGCCACCTGCGCCAATCATTGGATGCCGCAGGAAATAAACATGTCGCGCGACATCGCCTTGTGGAAGAACCCGAACGGGTTGACCGAGGATGAACGTCGCATCGTCAAACGCAACCTCGGCTTCTTCGTCACGGCCGACTCGCTGGCTGCGAACAACATCGTGTTGGGCACCTATCGCCACATCACCGCGCCCGAGTGCCGACAGTTCCTCTTACGGCAGGCATTCGAGGAAGCAATTCACACACATGCGTATCAATACATCGTTGAAAGCCTCGATCTCGACGAAGCAGAGATTTTCAACGCGTATAACGAGGTACCATCCATCCGCGCGAAAGATGAGTTCCTGATTCCATTCATCGACGCGATTGCAGATCCGCATTTCAAGACCGGCACGCCGGTTGCGGACCAAACCTTGCTGAAGTCGTTGATCGTCTTCGCGTGCTTGATGGAAGGACTGTTCTTTTACGTAGGCTTCACGCAGATTCTTGCGCTTGGCCGACAGAACAAGATGACGGGCGCTGCCGAGCAATACATGTACATCCTTCGCGATGAGTCCATGCATTGCAACTTCGGCATCGATCTCATCAACACGGTGAAGCTTGAAAATCCTCACTTGTGGACACCAGAATTCCGTGAAGAAATTCGCGAATTGTTCCGCAAGGCAGTGGAGCTGGAATACGCTTACGCCGAAGACACAATGCCGCGCGGCGTGTTGGGCATGAACGCATCGATGTTCAAGTCTTATCTGCGCTTCATTGCGAACCGTCGGTGCCAGCAGATCGGCATCGAAGCGCTCTACCCGCAGGAAGAAAATCCCTTCCCGTGGATGGCTGAAATGATCGACTTGAAGAAAGAGCGGAACTTCTTCGAGACACGCGTGATCGAGTACCAGACCGGCGGCGCGCTGAGTTGGGACTGATGGAAGATTGAACAAACAGAACGACAGAACGATAGAAAGAAAGAC
Organism: Pigmentiphaga aceris; assembly: GCF_008119665.1. Classification (NCBI taxonomy): domain Bacteria; kingdom Pseudomonadati; phylum Pseudomonadota; class Betaproteobacteria; order Burkholderiales; family Alcaligenaceae; genus Pigmentiphaga; species Pigmentiphaga aceris. The sequence continues at coordinate 941,096 of NZ_CP043046.1, read as the reverse complement.
GGAACAACAGCAGACAGAACGACTGAAAAGTTAACGGTGCCTCGTGCACCTGAACCACGACCGGATGCCGTCAGACGCGCGGGTGAAGCCTCCCCAGCAGCGCACCTCATCCGGCCCTCCCGCCCCGTTCATGACGGTGTGTGATGCGGGCAATGTTCAGGTGTTCGACGTGCCATCGGGCAATCGGCAGACAACCGGTTGCCTGGCCATTTGACATGTCCCGCCCGACGCGCGAGGCATGTCAAATGGCTGTACCCCATTCATTAGTGCAAACCCAAAACCGGTTGCCGTTTGACGTCCAGCAACCTGGCTTGTACCGATGAATAGCTCGCTCGGATGGTCCGTGCGGGTTTTTGATCTTGGTCCTTGATCGAATTGTGAAGGAGCAGACCATGGCGACAGCCAAAAAAGCCGCTACCAAACCGGCAACGAAAAAACCCGCAGCGACCAAAGCTCCGGCCAAGAAAGCTGCGGCCACCAAGCCTGCTGCAGCACCCGCAGCAAAGAAGACTGCAGTGAAGGCAGCAGCCCCGGCGAAGAAGCCCGTGGCCAAGGCCGCACCGGCCAAGAAGGCTGCAAGCAAGCCCGTAGCCACCAAGGCTGCAGCAACCAAGGCAGCGGCAACCAAGCCCGCAGCAAGCAAGACGCCGGCCAAGAAGGCTGCCGTGAAGACCACGGCAACCAAGAAGGCAGCAGCACCCGCCAAGAAGGCGACCGCTGCGAAGAAGCCGGCAGCCGTGAAGACGGTTGCAGCGAAGAAGGCCGCACCGGCGAAGAAGGCTGTTGCCGCCAAGAAGGCTGCACCGGCCAAGAAAGCCGCGCCCGCCAAGAAAGTTGCAGTGAAGGCTGCAGCCAAGAAGGCAGCGCCGGCCAAGAAAGCCGCACCTGCGAAGAAGGTTGCCGTGAAGGCTGCTGCCAAGAAGGCAGCACCGGCCAAGAAAGCCGCGCCCGCCAAGAAGGTTGCAGTGAAGGCTGTTGCCAAGAAGGCAGCACCGGCGAAGAAGGCCGCACCCGCCAAGGCAGCTCCGGCCGCCAAGAAGGCAACGCCTGCCAAGACCACCGCCGCTGCCAAGAAGGCAACGCCCGCCAAGGCTCCGGCCAAGGCAGCGTCGACCAAGGCAGCTCCGGCCGCCAAGAAAGCAGCACCGGCAAAGGCCGCTCCTGCAGCCAAGAAGGCCCCCGCTGCCAAGAAGGCTCCGGCAGGCAAGAAGGCAACTGTCGTGACCCAGGCTCCGGCCGAAGCCACCGCAGCACCGGCCAAGGCAGCTCCGGCCGCCGCACCGGAAGCACCGGCCAAGAAGGCTCCGGCCCGCAAGGCTGCACCGAAGAAGGCCGCGCCGGCTCCGGCAACGCCGCCGTCGACCGCTGCCGCACCCGGTGCCAAGACCGCACTGAACCCGGCCGCAGCATGGCCGTTCCCGACGGGCAGCCGTCCCTGAGTTCGGCTGGGCAATACGCGTTCGCGCATGTTGCCCGTCGTACTTTGATCGATGCGGGAACACGGATGCGGTGTATGCCGCAGCCGTAACCCATGCGCAGCGCGCATGGGTGCAAAGCCCTCCACCAGGACCTGTCCTGGCGGGGGGCTTTTTCATTGGCGCGGCCGATAAAGCGCGTGCGACAATCGCGCTATCGCTTGCCTGGCCGCAGCGCGCGGCCTTCTTGGAGTTTGGATGTTCAGTGACATCGCGCGTTTTTTGATCGACATCTTCTTCACGCTGTTTGGTGCCGTGCTGTTGTTGCGCGCCTGGATGCAGAACGTGCGCCTTGCGCCCGGCAATCCGGTTGCTCGCGGCGTGTTTCAGGCAACCGACTGGATCGTCAAACCTCTGCGCCGTGTCATTCCAGGCGCGGGTGGCATCGACTGGGCGTCGATCGTCGCGGCCTGGCTGGTGGCACTGGTGTTCCTGGTGCTGACCTTGGCAGTCATTGGCGGCAACCCGCTGATGCTGTTCCCGATGGGCTTTGCGATTGCGCTGCTGACCGTGCTGAAGTGGGCGCTGAATCTGCTGTTGTGGATGACGCTGATCATGGCCGTGCTGTCCTGGGTCAATCCAAGCGCACCAGCCATGCCGCTGCTGTACCAGCTGACTGCCCCCTTCCTGAACCCCCTGCGTCGCGTTACGCCGCGTCTGGGCGGCTTCGACATGGCCCCGCTGCTGCTGTTTGTCATCGTGCAGGTGCTGCTGATGGTCGTGGCACGACTCAGCGCCACCTGGTTCGGGTGGTAAGCGCTGCAAGGATGGAGGAAGGCGTGGGTACGGGCGCGATCGGCTGATCGGCTCGTGCGCATGCAGAACCAAGAAATGCAGAACAAAAAAAGCGGTGCGTGATCCAATCACGCACCGCTTTTTTATTGCCTGGACTGCGGCTGGCGAAGCTGAAATCAAGACATGATCAGCATCTGACAAGGACCGAACGAAGATTCATCGTCTGTGCCGGTCGCTAGCCTTCAGATCAGCCAAGACCGGCATGGTGCTGATCCGTGACGATCAGCCCATGACACCAATCAGTGTGTTACGCGCGTCACGCCGCCACCGGACATCACGCGCACGCGATCGCCAGGACGGAAGGTCTCATCAGCATCTTGGGTAATCGCACGAAGGTCACCGTTGGCATATTCCACGGTGATCTCCAGGCCACGGCGCTTGGAGGCGCTGCCTTCAACCGCCTGACCGGCAATACCGCCAACCACGGCACCCAGCACCGTCGTCAGAATCTGGCCGCGGCCACCGCCCATGGTGCTGCCGGCCACGCCGCCAACAATCGCACCGGCACCGGTACCCACACCAGTCTGGCCGCCGTCGATGGTGACTTCACGCACCGATTCAACGGTGGCAATACGCACGGTCTGTTCACGCTGTGCCTGGCTACGCGAGTAGCCGGAATTCGAGCTGTTGCCGGTCGCGCAGCCGGCTGTGATCGCAAGCGCCGACACCGCAGCGCCGATCGCCAGCCAACGGCGCGCACGCGTTGCAGCGCCCGAGGCAGAAGAGGAAATGCGAGCTATCGTCATGATCTGGTCCTGAAAACCCCGCTACGCGTGGCGCGCAGCAAGGACATGGCTTGATGCCAAATAATTTAGACGCTTTTGTTCCGAACAGGTTCTCCAGCAATATGGAGAACCGTGCCCGAATGTTTCAGCTGGCTTTTCAGCCTGCGATAGCGGCTTCAGGCAGGCTCAGGCCATAGGCGGCCTTGAGCTGGCCCGCGATGTCTTCGCGGCTAGGCGCGTGGTTCTGCGGACCGCGTTCGGCGATCTTGATCGAGCCCATCAGATTGCCCAGGCTGCACGCGTCAACCCAGTTCCAGCCCGAGATCAGACCGAACAGCAGGCCGGCACGATGTGCATCGCCGCAACCAGTCGGATCGACCACTTGCGCTGCGGCCACGGGCGCAACCGTGGTTTCCACGCCCTTCACGATCACCGTGGCACCTTCTTCACCATGCGTGACCACCACGGCGTCCAGCGACTGCGACAGTTCGGCCAGGCTGCGACCCGTGCGTTGCACCACGACCGATGCCTCGTAGTCGTTGACCGTGAGTGCACGTGCCATCTTCAGCATGCGGGTCAGGTCTTCACCATCGAACAGCGGCATGGCCTGACCCAGATCGAAGATGAAGGGCACACCACGCGCATGCAGGCGTTCTGCGTGCGCGAACATCGCATCCTTGGCATCGGGGGCGACGATTGCCCACTCGCCCGGCGCGTCGCGCAGGTCGTTGGCAGCAGACAAGGCCATTGCGCCCGGGTGGAAGGCGGTGATCTGGTTATCCGACAGATCGGTGGTGATGAAACACTGGGCTGTGTACGACTCCGATGCCACCTTCACCCAGCGGGTGTCGATGCCCAGGTCTTTCAGGCGCGTCTGGTAGTCCAGGCCGTCCTGGCCGACCGTAGCCACCGGAATCGGCTGACCGCCCAGCAACTTGAGGTTGTAGGCGATGTTGCCGGCGCAGCCACCGAATTCCTTGCGCATGGTCGGCACCAGGAACGACACGCTCAGCTTGTGCACCTGCTCAGGAAGAATGTGTTCCTGGAATTGGCCTTCGAACACCATGATCGAGTCGAAAGCGATGGAGCCGCAGATGATTACCGGTGCAGACATGGAAAAGCCTTAAGGGAAGAATACGGACAAGCGATAACCGGACACCGGCTCGGCAGGTGGGTCCACGGGAACCCGCAAGCTGCGCTCGCTGCGCGCCGGCATGGGCTTGGAAACGGTATCGGCGGGAAGGTAGTCAGACGGTGACAGCACACGGCGCACCACTGCTGCATCGCTCAGATCGGTCAGCGTCAGTTCGATGGACGGCCAGGGCTGGGGCAGCGAATGCCGGTTGCGCAGCACCACGCGCAAGGCCAATCGGTTGGCCGCGCCCGGCTCGGTGGCAGCATTGGTATCGCTGTGCCAGGGTTCGAGCGCCGACGATTCGATCGACAGCAATTCAGGGTGGCGCGGATAACCGACGGTACAGCCCAGCGCCCCGCACAGCGATGTCAGCACCGGGCGCGTGATCGGCAGATCGGTGGCGATCTCGTCACGCCACACCCAGATCGCCTGAGCCCCCAGCACCAGCGCCGCCATCAGCACGCCCACGACCCAAGGCCATACGCGCCGGGGGGTGGGTGCTTCGGCAGGCTCTTCCAGCAGGCCACGCGGGGGCGCATCGACCACGAGGGGTGCCGCCAGCTCGGCGGTATCCTCGGTTGCCGGGTCCCAGGCGTAGATCGGTTCGGCAGGCGCATCACGATCGGCGTCGGACGTCACCGGGGCGGTCGGGTCGGCGGATTCGCGGCGCAATTCTGGCACCGCCATGTCCTCAGCGGTTTCCGCTTCGGCATCGGCACGCAGGCGGGCCTGCAGATCGGGAATGCTGCCATCGGCGCGGGTACGCAGACGAGGAGCCGGCAATCCGTTGTCGATGATGCTGGCGCGCACGTTGGATGCACCGGTTGGCTGCCCCGATTCGGCGGCTCTGGGCGAGCGCATCACAGCCGGCGCAGCGGCCGGATTCAAGGTGTCACTGCTGTCGACAAAACGCGGCTCGCGACGCTGGTCCACACCCTCTGGCACATCGCGTGCACCGAAGGATTGCGGAGCATGCAACAGGTTCGCATCGCCACTGGGTGCAAGCGGAATCGGTTCGTGCAAACTGGGTTCGCGTGCGCCGACACCGTGGGCGGATGCATCGTCAGCCTTCACGTCTGGAAGGTCGCGCGCGGCGCTCGATGCGGGGGCAGGTGCTGGCGCAGCAGCGGCAGAGCGCGCAGGAATCGGCCGCACGGGCTGGGCCAGTGAGGGACGGAAGCTCGGCCGAGGCTCAGGCGGCTTGGGCGCGACGGGCGCAGGCGGCACCGTGCCTGTCGGGGACGACGCGGGCGCTGCGGGTTTGCTTTCTGCGGGTTTGCTGTCTGCCAACGGCGGGTTGACAGGCGCGGGCTTGGGTGATGCCACATCGGGCACGGCACCCGGGCCTGCGCTCGGCACGCCACCAAGGGCCGAAGACGCAGCCCCAACTGCCGACGCCCCTGACAAACCATCCTTGGACGACTTGACGGGTGTATCCACAACCGGCTTCGGCGGTGCAGTATCGGCAGGCGCGGGCGGTTCTGACGCGGGTGGCGTCTGCGGCAAGACCAGGCGCGTAGACGGTCCGAGCAAGGCCGGGTCCACCGGTTCGCTCAGCGTTTCCGGCGAGGGCGATGCGGCCGGTTCAGCGACCGGGGCCGCTGGTACAGGCTCGGGATCGGGTTCCGGCAAACGTTCGGGAATCGGCGGCACGATCGGTGTCGGCGGCGGCGCGTCGACAAACGTCGGGGTCATCGGTTCGATCGGTGGCGGCACGATGGGCGTGCTGCCACTGGCCGGCAAGGCCATCGGATCGACTTCGAACTGATTTTGCCGACCGTCGAAGATTGCCGAACACGCGCCACAGCGCACCAGCCCGTCATGCAGGCGGAGCTGGTCGGCAACAAGACGGAATGCGGTGCCGCACTGCGGACACCGGGTAGCAAGAGCCATGGTCACCTGGACTCTGTAAAGAAACGTGGTGCGGCCGGTCGGCCGCACCACTTATGCGGGGCGTTGCCCGTGCAGGCAGACCCAGCCGTCGCGAGCTTGCCAGACGCTGATATTCAACCACGTTGCATACACGGCCGCGACCTCTTCGGCCTGACGTTCGAGCACGCCGGACAAGACCAAGTGGCCACCCGGCAGCACACGTTCGCACAACATCGGTGCCAACACCTTCAAAGGGTTGGACAGAATATTGGCCACCACGACATCGGCACGCCATCCGGCATGCGTGTCGGGCAAGCCAGCATCGATTTCCACATCGTTGGCCTGCGCATTGTCATGCGCCGACTGAACGGCCTGCGGATCGATGTCGATACCTACCGTGGGACCTGCGCCCAGCTTGCGCGCGGCAATCGCCAGAATGCCGGACCCGCAACCGTAGTCCAGCACGCGCTGGCCGGCCTGCAGGTTGCTGGCCAGCCACGACAGGCACAGGTGCGTCGTGGGATGGCTGCCGGTACCGAAGGCCAGGCCCGGATCAAGCCGGATCACCACGCCATCCACGCCCGCAGGCGAGGCAACGCGGGCTTCACCCGGCACATCGTGCCAGGTGGGCACGATCCAGATCCGGCCGTCTACCGCAATGGGTTCGAACTGAGACTGGGTCAAGCGCACCCAGTCGGCGTCCGGCACCTCACGCAGCGTCCAGGCGGGCGCTGCGTCAAGGCTCAACGCGCCGCTGGCCTGATCCATCAGCTGTGCCGGGTCGTCGCCGTCGGCGATCAGCGCAACCACACGATTGCGTGACCACGCCTGCACGTCAGGCTCCAGGCCGGGTTCACCGAACAAGGGCTGTTCGGCCTGGGTACCTTCGTCGGCGTCTTCCACCGACACCGACAGCGCGCCGGCGTCGAGCAAGGCATCGGATAGCGACTCAGCGAGCGCTTCAGGACAATCTAGAACCAGTTCGCGCACGATTTACGCCGGACGTTGAGCAAGACGATGCTCAAGATAGTGGATGGTGGTACCGCCTTCAACGAAACGCGCGTCGACCATCAGCTCGCGATGCAGCGGCACGTTGGTCGAAATGCCTTCCACCACCATTTCCGACAAGGCGATGCGCATGCGGGCCAGGGCCTGCTCGCGGGTGTCGCCGTAAGTGATGATCTTGGCGATCATCGAGTCGTAATTCGGCGGCACGAAGTAGCCGTTGTAGACGTGCGAATCGACACGCACGCCAGGACCACCCGGCACATGCCAGTTAGTGATGCGGCCAGGGCTGGGCGTGAAGCGGAACGCATCTTCTGCGTTGATCCGGCATTCGATCGCATGACCCTTGAACTGGATGTCGCGCTGACGCAGACGGAATTTCTCGCCAGCGGCTACACGGATCTGTTCCTGCACCAGGTCGATGCCAGTGATGGCTTCGGTGACCGGGTGTTCAACCTGAATGCGGGTGTTCATTTCAATGAAATAGAACTCGCCGTTTTCATACAGGAATTCGAAGGTACCCGCGCCGCGATAACCCATCTTGCGGCAGGCTTCCGCGCAACGATCGCCGATACGGTCGATCAGGCGACGCGGAATGTGCGGTGCCGGTGCTTCTTCGATGATCTTCTGGTGGCGACGCTGCATCGAGCAATCGCGCTCGCCCAGCCAGACGGCGCTGCGCAGGCCGTCGGCCAACACCTGGATTTCCACATGGCGAGGGTTCTCGAGGAACTTCTCCATGTAGACCTCGGGGTTGTTGAACGCCGCCCCGGCCTCTGAGCGCGTCATGGTGACGGCGTTCAGCAGTGCAGCTTCGGTGTGCACCACGCGCATGCCACGGCCACCGCCGCCGCCTGCTGCCTTGATGATGACCGGATAGCCAACCTGACGTGCAATCTGCACGATTTCTTTCGGATCTTCCGGCAACGCGCCTTCGGAACCTGGCACCACCGGCACACCAGCGGCAATCATTGCCTGCTTGGCGCTGACCTTGTCGCCCATCAGGCGAATGGTTTCCGGGCGCGGGCCGATGAAGACGAAGCCGCTTTTCTCGACACGTTCGGCAAAGTCGGCGTTCTCGGACAGGAAACCGTAACCGGGGTGGATTGCCTCGGCATCGGTGACTTCAGCGGCCGAGATGATCGCGGGGACATTGAGGTAGCTGTCGCGCGAAGGCGCGGGGCCGATACACACCGCCTCGTCAGCGAGTCGGACGTACTTGGCGTCGCGGTCGGCTTCGGAGTAGACGACAACGGTCTTGATGCCCATCTCGCGGCAAGCGCGCTGAATACGCAGCGCGATCTCGCCCCGATTGGCAATCAGGATCTTTTCGAACATGAATGGCTTTCCTGAAGGTGGCGCAGGCACAGCTTCGCCGAGCGACGCCGGATCGGCGTCTGGCTGCGGGAGCGTGTCTCCTGCCCGGACCATGGGAATCGGTATTGGCGTCTTAGCCGATCACGAACAACGGCTGACCGTACTCTACCGGCTGGCCGTTTTCGACCAGGATTTCCTTGATCGTGCCGGATTTGTCGGCTTCGATCTCGTTCAGCAGCTTCATCGCTTCAATGATGCAAAGCGGATCGCCTTCCTTGACCGACTGGCCGACTTCGATGAAGGCCGGCGAGCCCGGGTTCGGGGCGCGGTAGAAGGTACCGACCATCGGCGACTTCACGACGTGGCCTTGAACGGCAGCAGGCGCGACGGGTGCAGCAGCAACCGGTGCGACTTCGGCAACGGGTGCCACGGGCAGCGGTGCAGCCGTAGCAGCGCCGACACCACCGACTTGTCCACCTTGCGGGAACTTGACGATACGGACCTTACCTTCGCCTTCCGTGATTTCCAGTTCGGCGATGCCCGATTCGGCCACGAGGTCGATCAGGGTCTTGAGCTTTCTGAGATCCATGGGTTTATTCCCAAAAAAAACCGTTGGGCAGGGCCACGCATCCGCTTATAGCGCCACGAAGCCACACCAGCAACATTCAAATTCAATGGTCGAGCGCAAAACGCACCGCGGCTTCATAGCCGTCGGCGCCCAGTCCGGCAATCACGCCGACCGCCAGGTCAGACAAATAGGAGTGGTGCCGGAATGGCTCGCGCTTGTGTACGTTGGACAGGTGCACTTCGATGAAGGGCAACGCCACTGCGGCGAATGCATCGCGAATTGCCACGCTCGTATGGGTGAACGCAGCAGGATTGATGACGATGAACTCAGTGCCATCGAGGCGGGCCTGCTGGATACGATCGACCAGCACCCCTTCATGATTGCTTTGGAAGGAGGTCAGGGTCGCGCCGCGTGCCTGGGCTTGCTCGACCAATCTGGCTTCAATGTCGGCCAAAGTGAGCGCGCCATAGATGGCGGGCTCGCGCGTGCCGAGCAGATTGAGATTGGGGCCGTGCAGAACCAGGATGCGTGTAGCCATACTTGCAGGTCGAGTGCCGAAGGCCGCGATTTTCACGCAGAACGCGGCACGTTGTCTATCGGTTACACAAAAAAGTCGAAAAGCGCGCCATTTTCCCAGATTCCGGAAGGCCGCGCTGATCGAGGCTGCGTCAAGCTGTGACGGCGTTCACCGAAGCCAAGATCGCTTCCGGTTTGATCCGGCCGGAAATACGCTCGATTACTCGTCCATTGGCGTCGATCAGCACGGTAAACGGCAGTCCGCCCGTGGTGTTGCCCAATTCACGAGACAATTCCGAGCCAGTTACCCCCGCCACCAGCAGAGGATACGACACCGGCACTTTTTTTGTGAATTCGTTGATGTTCTTGGCGGAATCGATGCCGATGCCGACAATCTGGGCGCGTGTGCCGAACTGGGTCTGCAAACGATCCAGGTCAGGCATCTCGTCCACGCAGGGCGGACACCAGGTCGCCCAGAAATTCACCACCATTACCTTGCCGCGCCAGGTTGCCATCGACGCCGGCGTGCCGTCAGGGGCTGCCATGGTCTGATCGAACATCAGGCGCACGGCGGGGTCTCCACCGCCGCCCTGACGTCGCCACGCAATCAGGCCGCCCGCACCTGCGGCCGCCAGACCGGTTGCCCCGTAGATCAGCAGACTGCGTCGCTTCATTCCTCACCTTTCTGATTCGCGGCCACTTCGGTTGCCGCCAACAAACGTTTCAGTGCCTGGGCATTACCCCGATCGGTACGGCCATCGCTGTTTGCCCGCAGCGCACCGCGCAGGGCTTCGGGCGGGTAGATGCAGACCATCACCCCTTCCTTGTCTCGCATGAAGTACAGCGCTTCCACCGTGCCCCGACCACGGAAATCGGGACGCTCGCCCACTTCGTACTCAACGCCCGCGTTCAACAGGAAGATTTCCACATCCTTGGACGAATCGGTAAAACATTGAATCGCGATATCGGTGTGCTCACCTGCCGTGCCTGTCCATACCGGGCCAGTCAGGTAAGGATCGAACGGGGCCAGCCACGCCAGGACCTTGACGGCCAGTTCACGCAGGTGGCGCAGCCTGGCGGGCTGCGTCTCGCCCATGAACAAAGCCTGGTATTCGCGCACTTCTTCTTCGATCTCGCCGTTGTCGGGCAGCAATTCACCACGCGGCAACGCGCTGGTGCCAAGCAGCTGCTTGACGGCCTTTCGCTTGGCTGTGCTGTAGTCGATGCCATCCTCGGCGATCATGCGGGCCGCAGCCACCGCGATTTCTTCGCGCAAAGATCGGTACACGTGCACCTCCCTGAATACAGACCTGAACATGATACCTGGGGCGGCCACAGGGAACCGGCCTTCCGGCTGCCGGTGACCGACATCGCCATCAGCGCCGTATCGCCATGCCTTCTACAATAAGGAACTCTTCCTCTTGCGCGCGTCCATGCATCTTCACATTCTTGGCATCTGCGGCACCTTCATGGCGGGCCTGGCACTTATTGCCCGGTCGGCCGGCCACCGCGTGACCGGCTGCGACGCGGGTGTCTACCCGCCGATGAGCACTCAGCTGGCCGAACAAGGCATCGACCTGATCGAAGGTTTCGATCCGTCTCAGGTCGCGCTCAAACCCGATTTGTTCGTGATCGGCAACGTGGTTTCGCGCGGCAACCCGCTGATGGAAGCGATTCTGGAAGCCGGGTTGCCCTATGTGTCGGGCCCGCAGTGGCTGGGCGAGCATGGCCTGACGGGCCGCCACGTACTGGCGGTTGCCGGCACCCACGGCAAGACCACCACCAGCGCCATGCTGGCCTGGGTGCTGGAAGCATGCAGGCGCAAGCCGTCCTTCCTGGTGGGCGGCGTGCCGCAGGATTTCGGCGTGTCGGCGCGACTGCTGCCACTGGCACCAAACCGCGAAGACAATCTGTTCGTGATCGAAGCCGATGAATACGACACGGCATTCTTCGACAAGCGCTCGAAGTTCGTGCATTACCGCCCACGCACGGCGATTCTGAACAATCTTGAATACGATCACGCGGACATCTTCCCGGATCTTGCGGCTATCGAGACGCAGTTTCACCATCTTGTCCGCACCGTGCCGAAAAGCGGACGCCTGGTTGTTCCCACGCATACCCCTGCGATCGATCGGGTGTTGGCGCGCGGATGCTGGTCGGAAAGCGTCACGTTCGGCGAAGATGGCCGCTGGCAGGCAAGCGAAGAAGATGCGAACGGCCATGCCACGCTCAGTCTGGATGGCGTGCCCTTTGGCACACTGACCTGGAGCCTGAGCGGTCGCCACAACCAGATGAACGCCCTGGCCGCCCTGGCCGCTGCCGAGCACGTGGGCGTGGCCCCGGCTGATGGCCTGGCCGCATTGAATCGATTCGTCGGCGTGAAGCGCCGCATGGAATTGCGCGGCACGGTGCGCGGCGTGCGGGTGTACGACGATTTCGCCCATCACCCCACCGCCATCGCCACGACAGTCGATGGCCTGCGCAAACGTGAACGCAGCGGTCGCATTCTGGCAGTACTGGAACCTCGCTCGAACACCATGAAGCTGGGTGCCATGAGCGCACGCCTGCCCGATGCCTTGGCCCAAGCCGATCAAGTATTCATCTTCGGTGAAACGCAGGGCAAACACGCGCTGGGCTGGAACCCGGCAGAGGTCTTCGCATCGCTGGGCAATCGCGCGCAGAGTTTCGGCGACCTGAACGCCCTGGTCGCCGCAGTCAGTGCCGCGGCCCAGGATGGCGACCATGTGCTGGTCATGAGCAACGGCGGTTTCGGCGGCGTGCACGACAAGCTGCTGGCCGCACTGCAAGACGGCGGCGTCTGATGATCCTGTATCTGCACGGTTTCCGTTCTTCGCCATCGTCGTTCAAGGCGAAGCTGCTGGCCGATCAATTCAGCGACCCGGCACTGGCCGGCTCCTGGTTCTGCCCGCAGTTGCCCGCCAGCCCGCGTGAATCGGTGGCGATTGCCGAAGCCCTGGTGCAAAAACACCTGCCGGCAGACCGCATTGCCAGTGAACTGGTGCTGATTGGCTCCTCGCTCGGCGGTTACTATGCCAACTGGCTGGCCGAGCGCTGGGGCTGCCGCGCGGCGATGCTCAATCCCGCCGTGTATGCACCGCGTGACCTGGCCACCCAGGTAGGTACCCACACGGCATGGCACGACGGTTCGCCGTTTGTGTTCCTGCCCGAATACGTTGACGAATTGCAGGCCATGCGCACCGGCATGACCCGTCCCGACCGCTATCTATTGGTGGCGGCCACCGGCGACGAGGTATTGGACTGGCGCGAAATGCGCGACTACTACGCGGGTGCGCACCAACACATTATCGAAGGCAGCGATCACGGGCTGGGCGACTATCCTCGCTGGTTGCCTGAGTTGCGTGCCTTCATGGGCCTTCCCGGCTCGCCGGACGCTTGAAGAGCGTCCGTCCCCCCACGAATGATGCCGCGAGCCTTGGCTCGTGGTCAGGATGCTGATCCATGTATGTGTTCTACGAGGATGACGGCGGCTTCAAGGCCGGGTCGATCCTGAGCGAAACCGATGCCAGCCTGCAAGTCGAGGCCGCGAGCGGCAAACGCAGCAAGGTCAAGAAGACCAGCGCGTTGTTCCGTTTCGAGAAGCCCTCGCCCGAAGCCTTGATGCGCGAGGCCGAAACGGCCGCCAATGACATCGACCTTGAATTCCTGTGGGAATGCGCGCCGAAGGAAGAATTCGACGTGCCGCAATTGGCCGAAGAGTATTTCGGCCACAAGCCCTCGCCTACCGAGCAGGCCACCCTGCTGCTGCGCGTGCACGGCTCGCCGGTGTATTTCCATCGTCGTGGCAAGGGCCGCTATCGCCCTGCCCCTGCAGACATTCTGGCCGCCGCACTGGCTGCGGTAGAAAAGAAGAAGCGTCAGGCTGAACAGCTTGAAATCTGGGTGGAAGAAATGGCCAACGGCGTGCTGCCGGACGCCCTGCGCAGCCATGTCGATGCCTTGCTGTGCAAACCCGACAAGAACACGCAGGAGTGGAAGGCGCTGGACCTGGCCTGCCAGCGACTGCGCACTCAGCCTGCACGTCTGCTGCTTGACCTGGGCGCGTTCCCGCATGCACTCGCCATCCACAAGCGCCGCTTCCTGTCGGAAGAATTCCCGCGTGGCATTGCGTTCCCGGCCGGCACGCTGCCGACGGTGGAACGCGAGCTGCCGCTGTCCGACGCAGAAGCCTATTCGATCGACGACATCACCACGACGGAAATCGACGATGCGCTGTCGGTGCGCATGCTGGACGACGGGCGCATTCGCGTCGGTGTCCACATTGCTGCGCCTGGCCTGGCCGTGACGCGTGACTCACCCTACGACCTGCTGGCGCGCGCCCGCATGTCCACGGTGTACATGCCCGGCGACAAGATCCCGATGCAGCCCGACGAGGTGATCGCCGCCTTCTCGCTGGACGCCGGCAAACCGGTGCCTGCCCTGTCCTTGTACGTGACGGCTGACCTGGTCAGCGGTGAAATCTTCGAGACCGAAACGCGTATCGAACGTGTGGTGGTGAAGGAAAACCTGCGCCACAACCTGCTGGACGAACACGTCACGGAAGTGGCGCTGGACGACCCGACTGCCGAGATGCCGCACGGCGAGCTGCTGCGTCCGCTGTGGCAGTTTGCGCAGGTGCTGAACAACAAGCGCGCGGAAGTTCGTGGCAAGCCCGAACTGAACAACCGCGTGGAGTTCAGCTTCTACGTGGACGGCAATCCGGACGAGCCTTCTGAGGCCGTGGTGCGCATTGTTCAGCGCAAGCGCAATGCGCCGCTGGACCGCATGGTTGCCGAATACATGATCATGGCCAACAGCCTGTGGGGCGGCCAGCTGGCTGCCGCTGGCGTGCCGGGCATCTATCGTTCGCAACAGGCTGGCCGGGTGCGCATGAGCACCGCCGCCCTGCCGCACGAAGCCATGGGCGTGCCGCAGTACGCATGGCACACCTCGCCGCTGCGTCGCTATGTTGACCTGGTGAATCAGTGGCAATTGATCGCGGTGGCCGACCACGGTGTGTCGGCACGCCTGGTGGCTCCGTACAAGCCGCGCGAAGCGGAACTGTTCGGCGTGATCGGCGCGTTCGAGGGCAAGTATTCGGCCTACAGCGACTTCCAGCAGACCATGGAACGCTACTGGTGCCTGCGCTGGTTGCAGCAGGAGCAGCTCACGCGCCTGGAAGCCGTGGTCTTGCGTGACGACCTGGTGCGCCTGAAAGATGCGCCCTTCTTCACGCGCGTCGGTGGTCTGCCGACCTTGGAACGTGGCCAGCACGTCATGCTGGAGATCATCGACATCGACGATCTGGAACTGCGCCTGGAAGCGAAGTTCATCGACGTGATCCAGACAGACACCCCGGACGCCATCGAGGACGAAGTCGAACCTGAAACCGCAGAAGTCGACAGCGCAGGCGCAGAGGCGGCACAAGCTGAAGGCGAGCCTGTGCCGACCAATGAAGATGCCGTACTGGTTGCAGAAACGGATGCGGCAGACGGCCCAGACTTGACGGACGCACCTTTGCCTGACGATCAGAACAAACCGGCTTGATCGATAGTTTGATCGGTACTAAAAACGGGGCATCCATTTGGGTGCCCCGTTTTTTTTACTGCTTTTTTTCACTACGCTGTTTTACATCCCCGACTAGCCTGCAGTGACCACGGATGTCGCGCTGAATGCCGACTGATCTACCCTGACGCCCGGGCCTCACCAGATCCAGAACATCAACGCCCAGGCGTAGTTCACCAGCGCCAACGCGGCGACGACGCCGGCGAGGGCACCCACTCGGGCGAACAGTGAATGCGCATATCGCCCACTGATACGCCACGCGAGCCAACACGACCAAGCTGTTGCACCCGCCAGCATCGCCATGCGGGTGGTAGGCACCCAGGCCATGCGCAGGCCCTCGCTGCGCAGCAGGGTCACCGTGCTGGCCGATAAGCCGATGAACAACCCACAGCCGCCGATGGGGATCAGCGACTGCATCAGGTGGTGGTAACGCGCGGCCGTCCAGCCCTTGCCCAGCAAGCGGCTGCCTGCGCCAATGGTCAGCGATATCGCGCCGCCCATTACCAATGCGGTTGCCAGGATGTAGCCGAGGATCAAGGCACCATCCAGCCAGTTGAAGACATCGTTCTGGTCTGGGTAGTGGGTGAGAATGAACCACGGAATATCGTCGCGGAACATCCAGGCAATATCGTGTTCCGCCAGCCATTGCGCCGCGCCGATCTTGGCTGCGACGAACCAAGGGCTGGCTGTCCAGTGGAAGGCACCCATAGCCAGGCCAAGCATGCCGAACGCGATCAGCGCCGAATACCAGCCACTGTTGTTGTGATGTATGCCGCCATGCGCCTGTCCACTTAGCGCTTGTTCCCCCGGCCCGCCAAACATCACCACTTCTTCCGTCGGTGAACGCGGGCTCAACGCAATCGCGCCCCGATAACCTTCGCAGCGGCCACAGACATGACAGTCCGACGCGCCCACCATATGGCGCAGCGGCACCAGCGGCGCACAGTTCACACCTTGCGTGCGGGGCGAGGCAACATAGGCGGCCGCATCGACTTTCATGTGCACGGGTGCCAGTCGCGACAGCAGGTTGAACACGCCATTGACCGGGCACAGATATTTGCACCACACGCGCTTGTCGCGGCCATACAGATAACCCACGATCATGGCCGCCACGGTGGACCCACCCAGCACCACCAGCACCGCACCGGGGTATTGATAGACGCTGACCAGTTGCCCGTAGATGGTGGTGCCCGCAAAGGCCACGAAGGGCCAGCCTCCCCAGCGTATCCAGCGCGGAATCGCACCACCCCGACCATGTCGGCTGACGAACTCCGACAGCGCCCCTTCCGGGCACAGCACGCCGCACCAGATGCGGCCGAACAAGACCATGCTGAGCAACACGAAGGGCCACCAGATGCCCCAGAACATGAACTGCGCAAACAAGGTGATGTGATTCAGGATGCGCGCGTGCCGGTCGGGCAAAGGCGCAATCAGCGGCAGCACCATCAAGGCCACGTACACCAAGACGATGATCCACTGCGTCGTGCGGATGGCACGACCATGCGCATGCAGAAACGCCCCGATGCGGGACAGCACCCGCGCCGCACGCGAACGTGGTGTCGGCGGCAGCGTCGCTGCCCCGTTATGCACCACCCGCACGGCAATCTGCTCGATCATGCGCCCACCGGCGTCCGCGTGGCACGCGGCATGCGCAACAGGCCAAGCACCAATACCCAATAGGCCAGATAGATCAGCAAGCTGGTCAGCGCCGGGTACGCGCGGTAGCCCGTGAACGACGCCACCAGGCCACCCATTGCCGTGCCATCGTTGATGAAGGCCGAGCTGTCCCACAGCGGATCGACAATCGCCGGCAGGATGTCCAGCGACAGCAGGTTGTCGACGGCAGACATCAGCATGGCTGCGCCCAGCAGCAACAACAGAATTTCCGTGACGCGGAAGAACCAGCGCCAGGACACGTACCTGCCGCCAAGTTGCAGCAGCACGAAAGTAACGCCAGCCAATGCCAAGCCAGCCACCGTGGCCAGCACAAACTCGAACAGCACCAGGTGCTGACCGATGCCATACAGAAACACCACGGTTTCGCTGCCTTCACGCGCGACGGCAATCGCTGCCAGCAGCAACACGCCCCAGCCGTGCGAGCGCCCTACTTCGTCGGCCAGCGCCGTGTGCATCTCCTGTTTCAGCGTGCGCCCGTGGCGACGCATCCACACCACCATCTGCACGATCAGTGCGCAGGCAAGCAGCATCAGCACGGTCTGAAACAAGGTCTGTGCCGATTCGGACATGGCCTCGCCCGCGAACAGGATCAGCATGCCCAGCGCCACCGCACCCGCCAGCCCCAGACCGACTCCCCCCCACAGATAGGGCAGCCAGCGGCGGCTGTCAGGACGACCGACGATCCAGGTGAACAAAATCCCGATCACCAGCAAAGCCTCGACGCTTTCGCGCCAGACGACGAACAAGACCTGACCCATGACTCTTCCAGTGACGGGGCCGGTGCGCAGCGATCGTGTGCGCCGGTCCCCTATCCTTACTTCGCGACGACGATGCCCTGGGCTTCCTGATGGAAGTCATCAAAGAAACCGTACTCACCAGGGCGCAGCGGGTGCACGACCACAAAGGACTCCGCGCCGGGTGCCAGCACCTTTTCCTTGCGCAGCGGCAGGCTTTCGAATTCAGCCGCCGTCTTGCCCACGTTGCGGATGACGATCTTGAACTTGACGCCGGCAGGTACCTCAAGCCGGGCCGGCACAAACTTGCCGTCGTTCATCTCCAGCGACACGGTGTGCAACTCGTCGGCATACGCAGGCATCGCCAGCAGGACCAAGGCTGCGGCCAGCGCCGCGAACATGCGCGTGGCGCTGCGTGAAGCAGTGCATGCGGCCCGGCATGCCGCCGCAAAAACGCGTGCCCGGCCGTTACCGCCCCGGATCAACGCTGCAATCATGGCGTTCAATCAGTACCCGCCTTTCTTGCCGGTGCCGGCGTAGACGAACTCGTAGTTCAGGTCGAAACGCGGGGTCCACGGCGCGACGCCGGTTTCCTTGTCGACGTGACGGCCGAAGTGGCCCTGCTTGTTTTCGCTGGGCGGAATCACGGTGAACTTGACCGTGTACTTGCCTGCGCCGTCGAGCTTGACGTTGTCGCCGTAATGCGGACCGTCGCTGGCCACCATCGGCATCATGTCGCCTTCGATGGTCTTGCCGCCCTGGTGCACCAGCGTGTAGTGGATCAACAGACCCGGCACCCATTCGCCTTCGGCAAAGCCGTTGGGATTGTTGGCAACGGCATGAATATCGGCTTCCAGGTGGATATCGGACGTCTTGGCGTCGCGCATCATGCCCGGCGGGTCCATCTCGATGGGCTGCAGGTAGACCGCGCCCACCTCGACGCCATGCGCGATCTGCGGCTTGCCGATCGGATATTCCGCCGCGTTGGCAGCACCCGCCAGCGCGACCGCGCATCCCAGTACCAGCGCCGAACGAATCAACATACCCATGACGACATCACCTCTTGATTTGGACAGTCGCTATTGTTTCAGGGGGTCGCTTACAAGCAACTAAACGGGAATCAGTCGCATTTTTTAGGCTGACTGTGTATCTGGTGTGTCTACCCGGGAGAAAGCCTGCTGCCGGAAGGGTCGACGCCTGGGCGTTAGCCCTTACAATCGACGGGTGTCGACGCGCAAACCCTCCCCCCCTTCGCCCGCCCGGGCCACGCCTCCTGCAGCCCCGCCCGCTTCTCGCGCCGCGCCGGCCCCGGAGGAAGACACTCGTCCGGTCGATGTGGTGCCCGCAGCGCCCCAAGACCCGGCCTACAGCTGGTTCAGCGATCCGCAGCAACGCTTTCTGCTGATTGCGCTGGCGGTGTCACTGGCCTTGCACGCTGTGCTGGCCGCGGTCCACTTCACCCACCCGACCCCGCCGCGCCAGCCCGCGAAGGACACCGGGCTGGAAGTGATTCTCGTCAATGGGCGCACGGATTCCGCCCCGGTCGAACAGAAAGTGCTGGCGCAGGCCAACATCGACGGCGGTGGTGACCACGCGGAAGGACGTGCCAAATCGCCGCTGGCGAACTCGTCGGCAACGCTCGACGGCGATTCCGTGACTGCCGCGCAACGTCGTCAGGCAGAACTTGAAGCCCGCCAGCGTGAACTGATGGCGCAGCTGAAAAAGACCGAACAAAGCGCGCCGGCCAAGCCGGTTACAGAACCACAACCTGACGCGCCGCCTACCGCCGCAAATCGCGATACCTCGGTGCCCATGGCACGCCAACTGGCCGAAATCGCCAGCCGCATCGAGGACTACAACAAACGTCCGCGCAAACACTTCTTTGCGCCGTCGACATCTGAATACCGCTTTGCGCAATACGTGGAAGATTGGCGTCAGCGCATCGAGGCGGTGGGTAACCTGAATTACCCAGCGGCCGCGCGCGGCAAGGTCTACGGATCGCTGCGCATGACCGTGTATATCCGCAGCGACGGATCGGTCGAGCGGATCGAATTCGACAAGAGTTCTGAACACAGCATCTTGAACGACGCCGCGCGTCGCACGGTTCAGCTTGCCGCGCCCTTTGCGCCCTTCCCGCCGTCGATTGCCAAAGACACCGACGTGCTGGCGATCACGCGCACCTGGCGTTTCACCAACGACAAACTCACGGCCACTGCTGGTTGACCGACATGCTTCCTCGTTTTGCGGTGGTCGGTAACCCGATCGCACACAGCCGCTCGCCGGACATCCACGCGCGCTTCGGCGCGCAGACCGGCATCGCCCTGGACTACACCCGTCTGCAAGCGCCAATCGATGGCTTTGCCGACACAGTCAATACCTTCTTCGCCGAGGGCGGACAAGGCCTGAACGTGACCGTGCCGTTCAAGCTGGAAGCACTGGCCCTGGCCAGTGACAACCTGACCGAACGCGCCCGTGCGGCGGGTGCCGTCAACACCTTGTGGACCGTCAACGGTGCACTGCACGGCTGCAATACCGACGGCGTGGGCCTGGTGCGCGACCTGACGCGCCTGGGTGCCGAGCTTGCCGGTGCCCACATTCTGCTGGTCGGTGCAGGTGGTGCGGCACGTGGTGCGCTAGACGCCCTGCGCCGCGCCGGTGCCGCGCAGATCCGGGTGGTCAATCGCACGCAGGCGCGTGCGCTGGAACTGGTGTCGGAAGTTGCCGCCACCGACGTGCGCGTCGAAGCCGGCAGCCTGTCCGATGCGTGGCGCGAAGGTGGCTGGCAGATCGTCATCAACGCCACGGCCAGCGGCCTGCAAGACGCCGCGCCCGACCTGCCCGGCGGCCTGTACGCCGACGGTGCCATTGCCTACGACATGGTCTACGGCGCTCGCCCCACGGCCTTCATGGAACAGGCCCGCGCCGACGGCGCAGCGATGCAGGCCGACGGCCTGGGCATGCTGGTGGAACAAGCCGCAGAGAGCTTCCAGATCTGGCATGGCGTATTGCCCCAGACCGAACCCGTACTGACGGCCCTGCGCGCCGCGTTGCGGACCTGAGATGGCATCGCGCGCGCGGCAGATTTCGGTGTGGATGCTGAAGGGCATCGGCCTGCTGATTGCCGCTGTGTTCCTGTATCAACTGTGGTTGTTTGGCTGGGTGTGCTGGTACGCCTGGCAGCCGCCGCAGTCCAGTGCGGTCATGCGCGAAGAGATCAGCCGTTTGCGCGATACGGACCCGCAAGCTGGCATTGATTACCGTTGGGTGGATTACGCGCAGATCAGCACTCGGTTGAAGCAGGCGGTGGTGGCGGCGGAAGACGGTAATTTCGTCGAGCACGGTGGTGTCGACTGGGATGCGATCGAGAGTGCGTATGCGCACAATCGTGAATTGGCAGAGGCGCGTGAGGCGGCGATTGCCCGTGGCCGCAAGCCGTCTTCGCGTCCAATGCGGGGTGGCTCGACGATTACGCAGCAGTTGGCGAAAAATCTGTTGTTGTCCAATGAGCGCAGTTATGTGCGCAAGGGGCAAGAGTTGGTCATTACCTACATGATCGAGTTGGTGATGAGCAAGCAGCGCATTCTGGAACTCTATTTGAATGTGGCTGAGTGGGGGGAAGGGGTGTTCGGTGCTGAGGCGGCGGCGCAGCACTATTTCGGTATCTCTGCTTCGAAGTTGTCGGCGTATCAGTCGGCAAAATTGGCGGCGATGCTTCCCCGGCCGCGCTTCTATGACAAGAATCGCAATTCTGCTTATCTGGCGTCGCGAACGGATGTGTTGGCGCGACGCATTGGGAGTGCAGAGATTCCTTGATGGGGTCTTTGTTGTGACGGTTTGGGTGTTCTTTAGTCAGTCGCGGGCAGTGGGGCCGCGGCGTCTGCCCCGCTGGACCTAGGCGTCGGGGCTCCCGCCCTCCACCTCGCCCAGAAGGGCAGCCACCACGGCCCCACCACCCACGCCTTCAAAGTCATTTGGTTAAAAGCAGATCCCGCCTTTGGGCGTCTGCCGTTTTGCTGGCTGCCAGGTGCTGGAAGCGGTTCTCGGCATTCGACGGCCACCATTCTTGAACGCCATGCGGCTGGCCCTGGGGATCGGCTGACCAGGTCGCCACGAAGCGAGTCAACGGCTCACGTCTCGGGCCGTTTTTCAGGGGCCTTTTACATTGCGGCAGTTCGGTACGTCACCCATCCGTCCACGGGTGGGGTGACACCGAAGCGGGTGGCCGCACGGCAATGGCATGCGGAGAATGATTGAGGCGCTGACGGTCGCTGGCCAGATAGGGTTGGATCGAGCGTCTTTTAACGCATTGGCGAACTAAAAGCGCGCACGCACCGTACGCTGAATAGCAGCTTGAAGCCGCCAGCCTTCCGGCCCTTCTCCAGCAGGCCGTTTACGCGCAACTAACTAGGTAGCATTGAATCGAGCGTCTCGACAGTCATCCCACTATGCCGACGAACAAGCGGTTTTCGAACGCCACCTGATCTGACGACGCACACAACGCACCGAGCGATGGCGTAGCCGCTTTAAAGCCGCCAGCCCCCGACAGCCATTCTCCGCATGCTATTGCCGTGCGGCCACCCGCTTCGGTGTCACCCCACCACCAAGCAGGCGCGCAAATTTTCTTGAGTATCGCTGCGGTAAAAGGCTGCTGAAGAATCTATCGAATCGCGAGCCGGAGAAACCGCTTCGTGGCGACCTGGGCAGCTAATCCCCAAGGCCAGCCGTGTGGCGATCAAGCATGGTGGCCAATGAATGCCGAGAACCGACTCCAGCACCAAGCAGCCAAAAAAACAGAAGCCGCCCAAAGGCGGCATACGTTTTTAATCAAGAAAGCGTGAAGGCGTGGGTGGTGGGGCCGGATTGGCTGCCCTTCTGGACAAGGTGGAGGGCGGGAGACCCGACGCCAAAGTCCAGCGGGGCAGACGAGCCGGCCCCACCACCCGCGACTGGCAAAAGAACACCCACAGCCAAAAACCAAAAAACCGCCAACCCCATCGCAAAAAATCGCGACAAGATCAGCGGTTCAGCACAACGCTTCAGCGCACAAAAAACGTGCGCTGAACGCATGCAAACATCAGGTACCCACAACACCACCGTCGATACGGCTGATCACAACCGTAGCCGCGCGCGGACGACCGCCCGACGCCTCCGGCCACTTCGAAAACGCCAGCGGATCAACCGCCGGATCAGCCGCCGGACGGCGTGGGTGGCTACCATATTCACCCGGATGCTGAATGTTCACAAACACATACTTCTGATCCGGCGTCCAGGTAATACCCGTCACCTCACAACCCGACGGACCCACCAGGAAACGACGAATCTCCTTCGTCACCGGGTCAGCCAACAACATCTGATTGTTGCCCTGGCCCTGATACACACCCGTATTGGCAAAACTGCCATCGGTCTGAATCCACAGACGACCATCCGCATCAAACGCCAGACCGTCCGGGCTGTTGAAGGTATTGTCGACCGTCACGTTCGCCGAACCCGAAGCCAGGTTGCCGCGATCCGGGGTGCGGATCGGGTTGCCGGCCAACACGAACAGATCCCACTCGAAAGTGATCGCAGCCGCATCGTTGCCGGTTTCGCGCCAGCGCACGATCTGGCCGTAGACGTTGGCGGCACGCGGGTTCGCATCGTCAACCTTGTCAGCAGCGCGGCTGCTGTTATTGGTCAGCGTCAGGTAGACCTCACCCGTCTTCGGATGCACCGTGACCCACTCCGGGCGATCCATCGGGGTGGCACCCACGGCGTCAGCAGCCAGGCGGGTGTTGATCAGGATTTCAGCCTGCGTGGCGAACAGATCGCCCAGGTTGCGACCACCGCTGATCGGCGTACCGCGATCCAGCAGAATCCAGCGGCCGGTGCCCATGGCGTCGCCCGTGGCGGCACCTGCGTTGAACTGCGCCACGTACAGACGACCGTTGTCCAGCAGGTTGCGATCGGCGTTCGGTGCAGCCGCATCGTACTTGCCTTCGGACACGAACTTGTAGACGTAGTCGTTGGCCTGGTCGTCGCCCATGTAGGCCACGACACGCTTGTCGGTCGAGAAAGTCAGTGCCACGTTCTCGTGCTTGATACGGCCCAGCGCAGTGCGCTTCTTCGGCACCGAGGTGGGATCGAACGGGTCGATTTCAACGATG
This sequence comes from Pigmentiphaga aceris, assembly GCF_008119665.1. Lineage (NCBI taxonomy): Bacteria > Pseudomonadati > Pseudomonadota > Betaproteobacteria > Burkholderiales > Alcaligenaceae > Pigmentiphaga > Pigmentiphaga aceris. The sequence continues at coordinate 917,551 of NZ_CP043046.1, read as the reverse complement.
TAGCCGTGGCGGTACGACTCGTTGCGCTCTTTTGCGTAGTCGAAGCGCGCATCGTGCTCTTCCCAGCGGTTGCCGCTGACACCGGCGCTCAGGCCGTAGCGACGCTGGCTGGCGTTGCGGGTGTCGGTGCCCGACAAGGTGCCGAAGTAACCGTTGAAGTTCTCTTCACAGGTCAGGTAGGTGCCCCAGGGCGTGAAGCCGTTGCCGCAGTTGTTGAAGGTACCCAGCGCCAGCGTGCCGCTGGTGTCTGCCGAGGTCTGCAACAGCGGGTGGCCAGCAGCCGGGCCGGTCAGCGTGAAGGGCGAGTAGGCGGTCAGGCGACGGTTGTACTTCGACGGGACCACAACCTTCCACTGGCCGTTTTCCAGCTTCACGTGAGCGACTGAGATGCCGTGACCAGCCTGGCTCTTCCTGACGTTGTCAGCCGACCAGGCTTGCGTGCCGTCCTGAATCGCGGCGGTGAAGAAGAATTCCGGGTTGATGTACTCGTGGTTCATCACCAGCAGACCTTCGGTGCTGGAGGTGCCGGTCAACGGGAAGTAATGCATGCCGTCGTTGTTGTCGCCGAACTGCAGGGCTTGGGCGGCGGCGTCCTCGGTCGCGCGGCCAGTCCAGGCGGGCGAGTTCGAGAACAGCGGGTCACCCCAGCGACAGAACACTTGTGACTGATAGCCTTCGGGCACGGTGATGCCGTCGCCCGAATTGGTGGCAACAGCCTTGAAGCCCAGCAGCGGCTTGACGGGTGCGGGCGTGGTCGGCGGCGTGACGGCGGGGGTATCGTCACCGTCGCCGCCACCACAGGCTGCCAGCGGGATCGTGAAGAAGCTCACGGCACCCAGGCCAAGACCGGTCTTCAGGAAGCCACGGCGCGAAACCGCAGACTTCACGACATCGTTGAAATGCGGGTTGGCAGTGGGGTTGGTCGGGATGTCATCCAGGTCGAACGCGCTCATCGTGGTTTCCATGGCAGTGGCGTCACGCGGCTGCGTGAAGATGCGACATGATGAGAAGCGCAGGTTTCAGGAACGTGTCAGTCAGAAACTTGTCAGCTGTTCTTGACATTTTTTTGTGATTTCTTGGGGTTCGTTTTTTCCGAGCAGGCCTATTACGCGAACGGCATCGGCAAAACGGTAAGCTGTCTGAAGCATTCGCGGTTCGCGAAGCAGCATCTCCACGAGTCATGCATGCCCTGGAAAAATCCGTACTACGACCCCAACAAACCGCATCACACGCCCAGTGGATTTCAGAATCTGGATGAAAACGCACGCCGCTTCGGTGATGTGCGGCGTTGGCAGCGCGAGCGCCGCGCCAACAAGCTGCCCAAGGCACCCGCACAGGGCTACGAGGCCTTTCGTGCGCAGTGGTGGCAGGCGGCAGACTTCTCGGGCACTGGCAATGCCGCGTGGTGGCTCGGCCACGCCAGTCTGCTGCTTCGGCTGGATGGCCAGACCATCCTGACCGACCCTGCCCTGTCGGATCGGGTATCGCCCGTCAGCTTCGCCGGGCCGCGCCGCCTGCTGCCACCGGGTGCCACGGTGGCGACCTTGCCGCGCATCGACATCGTGTTGATCTCGCATAGCCATTACGACCACCTGGACAAGCCCAGCATCCGCAAACTGCTGGCGCGCTTTCCCGACGCAACCTATCTAGTGCCGATTGGCCTGGCCGCCTGGATGCGCGCGCGTGGCATTAGCCGCGTGCAGGAACTGGACTGGTGGGACAACACAGAGATTGGTGGCAGCACCTTCACCTTTGTGCCCGCCCAACACTGGACGCAGCGCACCTTGTGGGACCGCAACCGCAGCTTGTGGGGTGGCTGGGTGGTCAGGCGCGGGGACTTCCGCTTTTACTTTACCGGCGACACCGGCTACACCCGGCATCTGACAGAGATCGGGGATCGGCTTGGCCCCTTCGATCTGGCCGCTATTCCGATTGGTGCCTACGAGCCGCGCTGGTTCATGCAGACGCAGCACATCGACCCGTCGCAAGCCGTGCAGATTCACCGAGAGCTACGCTGCCGTCACAGCTTTGCCATCCACTGGGGCGCTTTTGAGCTTGCCGACGATGCGCTGGACGCACCGCCCGAAGCGCTGGCAGCCGCCATGGCCGATCAAGGCGTGGATGCGGCAACGTTCGAGGTGATACGAACAGGTGCAAGGCTGGACTTGCCGGCGATCAAGGGCGCGGGCTAATCGCACCATCGCAGTCAGCACAATCGTGGCGTCATCCGTGGTGTCATCCACACGACGCCACGCCGAAGATCAAGACCCTGCCGTCACCGCCGTTGCATCCAGTGCACCATCCCAGCCACCGCCCAGTGCCTTCACCAGCAAGGCGCTGGCGGCATAACGGCGTCCCACCACCTGCAAGGTGGCGATCTCGGCCTGGAAGCGCGTGATCTGCGCATTGGCTACCGTGGTGAAGTCCACCAGGCCCGCCTGGTACTGATTCAAGGCCAGACGTTCGGCGTCGCGGGCGGCATCCAAGGCCTGTTGGCGTTTCTCTGCTTCCTGCGCCAGCAGGTCCAGCGCCGACAGGTTGTCTTCGACTTCCTGGAAGCCCTGCAACACGGTCTGGCGATACTGCGCCGCAGCGCTGTCATAAGACGCCACGGCCTGGTCCACCTGCGATTGCCGCAGGCCGCCATCGAACAATGACGCAGCCAGCGCCGCGCCCAGCGACCACGTGCGTGCGGGCGCACTCAGCAGATTGCCGATGGTGCTGGCGCTGCCACCAATCGCCCCCGACAAGGTGAGCGAGGGATAGAACGCCGCCTGCGCCACGCCGATGTTGGCATTGGCCGATGCCGCCAGACGCTCGGCTGCGGCCACGTCCGGACGACGTTCCAGCAAGGTGGAAGGCAAAGCTTCGGGCGTGGTCGGCAAGACCGGCATGACCTCGTTCGGCACCAGCGCGAACTCGGCAGGCGCACGGCCCACCAGAATGGCAATCGCGTGCTCGTACTGGCGACGTGTCAACTCGTAGCCCAGCAAGTTGGCTTCAGCCGAACGCACCTGTGATTCCGCTGTGGCCACATCTACCCGCGTCACCAAGCCTGCTTCGTACTGGTTGCGCGTGACGCGCAAGGTGCGCTGATAGGCATCGATGGTGGATCGTGTGACCCGCGATTGTTCGTCGGTAACCCGCAGCAAGGTGTAGTTCTGCACCAGCTCGGCCTGGGCCGACAGGCGCGCATTGACCAGGTTGGCCACACTTGCCTGTGTGCTGGCGTCGCCCGCTTCGACAGAGCGCGATACCCGGCCCCACAGATCGGGTTCCCAGCTTGCGTCCAGCGACAAGGTCTGGCGGTTGTTCACACCGCTGTTCTGATTGGTGCGGCTGCGGGTGGCACCGCCGGACGCCGACACCGTGGGGTAATAGCCTGCCCGTGCGCCTTCGACTGCGGCGCGCGCGCGACGGTAGTTGGCCAGCGATACCTGCACGTTCTGGTTGTTGGCGTTGAGCTGGGTCACCAGATCGTTCAACACCTGATCGCCATAGACCAGCCACCATTCACCTTTGTGCACCGTATCGGCAGGTGCGGCGACCTTCCACCCCGGAGCGGCTTCCTTGAAATGCGCGGGTACTGACATCGCCGGCCGTTGGTAGTCCGGGCCTACTGCAGCACAACCGGAAAGTATCGCGGCGGCCAGCAGGGACAGGACAAGACGAGACGATTTCATGCAGGCTCCGAGGGGACCGCGTGCGTGTCCGGCCCGCGTTTGCCGCGCCAACGCGCGACCCGCTTGCCAGCGCGATCCAGGTATAGATAGACGACCGGGGTGGTGTACAGCGTCAGCAGCTGACTCATGACCAAGCCACCGACAATCGCGATGCCCAGGGGCTGACGCAGCTCTGCGCCATCACCGCTGCCCAGGGCCAGCGGCACTGCGCCGAACATCGCGGCGAGCGTGGTCATCATGATCGGCCGAAAGCGTAACAGACATGCTTCATAAATGGCATCGCGCGGCAGCATGCCGCGCTTGCGCTCGGCCTCCAGGGCGAAGTCGATCATCATGATGGCGTTCTTTTTCACGATGCCGATCAACAGCAAGATGCCGATCAACGCAATCAGCGTGAACTGCATGTTCACGGTCCACAGTGCCAGCAAGGCCCCCAACCCGGCCGAGGGCAGCGTGGACAAGATCGTCAGCGGGTGAATGTAGCTTTCGTACAGCACGCCCAGTACCAGGTAGACGGCCAGCACGGCCGCCACCAGCAGCAGCACCTGGCTTTTCTGGCTGTCCTGCAGGCTGCGCGCCGTGCCCTGGAAACTCCCGGTCACCGTATTGGGCATGCTGATCTGCACCACCACCCGGTCGATCACTTCCTGCGCCTGCGCCAGCGCCACACCTTCCGGCAAATTGAAGGAAATCGTGGCAGCGGCAAACTGCCCCTGGTGATTCACCGACAAAGGCGCATTGGTCGGTGCCCAACTGGTGAAGGCCGACAGGGGCACGGCTTCGCCACGGGTGTTGATCACGGTGAATTTGCGCAGCGTGTCGGGCTGCTGGGTGTACTGCGGTTCGGCTTCGACCACAACTTTGTACTGGTTGCGATCCTGGTAGATCGTCGACACCGTGTTCTGCCCCAGTGCGGCATACAAGGTCTGGTTGGCAATGCCGGGCGTAATGCCGTAACGCGTCATCGCATCGCGGTCGTAGATCAGACCGATTTCCTGGCCTTTGTCTTCCTGGTCGGAATTCACGTCGGTCAGCAAAGGCTCGTTGATCAGCGCCTGGCGCAACCTGGGTTCCCAGGTACGCAGCGCCTGCAAATCGTTGGATTGCAGCGTGTATTGATAGGTGGCGTTGGACGAGCGCCCGCCTGCACGCAAGTCCTGCACCGGGCTCATGAACAGGTTGACACCTGCAACCTTGGTCGATGCGGCACGCAAGCGTGCAATCACCTGCTGCGAGCTTTCCTTGGCACGTTCACCCACCGGCTTCAAGGTGATCTGCATGCTGCCGCTATTGCTGCTGCCAAAGCCGGACGAGCCCGTCGAACCAGACACCGTGGCCACGGCCGGGTCGGCCATCACAATGCCCATCAACTGCTCCAGCTTGTCGCGCATGGACTGGAAGGACACGCTCTGGTCACCGCGCATGAATCCCTGGATGCGGCCGGTGTCCTGTTCCGGGAAGAAACCCTTGGGCAAGGCCGCGAACAGGTACACGTTCAGCACCACCGCCACCAGCAGCGACAACATCATCAGCACGCCGTGGTTCAGCGCCCAGCGCAGGCTGTTGCCGTAGCCGCGCTGCACTGCTGCCAGGCCGTCGTTGAACTTGCGCACCACCCAGATCGGCGGGCGCTTTTCGTCACGCTCGGCGCGCAGCAGACGCGCGCACATCATGGGCGTGGTGGTCAGCGATACCAGCAGCGAAATCGCAATCGATGCTGCCAGCGTCACGGCGAATTCGCGGAACAAGCGGCCCACCAGATCGCTCAGGAACAGGAAAGGAATGAACACCGCGATCAGCGACAAGCTCATCGACAAGACCGTGAAGCCGACCTCGCGTGCGCCCTTCAGCGCCGCCTGCATCGGGCTCAAGCCTTCTTCAACATGGCGCGCGGCGTTTTCCAGCACCACGATGGCATCGTCCACCACAAAGCCGGTTGCAATCGTCAAGGCCATCAACGACAGGTTGTTCAAGCTGAAGCCGCACAGGTACATCACCCCGAAAGTGCCGATCAGCGACACCGGCACGGCCACTGCAGGAATCAGGGTGGCACGCACACGGCCGATGAACAGGAACACCACCAGGATCACCAGCCCGACCGCAATGACCAGCGCCCGCTCGACTTCATGCAGCGATGCACGAATGGTTGGCGAACGATCCATGGTGACTTGCAGGTCCACGCTGGCCGGCATCAGCTCGCGCATTTCCGGCAGCGTGGCGTAGACGCGGTCCACGGTTTCGATGATGTTGGCGTTGGGCGCGCGGGTAATGGTCACCAGCACCGACGGCTTGCCGCCGGCACGTCCGGCATTGCGCAGGTTCTCGACCGAGTCGAAGACCGTGGCCACGTCCGACAGCCGCACCGCCGCGCCATTTTTGTAGCTGATGATCAGGGGCTGATAGTCTTCCGCCGTCTTGGCCTGATCGTTGGCCTCGATCTGCCAGCGATGATCGCCTTGTTCCACCGCGCCCTTGGGTTGTGAACGGTTGGCGTTGGAAATGGCGGTGCCGATGGCGGTCAGCGACACGCCTTGGCGCGCCAATGCATCGGGGTTCAGCTGCACGCGCACAGCGGGCAGTGAACTACCGCCGATGTTCACATCGCCCACGCCGTCGATCTGCAACAGCCGCTGCGCAAGCGTCGTGCTGGCGGCGTCGTACATCTGGCCCTGCGTCAATGCGTCGGACGTCAGCGCGATCACCATCACCGGCGCATCCGACGGGTTGACCTTGCGATACGTGGGATTGCGCCGCAAGGAACTGGGCAGCAACGGACGCGCCGCGTTGATCGCGGCCTGCACATCACGCGCCGCGCCATTGATGTCGCGCTTAAGTTCGAATTGCAGAATCAGCCGCGTCGAACCCAGCGAGCTGGACGAGGTCATTTCGTTGATGCCGGCGATGCGCCCCAATGCCCGTTCCAAGGGCGCGGCCACGGTTGATGCCATGGTGTCGGCGCTGGCACCGGCCAGCGTGGCGGACACCATGATGGTCGGAAAGTCGATCTGCGGCAGCGGCGACACCGGCAGCAGCCGGAAGCCCAGCACCCCGGCACACACCACCGCGATCGTCAGCAATACGGTGGCGATCGGCCGGTGGATGAAAATGTCGGAGAAGCCCCTCATGCGGGCAGGTCCTGGGGTTTGTCGCCATGGTGACCACCATGCTTGTCGCCGTCCTTGCCGTCATGCATACGACGGCGCAGACGTGACGACAGCCCATCGAAGGCCAGGTAGATCACCGGCGTGGTGAACAGCGTAATGATCTGGCTCAGGATCAGCCCGCCCACCATCGCAATGCCCAGCGGCTGACGCAATTCGGCACCTACACCCGTGCTCAACATCAGCGGCAAGGCACCCAGCAATGCTGCCATGGTCGTCATCAGAATCGGGCGGAAGCGCAGCAGGCAAGCCTGGTAGATGGCTTCGCGCGGTGCCATGCCCTGCCCGCGTTCGGCGGCGAGGGCGAAGTCGATCATCATGATCGCGTTCTTCTTCACGATGCCGATCAGCAAGATGATGCCGATGATGGCGATCACGCTCAGGTCCTTGCCGGCGAACATCAAGGCCAGCAATGCGCCCACACCTGCCGTCGGCAAAGTAGACAGAATCGTCACCGGGTGAATGTAGCTTTCATAGAGCACGCCCAGCACGATATACATGGCCACGATGGCCGCCAGGATCAGCCACACTTCATTGCCCAGCGACGACTCGAAAGCCTGCGCAGTGCCCTGGAAGCGCGTCTGAATGTCGGTAGGCAAGCCGATATCCAATTCGGCCTGGCGCACCAGTTCCACCGCTTCGCCCAGCGACACGCCATCGGCCACATTGAAGGACACAGTGGTCGATGGGAATTGGTCGATGTGGTTGATCGACAGCGGGCCATTGCGTTCAGACACTTTCGCAATGCTGCTGAGCGGCACCATGCCGCCACCGGTAGAAGCCAGGTAGATGCCATCGAGCGCGCTCAAGCCGCGTTCGTTCACATTGGCAATGCCCAGCACCACACGGTACTGCGCTGCTTGCGTGAAGATCGTGGAAATCAGGCGCTGACCGAACGAGTCGTACAGTGCGCTGCCAATCGCCGCCACCGAAATACCCAGACGGCTTGCCGCATCGCGATCGATATCGACATAGGCCACCAGGCCCTGGTTCTGCAGATTGCTGGTGACATCGCGCAGCGACGCTTCCTGCCCCATGCGCGCCACCAGTTTCGGTGCCCACTCGCCCAGCGCCTCCAGCGTGCTGGCCTGCAAGGTGAACTGATACTGCGTGCGCGACACACTGGTCTCGATGGTCAGATCCTGCACCGGCTGCAAGTAGGTGGTGATGCCCGCCACCTTGGCCAGTTCGGGTTGCAGACGCGCCATGATTTCGGGCGCACGTGCACTGCGGTCTTCCAGCGGTTTCAGATTGATCTGCAGGCGACCGGCATTGAGCGTGGCGTTGTTGCCATCGACCCCGATGAACGACGACAGACTTTCCACATCCGGGTCACGCAAAATGACATCGGCCACTTCCTGCTGACGCGCCGACATGGCCGCAAATGAAATGCTTTGCGAAGCTTCCGTTACGCCCTGGATCACCCCGTTGTCCTGCACCGGGAAGAAGCCTTTCGGAATCGCGATGAACAGCACCACGGTCAGCACCAGCGTACCGAAGGCCACCAGCAGGGTCAGCACTTGGTGACGCAGCACCACCGTCAACAGACGGCCATATTGCGCAATGACGCCGTCGAAGAAACGCTCGCTCCAGCGGCTGAAGCGGCTTTGCTTTTCTGCCGGTTCGTGACGCAGCAGCTTGGCGCACATCATGGGGGTAAGCGTAAGCGAAATCACCGCAGATATCAGAATCGCTACCGCCAGCGTGATCGCAAATTCCCGGAACAACCGTCCCACCACATCGCCCATGAACAGCAGCGGAATCAACACTGCCACCAGCGAGAACGTCAGCGAAATAATGGTGAACCCGATCTCGCCCGCGCCCTTGATGGCAGCAGCCAGTGGCGACTCGCCTTCCTCGATATAGCGCGAGATGTTCTCGACCACCACGATGGCATCGTCGACCACAAAGCCGGTGGCAATCGTCAGCGCCATCAGCGTCAGGTTATTGATCGAAAAACCTGCCAGGTACATGACCGCAAAGGTACCGACCAGCGACAGTGGCACGGCCACCGCCGGAATCAGGGTGGCGCGTGCACTGCGCAGGAACACGAAGATCACTGCCACCACCAGGCCGATGGCCAGCAGCAGTTCCAGCTGCGTGTCTTTCACGGAGGCGCGGATGGTGGACGTGCGGTCGGTCAGCATGGTGACCTTCACATCGGCCGGCAGGCCTTCCTGCAACTGCGGCAGCAAGGCGCGCAGCGTGTCCACCGTGCTGATCACGTTGGCACCCGGCTGGCGCTGCACGTTCACGATGATGGCCGGATTGCGGTTCGCCCAGGCCGACAGCTTGGCATTTTCCGCGCCGTCACGAATGCTGGCCACGTCGCTCAGGCGCACCGGCGCATCGTTCTTGTAGGCAACGATGATGCGCCGGTATTCCTCGGGCGAGCGCAGCTGGTCGTTGGCCGAGATCGACGAAGAACGCGTCGGGCCGTCGAAACCGCCCTTGGCACTGTTGACGTTGGCGTTGGTGATGGCCACCCGCACCGCCTCGCTGGTCAGGCCATACGAGGCCAATGCCTGCACGTTCAAGTCAATGCGCACAGCAGGACGCTGCCCGCCCGACAGGCTGACCAAGCCCACTCCCGACACCTGCGACATGCGCTGCGCCATGCGGGTATCGACCAAATCCTGCACCCGCGTAAGCGGTGTGGTCACAGACGTCACACCCAGCGTCAGAATCGGCGGATCGGCGGGATTGACCTTGCTGTAGATCGGCGGGGCCGGCAGATCGGAAGGCAGCAAGTTGCTGCCTGCGTTGATCGCGGCCTGCACTTCCTGCTCGGCCACATCGAGTTCAAGTTCCAAGCCGAACTGCAAGGTGATGACCGATGCGCCCCCCGAGCTTTGCGAAGACATCTGGGTCAGGCCGGGCATCTGGCCGAACTGACGTTCCAGGGGTGCCGTCACGGCAGATGTCATTACCTCGGGGCTTGCTCCCGGGTACAAGGTGACGACTTGAATGGTCGGGTAATCGACCTCGGGCAAGGCCGAGATCGACAGCCCGCGATACCCGATGATGCCGACCAGCAGCAGCGCCAGCATCAGCAAGGTGGTGGCGACCGGCCGTTCGATGAAAATGCGTGACGGATTCATGAAGCTTGTCCGATCACACAACAGGAACTGATGTACATGACATGCATGGCCATGCTCACTGCGCCGGACGTGCGCGGCGGGGGGCACCCGGAGGCGGTGCGGTACGGGCCGGCGGCGGGGCCTCGGCCAGCATCACGGCAATGCCATCGGTCAGTCGATCCACACCGTCGGTGACCACCCGCACGCCACCCGCCACCCCTTCGGTGATGACGATTTTCTCGCCTTCACGCGGGCCGGTCTTGACGATCTGCATCTTCACCTTGTTGTCGTCGCCCAGCACCCACACGTAGCTACCCTTGGTACCGATTTGCACTGCCGCAGACGGTGCCACCACGGCTTGCGCAATCACACCGGTCTGAATGCGCGCATTCACGAACTGATTCGGAAACAGGCCGTGGTCGGCATTGTCGAACACGGCTTTCAGACGGAAGGTACCGGTGGTGGTGTCCACCTGATTGTCGATGCTGGCCAGCTTGCCCGTGGCCAGCACCTTGGAATTCTCGCGATTCCAGGCTTCGACCTTCAGCGCGTTGCCCGCATAGAACGGCGTGACGATTTCAGGCAGGCGGGTTTCGGGCAGCGGGAACACCACATTGATCGGCTGCACCTGGGTGATGATCACCAGGCCATTGGCGTCCGATGTGCTCACCTGATTGCCGATGTCCACCTGCTTCAAGCCCACCCGGCCCGAAATCGGTGCGGTCACCCGGCTGAATTCCAGCTGCAGGCGCGCAGCCGCCACCGCAGCTTCGCCCCCTTTCACCGAGGCTTCCAGTTGCTGCACCAGCGACGCCTGGGTATCGACACGCTGGCTGGCCACCGATTCCTGCTGCAGCAGCGTGCGATAACGCGCCAGGTCGGCCCGGGCATTGGCCAGCGTTGCGCGGCTGGTGCCCAGTTCGGCCTCGGCCTGCGCCAAGGCCACCTGGAAAGTGCGCGGGTCGAGCTCAGCCAGCAGTTGCCCGGCCTTGACCTCTTGCCCTTCGGTGAAGTGCAGCTTCATCAACTGCCCGTTGACCCGGGCACGCACGATTGCCGTGTTCATGGCGGTGACGGTACCTAGCCCCGTCAGAAAAGTCGGCACGTCGGCGACTTCGGTGGTGGCTGCTTTTACCGTGACCTGCGACATGCGCGGTGCCCCACCTGCGGCGGGACTGCCAGCGGCCGGCGCACCTGCCGGGCGACCGCCTGGGCCACCCGTCCCGGTGGCGGCAACCGGTGTTGTTTTATGCCTCACATATGCGATGCCGCCCCCGACGATGGCAACCAGGAGAAGGAGCAGCAGAATTTTCTTGGCAGTACGCATGAGTCGAGCGGGCTTCCGAGTGGGCGCACGCCGAAAGTCAGGCGGCGGCGGTGTGGGGGCGGCTGGGCACTGTGCAGACAGGGGGTAGGCGTGTGACGAGCCCTACGCGGTCCGTTTGGAAGATCCGAAGGCTGGTTCTGAATACTAGTGGTGGAGACTAGTTCCGAAGACTAGCAATCGGATGCGTAGGAATTATGGAGACAGCCATGAAGACGCCCATGGGGACACACACCGTCGGCGATTATCCACTGTAGCGTGGGCGCACGTGGCGGGCAGCATCAAGAAAAGTGCTGCAAGGGCTTACAGGTGGGCTTGAGAGCGAGCTTAGGGGAAGCGTACGAAAGCGCTTGAAACCAGGCTTAAAACGGGCTTAAGACCGGGCTTGAAAACAGACTTTCAAGCAGCCCCAAGAACGGGCTGCCTCCGCAGCCCTGCCAAGCTTTAACCAGCAGCGCGCGCCGCCCCACTTCCCGGCAGCACATCATTGGCGATCATCTCGCCAAACGGCCCGGTGATATTGGTCGTGCCGCCACGTGCCAGGCTTGCGTAAGGTTCGGGCAGCAAGGGGAACACCAGTTCGGCAAACCGATAGGCTTCTTCCAGGTGCGGATACCCGGAGAAAATGAAGTTGTCGATGCCCAGGTCTGCATACTCGCGAATACGCGCGGCCACCGTCTGCGGATCACCCACCAGGGCCGTGCCTGCGCCCCCACGCACCAGCCCTACCCCTGCCCACAGGTTCGGATAGATCTCAAGCTGATCGCGTCGTCCGCCATGCAAGGCGGCCATGCGACGCTGGCCGACCGAATCGAACCGGGCGAACGAGGCCTGTGCCGATGCAATGGTGTCGTCCGACACATGCTCGATCAGCTCGGCAGCAGCAGCCCAGGCTTGTTCATTGGTGTCGCGCACGATCACGTGCAGGCGCACACCGAATTTCACCGTGCGCCCCAGCGCTGCGGCACGCGCCCGCACATCGGCAATCTTGCGGCCCACTGCTTCAGGCGGCTCGCCCCAGCTCAGGTAGACATCGACCTGCTCGGCAGCCAGTGCATGCGCCTCGTCGGACGACCCACCGAAATACAGGGGCGGGTAAGGTTTCTGCACTGGCGGGTACAGCGCCTTGGCGTTTTCCACCTTCAGGTGCTTGCCGTCGAAGTCCACGGCTTCGCCCTGCAACACGCGACGCCAGATTTTCAGGAACTCAGACGCAGCCTCATAGCGTTCGCTGTGATCCAGGTGCAGGCCATCGCCCCGGTTTTCATCCGGGTCTCCGCCTGTGACCACGTTGATCAGCAGCCGCCCACCCGACAAGCGGTCCAGCGTGGCGGCCATGCGCGCCGACACCGTGGGCGAAATGATGCCGGGGCGAATCGCCACCAGGTAACGCAACCGTTCGGTCAGCGGTGCCAGCGCCGACGCCACCACCCAGGAATCTTCGCAAGACCGGCCAGTGGGAATCAGCACGCCGTAATACCCCAGGCTGTCGGCGGCTTGCGCCACCTGCCTGAGATAAGACAGCGACACCGGTCGAGCGCCATGGCTGGTTCCGAGATATCGGCCATCGCCATGGGTGGGAAGAAACCAGAGAATGTTCAGCGCAGCGCTCACGGACGATTCCAAGAAAGACCCGGCCTCCGGGACCGCGACGCGGCCGCCACGAAAGACGGAAAACGCGCAGCATGCAGCGGGTTGCCCCGATAGTTCAACCTTACCCTTATGCGATAAAAATCTAAGGGCGCGCGTACGCGGTGACACGCTCGCTACAATGCCCCCGGGATGCCATGACAATCCCGCGCGTGCGATGTCGGATGCGTGATGTCGGACGCGTCAGTAATGGATCAGGCAATGCAACAGCAGGAAGATTTACAGGCGGGCACGGACACCCCCATGTCCTTGCCCATTCTCGATGCGCTGGCAAAACTGCTGGCCGAGGCCACGCGTACCCGGTCGGCCTACACCGGTGGGCACAGCGATCGGGTGCCGGAAATTGCACTGGCCTTGCTCGACGCCACCATCGCCACCCAGACCGGCCCGTTTGCCGATTTCGCCCTGACCGCCAGCGAACGCGAAACCTTCCGGTTGGCCGCCTGGTTGCACGATTGCGGCAAGCTGCTGTGTGCCGACCCGATTCTGGACAAGGCCACCAAACTGGAAGCGGTGCAGAACCGCATCCACGAGATCCGCACCCGCTTCGAAGTGCTGTGGCGCGATATCGAACTGGACTACTGGCGCGAACTGCATGCCGGTGGCGATGCGCAGGCCCTGGACACCAAACGCCGCAACGCCCAGCAGACCCTGCAGGAAGAATTCGACTTCATCGCCCGGGTCAATACCGGCAACAAACCGCTGCACGCCGGTGACCATGCCCGACTGCGCGCAATCGGTGCCCGCACCTGGACGCCCTATTTCGACCGCAGCCTGGGCCTGTCACGCGAAGAGCAGATGCGCCAGGCAGAAGGTGGCATTGCCTCCTTGCCCGCGCGCGAACGCCTGCTGGCCGACCGCCCCGAACACGTGGTGCCCTGGGGGGACGACGCGCCACCCGTGACCCGCGACGACCCGCGCAATCACTGGGGCTTCGACATGCAGTTGCCGCCCCATGCGGCGCATCACGGAGAACTGCACAACCTGGGCGTGCTGCGCGGCACCCTGAATGACGCCGAGCGCTTCCACGCACACTCGCATGCGGTGCACACCATGACCATGCTCAGCACCTTGCCGCTGTCCGGCGACTTCGCTGCGCTGCCCGCATTGGCTGCCAATCACCACGAGCGCCCTGACGGCTCGGGCTACCCGCGCCGCCTGCGTGGCGATGCGCTTGGCATTCCTGACCGCATTCTGGCGATCGCCGACATTTTCGAAGCGCTGACCGCCAACGATCGTCCTTACAAGCCGCCCTACTCGCTTGCCCAGACCCTGGAGACCATGCAGGGCATGGTGCGCGCCGGCCACATCGATGCAGACCTGTTTGCGCTGTTCCTGCGCAGCGGCGTGTACCGACGCTATGTCGATCTGCATCTGCCGGGCGAGCCGGTGCTGGATGTCGAGACCTATCTGGATGTGCCGCGCAATCCGCAGGTGCATCGCGCTGCCGGCAAAGCCTGAACGCAGGCACGCAATGCAGACACGAATGCACGCACTTACATCCGCGAACCACGCAGTCGAAAACGGACGTTGCAAGGTGGTCAAAGGCCATGACGCCCAGGGGCCGGACGCGTACAATCCCGGCATCCTGAACTCAGCGGGGCTAGCCCTCCGCGCCATCGTCATGGCCTTACCGCCACGACCCACTCCATATTGCTGCACTAGCTGTCTGGTCAACTCACGGCCTCATGCACGTGTCTCGCTGATCGCGCCGACCTCGTCGGCCGCCTGATCGCTGGCCCGCGCGGGGCCTGTTTTTGCATTCTCGCGCGATGGTCGATACCTCTCCAGATACCCCGGTCCGCAAACGCGGGCTAGACCCAGAAGACGCCCAGGAAGCCCTGGATCGCGTCCACGAACTGCTGCGCCGGCAGCGCATGGTCGAAGACCTGGTGCATCGCCAGGAAGAAGGCGACGCACGCGCCGATGTCGTCGAATCGCTGGTGCATCGCCAGCACGATGCCGAGCTGCGCACGCTGCTGAACGCGCTCGACCCGGCCGACATCGCCTTCATTCTGGAATCGCTGCCCACCGACGAACGCCAGGCCATCTGGCGCCTGGTGCGCGCCGATTACGACGGCGAAATTCTGCTGGAAGTCGCCGACTGGGTGCGCGAGTCGCTGATCGCCACCATGGACCAGGAAGAACTGGTCGCGGCGACCGAAAACCTGGAAGCAGACGAGCTGGCCGATCTGGCCCCCGACCTGCCGCCCGAAGTCGTGGCCGAGGTCCAGAAAGGCCTGACCGACGAAGAGCGCGCGCGCCTGTCCGCGGTGATGAGCTACCCGGAAGACTCGGTTGGCGCGCTGATGGACTTCGAGATGGTGCGCGTGCGTGACGACGTCACGCTGGAAGTGGTGTTGCGCTACCTGCGCCGCCTGCAGGAACTGCCCGACCATACCGACCAGATCTTTGTCGTTGACCGCCAGGACCGCCTGCAGGGCAGCCTGTCCTTGGGCAAGCTGCTGATCAGCGACCCGGATGTGAAGGTGTCCGACGCCATGGATACCGGCATCCTGTCACTGGCACCGCTGGACGAAGCCGACGAAGCCGCAGCGGCCTTCGAGCGTTACGACCTGGTGTCGGCCGCGGTGGTCGACGGCCTGGGCCGCCTGATCGGCCGGCTGACCGTCAACGAGGTGGTGGACTACATCCGCGAGGCCTCGGACGAACAGACCCTGTCGAAAGCCGGTCTGCAGGAAGAAGACATCTTCGCGCCGGTCAAAAGCGCCATCCGCAACCGCACGCCCTGGCTGCTGGTGAACCTCTGTACGGCGGGCTTTGCGTCGTTCGTGGCTTCGCGCTTTGAAGAAACCGTGGGCCAGATCGTGATACTGGCATTTTTGATGTCGATCGTCGCCGGCATTGGCGGCAACACCGGCAATCAGACCATGACCTTGATCATCCGCGCGCTGGCCGTCGGCCGGGTGTCGTCGGCCAATCTGGTCCGGCTGGTCAAGCGCGAATTCCTGATCGCCCTGTTGGTAGGCCTGGGCGGCGGCCTGGTGGCAGCAGCGTTTGCATGGGCAATTTCGGGCCGCTTCACGCTTGGTCTGGTGATGATGGCCGCGATGATCCTGAACATGATGATCGGTTCCGGCGTGGGCATTCTGGTGCCGCTGCTGCGTGACCGCTTCGGCAAAGACCCGGCGCTGGGATCGTCCGTGCTGCTGACCTTCGCCACCGATACGTTAGGATTCCTGATCTTTCTCGGCCTGGCGACGATCTTCCTGCTGTAAGAGGTATGTCGCTACGCCGCGCTACATGACCGACATGGGGTCACAGAACCCCGGGAGATTCAGATGAACGCACCCGACATGGCGCAGGCCACCCTCAACACCGCGAGCAGTTCAGCACCGACCGACGCCAGCGCAGAGCCCATCTTGCTGCGCGAGGACAAGCAGGGCGTGACCACACTCTGCCTGAATCGCCCGCTGCAGTTCAATGCCTTGTCCGAGGCCATGCTGGACGCCTTGCAGCGCGAACTGGCGGCAATTGCCAGCGACACCAGCGTGCGTTGCGTGGTGCTGTCGGCGGCCGGCAAGGCATTTTGCGCCGGGCACGACCTGCGCCAGATGCGTGGCAGCCCCCGTCTTGATTACTACCAGGACCTGTTCTCGCGTTGCGCGGGGGTAATGCAAGCCGTGCAGGCATTGCCAGTGCCGGTGATCGCGCGTGTGCACGGCGTGGCCACGGCAGCGGGCTGCCAGCTGGTCGCCAGTTGCGACCTGGCCATCGCCAGCGAAAGCGCGCGTTTTGCGGTGTCGGGCATCAATGTCGGCCTGTTCTGCGCCACGCCCGCAGTGGCCTTGACCCGCAACGTACCCACCAAACGGGCGTTCGACATGCTGGTCACCGGCCGCTTCATCGATGCGGCAACCGCTGCCGACTGGGGCCTGATCAATGATGCCGTGCCGGATGCCGATCTGGATGATGCGATTGCCGACAAGGTGGCAGCCATCCTGGGCAAGAGCGCAGCAGCCATCCGTTATGGCAAGGCGATGTTCTATCGGCAGCGTCAGATGGACTTGGCCGAGGCCTATGCGTACGCAGGCGATGTGATGGCGCGCAACATGATGGAAGAGGACGCTGGCGAAGGCGTGGATGCCTTCCTGGAGAAGCGCAAACCGGTCTGGAAGTCGTGATTGTTGTTTGCAGCCTGCCGTTGATTTCCATGGCCAGTCGCGGGTAGCCCACATACCCGCACCGACAAGCCCGGACGCATTCCGAACACACCATGAAAAAAGCCCCGCGATCCAAAGATCGCGGGGCTTTGTCACATCAAGCAGACCGAAAAATCAGGTCAGCTTGCCGTGGCACACCTTGTACTTCTTGCCGCTACCGCACGGGCACGGATCGTTGCGGCCGACCTTCGGCAGCAGATTGCGCACCGTCTCGGCATCTGCCGGGGCCGGAGCCGCAGCCAGCGCCTCGTCGTAATTGGCGTGGTGGTACTGCACCTGCGCCGGCTGGGCAGCCTGCGCTTCGGCTTGCTCCATCTGCTCGGCCGACTGCACGCGCACCGTCATCAAGACCTTGACCACATCGTCGCGGATGCGATCGAGCATGCCCGAGAACAGCTCAAATGCCTCGCGCTTGTATTCCTGCTTCGGATTCTTCTGCGCGTAACCACGCAGATGAATACCTTGGCGCAGGTGATCAAGCGAGGACAGATGCTCGCGCCAGTGCGTATCGATCGACTGCAACACGATCGAACGTTCGAACTGGCCCCACATCTCGGCACCGACTTGCTCGACCTTGGCGTTGTAGGCTGCATTGGCGGCCGCCACCACACGTTCCACGACATCTTCGTCGCTGAGCGTGGTTTCGGTTTCCAGCATTTTCACCAGCGGCACTTCCAGTTGCCATTCCGATGCCAGCACGTTTTCCAGGCGGGCAATGTCCCACTGCTCTTCGACCGAATCGGCCGGCACGTATTCACGCACCAGTGCGGTGAAGGCAGCTTCGCGCAGGTTGCTGACGGTGTCGGCAATGCTCGACGCTTCCAGCACGTCGTTACGCTGAGCGTAGATCACCTTGCGCTGGTCGTTGGCGACGTCGTCGTATTCCAGCAATTGCTTGCGGATGTCGAAGTTGCGGCTTTCGACCTTGCGCTGGGCGGTCTCGATCGAACGCGACACCATGCCTGCCTCGATCGGCTCGCCTTCGGGCAGCTTCAGGCGTTCCATGATGCCGCGCACGCGGTCACCCGCGAAGATGCGCATCAGCGGATCTTCCAGCGACAGGTAGAAGCGCGACGAACCCGGGTCACCCTGGCGACCGGCACGGCCACGCAGCTGATTGTCGATACGACGCGATTCGTGACGCTCGGTGCCGATGATGCGCAGACCACCCGCCGCCTTGACCGCCTCGTTCGCCGGCTTCCATTCCTGACGGATGGTGTCGATGCGCGCGTTCTTGTCGGCTTCCGTCAGCGATTCGTCGTGGCGGATCAGGTCGATCTGCTTTTCCAGGCTGCCGCCCAGCACGATGTCGGTACCGCGACCGGCCATGTTGGTGGCGATCGTGATGTGACCCGCCTTGCCGGCTTCGGCCACGATCTCGGCCTCACGGGCGTGCTGCTTGGCGTTGAGCACTTCGTGCTTGATCTTGGCCTTGGTCAGCAGATCGGACAGCAGTTCCGAATTTTCAATGCTGGTGGTACCCACCAACACCGGCTGTCCACGTCCATGGCACTCGCGGATATCCGCGATGATCGCACCATGCTTTTCGTGGTCGGTCTTGAACACCTGGTCATTCTGGTCGTTACGCGCCATCGGCCGATTGGTCGGCATGATGATGGTTTCCAGACCGTAGATTTCCTGGAATTCAAAGGCTTCGGTGTCGGCCGTACCGGTCATGCCAGCCAGCTTTTCGTACATGCGGAAGTAGTTCTGGAACGTGATCGACGCAAGCGTCTGGTTCTCGTTCTGAATCTTCACGCCTTCCTTGGCTTCCACCGCCTGGTGCAGGCCGTCGGACCAGCGGCGACCGGTCATCAGGCGACCGGTGAACTCGTCGACGATGACGACTTCGCCGTCCTGCACGACATAGTGCTGGTCGCGGAAGAACAGGTTGTGGCCGCGCAGCGCCACCATCAGGTGGTGCATCAGCGAGATGTGACGCGGGTCGTACAGCGACTCACCTTCCGGCAACATGCCCAGACGACCCAGAATCGCTTCCGCGTTTTCGTGGCCGGCTTCCGACAGGAACAGCTGATTGCCTTTCTCGTCGACCCAGAAGTCGCCAGGCGGCTCGGGTTCGGTCGGCTTGGGTTCCGTGGCCATGCGGGTCAGCAGCGGCGGCACGGCGTTCATGCGGATGTACAGCTCGGTGTGATCCTCGGCCTGGCCGGAGATGATCAGCGGGGTACGCGCCTCGTCGATCAGGATCGAGTCCACCTCGTCAACGATGGCAAAGAACAGCGGGCGCTGACGCCGATCGCCGAGCTGATACTCCATGTTGTCGCGCAGATAGTCGAAGCCGTATTCGTTGTTGGTGCCGTAGGTGATGTCGGCAGCGTAGGCTTCTTTCTTCTGTTCGTTGGGCTGCTGCGACACGATCACGCCAACGCTCATGCCCAGGAAGCGATACAGACGCCCCATCCATTCGGCATCGCGCGACGCGAGGTAGTCGTTGACCGTGACCACGTGAACGCCCTTGCTGGCGATCGCGTTCAGGTAGGCGGGCAGCGTGGCGACCAGGGTCTTGCCTTCGCCGGTACGCATTTCCGCGATACGGCCGCTGTGCAACACGATGCCGCCCAGCAACTGCACGTCGAAGTGACGCATGCCGAGGGCGCGCTTGCCACCTTCGCGAACAACCGCAAAGGCTTCTGGCAGCAGATCGTCCAGGGTGGCACCCTGTTGGAAACGCTGGCGGAATTCGACGGTTTTCGCAGCAAGCTGCTCGTCCGTGAGCGCGGCCGTTTGAGGTTCGAGCTCATTGATGCGCTCGATCGTCTTGCGATATTGCTTCAGGAGCCGGTCATTTCGGCTACCGAAAATCTTCTTGAGCAGAGAGGAAACCATCGCGTTCTGTTAAAGGGCTGATTAACCAGTTTAGCATCGGGTCAATCCCTTGATATTCAAGCCCTGTACCAAGGTGATTCGGACCCCGCTCCGGCCCTCATCCTGTCGCTGAAACCGCGCTGAATCAGGGCCTGCCGCCTGCCCCGGCACTCATGCTCGCCAAGGTGGCCGGACGCGCCTGATCCCCCAGAAAACGCACGGGATCGACCGCCACACCAACCGTCCTGACCTCGAAATGCAGATGCGGCCCGGTGGACCGCCCGGTGCTGCCCACCAGCGCGATCTGCTGCCCGCGCCGCACCAGGTCACCGCGTTTCACCAGCAACACCGATGCGTGCGCATAACGCGTGACCAGGTCGTTGCCATGATCGATCTCCACCATCTGCCCGTATTCCGAGTGCATTCGCGCATCGATCACGATGCCGCTGGCCGCAGCCAGAATCGGCGTACCCATCGGCGCGGCAAAATCCTGCCCTTCGTGCATGGCCTGTGAACGCGTGATCGGATCGGTGCGCATGCCAAAGGTCGAGGTGATGAACCCGAAGGCGATCGGCATCACGGTTATTACCGGTCCTGGGCTGGCACCAAGAGCAGGGCGCGCAGCCGCCTCGAAACCTTGCTTGATGTCCAACACCCGCACGGGCGCATTTCGGCGGGCCAGGCCCTCCAGCCGTTCGCGTTCATAACTGAGTTGTGCAGCCGTCATCATCGGCCCGCCCACCGCGGGAGGGCCAGCCAATGCAGGGGTGCTGATTGATAGCGCACCAACTGATAGCGCGCCGATTGATAGCGCACTGACCGAGAGCATCAAGCACACGGCCCGACGCAAGCCAGCCCGGACGGCCCGGCGGATTGCACAGCCGTGCCCGGCAACCGTACCGATTGCGGGGCCTGGCCTGAGCGCATCACGCGCGTGCACTATGATTATCTGCAAGACAGAGGTGCTCCACCGAAGCTCTGGAACCAGACAGACAATGCGTCCGCTGTACAAACACCCACGGAAAGGCCAAAAGGCACCGCAGGATCCTGCCACCAAGACTGCCGCATTAGCATGGCTGCGTCATGACGGTCGTACTGCCGGTTTGCTGGCCACTGCCCACCAGCACATGGACCTGGAACAACATCTGCGCGCGGCATTGCCTGCCGCGCTGCAGTCGTCGTGTCACGTCCTGCGTTTCGAAGACGGGCAATTGACCATCGGTGTGCCGGCTGCCGCGCATTCGGCAAAACTCAGACAATTGGCCCCGCGCATCGCAAGCAGTCTGGAAAAGCGTGGATGGCAGGTTAATGGGATCGCGGTACGTGTCCAAGCAACGTTATCGCGCCCATTGGGCGGGGTCGTAGCCCCCAATCCGGTAGGCCGGCCAAACCAGATCGGCTCTCCTGGCATACAGGCTTTCGCGGATCTGCAGGACAAGATCAGCGATGGTCCGCTGGCGCAGGCCGTGGCCCGTTTGGTGGCACGCAGGCGTGAAACGTGAACGACGAGCGGCGTAAAACAGGGTGGTAAACGCTCGACGGTAAGCGCGTTTTCAATTGGCACGCCCATAGATCAAGGACGGCGAATCAGCGTCCAGGGCATGCCAGACAGGCTTGTTGCCGACCTTAGGTGGTGGCTGATTTGAACTGCGACTGATTTGAACCGCTGCTGGCGGCCGTTGCCAATGCCGATACGCCCTAGCGCATCAACTCACTGACGATCAGCACCGCGAAGAAGATGACAAGCGCGGCCAAGCCAAACTTGGCGAAGCGCCAGGCGCGGTCGTAGTGCGCCCGGTTGCCGGTGATGAAACCCAGGCCCACACAAAGCGCGATGGCCAGTGCAAGCAATACGACGATCAGGCGAGCAACGACCATCGTTCAGCAGCCCAGGCGCGCGCAGTGTCTGTGCCCGCGATCAGCGCACAGACGATGAACACACAAGGGGTGGAAGCCGACGCTCAAGCGAGCGCCCATTCCTGATGGAAGGCACGCGGTGCGGCGGCCTCCGAATCGAAGGTGACGTATTCCCAGGCATCCTGGCGGGCCAACAAGGCGCGCACCAGTTGGTTGTTCATGCCGTGCCCAGACTTGTGCGCCACATAACGCGAGATCAGCGGGCTGCCGATCAGGTACAGGTCACCGATGGCATCCAGAATCTTGTGTTTGACGAACTCGTCGTCGTAGCGCAGACCTTCCGCGTTCAGCACCCGGTATTCATCCAGCACGATGGCGTTGTCATAGCTGCCGCCGCGCGCCAGACCCGCAGCACGCAAGGTTTCGACGTCTTGCACGAAGCCGAAGGTGCGCGCACGTGCAATTTCACGCGAATAGGAATGCTGAGCGAAATCGATCTCGGCAAAGTTGGCGGTGGCATCGATGGCCGGGTGACGGAAATCGATGGAGAACGCCAAGGCAAAGCCGTCATGCGGCTCAAGACGCGCCCACTTGGCAGCTGCGCCCTCGCCTTCACGGACTTCAACGGTCTTCAAGACCTTGATGAAACGCTTGGCGACCGGCTGTTCTTCAATGCCTGCCGATTGGATCAGGAACACGAAGGTGCTGGCACTGCCGTCCATGATCGGCACTTCTTCGGCCGTCAGGTCGACATGCAGATTGTCGATGCCCAACCCCGCGCACGCAGACATCAGATGTTCGACGGTCGATACGCGCACCTTGCCACGCTGCAAGACCGACGCCAGACGGGTGTCGCCGATCTCAAGCGCATCTGCCGGAATGTCCACGGGCTGCTCAAGATCGACACGATGAAACACGATGCCCGTATTGGGTGCCGCCGGGCGCAGCGTAAGCTCGACCCGTCGTCCTGAATGCAGTCCGACACCGGTCGTACGGGTGATGCTTTTAATCGTGCGTTGGCGCAGCATGTATCGTCGTCACAGAGCGCTTGAAGACAAGCGTAGTTCAAGGAAGCGTATTTTTTTGCAGGACTTGCCGCCTGCTTTGGTGCTGGCCGTGATGCAAACGCTAGTGCGAACGCATCTCGACGCTGACCTTTGTTTTTACCGCTGATGCTGCACGTGGTCTCGTGAGCTTAGCCACAAGATGTTAGGCAATTGTTAGATCGGGTGATCGCGACCGACAAAGCGCCGCGAAAACCGGCGACAGGCTTCGGGAATACCGAGCTTGCGCCAAACAATGGTTGCCTGAGCAGCAATCAAGCATTGTAGCGTCGCTGTCACAGTCGGGCCAATGGTTTTACGCGATGGCACCGATAGGCGCGGTCGATGCCGCGTCATGCTTGACCCTGCATCGTGTCACCAGGACAACACGGGCCTGATCGATCCAGGCCCGTGTGACTTGCGATGGTCTTGACCCAAGTCCTGCCAGGTCCGGTCATCCCCTGACCAGACCCATGCAAGCTCAGACCTGCGCCAACAACGTATCGGCGTCGCTGACTTCGAACTTGCCTGCTGCTTCCACGTTCAGCTGGGTCACCTTGCCATCTTCCAGCACCATCGAATAACGCTGCGAACGGGTGCCCATGCCACGTGCGTTCAAGTCCAGTTCCAGACCCAGTGCGCGCGTCCAGATGCCCGAACCGTCTGCCAACAGACGGACCTTGCCCTGTGCGCCCTGTTCCTTGGCCCAGGCACCCATCACGAATGCGTCGTTGACCGACACGCACCAGACTTCGTCCACGCCCTTGGCGCGGAATGCATCGATCTGCTGCACGTAACCCGGCAAGTGCTTGGCCGAGCAGGTCGGCGTGAAGGCACCCGGCACGGCAAACACGGCGATCTTTTTGCCGCGCACCAGGTCTGCCACCTGGAAGGCGTTGGGGCCGAGCGCGCAGCCTTCGGTCTCGACCGGAATGAATTCGGTGAGGGTTGCGTCGGGAACGTTGTCGCCAATCTTGATCGTCATGCATCTGCTCCTGAAAATGACAACGCGCGCCAGACTGGTGTCAGGCGCGCGTTGAAAAAAATGAGTACCTCAGACAATCGATGCCTGTCCGCCGTGGCGGAAACAGCCCGTCAAGATCAACGGGCTGCCAGGTCGTGGCCTTGACCAAGAATCAGTCGGCTTGCTTGCGCAGGAAGGCCGGGATGTCGAGGTGTTCCATGCCCGAGCTTTCCAGCGCCTGGACACGTTGCACAGCGTCGCGCGGATTGCGGAACACCGTCGGCGTGTCGTAGTCGTGGTAGTTGGGCGAACCGCCAACGTTGCCACCACCACCGCCGCCACCGCCCAGGTGAACCGACATGTTGTCGGTACCCGTGCGCAGTTGCGGCATGGCGCTTTGCACCAGTTGCG
This sequence comes from Pigmentiphaga aceris, assembly GCF_008119665.1. Lineage (NCBI taxonomy): Bacteria > Pseudomonadati > Pseudomonadota > Betaproteobacteria > Burkholderiales > Alcaligenaceae > Pigmentiphaga > Pigmentiphaga aceris. The sequence continues at coordinate 893,368 of NZ_CP043046.1, read as the reverse complement.
GTTTGGCCTTGGCACGGCCCAGGCCGGTTGCCACGACGGTCACGCGCAGGTTTTCACCCATGGCTTCGTCGTAGGCCACGCCGAAGATCACGGTTGCTTCTTCCGCTGCATAACCGCGGATGGTGTCCATGATCTCGCGCGTTTCGCGCATCTTCAGCGAACGGCTGGCAGTGATGTTGACCAGCACGCCGCGCGCGCCGTTCAGATCGATGCCTTCCAGCAGCGGGCAGGCGATGGCTTCTTCGGCCGCCACACGTGCACGGTCGACGCCGGATGCGAGCGCGGTGCCCATCATCGCCTTGCCTTGCTCGCTCATGATGGTCTTGACGTCTTCGAAGTCGACGTTGACGTTGCCGTCGACGTTGATGATTTCGGCAATACCTGCGCAAGCGTTGTTGAGCACGTCATCGGCGTTCTTGAAGCACTCGTCTTGCGTCGCGTCTTCGCCCATCACGTCATACAGCTTTTCGTTCAGCACGACGATCAGCGAGTGCACGTGCTGCGACAGCGCCTCGATACCTTCTTCGGCCATGCGCATGCGCTTGCTGCCTTCGAAGCCGAAAGGCTTGGTGACCACAGCAACCGTGAGGATGCCGAGTTCCTTGGCGATTTCAGCGACGACCGGGCCTGCGCCGGTGCCGGTACCACCGCCCATGCCGGCAGTGATGAAGACCATGTTGGCGCCTTGCAGCGCTTCACGGAGTTGATCGCGTGCGCTTTCAGCAGCGGCTTGGCCCTGAGCCGGCTTGGCACCCGCGCCCAAGCCCGACTTGCCGAGCTGGATCTGGACCGGCGCGCCGGTGCGCGACAGCGCTTGTGCATCAGTGTTGGCGCAGATGAAATCCACGCCTTGCACGCCACGACCGATCATGTGTGCAACTGCATTGCCACCCGCGCCGCCCACGCCCACGACCTTGATGACCGTGCTCTTGGTGTCGGTTTCTAGCATTTCAAAGTTCATGTTGTGCCTCCTGGGTTGCGGGCGGAGAGTGGGTGCGCAGAAAACGTGAAAGGTGAAAAGTGATCCGGGGTGGGCCGGCCGTGATACCTGCCAGCAGGTTCACGCTTCACGTTTCATCTTCTCTGCTTCACTCTGGTCTCCGCCAGCGATAAATTTTAATAGGTGACGATCGTTTTTTGGTACTGGGCAACTGCCAGACGCACGACTAATTACAGTGGACAGCAATACTGCCAATTACTGCGCGTTCAAGGCGGGTTCTTGTCATAAATAAAGTGTTAGAAATTCCCCAGGAACCACTCTTTCATGCGTGCGAACACGCTCTTGAAATTGCCGGTCTGCTGAGCAACTCTACGACCACGCATGCGTTGCATGCGCGCTTCTGCCAACAAGCCCATCACGGTCGAGAAGCGCGGGCTGCGCACCACGTCCGCCAGGCTGCCGTCGTACTCCGGTCCGCCAAGGCGAACCGGCTTCAAAAAGATGTCTTCCGCCAGCTCGACAATGCCGGGCATCTGCGAGGTCCCGCCGGTCAGCACGATGCCCGATGACAACAGTTCGTCGTAGCCCGATTCGCGAATCACCTGCTGCACAAAAGTCAGCAGTTCTTCAACGCGCGGCTCGATCACGGCACCCAGTGCCTGACGCGACAACTGACGCGGACCACGGTCACCCAGACCCGGCACTTCAATGCGTTCATCAGGGCTTGCCAACACTTGCTTGGCCACGCCATATCGCAGCTTGATTTCTTCCGCATCGGGAGTCGGTGTGCGCAGTGCCGCCGCCACGTCGCCCGTGATCTGATCGCCAGCGATCGGGATGACTGCAGTGTGGCGGATTGCACCACCGGTGAAAATGGCAATATCCGTAGTACCGCCACCGATATCGACCAGCGCCACGCCCAATTCTTTTTCGTCGGCAGTCAGGCAGGCCAGACTGGAGGCCAGCGGTTGCAGGATCAGATCCTGCACTTCCAGGCCGCAACGACGCACGCACTTGACGATGTTCTGCGCCGCGCTGACCGCACCGGTGACGATGTGCACACGCACTTCCAGGCGAATGCCGCTCATGCCGATCGGCTCGCGGATATCTTCCTGGCCGTCGACGATGAACTCTTGCGTCAGCACGTGCAGCACTTGCTGGTCGGTCGGAATGTTGACCGCCTTGGCCGTCTCGATCACCCGCGCGACATCGGTCGCCGTGACTTCCTTGTCCTTGATCGCGACCATGCCGCTGGAGTTGAAGCTGCGGATGTGACTGCCCGCAATGCCGGTGAAGACATCGCGGATCTTGCAGTCGGCCATCAGTTCGGCTTCTTCAAGCGCACGCTGAATGGAATTGACGGTGGTCTCGATGTTGACCACCACCCCTTTGCGCATGCCGCGTGATTCGTGCTGGCCCAGACCGAGCACTTCAAACCGGCCTTCGGGCAGCATCTCGGCGACGACGGCGACCACCTTGCTGGTGCCGATGTCCAGCGCGACGATCAGGTCCTTGGTTTCTCGTGTCATTGTGGTTTCTTAGGAGCTTGCTGATTTGAAGACTGCGGCCGTGCACCCGCGCGAGGCGGCGGAGCAGGTGGCGGCACAGCGCGAACGGCAAAGCCGTTGGGATAGCGCAGGTCGGCGTGTTCGATGCCGCGTCCCAGCCTGGCTTCGAGCACAGGCAGCGACTGCACCAGACGCGTCACACGCGCGTCGAGCGGCAGTGAATCGGTTCCGAACTGAGCGCTCGGCTCGCGCCCCAGGTCGACGGTCAATCCGTTCGACAATTCGACCTGCCATGCATAACGATTGCTCAAGGTCACGACCGTCGGCTCGGCCTTGAGCGGCTCGAACCATTTGCGCAGCTCTGCATAGCGCTGCGCAACCAGCCGTTCCGCGCCGTCCGGCCCCGCCAAGGCCGGCAGATCGCCGCCGTCCTCGGCTTCGCCCAGGTTGGCCGTGAACGGCTCGCCATAGATATTGAGCAACCGATTTTCGTTCCACAGGCTCATGGCCTGCTGTTCTTCCACTTGCACCACCAGCCCGTTGGGCCACTGGCGACGCACCGATGCCCGGCGAACCCAGGGCACCGATTCGAATACTTGCCGTGCCTGATCCAGATCGACCGTGAAGAAGTTGCCTTCCAGCCGACCGGCCACGGCTGCCCGCACGGCGGCGGGCGTGACGTGCTGCAGGCGCGTCTGCACGCCATCCAGTTCGATGCTCTGCAATGCGAATACTGGCCGTTGCACCAGCCAGTACACGGTCGACAGCCCGAACGCAGACACCACCAACACGTAGATCGTGTTGGCCAGCAGGTTCAGGGCGCGCGAGTCGTTCCACACATAAGCTCCGGTTCAGGCTTGCAGCGGGTGCGCCGCCGACACCTTGCAGCGCGCGCCGCGCAGGATCTCGACGCAGACCGCTTCGTAACTCATGCCGGCGGCGCGTGCAGCCATCGGGACCAGCGAATGCCCGGTCATGCCGGGCGAGGTATTGATTTCCAACAGATAGGGTTGATTGTCGGCGTCGAGCATCACGTCTGCGCGGCCCCAGCCTTCGCAGCCAAGCGCGCGGTAGGCCTGCACGCACACTGCTTGAATGCGCTCGGTCAGGTCTGCAGGCAACTCGGCCGGGCAGATGTACTGCGTGTCGTCGGTGAAGTACTTGTTCTGGTAGTCGTAGTTGCCTTCGGGTGCCACGATCTCGATCACCGGCAGCGCATGTGCGCTGCGGCCGGTACCCAGAATGGCGACCGTCAGTTCACGACCGGTGATGAAGGACTCGGCCAGCACCACATCTTCGAACTGGGCAGCCTGCGCGAAACCGGCGCGCACGTCTTCGGCGGCAATGACCTTGACCACGCCCAGCGTCGAGCCTTCATGCGGCGGCTTCATGATCAGCGGCAGGCCAAGCGTGCCGGCAACCGGCAGGAAATCGCTGTCGGCATCGAGCAGCACGAAGTCCGGCGTGGGGATGCCTTGCGAGATCCACACGCGTTTGGTTGCCACCTTGTCCATTGCCAGTGACGAGGCCAGCACGCCGCTGCCGGTATAAGGAATACCCAGCAATTCCAGCGCACCCTGAATCGTGCCGTCTTCGCCATAACGACCATGCAGCGCAATGAACACGCGCGCAAATCCTTCGTCGGCAAGCTCTGCAAGCGAGCGCTCGCCGGTATCGAACAGGTGCGCATCGATGCCCTGGCTGCGCAAGGCCTTGTGCACGCCCGTACCCGACATCAAGGACACATCGCGCTCGGCCGAACGACCGCCGTACAGCACGCCGACCTTGCCGAAGTCATGCTTTTCAGCTTGCTTGGCCGTCTTTGCATTCATGCCGATACCTCTGCCGAGTTGAAGCGCTCTGCCAGCTTGTAAGGCACGGCACCGACAGACCCGGCACCCATCACGATCACCACGTCGCCGTCCTGCACGAAGTCGAGGATGGCCTGGGGCATGTCGCCGATTTCTTCCACAAACACGGGCTCGGTGCGGCCCGCCACGCGCACGGCGCGTGTCAGGGCACGGCCATCTGCGGCCACGATCGGCGTCTCGCCCGCGGAATAGACTTCGGCCAGCAGCACGGCGTCGACCGTGCCAAGCACCTTCACGAAGTCTTCGAAGCAGTCACGGGTACGCGTGAAGCGATGCGGCTGGAACACCAGCACAATGCGACGTTCCGGATAGGCACCGCGTGCCGCCGACAGCGTTGCCGCCATCTCGACCGGGTGATGACCGTAGTCGTCGATCAGGGTGAACTTGCCACCGGCAGCCACCGGGAAGTCACCCAGTTGCGTGAAGCGACGACCCACGCCACGGAAAGCGGCCAGCGCTTCTGCGATGGCGGCGTCGTCGACACCCAGCTCGGTTGCCACCGCGATGGCCGCCAATGCGTTCAATACATTGTGCAGACCAGGCAGGTTCAAAGTGATGCTGATCGGTGCAAGTTCGACCTCGCGATCACGGCGCAAGACGTCAAAGCACATCGTGGTGCCATCGGCGCGCACATTGACGGCACGAACCTGTGCATCGGCATGGAAACCGTAAGTCGTGACGGGACGCGAGATGAAAGGCATAATCTCGCGGACATTCGCATCATCCAAACAGATTACTGCAGTGCCATAGAAGGGCATGCGCTGCGTGAATTCGACGAAAGCGCTCTTCAAACGCGCGAAGTCATGACCATAGGTATCCATATGATCGGCGTCGATGTTGGTGATCACTGCCATCACCGGCAACAGATTCAGGAACGATGCGTCCGACTCGTCGGCTTCGACCACGATGTATTCGCCCTGCCCCAGCTGCGCGTTCGCGCCGGCCGAATTCAGTCGTCCACCGATCACGAAGGTCGGGTCCAGGCCACCGGCAGCCAGCACACTGGCCACCAGACTGGTGGTGGTGGTCTTGCCATGCGTGCCGGCCACGGCAATGCCGCGCTTCAGGCGCATCAATTCAGCCAGCATCACCGCACGCGGCACCACGGGAATACGTCGCGCACGCGCCGCGATCACTTCCGGGTTGTTGCTGGCAACGGCAGTCGACGTGACGATCGCGTCCACGCCCTCGATGTTCTCGGCCTGATGGCCTTGCACGATGCGCATGCCCAGCCGCGCCAGGCGCTGTGTGGTCGCGTTGTCGGCCAGGTCGGAACCGCTGATCGCATAACCGAGGTTATGCATGATCTCGGCGATGCCGCTCATGCCCGCGCCGCCGATGCCAACGAAATGAATGTTCCGAATCCGATGTCTCATGCTTTTTCCGTGCCGGCGGCGGCTTCGCAGATGTCGGCGATGCGCGTCGTCGCGTCGGGGCGCGCCAGCGCATGTGCGCGTGTCGCCACCCCAGTCAAGGTGTCGCGGTCGAGTCCGGCCAGCCATTCGGCCAGCCACTCGGCGGTCAACACCGATTGTGGTTTGATCCAGCCAGCCTGTGCGTTCACCAGGAAAGCCGCGTTCGTGGTCTGGTGATCGTCAACCGCATGCGGGAACGGCACCATCAGCGCAGCAGCCCCCACGGCTGCCAGCTCGGCAACCGTCATGGCCCCCGACCGGCAGATCACCAGATCGGCATCGGCATAGGCCTGCGCCATATCAGTGATGAAGGCGCGGCAATCCGCGTCTACCCCTGCCACGCCGTAAGCCGTCTTCAATGCAGGCAGATGCTTTTCGCCCGCCTGATGAATGACGATGGGACGCGCTGCAGCAGGCATGCGACCCAAGGCCTGCGGGACCGCAATATTAAGCGCCTGCGCGCCCAGACTGCCGCCCACCACCAGAATTTTCAGCGGACCGCTGCGACCGGCAAACCGGGCAGCCGGTGTCGGCAAGACGGTCAGCTCAGCACGCACCGGATTGCCGGTATGTTCGCCTTTCAAGGCTCCCGGGAAACCCGTGAGCACGCGGCGCGCAAGACGCGCCAGCACACGGTTGGTCAACCCGGCGACCGAATTCTGTTCGTGCAACACCACCGGCACACCGCGCAAGGCAGCCATCACGCCGCCCGGGAATGCCACGTAGCCGCCCATGCCCAAGACCACATCGGGACGATGGGTGCGCAACTGGCCCCAGGCTTGCGCAAAACCGCGTGCCATTACAAAGGGCAGGCGCAACACGGTAGCCAGGCCCTTGCCGCGCAGGCCGGCAAAGCGCACCGGCGCAAGCGGGTAACCATGCGTAGGCACCAGTCGGGCTTCCATGCCCTCGGGGTTGCCCATCCAGACAACCTTCCAGCCACGATCGCGCAGCACCCCGGCAACCGCGAGGCCCGGCATGATGTGTCCGCCCGTGCCGCCGGCCATCACCATCAGCGTGCGCTGCCTGGTGTGATTTGCCTGGACTTGGCTCATGGCCGTCCTCCACGCATCAACACGCGGTTTTCGTAGTCCACACGCAGCAAGATGGCGAGCGCCACAATATTCATGATCACACCCGAGCCGCCGTAACTCATCAGCGGCAAGGTCAGTCCTTTGGTCGGCAGCAAACCGAGGTTCACGCCCATGTTGATGAAAGTCTGTCCGCCGAACCACACGGCCACGCCCTTGGCGACCAGGCCGCTGAAGGTGCGGTCCATGGCAATGGCCTGGCGGCCGATCTCGAAGCCCCGGCGAACAATGAAATAGAAGGTGGCGATCACGGCGATCACGCCGACGAAGCCCAGTTCTTCACCCACCACGGCCATCAAGAAGTCGGTATGCGCTTCGGGCAGGTAGTACAACTTTTCGATGCTGGCACCCAGGCCCACGCCAAACCATTCGCCACGACCGAAGGCGATCAGCGAGTGCGACAACTGGTAGCCCTTGCCCAGCGCGTTGACCTCGGTCCACGGGTCGAGATAAGCGAACAAGCGCTCACGACGCCACGGGGCCAGCCAGATCAGCAGCCCGAAGGTGCCGATCACCACTGCCGCCAGGCCACCGAACAACTTGCCGTTGATGCCGCCCAGGAACAAGGTGCCCATCGCGATCATCACGACCACCACGAACGCACCCATGTCGGGTTCAAGCAGCAGCAAGATGCCGGTTGCGCCCATGGCAAACGCCATCGGCACAAAGCCCCGGAAGAACTCGTGCATGTATTCCTGCTTGCGCACGGTGTAGTCGGCGGCGTAGATCACCACGGCCAACTTCATGATCTCGGATGGCTGCACGTTGAAGAAGCCAAGCGGAATCCAGCGGCTTGCACCATTGACCTGACGACCGATGCCCGGCACCAACACCACGATCAACAAGAACGCCGCCACCAGGAACAGCGGCATCGCAAAGCGCTGCCAGCGCTCCATGCTGACCGAGAACGCCATCACCGCGCACAACATGCCGATGGTGATGAAGATCGCGTGGCGCGCCACGAAATGGAAAGGCGAATAGCTGGAGAACTTCGGTGAATCAGGCAGCGCAACCGACGCCGAGTACACCATCACCAGGCCGAACATCAGCAGGCCGAGCACGGCAACGACCAATTGCGCGTCGTAGTCGAGCATGCGCGTGCGGCCCGGGCGGACCGCATTGACGCTGCTGGTGAGTTCGGCAAACAGGCTCATTGGCTCAGACCTGACCCTTGTCGTTGGCAAGCTCGGTCACCGCGTCAGCAAATACCTGCGCGCGATGGGCGTAACTGCGGAACATGTCGAAGCTGGCGCAGGCCGGCGACAAGAGCACGGCGTCGCCTTCCTGAGCGTAGTCCAGTGAGGCAATGACTGCTGCCGGCAGGCTGTCGGCGGTGATGCACGGCACACCGGTATCTGCCAGGGCCTCGCCGATCACCGGGCCATCACGGCCAATCAGCAACACGGCGCGAGCGTGCAAGGCAACCGGTCGCACCAGCGGCGAGAAATCCTGGCCCTTGCCTACGCCACCAGCGATCAGCACCACGCGCTGGCCCAGACCTTCGAGCGCGGCCACGGTGGCACCCACGTTGGTGCCCTTGCTGTCGTCGATGAAATCGACGCCAAGAATATTGCGCAGGAATTCCACGCGATGCGGTTCGCCGCGATACGCGCGCAGCGCACGCAGCAAAGACGGCCACGACAGGTCGATGGCGCGCGCCAGCATCAGCGCCGCCTGGGCGTTCAACACATTGTGCGCACCACGAACCTGCAAGGCATCCGAGGGCATCAGGCGATTGAGTCGACCTGCGGCGCGCGGGATCACTTCATTCTTCTTGCGCTTGACCGGCTCGGCATCAAAGCCCCGGTCGGCAGATTCAGCCAACCAGGCCACACCATGGCCGTGGTCCACGCCCATGTCGCCTTCCAGCACTGGCAGGTCGTGACCGAAGCTGCGCACACCCAGGTCTTCCAGCTTCTCGACCATGCGCACCACGGCCGGATCGTCGCGATTGACGATGGCCACGCGCGCAGCGGTCAGCAGACGGGCCTTGGCAGCCGCGTAGTCCGCCATGCTGTCGTGCCAGTCCAGATGGTCTTGCGTCAGGTTCAGCACCACTGCTGCATCTACCGCCAGCGTGCGCGTGGTTTCCAGCTGGAAGCTGGACAGTTCCAGCACCCACACTTGCGGCAGCGCTTCGGCGTCTTGCGCGTCCATCAACGCGGTCAAGGCGGCCGGGCTGATGTTGCCAGCAGCACGCACCGACAAGCCAGATGCCTCGACCAACTGCGCGGCCATGGCCGTGACCGTGGTCTTGCCATTGGTGCCGGTCACCGCCAGCATGCGCGGTGCATAAGCGTTGTCAGTACGCAGCGCGGCCAGCGCCTGCGCGAACAATTCGATCTCGCCCACGACCGGGATACCCGCAGCGTTGGCGGCGTCGACCAGTGCCTTGGCCGGTGCGCGTTGCGGTGCCAGGCCCGGGCTGATCACCAGACGCGCCACGCCATCCAGCAGACGCGGGTCCAGCATCGGCTCGGCCGCACCGGGCACCAAGGCGCTGTCGCCCAACACGAATTCAATCGCGGCACCATCGGCACGCAGTGCGTCCAGGCCACCCGGCTCGGCGCGCGTGTCGACCACGCGCAGCCGATCACCCTGGCGCAGGCACCAGCGGGCGGACGCAAGCCCCGTCTCACCCAGACCGACGATCAGGGTAAGCGGAGCCGGCACGATGGATTCGAGTGCTTCAGTCATCGCAGCTTGAGGGTAGACAGGCCAATCAGCACCAACATCATCGTGATGATCCAGAAACGCACGACAACCTGCGTTTCCTTCCAGCCGCTGACTTCAAAGTGGTGATGCAAAGGAGCCATGCGGAAGATGCGCCGGCCTTCGCCATAACGCTTCTTGGTGTATTTGAACCAGCTGACCTGCAACATCACCGACAGCGTTTCGACCACAAACACGCCCCCCATGATGAACAGCAGAATTTCCTGGCGCACGATGACGGCGATGGTGCCCAGCAGGCCACCCAGCGCCAAGGCACCGACGTCACCCATGAACACCTGCGCCGGGTAGGCGTTGAACCACAGGAACGCCAGGCCGGCCCCGGCCAGCGCCGCGCAGATCACCATCATTTCGGACGCGCCGGGAATGTAGGGGAACAGCAGATACTTGGAATAGTCGACGCGGCCCACCACGTAGGCGAACACGCCGAGTGCCGAACCGACCAGCACGGTCGGCATGATCGCCAGGCCATCCAGACCGTCGGTCAGGTTGACCGCGTTGCTGGTGCCGACAATCACGAACCAGGTCAGTGCGATGAAACCGGTCACGCCCAGCGGATAGCTCACGCTCTTGAAGAAGGGCACGATCAAGTCCGAACGGCCGGGCAGCTCCAGCGTGAAGCCGCTCATGACCCATTCCATGAACAGGTGCCAGACGCCCAGGCTGTCAGGTGCGGACACCGAGAAAGCCAGATACACGGACGCCACGATGCCGATCAGCGCCTGCCAGAAGAACTTCTCACGCGAGCGCATGCCTTCAGGGTTGCGATGCACCACCTTGCGGTAGTCATCGACCCAGCCGATCCAGCCAAAGCCCAGCGTGACCAGCAGCACCACCCACACAAAACGGTTGGTCAGATCGGCCCACAGCAAGGTCGAGATTGCGATGGCGATCAGGATCAGACAGCCACCCATGGTGGGCGTGCCGTTTTTCACCAGATGCGTTTCAGGACCGTAGGTGCGCACGGCCTGACCGATCTTCAGCGCGGTCAGTTTGCGAATCACGCGCGGTCCGGCCACCAGGCCGATCAGCAATGCGGTGGCGCACGCCAGCACGGCACGCAGCGTGATGTAGTTGAAAACGGCAAAGAACCGGTAGTCCTTGGCCAGCCATTGAGTCAGTTCAAGCAGCATTGGGGCCACCGATAACAGGGGAAGACGGGTCGGTGGCAACACGCAATGCAGCGATCACGCGTTCCATTTTCATGGAGCGCGAGCCTTTGACGAGAATAGAAGCAGGCCGGGCAACGCGCAGGGCGTCCACCACGGCGTCAATCGAATCGGCATGACGACCGGCCGGGCCGAAGGCCGCAACCGAGTCGGCGGTAGCCGGCCCGAAAGCAAACAGAGATTCAATACCGTGCACGCGGGCGTAGTCGCCCACTTCGCGGTGCATGGCCGGACCCTGATCGCCAACCTCGGCCATGTCGCCCAGCACCAGCGCACGCGGCGCAGGCAAGGCGGCCAGCACATCGATCGCAGCGCGAACCGAGTCGGGATTGGCGTTATAGGTATCGTCGATCAGCAGCTCGCCGGTCGGCAGGGTCTGCCGTTGCATGCGGCCCTTGACCGGTGCGAAGTGCGCCAGGCCAGCGGCGATCACAGCCAACGGCGCATCGATGGCAAGCGCACACGCGGCGGCGGCCAAGGCGTTGCGCACATTGTGCAAACCGGCAGCGGGCAACTCGATCGCAATCGAACCGGCCGGGCTGTTAAGCGTGAAGCGGGCGTTGAATGCGTCACGCACCAGATCGGTCGCGTAGACGTCGGCGGTGTCATCCAGGCCGAAGCGCAGGCGGCGGCGCGTATCGGCCAGCGCATCCCATACCGGGGTGTATTCATCATCGGCCGGATACACCGCCACGCCATCGACCGGCAAACGCGAGATGACCGCACCGTTTTCAAGTGCGACAGCTTCGACCGAGTGCATGAACTCCTGGTGTTCGCGCTGGGCGTTGGTGACCAGCGCGACCTGCGCACCCGTCATTGCCGCCAGGCCATCGATCTCGCCGGGATGGTTCATGCCCAGTTCGATCACACCGCTGCGATGCGCCGCGCTCAAGCGCAGCAAGGTCAGCGGCACACCGATGTCGTTGTTCAGGTTGCCGGCCGTGGCCAGGCGTCCTGGCTCACCATGCCAGGCAGCCAGGATGGACGCGATCATTTCCTTGGTCGTGGTCTTGCCATTGCTGCCGGCAACAGCAATCAGCGGCACGGCAAAACGCGAACGATGGTCGGCAGCCAGACGGCCAAGCGCGCGCCGGGTGTCCTTCACCACGATCTGCAACAGACCAGGAGCGTCAGCCACCGGATGCTTGACCACCGCAGCAACGGCACCTGCCTTGGCAGCCGCAGCTACATAGTCGTGACCGTCGAACTGTTCGCCCAACAAGGCAAAGAACAAATCATCTGCCCGGGTGCTGCGCGTATCGGTGTTGACGCCGCTGAATCCGCGGTTTTTATAGACATCATCGGCCTGATGCAAGACGCCGCCCATGATGCGAGCGGCTTCGGCGAGCGAAACCATGACTTCCTTGTGAGGGGCAGGACGCGGATAAGCGGCCAGCACGCGGCGCGCTTCCGACAGGTCCGAGAACGGATGACGTTCGCCCGCAATTTCCTGATAGGTCTCGTGACCCTTGCCAGCGATCAGAATCACATCGCCAGGCGCGGCAGACAGAATCGCGGTACGAATTGCCTGTGCGCGATCGGCCTCGACCGTCACGGCCGGCGTCGCAGCAGTCAGACCTGCCAACACTTCTTCAATAATGCGCTGCGGTGATTCACTGCGCGGGTTGTCGCTGGTGATGACCAGGCGATCGGCGTTGTCCTGCGCGATACGCGCCATGATCGGACGCTTGCCCGGATCACGGTCACCACCACATCCGAACAGACACACCCGGCGACCTTGGCGCGCACGCGCCAACGGTGCCAGCGCTTCCAGCGCACGCTGCAAGGCATCGGGCGTGTGTGCGTAATCGATCACGACCATCGGCAGTGCCGTGTCGGTAGAGACAGGCTCCAGCCTGCCCGGCGCAGCCTGCGCCGCATTGAGCGAGCTGGCGACACGTTGCAAGGTCCAGCCGAAAGCGCGCAACACGCCAGCTACCAGCAGCAGGTTGGCCACGTTGTGCTCACCCAGCAGATGGGTGGCAACCTGTGCCGACCCTTCGGGTGCCACCAAGGTGAAGACCATGCCCTGGCTGGACGCATTCAGGTCGATGGCGCGCAGGCTGGCATAGGTCGTCGCGGCCGCATCGGCTTGCGCTTCACGCAGCGAAAACCCGACTGCCACCACGCTCGGATCAGTGTCATGCAAACCACGCAGAATCTGTTCACCGACCACGTCGTCCTGGTTGATCACCACGGTGTCGATACCGGGCCAGGCGAACAGGCGACGCTTGGCGGCGGCATAGGCCTCCATGTCGCCGTGGTAGTCCAGATGATCGCGGCTCAGGTTGGTGAACGCGGCAGCGCGCAGCTTCAGTCCGTCCATCCGCCCTTCGACGATGCCGATCGACGAAGCTTCGATGGCCACGGCGGCAGCGCCCTGCGCGTGCATGTCGGCCAGCGTGCGATGCAGCAGCACGGCGTCTGGGGTGGTGAGTCCGGTCGCCAGATGAACACCACCGCTCATGCGGGTGCCAAGCGTGCCGATCACGCCGCAACGAATGCCGCCAGCGGTCAATGCCGTGGCCAGCCATTGGGTGCACGAAGTCTTGCCGTTGGTACCGGTGACCGCGATCACCGCCATTTCCTGCGAGGGGTGTCCGTACCAGGCCGAGGCCAACATGCCCAAGGCAGCCTTCAGGCCGCTGACCGCCAGGCCGGGAACCTGCTTGGCAGCAAGCAAGGCCTGCACATCGTCAGCGTTGACAGCTTCGCCGGCATCGGCTTCATAGATGACGGCAACCGCGCCTTGCTCGATCGCCTGACGAATATGCAGACGGCCGTCGCTGCGCTGCCCGGCGCAGGCCAGGAATACATCACCGGGCTGGATCGCGCGCGAATCCTGGCTCAAGTGCGCGGTGGGCGACACGCACGCACGCAACCAGCCGAGGATCTGCTCGTGCACGGAGTTCATTGCGGCAAGCTGACGGCTCATGTCCGCCCTGCCGGTTTGGCCGGCGCACGTGGCGGAGGCGTGGAAATCGTGGTCAGCGGGGCCTCGGGCACCACCAGCGACTTGAAGGGCGCATCGGGTTCGACAGCCAGCAGGCGCAGCGCACCACTGGTGATCGAAGAGAACACCGGCGCAGCCACCCGGCCGCCGTAGTAACCACCCGAGCTGGGCTCGTCGAGCATGACGGCGACGATGATGCGCGGATTCGATACAGGTGCCAGGCCAACGAAGGAGCCGACATACTTGGATGTGCTGTAAGCACCGTTGACGATCTTGCGCGCCGTACCGCTCTTGCCCGCCACGCGATAACCCGTCACCTGGGCCAGCGTCGAGCCATCGACACCCGCCGCCTCTTCAAGCATGCCGCGCACCAGACGCGCGATCTCGGGCCGGTATACCTGGGTAGATGCCGGCGGCAACAATTGCTTCATGAATGTCAGTGGCACCGTATCGCCATTGCGTGCAAACGCCGTATAGGCATGGACCAGTTGCACCAGCGACACCGACAGGCCGTAGCCATAGGCCATGGTGGCCTTCTCGATGGTGCGCCAGCGCTCGAAGGGTCGCAGACGGCCAGCGACTGCGCCCGGGAAGCCCAGACGCGGAGCCTGGCCGATGCCCAGCGCATTGAATTTGTGCCACATTTCCGTGGCTTCCAGGTTCTGCTGGATCAGGGTCATGCCGATGTTGCTGGACTTGCGCAGCACACCCGTGGTGTCGAGCACGCCATTGCGGCTCACGTCGGTAATCGTGGCACCGGCAAAGCTCATGCGGCCGTTGCCGGTATCGAAGGTGGAATTGGCCTTGATGCGGCCAAGTTCCAGCGCAAGCGCCACCGTGAACGGCTTCATGGTCGAGCCGGGCTCGAAGGTGTCGGTCAGCGCACGATTGCGCAGTTGCGCGCCAGTCAGGCCGGCACGCTGATTCGGATCGTAGGTGGGCAGATTGACCAGCGCCAGGATTTCGCCCGTGCGCGCATCGGCCACAATGGCCGCGCCCCCCTTGGCGTTGTGTTCCTCGACAGCGGCCTTCAACTGCGAAAACGCCAGGTATTGAATACGGCTGTCGATCGACAGGGTGATGTCATGACCGTGCACAGGCTCACGCACTGCCTGCACATCTTCCACCACGCGGCCGATCCGGTCCTTGATCACTCGGCGACTGCCCGGCTGGCCGGCAAGCTGCGAGTCGTACTCAAGCTCCATGCCTTCCTGACCGTGGCTTTCGATATTGGTGAAGCCCAGCAGGTGGGCAACGACTTCACCTTCCGGATAGGTACGCAGGGTTTCCCGTTGCTGGTGAACCCCTTCAATACCAAGCGCTGCAATTTTTTCCGCAATGTCGAGCGGCACCTGCCGCTTCAGATAGACAAAAGTGCGGTCTTCATTGGACAAACGCCGCTGCACATCGCGCAGCGGCTGACCAAGCAGATTTGCCAACTCGGCCTGTTTGGCCGGTGTCGCCTTCACGTCTTCTGGAATTGCCCAGATCGCACGTGCAGGCACACTTGATGCTAGAACCACACCGTTGCGATCACTGATCTTTCCACGCGTCGGCGGCAATTCAAGCGTGCGGGCGTAGCGCGACTCGCCTTGCTTTTGAAGGAAATCGGTAAACAAGCCCTGCAAGTACATGGCGCGCGCGCCAAGTGCCAGGAAACCTGCGAACAACAGGAAGAGGACAAAACGCGAACGCCAGGCGGGCAAGCCCAGCCTGAGCATCGGATTGGTGCTGAAAGCAACGCGTTTCATTGCACGGCTCCGGCCAGGGGTGCGCCAGACACTATCGGTGCGCCATTGGCTTCACGAGGACGAGCCAGGTAGACGGTATGACCGGGAGTCACCGCTTCCATCTTCAACTGGTTTCGGCTGACCTCATCAATCAGCGAATGCTTGGCGTTGGCAGTCTGATCGAGCTGAAGCTGACGCCACTGAACGTCCAGTTCGCGTGCCTCGTTCTTGCCGCGTTCCATTTGCACGAACAGGCGACGCGCCTGGTACTGGCTGGTAACCAGTGCCATGGCGCTCACCATCAGAGCAACGGCGAGAAGAAAAGACAGGCGGCCCATGCTGCTGTCTCAACGACGGCTGGTACGTGCCGACTTTGCACCACGGGGTGCAGGCCGACGAGCGTGGGCGGAGGCTGACGTCGGGCTATTGCCCAGCACAACCAGTGCAATGTCGCTCAGGAACGCTTCACCACCGGCGTCCGACAAAGGTGTGGCGGTGCGTTCAGCCACGCGCAGCACGGCAGAGCGTGCGCGCGGGTTAGCGGAGACTTCTTCATCATCGGGCAGTACACGGCGTACTGCCTTGACGACAGGCTGCGGCAATTCGGACTCGCGCAGGGGCAAGCGTGCCATGGCCGCCCCCGGGTTGGCACCAGCAGCAATAAACTGCTTCACCATGCGATCTTCAAGCGAATGAAAGCTGATCACCGCCAGCCTCCCCCCAACCGTGAGTAAGTTCAGAGCAGCCGCGAGCGCGTGCGGCAACTCTTCGAGTTCCCGATTGATGAAAATCCGTAGAGCTTGAAAGGTCCGGGTGGCCGGATGCTGGCCTTTCTCCCGCGTGCGGACTGCACCAGCAACGAGTTCGGCGAGCTCGCCCGTGGTGGATATAGGCCGTTCCGCGCGGCGAGCATCAATCGCCTTTGCAATCTGGAGAGCAAACCGTTCTTCCCCATAGCGTGCTATGACCTCCCGCATATCGTCGATGCTTGCATCAGCAAGCCATTGCGCGACCGTCAGGCCGCGCGTCGTGTCCATCCGCATATCGAGCGGACCGTCGCGCATGAAGGAAAAGCCACGCGACGCGTCATCGATCTGCGGTGACGAGATGCCGAGGTCCAGCATCACGCCATTGATCTTGGTAATTCCACGTGCAGCCAATTCAGACTGCAGCGTTTCGAAGCCTTCGTGGACGACCGTTACCCGGGCGTCCTCACGTGCCAGCGCTTCTGCGGTTGCAATCGCCTGCGGGTCTTTGTCGAAGACCACCAGACGAGCGGTCGGGCCCAGGCGCGCCAACAGGCCGCGCGAATGACCGCCACGACCGAAGGTGCAATCGACCCAGACGCCGTCTTGCGCCAGGTCGCCGGCAACTTCGGACAACGCATCCAGCGTCGGCGTCAGCAGCACTGGCCGATGAGTGAATTCGGTTTGCACTGTCAAAACGAGAATTGGCTGAGAACGTCAGGCATACCCTGCTCGAGCGCTTCCTGCTCTTGACGGGTATAGGTGGCTGCATCCCACAACTCGAAGTGCGCGCCCATGCCGAGCAGCATCACATCCCGAGTCAGGCCAGCAGCAGTGCGCAGTTCAGGGGCAATCAAAATACGGCCTGCAGAGTCGAGTTCAAGGTCTTGCGCGTTACCGAGGAGCAAACGTTGCAACGCGCGCGCCTGCATCGGAAAGGCGGCAATTTGATCGCGCTTCTGTTCCCACACCGGGCGGGGGTAGAGCAAAAGGCAACCGTCGGGGTGTCGGGTCAGTGTCAGGCGTCCGTCAGCCTGCGAGGTCAGTGCGTCACGATGACGCGTAGGCACGGAAACCCGTCCCTTCGCATCCAGCGTGAGTGCGCTGCTCCCCTGAAACACGATGGCTGATCCCCACGTTTTTACACAAAACCCTACTTTTTCCCACTCTACGGGAACCCCCAAGACCGGTCAAGCCGCCGAATCCAGATTTATCCCGTAGTAACAAGGACTTACGCGCACTTTCTAAAGTTGCTTGATGTAGAAATTCTTCAATAAATCAGCGTCTTGTATGGCTTTGTGAATGTGGCGTATGAAGAAGCGTCCAAGCGCATCCTGCCCAGAAAAGGTCACGTCCTGTTACAGAGGACATATGGCTATTTTTAGGCGAATTTAGCGGCGAACTAGGGGGAGTTTGATGCTCATCCAGGCGTCGATCGTAGGACGAAGCAGTAATGCAAGGCAGATCGATAGGCCGGATTCTGTACACTCGGGCGCTCTCGCTGACCCGGGCGGGCAATCATTCCTCTAGGCATGTGGTTACCCACATGCTCAAGCCACCTACCCGCATACTTGGGCGAACCACCCTGGGCGGCCGAAGCCGTACGTATGCCTATTTGGTGTTGCTCCGGATGGAGGTTGCCGCGTTTCACCCTGCTTCGCCGCACCGCTTGCGCGATGCACAGCACGGAGTGGCCGTGCCAGTGCGGATCTTGCGACCCGCCCGCGACGCAGTCTCGTCTCTGTGGCCCTATTCCTCGGCTTCGCCGACAGGCTTGCGCCCACCTGACTCGCCGGGCGGTCGTTAGCCGCCATCCTGCTCTATGGAGTCCGGACCTTCCTCGAAACGCTTGCGCGCCTCGCGACTGCCTGATCTGCCTTGCGGGGCGCACTATAACAGAGGGATGACCAGTAACGGCCTGAATGCACCGGGCTTGCTGCCCGATACGTCATTCGTCGCCCGAATCCGCCGGACGGTGCATGCGCCCGGGGCGGAAGACCTTGGTGTCCTGATAGAAGCCGGCATCGGCATTGTCCGGCCACCATCCAGGCAAGCCAAGCACTGGCAAGGGTGCCAGATCACGCGGCGTGAACAAGGGCCAGTTTTCCAGCCATTCGCTGGCACGCCGATCCAGCGTGTCGACACGCTCGGCCAGCGGTGCCCTGAAGTAATGACTGTCGACCGGCACGATCAAGGCATGCGCCGTGATCGCTTTGTACGGCGCGCACAGTTTTTCCATCAATGCGTGACCAACCACGCAAGCTTCGGTCTGCATCAAGGTCGCAGTGCGCTGGCTGACAAACAGCGTTTGCCAGTCGAAACGGCGCAGGGCTGCAGCCAGCGTGTCGTTGGCGCAGGCAAACACCAAACCATTCTCGTCGAACAAGGTTGCTGCGTCGCGCAAGGCCCCGCGTACCGGCGCACCGACGTCAGCGGCGGCCAGCGCACCTGCCTGCAGGCGGTTCAGCGCCGTCTTGATGCGCGGAAAACTCAGCCAGGCCAGGCCATTGAAGAAATCGTGGGGATTGTCACGCGTGGGCACGCACCCCGTTTCCCAGATATGCGTCTCGTAGGCGACGCCGGGCGGCAAGTCCTCTTGCGGCACGAAGCGCAAGCGGCAGCCTTGCCCGAGTTCCGGGCGCTGCATCCGCCCGGCGGTCAACAAGGCCGACGGGCGGGATTGGGTCAGCAATCGATCAAGCCGCCGATGTACCGGTGCTTCATGGTCATCGGCCAGGGCAGCCCGCCCGGTTTCCGCCACCGGCGCAAACCAGGCTTGCCGCCAATCGGGCTTGATCAGGCCTCCAATCGCCATGGCAGGCTCTCGCCGGCGGCAAGCGGCACCACCGTCGTCGCGCCGTAAGGCAATTCAGCCGGGATCGTCCAGTCCTCGCGAACCAGCGTGACCTTCTCCGTGCTGCGTGGCAGACCGTAGAAGTCAGCACCGAACAGGCTGGCAAACCCTTCCAGCTTGTCCAGCTTGCCGGCCAAGTCGAAGGCCTGGGCGTACAGCTCGATGGCGTGCAGCGCGGTGTAGCAACCGGCGCAGCCGCAAGCGTGCTCTTTCAGACCACGGGCGTGCGGTGCGCTGTCGGTGCCCAGGAAGAAACGCGGGCTGCCGCTGACAGCCGCTTCCACCAGCGCCTGGCGATGGGTTTCGCGCTTGAGCACCGGCAGGCAGTACCAGTGCGGGCGCACGCCGCCAATGAACAGCGCATTGCGGTTGTACAGCAAGTGATGGGCGGTGATAGTGGCACCGATCGGGCCTTCGGCATCGCGCACGTAATGGGCAGCGTCGGCAGTCGTGATGTGTTCGAACACCACTTTCAGGCCCGGGAAGGCCTTGCGCAGCGGGATCATCACGCGGTCGATAAAGACTTTTTCGCGATCGAACAGATCGATGTCGGAGTCGGTGACTTCACCGTGCACCAACAAAGGCATGCCGACCTTTTCCATCGCTTGCAACGCTGGCGCGCAACGGCCGAGCAAGTCGGTCACGCCTGCATCCGAATTGGTGGTGGCACCGGCCGGATACAGCTTGACCGCGTGCACCATGCCCGACGCATGCGCACGAACGATCTCGTCAGCCGGCGTGTTGTCGGTCAGGTAAAGCGTCATCAATGGCGTGAAGCGATCGGCCGCAATGCCGGTCTTGGCCAGTGCAGCCATGATGCGAGCGCGATAGGCCAGTGCCTGCTCGGTCGTGGTGACCGGCGGACGCAGATTCGGCATCACGATGGCGCGCGCAAACTGACGGGCGGTATGGCCGACCACGGCTTCCAGCGCATCACCATCACGCAGGTGCAGATGCCAGTCGTCGGGGCGGAGGATATAGAGGCGTGCCGGCGTATCGGCGGCAGCAGAGGGGGAGCTGGTTTCCATGCCTCATTTTACGGTGCGAGCCGCCTCCATTACAGAGGCGGCTGCACGAGGCGCAGCCAGTGTGGCGAATCTACGACCTGTCGATCAGTCGATGACCGGCATACCGCGCTCAACCGCGCTGGCCATGACTGCTGCACCAACCGGAATGATCGCGTCGTTGAAGTCGTAGCCCGAGCTGTGGAGCACGCAACCACTTTCCGCACCGCCCTGACCAACGCGGAAATACGCGCCCTGGCGGCCTTGCAGCATGACAGAAAAGTCTTCCGACCCCATCGACGGCGTCAGGTCACGCGTGACGTTTTCCTTGCCGACCACGGAAGTCGCGACATCGGCCAGGAAATTTGCCTCGTTCGGCGTGTTGATGGTGGCCGGGAACAGGCGGTCGTACTTCAGCGTAGCCGTAGCACCGAAGGACAGCGCAATACCGGCCGACAGATCACGCAAGCGCGTCTCGACCATGTCCTGCACCGTCTTGCGGAAGCTGCGCACCGTGCCCACCAAGGTAGCTTCGCGCGGGATCACGCTCATCGCACCCGGATGCCCGGCTTGCAGCGAACAGACCGACACCACCGCTGAATCCAGCGGGTTGACGTTGCGCGACACGATGGACTGGATGGCGGTGATCAAGTGGCCTGCAATCACCACCGGATCGATCGTCTGGTAAGCATGCGCACCGTGACCACCACGCCCTTCGATGGTGATTTCAAAGCGATCGGCAGCGGCCATCATCGGACCAGGATTGATGCCGATGTGGCCCGCTGGCAGGCCAGGCCAGTTGTGCAGCGCGAAGATCGCGTCGCACTTGAAGGTATCGAACAGACCATCTTCGATCATGGCACGCGCGCCGCCGCGCCCTTCTTCGGCCGGCTGGAAGATCAACACCGCAGTGCCGTCGAAATTACGCGTGGCAGCCAGATAACGCGCCGCGCCCAGCAACATGGTCGTGTGGCCATCGTGGCCACAGCCGTGCATCAGGCCAGGCTTGGTCGAACGATGTGAAAAATCATTCTCTTCCAGCATGGGCAGCGCATCCATGTCGGCGCGCAGTCCAACCATGCGACCACTGTCGCTGCGTCGGCCACGAATCACGCCAACCACACCTGTCTTGCCGATGCCGCGATGTACCTCGATGCCCATGGACTCCAACTGGCGGGCAACGATGCCCGAGGTGCGAACCTCTTCGAAGCCAAGTTCGGGATGCGCGTGCAGGTCGCGACGCAGCAGGGTGAGTTCATCGTGAAACTGTCGGATCGCCTCGAGTGGCGAACGCAGCGCAACAGCGCCTTCCATGCAAATCTCCGGGGTTGCAAACACGTCCTGCGCGCCTGCATCGACACTGGCCGACTACGCCAGTGATCGAGCAGAGGAAAACGCCAGGACCCAACAATGATGCCACCAAGGCAGAGCCCGGTAACAGTGAAGTCGGGCAACAGGATGTTTTTTAACGACGAAAGCGCGCAAGCCGCATCGCAGCAGGGCTTTGCGCGAAGTCACATGGCCAGTAACAGCCACGAAATTTAGTTGTGGGGCGTGAGGCGAGCCAGTATGCTGCGCTCGCGGGGTTATTCCGCAGTGCTGACAGACGTCAAGCGGGACTGCGGTGTGACCCTGCGCTACAACATCACTTCCAATCCTGGAGAAGAGCATGGCCACTGCTAAGAAGGTGCCGGCGAAAAAAGCCGCTCCTGCAACGAAAGCTGCAGCACCCGCAAAGAAAGCCGCCGCACCGGCGAAAGCCCCGCGCAAAGCCAACGCCGCATTCCTGAAGCCGTTGACCCCGAGCGCCGAACTGGCCGCAGTCATCGGCGCAGCCCCGCTGCCGCGTACCGAAGTGACACGTCAGATCTGGGACTACATCAAAAAGCACAACCTGCAAGACGCAGCAAACCGCCGCAACATCAACGCCGACGCCAAGCTGAAAGTACTCTTCGGCAAGGATCAGGTCACGATGTTCGAACTGACCAAGATCGTCAGCGGCCATCTGAAGTAAACAACGGGCCTGCGTAATTCAAGCAGGCCTGACGTCGAAAGGCCACGAGTGGTGTGCAAAACCCCTGTCGCGCAAAACGCGGCAGGGGTTTGTTTTTGGTGGCTACGACTCAGCGGTCACGTATCAGCGTGCCGAGATACGCAAGACCTTGCCATCCGCCGCATCGGTAACCACATACAGCGCGCCATCGGCCCCCGCACGTACATCCCGAATCCGCATGCCCTCGCCGCTCAGCAAGCGTTCTTCAGCCACTACCTTGCGCTCGCGCACCGTCAAGCGGATCAAAGCCTGTTCCCTCAAGCCACCGACGAACAGACTGCCCTTCCATGAGGGGATGCGATCGCTGGTGTAGAAGGCCATGCCACTTGTCCCGACCGACGGCACCCAGGAATACTCAGGCGGCGTAAAGCCAGGCGCAGAGCTTTCCTCGCCGATCTTGCCACCACCATAGTTTTCGCCATAGGTGAACTTGGGCCAACCGTAATTGGCACCGCGTTCGATCACATTGATCTCGTCACCGCCTTGCGGGCCGTGTTCGTTGATCCACAGCTCGCCGGTTTGCGGCTGAATCGCTGCCCCCTGAACGTTGCGATGACCCAGCGACCAGATTTCAGGCTTGGCATCTTTCTGTCGTGCAAACGGATTGTCGCTGGGTACGCCCCCATCTGCGCGAACACGCACGATCTTGCCGTGATGTTGGTTCAACAACTGCGCATCATCACGACGCGAGAAGCGATCACCCAAGGTGATGAACAAGCTGCCATCACGGCCGAAGACCAATCGCGAGCCGAAATGTGCAGTACTTGAAACTTTTGGTTCCTGGCTGAAGATGACCTTCACGTCTTTCAGCGCCCAGTTCGAGCCCTCCGACGTCAGCTCGGCACTGGCCACCGCTGTACTGTTTTCACCACGGTTCTGCCCCGGCTCGGAGTAACTGAAGAAGATCCGACGGTTGTTTTCGTAGTCGGGATCGAGGACCACGTCCAGCAAGCCGCCTTGCCCACCCGCCGCGATCGGCGGCAAGCCTTGAATCGGTGCAGACAAACTGCCGTCGACCGCAATGACTCGCATGCGCCCCGGCTTTTCAGTCACCAATGCCCTGCCGTCAGGCAGCAACGCAACAGCCCACGGATTGACCAAGCCTTTGGCCCACACCACCGACTGCACGCCCGCAGGCAACGCAGCCTTGGTTGGGGATATTTCACTGCCAGGTCGCTTTGCTTGGGCATAGGCCAAGCCAGAGGCAGCACTGAAGGACACTGCCAGCACGGCAGCCAGTGCTGAACGAAGCAGTCGAGCTTGAGGAAGTTGGGTGGATACGGGCATGGCAATTCCTGGGATGGATTGCCAATAGGACCGTGGAAAAGAAAGGAAGGTTTCAGCTTCCAATCAGAATTGGTGCCGAATGCTTGTGAAATGTGTGAAGAAACGCTGCATTGCAACACGCGCATCAGGATTTAGACGAACAAAAACCCCTCCGATGAGGGGCTTAATGCATGAAACATTCAACGGACATTCAATGCGACGGGGTATGTCAGCCTATTTTCGGGCTCGGCGCGGTCGTGATTTGCAGAGGATGGAGGATGAGACGCGGTTTTCTGTACCGCGTTGCTCTGCATGTAATCTGTTTTCCCGTCGCCCAATGACAAAACCCCACCTGTTTTCACAGATGGGGTTTTGCGTATAACTAGCCTGACAATGACCTACTTTCACAGACGTCCGTCCACTATCATCGGCGCAAAGGCGTTTCACTGTCCTGTTCGGGATGGGAAGGAGTGGTTCCACCTTGCTATGGTCGTCAGGCATAACTGGTTGGCGGGTTGTTCGTGTCGGCTTGATCTTTCGATTAGCCGACAACTATGAGCAACCTGCCCAATTTGGAGAGAAGCATAATTATACGTGTGTTTCGAGGCTGTGTATATCGTTATATACAGAGCGTCTTGCAGGTGTTCGGGTTGTGACCATATAAAGACACGAACGCTACAACCGCCAGGGTTATAGGATCAAGCCTCACGGGCAATTAGTACTGGTTAGCTTAACGCATTACTGCGCTTCCACACCCAGCCTATCAACGTCCTGGTCTCGAACGACCCTTCAGAGAGATCAAGTCTCTGGGAAATCTTATCTTCAGACGAGTTTCCCGCTTAGATGCCTTCAGCGGTTATCTCTTCCGTACATAGCTACCCGGCAATGCCATTGGCATGACAACCGGTACACCAGAGGTACGTCCATTCCGGTCCTCTCGTACTAGGAACAGGCTCCGTCAAATTTCCAGCGCCCACGGCAGATAGGGACCAAACTGTCTCACGACGTTTTAAACCCAGCTCACGTACCTCTTTAAATGGCGAACAGCCATACCCTTGGGACCGGCTACAGCCCCAGGATGAGATGAGCCGACATCGAGGTGCCAAACACCGCCGTCGATATGAACTCTTGGGCGGTATCAGCCTGTTATCCCCAGAGTACCTTTTATCCGTTGAGCGATGGCCCTTCCATTCAGAACCACCGGATCACTATGTCCTGCTTTCGCACCTGTTCGACTTGTCAGTCTCACAGTTAAGCACGCTTATGCCATTGCACTATCAGCACGATTTCCGACCGTACCTAGCGTACCTTCGAACTCCTCCGTTACCCTTTAGGAGGAGACCGCCCCAGTCAAACTGCCCACCATGCACTGTCCCCGATCCGGATAACGGACCAAGGTTAGAACCGCAAATAAATCAGGGTGGTATTTCAAGGTTGGCTCCACGACATCTAGCGACATCGCTTCAGCGCCTCCCACCTATCCTACACAGACCGATTCACAGTCCAATGCAAAGCTACAGTAAAGGTTCATGGGGTCTTTCCGTCTAGCCGCGGGTAGATTGCATCATCACAAACACTTCAACTTCGCTGAGTCTCGGGATGAGACAGTGTGGCCATCGTTACGCCATTCGTGCAGGTCGGAACTTACCCGACAAGGAATTTCGCTACCTTAGGACCGTTATAGTTACGGCCGCCGTTTACCGGGGCTTCGATCAAGAGCTTGCACCCCATCACTTAACCTTCCGGCACCGGGCAGGCGTCACACCCTATACGTCCACTTTCGTGTTTGCAGAGTGCTGTGTTTTTATTAAACAGTCGCAGCCACCGATTCTCTGCGACCCTTTCACGCTAGGCACGCAAGTGCTTCACGCTACCAGGGCATACCTTCTCCCGAAGTTACGGTATCAATTTGCCGAGTTCCTTATCCCGAGTTCTCTCAAGCGCCTTAGAATATTCATCCCGTCCACCTGTGTCGGATTGCGGTACGGTCTTGTTTAACTGAAGCTTAGAGGCTTTTCTTGGAACCACTTCCGATCACTTCGCTGCTTAAAAGCTGCTCGTGCCACACCCTTGATTTACGTACCCGGATTTGCCTAAGTACCATCTTCGATGCAGCAACGGGGACTTCCAACACCCCGATGACGTTCCGCGATCCGTCCCCCCATCGCATTAAACAATGGTGCAGGAATATTAACCTGCTTCCCATCAGCTACGCATCTCTGCCTCGCCTTAGGGGCCGACTCACCCTACGCCGATGAACGTTGCGTAGGAAACCTTGGACTTACGGCGAGAGGGCTTTTCACCCTCTTTATCGCTACTCATGTCAGCATTCGCACTTCTGATACCTCCAGCAACCTTTACAAGTCACCTTCGCAGGCTTACAGAACGCTCCCCTACCACGCATGGATATGATCCACGCATCCGCAGCTTCGGTATATAGCTTAGCCCCGTTACATCTTCCGCGCAGGACGACTCGATCAGTGAGCTATTACGCTTTCTTTAAAGGATGGCTGCTTCTAAGCCAACTTCCTGACTGTCTATGCCTTCCCACTTCGTTTCCCACTTAGCTATATTTGGGGACCTTAGCTGGCGGTCTGGGTTGTTTCCCTCTTGAGTCCGGACGTTAGCACCCGGTGCTCTGTCTCCCAAGCTGTACTTCCAGGTATTCGGAGTTTGCAATGGTTTGGTAAGTCGCCATGACCCCCTAGCCATAACAGTGCTCTACCCCCTGGAGTAATACTTGAGGCACTACCTAAATAGTTTTCGGGGAGAACCAGCTATTTCCAGATTTGTTTAGCCTTTCACCCCTATCCACAGCTCATCCCCTAATTTTTCAACATTAGTGGGTTCGGTCCTCCAGCACGTGTTACCGTGCCTTCAACCTGGCCATGGATAGATCATCTGGTTTCGGGTCTACACCCAGCGACTGGACGCCCTATTCGGACTCGCTTTCGCTACGCCTTCCCTAATCGGTTAAGCTTGCCACTGAATGTAAGTCGCTGACCCATTATACAAAAGGTACGCAGTCACCCCACAAGGAGGCTCCTACTGTTTGTATGCACGCGGTTTCAGGATCTATTTCACTCCCCTTCCGGGGTTCTTTTCGCCTTTCCCTCACGGTACTGGTTCACTATCGGTCGATTACGAGTATTTAGCCTTGGAGGATGGTCCCCCCATATTCAGACAGGATTTCACGTGTCCCGCCCTACTTGTCGTACGCTTAGTTCCACGAAAGACATTTCGTCTACAGGGCTATCACCTGCTATGGCCAGACTTTCCAGACTGTTCGACTATGACTAACGCTAAAACGTACAGGCTCATCCGATTTCGCTCGCCACTACTTTCGGAATCTCGGTTGATTTCTTTTCCTCGAGCTACTGAGATGTTTCAGTTCACCCGGTTCGCTTCAATAGCCTATGTATTCAGCTAGAGATACTCCTTGCGGAGTGGGTTTCCCCATTCGGAAATCTGCGGATCAAAGCTTGTTTGCCAGCTCCCCGCAGCTTATCGCAGGCTACAACGTCCTTCATCGCCTGTAATCGCCAAGGCATCCACCACGTGCACTTAGTCGCTTGATCCTATAACCGTAGCGGCTGGCTGACTTCCAGCGCCAGGGGTTATAGAACCTTGGTCTTACAGCGTTTGTGCTCCGGCCGCTTGCGTGGTCACGATGTAGGTTAGACATCGCGACCGCAGCCGGATTTATATATGCAATCACAACCCGTTATGTTCGCAAGATCTGTCACACTCAAGGAGTTAACCTAGAGGTTCGAGATTCACGAAACACACTTTATTGTTGTGCTTCTTCCAAATTGTTAAAGAACATAACAGCCGCTGAACAAAATTCAGCCTTCAACGCAGTCAGCAAATAATTTGCCGTCATCGTTCAAGCCTGAACTCTATGCAGATAAGTACACAAGACTTCGATCACACATCCGATGATGCTGCGATCGTGAAGATCAGTAAGACTGGTGGAGGTTGACGGGATCGAACCGACGACCCCCTGCTTGCAAAGCAGGTGCTCTCCCAGCTGAGCTAAACCCCCCAGGGTCTTGCGTAATTGCCGCGCAGTATTTCAATCAAATTTCGTCTAAAGAACTGGTGGGTCTGGTTGGATTCGAACCAACGACCCCCGCCTTATCAAGACGGTGCTCTAACCAACTGAGCTACAGACCCTCAGACTTCAACTTGATTTACTGCAACAGCCGATAAGCGTGGACGCTTGCTTCAGGCGCATTTCGCTCTGAAAGGAGGTGATCCAGCCGCACCTTCCGATACGGCTACCTTGTTACGACTTCACCCCAGTCATGAATCCTACCGTGGTAAGCGCCCTCCTTACGGTTAGGCTACCTACTTCTGGTAGAACCCACTCCCATGGTGTGACGGGCGGTGTGTACAAGACCCGGGAACGTATTCACCGCGACATGCTGATCCGCGATTACTAGCGATTCCGACTTCATGCAGTCGAGTTGCAGACTACAATCCGGACTACGATCGGGTTTCTGGGATTGGCTCCCCCTCGCGGGTTGGCAGCCCTCTGTCCCGACCATTGTATGACGTGTGAAGCCCTACGCATAAGGGCCATGAGGACCTGACGTCATCCCCACCTTCCTCCGGTTTGTCACCGGCAGTCTCATTAGAGTGCCCTTTCGTAGCAACTAATGACAAGGGTTGCGCTCGTTGCGGGACTTAACCCAACATCTCACGACACGAGCTGACGACGGCCATGCAGCACCTGTGTTCCAGTTCTCTTTCGAGCACTCCCAAATCTCTTCGGGATTCTAGACATGTCAAGCGTAGGTAAGGTTTTTCGCGTTGCATCGAATTAATCCACATCATCCACCGCTTGTGCGGGTCCCCGTCAATTCCTTTGAGTTTTAATCTTGCGACCGTACTCCCCAGGCGGTCAACTTCACGCGTTAGCTGCGCTACCAAAACCCGAAGGTCCCGACAGCTAGTTGACATCGTTTAGGGCGTGGACTACCAGGGTATCTAATCCTGTTTGCTCCCCACGCTTTCGTGCATGAGCGTCAGTATTATCCCAGGGGGTTGCCTTCGCCATCGGTGTTCCTCCACATATCTACGCATTTCACTGCTACACGTGGAATTCCACCCCCCTCTGACATACTCTAGTCCGGTAGTTAAAAATGCAGTTCCAAGGTTGAGCCCTGGGATTTCACATCTTTCTTTCCGAACCGCCTGCGCACGCTTTACGCCCAGTAATTCCGATTAACGCTTGCACCCTACGTATTACCGCGGCTGCTGGCACGTAGTTAGCCGGTGCTTATTCTGCGGGTACCGTCAGTTACGCCGAGTATTAATCGACGCCGTTTCTTTCCCGCCAAAAGTGCTTTACAACCCGAAGGCCTTCTTCACACACGCGGAATGGCTGGATCAGGGTTTCCCCCATTGTCCAAAATTCCCCACTGCTGCCTCCCGTAGGAGTCTGGACCGTGTCTCAGTTCCAGTGTGGCTGGTCGTCCTCTCAAACCAGCTACGGATCGTCGCCTTGGTGAGCCTTTACCTCACCAACTAGCTAATCCGATATCAGCCGCTCCAATAGTGCGAGGTCCGAAGATCCCCCGCTTTCCCCCTCAGGGCGTATGCGGTATTAGCTACTCTTTCGAGTAGTTATCCCCCGCTACTGGGTACGTTCCGATACATTACTCACCCGTTCGCCACTCGCCACCAGACCGAAGTCCGTGCTGCCGTTCGACTTGCATGTGTAAGGCATTCCGCTAGCGTTCAATCTGAGCCAGGATCAAACTCTTCAGTTTAATCTCTAGTTTTTTTCCTACTTAAGGGGACTGCAGCAATCCGAAGATTACGACAGCTTCCCAGTAGGTCGCTTGCTCAAAGGAAATGAAGATTGGGATCGAGACTTGCGTCTCTGGTCTTACTCTTTATTTCTCAAGTGAGCACTTAATTTCTGTTCGCTAGCCAGCAAACCAATCCGAAGATCGATCTGCCGGCAGCGCCATCATTCAAGCGCCCACACTTATCGGCTGTTTAGTTGTTAAAGAGCGTTCGGCCAATCAAGCCATCGACTCGATCGCACCCGGCATCGCTGCCGTTTCTTGCTAATTCTTACTTACTTGCTAACCGCTTCGCTATTTACTGCGTCGCGATCAGCGAGTCGTGCATTCTACACTGTTTTCGTTACCGCTTTCAACTCGTCGTTGCAAAGTTTCTAACTCATCAACTTGTTTCGCCAACTAGATCAACTTTCGCCAACCTTGCTCGCTAACCGCCGACTTGTTTTTGCACCGCCAAGCCCAAAACTATAACACGAAAACTTCACACCGCAAGCTGAAATGTCTTTTCAGCTGATCCACTGAACCTCCAGCAGATCGGGTGTCGCTTGGCCAATTCAGAATTTTTATTCTGAACCGCTTCGCTGTTTGCTCACCGCCGCTTTTGCAGCGCCGAGCCAGAAACTATAGCACGATAAATCCAGGCTTGTTTCGCCTACGTGAAATTTTCTTTGCTCAAACTTTCGAACTAAAAAAACTTCACGCTGCTTGCTCATCAGAATTGCGGCTTTCGCCACCACACTGACTCGCTGTTTCTGCCCGACGTCGCGTTTGCTTCGTCGAGCCAATGAATATAGCACGGAAAAATCGGCGTGCGCAAGTCACGCCGATTAATCTTCAACGGTGTTGGAAATTCGGCTTCCGCTTCTCGGCGAAGGCGTTCATGCCTTCCTTCTGGTCTTCCGTTGCGAACAGCGCGTGGAAGACACGGCGTTCAAACAGCAGGCCTTCATTCAACGAAGACTCGAACGAACGGTTCACCGCCTCTTTCGCCACCAATACCGACGGCAGCGACATCGACGCGATGATCGTGGCGGCATCCAGCGCTTCTTCCATCAGGCGTTCGGCAGGCACCACGCGCGACAGCAGGCCAGCGCGCTCTGCTTCATCGGCATTCATCATTCGGCCAGTCAGCACCAGGTCCATGGACTTGGCCTTGCCCACTGCGCGGGTCAGACGCTGTGTACCGCCAGCACCGGGGATGACACCGAGCTTGATTTCAGGCTGACCGAACTTGGCATTGTCGGCGGCGATGACCAGGTCGCACATCATGGCCAGTTCACATCCGCCGCCCAGTGCGTAACCCGATACGGCGGCGATCACCGGTTTGCGGATGCGCTTCAGAGTTTCCCAGTTGCGGCTGATGAAGTCGGTGGTGTGGACTTCCATGTAGGACCAGTCCTTCATGGCCGAGATGTCGGCACCTGCTGCGAAGGCCTTTTCCGATCCGGTGATAACGATTGCGCCGATATCGGCATTGGCGTCGAAGGCCAGCAAGGCTGCGCCGAGTTCGTCCATCAGTGCGTCGTTCAGCGCGTTGAGCGCCTTGGGGCGATTGAGGGTCAGCAGGCCGACACGGCCGCGGGTTTCAATCAGGACGAGGGCTTCGCTCATGGATTCTCCGAATCTGGGGGCTTGGTTCTGGCGGACGCTGCTTGTGGCGCGTTGCCAGGCGGTCGAGTGGTTCGATACGAGTTGCCTCTATATATAGAGGCGGGAATGACCCCTCTATATATAGAGGGGCAATTCCGGCTGCCGCACCTTGGCGGCAAGCACAGCTCCCTACGATAGACCAGGCCTCTGCTTCTCGCCTACTCGTAGCGACCCGCAGCGTCACCAGAGGTGTCCATGCACTGGCACCCGCGCAGCAGAAAGATGGGGCGGTATCTTCCTTGCCCGGCCACTGGCAGCGTGCATTCGCTTTCATGTTGCTCTTGCCCACCCGCTCGGTGGTGAAAGTCGCGACGGTTACGATAGTGCCTATGCCTATCAAACCAATTTCCTATCGCCTGGCCCTGACCGATCCGGCCGGCCACCGCTGCACCGTCTCGTTGACGATCCCGAATCCGACCGCTGAAGGACAACGTCTGTCCTTGCCCGCGTGGATTCCGGGCAGCTACATGATTCGCGATTTTGCCCGTCAGATCGAGACGATCGAAGCCAGTGCGGGCGGCATCTCGGTTGCCCTGCATAAGCTGGACAAGGACACCTGGCAGGCAGCACCCTGCGCCGGTCCGCTTGAAATCCGCTACGTGGTGTATGCCTGGGATCTGTCGGTGCGGGCGGCGCACCTGGACCAGACACATGGCTTCTTCAATGGCACCAGTGTTTTCCTGCGCGCGCACGGGCATGAAGCAACACCATGTCTGCTGGAACTGATCGCGCCGACACATGCCGGGTCGAAAGACTGGCGTGTCTACACCAGCTTGCCGCGCGCAAAAGTGGGCGGCGCGAAAGAGCATCGTTTCGGTCGCTATGAAGCACCGGACTACGATGCGCTGATCGATCATCCCATCGAGATGGGCACCCCCCAGGTGGCCAGCTTCCATGCGCACGGCACCTTGCATGAGCTGGTGTTCACCGGCGTGGCACCCGGGTTGGACCTGGCGCGGATTGCCGAGGATGCGAAACGCATCTGCGAGGCACAGATTGCGCTTTTCGAACCGGAGACGCTGCGGGCTCCTTTCCTGGATTCATCGGACCGCTATGTGTTCATGACCATGGTGACCGGTGATGGTTATGGCGGACTGGAACATCGGGCGTCCACCGCCTTGATGACCTCACGCGCTGACCTGCCGGTAATTGGTCAGCCTGCGCAGAGCGAGGGGTATCGGAATCTCCTGGGGCTGGTGAGCCACGAGTATTTCCATACCTGGCACGTCAAACGCATCAAGCCGGCGGCTTTTGCCCCCTATGACCTGAACCGCGAAAACACGAGTCGTCTGCTGTGGGTGTTCGAGGGCTTTACGTCTTACTACGACGATCTGATGGTGCTACGTGCGGGCGTGATCACAGATGCGGACTATCTGAAAGGCCTGGCGCGCACGATTGGCAGTGTGTTGCGCGCGGGCGGGCGTCACAAGCAGTCGGTGGCGGAGAGTTCTTTCGATGCATGGACGCGCTATTACCGGCAGGACGAGAATTCACCGAACGCGATTGTCAGCTACTACACCAAGGGTGCGTTGGTGGCGCTGGGCCTGGACTTGTTGATCCGCGAGAAGACTTCGGGTGCAAAGTCGCTGGACGATGTGATGCGTTTGTTGTGGCAGCGGTTTGGCCGCGAGTTCTATACCGGCAAGCCGCATGGGATACCCGAGGAAGGCATGCCGGCCTTGATCCTGGAGGCGACCGGGGTGGACGTGGCGGACTTCGTGCGTCGCCACGTCGATGGCACTGAAGATGTACCGCTGGCCGATATGCTGCCGCAGCACGGCATTGTGATGACGCTGAAAGCAGCGTCGGAAGTGCCCTCGCTGGGCGTTCGCGCGGCGCGTCAGGGTGAGGATTGGCGGCTTGCCACGGTGTACGAAGGTGGCCCGGCGCATCGCGCAGGCTTGTCGGCGCATGACGTACTGGTTGCGATCGATGGCTTGCGGGTCAGTGGCAGCGGCGGTCTGGATGCGCATCTGAGCCGGCACCAGGCGGGCGACCAGGTGGATGTTTACGCGTTTCGCCGTGATGAACTGCGTCACTTCCGTGTTCGGTTGGCGGTGGATGAGCCGGTCAGCTGCAGCCTGACTCGGATCTGAGGACCTTACGTCTGAAGGGGTGCACGCCTGCGCAGGCGAATGACTGAACAGTCAAATGACTGCGCGGGTACGGCGGGCCTGGATTTGTGCATTCAATCGCAGGCCTGACCGCCCTTTTCAGTTCTCGTGGGTCAGCAGACGCTTGATGCGATCCGAGGTTCCGGGGTGGGTGGACCAGTAATCAGTGTCTTCCTTGGAGCCCTTCTCGTCCGCGTCTGGCTTGCCACCCTTTTTCGCGTCATTGGATGCGCCGGCCTTGGATCGGCGCATCGTATGACTGGCTTCGAGCTTTTCAAGGGCGTCTGCCAGCAAGGTGGGCGACATGCCGTTGGCGCGCAGCAGACTGGCACCGTAGGCATCGGCTTCGAACTCGAAGTCGCGTGAATAGTGCAGGTTGACGTAGGCGGCGGCAGAGCCGGCCAGCAAGGAGCTGACGTCGCCCATGTACCAACCGGCCACCAGGGCCACCACGCTGTTCTGCAACACGGCGCGCATGCCGTGGCGGTAGACGACGTGGCCAAGTTCGTGCGCCAGGACGCCGACGATCTGTTCATCGTCCAGCATGGCAGCAAGCTGGTCGGTGATGATGATCTTGCCGGACGGCAACGCAAACGCATTCGCACCGAATTTGCCCCCGTCGCGGAACAATAGTTCAGCCGGACCCAGTTTCTGGGAAATATCCGCCAGCCGCTGACGCAGGCGCGCCTGCCGGGCGTCTGGCATAGCGCTTGGCTTCATGACGTATTTGTCAAGCGTTTCCATGACCTGGTCACTGACTGCAATCAGCACCGTGCGCGGAATCTGGTCGGCGGCGACGCCCGCTGCCCAGGGCAACAGCCATTGATACGCGGCGGCGACAGCCAGCACGCAGCCTGCCAGCGATATCAGTGCAATACGCCAAGACTGCTGCATGCGCACGGCGATGGAATCTCGTTTGCCCAAGGCCCCCAGGGCCGCGTTGAACGCGGCAGGCTCGGGGATCGAGACACGTGCGCCATCACTGAACTCGATCTGTCGCGGGCCGTGACGAGTGCGCTCGGAAACCTGGCAGGTGGACCAGGCATCGGTCCGGTCGACGGATTGCCCCCGAATCGAGATCGCGTCTGCTCCGACGGTGATGATGACCACATGCCGCCGGGACTGCACGCCGTCGAAATAAAAACCTTCGATCTGGCCCCCGGGGTTTGGGAGCAGATCATGGGGCGGGCTTGGCGGTGCACCCGAAGGTGCGCTTCCAAGCCCGCTTGGAGGCAGATTCGCCGAGGCACCCGGCGGCAAGCCCGTGCCGCCTGGCTCGTGGTCGGCGGCGGCAAGCATGCCTGGCGTTGGTGTTGACGACACGGGGATCACAACGCGACGTCGATGTCGAAGAGATCGGCGGTTTCCTGGCCGACCGCGTTGACACGGTCCTGCTGTACGGCAACGACTTCATCGAGCGAACCCTTTGGCACCAGCGCCATGGTCTGTATCAGGTAGCGGGCCTTGCGGATTTGCGCAGCCGGGGTGAACAGACCAAACGTGCAGACGATCAGCACGAAGTTGGAAACGGCAATCCAGATGAAGGGCAAGACCTTGGCGCGCGAGCGGAACTGGTGCTCGCCAAGGCGGCTGCGATTCCACACCAGATTGCGGATGCGCACAACAAAGAACGGACCGGCAATCAGCACGAAGATCAGCATCGCCCCCAGCGCAATCGCCACCATCAGTGCCAGCACACCTGCTCCCAGGCCAATATCGCCACCCAGCGATGCGACGGTTGCATTGACCGATCGGACCAAGCCGGGGATGGCGGCAACCACCAAGCCTGCACCGACCAAGGCACCGATCACGATAAGCACCGTGAACAGGTAGATAAGGTAGAACGCGCCGACACCGGCGTGCATGCTGCCGGGCAGGTTGCCGTAACGCACGCCGTCATGTAGATATTTGCGCAGCTGCTGGTGCGCAAACGGCACGACCAAGATCACCACCGGGATCAGGTAGATAGAGACGAAGGACAGCGCCACCCCGGGGAACAGCAGCAGCGGCCACAACAGGAACACCATGTAGGCGCGCAAGGTGGTGCCGCCAAACCCGAAGCGGACACCCCGATAGCTGGTGTTGAAGTACTGGAAGCGCAGCGAGCGCACCAGCAGCAGCGGCAAGATCGCCAGGCCGACGAGGAATACGCCACCGATCAGTTCCAGGCTGCCGAACTGCTGCACGCCCATCCAGATTGCCAGCAACACGGCGGCGACGATGCGCCCTTTCAGGATGGCGATGGGGGTGCCGTGATAATCCAGCGGCGCACCGTCGATCAAGGTGTTGCCGTAGAAGTATTTGAGTCGCCGGACCTTGGCCCAGGCCGAGTAGATACCGAGCGTGAGGATCGACAGCAGCAGGTTGACGATCCAGATTCGGAAGTATTCCGATCCGCTGCCGGTGAACCGAATGGGCAACTCGGCGGATAAGTCAGTGGAAACATCACGAGGCAGCGCGTCGGCCGCCGGGCGCGGTGCGAGCGCCTGGTTTTCTTGCATTCAGCTTTCCTTTGAAGAAAGTGGCATCGTGGGCGATGCCTGGGCCGCATGGCAGCCACGCGCAGGCTAGCCCAAAACGAGCTGAACGCGAAAGGTTTGCATGTAAGAAAACGGCATGGGACGTGACGGTCCATGCCGCTTGACGCATGGCCTTATGCATATCGATTCATGCATGCAAATCTATGGGGGATACGAAGGCATGCATTGCGATGCAAGCAGCGTTCACGCGAAAACCGGCAGCGTCGAAGCTGCCCACGCCCCGATTGAAAGCCGGGCGCGTGGACTTTCCTGTCTATCGCCAGGCGATCGGCGACTCGTTCCGGCTTTGCAGCCAGTCGTCAACCTTGGCAAAGTGCCCGCAACCCAGGAAGGGTTCGGGCGGACGGCGTGCCGACAGGGGTGACGGGTGGTTCGAAGTCAGGACAAGATGTCCGTGATCGGCGGGAATCAATGCGCGTTTGGATTGCGCATGTGCGCCCCACAACAGGAAAGCGGTGGGTGCGTGTTGCGCCACCTGCTCGATGACGGCGTCGGTGATGCGTTCCCAACCGCGTTTGGCGTGGGATGCGGGGGCACCGTCTTCAACTGTCAGTACGGTGTTCAGCAACAGCACTCCCTGCTTGGCCCAGCGGGTCAGGTCGTTGTCGAAGGACCCTGGCACCCCGCCGAATTCGGCAGCGATTTCGTTGAAGATGTTGCGCAGACTGGGTGGGCGCTTGGCGGCAGTCGGGACTGAAAACGCCAGGCCTTGGGCCTGATCGGGGCCGTGATACGGATCTTGGCCGAGGATCAACACACGGACCGAGGACAGCGGAGTCAGTCGCAGAGCGTGAAAGGGGTCGGCCGGGTAGACGCTTGTGCCGCGCGCCACGCAGGCATCGACGTGGGCGGCAAGCTTGTCGAACGCATCGCCTTGCAAGACCGGGGCAAGCGCGTCGGCCCAGTCGGCGGGCAGCTTGGGAATGAAGCTGGCAAGCGGTTGCACCAGACGATTGCTGCTTGTGTTGGGCTGTGTGTGCTTGACAGTTTGCACGATGGTTTGCGCACCACTGGCTGGTGCTTCACTGGATTTTGCCTTGCCCACGCCGGCACTTTCTGCCGGCATGTCGCCGAACAATTCGTTCTGTTTGCTCATTGCGCGCTCCCCTGTTCAGGGCAGGCGACGCGCAAGCAACATGCCGGATGACGGCTGCGACGCACGTCGCAGCCCAGCCTGCTTTCAACCCTGCCTGCAACCCTGCTTACCAACGCGTTCACGCAA
This sequence comes from Pigmentiphaga aceris, assembly GCF_008119665.1. Lineage (NCBI taxonomy): Bacteria > Pseudomonadati > Pseudomonadota > Betaproteobacteria > Burkholderiales > Alcaligenaceae > Pigmentiphaga > Pigmentiphaga aceris. The sequence continues at coordinate 856,696 of NZ_CP043046.1, read as the reverse complement.
ACAGTTCCGACAGGGCCGTGCCCGGCTCTTCGGCGCGCATGAAGGCTTCGCCAACCAGGAAGGCTTCGACGCCGTGGTTGCGCATGAATTGCACGTCGTCTCGGTTCAAAATGCCGCTTTCCGTAACCACGCGCTTGCCTGCGGGAATGCTGCCTAGCAGATCGACCGTGGCCTGCAAGGACACTTCGAAGCTGCGCAGGTTGCGGTTGTTGATGCCGAGCAAAGGCGTCTTCATGGTGAGCGCCACTTCCAGCTCGGCAGCGTCGTGGACTTCGATCAGCACGTCCATGCCCAGCGCCATGGCCAAGGCTTCCAGGTCGTGCAGTGCGCTGGGCGGGAGCGCGGCGGCGATCAGCAAGATGCAATCGGCACCCATCGCACGGGCTTCGACCACCTGGTAGCTGTCGATGATGAAGTCTTTGCGCAGGACCGGCAGCGTGCAGGCCGCGCGCGCCTGACGCAGGAAGTCGGCTGCGCCTTGGAAGAATTGCACGTCGGTCAGCACCGACAGGCAGGCTGCGCCGCCTTTGGCGTAGGACGCGGCGATCTCGGCGGGCACGAAGCGTTCGCGCAGCAGGCCTTTCGACGGCGAGGCACGCTTGATTTCGGCGATGACGGCGGCCGATCCGCCGGCGATCTTGTTTTCGATGGCCTGGGCAAATCCGCGCACGTCGCGCCGGGCTTCGGCTTCGCGACGCAGGTCGGATTCGCTGCGAAGTTGGCGTGCACGGGAAACTTCTTCAGCCTTCACGGCCAGGATGCGCTGCAGGATATCGCTCATGGGGCAAAACTCGATACAGATGCCGGCCAAGGCCAGCTTGAACAGAACCGGATGCGATCCGGTCAGGATGTCGGCATTGGAACACCGATTGCCCGATGCCGCCTTGCGATTAACCCGCAGGTCCGATCTGCGTAAAACGGCGTCGTGGTGTTGGCGTGATCAGGTCGATGTCGGTTGTGACTTCTTCATGTCATGACGTATTCATGTCATGACGTATTCATTGTCATGCGGTCGTCAGGCCGTGAAGCCTGTCGACCGTGACATCTCACTTCGCGAACTTCTGCGTGAAGCGGGCGAACTCATCCACCTTGGCGCGTGCGGCACCGCTGGCGATGGTCTCGAATGCCAGGCGAATGCCGGCATCTAGCGAATCGGCACGGTTGCTGGTGTACAGCGCCAGGCCAGCATTGAATGCCACGATGTCGCGGGCTGGGCCGGGTGTGCCCGACAAGGCTTCCAGCACCATGGTGCAAGACTCGTCACGGTTTGCCACACGCAGGCCGCGGTTGGACACCATCGACAGGCCGAAATCTTCCGGGTGAATTTCGTATTCGCTGATCTCGCCGTTGCGCAGTTCGCCCACCAGGGTGCCAGCCCCGAGCGAGGCTTCATCCATGCCGTCCTTGCCGTAGACCACCAGCACGTTGCGCGAACCCAGACGTTGCAGCACGCGCAGCTGAATGCCGACCAGATCGGCGTGGAACACACCCATCAACTGGTTGGCGGCACCGGCCGGATTGGTCAGCGGGCCCAGCAGGTTGAAGATGGTGCGCACGCCCAATTCCTTGCGGATCACGGCGATGTTCTTCATGGCACTGTGATGGGCGGGCGCGAACATGAAGCCGATGTTGGTGGCTTCAATGCTTTCCGCCACTTGGGCGGAATTCAGCGCCAGGTTCACACCCAGTGCTTCCAGCACATCGGCGCTGCCCGACGAGGACGACACGCCCCGGTTGCCGTGTTTGGCAACGCGCGCACCGGCGGCGGCCGCCACGAACATGGCGGTGGTCGAGATGTTGAAGGTGTGGCTGCCGTCGCCGCCCGTACCGCACAAGTCCAGCAGATCGTCGGGGTTGGCGACTTCCACCTTGTCGGCGAATTCACGCATGACGGATGCGGCAGCGGCGATTTCGCCGATGGTTTCCTTTTTCACGCGCAGGCCGAGAATCAGTGCGGCGGCAACTGGCGGCGAGACTTCGCCGCGCATCAGCATGCGCATCAGGTGCAGCATTTCGTCGTGGAAAATTTCGCGGTGCTCGATGCAGCGAACCAGCGCTTCGGACGGGGTAATCATGGAGTCGGACTTCCTTAATATTGTCAGGTCTACGCGTCGCTCAGGCGGTGTGCGTGATGAAGTTGCGCAACAAGGCGTGGCCGTGTTCGCTCAGGATCGATTCCGGGTGGAACTGCACACCCAGCACCTGCAGGCTGCGGTGACGCACGCCCATGATTTCGCCATCGGCCGTCTCAGCCGTCACTTCCAGGCAGTCGGGCAGCGTTTCGCGCTCGATGGCCAGTGAGTGATAGCGCGTGATCGTATAGGGCGAAGGCAGATCGGTGAACAGATCGGTGCCGGTGTGGGTGATCGGCGAGGTCTTGCCATGCATGACCTGCTTGGCGCGGATGACCTTGCCACCGAAGGCTGCGCCAATGGCTTGGTGACCCAGGCACACGCCCAGGATCGGCACCTTGCCGGCGAAATGTTTGATGGCCGCGACCGAGATGCCGGCTTCGTTCGGCGAGCAGGGGCCGGGCGAGATGCAGATGCGCTCGGGGGCCAGCGCCTCGATTTCTTCGATTGTGATCTGGTCGTTGCGCACCACGCGCACGTCTTCGCCAAGCTCGCCGAAGTACTGGACCAGGTTATAGGTAAAGGAGTCGTAGTTGTCGATCATCAGCAGCATGGGATGCTCCGGGCAGGATGGGCGCGCTTGCGCGCCACGGACCTAAATCAGGAAATGGTGCGGCGGGTGGCCGCACGGAAATATCAGAAACCTTCGTCCAGACCAACCTGGACTTGCTCGGCCGCACGCAACACGGCGCGGGCCTTGGCTTCGGTTTCTTGCCATTCCTTTTCGGGGTCCGAGTCGGCAACGATGCCGGCAGCGGCCTGCACGTACAAGGTGCCGTCCTTGATCACGCCAGTGCGGATGGCAATGGCCACGTCCATCTCGCCACCGTAGCTGAGGTAACCGGCTGCGCCGCCGTAGATGCCACGGCGAACCGGTTCGAGCTCGTCGATGATTTCCATGGCGCGGACTTTCGGCGCGCCGGTCAGCGTGCCAGCCGGGAAGGTGGCGCGCAGCACGTCCATGGCGGTCATGTCGGCATTGACGGTACCGGCCACGTTCGACACCAGGTGCATGACGTGGGAATAACGTTCGATCACCATCTTGTCGGACACTTCAACCGTGCCGGTGCGAGCGATGCGGCCCACGTCGTTGCGGGCCAGGTCGATCAGCATCACGTGTTCGGCCACTTCCTTCGGGTCGGCACGCAGTTCGTCGGCCAGTGCCGCGTCTTCTTCCGGCGTGGCACCACGGCGACGGGTGCCGGCCAAGGGGCGGATGGTGACGCGGGTAGCGGCGTCGCCGTCGGCTGCGATGATTTCCTGGCGCACCAGGATTTCTGGCGAGGCACCGACGACATGGAAGTCGCCGAAGTTCCAGAAGTACATATAGGGCGACGGGTTCAGCGAGCGCAGTGCGCGATACAGCGACAGCGGCGAATCGCGGAAGGGCTTGGCGATGACCTGGCCGATCTGCACTTGCATCAGGTCACCGGCAGCGATGTATTCCTTGGCCCGGCGCACGGCGGCCAGATAGTCTTCCTTGGCGAAGTCGCGGCGTGCCTCGGTCGGCAGGCTGGACTGGCCGTAGGGCATTTCCACCGGCTTGCGCAGTTGCGCGCGCAGTTCGCGCAGGCGGTTGCGGGTGCGGGCGTAGCTTTCCGGCAGGGCCGGGTCGGCGTACACGACGATATACAGGCGACCGGCCAGGTTATCGACAATCGCCAGTTCGTCGATCTGCAGCAGCAGCATGTCGGGCGTGCCGCCTTCCATGCCGGCAGGATCGGGCTTGGTGTTCGGCCCAAGGCGCGGCTCGATGTGACGCACCATGTCGTAGCCGAAGTAGCCTGCCAGGCCGCCGACGAAGCGCGGCATGCCGGGGCGCAGGGCCACTTTGAAACGTTGCTGGTAGCTGGCGATGAAGGCGAGCGGGTCACCTTCGTGACTTTCAACGACCTGGCCTTTCTCGAAGACCTCGGTCTTTTTGCCGTGTGAACGAATCCAGCGCTTGGCCGGCAGACCGATGAAGGAGTAGCGGCCGAAGCGTTCACCGCCCACCACGGATTCCATCAGGCAGCTCATGGCACCGCCGGCGGGGCCGGCATGGGCAAGCTTCAGGTACAGCGACAACGGGGTATCGAGATCGGCATAGGTCTCGATGACCAGCGGGATGCGGTTATAGCCTTGAGCGGCCAGCGCGTTGAATTCGATTTCGGTCATGCATTCCTCGTGATCTCTGGACCTGTGTCTGAGCAACCCGGGCATGCTGATCCCCGCGCCGCATCAGGCACAGGTGGGGGGATTCTTGAATTTGGGAAATCTTGCTTGGCTGGCCGGGCGACGCGTGTGTGTCATGCGCATCGAGCGACCAGCCGGGGAATCACCACCACCCGGCAGACGAACGCCACCAGCGCCACGAGGGGCTGGATAGTGCGAGCGTTTGAACCAGGGCGGTCATGGAAAGGCGGTCGTCTCGAATTGGGTAGTGCTTGGGTATTAATGCTTGGGTAAGCAGGATCTTACGAAAATCTGGTCAAGAAGATTGCAAACGACTGTACCTGACGTCGATTGCACCTAACCAGATTTTTTACTTCGGACTTTCTTGCCGACGACGTACCCAGTCGGCAGCATCAACAAGCGTGGGAACTATAGCATCGACATCGAGCGTGCGCACGTCCCGGCCTTCGTTGTATCCGTAGGGAACGGCCAACACCGCACACCCGGCAGCCCGTGCAGCCAAGGCGTCGTTGATCGAGTCGCCGATGGCCACGGCATCAGACGCATCCACGCCAAGCTGTTCGCATGCGTGCAACATGGGAAGCGGATCGGGCTTCTTGCGGGCGCAGGTGTCACCTGACACCACGGCATCGAACAGACCCGCAATGCCGGTGTTGCGCAACAAGGGCAAGGTGAATTCTTCGGGTTTGTTGGTGACCACCGCCAGCTTCAATCCCATGGCGCGCATGGCCATCAGGCCGTCGAGCACGCCATCGAAGACCACGCTCTTTTCACCGTTGATGACGTGATAGTTGCGCTTGAAGGAAGCCAGCGCGTCGTCGAAACCAACCGGGTGTTCTTCTGCGTCCTGTGCACCGGCCAAGGTGCGACGCACCAGGTTTTCGATGCCTTTGCCGACAAAGGTGGCGATCACGTCTTCGCGCAGCGGAGACATGCCCAGCTCGACACGCATCGCGTTGGCGGCGCTCGCCAAATCGGGAATGGTGTCCATCAGGGTGCCATCGAGATCGAGCAATGCAGCGCGCAGGGCCATGGGAAAACCTTTCAAGAGGAAAAAGCGGCTGGCCGATGGAAACCGGCCAGCCTCGCAGAATAATCGCGCCAGGCTTACGCCGAGCTGGTCTCGCCGCGCACGATTTCCGCACGCAGCTGGCGAATGACCTCGGCGTAGTCGGGCTTGCCGAAGATGGCCGAGCCGGCCACGAAGGTGTCTGCACCGGCTGCGCGGATTTCCGCGATGTTGTCGATCTTCACGCCGCCATCGACTTCCAGCAGGATGGTCTTGCCGGTCTTTTCCTGCCAGCGATCAATGCGCTGACGCGCTTCGCGCAGCTTGTCGAGTGTGCCCGGCAGGAAGCTCTGCCCGCCGAAGCCCGGGTTGACCGACATCAGCAGCACGATGTCGAGCTTGTCCATCACGTGGTCCATGAAGGACAGCGGCGTGGCCGGGTTGAACACCAGCCCGGCCTGACAGCCGTTTTCACGGATCAGCGACAGGCTGCGATCGACGTGGCGCGAGGCTTCCGGATGGAAGGTAATGACATTGGCCCCCGCCTTGGCGAACATGGGGATGATCGCATCAACGGGTTCGACCATCAGGTGCACATCGATGGTGACGTCCACGTGGGGACGGATGGCCTGGCATACCATCGGACCGATCGTCAGGTTTGGTACGTAATGGTTGTCCATCACGTCAAAGTGGATCCAGTCGGCACCGGCAGCAACGACATTGCGGACCTCTTCGCCCAGGCGGGCGAAGTCGGCGGATAGAATGCTGGGGGCGATGCGAGTCGTGGTTTGGCTGGACGCGGACATGAGCGGTTTCCGTGGCTTGATGAATAACGGGATCGTCACACGCCTCGTCGGAAGATCCTGCGAACGTTTCGGGCGACGCCGGCTCGAATTGTAGTAGCACCGCACACCGGGTATGAGCACAGCATGAAAACTCTTGAATTGTCCGTCACCGTTTCGCCGCGTTATCTGGCGGAACACTCCGATCCGGCCCGGCAGCAGTACGTCTTTGCCTACACCATCCGCATCACCAATACCGGCTCGCAGCCTGCGCAACTGATCAGCCGCCACTGGACCATCGTCGACGGCGAACAAGCCGTCCAAGAGGTCCGTGGCCTGGGCGTGGTCGGGCAGCAGCCCCTGCTGAAACCCGGCGAGAGTTTCGAGTACACCAGCGGCTGTCCCCTGAAGACGCCGGTCGGTTCCATGCGAGGCACGTATCATTGCGTCGGCGAGGACGGCACTCCCTTCGAGGCCTTGATCCCCGAATTTGTGCTGGCCATGCCACGTACGCTGCACTGAGCAGCCCGCGCGCGCCTTTTTGCCTTGGGCGTTTTTTGCCCTGGGCACCTGTCCCGATTCACGCTTATCCGCCCGACCACTCGGCACCGCCGCGCGTCCCAGACGTGCAGGCGACCGAACCGGGCTTTGCCGTACCCTGGAGTTCATCCCCAATGTCCGATCGCACGCTGGCCGCACGCCTGCCCGGCATCCTGATTCCCCGTCTTAAAGTATTGGCCGTCGCGATGACTGGCGCGCTGTGGCTGGCAGCTTGCTCTACCCCGCCCGCCGCCGATGGTGACGAAGAGGTGGAAGTGGCCCCGTCTACACCCGTTCCGGCCACCCCGAGCACACCTGGCACGTCCAGCCCCCCGCCCTTCGTGCTGACGCCCCCCGGGCCGAGCACCGGTGGCGTAAGCCCCCCGCCCCCCACCCTGCCCCTGCCGACCACTGCACGCTTCGTGCGCAGTCCCTGGAATTCCCTGCCCGGCTGGCATACCGATACGGTCGAGGACACCTGGGTGGCGTTCCAGCGCAATTGCGATGCGATCGTGGCGCGCGCGGGCAAGACGGTGGCGACCAATGCATCGGCCTGGGTGGCCACCGGCCCGTGGATGCCGGTTTGCGCCGCCGCCAAAGACTTGGCGCGTCGTGGTCCCCAGGCGGGACAGGTGCGACGCTTCCTGGAAGAACGGCTGGAACCCTGGGTGGTTGGCACGGCGCGTGGCGATGCGGTCACTGGGCTGGTAACGGGCTATTACGAACCTTTGGTGCAGGCGTCGCGTGTGCAAGGCGGCGTCTATCAGTGGCCGCTGTATACCGCGCCGGCCGACTTGTTGACCATCGACTTGGGTAGCATGTACCCGGAACTGACGGGCAAGCGGGTGCGCGGCAAGTTGGTGGGCAACCGGGTGGTGCCTTACGACTCGCGCGCCGAGATCGAGAACAGCCCGCAGCGTCCGCCTGCCATTGTGTGGGTCAATGACCCGGTTGATGCGTTCTTCCTGCAGGTGCAGGGCTCGGGCCGTGCCGAGCTGGTCGATGGCCCGAACCGGGGCGGTGTCATTCGCGTGGCGTATGCCGATCACAACGGTCATCCGTATGTGTCGATCGGCAAGTGGCTGGTTGACCAGGGCCAGTTGACGCTGGCGCAGGCCTCGATGCAGAACATCAAGGCCTGGGCACGCGCCAATCCGGGTCGCGTGCGCGAGATGTTGAACGCCAATCCGGCGATGGTGTTCTTCCGTGAAGAAGCGGTCAACGATGTGGGCGATGGCCCACGCGGTGCGTTCGGTGTGCCGCTGACGCCCGGACGTTCGATTGCGGTCGACCCAAGCATCGTGCCGCTGGGCAGCCCGGTGTTCCTGGCGACGACTTATCCGAACACCAATCAGCCGCTGACCCACATGGCGTTTGCGCAGGACACGGGTGCGGCCATCAAGGGCGCAGCGCGGGCCGACATGTTCTGGGGCTTCGGTGCCCAAGCGGGTGAACAGGCTGGCCGCATGAAGCAGCCCGGCAAGATGTGGGTGCTGTGGCCACGCGGCAGTGCGCCGCAGTCGGCGCGTTGAGCTTGATGCGCTGACCCGGCCGCCAAACAGGCAGCCCACGTCAAAAAGCCCCGGATCGTGAGATTCGGGGCTTTTTGACGTTTGGTGTCGACGTTTGCAGCGGCGACGAGATCAGCTCTTGGGCAAGGAATCCAGCTTGGCCTTGAACTGGTCTGCCGGGATGGCACCGCCTACGCGGGTGTCGTCCGAGAAGATGATGGTGGGCGTGCCGCGCACCTGGATGCTTTGGCCGAAGGTCAGCGTGCGATCGATGGGGCTGGTGTCGCAACCTGCCGTACGCGCGGGCGTACGGCCCTTGAGCATCCAGTCGTCCCACACCTTGCCCGGCGTGGCCGAGCACAGGATGTTCTTCGCCTTGGTCATCGAGTCTTCCGACAGGATGGGGTACAGGAAGGTGTAGATGGTGACGTTGTCCACGCCTTCCATCGACTGGCGCAACTGCTTGCAGTAGCCGCAGTTGGGGTCTTCGAACAGTGCCACCTTGCGTGCGCCGTTGCCGCGTACCTGCTTGATCGCCAAGTCCAGCGGCAGGTCCTTGAAGCGCACCGCCATCAGCGCGTCGATGCGTTCCTTGGTGACGTTGCGGCGGGTAGCGACGTCGATCAGGTTGCCTTGCAACACGTAGCTGACAGCTTCGTCGGTGTAGATCAGCTGGGAACCCAGGCGCAGTTCGTACAGGCCGTAAGGCGTGTGCGTGACGCTGTCGATCTCGGCACCGTCGAAGCGTTCGATGAAGCGTTTGCGCACGGATTCTTCGGCAGCGGTCGGGGTGGCGGGTGCCGCAGCAGTCGTTGGTGCTTTTGCTGCGGCAGGCGTCTGCGCTGACGCGGGTGAAACCGCCCCCATCATGCTGGCTGCGACCATCGCGATGCTGGCGAGTGCCAGTCCCAGACGCTTGCCGATCTGCTGGGCCGCCGTCTGCGTTTCCATGCTTGCCTTGGTGTGTTGCACGACTGTCCTGTGTTCTTGATCCATGACGGGGTAGGTCATGGCTTGATATGGAGTTTGCTGAAATCCGGGCTTGCGTCTGAACTTGAACCTTAGTCGAAGCCGGATCTGGAAATCAGACAAAAAAATCCGGGGGTGGAATTTCAGCGCGTTGGAATGTCGATGTTTTTGAAACTTCGATGTTTTTGAAACTTCGATGCAGTTGACCCTCAACGCACCCGAGTTTCAATGCATCAGAATTTCGACGCCCCGGCGATCAGCGCACGCTTGATCGGCGGCAAGCGGTCCACCAGCGCCATGCCGGTGTTGCGCACCCAGCCCAGCAGCGGGTCTTGCGGCGTGAACAGACGATACAGGCCATCGGTGGCGGCGCGCATGGCCAGCAGGGCCGGTGCGCGTGCACGCGCATAGCGGCGCAGTACCCTGAGATCACCGATACGGCGGAAATGTTCCCGCTCGGTGATGGCTGCCGCCAGCCCGGCCGCATCGCCCAGACCAAGGTTCAAGCCCTGCCCGGCCAGCGGATGTATCAGGTGGGCGGCGTCGCCCACCAGGGCCACGCGTGCCATCACCATCGGGTTGGCGCTGCGCACTCGCAGGGGGAAACCGTGCAATGTGCCGCGTACCCGGATGCGTCCGACCCGGTCACCCGCCACAGTCTGAAGACGTGCGGCCAGGGCACTTGCCTGCTCGGCGGCGGGCAAGGCCAGCAAGGCGTTGGCTTGCGTGGTTTCCATCGACCACACCATCGACACCTGCGCGCCGTCGGCGGTGTCCGGCATGGGCAGCAAGGCCAGCACGCCGTCTGGCGTGAACCACTGCAAGGCGACACCTTGATGTGGCTGTTCAACGTCCAGGTGAACGACCAGCCCGGTGGCTTCGTAGTCCGATCCGTGGCTGCTCAAGCCTGCGGCCTTGCGCAGCGGCGATTCGGCCCCGTCGGCACCAATCGCCAGTTCGGTGCGCAGAATGCGCCCCGCGTCGGTGGTGACCTCCAGCGGCGCGCTGGGATCACCCATGCCGAGCGCGACAAAACGCTCCTGCGTCCAGGCCACCCCCAGCACGCCAACCGCCTGGCGCAGCACGCGCTCCAGCTCGCGGCCTTCGACTACCCAGGCCAAGGCGGGCAGATTGCCCTGCCAGGCGCTGAGTTGAATGCGGCCCGGCGTCGACGAGGTGCTGGCGGCGGAACTGGACGGCGCATCGTCGGTCAGCACGGGCGCGGTCGACGGTGCTGCGCCCATGACATCCATGGATTCGATGCGCGCAATGCGCTCGGGCGGCAACAGGTCCCAGACGCCCAGCTTGGCCAGGAATGCCTGGCTGGCTGGCGAGACGGCGTAGACGCGCGGGTCGTAGGTGTCGCCGGCAGCCGCCGGGATCGGCGCACGCGGGCCGAGCAGGGACACCGGGATGCCCTGGCGGGCCAGCGCCAGCGCGGTTGCCAGCCCGGCAGTGCCGGTGCCGACCACCAGCGCACCGCTGGAAGAGGGAATTGCGTTCATGGAGAGATCCTTGATGCCATGCGTCCGGCCGCACGACAGCGACCGGGCAGGCTCATATGATTTTACCGATGGGCGCAGCCATGGACTCGGGGGCCGCAGCCGGCGCAGGCACCTCAGCGGAAGGCGTGTCCTGCTCGTCTGGCAACTCGTCAGGGTCCGGCTCTTTGGCCAGCACGTAGTAGGCGTGAAGAATTGCTTGCGACGTGGCCAGGCGACGGTTCGACTGGCATGGGAAGCGCAGCAGGATGTCTACCCGCTTGGGGTCCACCGGTTCGATCATGGCCAACGGACGGGATTCGGGCAAAGCAATCAGGTGCGACGATTCCAGGCGGCGGAAGTGGGCGTCGGCAGCTTCGATCCAGTCGGCACAGACCGTCTCGCCGGCTTCCCGCAACAGACGTTCGGCACGCGCGACATTGCCTGCCGGGTCCATCGGTACCCGCACCAGTTCATGCACAAAACGACCGGTGTGAGACAGCTTGCGGATGGGATTGAGCAACACCATCATGTTCGGGAATTCGTAGGTGCGGCCGGTGACATAGCCGGACGGGCCTTGTTCCAGCAGGCGGGTCGACAGGAAATCGATTTCCAGCACCTCACCCTTCATTGCGCCCAGTTCGATCACGTCACCGATCGAGTACGGCCGGGCCACCGCGCGCATCAGCGAGCCCAGGCCGTTCATGAAGAATTCCTTGCAGACGATGGCCACTGCCGCAGCCAGGGCCGCGATCGACAAGGCGAAGGTACGCAGCTCGCCCGCCCAGATGAACAGCAGCAACACGGCCGTGACCCCGCCCAGCGTGTTGCGGGCGACCAGGTAGGCCATGCGTTTGGCCTCGGTCGTGCCCGTACCTGGCTTGCGGTAGTAGCGTGAGATCAGGCGCGACACGATCATGGCCGTGATCAGCACGAACACGGTCAGCGCAAGGTGGCCCAGGAAGCTGAGCTGGGTGAAACCGGCGCGCAGGCTGAGCAGCAGCGCGCGCATTGAAAAACCCTGGAAGAACTCGTCGAGCATGTGGGTGTTGGGAAAAGGCAATGTCCCGATGATAGATGATGCTTTGTGGGCAACGACATCGGGTCTGCAACGAGGTTTGTGATGGGCTACACGTTTGTCGCGAATGGCACTGGGGTGCCGTCCGCCTGGATGATCGACCTGAAATGCGCCACGGCAACGGCAGCGAATTCCGGGTCGTTGATGTGATGCGGCACCCTCACCAGGCGACGGCGGTCGGTCTGCTTGACGGTGGCGGTCAATGCGTCGAACAACGCCTGGTCGGCTTCCGGGTCATGGAATTCACGGCCAGGGGCATCCAGCGCCGACACGCCGCCCTGCGGCAGCAGGAAACGCACATGCCCGTCGCAACGGTTCAGACGTTCACCGATCCAGCGACCGATCGCGGCGTTTTCAACAGGCGTTGTGCGCATCAGCGTCACGTTCGTGTTGTGTGGGTAGAAGCGGCGACCCAGATGCTGCGCCGGTACGGTCTCGGGGCGGCCGAAGTTGATCATGTCCAACGCACCGCACGACCCCACGTATGGAATGCGGGTACGTTCGACCGCGCCGAAACGGTCTGCCGTGCAGGCCAGTACGCCACCGAACAGGTAGTCGCAGACTTCGGTCGTGGTCAGGTCGATCAAGCCGCTCAACAAGCCACTGTCCACCAGCTTTTCCATTGCCATGCCACCGCTGCCGGTGGCATGGAACACCACGCAGTCGTAGTCGGCTTCCAACTGGCTGGAGACCGCCCGGACACAAGACGTGGTGACCCCGAACATCGACAGGCCAATGGCTGGCCGGCTGTCCTCTGCGTCGGCCTGGCGCTGGGCCTGATGAAAAGCGCCCACGATCATGCCCGCGGCATTGGCGAATATGCGGCGCGAGATCCGGTTGATGCCGGCCACGTCGGTGACCGAATACATGGTCGCAATGTCGGTCCGATCGCCAGCCGGGCCAAGGTCTTGCCGCAGCATGCTCGACACCATCAGCTTGGGCAAACCGACCGGCAAGGCGCGCATGGCGGGAATGATCAACGCAACGCCACCGGATCCACCAATGCCGATGAGCGCGCCGATGTCGTTGCGCTGGCTCAGCCAACGCGGCAAGGCTTGGCTCATTGCACTGATCGCCGAGCCACGGTCACCCGTGAAGACCGCCGCGGCCCCACCCGGATGCACGGCGGCAACCTGATCGGCGGGAATGTCTGCGCGCGGATCACTGTGCAGCGTGGATACGTCGACCGTAGTCACCGGTGCGCCCAGGCCACGGATGAGCGCCGCCAGGTGCAGCAGCTCGGCGGCTTTGGTATCAAACGTGCCCACAAGATAGATATGGGCAGGTGGGCGGCGACCGGGATTGCTCAACGGAATTTCCTGATTGTCGTTACACGATGTATCGTTATGCGATATCTAGTTACACCTCACCGCATACGCCTCTCTCGTCCATGCGACGGGACCTACATGAAACACCTACCGCCTGACGCACCCCCGGCATCCAGCCCGGACACCACCGCTGCACCTGCACGCGGCCCCCGTGCGCGCATGCGCAAGGCACTGCTGACAACCGCCATGGAAATGATGGCACGCGGCATCACTCCGTCGATTGCCGAACTTGCCGAGGCTGCTGGCGTATCGCGTGCAACGGCTTACCGATATTTTGCTACGCAAGGCGAGCTGATTTCGGCCATTGTGGGTGAAAGCCTGGGGCCGATGCTGGAGTGGCAGTCAGACGCATCGACCGCCGCTGAGCGCGTCGATGCGCTTTTCTGCGCCACCTACCCACGACTTGAAGCGTACGAGGTCCCGCTGCGCGCGGCTATACAGGTATCCCTGCAGCAGATCGCGCATCAACGGGCCGGCGTGCCGGCAACCGAACGCCCGTTTGTGCGGGGTTATCGGGTGCAGCGACTGCGTAGTGCTGCGCAACCGCTGCGCGATCAGCTGGACGAGGCGCAGTTCGACCGCGTGGTGCAGGCCTTGTCGCTGTTGTACGGCACCGAGGTTTTCCTGGTGCTGAAGGATATCTGGCGGCTGGAGCTGGACGAGATTCTTGATGTGGTGCGCTGGACAGCAGGCGCGATTCTGCAACGGGCGGAGCGGGAAAAACCTGTGACGGCACCAAGTGCGACGTCGCAGCTGACAGTTGATCCCGCGCCACGCCGAGCACGCAAGACAGTCCCGGTGCGCAAGGCTGCGGGTATTGGCGTGGCGGCAAAGAAGGTGGAAAAGCTGGCGAAAGAGGCGGCGAAGGTGGCAACAAGGTCTGCGGCTGCGACACATGAAGCCGATACGGCAAGCAGCATGGCGCAGTCAGACAAGATTGCTCGCCGCAAAACACCGGCATCTGTGGACAACGCCACATCTGGCACAGCGGGAAGAGCATTGTCGGCCGAGCCACGCGCAGCCAGACCGCCTACACAGACATCACGTCGCAAACCGGGGCGTTGATACCGCGAATTCGGCGGGGATAAGACGGGAATCGGTGCGTGGCGGGGACAAGTTCGACAGGGCTGCTTGTGGATAACGCAAACCGGGAAAATGTGCTGACCATTCGGTGGTAGTTTGTCGGCCGCTTGAGGCGTTGAATTACCAAGACAGCCTTCTTTGACGGTCTGCGATCCGCCAGATGAAGCCGAGTTAATCCGGGTTTCGTCTGCGCATCAAAAGACGTACCTTGCCCCAATGCCCACACCGCCGCCCGCGCCCGAAGACCTTTCATCATCGCCCCTGCGCCCGCCCAATGCGGCGGGCTGGGATGTGGATGCGCTGACGATTTCACGTGCCCTGGGCTATGTCGTCGGGCTTCCTTCCTTCATTCTGGGCACGGCGACGTTCATGCTGGGCTTTGCGCTGATGCGCGGCAGCATTCTGAATGTGGCGTGTGTGCTGTACAGCGTGTCGGCCGCCGCCATTGGCTGGCGGGTGTCGGCAGGACGGTGGCGACCCAAGACAGGCTGGGCTGCACTGCGATTGGCGATGCTGATCGGGCTGGGGGCGCTGCTGATCTACGCCATGCTGCGCAGTGTGTTGTGGTTGAGCGGGGTACCGGCTGTTGGCGTGTGAAGTGGAGGGGTAAAAGAAAACGCGGCAGGGTTGCTGCCGCGTTTTTCCTATTCGCTTTCTCTTACTCGCTTTCCGCCAGCGTCAGCGCCGCCACCTGCACGGTCGCCAAGCCACGCAACAGGTCCGGTGCCAGCAGCAACTTCGCCTGCCGGATGCCCGCCCCCATCACCACCTGCTCACGCGTCATCACCGCCTCGTCGACCAGCACCGGCCAGGCTTCCGGCAAGCCGAAAGCCGTGATGCCACCAAACTCCATCGCGCTGAGTTCGACCGCATCTTCGCGCTTGGCGAACGACAGGCGTTGCGCGCCCAGCGCGGCTTTCACCGCGCCGTTGATATCCAGGCGACGCGAGCCCAGCGAGACCAGGGCAGCGTAGTGCTCGGCACCGCCCTTCTTGAAGCGCAGCACGATGGTGTTGGCGCAATCGTCCAGACCAAACCCGTAGCGCTCGCTGAAGGCGGCGGTGTCCGACGCGTCGTCATCGACCCGGAAGACACCGACACCATCGGCGGGCAATGCGGCAATCACGTGCTCGGGCAACAGCCCGGGTAGCGCGCCGGCCGCAAGCAGTTCGGGCGCGGTGCTCACGCTGCGGCTTGCTGCGGGAAGACTGGCTCGCCCAGGTTCAGCATCAGGCGGTTGGCCCACGCAAAGATGGCGATGGCGTGGATCATGTCCAGCAGTTCCAGGTCGGACAGACCGGCGGCACGCAAGGCGCGCAGGTCATCGGCACCGAAGCTGCCAGGCTTGAGCGTCAGCGCAATCGACGCGTCGACAATCGCGCGTTCGCGTGCGTTGGTGCCTGCGCCGACCGGCTCGGTGAACACTTGTGCGATCACGTCGTTGCGGCGGGTCAGTTGTTCGAAACGCTGGGCGTGAACGGACGCGCAGTACACGCAACCATTCACACGCGATACCACCGTGCTGGCCAGTTCGCGTTCGGCGCGCGACATGCCGCCCGGGGCGTACATGATGGCGTTGAAGGCCAGTGCGCGCTGTTCCAGAATGCGCGGCTGGTGCGACAGCACCAGGTAGTAGTCGGAGGTGCGGGCCTTGGGGTGGCTGGCATCCAGCACGGCCAGTTGATCCGGGCGGGCGGTGTTGACGTCCAGCACGTCCAGCCACGAAGACCAGCCCAGGGTTTCGCTGGTGTAGCCGTTGATGCGCAGCGGTTCGCCCGGCGGCGGCAAGGTGGCTGGGTGCACGAAGTTGGTTTCGACCGGCAGCTCGGCCTCGCCCGGCACCGGGTCGCCCAGCGCGGTCAGTGCGCGCAGGCCGGCCACCAGGCGCACCTGGTAGGACACGAAGGCAATCAGCTGGCCCAGCGTGATGACGGCGGGGGTGCTCAGGCCGGCGGCCGGCAGCTTCAGCAGGGCCTCGCGGTCGCCTTCGACCGGGGCCAAGGTGAGCGTGCGCGAGAAGGTCAGGATGGCGCGCAGGCGCGGTTCTTCGGGCAGCACGGTGGGGCCGCCGGTGAACACACTGCGCTCGGCTTCGTTCAACATGAATTGCTCGAGCTGCGCGCGGTATTGCGCGGCCACCGGTTCAACGCCGGACAGCGAGGCAATGTCGAAGGCCACAAGCAAACGCTCGGCCAGCGTCAGTCCCGGCAGCACCGGATCGAAGATGGCGTCGTAGCTGCCTTGCGTGGCGGCGGCCACTTTGTCGCGCTTGGCGCGGGTGGTCTGGAGCGAAGCACCGGCGACGAGGCCGGCGGCGGAATCGATGAGATCGGACATAGGGGTGTTTCCGAAAAAAGATTAACGACGTGCCGCAACGGCATCGTCCAGGAATTTCTGTACCGCTGCCCACGAGGCTTCGTCGGCGTGCGCGTTGTTGGCCGGCGTGCCGCCGCTGGTGCTGATGCGCCCGGAAACCGGGTGCGGGAAACTCAGCTGGGTGGTGGGCACGTAGGGGAAAAGAATGCTGTGGCCGGCACCGTCGACATCGACGTAGCCGACCGGGTACGGGTGCTGAACTTCAGCCAGACGCTCGCGCACCATGCGGCTGTAGCGGCTGGACGGCCAGGCGGCGTCATCCGTGCCGGACAAGAGCATGACCGGGCCGCGGATGTTCTCGACACGAATGCGTGCGCGGGCCACGGCGTCGGGGTCGTTCAGTGCGGTGGATACGGCTTCCGCATGGCGGCGCGACACGCCGTCTGCATCGACTTCGTTCAGCGCTGCCCAGGTGGCGGTGCGATTGTTCTGCCAGACATGCGGCACGATCTCGCCGCGATACAACCAGGCCGGGCCGTCTCGGCCAGTGGCCGGATCGCAGGCACTTTGTGCGCCGTGCACCACCGCACCCGGCACGTAGCCGATGACCGCCGACACCAGCTCAGAAAACATCGAGCCCAGCAGCAGCACCAACTCACCGCCGCGCGACTGCCCGCTCAGGGCCACGAAACCATGCAGCGGCTTCAGCGTGCGATGCACCCAGTTCAGTGCCGTCTCGAAGTATTCCAGCGGGGTGTTGGAGATGTAGTCGGACAGCCCCGGTGCCTTGAAATAGCCCAGCGCAAAGGCGGCATAGCCTTGCGAGGCGTAGAGCGCCGCGCGCGGCTCGTTGATGCCGCCGCCCGACCCATTGACGATGACCACAGCCGGATGCGGGCCGGGGCCTGCGGGCAGGAACAAGGTACCGACCAGACCTTCTTCGCGGACTTCGCGACGGGTGACACCATCCGTCGCCAGCTGTTGATGAAGGCTTGCGGTGGCAGTTGAACCGGATTGGCGCGTGGCGGTCAGCGTGGTGTCCAGGCCTGCGAACATGTCGTCGTTGAACAGCACACGGCCATTGCCTACCTTCGGGTCTAGCAGGCTTTGCGACCAGATCAGGCCCATTGGCGACACGCCTGCGTAGTCGCCCGCAATCGGGGCATCACGCGTCAGATCGATGTGGCCTTGCGCGTCGGCGACAAAGCTTGCCGTGGACTGCCAGGGGGTACCGGCACGCAGCGTGACTGCGGCAATCGTCACGGTCTCGCCTGGGTTCAGGCCGTCAACCGTGATCTGGCGGGGCACGTCGATGCGGGCATGGGCCGGATCGACGCGCAGAGAAAAAGAGGAAAACTCGGTCATACATGCTCCGGACAACACCCCTGCCGCATCACGCGGCAAGGGGGGCGGCACATGACCGGGCAGCGCCCTGGTCAAGCGCCGCCGTTCAGGCTTACTGCTTCGTCACTTGCAAGGCGGTAGTGCGGTCGCTGACGTAGGGCTCAACCTTAAAGCCCTTCTTCGCGGCCCAGATGTTCTGATAGTGGAACAGCGGGATGGCGGCCACATCGTCGGTCACCAGCTTGACCGAGTGACGCAGGATGGCAGCACGACGCTCGGTGTTGAATTCCACGGTCGCGGCATCCAGTGCCTTGTCTACGTCGATGTTGCTGTAACGACCCCAGTTCGAATTGCCCAGGCCCTTCTTGTTGTCGGCGGTGGCGAACACGTTCTGCAGGCCATAACCGGCCTCACCCGTGCCATTGCCCCAGGCCACGATGCTGATCGCGAACTCGTTCTTGTTGGCACGTGCCGAGTACACCGACCATGGCACGACTTCCAGCTGGGTCTTCACGCCCACGCGGGTCCAGAACTGCGCCACGGCTTGCAGGGTTTCCGCGCCCAGCGGATAGCGATCACCCGGCACGTGCACGGTCAGCTTGAAACCATCGGGGAAACCGGCTTCGGCCAACAACTTCTTGGCAGCGGTCGGGTCAAAGGCGATGTCCTTGACGTCCGGGTTGTAGCCGAAGGTCTTGGCGGGCATCCACTGGTTGGCTTCGGTTGCCGTGCCCTGCAACACACGATCAACCAGCGTCTTGCGGTTGATGGCGATGTTCAGCGCCTTGCGCACACGCACGTCGGTCAGCGGATTTTCCGCCAGTTGCTTGCCATCGTTGTCGGTGATGAACTCGTTCGGTCCCTTGCGGAAGCTGGGCTGCACCAGCAGCACACGCAGGCCGGGATAGGGATAGACGGTGATGTTCGGCGTCTTGCGCAGGCGCGCCACGTCAGCGGCCGAGACCTTGTCGATCACGTCCACGTCGCCGGCCAGCAGTGCAGCGGTGCGCGCGGCGGCGTTGTTGATGTAGCGGTAGGTGACCTTTTCCCAGGTGGGCTTGGGGCCCCAGAACTTGTCGTTGCGCGCAAAGACCGCGCGGTCGCCCGGCGTCCACGAGGTCAGCACATACGGGCCGGTACCGATGGCGGCGCGGCCGGCGTTGTAGTCCTCGGTGGTGGCCTTTTCACCCACGTGGCGACTGACGATGTGCACGGCACCGATGCTGTTCAGCAGTTCGGGGTTCGGCATGGTGGTCTTGACGATCAGGGTCAGCGGGTCTTTGGCCGTGGCCGATTCCACCGTGCGCAGCGAGCTGGCGTAAGACGCCACGCTGCCCGGCACCTTGCGGGCACGCTCGAAGGAATACACCAGGTCGTCGGCGGTAAAGGGCTTGCCGTCGGACCAGACTACGTTCGGGCGCAGCTTGAATTCCCAGGTTGTGTCGTCCAGGGTTTTCCAGCTGAGTGCCAACGAGGGCAACACGCCGCTATCGCGACGATCAACGATGCTGTCGAACAGGTGCAAGGCCAGCGAACGGTCGCCGGCGTGGTTGTTCAGTTGCGGATCGATGGACGAAACCGGATCGGCAAAGCCGATGGAAACGGATTGCGCAGACGCAGCCGCGCCGGTACCCAGCAGAGCGGCGGTCAGGGCGGTTAGCAGGAAGCGATTCATGAAAAGTCCTTTCTGGTGCGTGTCGGTGGCCGACAAGGAAAACGCGGTGCTCGGGGACAGAGGTAATGCGTGGGAAATCAGTGATGCAGTGTTACTTGGCAGATCACGTACCGTCGTGCAGATGACAGGCGCTGACATGGTTGATCGCAATGCCGCGCAGGGTGGGCGCTTCCACCTTGCAACGCGGCATGACATGCGGACAACGCGGATGGAAATGACAGCCCGAGGGCGGCGCAAGCGGGCTGGGGATCTCGCCACGAATGGTCTGGAACTTCGTGCGACGCACGTCCAGGCGCGGGATTTCTGCCAACAGCGCCTGGGTGTACGGATGCGCGGGATGCTCGAACAACTCATCGACCGGCGCGCTTTCCACCACCCGGCCCAGGTACATCACCACCACCCGATCCGACAGGTGTTCGACCACCCCCAGATCGTGGCTGATGAACAGGTACGTCAGGCCAAGCTCTTCGCGCAAGTCCATGAACAGATTCAGAATCTGCGCCTGGATCGACACGTCGAGCGCGGCCACGGCTTCGTCGCAGACCAGCAATTCCGGCTGCACCGCCAGCGCGCGTGCAATGCCAATGCGCTGACGCTGGCCGCCACTGAACTGGTGCGGATAACGATGGCGCAAGGACGGGTCCAGCCCGGCGCGCTGCAACTGTGCGCTGACGTAATCATCGGAACCCGCGCGGTCGGTTAGACCATGCAGGAGTGCGCCTTCACCAACGATGCGGTCCACGCGCAGACGCGGATTCAAACTGGCATACGGGTCCTGGAAGATCATCTGCACCCGCAGACGCGCTGCCTTGCGTTCCTCGGCACTCAGCTCGCCAATCGGCTTGCCGCTCAACAGCACCTGGCCGTCGGATGCGGGCAGCAAGCCTGCCACCATCCGGCCCAGCGTCGATTTGCCGCAGCCCGATTCGCCCACCAGGCCAACCACTTCGCCGCGTTTGATGCTCAGGTCTACGCGATCAACAGCGTGGGTGGTCGGCGCGGGCTTTTCCAGGCCCATGCGTTGCAGCACGCGGCCAAATGGACCGGCTGCGCGCCCGCCGAATCGGCGGCTGACATTGCGCAACTCGGCCAGGGGGGCACTCGGGTCAAGCAGTGTCGAATCAAGCGACAACTTGGAATTCATGGACGAACTCATGCGCCGACTCCTTGGACTGCCGAGTCGGGATAAAGCGCGGGCGCGCCAGGGTGGAAGCAGCGTACTTCCTGCACATCGGTCGGACGGGTGACCGCAGGATGGGTGTCGCATACCGCCGTGCGGCGCGAGCAGCGGGGCGCGAACGCACAGCCCGGCGGCAAGGACAGCAGGTTCGGCGTCATGCCCGGAATCTGGCGCAGACGTGTACCGCGTTTCTGCCCCGGCACCCGACGCGGCAAGCTGCCGATCAGGCCCTGGGTGTAGGGGTGCAAAGGACGGTCCAGCACATCGTCCACGGTGCCATGTTCGACGATGCGTCCGGCGTACATCACCGCAATGTCATCGGCCAGTCCGGCCACCACCGACAGGTCGTGGCTGATCCAGATGAGTGCCGTGCCCTGCTCTTCCACCAGCTTCTGCATCTCGGACAGAATCTGCGCCTGGATGGTCACGTCGAGTGCGGTCGTGGGCTCGTCGGCAATGATCAGGTCGGGCCGGTGCAGCATGGCAATCGCAATCGCCACCCGTTGACGCATACCGCCCGACAACTGGTGCGGATAGGCCAGCAGGCGTTCTTCGGGGCTGGCAATGCCCATCAGGCCCAGCGTGTCGCGCGCCAGGTCACGCGCCACCGCGTGGCTTACACGCTGGTGTGCCTGCACGGCTTCGATCATCTGCTTGTCGACGCGCAACACCGGGTTGAGCGTCATCATCGGGTCCTGGAACACCATGGCAATGCGGTTGCCACGCAGCTGACGCATGTCTTCGCGGCGCAGCTTGGCCAGGTCACGTCCCTGGAACAGGATTTCGCCGCTCGCGATGCGGCCCGGTGCATCGACCAGGCCCATGATGGAAAAGCCGGTCACCGATTTGCCCGAACCGGATTCGCCGACCAGACCCAGCACCCGGCCACGTTCCAGCGTGAAGGACACCTCGTTGACGGCGGCGACTTCGCCGGCGCGGGTGTCGAACACCGTGCGCAGATTGCGCACCGACAAGGTCGGCACACCGCCAATGGATTGCTTGGGCGCGCTCATCGTTGCAACCTCGGGTTGAGCACGTCGCGCACCTGGTCACCGACCAGATTGATGGCAACGATGGTGACCAGCAGCGCCAGGCCGGGGAAAAGACTGATCCAGTATTCGTTGGACAGCATGTACTGGAAACCATTGGCGATCAGCAGGCCCAGCGACGGTTCCGTCACCGGCACGCCCAGGCCCAGGAAGGACAGCGTGGCTTCCAGCGTGATGGCGCGCGCGATCTGCAAAGTGCCGATCACGATCAGCGGCGGCATGCAGTTCGGCAGCAGGTGACCGGTAACGATGCGCCAGCCCGGTACGCCCTGCCCGCGCGCGGCATCCACATATTCGCGGCGCACTTCCACCAGCGCCTGACCACGCGCGGTACGGGCGTAATACGCCCATTCCAGCATGACGAGTGTGAACACCACGTTGCCGACGCCCTTGCCCATGTAGGCCAGGATCATCAAGGCCATCAGGATGGTCGGGAAGGACAGCAGCAGGTCGACCAGACGCATCAGGCCGGCATCCACGCGCCCACCCGCCCAGGCGGCAAACAAGCCAACCATGGTGCCGATGAAGGCCGCCGCCAATGCCGAGCCGATACCCACCGACAGGCTGATACGCAGGCCGTACAAAATGCCGGACACCAGATCACGACCCTGGCCGTCGGTACCCAGCCAATAGGTGTAGCCACCGCCTTCGCTGAAGGAACCAGGCGGCAGGCGGGCGTCCAGCACGTCCAGCTGCATCAGATCATAGGGATTCTGTGGCGCAAGCCAGGGCGCAAAAATGGCGGCCAGGGCAATCAGCACCAGTAGTACCAAGGCCCCCAGCGCCACGGGCGATCGACAGAAGTCGATGATGGCACGCCGCCACGGCGACGCCAGGTCAAGTCCGAGCGCGCTCATTGGGCGGCCTCCACACGCACGCGTGGGTCAAGCACGCGGTAGGCCAGGTCCACCAGCAGATTCAGCACCACAAAGAGCAACACCACCACCATCAGGTAAGCCACCACCACCGGGCGATCCAGCGTGTAGATGCTGTCCAGGATCAGCTTGCCGGCACCGGGCCACGCAAAGATGCTCTCCGTGACCACGGCATAGGCCACGGTCGATCCCAGTTCCAGCCCCAGCACGGTGACCAACGGAATCATGGTGTTGCGCATCACGTGCATCATCACCACGCGCACCGGGCGCAGGCCCTTGGCATGGGCGAACTTCACGAAGTCCAGCGGCAGCACTTCACGCACACTGGCGCGCGTCAGGCGCAGCACCAGCGACATCTTGAACAAAGCCAGCGTGATGGCGGGCAGGATCAGGTGACGCAAGCCGTCCAGTGTCAGGAACGACCACTGGATGCCGAACAGGCTGGCGGTTTCGCCGCGTCCGCTGGCCGGGAACCAGCCTAGCTGAACAGCGAAAACCATGATGAACATCAAGGCGACCCAGAACGAAGGCAGCGAGAATCCCACAATGCTGCTGGCCATCAGCGCACGCGAAATGGGGTTTTCAGGCTTCAGGCCCGCGAACATGCCCAGCGGCACGCCGACCACCACCGCAATCACCATCGCGGCGATCGCCAGTTCCAGCGTGGCCGGGAAACGACCCAGAATCAGGCCGATGGCGCTCTCGTGATACACGAAGCTCTTGCCCAGGTCGCCGTGTACTGCTGCCCACAGGAAGGACAGGTACTGACGCCACAGGGGCTGGTCCAGACCGAGGCGCGCAATCGCCTCGATCCGGTCCTGCTGATTCATGTCGTCGGACAGCAGAATGTCCACCGGGTTGCCGATGATGTGCAGCCCGACAAACACGATCAGGCTCATTGCCAGCACGACAAAAAACGCCTGAATCAGGCGGCGGATCAGCCAGCCTGTCATGGCTGCACCACCCGGCCCGGGGCCGGGCCTGCATCTATGGGTTGGTTCAGGCGTGACCTTGCACGGTAATGGTTCATGCAGACCCCTTTACCGCAGGCGGCGGCACGGCCGACGGCACCCATTCATCGCCCAGCAGCTCGGGGTCGTCCCAGGCTTCCATGCGCGCGAAGTGGGTGTCGATATCTTCGCCGAACAACAGCCCGGCCAGGCCTTGGGCCAGTTTCTTCGCGCCGTCGCTGACCGCAGGAATGTCGCCCGACACTGCGCCGTGCGTACCGGCAGCCGGCCAGCAGAAGCAATGCACCCGCGACAGACCGGGACAGGCCTCGGGGTCGCGCGGCAGGAATTCGAACACCGGGCCCAGGTCGGGCGACTCGGCCAGTTCTTGGTCGACCTCGGATGCATCGGGCGTGAAGCGATCACCCCACAGGCGGATATGCGGAGCAAGCGCGGCGAATTCCGGGCGACGTTCCCAGTTGGTACGGAAACCGGTGGCGAATACCAGGAAGTCGAAAGCGAATTTGCCTTGCGAGGTCTCGACCACGATTTCGTCGTTTTCCACATAGGCATTGCGCGCAGCATAGCCCAGCTGGAAGTGCGCATTCGGATTGCGCGACACGCGCTGCGTGCTGCCACGCGGCGGCGGCACTTGCTGCACGTTGATGTAGTGGCGGATGCGCCAGCGCCATTCGTCCGACAGCATCGGATAGCCGAAGGTCATGCCCGGACTGCCTGCACCCTTGCCTTTGTTGATGCGCGGCAAGTCGGTGCGACGCACCAGCAGGTCGACCCGCGCCGCGCCGGATTCCAGCGCGGTTGCTGCGCTGTCCATCGCCGACGAACCTGCACCGATCACACCCACACGCTTGCCGGCCAAGGTGTTGTAGTCCAGCACGTCGGACGAATGCGCCCAGCGGTCACGCGGCAAGGCCAACGCGTAGTCCGGTGCCCAGCCTGCGCCCAGGCCGTCGCGACCGGTGGCCAGCACCACACGACGGGCGAAGACGGTAATGGCACCGTTCGGGGTGTCCAGTTCAAGCTGCACCAGCTTGTCGGCACGCGGCTTGACCGCTGTGACCTTGTGCTGGTTGCGCACGTCCAGCTGCAAGACATGACGGAACCAGCGCAGGTAGTCCATCCATTGCAGACGCGGAATCTTGTCCAGCGCGTCCCAGGCCTCGACACCGAATTGCGCCTCGAACCAGGCGCGGAACGTCAGCGCGGGCAGGCCGAGCGCCGGGCCGGTCAGTTGTTTGGGCGAGCGCAGGGTTTCCATGCGCGCGGTCGTGGCCCACGGGCCTTCGAACCCGGCCGGGCTGCGATCGAAGACCACGGCCTTCACGCCCACATGCTTCAGTGCAGCCACCGCAGCCGAGCCCGCCATGCCACCGCCGATGATCGCCACGTCCAGCACCGGCTGGCCTTCGTGCGTGCGTTGCACGGTCCAGGACTTGGCCGGCAGTTCCAGCCAGGACAAGTCCTGGCGCACGCGCGTCTCCAGCGCAGCCAGACCCGCTGGCGGCGTTGCCGGGGTCGGAAGCTTGGCGGAAACGTCTTGCGTGGAGGTTTCCTGACTGACTACCAGCGGGGATGCGGTCGAAGCACTCATTGTGGGGATTCCGGTTCGGCGGCGACTTCGCCGTCATAAATCGATTGCAGCAGGCTTGCGTGGGCAGATGCGTCGTGGCGCACAAACGCGGGCAACAAGGCGGCGGCCGCGTCGGCCAAGGCCTCGGCCAGCGCGGCCACGGGTTCTTCCAGCGGCGACGCCTGCGGGGTGATGACACCAAAAAAATACGGGATCTCGGTATCGAGCGGCCGCACCGCCACGCCTTGCATCGGCGCACCGTAAGCGGTGACGGGTTCCAGCACCGACACGCCCAGGCCGGCGCGTACCGCAGACATGGCGTTGATCGAAGAATTCGTCTCGATCAAGCCGCCCGGCCCGCGTGCACTGACGTCCTTGCCGATGCGCACCATGGCGGCATCCAGACGGCGACGCAGCCGGTACGGGTTGCTGAGCGTCACCAGAGGACGACCGCCCAAGGCCGCCAAGGGCACGACCTCGAGCGCAGCCAGGGGATCGTGCTCGGCCAGGGCGACCACGCAACGCGATTGACCGATCCAATTGACGCACAGGCCGCGATGTTCCAGCGGCAGGCTGCTGACACCGATCTGCGCCGTGCCGGTCAATACCGCATGCACGACCTGTTCGGCCGGCATGCTGCGCAATTGGGTGTGACCTGCGCCGTGACGGTCGGCAACGCGTTTCAGGGCCAGGGGCACCAGTCCGCTGGACATGGCAAAGGTCGCCGCCAGCCGCATCGGGGCACCGTCACCACGCGCGATTTCGTCAGCACGGGTACGGATCTGGCGCAGACTGCCCAGCGCACGTTCGACGTCCTGATACAGCAGAAAGCCTTGTGTGGTGGGGGTCACGCGCGGTCCGCTGCGCGTGAACAAGGCATAACCGATCTGGGCTTCCAGCTCTTGAATCGAGCGGCTGATGGCAGGCTGCGACCGATCGAGCAGGCGAGCCGCCCCCGTGACGCTACCGGTCGACAAGGTGGCTGCAAATGCTTCGAGCTGACGAAGTTCCATGATGCGGCTTCATGCGTAATTCGCAATCATGGTGGCCTTGTATGCGTATTACAAATACTTCAAAGCAATTAACTTATGCATTTTGATAGCATTTTTAGTTATGTAGACAGATGCCTGGATGCATGACTTATATATAGCGCCTTCGTATCGCGCGTCTTTTTTGCACCGCTCACTCCAGGAAATGAAGCCCATGTCAGACGAACTGAACACCCAGAACCGTGTTGCCCTGGTCACCGGCGGCGCAAGCGGCATCGGCGCGACGGTCGTGCGCCTGCTGGCCGAACAAGGCATGACAGTAGTGATTGCCGACATCGATGGCGACGCTGCCGCTCGCAGCGCAGAGGTACTGCGGCAGGCTGGCCACCAAGCCACTGCCTTGGTCATGGACGTGGGCAATCCCGCATCGATCGAACAAGGTTTCGCCGCTTTGCGCCAGGACCACGGTCGATGCGATGTGCTGGTGAACAGCGCCGGCATCGCCAAGGTCATCCCCTTCTTGAAGTTCCCCCTGGACAACTGGCTGGCCACGATGAACATCAACGTGACCGGCACCATGCTGTGCAGCCAGTACGCAGCGCAGATGATGGTCGAGCGGAAATGGGGGCGCATCGTCAATCTGGCTTCGGTCGCCGGCATGCGCGCCGTAGGCAGCGGGCGTACGGCCTATGGCACATCCAAAGCAGCTGTGATCGGGTTGACGCGGCAGATTGCGGCGGAATTGGCGGAACACGGCGTTACCGTGAACGCGGTGTGCCCGGGCCCGATCGACACCGCCATGACCGAGACCATGCACACGCCGCAGTTCCGTGCGGAATATGCCAAGGCGATCCCGATGAGCCGATATGGCAGCACGGATGAGGTGGCGGCCGTGGTGGCGTTCCTGGCGTCTGATGCCGCGTCTTACGTGACCGGGACGGCGATTCCGGTCGATGGAGGATTCATGGCCTCGGGGGCACGCGGCATCTGAGGCAGCGTGTCCGTGGATGCGTATTCAGGCAATACGCATCCAACCACCCACGTTTAAAAAACGCAGATTCAGACAGCCCGCATGGCCGACTGAGCGCGCGGCAATGCATAGCGCGCCGCCTGCCACACCGCCATCGCAATGAAGATCGGCAGGAACATTTCCAGGCTTTCTTCAATGCCTTGCATGATGTGGCGCACGGTCATCGACACCGTCATGTTCCAGCCAGACAAGGTGTCGGGAGCCCGATCGCTGAGCTTGGCAACGACCAGCGCCACCCCGAAAACCAGGAAGGTAACAGCTGCCGGCTGACGCTCGCGCAAGGCGCGCAGCCACTGCTTGCCGTGCTTGACCAGCAACCAGCCGATGGACGCGAAGATCGGCAGCAGCACTGCCAAGGCACCGGCAATCTGCGCGGCAGTGCCATCGCGGTTGTAGAAGCGGGCTTTCAGAATGCTGGTGCCGTACATGGCCGTGTGCAGGTCCATTTCCCGTGCGGCGAACGCGGCGAGCAAGATGCAGGTAGCCAGTTTGTCGACCTTGCCGACCACGCGGCCAGGTGCCATCAGCACGGCGATGATGCCCACGACGTACAGCACCAGGGTCAGCTCCTCGATCGGGCCGCCTTCGGAGAACAGATTTTCAGGGAAGATCGACGGGGTCAGGGCGCCGACGATGGCGGCGGCCAGAACGGTCAATACGAACAAAGCGATGCTCGGATTGCGTTTCATCATGATGACAACTCATAGAAGCGGTTTGACCTCATCGCTGCCATGCGAACTACTTTGCGTGTGGCAACGAGATGCTCCCTGTCGCGCAGGAAGCGAGGTCATGCCCCTATGAACAGGCACAGCGCATTCGCGAAAACGGAACGTTTGATCAGGACGAGGCTAAGCCTGCCAGATTAACCACTTGGATATTAATGACTTATTAGGACTGGTATACAGGTGTAACGGCATGCTTGTGCTGGCGTCGATTACCCAAGCATGGAAGATGGGCAGCGGGCGGAAAGCGGCAATCCAGCTTGGATTCAATTGCGCTCAGCGGACTGCAACACCTTGCAACACTATGCGCTGCACGTTCTCTACCGTCTGCGCAAAGAAGGCCACGTCTTTCAGCGTCTTGCCGGTCAGCGCACTGACCTGAACGGCAAAGTCGGCGTAGTGCTGCGTGGTGCCCCACAGCGCAAAGATCAGATGATGCGGATCGACCGGTGCCAGTTTTCCGTCCGCCACCCAGGCGCGGATCACATCCGACTTCTGTTCCACCAGCGTACGCAGTTCACCATCCAGAATCGTGCCCAGCAAAGGCGCACCCTGGATCATCTCCAGACAGAACAGGCGCGAGGCATCTGGTCGGTCACGTGACATGGCCAGCTTGCGGCGAATGTAGTCGCCAATGGCCTGTTCGGGAGCCTGATCGACGCTGAACTCGCGCAAGGGAGCCAGCCATACATCCAACAAGTCGCGCAACACCGAGACGTACAGCTCTTCCTTGTTGGCGAAGTAATACAGCAGGTTGCCCTTGGTGACCTCGGCGCGCGTGGCTACCTGGTCGATCGACGTGCCATGCAGCCCGAAGCGGGAGAACAGGCCAAGTGCTGCGTCCAGAATCGCCGCACGCTTGTCCGGACGAACCGGCTTGTCCGCGCGGGACACACGAGATACACGGGCGGCGCGAGATACGGCTTGGTCAGACAGGCCGCTGTTCGCATCGGGCACCCTTGGCTTCGGCATTGTGTTGGATCTCCTCAAGGGGTCAGAGGATAGACCATCAGCCCACCGTCCCAGCCATTCAACTGCGCCGGGCTTCTGCCCACTCTCGCGGCGCAGCGCCCATGGTTTCGCGGAACGCCTTGCTGAAATGGCTCAGGCTGGAAAAGCCCACTGCGTAGGCGGTTTCGGTCACGCTGGCACCACCGGCCAGCATGGCAGCCGCCGCAGCCAGGCGCACGTCGCGCAGGTGCCCATGCACAGAGCGCCCGGCAATCACCCGAAAGCCCGCCTGCAATTTCTTTTCGTTCAAGCCCACTGCGCGCGCCAGGCGGTCCAGCGTCCAATCCTCGGCATAACGCGCATCCAGCAGACTGCGCGCTGCCATCAACTGGCGGCGCTCGCGTGACACCACCCGTGTTTCGGCCGGCTGGCTGACGGTGCTCAAGGCCAGGGCCAGCGCTTCCAGCGCCTTGGCGCGCAGATACAGCCCGCGTATGGCTTCGTCTTCATATTCGCAAGCAAGAATGTCGGTGGCTACGCGCAGCAATGCGGCCGGGGCCGGAAAACCACCCAACAGCGTATTGGCCAGCGGCAGGCTGCAGTCTTGCAGGAACTGCCCCTGCAATGCCATCAAGGGTCGCCCACCCGCGTGCAGCAAACCTTGCGGCGTGAAGCGAATATCCACCAGGCGGATGGGCGTACCGCCCTTCATCGCAAAACGCCCGACGGCCGGCCGGTTCGCGGTCTGGATCACCGCCATGCCCGAACTGACCGTCAGCATCGGGCCACCATCGAGCGCCATGCGCGCCTCGCCCGCCAGGAAGATGCCGATGCAGAACATGGCCGGACCGTTGGCTTCGACATCCAGGTCTGCGCTGGGCTGGCCATGCCAGCAACTGATGGTGATGTCGCCCAGCAGGTCGTGCACGCGCAGCATCCGGCTCCAGTCGGCAGGGATGCTCAGGCTGGGCAGCAGGCGATGGCCGCTGACGCGCAAGCCGCCGTCCGACGCCCGTTGAACCGACCCATTTTCCAAATCCATGCAATTTCGCCCCGAAACCGTTTGCCGCAGCCTGAAATCGTCAGTCGCCCGCGACTCTCTCAGGAATAATTCTCATTCAGATTTTAAGAGATCTTATTCATGCCGGCCGATATCTTTCACACTTCAGCGCCCTTCCCCCTTCGTGCCGGCACCGCCGTGCTGCTCGCGGCGCTGTCCTCGGGCGCGTTTGCGCAGGCGGCTTCCGCAGGCAACGCACAGCCCGAAGCCAGCACCTTGCGCCCCATCACCGTGACCGCCAGCAAACGCGAGCAGTCGCTTGCCAGCATCAACGGCGCCGTCACGGTCATCGAACAGCCCGACCTCGACGACGCACAGGTTGCCAGTACCTTCGATCTGGCGCGGGTACTGCCCGGCGTGCAGATGTCGTCCAGCGGTTCGCTGCTGTATTCGGTGATCGGGGTACGTGGCATCACCTCGGCACAGGACTTCTACAACCCGGCACTGACCGTGTATGTGGATGGCATTCCGCAACTGCCGGTGTTCGCGTCGCAGCCGCTGATCGGGGTCGAGCGGGTCGAGTTGCTGAAGGGCCCGCAAGCAACGCTTTACGGCAAAAGCGCACAAGGCGGCGTACTGAACATCGTCACCCGCCAACCGGACAACGAAACCCGCTTCAACGTGCTGGGCGGTGTGTCCAGCCGGGGCGGACATCAGTTGCAAGGCGAGGTCGCCGGTCCGCTGGTGAAAGACATGTTGTATGCCTCGGTATCGCTCGCCAAATCAGATGCGCCGGGTGACCTGCACAATCCGGCCACGGGTGCGGACGATCAAGGCGGTTTTCGATCCGAGACCGGTACGGTGAAGCTGCGCCTGGCTCCCGCTGGCGCGCCTTGGCAAGCCGGTTTGTCCGTGGGCCGCGACTGCACGCGGGCGACACAAGACAGCTACGTGCCTTTTGATGACCCAGGCAGCCGCCAGACCTACATCATGGCGGGCATGCCCGCACAGTTTGCCGACCCCTACATGCGCCGCTGCACCGACAGCCAGGCACTGACCGGCAGCTACGACCTGGGTGACTGGCGACTGACCGCGATGGCGGCACGGCAGACGGTGGATATCGAGCGGCGTTTTGCGCTGGGCCCGTACTTCTCGCAGCAACCGGAAGACTGGCGTCAGGATGTGCAGGAATTGCGTTTGGCCACCAAGGCACCCGGGCGCAGCTGGGATGGCGTGTTCGGCCTGTATCGACAAAGCACCGACCAGACCCGCACTTACATCAACGACCTGAAAACGCCGATGACGGCCAACGCGCTGACCACGCGTTCACACAACGAAAGCCAGTCTTATGCCATCTATGGCGACGTGACCTGGCACGCAACATCGGCGCTGGATCTGTCGGCCGGGCTGCGTGCCTCGCGTGACAAGGCGAAAACGGTGTTTGCAGGCTCGGCACTGGACTTCAACACCTTCCAGCCCGCAGGTTTTTCGGGGGCCAGCCAGACCGAAGGCGACCGTGTGCTGGGCCGCCTGTCGGCGGGCTATCGGCTTGATTCGCAATGGCGCGCATACGCCAACCTGTCGCAAGGCTACAAGCCGGGCGGCTTCAATCTGGCACCGTCCAGCGCTGCCGACAGTGCTGCATACCAACCCGAAACGGCCATCAGCTACGAGGCCGGGGCGCGCTACACCAGCGGGGCCTTGCGCGGCAGTTTTGCGCTGTACCGCATCGACGTGAAAGACGTGCAGCTGTATCGGGGCGACGCCGCAGCCGGCACGCAGACACTGCGCAACGCCGGAGACTCGCGTTCGAACGGCGCGGAATTCGACCTGGAATGGGATGTGAATCCCGTGTGGACCTTGGGTCTTGCCGGCTTCGTCAACGACGCCAGCTTCCGCCGCTACGACGACCCGGCACTGTGCGCCAACTGCCAGGGCAACGACGTGCCTTTCGCCCCCAGCCATGGCCTGTCGTTCAGCGTGAAAGGCTCTGTGCCCACCCGCCTGGGCATGATGCGACCGCGCCTGACCGTGCGCAGCACCGGGGCCCAATACTTCGACACCGCCAACACCTTGCGACAAGGGGCGTACACCGTGGCTGATGCGTCGCTCGCATGGCGCGTGCAGCCCAATGTCGAACTGACGGTCTACGCGCACAACCTGACCGACCGGCAATACCGCACCTATGGCTTCGCAGGCGGGCCGATGGGCAACTTCGCCCAGCGTGCCACCGGCCGCACACTGGGCATGACCGTGTCGTATGCGTACTGACGCGTCGGATCTGCGCGTGCAGGCCTTGCACGGATCGGACCCGCACGACCAGGCTGGACATGCACCGGATGCCAAGCCTGGTTCGCCGGACGCAGGCAAGGACGCGAACGGGTTGAGCCGTCTGCTTGCCGCCATCGGCGGCATCTACGTGGCACAAAGCCTGGTCACCGGCGTGGCCATGCAGTCGATGCCCGGTTTGCTGCGTGCTGCGGGTGCTTCGCTGCAGCTGGTGGGACTCGCTTCCTTGTTCATGCTGCCGTGGGCGCTGAAGTTTCTGTGGGCACCGGCAGTCGAACGCTGGCGCTTGCCAGCGGGCAAGGCAGAACGGCGTTCGCGCCGCATCGTGTTGATCGGCCAATGGTTGCTGGCTGCCTGCCTGCTGGCGCTGGCGGCGGCTGGTGCCTGGTATCCCGCCCCGGCCGGCACACCACTTGGCGTGCCCACACTGGGCTTGATGGCCAGCCTGCTGTTGGCCGCCATGCTTGCCGCCAGCATCGACATTGCCTGCGACGGTTATGCCATCGACCAGCTTCCCACGCGCCAACGCGGCTGGGGCAACGTGGCCCAGGTAGGTGGCAGCTACGTAGGCATTGCGATTGGCGGCAGCGGCTTTCTGCTGCTGGCTTCCCGCTATGGCTGGCCGGCCGCCATGGCGGTGATGAGCGTATGCATTGCACTGCTGACTTTGCCGCTGCTGGGTGTGTCCGAAGCACCGCGCGCGGTTGAGCAAACCCGTCATCGTCCGAGTCTGCGCGCGGCATGGATGAACCGGGATATTCGTCATGGTCTGGTGCTGGTGCTTTGCCTGGGCGCGGGCATCCGGCTGGCCAGCGGCATGCTGGGTCCGCTGCTGATCGATCGCGGTGCCAGCCTCGCATTGCTGGGCACCGTGCACGGCGTGATGGGTATCGGTGCCGGCCTGGGCGGCACGGTGCTGGGCGGTCTGCTGGTGCGGCAACTGGGGGCATCCCGCGCCGTGCCCTGCGTGCTTGGCATGCAAGCGCTCGCCTTGCTGGCATTGGCTGTTGCCGCCCCCATCGCCAGCCTGGACACGCTGATCGTATTGACGGGCGTCTTGTTCGCCGTGATGGCCAGTGGGTTTGTCGCCATCTACGCGTTTTTGATGGGGCTGGTGTCACCCCGCCAAGCCGGTCTGGACTTCACCTTGTTCCAGTGCGCCGACGCGATGATCGCCATGCTCGGCGGCATGGCAGGCGGCTGGCTTGCGCAACAGGGCGGATACGCGTTGTGCCTGGGTCTGGCCGCGGCCTTGTCAACGTGTGCGGGTGTGGGTGCGGCGCGGTGGATGCGAATGAATGCAGGAACGAATGCAGGAACGAATGCAGGAATGAACACAAGAACAACCACACGCGCAAACAAATAAACGGCAAGACAAATGACCAAACAGGGACATACCAGCGCCCATGCAAGCCAATGCGCGCACAGCCTGGCATCGCTTCCCCAATTCGATCAGCCCGTGCCCTGAGTTTCCCCTTCGCTTCCCCGACTTTCTGGAAGATATCTCATGAGTTCTCCCCTCGCCGTGATCAGCGGCGCTGGCATTGCCGGCCTGGCCGCCGCCTGGTGGTTGCATTGTGCCGGCTGGCGCACCGTGGTGGTCGAGCGCGCGCCCCACTTGCGCGACAGCGGTCACATGATGGGCCTGTCTGGCCCGGGCCTGGCCACGGTGCGAAAAATGGGCCTGGTGCCGCGCCTGCAAACGGTGGCCTATCCCGACCGAGGCCCGCACATTTATCGCAGCCGCAACGACCGCGACATCTTGCGTGTCGACTATCGGAATCTGCTGACCGGCATCGAGTGGATCACGCTGCGCCGTACCGAACTGGTTCGCATCCTGCACGAAGAAACTGCCGGCTGTACCGACTTGCGCCTGAACACCACGATCACCGCATTCGACAACCGGGACACCGGCATCGGCGTGCAATTGTCCGATGGCAGTCAACTAGACGCAGACCTGTTGATCGGCGCAGATGGCGTGCACTCCACCTTGCGTCGACAGGTGTTCGTGCCCGATGCGGCATGCCTGCGTCCGCTTGGCTACCGCTACGCCGCCTACGACGTGCCCGACGCCGGCAGTCTGGGCGAAGGCTTCATCTCGTACCCCGAACCCGGCATTCAAAGCGAATACTACGGATTGACCCAAGGCCGGCTGGCCGCGCTGCACGTATGGCGCAGCCAAGTCGATGGCTTTGTTCCCCCAACCGAGCGACGCGCATTACTGCAAAGCCTGAGCACCCGCAGCCACCCGTTCGTGCGCGCCACCCTGGCTGCGCTCGAACCCGATGCCGAGCTGGTCATCGACGACCTGGCGATGGTGGAACTGCCATCGTGGCGCAGCCAACGGGTGGTGATGCTGGGTGACGCAGCCCACAGTCTGTCGCTGATCTCCGGCCAGGGTGCAGGCATGGCGCTGGCCTCGGCAAGCGTGCTGGCAAACGAACTGGAGCGCGCGGCCGGGCATGGCCAGACGCCCAATGCCACGCAACTGGATGCCGCACTCAGCACCCACGACGCGCGCTTGCGGCCGTCGGTGCTGAAACTGCAGCAACGCAGCCGCAAGCTTGCGCCAGCATTCGTGCCCGCCACCGCATGGGCCTTCCACCTGCGCAACCTGGCACTGCGCGCCATGCCGGGCGTGATGATCAAACGCTTCTTCCTGAGCGGCTTGAAGTCCGAGGCAGAGGCGATGGCAGCCCTGCGATAAGCGTCACTCGTGCTCGCTCACCCCTTCAATCCACAAACGACTTGATCGGCGTGCCCAAGGTCGGCGCTTGCCACTGGTAGCCGGCGTTCAACACATCCTGCGACGGCTGATACCCGTCCCATCGAATGTCCATCAGACCGGCCAGCGTCATGCTGGCCCAGTCTGCCCGGAACGGCCGTTCACTTACCCCTGCGGGCAGGGCGTGGCGCGGCGTGTTCTGCCAGATGAAAGCAGGAATCCGATAACCGGCCGGGGTGGATTGACTATGGCCGGCATGGTTCATCACATGGCCAACTTCCTGCCCATGATCCGACAGGAACATCCAGGCCCGATACTCCTTTGGCTTTGCACCTTTTTGGCAGGTGGTCAACAGTTCGGCCATCACACTATCGTGATTGAGCAAGGCGGCATCGTAGTCTTGTCGAAACTCGCGCACCCAGGCAGCACGCCCCTGTTCGCGCATGGCCTGGTCTACCGCATCATCGGCGTGATCGAACGGATTCGCGCCTTTCGGGAACCGCAGCAAGTAATGCGGATGCGCGCCGATCAGATGCACCACGATCAATTTGCGCGGACTGGGATCAGCCATGGCGGCACGCATCGGGGCCAGCACGGCGGTATCGGGCGAAGCGCTGGCTCGGCCCGGTGTGCGATTCACCAGTTCAACTTCGTCGGCAAGCTTGGCGTGCAGGTTCTCGATAGCAACATCGTCCTGATTGCCGATCCACCAGACCTTGAAGCCAGCCGCGCGCGCCAGCGCAAGTATGTGCAGCGGCGACGGCTCTTCATTGCGCAAGTGCAGCATGCCTTGCAAGGAAGGAATCGTGGTCGCTTCAACCGACCACGCATTGCGCATCTTCAACAATTGATCGGCCAGCACCTGCTTCTGTGCAGCCATTGCAGGGCTGGTGGCCCGCGCATAGCCGTACACGCCCAGATTGTCGCGATTGATGCTCTCGGAAATCACCAGCACCACCGTCGCAGGATCGTTGTTTCCCAGCGTGGGTTTTGCGGCGATGGCGTCGTTCAATGCATATTGGCGCGCGGTTTCCTGGTGATGCCAACTGGCACGCACGCCTGCCACCGATTCACTCCAGGCAGGCCAGAACACCATCGGATGCAGACGACGCCAGGGCTTGCTGATGTACCCCAGCGCGCTGACCATCAGGCATGCGGCCAGTGCCGCACCCAGCACGCGACGCCCACCTTTTCCCATCGCCATACGGTCGGCGCTGCTGGCTGCTGGCGGCCGTGCGCCCAAACGAACGCACACGCCAAGCAACACCACCGCAACCAGCACGGCAATCGCACTTGTCAGGCATTGTTGCCAGTACATCTGCAAATATTCCGCACTTTCCGAACGACTGGTATTGGCGATTGCCCCCAAGACCATCGACCCATCGGGTGCGGCCTGATAGGTGTTGGAGATGTAGGCACGCACGGCACCATCGATCACGAAGCTTACGGTCACCAACCAGGTGACCAAGGCCCGCAGGGTGCGCCATGCCACATGGCGTACCGGCCACAACTGCCATGCAACGACCGGCAAGACCAGCGCGCACATTTGCAATAAGCGCCGCCCATCGTGCCCGTTGACGATGAACACCGTGGTAATCGCCATCAAAGCCACCGCCATCAACCAGCGCGTCTGTCGATCCGCGCGTGGCGGGCCGGATCCATCTTTGGCATACAGGGAAAAAGTCATCACATACTCGTCTAGCCGGCCAGACATGCGGCACGCAATAGCTGCCGTGTGCCTGGATTTGCACTGAACCAATGACCACGCACCATCCACGCAGGACAGGTATGGTCAGACGCAGCGCACCGGCACACGCATGTACCAGTACGCAACGACGCATCAACAAGAAAGCAGGGATTCAGGCGCGCAGCGGCGGCGCGCGCGTGTGCAGCGGCGCACTGGCAGGATGCCAACGAGGGGGTGGCAAATCGACCGAGACAAAGTCGTCAGATGCTGCCTTGGTGTCAGGCCAATCGGGCCAGAACGCAGACAGCCAGGCCAGCCAGCCGAGCCATGACGAAAGCGGTTCTTTGAAAGGAATTTCCACCACGGACAAGGCCGTATGGATCTGGATCGGTGTCGACGGATGCACACCGTTCGGCGCGAAGCGGTCTACAAAAGCAGCGCCGGCGGCCACCAGCACGCCATCGGTCTGGCGCATCTGCGCCAACACACGGCCGTCGATGCCCGAGTCATGGCGATGACCATGCAAGGGGGCTCCCATCTGGTCGAAGACCACGAACAAGAGCAAGGCCCAACGCAATGCCAACGTCGCCCATCCCACACATCGAGAAAATGTCGCGCGTCTCTGCGGCTTGTTCGCAGAACGCATGAATCGACGTGTTGGGAGTGCAATCATGGGCGGCAGTGTACCCGCAGAAAAACCGAATTCAAGAGACAAATTCGAGGTGTATTCGTGCAAGCCGACAGGCAGCTGAAAATGCTTCTGATTACCCGTGCTAATAACCTGTTGGATAGCTGAGAAATTAGCCCAGGCTATTAATCATCGTTTTGACTTTCTTTATTAAAATCAACCACTTGCGTGATCTTTTTGCGTGACAGATCGCATATTCAAAATGTATGATTCGGGCCTCTGTGGGGAGTAGCCTGCTTTCGAAGAATTCGGAAGCGCGCGTGTCAACATTCTCGGCGTCTGCCGTGGCACGTGCACCATCGGCCTGGTATTAACCGGCGCGGTGTCTGGCGAGACCATCGATAGCTTGTGCCGGGGTCGGGCGCACGGGCTGTCGTGGACTCACGCCCGGCCGGAACTTCTGTTGTGAATTACCTTTCTGTTATTTTCCTGGCCTTCGCCATGTCGACCGATGCGTTTGCCGCAGCGATCGGCAAGGGGGCCACGCTGCACAAACCCAAGCTGCGCGAAGCACTGCGCACGGGTCTTATCTTTGGTGTGATCGAAGGCATCACGCCCGTCATCGGTTGGGCGATTGGCTTGAGCGCTGCGCGCTACATCACGGCCTGGGATCACTGGATTGCGTTCACGCTGTTGTTGGTGCTTGGCGGCCGCATGATTCTTGCCGGCTTGCGCAAACCTGACGAAGCAGAACAGAAACCCACCAAGCACACCTTCTGGGTATTGGCCGTCACCGCCTTTGCGACCAGCATCGACGCACTTGCTGTCGGCGTGGGCCTGGCATTCATCGATGTGAACATTGCCAGTGCCGCCGTCACCATCGGCCTGGCCACCATGCTGATGGTCACCGTCGGCGTCATGCTGGGACGCGTGGTGGGCAAGGCAATCGGTCAACGCGCAGAGATGATCGGCGGCGTGGTGCTGATCATCGTCGGCGCAACCATCGTGTATCAACACCTGCATGCGGCCTGATATTGCAGCCTGATATGGCACCCTGATCAGGTCACCGGCCCCGCCTTATCCAAGACCTTGCGCGCGGCCGGTGTCAGGCTGACGGTTTCCGGCAACGCAGCCAGGGCCTGCGCCGCCAGCGCCTGCTGCCCCACGTTCGCAATGAAAGTCATCGACGAATCGCGGAAACGAAACACCAGGTTGACCGTGCCTCGCGCCAATTGCACATCGACATCGGCAATGTCGGATATGGGACGAGTGCGAAGCCGCAGCGCGCGGTATTCAATACGGTCGGGATGAATCGCCAGCAGCGGGTTCAAATTGTTTGACGTAATGGCCACCCAAGGCAAAAACGTCAGCCCAGTGAAACTCGCTGCCACGGGCACCGATGGCCCCTTCATACGCCCCACGAACGCCAGTTCGGTAGGCTTGCGCATTACACGGCGACCAAGCCGGATGAAGCCGTAGAAGATCAGCACCATCATCGCCATGCCGATCAAAAATAAGACGATGTCCAACCAGAGCGGTGTTTGCATAGGCCTTGTTTGTTGGTGATGGGCAGACAAACCATCAACGCATGCTCGCATGAAAAATGGCCCCACCGCTTGCGCGTGTGGGGCCATGATCTTCAAAGGCAGGCTGGGTGCCCACCAAGGAAGTTTCAACGATCAGTTCATCCGATCACGAGCACGACCACCGACCGTTGCCAAGTAGGAAGCACTCAGCGCACCCACCAGCAGCGAGACGAAGATCCACAGTGCAGCAGCGGCGGCAGCCTTGCGTGCAGCGTCAGCAGCTTCCTGCGCCTTCTGCTTGGCTTGCGCAGCCGTGGCCTTGGCCTTCTCGGTCAGGTCATTGATGCGCTTTTCAGCCGTGGCCTGATCCACACCCGTTTGCTGTGCAATGATGCGCGTGACCTGGGCCTTGTCTTCAGCGGTCATCTCGCCATTAGCCAGGCTGGTGGTCAGGATACGGCCGACTTCCGCACGTGCATCAGCCATGCTGGGCGCGTTGGCGGCGTCCTGCGTATCGCGACGGAACAGCGTGTCGGTCAGGTAGTCAGCAGACGGCGCATTTTGCGCAGCGGCACCGACTGCAGTCACAGCCGCGCCACCCACACCGGCAGCAGCGCCGCCAGCCAGCTTGGCAGCACCACCGATGAACGAAGTAGCAGCCGAGCTGATCAGCAAGGCACCGATCACCGCACCCACTGCCCAGACCAGCAGGCCGTGTGCGGTATCACGGAAATAGACTTCACCTGCATGCACATCGACCCACTTGGTACGCAGGCGACCAGCCACGTAGCCGCCCATCCCAGCAGATGCGATCTGCACGATGATCAGCCAGACGATTGCGCCTACCCCAATGGTGGTGGCGCTTGCACCGGAATCTCGCCAAGGCGAGCTGGTTGCAAAGCCCAATGCGGTCCCTGCCGCAAGCAGTGCCAGTGACAGCGCAGCTGCCACGAATGCGCCGCCAATCACGGCGCCCCACGATACGGCGGACACCGCCGATTCGACGTTGCCCCGTGTGGGGTAAGCAGCCGGGTGCGTAGTTGTACTAGACATGTTGTTCTCGATTTTTCTTCAGTCGTGGATCTGGCGGATCGGGGAGCTGCGTTGCACGCGCCCCGCCGTGCTCAAGCGCGGTATCAGAAGATGAACCAGAGCAAAAGAATGATGGGGATTGGCACACCGAGAAGCCAAAGCAGGATGGATGGCATGAAGTTTCTCCAGAAAGTTGTCCACCGCCGTTGATCCAACTGGGTGGGTGTTCGACGTGCTTACGTCGATCGGGTGGGTATGCCGCCTATCTGCAAGGCGCGTTCCCGACCCTTACACGTTCCTGTATCGGCAGGATTTTCTGGTGTGCCGCAAACACGGACAAGGACATGAGCTATCTTTGAAGCGCCGTGATTCCAGCCTTTTTTTGCCCAGGACAATCCATGATCAAACTCAGTGTGATGTACCCCTACCAAGAAGGCGCACGCTTCGATCACGACTACTACCGTGACCAGCACATGCCCATGTTGAAAAGCCGGATGGGCAAGTACTGCAAGTACTACACGGTGGAGCGAGGTCTTGGCGGCACCGAGCCGGGCAGCCCGCCGGCCTATGTGGCGATGTGCCATGTGTATTGCGATTCGCTAGATGACCTGACGGCAGGCATCGCACCGCACGCGGCCGAGATCGGCGCGGATATCGCCAACTACACCGATCTGATACCCATCCAGCAGATCAGCGCGGTGGTGGTTGAGCGCAGCGCTTGAATGAGGGATCGGGCGTGCTGCGTTGACTGGCAATGCAGCGCGGCCGGTACTTGCTGCCATGGCGCTGACGGCGGCTATGCGTCCGGCATACCTGCGCTCAGCGCCTTACACTTCTGCCGCAGCAACTGATGCAGCACCTGCACCGCAGGCGAAAACTGCTTGCGGTGCGGACACACCAGCGACAGGGGTGTCGGGTCACCCAGCCAGTCCCCCTGCAACAGCGTCAGCCGGCCGGCGCGCACATCATCGCTGACATCCAACCAGGACTTGTAGATGATGCCCTCGCCCTCCAGCGCCAGGCGTCGCACCACGTCTGCGTTGTCGCTCTGGAAAGGCCCGCGCACATTGACCGTGCGCCGCTGACCATCGACCACAAAGGCCCATTTGTCATAGACCCGGTCGCGCATCAGGTACAACAGGCAGTCGTGCTGCGCCAGTGCATCCAGCGAAGCCGGATGGCCGCGTCGTTGCAGATAGTCAGGGGATGCGACCAGCACCCGGCGATTGCGCGGAGCCAGCGGCAGCGCCACGTAGCTGGCGTCTTCGGACTCGCCATAACGGATGGCCACATCCACCGGATCACGAAACACATCGGTCACCCGGTCCGAGAAAGACAGGCGCATGGTGAGCTTGGGATGCTGCCGCCGAAACGCTGTGAACCACGGCAGCAATACGTTGCGGCCCAAGTCGGACGGTGCGGCGATCAGCAGCTGACCGCTGAGTTCGCTGCAATCGTCGTGCAGTTGTTCCTGGCCTTCGCGCAGGGTTGCCAACACACGTTGCGCATAAGGCAGATAACGCGCGCCCTCGGCCGTCAGCCGCAAGCTGCGGGTCGAGCGTGCAAACAGACGAATGTCCAGGTCACGCTCCAGTCGCTTGATGGCGGCACTGACCTGACCCGGCAACAGATCGGCCTCACGGGCGGCATCGGAAAAACCACCCAGCGCTGCCGAGCGCACAAACAACTGCAGATCATCGATGCGTAGCATTTTCACTGTTTTGCAGAAAGTGTTGACTTATTTTGCCTATTTTTCAACAAGCCGACGAGGTGGATGATGCGGTCATGCACTTCACCACTTCTCTTCAACGGACATACATATGAAAGCCATTGCCTACACCCAGAACGGTCTGCCCATCGACAATCCGCAGTCCCTGATCGACATCGATCTGCCCACGCCGGTGCCCGGACCGCGCGACTTGCTGGTGCACGTGCATGCGGTGTCGGTCAATCCCGTGGACACCAAGATCCGCAAGAACTCGGCCGTGACAGAGCCGCGCGTGCTGGGTTGGGATGCCGTCGGTGTAGTGCAGGCAGTCGGTGCCGATGTCAGCCTGTTCAAGGTCGGAGACGCCGTGTTCTACGCCGGGTCCATCCTGCGGCCGGGCACCAACAGCGAATATCACCTGGTGGATGAACGCATCGTCGGCCACAAGCCGCGCAGCCTTGATGACGCCCAAGCCGCTGCACTGCCGCTGACCTCGATCACCGCCTGGGAACTGCTGTTTGACCGTCTGGGCGTGCAGGAAGGCGGCGGCGAGGGTCAGAGCCTGTTGATCGTCGGTGCAGCCGGCGGCGTGGGTTCCATGCTGACGCAGCTGGCACGCAAGCTCACCAAGCTGACGGTCATCGGCACCGCCTCCCGGCCCGAGACGGCAGACTGGGTCCGTGAACTGGGTGCGCATCATGTCATCGACCACACCCAGCCGCTGGCCGACGCACTCAACAAGGCCGGCCTGCCGCAAGTGGACATGGTGGCCAGCCTGACGCACACCGACAGCCACTACACGCAGATCATCGACGCCCTGCTGCCGCAAGGCCGACTGGCGCTGATCGACGACCCGGAAACACTGGATGCACGCCCGCTGAAATCAAAGAGCATTTCGCTGCACTGGGAACTGATGTTCACCCGGTCGATCTACGAGACACCCGACATGATCGCGCAGCACAAACTGCTGGAGCGCGTATCTGCCCTGCTCGACGAGGGCGTGCTGAAGACCACGCTGGCCGAGACCTTCGGCACCATCAACGCTGCCAACCTGCGCCGCGCCCATGCGCTGCTGGAAAGCAATCGTGCACGCGGCAAAGTGGTGCTGGCGGGGTTCTGAGCGGCTACGCTTCGCGTGCAGCAGGCGTCTCGCTGGCCGCGTAGGTCACGAGTTCCAAGGGGCCTACCCGTGTTTTGGCTTGCTGCACGGCGTGGTCCGCCGTCGTCAGCAGGCACTCCAAGGTGGAAGCAAGCGTGGGATAGATGCTGATGCCAACGCTTGCGCCAACCTCGAATGTCATGCCATTGATGTCCATCGGAAGGAAGGTGGTGGCAATGACCTGCCAGACGAACGCCTGCACGGCGGACTGATCCTCGCCGTCGACATTGAACAGCAGCGCAAACTCGTCGCCACCGATGCGACACACCACATCTTCAGCACGCGTGGCGCGGCGCAGCCGCTGCGCCACCTGCTGCAGCACCCGATCACCGATCAGGTGCCCATGCACATCGTTGATCTGCTTGAACGCCAGCAGGTCGATGATCGCCACGGCCACCGCATGCCGGGTGCCGAAAGACGCCTTGATGAAACCATCGAGCTGACGCATGAAGTAAGCCCGCGTCGGCAAACCGGTCAGCTCGTCGTAGTTGGCCAGATTCGAGGTCTGCGAAAGTCTGCGCTTCTCGTCGGTGATATCGATCACCACGCCCATCATGCGCACGATCTTGCCGTCCGCGTCACGCAGCACATCACCACCACCACGCATCCACCGCATCTCGCCAGAGGGCAGGAAATAGCGATATTCGACACGCAAGGGTGCGTTGCCAGCCGCACACGCCATTTCACGCCACAACACTTCCGCTGCATCGTCGTGATGAAGTTGCGCGAAGAAACGCTTGGTGTCGGGAACGTCCTTGCCCGGCACCAGGCCGAACAGACGATACAGCTCGTCGGACCAGCGCCAGCTTTCCGTGGCGACCGTCCATTCCCAGATGCCGATGTCAGCGAAGGACATGGTCTTGGAATACCAATCCAGCTTGTCTTCCAGTTCGTGCAAGGCCTTGTCGGATCTGGCAGTGGCCTGGGCAAGCCTGGTGGCGTACCACCGTCCCAAGACCCACCAGCAAGCGCCAATACCTACCAGAAAGGCGATTGCTGCGATCAGTACGACAGCGGGAAAGTTCATCGATGAAAACCGTAAGAAAGGCCGGGAAGGCCACGCCTATGGTACTGAAAACCCGCATGAAAAATGCATCTTCGATGCATAACCGATAAGCGGCAAAGCGTGGGCACAGCCTGACGCATCCGTGGTCTGAGGCCATGCGCACACGGCGGCCATAGGTATACGTCTGGAAAATAGATAGCGGCCCAGTCTTGATCGGATGCAATGATGGATCCTGAATGCATATCGATGCGGCAACACAATGCAGCAACCCCAGTAAGATGCCCGCTCGACTCAGTGGACCTGGAATGCAGATGGTTGAACTCAAGCAAGCGTCGGCGCCCGCCGCGCCCGGACATGTCTTGTCTGCCGATGCAGTCACCTTGGCCTTGCGTGATCTGATCCTGTCAGGCGAGCTGGGTATTGGCGTGCAGCTCAAACAAGAGGCGCTGGCCAAACGGTTCGGCGTCAGCCGCATCCCTGTGCGCGAAGCACTCAAGCGGCTGCAAGCCGAAGGCCTGGTTGCCCACACCCCGCACCAAGGCTCGATCGTGGCCAGCCTGTCGGTGGACGAACTGATCGAGACGCTGGACATCCGCATCGGTCTGGAAACCCGTGCATTGAAGCTGGCCATTCCTTTGATGAAGACGGCTGACCACAAAGCCGCGCGCGCGATCATGGCAAAGTATGACGCCAGCGATTCACCGCTGGACTGGGCAGAACTCAATCTTGAATTCCACCTGTGCCTGTACCGGCCTTGCGCCAAACCCAAGCTACTGAAAATGATCGAGGAACTGGTGCGTGGCACTGGCATCCACATGCGCGCACGCCAGTCCTATCAGATAGGCCGCAAGCTGCCGCAATCCGAGCATCGCGCACTGCTGAAGGCCTGCATGGCGCGCGATGTGAGCCTGGCGGTTGACCTGCTGGAACAGCACATCGAACATACCCAGCAGGCCTTGCAGGAAAGCTGAACGGCAGTATTTATTCCGTCTTCGGCCGACTGCTGCGAGGCGCTGACGTCATGTCGCGCGCGGCTATCTGGGCAGGTGGTCTGCTGACTATCGTCTGGGAATCAAGCAAGGTTTGTCGTAGTCGTGTCGGGGGTTGGATGCATGTCTTGCCCAGGCCTTCCCTTCTTGATTTGTTGACGATTGGATCCAATCACGGATACAGTGATTCAACCCATTTCCTGCCGGCCACCACTCATGACCATGCTCCCCGATCAGAAATTCGACGTTGTTGTCATGGGCGGCGGCATCGTTGGCTCCAGTGTTGCGT
Source organism: Pigmentiphaga aceris (assembly GCF_008119665.1). NCBI lineage: Bacteria > Pseudomonadati > Pseudomonadota > Betaproteobacteria > Burkholderiales > Alcaligenaceae > Pigmentiphaga > Pigmentiphaga aceris. Next base: position 811,898 of record NZ_CP043046.1, on the reverse strand, counting down.
ACTACCTGCTAAGAGAATCACCCACGCTGTCAGTGGCGGTGATCGAACCTGACCCCACCTACGAATTTGCGTCCGCGCTGCGCGCCTCGGGTGGATGCCGCGTGCAGTTCACCTGCCCGGAAAACATCGAGATGTCGCTGTACAGCATCGATTTCATCAAGCAGTTCGACGCAAACATGGGCACCCGGGACCGGCCCGCCAACGTGGAATGGATAGAGGGCGGGTATCTGTTCATCGTGCCGCCCGAACAAATCCCCAATCTGACACGCAACGTCAACATCCAGCGCTCGCATGGTTGCGTGGTGGACTTGCTGACGCCCTCGGAACTGAAAGCCCGTTTTCCGTCCATGCGCGTGGACGACCTGGGCGCGGGTGCACACACCCCGCACGACGGCTGGTGTGATCCCAACGGTTTGCTGTGGGGCTTTCGCCGCAAAGCGGTCGAGCTCGGTGCGGTCTACATCCAGGACCGGGTCGAATCAGCCGAGGTCGATGCCGTCAAGGTGAAATCAGTCACCCTTGCCAGCGGGCGAACGCTGCACGCCGACGCCTTCGTGAACGCCACCGGAGCCTGGTCCGGCCTGGTGGCCGAGAAGTTCGGCATGCCCTTGCCCATCACCCCCATGCGCCGCTTCGAGCACTACTTCACCGCCGGATCACCGGTCGAACGCCTGCCCTACGTGAAGGACGTCAATCGCATGGCCTTTCGCTCGGAAGGCAACGGCTTCTCGGGTGGCCTGGTAGATGGCAGCGCGCAGCGCGGTTTCAACTTCGAGGTCGATCACGACTACTTCGAACGGGTAATGTGGCCGGCAGTGGCTGAGCGCTTCCCCGTTTTCGAAGCCGCCAAATGCCACCGCACCTGGTCAGGCTTGTACGAAGTCAACGAGCTGGACGGCAACCCCGTGATCGGAGCCTGGAACCAGCGCCTGCCCAACCTGTACACCGTGGCAGGGTTCTCGGGCCACGGCATGATGCACGCGCCCGCAGCGGGGCGCGGCATTGCGGAACTGGTGGTGCATGGGAAGTTCCAGACGCTGGACTTGACGCGCCTGGGGTATGAGCGGGTCACGGCGAACCAGGCTTATGCAGAGGCGGGGATTCTGTAGTCGTTTCAGATCGGAATAAGGACTTGTTTGAACAGGCACCGGGACGTCTGCTTTTTGACTAGCCTCCGGGTGTTTGAGTAGGCACGACATGGCACCCGCGTAACAGCCCACGTCCCCATGACCAGACCACAGGCCTAAGATGACAGCGCGCAGGTAAGCCCTTCGCACCCCGCTGACTTCTGCAAGGTTCGTGCATGTCCGATACCGAACGCGCTGCCGCCGCCCCCGTCTACACCGCCTCGCACTGGGGGCTGTACGCAGTGCAGAACCCGAACAGCGCCGACATGCAGTTGACGCCCTACGCGGGCGACGCCGACCCGACTGCCATCGGTCTCTACCTGAACCACCCCGACGTGGAAGCGCTGCGCGTGCGAAAACCTGCCGTGCGCAAGGGATGGCTGGCAGTGCGCAAAGGTGAACCAGGCACACCGCGCGGCAGCGACGAGTACCTGGAAATCGAGTGGGACGAGGCGCTGAATCTGGTTGCTGAAGAACTTCAGCGCGTGCGCAGCGCACACGGCAACGAAGCCATTTACGGTGGCTCTTACGGCTGGGCCAGTGCCGGGCGCTTTCACCATGCACAGAGCCAGATCCATCGTTTCCTGAATGGCTTCGGCGGCTACGTCAGACACGTCGATTCTTACAGTCTGGGAGCAGCGCGCGCCTTGATGCCTTACCTGGTGGCGTCGATGGATGAACTGGTTGCCTCGCACACCGATTGGGACACGCTGGCCGAGCACACGCAACTGTTCCTGAGCTTCGGTGGCGTGCCTGCCAAGAATGCGCAGATCGCCGTGGGCGGCACGGCTGAACATCGGGTGCGACCAGGCTTGGCGAAGATGCGGCAGGCGGGCGTGCGCTTCATCAACATCAGCCCGGTGCGTGATGATATCGACACCGGTGGCGAGGTCGAGTGGTGGCCCATTCGCCCGAACACCGACACGGCCTTGCTGCTGGCATTGGCACACACGCTGTGCGTGCGCAATCTGCACGACACCGCTTTCCTGAACACCCACTGCGTGGGTTTCGAGGTCTTCGAGCAATACGTGCTGGGCCAAACCGACGGCCAGCCCAAGACACCCGCCTGGGCTGCCGCCATTACCGGCCTGCCCGCCGCAGACATTGAACAGCTGGCCCTGGACCTGGCCGCGAACCGCTCGATGATCAACATGGCCTGGGCGCTGCAACGCGCCCATCATGGCGAACAACCGTTCTGGGCCTTGATATCGGTGGCTGCGATGCTGGGGCAGATCGGCCTGCCGGGCGGCGGGTTTGCGGTGTGCTACGGCGCGGCGAACCTGATGGGCAGCCCTCACCGTCGTCTGTTCGGCCCGACCTTCGATCAGGGTCGAAACGCGGTGAAAGCCTTTATCCCGGTGGCGCGCATTGCCGACATGCTGTTGAAGCCGGGCGAGTCGTTCACCTACCAAGGCGCGACGCATACCTACCCGGATATTCGGCTGGTGTACTGGGCGGGCGGCAATCCTTTCCATCATCACCAAGACCTGGCGCGATTGACACAAGCCTGGCAAAAACCAGACACCATCATCGTGCACGAGCAGTATTGGACACCGTCAGCGAAGATGGCCGACATCGTCTTGCCGGCGTCCACCACGCTGGAACGCGACGACATTTTCTACGCCACGCGTGAACCTGTGATTGCCGCGATGAAGCAGGTACAAGCCCCTGTCGGCGAAGCACGGGACGACTATTCGATCTTTGCAGACCTGGCCGCGCGACTGGGCTTCGGCGACACATTTACAGAAGGGCTGGATGCCACCGCCTGGCTGACTCGCCTGTACGACACGTGGCGCGATCAGCTGGCGGCGCGCACGGATGTCACTCTGCCACCCTTCGACACCTTCTGGCAGCAAGGCATTCACACCCTGCCCCAGACCGGCGAGCGCGTGGTATTGCTGGACGCATTTCGCCAGGACCCGGTCGCCAACCCACTGCGTACGGCGTCTGGCCGCATCGAGATATTTTCGAAGACGATTGCCGACTTCGGGCTGGCCGATTGCCCGGGCTACGCCTGCTGGCGCGAACCGCATGAGTGGCTGGGCAGCCCGCTTGTCAACCAATATCCCTTGCACCTGATTTCCGATCAGCCCAAGAACAAGCTGCATAGCCAGCTGGACCACAGCCCGCATAGCCGGGGCGACCGGATCAACGAACGCGAACCGATTTATCTGAATGCAGAAGACGCGCAGGCGCGTGGTATCGAGCACGGCACGCTGGTACGTACGTTCAATGCGCGCGGTAGTTGCCTGGCGGCAGCGGTGCCGTCACCAGACATCCGACCCGGCGTAGTGCGCCTGTCGACCGGGGCCTGGTTCGACCCCGCGCGCATACATGCAGACGACGGAGATGCGGCTAATGTCGATACCCCCGTCTTCGACAAGCATGGCAACCCGAATGCGCTGACGGCAGACGTTCCCGCGTCGTCGTTCTCGCAGGGATGCACCGCGCAGACTTGCCTGGTGGAGGTCGAGCGATGGCAACATGCTGCGCCGCCAGTGACGGCCTATACGTTCACCGTTGCGCCACCCGCTGTGGCACCCGCCGCCGCTGCCACCACACCATCAGGCCCGTCACACACAACAACACGGTGACGATCCCTGCGGCGAACACCAGCACCCTTCCCCATAAGCCCAGGATTCGGCCGGTGTGCAAGGGGTACTGCCAGATCAGAAACCGATCGCCAGCACTGCCACTGTCGTAACCGGTCATGCCCTGAAGTTCACCGGTCTGGTCATTGATGAACACCTGTTCATAACGCAGTTGCCAGACCCGTTCTCGCATGCCGTCTTCCTTGAAGGCAATGCGGTAGCTGCCCAGTTGGGGAATATGGCTGGCATACCAGGGCAGAAAGTCCCGGGCCTCGGGCGGCAGGTAATGCCGGGCGCGGGCGACTGCGGCCTGCGTGGAAAACGCCGGCGCCACAGGTGGCCCGACACGTTTCGGCAGGCTTTGCACCGGGTGTGGGGTAATCGGTGAAAACCACCGCACCACCGGTCGGAAGACCTCGTTGCCCAGGCTGAAATACACACCGGATATGGCCAGCATCAACGCCACCGGCAAGCTCCATAAGCCAGCGGAACGATGCAGATCGAACGTGGTGCGCACCGACGAAGCCCCACGCTTGATCTGCCAGGCCGGTTTCCAGCGCTGCCAGAATCCTTTGTGCCAGGTGGCCATCTTCGGCAAGGTCAGCCAGGCACCCAGCAAAGACAACAGCAGCCAGACAATCGCCACGCCCCCGGTCAGCCACATGCCCCACTGACCGGGCAGATGAAACTTGCGATGCAGCATGTCCAGAAACGTCATCAGGTGCACTCGATCAAGCTTGAGTGCCCCCCATTGACGCTGGCCCAGCACCGCGCCGGTGGCGGGGTCGATGAACACCCGGTCAAAACCCAGGACGTAAGGCTTGCCAGTCGCCGGATCGATGCGTGGCAAGACCCGCAGTTCAGCCGATTCTCCGGCCTGTACATCCAGCGGAAACAAGCCGATGCGATAACGGCGGTCTGCGTGTTCCACCCGTTCGATCAGCACGTCTGCCGGCAAGGCCGGCAGCACGTGCCCGGTGCGCAGCAGCGTCGGATTGAGCCAGGCATCGATCTCGTGCGCGAACGTGATCAGGCTGCCCGTGAGTGCATTCACGAGCAACAGCAGCATCACCAGCAAGCCTGCGTAGCAGTGGCAGGTGACCCAGTGTTTGCGCACGATCATGGGCGCAGCGTCAGCGCGTCAGCGTCCCACTTACCAACGATGCGTATAACTGGCCGTCAGCACCGCACCCGCTGCCGGCAGGCGACTATTGTTGTTGCCACTGCGCAGCAACTGGCTGTAGAGCGGCAGGTACTGACGGTTGAACAGGTTCTGCACCCCGACGGTGATGGTGTCGCTCTTGTTCAGCTTGTAGCGGGTGACCAGATCGACCGTGTAATAGCTCTTCACATCGGCGCGGGCAAACTGTGTGCGGCCATCGGCAAGCCGGTAATCACGAGCACCGAACCAGGTCAGCTGCATGCGTGTGCTCCAGCGATCGGAAGGCTGGTATTGCACGTAGCCAGTAAGCTTCAGCGGCGGAATGCGGTAGCCGGTCATGATCCGGTCCTGCGTCGCACCCTGCGGCGTTTCGCGGCCTTCCATCCAGGTCAGGGTACCGCCCGTGGCCCACACATCGTCGTCGCTGTAATGATCAATGGTGGCCTCGACACCGTGAATGCGTTCCTGCGTGCGGGTCAGGGTCAAGCCATTGTTGAAGGACTGCACAGCGCCCAGATCAGACGTGGACCGGAACACGGCCAGCGATCCCATCGTGTTGCCAAAACGTCCGCGCCAACCCAGTTCATAGTTGTCGGTCTTGACGGGTTCCAGCTGCGAGGAATTGATGCTGAAACCGGCCTGCGCGTTGCGCAGTTGCAACCCCACATCGGGCAGGTCGAAACCCTGGCTGAACGAGGTGTACAGCTCGTGCCCGGTCACGGGTTTGAACACCAGGCCGGCGTTGAACATGGTGGCGTCGTAGGTCACTTCACCGCCCCGCACGCTGACCGGGTTGGGGCGGCGTGACTGGGACAGCGGCTGGAAGTCGTCGAAGGATGCGCTGGCGCGTTCATAACGCAGTCCGCCTTCGGCCGACCACATGTCGTTGAACTTGTGCTGCAACTGGCCGAACAGACCCAGGCTGCGCGTGGTGGTCCACGGCAGATAGGTCTGCTGTCGGGTGGTGCGGAAAACCAGGCCACGGCTTGCGTCGTAGATGGCAGGGTCGAACACATCCAGCGGCATGTTGCTGCGTTCCTGGATGAAGTCCGTGCCCCATACCAGGCGCGTGTCGCGGTCGGCCCCGAAAGGCGTATCGATGGTCACGCGGCCGCCGAAGACCTTGTTGTTCTGCAAGACCTGATCGACGTTGTTGCCCCGGTTGGTGTTGGTGCGCGAATCCGAGGGCGCAAAGCGCGTGCTGTTGTCCCGCACGTAGCCCAGCACAGACAGCGAGCTGCCCAACACGTCCTTGTTGTCGTAGTTGACGCTCAGCATCGCGTTCTCGACCTGGTTCTGTTCAGCCAGATCCAGCCCTTTGATGGCGCGTGCCGTGGTGCTGCCCAGCGGCGTGGCCGACACGGTGGGATCGCTTGCGTAGTCGGTCTGTTGGCGCGCACGCAGGTAGCTGGCAGCGAATTGCAGACGCTGGTTGGCGTCGATGCGCAGGCCGATCTTGCCGCCGATGCTGTAGGTGTTGGAATCGAACAGGTCGCCCTGGCTGGCGTCGGGGGCGATACGGTCGCCGTTGCCATCAAAAGAACCGCCAATACGACGGTAGGATGCGTCGATCTCGTAATCGACCACGTCTCCCCTGCCCGAGAAGTATTGCTGCACCTGTGCGCCCAGGCCTTCGCGGCTCAGATGCGACAAGGCGGCGTCCATGGACACGGTGGTTTCCACCACGGGTTCGCCGCCCACAGGGCGCGTAGTCACGGAGACGATGCCACCGCTGGCCCCGCTGCCGTAAATGGCGTTGCTGCCGCGCATGACTTCGATGCGCTGAATGCGGCCCGGCTCGATATTGATCAGGTTGCGCGAGGAATCGCGGTTGGTATTGAGCGGAATACCATCGACCAGCACCAGCACATTTCGACCACGCAAGGTCTGGCCGAAATCGGTCAGGTTGCGGCTGGAATCCGACAGGCCCGGCACGCTCTTGGTAAGCATGGTCGCCAGATTCGGCGAGGTGGCGCGCAGGGCGTCCAGTTCCTGGTCTTCGATCACCGTGACCTGACGCGTCGGCTGCATCAGTTCACCACCGAAGCGCTGCGTGGTCACGGTTACCGTAGGCAAGGTGCTGGTCACAGCGGGCTGTGCAGCCGGCGTGACGGACGCAGCATCGGCCGCCGTGCGGCGACGGATGCCCAGTGCACCTGAAGAGGACACGTCCACCGTCAGGTCGCTATTGCCCAAGGCCTGACGCACGGCATCGTCGGCCGACAATACACCCCGGATGGCGGGTGCCTGGCGGCCTGCGATCAGGGCCGGGTCTGCGACGATGGCGCGTCCTTGCTGTTGGCCAATGCGTGTCAGCGTCGTGGCCAGCGGGCCGGCGGGGATGTCCAGCGCAACGGCAGCGGTTGAGGCGGCAGGTGACGTGGCAGCTGAAGTGGCAAGCCCTGCATCGGCAGCGCGGGCCGATATGCTGAACGAGGCACCCAGCATCGCGACCGCAATCGTGATGGCGGTGACGGGGGTGCAGACCACCGCGGCAAACGCCGGGCGCGAAAACGTGTCGTGATGCATGGAGCGGGTTCCTTTCATGAGGCTTCCACTACCCATGTGGAACGAGCCTGAAAAACCCCTCACGATTTCTGCAATTTTTTTGCTGGTACCTGCCAGCACCCGTAGATACCGCTACGCCTGCCTGACATCGATGCTGATCACCCAGCCACCGACACGCTGCACATTCAGCGGCAAGCTGTGCGCCAGCGCTTGCAGAATTTGTTCGGTATCGCCCAGCGGGAACACACCGAACACCCGAAGCGGGGCGGCGGCGAGCGACACACGAATGAAGCCCCGGTGATACGCGCGTACATCTTCGATCACCTCGGACAAGGGTGCGTCATCCACCGCCAGCATGCCGCCAGACCATGCGGCGGCGCTTTGTACTGCGCCGCCCATGCGGTTGATGCTTTCTGTTGTGAAGGTCGCGCCCTCGCCTGCCTGCAAGGTAATGCGTTGGCCGCTACGCGTGGCGATCTCGACCTGATGTTCCAGCACCACTACCTGGGTGTGGGTATCTCGCAATTGCGTCAGAAAACGGGTGCCAAGCGCACGCGCTTCGCCGTGCGTGGTCTGCACTGAAAACGGCCGGGCAACATCACGCGCCACGGTGGCGATCAACGCGCCTGCCCGCAACCGCAGCACGCGCGCGGCGTCATCGAAGCGCACATCGGCAGCAGACCGGGCATTCAGCTCCACATCACTGCCGTCACTCAATGCAAAGTGGCGACGTTCGCCTGTGCCGGTACGCAGGTCCGCCGTTACCTGACCAAGCGGAGCCAGACGATCGGCAATCAAGGCAGTAGCGCTGCCAACGCCTGCCACGGCAAGCGCGCCGCGCAACAAATTGCGGCGGCGGGTATGCAGCAAGGCGTGTTGGGCGGCATGAATCTGTTCGGGCGCGCGGTTGCCCAGTTCACGCACGACCGACAAGGGGCTGTCGAGCAATCCCGCTACGCGTCGCCAGGCGGCCTGATGGCGGGCATCGGCCGCACACCAACGCTCGAAGGCCAGACGGTCCTTGTCCGTTGCCGCACCGGATTCCAGGCGCACCTGCCAATGCACTGCGGCCTGCAACACGCGCTCGTCAGACACCGACAACCCAGCGCCACCTGCCCCCATGTTCACAGCGATGCTGTCAGACAATGCAGCAGCGCACGCTTCATGTGGCGTTCGACCGTGGCCAACGACACACCCAGCAGCTTGGCAATCTCCGGATAACTCAGGCCATCCAGTCGGCTGTACAGAAACGCGGTTTTCACCGGCAAGGGCAAGGTGTCGAGCGCCCGGTCGATCTGCGTGATGGCTTCGACCAGCAACGCAGATTCTTCAACCGACAAGCTTGCCGCCTCGGGCTGGTGCATCAAGGTCTGAAGGTAGGCGCGCTCCAGGTCCTGGCGTCGCCACAAGTGGAACAGCACCCGCTTGGCGATGGTCGTCAGAAACGCTTTCGGTTCGCGGATATCGCTGGTGCTGCCCTGCTCCACCACCTGCACAAAGGTCTCTGCGGTTACGTCTTCCGCGTCTGCGCTGTTGGACAGACGCCGCTTCAATCGCCCCAGCAACCAGGAGTGATGCGCTCGATACAGCGCCTCGATGGCGGGGGCCTCGGCGACGGGAAACGTGGAAAGTGTGTGAGACATGGCAGCGTCGCGACAGAAGCAGGCGAAGGGGCAGATTTGCCATCGAATGCGCGCAACGCTTCATTGCCTGCCCGCAAGGCAGACAATAATAATTCTCATTCAGGCGGTCGTCTAGAAAAACCTGCCGGGTAGATGCGTGGGTGGCACAAAGGGACGGCACCGAGTGGACAGCACCAAGTCCCGACCTTTGCGGGCACACCAGGGAAGCCACACCACAACCTGCCCCCTCCCGATCAAGCGTCCAGCACCAGATCACTCACCGGCACCGCCTGACACGTCAGACAAACGTCTGCCTCGTCCGGCTCGACGCCATGCAGGTGTCGCACCTTGCCCGACACGATGCGCACGGCACAGCTTTCGCACTGCCCCACGCGGCAGCCGCTGGGCAGCTTTGCACCAAGCGTTTCACCAAAGGGCAACAGACATCCATCCTTGGCCGCCCAGACCGTGCTGTCCTGCAAGGAACGGGCAAACCGCACCGAGAAGGTCCGCCCATCGTCTTCCACCGGCCCCGGTGGCGAGCGGAACACCTCTCGGAAAATGTCGAAGCGCGGTACGCCACGCACGATCAGGCCGTTGGCAAAGCTGTCCATCATCGCCGGTGGCCCGCACATGTAGACGCGTGCACGCCGGGCGATCAACGCGTCGCTGACCACATCGGCGGTGATGAAACCCGTGCTGGCGTAATCCACGCCTGCGACATCGGTATCGAGCGGGCTGGCGTAAACATCAAGCACCTTCAGGCCAGGCAGGCGTTTGCGGTGTTCGGCAATGCGCTGGCGAAACGCGTGGCTGCGGCTGTTGAGGTTGGCGTAGTACAGCCACATCTCCAGCGGATCGCCATCGGGCAAGGTTTCCAGCAAGTTGATGAAGGGCGTGATACCGATGCCGCCAGCCAGCAGCACCAGCGGCTGTTCCGAGCGCACCGGCAGCATGAAGCTGCCCGACGGAGCCATCAGTTCGATCTTGTGCCCCAAGGCCAAGTGGCGATGCAGGTAGCTGGAGACCGCGCCCTCGAATTCACGGCCGTTGATGTCGCGGCCTTTCTGATGCCGCACTGCAATGCTGTAGCCGCGACGCCCCGGCCACACTGCCGGCCCCGTCAACGAATACGCCCGCCCCAGCGTCTGCAAGCCGTCGTGCACACGAATTTGCACGTGCTGGCCTGGCAGGAAATCGGGCAGGGGGCCAGCCTCGGCTGGTTCAAGGTGAATGCCCAACACCCCAGCTGCTTCTTGAACCAGGGCGGACACCTTGAAGTCGCGCCACCCTTCCCATCCGCGCTGGCCAGCCAAGGTGGCGGGGTCTGGCGCGATCTCGCAGCGGAAGGACCGCATGGCAATCGAGCCGCTGACGGGGTCATGCTGGTCGGCCGAGATCAAGCTGTTGAAGTTGCTGGACAGCGCACCGCCGATGGGCAAGGCATCGCGGGCCAAGGCGGTGCAGGCTTCCCACCAGCCGTACTCGGCCACCACCATGTCGTCGGCCAGCCCAGGGGTAATTTTCACCACAAAACGCGCCTGGCCAACACGGCTGGAAATCTGCATCCAGTCGCCGTCTTTCAGGCCACGCGAGGCTGCCAGACGCGGACTGATTTCAGCCGTGGGATCGGGTGCGCGCTTGCGCAGCGACGCCAGACCACGATGCTGCGAATGGCAGTAATAACCGTTCTTCGCGGAACTGAGCAGCAGCGGGAATTCACTTGCGCCGCGTTGCTGACGCTCGCGCCTGTCTTCGGCCCCCGGCAGGTAGGTGGGCACGGCTGGCTGGCCATGCTTGAGCAAGCGTTCCGAATAGATTTCCACTCGCCCGGTCGGCGTATCGAACCCTGGCACCGCACCACCCCGTGCAGGATCAGGCCGACCATATTTGCGCTCTGCCGCATCCACCGGCATGCGCAACCCGCCCGGTGCACAAGCAAGCTGTTCCAGATCGATGCCGGACGGGGCCAGGTAGTGGGCCCAGCCTGCACGCAAGTCACCGCCAAAGAACTCGTCCGCCATGCCCAGGCGCGTTGCCAGGTCAAACACAATTTCGTTATCGGAACGGGACTCCCCGCGCGGGCTGACCATACGCGGACGAAACTGCATGTGCGACGCCGCATCGTCATCGATCTCGAAGCCCATGCGCAAGCCTTCATGTTCCCAGGGGCTGTTCACCGGCAACACGATATCGGCGTAACGCAAGGAAGGCGTTTCGAACAAGTCCAGGTGAACGTGGAATTCCAGCTTTTCCAGTGCCTGACGCGCAATGTCCGTATCGCTGTGAGACAGCCGCACGTTGGTGCCGAAGGCCATCATCGCGCGGATGGCATAGGGCTTGGCTTCCAGCACGGCCTGGTACACATCGCGCGCCATGACCCAGCCCTGCGACGGCGGGCCAATCGGGCGCGCATCGATGCCCAGCGCCTTGGCGCGTTGCGTATCGGACAACAAAGACATGGGCGCCAGCGACGCCGTTGGCGGCCCGTGGCGCACGCGGTTTCCGCCGATCTTGTCGAAGCTGCCATTCAAGGCATACAGCGTGGCCAGTGCACGGTCAGTTTGCGTGGCATTGGTGTGCTGCCCCACGCCGTTCCACGAGTAATACGCGATCCGTTTATCACCCGCGAAAAACGCCACCGCTGCATCGATCTTGTCGGCGGGCACGCCGGTAATCTCGGTGACCTGCTCTGCGCTGTACTGCCTGGTCTGACGGCGGAAAGCACTGAACGCGGTTTCACACTCAATGGCCTTGCCGCCCGTCGAACAGGGCACTGTTACCCGACCGTCGAGCAACAAGCTGGCTGCCTGCCCCTCGCTCAATGCGCGTGCCGGGTCATAGGGCACGGGCGCAGCCTGGTGGCTGTCCCACACCAAGTTCCGATCGGTTTCCACATCGGGCCACAGCATGTTTTCGCGCAGGAATTCGCCGGTATCTACGCGCACCAGAAACGGGCTGTTGGTCCAGCAGCGGACAAACGCGTTGTCGTACAGACCTGCATCGATCAGCCGCTGACTGATGGCCATGGCCAGCACAGTGTCGGTGCCAGGCCGCACCTGCAACCACAGGTCGGCTTCCTTGGCCAAGGCCGTGGGGCGCGGGTCCACCACTACCAGTTTTGCACCACGCGCGCGGCCGATGCCGATCTTGTTGGCCTGTGCCAACCAGGTATTGGTGGGGTTGTGCCCCCACAGCACGATGGTGTCGGCGTTGGCGTAATCGGGCGGCTGCAAACCACAGCCAAAGGTGAACACGTGCGCGTGGTCTTTGTGCCAGTTGCATACCTCGGTCGCATATACCGTGTTCGGACTGCCGAACAGGCGCACAAAGCGTTCGATCCAGTCGATGCTGTCGGACAAGGGCGTGCCACTTGGCGTGGTCACCGCAAAGGCCACCGCTTCCGCACCCGACTCTGCACGCACGGCCGCCAAGCGGCTGGCAGTGGTGCTCAGGGCCTCTTCCCAACTGATGCGCACCCAGCCCGGGTCCGGGTCGGTTTTCGGGCGCGTACGCTTCATCGGGTGCGTCAGCCGGAACGGGCTGTGCACGATCTCCGGGGCTGCCTTGCCCTTCATGCACATGGCGCTGCCGTTGGGGTGATCCGGGTCGGGTCGGACGGAGATCAACCTGTCCTGATCGACCTGATTGATGGTGCCGCAACGCGAGCGGCACAGCGTGCAATAGCCCTTGATGTCGGTAGCAGTCATGGTGTCGGCAGCCATCAGCCTTGTTGCCTGTCAGGCGGGAAGCAGGCGCGAATCTCTGGCCTGCCATTGCACGCTGACCGGACTGCCAGGTGCGGTGTAGACGGATTCATCGCTGCTGGCGTCGCCACCGACATACCCCAGTTCACCCGTATTGGGCAGCAAGGCGGTGATCTCGGTGTCGTCCTTCAACGCGATGCGGTACTCGATCAAGGGCCCCAGATAGGTGATGCGCACGATCCGCCCCTGCACGCCGTTACAGCCATCGGCCACCGGCGTGTCGACCCGGCGCAATTGCACGCGTTCGGGTCGGAAGCTCATCAGGGCCGGGGCACCTGTTCGACCGGCATCGGCGGCATGCCCTGCAAACACCTGCCCAAGCTTTGAATCGAAACGCCCTTCTCCCCCCATCTTGCCGTCGAGGAAGTTGGACTTGCCCATGAACTCGGCCACAAAGCGGTTGATCGGACGCTCGTACACCTCGTCGGGCGTGCCGATCTGTTCGATGCGGCCCTGATTCATGATCACCAGCCGATCCGCCATGCTCAGCGCCTCGTCCTGGTCGTGCGTCACCATCAAGGTGGTCAAGCCAGAGTCTTTCTGCAGTTGGCGAATCTCGGCACGCACTTCGTGACGCAGGCGCGCGTCCAGCGCCGACAGCGGTTCGTCCAGCAGCAGCACCGCCGGGTCGATAGCCATTGCACGCGCCAGTGCCACCCGCTGCTGCTGTCCACCCGACAGCTCGCGCGGCAAGCGTTTGGCCAGCGATTCCAGCCGCACGCGCGCCAATGCCTTCTGCACACGCGGGCCGATCTCGGCGGGTTTCATCTTGCGCATTTCCAGTCCGAAGGCCACGTTCTCTTCCACCGTCAGATGCGGAAACAGCGCATAACCCTGAAACACCATGCCAACGTTGCGCCGATAGGAAGGCAGCTGCGTGATGTCCTTGCCAGCCAGGCGAATGCTGCCTTCCGAGACCTGCACGAAGCCTGCCAGCATGCGCAGCGAGGTAGTCTTGCCGCAGCCGCTGGGACCGAGCAAGGCCACCAGTTCGCCCTCGTGAATCGGCAGGGTGAAGTCGCTGACTGCCTGGAATGCACCGTAGCGCTTGGCCACGCCGTCGAAATCAAGATAGGAATTCATAGGATCAGAAAGCGCGGCTGAGCTTGACGTAACGATCGGAGAACACCAGAGCGGCACCGATCATGAGGATCTGAATGGTGGCCACCGCCGAGACGGTCGGGTCCAGGTTCCATTCCAGGTAATTGACGATCGCAATCGGCAAGGTCGTGCTGCCCGGTCCCACCAGGAAAATGGATTTCTCCAGGTCGGTGAAAGACACGATGAAGCTGAACAGGCCACCTGCCACCAGGCCCGGACGCGCCATCGGCAGCGTGACCCGACGGATCACCGTCCACGGCGTTGCACCCAGGTTGAGCGCGGCTTCTTCGATCTGATTGCCATTGGAAATCAGCGAGGCCACCACCAGGCGCACGATCCACGGAATGGTCAACACCGAATGAGCAGCGATCAGCCCGGGCAAGGTGGCGGCTACCTGGACCGTGCTGAGCAGTTCGAACTGAATGAAGTACACATACAGTGCGCTACCGGCCACCACGCCGGGAATCATCATCGGCGACATCAGCAAGGTGCTGACGAAGGCCTTGCCGGGGAAATTCCCCCGCACCATCGCCAGGGCCGCAGGCACGCCCACCAGCATGCCGATTGCGGTCGACATCAGGCTGACTTTCAGGCTCAGCCAGAAGCCTTCGCGGAAGGTATCCAGACGCCAGGCGTTCAGGTACCAGTCGAAGGAATAGCCCTGCGGCGGGAAGCTGATCACCTTGTTGCTGAAGCCACTGACCCAGATCACCGCGATCAGGGGCGTGATGACAAACAGCAGCGTGGCAAACACCACGAAGCGATACAGCGCGCTCGATATCTGGAAGGATTTCATGGGTGTGCCTTCATGGGTGTGCCTTCACGCGTGCGCCTTGGCAGGTGCAGGGCTTTTGCGCCCCATTGCCCACGAGGAAAACACCGTCAGGAACAGCGTGGATGCCATCAGCACGAAGGCCAGTGCCGCACCGAACGGCCAGTTGCTGGAACGCGTGATCTGCTCATACACGGCAGGCGCCATCATCTGGAATTTCGGACCGCCGATCAGCAAGGGCGTGGCGTAGGCGTTCATGGCCAGAATGAAGCACAGCACCGTGCCGGTGATCACGCCCGGCATCATCAGCGGCAGCAATACGCGCCTGAACATCTGGAAGTGATTGGCACCCAGATTCAGGCCCGCCTCTTCCAGCGGGCGATCGATGCCTTCGATGACACTTTGCAAGGTGATGATCATGAACGGCAGGTTCACCGAGATGATGCCCACCAGCACTGCGGTGCCGGTGTACAGCATCTGCACCGGTTCCTGCGTCAGCCCCACTGCCTGCATGAAGGCGTTGATCAAGCCCCGGTCGGCCAGCAACACCATCCAGCCCGCCACGCGCACGGCATTGCCCATGAACAGCGGCAGGATCACCATGATCAGCAGCAGGCTTTTCCACTTGGCCGATTGCACGCGCGCAATGAAATACGCCGGCAAGATGCCCAGCACCAGACAGATGATGGTGCTGAGCACCGCAATCCAGATCGTGCGAAACAGCACACCGCGATAGAACGGATCGCTGAAGAAACGGCCGTAGTTCTCGGCCGTGAACCCTTGGACCATGAACTGGCCAGGCTCGAAGTGATTGAGGCTGTAACGCCCCAACAGCACCAGCGGGCCCAGCAGCAGTACGACGATGAACAGCAGCGAGGGCGACAGCAACATCGACACGCCCTTGCCATTGGGGCGCAAGGGCCCGAGTTGCAGCGGTCCGCTCATGGTCAGACCTTGATTTCCTTGTTCCACCAGTCAAGCCACGCGGCCTGATTCTTGGCGGTGTAGCCGAGGTCGACACGGTTGATGCGGCTGCGCTGTTCCGGCGTGAAATCAATCGCTGCCATCTCGGGCGGCAAGGCGGCGTTGTCGATCGGCACCGCGTAGTACGTTGCCTTGGCGATCTTCTGCGCCACGGAGGGCAACAGCATGGCGTTCAGATACCGGTACGCGTTGTCCTTGTTGCGAGCACGCTTGGGCATACAGACACCGCCCTCGAAACCGATCGCCCCTTCCTTCGGGTAGGCCGCCTCCACCGGCAAGCCTTCCGCCTTCCACTGCGCGGCACGCGCGTTGTAGTTGGCAGTGATCCAGATTTCTTCGGACGCCATCGCGGCAGCGGCCTGCTGGTGCGACGGGTAGATGCGCGGCTGAACCGCCTTCTTCAGCTGACGCAGTTTTTCCAGCGCCGGTTCGGCATTCGACATCGACCCGCCATTGAGCAAGCCCATGGCCAGGAAATAATTGAAGTAGATCTGATCGATCAGCCCGACCTTGCCGGCGTATTCCGGGTTCATCAGATCGGCGAACGAGGTCGGCGGCGTCTTGATCTTGTTCTTGTTGTAGATCAGGACCACGCCACTGATATAGAACGGGATGAAATACGGCTTCTGCACGCCCGGCAGCAGGTGGGAAGCGTTGGGAATCTTGGAATAGTCCAGTTCTTCCAGCACGCCTTGCTGATTCAGCTCGAAGGCATCCGCGTCAGTGAAGTGCGCCACGTCGACCGAGCCACGCGGCAGATTGCGTTCGGCCAGGATCTTGGTCTTGCGTGCGGGGGCAGCCGCCAGGTCACGCAGGATCTTGATGCCCTTGCTTTCCAGTTCGGGCTGTTCCAACGCGTTGATCACGTTGTTGTTCCAGTCCCCGCCCCAGTTGGACACCAGCAACTCGCCACCAGGCTGCTGTGCCCAGGCAGATGAATGGCCCAACAGCCCGGCCCCCAGCCCAACACCCAACAGCGCGCCGGTGCCGCGGATGAACTGACGGCGTCCGATATTTTCCGGCTGCACCTCGTCGGACAGTGGTTGGCCCGACAGGTCTCGATCGATCAGAAAGCGCATGACAGTCTCCATTTTTCGACTGGCTTGACGGATCAAGCATCAGTTCATTTATAGAGTAGCGCGTCACACGCTACTCTTGAAGTCATGGTAGCGCGTGACGCTTTATCATGTAAGGGGGCGACACAGATTTTTTTGGGATGACAGGAACGTGGTCGAAACAAGCTGGAACGGCGACAACGCACCAGATGAGGGCGCACGCAATTCATACCTGGAACAACTGCGCATGAAGATCGTCTCGGGCCAGATCGGCCCGGACGAATTGCTGACGGTGCCCACGCTGGCCAAGGCCTGGGGCATGTCGACCACGCCCGTGCGCGAGATCCTGCTGGAACTCGCCAACGATGGTTTGCTGGAAGCCCGACGCAATCGCGGCTTCATGGTGAAACGCCTGACGGTGACCGACCTGAGGCAACTGTTTGCGATTCGCGCCCAGCTGGAGTGCTATGCGCTCAGTTGCATCACCAACATGCGTGAGGAAGACCGCATCCCCTTAATGCAGAAAGCGCAGGCGATCGAACAGGCGGTGGAAGACGGCGACACGCTGCGCTACCTTGAGACTGACCGCGCCTATCACCTGCACCTGATCAGCCTGGCGGGCAATCAGCACCTGGTGAAGATGATCATGAATCTGCGCGACAACATGCGGCTGTACGGCATCGAGTCCGTTGCGGGCCTGGAGCGTCAGCAGTTGTCAGTGCCGCAGCATTACCAGTTGGTGGAGTTGCTGGCGGCGTCGAAGACCGACGAAGCCATGACCTTGATGCGCCGGCATGTGCTCGATTGGGAGCCGATTTTTGTCGAGGGGATTGCGGCGCTTGGGTAAGCGGCTCGTACCCGCGCAGCACCCTGGCGCTTCCACACGCCAGGGTGGCCAGCGCAACCGCGTCAGGAAACGACGGTTACGTCGATAGTGCTGCCAATGACAGCAACCGCTTCACCGGACGCCGCGAAACCCTCAAGCACCTGCGCACGGCTGACGCCGCTGTCCAGCGCTGCCAGCCAGAATGCCTTGCCCGACGCATCGGCCGTGCGGTCAAAGCCCGTCGTGTAGAGCAGGTCAAGGAAGGCACTGTTCGTCAGTGACGCACCCGTGAATTCCGGCGATTGCATCATTGCGGTCAAGGTCGCGTTCAGCGACACGCCCTGATCGATGCCTTCGATCCAGAACTTGTAGCCGCCTGTGTCCACGTTGCGACCCAGCAGCAATTCGTAGGCACGGCCCACGACGGCTTCCTCGTGGTTGTGCGCCAGAACAGTTACGTCGCCGTTGGCAAACGCCAACAGTTCCACGTTGTTGAACGCCAGCATCGCGCCGTCTTCCAGGCGGGTCAGCTCGGCACGTTGACCTGCTTCCACGTCGATGTGCACGTCGCTGCGACCGCCAGCCAGGCGAACGATGTCGATGCCATCGCCCAGGTCAATGTTCAGGGCGATGCCGAGTTCCGGGGTGATCTCGTCGTCGGCTTGGGTGCCGGCAACCGCACGGTTGGCGTTAAGTTCGATCAACTGCGCATCCGCAAAGCGCGCCGTCAGCGCCGCCACGTCGCTGGCTTCGTGCGCCACGACAATCGACGTTCCGCTGTCGAAGGTGATGTGTTCGACGTCCAGGAAGCGGTCCACTTCGCCGCTGGTCTTGTGAGTCAACACAACAGTGTGATCATCCAGCGTCACGGTGTAGTCGGCTAGCACGCCTGACTGCACACCGGTGTCGAAACCAAAGCCACCGTTCATGCGGTCGTTGCCGTTACCGCCGTGCAGGATGTCGTCGCCCGTGCCGCCGTAGACCACGTCGTCGCCATCGTCACCAAAGGTCTGGTCGTTGCCACGCAAGCTGCCGACGGTGTCGTTACCGCCCAGGCCATGCAGGATGTCATCGCCCTCACCCAGCACGATGAACTGGTTGTTGTCATCGCCGTAAGCGATGTTGGCACCTGCACCGCCCGTTACCCGCGCATCACCGACGATGATCGCGAAGTCAACGTTCTCCAGGTCGATCAAGGTACCCGCCGGCAAAGCGCGGGTGTCGATAATCACGGCCGTTCTATGGCCGTCCTGCGTGTTGCCAGCGCTGATGACCAGCGGGCCGCCGCTGGTTGCTTGGGCGCTGATCGTGATGGTTTGCACCACCACCTGCGTACCGGCGTCAAGCGACGACAGGAAACCTTGCGCAGCGGTTTTTTGCGCTGCCGATCCATCGGCCGCCGTAATGCGGCCATCGAGTACCGTCTGTGCCGTGCTTCCCGACACCGGCGTGCCCGGGCCGTTGGCGGTCACGCCGGTACCAACCGGGATGCCCAGATTGAGCAGCGATGTACCCGATACGGTCTTCACCAGTGTGATGTCGGCCAGCTTGCTGTTGGCTGTGCTGGTGTCCTCATTGCGGTCATCGGTGACCACCGGCACGACGATCTGTTGCTGGCCGTCGCTGCCCGTGCCGATCTGCACCGGCACGCCATCGACCGGCGTGGTAGACCCGCCTGGCGCAGGTGCGACCGGCGGCAAAAACACATAACGTGCGGTACCCAGCGTGACAGACCCGTCAGAGCCGCTCAGCGATACATACCCTTCGGCGGAACCCGTCAACGTGAAGCTGAGCTTGGCCAGCGCTTCAGACACCGCGCTGGCACTACCCGTATAGGTATAACCGTCGGGCGTTTCCACCCAGTCTTCCAGATTGCCCAGCGTTCCATTGACGGCATTGACGGTGACCGTGATCGAGGACGAATCCGGGTCCTCCACGCTCAGCCCCTCAAGCACAACCGGCGTGCCCACCGCGATGCGCGTGGGTGTCCCCGGCACGCCGACGAAGACCGGCTCGTTATTGACAGCAGTGATATCGACAGTCACTTCGATCGTGCTGACATGCTCGCGCCCATCGGCCACCAAGATCTCGATCTCGCGGGTGGCGACCGGGTCTTTCGACGTATTGCGATACACCACGGCACGCAGGGCGGCTTGCCATTGGGCCAAGGCCGCCGTTCCGGTAATTTCGAGAATGCCGGTGTCAGCATCGTAAGCCGCGGACAGACCAGGAATGGTCGCCTCCAGCGCCAGCGACTCGGCGGCATCGAGATTAATCACGGGCGAACCGCCGATCAAAATGGTTGGTGCCTTGATGCGCACGTACGCCACGGCCAGACCTGCATCCACATCATCGGCATCGGTCAGCGTCAGCGCAGCCGCCACCGCGAGCGCCGGACCGCCTTCGGTAAATGGCAGCGTTGTCTCGATCAGCCCGATCTCGGGGGCGGTCACCACGCTCAGTGTGCGCGATGCAGCCGACACATTGCCTGCACCATCGACGCCGACCACCTTGTAGTCGCCCAGCAGCGTATCGGTGGAAAACGTTGCTTCACCCTCGACCAGGTCAAGTTTGACCGCCTTGCCGTCGCTGACCAATGCAGCGAGCGCAAGTACATCGAGCGTTCCTGTCAGCGCATCGGCACGCACCAGGTACACCGCACCGTCTTCGTCGCTGGACACCGAGATGGATGTGCCCTGATTGAAATCGTCGTTATTGCTGGAAATCGTGACGACAGGTGCCGTATGGTCCTGGAACAGGTAATCCAGCGTGACGTCGTCGTTATCAGGATAGCTGGCCGACAGCTCCACCTTGCCGTCAGCGCCGGTCAGCGTGAAACGAACCTGCGCAAGCGCGGTATTTACCTGCGCGACGGTGCCGGTGAACGTATAGCCATCCACCGTCGGCGTGAATGCGCTCATGCCCGACAAGTCACCCTCAGTGGCTTTTACCGTGATAGTGATGGAGCCGGTGTCGGGGTCGACGATGGTCAATCCCGGCAACGCAGTCGTGCTTCCGACTTTCATATTCACCGGTGTACCGGGCGCACCATTGAAGACGGGCGGGTTGTCCACGGCTTCGATGTCGATCTCTACGTCGTCCGTATCATTGTGGTTGCCGTTGACGTCGACCACGGTGATGCTGACGCTGCGCGAGGCAACCGGGTCAGCAGATTCATTGCTGTACGTCACAGCGCGCAGCGCAGCTTGCCACTGCGCCAGGGTTGCCGTACCCGTGATGGAAAGCGTTCCGGTTGCGGCCACGTAAGTCGCCGTGAGTGCGCCCATGCTCACCGGAGTGATGGTCAGAGAAAGTGATTCGGCAGCGTCCAGCGCGACCGATCCAAGTTTCACCTGCGCCGATGCCAATCCAGTATCGACACTGTCGTCGTCGGTCAGCGTCAGATTGGCGGCCACCGCAATCGCCGCGTCGCCTTCGGTGAAGTTCAGGTTTCCAGACAGCCCGCCGATGACGGGCTTGGTGATGATCGTCAACACCTCGTCGGCGTTGGTCACATTGCCAGCCGCGTCGGTGGCCAGCACGACGTATTCGCCCAACAAGCCTGTCGTGGCGAACTGCGCCTTGCCATTGACGATCGTGACGGCAATCGCGTCACCGTCCTGCTCCAGTTGCGCAAGCGTATCGCCGTCGAAGGTGTTGGGCAGCAGATCACGCTTGACCAGATACGCCGTGCCCGCTTCGTTGCTGGTGATCGTGAGCGTGTCGCCGCGCAGCAATTCGGTGCTTCCGTCGATTGCGATGACGGGCGGCGTCAGGTCGGCGATGTCAATCGAGATGGTGTCGGTGTCAGTGGAGAAACTATCGCCGAGGCCTGCCCCGGAAAAGATTGCCGAGCTGAGGTCGGTCGCCAGCACAAAATGATCGCCAGCTACGCTTACCGAGGGAGATGACCCTGCGGCCAGGCTGGTTTCAAGTACGGGATTGGACGGGTCCGAAATATCGTAGAACGATACGTTCGGATCGCCCGCCAGGAAGATCCGATCGCCCGCGATGGTCAGCCCGGAAAGCTGACCAACAACGGTAGAGGGGATGTGCTTGACCCACACCGGCGCATCGGGGTCGGACAGGTCGGCTACCTGCAAGCCCACACGCTGCGTGGCAACGAATGCGTAGTTGCCGGACAGCACAATGCCATTGATCTGCTTCGCAAAGCTGCCTTCGGCAACAACAGGAAGTGTAATGACACTATTGTCGGTGCGGTCAGTAACGATCAACTCACCGTTAAAGCCACCCTGCACATATACGCGGTCGTCCACCGCTAGGCCGTAGCCAAGCTGGCTGCTGACCACGGACTGGAAGACTGGCGCAGCAGGATCATTCAAGGAATATGCCCGCACGCCACCGGTCGTCGATGCATAGAGCATTCCATCGCGTATCACGATTGCATACATTGCACTCGAACCTTGCGGCAACGCGATCGATGTCATCGCGGAGGGTGTTCCATCTCCCGAGATCGTGAAGGTACTTAGTTTCGACCCTGTAGACATATCTTGGGTCATTACATAAAAGCGGCCGTTGTGTGCGGCGGATGCGGTGACCATTGCACCCATTGAAATCGGCACATTGCCCACGACAGGCAGCGATGCGTCGCTCAGATCGATGACTTTGATTGACGAACCTCCCGCAACGATCGCGTAGTCGTTTGTGCTGGCTACCGTGCGTCCGCCATTTGCCCCTTGTGTCAGCAGCACAGCATCGCCATTGAGCTTGACTATGTTCCCACTTGAACCCGCAGTGCCATCCCATGCCCTGAACGTCAGTGCATCGCTGATTGCGCTGCTGGTGCCCGAAAACGGGGAAAAATACACACGCGCAGTGTCCGACAGCAGAAGCGCCTTGCCAGAGCTAACAGAAGCAGCCTGAATCCAGTTCACGCCGTCATCGTTGGAGTAATACAGCGTGCCACCCTGAATGGCCGTGACGGCTATGCCGACAGCATCGTTGTCCACATCGGAAACCCCAGCACCGATCAAGGAAGAGACAACCGCGCCCACTGCACCTGTGGGTGCGGCTGCGCCAGGGCTGGTTGCTGGCAGCGCGGGAGATAGGCTGGGATCGAGTTCAGGTCTGGTGTTCATCGTCAGGTCCAAGGCGAGGCAGTGCGGCTAAGTACCGCCGGGTGGGTCTGGTTTCAGCGTGCAGATTCCAAGCAGCTGAAGAAAAGTGAACCCATTGAATGTCAAGTTTGCTTTCATTTGTTATGAATAACCGTAAAAAAGTATTGATTGCCGGGTTTTTTAGACGCTCAAGAAAATATTTTCGCGATATGAAAATTTGGTTAGATGTTTGTATTAAGGCGCTGTGAATAATAAAAAAGCCGACCACCTTTCAGCGGCCGGCTTGCCACAGCCCGGTCAGGGGCTGCGCGGGTGATCAATGGCGTCTGCGGATCACGACACCAAGGTCACATCGATGGTGCTGCCAATGATCGTGGCAGCTTCAGTCGATGCGGCGAAGCCTTCCAGCACCTGGGCACGGCTCACGCCACTGTCCAGTGCTGCCAGCCAAAATACCTTGCCTGCGGCATCCGCCGTGCGATCGAAGCCCGTCGTATACAACAGGTCGAGGAATGCGCTGTTCGACAAGACAGCACCGCTGAACTCCGGCGACTGCATCATGGCAGTCAGCGTGGCATGCAGCGATGCGCCCTTATCGATGCCTTCCATCCAGAACGTGAAGCCGTCCGTGTCCACATTGCGGCCCAGCAGCAGTTCGTACGCACGACCTACGACAGCTTCCTCGTGGTTGTGCGCCAGAACAGTCACGTCGCCGTTGGCAAACGCCAACAGTTCCACGTTGTTGAACGCCAGCATCGCGCCGTCTTCCAAGCGGGTCAGCTCGGCACGTTGTCCAGTTTCGACGTCGATGTGCACGTCGCTGCGGCCACCGGCCAAACGCACGATGTCGATGCCGTCGCCCAGGTCGATATTCAGCCCAATGCCTAGTTCCGGCGTGACTTCGTCGTTGGCTTGCGTGCCAGTCACGGTACGGTTGGCGTTCAACTCGATGAGTTGGGCACCGGCAAAACGCGCCTGCAAGCCCGCCACGTCGCCCGCTTCATGCGCCACGATGATCGATGGGCCGCTGTCGAAGGTGATGTGCTCCACATCCAGGAAGCGGTCCACTTCGCCGCTCGTCTTATGCGTCAACACCACCTCGTGACCTTCCAGCGTCACGGTGTAATCGGCCAACACATCGGTTTGCACGCCGGTGTCGAAACCGAAGCCACCATTCATGCGGTCGTTACCTGCGCCCCCATGCATGATGTCGTCGCCGGTTCCACCGTAGACGATATCGTTGCCGTCGTCGCCGAACACCTGGTCGTTACCACGCAGGCTACCGACCGTGTCGTCACCGCCAAGCCCGTGCAGAATGTCGTCACCTTCGCCCAGCACGATGAACTGATTCGCATCGTCGCCGTAGGCGATATTGGCACCCGCACCACCCGTCACACGCGCATCGCCAATGATGATCGCGAAGTCGACGTTCTCCAGGTCGATCAAGGTACCCGCCGGCAAAGCGCGGGTGTCGATGACCACAGCCGTTCTATGGCCGTCCTGCGTGTTGCCAGCGCTGATGACCAGCGGGCCGCCGCTGGTTGCTTGGGCGCTGATCGTGATGGTTTGCACCACCACCTGCGTACCGGCGTCAAGCGACGACAGGAAACCTTGCGCAGCGGTTTTTTGCGCTGCCGATCCATCGGCCGCCGTAATGCGGCCATCGAGTACCGTCTGTGCCGTGATTCCCGACACCGGCGTGCCCGGGCCGTTGGCGGTCACGCCGGTACCGACTGGAATGCCAAGGTTGAGCAGCGGCGTACCCGCTGCCGTCTTCACCAGCGTGATGTCGGCCAGCTTGCTGTTGGGCGTACTGGTGTCTTCATCGCGGTCGTTGGTCACCACCGGTATCTTGATCTGCTGTTGACCGTCGTTGCCCGTGCTGACCTCCACCGGCACGCCGTCCATCGGCGTGCTCGGCACAACGGGCGGCGTGGTGGGCGTCGGCGGCGGTGTCTCCACGGTACGAATCGTCACCGTGTTGCCTGCACCGCTCGACACATTTCCCGCCACATCGACTGCGTAGACAAGATAATTTCCAAGCAACGCAGTGGTATCGAATACAGCCTTGCCATCGATGACCGTCATGGCAACCGCGTTACCGGCTCCTTCGAGCGTGATCAGTTCGCTGGCGCTTGGCGTGCCCGCATGGGCACCGGCCTTCACCAGATACACGATGCCGGCCTCGCTGCTCTCGATACTCAGGTCATCGCCACGCAAATGCGCGGCATGGTCGGCGGGCAGCGTCAGCGTGGGTGCAATCGTGTCGCGCACATCGACCGCCACGGTATCGCTGTCGTGGGACACGCTGCCGGGGACAATACCGGACAGTACGGTGATTTCGGTGTCCGTCGTGACCAACAACTGCTTGCCGACCACGGCGATGCTGTTGGCGTGAGAGACCGGGAAGGACTCACCAAGAACCGGGTGTTCAGGATCGCTCAGATCGACGCGATAGACGCCGTTAGAGGTCAGCACGAATGCCTGGCGTTCAACGACCACGAGCCGCTCGGCCACGCTTCCGAGCACAAGCTGACCGACCCATTTGGGGGCACTCAGATCCGAAATGTCGGCAATCATCAAGCCGGCGCCGCTTGTCGCCACGTAGGCGTAGTCACCGCTGATGACCACGTCGCGCGCTGCAGCGAAGCCGACGACGGGGAAATCGGCGAATTTCAGTTCTGTAAACGCGTCATCATGCCGGTCGACCAGCATCAGACCGATTGTGCTATTGCCCACCACATAGCGCGTGTCATCCAGCGCCAATGCCGTAGGGACAGCTGCGGGGATGCGCTCGTTGACAGGCGTCGCAGTGCCGTCCGCGGCTACCGTGAAGGCCTGCACACCGTCGTCCCTGCTTGCGACCAGTACCGTGTTTCCGTACGCCTTTACGCCATCGGGCCGCATCATGAAATCGGCCAGGCCGATCGTTTGAACCACCACCGGTGCGGTTGGCGTGGCCAGCGAGATCACATACATTTCCTGCTCGGACTGGCTGACCGCGTAGACAAAGTCGTCGCCCGCTGCCACGAAATCGGCATCAGCAATCGACGTTGCGACGGTGCCCAGGACGACGCCCGGATTGGTCGAGTCATACACCACCAGGCCGGTCGATGCGATCTGGACCGCCAGACCCTTGAAGGTAATCATGTCGGCCAAGCCAGTGCCCGGCGCAGACAGCACCGGATCAAGCTTGCCGCTCAGGTCCAGCCAAGTGCCCGTCACGCCATCCGTGCCGTCCCAGGCATGGAACTGCAGCGCATCGTTGACGGTGCCGGTGGTGCCACTTGCCGCTTCGAAATACACCAACGTCTCGGCCGTCAGCGCCAAGGCGTGGGCCTTGCTGACGATAGCGGTGACGGCAACCCAGGTCGTGCCGCCGTCCACCGAGTAATGCAGCGTGCCGCCCTTGATCTCGGTGACGGCCATGCCGATGTCGTTGCCATCGGCATCGCTCGCGCTGTCGCCAAGCAGCTCGGACACCTTGATGCCCACGGCACCTTCAGGCGACAAACCGCCCAGTTCGGCATCGGGCAGCTTGGGCGATGCACTCACGTCCAGCACTGGCGCGCTGTTGGGCGGGACCGTGACGGTCACGCTGACCATGCGGGTGACATGGGTGAGGCCATCGTCAATGGTGACCAGGACGGAATACTTGCCTGCGGCAGTCGGCTGTTCAATGAAGCGAATGCCGTCGGCTGTCACCTCGAACAAGGCTTGATGCGTGCCGCCCGTGATCGTGTACGTCAGCGCGCTGCCCTCCGGGTCGTGCGCACCCAGCTTGACGGCAGTGCCGGTGGTCAGTGCGGTGGCTTGCGCAACCGGGTCGATTTCGTGGACAACAGCAAGCCCCGTGTCCCGATCTTGCGCCGTGACATATACCTGGCCTTCGTCACCCAACACAATACTGGTGTTGCGCGCGCCGTCAATCAGGTCCGAGACGATCGTCCAGGCCCCCTCGGCATAACGCATCACATAGAAATCGTTCCGCGAGTTATAGGGGCTGGCCAATAGATACAGTGCGCCGTCACTGCCCACCGCAAGATCGTAGGGAAGCGGCGACGACCCGAGCATGCCGGCGGTGCGCGGCAGTGGCAGCATGGTCCAGTCGCTGCCGTCGAAATATTCGACGAACAATTCATTCTGGGCGTCGCCGTAGGCCACATAAAAGCCCTTGCCGTCCGACGCAAGCTCGGTCTGATAAGCAGGCACGTCGGCGTGTTGCGGGTTGGGGACGACGGACCAGACATTGCCATCGAACGTCATCACCGTCAGCCGGTTGTTGGCGTTGGCATCGGCAAATGCAATGGTTGGCTTGCCATCGACTCCGATCAGCACCTTGTAGGCGTCACCCATCAATCCCGGCACGGTTGATTGGCCCAGGTCTTCCCACGTGCCGTCGACGAAGTGGCGCACGCCCAGAGCGCCGTTATTCAGGTCGGTATAAGTCACGTACAGCGTGTTGTCGGCACCGATGGACAAACGCGGCGTCATCGGATTCTCGATATCGAGCCAGTTACTTCCAACCGCTTGCCATTGCCCGTTCTGCAAGGTCAACACGGTGACCTTGCTGACCTCTTCCGGCCCCCCACCACCCAGATCGTAGACCGTCTGCGTGAAGACCAGATAGGGTACGCCTTGAGCGTCCGTCGTCATCTGTACGTCACGGCCATTGCCGAAGAAATCGTAGGGAATGGTCTGCCAGTCATCACCCTGCTGATGCGCAGTCACCACGCCGGTGTCGCTGACGAAAGCCACGTACAGTGATCCGTCTGCGCCTTTGACCAGCGGCATCTTGTCGAAGGGCATCTTGTCCAGCTCAGTGTTGAGAACGCTCTGCTGGTAGCGCACCTTGTCGAAAACCGGCGCGGCATTTGCGGCGAGGGTCTGACTGATGGTGTCGGTGTCGGCCGAGAAGGCGCCGCTATTGTTCAGATCGACCACCGTCAGCTGGTTGCCGGACGCAATATGCAGATGTCCGCCATCGACCACCGACGTGTCCGCATAGCCCTGCGTATCGATGAAGCGTACGGGAATCGGCGCGGCGGCATTGGTAATGTCGTAGACACGGATGCCACGTCCTTCAATGCCGACATACAGCAGGTCGCCGTCGCGGGTCACCGACATGACGTTCTCGGCACCTTCGCGCAAATAGCTTTGCACGACAGGATTCTCGGGATCGGTCACATCGATGATGGCCAAACCACTGTTGACCGCGGCCGTGTAGGCGATATTCCCGTTGAGCGCGACATCGATCGCCCAGTTGGTCAACGTCGTTGCTTCTCCTTTCCAGACGGGGTTCTGTGGATCGCGAACATCGAAAATGTGCAAGCCGCTGTTGCGATCCGCCACGTACAGAAAACCGTCGCGCAACACGCTTTCGTACAAGGGGTCACCGCCCAGGGCGGCAGTGCCCTGGAGCACGGGCGCAGTCGGGCTGCTGATGTCGAAAATCTGCAGACCACCCGATATGCCAGTGATGTAGGCAAGGTCGCCATCGACCAATACGCCTGCCGCACGGCCGACATTAATGGTGTGCACCAGTGTCGGATTCTGAAGATTGCTGACGTTCACGATGGCCAGGCCGTCGCGCATCGCCACATAGGCGAAATCACCCTGTACCGCGACCTCATAGGCCTCTTCAAAACTCAGGCTGCTCAACGCGACCGGGTGGGCAGCATCGGACACGTCGACGATCACCAGTCCCGCTGCGGTGTTCTGCGAATCGACAACAAACGCGACGGATCCGCTCAGCACGATATCCTGCGCGTTATAGGTACCCAGGGGGAAACTTGCAACAACGGGGTCCAGGTGCGTATCCACGTTGGTGTTGCCCGTGCTGCCGTGTGTCTGATCCCAAAGCTTGAAGCTCAACGCGTCTGCCACCACGCCAGATGTCGCCGCGCTGACATATACACGTGCATGCTGGTCCAGCAGCACCGCGCTGCTTTCACTCAAGGCGCCAACAGCAATCCAGGTAGTGCCGTTGTTCAGCGAGTAATACACATCAACGCCAGCCGCCTTGCCGGTCAACGCGATCCCCAGTGCATTGCCGTCGACATCGCTGCCGTCATCGACCAATGCGCTGACCAAACTGCCTACCGCCCCGCTTGGCGTACCGCTGCCTGCCACGACATTGGCCAGCTTGGGCGAGGCCGACACGTCGAGCACCGGGGCATGATTGACGTCGGCGGCAGTCACCGACACCACGACGGTCTTCGTCAGGTCATTGAAGCCATCGCTGACAGTGACCTCGACTTGGTAGGTGCCCACCGCGGGCGTGCGCTCGAAGCGGACGTCACCACCACGAACGACGAACATGGCGGCGTCTGCACCACCCGTGATTGAGAAACTGACCGGGTCGTCCTCCGCGTCCGTGAAACTGAAGCCCTCAAGCGCAGTGCTGGTCGTGATTCCCCCAGCCGCCAGCGCGATGGAGAACTTCTGGACCACGACCTTGGCCATGTTCTCCGGGTCCATGGTGGCGATGAAAATGCTGCCGTCCGGCGTAGTCGCCATGGCGCTTTCGGACAGGGCAAAGATCGGATCGCTGCTTTGCGTCCACTGCATGCCATCGAAACTCAGCACATGAAGCGGGTTCGGATATCCAAACCCGCCCGATGCGGCCAACTGAATGCTGCCGTCGCTGCCCAGGAGCAGATCGATCGGCGAGGTCAGCCGAGTCGGCAATGCATCAGTCGGAGAAACATCCCATTGCGCGCCGTCGAAACGCGCGACCACCATAGAGCGCTCCGCATCCTGATAGGCCACATAAACCGTGCCGCTGTTGTCTTCCACCAGATACGGAACACTGATTTCACGAGGTACCGGCGCGGGTGCGCCCAGTGACGTCCAGACGCCGTTCTTGAATGCCTGTACATCGAATGCGTCCGTCATGTCGCCATTGGAAAAACTGACATACGGCGTACCGCTTGCGCCGATCTTCAGGTCGAAACCGCCCATGCCCAGCGTGCCCACGCCAGATGCGCCGACCCGCTGCCAGGTCGTGCTGCCGCTGTCGTAGCGCAACACGCCGAGTACACCCGATTCCCGATCCACCACTGCCAGATACGGCGTGCCATCGGCAGCGAAGGAGAGTTTCGACTGCTCACGATCGACATTCGGCAGCGAGGCACTGCCGACGTCCTGCCAGCTATTGCCCACCCATTTCTGCACGGTGAAAGACGCGTCCGAGCCCTGTACGAAACTGACGTAGGGTTCATCGGTGGGAGACATCACCAAGTCGACATTGCCGCTGCTGGAGAACAGGCTGTTGCTGATTGGACTCCAGGCATTGCCGATACGGGTCAACACATTGACGTTGCCGCCGTCTGCGTAGGCCAGGTACATGTCACCACTGCTTGTGACGCCCAGGGACACGTCCCTCACACCCGGCGTGTTCGGCGCATGACCGCCAATTTGAAGGTGTGAGTAGGTCGTCCGGCCAGTAAAGACCGGTGCCTGGTTGGGAAGGCCGAGCATGACGACCGCATCGTCAGTAGTGAAAACGTTCTGCATGAGTCCTGGATCCGAACGACGCCGTGCCCGGAATTGGCTGCACGGACGAGCTTAGCTCCACCCATAAGTACTGTGACTTCCTGTAACCGTGTTTTTGCAGAGCGACTGAATGTTTTGCCAGACGGTTTTTCTGCGTCGGGGCGGTATTGCGTCACATCAGGACGCCGCAAAAGACAAAGCCGACCACTTTTCAGTGGCCGGCTTGCGACAGCCCGTGCGGGGCTGCACACCCAATTACGTAAGCTAAGACACCAGCGTGATGTCGATCGTGCTGCCGATAACCGTGGCGGCCTCGGACGATCCAGCGAAACCTTCCAGGACCTGGGCACGGCTGGCACCCGCGTCCAACGCACCAACCCAGAACGCCTTGCCGTCAGCATCGGCGCTGCGGCCAAAGCCGTTGGTATATAGCAACTCCACGAATGCGCTGTTTGTCATGTCGGCACCGGTGTATTCGGGTGCCTTCATCATTTCCGCCAGGGTGTCTTTCAAGGACACACCTGCCCGGGTACCTGTGATCCAGAAGGTATAACCGTCGGTGTCGACATTGCGGCCCAGCAGCAGTTCATAGCTCCGTCCAATCACGACTTCATCATGGTTATGGGCCAGGACTGTCACGTCACCGTTGGCAAAGGCCAGCATTTCTACTTGGTTGAAGGCGAGCATGGCGCCGTCTTCCAGACGGGTCAGTTCAGCGCGTTCGCCAGCTTCGACGTCGATATGCACGTCGCTGCGGCCACCGGCCAAACGCACGATGTCGATGCCGTCGCCCAGGTCAACGTTCAAGCCCATGCCCAGGGTGGGCGTGACCTCGTCGTTGACAGCCGTGCCGGTGACGGCCCGGTTGGCGCTCAGTTCGATCAATTGCGCGCCCGCGAACTGGGCGCTCAATGCCGCCACATCGTTGGCTTCGTGGGCGACGATGATCGATGTTCCGCTGTCGAAGGCAATGTGCTCGACATCCAGGAAACGATCGACTTCGCCAGACACTTTGTGCGTCAACACCACCGTCACGCCATCCAGCGTCACGGTGTAGTCAGCCAGCACGCCGGTCTGCACGCCCGTGTCCAGGCCGAACCCGCCGTTCATCCTGTCGCTGCCCGCACCGCCGTGCAGGATGTCGTTGCCGGTTCCGCCATAGACGATGTCGTCGCCAGCATCGCCGAAGGTCTGGTCATTGCCGCGCAGGCTGCCCACCGTATCGTTGTCGCCACCGCCATGCAGCACGTCGTCGCCCTCGCCCAGCACGATGAACTGTCGGCTGTCATCTCCATACACCACATTGGCACCGGCCCCACCTGTCACCCGGGCATTGCCCACGATGATCGCGAAATCGACGTTTTCCAGGTCGATCAAGGTATCGGCAGGCAGCGCACTGGTACCGATTACCAAGGCCGTGCGATGACCATCGCCCAGGTTGCCGACGCTGATCACCAGCGGTCCGCCAGTGCTTGCCTGGGCGCTGATGGTGATGGTCTGGATCAGCACCTCTGTGCCGACGGGCAGGCTGCCGAGGAAGGACTGCCCGGCGGCCGTCAATGCCGGGTCAGTGGTTGCGCCGCCGATACGGCTGTCGAGTTGGGTCTGCGCGGCCAGGCCGGTCAAGGTCGTGCCCGGCCCGCTGGCGACCAGGCCCGTGCCAACCGGCACCGCCACCGCCAGCAAAGTGGTTCCGCTGGCATCCTTGACCAGAGGAATGTCGGCCAGTTGACTGTTGGCCGTGCTGTTGTCCTCGTTGCGTCCTGCCGTCACCACCGGAACGGTGGTCTGCGGCAGACCATCGGGACCAGTGCTGACCTGTACCGGCACCCCATCGATCGAGTTGGGCGGGTTGGTCGGAACCGTCGGCACGGACGGCGTGTCGTTGGTGACAAGGACTGCTGCCAGCGTGGCCAAGTCGTTGCCGGCAGCATCCTGGATGGCATTGATATCGTCGCCCGCGTCAGGGTCCGTATACGCGACAGTCACCGCCTGACCAGCCGTCACCGCACTGGCCAAGGTCAAGGTGACAGTTTTTGCCGCAGCATTGACGACCACGTTGCTCACGACGACCGTGCTGCCCCCCACGGTTACGGCAAACGCACCGGACGTCGGCAGGTTGACGGCATCGAGCGGCGTCGTGTCGGTAAAGCTCAACACCAGGCTGGCACCATTGACCCGCGCGGCGCTAAATTGCGGCGCGCCTGCGTCCAGCACATACGTGCGAGACGTGACGGTGCCATGATTGCCGGCGACGTCTGACACGCGCACCGACAAGCTGTTGCTGCCTGCCAGCAGCGTCAGGTCGGCCGACCAAGCGCTGCTGCCAATGTTCGTCTGTGCAAGCATCCAGTTCGTGCCGCCGTCGACGGACACCTCGACCACTTCGTCGCTCAGCAAGGGCGCATTGAGCACACCACTGAAGGTTTGCTGAGCGGTCTGGGTGATCAGGTCGGTGGCATCCACGCCGGTATCGTCCGACAAGCCATAGTTCACCGCAGGCGCAATCGTGGTCGGGTCAGTGGTGTCCAGGGTGTAGGGCTGACTGAATACGTTGCTGTTGTTGCCGGCAGCGTCGGTGACCTTGAAGCGCAACGATCCCGTGCCATTGCTCAGCGTCACACCTGTCCAGGTCAGCGTCGTGCCGCTGATGCTAGTTGTGACGTCGGTCCAGGACAATCCATCGACTGAGCCAAAGAACTTGTCGCCGACACTGGGCGTCGCGCTCAGCGTCGCTGTGATGGTCTGTACCGGCTGGTTGGTAATAAAGTCAGTCGTGCTGGTGCCTACATCCCCGCTGAAGCCTGGCTGGCTGAACACCGTCGTCGGCGGCGTGGTGTCGATCGTCAGGGTCTGCGTGCCTGCATCCGACACGTTGCCGACGGCATCGGTGGCCGTCGCGGAAATCGCATTGTCGCCGTTGAGGTCAAGGAACAGCGTTCCATCGACAGGCGTTGCACTGCTCAGGTCGATGGACCAGGTGCCGCCCGTGGCGACGGTTTCATAAGTGGCCGTGCCCACCAGCACCGTGATGCTAGCACCGGCTTCGGCGCTGCCCTGTATGACGGGCTTGACCGCGTTGGTCAGCGAGGGCGAGTTCAGGATCGGTGCCGCAGGTGACGTCGTGTCGATCACCAGCGTCTGGGTACCTGCGGCCGATACGTTGCCTGCAAGATCTTCCGCAGTGACCGAAACAAGGTTGTTGCCATTGGCGTCGAGCGTGAGCGTCCCGTTGTTGGGCGAGGTGGCGTTCAGGTCGATTGACCAATTGCCGCCCGCAGCCTGCGTCAGGTAGGTTGCGCCACCAACCTGCACGGTGATCGCAGAATCGGCCTCCGCAGTCCCTGCAAGCACAGGAAGAGCATTGTTCGTCAACGCGGCGGACGTGACGACCGGCGCACCAGGTCCGCTCGTATCCACGGTGTAGGACTGCTCGGCGACCGGTCCGTCATTGTTGGCAGAATCGACTACCTTGAGTTTCAAGGTCGATGTTCCCAACGAGAGCACCACGCCAGCCCAGGTCACTTGAGTATTGAACACCCCATTGGTCAGGTCGCTCCAGAACGCGCCACCGTCAATCGAGCCCAGCACGCGCTCTCCCGCAGCCAGAGGCTGACTCAGGGTGGCGGAAATATCTTGCGCGGCTGTCTTGGTAATGAAGTCTGCCTGGCCAGCACCGGTATCGTTGCTGAATTGGAGGCCAGAGATGGTGGTCGTCGGCGGCACGTCATCGACCACGGTGATCGTGAAGGCCTTGTCGAAGCTGCCGCCCTGGCCATCGCTGGTGCGCACGAAGATGCGGTAGTCGCCTGCGGCCAGCGAAGCCGCGTCATTGGCGCGCAGAGTATTGCCGGAAATCGAGAAGCTTGCATTGGCGACGTCGTTGACGCCATCGCCCGCGACCAGACTGTAGGTATGGCTCTGACCAGATTCCGCGTCGGTCGTGCCCAAGCTGCCTACCGTGGCGTTGACACCCAGGCTTTGTGCGATAGTGGTGTTGCCCAGCGTCAAAGCAGTCGGCGCATCGTTGGCGCCGGTCACATTGATGACCAGCGGAGCCGTGGCAGTCGCGGGCGCGGCATGGCCATCCGTGGCCGACACGGTGAAGCTTTCAGACTGTGAGCCGGCGCCAAGGGCGTTGATGGCTGCGTCATTGGGCACATACACGTAGGCTCCCGTGGCGCTTGCCATGTACAGCGTGCCGTAGGTGCCCACGCGGCTCAGGTCGTAAGTCGTGCCACCGATCACCGTGTTGACGGACATGGCCCCGCTGACGCCATAACTGGCAATGCCGTCGGCATCGCTGGCACTCAGGTTGCCGGTCACCGCGGTGAAGGCGTCAGCCGCAGCGGTATCCGTGAATGCGATTGGCGACGGCGTCGTCAGCACGGGCGGCGGATTCTCGTCATCGATGATCGTACCGACGGCGCTAGCCGTGCCCAGGCTGGCGTTGGATGCCCCGGCGAGCATCACTGTCAGGGTCTCATCGGACTCCGTCACCGTATCGCCAGTCACCAGAACCGTGATCTGCTTGGTGGTTTCGCCCGGCGCGAAGCTCAGCGTGCCCGACTTGGCGATGTAATCGCTGCCCGCGGTGGCGGTGCCATCACTGGTGGCGTAATTGACGGTAACCGTCTTGCCCGACACGGCATCCAGCGTCACGGTGAACACCATCGCCGTGGTACCGCTATTGCCCTCGGTCACGCTGGCAGGTGCGATCGACATGACGGGCGGTGCATCGTCGTCAGTGATGGTGACTTGAACGGTGCCAGTGTCGGCACGCGCGTTGTCACCGCCCGAAATCGACTGAATGCCGACGATGATGGTTTCGTCGAACTCGTCCAGCGTGTCCTGGACGGCGGTCAGCGTGGTGGTGCCAGTCAGTTGCCCAGCCTGAATGGTGATGGTGGGTGCCGCTGCCGTGTAATCGACACCTGCGCCGCTGGCGGTGCCCGCCAACGACAGCGTCACGATGGTGTCCGTGGCGGCAGCCGCGCTGATGGTGGCGGTGATGGTTGCCACGCCCGCAGCTTCTGCAATCGCGATGTTGTTGGTCGTCAACGTGACCAGGGGCGTGCTCGCCTGATCGAACAGCACAGCGCCAATGTTGTAGCGCCCGTCCGTGCCACCGGAGCTGATCGCATTCGGCGAATCGGTGATTATCAGCCCCGTTCCCTGATCATGTCCGGCATATAGCCGGAAGCTTGGCGCGAAGGCGTATTGGTAGCTGAACGAGTCGTAGTTTTCGTAGAAATACTGGCCCGACGCCACATTTGGCGTAGACGACACCAGCGTACCGGCATTGTTGTAATAGTTCAGCGTGACCTGCGACTGACCTTGGCCATCGTTACCCCAGGCAAACGGTGGCGTGTCCACCACGCTGTATGTGATGAAACCGTCCGTGCCATCGGAGTTCTTGACCGGCACCAGATTGCCGACGCCGCCGCCGGCAATGCTGATGGTGCTGGTCGTGATGCCAGCGGCCGTCAGAATCTTGGCACTTGAATTTGTGCTGCCATAACTGCCGTAGTTGAACAGGTAAGTCCCATTCGACAGTCCGATGACTTCCGTACTGGGGCCGTTGGTGTTCTGCGAGCCGCTATACAAATTTCCGGACGACTGTTCGACGCCTGTACTGGAGTAGATCTTGTAGTCAACCTTCGGGTTGTAGTAGGCATTTCCGGGACCGTACAGGTTGTAATTGTAGGTCACGATATAGCTGCCGTCGGTATTGGCCGCAATCGCGCTGGTTACCCCATTGACACTGGCAACCAAGCTTTCGCCTGCCACTGCGCTACCACTTGGCGTAAAGACACGCGTGCCGAAACTGCCGTTGTCCGCGCGCTGGAATGAAAACGCAATATTTCCGTTTTCCAGCTCAATCGGATCAACGGCACGCGTCAGGCTCGACCCCGAACTGGTGTTGATCTGAACATCGTTGACGACCTTCTGACCAGTCTGGTCCAGCACGAAGAAGTACGCGTTGTTGGCACCGACGTTAGCGGCGTTGGTGTCACTCTTGTTATAGGTGACCAGCACATTGCCGTTGGACAGCCCCATCACCCGGAACTCGTTGCTCTTGGACGCCTCGTAAAGCGCCAGCGCATTCAGATCCAACTGCGTGCCCAGTTGCGCACCTGCGCTGTCATACATCTCAAGATAGAAGTACGACTGTGAGTTGGCGTAACGACTGAGCAGCACTGCCGTCCCGCCCCCCGTCAGACCACTCACGTCAGAGACGAACAGGTTCGTCCCCAGATTCTCGATCTGGAAATTTCCGGTTTGGGTGCTGTAGCTCATGCTTGCTCCGTCGAGGAGTCATTGGAATTGGCCTGTGCTGCGGGTGCAGCAACCGGCACGGTCTTGGGACGGCTGGCAGACTTCAGCCAATAGGCGCCTGCCGGGCTTTCTGTCAGATGGAATTCGTGGTGGTCGTTGCGTTCGCCAACGCCAGGCAGCATGCAATTCGGAATGAGCTTCACGTCCAGGATTTCCCGGCCAGGATTCTGGATTCGCGCCATGCCAAGCAGGTTGCCGGTGGCCAAGTCAACGGCGGCGATGCCAGCGATTGGTGTGGCGTGACGCGCCAAGATGGGCAACGTCGGCAGACTGCTGGAATGGCGTTGCGAGGACAGGCCGATGAATGCAATGCCCGCATGGGCGGCCAGACCGCGCGGCAAGCCGGGCAACTCGCAGACCACGGTTCGTTGGCCGGTGCTGGGATCAACACGCAACAAGGTGCCGTGACCTGATTCGCATACGTACAGATGGCCATCGATGATGCGCGGCGAGTGCGGCACGCTCAGCTTCTCGGCGATGCAACGCCCCGTCACCGCGTCGATCAGCACACCGTGGAATTGCGGATGGCTGCGCCACCCGCCGGCCGTATCGAAGGGTCCGAAAGCCGTCACATACTTCAGCGTTTCACCGTCAAGCGCCAAACCGTTCAGATGACAACGGTCTTCAGGCATGGGTACCGAAATGAAGGGGGGACGCCAGATCGGATTGGCGTTGTAGCGGCCGTCGATCAAATCCACGGTAGAAAAACGCGTGTTCGCCACGACCAGACCCTTGCGGGTGGCAACCATGTCGTGCACCAGGCAATCGCCGGTGTGGAAGGTCACCAAGGGCGCGTAATACGCGTCGTATCGACCGGGTGCGGTGGGGTGCTCCGCGGCCAGCGCTCGGCAATCGTTGTAGACCGTGATGCCGTACTTGTGGGACACCGCCAGGCGAGATCCGCTGACAGCCAATGCAAATGCATTGTGAATCACCCGATGTTCGATGGCGGGCCGACCGACACGATCACGGCCGATGACGATCAACCCGTCTGGCCCCACCGTTGCAGCAACCGCCAAGTTATGACTCGCCAACAATGCCAGGAAGCCAGCATCGATATGTAAATCCAAAGCCTCACCTGGCATGTCTGTCCCGCTGGCAAAATATTCAGTGATCCGCACACAGCACTTGCGCCGCGTCATCTGTCAGGTCTCGATAAGACATGGCAGTGTGTGCAAGACAAGTATTGTGGGAACTACTTATATTCGCCGGTCCGGCAAAAAGAGGGTTTTTCTCAACCAGTTGTGCCTAACCGACACTCTTTTTGGTAAGCGGTGTGACGTAGCGCACACCTGATGCGATAGCTGGCAGAGAACAAGTCACAAGAGGGAAATGACCTGAAAAATCGAAGGATTTTCAGCAGGTTCAGGACTTTGTGCTTGTCGCAAATACCTGGATGTCTGCCACTGCCCCTCCAGCCTTTGCATCAACCAAAGTTTCATACAGCGGACGCGCCACCATACGGAACAACAGGCTGGCAACATGGCTGCGGCCATCGGGTTCAAGACCCTGGAGTGTCATCCACAATTTCCATGACGATGATGAAAGCAGTCAGCGGCACCTGCGTGACCGCCGCCAGAAATGCCGCCATGCCCAGACGATCAAGGCAGACGCAATGTACAGACTGCTTGACATCAATGTCATGTCGTAACCACCCAGCCACCAATGGACAGCGTGGGGGAGAAGATACCGCCCGGCCCCTCCCGATCATGCGGCCAGTCAATTAGCAGCCAGCAGGATCTTGGCAATACTGATTCGCAAGGAAACAAAACGACTGCGCGCCGATGCAGGCGTTGCAGGATCGAGTGCGGCGATGAACTGCGGAATGCCCGACCCTGCCCATTGGAAATTTCGGCACGCAGGTTCTAGAAAAAATCTGGTTCGCTCGGTATTGGCGAGTCAGCAGATCAGGAAAGGCGAGCTGGTTTTTTTGCATGGCGACCGCAGACGACATGGTCGTGGCAGTGCATTGTTGCCACTGGGCCGGGATGGCCAGCGTAGCTGCCGGTCAAACACTAAAATCCAGGCATGGTCACCAAGACGCTTCAACACCACGCCCTGAACACACGCGGCCGCGACATCGCGGTCGGCGACATCCACGGTCGCTTCTCGGCGCTGGCCAGTGCGCTGCTGTCCATTCGCTTCGACACCACACGAGATCGCCTGTTTTCAGTCGGCGACATGGTGGACCGTGGCCCAGAGTCGGCCGAGGTGCTGCAATGGCTCGCACACCCGTGGTTTCACGCGGTGGGTGGCAATCACGAACTGCTGACATGGCGACGCGCGCTGGGCAATCCGTTTCCTGGCGTGGATCATCAGGTGCATGGCGGCCGGTGGCTGGATGCGTGCTCTGCGGAACAACAGCTTGAGATCGGTCAACGGCTGCAGGCCTTGCCGCTGGCCTTTGAAATCGACACCCCGGACGGACCGGTAGGCATGGTGCATGCCGATTATCCGTATGACGATTGGGCACCCATGCGCGCAGGACGCCTGAGCGATGACGACGTGCATTGCTGCCTGTGGTCACGCGCTCGCTTCGACACCAAATATGCAGGTCGGGTGCGCGGCCTACGTGCGCTGATCCACGGCCATACGCCCGTGCAAAAGACGGTGACGCTGGGCAACGTGTTTTTCATCGACACCAGCGGATTGAATGGTCAGGGAAGCCTGAGCTTGCTGAACTTGCATACGCTGAAGGCTGCGCGCCGCTAAGCAGCCGCAGGTTGCCAATCAGTTGGGTTCGAGCTTCACCAGCCACCCGCTGTCTATCTGTGTGGAAGAAAACCTGACTGGCAAGAACCGCGCAATCATCTCGAAGTTGGTCTTTGCATGCGCGGTCAGTGCCGTGCAGGTGTAGGACGCAGCACGCTGGCGTTTCCACACGGCCAAGGCCAGCGGCAAGGCCCATTGGTCGGCCAAGTGCTCACCTAGCGCTGCGGTGCTTGCCTGATACGTGCTCACTTCCAGCGCCAGATCACCTGCCACCTTTTCGGCGTTCAAACCCTTCTCGCCGAATTGCGTGAACACTTCCGTCAGGTGCTCGAACGCCAGGGTGGCCAGCAAGGCATTACCCGGCCCTTCGTGCTGACGCGCGGCTCCTACGCGCAGTTGGTCGCCCTGCCATCCCAGCAAGGCCCCCAGCGCATCCAGTTCGCGTCGTGCAATCGTTGATGGCAAGGCCGGTGCGAAGCACTCGGCGTACGCGTCTTGTGCCGCGCCCCGGTCGATCAGGTCGAAGGGATGCAGCGTGTCGTTGGCAGACGAAATGGTTGCCACGATTTCTCCGCCGCCTGCCGGATAAAAGCCCAGGCGACGCAAGCTCAGTTCTGAATCGGCACCCAGCCTGCGCATCAGTGGCACATAGCTGCGCGCCAGGAAATGAAAAGGCGGTGCCATGGGGTTGTGCGTGCCCCCTTTGAGCAGCAAGCGGCTGGGACCCTCGGCAAACAACAGTGCCGGCCAGACGGTTTGCAACACCAGGGTGCAGCTACCGGCCGTGCCCACGCTGAAGCTGTAGTCACCCGCGCGCGGCTTGCCCGGTACGAACGTCAGCGACTGCGAGTTGAGCGCGGCACCTTGCACCTCGGCTCCGCTTACTTCAGCCGCTGCCATCACGCAGGTCAGATGCTGGCGCATCAAACCCGGCTTGCTGCGGCCAGCCCGAATGCGCGTCAGCGTAAAGGGCTGGCCCGTACACATGGACAGGGCCAGGGACGTGCGCAGTATCTGCCCGCCCCCTTCGCCTGTGGAACCATCTATTTCTATCATTGCTTGCCTTTCAATCTTTATTGCGGTGCCGGGCATCGACGTGCAGCACGGCATCGTGCAGGTATTGGTCAAGCGCCTGGGTATCTGCTTCGCGATCATCGCTGACAACGTGGGCCATCGCCACCGCCAACTCACGCTCGATGAAGTCGTGGATGCCCACCCAGCGTGGACTGGTGCCCGCTTCGCCGGTGCTCATTTTCACCTTCAACAAGGCGTTGATTTCATCGAGCAGCGCAGGGTCGGTCAGCGTCTGCGCCGCCAATTCTGCAAAGCGCATCGGCGGCACGCCACGTGCCTCGCGTATCCAGCGCGCTGCCAGCAGCGGGCGCAACACATACAGGTATTTCTTGTACCGGACCACGTCACCATAAAGGTGTTCGCGCAGGTTCTTTCTGGCCATCGACACGTAGTGGTGATAACCGCGCACCGGCGAAAAATGTGTCTCGGCGAGCAGCCGCAGACGATCAAACCACGGGTCGGCGCGCTGGTACACCACCGGCGATCGCAGCCATTCCAGCAAGGTCGGGTTCGATGCGCGCAGCAGCGTCAAGGCCTTGCGCAAGTCCCAACCATTGATGTCCAGTTCACCACTGATCGGCAACTCGATCACATCACGACCAGGGTCGACCGTCAGATACCAGGGCAGACGATTCACGTAGACGAAGCGCACGTCGTAGTCGCTGTCGGGCGACGCAAACCCCCAGCCCCGGCTGCCTGACTCGCAGGCAAACAGCACTGTTACCTGGTGCTGCGTTTCCAGCTCGGCCAGGTGCTTCAACACGACGGCACGCATCTCGTCAGAGACTGGATGCGCACTTACCAGCACTTCTTCGTTCATGGTCTGATCTACTTTTTTTCTATCCCTTCACACACACGATCTGCTTCAAGGTGTGCACCACTTCCACCAGGTCTTTCTGCGCTGCCATCACCGCGTCGATGTCCTTGTAGGCCATCGGAATTTCGTCGATCACATTGACGTCTTTACGGCATTCCACACCCGCAGTCGCTTTGATCTGGTCGGCCACCGTAAACGCTTTCTTTGCCTGCGTGCGGCTCATTACCCGGCCTGCGCCGTGGCTGCAGCTGTCGAAACTCTCCGGGTTGCCCAGGCCACGCACGATGTAGCTGCGCGCCCCCATGCTGCCGGGAATGATGCCGAGTTCACCGCGCTTGGCGCTGACTGCACCCTTGCGGGTAATGAACACGTCTTCGCCGAAGTGACGTTCCTTCTGCACGTAGTTGTGGTGGCAATTCACCGCTTCCACATGTGATTCGAACGGCTTGGCGATTACCTTGCGCACCGTGGCGATCAGGTTCGCCATCATCACTTCCCGATTGCGCAGCGCAAACTTCTGCGCCCACGACACGCCGCGCACGTAGTCACCGAAGTACTGCGCACCTTCCTCGAAGTACGCCAGGTCTTTGTCGGGCAGATTGCGCTGATTGCGCTCAGCGTCTTTCTTGGCGAGTTCAATGAAGTGCGTGCCGATGGCATTGCCCACACCACGCGAGCCCGAGTGCAGCATGAACCACACGAAACCTGCTTCATCCAGGCAGACTTCAATGAAGTGATTGCCGGTACCCAGCGTGCCCAAGTGCTTGCGGTTGTTGGTTTTTTCCAAGCGCGGATGCAGCTCGCACAAGGCTTCGAATTCATCGACCAGCGTGCCCCAGACCTTGTCTACAGAATCGGGCGGCGTGTCCCAGCTGCCCGGGTCACGACGGTTGCGATTCGGAGAAAACCCGTGCGGCACGGCCGCCTCAATCGCCGAGCGCAGAGGCCCCAGGTTGTCGGGCAAGTCTTCCGCGCGCAGCGTGGTCTTGGCGGCCATCATGCCGCAGCCCAGGTCCACACCGACTGCCGCCGGAATGATGGCGCGGATGGTCGGGATTACCGAGCCGATGGTGGCGCCGATGCCCACGTGCACGTCCGGCATGACCGCGATGTGCTTGAACACCACCGGCAGCCGCGCCGCGTTGGCAAGCTGTTCGCGGGCCTTGTCGTCCACCGGGACGCCCTTGGTCCACATCTTCACCGACACACCGCCGGGGACTTCTTCAATGTTGTAGTGCTGCTTGGATACTTGTTTGGACATTTATTTGCCTCTTGTTGATCGTGCGATTAAAAGTGCGGTGACAAGAATCGATGAAAGTGTTGCTCCGCCATCCATTGCTGGACCGGGATTTGAACCCGGGCGTCCGGCGATTCTTCGCCGGACCCGCAGCCGAAGCTGCGTGCGTCTACCTGTAATTCCATCTGCATTCACCGCGAAAACGGGTGATGCCCTGCTGCGACAAAAGTGGTGAAACATCGTGCTCTATCCACTGAGCTACGGCATCTTTCAATACCGGCGGGATTCGAACCCGCGACCCCGAGAGTGATGTCTGTAGTTCCACCTGCATTCGCAGCAGGACATCGAAAAAGTAGGTGCGCGACTAAAGTCGGCAGGACTCGATCTGTGCCGGTTTCCCGGCGCAAGGATTGCGCCTCCAGATCCCCGATGTAGTCCTGCCCGCATTCGCGCGGACTGCTATCGGCGTGCAGCGACAAGGCGTTGGTGAGACCTTCAATGTAGTCCCACCGGCATTCGTCGCACGACGACCCGTGCTCGATATCGCAGTTGCGCTATTGCGCAGTCAGCGACACGTTTTCTATCTCACCGACCCAGTGGTCGGCGTTCATCTTGCCGCTGGCAAAGGTCGCCATGGTGGTGAACACCGCGTCCGAGAAACCACCGACATTCAGGATGTCGTGGCGCTCTGCCGCCTGCGTACTCGCATTGGGCTGGACGTCGATGCACACCATGCGGGCGTTCGGGTTGCGTTGTTTCAGCAGTTCCCATTCGCGCATGGTCTGCGTTGCGCCACGCCCGTTGGCATCGACCCAGGACTCGTTGTCCGAGACCAGGATCAGCAAGTCGACGGCGGCACGCTGGCGATTCAGTTCTGCCAGCGGCGCGCTGCAATTCGTGCCACCACCACCCAAGCTGGCCAAGGCTTGCGCATTGGTCATCACCGAGTCGCGCGGGTTCATCGCAAACTTCCTTACCGACTCGGCAAACGGCACGACACGAGCCTGCGGATGCTTGCGCAGCACGGCCGCTGCCACCAGCGCAGCCACGTCGATGCAGCGCATGGCCGACGTTGCCGAGTCACGGTATCCCGTCACCGGCGAACCCATGGAGCCAGAGACGTCCGGGCACACCACCACGTTCCCCGCAAATGTCGGCACCTTGACCAGCGCCAGTTCCATCGCATCTTGCAACGCGTCGCGCACCACAGCCGGCACCGATTCACCCGCCGTCTTGAACGCGGCCATCAACTGGTACGGCATCACACGCGCCTTGCTCACTGCCTGCGGATCGCGCAGCTTGGCAGCGATTACTTCAGCCATGCCCGGGATCTCGAACACACCGTGACGCGCAAAGGTGTTCAGGTTCTGACGCACCATCTGCCATGAGCCTTTGCGCGCGATGCCTGCCCACTGTTCTGCGCTCAGATTCAGCGCGCTCAGCATCTGAAACGGCACGTCCGGCACCTCGCCCACTACGCCTGTTGCGATGTCGCGTTTGAAGCGCTCGAAGGCCTGCGTAATCGGTGGCAAAGCAGCTTCATCAACCGCCTGACCGATCAGCCATGCGAACCAAGACGCGCGCCATGCTTGCGTGGGCTTGGGGTGCACCATC
Organism: Pigmentiphaga aceris; assembly: GCF_008119665.1. NCBI lineage: Bacteria > Pseudomonadati > Pseudomonadota > Betaproteobacteria > Burkholderiales > Alcaligenaceae > Pigmentiphaga > Pigmentiphaga aceris. The sequence continues at coordinate 768,015 of NZ_CP043046.1, read as the reverse complement.
TTGACCACGTCGGCCAAGGAAGGCGCGTTGCCCACTGCGGCATGCAGCAATTGCTTTTCGTTTGCGGTCAGCAACCACTGTTGCACCAGCTTCTTCGGCCGCGTGCCCAGCGACTTGCGGCCCACCGCACCGCTGCGCAGGATCTGCACGAAGTTGCGCAGCATCTTGCCGTCGTCAATCACCCGCGGGAACACCTGGCTCAGCAAGGCCACATCGCGCACGGCCAACCCGGCTGCCAGCAAGGCTGGCATGTCTTTCATGTGCCCGCGCTCACGGGCATGGATGGCGGTCTTTGCGACGAAGCTGGCATCGACTTCCTGCGCCAGCGCCTGCACCGCATCCAGTTGCGCATCGGCCGATGCGTAGAAGGTCTGGTTCAGGCAACCGGTGGCCGCGAACTGCGCCAGTTGATGACGCGCGTCGAACGCATAGGCCGGTGCCTGCTCTGCATTGCGCGCAGTCGTGGCGGGCAGCATCACCCCACGAAGGGTCTGAAAGAGTTGCGTATTGACCATGCTTGTTCTCCGCGTCGATATCGACTGTTGTTCTTGTGTTGTTCTGTCTTGCTCTTGCCTTCTACTTTGCAAAGGGTGTGCCAGCTCGGTCGACGGCGCATACCCATAGGTTCGAAAGCCTGATATATCGGGGTTATTCGCAAATGCGTACCAAATCGACACCAAATGACCCGTATCGCCCGACCCAGGATTTACTATAATTTTCGCTAGTCTTTTATCTACACAGATATGGAAAAGAAAAACGTCGTCGTGGGGTTCATGGGTACCAAGCTGGATTCGGGCGGGGGTGCAGGCCGCTGGGAGAAGTGGCGGCCGACGCTGTCGCTTACCCAGCATGAAGACACGCTGATCGACAGGCTGGAGCTGTTCTACCCGACCCGCTACAAGACGCTGGCCCAGGTGCTGGTGGAAGACATCGCCACCGTGTCACCCGACACCGTCGTGAACCTGATTCCCATGGACGTGAAAGACCCCTGGGATTTCGGCGAGATGTACGCGGCGCTGTATGACTGGGCGCACAGCTACCACTTTGACCCGGCGCACGAACAGTATTGGGCGCACATCACGACCGGCACCCACGTTGCCCAGATCTGCATGTTCCTGCTGGTGGAATCGCGCTTGATTCCTGGCGTGCTGCTGCAAACTGCACCACCCAGAAAGCAGACTGCCGGCCACCCCGGCAGCTACACCTTGATCGACCTGGACCTGTCGCGTTACGACAGCCTGGCCCAGCGCTTCGGCCAAGCCCATACCGACGCGCTGGAATTCCTGAAAAGCGGCATCGCCACCCGCAACAAGCGCTTCAACGCGCTGATCGAAGAAATCGAACGTGTGGCCTTGCGTTCCCAAGCCCCGGTGCTGCTGACCGGTCCTACGGGCGCAGGCAAGTCGCATCTGGCGCGACGCATGTTCGAACTGAAAAAATCCCGCCACCAGGTGCAAGGCGACTTCGTTGAAGTGAATTGCGCCACCTTGCGTGGCGACGGTGCCGCGTCCACCCTGTTCGGCCACAAGAAAGGCGCATTCACCGGTGCGGCCGCTGACCGCGCCGGCCTGCTTCGCACTGCCCACCAAGGCGTACTGTTCCTGGATGAAATTGGAGAACTGGGGCTGGATGAACAGGCCATGCTGCTGACCGCACTGGAAGAAAAGCGCTTCTTGCCGGTGGGCAGTGACAAAGAAGTCAGCAGCGAATTTCAGCTGATTGCCGGCACGAATTGCGACCTGCGCGTGAACGTCGCGCAAGGGCGTTTCCGCGAAGACTTGTTTGCGCGTATCAACCTGTGGTCATACACCTTGCCGGGCCTGGCGCAACGGCCCGAAGACATCGAACCGAACGTCGATTACCTGATCGCCCGCGCGGCCACCGAGACCGGACGCGCGGTGCGCTTCAATGCGGAGGCGAAGACGCGTTATCTACAATTCGCCAAGTCAGCCCAGGCACCATGGCGCGGCAACTTCCGCGACTTGTTTGCCAGCGTGACACGGATGGCCACCCTGGCAGACGGCGACCGGATTTCGACCGCATTGGTCGATGCAGAAATTCAGCGATTGAACTGGCTGTGGGAAAAGACGGGGACGGCAGCGGAGACATCCGACATCGATCTTGATGCGCTGCTGCCGCCAGACATTGCAGAATCCCTGGATCTGTTTGATCGCGTACAACTGGAAGCCGTCGTTCGCCACTGCCGCGAATCACGCACGCTGTCCGACGCTGGCCGCAAGCTGTTCAACCAGTCGCGCACGCAACGCGCGGTCGTCAACGACGCCGACCGCCTGCGCAAGTACCTGCTGAAGTTCGGGCTGAACTGGGAGACGGTCACGCAGTCCAGGTGAACGCGCTGCTCGGCGGCAGGCGTCAGCGCGATCACCCCTTTCCGGAACGACGAGGGTTCACATCGTCAACTGCATGAGTCCGCCGCCGACCACATGCACGAAGAAGTCGTTCTCGTCGATGCCGGCCACACCGTCGTTGACGAAGATGATGGCGTGCCCGACCCCGCCCTGCGTGTACTGAATGCCCCGCACGATCACCTCGGAGGCGGTCGAAGCGGGGGTCAATCCGTTCACGCTCGTGGCGAGGGCATAGATGTCCGCGAACGTCGTGCCTGCCGATACGGTCATTGAAGACCATGCCGGCTTGACGACAGCACCAGCTTGCAGCGCCACGCCATTGATATAGGCACCCACCTCCTGCGACAACTGCATTTTGACGCCGTTGTGCACGCCGAGCAGGCTGTCGATGCCAGTCGGCGGCGCGGTATTGGAGTTGAAGTCCACCGCCTTGGTGTCGGACCGGCCACCCAGAACCACGGTCGACACCCCGCCGCCCAAGCGAATCGTGTCCGCCCCCGCCCCGGCATTCACCGTGAAAGGCCGCGTCATCTGCGTGAAGTCGAGGGTCTCGTTCGCTGCGCTGCCCTGCACGCGGACGACAGCGTCTATGCTCAGCTTGGCGCTCAGTTGCGCCGCGTCGAGCCCTTGCCACGTCGCCGCGCTCATCGTCAGATTGGCGTGCTGCAAACCGCCATCGGCAACGCTCTGCAGATTGTTCAGAACGACGTCGATCACGGCCTGAGATGCGCCTTGCAGATCGACCGCGATATTGCTCCCCCCGCTCAGCAACGACGCGAGCACATCCGGATCGGCCAACAATGGCGAGTCGGCGGTGACCGACAAACTGATGATGGTGTCGGCCTTGTCCAGATGCGCCAACACCGCATTCACCTGCGCGCTGTCCATGCGCGTCGTGTCGACCGTTACGTTGGCCGCGACTGCGGACTTGCTCAGCAGGCGATCTAGCGCCGTCGCGTCCAGTGACTCGGTCAACGTGAATGTCCCGGTCAGGCCATTGTCGGCAAGGTGGAAGATGAACTGCGAGACCTTGTTGAGCTGCGCATTGCGCGCACCGGTCAGATCGGCATGGATGCCGGTCTGCAACATGAACAAGGGCGCCACGTCATCGTGCATGCGGGCGAACGCCCCTTCCGGCACGGACAGGTTGCTGAGCGCCGCAACCTTGCCACTTTGCTGGAACAGCGCGACGACCTGGTCCGCATCCATCTGCGCAGCGTTCACCGAGAACTTGATGTCGGTTGCCAGCTTCCCGACGAAGGTGGTGAAGCTCGCGGGAAGCAGCGTGTCATGATCCAGCGCGATCCGGTCGGATGCGCCCCAATTGGTGATGCCGCCTGTGGCGATCGTACCGAGGTTGGCAAGCAGCACCGGCAGGATTGTGCTGTCGCCCGACGCATTGTCGAGCTTGGCGGACTGGCTCTTGGCCAGGATGCGCCCAAGTTGTGCTGACGTATTGCCATCCACCGACACGATGTTCACTAAGGGAGCGCTCAGGCTCGACACCTTGGCGTTGCTGGCGAGCTGGTCCAGGTCGGCGATCGCGTATGTCGGCGACGCGATCGTGGCGTTGGCATCCGTATATGTTGACAGCAGCCCGACGACCTGCTCGATCGGCACCGTGCCCGGCATCGTCAGCGTGCCCGTGATGCCGAAGAATTTCTCGAATGACGCTGCCATGTCTGCGATGGTGGCGGCGCTCATTCCGGTGGCGTGCGCCGAAATGAAGGTGCCGCCGAAGTGATCGATCAGCACCTTGATCTCGCTGGCGGTCAGCTGCGAATTCAGATGCATCCCCCCGGTCATGACCCCACCAACGAGTTGGTCGGCCCGGAGCACCAGCGCCCTCAGCGCAGACACGTCGAGGTTGGTCACCTCTGCGGCGATCTGCGCGTCGCCACTGAGCTTGGCGCGCAGCAGATTGAGCTGTTGGTTGAGGTTCAGGTCCTTGTTCACGGTCACCGTGCCGGTGATACCGCCATCGACCAGCCTCTCCGGCGAATTGCCCAACATGCGGAGCTCGTCGATCGTCGCACTCGTCGCGTCGGCGTGCACCCCGCTCGCGCGTGCAAACAGGGCGCTGCTCAGACTATCGGTCATGAGTGCATTGCCCAGATCCAAGGACAGGTTCAGCAGGCCGCTGCCGGACAGCTTGCCCAGCACGGGCTGCAGCAAGGCGAGGTCGGCGGCAGCCATGCCAGCCACGTCGACCTGCGCGCTGGTGCCCGAATAGCGGTCGAGCAGGGCCAGAATCGCGTCGGTCGAGAAGCCGGTCGGAATACTGATCGCCCCGCTCAGTCCGGCTGCCGGAATGCTGTCGATCCGATCGACCAGCACGCGCCACCCGTCTGTGCTCAAGTCCGTTGCATCGACGGCCAGGCTGCCCGTCTTCAACCATCCATCCAGCGCATCGGCGCTGAGCGCGCTGGCAACGACAGGCGCAGCGCTGACCAGCGTCGTCGCGGCGGGCACCGTATGCGTCCGCAGATGAAGACCCAGGCTTTCGCGCTGCGCCGCAGACAGATCGCCGAACAGGATGCTCAGGGCGACGGCCGGATCGAGCTTCGCGAAGAACACATCCGCACCGGCATCCACCGCCTCGGCTGTCAGCGACCAACTGCCGGAAATGGAACCATCGGCGACCCGGTCCAGGTGACTGTTCACCAGCGCCTGCTGCGCCGCGGAAGTATCGGTGCCGACGATATGGATGTCCTGCCCGGTGTAGCGCGACAACAGGCTTTCCATTGCATCGACCGGGACCGCGGCGGCAAGGGCCAGCGTGCCGGTCAACGCAAGACTGCCCGGGGACGTGATCAGGTCGGCCAACGAATTCAACGCGCCGGTCGATGCAGCAGTCACGTCGATGACGGCGTCCGGTGCTTTCGTCACGAGCGACGCCAGGCTTCCCGGCGCAGCGTCCGCCAGCGCGAACGACAGGTCTGTCAACGTCGCCACCCGGGCGTCGGCCGCCAGCGTCTGCACCACCGCGAGGCTGTGCACGCTGGCATCCAGCGTGGCGGCGCTGCCGCTGTACTTGGCCAGCAGCGCCAGCGCATCGCCGGAAGCCACGTCGCTGGCCAGCACCATGGCCCCTGTGATGTTGCCGCTGCCCACCTTGCCGATGGCGGCAGCCACCGCGCTCCACTGCTCGGACGACAAACCGGCGGCGTCGACCAACGCGATCGTGCCCGCGTAGTCGGCGAACTTCTGCTGGATATCCGCCACGCTGTCGGCACGGGTGATGCTTGGCTGCGGCGCGTGGTTCGGGTCGATGTCGAGCAACTGCGTACCAGGCAAGGACACATTGCCGGCAGCATCGATCGCAATGACGCTGACGGGGTTCGCACCATGGTTGTCGAGTGCAAGGGTGCCGCTGATCGGCGACGCCGTCGCCAGATCCACCTCCCACGTGCCATCGACTGCCACCAGCTCGTAGGTCGCGCCGCCGACGCTGACGATCACGGCGTCACCGATCTCGGCCGTGCCGGTGATCACCGGTGCCTCGATGTGCGTCACGGCGGCGCTGGTGATGACGGGTGCCTGCGGCAGTGTGGTGTCGATGACCAGGGTCTGCGTCGTGGCGGTCGACTCACCGCCTGCGCCCATGGCGACGGCGCTGACGACGTTGTCGCCGTTCGCGTTCAGCGCCAGCGTGCCTTCGGTGGGCACGGCCGTCGTCAGATCCAGATGCCAGGTGCCGTCGGCCGCCGCGACGAGGTAAGTCGCGCCGCCCACTATCACTTTTACGGTGGTGCCGGCGGCAGACTCGCCGCTCAGCACCGGGTTTGCGTCCTTGGTCAGCGCCGGGCTGGTGATGATCGGCGCAGCGGGGAGAAGCGGCGGCTGCGGTTGTTCGGGCGACGGCGTGCCCGTTGCGATGTCGATGGCGGCCTGGACCGACGCTGGGTCGGCGGTGACCTTGGCCAGCATTTGCTTCGCCAGTGCGATGTCGTCACTGCCCAGCACCGTGGCGAAATACACACCCGCCTCGGCCTTGTTGGCCAGCACCGCGCGATCGGCAAGCGTCCGGGCGTAATCGGCCTCGCTCATGCCGTCGGGGCGTGGGCCCAGGGGCTGGCTGGAGATGTCGAGGATCTGCTTCACCAGCCAGGCATTTGCTGCAGCGCCGGGCGCACCTTGTGCCGCCAGGGCATTGGCCCAGAAGGCCACGCCCGACGGGTCTGGCTCACGATCGAAAAGTATACGGTAGAGGGTGGAAACGAAGTCGACGGCAGACTGGCCGGGTGGATACACCGAGCGCGCTTCGGCCCCCCCGAGGATTCCCGCAGTGATGTCCGTCAGACTCGCGCCGTTCGCCATTGCGGCTGCCCAGAATTGCATCCCCCCCGCGTCCGGCGCACGGTCGAGCAATGCCGCGTAAAGCCACGCAACAGTATGCTGGTGGGTGGTGATTGACTCGTCCATGGTATGCGCCGAGAAGGATGACTGGAGCAAGTGAGTAACCGCTCAACGCGATAAGTTCCATTTGGACAATTGGCCGGCTATCAAAGGTTTGGAGAACGGCGATGCCTGGCGGCGGACCGTATTTCCGTGTATGCGGCGATGCAGCGGTTATTCGCGTGCGTCGGCGATGATCTTGTCGGTCACCGAGCCGATGAAGTCGGAAACGCCCTGCTGGTGCATACTCCCCTCCATGCAACGACCCCCACCGCTCGCCCGCCCTACCCGCGAACAGATCGCCGCGCTGCCCGTCTATCGGGCGCTGCCGCCAGGCAATATTCATCTGTTGAAAAGCGCCAGCCAGCTTGAATTCGCCGAACGCGAATTGCGGGCGGCCACGCATATCGGTTTTGATACCGAGAGCAAGCCGACTTTCGTCACGGGTGAACTGCAAACCGGGCCGGACCTGGTGCAGTTCGCCACCCGCGATCACGCCTTCATCGTGCAGGCCAGCACCCCGGGGCTGGAAGATTTTCTGCGTGTGGTGATCGAGTCCGACGAGATCATCAAGGTGGGTGTCGGCATCGCGTCAGACCGGCCCGGCCTGCTGCGCAAGTTCGGCCTGCAACTGGGCAAGACAATCGACGTGTCTTTCATGCTGCGCGCGCTAGGCTACAAGGACGCCGTGGGCCTGAAGACCGCCGTGGCCATCGTGCTGGGGCAACGCCTGCCTAAGTCGAAGAAGACCACGACATCGAATTGGGCTGCCAAGACGCTGACGCCGCAACAGCTGCAATATGCGGCCAATGACGCGCATGCATCTTTGCTGATCTATCACGCCCTGAGCAAACAGCGCCTGAGTAATGGCGCGTAAGCATCTGCGCGCTCAGGTTTCACGCCCCGCCCATCACATCCGTTTCCACCGGCGTCTGACCGTGATGCAAGCGGCGATACAAGGCATCGTCGAAACGAATCGCCCAGTCGGCACCACTGCCAGTCAGGCGATACACGCCGCAGTTCGGCATTGGCAGCGCAACTTGCCAACGACGGAAGGCACACATCGCCAGCGAATCGGCGTAAGTGAAGCCCTGCAACTGCCATAGCAGCATCGCGAACCACAGGCCGTGACCAAAGATCACCGTGCCATCGGCCACAGTATCGAGCCGCTGCCGGAAGTCTTCCACCCGCGCGGCAAATTCCGCAAACGACTCTGAGTCATCACCGTGGCGCATCAGCGGATCGGCAGCCGACCAGTAGGCGTCGACCAGCGGTTTGCGCGCGGCGGCATCGGTGCCGCCCACGATGCGCGGTGACAAGGTCACGCACTCGTGCAGCATGGCATCCTGGGAAATGGGCAGTTGCCAGCGTTCGGCGTAAGGCTGCGCGGTGTCTTTGGCGCGCTCGTAATGCGAGGACATCACCGCGTTAGGCTGCACACTGAACCACTCGGCCAGATCGCGGGCCTGGCGACGGCCAGTATCGGTCAGCGCAATCAGCGCCGGGTCATCGGTAGCAAGGCCAGCATTCGCTTCGCTTTCACCGTGGCGGACGAGGTGGATAACTGACATGCTGACCTTCAAAAAATAAGAGAAAAGACAAGAATCACTGCTCGGCTTGCGCCATCCACGCCCGAAAACCCAACCAGTCTTCCCAGACGTTTTCCAGATCCAGATCACGATAACCGCGTGACTCCTGCATGGCATCGTGCACCTTGCGCGACACGGTCATGCAGACCGCCGAATCGCGGGCCGCCACGACTTCATCCTCGGTCAACGGACTGCCTTTCTGCTTTTCCAGATTCAGCAGAATCAGGCTCAGAGCCGGGATGGGCGTAATGACCAGATCGTCGTCAGACTGAGGGTCCATGAAACCACCAGAAGAAGTATCGGGGGGTCGATTCTTGCACGGTAGCCCGCATGCTTCACGCTGCCGAGGTAACGACTCTTGACGATTTCAGCGTCTCGCTGCCCAGTGACGAACCATGCACGCTCGATAGAATGCGGCACGGCCCTTTTCGGAGACTCGTTTGACGCTGCTGAACACCTTCACCGATATCGCCCGCCAAGCCGGTTTCACACTGCCCGATACACTGGCCGCCTGGTATGGCGCGGGGATGACAAACAGTGACGATATCCGGGCCATGGCACCGGTCTACGATTTTGAATGGATCTCACCAGCGTCCGCCCAGCAAACCATGGAAGAATGGCTGAATCCGGCCGCGCAACATGGCAACCGTTTTTTCCCATTCGCGGAATCAGGCGCAGGTGATGCGTATTGCCTGGTGAAGCTTGCTGATGGACGTGAAGGCGTGGCTCAAGTCTGGCATGACAGCGACACCAGCAGTATTGAATATGCATCGTTTGCCGATTTTGTGGCGGCGACGCATCTGGAAAGCTACGCTGACCTGTCGCATCTAAGCAAAGCAGACGATGCCCTGTCGGTTTTCGTGCGCGCCAGCTTGGTGCGCAGCACGCCAGCGCTGCCTGCTGCGCACACAGAAGCCATGCTGACACCGGCACAAGAAGAGGTGTCACAGCGCCCGTTCAAATCCGGTCCCAAGGCACGCCCTCAGATGGTGCCCGCGCTGCTGGCGCAAGAAGATGCCGAGTCGCGAGCAGCCGGATTCATGATGGCGGCACCAGTCGAATTCGGCGTGGTGCCGCGGTGGGAGATCGACGCGTAGCCGACCTCCACCGCATCCATCCATGAAGTCCTCGGGCAGGCCTCATTCAAGCAGTGGCGGGGTGCCGATCTCGCGGCGGGCCGCAACCAATGGCTCACAGGCGGGCCAAAACCGCGTCCAAGCTGACGCTCACATCGCCACGGTGATGGTCCCGGTGCCAACGACATGCACAACGAAGTCATTCCCGTCGATACCTGGCGTACCGTCATTGACGAAGATGTAGCTATGCGTCACGTTGTTAGCGTCGATGTAGTCAATGACCCGTAAGACCACCTCGCTATCGGTCGTTGCCGGTGCACCTAGTGCGTTCGCAGCCCAATAAAGCTGATTGAACGAAATCTCAACGTTTGAGGTGAGCGTCCCCGAGTCCCTATTTATCTGTGCGTTGGGCTGCAGCGCCAACTCATCGACATAGGCCCCCATCGCGGTCGACAACTGCAGTTTGATACCGTTGTGAACGCCAAGAATGCTGTCGATCCCAAGCGGCGGTGCCGTATTCGAACTGAAATCCGCCGCCTTGTTGTCCGAGCGCCCACCCAGCAATACCGTGGCATTGCCACCACCCAGCCGGATCTGATCGGCCCCCGCCCCGCCCTCGACCGTAAACGGTCGTGTCATCTGCGAGAAATCGAGATTGTCGGCACCCGAGGTCCCTTGCACCTTGACCACCGCGTTGCTGGTCAGCTTGGCGCTCAGCGCTGCCGCGTCGAGCTGCTGCCAGGTGGCCGCGCTCAGCGTCAGGTTGGCATTGTGCAAACCGTCATTGACGAAGTTCGGCAACTTGCCCATCACGACATCGACCAAGGACTGCGACGCACCTTGCAGGTCGATCGCAGCGCCGCTGGCCTTGCCCAGCAGGGATGTGAAACTGGTCACGTCGGTCAGCAAGGGCGAACTGGCAGCAACCGTCAGGCCAGTGATGATGTCGGCCTTGTCCAGATGCGCTTTCACGACATCGAGTTGTGCAGTGTTCATCCCGCCCACATCAACCGTCACCGTGGCCGCAACCGCTGTCTTGCCCAACAAGCTCGTCAGTTGGGCGTCCGTCAACGCGCTGGTCAGCGTGAAGGTGCCCGTCAAGCCATTGGCGGCGATCTTGTCAAGATTGGCCAGCAAGACGGTCTGGACCCTGCTGTCACCGACACCATTTTCGATGATGGCGCTGGCGTCCTGGCTCTTGCCCAGAATGCGGCCGAGCCGACCAGCCGTGTCATTGTCCACGGCCGGGATTTTCACGGTCGGGGACACGAGGAGCTGCACACCTGCATGACTGGCAAGCCCGTCCAACTCTGCGATGGTGTAGGCCGGCGCTGTGATTGTGGCCTGGTTGCCGCCGTATTTCGACAACAGACCCGTGACCTGGCCGATGGGCAAGTCGCCCCCCATCACCAAGTCTCCAGTGATGCCGTTGGCGAAGAATTTTGCAAATGCGGGGGCCATCTTCGCGACGGACTCGGCATCCATGCCGGTGGCAACCGCTGCGATTAGGGTGCCGCCAAACTTGTCGATCAGCGTGCCGATCTCGCTGGCGCTCAGCTGTGAGTTCAACTGCAACCTCCCCGTCACCACACCGCCCGCCAATTGCTCGGCCTTCAAGACCAGCGCCTTCAGCCCGGGCACGACGACGTTGGTGACATTCGCGACAATCTGCGCGGTGGCGTTAAGCTTGACGCCCAACAGCGTGAGGATCTGGGACTCGTTCAAGCTCTCGTTGATTCCCACGGTACCGACGATGCCACCATCAGCCAGTTTGCTTAACGAGTCACCCAATACCCGAAGCTCTGCAGTCGACGCCCCGGTTGCATTGACCACGGCATTGACTGCGCGCGCAAGCAAGGTGGTGGTCACGGTCTCGGTGACGTCCTGGTGGCGCAGGTTCAGCGTGATATTCGCCAGGCCTTGCACACGCGAATCCGCCGCCAGCACCAGCAAGTTGGCCAGATCATGCGGGCGGGCGTCCAGTTGCGCGGTCGTCCCCGAATACTTGGCCAACAGCGCCAGCGCATCGCCGCCCGTCACCGCGTTGGTCAACACCATGTTGCCGGTGATGCCGCTGCTGCCCACCTTGCCGATGGCTGCGGCCACTTCGTTCCACTGAGCAGCGGTCAACCCGGCGGCGTCGACCTGTGCATTCGTGCCCGCATAGCCAGCAAACTTCTGCTGGATGACCGACACGCTGTCGGCACTGGTGATGGCAGGTACGGCAGGCTGAACGGGTTGAGGATCAGGCGGCTGGACCGGCGACAAACCCGCTGCGACATCCATGGCGCGCTGCACCGATGCCGCATCCGCAGTCACCGCAGCAAGCATGCTGCGCGCCAACGCAATATTGTCGCTACCCAAGACCGTGGCGAAGTACACGCCCGCCTCGGCCTTGTTCGTCAGAATGGCACGATCAGCAAGCGTCTGCACATAGGCGCTCTCGCTCATGCCATCTGGACGCGGCCCCAGCGGCTGGCTGGATATTTCAAGAATTTGCTGTATTACCCAGGCATTTGCGGCAGCGCTTGGTGCTCCCTGCGCGGACAAGGCATTGGCCCAGAACGCCACCCCCGATGGGTCCGGCTCGCGGTCGAACAAAACCCGATAGACCGTCGAAACAAAATCGACCGCGGACTGTCCGGGCGGATACATCGCACTCGCCTCCGCGCCTCCCATCATGCCTGCAATGATGTCGGTGATGCTCGCGCCGTTACTGGCTGCGGTTGCCCAGAACCTCATCCCGGATGCATCTGGCGCACGGTCGAGCAACACCGCGTAAAGCCTGGCAATGGTGGCGTGGTGGGCGGCGATTGACTCGTCCATGGAAGTGCTCCGCGGAAGGTGACTGGAGCATGTCAGTAACCTGTCAGGCGGATAAATTCCATTTGGATATTAGGGTGGGCAGGCAAAGGTTGTGCAGCTCACCCCGAAGAACAATGGCTGGTCACCCTGAAGTGATGACGGGTAGTCAATCAGGCTAGCGCTCATGCTCGACGCACAATGCAAAAAACCCAGCTCGGAAGCTGAGCTTTTCAGTTGAATTCTGATGGCCCGGGCTCGGAACGATGCGCCGTGGGCGGGTACCATCAGCCGAAAGCGGACATTCGTCAATCAAACATGATTTGAGAAAACGTCTTGTCCATCCTGTTTACAGATGGGTGGAGTGGATCGTGAATCATGCGCCGTGGATGTCCGTTGCGTTCTCTGAAGTCGGTGTCAGCACATACCCCGCAGGTCAGAGCAACCCGCGAGTCATGGAATATCACAATCACACGAACATCGCGGGATATGACGATAAAGCGTCATGGTGTTCTTCTTTCGTAAACTGGGTTTTAGCGCAGGTAGAGATCCCAGGCACCAACTCGGCGCTGGCACGTTCTTGGCTCAACTGGGGAGAACCTCTGGAAGCGCCGATCCCAGGGTGCATCGTGGTAACAACGCGCGATGATCCGACTGGCTGGAAAGGTCACGTAGGGTTCTTTCTGCGTCATGACGAGCAGAACATTTACCTGCTTGGCGGAAATCAGTTGGATGAAGTCCGCGAGCACTTTTACGCGAGGTCATCCGTGCTGGGCTATCGCTGGCCCAAGCAATCCACCGATTGAGTTAGACACGGGCTACGCTTGCGCCAGATATGGCAAGCACCCAAGGCCCGAACGCGCAGTGTAAAAAGTCCAGAAGCCGTCGACCGCACCAGGAATCGCAATGAGTATCTATGAGCAGGGACTCGACCGAAACAGCGCGAACTTCGCGCCGCTTTCGCCGACCAGTTTTGTCGAACGCAGCGCTGAGGTTTTCGCGGACATGCCCGCCGTGGTGCACGGCAGCCGCCGCTTCACGTGGTCGCAATGCCGAGACCGATCGGCCCGGCTGGCGACCGCACTGCGCGAAGCGGGCGTGGGACGAGGCGACACGGTCAGCGTCATGCTTGCCAACACCCCGGAGATGATCGAAGCACACTACGCGGTGCCAGGCATCAATGCGGTGCTGAACACGCTGAACACCCGGCTCGATGCGGACCTGCTGGCCTGGCAGATGAATTACTGCGAGGCCAAGGTGCTGATCACAGACAGCGAGTTCGCGCCGGTCATGCGGGAAGCACTGGCCAGGCTCAAGCAGGTCTACAAGCGCGCGCCGGTCGTGATCGACGTGTGCGATCCCGAATATGCCGGTCCGCACGAATGCGTCGGCCAGATCGAGTACGAGGCGCTCCTGGCCGCTCACCCGCCGATGCCCCGCTTGCAAGGGCCCGTGGATGAATGGGATGCCATCGCCATCAGCTATACCTCGGGCACCACCGGCGATCCGAAGGGCGTGGTCACCCACCATCGCGGGGCCTACCTGAACGCGGTTTGCAATGTCACGGTCTGGACGATGCCGCATTTCGCCCGCTATCTGTGGACGCTGCCGATGTTTCACTGCAACGGCTGGTGCTTTCCCTGGACAGTGGCGCTTCTTGGCGGGGTGCATGTGTGCCTGCGCAAGGTAGAGACCAAGGCGATCTTTGCGGCCATCCGGGACCACGAGGTGGGTTACTACAGTGCAGCGCCGATCGTGCACAACCTGTTGATCGCAGCGCCGAGCGAAGAACGGCTCGGGATCTCGCACAAGGTGCGCGCGATGGTGGCGGGCGCTGCACCACCTGCCTCGATGATCGAGGGCATGGCGCACCTCGGCATCGAACTCGTCCATGTCTACGGGCTGACCGAGGTGTACGGGCCTGCAGCCGTCTGCGTCCAGAAGCCGTCCTGGGACGAGGCCAGCTTGGGTGAGCAAGTTCGCTTGAATGGACGGCAAGGCGTGCGCTACCCGCTTCAGGAGGGCATGACAGTGCGCGACCCGGAGAGCCTCCAGGAGGTGCCTGCCGACGGCAAGACCATCGGTGAAATCATGTTTCGCGGGAACATCGTGATGAAGGGCTACCTGAAAAACGAGGCAGCGACCCAAACCGCATTTCAGGGCGGCTGGTTTCACACGGGCGACCTGGCGGTGCTGGAGCCCGATGGTTATGCCAGGATTCGTGATCGCAGCAAGGACGTGATCATCTCTGGTGGCGAGAACATCAGTTCCATCGAGGTCGAGGACGTGCTGTATCGCCATCCCGCGGTCCTGGCATGCGCGGTGGTCGCAAAACCCGATGCCAAATGGGGAGAGACGCCAGTGGCATTTGTCGAGTTACGCCCCGGTGCCGAGGTCACGGCGGAAGCGCTGATCGACCACTGCCGAACGATGCTCGCGAAATACAAAATCCCGCGCGAAGTTCGATTCGAAGCGCTGCCCAAAACAGCGACCGGGAAGATTCAGAAGTTCCAGCTCCGCAGCAAGGCCAGTTCGGAAGAGGTGCCCGAGTGAGTGTCCTGGCTTTTTAATCCTCTGACCTTCCAGCGTAGATCCGCCTGGCTGCAAGCGCAGTTCAGGCGGCTAGCGGCAGCTGAATTTGCCTTTCATTTTCCGAGGAACGAAGTCCGATAAAATCTACAAATTTCGGACAACGAGAAGAGGTGCAGCTAAGATGACCGAAACTAACCACATATTTCGGACACCTCTCTACGTAGTATCCGCAAAAAAACTACAATATCGGACAACCATGTCCAACCTCAAATCCGCGATCCTATCTCTTGTCAACGCTGGCGCGGCCAGCCACGTCTGGGTGCCGACGGACTTCGCTGCGTTCGGCAACCGCGCCGCGGTCGACAAGGCACTGCAACGCCTGGTACGTGACGGCGAGCTGCGGCGCATTGAAAGAGGCCTTTACGACAGACCGGCGATAAACAGCCTTACCAAACGCCACACCAGCCCGGACTATCGCGCTGTCGTGGATGCCATCGCCCGTCGAGATCAACTGCGGCTTTTAGTCGATTGCATGACTGCGGCGAACGACCTCGGTCTGACCGACGCAGTACCCGCTCGCGTCAAGATTTACACCGACGCCAGGCGTCGGTCCATCAGGCTGGACAAGCTCGTCATTGAGTTCAAACAGACTGCCCCCAGCCGTCTGTATTGGGCCGACCGGCCAGCCATGCGTGTGGTGCAGGCCCTGCACTGGCTGAAAGACACCCTAGCCACCGACCGGCAGAGAATCCTCGGAAAATTGGGCAAGCTGCTGGCAGATCCCATCCACGGCGAAGCCATACGCAACGACCTGATGGAGGGATTCAGCACGTTGCCGACTTGGCTACAAAGCTTCGTGCGCGAACTACTGGGATGCGATCCCAAGACCGCAGCCACTACGCTGCTCAGAAGCGCCGAGGTGAGCGCAGAGCGTCTCCGTGCAAACCACACGATTGGAGAGACTGCTTGAACACCCAGCCTCTTGCTGAGATCCAATGCAAAAAGCCCAACTCGGAAGCTGGGCTTTTTACTGAATTCTTGGTGGTCTGGGGCGGAATCGAACCACCGACACGCGGATGCTCAATCCGCATGTATGTATGTTGATTGATGTCGATGAATGCATAAAAATTTATTATAAATCAAATACTTATGCGAGAATCTTCTAGATTCCTGGCTTTACTGTGTTGATCTTTATCCATGGAAATTCATGTTTTCTGGATTGCAGGAAACATGTGCGGTTTGCCCGCACTCGCTCCCTTGGTTTGATTGGCGGAACTGGTCAATCGACCAGCGCCTTCAGCAGCGCGTCGCGGCCGTCCTGGTAAAACTCGATGTCCAGCTTCGTTGCCATTTCGTCTGACAGGTCGAACAGCTGGCGCCGGCAAGACACCGGCAGCAGCAGAGACTTGGCCCCTTTCTCGACTGCGAGTTCAGCCAGCGTCACGGCGTTGTGAATCGGCTCAATGGTGCCACCGAGAGTGACCTCACCGACCACTACCAAGCCGCCGCGGACAGACTTCTTCAGCAACGCGCCGGCCAGCGCAATCAACGCGCCGATACCGGTCTTGGCGCCCGACTTCGCAGCGTCGAACCCGCGAAGCTGCACCGAAAATTCGTGCGACCTCGGGTCTCGGTCACCGACCAGTTGCTGCGCCCGCGCATACAAGTTCTGCTCGGCGCACCGGATGGACTCCTTGAATGCGGACGGCACCGGGTTGTTGAGCACCCGGACACCGCTACCCGGCCCCTCCGTAACCTCGAGCCGGAACAAGCCTGGATGCTCATCCTGACCGCCAGGGCTCAGCGTCCAAATCTGTCCGCACTCGAGTGGCTCATCGCCGATTCCGCCTTGACTCTGAAGCTCTGGCGTCGACACAAACTTCTCGACCCCTTCGGTGCCAAGCGTGTAGCTGAAATGCGTGTTACGGAACTCGGCGGCGCCGATGCGTTTCTGCTGTTCTTTGACGCGCCGCCGCACCTCCAACGCCAAGCGAACCGCCCATTCCAGGTCCTCTTCGCTGACCTGAGCCTCCGCGTCTGGGTAAAGCAGCTTGAGCAGCCCGCTCACCGTCTTGTTCACGCCGTTGATGTCCCGCCCGCTGAGCGCGCCGCCCCAGTAAACCCGCCCTTGCAAGGCCGACACGCGGCTTTGGCCACGCAGTTGGGTGAAGCATTCGGAAAGGAAGTCGCTCACTAGGCCGAAGTGCTCAGTGAATAGCCCGGGATTCAGCTTAGGCACTTCCCATCCTGGCAGGAAGCAATGAATGCGGTCCATGAAGGCTGTGTCGTTGCGCATTTCTGGCGGCAGGGGTCCAAAAAGATGACCAACACGCTGCTGATGCTCGACATCGACATCGAAGTTGCCGACTAGAACGATGGACCCATCGGCGCGGATGCTTTCCTTGCCACGCGAGAACTCGCCGCTCTCCATGTAGCCCTTCATGATGTTGACGCCGTCCTTCTGGTCGAAGGAAACGCCCGACACCTCGTCGAAACACACCACGTCGTACTGGCACACGAGGCCACGTTGACCACTCGAGTTGTTGACGAACATCCGCGCGACAGTGGCCTTGCCGCCCGAAATCAAGTGGGCATACGGCGAGACCTGCTGGAACAGGTGCGACTTGCCTGTGCCGCGAGGGCCAAGCTCGAC
Organism: Pigmentiphaga aceris; assembly: GCF_008119665.1. Lineage (NCBI taxonomy): Bacteria > Pseudomonadati > Pseudomonadota > Betaproteobacteria > Burkholderiales > Alcaligenaceae > Pigmentiphaga > Pigmentiphaga aceris. The sequence continues at coordinate 750,596 of NZ_CP043046.1, read as the reverse complement.
CATGTTGTAGTTGCGCTCTACGAACGGCACCATCCGCAGCAGCAACGCGTCTTTGGTCCGCTCGGACAGCGTTCCGGGCTCGAAGCCCACGCTGCGCAGTAGAAGGTCTCGCCATTCGGCGGTCGAAAAGCTCTCGCGGCCCTTGGCCAGAACATCCAACACCTCGCGTTTAGAAAGCTGGATGGCTCGCAAGGCTTCGACCCCGAACGGTCGCCCACCCTTTTCCTGGGCAATGGAAGCGTCGTAGCCTAGCGTGACCTCGGCGTAGAAGCCACCCGTCAGCATCCGCTCGTTGTCCTTGACCATTTCCGGGGTCAACCGCACATCGTTCAAGCGCAAGCTGGGCAAGGTGGCCACATACGAATCCGTCTTGGAGTCGAGCCGCGCAGTGACGATGTCGATGATTTTTACGGAGCCCGACTCGCGGGCCCTGGCTTTGAAAAGCTCTTCCTCGCCGGCCTTGACTGTGCGTGAACCCAGCTGGCGCTGAACGATGTCTAGCCCTTCCTGGATTTCAGATTCGTCGGTGGTGGCGCAGTAGCGTCCCAGCAGGAATTCCACGACGTAGGTGGGCACCGGAAACTGGCGGCTAAAGGTGCGCACCAGGTCCTTGCGCACCACATAGCCTTCAAACGCTTGCGTGGCCTTGCGGTCCAGGTCGTCGAGTTGCATGTCTAGTTTTCTCCCACCGCGGTCGCCCGCTTCTGCAGAACCTCACCGTCGGCACTGAGCACCACCACCACGGCCGCTGCGCCCATGTGATCATCATCTGCCACTGCCAGACTGGCTTTGCCGCCTTCGAGAGCCTTGGTGCTGGACACGAGCGAACTGGAGGCCAATGCAGCCTTGGTCCGAATGTCCACGCGCCGGCCCGGTGCAGCTCCTTCCACGACGACAGAACAGCGAAGCCCTTTCCACACCACGGACCGAATCGTGACCGATGCAGCCTCGCCGCTGGCTCCAGCGACCTGAAGCTGCAGCATCGGCACCAAGCACTCCTGGAGGCTGATGCCACCGTGGGCGTACTCGGTGCCGGCACTAAAGCACGCAACCCCCGGGGCATACGCCACCTGAACATCCTTGCACCAGTCCCAGCCAAACGTCAGCGGGGTGCCGTGCGCGCTGTCCTTCAGCACTGCGCAGCGGCCCCAGCGAGTTTCGGCCTGGTGTTTGGGCAGTTCGGATTTCGGCAACCCACCTGGCATCAGCAGCCAGCCGTGGTCGGTGACGATACGAACGCTATTCCAACCAGCTTCTATCAGTTCTTCGACACGCTCGACCACCTGGTTCAGCTGGGTGTCAAGGTCACGGGCCAAGCGCACGCCGTGCTCGTGGCCATAGTGGTCCAGGTCGCCGGCTTCGGTCCAGGCCTTCCCGAGCGGGTCACCCTTCTCATGCTTGCCCAAGGGCTGCACGCCATGCTCGGCCAGCAGCTTGCGGAAGTTGTGGCCGGAGATTGGCTCGAAGTCGACAGCGTCCGCCGCGCCCACGACGTAGCTGGACACCGGTGAGCACCAGGGCTTTCCTGAGGCCGTCACCGACGGCAGGCTTGTCCAGTGGGCCGACAGGTCGACCTTGCCAAGGGCCGCAAGGCGCTGACTCAGCCGCGCTGCCACGTCATACCGTAGGCCATCGACAAAAACTGTGCAGCTACCAGCAACAGGCTCGTCGGCCTGCTTGGCGAGCGGAGGCAAGCCACCTACGGCCATAGCCGCCTCCTGCAGGCGAAGTGCTGCTTCCTCCAGCCATGGCAGGTAGACCGCTCGCAACGTTGCTTTAACTGCGTCCGAATCCGCCTTGGCATGAACGGAGCCCATCGCGTTCAGCGCCGCGTCGTCCACTTCCCAGCCGTTGTGTCGGTAACTGCTGGCCAGCTCGGCCGGGGATTGGCCAATCGGCGCAAGGGCGCTTCGCTCCGCCACCTTTGCCAAGTGCGCCAAGGCCGCCACCAAAGGTGAACGCCCCATCCGGGCCCATAGCCACCCACGCCGCACGCCGTGCTCCTCTTCCGCGGCCAGCACAGTCGCGCGGGCTTGAGGCGCATCCATGCTGGCGCAAGCAAACAAGGCGTAGCGCAGCGCGGCTTCGCTTTGCTCATTGACCTGCGGATACCCCGCCAACCGGCTTTGGTCTGGAAACAAACCCAACTGCGGTGGCTGCACCTTCGCAAGTAGCCCGAAGACGTTCGGAAAACTGCTGAACGAGTCCCGGTAGAGTTGGGAGACCGCAGACCACTTGCCTTCTGCCTTGGCAAGCCGTTCGGCCGCCACCAGCACGCCGTCGGCGATGGGGTCGAAGCCGAAGTCCGCCTTGCATCGTTTGGCAAAAATGTTCCACAGCACGTCGCCCCACTCACGGCGGGTCGCCTCGGGCTCGTTCATCCACAAAAGCAGGTCGCGCGTTGGGTTGGGTGCCATCAAGCCCAGCAACCACTCGGCATTGATGGCTCGGCCTTCAAGTTCTGCCACGCCATGTGCCAGCAGCACACCGGCTTGCAGTGCCTGACCTAGTGCTTCCTGGGTCGCCTTGTCCTGCGTCACGTCCAGACCCAAGCCACCATTTTTCGATGCCAGGAAGGCCCCAGGCGTCCAGTCTTTGGCATTGGACTGGCTCCAGAACACGCCGCGGTACTGCAACTCAGCCAGCGGCTGCAGGTAGTGCGGGCAGCTTTCGACGGCGCGTAACTCGGCGCGACTGACGCCCGGCAGGTAGACCACCGGCACGCCATCGAGTTTGACCTCGGGCAACAGCCCGGCGATGGCACATTTGAGCCAGATGGCCGGGCCGCTGCGCTGTTCAGGCGCGTATGCCCCGAGCATGCACAGGTTAGGCATCAGCTTGCTCAGCGCTGGCATTGCGGCAAGCCAGTGGCCGTCCTTATCCGGCCACAGAATGGCGGCGGCAGGTACTGCGGCGTGAGAGTTGCCCTTTGCTGCGGACCGCACTATGGTCGCAAGCGCGGTGCCGACTGAGTCAGTCGATGGCGACCGCTGAGGCGCCCGGCTCATTTCAAATCCCAAGAATTGGAAAGTACTTCCAACAGGTCCCGTTGGCGTTGCTCAACGACTGCTGGCGTCCAACTCGGCGTATTGAGCACCTGAGTGGTGAGTACGTACGACGAGACGCTCTGTTTTCCGCCAAAGTAGGCCGTCTTCTTGCGCTCGAAATCATGGTTTTGCGCTTGCGAATTGCGTCGCCGGGTCAGAGGCACTAGGTTGGCCAAGCGATGCCGCCAATGTACTTGGTCGGCGATGTTTGGCCACTGCGTTGCCCACCCCGCCCCCGCAGCCACCGTCTGAGGCAAGACATGTTCGATGGTAAGCACCGCAGGGTTGTACGTAGCTGCGCCGTCTGAAAGAAATGAGTCCAAACGCAGAATGAGATAGCTCCTGCGCCGGGCTGCCATGAGGTAGACCTCACCCTGGAAGTGTTGCAAAAACGTCTGCTTCTCCACGTCACTCAGCTCGACCGCCGTTACCGGCTGGGCCATGGAGTGGGGCTTCTCAAGTGCGTGCAACACCCTGGCATAGCGCTCGATGCGACCGTTCACATCGTGCCCGCACACATGCATGAACGCTGCGAGCCGTTCAAGCCGTTTGATGAACCAGCAAACGTACACTGCGTCCGAGTCGTGTTCGGCCAGGAACCGCATGGCGCTGGGCAGCCAGTCCGAGTTGTCGATACGGTTCAGCCAACCAAGCAGTGCGTTTACCTCGGATGCATTGGCTGTCGAGACAAACTGTGCATGCTTGGCTACCAAATAGGCCTGTGTGAACGGCTCGATGACCTTAGTCACCAATTCTTCGGCGGATGGCACCTTTTCGATCACGCGTTCGCGGAACTCTTCGAGCAGGGCTCGACGCGCTTTGTCCTTCGCGTAAATCATGCGGATATGGCCGAACACTTCGGCGAACCCATCGCGGCCGGTCTCGACCTCCAACTCCTCCCAGGCGTCGTTGTAATCGTCGCGTAGGGCCGGCTTCACTTTGCCGATGACGTCAGACTTGATGATGTCAGTCGGCAGCAAGTCCAGCCCACGGCTATTGAGAACCGAGAACACACGGAAGGCGGACTGCTGACTGGGCGTCGACACAGCCACCAAAAAGCAGCGCTGCACCAGGAAGCCGCCGAACTGCGTGGCCGCCTGGGTGTCGGTGCCGAAGGCCGCCTCAAGTCGCTGAAGGAACAGCCTTGCATTGGCCTGGATATTCCGTTGAGACTCGTTGTCCAGTTGCGCCGGGTCCAGACCCAGCAGCTCGTCCAGTGCAACGTCCTGCACGTAGCGTTTGAAGAATGCCCGGTCCCGCTCGCGCAGCGTCAGGCGAGGCTTCTGCGCGAGGCCTTCCAGCACGTTGCCGGGCTCACACAGATAGCGGTGAAACGCATCGCGAATCTGACCCGTGGCACGATTCGTCAAAGCTGCCAGCAGAACCGTTAGCGTAGTCAACCGCTGCTGGCCGTCAATGACCTCGGATTGCGGCTTGCCCTCGTCCTTTATGAGCACGACGCTGCCCAGAAAATAGGTGTCCTCCTTGTCCTCCTTCAAGTAGAAGTCGTAGAGGTCAGAAAACAGCTCGCCCGCCTGTATGGGTGTCCAGGCGTAGGGGCGCTGATAGCTCGGAATGACGTAGTCAAAGTCCGAACTGAAGATTTTGGCAAGCGGGAACTCTGCGCCGCTGATTTTCTTGCTCATATCTTTCTCATCTTGTTTTGCGGTGCGCTAGAAGTGGTACTTCTCACTGCGCTGCTTGAACGCCTGCTCCGAACCTTCCATGATGTCCAGCACGGCTTCGGCCACACCCTTTCGGTCAAGCCCACCCTGCGCGCGCAGCTTGCCTCTCCCGTCGCGAGCCTCCAACGCATAAATCTGCTCGGCGTCCGCGTTGACGGGCAGGTTCGCGTTGTGGGTGGCAACTATCAGCTGCCGCTTGTTCTTAGCAGCGCGCAGGTCACGCACCAGCGTTCGATAGATGAAGCCCGAGTCCAACTCGTCCTCCGGCTGGTCAATCACGATGGGGCCTTCTCCTCGGGCCAGCATCAGATTCAACAGCACAGTGTTTCGTTGGCCTTCTGACAGCGCACCGCTCATGGAGCCGGCAACCGTTCCGTCCTCGCGTAAGAGTTCGACGTCGATGCCATCGCTCACTCGGGCGATGCGCACGTCTTCCCACAGGGCCCGAACGTTGTCGCTGTCGAGATGCACGAACAGCGGTTGATGAAGGCCATCGAAAAGCACGATGTCCAGCAAAGTCTGGTCGGCTCTCGCTACCTCCAGCGTTTCCCAGACGGAAGCGTCAGCGCGATTCTTCCAGGTTCGAAAGAGTTCAGCTCCGACGTCGTCCCAGCGCCGTGCCAACTTCCCACGCTTGTCAGCGGGCGCAAGCCGGTCCCAAGCTCCGGCAAACGATGACTCGTCGGACATGTACGAGGTGGTAAGCCGCAACGTCTGCGACGCCACAGCTGCCTGTATCGCCGCTGCCGTCGCGGTCCGGGCATCGAACTGCGCCTTCCAGACGCCATGGAGTTCCCCCAGCACCTGCGGAAACTTGTCAGCTTCGCTTTGAACCTCCGCCAGTCTTTTCTGACGCTCCTCAATAAGTTTCAGCTTGGCTTGACGCTGCTCTTCAAGGTCCTGCATCCGCGCGATGTCGTCTTCGCGGATGCCACGTTCAACACAAGCCACCCTGAATCGCTCTTGCACGGCACCGATGGCTTCCACGGTACCTCGGGAGGCTTCGTCTCCAAGGCAGGCGGCCATCACCTGCTGATAGTTCGCCATGGCTTTGCTAATGGCGACCGCGAGGTCAGCCCTTGCTTTTTGGACCTGTGCGGCCGTGTCTGCAAACCACTGGGCGTTAGGCCATTGCACCGCATTGGCAGGTAACGCCTCCAGCGGCCCCACTAGGTCCTTCAGCACCCCGTCAACCGCTTCGGTCATCGGCGCGTCCGCCGCTTTCATGCGGTCAAGCTGGCGGCGAGCCTCTAGTGCCAACTGGTTCAGTTGAGAGTCATCCTGGACGGCCTCACGTGCCTTCAATTGCCGCTCCAGTTCGACGGCTTCCTGCTTCGCCTCCACGAGTTCGGTCTGAAGTCTTGCAGCGTCCCGTGTGCTTTGGAACAGCGACTGCAAGCGCGCCTTGAGGTCGCTCTCTGACGCATTCAGTTCCAGCAACGCGGCGCCGCTTGCGGTATCAATCAGCGAGAGAACTTGTGCCTGCCCTTGAGCACCGCTGGTCATCCGGCTGAGTTCACCTTGGCTGAAAAACTGAAGCTGAAGCTGCCTGAGCACGGTGTTCAGGTCTGCCACTTCGCGCCCATCAAGCCAACGCTGCTGGCCAGCCAGCTTCCCAGGGGCATAGACCAAGGTGTCTGAGACTCCATTACCCACTTCGAAACTGACCCTTACCTCCGAGCCGGGCGTGAGCGACTCCCTCAGCTGCTTCCTTTTGCGCTGTAGCGCTGGGTCATCGTCGTCCTTGACTGCAAGCTCATCTGGACCGACAGCAAACCGCACGTACTCCAGCAGGGAAGACTTGCCACTGCCTCGACCACCGATGACGCAGTTGAAGCCCTCGGAGAAACAGACCTCCTGGTCCTCCAGGAACTTTGCGCCCTTCACAGCGACTTTGGTGATGCGTGGATGCACCAGCGCGTCGCTGGGGCGAGCACCCATAAGTTGAATGCGAGACAAAGGGTCCAGGAACGCTTGACGCAGTGCCTCCACGGAGGGCCCGGACATCTTGAGCCAGGTGTACCTGTAGCCCAGCGAGTTGGCCGCAGGTTGGCCTTGAGCATCCTGGCGGAGGGATTTGGCGTCCGAAGACATTACATACGCGGGGTGGCAATCTTGCCGCGTCCAAGCCCGATCGCGGCCTTCGACGATGTCAAGCACTCGCTGGGCTGGTGGGTTGGCGGTGACCTCCAGGGCCATCAGCTTCTTGTTCTTGTAGTCCTCGATGTGCCGAGGGTCGTTCAGAAGACCATCGTTCTGGTCCGAGTGCGCCGAAATAACGATGCCCTTGTGCTCCTCCTGCACCAGCTCAATCAGCTCCTTCAGGCTCACAGTCACGTTGTTCCGCCGCAGCGGCATGAGACGCCCCTGGCGTACACGCTCGTGCTCATCCAGCCCCAGCTTGCACAGCAGCCTGTTCACCCGCCATACATGGCTGGCCTTCTTGGCCGGTTCGAATAAGCAAAGCACGTGGTAGCCGATGTCCACCTCAAACCCCGGAAGAATGTGTAGCGGCGGCTTGCCCAGGTCCCTGGCGACAGACTTGTTCTGCTCGACAAGGTGCGTCAAAAACCAGTCCCTAGGATCAGTCTTCTGCGAAAAGTTGTGGTCCGTGACGCCTATCAATTCCAAGCCGACCTCATGGCACCGCCGCAAGTAGGCTCGGGCCACCTCCTGCAAACGACGTTCGTCGGGCTTCGCAGGGCCCACCTGTCCATTAGCATCCGGCTCCGGGGCAACCATTGGCCGACGGGGTTCAGGCAACCGAGTGTCTTGGTCGGCCCAGTGCGCGGCATCATCAGGTGTTTGCACCTGAAAGTCGCACTTGAACCAGCGCATCCCTTCGTAGTCAGCCACGGCGTGCCTCTCTTGCAGCAGTCTTCTCCGCCCGCGTCAGATGATGGTCATTGATGCGCTCCCCGCCAAACACCTTGAACCAAGGCGCGCTCTCCACGTCCTTGCCACGGTCCTTGTCCCAAGTGATGTTGAGCTTGGGCTTCTTGTTGTGGCGTAGGACCTCGGCCGTCATAAAGGGGCGGATGTTCAGACGCACGCCGTCGTTGAGGTCTGGGTTCCAGCCGATGGGTTGCTCGACCAACGGCTTCCAGCGCACAAAGATGTCGTGGCCGGTCTTGCCGTCAGACTCGCCTTCGAGGATGAGCTCCAGGCGGCGCTTCAGGTCTTGGGCAGCCGCTAGGCGCTGCTGTGCGCCGTCGATTCCATCACGCACGCCAGCCTCCTGCTGGCGAATCCAATCACCCAGGTAGGTGTGGATGAGACGTTCCAATTTCTTGTGGTCGAACTGGTGGTAGTTCACCAGCGCGGCAAAGCCGTCCTTCAGCCCGTCCCACACATGCCAGATGAAGGGACGGTGGTTGAAGCGCTTGGCGTGCTGCTCGAAGAACTTCTCCCGCAGCCAGACGTCCAGGCCCTTGCCGGCGCAGTCGGCATCGGCCAGCAGCTTGTCGAGCACGGCGGGCTTCCAGCTGCCGGGCTGCGCGGTCTCCCAGGCGGCAATCAACAGCTTGAGCAAGCGGTCGTGCGCCGGCGTCTCGCCGCGCACCGAGGGCAGGCAGACGATGCCGTCGTCGTCAGTGTGCTCGGCCAGCTTCTTGCAGCGGGCAATCCAGGTGCGGGCCTCGTCGGCCAGTTCCATCGCTGTGTCGGTCTCGGCCGGCCAACGGTAGCCGGTCAGGCGGGCGACGGCCGCCTGCAGCGGGACTGTGGCGGGCCGCGGGTGGCCGTGGAACAGCCATTGGGTCGGGTCGTCGGAATAAGGCTTGGGCAGGCCATCGGAGTAACGTTCAGCGGCCACCTGTTGCCAGTGGCTTAAGTCGAACGGGACTTTGACCAGCGTGGCATTGGTGACGATTACCTTCTGCTCTATCTTCCTAACCTCTTCGTTAAAGACTGGACTCTGACAAAAGGCCCAGATAGCGCTTAGGTACTCATCTTTGTGGGGAACAATGACAGCTTGAGATTTATCGAAGCGTTGCCCCTGGTAGAGCGAAGCTTTGAGGTCACGCATTAGTGCGATGGACACTCCTCGCCGGCCCCAGGCTTGTTGACCACTTTGGTCCTGGTTGTGAATCCGTTCGCGGTGCAGTGCGTCCATGCCGCTCACCCGCATGGCTGAAAAATCCCACGCGACCAAATTCGATAGGCCTTCAAACGCCCCTGCGGCTAACGGTGAACATTGCAGGTAGCTCCATTCCGTTCCAGCCGGTGCCCCAGTCTCCCAAAACGTCCTACCGAACCGCTCAAAGTCACCGGTTCCCAACCCAAGGTATGCCGTGGCGATTGCTGAAAGAAGTTTTCCAGTCGCGCGCTCGTCCAAAGTGATACGCGCATCGGGATTGCTCAACTGCCCCCTCTGGCGCAGCGCCACTACGTTACCTTTGCGCAGTAGCTGTGCCTTTCCTATTGCCCCCTTCGGCTCGCTAACGTCCACACCTCGCAGTTGAAAGTCCTCCGGCGCCAGGGCTTTGGTTTGGGTGAGCAAGACTGCCTGAACCACCTCGCCGCTGATGGTCTCGAACGCCCCAGGTCCCAATCGGGCTAGGAGATTCCACTGAACGCGTTTGAGCAATGATTCGCGTTGCTTCTGGTAACCAGCGAGAAACAGCCAGTTCTGAGGAATTACGACCTGCACCGCGCCAGCCCGCTGGTCGCGGCATAGCTCCAGGCAGCGCTCCAAGAAGACGTTGGCCAGGTCGTTCTTGGCTTCTGGATAATGGGTCTCGCAGTAATCTCTAAGCGTGTCGTGCTGCTTGCCTCGCGCAAGGTATGGTACGTTGGTCGCTACCAAGTGGTAGCGACCATCCAGTAGCCGGGCCGCTTCCAGCAAACCCTTGGCGGTGAGCGCCAGATCCCAGTTGTCGTCCTGCAACTCGTTGGCCTGGCCCCACAGCGTGGGCGGGCGCTCCGTCGCCAGCGCACGCTCCAGCAATGCACGCAAGGTCTCGAAGCTCGACGTGGCGAGGTCGTTCTTCAGGCTGCGCGCCGGGTCCAGCAGGCTGCCCAATAGCGGCGCCTGGGCGAAGCTGGAGTGCAACAATCGCAGTTCCTGCCGCACATAGGCGGCGTTGGGTGCGTCGTCGGGCACCAAGGCCATCCAATCCTCGGGCTTTGCTGCCACCTTCAGGCCACAGCAGGCTACTTGCGGCGGGGGCATGTCAGCGCGCACGCCCAGCGGGTCGCCGTTCTCGTCCGGAAAGCGCCAGGCCGCCAGTGCCAGCGCGAAGACTGCTATTTCAACGCAGCGGGCATCCAGCTCCAGGCCGTGCAGGTTGTCGGCCAGCACGGCATCCACTGCTTCCATCGCGTTCAGTTTCTCGGAGGCCATGCGCATGGGCACCAGCAGCAGGAACGCTGCCACCAGAAAGTGGCCCGAGCCGCAGCAGGGGTCGAGCAAGGTAAAGTCTTGCAGCCGGTCGGGCCAGCCTTCGAATTTACCGGCGGCGGGCGTGCCGTCTTCCACCGTGCGTAGGTAGGTCAGCGGCACCGGGCAGGCCTGTCCGGGATAACGTGTCACCCACCAGGCACCCAGCGAGTTGTGGAGCAAAAAGTCCACCATATAGGGCTCTGTGAAGAGCTGGGTGACAGCGGGCAGCTCGTCGGCGCCAATCTTCACCTCCGAGGCGTTGATCTCGTCTTTGCGTTTTGCCTGCCAGAACTGGTAGACCCAGCCCAGGCTGTCGCTGGCCTTGAACACCTCGGGCGGCAGCGCGGCCAGCAGGCGTTCCAGTTCGCGCTGGTGCTCGGGCGCGAAAGCCAGCTCGAACACCGGGCTCTGCGGCTTGAAAACTTGCGGCAGCATGCGGGCAGCCAACTTGCCGGCCAGCTCCCACTTGGTCTTGGCACCCAGGTTCATCGCCGGGTCGGCTTCCTGCACCAAGGCTTCGCAGTCGTCCAGCGAAACCGCCGCGCCCGGCTCCCAAAGCAGCAGGCCATTCTCTGCCAGGAAGCGGGCGAACAGCATACGGTGCCAGTGCTCGTAAGCCACTTCCCAGATCAAGTGCTGCAGGCCTTGCGTGTCGTCTGCTGCCTTGGCATCGCCCAGGGCGCGGCCATGGGCGCGCAGGCGGCGGCGCAAGGCTTTGAGCTCGTCGGTCAGGTAGTCGGGGGCTTTGGCTTCGCCCACGGCCAGTTGGCTGAGCGCAGCACGGGCACCCCTCTCAGCGACGTCACGGGCTGACTTGACGGTGTTTTCAAGCTGGGTGCGCAGAGGCTTTGGCAGTGTTGCTGCGGCAGTGGTAGCGCTCATAGGGAAACCGGACCTTTCTGCAAAGCCTGTTCAACCAAGAACTCGACTTCCTTCAACCAGACTTTGAGCTCAGCCGCGTCGTTGAGCGTTCGCCGTGGAATGCTCACTTGAACCACGTTGGGCTTGAGCAAGTGCACCGCCGCATGGCGAGCCGCCTCAAAACGGCTGGGAAGCGCCTGCGCCCTGGAGACCCAGTGGTCCAGGTCGCAGCCGTCCAGTGCGTCTTGCAGCAACTCGGCCGTGCCCAAGGCCACGACCGGAGGCGCGGCCAGATGGTGTACCTCGGTCAAGGCGACACGTTGGGCATCTTTGAGCTTGGCCCAGTCTGGGTCCGCGTTGAGCAGGGCCTGTTGCTGCGCATGGGTCTGCGCGAACACATCGAGCTTGGCCTTTAGCGCCTGGCGCAACAGGTCCACGGCCTTATCGAGCAATGGCCTTACTGGGTCCGGTTCGGCCAGCAGGCTGCGCTGTGCTTCGATGGCATCACGCTCGGCCTTCAAGGCAGCGTACGGCCCCAGGGCCTTCGCGTGGCGAAGCAGCTGTTCCAGATGTCGCCAGACGGGAAGGCGCTTGGCGATGGCGTCGGCCGTCTGGGTCCAGCTCTTGGACAACGCGGCGATGTCGTCGAAATGCGTGAACAGCTCCAGCAGTTGCGCATTGCCGGACTGACCCTCGATGGCTTCGATGAGCGCGAGCTTGGGTGGCTCGGGCGCAGGGGCTGGGCCGCCGGCCTTGGCGGCTTGGTCGCGCAGCTTGGTCAGAAGCAGGGGCACTTTGGCCAGCTCTTCCTTAGGCTGGCAGGGCACACCCACACTGCTGAACAGCGAGCGAATCTTGATGAACTGCATGGGCGCGATGTTGACGCTCTCGCGCTGGAAATGGGCCTGGGTGAGCTTGGCTCGGTCGAGGCTCTTGGCATCCACGGACTTGGAAGTGGCATCGCTGGCCTTGAGGTGACCCGCAGCCAGCAGAGCATAGAGCGCGCCGTCGATGGCGTCGCGCGGCCAGCCGAATGGCGGTGCGTCAAACTGCTCACGGATTTCAGCGCCCTTCTTGCCGGGGCCGATGTAGGCCAATAGTTTCTGGCAGACAGGATGTTTGTCCGCCTCTTGACTGTGGCCCACGGCCTTGAGTGCCTCGAGGTTGCCCTTGCGGGCCTCGTCGAGCACTTTGCTCCATTGGTCGTGGTCGGCAGCGTCAAACTGGCTATACAAGCGGATAGCTGACGACTTGGCGGCTCGGTTGATGCGGTCGGCCAGGTCGTTGCCGTCTTGGGCCTCTTGCCCACCGGCCTGGAACACGCGCACGGTGCCGAAGAGCTGCTCCAGCAGTTCGCTCAGCTCCTTCTCTGCGGTGCGCTGGCGGCTCTCCATGGAGCGCTGGGCGTCGCGACCTTCCTCGGTAGAAGGGCTGCCCTTCTTTTGCAGCGTGGTGCGGGCCGCCTCCAGCGCCACGATGGCATTCGTGAGCTCGGTCTTGTGCTGCGCCGGCAGGAAGGCGAATAGTGTGGGGTTGTCGGCTGACTTGCCTTTAGCTTCGGCGATGACGGACTTTTCTTCGGTCTGCCAGCCGTCCTGAATCCAGAGGTAGAGCGCCTGGGCGTGGTCCTTGGCCAGGGTATCGTCGTAGGTGGGGGCCAAACGCCGCTCGACGTTGTCCTTGCCTTGAACCACTCGCACCTTCTTGAGCACGTCGGTGAAGCGGGCCTTCAACAGGTCTGCTCGCTTTTGTTCCACGCGCTGCGGCGCGGCCTTGAGCTCGGCCTCCTGGGCGCGGAACTCGTCGTACCAGGCGCTGGATTCACGGGTCTGCAGGCGGTATTCGGTGCCACTGCCGCCGACCAGGGCCATAACAAGTCGGTCCTTGTTCTGCAGTTCATCCAGCAAGGCCGGCAACTTCTTGCGCAGATCGGCCGAACCCGCCGAGAGGTCAGTCACCAGCAGGTCGGCCAGCGCGTCTTCGGTGGCCTTCAGGCCGATATCCAGTGCAGCGTCGCTCGGCAGCTTGTTGATGAGGTAGACGAGCTTGAGCAGCTTGGCCTTGAGCTGGCTTTTCGCATCGCCGGCAGTGAAACGCTGGACGTTCTCGAAAACTTCCTTCGGCAACTGGGCGGTGGAGACCAGATTCGCAGCAATCTGGTCGTAGAGAAAGTCGCCCGAAACGACGTGACCCAGCGGTGCATCGGCCGTGGCCAAAACGGCCTCATGCACCACGCGCAGCTGGCTGCGCAGCTGCGACACGGTTCCGGTAGTGTCTATGGTGCGAAGAACGCGTTCCCAGAAGCGGCGACGTACCGGTAGCAGCGGGTAGTCCGACGTCATCACGTCCTCGTCCTCTGTGACATGCTCGAGCTTGGTACCGCGCAGATGCCGAGAAATTTCACCCAAGTTGGCACGCCAGACATGCTCGACCTCGGGCATGACCGTCGGCTTCTTGGCCAAGATGATTTGACGGGTGACGTTCTCAACATCCCAGTCGCCCAGCATCACCTGCACTGGGAAGCGTCCCATCAGCCGCTGCAGGTTCGGCATGCCAGAGAGGGCTGACTGGCCCGTACCCACGAAGAGCAGCTTGCCGTTGAAATGCTTGGACAGGGTCTCGGTGACCTCTTGCACTTGGAACGCCTTCTCGGCGTCCGCGCCGATGAACTGTTGGACTTCGTCCAGCACCACCAGGGTGAGTGGGAAGTGACCGTCGACCGTCAACGCATCGGCAATGGCGGCAGTCATCTGGTCGCTGGTGACGTCGGTGACCTGCGGGAACTGTTCCTTGAGGAGCTTGCGAGCATCCGCCTCGGTGTGCGCCAGGTCGGGGCGGGCCTTGAGTAATACCTTTGCCAGATGGCTGGACACGTACATGTGCGGCAACTCTTGCGCCAGCGAGCGGCTTGCGGCTTGAAGCTCAGACTCGACCTGGGCGAGCAGGCCTTCTCGCGTCAACCACAGCACGAACTGGGCTTGGTTGTATTGCTCCGGCAGGCCCTTGGACTTGAAGATGATGCCCAGCAAGGCCAAGCGCACTTTGTCGCCGGCGCCAGCACCAAGCTTGCCTGCGGCTGCATGCAATGCGCCGTACCGCTTGCCTTGCGTGCTGAGCTCCTTCAGATGCTCGAACACGCCAGTGGGCAGCTTGGCCAGGCTGCGTGCGGTAGCCCCGTCAGCGAACTGGTAATCGGTCCACAGCGTGCGCAGCATCTTGGCCAGGTGCGACTTGCCGCTACCGTAGAAGCCCGAAATCCAGACCCCAGGCTGCTCACTGCCAGAGTCCAGGTTTAGCAAGAACTTATCGAGGATGGTCTCCAAGCCTTTTTCGTACTGGCCGTCGCAGACAAACGACTCCAGTTCGTACCGAAGGATAGCCTGCGCCGCCACTGAGTGGTCCTCTGACACCTCTGCCACGCCGTTGTTGACGAGGCGGTTCTCCTGCGGGGGCTTGTTGTAGATGTCTTTATTGAGCATTAGCGCCGTCTTTTTTGGTTATGTGGTGATGCAGAGGATGTGCGATATCAACTGTCGGCTAGGAGCGGGACGGCGAGATAATTCCATCCATCGCGGGCATCAAGAAGCCGATAGCTATGGTTCTCCGGGTGATGTTCACCCGGAAAGAAGACCAGCAAGCGACCTCGGACCGAGTCCTTGATGCTCTCGACCACCGAGGAGACGCGTGCCAAGCCGAACAAGGCACCAACCCCCATGAGGGCCACGACGGTGTCAGGCCCGCTTTGGGCAGTGAGTTGCTGCTTCAGTTCGGCCGCAAGCGAGGTTACGAACTCGATAAGCTCGCCCGCCTGGTAGCCGGCAAGGTCTTCAGGGCTTTCGAAGTACGCCTCGCGGTACTCAAGTGCGGCCATCCATCGGGGAAAGGCATCGGTCAGGTCGATCAAAAGCCACCGCTTGCCCGCCTGCTGGGTCGCAAGTGCGAACTCATCGATGTTGGCGCGAAGGCGAAGCTCGTCCGTCTTGTCATAGACGGCGAAGATGATGCGCTGAGTGGATGCTAGGCCCAATTGCCAAGGCACGCTGAGATGCTCACGATAGGCCGTTACTAGCCTAGTGACCTTAGATGACATGCGAAGCCTCCTGTCTAATTCGCTCTTCTTCGGGCGTCAGGTAACCCGGGAACCGAACCTCTTTGACCCCACCCGCATTCATGAAGAGGAGAAGGCCTCGATGAGACGCCGAACTTGCAAGCGCCTCTAGTTCATCAATAGAAACACCGAGCAGCCTCACCCATTCAGACGAAAAAAGACGCTGCCCAGTACGCCCTTCGAGATACCCGAGGAACATGAGAAACGCGATCGTCGCGGGGCTGGCGGTGGGGGTGCTCCTGGTCTTACGCCTGTGACCGACCAGAACACCGGCCGCCGTCCAGGTACCTAACACATTCTGCGCGAAGGATTTGATGGATGCGGCGGTGAAGCGGTCCGGATAGATGGAGCTGAGCAGCGCCTCAACCTCTCCGCGCGTGACCAATCCTCCCTGAGGTTGGGCAACGACAAATCCCTGGGTACTGCGGAGCAGCGGGTCACGCGCCAAAGCGATCGCCAACGCCAGGACTGGTTGGGCAGATTCATCTAGGGGCCAAAGGCGTCTCAAAGCGCGAAAGACGGCATTCGACGAGTCCAGGCCGTAAAGGGCACCTAGGTACCTGAGCGCAAGCTCTCGGGCCTTTTTCGTCGACTTCCCGAGGACATTGTCAGCAACGATGGCAGTCGCATAATCCGCTCGACCGGCGTCGGCGGCCTGCGTGTGGGCGAGCAGCGTTCTCATGTCATCAAGCATCATGGTCCGCGCGGCGTGCGGGCCGTTGAGGCCGAAACGGAAACCGAGCTGTGACAGGAGCTCTTGCCGAGGCGCTGTCACAGCTACCGCTTCGTCGTGCGAGCCGGAGGCAAGGTCTCGTCGGAGACCCCCATCATCGGCACGCCGTTGGTCCGGCAATAGGCCACAACCATGACCTCCACCATATTGGCAAGGCTGCGCATTTCCCTATTGGCAGCCGCCTGCAGGGCTGCCTTGATTGGAGGCTCAACCCGTACGCTGACAACCTCCGTCTTGCTGGCTGGCATCTGTGCCTCCTGTGAGTAGAACGCCCGCGTTTCGCTAGCTTAATGCATCCCCTCTAGTTCCACTCTCAGCGGGCTGTTCTCGCAGGCGGCGCCAGATTTGCTCTGAAATGGACTTTTTTGCTTGGCTAACTTACTGGCCTTCAGGCCAGCCAAAGATACCAAGCAAGATGGCTCGCCCGTTCAATTGCTGATAGCGCTGCCTCGCAGCTAGATCAATTGACCGACTAACACTGGCTCCCGAAGCGATGGTGGAGCCAATGCACTGCATCCGACTTACGCGACGATCAGCCCTATCCTGAATCGTCAGGTGACCCATCCTCTCAGCGCTTTGTAGAGGCGCTGCGGGAAGAGCTGCGAGAGAGAGCTGGCCATGACTGGAAATGCCCGCAGGGGAGAAAGCTAGCGGGCGTCTTGGCAAGCGAAGAAGGCGTACCGATTGAGCCATACAAATGTGGCTACATGAACCAAGATAAAGAAAAAGGGCTACAAGCTAAAAGCCTGTAACCCTTTGATCTTATTCAGAATTCTTGGTGGCCTGGGGCGGAATCGAACCACCGACACGCGGATTTTCAATCCGCTGCTCTACCAACTGAGCTACCAGGCCATCTCTTTACACTTGCTGCGTTGTTTCCGTCGCTGCAGTGCCGAGACAGAGATAATACATGGATTTCGCCCTCGAGCACAACTCGGCCTAAAAAATTTTGCGCCAGGGTAGAACCAAGCCAGCCACATAGCACCGACTTCCTTTACCGCCACCAAGCCCCCATCTTTGCGCTAGATCAAAGCACCTTCCTTCTCCTCGTCTCCTGAGGACAACCCCCCAAAAGCCTCGCAGACCTATAATCAAGGCTGCTTCGCAGACCAGTCACCGCATCCATCCATGTCCGTCGACGTCCTTACTTTCGGCCTGAACCACGTCTCCGCTCCGGTTTCCGTGCGTGAACGCGTGTCCTTGCCGATGGAACTGCTGCGCCCTGCGCTTGAGGGATTGCGGGCGACGTTTGGCGGTGCGGTGCGGGAAGCGGCCATTCTGTCTACCTGTAATCGGACCGAGATCTACTGTGCGGCCGAGCGCAACGTGATCGAGCGCGTGCCGGCCTGGCTGGCCGATTTCCGCCAGCTCGACGATAGCCAGCTGCGCCCCCATATCTATAAGCACACTCAGAACGACGCGGTTCGTCACGCGTTCCGGGTGGCCAGCGGTCTGGATTCCATGGTGCTGGGTGAAACCCAGATCCTGGGCCAGATGAAGACTGCCGTGCGTGCCGCTGAAGAAGCGGGCTCGATGGGCACGTTGCTGCATCAGTTGTTCCAGAAGACTTTTTCGGTCGCCAAGGAAGTCCGTTCACAAACCGCGATTGGCGAAGATTCGGTGTCGATGGCGGCTGCGGCCGTCCGTTTGGCTGAACGTGTCTTCGGCGATCTGACGCAGGTGAAGGTGTTGTGCGTCGGCGCGGGCGAGATGATGGAACTGTGCGCCACGCACTTTGCGGCGCAGCGCCCTGCCGGCATGGTGGTGGCCAATCGCACGCTGGACCGTGCGGAATCTTTGGCTACGCGCTTTTCAGCGGGCACCATGCGCCTGGCTGATCTGCCTGATCGGCTGGCTGAATTCGATGTGGTCGTATCCTGTACGGCAAGCTCCCTTCCCATCCTCGGCCTGGGGATGGTGGAACGCGCCACGCGCGCGCGCCGCCGTCGTCCGATCGTGATGGTGGACTTGGCCGTGCCCCGCGATATCGAACCTGAAGTCGCGCGGCTCGACGACGTGTACCTGTATTCTGTCGACGATCTGGGTCGGCTGGTGCAGAACGCCACGGAATCGCGCCAGGCTGCGGTGGTGCAGGCGGAAGCCATTATTGAGACGCGGGTGCAGAATTTCATGCACTGGATGGATTCGCGTCTGGTGGTGCCGGTCATTCGTGACCTGCACGAAGCTGCCAACAGCCTGCGTGAAGCTGAACTCGACCGCGCACGCAAAGCTTTGGCGCGCGGCGAATCGCCCGACCAGGTACTTGAACAACTTGCCCACGGGCTGACGCAGAAATATTTGCATGGCCCCCTCGCTGCCCTCAATCAAAGCCAAGGCACAGACCGGCAGCAATTGCTGGGCTGGCTGCCGCGCTTGTATCCGCAGCGCTCGCGCACCACTCGCTCCTAGCCCCCCATGAAAGCTTCAATGCGCGGCCGGCTCGAGCAGCTCACTCGACGCCTGACCGAAGTTGACGCTTTGCTCGCGTCCCCTGAAACCGCCTCCAATATGGACGGGTTTCGCAAACTCTCGCGTGAACGCAGCGAACTCGAACCGGTGGTGATGGGTTTCAAGTCCTATATGGATACCGAAGCCGACATCGATACCGCGATCGAGATGCTGGGCGATCCGGACATGAAGGACATGGCCGAAGATGAGTTGAAGGCGGGCCGTGCCCGGCTTGAACAACTCGCGCTCGACCTGCAACTGCTGTTGCTGCCCAAAGACCCCGACGACGGTCGCAGCCTGTTCATCGAAGTCCGTGCCGGTACCGGCGGCGATGAAAGCGCGCTGTTCGCAGGCGACTTGCTGCGCATGTACACCCGTTATGCCGAGCGCCAGCGCTGGCAGGTGGAAATCATGTCGGCCAGTGAGTCGGAGCTGGGTGGCTATAAAGAAGTGATTCTGCGCGTGGCGGGCGACGGTGCGTATGGCACGCTGAAGTTCGAATCGGGTGGTCACCGGGTACAGCGTGTGCCGGAAACGGAGGCGCAAGGCCGCATCCATACGTCGGCCTGCACGGTGGCCGTGATGCCAGAAGCCGACGAACTGGCCGAGGTGAACATCAACCCGGCCGATCTGCGCGTCGACACTTTCCGCGCCAGCGGCGCGGGCGGGCAGCACGTGAACAAGACGGATTCGGCCGTGCGCATGACCCATTTGCCGACCGGCATTGTGGTCGAGTGCCAGGACGACCGTTCGCAGCACCGCAATCGCGACAAGGCCTTGAAGGTCCTGGCCGCGCGCATCAAGGACCGTGAGGTGCGCGAGCGTCAGGCCAAGGAAGCGGCTCAGCGCAAGAGCCTGGTGGGTTCGGGTGACCGCTCGGAACGCATCCGCACCTACAACTTCCCGCAGGGCCGCGTGACGGATCATCGCATCAACCTGACGCTGTACAAGCTGCAGCAGGTGATGGACGGCGACATGACGGAACTGCTGACGGCGCTGGGTGCCGAGCACCAGGCAGAGTTGCTGGCAGCGCTGAGCGACGACTGAGCGCATGCACGAACGCTCTCCCCGCGCGCTGTCCAAGGATTGTGGCTTGCCCAGGCTGGAAGTGTCCATGCTGTGGCAACACCTGCTGGGCGTGTCACGCACCTGGCTGGTGGCGCATGACGATAAAGCCGTGTCCGAGCAGGCCGCCGCCGACTTCGCAGCCTTGGCCGCACGCCGTCGCAACGGCGAGCCGATGGCTTATCTATTAGGCGAACGCGAATTCATGGGCCACCGCTTTGCGGTCGGGCCTGGCGTGCTGATTCCCCGCCCCGATACCGAAGTGCTGGTGGAAACCGGCCTGGCCTGCATCGCAGATCAGGCCAACCCCACTGTCATCGACCTGGGCACCGGCAGCGGAGCCATCGCGATTTCGATTGCCCTGGCTCGACCAGACGCCCATGTCACCGCCACCGACTACAGCGACGCGGCCTTGAAAATCGCGCGCGACAACGCACATAGCTTGCAGGCGCGCGTCGAATTTGTACAAGGCGACTGGTACCAAGCCGTGCCGGCCGACGCCCGTTTCGATCTGATCCTGTCCAACCCGCCCTACATCGCCCAAGGCGACCACCATCTGTCGGAAGGCGATCTGCGCTTCGAGCCCAGCAGCGCACTGACGGACGGGGCCGATGGCTTGCAGGCGCTGGCTATCCTGGCGGCGGGCGCAAAACAGCGCCTGAAGCCCGGTGGCCAGATCTGGCTGGAGCATGGCTGGGACCAGGCAGAAGCGGTGCGTGCGCTGTTGAGCCAAGCCGGCCTGCGCAACCCATCCAGCCGGCGTGATCTTGCCGGAATCGAGCGTATTTCCGGCGCTTCCCTATAATGGCTGTATCCAAGCCTACCTTTGCGAGAGCAGCATGAGCGACGTCCAGGAATTCATCCGCAAGACCGTGACCGACAACCCGGTTGTCCTTTTCATGAAGGGCACCGCGCAGTTCCCGCAGTGCGGCTTTTCCGGTCGCGCCATTCAATTGCTGAAGTCGTGTGGCATCAAGCAATTGGTGACCGTGAACGTGCTGGAAGACGACGAAGTCCGCCAAGGCATCAAGGACTACTCGAACTGGCCGACCGTGCCCCAGCTGTACGTGAAGGGCGAGTTCATCGGCGGCTCCGACATCGTGGGCGAAATGCACGCTTCTGGCGAACTGCAAACGCTGCTGGACGAATCCGGCGCAACGGCCTGATCACCGCCATGCGTTGCGCAACGGGCTGGCCCCTGCTTCGGCCCGTGTGCGCACATGGTGTGGTACGTCTTCAGTACCTGACATGACGACACCCGCGCCCCGCCGGTTGATCGTCGGTGTCACCGGTGCCACCGGTGCCATCTATGCCCAACGCATGCTGCAAGCCCTGCGTGCCGTTGGCGGCATCGAGTCCCACCTGATCGTCTCGCAGGCCGGGCAACTCAATCTTCAGCATGAACTCGACCTGACCCGCGCGGAAATCGATGCGCTGGCTGACGTCGTGCACCCGATTCGTGATGTCGGTGCCAGCATTGCCAGCGGGTCGTTCCCGTCTGCCGGCATGGTGGTGGTGCCGTGTTCGATGAAGACGCTGGCTGCGGTTGCGCACGGCATGGCGGACAACCTGATTTCACGCGCTGCCGACGTGGTGCTGAAAGAGCGTCGCCGCCTGGTGTTGATGGTGCGCGAAACCCCGTTGAACCTGGCGCACCTGCGCAACATGACCTCGGTCACCGAGATGGGCGGCATCATATTCCCGCCCCTGCCCGCCTTCTATCACCGCCCGCAAAGCATCGAAGAGATGGTCGACCACACGGTTGGCCGGGTGCTGTCGCTGTTCGACATCGATGTCGATACACCGCAATGGAAGGGTTTGAAGGCGGAACGGTCGGACTGATCCACAGCCTTTCTAGCTGAATCAGCACCGCCCGGATTGGTGCACGGATAAGCCCCGCTGGTCCGTCTTCAGAAAAGCCCATTACCCATGTTTTGATCGACCGCTGCGCATGCACCAAGCTTGCGCATGGACGGGTTCGTCTGCGTCCTGTTTCAGTGCGCCGTCAGGCGCTGACCGCTTTGGCCTCCCCCCTTCCCTGCCCCCTGCTGGCTGTCGACAGCCGCGCCACACCTTAAACGACGGCAAATTCCGTACCGATGGCATGGTTGTTGCATTGGGGATTGTATTCAAACCTCGCATACTGGCCACCAATCCGGCCAAGTTTGATACGTCGCATTTACCCCCTCGTCGACACGTCCCCGGGAGACCCCATGCAAGCAGGCAGCACTGGTTTGAAACCCCTCATCGCCGCCATCGCGGTAGCCATTGGCACCTTGGCCGCCAGCCCGGCCATGGCACAGGAAAAGGTCTTGCGCATCGGCATGACCGCCGCCGACATTCCCCGCACCCTGGGGCAGCCGGACCAAGGTTTTGAAGGCAACCGCTTCACGGGTATCCCGATCTACGACGCGCTCACGCATTGGGATCTGTCGAAGTCAGACGGCCCCAGCGTGATGATCCCTGGCCTGGCGGAATCCTGGGCAGTCACCCCGACCGACCAGACCAAGTGGATCTTCAAGCTGCGCAAGGGCGTGAAGTTCCATGACGGTTCTGACTTCAATGCCGATGCGGTGGTCTGGAACGTGGGCAAGGTGCTCGACAAGAGCGCCGAACAATTCGATGCCAGCCAGGTGGGGGTGACCGCCTCGCGCATGCCCACGCTGGTGTCGGCCCGCAAGATCGACGACTACACGGTCGAGCTGACCACGTCCGAGCCTGATTCCTTCCTGCCGATCAACCTGACCAACTTGTTCATGGCGTCGCCGACCAAGTGGAAGGCCATGCTGGATGCCGTGCCTGCGGGTGGCGAAAAAGCAGAACGTGCACAGAAAGCCTGGACCGCGTTTGCCGCACAGGCCTCGGGCACCGGCCCGTTCAAGGTCGACAAATTCGTGGCGCGTGAACGACTTGAACTGGTGAAGAACGCCGGTTACTGGGACCCGAAGCGCACGCCGAAGATCGACCGTGTGGTGTTGCTGCCGCTGCCTGAAGCCAACTCGCGTACCGCCGCACTGGTGTCCGGTCAGGTGGACTGGATCGAAGCCCCCGCACCCGATGCGCTCGACACCATCAAGCAACGCGGCTTCAAGATCTACGCCAACGAACAACCGCACGTCTGGCCCTGGCAACTGTCGTTTGTCGAAGGTTCGCCGTGGCTGGACAAGCGTGTGCGCCACGCGGCCAATCTGTGCGTGAACCGCACGGAAATGAAGCAGCTGCTGGGCGGCATGATGGCCGAACCCAAGGGCACGGTCGGCCCCGGCCACCCGTGGTGGGGCAACCCGAAGTTCGACATCAAGTACGACCCCGAAGCCGCCCGCAAGATGATGACCGAAGCCGGTTTCTCGGCCGCCAAGCCGGTCAAGGTGAAGATCCAGACCTCGTCGTCGGGCTCGGGCCAGATGCAGCCGCTGCCGATGAACGAATACGTGCAGCAGAACCTGAAGGACTGCTACTTCGACGTGCAGTTCGACGTGGTCGAGTGGAACACGCTGTTCACCAACTGGCGTCGTGGCGCAAAAGACCCGACGGCCAATGGTGCCAACGCCACCAACGTCAGCTTCGCCGCCATGGACCCGTTCTTTGCGATGGTGCGTTTCACCAGCACCAAGACCTTCCCGCCGGTCTCGAACAACTGGGGCTACTTCGGTAACGCCGAGGTGGACGAGCTGATCCGCGTGGCACGCACCAGCTTCGAGGACAAGGCACGCGACGAGGCACTGGCCAAGCTGCATGCCCGCATCGTCGAGGAAGCACCCTTCGTCTGGATTGCGCACGACGTCGGCCCGCGTGCGATCTCGCCCAAGGTCAAGGGTGTGGTTCAGCCCAAGAGCTGGTTCATCGACATCGCACCGATGTCGATCGAGTAAGCAAGTTGGTCGGGTCAAGCGGGTCTTCAATGACTCGCTGACCGCAGCGCCCACGCGCTGCACTGCCCGAGCCTGCCATCCGATGCGGACAGGCAGGCCGGGTACCCAGACATCACGCCCCGGCCGAGTATGCCGGGGCGATTACGGCGTGCACCCATGATACGAACCCTCGTCCATCGCGTCGGCTACGCCATCCCGATCATGTTCGGCGTGGCCTTGCTCTGTTTCATGCTCGTGCACCTTGCACCGGGCGATCCGCTGGTGTCGATCCTGCCCGCCGATGCATCGGCCGATCTGCAAAAGCAGATCATGCAGCTGTACGGTTTCGACCGGTCCTACCCTGAACAATTTGCGTCCTGGTTATGGCGTGCCTTGCACGGCGACCTGGGCACCTCGATTGCCTCTGGCCGCCCCGTGGCCACCGAGGTCTTCAATGCCGTCGGCAACACCCTGATCCTCGCCTGTGTGGCGACGATGATCGGGTTCTTCTTCGGCTGTCTGTTCGGCTTCGTGGCGGGCTACTTCCGCAATTCGATCATCGACCGCGTGGCCTCGCTGCTGTCGGTGATTGGCGTGAGCGTGCCGCACTACTGGCTTGGCATGGTGATGGTGATCATCTTCTCCAGCCAGCTGATGTGGTTGCCGCCAACCGGTGCCGGCCCTGGCGGCTCGGCCGACTGGGCACTGGACTGGGCACACATCCGCCACATCATCTTGCCCGCGATCACCATGTCGGTGATCCCGATGGGCATCATCGCGCGCACCGTGCGGGCACTGGTGGCAGAAACCTTGTCGCAGGAATTCGTGGTGGGTCTGCGCGCGCGCGGCCTGACCGACTTCGGTGTGTTCTGTCACGTGGTGAAGAACTGCGCACCGACCGCACTGGCCGTGATGGGCCTGCAATTGGGCTATCTGCTGGGCGGCTCGATCCTGATCGAAACCGTGTTCTCTTGGCCGGGTACCGGCTTTCTGTTGAACACCGCCATCTTCCAGCGCGACCTGCCCTTGTTGCAGGGCACGATCCTGGTGCTGGCGATGTTCTTTGTGCTGCTCAACCTGGTGGTCGACGTGCTGCAAAGCCAGTTCGATCCGCGCATCGAGCGAGGCTGACATGAGCGCCACATCTTCCGCACTGCCCACCGCCATCAATGCGGTTCCGCAACGCTCGCCGGGTTACTGGTCGAACGTACTGAAACGCCTGCGGCGCGATCCGATGGCCATGACAGCCGCCGGCATCATCTTGCTGATCATTCTGGTGGCTGTGTTTGCCCACTGGATCATGCCGGCCGATCCGTTCCAGGCCGGCATGTTGCGTCGCCTGCGCCCGCTGGGTACGCCCAATTATCCGCTGGGCACCGACGAACTGGGCCGCGACATGTTGTCGCGCCTGATGCTGGGTGCACGACTGTCGCTGTTCATGGGCATCACGCCGGTGATCGCAGCCTTTGTGTTCGGCAGCGCCATCGGCATCATCGCGGGGTATGCGGGTGGCTGGGTCAACACCACCATCATGCGCACCGTAGATGTGTTCTACGCCTTCCCGTCGGTACTGCTGGCGATTGCGCTGTCGGGCACGCTGGGTGCCGGCATTTTCAACGCGCTGCTGTCGCTCACCATCGTGTTCATTCCGCAGATTGCGCGCGTGGCCGAAAGCGTGACCACACAGGTGCGGCGCAGTGACTATGTGGATGCGGCACGCGCCTCGGGTGCCAGGCCGTTCACCATCGTGCGCGCCCATGTGTTGCCGAACGCACTGGGACCGATCTTCGTCTACGCCACCAGCCTGATCTCGGTATCGATGATCCTGGCCTCGGGCCTGTCCTTCCTGGGTCTGGGCGTGCGTCCGCCCGAACCGGAATGGGGCCTGATGCTGAACACCTTGCGCACCGCCATCTATTCCCAACCCTGGGTGGCAGCCTTGCCGGGCGCAATGATCTTCATCACCTCGATCTCGTTCAACCTGTTGTCGGACGGCTTGCGTTCGGCAATGGAAGTCAAGGAATGAGCATGGACAGCAGCGTCATCTCTCCCCCTCGCGCATCGTCTGCCCACACCGATATCGGTGGCCCGCAGCAATCCCTGTTGTCGGTGCGCGGACTGATCAAGCACTTCCCCTTGTCGCGTTCGATGTTCGCGCGCGGCCCCGCCACCGCGGTACGCGCCGTTGACGGCGTGGACTTCGAGATCCGCAAAGGCGAAACCCTGGGCGTGGTCGGTGAGTCCGGCTGCGGCAAGTCGACCACGGCACGCCTGGTGATGCAGCTCACGCTGCAAGACAAAGGTGAACTGGTGTTCGATGGCCAGACGGTAGGATCCCGTTCCCTGCCCCTGCGCGACTTTCGCCGGCAGACACAGATGGTGTTTCAGGACAGCTATTCGTCCTTGAACCCGCGCATGACCATCGAGGACTCGATTGCATTTGCGCCCTCGGTGCACGGCATGCCGCACAAGCAGGCGATTGCCACGGCGCGCAGCCTGCTCGATCGCGTGGGTCTGGCTCCAGCGCGTTTTGCCGGCCGTTATCCGCACGAACTGTCGGGCGGCCAGCGCCAGCGCGTGAACATTGCGCGCGCATTGGCGCTGTCACCGCGCCTGGTGATTCTGGACGAAGCGGTGTCTGCGCTGGACAAGTCGGTCGAAGCCCAGGTGTTGAACCTGCTGCTGGACTTGAAAGAAGAGTTCGGCCTGACGTACATGTTCATCAGCCACGATCTGCACGTGGTGCGCTACGTGTCGCAACGGGTACTGGTGATGTACCTGGGCGAGGTGGTGGAAATCGGTGACGTGAACGAGGTCTTCGACAACCCGCGCCACCCTTACACCCAGGCCCTGCTGCGGTCCATGCCGTCGATGGACCCGAATCGCCGCACGGAAGAAGTGCCGCTGTCGGGCGACCCGCCAAACCCGATCAACCCACCGTCGGGTTGCCGTTTTCATACCCGCTGCCCGCACGTGCAGCCTGTCTGTAGCCAACAGAAGCCACTGCTGTCGGATGAAACCGGGCATGCGGTGCGCTGCCTGATGTATCAACCTGGCTCGGGTCATTCTGCTGCCCCGATGGGAGTCGCCGCATGAGTGTCGTCGATATGCCCGTGCGTACTCCGAACACAGCGGCTGCGCCCGGCGCACCGTTCCTGTCCATCCGCGACCTGCATGTGCGATTTTCTGCCGGCCACAAGACCATCAACGCATTGAATGGTGTGGACCTGCAAGTGGCACGCGGCGAGACCGTGGCCTTGATCGGTGAATCAGGGTCGGGCAAGAGCGTGACCTTGCGCACGCTGATGCGCCTGCATCCGCCACGTCGCACGACTGTCACCGGCAAGATCGAAGTTGGTGGCCGTGACGTGTTGGCCATGTCGCCAAAAGAACTGGCGGCCTTCCGTGGCCCGGTCGTGTCGATGGTGTTCCAGGAGCCCTTGCTGGCACTGGACCCGGTCTACACCCTGGGTCAGCAGATCGAAGAAATGCTGCGTCGGCACGAACCGCTGACCCGCCCCCAGGCCCGCGCGCGTGCGCTGGCGCTGTTTGAACGGGTGCGCATTCCCAGCCCGGAACGCCGCCTGGATGCCTACCCGCACGAGATGTCGGGCGGCATGCGGCAACGGGCGATGATTGCGCTGGCGCTGGCCTGCCGCCCGCAGATTTTGCTGGCCGACGAGCCCACCACGGCGCTCGACGCCACGGTGCAGATCCAGATTCTGCTGCTGCTGCGCGAGTTGCAGCGTGAGCTGGGTCTGTCGATTGTGTTCGTGACCCACGACATCGGTGCCGCCGCTGAAATCGCTGACCGGGTTGCCGTGATGTACGGCGGACGGATCGTCGAACAAGGCACGATGGCCCAGTTGCTGACTGCGCCCCGCCACCCCTATACGATTGCGCTGTTGAAAAGCCGTGCGCACGGCGCGATGGAACCCGGCCAGCGGCTGGAGACCATTGCCGGTTCGCCGCCCGACCTGTCTGCCTTGCCAGCGGGCTGTTCGTTCGCACCGCGTTGCCCGCTGGCGGTCGATGCTTGCCGCACGGAAGTGCCCCCGCTTGTTCCGCTTGGCGATGGTCAGAGCGCCCGTTGCATTCGCCTGGACCAGACCGCCTCACACACCCAAGGATTCGTGCATGTTGCTCGCCCATGACCCCGCCTCTGCGTTCGTTCCGTATCCGGCAGCACCTGTCGCCCAGGCCGCCGAAGGCCCGCTGGCCGGACTGACTTTCGCTGCCAAGGATTTGTTCGACGTGGCCGGTTATCCCACCGGGGGCGGCAGCCCGCACGTGCTGGCCAGGTCGGGCATCAAGACGGTCACGGCACCGGTGGTGCAGACCCTGCTGAATGCAGGTGCCCGCTTTGTCGGCAAGACCTACACCGACGAACTGGCGTTCTCGATGAACGGCATC
The DNA here is from genome assembly GCF_008119665.1 of Pigmentiphaga aceris. Taxonomy (NCBI): domain Bacteria; kingdom Pseudomonadati; phylum Pseudomonadota; class Betaproteobacteria; order Burkholderiales; family Alcaligenaceae; genus Pigmentiphaga; species Pigmentiphaga aceris. The sequence goes on along the minus strand of NZ_CP043046.1, from coordinate 723,002 downwards.
AACGCCCACTTCGGCACGCCGCGCAACGGGGCAGCACCGGATCGCATCCCGGGTGGGTCCAGTTCCGGGTCGGCCTCGGCGGTGTCCAATGGACTGTGCGACTTTGCGCTGGGCACCGATACGGGTGGCTCGGTGCGTGCACCGGCAAACCATTGCGGGCTGTACGGCATTCGCCCGACGCACGGACGCATCAGCCTGGAAAACTGCCTGGACCTCGCGCCCTCGCTGGATACCTGCGGGTTCTTTGCGCGCGACATCGACACGTTTGCGCGGGTGGGTGAAGTCTTGCTGGGCGACGACAGCACCGTGCTGCCCGCGCATCCGCCGCTGTTGATGGCACAGGACGCGTTTGGCCTGCTGAACCCCGATGCGCTGCATGCCCATGCGCCGCTGCTGGGCAAACTTACGGCGCTGCTGGGTGCCCCGACATCGGCAAACCTGGCATCCACGCCATTCGAAGATTTGTATTGGACTTTCCGCACCGTACAGGGCTTCGAAGCCTGGGAAACCGACGGCGCGCTGATCGAACAGTACAAGCTGGCCCTCGGCCCTGGCGTGCGTGAACGCTTCATCTGGTCAAGTCAGGTGACCCGCGAGCGCTACGACGCAGCCCTGGCGGCCCGCGCGGCATTCAAACAGACGCTGGCCGCGCTGCTGGACGGCAAGGTGCTGGTGCTGCCGACCATGCCCGACATCGCGCCCTTGCTGACCGACCCAGATTCGGCGCTGGAAGACTATCGCAACATGGCCACCAAGCTGCTGCTGTCGGCCGGCCTGGCAGGCTTCCCGCAGATCAGCATTCCGGGCGGCCAGCGCAACGGCGTGCCGCTGGGTCTGTCGCTGATGGGCCCGGCTGGCAGCGATCGCCAGTTGATCGAGATTGCCCGCGCGCTGAGCTGAGCCATGACACTTGCCACCATGCCCCGCGACCTGATCGGTTATGGCCGCAACCCGCCACAAGCCAACTGGCCCAAGGGCGCACGCCTCGCCGTGCAGTTCGTGCTCAATTACGAAGAAGGTGCCGAAGCCAACGTGCTGGATGGCGATGCGGGCTCGGAACGATTTCTGTCTGAAATCGTAGGGGCCGATAGCTACCCCGCCCGCCACCTGAGCATGGAGTCGATCTACGAATACGGATCGCGCGTAGGCGTGTGGCGCCTGCTGCGCGAGTTCGAGCGTCGCGGCCTGCCGCTGACCGTGTTCGGCGTGGCCCTGGCCATGGAACGCAACCCGGAATTCGTGTCTGCGTGCCTGGAACTCGATCACGAAATCGCCAACCACGGTCTGCGCTGGCTGCATTATCAAAACATTCCCGAGCATGTGGAACGCGAACACATGAGACTGGCCACGGCGACCCTGAGTCGCCTGACCAATGGCCGCTGGCCGCACGGCTGGTACACCGGCCGTGACAGCCCCGCCACCCGCAGGCTGCTGGTGGAACACGGCGGCTACACCTACGACAGCGACTACTACGGTGATGACCTGCCGCTGTGGACCACGGTTACGCCCACCGATGGTGCCCTCCAGTCGCACCTGGTGGTGCCCTACACGCTGGACACCAACGACATGCGCTTTGCGACCCCGCAAGGCTTCAATACCGGCGACCATTTCTTCACGTATCTGCGTGATGCCTTTGATGTGATGTTGGCCGAAGGCGCAGAAACCCCGCGCATGATGTCCATCGGGCTGCATTGCCGCTTGATCGGCCGGCCCGGGCGCTTCGCCGGTCTGCAGCGTTTTCTTGACCACGTGCAGGCGCACGACCAGGCCTGGGTATGCCGCCGCATCGATATTGCCCGCCACTGGCAATCGCGTTTCCCGGCCCCGATTCCATCTGGCAGTGCAACATGAAAATCCGGCTGATCAATCCGAATACCACCTGGAGCATGACCGACAAGATGGGCGTCTGCGCCCGGGCTGTGGCGGCACCGGGCACCATCATTCATGCGGTCAGCCCGGCCATCGGGCCGGTATCCATCGAAAGCCACTATGACGATGCGCTGGCCGTCCCCGGCTTGCTGGACGAAATCCGCACGGGCGAAGCCGAGGGCTTCGATGCCTACGTGATCGCCTGCTTTGGTGACCCCGGCCTGTATGCCGCGCGCGAATTGGCAGCAGGCCCGGTGATCGGCATAGCAGAAGCCGCCATGCACGCCGCCAGCCTGATCGGCACCGGTTTCTCGGTGGTCACCACGCTGGGACGCACCTGCGGCCAGGCCTGGGACCTGGCCGATCGCTACGGCATGCGCCGTTTCTGCCGGAATGTTCGCGCCTGCGAACTGCCGGTGCTGGCGCTGGAAGATCCGGCGTCGGATGCCCGCCGCATCATCATCGATGAGTGCCGCCGCGCATTGACTGAGGACCACAGCGATGTGCTGGTGTTGGGCTGCGCCGGCATGACCGATTTATGTGAGGAAATATCTCAGGCCACCGGCGCACCGGTGGTAGACGGCGTGGCTGCTGCCATTAAAATGGCGGAAATGCTGGTGGCGCTGGGTCTGAAGACTTCAAAACGTGGAGACTTTGCAACGCCGCCACGCAAACCCTATCTGGGCGATCTCGCGCGTTTTGGCGGCTGAAGCCTTGTGCCACGCGGGTAAGCGCGCGCATCAGCAGTCAGCGCTTACATTCCAGTCATAGTCTGAAACGCTACCGCCGTAGGAAACCCGGCGGTACGCTGATCTAATCAATTCCATCTAGGATCCCCCACCCAAGGACTTGTATGCAGCGTGTGCTGCGCCCTCTGCTCGTCTGCTGCGTACTGCTGCTCAATGGCTGCGGATATAGCGCTATTGAAAGCGCCAGCGATGAAGTCGATGCAGCATGGGAAGAGATGTTGGTGCAATACGAGTATCGCGACACCATGGTCGGATCACTGGTGGGTACGCTGGCTCGTTATGTTCCCGACCAGCCGGCACTGACTCAGCGCGTGCGCATGGCACGTGAACAGGCAAGCATCCCGCCCCCGAGCACAGCGCCGGCAGAAGCGGAAGAGTTGCATCAATTCCAGGAACGCCAGGCGGTGTTGTCCAACGCCTTGGCCAAGCTGATGGACGCAGCCGAAAGCCACCCCTTGCTGGTCAAGGGCGAAGCACTCGACGCCTTGCAACGTCAGGTTGATGATTCGCAAAATCGCATCACAGCAGCGCAGGCGCGTTACATCCGCGCCGTGGGTGCTTACAACAATAAGATCAAGCGGTTTCCCGGCAGCCTGACGGCGCGCTGGTTGGGCAGGGACTCCATGCCCAACATGCAGATCCGTCACCAGGCCCGCGACTCACTCATACCACCACCGCAGTTTGATGTGCGCCCCGCACAGCAGCGCAGCTCGGGCAAAGATGGCAATGCCTTGATGCCCGCCCTGGGTCTGGCAGCAGGGTAAATAAAAAAGGCCGGAAAAACCGGCCTCAGACTGCTGACAAAGCCTCCCGTAAAACGGAGGCTTTGTTCATAATTGGGTGATGTTAAGAGCACCGATCCCCCACCAGCACGAGCTGGAGATGGTGACGCTGGAGTCGTTGGTTCCGGCCGATCACCTGTTGCGCAAGATCGCGGCAGCGGTCGATTTTGAGTTCATCCGAGAGAAGGTTGCGCACCTGTACAGCATGAACAACGGCCGTCCGGCGCTGGATCCGGTGGTGATGTTCAAGCTGCTGTTCATTGGCTACCTGTTTGGGGTGCGCAGTGAACGGCAGTTGATGCGCGAGGTGCAGGTGAACGTGGCGTATCGGTGGTTCATCGGTTTCCGGCTGACCGACAAGGTGCCCGATGCATCGACGTTCTCGCAGAACCGCAGGCGACGCTATACGGACACCTCGGTGTACCAGGAGATTTTTGACGAGATCGTGCGTCAGGCGATCGGGCGGGGGATGGTGGATGGCCGGGTGCTGTACACGGACAGCACTCACTTGAAGGCCAACGCCAGCAAGAAGAAATTCGACGTGGTGACGGTCGCACAAACACCCTCGGCATACTTGGCTGAGCTGGATGCGGCGGTCGATGCGGATCGGGCGCTACATGGCAAGCGGCCGCTCAAGCGTGACAGCGGCGACGATGATGCGGGCGGCAGCGCTGCCCAGACCAAGGACGTCAAGATCAGTCGTACAGATCCGGACAGCGGGTTCATGGTGCGTGACGACAAGCCGGTGGGGTTCTTCTACCTGGACCATCGCACGGTCGATGCGAAGTTCGCGATCATCACCGACACACACGTGACGTCAGGCTCGGTGCACGACAGCCAACCTTACTTGGCGAGGCTGGATCGGCAGCGCGAGCGCTTCGGCTTCGGTGTGCGCAAGGTAGGCCTGGACGCGGGGTACTACACGCCGATGATCTGCCACGGGCTGCATGCGCGCGATATCCAAGGAGTAATGGGCTACCGCACGCCGAACCACAAGCCTGGGCTGTTCTACAAACGACAGTACACGTTCAACCGCTACCGCAACGAATATGTCTGCCCGGCTGGGCAGCGGCTGCCGTACAGCACCACCAATCGGGCGGGCTACCGCGAATACAAGTCAGACCCGACGCAATGCCAGCAGTGCGAGGTACGCAGCCAGTGCACCAACAGCCAGAGCGCGATCAAGGTGGTCGTGCGCCACGTGTGGGAACGCGACAAGGAACTGGTTGACGCACGCCGCCACACGGACTGGGGTAAGAAGATATACGCCCGTCGCAAGGAAACTGTGGAGCGCAGCTTCGCCGATGCCAAGCAACTGCATGGGCACCGCTACGCGCGCATGCGCGGGCTGCGCAAGGTCGCCGAGCAATGCTTGCTGGCGGCGGCGGCGCAGAACATCAAGAAGATCGCCCTGGTGCTTGCGCGCCTTTTATTGCGCCTGCAGTGGTCGATATCGGCCCCTGTTGCGCCCTGGTGGCGCGCCCTGACCGCCCGTGCCGACGGATGGCTCGATAGCTGGCTGTCTGCACAACCCGCCGCGCTCGCTGCTTGATCCCCAAAAAACAAAACCCCACGTCCGAAAACGGGGGGTTGGTCAGCAGTCTGAGGCCGGAAAAACCGGCCTTTTTTTACGTGCATAGCCTGCGCCTTTGCTGATCAAGCACCCAGATAGGCTTCCAGCACGCGCGGATTGTCCAGCAGATCCCGACCATTTCCCGACAAGGCGATTTCGCCGTTTTCCAGCACGTAGCCGCGTTGCGCGATCTTCAGCGCCTGACGCACGTTCTGTTCGACCAGGAAAATCGTCAGGCCCTTGCTGTTGATCTCGCGCAGCGTGCGGAAAATGCCCTGCACGATGATCGGTGCCAGACCCATCGACGGCTCGTCCAGCAGCAGCAGACGGGGTTTGGCCATCAGCGCACGGCCGATGGCCAGCATCTGCTGCTCGCCACCCGACAGATTGCCGGCCAGGCCGTCGACCCGTTCCAGCAGACGCGGGAACAGCGTGAATACCATCTCCAGGTCGCTCGCCACATTTGCACGATCACGACGCGTGTAGGCACCCAGCTCCAGGTTTTCGCGGATCGTCATGGTGGTCAGGATGGCGCGGCCTTCTGCCACCTGTACCACACCACGTTCCACGATCTTGTGCGCGGGCAGGCGGGTCAGGTCTTCACCGTCGAAGATCACGCTGCCCGCACGCTTCTTGATCAGGCCCGACAAGGCCAGCAGGGTCGTCGACTTGCCCGCCCCGTTGGCACCCACCAGGCTGGTGATCTCGCCTTCGTTCAGGCTGAAGTCGATACCTTTGACGGCCTCGATGTGGCCGTAGGCAACTTCAAGGCCCTTCACTTCCAGAATGGCGCTCATGCCAACATCTCCGCAGTCACCGGGGGAACATCATCGTCGTCATCGCGGCCCAGGTAGGCCTCGATCACCTGCGGATTGTTGCGGATCTCGTCCGGCGTGCCTTCGGCAATGATGCGGCCGAAGTTCAGCACCGAGATGCGTTCGCACAAACCCATCACGAAGCGCATGTCGTGTTCGATCATGAAGATTGTGTAGCCACGCGCCTTGATGTTCTGGATCTCGCCCATGAGTTCGACTTTCTCGCTGGCGTTCATGCCCGCCACCGGTTCATCGAGCAACAGCAGCTTGGGGTCGGTTGCCAGGGCGCGCGCCAGTTCCAGCTTGCGCTGGTCACCGTAGGACAGGTTGTCCGCCAGGTCGTCGGCCTTGTGATCCAGGCGCACCCAGGACAGCAGTTCCATGGCGCGGTCGCGTGCTTCCTTTTCCAGCTTGCGGTAGTCGCCGAGCGCAAACAGCGCGCTCAGGGAACCGTATTTCAAGTGGCGATGCGCGCCCACCACCACGTTTTCCAGCAGGCTCATCTCTTTGAAGATGCGGATGTTCTGGAAGGTGCGGGCAATGCCGCGCCGGGTGATTTCGTGCGGCTTGATGCCGATCAGGCTTTGGCCGTCGAAGTCGATGGCACCGCCCGACGGGGCCAGCAGCCCGGTGATCAGATTGAACACCGTGGTCTTGCCAGCGCCGTTGGGGCCGATCAGGCCGTAGATGCTGCCCTTGGGCACTTCGAAATTGACGTCCTGCAACACGTGCAGGCCGCCAAAGCTCTTGGACAATCCGGTCAGTTTCAACATGGTCAGGCTCCCTTCCGATTGCGTCCGAAGCGGCGGCGGAAGCCCACCGGGTCCCAGATGCCCTTGGGCAGGAACAACACGATCAATACCAAGATGATGCCGTTGGCGATCAGGCGGAAGTCGCTGAAGCCGCGCAGCACTTCAGGCAGCAAGGTCAGGATCGAGCTGCCAAGCAGCGGACCGATCAGGCTGTGAATGCCGCCCAGAATGGCCATCGTCAGAATTTCCACACCGCGATCGAAACCGAATTCGTTCGGGCCGATGAAGAAGGTCAGGTGCGCGTTCAGGCCACCGGCCAGACCGGCCAGGGCTGCGCCCATCACGAAGGCGAACAACTTGGTGTTGTTCACGTCGATGCCCATCAGGCCAGCGGCGATTTCGTCTTCCTTGATGGCTTCGAACGCACGGCCCAGCTTCGAGCGACGCACGCGCATCAGCACGGCAACCACCACCACCACAGCCAAGGCCACATGCCACCACTGCGTCAGTTGCGGAATGCCGTTCAAGCCCAACGCACCACCCGTCAGCGACTCGGTGTTCAGAATCACCACCCGCACCACTTCACCAAAGCCCAGCGTGGCCATGGCCAGGTACACCCCGGACAGGCGCAGCGTGGGTTTGCCGATCAGCACAGCCACCATTGCCGGCAAGACCATGCCGCCAGCCAGCGCCACCGGGTACGGCAGCTCGGCATTCATCGTCAGCAGTGCAGCGGTGTAGGCACCGATGCCCATGAAGGCAGCGTTCGCCATGGCCAACATGCCGCAGGCAAGCGTCAGATAGATCGACAGTGCCAGCAAGCCATTGGTACCCAGCGACAGCACCAGATTGCTGTAGATCGCCCAGAAATTATCAAACCATTCCATATTCGCTGCCCCCTTACGCCTTGCGTTCCAGCACTTTGCCGAACAGGCCTTGCGGGCGAACCAGCAGGATCAGGAACAGCAGACCGAAGGCCACCGCGTCACGCATCGTGGAACCCACGTACGCAACCGACAACACTTCAGCAAATCCAAGGAAGAGGCCACCGATCATGGCCCCGCGAATGTCACCCATGCCGCCCAGGATGATCACCGCGATGCCCTTGTGCAGCATCGGCTGACCCATCAGCGGGAACACGGCACTGGAATACAGGCCGATCAGCACGCCAGCCAGACCGCCCAATGCGGCGGCGGCGAACGAGGTCGTCAGGAACAGGCCCTCGACGTTGATACCCAGCAGGGATGCGGCTTTGGGCGACTCGGCAATGGCGCGCAGTGCGCGGCCGACCTGCGTACGCTTCAGGACGATCATCAACGCAATCATCAGCACGATCGAGGTTGCGATGATCAGCAGTTCAATGGCGGTCACGTGGACCTTGCCGACTTCGATGGCGTCTTCGGGAATGATGCCCGGCGGGAAACGGATGTTGTCAGCGCCGAAGATGCCCTGCACGGCGGAATTGACCGCAATCGCAACACCAATGGTGGCGATCATCGGGATCAAGTGGGGCGAATTGCGCTTGCGTAATGGCCGCAGCACCAGGAAATCGATGATCAGCCCTGCAATACCAGCGGTGGCACAGCCAACCAGAATGGCCGCCCACAAGGGCAGATTGAGTATGGTGACCGCTTCCAGCGCCAGGTAGGAACCCAGCATGAAGACGGCGCCGTGGGAGAGATTCACCACCCCCAGAACCCCGAATACCAACGTGAAACCGAGCGCGAACAGTGCGTACACGCAGCCCAGTGCCAAGGCGTTGACGAGTTGCTGTTCCAGCATGACTCTTCCAGCAAAAACGACGCGAGACATTCCGCGAAAAAAAGACCGAGGGCGCGGCACCTGCGCGCCACGCCCTCACTTGCCGGGGTTATGCGCCCCGGACTTGCCAGCTTTTTACTTCTGGATCACGTAGGCGTTGCCACGGGTGACCATCACGATGGGGGTTTGCACCGCATCGTAGCCAGCCGGCTTGCCGGCCTTGTCCTTCACCTGGGCGAACTGGAAGGCACCGGTAGCACCGGTGTACTTCACTGCCGGCAGGGCATCGCGCAGTGCCAGGCGGTCGGCTTCCAGCTTGTTGGTCAGCTTCACGCCCTTGAGCGCGGTGCTGACGATGTACAGCGCGTCATAGGCCTGAGCAGCGAACTGATCAGGTGCAGCGTTGTACTTGGCCTTGTAGGCCGCGATGAACTTGGTGTTTGCCGGCGTGTCGTTATTGCTCGACCAGGGGCTGCCGACCCACAGGTTGTCCGAGCGGTCCTTGGCCAGTTCGAAGACGCGCGGCGAGTTCATGCCGTTGCCGCCGATGATCGGCACTTCGATGCCCAGCTGACGGGCCGCAACCATGACCGGGCCGCCTTCGGCAACCAGTGCCGACAGCACGATGGCGTCGGGATTCGTGGCCTTGATCTTGGTGAGCTGGGCCTTGAAGTCGACATCGCCCTTGGCGAAGGTTTCGGTCGTGGTGACCGGAATCTTCAGGTCTTCCAGGGCCTTCTTGAAGTTGTCATAGCCGCTCTTGGTGAACACGTCGTCGTTGCCGTACAGCACTGCGACCTTCTTCACGCCGGCAACTTCCACAGCCTTCTTGATGGTGGCCGGCAGCACGTCGGCTTCGGTCACCGAGTTGCGGAACACGAAGTTGCCGATGGACGTGATGCCGTCAGCCGTGTTCGAGGTACCGAAAGCCGGCGTCTTGGCCGCCTGTGCGATCGGGTGTGCGGCTTGTGCCGAATTCGACAGCGTCGGGCCGAAGACCATCAGGACGCGGTCCTGGAAGATCAGCTTCTTGAAGACGTTGATGGCTTCTTCTTTCTTGCCCTGCTCGTCTTCGATCTGCAGGACGATCTTGTCGCCATTGACGCCGCCGGCGGCGTTGATCTCTTCGACTGCAAGCTGGAAACCGTTGCGAATCGCATTGCCATACTGGCCCGCGCCGCCGGTCAAGGCCGCAGCCACACCGATCTTGATATCTGCAGCCTGCGCGAACGAGGCGGCACCCAAAGCGGCAATTGCCACCACTGACCTGCTCAAAGCACGATTCATTTTGTCTTCCTAAAGGCGTTCGTCCCCTACCTTGAGGGGGGTGTCATTCACGACGAGCCAATTCCGGAGACATTTCGGCAAGAGCGGTCGCGAATAGCGACGGCCAACGCCTCGTGATGCGAGGCGCCTTGCAATTCCCGCTGCACATCGCCTGGGGTGTAGGCGATGCGGACGCAGGCTGCTAGGTGCAGTCTGTTACTTCCGGAAAAGCGGTCACATTACCGCACATTTTTGGCGAGGCAACCACTAGGGCATACCTGCGAAGGGCTCAGAGTTTACCCGATGTTTCCGATCGTATCGGGCACACGGTTTGCTGGGTGAACCTGCTGGTTTTTATGTCTTTTTTACGTGGCGGTGGTTTATCCCACGTCGTCGCGCCTTTCGGACACCCACCATGATCTGGCTGAAAGCGCTGCATATCTCGGCATTGACCATCTGGTGCGCAGGACTGTTCTACCTGCCCGGACTGTTCATGCTGCACCCCAAGACCCGCGACCACGCCGACTACCACCGGCTGCGCATCATGACGCGCTACAGCTTCATCATGGTGATTTCGCCTGCTGCGGTGATTGCGATCATCAGCGGCACCATTCTGGTCTACCTGCGCGGGCTGCAAGGCGAATGGCTGGCCATGAAGCTGGTGGCGGTCACGCTGATGGTGTTCTTCCATCTGTATTGCGGCAGCGTGCTGGCAAAACTGCGCAATCCCACGTCGAAAAGCATGCGGCACCCGCTGCTTCACCTGGCGACGGTGATTGTTCCCACCGTGCTGATTCCAGTAGTGCTGTGGCTGGTAATGGCCAAGCCCCAGCTGCAGGACTTCACTTGAGCGCGGGCCGACGCGTATCCGCCCGTTCGTCAGATCGCATGAAAAATCTGACCCATCAATCGTCGGTGTCGTCGTCGCCGACACCGACCTGGTGCTCGAACACCAGCTTCCCGCCCAACCACCCGGCCACGCCGACCAGCAACGCGCCCAGCGAGGACAGGAACAAGCCATACGGCAGGATTGTCCCCGCCGCGTCGCCCAGACGAGACAACCAGTTGACGATAGAGACCCCGAGCAGCATCACTGCCACCACGAAGTGGTTCCAGCTGGCCGCGCGGTGCCGGATGCCGCGCACCGCCAGCAATTCAACCGTGCCGGCAATGCCCGCCAGAACCCCCATCAACGCGCCGCAGCCCACCAGCCATAAAGATGTGCGCGCCCAGAAGGTATCGGCGGTGAATAGCCAGGCCAAGTCCGATGCCAATCCACCCAGCAAGAAGGCGATCGGGAACGGCACCAGCATCGGGTGCAAGGGATGGCGGGCCACGGCTACGCGTGTCGGGGTGTCCTCGGGCAGCGGTTGGCCGAATTTTTCCATGCAGTCGATTTCCTTGTCGGGGCGCGCGCGAAATCGGCACCCTGCGGACTTGGCACGGCAAGTTCTGTGCCGTGCGCGTTTGGGTGTCGGCCGCGTGCTTCCCCGCGTGCTTCCCCGGCTTGCGCTTCCCCGGCTTGCGCTTCCCCGGCTTGCGCTTCCCCTGCTTGCCCTGCCACTGTTGGCCGCCTGTCATCAGGGGCCGCTGTCTGCGCTTGATCCGGCCGGGCCTGCCAGTGCCGATGTTGCTGCCGTCTGGTGGGCCATGTTGTGGGGAGCCACCGCCGTGTTCTGCCTGACCGTGGCCCTGGCGCTGTACGCCGCGCTGAAACGCCCGTCAGCAGCGAAGCGCGCGCCCGTGGGAGCGCTGCTGGTAGGGGGCGGTCTGATCCTGCCGGGGGTGGTGATCCTCGCGCTGCTGGCCTATGGCGTGCGCGCCGGCTACGCCATGATGCCGCGCGATGCGTCCGCGTTTCGCGTGGAAGTGACCGCCCAGCAATGGCGCTGGACGGCGCAATACCCCGACGGTGAACTGATTGGCGGCACCACCGACAACCGCATCGTGATTCCTGCCGGGCGACCCATTCACCTGACGGTTAAAAGCATCGACGTGATCCACAGCTTCTGGGTACCCCGACTGGGCGGCAAGATCGACGCCATTCCCGGCCACGAAAACACCATCCGTCTGCAAGCAGATCGACCCGGCATCTACCGTGGCCTGTGTGCGGAATTCTGTGGCGAACGCCATGCCCACATGTTCATGGAAGTGGAAGCGCTGGACGAAACCGCGTTTGCCGCTCGCTTCAAGCAGGTGACGCCATGAGCGACACATTGCAAAACCACAGGCTCGCCCATCCCGCACCACGTGGGCAGCCCGCTGCCGATGGCCTGTCACCAGTGGCCCGACATCACCAGATGGACAAGGTATGGGGCGCGCCACGCGGCTGGCGCGGGCTGTCGAGCGTGAATCACACCACCATCGGCCTGCGCTTCATCGGCACTGCGCTGGTGTTCTTCCTGATCGGTGGTGTGCTGGCCATGCTGATCCGGGCACAGCTTGCGGTGTCGGGCAACGACTTCCTGGACGCCGCCACCTACAACCAGATCTTCACCATGCACGGCACGGTGATGATGTTCCTGTTCGCCATCCCCATGCTGGAGGGCTTTGCGCTGTACCTGCTGCCCAAGATTCTGGGTTCACGGGACCTGGCATATCCCAGGCTGGGGGCGTATGCGTACTGGTGCTATCTGTTCGGTGGCCTGATTCTGATCGGTGCGATGGTGCTGGGCGTGGCCCCGCACCAGGGCTGGTTCATGTACACGCCGCTGTCCGGGGCTACCTACAGCCCGGGCATCAATGCCGATGTCTGGCTGATCGGCGTGACCTTCTCCGAGATATCGGCGGTGTGCGGCGGCATCGAGTTGATCGCCACCATTTTGCGCATGCGTGCACCCGGCATGAGCCTGCTGCGCATGCCCTTGTTCGCCTGGTACATATTGGTGGCCGCCGCCATGATCGTGGTGGGCTTCCCGCCGCTGATCCTGGGCAGCATCCTGCTGGAAGTGGAACGCAGTTTCGGCTGGGCCTTCTTCGACGTGGCGCGCGGCGGGGATTCCCTGTTGTGGCAACACCTGTTCTGGATGTTCGGCCACCCCGAGGTCTACATCATTTTCCTGCCCGCCGCCGGCATGGTGTCGATGATGATCCCCACCTTCGCCGGTCGCGCCATGGTCGGCCATGTGTGGGTGGTGGCAAGCGTGCTGGCCATGGGCGTGCTCAGTTTCGGGCTGTGGGTGCATCACATGTTCACGGTGGGCATTCCGCAGTTGGCGCAGATGTTCTTTTCCGCCGCGAGCATGCTGGTAGCCATCCCCACTGCCGTGCAGTTCTTTGCGTGGATCGCCACCTTGTGGGCGGGCAAGCCGGTCATTCGTCTGCCCATGCTGTATCTGTTCGGCTTCCTGTTTGTGTTCGTATGCGGCGGGCTGACAGGTGTGATACTGGCCCTGGTGCCCTTCAACTGGCAGGTACACGACACGCATTTTGTGGTGGCCCATCTGCACTACGTGCTGGTAGGCGGCATGGTCTTCCCGCTGCTGGCGGCGGTGTATTACTGGATGCCGCACGTAACCGGCCGCATGCCTTCGGAAACGCTGGGCAAGTGGGCGTTCTGGCTGATCTTCATCGGCTTCAACCTGACCTTCCTGATCATGCACCTGACCGGCCTGCTGGGCATGCCGCGCCGCGTATATACCTACCCCGGCGACGTGGGTTGGGATGTGTTCAATCTGGCCTCGTCGATAGGCGGTTTTGTGCAGGCCATCGGCTTTGCGCTGTTCCTGCTGGATGTCGTGCTGCACGGTCGCATGGGCAAGGTCGCACCCACCAATCCTTGGGGAGCGGGATCACTGGAATGGGCCATGCCCACGCCAACGCCCACCTACAACATTGCCAGCCTGCCTGAAGTGCGCAGCCGTGAACCGGTGTGGGACGAACCTGATCTGGGTACACAACTGGCCGCTGGCCAAGGCGACTTGCCCAGTGCAGAACACGGCATTCGGCAGACCATTGCGGTGGAGCCCTTGAGCGGCCAGCGCAGCAGTGTGATCGAGCTGCCCGGATCAAGCTGGATGCCCTTGTTCGCCGCCCTGACCACGGCCGTGTTCTTCCTGGGATTGCTGTTCAAGCAATACCTGTGGGTGCCGGTAGGCGGTGGTTTGAGCCTGGCGATTTTCCTGTTCTGGGCGTGGCGCACCGGCAAGCGTCACGACCCCGCCCCCATTCGGCTGCGGCCTGACGACACGGCCGTGCTGCCCACGCACCACGCCGTGACCGACGATGCGCCGGGATGGTGGGGCGTCACCTTTGCATTGGTGGCCGATGCCATGGTGCTGGCATCCCTGCTGTTTGGATATCTCTTCCTGTGGACGGTGGCACCCAACTGGCCGCCCCCGCAATGGATCACCCGCGAACTGGCGATGCCGTTGCTGGCAATCGGTGCCTTGTTCGGTGCTGCGTGGGTCGCCCGACAGGCGCATGCGGGCTTGCGCCACAGTCGCCTGACACCTGCCCGCAGCGCGCTGTGCGCATGGGCAAGTGCCGTCGCCGGTATCATTGCCTTCCTGGCCCTGACGCGTGTGCTGCAGGAATCGGTGCCCGATCCACGCGTACATGCCTACGCGTCCATCGTCTCGGCACTGCTGATCTACGCACTGATCCACATCGCAATCGGAGTCGTCATGTCGGTGCATGTGGCCTGCCGCACACACGCCGGCTACGTATCCAGCGTGCGTCAGCTCGAACCGCGCATCCTGCGTCGATGGTGGGCATACACCGCCACCAGCGGCGCAGTGATCCTCGCGGCCATTCACTTTCTACCGGAGACCCTTGCATGATCCAGCCAGGCAAGCCGCAAGCCAAACCTTTCTACACCCCTGTTCCGCAAGGCCGCGTTCTGCTGCGCCTGGTGGCCGGGCTGGGGGTGTGGGCGAGCTGCTTTGTGCTGCTGTATGCGGGCTTGTCTCTGGGTTGCGCAACCGCGTTGGCCGGCAAGCATGTTGCCGGCGTGTCCTTATTGAGTGCGCTGTTGGCCGTGATCTGGGTAGGTCACCTGGCCACCCTGGCGGTGATGTTCTGGCGCGCATGGAGCAACCGCAATGTGTTGCCGACCGACGTGCAGCCAGTGTCGACGGCACGATTCACCGGTCGGCTGACCTGGGTGCTTCACGGTGTGGCGCTGGTGGCCACGGTCGTGATCGGTTTGCCGGTGCTGATGCTGCCGGCCTGCAGCGCCTGACTGGCGTCCGCCCGACGCCACCATCCCAGAAACGCAGCCAGCCCCAGCGCACCGAAGGCAACACCGCCGGGTACCCACATCAACAGGCCAGCGAGCTGCTGGTCGGCCAGCGCAGACAAGCCCCAGACTTCCGTGCTGCCCCAATGGGCTTGGTAAAACGGACGCGACGCGAAGGTCAGCAAGGCACCCAGCAAACCCATGTGCACGGTGCTGGCAATGCCCACGGCAATGCGTTCGCCCTGACGGCTGTCCGTGGCAAACACCGCTTGCCACAAGGCCACTGATGCCCCGATCAGGCTGATCTGCATCACCCAGTACACCAAGTCACTGCGCAGACTCCACGCGTACACCGGGGGGTAATGCCAGAGCCACAGCGCCAGCAGGAATGCCAGGCCGGCTAACCAGGGTCGAGCGCGAGCGCTGGGAAATCCCAAGGCCAGCAAGGGTGCGGCGACCAGCGTCAGAATCATGTGTTGCCCGACCCGCACGGAAAACAAGGCGACCGCCCATGCACACAGGGGTGAAATGAGCGCCAGCAATGCCACTGCCCATCCCAAGGCAAACCAGGTGCTGCGGCGTGAATCGATCGGGCCAGGGGTGCGGCGCGCGTGAACCAGATAGGCCAGGGCTACACCGCCAAATGCCGCGATCAGCCAGGGATCGAGATTCCAGCGCTGCCATAGGTCGTCTGGCGTCGCGGCCACGCCGCAGTAGGGGACGGCGGCCAGAATCGAATCAAGAGACGCTGCAGAGGGGGAAGAAGCAAACAAGCCTGTCGCCATGGAAATTTCCTGGGTGGCGCCGGGTCATGCAGCCGAAGGCATCGACCGACTGAGAGAAGTGACCCGGGCAAGTTTTGCCCGGATCTGAATACGGACCGTTCCGATCATCGCCAACGCGAGGGTCGTCAGGGTCGGCTGCACTGCAGCAAATTTCTTACCTGACTGCTTTTGGGATTGAAACGGAGTGTTTAAAGCGTGGGTACGAGTGCTTTTATGCGGATCAATCGTGTGCATTGATCGCGCATAAGTAGTGTGCGCGACCCACATCCCTCGCCTGGCCATGCATCTGCACTGGGCACCCCGCAAACGCGCGGCATACCGAGAGCAGATAACTTCAAGCCATCGCCATCGCGCGCAACCCGTAAATCTTGCACGCTGGCCGGTAAGAACGGAAAGACACCTGCCGGCCAGCTTCAACCGGGTAGTTTTCCTGCTGCTTTCGGTTCATGCATCGGACAGCCCAAGCGCTCGCCACGGAAATTGGCGGACATGGTGTAGGTGTCCTTGCGCGCGCGCATGATGCCGCCCAGCGGTTGATGCGCAACCAGACCATGCCAGGGGCCGAACAGCATCTTGTCATCGACCTCGGCCACACGGGCTTGGCTCCATCCGGTTTGTGCAGGCACCACGATTCGCGCGACCGTCACGTATGGGCTTTGGTCTTCGGGCCACACCACCGTGGCATCTTCGACAGGCATGGTTTCCAAGTCCGTACAGAGCTGTACGCGCAATTCCCACTCGGCCCCATCGCGCGCAAAGAACGCATTGACCGCTTCGCGCAAGCCATCGGGATGTTCTTTCAGATCGAGCTTGGCATCCGTCAGCGCTTTTAATGACGGCGAAACCGGAACGATGCTCAGCTTTGCGATGTAATCGCCGAAGCGCAGAGGCACCACCGTGTAGAAGGTCTCGCCCAGGATATGGGTCAGCGGATGGCCGCCCAGGCTTTTCAGCGTGCCGCTTTCGCCACCCACGGCTTCCAGCGCAGTTTCGGCACCACGCGCAACGGAAGAAAACACTTTTTTCCAACCTTGGGGCGTGTCGGTGGTCTTGGCCAGCAGCTTCAGACTTTTCAAGAACGCCTTGGGATTCTTGGCGTTGAATGCCGGCGCATTCACCATCACAAAATTCTGCGTCGACTCACCTTCTGCGCCCGGCAGACGCGCGCCTTCCACCCCAAAAATCTTGATCGCCATGCCGCGCGGCGTCGACACGCTGTCGTCCAGAATGTCGCCGGGATTGGTCGATAGACGCAGAATTGCGTCGTGTGTACCCGGCGTGGCGAACATGCCCTGCGCCAAATGCGCGGGCAAGGCCGGCACGATCACCTGACCTTGCAAAATGCCGTGGCTTTTCGCGTGCACGCTGCGCACCGGGTGGCCATAGTCCTTGTAGGTCGTATCGAGAATGCTGCGCAGCGCTTCCTTCAAGCCTGCAATGGTCTCTGCCTCATCGGGCTCGGGTTGTTCAATGTCCGGGCGAAAGCGCACAGGGTCGATCATGGTCGTGCTCATCGTGATGCCTTTGCTTGAAAGCGACGCCTACGCGTCATGCGCCGATGGCGGAAATCCGCACCGGAATGGATTTGGCGGCAGGCACGTCACTGCCAATTGCGTGATGCCACAGCGGCACCAAGGGATTGCATTCCGGGTAATAGGCGGCACAGCAGCCCGCCGGAATGTCGTAGGCAGTCACTCGCATATCGGCCACGCTGCGCGCTACGCCGTCATCCACGGCGGTGTGCAGACTGACGTGCTGCCCGTCACGCAAGCCGAAGCGCGCGATGTCGGCCAGGTTCATCAACACCACCTTTCGCGTGCCGTGAATGCCCCGGAAACGATCGTCATCGCCGTAGATGGTGGTGTTGAACTGGTCGTTGCTGCGAATCGTCGTCAACTGCAAGACATCGGCGGCGTCACGGTTCACCACCAGCGTTGCCGACAGATCGCGCGGCACATGGAAATTGGCGCGCTCGGTCTTGGTATTCCATTTGCGTTCCCGCGCCGGATTCGGCCGGGGAAAGCCGCCCGACTGCCACAGGCGGGCATTGAAATTCGGGAACACATCGGGCCAAGTTCGCTCGATGGCATCCCGAACCTTGGCGTAATTGCCCACCCAGTCACGCCAGGGCACGCCCTTTTCCGCCACCGACGGAATGGCCATCGCAATGCCCGCCACGATGGCGGGTTCCGACAACAGCGTGGGGGCAACCGGCTCGGCCCGTGCGCGTGAGCCGTGGATGAAGGTGGTGCTGTCCTCGACTGATACCGCCTGCTCGCCACTGGCTTGTCGGTCGATTTCCATACGCCCCAGACAGGGCAGGACATAACCGGTCTTGCCCGGCAGCAAATGACTGCGGTTGAGCTTGGTCGCGATATGCACCGTCACGTCCAGGCTTGGCCACGCAGCTTCCAGCGCATTGGTATCGGGCGCAGCACGCAGAAAATTGCCGCCCAGCCCGACAAACGCGCGCACCTCGCCTTTGATCACGCCCTGACAGGCAGCAACCGTATTCAAGCCCTTGTCGCGCGGCGGCTCGAAACCATAGAGTTCGGCCAGACGATCCAGCGGCGCGAGTTCAGGTTTTTCCGTAATACCCACCGTGCGCTGCCCCTGCACATTGGAATGCCCGCGCACCGGACAGACGCCAGCACCACTGCGTCCGATATTGCCGCGCATCAACAGCAGGTTCACCAGCATCTGCACACTTTGCACGCCGCCACGATGCTGCGTCAGTCCCATGCCATACACGCCGATGACCGCACGGGCCTGCGCGTAGACAACAGCGGCGGCTTCCATCGCTTCTCGGCTCAGACCGGCGTGGTGACACAACGCATCCCAATCGCTCTCGCGCAGGAACGCGACGAAATCCTCAAAACCATGCGTGTGCGTACCGATGAAATCGACATCGATCACCCGCTTGCCGCCTGCCGCCTGCGCCGCTTCATCCAGCGCCAACACCGCCTTGCAAATACCAGTGATCGCAGCGATGTCGCCGCCGATCTTTACCTGGTGATATTGCGAGCTGATCCGCGTGCTGCCTGGGTGCAGCATTTCCAGCGGCGACTGCGGATTCTTGAAAGCTTCAAGACCGCGTTCACGCAGTGGATTGAAGCTGATGATCGGCGCACCGCGTTTGCTGATGGCCTGCAGGTCATGCAGCATGCGCGGGCTATTGCTGCCCACGTTCTGCCCGAAGAAAAACACACAATCGGTCGCGTCGAAATCGCTTAAATGGACAGTGCCAACCGGCACGCCAATACTTTCGGGCAGCGCCACGGACGTCGTCTCGTGGCACATATTCGAACTGTCGGGCAGATTGTTATTGCCGTACATGCGCGCCAGTAACTGGTACATATACGACGTTTCCAGCGATGCGCGGCCAGATGCATAAAAGACGGTGGAAGCAGGCTCCAGCGCCGCCAATTGTTTGCCGATGTCGGCAAATGCATCGGCCCACGTGACTGGCACATAACGATCCTGCGCAGCATCGAACCGCAATGGTTCAGTCAGACGTCCACGAAATTCCAGATCGTGGTCAGACCATGTGCGCAATTGCGTGAGGGTGTGCTGCGCAAAAAAATCGGCATCCACGCGCTTGGGGGTGAGTTCCCAAGCGGTTGCCTTGGCTCCGTTTTCACAAAATTCAGCAATGTGGCTGTGTGCGGGCTTCGCCCACGCACAGCTGACACAGGCCACGCCACCGGTCTTGTTCTGCTGGGCCAGCGTTGCTGCGGCACGGGGCAACGCCTGCGTGCGCACCATGATGCTGGCCAGCGATTTCACCGACCCCCACCCACCTGCCGGGCCTTCGTATTTGTCGATCCGTTCGTCGCTGGTCATCGCGTTCCTTGTCTGAACCCGCGACAAGTGCCGCGCTAGACAGGGATGCGCAGGTTTCGTACCCGGCGATGACTGAAAGGCTTGGTGTCGTCTTGGCTGATAACGACGTTCTGACACTGGCCAGCGATAACCGCAGCGGCCGGACGGCGGCGTCCAGCACCATCATGCCTGGCTTACCGCCCAAGCATGAAGCCATGGCGGCGTCGATCAAGGTATCCAGCAAGGTAGCTTGGCCGTCTGCATCGCCAATGTCCCGGCCGCCGCCGACGGCGTCCAAGAAGCCCAGACGGACGGGCAGCTCAGTCCCACTTGCCCGGCCCCATATTTTCGTCAAAGCCGAATTTCATGCTGGCATGGGTGTCATGGTTGAACTGCATGAAACCTTCTGGATTGGCCCTGATCGCCTGATAGGTGAACTGGCTGACACCTAACAAAGCCAAGGCCGGTGCAGAACCGCTGGCCGCCACATTAACGGTCAGCTTGGCACCTGCAAAGAACGCCTTGGAGGCATCGCCTTCCACGATGCCTTTGCCCAAGTCCATGGCATTACCTACACCGTCCGCCATGTTGGCGTAGGTACCCATGCCCATGGCCCCGATGACCTTGGCCCCGGAGCCAACGACGCCACTCATGTCGCCCTCGGCGTAAGACTTCATGGTGGCGACCATGTTCGGCATGACTCCCAGCTTGTTGAATAACAGGCTGCAGACCGTCTTGCTCATGCCCGTAGAGGCAAAGGTGTCGTTGAGCTTGGAGCCAACATCCACGACGGTGTCGAGCTTCTGCAGTTGCGCATCGGCGTGCTGCAGATTCTGCGGTGCAGTGGTCGTCGGGCGGAAGAAGTTTGAAATGCTGCTGCCAAATGGGGTACTCATGCGCGTCGCTCCGGCTCAGGCAAATTGGGGGGCGTCAAAAGTGGTATTACCGGGCTCGGTGGGCGCGGTCGGCAACAGGCGCTCTATATCGCGACTCTTCACGGACTGCGCCAACGCATCGGTCTGCTCCCCGAACGCGCCCAGCACGTCCACGAAGAACTCATATGTCCAGCCCGCGTCGTTCGGCGTCCAGATCAGGCGCAACGTGATCGTGCCGTCCTGCGGCTGCAGACCAATGACCGAAGGTGCCACGATGCCAGGCTGAAAATTCGCGACCAACAGGGCTCGCAACAGTGTTGCGGGCGTATTGCTGTCGATCGTCCCGAGATCAGAGGACAGAATCAGGGCCTGTTGCCCCGGCACAGGCTCCACCACGACGGGCGCGCCGCCCTGGGTATGCAGCGCAAATGCGCCACTGTCGTCCGCACCAATGGTAAGGCCCATCGCCTGCTCGAGTTTCTGCGTCCATTCGCGCAATACCGCACTGGTATCGATGTCCATGCAAGACCTCCTGTGTGGGTAAAGCGTATCGGTAACCAATGGCACTGAAAAAGTTCCGCGCCAGTGTGGGACATGCTGCAATTTCTTGTCCAAAGCCCGATATTGACTCACCGGTGAACGCCAACTCATTGACGCGATTATCGGTCGGGGAGTCCGCCCTCATACCGCAGGTTTGGATGTGTCGGAACGCTGAGCCTCTGCAAGCAAACTGCGAATATCCGCAAACATCTCGTCCCACATCGCCGCATCCATGCGCATGAAACCGAAGCTGCGCAGCAGGAACGCGCCTTCATTTGCCAGAAACGCCAGACGGGCGCGACGCCCTGCCGGGGTGGTGACATCGATTCCTTCAAGCCGCGCGGCGTACCAGTCCTGCATGGACGCCAAGCCTGCTGGCGTATTCAACAAGGCCGCCAACATCCCTGCTGCACGGTCAGCTTCAGCCTCATCGGTGTGATGGGTGACTTCAACATGCCCAGCCAGGCGGTGCATGGGCGGTGAGTCCGGTGCGGCCAGCTTGCCAAGCATGGTGTCGTACTCATCGTTCCAACGTGCATACATCGCAGTGATCAGGCCGTCCTTGGTGCCGAAGCTTGACTGCACACCGCCTTTCGAGATGCCCGCTGCCTTGGCCACGCCGTCGATCGTCAACGCGGCAATGCCGCGCGTGCGCACGATTTCTTCGGCTGCGTCCAGCACTTTCTCTTGATCCACTGGTTGGTAACGTCCCACACTTCCTCGCTTTTAAATACGATCGTATTTATACTGTGGACCAAGACAACTCAACTCGGTCAAGAAGGAACTATATGCAAAGCCAGAACCGTTGGCTGGTGCTGGCCGTCGTGTCGGCCGCCTTGCTGCTCATCGTGGTGGACATGACGGTGCTCTACACCGCCCTGCCCCGGCTCACCCACGACCTGCACGCAAGCACATCTGAGAAGCTCTGGATCATCAACGCGTATGCGCTGGTGGTGTCGGGCCTGTTGCTGGGCATGGGTACGCTTGGCGATCGTCTGGGGCACAAACGCCTGTTCATGGCGGGCCTGGGAGTGTTTGGCCTTGCGTCGCTGGCAGCCGCCTACGCACCCAGCGCCAGCCTGCTGGTGGTGGCGCGCGGCTTCCTGGGCGTGGGTGCGGCGATGATGATGCCGGCCACCTTGTCCATTATCCGTGTCACCTTCGAGGACGAGCGCGAGCGCGGGTTTGCCATCGGCATATGGGCGGCGGTCGCATCGGGTGGCGCGGCGCTCGGTCCGATCATCGGCGGTGCATTGCTGGAGCACTTCTGGTGGGGCTCGGTGTTTCTGATCAACGTACCCATCGTGCTGCTGGCCTTGCCGCTTACCTGGCGTCTGATTCCAGCACGGCCGGGAGACGCCAGCCGCCCGTGGGATCTGACCGGGTCGGTCCAGGTGATGATTGGCCTGATTGGCTGTGCGTATGCCATCAAGGAAGCAGGCAAACGCGCTCCGTCATGGACCGCCGCCGCAATTGCCGCCGTGATCGGCATTGCCGCGCTTGCCTGGTTTGCACGCAGCCAGCGCCGCAGTACGCATCCGCTGATCGACTTCTCGATGTTCCGCAGTTCGACCTTCAGCAGCGCGGTGGTGGCGGCTGTCGTGGCGGCTGCGGCCTTGATCGGCATGCAACTCGCGCTTACGCAGAATCTGCAATTGGTGCTGGACAAGACGCCGCTCCAGGCCGCTTTGTTCATGCTGCCGCTGTCGATCGCATCCTTTGTATCGGGTCCGCTCGCCGGCCGCCTGCTGGGCCGCGTGCCCGATGGGGTATTCATCGCCACCGGCTTGGCGCTGGCGGGTGCCGGCATGGCCGGATGCGTACTGCTGCAACACGCGCCCTACGCCTGGCAGGCGCTTGCGCTGGCCGTGCTGGGCGTGGGCATTGGTGCGACGATTACCGCCGCTTCCAGCACCATCATGCTGGGCGCTCCGCCGGAGCGCGCCGGCATGGCTGCGTCGATTGAGGAAGTGTCCTACGAGCTGGGGGGTGCGATTGGCGTGACGTTGATGGGCAGCTTGCTGTCGGCTGTTTACGCAGCAAGTTTCTCTGCACCGACCGGGGTGGATGCATCAGCGGCATCTGAAGGGATCGATGAAGCGCTGATGCTTGCGCAATCCTTGTCTGGGGATGCGGCTGCCCAGTTGGTACTGAGTGCGCAAGCGGCTTTCGGAAACGCGTTTGATGCGGTGATGGGGACGACGGCTGTGCTGCTGCTGGCCACAGCACTGGGGGTGCTGTGGCGCAATCGGAAAGGATCAGCACATGCCGCGAGTGGCAAAGCGGCCTTCCCTGGCTGAACCCAGCGCGGCTCCTGTGCAGCGCTGATTAACAGAAATGCGTCAGCCGTGAGCCCCAGGACGGGCTTTCGGCTGACTCTGTTCTTCAAGGTGGTACCACGCGCACGGCACGCGGTACGCCGTGGGTCCTTGCTTATCCGACCCAGGTCTCGTACTGAATGCCATTCTGAATGGCACCGATGACGCCTTGCTGGTTCTCGATCGACTCTGAGAAATTCACGAGCACCTGGGCTCGGCTTGAGCCGCTGTTGAGTGCATTCACCCAGAAATCCGAACCGGCCTGGTCGGGTGCGCGATTCAGGACGTTCTGGTACAGGGCCGTCACGTAATCACGTTGCGTCATATCGTCGCCATAACGTGATTTGAACTCCGGGCTTGCCAGGAAGGAATTTGCGACCGAAAGCAGGCTGATGTTGTGATCAAGCCCGTTGATCCAGAAGCCAAGCCCCTTTGCGTCAGGAGCACGATCGAAGGCAGCTTCGTAAAGGCGATATGCCTTGCCGGCGTTTCCGTTGATATCCGTCGCAATCGTGATGTCGTCGAAGCGGAAGCGTTCCACGCCTACGTATTTGCGTTCAGCCTGACCGACCTGCTGAAGCGTGACGGTTTCCCCGTTGATGCTCAGGTTATGGCCTGCGCGCAGTCCTTTCACGGTGATCGTATCGAGTCCGGCTGTGCCGAAGTGCGGTCCGACAACGGGCATGGTATCGACGTCTTCAAAGACGGCGACCATTGCGAAGGCATTGTCGCCAGACCCTTGCATCCAGGCAGCATCAATATAATAGTCACCTGTGTAGCTCGGGATGAAGTTCACGATCATGTCCGTGCCCGGATCGCCAAGCCCCTGATCCATACGGAGCAATTTTCCGCTTGAATCGTGCAACGAGAGGTCCCATGGGTCGCGATAGCTGATCGAGGCAATGCCGTAGGTGGCGTCTTTTTGAAGCGTAATCACGAAAATGTCGCCCTGGAACACCACCCTTTCTTGGGTATAGTAATTCGCAGCATTATCCCAACCGCTATCAGCGGACGACGACTCGTATGGGACTAAGTTGAGACGAATAGCGCTTTCTATGTCCCGCGCGGAAAGTGAGCTGAAGGCCATTTTCTAATTCAAATAGATGATGTTCGATTATGCAAGCTGACAGCCTTTAGGACAGGCTTAAATCATCAGCAAAACACCGGGGACCCGGGAACATACTGGGACCGAACTTCGGCCGTCAAGCGTTCGCATGCACGAATTAAAATATCAACAAGATACGTGTCATTTATAAAGACATTAATAACGCCAGTAAGGCAAAAAATGCCTGAAACCCAATCCAGGATGATTCAAGATAGTCTGCAGGCAGACTGAATCAAGCGCTGGCGATAGCGTCAATGTCGGATCACATCAACGCGGAACTGCCGAGATCAGCAAAACGTGGCATGGCCCAAGCAGGGAACAACAAAGCAAGGAACGACAAAGCCAAGCAGCGTTCGCCGCACTGGCAAGCCAAACGCAAAAAGGCCAACCCCGAAGGGCTGGCCTTTTCTTAATTCTGGTGCCGGAGAAAGGAATCGAACCCTCGACCTTCTCATTACAAGTGAGCTGCTCTACCAACTGAGCTACACCGGCAAGCCCCGCATTCTAGATCAAACTGCGAAAAGACAGAAATGACCCATCAGGCGGCCTGTTACTTGATGACCTTGAGCTGCGGTCGACCACGCTCGGGCGGGGTCGGCGGCGGGGTTTCCGGGCCGTCTGGATCGGGGGGTGTCTCGGCGACACCCGTGGATTCAGCCGACGGAACCGCTGCCAGACCGGGACGCTTGCCGCCGGCTGACTCGCTGCTTTCTGGCGCTGACGCGACCGGAGCCGCATCACGAGCCGGGGTATCCGGCTCTTCCGCCATGGGCGTGGCTTCGAACGCCATGCCTTGACCGGTTTCACGCGCGTAAATGGCAGTGACGGCGTCGATCGGCACGGAAATCTGCCGGGCGACACCACCGAAACGCGCCTGGAACTCGACAAATTCGTTGCCGAGTTCAAGCTTGTAAGTTGCCAGCGATCCCACGTTCAGGACGATCTCGCCGTCCTTGATGTGTTCGCGCGGCACCACCGTGCGTGCATCCACGGTGACCGTCAGGAACGGCGTGTAGCCGTTGTCGGTGCACCATTCGTGCAATGCACGGATCAGGTATGGCTTGGTTGATGTTTCGCTCATCAGCGACGCATGACCTTTTCAGACGGCGTGAGTGCTTCGATGTAGGCCGGACGCGAAAAGATGCGCTCGGCGTACTTTTGCAGCGGTGCCGCGTTTTTGGGCAGTTCGATACCGTAGTGATCCAGGCGCCACAGCAACGGCGCAATGGCGACGTCGAGCATCGAGAACTCTTCGCCCAGCATGAACTTGTTCTTCAGGAACATGGGTGCCAGTTGCGCCAGACGGTCGCGAATCTGGGCACGTGCCACGTCCAGGGCCTTTTCGTCGCTCTTCGCGCTGCGCGATTCGAGCGTCGTCACGTGGACGAACAGCTCTTTTTCGAAGTTGAACAGGAACAGGCGTGCACGCGCGCGCATCACCGGATCAGCCGGCATCAGTTGCGGATGCGGGAAGCGCTCGTCGATGTACTCGTTGATGATGTTCGATTCGTACAGGATCAAGTCACGTTCGACCAGGATCGGCACCTGACCGTACGGGTTCATCACAGCGATATCTTCGGGCTTGTTGTAGAGATCAACATCGCGAATCTCGAAATCCATGCCTTTCTCGAACAGCACAAAACGGCAGCGCTGCGAGAACGGGCACGTGGTTCCGGAATAAAGCACCATCATCGCGGGGACCCCCAATAAGTGACGATATAAGTATGAAAGGCCAGACCCGACGGATGCCAGGTCTGGCCTGCAGCAAGAGCAGAGAAAAACTACTTGATGTCTTTCCAGAACACCGCGTTCAAGCGCCACGCGATGACGGCAAAGATGGCAAGAAAGAGCAGCACCCACACGCCGAGACGCGTGCGCTCGCGTTGGGCAGGTTCGGCAATATAAGACATGAAGGCGACCAAGTCACCGACATCATTGTTGAACGCCGCCGTACGGACAGGATCTTTCGAGCTGAATTGCGCATCGAAGCGCTCGCCGCCCATGTAACCGGTCAGCGCTTCGGTCTTGCTGGTCGCAATTCCGTTCACATCATAAACCGTCGTGACTTTTTCCCAAGCCTTGCCATGACCGGCAGCGGGTTTGGCACCTTCTTCCGCGTGTGCCGGATGGATGGTGGTGGTGGTCAGTTCACGCGGGCCTTGGCGTTCCCACAGCACGTGGGGCATGCCCACATTCGGGAACACCAGGTTGTTCCAACCCGTGGCTTTGCTGGCGTCGCGGTAGTAGCCGCGCAGGTAGGTGTACAGGTAGTCGGCACCGGTACCGGCATGCGAGGACTTCGCGCGGGCAATGACCGAGAGGTCGGGCGGGGTGGCACCGAACCAGGCCTTGCCGTCTTTCGGCGTCATCGCGATGGTCATCAGGTCACCGACTTTTTCGCCGGTAAACAACAGATTGTCGCGAATCTGCACATCGGTCAGACCGATGTCCTTCAGGCGGTTGTAGCGCATTGAACTGGCACTGTGGCAGTTCAGGCAGTAGTTGACGAACAATCGCGCGCCGTTTTGCAGGGCGACGAGGTTGTTGATGCGGTCAGGCGCGCGTTCCAGCGGGAACCCGCCTTCGGCAGCACAGGCCAGCGAGCTGGACAGCATCAGCACGAGGGCACCGAGAAGCTTCTTCATCTTGATATCCGTAGAGTCTTGTCCGACAGGGGCAGCACCGCTGCCCCCACCCGTGTCTCAGTGAGCGGAAAACGTCACGCGGTCCGGCACCGGCTTGAAGGTGCCGACGCGGCTCCACAAGGGCATCAGCAGGAAGAACGCGAGATACAGCATGGTTCCGATCTGCGACACGAGGTTGCCGACGTCGCTGGGCGGTTGCACACCCAGGTAGCCCAGGATCAGGAAGTTGATCGCGAACACCAGGTAGACCGCCTTGTGCCAGGTCGGGCGATAGCGAATCGACTTGACCGGCGAGTGATCGAGCCAGGGCAGGAAGAACAGGATCACGACGGTACCGCCCATGATCACCACGCCCCAGAACTTGGCATCGAAGACACGCAGCAGCACGGCGACGACCAGCAGCGCCAGCACGATGCCGAGCCTGATCTTCGGTGCGAAGCGCGTACGCAGTCCGATGTAGATCGCACCCAGCACGGCCGAGGCGGCCAGCACCCAGGTGAACACGTCGGTGGTCGCGCGCAACATCGAGTAGAACGGCGTGAAGTACCAGACCGGGGCGATGTGCGGCGGCGTCTTCAGCGAATCGGCCGGGATGAAGTTGTTGTACTCAAGGAAGTAGCCGCCCATTTCCGGCGCGAAGAACAGGATCGCGCTGAAGATCATCAGGAAGATCGACACGCCGAAGATGTCGTGCACCGTGTAGTACGGGTGGAACGGGATGCCGTCCAGCGGACGACCCAGCGCGTCTTTCTTTTCCTTGATTTCCACGCCGTCGGGATTCAGCGAACCGACTTCGTGCAGCGCGACGATGTGCGCCACCACCAGGCCAAGCAGCACCAGCGGCACGGCAATCACGTGGAAGGAGAAGAAGCGGTTCAGCGTGGCGTCCGACACCACGTAGTCACCACGGATCAGCAGGGCAAGGTCAGGGCCGACGAAGGGGATTGCGGCGAACAGGTTCACGATCACCTGGGCACCCCAATACGACATCTGGCCCCAGGGCAGCAGGTAGCCCATGAAGGCCTCGGCCATCAGACAGAGGAAGATGGCAACGCCGAAGATCCACACCAGTTCGCGCGGTTTGCGGTACGAACCGTACATCAGGCCGCGGGCCATGTGCAGGTAGACGACCACGAAGAACATGGATGCGCCGGTGGAGTGCATGTAGCGCACCAGCCAGCCCCACGGAACCTCGCGCATGATGTATTCGACCGACTGGAATGCGCGTTCTGCGTCGGGTTTGTAGTGCATCACCAGGAAAATGCCGGTGACGATCTGGATGACCAGGACCAGCAACGCCAACGATCCGAAGATGTACCAGAAGTTGAAATTCTTCGGTGCATAGTATTCGGACAGATGCGCTTTCCACGTCGAGGTGGCCGGGAAGCGGGCGTCTACCCAGCCCAGCAGACCCGTGGTCTCGACTTTCTTCTCGCCAGCCATGACTTCCTGCTCCTATTGCGGCGGTTCGGATCGGCGGGATCAGGTAGCGATTGCATGCCTGCCCAGCCGGAACGTCTTTCTAATTGTCGTGATGACACAAAGCCCGGCGAACCGGGCACATGCACATCAGGCTTTGTTGTTTTCGTCCACACCGACCAGGATCTTGGTCTCGGAGAGGTATTGGTGCGGCGGAATCGTCAGGTTGTCTGGAGCTGGCTTGTTTTTGTACACCCGACCGGCGACGTCGAAGGTGGAGCCGTGACAGGGGCAGAGGAAACCGCCATGCCAGTCGGCCGGCAGGCCGGTTTGCGCACCCGGTGCCATGCGCGCCGTTGGCGAGCAGCCAAGGTGCGGACAGATGCCGACGGCAACCAGATATTCGGGCTTGCGCGAGCGCCATTGGTTCGACGCGTATTCGGGGGTGATTTCGCCGGGGCTGCGCAGCGATTTCGGATCGGCGACTTCGCTTTCGGTAGCTTTGAGGCTTTCAATCTGTTCCGGCGAGCGGCGCAGAATCCATACCGGATTGCCACGCCATTCGACGGTGCGGATTTCACCGACCGCCATGCCGGCGATGTCGGCTTCGACCGGCGCGCCAGCGGCTTTCGCACGCTCGGAAGGCGCAAAGGTGCTGACGAACGGCACGGCGACGCCAGCCGCTGCCACCCCGCCAGCCACGCAGGTAGTGCCCACCCAGAAACGACGGGAAGCGTCTACCGGATTGTCCTGATTCATTTACAAGTCCTCAAGTACATCGGTGCAGGCCCACGACGGTCTGGGGGCAGCTTGCGCCGGATTATAGCGTACAGCCCACGCTCACCCGGAACTTTTGCCGCCCTTGATTGTCGCGCTGCCCGACAAACCCCGATGTAGATACGAAAATTAACGTCGCGCCCGCGGATCGTACGTTGTGCGTCGGTATCATCGTTTGATCCACATCACTACAACCACCACCTGGAGCACTCGACATGGGCGTATTAAAAGAATTTCGCGACTTCGCCGTACGTGGCAACGTCATTGACCTGGCCGTCGGTGTGATCATCGGTGCCGCATTCGGCAAGATCGTCGACTCGCTGGTTCGTGACATCGTCATGCCGGTCGTCAACGTATTGGTCGGTGGCTTCGACTTCACCAACAAGTTCTACGTATTACGAGAACCGGCTAACTACACAGGGGCTTACACCTACGATGCGCTGACCAAGGCAGGGGCAACCGTATTTGCATACGGCAACTTCGTCACGATACTGATCAACTTCATCCTTTTGGCATTCGTGATTTTCTGGATGGTAAAGTTGGTAAATCGCGCTAAGGGGAAATTGGACCCGGCTGCAAAAGGCCCGGCCGAGGACATCGTCTTGCTTCGCGAGATCCGCGATGAGCTGAAAAAGAAGCCGGTTGTCACCACGCCGCCTGCTGTCGGCAGCGACGTCTGACAGGAAATTAAACCGGATCGCGGCAGGCACCGGCATGTTGCCGGTGCCATATGTTGGCAAACCCGTGCTCAGGCAGGGTTATCGATATCGACGAACTCTACTGGCACCCCGAAGCGCCGCTGCACCGCCTCACCGAGTGCTTTCACACCATAGCGTTCGGTGGCGTGGTGACCTGCACTGATGAATCCTACCCCCGATTCACGTGCCAGGTGCACGGTGGGTTCTGACACCTCACCCGTAATGAACGCATCGGCGCCCGCGTCGATCGCCTGCTGCAACATGCCTTGCGCGGCCCCGGTGCACCACGCGACGCGCCCGATGGGTTTGTCCGGGTCGCCAATCACCAACGGCACGCGCGCGAGCCTTTCTTCGATGCGCGTGGCCAGTTGCCCCAGGGTATTGAGCCCCGGCGCAGAGCCGACCCAGATCAAATCGTTGTCACCAACACACACTGGACCGTCGGCCGTCATGGCCGGAGCCAGGCCGATGACCTGCGCCAGCTGCGCGTTGTTGCCCCAACGCGGGTGGGCATCCAGCGGCAGGTGGTAGGCAAGCAGGTTGATGTCGTGTTTCAGCAAGAGCGCCAGCCGCGTGCGGCGGATGCCGACCACGCGCGGGTCTTCATTTTTCCAGAACCAGCCGTGGTGAACCAGGATGGCATTGGCACGACGGGCAATCGCTTCATGGATCAATGCCTCGGACGCGGTCACGCCGGACACGATGCGGCGGATCTCGGCGCTGCCGGATACCTGCAATCCGTTTGGACAGTAGTCCTTGAAACGGGTGGATTGCAGCTCGACGGCCAGCCAATTGGTCAAATCTGTCGTTCGAACGGTCGCAAAGACGCCGTCAGTTTGCATAGTGCTCACTTCCCCTGCCATGATTGCCTTTCTTGTGTTTCCGGTCACTGCTTTCCATGCGCCGACTCTGGCTGATCTTCGCCCAGACCACAACGGTCTGTCTGGCGATTTTATTCATCGTTGCAACCCTTCGGCCGGAATGGCTGCCGCAACGCACGGCCGGTGGCCTGACGCTGGTGCCTTTGCTTGAGGCACCGCCAGCCGGCCCTGCCAGCCCTGCTGTGGCGTCGTATGCCGACGCGACACGCAAAGCTGCGCCTGCGGTGGTCAACGTGTTCACCAGCAAAGAGGTGCGCGTTCCCAGCCACCCGTTTGCCGACGACCCGGTGTTTCGCCGCTTTTTTGGTGACGATTCATCTTCGCGCCGCCAGCAGACGTCCAGCCTGGGTTCGGGTGTGATCGTCAGTGCCGAAGGATACGTGCTGACCAATAATCACGTGATCGAATCGGCCGATCAGATCGAGATTGCGCTGGCGGACGGCCGCAAGGCACCCGCCACCCTGGTCGGTGCCGACCCTGAAACCGATCTGGCGGTACTGAAGCTGACCTTGCCCAACCTGCCTGCAATTACGTTCGGCCGGGCTGAAGACCTGTCGGTGGGTGACGTGGTGCTGGCAATCGGCAATCCCTTTGGTGTGGGGCAGACCACCACCATGGGCATTGTGTCGGCGCTGGGCCGCACGCATCTGAATATCAATACCTTCGAGAACTTTATCCAGACCGACGCCGCGATCAACCCGGGCAACTCGGGCGGCGCGCTGATCGATGCGCGCGGTACGCTGGTGGGGATCAATACCGCCATCTATTCGCGTTCGGGTGGTTCGCTGGGTATCGGCTTTGCGATTCCGGTCAGCACCGCACGTCAGGTGATGGAGCAGCTGATTACGTCTGGCGGCGTCACGCGCGGTTATATCGGCGTGGAACCGCAAGATGTCACACCGGAACTGGCCGATGCCTTCAAGCTGTCGCGCAAGGATGGAGTGATCATCGCGGGGGTGGTGCGTGGCGGCCCGGCTGCACGCGCCGGCATTCGCACCGGTGACATCGTGACCGAGGTGGATGGCACCTCGATCACGGATACGACCACCATGCTGAATCTGATTGCGCAATTGCCGCCGGGCCGCGAAATCGTGCTGAAGCTGGCACGGGCGAATCAGCAGCTGGAGATCAAGTTGCAGGTGGCGACCCGCCCACGCCCGCAGCGTGAAGGTGCAACGGAATAAGACGCCAGTTTTGGCGTGATGACTGCGGCCTGACGTTGCGTGGGCTTGGTTGGTGATTGGGTGTTGGTGATTGGGTGTTGGTGATTGAGTGTTGGTGATTGAGTTGGCGCTGATCTACTTGCTCAGCGTCGCTCACCGATCAATCAGCCCTCAATCAGCCAATCAATCAGATTCGGTCGGCAGCACCGGCGGCTTATCCCGGGTGGTGGCAAGCGCGGCGGCCGCCACCAGAATCGCCGCTCCGCCATACAGCAGCAAGGCTGGGGTGATGGGCAAGAGCAGCCCGGCCAGCAGCGGGCCTACGCCGCCGCCGATATCACGCCACAAGGATCGGGCCACCAGTGCCTCCACCCTGCCCGGCCCCGGATAACGGCGCGCCACGATGGGTGGCATCAGCGGCAGTTGCAGTGCGCGCAACACCATGATCACGGCGGCGCTCCAGAACCACCCAGCCCCGAAGCCGATCAATGCCACCGCGCTGGCCAATGACAACCACACCAGCATGCGTTCGGGACTGAGCCGATCGGCAATCGCCCCGCCCAAGGGGCCAAGCAGAATTTCGGCCACGTAGCGCAAGGCCATCAATGCGCCGGCTGCCAGCACGGCATGTTCTTGCATCGCGCTTTGGGCGAAGACCGACAGGCCGATGATGAACAGGCCGTCGAGCGCCACGCCTTCCATGAAGGACCAGAGATCCAGGCTGTTGGGTTTGCCGAAACGACGCATGGGCAGCGGCTTGGGGGCCTTGGCCGCACGCACCGGCAGGTAGCGGGTAAAGAACAGGCCACTGAGTGCAAACGCGCTCAATACAAAGAAGATCGGGCGCGGACCTGCCCACATGGTCATGGCGGCACCCAATGGCAAGGCCAGCATCGAACCCAGTGCGATGACTGCCCGCGATTTGCCGGTTCGATGCCCGGAACCCACCAGGTCCGCAGTGGCCAAGGCTTGGGTTGACAGGTTGAGTGCGCCGAAGCACAGCCCCCAGACCAGCCGGGCGATCAACAACATCCAGAAACCGGACGCCGTCGCGTAGATCAGCCCGCAACACGAGGCGGCGATGACGGCAATGGTGCAGGTGGGCGCATCGCCACGCTCGGCGTAGAAGCGGGCGACCCGGCCGTAACCGACGATACGCACGATGCGATTGGCTGCCAGCAGAAGCCCTGCCTGCACAAGTGTCACGCCGAATTCGGCGGCGAACATCGGCAGCAGCAGGTAAAGCAAGGTATCTGCGGGAGTGGCAACGCCCATGGCGATAGCCGCCCGGCGCGCGTTGAGGTCGGTCAAGCGCAAAGATGAGGCAGGCATCCTGTCATGGTGAACCTCATGACAGTGCGGTGACAACCCATAAACATGGGCATGTTTATATGTGTCGCCTTCGCGGTACGAACCGGGATGTTTTTAAGGCTGGCGAAAGAAGCGGGGATGCACTTCCCTCGCCAAACAGACCAAAAGCAATAAGCCGATCGGCTTGCTTGGCTTGCTTGGCTTGCTTGGCTTGCTTGGCTTGCTTGGCTTGCTTGGCTTGCTTGGCTTGCTTGGACGCCCGCCCCGGGCTTGCGTCCCGCTGGGCTTATTCCGCCTTCACCCCGTGACCACCGCCCAGACCAAGATAACTCTCGATCACGCGCGGGTCATCGGCCAACTGCGATGCGGGGCCGGACAGCACGGACTCGCCGGTTTCCAGCACGTAAGCGTAATCGGCCACGTGCAGCGCCGCGCGGGCGTTCTGTTCCACCAGCAGAATCGACACGCCCCGGGCGCGAAGTTCAACGATGATCTGGAAGATTTCCTTCACGATGCGTGGTGCCAGACCCAGCGAAGGCTCGTCCAGCATCAGCAGGCGGGGCTTGGCCATCAGCGCGCGGCCGACTGCCAGCATCTGGCGTTCGCCACCGGACAAGGTGCCCGCGATCTGCTTGCGGCGGTCACGCAGGCGCGGGAACAGCGCAAACACTTCTTCCATTGATGCGGCATGGTCGCGCAAGCCACTGCGATAGCGCTGGAAAGCGCCCAGCACCAGGTTGTCCTCGACGCTCATCTCACCGAACAATTCGCGCTTTTCGGGCACCAGGTTCATGCCCATCGCGACCATCTGTTCGATTTCCGGGCGCGGCACGTCCTGGCCTGCGAAGGTGACGCTGCCGCGCGAGGGCAGCACACCCATGATGGCCGACAGCAGCGTGGTCTTGCCCGCGCCGTTGGGGCCGATCACGGTCACGATCGAACCTGCCGGCACGGTCAAGCTGACTTGGTGCAGGGCCTCGACTTTGCCGTAGGACACGCTCAGGTCACGCACTTCAAGCAAGGTCTCGCCTACCGGAACGGCAGCCGGCTGGGTTGCACGCGCCATCATTCCAGTCCTCCCAAATAGGCTTCGAGCACGCGCGGATCGCGCTGGATCTGCTCGGGCAAGCCTTCGGCAATGCGTTCGCCGAATTCCATGACCACCACGCGATCTGCCAGGCCCATCACGAAGTCCATGTCGTGTTCCACCAGCAGGATCGCCAGGCCTTCCGCGCGCAGCTTTTTCAGCGTCGCGGCCAGTTCCTGTTTTTCGAAGTAACGCAGACCGGCTGCGGGTTCGTCCAACAGCATCAGGCAGGGGTCGGCGCACAGGGCACGGGCGATTTCGAGAATACGTTGCTTGCCCAGCGGCAAGGAACCCGCTGCGTCGTGCAGATGTTCACCCAGGCCTACGCGTTCAAGCTGGCGGGCGGCTTCGGCCAGCAGACGACGCTCTTGCGCGCGGTCCAGGCGCAGCGCGCCGCCGAACAGGCCACCCAGCAGACCGCGACGTTCGCGCAAGTGCGCGCCGATCGCCACGTTGTCGAGCACGCTCATGGTCGGCAACAGGCGCACATGCTGGAAGGTGCGGGACAGGCCCAGGCTGGCAATGCGACGCGCGCCCTTGCCCACCACGTCTTCACCCAGGAAACGCACGCGGCCGGCGGTCGGTTCCAGCACCCCCGACAGCAGGTTGAACATGGTGCTTTTGCCGGCACCGTTGGGGCCGATCAGCGCCAGCACTTCACCGGCGCGTACCGACAGGCTCATGTCCTTGTTGGCAACCAGGCCACCGAACTGCTTGGTGACGCCTTCGGCTTCCAGCACGATGCTGCCGCGCTCGGGCTTTGCCCGTTGTGCAAGCGGCTCGGCCGAGGTGTCCACCGCCACCGGGTCGGCACGAACCGGCACCAGCCGGGCCAGTGCGGGCCACAGCCCGTCGCGTGCACGTTGCAGCATGACCACCAGCAGCACCCCGAACACGATCACTTCAAAGTTGCCGGACGCCCCAAACAGGCGCGGCAACAGGTCTTGCAGGTATTGCTTGAGCAGCGTCACCACACCCGCACCCAGCAAGGCTCCCCACACGTGGGATGCGCCGCCGATCACCGCCATGAACAGGTATTCGATGCCGATGTTCAGGTTGAAGGGCGTGGGATTCACGAAGCGCTGCATGTGCGCATACAGCCAGCCAGACATGCTGGCCATCAGGGCAGCGATCACGAAGATCGCCATGCGCTGGCGGGCGGTATCCACACCCATGGATTCCGCCATCACCATGCCGCCTTTCAGCGCACGGATGGCACGACCTTCACGCGAATCCAGCAGGTTCTTCAACAACCAGACGGCCAGCAGCAAGACCAGCCAGATCAGGAAATAGATCTGGCGTCCGCCCGCCAGGCTTTGGCCGAATACCGAGATTGCCGGAATGCCGGACAGGCCGGTGTGGCCGCCCAAAAACGCCAGCGTGCCGAACAGGAAATACAGGCTCAGGCCCCAGGCGATGGTGCCCAGCGGCAGGAAGTGGCCCGACAGACGCAAGGTGATTGCGCCCAGGAAACCCGCGATGGTGCCGGTGACCAGCAAACCGGCCAACAGACCCATCCACGGCGAACCCCCTGCCCAGGCCAGCCAGGTAGGCAAGTCGGCGGAAGTAGACAGCCAGGCCGAGGTGTAAGCACCCAGACCGACAAAGGCTGCCTGACCGAACGAGGTCAGCCCCCCTACCCCGGTCAGCAGCACCAGGCCGAGTGCCACCAGCGCATACAGGCCGATGTAGTTCAGCAGCGTGATGGTGAATTCGGACAACACGAATGGTGCTGCGGCAAGCATTACCACCGCAGCACTGACCAGCCAGACCGGACGAATCAGACCCTTGCGCATCATTCTTCCTCCACCTGGCGTGAGGTGAGCGAACGCCAGACGAGCACGGGAATGATCAGCGTGAACACAATGACTTCTTTGTAGGCGCTGGCCCAGAACGAGGAGAAGGATTCCAGCAAGCCCACCAGCAGTGCGCCGGCCGCAGCAATCGGGTAGCTGCCGAGGCCACCGATGATGGCCCCCACAAAGCCCTTCAGACCGATCAGGAAGCCGGTGTCGTAGTAGATGGTGGTGATCGGCGCGATCAGGATGCCGGAGAAGGCACCGATCAAGGCGCACAACAGGAAACTCAGGCGGCCGGCCATGCTGGTGGGAATGCCCATCAGACGTGCACCGGCACGGTTCACGGCCGTGGCGCGCAACGCCTTGCCGTAGAAGGTACGTTCAAAGAAGAAATACAAGGCGGCGATCAGCGCCAGCGAGCAACCCACCACCCACAAGGTCTGGGCATTAATGGTGAAGCCACCCAGCGTGATGCTGCCATCGGAGAACGGCGGCGTGCGCGAGCCTTCGGCACCAAAGAACAGCAGGCCGATACCAACCAGCGCCAGGTGAACGGCAACCGAGACAATCAGCAGCGTCAGCACCGAGGCTTCGGCCAGCGGCTGGAAAGCCAGACGCCACACCATCGGGCCGAGCGGCACGATCATCAGCAGGGCGAACACGATCTGCACCACCAGCGGCAGCGTGTCCCACGGAAGATAGCGGGCGGCCGCGTAGACCAACCCGGGATACAGCAGGTTCCAGCCGAGCGTGGCCGGGAAACGACGCCAGTCTGCATTGCGCGCACAGGTGACTGCCTCGACCAGTGTCACCGCCACCCCACCGATCAGCAGCAGCCACACAGTACCTGGCAGCTTGCCGGTCTGCAGCGCGGCCAAGGTCAGTGCGCCCCAGGCAACAAACTCGCCCTGCGGGATGAAGATCACCCGCGTGACGGTGAAAGCCAGGACCAGGGTCAGGGCAAGCAACGCATAGATGGCACCGTTGGTGACACCATCTTGCGTAAGGAACAAAGCTATCTGGACGTCCATGTTTCTTCCGGTTCTGCGCAAACGGCCGGCGTCCCGGATGGGGAATGCCGGCCGTCTGGGGGCCGTCTACGAGGCCGTTTTGGGCCGTCTTGGCACCACTATTGCAGGCCAAACGAAAACACGCCGCACCCAGGCAACTCGCCCGGGTGCGGCGTGTCGGGTCTTACTTGACCAGCTTCCAGGTGCCGTTTTCGATCGTGACCATCACTCGCGAGCGATTGTCCAGACCGACGTGGTCGGTCGGCGACAGGGTGAAGATGCCGTGGGCACCGGCAACATCCTTGTTGGCTTCCAGCGCATCACGCAGGGCGGCGCGGAACTCCGGGGTGCCCGGCTTGCCTTTCTTCAGTGCCACCGGGATGGCAGCCTGGATCAGCTTGCCGGCGTCCCAGGCGTGACCGCCGAAGGTGGAGACGCCCTTGCCGTGTGCGGCTTCATACTTCTGCACGTATTCCAGCGCCGACTTCTTCACCGGGTTGCTGTCAGGCAGTTGGTCGGCAACCAGCACCGGGCCAGCCGGCAGGAAGGTGCCTTCGACGTCCTTGCCGCCTACGCGCAGGAAGTCGTTGTTGGCCACGCCGTGGGTCTGGTAGTACTTGCCGGCGTAGCCGCGCTCTTTCAGCGTGCGCTGCGGCAGTGCGGCCGGCGTACCGGCTGCGCCCACCAGCACCGCGTCGGGCTTGCCCGACATGATCTTCAGCACTTGGCCGGTCACCGAGGTGTCGGTACGGTTGTAGCGCTCGTTCGACACCGTCTTGATGCCGGCGGCTTCAGCAGCCTTCACGAATTCGTTGTACCAGCCTTCGCCGTAGGCGTCGGCAAAGCCGATGAAACCAACGGTCTTCACGCCGCCGGCCTTCATGTGTTCGACAATCGCGCTGGCCATCTGCGCATCATTTTGCGGGGTCTTGAAGGCCCAGCGCTTGTTGCCTTCGGCGGGCTGCACGATGACAGCCGATGCAGCCATCGAGATCAGCGGCGTGCCGGTTTCGGCAGCCACGTCGGTCATGGCCAGCGAGCTGGGCGTGACGGTCGAACCGATCACCACGTCAACCTTGTCTTCGCTGGTCAGCTTGCGGATGTTCTTGACGGCCGTGGTGGTGTCGGTCGCGTCGTCGAGAATGATGTATTCGACTTTCTCGCCACCGATGGTGGTGGGCAGCAGCGCGAATACATTCTTCTCGGGGATGCCGAGCGACGCGGCCGGGCCGGTTGCCGACAGGACCACGCCGACCTTGATGTCAGCGTGTGCGGCAAAGGCGGTGGCGACGAGCGCAAGCCCGACGGCCAGCTTGGGTAGGTGGTACATGAGGCTCTCCTGTTGAGGCGCGCGCGTCTTGTCGCGCTTTTATCGTGTGCTGATCGGGTTTGTGTCGTGTGCGTAGTACGTACTGGCAGCGCCTGTCATCGATCAGGCGCTGCGGTGGGCGACGATATCAGACTTATCAGCCTTCTTTCGAGATGTCGGTACTGTCGCTTTCCCTGTCTCGCGGCTCGATGAAGCGGCCGATCAACAGACCCAGCTCGTACAGCAGCACCAGCGGCACGGCCAGCATGAACTGGCTGACGATGTCGGGCGGGGTAACGACCGCGGCAATGATGAAGGCACCCACGATGACGTAGCCCCGCGCAGCGCGCAGTTTTTCCAGCGTCACCAGACCGGTTTTCAGCAGCAACACCACGGCCACCGGCACCTCGAAAGTGATGCCGAACGCCAGGAACATGGTCATTACGAAGCCCAGATAGGCCTCGATGTCCGGTGCCGGCGTGATCGACTGTGGCGCGAATTCAGAAATGAAGTGGAAAACCGTCTTGAATACGAAGAAGTAGCAAAAGCCCATGCCTGCGATGAACAGCAGCGTGCTGGAGATGATCAGCGGCATCGCCAGGCGCTTTTCATGCAGATACAGGCCGGGGGCCACAAAGGCCCAGGCCTGATACAGCACCACAGGCAGTGAGATCACGAAAGCGGCCAGCATGGTCACCTTGACCGGCACCATGAACGGCGTGATCACCCCGGTGGCGATCATGCGGGTGCCTGGCGGCAAGGTGGCCAGCATCGGGGCAGCCAGCAAGTCGTAGATGAACGATGCGCCCGGCCAGATGAAGAGCACGATGAATACGGCAACCACCGCGCCCACGGCTTTGATCAAGCGGGACCGGAGTTCGACCAGATGCGAAATGAAACTATCTTCTTGGCTCACGGCCGTCCAGGGGTCAGGGGTTGCGAAGCGAGATCGAAAAAGGCGAGATCGAAAAAACGGATCGGGATGTAGGTATCAGGACGAACGTAGGACAAACTCAGGACAAGCGATCCGGGCCGATTGCAGTGCGGTCGCGCAGCGCGCGTGCCATGACGTCGGCCGCACTGGCGCGCGCGGGCAAGGCATGCGAAGTGCCGGGGACGACGGGTGGCAGGCTGTGCGAGGCAGGCGATGCGTGCGATGCAGATACGCTTGCAGGCGAATGGATGGTGGGTGCCGGCTCATGCAGCTCGGGGCGCGGCACCACTTCACCAATCGAACTGGCATCGGTCGTGACCGTGCCATCCTTGCCCAGATCGTTGACCGAGGACTCGATGGAGCGAGCCGTGTCTTCGACCTTGGACTGGAAATCATTGACCCCGGTCGCCACGCTGGTTTCGAAGGAACGCGCGGTGGCTTCCATCTCGGTGCGCATCTTGCGCAACTCATCCAGCTCGAATTCGCGCTGAATGTCGCCCTTCACGTCGCTGACGTAACGCTGCGCACGGCCGAGCAGGTGGCCCACTGTTTTCGCCACTTTGGGCAGGCGTTCAGGGCCGATGACCACCAGGGCCACGACACCAACCACCATCAGCTCGGAAAATCCGACATCAAACATGCAGCGCGCCGATAAAGACTAGAACGGAAAAAACACCTGAATCGTGCCCAGGCGGGCAAAAGGCAGGCGCGCCGCGCGTATGCGGGCACGCCAACCCGATCAACGCGGGGTCTTTTCCTTGGCCTCGACGTCAATGGTCTCGCCAGCGACACGCTTGGAGTCGACCGTCGAACCTGCGGGCGAAACCGAATCGCCGCCTTCTTTCACGCCGTCCTTGAAGCCCTTGACCGCGCCCCCCAGGTCGGAACCCAGATTCTTCAGTTTCTTGGTGCCGAAAATCAGGACCACGACCAGAAGGACGATGAGCCAGTGCCAGATGCTGAAGCTACCCATTTCAAACTCCGTGCCTTGCGGCGATAAACGTGTGTCCCGCCGGCTGCGCCGACGGCAAATGTTGGTTCAGATCTTCCAGGGACGCGGACCGCCCAGCACATGGAAATGCAGGTGTCCGACTTCCTGGCCGCCTTCTTTGCCGCTATTGGCAATAAGCCGGAAGCCACCTTCCGGCCCCGGGCGACATCCCTGCTCCGACGCCAGGCGCGGAATCAGCGACATCATTCTACCCAACAGCGGTCCATCCTCGGGCGCAAGCGTCTGCATCGATTCGATGTGACGCTTGGGGATCACCAGAAAATGCACCGGGGCGGCGGGGTTGATGTCGTGAAAGGCCAGGAACTCCTCGTCTTCATGGACTTTCTTCGAGGGAATCTTGCCCTCGATGATCTTGCAGAAAATGCAATCCGCGTGACTCATCACACTCCTTGTGCCGGTTGAGCACGCGCTCCATCAGGACCGCGCGCAGCTTTTTCAGTCAGGCCCGACAAACCTTCGCGGCGTGCCAATTCTTCCAGAACCTGTTCGGGACGCAGACCATAATGGGTCAGCATGACGAGACAGTGAAACCACAGGTCGGCGGTTTCCGACACGATTTTGTCGGTCTCGCCGTCTTTGGCGGCCATGACCGTTTCAGTGGCTTCTTCACCGATCTTCTTCAGGATCGAATCGGGTGCCTTGGCCAGCAGCTTCGCCACGTAGGACGTGCTGGGATCGGCACCACGACGCGACTCAAGCGTATCGGCAACCCGTGCCAGCACGGTGCCCAGGTCAAGCGGGGATTGGCTCATTTGTAGATGTGTTCGGGGTCTTTGAGGACCGGGTCGGTGGTGACCCAGGTGGTCTGGCCGTCGACGGTCTGCAGCTTCCGGTAGAAGCAGCGCTCGCGCCCCGTATGACAGGCAATGCCGCCAATCTGTTCGATGCGCAGCAAGACCACGTCACCGTCGCAATCGAGCCGGACTTCGCGCACTTTCTGCACGTGACCCGACTCTTCGCCCTTGCGCCACAGGCGCTTGCGCGAACGCGACCAGTAAGTGGCGTTGCCGGTGGCCAGCGTTTCGGCCAGCGATTCGCGATTCATGAACGCGAACATCACCACCTTGTTGGTCAGGACTTCCTGGGCGATG
The DNA here is from genome assembly GCF_008119665.1 of Pigmentiphaga aceris. Classification (NCBI taxonomy): domain Bacteria; kingdom Pseudomonadati; phylum Pseudomonadota; class Betaproteobacteria; order Burkholderiales; family Alcaligenaceae; genus Pigmentiphaga; species Pigmentiphaga aceris. The sequence continues at coordinate 681,675 of NZ_CP043046.1, read as the reverse complement.
GCGGGCACCAAGCCATTCTCGTCATACAGAATGCTGTCGAGCCACTCGCCGGTATCGGCGCTGCTGGTGGTATCCATCAGTCGTCCAGGCGCACGGCAATGCCGCGTGCCGCCATGTGGCGCTTGGCTTCCTGCACGGTATGTTGGCCGTAGTGGAAGATGCTGGCGGCCAGCACGGCGTCGGCACGACCGTCGATCACGCCATTGGCCAGATCGTCGAGCGAACCCACGCCACCGGACGCGATCACCGGAATCGGCACGGCTTGGGACACGCCACGCGTCAGCGCCAGGTCGAAGCCCGACTTGGTGCCGTCGCGGTCCATGCTGGTCAGCAGGATTTCGCCTGCGCCGAGCGAGGCCATGCGGGCTGCCCATTCGATGGCATCCAGCCCGGTGCGGTTACGGCCACCGTGCGTGAACACTTCCCAGCGCGGGGTTTCGCCATCGGCAGACACGCGCTTGGCGTCGATGGCGACGACCAGGCACTGCGAACCGAAGTAGCCCGAAATTTCGCCGACCAGGTCCGGGTTGTTCACCGCAGACGTGTTGACTGAAATCTTGTCGGCACCGGCATTCAGCAGGCGACGAACGTCTGCCAGCTGACGCACACCACCGCCCACGGTCAGCGGAATGAAGACCTGCGAAGCCACCTGTTCGATCACCGACAGGATGATGTCGCGCTGGTCGCTGGTGGCGGTGATGTCGAGGAAGGTGAGTTCATCGGCACCTTGCGCGTCGTAACGACGAGCGACTTCGACCGGGTCGCCTGCGTCCATCAGGTTGACGAAGTTGACGCCCTTCACCACCCGGCCTGCGGTCACATCCAGGCAGGGGATGATGCGGCGGGTCAGGCCGCCGCGATTGCCGGCCTTGGCGGCCGACGTGTCTGCCACAGCCGTCATGCGGGCCTCAGTTCGTCGGCGCGCGCTTGTGCGGCGACGAAGTCCAGCGTGCCTTCGTAGATGCTGCGGCCCAGAATCGCGCCCGACACGCCTTCGTCTTCGACGGCGCACAGGTTGTCGATGTCGCGCAGGTCGGCAATGCCGCCCGAGGCGATCACGGGGATACGCACGTGCTGGGCCAGGCGAACCGTGGCTTCGATGTTCACGCCCGAGAGCATGCCGTCACGGCCGATGTCGGTGTAGATGATCTCGTTGCAGCCGTAGTCTTCGAACTTCTTGCCCAGGTCGACCACGTCGTGGCCGGTGAGCTTGCTCCAGCCGTCAGTAGCAACCTTGCCGTCCTTGGCGTCCAGGCCGACGATGATCTGGCCGGGGAAGGCGCTGCAGGCGTCATGCAGGAAACCGGGGTTCTTCACTGCAGCGGTGCCGATGATGACGTAGGAGATACCGCCGTCCAGATAACGCTCGATGGTGTCCAGGTCACGGATACCGCCGCCGATCTGCACCGGGATGTCGTCGCCGACCGCGGCCACGATGGCCTTGATCGAGGCCTGGTTCAGCGGCTTGCCTGCAACCGCACCATTCAGATCGACCAGATGAAGCCGGCGCGCACCGCGCGACAGCCACAGTTCTGCCATGGCAGCGGGGTCTTCCGAGAAAACGGTAGCGTCGTCGAGATCGCCCTGGCGCAAACGCACGCAGCGGCCGTCCTTGAGATCAATCGCGGGAATGAGGAGCATGGTGAATCAGTGAAAACGGTTGGGGACCCTGGCCGAAAACCGGTCAGGGGTTCCAGTGCACGAAGTTGCGGTAGATCTGAAGACCCAGTGCGGCACTCTTCTCAGGATGGAACTGGGTCGCGAAGATGTTATCCCTGGCTACCGCGCAGGTAAAGGCAAGGCCGTAATCGGTTTCTCCGGCGGTCAGGGCCGGATCGGTCGGTGCGGCGTAATAACTGTGCACGAAATAGAAGTAGGCATTGTCCGGCACGCCGGCCCACAAGGGGTGGGACTGCGTCTGACGCACGCGGTTCCATCCCATCTGCGGGACTTTCAGGCGCTCGGTGCCTTCGAAGGATTCGCCAGCGAAACGGCGCACTTCACCGGGGAAAATACCCAGACCATCGGTCGGGCCTTCTTCACTGCGATCAAACAGCATCTGTTCCCCGACGCACACGCCCAGCAAGGGCTTGTTGCGCGCAGCCGTCATGACCGCTTCGCGCAGTCCGGATTCGTCCAGGTGGCGCATGCAGTCGCGCATGGCACCCTGCCCCGGGAACACGATTCGATCGGCGGCGGCCAAGTCGGCCACGTTGCCCGTGATCTGTACACGCGCTTCCGGCGCCACGTGCTCGATGGCACGCGCCACCGAGCGCAGATTGCCCATGCCGTAATCGACGATGGCAACAACGGTCATTACAGAACTCCCTTGGTCGAGGGAATGGTGTTGCCGGCACGCGGATCGACTTCCACCGCCATGCGAAGCGCGCGGCCGAAGGCCTTGAACACGGTTTCGCACTGGTGGTGGGCATTCACGCCGCGCAGGTTATCGATGTGCAGGGTGACCTGCGCGTGATTCACGAAGCCACGGAAGAATTCCTGCGTCAGATCGACGTCGAACTGGCCGATCATGGCGCGAGTGAAGGGCACGTGGAATTCCAGACCCGGACGGCCCGAGAAATCGACCACGACGCGCGACAGCGCTTCGTCCAGCGGCACATAGGCGTGGCCGTAACGACGCAGACCGGCCTTGTCGCCAACCGCTTTGGCAAACGCCATGCCCAGCGTGATGCCGACATCTTCCACCGTGTGGTGCGAGTCGATGTGGAGATCGCCGTCCGCATGGATGTCGAGGTCGATCATGCCGTGACGGGCGATCTGGTCAAGCATGTGGTCGAGGAAAGGCACACCGGTGGCCAGGGTCTGGCGGCCGGTGCCATCGAGATTGATCGCGACGCGGATCTTGGTCTCGTTGGTATTGCGGGTGATCTCGGCAGTACGCATCGTCAGGTCCGGGAAGTGTCGGTAGAAACAGCGGTGGAATCGGTGGTGGTGGCGTCAGCACCGGTATCGAGCCGGTATTCGGCGCTGCGAGCATGGGCAGCCAGGCCCTCGCCGTAAGCCAGTTCGGCAGCCAGTTTGCCCAGCGTCTGGGCACCCTGGGCGGACACCTGGATCAGGCTGGAACGCTTCTGGAAATCATAGACGCCCAGCGGCGACGAGAACCGTGCGGTGCGCGAAGTCGGCAGCACGTGATTCGGGCCTGCACAGTAGTCGCCCAGCGATTCCGAGCTGTAGCGACCCATGAAAATCGCGCCGGCATGGCGGATCTTGTCAGCCCAGCGCTCGGGTTCGCGGGTGGAAATTTCCAGGTGCTCGGCCGCGATGTTGTTGGCGATCTCGCAAGCTTCATCCAGGTCACGCACCTGAATCAGCGCGCCGCGATTGGCCAGGCTGGTACGGATGATGTCGGCGCGCGGCATGGTCGGCAGCAGACGTGCAATCGAGGACTCGACCTCGGCCAGGTAGTCGGCGTCCGGGCACAGCAGAATGGCTTGGGCCAATTCGTCGTGCTCGGCCTGCGAGAACAAGTCCATGGCGATCCAGTCGGCCGGCGTGTGGCCGTCACAGATCACCAGGATTTCGCTGGGGCCGGCGATCATGTCGATGCCGACCGTGCCGTACACGCGGCGCTTGGCGGCCGCCACAAACGCATTGCCGGGGCCGACGATCTTATCGACGGCCGGGATAGTGGCGGTGCCGTAGGCCAGTGCCGCCACGCCTTGTGCGCCGCCAATAGCGATGGCACGGTCGACGCCCGCAATGGCGGCAGCAGCCAACACCATCTGGTTACGCGTGCCATCGGGCGTGGGCGTGACCATGACGATTTCCTGCACACCCGCCACCTTGGCCGGGATCGCGTTCATCAGCAGCGACGACGGATAAGCAGCCTTGCCACCGGGCACATACAGGCCCACGCGGTCCAGCGGCGTGACCTTCTGGCCCAGCACCGTGCCGTCGGCCTCGGTGTAGGTCCAGGTCTCGGCGCGCTGGTGTTCGTGATAGCTGCGGATGCGCGCGGCGGCGGCTTCCAGCGCGTCGCGCTGGGCGGCGGGCAAGGCATCCAGTGCCGCCAGCCATTCGCTGCGCGGAATTTCCAGCGCGGTGATGTCGGCGGGCTGGTGACGGTCGAAACGGCGCGTGTATTCCAGCACGGCGGCGTCACCGCGGGTGCGCACGTCGGTCAGGATGTCGGCAACGGTACGCTCGATGGCGGCGTCTTCGCCGGCTTCGAAGGCCAGCAATGCGGTCAATTGCGCCCGGAATTCAGGACTGCGGGTGTCCAGTCGATTGATCAGAGACATGATCGGCCTTGACGAAATGGGGTGCAGGCGGCGCAGCCACTGGGCTGCGCCCGGATATTTAGCCTCAAGTTCAGACTCAAGTTCAGGCTGGGGCGCACACTCAGGCGCTGGCCTGGCTGGCGCGCGAAAACGCGTCGAGCAAAGGCTGCAATTGGTGTCGCCGCGTCTTGAGCGCCGCCTGATTGACCACCAGGCGCGAGGAGATATCCACGATGTCTTCGACCACCGTCAGATTATTCGCACGCAGGGTACCGCCTGTCGACACCAGATCGACAATCGCATCGGCCAGTCCGACCAGCGGTGCCAGCTCCATCGAGCCATACAGCTTGATCAAGTCCACGTGCACGCCCTTGGCGGCAAAGTGCTGGCGTGCTGCTTCCACGTACTTGGTGGCGATGCGCAGGCGCGCGCCACGGCGCACGGCGTTTTCGTAATCGAAGCCCACCGGCGCAGCCACGCACAGGCGGCACTTGCCGATGTTCAGGTCGATCGGCTGATACAGGCCACCAGGGTGCTCGATCACGTGTTCGTCCAGCACGTCTTTGCCGGCCACGCCCAGATCGGCCGCGCCGTACTGAACATAGGTGGGGACGTCGGACGCGCGAACAATGATGATGCGCAGGCCAGGATCGCTGGTCGGCAGAATCAGCTTGCGCGAGGTTTCCGGGCTTTCGGTCACCGTGATGCCGGCTGCGTCGAGCAGCGGCAGGGTTTCGTCGAAGATCCGGCCCTTGGACAGGGCCAGCGTGATCGGTGCGCCGCTGACGGCGCTATTCAGGGGACTGCTCATGCCGGGGCTCCGGTCTGGGTAACACGGCAGATGCCTGCGCCTGCCTGCAAGCGCGGGGCATTCGTGCGTTCGTACCCACGATCAAGAAGAGAAATGCGCTTCACCGAGGTCATGTCATCGACCGCAAGGCCGACGTTGACCGGGCCGGCCAAAGCGCGCAAGCCGGTTGCCATCAGGCTTTCGCCTGGAACTCGGCCGGGGTCAGGGTGCGCATCGACAGCGCATGGATTTCAGCGCGCATGCGGTCACCCAGCGCGGCGTAGACCAGTTGATGGCGCTGGATCAGGCGCTTGCCTTCGAAGGCGCTGCTGACGATGGTGGCCTGGAAATGCTGGCCATCGCCGTCGACGTCGAGGTGTTCACAGGACAGGCCGTCGGCGATGTATTGCCTGACCTGGTCAGGCGTGGGATATGGCGTGCTCATGGCAGTTTCAGTGACAGCAGTTGCAGTGACGAGAAAGTCAGTGACAGGAGTTCAGTGACGAAGCTTGTAGCCGGAGGCGAGCAGACGCAGCGCGATCACTGCCAGCAGCAGGAAGCTGCCCAGCACCACCGCGAGGCTGTGCCAGGGAGAAACGTCTGCGGTACCGAAGAAACCGTAGCGGAAACCGTCGATCGTGTAGAAGAACGGGTTCCAGTGCGAGACCTGCTGCCAGAACGTCGGCAGGGAATGAATGGAGTAGAACACACCGGACAGGAAGGTTGCCGGCATGATCAGGAAGTTCTGGAATGCGGCCAGCTGATCGAACTTTTCAGCCCAGATGCCGGCGATCAGGCCCAGCGTGCCCAACAAGGCACTGCCCAGCACCGCAAACACGATGATCCACAGCGGTGCCTGGATGTTGATGCGCACAAAGAACAGCGTCACCAGGAACACGCCCAGCCCCACCGCCAGGCCACGTGCCACGGACGCCAGCACATAGGCGCTGAACATCTGCCAGTGGGTGATCGGCGGCAGCAGCATGAACACCAGATTGCCGGTGATGCGGCTCTGGATCAGCGAAGACGAGGCATTGGAGAACGCGTTCTGCAACAGGCTCATCATCACCAGCCCGGGCACCAGGAAGGCGGTGTAGCCGATTTCACCGTAGACGGTGACACGGCCTTCCAGCACGTGCGCGAAGATCAGCAGGTACAGCAAGGCCGTGATGACCGGTGCAGTCACCGTCTGGAAACCCACCTTCCAGAAGCGCAGCATTTCCTTGTAGAACAGCGTGCGGAAACCCGAGCCGCCCGCGTTCGGGCTGGCGATCATGGGTGCGGAACCGGCATCGGCCGATTGCAGGGAAGTGGGTTTGCTTGAAGTCGGGTTGGAAGAAGTAGCCATTACGCACACTCCGGGAAGCGCGCGGCAGACGGCGTGACGTTGTTCATGATTCCTACGAATGCTTCTTCAAGGTCGGCACGTTGGACCTCGATATCTTCAATGATGCCGCCCGCCGCCCGCACCTGGGCCAGCAGGATTTCAAGCTCGTCCACGGAGTCCAGGCGCAAGCTGGTACGCGAACCGTCGTGTTCCAGCACTCGGGCATCCAGCGCGGCATTGCGGCCAGCCGGCCAGCCATGTGCCAGCCGCAGCGTCATGCGCGCACCGCCTACATTGGCAAGCAAGGCCGCCGTGGTGTCGAGCGCCACGATCTTGCCACGCTTGAGCATCGCAATACGCCCGCACAGGGCTTCGGCTTCTTCCAGATAGTGCGTGGTCAGCAAGATCGTGTGACCTTGCTTGTTCAGACGCGAAATGAATTGCCACAAAGTACGGCGCAGATCGACGTCGACGCCCGCCGTGGGCTCGTCCAGCACGATGACCGGCGGGCGATGCACCAGCGCCTGCGCCACCAGCACACGACGCTTCATGCCGCCCGACAAGGCGCGGGTGTTCACGTTGGCCTTGTCCTGCAAGTCCAGGTTCACCAGGATTTCGTCGATCCAATCGTCGTTCTTGTGCAGGCCGAAGTAACCAGACTGGATACGCAGCGTTTCACGCACCGTGAAGAACGGATCGAACACCAGTTCCTGTGGCACCACGCCCAGGGCGCGGCGGGCGTCGCGAAAACCGTCGACCACGTCGTGACCGCAGATGCGCACACGCCCGGCCGTCGGACGCGCCAGGCCGGCAAGAATAGAGATAAGCGAGGTCTTTCCCGCCCCGTTTGGCCCGAGCAGACCGAAGAATTCGCCGGGCTGGATGGTCAGGCTGACATCATCGAGAGCCTGAAAACCGGGAGCCGGGGTACTTTGTCTCAGCCGCGACCACAGGGACGGACGCGAGGTATAGACCTTGGAGACGTGCTCGATACAGACAGCAGCTTGCATGGGGGGCCGACGCCTGACCGCAACAAAAAGGCGGAACGACGAATCGGTGGGGGAGCGGAGGATTGACGATTATAAGCGCCGCGGCCCGATCTACCTTGTGAAAGGTAGATCGGGCCGGGAATGAGGGGTGGCAGCGTGGGCCGCCTGCGACGCCAGCGCAGGGCCGGCGTCGATTCAGACTATCAGGCTTAAGACTTTCGACCTAAGACTGCTGGCCTGAAGGTTCTGATTACAGACCCGACTGGCGATTGCGATCGGCCAGCGTCTTGATCAGACCGTCGAAGCCCTTTTGCGAGATTTCCTGCGAGAACTGGTTACGGTAATTCTGGATCAACCAGACACCCAACACGTTCACGTCGTAAATCTTCCAGGCGTTGTTCTGCATCTTCTCCAGACGGTAATCAACCTGGATCGGCTCGCCGTTGGGCTGATTGATGGTGGTACGAACCACCACGTCGGTGTCAGCCGGCTGGGCACGGAAGGGCAGCATCGTCACGGTGGTCTGCGGACGAACGGCCGAGACGGCACCGCTGTACGTACGAACCAGCGTTGCGCGGAATTCCTTGATCAGCGCTTGCTTCTGTTCGGCCGTGGCATCACGCCAGTGACGGCCGGCCGCCAATTGCGTGGTCTTCTCGAAATTGACGTTCGGCAGAATCTGCTTGTCGACCAGCTGCAAGAGCTTGGGCGCATTGCCGTTCTGGATGTCGGCATCGGCCTTGATCGCGGTCAGCAGGCCGTCGACGGTCTGCTTGACCAGCGCATCGGGGGCTTGCTGAGCGTGAGCCTGCATGGCTGACAGCGAAATTGCCAGACCAGCCATCAAGGTGAACAGGAACATCCAGCCGCGGGCGGCAGGACGCTTGGCAGCCGGAGCGGCTGCCGCGCGATAGTCAGAATATTTCATGGACGCAAACCTTCAGGATTTTTCTATCAGACCCCGACTGTAACGTGTCAGTTCAGTCGGGTCTGAGGATCAATGTGAATTTGTGTCAGCGCGGTGCGCCAACTTGCGGCGCGACGGGGGCGGCCGGGGCTGCGGGCGCGGCCTCATCGTCGTTGTAGTTCGGCAGCGGCGCGTAGTTGTCGTTTGCGCCCGGGGTAACACCCGGACCATAACGACGGATCTGCGCTTCGCGGCGCTGCAGATACGCGTCCCGCGTGAACGAATACGGGTCGATGGCAACGTCGTTGACCAGATTGCCAACGTCGAGCAAGCCCGCACGGGTGCTGATGATGTACACGCCGAACAAGGTATTGCGCAGGCGAACATTGTCCAACTGGCCGATGGCGACCGGGTTGGCGAGCGAATCCACCACCAGTCCGCCCGTGTCACGCACGGTGCTGGGGCCCAGCAGCGGCAGGACCACATACGGACCGGAACCCAGGCCCCAGACGCCGAGGGTCTGGCCGAAGTCGTTGCGCACGCGCGGCACGCCCTGGCCGGTTGCCAGGTCGAAGCAACCGAACACGCCCACGGTGGAATTCAGGATCACACGGCCGGCGCTGTTGATGGCTTCGTGGCCACGACCCTGGATGAAGCTGTTGAACGAGGACCACACATCGGTCAGGTTGCCGAAGACGTTGGCCACGCACTGGCGTGCCGGGCGCGGCACCACGGCCACGTAGCCCTGCGCCACGGGCTTGAGCACAGCATCGTCAACAGTGGTGTTGAAGCTGTAGACGCCGCGGTTCAACCCTTCCAGGGGATCACGCGGGTCGTTGCGATCAACGGTCGCACAGCCGGTCAGGGCCAGGGCGATGCTCAGGCCAAGTAGGGTCTTGTTCATGTCGGTGGGTTACCTAGTTCGTGCTGACTGCGGTGTGCCTTACGGCTTGGCCGCGGGTTCTGGCGCGGCAGGCGCAGCTGCGGCGGGCGCAGGCGTAGCCGGCGGCCCTTCGGCTGCCTTGCCGTACAGGAATTGACTGATCAGATTTTCGAGAACGATCGCGCTCTGGGTGTATTTGGCCGTGCTGCCTGCTTTGAACAGGTCGTCCGAGCCACCCGCTTCAATACCAATGTACTGCTCGCCAAGCAAACCAGACGTAAGAATCTTGACGGAAGAATCGTCGGGGAAGCGATAACGCGAATCGAGTTGTAAGGTTGCCACAGCCTGGAAACGCTTGTCATCGAAATCGATGGCAACCACACGGCCGATGACCACGCCTGCGCTTTTGACCGCCGCACGCATTTTCAAACCACCGATATTCTCGAAATTGGCTTTGATGTCGTAGGTGCTCTGACCCAGTCGCATGCTGCCCAGATTACCGGCCTGCAAGGCCAGGAAAACCAGCGCGGCAGCGCCCAGGAGCACGAACATGCCCACCCATACATCGACTTTGTCTCGCGACATTTGTACTGCTCCTAGGGATACCGAGCGCGCCTGGGCTCAGCCACCAAACATGATTGCGGTCATCAGGAAATCGAGGCCGAGAACGGCCAGCGATCCGGCCACCACGGTACGCGTGGTGGCGCGCGACACGCCTTCCGGCGTGGGCGAGGCCCGATAGCCTTCGAACAGGGAAATCAAGGTGACGGCCACGCCGAACACCACACTTTTAATTACGCCGTTGGCCACATCGGCCCAGACATCGACGCCGCCCTGCATCTGCGACCAGAACGCGCCAGGATCGATGCCGATCATGCCGACGCCAACGGCCCACCCGCCCAGCACGCCGACCGCCGAGAACACGGCTGCCAACAGCGGCATGGCAATGATGCCGCCCCACAGGCGGGGAACCAGCACCCGGCGCAGCGGGTCGACCGCCATGACTTCCATGGCCGCCAGTTGCTCGCCGGCGCGCATCAAACCGATTTCGGCGGTAAGCGAGGTGCCAGCGCGACCTGCGAACAGCAAGGCGGTCACAACCGGGCCCAATTCACGAACCAGCGACAAGGCCACCAGCAAGCCAAGGGCCTCTTCGGCACCGTAGCGGTTAAGCGTGTAATAACCCTGCAAACCCAGCACGAAGCCCACAAACATGCCGGATACGGCAATGATCACCAGCGAATAATTGCCGATGAAGTGGATTTGCTGGAATACCAGGCGAGGACGACGCAGGGCAGCACCGCTGCGCGCCAGCAAGGCCAGCAGGAAACGGAAGAAAAAGCCCAGCGTGCCAATGCTTTCGCGGACGTTGCGCCCGATTGCACCCACTGCGCGCACGATGCCGCTCATTGCCGGCCTCCTTGCTGACGCGCAAGCCAGGCGAGGTAATCGGGGGTTTCCGGGTACTGGAAGGCCACCGGACCGTCGGGCTCGCCACGCAAAAATTGTTTGACGTAGGGGTCTTCAGACGCCGACAGCGCCGCCGGCACGCCTTCAGCCACCACACCGCCACGCCCTACCAAGTACACGTAGTCGGCAATCGCAAAGGATTCGTCGACATCGTGGGTGATCAAGACCGATGCACAGCCCAGATCGTCTGCCATCTTGCGGATCAATTGGGCGGTCACGCCCAGAGAGATCGGGTCCAGACCGGCAAATGGCTCGTCATACAAGACCAATTCGGGATTCATGACCACTGCGCGGGCAAGCGCCACACGCCGGGCCATGCCACCGGACAGCTGGGCAGTCTTCAAGTGGGCAGCCGCGCGCAGCCCTACCCCTTCCAGCTTGCCGAGCACCCGTTCACGGATCTCGGTTTCAGACATTTTGGTGTGTTCACGCAGCGGGAACGCCACGTTTTCGAATACATCCAGGTCGGTGAACAAGGCACCTTGCTGGAACAGCACGCCCATGCGCTTGCGCAGAGCAAACAGCGCGGCATCCCCACCGGCGCTCAAATCCTGGCCAAGAACCGACACTTTGCCCGACGTTGGGCGAAGTTGACCCGTCGCAGCCCGCAGCAAGGTGGTCTTGCCAGAGCCGGAGCCCCCCATGATTGCGATGACCTTGCCACGTCCGACGTGCAGATCCACCCCCGACAACAGGGTGCGATCACCGTAGCCTACGGCCACGCCTTCAAAACGAAGGGCGGCGTCAGCGGTGGAAGACGGGGCAGAAGCCATATTGGACGTCGCAAAAACAGGGCGGGCGTGGGAAAGACCACGCCCGCCAGGGGATTGAATTGCGATTCTACCAGTTGCGCTGTTAAGTAATCCTTAACACCACATGGATCTTATGGCTTATCGCGGCAACGTCGTCGATCCCATCAACCATGCATCGACCGAGGCGGCGCACTGGCGACCTTCACGAATTGCCCACACGACCAGCGACTGGCCACGGCGCATGTCGCCCGCAGCAAACACCTTGTCGCGGTTGGTGCGGTAGTCGTCGGTATTGGCGCGCGCATTGCCACGGCCGTCGCGTTCCACGCCGAACGCATCCAGCACTTTCTGCACCGGCGACACAAAGCCCATCGCGAAGAAGACCAGATCGGCCGGCACGTCGAACACCGAGCCTTCGATCTCGTTCATCTTCATCTGGCCGGTAGCCTCGTCACGCACCCACTCGACGCGGGCGCACTCCAGCGCAGTGAGCTTGCCGTTCTTGCCCTTGAAGGACTTGGTCGTGACACCCCAGTCACGATCACAACCTTCTTCGTGCGACGACGACGTGCGCAGACGCGCGGGCCAGTACGGCCAGGTCAATTCGCGGTTTTCGACTTCGGGCGGTTGCGGCATCAGTTCGAACTGCACCACCGACTTGGCACCCTGACGGTTGCTGGTACCGACGCAGTCCGATCCAGTATCGCCACCGCCGATCACCACCACTTTCTTGCCAGCCGCCGTGGTCTGACCCGGCAGCTTGTCACCGGCCACGACCTTGTTCTGCTGACGCAGGAAGTCCATGGCGAAGTGCACGCCTTGCAGCTCACGACCCGGAATGTTCAGGTCACGCGGAGCTTCCGAGCCACCAGCGATCACCACCGCATCGAATTCGGCTTCGAGCTGTGCGGGTGTCACGGTGGACAAGCCCTGGCCGAACAAAGCCGCATCTTCTGCCGAGCCAACAAAGGTGGAGGTGCGGAAGGCCACGCCTTCCAGTTCCATCTGGCTGACACGACGGTCGATGTGCGACTTTTCCATCTTGAAGTCGGGAATGCCGTAACGCAGCAGGCCGCCGATGCGATCGCTTTTCTCGAACACGGTCACGGCATGGCCGGCGCGCGCCAACTGCTGCGCACAGGCCAGACCCGACGGGCCGGAACCGACCACGGCCACGCTCTTGCCGGTCTTGATACGCGGCACTTGCGGCTTGACCCAGCCTTCTTGCCAACCCTTGTCGATGATCGCGTGCTCGATCGACTTGATGCCGACGGGTGCGTCATTGATGTTCAGCGTGCAGGCGGCCTCGCACGGTGCCGGGCACACGCGGCCAGTGAATTCCGGGAAATTGTTGGTCGAATGCAGCACATCGAGTGCGCGCGACCAGTCCTGGCGATACACCAGATCGTTCCAGTCCGGAATGATGTTATTGACCGGGCAAGCGGTGTTGCAGAACGGAATGCCGCAGTCCATGCAACGCGCGCCTTGCTGACGCGCCTGGTCGTCGGTCAGGTGAAGGACGAACTCTTTATAGTGCTTGAGGCGGTTTGCAGGTGCTTCGGCAGCTTCCTGCAGGCGCTGGAATTCCAGAAATCCGGTGACCTTACCCATGATTGTGTCCTGATGATCCGGTGTCGGACGCGCCGCATTGGCGACGCGCGTCCGTCAAAGTCTGATAGATAGTCGGGCCGCCGCTGGGGCGGCCCGGTGCAAGGTTCAGATCGCGTTGCGATCAGGCGGCCAGGGCTGCCTTCGGATTTTTGGCACGCCACATTTCGCCCAGCGCACGGCGATACTCGTGCGGCATGACCTTGACGAAGCTGGTACGCGCAGTCTTCCACTTGTCGAGGATGTCGCGCGCAGCAAAGCTGCCGGTCAGGCGGAAGTGGTTTTCCATCAGGCGACGCAGAATCGCTTCATCGGTTTCCCGTTCGCCATTGCGGATCACGCTGTGCCAGCCGTCGCGAGCGTTGGCGGCTTCCTGCTCGGCCTGGGTCTGGACGGTATCCAGATCGACCATGCTGGTGTTCACACGATTCTTGAACTGGCCATCCGGGTCGTACACGTAGGCCACGCCACCCGACATGCCGGCGGCGAAGTTGCGGCCGGTTTCACCCAGCACCACCACCGTGCCACCGGTCATGTATTCGCAACCGTGGTCGCCCGTGCCTTCCACCACTGCCGTGGCACCGGAATTGCGCACCGCAAAGCGTTCGCCTGCCACGCCGTTGAAGTAGGCCTCGCCCTCGGTTGCACCGTACAGCACGGTGTTGCCGGCAATGATGTGGTCCGGGCCGTAACCACGGAAGTCGTTGGGCGAACGCACAATGATGCGGCCACCGGACAAGCCCTTGCCCACGTAGTCATTGGCTTCGCCAACCAGGTCCAGCGTGATGCCTTGGACCAGGAACGCGCCGAAGCTTTGACCCGCCGTGCCGTTGCACTGGATGTGGATCGTGTCGTCGGCCAGACCATCGTTGCCGTAACGACGGGACACTTCACCCGACAGCATGGCACCGATGGTGCGGTTGACGTTGCGCACCGGGGTGATGAACGACACCTTCTCGGCGCGTTCGATGGCCGGACGGCTGCGTTCGATCAATTGCAGATCCAGCGCCTTGGCCAGACCGTGGTCCTGGATTTCGTTCTGGCGACGCGGCACATCGGCCGGCACATCGGGCTGGTGGAACACGCGGGTGAAGTCCAGACCGCGCGCCTTCCAGTGTTCGACGCCCTTGCGGGTATCCAGCAGGTCGGCACGGCCAACCAGGTCGTCGAACTTGCGAATGCCCAGCTGGGCCATCAATTCGCGCACTTCTTCGGCGATGAAGAAGAAGAAGTTCACGACGTGTTCGGGCTTGCCGGCGAATTTCGCACGCAGCACCGGGTCTTGCGTGGCCACGCCCACCGGGCAGGTGTTCAGGTGGCACTTGCGCATCATGATGCAGCCCTCGACCACCAGCGGTGCGGTCGCAAAGCCGAATTCCTCTGCACCCAGCAGTGCGCCGATGACGACGTCGCGGCCGGTCTTCATCTGGCCGTCGGCCTGCACGCGAATGCGGTTACGCAGGCGGTTCAGCACCAGGGTCTGCTGGGTTTCGGCCAGGCCGAGTTCCCAGGGCGTACCAGCGTGCTTGATCGACGAGATAGGCGAAGCACCCGTGCCGCCGTCGTGACCGGCGATCACCACGTGATCTGCCTTGGCCTTGGCAACACCGGCAGCAATCGTGCCCACGCCGACTTCCGACACCAGCTTGACCGAGATACCGGCATTCGGATTGACGTTCTTCAGATCGTGAATCAGCTGTGCCAAATCTTCGATCGAGTAGATGTCATGGTGCGGCGGCGGCGAGATCAGACCCACGCCCGGAACCGACACCCGCAGCTTGGCAATGTATTCCGACACCTTGTGACCGGGCAGCTGACCACCCTCACCGGGCTTGGCACCTTGCGCCATCTTGATCTGGATCTGGTCTGCGCTGGACAGGTATTCGGCCGACACGCCGAAACGCCCTGACGCCACCTGCTTGATCTTCGAACGCAGCGAGTCGCCATCTTTCAGCGGCACGTCGACTTCGATCACGTCCTTGCCCAGCAGCGAAGCGAGCGAATCCTTGGCCGTGATGCCGGCCGAGCCTTCGCGCATTTCCTTGCGATAACGCAGCGGATCTTCACCGCCCTCACCCGTGTTCGACTTGCCGCCGATGCGGTTCATCGCCACGGCCAGCACGGCGTGGGCTTCGGTCGAGATCGAGCCCAGCGACATGGCACCGGTGGCAAAGCGCTTGACGATTTCCTTGGCGGGTTCGACTTCGTCCAGCGACACGGCAGCAGCCGGGTCGACACGGAATTCGAACAGGCCTCGCAGCGTCAGGTGGCGCTTGCTCTGGTCGTTGATGAGCTGTGCGTACTCTTTATAGGTACGGTAGTTGTTGGCGCGCGCCGAGTGTTGCAGCTTGGCGATCGCGTCCGGCGTCCACATGTGGTCTTCGCCGCGCACGCGGAAGGCGTACTCGCCGCCTGCGTCCAGGTCGTGCAGCAGCACCGGGTCGTTGCCGAAGGCTGCCTTGTGCGTGCGCAGGGCTTCTTCGGCGACTTCAAAGATACCGATACCCTGGATGTTGCTGGGCGTGCCGCGGAAATACTTTTCGATCAGATCGCTGTTCAGGCCCACGGCTTCGAAAATCTGCGAGCCGGTGTAGGACATGTAGGTCGAGATGCCCATCTTGGACATGACCTTGTGCAAGCCCTTGCCGATGGCCTTGACGTAGTTCTTGACCGCCTTGTCCGACGGAATCTTGCTGTCCTGGGCGTGCGCGACCGCAATCGACTCCATCGACAGGTAGGGGTGAATGGCTTCCGCGCCATACCCTGCCAGCAACGCAAAGTGGTGCACTTCACGTGCCGAGCCGGTTTCCACCACCAGGCCTGCGCTGGTACGCAGACCGGCACGGATCAGGTGTTGGTGCACAGCAGACGTTGCCAGCAGTGCCGGAATCGGCACGCGCTTCGAATCCACCAGACGGTCGGACACGATCAGGATGTTGAAGCCGCTTTGCACTGCATCGACTGCCTTGGCGCACAGGGCAGCAATACGCGCCTCGATACCGTCCTTGCCCCATTCGATCGGGTAGGTGATGTCGAGTTCGAAGCTCTTGAACTTGCCAGCCGTCACACGCTCGATGTGGCGGATCTGCGCCATGGCGGCTGTGTCCAGCACCGGCTGGGCCACTTCCAGACGCAGCGGCGGGTTGACGTTATTGATGTCCAGCAGGTTTGGCTTGGGACCAATGAAGGACACCAGCGACATCACCATCGCTTCACGGATCGAGTCGATCGGCGGGTTGGTCACCTGGGCGAACAACTGGCGGAAATAGTTGTACAGCGGCTTGTTGCGATCGGACAGCACGGCCATGGGCGCGTCGTTGCCCATCGAACCGATAGCTTCTTCGCCGGCGGCAGCCATGGGCTGCAACACGAACTTGTAGTCTTCCTGCGTCCAGCCGAAGGCTTGCTGGCGATCCAGCAGGCTGGCACCCGTGGTGGGCGTGGTCGGTTGGGCAACCGGTGCGGGCAAGGTATCGAGCTTGATCTGGATGCGCTCGATCCACTGACGATAGGGTTTGCTGTTGGCAAACTGGTTCTTGATTTCCTTGTCGTCGATGATGCGGCCTTGTTCCAGGTCGATCAGGAACATTTTGCCGGGCTGCAGACGCCACTTTTTCACGATCTTGTTCTGAGCAACCGGCAACACACCGGCTTCAGACGCCAAAATGACGATATCGTCGTCGGTCACAATGAAGCGTGCCGGGCGCAGGCCATTACGGTCCAGTGTGGCACCGATCTGGCGGCCATCGGTGAACGCAATCGCGGCCGGGCCGTCCCACGGTTCCATCATTGCAGCGTGGTATTCGTAGAACGCGCGGCGATGCTCGTCCATCTGGGTATGCTGTTCCCAAGCTTCCGGGATCATCATCATGACGGCCTGGGCAATCGGGTAGCCCGACATCACCAGCAGTTCCAGACAGTTGTCGAAGGTAGCGGTGTCCGACTGGCCTTCGTAGACGATCGGGTACAGCTTCTTCAGGTCGTCGCCCAGCACGGCGGACTTCATCACGCCTTCACGCGCGCGCAACCAGTTGAAGTTGCCCTTCACCGTGTTGATTTCGCCGTTGTGGGCGATCAGGCGATACGGGTGAGCCAGCGGCCACGCCGGGAAGGTGTTGGTCGAGAAACGCTGGTGAACCAGGGCCAGGGCCGACACGGTGCGCGGATCAGCCAAGTCCAGGTAATAACGACCGACCTGATCGGCCAGCAGCAGGCCCTTGTAGACCACTGTGCGGGTCGAGATCGACGGCACGAAATATTCCTGGCCGTGCTTCAGACCCATTTTCTGGATCGCGTGGCTGGCCACCTTGCGGATGACGTACAGCTTGCGTTCCAGCGCGTCGGGAACCATCACGTCCATGCCGCGACCGATGAACAGTTGGCGGATAACGGGTTCAACCGAACGCACGTTGGGCGACATCGGCATCTTGATGTCTGTGGGCACGTCGCGCCAGCCCAGTACAACCTGACCCTCGGCGCGCACGGCGCGCTCGAGTTCCTGCTCACAGGCCAGACGCGAACCGGTTTCCTTGGGCAGGAAGACCATGGCCACGCCATATTCGCCCGGCGGCGGCAGCGTAATGCCACGCGCGCTGAGTTCTTCGCGATAGAAGGCGTCCGGGATCTGGATCAGGATACCGGCACCGTCGCCCATCAGGGGATCGGCACCCACGGCACCCCGGTGATCCAGGTTTTCAAGGATCTTCAGACCTTGCTGGACGATGGCATGGCTTTTCTGACCTTTGATATGGGCAACGAAGCCCACACCACAGGCGTCATGCTCATTGGCCGGGTCGTACATGCCCTGAGCGGCGGGCAGGCCGATGCGCGTGGCATCGATGGTCGACACGGGAATGGACACACCGGCCGACGGTGAAACCTGGTCTAAGGGGGACATGGCGTACTCCGGAGCACCGGCGTCCAGAAGACGCCGTAAGGGAAATAGTTCGCGGCGACAGGGGCAATTCCCCCATAGGGATATCGCGCAGCGGATACGAAAGATACTGCGCTGCACCAGCCCATGCAAGAAATAATTCAATGGTACGTCCCCATTTATACTCCACGCACCAAATGTGGGAATTTAAATTAGGGACGGATCATAAAATAAAGGGTAAACCCTTGTTAAACAGTGGCTTACCCCTGGTCGAGCGAGTCCTTTCTTGGACGCCCCCGTTTTGCCGGTGCCGCGCGACGCTCCCCGGTTTCGAGCCCCGCCACAAAATTCGCATCCCCCAAGGCCCACTGACCATGCAGCGCCCGCTCGATGGCCTTGCGCGCCTCTGACCCCAGGCCGGCCTGCAAGGCTTCGCGATACCGTGCCTGGCGATCGAATGGGGTGTTGCCCGACGCCCAGTAATCAGGGTGATCGACCACCAGCGGGCTGCTGCCCGCCCCGGTATGCACACTGGTTGACCCAAGCCGCCACTGCTCTGCCTCGGACACAAGGCCCTGCAATACAGGCTGGCTCTCCAGCCACAGCATGGCGCGAAGCACCCAGTTGCCCGGCTCCACCAGCGCGGAGTGATAGCGGCCGGCAAAGACCGCGCCGCCCCAATCGCCCGTCAGCCGACGGCCCATACCCTGTACCAGACGCGGCAGATCACGTGGCCCGCCCGGCGTGGCCAAGGCAATCCACTGATCTGGCAGGACTACCCAGGCATGGACGGCGATCGATTTGCCGCGCAATTCCTCGGCCATCCAGTGCGCCACACGCTCCAGGCTGCGCGCTGCCCCGGGCGTTTCGGGCACAAAGCGTGCTTGCAACAATTGGGGAATATCGGGCGCGTATAAGCGAGCTAGGCGAGCCATGCAGGGGAAGGATCCTTAAGGTTGACCACGACAAAGAACTAAAGGCATGGCACCCGATCCGCACACGGAAACGTATGGCTACGAGTTGCAAACGGGCTTTGTGAACCATTTGCTGCCAAGGCAGTCTTCTACTTATCTGTGCGCTGCACCAATATATGTTTTGGCTATCGCGCCGATCGTGATGCTTGATTAGCACTCCACTATACCGAGTGCTAACATCATCTCCATCAGGAGGTATCGTTATATGAATTCCACCGCTTCGTTTGCAGTTCCGGCTCCCCATTCGGCCAATGCGCTTGCCTTGGCAATCGCCAACCCGGGCGCGCTCGGCACCATCGATGCGTATATTTCCGCCGTCAATCGTCTGCCGATGCTGACTGTGGAAGAAGAAGGCCGTCTGGCGCGCAAGTTCCGCGACGACGAAGACCTGTCGGCTGCGCGCGAACTGATCCTGTCGCACCTGCGTCTGGTCGTGTCGATCGCGCGCCAGTACCTGGGCTACGGCCTGCCCCACGCCGACCTGGTTCAGGAAGGTAACGTCGGTCTGATGAAGGCGGTCAAGCGCTTCGATCCTGATCGTGGCGTGCGCCTGGTGTCGTTCGCGATCCACTGGGTCAAGGCCGAGATTCATGAGTACATCTTGAAGAACTGGCGTCTGGTCAAGGTTGCGACGACCAAGGCTCAGCGCAAGCTGTTCTTCAACCTGCGCAGCATGAAGCGCGATGCCAACGCATTGACCGGCGACCAGGTTGCCGACATTGCGACCAAGCTGAATGTTCGCCCGGAAGACGTGTCCGAGATGGAAGTTCGTCTGTCGGGTCAGGACATGGCGCTCGAAGGCCGCAACGACGACGGCGAATCGGAGTTCGCTCCGATTGCCTACCTGTCGGACGAAGGTCAGCAAGAGCCGACCCGCGTGCTGGAAAGCCGTGAGCGCGACAAGTTGCAAGGCCAGGGCTTGCTGGGTGCCATCGACACGCTGGATGCCCGCTCGCGTCGCATCATTGAAGCGCGCTGGCTGCAGGATGATGGCGGCTCGACGCTGCAGGAATTGGCTGATGAATTCGGCGTATCGGCCGAGCGCATTCGCCAGATCGAGGCACGCGCCATGGGCAAGATGCGTACGGCACTGGCTGAATACGCCTGAGCTTGAAACAACGCGGGCAGCGCTGCTGCTCGTGTTGCGCACCTGAAGACTGGACGCCCCCAAGATTGTGCGCCCAAAAGAAAACGCCCCGGAAATCGGACATTTGTCCTGATTTCCGGGGCGTTTTTTCGTCTGCCAGCAAAGCTGGGTGGGACGCTGTCCCTGAGTGCGGGCCTTGAATACAGGCCCGCCCTGGGATCAGAAGTCCATCTGCGCCGACAGCATCAGCGTGCGCGGTGCACCCACAGTGGCGTAGCCCGATGCAGTCACCCAGTACGCGCGATCAGCCACGTTTTCCAGGTTGGCACGGAACACCACCGACTTGCCGGCAACCTTGGTTGCGTAACGCGCGCCGATGTCCACGCGGGTCCACGACGGCATGCGCAGACGATTTGCGGCGTCGTACCACATGGCCGAAGTATTGATGACACGGCCGTTGACGCTCAGGCCTTCGACGCCCGGGATATCCCAATCCAGGCCGACATTGAAGGTACGTTCCGGCACGCCGTTGGCGTCGTTGCCCTGGTTCAGGCCGTTGGCCGTGCGCACCAGCGTGGCATCGTTGAACGAGGCGCTAGCCATGGCACGCAAACCGCGCGTCACTTCGCCGTAAGCCGACAATTCCAGACCACGATTGCGCTGCTTGCCGCCGAAGCTGTAGACGTTGTTTTCCGTCGTCGAGGTGGGGCGTTCGATCTCGTAGTAAGCCACTTGGGTGATCAGTGAACCCCAGTCGCGCTTCAAGCCCACTTCATGCTGCTTGGACTTTTGCGGCGCAAAGACCTGACCAGCATTGGCCGTGCTGGGGCCAGCAATGCCACCTGCCTGCAGGCCGGCGGTGTAGTTGTAGTACACCGAGGTATCGCGAATCGGCTTGAAGACCAGGCCCAGCAGCGGAGTGACCGCGCTGTCCTTGTAACCCACCGAGCCATTCACGCTTTTCTGGTTGATGGTCTGGTCGCGCAGGCCTGCGGTAACCAGGAAGCGATCATCGAAGAAGCTCATTGTGTCAGCCAGCGCAACGCTGTACTGCTCAAGTTCGGCAGTCTTGCTGGGCGAGCCACGCTGGAAGTTGATGGCCGGCAGCGGCGACGGGTTGTAGATGCTCGACGGAATGCCAGTCGCAGGCGTCGTCAGCTGATAGAAGAAGCCGGTTTCGCGCTGCATCAGGTTGGCACCCAGCACCACGGTGTGGCCGATGTCGCCGGTCTTGAACTTGGTGCGCACGCCGAGATCACCCGACGTGGTCTTGTTGTATTCGTCGTAGTAGCCGTTGCGAACCGTGAACAGGCCCTGCGAGTTGATCCGGCTGACTGCGGTCGGGAAATTCTGGTCGCTGGAACCGTCGGTGTAACCCAAGGCACCGTACACAGTGGTGCTGTCGGTAATGTCATATTCCGCGCGGGTGATGGCGGTCTTGGACTCATCCGACAGCACGGCACCCGGGTAGAAGGTCGAACGGCTGTCCGGCACGGCGGGCAACTGCGTGATGCCGGCCAGGAAGGCGCTCTGCGGACGGAAATTGGTGGTCTTGTTATCGACGTAGAACAAGTCACCCGACCAACGCAGGCGCGCACCCGCGTAGTCAACGCCAAGCGACCCCAGGCTTACGCGCTCACGGCCGTTGTCGATGTTGCCTTCGCCATTGCGATATGCCGCGTTGGCGCGCACACCCCATTGGTTGTCCTGACCGAAGCGACGGCCGATGTCCACGGCGGTACCGAATTGCCTTTCGCCCATGTAGGTAGCGGTCACGCGGTTCAGCGGCGCATCGTCTGCGCGCTTGGTCACCACATTGATCGCACCGCCAATGCTCTGGCTGGGGCCGACACCGTTGGTCAAGGAACCGGGGCCTTTCAGCACTTCCACACGTTCGATGATTTCCAGCGGCACGCGCGTGGCCGGCGACAGACCATACAGGCCGTTGATGCTGGTGTCGCGCGAGCCCACCGTGAAGCCACGAATCTGGAAGTCGTCGCCGTATCCGCCACGCGCCTGCAAGGTGCGCACCGACGCGTCGTTCATGACCACATCAGCAATCGTGCGGCCTTGCTGGTTGTTGATCAGTTCCGAGGTGTAGTTGGTGGTGCTGAAGGGCACGTCCATCAAGTCGGTACGGCCCAGGATGCCCAGGTCGCCACCGCGCGCGAATTGGCCGCCCGAGTAGGTCTTCTGCAATCCGCCAATCGCTTCGGATTGGCCGCTGACCTCGACTTCTCCCAGCGCCTTCGGCGGCGTCGTCTGCGCCGTTGCGCCCACGGCGACAACCGCGAGACCCGCGCCCAGACACTGGCGGATCAAGGAAGTGAGTGAGGTAAGCGCGAAGCGGGACTCAGGCAGAACATGGCGGCCGAATCGGGATTGCATGAAGGAACCTTGAACAAAGGCCTGACGAGGTCAGGCACCTACTGAAAGAAAAAAGTGCAGCGTCGCTGACGAAGCCATCAGAAGACTACGATTCGTCAGGAAAGAATCAGAATGAAAACGAATCTTACTCGCACCATCCCGATATCTGTCACCCAGGCAGACGGGTGGAACACGGTGGAATTTGGTACACGCGACGACGCCAAAAGCCTGCTTTGCGCATGACTTGTACTATCCCGATTGGCCTATGCGTGGCGGTTTTTGGCACTCGGATGAGCGGCTGCATGCATGTGCAGACCTTTCCCCTGCCAGCCTTATGCTGATCATGCGCTGAATCTTTTTGTTACTTTTTGGCTTGGGGTTTGTTGTCAGTTTGCTGAAACTTCCACCGCTGCGGGTGCTCAAACTTGTATTGGCGCGCAAAACCTGAGAGAGCGTTTTGTGTGGCGACCGGCTTGCTCCCCCGCCTGCCGGTTGCGTCCGGCCCTAGGTCGATCCAATGCGCGACACCGTCTCGATTTTTTCTCCTCCCCCAATCCTGCGAGACGGATTGATAAGGGGCACCCAAGGGTGCCCCGTTTTTTTGCCTGTCGCTTTTGCATTGTCTGCAGGCGTGAGCCTGCACGGCGAACAGGTCACGAGCAGGTCACAATCAGGTGACGATCAGCCAGTGATCCAGCAGCAAGGCCAGGAACAGCAAGGACAGGTACAGGATCGAGAACTTGAACATCTTGCGCGCCAGTGCGTCGCTGTAGTTCCGATACAGCCCAATCGAATACCCCAGGAATATCGCGCCCAGGATCAGCGCGCTGACCAGGTACAGCTCGCCGCTCATGCGGATCACGTAAGGCAGCACAGTCGTGGCCAGCAACGCGATGCTATAGAGCAGCATGTGCAGCAGCGTGATGTGGCGGCCGTGCGTCACCGGCAGCATCGGCAAGCCGGACTTTTCATAGTCCGCAGTGCGATACAAGGCCAGCGCCCAGAAGTGCGGCGGCGTCCACACGAAGATGATCATCACCAGCAGCCAGGCCTCGGCAGGCACGGCATTGGCCACTGCGGCCCAGCCCAATGCAGGCGGCATGGCACCCGACAGGCCACCGATCACGATGTTCTGCGGCGTGCGCGGCTTCAGGATGATGGTGTAGATGACCGCGTAGCCCACAAAGGTGGCGAAGGTCAGCCACATGGTTAGCGGATTGACCCAGCGATACAGAATCACCATGCCGATTCCGCCGATCACCCCAGAAAAACCAAGCGCCTGCGTGACACCGATGGCACCGCGCGCCATCGGGCGATGGGCGGTGCGCGCCATGCGGGCGTCGATATGCTGTTCGATCAGGCTGTTGATGGCGAACGCCGCACCGGCCAGCAACCAGATGCCAATGGTGGCCGAGATCACGACCTGCCAATCGGGCAGGTCGGGCGATGCGAGAAACATCCCGATCACCGCGCAGAACACAGCCAACTGCGTCACGCGCGGCTTGGTAAGCGCCGCGTATTGGCGCAGTCGCAGGGAGGCGGAGGACATCGTCAAGGTTGCCATGCGGATCAGGAATTCCAGGAGTTACGCGGAAAACGCCGCACGACTGAGAAACAAAGCGGCATTTTATCTGCCTACGGCCGCCGCGTCGCGCGCAGCCAGACCAAGGCGCACCGGTTCGAGCCGGGCATCCCGGTCGGCCAGCCGCACCCACAAGGTAATGCACAGCATCACCAGCACTGCCGCGCCGCCATTGTGCAAGACGGCGATCACCAGCGGCCATTGCAGGAAAATGCTGGTCAGGCCGGTGAGCACTTGCACCGCCAGCATCAGCTTCAGGCCACGGGCAGGCTTGGCCAAGGCGGGTACGCCACGCAGTCGCCAGGCCAGCCATCCCAGATAGATCAGCACCACGAACGCAAAGTTGCGGTGTGTCCAGTGGATGGCGGTCAGCGCCGCCTGGGAAATCAGCTCACCCGAGGGCAGCTCGCCCAAACCGCGCACGATGGAGAATCCGCCGTGGAAATCCATTTCCGGGATCACTTCACCGTGGCAAGTCGGGAAATCCATGCATGCCAAGGCCGCGTAGTTAGTGCTTACCCAGCCACCCAGTGCAATCTGCGTGAAGAGCAGGAACACCCCAAGGGCCGCAGCCCAGCGCCAGCGGCGAACCTTGGTGGGTACCGGTGGCAGCTGCGCGGTGCCCCCACCCTGCCGGGCCGACAACCAGGTCAGCAAGGCCAGCAAACCCATGCCGCCCAGCAAATGTGCGGTCACGATGGCAGGCATCAGCTTGTGGGTCACGGTCCAGGCCCCGAAAGCCCCTTGCAGACTGACCGCCGGCAAGATGATCGTGGCCAGCCAGGGCGACTGCTCCAGCACCCGGCGATGACGCCAGGCCTGGATCATGATGCCGATGATCAAGATGCCAAGCAGCGTGCCCACGTAGCGGTGAATCATCTCGATCCAGGCCTTGGGCACCGTGACCGGGCCATGCGGCATGGCTTCCGCCGCCGCACGAATATCCTGCATCGCGCCGATGGGCGACAACTTGGCGTAGCAACCCGGCCAGTCGGGGCAACCCAGGCCCGAGTCGGTCAGGCGCACGAAAGCCCCGAACATGATCAGGTCGAAAGTCAGGAACAGCGTGATGGCGATCAGCTTGCGATAACGGGCACGGATACGGCTTGCACGCTCGATGGCAGCAGGATCAGCGGTGACAGCAGAAGTAGAAACGGCCGATTTCGCCGTGGATGAAGCGATCATGAGTTCAACCGATCCGGGATGCGTGCAGCAGTTTGCCAAGATCCTTGCGCAGTCGTGCGGGGTCTGGGTTTTCCGGGAAACGCATCATTTGATTGCCGATCGGGTCGATCAGCCAGATGTGTTGCTCGACAGCCTGCAAGGGATCACCGCTGTCAGCCGGCAGCGCCAGGAAACGGGCCAGTTGCGCAGGGTCGGCGCGCAGCATGTGCATGCCGTCGTAGGCGCGGATCACCTCGGTGTGCAGGGGTTCACGATCAGAAATCAGCCAGATGCGCTCAATGCGATCCACCGCTTTGCCCGTGCTGGCGTGGGTCTGGCGCATGATGAACAGCTTCTTGGCGCATTCTTCCGGGCACGCACCGCCATCGACCGTGAGCATTACCCACTTGCCGGCCATGCTGCGCAGATCGAACGGCGTGCCGTCCAGCTGCGTAAGCGTCAGCGCGTCAGCGGCAGGCACTGGGCGCTGCGGGTCGACCAAGGTGCCGTAATTATTGATGCCGTCCGGCCGCCATTCAGCGAAGTAGGCATACACCGCGCCAAGAATGGGCGCGAGACAGACCAATAGCACCGCGTACAGAGACAGCAGGGAACGCTTGGGCGGCACAGCGCGCTGTCCCTGACCGGCTGTTGCGGCAGAAGATGCAGTCACGGCAGTCGGGACCCTGGCAGAGTCAGCGGCGGGGCGAACGGAATCGTCGGACAAGCAGCACTCCCAATGCAATCACGGCGATTGCGGCAAACGAAAACCACTGCATCGCGTAACCGAGATGCGTGTCGATATTGTTCGGCGGCGGTGCCCAGTCACGGATCAGGCCGTCGTCGGCCTCGCCGGTCTGTTGCAGCACCATCGGCAGAACTTTCAAACCGGTGGCGGCAGCATAGGTCGCGACGTCGAAATTCTGCAACCTGGGCGGGCCGTCAGCCGCACCAAAACGGCTGGCCAGGGACGCCGGTGCGGCACCAGACAGGCTGCTCAGTTCCAATAGACGCGGCACCTGGGCAATCAGTTCGCCTTGAATGTCCTGCACGCCCGAGGGCGAGCGTACGACAACCGGTGCCACGCCAGGCATCGCGCCCAGCGCCCGGGGTGTCCAGCCACGCAGGACGGCGACTACCTCGCCTGAACCTGGGCTTGCACTGGAACTTGCACCTGCGCTTCCACCCGAAGCCGTCGGCGGATCGAATTGTAGCGGGCTGACCACCCAGAAGCCCGGTTGCCCCTGATGGTTGCGGTTTTCGACCAACACCGTGAAGTCCGGCAGCCATTTTCCCCGTGCCCGGGCATGTCGCCATTCGGTCATGTCGGCAGCCGGCAAAGCCGGCAACAGGACCAGCGGCGGCAAGGTCCGCCCGAGTTCGACACGTGCCACCAAGGCACGCTTTTCGTCGGCACGCGCCAGTTGCCAACGACCGGCACTGACGGTGACGGCAATGATCAGCAGCAAACCGATCACGCCGACCAGCAGCCGCGTGCGGCCAGGTGCGCTCATGCAGACACACGACGGAAAGAAATACCGCCCGCGCCGGGTTCAACCCTTACGCCAGGATCGCTCGGGGTTTCTACCTGCTGGCCGGCAAGCTGCGATTGGACCGCCCGTAGACTGCGATAATCGGCGGTCTGCAGGAGAGTATTCATGCGTTTCATCGTGGCACTGGCCTTCATCGGCATATTCATGAGCCTGGGCTCTGCCCTGTTCTATCTGATGCGCGACAAGGGGAAGAGCAACCGCACCGTGAACGCACTGACGGTGCGTATCGGCTTGTCGGTCACCCTGTTCCTGTTTGTCCTGTTCGCGCACTGGATGGGGTGGATACAAAGCGGCGGGCTGCGCTGACCTGATTAACGGGGCCCAATCAAAAAAGGCCGCGCGATCGAACGCGTCGATCGCGCGGCCTTTTGTATTCGGTCCGCTTTCAGTCCGCTTGCTTCAGCCCACTGAATATAGCCTGCTGGCAGACGGGGTAAGCCCGCCCACTGGATTCAGACTCAATACGGTTCAGACCCAATACACAAAGACATACAGGCCCAGCCACACCACGTCCACGAAGTGCCAATACCAGGCAGCCCCTTCGAAGGCAAAGTGGTTGTCCTTGGTGAAGTGCCCCTTCAACAAGCGGATTAGCACCACCAACAGCATGATCGCGCCGATGGTCACATGCAGGCCGTGGAAACCGGTCAACAGGAAGAAGGTCGAGCCGTAGACGCCCGAGGTCAGCTTCAGGTTGAGATCGGTGTAAGCGTGGTGATATTCGTAGGCCTGAACCACGATGAAGATCGCGCCCAGAATCACGGTGGCTGCCAGCCAGATCGCGGTCTTGGTGCGGTGATCTTCACGAATTGCGTGGTGGGCAATGGTCAAGGTCACGCCGGAAGTCAGCAGCAGCGCCGTGTTGATGGTGGGCAGCCAGAACGGGCCTACGGTGGCGAACTGTTCAACGATGCCGGCCGGCCCAAGGTTGGGCCAGGACGACAGGAAGTCGGGCCACAGCGCAAAGCGATGGTCGAAGTCGCCCAGCCAAGGCGTGGTGATGGCGCGTGCATAGAACAACGCGCCAAAGAATGCCGCGAAGAACATCACTTCCGAGAAGATGAACCAGCTCATGCTCCAGCGGAAAGACACGTCTACCCGCTTGCTGTAGAGGCCACCTTCCGATTCCGCAATCGCATCACCGAACCAGAAATACAGCACTGCTATCAGGCCGGCTACACCAGCGGCAAACAGCCACGGGCCGAGCGCCGATGCGTTGACCCACAGCACCGCGCCAATCGCGAATGCGAGCAGCGTGATGGCGGCCAGGACCGGATGCATGGAGGGCGACGGCACAAAGTAATACGGTGCCTCCTTGCCCTTCACCGAGTGGCTTGCACCCATTTTCTTCTCCTCTACAGACTCTGCGTCACTTGCATTTCATGGAAGCCGTCGCACGCTGCGCACAGCCGAAAACTGCTACTTGCCCGCCGCCGGACACCTGTCCGGTCAGCTCACTGCCGAGCTCACGACTGCACGCACAATCAACAGCAACACCAGTACAAACACCACTGCCGCAATCAATCCGGCAATCACCACATGCACCGGGTTGAGCCGCTCGGCGTCCTTGCGGTAATCCGCACCCCGGCGCAGGCCAACGAACGACCACAACACGGCGCTCATGGTCTGGAAGAAATTCAGCTTGCGCCGACTGACTTCCTTGAGGTCATCGCTCATGACCCACCTGTCACCCGCGTTGCCTCAACACCTGCCACACGGCCAGGGATCTCGAAGAAGGTGTACGACAAGGTGATTTCGGTCACGTCCTTGGGCAGCTTGGGATCCACCACAAAAACCACCGGGAAGCTTCGCGCCTCGTGGGGTTTCAGGTCTTGCTGCGCAAAGCAGAAGCACTCCAGCTTCTTGAAATGCTGGGCGGCGGCCATCGGCATGTAGCTCGGGATGGCCTGCCCCACCATCTGTTTGTCTTGCTGATTGGCGATCTCGTAGACGACAGTAGTCAGCTCGCCCGGGTGCACCGTCACACTCGACATGGTCGGGTGAAAGCGCCACGGACCCTTGATGTTCGCGTCGAACACCACTTTCACGCTGCGACTGCTGTCGACTTGCGTGTTGCGGGCGAAGTCTTCCGCCTTGCCATCCGCCTGGGTCAGGAAATTGATCCCGGTGATTTCACAGAACACGTCATAGAGCGGGATCAGCGCATAACCGAACCCGAACATCATCACGGTCACCACCGCCAGCTTCTTCAGCATCCGCGTATTGCGGGCACCTTGGGAAGCAGCGGACGGCATGTCGGTAGAAGCAGGATCGCGCTCAGTCATGATGACAAAGTCCGGGTCAGGTCAAAACCACGTGCGCTTGATGAAAACGGCCAGGAAGAACGACGCAGCAAGCAGGCCCAGGATCAGCCCGGTGCGACGATTGCGGCGGCGTTGTTCGTCAGAAAGCATGCTGGTCGCCACTTATTTCACAACCGGCGGGGTTTCGAAGGTGTGGTGCGGAGCCGGCGACGGTACGGTCCACTCCAGACCGTCTTCGGATTCCCACGGGTTGGCAGGCGCTTTCTCGCCCTTGCCGGCGTAGGCACGCAGCACGGCGTACAGGAAGATCAGTTGCGACAGACCGAACCAGAACGCACCCACGGTGGCGATCTTGTGGAAGTCGGTGAACTGCGCGGCGTAGTCAGCGTAACGACGCGGCATGCCGGCCAGGCCCAGGAAGTGCATCGGGAAGAAGGTCACGTTGAACGAAATCAGCGAGGACCAGAAGTGCAGACGACCGATCTTTTCCGAATACATGAAGCCGGTCCACTTCGGCAGCCAGTAGTAGGCACCGGCGAACAAGGCGAACAGCGAACCGGCCACCAGCACGTAGTGGAAGTGGGCCACCACGTAATAGGTGTCCTGCAGCTGGATGTCGATCGGGGCCACGGCCAGGATCAGACCAGTGAAGCCGCCCAGCGTGAACACGAAGATGAAGCCCACCGAGAACAGCATCGGCGTCTCGAAGGTCATCGAACCGCGCCACATGGTTGCCAGCCAGTTGAAGATCTTCACGCCCGTGGGCACGGCGATCAGCATGGTGGCGTACATGAAGAACAGCTGTCCGGTCACCGGCATGCCAGTGGTGAACATGTGGTGGGCCCACACGATGAAGGACAGGATGGCGATCGACGAGGTGGCGTACACCATCGAGGCATAACCGAACAGGCGCTTGCGGGCAAAGGTCGGCACGATCTGCGACACGATCCCGAAGGCCGGCAAGATCATGATGTAGACCTCGGGGTGACCGAAGAACCAGAAGATGTGCTGGTACATCACCGGATCGCCGCCGCCGGCCGCATTGAAGAACGAGGTACCGAAGTGGCGATCGGTCAGCACCATGGTGATGGCACCGGCCAGCACGGGCATCACGGCGATCAGCAGGTAGGCAGTGATCAGCCAGGTCCAGCAGAACATCGGCATTTTCATCAAGGTCATGCCGGGCGCGCGCATGTTCAGGATGGTGACGACGATGTTGATGGCACCCATGATCGACGATGCGCCCATGATGTGCACGGCCAGAATGGCCATGTCCATGCCGGGGCCCATCTGCACCGACAGCGGTGCATACAGCGTCCAGCCTGCGGCGGTTGCGCCGCCAGGTACAAAGAAGGAACCGGTCAACAGAATGGCGGCCACCGGCAGCAGCCAGAAGCTGAAGTTGTTCATCCGGGCGAAAGCCATGTCGGATGCGCCGATCTGCAGCGGGATCATCCAGTTCGCAAAGCCCACGAAGGCCGGCATGATCGCACCGAACACCATGATCAGGCCGTGCATGGTGGTGAACTGGTTGAACAGTTCCGGGCGGAAGAACTGCAGGCCGGGCGAGAACAGCTCGGTGCGCAACAGCAGCGCCAGCAACCCGCCTTCCAGCAGCATCACGAACGAGAAGATCAGGTACATCGTCCCGATGTCTTTGTGGTTGATCGCGAACAGCCAGCGACGCCATCCGTGCGGATGCTCGTGCGCGTGGTCGTGCCCATGATCGTGTCCGTGGACGTGATCGATCGCGGTGCTGCTCATAGTGGCTCCTGGCTGCTCGGTACTGCTGCCGCCGCGTCGGCTGACCGGCGTCGGCATCAACTCAACAAGTTAAGACTCGGACTCGCGTGGCTTCCAGCGGCCGCCGACAGGCGGCCGGGGGAATCAACGTGAGGCGGTAATGTCGGCGGGCTGAACCACCGGATCGGTTCCCTTGCCTGCATTGCTCCAGGCATTGCGGGTGTAGGTGATCACGGCAGCGATTTCCGTATCGGACAGGTGTTTGAAGGAGGCCATGGCGGTGCCCGGCTTGCCATTCAACAAGACCTTGATCTGGTCTGCCTTGGGACCGAGCACGACCTTGTCGCCATCGAGCGCCGGGAAGCTGCCCGGAACGCCCTTGCCAGTCGCCTGGTGACAGGCCACACAGTTGGCGGCATAGACCTTCTCGCCACGAACCTTCAGTTCGTCGGCAGTCCAGACCTTGGTCGGGTCGTCGGCAGCGGCAGCAAGGAGCTTCTTCTGCTCGTCGACCCAGGCGGTGTAGTCCTGCTGGCTCACGACCTTCACCACGATGGGCATGAAGGCGTGATCCTTGCCACAGAGCTCGGCGCACTGGCCACGGTATTCACCGATTTTTTCGGCACGGAACCAGGTGTCGCGCACGAAGCCGGGGATGGCATCTTGCTTGACGCCGAAGGCCGGGATCATCCAGGAATGGATCACGTCGTTGGCGGTGGTGACCACGCGGATCTTCTTGTCGACCGGCACCACGACCGGGTTGTCGACTTCCATCAGGTAGTTCACACCCTTGGGCGCCAGATTGTCGATCTGCTCGCGCGGGGTCGCCAGGGTGGACATGAAGGAGATGCCCTCGCCTTCACCCGACAGGTAGTCGTAGCCCCACTTCCACTGGTATCCGATGGCCTTGATGGTCAGGTCGGCATTGGAGGTGTCCTTCATCGCGACCACGGTCTTGGTCGCCGGAAGCGCCATGCCGATCACAATCAGGAAGGGAATGATGGTCCACGCGATTTCCACGCCGATGCTTTCGTGGAAGGTCGCGGGCTTGGCACCACGCGATTTCCGGTGCGCCCAGAGCGAATAGAACATCACGCCGAACACGGCGATGAAGATGATCAGACAGATTGCCAGCATCATCCAGTGCAGCCACTGGATGTCGGCCGCAATACGGGTCACCGGCTCGTGCAGGTTGAGCTGATTCACTTTCGGGCCGCCCGGGCTGTCGCTGACAGCCTGCGCCACATTGCTGGCCGACGCGATCGCCACGCCGAACCATCCACCCAACCACCACTTCTTCATGTCGACCTCGAAGAATACCGTTGTACTTCAGCACCGTCGCACAACCTGCTTGCGACGACCTGGTTGTTAGCGTGCCGGACGACCGACGGTCTGGAGCGACCCGACGGCGCTGCTGTGCACGCGGCCGACTGAAGCGGCCTTTACCCATATTGCGTACTGATAATTCTTATTGATATTGAGTCTTATTACGCACAACCACTGCCCAATTTTGATAATGCGGGGGTGAACTCAGTATTAATACGGGAACTTAACTTTTACCCGCAACTCATACTCTCGCGCATACCTTAATCACCTTGGGCAGTCCCTACATATTTACCCTGATCTCCCACCAATATCGGTCAAATGCGCCCGAAGTTGGTCGTTAAGTGCACGTTTTAATTAAGTCAGGGTTTAACGGGAAGGCTGGCGGATTATACGGGTCGCTTGGGAACGCCAGCAAGCTTCCCCCCTTAGGGCTTGTCTCATGCACGTCTCAGATACGGCCGCTTTTCCCTATTGCGCTGACCGATAAACGGGTTTCTCCGTCTGCCACCCGGTGGCTTGCGGCACGCCATGCATGACCGTAGGCAACCTCCAGACTCAGTCGAATCAGCCCCTCGCTGTCGCGCTGCGCATCCAGCGCGGCACAGAGTCGATCCCGCCAGCTGCGTCCCACCAAACCTGCCCGGCGACCACGCGCTGGATTGCCGCCCAGGGCACGCACATCGGCCAGCAAACGCGTCGGGTCCTGATAGGTCAGGGTCAGGGTTTCCTGGTCCATGACCGGGTCGGCAAATCCGTTTTCCACCAGCAGATCGCCAAAATCGTGCATATCCACAAAGGCTGGCGTGCGGGTATCCAGGCCTGCTGTCACCAGCGCCGCACGCAATTCGCGCAAGGTGCCCGGCCCCAGACAGCTGAACATCGCCAACCCGCCGACCTTCAGCACACGACGCCATTCGGCCAATACGCTGTGCGGCTCGGCGTGCCAGTGCAGCGCCAGGTTTGACCAGACCAGTTCCACCGATTCCGGTGACAAACCCGTGGCAGCCAGATCGGCGCGCACAAAACTGTCTGCCTCGGCACCCCGACCCACCAGGCCCAGAACCGATTGACGCAGGCGCACAGCCGCAGCAGGCCGATGATTGCGACGGGCGTGAACCAGCAAGGGTTCACAGGAATCGATGCCGGTATATCGGGCATCGGGATACCGTGCGCGCAATCCGGGCAATGCTGTGCCTGCACCGCAGCCGGCATCGAGCAAGGCGGTGGGTTGCAGACGGATATAGTCGAGCCGCTCGTTCATGCGCGCCCCGATTTCGGCATACAGAAACTGCGCGTTGCTCAAATCGCCCCGCCTGGAAAACTGCCGGACGACATCATCGGGATTGAGCGGGAGCGCGGGCAGACGGGAAGACGGGCTGGACATTTCGGTGCACAACATAAAGACGGGGAACGGTGTCTATTTTTACACTTAGCGGCTCCGCCACCCGCAAAGCCCCTGCGACGCACTCACCCGGCGTACCGAATGCCCTGGCCAACCTCACTTTCACATCCATTCAGCCGCGCCTTCGCTCAGCTGCGAACCAGCTTGCTAAAGCTGCCGGGTGAGTGCCCACTATGTGGCACGAAAACGTCGGGCGGCGCGCTTTGTCAGCCCTGCGAAGCCGATGTCGTGTGGTCGACGCGCCTGGCGACTTTTCCTCGCTGTGCGTGCTGCGCGTTACGTCTTCCGCAGACGGCTATCGCTTGCCCGGATTGCGCGACGACGCCACCCGTGTTCACGCAGGCCATGATCGCGTTCGATTACGCAGAACCCGCCGATCTGCTGATTCTGCAGCTGAAACAACGCGGTCAATATGCGCGTGCCGGGCTGCTGGCACGCTTGCTTGCCGAATCCATCAGGCACCAGGGCGGCTTGCCGGCGGACACCCGGCTGGTGCCGGTGCCGGCCAGCACGGCCTCGCTGGCCAGACGTGGCTTCAATCCGGCCAACGAAATCGCCCGTGCGCTGGGGCGTGAATTGGGCCTGCCGGTCGCCCGAGGGCTGCTGACACGCACGCGCGAAGCTCCCGCCCAGCATTCACTTGGCAGGCAAGCGCGATCGCGCAATGCGCAGGCCTTGTTCCGCACAACCGGCGCAATTGACGGCTGGCACCTGGCGGTGGTGGACGACGTGATGACCACCGGGGCCACACTGGATGCCGTCAGTCGCGCCTTGCTGGGTGCGGGTGCCGCCAGCGTGACCGCGCTGGCCGTGGCGCGCACGCCCTTCCCCGCGTGGCACGCGGTCGAATGAGCAATGGCACAATCCCGCCTGTTGATTCGTTCAAGCCAAGGTCTTCCCGGTGTTCCACGTCATTCTCGTTTCGCCCGAAATCCCGCCCAACACCGGTAACGTGATCCGGCTGTGCGCCAATACCGGGGCGCAGCTGCACCTGGTGCGCCCGCTGGGCTTCGACCTGGACGACACCAAGCTGCGACGCGCGGGCCTGGATTATCACGAGTGGGCACCGATGCAGGTGCATGACGACTTCGATGCGGCCATCGCCGCCATCGGCGCTGCGCCCGACCGCATCTTTGCATTCACCACGCGGGGATCGCGGCCCTTCGGAGAAGTCGCCTTTGCGCCCGGTGATGTGTTTGTATTCGGCAGCGAAACAGCCGGTCTGTCGGAAGCCGTGCGAGAGAAATTCGCGCTGAGCGAACGCCTGCGCCTGCCGATGCGCGCCGGGCAGCGCAGCCTGAACCTGTCGAATACCGTGGCGGTGGTGGTGTTCGAAGCCTGGCGGCAACAGGGTTACGCCGACGGGGCGTAAAAAAAACCGCCCTGGTGTGGGCGGTTTTTGGCGATCTTTGGCGGCATCCGGCAGTTCCGGTCGATGGCTGGGGTTCCGGCGCTTATTCCCAGACTGACAGAACGCAGTTCATCTCCAACGCTCAGACCGCAGCCGGGCCGGGCGGAACCGGCGGCTTGGGTGCCCACTTGGCCACGTGTTCCAGCGACACATTTGCCATGCGGTCCAACAGACGACCCGGGTCGCTGTCGATCACCAGCGCATCCAGATGCGCTTCGCGCAGGAAGCCCTGCTCGAAGGCGTGGCGCGCAAAGGCTACCAGTCCGTCGAAATAACCATTCACGTTCAGCAAGCCAACCGGCTTCTCGTGATAGCCGATCTGCTGCCAGGTCAGCACCTCGAACAGCTCGTCCAGGGTACCGAACCCACCCGGCATCGCCACGAACGCATCGGCCAGGGCCACCATGCGTGCCTTGCGGGTATGCATGTCGGGCACGATTTCCAGTGCGCTCAGGCCACGGTGACCGACTTCCTTGCCCCACAGCCGTTCGGGAATGATGCCGATCACCTGGCCGCCCGCATCCAGCACGGCATCGGCAGCCACCCCCATCAGGCCGACGCTGCCGCCGCCATAGACAAGGTGATGGCCACGCTCGACAAGCGTGCGACCAAAGGCGGCGGCCGCATCGGCGTAGACCGGATCGGTCCCGGCGCTGGAACCGCAGTACAGGCAGACAGTATGGATATGGTTCATGGTTTCAGTCCGCGCTCTCGGCACGGGGGTCACGCGAAAGCAGGCGCGCCACGGCATCGGCCGGCGACACGCCTTCGAAAAGGACCGCGCACACAGCGTCGGTAATCGGTAAATCCACGCCACGCGCCAGGGCCATGCGGCGCACCGCTGGCGCACAGCGCGCGCCTTCGGCCACGTGCGGCGTATCGGCAAGAATATCGGCCAGGGCACGCCCGCGACCGATTTCCAGGCCTACCCGGCGATTGCGCGACAGGTCACCAGTGGCGGTAAGAATCAGGTCACCCAGCCCGGTCAGGCCGGAAAACGTATCGGCTCTGGCACCCAGTGCCACGCCAAGGCGGGTCATCTCGGCCAGTCCCCGTGTGATCAATGCCGCACGTGCATTGGTCCCCAGGCCCAGACCGTCGGCAATGCCGCAGGCAATTGCCATGATGTTCTTCAATGCGCCGCCCACTTCCACGCCTACGACATCGTCGCTGGCGTAGACACGGATCGCCCCGCCATGCAGCGCGGCGGTTGCCTGCTCACAGACTCGGGACGACGCGCTGGCGACCGTCAAGGCCACCGGCAGGCCAAGGGCCACTTCACGCGCAAACGAAGGCCCGGACAGCACGCCGGCTTCCAGCCATGCGTGAGATGCCCCAAGTTCTTCAGCAGCGATTTCGTGCGGCAGGCGGCCAGTGTCGGCATCCATGCCTTTGCAGGTCCAGACCATGCTTGCAGGACGGCCGATGCGGTCAACGGCTTGCGCCAGTTGCCGGCAAGCGTGAGCCAGACCAGCCATCGGGACACCGAGGATGAACAACGGTGCCTCGTCGCCACCGAAGGCATGCGCCAGCATCTCGTCGTAAGACGCGCTGATGCGCAGTGCCTCGGGCAGCGGAACACCCGGCATGTAGCGGGTGTTCTCGCGCGCCTGCGCCATCGCCGTCGCGGCGTCGGCGCTGCGGGCAAGCAGCAAGGTCTCGTGACGGGCGCTGGCGGCAGCGGCCAGCGCCGTGCCCCAACTGCCCGCGCCAATCACGGCGATGCGCATGTCCGCGTGCGACTTAGTGCTTGTTCACGCCGGGCGGCAGGATCAGGCCGCTGTCGGCGCCATTGGCGGCGTCAGCTTGGACTTCGGCTTGCTGCTGCTCGTTGACTTGCGCCAGACGCTGCTCGTAGAACGACTGGAAATTGACTTCCGCCAGGTGCAGGGCCGGCAGCGACGAACGCGTGATGGCGTCGGCGATGTTGGCACGCAGGTAGGGGTACAGGATGCCCGGGCACATGATGCCGAGGATCGGGTCCAGTTGTTCGGTCGGGATGTTGGCCAGTTCGAAGATGCCGGCTTGCTTGCCTTCGACCAGGTACAGGACCTTGTCGTTGACCTTGGTGGTCACGGTGGCGGTAACCACCACTTCGAACACGGTTTCGGCCAGCATGGTCGCGCCGACGTCGATGGCGACTTCAACTTGCGGTGCTTCGCTTTCCAGGAAAATCTGGGGCGCGTTCGGCAGTTCAAGCGACAAATCCTTCAGATAGACGCGCTGAACGTTGAAAACGGGGCTGGCTTGCTCTTGGGTGTCGGACATAGGATTCGCTTAATAACGCTTGATTGAACGCTTGATTAGGAAGGTCTGGCGCTGAGCAGGACCGGCCGCCAATATATCAGGCGGCATCCAGCAGGGGCTGCAAGCCACCTGCACGGTCGAGTGCGGCCAGGTCGTCGAAGCCACCAACATGGGTCTCGCCGATGTAGATCTGCGGCACGGTGCGGCGACCGGTGCGCGTCATCATTTCTTCGCGGCGGGCCGGTTCGATGTCGATGCGAACCTTTTCGATCTCGGTCACGCCGCGCTGCTTGAGCAACATTTCGGCGCGGGTGCAATACGGACAGACGCCGGTCGAATACATCAATACCTTGCTCATCGCGATTCCTCGGGAGTGAATTGGGTTATGGAGTCGGTTGCTGGGGCGGTTGCTGAGGCCAGCGCGTGAATGCAGCCTGCAAATTCAGCGCCTGACCCACCGCAGTTCAGGTCAGCAACCCAGATCAGCAGCTCAGTTCTTGGCAACCGGCAGGCCGGCCTGATGCCAGCCACCCATGCCACCTGCCAGCACCACGACCTCGTTGAAGCCCTTGGCGCGCAAGGTCAGCGCAGCCTTGGCTGCGTCACGGCCGGAGCCGCAGATCACGACCAGGGGCTTGTCCTTGGAGATGCTGGTGGTCTTTTGTTCCAGGTCGGCAGGCTGAATGTTGCGTGCCTGGGGGATGTGGCCCTTGGCGAAATCCTCGGGGGCACGCACGTCGATCAGCACGGCGTGGCGCTGGTTGACCAGGCGGGTGGCTTCGGCCGGCGTGACGCCAGCGCCTGCGCGGCCGCGCAGGGAAGTAATCAGCAGCGCAGCGCCCGACAGTACGGCAACGGCGACCACGAGGATGTTATCGATCAGAAAATTCACGGACTGGGCCTTGGGTTGGGTCGGCGCCGACGACAGAAATCGGGACACACAAACGGGTGCACAACGACGAAAATGACGTCGCGTGGCAGCTCGTGTCATGCCCTGATACCAAAGGCGATCAGGGCGATGCGTATCGAACCGCCGCCGGATTATAAAATGTCGGGGACGAGTACGGTTTTTCAAGTAGCGACTACAGTAGGAAAGATCTGCCGCTGGCGCACAAAACTCCGGACTTTCCCCCCATTTCAGCTTGGATCGAGCCTGGTTTTACGCCCATCCGGCCCCGTTTTTCTATCCTTTGCGGCATTAGCCGCCTGCTTCCATGCACAAACTTGTTCTGATGCGACACGGCGAAAGCCAGTGGAATCTCGATAACCGCTTCACCGGCTGGACCGATGTCGACCTGACCGAAAAGGGCCGCGAAGAGGCACGCCGTGCCGGTGCCTTGCTCAAACAGGAAGGCTTCGAGTTCGATATCGCCTACACCTCGGTGCTCAAGCGCGCCATCCGTACGCTCTGGCTCACCCTGGACGAACTCGACGCGATGTACGTGCCGGTGATCAACGACTGGCACCTGAACGAGCGCCACTACGGTGCCCTGCAAGGCCTGAACAAGTCTGAAACCGCCGCCAAATACGGCGACGAACAGGTGCTGGTCTGGCGTCGTGCCTACGCGATTGCGCCGAACCCGCTGGATATCGACGATCCGCGTCACCCGCGTTTCGACCCGCGCTACGCCAGCCTGTCGCCCAGCGAACTGCCGGCCACCGAGTGCCTGAAGGACACCGTCGATCGCGTCGTACCGTTCTGGAACGACACCATCGCCCCGTCGCTGCGCGCAGGCAAACGCACCATCATCGCTGCGCACGGCAACAGCCTGCGCGCGCTGATCAAGTTCCTGGATGGCGTATCGGATGAGGAAATCGTCGGCCTGAACATCCCGACGGCACAGCCGCTCGTCTACGAACTCGACGACGACCTGCGCCCGATTCGTCACTATTACCTGGGCAATGCTGACGAAATCCAGGCAGCCATGGCTGCCGTTGCTGCACAGGGCAAGGCCAAACAGGCGTGAAACCCTTCTTCGCCGTCGTTCTGGCGGTGATGCTGGCTGGCGCGGGCACCTCTGGGGCCGCGCTGGCCCAGCGTGCCCCCGTCCCTGCTGCCCCGGCCACGCCGGCCGAGAAGGAAGCAGCTGCGCGCGAGCGTGAAGCACTGCGCAAGCGTCTTGACGTCTTGCGCAAAGACATTGCCAGCCGCGAAGGCGAACGGGCCGAGGCTGCTGATGCGCTTCAGGCTTCGGAAGAAGAGATTTCCCGCTCGACGCGACGCCTGACGGAAATCGGCGTATCGCAGAAACAGGTTCAGACCGAGCTGCAGCAGCTCGATCGACGGATCAATACCGAACAAGCACGACTGAACACCCGACAGAAAGAACTGGGGGCGCTGCTGCGCCAGCAATACGCCGGTGGCTCGCTGAGCCCCTGGAGCGCCCTGCTGTCCGGCGACGACCCGCACGAGATGGGCCGCAACCTGGCTTATCTGGGCTATATCTCGCAGGCACGGGCCAATGCGGTCAACACGGTGCGCGAAGAAATCGCCCAGCTGACCACCTTGCAGACCGATGCCGCCGCCCGCCGTAAACAGATCGACGAGCTGGCTGCGGAAGAAAAGACCGAACGTGACGCGCTTCAAACGCAGTCGCGTGAACGCAAGCGCATTCTGGATTCCATCGCCTCGGGCATCCAGACTCAGAAGCGGCAGGCCGACGCCACTGCGCGCGACGAAGCGCGCATGAGCGCCCTGGTCGATGAATTGACCAAAGTGCTGGCGCGACAGGCCGAAGAGGCACAACGCGCCGAACGAGCCAGAAAAGAAGCCGCCGAACGTGCGGAACGAATTGCCCGCGAAGCAGCCCAACGAGCAGCAGAACGTTCAGCGGAAAGAGCCGCTGAACGGGCAGCGGCTGAACGCGCGGCACAAAAGGTGGCTGCGGAACGTGCGGCAGAACGCTTGGCAGCAGAGCGCGCGGCCACGGCAAGGCTGAACGAACGGACAGAGCAGCGGATAGAACAACGCACGGTGGAACGCAGTGCGCCGATACCGACCGTGACGGCACCCAGCGCCCCGCTGGTGCCCGAAGCGCCGGTACCGGAAACGTCTACGGCGCTGGTGGTACCTGCTACACCGTCGCAGCCGTCACCGCCGCCCGAGCCCCCTGCCCCGCCCGCTCAGGTGTTGCCACCGCGCCCGCCCGTGCCGGAAGCGCCGCCCGAACGCGCCGTGGCGCGCAACAACGCCGTGCCGGACGCCTCGTTGTCCGGCAACTTCGAGCGCTTGCGCGGAAGATTGCGGCTGCCGGTCAAGGGCGAGGTCGTGGGCCGGTTCGGCACGGCGCGCGGTGAAGGCGGTGTATGGCGCGGGGTATTCCTGCGAAGCAGCGAAGGATCACAGGTGCGGGCTGTCGCACCCGGCGAGGTGGTGTTTGCCAACTGGCTGCGTGGATTTGGAAACCTGATCATCGTCGACCACGGCGGTGAGTATCTGTCTATCTATGGCAACAATCAGACCCTCTTTAAACAGGTCGGAGACCAAATAAAAGCGGGCGACGTCGTTGCAGGCGTCGGCGCGACCGGAGGCCAGACAGAATCAGGCCTATACTTTGAACTCAGGCATCGTGGCAAGCCGATGGATCCCCTGCAATGGGTGTCACTGCAGTAACTGCAGATCGGCACGTCGTCCGCATCCGGACGGCGCGTCCATGCCTCGTACGCGTTTCTTCGCTCGGATACGCGGACGCACGCCCCGGAGGTGCTGCACATGGGCAAACGCAAGTTTCGTAGTCTTGGCCTGGTTGGCCTTGGTCTGGTCGCAGGCATTCTTGTCAGCGTAGGCGTCACCGCCGTTGCGCAGCGCGAAGCGCGCGCGCCGATTCCGCTCGAGGACATCCGTCAGTTCTCAAGCGTGTTTGCGGCGATCAAGAATAACTACGTCGAACCGGTCGAAGACAAAAAGCTCATCGACGGTGCCATCGCGGGCATGCTCTCCGATCTGGACCCGCATTCTGCGTATCTCGACGCCGAGGCGTTCCGGGAAATGCAGACGCAGACGCAGGGCGAATTCGGCGGTCTGGGTATCGAAGTCGGTACCGAAGACGGCTACGTCAAGGTCATCTCGCCCATTGAAGACACCCCGGCCGCACGCGCTGGCGTGATGGCGGGCGACCTGGTCATCAAGATCGACGACAAGCCGACCAAGGGCCTGCTGCTGAACGACGCAGTCAAGATGATGCGTGGCAAGCCCAAGACGCCGATCGTGCTGACCATCATGCGCAAGGACACGCCGCAGCCCGTGGTGCTGACCATCGTGCGTGACATCATCAAGGTCCGCAGCGTCCGCAGCAAGGACCTCGAATCCGGCGTGGGTTATGTCCGTATCGCCCAGTTCCAGGAAAAGACGGGTGCAGACCTCGTCGACCACCTGGAACGCCTGGCCAAGACCGCCACGCCGCGCGCGCTGGTGCTCGACCTGCGTAACGATCCGGGCGGCCTGCTGCATGCAGCCATCGGCGTGTCGGGCGTGTTCCTGCCGGGCAAGCAACTGGTCGTGTCGACCGACGGCCGTGCACCGGACTCCCGCCGCCGTTACGAAACCGTGGCCGACGACTACCTGCGTGGCAGCGACGACTACCTGAAGCGTGTGCCGGCCTGGGTGAAGACCGTGCCGCTGGTGGTGCTGGTCAACGCCGGCTCGGCATCCGCATCGGAAATCGTTGCCGGTGCACTGCAAGATCACAACCGCGCCAAGGTCCTGGGTACGCGTACCTTCGGCAAGGGCTCGGTCCAGGTGATCCTGCCGATCTCGCGTGACTCGGCCATCAAGCTGACCACCTCGCGCTACTACACGCCCAATGGCCGTTCGATCCAGGCCAAGGGTATCGAGCCCGACATGATCGTGGCCGACAACGCCGAAGGCGACGTGTACGAGCGTCCGCGTGAAGCTGACCTGGCCAAGCACCTGAGCAACGACAAGGACCCGACCGGCGAACGCAAGTCTGCCTACTCGGACCCGAGCCGTGCCGGTGAACTGGCCCAGCGCACCCCGCCGAAGCCGGTCGAATTCGGCAGCGCCGACGACTTCCAACTCAAGCAAGCGCTGAATCACCTGAACGGCAAGCCGGTGCAAATCGCCAAGGCAGAAGATGCCAAGCCGGTCGAAGGCGCTGAACGGCCCGCTGAACCCGCAGGTTCGGGCACCGCAACGCCGCCCCCGGCATCCAGCCCGACGGCACCTGCCAACAAGGTGAAGTAAGCAATGCACGACCGATGTGGCGCGAACGTGGCGCGGTAGCAGAGCAGTGAACGACGATCAACTACTGCGTTATTCGCGCCACATCCTGCTCGACGACATCGATGTCGATGGGCAGGAACGCCTTCTGGCGGCAAGGGTTCTCATCGTAGGCGCAGGCGGGCTGGGTTCACCTGCCGCCTTGTACCTTGCCTCTGCCGGGGTAGGCCACCTGGTGCTGGCCGACGACGACGAC
Source organism: Pigmentiphaga aceris (assembly GCF_008119665.1). Lineage (NCBI taxonomy): Bacteria > Pseudomonadati > Pseudomonadota > Betaproteobacteria > Burkholderiales > Alcaligenaceae > Pigmentiphaga > Pigmentiphaga aceris. Next base: position 639,277 of record NZ_CP043046.1, on the reverse strand, counting down.
GTCGACCTGACCAATCTGCAACGCCAGATCCTGCACACCACCGACCGTATCGGCCAGCCCAAAGTGGCGTCTGGTCGCACGGCCCTGCACGCCATCAACCCAGACATTCGCATAGACACCCTGCCGCTTCGGCTGACAGGCGACGTGCTGTCCGAACAGGTGGCGGCAGCAGATGTGGTGCTGGACTGCTGCGACAACTTTGCCACCCGCCACGCCATCAACGCGGCGTGCGTGCAGCACGGCAAGCCGCTGGTGTCAGGCGCGGCGATTCGTTTTGATGGTCAGGTAAGCGTGTTCGATCTGCGGGATGCGCAAGCCCCCTGCTACCACTGCCTGTTCCCGGACGAAGCCGACGTGGAAGAGATGCGCTGCGCCACCATGGGGGTATTTGCCCCGCTGGTGGGCATCATCGGTGCCATGCAGGCAGCCGAAGCGCTGAAGCTGATCGCCGGTGTGGGCAAGAGCCTGTCTGGCCGCCTGCTGATGCTGGATGCGCGCAGCATGCAGTGGCACAGCGTGCGGGTGAAACGTGACCCGCATTGCGCGGTGTGCGGGACGCCGGTGGCGACCCCGCCCGTGATGGATGTGAACCAGACCTGATCGGGCAGAGACAGGGCTACGTAGCCTGTCACCCCGTTCCGGTCCTGGTGCAATCAAGCCGCCAGCAACAACCCCAACTGCACGTCCAGATGCTCGCTGGGCGTCTTCTTCCAGCCGCTCTTGGCGTAACGCTGCCAGCGACCCAGCACGAAGTGCATGATCAGGCTGGCGCGGGCCGACACGTCTTCCGACGACGGCAGTTCGTTGCGGGTAACCGCCTGGCGCAGGCTTTGGCGCAGCGAGGCCTCGATGCGATCTGCGAACTGATTCATGCGTTCCTGCAGGCGTTCGTCTTCCGACACCAGCGCATCGCCGATCAGCACCCGCGTCATGCCGGGATTGCGCTCGGCAAATGCCAGCAGCATCAACACGATCTTGCGAACCTGGGCAGTCCCGCTTTCTTCACCATCGGCAATCTGGTTCACCAGCGTGAACACCGTGTTTTCGATGAAGTCGATCAGGCCCTCGAACATCTGCGCCTTGCTGGCGAAGTGTCGATACAGCGCTGCCTCGGAGACTTGCAGACGGGCCGCCAAGGCTGCCGTCGTGATGCGTTCGCCGCGCGGATGCTCGAGCAACAGCGCCAACATCTGGAGGATCTGAGTTTTTCGTTCGCCAGTTTTGGTCGAAGCCATTACGTGTCTGCAACAAAGCGTTAAGGAACCCCTGCCCTACGCTTATACGCAAGACAGGCCGCTACGGACGCCGAAGAACGCGACGCTGTAACAATAAGTGACGGATAGAGTTTACTTGAAGGTCGACGTACGTAGGGCGTCCGCGTTGTCCAGAGGAGAACGGCGTACCCGGATGACGCACAAAAACAGTGCGTATTCCAACCTGTCTGGCTCCACGCAAATTGGGCAAGGTGTCTTCCACCAGTACGGCCCGACTGGCTTGAACCCCTTCTCGCGCCAGCACATGACGCATCAACGCCGGGGACGGTTTGACGCGGAAAGTGCCATGGATGCGCATGTGTTCAACCGCCCACAAACTGCTGAAGCAATGCAGGATGCCCAGCAGACGAAGAATGGTGGTGGCGTAGGCAAGCGGCGCGTTGGTCAGCAAAACCTTGCGGCCAGGCAGGCGGGCCAAGGCGTTGGCCAGCCCTTTTTCAGCCCGCAGCAGGGGGGCGATATCAAAATCGTGGCTGCGGTGCAGGAATTCGGCGGCAGAGACACCGTGGTGACGCACCATGCCGATCATGGTGGCCCCGTAGCGCTGCCAATACTTCTTGCGCAGGACGTGCGCCTCTTCTTCGCTGAGCTGAAGCGTATCGACAACGGCGGCCGTCATCGAGATGTCCATGCGCCCGAAGATCGCATGGGATGCGTCGTGCAAAGTGTTGTCCAGATCGAACAACCAGACCGGTGTCTGTCGGTCGGGGGCCGGATTCCGGGTGGCACGCACCCGGAATCGCGGCAGGCGGACCTGCCGGGCATGCGTCGCGGCCGGGGTGGGGACAGCATCCAGAAGCGGTTCGAGAACCGTTTCCAGCACTTCCTCCAACACCTGCACCGAATCCATTCCGCCCGCTTGCACAGGCGTACCCGACACCCCCGCCGACGACTCCGTCATGCTCAGTGCGACTTGATCATCGTGCCAACGCCTTGGTCGGTCAGGATTTCCAGCAACAGGCAGTGTTCGACGCGACCGTCGACGATGTGCACCGTCTTCACGCCGCTCTTGGCGGCTTCCAGTGCCGACGAAATCTTGGGCAGCATGCCGCCCGAAATCGTGCCGTCTTCGAACAGTTCGTCAATGCGCTTGGCGGTCAGGCCGGTCAGCAGGTTGCCGTTCTTGTCCAGCACGCCCGGCGTGTTGGTCATCAGAATCAGCTTTTCTGCGTGCAGCACTTCGGCCATCTTGCCGGCAACCACGTCGGCGTTGATGTTGTAGGCCAGGCCGTCTTCACCGTAGCCGATGGACGAGATCACCGGAATGAACTGGTCGTCCTGCAAGGCTTTCACCACAGCCGGGTCGATGGAAGCGATTTCGCCCACGTAGCCCAGGTCCAGGCTGGCACCCGGATTGTTCTTGTCCGGCATCAGCAGCTTGCGCGCGGAAATCATCGCGCCGTCCTTGCCGGTCAGGCCGACAGCCTTGCCGCCGTACTCGTTGATCATCATCACGATGTCTTGCTGAACCTGGCCGCCCAACACCCACTCGACCACTTCCATGGTCTCGGCGTCGGTCACGCGCATGCCCTGCACGAAGGTGCCTTGCTTGCCGATCCGGCGCAGGGCCGCATCGATCTGCGGGCCACCGCCGTGCACCACCACCGGGTTCAGACCCACCAGCTTCAGCAGCACCACGTCGTGCGCAAAGCTGCGTTGCAGGCGCTCTTCAGTCATCGCATTGCCGCCGTACTTGACCACGATGGTGCGGCCATGGAATCGGCGGATATACGGCAGCGCCTCGGCCAGCACGCCGGCCTTGATGCGCGGCGTGAGCGTAGCGAGCGGCCCTTGGCCGGGAGAAGCGGTGTCGGTGTCGTGATCGGACATGGTTGGTGACTCACCTGCTAGAAAAGGGGAAGCGATCCCGATTGTAGCCACGCTACCCACCTGCCACACGGAAGGTGTACGAATGCCAACGACATATAACTGTCATCAGGCTGGATATAGCGTGTGCTGCTTAGGTGGCAAATCACCGGAAACCCGCGCCAGCCGTGACTTTCCGCCTACGGACTGAGGTCCATATTCTTATCGAAACCAAGTCTTTCCGTCGGACCGGCATGCAGGCTTTTAATGGACGACTCGCGGCTATCCGCTGCCCGCCATCCATCCGCCAGCAAGGAAAGACCATGACCCAGCCCGACCGCACGCTCGCATCCGCCTCTTCTACACGCCGACTGTTGGCCACGCAGGTCAGCCGCCGTGGCCTGCTTCGCGCGGCCAGCATTGCCGGCCTGGTGGCACCGCTTGGTCTGCTGGGTGCGCGGGTGGCCGCCCAGACCGGGGCAGCCCGCCCGATCAAGATTGCGTGGAGCCCCACCGCCGTCTGCCATTCGCCTGTGTCGGTTGCGCTGGAACGCGGCTACTTCACCCAGCAAGGGCTGGCCGTCGAAAACCTGAGCTTCGGTGGCTCGACCGACCAACTGCTGGAAGCCATCGCCACCGGTCATGCAGATGGTGGCATCGGCATGGCGCTGCGCTGGCTCAAGCCGCTGGAACAGGGCTTCGATGTGAAACTCGCCGTCGGCACGCACGGCGGTTGTATGCGATTGCTGACCGCCGATGCCAACATCAAGAGCATTCAGGACTTGCGCGGAAAATCGGTGGCAGTCACCGATCAGGCCAGCCCGGTGAAGAATTTCTTTGCGATCCAGGCGGCCAATCTGGGCATCGATCCGGACGAAATCAACTGGCGTCAGTACCCGCAAGACTTGTTCGGTGAAGCGCTGCGCAAGGGCGAGGTCCAGGCCCTGGCCGGCGACGACCCGCATCTGTACCTGATTCGGGAACGCGACAAACTGACGCAGATCGCCACCAACCTGGATGGCGACAACGCCGATCGCACCTGCTGCGTGCTGGGGCTGCGCGGCGCGCTGGTGCGCAACGAACCCGATGTCGCCGCCAAGCTGGTACGCGCCGTGGTAGCCGCGCAGAAGTGGACGGCCGAGAACCCCGACGAAAGCGCCCGGATCTTCGCGCCGCACGTGCCGGCCAAGGTGTCGGCCGATGTGCTGTCCGCCATGTTGCGCAGCCATACACACGGCCACGCCTCCACCGGCGCACAACTGCGCAGCGAAGTGGCGCGTTTCACGACTGACCTGAAAACCATCAAGGTCATCAAACCAACGACCGATGCGGTCAAATTTGCCAATGTGGTGGCCCCAGATGTCCTCATTTGATCCGGCAATTTCCCGCGCACCGATCGCGGTCGACACCACCACTGAACGGGGCACCACGATCTGGCGCACCGGCCTGTTTGCTGCGCTGCTGTGGGCAGCGCTGGGCATCCTGACCATCCAGTGGCCGGATCGGCAGGTGGGCTTCAACGAATGGGCCTTCACCTACGAATTCGGGGTGGGTGCCATCGTCATCGGCGTGTTCCTGGCGGTGGTGGCGATCACCGGCCGCAGGCTGGGGCCAGTCGCCACGCATTTGCGGCGCGCCGGGCCGTGGCTGGCTGCGCTGGCCATCTTCATCGGCATCTGGGAAGTTGCAACCGCCAAGCTGGGCTTGCTGCCGGTGCCCTTCTTTGCCCCGCCGCAGACATTGATCGAGGTCTACAAAGACGACTGGAAGCGCCTGTTCGACAGCCTGTGGCACTCGTTGTGGCTGCTGGGCAATGGCTTTTTCATTGGTGCGATTGCAGGCTTTCTGACAGGAGTGTCGATCGGGTGGTCACGCTCGCTGGGATATTGGGTACACCCGATCCTGCGTTTCCTGGGACCGATTCCATCAACAGCATTGCTGCCGATGGCGTTCTTTTTCTTCCCGTCGAGCTGGTCGGCCGCGGTGTTCCTGATCGCACTGGCCACCTGGTTCCCGGTGACAGTGCTGACCTGGTCCGGCGTGGCGGGCGTCAACCGCGCGTTCTACGACGTGGCCCGCACGCTGGGGGCCAGTGAATGGTTCCTGATCCTGCGCGTGGCCATCCCGGCGGCGCTGCCCAGCGTGTTCGTGGGCGTGTTCATGGGGCTGGGCGCATCGTTCTCGGTGCTGGTTGCCGCCGAGATGATGGGCGTGAAGGCCGGGCTTGGCTACTACCTGCAGTGGGCGCAGGGCTGGGCCGCGTATTCCAATATGTTCGCCGCGCTGTTTGTCATGGCGCTGACCTTCTCGGGATTGATCACCGCCTTGTTCAAGGTGCGCGATCACCTGCTGGCCTGGCAGAAAGGAGTCGTCAAATGGTAGCCGTTCCCGACGCCCTGGCCGCGCAACCGGCAGTCCGTGGCGGGCGCATCGATATCGATCGCGTCAGCCACCAGTTCGACTTGGCAGATGGCCCCTTGCAAGTGCTGGACGATGTCAGCCTGCAAGCCGAACCCGGTGAATTTGTTGCCTTGCTTGGCCCCAGCGGCTGCGGCAAATCCACCTTGCTGCGACTGGTGGCCGGGCTGGAACCGCCGACCGCCGGCACGCTCAGTCACGATGGACAGCCCATCACCCGGCCAGACCCGTCACGCATCGTGGTGTTCCAGGACCCGACGCTGTATCCCTGGCGCACGGTGTGGGACAACGTGGCCCTGGGCTTGCAGGCGCGCGGGCTGCTGAAAACCCAGCGCCATCGGGTTGACGATGCATTGCGGCTGGTTGGCCTGAATGAGTTTGCCAAGGCCTTCCCGCACCAGTTGTCGGGCGGCATGGCGCAACGGGTTGCGCTGGCCCGGGCACTGGTCAACGATCCGTCACTGCTGATTCTGGACGAGCCGCTGGGCAAGCTCGATTCGCTGACGCGCATCACCATGCAGACCGAGCTGGTGGACCTGTGGCAGCGCGCGGGGTACACAGCGCTGCTGGTGACTCACGACGTAGAGGAAGCGCTGTTCATGGCACAGCGGGTGGTGGTGTTCAGCGGGCGGCCGGCGCAGATCAAGGCTGAGTTGATCAACGACCTGCCATATCCGCGCCATCGGGGCGATCCGCGGCTGGTGGAGCTGCGGCGGCAGGCGCTTGCGCTGCTGGGGCTGGATGCGACTTGGTGATGGGGGTTTGACGTTGGCGTTTGACGGCTGAGGTTTGATGGCTGATGTTTGAAGGGCGCTGCTTGAAGATTGATGCCTGACGATCAGTGCCGGAAGGTCGGCGCTTGATGCCACATTTCCTGACGCGGGGCGGCGGTGACCGCAGCACATCACGTCCCCTGCCCCCACCACAATTGTTTTATTCTTTTTTGCCCGCCTCAACACGGCGGGCATTTTCCTATCGGATTTCCCATGCCCCCACGTTTCATTCCGTCCGCCTGGCTGGCAGCCGGCGTCTTGTGCCTGCTCTCACCGTTGGCCCATGCACATGCTGGCCTGAAAGCGGCATTGCCCGCTGCCAATGCCGTCGTCGCCACGGCACCCGCCCAGGTCGAACTGAGTTTCTCGCAAGCGCTGGAACCTGCACTCAGCCGCATCGAAGTCCGCAACGCGGCCGGTGAACGTGTCGACCGCGATGGGGTGCACGCCATCGGCGGCAATGCGCAGCGACTTGGCGTGGCGCTGAAACCATCTTTGCCACCCGGCACGTATCGCGTCGACTGGCAGGCTGCGTCGGTGGACACCCACCGCACCAAGGGCAACTTCAGCTTTCAGGTTGGCAAGTAAACACGCAACACCCGTCATGCTGATGCATATGGCATGAGCAGTTCCGCCTTGTTTGCGCTTTCTTGAATCTGCCCTTGGATCTGTCTTTCGCCCTACCGGCCGCGCGGGGTCTGCACCTGACAGCGCTGGTCGGTCTGTTCGGAATGCTGGCGTACCGGCTGGCATTCCTGCCTGCGCTCGTCCGGGCGGACCGCCAAGGCAGCGTCGCATTGACGCACTCGCTCGACGCCTGGACGTGGCGCGCCCTGGCGCTTGTGCTGGTAAGTGCGTTTGTGTGGCTGCCCCTTCAGGCAGCCCAGACGGCAGGTGCCGAAGATTGGTCTACCGTGTGGGCCGCTACCCCGGTGCTTACCTTGCATACCGGGTTTGGTCACGCCTGGAGCCTGCGGCTGCTGTTGGTGATCGGGACGGCGCTGGCGATCTGGCGTCGCAAGCAGTCACCAGACAGTGCAAACACCGCCCACCCGAATGCGGGCGATACGACCGCAGCAGCCGCACCGCCCGGCCTGCATGACGGGTCTGATTCGCCAACCTCGTCCGCTTTGCGTGGGTACGACGGCCGCTTAATGCTGGCGCTGTTGCTGTGCGGTATCGCCCTGATACTCCAGACCGAGATGGGACACGCCGCAGCCAGCGACCAGACTTGGATAAGCATCGCGCACGGGATTCACATCTTGGCCGCCGCCATGTGGCTGGGAGCCTTGCTACCGCTTCTATTGACGGTGCGGCAGCTCGCACCTGCCGTCGCGGTGTTGGCCTTGCGACGTTTCTCTGGCGTGGGCTCGGTGGCGGTGACGGCGCTCGCGGGCAGTGCGTTGAGCTTGGCCTGGGAATGGGCAGGTGGTTGGGTCGGCTTGGTTTCCACCGATTACGGGCGCTTACTGTTGGCCAAGCTGGTGTTGCTGGTCGGGCTTCTGGGGCTGGCGGCACTGCATCGCTGGCGCTTGGTGCCGGCACTGGGGAACTCTGCTCTTGGCGAGGAAGCACGTGAAGGCGCAGCACCTGCGGATACAACGCCGAAGAATGCAGCACCTGGAAATGCAGCTACTGAAGATGCAACACCAGTCGCCGCATCATGTACCCACACCGCATCCATAAATTCATGCCCTGCATCCGCCCAAGCCCGCCTGCGTGTATCGCTGGGCATCGAAGTGCTGCTTGGTCTGATCACCCTTGCGCTGGCAGCCGGCTTGGCCACGCAGCCACCCGGTGTCCACGACCTGGCCGTGTGGCCCTTCGCCTGGCGGCCCGACCCGGCCGTCCTGGCTGACGAAGGATATGTCCGTCGCCTGACCCAAGCCGCGATCATGGCACTGACTGCTGGCGCGCTGCTGATCGTGGCACTTTTCTCGCGGCGGCTGCGCGTATGGGCGCTTGCGGGCAGCCTTTGCCTGTTGGCGGCTGCACCCTTGCCATCGCCAAGTCTGTGGCTGATCCCCGCCTACCCCAGCAGCTTCCAACACGCACCAAACGGGTTTGACGCAGAATCCATCGTGCTGGGTCAGCAACGCTTTGCCCAGCACTGCGCCAGTTGCCACGGCGACGACGCCAGCGGTCGTGGGCCCCGTGCAGCCAGCCTGCCCATGTGGCCACCGAACCTGGCCGGCCACATGCTGTGGGACCGCACCGACGGCGAAGTTTTCTGGCGCATCGGCCACGGCCTGCGCAACGCGGCCGGCACCCAGACCATGCCCGGCTTTGCTGCCGAGCTGCCGGAAGACGACATCTGGGCGCTGGTGAATTTCCTGTTCGCCAACGCAGGTGGCATGTCAGCCGACAAACACGGCGGCTGGATAAAACCCTTGCGTGCACCCGTGCTGCAACTGCAATGTGGCGAAGACATGTTGGCTTTAGACTCCTTGCGCGGGCAGGTCGTGCATGTGCTGGCGATGGCCGATGTATCTTCCAGCGCGCTGGCGGAACTGGCACGGGCCGATAACGGCTTGGCCACCACCCTGGTGCTGCTGCGCAACCCCTTGCCCGACCTGCCCACAAGTTCTCGCGTCTGCACGGCAATCGACCCGTCCGCATGGACGGCATACGCACAGATCGCGGGCCTGACGCCAGACACCTTTGCTGGCACCCAGATCCTGATCGACCGCGAAGGCTGGCTGCGCGCGCGTTACTTGGCCAACGACACCGGCTGGACCCTGCCGGATGCGCCAGCACCGCGCGCATGGCAGGCGGCACAAGGAGCCGCACTCAGCGACAGCCACGCGCGCTTAGCTGACCTGATCCGACGCATCGACGCCGCGCCGGTAGAAGACCAACGCGCCGGCCATGCGCACTGAGTTCAGCCGCTCGGACAAGACCCACACGTAGACGCGCTACAGCTTCTAAACCAATCCACCATCAGATCACCGCATCTGCATCCGCGTCAGCATGTGCCGGCAGAAAACCATTCACCTGCTGGTTCCAAAGCCGCGCATACGGGCCGTTCTGCTTCAGCAATTCAGCGTGCGAACCGTCTTCGACAACACGCCCCTGATCGAACACCACGATGCGATCCAGATGCGCCACGGTGGACAGGCGGTGGGCCACGACCACCACCGTCTTGTCGGCCATCACTTCTTCCAGCGCATCCTGAATCGCGCGCTCCGTCACGGAATCCAGCGCCGATGTCGCCTCGTCCATCAGCAGAATCGGCGCGTTTTTCACGATCACCCGCGCAATCGCAATGCGCTGGCGTTGGCCGCCCGACAGCTTCACCCCACGTTCGCCCACCAGCGACTCGTAGCGCTCGTCCATCTGTTCGATGAAGTCATGCGCGCTGGCCTGGCGGGCAGCGCTTTCCACCGCCTCGTGATCCGCGCCCTGTTTGCCATAACCGATGTTCTCGTACAGGCTGCGATGGAACAGGCCCGGGTCCTGCGGAATCAGGCTGATCTGCGCATGCAGCGAGGCTTGCGTGAAGTCACGCACGTCGTGACCATCGATCACGACCCGGCCGCTCTGCGGTTCGTACAGACGCATCAGCAGGTTCAGCAAGGTGGATTTTCCTGAACCAGAAAAACCGACCAGCCCCACGCGCTGACCCGCTTCAATACGCAGGTTCAAGTCCTTGAACACCAGGCGGTCGGGCGAATAACCGAAGTCGACGTGATCGAACACGATGCTGCCCTGCGCGATGGTGATGTCGCGCGCCTGTGGCGTGTCCACGATTTCGTGCGGGCGCACGATGGTGCGCACGCCGTTTTCCACGTTGCCGGTGTACTCGAAAATTTCCAGGAAACGACGGCTGATGTTGCGCGCTTCGCCGATCACCACCAGCGACAGGCTGGTGCTCATCACGAACTCGGCCACACCAATGCGGCCATCACGCCACAACATGACCGCGACCACCAACATGCCCAGCTTGAGCAACAGCGCAGAGCCAAACTGGAACAACACGGTTTTTTCGTTGTAGCCAAAGGCCTGACGCGCCTGTTTGATCTCTTTGCTCAGCACGCCGCGCAGGTATTCGCGCTCGAAATCCAGCGCTGCGAACAAGCGCACTGACGACAGGTTGGTCACCGCATCCACGATGCGCCCGGTGGTTTCGCTGCGTGCTGCCGCGTGGCTGTGCGCATAACGCCGGCTGCGCCGCGCGAACAGGAAAGAGATGCCCACGAACAGCACCGACCAGGTCAGCGTGAACAAGGACAGCAGCGGGCTTGCGTGATACAGCAGCGCCACCGATACCGACAGCGTGACGATGATGGGCAGGAAGTCGAAGACCACCGTCCAGATCGCCATGTTGACGCCCATCGAGGTCTCGGAAATCCGTGCAGCCAGCCCGCCCGCAAAGTTGCTGGTCAGAAAGCGATGCGAATGGTGTTGCAGGTAGTTGAACAGCTCACTGGTTACCCGCGCGCGCTGCAAGGGGCCGACGTAGACCCGGCACATGCCGGCCAGGCGCGCGAAAACCAGTTCGCTCAGGTTGAACAGCGCAAACATGGCAAGCGGCCAGGCCAGCACCGTAAAGATCGACGCCCGGTCGGCCGTGCCGCCACTGATTGCACCCACCACCTGCCCAAGCGCATAGGGCGTAAAGACGCCGCTCGCGGCAGCGCCAACCTGCAACAAGGCGATCAGCAGATACCACCAGCGGAAGCGGTGCACGAAGTGCAGCGCAAAGCGCAACGGCGTGGCCGGCAGGAAAGGTGCTTGGCCAGACGAGGCAGATGGCGAAGAAGAATCAGGGGCAGCGGTCATCGGGAAAGGAATACGGCACGGGCAACAGCACATGCGTGGATGCTGACAAGAAACGGCTCGTCGCGGCGATGCGTGAGCCGACACGCGGAAACGTGTGGCGACGACGGGCGTACTGACGTGAGTAGTTGGTAGCGACCTGGGGGTGACACTGATAGCGGCATTAGTCCCGACATCGGACCAGCATCAACATTACTACCGAGGCTTGCACCCGCCCTTGCCCCGACAGCAGCGTTGGCCACACCAAAGCACTTCACACGACGCGGATGTCAACCATATGCCAACTACGCGCGCCATCTGCGTGCTACCTGGGTGCGATCTATATGGCACCGTAATGCCGCGATACAAGCCAGGCGGGCCGCGTGCCACAATGCGCGCTTCCCCCTTGCGCCTGGTCGATCATGCCCTGTTCTGCGACTTGCCCGGCCTGTTCGTCGGTGTTTGTCTGCGGTGTGCAGACCGGTGCCTGCTGGTGTTTTACCCGTCCTGCCCTGCCCGCTGCCGCCCGTACGGGCCAGGGTTGTCGTTGCCCCGCCTGTCTGGATGCCATTGTGTCGAGTCCCGCCCTGTCCTTGCCCCCTATCGCTGACGCCAAACGCCCTGCCTTGCGTGCTGCCCTGCGTGCCCGCCTGGATGCGAAAACCAAACCCTTGGGCTCGCTCGGCATGTTGGAAGCGCTGGCCGTCGATATCGGTGCCATCCAGGACCGCAACCCGCCGCAAATGGAAAAATGCGCGGTAGCCCTGTTTGCTGCCAGCCACGGCGCGGCGCACCGCGTATCGGCCTATCCGCCCGATGTCACCTGGCAGATGGTCGAGAATTTCCTGGCCGGAGGTGCCGCCATCAACGTGATGGCGCGCAGCCTGAACGTGGACTTGCACATCGTCAACGCCGGTGTGGACCACGAGTTCGGCCAGCGCGACGGCCTGATCGACGCCGTGGTCATGCACGGCACGCGTGACTACACCGACCCGGCCAACGCGGGTGCCATGACTCAGGAAGCCTGCGAGCAGGCACTGATGCGTGGCCTTGCCTTCGGTCAGAACTTGCAGGTCGATGCCCTCGGCTTCGGTGAAATGGGCATCGGCAACACCGCATCCGCGTCCCTGCTGATGCACGGGTTGACCGGCGTGCCGCTGGCGCAATGCGTAGGTGCCGGTGCCGGCCTGGACGAAGCCGGTGTGGCGCGCAAACTGGCGCTGCTGGACGACGCCTTGCGCGTGCGCCCGCGCCCCACCTCGCCGCTGGCGTGGCTGGCCACCTATGGCGGACTGGAAATTGCGATGATGGCCGGTGCCATGCTTGGCGCAGCCTCGCGCGGCACCGTCCTGGTCATCGATGGCTTCATCGTCAGCGCCGCCTTGCTGGTTGCCACCCGACTGGAGCCGAACGTGCGCCAGTACGCGGTGTTTGCACACCGCTCGGCTGAACAAGGCCATCGTCTGTTGCTGGCAAACCTGCAGGCTCAGGCCCTGTTCGATCTGGGGCTGCGCCTGGGCGAAGGCACCGGCGCGGCGCTGGCAATGCCCTTGCTTCGCACCGCCTGCGCCGTGGTCCGCGACATGGCAAGCTTCACCGACGCGGGCGTGGACACGGCGACCGGTTGAACGGTCAGACAGCTAACCGGCCAGCAAGCCAACCCGCCAAACAGCGACCCCAATGCTTCAGCAACTACGCCTGTTCTTCACCGCGCTGGAATACCTGACCCGCCTGCGCAAGCCGCAGTGGGTCGGTTTCGACGCGACCTGGCTGCCACAGTCGATGTCCTATCTGCCGGTGGTCGGTGCCGTGGTCGGCCTGAGCAGTGCGCTGGTGTTCTGGCTGACGCTGCAGTTGCTGCCCAGCAATCTGGCCATCCTGGCGGCAATCGCTTCCGGCTTGCTGATCACCGGCGCGTTGCACGAAGACGGCCTGGCCGACACCTGCGACGCGCTGGGTGCAGGCGGCACCCGCGAACGCATGCTGACGATCATGCAGGACTCGCGCGTGGGCACCTATGGTGTGCTGGGTCTGGTCGCCATGCTGCTGGCACGTTTTCTGTCACTGGACTGGTTGCCCGCTCCGTGGGTGATGTTCGGTCTGGTGGTGGCCCACACCTGGTCCCGCATCGGCCCGCTGGCGCTGATGGCCAGCCTGTCCCATGTGCGCAGCACCGGGCCATCGAAGGCACGCGCCGCGACCACGGATGTTGGCTGGCGCGCGGTGGCCATCGGCATCGGCTGGGGCCTGCTGCTGTTGCTGGGCTGCCTGCTGGTCTTGATGCAGGCAGGTCACCCCTGGTGGATCGTGGCCCCCTTGTGTGCCGGTGCCGGGCTGGGTCTGCTGGCCAGTGTGCTGACGGGCATGTGGGCAGCGCAACGCCTGGGCGGCTACACCGGCGACACCTTGGGCGCGGCGCAGCAAGCGGGTGAGCTGGTCTGCTATCTGGCCATGGTGGCAATTGCGCGCAACTGGAGTGGCGCTTGAACAAGGCCGAGCAGTCAGGGGTGAACCGACATATGAGCCGAATGGTGAACTCTGCATCGACGTCACCCACAACTCCAAACGCAGACGCATCCTTGAACACGAGCGCCCGCTCCGCCACACAGCCAAACGCGCCATCCAACACGCCCTCGCAGACAACATCAGCAGCCCGACACAACGGCCCACGCACGCTCTGGCTGGTGCGCCATCCGCAACCACTCATCGCATCCGGCATCTGCTACGGCCAGAGCGACCTGGACGTCGACGCAGACGCCCTGCGCGCGCTGGTTGCACGCCTGCACGTGCGGGTGCCGGCAGGCTTGGCCGTCACCTCCAGCCCCCTGCTGCGCTGCCGGGTGCTTGCGCAGGCCATTGCCGACTCCCGCCACGCCGCCCCACCGGTGTTCGACCCACGCTGGGCCGAGATGCATTTTGGTGAATGGGAAATGTGCGCGTGGAACGCGATTTCCCGGCCCGCGATCGACGCCTGGGCGGCCGACTTTCTGGACTACCTGCCGCCCGGTGGCGAATCGGTGCGGCAGGTTGCCGCGCGGGTGCGTGCCGCGTTTGAGGACTGGCGCACCCACGGCGCACAAGACGCGCTGATCGTCACACACGCTGGCCCCATGCAATTGCTGATGCGCGAGCTGCGCGGCCAGCCCTTGTCGCAGCGGGGCGAGAAGCTGGCCTATGGCGCGCTGGTGGAATGCCGCTTGAATGCGCAAGGCAACATCCACATTCTTGAACATGGCTGAGCCGTCCTTCGATTTCATGGTCGAGTTGTTCACCGGCAAGCCCGTGTTCGAGCTGTATCCCGACATTGAAAAACCTGAAATGGCCCGTCGATACTATGGCACCAACAGGGCAAACGTCTGCTGAAACACCCAGGCCCGGGTACGATATATCCACTGGCTATCCACCGGTTGCCCACAGCTTATACCTGCCCTATTCACCGGATGATCACAGGCTTTTCCCCAGGCTTACGCACAGGAAAAGGCGCGTTTTGCACAGCTTGTGAAGCGGTTTTACACAGATTTGTCCACAGGGAACCCGTTATGAACAGCGTGGTCCCACGCTTGCCCCGTGGAAAATTACAGAAAGGATGTCGAGCATGAAAAAACGATGGTTGATTGCCACTGCTGCGGTAGCGGCTGTATTTGCCGCAGGTGCTGCATTCGCTCAGGCAGCTACGGTCAGCGGAGAAGTTCGTCGCGTCGACAAAGAAGGCGGCAAGGTCACCTTGAAGCACGATGGCATCTCAGAGATGAAGCTGTCGGCCATGACCATGGTGTTCCGCGTCAGCGACCCAGCCATGCTCGACCGCATGAAGGCCGGCGAAAAAGTGCGCGTGGACGTATCCAAGATCGACGGTCAATACACCATTACTGCCGTCAAATAATCGATGGTGGCCGGCTGTTGCACTGGTCCGCGCCCGGCATGAATGCAGGCCAGCCGGTTCGTTCACAGCCATCAGACGCCGCACGCACACGCTTGCTGCGGTTCGTGCCGCAATTCATCCCGCACACTCAGCCAGCGTTGGCCGCAGGCACCAGTTCTGCACAGACCTGACGCAAGGCCGCCGCAAACAAGGCCTGCTCCGGGTACTGCGCGCTCTCGCTGCGCTGAAACAGTGTGATGGGCGGCAAGGTCCAGCCGAAGCGATGGCGCACGATGGCCACGCCGGCAATGCGCACCAGTTCCTGCGCAATGTCGGCCGGCACGATCGATACGGCCCGCTCGTTGGCCGCCACCAGTTCTCCGATCACCTTGGAAGACAGGCTTTCCACCACCGGCGGCGGCGGTGCCACGCCTGCTCGCAGAAAGAAGTCCGTGATCTGCTCACGCATCGGCGTCTTGCGCGCGCCCAGTACCCAATCGAGTTCTGCCAGCTCGGCCCAGGCCAGTGGCCGACGCCCCAGCCGCGCCGCCAGCCGCTTGTGTGCGATCAGCCGAGGCTCTTGCTGATACAGCACGTCGTAGCTCAGGCCGCTCATGTCCAGAATCGCAGACATGCGCCCGATCACGCAATCCAGTTCATGCGCGCGCAAGCGCGCAATCAGATGGTCGCTGGTGTCTTCATGCAGCGTGACCGTCACGCGTCGGCCTTGTGGTTGCGTGCGGCCGATGGCCTGCGCAAGCATGCGTCCTGGCAGAAACGGAATCACCCCCACATGCAGATGGGCCGCCCGCCCCTGGTCTACCGCTTCGATGTCCTGCGCCCAGTGGGCGACATCGGCCAGCAAGGTCTGCGCACGCGACACGGCAAGCTCGCCCAGCGCAGTTGGCACCATGCCGCGCGATGAGCGTGTGAACAAGGGTGCCCCAAAGATGCCTTCAAGATCCGCCAGCGCCTGCGTGATTGCCGGCTGACTGGTGGCCATGTGTTCTGCCACACGCGTGAGCGACCGATGCTCACGGATTGCCATCAGCAACAGCAGGTGCTTCATGCGCAGCCGGGTGGCCAGGCGATGGCTCAGCGCAGAGGTGCTGGGGGTAGATGTACCAGATGCAGGCTTACCAGATCTGGGCTTACCGGATGCAGGCTTACCCAGTGCCGACGAGCCAGAACCGGAGGTAGCTGATTTCAACAAGCGAATCTCTCATAAGTGAATCAGTATGGTGCTATTCAAACATACGATGCTTTCCTTATTTCGTCGCACCAGAATATGCCTGCCCCCTGCGTTGCCGTCAGCCGTGAATTGAACCAAGACAGCACGTAGGAAAGGCAATGGACACGGTTTATCTGGTGGTGGCCCTGGGGGCAGCGGTCGCAGGTTTTGTGCAAGGTTTGTCAGGCTTCGCCTTCGGCATGGTGGCGATGTCGTTCTGGGCGTGGGTGCTCGACCCGCGCCTGGCTGCCACGCTGGTGGTGTTTGGCGCCTTGCTGGGCCAAGTGTTGGCCGCAGTCACCGTAAGACGCGCGGTGGACGTCAAACGCCTGCTGCCATTTCTGGTTGGTGGGCTGGCTGGGGTCCCGCTTGGCGTGGCCCTGCTGCCCTATCTGGACATGGATGGGTTCAAGACCATGCTTGGCCTGCTGCTGGTGTGCTGGTGCCCCGCCATGCTGTGGGCGGCACACGTATCCAAAACCCAGCCGAAAATTCAGTCGAGCATTCAGTCGAACACTAGCGCCAAGCACCGCCTGGCAGATGGCGCAGTTGGTGTAGCCGGTGGGATGCTGGGTGGCCTTGGCGGTTTCACTGGCGTCGTACCCACCCTGTGGTGCACCCTGCGCGGCTTCGACAAAGACAGTCAGCGCGCGATCATTCAGAACTTCAACCTGGCCATGTTGTTGACGACCATGGGCACGTATCTGGCCAAGGGCATGGTCACCCGTGACATGCTACCTCTGTTTGCCATCGTCGCACCGGCCATGCTGATCCCCACGCTATGGGGTGCAAAGCTCTATATCGGCATCAGCGAGGCCCGCTTCCGGCAGATCGTGCTGGTGCTGCTGAGCTTGTCCGGGCTGGCAATGCTGGGGTCTTCATTGCCTCGTCTGCTGGAACGGATGGGCTGATTGGGATTCCAGAAAATTCGCCGCGTCATGACGCGACATTCGATGCGAAATTAAAGAGGAAGCTTGAGACAAAAAAAGCCCGCGAAATCACTCGCGGGCTCTCTTCCTGTCTGACGCGCTGACTTGCGCGACCTACAGACTCGACGCTGCTGCGCTTTACAGAACGAAGCGCGCCAAGTCCTGGTGTGCAGCCACGTCGTTCAGCTGTGCATTCACATAGGCAGCATCGATCACCACGGTCTGGCCGCTCTTTTTCGTGGCGTCGAAGGACAGCTCTTCCAGCAGCTTTTCCATCACCGTGTACAGGCGACGTGCACCGATGTTCTCAGTGGACTCGTTCACCGAGAACGCCAGTTCCGCCAAGCGCTCGATACCGTCGTCGGTGAACGACAGTTCGACCTCTTCGGTACCCAGCAAGGCGCTGTACTGCTTGATCAGCGACGCATCGGTATCGGACAGGATGCGCACGAAGTCCTTGCTGCTCAGCGAGTCGAGTTCCACACGAATGGGGAAACGACCTTGCAGTTCCGGGATCAGGTCCGACGGACGCGACAGGTGGAATGCACCCGATGCGATGAACAGAATGTGGTCGGTATGGATCAGGCCGTACTTGGTGTTGACGGTCGTGCCTTCCACCAGCGGCAGCAGGTCGCGCTGCACACCCTGGCGCGACACATCCACGCCGTTGCCTTCCTGGCGCGCCGCGATCTTGTCGATCTCGTCCAGGAACACGATACCGTTCTGCTCAACGCTGGTAATGGCCTTGGCGCGCAGTTCTTCTTCGTTCACGCGCTTGGCAGCCTCTTCGTCGACCACCAGCTTGAAGGCTTCCTTGATCCGCAGCTTGCGGGTCTTCTTCTTGCCCTGAGACATGCCCGCGAACATGCCGCGAATCTGCTCGGTCATCTCTTCCATGCCGGGCGGCGACATGATTTCCATCTGCGGCACGGACTGCGCCAGATCGATCTC
Organism: Pigmentiphaga aceris; assembly: GCF_008119665.1. Taxonomy (NCBI): domain Bacteria; kingdom Pseudomonadati; phylum Pseudomonadota; class Betaproteobacteria; order Burkholderiales; family Alcaligenaceae; genus Pigmentiphaga; species Pigmentiphaga aceris. The sequence continues at coordinate 621,275 of NZ_CP043046.1, read as the reverse complement.
GATCTCGGTGTCGTCCAGCTGGCCTTCCCGCAGACGCTTGCGGAAAGTCTGGCGCGTGGCGTTGCTGTCATCGCGCTGCGGATTGCCGTGGGCATCACGTGCAGGCGGCACCAGAATGTCGATGATGCGGTCTTCGGCAGCATCTTCGGCCTGGGTGCGCACGCGGCGCATTTCGGCTTCGCGGGTCTGCTTGACGGCCACTTCGGCCAGGTCACGAATGATGGTGTCGACGTCACGGCCGACATAACCCACTTCCGTGAACTTGGTTGCTTCGATCTTCACGAACGGCGCGTCGGCCAGCTTGGCCAGGCGACGGGCGATCTCGGTCTTGCCGACCCCGGTGGGTCCGATCATCAAGATGTTCTTGGGGTGGATCTCGTGGCGCAGGGGCTCGGCCACCTGCTGACGACGCCAGCGATTGCGCAAAGCAATCGATACCGAACGCTTGGCGCGGTCTTGGCCAACAATGTATTTGTCCAGTTCGGAGACGATTTCGCTCGGCGTCATGTTCATTCCAGCACCTCGATCGTGTGATGCTGGTTGGTATAGATGCACAGGTCGCCAGCGATCCCCAGTGCCTTGCTGACCACGTCTTCCGGGGCCATCTCGGTGTTGTGAAGCAGTGCCAATGCGGCGGCCTGCGCGTATGCGCCGCCAGAGCCGATGGCTGCCAGGCTGTCTTCAGGCTCAAGCACGTCGCCGTTGCCGGTGAGGATCAGCGTCGACGTGCGGTCGGCGACGATCAGCATGGCTTCGAGCCTGCGCAGCACGCGGTCGGTGCGCCAGTCGCGCGTCAGCTCGACGGCAGCGCGCAGCAGGTGACCCTGATGCTTTTCCAGCTTGCCCTCGAAGCGTTCCAGCAGCGTGAATGCATCTGCGGTCGCGCCCGCAAAGCCCGCCAGCACGGAGTCCTTGTACAAGCGCCGCACTTTGCGCGCGCTACCTTTGACCACGATGTTGCCCAGCGTGACCTGGCCGTCTCCACCGATGGCGACGCGGTTGCCGCGCCGCACGCTGACGATGGTCGTGCCGTGAAATTGGGGGAGTTCTTTTTCCATTTTTCGCAGATGGGGACAGGGGTAGGCAAGGACAAGACTCAAGCAGAAAAATACCGCAGCCACGGGGCGACCGGTATGTATCCGCAAAAGACATTGTTTACATTCAACGAGCGGTTATTTAACGCCATGTCGTGACGGCGCTACAATTCCTGTGTCGCACGCCATCTGGCGATGCGACGCGTTCTCAGGGCGGGGTGCAATTCCCCACCGGCGGTAATGGCGATTTTTTCGTCTAGCCCGCGAGCGCCCATCGGCCAGGCAGGCGATGGGGTCAGCAGATTTCGGTGCGATTCCGAAGCCGACGGTCATAGTCCGGATGAGAGAGAAACGCGGGTTCGTCCACGCACGTCCTTCCTACGGAAGGCGTAGTCGCGCATTCGCACGCCCTGATTCTGGCAACCGTTCTGGCAACAGACACCTAGGCACTCCATGAATCAGACTGACCGCACTTCGCAGCATTCTTCGCACGTCACTTCCCACACCACTTCCCAAGCTTCCGCACCGCGCATCGCCTACATCCAGTCTTCCTGGCACCGCGACATCGTCGATCAGGCACACACCGGCTTTGTCGCCGAACTGGCCCGCCAGCACGTCTCGGCCGATGCCGTCAGCCGTTTTGTGGTGCCGGGTGCCTTCGAGATTCCGCTGCACGCCAAGCGGCTTGCGGCCACCGGCCAGTACGACGCCATCGTCGCATGCGGCTTTGTGGTCGACGGCGGCATCTACCGCCACGACTTCGTCGCCAGCACCGTGGTGTCGGCGCTGATGGACGTGCAGCTGGCCACCGACGTACCGGTGTTCTCGGTGGTGCTGACGCCGCATCACTTCCACGAACACGCAGAGCATCAACGTTTCTTCAAGGCACACTTCGTTCACAAGGGCGAAGAAGCGGCCACGGCCGTGCTGGGCACACTGCGCAGCCTGCAGGACATCGCCGTGCAGCACACGCCTGCACAACATCTGCAGCCCTTGGCAGCCTAAATGACAAAACGGCACCAAAAAGGTGCCGTTTTGTTCATTGCGACCATGAGCGGTCAGCGCCCCGATCAGTCGCCGTAAAGCTTCTGACGCAGTTCGCGGCGTTGCTGTGCTTCGAGCGACAGCGTGGCCGTCGGACGAGCCAGCAGACGCGGGATACCGATGGGTTCACCGGTTTCCTCACACCAGCCGTAGTCGCCACCGTCGATGCGCGCCAGGGACTGCTGCACTTTCTTCAGCAGTTTGCGTTCGCGATCACGCGTACGCAGTTCCAGCGCATGCTCTTCTTCGATGGTCGCGCGGTCTGCCGGGTCCGGCACGAACGCGGTTTCGCGCAGGTGCTCGGTGGTTTCACCGGCATTGGACAGCAACTCACGCTCGATCTCGTGGAGACGGTTCCGGAAGAACGCCAGTTGGCGCTCGCTCATGTAGTCCGCTTCGGACTGAGCCAACAGTTCTGCTTCTGTGAGCAAATTGTCTGCTGCTGCATTGGCGATAACGCTATTCACCTCGTACTCCTTGTGCTTGCCTTGGTTTTGCTTGCCACGGTGGTTGCCATCTTTGCTGCGCAGTACGTCGAATACCGCCTGGAAACCTTCGACTGAATATCGCCTTGCGGTACTTCCGTGCTGCTTGTTCACCCGCCTCTAGCAGACCTTATGCCAGGCACTGCTCCAGGCCCTTGGTGAACACGTCTTGCGGCAGGTTGCGGCCGATGAAAACCACCTTGCTGGATTTCTTTTCACCAGCTTGCCATGCTTTGCCCACATCGGCACCCATCAGCATATGCACGCCTTGGAACAACATGCGACGATTGACACCGTTCATGTACAGGATGCCTTTGTAGCGCAACAGGTCCGGGCCGTATACCTGCACGATGCCACCCAGGAATTCTTCCAGGCGCATGCCATCAAAGGGTTTGTCCGACTTGAAGACAAAGGCCTTGATCGCGTCATCGTGGTGATGATGCACATGCGCGTGGTCGTGGTTGTGGCTCGGGTCGGTACACACCGAACCATCAGCATGGATGTGCTGGTGTTCGTGATCGTGACCGTGGTCGTGATCATGTGCATGATCGTGGTCATGACCGGCTTCGGCGGCGTGCGGATGTTCCGGTGCCAGGAAGTCCGGGTCGATGTCCAGGATCGAATTCAGATTGAAGCCACGCAGGTCCAGCACCTTCTTCAGGTCGACCTTGCCGAAGTCCACCTTGGTGATCGGCGCGCGCGGGTTGATGTGCACCAGACGGCTGCGCAGTGCCTGGAATTCCTGCTCGGTCACGATGTCGGTCTTCGACACCAGCAACTGATCAGCAAAGCCGACCTGGTTCAGCGCTTCGGGTTGCTCGTCCAGGGTCTGCATGCCGTGCTTGGCATCGACCACGGTGATGACGGCATCCAGCATGTAGTACGACTCGACTTCTTCATCCATGAAGAAGGTCTGGCAGACCGGGCCCGGGTTGGCCATGCCGGTGGTCTCGATCACCACACGTTCGAACTTCAGTTCGCCGGCTTTGCGCTTGGCCTTCAGTTCCTGCAGGATGCGCACCAGGTCGCCACGAACCGTGCAGCAGATGCAGCCGTTGTTCATTTCGACGATCTGTTCGCCTTCTTCGCGGATCAGCAGATCGTTGTCGATGCTCTCCGGTCCGAATTCGTTTTCGATCACGGCAACACGACGGCCGTGGTTCTCGCTCAGGATGCGATTGAGCAGCGTCGTCTTGCCCGCGCCCAGAAAGCCAGTCAGCACGGTGACCGGAACCAAGGAATTCGTATCTACAGCGGCACTCATTGCCTGCACTCCCTTAAGCGGCGCTGACCCGTCGCGCAACCCGGGCCGGCTTGCGCACTTGGCGCGCGCAGGCAGGACAGGTGCCACGAATCAGCAATTCGACGTCTCGCCCGACAAAACCTTCGGGCAGACGGGATAGATTCTGTTCGATGCCAACCGGGGCATCGATGCAAAACATGCGACGACACGCGTCGCACTGAAAATGGCCGTGCGGCTCATTCGAGTGGTGCGAATGGCCTTGTGCATCAGGTTCGCCAGGCTGGGCCACACTGAAGCGCCAGATCCGGTCTTCGCCCGCGATACGGTGCGCAAGGCCGGTTTCGACCAGCCATTCGAGCACCCGGTACAGCGTGACCCGGTCAACCGAACCTTGGCTACCAATGTGTTCAAACAGTTCCTGGTGTGACAGCGCACTGCCGGCCGCGAGCAGGGACGACAGCACGCGTACCCGCGTCGCGGTGATCCGCGCGCCAGTGGCACTGATAGCTGTACGAGCCTGTTCTTCCAAGCCTTTCTCCTTGCGCGAGTACGCAAATGGCGCCGGATTACAGCACAGCGCCCGGCTTCCGGCAAACCCTGAAACACCCCAATGCGGTGTACCAAAACGCGGCAGCCCGCTCTTGTAACACCGTCAGGGGTACGCACACATCTATTTAGGGATAGATCGGTGCTTATCAAGTGTTTTTAGGGAAAAACGACACACGATGTAAGCAGGTTAAACGGTCATATGCCGTTCATCGTCCGCGTGGCCGCCTGGTTTTTGCGCCAGCATGTGGCGCATCGACGGCAGTCGCGGCTGGTGCCGGAACCGTATCGACATCGATTGGCGGGGGAGCTGCGCGCGGATGGGCACGGTCGTAGGCCGCCGCCAGATGCTGGAAATCCAGGCGGGTGTAGATCTGGGTGGTGGAAATGCTGGCGTGTCCCAACATCTCTTGGACGGCACGCAGGTCACCGGCAGATTGCAGCACGTGGCTGGCAAAACTGTGACGCAAGACGTGGGGATGGACCCGGGTTGCAACCCCCGCTTCTTCGCCAAAGCGAGCCAGACGGGTCTGGACACGACGAGCGGCAATCCGCTTGCCGCGCTCGCCCAGGAACAATGCAGACGCATCTTCCGGGGCGCCATTGGGAGCCGCGACATCTGCGCGCACTGCCAGCCAATCCCGCAGGGCTTCAATGGCCTTGGCACCGACCGGCACGGTGCGGCGCTTGCCGCCCTTGCCCAGCACCGTGACCTCGGCTTCATCGATATCCAGCCAGCCGGTGGATTCGTACTCAGCAGTGCGGCTGTAGCGCAGGTCCAGCCCGGTCAGCTCGGACAAGCGCAAGCCGCTTGAATACAGCAATTCGAACATGGCCGCGTCGCAGCGCTCGGTCGGACTGCCGCCCTGGCTTTTGGCTGCGCCATGATCGAGCATGGCCTGGGTCTGTTCCACCCCCAAGGCCTTGGGCAGACTGCGTGGCGCGCGCGGCGCGCGAATACCGTCTGCCGGATTGGCCGACAGACCAAGCTGCGGCCCCCACCATTTGTAGAAGCCCCGCCAGGCAGCAAGGATGCGGGCCAGGCTGCGCGGGCTCAGCCCCTGGCTGTGCAACTGGCCCAGAAACCGGCGCACTTGAGCGGCAGCCACGCTTTCCAGAGGCACCTTGCCGGCACAAGACACCAGGTGACACAGATCGCGTCGATAAGCGTCCAGCGTGTGGCGCGAATAACGGCGCACGCTTTCCAGCTCGGCCAGCCAGGTCAGCACCGCAGGCGGCAGGTCTACGTCGGGCGCGTCTGGGTCCAGGTTCTGGTTCGACGTGCGCGGGGACGATCGCATGACGGACCCCGCTGCCGATCAGCGCGGCAGCAGGCGCGACAGGCTGGCGCTGGACAGCTCGCCAATACGCGCCAGGAAACCCGTGCCCAGCGACGGCGCGAAACGTTCCGGGTCGGGTGAACCCAGCACCAGCAGGCCAAACGCCTGCGGCGCAACCCCCACCCGCAGCGGAATCAGGGCCATCGAGCGCACGTGCTCGGACAACCAGCCCGCCACCGCAAAGCCTGAGTTCAGGCCGCAATACGGGGCCATCAAGCTGTTGACGAAGCTGCGCACATCGTCCGGCACCGGTTGCGCCCATCCGCTTTCGACCGCCTCGGCGGGTGCATTGTCCACGCCCCACAGACGCAAGGCGACATCAGGCACGGTGAAGCTGCTGGCCAGTGTCTTGGTCAGCATATCGGGCAGGCGCAGCGGATCGCGTTCGATCAGCAGACCGCGCAACCAGAAGAACATGTTTTCCGAGATGATCTCGTTCTCGCGCGCATTGCGCACCAGCTCCATGAGCCGGGCATCGCTTGCGCGCAGCCGGTCACGCAAGCCACCGACCTGGCGTTCCGCCAGCGACACCGCGCTGCCACCGTGGGGGCTGGGCACCCGCAACGAAGCGAAAAGATCGGCGTGCCGCTCGAAGAATTCGGGATTTTCTTGCAGGTATTGCGCGACGTCGTGGGCGTTCATGATGCCTGTACAGAGAAAAATGTTGCGATGAGCCGAGGACAGCGCGAAGACGGACAAACACAGCCGTGCCGCGCACGAAGCGCGGCAGCAAGCGATGCTTAGCCGATCAACGCGTCCACATCCACCGTGCTTTCGAAGACGGTCTGGGTCGGGCCGGCCATGCGCAATTGCGCGCCGTCCCAATCGATGGTCAGAATGCCGCCGCGCGTATGCACCTGCACCGGGCTGTCGAGCAGACCGCGACGAATACCCGCCGCGACGGCTGCGCATGCGCCCGTACCGCAGGCCAGCGTTTCACCGGCACCGCGCTCATAGACCCGCAGACGAATCTGCTGTCGGTCAACGATCTGCATGAAACCGGCATTCACCCGACGCGGGAAACGCGGGTGGTGTTCCACACGCGGGCCCACGATGGCAACCGGGGCGGTGTCCACATCGTCCACCACCTGCACGGCGTGCGGATTGGAAATCGCCACCACGGTGACCCAGGCGGTATGCGCCGGGTCGGCATTGGCATCGTCAGGGGTGGCGGTACCGGACACGTCCAGCGGCCACAGTTCAGCCTCGCCTTCGATGCGCGGGGTCAGCCCGCTGGCATCGAAAGGCACCGATGCCGGGTCGAAACGGGTGCTGCCCATTTCCACCGACACACTGCCGTCGTCACGCAGATCGAGCGTGATCACGCCAGTCGCGATTTCGGCGCGCACCGGGTTGCGATCGGTCAGGCCCTGTTCGCGCACGAAGCGCACGAAGCAGCGCGCACCGTTGCCGCAGTGTTCGACTTCACTGCCGTCGGAATTGAAGATCCGATAGCGGAAATCGGCATCGGCGCGGGTGGCCGGTTCCACCAGCAGGATCTGGTCTGCGCCCACGCCAAATTGGCGATGCGCGAGCTTGCGCGCGCGCTCAGGGGTCAGGGCGATGGTCTCTCGCACGCCGTCCAGGACGACAAAGTCGTTGCCTGCGCCGTGCATTTTGGTGAATTTCCAATGCATCCGTGAATTATCGCATCGTTGCACCCAGGCCGCCTGACAGGCCCCCGGCGCGGGCCAAGGCGCAGACATGCGATGATTCCTGCATCGTCAGCCTCAAGCGCTTTGTTCGCTTCCTTTCATGGCCCGCATCATTCCAGACGGCTGGCGCGAAACCGGTGCGACCGGTGCCGCCCGCCGAGAGATCGACACGCTTGCCCTGCTTGAACGGGGCCTGCCTGACCACTACACGGTCTATCACGCCGTGCACTTCACCAATGTCGAGCAGGGATATTCGATCTACGGCGACATCGATTTCGCAGTGGTCGGCCCGCAAGGCCAGGTCTTGCTGATCGAACAGGTCAGCGGCTTTCTCGACGAAACCGGCGACGGCCTGCACAAGAAAACCAGCGGCCGTCCGCGCAACGTGGCGGTGCACATCGGCCAGTCGGTGCAGCGCCTGCAAGCCAGATTGATGAAACGACTGGACCAGCAAGAAGTTCGCGTCGAATACCTGCTGTACTGCCCCGACTACACCGTCCGGCAGCCCGAAGCGGCAGGCGTGGCCCCCGAGCGCGTGATCGACTCGACCCGACGCGACCAGCTGGTGCCGATTGTCGAAGCCACCACCAAAGCAGCCAGCCCGGCCGATGAGCCGATGCAGGTGCATCGTTTCCTGCGCGACATCATCCAGCTGCAACCCGACACCGGTGCGTTGATCGGCCAGACCAAACGCGCCGTCACCCGCATTGCAGGCGGCTTGGCGCACTGGGCACGACAACTGGAATTCGAGCCGTTCCGTCTGCACGTGATCGGCACTGCCGGATCGGGCAAGACCCAACTGGCCCTGGCCGAATACCGCGCCGCGCTGCTGCGTGGCCAACGCCCGCTATACGTCTGTTTCAACCGCCCCTTGGCCGACCACGTAGGTGCCATTGCCCCGGAAGGCGGCCTGGTGTGCACCTTCCACAGCCTGTGCGAACAAGTGCTGCGCGCGTCAGGCGTCACGCCCGACTTCGGCCGCCGCGATGCGTTTGCAGCAGTCATTGACGCAGCTGGTCGCATGCCGGTACCGGACGCACTGCGTTTTGACACGGTCGTGGTCGATGAAGGACAGGATTTCTCGGCAGCGTGGCGGGATCAGGTGATGCGCCATGCAACGCCCGATGCACGGATCACGTGGCTGGAAGACCCCATGCAGAACCTGTACGAAATGCCCCGAGTGCCGCTACCGGGCTGGGTCACGATGCACGCGCACACCAACTACCGCAGCCCGCGCAACATCGTGCGCATGCTGCAAGAGCTGGTGCCAGAAGACCAACGCATCGACGCACGCGGTCCAGTGGCCAGCGCCGACATCGATGTACTGGTGTACGGGGACCAGGACTCGCTTGTCGAACACACCAAGAAAGCCGTATCGCATTGCCTGGCCTCGGGCTTCAAACGCGAAGACATCGCGATCGTAAGCTTCCGCGGACGCGAACATTCCGCCCTGCTGAATCTCGATCACCTGGGCCCGCATCCGCTGCGTGGCTTCACCGGCAGCTATGACCTGTTCGGGCAGGCAGAATATTCCGAAGGCGAAGTGCTGATCGAATCCGTGTACCGATTCAAAGGGCAGTCGGCACCAGCAATCGTATTCACCGAAATCGACTTCTCAACGCTCGACGAGAAAACGCGGCGCAAGCTGTTCGTCGGGGCGACCCGCGCCATGCTGAAGCTGGTACTAGTGATGTCGCGCCGCGCGCATGAACTGTGGAAGACACCAGCGTTGGAACCGCAGGCGTAAGGGTTCTGCTTGGTGGCGTGGAGCGCTTTAGTCAATGCAGTGACGCATATCGGCGGTCGTCCTTGAACCAGTCGCGGGGCCGTGTATCGATCCGAGCGAAGTCGATACACGACCCCACACTTTCAAGTTATACACAGCTCGATTCGATACTCGCCTGTGGATGACTTTTTCCCGTCCCCATGGTCTGGGCCGTACACGTCCGCCGATCACCAAGCTGATGACAGCCTTTCAACAAACAAACAGCAGCCAACGACCACCAGCCGCCCAATCATTCGTCGCATTACCTGGTGCGCGGCCACCCGCGTCCGTGTCACCCCACCACCAAGCAGAAGCGCGAATTTTCTTGCGTGGCATTGCCGTAAAAGGCTGCTGAAGAACCCACCGAATCGTGAGCCGGCGAGATCGCTTCGTGGCGACCTGGCCAGCCAATCCCCAAGGCCAGCCGCGTAGCAATCAAGAATGGCGGCCAACAAATGCCGAGAACCGATTCCAGCACCAAGCAGCCAGAAAAACAAAAACCGCCCAAAGGCGGCATGCGCTTTTAACCAAACGTCTTTGAAGGCGTGGGTGGTGGGGCCGGATTGGCTGCCCTTCTGGACGAGGTGGAGGGCGGGAGTCCCGACGCGAAAGTCCAGCGGGGCAGACAAGCCGGCCCCACCACCCGCGACTGACTCAAGAACGACACACCGGGACTAAAAAAACACAAACCCCTACTCAGGCGCAGCAGCATGCTCCCCACGCGGCGTCTTATACCGGTTATAGCCCCACAGATACTGACCAGGATTACGCCGCACCATACGCTCCATCGCCGCATTCACCCAGGTAGCCTGCGCCACCGCATCCTCCGGCACCGGCCCCTCCACACGCGACAAATGCAAACGCCAGCCCCTGCCCCCCGACAGCCGCTCCGCCCCCGCCAGAATCACCGCCGCCCCCGTCTGCGCCGCCAGCTTCCCCGGCAACGTCATCGTGAACGCACTGCGACCAAAGAACGGTGCCCAAACACCCTCACCTTCCCCCGGCACCTGATCCGGCAACATCCCCACCGCCTCGCCCCGACGCAACGCCCGCACCAGCTCACGCACCCCCTTCAAGGTTGCCGGCGCAGTATTCAGATTCGCACCACTGCGCGCCCCCTCGATCAACGGTGCCAACCAACGCTTGCGCGGCGGTCGATACAACACCGTGATCGGCGCCTCACGCGCGTAATAACGCGCCGTAACTTCAAAACACCCCCAGTGCGGAGTCAAAAACAGAATGCCCCGCGCCTCGGCACGCGCCGCCTCCACCACCGCCCAGTCATCACACAGCACCGCACCCACCGCACGGTCGCCGCGAAACCACACATGTGGCAGTTCCAACACACTGGCACCCGCCTGCGCCGCCGCCTCGCGCTCAAGCGCAGGGTCGTCATAACCCGCCTGCAACGCGTTCTCGTGCAGCCGCTCGCGATAGGGCTGCGACCGGGCGCGGGTAAAACGCCCCAGCAGGCGGCCAATGGCTTGCAGCCAGGACAGCGGAAGATAGGCAAGCAGACGGAAAAGCTGAAGCATTGAGTACCAAGGTGGTGGGAAAAGCGGGGAACAGCGGGGAACAACAGGAGCAGCAAAAGGACGAACAAAGCACAACAGAAAACGGCACAACAGAACAAACAGGGCACAAACCACGGACTAATCGACAGACTGACCCATGACAACATGGGGTCGAATATCGATTACCCACAGGCTCTGGCAGGACATCAAACAGCCCTGGCCGATTTTCCCCTAAAATGAATCAAATCGCCGGGTTAACACGACAACTTGCGGGGCGATACGCGACGGCAATGCCAGTTCGCATTCTAAATTCCGCTAAAGCGTCGCGCTGGGTCCCGCAGTTTCCAAAGACCCACGAGGCGCCGCATCCATGCCGGCGCGCGTGCCGCCGGTAGCCTGAAAAAAAGGACTATTTGCGTGGCCAATGACTTCCTCTTCACTTCGGAATCCGTTTCCGAAGGGCACCCCGACAAGGTTGCCGATCAAATCTCCGACGCCATTCTGGACGCCTTGCTGGCCCAGGACCCCACCTCGCGGGTAGCGGCAGAAACGCTGTGCAATACCGGTCTGGTCGTGCTGGCAGGTGAAATCACCTCGCGCGCCAATGTCGATTACATCCAGGTCGCCCGCGACACCATCAAGCGCATCGGCTACGACAATACCGAATACGGTATCGACTACAAGGGTTGCGCGGTGCTGGTCGCCTACGACAAGCAATCGCCCGACATCGCCCAGGGCGTGGATCGCGCCCAGGACGACAACCTGAACCAAGGCGCTGGCGACCAGGGCCTGATGTTCGGCTACGCCTGCGACGAAACCCCCGACCTGATGCCCGCCCCGATCTGGTATTCGCACCGTCTGGTGCAGCGCCAGAGCGAACTGCGCAAGGACGGCCGTCTGCCGTGGCTGCGCCCGGACGCCAAGTCGCAGGTCACTTTCCGTTATGTCGACGGCAAGCCGACCGAGATCGACACCGTGGTGCTGTCTACCCAGCACGCACCGGAAGTCTCGCAAGAGACCATCCGCGAAGCGGTCATCGAAGAAATCATCAAGAAGGCCATTCCGGCTGAATTGCTGACCGCGCAGACCAAGTACCTGGTCAACCCCACCGGCCGCTTTGTCATCGGCGGCCCGCAAGGCGATTGCGGCCTGACCGGTCGCAAGATCATCGTCGACACCTACGGCGGCGCATGCCCGCACGGTGGCGGCGCGTTCTCGGGCAAGGACCCGTCCAAGGTCGACCGTTCGGCTGCCTACGCCGCGCGTTACGTGGCCAAGAACATCGTCGCAGCCGGCCTCGCCCGCCAGGCGCAGGTGCAAGTCAGCTACGCCATCGGCGTGGCCCAGCCGATCAACATCACGGTCTACACCGAAGGCAGCGGCCTGATCCCCGACGAGCAGATTGCCAAGCTGGTCCGTGAAATGTTCGACCTGCGTCCGCGCGGCATCGTGAAGATGCTGGACCTGCTGCGTCCGATCTACGCCAAGACCGCTGCCTATGGTCACTTCGGCCGCTCGGAGCCCGAGTTCACCTGGGAAGCGACCGACCGCGCTGCGGAACTGCGCAAGGCTGCTGGCCTCTAAAAGCAACAGGACCGGGGGCAGCCTCGCCCGGTCCGTTCTTGCGCCGCCCAGGCGCAACAGGGTGCACAGACCCGCCATGAACGACGCACCGCCCTCTCGCCATCAGCCTGCAGATTCACTGCAGGTCACCGATTCGCCCTGTGTGGCGGTGTGTTCCACGCTGTTTGACGATGTCTGTCGCGGTTGCGGGCGCACGGCCATGGAAGTGGCCAACTGGGTATTCATGACGGACGACGAGAAGCGCATCGTCTGGCAACGCATACGCGCCGAGGGTTATCCACGGCGCAGCCGCTAAGGCGACAAGCCCACCTTATTGAACCTTCAGTGGGTTGAACCGTCAGTGGTCTGAACCTTCAACTGGCGGCGTCCTGCGTCTGTATCGGCACCGCCTCGATACGGTTGCGTCCGTTGCGCTTGGCTTGATAAAGCGCGCTGTCGGCGCGTTGCAACAGCGTTTCCACACTGCGCTCGTCCAGGCTGGCATCCGCCACGCCAATCGACGAGGTGAAGCGCAGCTCCTTGGCTTCACTCAGTTCCAGACGCAATTCGTTGACGGCAGAATGCAGGCGGCGTGCCACCCGCATGGCGTCCTCCAAGGACGTTTCCGGCAACATCACCGCAAATTCCTCACCGCCCATGCGACCGGAAATGTCGGATTCACGCGCGTGCTCGTGCATGAGTTCGCCAACTGCCCGGATGACTTCATCGCCTACGTGGTGCCCGTAGGTGTCGTTGATGCGTTTGAAGTAATCGATGTCGATCATCAGCATCGCGTAGGGCCGACTGTGGCGCAGACACTGGGCCGAGGCGCTGGCGCATTGCTGCAGGAACGCCCTGCGGTTCAACAGGCCGCTGAGCACATCGGTGCTGGCCAATTCGCGCAGCCGCGATTCCAGCGCAATGCGCTCGGAAATGTCGAAGCTCCACATCAGGTAGGCCGGCACCCCACCCACGGCCAGCTTGCGGGCCGACACCAGACCAAAGTACGGCGGAATGCCTGCCATGCGGGCTTCGTGCCCCTCGATTCGGCCATGCCGGTCGAGTTCCGCCACCAATTCAGACCCTTGCAGCGGGTCAGCCAACAGGTGCTCTACGGGCAGGAATTCCACATCCGCCGGCAAACCCAGGCGTTCCAGCAGCCGGTGATTGGCAAAGTGCAGACGCCCGGTTGCCGCGTCGGACAAGGCCACGTCGCTGGGGCTGGCTTCCAGAATGAAGTCGAGCAAGGCGCGTCGTTCGCCCAGTTCCAGCGTGCGTTCGTCGATGCGTTGTTCCAGCGTGCGGTTGAGTTCGCTCAACACCCGCGACACTTGCTGTGCGCGCCGCCTGGACCACAACAGATGCGCCAGCAGCGCGGCTGTGCACAGCATCAACGCGCCCAAGGCCCAGGTCACCACCGTCAGTGCACTGAACAGGCCACGCCGATCACCGTCAATACGCTGAGAAAGATTGAACTGCACATCGATCGCACCGTTCTGCAGGACTTCACGCCATGCAGGAATGCGTGCCTGCACGTCTTCAGCAATGGCAATGCGCGCAATCGGATCGGCGGTGCCGGCCTGGGCCAGCCACCCCCGCACTTCCGAGGCCAGCGCACCCAGCTGCAACACCAGCTGCGGCATTTCACCGATGACCACCGTGGCGTGCTGCGGGGCCCGGTCGACCACTTCCACGGCACTCAACATGCGTTCGAGCGGCAGTGACAAGGTGTCGCGCTCGACATCGACGCCATTGCGCACCGCCGTGATCGCCAGGTTCAGGCGTTCCAGCTCGGTGGCCGTCCGGTGCATGTACCAGACGTCGTTGTAGCGCTGCGGGCCGGTCAGCTCGTCGCTTTGGTGGCGCAAGGCCAGCAGCGCAAGGCCCATCAGCACCACCATGACCAGCAGCAGCCCCCACCATAGGAAGTGCTTCAAGCGCCCCCATAACGAGGGTGCATCGGCTGGCGCGGATGCAGGCGCGGCAACAGATTCGGGATGTGTGGACAAATGACGTCTGCCAAATGCTGCAAAGAGAAAGAAAACTGTTACGCCTGCCTGTGAAACCGACAGGTAGCCTCATATTAGCAGCGCTGCCAGATACCCGCGCAAGCGCGCTGCAGCAAGGCTTGCAGGTATTGTCTGCGCGCCACGGACGCGAAGTTGGCATTTACATGCCGATACGTTCGCTACGTCGCGTCGAATATGGCCGCGAATATGGCCGATATGGGCCGGGTATGCTGCTCGGCTGACCTCGATGCCCTTGCTTGTCGCAAGCGTGGGCCGCCGCTCGCCCCTCTTTTCGCGTGATGCTCCCATGTCCAACGGACTGACCATGCCCCGCGGTGTCACGATGCTGCTGGGCGCGCAGTTTTTCTCGGCACTCGCCGACAACGCCTTGCTGGTGATTGCCATCGCCAGTCTCGACGCAATGGCCGCCCCGGCCTGGATGACGCCATCCCTGAAGTTCTTTTTCATCGCGTCGTTCGTCGTCTTGGCGTTCGCCACCGGCCACATCGCCGACCGACTGCCCAAGTCCCGCGTGATGATGATCACCAACGGCGTCAAGGCGCTGGGCTGTGCCCTGCTGCTGACCGGACTGCATCCGGTCGCCGCCTACGCCCTGATCGGCGTGGGTGCGGCCACCTACTCGCCCGCCAAATACGGTTTGCTGCTGGAATTGCTGCCGCCCTTGCGCCTGGTGGCAGCCAATGCCTGGTTCGAAGGTTTATCGATTGCCGCCGTGATTCTGGGCACCGGACTGGGCGGCGTGCTGATCAGCGCCGAATTCCAGGGGCTGCTGGCCCAACTGGGCGGCGTGTTTGCCAGTACGGCACCGCTGCACCTGTCCACCTTGGCGGTATTGGCGGTCTACGGCATGGCGGCCCTGACCAACGTATTCGTGCCGGAATCAGGCGTACAGCCGCATGCAGCCGCGCAAACACCCAGACAACTGGCCAGCGGTTTTGGCCGCTCGTTCATGCTGCTGCTGCGTGATCCGCAGGCCCGTGTGGCCTTGATGGTGACCGGGCTGCTGTGGGGCTTTGGTGCCGTGCTGCAGTTCGTCATCATCGACTGGGGCCGAGTCGGGCTGGACCTGACGCTGGACCGGGCATCCATGCTGCCTGCGATGGTGGCGCTGGGTGCGGCTGGCGGTGCGTTCTTCGCCGCCCGCATGCTCACGCTGGAACGTGCGCTGAGCATTCTGCCCGCCGGCCTGCTGTTCGGCCCGCTGGTGATGATGCTGCTGCCGCTGAAGTCGATTCCGCTGGTCTGCCTGCTGATGGCCACCACCGGTGCGGTGGCCGGGTTCTTTGTCGTGCCGATGAACGCGATGCTGCAACATCGCGGCTACAAACTGATGAATGCCGGCCAGTCGATTGCCGTGCAAAACTTTTGCGAGAACGCCTCGATCATGTTGATGCTTGCCTTGTATGCCGGCGTACGCGGCACCTCGTTGCCGCTTGAGTGGGTGATCACCGGCCTGTGCGCCACCGTCACCCTGGCCTTGCTGGGCATCATGCAACACCACCGCAGCCTGACGGCCCGCGCCGACGCTGCTGCACTGAGCGAGGCCGCACGATGAATCTCGCTGTCATTGGTACCGGTTATGTTGGCCTGGTCACCGGCGCGTGTCTGGCCGATGTGGGCAACCGCGTCACCTGCGTCGATCGCGACCAGGCCAAACTGGCCATGCTGCACGCCGGTCAGATTCCCATCCACGAACCCGGTCTGGCAGACGTGGTCACACGCAATCTGCAGGCCGAACGCCTGAGCTTCACTGACGATCTGGCCACTGCCGTGCGGGATGCCGATCTGGTCTTCATCGCCGTCGGCACCCCGCCGCGCGAAGATGGCTCGGCAGACTTGCAGCACGTGTTGGCTGCCAGCCGAGAAATCGGTGACGCCATCGAGCGCGACACGGTCGTCGTCGTGAAATCGACCGTGCCGGTGGGCACCTGCGACAAGGTGCTCGACACCTTGCGTGCCGCGCTGCGCGCCCGTGGCGCAAGCTGGCAGGTATCGGTGGCGTCGAACCCCGAATTCCTGAAGGAAGGCAATGCGGTCGACGATTTCCAGCGTCCGGACCGCATTGTCATCGGCACCGACGACAGCCAGGCGCTGCGCCTGTTGCGCGCCTTGTATGCGCCCTACAACCGCAACCGCGACCGCCTGATCGACATGGACGTCCGTTCGTCCGAATTCACCAAATACGCATCCAACGCGATGCTGGCCACCCGCATTTCGCTGATGAACGAGCTGTCGCAACTGGCGGAAAAGCTGGGTGCCGATATCGAAGCCGTGCGACACGGCACGGGTGCCGACCCGCGCATCGGCCCGAATTTCCTGTACGCAGGGGCGGGCTACGGCGGCTCGTGTTTCCCCAAGGACGTGCAGGCGCTTGCCCACATGGCGACCGAACACGGCGTGCCGGCTGACATGCTCAACAGCGTGCAGACGGTCAACGAACGACAGAAGCGGGTGCTGTTCGACAAGGTGTCACGGCATCTGGGCACACGCCTGGCCGGCAGCACAGTGGCCATCTGGGGCCTGGCCTTCAAACCCAATACCGATGACGTGCGTGAAGCCCCAAGCCTGGCCTTGATCCGCGATCTGCTGGCTGCAGGCGCACGGGTACGTGCCTACGACCCGGTGGCAAGCGGTAACGCACGACGTGAAATCCCCGATCCGGCGCTGGAGATCGTGTCGCGCGCCAATCTGGCGTGTGAAGGCGCAGACGTGCTGGTGGTCGTCACCGAATGGCGCGAGTTCAAGTCACCCGACTTCCGCTGGCTGGCCAAGACCTTGCAGCAACCTGCCATCTTCGACGGCCGCAATCTGTACGAACCGGACTACGTGGAAGAATGCGGCCTGCGCTATTACGGCATCGGCCGTGCGGCAGGGGAACGCGTCCATTAAACGCCGTTGACGCGTCAGTCCTCAAACCCCAGGTGCTGCTATTCGCTGCAAGCCTGGGGCGGCGTATTCAGCGCGGCAGTGCTGGCGTTGACGATGGCGTTCATGGCGGTGAAGTCCATGGCCTCGACCGCACGCGACAGGGCGCGGGCAAGTCCTGACAAGGACGCGTCGCTGTCTTCCAGGTGCGTTGCCACCCACGCCTCGATTGCAAAGATGTCACCGTCTGCCACCGCTGCGCACAAAGACGCACGGGCAGCAGCAGCGTCCTGCACTTCACCTTCCTGACCGGACGCAGTCGACGACACATCGTCAGACGGCCACGACAAGTTCAGGGCTTCCGACAAGGCCGCCAGCAAGATGTCGACGTCAATGGGTTTGAGCAGGCAGGCTGCAAATCCCTTCTCGTCATCCGCCCAATCCTTAGGCGGCAAGGGTGGCGCGGCCGACACCAGCAGTGCGGGCATGCCGGGCGCAAGCTGGCGTGCATCACGCAGCAAGGTCCACCCGCTGCCATCGGGCAGGAACTGGTCGAACAAGGCCACGTCGATGCCGCCCAGACGCAAGGCAGAACGCGCTTCGTCGCAGTTGGCGGCCAGCGTCACTTCGAAGCCCGCCTCGCCCAGCAGGTCGGCCAGGAAACGCTGGTTATCCAGTACGTCGTCAACCACCAGAATGTGCTGCATCGGTCCCAGGTAACGCCCGAAGGGAACAGTGGCGCGGTCACGCGGCACGTCGGCCTCGCTGGCGATTTCCAGAGGAATCGAGAAATAGAAGCGGCTGCCTTCCCCCAGCACACTGCTCAGGGAAAGTTCTCCGCGCATCAGGCGGACCAACTGGCGGCTGATGGTCAGGCCAAGCCCGATACCGGCGGTGGCGGTGGGACTTGCCTTGTCGTGGGAGAACGGCTCGAAGATCCGCTCCTGATCCTCTGGCGCAATGCCCTGGCCTTCGTCGCATACCTCGAAATACAGGCGCATGGTGCCGTCCACATCTTCACGCCGCACCCGAAGATCGACGGCGCCGTCGGCAGCATGGCGCAGCGCATTGCCAAGCAGGTTCAACAGCACCTGGCGCAACCGCTGGCCATCGACCCAGATCACGCTGGGCAGATCATCCGAGACATCCAGCCGAATGCGGTCCCACTGTGACGGGTCGTTCTTGCTGAGCTGATCGGTCACCGACTGCAACAGGCTGAACAAGTAGGTAGGCGTTGGCCGCAGCACCAGGCTGGCCAGCTCACCGCGCGAGTAATCCAGCACATCGTTGATCAGCTCAAGCAGGTGACGGCCGCTGCCTTCCATGATGGCCAGCGGCGTCTGCAAGGCGACATCGGCCCGACGCTGGCGGCGCAGCAATTGCACATAACCCAGAATGGCGTGCAGCGGCGTGCGCAGCTCGTGACCCATGCGCGCCAGGAAATGGCCTTTGGCCATGTCGGCACTTTCCGCGCGTTCCTTGGCCACGCGCAGTTCGCGGGTGCGGGCGCTGATGGCGCGTTCCAGTGCTTCCTGGGCATAGGTGGCCTGCATCAGGCTGTCGGCCTGTTCGCTCAGCCGTGCCGCCTGGGCCAGTCGCAAGCGGTTGGCGACCAGCGTCGCCAGGAACAGCATCGACGCCAGATACCCCAGCGGCAACAGCAGGTCGCCATAGCCGCCCAGCGAATACAGGCTCAGGAAATCGCCCACACGCACCGAACTGATCGTCAGCACGGGCAGCAGGGACCACAACAGAATGCGCGCTGCGCCGGACTTGCGCCATGCCAGATACAGCAGGGATCCGACGAAGATCATGATGAACAACATCGCCAGGTTCAAACCCATGGACACCAGGGTTGGAACCGGCATCACGAACGCGGCGAGAATCATGCCGATTGCAATGAACTTGCAGGTATCCAGCAGTCGAGCCACCATCCGCGAAATGTTCTGCGCCTGCGTGGCAAGCTTGAGCAGCTCCACGGCGAACACCAGTTCGAACAGCGTCATCACATTGAACAGCAGCAAGCTGGACTCGGGTATGCGGTACCAGAGCAGCATGGACCCGTAACCCTGCACGCCCATCTCATACAGCAGATAGAACAGGATCATCAGCCCGTAATAGGCAATGATGCGTTCGCCTGCCATCACGGAAATCAGCAGCGCAGCAATCGCCAAGATGGCCAGGCCGCCGAAAATGGCCATCATGCCAAGGTCTTGGGCACGCGCTTGTTCACGGGCATGGTCCACCGCCAGCAAGGACGCTTGCAAGGTGATCATGCCGCGGCTTTCGACCCGCACGTAGATGGTGGTCTGCCCCGGGGGCAATGACAGCGGATAGTTGAGCAGCCGCTCGGCAGTGGCGCGTTCCTGAATCGGCACCGCCATGCCGGCGCGCAATATCCACCAGCCGGGAGCCGTCGCATCTTTTGCGCGGCGCAGGTCGATATCGTTGGCCGCCGCATCGGGCACAAACACCGTCACACGCTCAAGCCGTGGCGGGTCCACCCGAAACAGGCGTCGTATGCGAACGTCGTCCTGGTTGTCGAAGGTGATGCGAAACCACCAGGCCGAGGCCGAGAACCCGGCAGAGAAATTTTCCGCGACCACCGGGGCGAAGTCTGCGTCGTGCGCGATGGCGTCTGACAGCAACCACTTGCCTTGCACGTCTTCGGCAACATCCATCATCCGTCCGACACGCATGGTCGGCGCGTTGGACCCCGCCGGAAGCACCATCGCAAAGGCCTGCAGGCAACAGCACAGCAGACCCAGCGCCAACACCCATTGCCACCGCGCCCGTCTGGCGAGCGCAGTTGTCAGCGTCACGCCGCGCGCCCTGTCGCGTTGGCCGTGCGATAGCGCCGTGGCGAACAGCCGAAACGGGCGCGGAAAGCGGTGATGAAATTGCTGCTGGTGCTGTAGCCCACCTGTTCGGCCATATCCTGAACCGGCACACTGGTCTGCACCAGCAAGCGGGCGGCAAGCAGCAGACGCTGTTCACGCACGTAGCCAAACACGGTATTGCCCACCTGCTCGCGGAACAGTTCACTCAGGCGACGCTCGTTGGTGCCAACGATGCGCGCCAAATCGAATACCGACGGCGGATCGCTCAGACGCTCGTCGAGCAACGAGCAGGCTTGCTGCACCCAGTCTTTTTCGCGCGATACCGCTTCTGGTGGCACCACGTCAGAGGCCGGTGCCACGGCCAGCGGCGCACGCCCGCGCTGCAGATGCACGCGAATACGCGCTACTACTTCTTCTTCGAAGAAGGGTTTTACGATGTAATCGACCGCACCCGCCTCGAATCCGGCCAGCCGTTCGCTGACTTCGTCTGCGCCCGTCAGGAAAATCACCGGAACGTGACGCGTGACCTCGTCTTGCTTCAGACGGCGGCAAATGGTGAATCCGTCGGCACCCGGCATGCGGACGTCCAGCAAGATCAGGTCTGGCGACAAGTCATGCGCACGCGCCAGCCCCTGCTCGCCATCCTGGGCAATCAGCACGACAAAGCCACGACCGCGCAGAAACTCGACCATCAGGCGAAGGTCCACGGGTGAATCGTCGATCAGGAGAATGCGGGGCAGCGACACAAAACTTGCCATGGGGTGAAAGGTCAAATTCTGGAGGATGTCAGGCTGAGAAGGTGCTTCCGTCGCATCCAGCCCACGGAAAAAAACCGTCTCTCAACATATTTTATCGTGCATCAATACTTTGCCTTCCCCTGAGGCGTAACCAACATTGGTTCGGTTTTTGCGATTGTTGCGCAGACCCAGACTTTCGAGTCTGACCTTTCGAGATCTGACTCAAGCCCCCCCTTGATCACCGCCTTGATCGCTGCCGAACCCATGCTCGACCGCATACACCGCAATCTGCACACGGCTCGTCAGGTTCAGCTTCTTCAAGATGTTCTGCACGTGGATCTTCACCGTGCTTTCCGCGACATCCAGATGACGGGCGATTTCCTTGTTGCTTTCGCCACGCGCCAGGCACTGCACGATATCGCGCTCACGGGCCGTCAGGCGGGCACGTGCTGCCGGGGTGTCGGCGGCAGATGCCTGAGCAGGTTGCGCGCGAAACTGCGCCACCAGCTTGGCCGTCATGCTGTCGGCAATCACCGCTTCACCACTTGCCGCGCGTCGAATCGCACTCGTCAGCGCATCGGCCTCGATGTTTTTCACCAGATAGCCACGCGCACCGCTGCGCAAGGCGTCGCCCAGGTCATCGGCATCTTCCGACACCGTCAGCATCAGCACCGCGCTGTCAGGCAGCTCCTGGGTCAGCAGTTTCAAGGTTTCAAGCCCCGACAAGCCCGGCATGTTCAGGTCGAGCAGGATCACGTCAGGGCGGTGCTCACGCGCCCGTTTAACGCCGTCCAGCCCATCCGCCGCCTCGGCCACCACCTCGAAATCGGCCTGACGCTGCAACAGCAGGCGCACACCGGAACGAAACAGGGAATGGTCGTCGATCAGCAGGATTCGAATGGTCATGGGTTGGAAAAATGAGTTCAAAAGACAGCGGTACTGCGCGACGAACGTGCTGTGCATCGCGGTGTTAGCGCTGCGGAAATCGGCAGCCACACGACTCCCGGACAAGCTCAGGCAGACAGTCGTTCCTCGCGCGCAAGCTGTAGCGACACACTTGCACCATGCCCCGTCTTGCCCGTCAGGTGCAGCTGCGCCCGGATGCGCGCCGCCCGCTCGGCCATGATGCTCAAGCCTATATGGCGCTCGCCACGCTCGGCAACCTCCGCGGGATCGTAGCCCTGCCCATCGTCGGATACCGTCAGCGAGAAGTCGCGCTGGTTGACGATCTGGATGTGTACCCGCTGGGCCTGCGCATGCTTGCGGACATTCGACAACGCCTCTTGCAGGATGAACAAGACCTGCAATTGCTGGTCGGGTGGCAAGGGTGCGCCGCCGTCTTCGTCGATATCCAGATCGACCTGGATATCAGTCTGGCGACGGAAACGCAGGACGGCCTCTTCGACTGCCGAGCGCAGTTCTTCATGGTCAAGCCTGGTGCGGAAATTCACCAGCAACTCACGCACGTCCTCGTAACTTTCACGCACGCCGGTTGCCATCAATGGCACGGTTGCACGAATGTCGGCCAAGTCGCCACGCGTGGCAGCGGCTGTCAGCATCTGCACCTGAAGGTTCAGGAAATTCAGCCCCTGCGCAATGCTGTCGTGCAACCCCTGCGCCACCAGATTGCGTTCCTGGGCCACCGCCAATTGCTGTTCTTTCGCACCCAGCCGGCAATTATCCAGCGCGATGCCAAGGTGTTGACCAAGCGTGCTGGCCAGTTGCGTCTGGCTGGCCGACAGCTTGGTCTGCTGGCGAAAATGCAAAGAGAACGAACCCAGCACCTCGTCAGGCGTGACGATGCGAAACACCGCCAGACTGCCGAAACCTTCCTGCGCACAACGAAAATCGCGTGTGGGTGCAGCATGAAAATCGTGGATCACGATCACACCCTGGCGCGTGGCTTCCCCGCAGAAACACGCGTTCACCGGCATGCAATGCTCGGCATCTTCCAGCTCGTCCGACAAGCCTTCCGACACCACCAGGTGCAGGTTTTCACCACGCGGATCGATGGCACGCACACTGCCGCCATCGGCACCGAACTGTGCCATTACCCGGGTCAGGAAGCCGTGGCAGGTCTGCTCGATATCGTTGGGCTGATTCAGAAACGCCGCCATGTCGTACAAGGCGGCAAGCTCGCGGTTCTGGGTGGCCAGTTGCGCGGTCTTTTCT
Source organism: Pigmentiphaga aceris (assembly GCF_008119665.1). Lineage (NCBI taxonomy): Bacteria > Pseudomonadati > Pseudomonadota > Betaproteobacteria > Burkholderiales > Alcaligenaceae > Pigmentiphaga > Pigmentiphaga aceris. The sequence continues at coordinate 598,442 of NZ_CP043046.1, read as the reverse complement.
TCGACGCGTGTTTCCAGATCGGCGTAGGCGGCAGCCAGTTCGTCCGCCATCTGATTGAAGCCTTCTGCCAGCTTGCCGAGTTCGTCACCGCCGATGACCGGCACCCGCGCCCCCATCTCGCGCGCAGCCAGTCGCCGCTGTCCGTCCCGCAGCCGCAGCACGGGGGCAATGATCCACAGGTGCAGCAACGCAATCATGGCCAGTGTGCCCATCCCGGCCATGACCAGCAGTACGCCTTGAGAGAACCGCAGCAAGGAGGTCTTGCCGGCATTGTCGCGTTCGATCAGCCGCACGAGCCGATCGGCTTGATGAACAAACCGCGGCAGCAGGTCCAGGTAGATGTCGTTGCCTTCTCCGGCCAGCGCTGACACCAGCGCAGGTTGCAGTTGCGTTCGCCACGATTGCGCCACGACTGTCATTTGCACCTGCACGTCGTGGTCGGTCGGCAAAAACAGGGGCCGCGCCGGGTTGCCTTCAACCAGTCGGGCCAGCACGGTGTTTTGCATCGTCATGTCGACGTCGGCGCTTTCACCGCGCAGGAGTGCTACCGCCACGCGGGTGGCACGCATGCGCAAGCTGCCTGTGTCGTTGATCGCAGCGCCTGCGCCTTCGAGTTGCCAGGACAGCCACAGTGTCCAGCAGACCATGCTGACGACGATCAGCAGTGCGGCGAGCGAGGCTCCGATGATGCGGGTGGACAGGCGATTGCGCAGGCGTGGCTGGTCGTCGGGGGCTGACTGACTGGACATTGGGGCGGTATGTGCGCGGCGATTGCTGAGCTTTTCAGCGTAGCCCGCGTGTTCCTGTGCCGCGCTTCCTGACGATGGTTCGATTTGATCTACAACAAATGTCGTGCAGACAAACGTGCTTAGGATGGCGCGCGCGGGGTTTTGTGGCGTCGTTTTTTGGTTTTTTGGAACGGTGGGTTTGTTCTTCTGCCAGTCGCGGGTGGTGGGGCCGACTCGTCTGCCCCGCTGGACTTTGGCGTCGGGGCTCCCGCCCTCCACCTTGTCCAGAAGGGCAGCCGACCCGGCCCCACCACCCACGCCTTCAAAGACGTTTGGTTAAAAGCGCATGCCGCCTTTGGACGCGTATTGATTCTCTGGCTGCTTGGTGCTGTGAACGGTTCTCGGCGTGCATGGGCCACCATGCTTAAACGCTATCCGGCTGGCCGTGGGGACTGGCTGGCCAGGTCGCCACGAAGCGACTCAGCGGCTCACGGTTCTGGCCGTATATCAGGGGCCTTTCAGGGCAGCGCCACGCAAGAAAATTTGCGCGCCTGCTTGGCGGTGGGGTGACACGGAAGCGGGTGGCCGCGCACCAGGTAATGCGACGAAAAGGCGGGGCGCTGAAGGTTGGCGCTTTGAAGGCTATGCATTGAACGTTCGGGCTGCTGATCAACGTTCGGAGCGATGACGAATGTTCAAAGCGATGAACGTTCGAAGCGGTAAAGACGTTCAAGGCGGCGATGAATGGTAGTGAGCAGTGGTGCATGCCGATGATGCCAAGCACTTCCAACAACCCAGGGCGTGCCACCGATCGAGAACCAGCTCGTCACCGTTGATGGGACCAAGATGATCGAGCACGCGAAGATCACCGTACGCAGCTCAGCATTCCAGGCTACCAATGCCCCGGTGGCGTTGCTATCGAGCATGGCAAGCGCCTTGACCAATCGCAGCACAAGCGTTTTCGCCAATCAGCCGCCAGCACCACGATCGTCGCTGCCGCTCTCCGCATGCCGTAACGCGGCGGCCACCCGCTTCGGTGTCACCCCACCACCAAGCAGGCGCGCAAATATTCTTGAGTGGCACTGCCGTAAAAGGCAACTGAAGAACCCACCGAATCGTGAGCCGGAGAAACCGCTTCGTGGCGACCTGGCCAGCCAGTCCCCACGGCCAGCCGCGTGGCGATCAAGAAACGTGGCCCAGGAATACCGAGAACCGATTCCAGCACTTGGCAGCCAGAGAATGGCGCACGCCCAAAGGCGGGATTAGCTTTTAACCAAACGTCTTTGAAGGCGTGGGTGGTGGGGCCGGATTGTCTGCCCTTCTGGACAAGGTGGAGGGCGGAGACCCGACGCCAAAGTCAAGCGGGGCAGACGAGCCGGCCCCACCACCCGCGACTGGCAAAAGAACAAAAAAACACCGTCACAGCAAAACTCACCCCCCAGTCTGCGACATGAACCGAACCACCTGCCCCGGCCTCGAATCGAACACATGCCGCTCAGGCTTCATCGCCATCGCCGCCACAATCGCCGACCGTAGCTGAGCATCACTCGCCCCATCCCGCAACTGCCGCCCCAAGTCGACCTTATCCTCCTGCCCCAGACACAAATACAAGGTCCCATCCACCCCCAAACGCACCCGATTGCACGATGCACAGAAATGCTGAGACATCGGCGTAATCACCCCCAGACTCATGCCCCCCCGCACCGACGCATCCGCACTGGCAGCACGCCAATAACGCGCCGGCCCGCCCCCGCCCCGCTCAATCGCCGGTACCAGCCCAAAACGCGCCGCCAGTCGAATCCCCAAGGCACTGGCATCCACCGGCATCACCGACCGCCCGGTATCCCCCATCGGCATCGCCTCGATCAAACGCAACACAAAACCATGCTCGATCGAGAATGCCACCATGCGCTCGACATCAGCATCGTTCACCGCCCCCTGCATCACCATATTCAGCTTGATCGGATCGAACCCCGCCGCCTGCGCCGCCGCCAGACCCGACAACACATCGGACAGACAATCCCGCCCGGTGATGCGCGCAAAACAGGCGGGGTCCAAGGTGTCCAGGCTGACATTCAGGCGCGTCACGCCCGCTTGGCGCAAGGCCGTGGCGTGATGCGTCAAACGGGTGCCGTTGGTGGATACCGACAGGTCTTTCAGACCGGGCAACGCAGCAATGCCCGCAGCCAGTTCGCCGATGCCCCGCCGCAGCAACGGTTCACCACCGGTCAGGCGCACCTTGTGCACCCCAAGCTCAACGAACAAGCCAACCAGACGCTGCATTTCCGCCAGGCTCAACCAGTTCGCAGGCTCTTCGAAACCCTTGAATCCCTTGGGCAGGCAGTAGGTGCAGCGCAGGTCGCAGCGGTCAGTGACCGACACGCGCAGATAGTCGATGCGACGGCCGAAGCCATCGATCAGGCCAATGGGTGACGAAGCAGGCCGCGTCGACAACGTAGTGGCAGACAACGCGGGGGACACGCTCGCGGCGGACGGCACCGGGATAGCAGGCTCGGCAGAAGGCAGCATGTGCGGCTCCGCCTATTGCACCAACGGACTGTCGGCACCTTCGAGTTCGATCCCTTCGATCTTCGCGCGCCCCACCAACACGCTCAGGTACTGCCGCCATGCGACATCGCGGGCGGCTGCTCCCAGGGCGGCGGCAATCGACGGGGCCACGTGTTCGAAGGGCAGCAAGCTGCCGTCCACGCGACGGGCCACACGCACGATGTGCAGGCCGAAGCGTGTCTCCAGCAAGTGCGGCAAGATGGTGCCCGCAGGCATCGCAAAAACCACCTTCTCGAACTCCGGCACCGTGGCACCTCTGCTCAGTTGCCCCAGATTGCCGCCCACCTCCCCAGACGGACAGTTGGAGCACGCCGCCGCATGCTCGGCAAAACTGCTTGGCTCGGCCAATACGGCATCCAGCACCGACTGTGCACGGGCACGCAAGGCGTCCAGATCGACGCGTTCGGTCACCTGGAACAGAATGTGATCGGCCTCGACCAACTCACCCACGGTGAAGTGATCGGGGTGTTGCTGGTAGTGGCGGCGGCAGTCGGCCTCTGTCGCCACCGGCACCTTCAACTGGCCTTGCGCCAGGCCGTCGATGATCGCTTCATCGGAATCGGTGGGCAGTCCAAGCTGCTTGGCTTCGTCACGCAATACCTGCCGCAACACCAGCGCAGTCATGGCCCGCCGCATGGGGTTGGGGGCGTCGCGATGCGAGGGCAATTCGGCCTCCATGTCCGCGTCGCTGAATTCCTTGCCATTGACGATGACCGGCATGATGTTTCTCCAGAAAATTTAGCGGTGGGATGAAGCCGTGATCAGCGACGACGCGGGCGTACCAGCTGCCAGGCGCGGCCCAGATAGAACACCGATCCAAACCCACTCCACACGTGCACCAGGCGGGTGAACGGGAAGATCGCAAACAGCGTGACCCCCATGAACAGATGCAGCTTGAACAGCAGCGGCGTGTCCACGATCAGGTCGGCGGCGCTGCTGCGCAAGGTCACCAGGTGCTGTGCCCAGCCCATCAGCGTCAACATCATTTCGCCGTCCATGTGGCTGTACGACGGCACGATGGTCGACAGGCCAAGCAGCAGCGTCACCAACAGCCACAGCAGCAAGACCTTGTCGCCCGTGCGGGTCACGGCCGCAATGCGCGGATTGGTGAAGCGGCGATGCAGCAAAATCACCAAACCGATCAGGGTGATGACACCCAGCACCCCACCCATCGACATGGCAACCATCTGCTTGAAACCGTGGCCCACGCCCAGCGTGTCCCACACCAGCACCGGCATCAGCAGGCCAACCAGGTGGCCGAAGAACAGGCCGATGATGCCGATGTGGAACAGGATGTTGCCCAGACGCAGATTGCCTTCGTGAAGCAGCTGCGAACTGTCGCTCTTCCAGGTGTATTGCTCGCGTTCGAAGCGCACCAGACTGCCCAGCAGGAAGATGGCGAAGGCGATGTAGGGGTAGATGCCGAACAGGAATTTATGAAGCATGACGAGTCCTCCGGCGGATCAATGGGCGGTCGCGGCGCGGGGGTGGAAGCGCAGCGGTTGCGGGCCGGACGGCATGGTTCGCAACAACGGCTCGGCACCGTCCGGGCCAACACCGAAGGTTTCCATCGCCTCGTCCATGTCGCGCACCGGCGGGTCTGCCTGTTCGCGCGGCTCCACCGAGGTCAGGCTGCACAAGACCTTGAACACCGATGCATACGGGCTGTCGTTGCGCGCCAGGCGTGAACCGATTGCAGCCAGCACGTGAATGGCGTCGTCCAACAGGTTCTCTGCTTCGTCGGCGCTCAGCGTGCCCAGGAATTCCAGGAACAGCGGCACGTGATCGGGCAATTGGTAGCCCTGCGGTTCCAGCCCATGCCGTTGATACTCGGCCAGCAGATCGACCATGGCCTGGCCACGGTCACGACTTTCACCGTGAATGTGTTCGAACAGGTGCAGCGAATGCGCCGGGTTGCGATCGAAGGTCGCAACATAGTTCTCCTGCAAGGCAATCAGCGGTGTGCTTGCCAGCAGCTCGGTCAGCGGCATCAACGTGACACGCGCAATGGGGTGGTCATGTAGTCGGGCATCAAGCTCGGGCATGGCGTCGAGCAATTCTTGCCCGGGATAATCGAGCAGCGCGGACAACAGCGAATACAAGCGAAGCGGGGGAATGGCGGACATCGAATTCTCCAGAAAACGGAACACGGGGATGGATCACTGGCCGGCCAGATCAGGCTGGTCGGCCGGTTGCGCATCAACCCGCCTGCGCCGGGGTCTTGCGTGACTTGGGCAAGTCCACGTGAATCACCGTGCCCTTGGGGCGGCGACCGAAGAGCGACACCTCCGACACCCCATCGCTGCACCCATTGCCGAAGGTGAAGCCGCAACTACCTTGGTCCTGGAAACTGTTCTCGACCATTTCCTTGTGGCTGGACGGAATCACGAAACGATCGTCGTACTGGGCCAGCGCCATGATCCGGTACATGTCCTCCACCGTCTCGGCATCCAGGCCCACGTGTTCCAGCACCTCGGTGTCTTCATCGCCGTGCACCACCTGCGCACGCTTGTAGGCACGCATGGCCAGCATGCGTTCCAGCGCCAGCACCACGGGGGCTTCCTTGCCAGCGGTCAGCAGATTCGCCAGGTAACGCACCGGAATGCGCAGGCTTTTCACGTCGGGGATCATGCCGTGACGGCCGACCGTTGCTTGCGGCATGTGGCCTGCATCGGCCGCCGACTGGATCGGCGACAGCGGCGGGATATACCAGACCATCGGCAGCGTGCGGAACTCCGGGTGCAGCGGGAAGGCCACCTTCCACTGCACGGCCATCTTGTAGACCGGCGACTTGCGTGCAGCCGTCAGCCAGGCTTCCGGAATGCCCTGTTTGCGGGCCTCGGCGATCACCTCGGGCGAGTGCGGGTCCAGGAACACGCCAAGCTGTTGCTCGTACAAGTCCTGTTCGTTGGCGGTGGAAGCAGCCTGTTCGATGCGGTCGGCGTCGTACAGCAGCACGCCCAGATAACGGATGCGCCCCACACAGGTTTCCGAACACACGGTCGGCTGGCCGGCCTCGATGCGCGGGAAGCAGAAGGTGCACTTTTCGGCCTTGCCGCTTTGCCAGTTGTAGTAGATCTTCTTGTACGGACAACCCGAGATGCACATGCGCCAACCGCGGCACTTGTCCTGATCGACCAGCACGATGCCGTCGTCTTCGCGCTTGTAGATCGAACCCGACGGGCAGCTGGCTACGCAGCTGGGGTTCAGGCAGTGTTCACACAGGCGCGGCAGGTACATCATGAAGGTGTTCTCGAAGGTCGAGTACATCTCTTTCTGCACCCCTTCGAACAAGGCATCACGGCCGCGCGATGCAAACTCGCCACCCAGGTCGTCTTCCCAGTTCGGGCCCCAGGTGATCTTGTCCATCTTCTTGCCGGTCAGCAGCGACACCGGGCGTGCCGTGGGCGGCGTTTCGCTCAGCGCGGCGTTCTGCAAGTGCTCGTAGTCGAAGGTGAAGGGCTCGTAGTATTCGTCGATGGCCGGCAGGTTCGGATTGGCAAACAGGTTAGCCAAGATGCGCAGCTTGCCGCCTTGGCGCGGTTCCAGCTTGCCATCGGCACGGCGCTTCCAGCCACCCTTCCAGCGCGTCTGGTTTTCCCAGTCCTTGGGGTAGCCGATACCGGGCTTGGTTTCCACGTTGTTGAACCAGGCGTATTCCACACCGTCGCGGCTGGTCCATACGTTCTTGCAGGTCACGGAACAGGTGTGGCAGCCGATGCACTTGTCCAGGTTCAACACCATGCCGATCTGGGCGCGGATTTTCATGATTGGCTTTCCTGTTCCTGACCTGCTTTTTCACGCAACGGGCCTTCCAGCCAGTCGACCTTGTTCAGCTTGCGCAGCACCACGAATTCATCACGATTGCTGCCCACGGTGCCGTAGTAGTTGAAGCCCCAGGCTTGCTGGGCATAGCCCCCGATCATGTGCGTGGGCTTGAGCACCGCGCGCGTCACCGAGTTGTGAATACCGCCGCGCTTGCCGCTGGTCTGCGCACCGGGCACGTTCACGATTTTTTCCTGGGCGTGATACATCAGGCAGGTGCCCGACGGAATGCGCTGGCTGACCACCAGCCGCGCAGTCAGCGTGCCATTGGTGTTGAAGACTTCTACCCAATCGTTGTCGACCAAGCCGCCGCGTTTTGCCTCGTCTTCCGAGATCCACACATGCGGGCCGCCACGACTGAGCGTGAGCAGGCGCAGGTTGTCGGAATAGGTGCTGTGAATGCCCCACTTCTGGTGCGGCGTGAGCCAGTTCAGCACCAGCTCTTTCTCGCCATTGCTGTGCTTGCCCAGCATGGGAGCCACCGTGCGCGTGTCGATCGCGGGCTTGTACACACACGAGCCCTCACCGAAGTCCAGCATCCAGCGGTGGTCCTGGTAGAACTGCTGGCGGCCGGTGAGCGTGCGCCACGGGATCAGCTCGTGCACGTTGGTGTAGCCGGCGGTGTAGCTGACTTCTTCGCTTTCCAGGCCTGACCAGGTCGGGGCCGAAATGATCTTGCGTGGCTGTGCCTGCACATCGCGGAAGCGGATCTTGTCGTGCTCGCGGCCCAGCGCCAGGTGACGGTGGTCACGGCCGGTGATCTTGCCCAGCGCGTCCCAGGCCTTGACCGATACGTGGCCGTTGGTCTCGGGCGCGAAGTTCAGAATCATCTCGGCGGCGTCGATCGCGCTGTCCAGGCGCGGACGACCGAAACTCACGCCGGGCTCGGTCACGCGGCGATTGATGTCGCCCATCTCGTGAACTTCATGCTCGGTGTTCCAGCTGATGCCCTTGCCGCCGTTGCCCAGCTTGTCCAGCAGCGGGCCAACAGACGTGAACCTGCGGTAGATGTCGGCGTAGTTGCGTTCCACCACCGTCATGCTCGGGGCAGTCTTGCCGGGGATCAACGCGCATTCGCCATGCTTCCAGTCTTTCGGGTCGAACGCTTGGCCCAACTCACCCGGGGTGTCGTGCAGCAGCGGCGTCAGCACGATGTCCTTGCGGGTACCCAGATGCGCACCGCCGATCTCGCTGAATTTCTGCGCCAGCAGCTTGTAGATTTCCCAGTCGGTCTTGCTTTCCCACAGCGGATTCACCGCTTCCGACAAGGGGTGAATGAACGGATGCATGTCCGAGGTGTTGAGGTCGTCCTTCTCGTACCAGGTGGCCGTGGGCAACACGATGTCGCCATATAGGCAGGTGGTGCTCATGCGGAAGTCCAGCACCGTCAGCAGGTCCAGCTTGCCATCGGCGGCGGCCTCGCCCATGGTCACTTCGCTGGGTTTGATGGCGTCGTTCTCATCCGAGAACAAGGCGTTTTGCGTGCCCAGCAAATACTTCAGGAAATACTCGTGGCCCTTGCCGCTGGAACCCAGCAGGTTGGATCGCCACACGAACATGTTGCGCGGGAAGTTGGCCGGGTTTTCCGGGTCGTCGCAGCTCATCTGCAAGGCACCGGATTGCAGACGTTCCGTTGCGTAGGCAACCGGGTCTTGCCCGGCGGCTTCGGCCTGCGCCACGACATCAAGCGGGTTGGTCTGCAACTGCGGGGCAGACGGCAGCCACCCCATGCGTTCGGACTTGGCGTTCAGGTCGATCATGCTCTGGCCGTCGTAACGTGCGCGGTCGGCGGTCGGGGCCAGGATCTCATCCACCCCCAGTTTCTCGTGGCGATACTGGCTGGTGTGGGCATAGAAGAAGGATGTGCCGTTCATCTGGCGCGGCGGGCGTGACCAGTCACCGGCGAACGCCAGCGGTGCCCAGCCAAACTGCGGGCGCAGTTTTTCCTGACCCACGTAATGCGCCCAGCCACCGCCACTTTTCCCGATGCAGCCGCACAGCATCAGCATGTTGATGATGCCGCGATACGTCATGTCCATGTGGTACCAGTGGTTCAGACCAGCTCCCACAATGACCATCGAACGACCTTCGGTGTCGTGCGCGTTCTGCGCGAATTCGCGGGCCACCTGAATGACTTTGTCGCGCGGCACCGAGGTGTGCTTTTCCTGCCAGGCCGGTGTGTAGGGCACCTCGTCGTCGAAACTTGCGGCCACGTTCGGGCCACCCAGGCCGGCATCCACACCGTAGTTCGCCAATTGCAAGTCGTAGACGGTTGCCACCAGCACCGTGCTGCCATCGGCAAGCGTCATGCGCTTGACCGGCACCTTGCGCAGCAGCATGTCATCGTGCTCGCTGCCGAAGTACGGGAAGGCTACATCGGCCACGTCGTCACGCGTGGACATCAGGCTCAGCAAGGGCAGCACCTCACGGCCGCTGGCCGCGTCGCGCATTTCCAGGTTCCAGCGCCCCACACGCGCGCCGTCGTCCACCTTGCCTTCACCCCAGCGCAGACCGACCGTGCCGTTCGGCACCACCAGTTCCTGCGTGGTCTCGTCGATCAGCAGGGTCTTCCATTCCGGGTTGTTGGCCTCGCCCAGTGCACCCGCCATGTGAGATGCACGCAGGAAGTGATCGGGCACGTATTGACCCGCATGCCCGGCATGTTCGCGCAGCATCACCAGCATGGGCATGTCGGTGTACTGGCGCAGATAGCCGGTGAAGTAGTCGGACTTGCCCGGCACATGGAACTCGGTCAGGATCACATGCCCCATGGCCATGGCCAGCGCGGCGTCGGTGCCCTGGCGCGGGGCCAGCCAGATATCACCGAACTTCACCATCTCGCCGTAGTCGTTCGACACCGCCACGGTCTTGGTGCCCTTGTAGCGAACCTCGGTATAGAAGTGCGCATCCGGCGTGCGGGTCATGGGCACGTTCGAGCCCCACACGATCAGGTAGTTCGAGTTGTACCAATCGGCCGATTCGGGCACGTCGGTCTGCTCGCCCCAGATCTGCGGGCTGGCGGGCGGCAGGTCGCAATACCAGTCGTAGAAGCTCAGACAGACGCCGCCCAGCAGGCTCAGGTAACGCGTGCCGGCGGCGTAGCTGACCATGCTCATGGCCGGGATTGGCGAGAAGCCAACGATGCGGTCGGGGCCGTATTGTTCAATGGTGGTGGCGTTGGCGGCAGCGATCATTTCCAGCGCGCTGTCCCAGTCTGCTCGCACGAAACCACCCAGGCCGCGCACCGACTTGTAGCGGCGTGCTTTTTCCGGATTGCCGCTGATCGATTTCCACGCAGCAATCGGGTCCATGGTCAGCCGCGCCTCGCGCCACATTTCCATCAGGCGACCGCGAATCATCGGGTACTTCACGCGCTGGGCGGAATACACGTACCAGCTGTAGGACGCACCACGCGGACAACCGCGCGGTTCGTGATTCGGCAGGTCCGGGCGCGTGGCCGGGTAGTCGGTCTGCTGCGTTTCCCAGGTGATCAGGCCGCTCTTGACGTAGACCTTCCAGGAACACGATCCGGTGCAGTTCACGCCATGCGTGGAACGCACGATCTTGTCGTGCTGCCAGCGGGTTCGGTACGCCTCTTCCCAACGACGGTCTTCTTCGACCACTGCGCCATGCCCGTCCGAGAAGGTGGATGCGGTGCGTGACAGCAGTTTGATGCGATCCAGAAAGTGGCTCATTTGCATTTCTCCGGCTGACCACACGCCAGCCTCTTGGGGGTTTTGGTCTTGAATGCGGGTCTTGAGTGCAGGTCTTGAAACTGGCGTTTTCAGGCCAGTTTTTTCGTGCCTTCGCACAGGCCTGTCGAGATGCAAGACGACCCATTCACTCTATGCCCCGGGGTTGGCAACCGACCATTCCTCGGCGGTAGGGTGCAGACCCGGCATCGGGCCTACGCCGCATAGGTCGAAGTGACTAGTTCCTGTCGGGCCAACATCACATCAGCACGGCATGGGTGCGTGCCTGCGCGCATAGAACCACCACGTGACCAGGATGCAGCTCAGGTAGAAACCGATGAAGCAGTACAAGGCGGCATCCACACTGCCGGTCATGGCGATCGAGGTACCAAAGCTCTTGGGGATGAAAAAGCCGCCATACGCGCCAATGGCCCCCGAAAAGCCCAATACCGCCGCAGATTCCTTGCCCGCGTCCACCACGGCCTGACGCTGTGCCTGCTCGCCTTTGCCGTGGGCCGCACGTTGACGCTCGGTCAGGAAGATCACGGGGATCATGCGGAAGGTCGCGCCGTTGCCGATGCCGGTCAGCGCAAACAGCACGATGAACATGCCCAGGAAACCGATGAAGCTGCCGCCGATTCCCGCCTGGGGCAGAAACTGCAACACGCCCAACACCCCCAGGCACAGGCCGACAAAGCAATACAAGGTCACGCGTGCGCCGCCTGCCTTGTCCGCCACCCAGCCGCCCACCGGACGCGTCAGCGCCCCCACCAGCGGGCCGAGAAAGGCGTAGGCAGTGGGATCGATGTGCGGAAACTGCGACTGCGTCAACAGCGCCATGCCCGCCGAGAATCCGATGAAGGATCCGAAGGTACCGACGTACAACCAGCACATCAGCCAGTTGTGTTTGCGCGTGAAGATCACCGCCTGTTCCGAGAACGATGCGCGGGCATCCGCGATGTCGTTCATGCCGAACCAGGCTGCCACTGAAGCGACCACGATGAACGGTACCCAGATGAAGCCCGCGTTCTGCAGCCACAGCTGGCGCGTCACCCCACCCTCGACGTAGGTTTGTGCCTCCCCCCCAAACACGCCTAGCGCGCCCACCGAGATGATCAGCGGCACCACGAACTGGGCAATCGACACCCCCAGATTGCCGATGCCGGCGTTCAGCCCGGTGGCCACGCCCTTCTTCGACTTCGGGAAAAAGAAGCTGATGTTGGCCATGCTGGAACTGAAGTTGGCCCCGCCCAAGCCGCACAGCAGCGCCAGTGCCAGCAAAGTGGGGAAGCCAGTGCTTGGGTCGCGCAGCGCAAAGCCCATGCCGATGGCCGGCACCAGCAGACTCGCGGTCGAGATTGCCGTCCAGCGTCTGCCGCCGAAGATCGGCACCAGGAAGGAATAGAAGATCCGCAAGGTGGCCCCCGACAAGGCAGGCAGGGCCGTCAGCCAGAACATCTGGTTCTTCGACAGCTGGAACCCAGCGTGGCCCAGGTTGACCACCACCACGCTCCACAGCATCCAGATGCTGAAGGCCAGCATCAGGGCGGGAATCGAAATCCACAGATTGCGTTGCGCCACCCGCGCACCGTGGGTACGCCAGAAGACCTCGTCTTCAGGTTCCCAACGGGTCTGGACATAGCTGGACATGGAACACGCTCCGAAGCAGGAGAAAAAAGGGGGAATCAGGCGCGCGCGGCGACAGGGCTGGGGCTGGCGTTCGTAGTGCTGGCGTTCGCAGCACGGTCAGCCGCCAGGCGCTCGGCGCGGAACGCGAAGTGCATCCACACCAGGGACACGCAGACCGCGCCGTACAGCAACATGAAGCAGCTGGTGCGCACGCCCGTCAGGTCGAGCGCGATGCCAAACAGAATGGGCAGCACGAAGCCACCCAGGCCACCCGCCAGACCCACCACGCCGGACACCGCGCCGATGTTGTCGGGGAATTCGTTGGCAATGAACTTGAAGACCGAGGCCTTGCCGGTGGCCATGGCAATGCCCACCACGAACAGCAAGACCGTGAACGTGACAGGGCCGAACCCAAGCGAGAAACTCAGTGCTCCGTTGGCGGTCGCCACGGTCAGGCTGGTTTGCGGATAGCTCAGCAGGAACAAGGCAACCCAGCACACCCACATCACCCACCAGGTAGTTTTGTAGGCACCGTGACGGTCGGACACCCAGCCGCCCAAGGCACGCAGCACGCCGCCCGGCAAGGAAAAACAGGCGGCCAGGAAGGCGGCGGTGCGCAGGTCGAAGCCGTATTCACCGATGTAGTACTTGGTCATCCACAAGGCCAGGGCCACGTAGCCGCCGAACACCACCGAGTAGTACTGGCAGTAGCGCCAGACGCGCGGGTTGCGCAAGGTGGCCAACTGGCTGGCAAAGCCACCAGCCTTGACGACGCGATGCGCGGGGTTGGATGCCGAGAACACCCAGAACAGCAAAGCCGTCACCAACATCGCCACCGCGTAGACCTGCGGCACGATGGTCCAGGCTCCACCTGCCAGCGCGATCAAGCCGGGTGCAATGAATTTGGTCAGCGCAGAACCCGAATTGCCTGCACCGAAGATGCCCATTGCCAAGCCCTGGCGCGACGCCGGAAACCAGCGCGCAACGTAAGGCGTTCCAACCGAGAACGAACCGCCGGCCAATCCGACAAACAGGGCCAGCACCAGAAACTGCCAATACTGCGTGGCGTAGGAAATCAGCCAGATCGGGATCACCGTGGACAGCATCAGCGCGAAGAACACAATGCGACCGCCAAACCGGTCGGTCCAGATGCCCAGCGGTACGCGCACCAGCGAACCGGTCAGCACCGGCATGGCCGCCAGCACGCCGAACTGGGTTTCCGACAGGCCAAGCTGTTGTTTCAGCGGAATGCCCAGTACCGCGAACATCATCCAGATGGCAAAGCAGATCGTGAATGAGAACGTGCTGGACACCAGCACCGACATGGCGGTGCGTGACGTTGGATGGGACGGTGCGGACGCGGACATGGTTGGCTCGATCGGTGCAAAGACACCTCGAACGCAGCTTATGGACGTACGCCACGCGCGCCCATTCTCCGCACGACCAGGCTTGGCATGGTCAAAAGGACTAGTTACTCAGGCAGGGCATGGTCTGGTGGTTAGTAAAGCGCCCAGGGGGGCGCAACACCATTAACAGCCGTGCATAACAAATTTTTATTATTTTCTAAAAATCAAAAACAGCCTTCTGCAGTGACTAATTTCAGCAGCAGTATTCAAAACAACAATAGCTGACAAAACCTGACATCACCCAAACGTGCGCGCACTAAAGTCGCGACGCTCCCTTAAGCTCACCAGACGGTATTTGGCCACGCCAGCTGAAGAAATCCACCATGAATCAAGGCCCGATCTTGGAAACAGCCTTCCTTACCATCACCGCAGCAGTCCTGACGCTTTCCCTGATTATTTCCGCATGTCGAATAATGGGTGGAGAGAAAGAAAAGCGCACAAGAAAAGACGTGAAGGAAGATAAACCGTGGACCGCAAGCGTTCACCTGCTCGCCGCCGTTCTGGTTTTTCTTTATTACCTGTTCGCTTGAATATTTTTTTCTGAAAATCTGTTCGTTTGAACAAACTGTTCGATTGAACCCACACTGATTTTTATGCGTCCCCCACGGGATGACGCGGCGCGGTTGCGCCGGTCAACGAGTGATCCTGACGAGTGATCCTGACCACACCTGCGCACATCGCCATGGACCTTTGCCACTTCCCGGCTACAATGCGTGCCTCCTGAGGAGCGCTGCGACGGGCGCGCGAATCGCAAGACACGATCAATCCTTGTGATCATGTTTTGCCAATTCCGCCAGGTGTGCCGATTCTTTCCGAATCACGGCACCCCGCCCGCCAGGCTCAGGACTCGTTCAAGACCGGCTGCCCGCTGGTCAGGCAACCGCGCTCACCGAACCCCTGCGTCCGCAGGCGAAGGTGAGCTGCTTTCTCCCTCCCTTCCCGCGTGCCGCAGTTCACTGGAGCTATCCATGAACGACGTCAGCAACAAAGCCTTCACCGACTACAAGATCGCCGATCTGTCTCTTGCCGCCTGGGGCCGCAAGGAAATCAGCATTGCCGAAACCGAAATGCCCGGCCTGATGGCCATCCGCGAAGAATTCGCGGCTGCGCAACCCCTGAAGGGCGCGCGCATCACGGGCAGCCTGCACATGACGATCCAGACCGCCGTGCTGATCGAAACGCTGAAGGCACTCGGCGCCGATGTGCGCTGGGCATCGTGCAACATCTTCTCGACCCAGGACCACGCTGCTGCTGCCATTGCCGCAGGCGGCACCCCCGTGTTCGCCGTCAAGGGCGAAAGCCTGGCCGACTACTGGGACTACTCGCACCGCATCTTCGAGTGGGCCGATGGCGGTTACTCGAACATGATCCTGGACGACGGCGGCGACGCGACCCTGCTGCTGCATCTGGGCACCCGCGCCGAAACCGATCCTTCGCTACTTGAGAACCCCACCAGCGAAGAAGAAACCGAACTGTTCGCGTCGATCAAGAAGACCTTGGCACGTGACCCGAAGTGGTATTCGACCCGCCTGCCGCAGATCAAGGGCGTGACCGAAGAAACCACCACCGGCGTGCATCGCCTGTACCAGATGTCGAAGAAGGGCGAACTGGCCTTTGCCGCCATCAACGTCAATGACTCGGTCACCAAGTCGAAGTTCGACAACCTGTACGGCTGCCGCGAATCGCTGGTTGACGGCATCAAGCGCGCCACCGACGTGATGATCGCCGGCAAGACCGCCGTGGTCGTCGGCTATGGCGACGTGGGCAAGGGCTGCGCACAAGCGCTGTCGGCACTGCGCGCCCAAGTGTGGGTCACTGAAGTGGATCCGATCTGCGCCCTGCAGGCCACCATGGAAGGCTATCGTGTCGTGACCATGGAATATGCCGCCGACAAGGCCGACATCTTCGTGACCGCGACCGGCAACTACCACGTCATCACCCATGACCACATGAAGGCCATGAAGGACGAGGCCATCGTCTGCAACATCGGTCACTTCGACAACGAAATCGACGTTGCTTCGCTGAAGCAATACAACTGGGACGAAATCAAGCCGCAGGTCGACCACATCGTGTTCCCGGACGGCAAGCGCATCATCTTGCTGGCCCAGGGCCGCCTGGTGAACCTGGGTTGCGCCACCGGCCACCCGTCCTTCGTGATGTCGTCGTCGTTCGCCAACCAGACCATCGCGCAAATCGAACTCTGGACCCGCAACGACGCCTACACCAGCGGTCAGGTCTATGTGCTGCCGAAGCACCTGGACGAGAAGGTGGCACGCCTGCACCTGAAGAAGCTGGGCGCGCAACTGAGCGTGCTGCGTCAAGACCAGGCCGACTACATCCACGTGAACGTCGACGGCCCGTACAAGCCCGAAACCTATCGTTATTGATAGCGCTTGATCGCTATCCCTGGATAGCTGATCACCAGGGCGGCAGACCTTGTCATGACGCCCTGGCAATGTGGTTCCATCCGGCCTGATTACAGGCCGGAATCGATTGTGCCGGCCGGAATTCCCCGGCTGGCGTTCGACCGGGAGTTCGCCATGTTTTCCTATCTGCTCATCTGGTTGCTCAACACAGTCGCCCTGCTGGGCGTTGCGTACATCCTGCCCGGCATCTCGGTGGCCAGCTTTGGCTCGGCATTGATTGCTGCACTGATCCTGGGCCTGTTGAACGCCGTCGTCCAACCGGTTCTGTTCTGGCTCACCATCCCGATCACCTTGCTCACCGCCGGCCTGTTCGTGCTGGTGCTCAATGGTCTGTTGTTCTGGTTTGCCGGCTCGATCATCAAAGGCTTCCGGGTCGAGGGTTTCTGGTGGGGCGTAGCAGGTGCGCTGGTGTACACCCTGATCTCCTGGTTCCTGTCGAAGATTGTTTCCTGAGGCTTACGTGACACAACCGCATTTGCACTCCCCCGAGCCCGTCTTCAGCCTGGAATTTTTCCCCGCGCGCGACGAGGCCAGCAGCGAACGCATGCTGCAAGCCGCAACCGCTCTGAACGAACTGTCGCCGCGCTACGTCAGCGTCACCTTCGGTGCTGGCGGCTCTACCCGCGCCGGCACCTTGGCAGCAGTACAGGCATTGCGTGCACAGGGCTACGACGCCGCACCGCACCTGTCCTGCATCGGTGCCACCCGTGCCGAACTGCGAGACTTGCTTGCGCAATACCGCGAGCTTGGCGTGCGCCGTGTGGTGGCCTTGCGTGGTGACATGCCCTCGGGCATGGGGCCGATGGGCGACTTGCGTTACGCAAGTGAACTGGTGAGCTTCATTCGCGCCGAAACGGGCGACTGGTTCCACATCGAAGTTGCTGCCTACCCGGAAAGCCATCCGCAGGCCCGCAGCCCCGACGAAGACCTGAAGCACTTCGTTGAAAAAATGCAGGCGGGTGCCAACAGCGCCATCACCCAGTATTTCTTCAATGCGGATGCCTACTTCGACTTTGCCGACCGGGCGCTGGCACGCGGCATCACCCAGCCGATCGTGCCCGGCATCATGCCGATCACCAACTACAGCCAGTTGGCACGCTTCTCGGAAATGTGCGGCACCGAGATCCCACGCTGGATTCGCTTGCGACTGGCGTCCTTCGGTGACGACCGTGCGTCCATCCGTGCCTTTGGTCACGATGTGGTTGCCGGCTTGTGCCAGACGCTGCTCGATGGCGGTGCACCTGGCCTGCATTTCTACACCATGAACCAGTCCGAGCCTACGCTGGGGCTGTGGCGTGAGCTGGATATCTGAGTCTAAAGAAGACCAGTAATAGGAAACGGGAGCTTGCGTTGCAAGCTCCCGTTTTTTTGTGATGACAGCGTGTCAGGCTGAGCGCATCAGTTAGCGCATCAGGCCATCACCCTCAAGTCATCAAACTCACATCCACCGTGCTGCCGATCAGTGCAATCGCCTCGTTCGACCCGGCGAAACTTTCCAGCACCTTGGCGCGGCTTTCGCCTCGGGCCAACGCGTCCATCCAGTAAGCCTTGCCACTTGCATCTGCAGCACGATCGAAGCCGCGCAGGTACAACTGATCCAGGAACGCACTGTCCGACAGCGCCATCACGCCGCTGGATTCCGGCGCACGCACGATGTGCCCCATTACCGTTTGCAGACTTGCCCCGGCTTGCAGCATGCCTGCCCAGAATTGGAAGCCTTCGACGTCCACGTTCCGATCCAGGATCAGTTCGTAAGAACGTCCGACAATCGCCTGTTCCTTGGTCTGCGCCAGCACCGTTACGTCACCGTTGGCAAAGGCCAGCAGCTCGGTGTTCCTGAATGACAGCATCGCACCGTCTTCCAGTCGCGTCAGTTCAACCAGGCGGTCTGCCTCGACGTCCAGGTGAACGCTGGCGCGACCACCAGCCAGCCTGACCACGTCCTGGCCTGCACCCAGATCGATGTTCAGCCCGATACCCATCGTCGGCGTGACCACATCGTTGCCCTCTGCGCCCGTTACCGCACGCGTCAGGTTCAATTCGATCAATTGCGCAGTCGGATGCAGCGCGGTCAGCATCGCCACGTCGCTGGCTTCGTGTGCAATCACCAGACCAGGGCCGCTGTCGAAACTGACCACTTCCACATCCAGCAGACGATCGATTTCGCCCGAGGTGCGATGTGTCAGCACCACCGTATTGCCGTCACGCGTTACGACGTAGTCGGCCAGCGTGCCGCTTTGCAAGGCAGTGTCCAGGCCGAAGCCGCCATTGAGCCGGTCGTTGCCGGTACCGCCGCTGAGCGTGTCGTTGTCGGTGCCGCCATACACCACATCGTCGCCCGCGTCGCCAAAGGTCTGATCCTTGCCGCGCAAGCTGCCGACGGTGTCGTTGGCACCGCCGCCGTGAATCACGTCGTCATCAGCACCCAGCACGATGAACTGGACGGCATCGTCGGCGAAAACCACATTGGACCCGGCACCGCCGATCAGGTGAGCCGCCCCCACCACCGCAGCAAAGTTGACGTTGTCCATCCTGACGATGCTGCCCGTCGGCAAAGAACGGGTGTCCAGAACAATGGCTTGTTGACCGGTGGTATTGCCGCTGATGACCAGCGGCACGGCAGGGTCGAACCCAGCGGCAGTGCTGCCCGTGATGGTGCGCACCGTAAGCGGCGTGTTTGCGCCCAAGCCACCGACAAACGATTGACCGCTGCCCAGCAGGTCGGGATTGCTGCTGGAATCACGGATGCGATTGACCAATTCCGCCAAGGCAGCATCGCCCGTGGACGCATTGGCGTTGCCTTGAACCTGCAAGCCCACGCCCACCGGTACGCTGACTTGCAAAATGACTTCCCCGTTGCTGCCTCTGACCAAGGGCACATCGGCCAATTGAGCATTCACAGACGTGGGGTCGTCCACACGGTCTGCCGTGACTGGCGCGATGGTGGTCACGGTAGATCCATCGGGGGCCGTTCCCGTGCTGACCTGTGCACCGTCAACGCCGGTTGCAGGTCCGGTCGGGGTTGTCGGGCCGGTGGAAGGCGGGGTGGGCACCACGGTGTCCACCGAATAACTGCCGGACGTTGCCGTGCCCGCGCCCGTGTTGCCACTTGCGTTGGTCACACCCGCCATATTCAGGGCAATGGCATTGTTTTGCGTGCCCACATTGCTGTTGGGGGTGAAGGTGGCTGTCCAGGTAACACCGCCATCGGTACTGGTGACGGCGCTGAGCGTGCCGCCGGGCGTCGTCAGATCGTCATTGGCAAAGCCCGTGACGGCTTCGCTGAAGGTGATGGTCACCACGGGCAAGTCGCCCTCGACCACGGCGGTGTCGGACATCACAATCGTGGCAGTGGGCCGCACGGTGTTGATGGTGATGTTGGCCGAATTGGCCGTACCGGTCACGACATTGCCTGCCACATCGGTAACCCCGGCATTGGTCAGACCGATGGCACCGGCATTGCTGATTACGCCCGCAGTCGGCGTGTAGATGGCTGTCCAGGTCATGCCGCCGTCTGCGCTGCTGATCGTGCTCAAGGTGCCATTGGGGACGGTCAGGCTGGCATTGCTGAACCCGGTCACCGCTTCGCTGAAGGCAATCGTCACCAAGGACGTGTCGCCCGCCTTCAAGGCCAGGTTGGCCACGGTGATGGTCGCGGTCGGGGCCGCCGTGTCCACCAGGTAGCTGCTTGATGGCGTTAAACCAGAACCTGCGTTGCCCGCCAGATCGGTCACGCCGCTGTTGCTCAAGGTGATGACGTTGCCCGAGGCTGTCGTGCCTGCCGACGGCGTAAGCGTTGCCGTCCAGGTGATGCCGCCGTCAACGCTGCTGACTGCACTCAGCGTGCCGCTGGCAACGTTCAGATCGGCATTGGTGAAATTATTGACCGCTTCGCTGAAGGTGATCGTCACCAACGCGGTGTCTCCCGCCTTCAGCGTGGACTTGTCCACGCCAATGGTCGCGGTCGGACGCAAGGTATCGACGGCGTAGTTGCTGGAACTCGCCGTACCTACGCTGGGGTTACCCGACACCGCGGTCACCGCAGTCATGTCCACGACAATGGCATTGGCAGCGTTGCTGATGCCTGCTGCGGGCGTAAACGTGGCCGTCCAGGTAATGCCACCGTCTGCGCTGCTGACCGTACTCAGCGTGCCACTCGGAACGGTCAACGCCGCATTGGTGAAACCGGTCACCGCCTCGCTGAACGTGACCGTGACCAGTGAAGTGTCGCCCACTTTCAGCGCACTGTTCCCCAACACCACCGTGGCCGTCGCCTGCACGGTGTTGATCGTGAAATTGGGTGAGTTGCTTGACCCCAGCCCGGTGTTGCCCGCCGCATCTGTCACGCTGGCCGTGTTCAGAGCGATCACGTTTGTGCCGTTGGCAACATTGGCAGTTGGCGTGTAGGTTGCCGTCCAGGTAAGCCCGCCGTCCGCGCTGCTGACCGTGCTCAGGGTGCCATTGGGTACCGTCAACGCAGCATTGGTGAACCCCGTGACCACTTCGCTGAACGTGAAGGTGACCAAGGAGGTTTCACCCACCACCAGGGCCGAGTCTGACATCGTGATGTTCGCCGTGGGGCGAGCGGTATCGATGGCGAAACTGTTGGAGTCTTTTGTGCTGGTACCAGCGTTGCCTGCAAGGTCGGCGACACCCGTGTTGTTCAAGGTAATGACATTGCCGGTACTGGTCGTGTCGGCCGACGGCGTGAAGGTTGCCGTCCAGGTCGTGCCCCCGTCGGCACTCGACACCGCACTCAGCATGCCGCCAGCCAGCGTCAGGTCCGCATTGGTGAAACCGGTCACCGCTTCGTTGAAGGTGAACGTCACCAACGAGGTCTCACCTGCTTTCAAGGCATTGTTCGCCACGACGATGGTCGCGGTCGGACGCTCGGTGTCAACGGTGTAATTGTTGGACGGCGTGCTCCCGCTGCCCGGGTTGCTGGCCCCTGCGGTCGCGGCGGCCATGTCTATGGCGATGACATTGGTGGCACTGGTGACACCCGCCGTGGGGGTAAGCGTTGCCGTCCAGGTGATGCCGCCGTCCGTGCTGCTGACAGGTGTCAACGTGCCATTCGGAACGGTCAGCGCGGCATTGGTGAGCCCGGTCACCGCTTCGCTGAACGTGAAGGTGACCAATGAATCACTGCCAATTTTCAGCGCATTGGACGCCACCACTACCGTTGCAGTCGTCTGCACGGTGTTGATGGTGAAATTGGGCGAATTGGTCGAACCGGTCCCCGCGTTGCCAAGCTGGTCTGTCACGCCCGCATTGTTCAGCGTGATCAGGTTAGTGTTGCTGGAAACATTGGCGTTCGGCGTGTAGATGGCCGTCCATGTCAGCCCGCCATCGCTGCTGCTGACTACGCTCAAGGTACCGGTAGGTATCGTCAAGTCTGCATTGGTGAAACCGGTTACCGCTTCATTGAACGTGAAGGTGACCAACGAGGTTTCGCCGGTGGTAAGCGCGGTGTCTGCCATCGTGATGGTCGCCGTCGGACCAACCGTATCCACCGCGTAGTTGTTGGAGCTTTTGGTGCCGGTTCCGATGTTGCCGGCGGAATCCTGTACTGCCGAGCCAGACAAGCTGATGGCGTTGCTGGCAGATGTGGCGTTGGCGGCTGCCGTCAGCGTGGCAGTCCATGTCACGTTGTCGGCGGTCGTCAGATTGGTCAGCGTGCCGTTGGGCACGGTGATCTCGGAAATATCCAGGCCGAACACCTTCTCGTCGAAGGTGAAGGTGACGAGAGACGTATTGCCCGCTGTCAGCGAGGTATTGGCAATCACGATGCTTGAGATCGTGGGTGCCGTGGTGTCAGCCACGTAGCTGGTGTTTTGCGTGCCATCGTTGCGGATGTTGTCGCTCGCCGTTGGCGATATGCCGGTCGTACCACCGCTGGTCGACTGGCCACCCACACCACTGACACCCTTGTTGTTCATGGCCGCATTGTTCGCCGCCGTGATATTGAGCGTGCCCTGGTTCCAGATGCCGCCAACGCCCACGCCACCGTTGCCCCCAATGGAACCGCCACCGCCGCCACCGCCCCCTGCACCGATATTGCCGGTGATGTTCGACGTACCGATGATCGACAGGGTGCCAGTGCTGCCGTTGAAAATACCGCCTGCCGCTGCGCCACCACGACCGCCGTTGGCGTCGAAGCCTGCACCGCCACCGCCGCCACCAATGGTGATTCCGGCAGACGTCGCGGTGCCACCTGCACCACCGTTGGTGTAGCCATAAGGCGTGCCCACGCCACCCGCACCGCCGCCACTGGCATTACCGCCACGGCCACCGAAATAGATGGGGCTGAACGCCGCACCATTACCCCCGGTATTGGTCGATGGGGATGACGGGCTATAGCTACCTGCCCCACCCCCGGCAGCACCGTTCTGGCCGCCAATGCCGCCACCACCGCCGCCGCCACCGCCGATGTTCGGCGACAGCACACCGCCACCACCACCACCGCCTGCCGCAGCATTGGCCGTCACCGTGGTATTGAGCAAAGTCAGGTTACCCGCGTTGCTGATGCCTGCACCCAATGCATCAGCTGCATTGATCACAGAACCGCTGTTGGCCCCTGCCGTACTGACCCGGCCCTTTGTAATGATCACGCCATCAAAGGTGGTGGTTGTCCCCGACGTGACCTGAATGACGCTGGTTTGGTACTGACCATCCAGCGTGACATCCGCGATGCCGTCATTGTTCAGGTCGCCATCGATGGTGATGTTCTTGTTGACCACCAACTGCGCATCCAAGGAGACCGTCATGCCACTGGCGAACGTCACGATATCGCCGTTCTGGGCATTCGCCAGCGCTGCACGCAATGACCCCGCCCCTGTACTGGCATTGGATGTCACCGTGATCGTTGCCAGGCTCCAGGCATAGGCATCCATCGCCTGCTGCGACAGCACGCCTACGCTTTCCACCGTGCCGCTGGTGATCTCCAGATTCCAGTCGCCACCCGCACCCGTGCGGTCATTGCTGGCGGCGACATCGGCACCCGTCAACTGCGCAAGCGTCGCCACGAACTGTGCACCGACCTCCCCTTCACCCAGGTCACAGGCGTAGATCAGCAGGTCGCCATCCTCGGTAATGCCGCGCCCCAACGCGGCCAGCGTAGCTTCCTGCCCCGACAAGGAATTGCCGTCCAGGAAGGTATCGCCCAGCCACAGCTGCCCTTCATCGCCGTGCCCGAACACGTGGACAGCGGAATATTGGCCCGACTCGCCCAGCACGGCTGCCATCTGGGCCAGCCCGTTGGTCTGCGCATCGATATAGACGACTTCCACGCCAGGGGCCAGGCCCTGAAGCAAGACATCGGCGTCTTTGACGCGGCTGTCGATGAAAACGATCTCGCGGGCGGGAACACCCTGGGGGACGATGTTGAGTTCTGACATGGCGGTCTTTCCTGCCCTAAGCAGTGAGGTGAGGACGCGATTGATACGAAACCGGAGAACAAACAGCAGGCGTTACGGACAACGCTCAGCCGATCGTGTTGCGAGGCGGTTTCGTTCCGTGCAAATCGGTGTTCGAGGAAGGCAGAGGCATGCCGGCAGCCACGTTGGCGTTGCCGTGTTGATCCGGGGGTGGTTTGACGGCAATCACACGGGCGGCGCTGTCGGCACCGTGCTGCCAGAAAGACAGCTGGCTGTACTGGGCGAACAGGTCTGGCGGCAACACGCTGCGGCGGTGTTGCAGTGCCACTTTTTCGCGGACCTTGTGCAGGTTGGGCAGTCCCAGATTGCGGTCGAACGCCGGCTCGTCGTAGTTCAGACCCTGGTAGTCATGTTCAAACCAGGGCTCACCAATGAAGTCATAAATCAGCTTCAGCACCTTGTCGGGTGCCTGGGCCAGCAGGTCGTAATCGACCACCAGCAGGTTTTCGGCTTCGTTGCTGTAGAAGGCCTGCTTCAACGCAGCCCAAGGACCGCCCACCATGCGATTGCGCTGCGCGAGCGCCTCGACACGGCTGTAGACATCGTTGCGCTCGGCGTCGTTGGTGAACAGCTTGGTGATCTCATACGGGTCGGCGCGATAGCGCTGCTCGATGCTGTCCATGACCCAGGCCACGTTGCGCACACAGGCAATGAATTTGGCGCGCGGAAACATATCGAGCGCGGCCGCCATCTGGCCGCTCCATCCGCGATTGGTATCGAAGATGACCGCCTTGTCCGCGTGGTCGGCGTAATAGGCGTCGAACAGGCCACGCCCCAGGCGACGGCGTTGTTCGGTCGTGACCAGCGGGCCAAACTCGCTACCCGCACCCAATTGACCCAGCATGCCGTTGAGCAAGTTGCCCACTGGGCTGCTCATGCCGGCGTGAAAGCGCGGGTTCTGGCGAAGCAGCGCGGACAGCAAGGTGCTGCCAGAGCGTGGAAGGCCGCAGATGAAATGGAACTGGGCAAGCATTCGGCGCCTACAGCTGATGAATAAGCGGCAGACGGAAGCGACTGGGCGTTGCCAGAAAAAACCGACGTGCCAGGAGGAACCTGAATCAACTGAACGTGTTCAGCTGATTAAGAAGACGCATGGGCACATGCGCGGCCTAACCTGACAGATCGCAACTTAATGAAACAATATGTAACTATCGGCATTTACAGGAATGCTGCCGAGATGACCAAAGCATGTGGGTCACCGGCTCAAGAAACGAATGATTCGTGTTGACAGTGCATCAGACCGATGTGGGTGCCTGCGTTTGCAGCAGGACTGAAAGACGTCAACCGCCAGGGTGGCGGTCGACGGAAAAATCCTCAAGCTTCGGCAATCAAGGATTGCCAGCAGCCGGGTATCGACGCGCCCCTCAAACTCAGGTCATCACGGTCACGTCCACCGTGCTGCCGATCAATGCAATTGCCTCGTTCGACCCGGCGAAACCTTCCAGCACCTTGGCGCGGCTTTCACCTCTGGCCAACGCATCCAACCAGTAGGCCTTGCCGCTTGCATCCGCAGCGCGATCGAAGCCGCGCAGGTACAGCTGATCCAGGAACGCGCTGTCCGACAGCGAAAAGATGCTGGCTGCTTCACGCGACGTGGTGATCTCGGTCAACACGCTTTGCAGGCTCGCCCCGGCAGCCAGTCCACTCGCCCAGAACTGAAAACCGTCCACATCGACGTTGCGATTCAGCAGCAACTCGTAGGCACGCCCCAATACCGCTTGATCCTTGGTCTGCGCCAACACGGTGACATCGCCATTGGCAAAGGCCAGCAGCTCGGTATTTCTGAACGACAGCATCGCGCCGTCTTCCAGGCGCGTCAGTTCAACCAGGTGGCCTGCCTCGACCTCCAGGTGAACACTGGCGCGACCACCGGCCAGCCGGACCACGTCCAGCCCTGCACCCAGATCGATGTTCAGTCCAATACCCAGGGTCGGCGTGACCACATCGTTGCCATCGGTGCCCCTTACGGCGCGCGTCAGGTTCAACTCGATCAGTTGCGCAGTCGGATGCAGCGCGGTCAGCATCGCCACATCACTGGCTTCGTGTGCGATCACCAGATTGCGACCGCTGTCGAATTGAACGACCTCCACGTCCAGCAGACGATCGATTTCGCCTGAGCTGCGATGCGTCAACACCACCGTATTGCCGTCACGTGTCACGGCGTAGTCCGCCAGCGTGCCGCTTTGCAAGGCGGTGTCCAGTCCGAAGCCGCCATTGAGCCGGTCGTTGCCGGTACCGCCGCTCAACGTGTCGTCGTCGGCCCCGCCATAGACCACATCGTCGCCCGCATCGCCGAAGATCTGATCCTTGCCGCGCAAGCTGCCGACGGTGTCATTGCCACCGCCGCCGTGGATCACGTCGTCACCGGCACCCAACACCATGAACTGCTCGGCATCGTCCGCGAACACCACGTTGGATCCAGCGCCACCGACCAGGTGGGCGGTTCCCACCACCGCGGCAAAGTTGACGTTGTCCATCCTGACGATACTGCCCGTCGGCAAAGAACGGGTGTCCAGAACAATGGCTTGTTGACCGGTGGTATTGCCGCTGATGACCAGCGGTACTGCCGGATCGAACCCGGCGGCGGTGCTACCCGTGATGGTGCGGACCGTAAGTGGTGTGTTCGCCCCAAGCGCACCGACAAACGATTGGCCGCTGCCCAACAGGTCGGGATTGCTGCTGGAATCACGAATGCGATTGACCAATTCCGCCAAGGCGGCATCGCCCGTGGACGCATTGGCGTTGCCTTGAACCTGCACACCCACGCCCACCGGTACGCTGACCTGCAGAATGACCTGCCCGTCGGCTGTGGTGACCACGGGCACCTCGGCCTGTTTGACGTTGCCGGATGCAGGATCGTTCGTGCGGGGTGTCACCGGCGCGATGGTGGTCACGATGGATCCGTCAGGGGCCGTACCGGTGCTGACCTGTGCACCATCGACATCGATCGCAGGTCCGGTCGGGGCGGTCGGCGGCGTGGGCACGACGGTATCCACCGAGTAATTGCTGGACGCTACCGTGCCGGTGCCCGTATTGCCACTTGCATTGGTCACGCCCGCCATGTTCAGAACAATGGCATTGTTCAGCGCGCCCACATTGCCATTCGGGGTGAAGGTGGCCGTCCAGGTAATGCCGCCATCGGCGCTGCTGACAGCGCTGAGCGTGCCGCTGGGCGTTGTCAGGTCGTCATTGGCAAAGCCCGTGACGGCTTCGCTGAAGGTGATCGTCACCACCGGCAAGTCGCCTTCGACCACGGCGGTGTCGGACATCGCAATCGTGGCGGTGGGCCGCACGGTGTTCACGGTGATGTTGTCCGAGTTGACGGTGCCGGTGATGACGTTGCCCACTTGATCCGTCACACCGGCATTGGTCAGACCGATGACACCGGTGTTGCTGGTGATGCCCGCGTCCGGCGTGTAGACCGCTGTCCAGGTGACGCCGCCATTTGCGCTGCTGACGGTGCCCAAGCTGCCGTTGGCGACGGTCAGACTGGCATTGCTGAACCCCGTGACCGCTTCGCTGAAGGCAATCGTCACCAAGGACGTGTCGCCCGCCTTCAAGGCCGAGTTGTCCAGGGTAATGGTGGCGGTCGGGGCAACCGTATCAACAATGTAGTTGTTTGAAATCGGTGAACCGCTACCCATGTTGCCCGCCACATCGGCCACGCCTGCACCGTCCAGGGAAATGACGTTGCTGAGGCTCGTCGAATTTGACAACGGTATCAGGGTTGCGGTCCAGGTGATGCCATCGCTGGTGGTCAGCGTGTGCACAATGCCAGTGGAGGAGGTAAGGTCGAGAGTGGTGAAACCGGTCACCGCCTCACTGAAGGTGAAGGTTACCTGCGAGCTGCTGCCAATGCCCAGACGGTCGTTCGCCACGACGATGGTGACCGTCGGCCGCTGGGTATCGACTGCGTAGCTGTTGGACGGGGTGCTGCCAACACCCGCCGTGCCGGTCGATACGCTGGTGACCAGGGTATTGTCCAGGGTGATGACGTTGCTGCTGCTGGTAATGCCCGAAGTCGGCGTAAAAGTCGTGGTCCAGGTGATGCCGCCATCTGAGCTGCTGACGGTGTTCAAGGTCCCGCCGGCCACGGTGAAGGCGCTGTGGTCAAGCCCGATCACCGCTTCACTGAAGGTAATGGTCACCAGCGAAGTGGAACCGATCTTCATCGCTGGGTTGCTGACCACGATGGTCGCAGTCGGTATCGCCAGGCTGTACTGGTAGGCAGCCAAAGCCTCCGCCGACAACACCCCGCCACTGTCGATGCTGCCCTGGGTGACCTCCAGGTCCCAATCACCGCCCGCACCGGTGCGGTCATCGCTGGCGGCCACATCGGCACCCGTCAGCGCAGCCAGGCTCGCGACGAACCGTGCACCAACCTCCCCGCTGCCCAGATCGCAGACAAACAGCAGTAGGTCACCGTCTTCGGTCAGGCCGCGTCCCAACGCCGCCAACGTGTCTGCGTGGCCAGCCAACGCGCCCTCATCCACGAGGGTGTTGCCCAGCAACATGCGCCCGTTATCGCCGTGGGCAAACACATGTACGGCAGCGTATTCACCCGACTCGCCCAAGGCCTCGGCCATCTGAGCCAGACCATCGGCCTGGGCATTCAGGTAGACGACTTCAACGCCTTCGGCCAAGCCTGCAAGCAAGGTTTGCGGATCCTTGACCCGGCTGTCGATGAAAACGATTTCCCGGGCTTTGGTACCCGATGTAGAGACAATGGTTTCTGACATGGCTGTTTTTATGCCCAGGAAGGGAGCGGAAAGGGAATGGGTCGATATGCCGTCAGCGGGCGACGGAATCGAACGCAAGCCCTTGGCAGACGCCGAAACCATCGGATTACCGCGAAACAGGCATAAACAAAGCGATTACTGGCGCAACCCGTAATTGAGCTGCCAATACGTTTGGTAACAGAGTATTCGGGAACAGAAAATTCCCCAAGCGGGAAATTCAGGCGGATGAAAGAAATATTATTGTCAGGCTATGGTTAACAACCAGAATCGCATGACGACACAGACAATAAAAACAGGGGGAGCTTGCCAAGCAAGCTCCCCCTGTTTTTTTTGGCAGATGACTCGTCGCTCAGCCCCCCCGGATTCACGTTCCTCCGGGATGGCGGTCGACCGACACAGCGTGCAAGACCTCAGGAAGTCTCGGTACCGGGAGTCGGGTCTTGCATGTCCGACCGCGGCTCACCCAAAGGCTCGAACGTATCGGTTTCGCGCGAATACGCCAGCAGCGCACCCGCCTTCATGTCGAAATACCAGCCGTGCAGGGTAAGTTCCCCAGCTTCGACGCGACGCTGCACCCACGGGAAGCTCATCAGGTTCTTCAGCGACACCAGAATGGACGCCATCTCGCAGGCGCGCCGGCGAGCAGCCAGGCTTGCATCGGGCATTTCGCGCATGACACGCAGGCGTGCCGGCTCGGCGATGCTGACCCAGCGGCCGATGAAGTCGTACTCGCCTTCCTGCGGCAAGTGCTGCGAGATCAATGCGCCGATACCACCGCATGAACTGTGGCCAAGCACGATGACACGTTCCACCAACAGGGAATCGACGGCAAACTGGATTGCGGCGGACACACCGTGATTGCCGATGGTGTTCTCGTTACGCGGCACCAGATTGGCCACGTTGCGCACCGTGAAGATTTCGCCGGGATCGCTGCCCAGCAATAGCGCCGGGTCGACCCGCGAATCGCTACAGCCGATCAGCAGCGTACGCGGACGCTGCTCGGCGACCAGGTCTTGCCAGCTATCAGGGGCTTCGTCGAAGTGTTGACGCCGGAAGCGCTCGAATCCGGCAATAAAACGTTCCACATCTTGCATGTTCAACCTCTCCTGCGAATACATTGGCGCAATAAAAACCGGGAAGCAGGCTACCACTGAACCAGGCTTTTTACCTCTTTACAGTGTGCTGAAAGCTGGCTTGCAGCAGGCCGCTGGGGCAGTCTGCATCGCCCGTCACACCGGCATTTTTGGTGTCCACCCCGTTTCGCTGAGCACGGCGTCCACCCGCCGATCGTGGGGTGCCGGCACATGGGTGCCCTCGGCCAACAATCCGCATGCGTAGGCCACGGCAATCGTTTGCACCTTGCGCCCGGCCACATCGAAACCTGCCAGCGTGCGATCGTAATAGCCGCCGCCGTAGCCAATACGATCGGCCTGTGCTGTGAAGCCCAGCGCAGGCAGCAGCATGACGTCGGGCGTCACAATCTGGTCATGATCGGGCTCGGCAATGCCGTAGGCACCGTCACGCATCGGCGCACCCGGCCACCAGCGCTTGAACACCAGTGGGGCATCGCGTTCGACCACCACGGGCAAGGCCAGCATCAATTCCGGGTCGGCAGATTGGCGCATCAGCCAGTCGCGCAGATCGGGTTCCGGTCCAAGCGGCCAGAAGGCGGCCAATACACGTTGTGCGGAACCCTTGCGCATGGGACGGGTCAAGCCTTGAACGGCCCAGTCATCCAGGTAGTCGGCGATCCGATCATTGGCCTGGGCGCGCTGATCTTCCGACATGGCCGTCCGCGCCGCCCGCAACTGCGGCCGCAAGGCCGCTGCAGTGCCGACATCGGCCACGCCCTTGTCGTCAGACCCGGCATTTGCCGCTGCGCCCGTGCCGGTCGCCGAATGACCCGATGCTATCCTTGCTTCCATCTTTGAATGATCCATTTTTTCGTGTCGTTATCCGCATGATTCATCGCGCACTGTCCCGCACGAAGCTCCTCGCCGCCACTACCCTGCTGGGCATCGCCTGCAGCGTCTCGGCTGCGCCGCCGCCACCGCCCGACTCGGTCATCCTGTCGGCGCGCGACGCGGTGCGTACGGGCCGCTGGGCAGATCTGCGCAATTTCATTCCCCAGGCCAGCGGCCATGTGCTGGAAGCGTACCCGCAGTACTGGTTATTGAACCAGCAGTTGAACGATATGCGGGTGCCACCACCGGAAGGCGACCTGCGTGCATTCATGGAACGTTACCCCGCCACTTACCTGGCGGAAAGGCTGCGTGGCGACTGGATTCTGGCTGCGGATCGCCGTGGCGATTATTCCACCGTCATTGCGCTGGAACGCACGGCCACCAGCACTGCGCAAATTGACTGTGCGATCTTGCGCGCGCATCACCTGCACCGCGAATATGTTGCCCAGAAGGCCATTGCTACCTTCTCGCCGGGCGAAGCGTGCTGGACGCTGTATACCCAGCTGGTCAACGACGGCGCGCTGCGCTGGGAAGACTTGGCTCCGCAACTGCGCGACATGGTCGAAAGCAGCGTTCGGGACAATGAACTGAACAACACGCGGCGCATGGCGGAATACGTGTTCGACGCGCCGCGCCGTATCAGCTTCAAGGCCATGCTGGAAAATCCGATGGTGTGGCTGACGCGGAACAATCCCAGCATCAGCACGCCCATCGACCGCGAACTGGTGGTGCTGGCGCTGGGCCGCCTGGCGCGCTCGGGCGACCTGGCCACGGGCTACACCTACGTGGAACGCAATTGGGGCAGCCGCCTGCCCGCCGTGGACCTGAAGTGGATCCGCAGCCAGTTTGCCTATATTGCCGCCCTGCGTCTCGACCCTGCCGCCAAGCAGTGGTATCGCGAAGCCGATGGTGCTGCGCTGAGCGAAACCGGTCAGGCCTGGCGCGTACGCATGGCGCTGCGCGAAACGCCAATCGACTGGGCGCGTGTGGTGGCGGTCATCGACCAGATGCCGCCGTCCATGCATGAAGACGATGCCTGGGCCTACTGGCGCGCACGCGGTCAGGGTGCACTGGGCGATGTGGCCGGTGCAAATGCCGCCATGCAGAAAATCGCGGGCAACTTCACTTTCTACGGTCAGTTGGCGCTGGAAGAACTTGGTCAGCCCGTGGTCATTCCGCCCCGCGCTGCTGCCCCCACGGATGCCGAACGCCGCCGCGCCGCGCGCAACGAGGGCCTCGCGCGCGCGCTTGCGCTGTTCGACATCGGCTGGCGTACCGAGGCGGTGCGCGAGTGGAATTTCGCCATCAGCAAGATGAAAGACCGCGAACTGATTGCCGCATCGGAACTGGCTTATCAGCGCGAAGTGCTGGATCGTGCCGTCAACACCGCCGACCGCACCCGCGACGAACACAACTTCGACCTGCGTTTCGTGTCGCCCTTCCATGACGAACTGGTGGCCAAGGCGCGTGAAGTCGGCATCGACCCCACCTGGGTCTATGGCTTGATCCGCCAGGAATCGCGCTTCATCACCAATGCCAAGTCCACCGCAGGCGCGTCCGGCCTGATGCAGCTGATGCCCGCCACCGCCACCTGGGTGGCGCGCAAGATCGGCATGCAGGGTTACAGCGCCAGCAGCGTCAACGATCTGGACACCAACCTGACCCTGGGCACCAACTACCTGCGCATCGTGCTGGAAGACCTGAACAATTCGCCCTTGCTGGCCTCGGCGGGATACAACGCCGGCCCGCGTCGCCCGCACACCTGGCGCGGCACGCTCAGCGGCCCGGTGGAAGGCGCGATCTTCGCCGAAACCATTCCGTTCAACGAAACCCGCGACTACGTGAAAAAGGTGCTGTCCAACGCCACGTACTACGCCGCGCTGTTCAGCGGCGAGCCGCAATCCTTGAAACAACGCCTGGGTACGGTCGCGCCGCAACTGGTAGAGCAGACAGCCATTCCGTAATGCGAATCGCCTCGCGGGAGTAAGATCAAGGGTTAATACGGGCGTGCAGTTTCTTTTACGTGATGCCCTTCCCCCTATGCCCCTCCCCCTTTGCGAGCGCTTCGACATATGCAACATGTACGCGTACTGGTTCTCGGTGGTTCAGGCTTCATTGGCCAGCATCTGGTGGCCCGCCTGGTCACCCAAGGCAGATCGGTCCGGGTGCCGACCCGCCGCCGTAACAGTGCGCGTGACCTGATCATGTTGCCCACCGTCGAGGTGGTGGAAGCAAACGTGCACGACGACGCCGACCTCGACGCCCAGATGCGCGACGTCGATGCGGTGGTCAATCTGATCGGCGTGTTGCACAGCGACCGGGGCACGCCTTACGGCAAGGCCTTCGCCACCAACCACGTCACCTTGCCCGAACGGGTGGCCAAGGCCTGCCAGCGCAATGGCGTGCGCCGCCTGATCCACATGAGCGCCCTGGGCGCAGACAGTGCAGCACCCAGCATGTACCTGCGCTCGCGGGCCGACGGCGAAAAAACTGTCAAGGCGGTGTTTGCTGGTTGGCCCCAGGGTGAATTGACGATCTTCCGACCATCAGTAGTTTTTGGCCCGGAAGACCAGTTCATGAACAAGTTTGCGTTCCTGGCGCGCTGGTTCCCGGTGCTGCCGGTGGCGGGCAGCGGTGCACGCATGCAACCGGTATACGTGGGTGATGTGGTGCAGGCCATCGTTCACGCCCTGGACGAGCCGCGCAGCATCGGCCACACCTACACCCTGGTCGGCCCGCAGATCTACACGCTGGGCGACCTGGTGTCGCTGGCAGCGCGCTGGAGCGGCAACGAACGCACGGTGCTGCCGCTGCCGATGAGCATCGGCCATCTGCAAGCCACGTTTTTCGAGATGCTGCCAGGCGACCCGCTGCTGAGCCGCGACAACCTGGACAGTCTGGCGGTGGACTCGGTGCATACCGATCTGCAACCGCCGGAACTGGGCGTGACGCCCACGCCGCTGGAAACCATTGCGCCGGGTTATCTGTCGGGACAGCACGCGCGCACGCGCTACGACGGACTACGCCGCACGAAAGACCGGCATAACAGGACGCACTGATGGCGTCTCGTGATTCGCTTGACCCGGTTGGCTCCGTACCTGCGGCTGTGAACGACACCGCAGTCGATTCAGCACCTTTGCAACCCGCCCGGATCGACAACCCGGCGTCGGACACAAGCCACGGTTTTCCATCAGCCGACCCCGCCACCGACGGCCTGTCTGTCTACGTGGTGGGCGGTGCAGTGCGCGACGAGCTGCTGGGCCTGCCAGCAGGCGACCGGGACTGGGTGATTGTGGGCACCTCGCCCGAGGACATGACCAGGCGCAAGTTCATCCCGGTGGGCGGCGATTTCCCGGTCTTCCTGCATCCCCGCACCAAAGAGGAATACGCGCTGGCGCGCACCGAGCGCAAGTCCGGGCGCGGCTATCGCGGTTTCACCTTCTATGCCGGCCCCGAGGTCACGCTGGAAGAAGACCTGAGCCGCCGCGACCTGCGCATCAACGCCATGGCGCGCGGGAAAGACGGCAAGCTGGTCGACCCCTTCGACGGCCAGGCAGACCTGGCGGCGCGACGCTTCCGCCATGTGGGCGAAGCCTTTGCCGAAGACCCCGTGCGCATCCTGCGTCTGGCGCGCTTTGCTGCCCGCTTTGCTGACTTCACCGTGGCCGACGACACGCTGGTGCTGTGCCAGCAGATGGTGGCCGAAGGCGAAGCCGATGCACTGGTGCCCGAACGGGTCTGGCGCGAAATGTCACGCGGATTGATGCAAGACACGCCGTCAAGAATGCTGGCGGTATTGCGCGACACCCATGCGCTGTCGCACGTCGCCCCCGCGCTGGAGCTGACCGACGAGGTCATTGCCAGCCTGGATGCCGCGGCGGCAGCCGATCTGCCCTTGATGTCCCGCTATGCCTTGTTGTGCGCAGCGTCGCCGCAAGCCGAGTCGCTGGCCGAGCGCTGGCGGGTGCCGTCCGAGGCACGCGACGCGGCGCGCTTGCTGCAATTGCTGCTGGCGCGCTCGCTGGATAGCGATGCAGCACGTGATCCTGATGCCGCCCTGGATGTGATCGAGCGCACCGATGGTCTGCGCAAACCGGAACGCCTGAGTGCGCTGCTGCAAGCTGCTGCGCTGCGCACGACAGTCGATCAGCATGCATGGCAGACGGCGTTGAACACCGTGCTGGCGGTGGATGCCGGCGCGATTGCCAAAGCCCATGCAGGCGAACCACGCGGGATCAAGGACGCAGTGCGCGCTGCAAGACGCGCAGCGCTTGCTGCAGGGTAAAAGCAAGCGGCTGCCGGGTCTGAATTTTCAGTGCCCGGCGGCTTGCGCGGCGTACTGTCTTATTGCCCGCGCATATTGTCCGTACTGATCGCCCGCACCTACTGCGAATTCACATCCCGGACG
Source organism: Pigmentiphaga aceris (assembly GCF_008119665.1). NCBI lineage: Bacteria > Pseudomonadati > Pseudomonadota > Betaproteobacteria > Burkholderiales > Alcaligenaceae > Pigmentiphaga > Pigmentiphaga aceris. The sequence goes on along the minus strand of NZ_CP043046.1, from coordinate 563,621 downwards.
CTTACCCGCAACCGAACCCATGTCCCGCTGCCATCCGGCGTGGGCCTCACTCCACACCGATCAATCCCCCAGCGTCTCGCGCCGGTCGCTACGAGAAAAACCGGTCAGCGGCTGGTCAATACCTCGTCCCACGGCCAGCACCTTGAACAGTTCGCCCATCTCGGCCTCTGACAAGAGCTTCTGCACCGGTGCAATAGCCCGCGCGTAGGCTTGGGCATCGGACGGGTCCAGGTGCCCCAGCAACTGCATCAGGCCACTGTTCATCAAGAAACGCGCCTGCGAGGTGTAACCCAGCACGTCCAGCCCGCCTTCCAGCGCGGCATCTGCCATCGCGGTGAAATCCACGTGCGCGGTAATGTCCTGCACGCCCGGTGCCCAGAACGGATCGGCGTGGCTGTGATGGCGGAAGTGGCACATCAAGGTGCCTGCTGCGCGTTGCGGGTGATAGAACTCCGCACGGGGAAAACCGTAGTCGATCAGGAACGCGGCACCGCGCAGCAACCAGCCGCCCATCGCCCGCACCCAGGCCTCGCCTTGCAGATTGATTTCCGAGTGATAACCGGGCATTGGCGGCATGCGGCGGGACATCTCGTGTTCCAGCACCATGCCTGCGGGCCGCTCGGCCCACACAAACGCACCCTGCTCGGAAACCGACACGCCGCGTTCAGCCAGGGTGCCGTCTTCGGTCCACGCAAAAGCCTGCACCGGCATGGCGTCCAGCACTTCGTTGGCCAACACCACGCCTTCGAAGTGCAGGGGCAGTTGGTCCAGCCAGTGCACATGCTCGCCGAATCGAGCCAGCCTTGCCTGCTGCCGCGCCCGCAAGTCGGCCGATACTTCGATGATCTGATAGCGCGCCGGAATACCCAGCGTTGCCAGTTCTTCCAGCACACCCTCGGCCAGCGCGCCGCTGCCCGCGCCGAATTCCAGCACATCCACGCTGTGAATCGCTTGCAGCACCTGCGCCACCTGGAATGCAATGGTTTTTGCAAACAAGGGCGTGAGTTCAGGGGCGGTGACGAAGTCGCCGCTGGCCGTCTGGCCACCGACCGCCAATTTGGCGGACCCGGCGGCGTAATACCCCAGCCCCGGGGCGTACAGCGCCTGCCCCATCCAGTCGTCAAAGGGAACCCAGCCACCGGCCTGCGCAATATGGGCGCGCAGTGCGTCGGACACGAGGTTGGCTTGCGCCTGGGAGGCGGAATCGAGGTCAGGGAGCGTCGTCATGCGGGGATTTTCCCATGCCGACGGGCTGGCGGGTTAAACACCATGTTTACCGGTTGCCCTGGCGTGACAGGGTGCGAGCCCCCTTCACGTCCAGCCGTCTGGCAGACCCGTCCCGCCCCCCTCGCGCCGTGTTCCTACAACCATCGCGCACAGCCCCATTGGTACACTTGCGCCCACGCCTTTCGGTTTATCCCCCTCCATGAGCGACACTCCCCTGCGCAAGACCGTGCTGGTCACCGGCGCTGCGCGCCGCATCGGCCGCGACATCGCGCTGGCCTTCGCCCGTCAGGGCTGGAACGTGGCCGTGCATTACGCGACCTCGGCCGACGACGCTGAAGACACTGCCGCCCAGGTGCGCCAATTCGGCGTCGATGCCATCACCCTGGCCTGCGACCTGGACGACGAAGCTGCCGTGAACGGCTTGCTGGCGCGGGTGGCCGACGGCCTGGGCCGGGTCGATGCCGTGATCAACAACGCCTCGCGTTTCGAATACGACGACGCAGGCAGTTTCTGCGGTGCCAACCTGCAACGCCACCTGGGCGCAAACCTGGTTGCCCCGATCGTGCTGGCTCGCGACCTGGCTGCGCGCTTGCAGGCAGAAAGCCCCACCGCACGCGGCGTGGTCGTCAATCTGCTCGACCAGAAACTGTGGAATTACAATCCCGACTTCCTGTCCTACAGCCTGACCAAGGCTGCGCTGGAAGCCGCCACCACCATGCTGGCGCAGGCGCTGGCACCCACCGTGCGGGTGCTGGGCGTGGCCCCTGGCCTGACGCTGATCAGCCACCTGCAGACGCCGGAAGGTTTTGCCAACGCGCACAAGCTGGCCCCGCTGGGCCAGGCAAGCCGCCCGGAAGACATTGCCCAGGCCGTGCTGTTCGCCGCCACCAACCCTGCGATGACCGGCACCACGCTGCTGGTCGATGGCGGGCAACACCTGATGGGTTTTGCCCGTGACTTCAGCATGATGAACCCTGCCGACGGCGCGCCCCGGCCTACTGATTCCTGACCCCATGCAAACTCGCCGCATCTTCTTCTCGCGTCTGGCAGTCGACAGCCAGATCGGCATTCTTGACCACGAGCGCGGTGCACGCCAGCCGCTGCACATCGATGCCGAATTCGATGTCAAGATCCACACGTCGCGCAAGGTCGACGACATCCACGAGGTGCTCGACTACCGACGCCTGCGCGAAGCGATCATCGACGAGTGCACGCGCGCCCATGTGGACTTGCTCGAAACCCTGTGCGACCAGTTGCAGGCCCGCCTGCTGGCCGACTTCCCCGACGTCATGGCACTGCGCCTGCGCATCGGCAAGCCGCTGGCCTTTGCGGACTGCGCGGCAGTCGGTATTGAAGTGACGGCCACCCGCGAGGTGACGGCATGAACTTCGTCGAACATCTGGACGCCCACGTCGACACCGACCTGGATACCATCGCGGCACCGGGCGACGCGCCCGTCACCTTCGCCAACCAAGCCGACCTGAAAATCGCCCGCGAGCGCAACAAGCTAGATCGCCGCCTGATGCGCGAAATGGGCCGCGCGGTGACCGACTTCAACATGATCGAGGAAGGCGACAAGGTGATGGTCTGCCTGTCGGGGGGCAAGGACTCCTACGGCATGCTGGACCTGTTGTTGAAGCTGCGCCAGCGCGCGCCGATCAACTTCGAGATCATTGCCGTCAACCTGGACCAGAAGCAGCCGGGCTTCCCGGAACACGTGCTGCCGGAATACCTGACCCGCATCGGTGTGCCGTTCCACATCGAAACGCAGGACACCTATTCCATCGTCACGCGTGTGATCGAGCCGGGTAAAACCACCTGTTCGCTGTGCTCGCGGCTGCGTCGCGGCATTCTGTATCGCGTGGCGGGCGAACTGGGCGCGACCAAGATTGCGCTGGGCCACCATCGCGACGACATTCTGGCTACCTTCTTCCTGAACCTGTTCTACGGCGGCACCATGAAGGGCATGCCGGCAAAACTGGTGTCGGACGATGGGCGTCACACCGTGATTCGCCCGCTGGCCTATGCCAAGGAAGAAGACCTGATCGCGTATTCGAACTGGAAGCAGTTCCCGATCATTCCGTGCAACCTGTGCGGCTCGCAGGAAAACCTGAAGCGCCAGGAAGTGGGCAAGCTGATCGACGAGTGGGAAGCCAAATTCCCGGGGCGCGTGGAGAACATCTTCAACGCCATGTCGCGGGTTGCGCCCTCGCACCTTATGGATCGTGACCTGTTCGACTTCGTGAACCTGCGCCCCACCGGCACGCCCGACCCGGAAGGCGACATGGCCTTCGACCAGGTGGACCCGGTGAACCCGAACGAGCCGGAAAAAGCGGGCGCGGCCGACGACTGTGGCTCGACGCCCGCCGACGGCCCGCAGCCCATCCGCTTCACGCGTCTGGTTTCCCGCTGACCTGATGACGGACGGTACCCGCCCCGCGATGTTGCAGGCGCGTCATGTGGCGCGCCGTTTCGATCGCGGCGTGGTGGCGCTGTCGGACATCGACCTGACCCTGCACGCAGGCGAAATCCTGACTTTGCTCGGCCCATCGGGCTGCGGCAAGAGCAGTTTGCTGCGCCTGTTTGCGGGCCTGGATGCGCCCAGCGATGGGGAAATCCTGCGTGATCCCTCGGCCCGCCTGTCCTTTGTGTTCCAGGAAGCCACACTGATGCCCTGGACCACCGTAGCCGCCAACGTGGCGCTGCCCCTGGTGCTGGACAACGTACCCGCCCGCGACCGTGCTGCCAGCGTGGACGACGCCCTGGCCCGCGTCGGTCTGTCCGACTTTGCGAAGGCGTATCCGCGTGAACTGTCGGGCGGCATGAAGATGCGCGTGTCGATTGCGCGAGCGCTGGTTACGCAACCCAGCTTGCTGTTGATGGACGAACCCTTCGGTGCACTGGACGACATTACCCGTCAGCGATTGGATGACGAACTGCTGGCGCTGGTGCGCGCGCAAGGACTGAGCGTGGTTTTTGTCACCCACAATGTGTTCGAAGCCGCCTATCTGTCCGATCGTGTCGCGGTAATGAGCCCGCGCCCAGGCCGCATCGTGGACGAGATACGCATCGACGCCCCCGTGCGAGACGCGGCGTTTCGACAGTCGGCCCAGTACGGTGCGTTGGCGATGCAGTTGCATACGGCGCTGCTGAACGCCAGCGAGGCGACAGCATGAGCGCGTCGCATGGGACGTCAGACAAGCGGCCGGGTGGTACATCAAATCCATCGACCGATGGTTACGCCACGCGGGAAACGATGACTGGCAACGCTGCTGGGGTTGAAGGCCCGCGCGTAACCGGCAACCAAGCAAAAACTGGCACGCATCCGCACAGCAAGACCAACATCACACCGCAAGTAATCCCCGGATCAAAGCCGGACACCTCATCCCGGCGCGAGGCCGCCCTCTGGCCCGCCATCGTCGCACCGCTGGTCGTCGCCATCGCACTTCTGCTGCTGTGGGAAGGCGCAGTGCGCGTGTTCAAGGTGCCTGTCTTTCTAGTGCCGGCACCCAGCGTGATCTGGACCACCTTGCTGGCCGACTGGGCGCTGCTGTCCGCGTCGCTGTGGTTCACGCTGGGCATCACCGCGCTGGCGCTGCTGACGGCCACCGTGCTTGGCGTGGCGCTGGCGTTCCTGTTCGTGCAAAGCCGCCTGATCGAACTCAGTCTGTTTCCCTACGCCGTGCTGTTGCAGGTCACGCCCATCGTGGCGATTGCGCCGCTGATCGTCATCTGGGTCGACAACAGTCTGATCGCGCTGACCTTGTGCGCCACCATCGTGGCGCTGTTCCCGATCATCAGCAACACGGTGTTCGGCCTGCGCAGCATCGATCCCGGTTTGCGCGACCTGTTCGCGCTGCATCATGCATCGCGCTGGCAGACCTTGTGGCGGCTGCGGGTGCCGTCGGCCTTGCCAGCGTTTTTCAGCGGTCTGCGGATCGCTACGGGGCTGGCATTGATCGGTGCCGTCGTGGCGGAATTCGTCGCCGGCACGGGCGGCACGCAGGGCGGGCTGGCCTATCAGATTCTGCAAGCCGGCTTGCAGTTGAACATTCCGCGCCTGTTTGCAGCCTTGCTGCTGATCACCGCAAGCGGCGTGGTGCTGTTTGCCGTGATGACGCTCATCGGCCGACTGGTGCTGAAACGCTGGCACGACAGCGCACGCGATTGAGGCCTTGCGGACCGAGGCGCTGCGTACTGAAGCACCGTGCCCTGAAACATCGTTCCTTCAGCCCTTGTTCACCGAAACATCGTTTTCGTCACAACGTGGCACCCACCTTGGTGCGAGATGGACGATTCCCATCACAAGGCGTATCTTTATTGGCTCCCCTTCTTGCGCCAAAGATCCCGCCGTGAACGTTCAATTCTCGCAGCGCGCCCTCGCGCTCAAGTCCTCCGCCATCCGTGAACTGCTGAAGATCACCGAGCGACCCGAGGTCATTTCCTTCGCGGGTGGCTTGCCCTCCCCGGCGACGTTCCCGATTGAAGCGCTGCGCGAAGCTACCGACCGGTTGTTCGCCAACAAGCCCCATGCTGCACTGCAATACGGCCCGACCGAGGGCTACATGCCCCTGCGCGAATGGGTCGCGGCACAGCACGGCGTCAGCCCCACCCGCGTGATGCTGACCACCGGTTCGCAACAGGCGCTGGACTTGATCGGCAAGGTATTGATCGACCCCGACAGCCCTGTGCTGGTCGAGACCCCGACCTACCTGGGTGCCTTGCAGGCATTTTCCCTGTACGGCCCGCGCTTCGTGTCGGTGCCCTCGGACGAAGGCGGCGTGGTGCCGGAAGCGCTGACGCCTGAACTGACCAAAGGCGCACGCTTCGCCTACATCCTGCCGAACTTCCAGAACCCCACCGGCCGCACCATGGACCTGGCGCGCCGCAAAGCACTGATTGCACAGGCAGAAAAGCTGGGCCTGCCCATCGTGGAAGACAATCCCTACGGCGATCTGTCCTACACCGGCGACACCCATCCCACCCTGTTGTCGATGGCACCGGACAGCGTCATCTACCTGGGTTCGTTCTCGAAGATTCTGGCTCCGGGCCTGCGCCTGGGTTATGTGATCGCACCGGAAGCCGTGCTGTTCAAGCTTGGCCAAGCCAAGCAGGCCGCCGACCTGCACACCCCCGGCTTCACGCAACGCGTGGTGTTCGAAGCGGTCAGCACCGGCCTGCTGGACACGCACATCCCCACCATCCGCAGCCTGTATGCCGCGCAATGCGCCGCCATGATGACCGCACTCGACAAGTCGATGCCGGCAGGCGTGAGCTGGAACCGCCCGACGGGCGGCATGTTCACCTGGGTCACGCTGCCGACCTACCTGGATGCCACGGCCTTGTTCCAGCACTCGGTGGCGCAAAACGTCGCCTATGTGCCGGGCGCACCGTTCTATGCCAACCAACCCGAAACCCACACATTGCGCCTGTCCTTCGTGACGGTGCCCGAAGCACGCATCCACGAAGGCATTGCCATCCTGGGCAGCGTGATCGGCGAACAACTGCGCGCAGCCGCCTGATGGGCGGCATTGTTGCCCTGCCGTCTACCCGGCGTCGTCTGATCGGCGTGCTGGGCGGGCTGGCCTTGCTTGCGACGGGCCAAGCGGTTCAGATGGTTTACGCACAAGATGCCAAACCTGCACGCATCGTGTTTGGCTCCAACTGGTATGCGCAGACCGAGCACGGCGGCTTCTACCAGGCGGTTGCCGATGGCACCTATGCCAAGCACGGGCTGGACGTGGACATTCGCATGGGTGGACCGCAGGTCAACGCCATGCAATTGCTGCTGGCGGGCAAGTACGACGTGGCGATGGGCGATGACCTGCAGACGCTGAAAGCGGTTGAACAAGGTTTGCCGCTGGTCACCATTGCCACCACCTTCCAGCGTTCGCCCACCGTGTTGCTGTCGCACCCCGGCCCGACCAAACTGGAAGACCTGCGCACCCGGCCGATCTTCGTCGGCCAGACCAGCGAAACCACCTACTGGCCGTGGCTGAAGTCCACCTTCGGGTTCTCGGACAAGTACAAGAAGCCGTACACCTATTCGATCCAGCCCTTCCTGGCCGACAAGCAATCGGTCACGCAGGGGTATCTGGCGTCCGAACCCTTTGCCGTCACACGCGCAGGCGTCACCCCGAAGGTATTTCTGCTGGGTGATTACGGCTACCCGCCCTACGCACAGACGCTGGTCACCACCCGCGACGGCTTGAAGAACAAGTCCGATGTATTGCGCCGGTTTGTGGAGGCCAGTGCCGAAGGCTGGCGCAATTATCTGCGCGACCCAACAGCCGGCAACGCACTGATCCGCCGCGACAATCCGCAGCTGGAACAGGACGCGCTGGACTACGGCGTGAAAGCCTTGCGCGAACACCAATTGGTCACGGGCGGGGATGCCGCCACACGGGGCTTGCTGACCATGACCGATGCGCGCTGGCAGGCAACCTTCGACTTCATGGTGAAGAATGGCTTGATCAAGGCATCGGTCGACCCGCGCACGGCTTACACCACGCAGATCGTTGACCGGGTGAAGGTGCTGCCCTGAAGGTCCAAGTACGGGCGATCGGTCAGAAGACAGGCCTGGATGACCAAGGCCTGTTGTTCTGATCGATTGCTTGTTTAAACCGGATCGCTACAGCTCGACTATCCAGCCCGCTTTCCGCACCCGATCCACGCGCGTCACGGTTCGATGCGCGACACCACCTGATCGAACTCATCGCCATTGGCTTCGCGCAGGCGCACCCGCGCCGGCAGCCAGTTGCGATCCGGTGCCAGCCACACATCCACCTGCTGTTCGTCCGGGCCGTCACGGCCTGCGCGCGGCTGGCGCTTCACGTGTACGGTGCGCAGCTTGCCCATCGGGCTGGACAGCGTTTCTTCGCCAACGATCTGGAACACCCACTCCTGCACCTGGCTCGATCCGGCCACCGGCACCGTCAAGGTCTTGCCGGTCTGGAAGGCAGCTGCGTCGCCACGCGCCAAGGAAGACAGCTGCAACAGCACCGAGGTGCGGTCCTGAAGACCGGCCGGTGCAGCCGCAGTCTGGCCGCCCGAGAACTTCACCTGTTTGCTCGCCTGGTCGATGGTGACCAGCTTTTCGCGTTTGCGACGGGTTTCCAGATAGGCCTCGGGAACCAGGCCTGCCGGTGTGACACGGCCCCTGCTGTCGAAGGTCAGGTTACCCAGCAGCATGTGCTGCGCATGGTTCAACACGCGATAGGTGTCACCTTGGCGCGACCACTCGATTTCGCTGTCGATACTCAGGCTCATGCCCTTGGCGGCTACCTTGGTCTGGTAATACAGATGGGCATCGGGCGGGGGCGACGGCGCTGCCGCCTGCGCGGCGGTGCCGGCCAGCGCGCTGACAGTCAGCACGCAAACGGCCAACAGGCGACGGCGCAGCGAAGACGCAGGATCGAGAACAGGCATATGGAAAACAGACATTCGGTACGGCTCCTTTCACGCAACATGCGCCCGCACGAGCCGTGCGCGGCAGCACCAATGCGACTAGATCACAACGATGGACCTATCGTACCGGACGACGCCGCGCCCGCTGGGCGGCCACGGCTGGCAGAGGGTTTTCAGCCTCGTGTTATGTTGTGCGGAATGTGACGCACGAGCGCTCGCGCCGCCGTCGTTTTCCACTCTGCAACGCCCATGAAACTTGCTTCTTTCCGTGATGGTTCCCGCGACGGCCAGCTCGCTGTCGTGTCACGCGATCTGCGCACCGCGCAGTTCGCCACGGACATCACCGGCACCCTGCAACGCGCGCTCGACGACTGGAACTTCTTCCTGCCGCAATTGCAGGACTTGTACGCCGCCCTGAACGCAGGCCGGGCCCGTCATGCCTTCCCGTTCGATCCGACCAAGGTTGCCGCACCGCTGCCGCGCGCATTCCAATGGACGGCAGCCTTGCCCGAAGGTGGCTTGGCACAGCGCCCCAGCGATGTGCTGCTGGGTGCCAACGAAGGCCCGGTGGCCGATGCGCTGGCCAGCCTGACGGCGCAGATGGTGGCAATCACCGGTGATGTCCCTCCCGGCGTGCGTTCTGACGCCGCCGGCGACTGTGTACGCCTGCTTGCCCTGTCGGCAGACTGGCGCTTGCCCTCGCCTCCCGGGCCTGATGGCGTCACGCTGCCCGACCGGCAACACACCGTGTTTGCACCGGTGGTGGTCACGCCCGATGAAGTCGGCGCTGCCTGGAAGCGCGGCAAGATCCATCTGCCGCTGACGGTCAGCCGCAATGGCAAAGTGGTGGGTCGCCCCGATGCGGGTGCGGGCACACGTACCGGTCTGCATCTGCTGATTGCCATGCTGGCCCAGACCCGGCCGGCGCGTGCCGGCTCGCTGGTTGGCTCGGGTCTGATTGCCGGGCTGGATGAAAAAGCGCCTGCGGGTGCTCGCGATACCCTGCGTGGCCTGGATGCTGGCGATCGCGTGCGCCTGGAAATGCTGGATGTCGATGGCCGCAGCCTGTTCGGCGCGATCGAACACACGCTGGACGAAACGGCAGCCGACCCAGATAGCGAAGCAACTGGCGGCAGCGTATCGCGCAGCCGGTCATTCGCGGGATCGCAGGCTGAATCTGACGCGTTGTCAGTTGATTCGTCTGCCGAGTGGTCCACTGAGTCGTCCGCAGAACCATCAGCCGAGTCATCAACTGAATCGCCCGATGAATCCCCCATCGATTCATCAGCAGAGTCAAAAGCAAAATCACCCGCCAAATCGCGAGCCAGATCAAAGGCCAAGTCAAAAGCTGCCCCGCCGCCTGATTCACCCCCTGACTCACCCCAAGATTCGTCGCAGACAGAGACCGCAGAAACCGACATTTCCGATTCCCTGACGGCCTGAGTACGCCGCGTGTTCAGCGGTGCGCCCTTTATCCGGGCGCATCCTGTGTTCCAGATGTGCCTCAAGATGTGCCCCCAGACGTACCCATTTAAGCAGTTTGCATCCGTACCCCCTACAGGAGCTTTCTCATGAGTCAAGCCACCAACCCCTTCGGCATCCCTGGAATCCCCGGCCTGGATACGTCGGCCGGCGCACCCAATCCGGTCATGCAAGGCTTGGACATGCTGAACAAGGTCTGGACCAACCTGGGCACCATGGGTACGTCTGCACCCGCGTTCGGCCCGGGCTTCAAGCCGGAAGACCTGGATCGCCGCATCACCGATCTGAAAGCCGTCGAAAACTGGCTGCGCGTGAACCAGGCCCTGCTGCAAAGCACCATCCAAGGCCTGGAAGTGCAGCGCGCCACCTTCGCCACCTTGCAGTCTTTCGTGACCCCGCCCGCAGACGCCGCCAAGGCAACCGGCGACGCTGCTGCCCCGATGCAGGCGTGGTGGAACATGGTGCAGGATCAATTCAGCGCGATTGCCAAGGCAGCCGCCACGCCGCCCGCATCGCCTGCGGCCGCAGCCAGCCGGGCCAAGGCGGCCAGCGCGCCTGACGCGCCCAAGCCGGCACGAAAAACCGCAGCCAAGAAAACACCGAGCACAGGCGGGCGATGAAGCCGCGATTTCCCTGGGGGCACGCCACCCATCCCGACTGGAGGATGGCGGCGGCCTTGTGCCTGGCGCAAGTCGAAGCGTTCAGCCGCAGCGGCGGCGTGGGGCCACCCACGCTTGGTTTCCTGTACCTGACCGATCACTACGGCGATCAGGCACCGGAAATCCTGGCCTTGATGCGTGAGCGCACCGGGGTCACGCACTGGGTTGGCGCGCTGGGCATGGGCATTGCCGCAGGCAGCGCGGAATACATCGACGAACCCGCCATGGCCGTCATGCTGGCGGACTATTCGACAGACGAATTCCAGGTGTTCTCGGGCATGGCACGCCCACGCCCGCGCGATGCCCGCACGCCCAACGGGCGGCGCGCATCCTGGACGGCCATGGTGCATGGCGACTCGTCCACCCCGGACCTGCCGGAACTGGTGCGCGACATGGCCCACAAGGTGGCCAGCGGCCACTTGGCGGGCGGGCTGTCGAGCAGCCGTCATCGCAACACCATGATTGCCGATCAGGTGCTGGCCGGGGGCCTGTCGGGCGTCATGTTGTCGGAAGACATCGCCTTGTCGACCCGCATCACGCAAGGCTGCCGGCCGATCGGGCCGGTACACCGGGTTACCCAGGCCAGCGGTCAATTGCTGCACACGCTGGACAACAATCCCGCGCTGGACGTCTTGCTGCGTGACATCGGAGTCGATCCCGACGCGCTGGCACGCAAGCCCGACGGCGACGACGAAGACAGCCGCAAACAGCAGACGGCATCGACCGTGCGCATGTTGCAGGGCACCTTCATTGGCGTGGGGGAAGGCGACGCCTTCAAACGTGGCGATTACGTGGTGCGCCCACTGATCGGGGTTGATCCGGGGGCACGCGCGCTGGCAGTCGGTTCAGAATTGGATACGGCCGATCATGTGGCGTTTTGCCGACGCGATCGTGAGGCGGCCAGGGCCGATCTGGTCCGAGCCTGCACCGAACTGCGTGAAACGATCGAAAACGAGACGGGTTCGCTATCGGCAGCACGCGGCGCGATTTATATTTCCTGTCTGGGCCGTACCGGTGCGCTGCTGGGTGGGCCGTCTGCGGAAATGCAGCTGTTGCAGCGCCAGTTGGGCGACATCCCACTGATCGGATTTTTCGCCAATGGTGAAATCCATCACAACCAGCTCTTTGCCCAAACCGGCGTCCTGACCATATTCACCTGATTGCGCCGCCGGCCGATCGTCCACCGCTACCGTCGAGTCTGTCATGCGCTTCTTCACTCCCGCCCTGCTCGCCGCCGCCGTAGCAATGCTGGTGATCCTGCCGGCCGCCGCCCCCCGCACAAGCCACGCGGCCGATGCGACTGCCAAACCCACGGCCACCAGCGCGGCTGCGTGTCCCGCCTTGCTGAACCAAAGCTATCCGCGCCTGCAGGACGAAGTCCCACAGTCGCTGTGCCAATATGCGGGACGTGTGCTGTTGGTGGTGAACACCGCCAGCTATTGTGGTTTCACGCCGCAGTACGAAGGCCTGGAGCGCCTGTACGCCAAGTACCGTGCACGCGGCCTGGAAATCCTGGCATTTCCATCGAATGATTTTGGTCAGCAAGAGCCTGGCGGAGCCAAGGAAATTGCCGACCTTTGTTTCAACACCTACGGGGTCAAATTCCCGATCTTCTCCAAGGCCGTGGTCACCGGCGCGCAGGCCAACCCGCTGTTTGCGCAACTGACCCAGGCGACCAACTCGCCGCCCAAGTGGAATTTCCATAAATATCTGGTGGACCGGCAAGGCCGGCCAGTCAGCGCGTTTGCAAGCAATGTGACGCCCGAGGACCCCGCTCTGGTTGGCGAACTCGAAAAGCTGCTGGCCCGCCCGTAACGACCGTTGTCCGCCCCATCGAGGTTTTCAAAGATGCTCAATATCGTGATTCTGGCCGCCGGCCTGGGCAAGCGCATGCAATCGGCGCGCCCCAAGGTCTTGCATACGCTGGCAGGCCAACCGATGCTGTCCCATGTGCTTGCCAGCGCGCAGGCGCTGTCGCCCGACAACGTCGTAGTAGTGGTCGGCCACGGCGCACAAGCAGTGCGCGATTGGTACGCCAGTGATTCGAGCCTGCAATACGCCGAACAGATTCCGCAGCAAGGCACCGGCCACGCCGTGCAACAGGCTGCACCGCTGCTGCAAGGCGACGGTGACGACAGCATCACGATGGTCTTGTATGGCGACGTGCCGCTGGTTCGGCCGGAATCGCTGCGGGCATTGCTGGGGGCCGCGCGCGGCGACGGCGCAACCGGCGTGGGCGTGCTCACGGTTCGCATGGACGATCCCACCGGCTACGGCCGCATCGTGCGCAATGCGCAAGGTGCTATCGAACGCATCGTTGAACACAAAGACGCCACCCCTGCCGAATTGCAGATCAACGAGGTCAACACGGGCCTGATCGCCGTGCCCACCGCCAAACTGCGCACCTGGCTTGGCCAATTGCGCAACGACAACGCACAAGGTGAGTTCTACCTGACCGACGTGATCGGCATGGCGGTCGCCGAAGGTGTGCCGGTGCGCGCGGCACACCCTGGCAACGATTGGGAAACGCTGGGCGTCAACAGCCGCCAGCAACAGGCACAACTGGAACGCATCTTCCAGCGCGCGCAGGCCGATGCCCTGCTGGAAGCCGGCGCGACCCTGGCCGACCCGGCACGCTTCGATCAGCGCGGCACGCTGCGCTGCGGCAAAGACGTATTCATTGATGTCGGCTGCATCTTCGAAGGTGACGTCACGCTGGACGACGGGGTGTATGTCGGTCCGCACAGCGTGATTCGCAACGCCCACATCGCCGCCAACGCACGCATCGAGGCATACAGCCACGTGGACGAAAGCCGTGTCGGCCCGGATTCCCGTGTCGGCCCGTACGCCCGCCTGCGTCCGGGCTCAGTCCTGGGCTCGCGCACCCACATCGGCAACTTCGTTGAGGTCAAGAACAGCAACCTGGCCGACGACGCCAAGGCCAATCACCTGACCTACATCGGCGACGCCACCATCGGAGCCCGCGTGAACATCGGTGCAGGGGTCATCACCTGCAACTACGACGGCGCGCTGAAACACCGCACAGTGATCGAAGACGACGCGTTCATCGGGTCGGACTGCCAGTTGATCGCCCCGGTGCGCATCGGCCACGGTGCCACGCTGGGTGCCGGCACCACCTTGACCAAGGACGCGCCCGCAGAACAACTGACCGTCTCGCGCGGGGGCAAACAAGTCAGCTTCCCTGGCTGGAAGCGCCCGCAGAAACCTTGATCGACATACCGTGATCACCACCCATTCCTTTTCGCGGTAGACCGTCAGGCACGCATGCGCACCCGTATTTCTCGCGGCATCAATCTTCAAGGCCTGATTCTCTGGCTCAGCGTGGTGGCGATCACCTTCGCGCTGTTGAACAGCTTCTACGCCAGCTACCGCGTACAGCGCGACATCCTTACCAACAACACCCTGGAAAGCAACCGGGCGTACGCGGTGAAGACGGCCGCAATGGCCGACATCACCATGCAGGATGCGGTGCGCGCACTGGCCTTCGGTGCCATGGCGCTGTCCGAGGGTGGTGTCACTACGCTCAACATCCGCAACGAAGTCGAGCGGCTGCAACTGCAGTCCTACATCTTCAATTCCACCGGGTTCATTACCGATGACAAGGTGATCCTGTACACCTCGCCGATTTCGCTCGGCCTGGCCGGACAACGCATCGATACGCCCGTCACCCAGAACGTCGTCAACGCCCGCCACCCCACGATTTCACAGCCCTTCATCAGCGTGACCGGGCGCTGGATCGTCAGCCTGAGCCAGCCGGTGTTCTCGCGCCATGGGGAATTCATGGGCGCGCTGGTGGGCAGCATCTACCTGCACGAAACCAACGCACTGCACACCATGCTGGCCGAGCACCCGCACCGCGACGGCTCGTATCTGTTCGTGGTCGATCCAAGCGGTCGCCTGCTGTTTCACCCAGACCCCAAACGCGTGGGTGACCTGGTTATCGACAACCCGGCGGTACGCGCAGCCCTGGCCCGCACCACCGGCAACATGGAACTCACCAACACGCGTGGCGTGCCGATGCTGGCCGGTTTTGCGCCCATGTATTCCACCAACTGGGGCGTGATTGCACAACGCCCCCTGGAAGTCACCTTGAACCGGCAGGACGAGCTGCTGTGGTCAACGGTGCGTCAGACACTGCCCATGTTGCTGGTGCTGCTGGTGCTGATCTGGTGGCTGTCGCGCCTGATTTCGCGTCCGCTGTCGCAGATGGCCAAGGTGGCGCAACGCATGGACACCCAGCAGGCAAGCGAAGGCATTTCCATGATTCGCGCCTGGTACGTGGAAGCCCTGCAGCTCAAGCGCGCCCTGCTGGAAGGCCTGGCGTCGATTGACGTGATGATCAGTCACTTACGTGAAGAAAACGCCACCGACCCGCTGACCGGCCTGCTGAACCGACGCGGCGTGGATGCAGTCCGCGCGCAGCTCGACGTCGCCGGCATTCCTTTCGGCGTGGTGATGACGGACATCGACTTCTTCAAGAAGGTCAACGACGTTCACGGGCACGACGCAGGCGACAAGATCCTGCAGCAACTGTCTGCCCTGATGCGCCACAGTTCACGCGCAGGCGATGTCCTGGGCCGCATGGGCGGGGAAGAATTCGTGATGCTGTTGCCCAACGTGTCGCTTGAACAGACCGAAGCCGTGGCAGAACGCCTGCGTTCGATGATGGAACATGCAGTCACGCAGATAGACCACGGTGTAACGCTGTCGGCAGGGGTGGCGCATTCGCCCACGCATACGCGTGACAGCACCCTGGTGCTGAAACTGGCAGACGAGGCACTGTACGAAGCCAAACACGCCGGTCGCAATTGCGTACGCACCGCTGCCCTGCGCGGATAAAGCAAAAAGCAGCCCGCGTTCACAGCGGCAATGCGGTCTCGAACTTGGTTCGTTGCACGCTGAAGAAAGCGCGTACATTGCGCACGTTGGCCGCCGCGTTGAACAAGCGGTGTACCAACGCATGGTAGGCAGGCATGTCGGCCACCTGCACCACCAGCACGAAGTCCGGCCCCGGCGAGACGCGATAGCACTGCATCACCGCAGCTTCGCCAGCCACCCGGGCTTCGAATGCATCCAGCCGTTCTGCCGACTGGATATCCAGGCTGAGTTCGACAATCGCCGTCAGGCTTGGCCCCAGGGCGGTAGGTGACAGCAAGGTAACCTGCCGCTCGATCACACCGATCTCGCGCAGGCGCTTCACCCGGCGCAGGCAGGTTGGCGCAGACGCGTGCACACGCTCGGCCAAGTCCTGATTATTGATGGACGCGTCTACCTGCAAGATGGCGAGGATGCGTCGATCAAGTTCATCAATCATAAAAAACTCCTGTGATAGATGAATGTATATTTCATGTAGATTGTGTTGAGACAGAATATTCCAAAACAATCTTAAACAAGAAATCTAATTTCACCCCAACGCGCTCAGAATGCGGTCTTCTCAACCACATTCGTGAGCCCAGCCATGTGCGGAATTGTTGGCGCCGTTGCGCAACGGGACATCACCCCCATCCTCGTTGAAGGCCTGAAACGCCTGGAATATCGGGGTTATGACTCTTGCGGCGTGGCGGTCTACGCCGCTGGCGTGCCCGAAGGCAGCCTGCAGCGTGCGCGCAGCACCTCGCGTGTCGCCGAACTGGAAGCCCAGGTTGCCGCCGAGCACCTGGCGGGCTACACCGGCATCGCACACACCCGCTGGGCCACCCACGGCGCGCCCATCACCGACAACGCCCACCCGCACGTGTCGCAAGACCGTCACGGCCGCGACCGGATTGCGCTGGTGCACAACGGCATCATCGAAAACCACGAAGAACTGCGCGCCGAACTGCAGGGCCTGGGCTACGTGTTCGTCAGCCAGACCGACACCGAAGTCATCGCCCACCTGGTCAACCACCTGTATCACGACGACTTGTTCGACGCCGTGCAGCAGGCCGTGAAACGTCTGACCGGTGCCTACGCCATCGCCACCTTCTGTCGTGACGAACCGCAGCGCGTGATCGGCGCACGCCAAGGCTCGCCGCTGGTCATCGGTGTCGGCCAAGGCGAGAACTTCCTGGCCTCTGACGCACTGGCGCTGGCCGGCACCACCGACCAGATCATGTACCTGGAAGACGGCGACGTGGTCGACCTGCAACTGCAAGGCGTGTGGATCGTCGACGACCAAGGCCAGCCCGTGCAGCGCGACATCCGCACCGTGCAGGCCCACACCGGCGCCGCCGAACTCGGCCCCTATCGCCACTACATGCAAAAGGAAATCTTCGAGCAGCCGCGCGCGCTCGCAGACACCTTGCAGGACATCGAAGCCATCACGCCCGAACTGTTCGGCGACAAGGCATACAGCGTCTTCAAGGAAATCGACAACGTCCTGATCCTGGCCTGCGGCACCAGCTACTACGCCGGCCTGACCGCGCGCTACTGGATCGAATCGATCGCCAGCGTGCCCGTCAACGTCGAAATCGCCAGCGAATACCGCTACCGCACCAGCGTGCCCAACCCGCGCACCCTGGTCGTGACGATTTCGCAATCCGGCGAAACCGCCGACACCTTGTCTGCGCTGAAACACGCCCGCCGCCTGGGCATGACCCACAGCCTGACCATCTGCAACGTCGCCACCAGCGCGATGGTGCGCGAATGCGAACTGGCGTTCATCACGCGTGCAGGCGTAGAGATCGGTGTGGCGTCCACCAAGGCCTTCACCACCCAGCTGTCTGCGCTGTACCTGCTGGCGCTGTCGCTGGCGCAAGTGAAGGGCAAACTCAGCGAAGAACAGGAAGCCAACAGCATCAAGGCCCTGCGCCACCTGCCGGTGGCCCTGCAAGCCGTGCTGGCGCTGGAACCGCAGATCATCGCCTGGGCCGAAGAATTCGCCGCCAAGGAAAACGCCCTGTTCCTGGGCCGTGGCCTGCACTACCCGATAGCCCTGGAAGGCGCGCTGAAGCTGAAGGAAATCAGCTACATCCACGCCGAAGCCTACCCGGCTGGCGAACTGAAACACGGCCCGCTGGCACTGGTCACGGGCAAGATGCCGGTGGTCACCGTTGCACCCAAAGACGAGCTGCTGGAAAAGCTGAAATCCAACATGCAGGAAGTACGCGCACGCGGCGGCGAACTGTATGTGTTTGCCGACGGCAACAGCCAGATCGGCAGCGAAGACGGCGTGCATGTGATCCGCCTGCCGGAACACTACGGCCAGTTGTCACCGATTCTGCATGTGGTGCCGCTGCAGTTGCTGGCGTATCACACGGCGTGTGTGCGGGGGACGGATGTGGATAAGCCAAGGAATCTGGCGAAGAGTGTGACGGTGGAGTGACGGGGACTGGGATGCGGCAGCACGCTTGGCGGCGATGACCGCTGAACCTGTGCTGCGCTTTTTTCAGGATGCTCCGATTCGCGACGCAATGCGTCGCGAATCGTTTGATCTGAACCCGTCTTTCAACGCTTGAGCAAGGCTTCGCCAGGCTCTTGTGCAGTCAGCACCGCCTCCACCGCCGCCCAGGCGATCGGCTTCGCCAGGTGCGCATCAAAACCCGCTTCCAACGCCAGGCGTTTGTCCTCGTCACGCCCCCATCCCGTCACGGCGATCAGGCGTACCGGGGCCAGAGACGCATCGGCGCGGATGCGCTCGGCAACCTCGTAGCCATTCATTCCCGGCATGCCGATATCGCAGAAGACCAGCGATGGACGACGCTTGGCGACTGCCGCCAAGGCGTCCGCGCCGGTGTAGACCGTCGTCACGACATGGCCGGAGAGTTCCAGCATGGTGGTGAAGGAATCGGCAGCATCGATGTTGTCATCGACCACCAGAATCTCTTGCGACGCAAGGTTCTCTGCTTCTGTTGCCGCGCCCGGTGCGGCTCGCTCAGACTCGGGTTCTGCTGCCATCGGCAGGCGAACCGTGAACGTCGCTCCCTTGCCCAGGCCATCGCTCTCGGCGCGCAGCGTGCCGCCATGCATGTGAATCAGTTGGCGTGATATCGACAGACCGATACCCAGACCGCCTTGCGCGCGTGCCAGGCTGCTGCCGCTGACTTGCGCAAACAAGTCGAACACATGCGGCAGCATGTCTGACGAAATACCCACGCCGGTATCGCGAACACGGATCAACACATCGTTGCCATCGCGTTCACCGAACAAATCGATCTGGCCCCCGTCAGGCGTGTACTTGACGGCATTGTTGATGAGGTTGCCGACAACCTGCACCAGCCGCGTGGCGTCGGCATCCAGGAACAGCGCTTCGTGCGAGAAGTGGGACATCAGCACATGGCGGCTGGCTTCGATCAGGTGCAGGCTTGCTTCCAGCGCATTGTCGAACACCGCACGAAGGGGAATCCGTTCGCGCCGCAACACCACCTTGCCGCTGGTGAAACGAGACACATCCAGCAAGTCGTCAATCAGCCGGGTCATGTGCGTCAGCTGCCGGTCCATCACGCCCAGCACCTTGTTGGTCTTTTGCGTGTCGTGCGGGGCCATGCGCAAAATTTGCAGGCCATTGCGCACGGGCGCAAGCGGGTTGCGCAGTTCATGCGCTAGCACCGCCAGAAACTCGTCTTTCCGGCGATCCGATGCCCGCAACGCAGCCTCGGCGCGCGAGCGCGCGGCGGCAATCGCGGTGCGTTGCGCGGTTTCTTCGATCAAGGCAACTTCGTGCGACGTCCACTTGCGCGAGGTGGGTTGCACCACGCTCAGGCAGGCTGCAATCCGCCCATCCTGCAAGATCGGCACCGTCACGCTTGCACCTACCCCTGCCGCCGCGATCAACATGCGTTCAGAGACGTCAAGCTGCGCTTCTGTGGTGACATCGGTCATGACCAGCGTCCGCCTGCTCCGCAGGCTGATCGTCACGCAAGGGCAGTAGTCATCAAAACGATAATCACGCGCAACGGGCACCAGTCCCTCACGCAGATGCTGGGCCACGACCACGATGGCGTTGTCTTCCTCCCTGGCCTCGGCGTACAGCACGCGACCGGAGCCCAGATGCTCGCCCAGCAAGCGCGCGGCCCCTTCATAAAGCGTGGCGGTATCGCCTTCCCGGTGCAGCACATCGCCCAGCCGGGTCAGAAAGCGCTGCGTTTCCATCTCGCGTCGCGTTTCCACGGCGCTGACGCGCTCGGACACATCACGCGCAAAGATCGCCACGCCCCCATCATCGGTCGAATACGCATCGACCTCGACATAGACATCGCTGCCCTCGCTGACGTAATGCTGCAGCAAGTGCTCTTCACGTCCAGATGCCACCACGCGCCGGAAAGCCGCATCGACGGCCGGATCGAACGATGCCGGAAACGCATCCTCGCAGGTCAGCCCGAGCACCTCGTGCCGCATCGTCCCGGTCATCCGCTCTGCAGCGGGGTTCATCTCCACCAGACGAAAGGCACCATCCAGCTGGAAATGCGCGTCCGTCATCCGCCCCAGCACACGCGCAGCGCCCTGCTCTGCGCGTTCCAGCGCCGCACGGCCCAGCACAGCTTCCGTGACATCCGTCACTTGGTGGATCAGGTACTTCACGTTGCCGTTGGCGTCCTTCACCGGCACATTGGTCGGGCTCCAATACCGTTCTTCCCAGGAACCGTTTGCACGTTGCAAGTCGTAGCGCTGAAGCGGCATGCAATGCTGCTCGCCGGTGCGCAATACCGTTTCCAAGGACGCTCGCAGATTCTGCACCCCGGACGGGGACGGATTGGCGGGATTCGCATCGGCAAAGACGTCAAACAACGGCCGCCCCAAGGTTCCTTCGCGCGTGCTCATCGTGGCAGCCAGCCGCTCGTCGCTGGCGAGCAGCATCGTGAATCGCGGCGCATCCGGTGCCAACAACAAGTTCATGCCCGGAATGGCGGCAAACACCGCGCCCAGGTCTGCATGGGCAGACAGGCCTTCACACACGCTTGCCGATCGATCATCTTGCACGTTCATCTCCGCCCTGGGACCAGGCTGCGTCCGGCCAGCACAACGGGCCACAAAAGACTGCCAGGTTCCGCACTTTCCATATTGGAAAAGTACGCCAGCGTGAAGATAACCCGGCGACCCGCAGAAGGTGTTTCAAAGGCAGTCAGACGCAGGTTTCAGACGGTATTACGATAAGCCGCGTTGCAGTCTTGCCATCGTTTTGCGCGTCGGTTCGGACTGGGCAGCCAGCATCGATCGCGTGAGCGGAAAATTCACTATCGACTCGGATGCGAAGATGCAGCGTGCTGGAACGTCAGGCCGTCGAACGTTGATCGCATCGCTGAGGAGTTGCGGCCTGGGCTTGGGGGTTAGTCTGGCGCTGAAGCTACGTCACATGCGCGGCTTCTTTCTGGTCTTTCCAATTCGTGACGCACTGCGTCGCGAATTAAGCGGACACACTACTGCGCCCTGCTGACGCCCCGGCCTTCCCCGGTGCCAACGACGCCAACAAAGCCTCCCGACACACCGCCAGAATCTCATCAGCCAATGGCGAATCGTCCGGGCAGGCACGCGACATGACCAGGGCACCCACTGCGTGCGCCATCATGTCCAGACACTTCGCCCGAGCAAGATCCGGGTCATCACCCTGCGCGCCCACCCCTTTGCTGAGCGCGGCCAGCATACGTTCGATGCCTGCTTCGAACGTCGCTCGAACCTCATCCGGCTGGCGCGCGGCGTCTCCGCTCAACGCGGCCAGGGAGCAACCGGCGGCGCGACCATCACGGTGCGCGCGCGACAGGTATTGCTGCACGAAATCGGCAGGCTTCACGCCATCCACCAGGTCGACCGTGCCCGCCATGCCACACGCGGTCGATTCCGCGATCAGGTCGGCTTTGGAACGGAAGTTCTTGTAGAAGCCGCCGTGCGTGAACCCGGCGGCCGCCATCAGGTCGGCCACGCCGACACCGTCGTAACCACGATCCCGGAACAAGGTCGATGCGGTTTGCACCACGTGCGCGCGGTTGGCTTGCGCCTGTGCCTTGGTGACTTTCATGGTTGACCGTGTGGAAGTATGAGCGTGGGACTGGATAAGCCTCCAACTATACATTGATGCTATTCATCATCAAAAATTTGACTTGTTTGATTATGATCGTCATCATAAATAAAACAACGCTACCGGACATTTCACGGCATGACTGACAAGTCGCATTTAGAGCCCTACCAACTTGGCCCCATTCCACAGGCCAACCGCATCGTCATGGCACCGCTTACACGCAATCGCGCGGGTGCGGGGCATGACTGCTTGAAGCCTCGCCGCCTCTGACACGACCTGAACCCCACATTCAAAAGCAGACATCCATGACCACACTTTCCACCGTTCTGATCACCGGCGCATCCACTGGCATCGGTGCCACCTATGCAGACCGTTTTGCCCGCCGAGGCCACGACCTGGTACTGGTTGCCCGCGACCAGGCGCGCCTGGACACCCTGGCCGCACGCCTGCGCGAGCAATACGGTGTCGCCGTCGACGTGCTGCGCGCCGACCTGACCAATGACGCAGACCTGTCGACGCTTGAAGCACGTCTGCGCGATGACGCCCGCATCGGCATCCTGATCAACAACGCCGGCATGGCACAGTCGGGCGGCTTCGCGCAGCAAAGCGCCGAGGCCATCGAGCGCCTGATCAAGCTCAACACCACGGCCCCCACTCGGCTTGCCGCGGCGGTTGCGACGCGCTTTGCCGAGTCGGGCAGCGGTGCCATCGTCAATATTGGTTCGGTGGTGGCTTTCGCGCCGGAATTCGGCATGACGATCTACGGTGCCACCAAGGCATTTGTGCTGTTCCTGTCGCAAGGCCTGCACCAGGAACTGTCACCCAAGGGCGTCTACGTGCAAGCCGTGCTGCCCGCTTCCACGCGCACTGAAATCTGGGAGCGTGCGGGCATCGACATCAACCAGATCACCGACATCATGGACGTGAACGAACTGGTTGATGCCGCCTTGGTCGGCTTCGACCGCCGCGAGCTGGTCACCATCCCGCCCCTGCACGTTGCCGAGCGATGGGACGCCCTGGATGGCGCGCGTCAAGGCTTGATGTCGGACATCCGCCAGACCAATGCAGCTGAACGCTATCGCGCCACCAACAAAGAATGAAGGTACCGTGCTGACAGACATCGCGGCCAACCTGGCACGATGCTTGTCAGCCTTCTGCCCGCATCACGCGATCTGCATCCGTACACGCAAGCAGTCGTGTGTCGCCCACTTCAAGCCACACCGGCTCGATAGCACGATCGATGCGCGGCAACAGCCGGTCCGCCAGCATTTTGCAATCGCGCTGCACATAACTGCCTTCGCCCGTCAGTTGCCCGACAGCACGCGACAACCACGAGTCCTGAACCAGCACCATCAACACGTGATGTCGATGAACGCTGTCGCGCAGCAGCCAGACGCTGGTTGCGGCGCGCAGCAGCGGGTCCAGCGTCTGTGCCAGTTTGCGCAGCTCTGCCTCGCGCAAACCATGCGGTTCGAAGCGCGGACTGGCATCCTCGTGTCGGGTTTGCAGGTCCAGCCGATCAGCCTCTTCACGATAGCGTTGTGCCTGATCCGAGTCGTTGCGTCGCAAGGCTGCCGCTGTCAGTTGCCGCAGGCAATACCGTTGATGGGAACCGGGCTCGGCTGCTGCCTTGCGCCATAACTCCTCGGCGTTTTGCAGTTGTGGAGAATCGGTCGAGTTGGCTTGTGGACGCTGATCTGCCGCAAGCACCTCGCCATCAAGCCTGTCGACCTCAGGCACAGCATCCATAGCCACCACATCCGCAGGCAGTCGCGGCAGCAAGACCGCCAGATTGCACATCGACATCACATGGTCGGGGTGATCGCGCAGGTTCAGTGTCAGCATGTCTACCGCACCACGCACATCACCCGTCACCGCATCGGTATGCCACGCCAACGTCGCGCGTTCGTCGGCATTCAGGCCACGTATGCGCTGCTTGCGCAACAGATCGTGATAGCTCGCCAGTGCTTCGCGTTGCTCATTTTGCGCAATGCGCCAGCGCTGCGCCGTGGCATCGTTTTGCGATTCGTCCATGGCACGGGCCAGCGGCAGGTGCTGGCCTTGCAGCCACTGACTGGCCGCGCTTGGGCACGCGCGTTGCCAAGGCAAGGGGGCTTGTGCGCTGCTTTGGTATGCATCCAGCTTGCCCAGCGACTTCAGACGATCGGACAAGGACGGATGGGTGTCGTCGCTGGTCGTGGGATCACACAAGGCTTCGTGCAACCAGAACCGCGCCTCGAACTCATCTTGAGGCACCCGCCACGCGCGCCCTTCTGCCAGATCGGTGAAAGGCAGCGGCTGCGATGTTGCCTCGGCGTAGTGGTCGTGCCAGTGCTTGCGCAATGCACGTCCTTGCACAGCCAAGCCCAGCAAGGCTTCTGCGGCAGCGTCTGCGCCGCAGACCCTGGCCGCTTCCGCATCGGCCTGATACTCACACGACCGAGCAAAGCCCATGCTGGCGTCCAGGAAGCGCGGCACGTACCAGTTCATGAACAGGCGCAGCGGCCCGGTGGACACCCCTTTGCGAAGGGCCAACTGTCGCGCAGCTTCCTGCCATTGCAGCCGCGCGAAATACACCCGGCTGGCGTAGCGCCCGTGCTTGCCCGCGATGTGGGCACACTCGTGCGCCAGGATGGCGCGGCACGCGTCGGCCGACAGCACCTCCAACAGCGGCAGCCCCAGCCACAACACATTGCGCGTACCGCCCAGCAGGCGTCGATGCTGCCGAATGCTGGCGTTGAAATCCTCCGTCAGATAGACCGCATGCAGCACCGGACTATCCAGGCGAGCACGCACCTGCTCGATCTCATGAAACAGCGCGGGTGCATCTGCCGCCGTCAACGGAATGCCGTTTTCCGCGCCCGGCAGACGCGGCGCGAAGGGCAAGCGCAGCATCGGCCAGCCAATGAAGGGCAGTGTCAGCGCCAGGACTGCAGCAGCCACACCCAGCACACCGGGCAAGGCCGCGTACAGCCAGATGGGGGCCGTGCATAGCGCCAGTCCGGTGCCGACCAGCGCAGCGTCACCCAGCAGCAAGCGGATGGAAAGCCGCCACCCTGACGCGTCTTTGCTCGACATGCTTACTGCTCGGTCGGTTTGGGCGGCAAGTCTTCTGCAGACACGCTGCCGCGACTCATGAAGGCACCGAAGACCGTGCCAACGGTTTTCACCAGACTGTGCGAGTTCATGACCTCTGCCTGGACGTCGTTGATCTTTTCGTCATCGGGCTCGATTCGAACGGCGTGCTGCACCCATTCAATCGCGGCAAAGCGGCTTTTCTTCACGCCTCGGCCATACGCATAGGCCAAGCCAATCTCGGCACTTGCCTTGGCGGCACGCCAGTCGTGGTCTTCATCCACCAAGGGACGCAGGTATTCGCGAACGCCTTGCTGCTGCTCTTGCTCGGTGCCATGGTCGCGCAGCAGCACACCAATGCGCAGCCGCGACAAGGCTTCCGTGCGCGGCTCTTTGCGTGCGCCCTGCAACAAGCCCACTACGTGGTCCAGATTCTGGCGCTGCGAGAAGTCCGTCGCATCCTCGAAAATCTTGCGATAGGCCATGTTGTACATGGCCAGCGGCGAGCCTTCATCGACCGCACGTTGCAACCACAGATCGCGCGCCGTGTCGTCCAGATAACTGTCCGGCGTGTTGTCGCGGAAGCCCCGGTGAATGTCGTACAGGTTGCTGGCGATCTCGGGCACCCGGCGCTCTGCCAGTTGCTGAAGCAGGAAGTATCCCTGCTCGTGATCGCCACCATCCCACAGCATCGCGGCAGCCGCCAGCGCAGTGAAATCGTCGTAAGTCGGTTTGCTGGCCAGCACTGCTGCGCGATCCAGCAATTGCTGCGCGCGCGCCGAGTCTTGCTCGACGCCCCACCGACCGAACTGGTGCGCTACCGCCAGCAATGCCATCGGTGTGGCCATGCTGTTCCACTGGGACATCAATTCCAGCACGCGCTTGAATGCGCCGTCGTGGTCCGGCATGTGGTGAATGATGCTGACGTGCGCAAAACTGCGGAATGGCCCGTCCACATCGAAGAAGTACATATCGGGCGGAAACGCTGCAACGCTTTGCGCATGCAGGTCGCGAGCGCGCGCATGATCCGCCATGGAATAGCTGACGAAATGCGCATATCGACCCAAGGCCTCGCCACGTTCGTCCGGCCGCAAATCACGCGCCAGGAACGATTCGAATATGCGGCGATATTCTTCGACCGCCGGGGTGTCGTCCGAGTCGGGGAAACTCTGCAGTTCATCGTAGATGCCAATCCAGCGGATCGCATTGCGCTGAGGCTCTGACAGCGCTGCGCACAGCGGGCCACCTGCCAGGCCATCGATATCTTCCAGGCTGCCGCCCCAACGGGGTTGCAGGTAATTCGCGTAATTCATCAAGGCACCGACGTGGTCCGGGCGCAGATCCAGCGCGCGCATCAACCAGTAATCCTTGGCCTGATCCGTTTCATGCTCGGCACGCGGGGCCAGGCTGCTCGGCAAGACCTGCGGCACCTCGTCCAGCTGCAAACGCGGCACACCCACCGCTGCCAGATGCGCCAGTGCCGCATCCATCAGACCCGGTTCTTCGATATCGTCGTGCGTGATGGTTTCAGGCGGCAGGCCCGCGAACAATTGGCGCAGCCAATAGGGTTCCTGAAAATGCGCCGTCATCTGCATCATCTCGATGCATGCCGCAATCGGGCGCGGCGACCGTTCCATTGCCTGCACAAACAAGGCTGCCGATCGTTCGCATGCCAATGCCGCGCCCAGCCAGCGATCCTGCGTCACGCTGTCGGCCCAACCGCTACCGCGAATGTCGCCGGCACGACCAAAGCAGAAGCCCGCCATAATCAGGCGCGCGTGATAGGAATCAGGGCGTGCGGCGATCCAGCTCTGAAGAAACTCGGACGCGTCCTGCCAGGATGTCAGCGAATAATCAAACAGCGTGCCGGCCCGGACTGCTTCAAGATAAGGAAAACCGGGTTCTTCCTTGTTTTCCCAATCCTGCTGTTCCAGCGTGGCGTAATAATCATCAAGCTGAATATAAGAACGAGATTGAACCAACGCGCGAACGGTAGCGCGAATAGAAGAAATAGCTTTCAAAAAGGTCACCTGGCATAGCGAGCAACGCCCGCCTTAGAGATTAAGGGTCTGTGAAAACAGGGGCCAAACAAAGGAAAAGCTGCGACAAACCGAGAATCAAAACTGCGAATCGAAGACCGGGCGTCAACACAAGGCTCAACGCCATCAACTTGTGCCAATCACACAGCCAAACGCCCAGCCCCGGTCAATCAACAAACGCTGATCATAACCGCCCGACATATTAACAATTCATTAACCCATTCAAACAAACTAGACAACCACCTTCAGACCAACCACGCCGAATGCACACGCAAAAAAAAATCGCCCTATTGGGCGATACCAACAGGGCGATATATTCAAGCTTGAAGTGTACGAAACCAGTAGCGCTGGATAGTCGGCTTACCGTTTCAGAATGTGTAGAAGGCCAGATCGTTCAATATGCAGCGTAGAGTCCTGTTACCAAGCAAACCGCTTTTTGCTCATTCCGTTCATTGCGCGCGTGCCTGTCGCACCGCCCTTTCCCACCGAGCCATCGCTTCCTCTGCCTGCGCGCGTCCCATGGTCGGCATGAAGCGCCGTTCCACGCGCCACAGCTTCGACAGCGCCTCGACGTTCTCGAACACGCCGCACGACAGCCCCGCCAGATAGGCCGCACCCAGTGCCGTGGTTTCAACGACCTCGGGTCGAAGGACTGGAATGCCCAGCAAATCCGCCTGGAACTGCATCAGCAAGTCGTTTACACACGCCCCGCCATCCACGCGCAATTCACTCACCGGTGCACCACCTGCCGCCACCGCATCGCGGCTCATGGCTTGCAGCAGCGCCGTGCTTTGGTAGGCGATGCTTTCCAGCGCAGCGCGTGCAATGTGGGCCACGGACGTGCCGCGCGTCAGCCCCGTGATGATGCCGCGCGCATCGGCGTCCCAGTACGGTGCGCCCAAGCCCGTGAACGCGGGCACCATCATCACGCCGCCGGCATCGGGCACGCTTTCGGCCAATGACTGCACTTGTGCGCTGCCCGGGATGGCTTTCAAGCCGTCGCGCAGCCACTGCACCACCGCACCGCCCACGAACACGCTGCCTTCCATGGCGTAGCGCGGCTGCGCATCGACCTGCGCGGCGCTGGTCACCAGCAGGCCGTTGTTGGACGGCCGGAATGCATCACCCGTGTGCATCAGCAGGAAGCAGCCCGTGCCGTAGGTATTCTTGGCCATGCCGGCGTCAAAGCATGCCTGGCCGAACAAGGCGCTTTGCTGGTCACCCGCCACACCGCCAATGGGCAACACGCTGCCCAGCAGGTCGGCATCGGTATCCGCAAAATGCGAGCTGGATGGCTGCACGGTTGGCATCAACGACGCCGGGATGTCGAGCAGCGCCAGCAACTCGGCATCCCATTGATTGGTGTGCACGTTGAACAGCATGGTGCGCGATGCGTTGCTGACGTCAGTCACATGCACACGCCCGCCCGTCAGTTGCCACATCAGCCAGCTGTCCACGGTGCCGAAAGCCAGTTCACCGCGCTCGGCCTGCGCACGCGCACCCGGCACGTTGTCCAGCAACCAGCGCAGCTTGGTACCCGAGAAATAGGCGTCAACGATCAGGCCGGTACGTTCGCAAATGAGTTTGCCCGCGCCTTCTTCGCGCAAGCGCGCGCACAGCGGTTCGGCGCGACGGTCCTGCCAGACGATGGCGTTGTGCACGGGCTGGCCGGTCTTGCGATTCCACAGCACGGTGGTTTCGCGCTGATTGGTGATGCCGATCGCGCGAATGTCTTTCGCCGTCAGCCCGGCCTTGCTCAAGACCTCGCGGGCGGTGGCCAGTTGGCCAGACCAGATCTCGTTCGGATCGTGTTCGACCCAGCCAGGCTGCGGATAAATCTGCGGCACTTCACGCTGAGCAACGGCAACGATGCGGCCCTGCGCATCGAAGACGATGCTGCGCGAGCTGGAGGTGCCCTGATCGAGAGCAAGCAGATAGGTCATGGCTGGCGAATCCTTCGGTTTTTTTCGTTTCTGCGTAGAGTCGGACAGCAAGGGCCGCGCAACATTGCGCGCGACCCGCATTACGCGCTTGCGATCTCGCAACGCACCTGCGCGCGGTCAAGCAGATCGGGGAACGGCGGCGGTGGTGGCGCGTCGGTGAACAGGCGGTGAATGTCGGAAAGCGAACCCAGACGAATCATCGCGGGCCGGTTGAACTTGCTGGCATCGGCGGCCAGCCACACCTCACGCGCCTGGGCAATGATGGTCTGCGCCACTTTCACTTCGCGCAGGTCGTAGTCGCGCAGCGTGCCGTCGGATTCGATGCTGGACACGCCGATCAGCGCAATGTCCACCTTGAACTGGCGGATGAAATCGATGGCCGATTCGCCCACCACCGCACGGTCACGCGAACGCACCGATCCACCCGCCACGATCACCTCACAGGCGGTATTGCCGCTGAGGATGCTCGCCACGTTCAGGTTGTTGGTGATCACACGCAGACCGGTATGGCGCATCAACTGCTGGGCGATGGCCTCGGTCGTGGTGCCGATATTCAGGATCAAGGAACAGTCGTTCGGCACCCGTTCGGCCACGGCGCGCGCAATGCGCGCTTTCGCATCGGCGTGCAAAGACGCGCGTTGCAGATAGGCAATGTTCTCTGTGGTGGAAATCGGGATGCGCACGCCGCCGTGAAAGCGCGTCAGCAGTCCTTCGTCGGCCAGCCGCTGCACGTCACGCCGCACGGTTTGCAGCGTCACGCCCAGCATGTCTGCAAGGTGCTCGACCGTCATCGAACCGCGCGTGCGGACAGCTTCGAGCAGGTTGATCTGGCGGGGATTTGAATTCACGTGAGGCGGGTACTCAAAGGACGGGCAATGATAAAACGAAAAAAAACGAATTACATCGAGGGTAAACCACGACGAAAATCGCGCATTAAGGAGCAATAATGAACGGATACGAAAATAACGAACCCACCCACATGACTGCCCTTTCCCCCTCGTCCGCCAATGCCACTGACTACGATGTGCTCATCATCGGCGGGGGGATCAACGGTTGCGGCATCGCGCGCGATCTGGCCGGTCGCGGCTGGCGCGTCATGCTCTGCGAGAAGGACGATCTGGCCTCGCACACCTCGTCATCGTCGACCAAGCTGATCCACGGCGGGCTGCGTTACCTGGAATATTACGAGTTCTCGCTGGTGCGCAAGGCGCTGCAAGAACGCGAGGTGCTGCTGAAAAGCGCGCCGCACATCATGTGGCCGCTGCGTTTTGTCATGCCGCACGACCCCAATACACGCCCGGCCTGGCTGATCCGCATTGGCCTGTTCCTGTATGACCACTTGGCCAAGCGCGAAGTTCTGCCGGGTTCGCGTGGCATCGATCTGCGCACGCACACCGCAGGCAAACCGCTCAAGCCGCTATTCAAGCACGGCTTCGTGTATTCCGATGGCTGGGTCGATGACGCACGTCTGGTGCTGCTGACGGCGGTGGACGCAAAAAATCGCGGTGCCGACATCCTGACCCGCACCCGCTGCACCAGTGCGCAGCGCGATGCCGACGGATGGACCGCCACACTTGAAGGCCCCGACGGCATCCGCACCGTGCGCGCACGCGCCGTCGTCAACGCTGCTGGCCCCTGGGCTGAATCCTTCCTGCGCGGCGTCGCCCATTCGGCGCGCGGTGAGCAGATGGCCACCAAAAGCCTGCGTCTGGTCAAGGGCAGCCACCTGGTCGTCAAACGCCTGTTCGAACACGACCACGCCTACATCTTCCAAAGCCCTGACAAGCGGATCATCTTTGCGATCCCGTATCAGGACAAGTTCACGCTCATCGGCACCACCGATGTCGAGCTGAAAGGCACCGATCCTGGCGCGGCGCGGATCAGCGACAGCGAAATCAGCTACCTCTGCGAACAGGTCAGCCGCTATTTCGAGAAACCCGTGACGCCGGCCGACGTGGTCTGGACCTATTCGGGAGTACGTCCCTTGCTCGACGACGCATCGGGCGATCCGTCAGCCGTCACGCGCGACTACCTGCTGGAATCCAACACCACGGGTGCACCGCTGCTGTCGGTATGGGGCGGCAAGATCACCACCTTCCGCAAGCTCGCTGAAGATGCCGCCAACGAAGTCGGCACCATGCTCGGCCAGGGACCATCACAGCGTCCGGCCTGGACGGAAGACGCGTTTCTTGCCGGCGGCGATCTGTCGCCCTGGATCGGCAAAGGCGCACGCGGCGCACGGCCAAACGATGAGTTCGAACGTTTTGTGGCTGCCGTACAGGCCCGCTACACCTGGCTCAACCCGCAGCTTGCCCGCCGCCTGGCCCGCGCTTATGGCGCACGCGTGGCCGACCTGCTTGGCAATGCCGCGTCGATGGCCGACCTGGGTGCCGAGATCGCCCCTGGCCTGCACGAACAGGAACTGCGCTTCATGCAGACCAACGAATGGGTGCAGACAGGTGAAGACGCCCTGTGGCGCCGTTCGAAGCTGGGCCTGCACTACACGCCAGCACAGCGTTCGGCAGTCGGCCTCTGGCTGGACAACCACAAGAATATCTAAGCAAGACCAAGAATAGAAAAACCCGAGGAAGATCGATGCAATTGACTCTCGAGCGCGTCACCAAACAGGTGGGCGCCCAAACATGGCTGTACGAGCAGAGCATTGCGCCCCGCAGTGGCGCGGTGACTGTGCTGCTCGGTGCCACACAGGCTGGCAAGACCAGCCTGATGCGACTGATGGCCGGCCTGGATGCGCCAACAACCGGCAAGGTGCTGGTCGACGGCCGCGACGTAACCGGCATGCCCGTGCGCGAGCGCAACGTTGCCATGGTCTACCAGCAGTTCATCAACTACCCGTCACTGACGGTGTACGACAACATCGCATCGCCGCTGAAACTCAGCGGGGAGAAGAACATCGACGCCCGGGTTCGTGGCCTGGCCGACAAGCTGCACATCGGCATGTTCCTGGAACGCCTGCCGGCCGAGTTGTCCGGTGGTCAGCAACAACGTGTGGCGCTGGCACGTGCATTGGCCAAGAACGCCCCGCTGATGCTGCTGGACGAACCGCTGGTGAATCTGGACTACAAGCTGCGCGAAGGCCTGCGCGAAGAACTGACCCAGTTGTTCGCCACCGGTGACTCCACCGTCATCTACGCCACCACCGAGCCCGGTGAAGCACTGCTGCTGGGCGGCTACACGGCCGTGATGGATGCAGGCGAACTGCTGCAGTACGGCCCCACGTCCGAAGTCTTCCACGAGCCGAAATCCCTGCGTGTCGCCCGCGCATTCAGCGACCCACCAATGAACCTGCTGACCGCGACTGCCATTGAAGGCGGCGTGCAGTTGGCAGGCGGCCCCGCGCTGGCCTTGTCACTGCCCGCAGGACTTAACGGCGCACTGACGGTCGGCCTGCGTTCAGGCGCGTTGCACGTGCAGCAAGCCCCTGGCGATCTGGCCATCTCTGGCCAGGTGGAACTGGCTGAAATCTCGGGGTCGGACACCTTTGTGCACGTCCACACCGCCGTAGGCGAACTGGTCGCGCAGCTGACCGGCGTGCACCGCGTCGAGCTGGGTGCACCGCTGACGCTTTACTTCAACGCATCGCAAGCCTATGTCTTCGATGCTGCCGGGCAACTGGCGGTCGCGCCGCGCTGGCGCAAGGGTCACTGACATGGCGCGCATCGATCTCGACCTGGCGCACGCATACCGCGCCAACCCGCAGCAAGACAGTGACTACGCGCTCTTGCCGCTGAAGATGAGCTTCCGCGACGGTGGCGCATACGCCTTGCTCGGGCCATCGGGCTGCGGCAAGACGACCATGCTGAACATCATCTCGGGCCTGCTGGTGCCCTCGCACGGCAGCGTCAAATTCGACGGCCGCGATGTCACGCAGGCCAGCCCGCAAGAACGCAACATTGCGCAGGTGTTCCAGTTCCCGGTGATCTACGACACCATGACGGTGGCCGAGAACCTGGCCTTCCCGCTGCGCAATCGCAAGGTGCCGGCCGACCAGATCAAGAAGCGTGTCGGCGAAATCGCCGAGATGCTGGACATGAGCGGCCAGCTGGACCAGCGCGCAGCCGGTCTGTCGGCAGACGCCAAACAGAAAATCTCCTTGGGCCGTGGCCTGGTGCGCAGCGACGTGTCGGCCGTGCTGTTCGACGAACCGCTGACGGTGATCGACCCGCATCTGAAATGGCAGTTGCGCCGCAAGCTGAAACAGATTCACCGTGAACTGAAACTCACGCTGATCTACGTGACGCACGACCAGGTCGAAGCACTTACCTTCGCTGAAGAAGTGGTGGTGATGACGCGCGGCAAGGCCGTTCAGGTCGGCAGCGCCGAGGCCCTGTTCGAACAACCCGCACACACTTTCGTAGGTCACTTCATCGGTTCGCCCGGCATGAACTTCCTGCCTGCGACCAGCCGTGGCGACACCATCGACGTCGCGGGCACACCCTTGCGCGCCACCCGCAGCTTGCCCAAGGGCACGCTGAAGCTTGGCATTCGCCCGGAATACCTGCGGGTGGTCGAGGCCAATACGCCGGGTGCCATCACGGCGGTCGTCACGCAAGTGCAAGACGTTGGCACCCACGCGCTGCTGACGGCGGATGCCAACGGCAACAAGCTGAAGGCTCGCCTGCACGCCGACGCCGACCTGCCCGCCGTCGGCAACACCATCTGGCTCCAGGTTCTGGATGTCCATACCTGCTACTACCGTGACGAGGAGCTCGTTCCATGAGCACCACCACCAAACCCGTCAACCAGAAAGCCTGGTTCCTGATCCTGCCAGTGCTGATCTGCGTGGCCTTCTCGGCCATCGTGCCGTTGATGACGGTGGTCAATTATTCGGTGCAGGACATCATCTCGCCCGAGCGGCGCGTGTTTGTCGGCACCGAATGGTTTGCCGCCATGATGCGCGACGAAGAACTGCACTCGGCCCTGCTGCGCCAGCTTGGTTTCTCATTCTCGGTACTGCTGGTTGAAATCCCGCTGGGCATTGCGCTGGCGCTGTCGATGCCGGCCAAAGGCTGGAAGTCGTCGGCGGTGTTGGTCGTGATCGCGCTGTCGCTGCTGATTCCGTGGAACGTGGTCGGCACCATCTGGCAAATTTACGGCCGTGCCGACATCGGTCTGCTGGGCTACACCCTGCAGAAGATCGGCATCGACTACAGCTACACCGGCAACGCCACCGACGCATGGCTGACCGTGCTGGTAATGGACGTCTGGCACTGGACACCGCTGGTGGCCTTGCTGGCCTTCGCCGGCCTGCGTTCGATCCCCGACGCCTACTACCAGGCTGCACGCATCGACGGTGCCAGCAAGTTCGCCGTGTTTCGCTACATCCAGCTGCCCAA
Source organism: Pigmentiphaga aceris (assembly GCF_008119665.1). Lineage (NCBI taxonomy): Bacteria > Pseudomonadati > Pseudomonadota > Betaproteobacteria > Burkholderiales > Alcaligenaceae > Pigmentiphaga > Pigmentiphaga aceris. Next base: position 529,481 of record NZ_CP043046.1, on the reverse strand, counting down.
AATGCGCGGCGTGCTGATGATTGCGGTGCTGCTGCGTTTCATGGACAGCTTCATGATCTATACCGAGCCTTTCGTGCTCACAGGTGGCGGTCCAGGCAGCGCCACCACCTTCCTTAGCCAGTACCTGACGCAGAAGGCAGTCGGCCAGTTCGACCTGGGCCCGGCAGCCGCGTTCTCGCTGATTTATTTCCTGATCATTCTGTTGCTGTGCTTCGTCCTCTACAACTGGATGCAACGCGTCGGAACCCAAAAAGCAGAGGTGGAGCAATGAACCCCAACCGCCGCTTCCAGAAGCGCATCATCTTCCTGGCTTTGTACCTGTTGTTTGCCTTGTTGCCCATCTACTGGATGATCAACATGAGCTTCAAGACGAACGAAGAAATTCTGTCCAGCTTCTCGTTCTTCCCGCAGCAGTTCACCTGGGACAACTACGTTCGCATCTTCACCGATGAGTCCTGGTATTCCGGCTACATCAACAGCCTGATCTACGTGGCCATCAACACGGTCATTTCGCTGGCCGTTGCCCTGCCCGCCGCCTATGCGTTCTCGCGCTATTCGTTCCTGGGCGACAAGCACGTGTTCTTCTGGCTGCTGACCAACCGCATGACGCCGCCCGCAGTCTTCCTGCTGCCCTTCTTCCAGCTGTACAGCACGGTGGGTCTGATGGATACGCACGTGGGCGTTGCATTGGCCCACCTGCTGTTCAACGTGCCGCTGGCGGTGTGGATTCTGGAAGGTTTCATGAGCGGCATTCCGCGTGAAATCGACGAGACGGCTTACATCGACGGCTACAGCTTCCCGAAGTTCTTCATCCGCATCTTCCTGCCGCTGATCAAGGCTGGCGTAGGCGTGGCGGCGTTCTTCTGCTTCATGTTCAGCTGGGTCGAACTGCTGCTGGCGCGCACGCTGACCAGCGTGAACGCCAAGCCCATCGTGGCCACCATGACACGCACGGTCAGTGCGTCCGGCATGGACTGGGCAACGCTGGCGGCAGCCGGTGTGCTGACCATCGTGCCGGGCGCGATCGTGATCTGGTTCGTGCGTCACTACATCGCCAAGGGCTTTGCGATGGGCCGCGTGTAATCGGCCACATCTGAGACAGGAGACAAGAATGTTTGACTGGATGGTCTGGACCACCCCCGTGGCCGTGTTTTTCAGCTGCATCGCATTGATGCTCGCCGGCATGACCGTATGGGAAATAAAGTCGCCCACGACACTGCGACGCGGCTGGCTGCCGATCGAGACCACGCGCGGTGATCGCCTGTTCATCGGCCTGTTGCTGGCCGCCTACGTGAACCTGGTGTTCGTCGGGTTTGCGGGCAAATTCCAGGAGTGGTTGAGCCTGGATGCCGAGCCCTCGATCTGGATCAGCTTCGTGGCCTCGATGCTGCTGCTGGCCCTGGTGATGCGCAAAGGCTGAACGATTTTTTCTTGAACCGTTGGCTCCCAGATCCCCGGAGCCACGGTCTGACAATTTTGGGGACGAAAAACAGCTTGAGGAGATTCAACATGAAGATGCGCTACACCGCGCTGGCACTGGCGCTGGCCGCGACGTTCACCATGCAGGGTGCGTCGGCCGGCGAAGCCGAAGCCAAGAAATGGATCGACGCCGAGTTCCAGCCTTCCACGCTGTCGAAAGACAAGCAGATGGAAGAAATGAAGTGGTTCATGGCAGCCGCCGACAAGCTGAAGGCCAAGGGCGTGAAGGAAATCTCGGTGGTGTCCGAGACGCTGACCACCCACGAATACGAATCGAAGACGCTGGCCCGCGCCTTCGAGGAAATCACCGGCATCAAGGTCAAACACGACCTGATCCAGGAAGGCGACGTGGTTGAAAAACTGCAGACCTCCATGCAATCCGGCAAGTCGATCTACGACGGCTGGGTGTCGGACTCCGACCTGATCGGTACGCACTACCGCTACGGCAAGATCATGTCGCTGACCGAGTACATGGCAGGCGCGGGCAAGGAATTCACCAACCCCGGCATCGACCTGAAAGACTACATCGGCACCAGCTTCACCACGGCCCCTGACGGCCAGATGTACCAGCTGCCCGACCAGCAATTCGCCAACCTGTACTGGTTCCGCGCCGACCTGTTCGACCGCAAGGACCTGCAGGAAAAGTTCAAGGCCAAATACGGCTACGACCTGGGCGTGCCGCTCAACTGGAGCGCCTACGAAGACATCGCCGAATTCTTCAGCGTCGACGTGAAAACCATCGACGGCAAGCCGATCTATGGTCACATGGACTACGGCAAAAAAGATCCGTCGCTGGGCTGGCGCTTCACCGATGCATGGCTGTCGATGGCTGGTGCCGCCGACAAGGGCATCCCGAACGGCCAACCGATCGACGAGTGGGGCATTCGTGTCGCAGAAGACAAGTGCACCCCCACCGGCGCATCGGTCTCGCGCGGCGGTGCCACCAACTCGCCTGCTGCTGTCTATGCACTGACCAAGTACATCGACTGGATGAAGAAGTACGCGCCCAAGGAAGCCATGGGCATGACCTTCGGCGAATCCGGCCCGGTGCCCGCACAAGGCCAGATCGCACAGCAGATCTTCTGGTACACCGCGTTCACCGCCGACATGACCAAGCCCGGCCTGCCGGTGGTCAATGCCGACGGCTCGCCCAAGTGGCGCATGGCCCCCGGCCCGAACGGCCCGTACTGGAAGCAAGGCATGCAGAACGGCTACCAGGACGTAGGCTCGTGGAGCTTCTTCAAGGGCCACGATGCCGACAAGACGGCTGCTGCCTGGCTGTACGCACAGTTCATCACCGCCAAGACCACCTCGCTGAAGAAGTCCATCACCGGCCTGACCTTCATCCGTGACAGCGACATCCGCTCGGAGTACTTCACCCAGAACGCCAGCAAGTACGGCGGCCTGATCGAGTTCTACCGCAGCCCGGCCCGCGTCGCGTGGACGCCGACCGGCACCAACGTGCCGGACTATCCGAAGCTGGCACAGCTCTGGTGGAAGAACGTGGCCGAGGCCGTCACTGGCGAGAAGACCCCGCAGAAGGCCATGGACAACCTAGCTGACGAAATGGACAACGTGATGGCCCGCCTGGAACGCGCTGGCATGGCCCATTGCGCACCGAAGCTGACCCCGAAGGGTGATCCGGCCAAGTACCTGAGCGACGACCACGCCCCGTGGAAGAAGCTGGCCAACGAGAAGCCCAAGGGCGAGACGATCGCCTATGACAAGCTGTTGGGCGCGTGGAAGGAAGGCCGCGTGCGCTAATAAGCAATATCGCCCCGGCGACTAGCCGGGGCTGCTATCAATGCCTAACCGAACGAGGCTGATGCGGATGATCGCATCGGCCTCGTTTGCATTGGAAGACTAGGACAGCACCACGTCACCCGCATCCAATGCAGGCGGGCGCATCAAGTCGTCATCCACGCCCATCACGGCGGCGGCGCGTTCCACGGCTTGCCACAAGGGCGCAGGCATGTTCAGGATTTCTTCCGGTGACCCGGCGCGCGCAATCCATGCGCCAATGTCACGGTGTTGCTCGGCGGTGAGCAAGTCCAGGTGCAGCATCTCGTCGATGGTCTTCATGGGTCGGCGGGTGCCTTTTCTCAAGTGCCGGATCAGCGGACGCTGACAGGCTTATTCATGCATATGCTGCTGAAAGTACGCAGTTCAAGCTTAGCGCGGCAAGCGTGACGGATGCATGCGATGAACCGATGAAAACAAGGTTAAAAGCGTGATTCGAGGGCAGAATCTTTGCCTGCTGGCTCTCTGCCCGCTGACGCTGCGCTTATCTGGCGAACGTCGCAGGGGGATTGGCCAGAAACCGCGCACTTTCCGCCAGTTTCAACAAGGCCTGCAGCGCAGCTGACGCGCGTCGATCCTGCTGCACGAACAACTGGGCATGCGCTGCCTCGAACACCGTGTTGGATGTCCGGCGCGCAATCAGTTCACCACGTGCCAGTTCCTGCCGGATCGCAAATCTTGTCAGGAAGGTGATCGAATCGGTGGCGATCACATGGCGTTTCAGCGCATCGACAGAGTTGCTGGTGAAGCTGGGCGACAGCCTCACCCCGTCGGCCTGCTCGGCAGTCTGTGCCAGCATGCGCAGGCCGCTGCCGGGGGTCGTCAGCGCCAGCGCATAACCTGCCAAATCCGCCAAGGCAATTGGCCGTTTCCCTTTCGCGACCGCATGCTGCGGCGATGCCACTACGCATACCGGCTGATGCCGTTCGCGCACCACATGCACGCCTGGGTCGACGGGCGCGCTCAGGGCGATACCCAGGTTGGCGCGGCCTGCCGAGACTTCCCGCACCGCTTCGCTGGCCCCCATGGTGTCAACCGTCACCAGGATGCGCGGATAACGGCGTGTGAACGCGTGAACCACGCCATCCATCAAAGCAGGCAGGAACCCCTCACCGACCACGATGCGCAGTTCGCCGCGCTCCAGGCCTTGTAGTTCCCACAAGCGATGACGCAGGGTGTCTTCCCCCAAGCTGCGCTCCTCGCACAAAGCCATGACCAGCAGCCCTGCTTCGGTCGGCACCACGCCGCGTCCACGACGTTCCAACAGGACCGCGCCAACGTCTTCTTCCAACTGCTGAATCTGGCGGCTGACTACCGAGGCTTCGACGTCGAGTTTTTCGGCAGCAGCGCGCATCGAGCCGCTGCGAACGGTCTCTGAGAAATAGCCAAGGCGCTTTTCGTTGAGGGCGGAGGGGTTCATTGGCATGGCGATCCTGCGCCTAAGAAAACAGATGCATGCAACAAGCTGCGTTGCGGAAATATGGCGGCTGGAGACGAATAAGTAAAACCGAAACTCAGCACAACCCATCAAGCGATGACTCCGCACCGATCGTTCAATTCGCTATTCATCTGGCTCAACGAGCGTTGCTCTGTAGTCAACACCACATTACAAGATTCTTTATTGATCGCATGACTCGCCCGGGCAGATACTTGCTTCGCAAGTTTCCCATCCCCTGCCCCCAAGGATCGTCATGCGTGTTTTCTCCGGTGCGCTCGCCACTGAGACCAATACCTTCGGCCCCATGCCCACGGGCATTGCCGCCTTCCATGAACGCGCCTATTTCCGGGCGGGCGAACACCCGGACAAGATGCAGATGCACAGCGGCCCGCTGTGGGCGGCGCGTGAAGTCGGTCCGGCGCGGGGGTGGACCTTGATCGAGGGGCTGGTGGCCGCCGCCGTGCCCAACGGGCTGACGACGCGCCATGCTTATGAAACCTTGCGCGATGACCTGCTGAACGACCTGCGTGCGGCCCTGCCGGTGGACATGGCCTTGATCGGCCTGCACGGCGCAATGGTGGCCGATGGTTATGAGGACTGTGAGGGCGACCTGCTGGCGCGCATCCGCGAGATTGCCGGGCCGGACACGGTGATTGGTGCCACGCTGGACCCGCACACCCACCTGAGCCAGAAGATGACGGACAGCGCCGATGTGCTGATCTGCTGGAAGGAGTATCCGCACACCGACATTCTGGAACGCGCTCGCGAGCTGGTGCAGATCTGTGCCGACACCCATGCGGGCAAGATCAGGCCGCAGGCGGCCGTGGTCGATACGGGCATGATCGTGTCACTGCACACCACACGCCAACCTGCGCGCGGCTTTGTCGATCGCTGCACCGCGCTGGAAGGCAAGGACGGCATTCTGTCGGTGTCCATCGTGCATGGTTTTGCCTGGGGCGACGTGCCCGACATGGGGACCAAGATGCTGGTCTACAGCGACGCGCTGCAAGACCCGAGTGGCGTGCGCGCCAACGCGGTGGCCCAGGAAATTGCCGATGCGCTGTGCGCGGCACGCGATCAGTTTGAAAGCCCCTGGCCTGACATCGATACCGCGCTGGACGATGCCTTGGCGACGGACGGCAGCATCGTGCTGGCCGACAGTGCCGACAACGCAGGCGGCGGCGCGCCCAGCGATTCCACCTACATCCTTCGTCGCTTGTTCGAACGCGGCATCGACAGCGCCTGCGTCGGCCCGCTGTGGGACGCCGGTGCCGTGAAGCTGGCCTTTGACGCAGGGGTGGGTGCAAGGCTGCCGATGCGCATTGGCGGCAAGATCTGCCCGCAGTCAGGTGACCCGGTTGACGCCATCTGGACGGTCAAGGCACTCAAGCGTGACATGTTGATGAACGGCCTGGCGGGCACGCTTGCCAAGCTGGGGGACTGCGCGCTGATCGAGTCGCAAGGTGTGGCGGTGGTGATCTGCACCATTCGCACGCAGGCATTTGGCCGCGATCTGTTCACGCAGCTTGGCCTGAACCCCGAGGACCGCAAAATCGTCGTGGTGAAATCCTCGCAGCACTTCTACGCGTCGTTTGCGCCCTTGGCTGCAAAGGTGATCTACGTGGGTGCGCCGGGCGTGGTGGTGCGCGATTTGTCGATGCTGCCCTTTGCCAACATCAGCCGCCCGAAGTGGCCGATGGACCGATAAAGCACGGCTACCGATGCGCGTTCGGATCGGCACGCATCGGTGGAAACGGCGTCAACTTACGCGCTCAGGCAGGGCGCCACACCACTGCTATACCTTCGGATAATTGACCCCAGGCACCTGTCGGACAACACTCCAGGCTGACAGCTACTCGGATTTTCTGGCCGCGCCTGGTGCGGCCCTCAAGCCGATGCGCTCCCATTGCCCCAGACAATGAAGACCGCGCCAGCGTGAAACGACCTGCCTCCCTGCCAACCAGTCAGCCACACCCGCCTCACAGCGCGGGCGAGGCATCAGGTCACGTCCACGCTGCACCCGTTGGCACACACGCCGCCAACGACACCCGTTCTGCCCCACCGATCGTTGCACACGACACAGACATCGAGCCCGAAGATACGGTGTTTGCCTTCGGCCCGTTTCGGCTGATCCCTGCGCAGCGCCTGCTGGAAGAAGACAACAACCCGGTTCGTCTGGGCGGACGCGCGTTCGACCTGTTGCTGGCCCTGGTTCGGCGGGCCGGCGACATCATTGGCAAAGACGAGCTGATCACCGCCGTCTGGCGCGATCTGGTGATCGACGAAAGCGGGCTGCGTGTGCAGATGGCGGCCTTGCGCAAGGCCCTGGGCGAACACCGCACGGGCGTGCGCCATATCGCCACCGTGTCGCAGCGAGGCTATAGCCTGGTGACACCGGTTCGCCGGCTGCAACTGTCATTGACAGCGCCTGCCTACGAAGAGATTCTGCGTCCTGCCGTGCCGGTACGCGCATCGCTTGGCACCTTGCCCACCGTGCTGACCCGCATCATTGGGCGCGACGAAGCGGTAGATGCGGTGATCCGCACCTTGCCGACGCGGCGGTTCGTATCGCTGGTCGGCCCGGGCGGCATGGGCAAGACCACCACCGCGCTGGTGGCCGCCGCACGGCTGGCCCCGGCCTACCAGGACGGCGCGTTTTTTGTCGACCTTGGGGCGCTGCCCGACGCCGAGCGGGCGACAGAAGCCGTGGCCACGGCACTTGGCATGCGCACGCACACGGCAGACAGCCTGCAAGATATCGGCAACTGGGTCGCGTCCAAATCCATGCTGATCGTGCTGGACAACTGCGAGCACGTGATCGCGGCAGCGGCCGCCATGGTGGAATTTCTGCTGGGCCAGTCGCCAGGCATCCACGTACTGGCCACCAGTCGCGAACCGCTGCGTGCACAAGGCGAATGGGTGCAACGGTTGGCATCCTTGGCCATTCCTGTCGTCACCCCGCAAACCTCGTTCGAGACGGCGCTGAGCTACCCGGCTTTTGAACTCTTCGTGGAACGCGCCACGGCCAACAGCGACAGCGTCCGCTTTGGTGATGCAGACGTCGCCAGCATTGCGCGGCTGTGTACACGTCTTGATGGCATTCCGCTGGCAATCGAACTGGTCGCCGCGCGTGCCGAGAACTTCAGCCTGAGCAGCCTGACTGCCGCGCTGGACAATCACCTTCCGCTGCCGACGCTGGGCCTGCGCACTGCCCTGCCCCGCCATCAGACCTTGCAGGCAACGCTGGACTGGAGCTATGCCCTGCTGCAGCCCAGTGAACAGCGCCTGCTGCGTCGTCTGGCGATCTTCCGCGAACGCTTCGTCCTGGCGTCAGCCATTGCGATCGATGTCGATGACGGATTGAACGCCGAATCGACCCTCATGGCCACGCACGAGTCCGAAATGGCCTTGATGAACCTCATCGCCAAATCGCTGGTTGCGGCAGAAAAACACGACGGCGAGATGCAATACCGGTTGCTGGAAACCACCCGCGCCTACGCAGCACGCGCACTTGCAGCCAGCGGCGAACTTCACGAAGTATCCCGACGCCACGCGCTGCTGTGCCACCGCTGGCTGCTGCGTGCAGCGGCAGATTTCGACGTGCTGCTGCCGGCCCATTGGCGCATGCGTTATGCACGTTCGATTGACGACGTGCGCGCCGCACTGACCTGGTCCGCAGGCCCGGACGGCGACCCGCAGATCGAAGCCATGCTGACGGCGGATTCCGCGTCATTGTGGTTCGGGATCGGGGCCGTGCAGCACTATCTTGGCGCAGTCGAAAAGGTAATGGCGCAACTGCCTGCTGCCGCCACGGGAACCTCGCTGGAAATGCGTCTGCTGCTGGCCTTTGGTCAGACCAGCATTGCCATGCATGGTGCCGTGCCGCAGTCACGCGCTGCGCTGGTGCGTTGCATTGACATCGCGCAATCGCTGGGCGACTCGGACTACCAATTGCGTGCGCACTGGGGCGTCTTTGCCTGGGAAACCTATCGCGGCAATCATGCGGCTGCCCACGATGCGGTGGAAGCGTTCGGCGCGGTGGCGCGTGCCAGCCACGATGAACGTCATTGCCTGGCCTACCACCGGGTCAAGGCGGTGTGCCTGCAAATGCTTGGGCAGTTGTCACCCGCCTTGAAGCATTTGCGTCAGGCGCTGACGCCGGCGGGCATCGTCGTGCGTCAGTTGCATGGCAGCCCGTTCCAATTCGACCATCGCACTGCCGTCTTCACGCAGTTGTCCAGAATTCTGTGGCTGCAAGGACATGCCGATCAGGCCGCGGCAGCGGTGCGCGATGCCATCGATACCGCCACCACCTTTGACGATGCGCTGTCGCTCACCTATGCGCTTGCCTATGCCGCCTGTCCGGTGTCCTTATGGCGCGGTGACCTGGTTGCTGCGCGTCGCTACATCGACATGCTGAAAAAATGCGCCGAGAGCAATGGCCTGATGTTCTGGGCGTCCTGGGCACGGCTGTACGATCAGGTGCTGCGTGCCCGCGAGGGTGCGACGGGTCTGACGAACGTGGACGACACCCAGTTGCAGATCAGCCTGGTGGACATGCTGCCCACCTTGTCGGAAGGATATCTTTCTCCGCTGGTGCTGCACCGAACCAGCACCGGCATGAATCTGTGGTGTGTCGCGGAAGTCATGCGGGTGTCTGCAGACCGTGTGCGCGCGGCCCGACCAGACCAGACCCGCGCGGCAGAAGCCAGCTTGCGTCAGGCGCTGAAAATTGCACGTGACCAGGGTGCGCATGCCTGGATCTTGCGCACCAGCACCAGCCTGGCACGGCTGCTGCATGAAGACGGGCGGCATGTTGAGGCGCAACGGGCGCTTGCCGGCCCGCTGGCTGCGGTGACCGAGGGCTTCGACACCGCTGACGTTATCGCAGCCACGCAACTGGCCGAGACGTTGCGGCGAAATAGCGGGCAGGCCTCGGCGGCGTAGCCGCAGCCTCGATGGCTTGGCTGCCGGTTGCTTGACCCATGGGTTGGCCAGTCATCCGGCCTGTCGATGCGGGCACCGGCCTGGGCAGATAAGCAACCCCACGACGCTCGGTCTGTGCACGATCTACGGCAGATACCGCGCGTGCCTCTGCCGTGGCCGGGCCAGATGCCGGAATCAACCCACGCGCCATCGCGGTCGTGACCACCTGTGTACGGCTGCGTGCCGACATCTTTGCCATCAGCGCCTTCAAGTGAATCTTGATGGTGCCCACCGCCAGGTCCAGTTCAGTGGCGATCAGCTTGTTGCAGTTGCCGCGCGCCAGGCTGACCAGCACATCGAGTTCACGCGGCGTCAGGGCTTCACGTGTCAGGCTGTCGGCCATGCTGCGCGCAGCCGCAGCGCACAGATAACGCACGCCGCATTTCAGCGCTCGCATGCCGTCGGCAACTTCTTCCACCGGGCAATCCAGCAGCACGTAACCGTGTGCACCAGCCTCCAGGGCGATGCGCACGTCTTGCTCGCGGGCTTTGTGCGTCAACATCATCACCCTCGGACCATTTGCCGTGTTCGCACCATCGCGCCGACTGGCCAGCAGCGCCATGCCGCTGTCGTAGTCGGTCACCACCACATCGGCGGTTCGCCCAGACACCTGCTGGTCAGTCGCATCAAGCGGACATGCGCCCTTGCACAAGGCAACGTCCAGCCCGCCCTGCTCACGTAATACGGCGGCCACCCCAATCGCAACGAACGGCTCGGCATGCGCCACGAGGACGGTGATTGGATCGAGGTTTGCTTTCATAGTTATCCCACATTGGATGTTGCATTGACCAATGCGCGCACGCGCGCGAATGACCCCGGACTGACACGTCGATACTCAGCCAAGCGAGGTGGATGGGCCAGTTATGACTTGTGAAAAGATGGGAAACGCTGCCCACGTCCACGCAGCGGGGATTTCGCATATTTTTTCTCGACGCCCGATGCGGAGTGCCGCCATGATCTGCACCACATCAGTGCAGCCACTACGGCTCAAGCTGGTACCAATACACTGGCATCGCTTGCGGCCCGATCGGGGCGCGGTGACGCATGCATCGACGCACGAAGGGTGGACATCGGCATGACAAGCGCATCACCCGGAAAGCTGTTCACGCCTGTGACATTCGGTGCCTTCACCCTGTCTCATCGCGTGGTCATGCCCGCCATGAATTGCAGCCAGGCTTCGGACACCGGTGTGCCCACCGACCGCATGGTGCGGCACTACGGTGATCGTGCAACCGAAGGGGGCCTGATCATCTGCGAAGCCTGTGCGGTATCGGCACGCGCGCTGGGCCGTCATGCAGCGGGCCTGCACACGGCTGAACAAGTCAACCACTGGCATCGTGTGACAGATGCGGTGCACGCACGCGGCGGCATTGTCATGGCGCAACTGGACCACAGCTCGCATTGGGCAGGAACAAGGGCGCACACGGAAACCGATCTGGATGACGATGCGCTGGAAGCGGCGCTGATCGACTATCGCAATGCCGCCGAGCATGCTGGCGACGCAGGTTTCGACGGTGTCGAATTGCACGCGGCACACGGGGCCTTGCCAGCGCGGCTGATGCGACTCGACAGCAGCCATCGCTACGCCGGCCAATTTCTGAATTTTCTGACCAGCACGCTTGCGAATATCTGGGGGGCCGATCGCGTCGGTGTGTGCCTGTCACCGCCACTGCACGAAGACGCGGGAAACTGGCTTGCTGCTTACCAGACGCTCGCCCACAACTTGCACCACGATGCCCTCGCATTTGTGCACATTGCAGACCTGTCACCCACAGCAGGCAGCCATGAATGTGACGCCGCCTGCCAACGTGCATCCCACCTGCTGCGTGACGCGTGTCCAACCAAACTGCTGGTCTCGGGCGGCTTCACCCGATCCGATGCCATGACCCGTGTCGAGCACGGCGACGCAGATGCCATCGGATTCGGACGCGCCTTCCTGGCCAACCCGGACCTGCTTGATCGCCTGATGAAAAACTCAGCGCTCAACGAGCTCGACCCCGACAATCATCTGGTCCGCCGCCACGACGCAGACCCGCAAATACCGCGACACTGAAACCGCTCCACGCTCGCGTTCCGTGCCTATGCGAGTTCCCCCGCCCCCGGCAATTCGACACGAAACACCGCCCCATGCGGCAGCGCTGCCGAGACGCTCAAACGCCCGCCATGCGCATCCACAATGCTGCGGCAAATCGCCAGGCCCATGCCCAGGCCTTCTGCCTTGGTGGTGAAGAATGCGTCGAAGAGTTTTTCTTGTGTCTGCGCAGCGATCCCCATGCCGCTGTCTTCCACGATCACCGCCACGCGCTGATCTTCCGTGGCCTCGGACACGATATTCAAGGTTCGCGCACGATCGTCGATCACGCTCATGGCATCGATGGCATTCAGGATCAGGTTCAACAGCAACTGCTGAATCTGCACCCGGTCGGCAAACCACGGCAGGCTTGCCGGATCAAAGCGGGTGCGCACCTGTATGCGGTGCTTTTGCAACTCGCCCCGGCTCAAGGCCAGCACCTCGTGGACCAGCTCGTCCAACTGGAAGCGGGTGGGTTCGGGAGCAGCCTTGCGTGCCAGTGCCTGCAAGCTGCGAATGACGTCGGCCGCACGCCGCGCATCCGCTTTCACCTCGTGCAATACCTGCCGCACCTCGGCAATGTCAGGCGGGTCGCGATTGATGAAATTCAGGCCCGCACTGGCATTGACCGCCACCGCACCCAGCGGCTGATTGATCTCGTGCGCAATTGACACGGCCAGTTCACCCATGGTCGTCAGCCGCGATGCGCGTGCCAGTTCGGACTGCGCGTTGCGCAAGGCTTCCTGGTTGCGCAGACGTTCGCTGATGTCGCGAAACACTAGCACTGAACCCACCACATCACCATGATCGCCAATGATCGGCGCACCCCGCGCATCGACGGGGATCTCGCGCCCGCTGCGTGCCACCAGCCACGCCTGGGCTTCCTGCCCGGACACCAGATCGGCACACGACACGTGTCTGTTGCGGTGCGCGTCCCCCGGCCCACCGCGCGCGTCGTCGGTCACGAAGATCTCGCCGACCAAACGGCTCGCCGCGTCTCGCAAAGTCCAACCGGTGAGCGCTTCCGCCACCGGGTTCATGAAGGTCACACGCGATTCATTGTCGGTGGCAATTACGGCGTCACCAATGCTCGACAAAGTGGCCGCATACCGACGTTCGCTTTCGTGCAAGCGGCGCTCGGCGTTGTGCTTGTAAAGCGCCATTTCAATCACGGTGCGCAGCTGTGAATTGTCGAATGGCTTGAGCAGATAACCGAAAGGCTCGGTCATGCTTGCGCGCGTGATGGTGTCATCGTCGGCATAGGCCGTCAGATACACCACGGGAATGCGCGCTTGTTCGCGAATGCGCAATGCGGCCTCAACGCCATCGAGTGCGCCATCCAGGCGGACGTCCATCAAGACCAGATCGGGGCGCTGATCCAGCGCAATCTCGATGGCCTCGGTGCCGACCGCCGTCATGCCGACCACGCTGTGGCCAATGCGCGCCAATTGCTGCGCGATGTCGCGCGCGACGATACGGTCGTCTTCGACCACGAGTATGCGTGCGGGGGTCATGATGCGTTCGGCGCAGCATCGCCGAGATCGAAGGTGATGGTGAAGGACGTACCGCCTTCGCGGCGAACCACCAGGCGACCATCGAGCTGCATGCTCAGGTCGTGCACAAGCTGCAAGCCCAGCGATGGCGCATTGGCGATGTCGATGTGCTCGGGCAGACCAATGCCGTCGTCGGCCACGCTCAGCGCCAGCCGCCCACCGTCATTCAGGCGCATGGCAACCACCACACGCCCGCTGCGACGCTCGGGTGGGAACGCGTGTTTCATCGCGTTGGACACCAGCTCGTTGGTAATCAGCCCGCAAGAGATCGCGCGGTCCAGATCGAGCTGCACGTTGTCGCCTTCCACGATCAATTCCGCGCTGCGCGCCTGCATACCATAGGCGCGCACCAGTTGCGCACACAGGCTTTGCAGATGCGCCAGCATCGGCACCCGGGCGAAGTTCCCTGCGCGATACAGGTTCTCGTGCACCAGTGCCATCGAACGCACCCGGTTGCGGCTTTCGGCAAACAGCTCGGCAACCGCCGGGTCAGCCACGCTGGAAGCCTGCAAGCTGAGCAGACTGCTGATCAGTTGCAGGTTGTTCTTCACACGGTGGTGCACCTCTTTCAGCAGAGACTCTTTTTCTTCCAGCGTGGCGTTCTGCACCGACACAGCGGCAGTCGATGCCAGCAAGCGCAGCACCGCCACCCGTGACGGTGTGAAGACCCCTGCAGACAACTCGTTTTCCAGGTACAGCAAGCCGATCAATTCAGCCTGCTTGATCAGCGGCAAGCACAACACCGACCGGCACCGCCGCGTCGACAGATACGGGTCGCCCGAAAAATCATTGGATGTCGCGGCATCATCAAGCAACACCATCTGCTGGGTGCGAATCACGAAATGCAGAATCGATTCCGGCAGATCGGCCGCCGTGACCGCCGCCTGACGCAAGCGGGTCTTGACACCTTCAACGCGTGTCTTCGCCTCAGCCTCGATGCGCAACCTGCCATCCTGCGGCAATATCAACAGCCCGCGCTGCGCGCCCGCATGTTCCAGCGCGGCCACCATCAAGGTGTCGATCAGCTGCGGCAAACCCGCCTGGCTCGCCACGGCCTCGGACGCTTTCACGATGGTATCCAGATCCAGATGGGTGAGATCGGCGCTGGTCGACGTCGACAGCGAGTCCATATCGTCGTCACGTTGCGCCAGCCCCGGGTGCTGGCGATCAAGCTGATGCACCTTGCCGATCGCTCCCCAGCGCAGATAGGCACGTCGGGCTTTGCGCAGCAAAGCCGTGGCGACGATAGCCAGGCCCGACTCACGGTAAAAGCGCGCGGCAACCTCGCTGGCCAGTGCTTCGTCGTTGTGTCGCTGGCCTGCAATCGCGCCTTGAATGGCAACTTCGAACCCGTGCATGGCTTCACGATGCCAGCCCTCGATACGGGCGATCTCTGCACCTACCAGCGCGGCACGCCCGCCAAAATTCGCAGGACACGTGCCAGCCCACACCTGCAACTGCGCATGGTGCGAGGTCAGCATGGCACGCAGGTCGGCGCGGTCTTCGGGCGCGCAGATATCGTGGCAGGCCGCCCGCGTGAGCGCAGCAAAGAAATGGTATTCGGCCCATTCGAAGTGGCCGGGCGATGTCCAGATCAGTGCATCGGCCTTGCAGGCTGCACGCAGGGCGGCCTGGAAATCGCCGCCGAACAGGCATGCCTGCATCTTGCGAATCCAGTACCAGCACTCGGCAATGCCCAGGCTGGGATTGGCCGCCAGGTGAATCTCGAATGCGCTCTCGCTGAACTCGGCATCGTCAAACGACACCATGCCCGGCAAGGTACCCCGCAGGCTGCGGATCAGGCGAAGCTGCGAGGTGATGATGTCGTCGATCAGGCCGAACTTTGCCTTGCGCACGAACGCAAGCCGGGTCTCGGCTTCCCACTGCACGCTGTCCAACGCATCCCCGCCACCCAACCGACTGGTGATCAGCGTGCAGGAACTGAAGCCACCATAGGTCACGTCGCCAATCGTGGTCGCCGCCTGGAAGGCACGCCGCAAGAAAGGCGGGGCCGTGTGAATGTCCCGCGACCACGGAATGACGTGGGCACCAAAGGTGTGGAACACACGACCCGCATACCGGTTGGACGGATTGCGTTCGACCAGCGTCAAGCCCAGGCTGCCGAATCGGAAGGCCGCGTTGTAGTCGCCAAACTGCGAACCTACGACCATGCCAAGGTAAGCGTAGGCCAAGGGTGCCGCATCGCCGTTGCCGAATTCCATACTCAGGTTTGCCATCCGGCACAGCACCAGGCAGACCAAGTTTTCACTACGGAAAAAAGCCGGCGGCAGCACGGCGGTCAACACGTCCAAGGTAGCGCGTTGGAAGGGGTCGGCGATCTGTGGACGGTCGGCCAGCGACTCGATCGACGCCTGGCCCAGGCGCTGCAACAAGGCGTCGTATTCCGCCCGGGCCTGTGCAGGCGTCGGGCGCGCATCCCACGCAATGCCAACCTGCCGGAGATAGTCCAGACACAGCTCGATGGCCCGATCGCTCTGGTCCATGGCGGTGTGCAAGGTGACCTGCAACCAGGCAACGGTTGCCCGGTCGATCTGGCCAGAGGCCCGCACGGAAAGTATCTGCAAACGCTGGGCCGCACCTTGCAGATCGCCCGCCTGAAACTCGCACTCGGCCAGCTGGTAGTTCAGCGGAAACGCC
The DNA here is from genome assembly GCF_008119665.1 of Pigmentiphaga aceris. NCBI lineage: Bacteria > Pseudomonadati > Pseudomonadota > Betaproteobacteria > Burkholderiales > Alcaligenaceae > Pigmentiphaga > Pigmentiphaga aceris. The sequence goes on along the minus strand of NZ_CP043046.1, from coordinate 513,496 downwards.
AGCGCGTATTGCGTGTCCCAGGCATCTGCCGGCAAGACCGCAAGCCCGGTCAACAAGAACCCGGCGGCGGTCTCGTAAGCCCCTGCGGTCTTTGCGTTCATCCCGGCCTGCAAGCTCAGCGCGGCAAGCGACAGACACTCATCCAGCTCGACCACCAGCGGTATGGCGCGGCGATACTGACTGACCGTATCGAACAACCATTGGTTGGCCAGCCCCGGCGGCGCAGGCCGCGCACACAAAGCACGCGCCAGACGCAGATGAGTGGATGCGCTGTCAGCCGCCGGCATCAAGGCATGGGCGGCTTCCTGAATGCGGTCATGGACGAAATGCACGCCGTCCGTGCTCCATGCAAGCAAGCCCGCTGAAACCAGCGCCAACAGTGTTTCCTCAAGCGGTGCCTGTTGCCCTGCGGTGATTGCCGACAACATGGCGCGCGACGGCTTGCCACCCAGACAGGCCAGGTCGATCGCCAACGCCTGTGACGCGGGGCTCAGGCGCGCCAGGGCACCACCCACCAGTCCAAGCACATCGTTGTCATACGAACGCGCAGCGATCTCTGAGGCGTCCCAAGCCCAGGCCGATCGCGCGGCATCGAAGGTGATCGACTGGTCTTCCACCAACTCGCGCAGCAGCCGGATGGCAAAGAATGGATTGCCTTCGCTGCTTCGCTGCAAGATGTCAGCCAGCTCCCCGGCCGGGCCGGGCGGACACAGCAGGGCGTCGCCCACCAACTGCTGCAAATCGGCGTGCTGAAGCGGCGGCAAGCGCAGTTCTTCGAACCTGGCCTGGGTGGCCAGACGAATATCGTCCAGCGTGGCCGTCAATGGGTGCGCAGGCGCGATTTCGTTGTCGCGATAGGCACCGATCAGCAGCAGGTGGGCCAGCTCCCCATCGACCAGCACCTGCCGAAGGAAGTGCAGCGTTGCGCTGTCCAACCATTGCAGGTCGTCCAGAAACAGCACCAGCGGATGCGTCGCCTTGGCAAACACGCCCAGGAAGCCGCACAGCAACCGGTGGAACCGTGCCTGTGCCTCGGTGGGCGGCAGCTCGGGCACAGGGGCTTGTCTGCCGATCACGTGCTCAAGCTCGGGCACCAGATTGATCATCAAGGCGGCATTGGCCCCAAGCACCAGCCGCAGTTGCGCAGCGCAGGCCGCCAGCTCTGCTTCAGGCTGGGTCAGCACGCCGCGCACCAGCGATTGAAGTGCCTGCGACAAAGTTGCGTACGGGGCGTCCCGACGATATTGGTCTACCTTGCCGACCGCGAAACGCCCCCTGGCCGCATCGATCTTTTTCTGCAAGGCCCCGACCAGTGCAGACTTTCCTGAGCCGGAAGGGCCAGACACCAGCACCAGGTAACACGCCCCGGTATCGGCAACATGCCCGAACGCAGCCGCCAGCCGGGCCACTTCAGCCTCGCGGCCGTACAGATGGTCGGGAATGCTCAGGCGTGGGCTGGCGTCACGCTCACCCAGCGCAAAATCATCCACCTTGTTGGCGGCATCCCATTGCATCAAGGCACGCTGCAAGTCGAAGGCCAGGCCCGCAGCGGTCTGATAGCGCTCTTCCGGTGCCTTGGCCAGCAGCTTCATCACAATCGCCGACACGGCCTCGGGTACCTGCCCCGATTCGCTGAGCGGCACGGCACGGCGTGCAAGATGACTATGCACCCATGCCATCGGATCGAAGGCAGCGAAAGGCAGCTCGCCAGCCAGCATCCGATAAAAAATGATTCCCAGCGCATACAGATCGCTGCGCACGTCCACCAGGCGCCCGGTCCGTCCGGTCTGTTCCGGCGACATGTAGGGCAGATCGTCTCCGACCCGCTCTGCGGGCGACGGTGTCAGCGGACCGTCCGCAATACGCGCGGCCCGCCCGAAACCGGTGACGCGCGCACTGGCACGCGGCCTGTCCACCAACAGGTTCGACGGTTTCAGGGCCGTGTGCACAATGCCAGCGGCATGCATGGCGGACACCGATTGGGCAATGGCACGCGCGGCACCCAGAAAGTCGCCCACGGGCCAGGGTTGGTCGAGCAAGCCTTCCAGAAACTCGCCGCCCGGGTCCCGCAGTACCAGCGCGGCGCGATCCAGGCGACGATACAGCGCCAGTGGCATGACCGCCCAGGCAGCATCCAGCGTCGGAGCAAGCTCGACCTCGTGCGCCAGCTGGTTGATGTCGGTCGGGCTTGCCGATGTCCCGTCAGGGCTGGCTATCAGCAGGGTGTGGCTGCCCGGATCAGTACTGCGGTGTACCGCCAGCCTGCCGTCGCGCCGCAGCACGGTCCATGCAGCCGCCAGATTCTCTTCGCCAAGCAATTCCACCAGCCACAGCGGCGGCCGGACAGGCAAGGACGAGGTGTTATCCACCGATGCAACAGACTGGGCAACAGACGCAGGGGTGGACCTCACGGAATCTCCAGGGATGATGGATAGATAGGCGACCGTCAGTCAGGCCTGGGGGAAACCGCCCCACCGGGAGACGCCGACACGTGCGCGAGCACATACGCAAGCAAGGCATCCGCACTGAACGGTTTGGACAGGAACCCGATCGCGCCGGCGGCCAGCGCCGCATCGCGCAGTACGGCGTCAGCATGGGCAGAGACGAACACCGTCGGGATCTGCACACCCTGGCGCAGCAGTGCGGTTTGCACATCCAGCCCGCTGACCCCTTTCATCCGCACATCGATGATCAGCAATGCGGTGTCGCGCACGACATCGGCGCTGAGAAAGGCTTCGCCAGACGCAAAACTGCAACTGTCCAGGCCCACCGATTTCAACAGCCGAACGAGGGCGGTTCGTACCGATTCATCGTCGTCCACGATGCAGATCACGCCGTCACCCTTGCCAAGTCAATGCCTCGCCTCAATGCCCTGCACCAATGTCCCGCTGCTTCACGGCCACTGGTCAGGCTAGGCGATTCCGGCGCGCGCGCCTATTCACCCTTGGTATAGGTGCGAGGCTCAGGCGGGATCAGTCCGAGGTGTCGACAGATGCATCATCGCTTGATGCATCGCCGGCCAGCCCCGTGGCTGACGATGACGCAGCAACACTGAAACCACCCGGATTCAGACGTTCGGCCATGCGTACCAGTTCGGCCAGCGACCCGGCCTGCATCTTGTCCATGACCTTGCGTCGCTGCACTTTCACGGTGATTTCGCTGGTGCCGAGTTCTGCAGCCACCTGTTTGTTCAACAGGCCACGCACCACGTAGTCCATGACCTGCCGTTCACGCGCGCTCAGCGTCGCGTAACGGGCCGCCAGCGCGCGCACTTCGATACGGTTGGATCGCAGCGACTCATCCAGCACCAGGGCGCGCTGCACGGCCTCGAGCAGTTCCTCGTCTGAGAATGGCTTGGTCAGGAACTCGACCGCACCGGCTCGCATGGCGGTCACCGTCATGGGAATCGTGCCATAGCCGGTTACAAAAATGATGGGCAGATCCCAGCCTCGATCGCACAGCAGCTTCTGCAGGTCCAGGCCACTGGCCTGGGGAAGGCGCACATCGAGAATCAGGCAGGCGGGGCCATCGGGTTCCGATGCCAGCAGGAAATCGGCCGCACAGGCAAACCCTTGTGCTGGCAGCTGCACAGACCGCAGCAGCGTCAGGATTGCGCGACGCATGGCGTCGTCGTCATCCACCACAAATACGAAGGGAGATGCCGCGGTGGTCACGGTGCGTGAAGGACAGACATGGACAAGACAGGGCTCTGGGAAGCGCTTTGAATAAGTCTTATTGTGCCCCAGCGCGGCGCGGCGTTCTTGCCCACGGCCGCCTGTACCCGGCCGACCGGGCATTTGCCTGTCGGGACGCTGCCCGTCAGCGCCCTGGGATCGGGCATGACGAACAGCGACCTTGCCGCCTTATTGCGCCATCAGCTCGGCAAAGCGTGCGATGTCGATGTTGCCGCCGCTGATCAGCACACCAATGCGCTTGCCCTGCAATTGCGCCTTCATCTGCTTGGCCGCAGCAAAGCCCAGGCAGCCGGTGGGTTCGACGATCATTTTCATGCGAGCAGCGAAGAAACGCATGCACTCCACCAGTTCTTCGTCGGTGGCAGTCAGCACATCGTCCACATCGCGGCGGATGATGTCGAAGGTGTAGTTGCCCAGATATTGCGTCTGCGCACCGTCGGCAATGGTCTTGGGCGTGTCGATGCGCACGATGCTGCCACTGCGAAACGATTGCTGGCCGTCATTGCCGGCAGCAGGTTCGACGCCGTAGATCTTGCAGGCGGGCGACAGCGCACGCGCAGCCAGCGCAGAACCGCTCAGCAGTCCACCACCGCCCAGCGGTGCAAAGAACGCATCCAGCGCACCCACTTCATCGAACAGTTCCTTGGCAGCCGTGCCCTGGCCGGCGATCACGTCAGGATGATCGTAGGGCGGGATCAGGGTCATGCCATGCTTTTCAGCCAGCGTGCGGCCGATCTGTTCGCGATCGTCCTTGTAGCGGTCGTAAGTCACCACGTTGCCGCCATACCCCTTGGTGGCAGCGATTTTCATGGCAGGTGCATCTTCGGGCATCACGATGGTGGCAGGAATGCCCAGCAACTTGGCCGACAGTGCAATGGCCTGCGCATGATTGCCTGACGAGAATGCCACCACGCCGCGCTCGCGCTGCGTGGCGTCGAACTTCGACAAGGCATTGAAGCCGCCACGGAATTTGAAGGCACCCATGCGTTGCAGGTTTTCGCACTTGAAGAACACCTCGGCACCAAGTGCTTCGTTCACGGTGCGGGAGGTCAGTACGGGCGTGCGATGCGCATGGCCTTCGATGCGCTGGGCGGCGGCGACAACATCGTCGTAGGTAGGAGCAGTGCGTGTGTTCATGACGTCGACTTGAAGTGGATTACCAAGGCCAGGCAATGCTTGCGCCCAGGCCGGTTGCGGATGCGCGCTCGTGAATGAGGCGCGCGACGGTCAGGTCCTGCAGCGCAAGCCCTGTCATATCAAAAATCGTGATGTCGTCGGGTTTTCGATTCACCGTGATATGCCCGGTGAACACGTCGCCCAGCTCGTCGCAATGCGTGGTCGGTGCCCACTGGGTCTCGCCGATCTGCGTGGCCTGTTCCCGGTCATCGACAAACAGGCGTGCACGCGCCAGCAAGCCTGGCGGCAACTCGCGCTTGCCACGGGTATCGGCCCCCACGCAGTTCAGGTGTGTGCCGGGCTTGACGGCCTGTGCATCGAACAAGGCACCGCCGCCTGGCGTGGCGGTGATGACCACATCGCTGGCCGCCACGGCGGCATCCGGGTCGGTGGCGCAGACAAGCTTGCAGCGATCCTGGAAGCGCGCTTCGAACGCATCGTCACGAGTACGCTGCGGTGTCACATAGCCGACTTCCGACAGCGCGGGCAACACGCGCAACGCGAATTCCAGCTGGATGCTGGCCTGAACACCAGAACCGAAGACGCACACCCGTGTGCTGTCTTGCCGCGCCAGATTCTGCAAGCCCAGTGCGCCCGCTGCGCCAGTGCGCACGGTGGTGATGGCATTGCCGTCGATGATGCAGGTGGGCCGACCGGTGGCCGGGTCGATCAGCATGATGGTGGCCTGATGCGGCTCACCGCCAACCTGGCGGTTGGACGGCCAGAACCCCGCCGCCTTGAAGCCAAGCAAGCCTTGTGATGCCACATCGCCAGACTTGATGCCAAAGATGCCGCCCGTGGACAGCGCTTCACGTACCACCGGGAACACGCGCCCTTCGCGTTTGCTGTGCAGCACAAAGGCTTCACGCACGGCGGTCATGACCTGATCGGGCTGCAAGACGGCTTCGACGGCCGCCTTGTCCACCATCAACAAGCGTGCATCACTTGGCATAGCTGTACGCCGATGCACGCGAAATGCCCAAATGGGCCGCGACGGTTTCCATGGATTTGCGAACGTCCAGCAAGCCTGCCTCCTTGAGTTCTTTCAATAGTGCCCGGCGATCTTCGGCCTTCAGGGCTCGCGGGGTGGTAGCCAGCCGCGCGGCGATCTGGTCGATGCGCGCGCGGATGGCGTCGGCACCGGCCGGGTCAAGCGATTCGCGCGGGACCGCGTTGGCATCCATCGCCACGAACTGGCCCATGGCGCTTTGCAGGCTGTGGAACAAGCTGAGATCGACATTCATGCACAGCGCGGCAATGTATTGCCCGTCTTCATCCTTGATGCCGATCGAGGTGCTTTTGGCCTGACGACCATCGGCAAACCGGTTTGGATAATTGGCCACCACCTGCGCATAGTCGGGGTCAAGAATGCGCATCAGCCCCAGCTCGGTGGCGGGGCTGCCAACCTCACGTCCGGACAGATTGTTGTGAATGGCCAGGATGGCGTGCTTGGGATCCAGCAAGTCGTGCACGGCGACTTCGCAGAAAGGGGCGAAGGTTGCGCCAAGGCCTTCGGCGACCTGCAGGAGCTGGTCAAGCAGCACGCGCTGCGTATCGGTTCGTGTGGTCATCTGGATATTTTGTCCAGATTTAGACTAAAGGTCAATTATCGATATCGACCTGCGGTGAGCACCCGTTGAATCACGCTTGGCAATTACGTCTCTTTGCTATTCCTCAGCCACAACTCATCCAAGTGAATGAGACGAAAATATGGCAGATCGGCGAGTATGGCGGCGGTCGGACTCGTCGCCGATGCAACTGATAGCGGGCTACGCCTCGCCATGAATAAACGGACTCCCTGACGTACCTCGATACGCAGGATCCGATCCGTCTGGACGTCATTGATGCTGTTGAAAAAAACCCTGCTGCTGAAAAAAGCGGCTGTGATGCTGTTCAGCGTGGGCACCCTGAGTGCCTGCGGTCAACAAAACGAGCCGCCGTCAGAGGCTGGCATGACCCTCAACCCTGAACAGTTGAAAGCCCTGAACACCGATCGCAGTCTGGAGAACCGACGCGTGTCTGTCGTCGGCTACCCCTTGATATGCAACCCGGCGACCGCGTACCGCCCAGGTGAAGTGGCGGTCATCGAGATCCACGCCCAGCAGGATTGCAGCAGCCCTCAGGTGGCCAAGGCAAACATCACGATTGCTGGAAAAGACGCCGCCAAGCCGCGCTTTCGCATACTCGATCTTCAACCGCGCAACCTGATGCTGCTTGACCAGTTGATCGACAATGAGACCACGACCTTCATCTCGGACGACTATCAGACCATCCCGCCCAAGACGTCCGTCCGGGTCACCGGCGTGGTCACCTACCCCTATGGCGACAAAAGCAGAATCCCTGTGCTGGACAAGGTTGCGCTGGATGCAGGGTTTTAGAGCACTCAGGCCGGCTTGTTCGCCTTGGCCGCCGCGCGCTGTTCCATGATGGTGTCTGCGTCGATCGCGGCCTGCTCAAGCGTGCGCATCGATTCGTTGTCGTCATGCGCAATGAAAAACCCCGCCGCCTGCGCCTTCACCACGAACTTGACCGCGCCCGACTCGGTCACGTCGTAGTTTTCGTAGATCACCGTCGTGACTTCGTCCAGATACTCTTCGTAGGTCATGCGCGTTCCCTTGCTTGTTTTTTTGATGCTTATCGCTGAATTCGTGTGGCCGATTCGTATTGCTGATTCGATGCCCGCGCCGCGCAAAAGCGCCGACGCCTGAAAGCACGGTCGTGCCATCCGCGCCGCCATTATGCGCGATGCGCACAACCAGCAAGCCGACATACCTGCCACACACAGACATCGCGCAATACCGGGTGTGCCAGCGTCATTTCAGCGCCACACGGCAGAACAAAAACGTCCGGAAAGAACGCTTGGCAGCCCACAATCCGGGCCGGTAAAGTCCAGACGTTCCGGGCAAATCCTTCTACACCCACAACGCCTGGAACGCGCAGCACGCATCGCTTCTTCCCACCGCCATTGGAGGCACGCATGACCCATCTCTGGGGACGGATTACGTCGATCAACGTACGCAAGGTTGTCTGGACCGCACAAGAGCTTGGGCTGAACCTGCCCCGTACCGACGCGGGTGGCACCTTCGGCCATACGCAAGACGCGGAATATCTGCGCCGCAATCCCAACGGTCTGGTCCCGATGCTGGAAGACGACGATGGTGCGGTGGTGCTGTGGGAGTCGAACGTGATCGTGCGTTATCTGTGCGCGCGGTATCCGAAGCAAGGGTTGCAAGCCCCGCTGTACCCGGAAGCCCTGCCCGCGCGTTTTGAAGCAGAAAAATGGATGGACTGGCAGCAGACCTCGCTGAACAAGGCCGGTCGCCTGGCCTTCCTGCAACTGATCCGCACCCCGGCCGCCGAGCGCGATCCGGCAATCATCGCTCAATCGGTTGCCGAGACGGAACCGCTGCTGGCCATGCTGGACGCGCATCTGGCCACGCACGAATACATGATTGGCGATCATTTCACGATGGCCGACATTCCCATCGCCTGCGAGGCGCATCGCTGGTTCAACCTGCCGCAACCGCGCTCAACCTGGCCGCACCTGGAACGCTGGTACGAAGCCATGCGTACGCGCCCGGCCGCTGTCGGGGTGTTGGACCAGACGCTGTCCTGATCTTGCACTTGAAGCGCCACCTTGCGTCGCTCAAGCCGCTTCAGCGCGTGATGCGGGTTCCTTGGCCTCGTTTCAGCGCTCTCGTTGTCGCGGTCTTGCCTTGCAATACCGATTCCCTGGTGCAGCGCCACCTTGCGTCGCTTCACCAGGTCTTCGCCGAGGCATTGGCCCGAGGTATGCTCCTCCCCTTTCTCAGGAGCCACCATGCGTTTGACCGATATTCCCTTTGGCACCACCGACTGGGCCCAGCTTGAGCGGGTACCGCACGCGGGCGAAACCGGCGTGGCGCACTGGCGCACTCGCCAATTCGGGGATATCCGGGTACGGATGGTGGATTACAGCCCCGGCTATCTGGCGGACCACTGGTGCAGCAAGGGCCACATTTTGTTCTGTGTGGCTGGCCAGCTCGACACCGAACTGGAAGACGGTCGCCGCTTTGTACTGACCCCGGGCATGAGCTACCAGGTAGCCGATGGCGCCGAGCCGCATCGGTCCTCTACCGAGATCGGTGCAACGCTGTTCATTGTCGATTGAATGGCGGCTTCCCTGCTGCGGTGTAGCCAGTAAATTTTCCAGCCGTATTCCTGATGCCCCTTGGCGTATCCGTTGTCCCACGGACACGACAAGGCCAGGGCGGTCTGACACGCAGCGATACCTTTATTTTTCCGCCATCGCGGTAAGCTCGTGTGTAGACCCGGCGTAAAGGCCGAACTGCAGCGCAACGTAGCTGGATAGATACGCATCGACCGACTGGCTTGAACTGCACCGTTTGAACTGCAGTTCTCGAGCCAAACCGGTAGCCGAAGGGTGTAGAGCTGCCTGTGCAGCCCCTTTTCATCGACCCACATCGATCCGTCATCGTCAGCCTCAGTCGTACCTGCTTCGCCCGTATCAGCCCACCTGCATTGCCCCACCCACGATCTGCGCGCCCCCAATGTCTTCTTCCGTTCTGCGACTGCCAAACACCCTGGCTTTGCTGTGCCTGCTGGCATTAATGCCGGCTGCGCCCGTGTTGGCCCAAGACACTGCCAAGTCGCTGGACAAGGTGCCCGGACTGATCAAGACCCCTGAAGGCCGCGCCACCTGGGACGAGCAGATGCTGGGCAAACCTGCGCCTGACGGCCTGGGCGTGAAGCTGCCTGTCGGGCTGAATCGCAATGAGCTGCTGGACTTGCTGGTACCCCAACAGGAATTTCATCGGGTATCGCTGGTGGGTGCCAAACCCTGGCCGCGTCGCAAGGACAGCTACGTGGTGATTGTCTGCACGCGAGCGGAAAACGAGCCCGCCCCCCGCGAACCGGAATGTGCGCGCCAAGGTCGTGACAGTGCCCAACCGGCGGTTTATGTCGGTGTGGTAGAACTGGTGCAGGGCAGCCCGCCACGCCTGATTGCGGCCAGCGGACCGGTAGACCGCAAAACCAGTTGGTTGAACAGCGACCTGCCCGCCTCTCCTGTCGCCGCGGAAGACGACCCCAAGGGCTTGATCGCCCCTGAACGCTGGCAGCGCTTTGATCTGGCTCCGTACCTGATCCGCGCAGACACCTATGCCTTCGGCCTGCGTGCAAGCTGGTCGGAAGGCTATGCAGGCGGCGGCGCGTCGTTCGAAGCGCTTTACCTGTTCGCCATTCAAGGCGACAAGCTCAAGGTGGTGATGGCGGAACCCATGTCTGCGTTCCAGGACATTGCGGGCGACTGGAACCCGGACCAGACCCGCAACCATGACATCTATGAAGACGCCAAAATTCTGGTGGTGCAATCCAACCGCGCCACCGACGGTTATTACGACCTGGTCTTGAAGTCCAGGATAGAAGGGACCACGCAACGCCTGAAGTGGTCCCAGGCAGCACAGACCTACCGTTAGCAGGCCCGCTGTCGCCGAAGATTCGGCGCGCGCCTGCTGGCTTTCTACATTTGGATAGATATATGGCTTCATCCCAAGACAACGTCAGCATGGCGGTGTTCTGCGACTTCGAAAACGTTGCACTCGGTGTGCGCGACGCCAATTACGAACAGTTCGACATCAAGCCGATCCTGGAACGCCTGTTGCTGAAAGGCAGCATCGTGATCAAAAAATCCTACTGCGACTGGGATCGCTACAAGGGCTTCAAGAAGCCCATGCACGAAGCCAATTTCGAGCTGATCGAAATTCCGCACGTGCGTCAGTCAGGCAAGAATTCGGCCGACATCCGCCTGGTCGTGGATGCGCTCGACCTTTGCTATACCAAGTCGCACGTGAACACCTTTGTGATCATCAGCGGTGATTCGGACTTTTCGCCACTAGTGTCCAAGCTGCGTGAGAACAACAAGCAGGTGATCGGGGTCGGCGTAAAGCAATCGACGTCCGACCTGCTGGTGGCCAACTGCGACGAATTCATCTTCTACGACGACCTGGTGCGTGAGAACCAGCGCCGGGCAGCCAAGCGCAATCCCGGCACACGTGAATCGCAACCGGCCAACAACCGTTCGCCAGAAGAAGAAAAGCGTCGCAAGGAAGACATTGCCAGCCGTCGCAGCAAGGCCATTGAACTGGCGGTCGAAACCTTCGATGCGCTGGTGCTGGAACGTGGCGACGGCGGCAAGATGTGGGCGTCCGTGCTGAAGGAAGCCATCAAGCGCCGCAAGCCCGATTTCAACGAAAGCTATTACGGCTTCCGCGCCTTCGGCAACCTGCTGGAAGAAGCGCAAGCGCGCGGCCTGCTGGAATTCGGCCGCGATGAAAAATCAGGCACCTACGTGTACCGAGGCACCGGCAGCGCCATTGATGTTGAACCGGGTGTGGATCGCGTGGAACGTACTGCTGGTACGGACACAGATGCTCCCGCATCCAGCAACAACCGACGTGAACCCCGCAAACGCGGTGGCCGCAATGGAAACTCGCGCCTGCGTGACAATGCCGCCAACCAGGCAGACGCCGTGCAGGGCGAGCAGGCAACACTGCCGCTGGCAGGCGCGGAAAACCGCAGCGGGTTTGCGCAAGACCAGCGTGATGACCACGCACCGACCGACGTTGAGCAACCGTTTTCGCAAAACAGCGGTGTCGATAACTGGATGAGCGTCCAGAACGACTCAGATGACGATGCAGCAGACGACGTGACCGATGCCTCAACATCGGCACCGGCATCCGCAGCAGAACGTCAGGTCGGACGACGAGAAGACAAACGATCCGGCGAAAAGACCGGACGCGGTGCCCGCAACCGAGGCGGACGTCGCAACCGAGACAATGCCGACGCCCGTCAGAGTGGCGATCAAGCCTGGCCCGTCGCGCAAGACGAATCCCCCCTGCCGGCATGGAATGAGCTGCCGGCATCGTCAGCAACAGGCCCGCAGGCAAATCCGTTTGAAGATGCGCCGCGCGCACTGCGCGATACCAAGACCGAATCGGCTGCCGCGGTGCGTGAACCGCAGGATGGCGCGGCACAAGCATTGGCACAAGTATCTACGCAAACCTCGACGCAAGATTCAAGCGCAGATTCAGCGTCGGGCGCTACGCGTAACTCGACCCGCGAATCTCGTGGCCCTGCGCGCGGCCGCACGCGTGAAACCGGTCGCAATCGTGGGCGCGGCGCAAACAGCAGCACTGCCAACAGCACCGACGCAGCCCCGGTCGACAAGGCAGCAATAGCACCTGCATCAAACGCCAACGAAGCACCTGCCGCATCTGCGACGAACGCAGCAGCGGCACCCGTTGCCACGCCTCCGGCTGCCAAACCCTTCATCGGCAACGCCTTCTTGTTGCCTGAATCGGCACAGGCACCCACCACCAAGAAAGCAGCCACCGTCACGCGCGCGCCCCGCCGTCGGCGCGCAGCAGACCCGGCTGAAGCAGGCGCAGAGAACATCAGTGCCGCCACTGCCGTCGACAAGCCCGCCGCCGTCGACGCGCCGGTTGCAGCCCCGAGCAAGAAATCTGCTGACCAGGAAAAGTCAGCGGACAAAGAAACCAGCAGTGAGGCGGCCACCGACGCCAAACCCGCAGCACGCAAGACCCCGGCACGCAGCCGTCGCCCGCGCAAAACCACGTCCGCACCGGACGCGGGATGAACAACAGGAAGTACCCATGAAAACAGTCTGGATTGCCGACGCCGCCTACCTATTCAACTACGGCAAGAGCCGCCCCGGCGGCATCGACTACCTGAAACTCAAGAACGAACTCGAACGCGCCAACGGCGAGCCGATCCACGAGGCCTATTACCTCAACTCGATCTCCGAGCCGCTCAACGACGCGCAGAACTCGTTCCATTCGTGGATCAAATCGGCCGCCCCCAAGGGGCCGAAGATGCGAGTGCAGTTGTACAAGTTGAAAGACCTGCACAACAAGTGCCCCGCCTGTAGCCACCAGTTCGACCGGCCGGTGCAAAAAGGCGTAGACGTGGGCATTGCCACGCTGATCATCAAGCTGGCCGTACAGAACGTGTACGACCGGCTGATCCTGTCAGCCGGTGATGGCGACTTCGAAGATGCCATCTCGTACATCAAGTCTGACCTGCACAAACAGTTCTGGCTCAACGGCGCGACCACCACGCTGTCGACCGACCTGCAGTCCTATTCCGACCGCGTACTGTGGCTGGACGACATGACGCCGGCAATCGACAAGGGTGAGTTTCAGCGTTGATGGGTTGGGCGCTGGCGAACTAAGTGCCAGTGCGGTAAGTGCCAATGTGTTAAGTGCTGATGGGTCAGGCGCTACGCCGAGCGGAGCGTGCGCTTTTCCACCACTTATTCGCGCGCAGCGATTGCGTCGTGGCTGCCCATCCAAGCGGACGACGCACCCTGGTTTGGTCCTCAACGACGCATACGATGAAGACCAAAGGCCACGCGGTGCTATTGCTTAACGCAGCGAGACAGTCGCTTACCCGCTTGATCTTCAGGACCGCACGACGAAGACAAATCAGGGACCGCTGTAACGCCGTGCCACTGTTTGCTGCAGGAAAGCGGGTGCCTGTAAATCTAGCCCTCAGCGACGTGCGACGATGAAGAGCCGGGGGAACGGCAACAACACGGTGCCGTCTTTCAGCGCCGGGTAGGCATCGGCAATTGCCGCCTGATAGCTGGCCAGGAAAGCCTTGCTCTCATCGGCATCCAGCTGCGCCAGATAAGGCAACAGCGCCGATCCCTTGAACCACTCCACCACGGCAGCAGCCCCTGCCAGCGGGTGCATATACGTGGTTCGCCACACGTCCACATGGCTGCCGTGTTCGCGCAGCAATTCATAGTAGAAGCTCGCACTGTGGCGAGGTGGGTGCTTGATGCCGCCGATCTTGCCGGCCCACGGCCCATTTGCCGCGGTCTCGCGCGCTAAGCGGTGCGCAGGCTCTTCAAGATTGTCCGGTGTCTGAATCGCCAGATGGCCGCCCTTGGCCAACTTGCCAAGCAACTGCGGATACAGCGTTGCATGGTCAGGCAGCCACTGCAGCGACGCGTTCGCCAGAATCACATCGTATTGCTGCGACGGTGCCCAGGTGCCGATGTCGGCCACGTCAAAGTTCAGCGCAGGCAAGCGCTTGCGCGCCGCCGCGACCATATCTTCCGAGCTGTCCAGCCCGGTGACCGTCGCATCAGGAAAGCGGGCCGCCAATACCTCGGTGGAATTCCCCGGACCACAACCCAGATCGACGGCAACACGCACATCTTGCGAAGGTAGCGCCGCCACCAGATCCCGTACGGGACGAGTACGTTCGTTCTCAAAGGCCGAATATTGCTTGGCAGACCAGGTCACAGCGTCTTCCTTGAAGAAGGTGGTTGGTGAAAAGTTCAGAAGAAGAACTCCCAAGCCACAAGCGTAAGCCTGTCACAGCATGACTTCAAATGCCAAAATAAGCACTTTCCCATACCTTGCAGGTATTCCGTGATCGAGCTTCGGCAACTGCGCGCTTTTGTGGTCATCGCAGAAGAAGGCCACATCACACGAGCCGCCGCGCGGCTGGGCATGCAGCAGCCGCCACTTACGCGCTTATTGCATGGACTAGAACGTGATCTGGGCGTGCCACTGATGGAACGCTTCCCAAAAGGCGTTCGTCCCACTGCCGCAGGCACCGCTTTATTGGCTGAAGCGCGTGCCGTATTGCAGCGCGCGGCAGGCATCAACGATGTCGTCAGCCGAGCCGCACGTGGCGAACAAGGAAAACTGGCATTGGGATTCACCAGTTCGTCGGCACTCAATCCTTTCGTACCCAGCGTGATCCGCACATTCCGCCAAAGCGTGCCAGGCGTATCGGTTGTGTTGGACGAGGCAGGCACCGCAGAACTGGTGGACGCGTTGATGCACGAACGCCTGGATGCAGCGTTTGTGCGTTCACAGCTGGCACACACGACCAACCTGACCAATCTGATCAATACGCCGGGCCTGCGCGTCGACACCATTCTGCGCGAACCGATGGTGGTAGCGCTTGCAACCGATCACCCGATGGCGCAAGCATCAGGTTCACCAGTGCCATTGTCTTCGTTGGCCAGCGAAGCTTTTGTGCTGTACCGACGGCCTGCCGGCCCCGGTTTGTACGATGCACTGCTGGCTGCCTGCAAAGCAGCTGGTTTCAGTCCAACCGTAGCGCAAGAAGCACCACGCATGACTGCAACGATGAGCTTGGTCGCGGCAGGTTTGGGAATTTCAATCGTACCGGCTTCGATGGCCAGGTTGCGTGGTGATGGTGTGGTTTATAGAACGCTGAGCGGGTGCCCTGGATTGCTTGCACCGCTATACCTAGCGAGCAGAATAACGGACCGTTCGCCGATTTTGGCGCGTTTTATAGACACGGTGGTGAAGCAGGCAACCCGAGATGACAAACAGATGGCCGATTAGCAGTCGGCTTATGCGAACACAGCTTGACCAAATCCGATCTTCGAATGTCGCCTTTCCTGCTTCGGGCCGTTGAAACGAAGCGTTTGAAAAACTCGATTTATGCCAACACTCATGCTTTGGCTGCAAGAAACTCGACTTTCACACCCCCCTATTTTTGAGTATTCAGGGTGGTTTTCATCCCGTGCAGGCGTTAAAAAGCCCCTTCGATGAGGGGCCTTATGCATGAAACATTCAATCCCCCGGGGTATTCGTGATCTGCAAAGGGTGGAGGATGAGGCGCAGTTTTCTGTGCCGCGTTGCTCTGCATGTAATCTATTTTCCCGTCGCACAATGACAAAACCCCACCTGTTTTCACAGATGGGGTTTTGCGTATAACTAGCCTGACAATGACCTACTTTCACAGACGTCCGTCCACTATCATCGGCGCAAAGGCGTTTCACTGTCCTGTTCGGGATGGGAAGGAGTGGTTCCACCTTGCTATGGTCGTCAGGCATAACTGGTTGGCGGGTTGTTCGTGTCGGCTTGATCTTTCGATTAGCCGACAACTATGAGCAACCTGCCCAATTTGGAGAGAAGCATAATTATACGTGTGTTTCGAGGCTGTGTATATCGTTATATACAGAGCGTCTTGCAGGTGTTCGGGTTGTGACCATATAAAGACACGAACGCTACAACCGCCAGGGTTATAGGATCAAGCCTCACGGGCAATTAGTACTGGTTAGCTTAACGCATTACTGCGCTTCCACACCCAGCCTATCAACGTCCTGGTCTCGAACGACCCTTCAGAGAGATCAAGTCTCTGGGAAATCTTATCTTCAGACGAGTTTCCCGCTTAGATGCCTTCAGCGGTTATCTCTTCCGTACATAGCTACCCGGCAATGCCATTGGCATGACAACCGGTACACCAGAGGTACGTCCATTCCGGTCCTCTCGTACTAGGAACAGGCTCCGTCAAATTTCCAGCGCCCACGGCAGATAGGGACCAAACTGTCTCACGACGTTTTAAACCCAGCTCACGTACCTCTTTAAATGGCGAACAGCCATACCCTTGGGACCGGCTACAGCCCCAGGATGAGATGAGCCGACATCGAGGTGCCAAACACCGCCGTCGATATGAACTCTTGGGCGGTATCAGCCTGTTATCCCCAGAGTACCTTTTATCCGTTGAGCGATGGCCCTTCCATTCAGAACCACCGGATCACTATGTCCTGCTTTCGCACCTGTTCGACTTGTCAGTCTCACAGTTAAGCACGCTTATGCCATTGCACTATCAGCACGATTTCCGACCGTACCTAGCGTACCTTCGAACTCCTCCGTTACCCTTTAGGAGGAGACCGCCCCAGTCAAACTGCCCACCATGCACTGTCCCCGATCCGGATAACGGACCAAGGTTAGAACCGCAAATAAATCAGGGTGGTATTTCAAGGTTGGCTCCACGACATCTAGCGACATCGCTTCAGCGCCTCCCACCTATCCTACACAGACCGATTCACAGTCCAATGCAAAGCTACAGTAAAGGTTCATGGGGTCTTTCCGTCTAGCCGCGGGTAGATTGCATCATCACAAACACTTCAACTTCGCTGAGTCTCGGGATGAGACAGTGTGGCCATCGTTACGCCATTCGTGCAGGTCGGAACTTACCCGACAAGGAATTTCGCTACCTTAGGACCGTTATAGTTACGGCCGCCGTTTACCGGGGCTTCGATCAAGAGCTTGCACCCCATCACTTAACCTTCCGGCACCGGGCAGGCGTCACACCCTATACGTCCACTTTCGTGTTTGCAGAGTGCTGTGTTTTTATTAAACAGTCGCAGCCACCGATTCTCTGCGACCCTTTCACGCTAGGCACGCAAGTGCTTCACGCTACCAGGGCATACCTTCTCCCGAAGTTACGGTATCAATTTGCCGAGTTCCTTATCCCGAGTTCTCTCAAGCGCCTTAGAATATTCATCCCGTCCACCTGTGTCGGATTGCGGTACGGTCTTGTTTAACTGAAGCTTAGAGGCTTTTCTTGGAACCACTTCCGATCACTTCGCTGCTTAAAAGCTGCTCGTGCCACACCCTTGATTTACGTACCCGGATTTGCCTAAGTACCATCTTCGATGCAGCAACGGGGACTTCCAACACCCCGATGACGTTCCGCGATCCGTCCCCCCATCGCATTAAACAATGGTGCAGGAATATTAACCTGCTTCCCATCAGCTACGCATCTCTGCCTCGCCTTAGGGGCCGACTCACCCTACGCCGATGAACGTTGCGTAGGAAACCTTGGACTTACGGCGAGAGGGCTTTTCACCCTCTTTATCGCTACTCATGTCAGCATTCGCACTTCTGATACCTCCAGCAACCTTTACAAGTCACCTTCGCAGGCTTACAGAACGCTCCCCTACCACGCATGGATATGATCCACGCATCCGCAGCTTCGGTATATAGCTTAGCCCCGTTACATCTTCCGCGCAGGACGACTCGATCAGTGAGCTATTACGCTTTCTTTAAAGGATGGCTGCTTCTAAGCCAACTTCCTGACTGTCTATGCCTTCCCACTTCGTTTCCCACTTAGCTATATTTGGGGACCTTAGCTGGCGGTCTGGGTTGTTTCCCTCTTGAGTCCGGACGTTAGCACCCGGTGCTCTGTCTCCCAAGCTGTACTTCCAGGTATTCGGAGTTTGCAATGGTTTGGTAAGTCGCCATGACCCCCTAGCCATAACAGTGCTCTACCCCCTGGAGTAATACTTGAGGCACTACCTAAATAGTTTTCGGGGAGAACCAGCTATTTCCAGATTTGTTTAGCCTTTCACCCCTATCCACAGCTCATCCCCTAATTTTTCAACATTAGTGGGTTCGGTCCTCCAGCACGTGTTACCGTGCCTTCAACCTGGCCATGGATAGATCATCTGGTTTCGGGTCTACACCCAGCGACTGGACGCCCTATTCGGACTCGCTTTCGCTACGCCTTCCCTAATCGGTTAAGCTTGCCACTGAATGTAAGTCGCTGACCCATTATACAAAAGGTACGCAGTCACCCCACAAGGAGGCTCCTACTGTTTGTATGCACGCGGTTTCAGGATCTATTTCACTCCCCTTCCGGGGTTCTTTTCGCCTTTCCCTCACGGTACTGGTTCACTATCGGTCGATTACGAGTATTTAGCCTTGGAGGATGGTCCCCCCATATTCAGACAGGATTTCACGTGTCCCGCCCTACTTGTCGTACGCTTAGTTCCACGAAAGACATTTCGTCTACAGGGCTATCACCTGCTATGGCCAGACTTTCCAGACTGTTCGACTATGACTAACGCTAAAACGTACAGGCTCATCCGATTTCGCTCGCCACTACTTTCGGAATCTCGGTTGATTTCTTTTCCTCGAGCTACTGAGATGTTTCAGTTCACCCGGTTCGCTTCAATAGCCTATGTATTCAGCTAGAGATACTCCTTGCGGAGTGGGTTTCCCCATTCGGAAATCTGCGGATCAAAGCTTGTTTGCCAGCTCCCCGCAGCTTATCGCAGGCTACAACGTCCTTCATCGCCTGTAATCGCCAAGGCATCCACCACGTGCACTTAGTCGCTTGATCCTATAACCGTAGCGGCTGGCTGACTTCCAGCGCCAGGGGTTATAGAACCTTGGTCTTACAGCGTTTGTGCTCCGGCCGCTTGCGTGGTCACGATGTAGGTTAGACATCGCGACCGCAGCCGGATTTATATATGCAATCACAACCCGTTATGTTCGCAAGATCTGTCACACTCAAGGAGTTAACCTAGAGGTTCGAGATTCACGAAACACACTTTATTGTTGTGCTTCTTCCAAATTGTTAAAGAACATAACAGCCGCTGAACAAAATTCAGCCTTCAACGCAGTCAGCAAATAATTTGCCGTCATCGTTCAAGCCTGAACTCTATGCAGATAAGTACACAAGACTTCGATCACACATCCGATGATGCTGCGATCGTGAAGATCAGTAAGACTGGTGGAGGTTGACGGGATCGAACCGACGACCCCCTGCTTGCAAAGCAGGTGCTCTCCCAGCTGAGCTAAACCCCCCAGGGTCTTGCGTAATTGCCGCGCAGTATTTCAATCAAATTTCGTCTAAAGAACTGGTGGGTCTGGTTGGATTCGAACCAACGACCCCCGCCTTATCAAGACGGTGCTCTAACCAACTGAGCTACAGACCCTCAGACTTCAACTTGATTTACTGCAACAGCCGATAAGCGTGGACGCTTGCTTCAGGCGCATTTCGCTCTGAAAGGAGGTGATCCAGCCGCACCTTCCGATACGGCTACCTTGTTACGACTTCACCCCAGTCATGAATCCTACCGTGGTAAGCGCCCTCCTTACGGTTAGGCTACCTACTTCTGGTAGAACCCACTCCCATGGTGTGACGGGCGGTGTGTACAAGACCCGGGAACGTATTCACCGCGACATGCTGATCCGCGATTACTAGCGATTCCGACTTCATGCAGTCGAGTTGCAGACTACAATCCGGACTACGATCGGGTTTCTGGGATTGGCTCCCCCTCGCGGGTTGGCAGCCCTCTGTCCCGACCATTGTATGACGTGTGAAGCCCTACGCATAAGGGCCATGAGGACCTGACGTCATCCCCACCTTCCTCCGGTTTGTCACCGGCAGTCTCATTAGAGTGCCCTTTCGTAGCAACTAATGACAAGGGTTGCGCTCGTTGCGGGACTTAACCCAACATCTCACGACACGAGCTGACGACGGCCATGCAGCACCTGTGTTCCAGTTCTCTTTCGAGCACTCCCAAATCTCTTCGGGATTCTAGACATGTCAAGCGTAGGTAAGGTTTTTCGCGTTGCATCGAATTAATCCACATCATCCACCGCTTGTGCGGGTCCCCGTCAATTCCTTTGAGTTTTAATCTTGCGACCGTACTCCCCAGGCGGTCAACTTCACGCGTTAGCTGCGCTACCAAAACCCGAAGGTCCCGACAGCTAGTTGACATCGTTTAGGGCGTGGACTACCAGGGTATCTAATCCTGTTTGCTCCCCACGCTTTCGTGCATGAGCGTCAGTATTATCCCAGGGGGTTGCCTTCGCCATCGGTGTTCCTCCACATATCTACGCATTTCACTGCTACACGTGGAATTCCACCCCCCTCTGACATACTCTAGTCCGGTAGTTAAAAATGCAGTTCCAAGGTTGAGCCCTGGGATTTCACATCTTTCTTTCCGAACCGCCTGCGCACGCTTTACGCCCAGTAATTCCGATTAACGCTTGCACCCTACGTATTACCGCGGCTGCTGGCACGTAGTTAGCCGGTGCTTATTCTGCGGGTACCGTCAGTTACGCCGAGTATTAATCGACGCCGTTTCTTTCCCGCCAAAAGTGCTTTACAACCCGAAGGCCTTCTTCACACACGCGGAATGGCTGGATCAGGGTTTCCCCCATTGTCCAAAATTCCCCACTGCTGCCTCCCGTAGGAGTCTGGACCGTGTCTCAGTTCCAGTGTGGCTGGTCGTCCTCTCAAACCAGCTACGGATCGTCGCCTTGGTGAGCCTTTACCTCACCAACTAGCTAATCCGATATCAGCCGCTCCAATAGTGCGAGGTCCGAAGATCCCCCGCTTTCCCCCTCAGGGCGTATGCGGTATTAGCTACTCTTTCGAGTAGTTATCCCCCGCTACTGGGTACGTTCCGATACATTACTCACCCGTTCGCCACTCGCCACCAGACCGAAGTCCGTGCTGCCGTTCGACTTGCATGTGTAAGGCATTCCGCTAGCGTTCAATCTGAGCCAGGATCAAACTCTTCAGTTTAATCTCTAGTTTTTTCCTACTTAAGGGGACTGCAGCAACCCGAAGATCACGACAGCTTCCCAGTAGGTCGCTTGCTCAAAGGAAATGAAGATTGGGATCGAGACTTGCGTCTCTGGTCTTACTCTTTATTTCTCAAGTGAGCACTTAATTTCTGTTCGCTAGCCAGCAAACCAATCCGAAGATCGATCTGCCGGCAGCGCCGTCATTCAAGCGCCCACACTTATCGGCTGTTTAGTTGTTAAAGAGCGTTCGGCCAATCAAGTCATCGACTTAATCGCACCCGGCATCGCTGCCGTTTATTGCTAATTCTTACTTACTAACCGTTTCGCTATTTACTGCGTCGCGATCAGCGAGTCGTGCATTCTACACTGTTTTCGTTACTGCTTTCAACTCATCGTTGCAAACTTTCTAACTCATCAACTTGTTTCGCCAACTAGATCAACTTTCGCCAACCTTGCTTGCTAACCGCCGACTTGTTTTTGCACCGCCAAGCCCAAAACTATAACACGAAAACTTCACACCACAAGCTGAAATGTCTTTTCAGCTGATCAACTGAACTTCCAGTAGATCGGGTGTCGCTTGGCCAATTCAGAATCTTATTCCGAACCGCTTCGCTATTTGCTCACCGCTGTTTTTGTAGCGCCGAGCCAGAAACTATAGCACGATAAATCCAGGCTTGTTTCGCCTACGTGAAATTTTCTTTGCTCAAACTTTCGAACTAAAAAAACTTCACGCCGCTTGCTCATCAGAACTGCGGCTTTCGCCTCATCCCAACTCGCTGTTTCTGCCTTGCTGACCCCGCCGCTTGCGCGTCGTGTTCAACAGGGAGGCGAATTATGCACACGTATTTCGGATGTGTCAAACGCTTTACAGAGATATCCCTTATTTACGCTGACGAAGTGCCAGCGCCACAAGATCTATGGAAGAGCTCAGTCGCCACGCCTGCTCTACATCGTTCCATCCCACACCAAACAACCCCTCTACATAGAGAGCCACTCGGGAAGTAGTTGCTGCCTGGATACCTGTAGGCCAAGTCCAATGCTCTAATATATAGAGGGTGCACTGCGTCGCAGACAGTCGCCGCACCGTGTACGCTCCCCTCTCTCTATATATAGAGGCTCCGCAAAGGGCCGCCCCTTCTGCCCTTCTGCCCTTCTGCCCTTCTGCCCTTCTGCCCTTCTGCCCTTCTGCCCTTCTGCCCTTCTGCCCTTCTGCCCTTCTGCGCTAACGGCGAGTAACGTCGGCGTCCCACCAGTCACGGCTACGTCCGCCGCCAACACATACAGCGCCAACGCCTATCCCCTGCGAAGTCGCAGATCGAAGCCAGCGCGGAACCGCCCCGCCACGACGCCGTTAAGAAGCGGTCGCCCAAAACGACGATGGCCCTCTATATATAGAGGGCCATCCGGGAAATCCGCTCCCTGTGCACAAGCAGGCATCTCTGCCCTGTGGACAAGGTGAACTGGCTGACACATCTACAGCGCCAGCCAGCCTTGTCTTACTTGCGTTCCTTCATCACCGACGGGCCTTGTTCCGCCAGGTCCCAGAACATGCCGGCCATGATGCCCAGCGCTTCACGGGTCAGGTCGCCCAAGATGTGTTCATCCGGTGCATGTTGCGAACATGCCGGGTAGGAGTGCGGTACCCACAGCGTGGGCAGGCCCAAGGTTTCCGAGAACACTTCGTTCGGCAGCGAGCCGCCCAGGTTGGGCAGCAGTGCCGGGCGCTTGCCGCTGGTCTTCTCGATCGAAGCCAGTGCCCAGCGTACCCAGGCGTCGTCCGGGTCCAGACGGGTGGCGGCCATGCGGACTTCGTTGCTGCGCAGTTCGACATCCTGGAAGCCGTGGTCATCCAGGTGCTTGCGGATGTGGGCCAGGAAATTCTCGCGATCACTGCCAACCACATAACGCATGTGGCAGTGGGCACGTGCGGTGGGCGGGACGGCGTGGACGGGCATGGCGGGGTTGCCGCTGGTGAAGGCCAGCACTTCCATGCTGTTCCAGCCGATGACTTGTTCCGATGCGCTCAGGCCCGGTTCGCCCCAGGTCGGGTCGATTTCCGGATCACCCGGGTCGCCGCCGATTTCGATGTCGGCCAAGGCGGCGCGCACGCTGGCGGGAATTTCCGGCGGACGCAGGCCGTCGACCAGGATCTTGCCGTGGGCGTCGATCATGCTGGCGATGGCGTGCGACAGGCGGATGGCCGGATTGGCCAACAGGCCGCCCCAGTTGCCCGAGTGGTGACCACCGTCGCGCAGTTCCACGTGCAGGTTGAAATTGAAGACGCCGCGCGAACCCAGGAACATGGTGGGGCGCGAGGACGACACGCGCGGGCCATCGGATGCCAGGAACACATCGGACTTCAGTTCGGCTGCGTACTGCTTGCAGACTTCGTTCAGGCCGGGCGAGCCGTCTTCTTCACCCATTTCCAGGATGATCTTGACGTTGTAGCCCAGCTTGCCATTGCGAGCGGCCAGCACTTGTTCGAGTGCCGACAGGTTGATGGTGTGCTGACCCTTGTTGTCGGCAGTGCCACGGCCGTACCAGCGGTTGCCTTCGACCACGATTTCCCAGGGCTTCAGGCCGTCGCGCCATTGCGCGTCGTAGCCGCGCACCACGTCGCCGTGACCGTAGGTCAGTACGGTGAATGCCGCGCCTTCTTCGATGCGCTCGGCCAGCAGGAAGGGCTCTTTGCCGGCGATGGGGTTGTCGACCACGCGGCTGGTGAAACCCAGCGCGGCCAGTTGCGGGGCGATTTCTTCGTTCAGGTAGGCAAGCAGGATCGGGCCGCTGTTGGCGTCCTGGCTTTCGGTGCGATAGGCAACGCGGCGCGCCAGCGTTTGCTGGAAGCGTCCATCATCGAAGCTGGCCAGCGTGGCATCGATGGCTTCTTGGCGGCTCATGAAACTTTTCCTCTGGGTGGGTGAAGGGCAAAGAGCAGCGAGATCACAGTGTCTCGGTGCTGAGTTCGGGAATGCCGAGTCCTGGTTCGGGCGTCAGCACCGAGGCCAGCAACATGCGGGTGTAGGGGTGTTCCGGGCGGGCGAAGATCTGTTCGCGCGTGCCCTGTTCCACGATCTTGCCACGGTGCATGACGGCGACCCGGTCGACCAGGTGTTCGACCACACCCAGATCATGGCTGATGAACAGGTAAGTGAGGCCGAATTCGGCCTTCAAGTCCAACAGCAGGTTCAGTATCTGGGCCTGCACTGACACGTCGAGCGCGGAAGTGGGTTCGTCGCAGATCAGGATGTCGGGGCGAAGGACCAGGGCGCGGGCAATGGCCACGCGCTGTCGTTGACCGCCGGACAACTGATTCGGGTACTGCGTGTGCGTGCGTTCCGGCATGCCGACGATGTCGAGAATGTCGCGCACTTTCTTTTTGCGTTCCGCGTCGTTGCCGACCTTGTGCAGTTGCAGCGGCACGCCCACGATGTCGCCCACGGTACGGCGCGGGTTCAGGGATGAATATGGGTCTTGGAAGATCGGCTGAATGCTGCGGGCCAGGGCCAGGCGCTTGCTTGGGTTGATTTCCTTGCCGTGGATCAGCACGTTGCCGGAACTCGGTTCCAGCAGACCCAGCAGCATTTTGGCCAGCGTGCTTTTGCCGCAGCCCGATTCACCGACCAGGCCCAGCGTTTCGCCACGACGAATGCGCAGCGAGACGCCATCGACCGCTTTGATCATGCCAGGCGCGCGGAACAGGCCGCGTTTCAGTCGGTAGGTACGGCTCAGGTCGCACAGTTCAAGCGCGATATCGTCGGTGCTCGATGCGGTGGAGGCGTGCGTGTTCATGCGGTCTCCAGGGATGCGAGCGGCACGGCATCGACGCAGAGCGCCGTGTGGGTGGGATCGACCTGTACGTTGGGCGGGGCGATGCAGGCGTCGCGCACGTGGGCGCAGCGGTTGGCGAAGGTACAGCCTTCGATCTTGCCGATCAGGCTGGGCACCACGCCGGGGATGGATTGCAGGCGGCTGCCTGGTTCCGTCTTGCCGCGAACCGGGATGCAGTTCAGCAGGCCGCGGGTGTAGTGGTGAGAAGGATGCGTGAAGATTTCGCGCACCGGGGCGTTTTCCACGACCTGCCCCGCGTACATGACGGAGACGTTGTCGGCGATGCGGGCGACCACACCCAGGTCGTGCGTGATGAAGACCACGGCCGTGCCGAATTCCTTTTGCAGTTCGCGGATCAGGCGAAGGATTTGCGCCTGGATGGTGACGTCCAATGCGGTGGTGGGTTCGTCGGCGATGATCAGGTCGGGTTCGCACATCAGCGCCATCGCGATCATCACGCGTTGGCGCAGGCCACCCGACAACTGGTGCGGGTACTGGCGCATGCGATCAGCAGCCATGGGAACACCGGCACGCTCCAATAGATAGACCGCGCGGTCGCGGGCTTGCGCAGCGGTGACTTTCTTGTGCGCGTGCAAGGCTTCGCACAGCTGATCGCCCAATGTATAGGACGGGTTCAGCGAGGTCATCGGCTCCTGGAAGATCATCGACATGCGGGAACCGCGCAGGTTCGCCATGCCGCGCTCGTCCAGCGATTGCAGGTCGATGCCGTCGAACCGCATGTGGTCGGCGCTGCGTTTGGCCTTGCTGGGCAGCAGGCCCATCAAGGCCAGCGAGGTCATGGATTTTCCGCAACCGGATTCGCCCACCAGACACAGCATTTCGCCGCGTTTGACCTGGATGTCGATGCCACGCACGGCCTGCAGGACGCCGCGCTCAGTAGGCAGGTCGACCTTCAGGTTTTTGATGTCGAGCAAGAGACTCATGGCGCGTTCCTTAATTGCGGCCGTCGGGCGCGGTCAGGTCGCGCAGCCCGTCGCCCAGCAGGTTGATGCCAAGCACCAGGGTCGCCAACACAATGCCGGGGATCAGGATCACCCAGGACTGGAAGAACATGTAGGCCTTGCCTTCGGCAACCATCAGGCCCCAGGACGGGGTGGGCGGTTGCACGCCCAGGCCCAGGAAGGACAGCGTGGATTCCAGCAGAATCGCGTGCGCCATTTCCAACGTGGCCACCACCAGCAGCGCGCTCAGCAGGTTGGGCAGCAGTTCGCGGATGACGATGTAGGGCGTGGATGCGCCCAGCGATTTGGCGGCGGCGATGAATTCGGCGTCGCGCAGTTGCTGGGTGGCGGAACGGGTGACGATGGCGAAGCGATCCCACAACAACAGGCCCAGCAGCAGGATCACCACGTTCAGCGATCCCCCCACCAGCGATGCCATCGCAAGGGCGACCAGCACCACGGGCATGGCCAGACGGACGGTCAGGATGTAGCTGACGACGGCATCGACCCGGCCACCGAAGTAACCGGCGAGCACGCCCATGGTGGTGCCGATGACACCGGAGATCAGCGTGACAGCCATGCCGATGATGAGCGACACGCGTGCACCGTACAGCAGGCGGCTGAGGTAATCGCGCCCCAGTTTGTCGGTACCCAGAATGAATTCCCAGCTGCCTTTGTCGTACCAGACCGGCGGGATCATGCGGCGGGTGACGTCTTGTTCGTAGGGGTCGTGCGGGGCGATCCACGGGGCCAGCAGTGCGGCGACAGAAATCACCAGCAAGATGATCGCGCCGAGCGTCAGGCCGTGGTGACCAAGCACGCGCTTGGTCCAGCGCCGCCAGGCGGGGATGACCGGCAGTGGCAGCGGCTGTTTGCCGAATGTGATGGGGGGAGATGACATGGTGTCGGTTCCTAGCGCGTGCGCATGCGGGGATCGAGGGCGGCGTTGAGCACGTCGGCCACGAAGGTCAGGCCGATGTAGAACACGGCGATGATCAAGACCACCGCCTGCACCACGGGGTAGTCATTGCGCGAGATGGAATCCCAGGCCAGTTGCCCCAGGCCTTGCATGGAGTAGACCGATTCGATCACCACCGAGCCGCCCAGCATGAAGCCGAGTTCCACAGCAGCCAGCGCCACCACGGGGATGATGGCGTTGCGCAGCGCGTGTTTGAACACCACGCGTTTGCGCGACAGGCCCTTGGCGCGGGCGGTACGGATGTAATCGGAACCCAGCACGTCCAGCATGCCGGCACGGGTCAGGCGCATCAGGGACGGCATGGCGTAGTAGCCCAGCGCAATCGCCGGCAACACAAAGTGCTGCCAACTGACGTTACCCGCCACCGGCAGCCATTTCAGTTGCACCGAGAAGATCAGGATCAGCGTCAATGCGAACCAGAAACTGGGCATGGCCTGGCCGACCACGGCGATGCCGAGTGCGACACGGTCCACCCAGGAATCGCGATAGATCGCGGCGGCCACGCCCAGCGGGATTGCCACGAGCACGGCCAGCAGCAGAGAAATGCCGCCCAGCTTCAAGGTGATGGGCAGGCGTTCGCCGATGAGTTCGACAACGGTGTTGGGGAAG
Organism: Pigmentiphaga aceris; assembly: GCF_008119665.1. Taxonomy (NCBI): domain Bacteria; kingdom Pseudomonadati; phylum Pseudomonadota; class Betaproteobacteria; order Burkholderiales; family Alcaligenaceae; genus Pigmentiphaga; species Pigmentiphaga aceris. Next base: position 486,060 of record NZ_CP043046.1, on the reverse strand, counting down.
TAGAAGGAGCGGCCGAAGTCCAGGTGCAGCGCGGCCCAGAACCATTCGAAGAACTGGGTCGTCATGGGACGGTCCAGTCCGTACTGAATTCGGATTTTCTCGACGTCTGCGGCGCTCGACTCGGGACCGGCAATGGCGGTGGCGAGGTCACCGGACAGGTGCAGCAACATGAAGCTGACGACGGCAACCGTCATCATCACGGCCAGCGCGACCAGCAGCCGGCGGAATATATAAGTCAGCATGGGAATGTGTTGTTCCGCAAAAGTCCGCAAGGAGCGAGACGGGTGTCCCGCCCCTTGCTATCGGAAGAAGCTGGGGAGAATTACTTCCAGCTGGCTCGCACGAAGCGCGGCAGCTCGTCCGGCTGTGCATCGAACTTCAGGTCGGACGTGAACGCGTAGTTGGTGGAGTACGAGAACATCGGTGCCCAGAAGGCTTGCTCGGAGATGCGTTGCAGGGCCTGTGCGTACTTGGCCTTGCGTTCCGCCACATCGACCGTGGTGTCGGCGATCTGCACCATGCCGATGGTTTGCGGGTCTTTGGCGGTGTCGTCCGGGCCGCCCTTGAAGTAGTTGCCGACGAAGGCCGATGCGTCGTTGATCGAGAACGAGCCCCATGCCTGGAAGCTCATCGGCGCGCGGCCAGAGCGCAACTCGTTGCGCAGTGCCGGGTACTGGACGAAGTGCAGGCGGGCACGGATGCCGACCTTGCGCAGGTCGCCCACCATGGCTTCGGCGTATTCACGCTCGCGGTAGGCCCACAGGTCGGTGTCGAAGCCGTTCGGGTAGCCCGCTTCGGCCAGCAGTGCCTTGGCCTTGGCCGGGTCGTAGGTGTACTTGACGACCTTGCCGGTTTCGCAGCCCAGCTGGGTGCGGAAGCACGGTGCAAACACCGGCTGGCTGCCGCCACGCACCAGGCTGTCGGACAGGCCCTTGCGGTTGATGGCGTGATTGACCGCCTGGCGAACACGCACGTCCTTGAAGGGCAGCGTTTCCGGGGTGGTGCCGTTGGCGTTCATGCTCAGGAAGCCAATACGCATGGTTTCGCCGCTGAGCACGGTGATGTTGGACATGGCCTTCATGGATTCGGCCTGGTCGGCGGGTACGCGCCAGATCCAGTCAACCGCACCGGTCATCAACTGCGCGGTGCGTGCTTCCGGATCGCGGATGACGCGGAAGTTGATCTTGCCGATCTTCGGCTGACCCGAGGGTGCGTCCTTGTAGTAATTGACGTTCTTTTCCATGTTCACGCCCTGGCCCGGGATCACCGCGGTGATCTTGTACGGGCCGGTGCCGACCGGTGCCTTGCTGTAGCCCTCGACGCCGACCTTGGCGAAGTAGGCACCCGGGTAGATCGGGGTGGGGCCAGCCAGGTATTCGAGTGCGGCGGGGAATGCCGATACCAGATTCAGGCGGACTTCGTATTCGCCGATTTTCTCGGCGTTCTTGATCCAGTCGGTGTTCTGGCGGGTGGCGATCTTGGCTTCGGGGGCGGTGACCGTGTTGAAGGTGTAGACCACGTCGTCGGCGGTGAACTTGTCGCCATTGTGGAAGGTGACGCCTTGGCGCAAGGTCAGCACCAGTGCGGTGGGCGTTTCCCATTTCCAGCTGAGTGCCAGGCCGGGCTTGTAGGCACCGGTGTCCACATCACGGAAGATCAGTGTGTCCCAACCCAGGGCTGCCAACACCACGCCTTCGCGCATGTTGTTGTGATACGGGCTGATATTGTCGACTTCGTTGTCCGAGGCATAAACCAGGGTGTCATTGCTTTTTCCCGCGTGAGCTGCGGTCGCGCTGGCAGCCAGGACGACAGCCAGACACGCACTGCGCACCACGTTGGTGCTCGCGTGCTTCATTACGGTAGCGAAATGCCTCATTAATAACTCCCTGATCATGGTCGAGGTGGCGATTGAACATACCGTTATGCAAGAACGCGGCCACAATCACGTTTCCATCGTTATAAAATTTCTAAGATTTCGTTGCCTTTAGGGCAAACCACATTCGGGCAAACCTTCAGCGGGTAAACCATCGGCCATGTCTCGTTCTCATCTCGTTGCTCGACAGTTGCAAGACACCGCGCTGCGCTATTTCCTGGAAGTCGTCCGTTGCGGATCTATCAGTGAGGCGTCGGCCCGGCTGAACGTGGCGGGGTCGTCGATCAGCCGGCACATCACGCAGCTGGAATCCTTGCTGGGTACGCCGCTGTTCGAGCGGCACCGGCGCGGCATGATTCCCAGCGCGGCGGGCGAGATGCTGGCCGTGCATGCGCTGAAGGCATCCCACGAAGCCGAGCGTGCGGTCTACGACATCGAAGCCCTGCAAGGCATGCATCGCGGTCGCGTGAAAATTGCGTCGTCGGAAGGCTTTGCGCTGGAATTTCTGCCGCGCATGATTGCCGAGTTCGTGAAGCTGCACCCAGGTCTTCAGTTCTACCTGGACGTGCACACGCCCATTGAGACGACGCGGCGCGTGCAGACTGGGGATGCGGATATTGGCATCACCATGAGCCGGGCACCGCAGACGGGGGTGAACGTGGTGTACCTGGCGGCGTCGCCTGTCACGGCGGTAATGCGCCACGGCCATCCCTTGAGCGGTGAAGCCAGCATTACGCTGGCGCAGTTGCAGGGATACCCGCTCGCGCTACCGGAAACCAGCACCACGGTGCGGCAGCTGTTCGACATTGCGGTCAGCCGCCAACGCCTGCCGCTGGAAGCCACGCTGACCTGCAATTACACCAGCAGCCTGGTGGGATTTTTGCGTTACCACGATGGCATCACGATTGCCGGTGGACTGACGGTACGCAATCAGGTAGATCGGGGGGAACTGGCGAGCGTGCCGTTATCCGACCCGGGACTGGAACTGCGCAATATAGAAGTGCAGACGATGGAGGACCGAACCTTGTCACGGGCCTCGCAGGCGTTTCTGGACTATATGGTCAAGCAGCTGGCCGAGGGCGGGCCTTGACGCGCGAGGGGCGTGATTGGCCGCTGCGGGCGCGATGACTCATAGGCGAAGGGAAAACGGGGCCATTTGCAGGTGAACGACCCCGCCCTTTTTGACCTTGTGCTGCCGATTACGGCAACGAACGCACAAAGCGCTCGATGCGCCGGCAGGCTTCCTCCAATCGCGCCTCGTCCACCACAAAGCCCAGCCGCACGAAGCCACGCGCGCTTTCGCCAAAGGTGCTGGCGTCGATCAGCGATACCTTTTCCGCCTCGAACAGGCGTTCGGTGAAGGCCAGCGGCTCCAGCCCGGTGCCGCTTACGTCGATCAGCATGAACATGCCGGCCTCGGGCAGCAGGCAGCGCAGGCGGGGAATCTGCCCGATGCGTGCGAACACCAAGTCGCGGCGGGTTTGGTAGATGGCCTTCATGTCGGCCACGATGGACTCGCGCTGCTGCAAGGCAGTCATCGCGGCTTGCTGCACAAAGCCTGGCAGGCCGAACAACATGGCCAGCGCCAAGGTGCCCATGTGGCCGATCAATTCCTGCGGGCCGATCGCCCAGCCCACGCGCCAACCGGCCATGGCGTAGGACTTGGACAGGCTGCCCAGCGTGATGCTGCGCTCGGCCATGCCGGGCAAGGATGCGATGCTGACGTGCGTGGGCTCGAAAGTCAGGTCGGCGTAGACCTCGTCGGACAGCACCCACAGGTCGTGCTGGGTCGCGATGTCGGCGATGCGTTGCAGGTCTTCACGCGGCACCACCACCCCGGTCGGGTTGCAAGGCGTGGCGAAGAAGATGGCGCGGGTCTTGTCGGTGACTGCGGCGGCGATGGCGTCGCAGTCCAGGTGGAAGGCGCGGTCGCGGTGCACGGGGACCAACACCAGCGTTGCACCGGTGGCGCGCACGCAGGCTTCATAGGTCAGGTACATGGGCTCGGGCACGATGACTTCATCGCCAGCTTCCAGCAAGCACAAGGACGCCGCGAACAAGGCGTTCTGCGCACCCGGCAGCAGAATCACGTTGGCCACATCCGCATCGCCGCCGTTGCGGGCGCGGTGTTGCTCGGCGATCAGCGCGCGCAGCGGTTCACGGCCGGATTGCGTGGCGTAATGGGTGTCGCCTGCCCGTAAGGCCTCGACCGCACGCTCGACGATGGGTGCCGGTGTGGGGAATTCCGGGTCGCCCACGGTCAGCACGATGACATCCTCGCCCGCGTCCTGCGCCTGCAGCGCCCGACGGTGGATGCCCCAGGCCAGGGCGCGCTTGCCCTGGATGCGATTGACCAAGTCCGCGTACTTCATCTCTTCTCCGGTTTTTGAGCATCGCCGGTCCAAGCAAGGCCGGCGGCCTGTTGTTGATTTTCTTATCCACAGCCGCCGTCGGGGGAGTTACCAACAGCGGCCTGACATGCAAACGTGCCGACTCACATCCCGCTGTAGGTCGGCCCGCCGCTGCCTTCCGGCGTGACCCAGACGATGTTCTGGGTCGGGTCCTTGATATCGCAGGTCTTGCAGTGCACGCAATTCTGCGCGTTGATCTGCAGGCGGTCTTCGCCCGAGTCTTCCTTCACGAACTCGTAGACGCCGGCCGGGCAGTAGCGGGCCTCCGGGCCGCCGTAACGTTTCAGGTTGATCGCCACCGGCACCGACGCATCTTTCAAAGTCAGGTGGGCCGGCTGGTTTTCCTCGTGGCTGACGTTGGCCACAAAGACCGACGACAGCTTGTCGAAGGTGAGCTTGCCGTCGGGCTTGGGGTAGTCGATGGGCGCACAGCTGGCGGCCGGCAGCAGGTATTCGTGGTCGGCCTTTTTGGTGTGCAGCGTCCAGGGCATGCGGCCGCGTAATACCGTCTGCTCCAGCCCAACCATGGCCGTGCCCAGCAGCAAACCCTTGCTCATCCAGGGTTTGAAGTTGCGGGCCTTGTGCAGTTCTTCGTGCAGCCAGGACGCGCGGAAGGCTTCGGGATAGGTGCTCAACACATCGTGCTGGCGGTCCTTGCCCAGCGCCTCGAAGGCCGCTTCGGCCGCCAGCATGCCTGTCTTGATCGCTGCGTGGCTGCCCTTGATGCGGGACGCGTTCAGGAAGCCAGCCTCGCAGCCCGCCAGCGCGCCGCCCGGGAACACCAGCGTCGGCAAGCTGTTCAGCCCGCCCGCCGTGATCGCGCGTGCACCATAGGAAATGCGCTTGCCGCCTTCCAGGTGTTTGCGGATTGCCGGGTGGGTCTTCAGGCGCTGGAATTCCTCGAAGGGCGACAAGTGCGGGTTGCGGTAGGCCAGGCCGATCACACAGCCCACCGACACCGTGCCGTCTGCCCCGTGATACAGGAAGCCGCCGCCGTAGGTCTTGGTGTCCAGCGGCCAGCCGGCGGAGTGCACCACCAGGCCGGGCTTGCGCTGGGCTTCCGGCACTTCCCACAATTCCTTGATGCCTATGCCGTAGGACTGCGGATCGCTGTTGGCGCGCAAGTCGAAGCGTTCCATCAGCTCGCGGCCCAGGTGGCCGCGTGTGCCTTCACAGAACAGCGTGTACTTGGCGTTCAGCTGCATGCCGGGCTGGTAGTTGCCGCCGGGCTCGCCGTTCTTCTCGATGCCCATGTCGCCGGTAATCACCCCGCGCACCGAGCCATCGTCGCCGTAGACCACCTGGGCGGCGGCAAAGCCGGGGAAGATTTCCACTTCCAATGCTTCAGCCTGCTGGCCCAGCCACTTCACCACGTCCGACAGGCTGATGACGTAGTTGCCGTGATTCTGGAAACAGTCCGGCAGCAGGAAGTTCGGCACCTTGTGCGCGCCCGTCTTGGTCAGGAACAGGAACTGGTCCTCGACCACCGGCACATTCAGTGGCGCGCCGTCGGCCTGCCAGTCGGGCAGCAATTCCGTGATGGCACGCGGATCCATCACCGCGCCAGACAGAATATGGGCGCCGACTTCCGCACCCTTTTCCAGCACACAGACGGAAAGCTCGCGCGATTGCGACTTTGCCAGCTGCTTCAGGCGAATGGCGGCAGCCAGGCCGGCGGGGCCACCACCAACGATGACCACGTCATAGTCCATTTCGTCGCGTGCCACGTCCATCGTTTCGCCAGCCATCCTCGTTCCTTTGCAGTCTCGCCAGACCGGGGAACAGGCCTGCGCGCGGCCCATTTCGTATGAACCGGAGCGCAGCTTAAACACGCCAGGCGCCCTGCCCGCTTGGATAAGCAGCGCTGATGTTCAGAAGAAGCAACACGCAAGCTGGCCATTGGTGAGAGCCGCCTTACACGCGCTTCTACTCAAAATCAGTGTTTCTTATATTTGCGGGGTTTTTGCGCACCCCACGCACACTGCGTCCATCAAAAACGCGGAGTGCTTCTCGTGAATAGTTACGATGTGATCGTCATCGGTGCGGGCGTGGTCGGTAGCTCGGTGGCATTCCACCTGGCTCAGCTCGGCGCCAAGCGGGTCCTGTTGCTGGACCGTGGCACCATCGGTGCCGGTACCACGTCCCAGTCGTCAGGCATCTTGCGCACCCATTACTCGGTGTCCGAGAACGTCGAGCTGGCGCGCCGCTCCTGGCAGGTCTTCAACAACTTCGCCGCCTACGTGGGCGACGAAGACGCCTCGGCCGGCTTGGTCAAGTGCGGCTACCTGATCGCCGCACCGGAAAGCGACAAGCTTGGCCCGCTGCGCGCCTCGCTGGCCCAGCAAGTGGACCAAGGCATTCCGCTGGAATACCTGAGCGCCCAGCAAGCCAGCGAGCTGCTGCCGATCTGCCGCTTCGACGACGCCGCCGTCATCGGCTACGAGCCGGAAGCCGGTTTCGCCGACGCTTACATGGTCGCCACCAGCTTTGCGCGCAGCGCCCGCCGCGGCGGTGTGACCGTGAAGGAAAACGTCAACGTCAACCGCGTGCTGATCGAAAACGGCAAGGTGGTGGGCGTGTCCACCAGCGCCGGTGACTTCGCCTGCGAAACGGTGGTCAGCACCCAGAACATCTGGACCCCGGAACTGGCTGCCTGGGTGAACGTGCCCATGCCCGTGGTGCCCGAGCGCCACGCCGTGCTGGCACTGGAATGCGAAGCCGCCCCGTACACCTTCAAGATGCCCGTCTATAAAGACCTGGGTTCGCCGGGCATGCTGTACTGCCGCAGCTACGGCGGCAACCAGATGCTGGTGAGCGAAGGCATCGTGGGTGAAAAGCTGGGTGGCCCGGAAGCCGAACAAGGCGACATCCCGCTGGACTACGTGGCCGAAGTGGGCGAACAGGTTGCCGACCGCTTCCCCGCCTACGGCGAAGCCGGCCTGGCCTCGTCGTGGACCGGCGTGTACGACGTGACCCCGGACTGGAACCCGGTGCTGGGCCGCGTGCCTGGCGTGCAAGGCCTGATCGTGGGCTACGGCTTCTCGGGCCACGGCTTCAAGCTGTCGCCCACCGTGGGCAAGGTGCTGGCGCAGGAAGCGCTGGGCCTGGCCACCGACGTGTCGCTCACCCCGTACGACATCACCCGCTTTGCCACCGGCAACCTGCTGACCGGCAAGTACGGCCTGGGCGCGGTGTCCTGATGTCTGCCGTGCGTGTTGGCTGGTTGCACGAGCTGCCCGCCGAGCCCTGGAAAAACGGCGGCGGCACCACCCGCACCCTGGCCCAGGGCGGCCCGGACGCCCAGGGCAAACCGGGCTGGCGCGTGAGCCTGGCCGACATCGCACGCGACGGCGCGTATTCCAGCTTCGTCGGCCAGCAACGCCACTCGCTGATATTGAATGGCGAAGGCGTGGACCTGGCCGACGGCGACACGCAGCTGGCGCTGCGCCGCCACCAACCCGTGGCCTACGCCGGTGCCCCCGCCTGGGACGCCACCCTGGTCGACGGTCCGGTGCGCGCACTGAACGTGATGGTGGACGAGACGCGCTTTGGCGCCAGCATCGAGTCCGTCGTCGAATCCGTCACCAGCGCGCAGCAAGTAAGCGCGTCTGAAGTACGCCTGATCGTCGCCTTCAACCAGGAAGGCCAGCTCGACGCCGCCGACACCAGCCTGCGTCTTCACGCCGGCGAATTCGCGGTAGACACCACCGCAATCGAACCCTTTTTGCTGGCCCAAGCCGGCACGGCACAGGCCGGCACGCTGGCCCTGATCCGAATCTGGCCGCTCGCCGACACGGCGCCCGGCCTTGCATCACCGAGGAAAACCGACTCATGAAGATCATCACCGCCGTCAAACGCGTGGTCGACTACAACGTCTCTGTCCGCGTGAAGTCCGACCAATCGGGCGTGGACATCGCCAACGTGAAAATGTCCATGAACCCCTTCGACGAAATCGCCGTCGAAGAGGCCACCCGCCTGCGCGAAAAAGGCCAGGCCACCGAAGTGGTTGCCGTCAGCTGCGGCGTGCTGCAGTCGCAGGAAACCCTGCGCACCGCGCTGGCCATCGGTGCCGACCGCGCCGTGCTGGTGCAGACCGACGCGGAACTTCAACCGCTGGCCGTCGCCAAACTGCTGAAGGCCGTGGTCGACAAAGAACAACCGCAGCTCGTCATCCTGGGCAAACAAGCCATCGACGACGACGCCAACCAGACCGGCCAAATGCTGGCTGCCCTGCTGGACTGGCCGCAAGCCACCTTTGCCAGCAAGGTCGAGGTCGCAGACGGCGTGGCCACGGTGACGCGTGAAGTCGACGGCGGTGCAGAAGTGGTTCGCCTGACCCTGCCGGCCATCGTGACCACCGACCTGCGCCTGAACGAACCGCGCTATGTCACGCTGCCCAATATCATGAAGGCAAAGAAGAAGCCGCTGGAGACGCTGACGCCCGAGGCGCTGGGTGTGGACCCGGCCCCGCGCCTGCAGACCCTGAAAGTGGTGGAACCCGCCGCCCGCAAGGCCGGCGTGAAGGTGCCCGACGTGGCTACCCTGGTGGACAAGCTGAAGAACGAAGCGAAGGTGATCTGATCATGACGACCCTGGTAATTGCCGAACACAACAACGGTTCGATCAAAAGCGCGACTTTGAATACCGTGGCCGCTGCCCGCTTGCTGGGTGCGCCGGTGCATGTGCTGGTGGCCGGTTCCGGCGCACGCGGTGCTGCCGATGCAGCGGCTGCGGTTGAAGGTGTGGAAAAAGTGCTGCTGGCTGATGCCGCGCATTTGGGCGACTTCCTGGCCGAGAACGTGTCGGCGCAGGTGCTGGCCGTGGCCGCCGGCTACAGCCACCTGCTGTTCGCCGCCACCGCCAGCGGCAAGAACGTGGCCCCGCGCGTGGCCGCCAAGCTGGATGTGGCGCAGATCTCCGAGATCATCTCGGTGGAATCGCCGGATACTTTCAGCCGCCCGATCTACGCCGGCAACGCGGTTGCAACCGTGAAGTCCGCTGATGCGGTGAAGGTCATCACCGTGCGTACCACCGCTTTCGAGGCGGTTGCTTCGGTGGGTGGTACTGCTGCAGTTGAATCCGTAGCCGCCGCCGCAGCTTCCGACAAGGTGTCCTTCGTGTCCCGCGAAGTCGCCAAGAACGAACGCCCCGAACTGACCAGCGCCCGCAGCGTGGTGTCTGGCGGCCGCGGCCTGGGCAGCGCCGAGAACTTCAAGATCCTCGACCCGCTGGCCGAAAAGCTGGGCGCGGCACTGGGCGCCTCGCGCGCCGCCGTGGATGCGGGTTACGCCCCCAACGACTGGCAAGTCGGCCAGACCGGCAAGATCGTCGCCCCGCAGCTGTACGTGGCGGTCGGCATCTCCGGCGCCATCCAGCACTTGGCCGGCATGAAAGACGCCAAAGTCATCGTCGCCATCAACAAAGACGGCGAAGCCCCCATCTTCGGTCTGGCCGACTACGGCCTGACGGACGACCTGTTCCAGGCCGTACCGCAGTTGACCGCCGCCCTGTAATCAGAAAGCCTCCCTCCCCCGCTGCCGCCTTGTGCGGCAGTGTGCATTTCAGAAGGAACATCGCATGAACGCAACGCCGAATTTCTCGCGCCCCGATAACGAAGTCGAACTGCGCTACGAAGCCGGTTCGGCCGAATGGGCTGCGCTGCAGCCGTTCTTGAAGTCGACTGAGGTCGTCGAAGTCCCCGCCTTCATCAACGGCAAGAAAATCTTCTCGAACGACACCTTCGAGATCCGTGCGCCGCACGACCAGTCGCGCCTGCTGGCCCGCGTGCACCGCCCCTCGGTCGAGCAGATCAAGGAATCCATCGCCGGCAACCTCGCCGCCGCGCGCGACTGGGCCGAGCTGCCCTTCGCCGACCGCGCCGCGATCATGCACCGCGCCGCCGCAATCATTGCCGACCGCGATCGCCATCGCATCAACGCCGCGACCATGCTCGGCCAGAGCAAGACCATCGAAGAAGCCGAACCCGACAGCGCCTGCGAACTGATCGACTTCCTGCGCTTCAACACCACCAACGCCCAGCGCATCTACAACGACCAGCCGCCCTCGACCCGCCACGCGCAGAACCGCGCCGACTGGCGCCCGCTGGAAGGCTTCATCTACGGCGTGTCGCCGTTCAACTTCACCGCCATCGGCACCGGCATCTCGTGCACGCCCGCCATCATGGGCAACGTGGTGCTGTGGAAGCCCTCCGACAAGTCGGCCCTGTCCAACTGGATCTTCTACGAAGCCCTGCTGGAAGCCGGCCTGCCCCCGGGCGTCATCAACTTCGTGCCGGGTGAAGCCGTCGCAACCACCGACGCCGTGTTCTCCTCGCGCGACTTCGCCGGCCTGCACTTCACCGGTTCCTCGTCGGTCTTCCGTTCGATGTGGGCCCGCGCCGCTGGCGGCATCGAGAACTACCGCACCTTCCCGCGCCTGGTTGGTGAAACCGGCGGCAAGGACTTCGTGCTCGCCCACCCCTCGGCCAACGCCGACGAAGTGGCAGTCGCGCTGGTGCGCGGCGCCTTCGGCTACGGCGGCCAGAAGTGCAGCGCCGCCTCGCGTACGTATATCCCCAAGAGCCTGTGGCCGGCCGTGCGCGAACGCATGCAAAGCATCCTCGGCTCGCTGAAGGTCGGTGACGTCGCAGAGCGCGACACCTACCTCGGCGCCGTGATCGACCGCGCCTCGTGGACCCGCCTGTCGGCCCGCATCGACGAAGCCAAGAACGACAGCGGCGTGAAGATCGTCGCCGGCGGCAAGTATTGGGACGAGCCGGGCTTCTTCATCGAGCCGACCGTGATCGAAGTGTCGGACCCGCTGCACGCGCTGATGCGTGACGAGCTGTTCGGACCGATCCTGGCGGTGTACGTGTACGAAGACGCCAAGTGGAGCGAAACGCTGCCGCTGATCGACTCGACCACCGCGTATGCACTGACCGGCTCGATCTTCTCGACCGATCGCGCGGCGCTGCTGGAAGCACAACGTGTGCTGATCAATGCCGTGGGCAATCTGTACATCAACGACAAGCCCACCGGCGCAGTCGTCGGCCAGCATCCGTTTGGCGGCGGCCGCGCCAGCGGCACGAACGACAAGGCTGGTTCGTATATGAATCTGCTGCGTTGGACGTCGGCGAGAGTGGTTAAGGAGACTTACGCGCCGGCGCGGGGGTTCTAATTAACAACCGCTCTTTACCGCAACAATTCCTCTATCGTTAAAAACGAGACCTCCCTGCTACGTAGCAGGGAGCTTTCGAAAACGAAAACCCCAATCAAATTTTTAGACGCAGCAACACCTCTAAAATTGAGGAAAATTACACGCCACCCAGAACAAGACTAATTTCAAATACCTAACACCCGGCTTCTGACAGCTTATCGCCGCCAGCCCTCTTACCAGATCAACTCAGCAAACCTATAAAACCTTATGCACATACAATCCGCAATAGCGAGTCTTAATCAGCCGCCGAATATCATCAAGCGACGTCATCAGCCTAATGTTATCTAAAGTTATGACAATCACGCGAATACCTTCCTGTAGCGCGCTCCGAATTACACCCACAGCCCCCGGCTCATTTCCATTCCCATTTATAAATCCGCCAGTAACCCCATTAGCCGCCACAAATATTCCTGTTTTTAAGCTGCGGCGCCTGAGCTTCGCAATAAAGTTATCCAAAGCCTTCGCATCAACATGAGCACTCCAGTTCTTGCACTCGACAAGAATTACCGCCTCCCATGGACGAAGCACCTCTTCTCGCTGGGCATTCCAAAGTACTATATCAATTTCTTCAGATGCCATCATAATATCGTGCTCAGCGACCTCAACACCATCTAAATGTTCAAACAAATAGATAGCAAGATTCTCAAATCGCGCACCCTTTTCATTATTAGAAACAGCAGAATCGACATCCGCAATTAAAACTGCCAAACGAGCGGGGTCGAACATCAGTACTCCCCTCCGTAAAGCAATTCGCGGATTTTATGTTTAAATAAATTAACCATACCCTCTGAATCAGAGACATGAATTAGATCATCTCTATCCAGAGCAATAGCATTAATACCTTCCTCCTTTCTTAGGCGCGAAAGAAGCTTTAGTGTACGAGCGTCATTTTTACCCGTTGTAGCGAGCACAACTGCTTTGAGACCGCTAATTCTCGCCCGATGAAGAAACTTTGAAAGGACATCAGCAGTCATCCCCCGAATTGACTTTAGTTCGATCGCAATCGGATTTCCAAGAACAGTAAGTTCGTAATCCTCCCTCGAGTTCCAGATCACGCAATCAAAACCGTCATCACGTCTATGATTTCGCTCAGATTCGATTACCTCCCAACCAGGCACACTCTTCGCCGCTTCCACAAACCACCGTTCAAAACGGTGCCCTCGGGCAGCACCTTCATAAGAAAAAAGTGCGCGAAAGTCACCTATCGGAGATAGATAACCTTGGGGTGACGGCAGATAGTCAGAATCTCGTGGATTGCGATACCCAATGAACAGATTCTTCTTTCGGACAGCCTCTTCAATAGCATCTTGAACTCGAAAAGCGATGTTTTCAACAGACTCAACCAGAGGATCAATCGTAAATACTCGTTGCCCAAGCACTTCCACAGGAGGAGCCACTGACTTTTCGGCCAAAATTACTACAGGCTTTCCGGACCCATGCGCAAGCCCAATCTCATAATACAAGTACGGAGACTCTTTAGATATATAAGCCACCAATACATCAGATATATTGATCAGCCCCCATATTGCCTGAGCAATCGAGCCAACCCGGGAAAAATCACCGACAGTTTCTATCCGATAGTTCTCATACGCCGCTAACTCCTGTAGCGCTGCCAACACTACGTCTCGGCCTCGGTGATTAGACAGGTATCCAATAATTTTCATCACGCAAGCCCAATCAAACGAAACAGATTCATCTTCCACCCCATCGAAAATCTTTCAAAGCAATACGCAAGTCCCTGCAATAATTTAAATTCGGCGTATCTCGGACACTATGCGAGCGCAATAACCTGACTTATCGAGCCACCGTACGCGAAGGTTGTCAACTCAACTTAGTTCTACCCACATATCACTGGAAGCTAGTCCCATCGCAGGCCCCATTTGCCGCGCCACCATTTTTTCCCACGCCATCAACATTACATCTCGTGCCTCTCCAGGCAACTTCCCCATTTCATTCTCGCGGTAGGCCATATAGAAAGTGCGCGTCAGGACCGGATACGGGTCGCCCGCAGCACGTAGTCGTGACACGGGCAACACCTGCAACGTGGGAATCAGATGCCGCGACTGCCAGATGCACAGCGGCGTAGTCAGTGCAAAGCCAAGCCCTTCAGACACCAGACTCAGCAACGGATCGGTCGCATCGAACTCATAACTGCGCTCGAAGAACTCCCCCAATCCCTCCAGATACCGGTCTACATCCTGACCGATGACAGAGCGCGAGCTATAGCGAATGAACTGCAACCGCCGAGCAATGTCCCCAAAGCTGCGGCAGCCCGACAGGTCGAAATCCTTGGGCAGCACCAACAGGTAGGGTTCAGTAAAGATAGTCTGCCGCTTAATCCCAGGCCGACTACTAACCGAACTAGTCGTCACCGCAATATCCAACTGCCGATTCTCAAGCAGCGAGTCCAGCACTGGCGTCAGCCCCGACCACAACCGAATCTGCCGCGAAGCCCCTGACAACCCACGAATCAACGTCGGCCCAATCGTCGCCGCAAACGAATCCACGCACCCGAACCGAACAATATGCCGCTTTGCACGGCTCAAATTCCGCACCCCTTCAACCATCTCATCCGCCCGCTGCAACAACTGCGTGGCGTGTTCGAACAGCCGTTCTCCGGCGGTCGTGGGTTTGGCGGGGCGGGTGCTGCGATCTAGAAGGCTGGTTTCCAGCGAGGCTTCAAGCAGCTTGATGCGCTGCGACACGGCTGCTTGGGAGATACCCAGCAGCGTGGCGGCAGCGGAGACGGACTTGGAATCGACCACGGCCACCCAGGTGGTGAGCAGGCTCCAGTCGGGATAGCTCTCCCGGGCGGCCAGGGTCGTGGGACTTGCTTTGGGCATGCAGGGCACCAGCATTGCGTTGTTGCCCTTGAGAGTAATCGACTTAGACGAGAGAGGCTTGGAGTTTCTCGACGGCGGCGGTGACCATCTTGCGGACGACGGGGGAGATTTGCGCCGACAGGTCGGGCCGGTAGTCGAAGGGTGCGGTCTCGTTCATGTACGTGGATTGGCACATTTCCAGCTGCACGGCGTGGATGTTCTGGGCCGGGCGGCCGTAGTGGCGGGTGATGTGACCGCCCTTGAATCGACCGTTCACGACCCACGTGAAATCGCTAACGTCGTCCAAAGAAGAAGTGATTGCCTGCACGATGTCTTCGCTGCATGCGGAGCCTGCGCCGGTGCCGATGTTCAGGTCGGGCAGTTTGCCGTCGAACAGGCGGGGCAGCACGCTGGCAATGGAGTGCGCTTCCCAAAGCAGTGCGCCGCCGTGCGCGGCTTTGATGCGCTGGATTTCTTCTTCCAGTTTGTCGTGGTACGGCTTCCAGTAGCCGGCCAGGCGTTCCTGGATGTCGGCGTCGGTGGGTGCCTGGCCTTCCAGGTACAGCGGTTCACCGCGGAAGGTTTCCGTGGGGCACAGGCCGGTGGTGGTTTGGCCGGGATACAGGCTTTCGTTGTTCGGCGGGCGGTTCAGGTCGATGACGTAGCGCGAGTGGGTGGCGGCCAGCACGGATGCGCCCAGTTCGTCGGCGAAGGCGTAGACCTGTTCCAGGTGCCAGTCGGTGTCGGCGATCTGGCTTGCCACGTCGGTCATGCGCGCGGCGTACTGCGGCGGGATGATGCGGCCGAGGTGGGGGATGGAGATCAGCAGCGGCGACTTGCCTTGCTTGAATACGAATTTCGGGTCGGACATGGACGTCGTCTTCCTTGATGAATTGGGTTACAGCGCAGTGGATGGCGGTGTGGATGCACTGCCAAACGGCCCACAAAACGGCCCGGCACCTGTCAGCGGTGCAAGATAACTCGCATCGAGTTCTGCTGCACGCGGGCATCCCAGCAGGCGCAGGCAGGTGTCGAATTCTGCACGCAGAATCGTCAGCACGTCGGCCGGCCCGGATTCACCGTCGGCCGCCAGGCCGTACAGGGGCGCACGGCCCAGCAGTACGGCGGATGCGCCCAGCGACACGGCCTTGGCGATGTCGCTGCCCCGGCGCACGCCCCCGTCGATGATGACGTCGAAGTGTTTGTGCCCGACGGAATCAACGGTTTGCGCCAGGATTTCCAACGGGCTGAGTGCACCGTCCAATTGCCTTCCGCCGTGATTGGATAGGACCACGCCATCGGCACCGTGCTGTTTGGCCAGTTCAGCATCGGCGACGCGCTGCACGCCTTTGACCAGCACGCGCCCCTTCCAGTGCTTGCGTACCCAGGCCAAGTCGCTCCAGGCCAGGCGGGTGTCCATTTGCCGGCTCATGGCGGCGGCCTGGGCTTCGATGTTTTCAGATACGCCTGCGCTGCGCGCCAGGTTGGCCAACTGCGGCACACCGTGGCGGCCCACGGCCATCAGCCAGCGCGGGTGCGAAATCACGTCCCACAGCAGGCGGGGCGTCCACTTCAACGGCAGGGTGAAACCGGTGCGGGCGTAGTGGTCGCGTTTGCCGGTGACGGGGGTGTCCACGGTCAGCAGCAAGGTGTGCATGCCGCAGGCTTGCGCACGCGCCATCATGCTTTCGGCGATGCGGCGGTCTTGCTGCACGTAGAGTTGCAGCCACAGGTCGCCAGTGGGCGCGGCGTTGCGCACGTCTTCCATCAGGGAATTGGACGCGGTGGACAACACGAAGGGCAAGCCGGCGGCAGTGGCGGCGCGGGCCAGGGTTTCTTCGGCGCGGTGGCGGTACAGGCCGTTCAGGCCGGTGGGACCGACGATGGCGGGGAATGCCAGGGATGACCCGGCCACGTTGACGACGGTGTCGACCGCGCTTACGTCGATCAATACGCGTGGCAGGAAGCTCAGCGCCGCATACGCGTCGCGGTTGCGCTGCATGCTGCGCCAGTCTTCCGCGCCCCCTTCCAGGTAGCCCCAGGCAAAGCGCGGCAAGTAAGCACGCGCCGCATCTCGGTAGTCCACTACGCTGGCACGCATCGCAGTCTCGTTCTCTGGCGGAAAGTCAGGCGGAATGTGAAGTCAGCCCGGCGAATGCAAACGCCGGGGCGAGATCAGGGAAAGACACACGGCGCTGGCATCGTGCGCGGCATGCTTGCAGCACGACGGCGGCGAAGCCGAACACCAGCGCCCACCGTCAAGCAGCAGGCAGCACACGCCCCGGATTCATGATGCCCTTCGGATCGAACAAGCCCTTCACCTGCCGCATCATCGCCAGCTCGACCGGATCCTTGTACTTGCTCATCTCGGCCACGTGCGCGGAACCAATGCCGTGTTCCGCGCTGAACGTCCCGCCCATGCTTGCGGCGATGTCGTACAGCGCGTGCGCCACGCGGCGTGCGTAGGCCGGCTTGTCTTCGATGCCTGCCCACACGTCGTGCGGGATCATGGTGATGTAGTGCAGGTTGCCGTCACCCATATGGCCCACCACCACCTGGCGGGCGATGGGGAACTCACGTTTCACCGTGGCTTCGGCCTGGGCGATGAAGTCGGGAATGCGGTGGATGGGCACGGCGATGTCGTGCGACAGGCCCATGCCTTCATGGCGATTGCACTCGGTCACCGCATGGCGAATCTTCCATATGTCCTGGCGCTGCTTTTCACTGCTGGCGACGATCGCATCTTCAATCGCACCAGACTCCAATGACGGCGTCAGCACCGTCATCAGTTTCTCGGACAAGGTGTCGTCGTTGGCCTGCGGCGTGGCCAGTTCCACCAGCACGTACCAGTTGGCGGGTTGCGCCAGCGGGTCACGCGTGCCGTGCGCATGCGCCAGCACGATTTCCATTTCGCTGCGCGAGATGATTTCCAGGCCGTCCAGCGTGCCGGGGAAGGCACCCTGCAGGCGCAGGCCTTCGTCGACGGCAGCTTCCACGGTCGCCAGGCCCAGCAGTGCGGTGACTACGGTGCGGGGCTTGGGGAACAGCTTCAGCGATGCGCCGGTGATCACGCCCAGCGTGCCCTCGGCGCCCATGAACAAGTGCTTCATGTCGTAGCCGCTGTTGTTCTTGCGCAGGGTGCGCAGGCCGTTCCAGATGGTGCCGTCGGGCAGCACCACTTCCACGCCCAGCACCAGGTCGCGGGTATTGCCGTAGCGCAGGACGTTGGTGCCGCCGGCGTTGGTCGACAGGTTGCCGCCGATCTGGCAGGAGCCTTCCGCACCCAGGCTCAGCGGGAAGATCCGTTCCACCGACAACGCGGCCTCGTGGATCACGCCCAGCACGCAGCCGCCGTCCACCGTCATGGCGTTGTCGCGCGGGTTGATGTCGCGAATGCGGTTCATGCGCAGCAGGTTCAGCACGATGCTGCAGCCCTGCTGGTCGGGGATGGCCCCACCGCACACGCTGGTGTTGCCGCCCTGCGGGAACACCGACACGTCGTGTTCGTTGCACCATGCCAGCACCTTGGACACGGCTTCGGTGCTGCGCGGGAACACCACGCAGGCGGCGACGCCGGCGTTGCGGCCCCACCAGTCGGCCACATAGGCCTGCATGTCGGCGGCGGTATCGACCACATCGGTATCGCCCACCAGGCCGCGCATCGCGGCGACCACTTCCTGTTGCTGCTTCATCACGCTCATTCCTGCGCCAACACCACGCTGTCTTGCGCCGCCCAGTTGACGGCAACCTGGTCGCCAATGGCGATACGTCCTGCACTGCGTTCCGAGATACCGGTGACCAGCACCTTGGCGCCGCGTTCGGTCTGGATCTCGAAGCGGGTGGTGCCACCCACGAAGGACACCGACTGCACCACACCGCGTGCGCCGTTGTCGGCGCCGGCGCCCTCGCCCACGCAGACCTTCTCGGGGCGCACCAGCACCTTGACCTGCGCACCGGCTGCATGGCCCTTGGGCCCTTGCACCTTGATCGCCAGGCCGGTATCGGTGGTGACCACGCCATCGGCACCCAGCTTGCCCTTGAACAAGTTGGATTCACCCACGAAGTCGGCCACGAATTCGCTGGCCGGTTCGAAGTACAGCTCGTCGGGTGTGCCGTGCTGGGCGATCTTGCCGCCGCTCATCAAACAGACGCGGTCCGACAGGTTCAGGGCTTCTTCCTGGTCGTGGGTCACGTAGACCAGAGTGGTACCCAGTTCACGGTGCAGGCGCTTGATTTCGTCTTGCAGCTGGCCGCGCAGCTTCTTGTCCAGCGCGCCCAGCGGCTCGTCCATCAAAATGATTTTCGGCGCATACACGATGCAGCGTGCAATACCCACACGCTGCTGCTGGCCGCCAGACATTTCACGCGGCTTGCGTTGCTCGTAACCACGCAGGCCAACGCGGTCCAGCGCTTCCGTGACTTTCTTCTGCACCTCGTCCTTGCTCGCGCCGCGAATGCGCAGCGGGAAGGCGACGTTGTCGAACACGTTCAGGTGCGGCAGCAAGGCGTAGTTCTGGAACACCATGCCCAGCCCGCGCTCGCGCGCCGGCTTGTTCGACACGTCCTGCCCGTCGATCATCACGCGGCCGCTGGTGGGGGCCACCGCGCCGGCGATCAGGTTCAGGATGGTGCTTTTGCCCGAGCCGCTGGGGCCCAGCAGGCTCAGGAATTCGCCGCGTCGCACCGACAGGTCGATGGGATGCAGCGCGGTTGCGCCGCCGTAGTTCTTGCCGACGCCTGCGAAAACGATGGCGGCGTCGTTCGTTGCCTGTGAGGCCATATTGCGATCCTTCAAACTCGGCGGC
Organism: Pigmentiphaga aceris; assembly: GCF_008119665.1. Lineage (NCBI taxonomy): Bacteria > Pseudomonadati > Pseudomonadota > Betaproteobacteria > Burkholderiales > Alcaligenaceae > Pigmentiphaga > Pigmentiphaga aceris. Next base: position 466,934 of record NZ_CP043046.1, on the reverse strand, counting down.
GGGCGGGGCCCGACGCGTCTACACAATGGGGGAAAACGGACGCGGCCGTCACTCCGTGCGCTGGCTGGGCTGCAGCCACACAGACAAGCAGCAGAACAAAATGGACAGGAAGGTCAGCAGGGCCGACACCGCCGAGATCACCGGCGAGATGTCCCACTGAATGCTGCTGTACATCTTCACCGGCAAGGTCGTGGTGGACGCGCCGGTCAGGAACCAGGCAATGACCACTTCGTCGAACGAGATCAGGAAGGCGAACAGTGCGCCCGCGCCGATCGAGGGCAGCAGCTGCGGCAGCACCACCTTGAAGAACACCGTGCGGCGGTTGGCGCCCATGATGGAGCTGGCGAATTCCAGCGCCGGGTCGAGCTTTTTCACACCGGCCATCACCGTCATCATCACAAAGGGCGTGACGTAGGCCACGTGCGCAGCCACCAGGCCAGACACCGTGCCCACCGCACCCAGGCGCGACAGGTACAGGTACAGGCCCAGCGAGATCACGATCACCGGGATCAGGATCGGGCTCATCACCAGCAGCAGCACCAGCTTCTTGCCCGGGAAGTCGTAACGCACCAGGCCGTAGGCGGCCGGCACGCCGATCAGCAGCGCAATCACCATGGTCAGCACCGCCACCCGCAGGCTGCGCATGATGGCGCCTACCCAGTCGGCGCTGGTGAACAGCTGGCGATACAGATCCCAGGAAAAGTCGCGCGGTGGGAAGGTGATTTCACCGGGGCCACCGAAGGAAATCGGGATCACCAGCAGGCTGGGGGCAAGCAGGAACACAAGGACGATCGCAACGATCACCGTGCGCATGTTCCCGTAGGCACGGGCCTGGGGGTCGAGCAGAGTCGAGTCGTTCATGGCTTACACCGCCGCCGTACGCGGACGGGCTCCGAATTTTTGCAGGCGATCGACACCCAGCGCGGCAATCGTCACGATGCCCAGCAGGATCACGCCAATGGCAGACGCCATGTTCCAGTCCAGGGTTTCACGGGTGTAGAAGTCGACCAGGTTGGACAACATCACGTCCTGGCGACCGCCCAGCAGTGCGGGGATCACAAAGAAGCCCATGGACATCACGGTGGTGCTGAGCACGGCAGCGGCCACGCCGGGCAGGCTCAGCGGCAGCGTGATGCGGAAGAAGATGCGCGGCGGCTTGGCGCCCATGATTTCGGCGGCCTGGTACAGCGAGCGGTCGATGGCAAGCAGGCTGGCCAGCACCGGGAACACCACAAAGGGCACCAGGTAGTTGGTCATACCGACCATCACGCCCAGGCGGTTGAACAGCATGGGCACTTCGACCGGGCTGCCGGCCAGCCAGCTCAGGAAGGTATTGACCATGCCCGAGCGGCCCAGCAGCACGGTGAAGGCAAAGCTCTTGACCAGAATGCTGGTCCAGAACGGAATCAGCACCAGCACCATGTAGATGGCGCGCTTGCGGGCCGACACACGCGCCAGGTGCAGCGCCACCGGGTAGCCCAGCAACAGGCTGCCCAGCGAGGCCAGAATGCTGATCTCGAAGGTAGTCCACAGCGTGCGGCGGAACAGCACGCTTTCGAACAGCTGGGTGTAGGCCGCGAAGGACCAGGAATCACCGGTGTGCAGGCTGGTCCAGGCGACAAAGCCCAGCGGCACAAGGATCACCAGGAACAGGAACAACGTGGCCGGGCCCACGTACAGCAATGCATCTTTCTTTTGGGTCATGGCGGCTCACATGCACCTGCCACCGGGTGATGCCCGGGGCGCGTTCGGATCGTTTCGGATCGAAAACGCGACGCTGGGTTAACCATGCGTCGCGGGGCGGTCATGCCGGGGCGGATGGTCCGCCCCAGGTCACGTTCAGGTCAGCGCCCATTCCTTGAAGCGGCGCGACACGTCGTCGTAATGGTCGGCCCACCACATGTCGTTGCTGACCACGTGCTTGGGGTTGCCCGGGTTGGACATCCACTTGCGCACGTCCGGCTTGACCATCTCCAGCGCCTTCTTGCTGGCCGGGGTGTTGGCCAGGTGGTTCATCAGTGCGGCCTGGTTTTCCGGGCGCATGGCGAACTGCAGGAACTTCATGGCGTTGGTCTTGTTCGGCGCGCCCTTCAGCACGGCCAGGTATTCCAGGCCGATCAGGTTCTCGTCGAACGCGAAGTCGATGGTCTGACCGGCTTCCTGCGCCGCCTTCACACGGGTGGTGTAGGTGTAGCTGTAGTCGATCTCGCCAGTCTGCACCAGCGACACGGTCTGCGGCGTCTGGTCGACCCACTTGCCGACGTGCGGCTTCAGGCGATCCAGCGCCTTGAAGGCACGCTCGATGTCCAGCGGGTACATCTTGTCGGCCGGCACGCCATCGGCCAGCAGCGCGACTTCCAGGGTTTCGCTGGCGCGGTTGCGCAGCGCACGGCGGCCCGGGAATTTCTTGACGTCCCAGAAATCGGCCCAGGTCTTGGGCGCTTCCGGGTGCTTCTTGCTGTCGTAGCAGAAGCCGCCGGTGAAGCCGTAGAACGGCACCATGTCCTTGGTGACCGGGGCGATCAGGTCCTTGCTGTCGAACAGCGCCGGGTCCAGTTGTTCCCAGTAGCCGTTCTTCGAGCCGGTGAAGCCCATCGGGCCGACCACGTCGAACACGTCCCATTCGACGTTCTTGGTCATGACCTGGGCCTTGACCTTGGCGAGGTCGGGCGTGTCGATCAGGATGACTTCAACGCCGAATTCCTTGGCGAAGGGTTTGGCCAGCGCTTCTTCGACGCCGACGCGGTAGTTGCCGCCCCAGCTGACCACGACCAGGCGGCCGGCGGCACGCGAGGTCTTGGAGGTGAGGATCATCGGGGCGCCGATGGCGGCGGCGAGCATGGTCGAGCCGGAAGCCTGCAGGAAGCGGCGGCGCGGCAAGGCAGTGACGGGTTTGGACATGTGGGACCTCACACAATAGCGGTTGGGGGCGATGCGTATAGAACGGTCTTCAACTGCGTTTGGATGCGGCGGGGAATACCCGCCGCCATCACAGGTCTTACTCGCGGCCGCGGTGCTCGGTCACGATCTTGGTCAGGCGTTCGCGCAAGGCGGCGCTGGCGGGCAACATGGGGGCCAGCACGTCGCTGCCACCCCAGCCCAGCAATTCCATCGCGGCCTTGATCGGCGCGGGGTTGGGTTCGGCGAACACGCAGTCGATCAGCGGGCGCAATGCGGTGTGCAGTGCCATGGCTTCAGTCAACTGACCGTCCATCGCCAGCTTCAGGATGCGCGCCCACTGGCGCGGCACCAGGTTGGAACTGGAGATGATCGCGCCGACTGCGCCCATGGCCACGTGCAGCGGCAGCACGTCTTCTTCGCCGGTCAGGATGGCGATCTTGTTGCGGGTCAGCTCGGCCACGCGCATTTGCTGCGCCAGGTCCGGGTTGCAAGCCTTCATGCCGACCACACGGGTCTCGGCAGCCAGTTGCGCCACGGTCTGGTAGTTCAGCGACACGCCGGTGCGATACGGGATTTCGTACAGGATGATGTCGGCATCGACTTCATCCGAGAACTTCTTGAAGTAGTCGACGATGCCTTGCTGGGTCGGGCGGAAGTAGTACGGCGTGACAACCATCAGCGCGTTGGCACCGGCTTTCATGAAGGCGCGGCCGGCTTCGGTTGCGTTACCAATGCCGGGCGAGAGCACGCCCGGGATGACCGGGATGCGGCCATCGGCGGCTTTTACGGAAGTTTCCAGCACGGTCATGCGCTGCGCGGAGGTCAGCGAGGTGTATTCACCGGTACCACCCAGCGGCACCAAGGCGTCCGCATCGGCGGCGATCATGCGGTCCACGTGGGCGGCGATCGCGGCGGTGTCGATCTGGCCGTTTGCGGTGAACGGCGTCGGTGTCGCGGTCATGATGCCGCGATACTTGTGTTGCACTGTCATCCCTGCTCCTTCGGTCGGCTCGCCACGCGCTGCTCCCGGTGACCATCACATGGGTAGGGCATTAAGGCTGACAACCGTTGAAGCATCCTATGTGGCTTTCGCCAGACGGGGTCCTAACATCAGTACGGGTGAAACAATAGATAAGTATTCCGCATGAAAGATCGATGACAGTTCACGCGCGAATACAGGATTTTTGCAGAAATAGCCGGGTAATCACTGATTTCACGGGCAGATGAAGGGTCAGGTGGCCTGCTCAGCAATGAAAACACCCCAAGCGCCAGGGCCGATGCTTGGGGTGTGAACTGCGGCCGGTGACGTTCCCGGCGCGGGAAGTGCGATCAGTCGATCTTCGCGCCCGAGACCTTCACCACTTGTTCGAACTTGGCGCGCTCGGCCGTCATCAGCTTGTCGAACTGTTCAGGCGTGCTGGGCGCGGGCTGTGCCAGCAGCGACGCAAAGCGCTTTTGCGTTTCCGGTGCGTTCAGCGCGTCGACAAACGCCTTGTTCAGCTTGGCGATCACATCCTTGGGCGTACCGGCCGGCGCAACCAGACCCCACCAGGTGTCGATCGAGAAGCCCTTGATGGTGTCCGCCAGCGGGGGCACGCCAGGCAACATCTGGCTGGCTTGCAGCGTGGTGACGGCCAAGGCCTTGACCTTGCCGGAACTCAGGTTCGGGGCAGCAGCGGCCAGGTTGTCGATGTTGAAATCGACTTCGCCAGCCAGCAGCGCCAGCTGTGCGGGACTCGCACCACGGTAAGGAATGTGGACGGCCGAGAAACCACCGCGCTGCTTGAACATCTCGCCTGCCAGGTGGCCGGCGCTGCCGTTGCCACCGCTGCCGTAGTTCAGCTTGCCGGGGTTGGCCTTGGCGTAGGCGATCAGGTCGGCGACCGAATTGATCTTCAGCGCGGCGGCGCGTTCGGTGTTGATCACCAGCACGTTGGGCACCGTCACCATCTGGGTGATGGCTTCAAAATCCTTGGCCGCGTCGTAGGGCATTTTCGAGTACAGCCACGGGTTGACCGCGTGGGTGGCGGTTGCCGCCAAGCCAATGGTCAAACCGTCGGGGGCAGACTTGGCGACCGCGTCAGCACCGATGTTGCCACCTGCGCCGGGCTTGTTGTCCACGATCACCGTGCCCAGCGTCTTCTGCACGCTTTCGGCCAGTGCGCGCGAGGTCACGTCCAGCGGGCCACCGGCCGGATACGGCACGATCAGGTGAATCGGGCGGTCTTGCGCGTGTACCGGTGACAGCGCGAACGGAGTAGCCAGCACAGCGGCCAGAACGGCAGCCGAGGTCAGAAGGTGTCTGCGAGAAGTCATGAGTGGCATCGAGTGAAAACAATTGGCCGGGGTGATGCGGCGGGCGGGTCATGGTACTGCCGATGGGCGAAATGTGAATCCCGGATCACCCGCAGCAGAGGAAAGAATCTTGCACGCTGCACGTTAAGGAATGTCGGGACGCGTGCGGCGCGATGATGCTGAGTGCGATGCGGCGTTATCGCGCGGCGGTTTTATCAGCATCACGCTGCTTCAGCCACAGGCCGAATTCCTTCATCACATCCACGACGGGATGCAATCGTTTGCCGTCCTCGGTCAAGTCATATTCAACCTTGACCGGCGAGGTCGGATACACCGTGCGCTTCACCAAACCAGCATCTTCCAATGCCCGCAAGTCCAGCGTGAGCATGCGCTGCGAAATACCGGGCACGTCGCGGCGAAGGTCGTTGAAGCGCTTGGGGCCATCCAGCAGGTAGGACACCAGCAGCAGACGCCAGCGTCCACCCAACAGACGCATCGACTCTTCCACGGAACAGCCAGTCAGGCTTTCTTTCATCGCAAGATCCAGAACAAAACAAAATTCAAAAGCAGTAGGTATATTTTTTGTACCTATATAACAATTTACTGCCTTCTTCCTTTTTTATCCCAGACTTTTAAAATGGCGGAGCTTCCTGGCCAGGGGGTTCACACGCTTTCCAATCGCTACCGGATACCCATACATGAAGCTCTACTACATTCCTGGCGCCTGCTCGCTGGCTCCGCATATCGTGATGCACGAGCTGGGATTGGACGTCACCCTGGTCAAGGTGGATCACAAGACGCACACCACTGAAGACGGCCGGGACTTTTACGAACTCAGCCCATTTGGCTATGTGCCGGTACTGGCGCTTGATGACGGTGACGTCCTGCGGGAAGGGCCGGCCATCTTGCAGTTCCTGGCCGACTTACAGCCCGCCTTGCGTCTGACACCAGACGGCGGAACGCGTGAGCGCTTGCGTCTGCAAGAGTGGCTGGGCTTCATCAACTCGGAAATCCACAAGGGATTCATTCCGCTGTTGTATGCAGTGGCGGCGGGCAAATATGGCGTTGAGCATGCCAAGCCGAAACTGGAAAAGCGTTACGCGTGGATCGATGCGCAGCTTGCAGACAGGCCTTACCTGATGGGCGACACCTATACGGTGGCAGATGCTTATCTGTTTGCGCTGACCCAGTGGGGTCAAGCTCCGTGGCTGGCTTCCGTCTACCGGGCCGATATTCACTTCGATGCGCTGTCACACCTGCAGGCTTGGTACCTGCGCATGCGGGAGCGGCCAGCCGTGCGCTTGGCGCTGGCGGCGGAAGGTCTTAAATAGACCAGGCCATCACGATGATGGTGGTGCCCGCCGTGTTGAACGGCGGGCAGGCCGATGGGCGTTCGGCCTGGGGGCGATGCTTGGGTGGCGATGCCTGGGCGTCGATGATCACGCCTTGCGCAAGAACTCCGACTTCAAACTGAAGCTCACGCCATCGACCTTGCAGTCGATATCGTGGTCGCCGCCGACCACACGAATGCTCTTCACCTTCGTGCCCACTTTCAGCACGATGGACGAGCCTTTCACCTTCAGGTCTTTGATCAGCACGACCGAATCGCCATCGACCAGCACGTTGCCGTTGGCGTCTTTCACCACGACATCGTCATCTTCTTCAGCGTCAGCAGCATGCAACGGCCACTCGAAACCGCAGTCGGCGCAGACATGATTCGCACCGTCCGGGTAGACGTTTTCAAGCGTGCATTGGGGACAGGTGAGTGCTGCGGTCATGACAGGTTCCAGGCAGTAAGGGGCGCGCGAGTATAGACGGCCCGACTGTCAGCCGGGCTGCGCCAGATCAAACTGCCCCGCCCTTTACTCGTCAGCCATCCACTCCACTTCCGCACCCACCGAGCGCAGGTTTTCAATGAAGCCCGGATGCGCGCGGCGGATCGGGGTGGCGTTCATGATCTGCGATTCGCCTTCGACGCTGGCCGCGACCATCAACAGGGCAATCGCCACACGGATGATGTAGGGGCTTTCGACGACCGCCGGCACCAGCGGCGAGCCGCCGAAGGTGATCAGGCGATGCGGGTCGGACTGGAACACGTGCGCGCCGAATTTCGACAGTTCGCCCGACCAGCCCAGTGCGCCGTCGTAGACCTTGTTCCAGAACAGCGCGCTGCCCTGGGCCTGCACGCCGAGTGCGATGAAGATCGGCAGCAGGTCGACCGGGAAGTATGGCCAGGGGGCGGCTTCGACTTTGGTCAGGGTGTTGGCGGTGAAGGGTTGGCGCACTTTCAGCGGGCCGTCGCGGTGGGCGGTGCTCCAGCCGTCGCGGTGTTCGATCTCGATGCCGAATTTCTGGAAGGTGCGGTCGATCAGCGGGAATTGCGTGGGCGCGGTGTTCTTGACGCGGATTTCGCCGTCGGTGATGGCACCGAGCGCCAGGAAGGTGGTGATTTCGTGGAAATCTTCTTCGAAGTGGAATTCACCGCCACCCAGTTGCGCCCCACCCTGCACGGTCACGCGCGAGGTGCCCACGCCCTGGATCGGCACGCCCAGCATCATCATGAAGCGGCAGAATTCCTGCACGTGCGGTTCACATGCAGCATTGGTCAGGGTGGACACGCCGTTGGCCGATGCGGCGGCCAGCACGAAGTTTTCCGTGGTGGTGACCGACGCGTAATCCAGCCAGTGGTCGTTGGCCTGCAAGGTGGCCTCAGTGCGAATGATCAGCGAACCTGCGGTGCGTTCCACCACGCCGCCGAAGCGACGGAACACTTCCACGTGCGGATCGATTTCGCGCACACCCAGCGTGCAGCCTTTCACGTCGTCTTCCAGGCGCGCCACGCCAAAGCGGGCCAGCAGCGGCGGCACCAGCATGATGGACGAACGCATTTCTTCCGGCAGGCGGTGCACCAGGGGGTCGAATTTGGTGTGCTGATGATGCAGGTCCAGCGTGCCGGCCTTGAAGTCGACCGCCACCTGACTGCCCAGCAGACGGAAAATATCCAGGATCTTTTTCACGTCCGTGATCTCGGGCACGTTGTGCAACCTGATCGGCTTGTCGCTCAGCAAGGTGGCGCACAGCACCGGCAACACGGCGTTCTTGTTGGCGGACGGCAGAATCTGGCCGCGCAGGGGGCGACCACCGTGAACGATAAGATGGGACATGCAAAATGACCGGAAATTGAAGCAGGCGGGCATGATGCCACGTGCCACTTCAAGTTGCCGGATGCGGTGCCTGCCCGGACGCCCGCGTAGCGCTTGGTCTTGCAGCACTTACCCGCCGCAGAGCCAGCAGGAATGCGGCTTGCGGGGGATGAAACCCGATGTAACGCCGGTATTTCGCTACCGGCAAGTCTCTTGGCCGCACAGATTGGCCCTGTCGGCATTGTGGCTAGAATGAAAAGTCATCCATCCCGGGCCACGCTGCACTCAACCATGCGCCATCATGTTTTTGCCTACGGCACCCTGCGTTCCGGCGAAGCCAACGACTTGGCCGTGCACGCGGAATCTCGCGGGCTGCCACCGCCGCGCACACTGGGTCAGGCCCGGGTCCCCGGTCGGCTGGTCGATTTTGGTGGCTGGCCCGGTCTGATCGATGACGGCACCCTGCCCGGGGTGCTGGGCGAGGTGTTCGATGTGGACGCCAGCCTGCTGCCCTTGATGGACGAGATCGAAGAGCATGTGCCGGGGGTGGATGGTTGTTTTGTCCGTCGCAGCATTGCCTTGCAGCTGGATGGCCTGGCGGTCCAGGCGCATTACTACCCGATCGACACGCGTTTTCTGGGGGATGCAGTGGCCATCGACCACAACGACTGGATTGCGTATCGGCAGGCGCGCGACAAGGCTGCGCTGGACGCGGCGGGTATTGAGTAAAGCGTTGGTGCGCAGGTGATGGTCGATGACTCCAGATCACCGCATCGACCCCACCCACTGCTGTCAGGCGAAGCGCACCGAAATCCGCCCAAGTTCCCCGAAGGCAGCTTTCACTTCATCACCCGGCGATACAGGAATCGGCTTCACGCAGGTGCCCGTGGTCACTACCTGCCCGGCTTCCAGCGGAATGCCCAGCGACGACAACTCGTTGGCCAGCCAGACCAGCGCAATCACCGGGTCACCCAATACGTTTTCGCCTTTGCCGATGTGCCGATGGCCGTCGTTCACCACGGCTTCGACTGTGAAATTCACCAGGTCCAGGCCGCGCCAGCTGGCTTGCGTGGGCGCGCCCAGCAGAAAGTCGTGCGCGCAGGCATTGTCGGCGGCCAGCTGCGCCACACCAACTTTCTCGAAAGCTTCATAACGCGAATCTGGCACTTCGATGGCGGGATGCAGGCTGGCGACAGCTTCCAGCACTTGCCCACGGGTGTAAGCCGCTACACGTGGCAGCAGCGTGCGCCCCATCCTGAAGGCAAACTCGCATTCGGCGACCCGCATCAGGTTGTTGGCCAGTGACAGCGTGGCCCCGTCCGGGTGCACGCGTTCGGCCAGAATGCGGCCGGCAAGCGGGCCGTCCACACCGATGTGCGCCTGGCCTGCGGTACTGGTGGCGGCGATTTTCCAGCCAAAGATCGGGCTGGCACTGCGCGCATCCAGCAGCGCTTGAATGGCATAGCCGTCTTTGCGGCTGGTGGGGCGCAGGGCGTCGGACAAGCCAGTGCTCAAACGGCCACCGCTTTGCCAAGTGGTCCAGAGCAGGTCGGACGCTTGGCGGAAAGTCGTGGAATCGGTCATCAATCTCTCTCGTGATTACCCAATGGGTACTGTAAGCGAGCAGCAAGCCATGCACCCGGCGAGGCATGCGGACAATCCCGCGCTGCGGCACACCTCGTCACAATCCCTTGAACAGATAAATTTAAAAATCGCTTGCAATCAAATAGCGCACTATTTAATATCCTTCCCATGACGACGAAACGCCCTTCCCCCGGTAGCCGCGACAGCGACACGCCCCGACTCGATCAGCAGCTGTGCTTCACGCTGTATTCGACTTCGCTGGCGATGAACAAGCTGTACCGCAAGCTGCTTGGCCCGCTGGACATCACCTACCCGCAATACTTGGTGTTGATGGTGCTGTGGGAGCGCGACAGCATGACGGTGTCGGAAATCGGCGAACGTCTGTTCCTGGACTCCGCCACGCTTACCCCGTTGTTGAAGCGCATGGAATCGTCGGGTCTGCTCAGCCGGGCACGCGCCGCATCCGACGAACGTCAGGTCATTGTGACGCTGACCGACGCCGGCAGCGCATTGCGTGAACAGGCCAAGGCCATGCCGGAAGCCGTGATGTGCGCGTCGTCTTGCAGTCCTGAAGAACTGACGCAGATGAAAGATCAGCTGGACCGCCTGCGTACGCAGCTGGCGGAAAACATGTAAACGGCAGAGAAGCATCCGAACCCGCATCTCTCTGTCATTAAAGTAGTGCACGATTAGATAGCAAGCAACTAAACGTGTATTCTCGTTTTCTTATCGCCCCGTTGTACCCACCTCCAAGGAGTTTTTCCATGTCGATCGAAAAAGTGCTGTACCGCGCAACTGCTCAAGCAACCGGTGGCCGCGAAGGCCGTGCCGTCTCGTCGGACAAGGTGTTGGATGTCAAGCTCACCACCCCGCGTGAACTCGGCGGTGCCGGCAACGAAGGCACGAACCCGGAACAGCTGTTCGCGGCAGGTTATTCGGCTTGCTTCCTGGGCGCGCTGAAGTTCGTCGCCTCGAAAGAAAAAGTCGCCCTGCCGGCTGACGTCAGCGTCGAAGGCACCGTTGGCATCGGCCAGATCCCGACCGGTTTCGGCATCGAAGCCGCGCTCACGATCTCGCTGCCCGGCCTGGAAAAGAGCGTTGCCGACGACCTGGTGCAGAAAGCGCACATCGTCTGCCCATACTCGAACGCCACGCGCGGCAACATCGACGTCACGCTGAACGTGGTGGTGTAAGGCGTTTCAGGCACTAGGTAGTACGCAGGTGCAATAAGCAAGTAGCAGGTCAGGCCCCAGGTTCGGTGGCCCGGCCGCGACGCTCCCCTCCGAGGCGTTGCGGTCGGTCACGGTGAGCTTCGCGCGGCCGACTTGCAGCACGACCCGTCGGGGCGGCCAGAGATGGCCGCCCCGACGGGCGTCTGGCGACAGCATTGTCCGGTCACGATGCAAGGGCCTGGACGTCACCGCGACGCCCGAACGCCCCTGCTGCCATGACGGGGATCAAGCCTCGCGGCAAGCGGCGCGGGTAGACTCCTCCGATTGACTCGGAGGAATTGCGCATGAACGTGGATGTCGCCATTGTCGGTGCCGGCCCGACCGGCTTGTGCCTGGCCCGCTCGCTGGCGAACAGCGGTCTGTCGCTGTTGTTGATCGACAAGCAGCCGCATGACGCGATTGCCGACCCGGCCTTCGACGGCCGCGAGATTGCGCTCACCCACGCGTCGCAAGACATTCTGGCCCGTCTGGGCATCTGGCAACGCATCGACGCCGACGAGATTTCACCGCTGCGCCATGCGCAGGTGATGAACGGTTCCAATCTGCCGGGCATGAAGATCGTGCCGGTGGGCAGCGATCCCACCCTGGGCGCGCTGGTGCCGAATCATTTGATCCGCCGCGCGGCCTACGCCGCCATCCAGGACCAGCCCGGCGTTGCGCTTCGCACGGGCGTGGGCCTGTCTTCGCTGCGTGTGGAGAACAGTGGCGTCACGTTGGCCTTGTCCGATGGCGAACGTGTGGATGCCCGCCTGATCATCGCTGCCGACAGCCGTTTTTCGGAAACCCGCCGCATGCTGGGCATCGGCGCGCAGATGCGCGACTTCGGCAAAAGCATGATGGTGTGCCGCATGGCACACGAGCTGCCGCATGAACACACAGCGTGGGAATGGTTCGACTACGGTCAGACGCTGGCGTTGCTGCCGCTGAACGGCAATCGGTCGTCAGTGGTGTTGACGCTGCCGCCGCGTGACATGCAGCAGGTCATGCAATTGGAAGACGGCGATTTCGAGCGCGAGATTCAGCGTCGTTTCCAGGGCCGGTTAGGTGGCATGAAGGTGGCCGGCACCCGGCATGTGTATCCGCTGGTGGGCACCTACGCCCAGCGCATGGTGGGGCCACGCGCCGCGCTGATTGGGGATGCGGCAGTAGGCATGCACCCGGTGACCGCGCACGGTTTCAACTTCGGGCTGCAAAGCCAGCAACGCCTGGCCGATGCGCTGCTGAATGCGGTTCGACTGGGAGCCGACATTGCCGACCCCGGTTTGCTGAAACGTTATGAACGCGGCCATCGCCTGGCCACGCATCCGCTGTACTTGGCGACCAATCTGGTGGCCTCGCTGTATACCGATGACAGCCCACCGGCGCGTCTGTTGCGCGCGGCGGCATTGCAGGTGGCGGATCGCTTGGCACCGTTCAAGCGCGCGCTGGCGGCGCAGTTGAGCCATACGGTGACAAGCGGCGGGCGTTGAGTTCAGTGGCTGTGTGCGATGGCAGGCGGCTGTTGAGCAGCCTCGCCAACAAGACCATCACACGCCCTGCCCCACTCAAATCCCCATGTAGCGACCCGGCTTGTGGTTCATCGCGATCACCAGATTCAGCGCCACGGCACCGATGATCGATGCCAGTATCGCCATTGGGCTTACCACGAACAGCGCCGCAAACACCACGCAGATGTCCACGCACATCTGCAGCTTGCCGGCGGGGAAACCGAACTTGTCCTGCACATACAGCGCCACGATGTTCACGCCGCCCAGGCTGGCACGATGGCGGAACAGCACGATCGAACCCGTGCCGATCAGCAGGCCCCCGAAGATGGCGGTGTAGAAAGGCTCAGCACCGTTGAACTGCACAAACTTCGGATGCACCAAGGAAAACGCCGACACCAGCGCCACCGAGCAGAAGGTACGCAGCGCAAAATTCCAACCCATGCGTATCACCGCAAACGCGTAGAACGGCAGGTTGATCAGGAAGAATCCCACCCCGAACGGCAGCCCCGTGGCGTAGTGCAGCAGGAAGGCCATGCCTGCCGTGCTGCCCGTGACCAGTCCGGCCTGGCCGTACAAGGTGATGCCGAAGGACACGAACAGCGTGCCGATGACGATGGCAAACAGGTCTTCACGACGGCTGTGGCTGATCGACGGGGCGCGACGCCCGGCCTGCAAGGGGGCGGCGGCAGAGGCAGAAGAGGTCAAGGGGAGTTTCCGGTAGCGCGTCATGGGGACGCCAAAGTGGAACACATCAGGGCACGATTTGCGCGGGAAAACCCTTAGCAAGCTGACAGTAGAACAACAAACCCGCCTTCCCGACAAGCATCCGCCTGCTTCCCCTGCATCACCTAGGTACGCCCAGCCTCGAAATCGCGCGGATACCGTGGTGCGGGACGCGACAGGTCGCTCAAGGTGCGACGCGCCGTGGCCGGCAAGCGCCACCCCACTGCATGCAGATTGGCGCGCACCTGATCTGCGGTGCGCGCGCCGATGATCACGCTGGGTACCAGCGGATTGTCCAGCAGCCAGCGCAACGCGATTGGCGCGGGCGAATGACCCAGTTCGCCGGCCAGATCCATCAGCGCGGCAACGATCTGGTCACGCTCGGGAGTCAGGTAGTTCGCGCCGCGCCCGAACCGGTCATCGGCCTGGCGGGTACCCGGCACCACACCATCGATACCGTGATATTTGCCCGACAACACGCCACCAGCCAGCGGGGACCAAGGCACGACACCCAGCCCCTTCATCTGGCACACCGGCAGGATTTCTTCTTCCACATCGCGCACCAGCAGGCTGTATTGCGGCTGGTAGATCACGTAACGGCTCAGGTGATTCACCTGGCTGACCCAGATCGACTCAAGCAGCCGCCACGCCTCGAAATTGCTGGCCCCCAGGTAACGCACCTTGCCGTCACGTACCAGGGTGTCCAGGGCAGACAAGGTTTCTTCGGCAGGGGTACGCGGGTCTACGTGATGCACGTAGTACACGTCCAGGTAATCGGTCTGCAGCCGTCGCAGACTGTCTTCGACCGCGCGCAGAATATGCGCCCGCGACGCGCCGCCATCGTTGGGACCAGGCCCCACGCGGTTGCCGAACTTGGTGGCCAGCACCACATCGTGCCGACGCTCGCGCAAGATGTCGCCAATCAGCCGCTCGGACTCACCTGCGGTATAGGAGTTGGCCGTGTCGAAAAAATTGATGCCACCGTCCAGCGCCGCCGCGACGATCTCGCGCGCTGCGTCGCGATTGGCTTCGCGGCCAAAGTTCATGGTGCCCAGACAGAGTTCAGAAACTCTCAGGCCGCTGGTGCCGACGTAACGGTATTCCATGGTGCGTGTCCGGAAGGCTGTGTGCGGCAAAACCGCAACGAATTCGATGGTCAGTCAAGCGTAACAGCGCGGTGTGACGCGGCAAGAATTTTCAGTACCGCCACGGTACAGAGTGGGGGATGACCCCAGGTCCGGAACGTGCTGTCAGTCAGCAAAATCGCCACGAATAGGCTGCCAAACGACGGGTACACCTGCCGCTCGTCATGTTGAATCCGGGTCATATTGCATTGCTGAAAAACGTACCGCATCATGGGCGTTCATCGCCATCAAGGGGCGCGCCATGACTACCTTGCCTACCCACAGCGCATTCGCCGACGACCGACGCATTGCGCACGGTTCTCTGTCCGATGTTGCGCTGCATGTCGGTGCTGCCCTCACCAGCGGCGAGACCGGCATCCTGATCTTCGACAACACCACTGGCGAACAGATCGATCTGGATCTGCGCGGCTCGCCCGACGACATCGTGGCGCGGCTGGCACTCAGCCATCCACAACCCGCACCTGTACCCGAAGCCCCCGCGCCGGCCCCCGCTGCACCGCGCGGCCCGGGCCGCCCCAAGCTGGGTGTGGTCGCCCGCGAGATCACATTGTTGCCACGCCACTGGGCCTGGCTGGCCGAACAACCGGGCGGTGCGTCAGTCACGCTGCGCAAGCTGGTCGACGCGGCCCGCCAGACCAATGCTGCACGCGACGCCATCCGTCAGGCACAAGATGCGGCCTGCCACTTCATGACCACGATGGCCGGCAACCGACCGCGTTTTGAAGATGCGCTGCGCGCCTTGTACGCCAGCGACGCAACGGGCTTCGACACCTTGACCGAGGACTGGCCCAGCGATGTGCGACAACACGCGCGCTGGCTGGCGGAACCGGCTTTGTCAAAACCGGTGACAGAATCGCCAGCAGCCTGATGCAGCAAGGGTAGCGGCGGATCGAGCCACTGCGCGGAACCTTTTCGCGCATTCCGTGTCACCGGCAGGTCATGTCGGGTGCAGACAATGCGGCCTCTCTCTGGAGGTCCCTGTGACACGACGCACCCACCGAACCCTGGCCGTCACGGCCGCCACCCTGCTGTTGGCCACGCTTTCCGCTTGCGGCGGCGATGGCGATGACGATCAACCCGTCACGCCGCCCGCGCCCCCCGCTACCTTGGAAGGTGCCACGCTCGATGTAGCCGTGCTGGAAACCACCGACCTGCACGCCAATGTCGTTGGCTACGACTACTACAAGCTGGCCGAAGACAAGAGCTACGGGCTGGACCGCACCGCCACGCTGATCGCCACGGCACGCCAGCAGAATCAGAACACCTTGCTGTTCGACAACGGTGACACGATTCAAGGCACGGCCCTGTCGGACTACCAGGCGCTGATCGCACCCACGTCGTGTTCCGAGATGCCCGCGATCTACCGCCAGATGGACACGCTGGGCTATGACGCCGGCACCATGGGCAACCACGAATTCAACTACGGCCTGCCCTACCTGTCGCAGATCACCAATACTGATTTCGGCCTGGCAGGCATCACCAAGGGCACCGCGCAGACCAACCCGACGCAGGCCAAGACCTGCGCAGCGCCGCGCTTCCCGTTCGTGTCGGCCAACGTGGTGTCGGCCGCCAGCAAGAACCCGATCTTCCAACCCTGGCGCATCGTTGAAAAGACCTTCCAGGGCAAAGATGCCAGCGGCAAGGCCATCGAGGTCAAGTTCAAGGTCGGTGTGATCGGCTTTGCGCCGCCGCCCATCATGCAGTGGGACAAGGCCAACCTGGACGGCCACGTGGAAGTCACGGGCTGGAAGGAAACCGCTCAACGTTACGTACCCGCCATCAAGGCAGCAGGCGCCGACATTGTGGTGGCGCTTGCGCACGGCGGCATCGACATGAATACGCCGTACACCCCGCTGATGGAAAACGGATCGGGTTACCTGAGCGAAGTGCCGGGTATCGACGTGATCCTGACCGGCCACCAACACTTGCTGTTCCCCGACACCAGCGCCACGTCTACCTTCCGTGGTCAGCCTGGCGTCGATCCGGTCAAGGGCACCATCAACGGCGTACCCGCCGTGCAGCCGGGCCAGTGGGGCAACAACCTGGGCATCGTCAAGCTGGCGCTGAGCTACCAAGGCGGCTGGAAGATCCGCAAAGATGCAACCGCCGTGTCGCGCGCCACCAGCCTGCTGACCGCCGCACAAGGCACGACGCCGGCTACCTACGTGGCACCGCAGACATCCTTGCAACAGCTGGTGCAGTCGGCGCACGAAGCCACCATTGCCTATGTGAAAACGCCCATCGGTCGTGCAAGTTTCGATCTGTCGACCTACTTCGCACTGGCCGGTGACGTGTCTGCGCTGCAGATCGTCAACATGGCGCAGATCGACTACCTGAAGACCTTCATCGCCAAGAACAACCCGACCTACGCGAACCTGCCGATTCTGTCGGCCGCCGCCCCGTTCAAGGGTGGCCGCAATGGCCCGGGCGACTTCACCTACGTGAAACAAGGTGATGTGGCGATCAACAACGCTGCCGACCTGTACCTGTACCCGAACACGCTGCAAGTCGTGCGTGTCAGCGGTGACATCGTGCGCCAGTGGCTGGAAAAATCGGCCGAGCAGTTCAAGCAGATCAACCCGGCGACAACCGCTTCGCAAGACCTGATCGACACGGTGTTCCCGACCTTCAACTTCGACGTGCTGTACGCCGAGAACAACGCGCTGAAGTATGAAATCGACATCACCAAGCCGATTGGTTCGCGCATCACCACGCTGACTTATCAAGGCCGGGCGCTCGATCTGACCCAGCAATTCCTGGTGGTCACCAACAACTACCGTGCAAGCGGTGGCGGCAACTTCCCGGGACTGGTCGGTGGCAAGGGCGACATCGTGTTGCAGGCACCTGACGCCAGCCGCGATGTGCTGATTGCGTACATCAAGCAGGCCAAGGATCTGGACCTGCCGCGCTTCGGTCTGGACCGCAGCTGGCGCTTTGCCAAGGTGACGACGGCCGGCCCGGTGGTGTTCCGATCGGTGCCCGACAGCCTGCCGATGGCGGTGGCGCATGGCGTGGACAACGTGTCGGTACAAAGCACGGACAAGGACCCGGTGACGCAGTTGTCGAGCTATCGGGTGGATCTGAGCAAGTGAGTGTGAAGGATCATTGCGCGGGATGAATGCCGGGGTAGATCTTTAACTCGATCCACTTGGGAAATTCCCGCGCGATGATGCAGCGATGCATAAAAAAACGGCACCAGCAGAAATGCGGGTGCCGTTTTTCATGTGCCGGTTCTTTGCGTGCTGCCTATGTGCTTCAACCCGTCAGCCACTGCGTCACCGCATGCAGCAGCAAGCCCACCCCGCCACCCACCAGCGTGCCGTTGATGCGGATGAACTGCAGATCACGACCAATATTCAGTTCAAGTTTTTCGACGATCTCGGATTCGTTCCATTCCCGCACCTTCTCGGCAATGAAGCGCGCCAGACGCGGGCGCAGGCTGTCCAACAGGCCGGGCACATGCGTGGCAAGTTCATCGTCGATCCAGGCTTTCATACGATCATCTGCCGCCAGCGCACGGCCCACACGCTGAATCACCACTGACACATGCGGTACGGTGCTCGGGTCTTGTGCCGCCTTGCCCATCCACTCGCGCAGGTCGGCCCAGACCCGCGCCAGATAACGCGCCACGGCAGGGTCGGTAGCCAGACCGGCTTTCCACTGCTCGACCTGCTCACGCAGGCTGTCATCGGCGCGCAGCCGTTCCACCATCTTCGCCAAGCCTTCGTCCAGCGTGGCACGCAGCGGGTGCGCGGGGTCTTTGTCGATCTCGGTCAGGATGGAGGCCACCACTTCCAACACCCGCGACACCACCTTCTCGGCACCGTACTTTTTCAGTGTCTGGAAATACAGCGGAATGTGTTCCTGCGCGCGCGCCTCGATGTTCTCGCGCACTTCCGGCTCGTTCAGGAAAGCGGCAGCACGCGCCAGCAGGCGGTCCAGCAATTCCTGATGACGGCCGTTGCGGGTCAGCAGGTCCAGCACCTCGCCGATCAGCGTGGCCAGGTCCAGCCGCCGCACCAGATCACCCGCCACGTTCTGCAGCCAGCGCTGCACGGCTTTCTCGTTGAGCGCCGTCAGGGCGTACCCCGCCATCTGGAGCGCGGCAGATGCCAGCCGATCGGCCTGCGAGGGGGTCGACAACAAAATGGCCAGTCGCCGGCCCGGATGCAGGTCGCGCAGGGCCTTCAACACCCGCTCGGTGGCAAAGAATTCACCCTGCACGAACTGGCCCAGGTTGTCGGCAATACGGTTCTTGTTCTTCGGAATGATTGCCGTGTGCGGAATGAAACGCATGCCCAAGGGATGCCGGAACAAAGCCACCACCGCGAACCAGTCAGCCAAGGCACCGATCATGGCGGCTTCCGCAAACGCGGCCACGTAGTCCCACGCCCCATGATGCGCACGTAGCGACACCGCCAGCACGTACAACAGCGCCACCGCAATCAACAAGCCAGTGGCGATCACCTGCATGCGACGCAGCGCGCGACGGCGGGTGTCATCGTAGTCAATGGCAGACGGCGTGGTGGGGGGCATGGGCGGCACTCGGTCAAGCGATAGCCAATTGTGCCGGGATTATTCCGCGCCATGCTGATTGAAAGT
Organism: Pigmentiphaga aceris; assembly: GCF_008119665.1. NCBI lineage: Bacteria > Pseudomonadati > Pseudomonadota > Betaproteobacteria > Burkholderiales > Alcaligenaceae > Pigmentiphaga > Pigmentiphaga aceris. The sequence goes on along the minus strand of NZ_CP043046.1, from coordinate 447,822 downwards.
GCAGCAGGTGCGACGCGATGTACACGCTTCCCACATCCGAAACGCGCGTGCGAACGTAGATGCAGAGCACCCATTTTTTTCGAAAAGCCAACAGATCAGGCACCTCGGCATGGGACTTGCGCCCTGGCCCGCGCGCACACGTCATACTGTCAGCGCGCCAAGACGTCGACCCTTACCCACGCAGCAGCTCGAACCCTCGTCGCGACGCCGGAATCCTTGACATGCCAACCACCATCTTCGATCAGCCCTTCCAGCCGCTTTCCTGCGACGGATGCCGCGACCCGTCGCAGTTGCCTTTCGACTTCACCATGGCGTTTCAGCCCATTGTGGACGTCGAAACCGGCCGCCCGTTTGCGTACGAGGCCCTGGTACGTGGGCTGGCAGGCGAGTCTGCTGCCAGCATCCTGGGACAAGTCAACGACACCAACCGTTACCGCTTCGACCAGGCGTGCCGCGTGCGCGCCATCGACCAGGCCGCCGAGCTTGGCTTGAGTTCGTTGCCGAATTGCCGTCTGAGCATCAACTTCCTGCCCAATGCGGTCTACCGCGCCGAGACCTGTATTCGCGCCACCATGCAGGCCGCGAAACGGGCCGAGCTGGATCACGGCAGACTGATGTTCGAAGTGACCGAAGGCGAACAGGTGCGCAACCCGGCCCACCTGATGTCGATCTTTGCGGAATATCGCCGCCAGGGGCTGATCACCGCCATCGATGACTTCGGTGCGGGCTATGCCGGCTTGACGCTGCTGGCTCGCTTCCAGCCGCACGTCATCAAACTGGACATGGAATTCACCCGCGACATCGACCAGCGCCCGGTGCAACAGGCCATTGTCAGTGGCGTGGTGCTGATCTGCCGACGCCTTGGCATCACAACGATTGCCGAGGGGGTAGAAACGGCGGAAGAATCGGCCTGCATGACATCGCTGGGCGTGCGTTATCAGCAGGGGTATTACTTTGCGCGGCCCATGATCGGCGAATTGCCGTTGGCGTGAATGCAGCGGCATGAAGACGGTGACGTGCGTGCGGCGGCACATGTTCGGGGACACATGTTCGGGGACACATGTTCGATGACACACGTGCGGGGACACGACTGTGTTCGCCCGGCAGACAGTCAAGGTAATACACCATGGATAAACCTCAGTCGGTCATCCTGACCGGATCGATCCCCCGCGCCTTGCTGCACTTGGCCGTACCCATCATTCTGGCCAACATCCTGCAGACCGGGTATCAGTTGACCGATGCCTTCTGGGTCGGCCGCCTGGGCGCATCGGCCGTCGCCGCCATTTCCGTCAGCTTCCCCGTCACCTTCCTGGTGATCGCCCTTGGCTCCGGCCTGGCCATGGCAGGTGCCACCTTGTCGTCCCAATACATGGGCGCAGGCCGGCAAGACATGGTGAACCACGTCGCCGCGCAGACCATGCTGATGGTGGTCGTGACCTCCGTATTGCTGGGTGCGCTGGGCTATGTGCTGGCCCCTTACCTGCTGTCCTTGCTGGGCGTGGCCCCCGAGGTCTACACCAACGCACTGGGCTTCATGCGCGTGTCCTTCGTGGGCGTGATCTTCGTCTTCACCTACGCCATGTTCCAGGCGCTGATGCGCGGCGTGGGCCAGACCCGCGTGCCGCTCATCATCGTGGCCGCCACCGTGCTGCTGAACTTCGTGCTCGACCCGCTATTCATCTTCGGCTGGGGACCAATCCCCGGCTTCGGCGTCATGGGTGCGGCCTTCGCCACCCTGATCACCCAGGCACTGGCCGCTGTCGCCGGCATCGTCATCTTCCTGCGCGGCCGACACGGCATCCAGCTGACCTGGCGCGGGTTCATGCCCGACCCAACCTACCTGCGCCGCGCGTTCTTCCTGGGTATCCCCGGCTCACTGGAGCTGTCCACGCGGGCACTGGGACTGATGATCATGTCCTTCCTGGTGGCCAGCTTCGGCACCTTGACCATCGCCGCCTACGGCGTGGGCTCGAACATTCTGCAGATCGTCACCGTCCCGGTCATGGGCCTGTCGATGGCCGTGTCCACCTTGGTCGGCCAGAACATTGGCGCAGGCCAGGTCGAACGTGCCGCAAAAGCAGCCAGCCTGGGTGCAGTCGTAGGCTTCCTGCTGCTTAGTTTGATGGGCGCAATCGCCTGGTTGCTGGCCCCGACCCTGATCGCCTTCTTCATCCCCGACGACGCCGACGTCATCCGCGAAGGCGCGCATTTCCTGCGCATCATGTGCCTGGCCTGGGGCGGCATCGGTGTGCAGCTGTGCATCGTTTCCGCGTTCCGCGCGTCCGGCAACATGCTGATGGCCATGGTCATTGCCATGGTGTCGCAGTGGATGATCCAGTTCCCGCTGGCCTACGTGCTGGCCAAGCACACCACGCTGGGCGCAGATGGCCTGTGGTGGTCGTTCCCGATCACCAACGTGGTGGTGGCGCTGGTGTCGGTGTGCTGGTTTGCGCGGGGAAGCTGGAAGACGAAACGGCTGACGGAGGATGACCACCAGATTGCGAAGATCGCGGATCACGCGATGGTGGAGGAAGGGGCGCGGTGAAAACGGCGGTTGGTCGACGGGCAATCTGACCTGGATAAAAAGGGATCAAACCGGGTGCCTGGTTTTGCAAGATGGACTTAAGGTGCTGCACACGGCGTTCGAGAGCGCCACGCCAGCACACGACAAGTTGTCACTTGACAACCAGATCGCCTTATTTCTACTCTAAGCACTGATTTGCAAAGCATGGTCAGGCCTACCCATCCCAAGAAAGAGGTCGAAGCCGCGATCAAGCATGCGGAAACCCACGGCTGGCGCGTCCAGATCGGTGGTTCCCATGCTTGGGGCAAGCTGTATTGCCCCTATAACGACGAAGAATGCCGCTGCGGTGAGTTTTGCATTGCCTGTATCTGGAGCACCCCGAAAAATCCGGGCAACCACGCCAGATCGATAAGGCGCGTGGTGGATAACTGTGCGGCTCACAAACTGCAGCGTCAGCTTGCAGGCGATGGCCTGTCCAAGGAATAACCGTGGAATACACCTTCACGCTCAAATATCAGTTGTCGCCTCAAGACTGCAATCCAGATGAGATCGTGGAACGGCTGGGTGCCGAGGGCTGTGACGACGCGCTTATCGGCATAGGCCAGCCTGGACGCATTGCGTTGGACTTTGCGCGTGATGCGCAAACTGCCAAAGACGCGTTGCTCAGTGCGCTGGCAGACATTAGACGCGCGGTGCCATCTGCGAAGTTGATTGAAGCGTCACCCGACTTTGTCGGACTGACGGACGTGGCAGAGATCGTCGGCGTGTCGCGTCAGAACATGCGCAAATTGATGGTCACGCATGCGACAAGCTTTCCTGCACCGGTGCACGAAGGCAGCTCGGCGGTATGGCATTTGGCCGATGTGTTGTCGTGGCTACAGGCAAAGGGAGGCTATCTGCTGACGCCTGCCATCGTGGAGATTGCTGCCACCACCATGCAGATCAACTTGGCCAAGGAAGCGCGTCAGATGGCACCGAAGGTGCAGCGCGAAATTCGGGCTTTGGTAGCGTGAGTGTGGATAAGAGCAACGGACTTTTAATCCGCTGCTCTTATCGTTGCTGAAGATCAGCGATCTGATCCTGCAAACTCAGCCGACAACAGCCGCTGTCTTCGCGCGCGCCACGTGCAATTTCTTGTAGCTGTCGATCAGACGCGCGTGGCGGTCCAGACCTTCCAGCTTCATGCTGGTGGGGGTCAGGCCGAAGAAGCGCACGCTGCCGTCCAGTGAACCCAGCACCGCATCCATGCGCGGGTTGCCGAACATGCGGCGGAAGTTGGTGACGTAGTCGTCCATCTCCAGCTCGTCGTCCAGCAGGACTTCCAGCGCGGCGCTCATGGCTTGATAGAACAAGCCGCGCTCCACCGTGTTGTCGTTGTATTGCAGGAAGGCCTCGACCAGCTCCTGCGCGGCATCGAACTGCTTCAAGGCCAGGTTGATCAGCAGGCGCAGTTCCAGCACCGTCAGCTGGCCCCAGTCGGTGTTCTCGTCGAACTCGATGCCGATCAGGGTGGCGATGTCCAGGTAGTCGTCCAGCTCATTGTTTTCCAGACGATCCAGCAAGGCTGCCAGTGCGTCGTCGTCCAGGCGATGCAGGTTCAATACATCGGTGCGGAACAGCAGTGCCTTGTTGGTGTTGTCCCAGACCAAGTCTTCGACCGGGTAGACCTCGGAATAGCCCGGCACCAGAATCCGGCAAGCGGTGGCACCCAGGTGTTCGTAGACGGCCACGTACACCTCTTTGCCCATCCCTTCCAGAATACCGAAGAGCGTTGCGGCTTCTTCGGCGTTGGCGTTGTCGCCTTTGCTGGTGAAGTCCCATTCCACGAATTCGTGGTCGGCGCGGGCGCTGAAGAAGCGCCAGGACACGATGCCGCTGGAATCGATGAAGTGTTCAACGAAGTTGTTCTCGTCCGTCACCACATCGCTGGCAAACGTGGGCCGGGGAAGATCGTTCAGACCTTCGAAGCTGCGGCCTTGCAGCAGTTCGGTCAGGCTGCGTTCCAGCGCCACTTCCAGGCTGGGGTGCGCGCCGAAGGACGCGAACACGCCGCCCGTGCGCGGGTTCATCAAGGTCACGCACATCACGGGGTACTGGCCGCCCAGCGATGCATCCTTCACCAGCACCGGGAAGCCCTGCTCTTCCAGCGCCTTGATGCCCGCCACAATGCCGGGGTACTTCGCCAGCACGTCTTGCGGCACGTCGGGCAGCGCGATTTCGCCTTCCAGGATTTCCCGTTTGACCGCGCGCTCAAAAATTTCCGACAAGCACTGCACCTGCGCTTCGGCCAGCGTATTGCCTGCGCTCATGCCGTTGCTGACGTACAGGTTCTCGATCAGGTTGGACGGGAAGTAAACCGTTTCGCCATCCGACTGACGCACATACGGCAGCGAGCAGATGCCGCGCGCAGCATTGCCGGAATTGGTGTCGATCAGGTGCGACGCGCGCAGTTCACCTTCGGGGTCGTAAATCTCGCGGGTGTATTCATCCAGAATTTCTTTCGGCAGCGCGTCCTTCCGGCCCGGCTTGAACCAACGCTCGTCCGGGTAGTGGACGAATTCTGCATTCGCAATATCTTCGCCCCAGAAGCTGCCGGCGTAGAAGTGATTGGCGTTGATCCGCTCGATGTATTCGCCCAAGGCCGACGCCAAGGCGCTTTCCTTGGTAGAGCCCTTGCCGTTGGTGAAGCACATGGGCGAATGCGCATCGCGGATATGCAGCGACCAGACGTTCGGCACCAGATTGCGCCAAGACGCGATTTCAATCTTGATGCCCAGGTCGGCCAACATGGCCGACATGTTGGCGATGGTCTGCTCAAGCGGCAGGTCCTTGCCGGGGATGAAAGTCTTGGCGTTGGCATCCGGGTTCAGCGTCAGCAAAGCCTGCGCGTCGGCATCCAGATTCTCGACTTCTTCGATCACGAATTCCGGGCCAGCCTGCACCACCTTTTTGACCGTGCAACGGTCGATGGAACGCAGGATACCTTCGCGGTCTTTGGCGGAAATATCGCCAGGCAATTCAACCTGGATTTTGAATATCTGCTGATATCGGTTTTCCGGATCAACGATATTGTTCTGCGACAGGCGGATATTTTCAGTTGGAATATCGCGGTTCACGCAGTACAACTTCACGAAGTACGCCGCGCACAAAGCCGACGACGCCAGGAAATAGTCGAATGGGCCCGGGGCAGAACCATCGCCCTTGTAACGGATGGGCTGGTCGGCAATTACCGTGAAGTCATCGAACTTGGCTTCGAGGCGAAGCTTGTCGAGAAAGTTGACCTTGATTTCCATCGCAGAATTCCAGAATAGTGCTCAAAATTTAGCCACTATTATCCGCTTTTTCCAGAATGGACGCCGCGCCGCACTGGGCGAGCGGCATCACCGGTGCGGGGCATGCGGGCTGCTTGCAAGATGCTCAGACGGGGCTGCGGCCAGGCCTTCCGCCCCAAGCTCAGTCCTGCACGACGCCACCTGGAAATTTTCCCTGCGAATACGTCTCCCATAGCCCGTCAACGAATTCAATTTCCAGCTGATTGTCGAACGCCAAGGCAATCAGCCCCATATCGTCCGACACATACCCTGCGAGATCAGCCGACTGGGTTATTGCATAAACCCGCTTGAATGCCGATTCCCGAATTGCGTTGACCGTATTGCTTTCCGGCGGGCATGAGGCGCTGACTTTCTCGTCGCTCATGCACCACGCCGTATCGAAATCAGGCGCGTCTCTGGCATCCAGCGCAGCATCCCAATCTGCGTCCCGAGAAAACACGTTTTCCAAGAAAACGCCGTCATTCATTCGGGACAATATTTCACTGACCAATACCATTTTCATCTCTGCTGTCTACCACCAACATAACGCGTTGATTGCGCGCTACGCTGCGTCCAGTGGCATGCCGTCATCCCCAAACACTACACCGAGTGCTTCCAGCTTTTCACGCGCCGCGTGGTGCACCACACCGCGTTTGCGCGTGTTCGCCTCCAGCAGCTTGCGCAGCGTGGCTTGGCTGATATTGGGATGACCCACGATCTGAATGCGCACGCCCCAGAACTTGTCCTCCGCAAAGCGATCCAGCATCTCGGCGTCTGCTGCCCAGTTCATGGATGCGACCACGCGGATGGCCTGGTTGGGGTCGGTCAGGAAAGGCTCCAGTTCTTCCTTGGTGGACGCGGTCCGGGCCGCGTCGTAACGAAGCGCTTCTTCGGCTTTTTGCTCGGGTGTTTTTTTGGCCATTGCTCGCTCGGAAAGTAGGAAGCGTGCACAGCTTCTCACAAACTAAAGGCCGATCCCCAAAAACACCGGCCGACCCATCGCGCATGCGATGGGTCGGCCAATTCTGATACCCCGGTACCCCAAGCGGGCGGCTTTCCGCCTACGTGGCCATCAATGACTGATCATCCACGGCCTGGCCGACGGGAAGCGCTTGCTGCCATCCGCACCCTTCACCGTCCGGCTGGGCAAGGCACCTGCTTTTGAACCGCCCTTGCAGCACGAACAACTCATCCCATGCCCACCGCTGCTGCTGCGCGGCGCATGTGCACTGCGTTCGTTCACCTCGATCGACTTGCGCAGCACGCCTGACATCGACGCCAAGGCCGGCGCGCTGATCAGCACGCGGGGCGAGGACGCTCCGCAGGCCGGGCACGCTGCCGGTTCCTGATAACGCGCCATCGAACGCATGGCGGCAAAGTCGCCGCAATCGGCGCAGCGGTATTCGTACAGGGGCATGACGACAGTCCTTTGAAAGCGAGCGGACCAGGGCGCGACCGCGCCCCGGCCAGAGATCCAGTCAGGGCATCAACGGTCCTGCGACAAGGGCATCTGGATGTCGCCCTTGATGTGCTGGATCGGCCCGGACGCATTGGGTTTGATGTCGAACTCAAATATCTCCGTTGGCAGCCACAAGGTGGCGCATGCGTTCGGAATATCGACTACGCCGCTGATGTGCCCTTGCACCGGCGCGCTGCCCAGAATGGAGTACGCCTGCGCGCCGCTGTAGCCGAATTTCTTCAGGTATTCGATGGCGTTCAGGCATGCCTGGCGGTAGGCGACGTGTACGTCCAGGTAGTGCTGCTTGCCCTGCTCGTCGACCGAGATGCCTTCGAAGATCAGGTAGTCCTTGTAATTCGGTACCAGGGGGCTTGGCTGAAACACCGGGTTCTTGATGCCGTATTTGGCCATGCCGCCTTTGATCAGGCTGACCTTCATGTGTACCCAGCCGGCCATCTCGATGGCACCGCAGAAGGTGATTTCGCCGTCGCCTTGCGAGAAGTGCAGGTCGCCTACCGACAGGCCCGCGCCGTCCACGTACACGGGGAAGAACACCTTCGATCCGCGTGACAAATCCTTGATGTCGCAGTTGCCGCCGTGTTCGCGCGGGGGCACGGTGCGGGCACCTTCGGCAGCGGCTTTGTCGCGGGCTTCGCCGGTCATTTTGCCCATGTGAGCGGTGGGGGCGAACGGGGCATTGGCCAGCGGCGGCACACGGTCGGGTTCAGTCGCGATGAAGTCGATTTCGCGTTTGTTCCAGGTATCCAGCAAGGCTTGGTCGGGCAGGCAGCCAATCAGGCCGGGGTGGATCAGGCCCGCAAATTTCACGCCGGGGATGTGACGGGAGCTGGTGTAGATGCCGTGGAAGTCCCAGATGGATTTCTGCGCCAGCGGGAAGTGTTCGGTCAGGAAACCGCCGCCGTTCTTCTTCGAGAAGAAGCCGTTGAAGCCCCACAGGCTGTCGTCTTTGGCACCGATGTCGAGCAGATCCACCACCAGCAGGTCGCCGGGTTCTGCGCCTTCCACGCCCACCGGGCCACTCAAGAAATGGACGGTGGACAGGTCCACGTCGCGCACGTCGTCGGCGCTGTCGTCGTTCTTGATCGCGCCGCCCGTCCAGTCGTAGGTTTCCAGCACGAAGTCGTCACCGGGTTTGACCCAGACGGCCATCGGGATGTCCGGGTGCCAGCGGTTGTGAATCATCGGGTTGTCGTAGGGCGATTGCGCCAGATCAACGTCGATCAGGGTCTTGGGCATGACAGGTCTCCTGGGGTGGAAGGCGCCGTGATGGGCGTCCGTGATGGCCTTTCAGTAATCGGTGTTCAGCGACGAATCGGTATGCGGCCAGCGCGCCAGCCTGGTCAGCGCAACACCTGCAAATACCTGTCGCGACTACACCGACAGATAACGATTGATGGTCTGTTCATCGACGTTGGCGCGCAGGTCTTCGTGCACGAATCTGCCCCGGTCGATCACGATCAGGCGGTCGGCGATCTGCATGGTGAAACTCAGCACTTGTTCCGACACGACGATGGCCAGGTTCTTCATCTGGCGGATCTCCAGCAGTGCGCGGGCGATGTCTTTGATGATCGAGGGCTGGATGCCTTCCGTGGGTTCATCCAGCATCAGCACACGCGGCTCGGTGACCAAGGCGCGGGCGATCGCCAACTGTTGCTGCTGGCCCCCGGACAGATCGCCGCCGCGCCTTTTGCGCATGTCGAACAGCACGGGGAACAGGGCATATATCTCGGCAGGAATCGGCGCGCGCATCGCGTTGTGGCGCAGGCCGGTGCGGATGTTTTCTTCGACGGTAAGCGTCGGGAAAATCATGCGGCCCTGCGGTACGTAGGCAATGCCTGCACGCACACGCTGGAAGCTGTCCAGCTTTGTCAGGTCGGTATCGGCCACGCGGACCTGTCCGTGGGTGGTAGGCAGAATGCCCATCAGCGTCTTGAACAAGGATGTCTTGCCCATGCCGTTGCGGCCCATGATGGCCACGATCTCGCCCTGGCCAACGCTGAGATCGATGCCGTGGATGACTTCGCTCTGGCCGTAGCCGGACACGAGGCCGGACACCTTCAACAACTCGGGACGGGTGGCAGCAACTGCTGGTCGTTCCAGCACGTCGACTTCACTCATGTGCGGCTCCGTGGATGACAGCAATGGCGGGCTGCGCGTCAGGTAACGCGCTGGCGTCGGCAAGGATGCGATCCGCGATGCAAACCACGCCCCATTCAGTGACTCGATCAATCGTCATCTCAATGCCCCAGATAGACTTCAACCACGCGTGGATCGGCCTGCACCTTGTCCATCGGTCCTTCGGCCAGCACCTTGCCCTGGTGCAGCACGGTGACCTTGTGCGCGATGTGTTTCACGAATTCCATGTCGTGCTCGATCACGATCACCGAACGGTTGCGGCTGATGCGGTTCAGCAATTCCGCCGTCTTCTCGCGTTCCGACACGCTCATGCCGGCCACCGGCTCGTCGAGCATCATCAGTTCGGGTTCCTGCATCAGCAGCATGCCGATCTCCAGCCACTGTTTCTGGCCGTGCGACAGCAGTTCGGCAGATCGGTCGAGCATCTCGGACAGGAAGATGTCTTCAGCGACTTGCTCTACCCGTTCGACCACATCGCGGGTGCGGCGAAACGCAATCGCCCCGAATACCGAGCGCCCGCGCGGGAAGGACACTTCCAGGTTCTCGCGCACCGACAGGCTCTCGTAGATGGACGGCGTCTGGAACTTGCGGCCGACGCCTGCGCGCACGATGCGGTGCTCGCTCATGCCGGTGAGTTCAATGTCCTTGAAGCGGATGCTGCCGGACGTGGCCTTGGTGCGGCCGCAGATCAGGTCCAGCAGCGTGGTCTTGCCTGCGCCATTGGGGCCGATCACCACCCGCAACTCGTTGCGGTCCACGTACAGGTTGAGCTTGTCCACCGCCGTGAAGCCGCCGAATTTCACGGTCAGGTCTTCGATGTACAACGTGAATTCCGTGGGACGCTTGCCTGCGCCAATCGGCGTACCGCCGATGGCCGTGCTGTTGGGTGTGCTGTTGGGCGTGCTGTTCGGCGGCGTCATGCGGTCACCTTGTCGTCGGAAGCCACTGCGGCATCAGCCGCGACACGCTTTCTGAACAGACGCGGTCGCACATGGCTGACGTACAAACCTGCCAGGCCGTTGGGGAAGGCCATCACGACCGAGATGAACAGTCCACCCATCAGGAACAACCACAACTGCGGGAAGGTCTCGGAGAAATAGCTCTTGCCGAAGTTGACCAGCAGCGTGCCGTAAATGGCCCCCAGCAGAGACAAGCGCCCGCCCACGGCGGCGTAGATAATCATCTCGATAGAGGGCACGATGCCCACAAACGACGGCGACATGAAGCCCACTTGCAGCGTGAACATGGCCCCGCCAATCGCCGAGAACATGGCCGCCAGGCAGAACACAAACACCTTGAAGCTGGCCACGTCGTAGCCGGAAAACCGCACGCGCTCTTCCTTGTCGCGCATGGCCAGCAGCAGCTTGCCCAGCTTGGACGACAGCAGGAATCGACCGAGCAATACGCAGCCGAACAGCAGCGCAGCGTTGACGAAATACAGCGTGAAACGCGCCGAGTCGGTGCGGATGTCCCAGCCCAGCAAGGTCTTCAGATCGGTGATGCCGTTCACGCCGCCCGTCAGCCCTTGCTGGCCAATGATCAGCACCGACAGGATCAGCGCAATCGCTTGCGTGACGATGGCGAAATACACGTCACCCACGCGGCGCTTGAACATCGCCACGCCGATGATGAAGGCCAGCAGCGCGGGGATCAGTGGCACGGCCAGCATCGTGAACAGGAAGCTTTTGAACGGCACCCACAACCAGGGCAATTCCGTGAGCTGGTTCCAGTCCATGAAGTCGGGAATGCCGGGTGTGGACTGAATCTTGGTGGCTTCTGGCGTGGACGCTTCCAGCTTCAGGAACATCGCCATGCAGTAGCCGCCGATGCCGAAGAACACGCCCTGCCCCAGGCTCAGAATGCCGCCGTATCCCCAGCACATCACCAGTCCGATGGCGACGAAGGCGTAGGACAGATACTTGCCCACCAGGTTGAGCCGGAACACATCCAGCGTCAGCGGGAACACGATGAAGACCAGGGCTGCCAGGATGGCGATGCCGATGGCACCCTCGCGACCACCCAGCACGTTGCGATAAAAGGGATTCATTTGCGCACCTTGATCGAGAACAGCCCCTGCGGGCGCAGCATCAGAATCAGCACGATGGCCGACAGCGTCAGCACCTTGGCCATCGACCCCGTCATGAAGAATTCCGACACCGACTGCGTCTGGGCAATCAGGAAGGCCGAGGCAATCGTGCCCAGCAGGCTGCTTGCGCCGCCGAACACCACCGTCAGGAAGGTGTCCACGATGTACAGCGATCCACTGGTGGGGCCAGTGGCACTGATGGTGGTGAACGCAGAACCTGCAATGCCTGCAATGCCGCAACCCAGCGCAAAGGTCACGCGGTCCACGCGTTTGGTATCGATGCCCACCGCGCCGCTCATGCTGCGGTTCTGCACCGTGGCGCGCACATGCAGGCCCCAGCCGGATCGGAACAAGGCAACCAGCAGGCCCACCGTCAGGATCAGCGTGATGCTCATCACGAAGAGCCCATTGATGGGAATGTCGACGCCATCGGTGGGCTGCCAAGAGCCCATCAACCAGTCGGGCATGGTGGGGCTGACTTCACGCGGGCCGAAGATGGAACGCAGCGATTGCTGCATCACCAGCGACAGGCCCCAGGTAGCCAGCAGAGTGTCCAAAGGGCGCTTGTACAGGTGACGAATCATCAGCCACTCGGTGAGCCAGCCCAGCACGAAGGTCACGGCAAACGCCAATGCCATCGCGAAGAAAAAGTAGTGCGGCATGAAAGCCGGCAGATAGGTCTGCACCGTGGCCGACACCAGGTAGGTGGCGTAGGCTCCCACGGCCAGGAATTCCCCGTGGGCCATGTTGATCACGCCCATCTGGCCGAAGATCAGGGCCAGGCCCAGCGCCATCAACAGCAGCACGCTGAAGACCGACAAACCATTGAAGCCCTGCATCATCAGGATCGCACCGAACTCCGACAAGAAATCCATCGCTGGCCTCTCGAATATTGCTGCCAGCCCAAGGCCGGCTGTGCTGCGGCCGGCATGTGGCCGGGCCGAGAATCAACCACTGCGCAACGCCACCGCACACGCCCGCGGCACAAGGCCTTGGGCGGGTTTGCAGACATGGCGGGAACGCTTGCAGGCGCAACGCACATCACGGTGGCATCTGCCACCCGCGACGTGCCGCCTGCTTACTGGTAACCCTTGGGGAAGGGATCGGGTTTGATGAGTTCCGCCGTCTCGTAGACGACATCGAACTGGCCGTCGCGGCGGATCTTGCCGACGCGGGTCTTGGACCACAGGTGATGGTTGGCATCGACCTTCACGTAGCCTTCCGGCGCGGTCTTCAGCTCAAGCCCTGGCGATGCAGCGACCACCTTGTCCACGTCGAAACTGCCGGCCTTTTCCACCGCCATCTTCCACAACCACGGGCCGAGATAAGCCGCCTGGGTCACGTCGCCGATGACGGATTTCGGGCCGTACTTGGCCTTGAAGGCTTCGACGAATTTCTTGTTGTTGGGGTTGTCCAGGCTTTGGAAATACTTCATGCACGAGAAGAAGCCTTCGCAGTTCTCGCCGCCGATGCCCAGCAGCTCGTCCTCGGTCACCGAGATGGTCAGCACCGTCTGCTTGTCGGCGGTGATGCCGGCTGCTTTCAGTTGCTTGTAGAAGGACACGTTGCTGCCGCCCACGATGATCGCGTAGACGACATCGGGCTTGTTCAGCTTGATCTTGTTGATGAGCGAACCGAATTGCGTGTGGCCCAGCGGGTAGTATTCCTCGCCCACCACCTTGCCTTTCAGCACGTTCTCGATGTGCTTGCGGGCGATCTTGTTCGAGGTGCGCGGCCAGATGTAGTCGGACCCGATCAGGAAGAAGGTCTGGGCCTTCTTTTCTTTCTGAATCCAATCCAGCCCGGACAGAATCTGCTGCGTGGCTTCCTGGCCCGTGTAGAACACGTTCTTCGACTGCTCCAGGCCTTCGTAGAAGGTGGGGTAGTACAGCAGGCCGTTTTCTTTTTCGAACACCGGCAGCACGGCCTTGCGCGAGGCCGAGGTCCAGCAGCCGAAGACCGTCGCCACGCGGTCGCTCACCAGCAGCTTGCGGGCCTTTTCGGCGAAGGTCGGCCAGTCCGAGGCACCGTCTTCCTGAATCACCTTGATCTTGCGGCCGAGCACGCCGCCCATCGCGTTGATCTGGTCGATGGCCAGTTGTTCTGCCTGGATCGAACCCGTCTCGGAAATGGCCATGGTGCCGGTGGCCGAGTGCAGTTGCCCGACCGTGACTTCGGTATCGGTAATCGCCAGCTTGGTGGTGTTCACCGTGGCGGTGGCCGGCGTCTGGGCGCGCACCAGTCCGGGCATGGCGGCGATCATGGGCACGGCGGCCATCGTCATCGCGGCGCGGCGGCGGGCGGGAGACGACGGGGCGTCGACAGATGCTGCGGGAAAATCGGCGGCAAACGGTGCTTTGCGAGACATCAAACGCTCCTTGCAGATGACAACGATGGGACCGGATGCATGCACATTTCCGGGGGATCGCTGCCATACTAGGGATCGTTTGCGCAGTGCAACATACGTCGATCGACGTATGCGGCCCGGCAGGCTGGCACGGTACAAACTAGGCTGCCCTTACTTACCCCATCGACGCATTCCGACCCGACCGGAGCTTGCCCCGTGGACGCCAATGCGACCCAACGCATCATCAAGATCCGCCGCGACTACAACAGCTGGGTCGCCGACGAAACGCTTGAGGACTACGCCCTGCGCTTCACCCCACACGCGTTTCGCAAGTGGTCTGAATTCCGCGTGGCCAACACCGCGATGGGGGCGGTGTCGTTCCTGGCGCTGGAAGCCATTGGCGGTGCACTGGCACTGAACTACGGGTTCGTGAACGCCTTCTGGGCCATCGTCGCGGTGTCGCTGCTGATCTTCCTGACCGGCTTGCCGATTGCGTACTACGCCGCCAAGTACGGGCTGGACATGGACCTGCTCACGCGCGGCGCGGGCTTTGGCTACATCGGCTCGACCATTACCTCGCTGATCTACGCGTCGTTCACCTTCATCTTCTTTGCGCTGGAAGCGGCCATCATGGCGCTGGCGATACAGCTGTCCACCGGACTGCCGCTATCGCTGGGCTATTTATTGTGCGCGCTGTGCATCATTCCACTGGTGACCTACGGCATCACGTTGATCAGCCGCCTGCAGACCTGGACACAGCCCGTGTGGTTGATCTTGCTGGTGATTCCGTATGCGGCGGTGCTGTATCAGGACCCGAATGCGCTGAAGGAATTGATGTCCTTTGCGGGCACCGCCGGCAATGGCGTCGGCTTCAGTCTGCTGATGTTCGGGGCGGCGGCGGCGGTGGCATCGGCACTGATCACGCAGATCGGTGAACAGGTCGACTTCCTGCGTTTCATGCCCGAGAAGACCATCGCCAACCGCAAGCGCTGGTGGGCAGCGGTGATCTGCGCGGGGCCGGGCTGGATCGTGCCGGGTGCGGCCAAGATGCTGGGCGGTGCGTTCCTGGCCTACCTGGTGGTGAAGCACGGCATCGGTGCTGACAAAGCGGTGGACCCCACGCAGATGTATTTGCTGGCCTACCGCTACGTGTTCGACGACCCACGCTGGGCATTGGCCGCGATGACGCTGTTCGTGATCGTGGCGCAGGTGAAGATCAACGTCACCAACGCCTATGCCGGGTCGCTGGCGTGGTCAAACTTTTTTGCCCGGGTCACGCACAGCCACCCGGGGCGCGTGGTGTGGCTGGTGTTCAACGTGCTGATTGCCATCGTGCTGATGGAGCTTGGCGTGTTCGATGCGCTGGAACACGTGCTGGCGGTGTTTTCGCACATTGCCATTGCTTGGATAGGTGCGCTGGTGGCGGATCTGGTGGTGAACAAACCGCTGGGCCTGAGCCCGCCCGGCATCGAATTCCGGCGCGCGTATCTGTACGACATCAACCCGGTGGGCGTCGGCAGCATGCTGATTTCCTTCGTGGTGTCGCTGGCAGCATTCGGTGGCATGTTCGGGGAACACGCGCAGGCCTTATCACCCTTTCTGGCGCTGCTGACGGCGTTTGCCGTGGCCCCATTGATCGCCGTGCTGACCAAGGGCCGCTACAACCTGGCGCGGCCTGTTGAAGCGGTAGGCAAAGGCGACGGGCACACTGTGGCCTGTGTGATCTGCGTCAATGCGTTCGAACGCGCCGACATGGCGCAATGCCCGGCTTACGGCGGCGCGATCTGTTCCTTGTGCTGCACGCTGGACGCCCGTTGCCAGGACCGCTGCAAGACCAACTCCAGGCTGGGCGAACAGATCAGCACCGCGTTGGCGCGCTGCCTGCCTGCGCCCGTCACACCGCTGTTTCACACGCGGCTGGCGCACTACCTGATTCTGGTCACCATGCTGGGCACGCTGTTCGCGGCCATTCTGGGTCTGTTCTACTACCAGGAAGCCGTTGCCTACGCCCACACCGGGGCCGACATCGCGCCCTTGCGAAGCGCCTTCATCAAGATATTCGCCACCTTGTTATTGGCCGGCGGCGTGGCTGCCTGGTGGCTGGTGCTGACCAACGAAAGCCGCCTGGTGGCGCAGGAAGAGTCGGACCGCCAGACCCACCTGCTGCTGCGCGAAATCGAAGCCCACAGCCAGACCGATGCCAAGCTGGAAAAGGCCCGGGAAGTGGCGGAATCCGCCAACCTGGCCAAGAGCCGTTTCATGACCGGCATGAGTCACGAACTGCGGGCACCGCTGAACGGCATTCTGGGATACGCGCAGATTCTGCAACGCGACCCGGGGGTGCCACCGGCCCGGCGCGAAGCGGTGGATGTCATACACCGCAGCGGACGCCATTTGATTGGCCTGATCGACGGCCTGCTGGATATTTCGCGCATCGAAGCGGGCAAGTTCCGGCTGGAACCTGTCGAGACGCATCTGGGGCCGTTTCTGGACCAGATCATCAAGATGTTCCAGCCACAGATGGCGGCACGCGGCCTGCAATTCGATTACCACGCAGACGCCAAACTGCCCGCCGTGGTGCAGATCGACGAAAAGCGCCTGCGCCAGATTCTGATCAACCTGCTGGGCAATGCGGTGAAGTTCACCGCAACCGGTTTCATCTCGTTCCGGGTGCGCTATGCCAGCGACATGGCGCAGTTCGAGATCGAAGACAGCGGCCCGGGCATTCCCCCTGGCGATCTCGACCGCATCTTCCTGGCTTTCGAGCGCAGCTGGGCCGCCACCGATCAGGCCGACACCGGTACTGGCCTGGGCCTGACCATCTGCCAGATGCTGACCCACATCATGGGTGGCGAGCTGACTGTACGCAGCGAAGTCGGCCGTGGCAGCGTGTTCACACTGAAGCTCTTCCTGCCCGAGATGCGCGCCCCGCGCAGCGGCCTGCCCGCCCACGGCGTGATCAACGGTTATGAAGGCGAACGGCGGCGGGTGCTGGTGGTGGATGACCACGCCGCGCAACGCGGTTTGCTGCGTGACATGCTGGTGCCGCTGGGCTTTGAGGTGTCTGAAGCCGCAAGCGGCACCGAATGCCTGCAACGCATGGACACCACGACCCTGCCCGATGTGTTGCTGATGGACGTGTCCATGCCCGGCATGACCGGTTGGGAAACCTGTGCCGCGCTGCGCGAGCGGGGGGTGCAGTTGCCCATCATCATGGTGTCGGCCAATGCCTACGAGGCAGCCCGCGATGTGCGCCTGGCCGGTCACACCGACTTCGTCACCAAGCCGGTGATGATGGACGACTTGCTGGGCAAGATCGGCCAGCACATGGGCCTGCGCTGGACCGTGGCCCCCGCCGAGGCCGCACCGCCGCGCCCGCAACCCGCCGACGTGCGTCACCTGAGCCTGAGCCGTGCCGATGCCGAGGCCCTGCTTGAACTGGGGGCCATGGGCTACGTGAAAGGCATTCTGTGCAAGATCGAAGAGATCCGCGCAACGGCCCCGCACAACGGCCCGCTGCTGGACGTCTTGCTGGACATGGCGCGCGAGTTCCGGCTGTCCGAATATCAGAACTTCCTGAAACAGGAGATGCAGCGGCATGGTTCCCGTGCGCACTGACAGCAAGCTCGTCATGCTGGTCGACGACGTGCCCGACAACCTGAAGATGTTGTCCGACGCGCTGGACCAGGCGGGCTACATGGTGGTGGTCGCCATCGACGGCGCATCGGCCATCGAACGGCTGGATTACGTGGTGCCCGACATTGTGCTGATGGACGCGGTCATGCCCGGCATGGACGGCTTCGAGACCTGCCGCCGCCTGAAAGCACACCGGCTGGGCAGCCACGTGCCGGTGGTCTTCATGACCGGCCTGACCGACCCCAGCGACGTGGTGCGCGGCTTCCAGGCGGGCGGGGTGGACTACGTGACCAAGCCCATCGAAACCGACGTGGTGCTGGCCCGGCTGGAAGCACACCTGCGCACCGCACGCATGATGTCGGTTGCGATGGACGCCATCGATGCCGTGGCCAACGCGGTGGTGGTGCTGGACGACGCAGGCCGCGCCGTGTGGCGCACCGGCAAGGCGCGTTACTGGTTGAGCCACTACTTCGGCGGGGATGAAGCCATGTCCGGTTTGCCGCCATCGGTGCATGCGTGGGTGGCCGATTGTCTGCGGCGTCCAGGCGGGTTGGGCGGCGGGCTGACGGGTGAAGCACCGGTATTCGAGGCGACCCACGGACGCCATCAACTGACGCTGCGACTCACCGCATCACGCAAGGCCGCCGAATATGTGTTGCTGCTGGAAGAACGTCTGCTGCCCGCCGACCCCAGCGTGACACTGGCCGCTACCTATTCGCTTACGACCCGCGAGCTGGACGTGTTGCAGTGGGTCATCAAGGGCAAGACCAACCGCGATATCAGCGACATTCTGGGCATGAGCCCGCGCACGGTGAACAAACACCTGGAACACATTTTCGTGAAGCTGGGCGTGGAGACACGGGCAGCAGCAACGTCGCTGGCGCTGACGCAGATGCATGCCACGTGAGGCGCTGCGATATGGCTGCGCTCATCCCCGACTGACCATCAACACGCCCGCCAGAATCGCGGCGGTGCCGATCAGCACCAGTGCCCCTGCCGGTTCGCCAAACACCGCGATCGCAATCGCGGCACCCGACACCGCCCCCACCGATCCGCATTGGCTCAGGTAGACCGGGCCGGCGATCACCTGCAGCACGAAGAACAGCGAGTAGCTGACGCAGAACAGCAGCATCTGCCCGACCACCAGCCAGATCGCAAACGCGCTGCCATTGCCCGGTGTCATCGGCGTGCCGACGATCAGCGTCCAGGTGAACAGCATGGCTGCGCCAATGCCCAGCAGGCCAGGTGCCAGTGACACGGCGCTTGCGCCGGGGGGCCAGCGTTTGGTGCGGTAGATGTTGCCCAGGGCGATGACGACCGGGCCAAGCAGCGCGAGCGCGATCCAGCCAGGGTTGTCGGGGGTACCTTGCAGTTTGGCGATCGCCAGCAGGCTGGCACCGGCCAGGCCGCTGGTGATGCCCACGGCGCGCAGCAGGCGCAGCCGTTCCATGCGCAGGAACAGCGCCAGCGCGTAGGTCAGCAGGGGTGGCAATGCCAGGCACAGCGACACGAAACTTGCGCCGACGTGGGGGACGGCGGCGAAGATGATGGCCTGCGGAACGGCAATGCTGATCAAGGATGAGATCAGATAGAACGGTAGCTGGCTGCGCGTGGGGGCGGGCGGTTTCCGCACGATGAATGACAGGGCCAGCAGCATCAGGCTGCCGCCGCCCAAGCCCCAGGACAGGAAGGCCAGCGGTGCCCAGCCTTCGACAAGCGCGAATTTGACCAGGGTGGCGGTGATACCGAGCAGCAGGCCGACGCTCAGCAAACAGAAGAGCGGCAGCAGGCGGCCTGTGCTGGGCGGTGTCGGCTTGCTGGCAGATCGGGATGATGTCGATGTGTGTGGTGTCGATGCGCTTGGTGTCGATGTGTGTGGCATCGATGTGTTTGGCATCGATACATCCGGCATCGGCGGACACGTGCCGGTAGCGGCTGCGTTCTGCTGGGTGTTCTGCTGAGCGTTCGACCCCGGCGAAGAAGGCGTCACGTGCGACGTGCTCATGTCGTCCCTTTGCGAGGCCGGGTGGTGCGGGGGTGATGCGGGGCGCTGCTTGGTGTTTCGGTCGGCATGTCGGGGGATGTTTCAGGCTGGGCACCGCCCGACAGCCCCGCCACCAGGCTTGTCAGCAGACGATTCAATTCCTGCTGTTCGGCAAGGCTCAGCGCCGCCAGCGCCGTGCGCTGGTTCTCGACGTGTGGGGCCATCATGCCGTCGATCAGGCGCAAGCCTTCAGGGGTCAATGCCACCTGCACCGCGCGGCGGTCTTCGGGATGCGCCTGGCGTTCGATCAGGCCGGCACGTGCCAGGCGGTCAAGGCGGCTGGTCATGCCACCCGACGAGATCATCAGCGCGGTGTACAGCACCGTCGGGGTCAGCGCGTATGGTGCGCCGGCGCGGCGCAGGGTGGCGAGCACGTCGAATTCGCCTTGCTGCAGGCCCATGCGCGCAAACAGCGGATTGATGTGATCCCGCGCGATCAGGTGTGCGACTTCGGCAAAACGGCCGAGCACCGACATGGGCAGCAGGTCAAGATCGGGCCGCTCGCGACGCCATTGCTCAATGGCCACAGCAGCTCGATCGGGTGGGGAGGTATCCATATAGCGGTCCGGTCAGGGAAAGGCAGACAATCGCGGCATGCGGGCCGGGCAGACGGTTGCGGTCAAACATCGAGGTCGG
Organism: Pigmentiphaga aceris; assembly: GCF_008119665.1. Lineage (NCBI taxonomy): Bacteria > Pseudomonadati > Pseudomonadota > Betaproteobacteria > Burkholderiales > Alcaligenaceae > Pigmentiphaga > Pigmentiphaga aceris. The sequence goes on along the minus strand of NZ_CP043046.1, from coordinate 427,622 downwards.
GCGTCAAGGTCGGGCATCCAGATCAAGCATCAGGTCACACATCCACGTCAGGGGTCCACGGGCAACGCCAGACATCAAAGATGCTTATTGAACCGTCATGATCAGCGCAAGCACGCAGCCCGGTATTTAAGCCCACGCCGAACAAGACATGCTCGATAAAAATTTATCTTAACAGCAAGATTCTTTTCGTTAAGATAAAATCTGGTTTGCATGACCGCTGCGGACCGAAGCGGACTCCTCCAGGCCGCCTTGGTCCGCTACAGACAGTAAGACTGACCACCACGCACGCTAACGCGAAGCATGCTTTGCATTGCCTGCGCGCAGCCGGCAAGGACCACCCACCGGCACGCAGCACTGCCTTCTGCATCACCTGCGCCCTGCATCACCTCTTCAAAGCCCACCATGTCCAAGACTGCTTCCCCTCCTTTGCGCAACGCCGATCATGTGGCGCTGATCGCGGTCATCGTGTTGCTCGGACTGAATCTGCGGCCAGTGCTGGCATCGGTCGGGCCGGTGCTGGACCAGATCCAGGCGGCAACCGGCTTGGGGCACACCGGGGCGGGCATGCTGACCACCTTGCCCGTGCTGGCCATGGGTTTGGGTGCACTGGCGGGCAGCCGCCTGTACGCGGCCCTGGGCACGGTAAGCGGCATTCGTACAGGCATTGTGTTGATCGCGCTGGCCTGCGCCGCGCGCGCCTGGGCCAGCGACGCCGTGGGGCTGATCCTGACGGCGCTTGCTGCCGGCATCGGCATTGCCTGCGTGCAGACCTTGTTGCCTGCCTTCATTCGCGAACGTTTTGGTGATGGGGCCAGCCGGGCCATGGGCATCTACAGCACGGCAATCATGGGCGGTGCAGCGGTAGCCGCAGCCGCTACGCCGTGGCTGGCCGCGCACGACAACTGGCCCCATGCGTTGGCGTGGTGGGGCTTGCCGGCAGCGATTGCGGCGGCGGTCTGGTGGCGGATGCTGCCGGCGCGCAAGGGGGAACGCGCAGAGGGGGGACACGCAGAAGAACACGCACAGGGCGAACGCGCAGGTGGACACGACGATGTTCAGAACGACGGGCGCAAGGGCACGAACACAAACACCAGTGCGAACGCTCGCGTAGCACCCGCACCGACACCCGCCACACCATCCCAAGCCCCTGCCATCCCCCCCACCCGCAGCTGGCTGCTGATGATTTTCTTTGGCCTTGGCACGGCCGCCTACACCCTGGTGCTGGCCTGGCTGCCGCCGTTCTACACGGCGCTCGGCTGGACCTCGGCACAAAGTGGCCTGCTGCTGGGTGGCGTCACCTTGATGGAAGTGATTGCCGGCCTGCTGGTGTCGGCGCTGATCGGCCGCTTCCCGGACCGGCGTCCGGCCTTGGCCGCCGTACTGCTGGCGCTGTTGCTGGGATTGGGTGGTCTTCTGCTGGCACCGGTGCAACTGGCCATTCCTGCCTGCGCCCTGCTGGGCCTGGGTATCGGCGGCTTGTTCCCGTTGTCCTTGATCGTGACGCTGGACCATGCCCCGGACCCGGCGCAAGCCGGTCGCCTGTTGGGCTTCGTGCAAGGCGGTGGTTATCTGATCGCCAGCGCCATGCCCTTGGCCGCTGGTGCGATTCGCAGCGCGCTGGGCCAGCTGGACTATGCGTGGATGCTGATGGCGGGCGGCACGCTGGTGTTGCTTGCAATGGCCATGCGACTGAAGCCGCTCAAGTAAGCATGGAAACGATGCGGGGCGTCCGGCGCAGACGGCCTGGACGGCCTGGACGGTGCCGCTTCAGCAAGGCGATGCAAGGAAGACGTACATCGAACTAGTGAATCAACGAAGTGCGTCGAAAAAGTGCATCGAAAAAGTGCGTCGAAAAAGTGCAGCAAAGCCAATGCATCGAAGGCAGTGACATCCACTGCCCTCGTTTCTCAGGCATTCACTCAAGCACTCACTTAAGCACTCACTTAAGCACTCCCTTCGGCACTCCCTTAACCCTTCACTTCCGAACCGGAATCACCGTCCCAGCCGGCACCGACACCGCCGCCACGCTGTTCTGCGGCGAGCCTTCAACCAGGCGATCCGAATAGCTCAGGTACACCAAGGTGTTGCGTGCGCTGTCCACCATGCGCACCACACGCAGCTTCTTGAACAGAATCGACAGGCGCTCGTTGAACACCTCTTCCTGCTGACGCAGTTCGCCCGTGAACGACACCGGGCCGGTCTGCTGGCAGACAATCGACGCCTCGGCCTTGTCTTCGGCCAAGCCCACCGCGCCCTTGAGACCACCCGTTTTTGCGCGCGACACGTAGCACGTCACGCCTTTGACCTTCGGGTCATCGTAGGCGTCGACCACGATCTTGTGATCCGGGCCAATGAGCTTGAAGACGGTATCGACCTCGCCCACGGATTCGGCATGCGCCACGGAGCTGGCGGCGACAAGGGCCAACGCGAACAGGTATTTCATGAATGGGCCTGCGGGAGAACGGAAAATCCCATTATGGCTTGCTCGCGTGACGCGCCCGGGGCGCTGTGCAAGCACCTGAAACCGGATGCGGTCTTATCGCAACACCCCGTGCACGCCCTCGCCGGTCAGTTCGCGCAACACCGTGCGCACGTAGGCCAGGGCACCTGCCTCGTGCCGGCGATGCCACACCATCGAGACCGTCACCGACAGCTCGTCCGGGGCAAAGGGTTCGATCACCAGCGCCGTACGCGTGGCCTCGTCCAGCGCGATCAGGTCGGGCAGGATCGCCACGATCGGCAGGCGGCGAACCATTTCCGGCACCACGGCAACACCCACCGCCGTCGCCGTCTGGCGTCGCGGCGCGCCGTGTTCCGCAAAGAAACGATCCACCGCAGATGGGTAGCTGCCGACATACCCCAAGGCCAACTGCGGCAGCCGACTCAACTGTGCAAGCGTGGGTCGCGGTGGCAGCGTGACCTGACGCGGGTCGTACATCAGCACAAAACCCACATCGAACAAAGGCTCGCGCGACTGCCAGGCGCGTGATTCCGCCGACGAGGCAATCAAGGCCAGATCGACTTCGCCGGTATCGATGGCATCCAGCACCCGGTCGAGCGGCAGGGAACGCGCGTGGATCTGGATGCCGGGTGCCTCGTGGAACAGGCGTTCCAGCAGGCTTGGCAGCAGCAGGGTTTCGATGTGTTCGGGAAAGGTCAGCCGGATATCGGCCTGCATACGGGACGGGTCCAGATCGGGCAAAGGCTGGAACAGGCCATAGGCCTGCTGCAAACAAGCCGCTACCTGGGGTGCCAAGGCCAGCGCACGCGGCGTGGCTTCCATGCGAATACCGGTCTTCACAAACAGCGGGTCGTCCAGGGCTTCACGCAGCCGGGCCAGCGCGTGGCTGGCGGCAGGTTGGCTGATCGCCAGTCGTTCGGCCGCACGTGTGACGTTGCCGCCCTCGACCAGCAAGGCGTCGAGCGTCACCAGCAGGTTGAGATCGATGCGACGCAGTTCGCGGTGGAAGGCGGTGGAATGCGGCGCAATGGCACTGGGGTCAGGCGTAGTCATGCACGGTATTTATGGTTGGCATCCGAGAAATTCATTTTATATATGCATGGCACAGGCTCAGACTTTCTTTTTGCCACAGTCCGTTCGCCACGGTTTTGCCATGCTTTCCGCGCCGCTTTCCCACCCCCGCCTGTTGCGCTGGACCATCATGATGTTGGTCGGCATCGAGTTCCTGCAGAATTCGATGCTGTCGTTTTCATCGGCATACGTGTCGGGCGGTGTCGGGGCCGCGCCCGAGGAATTCAGCCTGGCCGCTGCGGTCTACGCCGGCACCGCGATCATGATGATCGCCATGCATCGCTGGCTGGTCGAGCACCTGGGCTACCGGCTGTTCATGCGCTGCGCGTTTCTGTTCTTCACTGTCGGCGCACTGCTGTGCGCCACGGCCGACACGCCGAACGGGCTGATTTTCGGTCGCCTGGTGCAAGCCATTGGCGGATCGGCCTTCTTCACCGGTGCCCGCGTTCAGGTCAATCGATTCAAGGGTCCGGCGCGCGGCGTGGCCATCCGCTTCATGGCCGGTGGCCTGATCGCCAGCGCATCGATGGGAGCATGGCTGGCCTCGATGCTGCTTGAACATGCCTCGTGGCGTGCACTGTTCATCGCCCCGCTGCTGATGGTGGCGGTTGCCGCCGTGCTGTGCGAACTGACACTGGAAGACCGTGTGCCGCACGCACGTCGGTCCTATCCGCACCCGGTCGGCACTATGCTGCTGGCCGGCATGATCCTGTCTGCGCAGTATCTGCTGGAACGCAATCAATACGACTTCTTTGCGCGTCCTTTGCACTTGGCGGTGTTGCTGGTGCTGGCAGGTGTCGGGCTGTATGGCTTCATGCGCATGGAGTTCGGACGTCCGGGTGCGTTGCTGCCAATCGAACGCTTTACAGGAGGGCGTTTTGCGGCGGGCATCAGCCTGTATGCGCTGTGCTACCTGGTCTTGTCGAGCACTGGCTACATGCTGCCTGTGATGCTGCAACGCGGCTTGGGATTTCCGGTGTTGGCGACCGGCACGTTGCTGAGCGCGGCGGCCATGGTCGGCATCGTGGCCGCCTTGGCGCATGTGTCGCTGGTGCGCGCGTTTCCCGCGCAGCGCAAATACCTGCTGCTGGCCTTCGTGTGCCTGGCCGCCTTCGGGTTCAGCATGAGCGCGGCCAGCCCTGACGTGTCTTTGTGGCACTTTGTATGGCCGCTGATCGGCTACGCGATCTTCGGTTCATTTGCGCAAGGAACCGCCGCGTTGAATTCGTTTGCCGAGATTGGTGAAGACGTGTTTTCCGAGGCCTATCAGGCCAAGAACATGATGCGCGAACTGGTGAATTCAACCGGCATTTCACTGGCGACACTGGTGCTGCAATCGCGCAGCACCACACACTATGCAAGGCTGACCGAACGCATCGACCTTGCGCACCTGGACCCGCTGACCGCAGGCCCGTTCATCGGGCTGGCGACAGACCCGACGCAGCCTGCCCTGCTCCAACAATTGGCATCTTTACTGACCCAGCAGGCAACCTTGATGGCCTGCCTGGATTTCTTCTTTGCGCTGGGTTGCGGGGCCGTGGTGATCGGCACTATTTTTGTTCTGCAACGCAAGATCGTTTAGTGCCGTCCGAGGACGGCACGATGGCCGTTCAGTTCGCCAGGAAAGCCTCAACCGCCTGCGCAAAAGCCTTGGGCTGATCGATCATCACGAAGTGGAAACTGTCATCCACCCGCACGAAGCGCGCAGTCTTGGCCTGCGCATATACGGTGCGGAAGTTCGCATCCACCTGGGCAGGCGAAAAGCCATACGCCTTGTCGTGCGCGTATACGACCGTCAACGGTGCACGAATGCGCGACAGCTCGGGGCGCAGGTCGGTCGTCATGATCTCGTAGGTGGCGCGCGCCAGTACGCTGCGGTCGGACTGCTGCGCGGCGGCCACGATGGCGGGTCGCGCATCCGCGGTTTTGATCAGTCGCGCCATGGTCGCAGTCTGTACAGCCGCCGCCTGCTCGGGCGGCGCGGCAAGCATGGCGTCGCGGAACACGGCGGCGCGCGGTTTCATGCTGTCGGCAGTAGAAGTGGGATCAAGCAGCAAGCTGTAGAAGGGCAAGGCATCGACCACCATCACCCGGCCCACGGCGTCGGGGTGACGCGCAGCCAGCATCAGCGCAACTTCACCGCCCAGGGAATGGCCGATGACGGCAGGGGACTTCAGCTTGCCGGCATCGATATATCGGGCCAGTTGTTCGGCCAAGGGGGCGGCAATGTCACCGTTGGCATTCGCCCCAGGTGCCTCCCCTGCAAAACCCGCCACACGGATCACATGCACGCGCCGGGTTGCCTTCAGCTGCGCGACGGTGGCCGTCCAGACGGCGGGTCCCGAACCCAGGCCGGGAACCAGAATGACATCCGGCCCCTGACCTTCGACCTGCACGGAGAATCGGTTGCCGGTGGCTGCGGTATCCGCAGCCTGTGCCACTGGAATGACCGTGGGTGTCAGCAACAGGGACGTTGCGAACACGGCTGCGAGTGAAAGATGGCGCATGGGAAATCACCTGGATGCAATGCAGACATTGTAGGTGCCCCGGTGCCTTCAACGTGACCGTTGCGGGGCGTGTCTCGATTCAACACACTGCCCCCGCACACCGCGTTGCTTACGCCGGCAGATCCGTCGATGCGCGCTGCCGTCGCGCCCACATCAGATCGATGGCCAGCATCACCAGCAAAGACGCACCCACCAGCGGGAAAATGACGCCACCGATCGCCAGCAACAGAACCACCGTGCGCAGCACCTTGGGGTTGGCCGGCATCGGCGGCACACCCACGGCCCCGCTGGGGCGGCGCTTCCACCACATGCTTGCACCCGACACGCACAGCAGCACAATCGCCAGACAGACCACCAACATCAGCAACTGATTGGCCAGGCCGAACTCCTGCCCCATGTGCACGTTGATGCCCCATTCCAGGCTCTTGCCAAGCGGCCCGTAGTCGGCATAAGACATGTCGATCAGCGGAGTGCCACGGTATTGGTCAAGATGCACGACGCGCTGTTTGCTCAGGTCGTTCGGATACGCGGACCCGGTGTACACACCCGTGCGCGAGGCAGGCATGGCAATCGCGTAACCGGGGGCCATGCCAAGTTTGGTGAAGGCGGCGACGGCGGCATCCAGACCGATGGGGGCTTGCGCCGGGCCGGCCGGAATGGCCGATGCAGGCGGTGCTGTCGTGGACGGGCTTGCGCCGCCGCCGTGGCCGGCGTGTTCGTCGTCGGCAGCGTTGGCGGTGGCGACAGTGGTGGCCGCCCCAGCACCTGCGGCGGTGTGACCAGCATGCGCAGTCATGCCCGCATGCGAGGCATCGTGGGCAGCATGCGGTCCCGCACTACCCGCCCCCGTATGGTCTGTCGTCGACATCGGCATGCGCGCCTGCTCCAGCGACCATGTGGTCTGCTGGCTGTCAGCCAGACGCTCGCGCGACATCGGCACGTTCACGCGCACGCCGGACGGATATCCGAAGTTGTTGCCGTTGGCCCATTGATTGACCTTCGCGCCCCACACCAGCGACCACGGCATGCCCGTGATCGCCAGGAACAGGATGAAGAACGCCGCAAACAAGCCGGTAACCGCGTGCACATCACGCCAGAACACACGCTGGCGCGGCGCACCTCGCACGCTCACCACACCGCCCTTCTGCCCGCGCGGCCACCACAGGTAAATGCCGGTCAGCACCAGCAGAATGGTCCAGCCGCCCGCGACTTCGATCATGCCGTTGGCAATCGGTCCGAAATAGCTCAGCCCGTGCAGCTCGCGTACCAGCCAGACGATGCCGCCACGGTCGATCATGCTGCCCAGCACCTGTCCGGTGTAGGGATTGACGTAGACCACGTGTTTGCCCGCTGCGTCCCGAATGCCCACCTGGGCAGATGCGGTGGCAGAGGCTGGCGGCACATAACGGAACACCGTGCCTGGGTGGGATTTCAGCGCGGCATCGGCAATGGCAGACGGTGCCTGGATAGTGCTGGTACTGAGGTTGGTGCTGGCCGGCACCGTGCGCAGGTCACGGTACACGTACGCGTCAATCTCATGGTGGAACAGGTAGATGGCACCCGTGATCGCCAGCAGCAGCAAGAACGGCAGCACCAGCAGGCCAGCGTAGAAATGCCAGCGCCAGACGGCGCGATACACGTCAATGCTGCGTGTGCGCGGACGCGCGCCGACCCTCGCGTCGGCCAAGGAAGGGGAAGACATGGGTAGATCCTGATCTGGCGACGCAGCAGGCGTCGCAGTCGAAAGCGGTCCCGCCGGGTGCTTGGCACCTGACGGGAAAGTCGGTCAAATTCAGGACATCACAGGAGGCCCACGCGGCCGGGTCTGCGACCAGGCTTCAGGCAGCGCGGGGATCGCATCGTGTTCGATTGCACGATGAATGACACTGACCAACAGCACCCAATGCGGATTGGGCAAGACCGGCAAGGCAAGCGCGTCAAGGTGGACGCGGCAGTACGGACAGGGCGCATCGCCATGCAAGGCGTGCGGGTTGGCAGGCGAGTCGGATGGTGGATGCGACGCGTGGTCAGTGGATACAGTGACGAGCTGCGATGCCGTGTGATTGCTTGCCCCATCCACCGCGTCGTCGGCCAAGGCATCTGCCATCGCGACGACATCATGCCCAGCCTCGTGAGCATGTCGATCATGACCACCCACACCATGCCCATGCGCAGCCACCGCAACACGCGCATCAACCGCATGCATCTCCCCAGCGGGCACCACCACCCGCATACGCGCCTGCGCCACCATCGGCATCACCGATTGCAGCACGATCGCCAACAGCGCGATCCAGATGGACAGCGGATTGGCCAGGCGGCGGAAGACGGGCGTACTCATGCGCAAGACAGCGAGGGGTGAAGCCAAAAACGGGGTAACGGCACGCGGGCCAGATCAAAGCCCAGGCCCGCAAGATTGACGCCTGCGCCTGGACCTTTGGTTAGAAGCGCTTCAACAATCGCCCGAACCAGACCAACCCGGAATTTTAACGGACGGCAAAATCCAGCACCCCGCACCTTATGTCTTTCCGGTCGCTCAGGACAACGACTGTCACCACATGTAGTCATGCCCGACAAGCATGCATACGCGGCATAAACACGTCATCCAACGCCCCGAAACCCATCCCCCAAACGCAAAAAAAGCGGCCGAAGCCGCTTTTCCTTGCTACCGACGCGGACCAACTCAGGCCGCGCTGGGCACCCACTCCTGCACCACCACTTCCATGGTGATGAAAGCCAGGTTACCGCCCGGCACGAAGGTGCCTGCGTAGACCTTGCCATCCAGGCCGCCAAGCGTGCCCTGCACACGAACGTTTGCCTGACCATCGTCGCCGACACGGATGTCGCCATTGATCGACAGGATTTCAACGCCCGGGCCAGGAATGTGTACGGTCGTGGCCGTGGCAGCCGGGCCGAAAGCCAGATTGCCGTCGATCAGGCTGCCGACCGCACCCTTGATCACCGCATGACGCAGGCCCTGGGTGGCGACCAGGGTGCGCAGGCTTGCCACCAGGTCTTCATTGGGACGCACGCGCAACGCGAACACGCGGCCATACTGGCCTTGTTCAACACGCGATTCGGCCACCGCATTCATGCTGCGGCTCCGACAACTTCCGGGTGGAACACCGAGAAGGTGGTTTCCGAATCGTGACGTGCACGGAAGCGGATGTCGCCGAACACGCTGACGCATGCCTGCACGCCTTCGGCGGCAACGATGCAGTTCTGGTTCGACAGGTGACCGCCGTGCGTGTTGCCGTCGCTGTCGACAAACGCAGCGTGGCAGTGCAGCAGCGGTGCGCCGTCGGCCGTCAGGCCGAAGCTCAGCGTGGCGGCCAGCAGCGTGATCGGGCCGGCGGCGCGGATCGAGCTGCCGTAGACCTTGGCGGCCTTGCCCGCGGCGGGTTCCGGCGGGAAATAGGTGACGGTGTGATAGTCGATCGTGTCGAACACGCCGCCCGTGAAGGCGATGATGCCGCTTTCGGCACCGGCGGCAGCCAGCACTTCCTGCAGATGGGTGAACAGGTTCACGCCTGCGGGCACATCAACCATGAATTCACGGCAGACGTCGCTGGTGACGGTCATCAAGCGGGGGAAGAGGGTGTCGCCGGGATGCTGGAAGTGATCTGCAGCGGCGTGGTCTGCGGCAACGTGGCGCAAGACCGGTGCGGGCGTAAGAACGGGAACGACTGCGGGCGCAAATACAGGTGCTTTGGGTCGCACCGATAGGACGGCGTTATCCATGAGGAATCTCCTTCTATGCTTATGGCATGCCAGCACCAGAGGAAGACGCACGACGGTTGATCGAACCGCGCTCGCCGGACCGTCCGGTGACCGAATGGCCGGTGGCGGAATTCGGGGGTTGCCCGAATCCATCCACAAAACGGCCAGAAAACGGAGTCTACGCCCGCCCTTCCATTCGTGATAATTCTTAATTTATATCGATCTATATCCATTTAATATCGATACTATTAAGCTTGGTACTAACCCTGAGCGTGGAAATTCCATGGATTTACGCCATTTGCGCTACTTCGTCGCGGTCGCCGAAGAATCGCATTTCGGTCGCGCGGCCAAGCGTCTGCATGTGTCGCAGCCTCCGGTCAGCCTGGCCATCCGCGAAATGGAAACCGAGCTTGGCCTGCTGTTGTTCGAGCGCACGTCCCGCCGCACCGCCCTGACCCCCGTTGGCCAGGAATTGCTGCGCGACGCCCGTGCCGTGCTGGCGCGGCTCGATGCCATGGAAGAACACGCAAGGCGCGCCGCCACCGGCCAGATCGGCTCGCTGGCCCTGGGTTTCATCAGTCTGGCCAATTACAGTTTCCTGCCCAGTACCTACCAGCGTTTCCACGAAGCTTTTCCGGGCATCAAGATTTCACTCAGCGAATCGACCTCCGACGTCATCCTGGCGGAACTCGAAAAAGAAACGCTGGATATCGGTTACGTTTTTGCGCCGGTCGCGTCTCCCACGCTGTCATACCGCCCGCTGTTGCGCGAACGCCTGATCGTGGCCTTGCCTGAGTGCCACCCCTTGGCCACCCGGGACCGGGTACCGATGAAAAGCCTGGCTGACGAGAATTTCCTGATCTTTCCGCGACAATTCAGCCCGCTGGTGTTCGACACCATCGTTGGCTTCTGCGCGCAGCATGGTTTCAGCCCGCGCATTGCGCAGGAAGCCCGGCAAATGCAAACCATTGTCAGTCTGGTGTCTGGCGGCTCGGGAGTTGCACTGGTACCGGACTGCCTGCGTCACCTGAAACGCGAGGGGGTGGTGTACCGTCAGATGGCCGGCAGTGCACCGAATATTGAAACTGGCATTGCATGGCGCAAACTGGATGACTCGCGCATCGTCCGCGCTTTTCTTGAACACCTGCCCCGGGCCGGGAAAGCCGAGACAGGTCGCCAGGGCACACGCGAAGATCTGCCTGGCAACACCCCGACCACCACTCCGCCCCTGGAGGAAATGTGAGCGAGCACGACCTTCCCCCCGCGCCGATCGAGTCCGACCCGCCCTCGCCGATCGAACGACGGCCGCGCACTGCGCTGCAACGTCGCCAGGCCGCGGTCAACGAAGTGCCTGCCACCCCCGACGTGCTGCGTCAGGCCTTGCAGCACGCCGAACATGCGCAGCGCCTGCTGGAAACCGCGTTGTGGGCCAGTGGGGAATCGATCTGGGAATGGTCTGCCGACACCGACGCCTATGTCGTCCGCTGGTTTCCCGCCGCCGACGCCCCTGCCCGTGTATCGAGCGGGACCCTGACCAGTTTTATTTCCACCCTGCTGCCGGCGCACCGCGATGCATTCCGCCTGAACTGGCGTCTGCACGCCACGGGCGCATCCGACGTGCTGGATACGGCGGTGCAACGCGATTTCCGCACCGGCCCGCGCTGGATCAGGTTGCGCGGCAAGGCGGTGTCTTTCCAGCCCGACGGCCAGGCCAGTCGCATCGTGGGCACGGTCAAGGACATCACCATGCAGCGCGACGCCGACTACGCGTCACAACTGATGGCATCTGCCTTCGCCAGTTCGCGCGACGCCATGGTGATGCTGCGCGAAGACTTGCGCATCATCGAAGCCAACGTGGCCTTCCACGCGCTGCTGGGCGTGGAACCGGGCAGCGTTGCGGGTGCCGACCTGCGGCGTTATCTGGATGTGCCGCCAGCCTTGCTGGCTCAGATAGACCTGAGCGGTTATGCGCAGTGCGAAACCTCGTTTCACAAAGCCGACCGGCTTGTCCCGGTCGAAATGTCGCTCAGCCGCTTCAAGGCCGAACCGGGCGCGGTGTCCTACCTGGGCATCACCATCCGCGATATTGCCGATCGCAAACGCGCCGAGAACGAACTGGAACGCATCGCGCGTTATGACACGCTGACGCAATTGCCCAACCGGGCAGCCCTGCAAAGCCACCTGGCGCAGGCACTGCGCACGGTCTCGAACGATAATCAATTGGCCGTGCTGTTCATCGACCTGGATGGCTTCAAAGAGGTCAACGATTCGCTTGGCCATGAAGCCGGCGATGAAATGCTGCGCACCATGGCCGAACGCCTGGTGGCCACCGTACCTACCCACGACATGCTGGCGCGCTGGGGCGGTGACGAATTCGTGGCAGCGCTGCGCATCGGCAACGAACCTGAACGCGCACGGCGGGTGGCGCGCCGCATTCTGGCCGATCTGAGCCAGCGCATTACCGTGCGCGGCCATGTGCTCAGCATGTCGGGCAGCATCGGCATTGCGTTTGCACCGCTGGACGGGGCCGACACCGAATCGGTGCTGCGCCATGCCGACGCCGCCATGTACGCCGCAAAAAACGCGGGTAAAAACCGCTTTGCGCTTTATCACAGCGGGCTGGCTGCCGACGCCTTGCACCGCATGACCTTGCTCACGCAGCTGCGCTCGGCGGTGGAACGCGGCCAGATCGACTTTGTGCTGCAGCCCAAATTCGACCGGGACGGCACCATGAGCGGTGCGGAAGTGCTGGCGCGCTGGAACAGCGAAGCCCACGGAGTCGTGTCGCCTGCCGTATTCATTCCGCTTGCCGAACAAGGCGGCATGGCGGTCGCCCTGGGCAACCAGGCAATCGACCGCGCGGCCTACTATGCGGCCGCATTGGGCCGGGCGGGCCACCGCATGCCGATTGCCGTGAACGTGTCGCCCTTGCAGGTCATGGAAGGGCAGCTCAATCACGTGCTGCACACCGCGTGCAATCGACATCGGATCGAACCCTGGCAGCTTGAGCTGGAAGTGACCGAATCGGTCTTCCTGCAGGATTTCGATGCCTCGGAACAGCGCCTGACGGCGTTGCGGGCCGAAGGTTTCAAGATCGCCATGGACGATTTCGGTACGGGCTATTCATCGCTCAGTTACCTGCGACGTCTGCCGGTGGACACCATCAAGATCGACCGGACCTTCCTGATCGACGTGAACGAAGACGAGAAATCTCGGCGGCTGCTGGCTGGAGTGGTGACCTTGTGCGGCACCCTGGGGCTGAGCACGATTGCCGAAGGCGTTGAAACCGAAGCGCAATATCGTTTGCTCAAATCGTTGGGCGTGGACCAATACCAGGGCTTTTATCTGGCACGTCCCATGAATTTAGATGACATGTTGACGATACTTAAACGCTGAACGGCCACGCTTCGCAACCTGCACGCCACACTCTACCGTCCGCGCCTTGCGCGTTGGCAATGCATGGGCGATAGTTTCGCGTCGCCCGTCACCCCTCTCCAAGTCCCCAGTTGCCTTCCTTCCTCACCCCCAGCAACCTGCTCATTCTGTTCGTTGCCGTGACGCTGATCGTCAATGTCATTGGCTGGCAGCGCGATCGAAAACGACTGATCGCCCTGCGCGACGAAACAGAACGACTGCGCCACTCTGCCGATCAGGCGATGGACGGCATTTTGTCGGACGTCGCCGGCCGCAAAGAGGCTGAACGCGCACGTCACGACACCGAGCAACAACTTACTTCCCTGGTGCGTAACATTCCCGGGGTGTCATTCCGTTGCCAGGTGGATGAAGACTGGACCATGCTCTTCATGAGCGACGCGGCGCTGACGCTCACCGGTTATTCGCCGAAAGAATTCGTATCCCAGGGTCGAAGCTTTGCCAGCCTGATCCACCCCGACGACCGCGAGCGCCTGTCTGGCGTGGTCAGAGACGCGCAACAGGCGCAGCGCAGCTACTCGGTCGAATATCGCATCCGCCATCGCGACGGCCATGAACTGTGGGTGTGGGAAAACGCGGAAGTCATGTTTTCTGAGGAAAACGGGGAATCGTGGATCGACGGCGTACTGCTCGACGTCACCGAAACCAAACTGCGCACCGCCGAATTCGAAAGCACGCTCAATGCGATTGGCCGTGTGCTGTCGGTGATCGAATTCGACATGGACGGCAATATCCTCAGCGCCAACGACAACGCGCTGAAGATGATCGGTTATGAACTCGATGAAGTTCGTGGCCACTCACATCGCATGTTCTGCGACCCGGCCTATGCCGACAGCCGCGCCTATCGCGATTTCTGGCAACGCCTGGGCCAAGGTGAATTCGACGCGGGCGAATACAAGCGCTACGCCAAGAACGGCCGCCCGATCTGGATTCAGGCCTCGTACAACCCGATTCTGGATGCCGACGGCCGCCCCTTCAAGGTGGTGAAACTGGCCACTGACGTCAGCGTGCGCAAGGAAATGGAAGTTGCGCTGCGCGACGCCAAAGACCGTGCCGAACGCGCGGCGGCGGCCAAGACCACTTTCCTGGCCAACATGAGCCATGAAATCCGCACGCCGATGAATGCCGTGATCGGCTTCACCGAATTGCTGCTGGATACCCCTCTGGACGCACGCCAGCGCGGGCATCTGGAAACCGTGCACCAGTCGGCACGGTCGCTGTTGGGTCTGCTCAACGACATTCTGGATACGGCCAAGCTGGAAAAAGGCGTGGTCGAACTGGAATACGTCGACTTCTCGCTGCGCGAACTGTGCCTGGACATCGCGTCGTCCTTGCGCCTGTCGGCACAGGCAAAGAACCTGCCCTTGGAAATGGATTACGCCCCCGGCATGGGCGAGTTCTTCAAGGGTGACCCGCTGCGCATTCGCCAGGTGCTGGTCAACCTGCTGGGCAATGCCATCAAGTTCACCGAGCGCGGCTCGGTCCGTCTGTCGATCAGCCAGGAAAACGAGATGGTCCACCTGGCCATCCACGACACCGGCCTGGGCATTGCGCCAGATCGTATCGGCAAGATTTTCGACCGCTTTGCGCAGGCCGACCCGTCCATGACACGCCGCTACGGTGGCACGGGCCTGGGGACTTCAATTGCGCGCCAGCTGGTCGATCTGATGGGCGGCAAGATCTCGGTGGAAAGCGAGCTGGGTGTGGGCAGCGTGTTCCACGTGCATCTGCCCCTGCTGCAAGGTGAGGACATACTCACGCTGCCGGCAGCCGCCAATGACGACCTGCCGCCGCTGCGCATTCTGATTGCCGACGACGTGGAACAAAACGTCGAACTGCTGGTGATTGCGCTGGGCAAGCTGGGCCACCATGTGGTCAGCGTCGACGACGGTGCCAAGGCGGTAGATGCCGCCTGCAACAACCGCTTCGACGTGATCCTGATGGATGTGCAGATGCCGGTGCTTGACGGCCTGGCCGCTACCCGCCTGATCCGCGAACACGAATCTGTCTACCGCCTGGCGGCGGTGCCGATCATTGCACTCACAGCCAGCGTGCAAGCCGAAGACCGGCACGCGACTGAATCTGCCGGCATGCAGGGCTTTGCGTCCAAGCCCGTTGAGATCGGTGCGCTGGTTACTGAGATTGCACGTGTGGTGGGCATGAACCCCGCACGGGTGATTCCGGCTGCCGACCTGCCCCGCCCGCTTCCGCCTGAGTCACAAGATGCCGAGCCGGCTGAGGCCGCGCAAGCAGACAACCGAGCGATCGATCATGAACAAGGTGGTTTCGTCTGGGGCAGCGCCGATGCGCTCAACCTGGCGATCCGGCGTTTCCTGGCTGCCCATGCAGACGCCAGCACCCAGTTGGCCACGCAGTGGAATCAGCGTGATCTGACGGCAATGGGTGCCCTGGCGCATCGCATTACCGGCGCAGCCGGCAACCTGGCCCTGCCCGCCTTGCACGACTTGGCCGGACAGCTGGAACACGCGCTCAAGCACAACGAACTCGATGCCGTCCCGGTCTTGCTGTCGACCATTGAAGGCGCGTTCGAAGCCATTCGCCAGACCGTCGACCCGATGGCGGGTACGGCTGCTGCCGCGCCCGATGCACGCGCCGCACCAGACCTGGCCCGCAATGCGGTGCAGGTATGCGCCCGCCGCGTGATCGAAGCGCTGCACCGTGGTGCACTCGACGACGGCGCACTGGCCGACTTGGCACGCACGCTGCGCGATCACGGCTGGACGGCACGCGCCGCCAGCCTGGAGGCGGCCATTGCCGACTTCGATTTCGATCGCGCCGAAGGCTTGCTGCAACCGTTGCTGGCAGAACGCGTCACCGTCGAAGAATAAGCCGCAAGGCATTCACCGACGCATTGCGGTCCCCACGAAAAAGAGCGCCTTTACAGGCGCTCTTTTTCGTCATGCCGACGCTATCGACACCAATGCGCCAACACGGCGCATTGACGATGATTCCGATCAGGCCAGCACGGCCGCCATTGCTTTCGCAACGGCATCGACATTGCCCTGGTTCAAACCGGCCACGCACATGCGGCCCGAGCGCACCAGATACACGCCGTGTTTTTCGCGCAGCTCGTCGACTTGTTCCGGCGACAGGCCGGTGTAGCTGAACATGCCGCGCTGGGTCAGGAAATATTCCACGTCGCGGCCTGGCAAGGCCTTGGTCAGCCCGGCGTGCAACGCTTCGCGCATGTTCTTGATGCGTTCGCGCATGCTGGCCAGTTCCGCTTCCCAGGCGTCGCGCAATGCGGGCGTGCCCAGCACCTTGGCGACGATGCGCGCGCCGTGGGTCGGCGGGCTGGAGTAGTTGCGGCGCACAGCGGCCTTCAATTGGCCCAGCACCCGGTCGGCGTCATCACGCGAGGCACACACCACGCTCAGTGCGCCGACGCGCTCGCCGTACAGCGAGAAGCTCTTGGAATATGAGCTGGACACAAAGAACACCAGACCCGCTTCGGCCAACGCACGCAGGGCGAAGGCGTCAGCATCGATGCCGTCACCGAAGCCTTGATAGGCGATGTCCAGGTAAGGAATCAGCTTGCGTTCGCGGAACAGCGGGATCAGCTGCGCCCATTGCTCTTGCGACAAGTCCACGCCGGTGGGGTTGTGGCAGCACGCGTGCAGCAGCACGATGCTGTTGGGTGCCAAGCCGCTGAGCGTGGTCAGCATGGCGTCGAAGTCGACGCCACCCGTCGCGGGGTCGTAGTAGGGATAGGTGTCCACGGTGAAACCTGCGCCTTCGAACAAGGCACGATGGTTGTCCCAGGTGGGGTTGCTGACGTAGACCTTGGAGTCCGGGTAGTAGGTGTGCAGGAAGTCGGCACCGACCTTCAAGCCACCCGAACCACCCAGCGTCTGCACCGAGGCAATGCGGCTGCTGGTGACCACTTCGCTGTCGGCACCGAAGAGCAGCTTCTGTGCGGCCACGCGGTAATCCGCGCCACCTTCCATCGGCAGGTAAGGACGGCCGATGATCTCGCGCGTCAGTTCGACTTCGGCTTCACGAACAGCGTTCATCACCGGCAGACGGCCGGCGTCGTCGAAATAGATCCCGATGCTCAGGTTGATCTTGTTGGAACGCGGATCCTTCTGAAAATCCTCGTTGAGCGAAAGAATGGGATCGCCTGCATAGGCTTCGACTTGTTCGAACATGACGGTCTCGACGAAAAAAGGGGCCCGCACCGGGAACGTGGCGCGCGAATACACAGTGTAGCGAGTTGCGGCGGGCAGGCCGCTGGTGAGATCAGACACCAACGGATCAGGCGCGATCAGATAGCCGCGATCAATAAGCGATATCGATCACGCGCCCCGTCATCATGCACTGCCGGTCAATTGCTTCACCCGCTTGGCCAGTGCGTCCAGCGCAAACGGCTTGGTCAGTATCTGCATGCCCGCGTCCAGCTGCCCATCCCCCATGACCGCCTGTTCGGCATACCCGGTGATGAACAACACCTTCAACCCTGGCCTGACCGCACGCGCCGCGTTCGCCAGCTGGCGTCCGTTCATGCCGCCCGGCAAGCCCACGTCGGTGACCAGCAGATCCAGCGGGATATCGGACTGCAAGATGTCGATGGCCGCCATCCCGTCCTGGGCTTCCAGCACCATGTAGCCAGACTCTTTCAGCAGCTCACAGGCAATCGCTCGCACCGAGGCATCGTCATCGACCACCAGCAAGCGCTCACCCGGTGCAGCCTGCGGTGCGATCGATGCCGGGTCTTGCGGGTCGGCGGTATCCGCCGGCAAGGCTTGGCGTGGCAGCAGCAGACAGACCGAGGTGCCCACCCCCGGGGTGGAATCGATCTGCGCCAGGCCGCCCGACTGACGCACAAAGCCATAGATCATCGACAGGCCCAGCCCCGTCCCCTGCCCGATCGGCTTGGTAGTGAAGAAGGGATCGAAGGCCTTCGCCATGACCTGCGGCGACATGCCGACACCGCTGTCCGATACACACAAGGCCACATAAGCCCCGGCCGGCAGCCCCAGCGCCTTGGCCTGATCGGCATCGAGTTCGCGATTGCGCGTCTCGATTGACAGACGCCCCCCGTCGGGCATCGCGTCACGTGCGTTGATACAGAGATTCAGCAGCGCACTTTCCAGCTGGCTCGGATCGACCAGCGTGCCCCAGAGCTGCGACTCGGCCGTCACTTCGATCGCAATCGATGGCCCCACCGTGTGTTGGATCAATTCGCGCAGCCCAGCCACCAAGCGGTTCACGTCGGTGGGCTCGGGGGCCAACGTCTGCTGACGCGAGAACGCCAACAGGCGATGCGTCAACGCCGCTGCGCGCCCGGTTGCACCCTGCGCCATCGAGACATAACGCAGCAAGGTGTCATCGGTCAGCGTGCCGCCCGCCTGGCGTCGCCGGATCAGTTCCAGCGCACCGGAAATACCGGTCAGCAGATTGTTGAAATCGTGCGCAAGACCACCCGTGAGCTGGCCCACGGCTTCCATCTTCTGCGCTTGATGCAAGGCGGCTTCGGCTGCCATCAACGCGGTTGTCCGCTCAACCACCTTGGCCTCCAACGTCGAGGCCAGCGCCCGCAGTTCCTGCTCGACCCGCCGCCGTTCAACCGCCACGTGGGTTCGATGCGCGACCTCGCGGATGAAACCCAGCTCATCGGCCAGCCATTCACGCCGGGTGGCATGGTTCAGGTACAGCAAGGCCACCAGCCCGTCGCGCTCGGTCACGGGCATGTTGACCAAGGCCTGCGCGCTGATGGCCTTGAGCGCATCGGCCGTGGCAGCCGTGCGCGGATCGAGGTCGGCATCGACAAACACCACCGTGTCGCCGCGCTTCAGGTCGTCGATGTAAGACCCGTAGTCACGAAATTGCAGCGTGCCTGCCAGCGAACGAATGCCCGGCGCATTCCAGTCACGCGCAATCGTGATGGTTTCGTTCTTCAGATTGACGGTGCCGTAACCGACCCGGCTGACGCCAAGCGTGCGGCCCAGCATCTCTGCAGCGGCAAAAGCCAGCTCGTCAGGGTCTTCCAGTTCGTCCAGCCGCGCATCGAGTTCCAGCAAGACCTGGGTGCGCGCTTCCGACTCCCGGCGCTCGGTGATGTCCATCGACGTACCGGCCATGTGAGTGGGGACGGCATCGGGGGAACGGACCACCTGCGCACTGACCTGCACCCAGCCGACCCGGCCGTCGGGCCGCAGCACGCGGTACTCGATCTGATAGTCCTCGCCCGTGGCAATGCTGTGCGCCAGCGCATCATCGCGATGCGCGCGGTCGTCGGGGTGCACGGCGGCAAGCAGTGCTTCATACGGAAAAGGCTCGGCCGGGTCACGACCGAAGGTCTCGCGAAAGTAGCGCGAGCTGGTCATCACCCCGGTTCTGAGGTCCAGTTCCCATAGACCCAGGCGGCCTGCGTTCAACGCAAACCGCAGGCGCCTTTCCATATTGATGCCAGCCTGCTCCGCGGATTTCCGCGCGCGCGTGGCGGCATCGCCGTCACCGAAAAAATCGATCATCTGCAACAACCCCGTTAAGCCGCCCGGCTGCTGGCGAAGCCGGGCACATGCACGTACCGCGGTTATCTTAGCGGCGAAATGGATGGGGTTGTAATTGAGGCTACCGGAGGCACAGTTACCCCCGGCACCGATGGTCGACGGTTCAGAAAAACGTCAGTGGAAGTGCTGGATTGGAACGGCCAGATGCAGCATCCGCCTGGCGCGTTCCGACCAACGGCTCAGGCCGGTGCGTCGGCAGCGGGCTTCGCTTCCAGCACGCCACGGCGCATCTGATCCAGCTCGATGCTTTCGAACAAGGCGCGGAAGTTACCTTCCCCAAAGCCCTGATCGCCCTTGCGCTGAATGAACTCGAAGAAGATCGGGCCCAGCTGGTTTTCCGAGAAGATCTGCAGCAGCAAGGCGTCCCGCTTGCCGTCGATCAGGATCTTGCGATCGAACAAGGCCTTCACGTCTTCCCCGTGACCCGGGATGCGCTTGTCGACCAGCTCGTAATAGGTGTCGATGGTGTCCAGCAAGGTGACACCCTTCTCGCGCAGCTTGTCGACGGTCTCGTACAAGTTGTCCGAGCCCATCGCGATGTGCTGAATGCCCTCACCGTGGTAGCGGTCCAGGTACTCCTGGATCTGGCCCTTGGTGGCGGTGCCTTCCTCATTGATCGGAATGCGCAGCTTGCCGCAGGGGCTGACCATGGCCTTGCTTTTCACACCCGTAACCTGGCCTTCGATGTCGAAGTAACGCGCTTCGCGGAAGTTGAACAGGCGGGTGTAGAAATCGGCCCACTCTTCCATGCGACCCTTGTGCACGTTGTGGGTCAGGTGGTCGATATAGGTCAGGCCATTGCCCTTGGGGTTCAGCGACGCACCCGGCAGCGGCAGGAAGTCCACGTCATAGAAACCGATGTTGCCGATCTCGCCCTCTTTTGCGCCATTCTTGCCGCGCCATTGGTCGACCAGATAGATCAGCGAATCGCCAATCCCCTTGATCGCCGGAATGTTCAGTTCACCCGGGCCGGACTGCTGTGCATACCCCCACGCGCCCAGCGACAAGGCGCGCTCATAGGCTTGCTTGGCATCGGCCACACGGAACGCAATCGCACAGACGCTGGGGCCGTGGATGCGGGCAAAACGCTGGGCAAAGGAATCGGGCTCGGCGTTCAGAATGAAGTTGATTTCACCCTGGCGATACAGTGTGACGTTCTTGCGGCGATGGCGGGCAATCGCGGTGAAGCCCATGCGCTCGAAGACAGCCGCCATGGCTGCGGGATCAGGTGCCGCGTATTCGATGAACTCAAAACCGTCGGTGCCCATGGGGTTGATGGCGTCGATCTCGGGGGCATTGCTCATGGCGGTGTCTCCTGGGAATTTTTCGGGATGATTGCTCTTAAGGCCTAGGGGTATTATTCGCCCGGAAATGCGATTTTTGTGCGCAACTTTGCCGTTTCCGCCTGTGGATAACGCACAAATCGTGCATGCTGGAGCCAAAATGGACGATTTACTGCTTGCCCCTGTGGATCTGGCCCTGTTGGCGGAACTGCAGCGCGATATGCACGCCACCAATCAGAACATGGGCGAACGCCTGCACCTGTCGGCGTCGCAGGTCAGCCGGCGCATTCAACGACTGGAAGCCATGGGTCTGATCCAGGCCTATGTCGCCTTGCTCGACCCCACCTTGCTTGGCTTGAACGTGCGCGCCTTCACCTACGTGACTCTGGCGCGGCATGGCGGGGAAGAAGGCGAAGCCTTCGAGCGTGCAGTGGGTGGCATTCCAGAAATTCTGGATTGCTATTCGATCAGCGGCGGGGCCGACTACATGCTGCAGATCGTCGCCGCGTCCCTGGCGGATCTGTCGGAAGTGGTGTTGAAGCCGCTGACGCGGCTGCCGGGGGTGTCGAACATCCAGTCCAGCATTGCGCTGCAGCGGATCAAGTCCAGTACGGCGCTGCCGCTTACCCAGTTGTCGCGGCCACGGACTGTGACGCGGCGGGCAAGGTTGGTGCAGCGGGAAAGCTGAGGGTGTGCGCTGTGTGGGTCGAACCCTGTGGATCACGCGCAGTGGCAGCACGCGCCATTACGCGCTTTCTGATGGCTATCTGCGCAAGCTGCGCGGCGCAACCCGAGCCTTAATTTGCAGACCAGACCGCCAATTCATATCCATCCGGGTCCACAAAGTGGAACCGGCGTCCGCCCGGAAACGAAAACACCGGCTTGACGATGCGCGCCCCGGCAGCTTCGATGCGCTGCTGCGTGGCAGCTAGGTCATCGGCGTACAGAATGATCAGCGGACCACCGGGCCGAACTTCCTCGCCCGTCGTGAAACCGCCCGTCAGCCGACCATCGGTGAATTCCGTGTAGGTCGGCCCGAAGTCCGTGAACGTCCAACCGAACACCGACCCGTAGAACGCCTTGGTGCGCGCAATGTCGGTGACGTTGAACTCGATATTGTCGATCTTGCGGTCCTGGCCTTGATGACTCATGTGATGTCCTATGTTTCCGTGGTGTCGCACATCGGACCAGCTTAGCGCGATTGCACTTATCGAGAAGCTCGGCCTTGCTTCATAATGCATGCGCATAGACCCCACCCCGACATTCGCCACGACACGTGGCCGGCCGACGAGCCGACGAGGAGACCCGATGAAATTCCGCCTTGCCCTGATCCCGGCGTTTGCCGTCGCCCTGAGCGCCACCGCGTTCTCCGCCCACGCTGACCAACTGGCCGACGTCAAAGCACGCGGCACCCTGGTGTGCGGCACGCTGACCACCACCGAGCCGTTGGGCTTCCAGGACCCCAAGACCCGTCAGATCGTCGGCTTCGACGTCGACATGTGCGAGGCCATCGCCGCCAAGCTGGGCGTCAAGCTGGAGCATCGCGGCCTGTCGATCGAGCAGCGCATTCCTGAACTGGCCAGCGGCCGCGTCGACCTGGTGTCGGCAGCACTGGGCTACACCAAGGAACGCGCCGAACAAGTCGACTTCACCGCTGCGCACTATCAGGTGCCGATGCGCGTGCTGGTCCGCAAGGCCGACAAGCTCGACAGCTTCGCCGCCCTGGCTGGCAAGCGCGTCAGCGCCGTGAAGACGTCCACTCCGGAAATCTACGCACGCCAAGTGCTGACCAAGTCCGAAGTGCTGACCTATCAAGACGGCCCGGCCGCCTTCCTGGCGTTCATGCAGGACAAGGTCGATGGCTTCGTGACCTCGCACACCGCTGGCCTGCGCTACCTGGCCGAAACCAAGGGTGAAGGCGTGTACATCAACGACGCGCTGGCCTGGGAACCGTCGGCACTCGGCGTGAAAAAGGGCGAGCCGGCCATGTTGGGCGCGGTCAACAAGGCGCTGGAAGAACTGGAAGCCAGCGGCGACATCGACAAGCTGTGGGTCAAGTGGTACGGCCCGGAGACTCGCTTCGCTTTCGCACGCGAAAAGAAGCTGACCCCGATCGCCACCTTCGCCAAATAAGTCTTTGAGTTGCTGACCGGCCGGGCGGGCTTGTGGCCTGCCGGTCGGTCGATTCCCCCATGGAAGATCTCCTCCTCGCGCGGCCTGGCTACTTTGCCTTGCTGCTGCACGGGCTTGGCATCACCGCCAAGCTGTTCGCCGTCAGCTGGGTGGCCGCGCTTGTGGTCGCTTCGCTGCTGACTGCGATCCGTGCAACCTCAAGCAAGATTGCTCAAGGCGTGATCGCGCTGTTCGTTGAATACCACCGCAACGTGCCCGGCCTGGTGCAGATTTTTGTCTGGTACTTCGGCGTGCCGCAGTTGCTGCCCCGAGACTGGCAACGCTGGATCAACCGCAACGACGGCGAATTCCTGATGGCCGCGATTGCGCTGACCTTATACGCCGCCGCCTACATGTCGGAAGACCTGCGCAGCGGCTTGCGCAGCGTGTCGTCCGGGCAGTCGCAGGCGGCGCGTTCGCTTGGCTTCACCTATACGCAGACCATGCGTTTCATCTTGCTGCCGCAAGCGCTGCGCAACGCCTTGCCGGCGCTGGTGAACCAGACGCTTGCGCTGTTCAAGGCAACCAGTCTGGCCATGATGATTGGCGTGGCTGAGTTGATGCATGCGGTGCGGCAGATGGAAAACGAGACGTATCGAACCTTCGAGGCGTTCATCGTGGCGTCGATCTGTTACCTGGCGATTTCTTATTTGCTGATCTATGCCGGATCGGTAGCCAGCAAACGTGTGGCGATGAGCAAACGATGATTACGCACACGTTCGTTTTTCGGTTTGGCTGCGTTGATATGAACTGCGGCATGAATATCGTGGACGCGGCCTGCGACGCTACCGTTCATGGGTTCGCACAAGGGATGCCGGCATGATCGACATTCTTCGTGACTACGGTCTGATACTGCTGGTCGGTCAATATCCGCAAGGCCCCTTGGGTGGCTTGGCGATGACTTTGGTGCTGGCGGCGCTGGCGTTAATCATCTCTTTCCCGCTGGCAATCCTGGTTGGATTGGCGCGGGTATCGACCTGGGTTCCGCTTGCGCGTGTGGCGGCGTTCTATGTGCATACGGTGCGTGGATTACCGCTGCTGTTGGTGGTGTTCTGGGCGTATTTCCTGGTGCCGCTGATTGGTGGCAAGGATATCAATGCAACGCTGATGATGCTGTTTGCGTTGGTCGTCTACGAGAGCGCCTATATGGGTGAGATCGTGCGCGCGGGCATTGTGTCTTTGCCGTCGGGGCAGACACAGGCGGCGCGCGCGCTGGGTCTGACGACGCCGCAGATTTTTGCGAGTGTGGTGTTGCCGCAGGCGCTGTTCAATATGATCCCGAGCATTCTCAGCCAGTTTGTGGTGCTGGTGAAAAATACGTCGTTGGCGTATGTGATCGGGGTGGATGAGCTGACCAATGCGGCGTATCAGGTGAATGGGCAGTTGTTGACGAAGCCGTTCGAGGTGTATGGCTTGCTGGCGATCAGCTATTTCGTCATCTGCTATCTGCTTGGGCGGGGAGTGAGCCTGATCGAGAAGCGGATCATGAAGAAACGCAGTGGCTCGGGGGCTGTGGTTGTAGCTGCTGTTCGGAATCAGCCGGCTTGAAGGTTTGCTTTTGGCTGTGTGGTGGTTCTTTAGTCAGTCGCGGGTGGTGGGGCCGGCTCGTCTGCCCCGCTGGACTTTCGCGTCGGGACTCCCGCCCTCCACGTCGTCCAGAAGGGCAGCCAATCCGGCCCCACCACCCACGCCTTCAAAACGGCTTGGTTAAAAGCTGATCCCGCCTGTGGACGTCTGCCGTTTTGCTGTCTGCTTGGTGCCGTAGGCGGTTCTCGGCATTTTTTGGCCACCATTCTTGATCGCCACGCTGCTGGCATCGGGGACTGGCTGGCCAGGTCGCCACGAAGCGATTTCTCCGGCTCACTATTTGGTGGGTTCTTCTGCTGCCTTTTACCGCAGCGCCTCTCAAGAATATTTGCGCGTCTGCTTGGTGGTGGGGTGACACCGAAGCGGGTGGCCGCCGCATCACGGCATGCGGAGAGCGGCAGCGGCAATCGTCGCGTTGGTGGCTGATTGGCGAAAACGCCTGTTGCGAGTTGGTCCAGGCGGTTGCCACATGGCGACGGCAACACTACTCGGGGCATCGGCAGCTGGGCGCGCTAGCTGCACACGGCGATCTTCGCGTTCTCGATCATCTTGTTCCCGACAACGGCGACGAGTTGGTTCTCGACGGGTGACAGCACATGCTGGACTGTTGGAAGCGCCTGGCATCACCACCGCTTCGAAAGCTCGTCATCGCTTCGAGCGTTCGTCATCGCCCCAAACGTTCAATGCGCAGCCTTCAAAGCCTGGACCTTCAGCGCTCTGCCTTTTCGTCGCATTACCTGGTGTGCGGCCACCCGCTTCCAAGTCACCCCACCGCAAAACAGGCGCGCAAATTTTCTTCAGTGGCGCTGCCCTGAAAGGCCGCTAGAGAACGGTCAGAACCGTGAGCCGCTGAGCCGCTTCGTGGCGACTTGGCCAGCCAAGTCCCCAAGGCCAGCCGCATGGCGATCAAGAATGGTGACCCACGAATGCCGAGAACCGCCTACGGCACCAAGCAGCCAGAAAAACAGAAGCCGCCCAAAGGCGGCATGTGCTTTTGACCAAGAAAGCTTGAAGGCGCGGGTGGTGGGGCCGGATTGGCTGCCCTTCTGGACGACGTGGAGGGCGGGAGTCCCGATGCGAAAGTCCAGCGGGGCAGACGAGCCGGCCCCACCACCCGCGACTGGCAGAAGAACAACCACACCGTCACGGACAAAACGCGACCGACCAAAGACTCAACCACCGTCGCAGCAAAACCGCGCCCCGGGGTACGAAATCAGAGCATGGACTTCCCATACTCCAGCACCTTCTCGCACGCCTTATCCGTCACCTGCTTGCGCATATTCGACAGGTCCAGCTTGCTGCCGCCACCACCGATGATGCCCTTCATCCCATCCGCATAACCCGGATCAGCCGCCGCCTGCTTCTGGCCACCCAGCTTGCCCAGCAGCTTGTCCTTGATGCCGGCCACACCATTGCTGCCCAGGTAATTGTTCTTCATGCAGAAGGTCAACACACCCGCCACATTTCCCGCACTGGCCGAACCAATCGCCGGCAACGACAACTGGTCGCCCAGACCGCTCAGTGCACCCAAGCCGCCAGAAGACGACGAGGACGAGGAGGCAGGTGCAGAACCAGACGTCGCGTTATGGTTCCCAAGCGCGCCTTTCACGGCGTCAAGCAATTGGGCGTGAGACGCCATCGGCAGCGACTGAAGCGTCAGCGCACCGGCTAAAACGAATAAAGCGCGAAGCGTTTTCATGGCGTATTCCTTGATCATCCTGGGGCGCGCATGATCACACACCCCGAATCGCCAAGGGTAGCGCGCGGCGGCCGTTTGTGCATCCGTCGAGCAGGCATTTCCTGACCGCCTGACGCATAGACCAGCGCATATCGAGCAGCACAATCTCAAGCAGACGCGGACAGCCAGTTGCGTGGCAACCAAACGAACGCAGAAACGCAAAGCGGCAACACCGCGCACACAAACAACTCGCCCCCACAAACCAGACAACAAGTCGGCTTGCAGGGGCGGATAAACGTCTTACGCAGTACCACCCGGCATCAAACGCCGGGCTTGCAAACCGCTCAGGCGGTCAGTTCCTGCGATTGTGCAATCGCGGCGTCCATCGCCTTCTGGCGGGCTTCCGGGCCCATGCCCAGGCCTTCAGCGCGGATCACCTTCACGTCGGTGATGCCGATGAAGCCCAGCACGCCCTTCAGATAGGCTTCCTGGTGGTCCAGTGCGGTTTCCATCTGTGAACCGGCATACACGCCGCCACGCGACGACGCGATGATCGCGCGCTTGCCGGTGACCAGGCCTTCGGGGCCGGTGGCGGTGTAGCGGAAGGTGCGGCCGGCTTGCGCCACGCGGTCGATCCAGGCCTTCAGTTGGGTCGGGATCGAGAAGTTGTACATCGGTGCGCCGATGACGATCACGTCTGCGGCGAACAGTTCGTCGATCAGCGTGTCGTTCAGCGCCAGTTCGCCCTTGACCGATTCCGGCGTGGTGGCACCTTCGGCAGGACGCATGGCAGACAGCAGCGCGCCGTCCAGATGGCTGATCGGGTCAACGCTCAGGTCACGGTAAACCACGTTGTCGACCTGGCCCGTGGTCTTCAGGGTCTGGGCGATGGCGGCGGTCAAAGCGCGCGAAGCCGAATTGGCACCGAGCGGGCTGGAATCGAGTTGAAGCAATGTGGTCATGATGTCAGCGCCTGAATTCGGCGTTCGTTGATGTTTGGATGACTGCAGTTTATCTAGTTGAAAAAGACAGAAAAACAGCGTTAAACGGAAGAACTGTCCTATATTCAGGATAATCAGTTCCACCGTGGTGTCATGTCTCGCGTGTAGTGCGCGCGAAATCCCAGTAACGACGCCATTTCTGGACGTACTGGAGATCACCTATGCCCGATTTGAACGACATGTATTTTTTTGCCAAGGTGGTCGAATACGGCGGCTACAGCGCGGCATCACGTCACCTGGGCGTGCAGACCTCGATGCTCAGCCGCCGTATCGCCGAGCTTGAACAACGCCTGGGCGTGCGCCTGCTCAACCGCACCACGCGGCGCATTTCCCTGACGGCCGCAGGCGAAACCTTCCACAGTCATTGCCTGTCGCTGGTGGGCATTGCCGATGCCGCGCATGAAGCCATCGAACAGACCCGGTCCGAACCACGCGGTCTGGTTCGTGTCAGTTGTCCGCCCGGCTTGCTGCACAGTCACGTTGCCACCATCGCCACCAAATTCCTGTCCGACAACCCCTTGGTGCGCCTGCATATCGAGGCCAGCAATCGCCGGGTAGACGTGGTCGAAGAGCGTTTTGATGTGGCCTTGCGGGTGCGCCAGCCGCCGCTGGAAGACTCGGACCTGGCCATTCGCCGCTTTGGTGAAACCGACACCATGCTGGTCGCCTGCCCCAGCTTGTGGCGTGGCAAGCAGGCACCGACGACCTTGGAAGAACTTGCAGAATTGCCCACGCTGGCAATGAGCGACAACACCACCACGCAGGTGTGGCAGTTCCTGGATGCGCACAAGAAGCCAATGCTGTTCTCGCACGTGCCGCGTCTGACGGTGGACGATTTTCAGAGCCTGCACGTTGCCGTGCTGGGTGGCCTGGGCGTGGCATGGTTACCCGAGATCACCGTACGGGCCGACCTGCGCGCGGGCCGGCTGGTGCGTGTCATGCCGCAGCTGGCCCGCATGCGCGGCATCGTGCATGCGGTGTTTCCGTCGCGTCGTGGCATGGTGCCGGCGGTGCGCAACTTTCTGGATGCGCTGGTCGACGGGTTTGCGAATGCGCCGGGTGAAGTGGCGGATTTCCTGGTGTCAGGCCCGCCGTCGGCATTGCCCCCGCACTGACCTTATGTTCGCTTGGCCTGACCGTATGCTTGCCTGGCTATTGCTGCCCTGCCGTTGATGCCGGACGCCGCAGCCCCCACTGCCGCAGACGTTCCAGATACAGATACACCACGGGCGTGGTGTACAGCGTCAGCAACTGGCTGACCAGCAGGCCACCCACAATCGCCACGCCCAGCGGACGACGCAGTTCCGACCCTTCACCCATGCCCATCACCAACGGCAAGGCACCCAGCAGCGCGGCAAGATTGGTCATCAGAATCGGGCGCAGTCGCAGCGATGCGGCACGCGTGATTGCCGCCTGTGCGCCCATGCCCTCGCGGCGCTGCGCGGCCAGCGCGAAGTCGATCATCAGAATCGCGTTTTTCATCACGATGCCGATCAGCAGGAACAAGCCCAGCAAGGCGATCAGGCTGAACTCGGTCTGCGTGGCGCGCAACGCCAGCAAGGCACCCACGCCGGCCGGTGGCAAGGTCGACAGGATGGTCAGCGGGTGCAGCGTGCTTTCGTACAGCACACCCAGCACCAGATAGACCGCGATCAGCACGCCCAGGATCAGCAGCGGCTGGGCCTGCACCATCTTGTTCAAGCCACCTGCATCCCCCCCCGCCTGCGTGTAGATGTTGGCGGGCAGCATTACGCCTGCGACGGCCCGGTCGATGGCTTGCAAGGCCTGTTCTGCGCCAATGCCCGGTGCCAGCTCGTATCCGACAGAGGCCGATGCAAACTGGTTCTCGTGCGACACCCGATCATCGACCAAGCCGTATCGGTACGTGGAAAACGCCGACAAGGGCACGCGCGACCCGGTTGCCGTCACGACCTGCACTTCGCGCAGCGCATCGGGCCGGCCTGTGAAGCGTGGCGTCAACTCCATCACCACCCGGTATTGATTCAGCGGGTCGTACAAGGTGGCGACCTGCCGCTGCGAGAACGAGTTGTTCAGCACCGAGGTAATCATGCGCATGTCCACGCCCAGTCGCTGCGCGGCTTCCCGGTCGATGTCGAGCACGATCTGCTGGGCGGCTTCGCTGGCGTCGGCGTTGACGTTGGTGACTTCAGGCACCTGTCGCAAGGCATCGCCCACACGCCGGGTCCATACCCGCAGCGCGCTCAGGTCGTCGGACATCAACATGATTTCCTGCGAGTTGTTGCCGAAGGAAGAACCGAAGCGCACGTCCTGGTCGATGAAGGTAATCAACATGGCGCCCGGAATGGGCGGTGCAGTGCGTTGCAGGCGGTTGATCACGCTCTGGGCCGATTCACGGCGCTCGGACAGCGGCTTTAGGCGCACACGCATGGCGGAATTGCTCAGTCCTCCACTGCCACCGCTGGTGCCCACCACGTCGCGCACGGCCGGGTCCGCCATCAGCAGGCGGCGGTAGACCTCGATCTTGGGTTGCATGACCTGGAACGAGAATCCGTCGTCACCGCGCGCAAAGGCCGTCATCTGTCCGGTGTCCTGACTCGGCAGCATGCCTTTCGGAATTTCAATGTACAGATAGACGTTCAGGGCAGTGACTGCGGCCAGCACCAGCATGGTGAGCTTGCCGTGACGCAGCACCCAGCCCAGGCTGCGCCCATAGGCGGCCTGCAAGCGGTCGAACCAAGCACTGAAAGCTTGTGCGAAACGCCCGGGTGCGTCTGCTGCACCGTGCTTGAGCCAGTGTGCGCACAGGCTGGGCGTGAGCGTCAGCGATACAGCCAGCGAGATCAGCATGGCGGCCGCCAGCGTGATCGAAAACTCGCGGAACAGGCGTTCGACCACCCCGCCCATGAACAAGATAGAGACGAACACCACCACCAAGGCCACGTTCATGGCCAGCAAGGTGAAGCCCACCTCGCCCGCGCCGCGTATGGCGGCACGGTATGGCGACATGCCACGCGCGATGTGGCGTTCGATGTTCTCCAGCACCACGATGGCGTCGTCGACCACCAGCCCGGCGGCCACGATCAAGGCCATCAGCGACAGGTTGTTCAGCGAAAAGCCGTAGACATACATCACCGCAAAACTGCCGATCAGCGACACCGGGATGGCAATGCTGGGAATCAGCGCCGCGCGCAGGCGGCCCAGGAACAGCCACACCACCATGACCACCAGCGCGGCCGAGATCAGCAAGGTCAGCTGTGCCTCGGCAAGTGTGGCGCGAATGCCGGGCGAGCGGTCCATCACGATCGACAGTTCTGCATCGGCAGGCATCAGCGCGCGCAGTTGCGGCAGCTGCGCGTTAATCGCGTCGATGGTCTGCACGATGTTGGCACCGCTGCGGCGGCTGACCATCAGAATCACGGCCGGGCGATCGTTGTGGAAGCCGCTGCTGTAGCGGTTCTCGACCGAGTCACTGACCTCGGCCACATCGGACAGGCGGATCGGTGCGCCGTCGCGGTAGGTCACGACCAGGGATTGGAAATCGGCGGCGCGGCGCGGCTGGCCACCGATCTGCACCTGCAAGCGTCGGTTGCCGTCTTCGATGTAGCCCAGCGGCGTGACTGCGCTGTTGTCGGCCAGGGCGGTGCGCACCTCGTCCAGCGCCACGCCACGATGCGCCAGCGCAGACGGGTGCAACTGCACCCGCACGGCCGGCAGCGATGCACCGCCGACACTCACTTCCCCCACGCCCACGATCTGCGACAGCTTCTGCGCCAGAATGGTGGATGCCGCGTCGTACAACTCGCTGGACGACAGATTGGGCGAACTCAGCGCCAGCCCCATGATGGGCGCTTGCGAGGGGTTGATCTTGCGGAAGCTGGGGTTCTCGCGCATGCCCGCCGGCAGTTGGCCTCGGGCTGCGTTGATTGCCGCCTGCACGTCGCGGGCGGCGGCGTCGATGTCGCGATCCAGCGCGAATTCCAGCCGCACATCGGTCGAGCCCTGGTTGCTGGACGAGCTGATTCGGCTCACCCCGGCAATGCTGCCCAGTGCACGTTCCAAGGGCGTGGCCACGGTTGCAGCCATGCTTTCCGGGCTGGCACCCGGCAGGTTCGCGCTGACACGAATCGTCGGGAAATCTACTTGCGGCAAGGGCGCGACCGGCAGCATGCGCCAGGCCAGTAAACCAAGCAGCACCACCGCTACGGCCAGCAGAATGCTGGCGATCGGTCGCCGGATGAAAGGACGGGCGAGGTTCATGGACGGACGTCCGTCGGGCTATCCATCTTCATCGTGCGCCGTCCGCAGCAGGCGTGGTCGCCACGCGCGCACGACGCGTTGCCAGTCGGTCAAAGCACAGATACACCACCGGTGTGGTGTACAGCGTCAGCACCTGGCTGACCAGCAGACCACCCACCATCACAATGCCCAGCGGCTGGCGCAATTCGGCACCCGATCCACTGGCAAGCATCAGCGGCACGGCCCCGAACAATGCGGCCAGCGTGGTCATCAGAATCGGACGAAAACGCATCAGCGCCGCACGATGAATGGCTTCGCGCGGCGTCATGCCCTGACGACGCTGCGCTTCTAGTGCGAAGTCCACCATCATGATGCCGTTCTTCTTCACCAGCCCGATCAGCAGGACCACGCCGATCACCGCGATCAAGTCCAGCGGCCGGCCCGTCAGCAGCAAGGCCGCCAATGCGCCCACGGTTGCAGACGGCAGGGTCGACAGAATCGTCAGCGGATGAATGGTGCTTTCGTACAGAATGCCCAGCACCAGATACATGGTCACCACCGCTGCCAGCACCAGCCACAAGGTGTTCGACAAGGATGCGCGGAAGGCCTCGGCAGCCCCCTGGAAACGGGTCTCGATGGTGGCTGGCAGGTTCGCGCCATCGCGTACCGCTTCAATCGCCGCCACCGCTTCGCCCAGCGACGCACCTTCACCCAGATTGAAGGAAATCGTGGCGGCCGGGAACTGGCCCTGGTGGCTGATCAGCAGCGCAGCCGGGCGCATGGTTACCCGCGCTACCGCCGACAAGGGCACGGGGGTGCCGCTTGCGGTCGGCACGTAGGTGGTCGCCAGCGCGTCCATGCCACGTGCATAACGCGGATCGACTTCCAGCACCACGCGGTACTGGTTGGCCTGGGTGAACAAGGTAGCCACCTGGCGTTGGCCGAACGCGTTCTGCAAGGCGGTCGAGATATTGCTGCTGCGCACGCCCAGGCGCGCGGCGGCATCGCGGTCGATCTCGACGCTGGCTTGCAAGCCGCCCATCTGCAGATCGCTGGCAACATCGGCCAGTTCCGGCCGGGCACGCAATAGCTCGACCATGCGTGCGGTCCACTCGGCCAGCTGCGTCGTGTCAGGTGTGGTCAGCGAGAACTGATACTGCGTGCGGCTGACGCGGTCCTCGATGCTGAGTTCCTGCACCGGCTGGAACCAGGCGGTGATACCGTCCAGGCCCTTGGCCTCGGCAATGCGGGTGCGCAGCCGCACGCCGATTTCACTGGCGCTGGCGCGGTCGGAACCATGCGGACGCAGGTTCACCAGCATGCGGCCACTGTTCATGGTGACGTTGCTGCCGTCCACACCGATGAACGACGACAGGCTGGCCACATCGGGATCTTTCAACAGCTCGGCGGCCAATGCTTGCTGACGCTCGGCCATCGCACCGAAGGATATCTGCTGCGGGGCCTCGGTCACCACCTGGATCACGCCGCTGTCCTGCACCGGGAAAAATCCCTTGGGCACGGCAAGGTAAAGAACGGCAGTCAGCGCCAGGGTGGCAAGCATGGCAAGCATGGCCAGCGCCTGGTGTTCCAGCACCCAGTCCAGACCGCGCCCATAACTGGCAATCACGCGGTCCAGAAAACCGGGCTTTGTCGGCTCGGCAGCGTGCACCGGCCCTGTCAGCATGCGGGCGCTCATCATCGGCGTAAGCGTCAGGGACACCACCAGCGAAATACCGATGGCCACCGCCAGCGTGATCGCAAATTCGTGGAACAGACGCCCCACCACGTCACCCATGAACAGCAACGGAATCAGCACCGCTACCAACGACACCGTCAGCGAGATCAGTGTGAAGCCAATCTCGGCCGCGCCTTTCAACGCGGCTTCCATGGGCGATGCGCCCTCTTCGCGGTGCCGCGCGATGTTCTCCAGCATCACGATGGCATCGTCGACCACGAACCCGGTGGCAATCGTCAACGCCATCAAGGACAGGTTGTTGACGGAAAAACCCATCAGGTACATCACGCCGAAGGTGCCCACCAGCGACAGCGGCACGGCCACACTGGGAATCAAGGTGGCCGACAATTTGCGCAGGAACACCAAGGTGACCAGCACCACCAGGCCCACCGCAAACACCAGTTCCTTCTGCACGTCGCGCACCGAGGAACGAATGCTTTGCGTGCGGTCGGTCAGCACCGTGACCTGCGCGGCAGCCGGCAAGGTGGCGGTCAGTTGCGGCAGCAGCGCCCGCACCCGGTCGGCCACGTCAATCACGTTGGCACCGGGCTGGCGTTGGATGTTTACCAAGACTGCGGGGGCCTTGTCGGCCCAGGCTGCCAGGAAGCGGTCTTCGGCACCGTCTTCGACCGTCGCCAGGTCACCCAGACGCACCGGTGCACCATTGCGCCACGCCACGATCAGCGCGCGGTATTCCGCCAGGCTGCGAATCTGGTCGTTGGCATCCAGCATGGTCGAACGCACCGGTCCGTCGAAGCTGCCCTTGGGCTGGTTGACGTTGGCGGCGGTGATCGCGGTGCGCACGTCTTCCATGCTCAGCTGCTGCTGCGCAAGCGCGGTCGGGTTGACCTGCACCCGCAAGGCCGGGCGCTGTCCACCCGCCAGACTGACCATGCCCACACCCGGCAACTGCGCCAGCTTCTGTGCCATGCGGGTATCGACCAAGTCATACACACGCGGCAGCGGCAGGCTGTCCGAGGTCACAGCCAGCGTCATGATCGGCGCGTCGGCCGGGTTCACCTTGCGGTAGATCGGCGGGGCGGGCAGGTCCGAGGGCAGCAAGGTGCTGGCGGTGTTGATGGCGGCCTGCACTTCCTGTTCGGCTACCCCCAGATCGACTTCCAGCGAGAACTGCAGCGTGACGACCGATGCACCACCGGAACTGGTGGAACTCATCTGCTTCAGGCCCGGGATCTGCCCCAGACGCCGTTCCAGCGGTGCGGTGATCGTGCGTGACGTGACATCGGGGCTGGCCCCCGGGTGGAACGTGAACACCTGGATGATCGGATAATCGACCTGCGGCAAGGCCGCGACCGGCAACAGCCGCCAGGCCAGAATGCCGGAGACCATCAACGCGATCATCAACAGCAGCGTGGCAACCGGACGCTCGATAAAAGGACGGGACAGATTCATGGCGGCCTCAGCCGCCGCTGCGCAGCGGGCTGTTGGCGGCCGGCTGCGGCGTATCCACCACCCGCACCACACGGCCTTCACGCAGGCGGTCCAGTCCTTCCAGCACCACTTGATCGCCCGCTGTCAGCCCTTGTGTCACGGCTACGCGGTCACCTTCGGTGGGGCCCAGCGTCAACATGCGCACGGTCGCCTTGTTGTCGGCGATCACATAGGCATAGGTGCCCTTGGACCCGTATTGCACGGCGTCCGTGGGAATCACTACTGCATCGTCCAGGGTACTCAGGGCCAGGCGCATGTTCACGAACTGGTTCGGGAACAGAATGTCATCGGCATTCGGGAATTCGGCCTTCAGGCGCAAGGTGCCTGTGGTGACGTCGATCTCATTGTCGATGGCCACCAGGCGGCCGGAGCCCAGCAGCTTGCGTTCGTCGCGATCCCAGGCTTCGACCGCCAGCCCTGCCGTGCCACGCTGCGCCTCGCGCAAGGGGGCCACCTGCGTTTCGGGAACCGTGAAGAAGACCGACACCGGCGTGGTCTGGTTGATCGTCACCAGCCCGTTGGCATCGCCCGCGCTGACCTGATTGCCCGCGTCCACCCGCTTGATGCCAAGACGGCCGGCAATCGGTGCCTCGATGCGGGTGTACGACAGCTGCAACCGGGCGTCGTCGATCTGCGCCTGGTCCGACTTCAGCGCACCACGCAATTCCGTCACGCGCGCTTCCTGCGTATCGAGCTGCTGACGGGCAATCGATTCCTGCTCCGCCAATCGCTTGAAGCGCGCAAGGTCCAGTTCGGCGCTGCGCAATTGGGCCTGATTCTGCTGATACGCCCCTTCGACCTGCGCCAGACGCACCCGGTAGACAGCAGGATCGATCTCGGCCAGCAACTGGCCCTTACGTACCGTGTCGCCGTCGTTGAACGCCACCCGCAGCAACTGCCCGTCTACCCGACTACGTACCACCACCGTATTCAAGGCGGTCACGGTGCCGATGGCTTTGACGCGGACCGTCAGCGGTTCGCGCTTGGCGGCAACCACCTTGACCGGCACCGGGCCGGCCCATGCGCTGGGCGGCGCAGCCTCGGCAGCGGGCTTGCGCCACACAAAGAACCAGACCGAGGCCAGCACGGCCAGGACGAGCAACAACCAGACAATCGCCCGAACAAGGCGAGGGGAACGAGCGGAAGAGGCGGACATGGACGGCGCGGGTAGAAGGGGTAGGGCCGGAAAACCGGTCATGCTCCTGCGTCGCCGAGCGCTTCACGCGATGAAAAATGCGGGAAGGCAGTTATAACGGTCGACAGATAAGAATTACTCTCATTTTCGTCCAAAAACGGGGGGCTTGCCAAGGAGGGATCAAATCCGCCTCGATCCAACCCACCTCAATACCGGAACGTGACGCCCAGCGTGACCGTCCTGGGCGTGCTGCCATCCAGACGTCGGCCGTACAAAAGATCGACATCCACATCCCCACCGCCCGGCGTCCAGCGCACGCCCAGCTGGCTTCCCATCGGATCGCCATCACGACCAAAGACCTCGGCCATCAGGGACACGTCGGACGCGACGGCGTATTCCACCTGCGCGCCCAGAAACGCCTGTTCCTTGCGGCCCCGGCCGTGGGTGTAACTCCACCCTGCATTCAGATTCACCCGTACATCTTCGTGCAGACGCAGCGTCAGGGGCACGACCAGCAAGGCATTGTCGAAGTGGCCATCGCGCGTGCTCCACGCGCCGCTGCCGGCCAGCGCCAGGCCAACGCCCTGCGCCTCGGGCATGAAGTTGTACTTGAAGCCCGGCCCCACCAGCGTGTCACGGCTGCTGCCCCAATTGCGCTGCACCGCTGCGCTAAATTCCAGATCGGGCATGGCCTTGGAGGTACAGGCAGGCGACAGCGTGATACCGCCGTCGCGCCCGCCCTGCCGCGACACCCAGCTGTCCACGTGGCAGCGGCCGGGTTCTTCGACCTCGGAATCTTCCACCACATGCGCCCCACCCGCCGCGAACACCGGCGCAAGCGGGCACAGGCTGCTGCCCGCCAGCAAGGCCATCGATGACACCCGTCCCAGGCGGACCCACCCTGCTTTCAAGCCGAACGACATGCTGCTGCTCCATTGACCCCGGTCAGGCAGATTGTTCAGGGTGAACAAGTCCGGGCCGTGTCGAGGCGCATATGGTCGGCCATTCCGGCCGCGATGTAAGCGCCTTCTGCATTGGCCGTCGTATTCCGCTGACACCTTGCGCGGCGCTTGCAAAACCGCGTGAAACCCCACGTGGCACTTCATCTTTGCGCATAAATCGATTGTCATTCGGCGGAAACCAAATAGAATGAGAACGCTTCTTATTTGATTAAACCCATGCACCCCGGCCTCTCCCCCACCCAAGACCCGCTCGGCGCAATGTATCGCGCCCATTACGGGTGGCTGGCCGGCTGGTTGCGCAAGAAGCTGGGCTGCACCGCCCAGGCCGCGGACCTGGCGCAAGACACCTTCATGCGGGTGCTCGTATCGCAGGAAGCCACCACGCTGCGCGAGCCGCGTGCGTACCTGGGCACCATCGCCCACGGGCTGATGGTCAACCACCTGCGGCGTCGCGATCTGGAACGCAGTTATCTTGAAGCCCTGGCCACCCTGCCCGAGCCGCTGAGTGCCTCGCCCGAAGAACAGGCGCTGGCGCTCGAAGCGCTGTATCAAGTCGACGCCATGCTCGACACCTTGCCCACCAAGGTTCGCCAAGCCTTCCTGATGGCGCAGTTCGACGGCATGAGCTACGCCGACATTGCCACGGCCTTGGGCGTCTCGGACCGCATGGTGCGCAAATACATGGCGCAGGCCATGCTGGCTTGCCTGCTGCTCGACAACCGCAGCTGAATTGTCGTGGCTGAACTTTCTCCCTCGCCCGCCCGCGCGGCCGGTCCGCTGGACCCCAACGTGCTGGCCGAAGCCGCGCAGTGGTTCGCCACCTTGCGCGACGACCGGGTCGATGACGACAGCCGTCGCCAGTGGCGCGACTGGATCGCGGCCAACCCGCAGCATTTGCAAGCCTGGGAACGGGTCGAAGCCATCGGCAGCCAATTCGATCGTTTGCCGGCACGTGCAGCGCGCACTGCGCTGAGCGTCCCGGGTCGGCGTCGCCGGCACCTCCTGGGCGCAGCCGTCCTGGGCGGTGGCGCCTGTATCGCCGGCCTCATCGGCCGCGACGCCCTGCCCTGGCAAGCCTGGACCGCCGCCTACCGCACCGGCGTGGGCGAAACGCGCGACCTGCGCTTGGCCGACGGCACCCAGGTCTGGCTCAACACCGCCAGCGCCATCGATGTTGCCTACGACGATGCCTGGCGTCGCCTGCTGCTGCGTGAAGGCGAAATCCTGATCGACTCAGCGGTTGATCGGCAGCGCCCACTGGTCGTCGACGTCGCCCAAGGCAGATTGCGCGCGCTGGGCACCCGTTTCACGGTGCGCCAGGAAGGAACCACCTGTCATGTCGCGGTCTTCGACGGATCGGTGGAAATCCAGCCGCTTGGCGCAGCCGCGCAGGTCGTGCCGGCCGGCAAACAGGCCCGCTTCGCGGCCACGTCGATCAGCACGTTGGAAGCCGCCGACCCCGCACGCCAAGCCTGGCGCACCGGCATGCTGCTGGCCAACAACCAGCGGCTGGACGATTTCCTGGCAGAGCTGTCGCGTTATCGGCGCGGACATTTGGGCTGTACGCCAGAAGTGGCGCACCTGCGGCTGGTAGGCGCGTATCCGCTTGGGGATACCGACCGGATTCTGCAAGCGGTGGCCGGCTCGCTGCCAGTGCGGATCAGGACACTTACGCCCTGGTGGGTAAGTGTTGAGGCGGTTTGATCACCGAAGTTGCCTTGTGATTTTCGGCACGAAACAGCGGTGAATGTCTGGAAAAAAACCGGCAAAACAAGCGGCAAGAATTTTCGACGTAATCGGGTTTTTTCTTTTTAGAACAAAGACTTGAAAACCAAAATGAACCGGCAAAAAATGCGGCAACAACAGAGGCATTCGGATCATGAATCTTGGTGCCGATGCACACCTCGAGTAATCATTCTCGTCAAAGCTACCGACTAATTTGTAACGCCGGTTCCGCTTCAAGCATCTCGATTGGCAATACGGAAGACACCTTCACAATCCTCCGTCATCGAGGCTCACCATGCCGTCCTTCCGATCGAATTCGCCGCGCACGCGGCACCTTGCCCCGCGTGCACTGACGCTGGCCTTGCGCGCCGCGTTTCTTGGCCTGCCTTTGCTGGCGGCAACCGCGAGTGTGACCCAGGCACAGACCGCACCCGCAGCGCGCGAATTCAACATCGGGGCAGGACCGCTGGCCAATGCGCTGACGCAGTTCGCGGCGGAAGCCGGTGTGCTGTTGTCGGTCGATGCGTCGCTGACCACCGGCCGCAGCACGGCGGGCTTGCAAGGCCGCTACACCGTGGACCAGGGTTTGTCGCGATTGGTGGCGGGCACGGGTCTGGAAGTCGCGTCGGGTGCGGGCAACAGCTATTCGCTGCGTCGCGCGCCGCCGACTTCGGCCGCAACCAGCGCCGCCACCCTGACCGCCGTGAATGTCTCGGCTTCGGTAGACAATGAAACGGCCGTCGGCCCCGTGCTTGGCTACGTAGCCAAGCGCAGCGCCACGGCCACCAAGACCGATACCCCCATTCTGGAGACGCCGCAGTCGATTTCCATCGTCACGCGTGAGCAGATGCAGGACTACGGCATTCACGGCATCGAGGAAGCGGTGTGGCACAGCGCGGGTGTGGTGGGCGGCTCGTACGGCTTCGACTCACGGTCGGACTGGCTGCTGGTGCGCGGCTTCGACCCCTCGCGTTACATGGACGGCTTGCCGCTGCCCAATGGCACCTGGACCGGCGCCACGCGCATCGAACCTTACGGCCTGGAACGCATCGAGGTGCTGAAAGGACCGTCATCCGGTCTGTACGGTGCCATGCCGCCGGGTGGCCTGATCAACGTGGTCAGCAAGCGTCCCACCGAGGAACGCTTGCGCGAAATCGAAGTGCAGGCCGGCAGCTTCCACCAGAAGCAAGTCGCCGCCGATTTCTCCGGCCCGATCGACGACGAAGGACGCCTGCTGTATCGCGTGACCGGCCTGGTGCGCAAGGGCGATACGCAGATCGACCACGTGAAAGATGACCGCTATTTCTTTGCGCCCAGCCTGACCTGGAAAGCCACCAATGACACCTCGGTGACCTTCCTGGCGCGCTACCAGAAAGGCGAAACCGCGCTGGGCGGCGGTTTCCTGCCTTCGGAAGGCACGGCGCGTTTCAACCCGAACGGCAAGATTTCGCCCAAGGTGTTCACGGGAGAACCGGGCTACGACAACTACGACAAGGAATTCAAGTCGGTCGGCTACGAGTTGCAGCACCGGATCAATGAAGACTGGACCTTCCGCCAGAACCTGCGCCAGGCCAATGTCGATCTGGACCACAATTCCATCGGTACGCTTGGCCTGCAAGCCGACTTGCGCACGCTGAATCGCTATTACTATCCGCTGGAAGAACACTCACGCGCCTTCACCGTCGACAACCAGCTGGAAACGCGCTTCGCCACCGGCGACTTCAAGCACACCTTGCTGGTCGGTTTGGACTACAGCCGCTTGAGTAATGACTATGCATCCGGCTTTGCGGCGGGTGCACCCACGCTGGACATCTTCAACCCGGTCTACGGACAGTCGCCACTGGTCACCCCGGCCTACAACTACCACATCGACCAGACGCAGAAGCAGCTAGGTGTGTACGCGCAAGACCAGATCCGCATCGGCCGCTGGGTGGGCACGCTGGGCCTGCGCCACGACTGGAGCGACACCAACACCGACAACCGCATTGCCAACACGCAGACCACCACCAAAGAAAACGCGTGGTCGGGCCGGGTGGGCGTGAACTATGTGTTCGACTCGGGCATTGCCCCGTATGCCGCGTACTCGCGTTCGTTCCAGCCGGTGATCGGTGCGACCGCACGCGGCGAGCCGTTCAAAGCCACCACGGGCGACCAGCTTGAGGCCGGCGTCAAATACCAGCCCAAGGGACGCAGCGACCAGTACACGGCAGCCGTGTACAACATGACGCAGAAGAACACCCAGACCCTGGACCCGAACGTGGCCTTTGCCACGGTGCAGCAGGGCAAGACGCAGGTGCGCGGTGCAGAATTCGAAGCACGTGTGAACGTGTCGCGTGGCTTCAAGCTGATTGGTTCATACGCTTTCAACGACGCCAAGGCCAAGGAAAGCAACGACCCGCTGGAGCAAGGCAAGCAACTGCGTCTGGTGCCACGTCATCAGGCATCGCTGGGTGCCGACTACACCATCCAGTCCGGCCCGCTGGCCCGCCTGGGCTTCGGAGGCGCAGTGCGCTACATGGGCAAGCACTATGGCGATACCTACAACCAGTGGGGCACCAGCGGCTACGCGATTGTGGATGCGCAAGCGCATTACGACATCAACCAGTGGCGTCTGCAGTTGAACATCAGCAACCTGTTCGACAAGGAATACGTCGCGGTCTGCCAAAGCGCCATCTGGTGCTACTACGGCGCGCCGCGCACCATCACCTTGACGGCGCGTTATCAGTTCTAAGGCGACAGGCGCATCGGTTGGCGCTGATCAGTCAGCATTGAACCAGCGCCACCAGCTGCTGCGCCTTGGCAACGGGGCCAGCGGGTGCGGCGCGTCGGGCTGCGTGATGTGGCCGTGGAAGTAGGGGTCAGCCAAGGTACTGAAACCGAAGCTGTCCGCCCAATAGCGCCAATCGTCAGGGTCGTCCAAGTACAGCGCACGGCTCAAGGCCATGTGGTCGCGCGCGCTGATGGCCTCGGCCAGCATGCGCCAGCGGGCATTGCAGTCCGCACGGCATTCTTCGATGAAGGTGGCGGGCGTGGCATCGCTGATCCACGACAACGCCTCCAGCCCGACAGAAAAGCTTCGCCCGGGCTGCGCGGCTACCGCTTCGCGTAACGACGCCAAGGCACCGTCGAAGGCCCAGCCCAAGGAAGGCCGGGTACGCAAGGCCGGATGACTGGCGATGAAGTCGACCA
The DNA here is from genome assembly GCF_008119665.1 of Pigmentiphaga aceris. Taxonomy (NCBI): domain Bacteria; kingdom Pseudomonadati; phylum Pseudomonadota; class Betaproteobacteria; order Burkholderiales; family Alcaligenaceae; genus Pigmentiphaga; species Pigmentiphaga aceris. The sequence continues at coordinate 385,764 of NZ_CP043046.1, read as the reverse complement.
CACAGCGCAGACGCAGCAGCGCCGCGTCGGCGTTGCTGGTCAGGCGAGGCGCGTCGTTGCCATGCGTTGCGGCGATGGGTGCAGGTGCAGCAACTGCGTCAATGACAGGCGATGCCGGATCAGACCCGGCAGCAGGCGCACCGCCTGCCAGCAGAATCTGCCACAGCAACGGCAACTTGCCACGGGCTTGCGCGATCAGCATCGGGGCTTGGCCGCCGACGCCAGTGAGATACAGGAAAGCGGGGTTGTCCATCCGTCCTATTGTCGCCCGTCGCGCGCAAGCGTGCAGCGCGGCCGGATTCAGGCAAGCTCAGACACACTCCCACTACCGTTTACGCCACCGGCTGTCCCAGCGCCGCCACCGCACCCGGACGATGGATGATGCGGTCATACCAGGCGCGCAGCGCAGGCGACGGGGCACGGTTGATCGGCAGGTGGAACCAGCGATGCACCTGCGCGCCGACTGCAATATCGGCAATCGAGAATTCCTCGCCACCCAGGAACGGGCGCTGCTCAAGCTCGCGTTCCAGAATGTTGATCAGCAAGCCGCACTGCGCCAGGGAGTCGGCAATCGCCAGCTCGTTGCGCTCTTCCTCGGGCGTGCGCACCAGACCGATGAACGCCGGCATCATCAAAGGGGCGAAGGTCGTCGCCTGCCAATCGACCCAGCGATCGGCCTTGGCACGCGCGGGCAGCGCGTCGATCCACAGCTTGTTCTTGCCGTAGCGCTCGGCCAGATAACGCACGATGGCGTTCGATTCCCACATCACAAACCCGTCGTCTTCCAATACCGGGATCAAGCGGTTCGGATTCAGCAGGCCGTATTCCGGGGTATCCAGGCCACCAAACGGGCCGCCGGCGTCGAGACGGGTGAAATCAAGCTCCAGGTCGACGGCGGTCCAGACGACTTTTTGCACGTTGATGGAACTCAGGCGTCCCCATATCCGGATCATGCAGTACTCCCGTGGGTGGGTAGATGGTGTGTATAGGCGAGGCGCAAGCCTCAGCACCCGGCATGCCCGACCACGGGCACGCAGGTGCAGATAGTGGAAAGAACCGTGGTGGGCCTGGCGTTGCGCGCTTGGTAAAGGGCGTCAGACCGAACGCATCAGATCAGATGCATCAAGCCAAAAGCATCAACCCAAGTGATCAAGCCAAGTACATCAGGCAGCCGGCCAGGCGGCCCGGGCGACGGCATCCAGCACGCCGGGCAATTCAGACAATACCGGCAGCACCGCCACGTTCAAACCCGGATTACGCAGGCGGGAATCCGCGATCAATACAGGTAAATCACGAATCACATGGCCGCCCGCAGACCAGAATACCGGCATCAGGTTGACATGCACATGACCGTCCGCCGCCAAGCCGTCCAATACCGCAGGCAGATCAGGCTGCATCAATTCTAGGAATGCCGTCACGACCGCGACATCCGGCCGCTGGGCGCGCACCACATCGGCCAGACGGTTCAACGGCTCGGCCCAACGCGGATCGCGCGCGCCGTGCGCAAACAGCACCAAGGCGGTGGCATCGGGCCAGCCGGTGGCGGGGGGAATTGCCCCACCGTCCGCCAGCGTGGGCTTGCCACCGTCAATATCTGCGCTCATCGCGCCCCCTTGCGCCGGTCCAGCAGGCCCAGCGATTCCTCGATCATGTCGCACTGCGCCACCAAGGATTCAGGGGCGGGAATATCCCCCGCCAACACCGCCTTGGTCCACACGGCCGTGCTCTCGGCATCGCGCGGGGGCAGTTCGGGCAACTCGGCCGCAGCCGTCGGCGCACGTTCGGCCAGGGTCTCGACCTGGCCACCGCGCCAGCGCAACACTTCCTGACTGCGGCGCACGTTGATCACCGCCTCGCCTTCGGTTGCGCGCATCAGCAAGGCAGCCGTGCCGCGCTCGGCGAACAGCTCGTTGAGCATGCTGCCGAATTCAGGGTGGGTATATGCAGACAACAGCAAAGCCGGCCCCGCCACCGGGCACACCAGCTTCACCAAGGTGTGCGACACATTGCGCACCCCCAGAATGCGACGCAGGCTGATCAGGCGTGCCAGCGGCGCGCTCACCACATCCAGCGGCAGGTATGCCAGCAGACGATCGTGCAAGGCGTCTTCGGCCTTGTAGACGTTCGCAGACGCCTCGATCCCCATTTTTTCCAGAATGGAAGCCGTGGTCACGCGGCTGACATTGCTTCCTGCCCCTTGCGCCAGCGGATCGCTGGCCTGGCCGTGCAGCAAGACCGGAATGCCGCGCTTGGCCAGCAGGCCGGCCAGCAAGGGCACCAGGTTGGCGGCATGCCGGGCACCGTTATAAGTGGGAATGACCACCACCGGTGCGCCCGGTGCCGTCACCCGGCGCATGCGCGCCTCGATGGCATCCAGGAAACCGGCAATCTCGGTGTGCTGCTCGCCCTTCATGCGCAGCGCCAGCAAAATGCCACCGAGTTCCAGGTCATTGACCTGACCGTCCAGCATGGCAGCCATCAGGGTTTCAGCCTGATCGCGCGGCAAGGACTTCGACCCATCCTTGCCCCGGCCGATCTCGCGGATCAACGCAGCGCAGGCAAAGGGCTCGACACCAACACGGCGGGTACCGGCCGGCACCACACCCGGGGCGACCGCCGCCCGGTTTTCGCTTTGATCACCCATCGTAGCTCCCCAGTCCAGCCAGGTCGGTAACCCAGACCGCCCCGTACTCGACGCGCACCAGCCCGACGTTTTCGAGCTTGTGCAACGCCTGGTTGACCCGCTGACGCGACACGCCAGCGAGATAGCCAAGCTCTTCCTGCGTAATTTCAATACGCAGGTCAGAGCCCGGATACAGAATCGGATTGCACAGGCCGCTCAGACAACGGGCCAGCCGCGTGTCCGGCCCGAGCAGGCGTTCGTTCTCGATCATGCCAATGAACTGGCCCAGCCGTTCATTGAATTGATCCAGCAGATAACGATTGAAGCCAATGCTGTTTTCCAGCAGCCATTCGAAAGTCGCGCGCGGCATCCGGGCCAGGGTGGAGTCGCGCAGCGCCACGATGTCATATTTGAGTGGCTCATCTTTCAGCAAGGTTCCCTCGCCGAACCAGCCGCCGTCACGCACGCCGGTGAAGCTGACGGACTTGCCGTCGATGCTGACCACCGAAATCTTCAGCAAGCCGTCGACCACGCCCAACCAGCTGTCGGCGCGATCGCCTTTGCGGCCGATCACCGTGCCGGCCGGTACCTGATGGATGGCAACGTCACGCCGCACGCGGTCGCGTTGCGGCGCTGTCAGCAGGGCTGGCCAGCTGGATGCCACTTTTGTCTCGTCAAACCAGCTCATCGATCCTTTATCGCTCAAGGGTTTTACAGACCTGTCGTTTACCCGGCCTTTGTCGCCGATTGTCGTTTCCGCGACAGTTGGTGTGCCAGCGACTCGCTACCTTACCGCAACCAAGCAGCTTGTCAGCTTCCGTGACCGGGTTTTCGAACGCGCAATACGGGTGCATGACAGCGCAAAAAAGAAATGACGAACGTACCGGACACAGGGCGACTTGCCGCCCAAGCCGGATAACGATATCGCAGGAGATCACGTGGCCCAGCCCGATTCGCGCAACGCCGCCGCAGCATCTGCGGACACCCTGCCCCGGCTGCTGCTTTCGCATGCCCGCAACCGCCCCGATCGCCCCGCGATCCGCGAGAAAGACCTGGGCATCTGGCAAACCTGGTCCTGGGCCGAATCTGCCGCCCGCGTACGTACCATTGCCTGCGGCCTGGCGGCCAAGGGCGTGGTCCGCGGCGACCACGTTGCCGTGATCGGCGAAAACCGCCCGCGCCTGTACTGGACGATGATGGCCGCGCAGTCGCTCGGCGCCATTCCGATCCCCTTGTACCAGGACGCCGTCGCCCAGGAAATGGTCTACGTGCTGCAAGACGCCGAGGTGCGCATTGCGGTGGTGGAAGACCAGGAACAGGTCGACAAGATGTTCGAGATCATGGAACAGGCGCCCAGCCTGAAGACCGTGGTCTACGACGACCCGCGCGGCATGCGCCACTACACCGACCCGGCCCTGCTGTCGCTTGACCAGCTGGAAACGCTGGGCAAGGAATACGACGCGTCCCACCCGGGCCTGTTCGATGACGCCGTGGCCGCTGGCAAGTCGGACGACACCGCCGCCATGCTGTACACCTCGGGCACCACCGGCAAGGCCAAGGGCGTGGTGCTGACCCACGACGCGCTGATCGGCCGGGCACGTGCCTGCGAACGCCTGGAAGGCCTGACCGACCGCGAAGACGTGCTGGCCTACCTGCCACCCGCCTGGATCGGCCAGAACATCTTTTCCTACATCCAGCCGCTGGTCACGGGCTTCACGGTGAATTGCCCCGAGTCGCCCGAAACCGTCGACATCGACATGCGCGCCATCGGCCCGACCTACTACTTCGCGCCGCCGCGCGTGCTGGAAGCGCTGCTGACGCAGGTCACCATCCGCATGGAAGACGCGGGCCTGATCAAGCGCAAGATGTTCCACCACTTCATGGGCGTGGCGCGCAAGGTCGGCACCGACATCCTGGACGGCAAGCCGGTCGGCATGGGCGACCGCATTCACTACGCGCTGGGCAACCTGATGGTCTACGGTCCCTTGCGCAACGCGCTGGGCATGAACCGCGTGCGCGTGGCCTACACCGCAGGCGAAGCCATCGGCCCGGACCTGTTCGTGTTCTACCGGTCCATTGGCATCAACCTGAAGCAGCTGTACGGCTCGACGGAAACTTCAGTTTTTGTCTGCATTCAGAAGAACGGTCAGGTGAAGGCCGACACGGTTGGTCCCCCGACCGATGGCGTGGAAATCAAGATTTCCGAAGCGGGCGAAATCCTGGTGAAAAGCCCGGGCCTGTTCAAGGAGTACTACCGCAACCCCGCTGCCACGGCTGAAGTGAAGGACGCCGACGGCTGGTTCCGCACGGGGGATGCAGGCTTCGTCGACGCCGATGGCGACGTGAAGATCATTGACCGCGCCAAAGACGTGGGCAAGCTCGCCAGCGGCGCGATGTTCGCGCCCAAGTACATCGAGAACAAGCTGAAGTTCTTCCCGTTCATCAAGGAAGCCGTGGCCTTCGGCGCTGACCGCAATGAAGCCACCGCCTTCATCAACATCGACGTGGAAGCGGTGGGCAACTGGGCCGAGCGCCGTGGGCTGCCGTATGCGGGCTACACCGACCTGGCATCCAAACCCGAAGTGTACGAACTGATCGCGGACTGCGTGGAACAGGTCAATGCCGACTTGGCGCGCGACCCCTTGCTGGCCAGTTCACAGCTGCATCGCTTCCTGATCCTGCACAAGGAGCTGGACCCCGATGACGACGAACTGACCCGTACCCGCAAGGTGCGCCGTGGCTTCATCAACCAGAAGTACGCGGTGCTGGTCGATGCGCTCTACACGGGCAAGACCCATCAGTTCATCGAGACGCAGGTGAAGTTCGAGGACGGCCGTACCGGCTCGATCTCGGCGGACCTGCCGATCCGTACCGTGAAAACCGTAGGCGTACAGCGGGAAGCAGCATGAGCAGAGAAAAACGCATCGGCGACGTGGTGCTGGACTTGCAGCACATCTCGCTTGCCTTCGGTGGCGTGAAAGCACTGACCGACATTTCCTTCAATGTGCGCGAGCATGAAATCCGCGCCATCATCGGTCCGAACGGCGCGGGCAAAAGCTCGATGCTGAACGTGATCAATGGCGTCTACACGCCGCAGCAAGGGTCCATCGAATTCCAGGGCGCGAGCTTCTCGAAGATGAACCCGCGCCGCGCGGCAGAAATGGGCATCGCGCGCACCTTCCAGAACCTGGCCTTGTTCAAGGGCATGAGCGTGCTGGACAACATCATGACGGGCCGCAACCTGCGCATGAAGTCCGGCATCCTGGCACAGGCCTTCCGTTTAGGCCCGGCCGAACGTGAAGAAACCGCGCACCGTGAAGTGGTCGAGAACATCATCGACTTCCTGGAAATCCAGGCCTTCCGCAAAACGCCGGTCGGGCGTCTGCCCTACGGTCTGCAAAAGCGCGTCGACCTGGGCCGTGCGCTGGCCATGGAACCGCGCATGTTGCTGCTGGACGAGCCGATGGCCGGGATGAACGTCGAGGAAAAGCAGGACATGTGCCGCTTCATCCTGGACGTGAATGACGAATTCGGCACCACCATCGTGCTGATCGAGCACGACATGGGCGTGGTGATGGATATCTCCGACCGCGTGGTGGTGCTCGACTACGGCAAGAAAATCGGCGACGGCGAACCGGACCACGTCCGCAACAACGAAGACGTGATCCGCGCCTATCTTGGCGTGTCCCACTAAGGTCCAGGACAACACACCATGGCATTTTTTCTGGAAACACTGTTCGGCGGCCTGATGTCAGGCATGTTGTACGCGCTGATCGGACTGGGCTTCGTGCTGATCTTCAAGGCATCGGGCGTCTTCAACTTCGCACAGGGCGCAATGGTCTTGCTGGCCGCGCTGTGCATGGCCCGCTTCTCGGTCTGGATTCCAGCCTGGTTCGGGTTTGAGAACAAATTCCTGGCAAACCTGCTGGCGATGATCGTCACCGGTGCCATGATGGTGGTGGTCGCCTGGGCCATTGAGCGGGTGGTGTTGCGCCACCTGGTCAACCAGGAGCTGACCACGCTGCTGATGGCCACGCTGGGCATCTCGTACTTCCTGGACGGCGCTGGGCAGATCATGTTCGGCAGCGCGGTGTACGCCATCGACGTCGGCATGCCCAAAGACCCGCTGTTCCTGCTGGAAGGCATGTTCGAAGGCGGCGTACTGGTCAATGCGGAAGACATGATTGCGGCTGCGGTTGCTGCGGCCTTGGTCGGTGCACTGGCCTTGTTCTTCCAGTACACCGCCACCGGCCGTGCGCTGCGCGCCGTGGCCGACGATCACCAAGCGGCGCAGTCCATCGGTATTCCGCTGAACCGCATCTGGATCATCGTGTGGGCAGTGGCTGGTCTGGTGGCGCTGGTTGCCGGGATCATCTGGGGATCAAAACTGGGCGTGCAGTTCACGCTGTCCACCGTCGCCCTGCGGGCCTTGCCGGTGGTGATTCTGGGTGGGCTGACCTCGGTGCCGGGTGCCATCATCGGTGGCCTGATCATCGGCGTGGGCGAGAAGCTGTCCGAGGTCTACCTTGGCCCGATGGTCGGGGGCGGCATCGAAGTGTGGTTTGCGTACGTGTTGGCGCTGGTGTTCCTGCTGTTCCGACCGCAGGGGCTGTTCGGCGAAAAGATCATCGATCGGGTCTGAACGCCAAGGTCTGAAGCTCAACCAGCACCGCATTCTTAACGGATACCAAGCCCATGTTCTATCGTGAAAACGGTCAATTCAAGACCAGCTACCGCGCCGACCAGCAGATCTTCCCGATCCGACAAGACCGGGTGTTCATGCTGCTGGTACTGGCGGTCGCCTTCCTTGCCGTGCCCATGCTGGCCAGCGACTACCTGTTGCGCGCCATCCTGATCCCGTTCCTGATCCTGTCCTTGTCGGCCATCGGCCTGAACATTCTGGTGGGCTACTGCGGACAGATCTCGCTGGGGACCGGTGCCTTCATGGCAGTGGGGGCCTATGCAGCCTTCAACTTCGGTGTGCGTTTCCCCTTCCTGCCGCTGCTGGTGCAAGTGCTGCTGGGCGGTCTGTGCGCCACCATCGTGGGCGTGATCTTCGGCATTCCCAGCTTGCGCATTCGTGGTCTGTACCTGGCAGTGGCGACACTGGCTGCGCAGTTCTTCGTGGACTGGGCCTTCCTGCGGATTCCGTTCCTGACCAACTACTCGGCATCGGGTTCGGTGTCGGTCGCCAACCTGCAAGTCTTCGGTTTCCCGATCCAGTCGGCCCTGTCGCGCTACTTGTTCTGCCTGAGCGTGGTTGCCGTGTTTGCCTTGCTGGCCAAGAACCTGGTGCGTGGTGCCATCGGCCGGGAATGGATGGCCATTCGTGACATGGACGTGGCGGCATCCGTGATCGGCATTCGCCCGATGTACGCCAAGCTCACGGCCTTTGCAGTCAGTTCCTTCATCGTCGGCGTGGCCGGTGCACTGTGGGGCTACCTGCACCTGGGTTCGTGGGAACCGCTGGCCTTCAGCCTGGAACGTTCCTTCCAGCTGCTGTTCATGGTCATCATCGGCGGCCTGGGTTCGATTGTCGGCAGCTTCTTCGGCGCAGCCTTCATCGTGCTGTTGCCGGTGGGCCTGAACAATATTCCGCACATGCTGGGCCTGCCGCTGTCGGTAGACACCGCCAGCCACATCGAACACATGATCTTCGGTGGATTGATCGTCTTCTTCCTGATCGCTGAACCGCATGGCCTGGCCAAGCTGTGGAGCATCGCGAAAGAAAAACTGCGTATCTGGCCCTTCCCGCACTGACCGTTTTCACGCACGCGCTTTTCCTGCATTCCCCGTTTTTCATCGACACAGATAGCCGGCATTGACCGGAAAACACCCAGGCAGACGGCGTGGCCGCCCGCCAACCACGGAGACACAGCGATGACATTCACCCGATTCCGTACCGCCGCCGCAGCCATGGCACTGACCGGTGCCCTGGCCGCCACCGCCACGCCAATGCTGGCGCAAGCCCAGGCGCAGGAACAGTTCGTACCGCTGCTGGTGTATCGCACCGGTTCCTTTGCACCGCTGGGCATTCCGTGGGCCGATGGCAAGCTGGACTACATCAAGCTCATCAACGAACGCGACGGCGGCATCAACGGCGTCAAGATCACGTATGAAGAGTGCGAAACCGCTTACTCCACCGACCGTGGTGTGGAATGCTACGAACGCCTGAAAAGCAAAGGCCCCACCGGCGCATCGTCCTTCGATCCGCAGTCCACCGGCATTACCTTCGCCGTGACCGACAAGGCCCCGAACGACAAGGTCACCATCCAGACCACCGGCTACGGCCGCTCGGAATCGGCTGATGGCTCGGTCTTCGAATGGAACTTCCCGATCCTGGGCACCTACTGGACCGCAGCCGACATCATGCTGCAGGACATCGCCAAGAAAGAAGGCGGCTGGGACAAGTTGAAGGGCAAGAAGATCGCGCTGGTCTATCACGACTCGCCCTACGGCAAGGAACCGATTCCGCTGCTGACGGCACGCGCCAAGATGCACGGGTTTGAACTCAGCCTGCTGCCGGTCGTGGCACCGGGCGTGGAACAGAAATCCACCTGGCTGCAGATTCGCCAGCAACGCCCGGCCTATGTGCTGCTGTGGAGCGCCGGCATCATGACGCCGACCGCCATCCGCGAAGCACAAGCCACCGGCTTCCCGCGCGAAAAGATGTACGCCATCTGGTGGGCGGGTTCGGAAGCTGACGTGAAAGACCTGGGCGCAGCCGCCAAGGGCTACAACGCCATTACGGTTCAGAACGCGGCCGGCAAAAGCCGTATTCACGACGACCTGCTGAAGAACGTCTACGACAAGAACAACGGCTCGGCCAAGCGTGAAGAAGTCGGCACCGTGGCGCACACCCGCGGCATGCTGATCTCGATGATCACGGTGGAAGCCATCCGTACTGCGCAGGAAAAGTACGGCAAGGGCAAGACCATGACACGCGAGCAAGTGCGTTGGGGTTACGAGAACCTCAACATCACCCAGGAGCGTATCGACCAGCTGGGCTTCAACGGCCTGCTGCGTCCGATCAAGACGTCTTGCAAAGACCACATGGGCGCAAGCTGGGCGCACATCATCACCTGGGACGGTGGCAAGTTCACCAACAGCTCTGACTGGTACCAAGGCGATGCCAGCGTGATCGACCCACTGGTGAAAGAAGCTGCCGCCAAGTACGCCAGCGAAAAGAACATCACCCCGCGCAAGTGCGAAGGCTGATGGACGGCTGGTGATGTGAAGACCTGGCTCGATGGTCACGCCTTGACAGGCGTTGTTTGACAGCCGCGCGTTAACCCCGGCAGGTTGCACCCCAGGTGGTGCACCTGCCGACAGCAGGACCGAATCCATGAGCGCCACCGCTACCGCACCCGCCCCTGTCGACGCCGCCCCGGCCGCAGCCCCCGCGCTGCTGACCGTCAACGGCATCGAAGTCATCTACAACCACGTCATCCTGGTCTTGAAAGGCGTGTCGCTGGTCGTTCCGCAAGGCGGCATCGTCGCCCTGCTGGGTGCCAACGGCGCAGGCAAGACCACCACCTTGCGCGCAGTGTCCAACCTGCTGAAAGGCGAGCGTGGCGACGTGACCAAGGGCTATATCGAACTGCGCAACGAGCGCATCGAACGGCTGTCGCCGGCTGACTTGGTCAAGCGCGGCGTGGTGCAGGTGATGGAAGGCCGACACTGCTTTGCTCACCTGAGCATCGAAGACAACCTGCTGACCGGGGCCTACACACGGTCCCTGTCACGCGGCGACATTTCCGCCGCGCTGGAAAAGGTCTACGCCTACTTCCCGCGCCTGAAAACCCGCCGCACCAGCCAGTCCGGCTACACGTCGGGCGGCGAACAACAAATGACGGCAATTGGCCGCGCGCTGATGGCCGACCCCAGCATGATCCTGCTGGACGAACCGTCCATGGGCCTGGCACCGCAGATCGTCGAAGAAATTTTTGAAATCGTGAAAGACCTGAACACCCGCGAAGGCGTGAGCTTCCTGCTGGCCGAACAGAACACCAACGTCGCACTGCGTTATGCCGACTACGGCTACATCCTGGAAAACGGACGTGTCGTGATGGACGGGGAAGCCAAAGCCCTGGCTGAAAACGAAGACGTCAAAGAGTTCTATCTGGGCCTGTCCAGCGGGGGAAGAAAGAGCTTCCGCGACAACAAGTTCTATCGGCGAAGGAAGCGTTGGCTGGCGTGATGGTGCGTGTCGGGGCGTGAAGAAGACAGCCGACGGCAAACCGCCGAACGAGCCAATCTTGTCCCCAGACACCAAGCACCATCGCCTGTGTTCTGTACGACCTATGTGCAGAGACAAGCCGCTAGTCCGCACTGACTTGCAAGCCGTTATTCCACGTATTCACCTCGCATCTGGCCAGCAGGCCGTGCGAACACCACCCGAGGTCCCACCATGCCCGACTACTTCGACACGCTGGAAACGCGCAGCCCGGCCGAGCGCGAACAAGCGCTGCTCGCCGCCCTGCCCGCCGCCCTTGCGCGTGCCGTCAAACGGGCACCCGCACTGGCGCGCCAGCTGGAAGGCATCGACCTGGCAAGCGTCACCTCGCGCGAAGCCCTGGCCAAGATCCCCGTCACGCGCAAACACGCACTGGTAGACCTGCAGCCCAAACAACCGCCCTTCGGCGGCTTCAGCGCGGTCGACTACGGCGAAGACATGCCCCGCGTGTTCGCATCGCCCGGCCCCATCTACGAACCACAAGGCACCCAGCGCGACTACTGGCGCTTCGGCCGCGCGCTGTATGCAGCCGGCTTCCGCGCCGGTGAACTGGCACACAACTGCTTCTCCTACCACTTCACGCCAGCCGGCGCGATGATGGAAACCGCCGCGCATGCAGTGGGCTGCACCGTATTCCCCGGCGGCATCGGCCAGACCGAACAACAAGTGCGCGCCATCGCCGACCTGAAACCGCACGGCTATGTCGGCACCCCCAGCTTCCTGAAAATCATTCTGGAAAAAGCCGATGAACTCGGCGTGAAACTGGAATCGATTCACAAAGCCCTGGTATCCGGCGAAGCCTTCCCGCCGTCGGTGCGTGATTGGTTCGCCGAGCGCGGCGTGGCAGGCTACCAAGCCTACGGCACCGCCGATGTCGGCCTGATCGCCTACGAGACTGAAGCCCGCGACGGCCTGGTGCTGGCCGAAGACATCATCGTGGAAATCGTGCGCCCCGGCACCAACGACCCCGTGCCCGACGGCGAAGTCGGTGAAGTGGTCGTCACCACCTTCAACCCCGCCTACCCCCTGGTGCGCTTCGGCACCGGCGACCTGAGCGCCATCCTGGCTGGCCCGTCCCCCTGCGGCCGCACCAATGCGCGCATCAAAGGCTGGATGGGCCGGGCCGATCAGACAACAAAAATCCGAGGGATGTTCGTGCATCCCGAGCAAGTCGCCGAGATCGTCAAGCGGCACCCGGAAGTCATCAAAGCGAGGTTGGTCGTGACGGGGAAAGTAAGCGCTGAAGTGGTGACACTGAAGTTGGAAGTGTCTGGTGCGTCAGCGGAACTGGCCGAGCGGATCATGGCCAGCGCGCGGGAATTGACGAAGATCCGCGTGGAAGTGGTAATGGGGGCGGCGGGGAGTTTGGTGAATGATGGGAAGGTGATTGAGGATGCGCGGTCGTATGAGTAATATCATGCCGGCCGTCGGTCTCAGACGACGTTGAACCTTCCAGGTTGTACGTTTCGCAGACACCGCCGCAGACACAAAATCGACGTTCGGAACGAGGCGATGAATCGAAGCATATTGTTGACGCTGCTGTTTACTGGGCTGGCCGCATCGCCGGTCTTGGCGCAGACCAACTCAGCGCACCAGGCTTGCAAAGATATTTCGCACCTGGCCAAAGAACTCATGAAGCTTCGCCAGGTGGGCGCGCCAATGTCGCAAGTGATGGAGCTGACATCCTCAGGGAGTTCCATCGACGAGATGTCCAAACTTTTCGTGCAGCGAGCCTATCGGCTACCTCAGTACTCCACAGAGCAGTCACGCGAACGTGCCGTCCGTGAGTTTGAAAACGAGGCCTACAGGGAATGCTACGAAGCTAACTCGAAAGGGACAAGAGGCTAGTTGCCAGGAAATTTGTACCTGGCTCAAGCATAAAAAAACCGGACAGACCCAAGCCTGTCCGGTTCATCAGGGGCTAAATCCCCCGCGCTTCAAAGCACGTCAATCAAGTCCCAAAGTAGCTCTTGATCTGCTCCCGCGTCGCACCCGTCGCCAGTGCCAGCGACAGCAACCAGCGCGACTTCGACGCGCTGTAGACGCCCGAACCGATGCCTTCGGTCTTCGTCGTCACATAACCCGAATTGGTACGGGTTGCGCGGATCACCGGGAAGCCTTGCTTGTCGAGTTCGATCAGGCGGGCCTTCACTGCAGCATTCACCGAACCGTTACCCGAACCGTCGATCACGATGCCCTTGGCACCATCTTTGATGGCGGCGTCGATCAGGGCGGCGTCCTGGTCTTGGTAGCCGTACAGGATCACGACCTTGGGCAAGGTGGTGACGTTGCTGACGTCAAACGTCAGCTTGCCGGTGGGGACTGCGGGGCTGTACCAGAACTTCGGCTGGCCGCCGATGAAGGCACCCAGGAAGCCTTGTTCGGCGGCCTGGAAGGTGTCCAGCGTCGTGCTGTTGGTCTTGATGGTGTAGAACGCCGAGCCGATGCGGTCGTTCAGCGCGACCAGCGTGCCGCGGTTCATGGCGTCTTTGCTGGCGGCAAGCGTCACTGCGTTCAGCAGGTTCATCGGGCCGTCGGCGCTGATGGCGGTTGCGGGGCGCATGGCACCGACGATCACCACGGGCTTGGGGCTGTTGACCGTCAGGTCCAGGAAGAAGGCGGACTCGGCCAGGGTGTCGGTGCCGTGCGTGACGACCACGCCTTGTGCGCCGGGTTCGGCGAGCTTGGTGTTGATGGCCTTGGCCAGCTTCAGCAGGATGGCGCTGTCGACGTCGTTGCTGGGCACGTTGGCGATCTGCTCGCCGCTGACGTTGGCAACCTTCTTCATCTCCGGCACGGCCGCGATCAAGGTCTCGATGCCGATGGAGCCTGCTTTGTAGTTGGTGGTGTCGGTGTTGCTGGCCGAGCTGCCTGCGATGGTGCCACCGGTGGCGTAGATCGTGACGCCGGGCAGCGTCTGGGCATGCACGACGGAGGCCGACAGCAGGCTGGCAACGAACAGGCAGGAAGCAGGTAGAAGTTTCATCGTCGGGTCCTGGATGTTGTCGTCGTCAACACCGGCGCACGTCGCAGGCGGCATCAACCGACGATTTATGTGGGAAGTTCATGATAGCAACGAAGCACGGGCGGCAGCGACCATAGACGCCGGCTCAGTTGCGTGCCTACGGGGTATGCCGATAACTGGGTGCCATGGCATGGCGGATCAGCGCAATTCACCCTTCTGCCAAGGTCGCCGGTGGCTATCCATACCGACCCGTCACCACTCAGGCCCCGCCTGTACCCGCATAAGGCGGGGCGATCACGGCGGTCAATTCAATCTCAAGCAGCCCGTTGCTCGGCAATCCAGCCACGCCAGCCACCGACCGCGCATGCAGCCCCTGCTCGCCGTAAATCTCCACCAGCACCTTGGACGCTTCGTCCAGCACACGCGCGAAATCCTGGAAGCCGGGTTCGGCAAAAACAAATCCGCGCAGGAACAGAAAGCGGCTGACATTCTCCAGCCCAACCGCTTGGTCAATCGCACTCAGCGCACGCAACACACACGCACGGCCTGCGCGCTTGAGCTCGTCTTGGGACGTCGACGCGGTCACCGGCCCGGTGATCGTCAGATTGCCTTCGCGGGACAACTGACCACTGACGTAGACCACGCCGTCATGCACCACAGCAGGCACATATTCGCCTCGCGGTGCGGGGGGGTCGGGAAGGACAATGCCAAGTTGGGCAAGCTTCGCGCGCGAGATCATGCGGGTTCCTTGTGATGGACAGACTGTCGTGAGCCAACAGCCTACCACCCGAAAACGCTCGGCTTATCGGCCTCTCTACTTACCCAGAATGTTCTTCAACGCAGCCGCATGGCCGGCCGGGTCTTTCGCGCTGGACATCACTTCGATGAGGGTCACGTTCTTGTCGCCGAGCGTCATCAACGAGGTCATCAGCAGTTTCGTGCCCTTGAAGTCGTCAGTCGCATCGAGCCGATACACCCTCAGGCCCTTTACGTTTGTGGTCCTCTCGCGGGTAATGCGGAAGTTGTCGGACGCGGCGTGCTGCTTTTCTTTCAAGGTATCCACGGCAACCTGCAACGCGGTGGCCGAGGTATTCCCGGCCGAGGCTGGCAAGGGTCCTTCGGTGACGATAATGGTTTGATTGGTTTTATCGTTGTCGTACATCGTGTCGCCGTTCTGATCGTTCAACGGCTGCGCTTCGAAGCCTCTCAGCACGAACTTCAGCTTGCCGTCTGCCAAGGACACCGAGTGCGTGTCGGTGGCAACCGCAGCGGGCTTTTCAGGCGATGCTGCGATTGCCATGTTGGCACCACCGCTCAGGGCGGCGAGCAGGCACAGGGAACGGGTCCAGCTAAGCAGATGCGTTGACATGCGTATTGCCTTGTTTTTCACGCCGCATTTATCTTCAGGCCGTCGAACGCCGACGACCTGTCATACCGACTGGGGTGGTCCCGCTTATTTACCCAGAATGTTGTTCACCGCTGCGGCGTGGCCAGCCGGATCTTTCGGATTCGAGATGACCTGAATGACGGTGAGCTTCGTGTTGTCGACGGCCAGCAGCGTAGCCTGCAGGACGTTGCTTCCATCCATGTTGTCGGTGGCTTCAATGCGGTGAACCTTCAGACCTTTCACTGTCTCGGTCTTTTCGCTGACGATTTTGTAATCGGGCGATGCGGCTTGCTGCTTTTCGCGAACGGTTTTTTTCATGCCATTGAGGCGATCGTCATCGGTGCCACCACGAGCAATCAGCGGGAGCGGATCTTCACCAACCATGATGACGCGCTTCTGGTCCTTGTTGTAGTACATGGTGCCCGGGCCACCACCAGGCACTTCGCGCTTCTCGAAACCTTGCAGCTTGAATGAGAGCTTGCCGCCCAAGAGCGCAAGGTTTTGCGCGGCAGCGGCGGAAGCAGCCGGCGCGTCGGCGGCGATGGCCACATTTGCGGCCCCAGCCAAGGCAGCGACAACGCACAGGGAGCCCAACACATTCATCGATTTCTTGAAGATCATCTGCAATATCCCTACGTGTAATGGGTCGGCTGACCGGGGGCGCAAGTGTAGGGAAGCCGCTTACTCAAAGCTGAAAGGAAACTTGTGGAATGAAACAGGGTGAAATAAATTTACCCGGAAAATATCACTGAAGCCGCCCTGGTTGCTGCAGGTGAAAATGTTTGCCGGAACACAATGTTTGCTGGAACGGAACCTTTGCCAAAGCAGCGTTACTCAACACCATTGAGTTGTTGATCTCTGGGGATCGCCGTGGCCACTATGACGAACGACTTGGCGATCGCCGGGCTGTACATTTCTCTGCTTCAACGTGCCCCCGAGGCCGATGGGTTCTCGTTCTGGGTGCAGGCCTTGAACAATGGGTCGTCCCGGGAGGCCGTCGCGCAGTCCATGCTTGGCGCACCCGAAGTCCTTGGCGCGCAGGCATCCACACAGACCAGCGCGCAGTTCGTGACCCAGTTCTATACAAACATGCTGGGGCGCGCCCCAGACGCCAGTGGCCTGGCCTTCTGGTCATCGGTGCTGGAAAACCTGGGCGGGGCAGCAAACGTGGGCGCGCGCGCCGCCCTGGTGCTGCAGATTACCGACGTGCTGGCCACGCCTTTAAGCACGCAACCTGCAGACGTAAGCAGTCAGGATTACCAACGTTCGGTGGCGGACCGGGCGCTTTTCGCGAACAAGGTCGAGTTCGGCGTATTTTTCGCGTCTCAGTTGAAAAGCAATGACATGGCGCTTGCCAAGTCAGCCTTGGCGCTGGTGACCAGCGATCCGGCGTCGATCCAGGCGGCAAGCAATCTGGCGCAGGGCATCGTCGAGCCCGAGCCGCCCGTAGTGACTCCGCCCATCACGCCGCCGGTCATCACCGCCGCCGACACCGCCGTAGACATCGCCCGCAAATTCGCTCCTTATTCGGGCAACGCCGCCACGGTGGACGCAGCCGGCATGGCTGCCGACCAACTGGAAGCCGTTGGCAACGTCGTGAACAAGATCGGCAGCCTGAGCAACCTGACCCTGGTGCTTGCCGACGTCACCGATGCCACGGTATCAGCCCTGCTTCCCAAAGCGCTTGCCGACTCGGTCGCGATCAATGCAACCGCCGCCACGGCAGCGGCGCTGTCGATCGTATCGGCCAACCTCGCCAAGATCGCCATCGACGGCATCACGGGCGACCTTGCGTTCACCCGCGAACAGTCGGGTTTCATGACGACTACCCTTCTGAACAAAACGTCGATGACGGCGAACGTGACGGCCGATGTGTCAGGAATGGACCGCAGCCAACTCTCGTCGTTGTCATGGTTCATCGACAAGGTGGACAGCATCACCAACCTGAAACTGGAACTGGCCAATCCAGACCACCGTTTCACATACAACCTGCTGTCGAAGGCAGTTCCAGGAACGGTCGAGATAAACGCCACGGGCCGAGTGAATGAGCAGTTGTTTGTCATCCTCAACAACCTCGACAAGATCGTCACAAACGGCATCACCGGGGACTGGTCCATGACGAACAGCTTCCAAATTGAGCATCTGGTGACGCTGCTGAGCGAGAAGCTCGACCTATCAGCCAACGTCACCGTTGACGCGACTGGCATGGACATGACCCAGCTTGAAGTCGTGGGCTTGCACATCGCCAAGGTAGATACGTTGACCAATCTGCGCCAGCTGGATCTTCAGCTGCTGTCGGATACGGCCACGGAGAATCTGCTATCCAAGAGTCCCGGCAACACGTATGTGGACACCACCGGCGCCAGCGCAGACGAACTGTCTTCGCTTGCGACTCACATCGACAAGATCGCCGACAGTGGCATTACCGGCACGCTGACACTGAACAGCACCCAGACCGCCGAGGTATTGACCGCGTTGTTGGGGGGAAAGACGGGCGACGCGACCGCCAGCGTCACGGTCGATGCCAGCGGCATGAACATGGCCCAGCTGGAAGCCCTGGCAGGCGGAAACAGCAAGATCGACAGCCTTGTGAACCTGCCGCCGCTCGAATTGGCCGGTTTGTCGGAAACGGCAACCTTGTATTGGATGACCCAGACGCTCGCTACGGCACCCTTGGCCATCGTGGCAACCGGGGCGACCAACGGCCAACTGTCCTCGGTGTCCTTCTACAACAACAGGGTCATGGCCGACGGCATCACGGGTGATCTTGTGCTGAATCGCAGCCACATCGAAGCCATGATCTCCAACCTGCTGAGCAAGGCGTCGGCGGCAGCGAACGTGACAGTCAATGCATCGGCGATGAGCGTGGACCAGCTCAACCTCGTGGGCAGTACGGCTGCCATTGCCAAGGTCGACAGCATCACTAACCTGCAGTTCGCGATCAGCGCATTTTCCTCTGCGACGGCAAGCAATCTGCTGTCGAAGGCTGCCATGGGAACCGCGCTGGTTCATGCAGATTCCCAACCCACCGGTGACCAACTAACTGTATTGAGCACCCATATCGGCAACATTGCCACCAATGGCATCACCGGGTCGTTGTCCCTGACGAACGACCAAAGTGCCAGCGATCTGACCATTTTGCTGGGCGATAAGACGTCTGCTGCAGCCGCGGTGACCATCAACGCATCAAGCATGACGGTCGATAAGTTAATAGCAGTAGGAGGCGGAATCGCCAAAGTGGACGCAATAACTTCCTTGAACTTCCGCCTTCAGGATGTCGCTGACAACACAACGTCGGCACTCTTGAGCAAGTCGCAGGCAAATACGGTGCGTATCGACGTCAACGGCGGCTCGACAGCGGAAGCGACAACCGTGCTCGGCAACCTCGGCAAGATTGCCAACGGTGGCCTGAGCGGCTTGCTGGAAGTCTCGTATGCCAACCTCGACGCAGGTATCAACACCATGCTGTCGAGCAAGATCGCACAGTTCTCGAGCCTTGAAGTAACGGGCACGGCTGGCCGGGAAATCATGAGCTTCCCGGGACTGACGACCGGCTCGATCAACCTTCGCATTAATCCGGCTGGCGGCGGCGACCTTATCAACCTGGGCAATTCGAGTGCCACGATCCTGATCGCTGATCGTGACACGGTACGCAGCGGCAACCTCAGCGTGAACAACACCACCACCGAAAACCTGTTGCATGTGGAAGGGACCGGCTTTTTAAACCTGCACTTTTCGACGCAGGCCAATGCGTTCGGGGATGGACTGGCGTTCCAGCATGGAGCGGTATCCAACTACGACAGCAACAAAGTCACTGCGGTTGGCAATCAGTTCAGCACCCTCGGCGATGTGGTCGCCAGCGCCAATGCAGCCTACTTGAGCGGCCCACTGGGTGGTTCGACAAACCAGACCCCCGTCTTGTACACATTCGAGATCGAGGGCGGCGACGGCCTGAACGGAAAATTCCTCTTCCTCAATGACAACGACACCATCCTGACCATCGACGACATGATCATGTCGTACGCTGTCAGCAATCTGGCAATAAGCTTCGTCACGTTCTAAGACGACAAGCGCGCACGGCCTTGGTACTGCAGATCACCAATGTACTGGCCACGCCACTGACCACGTTGCCTGCAGGTGGAGGCCCGCAGGATTACCAACGCTCGGTGGCTGACAAGGCGCTTTTCTACGCCTTCTCTGCTTTTTGACCCGCCGAGCTATGTCGACAGCAGCACTACTCGGGGCGTCATGTAGGCAAACAGAAAGACTCAGAACCTGCGGGGCCAACCTGGACACGCAGGTCCACTCAGTTGTTTACTTGCCCAGGATGTTGTTCACCGCAGCAGCATGACCCGCCGGGTCTCTTGCATCCGAGATGACCTGGATGACAGCGAACTTCTTGTTGGCGGTCGCCATCAGCGTTGCCTGCAAGACATCTTCGCCACCCATTGCGCTGGTCGCCTCGATGTGATGAACCGTCAGGCCGCTGACGTTCTCGGTATTCTCGCCGACCACTTTGTACGCAGGCGATGCGGCCTTCAGTTGCTCTGTGATGCGCTTTCCTGCTTCCACGAAATCGTAGCTGGTGCCCTCTGGGGCACCTGGCGGAATCGATTCTTCGTTCACGATCACGAAGCGCTTATGGGCGCTGTAGTACATCGCGCCCGGCGCGCCGCTGGGCATGTCGCGCTTCTCATAGCCTTGCAGCTTGAACGGCAGCTTGCCGTCCAGCAGCGAGAAATCCTGGGTGGCAGCGGCGGGGGAAGCAGAAGCAGCAGCGGGTGCGTCAGCGGCCATTGCTGTGTTTGCTGTGCCGCCCAGGGCCGCAACCAGGCACACGGTGCCCAACACATTCAACGATTTCCTGAAGATCATCTGCAATCCCCTGACGGTGTGATCGGTGGTTTGACCGGGGGATCAGTGTAGAAAGCCTGGCAGGGCGAAGCTGCAAGGAAACTTGTGCAATGAAACCAGGTGAAAGGCCTTCACCCAGACATTGTCAGCGAAGCCGCGCGGCCTCCCCTGCAGATCACTTGCCCAGAATTTTCTGCACCCAGGCTTCGTGTTCAAGCTTCTGGCGATTGGCAGAAATGACCTGTACCACCGCCAGCTGACCACGGTCTTGGATCAGCAAATTGGTGTTGATCACGTTGTAGCCATTCGCGTTATCGAAGGCATCAATGCGAATCATGTCCAGGCCCTTGTACTTGCCCTGGGTTTCGCTGCGCGCCCGATAGTCGGGGTACTCACTTTTCTGTTCCTGCTTGATGATCTCGGCGGCCTGCTTCAAATCCACGGCCTTACCGCCTGCGCCCATCTTGGCCAGTGATCGTTCACTCGTGCCGACGAAACGCTTGTCGGCCGGGCCGAAGTAGCGCGTCACGTCGGCGCGCTTGGGATCTGCCTGTTTCACGTAACCGGTCAGCGTGAAGGCGAGTTTGCCCTTCAACAACGACACCTCATGAATACGCGACGCGGGTACCGGTCGGGCGATGTCTGCGGCAGCGGGCGCGGTGGGCGACGCTTGCGCGATGGCGACCTGAGCAGGGCTTATCAGCACCATGCCCATGCTCAACATGCACAGGTAGCTCAGCTTGATCGGCAATGTCTTGAACATCGGGGTTCTCCAGTCAACGGGCAGGCCGTGCCCGGGGCTGCGATTGTAGACACCCCGATGCAACGCAGTTTTAAGGCGCTTGCCGGTAGACTGGCAGCAGTGCCCCACCTTCCACCGCCATGACGCTGTACACCTTCGTGCTTTACACCTTGCTTGCGCTCGCGCTCGGTTCCTTCGTGGGCCTGGAGCGGCAATGGCATCGCCGTCTGGTCGACTTGAAGACCAACGCGCTGGTCAGCATGGGCGCAGCGCTGTTCATGATGACAGCGGCAACCGCCACGGGCTACACCGACCCGATCCGCATGGCCGGTCAGATCGTGGTGGGCGTGGGCTTTTTAGGCGGCGGGCTGTTGTTTCGTGATGGCACACAGACACGTGGCATCAACACGGCCGCCACCTTGTGGTGCAGCGCCGCAATCGGTACCTTGTGCGGGCTGGGCCGTGCTGAAGAAGCCACTATTTCTGCCGTGTTGCTGGTCGTGGCCAACACGCTGCTGCGCAATGTCGCACGCAAGCTGGAACTGCGCATGGGACCCAACGACAGCCTGACCGAACAACTGTGCTTCGAAGTCGAATGCGACAGCAGCCACACCTCGGCGGTACGTACCGCGCTTGAGCAGGCCTTGCTGCAACAGCGCGGTGAACTTCGGTCTGCCAACGTGTCGCGGACGGTGCGCGGCACGACGTTGATCAGCACAGTGGCCGCGTTTGAAAGCCCGGATCTGCGCGCCGATATCGAGGCAATACTGAAGGCCTCGGAAAGCTGGGATATCGTCAGCGTGTCGTGGCAGCGTCGCTGAAAAAACCTGGTGTCGGCGGGTCTTGCTGAAGCATGCACTGCACGTCGACGTACATCAGACACGTCAAGCATTACAAGCACGTCAGGCACGCAATCTGCCGCATCATCAACAAGGTGCTTGGGTTATCAGAGGCCACTCTGACAGATCTCCCCCCGACGATGCGCCTTGCCCCACATACGGAGACGCCCCCATGAACGATGAACTGGTTTTCTACATGAACCCGCAGTCCCGCGCGCGCATCGTGCGCTGGATGCTGGAAGAAGTCGGCCAGCCCTATCGGGCCGAGCAGCTCGACTATCGCAATTCCATGAAGACGCCCGAATACCTGGCGATCAATCCGATGGGCAAGGTGCCGGCCATCACGCATCGTGGTGTGGTCGTGACCGAGTGCGCGGCCATTTGCGCGTATCTGGCGGATGCGTTTCCGCAGGCGGGCTTGGCACCGGCTTTGAACGATCCGCAGCGTGGGCCGTATTACCGCTGGATGTTTTTCGCCGCAGGGCCGGTGGAGGCCTGCGTGACGAATCAGGCCTTGGGCGTAGAGGTGCCTGCCGACAAGGAAGCGATGGTGGGTTATGGTCGCGCCGACAAGGTGGTGGCCGCGCTGGAACATGCCTTGTCGACGGGCGATTACCTGCTGGGTGACCGCTTCAGCGCCGCAGACGTGTATGTGGGTTCACAGCTGGGCTGGTCGATGATGTTCGGCACGCTGCCCAAGAAACCGGTGTTCGAACGGTATTGGGAACGGTTGAGCGCGCGGCCTGCCGCCATTCGCGCCAAGGAACTCGATGACGCGTTGATCGCTGCGCAGAAGGCGGGCAACTAAGGCGCTGGTGTTGATCCAACAAGCGCCACTGTCATGGCGCTTGTGCTTCGCAACATACGCAGTGGACAAGCTGCCTGCCGCGACCTGTGGACAAGTCATTTCTTCGCCGGGGTCTTTGGTCAGCACAACAAGCCCGGCTGACATTGCAGCAGGGCAACCCCTTGCGCTCAGCCCTTCTGCCCGCGCTTGGGTTTGTCCGTGCCAAGCCCGTGACGACCCAGCGCTTCGATCATGATCGCAGCCGTTGCCGGACGCCGTTCCAGACACCTGGACGTAGGCCCCGCCACCACCACCGACAGGTTGCGCGCACCCACCACCAGCGGCAATGACACCCCTGCCAGGTCGGGGGTGTATTCCGACGCGCTTTGATGAAAGCCCCGGACTTCCGCCTCAGCCAGTTCGCGCTCGATGACATCCGCGTTCGTCGGCGTCGTCTCCGAGAACGGCGCGAAATCCATCTTCCGGTACAGCGCCTGCCGCGCGGCAGGTGTCAGCTGCGCCAGGATCGCGCGGCCCGCTGAACTCGCGTACAGCGGCACCCGGTCGCCCACCCGTGCGTGATAACGCACCGAATGACGCGACTCGATCACCAGCAGGAACATGGCGTGCACGCCGGTGACGGCGGACACGGCGGTCGTCTCGCCGGTTTTTTCAGCGATCTCGGCCACAGCGGCCTGCACTTCGTCGGGCAACGGTTCGGCTTCGGCAATCGACTGGGCCAGGGCCAGCCAGCGTGGCGTGGGGTAGTAGCCCCCACGCGGACGAGGTTCGTACAGATAACCCTTTTCGACAATGGTGCCGACCAGGTTGAAGGTGCTGGAGCGCGGCCAGTCGAGATCGTCGGAGATTTCAGCCAGCGTCGCGGGACGCCGCCTGCGCTCGAAGTACTCCATGAGATCGAAGACGTTTGCAACCTGTCTGACGAGCATACGACTCCAAGATAAAGGACTTGAGCATCCGACATGCGGTGCTCTGAACACGTCATGACTGCGCGCCTGTGCAGCGCTGTTTAGTGCGTCGATACAGTCCATCGACGGACCACACCATGCGTGACATTTTAAGGCCAGACCGGCCCGCAAACCGCGATGACCAGCCTGTGTCACCGGCCTTTGCAGAACAAATCCAGACCGGATTCGGGTTTAACCGACGTTGCACCGACCGCATACAAGATTCAATATACGGATCAATTAATTCACATACAAGAATTTAAGAACATGAATTCGGTGCAGCTCACCCCCTGAGTTGCCTGTGCATTCACCGGCCCATGCAGCCGCAGAAGCAAAGGGAGATCCATGAACCATCGCCTAGCCATTCCTTCGATCGCGCTCGCCGTCGCAGCGCTCTTTTCGTCAGGCGCCAATGCGCAAACACCGGTGAAGATCGGTGTGTTGACCGACTTGTCGGGGATCTTCTCCGACATCGGCGGCATGGGCGCGGTCGAGGCCACCAAGATGGCGGTCGAGGACTTCCGCAAGCTGCCTGAGGCCGAAAAACTGAAGATCGAGGTCGTCCATGTGGACGGCCTGAACAAGCCCGATGTGGCAAGTGCGATTGCCCGCAAGTGGTTCGACACCGAAGGCGTGGACGTGCTGGTGGACCTGCCCACCAGCGCCATTTCGCTGGCGGTCGCGCCGCTGGTGAAGGAAAAGAACAAGGTCGCCTTGTTCACCGCATCGGGCTCGTCCGACCTGACCGGCAAGGGCTGCACACCGAACTCTGTGCACTGGACTTATGACACCTGGGCACTGGCCCACGGCACCGCCGACGCCATCACCAAGGCGGGCGGCAAGACCTGGTATTTCCTGACCGCCGACTTCGCGCTGGGCCAGTGGCTGGAACGCGACGCCACTCCGGTGATTCAGGCCAATGGCGGCAAGGTGGTGGGCGGCCTGCGCCACCCGACTGACACCAAGGACTTCTCGTCCTACCTGCTGCAAGCGCAGGCGTCGAAGGCCCAGGTCATCGGCCTGGCCAATGCGGGCGGCGACACCATCAACGCCATCAAGAGCGCATCGGAATTCGGCATTGTGCAAGGCGGGCAGAAGCTGGCCGGCATGCTGCTGTTCATCTCCGACATCCACTCGCTCGGGCTTCAGACCGCACAAGGCCTGCAACTGACGACCGCTTTCTACTGGGATCAGAACGACAAGACGCGCGCCTTCGGCGAGCGCTTCGCGGCCCGCAACAAACAGCGTTATCCGTCGATGAATCAGGCCGGCGCGTACTCGGCAACCATGGCGTATTTGAAGGCTGTCGCCAAGGTCGGTTCGGCCAAGGACGGCGTGGCGGTGGTGAAGGCCATGCGCGAGGCCGGTACCTTCGACGACCCGCTGTTCGGCAAGACCACGCTGCGTGAAGACGGCCGTGTCACCCACGACATGATGCTGGTCGAAGTGAAGAAACCCGAAGAGTCGAAGAAGCCCTACGACTACTACAAGGTGCTGACGGTCATTCCGGCCGACCAGGCTTTCCGTCCCTTGAAGGACGGTGGCTGCCCCCTCGTGAACTGAAGCAGTTCACACCGCCCCGGCACGGCTGCGTACACACATCACACGACGTGTCGGCCCGCCGGGGCTGACGAGGGTGCCCGCCATTGTCTTGAATCAGGAGAATTCGCATGTCCTCTGCGCGTTTGCAGACCGCGCTGGCGCGCTACGACCGGCTGTACATCAATGGTGCCTGGGTTGCCCCGGAAGACGGCGGCTTGATGGAGAGCATCGACCCGTCCACCGGCCAGCCCTGGGCACTGGTGGCCTACGGCGGCCCGCGTGACATCGACCGTGCGGTTGCCGCTGCCCGCGAAGCGCTCAGTGGCCCGTGGGGCAAGATGCCGGGCCACGAACGCGCTGCACTGATGCGCCGTTTTGCCGATGTCTACGCCAAGCACGCCGCCGATCTGGCTGTGCTGGAAACCACAGACTCCGGCCGCTCGATCCGCGAAGCGCGCGCCGATATCGGCGGGCATTCCAACGGGTATCACTGGTGGGCCTCGTTGGCCGATAAAGCGTCCGGCCGCACCATTCCCTTCGACAGCAGCGTGCACGCGTTCACCACACGCGTGCCGGTCGGTGTGGTCGGTGCCATCACGCCCTGGAACGTGCCGTTGATGGCAGCCGCCTGGAAGCTGGGCCCGGCCTTGGCGGCAGGGTGCACGGTGGTGTTGAAGCCTGCGGAACAGACACCCGTCACCTCGCTTGAACTCGGCAAGCTGTTCGAAGAAGCCGGCTTCCCGCCTGGGGTGATCAACATCGTGCCGGGCTATGGCCAGGGCGGTGCGGGCGAACGCCTGGTGACGCATCCCGACGTGGACAAGATCGCGTTCACCGGCGAAGGTGCCACTGCAAAAGCCATTCTGCGCGCAGGCACCACGGCCGACACGCTGAAGAAGTTCACCTTCGAGCTGGGCGGCAAGTCACCGCACATCATCTTTGCAGACGCCGACATCGAACAGGCCATGAACGCCGCGACCAATTCGGCGTGGACCTTGTGCGGCCAAAGCTGCGCGCTGGGTTCACGCGTGATCGTGCAGCGCTCGGTCTATGACCGCGTGGTGGCCGACTTCGTCGAACGCGCCAAGAAGGTACGTGTTGGCCAACCGCTTGATCCCGCCACCCACATGGGACCGCAGGCGCATCACGAGCAACTGGCCAAGACGCTTGCCTACATCGAGCATGGCCGCAATGACGGTGCCGAACTGGTGGCGGGCGGCAATCGCCTGAATGGCGGCGCATACGGCGACGGGTATTTCGTGGAGCCCACCGTGTTTGCCAAGGCCCACAACAAGATGCGCATCGCCCAGGAAGAAATCTTCGGCCCGGTGGCCGCACTGATTCCCTTCGACGACGAAGAAGAAGCCATTGCGATTGCCAACGACACGCCCTACGGCCTGACTGCAGGCCTGTGGACCGGCGACACCGGCCGCGCCCATCGCGTGTCGAGCCGCATCGACGCCGGCATGGTCTGGGTCAACACCTACCGCTTCATCCGCTGGTCCACGCCTTACGGTGGTTTCAAAGGCAGCGGATGGGGCCGCGAGAACGGCATCGAGGCACTCGATTCCTACTTGCAGACCAAGACCACCGTGATCAGCACGACGGGGCGTTTTCCCGACGCCTACGCGCAATAATTTTTGGAAAGGACATTGGAAATGCGACTCGCGAACAAGCTCGCGGTAGTGACGGCAGCGGCATCCGGCATGGGCCGCGCCGGTGTTGAACTGTTCTTGAAAGAAGGTGCACGAGTAGCCGCCGTGGACGTGAACCCGGACGGCCTGGCGAAACTTGCCGCCGACATGAAAGCCGCTGGCTACACCATCGAAACCGTCCAGGCTGATCTGTCCAAGCCTGCGGAAATGCGCAGCTCCATCCACGAAGCCGCAGAGAAGCTGGGCGGCATCGACGTGCTGTGGGCCCACGCCGGCATTCCCGGCCCGGGCGGCATCGAAAACCTGGACGTGGACGCGTTCCGCCAGGCACTGGATTTGAATGTGACTTCGGCCGCATTGCAGGCCGGTGAGGTCATTACCCACATGCGCAAACGCGGCGGTGGATCGATCATCTTCACGGCATCGGTGTCGGGGCTGGTTGGGTCAATGTGGAGCCCGATCTATTCCGCTGCGAAGTTTGCGGTGGTGGGCTTGGGCAAGTCCTTGTCGCAGACCTTTGCGCCCGACAATGTGCGTGTGAATGTGGTGTGCCCGGGCTTGGCTGAAACGCCGATGAAGCTGGGCTTCACGGGGCGATCGGGTGATCCGGTGCAAGCGGCTGCGGCAGAGGCCCGCATGGTTGCTGCGGTGCCGATGGGCCGTCTGTGTCAACCGCATGAAGCGGCGCATGCGGTGCTGTGGCTGGCGTCGGACGATGCGTCGTATGTGACGGGTGTGGCGCTGCCGGTGGATGGTGGGTTTACGGCGCGTTGATTTGCTTGGACCTGCTGTTCATCGCAAATGATGCGGTGAACAGCAGGTCGACATGTCTTGCGGTGAACAAACAGCGTGTTCACCGCTTGGTGCTTACTCTGCCTGCGCAGCGCGCCACGCGTCCCGCCGCAGTCGGTAAAGAATGTGCCGCCGCATCGGATGCCCGGCTTCCAATGCCGGATGATCGAAGAACTCGTCTGCGTGCACCATGCCAAGCCGCTGCATCACGCGCTGTGACCGTTGGTTCGTCGGCACGGTGAACGACACGATTTCTTCCAGCCCTAATTGCTCGAAGCCAACCGCCAACGCGGCCCGCGCGGCTTCCGTTGCATAACCTTTGCCCCAATGCTCCTTGGCGATCCGCCAGCCGATTTCCACGCACGGCGAAATCGGCAGTTCGAAACGCGGTTCGTGGATGCCGACAAAGCCGATGAAGTCGGACACGCCCGGCACTTCCACCGCCCAGAACCCCCAGCCCTGCTCCGCGATTTCGTTGGCCAGAATGTCAGCCAGCGCATCGCTTTGCGCACGCGTCAGGGTGGTTGGGAAATGCTCCATGACTTCATGGTCTGCCGTCAGCGCGGCAAAGGGCGCGCGGTCGGACGGCAGCCAGGGGCGAAGGCGCAGGCGGGGGGTGGTGAGCTTGAGTTTCATGGTCGTGCGCTGTGGGACAGACGAGCAGTATTGTCGCGCAGACAAGCGGCGAGTTAGTGTTAACGTTTCGCGCGGCTTACCAACTCAGCGTCTTGGCACTTTTGTCTAGTGGCTCGCGCATGCCTTCCTTGATCGATGCTTGCATGCCCGGTGTGCAAAGCAGACTGAGCGTTTCTTGCATTGATCGCCAGTCGGCCTCGGATATCAAGCTAGCTCACGCTGAGCAATCGCCCCGAGGGCGGGGAGGTACTGCGGCAGGATGTGGCACGACCCGCGTCGACGAAATCAGGCACCGCCCTCAGATCACCTCGTACGAGTACGGAATGCCCGTGAGATCACCTCTACCCACACTAATTACGGAGCCGTCTCTGGTCAGATGCCGAATTCGACTGTCGGCGTTGTGGTCGAGCCCACCAAGGCGATCATCGTATCACTGGCGTTCACGGTGGCATCGTGGTCGTTCAGGATCAGGAACCTACTGCCGGCAAGCGCCCCACCCGTCACGCCGACGCTATAGAAGCGGGCGGCAGCGTTGTCTGACGCCAGCGGGCTCGACACCGAGGCCCATACCTCGTCTAAGGTATTTGCACTGAGGTTGCTCACGAAATAGAAGTGCTTGCTGGTGCTGGGCGCGAATGTGATGTTGGTGCCGAAAACGCCTGGTACAGAGGACAAACGCAGCACGTCGGCGCCGGTCAGCCCGGTGATCACGTCGATATTGTTGGTGTTCGACTCAGTGCCCACCACCGTGCCCCGACTTTCGAGCGCGGAGCCGATGAACACCTTGTTGCCACCCGCACCGTTCAAGGTGATGGCATCGGCACCCGCGCCGCCGTCCACCCTGAGGATACCGGTCCAACCGCTCAGATTCAGCACGTCGCCACCGCTGGTACCTGCAATCCTGAGCACGGGGTCGGCAGCCACGGCCAGCTTCGTCTTCAGAGTCGCTTTGTCTGCATCGGCGTACTGCGTCATGTTCAAGATCAACGTGCCCGTGATGCCGGCGTCTGAAACGTTCGTTAGATTGCCCAGCAATGCAGTCGCCTCGTTTGCCGTTGCGTCGGTTGCGACAACCATTGCCGTCCCGACTGCGGCCTTTGACAACAACGCAGAGGTTGCGACGTCGTCAACGTTCGCCAACGACAGACTCAGGTTGGTGATGCCGCCGGTGGCGATATTGGCGATGTAGGTCGCCACGTGGCCAATCGCCGTTCCTGTGGCACCGCTCATATCGACCTTAGCCGTGGCCGGTGCGGCCTTCGACAATAGATTGCCTATCGCGGCACCGGTGAACGGTGGCCCGGCGGTGAACTGCAGATTGGTAATGCTGTCAGTTTTCGCAATACCGGTCGTTGACCCCACGACCAAGAGTCGGTCGTTGTCCATGCCCGTCGCGTCGATCGTGACGTTCGCGGCCAGCGCAATCTTCGTCTGCAGAAGACTGCTCAGTTCAGAAGACAACGGCGCGCTTGTCAGCGTGATATCTCCCGTGATGCCATCGTTGGCGATCTTTGCCATATGCGTGACAAGCAACCCTACCTCGTTGGCACTTGCACCAGTCGCCACCACGGAGACGCTGCCGTCGGTCGTGACATTGGTCAACAAGTCCGAGGTCTGCGTGTCCGTCAGACTACCCAGCGGCAGGTTAGTCAGGCGGTCGACCTTGCCGATCCCTGCGACGACGGCCTGGAGGCTTGCCAGGTCCATGCCCGTGGCATCCACGTTGACGGTCGCGGCCGCGTCAGTCTTTGCGCCGAGCAAGGCGGTAAGCTGGACGGCCGTCAAGTTGCTGGACAAGGCCAGCGTGCCAGTGATGCCATTGGTCGCGAGCCTGCCAATGTTGTCGGCAAGCGATTTCAACTCCTCATCGGAAGCACCTGTTGCATCCACAGACACCGAATTGGCACCCGCCTTGCTCAGCAGGCCGGCCGTCACGGCGTCGGTCATTGCAGCATCCCCCAGAACCAGGCTCGGGAGACCGCTCAGCGTGTCCACCTTGGCGGCACCCAGACCGACCGCTGCCAGTTGCGCAACGCTCATGCCCGAGGCGTTGACGTCGACCGTCGCAGCGTCGGCCGTCTTGGTGCTCAGCAGGGCGGTGAGTTGATCGGCGGTGACGTTGCTACGGTTCAGTATCAGCGTGCCGGTAATGCCATCCACCTTCACGTTGTCGATGTGGTTGCTCAATGATGCTATCTGCGAACTCGTGGTGGTGTTGCCCGCGATGACCCGGGCGCTCCCGACGCTGGACTTTGCCAGCAGGTTCTCCGTCGCAGAGTTGCCAGTGACGCCCAAGTCAATCTGCACATTGGTGAGGGTGTCGACCTTGGAGATGAACGATGCAATCGCAGTCAGCTGATTGCTGGTCATGCCCGCAGCATCGACGTTCACGGTCGCGGCCGTTGGCGTCTTGCTCAGCAAGTTTGCGATCGACATGTCGCCCTGGTTACTCGTCAATGCCAGCGTACCTGTGATGCCGTCGGCCGCAATCTTGTCGATATAGACAAACACCGACGCCAGTTCGTTGGCGGTCGCACCGGTCGCCACCACACTGACCGTGCTGCCGGTCTGCATCTTGGACAGCAAGGCGTCCGTCGCCGTGTCCGACAGGTCGGCCAGCACCAGTTGCGGCAGGTCAGTCAAGGTATCGACATTGGTGATGCCGGCGGCCACTGCTTCCAGTTTTGCGGCGTTCATGCCGCTGGCATTTACATTGACCGTGGCGCTCTCGTCAGTCTTGCCCAACAGGGCGCTCAGTTCGGTGTCGCTCAGCGCATTCGACAAAGTAAACATGCCTATGATGCCGCCACCGAAGAAGGCGCTGCCGAAGATGTTGTCGATGTTGCTCGCAAGCGCCGACAGCTTCGCGGCCGTGGCGTCGGTCGCATCCACCCGCGCGGTATTGGCGGCGACCTTGCTCAGCAGCCCACTGAGGGTGGTGGCCGACAGCGCACTTGCGCTCAAGGTGTTCAGGCCGACCACGGTGTCCACTTTTGCTGCGGCCTGCCCCACTATTTCGAGCTTGCTCGCGTTCATGCCACCGGCGTCCACCGTGACCGTCGCCGTCCCATCACCTGTCTGCGCACCCAGCAAGGCGGTCAACTCGTGGTCGAGCTGCATGTTCGACAGGTTCAAGGTGCCGGTGATGCCAGCCGTGTCCACCTTGCCAATGTTGGCAGCCAGCGCGGTCAGCACCATGGGGCTCGCGCCCGTTGCCAGCACGGTCAATTGGGTCGAACTGGCCTTGCCCATCAGGCCGGCGGTCGCCGCCTCGCTCAGGTCGGCGAGCACCAGTTGCGGCAGGCTGTTCACGGTGTGGACCTTGGCGGAATTTTCGCCGACCGCGTTGAGCTGCAACGCCGTCATGCTGCTGGCGTTCACGGTGGCGGTGTCGTCGCCGGTCTTGGTGCCGAGCAAGGCCGTGAGTGCCGCCGCGTCTTGGGAGTTCGACAGGCTCAGCGTGCCGGTGATGCCACCCGCGACGATCTTGTCGATGTAGGTCACGATCGATGACAACTGGAGGTCAACCAGGCCGGTCGCCGTCACACTGACCGTCGCAGCAGCCACCTTGGCCAGCAGCGTATTTATCGTGGGGACGGACCAGGCGCTGGTCACGGCAGGCAGGCTGCTCAGCGTGTCGACCTTGGCAATACCGTTGGCCACGGCATCGAGTTGTGTCGTATCCATGTTGGTGGCATCGACGGTGACGGTGGCCGCCGCGTCGCCGGTTTGCGCGCCCAGCAAGGCAGTCAGCTCGCTGCTGCTCTGCGCATTCGACAAGGCAAGCGTACCCGTGATGCCACCGGCGGTGATCTTGCCGATGGCGCTCGCAAGCGCCGACAGCTTCGCAGCCGTGGCGTCGGTTGCATCCACCGCCATGCTATCGGCGGCGACCTTGCTCAGCAGCCCGGCGATGGCGGTGGCCGACAACGCGCTCGCGGTCAAGGACGACAGACCGGACAAGGTGTCCACTTTTGCCGCGCCTGACCCCACGGCTTCGAGCTTGGCCGCGCTCATGCCGCTGACATCCACCGTGACGGTCGCCGTTGCATCGGTCTGCGCGCCCAGCAAGGCAGTCAGCTCATCGGCAGTCTGCGTGTTCGACAGACTCAAGGTGCCGGTAATGCCCGCCGTGGCGATCTTGGTGATGCTGGCGGCAAGCGTGGACAGTTCCGTGTTGCTCGCACCCGTTACCACCGCCGTGACCGCGCCCGCCATGGCCTTGCCAAGCAGGTTGTTGCTCACGACATCGGGCACGTCGACCAACACCAGCGCCAGATTGGTGATGCTGTCGATCTTCGCGACGCCATTGCTGAGGGCGACGACCCTGCCAAGATCCATGCCACTGGCGTCGACATTGACGGTTGCGCTCGCATCGCCTGTCTTCGTGCCCAGCAAAGCGGTGATCTGTCCGATGCTCAGGGCGTTGCTCAGTGCCAGCGCGCCGGTGATCCCCGCGTCGGCGATCTTGTTTGTCCTGTTGGCGACCTCGATCAGCTGGGCCGGCGTCATGCCGGTCGCATCGACCGTGGCGACCGCGCCAGAGTAAGCGTCCAACTTGCTTGCGATGGTGGGTGCGGTGTCCGCTGCGGTAAGGGCGGGAATCACCTCTGGCGGAGCCGGGTCGATAATGCCGCGCGCCAGATTGGTTGCCGCCGTGATCGACGCCGGGTTGTCGGTAACCAGCGCGAGAGTCGACTTCGCCAGCGCCAGGTCATTGCTTTTCAGGTCCGCCGCGAAATACACGCCGAATTCAGTCTTGTTGATGAAACGAGCCCGGTCGGCCACCGTCTGCGCATAGGCCGCGTCGCTCATGCCTTCGGGTTTGCTGGTAAGCGGTGTGGAAGCAATTGCGCCAATCTGCATGGTCAGCGCCGCACGAGCAGCCGTGTTGACCGCCCCGCCCTGCGCCGCCAAGGCCGCCGTCCAGAACGCCAGCCCTTCGGCGTCTGGCGTACGACCGAACACGCTGGTGTAGTAGCTGGTGACGAACTGCGCGTCGGTCTGTCCCGGCGGATAAAGCAGCAGCGCCTCGGGCGCGCTCACCATGGACTGCGCCAGCGCGTTCAAGGTTGCGCCGCCTTCCAGCGCTTGCAGCCAGAACGCGAAGCCATCGGCGTCAGGGGCTCGATTGAACAGGGCGGTATAGAGCCTTGCGATGGCGAGCTGTTGTGAGGTCGGAGTGGCCACGGCGGATTCCAGTTGCGATGAGGGCGACTACGTTGGTAACCCGATGCATCCGTCAGTTCCGTGGCGCTTACAACTTTGTCTTCCCGGGCGGCCCGGCGTACAAACACTCCGGATTACCCGGATATGTCAGGCCGACTTTTCGCCTCACGCCCCCACCGTCGTGACAAAGAACGTATCGACCGGAACCGTGGCACCGCCAATCACCACAATCGTGTCGGCCAGCGTGATTTCCGGCACCTCGTCGTTCACAATCAGGTAGGTCTTGTCAGCCAGACCGCCCGTTCCCGTCGCCCGTACCAGGTAAGCCTTGGGCCCTTCGTTCGGATCCGGCTGGGGTGGCGCGGGCAGGACCAGCACGGAGCTGCTCGACGCGACCGGGTTCAAGGTATTTGCTGCCGCCAGGATATCGGCCATGGTAGACGCCGCAGTCACCGTGACGTTGACGCTGGACGGGCTTTGGACTGCCGTGTGTGCAGATCGGAATTCCAACCCCGCGCCAAATGCGCCTGTCGGCCCTTCAAAGCGAAGGATGACCGCATCCGTGCCAGTACCAAGGCGGGCAACGCCCAGCAAGGTGTCGAAGTTGTCGGTATTGGTGTCGGTCGTCAGCGGGTCGGTGCGCGTCTCGGCCCGGGAACCGACGTGGACGGTCTGGGCCTGCACCTGCGAAGGAACCCGTCCGAAAATGAGTTTGTCTGCCCCTGCGCCCGGATTCACGGCCACACTGGTGCTGAGCGCCTGCGTGGCGCTCAAGCTGCTCAGGTCGATGGTGTCGTTGGTCGCATCGCCATTGATCGTCAACGCCCCCGTGTAAAGCTTGGCACCCAGCAGTCCCCCAGTGGATGCCAGCTGTGCACTGGTCAAGACAATCGTCCCGCCAAGGCTCTTGTCGCCTACCTTGGAAAGATTGCTCATCAGAAAGGACAATTCGGTAGCACTGCCTGCGTTGTTACCGGTGTCGATAATGGCATTGCTGGCTTTCGACAGAAGCGCGATCGTAGCCGTGTCGTCGAAACTTGCCAGCTTCAGGTATGGCCGGACGATGAGATCGACCTTGTCGATCCCCGCGGCCACCGCAGCAAGCTGCGTGTCGCTCAAGCCAAGTTCGGTCGCACCGGGCATGCTCTGGTTGAGCGCCGCCAGCGCGTTGATCGTCACGTTGGCTGCCACGGCCGTCTTGCTGCCTAGCAGGGTCGTGATGTCGGCCACGCTTGTGCTCTTGGTCAGCGTTATGTCGCCTGTGATGCCGCTGTCGGCAAAAAGCGCGTTCTGGCTGATGACGGTCGCCATGAAATCCGCAGACGCACCGCTCACGTTGGCGCTGACGCTACCCACGGCCGCCTTGGCCAGCAGGGCAGTGACAATATTGCTGGTCAACGCGGGATCGTTGGCGGTGAATGACATATTGGTGATGCTGTCGACCTTGTCCAGGTTGCCGGCCAAGGCTGCCAGACGGGTTCCGTTCATGCCAGCGGCATTGACCGTCACGTTGGCAGCGTCAGCCGTCTTCGCACCCAACAGGGCGGTGATCTGCGTGTCACTCAAGTCCGATGTCATCACCAGCGTGCCGGTGATGCCGTTATCGATGAGCTTGGCGGCATGGTTTGCCAGCGCACCGACCGTGACAGCGTTTGCACCAGTTGCCACCACGCTGGCATCGACGGCACGCAGCAGCAACCCGTTGACCACGAGGACCGACACGCCGCTCAAGGAAAGCTGAAGGTTATTCACAACTGACACGACACTGGGAGACATGCCAATCGGTGACAGCTGATCCAGGCTCATGCCGGTCGCATCGACATTGACAATAGTGTCCAGGTTGACCATGTTGATCACCAGCGCAGCCAACTCGGGTTGGCTCAAACCGCTGGTCAACAACAGGGTTCCAGTCACGCTCGTGATCTTTGCGCGGGCCAGCACCACCTCTTGCAGCTGCGCCACGCCAAGACCCGTCGCATCCACGGTGCCGGCCGTACCAGCGTAGGCGGCAAACTTGGCGGCAATGGCGGCCGGGGTGTCGGCCACCGTGATATGCGGCACGACAATCGGGGCGGGTTCTGTGACGGGAGGTACGGCACTTCCGTTACCCAGATTGGTGGCCGCCGTCAGCGAACCGGGATTGTCCGTCACCAGGGCAAACGTGTTCTTCGCCAGGGCCTGGTCGTTGCTTTTCAGTTCAGCAGCAAACCACACCCCGAACTCGGTCTTGTTGATGAAGCGCCCACGGTCGGCCACGGTCTGCGCATACGCAGCGTCGCTCATGCCGGCGGGCTTTTCGGTCAGCGGTGCCGATGCGATGGTGCTGATCTGCTGGATAAGCGTGGCGCGCGCCGCTGGGTTGCCAGCGCCGCCTTGTGCAGCCAGCGCGGCCGACCAGAATGCCAGCCCGTCGGGATCGGGGGTGCGGCCAAAGACGCTGGTGTAGTAGCTGGTGACGAACTGCGCGTCGGTCTGCCCGGCCGGATAAAGCGCGACGGATTCGGGGGCCGTGAGCATGGACTGCGCCAGCACGGACAATGATGCTCCGTTTTCCAGGGCACGCACCCAGAATGCAAAACCGTCCGCATCCGGCGCACGGTTGAACAAGGCGGTGTACAGCCGCGCGATGGCAAGTTGCGGGGAAGTCGGAGTGGCCATGGATGAGATCCGGTCGGGAGGATATTTCTGTTATTGGCGGTCGGCAGGCTGACTTGGCTCAGGAACCGAAATAGTTCAGATCCATGGCGGAAGTGCCGTTGAAGGTCACGCTGATGATGGTGTCATCGATACCGACGCTTGGCGTGTCATCGTTCAAGATCAAATAGCTACCGGCCAGGCTGCCACCGCCTACCGTCACGCGAATGAACTCGTTGAGGTTTGCACCGCCCTGTAATCCGCCCTGGATGTTCAGGGCGGCATACATCTCATCGAAACTGTTCACGGTGCCGACTGTTCGGTTTTCTACCGAGGTCACGCGCCCAGCGATCACACCGGGGCCAAACACCCCGGCTTCCGTGGAGAATCTCAGGCTGTCATTGTTGCCCAGCGTGATGACGTCGATGTTGCCTTGGGCCGTCGTAGACGCCGCCGAGAACGAGTCCGCCCGCGTATCGGCCTTGGACGCGATGAACACGCGGTCGCTACCGTTGCCGCCGATGATCGTGTCGGCTCCCGCCCCGCCATCGACACGGATCATGCCTGTCGTGCCGGCCAGGTCAATGGTGTCATTGCGTGCATCGCCGGTGACGGATAAACCCGGAGAGCTGACCAGTTTGGTGCCCAGCAGGCTCACGTCGAGCGTATTGAATTGCTCCGCGCTCAGATGTAGCGCGTCCTGGAACGCGCCGATGTGGGAAAGCTTGCTCAGCACCAGCTCGATCTTGTCCGCACTGGCTCCAGACACCCAGACCTTGGCCGCCGTCGCTTTCGACAGCACGGCATTCAAGGTGGTGTTGTCGAGCGTGGTGGTGGCCAGATTGAGTTGAAGGTTCGTGATACTGGCTATTTTTGAGGTAAGCGGCACCAGGTCGGTCAGCAGTTGGTCGCTGGTCGTGCCGATCTGCACGGTCACCACGGCATCGCTGGCCAACTTCGGCGTCAGCAAGGTTCTAAGCTCATCAATCGTCGCTACCCCCGGCACGGTAAAGGTGCCGGTGAGTCCACCGTCGGCAAATTTGCTCATGTTCGGCAGCACGTTGGCCTGGAGCGCATACCAGTACGCGCCGTTCAGGTCCATCTTCACACTGCCGTCGTTCGATGCTGCCACCAGCGGAGCAAGGTAGCGGTAGAAGTTGAGGTCCGATTGGAAACTCGCCATCGACACGTCCACCCCGACGACGCCGTCGATCTTGGCCCGATTCAGACTGATGTAGATGAGCTGCTCCATGCTCATGCCGGTTGCGTCGACCTGCACGTTCGCAGCCTCGGCCACCTTGGACACGAAGAAGGGGAAGAACAGCTCGTACTTGAGCGCCGCCGTGAGGTTCAGCGTTCCCGTCAGGCCATCGCCCTGAATCTTTTCCCCGTGGTCCCCCGCCAGCACATGAATCTTGTCGATCGATGCACCGGTGGTGTCGGCGCGCAAGCTGTCTGCGGGTGCAAGCGACACGAGCCAGGCGATCAGCGTCTCGCTCATCTCCGTATCGCCCAGCATCAGGGTCGGGATGTTTGCCAGGGAAGTCAGCTTGACTCGGTCACCATACAAGGCCGCCAGTTGTGCGCTGGTCATGCCGGTGCCATCCGCCTGGACGGTGGCCGCGGCGGACGTTTTGTCGCCCAGCAAGACAGTGAGTTGCCCGGCGCTCAATGACGCGCCCAGCGTGAAGGTACCGGTGATCCCGTCGGTGACGAGCTTCGACGCTGCGTTCGCCACGATGGCCAGCTGGCTGGCGGTGGCACCCTGGGCGTTCACGCGCAGACTGCCTTCGGTGCCCATGGCCAGCAGGCTGACAAGCGTCGTGTCGGTCAGGGTGCCATCGGCGAGCACGATGTCAGGCTGATTCGTCAGGCTATTGACGCGTGCCGCCCCGTCGGACACGGCCTCCAGTTGCGCGACACTCATGCCGGTGGCATCGACATTGATCGTCGCCATCGCGGTGGCCGATGCGCCGAGCAAGGCAGTGATGGCACTCGCGCTCAGATCCTTGGTCAGCAGCAGCGTGCCGGTCAAACCCGTGGCGGCGATTTTGTCGAGATTGACGGCCAGTGCGCCAAGTTCGGCTGCGCTGGCCCCCGTTCCGACTACAGAGACGCTGCCGGTGGCGGTTTTAGACAGCAGCGTGCTCAGTACGGCGACATCAAGGCCGGACGGGAAGCTCAAAGACAAGCCGCTGACCGTGCCCAATGTTGGGGCAAGGTCGGCAAGCGCAGTCAGTTGCGCCGTGCTCATGCCTGTGACATTGATCGGGGCAATCGTATCGACCTTGGCCAAGCCGGCTTTCACAGCGGTCAACTGCGCAACGCTCATGCCGCCAACATCAAGCTGCACATCGGCAGCGATGGCGGCCTTGTTCAGCAAGGCGGCCAGTTGGCTGTCGGTCACGGTGGCATCGAGAACGAGCGTACCGGTGATCTGCTGCACGGCCTGGGCATAGGTCACCAACAATGCCAGCTCTGCAGGCGATGCGTTGGTCGCGTCCACTTGTACGGTACTGAATTGGGTGTAATTGCCGCGTGCCATTCGATCAACCAGCACCAGCAAGCCCTCTGCCGCCGCATCGGTGATCGCAGCGTCGCCCAGCACCAGCGGCGGTGGGGTGTTAAAGGAATCGACACTGGCGCCGTGCAGACCGATGGCCGCGAGCTGGGCGTTATCGGTCATGCCAAATGTCGCCACCGTGACATTCACTCGGCCGATACCCGGCGCTGACAGCACAGCCGCGATGATATCGGCGCTGGTCGTACTGCTGATCCAGAGGGAACTGACCCCTGGCCGCGTGGTACCGGCCATGCCCTGGCTCACAGCCTCGATCTGTGCCGCGCTCATGCCGTCGGGCACCACGTAGATCGCGTGCACCAAGCCCTGCTCGGCACGCGCGGTCGTCAGCAACGCAATACTCTCGACGGAAACGTCGCGATCAATATTGAGGCCGCGAAGCCCCCCGAGCGCGCTGGAGAGTTTGTCCAGGTTTGCGGCCACCACATTCACCTGCGCACCAGCCGCGTACATGCCGTTGGACAGCCGCACACTGGCCGGTGCCGCCACCGAGAACAGCCCGGCAAGAATCTCGGGCGTGAACAGCAAGGCATTGGATACGTTGTATTCAAGCATGTCGACTATCGGCAGGTTGCTCAAGGTGTCGATGCGACTGGCTCCCGCTCCCAGCGCCGCCACTTGCTCACCGAACATGCCCGCTCACGGTGGCGGCAATAGCGGTCTTCGTG
The DNA here is from genome assembly GCF_008119665.1 of Pigmentiphaga aceris. Lineage (NCBI taxonomy): Bacteria > Pseudomonadati > Pseudomonadota > Betaproteobacteria > Burkholderiales > Alcaligenaceae > Pigmentiphaga > Pigmentiphaga aceris. The sequence goes on along the minus strand of NZ_CP043046.1, from coordinate 346,686 downwards.
CCCAGCAAGGCAGCGATTTCCTGGGCGGTCTGCGTGTTGCTCAGCGAAAAGCTGCCGGTAATGCCATTGGCCGCGATCTTGCCGGATGCCGCCGCGACCGCGCTCAGTTGCGCCGCGTTCATGCCGGTGGCATCGACCGCCGCACTGCGGTAGGCATAAGCGGCAAACTTGCCGGTGATGTCGACGGGGAGATCGGCAGCGGTAATGACCAGCACCGGTTCCGGTGCTGGTTCGGCAACGCCGGGATTCGGCGCTGGTACGGGCGTACCGCTGGCGGCACTGTTCGCCACGGTCAGCGATGCTGGGTCGGCCGTCACCAGCGCAGCGGACGACTTCGCCAATGCCAGGTCATTGCTCTTCAACTCGGCGGCGAAAACCACCCCGAACTCGGTCTTGTTGATGAAACGTCCCCGGTCGGCCACCGTCTGTGCGTAGGCCGCGTCGCTCATGCCATCGGGTTTGCTGGTAAGCGGGGTCGACGCGATTGCGCCGATCTGCATGGTCAGGGACGCGCGTGCCGCTACATTGTCTGCCCCACCCTGGGCGGCCAGTGCAGCTGACCAGAACGCCAGGCCTTCGGGGTCCGGTGCGCGACCGAATACGCTGGTGTAGTAACTTGTAACGAACTGCGCGTTGGTCTGCCCCGCCGGATACAACGCGACGGTTTCGGGTGCACCCATCATGGACTGCGCCACGGCGCTCAGCGATGCGCCGTTTTCCAGCGCACTCAACCAGAAGGCGAACCCATCCGCGTCGGGCGCACGGTTGAACAGGGCGACATACAGCCCGGAAATAGCGGCTTGCTCAGGGGTGGGGGTGGCCATGGGCGTATCCAGTTGCGTAGAGGCAACTCGGTCAGTAACGCCCGCCATCCAGAGGTTCCGTGCCGCTTACAAATTCATGAATCAACCGTAAGCAGCGGGTGGATTGTCAGTGCTTGTCCATTGTTCAGATTTTGCGCAGGAAATCCACTTCCTTGTGCTCGATCAGCGCCGGGCCGTGCTCGCGGAAGTAGGCGATGTGCGCCGTTTTCCCGTGCCCTGCCAGCGCTTCCTGGCTTTCCCACCGTTCGATGAACACAAAGCGGCGCGGTTCCTTGATATCCACATGCAAGTCGTATTGCAGGCAACCGGGCTCTTGCCGGGTCGGTTCGACCAGGCCGCGCAGCAACACTTCAAGCTTGGCTTCTTCGCCAGGTTTGGCGACAAAAATGGCAACGCCTGGAATCTCGGACATGGATGCTCCCGGTAGGTGCCCGTGCGGGAATGCAGCGAGCGTGACGTCTGCCGATGCGAGTGTCGGCAGACCGTCTGATAGTAGTCCTTGAATGGTCAGCTCAAGCGCAGGGTTCGCACGCCGGTTCTGGATTGTTGATGATCGGACGCGGCGCGTGCTGTCGCGCCTTGTCCGATCTTGCAAGGAGTCAGCGTTTACTGTCGTCCGTGGCCGATGGCTGCACGACGGCATCGGGAGTTGTCAGGGCGTCAGCGTCAGTGTCCACCTCGGCTTCTACCTCGTCCTCGTCAGTCGTCACCTGCCCCGTCACCCCCGCAAAGTCCAGCACGGGCGTTGCCACCACGGCCGGTGGCGGCACGGCGGCTTCGGCACGGGAGATGACCAGCAGAGCCTCGATGTCGGCATGCAGGCGGTTCAAGGCACCCGCCTTGTCCACCCACCAGTCGGTGGACCACAGGCGCAGCAGCTTCCACCCCAGGCCTTGCAGCACGCCGCTGCGGACCTTGTCGCGGTCACGTGCGGTGGCGGCGCTGTGATAGGCCGCGCCGTCGCATTCGATGCCAACCAGATAGTCGCCCGGACGGTCCGGGTGCACGATGCCCAGGTCGATGCGGAAGCGTGAGACGCCGATCTGCGGCACCACTTGCCAGCCCTTGTCACGCAGGCCGTTGGCCACGGCTTCTTCAAACGGCGAATCGTAACCGCCCACCGAGCCTTGCACCGCTTCCGCCAAGGCACGCGGCCCACGCTGCGCAAACTCGATGAAGTGCTTCAGGTCGCGCACGGCCCGTGCGCCGGTACGGTTCAAATCCACCATCGACGGATCGAAAGACGAGAACACCAGCATTTCGCGGCGTGCGCGGGTCACGGCCACGTTCAGGCGACGCCAGCCGCCTTCCTTGTTCAGCGGGCCGAAGTTCATCGACATGCTGCCTGAACCGGCTTCCGTGGGGCCGTAGCCGATGCCCAGCATGATCAGATCACGCTCGTCACCCTGCACGGTTTCCAGGTTTTTCACCACCACCGGTTCGCGCTGGTCTTCCTGGAAGTAGGGTTCGATCTCGGGGTATTGCTGGCGCGCACGATCCAGCAGATCGGTGACGAGTTTCTGCTGATCGGTGTTCAACGTGATGATGCCGATCGAGCGGCCCGCACCGGTGAAGGCCGGGTCGAGCAGGCGGCGCACGGTTTCTGCCACCATGGCCTCGGCTTCGAGCTGGTTGTAGCGTCCCCTGCCCTTCGCATACACGCCCTGCACACGTCGCCATTCGACAGCGCTGGCACGGGTTTCCGAGGCCGGGAAGGTAATGAGCTTGCCGTCGTAATAACGATGATTGGAAAACGCGATCAGGCTTTCGTGGCGGCTGCGGTAGTGCCAGCTCAGGCTGTGGCTGGGTACGCCCGCGCCCAGGCATTCATCAAGAATGCTCTCCATGTCTTCTTCGACATCATCTTCGCTGGCGTTCGGGCCGCGTGCAAAGAAGCTGGTCGGCGGCATCTGGCGCGGGTCGCCGGCGATCACCACCTGCTTGCCGCGCGCAATCGAACCGATGGCATCCCACGGCGAAATCTGCGAGGCCTCGTCGAAGATCACCAGGTCGAACAGGGCCTGATCGGGCGGCAGATATTGCGCAATCGACAGCGGGCTCATCAGCATGCACGGCGCAAGCTTGCTCATTGCATCGCCCATTTCTGCGGCCAGTTGGCGCAGCGGTTTATGACGGCGCGACTTCTGCAATTCGTGCTTCAAGATGCCGAAGCCGCCTTGCTTGCCGATCTCGTTCTTGGACGGGATCAGGCCACACAGCTTGGCGCGGATGTAACGCACCGACAGGCCAGACAGGCGGTCGTCCAGCTGCCGGTACGATTCGATGTCGCTCATGTGTTCGGCCGGCACGAAGTTGCGCAGCAGCGGTTCCGAATCGATCACTTCCGAGGCGAACCAGCGCGCGTAGGCGGTCTCGAAGGCATCGGCTGCGCTGCCGTCTGCAAGCGACTGTCCGATCAATGCATCCACCAAGGGGCTCAGGCCCAGCGCCAGCGCGTCGGCACGCACACGACGCCAATCGCACCAGGCCTTCAGTTGCGTGGCCTGCGAGGTTACCGCCAAGGCGGCGGCACGCAATGCCTGCACGTCGTCGGGCAGCATGGTGTCGCCCGTGGCGAGTTCCATGAAACGCGTAGCCATTGCCGCGTAGGTGTCCTGCGCGGTTTTCAGCCGCTGCAAGCCGATCGCCAGTTTGCCGTCGGGGCCCAGCAAATCGTTGGCCTCGACCACCAGACGCGCGGTGGCTCGGCGCAGTTCAACCAGGTGCTCGGGTGAACTGGCCAGCGCGCTCAGGGACGGGCGCAGACGTTCTGCTAGGTCCAGCACCGACGCCATGCGCGCGGTGTCGCTTGCTAGGCCTGACCAGCCGGGCATGCCGGTCAAGGACGCATTCAAGCTGTCCAGTTCCACCAGCAAGGCACGCAGTTGCTTCAGCTTCGGCAGGTCGCTGGTGGGGTCGGGCACACCAGCGGTGCCGCCTTGCGCGGCCAGTGCCTGCGCGACCTTTTTCTTGGCAAGGGTCGCAAAGAACCAGAACTTGCCGCTGGCGGCCGTCCAGTCCTGTTCGAACTGTTCGATGGGCAGTCGACGGCTGGTCTCTGGCGCATAACGCACCGACAGACCTTGCTCGGTGCGTTGGTAGGTCGCCAGCAATTCCATTGCCCGGCGCGCAGCCGCTACCTTGGCTTTCATGTCGGGCGCAAAGGCGAAGGACAGATCGACGCCGTGTGCATCCAGCAGCAGGTTGCCCAGCACCAGCAACTGTTCGACACTGGCCGCCGGCAGCGGCAGACGCGTGGCCGACAGCACCTGTTCACGCGCGGCTTCCAGCGCGTCGATGGCGGGCGGCACGTCGTGCGCAGCGGTAACCAGCGACGCTTGCCAACCGTTGGACCAATCGCTGCGTGTGACCAGCCCGAAGGTGGCCGACAGGTTCTGCGCGGCCACGCGGTTCAGGTCCAGGCGACGGGCAACGTCACGCAGCTGCGCCAGTGCAGCGGCGTCGTGCTGGGTGCCATCGGGCCAGCTCAGTCGCGGTGTAGATTCGTTGGCATCGCGCACCACCCGGCCAATCGCCTGGTAGGCAGACAGCCCGTTGGGCCAGCGCTTGTGCAAAGTACCCACCACCCCATTCAGCTTGTCGCGCAGGCGTTGCACTTCGGCCGCTTCCGCTGCCCACTGCTCCGCAGTCAAGGTATCGCGGGTGTCCCAGGCGCGTTCCAGCTGCTTCAGCACTTCCACTTTGGAGGTCTTGCTGGAATGCAGTTCCAGACAGAATTCCCCCAAGCCCTTCTCTTCCAGACGACGGTTCACCACGTCCAGCGCGGCCATCTTTTCGGCAACGAACAGCACGCGCCGCCCCATCGCCAGATTGTGCGCAATCATGTTGGCAATGGTCTGCGACTTGCCAGTGCCCGGTGGGCCATCCAGCACGAAGTCACACCCGTTGGCCGATGCCACCACGGCCGCCAGCTGAGACGAATCGGCAGGCAGCGGCGTGAACAGATTCGCCACGTCGATCTTGGTGTCCAACTCTTCCGGGCGGGGGAATTCTCCAGTGGACACAAACCCTTCGCCACCCGCATCGCTGCGGCCCAGCAGGTGTCGAACCAGCGGGCTTTGCAGCAGCTGCGCCGAGCGGTCGGCCAAGTCCTTCCACATCAGGTACTTGGCGAACGAGAACGTCCCCAGCACCAGTTCACTGGTCACCTCGAAACCGGGCACATCGCGCACGGCCCGGCGCACGGTGTTCCAGATGCCCTCGATGTCGATGCCATTTCCGTCGGTGGGCAGCTCGCCATCAAGCCCCGGAATCACCAGTTCGAAATCATGGCGCAGCAGTTCCAGCAAGGTCAGGTTGAAACGCGGCTCGTCTTCCAGCAGGCTAAGCGTCACGCCCGACAGCGCGCTCTTGCGCTCCAGTTTGACGGGCAGCAGGATCAACGGTGCCGAGTACGACTTCGGGTCGTCCGGGGTCTTTTTCCATTGCAGGAAACCCATCGCCAGGAACAAGGTGTTGGCCCCGCCCTCGTCCAGATCGCTGCGCGACTTGCGGTACATATCGACCAGCGCCGCTTCCAGCTTGGTCTTCTCCAACGTGGACACCACTTCGCCACGACCGATGGCCGTCAGCGCATAGGCATCGCGCAGGTTTTCGCGGTTCTGCTGTTCGTACAAAGCCGCATCGCGGCCGCCTGCCTCCAGATCGGGCATGGCCACAATGCGAATACGCTTGCCATCGGCCAGCCGGTCTTCCAGCGCAGCGGGTTCCGGGCAGACCAGGCGGATCGCCTTGGCCCCTTCGGGCAGATGCAGCAGGCGGTTGCGTGTGGTCAGGTCCAGCAGCTTGCGCTGCCACAAGGTCAGCTTGCCGGCCGGGGTATCGGCCACGGGCGCAGTATCGACGTCGAAGCCCGGCAGAATGGGCGCTTCTTCCAGCGCCTCGGCGGCACTGACTGCCTCTTCGCCGGTGCCTGCTGGCAGCGTGCTGGCCAGCGCCAGGGGCCGGATGCGCTGCATGCGCGCGCGGTGGATATCCAGCGCCAGCATGAAGTCGTCGTCGTTGATCTGACGCTGCGCATCGGCCACGGCTTCGCTGAAGCTGGGAGCCGGCGCACGGGTCGCCAGCGTGGTCTCGAACACCAGCAGTTCTTTCAAGTCCAGGCGCTTGCGCACCACCGACACCTCGTCGGTGATCAGCTGCGAGAACTCCTGCGGCTGCAACCACACGCCGGCAAACGCGTGCCCTTTGGTGATCACGATCAGCGCGTTCAGGCCGGCTTGTTCAAGCGCCGCCGCAAACAGCAATGCGGTATCCAGGCAGGTAGCCACACCGCCTTCCAGAATGGTGCCGGGCGTGCGGATCTTCTGGCCTTCGGTCTCGAAGCTGGCGGGCGGCAAGGCGTAGCTGAGCTTGAATCCGCATACCGCCGACCACAGCGCAGACGCGATTTCCCAGGTTCGGGTGCGCGACTGGCCGTTGTAGCCATCGATCGAATCGTTCTTGCCCGCGCGGCGCAGCACATTGGACGCCGCCTTCAGCACCCGATCGACCGCAGGATCGTTGGGCATGGCAAACGCCGCGAGCAGTTCGGGCATGGAATTGACACCGCCCCATTCATTTTGTGCCAGAACTTCGACGGGATAGGTGCGCGTGGCAAGGACTTCAGCCGCGGTTGTCTCACTCGCATCCGTCTTACCCCCACGCACCAGCCGCAGCGTGATCTCGCCGGTCAGGCTTTCGCCCAAGCCGGACAGATAGGTCGCATCGAACTTCACGTCGCGGTCGTGGACGTGCACTGACGCACCCTTCGGCAGGTGGTCGAAGCGCCAGGATTTTGGAGCAAGGAAGGGCGGACTGGCGACGAGTTCCAGCACCAAATCGCGGTAATCGGTCTGGCTGTCGTTAACGACCTGCAATTCACGCAGCACCGGCACCGCGTTCTGGTGAGATGCAAAGCCGATCTTGCCGGCGAGTGTTCCCTCGATCTTGATGCTGCTCATGCGCTCGCTCCCTTGAGTCGACATGATAAAGGTTGAAAAAGGCCATTTTGGCGCTGGAACAAGGAAGTTCACGCATGGACACAGGAATGTGAATCCTGGCGGTGGGCCGATACGTGCCATGCAAACCGGATGCGAGGAACGGTGCTTGCTGAACGATCGCTGAACACTCAAGCACGGGCGGGTGCCGGATTGGCAGTGTGAGCGGCTCATGAAAACAGCCGTCACGCGGCTATCTCTTGCCAGCCAGTGCCACGTAGGCACGCGAACCCGCATCGATTTCACCCTGACCAGGAGGACCTCACGCTGTCGAATTCACGCCATCCCGCACGCCACCGTCCGATCATCCGCCTGGGTCGGCGCGCCTTCATTGCGGCCTTGCTGGGTGCAGGCGCTGCCATGCCCAGCTTCGCCGCCACGCCCACCTGGCCCACCCGTCTGCAAGCCAGCCTGGAGATGCTGGACGAGCGCGTGCATGCCGATGTCGGCGTCTACGTGCACGACCTCACCACCGGGATTGCGGTCGCGCATCGGGCGCACGAAAGCTGGTACCTGGCCTCGATGGTCAAGGTGCCGGTGGCACTGGCCGTGATGCAGGCGGTAGACCGGGGTGAGATTTCGCTCGATACCCGCATGACGCTGCGCGCGGCCGATTACGTGGACGGTGCGGGCAACACCAACAGCATGGCACCCGGCACCGCACTGTCGGTACGACATCTGATCGAACAGATGATCATCTACAGCGACAACACCGCCAGCGACATGCTGATCGAACTGGTGGGGCTGGATGCCGTGAACGCCCTGGTGCAGACCGTGATTCCCGGCGGCATGCGGCCAATCACGACCTTGGCCGATGTGCGCCGCGAGATTTACAGCCATCTGGTGCCCGGTGCCAACCGATTGGCCGGCATGGACTTCGTGAAGATCCGCCGTCAGCCGTCGGATGCCGACCGGGTCCGCGCCTTGCAGGGGATTGTCGGCACGCCCACGGCAAACATGCCCGAGGCGACCTTGGAAGACGCCTACGCCGCCTATTACGCCACCCGGGTGAATTCCGGGCCGCTCGATGCTTATGGCGCGTTGCTGGCCCAGCTTGCGCAAGGTCGGGTGCTGACGCCGGCCAGCACGGACTATCTGCTGAAAACCATGCGACGCGTAAAAACCGGCGATCGTCGCCTGAAAGCCGGCTTCCCGCCCGCCACGCTCTTTGCGCACAAGACCGGCACCCAGCGCGCGCGCTTCTGCGATGCCGGCATTGTCGACATCCCGTCTGCCACCGTGCCGCGTCAGGCGGTGATCGTGGCCTGTGTCAGCGGTGACGCATCGCTGACCCGATCCGAACAAGCCCTGAAAGAAGTTGGCACTGTCATCCGGCAATCCGGATTTTTCTCTGAGTGAGGCAAGCCATGATTCCCGCCCTGTCCACCCTCGCCTGCGCGGCAGCAATTAGCCTGCTTGTGCTGGCACCGGCAAGCGCTGCCGATTGGCCAGCAGAACTGGTGAAGAAAATCGAGCAGATCGATCAGCGCTCGCCCGGCTCGGTAGGGGTCTACGTGAAGCGCCTGGATGACGGAAAAGAGATGTCGTATGCGGGTGATCGCCCGTGGTACCTGGCCTCTACCGCCAAGGTGCCGATTGCGGTTGCCGTGCTGCAGCAGGTCGAGCGCGGCAAGCTGTCGATGGATCAGCAATTCGCGCTGGCCGACACCGACAAGGTGGATGGGTCGGGTGAACTGGTGTGGCAGGCAAGCGGCAAGCGATACAGCGTGGAAACACTGCTGGACGCCATGCTGATGCGCAGCGATAACACCGCTGCAAACATCTTGGTGCGCGCCATCGGCCAGGACACGCTGAACGCCGGTGCACGCGACTACATGGGCCGCCGCGAGGTCGGAGAACTGACGAGTTATACGCAGATCCGCTACGACGTCTACAGCGAACTCCACCCCAGTGCACGCGACCTGTCGAACCGCAATCTGGTGGAAATCGCTGGGGCCGACATGGGCCCCGCGCGCGTGCAGGCATTCACCCGCAGCGCCGAACTGAAGGCCGCTGACCTGCAAGTCGACACCATGCGCGACGCCTACGCCCGCTATTACCAGCGCGGCCTGAACACCGCGACCATGGAAGGTTATGGCGCAATGCTGGAAAAACTGGTGCAAGGCAAGCTGCTGCCGGATGCCAAGCGCGACATGCTGTTTGAGTACATGAAGATCAACGAACCCGGCGAATATCGCCTGGCAGGCGGCCTGCCGCGCAAGACCAGTTTCATTCACAAGACCGGCACGCAGTTCGAGCGCGCCTGCCACGTGGGCGTAATCAACCCGCGCGAGAGCGCAGCCATCGTTGTGGCTGCCTGCGTGGAAGGGGTGGACGAGAACAAGCCCGCAGAAAATCTGCTGCGGGAAGTGGGGCAAGCGGTAGCGCAGACGGTGATGGCGGACAAGATTTGACGCGGCGAACCATCTCACTATCTCGCTGTTCGCCGCGTCTCGACCGGCTGCGGCTGCCATTGGCATGCGCATCTCACACAGGGTCGTTTGCTTTCATTTTCCTTGCGTCGACCTGCCTGTCGCTGATACCTGCCGCGCATGCATTTGCAGACACCGTCTGGATGGAAAATGGCGACCGCCTGACGGGCACCATCAAGTCCATGGACGGTGGCAAGCTGTTGATCGAGACGCCATACGGCGGCGTGATCTCAGTCGACAAAACCGCTATCCGCACCCTGGAAAGCAAGACTGCAGTCTTGATCCCGGGCGGGTTGAAAGAAGCAGACAAGCAAGTGGAACTGCGTGCATCCGAACCCGGCAAGGTTGCCGTGGTGGCCGACAACACCCAGCAGGTCACCCCGCTATCCGACCTGGACACGTTCATGAAACCGCGCACGCGTATTCCCGATCTGGTCTGGAAAGGCAATGTGGCGCTGGGCTTGAATTCCAAGAAGGCATCGACCGATACGCGCAACTACAGCGCGATCTTCAATGGCGAAGCCAGCCACGGCGATTGGCGACATATTCTGGGTGCGCACTACAACCGCGACACCGAAGACGATGACATCAATACCGACAATTATGGTGGCCGTTATTCGCTGGATTACTTCCTGAGCGACAAGCTGTTCTGGGAAGCCCGCACCTTCTACAAACGCGATCAGGTGGAAGACGTATCGCGTCAGTTCGCCTTGGGCACCGGTCCCGGTTATCAGTTCTGGGATGATGAACTTGGCGCATTCTCGCTGACGGGTCTGGTTGGCCGCGTCTACTACAAATATCAAGACAGCACCCGGGACAATTTCTATGCCGCTGGCGTGCGCTGGGATTATCGACGGGTGCTTTACAACCAACGCATGGAAGCCTTCGTGAAGGGCGAATTCAGCCGGCCGCTGAGCAACACGGCAGACTTCACGCTGGACCTGGAAACCGGGCTTCGCTACAAGCTGACCGACTGGGCCGCACTGACCCTGAGTTATGGCCGCGCACAAGTCAGCGGTGGGCGTCAGACCGTCAATGAACGTCGCTTCATGACGGGTCTGGGAATGACATGGTGATGCGCTTTCTGACCCGCTTTCATATGCCCCTGTAACGCCGACATCTGAAAAATTGCGTAGGCCCTTATTCGGAAATCATTTTGAAATCCGAAGCATTGGCACCTGCCCCGTCACCATTCCTCAATAATTCCATCGCCCAAGGATGTTAACGTCTGCTACGTACGCGCGGCGACAAGTCGAACGCAACAATATGGCTGATCGCGCGTCCTTCCACCCGCACTCGTACAAGGAACCCGCCGAGCATGACCGTGCAGCTACCGAAAACCATCCTCGCCATCAGCGTGAGTCTTGCCCTTTGGGGCTGCGCCGCCCCCCAGGCCAATATGCCCCGGGTGACGCGTGATACTACGCCTGCCCCTGCACCCGCTGTTGTCGCACCCGCGCCTGCCGTCTTTGCACCGCAGCGCCAGGATATCGGACCAGGCCTGTATGAAGTGGCCTATGACGCAGCATCGGCGTCGCTGTTCGTGGCGTCCACACCGGTCATGGGCAAGGACAGCAACCAGGGCGGTATTCTGTATCGCCTCGATCCGACCTCGCTGGCGGTCAAGCAGGAAATTCCGCTGGGTCGCCGTGCATTCGCATTGGGCATCAACAGCAAGACCAACATGGTCTTCGTCGGCAACACGCTCGATGGCTCGCTGACCGCCGTCGATGCAGGTAGCGGCAAGGTGCTGGGCGTGTCGCAACTCGCCGCCAAGAATGAAAAGGGTGAAACACCGCACACGCGCAAGGTGATTGTCGATCAGGTCGACAACCGCATCTTCGTTACCAGCCCGGAACGAGAAGGCAAGGTCTGGATCGTGGACGCACTCAGCGGCCAGATTCGCCACACGCTGGAAAACGTGGGCATGTGGTCTACCGGCGCAGCCTACGACACGCGCTACAAGCGCCTGTATGTGGGTCACGGTGGCACCAACCAGATCGTCGTGATCGACCCTGAATTCGGTCAGGTCATGGACCGCATCGATGCGGGTGACGGAGCCAAGCATTACTTCATCAACCTGGCCATCGATTCGCAAGGCCAGCGCCTGTTCGCCAGCGATGCCGAAGCGGGTGAGGTTGCGGTGTTCGACCTGGTGACACGCAAGCTGGTCAAGCGCGTACCGATCGGTCTGGGCGCGCTCGACATCGTCTACAACCCGGTGCGTGACGAGGTCTACGCCACCTCGCGCGGCGTGACGCGCGAGCAGCCGCAGGGCACGGGCAAGCTGACGGTGATCGATGCCAAGAGCTATGCGGTAAAGCGCAGCCTGGACCTGCCGGTGCACCCGAACAGCCTGGCCCTGAGCCCGGATGGTCAGGTGCTGTATGCCACGGTGAAGGCGGCGGGCAGCAAGCACCCGGCGTTCAAGCAAGGCGCGCTGGATAGCGTGGTGCGGATCGAGTTGAAGTGAAGTCAGTGCGGGTCGTAGCAGCTGGTTGAACATCATCGTCTGACCAGTACTGGCGATCAGTCCGCACACACATTCAGCAAGAAAAAAATTAGGGGTCGTGGCACATGCCACGACCCCTTTTTCACGTGCGGTTTGCGAACCTCAGACCGCGCGCGACTCGCCGGCGCGCACCAGGCCCAGCACGCATCGGTAGATGAACCAAATGGTGGCAATCGCCCACACGAACCACCCGATCAGAATCCACACCAGCACCATGCCGACCACGCACCACAGGACGCTCCACCAGAACACGCGGATCGCCGACGTGTAGTGCGAACGCTCGACGCCAGTGCCCGCGTCGTCGCGTTTGATGTAGGCCAGGGCAATGCCGATGATCAGTGTGACACCGCCGGTCACCAAGCTGCCCAGGTAAAGCCCCCACAGCAGGTAGAGCATGTTCTTGCGGGAGTCGCTCAGGGACATGGTTTGCAGATCGTCGGACATGGCGTACTCAAGCAACAAGGATGATTCAGCATCTTAAGCCAACTCTTGAATCACGCAGATGGAAAACCCTGAGTTGATCATTACTTACCGGTAGGTATAGAGTCATATCAACGGTTTCAGGGGATTCATGTGTTCAAGGCTACTTCATCAGCAGCACTTGTTTCAGACGCAAAAACGCCTGTTATCGACAGCGCACCCGAACGCAGCGCCGTCGCCGCGCGCGAGATCTTCGAACACGCCATGACGCTCTTCGAGCGCAACGGATTCCACCGCACCTCGATGAATGAAATCGCCGAGGCATGCGGTGTCACCAAGCCCACGCTGTACTACTACTTCCGCAACAAGTCCCACCTGCTGGAAACCTTGTACGAAGACATCACCAAGGATTTCTTCCAGCAGGTGGCGGCCATGTCGGCGTCCGATGCACCCGCTGCCGACCGGCTGTACCAGCTGATCGAAAGGCAGGTTGCCTACAACATCGGCAACCGCCGTTTCCTGAGCATTTTCTGGCGCGAGCGTCATCAGCTCGATGATGCCGCGCGCACGAGCCTGGCGCAGATCGAACGCAACTTCGAAGCCATGGTGCAGAACATTGTTGACGCTGGACTGGCCGACGGCAGCTTCACCACCAGCGACCCGAAAGTGGCGACGTACGCGGTGCTGGGCGTGCTGTCCACCGTTCACCGCTGGGCCGATTACGTGGACCGCAGCCCGCAGCAGATCGCCGATCAGATCGCGTCGCTGGCGCTGCATGGCCTGACTGGCGGCAAGGCCGCTCAATGACGAACCCCACCCTGACGACCCCACCCTTCGGGCGGAGAAGATTCTGATGTAGTCGACAACCGCAATGATCCGGCCCGACCGATAACAAGCCATCAAGGCGAACGGCCCGGATATCCAGGAGATTCAAAGGATGACCTCGTTCCAGACGGAAGGCATGCGTGCGCTCATTACTGGCGCGGCAAGCGGCATCGGTGCCGAAATGGCCCGCGTGTTTGCCGCGTCCGGTGCCCGCGTGGCGCTCAACGACCTTGACCACGATGCCTGCGAAGCCTTGCGGCTCAGCTTGCCCGACCCGGACCGCCACAGCACCACCGTCTTCAACGTGGCAGATTCGGCAGCGGTGGCAACGGGCGTGGTTCAAGCCAGCGAATCCATCGGCGGCATCAACGCGGTGGTGAACTGCGCGGGCATCTGGCGGCCGCGTGACGATGGGCCGATTGGCCGCGTCTCGGATGACACCTGGAACCTGATCATTGCGGTCAACCTGACCGGCACCTTCAACGTCTGCCGCGAGGCGGTCAAGCTGATGGACAAGAAAGGCGGTTGCAGCATCGTCAACCTGGCCTCGGTAGTAGCCATTGCCGGATGGGACAAGCTCAGTGCCTACACCGCCAGCAAGGGTGGCGTGGCCTCATTTTCACGCGGCTTGGCGGTGGAATGTGCACCGCGCGGCATTCGGGTGAACTGCATCTGCCCGGGTGTGATTGAAACGCCAATGACGGCGGCCACGCTGGAATACTCCAAGCCCCAGGTGCTGCCGATCGGCCGCCTGGGTCGCCCTGAAGACATTGCCCGCACTGCGCTCTTCCTGTCGTCGGACTGGTCCAGTTTCACCACCGGTGTGGTGCTCGCCGTTGACGGAGGTTTCAGTGCAGCCTGACAGCCCCGTGGGCTTCCCCTTCCTGATGTCGGACATCGTCGACTCGAACCGCCGCTGGGTCGGCGACAAGGTGGCGCTGATCTTCAAGAACCGGCAGCGCACCTGGACAGAGTTTGCCGACGATGTGGCGCTGTTGCAGCGCGGCCTGTCGGCACTTGGTGTGGTGCGTGGCAGCCGCGTGGCGGCGCTGGACCGCAACTCAGACGACTACATCCTGCTGCACTACGCGCTGGCCGGCATGGGCGCGATTCTGGTGCCGATCAACATCATGCTGCGGGCCTCGGAAGTTGCCTACATTCTGGGCAACTGTCAGCCCAAGCTGCTGATGACCAGCGACGAGTTCGACCCCTTGGCAGCAGACGCCATGGTGGACATGCTGGAACCACCCAAGATCATCAAGCGCGGCCTGGCCACTGACGGACAGATCGCCTGGGACGAGTTATATCGCCGGCAAAGCAGTGCACCGATTTCCCGCCCGGTGTCGGCCACTGACCCGCACCTGATCCTGTACACCAGCGGTACAACCGGCCGTCCCAAGGGCGCGATCATTTCGCACCAGCGCAGCATCCTCGATGCGCTGTCGGCCATCGGTGCCTTCGGCATCCGCAGCAAGGAACGTTTCTTCTGCTACATGCCCTTGTTTCACACCGGTGCCTGGGACTACATCAAGCTGTATTTCATGCAGCAAGGGTCGGTCGTGGTGACCGAACGCTTCGAGGCGGAAACCGCCGTGCGCGCGATTCACGACCATCGCTGCAACGGCATGTTCGGCGTGCCGGTGGTGCTGCGCAAAATGGTGGAATCAAACGCCTGGGGCAAGTCCGATCTGTCGTCGATGCGCCTGATTGCCTATGCCAGCTACGACCCATCGAACCTGATCGTGGAAGTGGCGCAAGCCTTCCGCGAACGCGGTGCCACGCAGCTGAACATTGCCAACGCCTACGGCCTGACCGAAGGTGGCCCGTACATCACCATCCTGCGGCCGGAAGAATCACACGCGCGCCCGCATTCCATCGGCACGCCGGTGCCGGGTGCACAGGTGGCCTTGCTCGATGAAAACGGCAAGGAAGTGCCGCAGGGCGAGATGGGCGAAATCTGTATTCGCAGCTACGGCCTGATGACGGGTTACCTGAACCGCCCCGAGGCCACGGAAGACGCGCTGCGCGGCGACTGGCTGCACACCGGTGACGTGGGCCGCATGGATGCAGAAGGCTATTTGTACCTGGTCGACCGCATGAAGGACATGATCCGCACCGGTGGCGAAAACGTGTTCGCCAAGGAAGTGGAACAGGTGCTGGTCACCCACGACGCCGTCAGTGAATGCGCTGTGGTGGGCATGCCCGACAACGACTACGGCGAACGCGTGGTGGCGGTGGTGGTGCGCGAACCCGGCACCACGCTGGACGAGGCGGAACTGATCGCCTTCACGCGCCAGCAGATCGCCAGTTTCAAGAGCCCCCGCCAAGTGGTGTTCGTCGACGACCTGCCCAAGACCCCGGCAGGCAAGATCCAGAAGCACGTACTGAGAAAAAGTCTGGCGCAACCGCCTGGCCAGGCCTGACGCATCCGTCACGTCCATGCACGCCCGGGGGAGACACCCCCAGCGGACACCCATCCGCCTGTTCTATCGCTCGTCCATAAAACATAAATAGTGGAGACGAAGATGATCAAGACACCCAAGCTCGCGACACGCCTGCTGTTCGGTCTGGCTGCCGCCACTGCGTCGATGGCCGCCTCGGTGGCGGCGCAGGCGGCAGAACTGGTGATCGGTGAGATCCACCCGATCACCGGCCCGGCTGCCTTCTACGGACTGCCGGAAAGTCAGGCCATCAAGGCAGCGGCCGACGAAATCAATACGTCTGGCGGCGTGAAAGTCGGCAACACCAGCTACCAGATCGTGATCAAGACGGCAGACGATCAGGCAAGCCCGACGGTGGGCGTGGCGGCCTTGCGCAAGCTGCTGGGTGAAGGTGCCAAGTTCATCATCGGGCCGATTGCCAGTGGCGTGGCCCCGGCCTTGAAACCCATCATCGAATCGCGGCCGGACGTGATCCAGCTGATCGATGGATCGATTGCCGATGGCCTGACCAATGGCAAGACCATCTTCCGCAACCAGGCCAGCGTGCAGACCTACAACGATGCGCTGACCCGGCTGACCAAGGCGCGTGCCTACCCCACGGTGGCGATCATGACCGACCGCTTCCACGCCGGTTTCATGGGT
This sequence comes from Pigmentiphaga aceris, assembly GCF_008119665.1. Classification (NCBI taxonomy): domain Bacteria; kingdom Pseudomonadati; phylum Pseudomonadota; class Betaproteobacteria; order Burkholderiales; family Alcaligenaceae; genus Pigmentiphaga; species Pigmentiphaga aceris. Next base: position 330,591 of record NZ_CP043046.1, on the reverse strand, counting down.
TCACAAAAGCCGCTGGTCGATGCGCTGGAAGGCCAGGGCAACAAGGTGGTGGCGCAGGAATATCACAAGCTCAACGACACCGACTTTGCAGCCCAGCTGACCAAGATCGCGGCGCTCAAACCGGCTGCGCTGGTGCTGCGCGGCTACCCAGCCGAAGGTGCACTGATCACCAAGACCGCCCGCCATCTGGGGTACCAAGGACAGGTGATCTGGGAGTTCGTCTCGCCGCCGTCCACCGTGCTGAAGAACATATCGTCGGCCGAGATGGAAGGGGTGCTGAATGCCATTCCGCCCACGTCTCAGGACTATGTGGCATTGGGCAACGAGAAGGCACTGAAACTGGAAGCCCGGCTGAAGAAAATGTTCAACGCCGAGATCGGTGAACTGTCCACGCTGTCTTACGACGCGGTCTACATCTTCAAGGCAGCCATCGAAAAAGCCGGCACGCTGGAAAGCACAGCCGTGGCCAAGGCCTTCACGCAACTGAAGACCACGGATGTGCCGATGGCGATCAATCCGTATGCCCCTGGCGAAGGCGGCTTGCTGTTCACCGACGGTCAGGTGACCTTGCCCGGTGGTGTGCAGATCTGGAAGGGCAACGGCTGGCAGCCGCTGGCCAATCTGAAGCCCAACTGAGCCAGGGAGACGCGCCATGCTGGACATGCTTCCGCAGCAACTCGTCAACGGCCTGACGCTGGGCAGCACCTACGCATTGATCGCACTTGGATTGACGCTGGTGTTCGGCGTGCTGCTGATCCCCAACTTCGCCCACGGCGAGCTGTACATGCTGGGCGCGTTTTCCACCTATGCGCTGGTCGGCGCAGGCGTGAACTTCTGGCTGGCGGTGGTGATCGCCACCGTCATCGTGATCGCGCTGGGCATTGTGCTGGACCGGGTGGTGTTCCAACCGCTGGACCACAGCAGTTCACTGTCATTGATGATCGCGGCCCTCGCCGCGTCGATCATCCTGCAGCAGACGGCCACCATCATCTGGGGCTCGGAACCGCGCACCACGCCTTCCCCGATTCCCGGCGTGCTGCGCATGGCGGGCTTCAGCATCGCGTACTTCCAGATATTCGTGATCGCGCTGACGCTGGCAGCCTGGGGCGGCGTGTGGCTGGTGCTGAACCGCTCACGGCTGGGCCTGGCGATTCGTGCCGTGGCCCAGAACAAGGGCGCAGCGCAACTGATGGGCATCGAGCTGCGTGACGTGCGACTGGCCACCTTTGCCATCGGTGCGCTGCTCGGCGGTTTGGGCGGCGCGATTCTCAGCGCCAACTTTCCCGTGTACCCGACCATGGGCATCAACCCCGTGCTGAAGGCCTTTGTGGTGCTGGTGCTGGGCGGTATCGGCAACCTGTGGGGCGCGATCCTGGGCGGTCTGCTGCTGGGCATCGTGGAAGTGATGGTCGCCGGTTATATCTCCAGCCAGCTGCAGGATGTGGGGACCTTCCTCATCCTGGTGCTGGTCCTGTTGCTGCGTCCGCAAGGCCTGTTCGGCCGCGTCGTGCTCGAACGCTGAAGGAGACACACGTGCAATCCAGGATTCGCTGTTATCTGATTCCCACTGCCCTGCTGGCGCTGGCCTGCGCGGCCACGCCGTTCCTGAACGACTACGTGCGCTACGTGGCCACGCTGGCCGCAATCTGGGCCGTGCTGGCCGTGAGCTTCGACGTGTTGCTGGGCTACACCGGCTACCTGTCGCTGGCGCACGGCACGCTGTTCGGTGTCGGTGCCTATGCAGGTGGGCTGCTGACCTCACGGGCCGGCTGGAACTTCTGGCTGGCCTTGCCGGTATGCGGGCTGATCGCCATGGTGGTGGGCATCATCGTGGCGCTGCTGGCGTTTCGTACCAAGGGCCTGTACTTCGCGGTGCTGACCTTGGGCATCGGTCTGATCGGTCACCAGATGTTCTTTGTGGCCGAGGACTGGACAGGCGGCGTGGTGGGGTTCGTCGGCATCCCCAGCCCGCCGCCGCTGCCCTTCCTGATGCTGGATTCGGCGGGCAACAACCTGATCATCTCGCTGCTGTTGCTGTGGGTGACCTACCTGGCTGCCGGCGTGTTCGTGCGCTCGCCGCTGGGTGCGGCCAGCCTGGCCATTCGTGAAGACGTGGTGCTGGCCCAGGCACTGGGCATTCGCATTGCCGCAGCACGGATGACGGCGTTTGCGTTCAGTGCCTTCTTTGCGGGTGCAGCCGGTGCCCTGTTTGCGGCGATCTCCAACTTCGTGGCACCTGAGAGTTTTGCGGTGATGACCACCGGCTTCCAGATGGTGGTGCTGGTGGTGGTCGGCGGCATGGGCACGCTGTGGGGACCGATCCTGGGAGCCATCTTGCTGACCACGCTGCCCGAGACCTTGCGCGTGGCCAGCAGCTACAGCCTGCTGGCCTACGGGCTGCTGTTGCTGGGCTTCATGCTGTTCGCCCCGTCGGGCATTGCAGGGCTGTTGAAGAAGGGCTGGCGCGCCCGCCAGCGGCGGACGGCTTCGACCACGACCACTGTTGCCCCGACCGTGACGGAGGGTGCGAGATGAGCCTCATGTCGATTCGCAATCTGTCCAGAAGCTTTGGGGGCGTGCACGCGCTGCGCAATGTCAGCCTGGAGGTGCCCGAGGGCATCATCCTCGGCTTGATCGGGCCGAACGGTGCAGGCAAGACCACCTTGATCAACGTGATCTCCGGCCTGATTCCGCCCAGTGCAGGGTCGCTGTCCTTCAATGGCCGTGACAACGGCCCGTGGCCGATGGCGCGCTCGGTGGGCTACGGCATTGCCCGCACCTTTCAGCAGACCCGTGTTTTCATGGGCCTGACGGTGCGCGAGAACCTGCGCATTGCGGCCGAAGCCGGCCACGGTTTGAACCGCGATGTGGCGGTGGACCCGGGGCTGGATCTGGCCCCCTTCTACGACCGCGTGGCGGGCGAACTGCCCTACGGCGTGCTGCGCCGTCTGGGCATGGCACTGGCGCTGGCCGTGGGGCCGCGCATGCTGCTGCTGGACGAACCCGCCGTGGGCCTGACCAGTGACGAGATCGCCGGCATGGGCCGCGCCATCCGCCGGGCCAACGACAGTGGGCTGACGATCATCCTGGTGGAGCACAACGTGCGTTTCCTGATGGAGATTGCACAACACGTGGCGGTGATGGACCGGGGGCAGCTGCTGTTCCAGGGTTCACCTGCTGAGTGCCAGGGCAACCAGGCGGTGATCGACGTGTATTTGGGCAAGGGGCAGGCCGATGCTGAGCATTGAAGGACTGGTGGCGGGCTACGACCGCCTGGAAGTGCTGCACGGGCTGGACCTGGCGGTGGCCGCTCAGCAGGCGGTCACGGTGGTGGGTGCCAACGGCGCGGGCAAGTCCACGCTGTGCCGTGCCTTGTCCGGGCTGATCAAGGTGCGGGCGGGCAGCATCCGTTTCGATGGTCAGGACATCACCCATGCAAGCACCTCGGCACGGGTGCGGGCGGGGGTCATCCAGGTGCCCGAAGGACGGCAGGTCTTTCCGCAGATGACGGTGTTGGAAAACCTGGCGCTGGGTGCCTTCGTGCATGGCGCGCCGCGTGATGCCGACCTGGACCCGATCTTTGCGCTGTTCCCGATTCTGCGGGAACGACGCGACAAACACGCGGGCATGTTGTCGGGCGGCGAGCAGCAGTTGCTGGCACTGGCCCGCGCCATGATGAGCCGGCCACGCTTGTTGATTCTGGACGAACCCAGCCAGGGGCTGTCACCCAAGGCGGTGGCACTGGTGGCCGATGCCATCGCGGAAATCCGCCGGCGCGGGGTGGCCGTGCTGCTGGTGGAACAGAACTTGGCGCTGGCTACAGCGGTTGCGCAGGTTGCCTACGTGCTGGAGAACGGGCAGTCGCTGACGCACGGCCCCGCAGAGGACATTCTGTCTGGCTCCTTGGTGGCCGACAGTTACCTGGGACATTAGACGCATCGGTATGGGTACTCGACTGTCCCGGCAAACCGCCCGGGCACAGTCCCTGTTCGTCCGTCCCGCGCAGATCGCATGACGGCGGCGCAGCGTATGCGCCCGCCTTCTGTTTTTTCAACGACCAGTCTTTTCAACGTCAACGAACTGGCAGCCACTGCCATCAGGAGCGCGTCCATGATCAAGTCGGAATCCTTTGTACGTGTCGAAGTCGAGCGCGGCGTGGCGGTCGTCACCCTGGACCGCCCGCCCGTGAACTCGGTTGACCTGGTCACCTACGACCAGTTGCGGCGCGTCTTCCACGCCGTCAACGACGACCCGGACGTGCGGGTGGTGGTGTTCACCGGTGCCGGCAAGGTGTTCTGCGGCGGCAACGACGTGAACGATTTTGTCGACCTGGATTTTCACGGGTCCACGGAATACCTGGCCCATGTGCGGCTGTGCTTCAACGCCATCTACGACTGCAAGGTACCGGTAGTGGGTGCCATCAACGGGTCGGCAGTGGGCACCGGCATTGTGTTGGCGAGCCTGTGCGACTTCCGCATTGCGTCGCGCAACGCCAAGTTTGCGCTGCCCGAAATCGACGTGGGTGTACTGGGTGGTGCGGGCCATGTGGCACGCCTGGCAACCAAGGGCATGACCCGCCTGATGGCCTATACCGGGCGGCGCTTCACCGCAGAAGAAGCCAAAGGCTTCGGGGTGGTGGACATCGTGGTCGATGCAGACCAGGTCATGACCGAAGCCATGAAGTACGCCAACGAGATTGCCGACAAAAGCCCGGTGGCAATCCGCCTGTCCAAAGAGGGCTTGAACCGCCTGGAATCGATGAACCTGAAGGAAGGCTACGAGTACGAGTGCACGCTGACCGCCGCCGTGCGCCGCACCCCCGAAGCCGCCGAGGGTGCCCGTGCCTTCCTGGAAAAACGCCAACCCGCCTACGCGGCATCGAGGTAAGCCATGTTCAAGGTAGAACGAGAAGGCGCGGTGGCGGTGATCCGCATCGACAGCCCGCCGGTGAACGCGCTGAGCTTCGAGCGCTGGCGCAGCCTGCCACCCCTGGTGCGCGAACTGGAAGCCGATGCCAGCGTGGCGGCCCTGGTGTTCACCGGCCTGCCGCACAAGCACTTCTGCGGCGGTAATGACTTCAAGGAATTCGCGGCACTGGATGCCCAAGGCACCAGCCAGGGCACGGCTGCCGTGCGCGAGGGCATGCGTGCCGTCTACCAGAGCGCGCTGCCTGCGGTGGCTGCCCTGCACGGTGCGGCCATGGGATCGGGTTTCATGCTGGCCAGCGCCTGCGACATGCGCATCGCCACGCCGGATGCGCGCATGGCGCTGCCCGAAGTGAAGGTAGGAGCCTTCGGCGGCTACAGCCTGATCAGCCAGCTGATGTCACCCGGTCAGGCCCGCTGGATGACCTACACCGGCCGGCCAATCGACGGCACGCGCGCCTATCAGCTTGGCATCGTGCAGGAACTGGCCGACACGCCGGATGCGGTGCTGGCGGCGTCGATCGCGCTGGCCGCCGAGATCGGCAACCTGACCCGCGACCGCTTGGATCGGCGGATCAAGCCGGTGTTGAACCAGCTGGATCGGACCGCACTGTGGGACGCCTACGACATCGAACGGCTGCTGGCCATCGACACGATGGGAAAGGTGAACTGAACGCGCCACGCCAGGTGGTTCGAGACGAATCGCCCCGGCGTGCGTCGGATCGGCATCGGCGCATTCCCCTGCGCCGATGCCGATCCGGCATTCAGGCACACATTGTTTACCGTGCATTTCGCCGCGAACCCGCCTAATAGCGAAAACACGGCGATCGATGCACATTTGCGCGCACATGCGCATGCGCCGGACGCCTGTCTCGGAGGTGCCCATGAGCACAGCGGATATGCGCGTCGCCGCGGATGTCGTGGCGAACGGTGGTGCAGGCGTTGGTACGAACATTGGTACGAACGTTGATACCAACGTCGGTGCAGATATCGATACAAATGCTGGCCCCTCGCTGGCCGGTCCCGCGCCAGGCACCCGCACGGTAAACGACGCCGTCTTGCACACCAGCGCCCCGATGCGTCTCATCATCGTGGGCGCGGGCGCGATCGGCTGCACGCTGGCAGCCTTGCTGGCCATGTCCGGTCAGGCGGTCACTCTGCTTGCACGCGGCGACACGCTGGATGCCGTGCGGCGCGATGGCGTGCGACTGACCCGGATCGATGGCACGCACCAGGTGCCGGTGCAGGTAACCGGCGTGCCCGATGGACTGGGGCCGCAAGATGCGATCTTCATCTGCACCAAGGCGCACTCGCTGGGCGATGTGCTGCCTGGGCTGGCCCCGCTCATCGGCCCGGAGACCTGTGTCGTGCCCATGGTCAACGGCGTGCCTTGGTGGTACTTCCAGGGCGTGTCGGGGAGACTGCAAGGACGTGCCATCGAAGCCGTCGATCCCGGCGGTGGCTTGCTGGCCATGCTGCCCTGGCAACAGGTGCTGGGCGCAGTGGTTCTCATCACGGCGGAACGCACCGCGCCCGGCACGGTGCATTCCACCAACCCGCTGCTGCTGGTGCTGGGCGAACCGGATCACACCGAACACCCGCGCACGCATCGCCTGGCGGCGGTGCTGCGCGCCGCCGGCATCGACGCTCGCGTCAGCACCGCCATCCGCGACAACGTGTGGACCAAGGTGATCGCCAACCTGACCTCGAATCCGCTGTCGGTAGTGACTGGTGCCACGTTGGATCGCCTGTACAGCGATCCGGACATCGTGCCCCTGGTGCGCAAGATCCTGCACGAAGCCTTGCAGGTGGCGGCAGCCTACGGCGCACGTTTTCCCGTGGACCTGCAGTCTTTCCTCGCGCAAGGTGCAGGCATGGGCGCGGTGCGCACGTCCATGTTGCAGGACTTCGACCAGGGCCGACCGCTGGAACTGGCGGCCATCGGCGACGCCATCATCGAACTTGCCGCCCTGCAAGGCATCGACATGCCAGTCACGAAAGACGTGATTGCACTGGCTCGATTTCGCAGCAAGGCGGCGCGTGCGTGCGCATCGTCGCCCCACGCATCAACCACCCCCATACGCGTCAGCCAACGAGAGGCCCACGCATGAACGCGCCCATTGTCGATTCGTCCATGACCCGCCCGGCCAATTGCAGCGATGAAGAATGGGCGCTGCGATGGCAACTGGCGCAGTGTTATCACCTGGTCGATTTCATGGGGTGGTCCGAGGCCATCTTCAATCACATATCGGCGCGTCTGCCTGGTCCGGCGCACCATTATCTGGTCAACCCGTTCGGCCTGACCTACACCGAGGTGACACCCGCCAATCTGCTGAAGGTGGATCTGAACGGCAACAAGCTGGACGCGTCCCCCTACGAGGCAAACCCTGCGGGTTTTGCGCTGCACAGCGCGGTGCATGGCGCGCGGCCCGACGTGCAATGTGTGCTGCACACGCACACCACCGAGGTATCGGCGATCGTGCAGAAACAGCAAGCCTTCGACCACAACAACTTCTACGGCGCGCAGCTGCATGGGCGCGTGGGCTTCCATACTTTCGAAGGCATTACGCTGTTCGAGGACGAGAAGGCACGCATGATCGCCAGCCTGGGCGACAAACACATTCTGGTCTTGCGCAATCACGGCATTGCGGTGGCCGAGCGCAGCATCCCGACGGCGTTCTTCCTGTTGTGGACGGTGCAACGCGCGGCTGAAATTCAGTGCCGGGCCGGCACCTTGCCGGGTGAAGACACGATCTTGCCGACCGAAACGCGCCAACGATGCGCCGACCTCACCGCGATGCTGGTCGCAGACAGGGGCTTCGCGGTCACATTCTTCGATGCCATGGTGCGCAAAATGCAGAGCGAGTGCGGGCCGGGCTGGTAGGGGAGATCAGGGAGGCAATTGCATGCTTGATAGAATGCTGTCTCGCGAAACGCGAGCATCTACGCGCTGCATCGCCTCTCTTACCCACTTTCGACCGCACGGCGGCTTTCATGTCATGGCATCAAAAAAACGGCTGAGCCAATACAACCCCGCGAGCGAGGATTTCAAGAAAGAAGAGTTTCCGTTCTACTGGTTGGCACGCCTGAGCGGTGTCTATACCCAGCAGATGGAACACGCGCTGCGTCAGGTCAACGCCGATATTCCCACCTGGCGCGTGCTGTTCATCCTGAAGGAACACGGCACGTCCAGCATGTCGGACATTTCGCTGCATGCGATAGCCAAGCTGTCGACCATCACCAAGATCGTGTATCGCATGAAGGCCGAAGGCCTGGTGGAGACCAATACCTCGGCCAACGACGGCCGGGTGACGGAAGTGTCGCTGACCCCTGCCGGCCGTGACGCCATCGTGGCGATTCAGGGGGCGACGGGGCACATTTTTGCGCGCAGCTTCCGGGGTCTGACCGAGGCGCAGATCACCCGCCTGAACAAGACGCTGGAGATCGTGTTCAACAACCTCGACGAGCATTGAGCATTCAGGTGCGCGGATAGCGCGGTGTGCCGGTGGCAGGCTGGATGGCGTCGAACACCTCGGCCACCCAGCACACGAACACCCGCAGCCGAGCACTCAGGTGGCGATTCTGCGGATACACCACAAACAGCGGATGCTTCGGCCGCGACCAGTCGGTCAGCACGGGCACCAGCGCACCCGCATCGATCAGGGGCTGCACAATGAAGCGGAAGGTCTGGCCAATGCCCAGACCGGCCAGCAGCGCGGTGACATGGGCGGTGCTTTCGTTGACGGCCACCGCAGCTTGCGCGGCGGTTTCCAGCCTTTCGCCGGCCTTGACGAATACCGGCGCAAACGGCCGGTTGCTCAAGGACGAAAAGTAGTTCAGCAACTGGTGCCCGGTTTCCAGTTCGGCGGGATGCCTGGGCGTACCGAAACGCGCCAGATAGTCTGGACTGGCACAGGTCACGTAGTCCAGCTCGGCAATGCGTTTAGCCACCAAGGTGGAATCCGCCAGCTCGCCTCCACGAATCACGCAGTCGATGGCATCACCGATCAGGTCCACCGGCCGGTCGCTGACACCGATTTCAAGCTGGATGTCTGGATACCGCGCCCGGAAGTCGGGCAAGGCCGGAATCAGAATGACATTTGCCAGCGAAGACCCGATATCGACCCGCAGTCGTCCAGAGGGTGACGTGCGTGTGCTGGACGCCGTGGCATCCATCTCTTCAAGCTGGGCAATCAAGACGCGGGCACGTTCGTAATACGCCGCGCCTTCCGGGGTGACCGATACGCGCCGGGTGGTTCGTTGCAGCAGCTTCGCGCCCAGATGCGCTTCCAGGCTTTGCACCAGCTTGGTCACGGTGGGTTTGGGCAGGTTCAGCGATTCCGCTGCGCGTACAAAGGTGCCGGCTTCGGCAATGCGGACGAACACGCGCAGAGCAAGCAATTGGTCCACCAGGACTCCATGAGGTGTCTGCAACAGACGCGTAGGACGGCTGTTTGATTGATTGTTCACATACAGAAATTATAAAGTGGAAATTATCGTATTTATTAGCGCTTTGTTGATCTATATCGTTCATCCATCAACTCATTGATTGGAGAACGACATGACGAAAAAACTCGACGGCAAGATCGCCCTGGTCACCGGCGGCACCACTGGCATCGGCCTGGCATCTGCGCAGGCATTGGCCAATGAAGGCGCGACCGTTTTCATCACCGGCCGTCGTCAGGCAGAACTCGACGCGGCCGTAGCCTTGATCGGCAATGGCGCGATCGGCGTGCGTGGGGACTCCACCAAACTGGCCGATCTGGATGCCTTGTACGCAGAGATACAGGCCCGCGCCGGTCGGCTCGACGTGGTGTTTGTCAATGCAGGCGGTGGTGACATGCAGCCGCTTGGCGCAATTACCGAAGCCCATTACGACGACACCTTCGATCGCAATGTGAAGGGGGTGCTGTTCACGGTGCAGAAAGCGCTACCCTTGCTGAGCAAGGGAGCCTCGGTGATTCTGACGGGGTCCACGACAGGCAGCATGGGGACCGCCGCATTCAGTGTGTACAGCGCCTCCAAGGCGGCGGTGCGCAACTTGGCACGCAGCTGGATTCTGGACCTGAAAGATCGCGACATTCGCGTGAACGTGATCAGCCCGGGGCCGATCCGCACACCGGGTCTGGTGGGGCTGGTAAACACCAAGGAAGAGCAAGACGGTTTGCTTGCCCATCTGGCCAGCCAGGTGCCGATGGGACGCGTGGGTGAAGCCGAGGAAATCGGGCGCGCCATCGTGTTTCTGGCATCGTCGGATTCCAGCTTTGTGAACGGGGCGGAATTGTTCGTGGATGGTGGCATGGCGCAGGTTTGAACGTCCGCGCCCAAATAAACACGGATGCAGGCACGGGCAAAAAACCCGTGTCGGCAATCTGTGCAAAAAGAGCGCGGCCCGGATCAGTGAAAGTGAAAGCAGCTAGCTCTGGGAACAGGTCAGCCGCTACCAGAATACGGGTGTCAAAGCGCTTGTAGAAATGCGGTCAGCGCGTCGATTTCTTCGGCGCTCAGCGCCACCGGTTTGAGCAAGGCAGACTTTCTGGCGGCGTAGACATACAGCGGGTGCGCAGCTTCCTGATCGTTGCGGACTCGCGTCTCTCCACCGCCCTGTGTGTAGAAATTGACCACGCCACGCAGATCGCGGAACACACCGTTGTGCATGTAGGGGGCCGTCTGTGCAAGGTGTCGCAGACTGGGCGTACGAAAACGGCCCGCGTCTTCTGGGTTGTCAGTCGCCTGATAGCGGCCCAGGTCTTCCGAGGCCTGCAGGAAAAAAGACAGCCCAAGGTTGTGGAACCCCTGGTCGCTCAGAAGCGGGCCGGCATGGCAATTGATGCAGCGCGCCTTGGTGCGAAACAGGTGCATGCCCCACACCTGCTGGTCGCTCAAACGTGTGCTGTCGCCGGCCAGAAAATGGTCAAGCGTGGTGGGGCGTTCCAGTGTGCCCAGGAACGCGATCAAGGCGTCGTCGAGCTGCGACGATGCAATCGGTGCAGGGCCGTAGATTTGGGTGAAACGCTGTCGATAATCGGCGTGCTGTTCCAGCCTGCGCACGATGTCATCTGGCGTTTGCACACCCATCTCGGCGGGGTGGGTCATGGCATTGCGCAACTGGGCGGCCAGGCTGCTGGCGCTGCCGTCCCAACCCAAACTGCGTTGATGCACGGCGTTGAACAGCGGCGGCGCATTGCGCTTGCCCTGCGTGCGGTTGTGTCCCACTGAACGCGACAAACCATCGCCCCAACCCAGTTCCGGGTGGTGGCAGCTTTGGCACGATATCTGGCCCGAGGCCGACAGAATGGGATCGTTGAAGAGACGCTGGCCGAGTTCAACTTGGGCGATGGTGGGTGTCGTGCTGAATGTGGAAACGACAGCGGCAGCGGCTTGGGGCGAATCGCGCTGCCAAGGTGCCAAGTCGGCTGCGACCGCATCTGGGTCGCGCTGCGGCGCGGGCCACGTCGAGGGCGGCTGCTGGTAGACCCGCCGCAGCGACGCCAGATGCCAGGCATTCGGGTTGTCCGGGAATTGAGTGGCGATGTGGTGATCGATGCTGTCAAACATCTGCACCAAGGTGCCGCCTTGCCAGAACCACCCGCTGAACAAGGTGCATGCTGCCACCAGAGTCAGTGCGGACAGCCGTCTCACAGATCGACTGGATGCCCTGCCTGCGCTCAATGGCAGTCAGGCGAGTCTTGTTCGAGGTCCACTTCGAAGGCGACGTTGCTGGCCCATTTCTTGGTGGGTTCACGCCAGGCAGATGCCTGACGCGACGAGGCCAATACCTCGCGTACGGTTGCCGACAATTCGGGCGCGTTGTGTGCCACCGCCACCGACAAGGGCAGCGGGTCAGTCGCCGGCAAGCTCGCCGAGAACTTCTCCCACTTCCTGTCTTCGAACAAGGCCTGCAACAGCGCAGCATCGTGGATCGCGGCGTCACATTCACCGGTGCGCACCTGCATCAGCGACAGTGCGGGCACCTCGGTTACTTTCACCAGCGCACCGTGACGGATCGCGGTGTCGCGCGCCTGCAGATTGGCGTCGGACACGCACACCGTGCGACCCGCCAGGTCTTTCCAGCTTCGCACCGTGGTGTCGGTGCGCATGGCCACGCTCAGGCCCGAGCGATACCCGCTGACGAACACATCCGTCCCGGCGAGCACTGGACGCGCAGCGAAACGCCCCACGAAGACGTCGATCGCCCCGTCGTCCAGCGCCCGCCCCCGCTGCGCCAAGTCAACTTTCACATACCGGACCTCCCGGCCCAGACGCGCCGCCAAAGACGCGCCAAGCTCGAATTCAAACCCTTCTTCGGTGTAGAGCCGGACATCGCCCGGGCGCTCACCACGCGGCAAGGCTTCAACCCCTACGCGCAGTGCGGGTCGGCCTGACGGGTGTGCGGCGGTGTGTACCGACGCATGGGCACGCGGCGCGATCGCGTTGGAAGACAGATCCGCAGACGGATAGGTCGCGGCCACCGCCAGACCGGCAAGTCCGAACAGACCGGCAAGTCCGAACAGACCGGCCAGCACCAGCCAGTGCGACGGCAGAAAGCGGAATGGGCGAGCAGGCTTGGACATGGCAACCAGTGAAAGACGCGGGAACAACAACGCCGCGAGCGTGAGGAAGCCCCTGTTATATCCAAGCCTGCCTCTGCGCGTTAATACCCTTTTCTTGTTTCCTTATTTCTGGATACGCATATGGATATCACCAGAAAGTGCAGCCAGATGGTTATAGCAACTCGATATAACAGGCGACGACACCGATTGATATATTCCTCTTTCGCAAAACGCACACTTCGATTATCCGCAAACTCGATTCCCCGGCATTAACTGCCGGCGACGATTTCCGTATATCGACATTCACATACCGAGTATCCGCAACCGATTACGGGAATCGATCATGCCTGCCGAACAATTGAACAAGCCACAATTGACGCAACGAGCCAATAAAATCAGCCCGCGCGTGCTGAAAATCGCCCTTGCCGTGGCAACCGCCGTCGGTGCCGTGGGTGCGGTGCAGACCTACGCGGTGGCAGCCCAGAACACCTCGCCCACCGCCAAAGCCGGTGAGCAGAAACTCGATTTCATCAACTTGCAGCTGCGCCCGTGGACGGTGGTTGCCAAGCAAAAAGGCTTTCTGAAAGAAGAGTTCGACCGCGTCGGCATTCCCGAGGTCAACCTGGTGGCCACCGGTACGGCTGAACTGGTCGGTGCCGAATCCGCCGCGCTGGATCGTGGCGGCATTGCCATTGCACAGCGCATGGTCTACCCGGCCACGGTGCACCGCGCCAATGGCCTGGATGCCGTGATCGTGTGGCTGTCCGAGCCATCCGACCAGTTCCGTACCCCCATTCTGGCGCGTGCCAATGACGACAGCATCAAGGGCGTGACCGACCTGGAAGGCAAGAAATTCGCCAGCAGCCGTGTCAGCTGCTACTTCACTTCGCCCTTCGAGATTCTGACCAAGGCAGGCCTGCCCCTGGATTCGCGTAAGGAGCAAGGCAAGGTGCGCTACCAGTCGATCGACAACGTGGCGGCGGTGAATTCTGCGCTGTTGAGCGGTGCCATCGACGCCACCGCTGCCCACTTGGGAACCTCGAATGCCGCCGCGCTGTGGGCAACCGGTCAGGTCAAGGTGGTAGGCCGTTCGCCCAATGACGGGGTATATGTGAATGGCGCGGGTCGGGTGTCTTATTTTGCGATGCGTGATTTCGTGAATAAATACCCGCATTCGGTCAAGGCATTCCTGACCGCACACGAACGCACCAAGAAATGGATCAGCGAGAATATCGATGAGGCCTCGCAGATTATTGCGGAAGGCACTCGCGTACCGGTGCATATTGCCAAATTCCAGATTACCGACCCGTCCAGCTTTGAATTCATGAAAGGCGAACCGGATGCGGATGCCGCGCGTCGCAATATCAAGGAATTCCAGGCCTGGTATGTGGAAAAAGGCGACGATATTCTGACCGACCGTCGCCTGAGTGACGACCAGATCGACAAGTTCGTCGATGCCCGCTTCTTCGGCAAGGCCGAATACTCGGTCTACCAATGACGTTCGGGGTTGATTACCCCGGCGCTATCCAGAGGACGCATCCATGAGCGCCACGGCCCCTCCCGTCATTGCGACGGCCCGCAAGATCCCGGCCGCCACGCCCTTCAAGGCACGCTTGCCCAGGGCGAATTGGTGGATCGGGCTGATCCTGCCCCTGAGCATTCTTGCGCTGTGGCAGGCGGCATCCTGGTATCGCTGGGTACCGCCGATTTTCCTGCCCTCGCCTGCGGTCACGGCCAAGGCGTTTTTCAAGATGCTGTTCGCCGAATCCTTTCACAAGGATTTTGCAGAGAGCATCTCCATTGTCAGCCAGGCCTTCATCTACGGATCGGTGGCAGCCCTGGTGCTGGGCGTGGCGGCTGGCCTGTCAAAGAATGTCGAGCGCTTCCTGGGCCCGACCTTCGACAGCATCCGCCACATTCCCGGCATCGCGTGGTTGCCCTTGATCGTGCTGTGGCTGGGCATCGGCGCACCCGCCAAGATTCTGGTGATTGCCAAGACCGTGTTCTTCCCGGTGTTCCTGAATACCTTGCAAGGCATTCGCAGCGTCGACAAGAACTATGTCGAGCTGGCCAAGGTATTGACGCTGACGCGTAGCCAGCTGGTGCGCAAGGTGATCATTCCCAGCGCCGTGCCCAGCATCATGGTCAGCCTGCGTTATTCAGCTGGCCTGGCGTGGGCGATGGTGGTGGTGGCCGAGGGGCTGAGCGGGCTTCACGGCGTCGGTTTCCTGATCTTCCGTGCCCAGGCCTTGTTGATGACAGACCAGCTGCTGGTCTGCATGGTGGTAATCGGGCTGGTGGGGTTTGGCATCGACCGGCTGATGTTCCTGCTGCAAAAGCGCGTGCTGCGCTGGAAGCAAGGGTTCGAGGGTTGAACTGACGGTGGTTGAACTGACGGTGGTTGAACTTCGATGACTGAACCGTGGCCGCGAACATCCAAGCGGCCACTGCAATAACGCACAAGCAACAAAGCACCAGCAACAACACAGGATACCCCCATGTCGACACGCGGCAGTCTTCAATTCAAGCAGGTCAGCAAGTCCTACGCGGTCGACCAGGCCGAATTCAAGGTGCTGGATCGGGTGAGCTTCGACGTGGCACCCGGCGAGTTCGTGAGCATCGTCGGGCCAAGCGGCTGCGGCAAGTCCACCCTGCTGCGTCTGGCCATCGGGCTGGACGACGAGTACGGCGGTGACATCTTGCTGGACGGTGAGCGCATCGTCGGTACCAGCCTGAAGCGCGGCATTGTGTTTCAGGACCATCGCCTGCTGCCCTGGTTGACGCTGGAACAGAACATTGGCCTGAGTCTGGAGAACGCCGGACTGCCCGAGGCGGAACGCAAGAAACGGGTGCATGACCACATTGTGCTGGTGGGCCTGCAGGGCTTCGAGTCGTCCTATCCGCACCAGTTGTCGGGCGGCATGGCACAACGCGCAGCCATTGCGCGTGGGCTGGCGGGGCGGCCTGAAATTCTGCTGCTGGACGAACCGCTGGGTGCGCTCGACGCCCTGACGCGTGAACGCCTGCAGGAAGAGATTCTGCACATCTGGCGCTCAGAGCGCGTCACCATGGTGTTGGTGACACACGATGTGGACGAGGCCATTTACCTGAGCGACAAGATCGTGGTGATGCACGCCAAACCTGGCCGCATCGCAGCGGAAATTCCGGTCACGCTGCCCTTGCCGCGTGACCGGGCAAGCGCCGAGTTTGCCGCGGTCAAACGTCAGGTGATGGACGCCATGCACAATCGCAACGACGTGCAGGCACTGCGAGCGGCGGCGTGACGGCGCAGCCAATGCATGGCCGCGCTCGGGGCGACGTGACAAACCATGCCGTGACCCGCCGTTTTTCGGACCGGCTTGCGGCTGCAGTTGTGGCGGCCGCGATGCTTGTCGCCCCCTTCGGCATGGCCTTCGCCGCCGACACACCGGCATCGACCGACCTGCCTGACCTGGCACCGATTCGTGCCAAGGTCTACGCCAAGGATTATCAGTCGGCCGCCGACGATCTGCGGGCACTGACGGCCACCGTGAAACATGCCGACCTGTACAACCTGCTGGGCTTCAGCCTGCGCAATCTGGGTCAGTACGACGAGGCAGCGAAGTGGTATCGCGAAGCGCTGTATTACGACCCCGATCATCGCAACGCGATTGAGTATCAGGGCGAGCTGTTCATCAAGACCGGGCAATTGCAGCGCGCGAAAAACAATGTGCAGAAGCTGGAATTCCTGTGCTTGCAGGGCTGCCTGGAATTGACGCAACTGCGAGAGGCCGTGGCGGCAGCAGAAAAGCGTTGATCGCGTCAACGCCTGACCACAGCCACGTATCTACAGGACACCCTCACCCATGCACCGCGCGGCTGTCTGTCGGTGCCTGTGCCCGATCGTTCATGCCGTAGCGCCGGGTCACTTCCGCGATGCTCAATCGGTAATCCTCGAATACGTTTTCACGGCCCGCTGCTTGCGCAGCACGATGCGCCTCGATGCGTCGCCACTGCTGCACCGCTTCCTCATCACGCCAGAACGACAGCGACAGAATCTTGCCCGGATCGCTCAGACTGGCGAAGCGCTCAATCGACACAAATCCATCGATATCGGCCAGCAGCGGACGCAAACCCGCTGCAATGTCCAGATAGGTCTGTTTGTGGTCGGGGTGGATGTTGACTTCGAAGATGACGGCGATCATGGGGTGCGGACTCCTTGGGCAAGACTTGAGGCAAATTATGTTCCGCACTGTGCCAGCCCATCCACCACCACGATTCGTTGCAGGCCGAAGCGTGTGCGCCAGTCTTCGCTACGATGCTGGCATGACCGCAGAACTCTCCGACACCCGCATCTCCCATATTGCCGCTGCCATTGCCGAGCCTGCGCGTACGCGCATGCTGTGCTCGCTGATGGACGGCCATGCCCGCACCAGTACCGAACTGGCGGTGGTGGGGGAAGTCAGCCCATCGACCGCCAGCGCGCATCTGAGCAAGCTTAGAGAACTGCGCCTGCTGCGCATGTATGCGCAGGGCAAGCACCGTTATTACGCCCTGGCCGATGAGCATGTTGCGGCGGCGCTTGAAGCCTTGATGGTGCTGGCCGGCATGCGCATGCCGGTGTTTGCGCCAACGACGCCCGGGCGATTGCAGTTGGCACGCACCTGCTACGACCATATGGCCGGCACCTTGGGGGTGGCTATTCACGATCACTTCATGCGCGCGGGCTGGTTGCAGGCCGATGCGCCGGCCGGCATTCATGGCGACCCGGATCGCACTGACTATGTGGTGAGTGCCGAGGGCGAGGCCTCGCTGACAGCCTTGGGGGTGGACGTGAACGCCACACGCAAGCTGCGTCGGCGGTTTGCCTGTGCATGCCTGGACTGGAGCATGCGCCGCCCACACTTGGGCGGTGCGCTGGGTGCCGCCGTGCTTGCCGCCATCGAAGCACGGCAATGGATCAGCCGTGATCTGGATACGCGTGCGCTACAGGTGACGCGCCTGGGTGAACGGGAGTTCATGACGCGCTGGGGAATTGCGGTGCCGGATCAAGTCCAGAGGAAATGATCCGGGTCGGATGGCCATGTATGAACTGCCACGTATAAACGGCCAAGCATGAACGCTCAGACACTCATCATCAAAGGCACATGACCTGATTCAAAGGCACATGACCTGATGCGGATCACCGCAAGCAGGTTCATGCGCAACGGCTTGCCGACTTACTGCGCTGGCGCACCACGTGCGATTTCCGCACGGATCTCTTGCAGCTTGGCCTTCACGATCTTGCGGTTTTCCGAGCCCATGCGCAGCATCATCTTCTGACCTGCGGACAGGGCCTGAAGGCGCGAATCCACGTACTGATAACGCACCCACGGCCGCTGGGTGTTGACGTCGCCCTTGATCTCGGTGAGTTCCACCTTGATCGGTTCTTCGACCTCTGGCGTGGCCAGCAGATCATCGATCACGGCAACAAAGCGGTCATTGAAATATTGGCCGGGATAACCGATCTCTTCGTAGGCCGCCTGGAAGTCGGGGTAGAAATGGGTATAGACCTCGACCGCGCGTTTGGCATCGACGGACTGGGCAAAATTGACGAAGGGTTTGTAGCGCGCCGCATTGCTGGCACCGATCACCGTACTGGTGCCATCTGGGTCAACCGTGAAACGATCCGGCGTGGGGTTGACCGGCCACAGGCGCGGCGCGGCGTGCGGACGTGCCAGGTTGTCGACAGTGACGACAAAACGATTCGCCAGGCCATCCAGATGCAGGTAGGACAGCGTCTTGTCCTTGCCGGCCAGTGCAGTCACCGATTCGCTCAGATTGGCCCCTGCGGCCACGGGCGGCTTGCCACCTTGTTCGGGCACCGGTTCGATGGGGAATTTGATGGCGGGTTGCTCAGGCAACGGGGCCGCAAGCGATGCGTCTGGCGGCGTGGGGGGTGTCTGTGCAGCATCTGACGAAGGCGGGACGACCTGCGGTGCCTGTGTCTGCGCCGTCGGTGCGCTCTGACGTTTTTGCCACCAGAGCAGGCCCCCGATGACCACGAGAACCAGCAGCAAAATGGTGAGTAGTCTCTTCATGGCGTCTTCGTCGCGTCCTTCTGATACAGATAGAGGATGGTCAATCCTAACATCGGCAGGGCGTCGCCCGCTGACCGCTCGTGCGATTGCACGGTCTTCGCGGCACGCGCAAGGATATGCATATCGCACACAGCTATTTTTCCCGGACGGACCCAGCACGTATGCTTTTTGGCTGGCCGCGCATCGCCCGGATGCGGCCTTCCATAAGCCTCATCGGAATTTATCGTGCCTCTTTCGCTTGTGTTGGATTCGTCCAGGTCAGATTCGCGTGCGTCCTCATCGGTGCAGTCATCCGCCGCACCAACCACTCCAAGCTTGCAAGCCCTGCTCGACCGCATCGTCCCGGTGTCGGCACAGATCGGCGAGGGTGAAAGCCAACGCGAGCGTGAGCGGGAATATCCCTTTGCAGGCTTCCAACTGCTGCGCGACAGCGGGCTGACCGGTCTGCGCATACCTGCATCCCTGGGCGGGCCGGGTGGATCCGTGCAGGATGTGTTCGACTTGCTGCTGACGCTGGCCGCCAAAGACCCGCAGGTGGCGCACTCGCTGCGTTCGCATTTCGGCTTTGGTGAGAAGCTGACTTTGCATCGCAATCCGGCCGAATTGGCCGAGCACGTACCGCGCTTTCTGGCGGGCAAAATCTATGCGGCGGGCAGCACTGAACGCGGCACGCCCCGGCCCGGCATCTTGAACACCCGGCTGACCCGTGAAGGTGACCACTTCCGCCTGAACGGCCGCAAGTATTACGGTACCGGTTCGATCTATGCCGACTATCTGTACATCAGCGCCAACGATGAAAACGAGCAACGCGTCGTGGTCACGGTACCTGCCACCCGCGAAGGTGTGTCGGTGGTGGACGACTGGGACGGTATGGGCCAACGCCTGACGGCCAGTGGCACGATTACCGTCGACAACGTGAAGGTGTGGCAAGCGGAAATTGCGTCAGGCGGCAGCGCCAACCTGATCGGACGTTATGCGTCGTCGTTCCGCCAGTTGCACCTGGCCGCCGTGGCAGCGGGCATCTCACAAGCCGTGCGCGACGATGCCGTTGCCTATGTCCGCAGCCATGCCCGGCCGATTGCCCACAGCCATGCCGAGACGGCAGGCGGCGACTATTTCACGCAGAAAGTGGTGGGCGAAATCGCCGCCATTGCCCGCGCCCTGCCCTTGCTGGTGCGCGACGCGGCTGCCGCGCTCGATCGTTCGTATCAGGCGATCATCGACCATGCAGACAACGCCGATGCGCTGGTCCTGGAAAGCACGCTTGCAGTCGCGCAGACCCAGGTGCTGGTGGCGCAGCTCGGGCCACGTGCGGGTGAATTGATCTTCGACATAGCCGGCGGGTCGGCCACCGGGCGCGCACACAACCTGGATCGCCACTGGCGCAATATCCGCACTGTCATCAGCCACAACCCGACGGCCTACAAGGCCAAGGCAACTGGCGACTACCTGATCAACGGTGCCACTGAACTGCTGTCGGAAGGACGCTTCCTGTAAGTCCGTGGCGACGACACGGCGGCGGAAAGCCGACACGGACAAGAGGCAAGCAAGGAGGGAGGCATAACGGGCGGGGCGTAATGACCCAGGCGTAAAGAGCGAGGCGTAACATGAGCGCCTTGTCCCGTCATCTTCCCGGCGCTCGCCGGGACCGCCACGAAGGCTTTTCCCTTGAGCAGTGCATCTCAGCCGATGACACCTGATGCGCCTGACGCATCCGGCGCGCGCTACATCCCTTATCTGGTTGCTGGTGCGTTCTTCATGGAGAACCTCGACGCAACCGTCATCACCACGGCTTTGCCAGAAATGGCGCGCAGCTTTGGGGTGGCACCCGCCCAGTTATCGATCGGCATCAGCGCCTACCTGCTGGCGCTGGCCGTGTTCATTCCCCTGAGTGGCTGGTTGGCAGACCGCTTCGGGCCGCGTCGCGTGTTCGGCAGTGCGATTGCGATCTTCACCTTGGCATCGCTTGCCTGTGGACTGGCAACCACGCTGGAAACCTTCACCGCCGCCCGCATTCTGCAAGGCATGGGCGGGGCGATGATGGTGCCGGTGGGGCGACTGGTGGTCTTGCGTGGCACCAGCAAAAAAGACCTGGTGCGGGCGATATCCACGATCACCTGGCCGGGTTTGGCGGCACCGGTGATCGGGCCGCCGATTGGCGGATTCATCACCACGCATTTCGGCTGGCACTGGATTTTCTATCTCAACATTCCGCTTGGCCTGATTGGCCTGGTGCTGGCGTTGCGCTGGATTCGCGGGGCACCGGGCGGCATCCGTCCCTTCGACAAGACCGGCTTCGTGTTGTCGGCGCTGGGATGCACGGCGTTGATGATCGGGCTGGAACTGGCCAGCCAGATGCCCTTGCAGGGACCGCTGGTTGCCGCCACGCTTGGCGTGGGCGTGATCAGCATCGTGCTGACGCTGCGCCACATGAAGCGCACCCCTCATCCGCTCGTCGATGTGTCGGCGTTGCCGGTGCCTACCTTTGCCGTGAATGTGCTCGGCGGTTCACTGTTTCGCATTGCGATCGGCAGCGCGCCGTTCCTGTTGCCGCTGATGTTCCAGCTGGCCTTCGGCCTGTCGGCGGTCACGGCAGGCATGCTGATGCTGGCGCTGTTCGCCGGCAATCTACTGATGAAACCCGGTACCACCTGGACGCTGCGCCGCTTTGGTTTTCGCAAGGTGCTGGTAGTGAACGGCTTGCTGGTGGCGGTGGGTTTTGCGGGCTGCGCCCTGCTTACGCCCGCCACCCCGATTCCGGTCATGGCGGCCATTCTGTTCTTCTGCGGGGCGTGCCGATCCATGCAGTTCACCGCGCTCAACACGATTGCGTTTGCCGATGTGAAACCCGCGCAGATGAGTGGCAGCACCACCTTGTTCAGCGTGTTGCAGCAGATGAATGCCGGCATGGGCGTGGCGCTGGGCGCGCTGGCCTTGCAGGTGGCGGCTTACGTCAGCCGCCCCGTGGGTGCAGACGCGCTGCCGACGATGTTGGACTTCCAGCTGGCGCTGGCAGCCATGGGCGTGCTTGCCGCCCTGGCCGTGATCGACGCCATGCGTCTGCCGCACGATGCGGGTGATGAAGTCAGCGGACACCGGGCAAAAACGTCCAGCTAGCGACGGGATGCACACCGCCTTGGAATTCAGTTTGATGACAGTCTGATATCGAACAACGGAATAATTAATTGCCGCAAATGATATTGCGGCGAGAAAAAAACCGTCATATATTTCCACCCCGATAAAAAACTATCCCACCAGCACCACTAATCAATCTGGTTGAGTCGTCTCGCGACAAGGATGCTTTGCGTCGATATTCAAGCCCGTGTTCAGCACGGGTTTTTTTATCCGCCACGTCTTTTTTGCCCACGCCCCGGTTGCGTTGATTTGCGCAAAACGAAGACGGTAGTTCGCGTGCACATTCACCGATTCTTAGCATTCACCTGTTGTTCAGGATTAACTTGACTACCCCTCTAGCCCAAACCCCGACTTCCCCGCCCAGTACGCTGAACACCGCTCAAAGATCGCGCTGGCATCAATCGTTTCGCGTGAAGCTTTTCGCGCTGGTGGCCTTGGCCACGCTGATCGTGATCGCCTTGCAGGCCTGGGTGGTCTACAGCGATTATCGCCAGCAGATCGCAGCCAAAACTACAGAGGCTCGCTCGGTGGCGCAGTCGGCAATCGGCATTCTGACGCGCTTTGCCAAAGCGGTGGACGACGGCAAACTTACGCGCCCGCAGGCCGAACACGCGGCGTTTGAAGCCTTGCGTGGCATGCGGTTTGGCGACCATGCCGACTACGTGTTTGTTTGGCGCATGGCAGATGCCACGACGGTCGTGCACGCCAATCCTGCTCAGGAAGGTCAGAACCAGTTCCGCGCCATTGTCGATTCCCGCCCCAAAGAGGTCATTGCCGCCGATCGCGTCAAGGCACTGCGCAGCCAAGGCGGCTCGGCACTGACCTTGGTGATGCAGAAACGGGGCGACTCGCCCGATCCGCTGCCCAAGCAGAACATCACCATGATTTTCGAGCCGTGGGGCTTGGTATTGGGTACCGGCGTGTGGCTCGATCATGTCGACGAGGCGTTCGAGCGGGGCTTGCTGAAAAGCGGGCTGGAGACGCTGGCTGCCGCACTGCTGCTGATCCTGAGCAGTGCGCTGATCGTGCGAAGTGTCATGCG
Source organism: Pigmentiphaga aceris (assembly GCF_008119665.1). Lineage (NCBI taxonomy): Bacteria > Pseudomonadati > Pseudomonadota > Betaproteobacteria > Burkholderiales > Alcaligenaceae > Pigmentiphaga > Pigmentiphaga aceris. The sequence continues at coordinate 307,877 of NZ_CP043046.1, read as the reverse complement.
CCAGTTGGGCGGGGAACCGGCCGGTGCGGTGCAGGTGATGAAGCAGGCAGCTGCCGGCGATTTCACCAGCGGTCGCAGTGACAAACGGGTGCCCGGCAGCCTGCTGGCCGCCTTTGGCGACATGTCGAACTCGATTCGCAACATGATCGTCAATGTGCGCAACGAAGCCGGATCGTTGCGACACGACGCAGGCCGCCTGTCGGAATCGGTCCAGCAGGTTTCTGCCGCAGCGGGTCACCAGAGCGAAGCGACGTCGTCCATGGCGGCGGCCATCGAAGAATTGACGGTCTCGGTCAACCACATTTCGGATGCCGCCATTGAAACCGAGCAACTCTCCGAAGGCGTGGCGACCCTGTGCCGCAACAGCGAAGGCCAGGTCAACAGCGCGGCGAGCGGCATGCAGCGCATTGCGGCAGCCGTAGGTGAAGCGTCTGCCCAGATCAGCGGTCTGGAAGCGCGCACCGAGCAGATCAATGTGATTGCCGGGGCGATCAAGGAAATCGCGTCCCAGACCAATCTGCTGGCCTTGAACGCGGCGATTGAAGCGGCCCGCGCCGGTGAGCAGGGCCGTGGTTTCAGTGTGGTGGCCGACGAAGTGCGCAAGCTGGCCGAACGTACGGCGTCTGCCACGATTGAAATCGAGCAGATGGTGCACGCCGTGAACGCCGAGACCAAAGAATCCACCGCCACGATGAGCCGCATCCGGCCCATCGTGGAGGAAGGCACTTCGCTGACCAATCAGGTAGCGGAATCGCTGCGCGAGATTCGCAGCCGCGCCGACATGACGCTGGAACGCGTGCGTGAAGTGGCCCATGCCACCCGTGAACAATCGTCGGCCAGCACCGCGATTGCGCAACGCGTGGAGAGCATTGCGCAGATGGTTGAAGAAACCAACGCCAGCATGGAAGAAACCGCCCGCTCGGCCGGTGACATGCGCGACATGTCGGTGCGCCTGGACACCCTGGTGGGTGCCTTCAAAGTCTGACGCGTGGTAGTACGGCCGGCACGACAGGGTGATAGAGTGCCGGTCTCCCTTCTTCGCACCCACGACGACGATGTCCCTGCGTCATCCCGCCGCCCTGCTCGCAGCTGCCCTGGTTTTGGGCAGCCTGTCATCGATTGCCGTGGCTGGCGACCGGTCGGCAACTGAGTTCTGGCAATTCGTACACCAGATGCGCGGCGCGGTGTCTGGCGGCGTAAGCGACGTGGAAGCCTTGTTGCCGATACCGGCCGAATTGGTCAACGACACCGATACGGTCAGCACCTTTCAAACATCTGAATTTCCACTGCGCCAAGGCAGTGTGGATTATCTTGAATATCGGGTGCCCAAAGCGTTCCCGTTGACGATAAAACGATTGGCATTCGATATCGATCGCATTTGCGTGCGTCAACATACTGTTCGCAAGAATTATCCGGGTGTAAAACTGACCGATGCGCCGCGTGGCGGTGCCATTCACGAACAGACCTATTACGCAGTGACGGATGAGGCGGGCACTATCGGTTTCGGTTTTCCCGAGCACCGGCGTTACTGCCTGCAAAGCGTGGTTATCTTGCCACCGGGTAAAACCGCGCTGCGTAAATAACGCAGTAAATTGCTCGGGCTTTCCCTAATAAATTATTAGGCTCAACCGCCGAAGCCCCAAAAAACCTTCTAATTCATTCGATTGAGCCGTTCGCGCTCAGTCATCATCGCGTCATGGTCGCGCACGCCCGCCTGCGGCATCTGCCCGAGCAGAAAACCTGCGTCATTGCTGGCGATTCGACCCTCTTTATTCAAAACGTGCGACATCGCCTCATCCGCGCCCGCTCGTCATCCGTATGGCTTCACCGACACATTCGTCTTTACACAGTCATCCTAGGATCGACATGGCTGCCATCCCCTCCGACGCCTTTTCTTCCCCCGTCACTGCGACGACACCCGCCACCGTTGCGCGAGGTCGCTGGCGCGATTCGTTCCGTCTGAAGCTGTATGGCCTGGTGGCCCTGGCGACCCTCATCGTGCTGGTACTGCAGGCCTGGTCGGTATATAGCGACTACCAGCAACAGGTGACCGCCAAGATCAATGAAATCCGATCAGTATCGCAATCCGCAACCGGCATTCTGGGGCGCTACGCCAAGCTGGTGACCGACGGCAAGATGGATCGCGCCCAGGCCGAGCAGGCCGCGTTCGAAGCCCTGCGCGGCATGCGTTTTGGTGACAACGCCGATTACGTGTTCGTCTGGCGCATTTCCGATGCGACGACGGTGGTACACGGCATTCCGGGCCAGGAAGGCCAGAACCAGTTCCGCAACATCACCGATTCGCGCCCCAAGGAAGTCATTGCGGCAGACCGTGTGAACAGCATCCGCAGCAGTGGCGGCGAAGCCATGAACAACGTGATGCAGAAACGCGGCGACTCGGCACCGCTGCCGAAGATGAACATCATCGTGATCTTCGAACCCTGGGGCCTGGTGGTCGGCACCGGTACCTGGATGGATCGGGTCAACGACGCCTTTCAACAAGGCATGATCTTCAGCCTGATCCAGACCGCCGTCGCCGCGCTGCTGCTGATCGCAGGTGGCTCCCTGGTCGTACGCAGCGTGATGCGCCAGCTTGGTGGTGAACCGGCTGGTGCGGTACAGGTCATGCAGCGCGCCGCAGGCGGCGATTTCAGCGGCTCGACGCTCGGCGGCAAACGCAGCGCGGGCAGTCTGTTGACGGCCTTCAGTGACATGTCGGGATCGATTCGCAGCATGATCGTCAATGTGCGGACCGAGGCGGGCTCGTTGCGACACGATGCCAGCCGTCTGTCGGAATCGGTGCAGCAGGTGTCATCCGCCGCCGGTCACCAAAGCGAAGCCACGGCCTCGATGGCCGCAGCCATCGAAGAACTGACGGTGTCGGTCAATCACATTTCGGACGCCGCAATCGAAACCGAGCAGTTGTCGGAAGGCGTGGCCAGCTTGTGCCGCAGCAGCGAAAGCCAGGTCAGCAGCGCGTCCGAAGGCATGCAACGCATTGCTTCTGCTGTGGGTGAAGCGTCCACCAAGATCGCCGGCCTGGAAGCACGTGCCGAGCAGATCAACGTGATTGCCGCATCGATCAAGGAAATCGCATCGCAGACCAATCTGCTGGCCTTGAACGCCGCGATTGAAGCCGCCCGTGCTGGTGAGCAAGGCCGTGGGTTCAGCGTGGTGGCCGACGAGGTGCGCAAGCTGGCTGAACGCACGGCATCGGCCACGATTGAGATCGAGCAGATGGTGTCGTCCGTGCAGCGCGAGACCAAGGAATCGACGCAGACCATGGCGCGTGTGCGACCGATCGTTGACGAAGGCAATGCGCTGACCCAGCACGTGGCCGATTCGCTGCGCGAAATCCGCAGCCGTGCCGACATGACGCTGGAACGCGTGCGTGAAGTGGCCAATGCCACCCGTGAACAATCGTCGGCCAGCACCGCGATTGCCCAACGCGTGGAGAGCATTGCGCAAATGGTTGAACAGACCAACGCCAGCATGGAAGAAACCGCCCGTTCGGCAGGCGACATGCGCGACATGTCGGTGCGCCTGGATCAGTTGGTAGGCGCCTTCAAGGTCTGAGCAAGGTATGGCGAAGCGGGCGTGCTGCACGTGCAGCACTCCTGCTGCGGCACAAGACAAGTCAGCCGGAAAAGTGAACGAGAACCAAGCGCATTTAGGTATTAACCCTAATGTTCTTCCGTGCCTGGTCGTTAATGCAGTTACCGCTTTTTCCCGGCCGTGCCGCGCCGGGATCACGGCAGTGCCAAAGTAGGTACGACGGGATACCCGCTGTATCCAGATTCCCCCGCTCGCATCCATCAGAAAAGGTTTTATGGCTGCCGTTCTCTCCACGCCGCCCGCCACCAGCCCCACAGCTGCCTCATCACGTCGCAACACCTGGCGCGATTCTTTCCGCCTGAAGCTGTATGGCCTGGTCTGTATTGCCACCATCCTGTTGATCGCGCTGCAGATCTACGGGGTGGTGAAAACCCACGAAGACGCCCTTGATTCCAAGCGTGACGAAATCTCGTCGATGGCCGATGCGGCGGTGGGCATTCTTGCGACCTACGACAAGCTGGTCAAGGATGGCACCCTTGATATGGCCGAAGCACAGAAGCAAGCCTTCCGGGCCGTGCGCGGCATGCGCTATGGCGACAACAAGAACTACATGATTGCCTGGAAGGTGGAAAACGGTGCCACCCTGGTACATGCCACGCCCGAACAGGAAAGCCGGATGATGTTCAGCAGCGTGGTCGATTCGCGTCCCCGCGAAGCCATCGTTGCCGAAAACGTCAACGACATGCGCGCCAACGGCGGTCGCCGTCTGTACCAGGTCATGCAGAAGCGCCCTGGCACCACCGAGCCGGTCGGACGGCAGAACGTCGGTGTCATCTACGAACCCTGGGGCGTGGTGATCGGTACCGGCGTCTGGCTGGATGGCGTGGAAGCCGAATTCCGACGAGACATCATTGCCAGCGTGGTGCTCAGCGCCATCTCGGCGCTGGTGCTGCTGGGCCTGGGCCTGGTCGTCGTCCGCTCGGTCATGCGCCAGCTGGGTGGCGAGCCTGCCGGTGCCGTGCGCGTGATGGCGCAGGCGGCCAACGGTGACTTCACCACATCCACCAGCGGCAAGAAAATCCCCGGCAGCCTGCTGTCCGCCTTCGGTGACATGTCGGGTTCCATTCGCAGCATGATCGTCAACGTGCGTGACGAAGCCGGCTCGCTCAAACGCGACGCCGAACGCCTGTCGGAATCCGTGGGGCAAGTGTCGTCGGCCGCCAGCCACCAGAGCGAAGCCACATCTTCCATGGCTGCTGCGATTGAAGAACTGACGGTGTCGGTCAGCCATATCTCGGAAGCCGCGATTGAAACCGAGAAGCTGTCCGAAGGTGTCGCCAGCCTGTGCCGCAACAGCGAAGACCAGGTCAACAGCGCGTCCAGCGGCATGCAGCGTATTGCTTCGGCCGTGGGTGAGGCATCCACCAAGATCGCTGGTCTGGAAGCACGCGCCGAGCAGATCAATGTGATTGCAGCGGCCATCAAGGAAATTGCATCGCAGACCAACTTGCTGGCCTTGAACGCGGCAATTGAAGCCGCCCGTGCCGGTGAGCAGGGCCGGGGCTTCAGCGTGGTGGCCGACGAGGTGCGCAAGCTGGCTGAACGTACGGCGTCTGCCACGATTGAGATCGAGCAGATGGTGCATGCCGTCCAGGCCGAAACCAAGGAATCGACCGCGACCATGAGCCGCGTGCGTCCGATCGTGGAAGAAGGCACGTCGCTCACGCATCAGGTGGCGGAGTCGCTGCGCGAGATTCGCAGCCGTGCCGACATGACCCTGGAACGTGTACGCGAAGTGGCCAACGCCACCCGCGAACAGTCGTCGGCCAGCACCTCGATTGCACAGCGTGTGGAAGGCATTGCGCAGATGGTCGAACAGACCAATGCCAGCATGGAAGAAACAGCCCGTTCAGCCAGCGACATGCGTGACATGTCGGTGCGTCTGGATACGCTGGTGGGTGCTTTCAAGGTCTGACCTTGCAAGTCTGAATTGCAGGTCTGAAGCAGCCAGATCCAATCACGGATCTCTGCCTCAGACTTTTTACCTCGTTCAGTCGGGCCGGCAGGCCCGGCTGATGGGGTCTTTCAATGCGGCATCTCACATGCCGCATCCCCAAGCCGCACCACGCGAATCGCTGATTTCGCCCGGCCTGAATCCGATCCCTTTTGCATGCCGTACATGCCTCCTGCCCCACGGTCCGACGACCGTGTTGGCGCGATGCGACGTTTGAAAAAACGGCTTCCCAGCAGATACGTATAAACACGTACAAACACCCGCCAGTTCCTTCGATTGACACGCTGACAGCCAGTCATCATGCGGCAACCGCATGAAGGCCGCCGCGTTGCGATCGCGCCCTGTGCACCAGGCTTGAACTGGCCCCTCGGGCCGACAACCGCCCTACCGAGACGCCACATGAACGCTACCCATTCTTCCATTTCCCCGCCGCCTGCTGCCACGCGCACCTCGCGCTGGCAGGCCGGATTCCGCGCCAAGCTGTATGGCTTGGTGGCGATTGCTGCACTGCTGATGATCGCCTTGCAGACCTATTCCGTGGTGCTGAGCTATCACGACAAGCTTGAAGCCAAGACCACCGAAATCCAGTCGGTGATGCAGACGGCATTGGGCATTCTCAAACGCTACGCCACGCTGGCCGAGCAAGGGAAAATGTCCCGCGAAGATGCCGAGCGCGCCGCCTATGACGCACTGCGCGGCATGCGCTATGGCGAAAACGACGACTACGTCTTCGCCTGGCGCATCAGCGATGCAATCACCATGGTCCACGGCATTGCCAGCCAGGAAGGCCAGTACCAATTCAACATCGGCACCGACAAGCGGCCCAAGGATGTGATCGTTGCCGACCGGCTGGGCGTGCTGCGCAAAGCCGGTGGCCAGGCCTTGGCGCGGGTCACGCAGACCCGTGCCGGCATGCCCGATCCGCTGCCCAAGCAGAACATCAATGCCTTGTTCGAACCTTGGGGCGTGGTGGTGGGCACGGGCGTGTTCCTGGACCGGGTAGAAGCCGAATTCCGTGCAGACCTGATCGAACGCGTGGTGACCTCGGTGCTGGTCATTCTGGTGCTGGTTCTGGGCGGCATCTGGATCGTGCGTGGTGTGATGCGCCAATTGGGCGGTGAACCCACCGGTGCAGTGCTGGTCATGCAACAGGCCGCCGGCGGTGACTTCACACAAGGCAGCCAGCTTGGCACCGGTCGTGTGCCGGCAGGCAGCCTGCTGGCTGCGTTCGGTGACATGTCGGCGTCGGTGCGCGGCATGATCGTGAACGTGCGCGACGAAGCCGGCGCGCTTCGGGAAGACGCCACGCGCCTGTCGGAATCGGTGCACCAGGTGTCCAAGGCATCCACCCACCAGAGCGAGGCCACGGCCTCGATGGCGGCTGCCATTGAAGAACTGACCGTCTCGGTCAGCCATATCTCAGAGGCCGCCCGCGACACCGAACAGCTGTCGGAAGACGTTGCCAGCCTGTGCCGCAGCAGCGAAGGCCAGGTCAACAGCGCCTCTGAAGGCATGGAACGCATCGCCACCGCCGTGGGCGATGCGTCCACCAAGATCGCCGGTCTGCAAACGCGTGCAGAACAGATTTCGGTAATTGCCGCGTCGATCAAGGAAATTGCCTCGCAAACCAATCTGCTGGCCTTGAACGCCGCGATTGAAGCGGCGCGTGCCGGGGAACAAGGCCGTGGCTTCAGCGTAGTGGCCGACGAAGTGCGCAAGCTGGCTGAACGCACGGCCTCTGCCACGGTGGAAATCGAGCAGATGGTCAATGCCGTCCAGACCGAGACCCGGGAATCGACGATCACCATGGATCGGGTGCGCCCGATCGTGGACGAAGGCACGGCATTCACCCGCCAGGTGGCCGATTCGCTGCGCGAGATCCGCCAGCGTGCCGACATGAGTCTGGAACGCGTGCGCGAAGTGGCCCACGCCACCCGCGAACAGTCGTCGGCCAGCACCTCGATTGCGCAACGCGTCGAAGGCATTGCGCAGATGGTGGAAGAAACCAACGCCACCATGGAAGAAACGGCGCGTTCGGCCAGCGACATGCGTGACATGTCGGTACGGCTGGACAGCCTGGTGGGTGCCTTCAAGGTCTGATCGAACGCAGGGAGCATTGCTTAACAGTGCTCCCATGCCGTTTCATGACAAGGCGTGCTGACCAGTCGACCATGCGGTTGGCTGTGGTGTTTTCGGCACGATTGGCCAGATTCCCGCTATTCGGGGGATTGATTTTTGTCGTAACAGGTAACTATCCCTATCGACAAATTCGATTTTACCCACCCCGAATACGAGACGACATGGAAACCACCCTCGCCACGCCTGTAGCCCTGCACGCCCACAAACCCGTGCGCCGCAGCTTGCAAGGCTGGCGAAATTCGTTTCGCGTGAAGTTGTATGCCCTGGTTGCGGTAGCCACCGTCCTGCTGCTGGGCTTCAATGCCTACACGCTGTACAGCAACTATCAGGAAGCGCTTGCAGCCAAGCAACGGGAAGTCGGCTCGGTGCTGGACGCCGCCATTGGCGTACTCAACCGGTATGCCAAGCAAGTCGACGACGGCAAGCTAGATCGCGCCACGGCCGAACAACAGGCCTACGAGGCCTTGCGCGGCATGCGCTACGGCCCGGACAAGGACTTCGTCTTCGCGTGGCGACTGGCCGACACCATTGCAATGGTGCATGGCATTCCGGGGACCGAAGGTCAGTCGATTGCCCGCAACGTGGTGTCGAATGGCCGCTCGCCTGTCGAAATGGCACAGGCGCGTATCAACGCCGTGCGTGCTGCGGGCGGACGTGAATACGTTCAGGTGATGCAAAAGCGCCCGGGCACGGAAGCCCCGGTCGCCAAACTCAACTTGAGCGCGCTGTACGAACCCTGGGGTCTGATGGTGGGTTCGGGTGTGTGGCTGGACAATATCCAGGACAATCTGCGTGCCGATCTGATCAAGGGCATCATCATTTCGCTGGCCGTGATCGGCGTACTGCTGCTGAGCGGTGCCTTAATCGTGCGCAGCGTGATGCGCCAACTGGGCGGCGAACCCGCCAGCGCCGTTGCCGTCATGCAGCGCGCCGCCGACGGCGACTTTGCCATCCATACTTATGGCAAGACGATTCCCGGCAGCCTGCTGGCCGCCTTCGGCAATATGTCCGGCTCCATTCGCGGCATGATCGTCAATGTCCGTGACGAAGCCAGCTCGCTCAAACGCGATGCAGGCCGCCTGTCGGAATCGGTAGAGCAAGTGTCATCGGCCGCCAGCCACCAGAGCGAAGCCACGGCTTCGATGGCCGCTGCGATTGAAGAACTGACGGTGTCGGTCAGCCATATTTCTGAAGCCGCCATCGAGACGGAAAAGCTGTCGGAAGGCGTGGCTACCTTGTGCCGCAACAGCGAAAGCCAGGTCAACAGCGCGTCGAGCGGCATGCAGCGCATTGCGTCAGCCGTGGGTGAAGCGTCCACCAAGATCGCCGGCCTGGAAGCACGCGCCGAACAGATCAACGTGATCGCCGGCGCGATCAAGGAAATCGCATCGCAGACGAACTTGCTGGCGCTCAACGCCGCGATTGAAGCGGCACGCGCCGGCGAGCAAGGCCGGGGCTTCAGCGTGGTGGCCGACGAGGTGCGCAAGCTGGCCGAGCGCACGGCGTCCGCCACCATCGAGATCGAACAGATGGTGCAGGCCGTGCAAGCCGAAACCAAGGATTCGACGGCAACCATGAGCCGCGTGCGGCCCATCGTCGAGGAAGGCAACTCGCTGACCAACCAAGTGGCGGAATCGTTGCGCGAAATTCGCAGCCGTGCCGACATGACCCTGGAACGCGTGCGTGAAGTGGCCAATGCCACCCGTGAACAATCGTCGGCCAGCACCTCGATTGCACAGCGCGTGGAAGGCATTGCGCAGATGGTCGAAGAAACCAACGCCAGCATGGAAGAGACAGCCCGTTCGGCCAGCGACATGCGCGACATGTCGGTACGCCTGGACAGCCTGGTCGGACAGTTCAAGGTCTGAGGCTAAGTCAGAGGACTTAACGCCTCTGACGGCTTCGACACGATAAGTTCTGCAGACCGGGAACACCTTTTCATCAATAGATTGTCACGTGGGCACGTCATGAACGCGCCCTTCTCTGTTTTCTGGAACCCTACGCGCCATGGCAGCCACCTTCCCTCCGTCATCACCCATCCTGACACAAGCTCCGACTGCGTCGCGGCGATCCAAAAAAGCCTGGCGCGCCTCATTCCGCCTCAAGCTCTACAGCCTGGTGGCGGTGGCAGCCCTGCTGCTGTTGGCATTCAACGCCTACACGCTGGTGCGCAACTATCAGGAACAGATCGAGGCCAAGGAAACCGAACTCAGCTCGGTGCTGGATTCGGCCATGGGGGTGCTCGATGGCTTCGACAAGCTGGTCAAGGAAGGCAAGATTGATCGCGCCACGGCGGAAACGCAGGCCTACCAGGCGCTGCGTGGCATGCGCTTCGGACCGGACAAGGACTTCGTCTTCGCCTGGCGCATCAGCGACAAGATTGCCGTGGTGCACGGCGTACCCGGCATCGAAGGAGGCTCGATCACACGTGTGTCGGTGGCCTTGAGAAACATGCCGCTGGAGGCCGCCGAAAAGGTGTCACAGGCGCGTGTCGACAGCGTTCGTGCCAAGGGCGGCCGCGAGTTCGCCCAGGTGCTGCAAGCACGCCCGGGTGCCTCGCAACCCGTCACCAAGATGAACATGAACACCATCTATGAGCCCTGGGGCCTGGTGGTGGGATCTGGGACGTACCTGGATCGCGTCGACGCCGCTTTCCGCGAAAGCATCATCGAGAGCATCGTCGTGTCCATCGTTGCGATTGCACTGCTGCTGGTGATCGGCATGCTGATCGTGCGCAGCGTGATGCGTCAGTTGGGTGGCGAGCCGGCCGGTGCCGTGCAGGTCATGACCGCCGCCGCACAAGGCGACTTCTCGCGCACCGACAACGGCCGCGCCCATCCGGGCAGCCTGTTGGCCGCCTTCGGTGACATGTCCGGCTCGATCCGCAGCACGCTGCAGAACATCCGGGGCGAAGCGGGCACGCTGAAGACTGACGCCACCCGTTTGGCCGATTCGGTCCAGCAGGTCACCACCGCCGCCACCACACAAAGCGAAGCCACGTCTTCGATGGCTGCGGCGATTGAAGAACTGACGGTGTCGGTCAGTCATATCTCGGAAGCCGCGATCGAAACCGAGAAGTTGTCGGAAGGCGTGGCCAGCCTGTGCCGCAACAGCGAAAACCAGGTCAACAGCGCATCCAGCGGCATGCAGCGCATTGCGGCAGCCGTGGGTGAGGCATCCACCAAAATTGCCGGACTGGAAGCACGTGCCGAGCAGATCAATGTGATCGCCGGAGCCATCAAGGAAATCGCGTCGCAGACCAACTTGCTGGCGCTCAACGCCGCGATTGAAGCGGCGCGCGCCGGTGAACAAGGTCGCGGCTTCAGCGTGGTGGCTGACGAGGTTCGCAAGCTGGCCGAACGTACCGCGTCTGCCACGATTGAAATCGAACAGATGGTGCAGGCCGTGCAGGCCGAAACCAAGGATTCGACGGCCACCATGAGCCGCGTGCGTCCGATCGTGGAAGAAGGTACGTCGCTGACCCACGAAGTGGCCGAATCGCTGCGCGAAATCCGTAGCCGTGCCGACATGACCTTGGAACGCATCCGTGAAGTGGCCAACGCCACCCGCGAGCAATCGTCGGCCAGCACGGCGATTGCGCAGCGTGTGGAAGGCATTGCGCAGATGGTTGAAGAAACCAACGCCAGCATGGAAGAAACCGCGCGCTCGGCCAGCGACATGCGTGATATGTCGGTGCGTCTGGATACGCTGGTAGGCCAGTTCAAGGTCTGACAAAGACAGGGCGAACGTATCGACGCGCTCGCTGACCCTGTCAGCGAGCGCGTTTTTTTGCGTTTATCTTTTACTTGCTGGTGAATGTCCGTGCCACGCGGAAGTGTTTTTGGAAATACGTTCAAGTCACACCGCACACGGCGCGACAAGCCAGGATGATCCACTTGGATACCAGACCAACGGTCATCAAGAAACCCGGATTTTTGCCGTTCATACAGAGGCCGTCAGTTCACGACGAGCCGGCTGCAAACGCTTGGCGGTCATGGCGTTCAGGCATGGGCTTGGTCCAAAGCCGCAGCCTTTGAGGCCTTGCCCCCGCGTTGTCCTTGCCTCCGTACACAGGTCCCTGCGTGGTCCCTGTTCACAGGCTCACTTCCCCGTTGTTGCTGGTGACGTTTTGCCGGTCGTGCGGTTCCCGCGCCGACCAGGGGCATTGCGCGTCGACACCAGCCTTGTATTTCACGCTGGGCGGATCGCTTGTCTGCCCACATCACCCACGAAGGATCTCTCATGGCCGCTACCCTGGTCCATGCTCCCGTATCGCCTGCTCACTCCCGCGCACCCCGCAGCGGCTGGCGTGAGGCATTCCGCCTGAAGCTGTACGGCCTGGTGGCGCTTGCCGCGCTTCTGCTGATCGGCATTCAGGTCTATTCGGTATATCGCAGCTATCAACAGCAGCTTGAAGCCAAGACCACCGAGATCCGCTCCATCACCCAGGCCGCCCGAAGCGTGCTGGACCGCTACGCCAAGCTTGCCTCGTCAGGCCAGATGCCGCGCGAGCAGGCGGAACAGACGGCCTATGAGGCCCTGCGCAGTATCCGCTTCGGCGACAACGCCGACTACGTGTTCGTCTGGCGTGAAAAAGATGCCATTACCCTGGTGCACGCGAACGCTGCGCAGGAAGGGCAACACCAGTTCCGCGCCGTGGTGGGCAATACCACCAAGGAAGCCATTGCCGCCGCCCGGGTTGCCGACATGCGCGCCAACAAGGGAGAGCTTGTCTACAGCACGCTGCTTGCACGCGCCGGGTCGCCGGAACCCATGCGCAAGCAGAACATCATCAGCTTGTACGAACCCTGGGGTGTGGTGGTGGGCACCGGTGTCTGGCTGGATCGTGTCGAGGCGGAATTCCACGATGAACTGGTCCAGAGCGCCGTGCTGGCCATTGTCGTGACACTGATTCTGGTGCTTGGCGGCGTATTGATCGTGCGCCGCGTGATGCGCCAGCTGGGCGGCGAGCCGGCAGGCGCAGTGGTGGTGATGCAGCGCGCGGCCGAAGGCGACTTCACCGGCAGCGCATCCAACGCGTCGGCACCAGGCAGCCTGCTGGCGGCGTTTGGGGCCATGTCGCAGTCCATTCGCGGCATGATCGTCAACGTGCGCGATGAAGCGGGTTCACTCAGCCGCGACGCCAATCGCCTGTCGGAATCGGTGCACCAGGTCTCGGCCGCCACCGCCAGCCAGAGCGAGGCCACGGCATCGATGGCTGCTGCGATTGAAGAACTGACGGTATCGGTCAGCCATATTTCGGAAGCCGCACTGGAAACCGAGAAACTGTCGGAAGGCGTGGCCGTGTTGTGCCGCGACAGCGAAAGCCAGGTCAACAGCGCCTCCAGCGGCATGCAGCGCATTGCGGCGGCCGTGGGCGAAGCGTCGGAAAAAATCGCAGGCCTGGAATTGCGCGCCGAGCAGATCAATGTGATTGCCGCATCGATCAAGGAAATCGCGTCGCAGACCAACCTGCTGGCGCTGAATGCCGCAATTGAAGCAGCGCGCGCCGGTGAGCAAGGGCGCGGCTTCAGCGTGGTGGCAGACGAGGTGCGCAAGCTGGCGGAACGGACGGCGTCTGCCACGATTGAAATCGAGCAGATGGTGCACGCGGTGCAAGCCGAGACCAAGGACTCGACCGCGACCATGAGCCGGGTTCGCCCGATTGTGGAAGAAGGCACGTCGCTCACGCAGCATGTGGCCGAGTCGCTGCGTGAAATCCGTCACCGTGCAGACCAGACCCTGGAACGCGTGCGTGAAGTGGCCCATGCCACGCGCGAACAATCGTCGGCCAGTACCTCGATTGCGCAGCGTGTGGAAGGCATTGCACAAATGGTCGAACAGACCAACGCGGGCATGGAAGAAACCGCGCGTTCGGCCAGCGACATGCGTGACATGTCGGTGCGACTGGATACGCTGGTGGGGACGTTCAAGGTTTGAGGGGTAACGGTCAAGGGGTCACCAGCGGTGGCTTCCCTGATTGGCCCCAGAGTCGGGGTCAGGCGGACGTTCTGCGCTTCGCTTCTGCAGCTATGCGCCCAACGTCTTCTACGGCAGACGCAGCCCCGTCCCGTCGAATACCGCCACCCCAGACTTGGCCAGCGCCTCGCAGGCCTGCCGTGCAAGCATTGGCACGGTCTGACGCAGATAACGCTGGTTCAGCTGCACCAGGTAATCCGCACTGCCCAGCAGCGTTTCAATCTGCGCCAGCGACAGCGTGCGCTGGTCCAGCAACAGGAACTGCACCAACACTTTCAGCGCGTACATGGCGTGTCGGTCGGGGTTTGCCTCGAACCCCGCCAGGCGTGCGCGTGCGCGGGCGATGGCTTGCGGTACGTCAACGAAGGCAGGGCCGTGACCTGGAATTACACAGTCGGGAGCCAGGCTTTCGATGCGATCCAGCGCCTCTTTCGCGGCCCCAAAACCGGGGCGGCCAAGCAGTTCCGGGAAAATGATGCCCAAACCGTTTTCCCACAAGGCATCGGCCGAGATCAGCAGCCGATGCTCGGGGGCGAACAGCATGATGGAATGCGGGTCGTGACCGGGCGCGGCGTGCACGTCCCAGTTCGTGCCGCCCAGACGCAGCGTGTCGCCCGGCGTCAGCAAGGCGTCGTAGGCGAAACGCGGGCATTCCTGGCCGGTGGCGTCGTAACTGAGCGCACCGGCGTCCCAGGCAGCGACCGCATCGGCTTCGCCAGGGGGAATCAGGATCGGACAGTGCCAAGCCGCCTGCACGGCAGCGTTGCCGCCGCAATGGTCGGAATGCAGGTGGGTGTTCAGAATGGCCGACAGCAGGCGTCCATTCAAGGTGTCGCGCAGCAAGGACACGGTTTGCGCGGCATCACTGACATAACCGGTGTCGACGACGACTGCGCCGGGCAGCGTCGGTTGGCTGTCAGCCAGGTGGTCATCGGCTAAGCGGTTGCCATCCAGAAACACGATGCTGTTGGCAGACAACCAGCCGCGTTCAAGCACACGCAGTGCGGGCACGCGAGCAAGACACTGGGCTGCACTGTCAGGGGACGAGTCTGGCGCAGGCGCTGCGGGCTGCCGATCAGGGGCCAGGCGGTCCCCGGAGGCCTTGGTGCCCGTATCGATCACTATGGTGTTCACCGCATTGATCTCCACTCGCCCGCCCCTTGTCCGCAGACCTGAGCCAGGCCCGTTATTCAGGCCAATTTTCGATCCGCTGCCTGAGCAAGCTCAGCCAATCGCTGCGCACGCCGATCCGGCAGATTGCGCCAGATCGCGCGACGCGCATCGTTGTCGGCCGCGCGCCATGCCTTGATTTCATCCAGGCTGCGGGTGCAGCTCTCGCACCAGCCATCGACCAGACTGATCTTGCAGGCGCTGACACAAGGACTGGGCACCGGGTCGGGATCGACGGCAGGGTCGAACTGCACCGCCACCTTGGGCAGCGGCAAAGATGCACTCATCACCAGCCCGCTTATGCTGCGCGCTTGGCTGCGATCGCGTTGCCGGCGCGCGAGGACTTGCGCTGCAGGTGCGCCGAGATCCATTGGCCGGTATCGACCACGGCATCCAGATCGACGCCGGTTTCGATATCCAGACCGCGCATCAGGTACAGCACGTCTTCGCTGGCCACGTTGCCAGTTGCGCCCTTGGCGAACGGGCAGCCGCCCAGGCCGGCAGCCGACGAATGGAAGATGCTGATGCCCACATCCAGCGCCGCCACCACGTTGGCCACGGCCTGGCCGTAGGTGTCGTGGAAGTGACCGGCGATGCCCTCGATGGGGAATTCCTTGGCCACGGCTTCCATCACCTTGCGCACTTTCTGCGGGGTGGCCACGCCGATGGTGTCGGCAATGTCGATCTCGATGCAGCCCATTTCCTTGAAGCGGCGCGCCACATACAGCACGTCTTCGATCGGCACTTCGCCTTGGTAAGGGCAGCCCAGCGCAGTGCTGAGCGCACCACGCAGACGGATGCCATGCGCCTTCGCGGCTTCAGCCACGGGCGCGAAGCGGTCCATGGATTCGGCAATCGAACAGTTCAGGTTTTTCTGTGAAAACGCTTCGCTGGCCGCGCCGAAAATCACGACTTCATCGGCCTTGGCAGCCAGTGCGCCTTCAAAACCCTTCATGTTCGGCGTGAGCACCGAGTAGATGGTGCCCGGACGACGCGCGATGCGCGCCATCACTTCCGCACCATCGGCCATCTGCGGCACCCACTTGGGCGACACGAACGAGGTGGCTTCCACATTGGGGAAACCGGCTGCGCTCAGGCGGTCGCACAATTCCACCTTGACGTCGGTGGGGACGAGTTCTTTTTCGTTTTGCAGGCCGTCACGGGGGCCGACTTCGACAATCTTCACGCGTTGGGGATACGACATCAACGAACTCCAGGAATCGGTAAACGCGGCAGCGCGCGCGACAAAGTGGCCGCGCTACGCGCCTTCATACGCGCTGCGAGTGCGAAGGAAACGCAGCGGCAAAGCAAAGGCAGGCTCAATACCCGCGCTGACGGTCGACGGTCCCGCCGACGGTTTCACCGCGCGCGAGCGCAGCCAGCTTGTCGGCAATCTGGACAATCGACTCATCGCGCAGGGTCATGGCTGCGTTGTGCGGGGTAATGCGAATTTTGGGGTGAGTCCAGAACGGATGGTCGATGGGCAGCGGTTCCACCCGGAAGGCGTCCAGCGACGCACCCGCCAGGTATCCGGCATCGAGCAAGTCCAACAAGTCCTGATCGACCAGGTGATGCCCGCGCGCCACGTTGATCAGGTAGGCATCGGGCCACAGGCGCGACAAGGTATCGCGGCAAAGGATGTTTTCAGTTTCCGGGGTGAGCGGCAGCACGTTGACCAGCACCCGCGTGCGCGCCAGGAAGGCATTCAGCGAGGCCTGGCCAGAGAAACATTCCACACCGTCGACCTCGCGCGGCGAACGCGACCAACCTGCCACCGGATAACCCAGGCTGGCGACCACTTGCGCCACACGGGTGCCCAGTTGCCCCAGGCCCAGCACGCCGACGGGCCAATCGCGACGCTCGGTCGCGGGCAGGTTCAACCACTCGCGTTCGGCCTGCGCCACCGCCAATTTGCCGAAGGCGCGCGACGCATGCACCAGTTCGTGCACCACGTACTCGGCCATCTGCACGCCCATGCCGGCATCTTCCAGACGGATGATGCGCACCGAGGCCGACTGGTCGGGCAAGGCCAGCACGCTGTCCACCCCTGCGCCACGGGTGAACACCACCTTCAGGCCGGGTTCGCGCGTAAACAGGTTTTTCGGCGGCCCCCAGACCACCGCCACGTCGGCACCGACACTCGGGCCTTCCGGGTCCCAGACCGATACGGTGGCCTCGGGAACGGCTGCGGTCAACGCGGTGATCCACTCGGAAGCACCAGCATCGTTGGGGGCATACAGGATGTGCATGAAAGTTCCAGCTAAGCGGTCGGAGATGGGACACGCACGCGCCAGGCGGCGATGCGGTCCCCCTTGAGGCAGGCCGGCCGCGCCTCAGACCTCCAGCGAGATCAGTTGCGCGCCTTCCTGCACTTGTTCCCCCACACTGTAAAACACCTCGCGCACGGTTCCCGCGCTCGGCGCACCAATCGTGTGTTCCATTTTCATGGCTTCCATCACCAGCAGCGGCTGGCCTTGCTCGACCACATCACCTTCCTTGACCGACACAGCGATGACCTTGCCCGGCATCGGCGCGGTCAGACGGCCGCCTTCGGCTTCGACGTGGCTGGCCACCGCCAGCGGGTCTTGCAGGATCAACGGATGCGCAGCGGTGCCTACAAACACGGTCAGGCGATCCTGCTCGTGTCCGGGTTGTTCGATCACGGTGCCAGCGGCACGGGTCTCGCCCACTTGCACACGCAGCGCGCTGTCGGCAGTGGCCCAGGTGAAGGTCTGTTCGCCCTGGCCCAGGTCGAGCGCCAGGCCGCTGCGACGACGCAGCAGCGATACGTGGCGAACCTGGCCATGATCGTCAAACTGGAAGCTGCGGGTGGCCACGCCACCGGGCCGCCAGTTGTCGGGAATCGCCCAAGGGTCGGTCGACACCGGGGCTGCCTCGCGTGCCAGCACGGCCGCCACGGCCAGCGCCAGCACCGTATCGGCCACAGGCTTGGGTGTGGGCAGCAGGGTCTCGCGCTGGCGTTCGATCAGACCGGTGTCCAGATCGGCAGCGGCAAAGGCGGTGTCCTGCATCAGCCGCGCGAGGAACGCCACGTTGGTCTGCACGCCCACTACGCGAGTCTGCGCCAGCGCCTGCACCATGCGCGCACGCGCCTGGTCACGGTCGGCACCCCAGACGATCAGCTTGGCGATCATCGGATCGTAATGCGGGGTGATGGTGTCGCCCTGGCGCACCGAGCCGTCGATACGGACCGCTGCAGGTTCGTCACCCGCGTGGCCGCTGGCATTGCGCTGGAACGCCACATGCGGCGGCAAAGCCAGGTGCGACAGCGTGCCGATGGACGGCAGGAAACCGGTGTCGGGGTTCTCGGCGTAGACACGTGCTTCGATCGCATGACCATGAATGCGCAGCGATTCCTGCGTGGCCGGCAGCGCTTCACCTGCCGCCACACGCAGTTGCCATTCAACCAGGTCGAAACCAGTGATCATTTCCGTCACAGGATGCTCGACCTGCAGGCGCGTGTTCATTTCCATGAAGTAGAAGCGGCCATCGGGCTCGGCAATGAATTCCACGGTGCCTGCGCCGACATAACCCACTGCACGGGCCGCAGCGACAGCAGCCTCGCCCATCGAGCGGCGACGTTCTTCGGTCATGCCGGGGGCAGGGGCTTCTTCGATCACCTTCTGGTGGCGACGCTGCACCGAGCAGTCGCGCTCGAACAGATAGACCACGTTGCCGTGCGTGTCTGCAAACACCTGGATTTCGATGTGGCGTGGCTTCTTCAGGTAGCGCTCGATCAGCACGCGGTCGTCGCCGAAGCTGGATGCAGCCTCGCGCTTGCACGACACCAGGGCCGCATCGAAATCGGCGGATGCCTCGACGATGCGCATGCCCTTGCCACCACCACCCGCGCTGGCCTTGATCAACACCGGGTAGCCGATCTTGTCGGCTTGTTCATGCAGGAAAGCGGGGTCTTGGTTATCGCCGTGATAACCGGGTACCAAGGGTACGCCCGCTTTTTCCATCAAGGTCTTGGCGGCGGATTTGCTGCCCATCGCGGCAATGGCAGATGCCGGCGGGCCGACAAAGACAATGCCTGCGTCGGCGCAGGCTTTCGCAAACCCTTCATTCTCCGACAGGAAACCGTAGCCCGGATGCACGGCCTGCGCGCCCGTGTCGCGGGCTGCTTGCAGAATGCGTTCGGCGCGCAGGTAACTGTCGCGCGGTGCGGGGCCGCCGATGTGCACGGCCTCGTCGCAGGCAGCCACGTGGCGGCTGTTGGCATCGGCATCGGAATACACCGCAACGGTGCGGATGCCCAGTCGGCGGGCAGTGGCGGCGACGCGGCAGGCGATTTCGCCGCGATTGGCGATCAACAAGGTCTGGAACACGTCATTGCTCCGAAGGGGCGGTTACCGAGATGGTGGGCAGTTCCTGGGGCAGCCAATTGGGCTTGCGCTTTTCCAGGAAGGACTTGACGCCCTCTTGCCCTTCTTCCGACACGCGGATGGCCGCAATGCGGCTGGCGGTGTCGTCAATCAGTTCGTCGCTGATGGTGCGTCCGGCCACATCGCGCACCAGCGTCTTGGATTCGCGCAGGGCGTTCGGGCTGACGCGTACCAGCGTGGCCAGCAGGCGGTCCACGGTGGCGTCGAGTTCGTCCACCGGCACGACTTCGTGCACCACGCCCATGCGCGCTGCGCGCGCGGCATCGAAGCGTTCGGCCGACAGGAACCAGCGGCGTGCCTCACGCTCGCCCATGGCCCGCAACACATAGGGCGAAATGGTGGCCGGGATCAGGCCGATGCGCGTCTCGGACAGGCAGAATTCAGCGTCGTCGCTGGCAATCGCCACGTCGGCCACCGTCACCAGACCCAGGCCACCGGCGTAGCAGGCACCCTGCACTCGTGCCACGACGGCATGCGGGCAACGGTCGATCACACGCAGCATGTCGGCCAGGCCGTGTGCATCGGCCAGATTCTGTTCCGGCGTGTAGGTGGCCATCGACTTCATCCAGCTCAGATCGCCACCCGCGCAGAACACCGGGCCACGCGAGGCCAGCACCACCACTCGCAGCGAGGTGTCGACCGACAGGAAGCGGAAGACCTCGGTGACCTCGGCAATCATCACCTCGTTGAAGGCATTGCGCACGGTCGGGCGGTTCAACCAGACGATGGCTGCATGCGGCTTGCGTTCAAGCTCGATGGTCTTCCAGGCGGTGTGGTCAATGGCAGCGGCAATACTCATGAAATGCGATCTCCGTCTTGCGGGAAACTGGGGGCGCGCGAGCGGTACTGGCCAGGGTCGCACGCCGAAAAAACGGGCCGAAAAACCTGGCAGCCGGGGCAGGCTGCCAGGCAAAACTCACGGCCAGCACTTACATGCGGAAGATGCCGAAGCGCGGTTCCGGAATCGGCGCATTCAGCGAGGCCGACAAGGCCAGGCCCAGCACACGGCGGGTGTCGGCCGGGTCGATGATGCCGTCGTCCCACAGGCGTGCGGTGGCGTAATACGAATGCCCTTCGCGCTCGTAGCGTTCGCGGATCGGGGTCTTGAAATCGGCTTCTTCTTCCGCCGACCATTCGCCGCCACGCGCTTCGATGCCATCACGGCGCACAGTGGCCAGCACGCTAGCCGCTTGTTCGCCGCCCATCACCGAGATGCGTGCGTTCGGCCACATGAACAACATGCGTGGCGAATATGCACGACCGCACATGCCGTAGTTGCCGGCCCCGAAGGACCCACCGATCAGCACGGTGAACTTGGGCACTTGCACGGTGGCAACCGCCGTGACCATCTTCGCGCCATGACGCGCAATGCCTTCGTTTTCGTATTTGCGACCGACCATGAAACCGGTGATGTTCTGCAGGAACACCAGCGGAATCTTGCGCTGGCCGCACAGCTCGATGAAGTGCGCGCCCTTCTGCGCCGACTCGGAAAACAGAATGCCGTTGTTCGCCACAATGCCGACCGGCATGCCGTGGATGTGCGCAAAACCCGTCACCAGCGTGCTGCCGAAACGCGCCTTGAATTCATCGAATTCAGAGCCGTCGACCAAGCGCGCAATGATCTCGCGCACGTCATAAGGCTTGCGCGTATCGGCCGGGATCACGCCGTAGATTTCCGACGGGTCGTACAGCGGCTCGCGCGAGGGCTTGATGTCCAGCGGATGCGGCTTTTGCAGGTTCAGACGACCCACCGCATTGCGCGCAAGTTGCAGCGCATGCAGGTCGTTCGACGCCAGGTGGTCGGCCACGCCCGACAGACGGGTGTGCACGTCACCGCCGCCCAGGTCTTCGCTGCTGACCTCTTCACCCGTGGCCGCCTTCACCAGCGGCGGGCCACCCAGGAAGATGGTGCCCTGGTTCTTCACGATGATCGATTCATCACTCATCGCCGGCACATACGCGCCACCCGCCGTGCAAGACCCCATTACCACGGCGATCTGCGCAATGCCTTGCGCCGACATGTTGGCCTGGTTGAAGAAGATGCGGCCGAAGTGATCGCGGTCCGGGAACACCTCATCCTGGCGCGGCAGGTAGGCACCGCCCGAGTCCACCAGGTACACGCACGGCAGGCGATTCTGTTCAGCAATTTCCTGTGCCCGCAGATGCTTCTTCACCGTCATCGGGTAGTAGGTGCCACCCTTCACCGTCGCGTCGTTGCACACGATCACGCATTCACGGCCCGACACGCGCCCGATGCCTGCGATCACGCCTGCGCTGGGGGCTTCGTCGTCATACAGACCCCAGGCCGCCATCGGGGATATTTCCAGGAAGGCGCTGCCGGGGTCCAGCAGGTTGGCGATGCGATCACGCGGCAGCAATTTGCCACGCGCCGTGTGCTTGGCGCGCGCGGCCTCACCGCCGCCCAGCGACACCTTGGCCAACTGCGCATTGAGGTCGTCCACCTGGGCCTGCATGGCGCTGGCATTGGCCGTGAAGTCGGCCGAGCGGGCGTTGATCTTTGACTCGATGATGGACATATCAGTAACCGCCCGGCCGCCCGAAGGTTACTGAAGCCCCCTTGGGGGGCAGCGAACGAAGAGAGCGTGGGGGTGTTTGCATTCTGGACTCTGAAAAGGAGGAATCGTTTGAAGCGCTGCGTGATGGAATTCAGAAGCGCGGCGGAGTGTTCGCCAGGGCCGCACTCGCACCATGCAGCCCGCCGCTAGCTTCTTCTACGCAGCCAATGCGCGGCCGATCAACAGGCGCTGAATATCACTGGTGCCTTCGTAGATCTGCGCCACGCGCACGTCGCGGTAAATGCGCTCGACCGGAAAGTCGGACAGATAGCCGTAGCCACCATGAATCTGGATGGCGTCCGAGCAGATTTTTTCGGCGGCTTCCGAGGCGAACAGCTTCGCCATCGCCGCTTCTTTCAGGCACGGCACGCCAGCGTCGCGCAGGCGCGCTGCGTGGTGAATCAATTGGCGTGCGGCTTCCAGCTGCGTGGCCATGTCGGCCAGGCGGAACTGCACGGCCTGATGTTCAAAAATGGTTTTGCCGAACGCTGTGCGTTCGTGCGCGTACTTCAAGGCAGCGTCGAATGCCGCGCGCGCCATGCCTACTGATTGGGATGCGATACCGATACGCCCGCCTTCCAGCCCGGCCAGCGCCATCTTGTAGCCCGCGCCTTCCGCGCCCAGCAGATTGGCGGCTGGAATACGGCAGTTCTCGAACACGATCTGCGCGGTGTCGGACGCGTGCTGACCGAGCTTGTCTTCGATGCGTGCAACGATGTAGCCCGGCGCATTGGTCGGCACCAGGAACGCGCTGATGCCACGCTTACCGGCGTCGCGGTCGGTGACGGCCAGCACGATGGCCACATCGGCATTCTTGCCGGACGTGATGAACTGCTTCACCCCGTCGATCACATATTCGTCGCCATCACGGCGCGCAGTGGTGCGCAAGGCGGATGCGTCAGACCCCACGTGCGGCTCGGTCAGGCAGAACGCACCCAGCATCTCGCCGCGCGCCAGCGGCACCAGCCACTGCTGTTTCTGCGCTTCGTTGCCGAAGGTCTGCACGATGGAACACACCGGGCAGTTGTTCACCGAAATGATGGTGGAAGTCGCGCCGTCGCCGGCTGCGATTTCTTCGATGATGAGTGCCAGGGACACGTAGTCCAGCGCTGCACCACCATATTGCTCCGGCACGGTGATGCCAAAGCAGCCCAGCTCGGCCAAGCCCTTCAGGGCCTCGGCCGGGAACCGGCTTTCCTTGTCCCATGACGCGGCATGCGGGGCGACCTGTTCGCTCACGTAGGTGCGGACCGCCTCTTGCACCATGCGCTGGTCTTCAGTGAGGGACATGCATTCTCCTTCGCAGTGTGCTGCAGAATGGCGGGCGGGCCCGACGCCCCGACCATGCCACTGTCTGTTCGGCGGCACGGGTCGACACCACCCACATCAATGACGTTTACGTAAACGTCAATTTATGCGCACCTGGGCCCACGATTCAAGGCAGGCTAAACCCGCAGTGCGCCGCAACATGAACCCGGCGCGCCATGATGAATCCGCATGCCACGGCATCGCCAACCCCTGTTCCAGGACCGGCGATGCTGATCCGATTACGACACGACGGTTACATCGATGGTGCTGCCGATGGTGGCGACGGCCTCGGTCGTGGAGGCAAAACCGTCCAACACCTGCGCGCGGCTGACGCCATTTTCCAGCGCCCCGACCCAGAACGCCTTGCCGCTGGCGTCCGACGCCCGGTTCAACCCCGTCGTGTACAGCGACTCGATGAAGTCGGCGTTGGACAGTGTACCGCCGGTGAACTCCGGCGATTGCATCATGCGGTTCAAGGTGTCGTGCAGGCCGACCCCGGTACGGATGCCCGTGATCCAGAACCCATAACCCCCGGTGTCGACATTGCGGCCAAGCAGCAGCTCGTAGCTGCGACCGATCACGGCCTCAGCGTGGTTATGCGCGAGCACGGTCACATTGCCGTTGGCGAAGGCAAGCATTTCCACCTTGTTGAACGCCAGCATCGCACCGTCTTCCAACCGGGTCAGTTCCGCACGTTCACCTGCTTCGACGTCGATGTGCACGTCGGTGCGGCCCCCGCCCAGGCGGACGATGTCGATGCCGTCACCCAGATTTATGTTCAGCGCCATGCCCAGCGTGGGTGTGACCTCGTCGTTGCCCGCGGTACCGCTGACTGCTCGGTTCGCGTTCAAGGCGATGAGCTCCGCATCGGCGACCCGCGCGGTCAAGGTGGCCACGTCGCCGGCCTCGTGCGCGACGATGATCGAACGACCGCTGTCGAAAACAATGTTCTCGACATCGAGGAAACGGTCGATCTCACCGCTTACCTTGTGCGTCAGCACGACGGTGTGGCCGTCCAGTGCATAGGTGTAGTCGCTCAGCACGCCCGACTGCACGGCGGTGTCGAATCCGAAACCGCCATTCATGCGGTCGTTGCCGCTGCCACCGTGCAGCGTGTCGTTGCCGGTGCCGCCGTAGACGATGTCGTCGCCGCCATCGCCGAAGGTCTGGTCGTTGCCGCGCAGCGAACCGACCGTGTCGTTGCCCCCCGCACCGTGCAGGATGTCGTCGCCTTCGCCAAGCAGGATGAACTGGTTATCGTCATCGCCGTAGGCAATGTTGGCACCTGCGCCGCCAGTGACCCGGGCGTTGCCCACGATGATCGCGAAGTCGATGTTGTTCAGGCTCAGCAGCGTGCCGGCCGGCAGCGCCCGCGTATCGATCACCACCGCCGTATTTTGACCGTTCTGCAGGTTGGCCGCGCTGATGACCAGCGGACCGCCTCCGGCAGCTTGCGCGGTGATTGTCACCGTCTGCACCACCACCTGGTTACCTGCCGGCAATGAATCCAGGAAGGCCTGTGCCGCAGCGGATTGCGCCGCCGTGCCGCTGACCGAGGCGATGCGGCCATCGAGCACCGCATGGGCGTTGGTGACCGACACCGTGGTGGCGGGACCGTTGGTCGTCAGGCCCGTACCAACTGGCAGACCCAGGTTGAGCAATGCGTCACCGCTGGCATTCCTCACCACCGCGATATCCGCAAGCGTGCTGTTGGGCGTGCTGTTGTCTTCGCTGCGGGTGGGGGTGACCACCGGAACGGTGATCTGCTGCTGGCCGTCCGACCCGGTGCCGACCTGCACCGGCACGCCGTCCACCATCGTGCCGGCCGGCGGCGTGACGGGCGGCGTCACCGGCGGAACTGGCGTGACGTTGCTCACCGACACAGCCGCAAATGTCGCGGCATCGTTACCGGCCAAGTCCTGGATGGCGTTGGCATCGTCTCCGACCTGGTCCGTGTAGGCGACCGTAACCGCCTGACCCGCAGTGACCGCGCTTGCCAGGGTGAGCGTCACCGTGCCGGCCGTTGCGTCGATCGTCACGGACTCCACTGCGATCACGTCGCCCGCCACCGTCACGGTGAACGCGCTGTTGGCGGGCAAGTTCACCGCATCGAGCAAACTCGTGTCGGTGTAGCTCAGCACCAGGCTCGTGCCATTGACACGCGCCTCACTGAACTGCGGGGCACCCGTATCCAGCACGTAGGCCCGGCTGATGGCTTCACCGTGATTGCCGGCGATGTCGGACACCCGTACCGCGAAGGACTGGGCACCCGGCAGCAGGGTCAGGTTGCCTGCCGTCCAGGTGGAGTCGCCGACATTGGCCTGTGCGCGGACCCAGGTCGTGCCGCCGTTGACGGACACTTCAACGAATTCGCCGCTCTGCAGCGCGGCATTCAATTGACCGCTCAGGTCCTGCTGCGCCGTCCTGGTGATCAAGTCATTGGACTGGGCACCCGTGTCCGCCAGCAGCGAGAACGAAGCTGCCGTGGCCTGCGTGGTCGGCACCACGAGGTCCAGAACGTAGGTTTTGTCTTGAACGACGCTGTCGTTACCGGCCGCGTCCGTCACCTTCAAGCGCAGCGTGCCCGTGCCTGCCGGCAAGGAAACGTTCTCCCAGGTCAGCGCTGTGTTGACCACGCTGGCCGTGATGTCGACCCAGGTCAAACCGTCCACTGAGCCGAAAACCTTGTCGCCAACGATCGGGGCGATGCTCAAGGTCGCCCTGATGGTCTGGACGGTGACATTCGTGATGAGGTCGGTTGTGTCGGTGCCCACGTCGTCGCTGAAGGTCACCGCGCTGAAGACCGTCGCTGGCGGGGTGGTGTCGATGACCAGCGCCTGCGTCGCCGGGGGCGAGTCGTTGCCGGCAGGGTCGGTCGCCGTCACCGACACGGCGTTGCTGCCATTCGTGTTCAGCGACAAAGATCCCTGCGTCGGGGCAGTGCCAAGGTCGACCGACCAGGCGCCCGCCGTCGCGGTGGTGGTGTAGGTCGCCGTGCCGATCGTCACCGTGACGCTTGCCCCCACCTCGGCCGTGCCGCTGATGACGGGTGCGGCCTGCTTGGTCAGCGCTGGAGAGCTGATGACTGGTGCCAGAGGCGCAATGCTGTCGATGACCAGGGTCTGGGTGGTTTGCGGCGACTCGTTGCCGGCGACGTCCTTGGACGTCACCGATACCGCGTTGTTGCCATTGTCATTCAGCGTCAGCGACCCATCGTTCGGCTGCGCCGTGGCCAGGTCGACGGACCAGTTACCGCCTGTGGCCGTGGTGGTGTAGGTTGCCCCGCCCACCGTCAGCGTGACGCGGGTACCGGCTTCGGCTGTGCCGGAAATCACGGGCGCGGCATTTCTGGTCTGCGCCGCCGAGGTGATCACCGGATTGGCAGGCACCGTGACATCGAGTTCATATGCCTGCCTGCCGACCGTTCCCGAATTGTTGGCGGCATCGACCACCTTCAGCTGGAGCTCCTGGATGCCCGGCAGGAACGTTGCTGCCGTCCAGGTCAGGCTGGTGCCGAGCACGCTGCCGGTCACATCGGCCCAGTCCGTGCCGCCATTCACCGATGCCAGCACGCGCTCGCCAACCGCCAGGCCCTGGCTGAGCGTGGCGGTTACCGTCTGCGCGGCCAAGTTGGTGATGAAGTCGGTGGTGTTCTCGCCGGTGTCGTTGAAGCCGATGCCTGCGAGCGTGGTGGTGGGTGGGACGTCGTCGACCACGGTGATCGTGAAGGCGCGGTCGAAGTGGCCGCCTTGGCCGTCGTCGGTACGGACAAAGACGTTGTAGGTACCGGCTGCCAGCGCACCCGCATTCTTCGCCTGCAGAGCGGCACCCACGACGTCAAAGCTGGCATTGTGCTGATCGTTGGTGCCGTTGCCCGCAATCAGGCTGTAGGTGTGGGTCTGGCCGCTTTCCGCGTCGGTCGTCGTGAGACTACCCACAAGGGCGTTCACGCCCGCACTCTGGTTGACGCTGGCCCGGCTCAGCGCCAGCGCCGTCGGTGCATCGTTGGCACCGGTCACGTTGACGACCAGGGATGCCGTGGCGGTGGCCGGCGACGCATGGCTGTCCGTGGCAGATACGGTGAAGGTTTCCGACTGCGGCCCGGCACCCAGCGCATCGATGGCAGTGGCATTGGGCACATACACGTAGTTGCCCGTGCTGCTGGCGAGGTAGAGCGTGCCGTAGCTACCCGTGCGGCTGAGGTTGTAGGTCGCGCCATCGATCGACACGTTGACGGCGCTGCTTCCCGTGATGCCATAGCCTGCAATGCCGTCGGCATCGCTTGCGCTCAGGCTGCCGGTGACGTTCGTGAAGGTGTCGGCGGCGGCGGTGTCGACCAGGGTGATCGGCGAGGGCGTAGCCAGCGTGGGCGCAGGGTTCTCGTCGTCGATGATCGTGCCGGTCGCGCTGGCGGTACCGACCGACGCATTGGTGGGTGCGGAGAGATTGACGGTGAAGGTCTTGTTGGCCTCCGTGATCGTGTCACCGATCACCAGCACCGTGATCTGTTTGCTGGTTTCGCCCGCGGCGAAGGTCAGCGTGCCACTGGCGGCCGTGTAGTCGCTGCCGGCGGTGGCGGTGCCATCGGCAGTGGCGTAGTTGACCGTCACGGCCTTGCCTGACGCAGCACCCAGGCTCACCGTGAAGACCATGGCCGTGGTGCCGGTATTCCCTTCCTGCACGCTGCTGTCCGCAATCGACAAGGCAGGGGGCAGATCGTCGTCGATGATGGTCACCGTGACCTGGCCCGTGCCCGCCCGCGCATTGCCGCCCCCGCTGACCGACTGGATGCCGACCACGATGGTTTCGTCGTTCTCATCCAGGGTGTCCTGGACCGCAGTCAGCGTGGTCGTGCCGGTCAACTGACCGGCCTGGATGGTGATGGTGGGCGCGGCCGCGCTGTAGTCCACACCACCGCCCGTGGCCGTGCCTTCCAGCTTCAGCGTGACGATGGTGTCGGTGGCGGCCACGCTGCTGATCGTTGCCGTGATGGTGGCAATGCCTGCAGCTTCATTGATCGACGCGGTGTTGGTCGACAGCGAGACGACGGGGGTGGCAGCCTGGTCGAACAACACGGCTTTCAGGGTCGTGCCATTTGCAGCGCTAGCGGTTGGAGCTTCGCGGATGAGAAGCGTCGAGCCTTGAGCATGACCGGCATAGAGCTGGAAGCCCGGTACCACCCCGTTGTTGACGGCCGACGCGGCATTCGGGGTCGACCCTTGCAGCACGCCGTCATTGGAGTAGTAGTACAGCGTGGCCTGATCCCTGTTCGCGGTGGGCGTGTTCATTGTCACGAACCCCGACGTGCCGTCAGAATTCACGACCGACACCACGCGCCCGGCACCACCACCGCCCTGGATGGTCCCGATCGACGACACCTGGCCGCCACCAGTCACCAGGACGCCGGACGACGTCAGCGTGGTGGTCGATCCGGGAATGTAGGTGAGCAAGTAATTTCCGGTCTCCAGCCCGGTGACCTCCCACAGGATGGAAGTGGTACCGGACGGGGTATAGGCGGTGCCGGCCGACTGCTGTACGCCATCGGCAGAGTAGATCTTGAAATCGAGCGCGCCGTTGTTCCCATAGGTGACGATATAGCCGCCGTTCTTATTCGCAGCGATAGCACTGAGCGACGAGATCGAATTGGATGCAAGCGTTTCGGCGCTGACAGCTGTTCCCGTGGGCGTGAAGACCCGCGTGGCGTGGCTGGCATTGTCGGCGCGCTGATACGAAAAGGCGATGTTGCCGTTTTCCAGTTCGACCAAGTCAAGCGCCCGGGTAAGCGAACTCCCGGTGAAGGTATTGATCTGCGTGTCGGCCACGACCTTGTTGCCGCTTTGATCGACGACGAAAAAATATGCGTTGCCGGGACCTACCCCAGTGGTACTGGGTTTGTAATAGGCAACGGCCACCTTTCCATCGGAGAGCCCCAGAACCCGGAACGTGTAATTCTCCATTGTGGTGCTAACGAAGCCGCGCAAGCTGATCAGTTGACCAATCTGGGTGCCACTGGCATCGAACATTTCCAGGAAATACTGCGCTGGATTCCCGGACGACGACCGCGTATACAGGCTCGCGATGCCGCCACCGGCCAAACCCGTGGCTTCGTAGCTGGAGATGCTGTCGACGGGCGACTCGATATTGATCGTGCCGGTTTGGGTGCTGTAGCTCATGTGGGTCCAGTCAGGAAATCGTGCAGTCGGGATACACACCGACGAACGTTGGTGCGGCGATGAAGGGAGGCAGGATTGCCTTCGCCATACGCGTCCGGCGGTTCTCCGGCCAGGGGCGTCGCAAGGTGAGGTAGCAGGGCGGCAAGATGGTCAACGGGAAAACGGCAAGCCCTCATGGCGCAACCGCGAGACGACTCGAGCGAGCCCTCGGTGGTGTATTCCGGCGGGCTGTGCCACCCGCGGCGATCTG
Organism: Pigmentiphaga aceris; assembly: GCF_008119665.1. Taxonomy (NCBI): domain Bacteria; kingdom Pseudomonadati; phylum Pseudomonadota; class Betaproteobacteria; order Burkholderiales; family Alcaligenaceae; genus Pigmentiphaga; species Pigmentiphaga aceris. The sequence continues at coordinate 278,304 of NZ_CP043046.1, read as the reverse complement.
CGTCACTACTGTCATCCGGTTCTCTCAAATCTCGCCCCGCGTGCAAGTATTTGTAAGAGAATCGTCAGGGTAAAAGTATTGATTTTTGTCGGAAAAGTTTTGCCTGACGGTTAAATCCCCAGAGCCTGTGACCTCAGTCACACCGAGCCATCAGCTATGTTGTCGGTCTTTTACCCGGTCATTACATATTCGCGACACAAGCATGACTGTTCATGAAATTGTTGCCGTTGACCAAGGCAATCATCGCGCCGCCTTCGCACGTGATGGTGTAGTCGTCAGTACACCCGACTGCACCGCGTCAACGTTCAGGACCAAATGAAAACAGGCGGCAGATGTGCATGCACACCTGCCGCCCGCTCAGGGCACTACCTACGAGTTGAACTCAGTTCAGATCAGCTCGATCGCCATGGCCGTAGCCTCACCGCCACCAATGCACAGGCTGGCAATGCCGCGCTTGCCGCCGCTTTGCTTCAGCGCGCCGATCAGCGTCACCAGAATGCGGGCACCGCTGGCACCGATCGGGTGACCCAGTGCGGTGGCACCACCGTGCACATTGACCTTCTCATGCGGCAGGTTCAGTTCTTTCATCGCTGCCATCGCCACGACCGCGAAGGCTTCGTTGATCTCGAACAGATCCACGTCCTCGACCTTCCAGCCGGTCTTGTCCAGCAGCTTGCTGATCGCGCCGACCGGGGCAGTGGTGAACCATTCCGGTTCCTGCGAGTGCGTGGTGTGCGCAACGATGCGAGCAATCGGCGTCAAGCCCAGTGCTTGCGCCTTCGATTCGCGTGCCACCACCAGCGCAGCTGCGCCATCGGAGATCGACGAGGAATTGGCGGCGGTAACCGAACCGTCTTTCTTGAAGGCGGGCTTCAGACCGGGGATCTTTTCCGGCATGGCGCGCACCGGACCTTCGTCACGGTCGATGACCTGGTCACCCTTCTTGCCCTTGATCGTGATCGGGGCGATTTCCCACTTGAAGCCACCGTCTTCCGTCGCCTGGCGTGCGCGGCGCAGCGATTCGAGTGCAAAGGCGTCCTGGTCTTCGCGGGTGAAGCTGTACTTGGACACGCATGCTTCGGCGTAGACGCCCATGGCGGTGCCGCGCTCGTAGGCATCTTCCAGACCATCCAGGGCCATGTGGTCATACATGGTGGCGTGGCCGAAGCGGTAACCCTGGCGACCCTTGGGGATCAGGTAGGGGGCATTGCTCATGCTTTCCATGCCACCCGCCACCATGACGTCGGCGGTACCGGCCAGGATCAGGTCATGGGCCAGCATCGTGGCCTTCATGCCCGAGCCGCAGACCTTGTTGATGGTGGTGGCACCGGTCGACAGCGGCAGGCCCGCGCCGATCACGGCCTGACGTGCAGGTGCCTGACCAATGCCCGCAGGCAATACGTTGCCAAAGATCAGTTCCTGCACGTCTTCCGGCTTCAACCCGGCGCGCTCAACCGCGGCCTTGATGGCGATGCTGCCCAACTGCGGCGCAGTGAAGGAAGACAACTCGCCCAGCATGCTGCCTACGGGCGTGCGAGCGGCGGAAACGATAACGATGGAATCGGACATGCAAAGCTCCAGGATAAGAGTGCCACGAAGTTTGAGCTCACTTGCGTGACGCGCGAACGGCGTCACGGGTCGTGCGGACAAATTGCCGGGTTGTGTCGTACGGGAAGATGTCATCCAGACGCCCACGCCGATTGCGTGCGCGCGCCGCTTGCCAGTAGTCGGCATCGAGCAGCGCCGCATGTTCTTTCATGAACGTGCGACGAACCCGTGCATCACCCAGCAGGAAACGCTCGAACTCCTCGGGAAAGACGTCATTGGCCCCCACCGGATACCAGGGCTCGCTGGCGAGCTCTGCTTCTTCGTTGGGAGCCTCCGGTATACGACGGAAATTCATCTCCGTCATGTACTGGATTTCATCGTAATCGTAGAACACGACACGGCCGAGTCTCGTCACGCCAAAATTTTTGAAAAGCATGTCGCCAGGGAAGATATTGGCCGCGGCCAACTCACGAATGGCATTGCCATATTCGCGTATCCCATGTTCAAGCTGGACATCATTGGCGTCTTGCAGATAAAGGTTGAGCGGCGTCATGCGGCGCTCGATATACACGTGCTTGACCACCAGCATGTCACCCACTTCTTCGATCGCGCTGGGTGCCAGACGCTGCAATTCCTCGATCAGCGCGGGGGCGACGCGCGCACGCGGCAAGGCTACTTGCGAGTATTCCCAGGTGTCCGCCAGACGGCCGACCCGGTCATGCAACTTCACCAGCTGGTATTTGGCCAGCACGGTGGTGCGGTCCATGCGGTCTTTGGCAATGCGGTCACGAATGATCTTGAACACATATGGGTATGACGGCAGCGTGAAGACCAACATGACCATGCCGCGAATACCTGGCGCAATCACAAATCGGTCATGCGAATGACGCAGGTGGTGAAGGAAGTCGCGGTAGAAAAGTGTCTTGCCCTGCTTGTGCAGACCGATGGTGGTGTACAGCTCGGCTTCGGGCTTGTTGGGGATCAGCGTGCGCAGAAAACGCACGTAGGCGGCGGGCACTTCCATGTCGACCAGGAAGTACGCGCGCGTGAAACTGAAGAGTGCGGTCAGGTCATCGCGGTCGAACAGCAGCGCGTCGATATACAGCCTGCCGCCCGGATCTCGCAGCAGGGGCAACGCAAACGGGTAGATGGTGTGCTGATTGACCAGCCGTCCGACCAGATAAGCACCCTTGTTGCGATAGAACAGCGTGCCCAGCACCTGCAATTGGCAATCGAGGGCCAGCTCGAAACCGGCCAAGGGCGCACCCGGCAACGCACGCAGATAACGGACGCCCGCCCGCATGACGCGGCCGATGTCGGCAGGCAGATCGGCATACGGACATGCCAGGCCCACGTCGGCCATCATCTGCGTCAGGCTCGCGCGCCAGCCTTGCTGCAAGGGGTAATAGCAGCGATAGGACGGGACGCCGGCATCCAGATGGTCGGTTGCCACGGCGGGGCGCACGAACAGGAAGGCGTTGTTGAAGTGATCTCGGTGCAGCACCTGGCTGCAGACCGAATTGAAGAAGGTCTCCGCACATTCGGGCTGGCTGTGGTCGGCCAGCAGCAGTACGAATTCCTGCTTCAACGGTGCCCAGAACGCATCGGACGACAAGGCATCGCCGTAGGCGGCGCGAAGCTTGGCCACACATTCGCGTACCCGTGCGTCGTAGTATTCGATGCGTTCGCGCGCCAGGCGCTGGATGCCAATCCAGTCGCCCGATTCGAACAAGGACTTGGCGCGCTGTGCGCAATAACGGAACAGCGCGTAGTGACGATCGAAGCCCGCCAGGATCGCACGCGCAACCGCGCTGGCTACCGGCGCAGCAGCCGGAGCCTGCACGATCACGGGCAGGTCACCATGACGATCCACGACAGGCTCAGGTGGTCTCGTTGAACAATTCGCGGCCGATCAGCATACGACGGATCTCGCTGGTGCCGGCACCGATTTCATACAGCTTGGCATCGCGCCACAGGCGGCCCACCGGGTATTCATTGATGTAGCCATTGCCACCCAGTACCTGAATCGATTCACCCGCCATCCAGGTGGCTTTTTCGGCGCAATACAGGATCAGGGATGCGCAATCCTTGCGCACTTGGCGAACGTGTTCGTTGCCCAGGCGGTCCAGGTTCTTGCCCACCGTGTAGCAGTAAGAACGGCTGGCCTGGAAGATGGTGTACATGTCGGCCAGCTTGCCTTGAATCAGCTGGAATTCGCCGATGGCCTGGCCGAACTGCTTGCGTTCATGCACGTAGGGAATGACGGAATCCAGGCAAGCCTGCATGATGCCGATCGGGCCACCGGACAACACGGCACGTTCGTAGTCCAGGCCGCTCATCAAGACCTTCACGCCATTGCCCACGCCGCCCAGCACGTTTTCCTCGGGCACTTCGCAGTTCTCGAACACCAGTTCACCGGTGTGGCTGCCGCGCATGCCCAGTTTGTCGAGCTTCTGGGCGATGGAAAAGCCCTTGAATCCTTTTTCGATAAGGAAAGCGGTGATGCCGCGCGACTTCATGTCCGGGTCGGTCTTGGCGTAGACCACCAGGGTGTCGGCGTCTGGCCCGTTGGTGATCCACATCTTCGTGCCGTTCAACACGTAGCGGTCGCCCTTGTGTTCGGCGCGCAGGCGCATGCTGACCACATCGGACCCGGCACCGGGTTCGCTCATCGCCAAGGCACCGACGTGTTCGCCGCTGATCAGCTTGGGCAGGTATTTCTGCTTCTGTGCTTCCGTGCCGTTGCGGTGGATCTGGTTCACGCACAGGTTCGAATGCGCGCCGTAGGACAAGCCTACCGATGCACTGGCGCGCGAGATTTCTTCCATGGCGATCATGTGCGCCAGGTAACCCATGCCCGCGCCGCCGTAGGCTTCGTCGACCGTCACGCCCAGCACGCCAAGCGTGCCCATCTTTTGCCACAGGTCTGCCGGAAACACGTCGCTGCGATCGATCTCGGCGGCGCGCGGCGCGATTTCGGTCTGTGCAAAATCGCGCACGGCGTCGCGCAACATGTCGATGTCATCGCCCAGATCGAAATTCAGGCCGGGAAGGTTCATGGACGGTCTCCTGGGCGCAGGCCCCTGTTAACTACTGTGTTTACGTTTACGTAAACGTCACTTTACGCAGGATCGATGGAGAAATTCAACTGGTCAAAACCCGCAAGACGATCTGCGGGATGACCAAGGTGTTTATTCCTGGGCGGCGGTTGCGCGGCTGCGCGCCCGTTTGGCGGGTGCCTTGGTGGGTGTTTTGGTAGACGCAGCCTGCGAATCGGCGCTGTCGGCGGCGGCTGACGCGGTTTCCTGGGCAACCAGCAAGGCGTGGCACTGCGTTTCATGGGCGCTGATTTCGGCCAAGGTCACCCCGATATCTTCGCGTTGACGCTCCAGCGTGGCACGATGGCGCGCCAGCACGGCCAGGAATTCGCGCAACTGCGCCTCGGTGTCACGCGGCGAGTCGTACATATCGATCAGCGAGCGCACTTCCGACAAGGACAGGCCAAGGCGTTTGCCCCGCAGCAGCAGCTTCAACCGTGCCCGGTCGCGGGCAGCGTAGACACGATTGCGACCCGCGCGCGACGGCGACAGGATGCCCTGGTCTTCGTAGAAACGAATCGCACGCGGCGTGATGTCGAACTCGCGCGCCAGCGCAGAGATCGTGTAGGTCGCAGAAGACGCAGCGGGTGGCGTGGTCGGTGCGGTCGTCGCTGCGGTCTGGACGGGCGGTTTGGTGCTTGGCGTGGCCATGGAAACTCCTGCATACCCCGCTTGATTGCGGGTTGGGCTGGGCCTGCGGCCCGGGGCTCACGTACACTGGCAGTTTACGTAAACGTCAACTCATTCTAGTGGACGATGTCACCGTCGTCCATGCTCGGCCGCCCTCTCCCCCATCGTTTACTTGCTTCAAGGCCAATCCAGCGCCAGCACTGTTGTCCCGTAGCCGCTTGCATCGACCACTTGCTGGCGACGAAAGGTTTGTGCGGTATCCGCTTGGTAGCACCCAGTGCTACATTTTTGCCATGACAACCAAAAATAAGTTCAAGCGCGACAGCTCCGAAGCGATCCATTCGGCTGCGGCCATGCTCCACAAGCTTGGTGCACTCGACAAAGCAACGATGCGGGACTTTGATGCACGTCACTTGGCAGTGCCCGACAGCATCGAACCTGCGCAGATCAAACAACTTCGCGAGGCCAACAACGTCAGCCAGCCGGTTTTTGCCCGCTATCTCAACACCAGCGAGAGCACCGTCGAAAAGTGGGAGACGGGGGCCAAACGCCCAAGCGGCATGGCGCTCAAACTGCTGAGCATCGTTCAAAAACACGGCTTGCAAGTCTTGGCATAGCACGGCGACCTTCTGCCCACAGCAAGTCCTTCAAAAAGCAGCGTGGCACCAAATACGCTGCCAAGGCAGCCACAGGATCTGGCGCTCACGTACACTTGCAGTTTACGTAAACGTCAACCAATCCTCGCCGCCCGCCAGGCTGTTTCCGTGGCTGGCTGGCCTCTTGCCAAGCACACCAGCACACCCAGGAACGCCATGAATCCTCTGGAAGCCCGCCTCAACTATCCCTTCGGCGATGCACTGCCCGAATTCGGCAAGACCCGCGACATCGTCCCCGGCCTGCGCTGGGTGCGCATGCCGCTGCCGTTTGCGCTGGACCACGTCAACCTTTGGCTGCTGCGCGACCGCATCGATGGTCGCGAGGGCTGGACGGTAGTCGACTGTGGGGTGTCGCGCGACAATCTGAAGGCGTACTGGACCGAGATTTTCGATCACGGCCTGGATGGTCTGCCGATCCTGCGCGTGCTGGTCACCCACATGCACCCAGACCATGTGGGCCTGGCGTCGTGGTTGACGGAGACCTGGAATGCGCCGCTGTGGATGACCATGACGGATTACGCGCTGGCCAAGCTACATACGGAAAGCCGCAACCCGGGCCGTGGCGATCAGATCGCCGCGCACTATGCGCGCCACGGCGTGACCGACCCGGATGCGCTGGGACAGCTGCGTGCGCGCAGCAGCTATTTTTCCGATCTGGTGCCTGCGGTGCCCGACCAGATGGTTCGCATCATGGATGGCGACCAGATTCGCATCGGTGATTTCACCTGGGAGGTGATCGACGGTGCCGGCCATTCGCCGGAACATGCGGCGCTGTATGACCGCGAGCGCAACATCCTGATCGCGGGCGACATGGTGTTGCCGCGCATCTCGACCAATGTCAGCGTGTTCGATACCGAACCCGAGGCCGACCCGCTGCGTCTGTATCTGCGCTCAATCAAGAAGTTCGCGCCCTTGCCGGAAGATGCGCTGGTACTGCCTTCGCACGGCCGCCCTTTCCACGGCTTGCACGAGCGCATTCGTCAGCAGGAAGACCACCATGCCGAGCGCCTGGCCGAGGTGCTGGCCGCCAGCAAGACACCCCAGTCTGCCGCCGAGATCGTGCCGCTGATGTTCAAGCGCAAGCTGGATGTGCACCAGCTGACCTTTGCGCTGGGCGAAGCGCTGGCGCATCAGCATCTGCTGTATTACAGCGGGCAGTTGACGCGCACGATCGGGGACGATGGGATCGTGCGCTTTGTGGTGGCTGGGTAAAAGTCTGCGTTCCTGGGGTTGAGCGCCTGGAGGCTGACATCACAAGATGCGCAGCCTAGCTGCGCAGTTCCGCAATCGCCTGCCCTTCCGTCGCGAACACCTTGCCTGGTTCGGGCAGGGGCAGCACCTGAGTGGCCCGCAACACGTCTTCGACCTGCTTTTTCAAACCAGACAGGTGCAGTGCGATGCCACGCTCGCGCAAGGCACCAACCAGGTAGGCAAGCGTCTCGACGCCGCTGTTGTCGATGCCGTTGATCGGCCCGGCATGCAGCAACACCTGGCGGATGCCCGGGTCGGCGCGGCAACGGTCCAGGATGAAGTGTTCCAAGGGCGATGCGGTGACGAAGTTCAGCGCCTCGTCCATGCGCACGGCCAGCAGGCCGGGGGCAAGCGGCGGCAAATCCAGCCGTTGACGGTCGCGCAAGGTGCCGTCTTCATGCGCACTGACCTCGATGATGCGCGGGTGTGAACGCTGGTACAGGTAATGCCCCAGGGACAGCAAAAAGCCCGCCAGCACGCCCCACTGCAATTGCGGAGCGGCGATCAGGGTCGCCACCACGGTTGCCAGTGCGATGAAGGTTTCTGTCCGCGATGCGCGCCACAGCTGCACGAACCACTTGGGTTCCATCAGGTTCAGTACCGACGACACGATGATCACTGCGGCCAGAGTCGGCAGCGGCAACCAGGCCAGCAGCGGCGTGAACCACAGCAAAGTCGCCAGCACACACAGGAACGAGAAGCCTGCCGTCCAGCCGCTGAACGCACCGCTGTAGACATTCAATGCCGAACGCGAGAACGACGCGCTGACCGGGAATGCCCCGCAGAAACCGCTGGCCACCTTGGCCAGGCCCTGTCCGATCAATTCCTGATTGCCATCCCAGCGCACGCGCTGAATACGCGAAATGCTGCGGGCGCTGGCCAAGGTTTCCACAAAGCTGACCAGCGCAATCACAATTGCTGCGGGCAGCAGCGCACGGTAGTCGGACCAGTTCATCAGCGTGGGCATGGTGATGTCCGGCAGACCTGCCGGCAACTCACCCACGACCGCGCCACCGCGTGCGCGGTAGCCGGTGATCCAGCTGAGCACGCCTGTGCATAAGGCCGCAAACACCACCAGTGGATAACGTTTTCCGTAGCGGCGCAGCAAGACCAGAAACGCCATCGTGCCCAGGCCGAACAAGGCACCCAGCTTGTCGATGCTGTACCACGCAACCGCGGGCGCGCCTTCGCGCAGGGCACCCCACACCTGGCTTGCATCCATGCCCAACAAGGCCGGCAACTGCGACAGTACGATCAGCAAGGCGGCCGCCTGCGTGAACGCCTTCACCACAGTGGATGACAGGAAATCAACAATGGTGCCCAGGCGCAAGGCACCAATGGCGAACTGGATCGCCCCCGACATGAGCGCCAGCCACACGCCGAGTTCTGCCCATCGTGGCGATCCGGCCCATGCCAGCCCGGACAGCGAACCGGCGATCAACATGCTGGTCAGGGCTACCGGCCCGATACCCAGCAGGCCGCAAGATCCCCACAAAATGCCCACCAGCGGCGGCAGCAATGCCGCATACAAGCCGGTGATCGGCGGCATGCCGGCCAGGATGGCATAGGCCACGGCTTGCGGTACCAGGATCAGGCCCAGTGTCAGCCCGGCACGCGCGTCGGCGCGCAGGCTGGACGCGGTGGGGCGTGGCCAAGCCAGGAATGGGGCATAGGGGCGGAGCCAGGTCTGCCAGCGGGCGCGGCTCATCGTGCAAGGATCATGAGAAAAAACCAGGATATGCAAGCTGTCTAAGGGCAGGCCATCTGGCCCGACTATACCCAGGTCCCGCATCACCGTTCCACACGGCTATGGATTCACGTCGCTCGTTGCGGCAGACACGTTGATTTCCAACTCAATGCCCTTGTTTGAATACGCCACTGAGTACGAAGGAATAGCGTTCCGGCCGGATGTAGAACGTTGTTCGGTCGCAGCAGCGGCCATCGGCGAACCAGGACGTACGCTCCATCACCAGCAACGCCGCCCCGCGCGGCACGTTCAGCGCAGTGGCCAATGTCTTGTCTGCCTGCTGGGCACGGATGGCCATGTCGGCACGGCTGACTGCACAGCCGGTGACGCTTTCCAGCACCGAGTAGATCGGTTGCTGCTCCACGTCTTTCCACACCACGGTTTCCAGTTCAAGCGGCAAATAACTGCGTCCCATCGCAATGGCCTCGCCGTCGACGAAGTGAAGGCGCTCGACGCACAGACATTGCAGTGACGAACCAAACAGCACCCGCAGCGTCTCGGGTACAGCCACTACCTGACTGCCGGTCACTCGCATGCTTGCGTTCAAGCCTTGCAGCAGCAGCGCTTCATGAAAGCTGCGCAAAGCATCCAGGCCGTGCCGCACCTGTTTGGCTGCCGCGAACGTACCCTTGCCCTGTTTGCGTTCGACCACGCCGTCATCGCTGAGTTTGCCGATCGCCAGACGGACTGTGACCCGGCTGACCTTGAAACGCTGACCCAGTTCGGCCTCGGACGGCAACTTGCCAGAAGGCTCGAAATCCCCACGCCGGATTTCATCCAGAAGCTGTTGAGCGATCTGCTGGTAAAGCGATGTAGTGCTGTCGCGAAGAATACTCAAAGTGAAATTCCAAAAGCGCGGGAGCCATATCGGCGCGGCATCTTGCTTCGTCTCTATGGATATGACAATACAGTCTTAAGCCAACTTGTATTAATACGTATTATTGCAAGATCTCTATTGTAGTAGTGCGCGCCCGCCGTCATGCCCCAAATTCCGCCAGAGTCGCGCCCGTCGGTCGATGCATTGCGCGCCGATGCGGTCAGCTTCAGCTACGCCAATGGCCGCCCGGTATTCGACCGTTTCAGCCTGCGCGCCAAGCCCGGTGAATTCGTTGCCATCCTGGGGCCGTCCGGCTGTGGCAAGACCACATTGCTGAACCTGCTGTCTGGCTTTCAACAACCTCAGGCCGGCCATATCCACATCAACAATGCGCCGGTCCGCCCCGAACGTGCCGAGCTGGGTTACGTGTTTCAGGGACCGCAACTGTTCCCTTGGCTGAGTGCGCTGGAAAACGTCCGCTTTGGCCTGCGTATGGCACGCCAGGGCAGTGTGGCCGAACAACGCGAGAAGGCCAGGTCATACCTGCGTCTGGTCGGTCTTGAACACGCGGCATTGCGTCTGCCCCGAGAGCTGTCGGGTGGCATGCAGCAGCGGGTGTCATTGGCCCGCACGCTTGCGCTAGAACCTGGCGTATTGCTGATGGATGAACCGTTCGCCGCGCTGGATGCGATCAGCCGCGCCGCCATGAACGAAGAGATTTTGCGCATTTGGGCACAACTAGGCCAGACGGTGTTGTTCATCACGCACGACATCGACGAAGCCGTGTTTCTGGCCGATCGGGTCGTGATGCTGAACATCGCGCCGGGTGGCATACACAGCGAGTTGCAGATCGATCTGCCGCGCCCGCGCAACAACTTGCAGACGCGCCGCCTGTCTGCGTTTCTGGATTATCGCAACACGCTCATGGAGCGCATTGCCAGTGTCATGGCGCAGTCCGAAAACGCCATCCAACCCTAGCCCTTCACCCGAGTTGAACGCATGATCAAACGCACACTCCTGGCAGCTTCCATGCTTGCCCTGACTTTGACCGGCAACGCCTGGGCCGCTGACCGACCGTTGCGCGTCGGATATGTCTTTGCCATGGCCAATGCCCCGGCGCTGATCGCCGACAAACAAGGGTTCTACAAACAGGAAGGCCTGGAGGTCGACCTGCGTGCGCTGGGTGATGGCCCGGTGATCCAGCAGGCACTGGCTGCGGGCGAACTCGACGTGGCCTACGTGGGCACCCCACCCGTCTACCAGTGGTACACGCGTGGCCTGAAGAGCACCATTCTGGCCAAGGTGAATTACGGACAGGCGGCGGTCATCGTCGGCAAACAAAGTCCGGTCCAGACACTGGTCGATCTGAAAGACAAGAAGCTCGCCGGCGTAAAGAAAGGCAGCGGCATGGACGTGCTGCTGCGCGGTTATGTGCTGAAGGAAAACGCCAACCTCAATCCCGACAAAGACGTGAACATCATCGACATGCCCCCGGGCAACATGAATGCCGCCTTGGACAAGGGCATTGTCGATGCGGCATTCACCTGGGAGCCTTTTGTCAGTCAAGCCTTGTTGCGCGGCAACAGCCGCGTGCTGCTCGACATCAATCAGGCATTGCCGCAATACCCCTGGTATGTGGTGATCGGTCTGCCCAAGACCTTGCAGGAACGTCCCGACGATGTCGTGAAACTGCTGCGCGCGCACCGCAAGGCAGTGGACTTCCTGAATCAGCATCCAGAGGAATCCAACCGCATCATCGCCGAGGCATTCAAGCTCGAAGCGGTGCAAGGGGCGGACGGCAAGACCATCAATCCGGTGGACATCGTTGCGCAGGCGCGAACGCGCCTTGGCTGGTCTACCGAACTGCGGGCCAAGGACATTGAATTCATCGAACGCCTGATGAACTATTCAACCGATCTGGGTTTCATGAATGGCAAACCGGCAATTGCCGACTTGGTGGATACGTCCTACCTGGAAAAAGCCTCGCGCTGAACAGGTGATGCCAATGTTGAAACCGACCTGGGGCTGGGCTTCCCTGCCCTTTCTGCTGCTGATCTGGATCGTTGCGGCCTCGCAGGTACCCAGCTACGTGCTGCCGCAGCCGTGGACAGTGGCGCAAGAAGCTGTTCGCTGGATCGGCGACGGGTCGCTGTGGAAACAGTTTCGCGCCAGCATGCTGGCAGAGCTGGCGGGCTTCTGCTCGGCGGTAGTGGTGGCCGTCTTGCTGGGAATGGCAGGCGGACTGTCACGGCAATTCCGTGACTTCGTCGCACCGCTCAACAGCCTGTTCATGGCGATCCCCCCAATCGCGTGGGCACCGCTGATCATGATTGTGTTCGGCCTGGGATTCTTCTCGATCGTGCTGGTGATTTTCATCGCTGCCATGTTTCCGATGGCTGTCACGATTCAAGAGGGCGTACAGAGCATTCGCGGCGGCGAGGTACGTGCTGCGCGCACGCTGGGAGCCAACCCGTGGCAACTGCTGGCACACATCTATCTGCCGGCCTCGCTGCCTTTCCTGACTGCTGCCCTGCGCATTGGTTTCAGTCAGGGCTGGCGGGCGCTGGTGGCCGCAGAAATGATCGGCGCATCACAAGGCATCGGCTGGATGGTGTCGATGGGCGGGCAGATCGGCAACAGCAGCCAGGTGCTGCTGGGCATTGCGCTGATCGGCCTGATGGCCTGGCTGATGGAAAGCCTGGTGTTTCGCCGCATTGAACGTCATTACCAGGCTTGGCGCGCGGACTGATCCTGCGCTCGACCGCATACCCGATCTTTTGCACGAGGTGCATCTTGACCACATCTTTCGATCCGCGCGACGCCGGTAATTACACCGCGCCGCAAGGCCTCTACGAACGCAACAAAGCCCGTCCGTTTCTGGGAAGCATCCAGAGCAACCGGCAGACCTTGGTCGCCGGGCAATGGGATGAGATCACCCTGACCTATGAAGTGGGTGCCAGTGGCCTTGCCGATGGAGCCTGGTTGAAGCTCGCCTTCAAGTTCTATTCCGACTGGGCGCTGTTTCAGACCTCCAACCCGGCAGGTGCCAACTATGTCAGCGTCGAATATCAGGCAGGTGAACTGGTCCCGGGCCAGAGCCAGGCCACCGTGCAGCACCTGAAGGTCCGCTTCGACCAGAAAGGGCACGAGCGCCCCTTTCAAAAGGCGATCATCATCGACATCGTCGATGGCTACCTGAACCCTGGCGACCGCATTGTCGTTCGTCTGGGCGACCGTCGCCAAGGCGGCGCGGGCACGCGTGTACAGAGTTTCGTCGAAAAGGATTTCCGACTGCGCCTGTTCATCGATCCGCTGGGCAGTTCGAAATTTGCCGAAGTACCCGGCGACCTGGTGTGGGACATCGTGCCGGGTGCCCCCAGCCGCTTGCAGCTGATTGCGCCGCGACTGATCAGCGTCGATGAGGCGTTCGACGTATTGCTGCGTGTGGACGATGTCTGGGGCAACACCTGCCGCCAGTTGCCACTGCCAGGCACTCTGCATTTGCGGGGACCGGATGGCGAATCGCAAAGCTTGTCTTTCACGCTTGCCAGCGAAGGCTGGGCAGTCGTGCGCCTGCCTGGTCTGCGGCTTCAGAAAATCGGCGAATGGCAACTGCGCGCCCATGTCGATCATCTTGATGTGGCACCGGCACAGGCCTTCGTCAATGCAGACCCACAAGGCACCGGGTTGCGGCCGCTTTATGCAGACCTGCACGTGCACTCCGACGACACGGTAGGCACCAACGACACGTTATACAACCTGAGCTACGGCCGAGATGTTGCTGGCTTGGACATCCTGGGTTACACCGCCAACGATTTCAACATCACCGAAGCGCGCTGGGATCAGGCCGTCGAGCTGATTCATGAGCTGAACGAGCCCGGCCGCTTTGTCTGCTACCCGGGCACGGAATGGTGTGGCAATTCCTGCGCAGGTGGAGACCGCAACGTGGTGTTCCTGCACGACCGAAAACCGGAGTTTCCATTCGACAATCAGGGACGTCTGGTGCGGTCCTTCGAATGGAACGAATTCACCGCAGGGACCATCAAACCAGGTGCCTGGCCGGTGGACGAACTGTATGCAGCCTATGCCAAAGATCCCGAAGGCCATTTGATGATGCCGCACGTGGGCGGCCGTCGCTGCAATCTGGACTGGCATCACCCGGACCTGGAACGCCTGATCGAAGTCGGCTCGGCGTGGGGCCAATTCCATTGGGTGTATGCCGAAGCTTTGCAACGCGGCTATCGCGTGGGTGCCGCCGCCAATAGCGACGAGCACCAGGGCCGCTGTGGGGGCGGCGTGCCGGCTACGGCGGTGTTCGGCTCACGCGGCGGACTGACAGGCGTGCTGTCGTCGGGGTTTGACCGTGCCAATGTTGGCAAGGCACTACGCGCCCGTCGCACCTTTGCGACCACCGGAGAACGTTCATTCGCCAGCTTGCGAGCGGGCGAACATGTGATGGGTGAAGTTTTCACCGCAACGACAGAGACCACGCTTGATTACCGCCTGCTGGGGGAAAGCGGTTGGGAACAAGTCGATCTGTTCGACGGCGAACGCCTGATCTGGTCACGCAACCTGCACGAAGAACTGGGCTTCAGCAGCCAGCGTGTTCGCCTGCGCCTGGGCGGCGCACGCATCAAGGACCGGTATCGCGGTGCCTACTGGACCGGCGAAATCCGGGTGACAGGTGTCGTCATCAAACAGTTCGACGCACTCGGTCTGGATCATCCCGAGCAGACGGTATGGCGTCAGGACGCCACCAGCCTGGCCTTCCGCACCGACACCAATGGCGACACGGACAGCATTGAAATCGAGCTGTCTCAGTTGGCCGGGGCCAGCATCGAGATCCACAGCCGCATCGACAGCTATGTGAAGGTCGGGGACCCCGCTCAGCCGGAAGCTTATGTGCATGCGCCCAGCGTCGAACTTGCCGTCGCCGGTGACGACTTGCTGGCCGAGGGGCAACGCGTCATTGCCTTGCCGGGCGCAGAACTGAAGCTGTCTCTTGAACGCATAAGCGCGCATGCCCTGCCACGCGAATTGGCGGGTCAGATCGGTATCAAAGACCTTCATCTGAGCGCGGATCGCGAACATCCATTGTTCATATGCGCGCGTCAGCGCGATCAATCACGCGTATGGACCTCGGCACTGTTTTTGACCATGACTGCATAGCGGCTGATGACCAGGCGGATGGCCGCCGCAAGTTCGCTTTATGATTAGACCCCACCTTCTGACGATGTCGATCAAGCAGAACGGCCCGAAGGAAGTTGCGTTACATCCACGAACTCGCCTGCCACCGCCCCCATCATGCCCACCACGTATTCCACCCGCGACCTGCTCGCCCAGCTGATCGCCTTCGACACCACCAGCAGCAAATCCAACCTGGATCTGATCCGCTGGATCGAGGCCTATCTGGCGCAGCATGGCGTGGAAAGCGCCCTGACCTTCAATACCGAAGGCACCAAGGCCAACCTGTACGCGACCATCGGCCCGAAGGGTGTGGCCGGCATCTGTTTGTCGGGCCACACCGATGTGGTCCCGACCACCGGCCAGCCGTGGACTGCCGACCCCTATACGCTGGTGGAACGCGACGGCAAGGTGTTCGGCCGGGGCACGTCGGACATGAAGGGCTTCATCGCCTGCGTGCTGGCCGCCGTGCCGTCGTTCGTGGCGGGTGTGCGCGACGTGCCCATCCACCTGGCCTTCAGCTACGACGAGGAAGTCGGCTGCGTGGGCGTGCGTGGTTTGCTGGCGGCCTTGGCCAACGAACCGGTGAAACCGCTGGCCGTGATCATTGGCGAACCCACGCTGATGCACGTGGCGCGTGGACACAAGGGCAAGCAGGCCTATCGCGTGGTGGTTGAAGGCCGCGCCGGACATTCGGCGCTGACCCACCTGGGGGTCAACGCAATTGAATACGCCTGCGACCTGATTTCCTTCCTGCGCAACAAGGCCAACAGCCTGCGTGATGACGGCCCGCACGATGCGGCGTTCGAGCCGGCCTACACCACGATCCAGACGGGCAAGGTGTCGGGTGGCATTGCGATCAACGTGATCCCCGAGCGCTGCGAATTCGACTTCGAGATCCGGTATCTGCCCACGGACGACGTGGTGTCGATGATCGATGAAGTCAGCACCTTCGCACGCGAAACCGTGGAACCGCAGATGCGTGTGGTGGACCCAGCCTGCGGCGTGCACTTCCAGCGGATCTCGGCCTACCCCGGCCTACAAGGCCGCAATGCCCACGGTCTGCAAAGCTTCTGCTGCGCGCTGACCGGTTTCAAGGACACCATCACGCTGTCCTTTGGTACCGAGGGCGGCTTGTTCGAAGAAATCGACATTCCGGCCATCGTCTGCGGACCGGGTTCGATCGAACAGGCGCACCGGCCGGATGAGTTCATCGAGCTGGATCAGTTGGCACGCTGCGATCAGTTCATGCAGGACTTGCTGGCGCAGATTGCGAAGCCGGGTTTCGCGCTGAAATAACCAGGGGCATCCTGGGGCGTCGCGGTACATGCACGCCCCAGGATGCATCACCCGATATCAGCCCAACTGACGCAATTCCCGGCGAATGATCTTGCCGGTGGCGGTCATCGGCAGGCTGTCGACAAAGGTGATTTCGCGCGGGTACTCGTGTGCAGCCAGGCGTGTGCGCACATGCGCCTGGATTTCGCGTACCAACGCATCGTCACCGACCACCCCTTCGTGCAGGATGATGAAGGCCTTCACGATCTCGGTGCGGATGTCATCCGGCCGGCCCACCACCACCGCCATGCGCACGGCCGGGTGGCTGATCAGGCAGTCCTCGATCGGACCCGGGCCGATGCGATAACCCGCGCTGGTGATCACGTCGTCATTGCGGCCCACGAAGCGGATGAAGCCGTCCTCGTCGCAGGTGCCCATGTCACCGGTCAACAGGTAGTCGCCCGCGAATTTTTCGCGCGTGGCCTCGGGGTTGTTCCAGTAGCCCAGGAACATCACCGGGTCGGGCGAGCGCACGCCGATGTTGCCCTCGACCCCGATTGCTACCGGCACACCGTTGTCATCGACGATGGCCACCGCATGGCCGGGAACGGCCTTGCCGATGGCACCGACCTGCGGCGCGAACATGGCCGAGCACGAGGACACGGTCATGTTGCATTCGGTCTGGCCGTAGAACTCGTTGATGGTCACGCCGAACACACGACGTCCCCAGTCGATCAGTTCTTCGCCCAGCGATTCGCCACCACTGGCCACCGACTTCAATGACAGGCCGGGCCGCACCGACTCATCGACCTTGCCACGCATGAGTTTCAAGGCAGTGGGCGGCAGGAAGGTGTGCGTGACCTTGTGACGCGCCATCAGCTCGACGGCTGCCGACGCCTCGAATTTTTCAAAGCGTCGGGCCAGCACCGGAATGCCGTGATGCCACGACGGCATCAACACATCCAGCAAGCCGCCGATCCACGCCCAGTCGGCCGGCGTCCACATCAGCCCGGCATCTTGCGGGAAGAAGTTGTGCGACATCTCCACGCCCGGCAGGTGGCCCAGCAGCACCCGGTGTGCATGCAGTGCGCCCTTGGGTTTGCCGGTGGTGCCCGAGGTGTAGATGATCACGGCCGGATCGTCGGCCAGGGTCTGGCGGGGAATGAAGGCTGGCGAAGACGCGGCCAGTTCAGCATGGAAATCGAGCACTGCATCGGCAGACAGGTTCGTGTGCGCGCTGCCGTCGATCTGTCCGGTGGCAGGCTGCGCCGGCACAGCCGCAGAACTCGCCACATCCACGCAATACACCGTCTTCAAAGCCGGCAACAGATGCCGGATCGGGCGGATTTTCTCGACCCCTTCGCGATCGGTCACCAAGGCGGTGG
Organism: Pigmentiphaga aceris; assembly: GCF_008119665.1. Lineage (NCBI taxonomy): Bacteria > Pseudomonadati > Pseudomonadota > Betaproteobacteria > Burkholderiales > Alcaligenaceae > Pigmentiphaga > Pigmentiphaga aceris. The sequence continues at coordinate 260,710 of NZ_CP043046.1, read as the reverse complement.
CCCCGCAATTGCCCAAGCGGTATTCCAGCGCATCCACGCCGAACAGCGTGAAGAGCGGCACGGCAATCGCGCCCAGCTTGTAGGCCGCCACGTGCGCCACCGCCGTCTCGGGCGCTTGCGGCAACAGAATGCCGATGCGATCCCCCACCACCACGCCTTGTTCGGTCAGGCTGTTGGCCAGCCGGTTCGACAGCGCACGGATGTCGTCAAAGGTGTAGTGGGTCTGGTGGCCATCGGCCTGTTCGTAGATCAGCGCCAGGCGGCCGCTGCCGTCGGCCCACTTGTCGCAGACATCCACACCGATGTTGTAGTGCGTGGGCACCTGCCAGGCAAAGCTGCTTGCCAGCGAAGCGTAGTCGTCGGTCGGCGTCAGCATGTTGTCGTCCTGCTCATCAGAATCCTGTCCTTATTCTTGCAAGCCCGCAGGCGGGCGGTAAAGAGGAAAGCCGTCGAAGCTGCTGGTGCGCTCGGCCGGGGCCAGCTCCCACGAATGGCGGGCGTTCGGCACCCCGCCATCTACCCGGATGACTGTGCCGTTGATGAATGATGCGGCATCCGACAACAGGAAGGTGACCGCAGCGGCCAGTTCGGCCTCATTGCCGAAGCGTTGCAGGGGCACCTTCTTTTTCAGCGCCCGCAACACGGCCTGGTAGGACGGGTCGTAGCTGTCCATGCCGTGCGATGCAATCCACCCCGGTGCCACCGCATTGACCCGCACCCCTGCGTAGGCCCATTCACACGCAGCCGTTTCCGTGAAGTTCCATACCCCGGCACGCGCTGCGCCCGAGTGCCCCATGCCTGGCATGCCGCCCCAGATGTCGGCCAGCATGTTGACGATCGCACCCCCGTGCGCAGACATCCATTGGGTAAAACACTCGCGCGCCATCAGGAAAGTGCCCAGCAGGTTGGTGCGTACCACTGCCTCCCAGCCGTTGGCCGATATCTTGTCCAGCGGCGCGGCAAACTGTCCGCCTGCGCAGTTGAACAAACCATCGATGCGTCCGACGTCTGCCAGTATTGCGGCAACCGTTGCACGCACACCGGCTTCGTCACGGATATCGACCGCATGGTGGCGCAGCGTGTGCGCCTGGTCCGGGTAGATGCGGCTGAGTTCGTCTTGCACCGCCACCAGCTTGTCGGTCTTGCGGCCCACCAGCACCACTTGTGCGCCCAGCGACACCAATTCGTGCGCGGTGCAGCGGCCCAGACCGCTGCCGCCGCCGGTCACTACCACCACTCGCCCGTCAAACAGGCCGGGACGGAAGGCAGAGCGATAACGCGATGTGGTGTCTGCATCTGAAGCGCTGCCTGCGCTTGCAGGGCTATCCGCGTGTGGGGGCACCATGTCATTTCCATGCGGCACAGCAGGACTCCTTTTGGGTGGTGAATGCGGTGTCGCCGTGTACAGGCCCTGCGAATGCAGGATGGCTGGCGAGTCCGACTTCGAGCCTGGTAGAAATATTGAGTAATACTCAATTTAATGTCAATTGATCGGACATATTGATAAACCCTAACCTATGATTCATCAAATTCCGGGAAATTGATTCAGGCTCAACAATATGAGGGCTAGCCATGACGCTGGTAGCATGGCGCATCGCTTCGGAGTGCTTTCATGGCCAAGACCGCTCATTCACCCACCGATCTATCGCCTGTTTCTGCGCCGCTTGTTGATGTGCAGTCTGCTGATGCGCAATCCGCTGACACTACGGTCGTGCGGGTCAGGCGCGCGCCTGCCAGCGCCAAGTCGGAACAGCGCATCAAGGACATTCTTCGGGTCGCGCGGGCGGTGTTCTCAGAGCACGGGTTCGAGCGCGCCACCACTACCGATATTGCGCAGCGCCTTGGGGTATCCGAGGCAACCGTGTTCACCTATTTCCGGGGCAAACGCGAACTCTGCGTGCGGGTACTGAGCGACTGGTACGACGAGATAATTGTCGATATCGAAAGCAAGCTGCCTGCCTTGTCCGGCACCTACGCCAAGCTGCACTTCGTGGTGCACAGCCACCTGCGCCATCTGCTGGTCGACGGCACCGGACTGTGCGCGCTGATCCTGGCTGAAGGACGGGCACGCAACGACGAACTTGGCGAGACGTTTTCAGCGCTGCAACGCCGCTACACCGCCCCCGTGATGGCCGTGCTGGCCGAGGCACGCGAGTGCGGTGAAATCCGCGACGATGTGCCGCTGCGGCTGCTGCGCGCCATGATCTACGGGCCGATGGAACACGTGTTGTGGGGAGCCATTCGCCGCAATGAGGCGGTCGATATCGATGTCACGGCCGATCAGATCATGCGGCTGTTATGGCAGACCGTGCAGCCGCCTGCGCTGGATACGCTGGCGCTGATGCGCTTTCACAGCGAAGTGAGTGGGGCCTTGGCGAGGGTGAAGGCGGCATCTGTGTTGCCAGACGATCCCGTCGCGACGCAGCCTGCCTGAACGGCCATAGATCAAACGGCCTCAGACCATCGCCTGACTACAGACCCGCTGCACATCCGCGTCAGCTTTGCGCCGCAGGCACAAATGGGCAAGGTTCATCCTGCGCCGGTGCAGCAAACCCCGGCGTGCGGGTGGACTTGTCACGCCCCAGGGTGCGCGCGTCGCCGCGTGCCGCCATGGTGCCGCGCAGGACGCCGTCGGGCGATTGCACCACCCAGGCACCGGGCGTGATGTCGCCACCCACCTGCGTGGCCAGGCGGGTCGATGAGGTCTTGAAGAACCAGGCATCGGGGAAGCGCTTACGCCAGTCGCCGTCGGCGCTTTCGATTTCCGTGCCGGGGGCATAAGTCACCGGTCCCAAGGTCAATCGGCACGCCAGTTGTGCGTGCTGCACGCCCACTACCTGGCGCTTGGCATCGACCAACAAGGTGGCGTTGTAGACCGGGATGCCCCGCACCGTGAACAGCTTGTCATCGCCCGGACTGACGCGCCAGCGGATCGCCGGCCGGTCGGGGTATTTGGCGGCACCGATGTCGCTGCCCAGCGGCAATGCGTGGCCGTCCACCAGATTGCCGGCCGCTGTCAGACACCCTTCGAAGGCACGTGCGCTGCCATCGCGCGCAAGCTGGAAATGCAAGGTGGGGCGACGACGACCTTCCACGGCACCAGAGGTGCACGTCCACCCGTCCACGGTCTGGTCACCGGCCACGGTCACGTAGGCACCCGTGGGTTCGTGGACTTCGTCACCATCGCGCTGGGTCACGCGCAGTTGGCGGTTGATGCGCATGGCCGGCACACCGTAGGCCTGAACCGGGCTGGTAAAGACCGCCGAGCTGAATGAGTCGAGCTGTTCTTCGCGCTCAAGCTGAAGCCGCGTGCCGCTGGGCATGTCGATGCCACCGACGCGCGTAGGCGCGTTCAGCACCGTTCGCGTGGGTTCTTCGGTGGCGAAGGATGTGGGCTGCAATCGCGAGAAATTGAACGCCAGGAAGATGATGGGCGCCGACGCAAACGCCAGCATGCCCAGCACGATCATGGTGTGCAGACGCCGGTCGCGCGGCTGCTGACGGGTGACCGGCCGGGATATCAGCCGCCACATCCAGATTCCCAATACCACCAGGCCAAGACCGGAAATCAGCACGATCAGGTCGCGCAGCGCCAACACATCATTGGAGGCAAAGGACGTCATGGATAGAACCGGCTCAAAAAGATGGCCTACTGCAAAGTGGGTACCTGCGGCGCAAGCGTCGTGGCGGGCATAGACGACATCATCTCACCACAAGACGCTTCCGGGGACGGCGGTCGCGGCTCGCGCACACCTTCGGTTTTGAAACGCGCGAACGGCCTGCGTGTCTGGGCAGCCGGAATGACGTCGTGCAGCCTGCCATCCAGAGACTGTACTACCCAGTCGCCGCCCGCAACGGCCTCGCTCTTACGCAATGCCTGCCGATTCGCGGTAGTGATGAACATCCAGGCATCCGGCGCGCGCGTGCGCCAGTCGCCGTCTGCGCTTTCGATCTCGGTGCCCGCCGGGTAGACAAAGTCACCCAGGCTCAAGCGGCAGGCCAGTTCGCCGTGTTCCACGAAACTGAGCCGCCGCGCGTCATCGAGCAGGAAACTGGTCTTGAACACGGGAACGCCCCGCAACACGACCATTTCCTCGCGGGGTGCGCTGACACGCCAGCGACCATCCAACTGGCGGGGGCCGGTTGCGGTGATCGTGCTGTTCACTGGAATGGGATGACCGTCGAGCAGATTGCCTTTTGCTGCCCGGCATTCCTCCAGCCGCACCGACTGACCGTCATCAGCCAGCGCCGGCATGCCTCGGCACGCGCAGCTGGGCGAAAGGCCAGCCGCAGCCCCTTGACGCACAGCACGATCAGCGCGACGAGCGACAACAGCCACAGCAGCAGGAAAATAGCCATCAGAAGGCCCGCTCAACACCCCGACGCACACATGCGCCCGGATTAGTGGAAGCGGGTAGCTGGCTCAGCGTTCGACCCGCCGCGGTTTGCGCGGCCCGTTTTCGGCAAACAGGTCGAACAGGCGATCAGGCACCCGGCGCAGGAACCACGCCACAATACCCATCTGCCAAGGAATCACAGTGCTGCGCACCCGCCGTTCGATTGCCACCGCCGCCCGCTGCGCGAACACGGCCGGGTCAAGCAGGAAAGGCATGCGGTACGGATTGCCGGCAGTCAGCGGCGTGCGGATATAACCGGGCGACAGGGTCGTGACATAAATCTTGTCGCGGCGCACTTCGTTGCGAAGGCTTTCGCAGTAAGTTGCCACCGCTGCCTTGGACGCAGAGTAAGCACCTGCTCCTGGCAAGCCGCGCACGCCTGCTACGCTGGCAATGCCAACGAGTTGACCGCCGCCCATGTGCCGCATCGGGCCGATGAACGGCTCGAAGCTGGCAATCAGGCCCAGTACGTTGATCTCGAAGACCGCACGTGTGTCCTCGAAATCGTCCACCTCGCTGGTCAGATTACCCACCGAGATGCCGGCATTGGCAATCACGATGTCCGGACAACCCGTGGTGGCGATGAAGTCGGCCGCCGCCGCATGCAAGGCCGCACGGTCACGCACATCTACTGAGTACACCCGGTGTGCGCCGCCACCTAGCTCGGTGGCCAACGCTTCAAGCGCCTCACCCCGGCGCGCAAGCAGGCCCAGTGTCGCGCCCCGCCGCGCATATTCGCGTGCGAGGGCCATGCCGATCCCGCTGTTGGCGCCGGTGATGAAGACAATCATGCGAAGCTTATTTTCCCTTCGACTTGCGGGCTTGCTCGATCAGGAAGTCGGCAACCTGCAGGGCACGGGTGCCGCTGCCAGCCTGCGACGGGCTGGTGACGTAACGACCACCGATGGCCAGCATCGGCACGCCGTCCACGCCGTAGGACGTCATCATCTTGGTGGCGCGCTGCACTTTGGATTGCACACCGAAGGACTTGTAGGCGTCGCCGAATGCCTTGGCATCCAGACCTTGCTGCTCGGCCCAGGTGGTGATGCGGTCAGCCGTGTTCAGCTGTTGGCGCTGCGTGTGGATGGCCTGGAACACCTTGCCGTGCAGGGCGTCGATCTTGCCCATGGCTTCCAGCGTGTAGAACAGGCGTTGCTGCGGCTCGAAACCGGCATTGAACTGCACCGGCACACGCTTGAAGACCACATCCGAAGGCAGCTTCTTCGCCCACTCGACCAGTTCCGGCTCGAAGGCGTTGCAATGCGGGCATGCGTACCAGAAGAACTCGACCACTTCGATCTTCGACGGATCGTCAGCAGGCTGCGGCGGATCGATCAGGCGGAACTCGGTGCCCGGACGCGGTGCCGTACCCTGGGCTTGGGCAGCGGGTGCAACGGCGACAAAAGCGGCTGCGGCAAACGACAGACCAAACAGAACCCGGGTGAAAAGCGGACGACCCATTATGAACATCCCTGAATAAATTTAAGAAAAGTAAAACGGCAGGTGTAGCCGGACAGGTTCTCCGACCCACTCCCCAGGCGGGAAGTTCCGCGCCGGGCAAGCGCCTTGCACATTTGTGCTGCGTTTGCCCGGCGCGCGTTCCACATTACCGGCACACCATGACAGCGTCGATCACTGACGCGTCTTGATCACCGACGCTTCGATCTTGCTTTCTGCCAGACGGGCACGGGCACGGTTCATATCGTCAAGGCGACGGAACGGGCCCAGGCGCACCCGGTACAAGGTGTTCTGGTTAACCTGCGCCGACGCCACGAAGGCCTCGAAGCCCATCAGCGCCAAGCGCGCCTTGAAGGTTTCCGCTTCCTCGACACCACGGAATGCACCCACCTGCAGATAGTAAGTGCTTCCATCGTCAGCGGGTGCCGTCGGCGGCGCAACCGGCGTCGGGGCCGGGGTTGCAGGCGAATTGAAGCCAGGGATGACAGGCGGCGACACGCCGGTACCAGGCACCGGAATCGGTGTCGGCGTGGTCGGAGCCGGGGCACCCGGGATCGGCGCAGGCGTGCCCACACCTTCCGTGGCGGGCGTCCCAGGAGTCACCGTCGGGGCGGTGCCTGCCGGTGCATCGCGACCGCTGTACATGCCACGGTTCGGATCGGGTGCCTTGCTCGGATCGATCACCGTCGGGTCGGGCGCTTTGCCCAGGCCACGATTGACGAACGGAACCGGTGCACGGGTCACGTAGATGGCGACCAGCACCGCGACCACCAAGCCGATCAGCAGTCCGCCAATCGCGCCGAACAGGGTGCCACCACGCTGCGTGCGCGCGAATGAAGAAGTGGATGCCAAAGGACTCATGCCTGCCTTGTACAAAAAAACGTGCTTGCCGGAACACGCCCCGGATCGCAGCCGCATGGTTGGCGGCCTGCGATTTACGGGACGTTATCGGAGAATCACGCGGCGGGATCGGCGCTGGGGATATCCGCGCGCACCAGACGTTCCGGTGCAGACACGCCCAACAGGGCCAGGCCGTTGGCGATCACCTGCTTGGTGGCCAGCAGCAAGGCCAGACGCGCCAGGCGCAGGGCCTCGTCGTCGACCAGCACACGTTCCGCGTTGTAGAACGCGTGGAAGTCGGACGCGACTGCGGTCAGCCAGAACGCAATGTGATGCGGGGCCAGCTCACTGGCGGCCTGCGCAATGATCGCGGGGAATTCAGCCAGACGCTGCATCAGCGCAAACTCGCGCTCGGCGGTCAGCAGCGTGATGTCGGCGGAAGCCACCGTGGACACGTCGCCGCCCCACTGCGCGATTACCGAGTTCACCCGGGCGTGCGCGTACTGGATGTAGAACACCGGGTTCTCATCCGACTGCTTCAGCGCCAGATCGACATCGAAGGTGAATTCGGTGTCGGCCTTGCGCGAGATCAGGAAGAAGCGCACCGCGTCGCGGCCCACCCAGTCGATCAGGTCGCGCAGGGTCACATAGCTGCCGGCGCGCTTGGAGATCTTGACCTCTTCCCCGCTGCGCACCACCTTGACCATCTTGTGCAACACGTAGTCGGGGTAGCCCTTCGGGATACCCACATCCAGCCCTTGCAGGCCCGAACGCACACGCGCGATGGTGCCGTGGTGATCGCTGCCCTGAATGTTCACGGCCTTGGTGAAACCACGCTCCCACTTGGCCACGTGATAGGCCACGTCCGGCACGAAGTAGGTGTAGCCGCCCTCGGACTTGCGCATCACGCGGTCCTTGTCGTCACCTTCGCCGAGTTCGGTGGTGCGCAACCACAGCGCGCCGTCCAGCTCGTAGGTGTGACCGGCGTCGATCAGGCGCTGCACGGTCTTGTCGACACGACCCGAGGTGTAGAGCGAGCTTTCCAGGTAGTAATTGTCGAACTTCAGGTCGAAGGCCTGAAGATCCAGGTCTTGTTCGCGGCGCAGGTAGGCCACCGCAAAGCGACGGATATCGTCCAGGCTGTCCAGGTCGCCGGTGGCCTGCACGGGCTCGCAGTCGGCAGCCTGCACGGACTTCTTGGCGACATAGTCTGCGGCGATATCGGCGATGTACTCACCGCGATAACCGTCTTCCGGGAATCCATCGCCGTCCGGCACGAAACCGCGCGCACGTGCCTGCACGCTGATTGCCAGGTTATGAATCTGGTTGCCCGCGTCGTTGTAATAAAACTCGCGCGTGACATCCCAGCCGCTGGCGTCGAACAGGCGGCACATGGCGTCGCCCAGCGCTGCTTGGCGGGCATGGCCCACGTGCAGCGGGCCAGTCGGGTTGGCCGACACGAATTCGACCAGCACCTTGCGGTCGGCGCGTGCGGCACGACCGAAGGCTGCGCCTTGTTCGCGCACGGCGGTGATGACTTGCTGCTTGGCCGCTGCGCTCAGGCGCAGGTTGATGAAGCCCGGGCCGGCGATTTCGGCGGCAGCGATCAGGGCGTCTGCGCCCGACTGCGCCAGCAGCGCGTCAACGATCGCCTGCGCCAGATCGCGCGGATTGCGCTTCAGGGGCTTGGCGATCTGCATGGCCACGTTGCTGGCGACGTCACCGTGGGCAGCCACTTTCGGGCGCTCCAGGGTGAGGGTCGGACGAGCTTCGGGGGCGACGGCGGCGACGGCGGCGCCGATCAGGGACAGGAGGTTTTGCTGTTGCTCAGGGAGCATGTCGGCGATTCGATAGCGATGGGCAAGAGCGGAATGTTAGCAGGCACGGGCGGTCTCGACCGTGAGCAGGGGAAACGGTGGTGGGATGCGCGCGACAGCGCATCCAGCTTACTTGGTTAGCATCGCATTACATGGGCGACGGCTGCATGCGCAAGCCGTACATTTTTTCCAACCACGCGTTGTAGGCAACCATGTCCACGTTGCCGACTACCGGCCCTGTTTTGCTTACCCAACGTTCGACCGGGGTAATGAAAGTATTGACTTGATCGCGCAGACTTTTCCCAAGGAGAGGGTGTAGATCCTGCCGGTCATATTTCTTGGCTGAATTTGCCGTATTTACCCATCGATCAACAGGCGTAAAGAGTTCCGAGACTGCAGGGATACGAAAGTTGGTCTCTGCATGTAAAGCGGGGTCGTTAACGTACCGATATGCGGTGGGCAGGTTTGCGAACTGCAAACCTGCATCGAGCGCTTGCGACATCATCCAGTTCAGCGACACATTGGATAAGTCGCCCATCCGCTTGCCATTTTCTGTGTAGAAGTACCCACCCCCCAAATCCGAATGGGAGCCGATCAGGCCAATCTCGATGACCGGACTGGCGGGTGCGCCAAAGCCGTTGGCTCCGACCTCCATGGTCGTCAACGGAAACAACGTCCGCGTTTCATGCAGCGCGGTTGCGTGTGCCACCTTGTCCCAGCCAGCACCGATGGAAAAATTCCAACCAATGTCTGTCGCCCCCACAAACATCTGCGGCACAGTATCGAACACACCCAGGAATCGAAGATTCACGCATGCCGTGATCAATTCTCCGAATAAGGGATATCTGCGCGCAGAAAAAAGCCCGTCCTTCACTTGTTCGCCAATCTTATTGGCGAACTGCCGAGCCAACGCTGCCCCACGGGAAAAACCGATGATGTCGATTTGAACGGGCTTCTCTCTGGTGCCCGGAAACCTTGATAACGCGTTGAGCAGATTTCGCCATTGCTCTTCTATCCGAAGGTCGGAGGTATAAGCAGCTGCAATATCCGAACCCGATGTGATCGGGTTATCTTGAGAACCAGGGCCTGATACGTAATGCTGGGGTGCCACTCTTGCCGCGCTTGCGTCCTCATCCTGATACCAGCGCTGCATCAGAAAAATATTCGTCTGAGACTGTGGAGAATTTGCCGTCCCATCAAACGCAAACAGCAGCAACCCCAAGGGATCGATGAACTGCGCGGGCTGCTGGGCCGCGTAGCCATAGGCCTCGGTGCCCGGCTCTGCGCCCAGCGGATCGGGTTCCAGATACGCGCCAGACAAGGGATCGTAGGTGCGCAGATAGTTGTCATGCCAACCAGTCTCGGGATCGATCACCTGCCCTGGCAGGCGCAGTCGCATGCCCATGTCGCCGGCTTCGCTGCGCAGCGCGCCGAACGGGCCGAAATCGCCGCGCCAGCGTTCGGTCTGATCGGCATCAGTAACCAGCCTGGGCGTGCCGACGGCATCGGGGTGAACCGCGAGTATTTGCACGGGCAAGGTGTCTGACGCCGACGGCAGCAAGAACGACGCAGCCCGACGCATATGGGCGAGGAAGCCGGACGATTCGTCCTGCGTCACAGATAAGGTGGTGAGCAAACCTGATGCGCCGTTTGTCGTGGCGGGTTGTCCTGCACTTTCATCATCTTTGTCTACCGCAGCGACGCGCCGCATGCCGATCTGACGACCGCCCGCATATTCCAGGATCGCCACCGCTTCGTGTCCGGCATAGATATAACGACGTGCAATCGTGCCAAGCGGGCCGTCGCCTTGTTCGGCAACCAATTGCTGGCCTAGATAGAAGTCATGCGTGGCGGGTTTGCCGTTCACTTCCCGGATCACTCGTTCGCCGAATGCGTTGTGCCGATATCGAGCCACGGCTACACCACCTCGATCCACTGCCGCCAAGCGTCGCGACGGACCGTAGCGCAGCGTGTGGCCATCGACACGCGTCGGCAGACCACCCGCCTCACGCAAGCGCGCCGGTCGCATCGATACTCCTTGCGCAGCAATCGCAACCGCTTCACCGCCGTCGCGCCACGCGTAGTAGTCAACGGGTTGCGGCGTCCACATGGCGGGGACGGCACCCGCCCCGCCTGCATGACTGGCGACGATCAAGCGACCTGCGTCGTCGTAGGCATAACGATGCACGGCGAACACGCCGGATGACGAGGCGGCCTGATCCGCGCCAGGTGTCTTCAGGCTCGGGCGATACACCACTTCGGCCGCGACCCGTTCTTGAGCGTCTGTTCGATCATGGTTCTGACGGTTCGTCTGACTGCTGACTTGATCTCTTGTCTGGCCATTTTTCTGCCCAGACATCGCGCCACTTTTCTGTGAGCTCGGCTGCCATGTTGTCTCCGCACCCATCTGCCGAGCCAGCCCTAACAAGACCCCGTCTTTGCCCTGGTAATGCAGCCTCCGCCCAGCTTGCGACACGCTGCTCACTCCGTTGAACCAACGCCGAGAAATACCATTCAAGCCAGGCGACTGCTGAAACACCAGTACGGTGTCTCCATCGCGCGGCGCATAACGAATGTCGGTTACGCCCTGGTCGGACCACGCATAGAACAGGCTGCCGCCTTCGGGCAGGTCATGCCGCACCATGCGTCCTTGCGCATCCCAGGCGAATGACTCGGCATAACGCACGGCCGCATCATTGACACCCGCCACCGAAGCAACGGGCCTGAAGACCTCGCGCCATGCCATGCGGCCATCCGGTCCATAGCCCCGGCGTTCGGACTCGACCGGGTGATCGATGCGGATCGGCAAGTCCTGTTTCCAACGCAATTTCGTCTCGACAGATTCACCCGCGCGTGTTGCCCGATGGGTCTGCAACTGCCCGCTCGTGTTGTAGTCGTAGGTCCAGCGGGTGCCGTCCGAGAACAGGCGCAGCACCAGACGACCGGCGGCATCGTAGTCGCGTGTTTCGGTCCCTGCCACCGGCTTGCCGCCCTTGCCTTCTGCCCGTACCGGCAGGCCGAAGTCATCGCGCCGCCAGCGCAGGTCTGGCCAGCCGGTAATGGGCGTTAGTTTGGCATCGGCGTCGGCTGGCTTTGTCGGTTGCAGTTGACGGGCTGCGCCAGCTTTCCGAGCACCTTGCGCAGGTTCCGATTGAGTTAACAGTGTTAACGGAGTTGATTGGGTTGATTGCAAAGACCGATTCGATGCTGCCGCTTGCACCGCGCGCATCCCGCTGCCCTCATGCAACGCGGACTGCTCCGGCACCACATCCGACAACGTCGCCACGCCACGCTCGATCTTCCAGTTCAGCACCCACGCCCGCGTGATGGCTTGCGGACCATCGGCACCCGGCCGCCACCCTGCTTCCGAGATACGTTTGGGCACGGCGCGCCACACCCCCGTGGCGGGATCGGTGAAGGACAACCAGTCGATATGTCGCGTATGCCGCTGCCCACCCACCCTGCTGGGCGCATCGACCTGCGTGGGCAAACTGCTGTCGCCCAGCCAGGCAATCTGCGTTGCGCCACCGGCATCGCGCAGGCTCATCACCCGACCGAGCACATCGCGCGTGACACCAATGCCTTCGGCTTGCGTCAGCCGCCCCAGCGCATCGTAACGACGGCTGTTGTCAATCGGTGCGCAGCCTTCGCAGCCCGCGCCTTCTACTGACGTAAGCACGGTGCGCGCACCCGCCTGACGATGCAGCAAACGTGTCACCGCGCCGGCCTCGTCGCGCACCGTGGTCTGCCCATCGGCATAGTCGATCTGCTGCCGCCCGGTCTGTGCATCTGGCGCGCCCTGCACGGCGGTCACTACCCGGCCGCGGGTGTCATACATCCAGCTGCGCACACGTTGTGGCGCTTGCCCGAGCGGGCGCGCCACGATGCCGGTCAGCCATGCTGCCGAACCGGATTCGTATAAGTAGTCGCGCGCATCGCCATCGGGGCGGATGGCAGTGGATAAGCGGCGCTCGGCGTCCTGTGCATAAGTGAAACGCCCGCCCGGCGTGTCCACGCCTTGCAGCGGTCGCCAGCCATCTGGTTCGGCTGCGCCATACCGAAACGCCAACTGCCTGCCTTGCGGATCAGCCACTTCAAGCAAGGCACCACGGTGTCGTCCCATGTCGCGTGCACGCCGGATCGACACGCGTTGACCGCTGGCAATCGAGATGCCAACCAGAAAGCCGTCTTCGTCAAAGTTCAGCACACGCCCGTCTCGCCACTGCCAGGACATGGTCTCGCCGCGCACGCCCGTTTGCACATGCAAGACCCCCAATGCGGGATCGGAGGGCAAGCAGGTGCTGGCACCCGGGACACGTGAAAAATCCACACGACTGCCGTCTGCCTGCACGATCTGCACGGTGTCGCCCACCCGGAACAGGCGCGTGTCATAGGACCATACCCAGTTGCGTCCGAGTGCCTCGGTACGCATGTCGCGGGCGTTGTAATGCCGGATCAGCTCGATGCCCAAGGCACCGGGCGCAGCCGCCATATCTGTTTCGCGTTGATATTTGTTGCCAGTCGCCAGGTTGACCGGGTTACCCACGGCCAGGCTGCTGGATGCGCCCGCTTCGGCTTGCGTTGCCACCCCGTCGGCCGCGCAAGGCGCGCCCAGCAACGACGGTCCGCATTGCGCCGCAGCACCGGCCGCCCAGCCCAAAACGTGCACGGTGACGAGCATCAACGCCAGGCCAGCAGCAAGCGCGGCGCGCCTTGTGCACCGTTGAGTGGAGATGTGGGGAGTGCTCGCCATTGCCCTGTTCCTGCGCCCGCATGGCCCCGGTGACCATGCCCAGCCGGCAGCATCCATGATTGGCATGTGCTGCGTCGCAGCATCGGCAAGTGAATGTCCCACGCAGTTCCCCGCATGGACGACACCCCAAATACGCGGATGACGCGCGTACAAAAACGGGCGGATAATGCGTGCACGCAAAGCCGGGAACCTGCCCAGGCCTGAAGCTTGCAGGCATGCCCGCATTGCTTACCAACCGAGAGTCCACCATGGTCGTCACGTTTCGCTCCAAGGCCGCAGGCGAAGTCATCATGCTTGGCGAACATGCCAAGCCTATTCTTGAAATCGCCGGCAAAGCGCTGGGCGACACCCTGCCTGAACGCGGGGTCTTCACGCCTGAACAACTGCCGGCCGCGATTGCCGGCATCGAGCGCGCACTGGCGGTCACCAAAGACCCGAAGTTCGATGAAGACGATCCCGAAGAGGCCGCCATGGCGCGCCAATATGTCGGGCTGGGCCAACGTGCCTTTCCGCTGCTGGACCTGCTGCGCCGCGCGAATGCGAAGGGCGTGAATGTCACTTGGGAATAAGTCGCCTGCACGGCGACTTCACTTTTTTCGATAGGAACACCATCTATGCGACGCGACGTGTCGATCAACTTCGGCCGGGGCCGGACTATTGAACTCCAGGTCCAGGTGGACCAAAGCCCGCAATCCGCTTCGCGTGCGCGCGAATGGCTGGACGCAACCTACGAGAAGATGGGTTGCGAACCGATCCGTCCCAGCGGCAAGGTTCTGCTGATCGACAAGATCCTCGCCATCGCCATCGCGGCGGGTTACGAGGGACTGAATTCCAATCGCAATCTGTTGGAATCGCTGGCGTCGCAGTCCGCTGCCGCCCTGGACCGCAGCCGCATTGCGATCGATACCGACTCGTTGACCGTGGGCTTTTGAACGGTGTCGGCGTCTGTGGCGCAGGACATCCGGCCCTGGCAGGCCGTTCTGGATTTCTGGTTTCTGCCGGCCGGTGATGCTGGCCACCTGGCCAGTCGGGAGGTGTGGTTTCGCAAAGACCCGGCGTTCGATGCCGAGATTCGCACGCGTTTCGAGCGGCTGATTCAGCAGGCGGTGGATGGTGGACTGCAAGACTGGGAAGCCGAGCCACGCGGCGCGCTGGCCCGCATCGTGTTGCTGGACCAGTTCACACGCAACATCTGGCGCGACACACCGCAGGCTTTCAGCGGCGACGCGGTGGCGTTGAAAGCGGCGCAGCAGGCGGTCGATGCCGGGCACGATCTGGCTGTTAGCCCGGTTGAACGTGCGTTCTTCTACCTGCCTTTCGAGCATGCGGAAGACCTGAATCTGCAGGATCGATCGGTTGCCTTGTTCACGGCCTTGACCAGCGCAGATCCGAACGCGGCCTTGCTGCTGGATTACGCGCACCGTCACCGCGACGTCATCAAGCAGTTTGACCGCTTTCCGCATCGCAACCGTATTCTTGGTCGTACCAATACGCCGGAAGAAGTGGTCTATCTGGCTCAGCCAGGCGCGGGGTTCTGAAGGCAGGTTCTAGAACCGGGGGACATGAGCCTTCCCGGTTTTGATTGGTCAACCCGGCCGACCGCCCTGCCCCATCTGTCAGGCGTCGCCCGCGGCCTGATCAAGCAGGGCCGTCGCCTGAATCACGAAATCCAGCAACGCCCTGGCCGCTGCCGACAAGGTGCCGTGGGCCGGGTACACCGCATAGAACCCGTCGGTCACCACGTGGTAATCGGGCAGCACCCGCACCAGGGCATGACGGCCGTGGCGCATGGCCTGGGTGCTGATCAGTGCAATACCGCGGCCGGCTTCCGCCGCGTGGATCATGCCCATGGTCGAATCCGACGCAAACTGGCCGTCCATGCGCAATGGGTGCTCGCCATCCGGCCCCTTGATCACCCAGTTTTCGTTGTGGCGCGGGTCCAGGTAGCGAATATGCCGATGCGCACGCAGGTCACTGATATGACACGGCTGGCCGTACGCCGCGATATAGGCCTCGCTTGCGTACAGCCCCAAGGTTACGCGGCCCAGCTTGCGGACCACCTTGCTGGGCTTGTCGATGGGCCCCAGGCGCAAGGCAAGGTCGATACCGTTGTCGACCAGGCGAGGTTCCTGGTCAATGATCATGAACTGCACCCGCACCTGCGGGTTGGTATCCAGAAAATCGTTGAAGAATCCCGGCCCCGCGAACTCCGAAAAACTCGATGACATCGCCACCCGGACTTCGCCCCGAATCTGGCAACCAGACGAGTGCAGGTCGCGCGAAGCCAGTTCGAGCACATCGACGCTGTCCTGGCAGCGCGAAAAAAAGACATCGCCTGCCGCCGTGCAATGCAGATAGCGCGACGAGCGCAGCAGCAAGGGCGTCCCCACCGCCGTTTCCAGTTCACGCAGACGGCGGCTGATGGTGTTGGCAGGCATGCCAAGGCGGCGTGCAGCAGCCGCGAGCCCGCCTGCGCGGACCACGTGGACAAAAATGGCAATGTCATCAAGCTTGATCATGGGCCGTTTTTTCTGCCGGGACGCCTTTGGACGGGCAGTTTACCGAGCCGGTTTCAGCTGCCAGACCCCAAACAGACGCGCAAAAGCATGGCTTTCCATGCCGCTGTCACACCATAAATGGAACGCAGCAAGCCAATAATTGCCATAAAAAAACGAAACGAAGAACCGTTACTGTAGGTAAGGCTGATATCGGCCACCTGTCGCGCGTTCAGGAATTGAAAGGATGAACACGAGCACCGAACCACGCGCCGACGCTGCCAGCGACATACTCGCGCAGACCTTGGAACAAGCGGCTGATGCCGTCGTCGTGATCGACGAGCACAACTGCGTCACCTTGTTCAATGCCGCAGCGGAAACGCTATGGGGCAGGCCCCGTGCCACCGTGCTGGGTCAGCATGTCAGCTTGCTGATCCCCCATATGCATCAATTCGGTCATGACGACCATATCGAGAACAACCGCAAGACCGGCATCAATCGCGCCATCGGTATCTCGCGCGATGTGTCGATCGAGCGTGCCAATGGCGAATGCCGCTGGGTCAGCGTGTCGCTTTCCCGCATCGACAGCGGCGGCCGCATCTTCTACACCGCATTCCTGAAAGACGTGACCCACCAGCGCGAGCAGGAAGTCCTGCTGCGCCAGGTGCTGGTTGCCGTCAACGAAAGCGACAGCGCAACCATCGTCACCGGCCCGGACACCCGGGTGCGCTACATCAACGCCGGGGTCACCCGTCTGCTGGGTTACACCCTGCCCGACCTGGAAGGCAAGATCGCGAGCCAGGTCATCACCGGCCCGAACACCGACCCGAAGGCGATCGCAAAAATCCGCGAGATGATCGCGCTCCCCCCCGCCGACGTCCGAAAACGACAGCAGATCGACGTACTGGTCTACAGCAAGGCCGGGAAACCTGTCTGGGTGTCCGTGCAGATCAGCCCGGTCTATGACGACGAAGGCCGCCTGATCAACTACCTGGGCACGCTGGTCGACATCACCCAGACCAAGATCTACGAACTGCTGCAGCACAAGGCGCTGACCGCCGTTGCGCATGAAATCCCGCTGATCGATGTCATGTCACTGATCTGTCGCGAGGTCGAGCGCCTGGCACCCGACGTGGTGGCGGCCATCTTCGCGGTGGACAGCATGAAGCGCATCCACCCGCTGGCGGCACCCAGCCTGCCCGCCGAAGCGGCGCACAAGATCGACGGCATGATGGTCGGCCCCGACGCCGGCAGCTTTGGCGCGGCCATGAATGAAGGCCATGCGGTCTGGATCGAGGACATGGCCACCGATCCCCGCTCGCGCCGCTGCGCCGAGATTTCCACGCCCCTGGGCCTGCTGTCGTCCTGGGCAGTGCCCCTGAAGAAAAGCGATGGCGATGTGGTCGGGGCCATTGTGTTCTATTACCGGACCAGGACTGCGCCCACGCCCTTCCACCAACGGCTGGTGGAGACCTGTGTGGACCTCTGCGGCATGCTGCTGGAACGTGAGGAAAGCCGGAATTTCATCCGCGATCTGGCATCACGCGACACCCTGACCGGCCTGGCCAACGGCACCGCACTGGCGTCGCTGTCGGCCAAGGCGCTGACTGAATCCCTGCGACGCGGCACCTCGCTTGCGATTCTGTTCATCAACGTCGATCGCTTCAAGCGCATCAACGATTTCCACGGCTATCCGACCGGCGACGCCTTGTTGCGCGCCTTGGCACGACGCCTGGCCCCCATGACCGGCCAAGGCGGCAGCCTGGTGCGGCTGACCGGGGCCGACTTTGTGATGCTGTTGCCCGTCGATGCAACCCAGGCAGCAGGCATGGCCGAACAGATACAGCAAGCCTGCCGCCGCCCCTTCGAGCTGGGCGCACTGGTGGCGACCATCGATGTGCGCATCGGCATCGCGATGTATCCCAACGACGGCATGTCGATCGGGGTATTGCTGCGCAACGCCGACATGGCCATGCGCCAGGTCGAACCCGATACCCGCAACGGCTTCTGCTTCTACAGTGCGGAACTGAACCGCCACGCGCACGAACGCCTGCTTTTGGAAGCGGGTCTGCGCGAGGTGTTGAAAACCGATGGGCTGGCGCTGCACTACCAACCGCAGATCGACGTCGCCACCCGCCGGGTCACCGGTGTGGAAGCACTGCTGCGCTGGTGGCACCCTGTGCTGGGCAATATTGCACCGCCACGTTTTGTGCTGCTGGCCGAACAATGCGGGCTGATCGATCAGTTGGGCGACTGGGTCTTGCAACACGCCTGCCGTCAGTTGGCCGACTGGCGTCAGCGCGGCATCGCCATACCCAAGATTGCCGTCAACGTGTCGCCGATCAGCTTCCGCAATCCCGAACTGCCGACCACCGTGGCTTCTCTGCTGACCACCCACGGACTGCAGCCCGACGAACTGGTGCTGGAGATGACCGAAGGCGTGATGCTGGACGCCGATGCGGCCACGCTTGCGTGCATCGACACCCTGCACAACCGAGGCATGCGCCTGTCGATCGATGACTTCGGCACGGGTTATTCCAGCCTGAGCTACCTGCATCGTCTGCCGATCTGCGAACTCAAGCTCGACAAGAGTTTTGTGCACGATCTGGAACACAGCGACGCGGCCCGCGCACTGACGACCTCAGTGCTGCGCATTGGCGAAAGCCTGGGCATGGACGTGGTGGCCGAGGGCGTGGAAACCGAAGCACAGTTCCGCTTCCTGGCCGAACACGGTTGCCAGATTGCCCAAGGCTATCTGTTTGCCAAGCCCATGCCAGCCGCCGACCTGGAACGCTGGCTGGCGAACCACGTGACGCAGTGTGCCGACACCACCGTCCCGGCATTGCCCGGCCCAGACGTGACAACGGCGGCCTGAGCCGCCGTCTTAGCATGAGCTTGGTCAGACACCTTGTTTACAAGGTGCCTGCTTGGTCGCTACCGATTCGCTAACAATCAAGCCTTCGCGAAGAAGGCCTGCACGAGCTTCACCCAATAGCTTCCGCCAATCGGCAGCAGCGCATCGTTGAAGTCGTAGTTGGGGTTGTGCAGCTCGCACGGACCCATGCCTTCGTAGGCTTCGTAGGCGCGATGCTCACCGCCGCCGTTACCCAGGAACAGGTACGAACCCGGCACCTTTTCCAGGAAGAACGAGAAGTCTTCCGAACCGGTGATGGGCTTCAACGAACGCGTGACCATGCCCGGGCCGACCATGGCTTCAGCCACATCGGCCGCGAACTTGGTCTGCTCCTCGTGGTTCACCAGGCACGGGTAGGCGCGGATGAAGTTCAGTTCACCGGTGGCACCATAAGCCTGCGGCAGCATCGTCACGATGCGGCGCATGTTTTCCTCGACCATGTCGAGGGTTTCCGTGTGGAAGGTACGCACCGTGCCACGGATGATGGCCTCGGCCGGGATCACGTTATAGGCGTCGCCTGCGTGAATCTGCGTGATCGACAACACGGCGGTCGAACCGGCCGGCTTGTTGCGGGTGATCAGCGATTGCAGCGAACCGACCATCTCGGCTGCGATGAAGACCGGGTCAACACCGTTTTCCGGGGTGGCAGCGTGCGCGCCGACGCCGTGCACCTTGATCTCGAAGCGGTTGCTGGACGCCATCGACGGGCCGACCAGGAAGCCGAAGTGACCGGTGGGCATGCCGGGCCAGTTGTGAATGCCATAGACCTCGTCGCACGGGAAACGCTCGAACAGGCCGTCTTGCATCATTGCGCGCGCGCCAGCGTTGCCGCCTTCTTCCGCGGGCTGGAAGATGAAGTTGACGATGCCGTCGAAGTCACGGTGTGCCGACAGGTACTGCGCGGCGGCCAGCAACATGGTGGTGTGGCCGTCATGGCCACAGCCGTGCATGCGGCCGGGGTTCTGCGAGGCGTGGTCGAAGCGGTTGTGCTCGGGCATGGGCAGTGCGTCCATGTCGGCGCGCAGGCCGATCGAACGGGTGCTCGTGCCACCGGTTCCGCGCAACACACCCACCAGGCCGGTCTTGCCCAGGCCACGGGTAACTTCAATGCCCCACTCGGTCAGCAGTTCTGCCACGCGGGCCGACGTGCGGACTTCTTCAAAGGCAATTTCCGGGTGCGCGTGGAAGTCACGTCGGATGGCGGTCAGCGCCGGATGGGCGCGTTCGATTTCGTCGATCGTCTTCATGCAATTTTCTCCTGGATATAGCTGGCGACCGTTTTCGTAACTTCAACCAGGTCGGCCTGAAGTTTGACGAAGTGGTCATTCCGCTCGAAATTCTTTTCACTCATGTACAGGTAGCGCTGTACTTCGATCTGCATGCTATGCCGATTTTCCAGCGGACGGCCAATGCGACCGATCAGCGCCACGCCCTTGAAGGGGTCGTTGATGGCAACGCTGTAGCCGCACTTGCGCAGTGCCGTGGCCACCACGTCGAGGAACTCCGGCGAGCAGGTCGTGCCGTCACGGTCACCCAGGACAAAGTCAGCCAAAGGCTTGTCCGACTTGATCTGCAGCGACTCGTAGGAGTTGCCCGGCATCGAATGCAGATTCAGATGCCAGACCGCACCGAACTTCTGATACGCCGCTTCGATCTGCGCATTCAGTGCCAGGTGATACGGCACATGGAAGCGCTCGATACGCGACTGCACTTCGGCAGGCGTGAGCTTGCGGTCGTAGATGGCTTTCTTGTTCGAATCGCGCCAGATCAGGCCGATGCCCAGACGGGTTTTCTCGCCTGCGTTGACCGGACCCGGCCACGGCGCGTCGAGCATCGATTGGTCGATGTCATCGATTTCACGATTCGGGTCGATGTAGCTGCGCGGGAATTCCGCTGCCAGCAGCGTGCCGCCATGTGCCGGCAGCTGCGACCACAACTCGTGCACGTAGGTGTCCTCACCCGAGCGCACGTCCATGAAATCGGCGGCAAAACGGAAGTCGCTCGGGTAGGTGGTGCCACTGTGCGGCGAGTCGCCGATCAGCGGAAGCGCTTCACCTTGCGGCAGGGTCAGGGTGTAGGGCGCAAAGGCCCCAGGGACAGAGGCGGAGACAGCGGCGGTTACCGCAGTAGACGGGCTGGACATCGAAAATCCTGTGTTCGGGAGACAGCTGGGTACTACGTTTGTCGTGCAGATCAGAACAAAGGCCAGCGCAGGGTTGCCGCGCTGGCCTTCAAAGCATGCAATCAGTGTGCGTTCAGCGGTGCCGGGCGCTGTTCGGGCGGCAGGTCATTCAAGTGGCAAGCACTCAGGTGACGGATGCCGATGCCCTTCAAGCTCGGGGCTTCCGTCTTGCACTTGGGCATCACGTGCGGGCAGCGCGGATGGAAAGTGCAACCCGGCGGCGGAGCCAGCGGCGAGGGCAATTCGCCCTTGATCGGCTGGTACTCACGACGGGTGGCATCCAGCGACGGCAGCTCGCCCAGCAAAGCCTGCGTATACGGATGGTTCGGGCGGTTGAACACCGTGTCGGTGTTTGCCACTTCGACCACGCGGCCCAGGTACATGATCACCACACGATCGGAGATGTGGCCAACCACCCCCAGGTTGTGGCTGATGAACACATACGTCAGGTCGTAGGTCTTGCGCAGTTCCGTGAACAGGTTCAGCACCTGTGCCTGAATCGACACGTCGAGTGCGGCAACCGCCTCGTCGCAGACGATGACCTTGGGCTTGAGCGCAAGCGCGCGCGCAATGCCGATACGCTGGCGCTGGCCGCCCGAGAACTGGTGCGGATAACGCTGGGCGTAGGCCGGGTCCAGGCCCACCTGGCGCAGCAGACCAGCCACGTATTCCTTTTGCTCGCCGCGCTTGATCAGGCCATGCACCACCGGTGCCTCGCCGATGATGTCTTCCACCCGCATGCGCGGATTCAAGGACGCCATCGGGTTCTGGAAGATCATCTGCACGTCGAGTTCGAAAGATCGACGGGTCTTGTTGTCCATCGCGGCGACCGACTTGCCGCGATAGTGGATGTCACCGGCCGACGGCGGGTTGATGCCCGCAATCATGCGGCCCAGCGTGGACTTGCCGCAGCCGGATTCGCCCACGACGCCAACCACTTCACCGGGAAGGATGTCGAGATCGACACCGTCGACCGCTTTCACTACCGACGGCGGTGTAGCCGCGCCCAGCATGCCGGCGATGCGTGCCGCCAGGTCGGGCGATTGCGCGAACTGCTTGCGGATGCCGCGCAACGACAGAATGGGGGTAGCGGTGGGTGCCGAGGCATCGGCAGCGTTGATGGCAGAGGTATTCACAGCGGATGTATTCACAGCGCGGGCTCCGCAACAGTGGCGTGCCAGCAGCGCGAGAACTGACCGGGGCTCACCTCGACCACAGGTGGCACTTCCAGACAGGCATCCGTTGCGCGCGGGCAGCGGGGCCGGAACGAGCAGCCTTTCGGCAGATTGAGCAGGGACGGTGTCATGCCGGGAATCTGCGCCAGCAGACTGCCATGCGTCTCACGCGTCGGAATCGAATGGATCAGGCCTTCGGTGTACGGATGACCGGGGCGCTGGATGACGTTGGCGGTCGACCCGCTTTCCACCACGCGTCCGGCATACATCACCGAAATGCGATCGGCCAGACCCGACACCACGGCCAGATCGTGGGTGATCCAGATCAGGGCGGTACCGGTTTCGCGGCACAGCTTCTGCACTTCGTACAGGATCTGCGCCTGGATGGTCACATCCAGCGCGGTGGTCGGCTCGTCGGCAATGATCAACTTCGGGCGATTGAGCAGCGCAATGGCAATCGCCACACGCTGACGCATGCCGCCCGACAATTGGTGCGGGTAGGTCGTCAGGCGTTCATCGGGAGCCGGGATGCCTACGGTCGCCAGCGCATCGCGGGCTCGCGCACGGGCGGCCTGGGTGCTGACCTTCTCGTGGGCCTGGATGGCCTCGATCATCTGCGTGTCGACGCGCAACACCGGGTTGAGCGTCATCATCGGGTCCTGGAAGATCATCGCGATGTCTTTGCCGCGAAGCTGCTGCAAGCGTTTCTCGCTTGCACCGACCAGGTTCTCGCCCATGAAGTTGATCTTGCCGCCGACGATGCGGCCCGGTTCGTCGATCAAGCCGATGATCGAGAAACCGGTAATGCTCTTGCCCGAGCCTGATTCACCGACCAGGCCCAGGATTTCGCCTGCGCCGACCTTCAGGTCCAGCCCGTCGACGGCCTTGACGACACCGCCACGGGTAAAGAAGTGGGTCTGGAGGCCTTCGACGTCCAGTACCGGCGCACCAGCGGCGGCGCGTGTGTTTTCTGTTGCCATCACATGCCTCCTTAGTGAGCGTTGTAGGGGTTGAGGATGTCGCGCAAGTGGTCGCCCACCAGGTTGATCGCGATGATCGCCAGGGCCAGCGCAATACCGGGGAAGAACGAGATCCAGTAGCTGCCGCCCATCAGGAATTCAAAGCCGTTCGAGATCAGCATGCCCAGCGACGGTTCGGTCACCGGGACACCAACGCCCAGGAACGACAGCGTGGCTTCCAACGCGATGGCGTGTGCCAGGTCGATGGTGGCGATCACGATCAGCGGCGGCAGACAGTTCGGCAGCATGTGACGCAGCAGCACGCGAGCCGAACCCAGCGACATGCAGCGCGCGGCTTCCACGTATTCCTTGGTGCGTTCGACCAGCGCCGCGCTTCGTGCGGCACGGGCAAAGTACGCCCACTGCACGATGATCAGCGCGATGATCACTTTGTCCACGCCCTTGCCCAGCACGGCCAGCAGCACCAGGGCCACCAGGATCGAGGGGAAGGACAGCTGGATGTCGGCAATGCGCATCAGCAGGGCATCGACCCAGCCGCCGAAGTAGGCGGCAACCAAGCCAACCAGAGTGCCGAGGACCAATGCAGCGGCCACCGACACGATGCTGACCATCATGCTGGTACGCATGCCATACAGGATGGCGCTGAGCAGGTCACGCGCCTGGCCGTCGGTACCCAGCCAGTAGGTCATGCTGCCGTCGGCGCTCTTGCTGAGCGGGGGCAGCTTGGAATCGAAGATGTCCAGGTTGCCGATGTCGTACGGATTCTGCGGGGCGATCCAGGGTGCCAGGATGGCGGCCCCCAGCACCAGGATCATCAGGATCAGACCGAAGATGGCAATCTTGCTGGCCAGGAAATCGCTTTTGAAACGTTGCCACGGGGTTTCGACGCCAGCGACCTTTGCCACATCAGGCGTAGCAGTAACAGTGGCTTGGCTCATGAGCGGCCCCCTTGAAGACGTACACGCGGGTCGAGCACCGAATACAGAATGTCGACAACAAGATTGAGCATGACCAGGAAGAACACCACCAGCAGCAGGTAGGCCACAACCACCGGACGATCAAGCGTGATGATCGAATCCAGCAGCAGCTTGCCCATGCCGGGCCAGGCGAACACGGTTTCAGTGACCACGGCAAACGCCACGACCTGACCGAATTCCAGACCGCTGATCGTGACGATCGGGATCAGGATGTTCTTCAGCAGGTGGACCCGCAGGATGCGGCCCCAGGACAGACCTTTGGCGCGCGCGAATTTGATGTAGTCCATCGGCAGCGATTCGCGGGTAGCGGCACGCGTCACGCGGATGATCAGTGCACCCTTGGCCAACGCGATGGTCAGGGCGGGCAGCAGCAGATGCTTCCAGCCATCGAGCGTGAACAGGCTGAGCTGAACCGGGCCGACGGCAACGGTGTCACCACGGCCGCCCGACGGGAACCAGCCAAGGAACACGGCGAAGACCATGATGAGCATCAGGCCGACCCAGAAGTTGGGCAGCGAGAAACCCAGGATCGAACCGGTCATGATGCCGCGCGATGCGACAGCCTTGGGGCGCAGGCCGGCGATGATGCCCAGCGGCACACCGACCAGGACGGCGATCGACATGGACACAAACGCCAGTTCCAGCGTGGCGGGCATGCGTTCCAGGATCAGCTGCATGGCAGGCTGATTGGCCAGGAAACTTTTGCCGAAGTCCAGTTGGACGGCCTGGCTGACGAACACCATATATTGCTGCCACAGGGGCAGATCAAGTCCCAGCGACTGGCGGATCGCGGCGCGATCGAGCTCAGTGGCATCGGGACTCGCGAGCATGGAAATCGGGTCGCCCACCAGGTAGATCCCGATGAACACCAGCGCCGACATCACGACCATCACCAGGATGGCCTGAAGCAGGCGGCGAATAATGAAAGCAAGCATGTTGTGGAAGGCCGGTAGATGAAATAACGGACGTGCCGGCCCGTGCCGCCCGGCGAACCGGGCGGCAACTGGCACATAACGAACGGCAAGGACTTACTTGCGGGGTATTACTTGGCGGTGACGTCCTGGACCAGGGTCATCTGGTCCGCACGACCCTTGTAGGTCAGGTCTTTCTTCATTGCCCAGACGGACATTTCGAAGTGGATCGGCAGCATGGCGTAGTCAGCCATGGCGATCTCGCTGGCTTCTGCCAGCTTTGCACCGCGAGCCTTGTCATCCATGATGGTGGCCGAATCGGCAACCAGCTTGTCCATGGCAGGATTGGAGTAACGGCTGCGGTTGGTCGTTCCGATGCCCAGGGCCGGGTTCGGCGTGACCAGCAAGGAGTTCAGCGTGTTCGACATTTCGCCGGTTGCGGTGCCCCAGCCTGCCAGATAGGCGCTGTATGCATACGAATCGCGGTTCTTGAAGAACACCGGCGGTGCAGCAGCTTCGACGCTGGTCTTCACGCCAATGCGGCTCCACATCGACGCAATGGTTTGCGCCACGCGGCTGTCGTTGATGTAGCGACCGTTCGGTGCACCCAGCTGAATGGCGAAGCCGCTGCCGTAGCCAGCTTCCTTCAACAAGGCCTTGGCCTTTTCGATGTCAGCCTTCGGCGCTTCCTGCAGCTTGGGGCTTGCACCCAGCATCGGATACGGCAGCAACTGAGCAGCCGGCTTGGCCACGCCACCCATGATGCGTTCGACCAGGGCCGGACGGTCGATGGCCAGCGACAGCGCTTCACGCACACGCTTGTCCAGCAGCGGGTTCTTGGCAGTGCCGATCACGCCCGGCGTTTTTTCGCCGTGCTGGTCCAGCGCCACGTAGATCACGCGAGCCGAGGCCTTTTCGATGACGTTCAGCGCATCGTTCTTCTTCAGGTTGGCCAGGTCATCGGTCGGGGGATCTTCGATCAGATCGACACCACCGGACAACAGGGCGGCCACGCGGGCGGCGGCGCTGCTGAGCGGACGGTAGGTGACCTTGTCCCAGGCCGGCTTGGTGCCCCAGTAGTGCGGGTTGCGCTCGAACACCAGTTCGGCACCACGTTGCCACGACACGAACTTGTACGGGCCGGTACCGACCAGACCATTGCCGGAATTCAGTTCGGCGGTGGTCTTTCCTTCAGCGGCCGGGCCAGCTGCGGCTTTGGACGACAGGATCGGCACGTTGCCGAGGTTGGTAACCAGCAGCGGGTTCGGGCCCTTGGTGGTGATCTTGACGGTGAGCGGATCGACTGCCTCGACCTTCTCGATACCGTTCAGGTAGATCGTGAAGGGCGACGGGCTGTTCGGCACTTTGGCAGCGCGTGCGTAGGTAAAGACCACGTCATCGGCGGTGAACGGCGAGCCGTCCGAGAACTTCACGCCTTTGCGCAGCTTGAAGGTCCAGGTGCTGCCTTCGTTGGTCCAGGATTCGGCCAGTGCCGGTTCCGGGACGATGTCCGGACTGCTCTTGACCAGACCTTCGAACAGGGTCTGCGCGATCTGGTTGTTCGGCGTCAACGCGTGGTACTGCGGATCGAGCGAACTGGGCTCGGTTTTCAGCGCGACAACGAGGTCACGCGCCACAGCCGTACCGGCCGTCAGACCAGAAAATGCAGCGACGATCAGGCCATAAGACCAAATACGCACCAACTTGGTTTGCATACCGCTCCCTTTAAGTGCCAAACTTCTTAATTACTATTAATACAAACCCCAAACTGGTGCATTACTGCATCCGGATTGAATTTGCTGTCTTTGTGTCTCAAAAAGCAGTGTATTAGCGGTAACGGAAATAATTCAACCAAGTTTTTTTATCCTTTGATTAACCATTTGATTAATCAAAGGACAGAAAATGGGAATGAATCTTATTTACTCTGCAGTCACGATATTCTGCAGAATGTGATCTCTATATAAGGCGACCGAGGGCGGTAATACCTGATCGGCCCGCCAGACCATGCCGATAGGACCGGCTACGCGCGGTACATCAACGTTTACGACACGCACCAAAGACGTATCCATCCAGCTTTTGGCAATACCACGCGGAGCCAGCGCTAGGTATTTACCCGCACGCAGCAAAGACACCATCGATAAAGCGTCATCAGTTTCTATTCGATTCGCAGGCGGTGCCAATCCGCGTCCAGCCAGAAAGCGATAGAAATAATCGCGCATCGGTGTGCCGGCCTGCGGCACGATCCACGCATGTCGGACCAATTCCGTCCAATCCGGGCGGTCGACTTTCAATAATTCGTGCCCGACCGATGCAACCAGCATGGTCGGCTCGAACAAAATGGGGGCATTGGCAAATATCGGGTCGAGCGCATCGCCGGTCAATCGACCAAATAACAGATCGATGCGGTTTTGCCGAAGATCGTCGAACAAGCCTTCGAGTACGTTGCGCCCGAAACGCAGCGTCAGATGCGGGTACATGGCCTTGAACGAGGTATTCACCTCGGCGATGAAGGCCTGCGCGGAGATCGTCTGCATGCCAATGCGCACGGTGCCGACTGCGCCTTGACTGAGCAGCACCAGTTCTTCACCCAGCGCGCCCACGTCAGACAGAATGCGCCGCGCACCCGCGATCATGCGCACACCGATCGGCGTGGGCCGCAGCTGATTGCGCTGGCGCTCGAACAAGGTCTGCCCGAGCATGTGTTCCAGCTCGGTACAGGCCTTCGAGACGGCAGCCTGCGTCACGTTCAGGCGTTCGGCCGCTGCCTTGATGCTTTCGCAATCGTCGAGGGTCAGCAGCAGGCGAAGGTGTCGCATCTTGATGAGCTGCTGAAACCGCTGTGCGTCGATCTGCAATCCGTTCTCCATCCTGTAAGTGGGTCGATTCTTTCACAGGGGCGACATCGCGCAAAACGGCCGGATTGGCGCAGATGGTGGAACAGGTGGGTCAGCGGGTGTTCGAAACAGAGTAGCGGTGACGCATGCGGCAGCGGGCAAGCGTATGACGAGCGGCATCGCCAGCACATAGAATGCGTCTTATTCCTATTTATTGCGCCCTATTTCCGCCGTCATTGCGCCGGCGGCGGCCACGACTCATTCAGGAACCCGCAACACCCCATGCCATCGACGCTTCTGCTCCGTGTTTCGCTCGCCACCGCACTGACCGCCATCAGCGTTGCCGCCAGCGCACAATCCCAGCCCGCAGCCAATCCCGCACGGCCAGGCATGCAAGCGGTGGGCGACACCGTGGCCGATCGACCTTCTACGGTCTACCGCTTCGAGACGCATAAGCTTGATTCGGTGGATGGCAAGCGCCACTACCGCATCCAGATCGCCGTGCCCCAGACACCGGCACCC
Source organism: Pigmentiphaga aceris (assembly GCF_008119665.1). Lineage (NCBI taxonomy): Bacteria > Pseudomonadati > Pseudomonadota > Betaproteobacteria > Burkholderiales > Alcaligenaceae > Pigmentiphaga > Pigmentiphaga aceris. The sequence continues at coordinate 232,455 of NZ_CP043046.1, read as the reverse complement.
GCAGGCGGCAACCCGGTGCTGTACATGCTCGATGGCAATGCCGCGCTGGAAGCACTGACCGACGCCGACCTGCAGGCCTTGGGCAAAGCGGCGGTAACGCCGGTACTGGTGGCAGTGGGCTACGACGTGGCTACTCGCGTAAATGTGACTTCACGCGCGTATGACTACACCCCGCCGAGCAGCGGAAACGGAGCCTCGGCACCCAACCCGGTCGTGCGAGGCCGTGAGGGCGGCGGTGCCGACATCTTCCTGGACTTCATCCGCACGCAGGTGAAACCGCTGGTGCGCAGGCAGGCCGCCATCGACCCGGCGCGTGAGTATCTGTGGGGCCATTCTTATGGTGGCCTGTTCACGCTGCATGTGTTGTTCACTCAGCCGGATGCGTTCGCCCGCTATATCGTGGGCGATCCGTCGGCATGGTGGAACGATGGGGTGCTGGTAGACGAGTGGAAGCGCTTCGATGCCACGCGGGCGGCCGGCAAACGGGTGGCGGTGCTGGTAGGCACCAAGCCGCGCGATCCGGCACGGCCCATGCCGGCGACACTTGCGAGCAACACGCAGGCAGTTCCGCGCAGTGCCGCCGGCGACATGGCCGAGGGGCTGCGCGCGGGCGGTGCGCATGCAAGCTATGAAGTGTTCCCCCAGTTCGGCCACGGCGAGATGCTACGGGCCTCGCTTGAACGCGCGCTGGAAATCGCGGCCAAGCCTTGAGGGGAAAACGGCAAGTCCCGGCCAGGCTGGCTGGCGGGACGAACCGCTAACAGATCAGACAACCCCTGCCATCGAGCTTGATGGCAGGGCAACACGACACGCGGATCAGGCGGCGCGCTTTTCCTGCGACTGGGCGCTCGGTGCCAGGCGGTTGTAGGCGCTGAGCACCGCCTTGAACGAGGCGGTCACGATGTCACGGTCCACGCCTACACCGAAGCCTACCGGCGAGCCACCGACACGCAGTTCCACATAGCAGGCGGCAGCCGCATCGGCACCCTTGCCAATGGCGTGCTCGTGATAGTCGATGAGTTCGATGTCAGCGTTCAAGGCATGCACGAAGGCATCGATCGGGCCGTTGCCGCTGGCATGAACCGTCTTGACCTGACCTTCCGTCCTCAGGTCGACTTCCACCTTCACCTCGCCTTCTTCGCCGGCGATGCGGTGACGCACGAAGTGGAAGGGCGTGTCGCGTTCCAGGTATTCCTGGCGGAAGATCGTGTAGACGTCGGCAGCAGTCACTTCGCGGCCTTCTTCGTCCGTCACACGCTGGATCGCGCGGCTGAATTCGATCTGCAGGCGGCGCGGCAAAACCAGGCCGTGTTCCTGTTCGAGCAGGTACGACACGCCACCCTTGCCCGACTGGCTGTTCACGCGAATGACCGCATCGTAGCTGCGGCCGAGGTCGGCCGGGTCGATGGGCATGTAAGGCACTTCCCACAAGGCATCCGGCTTTTGCTGGGCGAAGCCCTTCTTGATGGCGTCCTGGTGCGAACCGGAGAACGCGGTGAAGACCAGGTCGCCCACATAAGGGTGACGCGGGTGCACCGGCAACTGGTTGCAGTATTCCGCCGTGCGACGCACTTCGTCGATGTCGGAGAAGTCCAGGCCCGGGTGCACGCCCTGGGTGTAAAGGTTCAAGGCAAGCGTGACCAGGTCGACGTTGCCGGTACGCTCACCGCTGCCGAACAAGCAGCCTTCGACGCGATCTGCGCCCGCCATCACAGCGAGTTCCGCAGCGGCCACGGCCGTGCCACGGTCATTGTGCGGGTGCACGCTGAGGATGATCGAGTCGCGGCGCGCCAGGTTGCGGTGCATCCATTCGATCTGGTCGGCGTAGACGTTCGGCGTCGAGCCTTCGACGGTCGCGGGCAAGTTGAAGATGATCTTGCGGGTAGGCGTGGCACCCCACACTTCAGACACCGCGTCGCACACTTCCTTGGCAAACTCGACCTCGGCCGAGCTGAACACTTCCGGCGAGTACTGATAGATCCACTCGGTTTCCGGGTGCTGGTCGGTCAGCTTCTTGATGAGTGTCGTGCCATCGATGGCGATCTGTTTGATCTGCTCTTTCGACATGTTGAACACGATCTTGCGGAAGGCCGGGGCGATCGCGTTGTACAGGTGGACGATGGCGCGGGGCGAACCGGCGAGCGATTCGATGGTGCGCTGGATCAGGTCTTCACGCGATTGCGTGAGCACTTCGATGGTGACGTCTGCGGGAATGCGCTTTTCTTCGATCAGTGCACGGACGAAATCGAAGTCGGTCTGCGACGCTGAGGGGAAACCGACTTCGATTTCCTTGAAGCCGATTTTCACCAGCTGTTCGAAGAAACGCATTTTGCGTTCGTGGTTCATCGGTTCGATGAGCGACTGGTTGCCGTCGCGCAAGTCGGTGCTCATCCAGATCGGCGGATGGGTGATCGTCTTGTTCGGCCACGTGCGATCGGGGATGTCGATCTGAACGCTGGGGAGATATTTGGTATTGGGGTTTTGCAACATCATGACTGCACCTTTTGCCTGGAATGGCGACACACGAATGGAAAAGACGGGTGTGGCGACAGGCTGCCGAACTACCACGAGCCCTAGGCTCGGCAGCCGATCACTAGGTGTAGCAGTGCGATGTGTAGTGCGGCCGAGGAGGCGGCAGTCGTCGAGCGGGCACCCATCAACGCGCGCGCACCGGCCCGCTGCGTGGTCGCAGTGGTGGTGGGGGTGAGGGATGCTTGGGTTTTCATGGTGGGTAAGTCTGGCACAGGTTTATGACGCAGGCAAGTCGGGGGTTTGGTCGCCGGGGGCGGGATTTCCCTTGATGTTGCTTGTGATGTTCATGATCTGGTGCTTTGGTTAGTCACTTCTTTCCTGCGGGCGTTTGGGTTTTGTAGCCAGTCGCGGGTGGTGGGGCCGCGTCGTCTGCCCCGCCGGCCTGCGGCGTCGGGTCTCCCGCCCTCCACCTTGCCCAGAAGGGCAGCCGCCACGGCCCCACCACCCACGCCTTCAACGACGTTTGGTTAAAAGCGCATGCCGCCTTTGGGCGCGTGCTGTTCTTCTCACTGCTTGGTGCTGGTCGCGGTTCTCGGCGTGCGGTGGCCGCCATCCTTGAACGCTATGCGGCTCGCCTTGGGGAATTGGCTGGCTAGGTCGCCACGAAGCGGCTTAACGGCTCACGACTCTGCCCGTTTTTCAGAGGCCTTTCGCAGCAGCGCCACTCAACGTGTCTGCGCTCCTGCTTGGTGGTGGGGTGACTTGGAAGCGGGTGGCCGCGCACCAGGTAATACGACGAAAAGGCGGGGCGTCGACGATCTTTGTTTTTTGGATTTGCAGTAATCGGGCGGGCGCCGCATAAACACGTTCTTGGCAGCTGCTGGCAGAACGTCATAGCAGACCTAGCCAGACCAAGCGCGTTCGTCAGCGTTACGTTCGCATCGACTTCCACACTCAGCTTTTCAAGCTTCACACTCAGCCGCCAGCGCGGCGATTGCCGCTGCCCTTCTCCGCGAGCCATAACCGTGCGGCCACCCGCTTCGGTGTCACCCCACCATCGAGCAGACGCACAATTTTCGTTGAGTGGAATATCCGTAAAAGGCCACTGATATACGGTGCGAATCGTGAGCCGCTGACTCGCTTCGTGGCGACCTGGTCAGCCAACTCTCCGAGGCCAGCCGCACGGCGTTCAAGAATGGCGGCCACCGCATGCCGAGAACCGCTCGCAGCACCAGGCAGCCAGAAAAACGAATGCCGCCCAAAGGCGGCATGTGCTGTTAACCAAGAAAGCTTGAAGGCGTGGGTGGTGGGGCCGGGTTGGCTGCCCTTCTGGACGACGTGGAGGGCGGGAGTCCCGACGCGAAAGTCCAGCGGGGCAGACGAGCCGGCCCCACCACCTGCGACTGGCAAAAGAACACCAAGCAGTGTCCAGAAGCCATCAACCAATCACTTCCAAGCAGCGCAACGCGACTCTGCCTTCGTCATGTACGCCTCTTCGCCCGGGATCTTCTGGATCAGCTTGTAGTAGTCCCAGGGTGCCTTCGATTCAGACGGCTTCTTCACTTCCATCAGATACATCTCATGCACCATACGGCCGTCCGGGCGAATCACCCCATGTGGCGTGAAGAAATCCTTGATCGGCGTGGCCCGTAAGTGCGCCATGATCTTGTCCGCATCCGTGCCGCCAGTCGCCTTCACCGCATTCAGATATTGCGTCACCGCAGACGCATCGCCCGCCTGGAACATGGTCGGCATCTTCTTCATTTTCTCGTAGTAACGCTTGCCCCAGGCGCGGGACTCATCATTCAAATCCCAGTACCAACCATCGGTCAGATACATGCCCTGGGTCAGGTCCAGACCCAGCGAATGAATGTCCGTGATGAAGATCAGCAAGCCGGCCATGCGCATGGTTTTCGTCACGCCGAATTCGTTGGCGGATTTGATCGCGTTGATCAGGTCACCACCTGCATTGGCCAGGCCCAGAATCTGCGCTTTCGAGGCCTGCGCTTGCAGCAGGAAGGCTGAGAAGTCTGACGTGGATAAGGGATGCTTGGTGCGGCCAACCACGGTGCCGCCGTTGGACTTCACCACTGCTTCGGTGTCTTGTTCCAGCGAGGTGCCGAAGGCGTAGTCGGCGGTCAGGAAGTACCAGCTTTTGCCGTTGGGTTGTTTGGCGATTGCGCTGCCTGTGCCGCGTGCCAATGCGGCCGTGTCGTAGGCGTATTGGATGGTGTACGGGTTGCATTCTTCGTTGGTCTGGCGCGTGGTGCCGGCACCGACCGAGATGAAGACGCGCTTCTTTTCTGCGGCCACGTTGCCCAGCGCCAGACTGGCGGCGGAGTTCACGCCACCTACCAGCATGTCGACGCCGCCTTGGTCGAACCATTCGCGCGCACGGGCGGCGGCGATGTCGGCACGGTTCTGGTGGTCGGCCACGACGAGTTCGATTTTCTTGCCGTTGACGGTGCCGCCGAAGTCGGCGATTGCCATGCGGATGGCTTCGGCACCGCCTGCGCCGTCCATGTCGGCGTACAGGCCGGACATGTCGGTGATGAAGCCGATGCGGACCACGTCGCCCGCAGCGGTGGCAGAGGCAAAGGGTGCGAACCACGCGGCCGCACCGAGGATGGCGGCGACAAGGGGTTTTTTCAACATGATGATCTCGCTGGGTGATGCGCCGGATACGTTGTCCGGCGACTGGTTTGCTCGTGGGGCACGGACTGCTTCTGGAGCAATCCGCTTGTCGTCTTGTGGGGGTCTTGAAGCGTTGATCGGGCCGTGGTGATCTTGGTGTTCGGCGAGTGACCTGGGCTAGTAGTACGGGTTATCTCCAACCGCTCATCACCACCGCCGGTCAACCCTTACATCGAACGATCCAGCAGCCGCGCGTAGTCGTCTGCCGATGCTTCACGCGGGTTGGTCTTGTGGCTGTGGTCGAGCAGTGCGCCTTCGACGATCTTGGGGAACAGGTCGCGCGTGACGCCCATTTGCGTCAGCGTGGCGGGCAGGCCAAGGCGTTCGTTCAGTGCCTTGATGGCTGGGCCGATTGCGTCGCCATCGGGCAAGCCCATGGCATGCGCCAGGCGGTCGAATTTGTGGTCTTTTTCGACCGTGGCGGCTTCACGATTGAAGTCCAGCACGGCCGGCAGCAGCACGGCGTTCAGCGTGCCGTGGTGCAGGCGCGGATTGACGCCGCCCAGTGAGTGGCTAAGGCTGTGTACGCATCCCAGGCCTTTCTGGAACGCCATCGCGCCTTGCATGGATGCGCTCATCATGTTCCAGCGTGCATCGCGGTCCCCACCCGTCTTGGTGGCCCGTTCGATGTGTGCCCAACCGCGCCACAGGCCGTCCAGCGCAATGCCTTCGGCGGGCGGGTTGAACAGCGGCGACAGGAAGGTCTCGATGCAGTGGGTGATGGCATCCATGCCGGTGGCGGCCGTCAACATGGGCGGCAGGCCAAGCGTCAGTTCGGGGTCGCAGATGGCAGACTTCGGCACCACGTGCGGCGACAGGATGCCGACCTTGCGGCCATCGTCCAGAATCAGGATGGCGGCACGGCCGACTTCGCTGCCGGTGCCTGCCGTGGTGGGAATGGCGATGACCGGTGCAGTGGCTGCCGTGATGCGTGCCAGGCCACCTTCGATCAACGCAAATTGCTTCAGCGGGCCGTCGTGGGTGCCACATACCGCCACGCCCTTCGCCAAGTCGATGGCCGAGCCGCCGCCAACGGCGATGATGCCGTCGAAGCCACCGTCGCGGTACACCTGGGATGCAGCGCGCACGGCGGCTTCGTTCGGGTTCGGCGGCGTCTGGTCGAATACACCAACGGCTGCCGGTTCGGTCAGCTGGGCCAGCACGCGGTCGACGATGCCGGCGGCTTTCACGCCTGCGTCGGTGACGATCATCGGGTGCTTGATGCCGAGGCGATCGCACTCTTGCTGCAAGAGCGCAAGCGCGCCGAAATCGAACTGGACTTGCGTGACGTAGTTGATCAAAGCCATGAGGGTGCCTGCTTTATAGTTTTGGTCGGACAGGCTGGTCATGCTATTGATTGCGGGCACCCCTGCCCATTGAGAGCTACCTATAGAGGCATAACGCGTGCTCATGTCCGGGATACCCCCTGCCCCTGCCCTGCCCTCGCTGGACGCGATGATTTCGCGGCTGCGCCTGAAGCAGTTGCGGCTGTTGAGCGTACTGGCCGATCACGGTTCGCTGATCAAGGCGTCCGAGCAGTTGTCGATCACCCAACCCGGTGCCAGCAAGGCCTTGGCCGAGGTCGAAACCGCGCTGGGTGCGACGCTTTTTGTGCGCACCAACAAGGGCCTGGTGCCGACCGATATCGGCCATTTGGTGATCCGCTACGCACGGCTGATCCAGACTGATATCGGCCACCTGCGTGAAGAGATGCAAGGCATGCTGGAAGGCAGCGGCGGACGGCTGGCGCTGGGCGTCATCATGGGGGCGGTGCCCTTGCTGTCGGACGCGCTGACACGCTTGCTGGAATTGCGTCCGGGCCTGTCGGTCGAGATCGTCGAAGACACCAGCGCGCGCCTGTTGCGATTGCTTGAGCAAGGCCGGCTGGATGTGGCCATTTGCCGCACCAGCATCAGCCAGCAACCGCAGCTGTATGACAGCATCGACATTCATGATGAAACGCTGGCGGTGATTGCCAACGTGGCGCATCCCCTGGCGGATCGGGACAGCTTGGAACTGGAAGATCTGGCGGCATCGCGCTGGGTGGTGTATTCGGCCAACATGCCGATGCGCCTGTCGCTGGAGCGCGAATTCCATCAGGCCGGGTTGCGCTTTCCCTTGCAGTTGCTGGAAACGACATCCGCTTTCACGACGCTGTCCTTGTTGCAGAAAAACCCGCGCATCGTTGCCTTGGTGTCGACCGAAGTAGCGGCGTTTTGCACCCGCTTTGGCATGACGCGGATACTGCCGCTGCGGCTGCGATCACGCAGTGAACCCTATCAACTGGTGACCCGGCATGGCGGCAGTCTGTCGCCAGCGGCGATGTTGTTCATGCGGGAATTTCCGGCGTATCAGGCGGGCATCCAGTCCGATACAGACCAGATGCAGGGATCAAACGCAGGGCGCTGACTAAGCACGCGGGCCGGGCAAGGCCAAGGACACACGTATGGCTCGCAAGCTCAAGCCTGAAAGATCAGGCCGATGCGGCAGGCGGCTTGGCCGAGCCAGTGGACGGGTAAGCGCACCCCAGCACCGCCACGCCCAACACCCCACCTGCCGTCCACAGCGGCGCATCGAAGCCGCCGAATCGGGCGTGAAGCAGGTCTGACACCAGCGGCCCCAGGATCTGTCCGGTACCGTAGCCGATCACCAGCGCCGCCATGATGTTGAAGCGCACCTGCTGCGCCGCCAGCCGCGCAGCGGGCATGGCGATGGTGATCGTGCCCATGAACGTGCCGCCCACCAGGATGGCGCTGGCAAGAAAGGCGGCCGGAGTGTGGCTGAGTACAGGCAGAAGCACCCCCAGCAATTGCAGGCCAAGATTTGCGCCCAAGGCCATGCGCGTGCCCACGCGCTGGTGAATGGCATGCCACAGCAGGCACGATGGTGCGGCACCCAGGCCAAAGACCGCCCAGACGTGAATCGGGTCGATGTTGCCCAGCGCCTGCCGGGTAAACAGCGGCAGATAGGTGGCGGTGACGATGTAGCCGAAGCCTGCCAGCGTGTAGACGATGAGCAAGGGCCAGGCGTCGATCGATGGTGATCGCGCAACCGTAGCGGCGCTTGCCGCTTTCGTTGTCTCCGACGCCACAGGCGTGTTCCGTCCCACCCATCGCCAGGCCACTGCGGCCAGCACACAGGCTGCCATGCCAAGTACCAGCCACATGCGTTGGCTATGCCAGCCCGCCAGGTTGCCCACCGCAATGAGTTCGGCCGACACGACGATGCCCACGCCTACGCCAGCAAACATGTAGGGCGCACCTGCCATGTAGTCGAGCACCTGGAACAGCCAGGTGGACACACCGACCAGCGCAATCGCACTGACTGCCCCCGCCAGAAACCGCACACCGATGAGCACGCTGGGACTCGCCGACAAGGCCATCGCCAGCAAGCCCAACACGGTGCCGGCCAATGCCAGCCGGCACATGGCGGTGGCCTGCGCCGGGCCGGCGCGCGCCACGAGAATCGCACCCAGCAGGTAACCCGCGTAGTTGGCGGACGCTGCCCACGAACCCGTCGTCAAGGTGAAGATGCCGTCGCGCACCATCAAGGGATACACGCCGGTGTAGGCAAAACGCCCGAAACCCATGCCCACCGCCAACACGATGGCTGCCGCCACCAGTTCACGTGCAGCCAGCGGCACACGAGCTGTCGCTGGGATGGACCGTGCGGCATGCACAGGGCGGGCAGACGGGACGGACCGCGGAGCCATCACACCCTCTCGGTGGCCGGATCAGCAGGCGTTGCGAATGGGGACGGTGCAGATGGGGACGGTGCAGATGGGGACGGTGCAGATGGGGACGGTGCAAGCCCTTGCGCGTCAAGCAAGGCTGCCAGGAACGCATCGAAGGCCGCCGAGCGAAAACCGGCACGGCGCACCAACCAGGTGTCGATGCGGGTCAGCCGATGCGTGCGCATCGGCAGCGGGTCGCGCGCCAGTTCCAGCACCGAACGCGGCAGCACGGCCCCGCAGTTGCCTGCGGCCACGCAGGCCAGCATCGCGTGATAGGAATCCACGTCGAACACGGCGACGCGCTGCCCGTGCTCGTCCCGCCCGCCCTCCAGCCATTGCAGGGCAACATCCCGATACGTGCAACCGCGCGCAAATACTGCCAGGCTGGGTACGCGGATGTCCTGCGGCCCGGTGACAGGGGGATGGCTGGCTGGCAGCACCAGCATCAGGTCTTCTGTGAACACCGGCTGGTGCGCCAGACCAGCTAGCGCGTCGGCCTGCCAATGTCCGTCGGTCAGCAAGCCGGGGGCAGCGATCAGCGCGCAATCCAGGGTCTGCGCCAACACCGCGTCAATCAGCGGCTGGCTGGCACCGGTCGTCAGCGCCAAGGACACCTCGGGCCACTGCGCGTGGTATTGGGCCAGCGGTCGCGGCAGGCGGCTGGCGGCAGTGCTTTCCATGCTGCCGATGCGCAGGCGACCGCTGGGCACACCTGGACGCAAGGACTGGCGCGCCTCTTCTTCCAGCGCCAGCAGCTTCTCGGCATAGACCAGGAACTGCCGGCCGGCGTCGGTGAGTGTCATGCGTTTGGCGTCGCGCAGAAACAGCGGCACGCCAAGCGATTCTTCCAGTTGCCGCACGCGCGTGGTCACGTTGGACTGCACGCGCCCCAGTTGCTGGGCTGCGCGCGTGATGCTCTGTTCCTGCGCCACTGCACGGAAGATGGCCACCTCGGCCAGATCGAGTGGCGCGTGCGACGCGGCGGGCGAGCGGGCTGGGGATGTGGAATCAGCAGACATGGGAACGATAGAAAGCGGAAACGTCGGCAAGAAAACGCGGATATGGGAATGGCAGAAGCAGAGGTGGCAAAAACCGGCAAACGAGAGAACCGCAGTACAGAACCGCCGCACAGAAAAACCGCTACCCGCCAAATACAAAAACAAGAACGTTATTGACTTAATAATCCTTTTTTAAGATTATTGCGTCAAGCAGGATCTTGCCAACGCTTCAACGATGTGGGCAATCCGCAATAGCCTGCGACCGGCCAAGCACCTACCGTTCCTTTGTCCGGGCACACGCTGCACCTTGCATTTACCCGCTTGTATCTACCCGTTTGCATCTAGCCGCGTTTATCTCATCCCAGGGACGTCAGACATGACCGCACTCACCACCCGCCTCGGCATCGCTTACCCCATCATCCAGGCCCCCATGTTGGGCGTGTCCAACCCGGCGCTGGCGGCGACGGTGTCCAACGCAGGTGGGCTGGGGTCGGTGGGCATCAGCGCCAGCACGCCCGAACAGGCGACCGCGATGATTGCCGAGATCCGCGCGCTGACCGACAAGCCTTTCAACGTGAACATGTTCTGCCACCGCCCGGAAGTCGCCAACGCGGCAACCGAGGCCGCGTGGCTTGCGCACATGAAACCCTGGTTCGATGAGTTCGGTGCAACGCCGCCGTCTCCGCTGGCATCGCCTTACTACACCTTGGTGGACAACGACGCGATGGTGGACGCGCTGGTCGCAGCGGCGCCGCCGGTGCTCAGCTTCCACTTCGGCCTACCCTCGGCGGATGCGATTGCGGCATTGAAGGCCGCTGGCATCGTGCTGTTTGCCAGCGCCACCACCTTGGCGGAAGCGTTGCAGGTCGAAGCGGCCGGCATCGATGTCATCGTGGCGCAGGGCACCGAGGCAGGTGGCCACCGTGGCGTGTTCGACCCGGAACACGGGGACGCCGGCATTGGCACCTTTGCACTGACGCGCCTGATCGCAGCCAAGACCGCTGTGCCCGTGGTGGCCGCAGGCGGCATCATGGACGGGCAAGGGATTGCGGCTGCGCTGACCCTGGGCGCACAGGCGGCACAGTTGGGCACGGCGTTCATCCTGACACCGGAATCGTCGGCCAATGCGGCCTACCGCGACGCGCTGCAAAGCGCGCGCGCTTTGCGCACCGGACTGACCGCAGCGATATCGGGCCGCTCGGCGCGCGGCATCGTGAATCGCTTCCATCTGGAGGTGGGCGGCCCCACCGCGCCGACCATTCCCGACTACCCGCTGCCGTACCACGCGGGCAAGGCATTGGTGGCCGCTGCCGTGGCCAAGGGCAACCATGATTTCTCGGTACAGTGGGCCGGTCAGGCAGCGGGGCTGGCGCGTGCATTGCCGGCCACAGAACTGGTGCAGACCTTGGTGGCGGAGACGCGCGCCGCCCAGCAGGCGCAAGCGATCTGATCGCTGCACATGCGGGTGCTCGACGCCGGGCGGCATACCCGGCGTCGGGACGGGCTTAGAACCCCATCGTGGCCGACAGCAATACGGTGCGTCCTTCGCTGCGATTGAGCGTGCCGGCACCCGGATACGTCATCCAGTAGTTTTCCCCGAACACATTGCGCAGGCTGGCACGCAGGATCATGGGATTGCCGCCCGGGCCACGCAGCGTGTAGCGTGCGCCCAGGTCGACGGTAGCCCACGATTTCAGGGTCTGGGTGTTGGCCGCATCGACATATTGCTTGCCGGTGTGGATTACCCGCGATGTCAGCGTCAGACCAGGCACGAAAGGCGTGTCCCATTCGGCACCGATCGTCAGGTTGGTGCGCGCCGCGCCCGGTGCGGTCTTGCCGTTGAATTGCCCGTTGGCCGTCTCGGTCAGATCGGCATCCAGCAACAGGACGCCGCCCAGCAGACGCACGCCGCGCATTGGCTCACCTACCACGTTCAGTTCCAGGCCACGATTGCGCTGTTCACCACTGCTGGTGAAGGTGTTGGTCGCCGCGTTGGCAATGCCCGCCGCCTGGGTGATCTGGAACACGCTGACCGTGGTGCTGATCACCCCGGAATCGATCTTCACACCGGCCTCGATCTGCTTGGACATGAAGGGAGCAAGCGCCTCGCCGGCATTGGCGTAGCTGTTGCCCACAATAGTCCCTTGCTGCAGACCTTCGATGTAATTGCCATACACCGCCACGTTCTGCACGGGCTTGATCACCAGCCCCACCACCGGCGTCAGCTTGCTCTGGTCGTAAGTGGTGGTCTTGGCACCTGTGACGATGCTGTAGTTGTCGGCCGAGATGTTCTGCTTGCGCACGCCCAGCGTCAGCTGTGCGCGCTCGTCAAGAATCGACAGCGTGTCGGACAGCACCACACCCGACAAGACCGTGTCGCTGGCGCGCTTGCGGCCCAGGGACGGGATCGTGGGTGCGGCATTGAAGACCGGGCGCTAGATGTTCGACGCAATGGTGCCCAGGCCGATGGTGCCCACGCTGGTGCGATCGGCGCGGTAGCGGTTGGCCCCCACGTTGAACTCGTGCTGTACCGGCCCGGTGGCAACACGCCCGCGCCAGCCGATTTCGGCCACCGTGCGGTCGATACCGGTGTAGTTCAGGTTCGACGTGCTGCGAAAGTCCCCATTGCTGCGCAACAAGGTGCCGAAGTCGAGTATCTGCTTCCAGTCGTTGTGGCTCTTGCCCATGCTGGCGTAAATGGTGTGCGAGGGCGACACGTCGAATTCGCCGCGCACCAGGCCGAAGTAGTCGGTCGTCTCGACAAGATTCCAGGGCGACATGAAGCTCTTGCTGGCGCTTGGCGAGTCAGGAACCAACTGACCGACCTGCGGCGCGATCGTGCTGTTGGCGCGGTCGGTGTCGATCTTCTGGTAACCCGCATCGGCAGACAGGCGCACGCGTTCATGGCGGAAGTCCAGGCCCACCGACCCCGCGCTCAGCTTCTGCGACTGTCCGTCGACCGAGGTATCGCCGTTTCGGTACAGGCCATTCACACGGACCCCGAACGCATTGTCGACCCCGAAGCGGCGACCCACATCCAGGTGGCCACCCACCTGAGAGTCCGACATATAGCTGGCGGTGAATTCGGTCAGTGCCGTTTCCCCGGCGCGCTTAGGCACCAGGTTGATGGCGCCTGCCGTGCCGCTGGGCGACATGCCGTTCAGAAAGGCGGTCGGGCCTTTCATCACCTCGACACGTTCAATGCCGGCGAGCGTGGTCTGGTTGTTCGGGGCCAGGCCGAACAGGCCGCCCAAGGCAATCGACCCGTTGCCCAGAATCAAGCCGCGCACGGTATAGGTGTTGGCGTACCCGGTGTTGGTAGGGTCCACGTTGCGCACCGATGCGTCATTGACAACGACATCGGCCACGCTTTGCGCCTGCTGATCCTTGATGGTCTTTTCCGTGAAGCTGGTGACCGCAAACGGCGTGTCGAGCAAGTCACGGGTACCCAGCACGCCGGCACCGGCACCGCGCGCCACCTGACCACCCGCGTAGGGGGCGGGCAATTCGCTGCGCGCCACACTGTAGGCAGAACCGGTCACCGTGACGGCGGGCAGTACAGCCGCCCCGGCAGGGCCCGCCGCAGCAGGCGCACGTCGCAGCGTGTAGCTGCCGTCGGGGCGCTGGGCGGCTTCAAGGCCCGTGCCGGCCAGCAAGGCTGCCAAGCCTTGCGACACGGTATAAGTGCCGCGCAGACCCGTCGTGGATTTGCTGGCGGTCAGCGTGCTGTCGAAGCTGAGCAGAATGCCGGCGTCGTTGCCGAAGCGGGTCAGCGCCGTGTCCAGCGCGCTGGCAGGCAACGCGTAGCTGCGCGCACTGGTTTCCTGCGCGTGGATGGCCATCGGTGCCAGCAGCATGGCTGCCGCCAGCAGTACGGGTGCGGCACGCCCCCTGGTGTTTGTCGCTCCAGCGCGGGCCGACGCCCCTGCCACCGATTTAGCCTGCATCACCTTGCCATCCGCCACGTCATGTTCCTTTTGCGAGTCAGGGAATTGGCTCCCTACCTGACACGCCGCACGAGAAATCAAAACAGCTCAGGTGTCGACGAATTTTTTTGCTGGCGTTGTGGGTGATGTTTTCTGGCGTGCTTTTCTGACGTGCTTTTCTGAACGTGGGTTTGCTGCGTTTTGCTGCCGTCCCACTTACGCCGATGACGGCCGCACCCGTGTCCAATAAGGCGTGAAACGCTGCACCTCGATCGGCAGATCGGTTTGCAGCACCGACAGAATCCGGTCGGTATCGACCAGCGGATAAGACCCGGAAACTTTCAGGCGTGCGACGGCCGGATCGCATCCCAGATACCCCTGGCGATGCCGGCCAAGTTCGGCCAGGAAAGCGCCCAGCGGCAGGTCATTGGCCAGCAACATGCCCTGCGTCCAGGCCGTGCTGCCTGCTTGCGCCGGCCCGGCAAGCGTGACCCCGACAGCGCTTACCCGTACCCGCTCGCCGGCATTGACGACGCGGGACGTGCCCTGCCCCGGTTGCACGTCGATTGCGCCTTCGAACACCTGCAGCTCACAGTGATTCTCAAACAGGCGCACCGAGAAACGCGTACCCAGCGCTCGCAAGCTGCCATAGCTGGTTTCAACCAGGAAGGGCCGCGCTTTGGCGGCGGGGTCGCGTGCAGTGGTCACCAGTATTTCGCCGCGTACCAAGACCACCCGGCGTTCAAGATCGCTGAAACGGATATCGATGGCGCTGTCGGTATTCAGGTCGACCCGTGAGCCGTCAGGCAACACCGTCTGGCCGCGCTGGCCGACGCGCGTGCGCTGGTCGGCCGTCCAGGTAGGGGCTTGCTGCGACACCAGTACGCCTGTGCCGCTTGCCATGGCCAGCAGCGTCAACAGCTTGACGGCCCGCCGGCGTGACGACGACCTGGCAGCGGGTGCAAGCGTGGCATGAGCCAGCGGCTCGGGCACGCTGCGCAGTTTGCCGGCCAGCGACTGCACCCGTTGCCAGGCCGCCTCGTGGTCGGCATGGGCCTCGCGCCATTGCTGCCAGGCATGGCGCATACGCGGCGTCACCTCGTCGGACTGCAAGGTCACCAGCCACTCGGCGGCCTGGCGAATCACCGATGCATCGATACGCGGCTGCATCATGCTGCGCGCGGACAGGAAAGCATGGGGATGGCAAAAGCGCCCTGACGGATGGCGTGCTGATTGCGCATCGGGAACCGTGCGTCAGGCATCAGGGATGAGGCTTCACGCATCAAGACAACACTGCACGACCGCCCGGACGATATGGCGCTTGACCGTCGCGACCGATATTTTCAGTTCGGCGGCGATTTCGGCATGGCTCAGTCCCGACAGCTGCGACAGCAGGAAGGCCTTGCGCACGGGGGTGGGCAGGCGGTCCAGCAAAGCGTCGAGTTCGACCAGGGCTTCCAGGTGCAACGCACGGGTTTCGGGCGACGGCGCGTGGGCCTCGGGCAGCTGCGCCAGCGCGTCCAGGTAAAGCTGTTCCAGCTTCTGCCGACGCCGGTAGTCGTAGACCAAGCCCTGCGCAATGCGAGCCAGGTAGGAACGCGGTTCGCGCATCTCGACCGGCTCGGCCTTGCCGAGCACGCGCACGAAGGTGTCTTGCGCAATGTCGGCAGCGTGGTGCTGGCAGTCCAGTTTGCCGCGCAACCAGCGTTGCAACCAGGGTTGGTGTGCAGCGTAGAGCGCGCCGATGCCATCGACATCCGGCGATCCGTTTCTTGCGGCAGGAAGGAATGAGGATGACACGGAGACGACGCAGCCAGAACACCGCGCCCGGATGCAATGCGGGCTGGTCAGATGTTAATAAGATTTATTCACATCTTAGCCAGCCCGCGCCATCCTGGGAAGTGCGCTTACACCCCGCCGTCGGTCATCCGGTAATACGCCACCACCGCGCCTACGTAAAAACGACGCAGCCCGAAGAACGGGAACGGCTTGATCGGCGTGGGTGATACAGGCAGGTCTTCCGCTTTGCGGCTGACCAGATAATTCGCCATCGCCTGCCCCATGCGCGTCTGCAGACCCACGCCGCGTCCCTGGCAACCGATGTCGATCAACAGCCCCGGCGCAGGCTCGTGCAAATGCGGCAGGTAGTCGCGCGTAACCGCCACATGGCCGCACCAGCGATAGTCGAAGCCGATGCCCGCAGCATCCGGGAACAGCTTGCCGATCACCCGTTCCAGGTGCGACCAGTTGTCGGTCTGTGCGGGATCTGGTTCGTTGAAGGTGCCACGCCCGCCCATCATCAATCGGCCGGTGTGATCGATGCGGTAGTACAGCAGCAGATTGCGCGCGTCCGACGTAACGTGACCTTCCGGCAAGATGCGCTTGCGCAGCGATTCCGGCAGCGGCTTGGTCGCCACCTGGAAGGAATTGGCCGCGATGATGGTCTTGCGCAACTGCGGCCACAGGTCGTCGGTGTAGCCGTTGGTGGCCAGCACCACACGTTCGGCGCTGACCTGGCCGCGCGGCGTGGTCAACGTCCACTTGCCGCCTTGCTGCGCCATCGCCGTGACAGGCGTATCGGTATGAATCACCACACCCGCCGCCTGCGCCACCCGCGCCAGTTCACGCACATAGCTCAGTGGTTGCACCCCGCCGCCACGCGGATCGACCCAGCCGCCCAGGTACTTGTCGGTGCCGATCAGACGCGATACCTCTGCGCGGTCCAACAGCTTTGCGGCCACCCCCTGCTTCTGCCAATCACGCACGCGGCGTTCGGCCAATTTCACGGCATCGGCATTGTGCGCGCCTTGAATCCACCCCTGTCGCGACAAGGGCACATTCATGTTGTGCCTGGCGATCAGATCGAACACGGTATCGGCCGTGCCCGCCGCAAAATCGACCAGCTTCTGACCCTTCTCCGGCCCGAACATGGCCAGCATTTCGCTGGGGTCGTACTTGATGCCGGGGATCACCTGGCCCCCATTGCGCCCCGACCCACCAAAGCCGATCTGACGCGCTTCCAGCACCACCACACGCACGCCACGTTCGGCCAGATGCAGCGCAGTGCTCAGGCCGCAGAACCCGGCCCCGACCACCACCACGTCCGCCTGGATGCTGCCGTCCAGCGGCGTAGTCGCGGGCGGCGGCACGGCGGTCGCCGCCCACAGAGATGGCTCAAGCGGAAAGTAATTCTCAGACATGGTCGCCGTCCATCACATCGGGTGAAGCACACGCCGCAGGAAGTCCTGCGTGCGCGGGTGTTGGGGAGCATTCAGCACGTCAGACGGCGGCCCTTGTTCCACGATCACCCCACCGTCGATGAACATCACGCGGTCGGCCACTTCGCGGGCAAACTGCATTTCGTGGGTGACCACCACCATGGTCATGCCGGCTTCCGCCAGCTTGCGCATCACACCCAGCACTTCACCCACCAATTCCGGGTCGAGCGCCGAGGTCGGCTCGTCAAACAAAATGGCTTCAGGCTGCATCGCCAAGGCACGAGCAATGGCCACACGCTGCTGCTGGCCGCCCGACAGCTGCGGCGGCTTGTTGTTTTCCTTGTCGGCCAGACCCACGCTGGCCAACAATTCCTTGCCGCGTGCAATCGCGGTTTCGCGCGCTTCGCCCTTCACGAACACCGGGCCTTCGATCACGTTTTCCAAGGCGGTGCGGTGCGGGAACAGGTTGAAGCGCTGGAACACCATCGACACTTCGGTACGAATCGCCTTGATGCTTTTGGACTTGTTGTCCACCCGCTGGCCCAGCACCTCGATACTGCCGCCCTGGTAGTCCTCCAGCCCGTTGATGCAGCGCAGAATGGTCGATTTACCTGAGCCTGACGGACCCACGATGCACACCACTTCGCCCTTGGCGATGGACAGGTCGATGCCCTTGATGACCTGGTGGCTGCCGTAGGATTTTTGCAGTCCGCGAATCTCGATCATTGCTTGCTCCGCTTTTCAAGATGACGCACCAGCAGGATCAGCGGTATGCACATCACGAGGTACATCAAGGCCACCATGGTGAAGACCGTGGTGTTCTGGAAGGTGGATGTGGCGATCAGCTTGCCCTGCAAGGCCAGCTCCGCCACGGTAATGGTGGACGCCTGCGACGAGTCCTTCAGCATCATGATCATGATGTTGCCGTAGGGCGGCAGCGCCACCTTCAGGGCTTGCGGCAACACCACGCGGCGCATGGTCATGCCCCAGCCCATGCCCATGGCCTGCGCGGCCTCGATCTGGCCGGGATCGATCGATTCAATGGCGGCGCGGAAGTTCTCGGCCTGATACGCAGAATAGGCAATGCCCAAGCCGATGATCGACGCCTGCAATGCCGTCAATGAGATGCCCAGGTCGGGCAGCACGAAGTACAGATAGAACAGCAACACGATGATCGGGATGCCGCGCAGCACGTTGATGACACCGGCGCTGAACTTGGCCAGGAACGGAATGCCGGACACGCGCATCAGGGCCCAGACCAGGCCGAGCAGCGTCGAGAACACCAGCGAGCCGATGGCAACCAGAATGGTCAGCGTGGCACCCTGGAGCAGGATCGGGAAAAACTCCCAGGCGTTGATCAGGAATTTGGGCATGAACTTCTCGGGCGGGGAAAGAAAGCGGCGACGGGATCGAACGCCGTCGCCGGTCCGCGGCAGATGCAGCAGGCAGACCGGGGTCTGCGCTGCGTCAGCCGCGTAGATGCATCGCCAGCGGGATTACTGGAGGCCCCACTTCTTCAGGATCTTGTCGATGGTGCCGTCTGCCTTGAGCTTGGTCAGCGAAGTGTTGATCTTGCCCATCAGTTCCGTGTTGCCCTTGGCGGTGGCAATGCCCACGCTGTTGACGATGGTGGGCTTGTAGGTATCGACCATACGCAGCTCAGGGAACTTGCCGTTGGATACGGCATAGGCGGCAATCGGGTAGTCGAGCACACCCGCATCGATACGGCCGGCGTTGGCATCACGCATCAGGTCGGCGGTGGTTTCATACAGCTTCACTTCGCTGAACAGACCGCTTTTCTGCATCGGTTCGACAAAGGCCGTACCGATCTGCACACCCATGCGCTTACCCTTGAAGTCGGCAAACGAGGTGTAGGCACCCGTGTCCTTCTTCATCACGACCACGCCTTCACCATAGGTGTAGATCGGCTGCGAGAAGTCGACCACTTCCTGGCGTGCCGGGGTGATGAACATCGCAGCCGAGATCATGTCGACCCGCTTGGATGTCAGCGAGCCCAGCAGTGCCGAGAACTGCATCGGCTCGATCTGCACGGTGAAGCCGGACTCTTTGCCGATGGCGTTCGAGATGTCGACCATCACGCCTTCGATCTTGTTGGTGGACGTGTCCAGGAAGGTGAACGGACTACCCGTCGGCGTAGAGGCGACTTTCATCACCGGCTGCTGGGCATGGGCCGGCAGGGACAGGGCAAAAGAGCTGATCAGCGAAGCTGCAAGAAGCGCGAATTTCATGGTGCACATCCTTCCGTGGGGGTAGCGTCAAGCCGTGATCGAGGGTGGCCGGGCCTCGCGGCGTGGTGGGGGTTGGCCGTCAGGGGGTCGTCGTGGTCAGGGTCGTCGTCGTTGAAAGCGGTACTGAATAAAGCCGGGAATCGAGCAGGGAATCGGGTGATGAATCAGACAAAGGATCGCGTGTTGAGCAGAACGGACCGCTTGTGACACGCGACGGGACACAAGCAGTCATCGCTGCACCTTCGGGATCGCCCACAACACCGTGGTCGATGTCGGACCCGGGTTGCGCCATCGTCGCGGCGAGCCACCGTCGTAGCAAAAGCTGTCACCCGCCAGCAGCTTGTGCAGGCGGTCTTCGATCAAGAGTTCCAGCTGGCCTTCCATCACGTAGCCAATCTGTTCCCCCTTGTGGGTCATGAACAGTGCCTCGCCGGTCGAACCGCCAGGCTGAATCAAGGCGCGGTACATCTCGATGCCGCCACTTGCGGCAGGCGGGGTCAGGTTCTCTTTGCAGATGCGCCGGTCTTCCTGATCCAGACGACGATGTCGGCCCGCACGCACCACCGAGCCATCGGCCTCGCCTTCACTGGGCTGGATGTTGCGGCTGAGCGTTTCCAGCGGCAGTTGCAACGCGACGGACAAGGCTTCCAGCGTGCGCGGCGACACTGAACGCAGGCCGCGTTCGATCTGGCTCAGCAGGCTGACGGAAATCTCGCAGGACGCAGCCACTTGCTGCAAGGAATGCCCCTGCGCCTTGCGACGCTGGCGCAACTGTTCACCCACCCACAGGTCGATAACCGAGCTGATGCGCTGCACGGGTGCACCCAGATCGTTCGCATGCACCGTTGGCGTGCCCAACCCTGCTGGAAGCGAGGCATCGTGTGAGGTGGCGACCGGTGATGCGTGTTGCGTCATGCCTGGAAATCTCCAGTGGTGAGCGTAAAAGCCTGGGTAAGAGGCTGCGCATATGTTGCTTGTGTAATTTTCACAAGCAACTTGTGGGCCAGTCTACGTGGTGCCGATTTTTCGCGAACGAGAAGAAACCCGGGGGACGGGTTTTTACGGAGGGGACGCTGGGATCGCTTCTGGCAGGAGTTGGGGGTAAGGCCAGATTGGCAAAATTCGCGACCAGCTTTCAGCGACAGGACTTGAACTGTGTGAAGCCATCAGTCCAATAGAACTTAAACAATTAAGCCGAGAAGCAACTGTCAGGGAATCCTTGACAGTTCAACTCGAACGCTTCGCGCCAAGTCCACAGAACGTAAAACCGATTTACAAGACACTTATATCTGGATATATTTCAGGAAACAGGAGAGCTCATATGGCAAGCACCTCACAAAAACGCGCACTGGGGAACTACCGCGCCCGGCTTCAAGAGCAAGGCTTGCGTCGCTTTGAAGTGCTTGGACTGGATAGCGATCGTGAACTGATCCGCGCTCTGGCCAAACGTCTTACACAAAACGATGCGCAAGCGGCACAACTGCGATCTAACCTCGTCAATACGGTGAATGGAGCCCCCCAAAAACCGGGTGGCATTCTGGCGCGACTGCGCCGGTCGCCCATGGTGGGAGCCGATATAGAGGTCGTACGCGACCAAACCGCAGCCCGTAAGCTGGACCTTTGAATGCGCTATCTGCTTGATACCAACATCATCAGCAACGTCACCAAGCCGATACCAACGCCATCCTTACTCGCCTGGATGGGTGTGCAAATCGATGAGGACCTGTTCATCTCGGCGATGACCATCGCGGAATTGCATCGCGGAATTCTGGAAAAACCTGCGGGCAAAAAACGCGATCAACTGGAAAACTGGTTCAGTGGTACCGATGGGCCTCCAGCACTGTTCGCGGGACGAATACTTGCTTTCGACGAAAAGGCAGCGCTCATCTGGGCCAAGCTGATGGCGGAAGGAACGGCGACGGGGCGGCCGCGCAGTCCATTCGACATGGTGATCGCTGCTGTGGCCCAGGCGAACGATTGTGTGGTGGTCACGGACAATGAAAAAGACTTCGCAGGCATCAAGATAATCAACCCGCTGCGATCGTCATGACACTGAACGTCGCTCGACAAGCGCACCAATGATTCAGCGCTTGACCGGCACCCAGGCCGGAAACTCGCCGCCGTGGCGCAGCGCCTGCACCATCGGCGCGAAGCGGGTAGAAAAACCCAGCAAGTCATCCAGGCGGTCCTTGCTCACGCGGAAACGCCAGGCGGTTGCCATCGGAATGGTGAGCTGGCGATTGACCTGATCGATCTCGACCACTGGCAACACCGCCAGGCCCGGCGGGAAGTGCTTGTCGGGGCGACTTAGCGCAAACACCGCCAGACCACCCTCCAGGGATATGCGGCCGGTCTCGAACACGGTGTATTGGCCGGTCGGGATATTGCCGCGCAGGCTATCTTCAACAGCAAAAACCGCAGGATCGGTCTTCGTCGCCACAAATCGGCCCAGCACCACCGGACCGCTGGCCGGGCTGAACAGGTCTTCGGCCGTGGGCACTGCAGGGTCGAAGGCCCAAGCCGAGCAAGCGGCGAGCATCGACGCCGCAAGCGTTGCGCGGCGCACAGGCTTGAACACGCTGCGCGCCACGCTGGTCATGCATCTACCTTGACCAGACGGACCACTTCTCCCGCGCGTCCGTACTCGTGATAGATGTCGTCCAGAAAGGTTTCCAGTTCGCCTTCTGCGACATCGGGCGGAATGACGAGGCTGATCATGCGCCCCCGCGTCCCGACGCCGGGGCGATAGACACGCCACTCGCCACGCTCACGCACCACTTCCAGGCGAAATCTTCCGTAGATGTCGAATAGCATCGTTGCGTCGGTCAGCCCAGGCTGCTCATCAAGGTCCGCTTCAGTTCGTCTTCGGTGCGACCCGTGCGCGCGGCGTAGTCGGCGATCTGGTCTTCACCGATCCGGCCGACGTTGAAGTACTGCGACTGCGGGTGGCTGAAGTAGAAGCCTGACACGCTGGCTGCCGGGTACATGGCGTAGCTGTCGGTCAGGATCATGCCGATGTCTTCGCAGCCCAGCACCTCGAACATGGCGCGCTTGACCGTGTGTTCGGGGCAGGCCGGGTAACCCGGTGCCGGTCGGATGCCTTGGTAGGCTTCCTTGATCAGTTCGTCGTTGCTCAGCGCCTCGTCGGGCTGATAGCCCCACAGGTCTTTGCGCACCCGCGCGTGCATGCACTCGGCGAAGGCTTCGGCAAAACGATCGCCGATGGCCTTCAGCATGATGCTGGAGTAGTCGTCGTGCTGCTTCTCGAAGTCGGCCTCTTTCTTGTCGATGCCAATGCCGGACGTCACCGCGAACAGGCCGATGTAGTCGGCAATGCCGGTGGACTTGGGCGCGATGAAGTCGGCCAGACACTTGTTGTCCACGCCTTCACGCTTGACCGTCTGCTGGCGCAGGTTGGTCCAGGTGAACAGCACTTCGGTGCGCGACTCGTCGGTGTAGACCTCGATGTCGTCGTCGTTGACGGTGTTGGCCGGGTAGAAGGCCACGACGCCATTGGCGGTCAGCCAGCGGCTCTCGACTGCACGCTTGAGCATGGCGCGGCCGTCTTCATAGACCTTGCTGGCGGAATCGCCGACCACCGCGTCGGTCAGAATCCCGGGGAAGGGGCCGTGCAGGTCCCAGGTCTGGAAGAAGGGCTGCCAGTCAATGTAGTCCACCAGCTCGGCCAGGTCGAAGTTCTTGAACATGCGACGGCCAATGAACTTCGGGCGCGGCGGCACGTAACCGGTCCAGTCGATCACGGGTTTGTTGGCGCGCGCTTCCGCAATCGGCACCACGGGGGTGACCTTGCGGGTGGCGTACTGCGTGCGCACGCGTTCGTATTCTTCCTTCAGGTCGGACAGGTAGGTGTTCGCGGTGTCCGACACCAGGTTCTGCGCCACGCCCACCGAGCGGCTGGCGTCCGACACGTAGATCACCGGGCCTTCGTAATGCGGGGCGATCTTCACGGCCGTGTGCACCCGGCTGGTGGTGGCACCACCAATCAGCAGCGGCGTGTTGCGCTCGCGGAAGTAGTCGTCGCGCTGCATTTCGGCCGCGACATAGGCCATCTCTTCCAGGCTGGGCGTGATCAGACCCGACAAGCCGATGATGTCAGCGCCCTCTTCGCGTGCCACCTTCAGAATCTGCGCGCACGGCACCATCACGCCCATGTTCACGACTTCGAAGTTATTGCACTGAAGCACAACCGACACGATGTTCTTGCCGATGTCGTGCACGTCGCCCTTGACCGTCGCAATCACGATCTTGCCCTTGGGGCGCACGTCGCCGCCAGCGGCTTCGACCTGCTTCTTTTCCTCTTCGATGAAAGGAATCAAATGCGCCACGGCCTGCTTCATCACGCGGGCCGACTTCACCACCTGCGGCAGGAACATCTTGCCCTCGCCGAACAGGTCACCCACGATGTTCATGCCGGCCATCAGCGGGCCCTCGATCACTTCGATCGGGCGGCCACCACGCGCTGCGATTTCCGCGCGCACTTCCTCGGTGTCTTCCGTAATGAAGGTGGTGATGCCGCTGACCATCGCATGCGACAGGCGCTCACCTACCGGCAGGCTGCGCCAAGCCAGGTTTTCTTCTTTCTTCACACCCGAATTGCGCACCGTCTCGGCGGCCTGCACCAAGCGCTCGGTGGGGGTGCGGTCGTCAGCCGGGTCGGTCTTGCCAACCGGGTTGGCGCGATCCAGCACCACGTCTTCCACGAGGTCGCGCAAAGCGGGGTCGAGTTCGGCGTACACACCCAACTGCCCTGCGTTCACGATGCCCATGGTCAGGCCTTCGCGAATCGCGTAGTACAGGAACACGGTGTGGATGGCTTCACGCACCGGCTCGTTGCCACGGAACGAGAAGCTCACGTTCGAGATGCCGCCGGATATTTTGGCGTAGGGCAGGTTCTGGCGAATCCAGCGCGTGCCTTCGATGAAGTCCACCGCGTAGTGATTGTGTTCATCGATGCCGGTGGCCACCGCAAACACGTTCGGGTCGAAGATGATGTCTTCGGGCGGGAAACCGACTTCTTCCACCAGCAGCTGGTAGGCACGGCCGCAGATGTCCTTGCGGCGCTGCAGCGTATCGGCCTGGCCTTCTTCATCGAAGGCCATCACCACCACCGCAGCACCATAACGGCGGCACAGGCGTGCATGGTGCAGGAAGGGTTCGATGCCTTCCTTCATGGAAATCGAGTTCACCACCGACTTGCCCTGCACGCAGCGCAGGCCCGCTTCGATGACTTCCCACTTGCTGGAGTCGATCATCACCGGCACGCGCGAAATATCCGGCTCGGACGCGATCAGGTTCAGGAAGCGCGCCATGCAGGCCACCGAATCCAGCATGGCCTCGTCCATGTTGATGTCGATGATCTGCGCACCGCTTTCCACCTGTTGGCGGGCCACTGCCAAGGCTTCGTCGTACCTTTCCTCGCGGATCAGGCGCGCAAACATCTTGCTGCCGGTGACGTTGGTGCGCTCACCCACGTTGACGAACAGCGTGGTTTCATCGACGTTGAGCGGCTCCAGGCCCGACAGGCGCAGCTTGGGTTCAATGACCGGCACCGTGCGCGTGGGCAGATCGCGAATCTTGTCGGCAATTGCCTTGATGTGCGCAGGCGTCGTGCCGCAGCAGCCGCCCGCCATGTTCATGAAACCGGCTTTGGCAAACTCTTCCAGCAGGCGCGAGGTGTCTTCGGGCAGTTCGTCAAAACCCGTATCGCTCATCGGGTTGGGCAGACCGGCGTTCGGGTACACGCAGACAAAGGTATCGGCGATCTTCGACAGTTCGGCCACATACGGGCGCATCAACGCCGCACCCAGCGCGCAGTTCAGACCGATGGTGACCGGGCGTGCGTGGCGCACCGAGTTCCAGAATGCTTCTACGGTCTGGCCCGACAGAATGCGGCCCGAGGCGTCGGTCACGGTGCCCGAGATCATCACCGGCAGGCGTTCGCCACGCGCTTCGAACACTTCTTCCACCGCAAAAATCGCGGCCTTGGCGTTCAAGGTGTCGAAAATGGTTTCGATCAGCACGATGTCGATGCCGCCGTCCATCAGGCCGTTCATCTGCTCGACGTAGGCCGCACGCAGTTCTTCGAAGGTGATGTTGCGCGCGCCCGGATCGTTCACGTCCGGCGAGATCGACGCCGTCTTGGGCTGTGGGCCGAGCGCACCGGCCACGAAGCGCGGGCGATCCGGCGTCGAGAACTCGTCACAGGCAATGCGCGCAAGCTTGGCGGATTCCAGGTTCAGCTCGTAGGCGATACCGGGCAGGTCATAGTCACCCTGGGCAATCGACGTTGCGCCGAAGGTATTGGTTTCCAGCACGTCGGCACCCGCCGCCAGATACTGGCGATGGATTTCCAGAATCACGTCGGGCCGCGTCAGGGTCAGCAACTCGTTGTCGCCCTTCACGTCCTGGTGATGATCCGTGAAGCGGGTGCCCCGGAAGTCGGCTTCGCCCAGTTTGTACTGCTGGATCATGGTGCCCATGGCACCATCGAGCACAAGAATGCGCTCGGCCAGCAGACGCGGAAATTCCGCACCTCGGGTAAATTGCAAGGGCTCGGACGCGCGGGCGGAAAACTGACTGGAAGCGGACAAGACGGACACCTGAAACCTGACTGGCAGCGGTCTTCCAGCAAGGGGCGGAAGACTGCCGGGTTGCCTGCTGCGCGGCGGGGTATCGCGCGAGTCAGGACGAACCGGTTATGGTAACAGCGCAGGTCCAGCGTGCCCGAATTTGCGGGCGATGGTGCAGCCGCATGACCACAAGATCAGGCGACTAACAAGCTTGGTAATAAGTGTGGGTAATAAACTTAAGCCGCTGAGGCTTTACCGGCCGAGGCGGGAACGGACTTGCGACTGATCACCAGGTCCAAGACCACAGCCATCAAACCAGCGCATGCCCTTTCAAACGCTCCAACACTCGCAGCGGGGCATGTTCAGGATGTGCCATGGCCTTGATCGGCAGGAACCAGGTCTGTTCCAGCATGAACTGGCCGCCCATCGCGGCATGCGGAGCCTGATCGGAAAACACCATCCAGCTGCTGCCACCGGCAAAGTCCACCGATTCCTGAATGCCGTTGCGCTGGTATTCCAGATCGGCCTTCATGCGGTCATGCATCTGCAGCATCAAGTGGTCGTACTCACTGCGCACCTGCTTGGTAACACCCAATTTTTTCATCAAGCTGGCAACGCCCGGGCGATACGGAGCCTTCAACTGCGGCAGGAAACGTTCGGCCAGGCTGGGGAAGGCTTCACCCACGCGCCACTTGCGCGGTTCGCCCGTGGGGTTGATGTTGGTGAACACGCGCAGAATGCGTTCGCCATGATTCGGTCGTGACGGAAACGCATCCACATGCAGACGCGAATCGTCTTTGCGCCACGAGGGCTTCCAGTCCGTGACCCGATGCAGGCGCAGACTGGTCGTGGGGCTGTGGAGATGTTCTTTATAGTGCGGCAGCACGGCATTGACCAGGCTGCGAGCCTGACTTGCGTAACGCCGGATCAGGTCGGCGATGGCATCGCGGCGAGCATCTTCAACCGCTACGCCAACCACCCTGCCCGTCGTGCCGTTCAAGCTGATGTTCTTGCGTTTGGGATCGACCAAGGCCGGATCGAGCAAAGGCAACTCGGCGGAACCCATGGCAAATGCCAGGTCAGGCATGGACAAGACCTTGCCTGATTCCAAGGCCAGCGCGTAGCCGCGCCTCAGATCGGCACTGGGAATGTCATCCCAATGACGCAAGGACGTGGAAAGAATCTGGCTGGGCGCGGAGCCGTTGTGTGATGACGTTTGCGATGACATGACCATGCTCGCAGTTTACTCCGCGTCCCAGTGCATCAATGCAATTGTTCCGGCGGCCGGTCGAACGACCGATCACTGGCCAGTGCATGCACGCCCATCGGCTCTGACCCCGCCCGCACACGGCGGCGCGCAATCGTTACCGGGCCGGCGAGGTCGGGGCTGACTTCTTCATCCCCACGCCAGACGTTCACCGCAGCGCCCACCACGTCACGCAGCTCGCCGTTGCGGTGCATTTGCGCACGCAGCCACTTGGCGTCACAACCCAGCTTCAACACGTCGGCCCGCAAAGCGGCGACTTGCTCGGTGGTGCCCAATTTTTCGGCAATCGGCATGACCCGATCGAAGGTGCTGCGCATGTGGTCGATCAGGCGCACACGGCCTTGCTCGGCATCGACGTAGTGCGCTTGCAGACCGAAACGGCTGGCCTGGAAGCGATTGACGCGATAGGCCAGCCACGTGTCCTGGCTGGGCACCGGCTCGCTTTGCACCAGCACCGACAAGGCCTGTGCAAATGCTGCCAGCTGGCATGCCTTTTCGACCGACAGCGGCGTGTCGCAAACCCGGATTTCGACAGTGCCGAATTCGGGCTTGGGACGCAGATCCCAGTAGAAGTCCTTCAGGCTTTCCACCAGGCCCGCGTTCTTCAACGACGAGTAATGCGCTTCGAACTGGTACCAGTCGCGGATTTCCGGCGGCAGGTGACCCGCCATCGGGAACGCATTCAACGCATTCAGGCGCGAGGACGAGAACAAGGTGTCCACGCCTTCCTGGAACGGCGACGACGCCGACAGCGCGATGAAATGCGGCATGTAAGGCGACAGGCGATGCGTCAGGTCAATCGCTTCATCGCCGGAACCGACGCCCAGGTGAATGTGCTGACCGAAGACGGTGAACTGGCGTGCCAGATACCCGTACAGCTCGGACACATACTGGAAGCGCGGGGAATCGAAAATCGTGCGGTCTTGCCAGCGCATGAAGGGGTGGGTACCACCGCCTGCAATGCGCACACCGACGGCGTCGGCGGCTTCATTCAGTGCATTGCGCAGCTCGCGCATTTCCGCAAGCAAGCTGGCCGGGTTCTGGTGGACCGAGGAATTGATCTCGATCATGGCCCGGGTGATCTCGGGCTTCACCTGGTCTGCAAAACGGTGATTGGCGAGCTGCGCGAGCAAATCTTCGGCAGCACCGCGAAGGTCGTGCGTAACGGGGTCAACGATCTGAAGTTCGAGTTCGATGCCCAGGGTATTGGGTGCAGAAGCGGTGAAGGCGAGCGACTCCATCCGGGTCTCCTTTGTGAACATGTTGGCCGAGTTTAGTCACGTTTGACATCAAAATAAACGATGTTCGTGACATTTTTAGTATCAAAAACCCGGCCAACCCGCGTGCCTGCTGGCTTATTGCAGGGTCACAGCTCGATTCATGAAGCCGTCGAATTGGCTCAGAAACTCGTCGATATCCTCGACAGAAGGTTCGGAAGCAATCAATTCGCGTACGTTTTGGCGGAAGTGGTCTGCTGACGCACCGCCCAGATACATTTCGCGACGAGCCTGCTTGTCGACGATCTCAAAACCGCCGCCATGCTGGTCACCATCGAGCTTGGCGAACTCGACAACGGCGTAGTTGGAACTGTTGTAGATCATTTCCATGGTCTGACTCCTGAAATCGCCTTTGAGACTTGCTCAATAGCTGCAACTGCAGCCTCTATCAAGCAAATTCGGTGCCAGTTCTGGAATTTCAAGCGCTGAGTCAATAAAAACTACTGATTCTTCAACACTATTGCGCCTCTGAAGCCAGGTCCATTCAACTGCCGCCGGACCTCTGCCAAGTGCGCACCATCGGATATTTCTATCCACAGCCTTGCAGGACGTACCTGTCGCAGCAACCTTGCCACGGTGACCCGCAGGGGTAGCTGTCCGACACAGCATACGCATCCGGCCGCGAGCTGCACCAGGGTGATTCCCCCAGGGGCGACCAAGGTCCCGGGTCCTCCTTCGACAATGACCGCCTGCTCGCCCTCGGAGAGATGGGCGATTGCCTGGGGCAATGCATCGCTTGCGCCGCTCAGCAGGCGGGTGCCGACAATCAGATGAACGGGCACTTCAGGAAGCGGTGCACTCATCGCGGCTCCTGGCCGGCAAGACGGTTCACTTGCGCCAGAATTCCGGCGTGAACAAGACCAACACCGTGAACAGTTCCAGCCGACCGATCAGCATGGCAAAGGTACACACCCAGGTTTGGAAGGCGTTCAGGTGCCCGTAGTGGGCAGCCGGGCCGACTTCACCCAGCCCAGGGCCGGTGTTGTTGAGGCTGGCAAATACCGCGCTGAACGCGGTCAGGCCGTCCATGCCGCTGAGCAGCAGCAGGAAGGTCATCAAGATGATGCAGCCGCCGTAGATCAGCATGAACGCCAGGATCGAAAAAATCACCTTGTTGGCCACCGGCAGGCCCGCCAGGCGCACGGGGTTGACCGCACGCGGGTGCAAAATGCGAACCATCTCGCGCCGCGCCTGTTTGATCAGGATGATCATGCGGATCAACTTGATACCGCCGCCCGTCGACCCGGCCGAGGTCGCAAACGAAGACACGAACAGCATGATGACCGGCAGCACCAGCGGCCAGGTGGCGTAGTCGGTGTTGGCAAAACCGGTGGTGGTGGCTACCGACACGGTGTTGAAGATGCCGTAATGCAGCGCCTGCCAGATGTCGGGATACACACCCGTGATGTACAGCCAGAAGCTCACGAACAGGGAACTGCCGGCCAGCAGACCGATGTAGATGGGGGTCTGCGCGCAGCGCAGGTAGGTGCCCAGGCTGCGATGGCGAATGGCGTAGAAGTGGGTCGCGAAGTTGATGCCGGCGATCACCATGAAGACCACCGCCACGAAGTCGATGGCGGGCGATGCAAAGCCGATGAACCCGGAATCCGTGGTCGAAAACCCGCCCAGGCCCATGGTCGATCCCATGTGGGCATAGGCGTCGAGCCAGGTCATGCCGGCTGCCTTGAAGCTCAGCATGCACAGCAGCGAAATGCTCATGTAGATAGCGTACAGCCCCTTGGCGGTGCTGGTGATGCGCGGTGTGAGCTTCTCGTCTTTCATCGGGCCGGGCGTCTCAGCCCGGTAGATCTGGCTGCCGCCCACGCCCAGCAGCGGCAACACCGCCACGGCCAGCACCAGAATGCCCATGCCGCCGATCCACACCAAGGTGCAGCGCCAGCTGTTGATCGACACCGGCAGCTCGCCAATGCCGGTCAATACCGTGGACCCAGTGGTGGTCAGCCCCGACATGGCCTCGAAGTAGGCGTCGGTGAAGCTCAGCGGCATGCCCATGCGGCTGAAGTGGATCTGCAGCGGAATTGCCGCAATCACCGGCAACAACGCCCACACCAGCGACACCAGCAGGAAGCCGTCACGCGGCTGCAATTCGCGGCGGTGGCGGCGGGTGAACAGATACAGCAGACCACCCGCCAGCACGCCGATGCCCAGCGCCTCGGCAAAGGCCTGCAAGGCTCCGTCGTTCATCCACCATGAGATACCGAGCGGGATCGTCAGGGTGAGCGAAAACAGCACGATCACAAAACCGACGACATTCAGGACAGGAACGAGTTGACGCATGACGCAGCCTGCCGAGACGGCTTAGAAGAACGACGCGGAGACCTGGAACAGCTGTTCGACCTTGGAGATCAGGCGGCTGTTGGTGACGAATACGATGACATGGTCTTCGGGTTCGATGACCGTGTCGTGATGGGCCATCAGCACGTCTTCACCGCGCACCAGGGCACCGATGATGCTGCCTTTGGGCAGGCTGATTTCCTCGATCTTGCGACCGACGACCTTGGAATGTTTGCGGTCACCGTGGGCGACGGCCTCGATGGCCTCGGCGGCACCGCGTCGCAATTGGTGGGCGACCACGATGTCACCACGCCGCACGTGGCGCAGCAGTTCACCGATGGTGGCCTGCGACGGACTGATGGCCACATCGATACGGCCGCCTTCCATCAGATCGCCATAGGCCTTGCGGCCGATCAGCGCCGCCACCCGCCGTGCGCCCATGCGCTTGGCCAGCAAGGACGACATGATGTTGTTCTCGTCGTCGTTGGTCAGCGCCAGGAACATGTCCATGTCACCGACGTTCTCGTCGTCGAGCAGGTCTTCGTCGGTGGCATCGCCATTAAGGACCAGGGTGCGTGCGGGCAATTGCGAGGCCAGCAGTTCGCAGCGCGCCTGATCGACTTCGATCAGCTTGATCTCGTAATTGCCACCCAGTTCACGTGCCAGGCGTGCACCGATGTTGCCGCCGCCCGCGATCATCACGCGTCGTACCGGCCGCACCGTGGGCACCAGTTCCGCAACCACCCGGCGCAGATGCCGCGCATCGGCCAGACAGAACAGCTCGTCGCCCGCTTCCACCACCGTGGCCCCGCTTGGGATCAGCGGCTTGTCCTGGCGGTAGATGGCCACAATGCGACTGTCGATGTCGGGGATGCGCTTGTGCAGCGTTTCCACCGCCTGCCCCACCAGCGGGCTGCCCGGCCCCACGCGCACCGCTGCCAAGGCCACCCGGCCCTTGGCAAACTCCAGCACCTGCAGGGTTTCGGGATATTCGATCAGGCTCTCAAGATAGGCAGTGACGCTGCGTTCCGGCGAGATCAGGTGATCGACACAGAAACCCTGTTCGCCCATCAACTCGGGATGGTCAAGAAATGCCGGCGCGCGGGCGCGTGCAATCCGCCGGGGCAGGTTGAACACCTGCTTGGCGATCTTGCAGGCCACCAGATTGGTTTCGTCGCTGGTCGCGCACGCAATCAGCAGATCGGCATCGGCCGCACCGGCTTCCGCCAGCACATCGATGTGCGTGCCATTGCCGACCACGCCGCGCAGATCCAGCCGTTCTTGCAGCTGGGCCAGGCGGCGTGCATCGGTATCGATCAGCGTGATGTCGTTCTGCTCCGACACCAGATTTTCCGCGACGCTGGTGCCGACTCGGCCGGCGCCCAGTATCAGGATCTTCATGTGCTGCGGCGGCGAGTAAGCTCGATGCCGAGCTGCTTCAGCTTGCGATACAGGTGGGTACGCTCCAGGCCGGTCTTGTCGGCCACCCGAGTCATGCTGCCGCCTTCGCGCGACAGATGATGCTCGAAGTAGATGCGTTCGAACGCGTCACGGGCTTCACGCAGCGGCTGGTCCAGCGACAGGTTGCGCAGTGCCTGGCCGGCCGTGTCCGGCACGGCATGGACATCGGGCGTCGCATCAAAGTGATTCATGCGCGGCGCGCTGGTATCGGCCATGGCGTAGCTGCTTGGCACTGGGGCCAAGGCAGGTGCGACCGAACCCAGCACCGGTGCAAAACCCGTGCGCACGGGCGCGGGCGGCGGTGCCACCGGGCGTGCCGCATTGCGGCCACGTTCAAGCGCCGACGCAATCGTGCGCAGGAGTTTCTGCATGGTGATGGGTTTCTCAAGGAAATCCATCGCCCCGATACGCGTCGCTTCGACAGCGGTATCGATGGTGGCGTGACCGCTCATCATCACCACCGGCATGTCGAGCTGGCCCAGCGAGGCCCACTCTTTCAACAGCGTGACGCCATCGGTATCGGGCATCCAGATATCGAGCAACACCATGTCGGGCCTGGCTTTGTTGCGCAGCGCGCGAGCCTGCGCGGCGTTCTCGGCCAGGTCGACCGTATGCCCCTCATCGTAGAGAATCTCCGAGAGGAGTTCACGGATACCAACTTCGTCATCGACCACCAGGATTCTGGCCATAGTCTTAAGGACCTCTTTTCATGCGGTCTTTGCTTCGGCGCCACGCTGCTCACCGCCCTCTGCGGGGACGCGCGTGTCTTCGCTCAACCGGGTCAATAGTATAGAAACCATCGCTCCACCGCCGCTTCGATTCGTCAAATCGATGCGACCCCCGTGTTCATCGACGATCTTCTTCACAATCGCCAGACCCAGACCCGTCCCCCGTGCCTTGGTCGTCACATAGGGCTCGAAAGCCCTGCGCAGGATTCGTGGGCTGAATCCTGCGCCGGTATCCGTGACGGTCAGACGCACGGCAGCATGTTCTGTGCCGTCGGGTAGACGAGTGGTGATCAGGCGGGTACTGACGCCGACGCGGTTCTCCGCCTCGGCGACCAATGCTGCACTACCGTCTGTCGTAAGTAGTTCTGCGGATTGTGCCGCATCCGCAGCCTCAGCGGCCAACTTTGCCTGCTCGCGCAATTTGTCATCGATTGCATCGTGGGCATTGGCAAGCAGATTGTGGATCACCTGGCGCAGCTGCGTCGCGTCGCCCAACACGCGCGGCAGGGATGCTTCCAATGCTACCGACAACAGCACACTGCGTGGTCCCTGGCGCAGCATGCCTTCGTCGGGGTCCCACCCATACAGGGTCAGGACTTCGGCAATCAGTTCGTTCAGATCCAGTTGTTGCAGCACTGCTGGCGGGGTGCGCGCGTATTCGCGGAAGTCGTCCACCATGCGCAGCATTGACCCGACCTGGTTGATGATGGTGCCGGTTGCACGGTGCAACATGGCGGCATCGGTGGGCCCAAGCTTGTCGGTCAGCTTCATGGCCAGGCGCTCGGCCGACAACTGAATGGGGGTCAGCGGGTTCTTGATTTCGTGTGCCAGACGGCGGGCCACTTCGCCCCAGGCCATCGCCCGATTGGCGGAGATGACTTCCGTGATGTCATCGAACACCACCACATAACCGCTCGGCCCCTGCCCCGTGGCCAGGTGCGAGCCGCGTGCCAGCAAGGTAATCGGGTGGTCGTCGGCCGTGCCACCGGCATGTGGCATCTCGGCCAGCAGGCGCGGCGGGCAGTCTTCGTTGCCGGTGCCCTCGCCCACCCGGGCAATCTCGAATTGCTGCTGCCAGTAGGTGCGACCGCTTTGTGCGGCTTCATGCTGCGCAAAGGCGTTGTGGATGGCCTGGGCAAATGGCCCCAGCCCTTCAACACTTTCCAGCGGCCGGCCGATTCCACCATGCAGATCGACGCGCAGAATCTGCTGGGCACCATGATTGACCGTGGTCAGCCGGAAGCCCTCATCGAACACCAGCACCCCGGACGACAGGTTGGACAGGATGCTTTCCAGGTAGGCGTTGCTGCGTTCCAGCTGCTGGCGATTGCTTTCCACCATGCTGCGCGCTTCTTCCAGTTGGCGGGTCATGGCGTTGAACGAGCGCGTCAGCTGGCTGACTTCGTCACGGGTCGCAGGCTCGGGGATCGGGCGAAAGTCGCCCACGCCAACCGCCTGCGTGCCCTCGGCCAGCAGCAGCATCGGGCGCACCAGACGACGCGACAGGAAGAATGCCGCCCCGATCGCAGCAAACACCGACAGCAGCAAGGCCAGGGTCAGCGTAATGCCGTACAGGTTGCGCAAGCCCAGGCGGGACAAGGTCAGTTGCTGATAGTCGCGGTATCCCGACTGCACTTCATTGGCGTTGAAGGCGATTTGTTCGGGTACCGGCTGAATCAATTGCAAGTAGCGCGGCTCGGCATTGAACCCGCCGCTGAGCGCCAGGCTGGATGCCTGCGACAAGGGCACCACCACCCGCAGGCGCAGCAAATTGGTGGTCGGATTGGTGTCGATGACCCCGGCCTGGGTCACCGAATCGGCCTCGGCCGCCGCGTAGGCACGCGCCACACGCAGCTGGCGCAGCACGCTGGCAGGCGGCGGCTCGGGCAACAAGGCACCGTACATGGCAGTGGAAAACGCCACGATGCGGCCCGATGCGGTGAACACCATCGATTCCTGCACGCCGGTCTGTTCACGCAGACGCGTCAGGGTCAGCGCCACATTGCTGTCGCTGGGATCGTCGAGCGTCAGCGCAATGGTGCGCGCCCGGGTGTTCAATTCCTGCAGTTGCGAGTCAAGCGCGGCACGCCCCAGATTCAGGCCTGCTT
This sequence comes from Pigmentiphaga aceris, assembly GCF_008119665.1. NCBI lineage: Bacteria > Pseudomonadati > Pseudomonadota > Betaproteobacteria > Burkholderiales > Alcaligenaceae > Pigmentiphaga > Pigmentiphaga aceris. Next base: position 197,439 of record NZ_CP043046.1, on the reverse strand, counting down.
CCAGCGCAGTATCGACCCGCACGTTGAACCAGGACTCGATCGAGCGCGACAGGAATTGCACGGATAGCAGATAGATCAGCACCCCCGGCACCACGCCCACCAGGGCGAAGGCCAGCGCGAAGCGGCCAGTCAGCCGCGCCCCGAATTCCCGGCGTTTCAGGCGGCCCAGCAGGCGAGTGGCCAGCGTCACCACCCAGGCAAACAGCGCCAGGGCCACCACACCATTCAAGCCCAGCAGCAAGTCGTACTGTTCCTCCAGCCGCGAGGAATTGCCGGTGGCCGACGCCAGCAGGAACAACAGAATCAACGCAGCAATACCGCCCAGGCCCAACAAGATGCTGAGGATGCGGTTCATGGCTTGACCTCTGGTTCGGCCGGCACCGAGATGCCGAATTCGTACCAGCGCGTGGACCACGCCCAGTCATTGCTGTTGAAGGCGTTGGCCTGGAAGGTCTTGGGCAGTTGCGAGACATCGAGCCGCACACGCAGGCGGCCCTTGAACAGACCCACCGGCAATTCGTCGCGCTGGGCAAAGGGCCAGCGCCGCATGTGGCGGACGATGGACAAGGCATCTTGCAGGGAATCGACCGGCAAGCCCAGGCTGCCGGTGCTGACGCGCCATTGGCGGGTCAATACGTTCTGGCTGATGCGCCATGTCAGGCGCGAAGACAGCAGCTCTTCATCCATCCAGTACCAGCGCGGACGGATGACTTCGACATCGGCGGTGAAGAACAGCGGAACGCCACGCGCAGCGGCGTTTTCCAGCTGAGGCGGCAGCGAGATGTCGATGTCGGCATCGAGCAGCAATAGTTCACCTTCTGCGATGACCTCCACTCGCTGCACTGCGGCATCCGAAGCCATCGCCAACGGCGCGGCCCCGCCAACCAGCACGGTCACCAGGCAGAGCCAGCGCAGAAGGTGAAGCACTCGCAGGATCATCCTTTCGCAAACAGGGCGTAGAAGAAGCCGTCATGTTGTGCGGCGAGCGGAACATCGCCCGCACGCGGCAGCAACTGGCCCGGCGCGGGCAAGGCTGTTGCATCGGGATGCCGCGCCAGGAAGGCAGCTGCCTGCTGCGCATTTTCAGCGGCAAACACCGAGCAAGTCGCGTAAAGCAATTTACCACCCGGTGCCACCACCTGCCAGAGCGCATCGGCAATACGATTTTGCAGGCGAGCGGTCTTTTTCACGTCTTCCGGGCGACGCAACCAGCGAATGTCAGGATGGCGGCGAACGATTCCCGAGGCCGTGCACGGCACATCGGCCAGCACCGCGTCGAAGGGTTTGCCATCCCACCAGCTGTCGAGATCGGCCACATCGGCCGCCTGAACCGTGGCCTTCAGGCCAAGGCGATCGAGGTTTTCACGCACCCGGCCCAGGCGCGAACCATCGACATCGAGCGCCAGCAGATCGATGTCGGCCAGCTCAAGCAGGTGGGCCGTCTTGCCGCCCGGTGCGGCGCAGGCGTCGAGCACCCGCATGCCGTCACGCACTTCAAGCAAGGGCGCGGCAAGCTGTGCACCGCCGTCCTGCACCGACCAGTGGCCTTGCGCAAACCCCGGCAATTGCTGCACCGGGCGCGGCTGCGCCAGCACGATGCCGTATTTGCCCAGACGCTCGGCTGCAATGCCGGCGGCCTCGAACGCGGCCAATTGATCGGCCACCGAGATGCGGCGGCGATTCACACGCAGGCTCATGGGTGCGGGCACATCGGCGGCACGCAGGATGGCTTCCCAGTTGTTGGGGTAGTCGGTCTTGACCTGCTCGATCCACCAGGCCGGGTAGTTCAGTCTTGCAGCCGCGTGCTTATCAACCGTGGCAAGCAGGTCTGCCCGCTCGCGCAGGAAACGTCGCAGGCTGCCGTTGACCATGCCCTTGGCATGCGCCATGTCGCGGTTGCCCGACGCGGCATTCACGGCCTGATCGACCACGGTGTGGGCAGCATAGGGCGCGTTTTTCTCGTCCAGCACCAAGGCGAAGGCGGTCAGCAGCAAGGCGTCCAGGCGCGGATCGGCGGGCTGACGGGTAACCAGCAGTTCCTTCACGGCACGGGCACGACCCAGATTGCGCATGACATGGAAGCTGACCGACTGGGTGGCAGGCCGCAGGGCAGCGGCAGTGCGGGCCAGGGCATCGGTCAGAGACGCGCCGCCCAGCACCGCCGCGATCGCCGTGGCACTGGCCAGCAACACCTCGGACAAGGGCGCGGCGTGCGCGGCAGGACGGGACTCAGCGGGGGATGGGGTCATGGACGATAAGGGCACAAAAAAGAGGGAGGGCGCGGATCGATCACCGGACCTCCGACAGGCCCCGAAGGGCCATCAACAGGTCGCGGGCGCGCTCCAGCCGCGTACGAATATTTCCACCGGCTGGCGCTTGCCACCGGCTTTCTGGAGTTCCAACAGGCGCAGCACGCCGTCGGCGGTTGCCACGTCGATGCCTTCTGCATCGACACGCAAAATACTGCCGGGAGTAGCGGCAGCGCTGGCAGCCGAGGCTGGCAAGGCGCTCGCGCGCCACACTTTTACGGGGTCATCCAAGCCAGCCAGACGCAGCGATGCGCCGGGTACCGGGTTGAAAGCGCGCACCCGGCGAGCCAGCAGGTCGGCAGATGCCTGCCAGTCGAGCAAGGATTCGGCTTTGTCGAGTTTGGCGGCGTAGTTCACACCGTCTTCCGGCTGCGGGGTGGCCACCAGGGGCCCACGTTCGGCATCGGCCAAGGTATCGACAATCAGTTTGCCACCGGCTTGCGCCAATACGTCATGCAGTTCAGCAGCGGTTTGCGTGGGACCAATCGGCACCACGCAGCGCGACAACATGGCACCGGTGTCCAGACCCTGGTCCATCTGCATGATGGTGATACCGGTTTCCAGGTCACCCGATTCGATGGCACGCTGGATCGGTGCCGCGCCGCGCCAGCGCGGCAGCAGGCTGGCATGGATATTCAGGCAACCGCGCGGGGGCAGATCGAGCGTGGACAGCGGCAGGATCAGGCCATAGGCCGCGACCACCATCAACTCGATGCCAGCCGCCTGCAACGCGGCGTGGGCCGCAGCGGCTTCCTCGGGATACTTGCCGTCGAGCCGCAGGCTGCGCGGCTGCAAGACTTCGATGCCGGCGTCGAGCGCGGCCTGCTTGACCGGACTGGGCGTGAGCTTGAGGCCACGACCGGCGGGGCGGTCGGGCTGCGTCAGGACCAGCGCAACGTCGTGCCCGGCGGCCAGCAATGCAGACAGGGCAACACGTGCGAACTCGGGCGTACCCGCAAAGGCGATCCGCATCAGGCGGAATCACGCTCAAGCTTGCGCATCTTCTTCTTGATGCGCGTCTGCTTCAGCGGCGACAGGTATTCGACAAAGACCTTGCCCAGCAAGTGATCCATTTCGTGTTGCACGCATACCGACAGCAGGCCGTCGGCATCGAATTCGTAGGTTTCGCCCTTCTCGTTCAAGGCACGCACCCGAACTTGCGCATAACGATCGACATCGTCATACACCCCCGGCACCGACAGGCAGCCTTCTTCAAAGGCGCGCAGCTCTTCGCTGTGCCAGATGATTTCCGGGTTGATCAGCGCAAGCAGGCCGGTCTGGTCTTCCGACACATCGATGACGATGACACGCTCGTGTACATCGACCTGCGTGGCGGCAAGCCCTACACCCGGTGCGTCATACATGGTGTCGGCCATGTCGCGCACCAGCTTGCGAATGCGATCGTCCACCCGCGCGACCGGCTTGGCCACTTTGTGGAGCCGGGAATCGGGGTAGTGCAGGATCGTGAGCAGGGCCATGACGTACGCGAAACCGGAGACGGGATTGAAGACTAGATGGGGGAACACCACGCGATTGCAAGCATAGTGGTCACTATGTTTGGACGCGAAGGGCGAGTTTGCCCAGCGTGTTCTTCTGCAAGCACCTTACCATAAACAGCAGGACAAATCGGCCCAGGGACACCTGTTCGTCCGACCCACGGCCGGGCAGGATGCGGTTTTTGCCTGACGGACCACACCAATGGGCTCCACAACGTCCCCCGCATTGCCATCCTTGGCAGCATGGCTGCGCCTGGCGGACGAGCCTGATGTCGGCCCGGTGCTGGCAGGCAAGCTCATGCAGGCCTTTGGTCCGCCCGAACAGCTTTATGCCACGCCCCAGCAGGTCCTGGCGCAACACCTGCCGTTTGAGCTGGCCCGTCGCATTGCAGAACCACCCACACAGGCCATGCTGGCGTACATCGAACGCGCACTGGCTTGGCAGGCCGACCACAATCACCATGTACTGACCCTGGCGGATGCGCACTACCCCGACATGCTGCGCGAAATGTCCGACCCGCCAGTGCTGCTGTACGTGGTGGGGGACGTGCACGCGCTGTCACGCAGAACCATTGCAATCGTCGGTGCCCGCCACGCCACCCCAGGCGGCAACATCCTGGCGCATGACTTCGCCCAGGCACTGGCGACCCGGGACTGGTGCATTGCCAGTGGCCTGGCGCTGGGGATCGATGCGGCGGCCCACCGCGGGACGCTGGCGGCGGCAGGGAAAACGGTGGCAGTCGTCGGCACCGGTGCCGATATCGTCTACCCGGCGCGCAACCGTGACCTGGCCCACCAGATCGCGGCCAGCGGTGCCATCGTGTCGGAACTGCCCCTGGGCACCAAGGCGCTGCCGCACCACTTTCCGCGCCGCAACCGGTTGGTGGCGGGATTGTCGCGTGGCGTGCTGGTGGTGGAAGCGGCAGTGCACAGCGGCTCGCTGATTACCGCCCGCCTGGCCGCGGACATGGGGCGCGAGGTATTTGCAATCCCCGGATCGATCCATTCGCCGCTGTCGCGTGGGTGTCATGCGCTGATCCGTCAGGGGGCGAAGCTGGTCGAGACGGCGCAAGACGTGCTCGACGAGCTAAGTTCTGTCTGGCCAGACGAGATTGCAGAAAAGCACCACCAGATGGCCCTGATCGACGATGACGCTAATGAAGATAGCGCTGCAAAGCCACCGCACACAGCCGCGAAACCAGGCCTGGCGCGAGCCACGACTGAAAGGTCGATCGACCAGGATGAAAAGTCGGATCACCGACAGAACAACACGCCAACCAGGCGGCCCGACAGCAAACCAGACGAAGACCCACTATTGGATCAACTGGGTTTCGACCCGCTCAATATCGATGAAGTGCAACTGCGCTCGGGTCTGCCCGCCGACACCTTGCAGGTACGGCTGCTGACGCTGGAGCTGTCTGGCCGGATCGCCCGCCTGCCCGGCGCACGTGTGCAGCGCCTGCGGTAATCCGCGGGATGCGTAGGGTGGCCTGCGACGTTGCGCAGGCCGGACACCCCGCTTATGGTCGAGTTGCATGCCAGCCCCGTCGGTTGCCCGGCATGGCGTTTCCGCGTAGAGTAAATCGACGCCTGACAGACTGCCTATGTTTGATATTTTCGTTTATCTCTTCGAGACTTACTTCGCGCCAGAGGCCTGTCCCGACCCGGACACGCTGGCCCGAAAGCTCGCCGCCGCTGGCTTCGAGGACGAAGACATCGATGATGCCTTGTCCTGGTTGTCCGGCCTGGCTGAAAGCACCAATCGCTGTGTCGACCTCGCGCTCGAACCCAGCAACGGTGCTCGTGTGTATGCCGATGTCGAATATCACCAACTCGGCTCCGACACCATCGGCTTCATCGCTTTCCTGGAAGCCGCCGGGGTACTTTCTGCCCCCTTGCGCGAAATCGTGGTCGATCGCGCCTTTGCCGTGTCTGAATCCCCGGTCCCCCTGGAAAAGCTCAAGATCATCGTGTTGATGGTGCTCTGGAGCCAGGAAACCAAGATCGACAACCTCGTCCTGCAGGAATTGCTGGACGACGGCAGCCCGCGCCAGCTGCACTGACCCGGCGTCCAAACGCGGCACTCGCCCGTCAAGCAACCCGGTTTTCGCGTTTGCGGCACTATATATAAGGCGTGTTGTACGCCTTGCCAAAACGCGACCGTGCAGACACTTGGTTTCGGGTCCGACTTGCACGCGGCAAAATTCCCCCCTTATCATCCGGCGCTGCGACTGCGCCTTCGCGGTCGCGCCGGATTCACTGGATTTCAATGGGCAAGACACTGATCATCGCCGAGAAGCCCTCGGTAGCGCTGGACATTTCACGCGCACTGGGCGGCTTCAAGCGTGAGGGCGAATATTTCGAAAGCGAGCAATATGTGCTCTCTTCCAGCGTGGGTCACCTGCTGGGCCTGGTTGCGCCCAACGATCCAGTCAAAGGCAAATGGAGTTTCACCCATCTGCCGGTGATCCCGCCCGAGTTTGGCTTAGGCCCTGCCGACAAGCGCTCAGAGGAACGGCTGCGCCTGCTGGTGCGCCTGTTGAAGCGCAAGGACGTCGACGCCGTCATCAACGCCTGTGACGCGGGACGGGAAGGCGAACTGATCTTCCGCTACATCGCGCAATACGCCAAGACCAACAAGCCGGTCAGCCGCCTGTGGTTGCAGTCGATGACGCAACAGGCCATCCGCGAAGCCTTCGCCGACCTGCGTTCGGACGAGACTATGAAGCCGCTGGAAGCCGCTGCCCGTTCGCGCGCCGAAGCGGATTGGCTGGTGGGCATCAACGGCACGCGGGCCATGACCGCGTTCAACAGCAAAGACGGCGGTTTCTTCAAGACCCCGGTGGGTCGTGTGCAGACCCCGACACTGGCGATCGTGGCCGAGCGCGAAGAACGCATCCGCAAGTTCGTGTCGCGCGACTACTGGGAAGTGCGTGCGCAGTTCGTCGCGGCCGCTGGCCTGTACGAAGGGCGCTGGTTCGATCCGAAGCACAAGAAAGACGAGCAAGACCCGGAAAAACGGGACTCGCGCCTGTGGAGCAAGACGGCCGCCGACTCGATCGTGGTTGCCTGCCGGGACAAACCCGGCACGGTGACGGAAGAGTCACGTCCGTCGACCCAGTTGTCGGGCCTGCTGTATGACCTGACCAGCCTGCAACGCGAGGCCAATGGTCGTTTCGGTTTCTCGGCCAAGACCACGCTGGCGCTGGCCCAGTCGCTGTACGAGCGCCACAAGGCGCTGACCTACCCGCGTACCGACTCGCGCTTCCTGCCGGAAGACTACGTGCCGACCGTGCACCAGACCATGCAGATGCTGGCTGATGGCCCGTCGCCGATTCCGGGCGGCTACAGCAAGTTTGCGAACCAGGTCATCAACAACAAGTGGGTGCGCCCGAACAAACGTGTGTTCGACAACAAGAAAGTGTCGGATCACTTTGCGATCATCCCGACCTTGCAGGCCCCGCGCGAACTGAGCGAAGCCGAAGCCAAGATCTACGACATGGTGGTCAAGCGCTTCCTTGCGGTGTTCTACCCCGCGGCGGAATTCCAGCTGACCACGCGCATTACCGAAGTCGTCGGCCACCACTTCAAGACCGAAGGCAAGGTGCTGGTCAGCCCGGGCTGGATGACGGTCTACGGCCGCGAAGCCCAGGGTGACGATGCCACGCTGGTGGCCGTGGCCCCGGACGAAACCGTGCGCACGGAAGACATCGACGCCGTGGGCCTGGCCACCAAGCCGCCCGCGCGCTTCAACGAAGCCACGCTGCTGTCGGCCATGGAAGGCGCGGGCAAGCTGGTGGAAGACGAAGAATTGCGCGAAGCGATGGCTGCGCGCGGCCTGGGTACACCCGCCACGCGCGCCGGCATCATCGAAGGTCTGCTGAACGAAGGCTACCTGCGCCGCGAAGGCCGCGACCTGATCGCCACCGCCAAGGCACGCCAGCTGATGACGCTGTTGTCGGGTCTGGATGTGGCGGAACTCACGTCGCCCGAACTGACCGGCGAATGGGAACACCAGCTGTCGCAGATCGAACAAGGCCAGATGTCGCGTGATGCGTTCATGCGCGAGATCGCGCAGATGACGCAGGTGATCGTCAAGCGCGCCAAGGAATACGACCGCGACACGGTGCCGGGCGACTACGCGACCCTGACCACGCCCTGCCCCAAGTGCGGCAAGGTGGTGAAGGAAAACTATCGCCGCTACGCCTGCACGGCCTGCGATTTCTCAATCAGCAAGCACCCGGGCGGCCGCACCTTCGAGCTGCCGGAAGTTGAAGAACTGCTGGGTAAGCTGGAAATCGGCCCCTTGAACGGCTTCATCAGCAAGATGGGCCGTCCGTTTGCCGCGATCCTGCGCATCACCGCCGAAGAATTCAAGCTGGAATTCGACTTCGGGCAGGACAAGGAAGAGAACACCGAACCGGTGGACTTCTCTTCGCTTACCCCGATCGGGCCGTGCCCGCGCTGCAATGCCCGTGTGTTCGAACACGGCATGAGCTTCGTGTGCGAGAAGTCAGTCGGCCCCGAGAAGACCTGCGACTTCAAGTCGGGCAAGGTCATCCTGCAGCAGGAAATCGATGCGCAGCAGATGAGCAAGCTGCTGAACGAGGGCAAGACCGATCTGCTGACCAACTTCGTGTCCAGCCGCACGAATCGCAAGTTCAAGGCCTTCCTGACCAAACAGGAAGGCGGCAAGATCGGCTTCGAGTTCGAGCCGCGTGCGGCCAAGCCTGGCAAGGCACCTTCCAAGACTGCCAAGGCGGCAGATGCAGAAGGCGTCGAGGGCGAGGAAAGCGCAGCGCCGAAAAAAGCAGCAGCCAAGAAAGCGGCTGCGAAGAAGGCACCTGCGAAAAAAGCTGCAGTGAAGAAGACCGCTGTGAAGAAGGCAGCGACCAAAACTGCTGCCACAAAAACTGCTGCCACCAAGGCTCCCGCCAAGAAAGCCGCAGCCAAAAAGACCGTCGCAAAAACCGAAGCGTGATTGTCGATAATTAGATGAAAGCGCCATGACACGGGCGGGCTCACAAGGCCCGCCCGTGTTTTTTCATGCATCGCGACAAGCCACACTCCCTTGTCGTGAATGTGTGCAACAGCACCCGCGTGCTGTCGAGTTTGTACACACATCGCGTGCGACAATTCCCGGCATGCGGCGTGTTGCAGTGTGGTCTCTGCACGGGTTGCCTCGCCGCCCGTTCAAGACCTTAAGCGCCGTATCACCGATTTTCAGAGCTGCTCATGCCCCGCGCCACGCTTCCTTCCGACGACCTTGTTTCCGACGGCATTCCCGAACGACCCTGGCACGTCGTCCACCGCTCATCGATTCACGGCAGTGGTGTCTTTGCCAAGCGCAAGATCCCGCCAGGCACCCGGATTCTTGAATACGTAGGCGAAGTCATCGACAGCGAGGAAGCGGATCGCCGCCACCCGGTGAACCCCGACGACCCGTTCCACACCTTCTTCTTTGCCCTGGCCACCGGCAAGGTCATCGATGGCGGGGTGCGCGGCAACGAAGGGCGCTACATCAACCATTCCTGCGAGCCCAATTGCGAGGCCGAGGAGACGGAAGATGGGCGGATTTTTGTGGTGTCGCTGCGACCCATCTGGCGCGGCGAGGAACTGAACTACGACTACGGCCTGGTGCTGGACGAACGTCAGACCGCCAAGCTCAAGAAGCAGTACGAATGCCGGTGCGGCACGCCTTCATGCCGCCACACCATGCTGGCACCCAAGCCGCGCAAGTCAAAAAAACGCGCCAGCAAGGCTGACAAGAAATAGGCCGACAGGCAGTTGCCATGTCGGCCTTGGCAACGACGCGCGATCAGCGCGTCGTTTGCGTTTGCGACACAAGAATCAACCGGCGTTGCGCGCCACCACCTGACCATTGACCACCCGCACCGGGTCGCCGTTGCGCCAGCCGAAGGGCGTGGCACTGGTGTAGGTCTTGACCGAGCCATCGTTCATGCGGACCTTCATCTGATAACGGGTGTTGGTGCGCACATTCTTCTCGACTTCGTGGCCGGCATACGCGCCGCCACCAGCGCCGAGCAAGGTCAGTGCGGTACGGCCATTGCCGCCGCCGAACTGATTGCCGACCACACCGCCCAATACGCCACCGGCAATCGCGCCCAGGCCAGTGCCCTCGCCCTTCACCTGATAAGACGTGACCGACTGCACTACGCCGCAGTTATTGCAGACGGCAGCTACCGGTGCCGCAGCAAGGGCTGCCGGCGGCGGTGCAACAGGGCCACGCGGGGCCTGCAACGCGGCTTCCTTGCGTGCGGCATCGTCGGCAGCGGCACGCGCCTGCTCGGCTGCAATGCGGGCATCTTCAGCGGCCTTATCGGCCCTGGCGGCTTCTTCGGCCAGCGCGACTGAAGCAGGCGGACGGTCTACCGTGCGCGCCAGGGGCGATGGCAACATGCCGGTCAACACCGCAATGCCCACTGCGCACAGCGCAATGAAGCTGACGATGGCCGTTACCAGCAGCGGGTGCATGCGGGACGGCGAGGCAGGCGTATTTTCGGGATAGTGGGCCATGGTGGCACCCCACTCAAAACAGACAGGGCTCAAACATACTGCTGTGTATGTTTGCACAGTGCTACGAGCCCGACCGCTTCCTGTATCGCGGGTATCGGAGTGTGTCGCGCCCTCGTAGCGGATTGCCTGCCGTGCCCGTCATCTGTTGCGCCTCAAGCACGAAACATCTGACAGAATGGGCCGATGGACACCCCAGATCACGCCGGCCACCCTGCTTCGCTTTCCCTGACGGAACTCGAACGCGCCATCAATTTCTGGCGCAAACGGCATCCGTCCACAGGCGAAGAACAGCGCTTATGCCCCGAGGCGGGCGCACTTGCCGAGCCGTATGCGATGGCGATCGTGACCCATCAGGGCGAAGTGCGGTTCGAGGGACTGAGCAATGCGGCTCAGGCGGCATTGCTGGCCTGGTATGACGCCGGGTCACCGTCCTGAGCGGGGTTTGAACGCGGTTTAAGTGCAATGCTTGAGCCCACTATCAGCGTTCACCCAGGTAAATTCAAGCCGGTCGCTGCACCACCGGTGCCATCACCTCTGCCGCCAGCCAACCGCGCTGCACGAAAGACAGGCCCATTGCCAGCGCCGCTTCCAGCGTGAACATATCGCGGCCAATCATGTCGATCACCTCGTCGGTGCTCGCCGTGCGGATCTGTGCCACTTCGCCATCCTGGTTGCAGGGCGTGACGTCGCTGGGCACGACCACATCGGTCACCCCTACCCACTCCACCTGATAACCCTCGGGCAAAATCCGCCGCACGCAGTATTCGCCCATGCTGACGGCATCTTTCAGACACGCAGCCGGCAGGCCCGCCTCTTCCCAGCTTTCCCGCTCCAGCGCCAGCGCATCGCTTTCCGTGGCGCTGACCAAGCCACCTACCAAGGTATCCCACATGCCCGGGTCGGTGGACTTGTCGAGTGCCCGCTGGGCGATCCACAGCTCGCCGGTCGGCGTCCAGGCGTTCAGGTGCACCGCACGGGTGGCGATCCCCAAGGGACGCACAGCGGCGCGCTCGATCACGCTCAACACGGCGCCGCTCAAGTCGGGCACATCGAGCAATTCACCACGCCAGCCACGCAACCGGCCCTGCTCGCGCAGGCTTGTTGCCAGGTACGCAAGCCCGGCATCGGTGGTCGTATCGGTAGCCAAGGCCCAGCCAGTGCCATGCGCGACAAGCCGCGCTGGCCCGGCCCGCAACAGTGCAGGCACATCGGCAGACACCCAGCCGCATTGCCGGCCATCCAGGAAGAACGGCTGGCTGCTGGCAGGGGGATCAATCGTGGCGCGCGCGACCAACGCCGAAAACAACGCATTCAGGTGCTTTTGCATGGCGTGCATTGTGCCCCAGCGGCCTGCCGGAACGCGCAACCGGTACCAGCGCCCTGTGACAAAGCGCATCTCATTGAAGTAACCCTACCGATCGTCGGGAATGCTTGCGTCGGACGCGGTTTTTATCAATACTTATTCTCATTAGTGTTTCCCTACCGGTCTGGCCGGCAAGAAGCTGCTTATGTTCGTGTGTGTCTGCAATGCCGTGACCGAGACCCAAGTTCGTCAATGCGTCGCCAATGGCGCAAAAACCTTGGGAGACCTGCAATTCGAACTGGGCGTCGCCAGCTGCTGTGGTTGCTGTGCGGCCACTGCCGAGTCGTATCTGGCGGGTGCCAATGTGCATGAGGTCGAGACCCATGACGCCGCCGTGGCCGTGCTGTCGGCGGTGCGTGAAGCTAATCACGTCAGCGCCAATCATGTAAGCACCAATCACGTCAGCGTGCGTCCCAGCATCAAACAAACCGCCAAGCCGGTCGAGCACATCTCGACCCGTCGCTATCCGGTTCACCAGATCATCGCGCGCGCCGCCTGAACGACGCCACGTCACCCGCCGCACCACCCGCAACACCCACATCACTCGGCAAGGTGCCTGCCTCGGCACCTGTCCCGGCGCGCTGAACACCCGCCGCAATCACCCGCGAATCTCGATGGTTTGCGCCGCTTGATTGCGTGGCACCATTCACCGATCTTCCGCACGCGCCAAACTGCACTTAATCCTCATTCAGCCCGGATTTTCCCGAGTCGAAAACCAGAGTCATTCTTGTTCAGCATCCAGCTATTTTTACCGCTCTGGATGACAGTTATCACATGACATCCGGGACGGTTTTTTCGGGTCTGCCAGTGATACTCTTCGGCCCTTGAGATTTTCGAATTTGCCGGGAGCCATCATGAAAGGCGACAAGACCGTTATCCAGTATCTGAACAAGCAGCTCACCAACGAGCTGACTGCCATCAATCAGTATTTCCTGCATGCACGGATGCTGAATCACTGGGGCTTCGACAAACTCGGCAAGCACGAATATGCCGAATCCATCGGCGAAATGAAGCACGCCGACAAGCTCATCGAACGCATCTTCATGCTCGATGGCCTGCCCAACCTGCAAGACCTGCACAAGCTGATGATCGGCGAAAACGTGCCGGAACTGCTGTCCTGTGACCTGCAGCTGGAAACCGCTGCCCAGGCCACCGTCAAGGAAGGCATCGCTTATTGCGAAAGCGTGCGCGACTACGTGTCCCGCGATCTGCTGCAAATGATTCTCGACGACACCGAAGAGCACATCGATTATCTGGAAACCCAGATCGGTCTGGTCGAACAGCTGGGCATCCAGAACTACCTGCAATTGCAGGTTGGTGACGGCGAAGGCGTCGGCCACTAAATCGGCAGTTGCCGCGGCAATCGCGGCACACGATGGCTGAATGCAAATCGGGCCGCGATCCACTCAGGTGGATCGCGGCCCGATTTATTTGTGCGGATAAATATTTTGCTGCTGGCGAACCCGGCACAGCATCGCTGCCGGATTCAATCACGCATCAGCCAGCGATACCCGGAAAACCTTTACGGACCACACTCGGCCACTGCACCCCAACCCTGGTTGGCTTCGCAGTAGTTGTTGCGGGCCTGCTGAATACAAGCATTGCGACCACTGCTTTGCGCTTCACAACGATCCAGTGCGATGCGCAGCACACGCTGCCATGCAGGCATGTTGGCACCTGCGGGCGGACGCGAACTGACCGACAGGCCCTGCGAGGGCGGCGGTGCGTCCGACACCGGCATGGGCTGGAAGCCACCTTGGTCGTTGTTGTCGCCTGCCGTCACCGGTACAACCTGCGCATACGCGCCAATTCGTGGGGTTGGCGACAGATCGGCCTGCGGCATCCAACCCGACGCCCCTGAACTCGGCAACGCCGCTGGACCACCCGGCGTGCCGGGTGCGGGGGTGGCCGAAGGCACGTAGGGCGCCGTCGAAATGTGCAGGCTGGGATCGTTCACCAAGCCAGCCACGGTTGCCGGCACACCGGGATTGACGGTGGTACCGGGCGGTGCAGACGGCACCGGAGCACCCGCTGCGCCAGCAGACACCACCGGAATGGGTTTGCTGGCATTGGCGACGCGGGGCGGTACACCACGGCTGCCATCCATACGCGGTTGTGGGGGTTCAGGCACGCCGTTGCCATTGGCCAGCGGCAGACTGCGGATATCGACCGGACCATTGGCCGCCGCTGCGGCCGCAGCAGATTGATCAACCGGCGCGCGCACCGCCAGCCATTGGCCGAAAACGATACCGCCTACCGCTGCGGCAATCGGGAAGATCGACAGCAGAAGCAGGAAACGAATGCGTTGCCACGCGGTCTTCCCCTTCTTTTTGGGGGGAGGCTCGCGTCGTTCCGCACGCAGGTTGTCAAAGTGTTGCTCAGGCAAAGGATTTGTCGCCTACACGTGTCTGGAATACCTGGCCACCGTGCTCGCGAAGGGCATGGAACTGCACCTTGGGGTACATCTCCTGCGCCACGCGAAGCTGGGCCGACGATGAAATCAAGAAGGCCGGCGCGTCGACGACGTCATGCGCGATGTGCTGTGCGTTGGCATCCATGAATTTTTTCAAATCCTTGGGATCTTCTGCCGTAATCCATCGCGCCATCGAATAACGCGACGACATCATCCGAGCTTGTACGCCATATTCGGACTTGAGGCGATGCGCGACCACTTCAAATTGCAACTGGCCGACCGCCCCCAGCAGCATCGCGCCACCGGCGTCGGGACGGAAGACCTGGATCGCGCCTTCCTCTCCCAATTGATTCAGACCAATGCGCAGCTGCTTGGTTCGCAAAGGGTCGGCAACTTCCACCGCTTGAAACAATTCGGGTGCAAAGAATGGCAAACCGGTGAACTGCAGTGCCTCGCCTTCGGTCAGCACGTCGCCCAAATGCAACACCCCGTGATTGGGGATGCCGATCACGTCGCCTGCGTAGGCGTCGTCCAGCAATTCGCGTCGCTGCGACAGGAAGGACACCACGTTGTTCGGGCGGATTTCCTTGCCGCTGCGCGCCACTTTCAGACGCATGCCGCGCTCGAAGTGGCCCGAGCACACGCGCACAAAGGCCACGCGGTCACGGTGCGACGGGTCCATATTGGCCTGGACCTTGAACACCACGCCGCTGAACTTGGTTTCGTCAGGCTTGACCTCGCGCTGCAGCGCGTGACGCGAGCCAGGCTGCGGTGCCAGGTCGACCAGGGCGTCCAGCACTTCCTGCACGCCGAAGTTGTTGATCGCGGAACCGAAGAACACCGGAGTCTGCTTGCCCGCCAGGAAGGCCTCGCGGTCGAAAGGCTGCGACGCATCGGCCAGCAGTTCCATTTCGCCGGTGGCACGCTCGAAGCTGTCGCCAAAACGCTGGACGATTTCCGGGTTGTCGATGCCTTCGATGATGTCGTCACTGTCTGCGCCGACACGGTCGGCACCCGAGCGGAACACGCGCATGCGGTCGCGGCGGATGTCGAACACGCCACCGAAGGAACGGCCCATGCCGACTGGCCACGAGAACGGTACGGCGTCCATGCCCAGGTGCTGTTCCAGCTCGGCCAGCAGGTCGAGCGGCTCACGCACTTCACGGTCCATCTTGTTGATGAAGGTGATGATGGGCGTGTTGCGCGCGCGGCAGACCTGCAGCAGGCGAATGGTTTGCGGTTCCACGCCGTTGGCGGCGTCGATCACCATCAGCGCCGCGTCCACTGCGGTCAGCACCCGGTAGGTGTCTTCCGAGAAGTCCTGGTGGCCCGGGGTGTCGAGCAGGTTGATGACGCAGTCGCGGTATTCCATCTGCATCACCGAGGACGCGACCGAAATACCACGCTGCTTTTCAATCTCCATCCAGTCCGACGAGGCATGGCGTGAGGCCTTGCGGGCCTTGACGCTACCGGCGATCTGAATCGCGCCTGCGAAAAGCAGCAGCTTTTCGGTAAGCGTGGTTTTGCCCGCGTCGGGGTGGGAGATGATGGCGAAGGTGCGTCGCCGGGCGACTTCGTTGAGGAGGCTCATTTGGCGGGCATTTTAACCTGCCCGGCCGTCGAGCACGGCAGCGGTTCACTTCACGACCGCCAGATGGCCGTCAGATGTGGCGCATAAGTCGCACCGGCCGAGAAAGCACCTTATCCAGACCGGTTTCCCTGCAGCTATCCACAGTTTGCACACCGGCTATTCACAGTGTCATCCACAGAGTCGTCCACAGCCTTGCCAGGGAGGCACACAGACTTATCCCGAATTGCGCACAGGCTGCCCCCAGCTTGTCCACAGACTTATCCTCAAGCACGAGCATCGATGGGGGCGGGTTTTACGCACCACACACGCTGCCGGCGCGGGCGCGAAACGGCGGAGCAAAGCGAAGCCGTCTCCCATAAGGATATGGAAAATCGATGGTTGGCAGTGCCGATCGGCAACGGTGCAATACGGGTGGCGTGACCGCAGAACCACGCCAATACTTTCTTTCATAAAGACCCCGTTGCCATGCCCGCCACCCCGTCAGACAAGCAGCTCGCCGACCGCTTCCACCCCGTTTTCGACCGCATTGCCGACAGCGCCGTGCAGCGCGAGCAAGACGACACGCGTCCGTTCGAGGCCGTGCAATGGCTGCGCGAGGCAGGCTTCGGCACCTTGCGTGTGCCGGTGCAGCACGGCGGCCTGGGCGCAAGCTTCGAGCAGTTGTTCCGCCTGCTGATCGAACTGGGCGAGGCCGATTCCAACCTGCCGCAGATACTCCGCGCGCACTTCGCGTCGGTGGAACGGCTGCGCAGCATCTATCGATCCGACGCCGTGCCCGGCTGGTTCCAGCGGATCACGCAGGGCGCATTGGTCGGCAGTGGCGTGACCGAACCGGGCAATGTGCCTAACGGCGATATCCAGACGCGCCTGCATCAGCGTGGCGACGCCTGGGTCATCAATGGGGTGAAGTCCTACAGCACGGGCAGTTTGTATGCCGACTGGATCAATGTGCTGGCCAAGCGGGAAGACGGCGAGACCGTGAACGTACTGGTTGACGTCAAAGCCCCGGGCGTCGAGCGCGCGGACGACTGGCTGGGCTTTGGCCAGCGGCAGACGGGATCGGGCACCACCCGCCTGGTGGATGTGCCGGTGGCAGACGCCGACGTGTTCCTGCCACGCCTGGGCGACGCGACCTACATACCGGCGTTTGTGCAGACCATTCACCTGGCGACCCTGGCCGGCATTGGCCGCGCGGTGGTGCGCGACGCGGCAGGTTTTGTGCGGGCGCGCACGCGCAGCTACAGCCACGGCAGCGGCACGCTGCCGCGCCACGACACCGCCGTGCAACAAGTGATCGGCCAGTTGGCCAGCACCTCGTTTGCCACCGATGCCACGGTGCTGGCGGTGGCACGCGCACTGGATCGCCTGGAAGCGCTGGCGCAGGCAGGCGATGCCGGAGACGAAGACTATCTGGACATCGAGTTGCTGGCGTCCAAGGCCCAGGTGGCCGTGGTGGACATCGTGCTGCCCGCCACCACACGATTGTTCGAAGTGGGCGGCGCATCGGCACTGGACCGACGCCACCAGTTCGACCGCCACTGGCGCAATGCCCGCACCCTGGCCTCGCACAACCCGGTCATCTACAAGGAACGGGCGATTGGGGCGAGTGTGCTCAATGGCGAGCGGCCGGTGTTTTCATGGTCGGTGGGAACACCCACGCTTTGAAGGCGGTAGCGGGACGGCACTTGTCAGCCCTGCCCGCCGCAGATACTCACACGATCACGTGGACCCTGCTTACACCACCGCGCGTTTGAACGTCGCCAGCCACGCACCCGCCGCCATGAACAGGCCGCCGAAGGTGCGGTTGATGCCACGGATCTGACGCGGCGTGCGCAGCAGGCGCAGCACCCGCGATGCCAGAATCGTGTAGAAGCCCATCACCACGGCGTCGGTGAATGCCAGCGTGACACCGATGATCAGGTACTGCGGGGCCAGCGGTGCGGCCGGGTTCAGGAACTGCGGCACCACAGCCAGCAGGAACACCGTGCCCTTGGGGTTGCTGGCATTGACCAGGCAACCCTTCGCAATCAGCTGCCACCGGCTTTCGTTGACGACACCGTCGGCATTTAACTGCACCGGGCTGGCCTCGGCCCGCCACTGCTTGATACCCAGCCAGATCAGGTACAGCGCCCCGGCCCACTTGACCACCGTGAAGGCGGTGGCCGACGCAGCCAGCAAGGCACCCACCCCCAGGCCGACCACGGTGACCTGGAATGCAATGCCGATCACCAGACCAACCGTCGTCCAGTAACCGTGGGCAGCACCGTAGCGCAGCCCCGACGACATGGCGCAGATGGCACCCGCGCCCGGCGAAAACGAAATGGCCCACGAAGCAAGGGTGAACGTAAGCCAGGTAGTGAGCGTCATGGTGCAGGCACGGGCAAAAGGGAAGCCGATCATTATGCGCGCCGGCGCAGCCGCCCGCCATGCAACATTGCGGCTTCCGAGCAACGCCAGCCAGACAATGTGGCGCAAGTTGGTGGACGCACACTTTCCAGAATGGACAGAGCCGGTCACGGTCATGTCACATGCCGATTGCATCGTGGCGGCTTCCCGTCTGTGCAACGAGCCATGAACCACTCTCTGTCCGCCCTCGCCGCCACCCTTGCCTTCGCGCTTGCTTCTGCCGCCCTGCCGGTCCACGCGCAGAACACCGCACCGGAATTTCCCGCCACCTTGAGCGGTCATGCCGTGTTGCCAGCAGCCTCGTTTGTCGCCACGCCCAAAGACGCCCCGTCCGACATGGCGCTCAGCGGCAAATTCACCACCGGCAGCCGGGTCAACAAAGTCGGCACGGTCGAAGGTCTGTCGGGCGGACGCCCCACCGGCATGTCGCTGCCCTTCAAAGGTCAGCCGCAGCAAGGACATTCCGGCATCAAACACATGGCCGATGGCAGCTACTGGATCCTGACCGACAACGGCGCAGGCTCGAAAGCCAATTCGCCCGACTTCATGCTGTACCTGAACCACTACCAGGTCGATTTCAAGACCGGCAAGTTCAACCGCAAGAACACCGTCTTCCTGCACGACCCGGACCAGAAAGTGCCGTTTCGCATCGTCAATGAAAGCTCGACCAAGCGTTACCTGACCGGTGCGGACTTCGACCCGGAGAGCTTCCAGTTCGCGGGCGGTTTCCTGTGGATCGGTGACGAGTTCGGCCCCTATCTGATCAAGGCCACCCTGGACGGCAAAGTGCTGGCGGTCTACGACACGCTGGTCGATGGCAAGGTCGTGAAGTCGCCGGACAATCCGTCGGTGACCACCCCGGCCGCACCGGGTGGCGCAGTCGTGTTCCAGACCAAGCGCTCGAAGGGCTTCGAAGGCATGGCGGCATCCAAGGATGGCAGCAAACTGTATGCGCTGCTGGAAGGCCCGGTGTGGAATGCCGAGGCCAAGGATTTCGAGAAGATCGACGGCAAGGAAGCGCTGCGCGTGCTGGAATTCGACGTGGCCACAAGCAAATGGACCGGCCGCCATTGGATGTACCCGCTGGAACAATCGGGTTACGCGATTGGCGACTTCAACATGATCGACGGCACCACTGGCCTGATCATCGAACGCGACAACAGCGAAGGGTCTGCCGACCAGGCCTGCCCCGCTGGTGAAAAGCGCAAGGACTGCTTCGACGACATCGCCAAATTCAAGCGTGTCTACAAGGTGGAGATGACCGACGCCAACGTGGGTGGCCCGTTGCGCAAGATCGGCTACATCGACTTGCTGAAGATCGCCGACCCGCAGAAGCTCGCGCGCAAGCCGCTGCACGACGGCGTATTGCGTTTCCCGTTCTTCACCATCGAGAACGTGGACGTGGTCGATGCCACGCACATCGTGGTCGGCAACGACAACAACCTGCCGTTCTCCAGCAGCCGTGGACCTAACCTGGTGGACGACAATGAACTGGTGCTGCTGGAAGTCGGTGATTTCCTGAAGGCGAAGTAAGGCAAGTCGGCTGGCGCGGCGGATTTGCAAAGCAGAATTGGGTATTGGACGCAGTGCGCGCAGCGCTCACAGAATCTGTCGGTCATTCGCGGCATCTCCGGTCCGCGATCTCTGCAGAAAGGAGCGCCGCATGAGCGCACTGCCATCGACCCTTGCCCGGCTCGACCTTGATTCCGTTCGCGTCACCCCCTTGTCGGTTCACATCGGCGCACAGATCGACGGGGTGGACCTCACGCATCAGCTCAGTCCCATGGCAGTCGCCGCCATCCGCGAGGCATTGCTGAAGTGGAAGGTGGTGTTCTTTCGTGATCAGCACCTGACACACGCGCAGCAAGTGGCCTTCGGGCGTCAGTTCGGAGAACTGACCGTCGGTCATCCGGTGTTCGGTTATGTGGAAGGTCACCCCGAGGTGTATTCAGTAGGCCGCGACCGCCTGAAGTCACGCTTCAATGGCGACAAGCTGGTGCGCCCGTGGACCGGCTGGCACGCTGACGTCACGGCGGCGGTCAATCCGCCTTTCGCGTCCATCTTGCGTGGCGTGACCATTCCGCCATTTGGCGGCGACACGCAATGGACCAATCTAGTGGCGGCTTACAACGGCTTGTCGGACACGCTGAAAGCCTTCGTGGACACCTTGCGCGGTGAACATCGCTTCTCGCCGCCGGAAGGCGCAAGTGCCAGTGCGTCATTCACCGACAAGGTGAAAACCCGCCCGCTGGTCAGCGAGCATCCCCTGGTGCGCGTCCACCCGGAAACCGGCGAACGCGCGCTCTACAGCAGCCCATCGTTTCTGAAGCGCATCATCGGCCTGACGCCGCGCGAAAGCGAGCAACTGCTGGCCTTGCTGTTCGAGCATTCGATCCGCCCGGAATACACCGTGCGCTTCAAATGGGAAGCAGGCTCGATTGCCTTCTGGGACAACCGCAGCACGGCGCATCTGGCTCCGGTGGATATCTTCGATACCGACTTCGATCGCCAGTTGTATCGCATCACGCTGGTAGGTGACGTGCCCGTGGGGCCAGACGGCCGAGCGTCGGTCGCCATCGAGGGTGAACCGGTGCTTGCGCACAGCGTGGAATAACGGGGCAGCAGGGGCAAATGCGCACGCTGCGCACATGCCCCGTGGCCGCATTCAAACGCCCTTGCGGGCCTTGTCACGCAGCATGAACAGATAAAGGCTTTCCACCTTTTCACGTGCCCACGGCGTCCTGCGCAGAAACTTCAGGCTGGACTTGATGCTGGGGTCGTGGGTGAAGCAGCGTATCTCGATGCGCTGACCAAGTTCGTCCCAGCCGTAGTGATCGGCAAGCGCCGTCACGATCTGTTCGAGCGTGAGCCCGTGCAAGGGGTTTTTCGGTTGAATGGCAGGCGACGTGGAATCAGGCATGGCGATATTTTGAATGAAAACCGGGGCCTGTTCACGATCTGCTGAGCATCGTGAGCTGGCCCCGGCTGTGGGCACGACTCAGGCTCAGGCGGCTTCAAGCACCGAATGCGTGACTTGCTCACCGGCAAAGAAGCGGCGGCCGTTTTCCACGAAGCGCGCATCCGCAGCCGCGAAGGCTTCCGGCGACAGGCCGGCCACGTGCGGGGCAATCACCAGGTTCGGGCAGGCCAGCAGCTCGGTCGGCGGTGCGGGTTCGGTCTCGTAGACATCCAGGCCGGCACCGGCGATTACGCCACGATGCAAGGCATCGGCCAGCGCGGCGGAATCGACCAGGCTGCCGCGTGCAATGTTCACCAGGTAGCCCTTGCTGCCCAATTCCTGCAGCACGGTCGCGTCGATCAGGTGGAAGGTTTCCGCGCCACCCGGTGCCGCGATGATCAGATAATCGGCCCAGCTGGCCAGCGCGTGGATGTTGTCGAAGTACTGGTAGTCCACGTCGGTACGCTGGCGACGGTTGCAGTAGGCGATCTGCAGGTCGAAGCCCGCTGCACGCTTGGCAACTTCGCGGCCGATTTCGCCCAGGCCCAGGATGCCCAGCTTCTTGCCGGAAAAATTCGGCAGCAGCGGCAGCACTTCACGGAACAGGCCGTC
The DNA here is from genome assembly GCF_008119665.1 of Pigmentiphaga aceris. Taxonomy (NCBI): domain Bacteria; kingdom Pseudomonadati; phylum Pseudomonadota; class Betaproteobacteria; order Burkholderiales; family Alcaligenaceae; genus Pigmentiphaga; species Pigmentiphaga aceris. The sequence goes on along the minus strand of NZ_CP043046.1, from coordinate 175,753 downwards.
GCGCACGGCCTGATCGTACTCAGGCACCTTGCGCACCGTACCCAGCAACAGCGCGAATACCTGGTCGGCGACGCAGGCGGCATTGGTGCCGCCGCCATTGGTGACCTCGATGCCACGGGCCTTCGCGGCCTTCACATCGATCTTCTCGTAGCCTGCGCCAATAGCCGACACGAATTCCAGCGCCGGCAAGGCGTCGATCTCGGCAGCTGTCAGGCCGACCGCGCCGTTGGTGACCACGGCGCGAATGCGCGCGCCTTCGGTCTCGATCATCGACTTGCGGCGTGCCGCATCGGGCGCGTACAGGATGTCGAACACGGCTTCGATCAAAGCCTGGCGATCATCGGTCATGTGGATCAGGACGAGAAGCAGCGGTTTCATGGCGCGAGCAAGAAGCTGTTGGTGGAAACCCGCTAGTGTGAGCGTTTGGTGGGCGTTTGTCGCGGGTTCCGCACAACATCCGCACACCGGTTCATTCCGACCGTCAGCAGCGTCGATCCGATCAGCGGTACACGCATGACTGCCACGCACAGATTGACCGTGGTAGAACCAAGGCAGGAGGACGTGGCGATGAGACTGGCGCTGGTGTCGATCTGCTTATTGTGGGCTGGCTTGGTGGGCAATGCCGTCGCAATGGACGACAGCGGGCTGGCCCAGCAGCTGGTTCGCGGCCTGAATGGCGACGTGAATGGTGGCTTGAATGGCAAGCGCGCAGACACGTGCCTGGCCGTTGCGGTGGTCGACCGCGCCCAGGTTGCGCATACCTATTGGTGCGGCAGCGGCAGGCAAGACACCCGCATCAACGACCACACGGCCTTCGAGATCGGGTCGATCAGCAAGACCATGACGGCGGCGCTGCTGGCCGACCTGATCAATCAGGGCAAGGCCTCGCTCGATGACCCGCTGTCAGCCTATCTGCCGCCCGGCACGCCGGTGCCTGCCTTTCAGGGACAGGCAATTCGCCTGCGTCACCTGGTCACCCACTTCTCGGGATTGCCTGCGCAGGCCACCCGCATGGCTCCGGCAGATCCGCGCAACCCCTACGCCGACATCGATGAACGTGTGCTGCTTGCGTCGCTGGCCGACGTGCGCTTGACGTCTCCCCCGGGCACGCGCTTCGAATATTCCACGCTTGGCTACATGCTGCTGTCCTATGCGGTGGCGCACCGCGCCGGCACGGACTTCGAAACCCTGGCCCGCAAGCGCCTGTTCACACCGATCGGCATGCGCAACGCCTACGTGACCCAGGCCCCTGCCGGTATCCACAAAGCCGCAGGCCACAACGAGGGGCGTGCGATTCCGGAATGGACATTCCCGACGGACTTGTCTGGCACTGGCGGCGTACGCGCCACCTTGCCCGACATGGTTCGTTATCTGCAAGCGCAGCTGGGTCAGATAGACAGTGCAATCGGCTCGGCGCTGACCCTCAGCCAGCAGCGCCTGGCCATCGAGCCGGATGTTGGCATGGGATGGTTTCTGATCCAGGCACGGGGCCGGGTAGTGCATACCCACGATGGCGGCACCGGGGGCTTTTCGTCGGTGATGCTGTTCGACCGGAACGCGCAGCGGGGCGTGGTGATTTTGTCCGACACGGCATGGACACCGCAGATCGGCATTACCGAACTGGGCTTGCATCTGCTTGATCTGGGGCCGGCACCGGGACGGTCGCAAGACGCACCGCGCGTCGTGACACCGTGGGTGCGAAAGCTGCCGCTGTGACAACTTCCACATCGCGTTACGCGTGTTCGCGGGTTTGACACCTGCAAGACCATCCTCGCGGTTAGACTCGCCGCTTCATTTCACGAGTCATGCCATGCCCACTGCCTTGTCCCGCCGTCGATCCACCCGACACGCAGCCCGCCTTGCTGCACTGGCGCTGCTGCTCGGCGTGACACAGGCACCCTTGGCACAGACCCAGGCTGCGTCCCAACTCGCAGACGACGCCGCACTGGCCCGCACCGTGGCGCAACGCGTCACGGGCGACCGTTCCGGGGCATGCCTGGCGGTTGCCGTGGTACGCGCAGAGACGGTCAAGACCGCGCATGTGTGCGCCGATCCCACCCAGGTGTCGCGCATCACGGGACGCAAGGCATTCGAGATCGGATCGGTCAGCAAGACCATGACAGCGGCATTGCTGGCAACCGAATTGGAGGCCGGCCGCCTGACCCTGGACACGCCGCTGGCAGCACTGCTGCCTGCTGATACGGTCGTGCCCCAGTTTCAGGACAAACCGATCCGTCTGCAAGATGTGGTCACGCATCGCAGCGGCCTGCCCGCCCTGCCATCGCGCATGCCGCATGCCAATCCGTTCGACCCCTACGCCACGCTGGACACGCAGGCCTTGCTGGGTTCATTGGCCGACGTCAAGCTGACGGCAGCACCGGGCACCGAGTTCCTGTATTCGAATTTTGCGTCGATGGTCTTGTCGTGGGGACTGGCCCATCACACCAAACAAGCGTTCCCGCAATTGCTGCAGGAACGTCTGCTGACGCCACTGAACATGGCCGACACCTTCGTGGGCGCACCGCCCCCGGGCGTCACCAGCGTGGCGGGCCATGAATCCACCAGCCAATCCGCCATGCCCTGGAATTTTGCAGACGACATGGCCGGCGTGGGTGGCGTGCGCTCGACCCTGGACGACATGGTTCGTTATGTACGCGGCCAACTGGGCGATGGTCCACCCGAGCTGACAGCGGCGCTGACACGCACTCAACAGCCATTGACCACCACGGCCCCGCCCATGGGCATGAACTGGATGATCGCCCAAGTGGGCGCACACACTGTGCAGGCACACGAAGGCGCAACCGGCGGCTTTTCGTCCTTTGTCGGCCTGGACCGCCAGCAAGGCGTGGGCGTGGTGATTCTGTCGGACACCAGCTGGGTCAATCTGGGTGGCGTCAGCCCGCTGGGCCTGCATCTGTTGGCACCGGACGCAGTTGCGCTGGACAAGCCGCGACGCGTGGTCGATACACCTGCCGAGATGCTGGAATCGCTGCCCGGCAGCTATGTGATGGATGGCGGACTGATCGTCACCATCGTCCGACAAGGCAAGCAGCTGGCCATACAGGCCGCCAATCAACCCGCTTTTGTGCTGGGCTATGACGACGCCGGTGACTTCTACCCGCTGGGCTTCGATGCACGGCTGGACCCGGAATCCACCAATGGCCGCCAGGGCTTTGTGTGGCATCAGGGCGGTGCTGCATTGGCGGTGCGCCGGGTCGACACCCCGCAATAAAGACGAGCACGACAGAACGTCCAGACGTGACAAGACCAGCCGACTGACATCGCCGGCTGGATCTATCGCGTGAAACTCGCCCGGATCATCAGATAACGCTGCAAGGCAGCGTTATCTGATCGATGCTCAGCCCTGCGACTTGAGCGAGAACAGCGCGGCGCGCTGCTCAGGACGGCCGGCGATACCACCACGCGGCTCTGCGCCACGCGACGAGGTATTGGCGGAACGTGCCGGATTGCCGCTACGGCCATGGCCTTCGCCAGACGCGTTGCCGCGGCCGCCGTTGCCACTGTTGCCACGCGACGCGGGTGCACCGTCACGCGCGCCACGACCGTCATTGCGACCGTCATTGCGACCACCGCGCGACGCGTCACCACGTCCCGACCCGGCACTGCGCGGCGCATCGCCACGCGGCGCGCTGCGACCGGCATTTCCACCGCCCGCGTTACCGCCACGGCCCGGACCGCGCGGCTGGCGCGGCGGACGCTCGTCGCTGTCTTCGGCCGTCTTGGGGCGAACGGTGAAGGCAGGCAGCGGCACTTGCTCGATCTGGCGCTTGATCAGCTTTTCGATGCCCTTCAGCAGCTTCACTTCTTCGCCTTCGACCAGCGACACGGCAGCGCCCGACGAGCCTGCACGGCCAGTACGGCCGATACGGTGCACATAGTCTTCCGGCACATTCGGCAGCTCGAAGTTCACCACTTGCGGCAGCTGGTCGATGTCCAGACCGCGGGCAGCGATGTCGGTCGCCACCAGCACGCGCACGGTGTTTTCCTTGAAGCCGGCCAGCGCCTTGGTGCGCGCCGCCTGGCTCTTGTTGCCGTGGATCGCGGCGGCGCTGATACCGTCCTTCTGCAGCTTTTCAGCCAGACGATTGGCACCGTGCTTGGTGCGCGTGAACACCAGCACCTGATGCCATTCGTGGGTGCGAATCAAGTGCGCCAGCAGATCGCGCTTCTGATCCTTGTGGACCATGTACACGGTTTGCTGCACGAGTTCGGTGGTGGTGTTGCGACGCGCCACCGACACTTCGCCCGGGTTGTTCAGCACAGTCTTGGCCAGCGTGCGGATTTCATCCGAGAAGGTGGCCGAATACAGCAGAGTCTGGCGTTGCTTGGGCAACAGGGCCAGCACCTTGCGGATGTCGCGGATGAAGCCCATGTCCAACATGCGGTCGGCTTCGTCCAGCACCAGGATTTCCACGCCGGACAAGTCCAGCGTCTTCTGGCCCACGTGGTCCAGCAGGCGGCCGGGTGTGGCCACCAGAATATCGACATTCTTGCGCAGCGCGTTGATCTGCGGGTTGATGTTCACCCCGCCGAACATCACCATCGACTTCAGCTTCAGGTACTTGCCGTAGGTCTGCACCGACTCTTCGACCTGCGCGGTCAACTCACGCGTCGGGGTCATGATCAGGCAGCGCGGGCGGCCGGGCTTTTGCAGCGCCAGCGGCTTTTCCGACAGCAATTGCAGAATCGGCAGCGTGAAACCTGCGGTCTTGCCGGTGCCGGTCTGGGCAGCGGCCAGCAGGTCGCCGCCCTTGAGTACTTGCGGAATGGCTTGCGACTGGATCGGCGTGGGCTGGGTATAGCCGGCTTCGGCAATCGCGCGCAGCAGAGAATCTGTCAGCCCAAGGCTGGCAAAGAGGTTTTCGGGAACAGTCAAGACAACTCCAGCGACGGCCTGCCGCGCAAAATGTTGCGCGACACCAATCGAGGCTGACGAGTTAGGGGGAATAAGGTGAGAGCCGCTCGCGACTGCCTGCCGCCGTAACGGGGGCCGCGTAAAGGGGGGCTCGTGCGTGGATTGGTGCAACGCACTGTGCGGGGATTGTAGCGGGTTGTGGGATGCAGATGCCCGAGGCGGGGCAAGATTCGCCCCGCAACGGCATCAAACGTCGTTTAAACCACGCCCTGCTGATGCAGTTTCGCGATTTCTTGGGGTGTACGGCCCAGCGACGCCAGGATCTCATCCGTGTGCTCGCCCAGCCCCGGTCCAACCCAACGCGTCTGCCCAGGCGTACTGCTGAGTTTCGGCACGATGCCGGGCAGATCGATGGATGCGCCGTCGGGCAACTGATGCGTGGCGATCATCTCGCGCGCACGGTAATGCGGGTCGGCATGAATGTCTTCGGCCGTATAGATACGGCTGCTGGGCACATCCGCCGCTTCCAGCACGGCCAGCACCTGCTCAAGCGTGTGGGCACCGGTCCAGTCCGAAATCGCGGTGTCGATCATCTCGGTATGCGCGACCCGGCCGTCGTTATGCGCCAGGCGCGTGTCGGTAGCCAGGTCGCTGCGGCCCATGGCCTGCATCAGCCGCTTGAAGATCCCGTCACCATTGCCCGCCACGATGACGTACTGCCCGTCACCGCACAAATAAGTACTGGACGGCACGATGCCCGGCAGGCTGGCACCGGTACGCTCGCGGATCACCTTGAACATGCCGTATTCCGGGATCAGGCTTTCCATCACGCCGAACACCGCTTCATACAAGGCTACGTCAATGAACTGACCACGACCGCTGTTGGAACGCACGTGGTGCATGGCCATCAGCGCACCGATCACGCCATACAGCCCGGCCAGGGTGTCGCCAATGCTCACGCCTACTCGGGTGGGCGGACGGTCCGGGTAGCCGATCAGGTTGCGCAAGCCGCCCATCGATTCGGCAATCGCCGCAAAGCCCGGCCGGTCGGAATATGGCCCGGTCTGGCCGTAACCGGAAATCCGCACCATCACCAAGGCCGGGTTGATGGCCGACAAGGCATCCCACCCCAGGCCCCATTCTTCAAGCAGGCCCGGCCGGAAGTTCTCGATCACGATGTCCGCGTCCTTGACCAGCTCGCGCACGATCTGCTGACCTTCGGGCGACTTCAGGTCCAGCGTCAGCGACTTCTTGTTGCGGCTCTGCGAGTACCACCACAAGGACGTGCCTTCATGCAGCTTGCGCCATTTGCGCAGCGGGTCGCCGGTGCGCGGCGGTTCGACCTTGATGACATCGGCACCGAACTGCGCCAGCACACTGGCCGCATACGGCCCCGCGATCAGGGTGCCGAGTTCGAGCACCTTGATGCCTTTGAGCGGCGGCGGATTGGGGGTGGCGGATTCGGAAGATGAATCAGGCGAGGACGAACCAGGTGCAGAAAATTCGGGCGCAGCGTTGTCAGGCACAGACATGGAAACTCCTGGATGCTCACCGGCGCTGAGGTCCGGTCTTGCCGTCGAGTCGCCCTGCGCGGGCACGGACCGAACGGCTGAAAAAAAACGCATCCGATGATACGCCGCGACCCCGCACCGCGCGTGGGCGTAAACCCTGCCGCGCTATCCCGTGGCACCTTGCGGCAGACCCAGGTGGTCGCGCAGCGTCGTGCCGGTATAACGAGTACGGAACAATCCCCGCCGCTGCAATTCAGGCACCACCAGTTCCACAAAGTCGCCCAGACTGTCGGGCAAGTCCGGGGGCACCAGATTGAAGCCGTCGGCGGCCTTGTCGCGGAACCATTGTTCCAGCGCATCGGCAATCGCCATCGGTGTGCCGACCAGTGTCCAATGGCCACGCGCACCGGCAATCCACAGGTAGGTCTCGCGGATGGTCATCTGGTCCAGGCGTGCCTGCTCGGCAAGCGCGTGGGCGCTGCTGCTCAGGCCATCCGGGTCGCTGGCGGGCGGCAAAGGCCCATCGAGCGGATAACCACGGCGATTGGCGTCCAGACAGTAGGCCAACAGGCTCACGCTGTCGGCAGAATCGACCGGGGGTTGCAGGCTGGCGAAGCGCGCACGCGCCTCAGCCTCGGTGCGGCCCACCACCGCAAAGACGTCGGGCAGAATGCGGATGTGACCAGGATCGCGCCCCAGCTCACGCGCCTGATCCTTGAAGTCGGTATAGAAGTCGCGGGCTTCGGACAGCACCGATTGCGGGGTGAACACGATGTCGGCCACCCGCAAGGCCAGCGCATAGGCCGCACCAGAGGCCACGCCTTTGGCCAGTACGGGCCTGGCCTGCGGCGGACGCGAGATATTGAGCGGACCGCGTACCGAGAAGTGTGTGCCACGGTGGTCCAATGCTGCCCGGCGCTCGGGGCCGGTGTAGGGCAACGAGGGTGCGCCATCGCCACGGTGACGCAGTGGCGACGCACCATTCCACAGCCCGGTCACCACATCGACGAATTCCGAGGCCCGCGCATCCCGCATGGCACGCGTCAGTCCACGGGCGTCACCGAAATTGTCGATCTCGAACGCTTCCTGGGCCACCGTCACATTCCAGCCCGCGCGCCCGGCACTCAGGTGATCGAGCGAGGCGACCTTGCGGGCAACATGGTAGGGCTCGTTGAAACTGGTGGACGCGGTCGCCACCAGGCCGATGCGTTCCGTACAGGCAGCCAGGGCGGACAGCAAGGTGAAGGGCTCGAACTGGGTGGCAAAGCCCTTGCTGTGATGACCAAAGATTTCTTCATCGTGAGGCCGCACGCCGTGGGCATCGGACAGGAAGAGAAAATCGAACAGCCCCTTTTCCGCTGTGGCGGCGAGCTGGCGATAGTGTTCGAAATCGCTGCTGCGACCGGCGTCGCGCTGCGTGGCGGTGATGTGCTGGCCGACAGGGTACAGAAACGCCGACAAGGTCAGCTGTGGGTGCACCGTGCTCACCAGCGGAAACTCATGGCTGAACACATGGTAATGACAACGCCTGGATGAAGCTGCGCGTCTGCTGCAGACTGGTCGGATGAAGGTGCGGCGCCGACCGCCGAATCCACGATGCGGGCAGCAAAAGCCTGCCCGACCGCAGAATTTTTATCATGAAGAAGACGCTGCCACAAGCGCCATCAGGGGATGTCGCATCAGCCCGAAATACGCTTGGCAGCAGGGCTTGCGGCGTTTCTCAGGCCGTCGGATTGATCTGTTGCAGCGCGTCTTTGATAGCCTGTGCGCTCTCGGGTCGCACCAGCCTTGCCACCTCTTTTCCGCCATCCAGGAAGATCAGCGTTGGCCACAATTTCACACGATAGCTTCGACCCAACGCACGTCCCGCGCCGTCTTCCACCTTCACGTGGCGCACCTGCTCATGGCCTGCAAATGCCTCGGCAATCAGCGGTTGTGCAGAGCGGCAAAAGCCGCACCAATCGGTGCCGAAGTCCACCACGGTAGGGCCCGCGAAGGCATCGACCTCGTCACGCGACGGGCTGGTTTCGGGATAGCCGGTGGTAAGCGCCATTTTTTATCTCCTGGTGTTGTGTACGGTCGCACTGCGCTGGGCGGCGACGTGGGTGATGGGTGTTGGTTATATGACGGATGCAGTCGCGGGTGCAGTCATGGGTGCAGCCCGACAGGCTGCCAGTCATCTGAGGGCGAAGCCGACGCGATGCAAGCACAGACCACGCGCCAGCGGATCACCAGCCTCCCGATGCCCCACCGCCACCGAAGCTGCCGCCACCGCCTCGACTGCGGCTCGATCTTGAACTGGATCTTGAACTTGAGCGCGAGCTTGAACGAGAACTGGACCGCGAGCTGGCACTGCTGCTCGAACCGCTGTTTGAACTGACGCTCGCCCCGCGCTTGTTGGACCGTCCTTTGCCCGCCGCCCCCGCTGCACTGGCACCCAACATCAACGCCTTGGCCTTCACGGCTTTCGGGCGGAACAGGTGACCGTGAAACGCGATGAACACCACGATCACAATGCCGAAGAAGACCACGGCAACGACGCCGATGACCCACTCGCTGATGTAGTTGACCGTCTGGGTCCGCTGCAAGATGGGTTCGCGGGTAGCCGTGTCGCGTGACGCGGCTGCCCCACCTTGTGGCGTACGCAGTTGCTCCAGGATGGCCGCCGCGCCGCGCTCGATGCCCCCCGCATAATCGTTGCTACGAAATGCCGGCGTGATCGTCTGGTTGATGATGGCGGCGGCATACGCGTCGGTCAGCTTGCCTTCCAGCCCATAACCGACCTCGATACGCAGCTTGCGATCGTCACGCGACACGATCAGCAGCACGCCATTGTCCTTGCCGCGCTGCCCGACGCCCCACGCGCGGCCAAGCTGATATCCGTAGTCCTCGATGGCCATGCCACCCAGCGAGGGCACCGTCACCACGACCACCTGATCGCTGGTCGCCGCCTCATGGGCAGCCAGCACGCCATCCAATCGCTTGGCGGTCGTCGCGTCGAGCAAACGGGCGCTGTCGACCACCCGGCCCGTGAAAGCGGGGAAGACGGATCGGGGCGCGGACGGCGCTTGCGGTTGCGCCTGGGCCAGCGCTGTCCACAGCGACAGCAGCACGATGACCAGGCCGCACCAGCCCAGGCGCGATGCAATCGCGACCACGCCGGAGGTAACAATGCCGGCGCGCTGGTTCATCAGTCTTGGGTGAAGGAATGAGCCCATGTCGCAATTCGTACAGCGCTACGACAACACGACCAAGCGGTCGGGCAACTCGTTGCGCACGTGCGTAACCGGCACATGGTGCGCCAGCACACTGCCCACCGAGTCGATGCAGGTCAGGAAGCCCTGCAAGGTCTGGCCGCGCCGCACCTGGGTGGTGAACACCGCGATGATCGGCTGCCAGGCCGTGTCGTCTACCCGGCTGCCAATGCCCCGATCGACCAGGATCTCGACATAGCGTTCGGCTTCGGACACGAAGATCAACACACCGGTGTCACCGACCGTGTGATGCAGACCTTGTTCAAGAAACTGCCGACGCGCCAGGTTGGCGGCACGCCAGTGACGCACACGACGCGGAATCAGCCGGGTAGTGATTGCCGGAATGCGGAATAGGAAAGCCAGGACGGCAAAACCGCCCCACTGCGTCAGCAACAGATCGCGCTGGCCCAACCAGCCTGCGTGATAGTTGATGATGCCGGGCAACAGCAAGGCAATCAGCGCTGCCCAGAGCAGCGGAATATAGGTGTAGTCATCGGCCTGCGCCGCCAGCACGGTGACGATTTCCGCATCGGTCTCACGCTCGATGCGGGCAATGGCCTGGGAAACCTGCTGAATTTCGCTTTCGGTCAGTAGTGCCATGGTGCCTTTGTTGCGCAAAATTCGTGCGATCTGCGTCGTGTGTGTCCGGCGCGCCGGTTGCAGGACAGTTGTATGCCGCTTGTAAGCTCAGTGCTAAGCCCGGTTGTATGCCCGGTTGTAAGCCCGGTCATAAGCCCAGTTGCCCTGCCGGTCTTGCCGATTCGTGTCTGGCGACCTTTGCAGCCGGGGGCTGGGGTGTGCCTGTATATCCAGCCGATTGTCTGGCCAGCTATCTGAAACACGCTGGCCGCCTACCAGCCGCCCGATGCCCCACCGCCCCCAAAACCGCCGCCACCGCCTCGGAATCCACCGCCACCCCCAAATCCGCCGCGACGACCACCGCCCAGCAGGCCGCCAGTGACCGCGCCAAGCACCATGCTGCCCATGGTCCGCTTGCGTCGGAAGGGGTTGAAGCGCACGAAGACCACGAACACCAGCACCATGAAACCGATGAACAGCTCCAGCGGATTGCTGCCGGTATCGACCGGTGCCCGCACCGGCGCTTCGCCCGGGTCGGCGTTCAGCGCTTCGATGATCGCCGCCACGCCTCGGCTGATGCCGCCTGCGTAATCGTTCTGCCGGAAGGCCGGCGTGATGATCTGATTCAGAATGACCGACGACTGCGCATCGGTCAGCTTGCCTTCCAGGCCATAGCCGACCTCGATGCGCAGCTTGCGCTCATCTCGGGCCACGATCAGCAAGGCACCATTGCTTTTGTCTTTCTGCCCGATGCCCCATTGCCGACCCAGCTGATAACCGAAATCTTCGATCGGCATGCCGTTCAGCGATGGCACGGTCACCACCACCACTTGCTCGGACGTGTCGGCTTCATGCGCAGCAAGATCGCGCGTCAACTGCGCAATGGTGGCGGCGTTTAGCAAACCGGCACCATCCACCACCCTGCCCGTCAGCGCGGGAAATCCGGGTTTGGCAGTTGCGGACCCAGCTGAGGGTTGTGGAGCTGCTGGTGGCGCTTGCGGCGAGCCAGACTGCGAGCCTGCTTGCGAAGAGGACGGCAAAGAAGGCTGGGTACCCGGCTGTGGCGAGGCTGGCCGCTGCGCCGGGGTTCCCGACGGCGGCGGTTCGATCAAGGAAGGCGCGTCGCCGGCCGGTACGACCTGGGCCAGGGCCGGCACCGCAAACGGCCCCAGCCCCAGGCTTAAAGACAACAGCAGGATCGACGGCAGGCGGCCCCAGGTGCGCATGCTCAGAACTTCACTTTCGGGGCCTGGTCCGCTTGCGGCGCGGTGGCCTTGAAGTTCTCGCGCACCGGCAAGTCGCTGTACATGATCTTGTGCCAGATGCTGCCCGGGAAGGTGCGAATCTCGGTGTTATAGCGTTCCACCGCCGTAATGAAGTCACGGCGAGCGACCGAAATGCGGTTTTCCGTGCCTTCAAGCTGTGCCTGCAAGGACAGGAAGTTCTGGTTCGACTTCAGATCCGGGTAGCGCTCCGACACCACCATCAGGCGACTGAGCGCGCCCGACAACTGTTGCTGCGCCTGATCGAACTGCTGCAGCTTGGCGGGGTCGTTGAGAATGCTGGCGTCGACCTGGATCGACGTCGCTTTAGAACGCGCCTCGATCACGGCCGTCAGGGTCTCCTGTTCCTGCTTGGCGTATCCCTTGACGGTTTCCACCAGATTCGGGATCAGGTCGGCACGACGCTGATATTGGTTTTCCACCTGCGCCCAGGCTGACTTCACCTGTTCATCATAGGTAGGGATATTGTTGATGCCGCAGCCGGCGAGCACGGCGCTTACGCACATCAACAAGGCAAGTCGCCACTGAAATCCGTACCGCTGCATGGTCTGCATCATCTGTCCGCACCATCGTCGAATATTAGGGAAAACCCGAACCATCTGGCGGCGCTCAGGCGGGGTCATCCTAACATCGGCAAGAGAGGGAAAACGCCGGATTGGCGGTTACGCTTGAAACGGGTACCACAGATCGTGTCAAGAAAGCGTTGGGACCACATTATGGCAATCCACTATAGCGCTCGACTCAGGCATCGCGAAAAATCGCCCCCACACTGCAAGCCGGATGCCTACGCACACGTCGCGTCGGACGGCCAAGGGGAGACATGATGAACAAAAGCATTACCAGTCTGCTGGCAGCGACCATGATCGTCGCAGCCCCGACCGTGTACGCGGCTGATGCGTATCCCACGAAGCCACTTACCGTCATCGTGCCGTTCGCGGCCGGCGGCCCGACCGACACCGTTGCACGCCTGGTGGCACAAGCCATGACGGCTGACCTGAAGCAGCAGGTCACGGTTGAAAACGTCGGCGGTGCCGGCGGCACGCTGGGCGCCGGACGCGTGGCACGTGCTGCCCCCGACGGCTACACACTGCTGCTGCATCACATCGGCCAGGCCACCGCGCCTTCGCTGTATCGCAAGCTGCCTTACAAGGCAGACGAAGATTTCGCGTCCATCGGCCTGATCACCGACGTGCCGATGACCATCGTGGCCCGTAAAGATTTCCCGGCCAAGGATGTGACCGAACTGCTGGCCTACCTGAAGGCCAACAAGGACAAGGTCACCTATGCCAATGCCGGCGTGGGCTCTGCCTCGCACCTGTGCGGCATGCTCTTCATGAGCGCACTGGACACCCAGCTGACCACCGTGCCGTACAAGGGCACCGGCCCGGCCATGAATGACCTGCTGGGCGGCCAGGTCGACATCATGTGCGACCAGACCACCAATACCACCAGCCAGATCAAGAGCGGCGCGATCAAGGCGTATGCGGTCACGACCAAAACGCCGGTGCCGTCCCTGCCCAACCTGCCCACGCTGGACAAGAGCGGTTTGCCGGGCTTCGAAGTCGCGGTGTGGCATGCCATGTATGCACCCAAAGGCACGCCCAAGCCGATCATCGACCGCCTGGCCAAGTCGCTGCAGCTCGCGCTGACCGATGCCAATGTCAAACAACGTTTTGCTGACCTTGGCACCGAGCCGGTGGCAGCAGAACGTGCAACACCGGATGCACTCGACAAGTTTGTTCGCGCAGACATTGCCAAGTGGAGCCCGGTGATCAAGAAAGCCGGCGTTTACGCCGACTGATCTACCACATTGCTCACACCTGCCGGTGAATGCGGCAACGCGTATCACCGGCAGGCCTGTGGCAAAGGTGCTGCGGTCGAAAATCTGACCGCCTGATCCCCGCCCGGTATTTGCCGTTCGGGGATTCGGTATTTTTTAACGTTCACTTAGGACGCGCTGTATGAAGCTCGCTTTTCGCAGCTCCAAGGATCTCTGGAGCGGATTGATATTCCTCGTGGTGGGCCTGGCTGCCGTCATCATCGGTCAGGACTACGGCATGGGTACGTCCAACCGCATGGGCCCGGCGTACTTCCCCACCGTGCTGGGCAGTTTGCTGGCAGTTATCGGCCTCTTCACGATGGCGCGTGCGCTGGTAATCGGCAGCGAAGCCGTCGGCCAGCTGGCCTGGAAAGGCATGGCACTGGTACTGGGCTCCGTGCTGTTGTTCGCAGCCTTGGCCCAAAACGCTGGCTTGCTCGTCGCCTTGCCGCTGCTGGTGTTTGTCAGCGCCATGGGCAGCTCGCTGTTCAAACCCTTGCCAGCCGCGTTGCTGGCCATCGGCATGACGGTGTTCAGCAGCCTGATCTTCGTCCGGGGTCTTGGGGTGCCGCTGCGCAATATCGGCGCCTGGTTCGGCGGCTGATCCGCTTTTTTTACGACCGATCCTAATACGGAATCGCTGCTATGGAAATTCTCGACAATCTCGCGCTGGGCATGAGCACGGCGATGAGCTTCACCAATCTGGCTTACTGTCTGCTTGGTGTCATTCTGGGCACGGCAATCGGCGTGCTGCCAGGTCTGGGTCCGACCGCCACCATCGCCATGTTGCTGCCGGCAACCTTCGGCCTGCCCCCCGTGTCGGCGCTGATCATGCTGTCCGGCATCTATTACGGTGCGCAATACGGCGGGTCGACCACGGCCATTCTGGTCAATCTGCCGGGCGAGTCGTCGTCAGTGGTGACGGCGCTTGACGGCTACAAGATGGCGTTGAAGGGCCAGGCAGGCAAGGCACTTGCCACCGCCGCGCTGGCGTCGTTCTTCGCCGGTACCGTGTCCACCGTCGTGCTGGCACTGTTTGCCCCCCCGCTGGCTGAACTGGCGCTGAAGTTTGGCCCGGCCGAGTACTTCTCGCTGATGGTCATGGGCCTGGTCGCATCCGTGGTGCTTGCACACGGTTCCTTGCTGAAGGCTGTCGGCATGGTGCTGTTCGGCCTGCTGCTTGGCCTGGTCGGCACCGACGTGAACTCGGGTCTGCCGCGCTACACCTTCGACATTCCGGAAATGGCCGACGGCATCAACTTCGTGATCGTGGCGATGGGCGTGTTCGGCATTGGCGAAATCATCCGCAATCTGGAAAACGAATCGTCGCGCTCGCTGGTCGCCAGCAAGGTGACCGGACTCTGGCCGAACAAGCAGGACTTCAAGGACATCGCAGCACCGACCGTGCGCGGTACCTTGCTGGGCTCCGCACTGGGCATTCTGCCCGGCGGCGGCGCCATGCTGGCATCGTTTGCCGCGTATTCGCTGGAAAAGAAGGTTTCGAAGAACGCCAAGCAATTCGGCAACGGTGCCATCGAAGGCGTCGCCGCACCGGAAGCTGCCAACAATGCAGGCGCGCAAACCTCGTTCATCCCGATGCTGACGCTGGGCATTCCGTCCAACCCGGTGATGGCACTGATGATCGGTGCACTGATCATCCAGGGTATTCAACCCGGCCCGGCGATCATGACCGAACAGCCCGTGCTGTTCTGGGGGATCATCGCGTCGATGTGGATCGGCAACTTCTTCCTGGTGGTGCTGAACCTGCCGCTGGTGGGTCTGTGGGCCAAGCTCATCACCGTGCCGTACCAGCTGCTGTATCCGGCCATTCTGGTCTTCTGCGCGATCGGTGTGTTCAGCCTGAACAACAGCATCTTCGACGTCTACCTGATGGCTGGTTTCGGTCTGGTCGGCTACATCTTGTTGAAGCTCGATTGCGAACCGGCACCGATGCTGCTGGGCTTCATCATCGGCCCGATGCTTGAGGAATACATGCGTCGTGCGTTGCTGCTGTCCCGCGGCGACTACACCGTGTTCGTCACGCGTCCGATCAGCGCCGTCATGCTGTTCGTCGCGGTCGCCGCACTGGTGGTCGTGCTGCTGCCGGCAGTGCGCAACAAGCGCGACGAGGCATTCCAGGAAGACTAAGCACGTCAATGCGGTGTCCCGACGTGGACACTGCACGATGACCGTACGATTCAAGGCACCGTATCCCGCCAGGGAACGGTGCCTTTTTCATGGGCAAGAGATTGGCTTGCCCCCAGCATGAACGCCGGGACTGAACATTTTTGATCAGTTGCCTGGCTCCACCGCCTGCTGCGCCACCGCCGCCATCTGCAGCAACCAGTGGCGGAAGGTCTGCAGCGCGGGGCGACCCGCCGAAGCGGATGGGTACACCAGGTAATAACCTTTCTGCGGATAGCGGAATTGCCTGCGCGACAGGCGCTTCAAGCGACCGGCGGCCACGTGGTCGGCCACCATGTAATCCGGCAGCAGGGCCACACCCAGCCCGGCGACCGCAGCGTTCAAGGCCATCGACATGATCTCGAATCGAGGCCCGTCGCGGCCGGGGTTGCCTGCCAGGCCATCGAAGCGGAACCAGTGATCCCAGCCGTCTACCAGCGTGTGGTGATGCAGCAGACTGGCGCGCGGGGTGTCATTCGTCACCCGCTTGCCGTGGACGGCAATCCAGCCAGGCGCGGCGTAAGGTGCCAGGTCCAGCGCCAGCACGAAGTCGCTGTGCACATCGCTGCGCCGGCCATCACCGAATTCCAGCGACGCGTCGATGGCAGCCTTGAAATCGGCCGGACCCACCCGTGTGCTCAGGCTGAGGGTGATTTCGCCATGCGCCTGGGTGAATGCGGGCAGGCGGGGAATCAACCAGTACGCACCGACGGAGGCCCCCAGCGACAGGCTCAGGTCGCCACCGCGCCATTTGAAGGCCATGACGTTGGCCGTGGCACGCGCCAGGCGCTGCAACAGCGGCGTGACCTCATCCAGGTAATAACGGCCGGCATCGGTCAGCACCAGCGATTCACGTCGCCGGGTGAAAAGCGGTACGTCCAATCGCTGTTCCAGCGTCTGGATCTGGCGGCTGACGGCCCCCTGGCTCATGTGCAATTCGTCAGCCGCGGCGGTGAACGACCCCAGCCGCGCACTGGCTTCCAGGCACAGCAATGAAGTGGTGGATGGGGCACGGGACATGCAAGGATTCCGGGAAGGGGTGCCACACGCATCCATGCAGTCTGCACATGGATGGTGCGTAAATTACTGCGTCAATATTGAATGACAGCAAATGGTGCATGCAGAAACTGCATGGCACTGCCAATTTTTATGGTTTGTCCCGTCCGTGACAAGCCCCCACCATGCGAGCTGCTTCAACGCCTTTCCAATCCTGACCGGAGCGTGCCGCATGACTTCCTTCATGACTTCTCGCCTCAGCCACCCTGTGAACCGTCGTCGGTTCTTGCAGATCGCGGCCGCGTCCACCGCCGCGCTGGCGCTGCCCAGCCTTGCCCGGGCGGCGGCCTACCCGGATCGTCCCATCCGCCTGGTGGTGCCCTCGGCACCGGGCGGATCGCCCGATGCCATCTGTCGAATCCTGGGCGAAGCCTTGGGCCGAGCCATGGGGCAGGCAGTGATCATCGACAACAAACCCGGGGCAAGCGGCAACATCGGCATGAGCGACATCAGCCGGGCCGCACCCGATGGCTACACGCTGGGTTACGCCAACGTGGGCACGCTGTCCATCAATCGCGCGCTGTTCTCGAAGCTGCCTTACGACCCGGACGTGCTGGTGCCAGTGTCGCTGCTGGGCTTTGTGCAGAACGCGCTGGTGGTGCGCAAAGACCTGCCCGCCAGCAACGTGATGGAATTGATCGCATTGGCCAAGGCCAAGCCCGGCACCTTGACCATCGGATCGGCGGGCAACGGCACCACCGGACACCTGGGCGGCGAGCTGTTCAAAAGCCTGACCAAGACAGAAATGGTGCATGTGCCCTATCGCGGCAGCGCGCAGGCCATTCAGGACTTGATGGGCGGTCAGCTGGACTTGATGTTCGATAACCTGAGTTCAGTTGCCCCGCACATCAAGGGTGACCGCGTCCGCGTGCTGGGCGTGTCGGGGGCGGCCCGCAATCCGCTGTTCCCGGACATTCCCACCATTGCCGAGGCCGGTGTGCCAGGATATGAAACTGTAGCCTGGGGCGGTGTGGTGGCACCGCCCGGCACCCCTGCTACGCTGGTCGCACAGATCAACGATGCCATCAACACCCAGCTGCAAACCCCGGCGGTCAGCAAGCGCTACGAAAGCCTGGGGTTCGAAGTGCTGATCGGCCCGCCAAGCCGACTTTCCGAACTGGCGACAAAGGAGACACCGATATGGGCCGAGATGGTCAAACGTTCGGGCGCGAAGATCGATTGAAGCCTGATCACCCCATGGACCTCATCATTGAAGGCGGCACCGTCATCGACGGCAGCGGCGGCCCGCGCGTGCGTGCAGATGTCGGCATTGTTGATGGCGTGATCGTTGCCATCGGCGACCTGTACGACGCACCCGCCCACCAGCGCCACGACGCCAGCGGCCGCATCGTTGCACCGGGTTTCATCGACGCCCACACCCACGACGACCGCCTGTTGTTGCAGACTGCGCCAGGCCCACACCCCAAGCTGAGCCAGGGCGTGACCACCGTGATCACCGGCAACTGCGGCGTAAGCCTCGCACCCTTGCGCCTGGACGGCGTAGCACCGCCCGCACCGCTTGACCTGCTGGGCCGCGACGACTGGCATTTCGACCGCTTCAGCGACTATCTGGATGCACTCGATGCCTACGGCCCCGCCGTCAACGCCGCGTGTCTGGTCGGTCATTCCACCCTGCGTGTGCGCCACGTGGCCGACCTGGGCCGCGATGCCACGGCTGAAGAATGTGCACGCATGGCGGCCGATCTGGATGCGGCCCTGGATGCTGGTGCGCTGGGCATGTCGACCGGCCTGTACTACCCGCCGGCGCAAGCCGCCAGCACCGACGAAGTGATTGCCGTGGGCAGACCGTTGACGCAGCATCGCGGCATTGTCGCGATGCATCTGCGTGATGAAGGTGACGCCATCGACGACGCACTGCGCGAAGGTTTTCTGATCGGACGCAGCCTGGAGGTGGAAACTGTACTGTCGCATCACAAGCTGATCGGCAAACGCAATCACGGTCGCTCGATCGACACGCTGAACATGGTCGAACAAGCGGCCGCACAGCAGTCCTTGTGCATGGACTGCTATCCGTACCATGCGTCATCAACCATGTTGATTGCGTCGCGTGTGGGGCAGTCTTCGCAGGTGCTGGTCACCTGGTCCGAGGCCGATCCCAGCGCCGCAGGCCGGTCCTTGTTCGATCTGGCCAAAGAGCGTGGCGTTGCACCCGAAGCACTGGTCGCGCAGTTGTCCCCGGCCGGAGCCATCTACTTCGCGATGGACGAAGATGATGTCAGCCGCATTCTGGCTCACCCCTTGACCATGGTCGGTTCGGACGGCCTGGCGCATGACAAGGTGCCTCATCCACGCCTGTGGGGCACTTTCCCGCGCGTGCTGGGCCACTACGCACGTGAACGCCGTTTGTTCTCGTTGGAAACTGCCGTGCACAAGATGACCGGGCTGACCGCACGCCGCTTCGGCCTGCACAATCGGGGACTGCTGCAAGCCGGCCACGCCGCCGACCTGGTGGTGTTCGATGCCGCCACGGTGGCCGACCGCGCCACTTTTGAGGACCCGACGCAGCTGAGCGCCGGTATCGATGCCGTGTTCGTCAACGGCACCCTCGCCTGCCAGGCCGGACAGGTGGTGAATGCCCATGCGGGCCGGGTGTTGCGGCGTGGTGATCGGGCGGCGGGTCAGGGCGTACAGTAATCGGGCGATACGTGATCAGGTGATGTGCGATCAGCAGATGCAATGATCGCCAGCCCCGGTCACGTGCCCCCACCCGCCCCGCTTACCGCATTGGAACGCGACAGCTCCGCGTGGATGGTGCTGCCCAGGCGCGAGCCGATCACCATCTCGGTGGTCCAGTTCAACAAGATGGAGTTGTACGCGCGCTGGCTCAGCTCACCGGTCAGCGCGTGGTCGGCCCCATCCAGAATCCGGTGCGTGAGCGAATGCGACTTCACGAAGGCCGCCCGGTAATTCATGATGGTCTGATGCGGAATGTAGTCATCGTGCTCGGACTCGACAATCAGCACATCGCCCTCGAACTCCGCACACGCGGCCAAGGCGCGGTTATCCGCCGGGGCCACGACAGACCGCCGATACATCGCAATATCGTCGCGATCCAGTTGCCGCTTCGGCGTGTGCCAATGTGAATCCCGGTATAGCGCCGGCACGTGCAGCGCCAGCCACTTCACGGGTCGCAAGGTGGTCAGAATCGCAGACAGATATCCGCCATAACTGCTGCCCACCACTGCAATCGCCGAGGGATCGATGGACGGATGCGCCGCCAGCCGGTCGTAGGCCGCCAGCACATCCTGGAAATTCTCGTCACGCGACACCGTCTGGCGCTGCGTGCGCGTGCGCTCGTGGCCGCGCAGATCGAAGGTCAGACACACGCAACCCAGGCCAGACACGCCTTTGGCGCGCACCAAGTCACTTTGCTGGCTGCCGCCCCAACCGTGGACGAACAGCACACCCGGCATCTTGGTGCCCGGTGCCAGGAAGGTGCCGGCGATCTGCTCGCCATTGACCGCAATATCCAGCCCTTCACTCCGTGTTGCCATAAGCCTTCACTTCCACGTATTTGGTGATGAAGCCGACGTCTGCATCGTGCGCACGGAACAGCACGGTGGCACCCGGGGGCGGCACGCGGTGCTCACCGAATACTTCCACGCACGACGAACGCACCGCCCGCAGGCCGGGGGTGGAATGGAAGGCTTCCAGCGCCGCCACTTCGGCCGGGCTGGCACCGCCAATGCGCCACGACTGCTCCAGCACGCCGCTGCGCAACTTGCCTTCGTAGTCCTTGCCTTCCACCGTGTCGTAGTTGCGGCGCGATGCGAAGAACCCCGGGTAACACGTGTTGGCCGCCGCGTCGTAGACCTGTGCCTGCGCCACCGCATGACGCACGCCGGGTGGCAGGTCCAAGGCCATCAAGGCACCAAAACCACCCCGCACGACGATCAGGTCCGATCCGCCGTAAACCGTTTCACCGTCGTTGTCTTGAGTGAGCCGCTGCGTGCCGGTATAGGTGGCGGTCAGATCGCCCACATGGACCTGCCCGACGCTGTATGTCGTGACATCTTCCAGGTTCTGTTCCAGCACCACGCCGCCGACCGCCAGCTCGTCGTCCGCCAGACCATCGAGCATGGCGTCCAATGCCGCGACATCATCGACCACGGTCTGCGCCCGGCCGGCACTGGCGCTGGCCAGCTTGATCCGAACCGGTCCCTTGCCCAGCAGCTGGCGTCCGGCCAGCTTGGCATCGTCACGCGAGAAGGCCGAGAACCCCGGCAACACGGCCGCCCGCACGCGGGTGGCGAACTCGCCTGACCAGCCTTTGGGCGCATGTGCTTCGGGGCTGATCAGCGGGTGCGTGATCGCCTTGGTGGCCACGTAGGGCATAGGCACCACGCCGCCGAACAAATCGTTCTGATCGCTGATGCCCAGCATATGGGCCATGCCGGTGCCCACCAGCGTGGCACTCGGCACCAGGTAGACACGGCGACCGAAGTTGGCAGAGGCGTCGTACTGACCAGCGAAACCCATGCCCAGCAGCATGGCCAGACGTCGAGCCAGCTCGGCATGGACCACGCGTTCGTGGCTGGGCTCATGAGGACGGGCCGCGTAAGTCATCACCACGGCATGCGGGTTACCGCCTGATTGTTCGATTGTCATGCTTGCTCCCCAAGAGACTGCGCTCTGTTGAGCTAACGCTACCCGAATCAGCGACGGAAAAAATCCCTAATGCGTGAGAAATCTTAAACATGCAGCCGGGCGGATACAGCTCAAGCATATGGACGCAAGAATTGGCCCATTGCTGGTCCTTTGCTGGTCCTTTGCTGGTCCTTTGCTGGTCCTTTGCTGGTCCATTACTCGCCCATTACTGGCCCATTCCCGGACGGCGTGACAAGCTCGCCAGCCGTCCGCCTCGGCTGCTCAGACAGTGCTTACCAACCGTGCAGACGGCTCCAGCTTGCCACCTCGCCATCGGCCGACACGGCCTGATATTCCGGGAACTGCGCCCCCGTCGCGCACGCATGATTGGGCAGAATGCGCAGTTGCGTACCCAAGGGAAAACGAGCAACGATGTCGGTGTCCGCAGCCCCCTGGAAGGACACGGTGCCGTGCTCCTGGTTGGCAGCGCTGATCACATAGCCCGGCAGCACCGTGCCATTGGCCGTACACACCTGCCCGTAGCCGTAATCCTGCGCCTGTTTCTGGGTGCCACGGTCGCGGCTCATCGCCATCCAGCCGGCATCCACAATCGCCCAGCCCTTGTCGGCCTGGTGACCGATCACGGTGGTCAATACACTCAGCGCGATCTCGTCTTTGCTGCACACGCCGACGCCGTGCATCACCAGGTCGAAGAACACATACACGCCGGCACGCACTTCGGTCACGCCCGCCAGATCGCGGGCTTCCAGGGCGGTTGGGGTAGATCCCACACTGACCACGTCGCAGGGCAAACCCGCCGCACGCAGACGCTCGGCGGCGTGCACGCAACCGGCACGCTCCTGCTCGGCCATCGCAGCCAAGGCCTCGGGTGTGTTCAGGTCATAGCTGGAACCGGCGTGGGTAATCACGCCGCCCAATCGCATGCCACCGTCATGCAAGGCACGGCCCACATCCAGTAACGCGGCTTCGGTCGGCTTGATGCCCGAGCGATGATCGTCGGTGTCGATCTCGATCCAGACCTCGAAAACTTCACCGTGCGCGCGGCCGAAGTCGGCAATCGCAGTGGCCGAGGCCACGCTGTCGGTGATGATCTTCAGATCGCAGCCCTGCTTGCGCAGCGCCAGCGCCTGCGGCAAACGATGTGCCGCCATGCCCACGGCGTACAGAATATCGGTGATGCCATCGGCGAAACACTGCTCGGCTTCTTTCAGCGTGGACACCGTGATGCCGCGCGCACCTGCTTCGATCTGCGCACGGATCACCGGGGTGGACTTGCTGGTCTTCACATGCGGCCGAAAACGCACGCCCAGGCTGTCCATGCGCTGCTGCATGCGCTGGATGTTGTGCTGCATGCGCGGCAGGTCGATAAGGGCAACGGGGGTGGAAAGCGTGGCGAGCGTGGTCATGGATGGCCTCTTGAGTTCAGCGTTTCACTGTAGTGCCTGCCGATGCAGCTGTGCTTCAATGCAACAACATCAATCGTTAAGCTGCGCTGAATGATCCGACTGGAAGACCTTCAGCTTGCTGCCGCGTTGGCACAGGCACCGTCACTGAGCGCAGCGGCACGCGCGCTCAATGTCACACCGCCTGCGCTGTCGATGCGGCTGCGCAAACTGGAAACCACGCTTGGGCTGGCGCTGGCCAATCGCAGCGCCCGCAGGCTCAGCCTGACGCCCGAAGGCGAACGTTTCGCGCAAGAAGCTGCCGCACTGCTGGCGCAGCTGGAAGCACTGCCTGAATCCTTCCAGCGCGAAGACCGCCAGCTAAGCGGCACCCTGCGCATCTCTGCCCCCTTCGGTTACGGCCGCCAGCACATCGCCCCCTTGCTGGCGCGCTTCGCCAGCCTGCATCCTGGCCTGCAACTGCAATTGGATCTGCGCGAAACGCCCTGGCCGGACAGGCACGACAGCGACGCCGTGATCCATATCGGCACCGTGCGGGACTCGTCCTGGATTGCACGCACCCTGGCACCGAACGCGCGCTGGCTATGCGCCAGTCCGGCGTATCTGCGCGCCGCCGGCACCCCGCTTGAACCGCGCGAGCTGCTGGCCCATCGCTGCATCTGCATCCGCGAAAACGAAGAAGACGCAACACTCTGGCACCTGCGGCGTATGACTGAGGACAGCACCCGCCGCAGCCCCACACGCGAGACCGTTCGCATCGCGCCCGCCTTCACCACCAACGACGGCAGCGTCGCCCGGCAATGGGCGGAACAGGGGCTGGGCCTGGTGTTGCGATCGGAGTGGGACGTGGCTGAATCCGTCGCGCGCGGCACCCTGGTGCGGGTGCTGGCAGACTGGCAGTTCGACAGCGCCCCGGTCACCTTGCTGGTGCCGACCCGCAAAGGGCGAACCGCGCGTGTGCAGGCCTTGCTGCAGTGCTTCGATGACAGTTATGGAGACGGCGCGTCTCGGGGTGGAAAGGATCAGGGCAAGCAACGATGAAAACGATCAATATGCGCTGGGTGGCTGCCGGCATCGCGCTGGTGATCGGCGGCGCAGTGTTTGCCGAACTGATGGATCGCGGCCATGAACCGATCGCCGGCGTGGTGCTGGCCCTGGTTCTGGGCAGCGCCGGCTACGGCGCGTGGCGCGCATGGCAACAAGGTGCCTGGCTGCCGCTGGGCGTGATGCTGGTCACGCCAGTGTCGGGCGTGGTGTTGTGGATGGCGGTGGCTTTGCAGGAAGCGTTGAAGGCAGCCTGACCGCTCACCACAGCTCCACCACTTTCACCTGCTGCCAGACCTTGTCCAGATGCCGTTTGAACACCGCGTTCTCGGGCAGCAGCAAGGCCTTGTCGGGCGTGTTCTTGCCCCCCATCGATGGCTGGCCCGGGAACTGGAGTTCAGTCTCGCCACGCAGCGCCAGCTTGGTCTCGCCTTGTCGCAAGATGACCTTCAGCACAGCCGGATCGACACCGCCGCCGCAGAAGGTCGCATAAGGCACGGTCACCTCGGCCATCCCGTTGCGATCCAGGTCGGTCACCGTCACGCCCTTGCTCAGAAACTGCGCAGCCCCGTCCAGACCAGGACAATCGACCCCGTCCTTGATGGTCCATGCCGGCTGCCAACCGGTGGGCGTCTCTTCGTAATACGTCACCAGCAGGTCAAAGCGTTCATTGCGCTTGGGGTCAGGCATTTCGCGCGATGGTCCTTCGATGCGGGTCAGCGTCAGAATATGGCGACCACTGATGTCCAGCACCTGACGTGCCTCGACCAATCCGGCAGGCGGTTTGAAGGACGCGGATGCAAAGAAGGCAGCATCGGCAGGCGCGGACTTCACCACACTTGGGTCAGCGTGTGCGACGCCGATACCGACAGAGACACAGGCCAACAACGCCGCCGCACTGACCCATCGCACTCGCGCGGCGTTGGCGACTTTATCCAGCGCCCCTGCACCCACCCGCTCAGCCAACTGTTTGCCCACGCGCGATCTCCCGGAAAAGGTGATCGAGCTTATCGCAGTCAGGCTGAGCACCGCGATGGCCGCAGGCGCATAACACGCAGCCTGTCACGATAGTTACATACCCCGTCTCTACGCTTGCGCCACCCAACAAACCGGGCAGGCGCGAATCCATCCCATGCCGGCCCGTCGTCACCCGGAGTCCGCCATGGATCGTCGTAAATTTCTCAAGGTCGGTGGTTTTCTCACCGCGTCCGTCGCCACGCTTGGCCTGGCAGGCTGCGGAGGTGGTGATGACGACACGCCCATCGCGCCGCCGGAAAGCAACCCGCTGGCTACCGGTGCCAACTGGAAATTCCCGCAAAGCGTGGCCTCGGGTGACCCAAGCAGCGGCGGCATTCTGTTGTGGACACGCGTGGTGCCCAGCACCGCCGACGATGTTCGCAGCGATGCAGCCGGCAAGGACTTCAGCATCAAGCTGCGCGTGACCGCCACCGACAACGCCAGCCTGCTGGGCAGCAACACCGCCTTGAACGGCACCCTGGCTGTCGACGCCACCATCCCGGTATTTGCCCGCTACGATCACACCATTCGCCACAAGGTGTCGGGCCTGGAAAGCGGCAAGACCTACTTCTACCAATTCGTCGCAGGCGATGCGCGCTCGAAGGTCGGCCGTTTCAAGACGGCACCGGCAACCGACGCGGCCGTGTCGCAACTGCGCTTTGCGTTTGCGTCCTGTCAGGATTGGAGCATCAACCACTGGGCTGCCTACGAATACATGGCCGCCAACGAAGCACTGGACTTCGTGGTGCACCTGGGCGACTACATCTACGAGACGGTTGGCGAAGCCTTCCAGACCGGCCAGGTCGAAGCCCGCCACACCACCCTCGTGTTGCCCGACGGCGTATTCAAGCAAGGCACATCGGGCGCGAAGTACGCCAGCACCCTGGCCGACTATCGCTACCTGTACAAGATGTACCGCAGCGACAGCCGCCTGCAGGCCGTGCACGAACGCTTTGCGTTCATCGCCACCTGGGACGACCACGAGTTCACCGACGACGCCTGGCAAGACGCCGAGACCTACGACAACGGCAGCTTCAGCGCGACCACCGGTGGCGACAATACCCGCCAGCCGCAACGCCGCCGCAGCGCAAGCCAGGCCTGGTTCGAATTCATGCCGGCCGATATCAGCTTTGATGAAACTGCCAGCGGCATCGACAACATCCGCATCTACCGCGAATTGCGCTTCGGTACGCTCGCCCACCTGGTGATGACCGACGAACGCCTGTATCGCTCGGATCACATGGTGCCCGAGGCCGCCACCAACCCCGCCACCGGCACACAGCTGGGTTCCGTGGGCTCGCGCTACATGGTGCCGGAAGCCACCTTGTACGGCGCGGAAGCCCAGCGTATTGCGGCGGCCACGGCCGCAGGGGTAGACCCGTTGACCCGCGTCAGCATGCTGGGCAACACGCAACGCCAATGGTGGCAACGCACCATGCAAGCCTCGCCCGCCACGTGGAAACTGTGGGGCAATGAAGTCTCGTTGATGCGCATGGGCCTGGACGGCACCACTGCCGTTGGCACCTTGCTGGCGCTCAATTCAATCACCACGGTGGCCACCAACATCGGTACCGCCAGCGCAGCGACGGGCGGCAATGTGCCAGCAGCATCGGTCATCGTCGCAGCGGTCACGTCGGGTGCCACCCAGGCGATTGGCGGGGCAGCTGCAACCGCAGTGGCAACAGCCGACGCAACGGGCGGCAATCTGGTCACCGCAGGCACGTCTGCCGGTTTGAGCGCCAGCCAGGCCGCACTCGCCGCCGCAGCCTACACGGCGGCCAAGGCAGCGACCGGTGCCACGGCACAAGCCGCTGCTGCCGCACAACAGATCGCATTCGGTTTCATCAAGCCCGACATCATCGCCAAGCAAGGTGCATCGAGCTTCGTGGTGGCGTCCGGCATGCAGGCCGCGCTTACGCCCTTCTTTGCCAAGTTCCTGCTCAACGCCGACCAGTGGGACGGCTACGATGCAGAGCGCCGCGCACTGATGGCCACGCTGAAAAGCAACAACGTGCGCAACGTGGTCGCGCTCACCGGTGACATCCATTCGTTCTTCGCCGGCACCGTGAACGACGACTTCAAGGCCACCGGTGGCGGCACGCCAGTGATGGTCGATCTGGTCACCGCCGGCATCAGCTCCGACTCGTTCTATTCCTACCTGGCAAGTGCCGTGGGCGAACTGTCGTCAGCGCTTGGCACCCTGGTGTTCCAGACCTTGTCCATTCCGCTGCCAGGCGGCCTGGGCACGCTCAGCCTGCGCATCAACCTGCTTGATTTCACGATGGGCAAGACGCTGGCCTCGGTCGATGAACTGGCCGAACAACTGCGTGTGCGTCTGCGTGGTGAATTGAGCATCAAGGGCGTGCCCGCCGCGCAGCTGGATGCCACCACCAACACGGTGCTGGCTGGCCTGAAAGCCACACCCGATTTCAGTGTGACGCTGTTCGGTCTGGCGCAACAACTGTCCGGTCTGAACAACAATCCGTGGATGAAACACCTGAATACCGACGCGCAAGGCTACGCTGTCGTGACGCTGACCGCCGACAAGCTGGTCTGCGACTTCAAACAGGTCAATCGTCTGGTGGATGGCAAGGCACCGACCGACGTGATCGCCCGGGTGCGCACCGCCACGGTTGCGCGCGATCAGGCTGCGGTGACAATGAGCTGATAACACCCAGCTATACCACCCGCCAACACCGTATTACCAAGTTGACGCAAGGCCAGTGGACGGTCCGCGTGACTGTAAGCGAGAACCCCCTCACTCACAGTTTCGTGGACCGCACCAAGGGTCCTGGCGCTCAAGCGCCATTCACATCTGCTCGCCCAGCCACGCGCCGTAGATGAACACCGGCACCAGCCCCAATACGCCCTCGATCCCGAACAGCGCCGTGCCACGCGGCACGCCCGGTTCCGATTCGGCACGTGCACCCAGCCGCGCCGACAGGCGGTTGGTACACAACACCACCAATGCCCCAATGGCCAGCCCGCCCAACGCGTAGGCATAACCAGGCCAGAGCGCGACCCGGTCCAGCACCGGCACGGCGTTCGAGGTATTGACCAGACGAATGGAAAAGACCAATGCAGCAATGCCGACAAAGCAGGTTCGGTAGGCAGCAATCCGGCTCAGATACGGCGTGAATCGGCTCAGTATCCAGGCGACGAACACCGCCACGATCATCTTGAATGTCGGCCCCGGTGCATCTACCAGCATGCTCCACGGGAAACGCCATGCGGCCTGATCGCCCAAGCCAAATATCAGCGGCGACAAGGTCAGGATCAACACACTCATGGCGGCCGCCTGGATAAACGGCGTCAGCATCAAGTAGATGCCGCCGATGCTCCGCGATTCCTCGGGGCCTGCCACGGCACGCAAGACCATCAAGCGCGGAAGACCTGTCACCACCAGCCACAGCACGATGCAGACCCAGGTTTCCCAGTGCGCGAACGTCGCCAGGCCTTCGTTTACCGCGTTCCAGAACATGGTTGATTCTCTTGGTGGGGATGGAAATCAGCGATGGAAATTCAGACCGTGCTGCATGCCGTGGCAACCGCACGGCCCACATCAGCCAGCACCATCGCACGCTCGGCATCCGCGCCCGCAGCGTTGCGCAAGAACGCCGCCACCAGGACGGGGCGGCCGGCTGGCGACGTTGCCAACACAGCATGATTGGTCGAGGTCGTGCGCCCGGCCACCGTCGGCCCGGTGCCCGAACGCGAGGCCACCGACCAGCCCGCACCCAGGCCAGCCGTGATGCGATTCGGCGTCAAGGTACTGCGCTGCCAGCCGTTCATCACGATGCTTGTGGCCTGCGCACCCAGCAGGCTGCCACCCGCCAGCCGACGGGCGAAGTCTGCGTAGGCGGTGGGCGTCGTGCGATCACGCGGGTCGGCCAGCCAGGCCTCGTAGTGAAGACGCGATTCGGCCTCGGTCTGGGCAGCATTGAAGGGGGCGTACAGTTCCCGCATCGTGCGGTCCACCCGCATGTCTGCGACCGACCAGCGGCGCAGATCGGCATTGATGACCGATGGCCCGCCCACCAATGCCATCAGGCCATCACAGGCGGCATTGTCGCTATACAGCAGGATCGCTTCCAGCAGACGTTCCACGCTGGCCGTCTGGTCTCCTTGCTCGCGCAGGGCCACATCCAGCGGCCCCACGCCGCCTGGGCGCGTGGCTTGCGACAGCGCCACCAGCGTCTGCAAGCCAAACGCCCCTTGCTCGATGCGATATGCCACCGAGGCCGCCACCACCAGCTTCACCATGCTGTGCAGCGGAAAGGAATCGTCTGCGCGTACCGCACAACTGGCACCACCGACCAGATCGATGACGCTTACCCCCAAGTCACCGTTGGCCCGCGCAGCGATGTCTTGCAGCGCGGGCAGCAAGGCATTGATGCGGCACACGTTGGGAGGCAGGGAGCTTGAAGCAGTAACCGGCGCGGCCGTTGCAGACAGCATGGCCCCGGGCCAGATTGCAAACGGTGCAATACCCCCGGCCAGATGCAGGAAACCACGGCGAGACAAGCTGAAACGGGACATGGAAAACCGATGGAAAACGGAATGCGCATTCTACGGATGCGGCGCTCAGATACCGGCGCAGCATCGCCGACAGACGCAATTAACAGTATCCCATCCGACAACGCAAACAACCCAAGGGACCCAACACCCCCATGCAGTCGGGATCGGCCCTCACCGCGCAATCGCTAGATCGTGCCTGCATCGCGCATGTGCGCAATCTCGTCGGCCGAATATCCCACCGCGCTCAACACCTCGTCGGTGTGCCCGCCCAATTCAGGCGCGGGGCGTTGAATGGCACACGGGGCCTGCGCAAACTTGATCGGGAAACCCAGCATTCTGATCGTGCCATGCCCTGGGTGCGGCACATCGATGGCCATCTCCTGATCTTGCACCTGCGGATCGTCGAACACCTGATCCAGCGACAGCACACTGCCACAAGGCACGCCCCAGCGGTTCAGCCGCTCGATCCAGTATTCGCTGGTCTCTTGCAGCGTGCGCGCTTCCAGCAAAATCTTGATCGCCTCGCGATTGCGAAAACGCAGGGCGTTGGTGGCAAAGTCGGGGTGCTCTTTCAGGTGCTGCAAATCCAGCGCATCCAGCACCTTGAAGTAGAAGGTGTCGTTGCTGGGCGCAATCGCCACTTGCCCGTCACGCGTGCGGAACATACCGTAAGGCGATGCAATGCCGTGGTCGTTGCCGGTGCGTGGTGGCAGCTTGCCGCTGGCAAAGTAATTCACAGCCTGGAAGCTCAGCAGGCTCACCATGCTGTTCAACAGGCTGACACTGACGCTGTCCCCTTCGCCCGTGCGTTCACGCCGCAGCAAGGCGGTGGTGACCGCCAGCGCCCCATACAGACCAGCCGTCAGGTCACTGATCGGCGGTCCCGCGCGCAAGGGCGGGCCGTCTGCTTCACCGTTCAAGCTCATGAATCCGCTCATGGCCTGCGCGATGAAATCGAATGCAGGCCGATCACGGTACGGGCCGCTGGTGCCAAACCCGTTGATGCTGCAATGGACGATATCGGGCTTGAGTTGCTTCAGCCGTTCCGGTCCGAAGCCCATCTTTTCCATGATGTCGGGACGGAAGTTTTCGATCACCACATCGCACGTTGGAATCAGCCGCGCCAGCACGTCCTTGCCAGCCTGGCTGTACAGGTCGAGCGTGATCGATTTCTTGTTGCGGTTGTAGTTGGCGAAGTACCAGCTCAGCCCTTCTTTCAACTCACCCTGCATGCGCACCGGATCACCGGTTTCGCGCGGTTCCACCTTGATGACCTCGGCCCCCATGTCGGCCAGCAGCGCAGAGCAGAACGGACCGGAAATGATGCGGGTCAGATCAAGCACGCGGATGTTCGACAAGGGCATGTCGGCATGCAAGGCAGAAGCAGAAGGCATAGTCATCCCGGACAGTTCAGCGGCGGCACGGGCAGAGGCAGGAGCACCACACGCAGCATACCCACAGGTGGCATCGGCAAGCGCGGGTCACTGCCAGGATGTGGCGCACGTCTTGCCGATCGGCCACCAGGCCATCAGCTGGGATACCAGGTCGAGACGACTTTGGGTGTGGCAGGCACTGCTGCCCCCGCCAGGGCATAGGAAAGACGGTTCGCGGCATCGATGACCGACTTGGCATGGCCTTCCAGCACTTCCTCGGTCAGGCGCGATTCGGGGCCTGAAATGCAGACCGATCCAAGCAGTTTCCAGCTGGCACCGAACACCGGCGCAGACACCGTCGCCACGCCCCGCTCACGCTCACCGATCGACATGCAATAGCCACGCTGGCGGATGCGCTCGTAGACCTCGCCGCGCTGGCCCGAGAACGCCAGAATCACGCGGCCCGGCGACCCCTTGTCCAGCGGCAAGGCCTCGCCCATGCGGACGTGGTGCCGAAGTGGTTGCACGCCTTCGACGCGCACCAGGCACGTCCTGAACTCGCCCTCGCGCACATAGAAGGCCGCGCTTTCGCCCGTCACTTCCGACAGTTTGCGCAGCATGGGTTCGACCACATCCTGCACGTCGAAACCGGACTGGTAACGCGCACCCAGCCAGCCTGCGGCCGGCCCCAGCCGCCAGCCGCCGTCGTCGCTGGGCACCATGTACCCGGACATTGCCAGCGTGCGTGCAATGCGCAGCACCGTGGTCTTGTGCAGGCCGCACCGCCGGCTGAGTTCAGCCAGGGACAGCTGCGACTCGCCAAGCGCAAACGACTCCAGCAGGCGGATGGCACGCGTGACCGCAACCACCTGCCCGGTGCTTGGGTCTTCGTCTGGCGGCGTGTGCTCAGCGGTGGCGGAACGCCAGGGTTTGCTGTTTCGCATATCGGTCCTGGTTTCGTCTGTCGAAACACCATTGTACTTAATGAAACGCATATTTAAAGTCCTCCACAAGTCTGCGGCACAGCGGACTACTTGGAGAAGACAGACATGCCACCCCTTCACGGAGTGCGGCCTCGTGCGCCCTCGGCAAACGTAGCGCCCGCCGCCAGACCCGATCTCACACCCGACGCCGTGCCCTTTTCGGCCGGCACGCATCGCCCCCTTGCGGCCTTGCCCGCAGATGCCTGCGACTGCCATATCCATGTTTACGACAAGCGATATCCGACTGCGGTCGGCGCGCGACTGTCGCCACCCGACGCGTCCATTGCCGACTATCAGCGCTTGCAGGCACGCATCGGCACCACACGCGCCGTGCTGGTCACGCCCTCCACCTACGGTACCGACAACCGCTGCATGCTCGACGGCCTGGCTGCGCTGGGCGCGCAGGCACGCGGCGTAGCCGTCATCGACGGCAGCGAAAGCGACGCCGAACTGCAAGGTCTGGACGACCTGGGCGTGCGTGGCGTGCGCCTGAACCTGTCGCTGGGCGTGACTGGCTCGATCGACGCACTGCAACCCCTGGCGCACCGCATTGCCGACCTGGGTTGGCATCTGCAACTGCTGATGGCACCCGATCTGCTTGCTGGCGCAAGCGCGGTGTTGCGCCGCCTGCCGGTGCCGCTGGTGTTCGACCACTTTGGCCGCATCGCCCCCGCACAGGTCGGTACCCACCCCGCCCATGCATTGCTGCTGGACCTGCTTGCCGAAGGCCGGGCCTGGATCAAGTTGTCTGGCGGCTATCTCGTCAGCCCGATCCACACCACCGACGACCTCGCGCTGCATCCCCTTGCCTCCAGTTATCTCGCCGCTGCGCCCGACCGGGTGCTCTGGGGCAGTGACTGGCCCCATGCCACCGCCTCGGCCGGCGCGCAGCCCATGCCCGACGACGCCCGCCAAGTCGACTGCCTTGCCGAATGGATTCGCAGCACCGGCACCGGCAACACCGCCACCCTGCATCGCGTGCTGGTGGACAACCCCCAGGCCCTGTACGGCTTTGCGCCGGCCGAGCCGTCATCTCACTGAGAGGTCAGGACCATGCAAACGAGATTTCCCGCATTGCTGTCGCGCAGGCAGTTGTTGATCGGCGCGGCTGCCCTCGCCGCATCGACCGCAACCGGTGCGTGGGCCCAGAGCACCTGGCCCGCCGGACGCAACATCACCTGGGTGGTGCCCTACCCGCCGGGTGGCAGCACCGACGTGCTGGGACGTGCCATCGCGCAGCACCTTGGCACTGTGTTGAACAACACCGTCATCGTGGACAACCGCGCGGGTGCCACCGGCACCATCGGTGCCGCCAGCGTGGCCCGATCGGCACCCGACGGCTACACGCTGCTGGGTACCTCCATCGGCCCGCAGGCCATCGCTCCGCACCTGATGGGCAAGCTGCCCTATGACCCGATCGAAGGCTTCGCGCCGGTCATCATCGTCGGCACCATCCCCCACGTGCTGGTGGTGGGCACGAACCAGCCCTTCAAGACCGTTGCCGATCTGGTGGCGGCCGCCAAGGCGCAGCCCGGCAAGCTTTCCTACGCCTCGGGTGGCAACGGCACCGTCCTGCACATGCAGGGTGAACTGTTCCGCCAGCAGACCGGCATCCAGACCATTCACGTCCCCTACAAGGGCGACACCCCCGGCCTGCAGGACACCTTGGGCGAACAGGTGAACTTCATGTTCGCCCCCGTCGCCGCTGCCCTGCCGCACATCCAGGGTGGCCGCCTGCGTGCGCTGGCCGTGACTTCAGCCGCCCGCCTCAAGTCCTTGTCGTCAGTCCCGACCATGGAAGAAGCCGGCTTCAAGGACTTCGTGGTCGAGCAGTGGCAGGCCGTGTTTGCCCCGGCCGGCACGCCCGCCGCCGTCGTAGAACGCCTGAATCGCGACATCAATGCCTCGTTGAAGGACCCGGCCGTGGTCACGCTGGCCGACCGCTTGAACGTCACCTTGGTCGGCGGCACACCGCAGCAGCTGGGCAGCCTGCAACGCGCGGATTCGGCCAAGTGGGCCGAGGTCATCCGCAAGGGAAACATAAAAGCCGAATGACACCAGGCCACATCGCTTGCCGCCCTTCCCGCATCCATCCTTCTTTCAAAGAGTGAACACACCATGAGCCAACTTCCCGAGATCGTCCGTGAATTCGACCGCGTCGCACAAGACGTCGTGGCCAAGGCCGGCACTTTCCAGGCTGCCATCCTGGCCGACGTAGCCGGCCGCCGCGGCACCATGCATGCCCGCGTCACCGCCGTTGACCCGAAGCTGACGCTTGCCGGTCCCGCCTTCACCGTCGAAGTGCGTCCTGGCGACAACCTGATGATCCACGCCGCCATCGCGCTGGCCAAACCCGGCGACGTGCTGGTGATCGACGGCAAGGGCGACCAGACCGCTGCGCTGATGGGCACGCTGATGCTCAGCGCATGCAAGAAGCTGGGCCTGGCCGGCGTGGTAGTCGATGCCGCCATCCGCGACAAGCTGGAACTGCTTGACCTGGGCTTCCCGGTGTTCAGCGCCGGCTTCAACCCGGCCGGCCCGACCAAGTACGTGCCCGGTCGCATCAACCACCCGATTTCCGCTGGCGGCGTCACCGTCAACCCGGGTGACCTGATCGTTGGCGACGCCGACGGCGTGGTGGTCATCGAACGCGAAAAAGCCCCGGGCATGCTGGCCCTGGCCGACAAGAAAGTTGCCGACGAAGCCGCTCGCCTGGAAGCCATCGCACGCGGTGACACCGCGTCGAAGTGGCTGCCGGCCGCCCTGCGCGCTGCGGGCGTGCTGAAGGAAGGTGAATCGCTGTGAGCACCATTCTGGTAACCGGTGCCGACCTGGCCCCCCAGGCCCTGGCCCTGCTGAAAGACTTCGAGGTGGTCTACGCCGGCAAGACGCCGACCGAAGAAGACCTGGTGTCACTGAACAAACAACACGACCCGGTGGCGATCATCGTGCGCTACGGCAAGGTTGGCGCAGCCGTGATGGACGCCGCCCCGTCGCTGAAAGTGATCTCCAAGCACGGCAGCGGCACCGACACCATCGACAAGGTCGCGGCCAAGGCGCGCGGCATCGAGGTGGTGGCAGCCGCTGGCGCCAACGCCGCCGCCGTTGCCGAGCAATCGCTGGCGCTGCTGCTGGCATGCGCCAAGTCGGTCGTGCCGCTGAACGCACGCCTGCACGCCGGCCACTGGGACAAGGCCACGCACAAAAGCCTGGAACTGGGTGGACGCACCGTCGGCCTGGTGGGCCTGGGTGCGATCGGCCAGCGCTTTGCCAAGATGGCCGACGCCATGGGCATGCGGGTGCTGGGCTTCGACCCATATGCCAAGAACCTGCCCACCTATATCCAGCCCGCCGATCTGGACACCATCTGGCGCGAGTCCGATGTCGTGTCGCTGCATTGCCCGCTGACCGATGACAACCGCAACCTGATCAATGCCGACACGCTGGCCAAGTGCAAGCGTGGCGTGATCGTGGTCAACACCGCACGCGGCGGTCTGATCGACGAAGCCGCGCTGCTGGCGGCAGTGCAATCGGGTCAGGTGGCCAGTGCCGGGCTCGACAGCTTTGCGGTGGAACCCATGACGGCGGGCCACCCGTTCCAGGGACAGGACCGCATCATCCTCAGCCCGCACATCGGCGGTGTGACCACCGATGCCTACGTGAACATGGGCGTGGGCGCGGCAAACAACCTGCTGACGGTGCTGGCGCAGCGTGCTGCAGCCACTGCGGCCTGATCCACCCAGGCAAGCGACGCGGCTGGCGAAGACCAGCCGCGCAATTTCAGGAGACGACATGAACACCCCCTACGCCCCCAGACGATCATCCTCCGCGCGCGGGTCGATGCGCCTGCTGTCAGCATCCATCCTGCTGATGACCGCAGGCGGTGCCGCCCAGGCCCAGGCACCTGCCTATCCGACCAAGCCTGTACGTGTCGTCGTCGGCTTCTCGGCCGGCGGACCAACCGACGTCATGGCCCGCGCCTTCGCCGACTATGCCGCGCGCAAGTTGGGCCAGTCCTTCATCGTGGAAAACAAACCCGGTGCCAACACCATTCTGGCGGCGGAAGCAGTGGCCAGCGCACCGGCTGACGGATACACGCTGCTGGTCGGCGCGACCAACCACACCATGATCCCCGCGCTGTACAGCGCGCGGGTGAAGTTCGATGCGGTGAAGTCGTTTGCGCCCATCTGCACCATGGCCATCAGCCCCACCGTGCTGGTGGTCGGACCGGCAATGAAGGCGGCCAATCTGGACGCCTTCCTGCAGCAGGTAAAAGCCGAGCCAGGCAAACGCACCTACGCCACGGCAGGCAGCGGCAGCTCGGGCCATTTCGCCAGCGAGCAGTTCACGCGCCTGACCGACACCCGCATGAACCACATTCCCTACAAGGGTGCGGCTCAGGCCGTGATCGACCTCATGGGCGGTCAGGTCGACAGTTCCTTTGCCACCCTGGGTTCGGTGCTGCCGCAGGTGCAAAGCGGCAAGCTGCAGGCACTGGCCGTAGCGGCCCCGCAGCGCTCGCCGCTGCTGCCCCAGGTGCCGACCTTTGAAGAAGCCGGTGTGAAGGGCTATAGCGCCGACGCGTGGTACGGCCTGCTGGCACCGGCCAACACGCCGCCCGCGATTCTTGCCGCATTGCAGGAAACGGCGCAGGGCTTTGCCAAGGAACCCAACACGGTTGAAAAGCTGCGCGGCCTGGGCATGGAATCGCAAAGCGTCTGCGGTGCGCCTTTCGGCGAACAACTGCAACGCGAAGTGCAGAACTACAGCCAGATTGCACGCGAACTGAATTTGAAGACTGACTGATTTTGAAGACCGACTGACAGCAGACCGACGCATCCGCCCACCCCCTTTCGAAAACCGATCTACAAGATTGGCGTGAAGCGGGCTGGCTGATGTATGCAGACCAACAAAGGCTGACCAAGGGGCCACCCAACAAGTACGGCCCGGCCCCCTTGCCTCACTCCACGGAGATCTATCCATGTCCTTCTTCCGCGCTGACCGTTTCTCGCTGGTTCGCCGCACCCTGGTGGCCGCCCTTGCCCTGGCTCCGCTGGTTGCCCACGCCGATTACCCCGATCGCCCGATCACGATGGTGGTGCCCTACGCCCCCGGCGGCGCAGCGGACGCCGTTGCACGCCTGATGGCGCAGAAGCTTGGCCCCAAGCTCAACAACGCCACCATCGTGATCGACAACCGTCCTGGCGCAAGCGGCACCATCGGCGCTGGCAGCGTTGCACGCGCAGCCGCCGATGGTTACACCGTGCTGTATGACGCCACGCCGTTCTCGATCAATCCACACCTGTTCCCGCGCCTGCCCTACGACGTGAGTGCACTTCAGCCGGTGTCGCTGCTGCTGACGATTCCGCAACTGGTGATCGTAAATCATGACGCCCCCTACAAGACCTTGAACGATCTGACCGCCAAGGCCAAGGCAGAACCCGGCAAGATCAACTACGCGTCGGGCGGTAGCGGCACGGTGCAGCGACTGGCCGCCGAACTGCTGCGCCAGAAGCTTCAGCTGGACATGGTGCACGTGCCGTACAAGAGCGGTGGCCCGGCCATCGCCGGCGTGATGGGCGGTCAGGTCGACATGATGTTCGCATCGGTGACGGCATCGAACTCCTTGATCACCTCAAACAAGTTGCGCGCCCTGGCAGTATCGTCGCCCGAACGGTCGCCGCTGATGCCCAACGTGCCCACGCTGATCGAAAGCGGCGTGCCTGGCTTTGACGCCAGCGAGTGGAACGGCATCTTCGTGCCGGCCAAGACCCCCAAGGAAATCACCGACAAGCTGCAAAAGGCAGTGGTCGATGTCATCAAGGACCCCGAGGTGCAGCAGCGCCTGCGCGAACTCGGTGCCCAGCCGATCGGTTCCAGTGCTGACGAGTTCGCCACCTTCCTGAAACAGGACAGCGCCAAGTGGGGCGACGTGGTGCGCACCGGCAACATCAAAGCGGACTGAGCACGATGACGAAGCACGGGTCTGACAATTCATGGTCGCAAGCAGTGACACACGCAGTGGCGCAACCCGTCCCGCACTCGGTCGGACTGGCACGCCCCACGCGTCGCTTGCCTGCATTGGCCTGCGACAGCCACATGCACATCTTCGACCCGCGCTTCGCACCGTCCAGCCACTGGCCACGCACGCCGCCAGACGCGCCGGTGACTGCCTACCGTCAGTTGCAGCAGCGGCTGGGAACCACGCGGGCGGTGGTCGTCACGCCATCGACCTACGGCACCGACAACGCCTGCACGCTGGATGCGCTGGCGCAACTGGGCGATGCCGCACGCGGCGTGGCCGTGGTGGATCAGGACGTCACGGCAGATGAACTTGGCCGTCTTGATGCACAAGGGGTGTGCGGGCTGCGCGTCAACTTCGTCTCACCGCAGTCCTGGGGGATCACCACGCCCGCTATGCTGACCACGCTGGCGGCCAAGGTGGCTCCGCTGGGCTGGCATATTCAAGTGTTCATGCATGCCGAACAGGTGGTGGAATTGGCCGGCGTGCTTGAACAGCTGCCCGTACCCTTGGTGATCGACCACCTGGCACGCATCGATCCGCAGGCAGGCCCTGTTGCCAATGCGTTCGCCGTGTTGCGCCACCTGCTGGACCAGGGCAACACCTGGGTCAAACTGTCGGGGGCGTACATGCGCTCGCAAGTGGGCGGGCCGTCGTACGCCGACACCTTGCCGCTTGGCCAGGCATTGGTGCAGGCAGCACCCGAACGACTGGTCTGGGGCAGCGACTGGCCGCACACGACGGAAGCCGTAGGTACCGTGGACGACGCGGCCTTGGTGGATACGCTGCAAGCCTGGTGCAAGGATGATGCAGCGGTCATGGACCGTATTCTGGTGGACAACCCGGCCCGGCTTTACGGCTTTACTGCTTTGCCGCAACTGCCTGACTGATTTCTTCTTTTCGAGACCTTGCCATGTTCCTGATCCAAGCGCCTCAGGTGCGCGAACTGACGCTGTTCAGCGCCATGCCAGACGCCCTGCGCCGCCCCCAGCGCAGCGTCTGGGCCGATGCCAATCGCGGTGGCACACCGACCGACTCGTTTCTTGAAGGCCCGGTGTTCGACCAGGCCGGCAACCTGTACGTCACCGACATTCCCTGGGGACGCATCTTTCGCATCGACCCGCAGGGCGACTGGACGCTGGTCGCCGAGTACGACGGCGAACCGAACGGCATGAAATTCCTGAATGCCGAC
Source organism: Pigmentiphaga aceris (assembly GCF_008119665.1). Lineage (NCBI taxonomy): Bacteria > Pseudomonadati > Pseudomonadota > Betaproteobacteria > Burkholderiales > Alcaligenaceae > Pigmentiphaga > Pigmentiphaga aceris. Next base: position 137,010 of record NZ_CP043046.1, on the reverse strand, counting down.
ACCTTGCTGATCACCGATTACAAGAACGGGCTGGTGCAGCTGGACGTCGCCAGCGGTCGCACTACGCCGCTGCTCGCGCGCCGCAACAGCGAGAGCTTCAAAGGCGTGAACGACCTGGTGTTCGACGCGGCCGGCAATCTGTACTTCACCGATCAGGGCCAGACCGGTTTGCACGATCCCACCGGGCGTTTGTATCGCCTGGGCCGCGATGGTCGGCTTGACCAGTTGCTGAACAATATCCCCAGCCCCAACGGCGTGGCTTTGTCGCCCGATGGAAAGGTGCTTTACCTGGCCGTGACGCGTGGCAACTGCGTCTGGCGTGTGCCCCTGCTGCCCGATGGCAGCGTGGCCAAGGTCAGTCAGTTCTTCACGTCCTATGGCCCGAGCGGCCCGGATGGGTTGGCGGTGGATACCCAGGGCCGATTGCTGGTGGCCAACCCGGGGCTTGGCTATGTATGGGTATTGAACCAGCGCGCCGAGCCCGTGGAGGTATTGCGTGGGCCTGCTGGCGCATCGACCACCAACGTGGCTTTCGGTGGCGAAGATCGGCGCACGTTGTACGTCACCGACTCGACCCACGGTCACATCCTGCGTGCCACGCTGGATGTGCCGGGGCTGCCCGTGCATCGCCGCGACTGATACCTGCTGGCAATGATGTTGTGCGGCCCTCTGAAATAGGGGGCTGCACGTGCATGGTCGATAGCTGCCTGGTTTTTATCCGGCCGATGCTGTCATGCCGTCTGGGTCATGCCATTCGGGTCATGCCGCCACTTACTTCAACTGGCTGGCAAACTGTCCCACCGCGCTCACCACCTTCTGCGCGCCATCCTGAATTTCCACGATGACCTCGCCAGCCTGATTCGCAAAATCCAGGCCCTGCTGCGTTTCCGACTTGCTGCTGGCCATGTTGTCCACCGCGATCTTCGCCAGGCTCTGGTTCTGCTGCACCACACTGACGATTTCTTCAGTGGCCTTGCTGGTTCTGCCAGCCAGCTGCCGTACCTCGTCTGCCACCACGGCGAAGCCGCGCCCCTGTTCACCCGCACGCGCCGCTTCAATCGCCGCGTTCAAGGCCAGCAGATTGGTCTGCTGCGCAATGCCATTGATGGTCTGCACAATGGAACTGATCAGCATCGACTGCTTGTCCAGCGCCGCAATCCCTTCAGATGCCGACTGGACCCGATCGGCAATGCGGTGCATCACGTTGACCGTATCCTTGACCACCTGCGCGCCACGCTTGGCGCTGACGTCGGTCTGCTGCGACGTGGTGTAGGCGATTTCGGCCGCATCGTTGACCGCCAGTTCACGGTTGACCTGCTCGGTCACGATCGTCGCAAACTTCACCACCTTGTACAGCTCGTTGCGGGTGTTCATCACCGGGTTGTAAGACGCCTCCAGCCACACGACCCGCCCGTGCGCGTCGACCCGCTTGAAGCGGTCCACCACAAATTCGCCACGATTGAGCCGTGCCCAGAAATTCGCATAGGCCGATGACTCCACTTCGTCCTGCGTGCAGAAAATCTTGTGATGCTTGCCAGCAATCTGCGACAGGCTATAACCCATGGCAGACAGAAACTTGTCATTGGCATTAAGCACGTTGCCATGCAGGTCGAATTCAATGACAGCGGTCGATCGCAGCAAGGCGTTTATCAGCCCTTCGTTTTCCTTTGCAAGCTCGACCGATGCGGTCACATCCACCGCAAAACACTCCACCTGCGTCACGCTGCCATCAGCCCCACGAATCGGCTGCCAGATGGCACGCAACCATGCTTCCTTGCCGTCACTGCGCAGCAAACGGTACAAATCACTGATGTGATTGCCCTGTGAAATTGCCGACGTCAGATCCCGATAGCAGTCCAGCTTCTTCACATATTCAGGCACGATCTCATCGAGATATCGCCCGACCAATTGCTCGGGCGAATACAGCATCTCTTTGGCAAAGCGGTGGTTGATGGCCAGAATCACGCCATCGGGCGAAATCTCCAGCGTCATCATCTCGGCGTGCAGGCCGTCCCTGACCTGACGAAGATTGGCAATCTCAGCGCGAAGCGCGGCCAGCTCGTTGTTTTTTTGGCGATTGAACATGTCGGTACCGTTAGGCGAATGACAGATGGATTGCGCGTTTTATCGACCTCGGCACCAGCTTACTTGAGCGCGTTTCCGCATGACCATTAATGTTTTTGCGAATATCAAAAAAAAGAATTCGCAAGCCAGTCCACATTAAAGATCATCGCAAAAATTGAATCTTTCTCGCACTGAAATGGACGCTGCAGCGCTCCCGTTTGGTGCAGAAATAAATACCTGTAATCATCATCTACCTGGATGATTAGCTTGGCATCATGCCAAGCACGTTATCGACCAACAAAACACCACTTGGATAGCAAGAGATATTGCAACCCAAGCACGTAAATCTGTTCATCAAAATAGGCTTGTCAGGTAAAGTGCAGTCAACTTTCGACCCTTTTTCCGAGTTGAGCAGCGCATGGCCATTTCACCCCCCGGCAGTCATTCCCTGGAACGGGATTACGGCATTCGTGTGACAGCATCGTCCACGTTTGAAACCGGCGCCAAGCAGCTCGACTGGAATCAGGTCCTGCTCGACCAGGAACAGATCCAAGCCCGCGCCAGCCTTCGGCCCGACACCGCTGCCTCAATCCGGGCGGCCCAGCACGTATGGTTGGCATCGCAAGATAGGCAGATGACAGCCGTGCGGGCGCAGGATTCAGAAGTCGCCATCGAAGCGCTTATTGCAATGCTGGTGGATCAGGCATCCATGGCAAGACGCGAGGTGTAGCATCGAAAGGTCGATTCATTGCAGTTCGCAGTCTTTAATATTTCAGGTATTTAATACCTAAATTTTCAATACTTATTCCCCCACGATTATTACGCCACCATTCCCCCAATAACTTCTTTCGAACAGGGTTCTTGGAAAATGAAAGCCTATAAAAACCTGGACGGAGACTCCGAAGTGGTCGGCTACGAAATTGCCGCCACCTCGGTAAAGATTCAATTTTCCACCGGTAAAATATTTCTCTACACCATCCAGAGCGCAGGTCCCGTCAATATCGCAAAGATGAAGATCCTGGCCGCGTCGGGAAGTGGTTTGAATTGCTTCATCTTGAACAAGATGAGAAAGAACTACGCTGAAATTCTGGTGCAGAAAGATGAGTTGATGGTCGATCTGGGCCATCACCGTCAACCTGCACGCCAGCATCGCCAGCCCGGCAGCGACAGGAACACCCACGCCGCGTAAGCGGCGATCAACACGTCAAGGCATTCATTGTGCGCGGATCAGCATGGGCCAATGCGCGCGTCGCGCCCCATCGGGATCACGTACAAGCTGGCTCACCTTGTCAAACACCATGGTCTGCCGATCGACCGCATTGAACGCAGGCCATTGCGTTCCTGGATTGCCCGTTCGCACAAAGCTGATCCAGTACGCACGCATGCTTTCCGCCAGCGCGGCTTTGTCGCCCGTCAGCGCACCGCCCCGCGCCATCATGGCCAGCGCGCCGGTCCAGTTCCACAGATAGCTCAGTTCCAGCCCATGCACGGCCCCGCCCAGCATCGGGTGCGTCGCATCGAAACGGTACAGCCATGTGGGGCTGTGCTCAGCATGCCGCTCTGCCAATTGCAGCGTGGGCATCAGGAATTCCAGATCGGTTGCCAGTTGCCGATTTCCCGCCACTTGGTCCGGGTACAGCGCCAATACCTGTGCAGCACTTTCTTCACCCACATGCAGGCGCAGGAACTGCGTCAGTGCATCCCGCTTCAGCGGCAACAGGTCAGGCCCCGGCACCAGCTCGAACATGCGGGTTTCGTCCCGATTCACGCCTGCCAACATGGGCATGGCGCGCAAGGTCTTGCTGCGCGCGGCTTCAATCGATGCAGGCACCAGTTCACCATCGAACCACGGCACGGTTGCCAACACGCCGGGCAGCCGGCGCTGCACGGCGGCCTGTGCCGACAGCAGCTTCGTCGCGTCGAGGGCCTGGAGTTTTTCCAGGGTATCCGGCCCGTTCTGAATCTCCAGCACGTCCAGATAAGCCTGCGCCACCGCCAGGCTTTTCTCTTGCGAATGCACCAGGTCGTAGGTGCCGCTTTGCAGGATCACGCCATCGAACAATTGCGCGGCTTCGTCACTGGCCATCAGCAGCGAGGCCATGATCGAACCGGCAGACGAGCCCGCCAGCGTGACCTGCGCAGGATCGCCACCGAACGCCTCGATGTTGGTGCGCACCCATTGCAGGGCAAGCATCACATCACGCAGGCCGGGGTTGCTGGCAAAACGCGTGTCGCCAGTCAGGCCACGGAAATTCACGAAGCCAAGCGCACCCATCCGATAGTTCATGGTCACGACCACCATATCGCCGGTTTCGGCAAGCTGCGCGCCGTCGTAGATTCTTGCGCTGCCCAGGATGAAGGCCCCGCCATGAATCCACACCATCACTGGCCGCTTGGCACCATCTGCCGCCGGCGACCAGATATTCAGGCTCAGGCAATCTTCACCCACGCTGGGGCCAAGAAAGGGTTTGCTGACGACCGCTACATGGCGTTGCACCGCGGCTTGGCCAAACTGCCGCGCATCGCGAACGTCATGCCAGGCCCTGGCACGCGCTGGTGCCAGAAAACGGCGGGTGCCCACAGGGGGCTGGGCGTATGGGATACCCAGCCAGGCACTGACCTGTCCGGTACGAATGCCACGGACCGCGCCGCAGGCAGGGTGTGCAAGAGGAAGGCTCATGCAGAGAGTCTACCGTCGACGCCACATTACCGTCCCAAGGTGCACAGATTCCTTGCAAGTGATACGGATGAGTTTCTGGATTGCGGGCGGGTCTGGATGTGGTGCGCCGCCATCACATTTAAAGATTTATTAACTCGTTTGACCCATCATGACGGACTGCATTCCCTTATCAATCCGAAGAAGAAATCCGCGTGCACCTGCTGCTTGTAGAAGACGATGCCATGCTCGCCGAAGCGATCTGCGATGGCGCGCGCCAGAATGCCTGGCGCATCGACCATGTCAGCGATGCGGCCGCGGCCAATCTGGCGCTGATCGACCACGCCTACACGGCAGTTCTGCTTGATGTGGGCCTGCCACGCGAGTCGGGCCTGACCGTGCTGAAAACCATGCGCAATCGCTATGACGCCACGCCTGTGCTGTTCCTGACCGCGCGCGCAGAATTGAGCGAACGGATTCGCGGGCTGGATGCAGGTGCGGACGACTACATCGTCAAACCCTTCCAGTTCGACGAGCTGTGGGCGCGGCTGCGCTCGGTCATTCGTCGCACGCAAGGCCGGGTGGTGCCAGTGCTCAGTTACCGCGACATCGTGCTGGATCGCAGCAAGCGTTCAGTCACGCGCAATGGCGAACGTGTTGCGCTCAGCGCCCATGAATACCGCACCTTGCTGGCCTTGCTGGAACGCCCTGGGCATGCGGTCACGCGTGAACATCTGCAGGATGTGGTCTACGGCGGGTCGAGCACCATCGAAAGCAACACCATTGCGGTATTCATTCACCAGCTGCGTCGCAAGCTGGGTGACGACGTGATCGTGACCGTGCATGGTCACGGCTACATGGTTGGTGAGTCGCAGTCGTGAAGTGGTGCGCACCATCGCCGGAAGGCTCGGCCCGGCCTCGTTTCAAGTCACTGCAATGCCGCATGCTGACGGTGATGACGTTCACCATCCTGTTGTGCTGGGTGTGCGCGCTGGGCGGGCTGATGACCTACACCTCGCAGAGCCAGACCAGCGTCTGGGACACCAAGCTTCAGGCCATCGCCACACGCATCATGCTGGTGATTCCGGCCGACAAGGTGGGCGACATGCAAGACCCGCCGAGCGTCGATGGCCAGATACCCGGCGACGTCACCCAGGCGCGTCTGAAGCTGCGTGAAGATGCGCTGGATGCCAGCGAGAAACAGAACTCGCTGAATTTCCAGATATGGGAAAACGGCAAACGTCTGATCGGCCGCACTCCGAATGCCCCCGCCACACCGCTGCAACCCAGCTTTGTCGACGGCTTTTCCAGCGTGACCATCGACGGTCAGCGCTGGCGCGTGTTTTCGCTGTCGGACTCGACCAACAGCGTATTCGTGCAGGTCGCAAACTTGCATAGCCTGATCGACCGCGAAATGCGCCACGAAGCGTTCACCGCGCTGGGCATCACCACCGCCCTGCTGGTCTTTGTCGGCTTCCTGATGGCGTGCGCAGTGCGCAAGTCGCTGGAACCCATCAAGGACCTGGACAGCGCCGTCCGGGCACGTCACAAATTCGATCTGACACCGCTGCCTGCCGTGCCCCTGCCCACCGAGTTGCAGCCGCTGGTGGCCTCGTTCAATCACCTGCTCAAACAGCTGGATCAGGCGATCGAGGGAGAACGCCGCTTCATTGGCGATGCCGCACACGAGCTACGTACCCCCCTGTCTGCACTGCAGGCGCACGGGCAGATTGCCTTGCGCGCCAGCACAGTGGAAGCCAAGGATGCGGCCCTGGTGAAACTGCTGGCCGTGGCACAGCGCAGCACCCGCCTGTCAGACCAGTTGCTGGACCTGGCGCGTCTGGATGCGGGGGTGAATGTCTCGCATCAGGGCACCTCCGACCTGAGCGAATTGCTGGTGTATGTCGCACATGAATTCGACATTCACGCACAGCAGAACGGCCGCTCGATCAGCCTGGCACCCGAACCCTGCCGCATTGCCTGCAACGTCGATGAGATCGGCATCTTGCTGCGCAACCTGATCGACAATGCGCTGCGCTATACCACCCCGGGTGGACGCGTGCGGGTCAGTTGCGGGTATGGCCAATCCACCGGATCGACGCCAGGCGAACATGTGTTCCTGGAAGTTGCCGATGACGGCCCGGGTGTGCCCCAGTCGGAACACGCACACATCTTCGAGCGTTTCCACCGGGTACCCGGCAGTGGCGGGCGCGGCAGCGGTATCGGCCTGTCGCTGGTGGCAGGCATTGCGCAGCTGCACAACGCCGTCATCCATACCGGCACGGGCCTGGACGAACGTGGATTCCGGGTCCGTGTGCAGTTCCCGATGCCACCGGACACCGAACGCTGAGCAATCGATACGGGGCCACATGGGCAGGCCGGCACCGGTTGCCAAGCACTGGCAGCGGGTGCCAATGCCCAGCTGGTGTCCAGGCCGCATCCAGCCGGTCCTTGACCAGTCCCTACTGCGACGCGTTGCCCGCCCCGTCGCTCTGTTCCATCACAGCCGCCATCACACTCGCCTGCCAATCGAAGTAGGGATTGAAGGTCAGCCGCGCGTGCACCTTGCCAGCCTCGCGATAGCCCCAGTCCGAATACCAGACCGGCGCACCCGCCAGACACGCGTCCAGGTCGGCGCTATCCTGACCGTTCCAGCACAGGCGCTGCGTGCCGGCGCTGCCGTAGACCGGATTGCGCGGCGAGAACAACACGCCCATGTGCGAGAACTCGCTGATATTCGCCTCGGGTATGCGATCGCTGCGGGTCAGCACACGTGGCGTGGCATCGGCAGCGGGCAAGGCCCCGTACCAGATCATGCGGCTGGCCGAGTGAGTAAAGCGCTGCTGAAACGTCTTCAACACGTAGCCCACGTCGACCACTGAGTCGTGCTGACTGACCACGACAAGCGTTGGTTTGTCGTAGGCCTTGCTCGCCATCTTGTCGCGCACGGTCACGCTGCCCCGATAGAACTGGGCGAAGCCGTTGGTGGGCACGTTCAGATAACGCTGTGGTGTCTGCTGAACGTTGGCAACGCTTGGTTCACGCAGCCAGGTTTTCACATGGGCCAGCAGCGGGCTGAACCAGTCAAAACTGACATTGGATTTGAAGGCCGGCGAGAACAGCAGCAGACCACGCACCTGCTCATCATCCAGCGCGTATTCCGCCACCAGATTCGCGCCCGTCGAGAACCCGCCCAGATACACCTGCGGCACGTCCTGCCGCATCAGCGCGACTTGTTCGCGCACCAGGCGCTGCCAGTCGGCAAGACGCACGTCGATCAGATCGGCGGGCTTGGTGCCATGACCGGGCAGCAGCACAGAGCGCACCAGATAACCACGCGCCGCCAAGTCTTCCCCGATATCGGAAAACGACCACGGCGAATCGCCCAGCCCATGCACCAGCAGCACACCCGCGCGTGGCGCAGCAGCCGGTCGCCATTCGCGCGGGGCATTCCACGCCAGTTCGCTGGCATGGTCGGCGGTCTGGAAGTTGCGCTGTCGTGTTACCCAGTCCGTGGTCTCGCGCAGGTAGGCATCGAAGCTGGACTGCCCCAGGGGCGTGATGCGCTCGGCGATCATTGGCGGCGCGACCTTTGGCGGGGGTGCGGCGCAGCCTGCAACCAGTGCGGCAAGCAACGCCACCGTCATCAAAACGCCAACCTTGCCCCCACGCGACAAACCAGACAGACCAGCCGACGCGGCAGGATCTGTCCGCGTGTCGGCCTTGCGCCACCGTGTCATACCTTGCATCAGGCCTCGCTCAGACAAAACGCGATCGACGAACGTCGATCAGAAGCGGTAAAGATAGCCGAAACGCACGGCGGCTTCCGTCGACCGATCCACGATCGGGCTGTCCTTGATTCCCGAGCCCAGTGTTGCCGCGCTCATGTCGACAAACACCGTCTGGTTCGATGCCAGCGCGTAGTTCACACGCAGCCCAAGTTCGACATTGACGCTGGACTTGCCCTGGTAGAAGGGCCGGTTCGACAAGACCTCGTCGTTGCGCACGCCGTAGTAGTAGTTCACGTACTTGTCATCGGCCCACTTGGCGGCCAGGCGAGGCGTGAATTCGAATGAACCTTGTTGAAAGGCGCGATCCACCTGAAGCTTGAATCGCTGTCCGTCACTGCGGCCGGCAGCGGCCAGGTATTCTGCCGTCAGATTGGCCAAGCCAGTCTGCCAGGTAGCCGATCCGCCAAACCAGAAGCCGCCCTTGCGTTCGCGCATGGACCGCAACGCATCGGAATCGTCCGACTCGTAGCCATCGCCCGAATACTGCGCTTTCAGTCGGAATGACACCGGGCCGGCAGACGGCAGCTTCAGCGCCACACCAGGGCCGAACACACTCAGCCAACGGCTTTCGTACATCAGCAGGGGCAAGGCCGTGACATCAGTACCAACGCCGCGATAGGGCTTGCGTTCAAGGCCCACCCCCAAGCCAATGCCCCACTGCGCGGATTGGTCTGCCTTCAAGGCGGGATCGGCGGCGTTTGCCGTCGAGACAGACAGCGCCGCGGTCGCGGCAACAAGCAGTGCTGCTGCGTGGCGGCCGGCACGGGAGGGGGTCATGAACAAATCCTTGTGAAATGACGATTGCGGTGGTCGGGACAGATGCCAGAACAGGCGTCCGGGCAAGCCTTGGCAGGGCTCGCTATGCGCGCCAGATTCGGCGTGGTCATGCGGCTGCCCATCGCGGGTGCGGTCGTCATGCCTGGCACGGCGTACAGCACCAGCGCCGTTGCGATCAGCGCGACGATGGCGGTGGCAGTGATCGCCAGACGCAACTGCCAACGCGCCCGGCTGACCGCACGGCGTGCCACTTGCTCAAAGTCGGGATGGTCGCGAGAAGGCATTCGGAATCGCGGCGAGGAAAGGAGCAAATAGTGATCGGGCACGTTTAAAAACTGTTTAGCCACGTTAATGGCGCGTTAAGCGTGTGCAGGTGCGCGTGCCTTTGCTGACCGAAATCAGCGCTGCCGGGGTCGCCGCACTGGCAACCAATTGGTCAACTGGTTAGACCAATTAGGCCAAAACCGAGCTAGTGGTATTCCACGATGCCCAAAATTGGTAGACCGCTCATAATTTGGTCCAACCAATTTCGATTTCCAAGCAGCCAAGCATGTCCGCCCTCATCGCCACCACGACCACCGCCGGGACCGAGCGCGCCTATCAACGGCTGGCGGCTGAAATCCTCGAGCTGATCGTCAGCGGCGAATTCACGCCAGGCCAGCGCCTGCCGTCCGAGCGCGCACTGGCCGACCGTTTCGATGTCAGCCGCACCTCGGTCCGGGAAGCGATCATCGCCCTGGAATTGCAGCGGGCGGTCGAAGTCCGTGTCGGCTCGGGCATCTACGTCTGCCCGCCGCAAGACGTGAGCATGGCGGTGGCGGCCCCCCTGCCCCGCGAAACCGGGGCCGGCCCCTTCGAGCTGCTGCGTGCACGCTGCCTGATCGAATCCGAAATCGCCGCCATGGCGGCGACCACCCGCAAAGATGCCGATCTCGACCGCATCTTCGGCGCGCTCACCACCATGGGTGAGCAATTGATGGACAAAAGCGCCAACGCCGAAGCGGACCGCATGTTCCACCTGCACATTGCCGAAGCCACTGGCAACAGCGTGCTGCTGCACAGCGTGACCTCGATGTGGGATCAGGCACGCGGCCCGATCTGGGCCAAGATCGAACAGCACTTCCACACTCGCGCCTTGCGCGAAGCATCTCAGGCCGATCACCAACGCATCTTCCAGGCGCTTGTCGCCGCCGACGCGCAAGCCGCGCGACTGGCCATGCGCGGCCATCTGGAACGCGTGATCGGTGAATTCGCCCAGGCATGGCGCTGAGATGACAGACATGTGATCGATACCTGACAGACGCGATCCCCGACCATCACAAAAACAGATGGCGGGCCTTTTTCCCGGAGATAAAAATGAAAAAAACCTTCACCCTGGCGATTGCCGCAGCCCTGCTCGGCACCGCCCTGTCCGCCAACGCGCAAACCCCGCCGGCCGAGGGCGTCAGCCCCCGCATCGACGCCATCCGCAAGGCTGGCGTGCTGCGCGTCGGCGTGGTCAACAACCCGCCCTGGCTTGCGCAGAACACCACGGGCACCGGCGAAGCCTGGGAAGGCTCGTCGTGGATGTTGGGCAAGGAATTTGCCAAATTGCTGGGCGTGAAGATCCAACCGGTGCCGGTCAGCCATGAGACCAAGGTCCCGGCACTGATCGCCAATCAGATGGACATCATGATCGGGCCGCTGAACCAGAACGCCGAGCGCGCCAAGATCATCGACTTCGTCACCTTCTCGAACACCAGCGTCTGCATGATCGGCCTGGCATCGAACCCCAAATTCACCAACGCCAAGACGGTCGAGGACTTCAACAATCCCGACATCACCATGGCCTACTTCTCGGGTGCTGGCGAAGAGCCGCTGGTGAAGGAACACTTTGCCAAGGCCAAGCTGCGCGCCGTGACCAATTCCGGCTCGGTGGCTCCGATCGAGGAAATCCTGGCAGGCCGCTCGGATGTCGCGCCGCTGAATCGCATGCTGTGGCCGAACATCAGCCGCAAGGTCAAGGGCCTGGCGGTGTTCCCGAAGGAAAACGATTGCCAGGACAGCAAGATCTTCCTGATCGACTCGGGCATGGGCGTAGGCAAGAACCAGCCTGAATACCTGGCATGGCTGCGTGAAGTGGAAAAGCGGATGCACCCGCAGCTGGTCGAGGAAGAGCGTCGCATGACGCAGAACCTCAAGTAAGCAGCGTGGCAAGCCTGCCGGGCGTCAGTCGGGCAGGCCTCTCGTTCACTTCTCTTTCGACGACCATCTCATGCTGAATTGTGAAATTCACGGTGCCCGCGATCTGCGCATCGGCGATATCCACGTCCCGTCACTTGGCCCTACCCAGGTTCGCGTTGCAGTCAAGGCCGTGGGCATCTGCGGGTCTGACCTGCACTACTACCGGCATGGCCGCGTAGGCGACTTTGTCATCCGCGAACCGCTTACGCCGGGTCACGAGGCCTCGGGCCAGGTCATGGAAGTGGGCGACGCAGTCACCAGCGTCAAACCCGGTGACCGCATCGCGATCAACCCAGCCCGCACCTGCGGTCAGTGCAAGTATTGCCGCATGGGTGCATCCAACCACTGCGTGAACGTGCACTTCTTCGGCAGCGCCAGCCGCTTCCCGCACATGCAGGGCGCGATGCGCGAACAGGTGGTGGTCGAGGACTATCAATGCCTGCCGGTCCCCGACAGCGTGTCCTTCGAGATCGCCGCATTCGGTGAACCGCTGGCCGTGGCGCTGCATGCCGTACAGCAAGCCGGCAACCTGCTCGGCAAGTCGGTATTGGTGACAGGCGGCGGGCCGATCGGCGCGCTGATCATCATGGCGGCACGGCTTGCCGGTGCCAGCCAGGTGACCATCGTCGATATCGTCGATCAGACCTTGCAGGCCTGCGCAAAGGTCGGTGCCAGCCACACCATCAATGCCGCCACCGACCCCGATGCGATTGCTGCATTGTCAGTCGGCAAGGGCAGCATCGACGTGTGCTTCGAAGCCTCCGGCAGCTATGCCGGCTTGGCCAACTGCATCCGTGTCACGCGCGCCTACGGCACCATCGTGCAAGTGGGCACGCTGGGCGGCAACAGCGACGGCTGCCCGTTCAACCAGATCATGGTGAAAAGCCTGTCGCTGGTCGGCAGCTTCCGCTTCATCGACGAATACGCCTGGGCCATCGACTACCTCAGCCGCGGTGCGCTGGATGTCTCGCCGCTGCTGACCGCCACCCTGCCGATCGAACGTGCGGACGAAGCCTTCCAGCTCGCCGGCGACCGAACGCAGTCCATGAAAGTCGTCGTCACCCTCTAGCACGCACACAGGCGCTGTACGGCGTCCCCTTGCGGGGGGACGACGCACGCCTGTGCCTGCTGCTGACTGTTTTTTTGCCTTCGCGGGAGCACCGCATGGAATTCGATTTTTCACCGATCGTGGACAACTGGCGTTTCTTTGCCAGTGGCCTCGGCGTCACCATCGCACTCAGTGCGATCGCCGCCCTGACCAGCATCCTGCTCGGCCTCGTCATCACCTTGTTCCGGCTGTACGGCCCGCGCTGGTTGCGACCCTTCCTGGTGTTCTACATCGACACCATGCGGTCCATCCCGGTGCTGGTGGTGCTGGTCTGGATCTACTTTGCCTTCCCGCTGCTGGCTGGTGTCACCTTCCCACCCTTCTGGGCAGCGCTGGTGGGCCTGACGCTGCACATCGCCGCCTACGCGGCTGAAGTGATCCGCGCCGGTATCGAATCGGTGCGACCCGGACAGACCCGCGCCGGCCTGGCGCTCGGCATGTCGCGCGCCCAGATCCTGCGCAAGATCATCTTGCCGCAGGCCACCATCCGCATGCTGCCGGCCTTCGGCTCGGTGCTGACGATTGCCATCAAGGACACCGCGATCGCCACCGTGATCGCCGTGCCGGAAATCATGCACCGCTCGGAAATCGTGGCGGGTCAAAGCTATCGCCCGATCGAAGTGTTCACCGTGGCAATGATTGCGTACTTCCTGATCCTGTTCCCGGTTACCCGCGGCGTTGATCGTCTGTACCACCGACTCGCACACCTGGGGCGCTCATGAACTTGGACTGGACCGTAATCTGGACTTCCCGGGACGCGCTGCTCGAAGGCGCCGGCATGACGGTGCTGTTGACCGTGCTGACCATGTTGATGGCCTTGCCCGGCGGCATCTTGCTGGCCTTGATGCGCCTGTCGAATTACCGCGTGCTGCGCGGCATGTCGCTCGCCTTCGTGGAACTGTTCCGCAACCTGCCGCTGATCCTGATCATCTACTGGGCCTTCTACGTGATGCCGATGGCATTGCACGTGCAGATGTCGGCCTTCACCACCGCGCTGGTTGCGCTCGTGCTGAACATCTCGGCCTACAACGCCGAGACCTTCCGGGCCGGGATCAACTCGATCCGCAAGGGCCAGATGGAAGCCGCATTGGCGATGGGCATGTCGCGCCGACAGGCCATGTTCAAGGTGGTGATTCCGCAGGCAGCGCGACGCATTCTGCCGGTGTTTGCCAGCACCTGGGTGTCGCTCTTCAAGGACACCTCGCTGGTCTCAGTGATTGCCGTCAGCGAACTCGCCTACACCTCGATGCAGATCCGCGCACACACCTTCCGCGTGCTGGAAATGCTCACCGCCATGGCAGTCATCTACTGGATGATGGGCTACCCCCAGGCCAAGCTGGTCGACTGGATTCACCGCAAATACGGAGTCAAGGAATGAACTCGAACATCGATGCGTCACAGGCGGTGGCCGCCCCCGCGTTCACGCGCAAGGGCGCGGACAGCCCGCCAGTGCTGGTCTATGAACATGTGCGCAAGACCTATGGCGATTTCGTCGCCTTGAGCGATGTGTCGCTGCAGGTCAACAAAGGCGAAGTCATGTGTCTGATCGGCCCGTCCGGCTCGGGCAAATCAACGCTGCTTCGTTGTACCAATGCGCTGGAAACCCTGAACGGTGGCCGCGTGCTGCTGGACGGCGTGCCGCTGCCCACCCGCGAGTCCGAAGTACGCAAGGTGCGTCAGCGCATGGGTATGGTGTTCCAGGGCTTCGAGCTGTTTCCGCACAAGTCGGCCCTGGACAACGTCGCCATGGGACCGATCACCGTGCTGGGCATGCCCGAAGCCGCAGCCCGCGATCGCGCCCGTGCCCTGCTCGACAAGGTGGGCCTGTCGAACAAGGCCGACAACTTCCCGGCCAACCTGTCGGGCGGCCAGCAGCAGCGCGTGGCGATTGCCCGTGCCCTGGCGATGGAACCCGAGGTAATGCTGTTCGACGAGCCGACCTCGGCGCTCGACCCGGAAACCGTGGGCGAAGTGCTCAACGTGATGAAAAAGCTCGCGCAGGAAGGCATGACGATGATCGTCGTGACCCACGAGATGAGCTTTGCCCGACGCGTGGCCAACTGGGTGGTGGTGTTCGAGAACGGTGCCATTCTGGAAGAAGGCCCGCCCACGCAGATCTTCGAAAACCCGAAGGTCACGCGTACCCGCGACTTCCTGAGCCATCTCGGCTGGGACGGCTGAACCCATCCCCTGCTTTTTCCTTTCGGCACCCACAACAACAAAGCGCCTGGCAACGACCCGGCACCGACCTGACAGCCATCTGGAATCCCGATGAAAATTACAAACGCCCGCATCATCGTCTGCTCGCCCGGCCGCAATTTCGTCACCCTGAAAATCGAAACCGATGAAGGCCTGACCGGCATCGGCGACGCCACCCTGAATGGCCGCGAGCTGTCGGTGGCTGCCTACCTGACCGAACACGTGATTCCGTGCCTGATCGGCCGCGATCCGCATCAGATCGAAGACATCTGGCAGTACTTGTACAAGGGTGCCTACTGGCGTCGCGGGCCGGTCACCATGACGGCCATTGCAGCCGTCGATACCGCGCTGTGGGATATCAAGGCCAAGGCCGCTGGGCTGCCGCTGTACCAGTTGCTGGGGGGCAAGAGCCGCACCGGCGTGATGGTTTACGGCCATGCCAACGGCAGCGACATCGAACACACGGTGGACGAAGTACTGCGTTATGCCGACATGGGCTACAAGGCCATCCGCGCGCAAAGCGGCGTGCCAGGCCTGGAGAAAGTCTATGGTGTGGGCAAAGGTAGCCTGTTCTACGAACCTGCCGATGCCGACCTGCCCAGCGAACACGACTGGTCTACTGAAAAATACCTGCGCCACACGCCGAAGCTGTTCGAGCGCATCCGTGAAAAACTGGGTGAAGAACATCATCTGCTGCATGACGTCCACCACCGCCTGACCCCCATCGAGGCAGGTCGCCTGGGCAAGTCGCTTGAACCGTACAACCTGTTCTGGATGGAAGACGCCACACCGGCCGAGAACCAGGAATCGTTCCGCCTGATCCGCCAGCACACCACCACGCCGCTGGCTGTGGGCGAAATCTTCAACTCGATCTGGGACTGCAAGGAACTGATCGAGAACCAGCTGATCGATTACATCCGCGCCACCGTGGTCCACGCAGGCGGCATCACGCACCTGCGCCGTATTGCCGACCTGGCTTCGCTGTACCAGGTGCGCACCGGTTGCCACGGTGCCACCGACCTGTCGCCGGTCTGCATGGGTGCGGCGCTGCACTTCGACCTGTCGGTGCCGAACTTCGGCGTGCAGGAATACATGCGCCATACGGACGAGACTGACGCCGTGTTCCCGCACGCCTATACATTCGACAAGGGCATGATGTACCCCGGCGACGTACCCGGCCACGGCGTGGAGATCGATGAAGCGCTGGCCGCCAAATACCCCTACAAGCGCGCCTATCTGCCGGTGAACCGCCAGCAGCACGACGGCACGCTGTGGAGCTGGTAATGCAGCTGGGAATGCAGCGTCTGTCGGCCACCGCCCTGAACGGGGCGGCGCAGCTTGCCGCCCAGGTGCCGGCTTACGATCGCCGCGCCTTGCGCACAGGCATCGTTCACCTGGGCATCGGGGCCTTTGCGCGTGCGCATCTGGCCGCCGTGAACGAAGCGGCCTTGCACGCCAGCGGCGACTTGCACTGGGGCATGGTGGGCGTATCGCTGCGCCAGGCAGACACCCGCGATGCCCTGGCACCGCAGGACGGTCTGTACACCCTGGCCCTGCGCGACGCCGACGACACGGGCGCGCCGCGCAGCCAGCTGGCCGTGATCGGCAACCTGCTGAATGTGCTGGTGGCCCCGGAAGACCCGGCAGCCGTGCTGGCGTTGATTGCCGCACCAGACACCCGCATCGTCAGCCTGACCGTGACCGAGAAAGGCTATTGCCATGATCCGGGCACCGGCAGCTTGCGCGCCGACCATGCCGACATCGTGCACGACCTGGCAAATCCCGACGCACCGCGCAGTGCCATCGGTTTCATCGTGCGCGGGCTGCAGGCACGCCACGCCGCCAAGGCGGGTCCGCTGACCATCATGTCGCTGGACAACCTGCCGTCCAACGGACACGTACTGCGTGGCCTGGTGCTGGACTTCGCCGGTCGTCTCGACGCCGACTTGCAGCAATGGATTGCCGCCGAGTGCCGCTTCCCCTGCTCGATGGTCGATCGCATCGTGCCCCGCACGACCGACGAAGACCGTGCACAGATCAGTCAGGCATTGGGCTGGCAAGACGCCTGGCCGGTGCTGGGCGAACCCTTCCTGGAATGGGTGATCGAAGACGAATTTGCGGCCGGCAGACCCCAGTGGGAACGCGGCGGCGCGCGCTTTGTGCCGGACGCCACGCCGTTTGAAAAGCTCAAGCTGCGCATGGTCAACGGCACCCATTCGGCCCTTGCCTATCTGGGTGCGATGGCTGGTCTGGCGACCGTCGATCAGGCGATTGCCAAGCCCGCACTGCGCCACTACATCGAAACGCTGATGCGCGAGGAAATCGCACCCACGTTGCCGCCCCTGCCCGGGCTCGACTTGGCTGCATATCAAGCACGGCTGATCACGCGTTATGCCAACCCCGCGCTCAAACACCAGACCCGCCAGATTGCGATGGACGGGTCGCAGAAGCTGCCACAGCGCCTGCTGGAAGCCATCCGCGAGCGGCTGGCAGCCGGGCAGCGCATTACCCTGCTGGCCTTGGCTGTTGCGGCTTGGCTGCACTACCTGCGTGGTGTGGACGAAGCCGGCATTGCCTACGACATCCAGGACCCGCTGGCTGCGCCACTGCACAACCGGGTGGTCGATGCCGCCGCAATGCAGAACGAGGCTGATCGGGTACGCCACCTGACGGCATTTACCCCGGTATTTGGCTCGCTGGGACAGGATGAACGCTTTGTCGATGCAGTCGCAGTGCACACGGCGTCGCTGCGTAACCAAGGGGTGTGGAAAACCTTGGAAGCAATTAGGGGATAATTGCGGCGGTTGCCCAGAGTAGTACGGCTCAAGAGGCTGTTCGCCCGGGCGCGCAAGGGGCCGTCATTCCCACGGCTCCGCCTTCCCTTCCGCGATTTCTCCTTAGCCATCACGATGCCCGTATACCGTTCCAAGACCTCTACCGCCGGCCGCAACATGGCAGGTGCCCGCTCTTTGTGGCGCGCCACCGGCATGAAAGACGAAGATTTTTCCAAGCCCATCGTGGCCGTGGTCAATTCCTTCACCCAATTCGTGCCCGGCCACGTCCACCTGAAAGATCTGGGCCAACTGGTGGCACGCGAGATCGAAGCTGCGGGCGGCGTAGCCAAGGAATTCAACACCATCGCGGTCGATGACGGCATCGCCATGGGCCACGATGGCATGCTGTACTCGCTGCCCAGCCGCGACATCATTGCCGACTCGGTCGAATACATGGTGAACGCGCACTGTGCCGACGCCATGGTCTGCATCTCGAACTGCGACAAGATCACCCCGGGCATGCTGATGGCCGCCATGCGCCTGAACATCCCCGTGATCTTCGTGTCCGGCGGTCCGATGGAAGCGGGCAAGACCCAGCTGATGAACCCCAAGACCCAGAAAGTCGAGTTCAAGAAGCTCGACCTGGTGGACGCGATGGTGATCGCCGCCGACACCTCGTACTCGGACGCCGACGTGGCCGAAGTCGAGCGCTCTGCCTGCCCGACCTGTGGATCGTGTTCCGGCATGTTCACCGCCAATTCCATGAACTGCCTGACCGAAGCGCTGGGCCTGTCCCTGCCGGGCAACGGCACGGTGGTGGCCACGCACGCCGACCGCGAACAGCTGTTCAAGCGCGCCGGTCATCGCATCGTTGGCCTGGCCCGTGAATACTACGAACAAGACAACGAACGCACTCTGCCGCGCTCGGTTGGCTTCAAAGCCTTCGAGAACGCCATGACACTGGACATTGCCATGGGCGGGTCCACCAACACCATCCTGCACCTGCTGGCGATCGCGCGTGAAGCGGAAATCGACTTCAGCATGGCCGACATCGACCGCCTGTCGCGCGTCGTGCCGCAGCTGTGCAAGGTGGCACCGAACACCAACAAATATCACATCGAAGACGTGCATCGCGCAGGCGGCATCATGGCCATCCTGGGCGAGCTGGAAAAAGCCGGCAAGCTGCACACCGACGTGCCCACCGTGCACGCCCCCACGCTGGGCGATGCGCTGGCGCAATGGGACATCACCCGCACGCAAGACGAAGCCGTGAAGACCTTCTACATGGCAGGCCCCGGTGGCGTGCCCACCCAAGTGGCTTTCAGCCAGAACGCCCGCTGGCCCAGCCTGGACACCGACCGCGCCGAAGGTTGCATCCGTTCCTACGAACATGCGTTCTCGAAAGAAGGCGGCCTGGCCGTGCTGACCGGCAACATCGCGGTCGACGGCTGCGTGGTGAAAAGCGCCGGTGTGGATGAAAGCATTCACGTGTTCGAAGGCACCGCCCACGTCACCGAATCGCAAGACGAGGCCGTGGAAAACATCCTGGCCGGCAAGGTCCAGGCAGGCGACGTGGTGATCGTCCGCTACGAAGGCCCCAAGGGCGGCCCGGGCATGCAGGAAATGCTGTATCCCACCAGCTACATCAAGTCCAAGGGTCTGGGCAAAGCCTGCGCCCTGCTGACCGACGGCCGCTTCTCGGGTGGCACCTCCGGCCTGTCGATCGGCCACTGCTCGCCGGAAGCCGCCGCCGGTGGCGCAATCGGCTTGGTGCGCGATGGCGACCGCATCCGTATCGACATCCCGAACCGCAGCATCAACGTGCTGGTGTCGGATGAGGAACTGGCCGCGCGTCGCGAAGAGCAGAACGCCAAGGGTTGGAAGCCCGCCAAGCCGCGTCCCCGCAAGGTGTCGGCGGCACTGAAGGCGTACGCGATGCTGGTGATGTCGGCCGACAAGGGCGCGGTGCGGGATTTGTCTTTGCTGGACGATTGATGCAAGCAGCGGGGGTCCGGCCCGCTGAACCAATCGAACCGCTCTCCGGAGCGGTTTTTTTTCGTTGAAATGGACGTGCAGCAGCGCTGAACGTTGATCACCACGTCAACACCCAAGCACCCTGAGGTTTGACATGATAGCTAAGCGCGGTATCCTTCAGAAGCCGAAATTTGGCGCCATTTTTTGGATACATGATGAGTTATCGCGCTGAACATCGCACCAGTCTTCGCCTGACGCCCACGCAACATGAGGTGATTGATACCTTGTGCCACGCAGGCGGAGGCAAAGTGACCATGAGTGCGTGGATTGCTCAGGCAATCAACGAGAGAATTCAGCGCGATACGCAGCCTGCTCAACCCCAATCGGCTAGAAATGTGCGCCAAGGCCGTCGGTTCTACGAGTTTTTCGCGGGCGGGGGTATGGCTCGTGCAGGATTGGGACCAGGCTGGGATTGCCTGTTTGCCAACGATTTCAACCCGATGAAAGGACGAGTCTATCGCGACAACTGGGAAGGCGGCTTGGATTTGCTCGTAGAGGACATTAATAAAGTCACTACTGAGCAATTGCCAGATCAGGCTGATTTGGTTTGGGCCTCTTTTCCATGCCAAGACCTCTCGCTGGCGGGCTTTTACAAAGGTATTGGTTGCGAACAAGACCAACAACAAACACGCTCTGGCACATTCTGGCCTTTTTGGCAGCTTATGCGCAATCTCATGGCGGAAGGGCGGCCCCCCCGCGTCATTGTCCTGGAGAACGTGTACGGTGTATTGACCTCGAACAAGGGCAACGACTTCGCTGCGATTGGCGCTGTATTTGCCGAAGCAGGCTACCGCTTCGGCGCAATGGTGATCGACGCACGGCATTTTTTGCCGCAATCACGTCCACGTGTTTTTGTCGTTGGCGTGCATGAAAGCGTACCCATTCCGCCTGCATTGATATCCCAGTTTCCCGTCGATCCATGGCACCCTAAGCGCATGGTGACAGCCTATGCCGGACTTTCACAGGATGCTCGCAAGTGCTGGGTGTGGTGGAACGTACCCGTTCCACAGGAACGAACAACGACATTTACCGATTTGATTGAAGAGCATCCTGAGCATGTCAGGTGGGATAGCGCTGAAAAAACGAATCAACTTCTGAACATGATGAGCCCGACCAACTTGGCAAAGGTTCACGCCGTACAGAAATCAGGGGAACGCAAAGTTGGCGGTCTTTATAAACGCACACGGCTGGATGAGCACGGCGTCAAGGTGCAGCGCGCTGAGGTCCGCTTCGACGACATTGCCGGATGTTTGCGCACTCCGGCAGGAGGGTCGAGTCGGCAAGTGATTCTTGTCGTCGAGGGTCAGAATATCCGCTCACGTCTGTTATCACCACGCGAAGCAGCCCGATTGATGGGGATAGGCGATGCCTATCGACTCCCCGTCAATTATAACGATGCCTACCATGTCG
Source organism: Pigmentiphaga aceris (assembly GCF_008119665.1). NCBI lineage: Bacteria > Pseudomonadati > Pseudomonadota > Betaproteobacteria > Burkholderiales > Alcaligenaceae > Pigmentiphaga > Pigmentiphaga aceris. Next base: position 115,974 of record NZ_CP043046.1, on the reverse strand, counting down.
CCGGCGATGGCGTAGCGGTTCCAGTGGTGCGCCACCTCGCCGCACATATTTTTGAACCGCTTCTTTCCTGATCCAGATATTTCGTTCAGGCAAGGACAGCGTTGAACGCCAGCGTTCTTCAGCAGTAGCGCTCGGCGTCAACTGCTGCTTCCATCTTCGTCTTGCTGATCCCCCGCAAACCCCAGCAATGTCCGATGATATTTCTGAAGTCGCTCAAAGTGCGCGTCCATGGCACGGGCAATTTGCGGGGAATTTTTCACAGCGAGGAAATGCCCGACGATCTGTGCATAATGATTTGCTTGGCGGGGCAGACGTTGATTTGCGTCCTTGCGATCTAGAATTTCCTCATTCGGCATAACCTGCACAATTTGCCCAGGCTGCGGTGCAACGCCATAGCCCAAATTAGGCGGGACGGTGCCGTTCATCAACTTCGACTGGGGATGAAAAGCATGAAAGAGGCGGGCCTCAAGCTCATTGATGGCATCTGCTGATTCCACTGGATAAGCCCAGACATAAGCAATTTCCCACACATCAATTTGCCTGTTGGCAATGATGTCTGAACGGGCAGAGGTGAGGTGCCTGGCTACCCGCTTGCGAATCCCGTCCTTGGACTGGCCTACATAGATAGGCACACCATCTAAATCACAAAGTGCGTAAACGCCAATTCGGGCGGTTAACTCTTTTACCGCCCGCCTCCTGAACTCAAAGTCAGTCATCGGTATTTCTCGAGTATTTCAAAGCACTTATCCCCAGAGGCAGTCATTCGCGCTTAGGTTCTCCTTGTATCGCGCGCCGCCCCACGGCTATCAGCCCTTGCGATGAATCGCAAAGCCCGCAAACGCCTGATTCACCGGCATCAACTCCACCCGGTTGATGTTCATGTGCGGCGGCTGGTTCAGCACCCAATGAATGGTGTTGGCGATGTCTTCCGGGGTCATCGGATCGACGCCCTGATACACCGCATCGGCCTTCGATTTGTCACCGGCAAAACGCACCACCGAGAACTCGCTTTCGGCCATGCCCGGTTCGATGTTGGTCACACGAACACCCGTGCCTTGCAGGTCGGAACGCAGGTTCAGACTGAACTGCTTAACAAACGCCTTGGTTGCGCCATAGACGTTGCCGCCCTGGTAGGGCCAGTTGCCGGCCACTGACCCCAGGTTGACGATGCCAGCGCCCGCGCCATGCGCAATCAGGCGCGGCAGCAGCAGGCGGGTGCAATACACGACGCCCTTCACGTTGGTGTCGATCATGGTTTCCCAGTCGTCCAGGCTGGACGTCTGCGCGGTCGTGGTGCCCAACGCCAAGCCGGCGTTGTTCACCAGCGCAGTCAGCTTGTTGAATTTTTCCGGCAGGCCGTTGATGGCGGCTTCGACGGCGGCGCGGTCCTGCACGTCCAGCACCAGGGTGGTCACGTCGGTCTGGCCCGACAGTTCTTCGGCCAGCGCATCCAGGCGCTCGGCGCGACGGCCAGACAGGATCAAGGACCAGCCGTCCTGCGCGAAACGACGTGCCATGGCCGCGCCGAAGCCTGCGGTGGCTCCGGTGATGAAGATCGACTTGCTCATGCAGTTTTCCTTGTGCGTTGCGTAGATGATCGGCATGGAAGGACAGATAGTATCGGCCAAGTGCCCCACGTGCAGGCCGCCGCCCTCATACCATTCAGGCATAAGTTACGTTGATTATTTGAATATTCTGCGCAGACCCGCGTCTCTACACTTTCTGCACGCCCAGGCCCAAGACGGCCAGATGCCGCGACAACCTGCCTGCGAATCTTCAGATGGAGACGAGACACATGCACAAATACCTGATTGTGATAAGCACGCTTGCCATGACCACCCTGAGCGCCCACGCGGCCGACACGATGTATGTCGCGGGCTTCGGGGGATCGGTGGAGACGGCTTTCCGCGAGAAGATCATTCCGCCATTCGAAGCGGCCACCGGCATGAAGGTGCTCTACGTGGCGGGCAACTCCACCGACACCCTGGCCAAGCTGCAGGCGCAGCGGGACAAGCAGGACATCTCGGTGGCGATCATCGATGACGCGCCGATGAGCATGGCGGTGGATTTCGGTCTTTGTGCAAAGCTGGAAAGCGGCCCCCATTCCGACAACGTCTACGTCAGCGCCCGCCGACCCGGCAATGAGGCGATCGGGCTGGGCTACGGTGCCACGGGCCTGGTCTACAACACCAAGGTGTTCGAGAAGAACGGCTGGCCCGCGCCGACCTCGTGGAAAGATCTGGAAGACAAACGCTACGCCGGGCAGATGGTCATTCCGCCGATCGGCAATGGCTTCGGTCTGCTTGCGCTGGTGATGCAGGCTCGCCTGAACGGGGGCAGTGAAACCAACATCGAGCCGGGTTTTGTCGCGATGAAACGCATCGCACCCAGCGTCCTGGCCTGGGAACCGTCACCCGGCAAGATGGCAGAGCTTTTGCAGACCGGCGACGCGTCGCTGGGGGTGTGGGGCAATGGACGGGTTCGGGCGCTGGTGGCGCAAGGCGCACCGGTGAAATTCGTCTACCCGAAGGAAGGCGCGCTGGTGATTCTGAGCGAGGTCTGCGCGGTGAAAGGCGCGCCCCATCCCAAACAGGCGCAGGCCTTCATCCAGCATCTGCTCAGCCCGGACATGCAGGCGGTATTCACCGAGGCCACGGGGCTGGGTCCAGTGAACAAGAAGACCCAGCTTGCGCCCGCCTTGGCGGCCGATGTGGTCTATGGACAGGAAAACGTCGCGAAGCTGATCAAGGTCGATACCAAGGTCGTCAATGCGGGCCGCGCGGCGTGGACGTCTCGCTGGAATCGGGAAATCGAGCGCTGAGCCAGCGCGGCTGATCACCGATTGGCGGCGCGTCCCGACAACGAGACGCGCCGCATTCCATTGCACCTTCAGACGGACCACCGCATGACCACCTCTTCACGCGAGGATGCACGCGAAACTATCGCGGTGCTGCTGCGCCACGCGGGCCTGTTGTTGTCACCCAGCCAGCTCGACGAAATCCAGGTCGGATGGACATGGGTGGCACCCATGCTGGAACGCATCCGCGCACAAGACCCGCGTGACACCCTTCACGACGCGCGCGCAGCGCCTACGCATCGTTTGCTTGCGGAAGCCGAGACCGGGGCTGAAGCAGGTCCACAGGCTGGCCAACCCACGCCGCACATATCCACCTCAGGCACACCCACCATTGCCGAAGCCGCAGCCTTGATCCGTGCACGCAGGCTGTCACCGGTGGAATTGGTCGAGCACTGCCTTGCCCGCATCGCCGCCCACGACGGTGCCCTACACAGCTTCATCACCGTGACGGCCGAGCGTGCTCGCCGCGACGCGCACGCGGCTGAACAACGCATGATGACCGGCACCTTGCGCGGCAAACTCGACGGCATCCCGATTGCCCACAAGGACATCTACTGCACGCGCGGGATCGCGACGACTGCGCATTCCAGGCTGTTGCAGGACTGGGTGCCAGACGAGGACGCCCATCTTGTCACCCGCCTGGCCGATGCAGGCACGACTCTGCTTGGCAAGCTGGCCACCCACGAGTTTGCGCTGGGTGGTCCGCCCTTCGACCTGCCCTGGCCACCGGCCCGCAACCCCTGGCATACCGATCACTATGCATCGGGATCGTCCAGCGGCACGGCAGTCGCCCTTGCCGCTGGATTGATTCTGGGTGGAACGGGCACGGATACGGCGGGCTCGATCCGCGCACCGGCCGCGTTCTGCGGCATCGTCGGCCTCAAGCCGACCTACGGGTTATGCAGCACGCGCGGCATTCTGCCCCTGGCACGCTCGCTCGATCATGCCGGCCCGATGGCGCAGACGGTGGAAGACTGCGCCTTGCTGCTGCAGGTCATGGCAGGCCATGATGCAGCAGACTCGACTAGCGCCAACAGATCGGTACCCGACTTCAGCGCGGGCCTTGGCAAGCCCATCCGAGGCGTGCGCATCGGCGTGGCGTCACGCTGGCATGAGATCGACCACCCGGTCAGCCCGGCAGTGCAAGCCGGCATCGACACGGCCTTGCGCATCTTGCGCGACCTGGGCGCAGAAATCGTCGAGCTGGCCTTGCCTCCACTAGCCGACTTCCAGGCGGCAGGCTTTGTCATCATGGCGAGCGAAGCGTTTGCGGTGCATGAAGCCACGCTTCAGACACGCCTGAACGACTACGGCCACCTGCTGCGCAACCGCCTGGTGCTGGGCGCGCTGATGTGCAGCGCCGATTACGTGCAGGCCCGGCATCGGCGCGATGCCTTGTGTGCACGCATGGCCCAATCGGCAAGCAATGTGGACATCGTCATCACGGCAGGCGCACCACGCGAAGCGCCGCGCTTCGATGCCGTGGTGCCGTGGGGCGACTTGTCGCACCCCAGCTTCACCACGCCGTTCAATCTCACGGGTTGGCCTGCGCTGTGCATGCCGGCGGGCTACGGCATGGGCGGCATGCCGGTGGGTGTGCAGCTCGCCGCCAAGCCGTTCCAGGAAGCCTTGTTGTTGCAGGTGGCCGATGCGCTGGAACGGGCAGGCGGGTTTGGCGGCCGGCACCCGACCCTTGCCTGACACCAGGCTCGACTGACAATCACGCGGCATGAAAATCTGCGCGGCCCGATACTGCACGCGATCCAAGACTAGCGAACCTCCGTCTCCAACGAACCGGCTTCACGCTCGGGCGACATGTAATCCGCCAGCAAGGCGGCGAATTCCGACGCCAGCGTCATTGGGCGCGTATCGGCGGGCACGATGATGCCGTACTGCGAATGCAGCATCTCCTGAATCGGAATCGCCGCGACCTGCGTCCCGATCAGCGGCAACGCGGTCCACCGCGCAACCAGCGTCACCCCGGTTCCTGCCGCTGCCAACGCACAGGCGATGGACGAGGTCGGCGTCTCCACCACCACGTTCGGCGCGATCCCCAGTTTGCTGTAGGCATCGTCGATCTGATAACGCACGTAGCTATGGTGCGAATGCAGCACCATGCGCTCGTCCGCCAGGTCTTTCAGGGACAGGATGGATCGATCCGCCAGGCGATGCCCGATCGGCATCACCGCCACCATGCGCGATGGTGGCAGCGGATGCACCTCGGTACCTGCGCGCGACAGCGGCAACTCGACCACCCCCAGATCGAATTGCCGTGTCGCCACCAGCTCTGCAATCTGTCGCGAGTTCAGCGTCTGCACGAACACCGTCACCTTGGGACGTGCGTCCAGAAAATCCGCAATCGCGCGCGGCACCACCCACTGCCCAAGCGCGGGCAGCGTGGCAATGCGCAGCGCCCCCGCCCGGTGGAAGCGGATGTCCAGCGCAGCCTGATTGATGCGTTCGATGCCGACGTAGCTTTGCTCGACTTCGCGGTAGAGCGCCTCGGCTTCGGCAGTGGGCACCAGGCGTCGACCACGACGCTCGAACAGCTCGTAACCCAGGCGCATTTCAAGCAGGCTGATCGTGCGGCTGACGCCGGGCTGGGTCACGTCCAGCAGCTTGGCGGCACCCACCACGCTGCCGGAAATCATCACCGCCCGGAACGCCTCGACATGGCGCATGTTGATCTGCAATTTCATTCATTACCTATAGGCATCAGCAGGCGCAGTTTTATCAATATCGGGCTTGCCACAGGCGTCCTAAGATCCTCGCCAGGACAACACATTCATCGGCAAATGGTCGCACTCAGCGACGTTCTCGGCAATGCGGAATCGATATGCCCTCTGGTAATGGATTGAAAGCGGAATGCACCGTCATCAAGGCGGCGACGATGGTGTCAGCCGGTATTGGCCTCAGCCCAGACGCAAGGCAAAAGGCCGAGGTGGCCAGCAGGCTTGCCCACTACATCGCCACGCTGCGCCGGGACCAGCTGAGCCCGCACACCATCGACATTGCGCTGTGCTGCATCCTCGATCTGCTCGGTGCGGCGGCGGCAGCGCTTGACGATGCAGGCGTGCAGGCAGCGCGCCGTGCCGCACTGCCGCTCTACGGCCCTGGCCCGATCGACATCTGGTTCACTGGCCTTACGGGCAGCACGGGCGCAGCCTTGCTTGCCAACAGCACGGCAGCCGCCGCGCTGGATCTGGACGACGGTTATCGTCCGGCACGCGGTCACCCCGGGGCGGCGGTCATTCCGGCAGCGCTGTCGATGCTGTCCGCCGAGCGCGCGCCGGATCCGACGGCCGATGCACTCCTCGTTGCAGTGGTCGCAGGCTACGAAATCGGCGCACGCATGAGCATGGGCCGGCCCGCCTATACGCCTTCAGGAGCGTGGTCCCCCTACGCCGTCATCGCCACGCTTGGCAGTCTGCACGCAACCCCAGCCGCAACAATCGCCCACGCCTTGGGCATTGCGGGGCAGACCGCGCCAGCCTTGCCTGGCCTGGCTGGAATAGTGGGCAGCGATATCAAGGAGGCCATCCCGGCAGGCGTGACAGCGGGCTACTGTGCCCTGCGCCTTGCCGAGGCAGGTGTCACCGGGCCAGCAGCCATGCTGGATGATGAGGCGCTGTTCATCCGCGCGCCCATCCTGGCAGGCCTGGGCGAAACGCCACTGATCGATGGCACGTACTTCAAGCCGTTTGGCTGCTGCCGCCACATCCATGCTGCGCTCGACGCCTTGATCCAGCTTCGGCAGGAACATGGCTTCGCGCCGGAAGACATTGCCCGCATAGACGTGCATACCTACCGGGCCACCTTTAATCTTGCCAATCGGCCGCAGCCCCTCGATCTCATTGATGCCCAATACAGCGTGCCGCATTGCCTGGCGGTATGCGCCTGGCATGGCGGCGATGCACTGCTGCCGCTGCGGGCCGCGCATCTTCGCAACGCCGACGTCAACGACTTGGCGCGTCGCGTCGTCGTGCACCACGACGCCGACATCGAACCGCTGTTTCCCGCGCGCTCGCCCGCACGGATCAGCGTCACGCTGCGTGACGCGCGGTGCCTGCATTCGCCCCTCACGGACCCTCGTGGCGATCCCGCCAGGCCCCTGTCCTGGACAGCGCTGATCGCCAAGTTTGTCACGGCAAGCGCGCACGGCCTGAGCCCATCACATCAACAAGCCGTCATCGATGGTGTCATGCAGCTTGGGCGGGGCAGGCTGACGCCGCTGCGCCAGGCACTGGCCCGACGGGCATCTGGCGGCTGAGACGCAGGCAACCGCCCTGGCCCGTGATATCAGTCCTCAGCCTGGGCTACCACCTGCATCGGTGCCTCACGCGGCAGCCGCATCGTGAACCGCGCCCCGGTACCCCAGCGCGGCGTGACGATGTTCTCGGCTTCCAGGGTACCGCCCAGCACCTCGGCCACCAGCTGCGAGACGATGTGCAGCCCAAGACCGGTTCCGCCTTCGTGGCGACTGGTGGTGAAGAAGGGATCGAAGATGCGACTCAGGTGGTCCTTGTCGATCCCGTTGCCGTCATCGATCACGCGAACCAGCACATGCTTGGGGCCATCGGCCTTGGCCTGCAAGGTAATGGTGCCGGTTTCCCGTCCCCGGAAAGCGTGGATCAGCGCGTTGACCAGCAGGTTCGACACCGCCTGCTCAAGCGGGCCAGGGTAACTGACCATCTGCAGGCCTTCCTGCAACTCCAGGCGCAGGCCGATGGGGTTACCCTCGTCCCATTTGCGCAGGCGCGGGTCGGCATCCAGGATGACCTCGGCCAGATCAAACGCGCGCCGCTCCATGGCCGTGCGATCTACCGCCACCTGCTTGAAGCGCTGCACCAGGCCGGCAGCACGAATCACGGCGGCCTGGGTCAGCTCGGCAGCGGTGTTGGCGTTGTCGATGAAGCTGTCGAGATCGGATCGCTTCAGGCCACTTTGTATGCGTGCCCGCAAGGTGCCGATGGATTGCTTCAAGGTACTGAGCGACAGATTGGCACTGCCCAAGGGTGTGTTCAATTCGTGCGCGACGCCCGCCACCATCAAACCAAGCGATGACAGGCGTTCGGCACGCGCCAGATCGGCCTGCACCCGCTGCAGGTTGTCGTTGGCCTCGCTCAAGGCCCGATTGGCAGATTGCAGTTCGCGCGACTGCCGGGCTTCGTCGATCAGACTGCTGACCGTGTGCGAGGCATAACGCAAGGCCACGACCAGCACCAGGATCATCATGCCGATCAATGCAATTTCCCAGCGCAGGCGCGCCTGACCTGTCAGGCCCGCATCGCCTTGCACCAGCACCGTCAAGCCAAGCTCGCTGACCAATGGCGTTGGCGTCTCGCGGTCAACGGATGTCGTCGGGTCGAGCTTCAGATGGCGATAGGCCCAGTCACCGCTTGCGTCCTGATGCCGTCCCCCTTCGTTTTGCTGCATGGCCTGCCACAGCAGCGGGTGTGTCTTGGCCATGGACGACTCGGACGGTGCGCCGCGCTGCCAGCCCCAGCTTTGATCCGGCGTTGGGCCGTGCAGCCAGTAGCCTGCAGCGTTGACCAGGTACACCTTCAAACCCTGCCGTTCGGCCAGCAAATTAAGCCGCGACAGAATGCGCGAGGCGCGGTAATTGATGACCAGCACGCCTTCGCAATCTTCCCCTTCGCAAAACGGCGTAGCCACGCGCATGATCGGCTGGACCGGGCCTTCGACCGCATCCCGCCCCAGGTTCAGCGCAATCTCGGAGAACAGAATGCCGCCCGGCGGCAAGTCCATGCCACGTTTGAAATACGCTTCGTTGCGCAGGTCGTGCAGGTCGTCCTGCGCGGCCAAGGTCTGGATGCCGTCTTTCACATCGACTCGCAGGCGTTCGTTGCCCAGCTGATCGATCCAGCGCACGGTATCGAAGGTTTCCGTGCTGTTGGCAAAGCTCACGAACAGGCGGGCAATCGGCGAGTCGCTCGATGCGTCCATGCGCGGTATCTGAGTCGACAAGTCGCGCAGGAAGGAAATGTCATGCTGCAAGGAATCGAGCGTGCGCCGCATGATTTCAAGCGACTCTTCCAGCAGGCTTTCACGCGCGTGCCACTGCGGTGCCTGGGTGATGACACGGAACTCGATCCACAGCAGCGGAAAGCCCACCACCAGGGCCAGCACCCACGGGGCGACCATGACCAGGAAACGGCGCTGCACGAGCGCAGGCAGCGCACGAAATGCAGGCCATCTCTCACGCAGGGGTAACGGGTCGCGGACCCTCATGCCGAGCGGGCGAGACGCTGAAGGAATCCGTCAATCGACTCAGGGCGAGCAAAGAAGAAGCCTTGGGCCTGCGCGCACGCATGTTCACGCAACCATGTGGTCTGCATCTCGGATTCGACCCCTTCGGCCAGCACTTCCATCTTCAGGCGTTTGCCCAGTCCGATGATCATGTCGGCAATCGTGTGTTCACGCGCGGTTGCCCCGATCTCGCTGATGAACTGCCGGTCGATCTTCAAGGTCGTCGCCGGCATCGCACGCAAGTGCGCCAGCGACGAATAACCCGTGCCGAAATCGTCGATCGCAATCCGGAAACCCGCATCACGCAAGCTGCGCAGTACCTGACCGTTGCCCTCGTAATCGGCCATCGCGGCGGTCTCGGTGATCTCGATTTCCAGCATGTCGGGGGACACTTGGTAATGCTGGGTGATCTCGATCAATTCATGCAGGAAATTGCGGCGAGCCAATTGCAGCGGCGACACGTTGACCGCAATCGGAATATTCGTGAACCCTGATTGGCGCAAGCGCTGCAAGGCTTGGCAGGCCATGTGCTGCACCTGATTGCCGATCAGCACGATCAGCCCGTTGGCTTCTGCCATCGGAATGAATTCGGCGGGCGAAATGCGGGTGCCGTCGCTGCGTGTCCAGCGGGCCAGTGCTTCGGCACCGATGATGCGACCGCTTTGCAGATTGACTTGGGGTTGCAGCTCGATGCTGATCTCGCGGCAATGCAATGCCCGGTACAGATCGCGCGAGCGGGTGAAGCGCTGGTTGGCTTCCTGTTCCAGCACCGGCTGGTAGTCGATCACGCCCGCGCCTTTCTGCAACTGCGCCCGGCGCAGCAACAGTGCCCCAATGGCCATCACCCCACGCGGCGACCCGACATAGATGTCGAGATCGACCCGCGCCGCCCGCACGCTGATGAACGACGAATGCTGCGGGTCATCCAGATCGAGCGATTCCAGTTCGTCCACACGATTCTGATGCAGCAACGCAGTCTGCCCCAGAATCGCAAAGGTATCCCCATGCAGCCGGGCCACCATCACGGGGGCCGGGAATACCTTGCGCAGGCGCGCTGCCATCTTGCGCAGCATCAGGTCGCCCTGCTCCATGCCTAATGACAGACAACTGGCCGAATACTGATCGAGTTCAATGAACAGCACCGTGCGATTGCGCGGTGCGGGCATCTCCAGCACCGATTGCAGCGCGCGCAGCAACGCGTTCGCGTTGGGAATTTCCAGCAAGCTGTCTTCGTAGGCCAGCCGATCCAGCCGGCTGGTCAAGGACACATTGATCAGGCCGGAATTGATGCTGGTGGCAAACACATGCAGCAATTCTCGTTCGGTCGGGTCCAGCGCACGACCGGTGGCAATGTAGGTGGCCGCGTGCGGGCCCTGCTCCGCCCCCTGGAAGAACAGCACCTGGCTCAGCTCGCCGTCGATGTTGCAGCGCTTCGAAAGCGCCTGCAGCAACATGTCGCGCACCGGCATGTGATCCAGTGAGCCCAGGTCCTGGCTGATCGCGTAGGACAAGCGCCCGGCTGCACCCACAATGCGGGCCGAGCGCGGATCGGCACCAATGCCATATTCATGCACACAGACCAGGCCTTCGGGCTCGACGCCCAGCAGGCGCGACAACTCGATCATCACGCGGTGCGAGAAGTCGTCCATGCTGCGAGCACGGGCCAGGCAGTTGCTGGCCTCGACAATGGTCTGCAGGCCCTTGCGAGCCTGACTGAGCGCCCGGATCTGCTCCCAGGTTCTCAGGTTGCTGGTCAGCACGCCGTGCAGGCGCTCGAAGGTCAGATCGGTCTTGAGCCAGTAGTCGCTGATGTCCAAGGCACCCAGCGATTGGCGCATGGGTGCGACGCCAGGCTCACCAGTCACCAAGATGATGCGGACCTCGGCGTTGCCCAGCACTTCGCGCACGCTGCGCACCAGTCGCAAACCCGCGTCGTCGGTTTCCATGACGACGTCGAGCACGATGACCGCCACGTCTGGCGTGGCCGCCAGCAAACGTGCGGCATCGCGTGCCGAGCCCACCGACAGGATGTTCAAAGGTCGCGACTGGAACTCGAAATTGGCCAGCGCCAGCTTCAAGGACCGTTGAAATTCCAAGTCGTCGTCGACGGTGAGCACCGTCAGTGCAAGCGAGGTTGCACCGGCCTGTCCAGGCCCCGATGAGCTTTCGGGTTCAAACGCGAAACCGGCCTCGTCTTCCAGACCGTCCGCTACGATTTCACCAAGCCCCATCAGATCGTCCTCAAGCAATCTGGCTGGTGAACATCAGGGTGTTCGCCAATGCCAGTCGGCGCTACTGGCCGAGTTTCTCTTGAGTTATACCCTTGGGATACAAGTCGCAACAACGCCCGAGTTCTGACGAAAACCGACATGCCGAAAGCGGCATCAGGGCTTGCCACGAGGGCAATACGGACGGGTCGATCACCGTTCACCCGCCCGTCGGATAGCCCGTTGGTTTCAGGACACAGGGGGAAATCCGGTGCCATGTTCGGGTGTGGATGCCTCTACGAAGCATCCGCATCGGTCAGCAACATGCCGGCGGCATGTCAGTCCCACCACACGCCCCCACATCCCGCCGATCAGAACACCGGAACGATGGCGCCCTTGAAACGTTCCTTCATGAACGCGGCCGATTCCGGGGAACGCAGCGCGGCAGCCAGCTTTTTCATCGCCGGGCTGTCCTTGTTGTCGGCACGGGCGGCCAGCAGGTTGGCAAACGAGGTCTTGTTGCCTTCCAGGAACAGCGCGTCGGTGGTGGGGTTCAGCTTGGCTTCCAGCGCGAAGGTGGTGTTGATCACGGCCAGATCGACTTCACCCAGCACGCGCGGCAGCATGGGGGCCTCAAGCTGCTTGATCGTGATCTTTTTCGGGTTGCCCGTGATCTCCTTCACGGTCGATTTGGTGCTGGTCGGGTCGGCCAGCACGATGACACCGGCTTGATGCAGCAGTTGCAAGGCACGGCCGCCGTTGACGGCGTCGTTGGGGATCGCCACCACGGCACCGTTCTTCAGGTCGGCAATGTTCTTGATCTTGCTGGAATACGCGCCGAACGGGGCCACGAAGATTTCGCTGACGGCAGCGATACTCGTCCCGCGCGTGCGGTTGAACTCATCCATGAACGGCTTGTGCTGGAAGAAGTTGGCGTCGATGTGCTTCTCTGCCAGCTGCACGTTCGGCTGCACGTAGTCGGTGTAGATCTTGATGTTCAGGTCCACACCTTCCTTGGCCAACATGGGCTTCAGTTTTTCCAGAATTTCGGCGTGCGGGGTCGGGCTGGCACCCACGATCAGCTTGTCGGCCGCGTGGGCGTTGAATGCGCAGGCGATTGCCAGCAGGGCGATCAGTTTTTTCATCGTTGCTCCTCCATGACGAGCCGGGGAATTCCGGCGCGTGGGTAAAACGCATTGGTCCCGTCAGGGCTTTCAGCCCTTGTGGGATTGCCTCGTCGGGCGGGGACTCAACGCGTGAAATGCTGCACCAGGCGGGTGCCCAGGCTTTGCAACAGTTGCACCAGCAACAGCAGGAAAATGATGGTGATGAACATCACATCCAGCTGGAAGCGCTGGTAGCCATAACGGATCGCCAAGTCGCCCAGGCCACCGCCGCCCACTACGCCAGCCAGCGCGGTGTACGACACCAGCGCAATGGCCGTGACGGTCGCGGCCGCCAGAATGCCGGGCAAGGCTTCGTGCAAGAGCGCGCCCAGCACGATCTGACGGGTATTGGCACCCATGGCCAGCGTCGCTTCGATGATGCCGCGATCCACTTCGCGCAAAGCCGATTCGACCAGGCGTCCGAAGAAGGGCACGCCAGCGACCACCAGTGCAGGAATCGACCCCATCACACCCAATGACGTGCCGGTCAGGAACACGGTCACGGGGATCATCGCGATCAACAGAATCACGAAGGGCAAAGACCGCAGAATGTTTACCGCAAAGGACACGGCGGTGTAGGTCTTGTGCGCGCTGCGAAGCTGCTTGGGGCTGGTCAGAAACAGCAGCACACCCAGGGGCAGGCCCAGCACCAATACCAGCGTGAGCGACCCGCCCAGCATCAGCAAGGTGTCCACCGTGGCAAGCCCGATGTCGGACCAATCGACGTTGCTGAACAAGGTGTTGAAGAAGTCGTTCACAGGGTCACCTCTTCAACGGTCACGCCCAGGGACGCAAGGTGCGCCAAGGCATCATGCACACGCGCCTGATCGCCTTCGAGTGCGATGGTCAGTTGTCCGCAAGTCATGGATTTGATCTGCTCGATGCGGCCGCCGAGAATCGAAAAATCGACGCCGAATTCACGCGCGGTGCGCGACAGGACCGGCTGGTGCACCGTGTCCTCCAGGAAGGTCAGACGGCGGATCGTTTTCTGCGCCGCGTGGTCCAGCGTCAGGCTTACGTCTTCGGCCGGGAAGTGCTCTGCCTCTTGCACAAAGCGCTTGGTGGTCTCGTGTTGCGGATGCAGAAACACCTGGCTGACCGGACCGCTTTCCACGATGCGGCTGGAATCGATCACCGCCACGCGGTCACACACGGTACGGATCACATCCATCTCGTGGGTGATCAGCACAATCGTCAGGCCCAGACGTTCATTGATCTCGCGCAGCAACTGCAGAATCGAGCGCGTGGTCTGCGGGTCGAGCGCGCTGGTGGCCTCGTCGCACAGCAGCACGCGCGGGTGGTTGGCCAGCGCACGCGCAATGCCCACACGCTGCTTTTCGCCGCCGGACAACTGGCGCGGATACTTGTTCTTGTGGCGCTTGAGTCCGACGAGATCAAGCAGCTCGTCAACCCGTTTGTCGATACTTTGCTTGTCGCTCTTGCCGGCAATTTCCAGCGGGAATGCCACGTTGGCACTCACGGTTTTCGAACCCAGCAAGTTGAAGTGCTGGAAGATCATGCCGACGCCCTGACGAAACTGGCGCAGGCCCTCGTCATCCAGGCTGTCCAGATCCACGCCTTCCACGATCACCTTGCCCTGGGTCGGACGTTCCAGGAAGTTGATCATGCGGATCAAGGTCGACTTGCCGGCCCCCGAGTGGCCGATGATGCCAAAGATCTCGCCCGACGCAATGTGCAAGTTCACATCGGTCAGCGCGGTGATCGCGACTCCATTCACCTGATAACTCTTGTGTATGGCTTGAAGCTCGATCATTGTTTTCCTGTGGATGTCTCTATGGCGGGCGCGTGGATGAAACGCCTGCCTCCGTTTTATTTTTCTACGCCGTATACATCGACGCGTAAGTCGTCTTGCTACGTGCTTCAAATCCAGCTTTCAGAACCTGGTGATTCGCATAGGCTGCCGCGATCTATCGCCGCGATGTACCGCCCTTGTCTCCTCGCCAGGTACTCAATAAGAACTACTCAACGCCTCCCGTTCGCCATCTTCAGCGAGGCCGGATCGCGTCGCAGGCGCAGCATCATCACGCAACCCAGTGCAGGCCCGATGGCCAGCATGCTGAACGCGCCGGGCCAGCCCAAGAGCGCCTGTACCGGCGGCACCAGATGGATGCTGACCAGGGTCAACAGGAACCCGGCGCAGGTCTGTGCCGTCAACAAGGTGCCGATGCTGTCGGGCGTGCTCAATTCGGCAATGCTGGCCGAGAACTGCGCGGAATCGGCAATCGCGGAAATGCCCCAGATCACGGCCAGCGTCGTCACCACCACAGTAGGTGCACCGGCGGTCCAGCCGATCACCAGCGCGCAGGATGCACTGACGAACATCGCCAGCGTGGTGACGGCAGTGCGGCCGTAACGGTCCGCAAACCAGCCACCCGCCCATGCGCCCAAGGCACCAGCACCGATGGCAAAGAAGGTCACGCGTTCAGCGGCCAGCCACGGCTGATTCACGCCATTCATCTCGAAGCTGAAGTGCAGGAAAACCGCCAGCCACGCCCACATGGCATACAGCTCCCACATGTGGCCGAGATAACCCAGATTGGCCAGGCGCAACGCAGGCACGCGCCACGCTTGCGCCACAGCGGCCGGGTTCAGACGCACCGAACGTGTCATGGCCGGACCAAGCCCGCAGAAGTTGATCGCCACCGCTGCAATCGCGGCCAATGCGGCGGCCGCCAGATAGACCGAGGTCCATTGCATGCCGCCGAATGCGGCCAACAGGTGCGGGCTGGCCGAGCCCAGTGACAAGGCACCGACCAGCAAGCCGATCAACAAGCCCAGGTCACCCTTGGCCCAGGTTGCAGCCAGCCGCATGCCCACCGGATACACACCCGCCATGCACATTCCAGTGACAAAGCGCAGCACATACACCGGCACCCCTGCAGGCGCGCAGACCACCAGCGTCAGCGTCGCGGCCGCAGCCACCCCCGCCGACAACATGAACAGGCGTCGTGGGTCATAGCGATCAGCCAGCCCAAGCAAAGCGCTGAGCACCGTGCCCGCGACAAAACCTGCCTGCACCGAGCTGGTCAGCAAGGCCTCTTGCCATGAGCTGAGCGCCACCGCCTGCTTGATGGCAGGTACGGCGGCCGCCGAGGCGAACCACACCGACATGGCGCAGACCTGGCAGAACAGCAGGATGAGCAGCGAGCGAAGCTTGCCGGGCACAAACGTGCGAATCACCGGCACGCCCTCATGCTGCGTGAGCCACACCGCCGACCCGGTGGAAACCGCGGTCGAAGTAGATCAAGGCCTCGCGGTTCTTCACCGTGGTGGCACCGCGCACCGCGCAATAGAACACCGTGTGGGTACCGACCTCGGCCGTCGAGGTGATCTCGCAGTCCAGCGACACGGCTGCACCGCCCAGCACCGGCGACCCGGTTTCCATCACGCTCCAGTCGCCCTCCGAGAAACGCTCGTCCACCGCCAGGTCTTTGCTGGCAAAGCGCATCGCAATCGATTGCTGACTGGCGTCCAGTACGTTCACGCACAAATGCCCGTTCTCTTTGAACGCCACGTTGTTGCGGCTGCTGCGGTTGATGCAGACCAGCAGCATCGGCGGCTCGTCGGTCACGCCGCAGACCGCCGAGGCGGTGCAGCCACTGCGCCCGGCCGGGCCATCGCTGGTGATGACGTTGACGGCGGCACCCAGGCCGGCCATGGCATCGCGATAGGCAGTTTTGTCGATCATGTCGGTTCCTACTCGGTGACGATCAAACGGATGGCGCTCAGGCACCGTGGCGATACTGGGCAGCGGTATGGCTTTGCGGCAGGCGTGCGTGACCGAACAGCTTCTCGCGGTAGACGCCGTCGCGGTAGGCGGTCTTGTAGACGCCGCGTTCCTGCAGAATCGGCACCACCAGCTCGATGAAGTCCTCGAAGCACTCGGGCGTGACCGTGCGCGACAGATTGAAGCCATCGACATCGGCGTTCTCGGTCCAGGCCATCAGCGCGTCAGCCACCTGTTCGGCCGAGCCCACCAGCGGTGCCTGACGGCTGCCCAGCACCATCTGCTCGATCAGCTTGCGTTTGGTCCAGGTGGGGCCTGCCGTACGCGTCATGGCTTCCACGTTGGACACGATCGCCTGGGTGTTGCCGGTCTGGATCGGCTCGTCCATCTCGTACTTGGCGAAGTCGATGCCCATCGACGCCGACGCGTGCACCAGAGCCGCCTCGACATCGACATGCGCTTTGTAGTCCTCGAACTTCTCGCGCGCCTCGGCCTCGGTGCGCCCGGTAATGATCGTGGCCCCCATGAACACACCGATGTCGCTGGCCTGACGACCGAGCTTCACGGCCTGACCACGAATGTCATCGACGATGGCGCGCACGCCGCTCATGCTCTGGCCGTTCACGAACACACATTCAGCGTGAGTAGCGGCAAACAGGCGACCCCGTGTCGAAGAACCCGCCTGGTAAAGCACGGGCGTGCGCTGCGGCGACGGCTCGGCCAGGTGCAGGGCATCGACCTTGTACTGACGGCCGTCATGCAACACGCGATGCACCTTGGCCGGGTCGGCATAGATGCGTCGTTCGCGGTCGTTCACCACCGCATCGTCTTCCCAGCAACCTTCCCACAGCTTGTAGACCAGGGACATGTATTCCTCGGCCAGGTCGTAGCGGTCGTCGTGGGCCATCTGTCCTGACAGGCCGGTAGCGCGCGCCGCGCTGTCCAGGTAACCGGTGACGATGTTCCAGCCGATGCGCCCGCCCGTCAGATGGTCCAGCGTGGACATGCGACGCGCGAACGAGAACGGCGGCTCGTAAGTCAGGTTGCAGGTCACGCCAAAACCCAGGTGGGTGGTGGCAGCGGCCATCGCCGGAATCAGCAGGGACGGATCGTTGACCGGCAACTGCACTGCGCCCTTCAGGGTCGCGTCGACATTGCCGCCGTAGACGTCATAGGCACCCAGCACATCTGCGAAGAACACCCCGTCGAACAGACCCTCTTCCAGCTTCTTGGCCAGCTTGGTCCAGTAATGGATGTTCCGGTACTGGGTGGACTGGTCGCGCGGGTGCGTCCACAGCCCTTGCTGGATGTGTCCGATGCAGTTCATGTCGAATGCATTGATACGGATCTCGCGCGCCATGCCTGTCCCCTGGTAGGTGTAGTGCCGGTCTGATTTCATCGGTTTCGTCCAGTATAGTGGACGAAATTGACGAATATCAAGACGGATTTTGGGGTACTGGCTTACCCTCCCCCGCCCTGCCGACAGGCGGGGGCGATGCAAGGCAAAACGTATACTGCAAGGCCTATCCGACCAGCATCGACGCACCGTGCCACCCACGGGGCAACGATGCGCGCCTTCATGAATCCAAGCTTCCCCGATCCGTCCGCTGCGATTGCCGCCCACGTCAAACAAGAGCGCGATGCGCGCGGCTGGTCGCTTGCCGAACTGGCCAAACGCTCGGGCGTCTCGAAAGCCATGATCAGCAAGATCGAGCGGGCAGAGGCCAGCCCCACGGCATCGGTGTTGGGCAAACTGTCCGGGGCATTCGGTCTGCAACTGTCCGCGCTGCTAGCCATGGCGGAACAATCCGACGGCCGCCTGCTGCGCTATACCGAACAGCCCGTGTGGATCGACCCGGAAACCGACTACGTGCGCCGCACCATCTCACCGCGCAACGGCGGCGTGCTGGAACTGCTGCGCATCGATCTGCCGCCAAACGCCCGTGTGTCCTATCCCCCGGACGCGTTCACGGTGCAGCATCAGTTGCTGTGGGTGCTGGAAGGCACACTGGTATTTCTGGAAGGAGAGGAAACCCACCGCTTGGCCAAGGGCGACTGTCTGCAGCTTGGCAGGCCCGTGGCGTGCACGTTCTCGAACCCGGGCGATGAGCCTTGTGCGTATCTGATTGCGCTGGCAAAGCGCTAGCAAGGCGTCGTGGCGACGCCTTTCGCTGGCGTCAAGCTGACCTGTTCAAGCCCGCGGCGCGGCGGTCAACCCGGTAACGTCAACCGGTGCCAGCGCGCTGTACGCCGCCATGAAACACGCGGTCGGGTCATAGCTCGCCAGGCGTGTGTCCAGGCCAGGAACCCGCACCACTTCGAAACCCTGTCGTCGCCAGAACGACACCGACTCGTTCACGGCCACCAGCGACATCCGCGACCAGCCGCACGACTTCGCATGTTCGCGCAGATGCGACACCACAATGGCGGCCGCGCCCGTGCCGCGTGCGGTGGGCAGCAAGGCCAGATCGTGGACGTAGAACGTATCGGGGAACTCGGGCAAGGCATCCACCAGGCTGTTGAGCGCCGGCGGCTCACCGTAACGCCAGGGGTGGCTGAGCACGTAGCCGATCACCTCACTCACGTTTTGCGGACCGGTCTGGACCAGCACCTGACAGCCCGCCGGATGCAACAGCAGACGTTCCGCAAAAACCTCCAGGCCTTCAAAATAGCTGGGATGCACGGCATGCGCCACGGCATGCACCGCAGGCAGATCGTGCAAGCTCATCGGACGCCATTGAACCGCGTGCGCAGGGGGGGTGGGGGGCATCGCCGTATCCATCAGTCATCGCGCGGCACGTGCAAATGCCGCGCCAGCAAATAGAATAATTGAAGCGGCCGACACACTGCGGCCGTCGAACCATTTGGATACTGACATGCTTGCCTTCTTCGTCTCGGCCTTTCTGCTTGGCCTGGTGTTCAACGCCGCCCCCGGGGCAGTCTTCGCCGAAACGGTCAAACAGGGTGCGCGCGGCGGCTTCAAGCCCGCCTTGGCGGTACAGGTAGGCTCGCTGACTGGCGACGCCCTGTGGGCAGTGTTGGGCCTGACCGGGGTGGGTCTGCTGCTGCAGGCCGAATCCTTGCGTATGCCGATCGGTATTGCCGGGGTGGCGTACCTGCTCTGGCTCGCTTGGGATTCCTGGCGTGCAGCGGGCCAGCATCTGGACACCCGTGGAGCCAGCGCGGCTTCGAACCGGTCGGCCTTGAAGATCGGTGCTCTGCTATCGCTGACCAACCCGCACAATATTGCCTATTGGGCGGCAATGGGTAGCGCCATGGGCGCACTTGGCGTGCACGAACCCGACAACACCCATTACGCCGTGTTCTTCACCGCGTTCATGACGGCATCGGTGATGTGGTGCTTTGTTGCCGCCGCCCTGGTCGACCGCCTGTTCCGCCGCGCCAACACGCAGTGGGCCACCCTGACCTACCGACTGTGCGCCGCCGCACTGCTGGCGCTGGCCATCGGGTCGATGCGCGACCTGATGACCCCCACCACCCGGCAGGAAAGCCTGGCCACGCCGCCTGCAATCAGCGGACGGCCGTAAAGATCGGTAGCAGTCCTCGGCCGCAACACGAGTAAATTGCGAGGTAAGGTCGCCGCAAGTCATGCGGCCCTTCCTGATCGAAGCCAACGATGCCCCTCGCACGCGTGCAAGCAATCGACGACGAACAGACCCGCTACCAGGCTGGCCGTCGCAGCACTTTGATCAGCGTGGTGGTGAACGTCGTGCTGACCGCCACCCAGTTGGTCGCCGGCATGATCGCCGGGTCGCAGGCCCTGGTCGCCGACGGCGTGCACTCGCTGTCGGACCTGGTCGGTGACGTCATCGTGCTGGTGGCCGGGCAGCGCAGCCGCAAGGCCCCCGACCACGACCACCAGTATGGCCACCAGCGCTATGAGAACGCCGCCTCGCTGATGCTGGGTGCGTTGCTGCTTGCGGTGGGCCTGGCGATGCTGTGGAGCGCGGTCGTCAAGATCGAAGACCCGTCGCTCGTGCCGCAGGTCAAGCCGATTGCGCTGTGGGTGGCCTTTGGCACCCTGGTCGCCAAAGAGGCGCTGTTTCGCTACATGCTGGCCGTGGCCACGCGCATCCGTTCCGGCATGCTGATCGCCAACGCCTGGCATGCCCGTTCAGATGCGGCATCTTCGCTGGTGGTGTCCATCGGTATCGCAGGCAATCTTCTTGGCTACCGCATGCTCGACCCGATTGCCGCCATGATCGTGGGCTTCCTGGTGGCACGCATGGGCTGGAGCTTCGGCTGGAACGCGCTGCACGACCTGATGGACCGTGCGGTCGATGAAGAGACACTTGCCGCCATCAGCAAGACGCTGGACGAGACACCTGGTGTGCACGGCTGGCACGAACTGCGCACCCGCAAGATGGGCGACGGCATTCTGGTCGATGTGCATCTGGAAATCGACGGTGCGCTGACGGTGGTGCAAGGCCACCGGATCGCCATGGAAGCCCGCCGCCGCGTGATGGAAAACCACGCCGTGATCAATGTGATGACACATGTGGACCCGGTGGGATTTTCCCAGCCGGAGCCAACTGCCTGAGCGGCTAATCGGGATAGGCAACGAGGGTGCCGATCATTCGCCTTTTCTACGGTTCGCTATTCCCCTTTATCGATCCGCTTGTCTGCTTCTTCTGCAGCATTCCTTGCCGGTTTGATGTCCGTCAAAGTGCTCTGCAGAACCCATGCTTAGCATGGGTCATACCAACGGAGCAGTCACCATGTTCATCAGCGCCCAAGACTTCAAGATTCGCAGTGAAAACTTCGATCTCACCCGCAGCGAAAACATTCTGCGCATCATCTGCGGCGCATTCATGTTCCCGCATGCCGCCAGCAAGTTCGTGAACGGGGCGCTGTCTGTGGGCACGGTCGGCTTCTTCGCCAAGGCGGGCTTCCACCCACCCGAGTTCTGGGTGTGGCTGGCTGCGCTGGTTGAACTGGGAACCGGCGTTGCGCTGGTGCTGGGCATATGCACACGTTTTGCAGCGCTGGGCGCAGCCGGTGCGCTGGCCATCGCGGTCTACGCCTTGCACGTGGTGAAAGGCTTTGGCTGGACCTGGAATACCGGTGGCTACGAGTACCCGGTGTTCTGGGGCATCACCTGCCTGGCGGTGGCGATCGGCGAGTTCCGCAGGGTGTACGGCGCGCCAGCCAAGACCCTGACGGCAGTGCCGCCGGCAGCCAAAACGGCCTGATGCTTTCCAGACGTTAATAAAAAACGCGCCCAAGAGCGCGTTTTTTATTGCACGATAAGTGATCAACACATGCCGGATGTGTTGATCCGGGACGCACTCAGTGCGAGTGCCCCATGCCCACATGCTTGCTCACGAAGGACACGTAGCGGTCCACGTAAGCCTGCAGGAACTTCACCGTGTCGGGGTTGCTGACCTTGCCTTCTGCATCGAAGAAACCTTCCTTGGCTTGCAGGAACATCTCGGGCTGACCCAGCGATTCCACATCCAGGTACGACAGCACATTGCGCAGGTGTTGCTGCGCCAGTGCGGTACCGATGGCACCCACCGAGATACCGACCACACCGGCAGGTTTGCCGCCCCACGAATTCTTGCCCCACGGGCGCGATGCCCAGTCGATGGCATTCTTCAACACACCAGGGATCGACCGGTTGTATTCGGGCGTGACGAACAGCAGTGCCTGCGACGCTTCCACCTGTTGCTTCAGGCGCGTGGCCGGCGCAGGGAAGTTGCCATCGAGGTCCTGGTTGTACAGCGGCAGGTCATCGATCTGCACGAAGTCGAAGGTCCACTCCTTGGGTGCCAGCGCGACCAGCGCGTGCGCCAGTTTCAGGTTCAGGGAATCCTTGCGCAGGCTACCAACGACTACCGCGACTTTCACTTGGGACATGGTGTACCTCCTGGTTGGATGGTCGAAGAACATGATCGGCAAAATCGATCGAGAAAACCACGTTAGCAGATGAATACCGCGCATGGCCCGACCAGAAGCATCTTGCTACGCAGCCAATCGGGCCTGGCTTCCAAACCCCGGTGTCGGCTCCTAAACTCGGCTTGCCATCCTTGCTTCATTCCCCCATCACCACGCCTTCCCGACGCGGGTCGGCACCACCGTACCAGCCACTACCGCGCCGTTCGATGGCTTGTAATCCGCTGGTCATCTCGGTCTCGCGCACGTCCTGTCCGCGCGCTTTCAGGGCGTCTACGGTTGCAGCGGGGAAGCGTCCGGCTTCCAATATCATCGGGCCGCCCACGGTGCCGAAATTGGGCAGATCAATGGCACGCTGGGCGTCCAGTTGCCAGTTCAATGCCCCGTACAAGGTCTTGGCCGTGAAGTGGATGATCAGCGCGCCGCCTGGGCTGCCGGCGCTCATCAGCAGCTTGCCGCTGGCACGGTCGAATACCAGCGTCGGCGCCATCGACGAGCGCGGGCGCTTGCCCGGCTCGACACGGTTGGCCACCGGCCGACCTTGCGCGTCGGTGGGCGTGAAGCTGAAGTCGGTCAGCTCGTTGTTCAACATGAAGCCGCGCACCATCAGGTGCGAACCGAAGGCACCTTCAATGGTGGTGGTCATGGCAATCGCGTTGCCGGCAGCATCGACGATGCTGATGTGCGAGGTGCCATATTCGGGCTGATCCGGCATGGGGGCGTATGACACGGCGGCCGGTGCCGGGGTGCCCGCCTTGGCGGTACCCATGCTGTGTCGCATGATGAGACGGGCACGTTCGTCCAGATAAGCGGGTGCCAGCAGGGTGCTCCAACTACCGCCGGGTGCCTGCACGAAGTCCGGGTCGCCCACGTATTGGGCGCGATCGGCGAAGGCCAGGCGTGATGCCTCGGCGTAGTTATGCAACCAGTCGGCCGACGGCAGGCCGTCCTGCAGGGGTAGCGCCGTGGCATCGGTGCGCGCCACAATGCCCAGGATCTGCCCGATGGCAATGGCACCGGAACTTGGCGGCGGAAATCCGCAGATGCGGGTATCGGCCGCTGGCGCACGGTAATCGTGGCACAACGCCTCGCGCTGACGTGGCACGTAGTTCGCCAGGTCAGCCAGCGTCATGCGCCCCGGGTTGGTCGGGTGGTTGCGTACCTTGTCGACAATGGCCTGGGCTACCTCACCTTGCAGCAGGCCACGTGAGCCTTGCTTGGCGATCAGGCTCAGCACCGTGGCCAGCTCGGGATTGCGCAGCGTGTCGCCAGCCTGCAAGGGCGTGCCGTCGGTGCGATAGAAATACGCAGCCGCCACCGCATCTTTCTTCAGATCGGCGTCGTTCTTGATGGCGCTTGCCAGACGTGGGCTGACCGTGAAGCCGCCGCGTGCCAGTTTGATGGCGGGTTCGAACAGATCTGCCCACGGCAACTTACCGTGTTCGCGATGGGCCACTTCAAGCATGGCGACGGCACCCGGCACACCTACCGAGCGCCCGCCAATTACCGCCTCTTTGAAGGGAATGGGCTTGCCATCCGGGCCCAGGAACAACTGAGGATCTACCGCGACAGGCGCAGTCTCACGGCCGTCGAAGGCGCTGACATGCTGCCCGTCGTAATGCAGCAGGAATGCGCCACCGCCAATGCCGCTGGACTGCGGCTCGACCAGCGCCAACACCATCTGCACGGCAATCGCCGCATCGACCGCGCTACCCCCCGCCTTCAGCACCCGATAGCCGGCTTCGGTGGCAAGCGGATTGGCCGCAGCCACCGCAAAACGCTGCGTCGCCCAGCCGGGTTTGGGGGTGTAGCCAGACGCCCCTTCGGGCTGCACGGGCAAGGCGCTTTGCTGCGGCGTGGATGTGCAGCCCCACAGGGTCAAGGACAGGGTTGCAACCAGCAGCGCACGCTTGATGGGCGTGCTGCGATCGATGCGCAGGGCACGCACCTTGGAAGGTGTGATGACGGGTGTCGCAGAGGGTGTCGTAGCGCAAGTCACAGGCGGTCTCCTGGGCATGACGCAATCTGCCGGACCACCCGTGCTCGGGTCATGCCGGTGGCGTTCAGCCGGTAGCGTTGTCCGGTTGTCTTGGTCCGGTGTTTTTATGATCGCATCGACTGGGCCGACCCGGGTCGATAGTCGCGATCTTGCCAGCCAAACGCCAATGCTTCCTCTTTTTTCGCATGCCGTTACCTCGCGCGGTGCCAGCACGCAGCCAAGTCATGCCAAGCGGCTTGACCCAGGTCAACGCTTGCCGACAAGCAAGCCGCAAGAATGGTCACATGCACCTATCTTCCCTCCCCCTGAAGGCGCGTCTGGGTCTGAGCTACGCCGCCCTTATCTGTTTCGTGTTGCTGGTGTCGCTGCTTGCACTCAAGCATTTTGCCGATGCCAACCAACGTTTTTCCGACTACCTGGACGGTGCCGAACGACGTGCAACACTGGTCACGCAGATTCAGGCTTCAGCCGAGCAGCGTGCCATCGCAGTGCTCAATCTGCTGCTGGTGCAACAACCCGCTGAGCGCGCGCGCGAACAGGTGTTGATGAATGTCGCGCACGATCAAATGGCGGCGCGACTGAAAGCCTTGCAAGGCACCCTGAACGCGCCTGATGTGACCGATACCCAGCGCGCCGGTTTTGCCCGCATTGCTGCGGTAGAGCAGCGTTACGGCAGCGTGCTGCAAGACATCGTGAAGCTGGCCATGGGAAGCGGCGCGGCAGCATCAAACACTCGCTTGGCGCGTGCTGATGATCCGGTCGCGGAAAAAGCCGTGGCGCTGATGGACAGCCAAAGCGCGCCCCTGCTGCGCGAACTCACTGCCGAAATTCATGCTTATCTGAACGAAGCCCGCACACGGGCAATGGCCCAGGTGGCCACGGCCGAGGCCGACTATCAACATCAGCGCAAACTGTTCATCGGCATCTGCATTGCCGTTGCCATGTTTGCGGCCGCACTGGGTACCTTGATCGTGCGGGGCCTGGGCCGGGCGCTGGGAGCCGAACCGCAGTTGCTGTCCACCGCCGCACAACGGGTCGCAGACGGGGACCTGCGCGATGTTGCCGATGCCGACGCAGGTGCACCAGGCAGTGTGCAGGCCTCGCTGGTGATGATGCGGGGCAACCTGGCAACGCTGATTGGTCAGGTCGGCCGCTCGGTGCGTGTCATGGCCCGTTCTGGCCAGGCCTTATCCAGCAGCAGCGAACAGATCAATGCCGCCACGCTGTCGAGCAAACAGGAACTCGACCGTGTCGCCATCGCGATGGCCCGCATGGCCGAATCGGTCCAGGATGTCGCGCGCAATTCGGGCGAAGCTGCGCGTGCAGTGTCAGCCGCCGATGAACAGGCGCAATCGGGCGTGCGTCTGGCCGACCGCGCAGTCGAAGGCATGCAGCGTCTGTCAGCCGATGTGGCGCAAGCTGCCGATGCCATGACACGCCTGCAAAGTGACAGCGAGAACATCGGCATGGTGCTCGACGTGATCCGCGAAGTGGCGGGCCGCATTAACCTGCTGTCCTTGAATGCCGCCATCGAAGCCGCCCGCGCAGGCGATGCCGGCAATGGCTTCACCATCGTCGCCGAAGAGGTCCGCCGCCTGGCCCAGCGCACCCAGGAAGCCACACAGGAAATCGGCGGACTGATCGGTGACTTGCAACGCACCGCCGACAACGCCACGCGCCAGATGCTTGGCTGCGCAAACACCACCGACGGCACCACGCAGGACGTGCATGAAGCCGTGCAGGCCGTGCATGCGCTGACGACCACGGTGGGAGAAATCCGCCGCATGAACCAGCAGATTGCCACTGCCGCCGACGCGCAGAACACGGTCGCCGACGAGATCGGCAAAAGTGTGCAGGCGGTGCTGGAATCGGCCGGGCGATCTGCCAGCGCCGCGCGCCAGACCGCATCGGCCGGGGCGGAACTGGCAAGCCAGGGTAGTGAACTGCAAATGCAGATCGGACGCTTCCAAGTCTGAGCAGAAAGCGTCCGCCGATCAACCGCGTTTGCGCGCCTCGATCCAGGCGGTGTCGCTGCTGAACGAGCCGTCTTCACCGACGGCGAAATACGCCTTGGCTTCGATCGGCAAGGCCTTGAACACCGCCGTCAGCGCCGCCACGCGTTCCGGCGGGGTGTTGATGCGCTTGATCCAGCTGCCGAACTCCAGCGGCAGCTTCCAGGTGTCGTGGTTTTCCACCGCAATGCCTGCGGCCTCCAGCATGGCTGTCCATTCCGAAACGCGGTAATTGCGCACGTGAGACGCATCGCGCAGGATTTCGATGGTTTGCAGCACCGTGTCGTACAGCGGCGTTTCCGGGGCGATCACGTCAATGATGATCAACGGACAGCCGGGCTTGAGCACCCGCGCCATCTCGGCCACCGACGCACCCATGTCCAACCAATGGTGGGCAGAAAAACGCGTCACCACCATATCGAAACTGGCGCTGTCGAACGGCAAAGATTCCGCCGGCCCCTGACGCGTGACCAGTTGTGCAGCGCCCCGGTCACGGGCCGCTGCCTCGACCACCGCCAGCATCTGCGGCGACAGGTCATAGGCCGTGACCGCACCCGCACCGCCGGCCGCCACCGCAAAGCTCGCATGACCCGCACCACAGCCCAGGTCCAGCACATTGGCAGGGCGCAGCGTGCGCACCAGCTCGGTCAGACGTTGCAGGTCGGCACCTTGGGCATGTACGGCGCTGCTGAGGTAGTTGGCGGCAGTGCTGCCGAATTGGGCATCCACCAAGGTTTTCTGGTCCATCTCGATTCCGTGAGTAGTAGTCGTGGGGGGAACGCCATCAGGGGGAAAATCTTCAGGCGAAACACAGCGTAGGCGGCTTGTAATTCTGGAACAAGACAAGTTCTTATCCTGGTATATATCCCACCAGGGTGAGCATGATGGGGCGTGTCCTGCGCTGCTGCTGCGTCACCCCCACTTCCCGACACCGCCTTCCATCGCCATGACCGATCACACCCTGGGCCAGTTCATCCGCAAACATCGCGAACGCCTGTTGCCACAGGACGTGGGTCTGCCCGCGCTCGGCCGCCGTCGCACGCCTGGCCTGCGACGCGAAGAGCTGGCGCAACTCTGCGGGGTAAGTCCCACCTGGCTGACCTGGATCGAACAAGGCCGACCGGTCACCGCATCCACCGACATGCTGGCTCGACTGACCGATGCGCTGCGACTGAGCGCCGCTGAACGGCAGTACCTGTTCGCGCTTGCCGGCCGTGTCGACCCCGCAGGTGCCGCCGATAACCGCAGCCAGCACGCAGACGCCCAGGCAATCATCGCGCACCTGCTCACCCCTGCCTACGTGCTGGATCGCGCCTGGAACGCGGTGGCCTGGAATCCCGCGGCGGCAGATCTGTTCGTCGGCTGGCTGGATGCCGCCAGCACGCCCCTGCCCAACCTGCTGCGCTACACCTTCCTGTGCCCGGCTGCGCGCCACCTGATCGCGCCCTGGGAAGAACGCGCTCGCCGTCTGGTTGCCGAATTCCGCAACGATTGCGGCCGTCATGCCGCCGACCCCGATATTCGTGATCTGGTTGCCGAACTCAGTCACGCAGACCCAACCTTCGCCCGCTTCTGGCAGAACTACGACGTAGTACCCCGCGAAGGGGGCCGACGCGACTTCCTGCACCCGACCAAAGGGCCGCTGCGCTTTATGCAGACCACTTGGCAAGCTGCCACGCAGCGCGACTTGAAGCTGGTGGTGCTGGTGGCCGAACCAGATGCGTAATCGCCAGCGCCCACGCTGGAATGCATCCACAGCAGGGATTCAACGAACATCCCAGTCGCCACGCAAAATTAGTTGTGAATCCTGTAACAACGAACAGAACTTACTGCAAGCTGAATAGTCCATACTGTTCTTTTATTTGCTGTACGGAGTCACCTTGAGCGCACGCAATCTACTGGACCAACTTCTGCAATCCGGCAAAAACCTGCTGAACGAAGGCGCATCACGCGCCGGCACCAGCGGCGGTGCGGGCTCGCTGTTGTCTGGACTGGGCGGCAATCTCGGCAAACTCACTGGCGGCCAAGGAGGCGGGGGCCTCGGCGGCATGTTGGGGAGCGTCGGGGGCGCGCTTGGCAACATGGGCGGTGTCGGGAAGGGCGCGCTGGGTGCTGGCGCGCTCGGGCTGCTGCTGAGCAGCAAACAAGCCCGCAAGATCGGCGGGTCGGTCGCCCTGTACGGTGGCATGGCAGCGCTGGGGGCGCTTGCCTACAAAGCCTACGGCGACTGGCAGAAGCAACAGACTGCACCCGGCACCGCCCCGGCGGAAGCACCGCGCACATTGGATCGCCTGCCTGCGCCCGAAGCCGAAGTGCATAGCAAGGCCGTTCTCATGGCCATGATCGGCGCGGCCAAGGCCGACGGTCACATCGACGCCAACGAGCAGGAAGCCATCCGAGGCGAACTTGCCAAGGTCACCGACAACGCGGAAGACCGCGCGTGGCTGGAAGCCGAAATCAGCCGTCCGCTGGACCCCGCCGCCATCGCGCGTGCGGCAACGACGCCCGAGATGGCTGCCGAGATGTACTTGGCCAGCCTGCTGGTAGTAGACGAAGAAGCCTTCATGGAACGCGCGTATCTGGACGAGCTGGCCCGCCAGCTGAAACTGGACCCAGGCCTGAAGCAACAGCTGGAGCAAAACCTGAAGGCCAACGTTCAGCCTGTCTGAACACGCGGGTGGCTGCACCGCAACAGCGGTTGCAGCCACCTGGCCAAGCGGTCAGGTCGCCTTGCGTGGCCCCCGCGTCTTGCGTGGCGCGGCCTGAACAGCTGCCGCCGCGCTCGCGGCGGCTTCTTGCGCCAACCACGCCGACAGGCGGTGCCCTTCAGACTCGTTATGCTGCCAGGCAGCTTCGGCAGCAGCCGTGGCATTGCCAGCCAGCAACGCATCCATCATCGGGCGATGTTGCTCGATGATGTCCTCGGGGCCATCGGCCACGAAGGAATTGCTGGTCAGGATGTACAGCCGCACCTGCTGCTCGACCAGTTGATACTGGCGCTGCAGACGCGAATGCCCCACCAGGTCGATGATGGTCCGATGCAGCGCAAAATCCGCTTCACTGATCGCTTCCATGTTGCCGGTCGCACAGGCCGCCAACAGCTTGTCGTAGGCCTTGCGGATACCGTTTTTCACCGCCGGATCGGTGCTCTGCGCTGCCAGCTTGGCAGCCAGGCTTTCCAGGCTGCCGCGCAAGGTCCACAGTTCCCACACGTCATTGGCCGACAGCTCGGCCACCTGCCAGCCGGTGTAGGGAATCTGCACCACGATGCCTTCGCTGGCAAGACGATGCAAGGCCGTGCGCAAGGTGGCGCGGGCGACACCCATCTGCTCCGCAAGCGCGATTTCGGTCAGACGGGCTCCCGGCTTGAGAGAACCCGACAAAATGAAATCGCGCAGGCTACCCGTTGCCTGGGCCTCGGCGGACAGCTTGGAAACCGGCCGCAATTGCTGTGTCTTCATCGCGGTGGCATTCCTGATAGCGGCAAGAAAACAAAAGGGTTGCCATAGTAGCGTCTGCCGGCGTCGGCCCCCGTATCAGACGCGTTACCCCGCGTACGGATCAACCGGTTCAAGCGGCTTGCCGCGCGCCTCGATCAGTTCCCCCGCCGCCAGGCACAAGTCCTCCCGGAAGCGCCCCGCCACGATCTGCACACCCACGGGCGTACGCCCGACGAAACCGGTGCACAGGCTCAGCGCAGGCAGGCCGGTGATAGGCAAGGAAATCATCGGCATCTGCGCCTGCCAGACCCGTGTGTAGGCCTCCGGGCCTTGCAAGTCCAGGTCGTTGGCAAACGGCAGTTCACCGCAACTGGGCAACAAGACCACCGGGTAGGTTTCCAGGAACAGCAGCCAGGCCCGCGTGATTGCCAGGCGTCGTTGCAATGCCGCCGAGAAGTCCTGCAAGTTGGCCTCGCGGGCCAGTTCCGCCTGGCCTGCCAGCGCGGTGATCGCGCCCACATCGCCCTCCTCTTCTGCGGACTGCACCATCGCGTCGTAACCGTCGCCCATCCACAAGGTGATCTGCACCGCCATGCCGTCGCGCAGCGGCGGCAGGTTGTCGACCTCGTCCACGATCCAGCCGCCATCGCGCAGGCGTTCGGCCGATTCCAGCAAGGCCGCGCAGATTTCAGGTGCAGTCTCCAGTCCGTCGGGGCGCAGGCACATGGCTGCACGACGCGGCACGTCGGGGCCGATCAGGGGCATGGCCGTGGCCCACGGGTCGCGCACGTCCGGGCGGGCCATGGCGTGCAAGGCCAGGCGAATGTCATCCACGCTGCGGGCCAGCGGGCCAGATACGGCCATGATCTGGCCGCCAATGGGACGCTCGTAGGGCGCGGTGGCATTGAAGGCCGCCACGCGGCCGAAGGTGGGGCGCAGGCCATGTACGCCGCAGGCATAGGCCGGATAGCGGATCGACCCGGCAATGTCGGTGCCGTGCGCAATGTGGCCAAGCCCGGCAGCCACCGCAGACGCCGCGCCGCCCGACGAGCCACCCGGTGTCAAGGCCGCATCATGCGGGTTCAGCGTCGCACCGTGCAGCAGGTTGTTGCAGAACCAGCGGTAGCTGAAGGCGGGTGTGTTGGTGCGGCCCAGCAGCACCGCGTCGGCTTCCACCAGGCTGTCGACCACCGGGCTGTTGCGGGCGGCCACCAGGTCTTTCTGCGACTTCACGCCGTTGGTGGTGGCGTAACCCTTCTGATCGACATTGACCTTGATGGTGACCGGCACACCCGCCAGCGGGCCGACTGGCTCGCCGCGCGAGATTTTCTCGTCGATGGCGGCGGCCTGCGCCAGCACTTCCTCGGGCCGGCATTCGACCACGGCATTGATTTTCGGATTCACGGCGTCGATGCGCGCCAAGGCCGCTTGCGCCACGTCAGTGGCGGTGACCTTGTGGGCGTGAATCATGGCCGCGATCTTGCCGGCGGACAGACGCCAGAGTTCGGAATTCTCAGACATGCTTTTCCTTTGATGGGTGCTTGCTGACTATGGTTTGCGGACTAGTGTTTGCTGGCTTGCAGTTCGGCAAAAGTGGGGCCGCAGGGCGTCATGCGCAGATCCGGCGGCAGGCGTTTCCAATCCATGGTCGACGGGTCCATCGAAATGGCACCCGGCGACGTGCAAAACAGAATGTCGCGGGCGATGTCGACAAAATCGGCCCGGAAATGCAAAGTGCTCTTGACCACCAGAATGGCCTGATCGGCAGGCTCGATGCCCACAAAGCGGAACATCGCCTGGTCAGCCAACTGCGCCTTGTAGCTGGCCAGCACGATGCGCACGCCATCCAGCCGCAGGCAGGCGCTGGGGCCCAGGTCCATGTGGAAGCCGCCGTAGTACGGCCCGAAGGCGTCGAACTTGCCATCCGACACACATTCGACCAAGTAGTCGGCTACCAGCGGCGCATCACCCTCGGCCCCGGAATGACCGCCCAAGGCCAAGCGCACGGTGGCACCCGCGCCAGCGGCATGCACCAAGGCAGCGGCTGCCGGGTCAACGATCAAGCCCAGGGCGGCACGCTGCGCGCCCTGCGCAATCAGTTCTCGCAAGATGCCAGTGGTGTCCGACTGGCAACCTGCGCCGGGGTTGTCCTGGGTGTCGGCGATGACGACGGGACCACTTTCCGACGTGCGCTGTGCTGACAAGATAGCCATCGCTCGCGCCACCGCCGTGCGGGCGTCAGGCAACTCGCCTTTGAACGTGGGCTCTGCATCGATCACCGCTTGCGCCAGCACATCGACCGCCCGTTGCGCGGCCTCTTGCGTGCGGCCATGCGCCCACACCACCGGCCCGCACTCGGGGAAATCAGCCGCCGGAAAGCCCATGGTGAACGACACATGCACGATCTCGGGGTCTTGTTCCAGTTCCGCTAAACGCGCGTACAAAGCCTTGGCCGGCATCAGGTCGGTGCACTGCCACACGGTAGGCAACAGGAACGGAATACGGCGCGAGGCAGTGACCGGGCGTGGCATGCCATCGAACAAACGCTGCAATATCGCAAAAGTGCGACGGCCGGTTTCCGCCATGTCCACATGCGGATAGGTCCGATATGCCACCAGCACATCGGCGGTCTGCAACATGGCCTGCGTGGTGTTGGCATGCAGGTCGTAACTGCTGACCAGCAAGGTGTCGGGACCGATCAACGCGCGTACCCGTTGCAGCAGTTCGCCTTCACCGTCGTCTGCGTGCTCTGCCACCATCGCGCCATGCAGGTCCAGGTACACCGCATCGACCGGCAAGGCGGCCGCAATGTCTTCCAGAATCATGCCCGCGATGCGCTCATAGGCCTCGCGGGTAACGGCCGCCGACGGGCTGGCTGCGCACCAGACCGATGGAATCAGCTGATGTCCGTAGGGCGTGGCGGCTTCAATGAAACCAGCAGCCGGAATGTTCGAGCCGGCAATGGTGGCAAACACGGCATGCCCGCGCGACAGGCCGGGCCAGCCACCACCCAGCTCGAACGCGTGATAGTCAGCGGGCGCGGGTGCAAAGGTATTGGTTTCGTGCTGAAAGCCTGCAAAGACGATACGCATTGGGTGGCGAACAGTGGGTAGATAAACCAGCCATATCGGCCGGACATCAAATCAATAAAAATCCTGCTTTTACGATATGACCATTGAATCAGGGCGCGTGCGGCTCTGGCATGGCAGGAAACGAAGCCCCTGACAAGGCCGCCTCCGCCACCGGCCGGAAGTTCTGGAAATCCCAGTCTCGCCCGGGCGCAGCATCGATCAGCGCACGGGTGTATTCATGCTGCGGACTGCCTAGCACCGACATGGCATCGCCTGCCTCGACCACTTCCCCACGACGCATCACCACAATCGTGTTGCAGATCTGCGCGGCCACCCGCAAATCGTGCGTGATGAACAGAATGGCCACGCCGGTACGCTGACGAATCTCTTCCAACAGGTCCAGCACCTGTGCCTGTACCGACACGTCCAGTGCCGACACCGCCTCGTCGGCCACGAGCACATCGGGTTCCATCACCACCGCGCGCGCAATGCACAGGCGCTGACGCTGACCGCCCGAGAACTGGTGCGGATACCGCTGCATGGCGTCGGGCGTCATGCCCACCAGCACCAGTGCCTTAGCCACGGCGTCCAATGCCTCGGCACGCGAAGTGCCGAAGTTGATCAGTCCCTCAATCAGCGAGTCACCCACCGTACGGCGCGGGTTAAGCGAGCGGTATGGGTCCTGGAACACGAACTGCACGCGCTGGCGCATCTGCCGCATGTCGCGCGCGGGCAATTGCGCCAGGTCCTTGCGTTTGACCAGCACACTGCCGCCGGTGGGCTCGATCAGTTTCACCACGCAGCGCGCCACCGTCGATTTTCCCGACCCCGATTCCCCCACCACGCCCAGAATTTCGCCACGCCGGATCGAGAACGTCACGGCATTGGCTGCCACCACCCGACGGCCTTTGCCGAACATGCGTTTTTCTTCAAAGACCTTTTCCAGCTTCACCACGTCCAGCACGTGCTCGGCGTCAGGCAGCGCCCGGTGCCGGGGAATCAGGCTGGGCACGGACGACACCAGCATGCGGGTATAGGCTTCCGCAGGATTGGCCAGAATCGTCTCGCGCGTGCCGGTTTCCACCACCGCACCCCGGTTCATCACCACGATGCGATCGGCAATTTCGGACACCACGCCAAAGTCGTGGGTGATGAACACCACGGCGGTCTGCTGGTCCTGCTGCAACTCGCGGATCAGGGTCAGAATCTGCTTCTGGGTGGTCACGTCCAGGGCCGTGGTCGGCTCGTCGCAGATCAACACCCGTGGCTTCAGGATCAAGGCCATCGCAATCACAATGCGTTGGCGCTGCCCACCCGACAACTGATGCGGGAACGATGCGTAAATGCGTTCGATGTCGGGCAGGTGCACGGAAGCCAGCATGGCCAGCACCTGCTTGCGGCGCTCGGCGGCAGACAACGGCGTGTGCAGCCGCAGCACCTCATCAACCTGGTCACCCACACGTTGCACGGGGTTCAGGGCCGTCATCGGCTCCTGGAACACCATGGCCACTTTCGACGCCCGCAATTGCCGCAGCCGATGTTCCGTCGCGGTCAGCAGGTCTTCGTCATCGATCAGAATCTGGCCCGCTGTGGGCGTAAGCGACCCCTTGGGCAGCAAACCCATGATCGAGAACGAGGTCACCGATTTGCCAGAGCCGGACTCCCCGACAATGCACACCGTTTCACCGGGGTGCACGTCGAAGCTGATGTTGCCGACGACCTGGCGCATCGAGCCCCCCTGGCCCGCCTGAACCGTCAGGCCGCGCACCGACAATACTGGGGCAGACGATGCAGTTTTTTCGTGAGCAGTGCTCATGCGCGGCAGACTCCGGTAGCGGACACAGACATCGAATGCGGCTGAAAATGCAGACCAGGCCACGCACGGCCAGCCATATCAAGAATCATGAAAACGTCCATGTTCATACCCGCTTTGCCATGCGCGGATCGAGCGCATCACGCAGCGCATCGCCCAGCACATTCACACTCAGCACCGTCAGCGACACCAGCACACCCGGGTACAGCACCAGCCCCGGCAGCAGCATGAAGTACACACGCCCTTCTGCCATGGCATTACCCCAGGACGGCGTCTCGGGCGGAATGCCTGCGCCCAGGAAACTAAGAATGGCCTCGGTCAGAATCGCCGACGCAAAGATGTAGGTGCCCTGCACGATCAGCGGAGCCAAGGTGGACGGCATCATGTGCCGCCACATCACCAGCGGCACACGCGTGCCCAGAATGGTGGCCGCTTCCACGAAGGATTCCGTGCGCACGCTCAGCATCACGCTTCGCACCATGCGCACCACACGGGGAATCTCCGGAATTGAAATGGCTACCAGCACCGTCATCAAACTGGCCCCGGACAAGGACACCAGCGCAATCGCCAGCAAGATGCCCGGGATTGCCATCAGTCCATCCATCACCCGCATGATGATCGCGTCGGCCCAGCGGAAATATCCCGCCACCACGCCAATCACCAGGCCCAGCGACAAGGCAATGGCCACCGTACCCAGGCCCACCACCAGCGAGATCCGGGCACCGTACAGCACGCGCGAATACACATCACGGCCGAAGGCATCGGTGCCCAACCAATGCGCGGCCGATATGGGCTTCAGGCGCTGCGACGCATCAATCAAAGCCGGGTCGGACGTGCCCAACAAGGGCGCAAAAATGGCCATCAACACCAGCACCACAATCATGGTGATGGCGGCAATCACCGGCCACCCGCGCAAGGTCTGTTTAAGCTGCGCCAGCAGGGGCGAAGCAGGCGCGACCGGCGCAGTGGCAACAGCAGGAGAAGAAGACATAGGGATTCTCTTGTCTGGTCGCAGTTAATAGCGGATACGGGGATCGAGCACCGAATACAGCATGTCGATGACCAGATTGATCAGCACGTAGATCAGCGAAAACAGCAGAATCAGCGCCTGGATGATCGGGTAGTCACGCGCCAGCACGGCTTCCAGCACCAGTCGGCCCAGACCGGGAATGTTGAAGACAGATTCGGTCACCACCACCCCGCCGATCAGCATCGCAATGCTCACGCCGATGATGGTCACGATCGGCACGGCCGCATTACCCAGCGCATGCCGGATCAGCACGGCGGTTTCACCCATGCCTTTCGCGCGTGCGGTGCGGATGAAGTCTTCGCCCATCACCTCGATCACGCTGGTGCGCACGATGCGCGCAATCAATGCGATGTAGGCCGTGCTGAGCGCCATCGTGGGCAGGATCAAGCGCTGCGCGAATTCCCAGAAGCCGGAAGCCAGCGGTTGATAGCCCTGCACCGGCAACCAGCCCAGCCAACGCGCGAACACCAGAATCAGCACGTAGCCGATGATGAATACCGGCACGGAAAAGCCGACGACAGATACCGCCATCACCATGCGATCGAGCGGCTTGCCTTGTTGCCATGCAGCCAAAATGCCAAGCGGCACTGCCACCAGCACCGCCAGCACAATGGTGCTGATGCTCAGCGCAAGCGACGGCCCGAAGCGGTCGGCAATCAGGTTCGATACCGGCAGGCCCGAGATCAGGGACGTGCCCACGTCACCGTGCAACAAGCGCCAGGACCAGCTGAAGAATTGCTCGACGATGGGCTTGTCCAGGCCCATGGCGCGACGCACGTTGTCGAGTTGTTCGGGGGTAGCACCATCGCCGGCGAGAATCATCGCGGGGTCGCCCGCAGACAGTCGCAGCAAAGAGAAAACGATCACCGCCACCATCACCAGCACGGGAATGGCGGCCAGCAATCGACGCAAGAGAAAACCAGGCATGGCGTCGGGTACCTATGAAAAGCGTGCCACCCGGAACAGGGCTGGTTTGATGACCCACACACTGCCCCAGGAGGTTTCGGGAACGACCGGTGGAACCGCAAAGGCTGCCGTTCCACCATGACGCATGAAGCTAAGCGTGGTGAGACAAGGCCAGCTGAGCCGCTTGGCCGATTTTCTGGCCAGCGTCTCGAACCCGTCTGTCGACCTGCTTGCTTCGCTTACTTCCCAGCCTTCGTCATATTCCAGAACACCGGCACCGAGGCCACCACTTGGTTGTCGGTTCCCTTGCGCTTGGCCGTCACCACCGAGCGCTCGCCCAGCGGCACGATCAGCACTTCATCCAGCACCAGCTTCTGAAGCTCGATGGCCAGCTTCTTCTGCTCGGCCAGGTCGGCCGTACGCGCCATCTTCGCGCGCACTGCCTCGATGGCCGGCACGTCATACCAGCCGAACCACCCCGCCGCCCCGTTGGCCGCAACCGTGATCGACCCCAGCGGGTTGGCCACATCGACCAGCGTGTTGTAGGTGCTGAAGATGCCCCAGCCACCACTGCTTGCCGGCTCCTTGGATGCACGGCGCACCGTCACGGTGGCCCAGTCCATGGCCTGCATCTGCACCGTGAAACCAGCCTGACGCAAGGCCTGTGCATACACCGGCGGCATGGCCGCCAGCGCCGCCACATCGGTCGGATGCAGGATCACCACTGGCGTGCCGTCGTACTTGGCTTCCTTCAGCAATTCCTTGGCTTTTGCGATGTTGCCGGGGGCAGCCTTGTCGCCATCGACATCAGACGACAGCGCCGTGCCGCAACCCAACACCGCCCCGCAGACCTGGAAGTATTTCGGGTTGCCGACCTGCGCCTGCAACACGTTCTTCTGACTCATGGCGGTGAGTGCAGCCTGTCGCACCAGCTTGTTGTTGAAGGGCGACTGCGAGGCATTCAGGCGCGCAATGTTCTGCATCCCCTGCTGCTTGTATTCGGTCAGCACGATGTCCTTGCTGCCTTCCAACATGGGCATCAGGTCCATGGGCACGTCTTCGATGAAATCGACTTCGCCGCCCATCAGCGCGTTCACGGATGTCATCGCATCCGGCATCGCGATCCACTTCACGCGATCGACCTTCACCACCTTGCCACCGGCCAGGCCGCTGGCCAGCTCCTTGCGCGGCACGTAGCCCTTGAACTTCTCGAACACCGCCTGCACACCCGGCTTGTATTCCGAGGCCACGAACGCAAACGGCCCGGACCCCATCGCTTCCTTGATCGGCTCGCCAGGGGGCGTGTCGGCCAGCCGCTTGGGCATCATGAAGGGAGCCACGCCACTGGGTTTGGACAAGGCCTGCAAGGCGATTGCGGTCGGTTCCTTGAAGCTCAGCGTGAAGGTCTTGGCGTCGACCACGGTCATCTGATCGAGCATGGTGTTCATCATCTGCCCGAGCTTGTCCTGACCGGACCAGCGCTTCAGAGACGCCACGCAATCTTCTGCCGTCACCGGCGTGTTGTCGTGCCACAGCAGGCCGTCACGCAGCTTGAAGGTGTAGGCCTTGCCATCGGGCGACACCGTCCAGCTGTCGACCATCTGCGGCTGCACCTTGTTGTCGGCGTCGAGCGCCAGCAAGGTGTCATAGACCATGTACGCGTAGTTGCGCACGATATAGGCAGTGGTGATGTTCGGGTCGAGTGCACGCAGGCTGGCGTGCATCACGGCATTGACGGTCTGTGCCTGTGCGGCACCGCCCGCCATGCCCAAGCCCGTGACCAATCCCATTGCCAACGCAACGGCAGCGGCCATACGCCCGGGCTTGAAGTTCAAATGAAGCATGTATGTCTCCCCACTTTGTGGTGTTGTCTGCGCGCATGAAGGCCGCGGCACAACGCCCCGAGGTGCATGGTCGAACGCTTGCAGGTGCACCTCACGGATTGCGCCCAGCTTTGAATCGACTTCAGGATTGCGACTTCAACTTCAACTTCAGGGCCTCGACCTCAGCGCGTCTGTCTGAAGATTCCACGCCTGGGTCGGATGCATGATCGATCTGCGTCGATCTGTTTTTCATCGAACGCCCAACCGCTTTCTAACGCGATTGGAGGTTGTCGACAATCGATAATTTCCATGCAAGGCGCATGCCATGATGCGATGCCGCATGGGTGCGGCCAGATCACGTTTTTACGTGTGCGATGTGCGCACAATCAGTGCATCGAGCGATGCACTGCGTGCACGGTGAGGGTGCCTGGGACAGACACGCGGCAATGCGCACATGCAAGATGGATGGATGCGGTCAGGAGAAACACCAGGGGCAGGCCCATCACTGAAATGGCCCGCCCTGCCCCGCAGTTACAGCGTCTTGAAGACCGCCTCGATCTCGGTCAGGAACCGATCCACATTGGCCGCCGAGAACACCAGCGGCGGACGGATCTTCAAGGTATTGGCATGGAAACCGGTGGCCGAGATCAGCACGCGACGCTCGCGCAATCCATTGACGACCGCAGCGGCTGCCGCTGCATCGGGCGTCTTCGCAGCACGGTCGCTGACCAGCTCCACACCCACATACAGCCCGGAGCCACGCACGTCACCGATCTGATTGAACTTGCTTGCGAGACCCTGCAAGCCATCACGCAACAGCTTGCCCACCTTCTGCGAGTTTTCCACCAGACCTTCATCACGAATGATGTTCAACACTGCTTGCGCCGCCGCAATCGCTACGGTGTTGCCGCCGAAGGTGTTGAAGTAACGCATGTCGCGGCCGAAGCTCTCGACCACCTCCGGTGCGACCGCCACCGCAGCCACCGGGAAGCCATTGCCCATCGGCTTGCCCATGGTGACGATGTCAGGATCGATGCCATGACG
Organism: Pigmentiphaga aceris; assembly: GCF_008119665.1. Taxonomy (NCBI): domain Bacteria; kingdom Pseudomonadati; phylum Pseudomonadota; class Betaproteobacteria; order Burkholderiales; family Alcaligenaceae; genus Pigmentiphaga; species Pigmentiphaga aceris. The sequence goes on along the minus strand of NZ_CP043046.1, from coordinate 76,672 downwards.
CTGGTAGCCCCACAGCTTGTCGCCCGTGCGACCGAAGCCGGATTGCACTTCGTCGGCAATGAACACACCACCGGCCTTGCGCACGACTTCTGCCACCGGTTTCAGCAAGTCCACGGGGTGTGCGTAGACACCATCCGACGAGAACATCGAATCGACGATGAAGGCCGCCAGGCCATTGCCGTGGCGCTCCAGATCATGGATTTGCGCGGCCACCTGATCGGCGAACCAGCGGCCCAGATTCTCTTTCGGGATGCGATAGGAATCCGGCGCCCCCACGCGACGCACCCAGGTTCCCAACGGCGACGAATCGCCAAGCGACGGCGAGAAACCTGCCGTCAGTTCCGAGTTGCCGTGATACGCCTCCGAGGTAACGATGATCCCCTGCTTGCCGGTGTAATGCTTGGCAATACGCAAGGCCAGATCATTGGCCTCCGAGCCGGTGCAGGTGAACATGGTGTGGCCGGCCGCACCTACCCGGCCACCGAAGGTCCCCAGCAGGTCTTCGGAGTATTTCAGGATGCCTTCCTGCAGATACCGCGTGTGGGTGCACAGCGTGGACATCTGCTCGGTGACCGCTTCCACCACCCGCGGATGCGCATGCCCCACAGACACGACGTTGTTGTATGCGTCCAGATACTCGTTGCCATGCTTGTCGTACAGCAGCACGCCCTTGCCCCGGCTGACCTCCACCGGGTTCTTGTAGAACAGCCGATACGCCGGCCCCAGCAGACGCGCGCGCTTCGAGATCAGCGCACGGCTTTCCTCGCTCAGCTGCGACAGGCTGTCGGGGTTGAAGGCGTTGACCATCTTGCCGCGCGTCGCGGGATTGCCGGAGTTGCTCATTGTCGAATTCCTGAAACGATGAGGCTGCGCGCAAACCGCGCACGGCCTGGGGATTGCGGATGAATCAAAGGCGGATCAAGAGTAGTGCCAGTGTGCAAGCCGTGCCTGCGGATGCTTTGGCAAGGCACATCACCTAAGCAGCCGTGTTCAGCAAGGTGCCCGATACCTCGTCCATCGAGCGTGCCAGAAACCAGTCCAGCTGCGCCCACCCTGGCTCGGTATTGCGCAGGATATACGTTGCGTTCTGCGGGAACAGCCGCGCCCGCCACAGCGTGATCAGCGCACGGGCCACCGCGCGCCCCATGACCAGATGCGGCACCAGCGCCAGCTCCTCATCGGACAGACTCGCCTGCCGCAGATAACCACGCAGCAGGTCTTTGCCATCGGCAAACAAGTCGTTCACCGGATGCTCGGCCGCATCGCGCGGCAACTGATTCAACAGTGCAGTAGATACATCAATGGCCACCGCCGTGCGCACCGCGTCACCAAAGTCGATGATGCCGGTGACAAACGCGGGCAACGCGTGATCGACCACGATGTTCGAGCGGCTGAAGTCGTTGTGCAGCACCTGCATCGGCAAGGCCGCCAAGCGGGATTCGATGCTGGCAAAGCGCGCCATGCCTGCGGTCAGCACTGCGCGTTGATGCGGGTCGGACACGTCATCAAGCAAGGGCCGCAGGCTTTGCAGATGCTTGACGTCCCAGGCCAGCACCCGTGTGTCGGCAGCATGCGAAAAACCGGCCGTGGCATGCCGCAATCGGCCCAGCACCTCGCCCACCTGTTCGCGCTCGGCGGGCGATGAGGCGGTGCTGTCCAGGGGTGTGCCATCCAGGTAGGACATCAGCCGAACCTGCCGCGCCTGACCAGCGCGGTCCGTTATCTGGGCGTACGCCCGGCCCGCATCGTCGGGCAATATCCTTGGCACCGGCAGGTCTGGGTCGACTTGGGCAATGTGTTGCAGCAGCTCTGCCTGAAGCGAAATCTCGGACACGTCTTCCGATGGATTGGCGACTTTCAGGATGAAACGCCTGCCGTCGGCGGCTTCCACCCGGAACGTGTCGTCCTTCTCGGTCGCAAAGCGCGTGACCTTGCCCTGAATACCGTAGCGGCTGCGGGCAAGCGCAATCGCCTCGTCCTCGTCCATGCTGACATAGGGTGCGGCCAGGCCGCCTTCACCGGCCGTGTCCTTGGCGGAGCTGGGCTGTGCTTGTGCAAGCGGTGGTGCCGCGTGCTGCGGATCGAGATGTGCCACGTGGCCTCTGCGGTGCATAGGCACCGTCAGCAAAGCGCTGCCGGCTGCCCTTGATCGACGAAATAATCGCAGCACAATGGACGATTGTCGACAATTATTTGCATCAAACAAAAAGGCTTCGCCGGACACCAGGGAAGCCTTTTCGATCTGCGCGCTCTGCTACGCCACCCGCCAAGTCACTGTCTGTACATGACATCGGAGATCTGGGTCGTCCCACCTCGTGACACTACCCAGGGGCTATTTTGGCTATCCAGCTCAGCCGTGCTTGAGCGCAATCGTCTTCAGTGAAGTAAAGCCCAGCAGCGCTTCGAAGCCCTTCTCACGGCCGTAACCGCTGGACTTCACACCACCGAAGGGCAGCTCCACCCCACCGCCTGCGCCATAGTTGTTCACGAACACCTGGCCGCAACGCAGCTTGCGCGCAAGGCGCATCTGGCGCGCACCGTCATTGGTCCAGACGCCTGCCACCAGACCGAAGTCCGTCCCGTTGGCCAGGCGAAGCGCTTCTGCTTCGTCCTCGAAAGGCATCGCCACCAGCACCGGACCAAAGACTTCCTCACGCGCCAGACGGTGCGTCGGGGCCACGTCGCGGAACAGAATCGGGGCCTGGTAATAACCGTCAGCCACGGCATCCGGGTGCGTCGCCCCTTGTGCAGCGATCGTCACGCCCTCTTCGCGCGCCTGATCAAGAATCACCCGCACACGATCCTGCTGTGCCTTGTTCACCAGCGGGCCAAGTTGCGAATCGCTCGCCGGCGGGCCCACTTGCAGCGCGTTGAACGCCGTTACCAAGCGCGCCAGCAAGGGTTCATAGACGCTGCGCTCGACCAGCAGGCGGCTGCCTGCCGAGCAGGTCTGCCCGCTGTTCTGGATGATCGCGTTGACCACCACCGGCACGACGGCGTCCAGGTCGGCATCGGCAAACACGATCTGCGGCGACTTGCCGCCCAGCTCCAGCGTCACCGGGCAATGGCGACGTGCGGCGGCCTCGGCCACGCGGCTGCCGGTCACGGGTGAACCCGTGAACGAAATGTGATCGATGCCTGGGTGTGCCGACAAGGCCGAACCCGCTTCATGGCCCAGCCCCGTCACGATATTGATCGCGCCCGCCGGGAAGCCGACTTCGGCGGCCAGTTCGGCCACGCGCAGCAAGGACAGGCAAGCATCCTCGGCCGGCTTGACCACGCATGCATTGCCCGCTGCCAGTGCCGCCCCCACGCTGCGCCCGAAGATCTGCATCGGGTAGTTCCAGGGAATGATGTGGCCCGTGACGCCATGCGGCTCGCGCACGGTCAGCACGGTGTAGCCAGCCTGGTAGGGCAATGTCTCGCCGTGCAGCTTGTCGCAGGCACCGGCGTAGTACTCGAAATAGCGCGCCAGCGCAGTCGTATCGGCGCGGGCAGTGCTCATCACCTTGCCGGTATCGCGCGACTCCAGTTGCGCCAGTTCCTCGTGGTTGGCCAGCACCGCATCGGACAGCTTGGTCAGCAGGCGACCACGCTCCATCGCAGACAAACCGCCCCACGGGCCGTCGAAGTAATCACCCAGGGCCGCGCGCGCAGCCTGTACCGCGCGATCGATGTCTTCTGCCGTCCCACGTGCCAAGTGGGTATACACCGCGCCATTGGCCGGTTCGTAGACAGGAATGGTGCCGCCCTGCGCGGGTTCAACCCAGGCATTGGCGATGTAGTGCTTGGCAGTATTCACGAGCGCCTCGTTGTGATGTGTGATGCACAGATCGCCCGATCAGCGCCTTCCTGGCGCTTGGTCGACCTGCTTGTAGTGTGTGCCGATATCTTGCGTCGGGCAGCGCAGCGGAGGACGTGCCGCAATATGGCACTTTCTGAGTTTCCACACCGCTGCCCGCGTCCTGAACAGCCGTCGTGGGTGCTCAGGCCGAATGGGGAAAACGGAGGAAGCAGGAAATCAGGCCGCTGCGCGCACGGTGCGGGTGGCGATGCATTCCGCGATCGCCTTGCCCACATCCACGGTACGCGCAGTGCCGCCCATGTCGGGGGTGCGCGGGCCGTGCTCCAACACGGTTTCAATTGCTTCCATGATAGCGCCGGCTGCTTCCAGATAAACCGGATCGTCCTTGCCCAGATGCTCCAGCATCAGCTTGGCCGACCAGATCTGGCCGATCGGATTGGCAATGCCCTTGCCTGCGATGTCCGGGGCAGAACCGTGCACCGGTTCGAACAAAGACGGGAAACGGCCTTCCGGGTTCAGGTTTGCCGAGGGCGCAATGCCGATGGTGCCCGTGCATGCCGGGCCCAGGTCAGACAAGATGTCACCAAACAGATTGGACGCCACCACCACATCGAACCAGTCCGGATGCTGCACGAAGTGCGCGCACAGAATGTCGATGTGGTACTTGCGGGTGGCCACGTCCGGATACCGCGCGGCGGCTTCCTGCAGGCGCTCATCCCAGTACGGCATGGTGATCGAGATGCCGTTGGACTTGGTGGCGGCCACCAGATTCTTGCGCGGCCGGCGCTGGGCCAGCTGATACGAGAATTCCAGAATGCGGTCCACGCCCGTGCGCGTGAAAACCGATTCCTGTACCGCGAATTCACGGTCGGTGCCTTCGAACATGCGGCCACCCAGCGAGGAATATTCCCCCTCGGTATTCTCGCGCACCACTAGGAAATCGATCTCGCCCGGCGCACGATTGGCCAAGGGGCTGGGTACGCCCGGCATCAGGCGAACCGGACGCAGGTTCACGTACTGATCGAAGTCGCGACGAATCTTGATGACCGAGCCCCACACTGCGGTGTGATCCGGCACCACGTCCGGCGCGCCGACGGCACCAAAGAAGATCGCCTCGTGGCGACCAAGCTGGTCTGCCCAGTCGTCGGGCATCATGGTGCCGTGCTTCACGTAGTAGTCCGTGCACCAGTCGTTGAAGTGCTGGTAGTCGAATGCAATGCCAAAACGGCGACCCACTTCGTCCAGCACACGGATGCCTTCCGGCATCACTTCCTTGCCGATGCCGTCGCCGGGAATGACTGCGATGCTGTGTTTACGGGTCATGAACGTTTCACCATTGGAGTCGATGTTGGCGTTTACTGTAGGCAAGGGGTAGGCCCCCGACAATTACCGCTTTTTGAAGTAACCCTTCCAATTTCGATAAGGATGGTTTTCCCGTAGGGGGATAATTCAGCATGACCAATCCCTGCGGCCTTGCGCCGCTGACATCCGGGGCCTCGCCTGCATGCTGCCCAATCTGAACTCGCTGCTGCTGTTTCAGCGCGCGGTGGAAAGCGGCAGTCTGTCCAAAGCCGCCGAGCAGACCCACATTGCGCTGTCGGCCGCCAGTCGGCGCATTGCCTTGCTGGAAGACATGTACGGCGTATCGCTGCTGGTTCGCACCTCCAGCGGCGTGGAACCTACCGCAGCCGGTGCGACCCTGCTGGCCCATGTGCGCAAGCTGCTGGCCGATGTCGATGCGATGAACACCGACATGAGCACCTACGTCGATGGCGTGAGTGCCCAGGTGAAGTGCTTTGCCAACAGCTCTGCGCTGGGCCGGGGCCTGCCCGATGCCCTGGCGACATTCACCAGCACCTTCCCCGACATCCGTCTGGAGGTCCGCGAATGGCGCAGCCGAAAAATCGTGCAAGCCGTGCGCAGCGGCATTGCCGATGTGGGCGTCATCATGGCCGGCGTCCCGACAGACGGCGTCACGCTTTATCCATATCACGGTGATCGCTTGATCGTCGTCGTCCCGCCCGACCATCCGCTGCGCGGAGACCGCGTTCGATTCAGTCAGGTTCTGGCCCACGACCTGGTCAGCCTGGACAAAGGCACAGCCGTCTCGCGCGCCATCGAAGAGGCCGCAGCCGAAGCCGGCCGCCCCTTGCGATCGCGTATGCAGGCCCAGAGCTTTCATGCCGTCTGCCGCATGGTGGCAGCAGGACTGGGCGTGGGTATCTTGCCCGAGCTGTCGGGCGTGACTTACCAGCAGGGGCTGGGACTGCGAACCTTGATCCTGGACGAACCCTGGGCACAACGAGACATGTTCGTGTGCACCCGCAAGGAACCCCTGTCGCTACCGATCCGCCGCTTGGTGGAGCACCTGGTGGGGCACAGCATTGCGCTGACTGCTGCGACGGAATGAGTGTTGCCTTGCCTCAGTGAAGCGGGGGCATCACATTGGTGTTGATTGTGGGTGTGGCACGGCCCTGATAGAGCGTAGGCGGGGCAGTGCGCAGCAGGGCTCGGACAAGTCAGTTAGAGACAAGTCGGTAGGCACAAGTCCTTTAGGGACAAGCAGGAAAGATCGACAAGCCAGGCTGAAGAGGATCAATCTCAAGCCTGGACTCGTCGTCTTTGGCCTGAGATCGATTTTTCCTCAATCGCGTCAGCAGCGATCACTACCCGTCACCGCTCGGGTTACAGCTTGAACTTGCCCACCAGGTCATTGAACGAAATCGCCAGCAGCGACAGTTCCTGGCTGGACGCGCTGGTCTGGCTCGAACCCGCTGCCGTCTGCGTCGACAGATCCTGGATATTCGTCAGATTGCGATCCACTTCCCGAGCAACATTGGCCTGCTCTTCAGACGCCGTCGCCACCACCATATTGCGATCATTGATCTGCGAAATGCCTTCAGCAATGCGGTCCAGCGCCTGGCCCGCAGCCTGCGCCAAAGACTGCGTATTGGCGGCCAGATCACGGCTCGTGCCCATCGCCAGCACGGCCTGGTCAGCACTGCGTTGCACCGTGCCGATCATGCCTTCGATCTCGCCCGTCGAGGTTTGCGTGCGAGCAGCCAACGCCCGCACTTCGTCCGCCACCACAGCAAATCCACGCCCTTGCTCACCGGCACGTGCGGCTTCGATGGCGGCATTCAACGCCAGCAGATTGGTCTGGTCAGCGATACCGCGAATGACATCAAGCACTTTGCCGATATCTCGAACCTGCGACGCCAACTCTTCCACCTGCAAGGTCGATGAAGAAATACCAGCGCTTACGTTGTTGATTGCCACCGCGGCCTCGCGTGTCTGATCCCGTCCACGCTGCGCCTCGGTGCTGGCCAGACTCGATGCTTCAGAGGTCGAGGCCGCATTGCGTGCAACCTCTTCGACTGCCGCCGTCATCTGCGTCACGGCGGTCGCCGCCTGCTGAATCTCGGCATTTTGTCTTGCCAGACCACGACCACTTTCCTCGGTAACCGCATTCAGTTCTTCCGCAGCAGAGGCCAACTGATCGGCCGCACTGGCTATCTGCTGAATGGTTGCCTTCAAACCATTTTGCATATCAGACAGCGCCGTCAACAGCTGACCTGTTTCATCCCGGCTATGGCTGACAATCTGCTGAGTCAGGTCACCCGCAGCCACGCGTTTCGCGCTGGCCACTGCAGTGGCGATCGGACGGCTGATCATCCGGCTGATGATCAAGCCCAACACAATCGCGGCAATGAAAGCCAACAGCACGCCCACATACAGATAGATCTTGGCGACACGCTCCTGTTGTTCGGCGTCTTCTGCACCTTCACCGATCTGACGATTGTTCGACTCGACCATCAAAGTAAGCTCGTCGATAATCGTCTTGTACGCCGCCTGCACCTCACCATTCAGCAAGGTGCGCGTCGTATCGACATCACCCGAGGCCAAGGTCGCAAGCATGCGGTCGACCAGCGCCTGATAGGCGGGCCAGTCTTTCTCCATCTTGTCGCCCGCAGCGCGTTCATCATCAGCCAGCGGGGTAGCGCGATAGATAGCGAACGCCTTTTCGCTATCCGCACGATTCGTCTTGATGGACTTCAAGATCTCATCACGCACCGCCTGGGGTGCGTTCGCCATCGTCGAGCCCACCAGGCGGTAAAGATCGCGATTTTGTTCAACCGCCTTGTTCTTGGCTTCTGCTGTCTTGGCGACAGAAACAAGGTTGTTCGAAAAGACCAACTTCAGACTGGAGGACAAATCGGCAATGCCGCGGCTCCCCAGCAATCCGACGCCCAGCGTAATCAATGCGCATAACGCGAATGACGCGATGAGCTTGGTTGATAGCCCGGCGTCACGAATGAATGTCATGCTGAATCCTAATGCTCAAAAAAGACTGACAGCACACACGAGGATCGAGCCGGTGCTCGATGTGTTGCTTCAGACCTTATGCATAACGGCTGTTCCAGGACGAACTGAATACGAAGCCTGGCACTTTGCTCTTTTGAGACTGGGTTCAGGACCACCTGCTGGTTTTTTGAGGGGTGTGACGCGTGTAGGCCCTCTATCCACGAGACCTCACAAGAGCTTTCAGCGCAGCGGCCTAGAACAACTCATAGCGTGTTTTAACCAGCTCCGACGCCAACTTTTCTGTCGCAGCCGTTGAGATGCCAATCTCACACCCCCCTGTTTTTGAGTATTCAGGGTGGTTTCATCCCGCTCAGACGCAACAAAGCCCCTCCGATGAGGGGCTTGATGCATGAGACGTTCAACGGACATTCAATGCGACGGGGTATGTCAGCCTATTTTCGGGCTCGGCGCGGTCGTGATTTGCAGAGGATGGAGGATGAGACGCGGTTTTCTGTACCGCGTTGCTCTGCATGTAATCTGTTTTCCCGTCGCCCAATGACAAAACCCCACCTGTTTTCACAGATGGGGTTTTGCGTATAACTAGCCTGACAATGACCTACTTTCACAGACGTCCGTCCACTATCATCGGCGCAAAGGCGTTTCACTGTCCTGTTCGGGATGGGAAGGAGTGGTTCCACCTTGCTATGGTCGTCAGGCATAACTGGTTGGCGGGTTGTTCGTGTCGGCTTGATCTTTCGATTAGCCGACAACTATGAGCAACCTGCCCAATTTGGAGAGAAGCATAATTATACGTGTGTTTCGAGGCTGTGTATATCGTTATATACAGAGCGTCTTGCAGGTGTTCGGGTTGTGACCATATAAAGACACGAACGCTACAACCGCCAGGGTTATAGGATCAAGCCTCACGGGCAATTAGTACTGGTTAGCTTAACGCATTACTGCGCTTCCACACCCAGCCTATCAACGTCCTGGTCTCGAACGACCCTTCAGAGAGATCAAGTCTCTGGGAAATCTTATCTTCAGACGAGTTTCCCGCTTAGATGCCTTCAGCGGTTATCTCTTCCGTACATAGCTACCCGGCAATGCCATTGGCATGACAACCGGTACACCAGAGGTACGTCCATTCCGGTCCTCTCGTACTAGGAACAGGCTCCGTCAAATTTCCAGCGCCCACGGCAGATAGGGACCAAACTGTCTCACGACGTTTTAAACCCAGCTCACGTACCTCTTTAAATGGCGAACAGCCATACCCTTGGGACCGGCTACAGCCCCAGGATGAGATGAGCCGACATCGAGGTGCCAAACACCGCCGTCGATATGAACTCTTGGGCGGTATCAGCCTGTTATCCCCAGAGTACCTTTTATCCGTTGAGCGATGGCCCTTCCATTCAGAACCACCGGATCACTATGTCCTGCTTTCGCACCTGTTCGACTTGTCAGTCTCACAGTTAAGCACGCTTATGCCATTGCACTATCAGCACGATTTCCGACCGTACCTAGCGTACCTTCGAACTCCTCCGTTACCCTTTAGGAGGAGACCGCCCCAGTCAAACTGCCCACCATGCACTGTCCCCGATCCGGATAACGGACCAAGGTTAGAACCGCAAATAAATCAGGGTGGTATTTCAAGGTTGGCTCCACGACATCTAGCGACATCGCTTCAGCGCCTCCCACCTATCCTACACAGACCGATTCACAGTCCAATGCAAAGCTACAGTAAAGGTTCATGGGGTCTTTCCGTCTAGCCGCGGGTAGATTGCATCATCACAAACACTTCAACTTCGCTGAGTCTCGGGATGAGACAGTGTGGCCATCGTTACGCCATTCGTGCAGGTCGGAACTTACCCGACAAGGAATTTCGCTACCTTAGGACCGTTATAGTTACGGCCGCCGTTTACCGGGGCTTCGATCAAGAGCTTGCACCCCATCACTTAACCTTCCGGCACCGGGCAGGCGTCACACCCTATACGTCCACTTTCGTGTTTGCAGAGTGCTGTGTTTTTATTAAACAGTCGCAGCCACCGATTCTCTGCGACCCTTTCACGCTAGGCACGCAAGTGCTTCACGCTACCAGGGCATACCTTCTCCCGAAGTTACGGTATCAATTTGCCGAGTTCCTTATCCCGAGTTCTCTCAAGCGCCTTAGAATATTCATCCCGTCCACCTGTGTCGGATTGCGGTACGGTCTTGTTTAACTGAAGCTTAGAGGCTTTTCTTGGAACCACTTCCGATCACTTCGCTGCTTAAAAGCTGCTCGTGCCACACCCTTGATTTACGTACCCGGATTTGCCTAAGTACCATCTTCGATGCAGCAACGGGGACTTCCAACACCCCGATGACGTTCCGCGATCCGTCCCCCCATCGCATTAAACAATGGTGCAGGAATATTAACCTGCTTCCCATCAGCTACGCATCTCTGCCTCGCCTTAGGGGCCGACTCACCCTACGCCGATGAACGTTGCGTAGGAAACCTTGGACTTACGGCGAGAGGGCTTTTCACCCTCTTTATCGCTACTCATGTCAGCATTCGCACTTCTGATACCTCCAGCAACCTTTACAAGTCACCTTCGCAGGCTTACAGAACGCTCCCCTACCACGCATGGATATGATCCACGCATCCGCAGCTTCGGTATATAGCTTAGCCCCGTTACATCTTCCGCGCAGGACGACTCGATCAGTGAGCTATTACGCTTTCTTTAAAGGATGGCTGCTTCTAAGCCAACTTCCTGACTGTCTATGCCTTCCCACTTCGTTTCCCACTTAGCTATATTTGGGGACCTTAGCTGGCGGTCTGGGTTGTTTCCCTCTTGAGTCCGGACGTTAGCACCCGGTGCTCTGTCTCCCAAGCTGTACTTCCAGGTATTCGGAGTTTGCAATGGTTTGGTAAGTCGCCATGACCCCCTAGCCATAACAGTGCTCTACCCCCTGGAGTAATACTTGAGGCACTACCTAAATAGTTTTCGGGGAGAACCAGCTATTTCCAGATTTGTTTAGCCTTTCACCCCTATCCACAGCTCATCCCCTAATTTTTCAACATTAGTGGGTTCGGTCCTCCAGCACGTGTTACCGTGCCTTCAACCTGGCCATGGATAGATCATCTGGTTTCGGGTCTACACCCAGCGACTGGACGCCCTATTCGGACTCGCTTTCGCTACGCCTTCCCTAATCGGTTAAGCTTGCCACTGAATGTAAGTCGCTGACCCATTATACAAAAGGTACGCAGTCACCCCACAAGGAGGCTCCTACTGTTTGTATGCACGCGGTTTCAGGATCTATTTCACTCCCCTTCCGGGGTTCTTTTCGCCTTTCCCTCACGGTACTGGTTCACTATCGGTCGATTACGAGTATTTAGCCTTGGAGGATGGTCCCCCCATATTCAGACAGGATTTCACGTGTCCCGCCCTACTTGTCGTACGCTTAGTTCCACGAAAGACATTTCGTCTACAGGGCTATCACCTGCTATGGCCAGACTTTCCAGACTGTTCGACTATGACTAACGCTAAAACGTACAGGCTCATCCGATTTCGCTCGCCACTACTTTCGGAATCTCGGTTGATTTCTTTTCCTCGAGCTACTGAGATGTTTCAGTTCACCCGGTTCGCTTCAATAGCCTATGTATTCAGCTAGAGATACTCCTTGCGGAGTGGGTTTCCCCATTCGGAAATCTGCGGATCAAAGCTTGTTTGCCAGCTCCCCGCAGCTTATCGCAGGCTACAACGTCCTTCATCGCCTGTAATCGCCAAGGCATCCACCACGTGCACTTAGTCGCTTGATCCTATAACCGTAGCGGCTGGCTGACTTCCAGCGCCAGGGGTTATAGAACCTTGGTCTTACAGCGTTTGTGCTCCGGCCGCTTGCGTGATCACGATGTAGGTTAGACATCGCGACCGCGGCCGGATTTATATATGCAATCACAACCCGTTATGTTCGCAAGATCTGTCACACTCAAGGAGTTAACCTAGAGGGTCGAGATTCACGAAACACACTTTATTGTTGTGCTTCTTCCAAATTGTTAAAGAACATAACAGCCGCTGAACAAAATTCAGCCTTCAACGTAGTCAGCAAATAATTTGCCGTCATCGTTCAAGCCTGAACTCTATGCAGATAAGTACACAAGACTTCGATCACACATCCGATGATGCTGCGATCGTGAAGATCAGTAAGACTGGTGGAGGTTGACGGGATCGAACCGACGACCCCCTGCTTGCAAAGCAGGTGCTCTCCCAGCTGAGCTAAACCCCCCAGGGTCTTGCGTAATTGCCGCGCAGTATTTCAATCAAATTTCGTCTAAAGAACTGGTGGGTCTGGTTGGATTCGAACCAACGACCCCCGCCTTATCAAGACGGTGCTCTAACCAACTGAGCTACAGACCCTCAGACTTCAACTTGATTTACTGCAACAGCCGATAAGCGTGGACGCTTGCTTCAGGCGCATTTCGCTCTGAAAGGAGGTGATCCAGCCGCACCTTCCGATACGGCTACCTTGTTACGACTTCACCCCAGTCATGAATCCTACCGTGGTAAGCGCCCTCCTTACGGTTAGGCTACCTACTTCTGGTAGAACCCACTCCCATGGTGTGACGGGCGGTGTGTACAAGACCCGGGAACGTATTCACCGCGACATGCTGATCCGCGATTACTAGCGATTCCGACTTCATGCAGTCGAGTTGCAGACTACAATCCGGACTACGATCGGGTTTCTGGGATTGGCTCCCCCTCGCGGGTTGGCAGCCCTCTGTCCCGACCATTGTATGACGTGTGAAGCCCTACGCATAAGGGCCATGAGGACCTGACGTCATCCCCACCTTCCTCCGGTTTGTCACCGGCAGTCTCATTAGAGTGCCCTTTCGTAGCAACTAATGACAAGGGTTGCGCTCGTTGCGGGACTTAACCCAACATCTCACGACACGAGCTGACGACGGCCATGCAGCACCTGTGTTCCAGTTCTCTTTCGAGCACTCCCAAATCTCTTCGGGATTCTAGACATGTCAAGCGTAGGTAAGGTTTTTCGCGTTGCATCGAATTAATCCACATCATCCACCGCTTGTGCGGGTCCCCGTCAATTCCTTTGAGTTTTAATCTTGCGACCGTACTCCCCAGGCGGTCAACTTCACGCGTTAGCTGCGCTACCAAAACCCGAAGGTCCCGACAGCTAGTTGACATCGTTTAGGGCGTGGACTACCAGGGTATCTAATCCTGTTTGCTCCCCACGCTTTCGTGCATGAGCGTCAGTATTATCCCAGGGGGTTGCCTTCGCCATCGGTGTTCCTCCACATATCTACGCATTTCACTGCTACACGTGGAATTCCACCCCCCTCTGACATACTCTAGTCCGGTAGTTAAAAATGCAGTTCCAAGGTTGAGCCCTGGGATTTCACATCTTTCTTTCCGAACCGCCTGCGCACGCTTTACGCCCAGTAATTCCGATTAACGCTTGCACCCTACGTATTACCGCGGCTGCTGGCACGTAGTTAGCCGGTGCTTATTCTGCGGGTACCGTCAGTTACGCCGAGTATTAATCGACGCCGTTTCTTTCCCGCCAAAAGTGCTTTACAACCCGAAGGCCTTCTTCACACACGCGGAATGGCTGGATCAGGGTTTCCCCCATTGTCCAAAATTCCCCACTGCTGCCTCCCGTAGGAGTCTGGACCGTGTCTCAGTTCCAGTGTGGCTGGTCGTCCTCTCAAACCAGCTACGGATCGTCGCCTTGGTGAGCCTTTACCTCACCAACTAGCTAATCCGATATCAGCCGCTCCAATAGTGCGAGGTCCGAAGATCCCCCGCTTTCCCCCTCAGGGCGTATGCGGTATTAGCTACTCTTTCGAGTAGTTATCCCCCGCTACTGGGTACGTTCCGATACATTACTCACCCGTTCGCCACTCGCCACCAGACCGAAGTCCGTGCTGCCGTTCGACTTGCATGTGTAAGGCATTCCGCTAGCGTTCAATCTGAGCCAGGATCAAACTCTTCAGTTTAATCTCTAGTTTTTTTCCTACTTAAGGGGACTGCAGCAATCCGAAGATTACGACAGCTTCCCAGTAGGTCGCTTGCTCAAAGGAAATGAAGATTGGGATCGAGACTTGCGTCTCTGGTCTTACTCTTTATTTCTCAAGTGAGCACTTAATTTCTGTTCGCTAGCCAGCAAACCAATCCGAAGATCGATCTGCCGGCAGCGCCATCATTCAAGCGCCCACACTTATCGGCTGTTTAGTTGTTAAAGAGCGTTCGGCCAATCAAGCCATCGACTCGATCGCACCCGGCATCGCTGCCGTTTCTTGCTAATTCTTACTTACTTGCTAACCGCTTCGCTATTTACTGCGTCGCGATCAGCGAGTCGTGCATTCTACACTGTTTTCGTTACCGCTTTCAACTCGTCGTTGCAAAGTTTCTAACTCATCAACTTGTTTCGCCAACTAGATCAACTTTCGCCAACCTTGCTCGCTAACCGCCGACTTGTTTTTGCACCGCCAAGCCCAAAACTATAACACGAAAACTTCACACCGCAAGCTGAAATGTCTTTTCAGCTGATCCACTGAACTTCCAGCAGATCGGGTGTCGCTCGGCAGATCAGAACTTTCGTTCCTAACCGCTTCGCTGTTTGCTCACCGCTGTTTTTGCAGCGCCAAGCCAGAAACTATAGCACGATAAATCCAGGCTTGTTTCGCCTACGTGAAATTTTCTTTGCTCAAACTTTCGAACTAAAAAAACTTCACGCTGCTTGCTCATCAGAACTGCGGCTTTCGCCTCATCCCAACTCGCTGTTTCTGCCTTGCTGACCCCGCCGCTTGCGCGTCGTGTTCAACAGGGAGGCGAATTATGCACACGTATTTCGGATGTGTCAAACGCATGACCGGAAAATACGTCTTTTGCGACTGATCGGGCCTTTGTTCGGTCGCGCCCTCTATATATAGAGTCGATCTACCAGCACCAGCATCTCTCTATAGGTGTCTCTCTATAGGTGTCTCGTCACCCCTCTATATATAGAGGGGTGACGAGACACCTCAGACTGCTGACCAACCCCCCGTTTTCGGACGTGGGGTTTTGTTTTTTGGGGATCAAGCAGCGAGCGCGGCGGGTTGTGCAGACAGCCAGCTATCGAGCCATCCGTCGGCACGGGCGGTCAGGGCGCGCCACCAGGGCGCAACAGGGGCCGATATCGACCACTGCAGGCGCAATAAAAGGCGCGCAAGCACCAGGGCGATCTTCTTGATGTTCTGCGCCGCCGCCGCCAGCAAGCATTGCTCGGCGACCTTGCGCAGCCCGCGCATGCGCGCGTAGCGGTGCCCATGCAGTTGCTTGGCATCGGCGAAGCTGCGCTCCACAGTTTCCTTGCGACGGGCGTATATCTTCTTACCCCAGTCCGTGTGGCGGCGTGCGTCAACCAGTTCCTTGTCGCGTTCCCACACGTGGCGCACGACCACCTTGATCGCGCTCTGGCTGTTGGTGCACTGGCTGCGTACCTCGCACTGCTGGCATTGCGTCGGGTCTGACTTGTATTCGCGGTAGCCCGCCCGATTGGTGGTGCTGTACGGCAGCCGCTGCCCAGCCGGGCAGACATATTCGTTGCGGTAGCGGTTGAACGTGTACTGTCGTTTGTAGAACAGCCCAGGCTTGTGGTTCGGCGTGCGGTAGCCCATTACTCCTTGGATATCGCGCGCATGCAGCCCGTGGCAGATCATCGGCGTGTAGTACCCCGCGTCCAGGCCTACCTTGCGCACACCGAAGCCGAAGCGCTCGCGCTGCCGATCCAGCCTCGCCAAGTAAGGTTGGCTGTCGTGCACCGAGCCTGACGTCACGTGTGTGTCGGTGATGATCGCGAACTTCGCATCGACCGTGCGATGGTCCAGGTAGAAGAACCCCACCGGCTTGTCGTCACGCACCATGAACCCGCTGTCCGGATCTGTACGACTGATCTTGACGTCCTTGGTCTGGGCAGCGCTGCCGCCCGCATCATCGTCGCCGCTGTCACGCTTGAGCGGCCGCTTGCCATGTAGCGCCCGATCCGCATCGACCGCCGCATCCAGCTCAGCCAAGTATGCCGAGGGTGTTTGTGCGACCGTCACCACGTCGAATTTCTTCTTGCTGGCGTTGGCCTTCAAGTGAGTGCTGTCCGTGTACAGCACCCGGCCATCCACCATCCCCCGCCCGATCGCCTGACGCACGATCTCGTCAAAAATCTCCTGGTACACCGAGGTGTCCGTATAGCGTCGCCTGCGGTTCTGCGAGAACGTCGATGCATCGGGCACCTTGTCGGTCAGCCGGAAACCGATGAACCACCGATACGCCACGTTCACCTGCACCTCGCGCATCAACTGCCGTTCACTGCGCACCCCAAACAGGTAGCCAATGAACAGCAGCTTGAACATCACCACCGGATCCAGCGCCGGACGGCCGTTGTTCATGCTGTACAGGTGCGCAACCTTCTCTCGGATGAACTCAAAATCGACCGCTGCCGCGATCTTGCGCAACAGGTGATCGGCCGGAACCAACGACTCCAGCGTCACCATCTCCAGCTCGTGCTGGTGGGGGATCGGTGCTCTTAACATCACCCAATTATGAACAAAGCCTCCGTTTTACGGGAGGCTTTGTCAGCAGTCTGAGGTGTCTCGTCACCCCTCTATATATAGAGGGGTGACGAGACACCTGATCTACATGCTGTGCAACACGAGCCGGCAGGCCGGTGGCTTTCGGCCGACGAGCGGCAGATCGGGCTCGTCTCGTACCTGCCACATGTTTCAGTACATGAAGCTCGTGCGAGCAATGAAAGTAAATTTTCTTTACTATGCGCAGCAATGTAAATAGATTTACACCTTCTAAGCCCTTCGATGGATCCGACCGCCGTGTCTCCACCCCTGCCGCTTGTGAACCTGACGATCGCCGATCGCATTGCGCGTGCAATGCCGACGCTGACGCCTTCGCATCGGCACATGGCTGACTACGTGCTGGCCAACCCGTTCCGGGCGGCCACCATGCGCATCGATGAATTCGCCGAAGCGGTGGGTGCGTCGACCGCGACCGCCAACCGTTTTGCGCGCGCGCTGGGCATGGATGGCTATCCACAATTCCGGGCCGAGTTGGTGCGCGGCTTTGAAGCGACGCTGGCTCCGGTTGAGAATCTGCGCCAGGAACTGGAACGCGGCAGCGAAGTGGCCGAGGTGTTTGCTGCGGTGTTCGAAGAGAACCAGCGCAATATCGAAGCAACCCGTCGCGGTCTGCAGCCCGAAGCCTGTGAGCGTGCGGTCGATGCCATTCTGGGTGCCCGCCGCATCTATATCGTGGGCTTTGGTGCCAGTGCCTGGCTGGGTGGCTTGTTGCAGCGCGGGCTGGACCCGTACTGCGAGAACGTCGATCTGCTGGCTGGTGTCGCCGGCGCGTCATTTGCCGCGCGCAAGCTGTTCAAGCTGCGCAGCGATGACTTGATGATCGCGATTGCCTTCCCGCGCTATCTGTCCGACACGCTTTATATCGCCGAGCGCGCCCGTGAACACGGTGTGCCAGTGCTCGCCCTGACCGACCGGCCGACCTCACCGTTGGCGCCGACAGCCAATGTCGCGCTCTACGCCTGTACCGAGAGCAATTACAACGCCAATTCGGAAGCCACTGTGTTGTCGCTGATCGAGGCCTTGTGTGTGGCGGTTGCGCTGCGGGCGCAAGGGTCGCTGAAGGCGGCGGCCAATGTTGCCGAGTTCGTGATGCCGTGGCTGCACGGCAGCGGCACGCCCGCCGAGCGCACCCAATCCTTTTCGACGTCGGCTCGCAGCCGGCGCGACGCTTTAGATACGCAGAACTCCTGAGATGAAACGCTTGCACGCTCTCTATATATATAGCGGTCTGTCGACAGGCCAGTTGACGGGTCTTTCCGGCATGCCGGCACAGGTGGCCGCATGAGCAATCCGATCAGACCTGTGATTGCCATTCACGGCGGCGCCGGTACCTTGAACCGCGCCGCCATGTCGGCCGAGACTGAAGTCACTTATCACGCTGCCTTGCGTGCAGTGCTGGAAGCCGGTCAGGCTGCATTGGCATCGGGCGCGACTGCGGTCGAGGCCGTGACGCTGGCGGTTGGCATGCTTGAAGATTGCCCGCTGTTCAATGCCGGTCATGGTGCCGTGTTCACCCATGCAGAGACGCATGAACTGGACGCCGCCGTGATGGACGGTGCAACCCGCCAGGCAGGTGCGGTTGCCTGCGTGACCACGTTGCGCAGCCCGGTTCGTGCCGCGCGCGCCGTCATGGAGCACAGCGAGCACGTGCTGTTCGTGGGCGAGGGTGCGGAAGCCTTCGGTCGTGCGCAGGGTCTGGAGTTTGTCGATCCGTCGTACTTCTCGACCGATGCACGTCGCGAACAATTGCACCGTGCGCTGGCTACCAATGCCGCACCGATGCTGGATCACGATGGCGCTGCTGCCGTCGCTGCGGGCAACGCGCCGCTGGCCGAAGACCGCAAGTTCGGCACCGTCGGTGCAGTTGCGCTGGATGCCCACGGTCATATTGCTGCGGCAACATCCACGGGCGGCATGACCAACAAACAAGCTGGCCGGGTCGGTGACTCGCCGCTGATCGGTGCCGGCACCTATGCCGACGACCGCACGGCGGCAGTGTCCTGCACGGGCAGCGGCGAGATGTTCATCCGTGTGGCTGCGGCCTACGACGTGTGCGCACGCATGGCCTACGCCGGCCAGACGCTGGCACAGGCTGCCGAACACGTGGTGATGGAATCGCTGATGGAGATCGACGGACGCGGCGGCCTGATCGCCGTGGACCGTGAAGGCAATGTAAGCCTGCCCTTCAACACCGAAGGCATGTATCGGGGCGTCGCCTATGTTGGCGACACGCCCCAGACGGCGATCTTTCGCTGAGGAATTTCGACGCTGTGAATAAGCAAGTGAACAAGCCCACCTCTACTGTCCTGGCGGAATCGCGCGTGGTATCGGTCAATGACCTGACCGTGCGCTTCCAGACCTCGGAGCGCACGGTCGATGCCGTGCGCAATCTGTCCTTCCACGTTGATCGCGGCGAAACGCTGGCAATCGTCGGTGAGTCGGGTTCTGGCAAGTCCGTGACTTCGCTGGCGCTGATGCGCCTGATCGAACACGGCGGCGGCAAGATCCTGAACGGCAGCATGATGTTCCGCCGTCGCAACGGCGAAGTGCTGGATCTGGTGAAGGCGCCGAATCCGACGATGCGCAGCATCCGCGGCGCTGACATCGCGATGATCTTCCAGGAGCCGATGACCTCCCTGAACCCGGTGTTCACGGCTGGCGACCAGATTGCCGAGTCGATCCGGGTGCACCAGGGCAAGAGCGCCGCTGCTGCACGTGCCGAAGCCCTGCGCATGCTGGAGCTGGTGCGCATCCCCGAAGCCAGGAACGTGCTGGATCGCTATCCGCACCAATTGTCGGGTGGCATGCGTCAGCGCGTGATGATTGCAATGGCCTTGTCCTGCAAGCCGTCGCTGTTGATCGCCGACGAGCCGACGACCGCACTCGACGTGACGATCCAGGCGCAGATCCTGCAATTGATCCGCGAACTGCAGCACGAGATGCAGATGGGCGTGGTCTTCATCACCCACGATATGGGTGTGGTGGCCGAGATCGCCGACCGCGTGCTGGTGATGTTCCGCGGCGAGAAGGTGGAAGAGGGTGTGTCGGACGATGTGTTCGCCACGCCGAAGCACCCGTATACCCGTGCGCTGCTGTCGGCGGTGCCGAAGCTGGGCGCGATGCAGGGCACCGACCTGCCGCTGAAGTTCGAATTGCTGCGTGTGGCTGACGAGAACGGCGTTGCGCCGCCGCCCGCTACGCCGCAGGACACCGTGCAAGCGGGTGCCGAGCCGATCCTGCGCGTGCGCGATCTGATCACGCGTTTTGATGTGCGCGGCGGTATCTTCGGCACGGTGAAGCGTCGGGTGCACGCGGTTGAACAGGTCAGCTTCGATCTGTACCCGGGCGAGACGCTGGCGCTGGTGGGTGAATCGGGTTGCGGCAAGTCGACCACCGGTCGCTCGCTGCTGCGCCTGGTAGACAGCCAAAGCGGTGCCATCGAATTCGGTGGCCAGAACGTGCGTGAACTGCCGAACACGGAATTGCAGGCGCTGCGCCGCAATATTCAGTTCATCTTCCAGGACCCGTTCGCGTCGCTTGATCCGCGCGTGACCGTGGGCTTCTCGATCATGGAACCGCTGCTGGTGCACAAGCTGGCCAGCGGTGCCGAGGCGCAGAAGCGCGTGGAATGGCTGCTGGAAAAGGTCGGCCTGCCGGCTGAATATGCCCAGCGTTATCCGCATGAATTCTCGGGTGGTCAGCGCCAGCGTATTGCGATTGCGCGTGCATTGGCCGTGAACCCGAAGGTGGTGGTTGCGGACGAATCGGTATCCGCACTCGACGTGTCGATCCAGGCGCAGATCGTCAACCTGATGCTGGACCTGCAGCGTGACCTGGGCATTGCGTTCCTGTTCATCTCGCATGACATGGCCGTGGTCGAACGCGTGAGCCACCGTGTGGCGGTGATGTACTTGGGACAGATCGTGGAAATCGGCCCGCGCCGTGCGATCTTCGAGAACCCGCAACACGCCTACACGCGCAAGCTGATGTCTGCCGTGCCGATCGCCGATCCGGCGCGTCGTCACCTGAAACGCGAGTTGCTGTCCGACGAGATTCCGAGCCCGATCCGCGCAGTTGGCGACGAGCCGGATGTGCCGGGGCTGGTGCAGGTTGCGCCGGGACACTTCGTTGCGCATCACAAGATTGGCGGTTTGTACTAAACAGAAGACCAAGCAGAAAACGCCTTACCGCACTGAGCAAGCCCTACTGATTGCAATACCCCGCCGCCTGACCAGGCGGGTTCGATCCACCCTAGGAGACTTAATTCATGAACAAGCGTGTCGCTTCGATGTTTCGACGTAAACCGCTGGCAGCGGGCCTGCTGGCCTTGGCCGCACTGACTGGTGGCAATGCCTTCGCGGCGAAAGACGTGGTCATTGCCCTGCACATTCCGGCGGAAACGCTCGATCCGTACAGCACCAACACCACGCTGACCACCGCGGTGACCAAGTCCTTCTACGAAGGCCTGTTCGAATTCGACAAGGATCTGAAGATCCGCCCGGCCCTGGCTGAGAGCTATGAAGTCTCGCCCGACGGCATTGTCTACACCTTCAAGCTGCGTCAAGGCGTGAAGTTCCACGACGGCACCGACTTCAACGCCGAAGCGGTGAAGTTCGTGCTCGATCGCGTGACCAACCCTGAAAACAAGCTGCCGCGCGCCAATCAGTTCCGTCCGATCTCGAAGGTCGACGTGGTAGATGCACACACCGTGCGTATCACCCTGAAGGAGCCCTTCTCGCCCTTCCTGAACGCCCTGGCACACGGCTCGGCCGCGATGATCTCGCCGACCGCACTGAAGAAGTGGGGCAACAAGGACATCGCCTTCCACCCGGTCGGTACCGGCCCGTTCGAATTCGTCGAGTGGAAGCAGACCGACTTCGTGAAGGTCAAGAAGTTCGACGGCTACTGGAAGAAGGGCTACCCGAAGGTTGACTCGATCACCTGGAAGCCCGTGCCCGAGAACGGCACCCGCATGGCCATGCTGCAAACCGGCGAAGCTCACTTCGTCAGCTCGGTGCCGGCTGAAACCGCGACCGCGCTGAAGAACAACCCGAAGCTGAACCTGACCGCCGCTGACTCGATCATCGTGCGCTACATCAGCATGAACACGATGCAAAAGCCGTTCGACGACATCCGTGTCCGTCAGGCCGTCAACTACGCGATCAACCGCGACGCGCTGGTCAAGGTTGCATTCGGTGGTTTCGCCACCCCGACCGACGCCATCGTGCCGCACGGCATCAAGTTCTCGCACAAGACTGGCCCGTGGGCTTACGACGTGAAGAAGGCGCGTGAGCTGCTGAAGGAAGCCGGTTACCCGAACGGCTTCGAAGCCACGATGTGGGGCGCGTATAACGACTCGACCACCCAGAAGGCACTGCAGTTCATTCAGCAGCAGCTGCAACAAGTCGGCATCAAGCTGACCGTGCAAGCACTGGAAATCGGCCAGCGCGTGGAGTGGGTGCAATCGGCACCGGACCCCGCAACCGCCCGCGTTCGCATGTACTACGCCGGCTGGTCGTCGTCGACTGGCGATGCTGACTGGGCACTGCGTCCGCTGCTGGCTTCCGAGTCCTTCCCGCCGAAGCTGAACAACACTGCGTACTACAAGAACGACGTGGTGGACAGCTCGATCTCGAAGGCGCTGAAGTCGACCGACGACAAGGAACTGGCCTCGCTGTACAAGACCGCCCAGGAACAGATCTGGAAGGATGCTCCTTGGGCACCGCTGGTCGTGCAACAGAACGTGTACGCGCAAAGCAAGAACCTGACGGGCATCTTCATGCAGCCCGACGGCAACATCAACTCGACCGAGATCTCTCTGTCCGAGTAAGCGCGTACTAGTAGTAGATCCGCGCGCCAGCATCCGCTGGCGCGCGCTTTTGTCGGCACCGCATCAACATGTTGAATTATTTTCTGAAACGGCTTGTGGGACTGATCCCGACACTGCTCATCGTCGCAGTGCTGGTGTTCCTGTTCGTCCACATGCTGCCGGGCGATCCGGCCCGACTGGCCGCCGGCCAGGACGCCGACCAGGCGACGGTAGAGATCATGCGCAAGGAGCTTGGACTGGATCGGCCGTTGCCCGAACAGTTCGTGACCTTCTTCACCAACGTTATCCAAGGTGAGTTTGGCACCTCGATCCGCTCGCGGCGTCCTGTCGCCACCGAGATCGCGGAACGCTTCAAACCCACCTTGTACCTGACCCTGACCAGTATGGTCTGGGCAGTGATTTTTGGCATGGCCATTGGCATTACGTCTGCCGTGTTCCGCAACAAGTGGCCTGATCGGCTGGGCATGACCATCGCGGTGTCGGGGATTTCATTCCCGGCTTTCGCACTCGGCATGCTGCTGATGCAGATCTTCTCGGTGCAACTGGGCTGGCTGCCGACCGTGGGCGCTGACACCTGGAAGCACTACATCCTGCCGTCGCTGACGCTGGGTGCAGGGGTCGCCGCCGTGATGGCGCGTTTCACCCGCGCATCTTTCGTCGAAGTGATCCAGGAAGACTTCGTGCGCACTGCGCGTGCGAAGGGCCTGAAGGAAAAGACCGTGATCATCAAGCATTGCCTGCGCAATGCATTGATTCCGGTCGTGACCATGATGGGTCTGCAGTTCGGTTTTCTGCTGGGCGGCTCGATCGTGGTGGAAGCAGTGTTCAACTGGCCCGGCCTTGGCCGTCTGCTGGTTGACGCGGTCACCATGCGTGACTACCCCGTGATCCAGACCCTGGTGTTGCTGTTCTCGCTGGAGTTCATCCTGATCAATCTGATCGTGGATCTGCTGTACGGCTACATCAACCCCACCATTCGTTATAAGTGAGGCGGCCATGAATCGTCCTGCCGTCCCGGCTACTCCCGCTCCCGCCGTGCCCACTGCCACCGTGCAAGGCAAGGTACGCACTCCGTTCTCGGAGTTCTGGCGCCGCTTCCGCAAGCAACACGTGGGGCTTGCCGCTGGCTTCTTCGTTGTCTTGCTGATCGTTGCCGCGATTCTTGCGCCGTGGATCACCCCCTACGACGCCGAGAACTTCTTCGACTACGACATGCTCAACACGGGCCCGTCGGTGCAACACTGGTTTGGCGTTGACCCGCTTGGCCGCGACATCTTCAGCCGCATTCTGATGGGCGCACGGATCTCGCTGACGGCGGGCTTCCTGTCGGTGCTGATCGGTGGCCTGATCGGCACGGCCCTGGGCCTGCTGGCGGGTTACTACGAAGGCTGGTGGGATCGCATCGTGATGCGTATCTCGGACGTGCTGTTCGCGTTCCCCGGCATCTTGCTGGCGCTGGGCGTGGTGGCCGTGCTGGGCAGCAGCATGACCAACGTCGTGGTGGCCGTGTCGGTGTTCAGCGTGCCGGCGTTTGCGCGCCTGGTTCGTGGCAACACGCTGGTGCTGAAGAACCTGACCTACATCGAGGCGACCCGCAGCATTGGCGCGTCCGACTGGACGATCATCGTGCGCCACATTCTGCCGGGCACGATTTCGTCGATCATCGTGTACTTCTCGATGCGCGTGGGCACCTCGATCATCACCGCTGCGTCGCTGTCCTTCCTGGGCATGGGTGCACAGCCGCCCACTCCGGAGTGGGGTGCGATGCTGAACGAAGCCCGTGCCGACATGCTGAACGCACCGCACGTGGCCTTGTTCCCGAGCCTGGCGATCTTCTTCACCGTGCTGGCGTTCAACCTGCTGGGTGATGGTCTGCGCGATGCGCTGGACCCGAAGATCGACCGCAAGTAAGTAGCGACTGCAAAGTCGCAACAAAGCAAGTAGCCACAACCGCAGTAATCGTCCGCAGGCAGGTGAGCAGCATGGCGAGCAAGACAGGGGATACGACCATGGGTGGCGTGTCCTTGCAACAGGTGGTGCCGCAGATCGGGGCACTGCCCAGCGGTCCTCGCGATGCAATCTCGGATGTGGCCGGCGTCACCGTCGGCCACATGACGCGGGCGAGCGGGCCGGTGCAGACCGGCGTGACCGTGGTTCGTCCGCACGGCGGCAATCCCTTCACCGACAAGGTGCCGGCGGCCGCCGCCGTGATCAACGGATTCGGCAAGAGCATCGGCCTGATCCAGGTCGAGGAACTCGGGGTGCTGGACACTCCGATCGCGCTCACCAATACCTTCTCGGTCGGCACCCTCGCCACCGCACAGATCCGCCATTGCATCGCTCAGGAACCCGACACCGGTCGTGGCCTGCCCACGGTCAATCCGTTGGTGTTCGAGTGCAATGACGGTTTTCTGAATGACATCCAGCGCCTGGCCGTGACCGAGTCCGACTATCTGATTGCGCATGACGCAGCTGGCATTGACGTCGCACAAGGTGCGGTCGGGGCAGGGCGCGGCATGTCGAGCTTCCAGTTGAAGGGCGGTATCGGCACGGCGTCCCGGCTGGCGACGGTGCGCAGCGCAGTCGACAAGGAAGACGGCACACGGCTGGGATCGGCGGACGAGCTGGCCTCGACCACGACCTATACCGTGGGCGCGCTGGTGCTGGCCAACTTCGGCAAGCTGGAGAACCTGACTGTCGCCGGTCTGCATATCGGGCCGACGATTGCTGCGCAGTTGAAGGCGCACGAGGCCGGGCCGGAGAAGGGCTCGATCATCATGCTGCTGGCCACCGATGCGCCGCTGGACAGCCGGCAACTGCGTC
Source organism: Pigmentiphaga aceris (assembly GCF_008119665.1). NCBI lineage: Bacteria > Pseudomonadati > Pseudomonadota > Betaproteobacteria > Burkholderiales > Alcaligenaceae > Pigmentiphaga > Pigmentiphaga aceris. The sequence continues at coordinate 51,286 of NZ_CP043046.1, read as the reverse complement.
GCCTGGCATTGCGCGCAGGTGCTGGTCTGGCACGAACCGGATCGGTGTACGGCCACGGCAGCGGCGACATTGCGCTGGCGTTTTCCACGGCCTATACGATCCCGCATCTGCCCGCCCGCCCGATGCCTGCGATTGCGCTGCTGCACGAAAGCCAGCTCGATGTGCTGTTCCAGGCCGCCGCCGACAGCACCGAGCAGGCAATTCTGAACGCCTTGTGGTCTGCGGAAAATGTGCAGGGCCGTGACGGCCACGCACGCACTGCGCTGACCGACCTCATTCCCGACTGGGCGGCATTCGCCCGTCAATTCAGGATGCAAACTCCATGAAAGTTCTGATCTCCACTGATATCGAAGGCGTGGCTGGCGTCTACCACCACGAACAGGTTCGCAATGGCAACGGCGAGTACGAGCGTGCCCGCGTGATGATGGCGCGTGAAGCCAGTGCAGCCGTCGCAGGTGCCTTCGATGCGGGTGCGACCGGCGTGCTGGTGAACGATTCGCACGGCGGTTTCCGCAACATGCCGCCCGATCTGCTCGACCCGCGTGCACAAGTGGTGCAGGGCAAGCCGCGTTACCTGGGCATGGCGTCCGGCGTGGAGCTGGGTGTGGATGCGGTGTGCTTTGTGGGTTACCACGCCAAGGCGCAGACGCGCGGCATTCTGGCCCACACCACCAACAGCTTTGCGTTCGCACGCATTCGCATCAATGGCGTGGAAACCAGCGAAGCTGGCTTGTACGGGGCCGTGGCAGGCGAGTACGGCGCACCGGTCGTGATGATGAGCGGCGACGACGTGTTCATCGACGAGACGCGCCCCTTGTTCCCGCATGCAGAATTCGTGCAGACCAAGATTGCCACCGGTCTGTGCAGCGGCATTTCGCTGTCGCCCACGCAAAGCTGCGACGCCATCCGTGCAGGCGTGAAGGCCGCGCTGGGACGTCTGTCTGAAGCGAAGCCGTATACGGTTGCCGGCCCCTTGCGTGTGGGCATCCAGACGCAGACCACCGGCCTGGCCGATCTGTTCTGTCAGTGGCCCACGCTGGTGCGCACGGGCGGTGACGAGGTGGAGTTCGATGCGGAATCGATGGAAGTGGCGATTCGCATGATCAACTGCCTGTCGGCCATGTCGTCGATGCTGCGCTAAGCGGTACCACCGCAATTGCACACGGTGGAAGAGCGGCAGGCCGCCTAAGTCACTTGTTGATAACTCGATGTTCCTGCGCTGTGGATAAGCGCAGGTGTCACATCAGGCAGTTTCGAGTTCAGGAATGGTGACTTGAATATGGAGACCGGCGGCCGCCGCCATGTTCACCAATGCATCGATGCTGAACAGATCGATCTTGCCGCGTTTCAGATCGGAGATACGCGGCTGGGTTACGTCGAACAACTTGGCGGCTACCGCCTGGCTCATGCCAGTGCGGTTGATGTGAGCAGTCAACGCCCGCATCATGGAAGCGCGAACCCTCATGTTTTCAGCAGCTTGTGGCGTTTCCTCAAGGGCATCCCACACACTGGCGAAGGTCTGGCTGCTCATTTTCTTAGTCCTTTGACAAGGTGCGATAGCCGATCTTTGGCCAGATCGATATCTGCTTTGGACGTCTTCTGCGTCTTCTTCTTAAAACAGTGAAGAACGTGGACCGCATCAGAAAATTTGGCCACGTAGATCACGCGGTACGCGCCCGTATCGTCCTTGATACGAATCTCCCTGACGCCCATACCAATAGATGGCATTGGCTTCCAGTCTGCAGGCTCTTCACCTCGCTGAATCGATTCGAGCTGAAACCCGGCTTCACGCATGGCAGCTGAGGGAAAGCTGCGTAGATCTGCTTTGGACGTGCCGTGGAAAGTGATAAGTTTCATGAAAATTGAAATTATACAAAATTTTGTATAACCAGCAAGGCTATTGGCACCTCCTTTAGTTGCGACGAAACGCGATGCATTCCGGGCGCGGTTTTTGTCACAGCGGACCGGACGATAGAATCGTTCGTCTCCCGCTTTACATTCCGGACAGCAGCATGCGCCATTCCTCCCCCTCGACTTCCCTGGAAACCGTGTTTGTCAGGGTCACCGGCAAGGTGCAGGGCGTGGGTTATCGCCTGTCCACCGTGCGCCGTGCGCATTTGATTGGCGCGCGCGGCTGGGTGCGCAACAACGACGATGGCTCGGTCGAAGCCACCGTACAGGGCACGCCCGATCAGGTCGATGCCATGCTCGAATGGTTGCGTCAGGGACCGCCCGGCGCACGCGTGACGGACCTGACCAGCGAAGTCCAGTATGTGGATCGGCGCTTCGACCGGTTCGAGCAACGCTGATCGACCCACGGCCGTCTTTCGGCGGCCTTATACCGCCAGCGGCAACCTGACCGAGAACAGCGCCCCACCATCCGCCAGGTTGCTGGCCACGATGCGACCGCCGTGCGCATGCACGATCGATTGTGCCAGCGCCAGGCCAAGACCCACGCCAGTCACATCGGCACCGCGCGTCGACGCCCCGCGATAAAAGCGGTCGAAGATGCGGGTCAGGTCTTCCGGCGCAATGCCAGGCCCCATGTCCGATACGCTCAGCAAAACTTCACCGCTATCGACCACCGCCCGGATGGTCACCACGCTTTGGGGTGGCGAGAACTTCAACGCATTGCCCAGCAAGTTGTTCAACACCAGCGACGCCTGCCCCGGTGCCATGCGCACGACCGCATACGGCGAAGCCTCGACCGCGAAGGCAATCTGGCGTTCGTCGGCCACTGGCGTCAGCAAGCGCACGGCCTCGTCCACCACGGAAGCAATCGCCACCGGTGCTGTCGGCACCCGTTCCTGGGCAGCATCTGCACGCGCCAGCAACAACAATTCATCGGTCAGCTGCGTCAGCCGCTCGGCTTCTTCCAGGCAGGATCGCAAGACCTCCAGATATTCCTCGCGTTCGCGTGGATAACGCAGCGTGATGTCGATCTCGGCACGCAGCCGGGACAGCGGCGAGCGCAGTTCGTGCGAGGCGTCGGCGGTGAATCGACGCTGTGCATCGAACCCGGTTTCCAGGCGCGCCAGCATGTCGTTCAAGGTGTCGACCAGTCGGCCGATTTCGTCTCGGGTCCCCGGGTGCGGCAGGCGTTCGCCCAGGTTGGTGTCACCGATGTCGCGCACCTGCAAGACCACCTGATCGATGGTGCGGAAGGCACCCCGTGTCAGCCAATGTCCGGCGATACCCACTGCCGTCAACAACGCCACGGCCATGGCGGCGAACAACAGCCCGGCTGCCTGCATCACCGCCTTCACATCGTCCAGCGACCCCGCCACCAGCACCGCGCGCTTGCCGCCTGGTGCTGGCACGGCAACCATGCGCGCAGGCTCGCCGCCGAAGTCCAGCAAGGTCTCGAAAGCCGTTTCGCCTGTCGCAAGTTCGGCCAACATGGATGGCGACACCGGCAGACTCGACGGACCCAGGTTGGCACTGCGCGCCAGCACCGCCCCCCGCATGTCGATGACTTGCACCAGCCTGTCGAGCCGGTCCAGCGCCGGTTCGGCGATCGGGCCATTGGCGGGGTCGTGCACGATCACCGGTGCATCCGGGTCGGTGGGCAACGAGCCGATCTCGGTTTCGGCCAATGCCACCAGCGCCGAATCGAGCTGCTGGTGAATGGCGCGTGACAGTCCCCAGTGCCCCGCCAATGCGGTCAGCACCAGAATCACCGTGATCAGCATCAGGTGAATGAAGGTCAGGCGCGCACGGAAACTAAGCGCGTTCATGCCCGGCCTCTTTCAGTTGGAAGCCGCGTCCGCGCACGGTATGAATCAGCGGCTGCAGGCCCGTGACGTCGACCTTGCGGCGCAGGTTGCTGATGTGCACGTCGATCAGGTTGTCCAGGCCGATCTGATCGACATCCCACACCCGTTCGCCCAGCCGCGCACGGCTGACCACCTCGCCTGCCTGGCGCAGCAATATTTCAAGAATTGCGTATTCCTTGGGGGTCAGATCAAGCGTCCGACCCGCGCGCGTCACGCGGTGGGTGACCGGGTCCAGGCTCAGATCTGCCACCGCCATCACCACGGGCCGGGTGATTTCCGAGCGTCGCAACAAGGCGCGCGCACGCGCCAGCAACTCCTCGAACGCATACGGCTTGGTCAGGTAGTCGTCGGCACCGTGGTTCAGGCCCGCCACCCGATCGGCCAGCGCATCGCGGGCGGTCAGCATCAACACCGGTGTTTGAATGCCACTGGCACGCAGGTCGCGACACAGCTCCATGCCGTCGCGGTCATGCAACATGCGATCGAGCACGATCAGGTCGTAGTCCGTCACCCTGGCGAGTTCATCGCCTTCCTCGACGGTGTGCGCCATATCAACGACAAACCCTTCTTCCTGCAAGCCTCTCGACAACAGGCGCGCCGCCTTGCGGTCGTCCTCGACGATGAGGATTCTCATGGCCCAGCTCCTTGGGGGTGACCAGGATCATCTTATCCGGCGACCGTGCGCCTGCGCGGTTTCTGAAGAAAGATTCAGGCGGCCTTGGGACGATCTTAAGACACCCCTCGATAAGCTTCGATGCAAGTCTGGATCACGCCGATGGGGAGCGTTGCCCGGACACCGAGGACGCCATCATGAATCTCTTCAAAACCCTGTTCGGCACATTCCTGCGCACCCGGCGCGCATCCCGCCATTTCCGTCGCACGGTGGTTCCTGCTGCGGTCAACGGACAGGTCACCCTGCGTGCGGTGCCCGACGAGCTTGCCCACGCTTTGCTGCGCAGCGCCCGCGAGGACCTGGGCGACACGCTCGCCAAGCTGCGCGGCCATCCCGGTGGTCTGAGCGAATCGGAAGCCGCAGACGCCCTGGCACGCATGGGCCCGAACGAGGTCGAACACGAAAAGCCACTGCCACAGTGGCTGCACCTGTGGCATTGCTACAAGAACCCGTTCAACCTGCTGCTGACCGTGCTCGCCATCGTGTCTTACCTGACCGAAGACGTGAAGGCCACGCTGGTGATCGGCACCATGGTGGGCTTGTCGACGCTGATCCGCTTTGTACAGGAAGGGCGCTCGAACCGCGCCGCCGAACGCCTGAAGGCCATGGTGAGCAACACCGCCACCGTCATTCGTTGCCCCGAGGCCGATGAAGCCGCTCAGCTGGGCTGTGTGCCGGCCACGCGCATCGAAGTGCCGATCCAACGCCTGGTGCCGGGCGAAGTGCTGGTGCTGTCGGCCGGTGACATGATTCCCGCCGACTGCCGCGTGATGAGCGCCAAGGACTTGTTTGTCAGCCAGGCCGCCATGACCGGTGAATCGCTGCCGGTGGAAAAGGACGCCGATGGCCATCGCAGTTTCAGCAGTGTGCTGGACGCCAGCAACCTGCTGTTCATGGGCACCAACGTGGTGTCCGGCTCGGCCACGGCCGTGGTGTTGAACACCGGCAACCGCACTTACTTCGGCACCATCGCCACCCGGGCAACGGCGCAAGACCGCACGCCCACCGCCTTCCAGGCAGGCGTGAACAGCGTCAGCTGGCTGCTGATTCGCTTTGCACTGGTGATGGCACCACTGGTCTTCCTGATCAACGGCATCACCAAGGGCGACTGGACCGATGCCTTCCTGTTCGCGCTGTCGGTGGCCGTGGGTCTGACGCCCGAAATGCTGCCGATGATCGTGACCTCTACCTTGGCCAAAGGGGCTGTACTGCTGTCGCGCAAGAAGGTGGTGGTCAAACGTCTGGACGCTATTCAGAACTTCGGTGCGATGGACGTGTTGTGCACCGACAAGACCGGCACGCTGACGCAGGATCGCATCTTCCTGGAACGCCATACCGACGTATTCGGCAACGATTCGAACGAGGTGTTGAAGTTTGCCTACCTGAACAGCCACTACCAGACCGGCCTGAAGAACCTGCTGGATCGCGCGGTGCTTGACCACGTCGAACTGCAGACCGAACTGCGTCTGGCCGAGCACTACAAGAAGGTCGATGAAATCCCCTTTGACTTCGACCGCCGTCGCATGTCGGTGGTGGTGTCGGAACGCGATGACCACCACGAACTGATCTGCAAAGGTGCTGTCGAGGAAATCCTGGCTGCCTGCACCCACGTGCTGGACAAAGGTGTTGCTGTGCCGCTGGATGCCGACATGCTGGCCCGCGTATATCGGGTCACACGTGACCTGAACGAAGAAGGCTTGCGTGTGGTGGCGGTGGCGATGAAAGAAGTGCCGCCGCGCAAGATGGTCTACGCGATTGCCGACGAAACCGAGCTGACGCTGGTGGGCTATATAGCCTTCCTGGATCCCCCAAAGGAATCGACCGCACCGGCTTTGAAAGCACTGGCCGAACACGGTGTAACCGTGAAGGTGCTGACCGGCGACAACGAGCTGGTGACCGCCAAGATCTGCCGCGAAGTGGGCCTGACGGTGAACGGTGTGGTGCTGGGTCCGCAAGTGGAACGCATGAACGATGCGGAACTGGCCATCGTGGTGGAACGCAGCACGGTGTTTGCCAAGCTCACGCCGCTGGACAAAGAGCGCATTGTGCGTGCGCTGCGTGCCAACGGACACGTGGTTGGCTTCATGGGTGATGGCATCAACGACGCCCCGGCACTGCGTGCGGCAGACATCGGTATCTCTGTCGACACGGCGGTGGACATCGCCAAGGAAGCGGCCGACATCATCTTGCTGGAAAAGAGCCTGATGGTGCTGGAAGAGGGCGTGCTGGAAGGACGCAAAACTTTCAGCAACATGCTGAAGTACATCCGCATGACGGCAAGTTCCAACTTCGGCAACGTGTTCTCGGTGCTGGTGGCCAGTGCCTTCCTGCCCTTCCTGCCGATGCTGCCACTGCAATTGCTGGTGCAGAACCTGCTGTATGACGTGTCGCAGATCGGCATTCCCTTCGACAACGTCGACCCGGAACTGGTGCGCGAACCGCTGAAGTGGAACCCCGCTGACATCGGCCGTTTCATGGTGTTCTTCGGCCCGCTGAGTTCGGTGTTCGACATCACCACCTTTGTGCTGATGTGGTACGTGTTCGACGCCCGCACTGAAGCCGATCAGACCTTGTTCCAGTCTGGCTGGTTCGTGGTGGGCTTGCTGACCCAGACGCTGATCGTGCACATGATCCGCACGCCGAAGATTCCGTTCCTGCAAAGCATCGCCGCCACGCCGATGCTGCTGATGACGGTGATCATCATGGCGATCGGGATCTTCCTGCCGATGGGACCGCTGGCCGACTACTTCAAGCTGCAGGCACTGCCACTGTCGTACTTCCCCTGGCTGCTGGGCATTCTGCTGGGCTACGCCACACTTACGACGGTCATGAAGCGCATCTACATTCGGAAATACGGCTGGCAGTGAGGAACATCAGCCAGCTGACATGACAGGCCGGCTTGACCCGTTCAACCGGCCACGACAAACGTGGACGGAATCATGTTCGACGCAATCGACACCAATGCGCTGCGCCCCCTGCTGGACACCCTGACCAGCCTGGGCGCAGCCTTCATCCTGGGCAGCGTGATTGGCTTCGAGCGCCAGGTGCGGCAGCGTACTGCCGGCCTGCGCACCAACACCCTGGTGGCGGTCGGCGCAGCAGTGTTCGTGCACATTGCCGGACGGCTGACCGGCCACGAAGGTGCGGTGCACGTGATGGCCTATGTCGTGTCGGGCATCGGCTTTCTGGGTGCCGGGGCGATCATGAAAGAGGGGGCCAATATCAGCGGCCTGAACACCGCCGCCACCCTGTGGGGATCGGCCGCCGTGGGTGCCTGCGCCGGGGCATCGATGATCGGTGAAGCCACGATTGCCACCGGCTTTGTGCTGGCCGCCAACACACTACTGCGGCCGGTGGTCAACCGGATCAACCGTCAACCCGTCAACGAGCAATCGGCGGAAGCCGTGTACACCGTGTATGTGATCTGCCGGCGTGTGGTGCAGGCAGAAGTACGCGAAAAGATGACGGAACTGCTGGAAGCCGCCACCTACCCGGTGCGCGACATGGCACAACATGCCTTCGGCCCGACCGATGCCGAGATTGCCGCCACCTTGTACGCAAGCGCGGTGGAGGCCGAGGAGCTTGACCACGTAATGACGCTGCTGGAAGCCGAGACTGGGGTCTTGCAGGCGTTCTGGAATGCGAGCGCGGAAGACTGATGGGGCACGCGTTCCCCCCAGTCTGCTAGAACGCCCCCGTCGGCAAAAACAGCGTTTCCTTGATCTCTTCCATCACCACATAACTGCGCGACTCGGCAGACGCTGGCAGTTTCTTCAGAATCTGCCCCAGCAACTGCCGGTACTCGCTCATGGCGGGCAATCTGGCCTTCACCAGATAGTCGAAGTCCCCCGACACCAGGTGGCATTCCATCACCTGCGGCACGTGCTGAAGTTCACTTTTGACCTTCTCGAACACGTCGCCAGACTTGGCCGACAGTTTGATCTCCAGGAACACCAGCAGGTTCATGCCCAGCGCAGCCGGATCGACCCGCGCGTGGTAGCCGGTGATCACGCCTTCGCGCTCCAGGCGCCGCACGCGCTCGGCGCAGGGCGTGGCGGACAAGCTGATCCGATCGGCTAAATCAGTGATCGAAATTCGGCCTTCGCGCTGAAGAATATCGAGGATTTTTCGGTCGATTCGATCGAGCTCGCGCATTTCACTTTCCTTGCTGCGGATACGCCACAGGTTTCAGCGATTTTCCCTGCGACCGGGCCATTGTTTAGCGGAATCCACTCCCACATCCTCAATAGACTACTTCAAAGCACATAAATCAATATCGAGACAGAGGAAACCTCCATGCACGTCATCGTTCTGGGTAGCGGCGTTATCGGCAGTACGACCGCGTATTACCTCGCCAAGTCTGGCGCTCAGGTGACGGTGCTGGAGCGCCAGCCCGGCCCTGCGCTGGAGACCAGCTTCGCCAATGCTGGCCAGGTCTCGCCCGGCTATTCCACGCCCTGGGCCGCACCCGGCATTCCCTTGAAGGCATTGAAGTGGATGTTCCAGCGCCATGCGCCGCTGACCATCCGCCCGGACGGCACGACGTTCCAGTTGCGATGGATGGCGGCCATGCTGCGCAACTGCTCGTCTGAGCGTTACGCAGTCAACAAAGAACGCATGACCCGCATCGCCGAGTACAGCCGCGACTGCCTGCGCCTGCTGCGCAGCGACACCGGTATTGCCTATGAAGAACGCAGCGGCGGCACGCTGCAACTGTTCCGCAGCGACGCACAGATGCAGGCCGTGCAGAAAGACATCGACGTGCTGAAAGAGTGCGGCGTGCCCTACGAACTGCTGGGCCGTGACCAGCTGCGCACGGCCGAACCCGCGCTGGAAAACGTGAAGCACACCCTGGCTGGTGGCCTGCGTCTGCCCAATGACGAAACCGGTGACTGCAATATGTTCACCACGCGCCTGGTCGAACTGGCGAAAAGCATGGGCGTGGATTTCCGCTTCGGCCAGAACGTGCAGCAGCTGTTGACCGAAGGCGGCAAGATCGTCGGCGTGCGTGTGGGCAACGAGGTGTTGAAGGCCGACCGCTACGTGCTGGCATTCGGCAGCTATTCGCGCCAGATGCTTGAACCCCTGGGCCTGGATCTGCCGGTCTACCCGGTGAAGGGTTACTCGCTGACGGTACCGCTGGTGGACGCCGCCAAAGGCCCCGTATCGACCATTCTGGACGAGACCTACAAGGTGGCGGTCACGCGCTTCGAGAACCGCATTCGCGTGGGCGGCATGGCTGAACTCAGCGGTTTCGACCTGAGCCTGAACCCGCGCCGCCGCGAAACGCTGGAGCTGGTCGTCAACAGCCTGTTCCCCGGAGCGGGCGACGTGCCACAAGCCAGCTTCTGGACCGGCCTGCGCCCGATGACCCCCGACAGCACGCCGATTGTGGGCGGCACGCGTTACGACAACCTGTTCCTGAACACCGGCCACGGCACGCTGGGCTGGACCATGGCGGCAGGCTCGGGCAAGTTGCTGTCGGACTTGATCACGGGTGCAAAGCCCGAGATTTCAACCGAGGGCCTGGATATCGGCCGCTACGCACGCGCATCTGCCCCCAGGCCGTCCGCCACCAGCCAGACAAGCGGTCGCAGGCCGGTCGCGGTCTGATCGCAGTCGGGGACGCAAGGGGTGGACGGAAACAGCGCTGATGCCACCCTGAAGGCACGCTGATCGGCCAAAAAGAAAAGGCACGTCTCCTGAGAGGCGTGCCATTTTTTTGCGCGGCCGTACAGCTTAGTGAAAGGAGAGGGCGCGGAAAATCGGGATTACCCCATCCACGAGTGAAGCGATCATGAGTGCAGCGACAAGTGACTCTCACATCGACCCGGCCGACGCAAAACGTCGGATCAAGGCGATCTTCATCGGTTCCATCGGCAATCTGGTCGAGTGGTACGACTTTTACGCCTACACGGCTTTTGCGCTGTATTTCGCGCCCGCATTTTTCCCGTCCCACGACCCTGTCGTACAGCAGCTCAATGCCGCCACTTTGTTCGCCGCCGGTTTCCTGGTGCGCCCGCTGGGCGGCTGGCTGTTCGGCCATTTGGCCGACCGATACGGCAGGCGTTTATCGCTGACGGTGTCGGTGGTCATGATGTGCGTGGGCTCGCTGATCATCGCGCTCACGCCCACCTATGACACCATCGGCTTTGCCGCTCCCGCGCTGCTGGCACTGGCCCGCATCATCGAAGGTCTGAGTCTGGGTGGTGAATACGGAGCCAGCGCTACCTATCTGACCGAAGTGGCCGACCCCAAGCATCGTGGCTTCTATTCCAGCTTCCAGTACGTCACGCTGATCGGCGGCCAGCTGTCTGCGATTCTGGTGCTGCTGCTGTTGCAGAACGTGTTCCTGACCCATGAACAGATTCTGGACTGGGGCTGGCGCATTCCCTTCGTGATCGGTGCGATGCTGGCGATTACCGCCGCGTTGATGCGTCGCGACATGCACGAGACCGAGTCCTTCCTGGAATTGAAGAAGACCAAGCCCAAGACCAGCTCGATCCGCCTGCTGATGAACTATCCGCGTGAAATCGCGCTGGTCGTCGGCCTGACTGCGGGCGGTACCGCCGCCTTCTACACCTTCACGACCTACATGCAGACCTTCGTGCGGCAGACCGTGGGCTTGTCGGCCACTACCACGACCTTCGTGATTGCCGGCTCACTGATCTTCGCGTCGATCCTGCAGCCGGTGTATGGCGCGCTGTCGGACCGCATTGGCCGCAAGCCCTTGCTGATCTTCTTTGGCGTGGCGGGCAGCATTTTCACAGTGCCAATCCTGACGGCCATGACCAACACCAAGTCACCGTGGGTCGCCTTCCTGCTGATCTCGGCAGCGTGGATCTTCACGGCCTGCTACACCTCGATCAACGCGGTGGTGAAGGCTGAACTCTTCCCGACCTCGATCCGCGCCACCGGCATCGCCGTGCCTTATGCAGTGACGGTATCGATCTTCGGGGGCACCGCACCGGCGATTGCGCTGTGGTTCAAGCAGGCAGGTCACGAGCAGTGGTTCTTCTACTACCTGGCCGGCGTGATCTTCCTGTCGCTGCTGGTGTATTCGACCATGCGCGACACCAAGCACCAGTCGAAGATGCATGTGCATGAATAAACGTGCGCACGAATAAGTGAGATGAACACGGTTGCAGCTACCTGCTGTGACCATGCGAAACGGGGCGTCATCAACGCCCCGTTTTGCATTCAAGACGGCTTGAATTGACTAGAAAATGGACTAGAAACGCGTCACAGAAAACGGGGCCAGCCGATCGGCCGATGCGGCACCCGTCATCACATCCGCCAGCAGCTTGCCAGTGGGTGCAGACCCGGTCAGACCCAGGTGACCATGTCCGAAAGCCGTCCACAAACCGGGATGGGTCGGCACCTCGCCGATCACCGGCATGGAATCCGGCAGGCAAGGGCGGTGGCCCATCCAGGTACTTGCGCCCTGCGACAAGTCCAGGCCTTTCAGACCGGCTTTTGCATGGTCGCCCAGCAGGGCAGCACGCGGAGCACTCGGCGCACGCTTGAAACCGCCATATTCCACCGTGCCCGCCACGCGCAAGCCATCTTCCATCGGCGTGATGAACACCTTGCGATCAGCCAGCACCACGGTGCGCGACACCGACATGCCGGGGTTCGGAATGCTCAGGTGATATCCCCGCTGCGTCTCCAGCGGCACCTTCACACCCAGCGTGCCCAGCAACTGCGCCGACCACGCACCGGCTGCCACCACCACTTCATCGACATGATGCGATTCACGCCCGGTGGCAATGGTCCAGCCATCGCTGCCCGGGGTCAGGCCACGCACGTCGTCCTGGATGATTTCCACGCCCATTTCGCGCAGCTTGTCGGCCAGTGCCGTTGCGTAGCGCAAAGGCTGCGATACCCATGCAGAGTCCGGCAGGAACAGCCCCACGCCATATCGATCGTCGATCGCCGGTTCCATCGCCTGGATGCCTGCCCGGTCGAGACGCTCGACGGTCTCGCCATACTGCAGCTTCAGCGCCCAGCTGCCTGCGTCCTTCGCCAGTGCGGCCTCATTGGGGTACAGGTGCAATTGGCCCGTGTTGCCGATGCGCTGGGGGCAACCGATATCACGGGCAAGTTCACGGTGCAGCGGAATCGAGTCGGCCAGCAAGCCGCTCAGGGCTTGCGCAATGGTGGCCACACGCGGGGCTTTTGACGCGGCAATGAAGCGCAGCAGCCAAGGCAATGCCTTCAAGGCGTAGGTGGGCGGCAGGTACAAGGGGCCGGTCGGGTCGAGCATCATCTTGATGGCGGTGCCGACGATGCCCGGCATGGCCAGCGGCGCCACGGACCGTGATGACAAGGCACCGGCATTGCCGGACGAACATTGCGACCCTGGCGCTTCGCGGTCGATCACCACGACCTCGCATCCTGCGCGACGAAGATAGTAGGCCGTGCACAAGCCGACGATGCCAGCCCCCACCACGCCTACCCGACCCAGATTTCCGTTGATGCTGCCGTTGCCGTGCCTGTCGCGCGTACCACCTGCGATCATTACCGCTTCTCCGAAAGCCGAACCGTCTGTTGTTGCGTATCTCGTGTTTGGCAGTTCGTGTGTGCCAGTTCGTGTGTGTGCGGACTCGTCGCGATCAGCGGCTTTGCGCCACCAACCATTCGACCCAGCCGCGCACCTGCGGTTGCTGTGCCGCGAACACACCCGCGCCACACAGCACCACCACCAGCGCAAGCGCACGTACCCGACGCTGCCGCGCACGGCGCATATTCACCCACGGGTTGTAATTGCGGCGCTGCGGTGCCTTGCTGAGGCTCAGATTGACCGATTCGACGTGCTGCCACGCACGCTCGTGTTCCGGGTCGGCGGCGCGCCACTGACGCCACGCCGCGCGGTCGGCATCGGTATCCGAGCCGTTCAGGAACATTGCAAACCACACCGACGCCTGTCGGGCGACTTCCGAATCGACCGGGCGACCACCGGTATCGGCGGAGCTCAGTTCAGCCATGAGAATGCGCACAAAGGAAAAGACTGGTCATTTTACCGGGCACGACCCGGCGACGCAGAAAGTTATCTCCCTCGTGCCGCAAAAATACGCTGTCGCTCGCTCACGCCACCTTGATCGGATGACGCGGCGGTCATCGCGGGGCGGTGTTGCAGTGCAGCGTGGGCACGGGAATTTCCAGTGCGATCAAGGCATCGATGCGCTGACGATGCCGGATGCACTGGTGGCCAGTGCCATCCACCAGCACTTCCGGGGCAAGCGGGCGACTGTTGTACGTGGAGGACATCGATGCGCCGTAGGCACCCGCTTCATGCAGCACCAGCAGGTCACCCACACGCGGATCGGGCAGCGAGCAGGGCGCAAGCACACCTTCGCGAGATTGCGTGAATACGTCGCCAGCCTCGCACAAGGGCCCTGCGACGACCACATCGCGCGGCGCACGCTGTCCGGTGTCTGCCGATACCACCGATATCGGATGCCGGCTGCCGTAGAACGCGGGCCGCACCAGGTCGTTGAAACCGGCATCGACCAGCACAAAGCGGTGCGCCGGCGTGTCCTTGACCACATGCACCTGGGTCAGCAACACCCCCGACGACGCCACCAGAAATCGCCCCGGCTCGACTTCCAGCGTGACCGCGTGGCCAAGTCGGGCGGCAATGCGTTGCCGCGCTGCGTCCCACAAGGCGAAGTAGCGCCCGATCTGCGCCGCATCATCGTCATCGGGCAAGCCGCCGCCTGCCGAGATGGCGTCCACATCGATACCGAACCGGACAATTGCAGCTACCATCGCGTCGCACACTTGCGCCAGGTGCGCGTAGTCCGTGCCGGAACCGATGTGCATGTGCAGGCCAACCAGGCGCAAGCCATGACGGCGGATGGCCGCCAGGGCCTGCGGCACATCATCGATCCAGACCCCGTGCTTGCTGTGCACACCACCGGTATTGGTCTTCGGGCTGTGACCGTGGCCAAACCCGGGATTGATGCGCAGCCAGACGGCGTGGCCAGGCGCATGGGCACCCAAGGCATCGATCATGTCGACGGAACCGCAGTTGACGGCGATGCCATGGTGCATGACCAGCGCGCGGGTCTGGTCGTCGATCAGGTCGGCGGTGAACACCACTTCCTGTGGCGTGAACTCGGCCGCCAGACTGCGCACCAGTTCGCCATGCGACACCGCATCGACCCGCACGCCCGCCTCGCGCATCAGGCGCAGCAGGTGGATATTGGCATTGGCTTTCTGCGCATAGCGGATGAGGTCGAAGTCCTGCAGCAGGGCAATGCGGGCGCGGATCTTCTGCGCGTCGTAGACCCACACGGGTGTGCCATGTTCGTGGGCAATGGCGGTAAACAAGTCGTCGGTGATTTGCATGATGAGGCTCCGGGTTGGAAGTGCTGATTGGAAGACCTAGGTGGCAGGCATCATGCAAGGCCATCGACATCTCGTAAAATATTCATTTTTTGCATATCGATTCATTTTCGATATGGTTTTTCACTACAGGATTTTCATGATCAATCAACGACAGGTGGACGTTTTCCGCGCGCTGATGACCACGCTTAGCGTCACTCGCGCGGCAGACCTGTTGCGCAGCTCGCAACCCACCGTCAGCCGTGAACTGGCCTTGTTGGAAGACGAGCTGGGTTTTGCTTTGTTCGACCGTGTGCGTGGCCGGCTGCGCGCCACCATGGCGGCGCTGACCATGTTCGACGAAGTGCAGCGCTCGTACGTAGGACTGGAACGCATCGCCGCGACCGCAGCCATGCTTGGTGCAGCGCAAGGTGGCAGCCTGTTCATTCTTTCCCTGCCGGTATTCACGCAGACCTTGCTGCCGGGCGCATGCCGACGTTTCATGGCCATGCATCCCGCCGCATCTATCAGCATTGCGTCGCAGGAATCGCCGTTCCTGGAATCGTGGCTGACGGCCCAGCGCTACGACCTTGGTCTGACCGAAGGCGGCGAGGCTCCCGCAGGCACGCGCCAGACCTCGTTGTTGCGCGCCGACGAAGTGTGCGTGCTGCCGCCGGGCCACCGTCTGGCGCGCAAGCGCCGCATCACGCTGGCCGATTTTGCGGATGAGTGTTTTGTCAGCCTGCCCGCAGACGACCAGGTCCGTCGTCAGCTCGATGCCGCTTTCGATGAAGCCGGCGTCACGCGTCGCACCCAGCTGGAAGCGCCTACGTCTGCGGCTGTGTGCAGCTTGGTCGCCCAAGGGGTCGGGGTGTCCATCGTCAACCCGCTTACCGCACTGACCTTCGTCGGTCGGGTCGTCGTGCGCCGGCTGTCGATTGCAATTCCCTTCGATGTCGCCCTGGTACAGCCCGAGCATCGCCCGTCGAATCCGCTGGCCGCCAGCTTCACGCGGGCCCTGGCAGATGAAGCAAAAGCGTTGCGCGCGCAGCTACGGATGGCCCCCGAGGCCACAGACGCCGTGGGTGGACCGATAAATCGCTAGACATCGGGTCGGGCACTCCGCGTAAGATCGTTGGATTCGTGTCACCTAATTCGCTCACCTGGGCCTGACTCTCGATGCCAGCCACGACCCACCGATACCACCGCCGCGCGCGGCTTGCCGCCCTGATCATCGCGGCTGGTGCGCTGACCACCGCTCACGCCACCCCTGCCAAACCGACTGCTGCAACGACCGCAGCGCCGATTGCTGCAACTGCAGCAAAGCCGCTCACCATCAAGGTGGGCTACTTGGCTCAGTTGCAGGACGTGGCCTTGCTGACCATGCAAGACCGGCTGAAGGACCGCCACAAGGTCGAACTGGTCCGCTACCCGCGTTACGCAGATGCTGAAGCTGCGCTTGGTCGTGGTGACATCCAGCTTGCCTCGCTGGGCTATGAAGTGTTGGCGGGTGCAGTGGCTCGCGGCGGTGCACCAAAGTTCACCTACGTGGCCGGCCTGTCGCGCGGCGCAGTCGGCCTGGTCTGTCGTAACGAGGTGCTGATCGATGCCTGGCCTGACATCAAGGGCAAGCGCATCGGTGTGGTGGCAGGGCTGCCGGAAGTATTTCTGGACGATGCACTGGTTCAGCACGCCTTGCAGCTCACCGACTTCGAACGAGTGAAGTTCCCCACCAAGGGCACACCAGCCTTGCAGGCGCTGCGCGAAGGCGCGGTGCAGTGCGCATCCATGCCGGAACCCCAGGGTGCCACTGCAGTAGCCGAGGGCTACGCCTACTACCCGCGCACCGACATTGCCGACAACGCCTATGGCGGCATCAACAACGGACTGGCTGCCAACCCGGCATTTTTGAAAGCCAACCGCAGCGCCGTGCTGGATCTGGTCAAGGAAGTGCTTGAGGTCACGGCCGTCTACCAACGCGACAAGAACGCCTGGATTCAGGAACTGGCCAGTGCGCAGGCGGTAGCCGGTGCAGCCAGCGGTGTCGGCATCGAGCGTGTGTTGCTGGACACCAAGCTGTACATGGACGAAGCCTGGTCACTGGTCGTGGCGCTGCGTCCGCCCACCCCCACGATGACCACCAATCCGCCGAGCGCTGCCGGGGCCGCCGCCATTGCCGCGATCACCAAGCCGCTGCCTGAGCGCGATGCCATGAACGTCTACTTCGATACGACCTTGACGGAAAAGCCATAAAGGAATGCTTGACGGCAATGTCTGACGGCAGGGCGCTTTGCCGTGGGTCAGTGACTCACGGCAAAACGTCCGCGCAACCACCTCACCGCCGGCCCGATCACCGGCAGCTTCTGAAACAGCTCCTCAGCCGCATCCCAATAATCGCGGTGCTCGGTCACCCGCCCATCTGCGCCGAAGCGCAGATGTGAGCCGCCCACCACCGTGTAGGCCTGCCCGCGCAACCCGAAGTGGAAGGTCCAGGTCACGAAGGCCTGATCACCCTGCACGATGCGCTCGTGAATCACGAATCGCGGTGACTCGGTGGTCTCGAACATATGGGCAAAGATGCGGCGTATGCCCGCATGGCCGTGCACCTCGTTGAACGGGTCTTTGAAACGCGCATGATCGTCGTAGAAACGAGGCACGGCATCCAATGTGTCGGGCGTAAGCGTTTCGTACCAGGCCAGCAGATCATCAAGCACGTTCATCACAGTCCCAGGGTGCGCCGGATGAGCGCAAAGCGCCAACGGTACGGCAACTGGCGCAACACCTTCAACACGCTGGTGAAACGACGCGGGAAGTGGATCTCGAACTTACCCTTGCCAAAGCCCTTGATGATTGCTTCGGCCGCCTGATCGGTCGTCAGCAATGCCGGCATGGAAAAGTGATTGCGTGCAGTCAGCCGCGTCTTCACGAAGCCCGGATTGATCAGGTAGACATCCAGGCCTTTCGGCTTGAGGTCGCTGTACAGCAGTTCGGCCAGATTGATCAGCGCCGCCTTGGTCGGCCCATACAGCGTCGCGCCGGGCAAGCCCACATAACCGGCCACACTGGCCACGATCGCCAGCCCGCCTTGTGCCTTGGCCATCATCTTCGGCAAGACGGCTTCCAGGCCGTAGCACACGTTGCCGATATTGGTTTCCAGGCTGGCGCGCACCTCGTCGGCTTTCAGCTCCCAGGCGTGCATGGGTTGGTACGAAGCCGCGCAGAAGATCACCAGGTCCAGACCATCCCACGCATTGCAGATGCTGTCATGCGTGGACGACCATTCCTGCGGATTGGTGGCATCGAAAGGCATGACCATCGCATGCACGTTGCCCCGCGCGGTCTGCTCAAGTCCGGCCTGGCTGCGCGCCGACATGGCAACCCGCGCACCCCGCGCCAACAGCGCTTGCGCCAGCGCGGCACCAATGCCGGTGGATGCCCCGATCAACCAGACGCGTTGGCCGTTCCAGTCGACAATCCGGGTATTGAACGGGGCAAACATGGCGTGTCCTCAGGGCTTGCGGAAGAAGATCGTGACCTCGCCCACATCGACGCCGAACTTGCTCATCGTGGTGCGGTTGATCAGGGTGTGTTCGTCGACCAGGTACATCCAGTCGTCCATGTGCAGGTCATAGACCTTGCCGTTGACCGGCACCTGCAACACGTAGCGCCAGTGCAGCGCATTGCCCGAGGTCTGGCCGTTGGCTTCGCCCACCACGTCGCCGGCCGTGCCGCGCCAGCGATCATTGCCCAACGGCTGAATGGTCCAGGTGCGCTGCTGCTTTTCACCGTCGCTGTAGGTGAAGTCCTCATCCATGATCAGGTTGCCGTTTTCCATGCGGCCCTGCACCACCACGTGAAAGCGCTTGGTGACTTCACCGCCACGTTTCTGCACCATGCCCCAGGCTTCGGTACGGCCTGTGAAGTAGGCGGCCAGGTCGAGCTTGGGGGTTTCTTTCTGGTAGTCAGTGACCTTGGGCGAGGCACATCCCCACAAGGCGACACCGGTCAGAACGGCCAGGCCGGCCGCGATTGCTGCGCGTTTCATGCTGCGTTCTCCTGCACGGCGATGATGCCGCGCGACAAGACCCAGAGGGCCATGAGTTTGATTGCACAAGGCAATACGGCATACAGCAATGGCAGTGCCAGCCCCCCGGATGCAGGCACGCCGGGCTGGTAGCCCAGCAGGCTCAGCCCAGACAAGGCCAAGCCGGACAAGGCCAGCGCCAGCTTGCCGATCAGGTTCCACACACCGTAGTAACCGGCGGGCTGTTCACCTGCGGGGATGCGCTCGGCCAGCAGCACAGGCGGCAAGGCAAGGTCCGCCCCCAGGGCCAGCCCCGCGAACAAACACACCACGGCATAGGCGGTGGTGTCACCGGCTCCCAGGAGGCCCGCAGACGCAAACGACAGCACGGCCAACACCATGCCCACCCGCCACGCGCGCGCCGCCCCGATACGTTGCGCAAGCCACGTCCAGGCCGGCAAACCCACGGCACCCGCTGCGAAATAGCCACCCAGGAACAACCCTGCGCTGGCAGGTGCCTCGATGCGGTCGTTGATGTAGAACATGGCCAGCGTTGCCGGTATCGCCACCGACAAGGCATTCAGGAAGTACGGCAGCAACAAGCGGCGGATGGCAGGGCGTGCCCACGCTGCGCGCCAAGCCGGTGTGACCGCACTGCGAACCCCGCGCCACGACGGCGCAGCACGCAGCAGCAGTGCCAGGCCCAACAACAGCAGCACTGCAAAACCCGCCACATAGCCATGCAGCGCAAACGGTGCATCGTGCTGCGTGGCCAGTTTGGCAGGCAGAATGCTGGCCACCACCACCCCCAGCAGGCCCAGGCCTTCACGCCACGCGGCGGCACGCGTTACCTGCTCGGGTGATCCGATGCGCGCGCCCCAGGCCAGATGAGATATCTGCAGCACGCTATGCGCCGTGCAAGCCAGGATCAGCATCGCCGCCAACCAGGCAGCCAGGACCGGCCCGCGCAATGGCGGCAGCCACAGGCCGGCGAATGCCAGAATCAACACCACGGCTGATGCCGCCAGCACACCCGTCAGGCGGCCACGCTGGGCCAACGCATCGACCCAGCGGCCCAGCCACGGGTCTTGCACCGTATCCACCAATCGGGCAGCGAACAGCACCCAACCGATGGCGGCCAGCGACACACCAAACTCACCCGCGTAATAGGCAGGTGCCTGCACATAGACCGGCAGCGCCGCCATCGCCAGCGGCAGGCCCAGCGCACCGTAGGCAATCAGGCCACCCGCAGACGAACGCGCTGCCGGCTTGTCTGTCAGCACCCCGCTCACGACGCCCCGCCCAGCAGTTGTCGCCGCAAATCGGGCTCGCGCGCTTGCGGCGACAGCCAGATGTCAAAGAAGGCCCGCGCAAACTCGGCATCGTCGATAGTCGCCAGCAAGGCGTCGCGCTGGTAGAAGCGGCCACCGGTGCCTGGCAGGTAGACACCAATCAACTGGTCGCCATCCCCGACATCGCGAAACGCCTGCATCATGTAACCCCGCCAGCGCGCCAGCCGTTGGTCGTCCACGGAGATATCGCCAATACGCTGCATCTCTTTGATGCTGGCGTCCACCAACTGCTCGCGGCTGATGCGGCGGTGATAGTTCAGCACCAGCGCAAAGGGCTTGCGCGTATCAACCTGCGGCTCGGCCGACCACAGCTGCGCGGTGTACAGGTTGAAGCCCAGCCAGCGCATGTCACCCTGGCCGATCATCTGCGCATTGGGCACCTCGTCGTGCCACGACGCTGCCATTGCACGCGGCCCGATGCAGGCAAGCGCTGCCAGCAACAGGGCAGCACAGACATGCCACCATGCCTTGTGTCGATAGACAGGTGCCCGCGCAGTCATCGCGTCACAGCTTCCGGTTCGCGCGCCAGCATGAACTGCACAACGTCCGTGCGTCCTTCGTCAAAGCCAGCCTCGCAATAGCACAGGTACATCTGCCAGATGCGCATGAAAGCTTCATCGAAACCCTGGGCTTCGATGGCCTTGCGCTGGGCGTCGAAGGCATGACGCCAGCGACGCAAGGTCTCGGCGTAATCGCGGCCGAAAGCGAAGGTGTCCACGGTCGTCAGGCCATGCCGACTGGCTGTCTTCTCGAAGCGATCGATGCTGGGCAGCATGCCGCCCGGGAAGATGAATTGCTGAATGAAATCGCTGCCGCTGCGATAACGCGTGAAGTGGCGTTCATCGATGGTGATGGACTGCACCAGCGCGCGTCCACCCGGCTTCAGCCGCGCCCGCACCGTGTCGAAATACTGGCCCCAGAAACGCTCGCCCACCGCCTCAAACATCTCGATGGACACCACGGCGTCGTACTGACCATCCAGGTCACGGTAATCACGCAGCTCAAGCTGCGCCAGCGCACCCTGCTCTTGCAAGCCCAGGCGTATGCGTGCCGATTCCAGCTGCGCGGGCGAGATCGTCACCCCATGCACCGCAATACCCTGGCGCACCGCATGTTCCGCAAAACCGCCCCAGCCGCAGCCGATCTCCAGCACCCGGTCGCCCGCCTTCAAGCCCAGCACATCGACAATGCGCTGATACTTGGCGGCTTGCGCATCAGCCAGGCTCTGCTCCAGATCACCATTGAACAGCGCACTGGAATAGGTCCAGGTCGGGTCCAGCCACAGCTGATAGAACGCGTTGCCGATGTCGTAGTGCGCATGGATGTTGCGACGACTGCCCTGGCGCGTATTGCTGCGCAGCAGATGCTTCAGGCGGAACCACATGCCCTTGATGCGGCCACCGAAGATCGCGCGATCCAGCACATCCTGATTGCGCAGCGCCAGGCGCAGCACCGCAGGCAGGTCGGGGGTATCGATCCAGCCAGCACGCCAGGCCTCGGCAAAACCGATGTCGCCTGCCGCCATGATGCGACCGCAGGCACGCCAGTCCAATAGATGCAGGTGTGCCGCCGGGCCGGTGTGCGCATCACCAAAAGCAAGCCCGTGCCCTTGCGGCGTGGTGACCTTCAGAAAGCCGCATTGCAGTCGCGACAGCAGCGACAGAAACAAGCGACCCGCTGCAGGCGCGGAATCGCCGGTCAGCGACAAGGTGTTCACATGGCTCATTGATTTTTCTCCTGCGGCACACCATGACTCAAGCTGTTGGATGGCGCGGCGGGTTTGCGATAAAAGGGCACCTTGCGCATCCACAGGCGCAAGGCCTGCCAGTGAATGCGCGCCACCACACCAAGGGTGAACAGCGGCTGTGCGAACAATGCGCGGCGCAGATTCGCCGCAGTGAAAGACTGCACACGGCCACCCATGGCCGTGCGTATCAACAGACCCTCGGCATCGTGATAATCAATGCCGGCAAAACGCCGGTCGCCGATATCGCGGAACCGGAAGCGATACCCCCCTTCAACCTGACAGAAGGGCGACACGTGAAAAACCTTGCGACAGGACAGCACCGTGTCGGGACCGATCGGCGCATCGGCCGGGCCGGACAACAGATAACGATGATGCTCGCCGAACGTATTGTTGACCTCGGCCATCATGGCGCGCAGCCTGCCCTGTGCATCGTGGCAATACCAGAAGCTCACTGGGTTGAAGACATGGCCGAACACGCGCGGGAACGTCTGCAGGTACACCGGCCCGTCGGCGGGCAGGTTTGCCTCGTTCAATACGCCACGCATCCAGACAAGCAGGTCACTGCCATCGCGCGGGCCATAGTCGGCAGTGCGCACACTCAACGGACGACGGCGATTGACCCCGAACCAGCGGTTGCCTATCTCGCCCAGCCGCGCCAGATCGACTCGCACGTAAAACACCGGATAGGCAAAGCGATGGCGCACGGGGCGAAACCGCTCGTGCATCACTTGCCCAACGATGAGTTCAGCGCGATCCATCATGTCGTCGCCCAGGCCGGACGCACACCGAAGTCGGCAGCAACACGCAAGGCCGACTTCAGGCCGTCTTCATGGAAACCGTAACCCGTCCACGCGCCTGCGAACCACGCGCGACGCCGCCCCTGAATGGCAGGTAATTTCTGCTGCGCCCGGGTGGCCGCGTGATCAAGCAAAGGATGCTCGTAATCGAAACGGCCCAGCAGCTTGTCGGCGGCCGGCTCCCGGAACGGATTCAAGGTCACGATAACCGGGGTCTGGAAGGGCAGCGGCTGCAACTGATTGATCAGGTAGCTAACACACACCGGGCGGGCACCCTCGACCGCCGCGCCGCCAACATAATTCCAGGCCGACCACACCTTGCGGCGACGCGGCAGAAACGACGGATCGGTATGCAGCAAAGCGGTATTGGCCTGATAACGCACGGCATCCAGCACCGCAGCTTCGTCGGCGTCGGCATCCGACAGCATGCGTCGCGTAGTGGGCGCATGGGTGGCAAACACCACAGCATCGAAGTCCTCGGTGCCATGGGCAGTCTGCAACCGAACACCCTGCGACGTCCGAATTACCCCTTGTACCGGCGTAGACAGGCGGATATCCCGCAAAGTGGCGGCAATCCGTTCCACATAATTGCGCCCGCCATTGGCCACCGACCGCCACTTGGGCCGGTCGTTGACCTGCAACAGTGCGTGATTGATGCAGAAGCGCAAAAAAGTCGCGGCCGGAAAACGCAGAATGTCGCCCGTCGGACTGGACCAGATCGCCGCCGCCATCGGCAGCAGATACGCATCACGGAACACTTGTGAATAGCCGCCCTGGTCCAGCAACTGACCCAAGGTGATGTCAGACACCAGCGCCGCCTGCAGGTTGGCATGCGCATTGCGGTTGAATCGCAGAATGTCGCGCAACATCAGGTAGAAGGTAGGCGACAACAGCCGACGGCGCTGCGCAAACACCGTATCCAGGTTGGTACCCGCCCACTCGAAGCGGCCGCCGTCCAGCGTCACCCCAAAAGACATATCCGTTTCCAGCGACGCCACGCCCAATTCCTTGAACAAGGCGATCAGATTTGGGTAGGTCCGGTCGTTGAACACCAGAAAACCGGTATCGACCGGCACCGTTTTGCCTTCCACGGTTACATCTACGGTACGCGTATGCCCACCCAGATAGTCACCCGCTTCAAACAGCGTGACCGCGTGCTGGCGCGAGAGCAGATAGGCACTTGCCAGCCCGGCAATACCCGCGCCGACCACGGCAATCTTCTGCCCGGGAGCCTGTTGGCTTGTTACCGATCGTCCTGTCACTTGCACTCCTGTTGTTCGCTGATCGGTCATATTCGCGACCCGGTGCTAACATTGTCTGTAGGCACAGAAAATAATCTACCACGTAGTACGAAAACTACCAATGAGTATTCTCGGCAGACTAAGCTTCAAGGACCAAGCATTCAAGCTTCGTGAAAGCGCGATTCTTGACGCCACCACGCGTACCTTGGCAAGCAAGGGCTTCGATCTCATGACCATGGACGACGTGGCCCTTGATGTCGGCATCTCCAAGCCAAGCCTGTACAAACACTTCAAGTCCAAGGAAGACCTGGCCGGCGCAGCGATGATCCGCTTGCTGGACGGCGCGCTGACCTTCGTGGACGCACTGCCCGCTTCGCAGACCCCGATTGAAAAATTGCGGGCCTTGCTTGAATGGGCGATGCGTGTACGGCTGGACGGCGGCCTGCCCTTCCTTCCATCTACGAACGCGCAGGTCCGTCAGATGCTGACGCGCAATCTTCGTTACGTAGCGGCCGTGCTGAAGTTGAACAGCCGGCTGAAGAAAATCGTCCAGGCAGCAAAAAAGGCCGGGCAATTGCGCACCGACCTGCCCGACGACGTGATTTTGTTCAGTTATTACGCGCGTACCTGTGATCCGGCGGTGGATTACCTGCAGCTCTACGCCAAGATGGATAACGACGCGATCGTGAAACACATGCTGAGCGTGTGTTTTGACGGGGTGGGGACGTAAAAAGGAAGCGGGTAAGCGCGCTCGCGCTTACCCAGCGCAGGGTGGATCAGCAGCGCCGCTGGACGCCCAAGCGCCCGTCGATGTACTGAGCCAGCACGTCGACGGGCTCGTAGCTTGAGACCTCAGGCATCTTGCTTTCCCTTCGGTTGATAGCGCGCCTTGGCAGCACGGACTTCGGTTTCGAGCGCAGCCTTGTCATGCGCCGGATCGGCCAACTCGCCCAGGGCTTCGTGGCGATTGATCAGCCAGATGGCCGTCGCGTACACGCCCATGGATACGGTCGGATCGCCCTTTTCCATTTTCATCAGGGTCGGCACCGACACCTGCATGCGGATCGCCCAGGTTTTCAATGCTTCCTTGCGGCGCTTGCGAGCAAGCGCCAGATCGGCACCCAGACGCCGCAGCGCACTGGCTGCTGGTGAAGGAAGCACTCGCACTGCTTGAGATACCTGAACCATTTATGGCTTCACATTCCGACTGATTCATTAAACTATAATTTAATAAATCACCAGCTAGGCTTCGGTTTTCTTGCGCTGTTGACATAGGCATTGACGAACAATATATGCCTTGAAGCCCTGGCAAGCGGACACAGATCACCCGCTTCCATTACTCTGCGCCTGATCCCTTCCCGCTTCGCAGGACTGTTCATGGCCGACCCGCTTCTCATCGCCAGACACGATGCCACCGAGTGTTTCCTGTTGCCCGAACTGGCCAACCGCCACGGGCTGATCACAGGCGCAACCGGCACCGGCAAGACCGTTACGCTGCAAACGCTGGCCGAGAATTTCTCGCGCATCGGCGTGCCTGTCTTCATCGCCGACGTGAAGGGCGACCTGACTGGCATCAGTCAGGCAGGCAACATCGGTGGCAAGCTGGCCGCAACCCTTGCGGAACGGGGGCTTGAACTACCCAAGTCGGCTGCCTGCCCGGTGACCTTGTGGGACGTGCTCGGCACGCAGGGCCACCCGGTACGCGCCACCATTTCAGACATGGGGCCCTTGCTGCTGTCGCGCATGCTGGCCTTGAACGATACCCAGACGGGTGTGCTGAACCTGGTCTTCAAGGTGGCGGACGACAGTGGTTTGCTGTTGCTGGACCTGAAAGACCTGCGCGCGCTGCTGCAGCACGTGGGCGACAACGCCAGCCAGTTCACGACCGAGTACGGCAACATCAGCGCCGCCAGCATCGGGGCGATTCAGCGCGGTTTGCTGCAGATCGAATCCCAGGGCGGCGACAAGTTCTTCGGCGAGACCATGCTGGACATCGCCGACTTCATGCAGACGGTGGACGGCCAGGGCGTAGTCAACGTGCTGGCCGCCGACAAACTGATGCAGTCACCGCGCCTGTACGCCGCTTTCTTGCTGTGGATGTTGTCGGAACTGTTCGAACATCTGCCCGAGATCGGCGACCCGGACAAACCCAAGCTGGTGTTCTTCTTCGACGAAGCGCACCTGTTGTTCGACGATGCGCCGAAGGTGCTGATCGAACGCATTGAACTGGTGGTGCGGCTGGTGCGGTCCAAGGGCGTGGGCGTGTATTTCGTCACGCAGAACCCGCTGGATATTCCCGATTCGGTCCTGGCGCAGCTGAGCAACCGTGTGCAGCACGCGCTGCGGGCGTTTACGCCGCGCGATCAGAAGGCGGTGAAGGCCACTGCCACCACCATGCGGCAGAACCCGTCCTTGGATATTGAACGCGCGATCACGGAGCTGGCGGTGGGCGAAGCCTTGGTCAGCCTGCTGGATGCCAAGGGGCGGCCCAGCATTACTGAGCGGGTGTACGTACTGCCGCCGGGCAGCCAGCTGGGGCCGATCACTCCGGCGCAGCGGCAAGCGCTGATCGAAGGATCGCTGGTGGCGGGCGTGTACGAAAAAGTGGTTGATCGTGAATCGGCATATGAGGTCTTGAAGGGCAGGGTGGCCAGTGCGCCGGATGCACCCGCATCGACCGGCAAGACCTTGCCCGGTGGAAAACCTGCTGCGGAAGGTGAGGCGAGTTCTGGCATGGGCAGCATGTTGAACGACTTGCTGTTCGGCACTACCGGCCCGCGCGGCGGCAAGCATGATGGCATCGTGCAGACGATTGCCAAGTCGGCCGCGCGCAGCATGGGCAGCTCCATCAGCAAGGAAATACTACGTGGGGTGCTGGGCGGTATTTTTGGCAGCAAGCGACGTTGAGCAGTTGCTGCCGGACAGCGATGTTCGGCAGCATCAGCGGACAAACGCGCCCGGAAGCCACACTCAACACAGTCGTTGAGCCGCCGCTGTTCATCACCTTCACCCACGCTACTTCAGGAAGCATCAATGTCGTTTGACGCAGCAGGGCAAGACAACTACCTCGCCCGCTTCCTGCACACCACTGGCCAGACACTGTTGCTGCGCACACAATCCATGCATGCCTACGTCTGGCCCGCATGGCTGTCGTGGGCGGTGCTGATGCTGGTCGACCTGTTCGTGAACGCAGGTGTCACCGCCAACACCGGACGCATCGAAATCTGGGTGCTGCGCAGCGTCGTGACCACCTTTGTGGTCTACAGCATTGCTGCCCACCTGCTTAACTGGTGGATGCGTCGGGGCGAGCGTTGGGATGGCACGGGCGGCACCATGTTGAACTTGCTGGCCGCTACCGCCGTGGCCGAACTGCTGCCCGGTGCGGTGCAGAAATTCGATTGGCCGGTATGGGTATTGGCCATCTGGATTTACCCAATGATCGTGCTGATCCGGGCGCTGACGGGCGTCGGTCGTGTAAGTGTGGGCTATAGCCTGGCGGGCGTGCTGCTGATCACGATTCCGCCGGTGGTGATCCGGTCCTTCGGGCAATAACGTGCGTCTTGCAGATCAGCACAGAGGCCGTTAATAGCAGTCAACGAACCAGCGCATGGCAAGCGCCACACGCCGGTTCGACCCGCGTCAGATCCCGCTATCTGCCGCCAGCAACGCCTTCACATGCTGCTCGATGAAGGCCCGGTCTTCCGGCTGATCCGTCGGGCTGCCCGCACGATGCCCCCAGATCGACGGTATCGGCATCAATACGCCATTGCGCAGGTGCTTGAACTCGATCTCGCTGTCGGCCACCTGGAAGTACAGATCGTGGTCGCAAGGCATCAGCAGCGTGCGTGCACGGATCGCAGACAGCGCGGCAGGCAAGTCGCCCTGATAGCGATCGTTGGCGCTGATGTCGCCGTGCTTCCAGCTCCAGAACTGCGCCAGCAGGTCAGACGGATCGCGGTGCGAGAAACGCGTTTCCCAGAACGCCACCAGGTAGTCTTCCAAGGACGTCGCGCCCAGTTGCCGCCAGGTCTCGTTGCGGAAGAAGGTCTGCGACAGGCCCCAGCTTGCATAGATGCGGCCCATGGCCCGGAAGCCGCGCACCGGTTTCTCGGTGAACACGCCATCGCGCCACGCCGGGTCTGCCATCAACGCAGCGGACACACCTTCGATGAACACCTGGTTGTGTGGCGCGCATTTCGCCGCGCCGCAGACGACTGCAATGCGCTCGACCATGTCTGGAAACTGCGCCGCCCATTCGTAGGCCTGCATGCCACCCATCGACCAGCCATAGACGAGCTTCACGCGGTCGATGCCCCATAGCTCGGACAGCATGCGCCGCTGCACCTTCACCGCGTCATGAATCGTCACATGCGGGTAGCGATCGCCGACGTCTGGCCAGGGGGTATTCGACGGTGAACTCGACAAGCCGTTGCCGAACAGATCGGGCACCACGATGAAGTACTTGTCGGGATCGAGCGCACAGCCGGAGCCGACCATGAAGTCCACGTTGGGATGCTGCGCACTGTAGGGCGTGGGCAGCACGATCACATTGCTGCGATCGGCGTTCAAGGTACCGTAGGTGGTGTACGCCAGCTTCATGTTGCGGAAGGTGCGGCCGGACTGCAGCGGCACGTTGCCGGCGTCGAAGACGGGGTAGGGCAGGCTCATCGGTGGTTCCTGATCGGTAGTTCCTGAAATGAAGCGGGCTCACCGCGCGTACGGTGAGCCGATGCGCAGCCTTATTGCGCAGCGTGGTTCAGCGGCGAGCGCGTATGCCAATCGGTCGCACCTTGATAAGCCGCCCCCACGCGATACAGCAGCGGCTCGGCAAAGGGCCGGCCGATCAGCTGCATGCCGCAGGGCAGGCCGTTGTCGGTGAAGCCGCAGGGCAGCGCAAGCGCGGGCAGGCCCAGCACGTTCATCGGGCGCATCAGGCGGGTGATCTCATCCAGCACACGCATCATGGCCGGCCCGCCAGAAACGTCCACATCGCTCAGTTTCGGCACGGGCAAGGACATCGTGGGTGCTAGCAAGGTATCGCAGCGCGTGAATATCGTGTCGACGAATTCGCGCAGCGCGCGGCCACGGTAGCGCTGCGCATTGATGTAGTCCTGCGCGCCCAGACCAAGCGACAGCTCGATGCGACCGCGCGTCTGAGGGGAGTATTCGCCCGCACGCTCGCGCATCTGCTTGCCGTGGATGGCATACACATCGCCCCAACTGAGCAGGATGCCCGCGGCATTCACCGCATCCAGATCGGGCATGGGCACCTCGACCAGCGTCGCCCCCAGTGTTGCGAAGACTGCGCGCGCATCGTCGAGCAGCCCGGCCACACCCGCGTCCACCGCCCGGTCGAAGTAGCCCAGCGGCACCCCGATGCGCAGGCCTGTCAGCGACTCGCTGCCACGCGCCACGCCGTCGAGATACGCGTGCGGGGCGATGCTCTCGGAAGCCGACGCCGGATCACGTGGATCGTGCCCAGCGATGATCGACAGCATCAGTGCGTTGTCTTGCACCGTGCGGGTCAGCGGACCGATGGTGTCCAGCGAGGCCGACAAGGGCATGCACCCGGCGCGCGACACCAGCCCGTAGGTGGTCTTCATGCCGGTCACGCCGCATAGCGCGGCCGGAATGCGCACCGATGCCGCCGTGTCCGACCCCAGCGCGCCGAATACCGTGCGTGTGGCCGTGGACACCGCCGACCCGGACGACGACCCGCCCGTGATGTGATCCCGGTTCCAGGGGTTGCGCGCATCGCCCAGGAAGGCGTTCTGGCCGGTGGGTCCGTAGGCGAACTCGGTCATGTTCAAGGTGCCGATCTGGATCGCACCAGCAGCGTCCAGTTTTTCCACCACGGTGGCAGTGGTGTCTGCGACCCAGTCCTTGCGCAATGCGGACCCGCAGGTGGACACGGTTCCCTTGCGATAGAACATGTCCTTGCAGGCCAGCGGCAGACCATGCAGCGGGCCGCGCAAGCTGCCCTGCGCACGCTCGGCGTCACAGGCATGGGCCTGTGCCAGCGCATAGGCTTCATCGATGCGCACAAACGCATTGAAGTCGGGCTGCAAGGCGTGTGCGCGGGCAATTGCGGCCTCGGTTAGTGCCAGGGAAGACACAGCACCATTGGCCAGCGCTTCGGCCGCAGCCGTCATGCTCAAGTCCAGGAAATTGTCGGCGGTGTGGCTCATGAACCGGCTCCGTCGACATGGCGCGTCTGCTGCAGCACGATGGCGAAATTCACATCGTCATCGAAGTCCAGGCTGTCGCGTGCCTTGGCAAAAGCCGCAATGCGCGGCGCGGCGGCCGCTGCGATCTGCTCGGCGCGTCCAGAAGCCAAAGTCCAGCCAGCGCGTTGTGCGGCGCTCTCGATGTCTTGCGCAGTCGGTCGATCCATGAAATCTCCGTCGTGATGCGATGGGTGCGTGGGGGACGCGTGGGGGCAACATTTCCGTGCCCCTATGGTCCCAGAGCACCCAGGCCCAGGGCAAGCACGATGCGCCTTGCGCCCCCTATGGCATGCTTCATCAATGCCGCCGCTTGTGACTGTCTGCTTGTGGCACCCTGCAGTTGCCTGCAACAACTCAAGGAGATCGACCCTTGCCCATCACCAACCCCGCGATTCTTGAGCACCGCTTCCTGGCAGAGATGCTGGACAGCAGCTACTACCCCACCGCCGTCGTGCAACAGGGGGTAGAGATCCTGCAAGACCTGAGCGCGCAGATCGAAGCCACGCAGCCGCGCAACCTGGACGCCTTGTACGCCCTGACCAACGCCGCCACCGAACGCTTCAACGAACTGGTCGACGCGTTCTACGACGCCGGCAGCGAGATCGACACCGTGGCGCGCGACTGCATTGCGGTAGATGTGCTGTTCATCGCGCAGACCTACGGGTTTGCCGATGCGGACATCGAGGAACTCACCGCCACGCGCGACTGGTAAGCGCTGACGCCAGCAAGCACGAAGGGCGGCGGTCAGACTTGCGCGTCTGGCGGGCGCGTGGCCGCATCAACGCCCTTGTCCTTGTCAGTCGAAATCGTCGCCATCACCTCGTCGATGCGGTAGCCGTCCACGTCCACCACTTCAAAGCGGATGCCTCGGAATTCGATGCTCTGCGCCTTCTTCGGAATGCACTTCATCAGGTACATCAGGAAGCCGCTGACGGTCTCGTAATTCTGGTTCGGCAACTCGTCCCAGGCGAACAGGCGCTTCATGTCCTCGACCGGTGCACGGCCATCGATCAGCCATGAATTGTCGGCGCGCTTCACGATCAATTCGTTCTCGTTCATCGGGTGGCTGACGCTGCCCATCAACGTGCCCAGCACATCGTTCAAGGTGATCAAGCCCACCACCATGCCGAACTCGTTGACGATGGCGGCAATGTCCTGACGGGTTTCGCGGAAGCGATCCAGCACGTCCAGCAGCGTCAGTGAATCGGGAATCGTCAGCACGCTTTTCAGGCCTTGCTCCTTCAGCTTTTCACGGCTCAAGGTCGCATCCTGACGCGCGATGATGTTCTTCAGCAGCGTGACCGAATCGATATAGCCCAACAGGTTGTCCAGCTCGCTATCGGCCACCAGAAAACGCGAATGCGGGTGCGACAGGATCTTGTCGTTGATGTCCTGCTGACCATCGTTCACGTCAATGAAAATGATCTCGCTCTTGACCGTCATGGCCGACAGCACCGTACGGTCAGTCAGTGAGAACACGTTCTCGATCAGATGGTGTTCATTGCGCTCCAGCAGCCCGGACTTCGCCCCCTGCGTGATGATCGCCGAGACCTCTTCGAACGAGATGTTTTCATCACGCTGCGTGGACACCTTCAGACCACGCAGAATCAGGTCGGCAAAGAAGGACAGCAACCACACCAGCGGGCCGAACACCTTCAGCGTGAACAGCAGCGGTGTGATGATCGCGCAGGCCACGCGTTCCGGGTGCGAGAACGCCATCTTCTTCGGAATCAGTTCCGAGAACAGAATGAACAGGGACGTGATGAACAGCACCGATGCCGCCAGCGACAGTGTTTCCGACAGCGGCGGGTTCAGCCCCACCCATTCGAAGAAACGCTGAAACGCCGGGCTGAAGCTTTTGTCGCCAAAAATGCCGGACACGATCGCGATGATGTTCACGCTGACCTGGATCACGGCAATGAACTTGGTCGGCGTCTGCCCCAGGTCGATGACCCGCTGCGCGTTCTTGTTGCCGGCCAGCGCCAGCTGTTCCAGCTTGCTCTTGCGCGAGGTGGCTACGGAGAACTCAGCGGTAGAGAAAAACGCGTTCAGCAGGATCAACATCAGGATGACCAGCCAGATTTCTAGCGGCGACATGCTGACTCCCTCAATACGTCATGACGGCGCAGGCAGCGCCGACAAAGGTGATTGTCACATCATGCAAGGACTTGCAGCGGTGTTTTGACACCCTGCATGTCAAAAGCAGCGGCTGGGCTCGGCGGACTCAATCACCAATGCCTGAAGGCGAGTCAGGTTGGCCGCAGCGGTGGTGTTTCCCTTGTCGGCCGCCAGGCGATAACACGCCAGCGCGCGGTAGGCGTCTTTGGTGGCCATGGTGCCCTGCTCGAAGGAATAGCCCAGGTAATTGACCGCATCGATCGAGCCCATGGACGCCGCACGGACCAGCGATTGTTCCGCCAGTTCAGGCTGACGACAGGCACCTTGCGGATCGGTCGTATTCCCGTAGCAGTAGAAGGTGGAGAGGCTTGAGGCACCGTCGGCAAGCGTGGTGGCCGCAGCCTTGAACAGCTTTTCGACAACCGGCGTTTCCAGCTGCGGGGCCATGCCCGACAGGCTCAGGCTTGCTGCGCGCAAGCTGGCCTCGGGATCGCCTGATGCCGCCGCGCACACGTAGTTTTCCAAGGCAGCGTCAAAGAACTCGCCGGTCAGCCGGTACAGGTCCAGGCCACCCAGACCGCCGTAGATTCTTGCGCGTTGGAAGCAACGGTTTTCTGCTGCGCTCAAGCCCGGCTTGCTTGCTACGACGGACAGATCCTTGTCGCTGACTGACCAGTCTTCGACGCCTTCCAGCGTCCAACACGATTGACGAGACTGGCGAGCGAAATTGAAGATTTTGATATTGCTGTAGCCGGCCCGCTTGTCCACCACGTCGATGCTTTTATCGTCGATCTCTTCGATCTCGACATCTTTGTGTCCGCCCACAGCGATCGGTGACATCAACGGGAACGCCAGCGCCGACTTCGCCACATCTGTCGTGTGCGGTTCGAACCCACCCGCATCTGCCACATGCTTCAGCACCAGCACCTTGGGGGTAGCGATAGTGTGGCGCTGCTGGCTGTCAGCGCTGGCAGAAAATGCGCCCAGAAATTTGTTGAAGTCCTGAGACGCGCATTCGTCGGCATAGGCGGTGCCATGAGACAAGGCCAGCATGGCCGTGGCTACCAGCGCAGCAGCACCCGTTTTGTTCTTCAGAGAAAAAATCATGCCGATCACGTTCTAGCCCTGGAAAATTTCAGTCATTGCTTGCTGTGCTGGCCGACCGTCGCGGCATGCCCCGGCTGCGCACTGCACCAGGTTTTGAAGTTTAGCCGGTCGAAATTGGGGCAGCTATTGGACTTTGCGATGAACGCGTACGGTGTCGTGCGATCATAGGAAAAATAATAATAGTGCTTGCCATCTTCACCGTAGAT
Organism: Pigmentiphaga aceris; assembly: GCF_008119665.1. Taxonomy (NCBI): domain Bacteria; kingdom Pseudomonadati; phylum Pseudomonadota; class Betaproteobacteria; order Burkholderiales; family Alcaligenaceae; genus Pigmentiphaga; species Pigmentiphaga aceris. The sequence goes on along the minus strand of NZ_CP043046.1, from coordinate 17,689 downwards.
CCAGTAATTCGAAGAACCTGGGTTTATCACGTAGGGCTCAAAGGAAAAGATGGAGGATTCTGCGGGAATGAAATTCCCCCGATCTGTCAGCAGCATCCAGCTATTCGATAGAAGATTGGTAAACATGATCACCAGAATGATCGCGGCACCAAGCGTAGTTTTGATAAGAATCGGAATAGTTAATCGGTGCTTCATGGATGTTGAAAATCAGACTTTATTGCCCAAATAACTTCTACTGGCGATTGTTTTATAACCAAGCACGGTGAAACCAGAAAACATATACCCCAACCCCAGCACATAAGGCAGGTAGGCCAACCACATGAACATCATGCCAACGCCTGAGGATCTGCCGGACAGCAGACCACCCAGCCCATACAGAAGCCACGGTGCAGCATAGAAGGGCACAAACATCACCGGTGCCCACCAGGCAAGACGCACCAGCGCCGGGCCAGACTTTCCACCTACCATGCGCGACGCACACCAGGCAAAGGCCACGTAGGCAGGCAGCCCGAAGCCAAGCGCGTAAAGCAGAACATACTGCTCGACACCACCTGTCAACGGCGGAGAGAAATAGCGGGCATCCACAATCAGCAGAATTGACAGCAGGATGGCTGGCAGCCAGATGGCACATTTGAAGTAACGAATATGCGTCATATCATCCGTCAGCCTTGGTTAACGAGTACAAATCAGCATTTCCATTAATGTCACACCTTGCGCTGACACGCCTATTCAACGATTCATGAATTTCTCAAGAACCGCCCTGATCCTGTCCCTTTTGCTTGCCGGCAATGCTACTGCATCGTCAATGAACCTGGGTGCCGCCTACGAGGTCGGCAGTGGGCGCATTGGCAAGAGCCTTGTCAGATACGTTAAGAGTTTTGACACCGCTTGCCTTGGCATCCAGGTCATCAGCCCGGATCAACGCTGGAAAGTACTGTCGTCATCGAATATCTGCACATTCCAGGGCAAGTCCTTCGACACGGAATTTTCCTATGCCGGGTTCAAGGACATCTCGGTCAAACCAGACGGCGTGCATCTGACGCTGAACCTCATGGCGCTTCGGCCCAGCAAAGAAGAATATTGGTCCTGCGTCATCCCCGTGAAGGGGACTGAGATTGGCGACCTGAGCTGCGCGGACGCGCCCAACCCATAACGCGTCGAAGGCATTCCACCAGGGATGATGCAGTGCACTGATCAGGGTTTGCCGCAGCGTGGGCCAGCCAGCCTCGTCGCGTATCGTCGTGACGATGCAGCCACGCTGCCAAAACAATAAAGCCCTAGGAGATCAACATGCACCGACGCCACTTCCTGGCGAGCATGGCCGCGCTTGCCGCCACTGGCGCAGCGCCCATCGTGCGCGCCCAAGCCTACCCCACTCAGTCGATTCGCTGGGTAGTACCTTACCCGGCAGGCGGCGGCACCGACGTACTGGCCCGCACCCTGGCTGAAACCCTGCGTGTGCCCCTGGGCCAGCCCATCGTCGTCGACAACCGCCCCGGTGCCGCCACCAACATCGGTGCCGACGCCGTGGCCCGCAGCGCCCCCGACGGCTACACGCTCATGTCTGCCGACAACGCAGCATTGGCCTTCAACGAATACCTGTTCGCCAAGCTGCCCTACGACCCGCAGAAAGACTTCACCTACATCGGCGGTATTGCCCGCTTCCCGCTTGCGCTGGTCGTGTCCCCCAACTTCCCGGCCAAGGACGTGAAAGAGTTCCTGGCCTACGCCGCGGCGCATCCCGACGAAGTGAACTACGCATCGCCCGGCAACGGCTCACCGCACCACCTGGCGATGGAGCTGTTCAAGAACCGCACCGGTGCCAAGGTCACCCACGTGCCCTATCGGGGCGCTGCGCCCGCCATGACCGACGTGATGGCCGGACAAGTGCACTGCATGTTCCTGGACCTGGCAGCCGGCCTGTCGTTGATGCAGACCGGCAAGGTGAAGGTGCTGGCCATCGGTTCCACCACACGCAGCAAGATGCTGCCGGACGTGCCGACGCTTGCTGAAGCAGGCGTGCCGGATGTCGAGGTGTTTGCGTTCCAGGGCTTGCTGGGTCCGGCCAAGATGCCGGCAGATGTGGTGAAGCGATTGAACGAAGAATTGAATCGTTCGTTTGATGCACCGGCGGTAGTGAAGCGCTTCGCAGACTTCGGCATGGAACCGTTGCGTGGATCGCCTGATGATTTCCGCAAGTTCGCGCGGGCCGAGGCTGAGCGCTGGGGGCCGATCATCAAGGCGACGGGTGTGAAGCTGGATTAAGTGAAGGCGCGTTCCGCTGACAGCGTTTACACGTGTTGCTTCGACATCAATGTCGACAAGCTCAGACTTCGGCGAGGAATAGGCCGCTGTCTCAGCTGGCTGGGCTGGCGATAAACATTGCCAGCCCAGCCAACGAATTCAGCACAAGGCCCTTTTAGAATGCACTATCGCCATCACGCGTTGATCGACATGACCCTTGCGCCAGAGCCTTACCTACCACGCCGCGTTGTCCACCTGGACACTTGGCACACCGCAGGCCATGCGATCAAGACCTACGGCATCCATCGCGACCCCAATTGGGCCACCCCGATTTTGTCCGATGCCATCATGGCCTCTGTGCGCACCACCGTACAAAACGTGCTGACCGAAAATGCCTGCGACGAACGCAGTCATGGCCTGGGATTCTGCATCGTGCACATCGGCGAGGAAGCTGTGTGGCTATTGCTGGATTGGTGGATCTCGGGCGGAATCCTGTGCCAACGCATGTTGTCTGCACCGTTGGCGCAACCGACACAGTTCACGCCTGTGAGCACGCCAGCACTGGCCTGCGTGTGGGAACTGGCGGTCATCGCCCATGAACGCGATGCGTGGGTACGCCACATGTTGAGTGCACGTCCTGATTGGTCTGCGTATCTCAATGATGTATTGCCTGCAGGTGCCTATTGAAGGTCACTGCTGATCAGGCAGGATGTCTCCGCCAGGGCGGCAATTACGGTGCTTACGAGTGACAGCCTTTGTCACCGTAATGACGAAGGCGGCGATGCTATAACGAATCGCCGTCGTCACGAGCCCATCCTATGAAGCGCAGTGCCCGCATCACCATTCTTTCAGCCATCGCCACGTCGATGCTTGCCGCCGGCCTGAGCGCAAATGCTGTACCTGCCAAGCGCTTCCCGCCCGAGGTAGAAAAATTCCTGAACCGCGCGGAAGAGTGCGAACACTGGGCCGGTGAAGAACCCTACGACAAAGACCGCCGCAAGGAAATCGAAGCGGCCTTGGACGAGTTGCGTTGCGACAGCATCGAGGCTGAAAAGCAGACGCTGCAACAGCGGTATCGAAAGAATCCTGCAGTATTGAAAGCGCTGGACGACGTAGATCCCTGACGGTTTGACCCTCGCAGGAGCACAGCCTATGCACACCTTCGACACCACCCCGCCCCGCGTGCGCCGCATACGCGTCACGCTTGCCGCGTCCGTACTGCTGCTGGCATCCGCCACCGCCTACGCCGCCGACCTGATCTGGTCCAAGGACGCAGCAGGCAAATGCAGCTTCGTCGCGCCCGCATCGCTGACCGACGCCCCCAAACAGTGGATCGGCTCATGCCAAGGCGGCAAGGCAAACGGCATAGGCATGCTCCGCGCGCGCATGGGTGACCAGGCCGGCCCCGCGTTCTACGGCGAGATGCGTGAAGGAGTCCCGGTCAAGGGCGTCGTAGACCTGGACGGCGGCTATCGCGTGGGCCTGTTCTCCGGCCGCGAGATCGGAGAGGGTGATCTGCAATGGCAGGACAGACTCGACAGCTTTAACCTGGCGGTGCGCGCCGCCACGATGGTGAGCCAGCATTACGCCGGGCAAAAGAACACCGCGTCAGCCAATTACTACCGCGATGTCGCCAAGCAGCTGGAAGCGCAAGTGGAATGAGCGTGGATGTACGCACGCCAGCGCACGCGTTTTCGATCAGTCCATCCGGTTGGTGATGAACATCCCCAAGTCTTCTAGCGCATCCAACACAGGCGTCAGGGTTGCCTCCAACATCTTGTCGTAATCGATGCGTGCTACCGCGCGGGAATCGCCAGGGGCTTGCGTAAGCTGCACCCGACCATGCAAAGCGGGCAGATACAGCAGCGCCCCCCAACTGGCATCCACGCGGTGTGCGGCTTCCAGCTGCTGTGTGACCGCTGCGGCAACCTGATCGACGCTCAGACTTTGTGCGGTGAACAGTTCCACCACAGCCCGATCGATACCCGAATCGAAGGTGATGAAGTCCGAATGCAGGTCCGGGCCATCACCCCAGTCGAGCGGGTCTTCGAAGCCACGCGGCATCCAGTACACGCGATCGTCGTGACGCGGCAGGACGAACAATTGTTGGCGTTCGCAGCTGTACAAAATCTTGTCGCCATCGATGGAGTCGCCAAAGGGGACAGCCCGCGCAGCCTCATCGCGGGTGATGCTGGTGTCTTCGCCCCAGAACTCATCGAAGTATTCGAGGATGAAGTCCTGTTCGTCTTGCGTCTGTGCCGGGATATCGGCGGGCATGTGCACGATCACCCGATTGTCGTAAGTGCCATAGCCCAGGCGCTTCACGTGGTCTGCATAACCTGGAGGCAGGGGATGGCCAAGCCACGCGCTTAGCGCCTGTACATCTGCGTCGGTGGCAACGCGCAGTTTCGGGGTGATCAGATATGGCATCGACGTCTTGGACATTGAGCAGGGCATCACCGTATGCGACAAGCGTGACCTTACAACGCGGCGGAATCCTGTCCAAACTTGATCAGATTGCCATCCGGATCGATCAAATGGAACTCGTCCATACCCCAGGGCGCATGAACGATTGGTGAGAGATTGGGGAAGCGCAGGCTGAGGTCGCGATGCACGGCCTGGATGTCGTGCACGTGGATGTAGCACGAGGTGTTTTCGGCGATGTGTTTGTCTGAGCATGCCCAGAAATGCAACTCGACATCAGCACGTACGGCGATGCCGTAAGCATGGTCTTTGAAATGGGTCGTTTTAAAGCCCAACACCTGATTGTAGTACGCAAGCGTGCGCGCCATGTCGAGCGATGTGAGTACAGAGATGGCCTGCCCGAAGCGGGTGTTTTGCATGAAGAATTCTCCGGTGTTGAATCACTCGGTCTTCAGCAAGAACCGCGACCAACTCATCGAGCACGATACGGTCAGTGAGCTGTTCAACGCGACGGTGGAGATGGCCGACAAACGCAGGCTGCTGTTGGGCGAACACTTCAGTGTGGACGGGACGCTGATCCAGGCCTGGGCCAGCCATAAGAGCATGCGGCGCGAGGACGGATCGGACGACGGGCATCCGCCTGAGAACAGGCGCGGCGAGCCGCGCAGCAACGATACTCACGAGTCCACGAGCGACTCGCAGTCGGGGCTGTATCGCAAGAGAAATGCAGCGCCTGCGCTGCCGAGTTACTTGGGCCATGTGATGACGGACAACCGTCACGGGCTGGTCGTCAACGTGCAAGCCAGCACCTCTGATGGCACGGCCGAACGCGAGGCGGCGTCGCGGATGCCTGCCGATGTCGCCGACCAGGGCAAACGCGTGACAGTGGGTGCCGACAACGCCTACGACACAAAGGACTTCGTCAAGGCGTGCCGACAGATCAAGGTCACCCCGCACGTGGCGCAGAACACAGCGCGCAACGGCGGCAGCGCCATCGACGGACGCACCACGCGGCATCCTGGCTACGAGGTCAGCCAGCGCAAGCGAGAGCGTATCGAGCAGTGCTTCGGCTGGGGCAAGGTGATCGGCCCGATGCGCCAGGGGATGGGCAAGAACTCGCCAAGGTCGACCAGTTTGTGACGCTGACGATGGCGGCTTACCACCTAACCCGGCTGCGCACCTTGTCGCAAACACGCCCGACGTGCGTCCAATGAGGGAGCAGCGGGCGAATAAAGCGTCATCGGGCTGCGCTTGAGGCTGAAAAAGGGTCTGTTGGCCATCTGTTCGAAACCAACGGGCCGTAAAACCTCAACGTGCCTAACCGCCGTGGAGATGCTTACATTCCATGGAGGTATTTCAACGGCGTGCTAGCGTTCGCGGCCGTAGAAAACCTTGTCGCCCTCAATATTATTTACATAAATTGGATCCCAAAGATGGGGAGGCAAAAATTAAGTGCAACAGATAAAGTGGCTGCCACAGCCTCAGCTATAATTTCCACCACACCATTAACCTGCAATGAATTTATAAAGTCGGAGATCATGACCGCACGAACAACTAAGATAGGTAGAAACCAGTTATGTCCCTGTGGGTCAAAAAAGAAGTACAAGCGATGCCACGGAGGTATTAATGCCACTCCAACACTAAAGCCGGGACAGATAGATGCTCAAATAAAAAAATCAGCTAAAAAACCAAAATTCTTGGCTCCGGAAGGCCTGCTGCACCAATGCAGTGGTAATCCTATAGCCTCTCACACTGTATCTAGAAGTGGAAGTCTCGGAGAGATAGCAAAAAATGGCCACGTCTATTCAAACGCATTTAGCATTAAGCGCCTGGACGAAATGGGCGGACGATTAGTTCCAAAATTGACAGGGTGGAAAGATGCGTCAACGTTTCCAGGCTTTTGCTCTCTTCACGATAAACAGTTGTTCGCTGCCCTGGAAGACGAAGCTTTCTCGGGTAGTCAACAGCAGTGTTTCCTGCTGAGCTATCGGTCAATAGTGTGGGAGCTTTATGCAAAACAACGCTCTGACCAAAATTCGCAATTACGAGCTGCGCTTACAAAATCTCAAAATAAACAACTACGAGAATTTATAGGTCAATTTAATTACATTAATGAGCTTGGTTTTCGTGATATAAGGTCACACAAGAAAAGTTATGACGAAACACTAACCAACGAACGTTGGAACGATTGCCACGGCTTACTCGTGGAGTTCGATCAAATATTCCCTATTCAGTGCTCGGCGGCCTGGTCTCCTATTGAAGATATAAATGGAATTACTTTGCAAGAAATGGACGATACACCCCGTCTTCCGCAAAGCACTGCTCTCGTTTCATTTGCAGCAGACGGCAAAAGCTATTTCTTACTAGCGTGGCTTGAGTACAGTGCACAAGTGTCGGCAAAGCTAGCTAACTCGATTAGCAACCTGCCGCAAAGCGATGTGCCAAGTGTGATAGCAGCACTTTTGTTGCTAACGTCTGAAAACTGTCATTTTTCTCCCGAGTGGTACGACGCCTTAACAGACATAGGTAAAGATTGGGTTCACAACCTCGCGCATCCAGCTGGATTTAAGCCAACAGCTACTGCAGCAGCAGCGCACGGATCTCATCACATTGGAAAGGTCGGCGTCACCCGCATGCTGAATTTCTAAGATTGGCAAGTTTAATCAAACATCTTCTGGCTTAAATTGGATCAACGTCAACGCAGTTGGAACACCCTATTGGCAAACTAGCCAAAATATAAGTCTGTGGCATTTTACCCTTTTGAATAGAGCAGTCTTTGATCAATCTCTGTTTAGAGTGGCGCGCAGTCAATTTTTCCGATAACCTTGCATGTTAGTCGCACTGCTAAAATTTTCCTGTGCGACGTAGGCTGGTGAAAGATGTTCAAGATAAAAAAGAAATTTACATTTATTGATATCTTCGCAGGCTGCGGGGGGCTTAGTTATGGACTAATGGCGGCCGGATGGAAAGGCTTATTCGCCGTTGAAAAAGATGAAAATGCATTTGCCAGCCTCTATGCAAATTTAATAAGTCCGGGCAGCAAAAGACAGTTTTCATGGCCAAAATGGTTGCCCAAAAGCACCCACGGGATCGATGACGTGCTTGCCAGTCACCGTGATTCGCTAATTGCTCTTAGAGGCAAAGTTGACTTGCTCGCAGGAGGCCCACCATGCCAAGGCTTTTCCGCCGCTGGACGACGCATTGCAAATGACCCAAGAAATCATTTAACTACATCATACTTAGAGTTTGTGTCGCTCGTTAGACCTAAGGTCGTTCTTATTGAGAACGTGAAAGGTATCGCGATAGATTTTGACGAAATTAGCCAAGAAAGCGGAAAAATCAATTACGCGAAACAGATCATTCAAAGCCTATCTCCGGATTATGAAGTTTGCTCTCAGATTCTTGATACATCGTTATTTGGCGTGCCGCAAAAAAGAAAAAGATTTTTCATTATTGCAGTTCGCCGGGATATCGAAGCAGGCTATGGTGAAAATCCATTTCAATTTCTTGAGCAAATGCGAGATTCATTTCTTGCAGCGAAAGGGCTATCAGTCCCAGTATCTTCGATGACTGCAATTTCTGACCTCGAGATTACGCGAAACGGCGTTCGACCGAGTAGCGATTCTGAAAATTTCGAGGAAATTGCTTATGAAGGACCACTTACGTCATACCAACGACTGATGAATACTGGCATTGCGAATGCAATAACTGACACCCGACTCGCACGACACAAGCCTGAGATCCAAGCCAGGTTTAAGAAACTTATAGAAGTTTGTCATGCAGACGGTAGACTAAATACTTCAATCTCTCCCGAACTACGCGCAAGCTTTGGGCTTAAGAAATGCGCTATAAGAGTTTTAGATCCAGAAAGTCCGTCACCTACCATCACAAGCATGCCAGACGATCTTATCCATTATGGAGAACCTCGAACATTAACAGTGAGAGAAAATGCACGTCTTCAAAGTTTTCCAGATAATTTTGTATTTAAAGGAAAATATACTACTGGCGGTGAGCGTAGACGGCGAGAAGTACCTCGATTTACACAGGTTGCGAATGCTGTGCCTCCCCTTGTTGCCGAGGCAATTGGAAATGCTCTTATAGCCTACTTAAGAACGGCCATTACTCCCGGCGGGTCTTTAGAAGTTGAGAAAGCTTCTCGAACTCTTCGTGATGTTGCAGTAGATCTAGTCTAAGTCTCTTCATGTGCGCGCTGGTGTGTTCTTCACCTTTTCGGTTTACCAGCTTTCTGATAAATCCGTTTACCTCAACGCGGACATGAGCGAGCATATTTCTCTTTGGGATTGCGCCTTCTATATAAGCTAACAATTTTTTGTCCCAATCTCCGGTCTGCGCTTTTGATCTAAGCACTTTCCTTAATAGCTGTAGACGATCAATACTCGTATATATGGCATGCTGTTCAAAAAGCTCCGACGGATGTTTCGCCGCTAATATCGCGGTTACTGCCGCTTCAAATTTTCCACGGATTTTTTCTACATCTTTTTTTATCTGATCGAGAGTTTCCTGTTGTTTCTCTTCCGCACATCCGTCAAATGCATCCGCTAGCGCGTCCATTACGTAATGATCTATATCACTCGTAGTACCCATTACTATGCCGCGTGAGTGATCAATATCGACGACCTTTTTTACCAATGATTCAAAAACACCGAAAGCTGTGTCTGGGAGCTCATTTCGCGTGGAACAAAAAACTCCTTGCACACCATGTTTGAGCACCATGGCATTAAGGTCTCCGGCCTGCGATGAGTAGAAAACGACATCTCGGTAGGGGATTAGCGCCCGAACTTCTATCAACCCTTCATCCCCTTTTTTCCCAGGGCCCAAGTCGTAATCCATTAAAATCAGGTCGACATGGTCGCTATAGACGTCATCCGCCAAGCACTCAATTGCCGCTTCAACTGTCTCCATAAACTTGACTTGAAGCCGGAAGCCTTGCGCACGTACATCTCGCTCTAGCTTCTCTCGCTGAGATTGCACTAAGTCTTGTTGATTTTCGACCCATAGCAAGTTGAAGTCCAGTCTCATCGGGAAATCCTTATTAGGAACTTTGTACCCTTTCCGTCCAGCCCTTTAGTCGCTTGTATAGTTCCGTTCATTTCTCCCAGAACCATGCGCACATGGTAAAGCCCTAAACCGGAACCATCAGTTGTAGTAAAACCTTTCTCAAAAACTCTCTCCAAGTCGTCAATTAGACTATCAAAACCTCTCCCATTATCCGTAACGGATATATGCACCGAATCCCGCGTCGGATGCAAAATTTCAAAGGTTATACTGTTTGCTCTAGCCTTCTTCGCATTGGCAATCAGGTTATCCACAACCACCGAAATATCGATAGGTTTGAATTTCCTCTCTATACCTTTGCCATCTGTTTTTACATTAACTCTTAACGGACCAAATAAAAAATCCTTTGCTACACCATTAATATACTGCTCAATATACTCACCTAAATCAGCCTTAATGTGTTCCGATTCAAGTCGGAAATTTGCCTTTGTCGCAAACTTTGATACCCCCATAACTTTCTTGTTGAGCAAAGATATTCTCTCAAGCGCGCTTAGGAGATCAGACCGCTGAACAGAATCTTGCCCTGATATACGGACTAAGAAATTCTCGATCTGCTGATTAATATCCACCGCATACATTGTCACTTGGTGGTGAAGATTGAGAATCGTCTGCGTGTCCAAGGATGCTATCGAAGTTAAGAAGAGGTTTCTCTTTTTCTCTTCTTCCAACTGTACGCTAGTGCGAGTTGCCTGAACTTCGGCAGCTTGTGCCCGCTGCTCTGCCTTTTCCTTCGCCCGCCGCTCTTCATCCGCCTGAACACGCGCTAATTCTTCCGCCCTACGCAGCTCTGCAAAACGGTTCTCAGCTTCCTCGATGTTGTCAAACAAGAGTTTATCGCGAGTCTTTTCTGCGATTGCGCGGAGGCTGCCCAAGGAAGCTTCAAATTGCGAAGACCTTTCATCAAGAATACCAACGAGTCTACGACTATAGTCAAGAAGCTCTACTTCTCGATGGTCTACAAGCTTGGCTACTGCAGCAGTAACCCGGGCCCGGCCGGGATCGGTAAGCAGACGTGAAACGTCACTTGTATTCTTGTCTTCCTTATCGACAAATGTCACAGGGACCACGTACCGCTCCAATCGTTTAACGCAATGCTCTCTTACACACGTGCGTAACTGGAGTGCAGCTCGGGTTGCTATAAGCCCAGAATCCCGGCTCGAAGCTTCTTGAAAGTTCTCGTCGGTCCCGGAAACATCCACTCGACCAATTAAGTCGCGAGTCCCAAGAAATCTCGAGAAACCTTGTTGCTTTCTACGGTCGAGTCCAAACCAGTCGTCGCCCTCCTCACCCACTGGAACGACTCGAAATCCATTTCTAAACAGAAATATAGAACCGAATTGAACGGATGGGACCCCCATCCGCTTGGCAAAAGTCAATTTGGCAGACTGATTAAGGAAGAAAACTTTTGCTGAAAACCCAGCTTTAATTAACAAGGGATAGGGATTTGGTTCTCGGACCCTGTAGATCAATGTACCACGATCAGTTAAAGAACTTTCAATTCGTCCATCTTCAGCAATGTGAGCCTCGATGAAAGTCGTCTTCTCCTGTAATGTAGAAAAAATGAAATTCCCAACCTGGCCATTTACTAACGAATTTGGAGATACTTCCTGACGCTTACTATTAAACTGAGCCGCTTCTAACTTATCAACGTTTTCTTCTGCGGGAGCATGCACAACTATCTTAAATCCATCGGATTCGGCACCGAAGGGGTTAATCAGTTTAGAAAGTGCAGATTTTAGCCCGAGAATATCATCTCTATTCCATTTTCGACGCAATTTTTCTATAGTAATCGCTGTTCCATGCGAAATAAGTGGAAGATTTTCGGGGATGCCGAAACCCGACACCTTCTCCACATACTCTACCGGAATAGTTTCGAATCGATCAAAGTGGTTCTTGTCAAAACGGCTCCAATCAACTCGAAGTGCATGCACCGGGCCATTCACAGCGGACTTTTGGCGAGATTGCAAAATAACAATTTCGCCTAGTCGATCAGAGGAAAATCGACCAATTCCTTTACTACCTGCGTATCTGCGCCTATCAGCGATTTCATCGCGAAAATCTGTTGCACGTTGACGCTTGGAAGAATAGGCGACAAACAGCCACTTTTTTTCTATATCCTCCTGCGACATACCGATACCGTTGTCGGCAACAACAATTGATATTTCATCAAAGTGTATGTCTACTCGACTCGCTCCTGCATCGAACGAATTCTTGACCAACTCAAAGATTGCAACCTCGTCGTTGGTTATGAGTTCACTACCGAGAACGCTTTTTAAGCCGCTGCTGACATCGAAATGGAGAGTAGTAGGAACCAATGAAGCGTGGGCGCTTGAGATGTCAGCCTCCGTCGTTCTGTTATTTATAGGATTAATGGTAGTTCAACGTGAAACGTTTCCGCTTTTTAAATTTCACATTGGCAATATAATTCTACCAACGCATCCGCGCATAACGATCAAAATAAATAATTTTATAACTTCATGCTCAATAAATATGCCAATTAGACTTCTCTAATTGGCATATATTTTATTTTTCCGAAAGCTCAGAAATACTCAAACGTCAATATTCCCCGCCATCAACGCATGCGTCTCAATGAACGCGCGACGCGGTTCAACGTGGTCACCCATCAGCGTCGTGAAGATGCCATCGGCCGAGATCGCATCCTCGATCTGCACCTTCAACAAACGGCGCACCGTCGGGTCCATCGTGGTTTCCCACAGCTGCCCAGGATTCATCTCGCCCAGACCCTTATAACGCTGCTTCGACACGCCACGTTCAGCTTCCGACAACAGCCACTGCAGCGCAGTGCGGAATTCCGTCACGGCCAGTTCCTTGCGCTTCTCACCTTCACCACGCATCACCTTCGCACCCTCACCAATCAAGGTCGTGAAGGTGTGCGCCGCTTCATGCAGCACGCGGTAGTCGGAACCACCGACGAAGTCATTGTTCAGCACCGTGACGCGCACGTTGCCGTGGTGCATGCGGTGGATGACCACGCGGTGACGCACAGGCGCGGCTTCTTCGCCTTCGGCCGGCTCTTCGACTTCATCGGACTCGGCAAACACCTTCACCACGCCGGGCATGGACGGATCTTCCAGGGCCACTTGCAGGGCGGCGGCGGACTTCGCAGCAGCCTCAGCAGAGCTGATGTCGATCTCGACACCAGTCACGATGGCCGACAGCGTGCGCTCGTCGTTGTGGCGTGCCAGGCGGGCGATCACGGCGTCGGCCAGGTTGTACTTGCGGGCCAGCTCGGCCAGCGTGTCGCCCATGATCGGGTCGCCGCCTTCACGCGGAATCAACTGGGCGTCTTTCAGCGCCAGTTGCAGCATGAATTGCGCTTCTTCGGCATCGTCCTTCAGGTAGCGCTCTTCGCGGCCAACCTTGACCTTGTAGAGCGGCGGCTGGGCGATGTAGATGTGGCCGCGTTCGACCAGTTCCGACATCTGACGGTAGAACAGCGTCAGCAGCAGGGTGCGGATGTGCGCGCCGTCGACGTCAGCATCGGTCATGATGATGATGCGGTGGTAGCGCAGCTTGTCGATGTTGAAGTCTTCCGGCCCGATGCTGGTGCCCAGTGCGGTGATCAGGGTGGTGATCTGTTCGCTGCTGATCAGCTTGTCGAAGCGCGCTTTTTCCACATTCAGCACCTTGCCGCGCAGCGGCAAGATGGCCTGGAATTTACGGTCGCGACCTTGCTTGGCGGAACCGCCTGCGGAGTCACCCTCGACGATGTAGATTTCAGACAGCGCGGGGTTCTTTTCCTGGCAGTCGGCCAGCTTGCCGGGCAGGCCTGCGCCTTCCAGCACGCCCTTGCGGCGGGTCATTTCGCGCGCCTTGCGGGCGGCTTCGCGGGCACGTGCAGCTTCAACGATCTTGCCGCACAGGGCCTTGGCGTCCAGCGGGTGTTCCTGCAACCAGGAATCCAGTGCCTTGGCCACGGCGTCTTCCACGGCGGGGCGCACTTCAGACGACACCAGCTTGTCTTTGGTCTGGCTGCTGAATTTCGGGTCGGGCACTTTCACGGACAGCACGCAGGTCAGGCCTTCGCGCATGTCGTCGCCGGTGGTTTCCACCTTGGCTTTCTTGGCGACTTCGCTTTCCGTGATGTATTTGTTGATGACGCGCGTCATCGCGGCGCGCAGGCCGGTGATGTGCGTGCCGCCATCGCGCTGCGGAATATTGTTGGTGAAGGCCAGGACGTTTTCACCGTAGGTGTCGTTCCATTGCATGGACACGTCCACGCCCACGGGCACGCCACCGGCCGACGATTCTGCCGACACGTGGAACACGTTCGGGTGCAGCACGGTCTTGGCGCGGTTGATGTATTCCACGAAGCCGCGCACGCCACCGGCGAACGCAAAGTCTTCTTCCTTGCCTTGGCGCTCGTCGACCAACTTGATCTTCACGCCGTCGTTCAGGAAGGACAGTTCTCGCAGGCGCTTGGACAGGATTTCGTAGTGGAATTCAACGTGCGTGAAGATTTCCGGGTCGGCCAGGAAGTGCACCTTGGTGCCGCGCTTCTCGGTCGTGCCGATGACCTTCAGCGGCTCCACACGCGCACCTTGGCGGAACTCCATGAAGTGGGTTTCGCCGTTGCGATCGATGGTCAGGCGCAGCCACACGGACAACGCGTTCACGCAGGACACGCCCACGCCGTGCAGGCCGCCAGACACCTTGTAGGAGTTCTGGTCGAACTTGCCGCCCGCGTGCAGTTCGGTCATGACGATCTCAGCCGCGCTGCGGTTGAATTCGTCGTCCTTGTGCACGTCGGTGGGAATGCCACGGCCGTTGTCGGTGACCGAGATCGAGTTGTCCAGGTGGATGGTCACGACGATTTCGTCGCAGTGGCCAGCCAGCGCTTCGTCAATGGCGTTGTCGACCACCTCGAAGACCATGTGGTGCAGACCCGAGCCGTCGGAGGTATCGCCGATGTACATGCCCGGGCGCTTGCGCACCGCTTCCAGGCCCTTCAACATCTTGATCGAGTCCGACCCGTAGGCGTCGGATGCGCCCGGGGTGTTGTTGTTGATCGCGGTGTTCTGGGTCAGGTAGCTGCTGTCGCTGCTGCCGGTGTCGGCCGAGTTGTTCTGATCAGTCATGAGTCTGCAAGCCTTCTGTGTCGCGACGCGCGCAGGAAACGCCGCGCGGCACGAGCTGAAACGATAAAAAGCAAAACGGACGGTGTCACGTTGCGTGCAACGCGCACCGTCCTTGTGCCACCCGCGACATCCGGGTGGCCGCCGATCAGATACGCATCGGCATGACGACGTACTTGAAGTCGGCGTTGTCGGGCACGGTGATCAGCGCCGACGAATTCGCGTCGCCCACCGACCATTGCACCGAGTCGGTCTTCAGGTTGCCCAGCACGTCCAACAGGTAGCTGACGTTGAAGCCGATATCCAGCGCATCGAAACCGAAGTCGATGTCGAGTTCTTCCTGCGCTTCTTCCTGCTCGGCGTTGCTGGCCGAGATGCGCAGCAGGTGGTCGCCCAGCTGCATGCGCACACCCTTGAACTTGTCGGTCGTCAGGATGGCGGCGCGTTGCAGGCTGCGCTGCAAGGTGTCGCGACCAATCGAGAAGTGCTTGGTGTAGCCGTTCGGGATCACGCGCTGGTAGTCGGGGAACTTGCCCTCGACCAGCTTCGAGATCAGTTCCACATCACCGAAGGTGAAGCGGATCTGGTTCGCGCCGACGTCGATCTGCACCGGGGCGTCGCTGTCGTCCAGCAGACGCACGATTTCCAGCACCGTCTTGCGCGGGATGATGACTTCCTGGCGCGGATTGTCGGAATCGACCGTGACCGAGGCGTACGCCAGACGGTGACCGTCGGTGGCGATACCGCGCACCTGGTTGCCGTCCAGCACCAGCAGCATGCCGTTCAGGTAATAGCGAATGTCTTGCTGCGCCATCGCGAAGTGCACCAGGTTGAACAGGTGCTTGAGCGACTTCTGCGACATGCTCAGCGACGCGTTCCACTCGGTTGGCTGGGCCACCGTGGGGAATTCTTCCGCCGCCAGCGTCTGCAGCGCAAAACGGCTCTTGCCGGACTGCACGGACAACTTCTTGTTGGCCAGCGACAAGGTCACGTCACCGGTGTCAGGCAGGGCCTTCAGGATGTCGAGCAGCTTGCGGGCGGCTACCGTCGTCGATTCAGACGCATCACCCACGCCGAAGTCGGCATGGGTGGTGATCTGAACCTCGATATCGGTCGATACGAACGACACGCGGTTGCCTGTCTTGCGGACCAGGATGTTCGCCAGGATGGGCAGCGTGTGGCGGCGCTCTACGATGCCCGAGACGGTGGCGAGCGGTTTCAGCAGCGCGTCCCGCGAGGCTTTGACCAATTGCATATCCAATCCTTCTCTGGGTTGGTGTTAATGGAAAACCGGAAACTTCCGTCGCAACATCGGCGACAAGGGCCAGCCGTCAGCCCTTGAGCGTCTGTTCCAGCACGTGCAGAGAGTGATTCAACTCTGCCTGCTTGGTACGCGCTTCCGAAATCTTTCGCACCGCATGCAGCACGGTGGTGTGGTCCCGACCGCCGAACAGCTCGCCGATTTCCGGCAGGCTTTTCTGCGTCAGTTCCTTCGCCAGGTACATCGCAATCTGGCGCGGCAATGCAATATTGGCCGGGCGGCGTTTCGAGTACATGTCCGCGACCTTGATCTTGTAGAAATCGGCCACGGTCTTCTGGATGTTCTCGACCGTGATCTGGCCGTTCGACACCGACAGCAAATCTTTCAGCGCGTCCTTGCACACGTCCACGGCGATGTCCTTGCCGTGGAACTTGGCATAGGCCAGCACCTTGCGCAGCGCGCCTTCCAGTTCACGCACGTTGCTGCGCAAATGTTTGGCGATGAAGAACGCGACTTCTTCGGGCAGGGGTACGCCCTCGCTCTCGGCCTTCTTGATCAGAATGGCCACGCGCATTTCCAGTTCGGGCGGCTCGATGGCCACCGTCAGGCCGGAGTCGAAGCGCGACAGCAGCCGATCTTCGATGCCCGACAATTCCTTCGGGTAGGTATCGCTGGTGATGATGATCTGCTTGCGCAGCGCCACCAGCGCCTCGAACGCGTAGAAGAACTCTTCCTGCGTGCGGTTCTTGCCCGAGAAGAACTGAATATCATCGATCAGCAGCAGATCGAGCGAGTGGTAGTAGCGCTTGAACTCGTCGAATGCCTTGCGCTGGTAGGCCTTCACCACGTCGGACACGAATTGTTCGGCGTGGATGTAGCGCACCCGCGCGCCTTCCTTCCTGGCGACCATGGCGTTGCCGATGGCGTGGATCAAGTGGGTCTTGCCCAAGCCCACACCGCCGTACAGGAAGAACGGGTTGTACGAGATGCCGGGGTTTTCAGCGACCTGCAGCGCGGCAGCACGCGCCAGCTGATTGGCTTTACCGGTCACGAAGTTGTCGAAGGTCAGTTCGGCATTCAGGCGCGAGCGCTCGTAGATGCCGGTGGCCTCGTTCAGATCGGACACGCGGGCAGGCGGCTGGCCAGCGGCCTGGCGCGGCGGTGCCAGCACTTCCTGCATGCCCGGATTGAAGGCCGGGGTATTGCGGCTTTGGCCGCTGCCTGCATAGTTGCCGTCGAACGGACCGGTTGCACGGGCAGGCGAGTGCTGCGGTGCGGCCTGACCAGCAGACGCGGACGGCGCGCGCGGCGGCGGGGCACCCACACCACCGGGGCTTTGCCGGACGGCAGCCAGTTCGAAACGTACCTGGACCGGCCGCTCGTAGAAATCGGCGGCGATCGACTCGATACGTCCAGAGAAATTGTTGCGGACCCAGTCGAGCTTGAAGCGGTTCGGCGCCGCGACGCGCAACACGGATTCGGCTTCGTCAAAGGCGAGCGGAACCAGCGGACGAATCCAGGCGCTGTACTGTTGCGGCGTCAACTCACTTTCGAGCGTCTGCGCGCAGGCTTGCCAAAAGTCTTCCAT